>OZ244050.1:0-5247586 GCA_965215115.1 Saprospiraceae bacterium
TCATCAAGACGCAGGGCGACCGCATCCAGGACCTGAGCTTCGACAAGCTCGAGGGCAAGGGATTCTTCACGAAGGAGCTGGAGGACGCGCTGCTGGCGGGCACCGTAGACGTGGCCGTCCACTCGATGAAGGACCTGCCCACGGTCAACGCCCCGGGCCTGGTCATCGCGGGGGTGAGCGCGCGCGCCAACCCGACGGACTGGCTCCTGGTCCGCGCCGATCGCGCCGTAGCCGACCGGCCCTGGCGCCTGGCCGACGACGCGACCGTGGGCACGTCCAGCGTCCGACGCAGGGCGCAACTGCTCGATCTACGGCCGGGACTTACGGTGAGGGACCTGCGCGGCAACGTGCCCACGCGAGTCCGGAAACTCCGCGACGGCGCCTACGACGCCATCGTTTTGGCGGCAGCCGGACTCACGCGCCTCGGGCTCGACCTCGGCGACCTGGTCGTCTCCGAGTTGCACCCCCGCGAGTTCGTCCCGGCGCCGGCGCAGGGCGTGCTCGCCTACCAAACCCGCGAGGACGACATGGTCATGCGGCGACTCTTCGCCCAGCTGCACCACAGGCCGACGGCCGATTGCACGAACGTAGAGCGGTCCTTGTTACGGAGCTTCGACGGCGGCTGCCAGCTCCCGCTGGGGGCGCACTGCACGCACGACGAGCGCGGGTACCACCTGGTGGCGGCGTACGCGCCGTCGGTGGAGGTGCCGATGCGGCGGGCGCGGCTGAGTTGGTCGACCTACGCTGGGCTCGCCGAGGCGATGCGGGAGAAGCTGTTGGAATGAAGGCGCGTGCTGGTGGGGCGCTGCGCTATGTGGGCGCTACGCTAGGTGGGCGCCTGCGGCTAGAGGAGGGAGCCTCGGAAGCGTTGCGTTGGCGGCGAAACTTTATGGTACACCCTATTCACTGATGTCAACCGTCTTCCTTACCCATCGGCTTTCGCCAAAACACGCTGCTTGGACGCAGATGGCCGAGGCCGGGCACACCCTGATCGCCGAGTCGATGTTGGCTTTCGAGCCCCTGCCTTTTGCGCTGCCCGAGGAATGCGACTGGGTGTTTGCGTATAGTCGCAACGGCGTCGACGGCCTCCTGGCGCAGGAAGGCGTCCGGGCCTGGCTCCGTGAGCGACCGGGCGTCAAGTTTGGCGCCATCGGCGAGAAGACGGCCGCGGCGTGGCGCGCGGCGGGGCTGGCAGTCTCCTTCGTCGGGACTGGCGAGCCGGCATCGACGGCTGCGGCTTTCGCCAAAACGGCCAGCGGGCAACGCGTGACTTTCGTCCAGGCACAGGAGTCTCGGGCGTCCGTGGAGCAACTGCTGGGAAATCGCATCGACGCGCGGGTCGTGCGGACCTACCGCGCGGTGCCCCTCGAGGTGACGCTCCCGGCGGTCGACGTTGCGCTGCTCACGAGTCCGCGGAGTGCGGAGCTGTTTCTGGCGCAGTGCCCGTCTTTACCCCCCAACATCTACTGCATCGGGCCGACGACGGCGGCGGCGGTGGAGGGACTCGGGTTTGCGGTGAGTGGGGTTGCCGCGGTGGCGGGGGTGGAGGCCTTGCTGGGGATGGTGTGAAGGTGGGCGATGCTGTTGCTTTTGTTGGTGCCGGGGGTGCCCCCGCCCGGTGGTTTGGCGGCAATTATGCCGCCCCCACCCGCGAAGCGGGCACTACGTCGGTGCCGTTGGCGAGCGTCGGGTGCTTCGCTGCGGCCGCGGTATACGGTACCCGGTGGCTCGCCTTCGGCTCGGGGGGGCGGCATAAATACCGCCAAATGACTGCGAGGCTCGTCTATCGCGCCCGGGGCGTCGCTCAGTCGGTCGTAACGCCGGGTGGCGTTTAGCCGTAAGGCTATGGCATGTCGACCAAGGCAAAGACGAGGGTCAAGCACCCGCCCACTACCAAGACAGCTCGCGTCGCAGTCGCGGCCGACCCGGAGGTCCGGCAGCGAGCCGACGTACGGGGGGGGCAAAAGGTACGCTCGGAGTGGCCGTACGTAGCCGTGCCCGTACTCCTGGCCGTCCTGGTCTTCGGGCAGACCATCGGCTTCGACTTCGTCAACTGGGACGATGACGTCAACATCCTCGAGAACCGCGGCGTGATGACCTTCGACTGGGGCGCCATCTGGACCGAGACCGTGATCGGCAACTACAACCCGCTCCCGATCCTCACCTTCGCCGTCGAGTACGCGCTCGTCGGCGCGGAGGCGTGGCTGTATCACCTCGACAACCTCCTGCTACACGGCGTGTGCATCGCGCTGGTGTACTGCCTCGGCCGTCGGCTGCGCCTCGAACCTCTGTCGGCCGGTCTCCTGGCCGCGCTGTTCGCCATCCACCCGATGCGCGTCGAAAGCGTCGCCTGGGTCACGGAGCGCAAGGATGTCCTCTTCGCCGCTTTTTACTTCGCGGCGATGCTGGTGTACGAGCGCTCCCGCCAGGCCGGGCGCGACCGGTCGTGGCACTGGGGTGTCGCGGCGCTGTTCGGGCTGGCGCTCCTCTCCAAGATTCAGGCGGTAAGCCTGCCGTTGAGCCTCGTGTGCCTGGACTACCTGCGGCAACGCGAGCTCCGGTGGCGGGAGGTTTTGGCGAAAGCCCCCTACCTCGCGATGAGCCTGGCGGTCGGCGTGCTCGGGGTGTACTTCCTCGGGCGCGACGGCTCTTTGGACGAGGCCACGGACTACGACTTCGTCGATCGCCTCGCCGTCGGCGCGTACGCCTACGCCGTGTACCTCGTCAAGGCCCTCGTGCCGTACGTACACTCCCCGCTCTACCCCTACCCGAGCGAACTGCCCGTGCAGGCTTACCTCTCCTTCGGGGTCGTAGCGGCCGCCGGGGCGCTCCTCGTCACGGGCTGGCGCAAGGGCTGGGTGTCGGTGACGTTCGGACTGGCGCTGTTCTCGGTCAACGTCGTGTTCATGCTGCAGGTCCTCGGGGCCGGGCAGGGCTACCTCGCGGACCGGTTTACGTACGTAGGGTACGTCGGGCTCTTCTGGCTGATCGCCTACGGCTTCCAGGGCCTGCGCACGAAGCTGCCGGGCGTCGGACTGCAGGTCGGCGTGGCGGCGTACGTGCTGCTGCTCACGGCCGTCGCCTTCCGGCAGACCCGCATCTGGCGCAACGGCGACACGCTCTGGGCGCACGTGGCCGAGGTCTTCCCGAACACCGCTACGGCCTACGGCAACCGGGGGCAGTGGGTCCGCGAGGCGCAGCCCGAGCTCGCGATGTCGCTCTTCACGCAGGCCATCGCCGCCGACCCGAAGGAGGCTTCCTACCTCAACTCCCGCGGCAAGCTCCACTTCGACCAGGGCCGCACCGCCGAGGCCATCGCCGACTACACGGCGGGTATCGCGCGCGAGCCCGAGCTCGAGGAGCTCTACGTCAACCGGGGGGCGGCTTTCGCCAAAACCGGTGACTACGCCGCCGCCGAGCGCGACATCGCGAAGGGCCTCGCGCTCGACTCCGCGAACTTCAACGGGTACCTCAACCGCTCTTTGCTCTACTACACGACCGGTCGCACCAACGAGGCGCTACGCGATTACGACTGGATGCTGCGCGCGCGTCCCGAGCGGCACGACCTCTGGCACGAGCGCGGCACCATCCTACTGTCCCTCGGCCGGACCGCCGACGGGCGCGCGGACATCGCGACGGCCGCGCGGCGGGCCCCGGACGAGGCCACGGCGCAGCGCTACCTCCAATCTATCAAGCAGTGACCTTTTGCCGCGAGCTGACGTTGTAGCAAGCATGATCCGCACCCTGTCCCTCCTCGCGGGCGCCTCGCTGGTGCTCGCCTGCACCGGCACCCAGTCCGTGGCCGCCACCGACCTCCCGACCGCGGCTCCGTCGACCACGACCTCTTCGGCGCCCGCCAAGACGCAGTCCTTCCTCGCGGGGCCCGTCGCCTGGGAGACCTCCGACACGGTGCTGGTCGTGCACACGCTCGAGGACGCCAAGGCGATGGCCGCGGCGGGCGACAAGAGAATATTGATGGTTTTCGCCGGCTCGGACTGGTGTGCCCCCTGCAAACAATTCAAGCGCAGTGTCCTCGATGAGGCCGGCTTCTCGGAGGCGCAGAAGGATGAGTTCGTGGTGTTGTACCTCGACTTCCCGTCCAAGAAGCGCAACCAGTTGCCAGATGCGCAGAAGGCCTACAACGCTGGTCTCGCGGAGAAGTACAACAAGGAGGGCCAGTTCCCGCGCATCTTCCTGCTCGACGCCAAGGGCGCCACAGTCAAGGAAATGAAGTACACCGGACAGACCGTCGACCTCTTCGTGCGCGAGCTACAGGCCGCCGGATGATGCGGCACTGGGTAGCGCTCGCTACCGCGCTCCTCGTCGTAGCGCAGGCCCAGGCACAGCGTAACGCCGACACGCTGTCCGCCGGGGTGCACACCTCGAAGCGCACCGTGTTGCTGATGGGGAGCCGTTTCGACTTCGGGGCTTACGCCAAAACCCAGGGCGCCGCGGACAGCGCCGTCGCCGCCGGCATCGCGGAGGTCGTCCGGATCGAGGACCTGATCTCCTCGTGGAAGCCGACCTCGCAGACTTCGGCCGTCAACGACGCCGCCGGCGCGAACGCGGTGGCGGTAGACCGGGAGCTCCTCGAGTTGGTGCGCCGCGGCATTCGCGTGAGCGAACTCACGGGCGGGGCCTTCGACCTGACGGCCGGCGGCCTGCGGGGCGTCTACCGCTTCGCGGGACAGGATACGACCTTACCGGCGGCGGAGGTTTTGGCGAAAGCCCTCACGCGGGTCGACTACCGCAAGATCGATGTCGACGTGGCCAACGGCACCATCGGACTCGCGGCACCCGGCATGCGCATCGGCTTCGGGGCGATCGGCAAGGGTTACGCGGCGAACAGGGCGCTGGTCATCATGCGCGGTATCGGAGGCGTCGTGGGCGCCGTCGCGAACGCCTCCGGGGACATGGCTACCTGGGGCAGCGACGGGACGGGCCGCCCGTGGACGGTCGGCATCGCGGACCCGCGACACCCCGGCAAAGTGATCGGGGAGGTGCGCCTGAGCAACATGGCGATCGTGACCAGCGGCGACTACGAAAAATACTTCACGGCCGGCGGCACGCGATATGCGCACATCCTAGACCCGCGTACGGCCCTGCCGACGACGGACGTCATGAGCGCGACGGTGATCTGTCCGGACGCAGAGCTCGCGGACGCCCTGGCCACCTCGGTCTTCGTGCTCGGCCCGGCGGAAGGGATCGCGCTGATCGATCGCCTCAAGAACGTCGAGGCACTCATTATCGACAATCACGGACGATTGCACCGCAGTTTGGGGCTCGTTTTGCAACCAACTCTCCTCGAAAACGATTCAAGTACCCATGCCGCGATCCCCCATCACCGTTAGTCGCCTGTGCATTGGGCTCGGACTCGTCGTCGGCGTCGGCTCGGCGGCCTGCACGGCCGTGGCGCCCTACGAGCGGATGCAGCTCAACGATGCCGACATGAAGTTGGCCGCCCGCAACTCCGAGACTTTCGAGCACAACGTCGAATCCTACCGCGAGGGCGCCACGGGCGCGAACGGCGGCAAAATCGGCGGCGGCTGTGGGTGTAACTAAACTCACCGCCACCGTCGTGGTCGTTACCCTCGCGATGGCATCCGCGACGCGAGCCGCGGCCCAGGCCACGCCCCCGCCCGCCGACGGCTACCGGATGGCGCCGAACAAGGACGTCACGCAGGTGGACATCCTGGCCAACTACTACAGCCAGGACGGGGCCTTCGGGGCGCCACAGGGCGGGCTCGGCACCGAGGAACTCACCAACGTCGCGGGCCTCGTCGTCGTCACCGTGCCCCTCGATACGAACAGCGCCCTCGGGGTTAGCTCCGGGGTGGACTACTACTCCAGCGCCTCGACGGACCGGATCGACCGCCAGGTGTCGACCGCGTCCTCGAGCGACGTCCGCGCGTACGCCTCGGTGACCTACACGGAGCGCAGCCTCGGCAAGGGCCGCACCTACCGCGCGACCCTCGGGACCTCCCAGGAGTACGACGTATCGAGTTTCAACGGCGGCGTGGGCTTCTCGCAGGAGTGGGACCGCGGGGCGCAGGAGTTGACCTTCGCGGCGCAGGCCTACCTCGACACGTGGCAACTGATCTACCCCGTCGAATTCAGGCGCAAGGGATTCGGGGACCGGGGGCCGCTGGCCGACAACGTTCGTAGGTCGTATGGCCTCAGCGCGGTGTACTCCCGGATCGTCAACCGCCGCGTGCAAGTGGCGCTCACCGCGGAACTCGCGATCGGGCAAGGACTGCTGAGTACGCCGTTCCACAGGATCTACTACGTCGGCAACGCCGACCAATCCCTCGACGCGGACGACATCGAGCGCCTGCCGGACACGCGCTACCGGGTGCCGGTGTCGCTGCGCGTCAACTGGAAGCCGAACGACGCGCTCGTGATTCGGAGTTTCGCGCGCTACTACGCGGACAGCTGGGGTGTCCGGGGGGCGAGCGTCGAGACGGAGCTGGCCTACGACGTGAGCGAGGCCTGGACGGTGATGCCGTTCGCGCGGGCGTACACGCAGCAGGGGTCGCGCTACTACGCCGGCTTCGCGCAGCACCGACCGTCGGAGGAGTTCTACACGTCCGACTTCGACTTAGCGACCTTCCAGACTTACAAGGCGGGCGTGGGCGTTCGGTACGCACCCGTCTTCGGGGTTCGGCGCGGGCGCATCGCCTCGCAGGTGTTTACCTGGCGTGAGCTGAGTCTACGGGGTTCGGTCTACCGGCGCGATCCCGGGCTCACGGCCTACAGCTTTACGCTCGGCACGAGTTTCGATATCAGGCGGCGGCCCTCGTTGAACAATACCGACTTATGATCCACGTCCTCCGTACTGCCGCAGTCGCGCTGTGGTTACTTGGCCTGAGCGCCTGTGGGAATGCCGGAGACGGGGCCACCGACGGCGCAGTAGACGAGGCGCAGCTCGCGAAGTTCTCAGCGGAGTTCGCCAGCTTTTACGAACGTTTTCACGCCGACTCCGCCTTCCAGACCGAGCACATTACCTGGCCCCTCGACGGCAACATCCAGCAGAACGACGCCGGCGAGTTGGTCGATGTCCACTGGCAACCCGAGGATTGGTCGGTCCACAAGCCCCTCGACCTCGGTAGCGAGTACGTGCAGGAGGTCGATAACTCGCAGCCGGATCTGGTGATCGAGCGCGTGCGGACGACGCAGGGTGCCTACCTGATCGAGCGGCGCTTCGCCAAACTGGGCAGTGACTGGTGGTTAATTTACTACAGGGTGGCGGACATTGGGTGAGGGTTTGGCGCATGCGCGGCGTTGGCCTACGGCGTTGCCCGTCATGGGTGCACGTCATGGGTGCACGTATTTTAAGCTATATCAAAGCACCTGTATAGCAGCCGATAGAACGGCGGCCCCGACAGAACGCCGCAGGCCAATGCCGCCGCCCTCACCCCCCCGCGTGAAAGCCGACGCTCGCCCCGACCCAGTCCTTGTCCTTGTTGTACTTCACGCCCGTCATCTCGCCCTTCGTGACGCGGATGAGGTTGTTGATGACCTCCGGAGCGGGTGCGCCCGGACGCCAGACGGCCATCATGCGTACCTCGACCTTGGCCGGGCCGGTCGGGGTGTTTAAGACGGGGCCGTAGTTGACTTTGCGCTGGAGGATCCAGTTGCTCGGTCGCTCGATGGCGGCCACGTCGGCTTCGGTGGGGTGGATGTTGACGCCGGCGCCGCTGAAGGAGTAGAGGGGTTTGAGGACGTGGTCCGCGAGGTCGCGGGAGCCGGGGGCGTAGTCGCTCACGAAGATGGTGTCGGGCACGTTGCCGAGGTGCGCGAGGACGGGCAGGGTGTGCTTGCTGATGCGGAGGAACCAATCCGGGTGCGCGGCCCACTCCACGTCGACCTCCTCGCGGAAGTTGTAGGCGTAGCGCGTGGTCGACTTCGAGAGGAGTTCGTCGAGGATGACGCGGTTGTAGATGCGCTTGACGTGGATGCGGCGGTTGTCGCGGCGGTAGAAGAGCTTGCGGCCGTCGAGTTCGAGTTCCTCCAGGCCGACCACCGCGATCCCGAGGTGGCGTTGCGTGGAGCGAAAGTCGATGCGGGTGTTCTGGGACCAGGGGTCGATCTCGAGGAGGATCACCTCCTCCGGTCGGTGGCCGGCGATGATCACCTCACTAAGGACCTCGAAGTATCGCGCCTCGTCCATGCCGCGGAAGTAGGTCGTCAAGCCGGGCGGGAGGGTCGGGTTTTGCCGAAAGGCCTCCGCCAAGTCGGCCTGGAAGCCGTAGAGCGAGGGGAAGCCCTGCAGTTCGATGAGCCACGGCACGAGCCTGTCACCCTCGCGGCAGATGGCGAAATCGTACTGAAGGAACAGTGGTTTGCCGACCTCGCCGGGCACCGACCAGTAAGGGGCCCTGATGGCGGAGGCAGTGTCCTGCAAAACCTGCGGATCGGCGAGCACGGCGCTGATGGCGTCGGAGCTCCCGAGCAGGCTGTGGACTAGGTCGGGCGACAGGAAAAGGGGCGTCTCGCAGAGCCGGAACGTGGGGCACTCCCCGATGATGCGCTCGAGGTCGCCGCAGAGCTGGGTGTAGTGTTCGGGGCGGAAGGCAGCGTTGAAGGCACTGCGGTAATCTGCTTGCATAGCGGGGAAGCTACGCTTTCGCGTCATCAGTTCTTAGTTCTCAGTGTTCAGTTCTCAGTTGTTGCCGCTAGGCCGCTCAGGGCGGGCAGTGCTGTGGGATTGAGAACTGAGAACTGTCAACTGAGAACTCTCATCCGTCAACTGAGAACTCTCACCACTCAGCTGCGCGATGGCGGCGCGGAGGAAATTGGGGATGACGATGGTGTTGGTCTTGTCGATGCGCTCCGGGTCGTGGAGGTCGCCCATCATCGTCTGGTAGCGCTCCTGGCCGTACTCTTCGTAGATGGCCTCGCGGCGCTCGGGGTCGTTGAAGTGGATGATCATGCCCTCGGCGTCGGCCTCGGGGTGGAACTGCGTGCCGACCATCTCGCGCGAGAACCGGATCGCCATCACGGCGCGCTCGAGCGGGACGTGCTCGCGGAGCTTCTCGAAGGCCAGCACGGCGCCGCCCATGCGCGCGAGCGCGGTGTGGTTGGCCTGCAGGACCTGGTACTCCCGGAAGTCCGCCACCCAGAAAGGATCGTCGAGTCCCTCGAAGAGCGGGTCGCGATCCCCGGAGTTGGAGCTGTGAACCGGGAAGGTCCCGAAGCTCTTCTTGCGTCTGGCGCTCACCTTACCGGCGTTGAAGTAGCGCACGGCGAGTTGGAAGCTGTGGCAGATGAAGAAGACGTGCTTGCGCCCGGCGGCCTCGGCGGTGGTACGGTTGTGGGCGACGAGGGCGTCGAGGAGTCCGAAGTAGTTGTCCTCCCAGGCCTCCCCGGAGGCGAGCGGGGAGCCGGGTCCGCCGCTGGAGACGTAGATGTCGAAGCCCAGGCCCGGGAGTTCGTTCTTGGCCCGCACGTCGAACTCCTCGTAGGTGAATTGATCCGCGAAGGCGTCCATCAGGGAGCGCAGGCAACGCATGCCCTGGTTGGGGGTGCCGTTGTTGAGGTCGAGGAGGGCGAGGCGGAACATGGGCGGGGGGCTTTTGGCGGTGCGGGCGGGGCGCATTACGGCAGTACGGTTACCCTAACGTCGGGTGCGGGGCTCAGGATGCGCCAAGCCGCCGATCATACGGGACTCGTATCGCGCGCCCACGGCCTGCCCGGCAGGCACAGCGGGCGCGGGGCGCGTTAGACGAGCTCTGCTCGCGCGCCCACGGCCTGCCCAATAGGCACAGCGGGCGCGGGGCGCGTTAGACGAGCTCTGCTCGCGCGCCCACGGCCCGCCCAATAGGCACAGCGGGCGCGGGGCGCGTTAGACGAGCTCTGCTCGCGCGCCCACGGCCTGCCGAACGGGCACAGCGGGCGCGGGGCGCGTTAGACGAGCTCTGCTCGCGCGCCCACGGCCTGCCCAATAGGCACAGCGGGCGCGGGGCGCGTCAAACGAGCTCTGCTCGCGCGCCCACGGCCCGCCCAATAGGCACAGCGGGCGCGGGGCGCGTTAGACGAGCTCTGCTCGCGCGCCCACGGCCTGCCGAACGGGCACAGCGGGCGCGGGGCGCGTTAGACGAGCTCTGCTCGCGCGCCCACGGCCTGCCGAACGGGCAGCTCTGCTCGCGCGCCCACGGCCTGCCGAACGGGCACAGCGGGCGCGAGCAGAGCTCGTCTAACGCCCGCCTAACCTACGCGCCACCCTTCTTCGCCACAGTAACTTTCGCAGGCTTGGCCGTTTTGGCCTTGTCGGCCGGCGCGGGCTTCTTCGCGGGCGCCTTCTTCGCAGGTGCCTTCTTCGCCCCCCCGTCCCGCGTTTTGGCGAAAGCCGAACCGGACCCGGCTACGGCGCCGACGGATTGCTGCATGAAGCCTCCCCACGTCAGGTTGTCGCCGCCCTCGGTCCAGGCCTCGGCGCGCTCGATGGCGTACTTGACGCTGTGCTTGACGACCCACTCGAAGTTGGCCTGCCCGACGGAGTTGACGTCGGCGTCGGGGGCGGGGTTCGTGAAGTCGATCGCGTAGGGGACGCCGTCGCGTACGGCGAGCTCGACGGTGTTGAAGTCGTAGCCGAGCGTGCGGCACAGGCGCAGGACGTAGTCCGTGAGCGTGTCCTTGAGCTCGCCCGTCGGCTGGGCCTCGGGACTGCGGACGTAGCGCTCGTGGAAGGCGTTACGGGGCTCGTAGGGCATGAGGTGTACGTACTGCCCGCCGATGCAGTAGCAGCGGTAGTAGGTCGTGAACGTGATCGCCTCCTGGAGGAGCATGTTGAGCTGGCCGGTCTCATTGTAGGCGCTGAAGAACTCCTCCGGGGTGTGGACCTTGTAGACGTTCTTCCACCCGCCGCCGGTGTTGGGCTTCATGAAGGCCGGGAAGCCGATGTGCTCGAACATCTCCTTCCACCCGAGCGGGTAGACGAGGTTCGAGAAGCTGGCCGGCGTCGTGTCGTCGGGGTGGCGCTTGGAGGGCAGCAGCACCGTCTTCGGGACGGGCACGCCGACGTTCTCGGCCATGGCGTTGGCGGTGAGCTTGTCCTCGGCCGACCACCAGAAGGGGTTGTTGATCACGGCGCAGCCCTTGAGCGCGGCGTGCTTGAGGGCCGCGCGGTAGAAGGGCACGTCCTGCGAGATGCGGTCGAGCAACACGGCGTAGCCGACGGGGACCCCCTGGCGGACCTCGCCCATCTGCACGGCCTCGAACTGGATGCCCTCGGGGGCCTGGGCGTTGCCGTAGTCGACGAAGGCCTGCGGGAAGGTGCGCTCCTGGCCGAAGAGGATGCCGATCTTTTTCATGTCGTGTGTTTTGGCGAAAGCTAAACCAAAGAAGCTCGCCCCGGGATAGTCGTGGGGAGTTTAGAGGACGCGCTCGAGGTACACCGGGAGCATCTCGCGCCACAGGGGCCAGTCGTGCTCGACCCAGCCCCGCATGTCGAGCCAGTGGTCGATGGAGCGACTCGCCAGCAGGCGCGACATGCGCTCGGTGGGGGCGCGGCAGATGTCCCACTCGGAGGTCCCGAGGACGATCCCCATGCGCCACAGGTCCGGGTGATTGGCGCCGTGCATGAACTCGATCGGGTTGTTGAAGTACACGTTCTCGTCGTGGTAGCCGCCGAGGAAGGAACTTACGTCAAAACTGCCCGACATGCAGATCAGGTCCGAGACGACCTCCGGGTGCTTGAAGGCAAAGTTGGCCGCCGTGTAGCCGCCGAAGCTGCACCCGGCCACGATCATGCGGCCGTGGTGGTGGCGTTGCTGGAGCGCCGGGACGATCTCATGGCGGACCATGCGGTCGAAGGCCATGTGGGTCTTGACCTTGTCGGCCGGGTGGATGCCCTTGTTGTACCAGCTCTCGTGGTTGAGGGTGTCCGGACAGTACACGATGACGCGCCCGGCGTCGATGAGGTGGCCGATGGCGCCGATGAGCCCCATGTCCTTGGCCTCGTAGTGGCGCCCGAGCGTGGTCGGGAAGACGATGAGCGGCCGGCCGCTCCACCCGAAGCGCAGCATCTGGACCTCGCGGCTCACGGACTGTGCGTAGAACTTGATGTAGTCTTCCTGCATGTGGGGTGGCGTTTCCGCAAAACGCGAAGCTGGTCGGTGCGGTCGGTGGCGAATGTAGAGCGGGGGCGGGTTTCGGGAGTGCCGATAGCGGCTTTCGCCAAAACGGGCGGCGGGGCGTAACCACCGTCCCGCTCGTCTCGCAGGACCCTGTGGAGAGCTAGGGCCTTTTCCACAGCGCCAGGAAGTCAATAGCTGACCTTTTAGAGGAAGCATCCTGTCGAAGGTCACCGTCGCCGCGTCGACGCGCACCTACCTTTGCCGGTTGCTACGCTGAGGAAGCGTTGGCTTCGTCGAAACAAATTGTTTCGCCCGAGCCTTGTATCCGAGCCCAAAGTCGCCAGTCCGACCAAAGTATGCCCACCTACGCCAACCCACAGTCCGCGTTTACCTGCGCCATCCGCGAGGCCCTCGCCCTCGACGAGGCCTACCGGCGCATCAGCCGCCCGCAGCAACTCGTCGCGCAGCGCCCGCCGCGGCAGCTGGAGCACGAGTTCTACAGCAAGCAGCTCGGCCGGAGCGTAAAACTCACCATCGTCCTGCCGCCCTACTACCGGCTGAGTGTCCTGAGCCGCTACCCCCTCGTGCTGCTCAACGACGGGCAGGACTTCCCGGCGCTGAAGCTGTTCGACCGTCTCCAGGCGGCTTACGCCAAAACAGACTTGCGCCCCCGGATCATCGTCGGGATGCACGCCGACGAGCGCCGTATGCGGGAGTACGGCTCGAGCACCGTCCTGGACCACGCCGGCCGCGGCGACCTGGCCGCCGCCCACCGACGCTTCGTGACCACGGAGCTCCTGCCCTGGCTCCGGCGCGAATTCCGCGTCTCGCGCCGCCGCCAGGACATCGCCATTGGTGGCTTTAGCCTCGGGGGCCTGAGCGCCTTCGACATCGCCTGGCAGCACGCGCACACCTTCGGGGCGGTGGGCTGTTTTAGCGCCAGCTTCTGGATGCGCTCGGCGCCCTTCCGGCGCGAGACCCCGGACCGCGACCGCATCGTCGTGGATCTCGTCAATAACGCGTCGCAGGCGCCGAACCTCGACTACTGGTTCATGGCCGGCGACCGCGAGGAGGAGTCCGACCGCAACGGCAACGGCGTCATCGACGTGATCGACGACACGCAGGATGTCATCGCCGGCCTGCGCAAGCACGGCATCCCCGAGGATCGCATCGGCTACGTCGAGGTGATCGGCGGGGAGCACAACCAGCGCACGTGGGGCCCGATGGTGACGGAGTGGCTGCGGTGGTTGGACAGGGGTCGGTGACCTAAACCCGGGTCCGACAAAGTTCGATCCAGAAAGCCCTACCTGCATTCCGCTATTCGTACCCCGCGGCCCATCCCTGGCACCCCGTTTGCACGGGTAGACACGCGGTGGCCTCCCTCCGGACCTCACTGAGGCCCGCCGGGCGTCCACCGCTGAACAAACACTACACCCGTGCAATCGACCAGTCCCTCCGGTGACGGCAGTCTCAAGCTGCGCGGTCTGCTCCTCCAGAGCGCCGAACTCGTTCGGCAGCGCAAGCTCGAGCAGGCCTTCACCAATGCCCAGATCGTCAAAGAATTCGCCCTCCGCTCCGGGGAGGCCCCCGAGGTGGCGTACCGGGCGCAGCTCCTCATGGCCCGCATCCGCACGCAGCAGGGCCGCGCCGCCCTCGACGCGGATGCCTTCCGGGAGGCGCGCCGGATCCTGGAGGCCCTCGCGGCGCAGGGACCGCCGTTCGGTCTCGACGCGCTCGCCGACGAACTCGACCTCCACTTCGCCGACCTCGATCGCGTCGGCTCCGAGAGCCTGCCCGAGCTTCGCGATCGCGCCCACCACGCGCGCCAGATCTACCGCACCTTGCTCGCGGCGCCGAATCTCGCCCCGGACGTACGTTCGGGGGCCCTGGTCGGACTCGCGGAGCTCCTGTGCCGCGTGGCCCCGACGGGCCTGGAGGCCATCGTCGCCCTTCGCGAGGAGGCGCTGCGGCAGCCCGCGATCCTACATACGCGCGACAGCAAGGGGCGGCAGCGCCAGGGGGGGCTGGCGGCCAGGCTGCTCCTCGCCGAGGCGCGCCTCCACACCGCCGCGGGTCGCCTGCCGCAGGGCATCGAGGGCGCACAGGAAGCGCTCGGGCTCGCGAAGGCCGCCGAGGACGTCGGCCTTATCGCCGCGGCCGAGTGCCTCCTCGGTCGCCTCAGTCGACTGCGCGACAACACGGCCATCGCGCTCCGGTTTCTCTACAGCGCCCTCGACACGGCCGAACTCACCGAGGACCGGCGGCTCGGCCTCGAGGTCCACCTCGAGATCGCGCTGGCGTACCAGGCCATCCACAACGACCGCGAGGCCGACAAACACTTCGCCGAGGTGGCCACGGCCGCCGGGCGCCACG
Source organism: Saprospiraceae bacterium (assembly GCA_965215115.1). Lineage (GTDB taxonomy): Bacteria > Bacteroidota > Bacteroidia > Chitinophagales > Saprospiraceae > CALDTK01. The sequence continues at coordinate 14,451 of OZ244050.1, forward strand.
GCCTCGACCGGATGCTGTACCGCGCCACGCTGGCCCTCGGGTGCGCGGCCCAGCGCACGCACCAGCTCGAGATGGCGAGCCACTGGCTCGGTAAGGCCCTCATGGCGGCGCAGCGCGAGGGGTCCGTCTCGCGACAGGCCACGGTGCTGGCCGAACTCGCGGACGTCCACTGCGCCGGCCACAACTACACCCTCGCGCGGCACTACCACACGGCGGCCGTACAGCGTTTTGACGAAAGTCGCCTTACCTCACCACACGAGAGCCCGCCCCCGGTAAGCGCCAAGACCCACATGGTGGCCGCGTGTCTCCGGCTCGAGGAAGCGTCGTACGAAGAGGCGCTCCAGATCGCCCAGCAGGCCGCCGAGGCCGGCGTCGCCGAACACCGACCCGAGATCGTGGTCGCGGCCCTCCGGGTCCAGGGTCGCGCCCGCGAGGCCCTCGGCCAGCTCCGCGAGGCCATGCTGGCCGAACGCAGGGCCTCCACCTACCTCGTCGAGCTCATCGACCGCAAGCGCGAGCGACAGCTCACCGACCTCGACATGCGCGCGGCCCTGCGCGAGCGCGAGCGCGAGATCGAGAAACTGACCCGGGAGAATGACCTGAAGTCGACGCTGCTCTCGAAGAACGAGGAGATCGAGCGCGCGAATGCCGACCTGCTGCAGGCCAACGAAGAGCTGCGGCAATTCGCCTTCGTCGCGAGCCACGACCTGAAAGAACCCCTGCGTCAGATCGGGAGCTACGTGAGCCTCCTGAAGCGCAAGTACGGCCAGACCTTCGACGAGGACGGCCAGGCCTACCTCGGTTTCGTGACGGAGGGCGTCTCGCGGCTCAATCGCCTGTTCGATAGCCTCATGCACTACACCACCGTGGCCAGGGTAGACAAAGAACTCGGCGACGTCGATTTGAACCGCCTGTTCGGGGCCGTGCAGCAGGAGTTCGCCGCCAGTATTCGCGCCTCCCGCGCGACGCTTCACTGTGCGCACCTCCCGAAGGTCCAAACGGGCGGTAAGCTCCTGCGGCACGTCCTGTCCGCGCTCATCGACAACGCGCTCCGGTTCCGGAGGCCCGACGTGGCCCCCGTCATCAACGTGTTCGCGGAAGTGCACGAGGACGGCTACTGCATCGCCGTGCAGGACAACGGCATCGGGATTCTGCAGGACTACCAGGACAAGGTGTTCCAGCTCTTCCAGATGCTACACGCCAAGTCCGAGTACCCGGGCACGGGCGTCGGCCTGGCGATCGCGCAAAAGACCGTGCAGCGGCTCGGCGGGCGGATCTGGTACGAGGACAACGCCGATGGCTCACCGGGGGTCACGTTCCGCTTCACGCTCCCGATGGCCGTCGAGCGGAGCCTCCCCGGGGCGGGGCTCGTCCACCTCACCGAGGAAGCCGCCTAGCTTCTCCGCGGCCTTCCCGAGCACGGCGTCCTTGAGGTTGCCGGTGATCCGGTCGACGGCGCGGACCTGTCTGTACTTCTTCACGAAGCGCGGGATGAGCTCGATGGCGTCCTTGGCGTAAGGGCGGGAGGCGGCGCTGAGGACGAAGGCGACCTGCTGGCTGCGGGCCATGGTGTCCTGGGCGCGCTTGATCTGGGCGGCGAGCGTATCGAGGAGATCGCCGTTTTGCTTGGCGTAAGCCTCGACGTAGCGGACGCCCTTCTTGGGGTTGAGCTTGTCCACCGCCTCGTGCATCATCCGCACCGCGGAGTAGCCGAGGGCGTCGCGCTTGTCGGTGAGGGGTACCTCCGGGCCGACGGCGGCGAGGAGTTCGGCGTGGTGCTGCTCGAGGTCTTTCGTGAAGGAGCAGGCGGCTTGCGCCAAAACAGTGAAGACGAGGATGGGGATGAGGAGGCGCATGGGGGGAAGGTAGGTGGGCGCTTTGCTAAATGGGCGCTACGCTAATTGGGCGGCTACGCTAATTGGGCGGCTACGCCTAGATGGGCTGTTCCATCGTCACTAATGACTGTGCGGCACATTCGTCAAAACCAATTAGCGTAGCGCCCATCTAGGCCGAAGGCCGCCCAACTAGCGTAGCGCCCATCCAGGCCAAAGGCCGCCCAACTAGGCGAAGCCGCCCTCATTCAAAGCCCCAACCTTCGCCACCGTTCCGCGTCCTCGCGGTCTCGCTGGGCGCGGAGGGCTTCGACGGCGGCGGCTTCCGCCAAAACGCGTTGGCGCTCCCGCTCGAGGGCCTCGAGGCGCATCGCCTCGCGCTCGCGCATGGTGTAGGCGAAGGTGTCGGCCGGGAGGTAGGGCTCGCGCCGGTAGACTTGCTTCTTCGGTTCGGGGACATCGGAGACGAGCGAACTGCGGTAGCGCCACGCGACGAACATCCCGACGAGCCCGCCGATGAGGTGGCTCTCCCAGCTCACGTTGATCTGGTCGGGCAACACCCCCGCGATCATGCCCGAGAAATAAAGCAGGATGACCAGCGCCACGATGATGCTCTGCACGGAGCGCTTGAAGATCCCAAACCAGAACAGGAAGCTCACCAGGGCGTACGCGACGCCGCTGGCGCCGATGTGGCTGATCGAGACCCCCGCGCCCCAACCCGCGCCCCGGGCGAAGGTCCAGACCGCCACGCCGGTGATGACGTACATCACCAGCATGGCGCGCGTCGCGATGCGGGGGTAGAAGTAGACCAGCAGGAAGATCGACGACAGCAGCGGGACCGAGTTGTTGGCCAGGTGCGCCCAGTCCCCGTGGACGAGGGGCGCGGTGACGATGCCGAGGAGCCCCTCCGTGGTCCGCGGGACGATCCCGAAGTTGACGGCCCGCAGGCCGAGGAGCCACCGGAGCGCGTGGAAGATCCACAGGAAGGCCACCGCGGTGAGGGCCGTGCGACCGGCGTCGACGAGTTGCTGGCGCTCGCGCTGGAGGAGGGTGACCGACATTCACGGGAGTAACGGCGGCGCGGGGGGAGTAGGTTTTGGCGAAAGCCGCCCCCTCAACCTTCCCTACCCCGGGCGGCGTTGCTCTACCAGCCTCCACACCCGCACTCCCTATGGACCTCTCCCGCGCCACCGCCAACCTTACCCGCAACGGCTACCTCGACCTCGACGTCGACCCCAACCTCGACTTCGCCGCCGAGATCACGCGCCTCAAGCGGGAGAAGAACATGGTGGTGCTGGCGCACTACTACCAGGACGGCCCGATCCAGGACATCGCCGATTACGTGGGTGATTCACTCGGGCTCAGCCAGCAGGCCGCGGCCACCGACGCCGAGATCATCGTCTTCGCGGGCGTGCACTTCATGGCGGAGACGGCCAAGATGCTGAGTCCGATGAAGAAGGTGCTGCTGCCGGACCTGAAGGCCGGCTGTAGCCTCGCGGACTCCTGCCCGCCGCACCTGTTCCGCAAGTACAAGGAGCAGTATCCCGACCACTTGGTGGTGAGCTACATCAACTGCACGGCCGAGCTCAAGACCCTCACCGACATCTGCTGCACGTCGACCAACGCCGTGCACATCATAAACTCGATCCCGGCGGACCAGCCGATCATCTTCGCGCCGGACATCAACCTCGGGAAGTACCTCATCAAGAAGACCGGTCGCGACATGCGCCTGTGGAACGGCTCCTGCATGGTGCACGAGATCTTCTCGGACGAGAAGATCGCCCAGCTCAAGGTCCGCAATCCGGCTGCGAAGCTCATGGCCCACCCCGAGTGCGAGCCGCACCTCCTGGAGCAGGCCGATTACATCGGGAGTACCTCGGGGCTGCTGCGCTACGCCAAGGAGCAGACTTCCGTCAAAACCTTCATCGTCGCCACCGAGGCCGGGATCATCCACCAGATGGTGAAGTCGCGCCCGGACGCCGAGTTTATCCCGGCGCCCCCGGACAACACCTGCGCCTGCAACGAGTGCCCGCACATGAAGCGCAACACGATGGAGAAGCTCTACACGTGCATGGAGTTCGAGCTGCCCGAGATCGAGTTGCCGGACTGGATTATCGAGCAGGGTCGGGCGAGTATCGATCGGATGCTGGCGGTGAGTGCGCGGGCGGGGCTTTAGGGTTTGCCTGCGGCGCACTGGGGGGTGAGACAGATGCTAGAACGGTTAGGTCACCGCTGCGAGGACAGCGCCCGTAGCTCGGCGAAGATGACGTGCCAGCCACCATCGAATGGAGGGGTGCTATAGCGAGTACCGAGGTTCACCCACTTGTCGCCGTGGGCGAACCAGCCGAGGCGGGGGTCATCGGAGTTGCCGAACCGAATACTGGGGGCTAAGAAATCGACTTTCTCGCGCCCCCTCCCCTTCATTTTCCTCCGCCGCACGCCGTACATGTGCTCCGGGAGATCGAGCTACTCGAGTACGATAAACACTGGCTGGTCGAGTACGCGGGGGATGGCCTCGGCGAGCGGTACGGTATAGGCGCGTGTGCCTTTCGAGGCGGTGATCACGAGTGGATCTCCGTGTAATGCGGCGCCGGGCGTACCGTCGCTGGACACGCCCCTCACGCTCAGTAGCATTCTCGCCTCTCGGATCTCACACTCGAGCACGACGCGTACTTCTTCGAGTTGGAATGGGCCTTGCGGCAAGACATCTCTCGGGAAGAATCGCGCCTGCCGCCAGGGATTAGGGCTCCCCAGCATATTCTTGTTCGGTATCCGCCGCGGGAGCTTAGCGATTACCACCGACGTCGGATTGACCAGCGCCCTCACGACGGCCTCGCCGAGCGTGGACGTATCGGGGGTCATGGGCACGACGAGGTTCGGTTGCGAAACCGCGATCCGGCTATCGTAGCCGACGGCCGAGACGGAGAGGCTGTCGCCCCGGCGGACACCCGACAGATCGACACCGCCCGCGGCATCGGCGGAGACCCCGTCGTCCCGACCTACGAACCAGACGTTGGCGTACGGGACGGGTTCCCCGGTGATGGCGTCGCGGATTTGTCCGCGGCCCTGTGCAGCGAGGCCCGAGCTCGGGAGGGCAACGACGAGCGCGACCAGGAGCGGGACTATAGTCTTAATCAGCTTGATTGGAAGCCCCAACGTAATTCGTCGTCGAACCTTGTCGGCGATGGCTTACCGTTTTACAATGTAGGACAATCCAGGTGCCCAATATCCAGCACGGCCTGTGCAAATTAAACATCAAATGTGCAATCCGCACGCCCCCTAGCGAAATATAGCCCCCCGCCTACCTTTCGCCCTCCCCACTCCGGCCCGCATGACCATCCCCCTCCCCGCCTCCAAGTCCCTCGCCAACCGTGCCCTCGTCATCCAGGCGCTCGCACCCGCCGGGCGCGTGACGCTGCACAACGTGTCCGACGCGCAGGACACCCAGACGATGGTGGCGTTGCTCGGACAAGTGGCCGACGGGGCGACGCTGGATGTCGGGCCGGCCGGGACGACCTTCAGGTTTCTCACGGCGTACCTGTGCACGCAGCCCGGCACCCAGACCCTCACCGGTAGCGCACGCATGCTGCAGCGGCCCTGCGCACCGCTCGTCGATGCGCTACGGCAGCTGGGCGCAAGTATCGCGTACCTCGGCGAGGAAGGGTTCCCACCCCTACGGATAAGAGGTTTTGGCGAAAGCCCCACAGCCGCAGCCGAACTCCCCGGCGACATCTCCAGCCAGTTCCTGAGCGCCCTCCTCATGGTAGGCCCCGTTTTGCCGAAAGGCCTCACCCTCCACTGGACGGGCGAGCTCGTGAGCCGACCCTACCTCGACATGACGGTGGCCATGATGCGGCACTTCGGGGCGGAAGTTGCGGTGGGGGACCAGCAAATCACGGTCGCGGCGCAAGCGTACTCCGGCGGCGACTACACGGTGGAGTCGGACTGGTCGGCGGCGAGCTACGTGGCGGCGCGCGTGGCCGCGGGGGACATCGGCGAGGAGGCGTTTTGCCCGAGGCTCTTCGACGACAGCCTCCAGGGCGACCGCGTCACGGCAAACATCGTCGAGGACTGGGGCGTCGAGACGACCTTCGGGGACGGGGGGGCGCGTTTCCGCAAAACGAGCCACACCTCTCCCGGGATGTGGGAGTACGATTTCGCGAAGTGCCCCGACCTCGCGCAGACCTTCTCTGTCCTGTGCGCTGTCGGCGGAACCACCGCACTTTTCCAGGGCCTCCAAACCCTCCGGATTAAAGAAACCGACCGCATCGCCGCGCTTAGGACCGAACTCGCGAAGGTGGGCGTGACCCTCTCAAAACTCCCCGCCCGACTCCTCGGCGGCGCCTCTGGCGAACACTACCTGCAGGAAGGCAAGGCCACGTGGGAAGGGACCGTCCACGTCGAAACCTACCACGACCACCGGATGGCGATGGCCTTCGCGCTGCTGCGGCGACTGGGCGACGTGAGCTTCGAGGACGAAGGGGTGGTGGGGAAGAGCTGGCCGGGGTTCTGGGGGGCAATGGGTAGTTTAGGACACGAGGCGCACGAGGGAGACACGAGGCGCACGAAGGGCTAACCCGCAACCCTGCTTTGTGCTCCTCGTGTCTCCCTCGTGATCCTCGTGTCCCAAAGCGCGTTAGTACGGCATGGCCACCCAAAAACAAAAGACCTCCTTCGAGGCCCTCATCGACTCCCCCACCCCGGTGCTCATCGACTTCTACGCCGATTGGTGCGGACCGTGTAAGGCCTTCGCGCCGCAACTCCAGCGCTTCAAGGAGGAGATGGGCGACCGGGTGCGCGTCGTGAAAATCGACGTCGACAAGAACCAGGCGATCGCCGGGCAACTCCAGGTCCAGAGCATCCCGACGGTCATGATCTTTCAGCACGGCGAACTCAAGTACCGGGAGGCCGGCGCACGGCCGATCCAGGAGCTGAAAGCCAAGGTCACGGAGCTGCTGAGCTGAAGTTGGCGCACAAGTCCGTGTTCACGCTGTTATCGAAAGTATGAAACGCTCATACGTTATCGCCTGCTTGCTGGTCGGGACGCTCGGCGCCTGCGCCCCGGCGGCTACCGAGGACCTCTCCGGGGAAGGATCCGAAGGGATCGAACTCGAGCCCGGCGACGTCGCCGTGGACCAGGCCCAAGTCAGGACCCTCGCCGATGTACTCGTCCGCCTCCCGGGCATCAATATGGTGGGGCGCGGGGGACGCCCGGAGGCGCTGTACCGCGGTCGCGTCCCCGCCTACGCCATCGACGGGCTGATTATCGCGTATAGCTACGCGGAGGCCGCGAACGCGGTCGTGGTCCAGGACATCGCCCGCGTAGACATCGTGAGCCCCATCGAGGCGACCTCCCTGTACGGCGCGCGCGGAAGCAACGGCGTCATCGCGATTTCGACAAGGCAGGGGAGGTAATGACCGAGCGGTCGAAGAGGCAGCAAGTAATCGTGCGGCACCTAGCACCGTTCTGAACGTTCGCTGCCGCACTGCCCCGCTTTGCTCACGGCCACGCCAGCCACACCGCCACCAACAGCAGCGCCCCGCCCCCGATCTGCTGAAGCCGCACCTGTCGTGCTGGGTCCGTGCCGAAGAAAGCATTGGCCCGCCCCGCGAGCACGGCTACCCCACCGAAGCAAAGCATCGTGACGAGGATAAAGCTCGCGCCCAGCAGAATGGTCTGCGAGAAGGCACGCTCGGGCTGATCTACGAACTGGGGGAAGAGACTCACGAAGAACAGGATCACTTTGGGGTTGAGGAGATTGGCCATGATGCTCTGCCGGAAGACCACCCTGCTTTCCATCTGCCTGCGCGTATTCGCCTCCAGCGGCTCGGCACGCTTGATCATGACCACCCCGACGTAGATGAGGTAGAGCACACCGATGTAGCGGACCGTGGCAAGTAAGTCGGGCTGTGCGATGAGGAGCGCCCCCAGGCCGGAGGCCACGATTAGGGTGTGGACGACGTTGCCGAGCGCAAACCCCGCCGCGGATACGAGTCCGACGCGTGTGCCCTGCCCCAGGGCGCGACTCAGCACGTACAGAATGTCGGGCCCGGGCGTGAGCGCCAGCACGACGCTCAGTCCGAGGAAAGCATAGTAATCGCCGGGGAGGACCGCCATTCGGAGCCAAACTTACGCGAAGCGCCGCCAGACCCGCTTGACGAAGGTCCGCGCGGTGGCCTGTCGCTCGCCGTCGGTCCAGTCGAAGCGGCGCGCCGTGGAGGCGAGCGCCACGGCGGCCTCGTCGTAGTCGCCGAGGCCGTTGAGCCGTTGCAGCGTGGAAGTCATCAGGTCGACGTCCCCGCCGAAGAGTTCCTTGCCGTACTGGAGGCGCTCGTTGAGGGAGAGGCCCGCCTTGAGGTCCTGGATCGGGGCGTTGGCCAGGCGATCACTCAGGTCGGTGCCGCGCTCGACGGTGAAGAGTTCGCGCAGGGAGGGTTCGAGGTCGGCGACTTTCGCCGGTGAGGCGGGTCTAGTTGGGTTCGGAGCCAGCGTTGCGCTCGGGGCGGTCGCGTATGGGGTGGGCTCCTCGGCGACGGCGCGGCGCGGTGGCGCTGGCGCGGACTCGATGCGTCGGACCTCCTCCTCGACATCGTCCGGAACGGAAATGTAGGCCGGTGCTTTCGCCGGGGTGGGTGCGGGGGGCTCGGGCGCGGGCCGCACGCGCGCAGGCTGTGCGGGCGCGGGCTGTGCGGGTGCGGGCGCGGGGGCTTCTTCGAAATCCTCGAACACGATGGTCGGGCGTTTCCGGGCGGGCGGGGCGGCGGCAGGCGCGGACGGACGAGCTTGCGTTGGCGGAACACTCGATGGCGCACGTTCGGGCCGCGGGACGGTGAGTGCTCCGCTCGTAGTGTGCGGCGCTGAGGGATCGTCCGATGACCCACGTTCGGCGCGAGAGTTCGTCGGCTCGGTCGACACGTCAGGCTTCGCGAGGGGCTGGGGCTCGTGCTTCGTCGCGGGATGGCCCGCGGCAGTCGGCGGCGCGTCGAGGGCTTCGTAAAAGCGGCGGGTGTACTCTTTGAGTAGGTCGCGCTCGAGGGCCGATGGCGTCGAGCCCTCGGCGTGGTGGTCGTCGAGGAGGCGGTTGATCCGGGTCAGGAGCGCACGGGCTTGCGAGATATCCATACGGCGGCGAAGGTAGTGCGGTGCACGAAGCGCGACCGGGGTCGGGACCGGGTTTCGCGTCGGCAATCGAGCCCCGCGGCTACCTTGCCGCCGATGTTTCTAGAGCCCCACCACCGCGCGCAGCGCAGCGGCTGGATCGAAGCGATCTGCGGGTCGATGTTCAGCGGCAAGACCGAAGAGCTCATCCGCCGCCTGCGCCGCGCCGAGATCGCCGGCCAGCGCGTGGCCGTCTTCAAGCCCGCCACCGACAGTCGCTACCACGCCGGGAACGTCGTGAGCCACGACCGCCGGCAGTACCCCGGCCAGCCCCTGACCAGTGCCCGGGCCCTGCTCGCGGCCGCGGAGGCGAGCGCGGCCGACGTCGTCGGCGTCGACGAGGCGCAGTTCTTCGACGAGGCCCTCCCGCAGGTCTGCGAACAACTCGCCGAGCAGGGCAAGCGCGTCATTGTGGCCGGGCTCGACATGGACTTCCGCGGAAAGCCCTTCGGGCCGATCCCCGGCCTGCTGGCCGTCGCGGAGTACATCACGAAGGTGCACGCGATCTGCGCGCAGTGCGGCACGCTCGCCACGCACAGCTACCGCACGGCCGCGGACACGGACACGGTGCTGCTCGGGAGCGAAGACCGCTACGAAGCCCGGTGCCGACACTGCTTCCTGATGGGCGCGGTGCTGCCGTTTAAGCAGCGCGGGGGCGTGGCAAAGGGCTCGGTGACGGAGGTGCAGGGGAGCCTGCTCGAATAGCCAGTCGAGGAACTAGAAGCTTAGGTAAGGAACGTTATTCCGATTGCCCGCTCAGCAGCCGCTCGATCTTCGCGAGGGTCTCCGCGTCGGCTTCGGCCAGCTTGGCGGCGATCTGCGTGGAGTTGACCTGGGGCTTGGCGGCCGTCGCGACGGCGGCGGCGGCCCCGGAGACGATCGTTTTGGCGGCAGTCGAATCAGCGCTCGCGCCATCGGTCACGCCGCCGGTCGTCTCGCCGTCCGTGCCGCGGTCCAGGACCGTGGGCAGCAGCTTCCAGAGCTTGTCGAGGTTGTTCTTGAGCACGAACCCGCTCGCGCCCTGGAGGATGGTATCGGCGGCGAGCTCCTCGTTGTGGAGCGCGCCGGTCACGAAGATGAACGGCACCATCGGCGTGTGGGCCCGGGCGTAGAGCAGGGCCTCGATCCCGGAGTAGCGCGGGAGCCGGTAGTCCGACAGGATCACGTCCGGCTTGGCGGTGCGGACCAACTGCTCGTAGGCCTCCTGCGTGGAGGCGACCTTCATGTCGACGTGTTCGAGGTGGCGCTCGAGCTGACGCTTCATCAAGAAAACGTCCGACTCGTCGTCCTCGAGCAGCAGAAAGGTGTACGTGCGATCCTGGTCCATGGATTGGTCAAAGGTATACGGCCGGGGCGTTCGTACGTTGCGCGGGCGGGAAAGTATACCGTGTTAACCACCCGTTTGCGGTATCTTACTCCAAATCTCCGAGTTGCGGCCGCATCACCAACTCCTCCACGACGGCCTGCGGCCCGAGGTGCGTAAGCGAAACGACGGCCTGCGCGACGTCTTCGGCCCGCATCAGGCGCTCCGCCGGGAGGTCGACCCCGTCCCAGCTCGCCGACCACGTGGGGCCGGGGTAAATCGTGGTCACCTTTACGTTTTGCGCTTTTAGCTCCTCGCGCAGGGCCGCGCCGAGGCCCCGCATCGCGAATTTGCTGACGGTGTAGGTCCCGCTCGGGGGGTAGGCCGCGAGCCCGGCCACGCTACAGATGTTGACGATCAGCGCGTGCCCCGGGTTTTGGCGCAAGCCGCCCACCAGCGCCCGCGTCATCCAGTACGCACTCATGAGGTTGGTGTCGAGTTGCTGCCCGAGGGCCCCGTCGGCCGCGTCGAGGAGGCCGCCCGGCACGAAGGCGCCAGCGTTGTTGACGAGCACGTTGAGGCCCTGCGGCCAGGCGTCGGTGATGGTTTTGGCGAAAGCCGTCACCTCGGTCGCTACGCTCACGTCGCAGACTTTCGTCAAAACGCGCTGCGTCGGTCGCGCCGTGCGCAAGGTGCCGGCGAAGGCCGCGAGGTCGGGTTCGCCGCGGGCACAGATGGCCACGTCGTAGCCGGCGAGCCAGAGCGCGTGCGCGGTGGCGCGGCCGATGCCCCGGGAGGCCCCGGTGACGACGGCGCGGCGGATTTGGTGTGTCATGGGCGGGCGCGTTGAAACCAGGCGCCAAAACTAGCGTTGCACCGTCGAGCGCCGGACGTGCGTTTCGGTTTTGGCGAAAGCCCCCCACCTTCGCGCCGCATGCTAACGAACTTCGCCTTTCACTTCGGCCGCTACCTCGAGCTCCTCGCAGACGCCTTCAGTCGCCCGGAGCGGGTCTCGGTCTACTGGCGCGAGACCCTCCGCCAGATGGACGACATCGGGATCGGCTCCCTGATCATCGTCGGGATCATCGCGATCTTCATGGGGGCCGTGGCCGCGGTGCAGTTCGCCTACCAGCTCGACGGGCAGCTCGTGCCCAACTACTACATCGGCTACATCGTGCGCGACCTGGCTATCATCGAGTCGGCCCCGACCATCACCTGCCTCGTGCTCGCCGGCAAGGTCGGCTCGAACATGGCCTCCGAGATCGGCGGCATGCGTCAGAAGGAGCACATCGACGCGATGGAGATCATGGGCGTTAATACGGCGGCCTTCCTGATCCAGCCGAAGATCATCGCGGCGCTGGTCATGATCCCGCTCCTGGTCGCCATCGCCGCGGCCGTAGCCATCGTGGGTGGGTACATGGCGGTGGTGCTTCCGGGCACGATCCCGAGCGGGGCCTACATCAAGGGCCTCCAGAGCTTCTTCGTGCCGTACAACGTGTTCATCATGTTCGTCAAGGCCTTCATCTTCGCGTTCCTGCTTACGTCGGTGAGTTGCTACAAAGGTTACTACGTGACGGGGGGCTCGGTGGAGTTGGGGGCGGCGAGCACGCAGGCGGTGGTCGTCTCGGACATCCTCATCCTGCTGGCCGACTTCTTCATCGCCGTGTTGCTGACGGGGAGTTGAGGGCGGCTTTCGCCAAAACGTGGGGCGGGGATCGCCTGCTCACGAACGGGTCCCCCACCCCATTCGGTCGCCGTTAGCTTCGCGTCTCGCACCGGTCGATCGTCTCGCAGTGACACACCCGTAAAATCCCACCCCCATGATCCGCGTCGACAACATCAAGAAGAGTTTCGGGGACACCGAGGTCCTCAAGGGCATCACGACCGTGTTCGAGCCGGGGAAGTGCAACCTCATCATCGGCCTGTCGGGCGCGGGCAAGTCGGTGCTCCTGAAGCTGCTCGTCGGACTGTTCAAGCCGACCTCCGGGTCGATCCTGTACGACGACCACAAGTTCTCCGAGATGGACGACAAGGAGGTGATCGAGCTCCGCAAGCAGGTCGGGATGCTGTTCCAGGGTTCGGCGCTCTTCGACTCGATGACCGTCGAGGAGAACATCCTCTTCCCGCTGGAGATGTTTACGCGCAACACCCCGGCCCAGAACCGCGACCGCGTCAACGACGTGCTGAAGATGGTCAACCTCGAGGGCTCCAACGAGAAGTACCCCTCGGAGGTCTCGGGCGGGATGCAGAAGCGCGTCGGGATCGCGCGCGCGATCGTGCTCGACCCGAAGTACCTGTTCTGCGACGAGCCCAACTCCGGGCTCGACCCGAAGACCTCGATCGTGATCGACGAACTGATCCAGCGCATCACGTACGACAACAACATCACGACCGTCATCAACACCCACGACATGAACTCCGTGATGGAGATCGGCGACAACATCAACCTCCTGAGCCAGGGCAAGCTGGTGTGGAAGGGCCACAAGGAGGAGGTCCTGGACACCGACAACGAGATGCTGGAGAACTTCATCTTCGCGAGCCCTTTCCTCGGACGCCTCCGCGAGGCCGCGATGAAGAAGGGCCAGGGAAGCATGAAAGGAGTGGTGGACTAAGCCGCCGGCTGAGTCCGGGCGCTGCGCTACATGGGCCGTGCTATCGTTCACGCACGCCGCTGCACGAGCGGATCGCACAGCCCCATCTAGGCCGCAGGCCGCCCAATTAGCGCAGCGCCCACCTAAACCACCGGCCGCCCACCTAGAGAGCGAAGCTCGCGCCCTTCAAAAATTTGCTTGCAAATTTTAGAAACCCTCTATACATTTGCGCCCGCTCCGGAGGCTTTCGCCAAAACGAGCGCTACCGACCTGCCCAGGTGTTGAAATTGGTAGACAAGCACGCTTGAGGTGCGTGTGCCTTAACCGGCGTGCTGGTTCGAGTCCAGTTCTGGGCACCCTCATCGGAAAGGCCCGCGGCGACGCGGGCCTTTCTGCGTTGGGGCTAGCCGCGAACCAGGACCGGGACCGCGAAACGTAATGATAAGCGAGCAGCTGCGGGGTGTATCGGTGTCGCCGATTACAGTTGCCACAGCCGTAAGCCGCGGGAAGCCAGCAATTTACAAATGCGTAGCCTACCTTGAAATGGGTATTTTGCCACAATCTTGAACCCGCGGGACTCGATGGTGTTGCACCGACCCAAAATCAGCATACCTTCGTATTGCCCATTCCACTTTTGGGCATCCCCCCCATGAGAAAATTCTCTCTCTCTCTAGGCTGGCGCTCGCCGGCCTTACCCTCGCGGGCCTGATCGTGGGCTGCGACACCGACGAAAGCCTCCTGGAGGTCGCCGTCGAGACCCCCGCCACCCAACAGCCCGACGACCCGATGTTCCGCGCGATCGACGGCGCGACGGTCCTCGGGGCCAAGCTTACCAACCCTTACTCGCTGAGCGTGAGCCGCGCGGCGTACGATAGCCTCTCGCAGACGCTCAGCTTCGATGGCAAGGGCGTGACCGTGGCGGCGACGCACCTCTACGTACGCTACGAGCCGAAGAACCTGGATGACATCCAGAAACTGTCCAAGGACTCGACGGTGCTGCTGTTCGACGCGCCGCTAGATTACGAGATCGCCGTGCCGGGGGCGGGCTACCGCGATCCCGGCCTACCGGATGGCCAGCCGGGCTATCTCTACGCCGCCGTGGCGCTCGACTACCCGCTCGCGGGTGTCGGGGTGGACTACACGGTGCTCGACTCGCTGTTTCAGCCGGAGGGCGAGGGCGACACGCACCTCGTTTCCAACGGGAAGGCTTACCGGGAGTTGGAGCGCGCGGCGCACCAGATGGCTGGGCTCGATCCTGGACCGCTACCGGTGAAGGGGCGGGCACAAAGAGATTACCGGCCGTGGGCCCAGGTATGGTACCGCGAGGACGGCGGAGCGCTGCGTGGCTTGGAAGGCGTCAATTGCCACTTCCACTACTTCACGCGCACGGGTCAAGGTTTCACGGATGCCAGCGGCCGCGCCAACTCGGATAAGGAGTTTAACTACTCCGTCAATCACAAGATCGTCTGGGAGCGCTACGACTTCGCGATCAAGGATAGCTGGATGACGCGGGCGGTGCTGGATGGGCCTAAGACGAAGTATCATACTTATACGATCACGACAGACGCTGTGATCGGTGTCAAACCAGCGAACCCAGATGACCGAGACTGGCGTCGGGCGATGGTGCACAGGGGGGCGTATCGATACTATTACCAAGACGTAATGGGTTTGACGCGTCCTCCTCGAAACAGTATTCTGGAATTCCAGCTGCACTACCGAGTGTGGGATACTGAGGAGAGTCGCGGCGTTCCAGGCCTTGGGACTCACTCAGCGGGGTGGCAAACCTGGGGATTTGGCTCGCAAATCAATATTAATTTGCATCCGTTAGATTTTCGTACCGCTGCTGACTATTACGCCACGACAATTCATGAGACAGCACATGCAGCTCACTGGAATTTTAACCGTTTGTATAACCAATCGTTTGCGATTATCGATGCAAGAATAATCGAATCTTGGGCGGAAGGAGTGACAGTTGTTCTAACTCGACCCCTTTATCCTGGAGTTCAAGGATTTTTCCAGGGTGACTACACTCCCATCGTGTTAGATCTAATTGACAACGATGGTGTTACGTTCGATGGCCGTAGCAACACTGCCGATCAAGTCAATGGATACACCCTAGCTCAAATCGAGGCTGGTGTAAGTGGCGCAGTCACAACCAATCAATGGCGTACTAACCTGCAGAACAGAGCATCTAATCCCACAGCTGCTCAACTGCCCGCTCTGTTCACTTATTGGGTACCTTAAGCTAGCAACTACAATGCGCCCAACTACCGCTATATTGGGAGTCTTCATGCTTCTCACCCTGATGGGGAGCTCATGCCATTCGTCACTTGTCGTGGACAACCCACCACTCAGAAGATATATCATCCATAATAATCTGGATGAAGCAGTAATTATTTACGGTTACGATTACCAAGCCAAACGGTGGCTCATAGCCACCATTAAACCCGACAGTGCATATGTAGATGCTGAACGTGGGGCATACGAAGCCGTCCCACCGCCCTTTGGTAGAAAGTCTCACGATTCCTTAGATCTCGAAACTGTAAAATTCGGCTGTATCCGATTTTATCGCGATTACGGTGGGCCGTTTGCAAATGGCGAAGCTCTTCTTAATGCAGCAAACTACGAGGGTTATGACGACTCAATTGAGCCTCTAGAGCAGCAAGAGAACACGAGCTATACCATAACTGCCTCAACTATGCAAGAGGGTCGTTCCTGTCGCTAGCTTGGCTGGATGCGGATAGAATTTTAGATTTTGAATCGACAAATTCTACCGTAGGAGAACAGTTGGTATTTTAGCAAATTTCGCCTTTAAGCAAAGGTAACTCGGAAAGGCCCGCGGCGACGCGGGCCTTTCTGCGTTGGGGCTAGCCGCGAACCAGGACCGGGACCGCGAAACGTAATGATAAGCGAGCAGCTGCGGGGTGTATCGGTGTCGCCGATTACAGTTGCCACAGCCGTAAGCCGCGGGAAGCCAGCAATTTACAAATGCGTAGCCTACCTTGAAATGGGTATTTTGCCACAATCTTGAACCCGCGGGACTCGATGGTGTTGCACCGACCCAAAATCAGCATACCTTCGTATTGCCCATTCCACTTTTGGGCATCCCCCCCATGAGAAAATTCTCTCTCTCTCTAGGCTGGCGCTCGCCGGCCTTACCCTCGCGGGCCTGATCGTGGGCTGCGACACCGACGAAAGCCTCCTGGAGGTCGCCGTCGAGACCCCCGCCACCCAACAGCCCGATGACCCCATGTTCCGCGCGATCGACGGCGCGACGGTCCTCGGGGCCAAGCTTACCAACCCTTACTCGCTGAGCGTGAGCCGCGCGGCGTACGATAGCCTCTCGCAGACGCTCAGCTTCGATGGCAAGGGCGTGACCGTGGCGGCGACGCACCTCTACGTACGCTACGAGCCGAAGAACCTGGATGACATCCAGAAACTGTCCAAGGACTCGACGGTGCTGCTGTTCGACGCGCCGCTAGATTACGAGATCGCCGTGCCGGGGGCGGGCTACCGCGATCCCGGCCTACCGGATGGCCAGCCGGGCTATCTCTACTGCGCCGTGGCGCTCGACTACCCGCTCGCGGGCGCCGGGGTGGCCTACACGGTGCTCGACTCGCTATTCCAGCCGGAGGGCGACGGCGACACGCACCTCGTTTCCAACGGGAAGGCTTACCGGGAGTTGGAGCGCGCGGCGCACCAGATGGCTGGGCTCGATCCTGGACCGCTACCGGTGAAGGGGCGGGCACAAAGAGATTACCGGCCGTGGGCCCAGGTATGGTACCGCGAGGACGGCGGAGCGCTGCGTGGCTTGGAAGGCGTCAATTGCCACTTCCACTACTTCACGCGCACGGGTCAAGGTTTCACGGATGCCAGCGGCCGCGCCAACTCGGATAAGGAGTTTAACTACTCCGTCAATCACAAGATCGTGTGGGAGCGCTACGACTTCGCTATCAAAGACAGCTACATGACGAGGGCAACCCTCGATGGACCGAAGACGAAGTACCATACTTATACGATCACGACAGACGCTGTGATTGGTGTCAAACCAGCAAACCCAGACGATAGAGACTGGCGGCGGGCAATGGTGCATCGAGGGGCGTATCGTTACTATTACCAAGATATTCACGGCTTAACCAGACCTCCTCGAAATGGGGTTCTTAGTTTTCAAATGCACTACCGAGTTTACGATGACACCGATCCCGACGCTCGCGGGCGCCACTGTCCCAATTGTCAGTGGCTAGGATTGGGAAGCCACATTAAGGTTTGGGTAATTAGAACTGACAAGCGAGCTCAAGCTTATTACGGCACGACGGTTCATGAAACGGCTCATGCCGCTCACTGGGCTAACTACATGGGATCCGAGCTCTGGTTTCAAGCTCACGACAGAGTGAAGGAAGGTTGGGCTAGGGGAGTTCAGTTCGACTTGACAAGAATTGAGTACGTAGGCTACCAGCTGATATACCACAAGGTTTACAACGGGATAGTTGAGGACCTTATGGATGCCGCCGATGGGACTGCTGCTTTAAATTGGATATTAGATCCAGGCGGGTCTGATTTTGTCGTGCCTGGACCAACGCGGAATAACGTTGACTTTGTATCTGGATATTCGATCTCGAGGATCGAAGCCTGTGCATTTAGAAGCGGAACGTACGAAGAGTGGCAAGATAATCTTATAAATTTGTTCCCCGCAACTCCCAATCCAACCTCTTCCCGCATCTCCGAACTATTCGCGCATTGGACTTCTGTTCCCGAGCTTTAGCTCATGAAAATATTATACTTAACCCTCGCCGCTGGTCTATGTCTAGCCGTAAGCTGTGATAAGGGTCACGAAGATGCTTTGGCCTTGGGCCAGCTTCGCTATATAAACGGAACTCCTCAGTTGATTACTCTCAGGACGTATGCGCTTTCTCCTGACGGCAAGAGTTATTACGTTCTCTTCAACAAATCAATTCCTTCAAAGGATAGCTTCGTGCTAGATATAGCTAGCGAGGGTCCGGGCATCGCAACACTCGACAGCCAAGGAGACACGCTCACTATTGAATCTCCTATCTACGGTTGCAGAACTTACCTACGCTTTTCCACCCGCGACCCTGCAATAACATGTTGTGGCGAAGGGCCTTTCCGTTTGGATGACTATGACCGGGTAAACGATGTACGCCTATATGGACGAAATGCGCCAGCATATCGCTTGGTGATCGATGAGGCGACTTTTGAACAAGGAGAGCCTTGCCCTTAATAGCTGCGCCGTAGACCGACAGACCAAGTTTCATCGGAAAGGCCCGCGGCGACGCGGGCCTTTCTGCGTTTACGTGGCCCACGTTTTGCATACCCACCCCCGGAGGGTGGCGCGCGTCTAGTGCCAGGCTCCGGCCCGTACCATGAAACACACCACTACATACCCCGCCAGCGCCCCCGCCGTACCGAGTGATGCGCCGCTGGCCTTTGGCCCGGCGCTCATTGCATCGGCCCCCCAGCTCGCACCCCTCCAGCGCCCACGCCCCTGGCTCCACCTCCTCAACGACGCCGACCAGGAGGACGGCTTCGAGTACCACAACCCGAACCTCGGCTTCGACGCGAACCAGTAGCGGGTTTTGGCGAAAGCCGCAAACAACCGCTGGTGGGCATCCGCCGTTGCCCTAGCATGTCCTCGCTGCTTACCGCACCCTCTCCCACCGTCGCGAACGTCATGGCGATCCTCGCCACCGTGCCCGACCCGGAGGTGCCCGTGATCAGCGTGGTAGACCTGGGCATCATCCGGGAAGTCGAGTTTGAGCAAGGAACGCTCACGGTCTCGGTGACGCCGACTTACTCCGGGTGCCCGGCCATCGAGGCCATCAACATCAACGTGCTCGCGGCCCTGCAGGAGGCAGGTTTTACGGAAGTGAAAGTCAAGAGCGTCATCTCGCCCGCGTGGTCGACCGACGACATCACGGCCGAGGGGCGCGCCAAACTCCTCGAGTACGGTATCGCCCCGCCGAACGGCTCGGCGAGTAAGGCGAGCTTGACCGGCAACGATAAGCCCCGGGCCTGTCCGCAGTGCGCGAGTACGGATACGGAACTCTTGAGTCAATTCGGGAGTACGGCCTGTAAGGCGCTGTATAAGTGCAATGACTGCCTGGAGCCGTTCGACTATTTCAAGTGTCACTGATTTAGGGACGCGAGTTGCGCTATGGAGACGCAAGGAGCGCAAGGCCGTGCGTGCGTCTTTCTCTTTTTGCGAACCTCGCGTCTCTATTGCGCAACTTGCGTCCAAAAACTCCATGCAAGACCTCCTCGACCACTTCCACCATGGCGTCCTCACCCTTACCCTCAACCGGCCCCAGTCCTACAACGCCTTCACGGAGACGCTCGCGCGCATGCTCCAGGTGCAGCTCGACCGCGCCGACGCCGACCCGAACATTCGCTGCGTCGTCATCACGGGCGCCGGTAAGGCCTTCTCGGCCGGGCAAGACCTCGCCGAGCTCGTCGGACCGGATGCCCCGCCGATGGCGCAGATCCTCAAGGAGCACTTCAATCCGGTGGTCCGCAAGATTCGCGCTTCCGCAAAACCGGTGGTCGCGGCGGTAAATGGCGTGGCGGCGGGCGCGGGCGCCAACATCGCGATCGCGTGCGACATCGTGATCGCGAGCGAGGGGGCGAGTTTTATCCAGGCGTTCTCGAAGGTGGGCCTGATCCCCGACAGCGGCGGGACGTGGACCCTGCCGCGGATCGTGGGCCTGCAGAAGGCAACGGCGCTGATGCTGACGGGCGATAAGCTAAGCGCCGCCGAGGCGGAGCGGATCGGGATGGTCTACCGGGTGGTGCCGCACGAGGAGTTGATGCCGCACGTGCGGGAGCTGGCCGAGCGGCTTGCGCAGATGCCGACGAAGGCCTTCGCGCTCACCAAGCAGGCGCTAGAGTTGAGCAGTCGGCAGAGTTTCGAGGAGCAATTGGCTACCGAGGATGCGTTGCAGGGGATCGCGGCGCGGACGGCCGATTATGCGGAGGGTGTGCAGGCGTTTCTGGGGAAGCGGGCGCCTAAGTTCGTGGGGGCGTAGTGGGGGCGGTGGTTGACGTTGAGGAGCTGGCCCGTGAGATTGTGGGGGGGCGGCGGGCGGCACTTAGCCGCGGGATCACGCTCGTGGAGAGTGCGCGGGCGGGGGATCGTGAGGGGGCGCGGGCTTTGCTGGGGGCTTTGGGGGGGGCTTTTCAGGATGAGTTAGACTCGAAGCGGGAGCTTCGAGCTACCGGGTTCCGGCTCGGCATTACGGGCAGTCCCGGCGTCGGGAAGAGCACTTTTATCGAAGCCTTCGGGACGCAACTGCTCGACGCTGGCCACCGGGTGGCGGTGCTGGCGGTGGACCCGAGTTCGGTGCGCACGGGCGGGAGTATCCTCGGGGACAAAACGCGGATGCCGACGCTGAGCAGTGACCCGCGGGCGTACGTGCGGCCCAGTCCGGCGGGGCAGACCCTGGGGGGCGTGGCGCGCGCGACGCGGCAGGCGATCACGCTCTGCGAGGCGGCGGGCTACGACCGGATCATCGTCGAGACGGTGGGCGTCGGGCAGTCGGAGCACCTCGTGCACCAACTCGTCGACGCGATGGTCCTGCTGGTGATGCCGGGCGGCGGGGACGATCTGCAGGGCATCAAACGCGGCATCGTCGAGTTGGCCGACCTGATCCTGGTCCACAAGGCCGACGGGGAGGCGCTGCCGGCCGCCCGCCGCACCAGGGACGACTACCGACGCGCCGTTCACCTGCAGCCGGCGCGCGCCGATGGCTGGTCGCCGACGGTGACGCTCGGCAGCTCCGTCGACGGGGGCGGATTGGCGGGTTTTGGCGAAAGCCTCGCGGCCTACTTCACGCAGCTCGGAGACGCGGGCCTGCTCGCACGACGCGCCCAACAGAACCGGGCGGCCTTCGAGACGCTGTGGCCCGCGGCCGCGGTGGACGCCTTTCGGCAAAACGCGCAACTCGCCGCGGAGCTCCACCGCCTCGGGACGGCCGTCGCCAGCGGGGACCTCGACGCCGGTGCGGCGGCACATATGTTTGCCGCGCGGCTCACCGCCCGCCTAAACGACACCCGACCTTGAAGACCCTCCGCGCAACCTGGCGCCTCGTCCGCTTTCTGGCCTCGCTGTTCTGGCACGCGCTCCCGCTCTGGATCCGGGCCGCCGGCAGCCGGCCCATCGACTGGGACCACCACCACGCCACGCGGATGCGGTTCGCGAAGTCGGCCATGCGCATCCTCGGGATCGACCTCACGGTCGAGGGCGAGCCCTACGGCGGCGGGGCCTGCGTGTACGCGTCGAACCACCGCAGCTGGCTCGATCCGTTCGTGCACCTGTCCGTGGTGCGGGCCAACCCCGTCGCCAAGGCCGAGGTGGCGAAGTTGCCGATCGTGGCGCAGGGCGGGAAGGCGACGGGACTGCTGTTCGTCAAGCGCGGCGACAAGGACTCGCGCCGGGCCGTGATCGAGCAGATGGTGGCCACGATCCGCGAGGGCTTCTCGATCCTGATCTACCCCGAGGGCACCACCAGCACCGAGCCTGCGACCAAGACCTTCCAGCGCGGGGCCTTCACCGTGGCCGCGGAGGCCGGGTGCCCAATCGTCCCTATGGCGATCGTGTACCCCAACCCGAGCTACCACTGGGGCGACGGCGAGGGCCTGTGGCAGAACTTCGTCCAGGTGGCCGGCGAAAAGCACACCAAACTGAGACTCATGATCGGGGCGCCGATCAACGTGCAGGACTCGGACAACGCGATGGCGGACGTGCGGGCGGTCATCGACGGGTACATCCTATCGGCCAGCTAGCTAGACCACAGCCTCAGCCGCTTCGACCAGCGTCACGTCCTTATACACCCCCGACGGCAACTGCTCCGCCTGCGTGGCGTGGTGCTGCTGCCCCTCGGGCGCTACCCAGAACAGTCCGGCGTCCTTGACCTGCGTCACGACGTCCAGTCCGTTGTCGCGCAGCAGCGCGATGGCACGCTCGGTGACGATGTTTTGCTTCGCCTTTCGGCAAAACACGATGCTGCGGTACTGCCCGCCCTTTTCTTCGCGGGCCACGGTCGGGTCGTGAAAACTGAAGAAGGCCTTGAGCAGCGTCCGAAACTTCGTGAGGTTGGTGTCGAAGGTGACCTCGACGACCTCGGTGTGGCCGGTCATCCCGGAGGAGACCTGGTCGCGCGTCGGGTTGACGCCCCAGCCCCCCATGTAGCCGCTGCGCGTACCCACCACGCCGTGGAGCTTATCGAACAGCGGTTGCCGACTCCAGAACCCGCCGCTCCCGAAGTAGACGGTTTCCGTGCGGGCGCTCACGAGAGGGGCGTCTCGGGGTGCTCGGCGTTCCAGCGCTCGGCGGGGATGAAGCGCACGGATAGACTGTTGACGCAGTGGCGCGTGTTCTTCGCCGTGAAGCGCTCGCCGTGGAAGACGTGCCCGAGGTGGCCGTCGCAGTTGGCGCACACGATCTCGATGCGGCGACCGTCGGCGTCGCGCTCGTGCGCACCGCCCCCTCGACCTCGTCGTCGAAGCTCGGCCACCCGCAGCCGGAGTCGAACTTCGCGCTGCTCGGGTAGAGTGGGTTCTCGCAGCGGCGGCACACGAACATGCCTTTGCTCTTCTCCTTGTTGTACTCCCCGGTGAAAGGTCGCTCGGTGCCCTTGTGGACGATGACGTACTCCTCCTCGGGCGTGAGCTCGCGCCACGCGGTTTTATCGGTGTTGTTCACGGATGTTTATTTGGTTTCTGAAACGCGACGGGCGGGCCAGCTCGTCGGGGGTAACAACCCGGCGCGGGCGCTTCGGGTTTGTTAGGCGGGGTTTATGTCTACACCAAGCGTGCCACGCGCTACGAAGCAAAGGGGTTTGTGGCCCCGCTGCTGAGTTTGGACGGGTAATTTCGCCGGCATGCAGCTAGACCTCCTCCGGCAGTCGATTACGGGCTTCGCGCGCGACCTGGACGCGGGCTGGTCGTCCGGCCTGGAGCCCCTCTACGAGACGGTCGCCCACTGGCAGGCGCACTGGCCGCCCCCGTCACCCGATGAGCTCTCCCCCACCTTAGACCAGTGTCTGTCCAACGCCCAGACGCGCGCCTTCTGGCAGGGCCACGCCTACTTCCCGAAGGAAAGTCTCCTGGCCCTGGCCGCGTATTCGCCGGCGATGGTCAATTTGGCTTTCGGGAGACTGTTCAACGAAGCGGAAGATTTGGCGGCGCGGTACAGCGGCTTTGTGTTTTACCTGGACGAGGTGCTGGAGGAGTTGCGCCGCCACCAGCCCGTCCGCAGCCGCGGGATGATCACGCACCACCACGCGGACTACCGGGCGGCGAGCCTGTACTGCGCGTGTCGTTTCCCCGCGACGCACGCCTACTTCGAGGCCGACGTGTATCAACACGCGCTAAAGGCCCTAAAGGCCCCGAACGTGGGCTCGGTCGCGGACGCGAGTCGTTTTGCGAAAAGCGTGAAAGTCGTCTGGACCTTCATGCACAAAGACGAGACTTTCGTCAAAACGCAAGGCGCGCGTTTTGCGGGAACGCATCGAAATCCGCTGCACGCGGCGTCGTACCGGGGGGATTGCGCGGTGGTGGTGAGTGAGTATTTTAGGTGGGTGGGGAGGTAGACGCCGTTTGGCTCGCTCCGCGAGTGGCGTCACGGTCGAAGCTCGCGCGCAGGGGGCCGCTCGCGGAGCGAGTCAAACGGCCCCACGGGCAAACCATTTCTCAATCCGGGTAAACCCACAATCCAGCACGTAGTCGTTATTAGCGCATGACTATGCATCAGGCGCTCGCCATAGCCGCGGTCGGCTGGGCGACGACAGCGAAGCTATTAACGAAAAGCCAGCTTGTTCGCGAGCTGGGCTCGATCTAGCGGGCGTCTGCACAGCGACGGTGAGGCCTGCTCTAACTGCTTACATTTGCTCATTCTCTGAAGCATACCGACGTGAAGATTTACACGACACCACCAGCGAGACTGAAGGCGCACTTCGACCTGGAACTGCGGCAATTCGCCACCGCACGGCGTGCTGGAGAGTGGACGAATGCTTGGAGTCATTTGGAACGCGCACATATTTTAGGGCAGCGCTATCCGGTGGCACACACAATCGTGCACTGGAAAATGCTAAGATTCGGGTTTACGATCAAAGACAGGCGCGAGATTTTGGGACAGATTCCGCGGCTGCTTTTTGGCGGCATCAAGTCTTTCGTGGGCAGAGTGCCTGTCGGCAACCCCGGGGGCGCCAATGTCCCTCCCCTACAGCCATTCCAGGTCTCTAAGGAGATGCAGGATATTTTTACCTCGGCTGGGGTAGCTTAAAGTTTTTTGAGTTGGTGCGACCCGTCGTGGAGCACCAGCGTCAATGGGTCACACCTCCCGTCCCTTTCGATAGGCCCCCCACCCTTCCTTCGCCGCATAGGGTACGATCAGCAGTGCCGCTACCGGATCGGCCCACCACCAATCGAGCCAGCGAACCAGGAGTAAGCCCCCGAGCACGGCGATGGTTTGGTACAAACAGACGAAAGTATCTTTTGCATCGGCCAGCAACTCCTCACTCTCCAATCTGTTTCCAAATTTGCGTTTGTAGTAGATCAGCGCTGGATTGACGAGCAAGGAGATGACCAAAATAGCAATTCCGAGCGTACTCCACTTGGCGGTTTCTTGATTGAGAAGTTTTGAAATCGAATCGTAAGATATGGCGAGGCACACCAGGGCAAAAGAAGCGGCGATAACATAAAGTGTGATTTTCTTACGTCGTTTGATTTTTTGCTCGTCGATTCCCTCAATCTCGCCGTGGAGTCGCCAGCCTAGTGTAGTCGCGCTGATGACTTCGATGATGCTGTCGAGGCCCCAGCCGATGAGCGCCGAGCTACCGGAGGTGAATCCGGCGATCAGCGACACCACCACTTCGCATATGTCGTAAAGCACGTTCACAATTTGCAGCGTCCTGGCTTTCTTTAAGTTTTGCTCTCTATCCTGGTCCATGTTTATAAGTGAATAGGTTCAAGCACATACAAATTAAGGTGAAGTCCTGTGCGGAAATTTCGGGTTACGCAGGGGATTTATACGCCAATAAGCGCAGCGCATTGGCCACCACTACCAATGTCGAGCCCTCGTGCGCGATCACCGCCGGACCGATGTCCGCAATTCCCAACAGCGTGAGCGGGATCAGGATCGCGACCATGCCGAGGCTCATGACCAGGTTCTGCCGGATGATCGACTTGGCCTGGCGGCTCAGTCCGATCGCGAAGGGTAGGTTGTCCAGTCGATCCGCCATGAGCGCGATGTCGGCCGTCTCCAGCGCCACGTCCGAGCCGGCCGCCCCCATCGCGATACCCACCGTCGAGCGCGCCATCGCCGGGGCATCATTCACGCCGTCCCCGACCATGGCCACGCCCCCGTGCTCCCCGCGCAGGCGCTCAATAGCCGCCACTTTGTCTTCGGGGAGGAGGCTGCCGAGCGGGTCGGTGATCCCTAAATCTGCTGCTACGGCGTCGGCGACTTTTTGGTGGTCGCCCGTGAGCATGATCATTCGCTCTACGCCGAGCTTCTTCAGCGCCGCGAGCGTAGCCTTCGCTTCGGGCCGCGCCACGTCCATCACGGCGATCACGCCGAGGTAGGCCTCACCTCGGTGCACGATCATTGCCGTCTGGCCGCTGCGCTCCAACTCGGCCATGCGAGCGTCGAGTTCGGCGGGCACGGCGGCCCCGGTGAGCTCCTCGAAGAGGCGCCGGTTGCCGATGTGCACCACCTGCCCTTCGACGGTGGCCTTGACGCCACGCGCGGTGAGAGCCTCTAAGCCGCTTGCCTCTGGCAGGTCACTCCTCGTGCCCGCTACTTGGCTTTGCTTACGCGGATGTTCGCTTTCGCCAAAACGCGCTTTGCCGCCCTCGACGATCGCCGCCGCCAGCGGATGATCGCTCAACTCCTCGACGGCAACGGCGACGCGTAGCAGCTCGCGCTCCGTGACGCCCGCGGCAAGGATCACTTCAGTGAGGCGCGGCTTGCCTTCGGTGAGGGTCCCAGTCTTGTCAAAGGCAAGCGCCGTGATCCCGCCCAAATCCTCGAGCGGGCGCCCGCCCTTGATCAGCACGCCCATCCGCGCCGCCCGCGCCACCCCCGCCAGCACGGCCGACGGCGTCGAGATGGCCAGCGCGCACGGCGAGGCCGCCACCAGTACCGCCATCGCGCGGTAGAAACTTGCCGAGAACGGCTCGTCGAGCACGAGGAAGGCGAACAGCAGCAGGACCACCAGCCCGATGACCGCCGGCACGAAGTAGCGCTCGAACTTGTCGGTGAGCTGCTGCGTCGGCGAGGCCTGCGTCTCGGCCTCCTTGACGAGGGTCACGAGCCGCGCCAGGGTACTCTCCCCGGCGAGCTTCAGCACGCGGATCTCCAGCGGCGAACTCCCGTTGATCGTACCCGCGAAGGCGCGGTGCTCCGGCGCCAGACCATTCAAATCCACCTCGCCCGCCGCGTCGGCCACCGGCCGCTTGTCCACCGGCACGCTCTCGCCCGTAATCGGGGCCTGATCCACCGCCGAGGTCCCGGCCACGACCACGCCGTCGGCGGCGATCTTGGAGTTGGGTTTTACGACGATCACGTCACCAATTTTGAGCTCGGCCACGCCGACCTCGGTGGTCTCCCCGCCGCGCCGCACGAGGGCCGTCGGGGGCGCTAGATCGGACAGCGCGGCGATGGACTTGCGCGCCCGGCCCATCGCGTAGGCCTCCAGCGCGTGCCCGAGGCTGAACAGGAACAGCAGCAGCGCCGCCTCCTGAAACTCCCCCAGTGCACAGGCTCCGCCCGCAGCGACGAGCATCAGGAAGTCGATCTCAAATTTCCCTTGTCTGATGGTTTCTATCGCCTCAATCAGGATGAAGTAGCCACCGAGCAGGATGGCTACGGCAAAGAGCCCAATGGAGAGATAAGGACTCAGGCTTTCGCCAAAACGCACCAGCAGTCCCGCGAGCCAGAAGACGCCGCTGAGGATCGCGAAGTACAGCTCGGTGTTTTCGCCGAAGATGCCGCCGTGCTCGTGGTTGTGGGCGCCACCGGAACCGGGTTTCTCGCCGGCCTCTGCCTCGGTGTGGACGTGGCCCACTTCGCCGTGCGCGGGTGCGGGTGTCGCAGCCTTGGCGGGTTTTGGCGAAAGCCCATTGCCGGGCAGATCGAGACCTAGCTCCGCGATCGCCAATCGGACTGCCGCCTCGTCGAGCGCGTGTGCGTCGTACTCGACGCGCGCCACGCCCGCCCCGGACACGACGGCCTCCAGGATCCCGGCGTGCTTGCTCAAGCGCTCGCCGAGCTGGCGCGCGTGACGCTGGTGCCGCACGCCCGTCACGTCGATCAGGAGGTGGCGGTAGCGCTCCGTGATCTCGGCGCCGGCGCGGCGGGCGAGGGCCTCGAGCTTTGTGAGCGAGATTCGGTCGGCGTCGTAGTGCAGGCACACCTGCGGTGGGTCGCCGGCCACGAGGTGAGCCTCCGCGACGGCGGGCTCGGCGTTCAGCGCGGACAGGAGTCGCGTGACGCAAGCATCACGCTCATCGGGCACGGCGGGCAGGAGGACGGGGAGGTCGAGGCGTTGCTTGGACAAGGATTTGATGTTTGGTGATCAGGCTTATTGCCTAATCCACTCTTTTGCGCGGGATTGTTCGTCCAAGGCGAAATAGGCGACTTCCGCGGAGGTAAAAGGTTCTAGTAGGTTGCCGACCGACTCGACCCAGTCGGGATGACCGACGAAGGCGATCTTTTCATAGTCCTTCGCGTGCCGGAGGTCGAATTTGGCGTCGGCCCACAAGGCGGGCAGTGTCCAGCCGTCGAAATCACGCATCTCGAAATACCAGCGGATCTTCCCGTACTCCCCGACGATGGCTTCGGCCACGGGGATGATGCGGTCGTAATCGGCGCTACGAAGCTGGCCAGTGGCGACGGTTTCGAGGATGTTTGTGTCGGCGAGGTGGTGGATCGAGATCATGCGGTCAAATGCTACGGACGATGAATAAGTCAACGGGAGATTCGGAGGATTTGTGTGGCACCGCGCAGAACGACAGCGAAGACAAGGGCCCCAACAATCAGATCCGGCCAGCGCGAGGCCGTGAGGTAAACAAGTACTCCCGATAGAATCACCCCGCCATTGACGATGATGTCGTTGGAAGTGAATATCGCGCTCGCCTGCATATGCGCCTCACCGCTCTTAACGCGCTGAATGAGCCAGAGGCACACGAGGTTAGCGAGAAGTGCGAGCGTCGCTACGATGATCATGGTGCGGAAGTCGGGCACCTCGCCGTAGCCCAGAAAGCGCCGCCCAACTTCGACGAAACCTAGAACTGCCAGCCCCATCTGGACGTAGCCGCTGATCCTCGCGATGCGCTTCTTCCGCGCCACGGCCGCACCCACCACCAGCAGACTCAACGCGTACACCGAGGCATCTGCGAGCATGTCGAGTGAGTCGGCCACCAAGCCCATCGAGCTGGAGATCAGACCGAACGTCATTTCCAGCACAAAGAAGGCGGCGTTAATACCGAGCACCCACCACAGGGTCATCCGCTGCCGAGCGTTCTCCTCGCCCGGCTCATGAGTCGCGCCTTCCTCGGTGCTCACGAGCCGCTCGCGCATCCCGAGCGCGCCCACTGCGGCGGCGATCGTGGATGCCTCCCCGTCGTGGTAAACCGTAAGCCGGCGCTGGGGAAGGTCGAAGTCGAGCCCGCGCACCGGCGCGAGCGGCTCGAGCGCCATGCGGACGAGCTGCTCCTCGGCGGTGCAGTCCATGTCGGCGATTTGGAAAGTGCTCTTTTTCACGGGGGTTAGCTTAATGATCGTGCTCCAGTGCCCCGGCCTGCCCTTGCGCATACACGTAGTAGGCACCTTCAGTCACGATCCGACTGCCCGCGGGCCGAGCTTGCAAAAAGGTCACCGCCGTGAAGCCATCCTCAGTCGCCCCGGCCTTCACTGGGAAGCGCTCGAACTCAACCTCGTCTCCTTGTGGCTGCTCGGGCGCGATGAAGACATAGGCCTGTTCACCATCTCGTAGCACAGCCTCCTCGGGCAGTGCTGTCGCAGTGGCATTGCTGAGCCAGAGTCGCGCTTCTACGAACAGATCGCGGATGAAGCGCGGCTGCTTGCCCCGAGGGTGCGCATGCACGAGGACGGTTGTATTCTCGGCGTTGAAATCCCGGCCGATCACATGCACCTCGGCCTCGTAGCGCTCCGGCCCGAGCGCCGGCACCTGATAAGTGATGCGCTGGCCCTCCGAGACCTGGGCGATGTCGCGTTCGAACACGGCTAGCTCCAGGTGCAGGTGCTCCGTGTCGATGAGTTCCAGGAGTTCGGTGCTCGGCTCGACGTACCGCCCATTGTGCAGGCCCACCTCGGTGACGTAGCCCGCGCTAGGTGCCGACAGCGTAATGCGGGATGTAATATTATCGAGCGTGAGGCGCTCGGGGTTGATCCCGAGGTACGACAGGCGCTGCCCGAGACCTTTGACCGTGGCCCGCTTGGCGGCTACCTGGCTGCGCAGGCGTTGCACGTCCTTGACGATACCCGCGTCGGCGGCCACCAGGGCCTCCTGGCGCGCGAGCTCGGCCTCGAGGTAGGGCAGCTCTGCCGCGGCCTCCAAGTACTCGCGCTGGTGCTCGATGAA
Source organism: Saprospiraceae bacterium (assembly GCA_965215115.1). Classification (GTDB taxonomy): domain Bacteria; phylum Bacteroidota; class Bacteroidia; order Chitinophagales; family Saprospiraceae; genus CALDTK01. The sequence goes on from OZ244050.1 coordinate 43,955, forward strand.
TGCGGGATTCTCCAGATAGGCGATCACGGCCCCGCGCTTCACGTAGTCGCCCTCGACGTACTTGCGCACGTCGCGAATGAATCCGGCGGCCCGCGCACTCACGGCAGTATAGGCGTTGGGCGGAAGGTCGAGCTTACCCGTTGCGCTGAGGTAATCGTTGACCTTGAGCGTGGTGGGCTCTCCGAAGCCAATCCCGACAGCGGCTATCTGCTCGCGGCTGAGGTGAATAGCGCCGCCCGCCCCGCCGTGTTCGACTTCGCCATGCTCGTCTTCCCCGTGCTCGTCTTCCCCGTGCTCGCCGTCGGCGTCGCTGCCGTGGTCGTGAGAATCGCGAACGGTTTCGCCGACGGCATCCCGTGCAGTGGCATTGGGCGTGGTGTCTTCAGTGCCGCATGACGCCAGCGAGAAGCCGACTAAGGCCAGGAGCACCGGCACGGGGCTTCGGGCAGAACCGATGGATCGGGCGCGGGTGAGCTTATTCATTGCTGAGATATTGGAGGCGCGCCAGCGCCAGGTTGTAGTCGAGGAGGCGCTCGAGGTAGGCGACGTTGTTGTCGGCCAGGAGCGCAAGCGCATTGAGGAGTTCGAGGTAGGTGAGTTGTCCGGCGCGGTAGTTGAGCCGGGAGATGCGCACGACCTCGGGGTTGATGGAGCGCAACTGTTCGCGGTAGTAGTCGAGGGCGGCTTGCGCGCTGTGCAGGTCGTTGGCCGCCTCGAGTTGCTGCGTTCGTTGGCGCAGGCGCTCGGCCTCGAGGCGGGTCTCGGCCGCGGTGACGCCGAGGCGTTGGGCCTCGACGCGTCGCTGGGTCGGGCCGCGGAACAGCGGGATCGACACGCCGAGTTCGGCGCCGTTGAGCAGGCCCCCTTCGTCGTATTGCTGCGCCGAGTAGCCGGCCCGAAAGCTCGGTTTGAGCGCGGCGGCGCTCAAGTCCATGTTGGCCCGCGCCAGCACAGCCTCTTGCTCGGCGCGGCGCAGGGCGAGGGAAGCGCTCAGCGAGGTGTCCGGCATCAGGTGCGGGGCCAGCGCCTGCGTGAGGGTATCGGCGGCGGCCACCGGTGTGTCGGCCTGCAGCAAGGCCTGCAGCTGCCGTTGGAGCGTGGCGATGTCGAGGCGGGCCTGCTCGGCCAAGAGACGCTGGCGCCCGAGTTGCGACTCCAGGCTAAGCGCCTCCAGCCGATTGGCCTCGCCGAGCTCGGCGCGCGTCACGGCTATGCGGTAGTACTCCGCGTAAGTCTCCACGAGGCGCGCGTGCAGCCGCAGGGCCGCCTCGCGCTGCTGTAGCCGGTAGTAGCGCTGCCGCACCTCGAGCCGAAGGCCGGCTACCGTGAGTCGGCTGTCGATCGCACTGCCGGCGGCTATGGCGTCCTGCACGGCGTTGGCCCTGCGCACGCTGGCCGGGTGCGGGAAGGTCTGCACGACGGTGACTTGGTTGACGCGCTGCTCATTCGCGCGATACAGGGCATCCCCGTTGTAGCTAAAGTCGGTGGGGCCGGGAGCGTAGGGCAGATTTCGCAAAAACTCCTCCTGCGCCGCTCGCTGTTGGCCCGCCCGCACGTCGGGGTTGCGCTCGAGGGCGAGCGTAAGCGCCTCGTCGAGCGTTAGCGGCGTCGGTTCAGCGCCGATTTGCTGAGGCGATCCCGACTGGGGTTGGCTGTTCGTGTTTGGGGCTTGCGCCAAAACCCGCCCGCCCGCCAGCGCAGCCACCACGGCAAGGGTTTTGGCGAAAGCCGCACTACCGCCGCTACCCGAACCACCGCCGCTACCCGAACCACCGCCACCACCCGCGCCGCCACGCCGCTCGCGCCAGCGCTCGAGCCAACTGTACAAAATCGGCAGGACGACGAGCGTGAGGAAGGTTGCCGTGATGAGCCCGCCGATCACTACCGTAGCCAAGGGGCGTTGCACCTCGGCCCCGCCCGAACTCGACAAGGCCATCGGGAGGAAGCCGAGCGACGCCACCGAGGCCGTCATGATGACGGGCCGCAGGCGCACGCGCGTGCCTTCGATGATGCGCGCGCGCACGTCGGCCCAGCCTTCGGCCTTGAGCTTGTTGAAATAGCCGATCAGGACGATCCCGTTGAGGACGGCCACCCCAAACAAAGCGATGAAACCAATGCCCGCCGAGATGCTGAAGGGCATGCCCCGTAGCTCGAGCGCCCAGATGCCGCCGATCGCCGACAGCGGGATAGCCACGAAGATGAGGGCGGCCTGCTGGAAGCTCCCGAAGGTGAAGTACAGCAAGACGAAGATGAGCGCGAGGGCCAGCGGCACGGCTACCGTGAGACGCGCAGAGGCCGCCTGGAGGTTCTCGAACTGCCCCCCGTAGGTAATGTAGTAGCCAGCCGGCAGCTCGAGGCGCTCGTCGAGGGCCGCGCGGATGTCGCCGACGAGGGTCTCGACATCGGAATCGCCCACGTTGACCCCGATGACGATGCGGCGGTTGGTGTTCTCGCGGCTGATCTGCATCGGGGCGTCCACGAGGCTCACGTCGGCGATCTGCCGCAGGGGCACCTGTCCGCCTGTAGGTAGGGGCACGTACAGGTCGGCCACGTCGGACACGGCGCCCCGGGAGCCCTCGTCGAGACGGACGGTGAGGTCGAAGCGGCGCTCGCCCTCGTAGACGGTCCCGGCCGACGCACCCGCGAAGGCCGTCTCCACCACCGTGTTGACCTCGCGCGTGCGCAGCCCGTACTGCGCCATGCGGGCGTAGTCGAAGTCCACGACGACCTGCGGCATCCCGACGGTCTGCTCGACGGTGACCGTCCCGACGCCACCGATCTCACGGATGATCGCCTCGGCCTCGCGGGCCTTGTCGTAGGCCAGGTCGAGGTCGGCGCCGTAGAGCTTGATCGCGATGTCGGCCTTGGCACCCGTCATCAACTCGTTGAAGCGCAGCTGAATCGGCTGGCTGAACTCCAGGCCGATGCCCGGGAAAATGGACACGGCCTCCTCGAGCCGCTCGAACATGCCCTGGCGCGTGGTGGCCGTCACCCACTCGTCTTTCGGCGCCATCACGAGGGTATAGTCCCCGATTTCGACGGGCATCGGATCGGTCGGGATCTCGGCCGCGCCGATGTTGGTGACGATCTCGCGGACTTCCGGAATATTTTCCAGGATTCGGCGCTGGACTCGTTTCGTCATCTCGATGCTCTCGCTCAGCGACGTGCCCGGAGGCATGATCTGCTGCATCGCGAGGTCGCCCTCCTCGAGCGTCGGGATAAACTCCCCGCCCATGCGCGTAAAGACCCAGATGCTCACGGCGAAGAGCACCGCCGTGGCAGCGACGACGGGGGTTTTGAGTTTTAGCGAAAGCCGAAGCACCGGCGCGTAGACGCGGTAGAGGGCATCGACCAGCCGATCGGAGAGGGTGCGCTTGTCGTTGACGGTCTTGCTGAGGAAAAGCGCCGACATGGCCGGCACGTACGTAAGCGAGAAGATGAGCGCCCCGGCGATAGCCAACATTACGGTCTGGGCCATCGGGCGGAACATCTTGCCTTCAATCCCGACGAGCGCGAGGATCGGGAGGTAGACCATGAGGATGATGACCTCCCCGAAGGCCGCGGAGCTGCGGATCTCGATAGCGCTCGATGTGACGGACTCGTCCATTTGTTGTTGGGTAAGTCGCCTTCCGGCAAAACCAGCGTGGAGACGGTGCACGACGCTCTCGACGATGATGATGGCGCCGTCGACGATGAGCCCGAAGTCGATCGCCCCGAGGCTCATGAGGTTGGCCGATATCCCGAGGAGGTTCATCATCGAGATGGCGAAGAGCATGGCCAGTGGAATGACGCTGGCCACGATGAGGCTCGCGCGCCAGTTGCCGAGCAACAGCACGAGGATGAACACGACGATCAGGCCGCCCTCGATGAGGTTGGTCTGCACCGTCCCGATGGCCGTGCTCACGAGCTTGTCGCGCACGAGGTAGGGCTCGATGACGACGCCCTCCGGCAAGGAGCGCTCGATCTGGGTGATGCGCTCCTTGACGCGCTCGGTGACGGCGGCCGAGTTGGCGCCCTTGAGCATGAGCACTCGTCCGCCCACGGCCTCTTCTCCATTGCGCACCAGCGCGCCGTAGCGTGGGGCACGCCCGAACTGCACGGTGGCCACGTCGCGCACGGTGACGGGGCGCCCCTGGCGCACGTCGACCACGATGCGGCGGATATCCTCGAGGTCGCGCACGATGCCGTCGGTGCGGATGTAGTAGGTGCGGGGGCCTTTCTCGATGTAGGCGCCGCCCGTGTTCTCGTTGCTGGCTTCGAGGGCGCCGAAGACGTCCCCGATAGTGACGCCGTAATTTTTGAGTAGCGAGGGGTCGATGGCCACCTCGTACTGCTTGAGGTAGCCGCCCATAGTGTTGACCTCGACGACTCCCTCGATGCCGGACAGTTGCCGCCGCACGATCCAGTCTTGGATCGTGCGCAGTTCGGTGGCGTCGTACTTGTCTTCGTAGCCCTCGGCCGGGCGCACGACGTACTGATAAATCTCGCCGAGCCCCGTGGAAATGGGGGCCATAACGGGCGTGCCGAGCCCCTCGGGGATGGCCTCGACGGCCGCCTTGAGGTGCTCGCTCACGAGCTGCCGCGCGAGGTAGATGTCGGTGCGCTCCTCGAAGACCACCGTGACCACACTCAGGCCGAAGCGCGAGATCGACCGGATCTCGACGAGGTCTTGGAGATTTTGGAGCGCGAGCTCGATGGGGGTGGTCACGAACTGCTCGACCTCCTGGGTGGCGAGGGTCGGGGTGGTGGTGATGACCTGGACTTGGTTGTTGGTGATGTCGGGGACGGCGTCGATGGGGATGCGCTGGAGGGAGTACACCCCCCAGGCGATGAGGCCAAGGACGAAGAGCCCGATCACGAGCTTATTCCGCACGGAATAAGCGATGATCTGGTCGAACATAAAAACGGGAAAGACTTGTAAAGCGAGCGGGTTAGGCTACGGCCCGGGCATGGGTGTCCCGGGCGAAGGCTTTGCTAGACTCTCGGCGGCTGGGAAGCGGCTGCCAGCGGCCGGCTGTTCCAGGCCGTGGCGGCGCTCGTGGGGCGGGCCGTGGCCGGTGCCATCAGCGGCGGCGGGGGCGGCAGGAAGTGCTGTGGCGTGACGACTACCTGGACGCCGCAACAGGCGCAAGCGCAGAAGGGGGTGCAGTCGTCGTGGCCCTCATCGCCGTGGCCTTCTTCTCCTTGTTCTTCCTGGCCCTCGCCATCGGGGGCTTGATCACACGGACCTGGGTCTTGGTCCGACGCCGTCGCTGTTCGCGCCACGCTCGCCACCGCTTCTGGGTCCTGGTGGAGTCCCACGTCGCGGCACGGCGCCAGCGACAGGCACAGCACGTAAGCAGCGAGCAGGAAGAGCCAGGGACGCACGGCGATGCAAACGTGCTCCGCGGAGGGAAGGTTTCCGGTTCAGGTTGCCGACGCTACCTTCAGACAGGGCCGAAGCACCTGTCCGGGGAGATGCTCCCGGGGCGGCAACATTGCCGGGCTTTACCTTCCCCCCATGCCCCTATCCTGGTCCAAGATCCGTAGCCGCGCCCTAGCCTTCTTGGGGCTGGCGGGTCGCCCGGTGGACGGACCCGATGATCGCTGCTCGCGGGGCGGTCGCGCATCGCTCACGCTCACGCTCCCGCACCTGGCCGCGCCGCGCATAGGTGACAGCGTCCCGATAAGCTTCGTGCGCTTTGGCTCCGGTGGCAGGTGTGTGGATGCGGTTGATGACTCCCGCCGGCGGGGCTGGGTGGGCGACGAAAGAATGAGAAGTGAAGCGATGGTAGATGTGTAAGCGTGTTTCAGCGTGGTCACTACGCATTACAGGTGCAACAACCGAGACCACCCACGGGCAACTCTTTCCCCCTACCGGATAAATCCGCAACCTCACCCCAAGTCGTTGTTAGCGTATGAATACGCTCCAAGCGCCCGCCACGGCCCCGACCACGCAGCGCTACACCGTCACCGGCATGACCTGCGGCAGCTGCGAGGCCCGCGTCAAGAGCGCCCTCGAGTCCCTCCCCGAAGTCACCGGTGCAATCGTCGACAAGGCCAGCGGCACCGCGGAGGTCCGGCTTCAGGTACCGGTAAGCTTAGCCGATTTGCAACGCGCTCTAGGCGATCGCTACCACATCGAGCTCCCGAAAGCACAGCGTGCGCACCCCACGGCAAAAGCACAATCTGTACCGCATGCACAGCCTGCACCAACCCCGCCAGACGAGCACCCATCCTTCCTCCACACCTACCGCCCCCTCCTCACCATCGTAGGCCTCATCGCCCTCGTGACGGTTTTGGCGCAAGCCCCCTTCGGCGCAGGGCTCGACGGCACGCTGTGGATGCGGCACTTCATGGCCGGCTTCTTCATCGTCTTCGCGGGATTCAAGCTGCTCGACGTGGCGGGTTTTAGCGAAAGCTACGCGATGTACGACGTGATCGCCAAGCGCTGGCGCGGGTGGGGACGCGTGTACCCCTTCGTCGAACTCGGGCTCGGGCTCGCCTACCTCACCGACGTCGCCCCCTTCTGGACCAACGTGGCCACGATCCTCGTCCTCGGCGTATCCGCGATCGGGGTCATCCAGAGTGTCCTCGACCGGCGGGCCATCAAGTGCGCCTGCCTTGGGACGGGCTTCAACCTACCGATGAGCACCGTCACCATCGTCGAGGATGTGGGGATGGTAGCGATGGCGGCGGCAATGCTAATCGCGATGGCGTAAGGGATGGGCAGTTGGAGGCTTTCGCCAAAACGTTGGGCATTCTGTCTGGCGCGGCCCTGCCTGAACTATAGGTGTCAGGAGCCTGCCCCAAGTACGTAAAGCCACGCCGGGCGATGGCAACGTAGCAATTGGCACCTTAGTCGGCAGAGCGCCGTTGTCGCTAACAACTAAGGTGAACTCCGGGGTAATCGCCGCGTACCTTTGGGCAAACGACAGCCCATGAGCACAGACATCGCCGTTGACGATACCCTTCTGCGGGAAGTAATCCAGGTCACGGGAATTACCTCCGAGCAGCAGGCCGTAGAGTTAGCACTACAGGAGCTTCTGCGGAGAGCCAAACAGCGGGAAGGCCTTAAATACTTCGGGAAGATCCCATGGGATGGTGACCTCGATGCTATGAGAAGCGGCGACGAGAAATGACGATGGTCGACACTAGTGTTTGGATCGACTTTCTCAACGGACACGCGACGCCGCAGACCTCCGCCCTCGGCGAACTCATGGCTGAGGGCAACGTGCTGCTCGGAGACTTGGTCGTAGCGGAAGTGCTACAAGGTATTAGACACGACAGTGATTGGCACAGTGCCAAAGCCTTGTTTAGCCTCTACCCCTGCGTAGCTCTCATGAATTGTCGGCGAGCAGAAGCGGCAGCCACACACTATCGAGCCTTGCGGAAGTTGGGGGTCACCATCCGTAAACCCGTCGACGTTTACATCGGGAGCTACTGTATTGCCGAAGGTCTTAGCTTACTGTTTACTGATCGGGACTTCCTGCCGCTGGTCGCGCACCGTGGACTGCGGGCGGCAGTTGGGTCCGCATTGTAAGCTAGGCAGCTGGCGATAACTGCACTACGAGTTATCGTTTTCGCCAGCGCGCCACTCCGCCGCCGCCCCCATCGGACTCACCCCCATCACCCGCTTAAACGCCCGCGAGAAGCCCGACAGGTGCCGATACCCCAGCGCGTACCCTACCTCGCCCACCTGCATCCGGCCCTCGCGTAGGCGTGCCGCGGCCCACTCCATCCGTAGCGTCGTGAAGCGTTCCAGGGGCGTGCGGCCCGTAGAGGACTGGTAGAGCGCCGCGGCGCGCTGAAAGGGCAAGTCCAGTTTTTGCGAAAGCGCACGCCGTAAATCACGCGCCGAACTCAACGAGGGCTGCTCGCGCACGAGCTCCTGCAAGGCCAGCTCGAGCCCCTCGGCGACCTCCTCCCCCTCGCTGCGGAGGATCGCGAACTTAATCCCCTCGAGGGCGTGCTCGAATGCCCGCTCTTTGGATGGAGGCAGGCGCTCGGCAAACTCAGCGTAGCCGCGACCGGTGGCGAGCACCCGCCCACCCGTGGCCTCCGCGAGTTCGGCCAGGGCCAGGTCGCAGCGGTGGCACACCATGCCCTTGATCGCGTATCGGTAGGACATGTCTCAGCTTTTCGCAAAGGTGCTCAACGAGCGGCCGGCGTAGTTGACCACGTACAGGGTGTCCCCCACGGCCAGCACGTCGGTGGGTTTGTCGAGACTTTCGGCGAGCGTCCCGCGGTGCGTCCCGTCGAGCCCGTAAATCTGGAGGCGGCTGTTCTCGAAGTCCGTCACGTACACGGCGTCGTCGCTCACGAACAGTCCGGTAGCCGCGTTCATGCCCTCGGCTTCCCCGATGGTCATGAGGTGACTTCCGTCAAAACCGAAGACCTGCACACGGTGGTTGTAGGCGTCCGCGACCCAGATCTTGTCGTGCGCAAACTGCACGTCCGTCGGGTAGGTGAACTCCCCCGGGCCGGTGCCCTTGGTCCCGAAACTCAGGTCCTGGTCCCCGACCGTGTACACCACGCGGTGATTGTAAAAATCGGCCACCACCCGCCGCTCACCCTGCACGTCGATGCCCGAGGGCGCGTCGAAGGCACCGGGGAAGGGCACGGGCGCCCGGCGGCCGTTCTGCACCGAGGTGATTTCGTCGGCGCCGTACTCGGCCACCAGTACCCGCCCCTCGTGCACGGCGATGTGCATCGGGCGGTCGAAGCCGGACACCGAGTCGAGCAGCCGCCCGTCGGGCCGCACGCGGAGGAGTCGATTGTTGTCCGCATCCGAGAGCCAGAGCGTCCCGTCCGCACCCGCAGCAATCCCGACGACGCCGAAGCTGTCGAGGGCCAAGTTTTGGCGAAAGCCGTAATCGGCAGTGCTCGACGAAAGCGAATCACCCGCCTGATCAACGGCTGCCTCTCCCGAAGATTTGCAAGCCATCATCGACGACAGAAGTAGCGCAGCGAGAAGCACCGCATTTCGATTGTAAAAAATCATAGACTAGATTGACAGCTAAGATTCCAAAATTATGCGCGGCCCCCAATGCCCCAACAAGGCGGCAGCCCAAAAACCAACGTCGCTGCGTAGCAGCTCCATAAATCCCCCCGGGAGCTAAGGGGGGACTACGCCCCCCAATGCCCGCTATCCCCGGTACTGGCAGCAAGCCGGCAACTGATCATACACCACATCGCTCGCCTTCGCCCCGGCACTGTCGTGCCCAGCCCCGGCGACAGCCGCCTGGATATCCTTCACCTTCGCCCGCTTCCCGTCGAACTCGACGCTGAGCTGCTTGGTGTCGACACTCCAGCTGGCCGACTTCACGCCGGCTACGCTCTTCGCGGCCTTCTCGATGCGGGCCTTGCACATCGAGCAGTTGCCCTCGGCCCCGAAGCTGGCCTTCTGCACGGCCGTCCTGGCTTGCTCCATATCGGTCATCGCCACGGCGGACTCGACGTCGCCCATGCGCTCGGTCTTACCGTTGGCGCGCGTCACGGCGATGCCCTTGGCGGTGTAGCCGGCCTTCGACACCCGGGCGTCGGCCTGGGCGAGCGTGAGCGCGGTGCTGCTCGGGACGCGGAACGTCATCCTACCGGTCTGAATGTCGATCTTGAGCGCGTCGATGCCCTTAACGTCCTTGAACTTCTTCTCGAGTCCGTAGGCACAGAAGGGGCAGCCGAGCCCTTCGACGCGCAGCGTGAAGGCATCGGTTTGGGCGCCGGCCGAAAGGCTGAACGCAAGGCAAAAAGCGAGGAAAAATGCTGAAAGAAAGGTTTTCATGATATTGAATTTAAAGTTTGAAATTAGAGGATCACCCGGAAGCCGAGCAGCGCACTCACGCGCCGCTCCATCCCCGGCGATCCCTGGAGTCGTTGGGCCACCGGGAACTGCACCGACAGGTCGTAGGTGAAGCGCCCGCGGGCGTACTGGAGGCCCTGGGCGTAGTAGTACCCGTACTGAGCCTCGCCTTCGAAACTACGGAGGTTCATGCCTTCGGTCTCGAAGTAAAGATTGACCTGCTTGACGGGGTACGCAGGCTCGAGCAGCGGGAGCCCGAAGCCGAGTTTGTAGTTGAGTTGGCTCAGGCGCTCGTTGCTCGGCACGAACCCGTAGCCGATCTCGAACTGCGTCCCGAGCGCGAGGCTCTCGCGCGCGGCAAGTATCCCGAGGTAGCTCATCGCGTGTCCCATCCCGAGGGTCATCGTCTCGGCGTCGCGGCCGGTGGCGAAGGTCTGCTTGCCCTTGGCGGCGATGCGGACGGTCTTCCCCATGCCGTCCTTGCGGTAAAACTGGTACTTCGCCATCAGGCTCACGTCGCCGAGGCCTGTTTTGTCCAGCCGATCGTAGACGAGCGGCACCTCCGCGCCGACGGCCAAGGCATTCGAGATATTGTAATCGCCCTCGATGATGAAAGCGGCAAAGTCGCGCTTGGCGGTGTTAGCCAACTTGAGGTAGGGCCGCAGTACCCCCTTCTTCTCGCCCAACATGATGGGCTTGTCGAGCGTGATCGGCGGCCCTTGCGCACGCAGTCGCGGCAGGGCACAGGCCAGCAGCAGAAGGCTGGCGAATAAAAATCGCATGTGGTGAAATGTCCGGTCGGAAGGGTCGAGTGACGACCGCCCGGCACGCGGCGAAGCCTGCGCACGGGGCACGGGAGGCGTGATGCCCTCCCCACGGGACGGTACTAAATCAAGAAAGACTGGACGCGTACGCGCACGTCCACGTCCGGACAGGGCGGCCTGTACCGCATCGCCCGCACGACCTTGAGGCTCAGAGCAGTGACTTCCGGTGCGGCGGGCAGTGCGGCTTTCGCCAAAACCGGCGGCAGGGCAGCCACGATCGGCGCGGCGCCAAGGGCCTGCGTCGGGACCGTTCCGTCGAGGTCGGCCTGCATCCAACTCGCGCGATCTTGGCAGCAGGGCGCCTTCGTCATGACGGGCCCAGAGTCCTCGGCCGCGGCGCGAACGTTGACGTGCGCATCGCAAGTTTGCGCCTCCTCCGAGCAACACGCATCGACCGCCCCCACCAGCGACACCGAGTGTCCGCGCATCTGGCACAGGTGCTCGAACAGCCCCACGCCCATCGTCGAGACGAGCAGATGGCCAGCCAGCAAGAGGTGGAGCGCGCGGATCACGTAACGAAGAACGGGTTTAGCCGCGGGGCGGTTGGCGCAGCTTGCCGAAAGGATAAGGGATTCGGCGAAGGTGGTAAGGGTTGAGTGCCGGCACTGGACCGTCGGCTTCACCACCCCTCACCCCTCACCCCTTACTGCCGCTCCAGCACCGAGAACCCCAGAAACTCCCGCTTCGCCGCCATATCTGGTGAGAAGTACTCGGCGCGTAGCACGTAGGTCCCGACCCGCACCACCTCCCCGTCGTCGGTGACGCCGTCCCAGCTCCACGAGCCCGTTAGCCCCGGGGCGATGTCCTCGTTGGGGGCGTAGATCGCCCGCCCCTGCAGGTCGATCACCGAGAAGCGCAGCAGCACCCCCGGTTCGGTAAAGTTGAAGTCCACCCGCAGCAGATCCTCGAAGCCGTCCCCGTCCGGTGAGATCCGCTCGCTCGGCAGCGAGAAGCGCGTCCGGCCGTCGTTGCTCGCCGCGCGCGCCTGCGAGTTCGGCAGCGTCGGGGTCCCGAAGCCCGAGGTCGACGAGGCGCTCGTCCAGTTGTTGCCGTCCTGCGTGGCGGCGTCCAGGTCGATCCGCTCCAGACTCACGCCGTCGGTTTTGGCGAAAGCCCGGTTGTGCCAGCTCTTATCGTAACACACCAGGAAGTAGCGCTGCTCCGTCACGGGGTCCTGCAAGACGAGGCAACCGCGGTCCCCGAGCGTCGGCACGGTGGCCTTCGCGACCGCACTCGGGCGGGCCTCCGGGAAGCGCGTCCGCAGCGTCTCCGGGTCCGCGGCCACGACGAGGTACCCGCCCCCCGGCACCAGCACCTCCTCGACGTTGCTGAACGCCTGGTCGACCGAGCCATCCGCAAAGGCGCGCGCCAGTTGTAGCCCCTCGAGCGTCAACAACTTCGAACTTCGATTGACGAGCTCCACCCAGCGCCCCTCCCCCGTCAGCGGGTCGTACATGATCTCGTTGATGTCCCAGTCCCCCGGCTCGGCCGTCTCGGGGATGCCGAGGTAAAGGGTGTCCGCCCCCACCTGCTCCCCGACCGAACAGCTCGCCGCGCCCGGCGACAGCGTGAGACTCAACACCTCCCCGGGCAGCAATGCCGTCGCGAGCGCGAGTCGGTAGGTGCCCGCCAATTCCGTACTGGTCACGGCGCCCAAACCATTGTCGCTCAGCACAAAGGCCGTCGGCGCGGGCGCGGTGAGCCGGCGGTTGGTCGTCACCTCGATCGTACTCGGGTCGATCAGCCTGGCGCCACTGATGCGCAGCGGGCGGACCTCGACGCTTCCGTTGACACTGTTCACGGTGCCCGGCGTCCCACCCGCGATGGCGTTGCTCGCCGCGAAGTTGCGCCCGCCGACGATACAGGGTTGCGCTAGGTCGATACGCTCCAGACTGTAGCCTCCGTCGCGCTTGCCGGTCGTGTAGTAGCTGTCGCTGTAGGTCACCTCGTCCACCACGGTGGCGCCGCTCAGCAACGTCATCGTGCCGCCGCCGTTGGTCAGGGTCGGGACGCCCGCGAATACAGTATACCGCGGGTCCGCCACCTCGACCTTGGTCAGCGCGACGTAGGCCTTCGGGGCCAGCGTGATGGCCGGCAGGCGGGCGTCCGTGCGCCCGCTGCGCAGCGTGAGGTCCGCGAGATTGACCGGCGCGGCACCCGCGTTGTACAACTCGACGTACTCCGCGTCCGGGAGGCCCACCACCGGCGTCGGGTCGGCCATGAGTTCGGTGATGAGCACGTCGTAGGTGGCCAGCGTCCGGGGCGCCGTGTAGGTCACCGAGGTCATGATCGGCGGCGCGACGTTGCCCGCGAGGTCCTGCCAGCCCGTGATCCGCACCTCGGTCGCGACCCCGCTCGGGAGGTTTTGCGAAAGCGTGAGTCGGATGGTGTCGCCTTTCGGCAAAACGCTCGCCGGGGCGCGTCCGCCGACGCTGTAGTTGGCCACGTTTGCGGCGCCGGCCCCGAGTGCTTCCGAGGCCACGAGCGTGATCGTGGTCGCGTTGTCGGCTTTCGCCAAAACGAGCGTCGGCGCGGTCCGGTCCGCGAACAGGGGTTGGATGCGCAGGTCGTCGAAACTCAGCAGTCCGTTGCGGGTGCTCGTGAACGCCACCTCGAAACCGGCGTACTGGCCGGCCAGGGCTACGGGGGCCACGCCGGCGCCCGTGTCGACGACAGCGCCCGCGAGGGTCCGCGCCGACCAGGTCCAGCGCCGGTCGGCCGCCGCGCAAACTTTGACGCTGACCGCGAGCAAGTCGGTCGCCGCGACGCCGGCCCTGCCGCCGGCCACGAGCTCGGCGGAGGTGCCATTGGTGTAGAAAAGTTCCAGCGCGTCGTCGTTGCCGCTGATGCCGCCGAACTGAAAGTAGAAGCCCCGCGCCGTGGTCGACTCCAGCGGCTTGTCGGCCGCGAGCCACCAGCGGACGCGGTTGCTGGTTGACGGACTGAACTTCTGCTCGACGTCGAGCGTCCAGCAGGCCGCCTCCCGCGTCGGGGCCGGCACGGAGACCCGCGCCGTCGCGCTCGGCGTGGCGCGCGTGTCCCGCAGCACCAGCCGACCGCCTTCCCCCCTGAACGCAAGCAGGTCGCCCGACCACCCGAGCGCCGGGGTAAAGCCACCGGCGAAAGTTTCGGTGAGGGTTTGGGCCGCGGCGCGCGGGGCGAAAAGGAGTGCACAACACCCCGCCGCGAGGACGCCGAAGTAGCGTAGAGCCTTCACCATGGCCGAAAGGTAGTCGCATGGGTCCCGAAGGCCTAAATTCGCGTCCGCTAAAACATGCGTTATGAGAGTTGCTGTCGTCGGGGTTACGGGTTTGGTCGGTCACGAACTGCGCCGCGTACTAGAGGAGGTCGACTTCCCCGTCACCGAATTTTTGGCCGTCGCCTCCGAGCGCTCGGTGGGTAAACGGGTCGACTTCCGCGGGGAGCAGCACACCGTCATCGGGCTCGCCGAGGCCGTCGCGATGGCGCCCGACCTGGCGCTGTTCAGCGCCGGCGGGGCCACGAGCCTCGAGTGGGCGCCGAGGTTCGCCGAGGTCGGCACCGTCGTCGTCGACAACTCCAGCGCCTGGCGCATGGACCCGACCAAGCGGCTCATCGTCCCGGAGGTCAACGGTGACACGCTCACCGCCGAGGACCGGATCATCGCCAATCCGAACTGCTCGACGATCCAGATGGTGGTCGCCCTCGGGGCACTCCACCGCGAGTACGGCCTCAGGCGCCTCGTCGTGAGCACCTACCAGAGTTTCACGGGCACCGGCATGGTGGCCGTCGAGCAGTACCACGCCGAGCGCGGCGGCGCCGAGTACGACGGCACCACGGCGGCCTACAAGTACCCGATCTTCGAGAACTGCATCCCGCAGTGCGACGTGTTCCTCGACAACGGCTACACGAAGGAGGAGATGAAGCTCGTCCACGAGACCCGCAAGATCATGGGGCTCCCCGGGCTGGCGGTCACGGCCACGGCGGTGCGCGTCCCGGTCCACGGCGGGCACTCCGAGGCGATCAACGCGGAGTTCGAGCGCGAATTCGTTTTGACGAAAGTCCGCCAACTCCTCGCCGACACCCCGGGCGTCATCGTCCAGGATGATCCGGCCAACTTCGAGTACCCGATGCCGCGCATGGCGAAGGGCCGCAACGAGGTCTTCGTCGGGCGCCTGCGCCGCGACGAGAGCCAGGCGAAGACCCTCAACCTCTGGGTCGTGGCCGACAACCTGCGCAAGGGCGCGGCCACGAATGCCGTACAGATTGCCCAACATTTAGTGTCGAGAGGCCTTCTCGTAACGAGTACCGTGACGGCCTGACCGTCGCGCCTTCCCTACCCAAGCCCGCCATAGATGCGTGATCGTTTTATAACCTGGGGCACGCTCGACGGTGCCCGCCGCCTGTTCACCTTCGAGCTCGAGGCCGAGGACGCGCACATCATCCGGCGCGTCTTGCCCCCCGAGGGCAGCAGCGAGGCCATGATGCAGACCGTCATCAACGCGTGGGTTCAACACACCACCATCGAGTACCCCGCGGGGACGACCCGCGAGCGCATCCCCTTCGCGGCCACCGGGAGCATCGTGCCCGAGGGCGCCGAGGTCGAGGACAAGCTGCTGGTGGCCGGCGCCGAGCGCGAGTGGCCCTTCGCGGTGGTGAGTTCGCTGATGAGCCGACAGTTCCGCAGCGAGCTCGAGGAGTTGCGCGACGTCGTCAACGGCCTTGAGGCTTTCGACGACAACCTCTACGAGCGCATCAAGGCCACCTGGGCGAAGATCCAGAACGAGGTCAACGAGAAGGCCCTGCTCTACGAGCACCTCGGCCCCCTGCGCACGCTCAGCGACGAGATGTTCGCGCGGATGAAGAAGCTGCGCCGCGGCAAGGAGCGCGAGCGCAACGTCGAGAGCAAGGGCGTCAAAACCGAGTTCCTCGCCGAGCTCGCGCAGGCCCAGACCCAACTCGAGGAGAAGCGCGACCTCCGCAAGCTCTTCAACGCCCTGCGCGACATCCAGAATCGCGTCAACAAGGCCAGCATGAGCCGCGGCGACCGCGACGCCCTGCGCAAGCGCCTCGACGAACTCTTTAAGGCGACCAAGTCCGAGATCAACGCGACCGGCGCCGATGCCGGGGTACTTTCGTCAAAACGCGCCGGCCTGGAGTCGAGGCTCAAGGGGCTCGAGGGTGCGATCAGTCGCATGCGCTACTCGGTCGAGCGCGACAACAAGGACATGTGGTACGAGGGCCAGCGCGCCGACCGGGCCAACAACCAGCTCGCCGAGCAACTCGCGATGGCGAAGCTCACGATGCTCGGCGACAAGGCCAAGTCCAAAGCCGCGCGCCTCGACGACATGCTCGCCACCGAGGCCGACCTCCGCAAGAAGCTCGCGAAGCTCATCGCCGCCGAGGAGCGCGCGCAGGCCAAGCGCAAGGAATCCCTCGCGCCGAGCGACGCCGCCCTGGTCGGCTCGACCGACGAGGGCAAGGCCCAGCAGGCCAAGCGCTCGAAGACGAGATCGCGCGACGGTGACCCGGGCGAAGCCAGCGGCCGCAAAAATCGCCGCGATCGCGGTCCCCGCGGCCCGGTGAGTCCGAAGATCATAAAGGATGCCGCGGCGGTGCTGGGCGCGGTCGCAAACGTAGGCGCAAAAGACAGCGAAGGCCTCGCCGGCGAACCACCCAGCCAGTAGCGCGACGGATGCGCCGCCCAGGGGCGTGTTAGACGAGCTCTGCTCGCACGCCCAAGGCCTACCGAGCCCGTAATCACATGCGGCGCGAGCAGAGCTAGGGGCGTGTTAGACGAGCTCTGCTCGCACGCCCAAGGCCTACCGAGCCCGTAATCACATGCGGCGCGAGCAGAGCTAGGGGCGTGTTAGACGAGCTCTGCTCGCACGCCCAAGGCCTACCGAGCCAGTAATCACATGCGGCGCGAGCAGAGCTAGTGGCGTGTTAGACGAGCTCTGCTCGCACGCCCAAGGCCTACCGCACCCGTAATCACATGCGGCGCGAGCAGAGCTCGTCGAACACCGCCCGAGGGCTAAGCCGTAATAGTCCCTACCGCTTCACCACCCGCACCACACTCGCCTCCGCGTTGCGCTCCACACGCACTACGTACACACCCGCGGCCAGGGCCCCCAAATCGACGGTCACCTGCCGCTCGCCCGCCGCGATGGCCTGCGCACCAACGCGCTGCCCCGTCACCGACATCACCTCGACGATACCAGACCCGCCGACCTGCTCGAAGACGAGATGCAGGTCTTGGGTCGTAGGATTGGGGTAGGCCGTAAGACGAGCCGCCGCCGAGACCGCCCGCGTACTCACGATCGTGTTGTCGTGCTTGACGTAGGTACCGACACCCGGGGCCTTGACCTCCTGTGAACGAGTCCCGATTTTCAGGGTCGCGGCCGTATTGTAGGTCACCGCGTCGATTTGCGCGAACTCATCCAGAGACCAGCCTTTCCCGAGCGGCTTCGGGGCGCTCTGCCGGCGTCCGAAGCGCCAGCGCAGGCGGATCGTTTTCCCGCTGTACGCACTCAGGTCGATGAGCACCTGCTGCCAGTCGGCTACGGTATTGACGTAACCATCGAGCAGCGGGATGGTGAACACCCCGTAGTCGAGCTGCGTGACGTAGCCGTTGCGCACGAAGGCGCTGTTCGGTAGCGTCTCCCAGACCTGCGTGTCCTTGTCCCACACCTGCACCACGGCCCCCTCGGTCCCGGCCACGATGCCGTACTTGTGGAAGAACGAAAACATCGGCCGGTCGCCCCTGACCTCGAACTCGTAGTCGTCGAACATCTCCAGCACCGGGCGCGTGACCGTGTCGACGACGTCGAAGCGCCAGGAGGCCCCGTCCCGGTAGCCCTCCTCGACGATCTTGAAGTTGGTGAGGGCGTTGGTCGTGAGGTTGTACTGCGCCCAGGGGTCGAGGTCGAATCCGTCGGCCACCGGCTCGTACCAGTGCAGTTTCGAGGCCGCGCCCGGGGCGCTGTACCGGTAGCTGATCGCGACGCTATCGCCCTTGGCGACATCGGCGAGGTCGAAGGATAGGACGGACCCGTTTTGCCGGAAGGCCCTACTGACGCTTCCCGCGACGAGGGTGGCGCCTTGCGGCAAAACATCCGCGATGCTCACCGTCGGCAAGACCTTGACGCTGTCGATCCAGTTGGCGAGCAGCAGCGCGACGCTGACCTCCCCGCCGGCGTCGATGGTCTCGGTGACGGACTTCGTGAAGAAGGTCCGGTTGGCGAAGTCGAGCGGGACATTGAAGTCCGGCACACCGTCGCTGCGGTTGTTGGAACTCCCCTGGCTCGCGAAGGCCCCGAGGCCCCGGCGCGCGAAGGTCCGCCAGATCAATTGGCGGTGGCGCCCGCCGTACAGCAGCTCGTCGGCCGCCAGGATCGCGTCGCGCCCGTCGACGAAGCCCGGCGAACAGGGCTGCAGCTTCAGGCCCGTCATCACGAGTTGGATGGCCTTGTTGTTGCCGAGGGTATCGTAGTTGAGGTCGGCCCCGAAGCCGTAGACATCAACCAAGTCCCAGTGGAGGTCCCAGAGCATAGATGCCCAGATGCTCCCGGTGCCGTGGGGCGCGGAGAAGCGGTTGACGTCGGCCACGTCGGCGTAGGTGACGGGGTTGCGGTTCATATCCCGGGTGTAGGGGAAGGGGCGGATCCCCGGGCCGTCGGTGGGCTGGCGCTCGGCGAAGGTGCCGATGCCGCGGGGCTGGTCTGGCCGGTCGCCCGGACGCACACTCGTCACCAGGCTAAAGAAGTCACTCCAGCCCTCGCCCATCTGTTCCGCATTGCTGAGGCAACGTACGTTCGGGCCGCCCGTAAGCCGGGTGCTGATCCCGTGGCCGTACTCGTGCGCGACGATGCCATTGTCGAGGGAGCCAGCCACGTAGGTAGTCGGCGCGGTGGCGCCCTGCCGGATGGTAAGGCGGAGGTCGGGATTGGCCGCGGCATCGGCGAGGAGGCGGTTGCAGCCGGCGCGCGTGAACATGACCGTCGGTATCTTGACGGCCCCTCCCTCGGCGGGTGACCCGGCGGCCATGTTGATGACCGCATCCTCGAAGTTGCAGATGATCACGCCTACGGCACCCGCGTTTTGGGCGTTGAGTGCCTTGAGCGAAAAGTTGCAGCTACCGCGGTCGACGAGGGCAATGCGGCCCTTGACCTCGGCGGCGTTCGCGAGGGGCTCACAGCCGTCGAGAAACGACGCATTGGCTACGTCGTCCTTGGCGACGACCACACCGGCTGTGACGTTGGTCGATTGGGTCACCCGGGCGGTGGGCCAAGAGTCGGCCGACGGCAAGCCGATCTCCCCGTAGGTTCGTCCGGCGAGGTTCGCGGGGGCGGTGACCGTAATTGGTGCGCCGATATTATTGGCGTTCCACAAGTACATCTGCATCCGGCCGTTACCGCCATCGATCGGTGTCGAAAAATTCGCATTATTAAGGTACCCACCTACGGGTCCGTTGCGAGTGGTATTCGTGAGCGACCCGTCCTGGCTTTCGGCAAGGACGTAATCCCCGCCGCGGCCCTGCCCGGTGTAGTTGGTCTGCTGAAAGTTGCCCGCCGCCTCGGTGAAGCCGTTGTGGAAGGCGAAGTCGTGCAGCTTGTTGACGGCGTAGAAGAGGTTGATCGTCGTGGCCGCGGACTGCGCGATCGGCTCCTTCGCGTGGTCATAGGCGATGTCGAACTTGAGGTCCTGCCCGCCGTCCGGCTCGGGGTAGGCCGCCTGGGCGCGGTTGCTGTCGAGGGCGTCGAGGTAGGCGTGGGCGTTGTTGCCGCGCGTGATCGTGAATTCGGCGCCGGGTTTGCCGTCCGTGTCGTGCCACCCGAAGGGGCTCGCGAGACTGTCGGCGGGGCTGGTGACGAGCGTTTGTGGGCCGTGCGTCGGGCTCTCCGCCGGCCAGGCGTACACGCGGTAGCTCGAGCCGTCGCGCGCTGCGGTGGTGAAGAAATCGTAGGCATTAGCGGCGGCGGGGCTTTCGGTTTTGGCGTAAGCTGCCCCCTCGCAAAGCGCGTCGTGCCCCCCGAAGCCGGTCTCGAACTGGCAGTGGTGACTGTAGCTTTCTGTTTTTAGCACCGCGCCGGTGGCAGCGTCGATGGTCACGTGCATGTAGTCACCGCGGCGCTGGTCGAGGTCGACGGTGATCGCGCGGCGGAGCTCACCGCTCACGTCGTCGAGCGCGAACACGTCCGCCACCAGGATCGGCGAGGACACGAACGATTCCGCGGCTTCGAAGTGACGCTGGCCCCTGGCGAGGACGCCTGCGTTAACGGGCCTCAGTTTGAGGGCCCCGTCGTAACCGACGCTCGTGGCCGCGGCCTGCACGGCCTGTCGGTCGTCGACGCGCGCCACGACACTGGTGGTGCGAACAGCGAGCCCGGCGACGAAGTTTTGGCGAAAGCTGAACACCTCACCGCCCTTGATCGCGAGGCTCGCCACGGCGCCCTCGACGGGGACCTGCCCGATGCGCTGCTGGAGGTAGACGTAGGTGACGCCGAGCTTCTCGTCGGTGTAGCTGTGGTCGACGCCGAGGTCGGCGAGGTCGGCTTGCGCCAAAACCTGCGACGCGCGCGCGTGCGAGAGGGCGAGTTGATTGGCCTCGGCGAGGGACTGACCGTCCGACGCCGCGATAAAACCGAGGACCGCGAGCAGGGAAAGTAGGGCTTTGAGCATCGAGTAAGCGCGGTCGGGGGGAGCGGTGCGGGATTGCGGCTGGAAAGGTAGACCTTACGCGGAGAGGGGGACGCCCGGGGGCGGTACTTTGACAGGAGCCTCACGCTACGAGTCGCACATTTGCCCGCGCATGACCGATCCCGCGCGCGCCGCCGCCCTCGCGAGCGCCGCGGACGCGCCCCTGTACACGCGACAGTTCTGGCTGCTGTGCGCCAGCCACGCCACGTTCGCGGCGAGCTTCACGATGATCATCCCGGAGCTGCCGAGCTACCTGTCGAGTCTCGGGGGCGCGGACAAGAAGGGGCTCATCATTGCGCTATTCACCCTGACGGCCGGCCTGTCGCGACCGTGGTCCGGCAAGCTCTCCGATACCATCGGCCGCATTCCCGTGATGGTGATCGGGACGCTCGTGTGCATCGTTTGCTCGGCCATCTACCCACTCGTGACGGGAGTGGCGGGTTTTCTGTTGCTGCGGCTCGTGCACGGCTTCTCGACGGGCTTCAAGCCGACGGCCTCGACGGCGTACCTCGCGGACATCGTCCCGGCGCACCGCCGCGGGGAGGCCGTCGGGATCGTGGGCGTGGCGTTTAACCTGGGGGCGAGTTCGTCGCCGCCGTTCGGGAGTTGGCTGGCGAATAATTATGGCCTGGATGCGATGTTCATGGCGAGCAGTGGCGTGGCGCTGTTCAGCCTGCTGGCGCTGTGGGGTCTGCCGGAGACGCTTCCGCAAAAACAACGCTTCACGACTTCGACCCTGAAGGTGAGTTGGCGCGACGTGTGGTACCCGCCGTCGATCGTGCCGGCCTTCGTGCTCTTTTTGCTGTACACGGGTTACGGTCTGCTGCTGACGGTGAGCCCGGACCACTCGGACCTGCTCGGGCTCGAGAATCGCGGGACGTACTTTCTTTTTTTCACGGGGGCGAGTCTGCTGAGTCGGTTGGTGGCCGGGCGCGTGAGTGATCGCTTCGGGCGGGTGCCGGTGATCAAGGTGGCCTGCGGGGTTACGGCGGTGGGCCTGCTGTGGATGGGGTATTATCCGGGCGTCGTGGGGCTGTTGGGCGGGGCGGCCATCTTCGGCTTCACGACCGGCATCGGCGGACCGGCGCTGATGGCCTGGGTCATCGACCGCGCCGAGGACAGTGAGCGCGGGCGGGCGTTCGGGACGCTGTACATCTTTCTGGAGGCCGCGATCGGGATCGGGGCGCTGTTGAGTGCGTGGCTATACGGCAATGAGGCGGGGAGATTGCCGCTGACGTACGGGGTGTTTGCGGGGGTGTCGATTTGTAGTTTGGGGTTTATGCTGCGCTACGGCAAACGCTAGTGAGCGCGGGCTTTCGCGCGGAGCCACACCCACCGCAGCATCAACCCAAAGGGCACGATCCAGATGAGGTCGTTGAAGACGTTGATCCACCCGAAGCGCAAGGGGAGCTCATGCTCGAGCCAGACCTTTTGGACGAGTCCGATCGGTCCGAAGACCTTCCCGAGGAATCCAACCAGCACGATGGGCCAGTGGCGGTACAGGTCCGTGGCGGCGATCCCGTACCCGATGCCGTAGACCCCGACGATCATGCCGACGGATTGCCAGACGCTGGGGTAGTTGATGGGCGCCATGTCGAAGAGCGCGAAGGCGTGCTGGGGGAAGAGCACGACCCAGGCGCCCCACGCGATGTTGTAGGCCGCGGCGGCGAGGAGGGTGTAGCGCATCCAGCGGGGCGTAGCGGGGAAGGGGGCGGTGGTCATCATCCAGGTAACCACGGATTATGGGCGGCGTTGCGGCGGGCGCTAGTTTCGCAGGTGATGACGACACTGGAGTTCGCGAATGCCTTCTACGCCGAAAAGGAGGAGCTGCTGGGAGCGTACTTCGACCCGGATACGGAGTCGGAGGTGGGCTTGCTGATCCGTGGCCTTGGTCTCGACGCGCGCGGGGGGGGGTCTTGAGGCGGATCATCGACGGTGCGCTTAGCGATGCGCTTTACACGGTTCTGCTCGGCTTAGATGGGGCCGCGGCGATTGGCGGGGTGCAGGCGCGGTATGCACTCACGGATGAGGAGGGCAATCTTTTATCGGGTGGGGATTTGGAGGGGGCGGCGTAGGAGGTGTTTTGTGGGGAGGATGCTGTGTAGGCTTTACGGCGCGCGTGCTAATCATTGCGACCGCAACATCGCGTTACGTTTGGAACGGCTTGCGCCAAAACCAGGCAGCGCACTATTCATTCCGAACTGAGCCGGCGCTTAGCGTACCGGGTCCATACGGGATGTACGTGATCGGTCCTCGGTCTGAGCCATCGCCGGGCGCTTCGGGATCATCTAGACTAGGGATGACAGAACCGCGGCAACGCAACACTTCGATAAGGTCTACCGGCAACGCACGCTGCTGGCCTTCCGGCGTGATCACGGTTGAGCAAATCACGGGTGCACAGAGACCGAGCAGTTCGTAGGCAATAAAACAGTCACGCGATGGACGCTTTCCACGCTCTCGGCGTAAAAGTTGGTCGGCCACGCGAAAGGTGTAGACGACCTCGGCAAAGCTTAGAGGGCTATCGGCGTACCAGATGGCCGCCGTATCGGCGAGGCTGCGGACCGCGAGGATCTCCCGAGGAATGGACCGCGCGAGGTAGTCGCGCGTCCAGGCGTTGTAGTGGATAAGGTGCAGCGTCTCGGCCTGATTGAGGTCATTGCATTGCACCCAGGGAATCACCTCGCTGAACGATGTCATCGGTAGCCGACCGAAAGGTTGGGCGAGGGCTTCGGCTTCGGGGACGGGGTCTTGCCCGACGGTGTCGGCGAGGGAGTAGACGTGACGGACGATCGACTCGACGATGGGGTGGCGGGGCTGGTCGTAGAGTTCCTCCATGGAGGCGTAGACCGGGCGGGATGGAGAAGGCTGGACGGAGGCTGAAGGGGGCGGGGGAGGGGGCGTGACGGGAGAAATTTCGCGATTTGATCGGCAGGCTAGGAAAAGCGTGAGTGCAAGGGTTAGGAATGCAATGAGGTGTCGCCGTGGAGTAGTTGAAGAATCCGGATGTTAAATCGGCTCCATGGCGGGAATGTATGTTGAAAACAAGAACGCGTTTTGCCGCATTTGGAGGGGGGACGGTTCTCGATAGTGAGGAGGATGAGCGCGTGCGCTGGGCCACGACTCGTCACTAGGCCAAAGCCGGGGGGGGGCTTGGTCCGCCGTGCAAATCCTTTGACCTTCATGGGCAAGCGAACTTATGAGCTGGATCCAAATTAGGCTGAGATCATGAGCGGCGTAATCCCATTAATAGTACGACGCCAATGGTCGAATCCGTGGCGATGCTGGTTTGGCAATACCGGACAACTCGTACGGAATATCTCGTCCCCTTTCGCCACCACCCTGTAGTACGATCGTAGCTAGATGGTCGTCCCGCAGCGCATAATGGTAATAGTCGAGTGGTCTATCTTCGAGATTTTCTGGATTACTAAATGGACTACTTCTTAAAAACACGTAACTGCGAAGTACAGTATCAGTCTGGCTATAAGCGTTTGTAAAGCTCCCCAGGTAATTATAGAACACATTTGCTTTGGCTTGACGGTAATACTCGGTATCCGGAGTTAAGAATACTTGTAGCACTGCGATCGTATCGCCATCAGCTGACACGTCCACGGCCATGAAATCTTCTTGCATGTGAGGAAGGATATCCAATCGCTGAATCTGGTCAATGTCGTACGATGCGCAGCTCGCGAGCGTACTGAAAGCTACTGCGAGACTTCTTCCACAGATTCTCACGGGGCAGTTGTGACTTTAACTTCGAAATATAAGCGGGTGCGGAAGGGCCGATAGTCGTGGCCATGCTGTAACATATACCACGAAGTGAATCCTGTATGATGAATTCTCCAATTCCTTAGGTCGTTCTGGTCTAACCCAAAGTGATCAGTGACAGTAAGATGTAACGTAGCCTCCCAGGATAGGTCTGCATTTCTCTTGAAGGCAATAACTCGCCATTCAGAGGATTCTGTATCGTTCATGAGGATTGTAGGACCGGCCAGCAGATCACTCCCCGCGTTTGACTCGCCGTTAAAAATTGGATGGCGCACTCTCAGGTTCGCCAAGTTCAGCGAAATCGTACGCAAATCTTTGTTAGGCCTTATCTCGCTATCCATCCAATTAATTGCTGACTGTACATATCTTCTTAATTGAGGATGCGATGAGATCAAGTCCTGTAAGGTAGGATTGCTATAGTCAGTAACCGTTGTTTGAGGCTTAGTAAAATAATCGAGATATTTAGTCACTACTGGGCGATAGACTGTAGGGCTAAACTTCACAGTACTCATTGCATGCATGAGCGCAGTCATATTGTCAACATGAGACTTTATGGATCTATCTTGGCTATCAGTGTCTATCAAACGGAGTGGCGCAGTCACTGTTAAGTCTTCAGGTATTCCTATTCGGCCCCTATTGTTCTCTGCTATTACCGGCGAACTGACCCAGGGGACAACACCCGTAACCGACAAGATCCTAGGTTGACCTGGAATGTTAACTGGTGGTGGAGTATTGTCAACGACCTCTCCATTAAACCTCCTTCGCATGAGATCGAGTTCATCAAGACCACGACTTACGCTCTCCTTGTACGACCCATTGCGAAGATAATCGACAAGATATTGTAATCGATAATTCCCAAACTTCCCCCGGTTCTGCTCCGCGTACGTCAGCACCCGCGAGTTTTGCCTCAACCAATCATAGTCGTCTTTCTCCAATTGAGGCTCCCCGGGAGCATAGAGAGCATTGATGCGCGCCGGCGCACTTATCCAGTCCGCCAGACCATACTCGTTAAAGCCACTCGGCCCAACGGCATTGTAATATTGAATGAGCTCGTATCCATAATTTCCTGGATTGCGATAATTCGCATGCCAGTCTTTCATTAGAGCGTTGCCTACGATCTCCCCCATCCCATAGACGATAATCGTTTCCACGATGTGGAGATTGACATCGGCGCGCAGGCCCAAGTCGTGAGAGTAACTGTAAATGACATTAATCCAGCCGCAATCCTGATCGCCGTTACTCTCGTCGCGCCAGGTGCCGGCGCCGGTGTTCGCCGGACAGCTTACCTCTCCAACTTTACCGCGCCACCCACAACGCTGCGCGCGGCAGCGGAACTCCATCGAGGCCGTGATGCGATTCGCGGGCTTGCCGCCCCCGCTGCTCCCGCCCGTGGTCCCGCCGGGGGGCAGGTTACCCGAACCGGCGCCACCGGCACCGAACAGGACCCCGTAAAGTGGCTTATCCGATACGCCGTGGAAGTTGGGGCCGGTGGGTGGGGGGGGATTTGTCGGCGATCCACCGTTGCCACCTGTACACAATTTAGAGAAAAAGTCCTTTACTGGCGTATCGGTCGTCCCCCCTGCAGCTGATGGACAGGGATCGCAGAGGTGCAACCGTGCGAAAATGTCGGGGCAATGCCTTGGCGCGAGGCCGCCCTTCGTGGCGCTCCTGTGGAGCTCGGCCTCCCTAAACATCCTCACTAACTTTGTGTACGTTATCGGGCTACCGGCGGGAATAAAAGTGACCGTATCCGCAAGGTTAGTCATCGAAATATCCCCGCGCGTGATGGTCCGCGAAAAATAATCCCCCGTCAGCTTGTTATAGTGAATCAGGTGAAGCTGCTGCGCACTACCATCATCGGCGTAATCGAACCACGGAAGGATCTCGCTGAAGGACGTGACCGAGATTGGGTAGAACGGCTGCGCATCCGTTGCTGGATTGAAAGACATCACCTCAGGGCCATAGGCCGCCGTAATGGCTGCCTCGACGCTAAGATTTCGCGGGTAGGAGTACATCTCCTGCATGGTGGCCCAAGGTAAGTTCCTCGGTGCTACGTCTGGTTGCTCCTCTTCGGTTGCGGTCTCCGCCACCAACACGGCGTCTTTCTCGCAGGAAGCTAGGGTGAGAACGGTGGCGACAATCGTCAGGCCAGCGGTGCGACAGAGCCAGTTAAACCGAGAGAGAGAGAGAGAGAGTAAAGAACGACATGCGCGTGTAGGCTCCGTTGATCCGGCCAATGTTGCAAAACCAAATTCTCACCCCGGCAGCCGAACCCTCGAATGTCGCATGGGCGACACGAATGCCCCTGATGGGCACGAGGCGCATCGAGCCCCGCGACTGGATGCCGGACGCGTGCCGCAAGACCCTCATCCACCAGATCAGCCAGCACGCCCACTCCGACATCGTTGGCATGCTCCCGGAGGGCGACTGGCGCTCGTCCCCGCACGTAGTGGCCGTCTGAGCGGGGGGGAAGCGTAGCGGACTGAAGCTATGCCACGCCGTAGGGGCAGCCAGTGGCCGATTTCGCCCAAGCGCAGGCCGGGTTCTGGCTGGGCATACTGGCTTTAGCCGCCCAGCCCCGAGCGCAGCGCAGCCAAGGGGGCCCGGCAGCCCGCCGAACTGGGGCGGCGTAGCCACCGCGCATCGCAGGGGCGAGAGTCCACCGTCGAGCAAACCCGGGCGGCAAGGCAAACGACCGTGACAGTCCACGGCGTAGCCTGGCTGGCCGCGCCTCTTTGCTGCCGGGAGTCGCGCCGGGCGCCATATAACTGCCCTAATTGGCTTAGGATTAAAGGCCTGGCCGTCCGGTCGATTATGCTCCGGCCAACTTGAGGTTGCAATTTGCAACCTCAAGTCTCGCCCTCGCGCCTAAAGCCAATCCGCCGGCGTTCCGGCTCGGGCTCCACGGCCGGCGGCTCCGGCTCCGCGGCTTCGATCAGGCGCTTCACGTACTCGTAGATCGTCGCGATGT
Source organism: Saprospiraceae bacterium (assembly GCA_965215115.1). GTDB lineage: Bacteria > Bacteroidota > Bacteroidia > Chitinophagales > Saprospiraceae > CALDTK01. The sequence continues at coordinate 70,974 of OZ244050.1, forward strand.
CCTCGCCCTGCGCCGCGAGCTCTCGCTCGATCCGATCGACCTTCAGCAGGAGGTCTTTGCTGTTCATCAGCAGCTCCCGCATCCGCGCGAAGACCCGCATGATCCGGATGTTGACCCCGATCGCCCGCGCGCTCGTGAGGACGCTCGACAGCATCAACACCCCGTGCTCGGTGAACGCGTACGGCGCGTAGCGCCGCCCGCCCCACGCCGACGCCGCGTCGCGGGACTTGAGGTCCTCGAACTCCTCGTCGCTGAGCCGGAACATAAAGTCCTCCGGGAAGCGGTCGACGTTGCGCCCGACCTGCTGGTTGAGCCGCTTGGTCGTCACCCCGTACAATTCAGCAAGGTCGCGGTCGAGCATCACCTTCTGATCCCGGAACACGTAGATCTTACTGATGAGTAGTCCGTCGTGTATCGATTCGCTCGCCATGTCGTAAAGGTATTTTTTCTCGCTACTCAACTCGAGGTCGCCGATTGCGACCTCAAGATTGGAGATCGCAATTTGTGACCTCCAATCGCCTCCCGCGCGCCGTCACCCCCGCGGATGCAACTCCTGCACCGCCCTGGCCAGCACCTTTAACCCGCCTACCCTATACCGCTCGGACGCCGCGGCCGTGCGGTGCCCGGCGAACGCCTGCACGATCCGCACGTCGTGGCCGGCCTCTAGGAGCGTCGCGATTATGGTCTGGCGGACGAGCAGCGGACGCAGTCTATCGTCATCACCCCGCCCGGCGTTGACGAGCTTGTTGGGACTCGGGGGCCCGACCGCCCGCTCGAAGCCCTCGTCCGCGGTCCTGCAGCGCCTGGCCGCCGCCCTTGACACCACCACGGAATTCCTGATGAACGGCGTGACCGCCGCAACGGCCGCGCAGCTGTCCGACAAGGAACTCCTGCGGCAGTTTCAGGCCGTCGAGCGGCTCGAGCCCGACGACAAGCATCTCGTCAAGATTTTTATCGACGCATTTATCACGAAGAGACGGCTATAGGAGATGGCGGGGCAAGCAATTATCATCGAACACTTTATCACGGTAGAGTTTTACATCATCAGTAAATTACCGCTTGTAGTACCTGGTTCGGCCCCCTAATTATCGGACTTTCGTCTAGTCGGGTTTGTGGAATTGATCGGTTCGAAGATAGGTTTGCTTTCGCAACAAGGGGCCGACGGTGACTTTTATACCGATGGCCTTCGGTGATGTGGTGGGCCCACCCTCACTTTTCAGGAGTTATGTGCAACAAGGGGCCTCGGGCTCGTATTACCCGATGCCCCACTCAGCAGACCGGCGTACGGGACGGTGAGGCGGAAGCGTTGCCGCTGTTTCTCGTCGGCGGTGACGAGGACGTGGCCGCGCTCCCACTCCCGGCGGAACACCGCCGGCGGGAGGTGTGCGGTCGAGCCGTGGAGGCGAACCGTGTTGTACTTCTCGTAAAAGCCCGTGAGGAAGTCCTGGAGCTGCGTGAGCGTCGGGAACGCCCGGTCGCCGACGCCGCGGCCGAGGATCGCGTGGAAGGACTCGATGTGGCCGTTCTCCTGCGGGGTGTAGACGTGCGTGAAGACCTGGTCGAGGTGGTTTTCGGCGAAGAACGCCTGTACGGTCTTGGCCTTGAACCGCGGGTCGTTGTCGTTTCGGATCTGGACGGTGATCCCGCGGGCGAGCAAGTCGGCGGGCTGGAGGTGACCCTCGATGATCCGTGCCCACATCGTGCGCACGTCGGCCTGCGTGATCGAGGACCCGAGGTGGTGGTCGAGGACCTCGCGCGTGAACACGTCCAGGACCGTGAGCGCGAAGGCGTGGCGGCGGTGCTCCTCGACGTAGATGAACTTGATGTCCATCTCGAGGCCCTGTAGCGGGCCGTCGACCTCGGAGCGGCGTTGCTGGACGCGCTTGCCGGTGGTCGGGCGGCGGCGTTCGCGGAGGAGGCCGAGGTGTTTCATGACCCGGTAGAGCTTCTTGTCGTTGATGGCGTACCCGAGGCCGCGCAGCTGCTTGCCCATCGTGTGGTAGCCGTAGTGGAGGTCGGGGTCGGCGCACAGCTCGCGCACGACGGCGGCGAAGCCCTCGTCGTCTAGCTCGGTCTCGGCCCCGTCGCCGGCGGTGTGGCGCGTCGTGGCGGAGGGCTTGCGGCCCGCAGGTTTACGGTCGGGCTTCGGGCGGTAGTAGTACTCGTGGCGGGAGGGGCCCGTGATCTCGAGCGCCCGCGCCACCGGCATCCCCAAGCTGCTGAACTCCCTCACGAGGTCCTGGCGTACAGCTTGGGGTACTTCTTTTTTAGCAGCTCGTCCTTGAGCTTGGTCTCGAGTTCCTTCTGGCCGAGGAGTTCCTCGAGGTGGCGATTCTCACCCTCGAGTTCGTGGATGCGCTTGGACTGCGCCTTGGTCATGCCGTGCTGGAGGCCCTGGTCGCCGAGTTCGTCGAACTTAGCCTTCCACGAGTAGTAGGTCGCCGCGTACAGGGCATGCTTGTCGAGGGTCGCCTGGACGCCGTTGTCGCGGGCCTCGGCGAGGATGGTGAGCTTCTGCTCCTGGGTGAAGGAGCGCTTGGTACGTTTGTCGGACATCGTAGTGCAAATTTGCAACTAGAATCCATTCCGATCTATTGAGGGGCTGAAACATACCAGCCGGCCACGCTGCCTTTCGACCAGGTAGCAAGATCGTATTGATCTAAAAACTCATCGCACCCGCCTTTTGCAACGCTCGGTGTATATAAAACATTAGTGTTATCGCAAAGAATGAATACTACGGATCCATTTCGACACCCAGAGAAAGCACTAGATATACTGAAGTCATTGATGTCTGTGTCCATCTTACGTAGCCTCTCTGTAATCTCCCTTCGACGTGAGTCCGGTATTGATAGCACGACTGAATCGGCACTGTAAAATTTGCACCTTGGCGAATATAGACGATATGATGTGTCCGGCATATCGATGGTGAATGAACGCCCTTCCGCGCACAAGTCTGCTGTATCTCTGACCCCTCTCGTCGGTTCATAAGAAGATTCCAGCCAGCGGACGACATCTAGGCGCGATATGCTATTTTGAGGCATACAAGGATTTGCTGTAGTGTTACAACCGAACACTGTCACGCCTACCATGGCAATGAACAGTAGGAATGTACAATAGAGTTGATCGTGCATGGTTATCAGCAAGTTAGGTTAAAATTCCATAGCCCTGCCGCAATTGCTACTATCATGCTGTAAAGCTGTAAATCGTGGCAACGTAATCGGTCGGATAGAAACCGGTACCGCTTCATTCCTCCGATCGCATTCTCGACCACGACTCGCTCCTTACTCTTAACCCTATTTAACTCCTTTTGCTCTCCCGTGAGCTCTCCATTCTTCGGTTTCTTCACCGGGATCGAGACCGTTGCCCCGCCGTACGTCTTCCCGAATCCGAGGTAGCCGAGGTCCACGCGAACCTCGCGACCCCTAAACCACCACCCGGCCTCGGGCGGGAGTTCGGCCTTGAGCAAAGCAAAATCGTGAACCTTACCGAGGTACGGGGGACTCACGAACTTTATCACCTCCGAGGCCGTCGCGAGGACCATCACTTTTGTCGTGTGGGCTTTTTTTTTGCCGCTGTACGTAGCCTCCTGAGCCTCTTGATTCTCAGGCCTTTGTCTCCTTTGCTCGGTAGCGTCAATCAGGATCGCCCCCTCGGCGATCCAGTCGGCGACGAACGCTTCCACCGTGGCGTAAGATCGCGTCGGCATCAGGCTCGCCCCCGCTAGACCACGACGCAGAGTCGCGAGGATCCTTGACTGTAGCTCGTGAGCGCTCGACTGCGAGATCCCGAACGAGACGGCCAGGAGGTCGTACGTCAGGCCGCTCTTGATGCTGTATAAGGCATAGAACAGCTGCTCGGCGTAGGTGGTGAAGATCGGGGCCTGCGTAGAATTGGCCCGACGCTCGGCGATCGACTGCCCGTATTGTTGTTCGTAGGCATCGGCGTAGACGGCGGTGAGAGCGTGGAACTGCTTGTCCGTGAGGCCGGTGGCGGCACGCCACAGGCGGTCTCCTTTGATATCTTCGTGGCGGATGGGTATAGTGGGGAGCGAGTTTTCCTAATCAACATTGTTGATAATCAGTTGGTTGAACCCGGTCAACTCTAATAGCTTCCCTGCTCAAGCCTATCTCAGATAGCTGGCTCGGATTGGCAGTTTCCAAAGCTTCTTGGGCTACATTCAAAACGATGTTCCCTAATGCGCTACCCGTACCGCCAAATCCCATCGATACTATATTAGCGGTACCTTCTACTATCAACCGATTACTACTTCCCTTGATGCCAGTCCAAGGATCTTCCCCGTCCATCGTGTTGTAGAGTGCTCTTCCGAAATGTCCAAACCCAGAGTATTTCATTACAGCAGCAGCTGCTCCATACTGAACTCCACGTAACCGGTTTTGCAGCCCCGCCCCGGCTGCCGGAACCATAGATTCATTCGGATTCTCGCTACCGTAACCTCCATCCCGATACTTTTCCAGCATTGGGTAGTCCTTATAGATTGCTTCTCGAATATTATACTCCCCGGGCTTATCGCCCGCAACAACGTAGACATGCATATGACTATTTGCGCGTCTGTTTTGTTCACTCGTTGTACCGCTAGTAAACCAAGCGTGAACAGCAGCCTTCCGGTGCTCGCCGGTAAACGACATCTGGCTAGCTATCTGGGTTTCAGTCTTGACAGTTCGAAATAGTCCTTCTGCCCCTGTGCAGCATGCCTCTTGATAATGAACAGTGATCTTCTCTTCACCGCCATCCAAATCAATCGCTATAATCGGCTTATTCCCAGCAAATTGATAAGGTGTGTACCACGGATAGCTAGCGGTGAGCGGGTCCACGGATAGGAACCGCCCTGTCCCAGGCACATACAATCTACACCCGTAGTCCTGGATCCCCAACCCCCCCCACGACAGATCGTGCTCCTTGCCGTTGAACCCGTACCGGTACTCCACGATGACGTCGGCGTACGCCGAGCCCCCGACCACGGGCTCGTACGTCCGGCCCTCGACGCTCAAACCGAACGGGTAGTAGTCGGACGCCGTGGTTACCCGCGCCGCACGCGTCGCCGCGTCGCCCATACCCACCGCCGCGTCCGCAACTGATTCCACCGCCGCAATATCGCTCACCGTCGCCAGAACATTCCCCAGGTGGTTCGACAGTTCGTAAACCGTCCCCCCGCGCCGGCGCCCGGGCGGTGGGTTCAGGGACCCAACTCTGGTAGACCTCACTCGGATGCGCGTTCGCTCACTCCCTACCCGCGCGGACCCGTAGAGCGGTGCCTCGACCGCCGAGAGGACGTACTGCCCGGGGGCGCTGTCGTTGAAGGCCTCGTCCTCGTAGGTCCGCACCACGGTCCCGGTCGCGTCGCGCACGAGGATCGTCGTGAGGGCGCCGGGCGACCGTGGGCTAGTATAGCCGTAGCGCAGGTCGTCCAAGATGCCTCCGGCGAGATCGCTACGCAGGAGCGATCAGAGCTTACCGTTCGCGTCGTATGCGTAGTCCGCGGACAAGCCCGCGCCCCGCGCCCGGAATGACTTGATGCGGTGGAGCTGGTCGTATCGGTAGTCGTAGGCGAGGGGGCGCCGCCGCAAGCATCGCGCCGCAGCCCCCGCGCCGTCGCCGGGCAGTGGGACCGCCGTGGGCATGGCGGCGACGTTGCCGTTGTACAGTCCACTCCCGGTAGCTGCCGTCGCGCCAGATCCATGCTCCCCCCTTCCTAAAACACAAACCCCACCCCCACACTAAACACATCCGCCTTCCCGGCTTGCGCCTCGAACGCCTGCGTCAGCCCGAACTCGTAGCGCGCGAAAGCATGGAAGCTCAGCAAATCCACCGCCGCACCCGTGGCCAGGCCGAAGGTGAGGTCCTTCATGCCGCCCAGATCGTCGGTGAGCTTCTCCTTGAGGCGCACCGTCGCCACCGGACCGGCCTGCAGGTGCAGCGCCGCGAGCTTGTTGACCCCCAGCCGCAGGCCCGCCAGTGCCGGGACCTTCAGGCTCGTGTGGTGCTGCTCCGAGAACCCGCCCGGGACCCCGACGTCGCGTAGGTCCGTGATCTCGGTCTTCGTGCGGTAGTAGTGCAGACCCGGCTGTAGGTAGAGCATCTTCTTCGAGGTCCGCACGTCGAAGCCGACGTGGTAGCCGCTGCGGCCGCGTAACTCGATGTCGGCGTCGGGCTGCTGCGAGAAGTCGACCCGCTCGGTGAGGTAGCCGTGCACACCGACCGTGGGGATGAACTGCGCCCGGGCGGCCGGCAAACAGAAGGCGAGGCCGGCGGCGAGAACGAGGCCCGTTTTGGCGAAAGCCGAAGAGAAACCGGAAGTGATCGAACGAATCATGATTCGGGGGGGGTAACAGGTGATTGTGGTTTGTGAGCCCGAAGAACAGCAGCTCATGAGCGTTTAGCACACAAGCCACTCCCGCTTTAACTCGATCTTACGTCTCGTAACGGCTTTCGCCAAAACTTTAACAGGCCGCTACGACTATCCCCCCGCGACAGCACCCAACGAACGGCCATCCACCCATCCACCCATCCACCCATCCACCCATCCACCCATCCACCCATCCACCCACCAACCCACAGCCCCCATCAAACCCCCGACCCCTCACCAAAACCCCAACCCCAACCCGCCCGTTCCTAATTCACCTCCCCTAACCCACCACCACATGCACGACCAAGCCACCCGCGAGGCCGCCTTCGAGGCCCGCATCGCCGCCGACGAGCGCATCGAGCCCCGCGACTGGATGCCGGACGCGTACCGCAAGACCCTCATCCGCCAGATCAGCCAGCACGCCCACTCCGAGATCGTCGGCATGCTCCCGGAGGGCAACTGGATCACGCGCGCGCCGAGCCTGCGACGCAAGGTGGCGCTCCTGGCGAAGGTCCAGGATGAGGCCGGGCACGGCCTGTACCTCTACTCCGCCTGCGAGACCCTCGGCGTCGACCGCGAAACCCTGCTCGAGCAGCTCCACAGCGGCCGGGCCAAGTACTCTTCGATCTTCAACTACCCTACCCTCACCTGGGCCGACATGGGCGCCATCGGGTGGCTCGTCGATGGGGCGGCCATCATGAACCAGGTTCCGCTGTGCCGCGCGAGCTACGGGCCGTACGCGCGGGCCATGGTGCGGGTCTGCAAAGAGGAGAGCTTCCACCAGCGCCAGGGTTACGAACTGCTCCTCAAGCTCAGCCAGGGCACGGACGCGCAGCGGGCCATGGTCCAGGACGCCATCGATCGCTGGTGGTGGCCGGCGCTGATGATGTTCGGGCCGAGCGACGACAACTCCCCCAACACCGCCCGCTCGATGCGGTGGAAGATCAAGCGCTTCACCAACGACGAACTCCGCCAGAAGATGGTCGATGTCTGCGCCGAGCAGGTCAAGACCCTCGGCATGACCCTGCCCGACCCCGACCTCGAGTGGAACGAGGAGCGCGGCCACTACGACTTCGGCCCCATCGACTGGCCCGAGTTCTACCGCGTCATCGCCGGCAACGGCCCCCTCAACCGCGAGCGCCTCGCCGCCCGCAACAAGGCCCACGACGAGGGCGCCTGGGTGCGGGAAGCCGCCGCCGCGCACGCCAGAAAAGAAGCCACTCGCAAAGCTGCCACGAAACAAGAAGACCTTGCCCTAGCCGCCTAGGCGCCCGTCGCGCAGTCAACTTTCAACTCTTCACTTTCCACCCTCCAACTTTCCCCCTTGCAAGGCGAACTCTACGAGGTCTTCCTCCGCGCCCGCTCGGGCCTCCACCACAAGCACGCCGGGAGCCTCCACGCCACCGACGCCGCGATGGCCCTCCAGAACGCCCGCGACGTCTACACCCGCCGCGGCGAGGGCGCCAGCATCTGGGTCGTCCCCAGCCGCCACATCATCGCCTCGGACCCACAGGACGCCGATCTGATGTTCGACCCGGCCGACGACAAAGTCTACCGTCACCCGACTTTCTACGAGATCCCGAAGGAGGTGAAGAACATGTGAGTTGGGTCTAGAGGTCTAGGGTCTAGGCTGTGCGTTCGTCCCCTAGACTTCTAGACCCTAGACCCTAGACCCCTAGACCCCTAGACTCCTAGACTCCAAAATGCCTCCCCTCCCCCCCTTCCTCCTCCACCGCGCCGACACCTGCCTCGTACTCGGCCAGCGCCTCGCTTCCTGGTGCGGCCACGGGCCCATCCTCGAGCAGGACATCGCCCTCACGAATGTCGCGCTCGACCTCGTCGGGCAGGCGCGCAACTACTACCAGTACGCCGCCGAGGTCGAGGGGCAGGGCCGCACCGAGGACGACCTCGCCTACCTGCGCGACGACCGCGACTTCCTCAATCCCCTCATCTGCGAGACCGACAACGGCGACTGGGGCCAGACCGTCCTGCGGCAGTTCCTCTTCGACGAGCACCACTACCTGCTGCTCCTCGCCCTCGCGGAATCTTCGGATGCGCACCTCGCGGCCATCGCGGCGAAAAGCGTCAAGGAGGTCGCCTACCACCGGCGCTGGTCGAGCGAGTGGGTCATCCGCCTCGGCGACGGCACGCCCGAGAGCCACCGCCGTATGCAGGCCGCCCTCGACGAGCTCTGGCGTTTTACGGGCGAGCTGCTCACGAGCGCCCCGGTTGACATTGCCGCTGCCGAGGCGGGGCTTGCGCCAAAACCCGAGACCCTCGCGCCGGCCTACCACGAGCAAGTGCGACAGGTTTTGGCGAAAGCCACCCTCGTCATCCCCGACACCGAGCCGGACGAAATGCAGCTCGGCGGCAAATCCGGTAAACATTCCGAGCGGCTCGGCTTCCTCCTGGCCGAAATGCAACACCTCAAGCGCAGCCACCCCGGGGCGGAGTGGTAGCGGTGGCGCGCGGTCGGTTGTAGTCGCGCTTGGCATCTTTGCCGCCCATGTCGCGGATCGTCCCACCTGTAACCCCTAGGCCGTGGCTGGCGGCACTCGTGCAGTTGGGCACCTTCGGCGTACTCGCCGTCCTCTGGTACTGGCCTAGCCGCCGCGCCGGGTGGGTCACCGATATCCTCGGGCTCGCGCCGCGCCTCACGGAGGCCAACGGCCTCGCCGGGGCCTGGACGGGCTACGGGGCGCCGGTCTTCCACCCACTCACCCTCGGGCTGCACTACGTTTTCTGGCATACCGGCGGACCGGGGTCCCTGCTCTACTACGTAGTGTGGACGGGGCTCCACGCCCTTACGGCCTGGCTGGTCGCCGTGGGGACGACGGGGCTCGCGCGCCACTTCTCCCTGCCGAGGGCCGCCCCGAGTGGATGGCTCGCGGGTCTGGCGTTCCTCGTGTTCCCCTACGTCGTCGAGGCGGTCGTGTGGCGGGCCACGCTCAATTACTTGCTCTGCGTGCCGCTCTTGCTCGGCGTGTGTTGGGCGGGTTTCGCTTTCGCCAAAACAGGCCACGCCAAGTTCCTGGTGCCCTCCGTCGGCCTCTGTACCGCAGCGCTCTTCAGCTTCGACCTGGCGTGGACCGCGCCCGCCCTCGCGGGACTGGCCGGCGCGCTCGGTGCCGCCTACCTGGGTCGCGCAACGGCCGTTCGGCGGGTCTCGACCCTCGTCGGGACGCAAGCTTTGCTGCTGGCCACTTACCTGTTTACGAAGACTCAGGTCATCGGCTCCGCCGTCGGTCACTACGGGGCGTCCGTCCACCTGGAGGCCAGCCCGACGGTCATCCTGCCGAACGTCTGGCGCGCCCTCGTGAAGATGCTCTGCCTCACGCGCGAACTCGACTTCGGACGCAAGCAGGCCCTCGACGCCTGGCTCGGGCAACTCTGGGTGTACGGCCTGCTCACCGCCGGAGCGCTCGCCTTCCTGGGCTACTGGGCCACGCGTCTCGCGCCCCGGTCGCCGCGGTGGCGGCTGGCGGGCTGCCTGGCCATCGGCGCCCTCGTGGCCGTGCTGCCCACCTCCAACCTGTTCCAGTCCTGGCTGCTCGGCAGCGAAGGCGATCGCTACAGCTACTTCCCCGCCGCCTGGCTCCTCGCCTTGCTCGCCGTGGCCTGGGGCGGGCTCCCGAACGCGTGGCTACGCTACGCCACGGCGGTGATCGCGCTCGTGTGCTACGGCTACTTCAACAGACGACTGGTCATCCACTGGGCGGAGGCTTCGTACAGCCAACGCCTGCTCCTCGATGACTTCCCCGCCGACGCCCCGGGCCAGGTGTACGTCTTGGCGGCCGCCGACAACTACCGCGGCACTTACCTATTCCGCGACGGCACCCTGCCCTACACCTCCCTCGACTACAACATGCGCTACCTGCGCAACTGGACCAGCGCCGACACCATCTTGAATCTCGTGAACTACAACCAGGTCGGCCTCGAGGACTCCCTCTCGGCCGTCGTCAACGCCCGCGGCGAGATCGAACTCCGGTTTCGCCAGGGCGGCAACTGGTTCTGGCGCGGCGGGATCGGCCTGAGCGACTACGATCAGCCCGGCTACGAAGTCCGCGCCGGAGACCCGGTCCGCATCTGCTTCACGGCCCCCGTCCCGGACTCGACGCTCCTGCTCTACCCTACCGGGCGCACTTGGTCGACGCTCCCGCACGACGGACTCCGCACCTGCCGCGAGATCGGCCCTCAGTAAAATACTGCGACTTCGTCTAGCCGCTTTCGCGCAAAACCGGGTACGCGCGCGCCAGTGGCCGGGAAGCCGACGGGCAGCAACAGGAAAGGTCGCTCGTGATCGGGCCTGCCCAGTATTTCGGTGAGGAAGTTCATCGGACTGGGCGTGTGCGTCAAGGTCGCCAAACCCGCCTCGTGGATGGCGGCGATGAGGAAACCGCACGCGATCCCGACGCTCTCGTTGACGTAGTAGTGCTTCGCCTTCGTGCCGTCGGGCCTGTACCCGTGCACCTGGCGGAACACGACGATGAGCCAGGGCGCCACCTCGAGGAAGGGCTTCCGCCAGTCCGTCCCGATGGGGGCCAGGTCCGCGAGCCACTCCTCGCTCATGCGGCCGTGGTAGCTGTCGTACTCCTCCTTCTCGGCGGCGGTCCGGATCCGCTTCTTTAGCTCGGGATCACCGACGGCACAGAAGGTCCAGGGCTGTTTGTGCGCTCCCGACGGCGCCGAGGCGGCCGACCTGATGAGGGATTCGATCACGCCGCGCGGCACCGGCTCGTCCGAGAACTCCCGCACCGAGCGACGGAGGTGCAGGTTTTGCCGAAAGGCCTCCGCCGCCGCGAACGCCCGCGCCCCATCCACCGATCGGTGGGTATACGGTACGGTCGGCAAGGCGTGGTCGGACATGGTGGGCGGGGCGTTGCGGGCGGCACTCTGCGGGCAGGTCAATCGTAGACCGAACGCGCGGCGCGAGTCACTTCCGCTTGGACTTCTTGTAGTCGGCCACGTAATCGTTGAGCAGTCCGCTGATGATATCCTTGAGGTAGCTGCCCTCGTCGCGCGCGATGCGCTTGAGTCTCGCGAACTGGTCGCGGTCGTAGGTGAAGGTGACGCGCTTCGGGACGCTCGTCTGCCGGGCCTCCTGTTCGCGGGCTTCTTCCTTGGCGAGGGCCGCGCCGCCGGTCGTGTCGCGGATCAGGGAGTCGATGCCGCCGAGGGCCGTGAGGGTGCGGCGGGGCCGGTCGCGGTGGCGTACGTTGAGGTCCTCGTGGGGGCGCTGCTCGCGCGGGCGCTCCTGTGCGGCGCTCGCGAAGAGGCTCTCGAGGTCGTCGACGAAGGTCTTGCGGGCGCGGCGGGTCGCGGTCTGCGGGCGCTCGGCCACCATCGTCTCGGCGTCGGGTTCGCGGACGGTATTGAGGAGCCACGGGCTCGCGTCGATGTTGGGCTCGTACTGAGCCCCCGGCGCGAAGACGCTGTCTAGGTCGCGGTTGAAGGCTTTTCTACTCACCGTTGTGTGGTTTTTTGCTGGTCCAATGCGCGCGGGGGGCTATCGCTCGAGGTTGGCGGCGAAGGCGGCGTCGCGACTGGCGGCGGCGGCGCTCAGGGAGGATTTCGTGGAGAGGCCCGGGGCGGGGGCGGGCACGCCCGGCTCCCCGCGGGTCGCGGGTTCGCGCGCGGGCATCGGGCGCCGCGTCGAGGCCGTCGACAGCCGCTCTGCGCCGTCGCTGGTTTTGGCGGAAGCCCCCTCCTCGACGCTCGCCTGGCTCCGGCTCACGATCTCCTGGCAGAGCGCGAGGTAGTCCTCGGCCCCGTTAGACTTCGGCGCGTACGAGAAGATGTCCTGGCGCTGCGCGGGCGCCTCGGCGAGGGCCACGTTGTTGCGGATCATCGTCTCGAACACCTTGTCGCCGAAGTGCTTCTGGATCGTCGCCACGACATCGCGGTTGAGGACCTTCCGCGAGTCGTACATCGTCGCGATGACGCCCCCGATCTGGAGCTTCTTGTTGAGGCGGAAGCGCACCTTGTCGATGACCTGCTTGATCTTGGCCACGCCCTGGAGCGCGAGGAACTCGGTCTGCAGCGGGATGTACACCGCGTCCGAACTCGTGAGCGCGTTGAGGGTCAGGAGCCCGAGGCTCGGCGGGCAGTCTATGATGATGTAGTCGTACTCGTCCTGCACGGGCTCGAAGAGGCCACGCAGGAGGAACTCGCGCCCGGGTTCGTTGACGAGCTCCATCTCGGCGCCGCTCAGGTCGAGGGAGGCCGTGATCACGTCGAGGTCAGGCTTGTAGGACACCGGCACGAGTTCGCTCTCGCCGCGGAGCGCTTCGTAGATCGTGACGGGCTGGCGCTGGATCCCGAGGGAGATCGTGAGGTTGGCCTGCGGGTCGAGGTCGAGGAGCAGGACTTTGTGGCCGAGCTCCACGAGGCCGGCGCCGATGTTGATGGTCGAGGTGGTCTTGCCGACGCCGCCCTTGTGATTGAGCAGGCTGATGACGTGTGCCATAGTGTGTGTTCAGTAGTGTTTCTGTGCGGCAATGTAGCCCCGATGCATCAACATATTGCTACATCCGTGGCGACGGCGCGGGGGCGACCGCGGCGCAGGGGGCGGCCGGAACGCCGGCACCGCCGGCCAACTTTTCCACAGTGCACGACACTTCAGCCCGATTGCGCGGAGCCCGAATGAGGCGGGTGCCACGTTCAGGATTCTCTAAAAATCGCTGTATCCAGGTACTTCCAGCCCGTCTTCTACCCCGCTGATACGCCTTTCGGCAAAACCTACTCCGGCGACAAATCTGCATTCCTCGACCAACATTTGAAAGAAAATGTTGGTTAGCACTTGCACGGGCAGGTACAATTTGTTTTAATTTGCCCCCAGATAAACCCGCCACCACATGATTACCGAGGACCGCATCCTACTCAACGACCGCTTCCGCGTGGTCTTCGCCCTGCTGGAAGAGCGCGGGGTGATCGTCAAGAACGACCGCAGCGGTCGGGGCATGGGCGACTTCGCCGAGAAGCTGCTCAACAACCGCGCCTACGGCCACATCATCCGCGCCTACCTCAACGAGGACGACAAGCGCGTCATCTCCTACAGCCAGGCCCGGACGCTGTGCCGCGAGTTCGGTATCTCGGAAGCGTACATGCTCGACGGCGTCGGGTCGCCCTTCGACAGCGAACCGGTGTACAACACCCGCATGGTGGAGGCGTCGATCCCGGAGGGCAAGATTCGGTTTACGAGCTTCGAGGCCTTCGCCGGCTACGCCATGGATGCCGGTGCGCGCGTCCTCGAGGCCGATTCGGAACTCTTCAGTCTGCCGGGTCTCAACCAGGATGGCCTGGTCGCCTTCCCGATCAACGGTAACTCCATGGAGCCGATCATCACCGACGGCGACGTGGTCATCTGCCGGGAGGTGCCGAGCCTCAAGAACATCAAGGACTCGTCCATCTACGCGGTCAAGTCCAACGGCAACGTCTGGATCAAGTACATCCGCCCCGTCGTCGACGCCCGCGGCCGCACGACCGCCCTCAAGCTCATCAGCGCCAACAACCTCGAGCACGACCCCTTCGTCGAGGAGATCAGCGACACGACCCAGATCTACCGCGTGATCCGCCGGATTACGGCGCTGTAGCACGGGTGCGGGGTGCGGGGTGCCTGGGTGCCTGGGTGCGGACCCCGCACCCCAAGGCACCCAGGCACTCTGCACCCAGGCACTCTGCACCCAGGCACTCTGCACCCAAGCACTCTGCAGCCAGGCACCCCGCACCCCCCTAAAAAGCATTTCGATTCTCTGCGGGGCTGGATGACGTAAAGTCATTCGGCCCCTTTTTGTTAAACACGGCGCTACTCCTCCGACCCGAAGTCTGCTTCCGAACCGAAGTCTGCCCCCGGCTCCACGTCGTCCCTGTCGACCCGCGCCTTCTGCGTGGGGTCGAAGCGCAGCGTCGTGTTCTGCCGGAGGAATTCGTAGCAGGCCATTCCGGCCGCCACGGCCACGTTGTAACTGTCGAAGTCGACCGCCTGCGGCAACCGCACCGAGGTGGTCGCGGCCTTGCGGACCGCGGCGCTGATCCCGTCCGACTCAGAGCCCATCACGAAGGCCACTGGCTGTCCGAGCAGATCCACAGACTCGAGCTCCCGCTTGCCGCGCCCCTCGATACACACCACGGCATGCTCCCGCTCGCGCAGCAGTTTTACGAAAGTAGCCAGACTCCCGACCCGCGCCACCGGCAGCCGCGACAGGGCCCCGGCGCTGGCTTTGACGGCCGCGGCGTTCACGGGCGCGCGCTGCTTCTGTCCGATGACGATGCCCTTGCAACCCGCCGCGAGCGCCGAGCGCGCAATCGCCCCGAAGTTGCGGACATCCGTCACGCCATCCAGGATGAGTAGGAAGCCACTTTCCTCTACCGCCGCCACCAGCTCCTGCGGGGAGGCATAGTCGACCAGGGCCACCTCGGCGATGATGCCCTGGTGGTTGGCGTCGATGAGGCGGTCCAACTGGAAGCGCGGCACGTACTTGATCGCTACGTTGGCCTTCCCGCACCAGCGCTTGACGTCGTCCAGGAACTCTCCCCCGATGCGCTCGTCGATCCAGAGCTGCTCGAAGCGCTGCCCCGCCATGAAGGCCTCCTCCACGGGGCGACGCCCGTATATTTTTGCTATCTGACCCATAATCGGGTGCGAAGGTGCGCAATCCCGGGCACGCATCCGCGCGCCGCCGTTCGTTATCCTGCCCGCGCGGCTAGCTTCGCGCCGCCAAAACCGCCGCCCATCCGCCTTCCCGAGAATAGATCCCGCCGCCGGGCCGCGACCGTGGTACGAGGGAGATCGCTGCTCGCGATGGCGATGATGTCACTGGTCGCCGTCGCCGGAGCGGCGGCGCAGTCCCCGATCCCGGAGCGCAGTTCCGGGCGGACCAGCGGCCAGGACCTCTCACTGCGCACCGACTCGGCCACGGCCCAGGTCACGTCCGAACTGCCTGACTCGATCATCCTCTACCGCTACGACCCGCGCTTCCCGTCGCGGCAAAGCGGCATCACCGACAGTGCCCTCGACGTACGCTACGTGAGGTTCGATCCCGTGAGTCGCTACGGTCCGGACTACGTCTACCTCAACAACCTCGTCCAGCCCGCCGCGACGCAGCCACTCCTCGGTGCGCGCTACCACAGCACCCGCCCCTTCCTCCAGCCCACGCACCCCGCCTACCAGACCCCGGAGGCGCCCTTCTTCGGCATGAACGTCCCCTACGCCTACGCGGCCTACAACCAGGGCGGCGAGATCGACGACGGCCAGGCGGAGGTGCTCTTCGGCAGCCCCTTCGCCAACGGCTGGAACCTGGGCTTTACCTACCTGCGCACCTACCAGTCCGGCCAGCGCAACCGCTACCAGCAGGCGCAGGGCGAGCGCATCCAACTCGGCGCCACCGTGTCGTACGTGCGCGACAGCTCTCGCCACCGCGCCTACGCCTCGCTGCGGCTCGGGTCCTGGGGTTTCCTTAATCCCGGCGGCTACACGTTCGCCCGCAGGGACACCACCGAGTCCCCGGAGGAGCCCTTCCTGGCCGTAGCCGAGCTGACCGACACCCGCACGGAGGGCAGCGAGAGCGCCTACGGGTACCTACACCGGGTCTTCCTCCGCGAGCAGACCGACGCCACCGCCGACGGTTGGGCCGGCGCCATCGAGCTTTCGCGAAAACAGGAGGCCCAGCGTACGGCTGCCCCCCCCAACGACCTCCCCGAACTGGACTACTTCGAGGTCGACGATCGCGGCGCTCGCTACGCGGTGAGTAGCGTGGCCGTTTTGGCGAAAGCCTATTTGGAGTACTTCACGCCCCCCACCGGCGCCGCCGCGGTCGACTTCGACTTTCGGGCGGGGGCCTACTACGGGACGCAACGCTTCGACGGTGGCTTCCTGACGGGGGCGCTTACGCAAAACCTCCTGGGCCTCGCCGGCGAGATGCACGGGACGGTCCTGCGGCAATTCGAACTCGACGCCGATGTCGACCTGGCCTTCGGCGAACGCGCCGGCCTCGGACGCATCAACGGGCAGTTGAGCTGGGACTACCGACAGCGGTTCGGACTCGCGGCCTTCGCGCTGCTCGAACGCACCGACGCCCCGTGGACCGCCACGACCGTCGGCGTCAACGACCGCCTCCTGCGCCGCGTCGACCTCCCCGTATCGACGCACACCAAACTCGGTGGGGCCATCAGTTCTCCGCGTCTCGGCCTCGCGGCCCGCGGCTACCTCGAAGTCTTCGCCGACGGCTGGGTCTACGACACCCTCGGGCTCGCCCGCGCCGCCCGCGAGAACGTGGCCGTCCCGACGCTCGAGGTCGAGAGCAACCTCCGGTATCGCTTCCTGGCGCTCGACGTCCGCGGCACCCTTCGCTCTCCGCCCAACAGCACCGAGGTTTACCTCCCGGCCTACACCGGGCAGCACAGCCTCACCGCCAACACCCGCCTCTTCAAGGACGCCATGCAACTCATGTTCGGCGTCGACCTCTGGGTGCGCTCCCCGGTGAGGCTGTACGAGTTCGCGCCGCTCACGAACGTCTTTCACCTCAGCACCGACCCAACGCGCGTCGGCTGGCAGTACAATGCCGATGTCTTCGTCGCCTTCAAGGTCCAGACCTTCAAGGCCTTCGTGAAGCTCGAGAACGCACTCGCGAAAGGCGAAGGCGACATCGCGCCCGCGACGGTGCGAGGGTATCCGCTGGTGCGGGGGCCGGAGCCGGGATTTTACCCTGGCTTGCTCAGGCTCGGAGTGGCGTTCTCGCTGTACAATTAAGCTGGCTACTCACGGCCTAAACCCATCGGCAGGCGGCCTGCCCCGCCGGTAAAGCCTGCCCCATCGCCAGCACGCCGCCCCCGCGCGTGCCGATAGTAGTTGATCCCTCGAAGCCTTAGCGCGCTCGACACCCTGCCGGCCTACAGTTCGTAGTTCGGGCTGATCTCGTGGTCCTCGCGGTCGGCGTAGAAGTCGTTGATGAGCTTCACGGCGTGCTTCGGGTCGTCGGTAAGGGGAATGAGGTCGAGGTCTTGCGCGCTGATGTTGCCCTCGGTGAGCATCGTGCCCTTGACCCAGTCGAGCAGACCGGCCCAGAACCTCGTCCCCATCAGCACCACCGGCACGCGGGTGATCTTGCGGGTCTGGATCAGGGTCAAGACCTCGAACAGCTCGTCGAGCGTCCCGAAGCCGCCCGGCAGCACGATGAACGCCTGGGCGTACTTGACGAACATCACCTTGCGCACGAAGAAGTAACGGTGGTTGAGGTTCTTGTCCGGGTCGATGTATTGGTTGTGGCTCTGCTCGAACGGCAGGTCGATGTTGAGCCCGACGGACAGGCCGCCGTACAGGGCCGCGCCCTTGTTGCCCGCCTCCATGATGCCCGGCCCGCCGCCGGTGATGACGCCGAAGCCCGCCTCGGTGAGTTCGCGCGCGGCCGCGACGGCCAGTTGGTAGTATTCGTTGTCGGGCTTCGTGCGCGCGGAGCCGAAGATCGACACGCAGGGCCCCATCCGATTCATGGTCTCGAAGCCGTCGACGAACTCGGCGATGACCTTGAACATCGTCCACGAGTTCTCGCCCTTGATCTTCGTCCACTGCTTCATCGGGTGCCGCGCGGACCCCATAACTTCCTCACTCATTCTACTTGGTTTTAGGCTGCCGCCGCCCGGAGGCTCGTGACAAACGGCTGTAATGATACGTCCCGACGTGCGAAGGCCCCGCGGGAGGTTTGCTACCGCGGGGCCTTCGGGTGGGTAGGCTACCTACTGTTCGGCGTGCCGAGCCGGCATCCATGACCGGACCTCAGTTGCTCTTGTAGTTCGTGTACTCCTCGCGGATGAAGTCCTGGAGGTCATTCACGTCACTGAATTTGTCGAACACCTCCGTGATCCCGGTACGGGTCGTCCCCTGGCTCGGGACCACGAAGTGCTCCACGTCCTCGACGAGGATCTCGCGACCGCTCAGGATGATGAGGCGCTCGACCACGTTTCGGAGTTCGCGGATGTTGCCGGTCCAGGGCAGGGCCTGGAGGAGCTCCATCGCGTCTTTGGTGACGACCTTCGGCTTGCTGCCGTAGTCCTCGCAGATCTGCCGGACGAAGTGCGCGACCAGGAGCGGGATGTCCTCCGAGCGCTGGCGCAGCGGCGGGACGTGCATCGGGATGACCGCCAGTCGGTGGTAAAGGTCCTCGCGGAAGCGATTGGCGTTGATCTCGGCGCGCAAATCCTTGTTGGTCGCCGCGATCACGCGAACGTCCACGCGGATCTCCTTCTCGCCGCCGACCCTCGTGATCCGGCTCTCCTGGAGCGCCCTCAGCACCTTGGCCTGCGCCGATAGCGACATGTCGCCGATCTCGTCGAGGAACAGCGTACCGCCGTTCGCCTGCTCGAACTTCCCGATCCGCTGCTTGTGGGCGCTCGTGAAGGAGCCCTTCTCGTGGCCGAACAGCTCAGACTCGATCAGCTCACTCGGGATGGCGGCGCAGTTGACCTCCACGATCTGGTACTTGCTCCGCGAACTCTTCTCGTGGATCCACCGGGCCACGAGCTCCTTGCCGGTGCCGTTCTCCCCGGTGATCATGACGCGGGCGTCGATCGGGGCCACGACATCGATGTGGCTCTTGATCTTGGTGATCGCCGGGCTCTCCCCGATGATCTCCTGGGTCTTGAACTTACTCACCTTGATCGACAGCGCCTTCGAGTCCTGGATGAGGGTCGACTTGTCCATCGCGTTCCGGATCGTGATCAGGAGGCGGTTGAGGTCCGGCGGCTTCGAGATGAAGTCGAAGGCGCCCTTCTTCACGGCCTCCACGGCGGTGTCGATGTTGGCGTGCCCCGAGATCATGACCACGGGGGTGTCCGGGGAGATGATCTGGATGCGCTCGAGGGCGTCCATGCCGTCGAGCTTCGGCATCTTGATGTCGCAGATCACGACGTCGTACTTGCTGGTCTTGAGCTTGGTGAGGCACTCGAGCCCATCGCCCGCCTCCTCGACCTTGTACTTTTCGAATTCCAGGATCTCTCGCAAGGTGCGACGAATGCTCTGTTCGTCGTCGACTACAAGTATTTTTGCGGGCATATGTTAGGGATTGTCCAGCAGCAATCTGCCGCCGCTTCACGGCCTACCTGACGCAAAGTTTGCGCCAAGCTTCACTCGTCACTGCCCGGGCGGGCGGTCGTGATGCGGGTATACGGGACATCGCCGGGGTACGTTCCGCCGCCCTCCGATAATTCTTGCGGCAAATGGCCAGGCGCCCCGTACCGCGGGTCCCCCTACCGCATCGAGCCGCCGAGCTCGAGCGCCGCGACAGCCATCGCGAGCGCCCCCGCGGACAGGCAGGCCTCGTCGACGTCGAAGTCGGGCGTGTGGACGCCCGCCGTGATCCCGCGATCAGCGTTGCCCGTCCCGAGCCGGAAGAAGGTCCCCGGGACCTCCCGCAGGTACCACGCGAAGTCCTCGGCCGTGGGTCGGAGCGAGAGCTCAGCGACCTCGGACCCGCCGAATGCCGCGACGAGCGCCCCGCGGACGGCACTCGTGCAGGTGGGGTCGTTGTCGAGTGCCGGGTACCCCCGGCGGATGTCCACCTCGACGCTCCCGCCGAACATCTCGACCGAGCTTCGCGCGATCCGCTCGATCCAGCCGTGGGCCCCACTGCGCCAGGTCTCGTCGTAGGTCCGGAAGGTGCCCGCGATCCGGAGCTCCGCGGGGAGCACGTTCGTGGCCCCGCCGACGGTCTCGACGCGCCCGAACGACAGCACCGTCGGGATCCCCGCCGGGGCCTTCCGGCTCACGACCTGCTGTAGGGCCGTGATCATCTGCGCCGCGGCCGCGACGAGGTCCACGCTCTGGTGCGGCAGGGCGCCGTGGCCGCCGGGTCCGCGGAGGGTGATATAGATCTCGTCGGCGCTCGCCATGTAAGGCCCCGACCGGGTCCCGAAGGTGCCCACGGCCAAATCCGGGGCGACGTGCAGTCCGACGATCGCGGCCACTGCCGGGTCACGCAGACCGCCCTCGGCGATCACCTTGGTCGCCCCACCGGGCAGCAGCTCCTCCCCCGGTTGGAAGATGAGCTTGACCGGCAGCGGCAGGTGGGCGCGCTCTCCGGCGAGTAGCGCGGCCGCCCCGAGGGCGCAAGTCGTGTGCACGTCGTGTCCACAGGCGTGCATGACGCCAGCTACCTTGCTGCCGTACGGCCGCCCGGACACTTCCTGGATCGGCAAGGCGTCCAAGTCGGCCCGCAGCGCCACGCAGCGCTCCGCACCCTCACCGACCATCGCGACCACGCCGGTGCCCGCGATCGGGCGGGGGGCAAGACCCAACTCGACGAGGCGCTCGGCGACGAATGCCTGGGTAGCGGTCTCGCGGAACGACAACTCCGGATGCGCGTGCAGGTGCCGCCGCCACGCGACCAGTCGGGGCTGCAGCGCAGTGGCGCGTTCGCGAAGTCGGTCGAGGAGGGACGCTGGCGGCATGGTAGGCTCCCGCGCTTAGGGTTTTGCGGACACGCGCAAACTTACCCAGTGGCTCGGCCACCGCGGGGGCGCCAGGTGCGCCAGGGCAATCGGGTCCCTCCCGAGCTCGCGCCAGTGCGTGCGCACGAGGCGCCAATCGTCCCCGGGGCGCCAGTAGCGTGCGTAGCGGTAGTCGGTTTTGGCGAAAGCCGCCGCCCGCGCCTCGACGCTGCCGTCTTCGCGGACGCTCGTGTAGCCTTGCGGCAAAACCCCCGGTCGCAACTTCGGCAGGGGCTTGGCCGAACCCTCGCGACCACTGTACCCGACCCAGGTGAGCCCCCCGCAGAGCACCCCCCAGGCGTTGCGCAGGGCCGCCCGCGGATGGTCGAACAGCCACGCCAAGGGCCACAGCGCCAGCACGACGAGGGCAAGTATCCCGTCGAACGTACGCTTCGCACGGCGGGCACCCGCCTCCGCGATCGCGTAGCCCCCGTCGAGCGCGTACAGCGTCCCGGGCGCGTTGCGCGACGGCGAACCGACGATAGCCTCCGCGCGGGGCGCCAAGGTCCGGTAGTCGATCCGCCGCCCGAGCGCCGACATCAGCGACATCACGAAGCCAGTCTCCAGCTCGGCCAGACCGATCACGAGTTCGTCCACCCCGTAGGCCTCGACGATCCGCTGGGCATCCGCCACGGAGCCCAGGACATCATCCTCCGACTCGGCGGTCCCCTCCACGGCGATCAGCCCGACGTAGTGACGCGGGATGCCCGCCCGCCCGAGCAACATCAGCGCGTGCGCCGCCTCCGCGGGCGTACCGATCACCGCCAAGCGTCGCTCCCGCCCGACGTGGTCCCGCGTCAGCGAGACCTCGCCGGGGCGCACCCACGACCACACGACGCGCAGCAGGCCGAGCAGCAGTCCCCCGAGCCCAGCCGACAGAACGATCACCGCGCGACTCGTGTGAAATCCGGCAGGTAACAACGCGTAGACGAGGAGGCTCAGCACCGTGCCGAGGCCCACGCCCCGCAGCACGGCCCAGATCTTGAAAGGCTGATCGTACGCTCCGCTGAACACGAGTCCCAGCAGCCAGGCCGCGAGGTAGATGGGCGTGTTGACGACATCGAATTTCGTCCCGCCGTAGTAGTCGGGATTGGCGAAGTAGTAGGCCGCCCACCAGCGCTTGATCGTCATCAGCACTAGCCACAGCACGCCCAGGTCTAGGAGCGCCGGGAGGATTTTCGCGACGAAGTTCGACACGACCGCCACCGCTGCCCGGGCGTAGATCGCCAGTTCGAGCAGCGGCTGTGGGCTCCACCCGGAGGGCTGCAGGTGTTTGCGCGAAAAGATCGCCATCGCGCGGTAGAACGCCTTGACGTAGTGCCAGGAGCGCTTGCGGGTCGACTCGCCCTTGTAGTGGATGATCTCGGTCCCGGGGTCGAACACCACCCGGTAGCCGGCCCTCGCGATCAGGTACGACAGGTCGATGTCCTCGCCGTACATGAAGTAGTCCTCGTCGAGCCCGCCGCCCACCGCCGCGAGGGCTTCCGGCCGCAGCCACATGAACGCGCCCGGCAAGACATCGACATCGGCCGGCCGGTCGTCGCGGAGGTGCCCGAGGTAGTAGCCGTTGAACCGCCGCGAGCGCGGTGCGAGTCTGCTGAGCCCCGACATCTTCGCGAAGCTCACCCAGGGCGTCGGCAGGCCGCGCTTACTCTCCGGCAGGTAAACGCCCTGCCCGTCCACCATCCGGACCCCGATGACCCCGATGCGCGGGTCCGAATCCGCGAGCGCGAGACAGTGCCGGAAGGTGTCCTCGCGGACGAGGGTATCGGGATTGAGGAGCAAGACGTAGCGGCCGTTCGCCACGCGGATGGCCTGGTTGTTCGCTTTCGCAAAACCCACGTTGCGGGTGTTCGCGATGACCCGGACGTCGGGATACTTGCGGAGCATCGCGAGACTGTCGTCGGCCGAGTCGTTGTCGACGACGATGACCTCGGCGGCGAGTCCGACGCTCGCGCGTTCGACGGCGTGCAGGCACTGCTCCAGGAAGTAGCGGACGTTGTAGTTGACGATCACCACCGACACGTCGACCCGGGCCCCGCCGCCGGCGGCCACCCTCACCGGTCCGTGATTACGTAGGGCTGGCGCGCGCTGATCGAGCGACTGAGCGTGAGGTAGTCCGCGTACTGGAGGTCGTTGCCGTAGCTCACGCCGCGGGCGATGGCCGAGAGTTTGACGTCGAGGTCCTCGAGCTGCCGCCCGATGTAGAAGGCCGTGGACTCGCCCTCGATCGTGGGCGAGATCGCGAAGATCAGTTCGACGCCCTCCCCGAGGCCTTCGACGCGCCCGACGAGGCTCTCGATCTGGAGGTCGTGCGGGTCGACGCCGTTCATCGGGGAGATCACCCCGCCGAGGACGTGGTAGGTGCCCCTGAAGTGTCCGGTTTCCTCGATGGCGAGCACCTGCTTGATGTTCTCGACGACGCAGATCAGGCGCTGGTTGCGCTGTGGATTGGCGCAGATGTCACAGAGGTCGGCGTCGGAGAGGTTGTGGCAGCGCTGGCACTCGCGGACCTTCTCGCGCATGACGTGCAGGGACTCGATGAACTCCTGCATCACGTCCTCGGGTTGCTGGAGGAGGTGCAGTACGTGGTTGAGGGCACTCTTGCGTCCGATGCCGGGGAGGCTGGCGAAGGCATCGACGCCGGCCTGGAGGTACTTGGAACTGAGCTGCATGGCGGGGCCGAATTTAGGGGCAAATAGTAGGCCCGGCGGGGTCGGATTACGCCGAACCTAAGGGGCGAATAACAACCGGGCTCGGGGGGCATCGTTGAGGGGCTTTCGCCAAAACCCGCCGCGGGGGTGCCAGTATTGCCACCGGAGACGCCCGCGGTCCGTATGTTGGGCCGCGCAACGGGGGCCGCGGTAAACATTGCCCGAGCAACGGCCTTCTACATGCACATTTGCACGCAAAAGAGATAGGATTATGGCAGAGGTCATCCGCATGCCCCGCATGAGCGACACGATGGAGGAAGGCAACATCGTCGGTTGGCTCAAGGCCGTCGGCGACAGCGTCGAGCCCGGCGACGTCCTGGCCGAGGTCGAGACCGACAAGGCGACCATGGAGCTGGAGAGCTACCACGAGGGTGTCCTCCTCCACATCGGCGTGAGCGAGGGCGCCGTGCCCGTCAACGCCGTCCTCGCCGTCATCGGGGAGGAGGGCGAGGACTACCAGGCCGCCCTCGACGCCGAGGGCGGCGGCGGTGCAGCAGGCGCCGCTACGTCCGAAGCTGCCTCTACCCCCACGGCCGAAGCCGCCACTCCCCCCACGGCCTCCGGGGACACCGCGACCACGGCAGCGGACAGTGCCGCCGACGGCGCCCGCACGAAGGCCAGCCCCCTCGCCCGCAGCATCGCCGCCGAGGCCGGGCTCGACATCTCGAAGGTACAGGGCTCGGGAGACGGCGGGCGCGTCGTCAAACGCGATGTCGAATCCGCCATCGGCGGTGGCGCGGGCAAGCAGACTCAGAACGTAAGCGCCCCCGCCCCCGCACAAGTCCCCAACTTCCCCGCGCCCGCCGTCCAGCAGGCCGCCGCCGGCAAGCCGACCGTCAACACGAGCGCCGGCGATACCTCCGGCGGGTACACCGACACGCCGACCTCGCAGATGCGTAAGGTCATCGCGCGTCGCCTCGCGGAGTCCAAGTTCTCCGCGCCGCACTTCTACCTCGGGATCGAGGTCGACATGACGGCCGCCATCGCGTACCGCCAGCAGCTCAACGCCCTGAGCGATACCCGTGTGTCCTTCAACGACTTGGTCGTGAAGAGTTGCGCCCACGCCCTGCGCAAGCACAGGGCAATCAACAGCAGCTGGATGGGCGACTTCATCCGCTACAACGAGGACATCAACATCGGGGTCGCCGTCGCCGTCGAGGATGGGCTCCTGGTGCCCGTGGTTCGCCACGCGGATCGCAAGGGCTTCTCGGAGATCAATGCCGAGGTGAAGAAGATGGCCGGCCTGGCCAAGGAGCGCAAGCTCCAGCCGCAGCAGATGTCCGGCAATACCTTTACGATCTCGAATCTGGGGATGTTCGACATCACCGAGTTTACCGCGATCATCAACCCACCCGACGCCTGTATTCTGGCCGTCGGCAGCATTCAGCAGAAGCCGGTCGTCAAGGACGGCGAGATCGTCGTCGGCAACGTCATGAAGCTCACGCTGAGCTGTGATCACCGCGTCGTCGACGGCGCTTCGGGCGCCGCCTTCCTCGCCACGCTCAAGGGCATGCTCGAGCAGCCGCTCACCATCCTGCTGTAGCGGTAGCAGAAGCGGTAGCAAGCGTTTGACGTTTTGCCGAAAGGCCGCCTCCGACAACCGGCTCGGAGGGGGCCCGTTGTTTGTGGCATGAAGACACTCGTCCTCGGTGCCAGCACCAATCCACAGCGCTACGCAAACATCGCCACGAAGCGCCTCGTGAAGGCCGGACACGAAGTCATTCTCGTCGGCAACCGCGAGGGGAGTATCGACGGGGAAGCCATCCTTACCGCGCCGCCGATCCTCGGGGACGTGGATACCGTGACCCTTTACCTAGGGCCCGATCGACAGAAAGTGTACTACGATTACCTCGTGGAACAGCTCCGCCCACGGCGCATCATCTTCAATCCCGGCACCGAGAACGCGGAGCTCAGACGACTCGCGGCGGCCGCGGGCATCGAAACCGAGTACGCCTGTACGCTCGTGATGTTGGCCTCGCGGAGTTACTAGCGCTAGCTACGCCAGTCCTGGTCATATACCTTCTCTTCCGAACCATATACACTGCAAAACGAAAAGGGGGCCCAGCCGTAAGACTGAGCCCCCTTTCGGGAGGTAAGCTATTCTAGAGTCTAGTAGCCAGCGTCGCGGCTACCGCTGAAGAACGATCCGCGACCTGCGGTACCTTCCGGTGCGCTCATCTCGGTGTCTCCGGCCTGGGCGACCTTGAACTCGACGCGGCGGTTCATGAAGCTGCTGCCGTTGACTGGCACGAGTACGTTGTCCTCGCCTTCGTACTGGATGATGAGGCGATCGCCGCTGATCCCGTAACGGTTGACGAGGTACTCCTTGGCGGCGCGGGCGCGGTTGTAGCTAAGGACGCGGTTGTAGCTGTCGCTGGCGCGCTTGTCGGTAAAGCCCTCGACCACTACGCGGAGGTTGGGGTTGCCGGTCATCACGTCGGCGATGTTCTTGAGGTGACCGTAGTCCGCGGCGCGTACGGTGTAGCTGTCGTCGGCGAAGTGGATCATCGGGAGGAACCAGCCGTCGAGCGACCCGGAGGAAAGTCCGTTTTCGCGCATCTTGAGAGCGATGAGGTCTTCGATCTCGGGCTGCGTGAGGTACTTAGGCATCTGCGCGACACCACGGGAGTCGACGGTCATGCCGGGCGGGCTGTAAGGCTCAGCGTCCTCGAAGTCGGATACGCCGTCACCGTCGCTGTCGAGGGCGACACCGCGGGTGTCCACGGGAGCGCCTTCGGGCGTGTCGTTCTCCTGGTCGAGCATGTCGATCACGCCGTCGCCATCGGTGTCGGTGAGGTCGAACACGGGGCGGGCCTTCAGTTCTTGCAACTCGTCGATGACCTGGTTGAGCGGGTTCACCCAGTAGAGAGGCTCGGTGAGCGTCTCCATGTTCCCGAGGTTGAAGTTGAAACGCAGGTTGGCTACGTTGGCCACGTCACGGAAGGAAGACCCGGTCTGGCCTTGGTTGCGGTATCCGTCGAGTTGGTCGGCGATCTTACCGAAGGGTACCATGAATTTGTACTCGAACCCGATGTTGAAGCGGGGCGAAACACGGAACGCGATACCGGCACCGGCATCAGCCCAGAACATGGCCTTTTCTAGTCCATCGCGATCGAGGATATCGATCTCTGGGCCGTCAATCAACTGGCCGCTCAACTGAGCGCCACCGACGCCGGGACCGCCGAAGACGTAGAGGTTGGCCTTGCGGGAGGGCTTGTCGAAGCGGATGTTGTTCAGGGTCACCACGCCCTGGAGGCTACCACCGACGCTCGAGAAGTTCGACTTCGAAAACTCGTACTCCGCAGGGATGGGTGCGTCACTGTTGAGCTTGATGTAGTGAAGGTCGACGCGGGCCGAAAAAATGTGGTCGAAGGCCTTGCGGACGTGGAGCCCGGCGTAGTAGCCTGGGGACATGTCGTAATCGCCTTCGGCGAAGGCATAGCCTCCGGCGATACCGAACTCCACCATGTCCTTCGGGGTGTAGTTCACGGCATCGCTCTGCGCGATGGCTGTACCACCGAGGCCAAGCGCGAAGGCGGCGGTCAGCACGGTGAGGGTCGAACGATTCTTCATAGGTTGAAAGGTGCTTTTAAGGTTCTTAGTGAGATCCGCCTTGCGGGGCAAACATATAGTGGGGTCCGGTCTTTGTCGGCTGTATGTTTCCACAGCGTTCTAGACAACGCCAGTGCCCCATAGGTTTGCTCAGGGGCACACTGATTTGGGTTTGTTGTCTCGGGAAACTTGGCCCCGCGGGGGTTTGTTCAATGGGGTTTGTCAACACCCGCACCGCGGACGGGTCGCTCCGACGGCGCAAATCTACACGGGAATATTTGCGCCGCGATATAGCGTAAGCAAGGTAGCCGACCGTGCGCGATCCGCACCGACGCCACCGATCTCGGGCCCGGCCCGCTACCTTGCCCGCCCCCACACGATCCCCACGATCCCTACGCGATGCTCGAGAACTGGCTCCAACCCTCCGTACACTTCGACGATACCGACCCAGACGAGTACCAGGTGTGGCAGCTCGGGCACGTCGCCCGGGCCTACACGGCGGAGGCGGGCTTCCCGGACCTACGCTCCGGCGGCGTGGCCCTCGTCGGACTCGACGCCACGGAGGCCGATCGCGTGCGGACCCAACTGTACGCCAAGGCCCGCCCCGGCGAGGAAATCCGCCTCCTCGACCTCGGCAACGCCCGCAAGCCCGGCGGTATCTTCAACGCCGCCATCATGCAGGAGCTCCTCCTGGCCGGCGTCACACCCTTGTTTATCGGACGCGACTCCGAGCGCTGCCTCGCGCAGTACTACGGGTACCACCAGGCGGAGTTCCTGACCAACCTCGTCGCCATCGACGACCGCATCCGTTTCCAGGCGCGCGATCTGCCCACCGACCGGCAGTACCTCGACCACATCTTCGACCTTACCCCCGTTCGGCTATTCCACCTGGCCATCCTCGGGTACCAGACCCATTACAACGACCCGGCCACGCTCGACTACCTGCACCAGCACCACTTCGAGTTCTATCGCCTGGGTCAGATCAAGTACGAAATCGAGGAGTGCGAGCCCGTGCTGCGCGACGCCGACGCGGTCTGTCTGCACCTCAGCAGCCTCAAGGCCAGCGACGCCCAGGCCCAAGACCCCCTCGGGGCCTCCGGTCTCACCAGCGAGGAGGCCTGCCAACTGGCGCGCTTCACGGGGATGGCGGACAAGGTTAGCTCGTTCGGGGTATACGGCTACCTGTCCGACCGCGACCCGACGGCGCAGACGGCCGATACGATCTCGCAGATCGCCTGGTACTTCATCGAGGGCTTCGCCAATCGCAAATTCGACTTCCCGGTCACCACCGAGGGCCTGTCGCAGTTCCACGTCAAGATCGAGGGCTCCGGGCCGGAGCTGAAGTTCTGGAAGTCCGAGCGCTCCGGCCGCTGGTGGATGGAGATGCCCTTCAAGGAGGCCGAGGGCCGCGAGCGCCACCAGTTGATCGCCTGCACGTACACCGACTACGCCCTAGCCTGCGAGCAACAACTGCCCGATCGCCTGATCGATGCCTACAAGCGCTTCGCCTAGCGACGCGGCCGGCCGCCGGGGGACTAGTGCGCGGCCGCGGGCGTGGGCAGCACCCTCTCCAGTCTGTTCGAGCGGCTACCTTTTATGAGGATGACGGCGTTCGGGTCCTCGAAGCGCGATGCGAGCCACGATTTGAGGGCGTCGACTTCCGTCAAAACGGTGCCCGCCCCCGCGCTCTCCCGCCAGGCCTCCCCGAAGTAGACCACCTCGACGCCCTCGATCTGCGCCGCGGCCGAGGCAACCTCGTCGTGGGAGGTTTTGGCGAAAGCCCCCAACTCAGCGAGCGTCCCCAGCACGGCCACCTTGCGGGGCTCGCTCCGGCTGGCCAACCACCGCAGGCCCGCGAGCGTGCTGTCGGGATTGGCGTTGTAGGCATCCAGGAGCACCGTACTCTCCCCCACCCTCCGCTCCTCGCTGCGGCTGTTGCTCGGGTGGTAGCCGGCGATGGCCGCGGTGATCTTCGCCAACGGGACCTTAAAGTAGTACCCGATCGCGGCGGCCGTGGTGATGTTGCCGTGATTGTGCTCCCCCGGCAGTTGCGAGGTATACCCTACGCTCTGCCCCTTCGCACTCAAGACCCCCGTTGAGTGCGGGTAGGCCGCCGTCTGGACGCACGCTAGCAACATCGCGGACCCCTCCGACGCGCGGCTCGTATAGCGGAGCTGTTTCGGGACCCGGGCCACGAGCGCGGCCACCTCCTCGTTGGCGTCGTCCACGAAGGCGTACCCGTTCGTCGCCGCGAGGTAGTCGAAGAGTTCGCCCTTCCCGATTCGCACCCCCTCGATCCCGCCGAAGCCCTCGAGGTGAGCGCGGCCGATGTTGGTGATCGCCCCGTGGGTCGGTTGCGCGATCTCGCACAGCGCCGCGATCTCGCGCTGGTGATTCGCCCCCATCTCCACGACCGCTATTTCGGTCCCGCGGGGGATGCGCAGTAGCGTGAGCGGTACGCCGATATGGTTGTTGAGGTTGCCCTCCGTAAAGCTCACCGCGTAGCTCTGCGCCAGCACCGCGGCGAGCAACTCCTTGGTCGTCGTCTTGCCGTTGCTACCGGTCAGGCCGATCACGGGGCAGGTCAGCCGCCGGCGGTGGGCTTTCGCCAAAACCTGCAGCGCCCGCAGGGCGTCCTCGACGACGATGTGCCCCGGCGCCCCGGCCGAGTCTTGATCATCGACGACCGCTGCGCTGGCCCCCAGCTCGAGCGCGCGCGCCGCGTAGGCGTTGCCGTCGAAGTTCGGTCCGCTGAGGGCGAAAAACAACTCGCCCCGGCGCAGCGTCCGCGTGTCCGTCGACACCCCCGTGGCCCGGTCGAAGGCCTCCAACAATCGCTCGGTCTGCATAGGGCACAAAGTTAAGGAGGCCCCCCAGCCATACGCCGGGGAGCCTCCCTAATAATTTAGACGTGTCGCAGTGCGCTACTTGTAGCGGCGCTTCTGGCTCTTGTTGGAGTCCTTGAAGAGGTTGCCGCCCGTGTCCTCGTTGCCGGCCGGGCCACCGGTACGCGTCATCGCGCAGCGGAACCCGAGCGTACGGTCGGCCTTGTCTTCCTCCTTGAAGCGGCGCGTACCCGGCGCGAGCCACCAGGCGCGGTCGGCCCAGCTACCGCCCTTGATGACGCGGCTCTTGTCGCTGATCAGCGTGCTCACGCCGTAGGCGTACGCCGCCTCCGACTGCTCGTCGCCGTCGAGGTAGTTGTAGACGCGGGCCGTCTTGTAGTTCTCGCGACCGGCCACCTCGTCGTCCTGGACGTAGCGGTAGCGCAGGCGCCCGAGGCTGTCCTTCTCGACGGGCTTGTTGTCCTCGTCCATCTCGAGGGCGGTGAAGTTGCCGCCGCGGTAGGGGTTGAGGTCGTGGTTGTCGGCGTCACGCAGCGTGAGCGAGGTCATCGGGCGGTAGAGGTCCATCGTCCACTCCGACACGTTGCCGGCCATGTGGTAGAGGCCGAAGTCGTTGGGCTGGAACGTCCGCACGGCCGCCGTGATGGAGGCGTGGTCGTTGAGGTTGCCGGCCATCCCCATGTAGTCACCGTCGCCGCGTTTGAAGTTGGCGAGGATCTGGCCCTGGTACTTGTCGCGCTTCTGGTAGCGCAGCGAGTTGCCGTTCCAGGGGTAGATGCGGCGGTCGGTGATGAGTTCGTCCTTCTCGTTGGCCATGTTGCCCTGGAGCGCGAGGGCGGCGTACTCCCACTCGGCCTCGGTCGGGAGGCGGTAGCTCGGCAGCAGGATGCCGTCCTCGAAGCGCACGGGGCGCTCGCCGCCGGTGCCGAGGTCCTTCATGTTGCGGCGAACATCGCCCTGGTACTGCCCCACGAGGTAGGCCTCGGTGTTGAAGTTCTCCTCGTCCTTCTGGTCGGGGTTCATGTTGAGGATCCCCTTCTCGATGAGGACCATCTCGTTGACGCGGTCGGTGCGCCACTTGCAGAAATCGTTGGCCTGGTTCCAGTTGACGCCCACCACGGGGTACTCGTCGTAGCTCGGGTGCCGCAGGTAGGTCTCGACGTAGGGCTCGTTGTAGGACAGCTCCTCGCGCCACACGAGCGTGTCGGGCAGGGCGTTCGAGTACACCTCCGGGTAGCTCTCGCCGAAGACGCGCTTCGTCCAGTAGAGGTACTCCTTGTAGTCGATGTTGGCCACCTCGGTCTCGTCCATATAGAAGGAGGAGACCGTCACGCGGCGCGGCACGGAGTTCCACTCCCGCATCACGTCCTGCTCGGACATGCCCATCGTGAAGGTACCGCCCTCGACGAGGACGAGGTTCGGGCCCGTCGCCTGGCCCTCGTAATCCTGCTTCTCGAAACCGCCCCACTTCTGGTCGTTGTACTTCCACCCGGTCGTCGCCGAGCGTTCGGACTTGCCGCAGGACACGCCGACGAGGGCGATCGCCGAGGCGTAGAGAGCGAGCTGGAGGATCTGCTTCATCATCAAGTTTTCAGTAGGCGGCGCAAAACTACCCCGAACCGGGGTGCAAGTATTACGCCAATTCAATAAGTAAGGTTAACGCCGCGCGCGGCCCGTCATTGCCTAACGGAACAACTGCAGACAGTCATTGTACCGATTTCGCTGTCGCCGCTTCTGGATCCACGGGGCCTCCTCGAAGTTGAGCTGCAGGCTCACCTCGTGCGAGCCGGCGCTCGACTGCCGCAGCCCGCTCACGGTGGCGTCGTAGGAGTAGCCGAACTGGTACATCCCCCACTCCACCCCGACCGTGCCGATCAGCGCGTCCCCGTTGCCGAAGCCGTGGCGGAACCAGCCCCCGCCGAACACCGAGCCGAAGCCCACGTAGGCGCCGAGGTTGAGCTGGTCGGCGGCCCCCTGGTGGGTGTACAGCACGTTCGGCGTCACGAAGCGCCGCGAGCGCGACACGTCCCCGTCGAGCGGGATCTGCGCCCCGCCGTGGAGGCTGATCCGCAGGGGGTAGCCCTTGTAGACGCCGTCCGGCCCGCGGTTGGCGATCCGGTCGTCGGGCGTGGTGAGGTGATCGACGGTGAGGCCCCCGTAGGCGAGCTTGCCGGCGTACAGGACGCCCGCGCCGAAGTCCGGGAACAGGATCGTGGTCTTGTCGGGGCGCACCTCCTGGGTCGGGAAGCGATTGCCGTTGCGGTCCGTGGCCCCGGTGTTCGGGTCGAGCTGGTCGAAGAACACGAGGCGGTCCCAGTCGAGTCGCCGCTGCTGGACCCCGGCGCTGAGCCCGAGCCGCAGGACGTTCTCCTTGTCGATGTTGACCTGGTAGGCGTAGTACGCGGTGGCCGCGAAGGTCTGCACGATGCCGTCACCGGCGTCGTCGGCGAGGAGGCTCGCGCCAAAACCGCTGTTGAGCGGCTGGACGAACTGCCCGTACGACACGGCCGAGGTCTGGTACGGGACGGCCCCCGCGAAGCCGACGTTCTGCGTGCGGTGGTTGATCGTCACGCTCGGGGCGCGCGTCATGCCGGTGAACGCCGGGTTGAGCAGCATCGGCGCGGCGTAAAACTGCGACAGCACCGGGTCCTGCGCGCGGGCCTCGCCCAGGCCGGCGACCACCAAACAGATCAGTACGGTAAGTATCCTTCTCCTCATTCGAGTCACAAAATAGGGCCTTCGCTCGCGGCCGACCCGCAATCCCCTCGACAATCGACAATCTTCGTCCGCACCGAACGTTCGCGATGGGGTATTCATTACCCGATCGATCCCAAGACGACACCTTTATGCCCCAGCGCCTACCCGCCCTCAAGACTTCGGTGGTCCTCTCTATCGCTCTCGGGCTCGCGGGTTTGCTCGGGGCGCAGGGCACGCACACCGGGTCACTGGTTTTGCCGCAAGGCGTATTCTCGTCCGACTACACGGTGGCCATCCCGCTGCCGGACGGGGGCGGCGCCGTGCTGACGGGTTCGGCTTTCGCCAAAACCGACGGGAGTAGTGCCGCGCGGGCCCTGGCGCCGGACGAACTCGTCGAGGTCACCGGAGCCGAAGTCGGTTTTGCCGGAAGGCGCACCTTCCTCTACGTCGACGTCCGCGTCGAGCGCCAGGACACCAGCGCCGATCTCACGGTAGCCGCGAGCCTGGACTACCAAACTGCCGGTGTGGCCCTGCGGCCCCGCTCCGGTCCGGTAGAACCGAAGACCAGCGTCCTGGCGAGCGGCAAGATCGCCAAGGTCTCCGTCGGGGAGGACGGCATCTACAGCATCGACGCGGCCTTCCTCAAGGACGCCGGCCTCGAGCAGGCCGGCGGACCGAAGGCCGTACGCCTCTACACCAAGGGCGGCGCCATGCTCCCGGAGCAGGTCGGGGTCGACTACCCGGTGGACCTGCGCGAGGTGGCCCTCGTCGAGCAGGGCAACGGCGACGCGAACTGGGACGGCGGGGAGCGCCTCCTGTTCTACGGCGAGGGCGAGGACGTCTGGCGGTGGAACGACGCGGACCTCGGGTGGGACCGCACCGAGAACCTCTACGCCGAGGAGACCTACTACTACCTCAGCGTCGGCGGCGATGGTCTCCGCGCCCGGACGATCCCCAACGTGCCCACCAGCCGCTACGACGACACCTACACTTTTCGCGCGCGCTGGGAGGAGGACAAGACCAACCTACTGCGCTACAGCGCCGACGAGAAGAGGGCGGGCCAGGGTTCGGGCCAGCCTTGGTACGGCGAGTTGCTGAACGCCAACCGCGAGCTCGCCCGCCCGGGCCTCTGGGACCTCGGCGAGGTGCCGCCGGGGGCGAGCGGACGGGTGAAGTCCGAGTTCTGGGCGGCGTCGGATCGGAGTTCCAACTACTCGATCGAGGTAAACGGAAACCAGTTTACGAGTGGGTCCATCTCCAGTGCCTCCTGGGGTAACGCGAATGCGGCATTGGCGTACCGCGGTGCCATCAACCGGGAGGTGAGCGTCTCCAAGGGCGTGGTCGACGTGCGCGTACTCTACCCCGGGGTAGCCCAGTTGCAGCGCGGGTGGATTGACTACGTACAGCTCAACCACCCGGCGAGGTTGGTCTACGGCGGCAAGCCCTTGCGCTTCCAGTACGCGGAGCACCGCACGGCGGGCACGCACGGGTTTCAACTGCGGGGCGGGCAAGACCTCGCCGTGCTCGACATCAGCGACGCGATGCGGCCGACCCGGCTCACGGTGACGCAGCAGGGCGCGGACCTACGCTTCGGGTACTCCCGCGAGGCCGACGTTGCACCGTCCGAGTTCATCGCCTTCGCGAGCAAGGGGGACTTCCCCCGCCCGGTGTTCGTCGAGGCCGTCACCCCCACCAACCTCCACGCCGTCGCCGAGGCGGACATGCTGATTGTCTACGGCAAAGGCCTGGAGAGCGCCGCCGAGAAGCTGGGCAAGCACCGCCGGGACCACAACGGGTACGCGGTGACGGTGGCCTCGATGGAAGACGTGGCGGAGGAGTTCGGCGGTGGTCGGTTTGACCCGAGCGCGATCCGCAACCTGGCCGTGATGCTGCACCAGCGCGATCCCGACTTCAGGTACCTACTGCTGCTCGGCGACGGGACTTACGACCCGCGCAATATCGTCGAGGAGGTGTCGAGCTTGATCCCGACCTTCCAGACGAAGGCGGGCAACTGGGAGGTGAATGCGTTCCCCACGGACGACTACTTCGCGCTCCTCGACGAAACCGAGGGCATCAGAGACACGGCGTACCCGCAGGGTGGTCTGGACCTCGGGGTGGGACGGATACCGGCCGTGCGCCTCACGGATGCGATGGCGACCGTCGACAAGATCATCCGCTACGAAACCGATCCGAAGATGCGTGGGGACTGGAGGCTTCGCACGGTCTTCGTCGCGGACGACGGGGACGGCAACCTCCACGTCGATGACATCGACCAGGCCGCGGAGACCTCCGAGGCGATGTACTCGCAGTTCAATCAGAACAAGATCTACGTGGATGCCTTCGAGCAGGTCGGCGGGTCTGGCGGCCAGCGCTACCCGGCTGCCTCGGAGGCCATCAGCCGAAACATGTTCCGCGGCAACCTGCTCACGACCTACCTGGGCCACGGCGGTCCGAAAGGCTGGGGCCAGGAGCGTTTCCTGAACGCGCCCGACATCGAGCGCTGGAACGCGCCGAACGCCCTGCCCGTGCTCGTGACGGCGACGTGCACCTTCACCGGCTACGACGATCCCACGAAGGCCGTCATCGGGGAGCAGGTCCTCTTCAAGCGCAACGGCGGGGTGGCCGCGTCGATGAGCACCGTGCGCCCGGTGTATACGAATTCCAATAAGGCCCTCACGGACGCTACCCTGAAGGTACTTCTCGACCGCCGCCTCACGCGAACCTTCGGCATCGGCGAACTGCTCCTGCAGGCCAAGAACGCCAGCTTTAGCTCCAAGGACAACGACCGGAAGTACGCGCTCTTCGGTGACCCCGCGATGCGCCTGGCCGTTCCCCAGATCGATGTCGTCGTCACGCACATCGACGATGCCGCCGTCGGCGAGCTCACCGCCCTCCCGAAGGTAGCCCCCTTGCGCGAGGTGGTGCTGCGCGGCGTCATCCAGAACCTCGACAGCACGTTCGCGGGTGATTTCACGGGCACCGTCGCGATCACCGTTTTCGACAAGCAACGCATCACCTCGACGCTGGGCCAGGACGCCGACTCCAGGGTCCGTGAATTCACCCAACTCGGCGCCACGCTATTCACGGGAAGCGCCACGGTGACCAACGGCAAGTGGGAGGCGAAATTCATGCTCCCGCTCGACGTGAGCCTCTCGCAGGGCCAGGGCCGCCTGAGCCTCTACGCCGAGGCCAACGACGGCCGGGACGCCGCCGGGACCTTCGGGCGCTTCATCATCGACGGACTCGCGCCCCCGGCGATCAACGACAACACCCCACCCATCGTCGAGGCCTTCATCGGGGACGACACCTTTACCGAGGGCGGCGTCGCCACCAGCGACCCGGTCCTCTTCGCGAAGCTCAGCGACGACACCGGGATCAACGTGAGCGGCTCGGCCATCGGGCACGACCTCACGGCGACCCTGCGCGGACCGAACGACTTCTCCTACGTCATCAACGACTTCTACGAGGCGGCCACCAACGACTACCGACGCGGCACGGCGAGCTACCCGGTCTACAACCTCGAGGACGGCGCCTACGAACTAGAGATTCGCGCCTGGGACCTCGCCAATAACACGGGCGTGGGCCGGACGGCGTTCGTGGTCTCGAAGGACGCGGGACAGGCCCTGCGCAGGGTGTTGAACTACCCTAACCCGATGGTCGACGCGACCTGCTTCCAGTTCGAGCACTCTTCGGCGGGGCAATCGGTCGATGTCCGCGTAGATGTCTATACGACGGGCGGTCGCCTGGTCCGCAGCCTGGACTACAGTGGCGTAGCCGACGGGCCGCGCTTCGCGGGAGGCGACGACTGCATTTCGTGGGACGGGACCGATGAGTTCGGGCAGCGTCTCGCGCGCGGGGTGTACCTCTACAAGGTGCGCCTGCGCACGGCCGGGCGCGAGGAGGTTGCGGAGAGTGATTTCGAGAAAGTCGTGGTGCTTCGTTAGCGGGCAGACCAAACTACCGCATTCGTGGCGATTGGTTAGCAAACCGTTAAGGGACCAGCAATAAGGGACGAGGTTTGGGCATTAACCCCCAAACGTCCAACCCCGGCGACGGGCCTACTTTCGCGCCCGCCTAGACTTGAGGATTTATGAGATTACTACACTTTCGTGCCCTTCTGTCCGCAGCTGCGCTACTGCTCGCGACGGTGAGTGTCGCGCAGCCGCCACCGAGTCCACAATTGGCGAACGGTTGTATCGAAGACCCGAACAAGCCAGGCACCTACATCGACCCTTTCTCGCAGCAGAAGTGTATCACCACGATACGCACCGCGGTTCCGTTCCTGAGCATCGCCCCGGATGCACGCTCCGGCGCGCTCGGCGACGCCGGTCTATCGCTGAGCCCTACCCCGTCGTCGGCCGATTGGAATGCTTCGGCCCTCACCTGGTCGGACGAGCGCTTCGAGGTCCAGGCGACCTACACGCCCTGGCTCGCGGCGCTCAACCTCGACGATGTCTACCTCGCTAACCTACAGGCCTACGGCAAGATCAGCGAGACGGAGACGATCTACGGCACGCTACGGTACTTCTCGCTAGGGTCGATCCCGTACACCAACGAAAACGGCATGCTCATCACGGAGGGCCGTCCGTACGAGATGGCTTTCCACGTGGGCTACGCCCGCCAGCTGAGTGATCAGTGGAGTGCGAGCATCGGGGGTCAGTTCATCCTGTCCAGTCTCGCCCGCGGCCTACAGGTCCCGAACACCAACGAGCAGGTCAAGAACGGTGTCGCGGGGGCGGCTTCCATCGGGGTTACGTACAAGAACGAACTCGCCATCGGCAACGGCGCCGACCTCACCGTCGGTGGCGCGATCCGCAACCTCGGCTCCAAGATCTCCTACTCGAGTTCGAGCAACCAGGACTTCCTCCCCGCCAACCTCGGGATCGGCGCGTCGATGAAGACCTACCTCGACGACTACAACTCCCTCACGTTCATCCTCGAGGGCAACAAGCTCCTGGTGCCGAGCCCCCAGGCCGACACCACCGACTCCGACCGGGACGGCCGCCCGGACTGGGCCGAGCAGAACATCATCGAGGGTGCCCTCAACAGCTTCGGCGACGCGGACGAGGGCTTCAGCGAGGAGCTGCGGGAGATCAACCTGTCTACCGGGATCGAGTACTGGTACGCCGATCAGTTCGCCGCGCGCGTCGGCTACTTCCACGAGCCCTTCACGAAGGGCGGCCGCCAGTACCTAACGCTGGGGGTAGGCCTGAAGTACAACGTCCTCGGGCTCGACTTCAGCTACCTCATCCCGACCACGGCCGTGCGTTCGCCGCTCGACAATACGCTGCGTTTCAGCCTGACGTACAGCTTTAGGCCAGCGGAGGAGGTGCCGGCGCCGTAGGGCGACATACAGTGCGGGTTTTGGCGAAAGCCCGCAAAAAATGCACAGGGCCGGGACGATAAGCCGGATTCTGTCGAGGTCCGTCATTTATCTATGCTGCCTACCCGTACGCCATCCGGCTCGCGCCGTCCGGCCGACGGACCGCCGGCACCCTCGCGGGTACGTACTGCTCGGCATTGCAACGCGTGGGGTTTTCCTCCCGGGACGCGGTCGCCCGGCCCGGCGTGCGCTCTTACCGCACGGTTTCACCCTTACCCCGACCCGGGGGCCGGGGCGGTCTCGTTTCTGTGGCACTGTCCGTAAGCGTGACCTCCCGGCCGCACTCCCCGCGCTTTCGCGTGGCACGCTGTCCTCCGTTGTCCGGACTTTCCTCATCTCGCCTTGCGGCAAAACGCGACGGACTGTCCCGGCACCTGTACGCACGCAAAGGTGGCATCGATTTTTTGGACGCCCGACCACGATAAAGGCTGTCACCAAAACGCACGGCCTACCGTATACGGGGCAATGCCCAAACCGCGCGGTCAAGATCAGCCCCCAGGTAGCCCGAAGGACAGCGGCGGGCGCGGGGCTTCTGCTCCGGTCCCGGGCGCCACGCCGACGAGATTGCCGACCGCACCGCCACTCCGGAGGCGCGCCGACGGTGTGTCGCAGACGAGCCTGGCTGGGTTCGCGCCACCGACCCCGGGCGCGAGTGACACGCGCTTCGGTTGGCTCCACCAGTACGCCGTCCCCCTGGGGGTGGGCCTGAGCTTACTGCTCGTGGCCTTGCTCACGGCGTTCGTCATCCGATCCTACGGCGGGGGCGCCTCCCTGCGCAGTTACGTCACCGGGATCGAAGCCGGCCTTCACCGACGCGAGCTCCTGGCCGCCAACACCATCGCGGATACGGCTTTCCTCAAGCAACAAATCTACGGGCTCTCACGCCTCTCGACCGAGGACGCAATCCAGCACGCTGACCGGCTCGGGGCCCTCAGCCAGGAAGCCTTCAGCATCCTCTTCTACGAAGGTGACTCCGTCCTGTTTTGGACCAACAACCTCGCCGTCCTCCCGCAGCAGCTCAGTCCGCAGCGGCTCCCGCCCCAGAGCATCCGCGAACTGGCCAATGGGCAGTACCTCGTCAAGCGAAAACACGTCCGGCTCTTCGGCAATCGCGAGTTCGAGGCCGTGACCTTGATCCCGATCCGGCACGAGTACGCGCTGAAGTCGAGTTACCTCAAAAACGGCTTCGTCGAGGCGCCGTACATCCCCGAGGCGGTAGGGTTGGTGACGAGCCCGACGGCCTTCGGGATCCACGCCGCCGACGGGCAGGCCGTCGCCTACCTGACGCGCCTGTACTCCTTCAAGGACTGGCGCTACCAGGCCTGGATGTTCGGGCTGCACGTCCTCGGCCTCATGATCGCCGGTATCCTGCTCTTCAAGCTATCCACCTACATCAAGGGTCGCTACGGACCGCTCTCCGGCGGGCTCAGCATCCTCACCGGCGCCCTGGTGCTCGATCGCCTGGTGGCCACCAACGACCTGAGCGACCTCTACCCGGACCTAGGGATCCTCGCGCAACTGTTCGACACCAACCTCATGAACGGGTCACTGGCCAGCTTCATGGTCGAGGTCCTGATCGCGATGTGGCTCGTGACCTTCTTCCACCGCACTTACCGAAGCCCCCCCGTACAGCACTGGAGCCCCCTGGCGCAGTGGGCGCTCACGGCGGGGCACTACCTCGCCATCGCGGCGGCGGCCACGTGGCTCACGCTCGTCACCGAGTCCATCATCAAGAGCCCGGGCATAGACTTCGACTTCGTCAACGTCCTGAACCTCAGTCGCCCGGGCATGGTCGCGCTGATCGCGATGCTCACGCTGTTGTTCGCGCACTTCCTGTTCTCCCACCGCATCATGCTCGGGGTGAGTGCGATGGGGCTCAGCAAGCAGGCCAGGTTCACGGCCCTCCTCGCGGCCATCGCGGTGGCGGTGCCGATCCTGCGGTTCATCGAGCTCCCCCTGCCGATACCGCAGTTCCTGCTCGGGGTCATGATCTTTACCCTCGTATACGATCTGTTCATCGACACGGGGGAGTCCAACATCCTGTGGCTGTTCTTCTGGCTGGTCGTGCTGTCGATCTACTCGGCGGTGTTGTTTTTCTCGTTCGACGTCCAGAAAGACCTCACGCGGAGGGCGGAGTACGCCGCGATCCTCGCCGACCCACACGATCCCGCCGCGGAGGCCGCACTCCTCAGGCTCGACTCCAGCATCCAGCACGATCTCGAGATCCAGCACCTCCTGCTGGATGCGAACGGGGTGAGCCTCCGTCCCGAGGCCACCGACGCGCTCCAGCGCCTCCTCATCGAGGAGGGTTACCTGTACAACAACTACAAGTTCCAGGTCCTCATCGGGAGCTCTCCCGCGGGTCAGCCTGGCGCCGTCGCGAAGAACGACTCCGACATCGGCGCTCGCTTCGCGGGGGCCACCACGGTCACCGACAACGTCAGGCTCGACCTGAGGCCCCAGGTGGAGCCGATGTACCTCCTGAAGCTCACCACGATCCAGCAGCGCGACTACGGGTACGACGCCTACCTGGAGGTCCGCGTCGGATCGCGGGCGCCGTCGAAGTTCCTGACCGAACTGCTCATCAACGAACCCTACCGCGGCCTCGAGCACCTGCGCGGCTACGACTACGCGATCTATAACAACGGGAGACTCATCCAGTCGCAGGGCGGCAACCCTTCGGCCAACCTGAGGGCCACCAACGTCCCGTCGGCCGGGGAGTCGCGCAGCCAGACCAACTCGAGCTACTCCGAGCTCCTGTACTCCGCCCCCGGCGACACGGTCGTGTTCATCGGCAAGCAGATGGGCGGGTACCTACGTCCCATTTCGCTATTCAGCTACCTTTTCGTCTGGTGCATCATCCTCACGCTGGTGATGAGTCTGTTGAACACCTGGGTCGATATCCTCCCGAAGGCCGTGGACATCAGTTGGGTGAGTAGGCCCGACCTCAAGACCAAGATCCAGGTCGGGATCATCGCGCTCGTGCTCCTGAGCTTCGCGATGATCGGCTACGTGACGGTGCTGTATTTCCACAGTTCGACCGACGCCTACCACGACAACCGCCTCAACCGCAAGGTCACGAGCATCCTCGAGAACGTCGA
Organism: Saprospiraceae bacterium; assembly: GCA_965215115.1. GTDB lineage: Bacteria > Bacteroidota > Bacteroidia > Chitinophagales > Saprospiraceae > CALDTK01. The sequence continues at coordinate 112,109 of OZ244050.1, forward strand.
GCACGAGATCGACCTCATGTCCGAGATGGGCAAGGTGACCACCGCGAGCCTCGCGAAGATCATCAAGCCCATCAGTCGGATCCACTCGATGGACGTCAACCTCTTCGCGCTCGACGGCACCCTCGCCGCCACCTCCGAGACCGAGGTCTTCAACCGCGGCGTCATCGCGCCGCGGATGGGGGCCTACGCCCGGCAGCTCCTCTCCGACCGCGGGAGCGCCATCGCGCAGCAGTTCGAGTCCGTCGGGGAGCTGCGCTACCGCACGGCCTACGTCCCGGTACGCAACGTCGACGGGGAGGCGATCGCGTACATGGGCCTACCCTACTACTCGAAGCAGCGCGACCTGCGCGACGATGTGAGCGCCTTCATGGGGACCTTGCTCAACGTGTACGTGTTCCTGCTCCTGATCGCGGGCGTCATCGCGATCACGGTGGCGAACTCGATCACGCAGCCCCTCACCGAACTGGGGGACAAGATCAGGCGGTTCAAGGTCGAGGACAAGCTCCAGCCCCTGGAGTGGCGCGCGCAGGACGAGCTCGGTGACCTCATCAACGAATTCAACACGATGCTCTTCACCGTCGAGGCCTCCGCCAAGGAGCTCGACAACGCCCGCCGCGAGTCCGCCTGGCGGGAGATGGCGCAGCAGGTCGCGCACGAGATCAAGAATCCCCTGACGCCGATGAAGCTCAGCATCGAGTTCCTCCGGCACGCCTTCGACCGCAACGCCGACCCGCAGGACCTCAAGGCGCTGATCAAACGCGTCTCGGACACGCTCATCGAGCAGATCGACAACCTGGCCTCGATCGCGACCAACTTCTCGACCTTCGCGCGGATGCCGGAGCCGATCAACACCCTGCTGCAGTTCGACGAGGTGGCGCAGTCGGTGTACAATCTGTTCCTCGAGGAGAACGTCGAGTCCGAACTGGCGATCAGCGACGATGCCTTCCCGATCTACGCCGACCGGAAGCTCCTGATGCGCGTACTCAACAACTTGATAAAGAACGCCATCCAGGCGATCCCCCCGGAGCGCCCCGGCCAGTTGACGGTGTCCCTGGAGCGGGACGGCGGCGTCGCCATCCTCTGCGTGACCGACAACGGCGCGGGTATCCCGGAGGAGATGCAGGAGAAGGTGTTCTTCCCGAAGTTCACGACGAAGAGCAGTGGCTCGGGCCTCGGGCTGGCCATCTGCCGCGACATCATCCACGCGGCGCAGGGGCGGATCCACTTCGAGACCGAGATCGGGGTGGGGACCAAGTTCTTCGTCACGCTGCCGATCTGCGAACTCACCGAGGAGGAGTTGATCGTCTTCGAGGCCGAGCAGCGCGCCGAGGCCGAGGAGTCGAGCTACCGGTAGCGCGCGTAGCGACTTATCGCCGACTACGCAGAACCCCCGCCCCCGCGGGACGTTTACGCGCCAAACACCGGGATCACCTTGCGGGCAATCGTCATCGGAGCCGGGATCGGCGGTATCGCCGCGGCCATCCGCGCCGCGCGCCTCGGGTACGGGGTCCGGGTCTTGGAGCGCAACGCCGCACCCGGCGGCAAGCTATCGACCTTCCAACTCGGCGCGTTCCGCTTCGACCGCGGCCCGAGCTTGTTTACGATGCCGCAGTACGTCGATGAACTCTTCGAACTCTGCGGCGAGGACCCGAAACTGCACTTCGGGTACGAGCGCGAGGAGGTGGTGTGCCGCTACTTCTGGGAGAGCGGCGAGCGGCTGGTCGCCTACGCCGATCCGGAGCGTTTCAGTCGGGAAGCGAGCCGAGTCTTCGGCGTCGACGAGGACGTAGTCGCCCGGGCCCTCCGGCGCTCCGCCGATAAGTACGACCTCAGCGGACGTACCTTCCTCGAGCGACCGTTGCACAGGGCGAGTACCTGGCTGAGGCGCCAAAACCTGCGCGCCCTGCGTCGCCTCGGCCAGATGGACCTCACGCGCACGATGCACGCCACCAACGAACGCGACCTCGGGCACCCGAAACTCGTCCAACTCTTCGACCGCTTCGCGACCTACAACGGCTCCAACCCCTACCGCGCCCCCGGGATCCTCACCGTCATCCCGACCTTCGAACACACGCTGGGTACGTTTTTGCCGAAAGGCGGCATGTACGACATCACGGCCAGTCTCGTGGCCCTCGCCGAGCGCCAGGGCGTCGAGTTCGTCTACGACTGCGCCACGGAGCGGGTGCTGAGCGAAGGCGGACGGGTCACCGGTGTACGCACGCAGGACGGCGAGACCCTGCCCTGCGACCTGCTCATCAGCAACGCCGACGTGCACGGCTTCTACAGTCACCTCATGCCGCAGGCGCGCAAACCGAAGCGCACGCTGAGACAGGAGCGATCGACGAGTGCGCTGATTTTCTACTGGGGCATCGCGCGGGAGTTCCACGCGCTCGGGCTCCACAACATCTTCTTCAGCGACGACTACCGCGCGGAGTTCGACGCGCTGCAGGCCGGCGAGGTGAGCGAGGACTTCACGGTCTACGTCAACGTCACCTCGAAGGGCGTCCGCGGGGAGGCGCCGGCGGGATCGGAGAACTGGTTCGTGATGGTCAACGCGCCGCACGACCAGGGCCAGGACTGGACGACTACCCTCGCGCGCATCCGCGAGACGACACTCGACAAGTTGAGCCGCGCCCTCGACTGCGACCTACGCGCCGCGATCCTCGTCGAGCAGACCTGGACCCCGCCGCAGATCGCGACCGATACGGGTTCACACCTCGGTGCCCTCTACGGGACGAGCAGCAACAGCAAGTGGGCCGCCTTTCTTCGTCACCGCAACCAGAGCAAGGAGTTCAGCAATCTCTTCTTCGTCGGGGGTTCGGTGCACCCGGGCGGTGGCGTGCCGCTCGCGCTGCTCTCGGCGAAGGTGGCGAGTGGACTAATGCCCGCCGCCCGTGGATAGGCCGACGTGGTGGGGCCTTTCGGCAAAACTCGAACTGTCGCGCGCGGAGAGGGTCACGGCGTGGCTACTGATCAGCTCCTACGTCTTTGGAGCGTTCATGCTCGCGACTGACTTGCTGCCGGGCTTCGTCTACCTCACGGCCCTGCACCTCCTTTTCACCGTCGTCCTGCTGACCGGGACCCACCGGCCGGCGGTTGGGGTCCGCTACGTAACCTGGTTGCTAACCTGCGGGCTGCTGGGCTGGTACATCGAGTACATCGGCGTGCACCGCGGGTGGCTCTTCGGGAGCTACATCTACGGGGATGTCCTCGGGCCGAAGTGGCGCGGCATCCCACTCGTACTCGGGATCAATTGGGTCCTGGTGGTCTACACGGTAGCCACGACCGTCGGGATGGCCCTCCCGCGAGTCCCGCGCTGGGCCAAGGCCCTTGTCGGTGCCGCCGGTCTCACCTCGCTCGATGTCCTCATCGAACCGACCGCCATCGCGCTCGACTTCTGGACCTGGGCCGCGGGCACGCCCCCGCTCCAGAATTACGTCGGGTGGTTCGGCGTGAGCCTCGTGCAGTGCGGCATCTTTTACGCGCTCCTGCCGTTCACCGAGAACCGGCTCGCGCCGCTCACCTTAGTTTTGCAGGTAGGTTTCTTCGGCGTTTTGGCGGCAGCCCTCTAAACGTCACGACGCGTCCTCCCCCAAGCAAGCGCATGGCTACCACCCTCTCCTACATCGGCATCGTACTGCTCGCGGCCCTCGCGATGGAGTTCATCGCCTGGTCGGCCCACAAGTACCTGATGCACGGCATCCTCTGGTCCTGGCACGCCGATCACCACAAACCGCACTTCGAGAAGGAGGGCTTCTTCGAGCGCAACGACCTGTTCTTCGTCGTCTTCGCCGTGCCGAGCGCGCTGAGCTACATGTTCGGCTCGATCTACGAACTCGGGTGGCTCTTCTGCATCGGGATCGGGATCAGCGTGTACGGACTGATCTACTTCATCGTACACGACGTGTACATCCACCGCCGCTTCAAGTGGCTGGATGGCTTGGACGGTTGGTACACGCGGGGCATTACCCGAGCGCACGGCGCGCACCACGCGGTGACGACCAAGGACTCCGGGGAGAGCTACGGGCTGCTGTTGGTAAAGCCGGAGTACTTCCGGGCGAAGGAGAAGCGGGGGTAAGGGGCTTTCGTCCAACCTATGCCCCCTTCAGCACGCGCGCCATCGTCTCACCGATATCGGCGGGACTCTTGACGACGTGGATGCCGCACTCTTCCATGATGCGCATCTTGGCCTCGGCCGTGTCCTCCGCGCCGCCGACGATCGCGCCGGCGTGACCCATCGTGCGCCCCTTCGGTGCCGTCTGTCCGGCGATGAACCCGACGACGGGCTTCGTGCCGTGCTCCTTGATCCAGTGCGCGGCGTCCGCTTCCATCGTGCCGCCGATCTCGCCGATCATGATGATGCCCTCGGTGCCGGGGTCGTTCATGAGGAGCTCGACGGCGTCTTTGGTCGTGGTGCCGATGATGGGGTCGCCGCCGATCCCGATGCAGGTGCTCTGCCCGAGGCCGGCCTTCGTGACCTGGTCCACGGCCTCGTAGGTGAGCGTCCCGGAGCGGCTCACGATACCGATGGTGCCGGGGCGGTGGATGAAGCCCGGCATGATGCCGACCTTGGCCTCGCCGGGGGTCATGACGCCCGGACAGTTGGGACCGACGAGGCGGCAGTCGCGAGAACTGATGTAGGCGCGCACCTTGACCATGTCCTGGACGGGGATGCCCTCCGTGATGCAGATGATGACCTTGATGCCGGCGTCCGCGGCCTCCATGATGGCGTCGCCGGCGAAGGGCGGCGGGACGAAGATGATCGTCGTGTCGGCGCCAGCCCGGTCGACGGCCTCCTGGACGGTGTTGAACACGGGCTTGTCGAGGTGCTCCGAACCGCCCTTCCCGGGCGTGACCCCGCCGACGACGTTGGTGCCGTACTCGATCATTTGCTCGGCGTGGAAGCTGCCTTCCTTCCCGGTGAAACCCTGGACGATGACCCGGGAGTCTTTGTTTACTAATACGGACATTTGGTAGAATTGACGGGGGGGCACTCGGCCCTGGACTAGTTTATTCGATGACGAAGACATCCTCGTCCTCGGCCTTCATGAGGTAGCGCTCGCGGGCGAACTTGACCTCGTCGGCCTTGATGGTCGCACGCAGCGCCTCCGACTCCTCGATCGTGCGGACGTACTGCGCCTTCTCCGCCTGGAGCTCGCCGAGCGTCTGGCGCAACTGCCACTGTTTGTACAGCGAGTAGTGGTCGAAGAACGCGATGTAACCCGCGAAGACGACCAGCGACAGGAGGTACTTGTTGCGCAGTCCCTTCGGGAGGCGGTGCATGAGTCGACCGTACATCCCGGCTCCCGGGTCTTGCGTGCGTGCCATCGCGGTGGTGGTGTTTAGCGGGCTTTGAGTAAGTCGCGGCCCGGGTAGTAAGCGTCCTCGCCGAGCTCGTCCTCGATGCGGAGGAGCTGGTTGTACTTCGCGATCCGGTCGGTACGGCTGGCCGAGCCGGTCTTGATCTGCCCCGTGTTGAGCGCCACGGCGAGGTCGGCGATGGTCGTGTCCTCGGTCTCGCCCGAGCGGTGGCTCATGACGCTGGTGTAGCCGTGGCGCGTGGCGAGGTTGACGGCCTTGATGGTCTCGGAGAGGCTGCCGATCTGGTTGACCTTGATCAGGATCGAGTTGGCCGACTTCTCGTCGATGCCGCGCTGGAGGCGCTTGACGTTGGTCACGAACAGATCGTCACCGACGAGCTGCGTCCGGTCGCCGACCGACTTGACGAGCTTGGCCCACCCGGACCAGTCATCCTCGTCGAAGCCGTCCTCGATCGAGAAGATCGGGTACTTGTTGACCCAGTCCGTCCAGTACGCCACCATGTCGTCGGAAGACATCTCCTTGCCGCTCGACTTGTGCAGTACGTAGGCTTGCTTGTTGGCGTCGTAGAACTCGGAGGCGGCCGCGTCCATGGCGATCATCATGTCGTCGCCGGCCCGGTAGCCGGCGGCCTCGATGGCCTGGAGGACGGTCTCGATGGCTTCCTCGTTGCTCTGGATGTTGGGCGCAAAACCGCCCTCGTCCCCGACGTTGGTGGAGTAGCCCTTTTTCTTGAGGACCGACTTGAGGTGGTGAAAAGTTTCCACTCCCATCCGCAGCGCCTCGGAGAAGGTATCCGCGCCCACGGGCACGATCATGAACTCCTGGAAGTCGATACGATTGTCGGCGTGGGAGCCGCCGTTGAGGATGTTCATCATCGGCACCGGCATCGTGTTGGCATGCACGCCACCGACGTAGCGGTAGAGCGGCAGGCCGAACTCCTCCGCCGCGGCCTTCGCCACCGCGAGCGAGACCCCGAGGATGGCGTTGGCGCCGAGCTTACTCTTGTTGGGCGTCCCGTCGAGGTCGATCATCAACTGATCGATGTGGAGCTGGTCCGAGACATCGATGCCGATCAGCGTACTCGCGATCTCCTCCTCGACGTGGGTCACGGCGCGCAGCACGCCCTTGCCCAGGTAGCGATCAGCGGCATCGGTGTCGCGCAGTTCGACGGCCTCGTGCTTGCCGGTGCTCGCGCCCGACGGAACGGCCGCGCGCCCCATGGCGCCCGCCTCGGTGAAGACTTCGACTTCGACGGTGGGGTTGCCGCGGCTGTCCAGGATCTCGCGTGCTCTGATGTCAATGATCTCGCTCATGTGCTTGGGGTCGTGCGGCGCGAATCTAACGCACGCCGGCGCATTGGACGACGGCGGCGCCGGATTGCCCGGAGATAGTTTGCCGGGCGATGGGACGCGCCGTAGCGATGCCCGCGGACCTAACCGCCCTTGCCCGCGGCGAGCAGTTCCACGAAGTCGTCGAACAGATACGCCGAGTCGTGCGGCCCCGGCGAGGCCTCGGGGTGGTACTGCACGCTGAAGGCGGGCGCGTGCCGGGCGCGGAGCCCTTCGATCGTGCCGTCGTTGAGGTTAACGTGCGTGATGTCGACGCGGTCGAGGTTGCTCTCGATGGCTTCGGGGCTTACGCCAAAACCGTGGTTCTGGCTCGTGATCTCGGACTTGCCGGTGCGTAGGTTCTTGACCGGGTGGTTGATGCCGCGGTGGCCGTGGTGCATCTTGTAAGTCGGGATGTCGAGCGCGAGCGCGAGCAACTGGTGCCCCAGGCAAATACCGAAAGTCGGTAGCCCCCGTTCGACGGCCTGCTTGGCGAGTTCGACGGCGTAGGGCATGGCGGAGGGGTCGCCGGGGCCGTTCGAGAGGAAGACGCCGTCGGGCGCGTACTCGACGACCTCGGCGAAGGTGGTCTTCGCCGGGAAGACCCGCACGCTTACGCCACGCTTCGTGAAGTTGCGGAGGATGTTGCGCTTCGTGCCGTAGTCGAGCACGGCGACGCGGTACTGCTCATCGTCCGCGGCCATGTCGTACGGGGCGTGCGTAGACACTTTCGACGCCAACTCCAAACCGTCCATCGAGGGCGCCTCGGCGAGTTTTGGCGAAAGCTGCTCAACGTCGGTCGTCTCGCTGGAGATAATGGCGTTCATGGCGCCCTTCGAGCGGATGTGGCGGACCAAAGCCCTCGTGTCCACACCGGCGATACCGACGAGGTTCTGCGTCACGAGGTACTCCTGCAGGCTGCGGTCGGCCAGCTTTCGCGAAAACGAGTCCGCGAACTCCCGTACGACCAGCCCGGCGATCTGCACCTTGTCCGACTCCTCATCCGTGTCCGCCGAGCCGTAGTTGCCGATGTGCGTATTGGTGGTCACGAGGATTTGTCCGGCGTAGCTCGGGTCGGTAAACACCTCCTGGTACCCGGTCATGCCCGTATTGAAACAGATCTCACCGGTCATGGTCCCAATCGCGCCAACGGCACTGCCGTGGAAGAGCGTCCCGTCGGCGAGCAGGAGAACGGCGGGAACATTCGGAGGCACCTTCATGGAGTGAATTTGCGCGCGAAAGTAGGGAGCGGGGCGTGGATCGGGCGTGGCGTGGGGAGAACGGGTGTGCGCGGTGGAGGGCGTGTTAGACGAGCTCTGCTCGCACGCCCCCGGCCCTACGAACTCCCCATCACGAGAAGCACTCGTCTAACGGCGCTCCCGCTAATCCCCGTTAGGCGTGTGCGGTGCGAGCAGAGCTCGTCTAACACCGCCAGGGGCGCCCGTCTGGCGCGGTGGAGGGCGTGTTCGACGAGCTCTGCTCGCACGCCCCCGGCCCTACGAACTCCCCACCGCGAGAAGCACTCGGCTAACGACGCTTCCGCTAGTTCCCGTTAGGCGCGTGCGGTGCGAGCGGAGCTCGTCTAACACCGCCAGGGGCGCCCGTCTGGCGCGGTGGAGGGCGTGTTAGACGAGCTCTGCTCGCACGCCCCCGGCCCTACGGACTCCCCACCGCGAGAAGCACTCGTCTAACGACGCTTCCGCTAGTTCCCGTTAGGCGCGTGCGGTGCGAGCGGAGCTCGTCTAACACCGCCAGGGGCGCCCGTCTGGCGCGGTGGAGGGCGTGTTAGACGAGCTCTGCCCGCACGCCCCCGGCCTTTGTGCGGTGCGAGCGGAGCTCGTCTAACACCGCCAGGGGCGCCCGTCTGATGTTCCGCGAATGCGAAAGGGGGACCAGCTTTCGCTAATCCCCCTGCCGAATCTGTATGCTACGCTGCTTAGGCGTCTGCCGGCTTGTCCGACTCGTCGAGGGGAAGACTGTCGCCGTTGACGGTGTCAACCTCGGGGTCGGCCATCGTGTCGGCGGTGTCGTCGTTGTGCTCCTCGACGAGGGCATCGCCGATCAGGCTGTCGGTGTTTGCGTCATCGGTCGGGTCCACGGCGGCAGTGCTGGCGTTAATGTCGGCGTCGGCATCGACGGCGGACACGTTGGTCGCAGGCATGAGTGCTTCGGCGACGGGACTGACGGTAGCAGTGCCCGTCTCCGTGGAGGCGGATGACGACCCAGAGCCCGAACCACCGCGGCGGCGCCGGCGGCGGGTCTTGCCGGAGGACTTCTCCTTGAGGTTGTAGCTCTCGTTGAAGTCTACCAACTCGATGATGGCGGTCTCGGCGTTGTCGCCGAGGCGGGTACCCGTGCGGATGACGCGGACGTAGCCACCGGGGCGCTCGCCCACTGCCGGAACGACCGAGGCGAAGAGCTCCTTGACGGCCTCCTTGTTCTGGAGGTTCTTGAAGGCCTCGCGGTGGGCGTGCTGGTCGTTGGCCTTGGCGGTCGTGATGACGGGCTCGACGAACTTGCGGAGGGCCTTGGCCTTGGCGAGGGTCGTGCTGATCCGCTTGTGGGTAATCAGCGAGATCGAGAGGTTGCGCAGGAGACTGCGGCGGTGGCCGACTTTACGGCCGAGGTGATTGAAGGTCTTTCCGTGACGCATCGTGGGGAAAGTTGCTGAACACCATCCGGCGGCAAGGCGGCAGGCTCACGCGGGAGCCGGTGGTTATCCAAAACTAGGTGGAGTGTCCCGCGGGCAGCCTCACCGGAAGCGCCCGCGGACCTGCGCGAATTGAGTGATTCTTGGGCTACTCCTCGTCGAGGTCGTACTTCGAGATGTCCATCCCGAAGGAGAGGTTCTTCTCGGCGAGGAGCTCGTCGATCTCGACGAGGGACTTCTTGCCGAAGTTGCGGAACTTGAGCAGCTCGTGCGTGTCGTAGCTCACGAGGTTGGCGAGCGTGTTGATCTTGGCGGCCTTGAGGCAGTTGTACGCCCGGACGCTGAGGTCGAGGTCCTCGAGGGAGGTCTTGAGGAGTTTGCGCATCTGCAGCACCTCCTCGTCGACGATGTTGTGCTCGCGCGGGCTGCCCTCGTTGAAGGAGATGCTCTCGTTGGTGATCAGCGTCATGTGACGGATCATGATGCGGGCGGCCTCCTTGACGGCCTCCTCGGGGTGGATCGTACCGTCGGTGGTCACCTCGATGGTGAGCTGCTCGTAGTCGGTACGCTGCTCCACGCGGGTCGACTCGACGCGGTAGCTCACTTTCTTGATCGGGGTGTAGATAGCGTCCATCGGGATGACCCCCACGACGCTATCTTTTGGAAGCGTCTCGCCGGCGGGCTCGTAGCCGCGGCCGCGGGTCACCGTGAGCTCGATCTCGAGGTTGACCGAGGGCTCCATCCGGCAGATGAGCAGCTCCGGGTTCATGATCTCGAACTGACTGGAGTTGGCGGTGATGTCACCGGCGACGAACTCCTCCTTGCCGCTGAGCGTGAGGTAGATCTGCTCGGAGGCGATGTCGGAGTCGGGGTCCGTCGGGCGGATGCGGACCTGCTTGAGGTTGAGGATGATGTCGATGACGTCCTGGGTGACGCCGGTGATGGTCGAGAACTCGTGGTCGACGCCACCGATGCGGACGGCGCTGATGGCGTAGCCCTCGAGCGAGCTGAGCAGCACGCGACGCAGGGAGTTACCGACGGTTTGGCCGAAGCCGGGCTCTAGCGGCTTGAACTCGAATACGCCCTTGAAGGAGTCCGCCTTGTGCATGACGATCTTCTCGGGCATTTGGAAATTCATGATGTTCATAGACCGGGGGCTTTTAAGTGGGCGAGTAGACGCCCGGGGGGAAGCGATGTGTTTTTACGCAAGTAGCCAAAGCCCCGGAGGGACCTTGGCTAAGCGTTTTGCGGGAAACCGCTGGAATTACTTCGAGTAGAGTTCGACGATCAACTGCTCGTTGATCTTCTCCGGGATCTGGTCGCGGGTGGGGTACGCGAGGAAGACGCCCTCCATGCGGTCGGTATTCATCTCGAGCCAACCGTGCTTGCGGACGTCACTCGCCGAGCTCACGGACTGGCGGATCACGTCGAGGCCCTGCGACTTCGGGCGCACCGATACCTTATCCCCGGGGGTGAGCTTCATGCTGGGCGTGTGGCTGAGCTTGCCGTTGACGAGCACGTGCTTGTGGCTCACGAGCTGGCGGGCGGCGCGGCGCGTGGGCGCCATCCCGAGGCGGAACACGGTGTTGTCGAGGCGGGACTCCAGGAGCTGGAGGAGGTTCTCGCCGGTGACCCCGCGCGACGCGGAGGCCGTCCCGAACGTATTGCGGAACTGGCGCTCGAGCACCCCGTAGGTAAACTTGGCCTTCTGCTTCTCGAGGAGCTGCGCGGAGTAGTCGGAGGACTGGCGGCGGCGGCGGCGGGTGTTGCCGTGCTGGCCGGGGCGGTACTTACGCTTCTCGAACGCGCGGTCGTAGCCGAAGATCGCTTCGCCGAGGGCACGCGCCTTCTTGGTGGTTGGTCCGGTATAACGAGCCATGGTGGTAGATCTAGGAGGGTTCTTGGATTAGACGCGACGACGCTTCGGGGGACGGCAACCGTTGTGCGGGATCGGCGTCACGTCGCGGATGCGCGTGATGCGGATGCCGCCCTGGTCGACGGCGCGGATCGCGGCCTCGCGACCGGAGCCGGGGCCCTTGACGAACACCTCCGCCGAGCGCATACCCAGGTCGAAGGCCGTCTTCGCGGCCTCACTCGCGGCGACCTGCGCGGCGTAGGGCGTGTTCTTCTTCGAACCGCGGAACCCGGCCTTCCCGGCGGTGGCCCAGCTGATGACATCGCCCTTCTTGTTGGTCAGGGAGATGATGATGTTGTTGAATGAGGCCTTGACGTAGAGGAACCCTTCGGATTCGACGACGACCTTGCGCTTCTTGACTACCTTCTTGGCCTTTGCCATAAGAGTGCTGGATTAAGGGGCGAGGCGCCTGGGTTACTTGGTGACTTTCTTCTTGTTGGCGACCGTCTTGCGGCGACCCTTACGGGTGCGGGCGTTGGTGCGCGTGCGCTGACCGCGCAAGGGCAGGCCACGGCGGTGGCGCAGGCCCCGGTTGGACACGATGTCCATGAGGCGCTTGATGCTCATCTGCACCTCGGAGCGCAGCTCCCCCTCGACGGTGAACTCGTTCTGAACGATGAGCGTGATGGTCTTGACGGAGTCCTCGTCCCAGTCCTCGACCTTCATGTTCGGGTCGACGCCGGCCTTCTCGAGGATCTGGCGGGCGCGCGTGTCGCCGATGCCGTAGATGTAAGTTAACGCGATGACCCCGCGCTTGCGCCGAGGCAGGTCGACTCCGGATATTCTAGCCATGGTGGGTAGTGGTGAAGCGTGGGCCTAGCCCTGGCGCTGCTTAAATTTGGGGTTCTTCTTGTTGATGATGTACACGCGCCCTTTGCGGCGTACGATCTTGCAGTCTACCGACCGCTTCTTTACAGAGGCTCTGACTTTCATCGCGCGTGGGTCTTCGAAGACGGGTCTTCAGGTTATTTGTAACGGTAGGTGATGCGGCCCCGCGAGAGGTCGTAGGGCGACATCTCGACCGCTACCCTATCGCCCGGGAGGATCCGGATGTAGTGCATCCGCATCTTTCCAGAGATCGTGGCGACGAGTTGGTGGTCGTTCTCCAAGCGAACCCTGAACATCGCGTTCGACAGCGCCTCTTCGATAACGCCATCTTGCTTGATCAGTCCTTGCTTCGCCATTTTTCCCGTTTCGGGGTGCAAAGATACGCATTCCCCACCAATTGGCCCGCTGCTAATTTTGAGGGAAATGCAAATGGTTTTGGCGAAAGCCGACTGGCCTCACCGACGCTAGCCCCGGCGGGCGACTCGTTGCTGCACGGAGGTCGGAGTGGGCTTTCGCCAAAACCCACCGCGGCTCCACCGTCGCGAACTTTGCCTATTCGAGGATGAGCGTCGAGGCGACGGGATCGTGGAGGTAGACGTTCTCGCGCACGGCCTGCTCGACGAAGCTATGGTCGCTGAGGATGTCCGGCCCCTCGCGCGTGATCGCGACCGAGTGCTCGAAGTGCGCGGTGGCGAGGCCGTCGCGGGCGAGGATGGTCCAACCGTCGTCGGCGGTCCTGATGTGGCGGGTCTTCGTGTTGACCATCGGCTCGATGGCGATCACCAGGCCGGGCTTCATGATGATGCCGTCGGTGCGCTTGCCGAAGTTGGGTACCTCGGGGGCCTCGTGGAACTCCCGCCCGATGCCGTGCCCGCTCAACTCGCGCACGATCGCGTAGCCGCACTCGCGCTCGATGAAGCGCTGGATGGCGTAGCTCACCTCGCCGACCTTATTGCCGACCTGCGCCTTCTCGATCCCGACGTAGAGCGCCTGATTGGTGGCCTCCAAGACATCCATCGAGTCTTCGTCGACGCCGGCGAAAGCGTAGGTGTAGGCACTGTCGCCGTGGAAGCCGTTGAGCAGCGCGCCGCAGTCGATGGACACCAGGTCGGTTTCGGTGTACTCGCGGTCGGTGGGCAAACCGTGTACGACGCAGTCGTTGACGCTCGTCAGTATCGAGCTCGGACACCCGTAGAGTCCCTTGAAGGAAGGGATGGCGCCGTGGTCCCGGATGAACTCCTCCGCCTTGCGGTCCAGCTCGTGCCCGGTGATCCCCGGCCGCAGGAGCGTACCCAGGTAAGCGAGCGTTTTGCTGACGAGCAGGTTGCTCTCGCGCATGAGCTCCAGCTCCGCGCCGGACTTATGAAAAACTGTCTTCGACCTAGCCATTCCTTCGCACGGCCCGCGGGCCGCGTACTAAAGCACTGTCGTGCGTGCTAGATGGTGCTTCCGATCTGCTGGAGTGCCCCGGCCTTGCCTTGCACGCGACCGGATTTGACGAGTCCGTCGTAGCGGCGCATCAGCAGGTAGCTCTGGATCTGCTGGAGCGTATCGAGCACCACGGCGACCATGATGAGCAGCGAAGTGCCACCGAAGAAGATGGCGAAGCTCATGTCCACACCCAGGAAGCGGGCGGCGATGGCGGGGAGGATGGCGATGAGACCGAGCGCCATGGCGCCTGGCAATGTGATACGCGTCGTCACCGAGTCGATGAACTCGGCCGTCGGGGTACCGGGTTTGACACCGGGGATGAAGCCGTTGCGCGACTTGAGGAACTCGCTGTACTGCTGTGGGTCGACGATGAGGGCGGTGTACACGTACGTGAAAACCACGACCAGGATGAAGTACACGATGTTGTAGACCGGGCTCGTGAAGTCGTTGAGTTGGTTGAGCAACCATCCCGGTTGCTCGCCGTCCGAACCGAGCTGCGCGATCGTCGACGGGATGAACATCAGCGCCTGCGCGAAGATGATCGGCATGACGCCGGCGGCGATGACCTTGACGGGGATGTTGTCGCCCGCGCCGCTGCTCATGATGTCGGCCGTACCGCGGCCTACCATCCGCTTGACGTACTGAACGGGGATCTTGCGGATGCCCTGCACGAGGAGCACCGTGAGCATGACGACACCGAAGAGGGCAAACAGCTCAACGGCGAACAGAAAGAGCCCACCGCTATTGGAGCGCGAACTGAACTCACCGATGAGCGCGGTCGGTAGCGTGGCGATGATGCCGATCGTGATCAGGAGCGAGACACCGTTGCCGATACCCTTGTCGGTGATCTTCTCGCCGAGCCACATCGCGAAGATGGTACCGGCCGTGAGGATGATGAGGCCGGCGATGTAGAACAGGCTCGAGCTGAGGTTCGGGTCGATGGCCTGCGCCTGCTGGTCGAGGTAGGTGAGGTAAGCGCCCCCCTGCACGAGCGTGATCGCGATGGTGAGCAGGCGCGTGATCTGGCTGAGCTGCTTGCGTCCGCTCTCCCCCTCCCTGGTCTGTAGCTTCTTGAAGTACGGGATCGCGAAGCCGAGCAACTGCACGATGATCGAGGCCGTGATGTACGGCATGATCCCCAGCGCGAAGACGGCGCCCTTGCTGAAGGCACCGCCCGTGAAGACGTTGATGAGACCGAGGAGGTCGTTACCGCCACCGGCGGCCGCGGCTTCGAGTTGCGAGGGGACCACCCCCGGCAAGAGCACGAACGTCCCCGCCCGAAACACGAAAAGCAGGCCCAGTGTGTACAGGATCCTGTTGCGCAGTTCGTCGATGTTCCAGATGTTCTGGAGGGAGGTAAAGAACTGTTTCATGCGGTGAGGTGCGGATTCGACGTCGAAAGTAAGTACCTCCTCCCGAATCGACGCGACTTCGGCGGGGGACCGAGACCTTTAGACCGTCTCGAAGGAGCCTCCGGCGGCCTGGATGAGTTCCTGGGCCTTGGCGCTGAACTTGTTCGCCGTCACCCTGAGGGCGGTCGTGAGTTCACCGGTGCCGAGCACTTTAACGAGGTCGGTCTTGCGAATGATACCGAGCTGGTGCAGTTTCTCCGTGGTGATTTCGGTCAGCTGGTGCTTGTCGGCCAGGTGCTGGAGCTGCGAGACGTTGAGCACGGCGTACTCGACGCGGTTCGGGCTGTTGAAGCCGCGCTTCGGCAGCCGCATCTGGAGCGGCATCTGGCCACCCTCGAACCCGCGCTTGCTCTTGTAGCCCGAGCGGCTCTTGGCGCCCTTGTGGCCGCGGCTGGCCGTGCGACCACTGCCGCTACCGACCCCGCGCCCGAGGCGCGTGTTAGACTTGACTGAACCTTTGGCGGGGCGGAGGTTGTGGAGTTCCATGACGTTTGCTTGTTGAAGTAGCGCCGCTTAGGCGTCGACGCGGACGAGGTGGCTGACCTTGGCGACCATACCCAGGATGACGGCGGTGTCCTCCTGCTCGACGGTCTGGTTGATCTTGCGGAGCCCGAGCGCCTTGAGGGTGCGCTTCTGGCGCTCCGGGCGGTCGATGGCGCTACGGACTTGGGTGATCTTGATGCTGGCCATGATGGTGTGGAGTTGCGGGGTAGGCCCTGGGCGCTGCCCCGGATACTATCCTTCGAAAACTTGCTGAATGGAGATGCCGCGTTGCTTGGCGATCATCTGGGGGCTACGGAGCTTGGTGAGGGCGTCGATCGTTGCCTTGACGACGTTCTGCGGGTTGGACGACCCCTGCGACTTGGCGAGCACGTCGTGCAGGCCACCGAGTTCGAAGACCGGCCGCATGGCGCCCCCCGCAATCACGCCGGTCCCTTCCGAGGCGGGCTTGATGAGCACCTTACCGGCGCCGAACTTCCCGAGTTGCTCGTGGGGGATGGTGCCCTTGTGGAGCGGGATGGTGATGAGGTTCTTCTTGGCGGCGTCGTTGGCCTTCTGGATGCACTCGGCCACGTCGCGGGCTTTCCCGAGACCGAAGCCAACCTTGCCCTTGCCATCGCCGACGACGACGAGGGCGGCGAAGCTGAAAGTGCGACCACCCTTGGTGGCCTTGCTCACGCGGTTGAGGTGGACGAGCTTGTCCTTGAACTCGCTCTCCGCGCCCTGGCGGTTGTTGCGATCGTTGCCTTTGCGTTCGTTGCGACGTGCCATAATGCTTAGAATTTAAGACCGCCTTCGCGGGCGCCCTCGGCGAGGGCCTTTACGCGACCGTGGTAGAGGTAGCCACCGCGATCGAAGACGACTGTACTGACGTTGGCTTCGGTCGCGCGCTGGGCGAGGGCCTGGCCGACGGCCTTGGCGACCTCGGATTTGGTCCCGCTTGCGCTAAAACCTTCGTCACGCGAGCTAGCCGCGGCGAGGGTGACGCCTTGGGAGTCGTCGATGAGCTGGCAGTAGATCGCCTTGTTGGATCGGTAGACGGCGAGGCGGGGACGCGCGGGCGTTCCCTTGACCTTACGGCGGACCCGGTTGTGTATCCGGCGCCGGCTATCGGTTTTGGAAAGTGGCATGAGTAGATCAGTTTGGCGATTCCGACCGCCGGGGTTGCAAAATTACTTCTTCGCGGCGGTTTTACCGGCCTTGCGACGGACCTGCTCGCCGACGAAGCGCACGCCCTTCCCTTTGTAAGGCTCGGGCTTGCGGAAGGCGCGGATCTTGGCCGCGATCTGTCCGACGAGTTGCTTGTCGATGCCGGTGAGGGTGATGCGCGGGGCCTTACCCTTCTCGGTCACGGTGTCGAGCTTCACCTCGTCGGGGATCGCGAACACGATCGGGTGCGAGTACCCGAGGCTGAGCTCGAGTAC
This sequence comes from Saprospiraceae bacterium, assembly GCA_965215115.1. Lineage (GTDB taxonomy): Bacteria > Bacteroidota > Bacteroidia > Chitinophagales > Saprospiraceae > CALDTK01. Next base: position 128,920 of record OZ244050.1, read on the forward strand.
CTGCCCGGTGTTCGAGGCCCGGTAGCCGACCCCGACCGCCTCCATGTCGACCTTGAAGCCCTCGGTGACGCCCTGCACCATGTTCGCGATCAGCGAGCGGTAGAGGCCGTGCATCGAGCGGTTCGGCTTGGAGTCATCCGGGCGCGAGACGACGAGTTCGTTGTCCTCGACGGCCACCGAGAGCGCGGGCGCGATCTGCTGCGTGAGCGATCCCTTGGGTCCCTTGACGCTGATGACGTTGTCGCCGTTGACGTCGACGGTGACGCCGGCGGGGACGGTGATGGGGGCTTTTCCGATGCGTGACATGTCGGAGCGGGTTGAGTGTGTTTAGTAGATGCGGCAGAGGACCTCGCCGCCGATGTTTTCGCGACGGGCCTGCTTCTCGGTCATGACCCCCTTCGAGGTCGAGATGATCGCGATGCCGAGGCCGTTGATGACGCGGGGCAGGTCGTCTGTGCCGGCGTACTTGCGCAGGCCGGGCTTGCTGATGCGCTCCAGCTTACGGATGATCGGCTTGCGGGTACTCGGATCGTACTTGAGGGCGATCCGGATGACGGCCTGCGGCTTGACGGTATCGTCGAACTGGTACCGGAAGATGTACCCGTTCTTGTACAGGATCTCCGTCATGCTCTTCTTAATCCCGGAGCTCGGGATCTCGACGACGCGGTGGCCGGCCATCTGGGCGTTGCGAATGCGGGTGAGGTAATCGCCGATTGGGTCAGTAACTGCCATGGTCAATAGTTTTGGCGAAAGCCTACCAGCTCGCTTTGGTGATACCGGGGATCTTACCGTTGAGCGCGAGTTCGCGGAACTTCACGCGACACAGTCCGAACTTGCGCATGTAGCCCTTCGGACGCCCCGTGAGGCGGCAGCGGTTGTGGAGCCGCACCGGGTTGGAGTTGCGGGGGAGCTTGTCGAGCTCCTCCCAGTTGCCTTCGGCCTTGAGGCGCTTGCGCTTCTCGGCGTACTTGGCGACCATTTTGGCGCGCTTTTGCTCACGCGCGATGAGGGATAGCCTAGCCATTGGATTGGTCGGTTTGTCGGTTCTGGAAAGGCATCCCCATGCGCTTCAGCAAGGAGAGGGACTCCGCATCGGTCTTCGCCGAGGTGACGAAGGTGATGTCCATACCCGTGATTTTATTGATTTTGTCGAGGTCGATCTCCGGGAAGATGATCTGCTCGGTGACGCCGAGGGTGTAGTTGCCGCGGCCGTCGAAAGCCTTGTCGCTCACGCCGCGGAAGTCACGCACGCGCGGAAGCGCGACGGACACGAGGCGGTCGAAGAATTCATACATCCGGGCGCCCCGCAGGGTGACCTTGGCCCCGATCGGCATGCCCTCCCGGAGCTTGAAGTTCGAGATGCTCGTCCGCGCCTTCGTCGGCACGGCCTTCTGGCCGGTGATCTGGGTGATCTGGTCGACGGCCACGTCGACGAGCTTCTTGTCCTGCGTCGCCTGTCCGACGCCCTGGTTGATGCAGATCTTCAGCAGCCGCGGGACCTGCATCGTGGAGGAGTAGTTAAACTCTTCCTTGAGCTCACCGGCGACCTGCTCGAGGTACTTCGTCTTGATTCTCGGTTGGTAGCCCATTATGCTAGCGTTTGACCGTTTGATTTGGTGAAGCGCACGTTCTTACCGTTCTCCGTGCGGCGACCGACCCGCGAGGGCTGGCCGGCGGAGTCGAGCACGGCGAGGTTCGAGATGTGGATCGGCATCGTCTTGTCGACGCGACCGCCCGCGTTGCCCTCGGACGCTTTCATGTGCTTGATGCGCACGTTGACGCCGTCGACGATGGCGGTGTTCTCCTTCGGGAACACCTGGAGCACCTCCCCGGTGACGCCGCGCGATGCGCCGGCGAGGACCTTGACGGTGTCGCCTTTCTTAATCTTGATTTTGGCCGTGAAGACCGGCTTGACCTGTGCCATGGTGACGGTTGCTTAGAGTACCTCGGGGGCGAGTGAAACGATGCGCATGTAGTCCTTCTCGCGGAGCTCACGGGCCACGGGCCCGAAGATCCGGGTGCCGCGCGGCTCATCGTTGGCGGTGAGGAGGACGACGGCGTTGTCGTCGAACCGGATGTACGACCCGTCCTTGCGGCGGATCTGCTTCTTCGTACGGACGATGACCGCCTTCGAGACGGTGCCTTTCTTGACGCCGCCCGGGCTGGCATCCTTGATGGAGACCACGATCTTGTCGCCGACGCCGGCGTACCGACGCTTCGATCCGCCTAACACGCGGATACAGAGCACCTCCTTGGCGCCGCTGTTGTCTGCTACCCGTAGTCGGGACTCCTGCTGAATCATGATGTATTGTATAGCCGACCGCGAGGACCGGGAGGGTGTTTACTTGGCTTTCTCGAGCACCTCGACGAGGCGCCAGCGCTTTTTCTTACTCAGGGGACGCGTCTCCATGATCTTGACGAGGTCGCCGATCTTGCAGACGTTCTCCTCGTCGTGGGCCGTGAGCTTCGTGTGACGCTTCAGGAACTTCCCATAGAGCGGGTGCTGAATCTTGCGCTCGATGGAGACCGTGATGGTCTTCTGCATCTTGTCGCTCGTGACCAGGCCAACGCGCACCTTGCGGGCGTTGCGGACTTCCTTCGTCCCTTCGGTGGTCTGTTGTGTGGTGGTAGCCTCGCTGCTCATCGGTTACGCTTGTTTGGCTTGGAGACGGCTGCGGCGGGTACCCTTGCGCGGGCGGCCCTGGCCATCGTTGATCTTGGACAACTCCCGGCGGCTCTGCTCCGTCTTGAGGCGGGCGATGTCGCGGCGGAGGTTCTTGATGCGCGCCACGTCGTCCACGCCGCGGGTGTAGTGGTCGAAGCGGATCTGCTGGTAGTCGCGAACCGTGTCGGTGAGCTCCTGCGCGAGTTGCTCGTCCGACTGCCCTGAGACTTCGAGGAATTTCTTGCTGGCCATGATCTTCTCTTAGTGGTCTTACTGTACCCGGAGGTCGGCGCGGGCCACGGTTTTGGTTTGGACGGGGAGCTTCTGGGCGGCGAGACGGAGCGCCTCGACGGCCACTTCCTCGGGGACGCCGTCCAGCTCGAATAGAATACGACCGGGCTTGACCGCCGCCACGTAGTGGTCGACCGCGCCTTTACCCTTACCCATCCGCACCTGGATAGGCTTCTCCGTGATCGGCTTATCGGGGAAGATGCGGATCCAGACCTTGCCCTCCCGCTTCATGAAGCGCGTCATCGCGATACGGGCCGACTCGATCTGACGGTTCGTCAGGCGACCGGCGTCCATCGTCTTGAGCGCGTAGCTCCCGAAAGCAATCGTGCTACCCTTGCGGGCGAGGCCTTTGATGCGGCCCTTTTGCTGCTTGCGGTATTTGGTTCTTTTCGGCTGTAGCATGATGCAGACTTAGCAGACGTTGAGGCTCGCTGGCCGCTTTTTCCTAAGGGCGGGCGAAGATACTCCGATCTTTGAATTTTCCGTGCGTTAATTATCTCCTGCCGCCGCCACCGCCGCCGCCGCGACGATCCCCGCCGCCGCCGCCACGACGATCGTTGCCGCCACGGTCATTGCCCCCGCGACGGTCTCCACGATCCCCACGGTCGCGGTCTCCGCCTCCGCGACGATCATTGCCGCCGCCGGCCATGTTGGCCGGACGACCTTCGGCGATGTTCGGGCTGAGGTCGCGCTTACCGAGCACCTCCCCTTTGCAAATCCAGACTTTCACGCCCACCTTGCCCTGGACCGTCTGCGCCTCCACGAGCGCGTAGTCGATGTCGGCGCGGAAGGTGTGCAAGGGCGTGCGGCCCTGCTTGTACTCCTCGCGGCGGGCCATCTCGCTACCGTTCAGGCGGCCGCTCACGCGGATCTTGATGCCCTCGGCCCCGGCGCGCATCGTCGACTGGATCGACATCTTGATGGCGCGGCGGTGGTTGATGCGCGCCTCGAGCTGCTTGGCGATGGACTCACCGACGATGGCGGCGTTGAGCTCGGGACGGCGAATCTCGACGATGTTGATCTGCACGTCTTGCTTCGTGATCTTGCGAAGCTCCTCGCGGATCTTGTCGACCTCCGTACCGCCCCGCCCGATGATGACCCCGGGACGGCTGGTGTGCAGCGTGATCGTGATGCGGCGCAGGGTGCGCTCGATGACGATGCGTGCGATACCGCCGCGTTGGATACGGGCGTCGAGGTACTTGCGGATCTTCTCGTCCTCTACGACCTTGTCGGCGTAGTCGTGCGCGCCGAACCAGTTAGAGTCCCAGCCACGGATGATGCCCAGGCGATTGCCGATTGGATTTGTCTTCTGTCCCATGGTTACTGTACTTCGTTGGCGGCGACGGTCTCTTCCTCGAGGTCGGCGTGGTCTGTGGGCAATGCGATGCGGTTCTCCACGACGATCGTGACGTGGTTGGAGTGCTTGCGGATCCGGTGGGCCCGTCCCTGCGGCGCGGGGCGGAAGCGCTTGATCATCGTCCCCTGGTCCACCATGATGGTGGCGACCTTGAGGGCGTAATCGTCGGCGCTCTCCTCGTTGCGGAGCTTGTTCTCCCAGTTGGCCACCGCCGACAGGAGGAGTTTCTCGAGCCAGATCCCGGCCTCGCGACCGGAGTACTGCAGGATGGACACCGCCTCGTCGACGGGCTTGTTACGGATGAGGTCCGCGGCAAGACGCATCTTGCGGGCCGACATCGGACAGTTGCGCAGTTTGGCTACGGCTTGCATGTCTTCCTAGTTTATGCTTTTCGTTGGTGCCTTTCGGCAAAACGGCAGGCGGGCTTATTACTTCTTGCGGTTTCCTCCGTGGCCTTTGAACGAGCGCGTCAGCGCGAACTCGCCGAGCTTGTGGCCCACCATGTTCTCGGTGACGTACACCGGGACGAACGAGCGCCCGTTGTGCACCGCGATCGTGAGCCCGACCATCTGCGGGATGATCATCGACGAGCGCGACCAGGTTTTGATGACCGACTTTTTGCCGGAAGTCTGGGCGTCCTCGATCTTGTCGAGGAGCTTGTGGAACACGTAGGGTCCCTTCTTCAGTGAACGTGGCATCCGGTCGACTTACTTTTTGACGCGCTTCTTGGCGCGCGAGATGATCAATTGGGTGGAGTGCTTCTTCGTGTTGCGCGTCTTCTGGCCCTTCGCCATCACGCCGGTGCGCGACTGCGGGTGACCGCCCGAGGCGCGGCCCTCGCCACCGCCCATGGGGTGGTCGACCGGGTTCATGGCCACGCCACGGGTGTGGGGGCGCTTGCCGAGCCAACGCTTGCGACCGGCCTTCCCGAGCACCGTCAGCGAGTGGTCCCCGTTGGAGGTCGTCCCGATGACGCCCTTGCAGGTCGCCAGGATTCGCCGAACCTCACCGGACGGCATCTTCAGCACGACGTACTTGCCCTCGCGGCTCGTGAGCGTCGCGTTGGTGCCGGCCGAGCGCGCGATACAAGCGCCCTTCCCGGGGGTCATCTCGATGGCGTGCACCGTCGAGCCGAGGGGCACCTCCGAGAGGTACATCGCGTTGCCGACGGTGACGGAGACGCCCTTACCGGACTCCACCTTGTCACCGACGTTGAGGCCCTTCGGGGCGATGATGTAGCGCTTCTCGCCGTCGGCGTACCACAGCAGCGCGATCCAGGCCGTGCGGTTCGGATCGTACTCGATGGTCTTGACGGTCGCGGGGATGTTCTCCTTGTCGCGCTTGAAGTCGATGATGCGGTAGCGTTGCTTGTGCCCGCCGCCCCGGTAGCGCTGGGTCTGCTTGCCGCTGTGGTTGCGCCCACCCGACTCCTTCTTGGGAGCGAGCAAGCTCTTCTCCGGCGTGTCGGTCGTGATCTCGGCAAACTTGTTGCCGACGCGGAACCTCGTACCTGGGGTGACTGGCTTAAACTTTCTGACTGGCATGGTGCCTGGTGTTCGTGGGTGAGGGTCGCGGTTACTGTTCTTCGCCGTAGAATTCGATGGTCTCGCCGGCCTTCAAGGTAACGAAAGCCTTCTTGTAGGCCGGGCGCCGTCCTTTCTGCAGGCCGCGCTTCGTGAAGCGGGTCTTGAGCTTGGCCGGCATGCGCGTCGTGTTGACGCCCTTGACCTTGACGCCGAACTGCTCTTCGACGGCCACGCGGATCTGGTGCTTGTTCGCCGTCTTCTCGACGATGAACACGAATTGATTCAGGGTACCGCTCAGGTCCTGGCTCTTCTCGGTCAGGACGGGGCGGGTGATGATGGCGTTCGTCATGGTGAGGAGCGTTAGGCCCGGAGGACGTTGGTGAGGTAATCGACGCTGCCCTCGGTGAGGACGAGGGTCTTGGCGTTGAGCACGTCGTACACGTTGACCGTGTTGGCCGTGACCAGCTTCGCGTTCGGCAGATTGTCGAAGCTCTTGCGCACGTTGGGCTGCGAGCCCTCGACGACCACCAGGATGCGACCGCGCTCGTTGCCGAGGATCCGGTCGACGATCGAGCGAGCCGATTTGGTCTTGGGCGCATCGAAGTCGAAGTTCTCAACCACGCGCAGCGTCCCGGCCTGTGCCTTGGCGCTCAGTGCACTCAGACGAGCGAGGCGCTTGACCTTTTTGTTCAGTTTGATGTCGTAGCTGCGGGGGCGCGGTCCGAACACGCGGGCGCCACCGCGGAAGAGTGGGTTCTTGATCGAACCGGCGCGCGCGCCACCCGTACCCTTCTGCTTCTTGAGTTTGCGCGTAGACCCGCTGAGCTGCGACTTTTCCTTCGCGCTGTGCGTACCGGTACGCTGGGCGGCGAGGTACTGTTTTACCGCAAGGTAGAGACAGTGCTCGTTCGGCTCGATGCCGAAGATGGCGTCGTCGAGCTCGACTTCGCGGCCGACCTCTTCGCCTTGGTTGTTGTGGACTTGGACTTTCACGGCGCGACTACTTTTTTTCGATGATGACCATGGATCCCTTCGGCCCCGCGATGGCGCCCTTGATGAGGATCAGGTGCTTTTCAGGAAAGATCCGCAGGATCTCGAGGTTGGGGGTCGTGACGGTACGGTTGCCGTCCTGGCCGGCCATGCGCATTCCCTTGAAGACCTTGGCCGGGTAGCTGGCCGCGCCGACCGAACCCGGGGCGCGGAGGCGGTTGTGCTGGCCGTGGGTCGCGTCGCCGACGCCGGCGAAGCCGTGGCGCTTGACGACCCCCTGGAAGCCCTTGCCCTTGCTCGTGCCCGAGACCGAGACGCGCTCCCCGGAGGCAAACAGGTCGTCGATGGTCACGGTGTCCCCGAGGCCCTTCTCGCCGAGGCTGAAGTCGCGGAACTCGACGATCTTCTGGGCCGAGTCGATGCCGGCCTTCGCGAGGTGACCCGCCAGTGGCTTGGTCATGTTCTTCGCCTTGCGCTCCCCGAAGGCGATCTGCGTGGCGGCGTACCCGTCGGTCTCGACGGTCTTCACCTGCGTGACCGTACACGGGCCCGCCTCTACGATCGTACACGCGACGGCCTTCCCGGCCAGCGTGTAGATGCTCGTCATACCGAGCTTGCGTCCGATAATTCCTTTCACAGTATGGTGTTTTGACGCCCTTTCGGATGTACCGTAGCGGGGCGCTTGATGATCTCCGGTGCGCGCGGCACTGGTGGAGCCTCAATTGGTTTTGGCGAAAGCTGAATGGTCCCGCCTTTCGGCAAAACTCGCAGCTCGCGCCACCAAGATGGGATTCGTTTAGGTGAGCTTGAGTTGGATGTCCACGCCGCTCGGCAGTTCGAGCTTCGAGAGCGCGTCGACCGTCTTCGGGGTCGGCGTGTAGATCTCGATGAGGCGCTTGTGGGTACGGAGTTGGAACTGCTCACGGCCCTTTTTGTAGACGTGGGGCGAGCGCAACACCGTGAAAATGTTCTTCTCGGTCGGCAGCGGGATCGGACCCGTCACCACAGCACCCGAGTTGCGAACCGTCTTGACGATCTTCTCCGTGGACTTGTCGACCAGGGTGTGGTCGTACGAGCGGAGCTTTATGCGAATCTTCTGATTCATACCTCTAGTTTGAGGGGGGTTGTTGATTAGGCGGCGACGGTTCCTTTGGCGGCGGCGATGATGTCCTTGGCGATGCCGGCGGGTGCCGGGGCGTAGTGCGAGAAAGTCATGGTGGACGTGGCCCGACCCGAGGTCACGGTGCGGAGCGCGGTCACGTAGCCGAACATCTCCGACAGCGGCACCTCGGCCTCGATCACGATGACGCCACCGACGCGCGTCTCCTGGCCCTTCGGCAGGCCACGACGGCGGTTGAGGTCGCCGATGACGTTGCCGGTGTACTCCTCCGGGGTGATGACCTCGAGGCTCATGATCGGCTCGAGCAGCACGGGGTTGGCCTTCGGGGCCGCCTCACGGAAGCCCTCCTTGGCGCAGAGCTCGAAGGCGATGGGCTTGGAGTCGACCGCGTGCATTGAGCCGTCGAACACCTCGACCTTCATCGAGTCGATCGAGTAGCCGGCCAGCACGCCGTTGTCCATCATGGCGTTGAAGCCGTCGGTGATCGGCTTGACGTAATTCTTGTCGATCGAACCACCCACGACCTTCCACTCGAACTGAAGGCGCTTCTTGCCGGACTTGTAGTCGTCCGAGTCGAGGAACTCCTGATCGGCGGGCCCGAGACGGAACTGCATGTCGGCGAACAGACCCGAACCACCCGGTTTGCTTCTTCAAGCGCTCGCGGTGCTCGACCGTATTCTGGAGGGCCTCCTTGTAGTTGACCTGCGGCGCACCCTGGTTGACCTCGAGCTTGAACTCCTCCTTGAGGCGGTCGACGATGATCTCCAGGTGGAGCTCGCCCATGCCGCTCACGACGGTCTGGTTGGTGTCCTCGTCGTACTTGACCCGGAAGGTCGGGTCCTCCTCGGCGAGCTTCGAGAGCGCCATACCGAGCTTGTCGAGGTCCTTGGTGGACTTCGGCTCGATGGCGATCCCGATGACGGGATCGGGGAACACCATCGACTCGAACACGATCGGTGCGTCGAGTGCGCTGAGGGTATCCCCGGTGCGGATGTCCTTGAAGCCAACGGCGGCCGCGATGTCGCCGGCCTCCACCCGGTCGATCGAGTTTTGCTTGTTGGCGTGCATCTGGTACAGGCGGCTGATGCGCTCCTTGTTGCCGTTGCGGTTGTTGAGCACGTAGCTCCCGGCGTCGAGCGAGCCGGAGTACACGCGCATGAAGGCGAGACGCCCGACGTACGGGTCGGTCGCGATCTTGAACGCCAGGGCCGCGAAGGGCTCGTCGACGTTCGGTTGGCGCTTGACCTCGGCATCGGTGTCGGGGTTCATCCCGATGATGCTCTCGCGGTCGAGTGGGCTCGGGAGGTACGCACAGACGGCGTCGAGCACCATTTGTACGCCTTTGTTCTTGAAGGCCGAGCCGCACATCATCGGCACGAACTTCATGTCGATCACCGCGCCGCGCACGGCCTTGCGGACCTCGTCGGCCGAGATCGACTCCGGGTCTTCGAAGTACTTCTCGAGCAGCTTCTCGTCGTACTCGGCGACGGCCTCGAGGAGCTTTTCGCGCCAGTTGTTGACCGTATCGCGCAGGTCCTCCGGGAAGGGGACCTCCTCCGGGGTCATGCCGAGGTCCTCGGTCTTCCAGCGGAGTGCCTTACCGGTAATCAGGTCGACGACACCCTCGAAGGTCTCCTCGACGCCGATCGGCACCTGCAGCGGGATGGCCCGCGACCCGAGGCGCTCCTCCACCTGCTTGACGACCTTAAAGAAGTCGGCACCCTGGCGGTCCATCTTGTTGACGAACCCGATGCGGGGCACTTTGTACCCGTCGGCGAGGCGCCAGTTGGTCTCCGACTGCGGCTCCACGCCCGAGGAGGCGCAGAACAGGAACACGAGTCCGTCGAGGACCCGCAGCGAGCGGTTCACCTCGACCGTGAAGTCGACGTGGCCCGGGGTGTCGATGATGTTGACGGTGTAGTGCTTGTCCTTCCAGTCCCAGTGCGTCTTCGTGGCCGCGGAGGTGATCGTGATGCCACGCTCCTGCTCCTGCTTCATCCAGTCCATCGTGGCGGCGCCGTCGTGGACCTCCCCGATTTTGTGGCTAACGCCTGTGTAGTACAGCACGCGCTCCGTGGTGGTCGTCTTGCCCGCGTCGACGTGGGCCGCGATTCCGATGTTGCGCGTTAAGGCTAGATCTCGGTTAGCCATTGGGTGTGTGTTTTAAGGGGGGGGATACGATATGGATCAGATACGGAAGTGCGAGAAGGCACGGTTGGACTCCGCCATGCGGTGGGTCTCCTCGCGGCGCTTCACGGCCTGGCCCTCGCCCTTGGCGGCGGCGAGGATTTCGTTGGCGAGCTTATCGCTCATGCCTTTGCCAGCCCGCTTGCGCGAAAACGTGATGAGCCACTTCATCCCGATGGAGACCTTGCGCTTGGCGCGGATCTCGGTGGGGATCTGGAAGGTCGAACCGCCGACGCGGCGGCTGCGGACCTCGACGCCGGGCATGACGTTCTTGAGGGCCTTCTCCCAGACGGTGTGCTCGTTCTCGCCCTCGGCCGGCTCGTCCATCTTCTCCTTGACGACATCCATGGCGTCGTAGAAGATCCGGAAGGCGGTCGACTTCTTCCCGCTGTACATCAGCATGTTGACGAACTGCGTGACGGCGGGGTCGTTGTAGCGGGCGTCGGGCTGGATGACCCGAATCTTTGGTTTCCTTTTTCTCATGACGGGTTCTTGGCGCTCAGGCTAGCGGAACGGGGTAACTTATTTCTTGGGGCGCTTCGCACCGTAGCGCGAGCGGGAGTTGCGGCGGTCGTTGACGCCGGCGGTGTCGAGGGCGCCGCGGACGATGGTGTAGCGCACGCCGGGGAGGTCCTTGATCTTACCGCCGCGCACCAGGACGATGGAGTGCTCCTGGAGGTTGTGTCCTTCGCCGGGGATGTAGCAGATCACCTCCGACTGGTTGGTGAGGCGCACCTTGGCGACCTTCCGCAGGGCGGAGTTGGGCTTCTTCGGTGTGGTGGTGTACACGCGGGTGCACACGCCGCGACGCTGGGGGCAAGCCTCCAGAGCGCGCGATTTGCTCTTCTGGACGATTTTCTTGCGGCCCTTACGTACCAACTGGTTGATGGTAGGCATAAATCCTTGCTTAATCCGGTTATTTGCCCCTGCGCGGCTGCCGGGCTGGCAGCTTTTCCAAAAGCGTCCGCAAAGGTAGGCTTTTCCTTTGATTCGCGAGGCACAAGATTTCATGGTTTTTCAGACTCCTCCCGGGGCGGCCCCCGCGGGCGGCTCCACTACCCCGCTCGACGACGCGCGGGTGTACCGCCTCCGGCGCCGGGTCACGTCCTACGATGTCGGCCCGGATCACCGCCTCACGATACCGGGGCTCCTGCGGCAGCTGCACGACACGGCGCAGTCGCAGGCCGGCCACTACGGCTTCGGCTACCGGCAGTTGGCCGAATTGGATTTGGCCTGGGCGCTGGTCTGCATCGACCTGCACTTCGTCGGGCCGAGTCCCCGCGGCGAGACCGACTTCGAGGTAGCGACCTCGGTGCGGCGGGCGGCGGGTCCGGTGGTGATGCGGGACTACACGGCGGCGGTAGACGGGGAGGTCTTCGCCACCGGCCAGACGATGTGGGCCCTCATCGACCTCGACACCCGCAAGACGGCCACGCCCCCGCCGGAGATGCGGGCGGTCCTCACGGACATTGCCACGCCTACCCTCGATGCGCCCACCGCGCGTCGCTTGCCTGATAAGGGGCCTTTCGGCAAAACCTTAACGCGGGAGGTGTACTTGCACGACTGCGATTTCAACGGACACCTTAATAATACAGTGGCGGTGCAGTGGATGCTGGATGCGGTAGCGCGGGGGCGAGGTCCCGCGGTGGGTGGCGGACCAGCGGCTGTGGCGCCGAGTCGGCTGCGAGCCTCTTACCACGCGGAGGCGCTGCTGGGGGAGGTGCTGACGGTGGGGATGCAGGAGAGTGCCGACGATGCGGAGGTGGCGCTGGAGCTCCGCGGGGCGGACGGGCGGCTGGTGGCGAATGGGGTGGTGACGGGGGCGTAGGTGGCGTTCGACCGCTTCCGAGCGGCGCCACCTGTAAAGTTGCCTGGGCGGGGATACCACTAGGAAGTAGTCGGACGGCCCCCTGCGGCCCACTCGCTGGAGCGACCCGAACTGGCCCTACGCTACCGCACGACCAACCGCTCCACCCGCACCAGGGGCCGACTCGACACCACGAACCCGCCTGTCCCCCCGACGATATTGCTCGGCAGAATCGCGGGCTCGACCAGGATGTTGTCGGCCTGCGCGGCGGCGCGTTGGGCGGCGTCGAGGTAGTCGAAGCCTTCGCGGTTGATAGTCGAGAGGCGGTACTCGACGCGGTTGGAGTCGGCGAACACCGGGAAGGAGACCTGCAACGCGGGATTGGTGCCGACGCCGTCGAACTGGCGGTCGGCCACCACGAAGCGGCTGCCGTAGTCGCGGCGCGAGAAGCCGGACTCGGTCACGAACTCAAGGTTAGCCTCCGCGCTGTCGATCTCGCCGGGGATAGGCCGAAAATTATCATCGAGCTTGGGGCCGTAGGGCCGGATGCGGCCCCGCAACAGGTACGCATCCGGACCGGGAGCGTCGTTGATGCGGACGTTGCCCGTCGCGAAGGCGTAAAGCTCGGCAGAGAGATTGATGCGAGGCTCGAAGGCCGTGGCCGGGCGCGGCACCTCGGCTACAGACATGAGTAGGGTACCGTCGGCGAGCTCGATGGCGAGCCGCAGTTCGGCCCCGGTAGGCAACTCGTCCGAGCCGAAAGCGTGCGCGAAATAGACAACCGGAACACGCCCTAAGTCATTCACGAGTTCGGTGCTGCACGGCGTAAATGCGATCGGTTCGCCGCCATTTATCCTGACTGTGACGCTGAGCGCTTCCTGAAAGCGCGGATCGACGGGATTCGTCTCTGTGGAGGTGCGCGTGATAAACACCGTACTCGTGTCGGGACCTGGGTAGACAATCGCCTCGACGCTGTAGCGCTCTGCAACCGCAATCCCGGGCGTGTCGATGATCTGGATGAAGGGGTCTTTACAGGCCGCGGTCGCGAGTACGGAGAGTAGGACTAGCGCGTGTTTTGCCGAAAGGCGTACCGTCCAAGGCTTAGCAATAGTCCTCATAGCTCGAAACGGAATTGGTAGGCCACCGAAGGGACGATGGGCAACAGGGACACCTCCCGAAACTGCCGCTTGACCTCGGTCGTGCCCGGTACCCGGACATCCTTGGCGCTCACGTAAACGGGATTCTTGTGCCAGTAGGCGTTGTACACCCCGAACACCCAGCTGCGCTCGCCCCACCTCTTCGGTTTGGTGAGCGTGACGCTAGCATCGAGCCGGTGCGAGTTGGAAACCCGGAACTGATTGCGGGCCTCGGCCTGTGGCGTAGCGTCGAGGGCGAGCGGCGAGAAGCGCGAGGGCTGGATCTCGAAATTGGCGTACTGCCGGTACTGCGGTAGCGTGTAGGCGTTGCCGGTGAAGAACACGAAGCTAGCCGAGACCAGCACCCTTTCGGAAAACCGCCGCGTGGCCAGTACACTGAGGTCGTGGCGGCGGTCGTAGCGGAACGGGAACGCCCGCCCGCCGTTGAGCTCGGCAAACTGGCGTTCGTTGTAGCTGAGCGTGTAGCCGACCCAGCCACTCGTCTTGCCGAACTTTCGCTGTGCCAGTAGTTCGAGACCGTAGACGATGCCCGTGCCCTGCGTCACCTTGTCCTGCCAGGAGCGCTGTGGGTCGAACTCGAAGAAGCTCTCGCCCGCGCGGTAGCTCACCACGCCATCGAGTCGTTTGTAGAAGGCCTCGGCGCTGAGTTCGATGTCGGCGCGGAGCTGTTTGACGACCCCGAGGGCGGCCTGCCAAGAGCGCTGGGGCCCGATGGCGGCGGTGCTCGGGACCCACAGATCGGTGGGGAGGCTGAGGCTCTCGGTGGTGAGGAGGTTGATGAACTGCGTCATGGTTGCGTAGCTGGCCTTGACGGCTACGCGGCCCGGCAGGCGGTAGCGGGCCGAGATGCGGGGTTGGAGCGAACTGAATTGCGCGTCGCTGTCGAAAGCGCTCGCGTGCAGGCCGTAGTCGATGGCGAGCGCATCGGTGACGGTCCACTCGTGCTCCACGTAAGCGGCGAACTCGTTGGCGTCGAGGAGCTGCTCCTGGAAAGTCGTGTCGAGTGAGAAGGTGTTGTCGGACTCACGGTTGCGCAACTGGCCCGGCTGGTAGCGGTGCCGCGTGGCGATGCCGCCGAAGCGCAACGTATGATCGGCGCTAACGGCGTACGTGAGGTCGGACTTAAGGTTAAAGTCACGCACCTGGCTGCTGTAGTTCACCTCGTAGTTGCTAAACAGCTCCCCGCGGCGGGAGTTGAAGGCGGTGCGGTAGTCGATGGCGTAGCGGCTGTAACTGGCCGTGGTGTTAAGGAAGGCCCGGGGGCCGAGTTGCCAGCGCCAACGCAGGGCCGCGATGCGGTTGCCCCAGTCGACACCCTCCTCGAACCGTTCCTCGCGCTGCGGGGAATCGGTCACGTCGCCGTTGACGAAGTGATCGCCGCCGGTGTAGCCGGACAAGTAGAGCCGGTGACGCTCGTTGATGTCGTGTCGGACTTTGAGGTTGGCGTCGTAGAAGTTGACCTCCAGCACGGGCCGCGTAAACAGGCCTTCACTCGAGATAGCGATGATTGGCTTGGCGATCACGTCGAAATATGTCCGCCGGGCGCTCACGAGTACGCGGGTCTTCTCGCCGATGGGCCCGCCGACGCTCAGACGGCTAGCGATCAGCCCCACCGCTCCCTCGGCGCGCCAGCCATCGCTCGGGCCGTCCTTCATTTCCACTTCGAGGACGCTCGACAGGCGTCCGCCAAAACGCGCCGGGAAGCCACCCTTGGTAAGCGACACGCTCTGGACGGCGTCGGCGTTGAAGACCGAGAAGAGCCCGAGGGCGTGGGAGATGTTGTAGACCGGGACGTTGTCGAGGAGGATGAGGTTTTGATCTGGGGAGCCGCCGCGTACGTAGAGTCCGGCCGTGCCCTCGGTACCCCCGGCTACGCCGGGCATGAGTTGGAGGGTCTTGAGGATGTCCGGTTCGCCGAGCAGCACGGGTGCCGACTTATACTGCGCCATCGGGATGTCGACGGTGGACATGCGGACACGCTCGTCGATGTCGTCGACGCTGCGCTGGCCAATCACTTCGGCCGTGGTGAGTTCGGCCCCGCGCACGAGTTGGATGTCGAGCGGGGCGGCGGGGGTAGTGGCATAGTAGGCTTTCGCCAAAACGTAGCCCGTATAGCTAAATTCGAGCGTGACGGTATCGGCTGGGGAGGCGAGCGTAAAATAGCCGTAGGTATCGGTGGCGGTACCAATGCCCTGGGCGGGGCTGTAGACGCTGGCGCCGATGAGTCGCTCGCCGGACTGGGCGTCGGTGACGTAGCCGAAGAGGGTGGTCTGGGCGCGCGCGAGGGTTCCCCCCGACGATAAAACTACAGTTGCCCAGATGAGCGCTACCCGTGCAGCATTCCGATTAGTCAATGGCGGCGCGTGATTTATCCCTGCCAGCGGCAAAAGTATAACTCAAGTTAGCGTTCAGACCGTAGCCGACCCATTTGGAGCGAAGCTTATAGGTCGTCCCATACCCATCCTGGTAGATATTGGTCAGGGACCTGAAGCCGCGCGCCTCCAAGCCAAGGGCGAAAGCAGGCGTGAACTGATACTGGTATTCAAGCGAGACGAGCCCGGAGAGACCGCTGCGGCGGAGGGGAAGGATAGTATACTCACGATGGTGCCTCACGGCGGCAACAGGAGACCTAAGTGAGGACGAGTCGATGGTTTGTTCGTCGAAGTTTAGAATCGTTTCGAGTTGAACGCCAGCGCCGACCCCAAGGGAATGGCGGCCATATTGATAGGAGTACCGCGGAAGAATTCCGAGGGTACTCATTCTTAGTGGAGCAAAATCGTAGGGGGCGGGTTCGCCGGTGCTCGGATCTAGCTTCGTTCCGTAAACGAAGCGAAGGGCCGCAATCCCCGTTACCACCCCTACCCTATTGCTGATTCCGTAAAGAAAGGACGGCCTGGTGCGCTCACGATAGCCTGCCACTACATCGACGCTAAGCTTATCTGCTAGTCGCTGCCTATATCCTAAAGACAGCGCCAATGTCTGTTGCTTATCGCCCTCGGCGAACTCGACGCCGAATCCGTTGTCGCTAAAAGACTTCGGAGGAATAAGACCAAGATCATTCACGCTTTCCATACCCACGCCAAGTATGATCGTTTGGGAATGCCCTGCCAGAGCAACGAAGATCGCGATAAGCAATAGTGGGTATTTCATGTTTCATAGGCAGGTAAAGTCTGATGGTGGACCGGACTTGTGAGTGGTGCTTCACAAAGGTGTGGCGGCCGTGCCCACCAAACCTATAGACTCCACCGAGCATAATCACCTACCTAAAGGTGTCAAGCGGTTTCGCTGCTAGTCCAGACAGAACAAGCGTGGAAAATTCGGCTGTTGACAGAATTTAATTTTGATAACTATGTTGAAATCTATCATTACCCCCGAATCGTGCTATAGGTTTTATTTTTCTGTGGCCGTTGTAGCTCGTTGCGGTGTCCTTATAATCCGCCGTCTCTAGGCCGACCCGGCGACGGTTTATGCCGCAGTCGCCGAACCCGGCTAAGCCAGGAGGCGGACCTCATGGCCCGCTACCCCCCCAGCCCCGCCACCACCCCCCGATCATTACTCAGCCGCGCCACCTTATTCTGCCCCCCCAATTTCCCCAAACTCGCCATGTAATCCCGGAAGCCGTTTACCCTTACCTGCGTCACCCGCAACGGCTGCAACACCTTCCCCTTCACCAAGTCATCGTAGTAGATATTCTGCGCCCGCAGCGACGCGTCGAGGGTTTTGGCGAAAGCCCCCAAATCAGCCGGCAACTCGGCGAACTCTACGAACCACTCGTGGTACGGCAGACTACCAGCGGCGCTGGGTTGACCTGCGGCGCAACCGTGTACTCCGTCACCTGCCCGCCGTGCGCAGCCACCGCGGCAATGAGGGCCCGGTCGATCTCCTGGCCGATGACGTGCTCCCCGAAGGCGCTGATGTAGTGCTTCACGCGACCGCTCACGCGGATGCGGTAGGGATTGAGGGAGACGAACTCGACGGTATCGCCGAGGTCGTAGCCCCACAATCCGGCGTTGCTCGACAGCACGACGGCGTACTGTTGGCCGAGCTCCACGTCGGCGAGCGAGAGTCGCGTGGGCCGCTCGGCGTGCGCCTCGGCGAGCGGGACGAACTCAAAGTAGATGCCGGAATCCACGTTGAGCAGCAGGCCCTCGCCCGGCTCCCCGTCCTGGAAGGCGACGAAACCCTCCGAGGCCGGGTAGGTCTCCACGCTCGCTACCCTCCCGCCGATGAGCCGTTCGAGTTGCGGGCGGTACGGCTCGTAGTTGACGCCCCCGTAGACGAACATCGAGAAGTTCGGGAAGACCTCCAGGACGCTCGTTTTGCCGGACACGGCCAACACGCGCTCGAAGTACATCTGGACCCAGGGCGGGATGCCGGAGATGAGGCGCAGGTCCTGCCCGACGGTCTCGGCCACGATGGCGTCGAGCTTCGTCTCCCAGTCCTCGATGCAGTTGGTCGCGTAGCTCGGGAGCTGGTCGCGCTTGAGCCACGCGGGCACCATGTGGTTGGAGATGCCGCTGAGGCGCCCGACGGGGATGCCGTGTTTTAGCGAAAGCTCCGGGCTGCCCGACAGGAAAATCATCTTGCCGTCGAGCCACGCGCCGTGTCCCGTGCGACCGTAGTAATTAAAGAGCGCATTGCGGGCCGTGCCGAAGTGATTCGGGACGCTGTCCGGCGTGATCGGGATGTACTTCACGCCGGAGGTCGTCCCGGAGGTCTTCGCGAGGTAGGCCGGTTTGCCGGGCCAGAGCACGTCCGGCTCCCCCGCCGCTACCCTATCGAACCAGGGCTTGAGGCCTTCGTAATCGCGCACCGGCACGTGCTTGACGAGCGCCGCGTGGCTATCGACGTAGCCGAGGCCGTGCTCCTGGCCGAACTTGGTGCGGCGACCCTTCTCGCGGAGTTTGCCGAGGATGCGGGCCTGCGTTTCGAGGGCATTTCCGGCCTTCGCCAAAACTTGCGCGCGCGTCCATTTGGCCGCCGGGTAAACGAGTTTACTCTTCCAGTTCATCTCGGGACGAAAGTACGGGGGCGTGGGGATGGGCGCGTTCGGCGAGCTCTGCTCGTGCGCCCCCGGCCCGCCGAGCACCGCGATTGTAGGCGCCATGGGCGTTCGAGCAGAGCTCGTCTAACACGCCCCCTACAGCCGCATATCCTCCACGCGCACCCCAGGCTTCGACTTCGCGTCAAACACGAACGTCGACGCCGGCACCGTCGTCCCCATCTTGACATTCGTCATCGTGAGCGTGTACCGCGATCCATCCTTATTAAAGATGGCCACGCTGTAGATCTCCTTCTTCGCGGCATCGTAGGTGAGGCGCATCTTCGAGAACTCACTCGCGCGGTCGAGGGGCTTGAACTCGATCTGCCGCAGCTCCTTGCCGCCGACCTTGGTCGTGCCCGCCATCGCGTAGTCGAACTTGCCGCTGTCGTACAGGTCGAGGATGTCCTGCGGGCGCGTGAAGCCCATCCCCGAGCCATCGCCCTCGGCGGCGTCGTAGACCTGGACCTCCTTGTTGTCCGGTAGGTAGAGCCACATCGTCTTCCCGTCGGAGGTGATCTCCTGCCCGGCGAACTTGATGTAGTACTGCTCGCCCTTCTGGATGATGCGCCCCTTCTGCACCTCCGCGGGGGCCTCGGCCAGCTTGATCTCGAGACTCACCTCGGCGTCGAGGGTTCCGGTCTGCGTGTACTTCGTGCGCAGGGCCTGGAGGTCCTTCCTGGCGGCGGGGTCCTTCTGGGCCAGCGCTTCAATGCCGAGGAGATTGGGGCTGAGCGCCAAAACGAGGGTCGTGAGAAGCGTCGTGGCGAGGGTGGACGTGAGGTTGCGCATAGGTGTCGTGGGTACGGGTCGGAAGGGAAACGTAGGAAACGCGGTGTAGTAACGGGGCTGGGTGTTAACGAGAGGTTTTCTCGGTCGAACGCCCGGCTACACGTCAAACGTCACCGCCACCGCCTCGCTCACCATCCGCGTCTGGCAACTCAACACGAACCCCTCCGCCACCTCGTCTTCCTCCAGCGCGTAGTTCTTGTCCATCACCACCTCGCCCGCGGTCACTTTGCACTTACACGTCGAGCAAACCCCGCCCTTGCAGGCGTACGGCAGGTCGAGCCCAAAACTCAGGCCCGCTTCCAGCAGGTGACTCCCGTCGGCGAGGATGTCGATGAGCACCGTCTTCCCGTCGATCGTGAGGGACACCCGCGAGAGGTCGGCCTGGCGGACGGCCTTCGTGGCCACGGTGGTCTCGGCGTGTTGCGCCACCGGCGGCGCACCAAACAGCTCGAAGTGGATTCGTTCCTTAGTCACACCCAACTCCCGCAAGACCGCACTCCCGGCCTCGACCATCGGCGCAGGACCGCAGAAGTAAAACTGGTCCACGGCCGCCGGTTGGAAGAGCGTTTTGGCGAAAGCCCGACACTTCTCGGCGTCGATGCGCCCGAAGAAAAGGTCCGTCCCGAGGTGCTCCCGGGTGAGGACGTGGTACACGCGGAAGCGCCGGAGGTAGGTATTCTTCAGGCCCTCGATCTCCTCGCGGAAGATGATCTCGGGCGTGGAGCGGTTGCCGTAGAAAAGCGTCACGAGCGCTTCGGGCTGCGCGAAAAGCACCTGCTTCGCGATCCCGAACACGGGGGTGATGCCACTGCCGGCCGCGAAGAGCGTGACGTGGTCGACGGCCTCCGTGGGCGCGTGAAAGTGCCCCGCCGGCGCCATCGCCTCGATCACGTCGCCGACCCGTAAGGTGTCGTGGACGTAGCCCGAGAACTTACCCTCGGGCACGCGTTTGACGGCGACGCGCCACTCGTCTTCGTAGGGCGCCGAGCACAGGCTGTACGAGCGCCGCACCTCCTCGCCGTCGATCGTGACGCGGAAGGTGAGGTACTGGCCGGCGCGGTAGGCGAAGGCCTCGCGCAGCTCGCTCGGCACGAGCAGCGCCACCGAGACGCAGTCCGGCGTCTCGGTCCGCAGCTCGGCGACGGCGAGGGGGTAGAAGGGGCGCTTGCTCATACGGGGGCCGACAAAACGCAGAAGGTGTGCGCCGCCGTAGCAACGCACACCTTCTGTAGTGGAACTCGACTGGACCCGGCGACGGTTTAGGCCGCGGTCGCGTTCTCGAGCTTATTGATGTGCTTGGTGAGCTTCGACTTCAGGTTGGAGGCCTTGTTGTCGTGCCAGACGTTGCGCTGCGCGAGGCGGTCGATAAGGCTGAAGACCTTCGGGGCGAACTTGCGCGCGTCGGCGACGCTCTCGAGGCCGCGCAGGCGCGCGATGGCCGTGCGGGCGGTCTTCTTGTAGTAACGGTTGCGGAGGCGCTTGCGGGCGTCTTGACGGATGCGCTTGAGCGACGACTTATGGTTGGCCATACGAGCTTTTTTCCAATTGGACCGCAAATGTACGGCTTTCGCCAAAACTCGCCGCGCTTCTCCGAAAATATCGTCGCTGTACCGCCGGCGCGCGCGCAGGTGCTACGTTTCGGTAAGTCCGTCGACCCAGGCCACGAGGTCGGCGGCGACGTAAACGCCGGGCGGCAACGGCTCGACGGGGGCCTGTTGGCCGCGCAGCCACACCACGTCCATCCCGACCCCGCGCGCGCCCATCACGTCGCAGCGATACGAGTCGCCGACGTAGAGGATGCGCTCCGCCGGGCAGGCGAGTTCGCGCACGGCGCGCTCGAAGAAGGCTGCGTGCGGCTTGATGGGCGCCCCCTCGCTCGAGAAGAGCAGGTGTCGGAAGTTTTGGCGAAAGCCGTCCCGGTCCAGCAACGCGAGCCACAGCCCGGGCGGCGCCCAGAGGTTGCTGAGCACAGATACCGGGTGGGTGGCGGCCAATCGCTCGATCGCCCGCGCGTGCGCCTCCGGCAAGTATCCTAACTCATGGTGTGCGAAGGTGTCGACGAGCTCATCTATAAGGCCTTCCGGCAAAACCCGCCCCGCCGTCGCCCGCACCGCCGCCGCCACGCTCGGGAAGTCGTGGTACCACGCCGGGTCGACGTACCGCGCCGCCATCAGCGCGTAGGCATCGCGCACCAGCGCGTGCGCCTCCGCGGCCGCCACCCGCACGTACCCCAACTCCCGATAAGTAGCCCCGAAGTCGACCCCCGGCCCGAACCGATCGTAGTCGAAAACGAATGTGCCATTCATGTCGAGCAGCACGTGCCCATACCCACCGAGAGACGTCAGCGCCGGAGAAAGTGAAGCCACTGCGGCAAAGATGGTCCGAAGCCCAGAGCCCTCTCCAAAAAAAATCCCCCCCGCCCCCGCTTAACCTCACCCTAACTTCGCGCCCCCGGCCGCCCCGGACCCATCTACCCCCTCGCCAGCCCGCCCCCCGCCATGAGCGACTACAGCTTCATCGCCAACGCCCACCCCTCCTTCATCGACCAGCTCTACCAGCGCTACCTCGCCGACGAGGCCAGCGTGGACGAGAGCTGGCGGACCTTCTTCAAGGGCTTCGACTACGGCGCAACCCCCGGTGCCAACGGCGCCACGCAGAACGGCCACGCCCCCGCCGCCGCCAACGGCCAGGCCCCGAAGACCCACGCCTCCGCCCACGAGTTCGACAAGGAGATCCGCGTCCTCGGCCTCATCAAGGCCTACCGCAACCGCGGCCACCTCGAGGCCCAGACCAACCCCCTCAAGCCCCGAAAAGACCGCCACCCCAACCTCAAGATCGAGGACTTCGACCTCACCGAGGCCGACCTCGACGAGGTCTTCGAGTCCGGCCTCGAGGTCGGCCTCGGGCGCGTCACCCTCCGCGAGATCATCGACCACCTGCGCCAGGCCTACTGCGGGCACATCGGCTTCGAGTACCACCACATCGACGACCGCGAGCGCCGCCGCTGGATCCGCAAGCGCGTCGAGCAAGGCCTGCAGAAGGGCTACGGCCTCTCGCAGGAGACCAAGCTCCGCATCCTCGAGAAACTCGAGGGCGCGACCGGGTTCGAGCAGTTCCTCGGCAAGAAGTACGTCGGGCAAAAGCGCTTCTCCCTGGAGGGCGGCGAGTCCACCATCGCGGCCCTCGACGCGGCCATCAACTTCGGCGCCGAGCAGGGCGTCGAGGAGTTCGTGTTCGGGATGGCGCACCGCGGCCGCCTCAACGTCCTGGCCAACATCATGGGCAAGACCTACGAGCAGATCTTCAAGGAGTTCGAGGCCACCGAGGACCCCGGCGAGATCTTCGGCGACGGCGACGTGAAGTACCACCTCGGGTTCTCGAGCCAGGTCGATACGCCTTCCGGCAAAACCGTCCACCTCAAGCTCGTCCCCAACCCGAGCCACCTGGAGTCCGTCAACCCGATCGTCGAGGGCTTCTCGCGGGCGAAGGCCGACGCCCTGTACGCGAGCGACTACGACCGCATCCTCCCGATCCTCATCCACGGCGACGCCGCGGCGGCCGGGCAGGGCGTCGTGTACGAGGTCGTGCAGATGTCGCAACTCAACGGCTACTACACCGGCGGCACGCTCCACTTCGTGATCAACAACCAGATCGGCTTCACGACCGACTGGGACGACGCGCGCTCGAGCACCTACTGCACCGCCGCGGCGAGCCTCGTGCAGGCCCCCGTGCTCCACGTCAACGGCGACGACCCGGAGGCGGTCGTGTTCGCGATCCAGTTCGCGGTCGACTACCGGCAGAAGTTCAACTCCGATGTCTTCGTCGACATGGTCTGCTACCGCAAGCACGGCCACAACGAGGGCGACGACCCGAAGTTCACGCAGCCGTTCATGTACAAGCTCATCGACGAGCACCCCGACCCGCACGCGCTCTACGTCAGGCAGCTCTCCGAGCGCGGCGACATCACCACCGAGGAGGCCGGCGCCCGCGAGCAGGCCTTCAACGATTTCCTCCAGGCCCGCCTCGACGACGTCAAGCAGAAGGAGCTGCCCTACACCTACCAGGACACCGAGCAGGCCTGGCGCTCTTTGCGCAAGCGCGTCAACGTCGACGAGGCCGACCTCTACCCGGAGACGGGCGTCGAGCTCGACCGCATGCGGCACATCCTCCGGGCCCTCATGGACGTGCCCGCGGGCTTCACGCCCCTGCGCAAGATGGCGCGCCTCTTCAAGGGTTCGCAGGCCCTCATCGACGACGATCGCCTCGACTGGGCGCTGGGCGAACTGAGCGCCTACGGCAGCATCCTGCTCGAGAACCGCGACGTGCGCATGAGCGGGCAGGACGTCAAGCGCGGCACGTTTAGCCACCGGCACGCCGTCCTCCACGACGAGGAGAAGTACACCGAGTACAACCGCCTCTCGCGCCTCGGCGAGAGCCAGGGCCAGTACCGCATCTACAACTCGCTGCTGAGTGAGTTCGCCGTGCTCGGGTTCGAGTACGGGTACTCGCTCGCGAGCCCGGAGAACCTCGTGGTCTGGGAGGCGCAGTTCGGGGACTTCTACAACGGCGCCCAGACGATCGTCGATCAGTATATAACGTCCGCGGCCAGCAAGTGGGGCCGGATGTCGGGTCTGGTGATGCTGCTGCCGCACGGCATGGAGGGCCAGGGCCCGGAGCACTCCTCGGCCCGGGTCGAGCGCTTCCTGCAGCAGTGCGCCGACTTCAACATGATCGTGGCCAACGTCACGCAGCCGGCCAACTTCTTCCACCTCCTGCGCCGCCAACTGGCCTGGGACTTCCGCAAGCCCCTCGTGGTGATGAGCCCGAAGAGTCTGCTGCGCCACCCGGAGGTGGTGAGTGACCTGGCGGAGTTCGGCCCGGGCACGCGCTTCCGGCCCGTGTACGACGATGCGGCTTTCGCCAAAACCACGGACGCCGACCTCATCAAGGTCCGCCGCCTGCTGCTGTGCAGCGGCAAGGTCTACTTCGACCTCCTCGCCCACCAGCGCGAACACGAGATCACCGACGTGGCCCTGTGCCGCGTCGAGCAACTCTACCCCCTGCCCGCGCCCGAGATCCAGGCCCTGCGCGAGCGCTACTCGAAGGCAGAACTCGTCTGGGTGCAAGAGGAGTCCGAGAACATGGGCCCGTGGCGCTACATCCACAACTGCTACTGCCCCGGCACCGAAATTCGCTACGTCGGGCGCCCGGCCACGGCGAGCCCGGCGACGGGCTTCAAGAAGCGCCACGAGAAGCAACAGGCGGAGCTGGTGGCGGAGGCCTTCGCGTTATGAATGGACGCAAGGTTCGCAATGGAGACGCAAGGAGCGCAAGGCCGTCACGCATAGCCTTTGCGAACCTTGCGTCTCCATTGCGCTCTTTGCGTCCGACCGGAAGCCTATGATCGACACCCACACCCACCTCTTCTCCCCTAAGTTCGACGAGGACCGGGATGCCGTCGTCCAGCGCGCCCTCGACGCCGGGGTGGAGCGGATGTACTTGCCGAACATCGACGCGGCGTCCGTGGAGCCGATGCTCGTTTTGGCGAAAGCCTACCCCGGCGTGTGCCTGCCGATGCTGGGCCTGCACCCGACTTCCGTCAAAACCGACTACGCGGCGCAGCTCGATGTCCTGGAAGCGCGATTGGGGGAGCGGCCCTGGGCAGCCATCGGCGAAATCGGGACGGACCTCTACTGGAGCAACGAGTTCTGGGCGGAGCAACAGCAGGCCTTCCGGCGGCAGTGTGAGTGGGCCCTGCGCCTCGACCGACCCATCGTCGTGCACTGTCGCGAGAGCATCGACGAGACCATAAGTATGGTGCGGCCCCTCGTAGACCGTGGGCTACGCGGCGTGTTCCACTGTTTCACGGGCACGGTGGCGCAGGCGAGGGAGCTCACGGCAATGGGTTTTTCCCTCGGGATCGGCGGGGTGCTGACGTACAAAAACCCGGGCGAGTTGCCCGAGGTAGTGCGGACCGTGGGCAGGGAGTACCTCGTCCTCGAGACCGACAGCCCCTACCTCGCCCCCGTGCCGAGGCGCGGTCGACGCAACGAGAGCGCCTACTTGCCGCACGTCGCCGAGGCGCTCGCGGGCTGTCTGGACGTAGGCGTAGCGGAGGTGGGGGCCTTCACGACGGCCAACGCCGACCGCCTCTTCGCCTGAGGGCGGCATCTGCTACCTTGCCCCACGAAAGGGGTAGTGACGCGGTGGATGATTAACTTTCGCCGCAGCTATGCTATCTAGCAGCCCCAACGCACACCGGAACGCCGGTCGGGCGGTGGGCGCGGCGAAAGAAGAATCCGGCGGTTTGTTCCTGATTTTCCCCACAGGACTTGGAAACGCCGCGACTCGAATTACATTACGCCTCGATTTGGAGAGATGCCAGAGTGGACGATCGGGCACGCTTGGAAAGCGTGTGAACCGCAAGGTTCCCAGGGTTCGAATCCCTGTCTCTCCGCCACCTTTCAAAAACAACTGAACGCACTTAAACAATCCGCAATGCGCAAATTTCTTACCCTGTCGCTCTGCTTCGGTCTGTCGATGATGGCCGTTAGCCTCTACGCCCAAGACGGCGTGGACGTCAACGCCAACGTGGGCGGCTTCCAGCTCCTCAAGCAGTATTTCATCCAGGGCGACTGGCGCTTCATGATGTGCGTCCTCGTGTGCCTCATCCTCGGGCTCGCCTTCTGCATCGAGCGCATCATCACGCTCAACGTCGCCACCGTCAACACCGACAAGCTCCTGAGCCGCATCGACGAGAACCTGAAGGCAGGTGACCTCGAGGGCGCGAAGGAGGTCGCTCGCTCCACGGCCGGCCCGACGGCCAGCATCATGTACGAGGGCCTCAAGAACGCCGGGCAGGGCCCGGCCGCCGTCGAGAAAGCCATCGTCGGGTACGGCTCGGTGCAGATGGGGCTCCTCGAGAAGGGCCTCGTGTGGATCTCGCTGTTCATCGCGATCGCGCCGATGCTCGGGTTCATGGGGACGGTCATCGGGATGATCCAGGCCTTCGACAAGATCGCCGCCACCGGGGAGCTCTCGCCCGCGGTCGTGGCCACGGGTATCAAGGTCGCCCTCTTGACCACGGTCTTCGGTCTGGTCGTCGCGATCATCCTGCAGATCTTCTACAACTACATCGTGTCGAAGATCGACTCGATCGTCAACAAGATGGAGGACGCCTCCATCGCCCTGGTCGACATCATGGACCAGAACCGCGTCTTCGTCAAGTAACCCCCTCACCACAAGCTAACTGCACATGTATACCTTCCTCACGCGGAATGGTCAGACGCTAGCCTTTGGTCTGGGTCTGGTCATCGTGGTCCTCATGCTCATCTTCATCTTCAGCGGTGTAAGTGACTTCGAGGCCATCCCCGAGACCGACGTCTCGCGCTACGACACTTCGATCTTCGACTTCGGCATGTACGGCGCCGCATTTTTAGCCTTCGCCTGCGCCGCCGCTGCCGTCATTTTCGGCATCTACCAAGTGGCCACCAACCCGAAGGGCGCCCTCAAGGGCCTCCTCGGACTGGCGGCCGTGATCATCCTCCTGCTCATCCTGTACTCCACCGCGGACGCCGATACGGCCATGCTGGCGGCACAAGCCAAAGACGGTTTCTTCGTTGAGGAAGGACAGAGCAAATTCATCACCGGCGCCATCGCCACGGCCCTCATCATGGCCGGCGGTGCCGTCCTCGCCCTCGCCGTGAGCGAGGTGCTAAGCTTCTTTAAGTAATGGCAAGAGGAAAGCGACTACAAGCACCGGAGATCAACGCGAGCTCGATGGCGGACATCGCCTTCCTGCTCCTGATCTTCTTCCTGGTCACCACCGAGATCGTCGAGGACCAAGGCGTCCTCGTGCGACTCCCGCCCTGGAGCGACGAGCCGCCGCCGGAGCTCAAGCTCAACCAGCGCAACGTGTTCCAGGTGCTCGTCAATAAGAACGACGAACTCCTGGTCCGCAACGAGCCGGCCGACCTGAAGGGCCTCCGCGACGCGGCCAAGAACTTCATCCTCAACCCGCGCAACGATCCGGATATGGCGTTGAGCCCGCAGAACGCGATCATCTCGCTGAAGAACGACCGCGGTACGACCTACGATACGTACGTCACGGTCTACAACGAGTTGCTCGCGGCCTACAACGAGCTCTGGGAGGAGTCCTCGCAGGCGCGCTTCGGCAAGCCCTACGAAGAACTCACCGACAACGACAAAGACAAGATCCGCGAGCAGATCCCGCTCGTCCTCTCGGAGGCCGAACCCACGGCCTTCGGGGAATAACCCTCAAACACTACCGCCATGTCCAAATTTTCTAAGTACAAGGGCAAGAAGCCCATGCCAGCCATCTCGACGGCGTCCCTCCCGGACATCATCTTCATGCTGTTGTTCTTCTTCATGGTGGTCACGGTGTTGCGGCAGTCGGACCTCAAGGTCCGCGTCAACACGCCTTCCGCCACCGAGCTCACCAAGCTCGAGGAGAAGACGCTCGTCAACTACATCTACATCGGCAAGCCCTCCCCTCAGTACGAGGCGCTCTACGGCACGGCCCCGCAGATTCAGTTGGGCGACAAGATCAAGAAGGAGACCGACATCCCGCTGTTCATCGCCGAGTTCAAGCAGAACATCCCCGAGAACCAGCACAACAAGATCACGACCTCCCTCCGCGTGGACGGCGACGTGACGATGGGGATCGTGACCGACGTGAAGACCGAGCTGCGCAAGCAGAACCAGCTCCGCGTCAACTACTCGACCAAGAAGCGCGGCGAGGACCTCTAGGACTCCGTAGCTCACAAGTGTAGCCCTGCCCCTCCAGGGTTCGTAGCGGCCTCTTCGACAATAGTCGGAGGGGCCGCTCGCCTTTTGTAGCCTACGCAAACGCCACGGCGGCGGGTGTGTGCATCCTGGAGCGTGTCGGGCTTGGCGCTGGCCAGGTCACTTTCGACGCCATGCTGCGGTCCTGCAGTGCACCGTCTCCTTCACCAACCTATAGCTCCCACATGCCCCGCCCCACCCGCCTGCTCGCCCCCGAGATCAACGCCAGCTCGATGGCCGACATCGCTTTCCTGCTGCTTATCTTTTTCCTCGTCACGACCGAGATCGTGGAGGACAAAGGGGTACTGGTCCGACTGCCGCCCTGGTCGGTGGACGAGGAGATCGACGTAGCGGTTCACCCGAGAAACCTCTTCCGCGTTCTCGTCAACAAGGACAACGAACTCCTCGTCCGCGACGAGGCCTTCCGCATCGAGGACCTCCGCGCCGAGGCCAAGCGCTTCATCGCCAACCCGACTCAAGACCCAATGATGGCCCTGAGCCCGCAGAACGCCATCATCTCGCTGAAGAACGACCGCGGGACCAGCTACACGACCTACGTGGCGGTGTACAACGAACTCCTCGCCGCCTACCGCGAGCTCTGGGACGCCGAGGCGAGAGCAGACTACGGCAGGCCGTTCGACGAACTCACGACCGCACAGCAGAACGCCATCCGCGACCGTATCCCCCTAGTCCTCTCGGAGTCGGAGCCCACCGAGTTCGGGCAATGAGACGTCGGTTGGCACCCCGCACCCCGCACCCCGCACCCCGCACCCCGCACCAGTTTGCCTACCGCAGCCGATCCGCGCTCCGCACGAGCTTCTCGTCCTTGCGGATGTGCCGCACGGCCAGTATGGACATGATCGCCCCCACGAGCGGGAAAATGCCCCCGACACTTCCGTCCACCTGGACGTTGCCGATCGCCTCGCCGTCCTGCATGAACGCCAGCACACCGACCGCGTAAGCGATGAGGCCAGCGGCCATCGCCGCCCAACTGATCTGGATCTGTAGCTTGCGGTTGGCGTAGAGGAAGATGGCCCCCGCCGCGGCGAGTCCCGCCAACGCGAAGAGGACGACCATCCCGACGCTGTCCGTGGTGCTAAACTCCTGATCCGCGAGCACCGTGGCGGGCACGGCCACCTCCGAACTGGCGAAGGGCGTGAGGAAGGTGCCGAAAAAGCTGCCGCTCGCGAGCAGCAGATAAATGCTCTGGACGCGTTGTATCATGGTCGATCTTCGATTGCGGCGGCGAAGGTAGGGGTACGAACAGCCTAGTGTGCACCTTTGCCGGCCGTCCTGCCCCCCGTCCCGCGCCCCCCCCCGCCGCCTATGCTCCGCCTCCTCTTCGTCTTCGTCGTGGCCTGCGTGACCTTCGGTCTCCCGCAGGCGGGCGCGCAGACGGCCCCGGTGCCGCAACGGGACACGTCGACGGGCAAGCCCGTCATCATCGACTTCGCCGAGGTGTACGAGCGGATCGTCGAGGGTAAGGTTACCTTCCAGAAGCTCTCGGGCGAGGTCGAACTCCGGCAGGGCGAGATGTACATCTTCTGCGACGAGGCCGTGATCCGCGACAACGATTTCGTACGGGCAAGGGGCAACGTCGTGCTGCTGCAAAACGACACGCTGCAGTTGTTTGCCGACTCGATGCGCTACTACGCCGACCAGCAACTGGCCTTTCTGTACGGGAAGGTGGTACTCGTCAACGGCGTGCAGAAGCTCTTTACCGACAGTCTGCGCTACGACCTCGCCACCAAGCAGGCGCGCTACCGATCCCGCGCGAAACTCACCGACGGGCAGGCGCAGCTGTCGAGCATGAGCGGGGCCTACGACGTCAACCAGCACCTGGCTAATTTTCGGGACTCGGTCTTCGTGGTCGGGCAGGACTTTAGCCTCATCAGCGATACCCTCAGTTTTAATACGGAGGCGCGGATCGTGTACTTCGAGGGGCCGACCGTCATCGCGACGACGGACTCGCGGGTGTACTGCGAGGACGGGTACTACAACATGGTCGACAGCGTCGGGGAGTTTCGCCGCAGTGCGCAAGTAGCGCGCGGGACGCAGCGGGCGCTGGCGGACGTGATCTACTACGATGGCCTTACCGACGACTTCCGGCTCGTGGGCAACGCGCGCTTCGCCGACGAGACGCGGCGCGCGGTGGGCGATACGATCCGCTACAACGAGCGGACCAACAAGACCCAACTCCTCGGCGACGCGACCTTCGTCGACGGAACGCAGCGCGTCCGGGGCGAGCGCATCCACTACGATGGCCTCACGCAAACCTTCACGAGCACGGGGCGCGTCAACATCAGCGAGCCGCCGTACCTGTTGAGTGCGGACTCGGTGTCGTTCAATGATTCGCTGGGCCTGGCCTTCGTCCACGGGCAGGTGCGGTGGCGGGACACGGCCGCCCAGCGCGCGATCGTCGCCGATGACGTGATATACCGGCGTGACGGGGAGTACGTCAAGGCCTTCGGCGGGCGGCCGATCTTCAGCACGCTCGTCGAGACGGATTCGATACACATTTCCGCGGACACGCTGCTGAGCTTTCGCAAGGCCTACGTCGTCGATACGACGCGCGCCGTCCTTACCCCTGTTGGCGATAGCACCGTCACAGACAGTCTAGCTTTCGCCAAAACGCCGGACGGCTCCCTCGATACCGGTGTAGTCGTGTCGACCAGGGATAGTGCCTCGACGGAGCGCCCCGAAGCGCTGGCCGTACCCCAAAAACTACCCACCCCGCCGCCGCCGGTGATCGACCTGGCGTTGGATAGCCTGCGCCGTGACGCGCTCGACAGTGCGGCCCTCGTACAGGTCAACAACCGTATCGATCGCCAGCCGATCGCCCCGATCCTGATGGACACCTTCGCGGCGGGGGAACGGTTCCTCGTCGGTGACGACTCCACCGCGGCCACTCCCCTACCCGACAGCATCCGCCTCATCCTCGCCTACCACAACGTCCGCATCTACAAACTCGACCTGCAGGCGGTGTGTGACTCGCTGGCCTTCAACAGCGTCGACTCGGCGTTTACGCTCTTCCGCGACCCGCTCGTCTGGTCGGACACGAGCCAGTTCATCGCCGACACCATCACGATTCGCCTCCGCAACGAGACCGTCGACCGGGTGCTGCTCCGGTCCAAGTCGATGATCGTCAACAGCACCGACGAAATCTTCTACAACCAGATCAAGGGTCGCCAGGTGGATGTCGACTTCCTCGAGGGCACCATCGACGGGATGGTCGTGCGCGGCAACGCCGAATCGGTGTACTACATCCAGGACGAGGAGGACAAGTCCTACATCGGCGTCAACCACGTGCGCGCCTCCCGGATGCGACTGCAGTTCGAGACCGGCCAGCTCAAGGATATTTTCTTCTACGAACAGCCCGAGGGCGCGCTCGAGCCCATCCCAGCCAGCGGCGGGGAAAGCGTACTGCTGGAGGACTTCCGCTGGGAGATCGAGCGACGGCCGAAGTCAAAAGACGATCTACAGTGATGGGTTTTGCAGCAATGCGCTTTACACTGATGCGCGTACTCGCCCGCGCGAGTCTCATCGTCTGTGCCTGCGTATGCGGCGCGTGGACCTCCGCGCTGGCCAAGCCCGCCGACGCGGACGCTTACCGGGCCGGGGTGGCCGCCCTCGCGGCTGCGGACTTCGCTACGGCACGGGCCTCGTTTCGCGCCTCGCTCGAGGATGCGCCCTCGGCGGCGGCGTACCAAGGTTTTGCGGAAGCGAGCCTCGCGGCGGGAGACGTACCCGCTGCGACGTGGGCCCTCCGCAACGCCGAACTGCTCGGTGGCACCTCGACCCTCGCGCAGCTGAAGTCCCGCGCCTACGCCGAGATCCCTTCCGACCTGGTCCCCCTACCGCTCGGCGGCATCGATGGCCTGGCGGCAAAAGTTGGCCGGCTGCCCTTCCCGAACCTGCCGGCACTCCTCGCCGTGCTCTGCTTCGCGCTCGTGGGCGTATCGCTCGTGCGGCAGATCGCACGCCGCCGGGACCAAGCCTTCGCGGCGCCCTGGGTCGCGTTGGTGACGGGACTGGTGGTAGGTTTGGTGTGTTTGTGGGTGGCCTTTCGGCAAAACACGCTCGCGCACCCCCCGGAGGCGGTCGCCCTCACCGACGGTACGCAGGCCGTGGACTCGCTCCAACTGAGGTCCGCACCGTCGGCGAGTGCACCGCCGGCCCGGTTGATCTCCGCCGGGACCGTGGTCACGACCTCCGAAACGCTGGCTGGCTACACGCAGGCCGTTTTGCCGACAGGCGAATCAGGCTGGCTCCCGACTAATCGACTGTGGCCCATTCGCCCGCTGGAACCAACGTGGCCGCAGTAGCGCGCCGCGCGAGGATGTCGCCGACGATGGCCTTGCCGTGGTGGCGGGTGTTCTCGATGAAGAGTTTGCTCGTCGCCAGTCCCGCCTGGATGACGCCGGCGATGTACAGGCCCTCGCGACCGGCCACGGCACAGGTCTCCTCGTCGAACTTAGGGATGCGCATATCGTCCTCCCCGAAGTCCACCCCACACTTGGCGAGGAACCCGAAGTCCGGCTGGTAGCCCGTCATCGCGAGCACGAAGTCATTCGGTACGCGCACCTCGCCGGTCGGCGTATCGAGCACTACTTCGGCGGGCGTGATCTCGCGGACGGTGGTGTTGAAGTAGGCCGTGATCGAGCCCTCGGCGATGCGGTTCTCGATGTTCGGCTTGATCCAGTACTTGACGCGGTCGTAGATGCGGTCGCCCCGGATGGCCATCGTCACGGTGGCGCCCTTCATCCAGGTCTCGAGGGCCACGTCGCAGGCGCTGTTCGCCGCGCCGACCACCAGGACGCGCTGCCCGATGTAGAGGTGCGGGTCGTCGTAGTAGTGGCGCACCTTCGGGAGGTCCTCGCCCGGTACGCCGAGCATCCGCGGCACGGCGTAGTAGCCGGTGGCGAGCACGACGTTCCTCGCGCGGTAGGTCTCGCCGGAGGTCGTGAGGCGGTAGTGGTCGCCTTTCGGCAAAACCTGCGTCACGTCGGTATACGTGACGATGTCGAGTTTCTTGCTCTGGACGAGGCGTCGGTAGTATTCGAGGGCCTCGGTGCGGGAGGGTTTGTCGGCGTGACTGATGAAGGGCACGTCGCCGACCTCCAGCTTCTCCGAGGTGCTGAAGAAGGTCATGTTGACCGGGAAGTGGTAGAGGCTATTGGCCAGGGGGCCGCGCTCGATGATGAGGTGCGAGAGTCCGGCGTCCTGGGCGGCGATGGCCACGGCGATCCCGGAGGGCCCGGCCCCGACGATGACGATGTCGATGAGTCCTTCGTTGCGCTCCATACGGAGACTAAACGAGGAGCGGGCGCGAGGGTTGGCTAGGCGACCATACTCGGCAGCACGGCGGTCGTGAGCCAGAAGTCCTCGATCTTCTGCACGATATCGAAGAAGCGGTCGAAGTCGACGGGCTTGTTGATGTAGCAGTTGACGTGGAGGTTGTAGCTCTTCATGATGTCGGCCTCGGCGTTGGAGGTCGTGAGCACGACCACGGGGATGCGCTTGAGCTTCGGGTCGGTCTTGATGTCGAGCAGCACCTCGCGCCCGTCGCGCTTCGGGAGGTTGAGGTCGAGCAGGATGAGGTCGGGCGTCTTGGCCGCCGTGAAGGGGGGCTCGCCGCGCAAGTACGCGATGGCCTCGACGCCGTCGCGGGCCACGTCGAGGTCGACGGGGATGTTGCCCTCGCGGAAGGCCTCCTGCGTGAGGCGGACATCCCCGGGGTTGTCTTCGACGAGGAGGATGTTGACGGGGCGGCGGGAGACTTGCATTGCGGTGAGTCTACCAAATCGTGTACCACAATTTGGGTAGCGCCGATTCGGTCGACCTTTCCTTGTGCGGGCCGGGCTGTATCCTTGCCGCATGCCCGAGTTACTCACGTCGACCGCCGCCCTCGCGAAGGCCTTCGCGGCATTCGCCGACGCGCAGTCCTTCGACGCGCAGCCCGCCACGCTGTACGACCCGATCCGCTACGCGATGGCGGCCCGCGGGAAGTACGTGCGGCCGATGCTGTTGCTGCGGGCACACGCCCTCGGGTCGGCCGACGCGTCGCGGGCGCTCCCCGCGGCCTACGCCGTGGAGCTATTCCACAACTTCACCCTGCTCCACGACGACATCATGGACGCGGCCGACACCCGGCGGGGGCGCCCGAGCGTGCACGTCGCCTACGGGGAGCCGACCGCGATCCTGGCCGGGGACGCGATGCTGATCCGCAGCTACGCCTACCTGCTCGACCATTACGAGGGGCCGCTGGCGCTGACGCTCCTGAAGACCTTCGGCGACATGGCGGCCCGGCTCTGCGAGGGCCAGCAGCGCGACATGGACATGGAGGCCGGGGCGGGCGGGGCGTACAGCTACCCCCACTACCTCGAGATGATCGCCGGGAAGACGGGCGTGCTCATCACCGCCGCGCTCACGATGGGCGGGACGATCGCGGGACTGCCGGTCGCCACGCTCGCGGGCCTCGCGCGCGCCGGCGACCTGGCCGGACGCTCCTTCCAGATCCTGGACGACGTACTGGATACGTTTAGCACGCGGGAAGTGACCGGGAAGATGGACTACGGCGACGTGAGGCGCGGGAAGCAGTCGGCGCCCTTCCTGCGCGCCCTCGAGCTCGTGGACGCGGACGTGCGGCAGCGGCTGATCCATATCTACGGACTGCGTCCTGAACAGCGCGAGCCGCTGGTGTCGGAGGTCCTGGAGACCTTTCGAGGTTTGGGGGTCGAGAATGATTTGCGGCGCGAGGTAGAGGGCCTCACGGCCGCCGCCCTGGCCGAGGTGGATACGCTCGACGGTGATGCCGATGCGCGGGCCGAGTTGCGCGAGATGGTGGCGCTGCTGGCGAGTCGGAAGTACTAGGGTGGCGGGTAAGGGGTTTTCGTAGCGGGGGTCGGGCTTTCGCCCGCCCGCTTGATCTTCCCGCCCTTGTACTGGCGGGCGCGAGATCGAGCGCAGTGAAAGGTGTGTGCACAGCGGAATAAGGGGGTCGAGGGGGGGGCAAGACGTTTTCATCAATTCTGGAGTCCTCTTTGGGGGATGAGGTTTTGCTTTTAATTCGTGGGTAACCCCCCCGGCCCCCCTTATTTTGGTTTCCGCCGCGAATTCGCTTCGCGTCTCCGCGGCGGAAACCAAAACAAGGGGGGAGGCGAACGCCCCCGGCCGTCGTCGCGCTAACGCCCCGTGCGCGCCGCACACGCCGCACACTCCGCAAACTCCGCTAGCAATGCGGTGCTGCACGGTCGCCTCCCCCCTTGTTCAGCCGGGCTGCCGGATCGAGCGAAGCGAAGGTCTGGCAGCCCGGTTGAATAAGGGGGGTCGGGGGGGGTACCCCGCGAGTAACAGGAACCTTCTGGATCAGGGAGTTTACAAAGTCCGTGGCGAGCCAGCTGTTATGGACCCTAATCGCAAAGCAGAGCGATGGGAAAGTAGTGCCTCCGCGACCCCCGACCCAGGCGTCTGAGCAATTCCTTCAGTACGCCTCCACCCAGAGCCGCCCGTTCTCCCAGCCGCCCTCCATCTCGGCGCCCATCTTGGTGTAGAAGGCCTTCGCGGAGTCGTTCCAGTTCAGCACTTGCCACTTTATGCTGGTGCAGCCGCCGGCCCGCGCCGCGTCCACGAGGGACGACCAGAGGGCCCCGCCGATGCCCTGGCGTCGGCGGTCCGGGGCGACGACGAAGTCCTCGAGGTAGAGCATGCGCCCCTTCCACGTGGAGTAGGCCCAGTAGTAGACCATCGCGCCGACGACCGCGCCCGTAGCGTCCTCGGCGACGAGGAGTTCGAACCAACCCTCGGCCAAGTCGTCGCGGTAGATGGCCGGTGTGGTGGCCACCTCCCCGGGCATGCGCTCGAACTCCGCGAGTTCCTGGACGAGCGCGAAGACGGCTTCGAGGTCGGCGGTTTCGCCGCGGCGAACAGTGACTCCGGATTCAGGATTCGCTTCGGTGGGGGACGGTGGGCTCATGGGGCACAAGGACGCGAATTGTGCGAGAAGCTCAAGTTTTGGCGAAAGCCGCCCCCGACGGACGAGCCAGCACGATGCCTAGCCATTGACATCCACCGAGACGACCTTGAGCACGACCACGCTGTTGAACTCCTCGCCGAACACCTCCGGGAGCAGTCGGCCGAGCGCCCCCCAGACCAGGTCGAAGGGACCGTACAACTGCGTACTGAGCGGATTGGCGAGTATTTCGCACCCTTCCACCTCGCGGAGCTTGCCGATGAACTGCAGGATCGGCGCCTTGTAGTCGGCGTGGAGGGGGTAGAGACTGATGTCGACGGAGATGCGCTGCTGGCTCATTGGATCGGGATTGGAGCTAGGCGAGACGCACGCGCTACGCCTTTGTTCGTACCGGGATCGGGTGATTTCACCCGTGAGGGAAAGCTTTCATATGATCGTCGCCTCTCAGGCGTAGGCCACCGGTTATGTTTGTGGGTAGTCCGTCGGCCAGCCCCGGCGACGGACGACGAGAAACCACGAACACTATGGCCTCCAGCCGCAAGAAACCCGCCGGCGACGGCAGCCGCGACGAGCGGTACCGCAAGATCGCAGGCTTTAGCGCCCTCACGGTCTCGCTCTACCTCTGCCTCGCATTCATCTCCTACTTGTTCACGTGGAAGGCCGATGCGGACGGGGTCCTCACCTACGGTTGGCGCATCCTCTTCACCGACGTCGAGGTCGCCAACTGGCTCGGGCCACTCGGGGCCATCAGCGCGCACACGGCGTTCTTCAACGGCTTCGGGGCGACCAGCTTTCTGCTCGTCTACCTGTTAGGGATCACGGGCTTGGCGATCTTGCAACGGCGCCCGCTGGTCAAGCTCCAGCGGCAGCTGCGGTGGGGGCTGGCGGGGCTGATGGGGCTGTCGATCATGCTGGCGTTCCTGTTCCAGATGGTGGACTTCCCCGTGGGCGGGGCGTACGGGTATTTGGTGGCGAGTTTCCTCGAAAACCTGATCGGCGTGCCCGGCATGTTGCTGCTGATTGCACTGGTGGTGGTCGTGCTCGTGGTGTGGATTTTCGACCCCTCGCTCGACGAGATCAGGAGTGGGCAACTCCTCGAGCGCGTCGAACTCAAGGCGGCGCTCCCGGGGGGGATCACGGAGTTGGTGGGGCGCTTCCAGCGCCGCGGCACCGATAGCGACGGCAGTGGGAAAGGCACGGCGAGCACCGGCGCGAAGTCCCACAACAGCACCATCATCAGCTACGAAGACGAGGTGGCCGCGGTCGAGGAGCCACCCGCGAAGTCGACCACGCAGCTCCCGCTCGCCGAGGACCTCGCCCCCGCCGCCGAGCCAGACCAGCCGTCCCCCGCCCCGGTCGACGTCGACGCTTTCGACATCAGCGACCTCGGCGTCGACGGCGGCGCTACTCAGTCCGCGAGCCCGGTAGACATGGACGACCTCGACATGGAGGTCACGTACGCCAGGGGCGACGAGGACTTCGACAACGCCGAGGAGGACGAGCCGACCGCGGCTACGGACGCCACCGGCGCCGTCCCCAACGCGTTTGCCGTCAAGCCCGGTGACAACGTCCGCGACATCCTCGCCGCCGAGGGCGAGACCGAGGCCGAGGAGCAAGGCCCCTACGATCCGAAGTTGGACCTCAGCGACTACCGCTACCCGGAGATCAGTCTGCTGGTCAAGTACCCCGACATCGGCGAGCCCGTGAGTCGCGAGGAGCTGATCGAGAACAAAGGTCAGATCGTCGAGAGCCTGCGGAGCTTCGGCCTGGAGATCATCAGCATCTCGGCCACGGTCGGTCCGACGATCACCCTCTACGAGATCGTCCCGGCCCCGGGTGTGCGGATCTCGAAGTTCCGCAACATCTCCGACGACATTGCCCTGAGCCTCAGCGCCCTCGGCATCCGCATCATCGCCCCGATCCCGGGCCGCGGCTCGATCGGGATCGAGGTCCCGAACAAGAGTCGCCAGATGGTGGCCCTGCGCGACGTGCTCATGTCGGAGAAGTTCCGCAAGGCCAAGATGGCGCTCCCGATCGCGCTCGGGAAGACGATCCAGAACGAGACCCTCGTGGTCGACCTCGCGAAGATGCCTCACCTCCTCATCGCCGGTGCGACCGGCCAGGGCAAGTCGGTCGGGATCAACACCATCATCATGAGCCTGCTCTACAAGCAGCACCCGGCCGAGGTGAAGCTCGTACTCGTGGACCCGAAGAAGGTCGAGCTCTCGCTGTACTCCCGCCTCGAGAACCACTTCCTCACGCTGATGCCCGGCCAGGAGGAGTCGATCATCACGGAGAACAAGAAGGTCATCAACACGCTCAACTCGCTCGTCATCGAGATGGACGAGCGCTACAAGCTCCTCAAGCTCGCCGGCGTGCGCCACATCACGGAGTACAACCAGAAATTCACCGAGCGCCGCCTCAACCCGAACGACGGGCACAAGTTCCTGCCGTACATCGTGATGATCATCGACGAGTTCGCCGACCTCATCATGACGGCCGGCAAGGAGATCGAGGCGCCGATCGCCCGTATCGCGCAGCTCGCCCGCGCGGTCGGGATGCACCTCATCATCGCCACGCAGCGTCCGTCGGTCAAGATCATCACCGGTGCCATCAAGGCCAACTTCCCGGCGCGCCTGGCCTTCCGGGTCACGAGCCTGATCGACAGCCGCACGATCCTCGACAGTTCGGGCGCGGAGCAACTCGTCGGCCAGGGCGACATGCTCCTCTCGCAGGGCACCGACAACGTCCGCATCCAGTGCGCCTTCGTGGACACGCCCGAGGTCGACGCGGTGCTGGAGTTCATCGGGGAGCAGCAGGGGTTCTACGATCCGTACATGCTCCCGGAGTTCATCGGCGAGGACGACAACCCGGCGGCGGCCGAGCGGCTCACGGTCGAGTCCGCGGACGAGAAACTGCGCGAGGCCGCCCACGTGGTGGTCGACAACTTAGTCGGCTCTACATCTTTGCTACAGCGCAGGATGGAGGTTGGCTTCAACCGCGCCGGCCGCATCATGGACCAGCTCTGTATGCTCGGCATCGTCGGCGAGGCCCGCGGGTCGAAGCCGCGGGAGGTGATGGTGCGGGACATCGTGGAGCTGGAGCACATGCTGGATTTGTTTTATGGGGGGAGTTGATCGGCTCTAAACCTGCGTCAAAAGCAAGTAGTCTCTGGCAGCAGCGAGGAGCAGACTTACGTCAAAACCTGTCGCTGATTTGCAGCATCGACCTCAATCCAGCACCGCGCATTCGACCGTACAAGAGCGCTCCCGAGCACATTCGCATGTAGCTTCGTGCTGATTTCCCCCCGATGATCAGAACGTACTTGCTGTGCAATGCCTGCGCACTTTTCAGCGCCTGCGCCACTGCACAAGCGCCTAATCCCAACTGCGCACGAACCGCCACGTTCGGCGCCAAAGAGATCTGCCTGCCCAAGATACCCGGCTACACGGAGTGCTACCTCCGCCCCAACGTAAAGGCCCTCGCCGACGCCACGGAGGCCCCGGAGAATGAGGTGCTCGGCTACTACCTCGACGACGCCACGTTCGCGAGCGTCGATAGCCTCGGGAACTTTGCTTTCGATAATTACCTAAAGGTGTACAGCACGGATGCGCTAGCGCGTCTGCCTACAGATCCCGCCATGGTTGGGGAAATGTACGAAGCGGTCGGTGCGGCCTTCGCCGAGGGCGGCGGGCAGGCCGTCAAGGAAGCCGTTGACAAATTAGACCTCGGGGTCCCCGTCGGCGTGCCGGTCAAAGTGAAGTCATACAGGCTCGACGAGCGGTCGTTTACGTACGTCCTCCTTATAGACTACGGCGACGAATCGATGGGTACGCGCACCGTGGCCTCCACCGTCAACGGCCTGCTCCTGAACCGCCGCCTCGTTTGGATGGCCTACTACCTCAATTACGAAGGCGTCGCCACGATCGACCGGCTCGAGGCGACCAACAAACAGCTCGTCGGCATACTCCTAGCGGAGAATTAGGACTCCGCTGCGCCGCCCGTCCGCAACAACCGCAACCCCACCCCCACGATCAACACCCCGACCACGGCCAGTACCGCCCACAGCGCCCAGTCCCCGAGCTGCCACCCGCCGGCCTCCGCACCACCAATAGCTACCTCCTCCGCCGGGCCGACTTGTAGCGTGTCCAACTGCGCCGGGATCAGCTCCGTCTGTCGCGCCAGGTCATAGTCCGGCAACCCGAGCCCAACGCACCCGTACGCCAACCAGAAGCGCTCCCCCGCGTCGAAGCGCGCCGTCACGAAGCGCCGCGGCCCCTCCACCACCACCGAATCAATGCGCAGCGGCCGGTCGTCCCCGTCGTAGATCGTGGCCACGAGCCGCCGCGTCACCACGTCCGCGAAAGTCGTCGGCTCGATGAGGCCCGGCGTGAGGACGCTCCCGCCGGAGGCCACCGCGCGGTAGCGAAGCCGCCCGTCCCCGCCGATCGCCGTGTCCGCCACCGCGCTCACCTCGACCGGCCGCTCGAACGGCACGTCGGCACTCGCGTAGACGAGCACGCGGTCGACGAGACGCGCCTCGGGGAGCTCGATGAGGACCTGTGTCTGCTTCGTGCTCGCCACGCGGGGCACGACGCTCACCGTAGCCGGGTAGCGACGCCGCAGGAGTCGCCCGCGGCTCACCTCCGCGGTCTGCACGTCCTCGACGCGGAGGTCGTCGATGTCCGAGATCGTGAGCCGGTAGTACCGAAAGCGCACCGGCGCAAAGCGCACGTTCGTGTAGCGATAATCGGCGGCGCCCTGGCTGATGTCTAGGATGCGCGCGGACTTCAGGAGCGTTTGCCAGTCCCCGGGCGTGTCCGCGGCCTCGAGCAGGACCCGGCCCTCGAAGTTGCTGTTGCCGAGCAGCAGGTAGAGCCGGTCGATCAGCGGTCGGTCCGGGAGTTCCACCGTGAAGCGCGTGGCCTGCCCGACGGTCCCGACGTTGGTCTGCGGCAGGCTCCGCACCGGGGGCGCCTCGACGGTGGCCACGGTGACGAAGGGGGCCTGGACGGTGTCCCCGGCGCTGGTTTTGCCGAGCAGGCGAAGGCTCCGCGGGTAGCCCGGCACACCCCGCCCGAAGGCCTCCCCGCCCCACCGCCGTCGCCGTCCTCCGCGAAGGCAAGGGCCGCGGCGGGCAGTTCGACCACGTGGTAGCCGCTGGGCGCGGGCGTGATCGGGTGCACGACGCGACAGTTTTGGCCCTGAGCCACTGTAAGGAAGACGGCTTGCGCCAAAACGATGTACAGCGCGGTCATCGCCGAGACGCGCGGTATCGCGGAGGACAGCTTACTGCTCATCTGCTCTGATCTCGTCGTCGAGTCCATCTTCCTGCGCTTCTCCACTGATCCGATCTTTAAACTTCGCGTAAAGGAAGCTCATCACCAGCAGCAGGACCCCGAGCACGACGAGGACGATGGTTTTCGAGACCGTCGACAGGGACGCCAGGTCGTAGGCGAACAGCTTGACGAGCGTGGCGCCGAACAACACGATCGCCGCGATCCGCAGGTGCGAACGCCGCCAGAGGAGGCCCAGCGAAATGAGCAGTAGCGCGTACGAACCCCACAAAATGCTGATGCCGAGCTTGTAGGGCACCTCCGAGTCGGCCATGCGGAGCTGGTGGATCAGCTCACTGCTCAGCACCCAGAGCACGACGACGTGGAAGCCGACCTCGAAGGCGTCGTGCGCGAGCGGGGACAGCCGCGTCGCACGCAACCGCGCGAAGAGCATCGCCATCACGCCCGCCAGTAGGCCAAAGCCGATGTACCGCCACCCGACGTGAGCGCTGTCGATGTACTGTACACCGTCCTGATCCTGGTCGAGGAAGGCATCGCGGACCTCACTCAGGGCGTACAGTCCCGGCCCGAGGAATGCAGCCACACTCAGCGTGAGTACGACAATGGCTACCGGCTTGCTCCAGGGATTGGCCGTCGGGTTTCGCTTTCGCCAAAACCACTCGAGTCCCCCCACGAGGGCGGCGAACGCGAGGGTATAGAACACCCCCCAGACTTCGACCGCGTTCCGGACAGCGCCCAACCGAAGGTAGTAAGCGTCGTCGTACGCCAGGTAGTCGTCGTAGCCGATCCCCTCTCCGAAGGTCTCGGTCTGTAGGCTGTAGTACACGTCGATCTCGAACAGTCCCGCCAGGTAAAACAGCGCCAAGCTGATGAGCGGTAGGACGATCTCGAACACGCGATTGGCCCCCGACAACTGCAGTCGCTGCTGAAAGTAAGCCGACGCCGCAAAGCCACTCGCCACTAGGATCGAAGCCAGGAAGTAGACGTTCACCACCGGCCTTAAATCGTTCGGCTGCACCTGCCAGTCGTCCACCAAGCTCCCCAGCGCCAGCAGCAAAAAGGCATAACTCCCCCACCGCAGCACCGGCAGCGCCACCCTGCCGCTCAGGTACATGACCAGCGTCCCGAGCACCGCCCAGAGCACCGTCACCCACGGTCCGTCGAGCTGGATCGGGATGGCCACCGCCACGAAGGCGATCGCCATCGCGGCCAGCATCGGCAGCGCGCGACTCGGCTGCTCGTCCGCCCGCGCGCGGTAGTTGAGGTACAGCGCCACCGCGAGGTAGACCGTCGCGTTGAAGAGCGCGAAGACCCCCTCGTACTTCTCGAGCAAGCCATCCTCCAGGCAGTAGTACCCGATCCCGAAGTAGGCCACGCCGTTGAAGAGCATGCCCGCCACCTCGAGCGCCGATAGTGCCCTGGCCAGCCGGACCTTCGGCGCGAGCAGCGCCCCGAGGATGAGTACCCAGTTGAAGCTCGCCAAGCCCAGTGCGACGCCCGTGCCCGGCTCCGTACTCACGTCGGTCCAGAAGATCATCGAGAGGAACACGAGCCACGTCAACACCATCGCCACGAGCACCAGCGGCCGCCACTCCCGGTAGAAGCTCACGGCGAGGATGCCGAGGTTGATGACCGACACGTAGCCGAGCATCAGCGTCCAGTCCCCGCCGCCGGTACTCAGCAGGAAGGGCACGCCGTAGGCGCCGACCAAGCCGAGGTGCGCGATGATCTGCCTATCGTAGCGCAGCGCCGCCAGCACCGTGAAGGCCGTAAACGCGACCATGATCCCGAAGGCCACCCCGAGCGGGATCAGCGCGTAGTACGCCGCCGCCGCGTAGGTGACGAAGTACAGCACGGCCATGCCACCGCCGAGCAGGACGCTACTAAAGGTGTCGTAACCTTTGCGGAGCCTTTCGGCAAAACCCACCAGCGCGATCCCCACGACGTAGCCCATGACGATCCGTGCCAGCGGACCGATGTAGTCGTTCTCGATCGCCCACCGGACGCCGATGCCCACGCCGAGCAACAGGATACCAATTCCGACGAGGGCCAGGAGGTTCTGCCCGATCCACCGCTCGATGGGCGCGGTGGGACGGGGGTGCTTTGGGGCTTGGGGGGTGGTTGTTTGGCGGTTGGGTTGATTGGTTGTTTGGTGGCTCGAAGTCGGAGGACCCGTCACTGCGAGGCGCGAAGCTGAGCCTGCCCCGAGACGCGAGGCTGGCGTGGGGGCGGCAGTCCCTCCATCGCCGCCTTGCTGGTCTGTAACCCCAACTGGCAGTGGCGGGGGGCCAGCCCCCTGATACACCGGCACCTCATCGACGGACCCGGCATCGGTTTTGGCGAAAGCCGCCCCCTCCCGTCCCTCCTCACTGCCCTGCTGCACCACGGCCAGGCGTTGCAGCTCGACCGTCAGATCACGCAGGCGCCGCTGCTGCTGCGCGACGTCGGCGGTGAGGGCGTTGACCTCCGCGCGGAGGCGGGCCAACTGATCCGGGGGCACGGGCATACGCGAAAGGGGCTTGATCGGTCACGAATCTACTCGGCGTCCGCTAGTGGCCGACTTCGGCGCAGGTTTTGCGGGATGGAATAGAGATTTTCGCTCGCTCCAGCGAATATTCGCTGAACCTTTTAACTTTGTAGCGAATTTTCGCTATACACTTCCATTCGCCAAACCCGTCCTATGACCCAGCTTCCCGAAAAGACCCTCCAGCAGCACATCCTGAAAGGGGGTGAGTTCCTGATCCGCAACTCCGGCACCTCCGAGGTCTTCATCCCCGAGGAGGCCGACGAGGAGCAGCGCATGATCCGGCAGATGGTGCGCGACTTCGTGGCCCAGGAGGTGCGCCCGGTCGCGCACGACATCGAGAAGCAGCGCGAGGGCCTGTCCGTGGAACTGCTCCAGAAGATGGCCGAGTTGGGCCTGCTCGGCACGCACATGCCCGAGGAGTACGGCGGGATGTCACTCGACACCAACACCAACACCTTCATCTGCGAGGACCTCGGCCCGGCCGGCTCCTTCACGACGAGCTACGCGGCGCACACGGGCATTGGGATGCTGCCGATCCTCTACTACGGCACCGAGGCCCAGAAGCAGAAGTACCTCCCGGGCCTGATCGACGGCACGCTGAAGGCGAGCTACTGCCTCACGGAGCCCGGCTCCGGCTCGGACGCCCTGGCCGCCAAGACGGAGGCCCGCATGAACGAGGGCCAGACGCACTACGTCATCAACGGCCAGAAGATGTGGATCACGAACGCCGGCTTCGCGGACATCTTCATCGTATTCGCGAAGGTGGACGGCGACAAGTTCACCGGCTTCATCGTGGAGCAGGGCACGCCCGGGCTCACGCTCGGCGCCGAGGAGGATAAGCTCGGGATCAAGGGCTCGTCGACGCGCCAAGTGTATTTCGAGAACTGCGAAGTGCCGGCCGACGCGGTTCTCGGGGAGATCGGCAAGGGTCACCTGATTGCC
Organism: Saprospiraceae bacterium; assembly: GCA_965215115.1. Lineage (GTDB taxonomy): Bacteria > Bacteroidota > Bacteroidia > Chitinophagales > Saprospiraceae > CALDTK01. The sequence continues at coordinate 173,396 of OZ244050.1, forward strand.
TTCAACGTGCTCAACATCGGGCGCTTCAAGCTCGGCGCCCTCGCCATCGGGGGCTCGAAGGCCAACGCCACGACCGCCATCCAGTACGCCAACGAGCGCCACCAGTTCGGCGTGAGCATCGGGACCTTCGGGGCCATCAAGTACAAGATCAGCGAGCAGGCCATCCGGCTGTTCGCCGCCGAGAGCGCGCAGTACCGCGTGTCCAACCTCATCCAACTGCGCACGGCCGCCCTGGCCGCCGAGGGCATGGGCCACGACGACGCCAAGCGCGTCGCCGCCGAAGAGTACGCCATCGAGTGCTCGATCCTGAAGGTGACCGGCTCCGAGGCCCTCGACTACGTCGTCGACGAGACGGTGCAGGTGCACGGGGGCATGGGCTACTCCGAGGAGGGCACCGCCGCGCGCGCCTACCGCGACGCCCGCATCAACCGCATCTTCGAGGGCACCAACGAGATCAACCGCCTCCTGATGGTTGACCAGCTCCTGCGCCGCGCGATGAAGGGCCAGCTCGACATCGTCGGACCGGCGTGGAACGTCCAGAAGGAGCTCGCCTCCATGCCGAGCTTCGAGTCGCTCGAGGGCGAGTACGCCCAGGAGCAGAAGGCCGTCGACGACTTCAAGAAGGTCATCCTCATGGTGGCCGGGGCCGCCGCGAAGGACCAGATGGACGGCAAGCTCAACCTCAAGGACGAGCAGATGATCCTGATGAACGTGGCCGACATGATGCTCGAGCTCTACCTCGTGGAGTCGACGCTGCTCCGCGTCCGCAAGCTCGCCGAGCTCGGGGCCCACAAGGTGGACGAGAAAGTTTACGACGCCATCCTGCGCGTCCTCACGCACGACTCCCAGGCCCGCATCGCCAAGTCGGCCACCGATGCCCTCGCGAGCTTCGCCGGCGGGGATGTCGCCAAGGCCCTCAACATGGGCGTGAAGCGCTTTACGAAGTACCCCGTGCCGCAGGTGCGTGACGACCGCAAGCTCATCGCCGACGCCATGCTGAGCGCCAACGAGTACGCACTCTAGCGAGCGCGTTATCCTAACCAAGTAGCGAGGCTCCCGTCGGCGTACCGAGAAATCGGTATTTTCGGCGGGAGCCTTTGCATTTGCGCTATTCTCGGAGCCACGGGAAACTTTGCTACCGTGTTTGGTGTAGTGCTAAGGCGAGGCTTCGCGGCCTCACAGTGTAAGTCAAGTTTCAATACTAGTGAGAGTACGGGAAGGCAAAGCGGAGACGCTTTGCCTTACTTTTTGGGGGTGCCCGCCGCGGATCCGGCGTTAAGTTCGCCACGTGATCGTCCAGCCCCTACGTCCCGTCTTGCCGAAGACGGCCCTGCTCTCCGCCCCGGACGCCTTCTTCGAGGTCGTCAAACAGGACTACCGCGAGTACCGCAAGCGCGGCATGTTCGTGGAGCACGATCGCGAGGGCCTGCTGGTGTACCGCCTGCGCGAAAACGGTCGGACCTTCACGGGACTGATCTGTGGCGTACCCGCCGAGGAGTACGAGTCCGGCACGATCCACCACCACGAGGGGACTTTGGCGGCGAGCGAACAGCAGCAGTTGCAGCTACTCATGTTGCGCGAGGCGCAGGTCAAACCCGTGTTGCTGACCTACCCGGCCGTGGTGGGGGTAGAACGGGTTTTGGCGAAAGCCGTGGCCGAATGCCCGCTCCTCATCGCCGTCGACGACGGACCGCACATCCGGCACGAGGTGTACGAGGTCTCGCCGGGGACGCCGCTGTTCGAGGAATTGCAGGCGGCTTTCGCCAAAACCGTCGACGCGGTCTACATCGCCGACGGCCACCACCGCTGTTCGACGGTGGCGCTGTACAACCGCAGGCAGGTGGCGCAGGGCAAGCCGACGATCCCCTTGCTGGCCGGGCTTTTCGCGAGCAGCGAGGTGTGCATCAATCCGTACCACCGCGTGGCGCAACTGCCGGTAGACCTGAGCCCGCTCGCGCTCATGGCGCGGCTGTCGCAGGTGTGTAGCGTCGAACTGCTCGCCGCCCCGAGCATGCCCAGTGGTCCCGGCAAACTCACGATGCTGCTGCGCGACGAGAGCTTCGGGCTCACCTGGCGCGGGGATCGCCTGGACGCGAACGGTTCGGGCCTCGACGCCGGCCGATTCAACGAGTCCATCGCGCGGGACATCTTCGGCGTGCGCGACATCCGCACCGACCAGCGCATTACGTACGTGCCCGGTACGCTCGGCACGCGTGGCATGATCGACCTGGTGCAGCACCGACCGGACCGGGTGGGGTTCATGCTTTTCGGGCTTGCGCCAAAACAGCTTTTCGACGTCGTGGACGCCGGCGGGATCCTGCCGCCGAAGAGCACGTGGTTCGAGCCGCGGATGCGCAATGGGCTGGTGGTGTTAGAGTTTGAAAGTTGAAAAGTGGAGAGTGGCTCGTGCAGTGCGCGCTGGGGCGGCCGGTCGAGTGCCGCGTTACGGTCCGTAGTGCCGTGGAGCGTACGTTAGCGCGGCCGGTGCAACGGCCACCATCCACTTTCCACTCTTGTACTTTCCGACTTTCCCATGCCCGTCTACCGCGCCGACTTCGTCTTCCCCGCCGACCGCGGGCCCATCGCCAACGGCTACGTCGAGGTGGACGCCGAGGGGCGGATCGTGCACGTTTCGGAACGTGCGCCCGCCGACACCAAGGTCACACACCTGAAGGGCGCGCTCGTCCCGGGGCTCATCAACGCGCACTGCCACCTCGAGCTCTCACACATGCGGGGACGCGTGGACACGGGCACGGGTCTGCTGCCCTTCCTAAAGGCCGTCGTGACCCTGCGCGACGTAGACCCGGCAGACATTCAGCACGCCATCCAGCGAGCCGACGCCGATATGTGGGCCTCGGGCATTCAGGCCGTCGGCGACATCTCGAATACGGCGGATACGGTGGGCGTCAAGGCGGCGAGTCCGATCGAGTACTACACCTTCGTCGAGGCCTTCGACTTCCTGCAGGGCGGGGAGATGGCGAAGGGCGTTTTCGCGAAAGCCAAAGAGACTTACGATGCACACCACGAGCCGAAGCGCCTGGTGCCACACGCGCCGTATACGGTGAGCCCGGCGTTATTCGCGGCCATCCGGGAGCACAACCCGAGGGGCGGGGTCGTGAGTATTCACAATCAGGAGACCGTGGATGAGGACGAGCTGTTCCTAAGCAAGACCGGTGGCTTTCTCGACTTTTACCGAGGCTTTGGGTTCTCGCTGGATGCTTTTTCAGCTTCCGCCAAAACATCGCTCGCCACCACCCTGCCCCGTCTAGACGAGACGAAGCGCACGCTATTCGTCCACAATACGCAAACCACGCCGCACGACCTGGAGGCCGCGCAAACGTGGAACGACCAGACCTACTGGTGCACCTGTCCGAACGCCAATTTGTACATCGAGAATCGGCTCCCGCGGTACGACCACTGGATCGAGTCCGGGGTCACGGCCTGCATCGGGACCGACAGTCTCACGAGCAACTGGCAGCTCGACCTCGTCGAGGAGATGAAGGCGATCCAGCGCTACCAGAGCTACGTCGACACGCGGACCCTGGTGCAGTGGGCGACCCTGAACGGCGCCGAGGCCCTGGGATTCGACGCGCGACTGGGGAGCTTGAGCCTGGGGAAGGTGCCGGGCTTGGTGTTGATCGAGGGCGTAGACGCGATGGCGAGACTTACGGGGGATAGTCGGGGTAGGAGGATTTTGTAAGTGGGCTTGGGTGCCTGGGTGCCTGGGTGCTTGGGTGCTTGGGTGCCTGGGTGCTTGGGTGCTTGGGTGCTTGGGTGCTTGGGTGCTTGGGTGCCTGGGTGCCTGGGTGCCTGGGTGCCTGGGTGCCTGGGTGCTTGGGTGCTTGGGTGCTGGGTGCCTGGGTGCCTGGGTGCTTGGGTGCTTGGGTGCTTGGGTGCCTGGGTGCCTGGGTGCCTGGGTGCAGCTGAGCTTGATTGGGTTGGCTTGGTAACAAAAACCTCCTGCGGACGCGGCCGATAAGATTTCGAGCGATGTGCAAGTCTTCTGCCCAGTACAGCATCACCCGACAGGCCGAATGAGGCCCCCGAGCAGACCGAAGTTGGGGGCCAGCAGGCTACATATGGCGAATTTGGCCAGCTCCTTGCATCCTGAGCCTCGTTACTTACCTTGACCCCGGCGCTCGCCTGCCGCGCGCTCAACCCTTTGCTCATGCGTCTCGTCTCTTTGGCTCTCGGCCTCTCCCTATCCTCCGTCCACCTCGCCGCCGCCCAAGACACCGACTACACCGCCGCCGCGGAGCCCGATGCCCCGCAGACCACCATCGTCGACGAGGACAAAGACCGGAGCTTCACCGCCGAGGAGATGGCCGACATCCGGCGGCGCCTGCGCGATATGGACTGCATCATCGATAAGCGCGACCACCCCGTGGTCGAGGCTTACCTGAAGGGCTACCTCCTGCGCAATCGCGCGAAGTCCGAGCGGATCCTCGGGCGCGTCCCGGCTTACTTCCCGATGTTCGAGCGCGAACTCGCCGAGGCGGGTCTCCCGGACGACCTCAAGTACCTGGCCATCGTCGAGAGCGCGCTCGTCACGCGGGCCCTCAGTCACGCCGGCGCCGGTGGATTGTGGCAGTTCATGCCCGGCACCGGGACGGACTTCGGGCTGCGCATCGACAACAGCGTCGACCAGCGCGGCGATCCACTCCTCGCCACACGGGCCGCCATTGCGTTCCTCCGGGACGAGTACTCGCGCTTCGGCGACTGGGCCCTCGTGCTCGCGGCTTACAATGGCGGCCCGGGCCGCGTGCGTCGCATCGTCAAGAGCACCGGGCGCGCCGACTTCTGGGCGATCCACAAGCACCTCCCCCGCGAGACCCGCAATTACGTGCCGGCCTTCGTGGCCGCGATGTACTTGCACAAGTACGCCCACCTCCACGGCCTCCAGCCCGTGGCCCCGTCGCTCGACGAGCAGCTCGTCGAAACGGTCATCTGCCCCCAGGGCATCAACCTCCGGGAGGTCGCCCAGGCCACCGACCTGCCGCTCGAGCTCGTCCAGGAGCTCAACGTCCACTGCCTCAAGGGTTACCTCCCGGCCGGTCCGCAGGCCAACTGCCGCGTCCCGGCCCGCACGGCAGCCGACTTGCAGGCTTACGTAGACCTCAAGCAGCAGGACCCGAACCATCCCTTCCTGTCGGAAATACGGTCGCGCCCCATCGTGAGCGCGACCGACGCCAACTACGATCACCTGTACCTCGACTACGAACTCGATGTCGACGGCGGGCAGTCGCTGCGGCAGATCGCGCGCGACAACGACCTGAGCGCACACCACCTGTCGCTCTGGAACCCCGGCATCGCGCCGTCGAGCTACCTCTCGGAGGGTCGCACGCTGCGGGTCTACAGCTACGCGGGGGAGTCTACCTTCCTCGCCGCCTCCCGGCGGCAACGCGACATCGCGCCCCTGGCTACGGCGCCCCTGCCGCCACTCGCGCAGGGCGCGCAGTACTTCCCGTCCGCGATCGACCAGCGCGCCCCCAACCGCGAGATCGTCGTGCGGCGCTACGAGAGCCTCCTCGACATCTGGCAGCGCTACGCCAACTCGATGACGTGGCAGGAGTTCGTCCGCTGGAACGCCATCGACGGCAATAGCCACGTCCAGGCCGGCGACCGGGTCCTGATTCGTGCCTAGCGGACACAAAAAAGGGCCAGAGCATTCACTCTGACCCGAAACACCTAAAACCCTAAATTTTCCTTCTGGGACTACCTAAACGCCCGGTAGGGGCACGGGGTGTGCAGTAAAGGGCTTTATGACGCGCGCCCGTCTTAAAGAGCGCCCGCGAACGGAGCGCGGTTCGAAAACCCGGTGGACGCCTACGTCAGGAACGGGGAAGCCCCAACCACCGACGTACGGGGTTGGGGCTTCCTTAGATCGAGCGGCTTTCGCCAAAACGCCTTACGGGTCCGTTAGGCGATCGCGATTTGCTTGCGCACCGGCTGCGCCTCGGGCACTTTCGGGAGCGCGATGCTGAGGATGCCGTGGTCGAGCGTGGCGTTGATACCGTCGACCTCGACGGACTCGGGCAGGTGGAAGCTCTTCTCGAACTGCGTGATGCCGAACTCGCGACGGCGGTAGGTGCCGCTGCGCTCGTCGGTCTCGGGCCCGGTCTTGCCGCTCACGATGAGCAGCTCACCGTCGACGCGGAGCTCGACTTGGTCCTTTTGCCAGCCGGGGAGGGCGAGCTCGAGCGTGAAGGCGTCCTCCGATTCGCGGGTGTTGACGGCGGGCAGGTGGAGGCGATTGACTTGGGGGCGGATGTTGGTCCAGATCATGAGGTTGTGTTTGGAGTGTTCGCCGGATTGGCATCACTGGATGATCAAACGGTAGACCACGAGAGGAACGGGACCGGTTTGACGCGTTTTGCCGAAAGGCGCATGTCATAAAGACAGTTCGCGTTCGGTACAAGCGACAAAATGGCATTATCGCATACGCGAAAAGGCCCCCGCCGCGAAGCGAGGACCCTTCCGTATGATCGTCGATGAAGACGACGTGATGTCTGCGGCTTAGAGGTTGGCCTTCCCGAGTTCGGTCTGGTTGGCCTCGGCGTACATGGCCTGCAGCTTGCGACGCGCGAAGAAGATACGGCTCTTGATGGTGCCGAGCGGCGAGCCGAGCTTCTGGCTGATCTCCTCGTACTTGTAGCCCTGGTAGGCCATCCAGAACGGGATCCGGAGGTCGTCCTGGAGTTGGGCCACCATCCGCAGCAACTCCTGGTAGGTCGCGTCGGACTCGCCCTCGTTCGGGGCGTTGACCTGGTTGGAGTCCAGGAAGTAGTTGTTGGGCGTCTGGTCGAGCAGCGTGTTGCGCCGCATCTTCTTGCGGTAGTTGTTGATGAACAGGTTGCGCATGATCGTCACGGCCCAGGCCTTGAAGTTGGTGCCCTGGCGGAACTTCTCGGCGTTGCTGATCACCTTGAAGCAGGTGTCCTGGTAGAGGTCGTTCGCGTCGGCCTCCGACTGCGTGAGGGCCATACTGAAGGCACGTAAGGAAGGGCTGATCTCCTGGAACTGGTTGTAGACGACGGATTCGAGGGGTAGGTTCATGATGTGCTTTTCGGGGCGTGTTGTAAATTTCCTTGACAAAGGTACGAACTCCTGTCGACATTATCTACTACCGGGCGTGGTTTTCGGCCTCATCGGTAGATTAATTTGTCAAGGAAGCTTGAATTTCTGCGGATTTGGAGGCGTCTGTAAAGGCTTTCGCCAAAACCAACCGCGAATGCGTGGCGTTTAGTGCCTACCTCCGTCGAGCCACGCTCGCCGTTGGTCGTAAAAACGCCGCCCCGACCATGCACACCAGCCCGACAGACACCTTCACGGATCACGGTCTCGCGACGAACCTCCGGTGCCTGCGCAAGCGCCTCGGGATCAGTCAGGACGAGCTCGCGCAGCGCGTGGGCCTCAACCGCGGCAACATCGCGAGCTACGAGAAGGGCTCCGCCGAGCCGAAGCTGTGCAACCTCCTGCGGATCTCGCACCTGTTCGGGGTTTCCATCCATGATCTCACGCGTCGGGACCTGAGTTGCGACACCAACTACCAGCAGGCCACCTCGAGCTACCTGCGGCTCAACAGCGAGGAGGCGAGTATGCTCAAGGACTTCGAGCGGGAGTCTTCCGACCTGAAGGAAGTCCGCGCCGGCATTGTTCGTTGCCACGCGTACATCCTGCAAAAAAACCGCCCCCTCGAGGGCGAGGCCCGCGCCATCGACGCGCAGTTTACCCAACTCGCCGAGGTGAGCGAGGAGATGTGCCGTCGGTACGAACAGCTGTTGGCGTTCGTGAAGGCGCGGATCAAGAGTTGAGGCGCTACCCAATTTCCGCTCCATCAACTCAACATGCAAATCCAGCAGCCTAGAGACCGGACCCGCGGCAGCGCCGGTATCCTACGGCTCCTCGTCACCGCCCCGCCGCCGTTCGTCGGACCCAGCACCCGGTTTCATCGACTTAAACCATCCTTAACGCCGTCGTGACTCAACAGCCGGCCGGCCGCCCCCGTTACTTCTACGTCGGACGCGGCTCGTCCAGGCGGCGCGCCCCCGGCACTTCACCCAAACACACCATCTATATATGACTCGTATCACCAGCGTCGTACTCGCCAGCGTCCTAAGCTGTCTGCTCACCCTCGGTATCTTCTACGCCGCCGGCCTCGTCGGCGGTGACGCCGCCACGTATCGCATCGAACACAGCGACGCGGTCCAGGCCTCGCGTACCAACTACGTCGCCCCCAACGGCGCGGCGCCCTTCGACTTCACGTTCGCCGCCGAGAAGGTGGCCCCGGCCGTGGTCTTCATCCGCAACACGATGAACGGCAACAGCCGCCAGGCCAACGTCGGCCCGCGCGGAGGCTCCCCGGAAGACTTCTTCCGCCAGTTCTTCGGCGACGAAATGCCCGGCCGTGGCCAGGGTAGCCCACGGCAGGCCCCCCGCTCGGCGGTCGGCGCCGGCTCCGGGGTCCTGATCTCGCCCGACGGCTACATCGTCACCAACAACCACGTCATCGACAACGCCCTCGACCTCGAGGTACGCGTCGGCGATCGCGACATCTACAAGGCCGTCCTCGTCGGCACCGACCCGACCACCGACATCGCCCTCCTCAAGATCGACGCCGACAATCCCCTGCCCTACCTCGAGTTCGCCAACTCCGACCAGGTCCGCATCGGGCAGTGGGTAGCCGCCGTGGGTAACCCCTTCGAGCTCGCCACCACCGTCACCGCCGGCATCGTGAGCGCCAAGGGCCGCAGCATCAACATCATCGGCTCGAGCAGCAACGGCGACCCGCGCGAGCGCGACCGCACCGCCATCGAGAGCTTCATCCAGACCGACGCCGCCGTCAACCCCGGCAACTCCGGCGGGGCCCTCGTCAATCTCGAAGGCCAACTCATCGGCATCAACACCGCCATCGCCTCCCCGACGGGCGCCTTCGCGGGCTACTCCTTCGCCGTCCCCGGTGAACTCGTCCGCAAGGTCGCCGACGACCTCCGCGAGTACGGCACCGTGCAGCGCGGCTTCATCGGCGCCTCGATCGTGGAGATCAACCAGGCCTACGCCGACGAGAAGGACCTGAGCATCAACTACGGCGTCTACATCGACTCCCTCACCGACGGCAGCTCCGCCAAGGAAGCCGGCCTGCGCAGCGGCGACATCATCACCGCCATCGACGGCATCGCCGTGCGGACGAGCCCCGACCTCCTCGAGCAGGTCGGACGTCACCGCCCCGGCGACGTGGTCGAGCTCACCTACGTCCGCAGGGGCAAGGAGGCCTCCGCCAAGGTAACCCTCAAGGGTGCCGACGGCTCGACGAAGCGCGTGCGCAGCAGCGATCTCGCCGGTGCGTCGAAGGGCTTCTCCGCCCTCGGCATCCAGGTCGAGGAACTCGAGGAAGGCCTCCAGCGCCGCCTCCGCCTCGAGGGCGGCGTGAAGGTGACCAGCGTCACCTCCGGCCGCGTCGCCTCGCAGACCGATATGGCCCCCGGGTTCATCATCACCAAGGTCGGCGACCGCCGCATCTCTTCGGTGGACGACCTCCGCAAGGCCATCGACGGCGCCAAGGGCATCGTCGTGGTCCGCGGCCGCTACGAGAGCCTGCCGGGCGAGAAGATTTATGCTTTTGACCCGAGTTAGGGTGCGGAGGTGCCTGGGTGCTGGGTGCTTAGGTGCGGGGTGCCTGGGTCGGTGCTCGCTGTTGAGTGCAATCTGAAGGACCGTGGGAGCCGCGCGCTGCCACGGTCCTTTTTTTTGATGAGGTAGCCGAGGCCACTTGGGCTCCTTGCCGGGGTCCGGACCCCGTGCGGCTCGACGCGGGCGGCGAACGATGCTCGGACGCTCACCTTACCGACACCATCTCCGGCCGGCTTTCACTTCCCCGCCGCACCAACAGGAGCAGGCCTAGGAACGTCAGTAGGCCATTGAGTGCCAGTACGGTAAATCCGAACTGGAAGCCACTGAACCATGCTTCCGAATTGGCATCCAGGACGTAGGTGATGATGGGGGCCGCCACGCAGACGATCGGCACGGCTGCGTCCCGTACGTTGAGGCGGGTCATCATCCCGAAGGCGAAGAGCCCCAGGAGCGGACCGTACGTAAACCCGGCCCACTTGAACACCTTGTTGATGACCGACTCCCCCGCCCCCGAGAGCCAGAAGCCCATGATCACGAGGAACATCAGCACCGTGAAGCCGAGGTGGATCCACCGCCGCTGCACCTGGAGTCTGTCGGTGCGCGCGTCCGACACCTCGCCGCGCTCGTAGCCGAGGAAGTCTACGCAGAAGCTCGTCGTAAGCGCCGTGAGCGAGCCGTCGGCACTGGAGTAGGCCGCGGCCACGAGCCCGACGATGAACGCGATCCCCGCCACCGGACCGAGTTGCTGCAGGGCCACCATCGGGAACAGTTTGTCGCCCACTACCCTACCGGCTTCGTTGACCGGCAAGTCGATGCCGAGTTGCCCGACGTAGGTAAAGAGCAGAATCCCGAGCACGAGGAAAAGCAGGTTGATCGGCACCAACAGCACCGCGAAGGTGGCCATGTTCTTCTGCGCGTCCGGCAGCGTGCGGCACGTCAGGTTCTTCTGCATCATGTCCTGATCCAGGCCCGTCATCACGATGGTGATCAGGGCCCCGGAGAAGAATTGCTTCCAGAAGTTGTTGTTGTCCGCCCAGCCGCCCTCGAAGAAGAACCACTGGTCCAGGCCGCTCTGCGACACGATGTGACCGATGTCGCCGATCCCGCCGCCGAGCGTCTCGGAGATGGAGTACACCGCGATGCCGACGGCCACCATCATCGTGAAAGTTTGCAGCGTGTCGGTGTACACCACCGTCTGAATCCCCCCGCGATAAGTATATGCGTAGATGAGCGCCAGGGTCCCGGCCACCGTCGCCCAGACCGGCACGCCGAGGGGTCCGAGTACGAAGGCGTCCAGCACGATCGCCACCAGGTAGAGCCGCAGCGCCGAGCCGAACATCCGCGACACCTGAAAAAAGGCCGCCCCCGTGTAGTAGCTCCGCATCCCGAAGCGCTCGGCGAGGTAGCCGTAGATGCTCGTGAGCCCCAGGCGGTAGTACAGCGGCAACAACACGAGCGCAATCACGGCGTAACCCAGGAGGTAGCCTAACACCACCTGCATGTAGGACAGCTGCTGATTGAGCCCACCCATCCCCACGGCCCCCGGCACACTCACGAAGGTGACCCCCGAGAGGCTCGCCCCGATCATCCCCCACGCCACCAAATACCAGGGAGAGTTCTGCCCCGCCTTAAAGAAAGCCTTGTCGTCTGCCTTACCCGCCGTGAGGTACCCGATCGAGAGTAGCAGCACGAAGTACCCACCGACGATACCGAGCAAAAGCCAGGGGTTGAGGGCGTTTTCGTTCATGGCCCGAATGTAGTCGACGCCGTCGCAGTGGCGACGCGGGCACATCCGCGCGGGCGAGGCTTGTCCCACGGCGTAATCTTGCAAGTCCGTAGCCTGCTATTCCGACAAGGTGTCTCATGCACAAACTGACCTCCGTTCTCCTGCTCGCCTTCGCGTTGCAGAGCGCCAACCTCGGAGCCACCGTCCGGTACGTACTCAGCGGGACGGTGGGCAGCGGCGCCTCCTGGGCGGACGCCTCCGGAGACCTGCGCGCCACCCTCGCGCGCGCCCGCGCCGGCGACGAGGTCTGGGTCGGGCCGGGCACCTTCGCGCCAACCACCTGCGGCCCCTGCACCCGGGCCGATAAGCTCGTGAGCTTCGTTTTGCCGAAAGGCGTACGACTGCGGGGCGGCTTCCGCGGCACGGAGTCGGATACTTCGCAGCGCGTCCCCACGGCCGCCGCCACGGTGCTGTCCGGACGGATCAGCCGCGCGGGAGCCGGTGACGTGGACGCCTTCACGATCCTCACCGTAACCGATCCAACGGCCGGGACACTGCTCGAGCGCCTAAACTTCCTCGGCGGCACCGCGGTCGAGGACGGTCACGGACTCTCGGACCCGATCGTGAGTGGCGCCCAGGTAGACGTCATGTTCTCCGCCGGGGTTTCGGGTGGCGAGCTCTCGGTCGTCGGGTGCGCCTTCGCGGGTGGGCGTAGTCTCGGGTACGGCGGCGCTGTCTACGTCAACGCCGACGACGGCGGGCGGAGCCGAGTGGTCTTTCGGGAGTGCCGCTTCGACGACAACGCGAGCGAGACCGGCGGGGGCGCGGTGTACGTCTCGGCCCAACGCGGTGGCCACGACCTGAGCGCGTTCGAGGGTTGCGACTTTCGCCAAAACACGGCCGGCGCGGAGGGCGGCGGCGCGCTCATACTCTCGGGCGCGGAGGGCGGGCGCGTCACGGCACGCGTGATCGACTGCGAGTTCGTCGCCAACCGCAGTCCGACGGGCAACGGGGGCGCCGTACGGGTGGTGGCCATCCGGGGCGCGGCGGGGGCGGCTTTCGCCAAAACGCGTTTCGAGGGCAACGCCGCCATCTTCGGTGGCGCCTTCGATTTCGACGCGCGCTTCGGGGGCGTCGGGAGTCCCGACTTTCGCGAGGTGGCCTTCGTGGGCAACCGCGGGGACGCCGGCGGGGGCGGGTTTTACTCGGATACCAACGGCGGGGGCTCCTCCGATCCTTCCTTCGAGCGGTGCGTGTTCCGCGCCAACCGCTGCGAGGGTTCCGGCGGGGCGCTCTACTTCAACGCCTTCGAGGGACGCAGCCTCCCGCGCCTTACCGACTGCCGCATCGAGGAGAACACGGTCGGCCTCTACGGCGGCGGGATTTACAATTTCGGCCGCGGCGGCGTGCTGCGCCCCACGCTCATCAACACCGTCATCGCCCGCAACCGCGCGAGCAGCGCCGGCGGCATCTACGCCCTCGGCAGCGAGCGCGGGGACGCCAGCGCGACCATCATCAACTGCGCCTTCGTCAACAACCGCGCGGCGGTGGGTGGGGCGCTGTACTCGAATGCCAACGACCAGGAGGGTCGCTCGGCGCCCACCGTGATCAACACCATCTTCCAGGGCAACCAGGCCCCCACGGGCCACACCCTGCGCAACGTGTACGGGCGCCCGACGCTCGCCTACTGCTCCTTCGACCGTCCCGACTGCGAGGCCCTCCGCTCCGGCGTCGGGGCACAACAGACCTGCGGGCCGGGCAACCTCTTCGGCGTCCCCGACGTGTTCGTCGACACCGCCACGGGCGACTACCGCCTCCGGGCCGACGCGCGCGTGGTCGACGCCGGTTCTGCGGACACGCTACTGGCCCGGGGGACGTACTACGACCTCGACAGCAACGCCCGGTTCCGCGGCGCGACCGTCGACATGGGCCCGATCGAACTGGCGTCCTCGCCGCTGAACTGGTCCGTGAAAGCATCGCGGGTCGACAGCGTGGCCTGCGTCGGGGAGGCCATCCGGTTGAGCGCCACGCTCAGCGCCGCCTTCCCGGTCACGACCGCCTGGAGTTTTGGCGAAAGCCGCCTCTCGACCGAACTGGCGACGAGCGTGCAGGCCTCCCCGACGGCGGGCACCCGCACCTACGTCATCACCGCTGCGGCCTACGGGGAGCGACTCCGCGACAGCATCACCGTGACCGTGTTACCGACGCGACCGACGAGCCTCGCGATCGACGACACCGCCCTGCGGGACACCCTCATCGTCGGACGCGCGTACCGCGTAGCCACCAATCGTACTCCAGCGAGGCCGGACGATGTCGTGGTGTGGCGGACGGCCAGCGGAGGCACGTTGGCTACCGCAGATGTGCTGGACTTCGTGCCCCCGGCGGTGGGTCGCGACAGCTTGCTCGCGGAGGTCATTCACGGCGGTACGTGCCCGAGTCCGCGGGTCCGCACGGCCGCCGTTGCCTTCGTCGCGAAGCTGTTGGACACGGGGCTCACCGAGGCGGGGGGCGCAGCGACGTGCTGGGTGACGCCGAGCCCCGCGGGCGATGTCCTGGTGGTGGGGGGCCTTCCGGCAAAACCCGCGACAATCGTCGTGCTCGACATCATGGGACGCCCGGTGTCGCGGCGGGTGACGGATGGGGAAGCGCGGGTCGAGTTGGCGGTCGGAGCCTTGGCGGCGGGTGTATACGTCGTCGCGGTGGAGATTAATGGCGGGGGAGTAGCCAGGGTGTTCGTCCGGAAGTAGGGTTGCTAGCAGCTTGGGCTGGGCAGGCTGGCGGGTGTCGGTGTCGTGAGTTTAGGGTACTTCAGAAGCTCAGCACGACCTACGACGCCAGATGGGCCCCGCTGTGGTTTGGCGGCATTGATGCCGCCCCCCCGAGCCGCAGGCGAGCCTCCGTGTATCGTGTACTGCGGCGGTGGCGAATCACTTGGCGCTCGCCGACGGCACCGACTGAGTGCCCGCTCCGCGGGTGGGGGCGGCATGAATGCCGCCAAACCACTGTGCGCGCGTGCAGTGTGCGGCTACTGCGTAGGTGCGCCGCGCCTCACGACTCCGTGAATGAACACGAGCTTCTCCCGCACGGCGGGGGACACTACGAAAGGGTACACGTCCGAGATGCCCATCGCGCGGTTCATGCTGTTGACCGCGTACGTGAGGGGGACGCAGATGTCGATGATGGCCCGGAAGTCCGCGGTGGCGTAGGGGTCGAACGAGACCTCGGCGGCCATGGCGCCGTCGGGGCCGACGGGGTGGACCGACATCCCGAAGAAGTACGCCGTCTCGACCATGTCCATCACGTGGAGGTAGTGCGCCCAGGTCTCGGCCCAGTCCTCCCAGGCGTGCGAGGTCGAGTACTGGCTGATGAAGGACGCCTGCCAGTCGGCCGGGGCGCCGTTTTGGTAGTAGGTCTGGAGGGCCGCGGAGTAGTCCTCGCGCTCGTCCCCGAAGATCTCGCGGAAGCGCGCGAGCGTGGCCCCGTCGGTGGCGATGAGGCGGTCCCAGAAGTAGTGCCCGACCTCGTGGCGGAGGTGGCCGATGAGCGTGCGGTAGGGCTCGGAGAACTGCTTGCGCATCTGCTCGCGGACCACCGAGTCGGCTTCCCGGAGGAGGATCGTGATGACGCCGGAGGCGTGGCCCGTCATCAGTTTCGGGTTGCCGAGTTGCTCGACGAAGTCAAAGCAGAGCCCATCCTCGTCGGTGAGTTTGCTGTGGAGCGGCAGGCCGAGGCGTTGGAGCTGGTAGACGAGGCGGTGCTTGGCGACCTCGAGGTTGCTCCAGTACTCGAAGTTGCTCTGGTCGGAGAGGTCGGGGATGGTGCGGTTGAGGCGGCAGGCGGTGCAGTAGTCCTGCGGATCGTCGGCGGCGATCAGCCAGTTGCAAACGGCGTACTCCTTGTTGCGGCAATATTTGTACGCGATGCCCTTCCGGTCGGCGACCAACTCTTTTGCGGCGGGGTCGAAGGTACGCATCGCGAAGGCCGGGTCCCAGTAGCCGGACAGGTGACCGCAGTTCTCGCAGGAGAGGTTCTCGAAGAAGAGCGCGTGACGGCAGTTGCCGCACTGGAAGATTCGCATGACGGGGGGCTTGGGGGTAGGAGGTGCGGGCGCGAAGATGGACGCCGTTTGGCGAGCGAAAATCTGCACGCGACGATCCGTGGGCGATCATCAGCAAACGACGATCGAGAGGGCGGCGGTGAGCGTCGAGGCGGCACTCCCGCGGATGCCGCCGGAGACCGGCATGGTGTTGCGGTGGTCGGCACTGGACGCGATCGGGAGGTGCGCGTTGCCGGCCATGATCCCGTGGCTCGGGTCGAAGCCGACCCAACCGGCCCCGGGTAAGAACACCTCCGCCCAGGCGTGCAGTTCGTAGGCGGGTTCGTCCATCTCGAAGTAGAAGTAGCCACTCGTAAACCGCGCCGCGATCCCCTGAGCGCGCAGCAGCGCGATCATCATCCAGGCGAGGTCGCGGCAGGAGCCCTCGCGCAGACCGAAGGTTTCGGCGGGGCTCATGGGCGGCCCGACCTCGCGGTAGACCACGCCGAAGTCGCCGTGGATGCCGGTGGTGAGGTCGGTGAGGTACTGCAAGGTATTGCCCGAGGCGCTGGCCTGGAGCTCCTGGCCGTAGCGCGCGAGCTGCGCCGGCACAGCGGGTCCGTCGAGGTAGGCTCGGAGGGGGGCGCTTTGCTGAGGAGTGTACTCGAACGGCAACTGATTAAACCGGACCGGGTGTAGGATGAACGCGAACGGGTTGTAGTCCGCGATCGACACCGTGGACACGGCGCGGAGGTCGAGCCGCTCGGTGGTGCCGGAGAACCAGCAGAAGTCGACCGCATTGCTTTCCTCGTCGACGACCTGGCGCCGGCCGGAAGGTTCGGCGACGACGGAGAGTTCGAAGGACTCCACCGTGAGGTAGGCCGTGTCGCGTGGGCGGAAGCGCAGGGTGTGCGGCTCGAGGAACACCGGGGCCGCGTAGGCGTAGCTCGTCTCGTGGGTGATCTGTAGCTTCATGGGTGCGGGGGTGCCTGGGTGCCTGGGTGCCTGGGTGCGGGGGTGCCTGGGTGCGGGGGTGCCTGGGTGCGGGGTGCCGACGGGCTTATGGCGATGGGGATGGCGTCGCGAAGTGCTAGGACTGCGGGGGATCAGTCTGGGTTTGGCGCGAAGCCATTCTGCGTTTGCGTTTGCGTAAGGCCGCCCTGTGTTTGCGTGAAGCTGCCCTGTGTTTGCGCGAGCGAGCCGATCTGGTTGTCGACCGAGAAGTAGGTCTCGAATAGGGTCGTCGACAGGGCGTTGAGGTTGGTCTGCAGCTCGTCGAGGTACTCGTGCATCCCGGCCCGGACGATGTCGTTGACGTCGGAGTACTCGAGGCGCGACTTGATCTGTCCGAGCTGGCGCTGGGCCTGGTTGAGGGTATCGTCGCCGCGGGAGATGGCCCGCAGGGAGTTCTCGACGCGCAGCAGGCAGGAGAAGATCGAGCGCGGGAACTTCTTATCGAAGATGAGGTACTCGATGATGTCCATCGAGGTGAGCTTGCCGTACTGCTTGCGGTACATGTCGTAGGCGCTCACGGACTTGAGCAGCGCCGACCACTGCACGAGGTCGAACGTGGAGCCGACCTTGACTTTCTTCGGCAGCAGCATTAGGTACTTGATGTCGAGGATGCGGGAGGTCTTGTCGGCGCGCTCGAGCGAGCGCCCGATGCGGCTGAAGTGCCACCCGTCCGACTGCGAGATGGTCGACTCGTAGAGGCCCCAGATGAGCTGGCAGCCCTTCTTGATCTCGACGAAGTAGTCCCGCGGATCGTGCTGCGTCCAACGCTCCTTCGCGTGGGCGTCCTTGACGTAGTAGTACAGCATGTTGATCTGCTCCCAGACCTCCTTCGTGATCTCGGAGCGGATCGCGCGGGCGTTCTCGCGCGCGCTCAGGATGGAGTTGTAGATCGAGTTCTGGTTCGTCTCGTCGAAGCCGAGGAACTTGATGACGTTGACCTTGTCGACCTCCCCGTAGGCCGCCTCGAAGCTCGGCCAGTCACCGGTGGCCACGACGAGGGGCTTCCACTGCGTCGAGACATCCGGGTGGAGCTCCAGGGCGAGGTTGAAGTTGACGTCGATGAAGCGGGCGTAGTTCTCGGCCCGCTCCAGGTAGCGGTTCATCCAGTAGATGTTCTCGGCAACGCGACTCAGCATAATCAATAAAGTAAATGGGGTTAATAAAGGGAGTGGGTAAGGTTTTGACGTAAGTCGCCTTTCGGCAAAACACGCTGAGCGTGCGCTAGTCCACGATCCAGGTGTCTTTGCTGCCGCCGCCCTGCGAGGAGTTGACCACGATGGAACCCTTCTTGAGGGCGACGCGCGTGAGGGCCCCGGGGGTGATGTTGATGTCGTCGCCGTAGAGGATGTAGGGGCGCAGGTCTACGTGGCGCCCCTCGATGCCGGACTCGGACAGCGTCGGGACGCGCGAAAGGTTGATCATCGGCTGCGCGATGTACTTGCGGGGCGTGGCCTTGATCTTGGCGCGGAACTCGTCCTGCTCCGCTTCGGTGGACTTCGGGCCAATGAGCATGCCGTAGCCCCCGGAGGCGTCGGTTTGCTTGACGACCAGCTCGGCGATGTGCTCGATGACGTAGTTCATGTCCGGCTCCTCGGCGCAGATGTAGGTCTTGACGTTGTCGAGGAGGGGCTCCTCGCCGGTGTAGTACTTGATGATGCGCGGGATGTACGCGTAGACCGCCTTGTCGTCCGCGAAGCCGGTGCCGGGCGCGTTGACGAGGGCCACGTTGCCCTTCTTGAAGGCGCCGAACAGGCCTTTCGTCCCGAGGAGGGAGTCGGGGTTGAAGACCAGCGGGTCGATAAACTCGTCGTCGACGCGGCGGTAGATGACGTCGACCTTCTTGAGGCCCGCCGTCGTGACCATGTAGACGTAGTCGTCCTTGACGATGAGGTCGCGGCCCTCGACGAGCTCGGCGCCGAGTTGCTGCGCGAGGTACGAGTGCTCGAAGTAGGCCGAGTTGTAGGCCCCGGGCGTGAGCACGACGATGCAACCGGGTTGGGCGCTCGTGAGCGACTCCAGCATGTCGCGCAGGTTGTGCACGTAGTTGTTGACCGGGCGCACCTTGAGGTGCTCGAAGATCTCCGGGAAGCTGCGCTTGAGGATCTCGCGGTTCTCGAGCATGTACGAGACCCCGGATGGGCAGCGGAGGTTGTCCTCGAGGACGTAGAACCGCCCGTCGTCGCCCTTGATGAGGTCCGAACCCGAGATGTGGCACCAGATGTCCTTCGGGGGTCGCAGCCCGCGGCACTGCTCGAGGTAGCTCTCGCTCGAGAGCACGAGTTCGGACGGGATGATGCCGTCCTTGAGGATGCGCTGCTCGGCGTAGATGTCGGCGATGAAGAGGTTGATGGCGCGGATGCGCTGCTTGAGCCCGAGCTCGATCTGGTCCCACTCCGCCCCGGAGATGATGCGGGGGATGATGTCGAGGTGGAGGATGCGCTCGGTGCCCTGGTTGTCGGAGTAGACGTTGAAGGTCATCCCGTAGGAGAGCTGCGCGCGGTCGGTGGCGTGTTGGAGGATGTTGAGGCGCTCCCAGCCGAGCTCGGTGATGCGGTCGGACAGGGCGCGGTAGTGACTGCGGACCCCGCCCTCGGCGTCGATCATCTCGTCGAGGAACTGGGCCGTTTCGTAGTTCTTGAAGTTGAGATCGGGCATACTGGAAATTGGATTGTTGTGGGCCACGCCGGTGGTCAGGCAATGTAAGCGAAAAGGTGGGCACCCGACCAAGGGCCGTGAAGTCTCGCTCGGTTCGTCGAGGGAGGCCTCCCAAAAAGACCCGACGGCGCTGCGCTTCGCGCGCGAAGGACGACAGCGCTGTGGAAGTGCTCCGGCGATAGGTTGTTTTGCCGAAAGGCGCCAAATGGCTACTGTGTCGGCGCTCGCTCGCTTTAGCGCAGGACTCTAAGAAGCTCAGCCTGGGACTAGGCCGCTGCTTCGTCGATGAACTCGAAGGCGGTGCCGTCGTCGTTGCCCTCGAGCAGGACCATGGTCGCGTAGGAGATCGCGTCAATCCAGGCGTCTAGGGTCTCGACTTGTGCCGCGGTGATGCGCCCGTCGCGCCGGAGGGCGGAGTCGGGATGTAGCGCCCAGGCTCGGGTGAGGTGGCAGATGGCCCAGAGCGACGAGACGACCTCGCGGTCTACGGATTGCTGGCCGGCGAACGTAGGGCCGAGGGTACGCAGCGCGGCGACGACCTCGCGGTAGTTGCGTTCGTCGAGTGCGCCGGTGAATGGCCGCAGGGCCCCGAGAAAACCGGGTTCTGTCCGGCCGAAAGGGTGCTCGGCCCCTGCGAAACTGTGGTACAGCAAGAGTTGCTTGGCCTCGGATTGGGTCATGTGGCGGGTCGCGGGTTAGGACGAAGGCCCGGGGTACATCTCCTCCTCGAGCCCGGTGTCTTTCGCGAGGACCTCCACGAGGGCATCGCCGACGACCGTGACCTCGTCCTCGTCGCCGACGCAACCCGCGTGCACGGCGATGAGGTGCGGCGCGGAGGGGTCGGCGCTGAAGTCGTATGCGTAGAACACGCCCCCGCCGTCGAAGGCGATCGGGAGTTGGTGTGGCGCAGGAGGTGTTGGTACTCCGTGGGGAGGCGCAGGTACGGCGCGGCGGGGAAGTCGGCGACGGCCTTGCCGTCGGTGACGTAGGCTTGGATAGAGGCGAACTCCTCGGCGGTGAAGGGGCGCGTGAAGTAATCTTCTGGGATCGGGGGTAAGCTTCCCTTTGCGCAGTAGAAGTCGTCGGAGCTTCCGTAACCTTCGCCTGCGAGGTGGACCTTGTGGTCGTCGTCGAGCGCGAAGGTGGTCGCGATATAACCGTTGAGGCTGGCCAGCTGAACGTCCGTTAGCCTCACCTCCTTCCACGTCGGGCGCTTGCTGCGGTAGCGAGTCACGTGCATGAGGGTCGAGGACCGTAGGAACATGGCACGGAAGGCATTGCCCGCGGTGAGGTCGCCCCAGGTGGCGGTGTTGAGGTAAAAGTTTTCGTCACCCCACCCGAAAGACAGGTACTGATCGTCGAGGAGGGTCTTTAAATCAGTCAGCAGGCCGGAGTCTATTGCTGTGATCGGCATTACGATATCGAGGTGGACGCCGTTGGTGGTGAGGAAGACCGTCCGTGCGGCGTCCGTGCCTACTGCCCCGGAGTTGACGGTGATTAGCGATAAGACGAGCGCCACTACGAGGTACGTTAGGGGCAGCAGGAGCAGCGCGACCAGGACTCGGATGACTCGCTTCCGTACGGTCATGAGGTCGGCTTTGGACAGGGACTATCGCGTAGCCCCACGAGCGCTCGAAGGGAGTCGGACAGCGTAGCTAGGTAGATGCGAGCCGCGCCAGAAGCGGTGGGGTGGTCCTGTGGACGCTCGCGGCGAAACTCCCGGGCTAAGTGCGCCATCATGCTAGGATGATCCGCGGCGAGCCCTCCGCTCGATGCGCCGCGCGTTCTTCCTGATGGTGCGGCAGTTTGCGAGGGTGTAGAGTTGCTCACGTTCGGCTTCGGTCGTCTCTTGGGTCCGGGTACACTCCATAGTCCAGAAGACGTTGTCTGCCTTGGCGAGTTCCACCATGGTCTGCTGGTGTTTGACTAGGGGAGCCTGGGGGGAGTACACGATGTACTTCAACCCGACCTGGAGGTTGGCACCGCAAGCGCCCCCGGCCTCCGCGGAGTACACGATCACGGTATTGCTCGTGATTTGTCCTTTATACACGGTGGACACCTCGAGTGCGTACTTCCAAAGGGCTCGATAGCCCTCCTCGAAGCTTGCGTGAACAGTGCTACTGGGGGTGATAGGTACGCCGCCGGGTGCGACCCGCACGAGTTCGGCAGCGCTTACGGTGCCCTCTAGGACAGCGACGGACTGCCGGAGGCCATCGGCGACCGTCCTCGGGGAGGTGCACGTGCAGGCGAAGCCTGCGGCGGAGAGGGTGAGGAGGAGGATTAGCAGGAAGGGGCGCACGTGGGGAAGGTAAGGTCGTTGCCGCGAGTTACAGCTGCCAAAAATTGATGCGCTCCTTCCATTCCAAACCCGGCGGCAGCTGCTGGTCCGTGAACTCGACGTGGATGACGCGACGCCTCGCGTTGTTCTCAGCGCGCTTCGAGGCGTGCAGCGCGAGCGGCTTCATGATTAGCACCCCGCCTCTTTGCACCTCGCACACGATTTCTTTGCCTTCCTTGTTGTTGACCCATTCGTTCATTTCGATGACGCCCCTGCGGTGCGACCCTTCGATGATCCGTAAGGCGCCATTGTGGGCAGTACAGTCGTCGAGGTGAATGCGGATCGTAAAGATGCTTTCGAGGAGTCCGATGTCGGGCTGGACGATCGTGCGGTCCGGGCCTACCCTCCAGTTCTTGTAGCCGGGGGTGTCCCGTTTGGAGCTTAGGTTGATCGTTAGGTCCTGATGCCAGTTCACGACCCAGTTGGCGTTCGGCGGCTTATCGAAGTAGATGGACTTGATGGAATGGCTACAGTTCGGTGAGATTTGGGCAATGACGCCGCGGAGCCTGTCCGTAAAAACCTTCTCAGCGATGGCTGGAGGATCCGAGAGAAACTCCCGGACGCCGAACTTTTCGGCGACACCTCCGGATTGCAGCAACGCTAGCAGCTGGTCGACTTCTCTGGGGGCGTAGACGCTCTCGATGATGACGAAGCCTGTTTGGTCGAGCTCGTCTTTCATGATTTTTGATTAATTGGGAGCATACCGATGGGCACTTACTTGGGTGCACGATTGTAAGTAGGTGGCTTCAAGGATGCGAGGGGAACTTTAGGCTATGCCCCCACGCCTGGCGATTAGTCGGCGTGGGCGTGTAGGCGGTGTTGGGCGCAATATTGTTAAACTCTCTTAATCTGGAATCGACTAGCTATGTAAGTTCCAACTGCCCGTCATCGACTCGCTTCGAGTCGTTTGCAGAGAAGCTCACATGGATTTCTAGTTTACCGCCAAGGGCTTCTACATACCGCTTCAGCGTCGATAGGTGCATGTCCTTGCGGCGTTCAAGACGTGAGATGCTCTCTTGTGTGACGTGCATCCTGTTAGCGACATCACCTTGGGTCATACCTAGCTGCCTTTGGAACTCTAGAAGAGTTTTATACGACTGCATCCGAGCTGCTGCCTCGGCCTCGATAATTGCTTGCTCCTCGCTATCGAGGGTTGCGATTATCTTGTTAAGGGATACGAGCATCCCAATCTTCTTTATTTATGTTACTGAGGTGAGTTAAGAACCTAGCGTCGGCGAGTATGATCAGCTTTTTATACAACCGCTTCTGGTCTTTGCCCCGCTTGTCTCCGCCGACCAAAAGAATCGTTTTACGTTCAGGATCGAACGCAAAAGCTACTCGCCAAACCTGCTTTTCGGCATCGCACCGTAGTTCCTTCATATTAGTAAACGTCGATCCATAGAGCGTGTCCACGTATGGCCGCCCCAATTGAGGACCATACTCCTCGAGGACTCTTGCTTGTGCCAAAATTGCGATGCGGGGAGCCTTGTCCAGGCTTAGCAAGCTCCTCTGCGAAGGTTTCGTGTAGTTCGACCGTCCAGGTCACGCAGCGAATATAACGCCAAAGTTATACACCTATTATGCGATCCTCCCGGCGCGGCCATCCCCCCGGCGCGGCCATCCCCCCGGCGCGGCCATCCCCCCGGCGCGGCCATCCCCCCGGCGCGGCCATCCCCCCGGCGCGGCCATCCCCCCGGCGCGGCCATCCCCCCGGCGCGGCCATCCCCCCGGCGCGGCGGTCCTCCCGGCCCGGCGTTCCTCCCGGCGCGGCGATCCTCCCGGCGCGGCGATCCTCCCGGCGCGGCGGTCCTCCCGGCGCGGCGGTCCTCCCGGCGCGGCGATCCTGGGCGGAGTTATTATATTGCGCACAACGTTAGCCTACGCGCCGCGCCTGGCGATTAGCCGGCGTGGGCGTGTAGGCAGTGTTGTGCGCATTCTTTCAATTGACATTGTATACGGTCGCATATATTCTGTCCAATAGTCGCATCTGCTCTTGAGTGACATGGCGGCCATCTTTACTAATTTGCACAAGCATAGATATAAATGCATTAATTTGGGGTAACAAATCCCCAGGATCTACGAAGGGCAGTCGTTTGAGGTAATTTGCCGAGTTGTTAGCAGTAGGATTGATCAATCGAAGAAGGCTATTGCCTATACTTGAATTGAACAAACCCAGTAAGTACAAAGTATGTCGACTATCGCTAGGAAAGACTCCGACGATAGACTGATCAAACAAACGACGATCAATGAGTGAAGCGGAGATTTTTGTGGAGCTCACCATTGGCACGGCTATGCCATCCTTGAAATAGTACTCGCTGTTTTGGTATCTCGATTTTTTGTGACTCTTGAATAATTGGACAGCGGTAGTAGACCACGCCATGAACCAGTCATTAGGCTTATGAAATCTAGTATTTCCGCCTTTGACTATTGGGACGAAAGCTTGTTTGGCTTCAATTCCACTTCTCTGCTCCTCTGGAGTCAGGCTCGTATAGACCTCGTTGGGCTCAACAGTTGCATATCGTTTAGAATATCTGATGTCCGGCGAACGAGACCTGAGATATACTTTATCGTTACCTGAATAGAAGCCCGTAACGCAAGTGGCTACATCCCCAACGTTCTTATGGCTTGAATTAATTAATGATACTGCCGCCTCATCATCCGATATGATGATCGATAAATCAGCACTGGTTCTTACCGCACTGATTGGTATACTAAAAGAAGCGGTACGCTTTACTACTAACTCCGATGAGCTGTTGTAAGAATTAAATACCTGTATATCTGCACACTGCGGTGCAAAGCATTTACGCAACTTAAGTATGCACAAGTTAGCGTAGCCAAAACTGATCTTTGGAAAGAAATTAGATGGAAATATTCGAATGCTTTCAATTTCAGTATCCTGAAGCATCTTATCGCGAATACCGCGATGCCTATGTAGGCTAAGGAATGTATCTGGAATAATGAACACTAACTCCCCGCCCGGACGAAGCAACTCTATACATCTATATAAGAACAGCGAATATGTTTCTTTAACATAAAGGCCATTGAAGATCTTTTTTAGAATCTTACGTTTAGCTAATTCTTGGTAGGCACCATAAGGAGGATTTGCTATTATCGTATCATAAAACCCACCCATGTTGCACTTGAAACGAGTATCCGAATCTAAAAGAAAATCGCAGCATTTCACTGTTATATTGTGCCGACTGTATTTACCGGATAGATAATTACACTCCTTAGGGTTGATTTCGAACAAATCCAGTTGGGCAAATCTGCCTCGTTCCAATATTCCCTCAACGAAGGACCCATGACCTGCACACGGTTCAAGGATCCGCGAGGAGTCCTCTATCCTCACAAGCTCCATCATGCAATCCACGATGTCACTAGATTCTGTATAATATGCCTGTAGCGACTGGTCCATATTGATTAACTTTACCAAATAAGATACTGATCAAGATCTTTTTCGACCAAATAGTCATATGTTGTACTATTAATATCATTAGCCCAATGAATATTTCTATCTACCCATTCACGCATATTAAATTCAGTCAATTCAGTGATGATATTATAAGTCTCATCTCCTGAGTAGGCGGACCAACAACCAGAATCACGCAAACGATTATAATACTGGTTATTGTTGGCAGCCCGTACCAAAAGGATTGGTTTATATATCTCTTTGAGGTTCGAGTATATAGTTGCCACCAAAAGGAGTCGGTTAGTATTTCCTTTCTCGTTAGATCCGAAACCACTTTTGAAATCTATCACATAGTTAATTCCGTCCTTCTTGAAGTGGAGGTCTAACTCGAGTTTCACCTCACCAGAAATAACTAGCCCCCAAACCTTTTGGTAGTACAGTTTCAGTTGGGCCTTCTGATCGCTCGTAATATTGAGTTGGTCGATATAGTCTGTAACCTCAAGTTGCAGTGCGGTTCTAACTTCTGAAAACAAAGGTGGTACAATCAGTTCTACCCCGGCTTCGGAATAGTCAAAACAGATCTTACAGAACGGTTCCCACAACTCTCCAATACGACGTGAGAAGTCCATATAATTATATGGTCGATAAGTATTCCTAAGTTCGATCATAACTACATAGCTGCAATATGTAATCCTTAGCACCGCGTCCACGGTCGTGGATTGGCTCCAGGATTCTTTTTCACTGACTCTAGTAACAACGTCAACAAGACTCTTGCGGGAATCTCCGAGTTTTTTCCCAACCTCGGATGCAATTTTCTTCGGTCTCCTTTCTCCATGCCTGGCTACAGCCTCCAACACGATCTCCTCCCCGCGGCTGCGGAAGTAGCTCAGTATCAGCTCCTTATCCTTTACACTATCTCCTGTTACATCCATGCCAACTCAATATACGCCACCCGTTGCGCACAACGTTGGCCTGCGCGCCACGCCTGGCGATTAGCCGGCGTGGGCGTGTAGGCAGTGTTATCACCACTTTTATCATTTTTTCATCTGGGGGAAGCACATAGAGCCAATCGCACCTGACACGTATTTGAACACAAGGTTCTCTTTATAGTACAAATACGAGCAACTGTCATTGTACTGGTCTATATTATCTTTACCAAGCTCTTCATCGAACAGCTTAACGAGATACTTACCCATGCCATGTCTAGATAAACCTACATCTACAGCGCCCCTACCACTGGCTGATATGCAGTCGGCGTTCTTTACTGCCTCTTCTAACTTATAGAATTCTTCAGTTGTCCAGCCTAGTCGACTGAGTTTGTCGTTGAACTCAGTCGACTCGTACTCAATGTCCCAACTACTCTTGAATTCTTTGTCATCTCCCCATACGTGGAATATTTCAGCCTTCCCGCGGCCAAACTCGATGTCCGTATTTACGCCCCTATGAATACTCTTGAAGTATCGTGTAGCAGCTGCAATTCCATCTTTGTTTGATTCATAGGTTGACTGTAGGCCTTCTGGAGAGTAGTCTGAGCAGCTGATGAATGCCGACGTAATCAGCAGGCAGGCTACCCATTGCCAGAAGAGCTGTGCGCCACATCTACCTGCGCAGTTCTGATCTGTTCTCAAGGTTGTACTTTGTATTGGTGATAACGTTAGGCTAAGCGATCTGCGCCAGGCGATTAGCCAGCGTGGACGTGTAGCCGTTGTTATGCGTGTTTGTTTTGTATGGTGTTTTGTATTAGCTGCTTCAGTTCTTTATTGACATCCAGTGTCGAGTCTTTAGGCAGATTTACCCAGGCGATACCACCAAACATCACCTCCCAGTACCCACCTGCCTTAATGACTTTATCACCGATTGTCCTCAGTTGGGCTTCTTGTAATCCGTTTGCTATGCCATAGACCTCCATACGGTAGTTTGATTGTCGCACAATACGATCTAGTACCAAACTGCCATCATCGTCCCTCTGAGCTAAGGTTTGCACTACGGTGCCATACGTCAATTTGTCGCTGAACGGATGATTAGACTTCAATTCGTATAAATTATCGTCGATATTTTCTACATCGACTGAGGATGATACTCCCTCGACTGGGTCGTACAATGAGATATTTTGAGTCATGATGCTTCGTTGCGCATAACTACTGGCTATCGACCATTATAGCATATATACCGAAGTATACACCGCCACAACAGATCGCTCAGCTGTCCCAGAGGCTAACATACGACGGCCTTTCACACCAACCACCCACCGAAACGTATATCCCAAAAAAACAATGCCGATATACATTACAGACCCGCCAGCGGATCGTACAGCCCCTTAAACCGCTGGCTCGACGTGTGCAGGTAGACCTGCGTCGTCTGGATGCTCTCGTGCCCGAGTAAATCCTTGACTACGTGTAGGGGCGTGCCCCGCTCCACCATGTGCGTCGCGTAGCTGTGCCTCAACCCGTGTACCGTCAACTGATCCGGCAGACCGCTCGCTTCCTTGGCCCGAACGAAAATCGCCTGAATGCTCGTCGCGGAATACTGGCCGCCCGCCTGTCCCTCGAACAGCCAGTGCTGCGGGCGATACTCAGCGAGGTAGCGCCCGACCTGATCGCAAAGCGTCGTCTGCAGGGCCAACACCCGGTCTTTGTTGCCCTTCGCCTGCGCGACGTGGACCACGCCTCGTTTGAGGTCCACGTGCGAGACCAACAGTTTCTGCACCTCCCCTTTACGCAACCCGAGACCGTAAATCAGGGTCAGGATCGTACGGTGCTTCAGGTTGCGTACGCTCCGCAGCATCCGTAGCGCCTCCTCCTCCGAACAGACGTTCGGCAAAGTGCGCTTCTTGCGCGGGCGCGGGAGGCGCAGTTCGTCTTTGTCCCGCCCTAGCACGCGCTCGTAGTACGCGCGGATGGCGTTAACGACCTGGTTCATCGTCGCCCGGCTGTAGTGCTTTTCGTTTAGACAGTACGTGAGGTAGGCCAGCAGATCATCGCGCGTGGCCTCTTTCAGGGGCCGTTGCCACCAGCTGGCGAGCATCCCCAAGGCACTTCGGTAAGATTTTATCGTCGAGTGCGCCGCCCCCTCCCGCATGAGCGTTTCTTCGAGTTGCGTGATGGCGCTCCTATCTGCCGTCGGCGGCTTTGCGTCGGCACTCTCCCGGGCGTTCGATCGCGAAGGGCGGGTTTTGGCGGAAGCCTCGTCCGACCCCTCACGCTCGCCACGTCCTGTTTTGGCGGAAGCCGCCGACTCCTCGGACCCCGATTGTGTCTCGGCCACCACGACCCGGTCGCGCAGCCCCAACTCATCAATGGCCGACGATACTTCTGCGGAGGCCTTCACCTCCCACAACTTCATCGTACGGTTCCAGTACGCCCCGGGCACCTGGCGCACTTTGGCCATCAACTCTTCGTCGTAAGGGATCGCAAGGTGGAGCAGCGGCATGGGGAGCTAAACTACGCTGCGGTAGACGAACTCCTTTCAACCGTCCGTTGGCGAGCGCTCCTGCCAGAGCCTATTTCTCACGAAGACGCTTCGCTCACACCACGAAGCAATGGGGTCGAGGGGCCCCGCTGCTGAGTAAGCACAAAGAGACACAAAGCCCGTGCACCGGCCGTGCGTGGGGGCGATTGCGCACAGAGCGCCTCGAACCTACTGCCCCACGACACTACTGGCAAGCCCGCCAGCCGAGACCGACACTACCAGCCACCGCCAGCCGAGCACCCCCGCAAAGCAAAAACTCCGCGGCTCCGCGTTCAAAAAACCCGCGTTTAACAATCGGCGCACTCGCGGAGCGAGCCAAACGCGCCCCCCTACTTCACCTGCTTCTTCAGCGCAAACAACTCATCCCTATACTGCGCCGCCGTAATAAAGTCCAACTCCTTGGCCGCCTGCTTCATCTTGCCTTCGGTCACCTTGATGAGCTTCTCCAAATCATCGCGGCTCATGTACTTCACCACCGGGTCGGCCGCCATGCTCGGCGACCTCGTTCTCGACGTAGGCCGCGGCCTGCTTGCCGCGGATGTCGAGGATCGAACGCTTATTCATGATCTCGGCCTTCGACTTGCGGTTCATCGTCGGGACGATCCCGTGCTCCTCGTTGTACGCCTGCTGGATGGCGCGGCGGCGGTTCGTCTCGTCGATCGTGAGCTGCATCGCCTCGGTGACCTTGTCGGCGTAGAAGAGCACCAAACCGTTGACGTTGCGCGCCGCGCGACCAGCCGTCTGCGTGAGGCTGCGGTCGTTGCGGAGGAAACCTTCTTTATCCGCATCGAGGATGGCCACCAGCGACACCTCCGGCAGGTCGAGCCCTTCGCGCAGGAGGTTGACACCAACGAGCACGTCGAAGTGTCCCATCCTTAAATCTCTTAATATCTCGACCCGCTCCATCGTCTCGACCTCGGAGTGGATGTAGCGCACCTTGTGATTGAGCTTCGTGAGGTATTTCGTGAGCTCCTCCGACATGCGTTTCGTGAGGGTTGTCACCAAAACACGTTCGTCGCGGTCTACCCTGTCGTTGATTTCGTCGAGGAGATCGTCGATCTGGTTGATGCTCGGCCGCACCTCGATCGGGGGGTCGAGTAGGCCCGTCGGACGGATGATCTGCTCGACGAACTCCCCGCCGGTCTGCTCCAACTCGTACTCGCCGGGCGTCGCCGAGACGTAGATCACTTGATTGATGAGCCCCTCGAACTCGTCGAAGTTGAGGGGGCGATTGTCCATCGCGCTCGGGAGCCGGAAGCCGTAGTTGACCAGCGACAGTTTGCGCGCCCGGTCGCCGCCCCACATCCCCCGCACCTGCGGGACGGTCTGGTGCGACTCGTCGATAATCATCAGGTAGTCGTCCGGGAAGTAGTCCAGCAAACAGAAGCCCCGCGTCCCCGGCGCGCGTCCGTCGAAGTAACGGGAGTAGTTCTCGACGCCGTTGCAGTACCCGAGCTCCCGGATCATCTCGAGGTCGAAATTGGTCCGCTCCGAGATGCGTTGCGCCTCGATGAGGCGACCCTCGCGCTCGAAGTAGGTCTTCTGGTGGTGCAGCTCGTCCTGGATCGCGCTGATGATCTGCGGCATGCGGTCCTTGGGCGCCATGTACAGCGCCGCCGGGAAGATGGCCGCGTCGGGCACGGCCGCGATGCGCTTGCCGCTCTCGATCTCGATGCGCTCCAGGGCCTCGATCTCGTCGCCGAAGAAGACAATCCGCAGGCCTTCCTCATTGTAGGGCAGGTTGATGTCGACCGTGTCGCCGCGCACGCGGAAGGTCGCCCGCCGGAAGTCCGTCTCGGTGCGGGAGTACAGCGCGTCGACGAGTTTGTACAGCAGCCCGTTGCGCGAGATCCGCTGGCCCGTGTGCAGCCGCACCACGCCGGCCTTGAAGTCGTCCGGGTTGCCGATGCCGTAGATGCAACTCACCGACGCCACGATGATCACGTCGCGCCGCCCCGACAGCAGCGCCGAACTCGCCCGCAGCCTGAGCTTGTCGACCTCCTCGTTGATCGACAGGTCCTTCTCGATGTAGGTGTCGCTCGTAGAGATGTAGGCCTCGGGCTGGTAGTAGTCGTAGTAGCTCACGAAGTACTCCACGGCCGCGTCCGGGAAGAAGTCCTGGAACTCGCCGTAGAGTTGCGCGGTGAGGGTCTTGTTGTGCGTCAGGACGATGGTCGGCTTCCCGAGCTCCGCGATGAGGTTGGCCATCGTGAAGGTCTTCCCCGAGCCGGTCACCCCGAGCAAGACCTGCGCCGGTTCGCCCGCCTCCACGCCGTCGCGGAGGCGCTGGATGGCCTGGGGCTGGTCGCCGGTCGGCTTGAAGGGCGAGTCGAGCCGGAACTTGCTGGTCGACTTCTTGGCGGTTTTGGTCTGAGGCATGGCGGGAAGGCTGGCGTGGGGCGGCAACTCGTAAAGGTATGAAATGAGGAGATTCGTAAGGTGTTTTGCCGGAAGGCTTACGCCAAAACCTTACCTTGGCGAGCAGACCCGAACCGCATGACCCGCAGGCCCTTCGTTTACGATCCCAAACCTCAGTCCCGGCGGGCGCGCGGGTGGCTACTCGCGCTGGCGCTCACCGTGGCGGTGGCCTATGCATTTATGGTGTACTGGGTGGACCTTAGGAATGGCCTGCCGCAGACCACGAGCGACTGGGTGACTCTCGGGCTACACCTTGCGCTGCTTGCGTTGTTCGGCGCCCAGCTCGCCTGGCCGCGGCGGTTCTCGCTGAGCCCCTACATCAAGATCGACATGGGGAGCATCGAGTACTGCGCCCTCGACCCGGAGGCGCTCTGGCCGAAGCGAACCCGTATCTCGCTGTCGAACATCGAGCAGATCAGCGTCGCGCTGTTGACGATCGAGTTTACGCTCCGCGACGGGAAGCGCGAGACGCTGCCGCTGGGGCACCTCCCGTACGAGGTCGTGCAGCAGATCAAGGCCCGGTTCACGGGCATAGACTCGCTGCGGGAAGTGTCCGGTGGGGCGCTGGCGCGGCGGGCCTTGGCCTCCCAGAACTAAAGCGCGTTTTGGCGAAAGCCTTCCGGCAAAACCTGCAACCGACACCCCATCCCGATCATGACCAGCCTCCCTTACACCTACGATCCTCGGGCCGAGCGGCCGGCGTGGAAGAACTGGGCTATGCGGGGCCTCCTGGCGATGCTGCTCACGGTCTTTGTCTGGCGCGCGTACGAGAAGTACTACGTAGGTCTGCCGTACGGTCCTGTGACTACTTGGGTAGACATCGTAGTAGATCTGTTCTTCGCCCTTGCCATGGGCTGGACGGTTTATCGATCTTTCCGTGCGGACCCGCTGCCCGCGCTAACCATCGACGGGGCCGGGGTCAGCACGAGGCTCCAGGTGCGCAACAGCCTTCGTTTCGAGCAAGCTCACCTTCCACCTAAACGACGGGCAGTCCGCGATCGTGCCACTCATCCTCCCGTACGCCGAGGTCCAAGGCCTCAAGGCAGCCCTCGCGGAGCTCGGCTACGGTATCCCCGGCGAGGCGAGCCTGCCGCAGGTCGCCACCTCGACGTAAGGGCGTAAAGCCTGCGTGTTAGCCTACGCCCCCGCCTGCGCCACCCTACCTTCGCGCCCCCGCGATGATGATCCCCAAGAACCAGGACGACTACCTCGCCGAGGGGTACTTCCGCGCCGGGCACACGCTGCGCCAGACGCGCTACGTCTTCGTCGAGCGCGAGATGTACACCACGATCTGGTCGCGCGTCCCCCTGCACACCGCCCGGTTCTCCCGCTCGCAGCGCAAGCTCCTCAACCGCGTCGAGCGCCGCTACACTATTACCGCCGGGCGCTACGAGAAGCGCGACGACCAGGACGAGCTGTACGCGCGCTACCGGGCCCACCACCCGCTCGAGGTGGCCGGCAGCATCGACGAGGTGCTCGGGGTCGAGATCTCGCACATCCCCTTCCAGACCCTCTGCGTCCGCGTCGAGGACGGGGACGAACTCGTGGCCCTGTCGTGCTTCGACGTCGGGAATGCCTCGGCGGCCTCGCTGTTCGGTTGCTACGCCCCGGAGCGCCGGGCCGAGAGCCTCGGGTTCGCGACGCTCCTCATCGAGATCGACTACTGTACCCACCTCGGGGACGTCGACTACTACTACCCGGGGTACTGCGTGCCGGGGTTGGCGCCCTTCGCCTACAAGTTCCGCCTGCCCGACCTC
Organism: Saprospiraceae bacterium; assembly: GCA_965215115.1. Classification (GTDB taxonomy): domain Bacteria; phylum Bacteroidota; class Bacteroidia; order Chitinophagales; family Saprospiraceae; genus CALDTK01. The sequence goes on from OZ244050.1 coordinate 205,847, forward strand.
GAGGGCAAGACCTTCATCGACGAGGGGTGGCACGACATGCGGGAGGTCCTGGCGCGACCCCTCACGCACGACTTTATCGCCGGCAAGCTCGACGCGCTCGCGGCCGACCTCGACGCCAACGGCATCCGCTCCCGCCCGATCGTCATGCCGCTGGCCGAGCACTACTACACGAGTTTCGCCGCCACCGGCCCCCTGCCGCACGTCCAGATGCTCGCCCTCGAGGCCGCCGTGCCCCTCGGCGAACTCTTCATCGGCTACGACGCCGCCGCCGAGACCTACGAGATGTGGCTGGCGGCGCCCCAGGCCGACCTCCGCGGCGATCCGGTGGCCGAGCCTTACCTCGACGACTTCGCCGAAGACGCGGACCTGCGGGTGTTCAGCTGGCGCATCCCCGTCTTCGCGACGCAGGACCCGGGCTCGTTGATGAAGTACCTGCAGCCGGGCAAGACGCTGGCGCGGATCGTGAATATGTAGGGAGGATTAGGGGACCGGCTTCGCCTGATGGACGATGGAATAGCTACTCACAGGTACCTCACCCTGACCGTGACTACCGTCACCTGGCCGGGCTTGAGCTCGAAGTCGAAGTCCTCGAACGCGGGCCGCGTGAAGCCCCGGTGCTCGTAGTTGCTGAACCCGAAACCCTCCTTCGGCAACAGGAGCCCCCAGTCCATCCCGCCGCTGTCGTTCTCGTCGTCGGCGAGGGCCATGGCGTAGTGGCCGGCGGGGATGTCGGTGTAGGTGAAGGTCTGGCGGCCCGCCCTGACGTGCTTCTTGCCGGCGCGCTGGAAGTTGCTCTTCTCGGTCTTCCACTGGGCGGCACTTTCGTAAAACCCGAACCGCATGCTCCCCGGGGCCGCGCGGATGTTCTCGACGTGGATGACGAGGGTTTGGGCGGGCGCGCCGAAGGCGGCCAGCGCGCACGCGATCAGCGCAAACAGGCGTATCGGTCGGAGTTTCGGCATCACGCCTGGCCCAACGTCGCCGGCGCCCCCCGTGGTCGCTCGGCCGCGTAAGTTTTGCTTCCCGTTAATCGTACACGAAGCACGTACCTTACCCTCATGTCGAGAGCCCTCCCCACCCTACTCCTCGTGTTGCTCGTGTTGCTCGCCGGGTCACGCGTTTTGGCGCAAGCCCCCCATGCCGACAGGCCCTGGCTCGCGCCCGGCATGCCTACCGACGCCCGCGTGGAGGCCCTGATCGCCGCGATGACCCTCGAGGAGAAGGCCGCGCAGATGGTCTCCGCGTGGCGCCAGAAGCCCCTGTACATCTACGACGACGAGCTCGCCCTCAAGCCCGCCAGCATGACGGCGCGCTTCCCGCACGGCCTCGGGCAGGTGACGCGCCCGAGCGACGGTTTCGGACCGGTGGGGCTGCTTTCGCAAAAACAGACCATCGACCTCACGAACGCCATCCAGCGGCACTTCGTCGAGCGGACGCGCCTCGGGATCCCGACCTTCTTCCACGAGGAGGCCCTGCACGGTTTCGCGGCCAGGGGCGCGACCTCCTACCCGCAGCCGATCGCGCTGGCGGGCACCTTCGACCCGGCGCTGGTGCGGGAGGTTTTCACGGAAGTGGCCTCAGAGGTTCGGGCCTACGGCGCGCACCAGGTGCTTTCGCCCGTGCTCGACGTGTGCCGGGACCCGCGGTGGGGGCGCGTCGAGGAGACCTACGGTGAGGACCCCTACCTCGCCGGCGAGATCGGCAAGGCGAGCGTCGGCGGCTTCCAGGGCGGTCGGGATTGGACGGGCCGCGACAGCAACCACGTCATGGCGACCCTCAAGCACCTCACGGGTCACGGCGTCCCGGAGGGCGGCAACAACATCGGCCCGGCTTTCATCTCGGAGCGCTACCTGCGCGAGGTGTTCATGTACCCCTTCAAGGAGGTCATCGCCACCGAGAAGCCGGTGTCCCTCATGGCGAGCTACAACGAGGTGGACGGCATCCCGAGCCACGCCAACGTGTGGATGCTGCGCGATGTGCTCCGGGGCGAGATGGGGTTCGAGGGCTACGTCGTGAGTGACTACTTCGCGCTGCGCGAACTCAACGAGAGCGCCGCGCAGGCCTCGCACCACGTGGCGAAGGATGCCTACGAGGCGACGGTGCTCGGGCTGCGGGCCGGGGTCAACATCGAGTTGCCGGACGCGGACGTGTACCCGAGCATCGTGCAGGTGGTCCGCGACGGCAAGGTGGCCGAATCGGTGGTCGACAGCCTGTTGCGCCCGATGCTCAAGGCCAAGTTCGACATGGGGCTCTTCGAGAATCCGTACAAGAGCTACGTCGACATCCAGCCGACCGTCGACGCCGCCCGCCCCCTCGCCCGCCGCGCCGCGACCCAGAGCATGGTGCTGCTGCAGAACCGTGGCGGCCGCCTCCCGCTCAGCGGTACCCCGAGCGTCGCGGCCATCGGCCCGAACATGGACCGGTCCCTGCTCGGCGGCTACTCCGGCGAGCCGACCTACGAGGAGAGTGTCCTCGCGGGCCTGCGCGCCGCGATGGGCGCGGACAGAGTCAGCTACGCGCAGGGCTGCTACATCACGACCACCAGCGGCTGGGGCAACGACAGCGTGGGCTTCGCGACCCCCGAGCAGGACGAGGCGCTGATCGAGGAGGCGGTAGCTGTCGCCAAAACCCAGGACATCATCATCGTCGCCATCGGCGGCAACGAGCAGACGAGTCGCGAGGCCTGGGCCACGAATCACCTCGGGGATCGGACGAGCCTGGAGCTGATCGGCCGGCAGAACGAACTGATCGACCGTCTCGCCGCGACCGGCAAGCCCATCGTCGCGCTGGTCTTCGGCGGGCGTCCGCTAGCCCTCCAGCACGTGCTCGACAAGTGCGACGCCGTCATCCAGTGCTGGTACCTCGGCCAGGAGACCGGGGGCGCCGTGGCCGACGTCCTCACGGGCGTGGCCAACCCGAGCGGCAAGCTGGCGATTAGTTTCCCGCGCTCCGTCGGGCACATCCCCGCGCACTACGGCCGCAAGCCCTCGGCGCGCCGCGGCTACTTGGCCGACTCGACCAGCGCGCTGTTCCCGTTCGGCTACGGCCTGAGCTACACGAGTTTTAGCGTAAGCGCACCGACCCTCAGCGCCAGTACCATCGGCAGGGACGGTTCTGTAGCCATCGCGGCCCGCGTCACGAATACGGGCAAGGTCGCCGGTGCCGAGGTGGTGCAACTCTACATCCGCGACCTGTACTCGAGCGTCACGCGCCCGGTGCTCGAGCTCAAGGGCTTCGAGCGCGTCGAGCTGGCGCCCGGGGAGAGCACGGTGGTCAATTTCGAGCTTTCGCCAAGACACCTGGCCTTCTACGACGTCGACATGGCCTTCGTCGTGGAGCCGGGGGCGTTCGAGGTGTACGTCGGGACGAGCAGTCGGTATGGGGATTTGAAGAAGGTTAGCTTTGAGGTGACTGAATGACGGAATATGCATGCCCGAGCATGGCGATGGATCTGCTTTTATCTGGTGATCGCTTGCGCGGGCGTCGCCGAGCCTATGGAGGCCATAACGCTCACGCAGCCGCCAACTGCCGTGCTTGTCGACTCCCTTCCCCCTCCAGGGACCACGGACACGGCCGAGTTCTTCGTAGGTGTTTGCCTGTTGGGTCGATACCCAATGCACCCCGAGGAGCAGCGCTACTGGCTGGGAATCACTGCCGTCGGCACAGGTTTAATCGCCGCAGGCGTACTTACGAGTAGTTCGCTCCCGTACGACGAAGCGGGAAAGATCGAGGGCTTTGGTCCTCGCGTACTCGGCCTCGTTGCCGGAGTAGGGGCGCTGCTGGGCTTCACCATAGTCTTTTGGGGCGCGCTCAATCTCACGAGACCCGTGCCCGAGCGAAGGCGTAGGCGAGCGGCCCGGAAGCAGCAGAGGAGTGCAAGGCGGATGACTGAGTAATGCTGTTCCTGTGTCGGATGCAAACTGTGACGGTCGCTCGTCGATAAAGCACCACCGACCCCCCTGAGGAGAAAGAGGCGTAGCTTGCGGCACCTGATGGGTCCGATAAGTGTCTGTTGACTCGCCACTTACTTACTATGCCTTCAGCCTTCACTCCCACCCCTACGGCACTGCTCGCTGGAGTAATCTCGCTGCTCTCCTTACTGGGGGGGTCATCCTTCGCGCAACGCATCGTCAAGACCGACCTCGATGACCTCGCCGGGGATCGAGTGAGGGTGGTCAAGTCTATTTACTTGGACACCTTGCTGTGCGAGCGGAGTTACGGCACGGCTCCCAGATCTGAGGGCGGCATGTCGAAGGAGGAGCTGTTCATGCGCGGTATTGGATCTCTCGGCCGAACCGACAGCCTACAGGTCTACTGGTACGCAGCCGACCGCTCACTCGATTCAGGTAGCATTGCCTACAACCGGGAATTAGAGAACAAATATCGAGGCCGACTTTATGACGAAAGCGGATTCAAGGTAGAAGAAGTGAATGCCTCGGTTTCTGGTCACGCGGGCGCAAAGGTGTCAGCCGGTTTAGACATCGTCAATCAGAGTCCGCAGGACCTACTGATCCGCCTCACGGACCTAGGGGGCTTCATCTCCGCGACCGACTCCCTGCTCGTACCAGCGCGGCAGACGGTGCCACTCCCCCTGACGGTAATGCTGCAGGCTGGTGACGCGAGCCAGGCCATCGTTCTTGAGTGCCCGCCGTACGCCGCGCAGAAGGTCTGGGTACGCAGCGTCGGATATGACCTCGTCGAGATGGACTTCACGCCCGACCGAGCGCTCGCCACGTCGACGCCCCACCGAGTAAACGCCGACCGGGACATCTTGGTAGAAGTCATCGGCAACCAGAAGCTGCTCACCGTCCTGGGTGCCGATGGCCTCGCTCGCGTTCCGCCCTCGAAGCGTCTCAACACCATAGAAAGCAGCACCTTGGCACCCGGGGATTACCTCTTGAAGCTACACAATCTCGGGTCGGAGACGGAGCTGTACTGTGGGATTCGGGTTGAGTAGCCCTTCGGACCTCGCTGATGTAATCCCGAACCGGACCTAGTTCGCACCCTAGCACAGACCCGATTTAAAAGGATTCCTGCAGGGAGCGTAACCCAACGGAAAGTGATGCGTTGCTGAACCTGTACACAAATCCATGTACCTACATCAATCGTACCGCAACATGACCATCCTCCACATCGACTCCTCACCGCGTTTTGGCGAAAGCATCAGCCGCCAGCTCAGCCTCGGCGCCGTCGAGCGCCAGACCAACCTCCACCCCGGCGCCCGGGTCATCCACCGCGATGTCGTCGCGACGCCCCTACCGTTTGCCGACCACGAGATGGTGAAGGCGTACTACACGCCGCCCGCCCAACTCACCGAGGCCCAGCAGGCCGCCATCGCGCTGTCCAACACCCTCACCGAGGAACTCAAGGCCGCCGACGTGGTCGTGGTCGGGGTCCCGATGTGGAACTTCGGCATCCCCGCCAGCCTCAAGGCCTGGTTCGACCTCGTCGCCCGCGTCGGGGTCACCTTCAAGTACACCGAGTCCGGCCCCGTCGGCCTCCTCGAGGACAAGCGCGTCATCTTCGCGATCGCCACCGGGGGCACGCCCATCGGCGGCGACTGGGATCACACCTCGGGCCACCTCAAGACCTTCTTCGCCTTCCTCGGCATCACCGACCAGGAGCTCGTCGCCGCCGACCAGGTCATGGGCGCCGGGGGCCAGGAGAAGATCGCGAGCGCCAAGGAGGCCGTGGCCGAGTTGAGCTAAGGCCCGGCGACGAGACCTCTGATTACACTAGGACGGACCCCATGGCTACTGGAGCGGTGGGGTCCGCCCGTGTTTTGGGCCCGGGCTTTCGCCAAAACCTTCACTACCTTCACGAGATGACCGCCCAACCCGACCTGGCCCGCCGCTACACGCCCGCCGAGTTCAAAATCCTCGTCGAGACCTCCGAGACGAAGTACGAATTCTTCGACGGCGAGGTGTTCGAGTGGGAGTTCATGGCCGGCACCTCGGACCCGCACAGCATGATCGCGTCAACCGCGATGCGACGTTTAGGAAATGCTCTCGAAGCTATGAGCAGCAACTGTGTAGCGCTAGGCTCCGACGCCTACGTCGCCATCCCCGAAGAAAATCTGTATCGCCTCCCCGACGTCACCATTCAATGCGCAGAGCCCGTCTACGACCACGAGTTTGCCTTCGCGAGGACCAATCCCGCCGTCCTCATCGAGGTAGTCTCCGAGTCGTCTCGCCGAGCGGATTACGGTTCTAAGTTCCGGCAGTACTCCAAGCTCGCGAGCCTACGTGAGTACGTCCTGTTCGAGCAAACTTCCCCGCTGTGCATAGTCCACTCCCGGGTGAGCGGTGCGGCACCCTGGACGACGGTCAACTACTACGACCTCGACTCGCAGGTGGTGTTTCCGAGTCTGCAGATCGAGATCGCCCTTGGCACCTTCTACAAAGACTTGAAGTGGACGGCAGATGGGGTAAAGCTCGTCCCGGGTTCCGGAATCCCTACGGCAAAAGATCAAGTCGGGGACTTGCTTCCCGCGAGGCGCAACATTCATACTCGGAAGCCATAATTAGGGCACCAATAATGCAGATCATTCGGCGGCCGGCCATTCAGCACTTCCCCCTTCAACCTTCATCATTTAGCCTTTGAGTAGGCCCGTATACTTCCCTCCGTCCAGCAACACGTTTACCGCCTCCACCACCTCCGGGTCATTCCTCAAGCCAATCCGGATACGACCCTCCTGTAGGTAGTACCGGCTCGCGATCTCCTTCTCGATCAAGTCCTCGATGGCGTCCTTGTGCTTCTCCAGCTCTACGCGCTTCGCGGCCTGGATCTTGGTCTGGAGCGCCTGGATGTCGGCCTTCTGGAGGTAGTGATCCGTCTCGGCCTGCTCGGCCAACTCGCGGACCTTCTTCTCGGCCGGGGTATCGTAGTCGAAGTCGCGCGCCTCGAGGAAGGCCACGAAGGCAGCCCAGTCCGTAAACTGAAACTGGTCGACGGGCCCGATCTCGGCGTGCTTGATCGCGTACTGCGTCACGTAGTCGAACACGATGTAGTTCTTCTGCAACACCTCCAGGATGTTCGAACTCTCGTCCTGGTCCACGACGATATCGGGCTTGACGCCACCGCCGTCGAGGACGGTCCGGCCACTCGTCGTGCGGAACTTCGTGCGGCGGCTGTCGGCGATGTCCACCGGCTCGCCGTTCTCGTATTCGACACCCTGGATGCAGCGGCCCGACGGGATGTAGTACTTCGCGATCGTCACCTTGAGCTGCGAGTTGTAGCCTACGTCCTTGGTGTGCTGCACGAGTCCCTTCCCGAACGAGCGCTGCCCGACCAGCACCCCGCGGTCCAGGTCCTGCAGGGCCCCGGCCACGATCTCCGAGGCACTCGCCGAGCGACCGTTGACGAGCACCACGACCGGCATCTCCGGGAAACTCGGGTTCTTCATCGTCTTAAAGGTCCGGTTCCACTCCTTGACCTTGCCCTTGGTCGTCACGACGGGTTCGCCCTTGGCTACGAAGATGTTGGTCACGTTGACGGCCTCGGTGAGCAAGCCCCCCGGGTTGCCGCGCAGGTCCAACACGATGCCCTTCAGACCCGGATTTGCGTCCTTCACGTCGAGCAGCGCGCGCTCCACGTTTTGCCCGGCGTCACTCGTGAACTGCGAGAGGGCTACGTAGGCGATCCCGTCGCGGATGACGCCGGAGTACGGCACGTTCGGCAGCTTCACCTCGTTGCGCACCACCTTCACCTCCGTGATACCGGTCCCGGGTCGATCGAGCTTGAGCGTGACTTCCGTACCCGGAAAGCCCTTTAAGAATTCATTGACCTGCTCCGGGTCCTTGCCGACGACATCGTTCCCGTCCACGGCCAGCAGGATGTCGCCTGCCTTCAGCCCGGCCTCCAGCGCCGGCGACGCGGCCTGCACCTCCACGAGCGTAATCTTGTCGTTGATCTCCGTGAAGTCCGCCCCCAGGCCGTTGTAGCGCCCCTCGGTCATCAGGCGGTAGCCCTCGATCTGCGATTCGGAGATGTAATTCGTGTACGGGTCGAGGCTCTCGACCATGGCGTCGATCCCGGTCCGCATCAGCACCGCCGGGTCGATATCGTCGACGTAGTAAGTGTTGAGCTCCTTGTAGAGATTCGTGAAGACCTCCAGGTTCTTGGAGATCTCGAAGAAGCGGCCGTGGTCAGGCGTGACGGCGGCGGCCAGTCCGACGGTGAGGGCCATCGCGACGGCGGCAATGCGGAGGGTAGACTTCATAACGTGGTATAAGCGGCGGCGGGCCGGACTCAGTAAACGGACTTGCGGCAAGAATGGTACCGACAAGGCGTCCACGGCGCGCGTCCGTGCCGGGCGTTGCGTCCGTAAGGTGCGGCTTTCGCCAAAACCCGACACCCTTGCTCCAAACCAATCCTGCGGAAGTGCCGAGACTTTACCGTTCTTTGGCACATGACCCGCGAAACCTTCCTCAAGCAAATCGGCGCCGGCGCCGCCTTCGTCCTCACCGTACCCTGCTTCTACGCCTGCGGCAAGGACGACGACGGCATGGAGCCCACGCCCCCGGCCGAGGTCGACTTCACCATCGACGTGACGGCCGCGCCCTACGCCGCCTCCTTCGCGCAGCGCGACTTCGCCATCGCCAACGAGGTCGTCATCGCGCGACTCGCCGACGGCAGCTACGCCGCCGCCTCCCAGGTGTGCAGCCACGAGCAGAACAAGGCCATCGAATACGACAACGCCACCGATGCCTGGTTCTGCTCCGTCCACAGCGCCCGCTTCCAGCGGGCCAGCGGCACCCCCGCCAACACCGTCACCGACCGCCCCCTCCGCATCTACACCACGACCCTCACCGGCAACCTACTCCGCGTCACCTAGCCGCCGAGCCCCCACCCCCCAGCGGGCCGTAGGTCCGCCTCCTGCCCTCGCACGTTTGGCCGCAGGCCGGGCGTGCGGATCAAGCCAAGTCCCCCCAGCGGGCCGTAGGTCCGCCTCCTGCCCTCGCACGTTTGGCCGCAGGCCGGGCGTGCGAATCAAGCCAAGTCCCCCCAGCGGGCCGTAGGTCCGCCTCCTGCCCTCGCACGTTTGGCCGCAGGCCGGGCGTGCGGATAAAACTCCCCACCCCCCTCGCTCCGCTGGTCATTATTGTCGATCCTCGACCTGCGACCGCCCTGCCGATTCTCCCTCAGCGCGCCAAAACGATAGCTCGCACTCAACCCAAACGAGCGGAACAGCACCGAGAAGGTATTGTCCTGCCGGAATCCCTCCCCGGAGAGGCTATTCGGAAAGGTCTTAAACTTCGCGAACGGCTCCACGATCCGTACGCCGACGCGCCAGCGATCCTCCATCAGCTTCTTCTGCGCGCCGATGCTCCAGATGCTAAAGCTCGCGCGCCTACCCTGGATCGACTGCTCCGGCGCGCGGTAGAAGCCGAAGCCCTCGACCACCAGCTTCTTCGGCAGTTCGATCGTGAAGGAGCCGTTGAAGTTGTACTGCCAAACGTTGCGCTCCAGGCCGGCGAGGTTGCCGGCGCCGATGAGGGTCAGGTGTTCGGCGTTGACGCCCCCGCGGAGCTTGACGATCTTGGCGATCGTATAGCTCACGAAGGCATTCGCGCCGTAGGAGTCGGTCGTCCCGAGGTTGATCGGGAAGCTGCGCGTAATCCCGGCCTCGTCCACGTCGAGGAACTCGCTGATCAGTCCGCTCGTCTGGCGGTAGAACAGACTACCGTTGACGAAACCACCGCCCACGCGCGTGTTGCCGGTCAGTTCGAGCTGGTCGGACACCTCGGGCTCCAACTCGGGATTGCCGTAGTTGATGACCCGCGGGTCGACCTGATTGATGAAGGGATTTATGTCACCTAGGCCCGGGCGGCGAATGCGGCGCGAATAACCGAGTCGTAGGTTGGAGGACTGGTTGACCTTGTACTGCACGCTCGCACTCGGGAGCAGATTGCCGTAGTCGTTTGCGAAGGCGGGGATCGAGTCGGTGCGCTCCTGCGAACCGCTGATGGCCGTGGCCTCGTAGCGCATCCCCGCCACGGCGCTCCACTTGTCGGTGAAGGTGTTGCGCAAGGACAGGTACCCCGCGTACACGTCCTGGTTGTAGGCAAATACGTTGCTGCGCCTGGCACTGCGGACGTACTCCTCGCCGCCGTTGACGCGGTTGAGGAACTCGTAGTCCGAAGTGAGGTCGCGCAGGATTCCCTGGGCGCCGGTCTCGACGAAGAGCTTCTTCGACAGCGGTGCCTGGTAGTCGGCCTGCAGCGTGTACTCCAAGTTGAGGCCCTCGTTGTTGCCGATCTCGTCCCGGTCTCCGAAGTTGCCCTCGACGGAGGTTTGGACCAGCTCGTAGTCGGAGTTCCGCGTGGAGGCCCCGACCTGGAAGGCGACGTTGAGTTCGTGGTCCTCACCCTTGAACTTGCGCTTGTAGTCGGTCGTCCAGTCGTAGTTGATCCCGGGGTTGAAGCTCTCGCGCCGCGATAGGTAGCGCTGGAAGATCCCTTCCGAAGGCGAGTCGAGGACGGATACGTTGTCGGTGATGGAGTTGCGCTGGCGCCCGCTTACGCGCAAACTCGTATTGAACGAATTAAACGCGTTGACATCGTAAAAGGCGCCGACGTTGCCGTTGATGCTGTTGTAGACCCCCTCGCCGGCCCCGTTTTGCGTAAGCGTCCTCAACGCCCCGCCCCCGAGGGTATCGGTCCGCAGGAAGGACGTCGTCGACTCCCGCGGCCAGCTGAAGCGCGACCCGGCGCCGCCGTTGATCCCGAAGCGGCCCTTGGTGTAGGCGAGATTGAGGCTGGCGTTGTTGGAGCGCGTCCCGATGCTCGCGTCGGCGTTGCCGGTCAGGCCCTTGAGCCCGCCGCGCTTCGTGATGATGTTGATGATGCCCGCGGTGCCCTCGCCCTGGTAGCGCGCCCCGGGACTCGTGATCACCTCGACCTTCTCGATCTGGTCGGCCGGCATCGCCTGGAGCGCCTCCCCGACGGAGCCCGCGAACATCGTCGACGGGCGGCCATTAATCAGGATCTGGATCTGGGTACTACCCCGCAGCGAGACGTTGCCGTCGATGTCGACCGTGAGCAGCGGCACGCGCCGCAAGACGTCCGAGCCGTCGCCGCCCTGGTTAACGACATCCTGGCTGGCGTTGTAGACGATCTTGTCGACGCGGTTCTCGATGAGGGCCGCCTCCCCCGTCACGACCACCTGCTCGAGCATCGCGGCCGAGGTGCCTAACGCGATGTTGGCCAGCTTGAGGTCGGGTTGTTTTCCCGTAAGGGTGACATCCGCCACCTTGCTGGTCTCGTACCCGATGAAACTCGCCTCGATGAGGTAGGTCCCAAGGGCGACCTCCTCGAAGGTAAAGCGACCCTGCTCGTCGGTGATCGTCCCGTCCACCTGCACGGGCTGCCCGGGGGTAGCGCCGGCCTGCGGTGGCCCACCGGCCGCGCGAGCGGACATCCGTTGCCGCGCCTCGGCCAGCTCGGCCTCGGTGGGCGCGCGCCCGAGGCGCTCGGTCATGCGCTCCACCATCATGGCCTGGCGGGCGCTGTCGCTCATGCCGGCGCCGGGCCCGCCCTCCGTTCTCCCTGGCGCACCGGCGGGGGCGGCGGGTCGCTTGAGGACGAGCGTCGCGAACTCGACGGGCTCGCCGGTGCCGGCGTCGACGACTTGCCCCGTGATGCTGCCGGTGATCCCGGGGGTGCTCCCGCCCCAGGTGCCGCCCGGGCGCTGCGCGGCGAGGGCGCCGGTGGAAAGGAGGACGAAAGCGACGGCAAGCGAGGCGTAGACTGCTCTCATAGGACGGATGTGTGGAGGTGCGGGGCGGGGACTAGACGTTTGGCAACGCACGGGGTTTACGCCAGGATGAACGCCGAAGCGCGTTGTCGACATCCTAGAACCAGGGTAGTGATTACCCGACTTGGTGGAGTAACGCAACGGAGCGCCAAAGGTGCAGCTACCTTTGCTAGCCCGCCGATAGTCTCACTTCCCCCCCCTATGGACCGCCTCATCTTCCTCGAACGAATACAGGCTTATACCTCACTGCCGCCGACCTGTGTTTCGGCACTCAGCGGTGCGCTCGCGCGCAGGACCGCCGAGGAGGGCACGAGCCTCCCGGAGCGCGCGGGCGAGCGTAAGGAACTCGCCATGATCGCCTCGGGGATCGCGCGCGTGTACGTGACCACGCACGACGGCCGCGACGTGACGCAGTACTTCGCCCGCGCCGAGGACTTCGTGCTCGCCAACTTCGACGGGGAGCGCGCCAGGGTCGAACGCATCGAGGCCGTCACCGACCTCACGTACGTCGTGCTGCCGTACGCGAGGCTCGAGGCCCTCATGGCGGAGTACGTCGGGCTCGCGGTTTTCTTCGCGCAGATGCTCCGCGAGCGCTCCTTGCGTGCGCGCGACCGTGCCGGGCGGCGGGCCCGGCGTGAGGACGTCGAGACGTACGAAAGCTTCCTCCACACCTACCCCGGCCTGGAGTCCGAAGTGCCGACCGTACACATCGCCAGCTACCTCGGGATGACGCCGGGTGAGTTCATGCGCGTGCGGCAGCGCTACCGCGAGCGGTCGCTGATGTAGGGGTGCGGGGTGCTTACTTTTGAAGTCATGCAGCAGCTCGATACTTCCCGCATTGGTGTAATCGGTTTCGACGCCGACGATACGCTGTGGCACAACGAGATGATCTTCCGCGACGCCGAGGCCGAGATCGCGAGGCTCCTGGGCGCCTACGAGGTCGAGCACGTGGTCCTGCGCGAGATGTACGCCGTCGAGATGCAGAACCTCGACGCCTACGGCTACGGGATCAAGGGTTTTACCTTGAGTATGATCGAACTCGTCTCGCGGGTGACGGGCGGGGCGGCTTCCGCCAAAACCTACGACGCCGTGCTCGCCATCGGCAAGCGAATGCTAAAGGAGCCTGTGCGGCTGATCGACGGCGTCCACGAGACCGTCGACCGCCTCACCGCCGACGGCTGGCGACTGGTCGTGATCACGAAGGGCGACCTGCTGGACCAGGAGCGCAAACTCATGCGCAGCGGCCTCGCCGACAGCTTTCACCACGTCGAGGTGGTGAGCAACAAAACCCCGAACGACTACCGCCGCGCCCTCGCGCGCATGGACCTGCGCCCGGAGAACTTCCTGATGCTCGGAAACTCCCTGAAGTCTGATGTCTTGCCGCTGTTAGAATTGGGCGCCCAGGCCGTGCACGTCCCCTACGAAGTGACTTGGGACCACGAGCTCGCCGAGCCCGAGGCTCACCACGCGTACGCGGAGTTGACCTCGATCCGGGGGTTGCTCGATTTGCTCAACGAAAGTCGGGACGAGACGTAGGCGTCTACTCGCCCGCCGCCCGCAGTCGCACCAGCACCGGGAGGTGATCGGAGACCCAACGTCCGTTCGCGGGGCGCCTGTCGTCGATGTGGATACTCGACACGATCTGGAAGTCGCGCGTGAAGACGTAGTCGATCCGCCGCTGCGGCCACGCGTCCAACTCGAAAGCGTTGTAGGTGCCTTCCGGTCCGTAAAACTCGAGCGCGTGCGTGTGCGTATCGGTGAGGTGAGCGGCGAGTTTTTGGATCGGCGCGCTCTTCGGCTCGAGGTTGAAATCCCCCGTGAGGATCACGTGCGCTCGCGGACCCGCCACCCGGTCGATGGTTTCGACGAGGAGATTCACCGACTCGCGCCGCGCGACTTCGCCGACGTGGTCGAAGTGCGTGTTGAAGACCCAGATCGTGTCCCCCGCCGCGCGGTCGCGAAAGCTGCCGTAGGTGCACACCCGAGGATACGCAGCGTCCCAGCCCTTGCCCGGGGTGGTGGGTTTTGGCGAAAGCCAGAACGTCTCGCCGCTGAGCAGGGAAAAGCGCGTCGTATCGTAATACACCGCCGAGAACTCCCCGCCGCGCTCGCCGTCGTCGCGCCCGACGCCGATGTATGCGAAGTCGACCAGGGCGCTATCGAGGTAGTCGACTTGCTGCGGCAGTGCCTCCTGCACCCCGAGGAAGTGTGGGCGGTAGTGGTGGAGGAGTTGTGCGACATCGGCCTTGCGCTCCTCCCAGGCGTCCGCGCCGTCGCTCGCGATCGAGAGGCGGAGGTTGTAGCTCATGGCGCAGAGGGCCTGGGCTTTCGCCAAAACGGAAAGGCTGCCGAAGCACGAGAGAGTGAGGACGAGTTGAAGGATGGGAGCGCGTAGCATAGTCGGGATGGATGCTGGAGCCGTTCGTTTAGATTGGGCAAGTAACGCACGGCTTGACGTATGACGGGCCGTGTTTGACTGGCTGTGCCAGGTCCACAGCCACCACGACGGGCTTGACTTACGCCCCCGGCACCTGGCAACGTGAGATGGGGAAGGGGCCCCTTCTCAAAGTAGGCAAACACGGCTGTGCGAGCCGCTCGACGTGATCGTACGAAGGGTCCATTCAGTGTAGCGCCCCATTTGGACGAAGTCGCCCATCTAAGCCGCAGGCCGCCCATCCAGCAAGCGCAGCGAGCGCCCCTAAATCATCCTTCCAGCGCCGCGGCGCCGCCGACGATCTCGGCTAGCTCGGAGGTGATCACCTCCTGGCGAGCCTTGTTGTACTTGATCTTCAGGTCGCGTAGGATCTCGTCGGCGTTGTCGGTGGCCTTGTCCATCGCCGTCATGCGGGCGCCGTGCTCGCCGGCGGCCACGTCGAGGACGTAGCTGTGGAACGTGGTCTGGAGGATCGTCGGGACGAGGTGCTCGAGGAGTGCTCCTTTGCTGGGCTCGAAGATGTAGTCGGCGCGGTTGGCGACGGTGCCGCTCTCGGGCTCGAGCTTCTCGACGGGGAGGAACTGTACGGCCTCCGGGAACTGCATCGCGGCGTTGCGGAAGCGCGAGTAGATCACGTCCGCGCGGTCGATCGAGCCGTCCATCCAGCCGTCCATCAAGAACTGGCTCACCGGTGCGATGCCCTCGAAGCTGGCGTCGCTGTTGACGGCGATGAACTGCCGAATCTGCGGCACTTGCGGAAAGCGCTTCCGGAAGAAGTCCGCCCCCTTCTTACCGATGGGAAGGATGCTGAGCCTGCCCTGCGCCAGGGCCGTAGCGTAAGGCTCCCGGCTGAGCAACTCCAGACCGAGCTTGCCGATATTGGTGTTGAACGCACCGGCCAGACCCCGGTCCGAGGTCACGACCACGAGCACGGCGTGGTTGACGGGACGCTGGACCCCGAAGGCGCTCCCGGCCTCGCCGTCGAGATTCGAGAGGATGTTGCGCAGGATGCTACGGAGTTTCGTGGCGTAGGGACGCACCTCCTGGATGGCCTGCTGGGCGCGCCGCAGCTTCGCCGCCGAGACCATCTTCATCGCCTTCGTGATCTGCTGGGTGTTCTTCACCGAGGAGATCCGATCGCGTACTTCTTTTAGTCCTCCGGCCATGGGGGTTTAAGTTTTCAGTTCTCAGTTTTCAGTTCTCAATCCCCTTCATGATCCACGACTACCGTGTCTGAAGGGTTAGATGGCTTTAGACGGGAACTCTAGGTTTTTGGCAATATGCCTGTTTGCTCCTCAAGTGCTGTTTCGCGTCACCCAGGCAGCGCAACTGAGAACTGAGAACTATCAACTGAGAACTCTCCTACCTGTACTGCATGCTCATATCCCCCGCCAGCTGCCTGAGGGTGTCGAGGTCGGCCTGCTCGAGTTTGCCCTTGCGGAAGTTCTCGAGCATCTGTGGGTGTTTTTGCGAAAGCGTCATCCCCAGGTGCTCCTCGAACTCGCGGACCTTGTTGACGGGCACGTCGCGCAGGAGGTTGTTGGTGGCCAGGTAGATGATGGCGACCTGCTTCTCGACGGCGACCGGGGAGTACTGCGGCTGGATGAGGACCTGGACGTTGCGCTTGCCCTTCTCGAGGACGGACTGCGTGGCCGCGTCGAGGTCGGAGCCGAACTTGGCGAAGGCCTCGAGCTCGCGGTACTGCGCCTGGTCGAGCTTGAGCGTACCGGACACCTTCTTCATCGACTTGATCTGCGCCGAACCGCCGACGCGGCTCACCGACACGCCGACGTTGATGGCCGGGCGCACGCCCGCGTTGAAGAGGTTGGTCTCGAGGAAGATCTGACCGTCGGTAATCGAGATCACGTTGGTCGGAATGTAGGCGGACACGTCGCCGGCCTGCGTCTCGATGATCGGCAGGGCCGTGAGTGAGCCGCCACCGCGGACGAGGCCCGCGTCGACGAGGCTCTGCGGGAGGTCGTTCATCCGCTGGGCGATCTCGTCGTTGTTGATCACCTTGGCGGCGCGCTCGAGCAAGCGGCTGTGGAGGTAGAACACGTCCCCGGGGTAGGCCTCGCGGCCCGGTGGGCGGCGCAGCAAGAGCGACACCTCACGGTAGGCAACAGCCTGCTTGGAGAGATCGTCGAACACGATGAGCGCCGGGCGGCCGGTGTCGCGGAAAAACTCCCCGATGGCCGCGCCCGCGAAGGGGGCGTAGAACTGAAGTGGCGCAGGGTCCGAAGCGGACGCGGCAACGATGACGGTGTAGGCGAGCGCGCCCGACTCCTCGAGACGCTTGGCGACCCCGGCCACCGTGGAGGCCTTCTGGCCCGAGGCAACGTAGATACAGAACACGGGCTCGCCGCGGTCGTAGAACTCCTTCTGGTTGATGATCGTGTCGATCGCGATGGCCGTCTTGCCGGTCTGGCGGTCGCCGATGATGAGCTCGCGCTGGCCGCGCCCGATCGGGATCATGGCGTCGATGGCCTTGATGCCGGTCTGCAGGGGCTCGGTGACGGGCTGGCGGAAGATGACCCCGGGGGCCTTGCGCTCGAGGGGCATCGAGTAGGTGACGCCTTGGATGGGGCCCTTGCCGTCGATCGGGAGGCCGAGCGGGTTGACGACGCGCCCGAGGTAGCCCTCGCCGACGTTGATGGCCGCGATGGTGCCGGTGCGCTTGACGATCGACCCCTCGCGGATGTCGTCGGCCGAGCCGAGCAAGACCACGCCGACGTTGTCGGCCTCGAGGTTGAGGACGATCGCCTGGACGCCGGTGGCGAACTCGACGAGTTCGCCGGCCTGCGCCTCGGTGAGGCCGTAGACGCGGGCGATGCCGTCGCCGACCTGGAGGACCGTGCCGACTTCTTCGAGTTCGGCCGCCGTGGAGGCACCGGAGAGTTGTTGCTTGAGGATCGCGGAGATCTCGTCTGGTTTGACGCCGACCATGGTGTGGGTTTGACTTTTGCGCTGCGGGCCTGCGGGAGGCTAGGCTCAGCGGATGTTGTTTACGTAAAGGTTGCCCGTGAACTCCTTGCGGAGGGTGGCGAGTTGTGATTTGGCGCTCGCGTCGTAGAGCCGGTCGCCGACCTCGACGACGAAGCCGCCGATGAGGCTCGGGTCGACCACGCGCTCGAGTTCGATGTGGGTGCTGGCCAGTCCCTGGATCGTGAGTTTGGCCTTGATCCGCTCGATGGCCGCGTCGGTCATCGGCGCGGCGCTCGTGATCCTGACGATGCTGATGTCGCGCTCCTCGCGGAACAGCGCCATGTAGGCGTCGGCGATCTCGGGCAGGGCCTCCTCGCGACCCTTATCGGTCACGATCTTGATGAAGGACCTGGTGATGTGGTGGTAGCCGCCGAAGAGCCGGTCGAAGACCTTGAGCTTCTTGTCGCCGCTGATGACGGGGCTCGCCATGAGGTTGCGGAGGTCCTCGTTTTTCGAGGACTCGGCCAGGTGGCGCACGTCGGCGGTGACGGCGTCGATCTCGCCCTGGTCGCGGGCGAGGTCCAGGAGCGACTTCGCGTAGGGCGTCGCGATGCGGGTGGCGGCGCTCATCCTAGTTGAAGTTGATCTCGTCGATGAGGGTGTCGGCGTACCTCGCCTGCGCGCTCGGGTCGGCGAGTTGGTTGCGGATCACCTTTTGCGCCACGTCGATGGCGACCTGCCCGGCGTGGTTCTTCACGTCGATGATGGCGGCCTGCTTGAGGGCCTCGATGTCGGACTTGGCGTCGGTGAGTAAGCGTGCCCGCAAAACATCCGCCTCGGCGCGGGCCTCGCGGATGATCTGTTCCTTGGCTTCTTTGGCCTCGCGGAGCATCATGCTACGCTCTTCCTGTTGGGCCTTGAGCGCGAGTTGGTTCTCCTCGCGGATGCGGGCCATCTCGGCGCGGGCGCGCTCGGCCTCGGCGAGGGCGTTCCCGATGGAGGTCTCGCGCTCGCGCAGGGCGTTGGCGATGGGCCGGAAGGTGAAGCGCCCGAGGACGAGCCAGGTGAGGAGGAAGACGACGAGTGCCCAGAATACCATCCCGATAGTCGGAGCGATCAGTGGGTTAGCGGCGAGCAGGATCATGGGAGAGTGAATGGGAGCCTGGGGTAGGCCTCGGTGTTGGTAGGATTGACGACCGGAAAGGCTCCGGCTACGTCGACCGGGAGTAGGTTTAGGTGACGAACCTGGTTAGGGTTTGGGCTTTCGCCAAAACTTGCCCCGGGGCTTGCGACGCCCCCGCCGCGGCGGTTAGGTTTACTAAAAGCACCGGGCTGCGGCCAATCGCCTCGTCACCCGGTGCTTAGGTGGTTGTTTTCCCGAAAGGGGAAAACTTAGGCAACCGATTCGCGGATCAGCGCGACGACGATGGCGAACAGAGCGGCACCCTCGACGAAGGCGGCAGCGATGATCATGGTCGTACGAATGTCCCCGGAGGCTTCCGGTTGACGGGCGATGGCTTCGGTGGCTTTGCCACCGATTTGTCCGATGCCAATGCCTGCGCCGATAACGGCGAGTCCGGCTCCGATTGCTGCAAGTCCTGCTCCCATGGTGAGATGGATTGAAAAAAGTGAAAATGAATCTTTCGAGCGACTAGGCCGGAATGTGGGCGGCGACGTCCCCATCCAGCTCGTGCTCGTGTTCTGTATGGTGGTGCTCCTCGACGGCGGCCCCGATGTAGAGTGCGCTGAGGAGCGTGAAGATGAATGCCTGGAGGAAGGCCACGAAGATTTCGAGTAGGTTCATCACGAAGACGAACGGTACGGCGAGGGCCGCGCCCGTGATTGAGCCCCCGACGCTGGCGCCGTTGTCACCGAACAAAAAGATCAGCCCGATGAGGCTCAAAATGATGATGTGTCCGGCGGTGATGTTGGCGAACAGACGGATCATGAGCGTGAACGGCTTGATGAAGATCCCGAGGAACTCAATCGCCGCCATGACGGGCTTAAGGAGGACCGGGACTCCGGGCATCCAGAAGATGTGGCCCCAGTAAGCCCGGTTGCCGCTCAGGTTGACGACGATAAATGTGACGAGGGCGAGGGCCAGCGTCAGGCCGATGTTGCCGGTCACATTGGCGCCGAAGGGTGCGACGGGGATGAGGCCGAACAGGTTGACGATCAGGATGAAGAAGAACAGCGTCGCCAGGTACGGGAAGTACTTCTCGTACTTCGGGCCGATCATCTCCTTGGCGATGTCGTCGCGGACGAACAGGATGATGGGCTCGAAGAAGCTCTGGAGGCCGCTCGGAGCCCTACCGACGTTCTTCCGGTAGCCGGCGGCCACGGTCATGAAGATCAGGGCGAAGACGATCATCGCGAGGATCATCGTAAAGACGTTCTTCGTAATCGAAAAGTCGATAAAGCTGTCGCGATCCAGTAAGGTCGCCGCACTCTCGACCGCGAAGGCCTGTCCGTCGGCGTGCGCCATCAAAGACTCGCCGTTGCTACTCATCACAACGGAGTCCAGTCGACTTACGGACTGCCGGGCCTGCGGGTCGCTGAGGCGACGCAACACACCGTGGTCCAGGAAGTAGCCGCTGATGATCCGGTTGGCGCTGTGCTCGCCGTCCTGCGCGTGGCTCGGGTCAACGTCGTGACCATGATCATGGCCACCGGCGTGACCGGGCTCATCGTGTACACCCGCGCCGGTGTGCGGCTCGTGCTCCGCGCCGTGGCCCGCGTAGAAGTTACTCGACCAACCCGTGAAGAAGCCGTCGGCTTTAGACCAGGCGATGATCGGCAACGGGATGTGGATGTCGCCCCAGAAGTGGAACTCGTTCGCGTCGGAGATGTGGTGCATCACCTGCTCCGCGTAGTCGACATCCTCCCCGTCGCCGGCGGCACGGGCGGTGGTCGGGAGGAGGGCCGTACTCAGTGCCGTGAGGGCGGCGAGCAAGAGGGATCGCATACCGTAGTTCCAGGGGCTTTTCAAATCGGCGGCAAAAGTAAGACGGATTTCATCGGCGACCTAGCCTCTATCTCAGGACAGGTACGCAAGGTCAAATCCCATGGCCGAGGGGGGCCTCGGCCGCGCCGCTCTCGCGCGAGCGGACCTCGACGCGCGGCCAGTCCTGTGCGACGAGGACGTAGTCTCGCAAGGAGCCGAGCGCGGCGTAGTAGTCGTACTTGTCGCCCGTGTCGTAGCCCTCGCTCTTCGGCGACAGCACCTCGACGACGACGATCGGGTTTGCGACCGCCGTCGAGATCCTGCTGTCGTAGGTCGGGCGTCCGCAGACGACAGCGACATCGGGGTAGACGTAGCGATCTTCGGATGTGATCATGAGCTGGAGGTCGCTGGAGTACACGCCGCACCGCCTCTGCTGCCCATTGCCGTTGCCGGGACGAGCGTCGCTGGCGCGAGCTGGCGTACCGAAAGCAAACACAACATTACCGGCGATGAGTGCGTGCGGCCCAGTTCCTCAACTCACCAGCGGGGCCCCGGCTACGCCACCCCGTTGGTTCGTGGCACGGACGCCCACGAGCTTGCCCTGGTGACATTCGTAGCGCTCGCCGGTGATCTCCTCGATCAGTTGCCACTCCTACAGGGAGTAGCGTCGGTGCGGGGCGCGGTAGCGAGGGTGGGGGTTGGCATGAGGTGAAGATACGGTAGCGCGGCGGCCGTGGGCCACGACACTTCCAGTCGGGAGGAGAGGATTTGAACTTCCGACCTAGTCGTCCCGAGAGATGCACACTAAGCGGACTGCGCTACACCCCGAAGTGGGATGCCAGATTTAGGCACGCGAAAAAGTTTCGGAAACGCCAGAGCACGAGAGACTGTGCCCGCGATACGATCTGGTTTTTTCTGAGTGTCGCCCCAGGGCTCTACGAACATTCCGCCCTCCGACGGTCTTCCTCCACTCGCGGCGAGGGCTACGATGCAGTCAGCCCAGCCGCATTCACGCACGGTAACCAAAACCTACGACCAATGAGTAAGATGAAAACCCTCGAGGACCTCTTCGAGCACCAACTTAAGGACCTCTACAGCGCCGAGACCCAGTCCATCGCCGCGATGCCGAAAATGGTGCAGGCCGCCAGCAATGCGCAACTCAAGCAGGCCTTCGAGTCGCACCTCGCCGAGACCAAGACCCAGGTCGAGCGCCTGGAGAAGATCGGCAAGCAGCTCGGGATCAGCCTCACGGGCGAAACCTGCGAGGCCATGAAGGGCCTCCTCAAGGAAGCCAAGGGCATGATCGAGGAAGAGGCCACCCCCGCCGTCAAGGACGCCGGCCTCATCGCCGAGGCGCAGCGCGTCGAGCACTACGAGATCAGCGGCTACGGCACCGCACACCGCTACGCCCAGCAACTCGGTCACACCGAAGTCGCCGATCTGCTCGCCCAAACCCTCGAGGAGGAGAAAGACTCCGACGAGCGCCTCAACGACCTGGCGATCGAAACGATCAACAAGAAGGCCGAAGCCTGAGGCTAAGCCTCGTCACTCTTCGGAAGAGCCGGGGGCACGGGGTGCCCTCGGCTCTTTGTGTTGGGGCGGGCGGACTTGGTACACCAGATTTGTTAAGTGACCCTACAGTCTTCCTCCATCACCTCCAACACCCCGAACCGGCAAAACAACTCTTCCGAATACCACCCCTGCTGCCGCGTCAACTTCACCACCTCCTTATGATAAGGACTCCGATACGCGTACGCCTCCATCGCCCGCCCGCTCGTCCACAGGCTCACCGTCGCCTGCTGAATCACGGGTAGCTCTCCGACGCCGACCGAGAAGACGCGCTCCGAGAAGTCCATCGCGCTCTCGGACACGCGGGCTACGCGGCGCCAGAAGGCCGGTAGGTGTCGGAGTTTGATGCGGGCACGGGTCAAGACGACCGTGGGTTTGTCGCGATCGTAGGTGCCGCTCGTGCGAAACGGCTCTACCCCGTCCCACTCGCCGTGGCTCTGCAAGGGACGCAACAAGAGCGTTTTGGCGAAAGCCGCATGACTGGCGTACGCGCGCCACAGCGGGGAGTCGAGGGCGGCTTTCGCCAAAACCTCATCCGGGAAGGCCGCCAGGAGCGCGTACCCACCCCAGTTGGGCCACAACCCGAAGCCGTTGTCGCCACCCGAGCCAAGGAGCTTGAGCCACTCCATGCCGTCGGGCTCGCCGTAGCGCCCCACCCCGAGGCCCATGTTGCGAAACGCGAACCACTTGTCGCGCAGACGCGGGAGTTCGAAGTAAGAGAAGAGGACGGTTTGCAAAAGTTGAGAGATGAGGGTGGAGAGTTGAGAGACGCCTGCGGGCCGAGCGTAACGCCTGGGGGGCGTGGGTGTTGGAGCATCGTCACAGCCCGGAGTCCGCTTTGGAACTTCGTCCAACACGCAAAAAACGTTGGAAACTTTCGCAACACCTCTAGTTTCCGTGGTGTTAGTGTCCGTACTTTTGCCCCCCGAATGACGGCAGCCGAGCAAAATCCCACCTCTCACCTCCGCGACCAGGTCGTCGCGGCGGCCACGCGGCGCTTCAACCGCCACGGGTTTAAGTCGGTCACCATGGACGATATCGCCCGCGAGCTGGGCATGTCGAAAAAGACCTTGTACCAGGTCGTCACGAATAAAGTGGAACTCATCGACCTGAGCCTCGACGCCGACATGGTCCGCGACGAGGAGGTCATCGCACGCGTCAGCGCCGAGGCCCGCGACGCCATCCACGCCATGCTCAGCATCGCGCGCCACTTCACCGAGCAGATGCGTGATGTCAACCCGGCGGCCCTTTACGATCTCCACAAGTACTACCGCCCGAGCTGGGAGCGCCTCGACGCCCACCACAACGACAAGATGATCGAGCACGTCCGCACCAACCTGCGGCGCGGGCAAGACGAGGGCCTCTACCGCGACAACCTCAACCGCGAGCTCATCGCGCACCTCTTCGTGCAGGGTCCGCAGGCCTTCATGAACCCGGAGCGCTTCCCGCTCAAGCAGCACGAGTGGGACGATGTCCTGAATCAATTCATGCGCTACCACCTCAACGGCGTCGTCAACGAGCGCGGCCGCGAACGGCTGCAGGCCTACCTCTCCGGAAGCGCCGACCCCAAAACCTCTATCTCGTGATTACTCTCCCGACCACCGAGCGCCGTGGCGTGCGGCTTGCGCCAAAACCTGTTGCGGGGACGCTGCCCGGGTGGCGGACCGGCACGAACGTACTCATCGTCCTGATGCTGGTCTCGGCCTCCTTTAATAATAAGGTCTGGTCGCAGCAGGCCTTCACGCTCGAGGAGGCGATGACCTACGCCGAGCAGCGGGCCCCGGCCGTGCGGAGTGCCCTCGCCGACCTGGCCGAAGCCGAGGGACAGATCAAGGAGACCACCTCGATCGGGATCCCGAAGGTGAGCGGCAACGTCGACTACACGCACTTCATCGAGATCCCGGCGCAGCTGCTGCCGGACTTCATCGGTCCGTCGGTGTACAACGTGCTCACCACCGAGGGCGTGAGCGGTGCCAACGGTCCCATCGTCCCGCCGACCGCGGGCGGGGGCTTCTTCCCGGTGCAGTTCGGACAGAAGAACAACCTACAGGTGGGCCTCCAGGCGAATGCCCTGCTCTTCGACGCGACCTTCTTCATCGCCCTGCGGGGCGCGAAGCTCTACCGCAACCTCGCCGTCAAGACCGTCAACCAGACGGCCTACCAGACGCACCTCCAGGTGAGCCGCGCCTACCTCGCGGTGCTGATCGCGCAGCGTAACCTCGAGACCCTCGAGCGCAACGTCACCAACCTCGAGCGCACGCTCTTCGAGACGAATGCAATCTACGAGGAGGGTTTTGCTGAAAAGCTTAGCGTCGATCGCCTCCGCCTCGCGCTCGGCAACCTCGAGGCGCAGCGCGAGAGCATCAGGCAGGTCGAGGAGATCTCGAAGAACCTGCTGAAGTTCCAGATGGGCTACCCGGTCACGCGGGAGATCGTCCTCACGACGGCCTTCGACGAGGCCCTGGGCGAGGCCCGGATCGCGGGTTTGCTGGCCGACGACGAGTTCGACGTGGCGAGCCGCCCGGAGTACGCCACGCTGCAGGCTGCGGACAGCCTCAACCAAATCGACCTCACCCGCATCCGGGCCGGCTACTACCCTACCCTCTCGGGCTTCGGCAACATCTCGCGGCAGCTCCAGCGCAACGACCTCTTCGACGGCGACGAGGCCGCGTGGATCCCGAGTTCGGCCGTCGGTGTCTCGCTGCAGGTCCCGATCTACGACGGGGGACTCAAGAAGGCCCAGCGCCAGCGGGCCCTGGCGCGCGTCGACAAGACCCGCGTCCAGATCGACCAGTTTTCGGAGTCCGCGAGACTGGCGCTCGCCAACGCCCGCGCCTCCGTCAGGAACGCCCGCCTCGCCGTGACGCTCCGCGAGGGCGCCATCGAGCTGGCCGAGGAGATTTACGAGGTCGCGCAGATCAAGTTCCGCGAGGGCGTCGGCTCGAGTCTGGAGGTCAACCAGGCCCAGTCCGACCTTTACGCCGCGCAGGACGCCCTCACGCAGGCCCTCTACGACCTCGCCGTGGCCTTTACCGAATACCAAGATGCGACCGGGAGTCTGTAAAAGTGCCTAGGTGCCTAGGTGCCGCACCCCGCACCCCGCACCCCAAAACCCAACGACATGTCTCGATTTTCCCTTAGACAACAATTAAGTGGCTCGCTCGCACTCCTGGCGCTCCTCACCCTGGCCACGGCCTGCGGCGGGGGCGGCGCCTTCGAGGTGCCCGAGACCCGCGAGGAGCAGCTGAGCCTCCTCGACGAGAAGAAGCGCGAGGAGCGGCGCCTCCGCTCGGAGATCACGCAGCTCGAGCGCGCCCTCGGCGGGGACTCGACCGCCGTCACGGACGCGCGACTCGTCGCCGCGGAGCCCGTCGCCCTCACCGACTTCGAGCGCGAGATCGAGCTCCAGGCCACCGTCGAGAGTGACGAGACCGGCGTCGTGAGCGTCGAGGTGCCCGGGCGCGTCTCGCAGGTGATGGTGCGCGAGGGCCAGGCCGTGCGCCGCGGGCAGGCCCTGCTGCGCGTCGAACAGGAGTCCCTCGGGATCCAGCTCGCCGACCTCCAGGCCAACCTCGACCTCGCCCGCGACCTGGCCGCCCGCCAGCAGCGGCTCCGCGACCAGGACATCGGCACGGAGGTGCAGCTGCTCGAGGCCAAGAACGCCGTCGAGCGCCTCGAGAAGCAGATCGCGCAGCTGCGCGTGCAGCAGGGCAAGAGCCTCGTGACGGCCCCCATCTCCGGGACGGTCGAGAACAAGCAGATCAACCCCGGCGAGCTCGCCACCCCGGGCCAGCCCCTGATGCAGATCCTCGACGCGGCCACCGTCAAGGTCGTCGCCGACGTCCCGGAGACCTACCTCAGGTCCGTCAAGAAGGGCCAGACGGTGCGCGTGGAGTTCCCGAGCATCTCCGAGTCCCGGCGCGCGCGCGTGTCGGACATCGGCCGCACGATCGACCCCGCCAACCGCACCTTCCGCATCGAGCTCGACCTGCCCAACCCGCAGCGCCTCCTAAAACCCAACATGCTGGCCAACGTCTACCTCGTCGACTACGCGAAGGAGGATGTCGTCACCGTCCCGAGCGAGACCGTCCTCGAGGAGACCGACGGCCGCGAGTACGTCTTCGTCGCCGAGCCCGTCCCCGGCAAGCCCGACGCCTACACGGCTAAGAAGGTCTACGTCACCACCGGCGAGAACGACGCCACCCGTCGCGAGATCACCTCCGGCCTCACCCCCGGCGATCTCCTCGTGACCCGGGGCATGCGCGCCATCGCCGCCGACCAGACGCTACGCATCGAGGGGCTTTCGCCAAAACCCAATACCGCCACCCAACCCACCGCTGCCGCGCCGACGCAGTGACGGTCACACTTCAGACGAAAAGTCTCTGTGGCGCTCTGAGGGCTCGGGAGCGGGGCCCCAACCCCATTCCGTCGCAGTGTCTTTGTGTCGGAAGCGCTTAACAGCCTGCGGATTAGCGAAGATCACGGCTTTGATGAGAAGAGAAAAGAGATTACCACACCAGCTCCTGATTGCCGCGCCAGCTTCGCGTCTCGCAATGACTTCGCGGCTCGCAATGACTTCGCGTCTCGCAATGACGGGTCCTCCGGGAGGAGCCTTCGAAGAGTAAAAATTTTAATCAATCCAAGAATCCCTCAATTAGCGTAGCGCCCACCTAGGCCCTCAGCCGCCCAGCTAGCAAAGCGCCCATCTAGCAAAGCGCCCATCTAGGCCCCCGGCCGCCCATCTAGCGCAGCGCCCATCTAGCTCCGCGCCCAAACGAAGCTTCCCATGTCCGAAATCACCCCCACCCCAGACTTCGACAAGCACCCCGACCAGGAGAAGCGCAGCTTCGGGATCACCGAGGTGGCGGTCAACAACGGCACGAGCGTCTTCCTGCTCACGCTGATGATCTTCGTCTTCGGCCTGCTCGCCTACCAGACCATCCCCAAGGAGCAGTTCCCGGAGGTGTCCCTGCCGACGGTCTACGTCAACACCCCCTACCCCGGCAACTCCGCCGAGGACATCGAGAACCTCGTCACCCGCCCCATCGAGCGCGAGCTGCAGAGCGTCACGGGCATCAAGGACATCACGAGTTCCAGCGTGCAGGATTTCTCGATCGTGATCGCGGAGTTCAACTCCGACGAGGACATCGACCAGGCCACGCGCCGCGTCAAGGACGCCGTCGACAAGGCCCGCACGGAGCTCCCGAACGACCTGCCGTCCGACCCCCTAATCCAGGACATCAACTTCGCCGACATCCCGATCGTGACCGTCAACGTGGCCGGGGACTTCCCGCCGGACGTGCTGCTGCAGTACGCCGAGGTACTCGAGGACGAGATCGAGGCCATCGACGAGGTGGCCCGCGCGGAGGTGCAGGGCGACCAGGAGCGCCAGGTGCGCGTCGACCTCGACCTGCCGCGGATGCAGTCGCTCCAGGTGAGCTTCAACGACGTGGCGCAGGCCATCCAGGCCGAGAACGTCACCGTGTCCGGCGGGGAGCTCGTCACCAATGAATTCCGCCGCGGCATCCGGGTCGTGGGGCAGTTCGAGGACGTGCGCCAGCTGGAGAACCTGGTCGTCAAGGCGGAGTTCCAGCGCCCGATCTACCTCAGGGACATCGGCCGCGTCACCTACGGCTTCGAGGACCCGACGTCGATCTCGCGCGTGGACGGCCTGCCGGTCATCTCGCTGAACGTCATCAAGCGCCAGGGCGAGAACCTCCTGAGCGCCTCCGACAAGATCAAGGTCGCCATCGAGGCCGCGCGCCGGCAGCTCCCGGAGGCCGTCGAGATCTCGACCTTCAACGACCTCAGCGTCTCGACGCGCGACCAGGTGTCCAACCTCGAGAACTCGATCATCTCCGGGGTGATCCTCGTGGTGCTGGTGCTGCTGTTCTTCCTCGGCCTCAAAAACGCAGCCTTCGTCGGGATGGCCATCCCGCTGTCGATGCTGCTCGGCATCCTCATCCTCGACCTCACGGGCACGACGCTCAACGTGGTGGTGCTCTTCAGTCTCATCCTCGCACTCGGCCTGCTGGTCGACAACGGGATCGTCGTGATCGAGAACGTCTACCGCTACCTGCAGGAGGGCTACTCCACCTCGGAGGCCGCGCGCCGGGGCACGGGCGAGGTGGCCGTCCCGATCATCGTCTCGACGCTCACCACGCTGGCCGCCTTTGCGCCGCTGGCGTTTTGGCCGGGACTCATCGGCGAGTTCTTTAAGTACATGCCGATCACGCTGATCATCGTGCTCACGTCGAGCCTCTTCGTCGCGCTGGTCATCAACCCGGTGTTCATGGCCGCCTTCGCGACCGTCGAGGAGGCCGCCCCCACGGCGAGCGCCCGGGCCAAACGCCGGAGGAATAATCTCATTTCGGTGGGGGTGATGCTCGTTTTGGCGACAGCCTTCCACTTCGTCGGCGGCAGAGCATTTCAGATTCTTCGCAACGCGCTACTTATCGGCGCCGTCATTGCGCTGGGGTACTTCTGGGTCTTGCGGCCGCTGGCCTTCCGCTTCCAGGACGGCTTCCTCCCGGTGCTCGAGCGTGGGTACGACAAATTTGTCACCTGGGCTTTGCGCTACAGCTGGGCTATTCTGGGCGGCACCGTGGCGATGCTGATTGGCTCGATCATGCTGTTTGCCGTCAAGCCGCCGCCGATCGAGTTCTTCCCGAGCGCCGACCCGCAGTACGTCAACGTCTTCGTGGACCTGCCCCTCGGCTCCGACATCGCCGCCACCGACGCGATGGTGCGGGAGATCGCCGACAACATTACGCTTGCGCTAAAACCGTACGAGCCGATCGTCGAGAACGTGCTGGCGCAGATCGGCGAGAACACCGCCGACCCGAACGGCGACCCCGAGCCGGGCTTCTCGCCCAATAAGGCCCGCATCTCGATCGCGTTCGTCCCG
The DNA here is from genome assembly GCA_965215115.1 of Saprospiraceae bacterium. Taxonomy (GTDB): domain Bacteria; phylum Bacteroidota; class Bacteroidia; order Chitinophagales; family Saprospiraceae; genus CALDTK01. Next base: position 234,383 of record OZ244050.1, read on the forward strand.
AGCACCGAGCGCGGGGAGCTCTCCTCGGCCGAGGCCATGTCGACGATCCGGCGGGCCGTCGGCGAGTACCCGGGCGTGCAGGTGGTGGTGGACAAGAACGCCGACGGTCCGCCGGTCGGCAAGCCGATCAACCTCGAGCTCCGCGGCGAGGACATCGACGAGCTCGTGACCCTCGCCCAGGACCTCACCAACTACTTCAACGCCGAGGACATCCGGGGGATCGAGGAGCTCAAGACCGACGTCAAGCTCGGCAAGCCCGAACTGCTCGTCAACGTCAACCGCGACGCCGCCCGCCGCTACGGGATCTCGACGCGCGACATCGCCCTGGCGCTGCGCACGAGCGTCTACGGCTCGGAGGTGAGCCAGTTCAAGCAGGGCGAGGACGAGTACCCGATTTTCGTGCGGCTCGACACCACGTACCGCGACGACATCAACGCGCTGCTCAACCAGCCGATCACGTTCCGCAACCCGGCCAACGGACAGATTGCGCAGGTGCCGATCACGGCGGTGGCGAGCGTCGACTACTCGAGCACCTACACGGCCATCAAGCGCAAGGACCTCAAGCGCGTCATCACGATCCAGTCGGGCGTCACCGACGGCGCCAACGCCAACGCCATCGTGGCCGACCTGGAGCAGCTCATGGCGGCCTACGATCTGCCGGAAGGCGTCACCTACGAGTTCACCGGCGAGCAGAAGGAGCAGGCCGAGGCGATGAGCTTTTTGCTGGGGGCCTTCGGGGTGGCGGTGTTCGCGATCCTGATCATCCTCGTGGCGCAGTTCAACAGTTTCTCGGCGCCGGTGATCATTGGGTTGAGTATTCTGTTCTCGCTGATCGGGGTCTTCCTGGGCTACGTGCTCACGGGCCAGACCTACTCGATCGCGATGTCGAGCATCGGGGTGATCTCGCTGGCGGGGGTGGTGGTCAACAACGCCATCGTCCTGATCGACTTCATCAACCTCAAGCGCGACGAGCGCCGCCGGGAACTTAAGATCGCCGACGACGAGCGCCTGCCGCTCTCCGAGATCCGGCTCGCGATCGCGCGGGCGGGGGCGACGCGCCTGCGGCCGGTGCTGCTCACCGCCATCACGACGGTACTCGGGCTCGTGCCGCTGGCCATCGGGCTCAACATCAACTTCATCACCCTCGTCACCGACTTCGATCCGCAGTACTTCCTCGGGGGCGACAATACGGCCTTCTGGGGGGCGCTGGCGTGGACGGTGATTTACGGGCTCACGTTCGCGACCTTCCTCACGCTGGTGGTCGTCCCGGTGATGGTGCTGATCTTTTACCGCCTCGAACTCGGGATCCGGAAGCTACGCGGGAAGGCTCGTCCGGTAGCCGACATTTCCGATGACCGCACCCTGGGTGCACTAACCGTTTAGAACCGTATGCACCCACTCACCCTTATTGCCCCGACGCGCGCCATCGTCCGTCGCCTCCCGAGACCTTCGCGACACATGAGTGCCACCGCCGAGATGCCCTACTTCGTTCGCCCGTCGGCGAACCTGAGTCCCGCCGTCAAGCGCGCCGCCTACGTGGAGCTGCGGGCCGCGGCCCAGGCGACGCTCTACGGCGAGACGGATCGCGTGGTAAAGCAGGCGACCTTGGCGTGCCTCATCAAGACGTACTTGCCGTACGCCTACTGGGCCGGCTTTTACGACCTGAAGGGCGGGGAGCTCAAGGTTGGCCCGTACCAGGGGACGCTCGGCTGCCTGAGCATTGCGCTCGGGCGCGGGGTGTGTGGGCGGGTGGCCGTTTCCGGCAAAACGATCATCGAGCGGGACGTGCACGCGCTCTCGGGCGCGGAGCACATCGCGTGTGATCCGAACAGCCGGAGCGAGGTCGTGGTGCCGTGTTTTGACGAAAGTCGCCAACTGTTCGCCGTGCTCGACATCGACTCGACCGAACCGGGGAGCTTCGACGAGGTGGATCAGGTAGAGCTGGAGGCGCTGTTGGGGGAGGTGTTTTAGGGGGACAATGGATTATGGATTATGGACAATAGATTATAGACGAGACGGTTGCACGGCATCCACGGTCCATAGTCCAATGTCCATCGTCCATCGTCCTCAATCCACATGCCGCACTAGTAGGTTGCCGACGTTGGCGACGACGATGCAGGCGATGCCGAGGAGCGTGAGCGCGCCGTAGGTCTCGCCGAGGAAGTAGCTCCCGAGCACGAGCATGAAGACGGCCTCGACGTACTTGAGGGGCATGACCTGCGAGGAGCGGCCGGTCTGCATGGCGGTGGTAATGAAGTACTGTCCGACGCGTCGGAGCGCGAGTTCGGCCTGAAAGAAAGGCCTCGTCAAAGGCGAGTCCGGCCGGTCACCCGTAGATGACGACGGCGAAGCCAGGGCCTAGGCGTTCGCCAAATCTCGTGACACGCAACGCTATGCCCAAGGCGTCGCCCGCTAAAGGGGCACCGAGCTGTACAGGCGTTAGAAAGCAAACGCGACGCTTGTCTCGATGCCTGTCCATCTGACGACAGCAGCAAACCCGACTTCTGCCTTCTGAAAAGGACCGGCGCATAGCGCTTTGTGGCTCGACGCCCGGACCTTTAGGCTGACTGAAAAATAAAGTTTGGCTCACAGGATGTAGAACGCACTTGATGCGCCTGCCATAGTGGATATTGCAGTCAGTATTGAACGGATGAGCACTGCAGTTTGGCGTCGGGGTATACTGTCGGTCGGGGTGCTCGCCACCCTTGGCCTTGTGTCGGTCGCTTCAGCCTTGGCCCAGTCCCAGGTTGGGTGGCAGCGGACGGGCTGTCGCCAGGGTTACCACGTCAAGTCCTTGGTGTCGAGCGGTGATGCGATCGTCGCCGGGCTCTGGGGCGTCGGCGTCGCGATCAACCGCGGCGGGGGGGACGGGTGGCGCGAAGAGGACGCTGGCGGGCGCGCCACTTATGTCACGGCCTGCGCCCTCGGCCCCGATGGCGACGTGTTTGTCGGCACACACTTCGGTGCAGTGCTCCTTGGGCGTGACTACGGCACCCAGTGGGAGGAGCTCGAGGTGGCTGGCACACTTGGCACCGTCTACGCCCTCGCATTACTTGGAGGCGCACTTTTGATCGGCACAGACAAAGGTTTGTACAGCTACGACCCTGCCACGCTGGCTACCGTGGAGTTGGCCGCGCCCGAACTTCGCGAGCCGATCTACTCCATCAGGGTTGTCGGCGATACTGTCCTCCTCGGTGGCCTGGGTCGTGTGACCTTGAGCGCCGACCGCCTCGCGACCATCGCGACGAGCGAGCGCTTCGCCGAGTCGGCCGTTCTAGACGTGTACTTCGACAAAAAAAAGATCATTGCCTCGACTTTAGGACGCTTCATGTACGTCGCTAAGAAGGACGTGACCGCCGGTTGGTCGCCGCTTCGCAACGCCCACTCAACCGCCATCACTTACGCCACCCTCGAGGTCGACGGCGTTTTTCACGAGGCTACCGACGCCCGGGGCGTCGTCGAGGGCGGGGCCGAAACTAAGGCCGGCGCCGAGACCATGGAAGTGACGACCCTGTGCTTGTTCGGCGGTCGCATCTACGCCGGGACCGTTCGTAACGGGGTCATTGTCCGCACAACGAAGCAGAACCTCGTCATCGGCAACCAGACCGACGACGAGTTCGAAGCGAACGCTTCCGTCCTCGAGGCCAAATTAACTGTTGCCCCGAACCCTGCCCAAACCTACGCCGACGTATTCTGGACCGACAGCGACGAAGTTCCGCACCAGCTCTACCTCCACGACGCTGGCGGACGCACGGTGATGATGCGCCAGGTGTACAACGGGAATTATACGCTACAAGTCGCAGACCTGCCCTCTGGGACCTACACGATAACCCTAACCGGCCCTAACGGCTCGACGCTCGCCCAACAACTCATCATCTCCCGGTGACCCACCCTCCACGCGTCGACCTCGGCATTTTCCTTCGAGCGCAGTTCCGGCCTATAGGCATAGCGGCCGCGCTCGCATGTCTGACATGGTGCGCAACGGTTAGTCATGCGCAGGAGGGTGCGAGCTACGCGGAGCGCGCGCAGTACATGCACAGTTCTTACATAAAGGCTTTGTCCGTGGCGCCGAACTCGCCGCAAGCCGCTTCTCTCGGAAGCTACGGTGAGTACCCCGTGAGCCTATTCACGGGCGCAATCGATATTTCCGTGCCGATCACCAGCATCGGGGGTACTCGCGTTTCACTGCCAGTTACACTTAACTACAATTCGTCGGGCGTGCGCGTGATCAGTGTTCCATCCTGGGTAGGCTCAGGGTGGGACCTCACGGCCGGAGGCGTCATTACGCGTCAAGTCGAGGGGTCAGTCGACCTAAAGGCCAACTATTTCGACCGCGGCGCCGACATCACGCGACTCACCAACTCGACATACGATAACTACTATTTCGACCGCCACAAGCTCTTCCTAGAGGCCTTGAACCAGCTCGGCGACGGCCGACGCCGACTTGACACCCAGCCCGACCGGTACAGCTTCACCCACCCCGGGGGCGCGGGCGCGTTTTACCTATTGCCCAACGCAATGACGGATCCAGCCAATGGCGTGCTCCTCAAGCGCGTCGAGGACATCTCGATTGTACCCACCTTCGAGGCCGACGGAGAGATTGCGTCCTTCTTAGTAACCGACGGCAGCGGCACCCGCTACCACTACACTGCCTACGAGACAACCACGACGACCCTCGAGGAGGATTATCCCGGTACGTCATACATGCCGGCCTACCGGAGCGCGTGGTACCTAACCTTGGTCGAGTCCTACGACCTCGTTGAAAAGATCGTCCTCGTCTACGACACCGACGCCGCCCCGTTTCACATGCCGGTCAACACCCATGATGGTGACGGCGTGAGCGTCCCGTTGCCGAACAGCTCGTCGCAGTCGGGCAACGCGTGCGGAGCCGCTAGCAACGTCGCCTCTTTCTGTGGATATGGCCCGACCAATATCTACGGCGGGACGGCGAGCGTGACGATCGCTAACCAGCGCAAGCTTCGACAGATCAACTACAGCTACGCTGGCGTGCTGGACACCCGGCTCGACTTCGTCCGTAGCGCCTACACGGGCCTCAACAACGCCGGCGCCCAGAAGCTCGACCAAATCACGATCAGTAAAGGCCCCGCGGCGACTGCGGTACGGGTGTTTAAGCTCACCTACGCTGCCGCGCGGACCCGGCTTACACTCGAGAAAGTTCAGGAGTTCAGCGCCGACCTCTCGGTCGCCAAGCCGGCCACGCGCTTCGAGTACCACGCGACCCAGCTCCCGGCCTACACCTCGAACGCCGTCGACTTCTGGGGCTACTACAACGGCGCGACGACAAATACGGCGCTCGTTCCGAGCATAAGCTGCAATGGCGCTTACTACGGCGGGGCTGATCGCAACGCTTCAACGCACACCCTGGCCGGAGGTCTGCAACGGGTGGTTTACCCGACGGGGGGCTACACAGAGTTCGTCTTTGAGCCCCACCGCGTTGCTCCCGTGCAAGCTTGTCCCGGTACCCCGAGCACGGCCTTCGAGACCGTTGGCGGGATGCGCATCAAAGAGGTAAGATCATATTCCGCCCCAGGCCAGCTGGCGTTCACGAAGAGTTACACCTACACGCTCGAGAATTCGACCCTTAGTTCAGGGACACTCCTCGCCCTTTGAAGATTACCGAGTCGGAGAGCTTCCGGCGCAACTCCCTCAGAGCACTGGATCCGTGTAGCCCGGACAACATTACCTATAACTGTTGGTACCTCAAAGTCTTCGCAAACCCGCGGACCGGGCGCTCCGGCAGCGAAGGAGCGCACGTTGGGTACAGACGCGTCGTGGAAACCTTCATTGGGACAACGGTGTACAACTTCCGCGCATTCCCTGGCGGGCAGCAGTACTTCAGCCCCGCAAATGGCGAGCTACTGAGCTTGCAGAGCTTTGATACGCAAGGCCAGCTCTCGAAGCAGATTAACTACAGCTACGCCCTCGATGTCAACGAGACCCGCCGCAGCAAGAGCTACCGCGTCCCGCTCGTAATCGCGAACCACAATCAGGATAACACCACCAAGCTCTGTATCCCCGTAGGGGGCGGAACGGGTTATACCTGGCTCATGGGTTGGGAGGGCAGCGGGGGGCAGTGCGGTTACGGAACACAGCTCTTCTCGGACAGAGGGAACACGAAGTACTCGATGTCCTTTTATGACCTGGTGCAGTACTGGCCCTACAGGAAATCCGCGACGACGAGCTACTTCTACGCCGGCGCGACCGCGTCGATCGCTGAGGCGAAAATGATGGTCTACGGCGACATCAAGGTCGCTTCGCCGACCGCTGTGCAGTTGACCAATAGTGATGGGGTTGTGGAAGAGGTTCGGTACAAGTACTGTACCGACCCCAACGTCTCGTCGGTGCTCCCAACGGCGGTGTCGTCGGCGATGTTGGCGCGGAACCTCCTGGCCGACCCGATCGAGGTACTGCGGATCCGGGGCGGGCTCCAGGTCGACGGGACGCGGCTCGTGTATGGACTTTTCGGCGCCGTACCTTACCTTGCCTCCCTCCAGCGCTACGAGGCGACGTGGGACCAGAACGGGGTCTTTCAATCGAGCGGGCCGGGGCTAGGGTGGGGGACGACGGCCACAGTCAACGCGTACGACAACGGGCGCATCTCGTCGGTGACGCGGCGCGGGTGGGTCCCAACGACGTACACATATACGAACGGCTACCTGCGTTCCTCGGCGACCAACGGCTTCGTGACGCTGTACGACTACGATGCTCTCAACCGGCTCGAAAAGCAGACGGAGGTCGATGGGCAAGTGACCTACTTCGCGTACGACAAACTCGAGCGCCTGTGGCGCACACTCTCGCGCCCGAAGACGAGCACGCCGCAGAAGGATGTCCCAGGCGACTTCCATGTTGTCGATCTCGTGACGTACGCCTACGATCAGGCGGCCGCGCGAAACTACCGCGAGTTCCAGCGGACGTTCACGCCGACGGCGGGGAGTGCGCTCGGAACGTTGCGCACACGGGAGTGGGTCGACGGGCTCGGCCGCGAGATTCAGCGCACGAAGCTGGCGTACACGCCGACTGGCAAGGACTTAGTCATTAGTTCGCAGTACGACGCGTTTAACCGCGTGACGCAAGTGCTGGCCCCGGTGGAGTCGACGGGCTCGGCGGGAGCTTACGTCACGCCGGTAAGCACGACCCCGCGCACGGTCACGGCCTACGAGGCGAGCCCGCTCGGCCGCGTCACCGGGCAGACCCCGCCGGGGTGGTACGAGACGAAGACCGCCTACGGGACCAATGCCGTCGCGATCGCGGTCGGGGCGGTAACTTACCCGGCGGGGAGCCTCTTCGCTACCGAGACCGTCGACGCGACGGACGTGAATTGGAAAACGATCGTTTACGCGGACAAACTCGGGCGCACGGTGATGTCGCGTCGTACCAACGGCGCGTCTACGCTGGACACGCGCTACCAGTACGACCAGAAGGACCGCCTCACGGCAGTTCTTCCCCCGGGGGTGACGGCAGCCTCGTCGAACCTCGCGTTCCGCTACGTGTACGACGGGCGCGACAACGTCGTGAGTAAATCTGTGCCCGACGGTGGGACGACCAAAGTGCTGTACAACGAGCGCGACCTCATGACTTACATTGCCGACCCCAACATGCAGAGCGCGGGTCAGTGGTTACAGACGAAGTACGACGCCATGGGGCGGCCCGTGAGCACGGGCTTCGCCGTCGAGACCCCGACTTCGGGCTCGGTCGAACTACCTTACAGCCAATTGCTGACGACGAGCGCGTACGACGGGACGGCCTTCCTCATGAAGGACAAGGGCAAGCTTACCGGGGAAACGGTGTCGGTCCTCACCTCGGCGCCAGCGACCTTCCTAACCGCGACTTACACCTATGATCGGTGGGGCCGCCTAACGCAGAGCGCGCGGTCGAACGTCCTGAACGGGACCTCGACCACGACCTTCGCGTACGATTGGGGCGACAATTTGCTGTCCAAGACGTATGCGAACCAGTTCCCCGGGCAGACCGCGACCGTGGTCGACCGGCACGAGTTCGACCACGCGGGCAGGTCGACGCGCAACTTCATCACCGCGACGAGGAACGGGGCCGCGACTTCGGAGGTGGAGACGAGCCAGCGGGCGTACAATTACAAAGACGAGGTAAGCACTATGTGGCTCGGGAAGATGTCCGGGTACCCTAATTTCCTGCAGCAGGTCGACTACGAGTATAACGTGACGGGCTTCTTGACGAAAATCAACGCGGGCAACCTGACGAACAGCACCGCAGTCACCAACTTCTGTGGGCCCTTCTCGCCGTACGGCGCGCCGTCGGCGAGTGTGGCGTCGAACGACCTGTTCGCCCTCGCCCTGCACTACGACACCCCGACGCTCGCGAGCGGTTCCGCGAGACCGATGCGCAACGGAAGCATCGCGCAGGTCGACTGGCAGGTGCGCGGGCGGCAAAAGCAGAGTTATGGCTTGGTATACGACTACGCAGGACGCCTTACGCAGGCCAACTACGCCGAGTACGCGAGCCCCACAGCCACGGTGCCGACCGTACTCAACACCTACAGCACGGCCTACGCGTACGACCCCCGAGGTAACTTCCTCGCCGTGACGCGGCGGGGAGGCCGACTTGGCACTGCATGCGCGGGCGCTAATGTCATCGACGATCTCTCGTTTGGGCTGGTGGCCAACTCTAATCGCGTCGGCTATGTCGTCGACTACGAAGAAGCGGCGATGCCGGGGCAGGGTTTTCCCGGCTCGACATCGTACACATACGACCCCAACGGAAATCTGAAGACCGACTCGCACAAAGGCCGCACCTATACCTACAACCACCTCAACCTCCCGCAGGCCGTCGCGGGGGCAGGCGTGTCGCAGGCGGTGACCTACTCGGCAAAGGGTGAGAAACTCGCCGTCACCACGAACGGGACGACGCGTTACTATTTCGGGGCCTTGGAGTACGTTGGGACGACGCTTCGGGCCATCGCGCACGCGGATGGGCGCATCTACTACCCAGCGGGAGTGAACTATGCACAGTTCGAGTATTCTATCAAGGACCATCTCGGGTCAGTGCGGGTTACTTTCGCCGACAAAAACTACGACGGGATGATCACAGAGTCGACCGATCCGGCGAGTTCGGAGTTGCTCTCCGAACACCACTACTACCCTTTCGGGATGGAGATGCAGGGACCGTGGAAGGCGAACTCGGACTACGCGGACCGGACGCGCTACACGGGGCAGGAGTTGGACCGTGAATTGGGGCTCTACGATTATGGGGCGAGGTGGTACGACCCTGCGCTGGGGCGGTTTTTGCAGGTCGATCCGCTGGCGAGCTCCTTCCCAGGTTATACGCCATACCACTACGTGCATAACAATCCGATCAACCTCACTGATCCAACAGGGATGAGTGCTAGCAGTCCGATCTTCGGTACGGATGGTAAGTTTTTAGGGACGGACTCCGAAGGATTCAAGGGTGACATTGTCATCATGGATGAAAAGGAATATAATAGCTGGACAAAAGCAGATTGCGACGTCGGGGGAGATGGTACTCTAGACAGCGATATGACGGGCCTCTTAATTGGTGCCGGAGTCGCGCAGACACTCGATAATTATATTGCTAATGATTTTAGCTTTTCTAATGCTGAAGATGTGTCCTTCGTATCCAAAGTCTTTACGGGTTTAATAGATGCAGCAAGCGGTGCTGGCCTAATAGACTACTCCTCGGCTAATCTCAGCGGTGGAAATATCAAGGTCGCCCAAGGCGGTGGTACCGACGCTGCGAACTTCGGCACTAATGGGGCAGCGGACGTAATTACGGTTTCCGTTAATCCTATGTCCTACAATGAGCTTACCGCTAAGCAGCAGTTTTCCGGAACGCAAAGTTTACATCATTTAGGAAATAGTGGTGACGCAATCAATATTCTGGGAGTGCACGAACCGATGCATCGGCAGTATCCAGGTAGTGCAAATCATCCACTGATCGATCGGGCAGTGTTGCAGAATCGTGCGGCCCCATTAATGTCAAATGAGTATCGGCAGAAAATTATGGGCCGAAAAAACTGAGTGGTATGCGTCACGAGCTTTTTATAGTACTAATTTGTTGTGAAGTATTGGCATGTACATGCGCCTGCAACCCGTCAGGCAGTGCATCCTCCGACAGCTGTACTACTGGAGTCATTACACTTGATATTACCGCTTCGCACGTTGTGCCCACACTGATTTCTACGATTAGACTCGCCCCTGCGGGAGAATATACCATCTACCGTAATAGTCCAGGGTTCGATACGATTCGAGGCGTGACTACCGCCCCTGAATTAGATAGCATCTGGGTACAGGCAAACGTCGTTACTCTTCCTAGCAAATACGATGTGTATTCAGATGGGGGAATCTATGAACTTACTCTACATTGCCCTAGTCGGGATACGACCGTTACGTATGAAGGCCTGGGTGGCCTCCCCACAGAAACACGTCGTTTTATCAAGCGCGTTGAAAATATTATGTTGAAGCTTGGTACGGAGTCGCAAAAGGTTAAATAGTATAGTCGATACTAGTCGCGGAAGGTCTGGCGCTACACAAATGTATAGTGTGGTGGATCCGCTGGCCGACATGTACCCGGGGTGGTCGCCGTATAACTACGTGATGAATAACCCGATCTCGAACACCGACCCGACGGGGATGAGTGTAGAAGAGATAGACGGGGGGACGCGCTATACGGGGCAGGACGCGCAGGACATGTTTAAATCGCTCCAGCAACGCGAGGCGCCGGCGGGGCCGACGAACGAGTACGTGCGGGATAAGAAGACTGGCGAACTGGTGAAGGTCGGCGACAAGGGCGGAGATCGGACAGATTATATTTATGATGGAACAATCAGCGAAGACGGTGAGACCATAATATGGAGCGAGGAGAACCCATCAGTAAGAGATAATTATTTTCCATCGCAAACATTGCAGACTTTAGACGGAAGAGACGACCCTATCTTTCTCGCTTTTCTTGCTTTTGCTACGGGGGGGTTGTCAAGCGCGGAGGGGCTCGCCTCGACCTCCCTTGGCTTAGCAGCCAAACGTGGCAGTTTTCGTGGGGGGAAGCAAAGCCAAAGGGATCAAACTATCATGGGCTACCCGCAGGACTTCCGACGTTGGTACCACAAACAGTACAAGGAAAAAGGTGCGCCAGACGCCACTAAATCTGAATTAAAAGAAATCCATGCAGACTGGATCCAACAAGGAAAACCGCGTGCCGACTGATAAATCCGCCGAGCTGGCTAAAATTTCAGCGATGCAATACGCTAAAGACGGAACAGTCTTGACGGAAAGCATCGTGGATATTATTCGTAACACCAGTCATTTTGAGGTTTTGGACGAGGCTGCACTATTTGTCGAGAGCCGACAAATAGGTGAGGCTGTTCCTGCTATAATCGATAGAATTGCTGATCCATATACGGTCCATCACAGATCGACACTATTATTTAGCTGCTCGCGGTTTGACTGCTCGGAATATTTTGAGATTTTAGTTCAAGTTGTTTTTGAAGATGAGTATAGCGCAGCGATGGAAGCTCTATCATTGATACAAGATAATTGTGATAACGTTACCGGTGCTCAATTTTTGGCGCTGCTGTCGAGGATAGAGGGTATATTGGGCGCAGACGTTGAACTAACCGAGGACCGCGAGGAGTTGCTCGAAGAGCTTGCGGCCCAAGCCGACCGTAGAATCCCTTCGAACTAGAATTTATTACGAGGTCGAATCCATTATTCACCGCTGGCTCGATCTAGTAGTATTGTAGCTTTTTCTGCCGAGCTGAACCGCACGCTCTACTATCGTCGTGTAGGTTATTGAACCCGCAACAATCATCCCGCGAGCCGTTGCAGCTGTCGTTTTGTGGTGAGGGCGTCGTTGAAGGTTTTGACGAGGTGCTTGTCGTCGTCGCCGAGGCGCTCGACGGCGCGTCGGTTCCCCCGCGGGCGCTTGCGATGAGGCGGATGCGCTCCTGCTCTCGCTCGCCGACGCTGGCGTGTTTCAGCCCCTCAATAGATCGGAATGGATTCTAGTTGCAAATTTGCACTACGATGTCCGACAAACGTACCAAGCGCTCCTTCACCCAGGAGCAGAAGCTCACCATCCTCGCCGAGGCCCGCGACAACGGCGTCCAGGCGACCCTCGACAAGCATGCCCTGTACGCGGCGACCTACTACTCGTGGAAGGCTAAGTTCGACGAACTCGGCGACCAGGGCCTCCAGCACGGCATGACCAAGGCGCAGTCCAAGCGCATCCACGAACTCGAGGGTGAGAATCGCCACCTCGAGGAACTCCTCGGCCAGAAGGAACTCGAGACCAAGCTCAAGGACGAGCTGCTAAAAAAGAAGTACCCCAAGCTGTACGCCAGGACCTCGTGAGGGAGTTCAGCAGCTTGGGGATGCCGGTGGCGCGGGCGCTCGAGATCACGGGCCCCTCCCGCCACGAGTACTACTACCGCCCGAAGCCCGACCGTAAACCTGCGGGCCGCAAGCCCTCCGCCACGACGCGCCACACCGCCGGCGACGGGGCCGAGACCGAGCTAGACGACGAGGGCTTCGCCGCCGTCGTGCGCGAGCTGTGCGCCGACCCCGACCTCCACTACGGCTACCACACGATGGGCAAGCAGCTGCGCGGCCTCGGGTACGCCATCAACGACAAGAAGCTCTACCGGGTCATGAAACACCTCGGCCTCCTCCGCGAACGCCGCCGCCCGACCACCGGCAAGCGCGTCCAGCAACGCCGCTTCGAGGTCGACGGCCCGCTACAGGGCCTCGAGATGGACATCAAGTTCATCTACGTCGAGGAGCACCGCCGCCACGCCTTCGCGCTCACGGTCCTGGACGTGTTCACGCGCGAGGTCCTCGACCACCACCTCGGGTCCTCGATCACGCAGGCCGACGTGCGCACGATGTGGGCACGGATCATCGAGGGTCACCTCCAGCCCGCCGACTTGCTCGCCCGCGGGATCACCGTCCAGATCCGAAACGACAACGACCCGCGGTTCAAGGCCAAGACCGTACAGGCGTTCTTCGCCGAAAACCACCTCGACCAGGTCTTCACGCACGTCTACACCCCGCAGGAGAACGGCCACATCGAGTCCTTCCACGCGATCCTCGGCCGCGGCGTCGGCGACCGGGCGTTCCCGACGCTCACGCAGCTCCAGGACTTCCTCACGGGCTTTTACGAGAAGTACAACACGGTTCGCCTCCACGGCTCGACCGCACACCTCCCGCCGGCGGTGTTCCGCCGGGAGTGGGAGCGCGGCCACGTCCTCGTCACCGCCGACGAGAAACAGCGGCAACGCTTCCGCCTCACCGTCCCGTACGCCGGTCTGCTGAGTGGGGCATCGGGTAATACGAGCCCGAGGCCCCTTGTTGCACATAACTCCTGAAAAGTGAGGGTGGGCCCACCACATCACCGAAGGCCATCGGTATAAAAGTCACCGTCGGCCCCTTGTTGCGAAAGCAAACCTATCTTCGAACCGATCAATTCCACAAACCCGACTAGACGAAAGTCCGATAATTAGGGGGCCGAACCACATCTCACGACCTAGGTAGGGACAATTACGTATTAGATTTTCTATCCGAACATACTGTAAGGATTAGTTCTGGTCCCGAATATCAAGCCATACTAAATTACGACCTCAAACATGATAGTATGATAATTTCGGGAGATTACCCTTTCGTATCGATAAGATGGCGAGTCAATATTACTGATTGTGTGTTGACCGCATTCGATAGGGAGGATAGCATAATATTATATCATACGACTCCCGTATACTAGCTACAAATTGCAAAGTTGTCGATTCGCTGGCGAGCGCCCGTCAAGCGCGTCTAAGGTCAAACTAATGTAGTCGTGAAGCAGGCCACGCTCGCCTACCTCATCAAGACCTACCTACCCTACGCCTACTGGGCCGGCTTTTACGACCTGAAGGGCGGGGAGCTCAAGATCGGCCCGTACCAGGGGACGCTCGGCTGCCTGAGCATTGCGCTCGGGCGCGGGGTGTGTGGGCGGGTGGCCGTTTCCGGCAAAACGATCATCGAGCGGGACGTGCACGCACTTTCGGGCGCGGAGCACATCGCGTGCGATCCGAACAGCCGGAGCGAGATCGTGGTGCCGTGTTTTGACGAAAGTCGCCAACTGTTCGCCGTGCTGGACATTGACTCGACCGAACCAGGGAGCTTCGACGAGGTCGATCAGGTAGAGCTGGAGGCGCTGTTGGGGGAGGTGTTCTAGCATCCGACTCCGGTATGACGAGCGGCGCATGGTGGTTTGGTGGCATTTATGCCGCCCCCCCGAGCCGAAGGCGAGTAGTGGTAGGCTCCGGGTCGCGAACGACTTTTGGGAAGAGAGAGCCTTCTACCGGGGCCTAGCTTCGCGGGTAGAGGCACTCTAATGGGCGCCAAACCACATACCGCTCCAGTGCAGCTACCGTCTTGTTCCGCTCCGTGGATGGGGGCGGCATCATTCAAGCGGCCTTAATTAACCATCGCTTGCTAGCAGTCGACGCCGGGCCTCGGTGTAGATGTTGCCCTCACCGAGGAGCCCACAGTATTCGAGCATCCCATCGTCCGGGGCGTCGGCCTCGGCCATGACCCCGCGCACGAGTTCGTCGAAGCCCCCGAAGTCCTCCCCGCGGTTGTGGCCGTGGTAGTGGTCGGCCTTGTGGCGCTTCCACACCTTCTCGATGGGGTTTAGCCACGAGGCGTACGTCGGGAGGGGACACAACTGCACGTCGAGCTTCGCGGCCGCCGCGGTCGCGGGCCTCGGGCGGCACTCCCGCCACGACCGCGGGACCGGCAGCGCGAACGGCGTCGCCTGCGGGACGAGGCGCCCGAGGACGTCGTGGTGGAAGTGGACCGGCCAGTTGTCCCACACCACGATGATCCCGCGGCGGCCCCGCTGCTCCTCGGCGCGCTCGCACGCGCGCTCCAGCAGGCGCACGAGACACGCCACGGATGTCGCCTGGCGGACCTCGCTGATGACCGCGCCCGTACGCACGTCGAGCAGACCCGCAATCCGGCGCGTGCGCTCGCCCCCGCGCGAGAGCTGGGCCCGGGGCTGGCCGTCGGCCCGGGCCGAGGCCCGCGCGGCGCGGTAGTCGTACCCGCACGAGGCGTGCGACGAGACCGTGAGCTCGTCGCCGAAGTACACGTCGACCGTCGGGCCCGCCCCGGCGATCGCGTCCGTGATCGCCGCGGCGAGCTTCGGGGCGTAGGCGCCGTCGGGGGAGTGGACGTAAAGGCGGGCGCGCTGGCGCGAGACCCCGAGGCCGCGCCGGAGCCACCGCCCGAGCCCGGCGGCGGTGCGGCCGCCGAACCCCGCCGCCGCCGCGAAGCCGTCGGCGGCGAGCATCCGGGCCTGCGTCCACGTCGCGGGCGCACGCTCCCCGGGGGCCGGCGGCGGCGGGCCCGCGGCGAGGAGGCCCTCGGTGGCGGCGCGGGCGGACGCACGTTCAGAGGGGGGAAAAGCGCGGCTTGCGGCCGCGGCCCCCGCGGATCGCGAGGGCGCCGACGCCGTCGCGGAGGTAGTCGCGGACCCACGTGCGGACGGTGAGGGGTTGGCGCGCTCGGAGCAGGCCCCCGGCGGCGACCGCGGTGCAGGTCGCGCCGTCGGCGACCTTGATGATCGCGGCGGCGCGCTCGCGCTGGTAGGCCGGGCCCGTGCGGCGGAGGTGCTCGAGGGCGGCGCGGGCGTCGGCGTCGAGCGTGACGGAGAGGCGGTTCATGGGTGTGGATAACGACACGTACCCGGGGGAAGATCGAACCGATGCTTTATTAAGGCCGCTTGAATTATGCCGCCAAACCACTAGACGTGGCACCGCCAGCGGGCGCGCCTCAGTGCCGCACCAGGAGGTTGCCGACGTTGGCGACGACGATGCAGGCGATGCCGAGGAGCGTGAGCGCGCCGTAGGTCTCGCCGAGGAAGTAGCTCCCGAGCACGAGCATGAAGACGGCTTCTACGTACTTGAGAGGCATGACCTGCGAGGAGCGGCCGGTCTGCATGGCGGTGGTCATGAAGTACTGCCCGATGAGCCCGACGACGCCAAGGCTCGCCAACTTGGGCCAGTCGGCGACGGTGGGCATGGCGGCATTGCCGAACGTGAGCGCCCAGCCCGTGAAGCCGACCAGCGTCGCGAAGCCCGTGAACCAGGCCACGAGCACCATCGTGTGCTCGGTCTTGCCGATCTTCTTGATAATTGTAAACGTGGCCCCGTCGAGGACGGCCGAACCAATGACCAGCAGCAGCCCGAAGGTCGCGATGCGGGGGTCGAAGCCCTTGACCATCACCACTCCCGCGAAGGCCAACCCGAACAGGAGCCACTGTTTGCGCTTGACGCGCTCCTTGAGGAGGTAGGCCACGAAGGCCACCGCGAAAATGGGTGACAGGTACCGCATCGCCACCGCGGCCGTGATCGGGAGGGTTTCGATGGCGACGAAGAACAGGACCAGGCTCGTGGAACCGGTCATGGCGCGGAGGAGGAGCAGCCTCGGGCGATTGCCCCGGAGTGGGACGTCATTGTAAAGCAGGTAGGCCAGCGTCGGGACGAAGGTGCCGAGCCCCCGGAAGCCCGTCACCGCGAAGCCGCCGAGGTGGCTGAGCTGTTTGGCGAGGATGTACATCGCCGAGAAGGCCAGCCCGGCCAGGAGCATGTACAGCGTCGGGCGCGTCTGCATGGCGGCGAAGATGCTGGACGCCGGCCGGAAGGGAGGGTGCGCAACACATGCCGGGTATTTTGAATACTTGGCACGGTTATTACAGGTGAGCAAGTATCGCTATACGTAGCCGACGAGTAACCAACACGGTGGCTCGCTCGTGTAACCTATAGCCCAAGGGCACGTAAAGTGCTTCGCGGCCTCCGGGCCCCTCCTAAATGAGTGTTTGTTCATAGTTTTGTTTGCCGTTCCCCAGCGCCTTCGCTGGGGAATTTTTTTTGCGCCAACTTCTCGGAGGACGGGTTTTGGCGAAAGCCGCCCCGCCTTATGCCTTCAGGTGGCGCTCGGTGCGGTCGTAGTTGTCGGCGGCCTGCAGGGTGGGCGTTTGGTCGGCCTCGACCTTGTTCATGACGATGAGTTCGCCGTTGGACTCCAGCAGCACCGCGGCCACCTGCGAAGGCGCGCCCTGGGCGTTTTGCCGGATGGCCCCCAAGATCTCGGACTTCGGGATGCGCTCGCGCCGCATGGCGGAGTCGTAGTAGGTGCCGTCGAAGAACAGGATCGTCGGCGGGGCCTTGACGACGTTTGCGAAGGTGTCGCTGCGGACGCTGAGCGTCGTCACGACCCACTGTGCCCCGATGAGGGTGACGAAGGCCGCGATGGCTTGCACGTAGCTGACGCCCCCGCTCACGAGCGCGCTGGCCATCACGGAGCCCATGGCCACGGTCACGACCCAGTCGAACATGTTCATCTTGGACAGCGTCCGCTTGCCGCTCACGCGCAGCAGGAGGATGAGGGAGACGTAACTCGACAGCCCGATGGTGACCGTCTTGACGACCGGGGTCCAGCCGTCGAAAAACCATTCTGCTACTTGCATGGCGTATAGGTACACCCGCAACAGCGTTTGGACGCAAAAATCCCGGTAAGACCGGGCGCGCTGGAGCTGCGCGGGGCCCAGGAGTCGCCAAGGTGGCACATTTGTGGCAGTGCTCCGCGGTGATGAGCGAGGCCAGCCCCGTGTGGAGTGTTCGGGAAGGACCCAAGGCCGAGCGGCTACTGCTGCGCTACCTCGAACGCAATGCACTGGGGTTGGGCGGTTTGGCGGGCCTGCACGCGGTAGTGTACGCAATCTACGGCGGCGGCGTGGCGGCGGGCGTCCTCGGCGTTGCCTGCCTGGGGGCCTTCGCGTTCGCCAGGGTAGCGGCCCGGAGCCGCGAGCGCGAGCGTTACTCGCGGGCGGTCGTCCTGTCGGGCGAACTCCTCCTCGTCGGCGCTTCACTCGCGACGCAGTTGGTGATGCCGGCTGGTCCGGCGGCGGCCATCATCAGCCTGCCACTCGTCTGTTCGATATTGGCGTTCTCGCAGACGTGGACGCGTGCCACCGGGATATTCGTCCTCGCGGTCGGGGCTTACCTCGCGTTGCCGGCGCTCGGGTTCGACTACCCGACTGGTGGACCCGTGCCCGACGTAGTGTCGTTTAGCGTCACGCTCGTATATGTGGCGGTGTTGCTACTGGTGCAGGTCTCGCGGGCGCGCGGGCACATCACGGCCGCCCTGGCGTCGATCCGCGAGAGCGAAGCGGGCCTCCAGCGCGAGGAGCGGCGCCTAGGGGCGAGGGCCGCCGAGTTGACCGACATCAATCACTCCCTCGAACTCGGGAATGCGCGACTCAGCGAGGCGCTGTCTCGGCAGGCGAAGCTCACGGAGCAGCTTGCCCACGAACGCGACGACGAGCAGCAACTCACGCACCACATCCACCGGGACCTCCAGGCCCCCCTCCGCGAGATCGTCGGGCTAAGCGAAGGGCTGCGGGACAAGATCCTCGCCCACGACGGTACGGACGCCCTGGGGGACTACCTCGGGTTCGCGGTCGACGGCGGGCGCCGCATGACGCGCATGCTCGACGACCTGCTCGCCTACACCGCCGAGGACCTCGCGGAGCCCTCCGACCCCGTCGACCTGAACGTAGTGCTGGCCTCCGTCGCGAGTGACCTCGGTAACATCGTCGAGCGAACCGGCGCCGAACTCCGTCTCGCAGACCTACCTACGGTGCGGGGCTACGCGACTCAGCTCACGCAACTGTTCAGCAACCTGATTACCAACGCGCTGAAGTTCAGCCGACCCGGTGTGCCGCCGGTGGTCTCGGTGGGCGGTCACGTGGTGCAGGACGCTAGTGGGCCCGGCGACTACGTGGTCACCGTGGCGGACAACGGCATCGGGATTCCCGCGAATCAACTCGGGAAGGTGTTCGGGCTCTTCAATCGCGCCCACCAGCACGAGGGTTACGAAGGCAGCGGCGTCGGCCTGGCGCTCTGCCGCCGGATCGCGATCGCGCACGGGGCCGAGCTGAGCGTCACCAGCGCACCGGGAGAGGGTACGACCTTCCGCCTCCGCCTGCCGGCGGCGTGCTTGATGGGGGAAGTGGCCTCCGTTCCGTCGACACCTTCGGTAGCCGAACTCACGGACGCACAACTCGTAGCCGCCGCATGAGGATCACCCTACCGACCGCGGCCCCGACGCTCGGTGTCGCCGACCAACTCAACGTCCAGCTGCTGGCCGGGCTGCGCCGCAACGCTTACGTGATCGTGGCCTGTGGTGCACTGGGCATTCTGTCGGGCATAGGGTACGGGTTCAGCGCCGAGATTCACGCCCCGGTGGTCCTCAACGCGGCCATCGTACTACTGATCGGTGCGACGGCTACCGTGCGGCACCTGAAGTGGGCGGAGCGAGGGTTGTTCTGGGTCAACTACGGCCTGTTCGCCTACCTGGCGCTCGTGTCGCACTCGCTCACGACGGTGGTGCTGTTCGTCCCGATGCTCGCGTACTGCTACTTCGTCGAGCACGACCTCCGGTACCGCGCCGTGGCCACGGCGGCGGTATACGGTGTGTGTGGCGTGCTGTACGTTCGGTTCTGGCCCGACACGAACTTTGGGCTCTCGGGTGAGCGCATGCAGATCGAGGCCCTGACCGACTGCCTGCTGGCGGCCGTGTTCACCGGAATCTTCGTGCGGGCCCACAGCACCTACATGCGGCTCGTGATCGAGGCCGCGCGCCGGAAGCGCGGCGAACTCGCGGCCCGCGTCGCGGAGGCCGAAGCGGTCGCGGACGTACTGGAACAAAAGCGCCTGCGCCTAGCGGAACTCGGGCTCGAGACCCGCCGCGCCCTCGATGCCGAACGGGCGCTCGGCAGGCAACTGCTCTCGCGCCAGGAGCAGTTGCAGCAGTTCGCCTACGCCGCGAGTCACGACTTGAAAGAACCCGTGCGTACGGTCCGGTCCTTTTTGCAGGTCGTCCGCAAGCGTCTCGCCCCGGAGGTCGTCGCCGGACTCGGGCTCGGGGCGGCGTTCGATGCCGTCCAGGCGCACGCCGAGGGGATGCACGAGGTGTTGGAGCGCCTGTTGCTGTACAGCCGAGCCGGCGCCGCGACCGACGACGCACCCCAGACCCAACTCGCCGGGGCGCTCCGCAGAGGACTCGCGCGTTCGGCGGCGAATCCGGGGGAGGTCGAACTGGCTTTCGACCCGGCGGCAATAGCGGAGACGGTTGCGGTGGGGATCCCGGAGGGGGACCTGGTGTTGGTCGTGGGGGAGCTGGTCGACAACGCAGTCCGCTTTCGCCAAAACGGGCGGGTGGCATTTCTGTCGATCGGGTGTAGCGTCGGGGGAGACGGTTTCGCGGAAGTGCGTTTCCGCGACCGGGGAATCGGGATAGCGACAAACGAGCTCGAGCGCGTCTTCGCGATCTTCCAGCGACTCCACTCGCGGGAGGCCTACCCCGGCGCGGGGCTCGGACTGAGCATCGTGCTGAGGGTGGTGAAAGCCCACGGGGGCTCGGTCTCGCTGACGAGCGAGCTCGGCGTCGGGACGGAAGTCACGCTCAGGCTCCCGCTCGCCACGGCAGCCGAACCACGGCGCTAGCGCAATCCGGTAGGTGTGTGGTTCCGGTTCGCGGGCCGACCTTGCCGCCCATGCCTAGCCTCTTCGACACAGACAAAACGACCCGCCTCCGCGCCGCCGCCCAGGACTTCCTCGAGCGCGAGGTCTTCCCGCACGAGCTCCACTGGCTCCGGCAGCCCTTCGAAGACCTGGAGCCCGTTTTGCGGAAGCACAAACCCGAACTCCAGCGACTCGGGCTGTGGAACCTCTACCACGGCCCGGAGCACGGCGGGCCCGGGTTGACCCTCACCGAGGTGGCCCGCGTCGGGGAGGTCGTCGGGCAGAGCATCTTCGGGCTCTACCTTATCAACGCGCAGGCCCCCGATGCCGGCAACCTGGAGCTGTTGATGAAGTACGCTTCCGCAAAACTCCGCGAGCGCTACGTGGAGCCGATGCTCGCCGGCGAGATGCGGAGCTGCTTCGGGATGACCGAGCCCGACCTGGCCGGTAGTAACCCGACGCGCATGGACACGACGGCCGTCCTCGACGGGGACGAGTTCGTGATCAACGGCCGGAAGTGGTTCACGACCGGGGCCGACGGGGCGAGCCTCTGCATCGTGATGGCGATCACCGACCCGGACGCCGAGCGCGCCCACGAGCGCGCGAGCATGATCGTGGTCCCGACCGACGCCCAGGGCTACCGCCGGATGCGCAACATCTCGATCATGGGGCACGCCGGGTCGGGCTGGCTCAGTCACGCGGAGGTGGATTTTACGGAGGTGCGCGTACCGCGGGAGAACCTGCTGGGGCCACTACACCAGGGCTTTCGCCTCGCGCAGGAGCGGCTGGGGCCGGGGCGCATCCACCACTGCATGCGGTGGATCGGGCTGGCGGAGCGCAGCTTTCAGCTTGATGCTCGCGCGGGCGGCGACGCGGGAGATCGGCCACGGGCAGGTGCTCGGGGACAAGCAGATGGTGCAGGCGATGATCGCGGAGAGTCGCGCCGAGATCGACGGCGCCAGGCTGATGGTGCTACACACGGCCCACAAGATCGACACCGCGGGCGCGAAGGCGGCGCGTCACGAGATTAGCGCCATTAAGTTTACGGTGGCGGCGATGCTGAATCGCGTGGTCGACCGCGCGATCCAGGTGCACGGGGGACTGGGCGTGACGGACGATACGATCCTGAGTTTTCTTTATCGGGAGGAGCGCGCGGCGCGGATTTACGACGGGACGGACGAGACGCACAAGGCGAGTTTGGCGCGGGGGCTGTTGCGGGGGTGGGGCGGGCAAATTAAGAGGTAGGTGTAGCAAAATTTTTTGCAGTCCATGGAAAATTACTATCTGCTATGGGCAAAATTTTTTAACGAAAGTTCTGCAAAATGAGAGAATTGGTCAAAGCACAAAATTAACGGAGGCCCTCACAGGGGTGTGCCCAATTATATTTTTTACCTCTTAGATAGCGCGCTATCGGATATCGACATACTTTTGTCGCGCGAAACAAACCAATCGCGCGACCCGCCATGAGTCCGAACCCTTCCCCCCGCTTCTCTCACCACGCAGCTAAGGCCCTGATTGGGCTACAGGCTACAGGCTACAGGCTACAGGCTACAAATATGCCTGAAGCTTAATCTCAACACCCCAGCAAAAGTATTCCGCATGCTGGCTGTCGTTGGTATCTTGTTCTGCGTCCAGGCCTGCGACACCGACCTCGGTCTGATGTCGGACAAGTCGAGCTTGTCGGTCGAGCCAACGGCCCCCCAGTCGGTCCCAACGTCTACGACTCCGCCGCCGACCCCACCTCCAATCGTAAACGGGATGTTCTCCTTCGCGACGTGGAATGATGTCTTTACAGCGATGGACAGGCTCGAAGCGTCTCAGCAAGATTGGGAAACGCTCCCGCCGCCCCTTGAGCCGGCTAGAAGTTCGACCAGCGGCAACGGTGTATATACCAGCGCGAGTGCGGACCCGGGTACTGGACCCACCCCTTACCAGAGCTACGTAGCCAATCTCGGGATGTCCTCTTTGTACAACAAGTACGCATATATAGAGGCTGGCACGATGGCGCCGCCGGCGGGAGTCGATACGTTTGCGATTCAGCTATTCAGCAACGACGCTGTACGCGCAGTATTAAACACTAATTTTGAGGTTCGCGTGGCCGGTCAAGCTTACAATGCCTTACAGACCGCTCTTAACGTATCCTCCATGGCCGGCGTAAACTCTGCAATTCAGGCCTCGTATACGTACTGCACCCGAGTATCGGTGCGGAGGAGGAGATCCTTTGTGCCCAACACAGGTGATATGCGACGCTTCAATGCGCTCAATAGTTTTTATCCGCTGGGGCCGGTGCAAATGCTGACTGTCAATTACAAGAACGAAGAACTCTCGGGTGGCAATTGGCGAGGGACCAAGGCCAACTTGCAGGTAGGTGTTGAGGGTCGACTCCGCGTTCCAGTCATATGTGAAAACTTCCTTGCTAACGGCGTACAACGACTAAGCAGGATAAGGGAAAACCAGCGGTCCATGCAGCTACGGAGGGTTCTCATCCCAGACATTTGGAAAGCTCCGGGGGATTTCACCACGGTACTTAACGTTACTGGCGTTCCGTACGCCAGCTCAGTAAGCTACCAATGGTAGAGGATCAGAGAGGCTATGCGATCTTATGGCTCGTAGGGCCTCTCTTCAAATTGTTACCGCTTTTCGGAAGCCTAATATTTCCATGTGTAGTCCCAGCGCAAGCTCTAGACCGCTACCCAATGATTGGGGCTTCGGGTGGACTAGGTTTACCTTTGCGGCTCGCAGAACCCTCCTCGGGCGTAGCGAAGGGTGTCCTATCTTTGAGCCGCGGGGTGAACATCTCAGTACCCCTGGCCAAACCGGTGTTCGGTGCCAAGCCGGAACTGATGCTTTCGGGGCATTTCGTCGACATCATCAGCAAATTCCAATTCGATACGCCTACGTTCGCTAGACCGGGTAGTTACGACTACAACCTTAATCCAGTCCTGCTAGCCAACGCGGCCTTGCTCTGGCGACTGTGGTCGTCAAAGCCCCAACGGTTCAATCGGTGGTCGTTCAAAGCCGGAGCCATAGGTGGGATACGGGCTACGATCGGGCGGGAGATTACGTCGTGCTACCAGCTACCTACCACCTTTGTCTCTACTGATTGCTCAGAGGGCGACCCCGAAACTTATGCCTACCAACGCAATTACGAAAGCTTTATACTCAACCTTGGAGTGGCTTCTGCCTTCGACTACTCGTTCATAAGTAAAAATGGCTTTTTCGCAGGTCGCCTTGGCTTACTGCTAAACTATTACCCCCTAAAGGTAGACCAGTTTAAGACGGTGGTGCGGCATCAGTTTAGACCCTACGATGGCCTCGTACGGTGGAACCGATCCTCCTCGGAATTGTTCTTTCAATTCCATCTCAACGGGAAGATAATCGGAGAGTACCTCCGCAACAATAAACAGCGCTTCGAAGATGAGCCGAGACCGTAGAGATCGGCTTTATCGCGTCACGATCGCTCTGACGATATCGACAAGCAGTGTTGTTGCCCAAAACTGGGCACTCGGCGTTCAGGGCGGTACCCAAACTTCAATCGAGCGATACGAATTTTTGAACAACGCCGCATACGGAGCACTAAACTTCCAAGGCGGTCTGCTCGTCCAGTGGCGACCAGATCATGCGATACGCAATACGCCGATCAGCTACCACGCCGGGCTACTCGTAGGCACCCGTAGGCTAAGAGTGGTTACTGATGCACCGCCTAACGGACCTTTCGACATTGTTTACGGCGCCCACCCCTACGCCCTCACCCCAGAGATCAACATCGGCGCCGACGCACGCGTACTCACGTTCGGACTCGGGAAGCTCGAAGGCGGAGACGGCGGCGTCCGCACCTCGCGCCTCTCCTTCGACGCGGGCCTCGGACTTGGCTTCGAGCAGATGACCGGGGCGGAGGTCTGCTACCGGACAGACGACACGCCGTGCAACCGTGAGAATGCGCACGTGTATGGCTTCGCGAGCGGCGGCTCCCCGGTGGCGCTGTACCTCCACCCGGACCTCTACTGGGACAGCGACCTGCTCTGGCCCAAGTTCCGTATGCGCGCAGGCATCGCGGGCAACCTATACCCGAAGAGCCCCGGCCGCTACACCATGGTCATCAATTACGCCGGCGAAAACTTGAGCGAGCGCGGACGCGTCAACATGACCGCCGGGCGGGTGTACGCGGTGTGGGTTTTGCCGAAAGGCTAAACGCTATAGCTCCCGCGCCGCCTACCTTCCCGCCCCATGCGCATCCACCGCTCCACGTGCCCGGCCTGCGACTCGGCGCACGTCCACCCCGTCCTCAAGGCCACCGACCACACCGTCTCCCGTGAGACCTTCGACATCTGGCAGTGCCTCACGTGTAGCCTCCGGTTCACGCAGGACGTGCCCGGCCCCGAAGACATCGGCAGCTACTACGCCTCCGAGGAGTACATCTCGCACTCGAACACGAGCGCCGGGCTCATCAACGGCCTCTACCAGCGCGTGCGCTCGATCACGCTTTCGCAAAAACTGTCGCTCGTGCGCAAGGTCACAGAGTTAGACACAGGCACTTTGCTGGATGTCGGCTGCGGGACGGGGGAGTTCGCGCACACCATGAAGTCGGCCGGCTGGCGCGTCAGGGGCCTCGAGCCGGACGAGGGCGCGCGGGCTTTCGCCAAAACCAACTACGGTCTCGACGTGTCGCCCCCGGGCGAACTCCCGCGGCTGCAGGGTCCCTACGACGCCGTCACCCTGTGGCACGTCCTCGAACACGTGCACGACCTCCACGGCTACCTCGACGAGCTCCACCGACTCATCGGCGCCCACGGGACGCTCGTCGTCGCGGTCCCGAATTACACCAGTCCGGATGGCAAACGCTACGCCGGCGACTGGGCCGCGTACGATGTCCCGCGGCACCTGTATCACTTCAGTCCGCCGGCGATGGGCGAGCTCCTCGCGCTGCACGGCATCGAGGTGACCGAGATGCGGGCGATGCCCTTCGACGCCTTTTACGTGAGTATGCTGAGCGAGAAGTACAAGGGCGCGGGTCGACTCGGCCTGGCCAGTGCTTTCGTGAGTGGTTTGAAGACGTTGACCAGCGGGCGACAGGACCCAATGAAGAGTAGTTCGGTAATTTACGTGTGCCGGAGGGCGGGGGGTGATGGTTGAAGTAAATGATGGGTGGATGGGTGGATGGGTGGATGGCTTGATGGGTGGATGCGCGCGTCGGGGCCATCCACCCATCAACCCATCCACCCATCCACCCATCAAACCACCCACCCATCCCCAAATCGCCCCCCCATGAAGGCCATCATCCCCATCGCTGGCGCCGGCAAACGCCTTCGTCCCTTTACCTACACCCAGCCCAAGCCGCTCATCCCCGTGGCCGGCAAGCCGATCTTGAGTTACATCATCGATCAGCTGTGCGCCCTCGGCATCGAGGAGTTCGTGTTCGTGCTCGGCTACCTCGGCGACAAGGTGCAGGACTACGTCGAGGAGCACTACCCTACCATCGGGGCGCGGTTCGTGCACCAGGAGGATCGCCGGGGCTCGGGTCACGCCATCTTCCTCGCGAAGGAGGCCGTCGGTGACACGGAGGAGGTCGTGATCGCGTACGGGGACACGCTGCTCGAGGGTCCGATCGACAAGATCGTGCACTGCGACTGCACTTGCCTGGCCATCAAGCCTGTGGAGGACCCGCGCCAGTTCGGCATCGTCGAGCTCAACGAGGACGGGACCGTACGCCGCATGACCGAGAAGCCGCGCATGCCGCGGGGCAACAACGCCATGGTAGGGTTCTACAAAATAAAGGCCTTCAGTGCGCTACACGCCTCGCTGGCGCAGGTTTTGGCGGAAGCCGTCGACCGAAAGGAGGAAATCACGCTTACGGACGGCCTCATCAACCTGCTCGACAAGGGTCACGTGATGCACACCGAGCACGTGGACCGCTGGTACGACTGCGGGAACGCGGAAGTATTGTTGGCCACGAATCAGCAACTGCTGGACAAGCGCGGCTACGCCGAGTCCACGTTGCCGGCCTTCGACCGCACGATCATCATCCACCCGGTCACGATCGGGAAGGGTTGCCGGATCGCGGACGCGATCATCGGTCCGCACGCCTCGATCGGGGACTACGCCACCGTGGAGAAGACGATCGTACGCGACAGCATCGTCGGTCGGTACGCCCAGCTTTACGAGCTCAACATCGAGCACTCGATCGTGGGCAACGATACGATCTTGACGGGGCAGCCGAAGGTGATCAACGTGGGGGACAATACGCAGTTGGATCTGTAGGCTTTCGCCAAAACGTATATTGCCGGGATGCAGCGCCGGCCGTTCAAATACATCGACCCCCTTTCGGACTTTGGCTTCAAGCGGTTGCTCTCGCCCGAGCGGCAGGAGGCCGACCTCAAGAACTTCCTGAATGCCCTGCTCCCGGCCGATCGCCAGATCGACAGGCTCCGCCCACTCGACAAAGAGTTGTTGGGCGATCGCGACACGGAGCGAACCGCGATTTACGACCTGAGTTGCATCACGTCGACCGGGATCAAATTCATCATCGAGATCCAGCGCTACCGCGACCTCCAGATCCGCCTGCGCCTGCTGTGGTACGCGACGCGACTCTTCGGACGGGCCGCCCGGCGGGGCACGGACCCGAGCTTCGAGCGCATCGAGGTGATCGTAGTCGCGATCCTCGAGTACGCCGAAACCCCGGAGACGCCGTACGTCTACTCCGTCGACCTGCGGACGGACTTCGGAACCCAGTGGACGAAAGGTCTGTTGTTTAGGATCGTAAACCTGGCTAACTTTCGCAAGGCGGACACCGAGCTCGACTCCCCGCTCGACCGCTGGCTCTACCTCATCAAAAACCTCCGCACCATGACCGAAGTCCCACCCGCGCTCGAGCGCAAAGAGTTTACCGAGTTCATCTCCAACGCGGAGTACATGAATCTTACCGGCCACGAGCAGGACGCCTACGATGCATTCTGGATCAGGGCCGTCAAACGCCGCAGCGAGGAGCGCACCGCGAGGCTCGAGAAGGAGGAAAGCCTAAAGGCGGTCGCCGACGCGAAAGAAGAATTGAGAGCAGCGATAGGACGTGCGGAAGCGGCCGAGAAGTACGCCGAGGAGGCCGAGAAGTACGCCGAGGAGGCCGAGAAGTACGCCGAGGATGCCGAGAGGACCGCCGCCGAGGCGCTTACGCGCGGCGAGGCTCGCGGCGAGGCAAAAGGGGAGGCGCTCCTCCACAAGAGCGTCAAAGGCTTCGCTACGAAGGGCGTCTCCGTTCCGGAGATCTCCGAGCTACTCTTCATCCCGGAAGCAAGGGTGCGCGAGATCCTGGATCTCGGTGACGAAATCTAGCGGCATCTCGGGCGGGGGACGCGGGTCTTCGCGGTCGCGCTACATTCGCGCCGCCCGCCACGAATCCGCCGTTACCCTCGCCGACCCTTGCTCATCTCCGCTTCCAAAAAGCTCTTCGCGCTGGTCTTCCGCCGCGGGGCCGCCCCGCCGGACGGGCCACTGATCCCAGGTCTCAAACCCGACTTCGAGAGCGATATCCGCTCGGAGCGGCCCCTCCGGTCCATCGCCAAGAGCATCTCCTGGCGCATCATCGGCACCCTCGACACCATCCTCATCTCCTGGCTCGTGACCGGGGAGATCACCCTAGCCTTATCCATCGGCTCGGTCGAGCTGTTTACGAAGATGTTCCTCTACTTCCTCCACGAGCGCCTCTGGAACGCCATGAGCTGGGGCAAAAACAAAGCATGACATCAGCAGAACTCCCGCGGATTAACCGCGAACTCGCGGCCAAGTCCCCCGCCGAGGTGATCGCCTGGGCGCTCTCGCAGGCTGAGCGCCCCGTGCTCACGACCAACTTCCGCCCCTACGAAGTCGCCATCCTGCATGCCGTCACCCGGGTGCGGCCCGACATCCCCGTCGTCTGGTGTGATACCGGCTACAATACGGCCTTCACCTACCGCCACGCCGAGGACCTGATCGCCCGATTCGAGCTCAACGTTCACCTCTACGTCCCCGCGCAGACGGCTGCCCACCGCGAGGTCGTGATGGGCATCCCCGAAGTAGACACCCCTCAGCACGCGACCTTCACCGACCAAGTCAAGCTCGAGCCCTTCCGCCGCGCGATGGCGGAGCACCGGCCCGACCTCTGGTTCACCAACTTGCGCCGCGGCCAGACGGCGCTACGGGACTCTCTCGACATCGTGAGCCTCGGCGGTGACGGCGTCCTCAAGGTGAGCCCCTTCTACCACTACTCCGACACCGACCTCGACGCCTACCTGGCTGAGCACGCGCTCCCCAACGAAGACCGCTACTACGACCCGACCAAAGCGCTGGCCAACCGGGAGTGCGGACTTCACATTTGAGAGGAGGGGTAGAGTCTAGGGACCAGAGGTCTAGAAAGTACACGCATTAAAGTCGACCAAATGCTAGACCCCTAGACCCCTAGACCACCTAGACCCCTAGACCCCTAGACTCCTAGACCCCCAAATTCACTCCCCATGTCTCCCCTCCAACACGAGGCCATCTACATCATCCGCGAGGTGGCGGCTCAGTTCGAGCGTCCGGTCTTGCTGTTCTCGGGCGGGAAGGACTCCATCACGCTCGTGCACCTGGCGCGCAAGGCTTTCTGGCCGGCCAAGATTCCTTTTCCCTTGCTGCACATCGACACCGGGCACAACTTCCCGGAGACGATCGAGTTTCGCGATAAGCTCGTGGCGGAGTACGGGCTCGATCTCATCGTGCGCCACGTGCAGGACTCGATCGACGCCGGGAAGGTCGTCGAGGAGACCGGTAAGTACGCGAGCCGCAACATGCTCCAGACCACGACGCTGCTGGACGCCATCGAGGAACTCAAGTTCGACGCCTGCATCGGGGGCGCGCGCCGCGACGAGGAGAAGGCCCGCGCGAAGGAGCGCATCTTCAG
Source organism: Saprospiraceae bacterium (assembly GCA_965215115.1). Lineage (GTDB taxonomy): Bacteria > Bacteroidota > Bacteroidia > Chitinophagales > Saprospiraceae > CALDTK01. Next base: position 263,863 of record OZ244050.1, read on the forward strand.
CGTCCGCGACGACTTCGGGAGTTGGGACGAGAAGAACCAGCGCCCGGAGCTCTTCGACATGCTCAACGGCCAGATCGACCTCGGGCAGAACGTGCGCTGCTTCCCGATCTCCAACTGGACCGAGCTCGACGTGTGGAACTTCATCGAGGAGGACCGCATCGAGATCCCGTCAATTTATTTCGCGCACCCCCGGCGGACCTTCATGCGCGACGGACTGATCTGGTCCGCCGAGGACGGCATCGTCTTCCGGGCCGACGACGAACCCGTCGAGGAGCGCGTGGTCCGCTTCCGCACCATCGGGGACATGAGTTGCACCGCGGCGGTCGACTCCGACGCCGACACCATCACCCGCGTCGTGGCCGAGATTCGCTCCTCGAAGATCTCCGAGCGCGGCGCCCGCATCGACGACAAGCGCTCGGAGGCGGCGATGGAGAAGCGCAAGCAGCAGGGGTATTTTTAAAGTGGGAAAAGGTGGAGAGTGGAAAGTTGAAAGTTCGCTCCGCGTAGGCCAGGCTGCACGTATGACACGATCGTACAGCCACTTTGCACCTTTCACTTTAAAACCTTCAAACTTTATACCCCCCGCTCGCACCGCCACTTTTCACTTTAAACTTTCAAACTTTGTCTGCTCTCCTCAAAATCGCCACCGCCGGCTCGGTCGACGACGGGAAATCGACGCTGATCGGGCGTTTGCTGTACGACACGAAGTCGCTAACCGACGACAAGCTCGAGGCCATCGAGCGGACCTCGCGGCAGAAGGGCTACGACTACCTCGACTTCTCGCTCGCGACCGACGGCCTCGTAGCCGAGCGCGAGCAGGGCATCACGATCGACGTGGCGCACATTTACTTCTCGACGCCGCGCAAGAGCTTCATCATCGCCGATACCCCGGGCCACGTCGAGTACACCCGCAACATGGTGACCGGGGCCTCGACCTCGCAGGCGGCCATCATCCTCATCGACGCGCGCAAGGGCGTCATCGAGCAGACCTACCGGCACTACTTCATCAACAACCTCCTGCTCGTCGACGAGGTCGTCGTGGCGGTCAATAAGATGGACCTGGTGGGTTTTGACGAAAGTCGCTTCCATCAGATCAAGGTTGATTTCGAGCAGCTTACGCTAAAACGCGCCCACGCCCACCAGCGGATCACTTTCATTCCGGTGAGCGCGCTGCTGGGCGACAATGTGGTGACGCTTTCGCAAAACATGCCGTGGTACGCCGGTCCGCCGCTGCTGGAGCACCTCGAGTCGCTCGACACGCAGCACGAGCGCGCGGGCGAGCGGAGCCGTTTCGTGGTGCAGTCCGTGATCCGGCCGAAGACCGAGGAGTATCACGACTTCCGGGGTTTTGCCGGAAGGCTCTACGGCGCGCCGCTGCGGGTCGGCGACGCGGTCACCGTGCTGCCGTCGGAGCGGGAGTCGCGCGTCAAGTCGATCCACTTCGCCGACCGGGCCCTCGACGAGGCGACGCACATGGCCTCCGTCACGGTAAGCCTCGCCGACGAGGTCAACGTAAGCCGCGGCGACCTGATCGTTCGCACTGGCGAGGCCCCCGCGGGCCGCAAGCAGGTCCGCGCCACCATCGTATGGATGGACGCGCAGCCCCTGCGCCCCGGCGATAAGTTTACGTTGCAACACGGCGTGCACCGGGTTTTGGCGAAAGCCGCCCGCCTCGTCTCGCACGTCAGGCCCGGCTACTCCGGCGAGGTGGAAGGCGTCACCGAGCTCGGGCTCAACGACATCGGCGAGGTCGAATTCGTGCTCAACAAGCCCATCCACGCGGACCCCTTCGCCGAGCACCGCAGCAACGGCGCCTTCATCCTCATCTCCCCGACGACGAATCACACGGCGGGGGTGGGATTCGTGAGGGCGGATTAGGGGACCGGCTGCGCCTGTCGGATCGGCTCGGCATACATTCTAGCTTTTCGAGCGTTGTAGCGCTGATGCGCTTTGCAACGATACTTCTGCTGCTCTGCTCTGTGATGGTTTTGGCGAATGCCCAAACCCCGCCCCTACGCCTCTACCTCATCCCCGGCACGGGCGCCGATCACCGGCTCTTTCACGCGCTCGACCTCTCGGACTACGATACCATCAACGTGAAGCTGCCGGTGGCTACGCGCAGCGAGACGATGGCTGCGTACGCCGCGCGCGTGGCGCGGGAGCAATTCGATACGACGCGGCCCTTCGCCATCCTCGGGGTTTCGCTCGGCGGCATGGTCGCCACGGAGCTCGCCGAGCAGTTGCGCCCGGAGCACGTCGTGATCGTGGCTTCCGCCAAAACCCGCTACGAGTTGCCTCCGGGCTACCGGCTCGGGCGCCACGTGCCGATCTACCGCGTCGTCGGCGGGCGCACGATGCGGTGGTTCACGAAACGCGGGCAGCCGCTGCTGGAGCCGATGGCCGAGGCACAGCGCGACCTATTCATCGACATGATCTACGGCAAGGACCCGAAGTTTTTGCAGCGGGCCGTGGGCCTGATGGTCCGCTGGGAGCGGACCGAGGCGCCGCCGAACGTGACGCACGTCCACGGGACGCTCGACCGTACGCTGCCGTACAAGTTCGTGGCGCCCGACGTGACGGTCGAGGACCGCGGGCACATGGTGACGTACAGCGACCCGGCCGTGGTGGAGGGCGTGCTGGCGGGGGCCCTGGGGCGGGAGTGAGGTTTTGCGGTTAGCTTGCGTGCTGCGTAGCTGCAAACCGTTAATGCCCGTTATGCCGTCTTGTGAGATCCCCGCGCACCACGAGACGTATGTCGACATCCGCGGCTACCTCGCGTGCATAGACCACCCCATCTACAACAAGGAGCTCGTCGAGCCATTGCAAGGTTTGTATGAGCTTTCCGATGAGGGAGTCTCCGAGATGTACAAGAGTGGCAACTGTCTTAGCAGCGTGATCGCACTCCTTCCCAAGATCTCCGCTACTGAACTCCGCTGTGGTGTCAGCGACGCAGTCAAAGCGCTTGCCGTGGTTGAGATCCAGAACGGGAGGGAGGAAGTATATAAGGCGACTGTACTCTTCGATAAGGGTGCGCCTTCGGCGCAGATTCTTACCGGTTGCGACAAGATCGGGGATAATCACCACGCGATGGGTAATCAGTTCGACAGGCCATCGTTCCAGCGCGCCGGCCTGTATTTCGCCCTTGACGAAGCAGGCAGTGCGTCGCGCAACGCAGAATGCGTCAAATACTAGTCTGTGCGAATTATGGTCTTCTACAGAAAACGCTTTCGATTTAAGCAAACCCTAGAGCACGTATTTACATACTTTCAGAACAAAGATTATACTACACTATATCTAGAATCAATTAACGGCGTGCTAACTTACAGCGATAATGGTCCTTTGCTGCAAGAAGGCGAGGAGTATAGCATTTTCGTCAAAGATGAAGATTTTTCTTTCACAATACTGTTTAATATCGATCAGATAACTCCCCTTGAATGCATATCTACCAGTTACCGCTTTACTTCGGCCCAAGATTTTGACACGAGTGCTCCGCAGATAGGCGAAGATATGTTTCTTAGTTTTCTCTCTAAGTGGTTCGGTACGCACTTCACATACGTTCTCACGTTTACGCAGCAAGGAGACACAGTTGTCGTCGAAGAGATTAGTACGACCGATGTAGATCGTGTTTTGGCGAAAGCCGCCGCCAAATTCATAGGTTGGTATTATCTCATAGAACAACGAAAGATATATAGACGCATTTATCGAGAAGTTGAAGGGTTACAATAGTGGCCGCTCACTCGCCGAAAACTGCTAATTCTAGGCTATGATTAGGGTGCCGCGACTGGAACTCGTCGAACCAACTTCCTCACCCCCCAAACAACTCCCCCGCTCCCACCACCGCGTCGACCAAGCCCAGACTCCACTCGTTTTGGCGCAAGCCGTACAGCGCGATCAACACCACGGAGAACTACTCGCCGCCTCCACGTACATGCCGCTGATCCCGAGGGCGCGTTTGATCCGCTTAACGTGCCGCAGGCAGATGCTCTCGAAAGTTACGCCCGCCCAGCTAACGAAGCTTGGTAAGCTAGCGAGCTTGACGAAGGCCGGTAGCCAAGTTTTGAAGGGTGCCGCGCGCGAGGTGAGGGTTTGAATTTGCTTGCTTTCGCCAAAACCTATTCTCAGTTGGCGCGCAAAATTGTCGAGTTGCGTACGCTTGGTAGCGCCTTGGATTCCGGTCACGCTAAAGGCCAATCGTTCGCGGAAGGTCTCGCTCACGAGGAAGGCCTTGCCGACCCGTCGGCGCCCGATCACGGAGACGAGCGCGGCGCGGGGGAGGCGTACGCGCGCTCGAGTTCTGCGCGAGCTTCCGTGCGACCGATGAGGGGGGCCATACCAAGGGCAATTTGGCCAAATGTACCCTCCGGAATCTACTTTCGGCCAAATTGCTAGGCTACGTAGCCGAAACTAGGTCCTCGAAAGAGACGGGCGGCCCGTCGCAATCCAACCCTGCTCTAGCGCATCTATCCTGAGTTTTGGCGCAAGCCCCGCCCTCACTCCATCACCCCCACTACCACTCGCTCGCTGGAACCACAGAAGCCAACTACACGACAGTCTTCCGAGTCGCTGTCCCCGCCGAGGCAAACGCGGTTACCGTCACAGTCCAAGAGCAACGGCGCAAACGATATACACGTAGCGTCGAAGTTGAAAAAGCTCTCTCCCTCGTACTTGTATTGCACGAGGACGATGGCGCATTCATCGATCGCCTGCCCGGTGTAAGCTACCATGCCATGACGCTCGAGGGCGCGCGCGACGCAGTCCGCTTGGTCGGGCCGATCGACCGCCGCCCCCTCGCACTCGCTGCCCTCTTTCTCGCACGCGAACGACAGCAGGGCCAGCAAGACGGGTACGAGCTTCTTCATAAGACCAGCAAAGTAAGCCGAGGTCACGAATGTGGTGTGGACAGCGAGCGCCTTTGTCCCGCCACGTACGTTCATTACGTCACGACGGCTTTCGCCAAAACAGTCTCTCGCGTCAGCGGCGTTGATCCACGGTATGGGCTTGACCAGCATCGCCTTGCTATCCTCCTCGCTGACGTGGACGATCGCTGCCACGGTGATCGCAGCGCAGCCTGCGCCTCAACCGCCCGACTCGCTCACCTGTCTGCTCGGCGTCCACGCGCCCACGCGTACGCAGGCTGGTTTGACCGGCGAGGTCGTCGAGACCCGGGTGCGGACCTTTACGCTAGACCTGCGCGACGGTCGCCGCGTGCCCGTCTCCGAAAACGTCAGCGGCGTCGAGCGGCGCACCTACCGCCCCGACGGGCGGCTCGACACCGTGGAGGAGGCGGGCGGCTTCGACCTCGTGACCTACGCATACGACGCGTCGGGGCGCCTGGCGACAATCTTGCGTGGCGGACGCGGCCGACCGGCGCTCGCCGCGCGCACGGCGTTGACCTACGCGCACGACTCGGTGCGGCTCGTCGACTTCGACACTGCCGGCCGGGCCTCGCTGTACAGGTTTTACTGGCCCGCGGGCGCCGGCGAGGTCGATGAGTACGTTGACGGCCTGCGCGGGCCGGGGTCCGTCGTCCGAACCACGCACCACGTGTGCGACCAGCGGGGCCGGGCCGTCGACCGCGTCCAGCTCCACGACGACGGGCGACTCGCCTACCGGGAGTCCAACGGCTTCGACTCTGCCGGGCGGCTCACCGCCACCGCCCAACAGGAGAATCCTTACTTCAGTGCGGACCCCGACGACCCCGACGCCGAGCGCTGGCTCACGCACTACCTCCACGACGCGCACGACGCGTACGGCAACTGGACGGTGCGGCGGGCCGTGCGCTGGTGGACCGAAGGTCCGACGGTCTACATCGAGGCCGACACCAGCGCGATCGACTACCGGACCCTGCGCTACGCCGACGGCTCGGGCACCGCCAGCGCCCACGACCTGCTGGGCGTTTACGAGGAAGTCGACGGCGACTGGCGCCTCTATCTATACGAGTACTACGTGGGCACCGTGACGCTCGAGATCGAGGCTCGCGACACGGTACTGGTGGAGGGCCGCCCCGTGGTCGTGTCCGCACCCGGCGAGCTGACCGTGGCGCTGCCGGTGGAGGGCCTCGGGGCGGTCTTCGGATACGAGTTGCGCGGAGGCGACACGCTCGTGTTGCGCGGGGAGGACGGCAAAGCACGCACGTTTTCGAAGGTAGAGTAGTCCGCCGCCGTGCACCTCCGTGTCTGAAGCGTAGCGCCCCCGTGCCCCTGCGGGCAGTACCCCACAACGAAGCATCTTTTTTAGGAGAGACAAAAAGCGACTGCGCAGACGATCATGGAGGCGTGGCAGAAAGGCACGCTACCACGGCCGCCACTCGGAAGTGGTCGAACGGCCGCCTCACACCCGCAGCACCCGCCGCACGTAAGCCCCAAAGAATGGATCTTCGTAGCGCCAGTACACCGCCCCCGGCACCCCGAAGTCGCGTCGCAGCAAGCCTTTGTCTTCCAGGGAAGTGAGCGACCTCCGTAGCGTCGACACCGCCAGCTTGTACTGCCGCGCCGTGTCGGTCGCCGTGAGTACGTAGCCGGCAGGCTCGGCGGCCACCGCGACCAGGGTCTTGAGTTGGGCCGACGTCAACTGGCTCACGATGCGACCGTAAGTCGGCGTTTCCGTGGCGATGAGCCTCAACAGCGCCGCCTCGACGGCTTCCCCGGTGATCGCTGCCCCTTCACCCGCGGTGGTCGTGGTCCAGATTTCGTGCGCCAGGCGTTGGACGTTGTAGGGTACGTCTTCACTGTAGCCAAATATCTCGGCCGCGACCTCTGCGGTGAGCGTTGCCCCTACGTCCGCGAAACCTTGGCGTAGGTGCTCGAGAAAGTCCGCCCTCGGGATTGGCCCGAGGAAGAGCTTTGACCCCAATCGATAAAATGGGCGGTTGTGGTCGCTCGTCATGGCCGTAAGCAGCGTGGTGGCGGACCCGGCGAACACGTAGGCCAAATGCTGGTGTCGCTGGATGACCGCCCGCAGGGCCCGCTCACCGGGGACGCCGTCCGCAGCCACAACCTGCTGAAACTCATCGATGATAATCGCGACGCGCTCGCTACGGGAAGCAGCCAACTCCTCGAGTCCATTCAAGACCTCGGTAATGGCTTTCGTCTCGAGGCCACCACTCTTGTCCGGGCTCACCGCAACGCTCCAGGTGTCCACCAGCGGATCGTAGGCCACCGTTGGCTTGAGGTTGCGAAAGAACTTCGCCGCCTTGCCGATGCCGCGCTCCAGTGAGCCACTCAGCAGTGCTGTACCCTGCCGGATGAGCTCACCGGCCAGGGCCTCCGGGGTGACAAACTCCTCGGCGTTGACGCTCAACACCTTTACGCCCTTTGCTCGGGCCCGCGTGGCTGCGGCTAACAGGACCGATGTCTTCCCGAAGCGCCTCGGTCCGATAAGGAATAAACGTTCGCGTTGCGAGAGCACCCGCTCGACGGTCGCGACCTCTTCGACGCGATCTACGAGGTCTTCACTCGACACCTCGCCCCCGAATCTGAATGGGCTAATCATCTCACGAAGGTAGTGTCGCAAATTTGCGACGCGCAAATTTGCGACACCCGACCCCAGCGGGGTCGAACCATGAGTTGCCCGGACTCAAACCCTATCGAAAGAGCAATTGACTCGTCCAAGGCGAAGCCCTACGGCATCGACGTACTCCGTGGCTTACGACCCCGGGTCGGGTCCCCGGGTACGCTCGTACGCCCCCTTCAACACTTACCTCAACTACTGTACATCCCCGCCCACACCCGATCAAATCGCCGCCGCCCCAGATCTCCCTTGTGAATCACGTAGTGCAGCGTTGCGGAGGTGAAGCTCCTCGAGCTCCGCGTATTCCCCGATCCACTCCGGCAGCGTGAGGGTGTCGGTGGACGGCGACTGGTTGAAATTGCCGAGGGCCAGGTGGCGCAGGTGCGTGAAGCGCCAAAAGCCCTCCGGCAGCGCCTCGAAGGTCACGCGCCTGAGCCAAATCCGCCGCACGCGCTCGGCCGGGGCATAGGCTAGTTCGGCGAGGGTGGTCCACTGGTAGTCCGCCAGGTCGAGCGCACCGACATCGTAGCGTAGCGAGGCCTCGAGCGCGACGTCGGGACTGGGCTCGTACCTCGGTTTTAGCCTTCCGGCAAAACGGACTTCGCCCCCGTCGAAGACGAGTTCCCCGTTGAGCTCCAGGCCGTAGGCCAGACCGTTGACGTAAAACGTGTCGTGCATCGGCTCGTACTTTCCGTCCACGATCGCGAACCGGCCGGCGGGGCGTGCCACATCCTCGAAGACCCCGGACGCCGCGAAAAGCAGTTCGACCGTCTCGTCCGCCCAGGTGTCCGCGTCGAGGTAGTCGTCGAGTAGCCCCAGCTTTTGCGCCGCGGTAACATCCGCCCGCGAAGCCCAGCGCGCCACGAGTTTTAGCGAAAGCGCGTGACTGTACTCCGAGACCTCGACCGAGGAGGCGTCGGCGTCGATGCGGAGGTCGAAGGAGTGGAGGCGCAGCGGCATACGGGTCGCAATGCCGTGTTTGGCCGGATGTGCACGGGGGCGACCGACTTTACGAGTTTCTAATTTTATTTTTGGCGAAGTGTACATTGTATACCTCAGCTGCTTACATTTGCCCCATCATGAATCAAAACTGCTACCCTTGCTCTCCGGCGCGATTCCGCTCGGAAGACGAAGCTTTCGACTAGCAACGGCGCGACCCTCCGCGCCCGTAGGCGTGGACCTGATTCTCTCTCGGTATCTGTCTTTACGTCTGCGGGCCCGCCTAGGGTCTAGCTGTCAACGCGTTGCGTGCGTGTGCCCCCGTATTGCGAGGGCGCAGACCGCCCAGTAGCGCTGCTTCCCGACGGATCGTCCTCCCTTCTCCGACATGGCCCCCGTGGCGTGATCCCGCCCCGGGTCCGCTGGCCAGCGCTGTGTCTCGACCATACCGAACTTCCGATAACTCTCGGAAGAGGAGCAATCCTTTGCGCTAACAAAAGCCAATTAACTTTTCGAAGGCCCCTTGTCACGGGTGGGCTACGCCCCGGGCTGCCCTTACCATGGGCGGCGACGCGGACGCCCACCCCACAAGGGGCTCACTACTCATTTTTCACTCTCCTAACTCCTACAACATGACCACCATGACTACCCAACCCACTTTCAGGAAGTACTCCTCGATCGACAACCACAACAAGGCCGGCTACCTGGACTACCTGCGCGCCCACGGCCTCGACGGCGGGGAGTGGGTCGTGCAGGAGAAGGCCCACGGCGCCAACCTCAGCTTCACGTCGCTGGACGGCCTGCACTGGGTGACCGGCAAGCGGACCTCGCTGCTCGCGTCCGACGAGGCCTTCTACGGCCACCACGGTTTGCTCGAGCGACATCGCGACGGCCTCGCGGGGCTCTGGCAGGTTTTGCGAAAGCGCTACCCCGACGGCGACGGGCAGGTGACTGTCTACGGCGAGCTCGTCGGCGGCGCCTACCCGGGCGTGAGCAGCGATGACTACAAGCGGGTGCAGAAAGGCGTGTACTACGCGCCGGATCACCAGTTCTACGCGTTTGATGTCTGGGTGCACGGCGTCGGCTACCTCGGCGTCGACGAGGCCAATGCGCTGTTCGGGGCGGCGGGGCTAGCTTTCGCCAAAACCCGTTTTCGCGGAAGCCTCACGGAGTGCCTCGCGCAGCCGAACGACTTCGACTCGGAGATCCCGCTGCAGTTCGGTCTGGCGCCGGTCTCGCCGAACTTGGTCGAGGGCGTCGTCATCCGGCCGGTGGACGTGCGGCACGTGCCGAGCGGGAGCCGGGTGCTGATCAAGCACAAGAACGAGCGGTGGTCGGACAAGATCCGTAAGCCTCGCGTGCGGCAACCGGCGGTGGCGCCAGAGCCAGAGGTCCAGGCCCTACTCGACGCTGCGCTGGAGTACGCAACGCCGGCGCGCGTGCCGGCGGCCGTGAGCAAGGTCGGCGAAGTCACGCGGCGGCAGTTCGGCCAGCTGGTCGGGATGACGGCGCAGGACATGCACGCCGATTTCCTAGGCGAGCACGAGCGCGCCTTCTTGAACTTGGCGCAGGCCGAGCAAAAACTCATCACGAAGGCGCTGGCGCGGGAGGCGACCAACTTGGTGAAGCAGTATTTCGCGGATGTGGGTACGTGACCCGCGGACGTACGGCGGGGGCGCCGTTTGGCTCGCTCCGCGAGTGGCGCACGGGACACTACCGGGCGCACTCGCGGAGCGAGCCAAACGCGCCCCTACAGCTGTGCTCCAGCCCACATCTCCGGAAAGGTCTCTACTCGTTGAAGGTCGGTCTTCCGCAACAGAAATGGACTCACATCCTTCGCCAGCGCCTCGAAGTCAAGCGCATTGGTGTGGGCGGTGACCCGCTCGCGGAGCGTTTTGGCGGAAGCAATATTCAACTTCTGGTCGAGGTAGCCGTAGTCCGGCGTGATGCCCCGCTGGAGGAGCCAGTCGAGGTCGTAGTAGTCGCGCCCCTTGGCGCGCTTGCGCCCGAGCACCGCGGAGATCTTCATGGCGCAGAGTAGGTCGGCCGGCACGGCACGGATGTCGTGCTGGACACCGAATCTGTCGAGGGTGTGGAGGTGGGGTGTATACGTGTAGTGTTGGCGCTCGGTGTCGAGCTTGATCAGCAGCGTGGCCTCCTTGTGCGGGCTCAGACCGTAAGTGTAGACTAGGGGCCGGAACCTGACGGCACAGTGGTAGGCGCCCTTCGTCGTGAGACGCGTAGTGCAATCGTAGCCAATGTCATTCAGGCCTTGCGCAAGCACGTTCGCGAAAGCCTCAAAATCCTCCCAGCTCAGACCGAGGTTGTCGAAGTCGAGGTCTTCACTAAACCGACCTGTGTCGTAGACGATCCGCAGGCATGTGCCGCCGAGGAAAACCAGTCTTTCGCTATACTCACTAGCATAGATGATCTGCAGCATCTCGTACTGTAGATACTCTCGCAGGATGTCGAGATCGTGCCCCACCAGATCAGATGGATAATACGTCCTGAGTTCATCCAGAGACTTCATACGGCTACACTTTCGAAGAGTAGATCCATCCGCCGACGCAGACTAGGTGACTCGGCCTGGTGCAGGTAGCTGTCCATTCGGTCCCAATCCACCAGGTCATTGATTTCGTGCTCGTCGAAACGCATCTCGTAGATCCAGTCCGGGTCATCGAAGTCGGGGAAGAAGTACGCCATATCAATGAGCGCCTTCTCGGGATGTGCGAGGTGGTACGTTTCGCCCTGCCAGGTGTCGGTCTCGAAACCGAAAAATAGCTGTGGCTTTATCTGTCGATAGCTATAGCGCGCATTGCGGCGCTGAAATTCCACGGTCTTCCGAAGAGATACGCTCGTCACCTCGTAGACGGTTTCGGGAATGAAGTTGTAGATGCGCATGGCCATGTGTAGAGAAACATAGCTCGGGTTGTACATCTGTGCGGCGTTGGTGAATAGACTGAAAGCCCCCCGCACCTCCACCGCCGTATTGCGGTACAGCCCATTCCTCAGCTTCTCGATGCGGCCCTGCTCGCGCCAGCGCCGCAGGATACCCGGGTCGTAGCGCCCGTCTGGGGACCGCAGCCGCAGCGCCGCCGGGGTGATGTAAGTGAGGTCGGCGGGGAAGTCGAGTGGCATTTCGTTTCGTTTTTTGTGTTAACGGCAAGGTAGCACGCGAAGTTGGGACGGCAGTCACCGATAACTTTGCGATGAGGGCAAATACATACCGAACGTTCAGTATGTTTGCGGCGATGCCAACCACCAAGACCTCTCCCGAGGCCATCCTCCGCGCCGCCACGCAGACCTTCCGCCAACGCGGCTACCACCAAAGCTCGATGGCGGACCTGGCTCAGGCGGCGGGCGTGACCAAGGGCGCCTTTTACCACCACTTCGCCGACAAAGAGGCCGTGATGCGCGGTGCCCTGCAGGCCCTGACGGCTTTCGCCAAAACGGAAGTCTTCGAGCCCACGAAACACGCGGACGCGCCGCTGGAGGAGCGAGTCGACGGGCTCGCGGCGGCGACGCGGCGGCTCTTCGCCAAATCGCAAGGCGGGTGTTTCGTCGCGAACACCGCCCTCGAGACCGCGGGCGTCGGAGCGCCTTTCACTGCCGAACTCAAGGACTTCATGGACGCCTGGCTCGACTGCCTCGCGCAGCTCGCCACGGAGGCCGGACACGCCGAGCCAAGGAGCTTCGCCCTCCGGACCGTCGCCGATATCGAGGGCTCGATCGTGCTGATGCAGGTCTTCGGGGAGGCAAAATTGCTAGAGGACGCCCTGGTCCGCTTTCGCCAAAACTTACTAGCCCAATGAACACGACGACAAGGCAAGGCTTTGCCGGTACGGCCCGTAGCAATGTTCCAGTATCCGATGGTCTCGTCCGCGAACCCTTCCGGGTCACCTGCGCGGATGGCGTCGTGCTGCACGGCACAGTGGTTTTGCCGAAAGGCGCCCCTAAGGCAATCCTTCAGTTCAACGCCGGCACGGCCGCCAAGACCCGCTTCTACGAGCCCTTCCTCGACTTTCTCGCGGGCCACGGCTACGCCTACGCGCTTTACGACTACAGGGGTTTTGGCGAAAGCCGCCCCGCCACGCTCAAAGGCTGTACGTACCGCCACTCCGACTTCGGGCGCTACGATATCCCGGCGGTGAAGGCCTACCTCTGCGAGACCTTCCCCGACCTGGCGCTCGTCATGGTGGCGCACAGTGCCGGCGGGCAGCAACTACCGCTGGTCGACGACCTGTCGGGTGTGCGAGGGATGCTGTGCTACGGGGTATCGACGGGGTACGGCCCGGGACTGGCGCGCTACTACCGCCCGCAGGCGGCGGCACTGTGGCACGTGATCGGTCCGGCGTTGCGGTGGCGCTACGGCTACCCAGCCATCTCGAAGCTCGGCATCATGGAGGACCTCCCGACGCCGCTGTTCCGCGAGTGGAAGCGCTGGTGCACCTCGCCGGATTATTTCTTCGACGAGCGCTTTTACGGGACGGATGTCGAGCGGGTCAACTGGGCGAAAGTAGATTTCCCGATCAAGCACGTGCACGCGACCACGGACGAGATCTCGAGCTTGCGCAACGTGGGCACCTTCTGGCGGCACTGGGATACCCCGCGGCCGGTGGAGCAGCAGGTGTTACTGCCGGAGGACTTCGGCGGGCGGGCGATCCGGCATTTTGATTATTTCCGGCGACGCTTCCGCGAGACGCTGTGGACGGAGGCGCTGGCATGGGTGGATGAGGTGGTGGCGTAGGAAACATACAAACACCCCGCCCGCGCGCACGTTGTTACGCACCATGCCCGCCACTTCTACCGTCCTGCTCCTCGTCGACGTCATCAACGACTGCTCCTTCGAGGGCGGCGAGACCCTCGCCGCCAACGCCGAGCCCACCCTCGAGCCCATCGCCGCGCTAGCCGACCGCTGCCGCGCCGCCCGGGTGCCGGTGGTCTACGTCAACGACAACTACGGCTGTTGGAACGACACCTTCCCCGAGATCGTCGAGAAGTGCGCCGCCGAGGACAGTCGCGGGCGACACATCGCCGAAGCGCTGCGGCCGCGGCCCGACGACCACTTCATCCTCAAGCCCAAGCACTCGGCGTTCTACCTCACGAGCCTCGACGCGCTGCTGGCGAAGTACGCGCCCGAGCGCCTGATCCTGTGCGGGTACGCCGGCGACATCTGCGTGCTGTTCACCGCCAACGATGCGCACATGCGCGAGTACGAGGTCGTCGTCCCCCGCGACGGCGTCGCCTCCGAGACCCCCGAGGGCAACGAGCACGCGCTGGCGATGATGCGCAAGAACCTCGGCGCCGAGACGCCGCTGGCCGAGGAGGTAGCGCTCTGAGCAGACCGCGGGCGCATGTCGTGCGGGGGGGGGGTGGCCTTGCGGCAAAACATCCGCGCCAAGATGCAAGGGCACCGAGTGTTGCTGCAGATCGGCGAGGGCGACTTCAACCCGGAGGGCGTGTTCAGCGTCCTCGTCGAGGAAGGTGCCCTGGCGCGGCGGGACTTCTCCGGGGCGCGTGGGTACTGGTCGCAAACCTGAGGCGGGTTTTGGCGAAAGCCGTTTTGGCGAAAGCCGATTGCCCCCCCTACCCCACCGCCGCCACCCGAATCGCCTTCACGGTATACCCGTGGCTATTCGTCACGTCGTACATCTCGATTTTGCCCTGGTCGATCAATACGTTCGCCAGTGAATAACTCGAGTTTACCGCAAAGCCCTTATCGACTAAATGTTGCGTCACGAACCACTTTAGCCCTACGTAGTCATTGTACGATTTAGAGGTCTCCCCCTCGAGCAGGTACAGCATCGTCGGCTCGTCGAGGGCCTTCTCGCGGCTGCGATCCACGGGGAGTTCTATCTTGCCGATGATCTTCGGGCCCGTCACCTTCGCGCGGTAGACCGTCGGTCCGGTAGACTGGGCGTCGCTCTCGACCTCGACGTGCTCCAGCGGCTCCTCCTCGTGCTGCGCCTGCTGGATCTGGTCGTTGACCGCCTCCCGGATGGCCTGCTTGTCCTCGACCGAGAAGACGAGCTTGTCGATCTGGCTCTCGGCCTCCGTGATGATCAAGAGTAGGTCTTCGCACAGTCTCTCGCCGCGCTCCAGTTCATTGGCGTAAAAGGTGCCGTGGTGGGCTACTTTATTGCGGATGCGGTACAGCTCCTGCCACTTGTGTTTAAAGTGCTTGTCCTGGAAAAACTTCTTGAAGTACTTCGTATAGTTGCCCTGTAGTTCGCCCTGCAGCTCCTTTAGCTCACCGTAGGTCTTTATCTCCAACACCTTCGCCACCATCGCCTCGGTGTTGTTGAAGCCGGTGGTCTGCTTGTAGATTAGCTCCCCGAGGTCGTCGAAGTCCACCAGGTTGACGTCCATCTCGACGAGGCTCGACATCTTGTCGGTGAGTTGGTCGCGGCGGGTCTTGACCTTCTCGTTCATGAGGCGCGTGGCCGACAGCTTCCACCAGTTGAGCCCGACGCGCTGGATGAAGAACTTCGAGAGGTAGCGACGCAGGCGACTCTCGACGAGGTTGATCTGCGGGTAGAGGATGTTGGCCACCTCGGTAGAGACCGTATCGGCGAGGATGCGGACGTGCGAGAACTCCAGTTTGCCGCGGATGTGCTCGAGTAAAGGGAGTCGAAACTTCTCCAGCGCCGCGAAATCCTTACTCTCCGCCGAGATCACGAAGGCCGCCTCCTGGTAGTCGGTGAGCATGTGGCTCGTGTCCACGGAGTACACGCTCACGCTCACGCCCATGATCGGCTCCTCGATGCGGTGCGTGCCCTTGGTGGTCTTGATGACGGGGTCGGCGTCCTCCCACATCGGCCCGAACGAAAGCGCCCGCGCGAGGCCATTTTCGGAGTTAATGCCCGTCACGTCGAGGCACAGTAGCTCGAAGGCGTGCAGGCTGTGGGTCGTAGATTTCATAGATATATCGGTTTGGGGTGAAGCTAGCAGAAGCATCCGTAGCGTACCGGAAATCAACGGTGCAGCCCCTGTCTTGGATGCCGTACGGCCGACGAATCCCGATCCGGATGCAAGCGCGGCGCGGCCGGTAGCACGGTGGGGGCGGCTTTCGCCAAAACCTATCCGCCCGTGACCCCGCCCGGCGCGAGGGCGGTCGTTGGACGAGCGGACCGACGACTATCTCAGAAGATACACGGGTGTAAATCGGTCCGCTGGTTCAACGGGCCCCTCGCGCCGCTACGGGCCCCCGAAGCCCCCAGCCCCCAGCCCCGGGCCCGTGCAGACACGCCGACACGGAGCCCACACCCCCTCGTCGACCCAAAACCGGCATTCGCCGAACGCGCTCGATATTGCGACCCGTAGACCCCAACTTGCGCGGCCATGCTCAAGAACCTCAGATCGCTCTTCATCGTCGACGACGAGGCCACCGCCAGCGATGCGGACCCCGGGCAGGGAGCGACTTCCACCACGCCGCTCAACGACCAGCGGACCGGCAGTCAGGCGCCGCCCAGAAGCCCCGCCCCACAAACCACGGCCCCTCGCCCGGACGCCGCCGCCGAGCCGCAGCACGCCCCGGGCGGCGGTAACGACAGTAGCGCCGCGCGCCCCGCCGCCGCCGGCGCCATCAACACCGCCATCGTCGCCAAACTCCTCGACGGCGTCGACCGCAACGACCTCGAGGGCTTCGACTACCTCGAGTACAAGCGCTCCCTCAAGGCCATGGAGAGCCTCCCGATGGACGAGGCCACCAAGTACCGATCCGCGTTCGCGACCGCCTCCACGGTCGGCGCGACCCAGGACAAGCTCATCAGCTCGATCGACTACTACCTCAACACCCTCGACCAGGAGAAGGCACAGTTCGAAGGCGTCGTCGAGCGGCAGTTCCAGGACCAGGTGGCCGGCCGCCGCGCGAAGCTCGACCGCCTCGGCTCCGAGATCGCCGACAAGACCGCGCGGATCAAGGCCCTCGAGGCCGAGATCGCCGAGCACCGCAAGGAGGCCCGCGCGCTCGAGGCCTCCGTCAACGAGAGTGAGGCCAAGATCGAGAACACGCGACGCGACTTCGAG
Organism: Saprospiraceae bacterium; assembly: GCA_965215115.1. Taxonomy (GTDB): domain Bacteria; phylum Bacteroidota; class Bacteroidia; order Chitinophagales; family Saprospiraceae; genus CALDTK01. The sequence continues at coordinate 280,339 of OZ244050.1, forward strand.
GCGAGCTTCGAGTACGTCAGAAACCTCTTCGTCGAGGACGCCGAGAAAATGCGGCGCTACCTCAAGTAACCTTGTATCCCTAGACCCCTAGACCCCTAGACACAACCCCCTCCCATGGCCGGCACCCGACTCACGCCCCTCTCGAAAATCCTCCTGATCCTCCTGCTCATGGCCGGGGTGTTCTTTATCGTGTTCAAGTTCGGCGACGACATCAAGCGCGCCGTGGGCATCGGCGGCGATGGCGCCGGCACGACCGGCACCGGCGACCGCAGCGGCGACGGCGAGACGATCAACATCGGCGTCGTGACCTGGGGCGGGTACGCCGGCGGACAGTACTGGAACGACGGCTTCGAGGCCAACGAGCGCTCGCGGTTCTTCAAGGATTACGGCTTCAAGGTCAACTTCGAGGTGCTCGACGACTTCGACGCCTCGCGCGAGGCTTTCAAGAGTGGGGAGGTCGACCTGCTCTGGGCCACGATCGACGCCTTCCCGACCGAGGTCGAGGGCCTGTCGCAGTGGGAGCCGCAGGTGGTGTTCCAGGCCGACTGGAGCCGCGGCGGGGATGCCATCGTGGCCCGGCGCGGTATCTCCAAAGTGAGCGACCTACGTGGCCAGAAAGTCGCCGTCGCGCCGCTTACCCCCTCGCACTCCTTCTTGATCTGGATGCTCGAGGCCGGCGACATGACCACCAAGGACATCCAGATCGTCGAGGTCCCGAGCGCCATCGACGCCGCGGATGCCTTCAAGAGCAACACCGTCGACGCGGCCGTGGTCTGGAGCCCCGACGACGCCGATGCCGTCGCGAAGGTCCCCGGGGCGCGCGTGCTCACGAGCACCCGGGAGGCCACCAACATCATCGCCGATGTCTTCATCGCGAAGAAGGCCTACGTCGAGGCCAACAAGGAGAAGCTGCGCCAGCTCTACGAGGGGTGGATGAAGGGCGCCGCCGAGATCAACCAGAGCGACGAGGCCAAGCGCCGCGCCGCCAAGATCCTCGCCGACGGCCTGCGCAGTCCCGAGGACTTCACCTACGACGCGATCAACAACGTCCGCCTCGCCACCGCGGGCGACAACCGCAACTTCTTCGGCCTCAACCCCGACTACCGCGGTGTGACCGGCGAAGAGCTCTACAATAAGATGAAGGTCAAGTACGACGAGCTCGGCTACGGCACCGCCGAGGCCAAGAGCTGGCGCCTGATCTCCAACTCCGATCTCGTGAGCCGCACCGACCTCGCCGGCCCCGGCCACGAGCCCGAGGGCGCCAAGCAGTTCGCCGCCGCCACCGAGGCCGACAAGACCAGCGAGTCCGTGGCCACGAAAAAGGTGAGCATCAACTTCCGCACGGGCGAGTTCCAGCTCGACGAGAACGCCAAGCGCATCCTCGACGAGCAGGTCACCCCGATCGCGAAGGCCTTCGCCAACGCCCGCGTCCGCATCGAGGGCAACACCGACAACGTCGGCAATCACGACAGCAACGTGGCCCTCTCGGAAAGGCGGGCCCAGTCCGTGGCCGACTACCTCGCCAGCGAGCACGGGATGCAACGCAATCGCTTCGTGGTCGTGGGCAACGGCCCGGACAAGCCCGTCGAGGGCTGCGGCGGCAAGGCGACCGAGAGCTGCAATGCGCAGAACCGGCGGACGGACTTCGTGCTCGTGGCGGACTGAATCCATTTTAAGGCTATGACCCACCACACCATCACCTTCACCCGTCCCACCGTGGCGCCGCGCCCGCCCGAGGCGATTGCGTACGCGCTGTTCCGGGCTTACGCCAAAACCTGCACCGACGCCGGCTACCGCGCGCCCGCGATCCGCTCGGAGGCCGACCTCGTCGACGACCTCAACGAGGCAATGGATAAGGCCTTGCAGCAGGTGCAGATCAGGCAGGACCTCCACGCCGACTTCGACTACCTCCTCGGCTACGCGACGGGCTTCGTGCTCGGCAACCTCATGTCGCTGTGGTACGCGAAGTACGTCGCGCCGCACAGCTGGAAGCACAAGGCGAAAATCGCGCTCGACGCGGTGATCGGATACGCGAAATTCGATGAGGTCCTGGCGGTTCGGCTGCAGGCGCTCTACGAGGGGAGCCTTTCGGCAAAACCAGACGCACCAGCTGACCGGGAAGGGGTACGGCTTACCGACGTCACGCCCGAGGTGCCGGTCGTCGGTTTTCACGAGGGCTCGCGCGCCACCGAGCACCCGACCGAGACGACGGACCGGTTCGAGGGCGTCCTCCAGAACCTGCGCAGCCTCCTGATCGACGAGGTCATGCACGATCCGAAGGCCGGCGCGCTGAGGGTCGAAGATGTCGACGGGCAGCTGAAGGCCTTCGTCGCGAAGTGGCTGTCGTACGCGGTGTCGGGGGTGGTGTTCGAGGGCGACCTGTCGGACGGGCGGTGACCCGGGGCACGCGCTCCCAAATTAATCTACGCCACGCGCCCCGATTGCCGTACGTTGTCGACCATGCCCGTACAATCCATCTCCCTCCCCGTCATCGCCGCGCCCATGTTCCTCATCTCGGGGCCCCGCCTCGTGGTCGAGTGCTGCAAGGCCGGCATCATCGGCACCTTCCCGGCGCTCAACCAGCGCAGCACCGAAGGCCTCGACGAGTGGCTCACGCAGATCACGCAGGAGTTGTCCGACTGGGAGCAGCAGACCGGCCGAGAGGCCGCGCCCTTCGGCGTCAACCTCATCGTCCACGGGTCGAACCCCCGGTTGGAGGCCGACCTCAGGGTCTGCGCGAAGCATCGTGTCCCCCTGGTCATCACTTCCCTGGGGGCGGTCTCGCAGGTGGTGGACGCCGTGCACGGCTGGGGCGGGGAGGTGTTCCACGATGTCATCAAGCGCCGCCACGGCGAGAAGGCCGCCGAGGCGGGGGTGGACGGCCTGATTGCCGTGTGCGCGGGGGCCGGCGGACACGGGGGCACGATGAACCCGATGCCGCTCGTCGCCGAACTGCGCAGCGTTTTCGGGGGCCGGATCATCCTCTCGGGCTGCATCAGCAACGGTCGCGACGTAGCGACGGCGCTGCAGATGGGCGCGGAGTTCGCCTACATGGGTACGCGCTTCATCGCCACGGACGAGAGCATGGCCACGCCGGAGTACCGCGAGATGATCGTCGCGTCGAAGGCCGAGGAGATCGTCTACACGGCCGCCATCAGCGGGGTCAACGCCAACTTCCTCGGTCGCTCGCTCCGGGCCGCCGGCATCACGGAGGAGGATTTGCGCAAGACCACCAAGATCGACTTCGGCAAGGAGATGGACACGGAGGCCAAGGCCTGGAAGACCATCTGGAGCGCGGGCCAGGGCGTGTCGACCGTCACGGAGACCCTACCGGTGGCGACGCTGGTGAAGCAGCTAAAGGCAGAGTTCGTCACCGCGATCACCGAGCAGGAGGAGGCCGGGAAGAAGTGGAAAGGCCAAGGGCAGCCGGCGTGACGATCGTGGCTGTCGGCTCGGCACCTGGCCGCCTAACATGGCGAAGGGCGCGTGACCAGCGGCGCGTGACCAATAAGCGACTCTCCGGAAGGAACCAGCTGTACGCAAACCTTCTCTTGAATCTAGCATCAAGCGCCTCCAGCGCAGCGGGCCGCCTAATTGCTCCTCCGCGCGCGAGTTTTGGCGAAAGCCCTAATCCGCCACACCGCACCCAAGAAGGTGCGATATTCGCAACACCCACTGTTGCCTCGCCACCGTCCCTTCGCGCCATGAGATTGACCACTCCCCAGCGCCGTCTCCTCGGCTACCTCCTCTTCGCTTGCCTCGTGACGCAGGGCTACGACCTCTGGGCCATCCACGCCGCGCACCTCGACGCCGGCCCCGGTGGCTCGACCCTCGGGGTGGGCGTCGGACTCCTCATCGGCGGGGGCGTCGTCTTCGTCGTGGGGTTGGTCTTTTTGCTGGCCTCCGGCAACCAGGACGAGGACACCCTAAATGGCTGCTGGAACGCCGGGATCTACCTCATCCTCGCGACGATCATGCTGACCATCGGCGGGGTCCTCGCCGTCATTGGACTCGTCCTGTTCCTCGTGGAGAAAAACGATGAGATCGGTGCGTACGCGGGCAAGGGACTGCGGGGCCGGGCGCTGCGGGCGCAGTTGCGCACGTACGCGTTCGTCGCGCGCAGGAGCCCAGCGGCTGCCGAACGACTGTTGCGCCGCCGCATAGCGAAGGCCAGTAAGGCAGCCGGCGGGTGGGTCGCCGACGGGGTGCGACCGTAGGGACCGGCCCCGAGATGTCACTCGCTGCCCTCCAGCTTCACCAACTTGTTGTAGAGCCCCAGCAACAGGAAAGGCGCGGCCCACTGCCCGACGAAGAGGCTGCGGTCGCGGTCGCCCGTGTACTGGAAGTAGAGCGAGACGCCCATCGAGCCGAGGGCGGACCACAGGAAGAGGTCGGAGGGGAGCTTGGCGGTCTGCTGCTCGATGGCCTTGGCGACGTTGCCTTCCCTGTGCTCGGGGTTGGTGTTGTGTTGTCTGGACATGGGGGGCGGGGGTTTGGATGTTGGGAGCGTAACTCACCGTCGTGGCCAATGGTTTGTCGATCTGATAGCGGTCTTCGCCTGGGTGAATTAAATGTTGGGCCGTTGCGGTAGAGCTCGGCCCGGGGCCGTAGGCGTGGCGGCTTTCGCCAAAACTCGGGCTACCTGCCGTAAGCCGGAGCCTTTATTTAATAATCGAGGCCAATCGAAGCGTCCGGCACATCCCCTCGTCGTGATGATCGAACCCGTGTGGACGAACGCCGCGGCCAAGCTGTTTTACCGTAAGGTAGCCCTGCACGGCTTCTAGCCAGCTCGGAAAAGTGTGATCCGTCTCGATTGCGAGCTCATGACTTTGGGTGGTGTCACTAGGCGCTTGAGTTGGGGCGAGACAGAGCCGTTGAGCCGCACCGTAGCGTCGTACTATATTGGCTCGCCTACCATCTACTTGCTATGAGACCTCACCTGGTTGCCCTCCTGGCCCTGGCCTCGCTCACCGGCTGCGCAACCAAAGCCCTGCCGCCGGCGAGCGCCGCCGCCGACGCCCCGCCGCGCTATAATATCGTCTACCTCGTCGCCGAAGACCTCTCGCTGCGCATCCCGCCCTTCGGCGACAGCACCGTGGCCACGCCGCACCTCTCGCGCCTCGCCGCCGAGGGCGTCCGCTACCCCAACACCTTCTCCGTGGCCGGGGTCTGCGCCCCGTCGCGGGCCGCCCTCGCCACCGGGATGTACCCGATCTCGGTCGGGGCCCACCACATGCGTACGCAGTACAACGCCGCGCAGCTCGCCGAACTCGGGCTCCCGGTCTACGGGGCTGTTTTGCCGGAAGGCGTCGCCATGACCTCGCAACACCTGCGCCGCGCCGGCTACTACGTCACCAACAACGACAAGACCGACTACCAATTCGAGGCCCCCGCCAGCGCCTGGCACGACTCGAGTCCCCTGGCCGACTACCGCAACCGCGCTCCGGGGCAACCCTTCTTCGCGATCTACAACTTCGTCGTCACGCACGAGAGCCAAGTCTGGGGCGCGAACGCCGCCCACTACCGCTTCCGGCCGGGCTTCCCGGACAGCGCCACGCTCGACGTGAACTGGGGCCGCCAACTCCCCGACGCCGAGCGCCCGCCCGTCGACCCCGAGCTCGCGGTGGCTCTCCCGCCCTACCTCGTCGACGACGCCGCCACCCGCAGCGACCTGCGCCGCGTGTACCGCAACATCCAGACGATGGACGAGCAAGTTGGCTTCCTCCTCGCGCGCCTCCGGGCCGACGGCCTGCTCGACTCGACGATCGTCGTGTGGTACACCGACCACGGCGGGCCGCTCCCGCGCGAGAAGCGCCTCCTGTACGACAGCGGCCTGCGCGTCCCGATGATCGTGCGCTGGCCCGACGGCTACCGCGCCGGCGAGGTCGACTCGAGCCTCGTGAGCTTCGTCGACTTCACGCCCACCACCCTCGCGATGGCCGGGGTCGAGGTCCCAGAGGTGATCCAGGGCCACGTCACCTTCGCGCGTAGCGGCAACGAGCCGCAGGCGTACGTCTTCGCCGCCTCCGATCGCCTCGACGAGCGCTACGACCGCATCCGCGCCGTGCGCGACCGGCGGTACAAGCTGCTGCGCAACTACGCGCCCGCGCAGCCGTACTACCTCCCGCTCGCCTACCGGGAGCAGATGGCGTCGACGCAGTCGCTGCTCGCCGGCCACCGCGCCGGGACGCTCACGCCCGCGCAGGCGCAGTGGTTTCGCCCCACTAAGGACTCGGTCGAGCTGTTCGACACCTACGCCGACCCGCACGAGTTGCGCAACCTCGCCGAGGATCCGGCTTTCGCCAAAACCCGCCGGCGCCTCACGCTTGCCCTCGACGAACACCTGGCCAGCGTCGGGGACCTGGGCGCCGTCGACGAGCGGGCGATGGTACGCGACTGGTGGGGCGGGCAGCTGGACAGCATGCCCGTGACGATGCGCGTGCGGGGGGAAGGTTCGGAGGGGGTCTACCTCCTGAGCGCCCCCGAACCCGGCGCCTTCATCGAATACTGTTGGTCGGACGGCGAGGACTGCAGTGAGTGGCTGCCGTACTGGGGTGCTCCCCTCAGCGCTGAAGGTCGTAAGGGTCTCGTCGCCCGGGCTCACCGCATTGGGTACCGGCCTAGCCCGGGGGTTCGGATTCGCTAGGGGTGCGCGGTGGGGCGGGCGACTAATTTTCGCGAAGACCCCGCGCAACGGTGCACGAATTTGGAAACTCGGCGTAGCTTCGCCCCACCGCTGCGAGAATAGCTCAGTTGGTAGAGCATCAGCTTCCCAAGCTGAGGGTCGCGAGTTCGAATCTCGTTTCTCGCTCACGAGCCCGCCCGGAGATGATCCGGGCGGGCTTTTGTGTTCTTGGCCACGACACCCGCACGAGCGGCGGCTGGGGGAACTTCCGTTCTGCGAACCCAAGATCACGGGGTGCTCCGCGCCCTGCGCTACCGCGTACTGCACTTCTCTACCGCCGAGACGACAGCGTCGAGGGCTGCGCCAAGGAGGCCTCAAGGGGGGACGCTCGTCCTAGCAACCCCGCTGGAGCGCAGGGGAAGTCCCGCGGGCCACGGAGGTCTTTGATGTCGGGTACTGTAGCGATTCGCAATTTGACGCTACGTCACGGGATTGTTGCGCTACATTTGGACGCAACCGATCCGTTCGCCCAACATGAATTTTACCCGAAGAATCCTCTTTGCCTTTGCCGCGAGCGCACTATTGGCTTGTACCGACAGGGCGACACCCGACGTGAGCGACGCCGACGCCACATCCGTCGAGACTGCCGGGGAGTGGACCACCCTCCTCGACGCCGACCCCGCGAGCCTCGAGAACTGGGAGATGTACAGCCAGTCCGAGATCGAGGGCTGGGAACTGGTCGACGGCGAACTCCACGCCGACGGCGCCGGCTGGGACGCCCGCAAGGACCTCGTTACCAAGCAAGACTACGAAGATTTCGAACTCGCGCTCGAGTGGCGGATCGACTCGGCCAACAGTTCGGGCATCTTCTACCACGTCAACAAGGACGGCACCCACGAGATCTACGAGCTCGCCCCTGAGTACCAGGTCATGGACGACCGCAACTGGCCCGCCGAGCTGGAGCCCAACCAGAAGGTGGCCGGCAACTACGCCATGCACGAGACCGCCGTCGACGCCTCGCGGCCCTTCGGCGAGTGGAACACGACCCGCATCATCGTGCGCGGGCCACACGTCGAGCACTGGCTCAACGGCCAAAAAGTCGTCGAGTTCGAGCAGGGCGACGCCGACTGGCAGTCCCGCAAGGCCGCCGGCAAGTGGGCCACCGTCGACGATTACGCTTCCGCCAAAACCGGCCGCATCGGTCTCCAGAACGCCGGCAAGGTGAGCTATCGCAACATCAGGATCCGGGAGTTGTGATGAATGGGTGGATGGGTGGATCAAACCATCCACCCATCAAACTATCTACCCCCCCCCACCCCTCAACTCATTCACCCGCCAACTCATCTACCCATCAAAAGGCTTTACCTACTCCCATTCCTCCTGGCCCTCCCGTTTTGCGGAAGCGCGCAAGTAGCCAATGTCATCTCGACCCTCGAGGTCTTCGACATCAGCGACAACTCCCGCACGCAGGTCTACACCGAGGACGCTCACTTCGAGGCCCCCAACTGGAGTCCCGACGGCAAATACTTTATCGTGAACCAAGCCGGCTCGCTGTACCGCGTCCACATGGACGGCCGCAAGGAGAAGATCAACACCGGCTTCGCGACCCGGTGCAACAACGACCACGGCGTCTCGCCCGACGGCAAAACCATCGCCTTTAGCCACAACATCGAGGACGGACCCGACGGCTGGCTCACGTCCTGCATCTACACCGTGCCCCTGGAAGGCGGTACGCCGAAACGCGTCACCGAGAACATCCCGTCCTTTTGGCACGGCTGGGCGCCGGACGGCAAGGCGGTCGCGTACACGGCGCAGCGCGACGGCGTGTTCAACGTCTACACCGTGCCCGTCGCCGGCGGTAAGGAGACCCAGCTCACGAACTCCGAGGTCCTCGACGACGGACCGACCTACTCGACCGACGGCAAGCACATCTACTACAACTCGGTCGTCTCCGGGTCGATGGACATCTGGCGCATGCACGCCGACGGCTCCAACAAGGAGATGCTCACCGACGACGGCTACTCGAACTGGTTCGCGCAGCCCTCTCCCGACGGCAGGCACTTCGTGTTCGTCTCCTACCTCGTCGACCAGGGCGGCGCCCACCCGGCCATGAAGGAGGTCGTGCTCCGGCTCTACGACCTCCGCGACCACTCCATCCGCACGCTCTGTGGGATGACCGGCGGCCAGGGGACCCTCAACGTCCCGAGCTGGTCGCCCGACGGCACCAAGTTCGCCTTCGTGAGCTACCGGCGGGAGGGCTGATGGGTGGATGGGAGGATGGGTGGATGGGCCCGACGAAACGCCAGCACAGCCCATCCACCCATCAGCTCATCTAACCATCCACCCATCAAACTATCCACCCATCAAACCTCTCTCCTCAGATCAAACCAAATCTCAAAAAACTACCCGCTATGCCAAACCACTCCAACCCTACCTCCCGCCGCGACTTCCTCCGCAAGTCGGCCGCCGCCGGGCTCGGTTTCACGATTGTGCCGAGTACGGTGATGAGCGGCTTCGGGTACAAGGCCCCTTCGGACAAGCTCAACATCGTCGGCGTGGGCGTCGGCGGGAAGGGCTACGAGAACCTCTCGGCGATGACCTCCGAGAACATCATCGGCCTGTGCGACATCGACTGGAACTACTCCCAGCGCTGCTTCGACGCCTTCCCGAAGGCGCGCAAGTTCTACGACTGGCGCAAGATGTACGACGCGATGGGCAAGGAGATGGACGCCGTCGTGATCGCGACCGCCGACCACACCCACGCCGCCATCACGGCCGAGGCGATGATGCTCGGCAAGCACGTCTTCACGCAGAAGCCCCTCACGCACTCCGTCTACGAGTCGCGCCTCCTCACCAAACTCGCCGCGAAGTACCCGGTCGCCACGCAGATGGGCGCGCAGGGCAACTCCGGCGACGGCGTCCGGACGCTGTGTGAGTGGGTCTGGAACGGCGAGATCGGCGAGGTCAGGGAGGCCCACACCTGGACGGACCGCCCGATCTGGCCGCAGGGCCTGGAGCGCCCGGCCACCGCGATGACCGTCCCGAAGAACTTCGACTGGGACCTCTTCGTCGGCCCGGCGCCGATGCGGCCCTACCACGAGATCTACACGCCGTGGAACTGGCGCGGGTTCTGGGACTTCGGCACGGGGGCCTTCGGGGACATGGCCTGCCACATCATGGACCCCGTCTACCGCGCGCTGAAGCTCAAGTACCCCTCGGCGGTGGCCGGGAGCTCGACGACGGCCAACACCGAGAGCGCGCCGCAGGCGGAGAAGGTGCGCTTCGACTTCCCGGCGCGCGCCGCGATGGACAAGGTCGGGATGCCGGCCGTGAGCGTACACTGGTACGACGGCGGGATGCTGCCCGAGCGTCCGGAGGGCTGGCCCGAGGGCAAGCCCTGGATCGAGGACGGGCTCGGGGGCTGCATGCTGGTCGGCACGAAGGACACGCTCGTCGCGCGCGCGGGCGGCTTCAAGCCCTGGCTGCTGTCGGGTCGCGAGCCCAATGTCACGCCTTACCTGCGTCGCGTCCCCGGCTCCATCAACTACAAGGACGGCCCCCACGAAGCCGACTGGATCCGGGCCTGCAAGGAGTCGCCCGCGAGCCGCGTCGAGGCCTCGGCCAACTTCGCGTACTCAGGTCCGTTCAACGAGATGGTGCTACTGGGCGTGCTCGCGATCCGGCTCAAGGGCCTCAACAAGGACCTGCTGTGGGACGGGGACAACATGCGCTTCACGAACGTCGGCGAGGGCGAGAAGATGAAGGTCACCGTCCACGACGGCTTCGCGATGGTCAACGGGATCCCGACGTGGAATACCGAACGCGTCGAGCTCGACGCCCTCACCGAGGCGACGGAGTACATCAAGCACACCTATCGCAACGGGTGGACGCTGCCGGCCATGCCGGTGTAGGAGGGACTCAGGGACCGGCTGCGCCTGATGGACGCGGGAGCGGCTGCGCCTGATGGACGCGGGAGCGGCTGCGCCTGTCGGACGGGTCTCTAACTTTTGATGGAAAGGGTCTTCGGGGCTCCGGTTCGAGGGTGAGCCTTTCGGCAAAACGAGTACAGGCGCTACTGCAATTGCCTAGGGATTTCGCTCCAGCAGTTGGGCCAATTGCCGCGCGGCTACTGCGAGCCAAGGTCGCGGATCTTCGAGGGCGCTGATTTCGTTTGGGGCGAGGTCTACGAGGGCGGTGACGGAGGCCAATCCGGCGTGTAGCGTACGCGTGGCTGGTGGTGCGGGGGCGGCGGGTAAGGCGTTGCGGCCTACTAGGGCGTGACAGGGCTTACCCCGCGCGAGGGCACGCGCCAAAACCTCCCCCACTACCTTCCCGCGGAAGCTCTGCCCGTCGAGTTGTCCTTCGCCCGTGATGACGACATCCGCCCACGCGATGTGCTCGTCGAGTTGGGCCAGGTCGGCGACCGCGTCGAAGCCCGGTCGGAGTTCGGCACCGAGGAGGGCTACTAGGCCGGCGCCGATCCCGCCCGCAGCGCCACCGCCGGGGAGGTGGGCGATGTCGGTTTTGGCGAAAGCCGCGAGGAAGGTGCTCGCGTGACGCAAGCCAGCATCGAGGGTGGCGATCTGCTCGTCGCTCGCGCCCTTCTGCCGGGCGTAGACGTGCGCGGCGCCCCGCGGGCCGTACAGCGGATTGTCGACATCGCACAGGAGCGTGAAGGATACCCCGGCCCAAGTAGGTTTTGCCGGAAGGCGAATCCCCTCCAGGCGACTCAGTTGTCCGCCCGTGATGTGCCCTATGACCCCCGGTAGCCCGAACCCGAGCGCCTGCGCGATGCCGAGCCCGGCGTCATTGGTGGCGCTGCCGCCGAGCAGGAGGTAGACGTGCCGGGCGCCGCGCTCGACGGCGTGTTTGACGAGCAGGCCCGTGCCGTAGGTCGAGGTGCGGAGCGGGTCACGCTCGGTGTCGGCGAGGCGGGCGAGCCCGCTGGCGGCGGCGACCTCGACGTAGGCCCGGGTGTCGTCGGCGAGGTAGGTGGCCGTGAGCGGGCGGCCGAGGGGGTCTAGGGTCGGGACGTCTACCCTGCGGAGGTCGAGGTAGGCGCTGAGGACATCCAGTGTGCCGTCGCCCCCGTCGGCGAGGGGCAAGGCGCGGATGTCGGCGTGGGGAAGTTTTGCCGAAAGGCCTTCGGTGACGCTCTCGCAGAAGCCGGCGGCGGTGATGGAGCCTTTGAATTTGTCAGGGGCGAGTAGGATGCGGGGGGGTGGGGGCACGGGGGCGGATTGCAGTTCGGGTTAGGGTATTGGGTAGGGCGGGGCTCGCTGGGGGGGGCGGCGGCTGGTGATTGGTGCTGGAGTGGGCTGGGTAGGGCGGGGGCCGTTGAACCAGCGGGCCGAGTTTGGGATCGTTGTTGGTTGCTTAGAATTTCTGTCGGCCCGCTCGTCCAATGACCGCCCGCGGGTGGGGCGCAATGCTCTGGGAAGCAGGCTTGGGTGGACAGCTAGGGACTGCCGGGCAAAGGTGGGGCGGTGCTTATGGGTAGATGGGCAGACGGGCGGCAGGCAGAGGTACTGATTTGGTCGCGAGGGGTTTGTGGCACTTCTTTAATTTGTGCTTGCTTGCGTGCCTGAGGCTACCTTTCGCACCCGGTTACGCGCTGCGTGCAGCGTTTTGGCGACAGCCGTACAAATGGCGGCGGCGCTCTAACTTTCTCCCCGATGAAAACAACACTACGACTTTCTCTACTTCTTCTTTTAGCCGCTTGTGTGCCCTCCTCGACGGAGGCGCAGCGCGTCCCCAGGACCGCCGTCCAGGTAGTCGACCAGCCGGACCCCGGGGATGAAGGAAAAGGACGCCAAGCCGTGGAGCGCCACCACCTTCAAGGGCCTCGAGTTCCGCAGCGTCGGACCGGCCTTTTACGCGGGGCGCATCGCGGACGTGGCTATTAATCCCAACAAAACCTCCGAGTGGTACGTGGCCGTCGGCTCGGGGGGCGTCTGGAAGACCTCGAACGCCGGGGTGACCTTCGAGCCGATTTTCGACGACCAGAAGGACGTGTACTCGACGGGCACGGTGACGATCGACCCGCACAATGACCAGCGCATCTGGGTGGGCACGGGCGAGAACTCCGGCGGGCGCCACTTCGCCTGGGGCAATGGGCTGTACCTGTCCGAGGACGGCGGGAAGACCTGGAAGAACAAGGGTCTGCGGCGCTCGGAGCACCTCTCGGACGTCGTCATCCACCCGAACCCCGACAGCGCCCACGTGATGTGGGTCGCGGCGCAGGGCCCGCTGTGGAGCAAGGGCGGCGAGCGCGGCGTGTACATGTCCACCGACGGCGGGAATACCTGGCGGCGTACGCTCGGCAACGACGAGTGGACCGGCGCCACCGAGCTCGAGATAGACCCGCGCAACCCGAGCCGCCTCTACGCCGCGACCTGGGACCGCCACCGGACCGTGGCCGCGTACATGGGCGGTGGACCGGGCTCCGGGCTACACGCCTCCGACGACGGCGGGCGCACGTGGACCAAGCTGACGACGGGTTTGCCGAAGGGCGTCATGGGCAAGATCGGCCTCGTGATGTCGCCGCAGGACCCGGACGTGCTCTACGCCGCGATCGAGCTCGAGCTCAAGACCGGCGGCGTGTGGCGCACCGAGAACCGCGGCGCGAGCTGGACGAAGATGTCGGACCTCGTAGCCGGGGGCACGGGCCCGCACTACTACCAGGAGCTGTGGGCGAGCCCGCACCAGTTTGACCGCATCTACTTCGCGAACAACATCCTCCAGGTCTCGGAGGACGGCGGCAAGACCTGGCGCTCGGGCGAGGCGCCCGGCAAGCACGTCGACAACCACGCGATGGCCTTTCGGGCGGATGACCCGGACTACTTGATGGTCGGCACGGACGGCGGCCTGTACGAGAGTTACGATCTCGGCAAGACCTACCGCCACTTCCCGATGCCGATCACGCAGTTCTACAAGATCGCCGTCGATGACGCGGAGCCGTTTTACAACATCTACGGTGGCACGCAGGACAACTCCACGCAGGGCGGACCATCGCGCACCGACAACACCACCGGCGGCCAGAGCGGCGACTGGACCATCATCAACGGCGGCGACGGCCACCAGCCCGCTACCGAGCCCGGCAACCCGAACATCGTCTACGCCCAGAGCCAGCAGGGCTACCTGAACCGCATCGACATGACCACTGGCGAGCACGTCGTCATCCGCCCGCAGCCGGCCGCCGGGGAGCCCTACGAGCGCTACAACTGGGACGCCCCGATCTGGGTGAGCCACCACGACCCGAAGCGTCTGTACTTCGCCTCGCAGCGCCTGTGGCGCTCCGACGACCGCGGCGACAACTGGACGGCCCTCTCCGAGGACTTGACGCGCGACGAGAACCGCCTCGCGCTCCCGATCATGGGGCGGGTCCAGAGCTACGACAACCCCTGGGACGTCTACGCGATGTCGAACTTCAACTCGATCACGTCGATCGGCGAGAGCGCCGTCGACGAGAAGCGCCTCTACGTCGGCACGGACGACGGCCTGATCTGGACGAGCCCCGACGGCGGCACGACCTGGAAGAAGACCGAGGTCGGCAGCATCTCCGGCGTCCCGAGGCGGGCCTTCGTCAACGACATCCGCGGTGACCTCCACGACGCCAACACGGCTTACGTGGCGCTCGACAACCACAAGGAGGGCGACTACCGCCCCTACCTCTACAAGACCACCGACGGCGGCAGCACGTGGAGGTCGATCACGAAGGGCCTGCCGGACACGACGCTGGTGTGGCGCACGGTGCAGGACCACGTCAATCCGAATCTGCTCTTCGTCGGCACCGAGTTCGGCGTCTACTTCAGCGTCGACGGCGGCGGGGAGTGGCTGCAGCTACAGGGTGGCCTGCCGCCGATCGGCATCCGCGACCTGAAGATTCAGCGGCGCGAGAACGATCTCGTGGCTGCGACCTTCGGGAGAAGCATCTACGTACTCGACGACTACTCGGCGCTGCGCTCGGTCAACAAGGACATGGTCGCGCAGGCGGCCGCCATCCTCCCGATGCGTGACGCGGACCTCTACCAACCGCGCAGCATCCTCACCGACGGGGGGAAAGGCTCGATTGGGTCGGGTCACTACACGGCCAAAAATCCCGAGTTCGGTGCCGTGATCACGTACTACTTGCGCGACGAGTTCGAGTCCGCCAAGGACAAGCGCAAGAAGGGCGAGAAGGCCATCAACAAGGCCAAGACCGACGTGACCTTCCCCGGGTACGAGGCCCTCGAGGCCGAGCGTCTCGAGCAGGAGCCCAAGCTCTGGCTCACGATCGCCGACGCCCAGGGCAATGCCGTACGCCGCATCGAGGCCTCCGGCACGAAGGGCGTCCACCGCACGGCCTGGAACCTACGCTACCCGTCGATGATGCCGGTGGAAGACAGGAAACCCGCCAGCGGCGATGACGACGACGAGGAGGACGAGCGCAGTGGACCGAACGGGCGTTGGGCCGAGCCGGGCACCTACACCGTGACGCTCAACAAGCAGGACGGGGCCACGTGGACGCAATTGGCCGGTCCGATGAGTTTTGAGGTGAAGCGCTTGCGGGAGGGGAGCCTTTCGGCAAAACCTGCCGCGGACCGGATTGCCTTCTCGAAGGCGTACGACGAGTCCCGGGCCACGTACACGTTGCAGGGTAAGCGCCTGGCCGAACTCCAGAAGGAGCTGACGCGCGCGAAGGAGGCCGTAATGCGGGCCGAGGAGAAGGACATCACGTCGGCCATCCAGACGCTCGCCAACCTCGAGAAGGACGTCGAGACGCTGAAGGTGACCTTGAACGGTGAGCCGAGCCGCAGCAAGATTGGCGAGAAAACGAACCCGAGTGTCGGGTCGCGGCTCGGCGAGACGCGGCGTGGCCAGGGGGAGATCTTCGGTCCGACGGGGACTTCGGTGGAGAACCTCCGGCTAATTAACACGGAGTTGGCGGCGGTCGACAAGGAGATTACGCGGCTCGAGAGCCTGCTCACGGGCGTGAAGCGGATGACGGCCGGGTGGGTGATGCCGGCGTGGGATTTCGGGGCGGAGTAGGCGGGTGTTGCTTTGCGGGAGTGGATTTGGAGGTTGTTGGTTGGGGTTGGGTTTTGGGGGGGGCTTACCTCTAGGACTTTGACCGCGGCGCCCGGGGCCCGTTGAACCAGCGCGCCGAGTCTGGGACCGTCGCTTTTGTCTGGGGCTATCGTCGGCGCGCTCGTCCAACGACCGCCCGGGCGCCGCGGGGGCGGGGGATAAACTGGGTATTCGTGCTTTGTCGGTGAGCCCCGACTGCCAATAAGTTGGAGTAATTACCAAAACTTCGTAAAGCCGTACCTTCGCGCGCCCCGCTGCTTAGAGCGGGTCTAGCTCTGCCGTTTTTATGGACAAAATCGACCTCCCGCAGGACCTCCAACCCCTCATCTCCTCCCCGCGCCCGCTCTACAAGGACGGTAGGCTCGACCTGCCCGAGACCTCCGAGGGGCTGTACATCTTCTGGTGGGCCAACGGTTGGGACGATTCGGAGACGAGTAGGGACTTGCGGGAGCGGGGCGCGAAGGAGGCCAAGTTTGCCGGGCCGCGCAACCTCGAAGCGCACTGCACCGGCTTTCACGCCCCCGGTCGCAAGCCGTTGCTCGAGACCGAGCACCTGGCGCTCTTCGTCGGGAAGAGCATGAAGATGAGCCAGCGCCTAAAGCAGCACCTCCTCCCGTCGACCACCTCCGAGCGCTACCGCATGAGTACCGGCGGCAAGCCCGTCGCCCTGGCGATCTACGGGGATGATGCCCCGAATTTTGTTTACAAGCGCACCACCTCCTGCCAGTTCCGCGCCGGGATGGAGTACCTCTTTCGCGACAACTACTTCAATCCGGAGGTGAATGCGCTGGGTCGCATCAAGAAGCACGTACTGATCTCGACGCTCACCGTTTCGCAGGAGCAAGGGGGGTTCAAGCACCGCTTCTACTCCGAGGATTTGCTGATCGGTTTGCTCGAGCCGTGGTTCAATCTGGACGGGGAGCGTTAGGTTTTGGCGAAAGCCCTCCCCGGCACTCGGGTCACGAATCCCCGGCCCTACTGTCGTACGGCCACGCCCTGCCGCGCCAGTTCTCGCTTCAGTTGCGTGATGCCGATCTCGCCGAAGTGAAACACGCTGGCCGCTAGCGCCGCGTCGACCCCCGCCCGGAAGACCTCCGTAAAGTCTTGCATCGTACCGGCACCGCCGCTGGCGATGATCGGGACGGTGAGTTGTTGCGAAAGCTGATGTAGGGCGTCGAGCGCAAAACCTGCCTTGGTGCCGTCGTGATTCATGCTGGTGAACAGCACCTCGCCCGCGCCCCGCTCCTGGGCTTCGCGACACCAACTGAATAATTCGCGCTCGGTAGCGTGGCGGCCGCCGCCGGTGTAGACGGTCCACCGCCCTTCGGTAAAACGCGCGTCCACGGCGAGGACGACGAATTGGTTCCCGAAGGCCCCGGCGAGTTCGTCGAGGAGCGCCGGTCGCCGCACGGCCGCCGAGTTGACCGCCACCTTGTCGCAACCCGCGTACAGGACCGCGCCCGCGGCCCCCACCGAATCGATGCCGCCGCCGAGGGTGAAGGGGATGCTCACGCCACGGGCGACGGCCTTGGCGAGATCGACCACCGTGGAGCGGCGCTCGTGCGTGGCCGTGATGTCGAGCAGGACCAGTTCGTCGGCGCCCTGCTCGGAGTACTGTGCCCCGAGCGCGACCGGGTCGCCGGCGTCGCGGAGGTCGACGAAGTTGACGCCCTTGACGGTGCGCCCGTCCTTGACGTCGAGGCAGGGGATGATGCGTTTGGCGAGCATGACGGCGGGGCGGCGTTGAGGGGCGAAGGAAGGCCTAAACGCGGCCCGGATCGAGGTTGCGCGAGGGCCGAAAAAAATTCGCGTGCCGCGCTTGGCCAGCGTCTTCGCTGCCCTTATCTTCGCGGCCGTCTTCGACAGACCCGTGGTGTAATGGTAGCACTACTGATTTTGGTTCAGTCAGTTAAGGTTCGAATCCTTACGGGTCTACCCCAAAAAGCCGCCCACTAGCTCACCCAGAGCAAGTCGGCGGCTTTTTTCTGGCGCCTACTCCCCCTCCTCATACCGCCCCAGCGCCGCGCGCGCCGTGTCCGGGACCCGCGTCGGGACCCCGGCCTCGTAGTCGAAGTACACCACGACCGTCCGCATCTCCGCAGCCACCTCCCCGCCCACCAGCAGCCGGTGCCCAACCCCGACGCTCGTGTGGCCGACCTTCGTGATGAAGCTCTCGACCGTGGGGCTTTCGCCAAAACGCACCTGCCGCCGGTAGTCGACCTCGAGGCGCGCCAAAATCAGGTTCTCCACCGGGACGCCGGCCTCGCGGAAGAACGCGATGCGGGCGGACTCGGCGTAGGTGGCGTAGAGGGCGTTGTTGACGTGGCCGAGGGCGTCGGTGTCGTTGTAGCGGAGCTGGAGGTCGTAGGTGTGCGTCACGGGCGCGAAGGTCGGGCTTCGGGGGAAGGTAAAGGTTGCCCCAACAAGTTGGGCCGCGACGGCGAAAGCCGCACCCAGTCGACTTCCGTCAAAACCCGAAGCCTTCCGGAATGCACCAAAGCTCCGAGCAGGCAGCGTAACGCGCCCGGGAGCGTTTACTTCGCCAGTATGACCAGAGTACTACTCGTCCTCGGCTTCCTGAGCCTCGCCGCGCCGGGCACGTTTTTGCTCGCCGTGTCGATGCCGCTGGCCGCGCCAGCAGCGGAGGTCACGCCCGGGGCATTCGGAGACGTGGGGAGCCCCGGGGGCGGCCACGAGCACCCGGCCAGCAGCGCCACCGCGGGCCGCGGCGTAGGCCGGTGGAGGGGGGGCCTCTCCCGGAATGCCGACAGGGCCAGGTCCGTGATCCGTGACGCCGCCGCGTTCGTGCGAAGTGCCTGGGCGCCGACCGACTACGGCAATCCCCCCAACGGCCTCGCGGTCGCGGGCTTCGTGCTGAGCCTTTCGTTCCCGTTTACCTCAATCCTCGGCCCCTTGCTCGGGGTCATCTTCTCGGCGATTGCCCTGGGGCGGGCGGTGAAGTACCCACAGTACTACGGTCGCCGCAAGATGGCCCTCGCGGGCCTAATCGTCGGCGGCGCATTCCTAATCGTCGTCGGGAGCATCTACTACGTATTGCTCGTGGTAGGCGGCTAAAGGCACGAGCCCGCGGCCTATCGCGCGGTCGCCAGGCCCCAACTCCCGCCCCGGGGATTTTCTCCCCAACACTACATTGGGCCCCGCACCTTCCTCCCTACCGCAGCCCGCCCAGACCGATGACCCACACCGCCCCCAGACCCACCTACCGCACCTTCGACACCGCCGCCGAGGCGGCCCCCGTCATCGCCGCCGAGGGCGTCGAGGTCCTCCGGCGAGTTATCGCCGCACGCGGCACGGCCAGCCTCGGGCTCACCGGCGGCTCGGCCCCCGGGGCCGTCTACGAGGAGTGGGCTACCACCCACCGAAACGCCATCGACTGGGGCCGCGTCCACTTCTTCATCAGCGACGAACGCAACGTCCCGCACGACCACCCCGACAGCAACGTACGCACGTGCCGCCCGCTCCTCGACGCCGTAGCCCACGATCCGGCGATGGTGCACCACTGGGCCACCGACCAACGACCCGAAGACGCCCTGGAGCACATGCGGCAGGTTTTGGCGAAAGCCGGCCTCACCGACCGCGGCCTCGACCTCTGCCTGCTCGGCGTCGGCCCCGACGGACACGTGGCCAGCCTCTTCCCGCCGCACCACCCCTGGAAGGCCCTCTCCGACGACCGCGCCGACGTCGTCGCCTTCGTCACCGACAGCCCCAAGCCCCCCGCCGAGCGCTACACCTTCACGCTGCCGTTCATCAACGAAAGCGCCGTGGTGTACCTGCTCCCCTTCGGCGCCAGCAAACGCGATGCCCTCGCAGGCCTGCGCCACGGCGACGAGACGATGACGGTGCACTACGTCCGCGGACGCGAGCGGACGGTGGTGTGGACGGACCAAGCCGACGCCTAAGCAAGCTTCTCGAACACCCCCACGAAGCGCAGGTAACAACGCGCATCGACCTCACGGAAGTTTCGCACGCGGTACACCGTGAGCCGGAGGCCCGGACACTGGTCCAACACGCGGGCCTTCAGCGTCGCCGCGTCGTAGTGCCGCGAGTAGAACTGATACCAGTCCGCGTACCGTAGTCTAAACTGATCACTGTCGTCGAGATCGACCGAGTGCCGCTTGATGGTATTGTAGATAGGATCGACGTGGATGGTGTACTCGTGCGCGATGTAGAACGGCAGGACGATCACTCTGCCGCCGGGCTTCAACTGCCGCTCCATAGCTCGGAAGAAGAGTACGTCGCTATTGCCTTCGAAGTGTTCCAACGAACAGTGCAGCGTGACCGCGTCGATGGACTCCGCCGCAAAGGGGAGTTCGTGCCCGTAGCCACCGATTTGCCGGCCGTGCTGGCCCGGCGCGTAGACGAGGTCCTGCTGGTAAGACTGCGCAACCCCGTACTGCCGCTCGATAATCTCGTAGAACGGCGAGGTACAGGCGGCCATGTCGACGAACAGAGACTCCGGATTTAGAGACATAAACTTCGTAGAGACGTAATGCTCGAGCGTCTTCTCGGTGAAGTTTCGTCTCGGGTCACGGCCCCCGCCGAAGTAGTCGTCCGGGTAGTCGGCCCGCGCCAGGTACGCCGCGTAGGCGGGGATGTCGATGTCGAACTCCGCCACCGCGATGCCTTGCGCACGCAGTGATTCGACGAGCTGATCGTCCAGGCGCGGATCGTCGAGGTGCTCCGTCGAGACGTGGCCGTACTTGACGGCCTTCCCGTTTTTGACCTTCGCGAACAGCGGATTGTACGGCAGCAGGCCGAAGGCGAGGTCGTGCGTCGAGTGGTAGACGGTCTTGAGGAGGTCGCGGAGGGCCATAGTCGGGAGCGGAGCCCCGAAGGTACCCGCGGGGTGTGGGCTTTCGCCAAAACACATATCTTTCGCTACGCAGCTATGCAATCAAGATCCCTACCCCCTGCCACGAAGATTGGCAGGCGATGACCCCGGCCACGCAGGGCCGCCACTGCGAGGCTTGCGCCAAAACGGTCGTCGACTTCACCAACATGAGCGACGCCGAGGTCTTGGCGCTGCTCCGCGACCCCCGCCAGAGCACCTGCGGGCGCTTTCGCGGGAGCCAACTCGACCGCAGCATCGGGGCGCCGCTACCGGTGGCGGGGGTTTTGGCGCAAGCCGTACCCTACGCGATGCGCGCCGCGCTGGCGATAGGCGGACTCGGCGTGGCGGTCGATTCGGCGCAGGCGCAGATGGGTGCCCCGGCCATCCTCCGCGAAGTCGAGGTCGAGACGGAGCCCCAGCTCACGGGGGAGGTGACGCTCGCCGAAGACGCGGACGATCCTCAACCGGTCATCTGCGCGACCGGTGCCGACCCGGGGGTCGTCTCCCGGCACGACACCGTCCCACGCGTCACCATGGGGATGGTCATGCCGTACCAACGTATCGGGATGGGGGGCAGGACGGCCGTGCCGGAGGGGCCCGATTCACCAAAACCAGTCCCCGCCGCCCGACCCGGCTTTAAGTGGGCGACCGGGGCGGTGGTCGACGGCGAAACGGGCGAGGCGTTGATCGGCGTGGTCGTCGTAGTTCCCGGGACGAAGCTCGGTACGGTCACGGACTACGACGGTCGATACGCATTGGAGATCCCCGAGGACCAGCAATTGCTTGAGCTCAGCTACGTGGGCTACGAGACGATTGCCCTCCCTTACGACATCACGAACGGTACCACCGCCGTGCTGCCACTCGGGGAACCCATGGGCGAGGTCGTGATCGCGGGTGGGTACACGACCAGCCCCCTCGGCCGGATCCGTAATTTCTTCAGGGCCCCGGGCTACGGATGGACGCGGTTTTGGGATCGACTCACTGCTTGGTTTTCCCCAACGCCCACCGACCCCAGCGCAGTCGGCGGACTCTACCAGCCCGTCGAAACCACCGCACCCGCGGTGCAGGATCGCGATGCTCTGCTTTACCCCAACCCGTCCGCCGGGACAGCCACCTTACAGCTTCGGAGCGACAGTGACGTTTCGATGGTCTCGGTCTACGATGCCCTGGGGCAACTCGTCCTGGCCAGGCCCACCGGCGGACAGAACCAGGTCGAGATCCACGTACCGAGCACCGCGGCAGCCGGGACTTACCTCGTACGAGGCACGGACGACAGCGGGCGCGTCATCGTGACCCTGCCGTGGATAGTAAACCTGGATTAACACCCCAAACTACCGCCCCCCCCCCGACCCCAGCGGGGTCCAACCACGAGTAACCCGGGGTCGAACCGTCACCGCTGAGCATTTCGAAAGGCAAAAAGCGCAAGCAGGATCACCTCGATCGAAGGCCAACCTACGACCCCGGGGAAACCAAAGCAAAGTCAGCCACCACACCCTCCTACTTCGGCACCATCCGCTTCACCTGGTACACGTCCTCGCGGCGGTCTTTCAGGTTCCGCACCGCCCCCCGCTCGTGCAGGGTCTTCAGGAGGTCCAGGTCTACGTCCGCCACCAGGATCATCTCCGTGTTCGGCGTGGCCTCGGCCTTGACGCCGTTGTTTGGGAAGGCGAAGTCGCAGGGCGTGAACACCACCGACTGCGCGTACTGCATGTCCATGTTGTGGACCTTCGGGAGGTTGCCCACCGAACCCGCGATCGCGACGTAGCACTCGTTCTCGATCGCGCGCGCCTGCGAGCAGTGCCGCACGCGCGAGTAGCCGTTCTGCGTATCGGTGAGGAAGGGCACGAACAGAATCTGCATGCCCTCGGCAGCGAGTAAACGCGACAACTCCGGGAACTCCGAGTCGTAGCAAATCAACACCCCCACGCGACCGGCGTCGGTGTCGAAGGTCTGCACCTTGTTGCCCCCGCGCATCCCCCAGGCCGTCGTCTCGTCCGGGGTCACGTGGATCTTCTCGAAGCGCTCCGTGGTGCCATCGCGGCGACACAGGTAGCCGACGTTCTTGAGGATGCCGTCCTCACCCAACTCCGGCATGGACCCGGTGATAATGTTGATGTTGTAACTCACCGCAAACTCGGCAAACTTATCCTTCAACGGCAGCGTGTACTCCGCCAGGTGGCGCACCGCCTCCGAGCTCGACAGGTGGTTGTACGCCGACATCAGCGGCGCGTTGAAGAACTCCGGGAAGAGCACGAAGTCGCAACGGTAGTCGCTCACGGCGTCCACGAAGTACTCGACCTGCTCGATGAGGTCCTCGAAGCGGCGGTACGGCCGCATCTGCCACTGGACGAGCCCGAGGCGGATCACCGACTTCGCCTCCTGTAGCGGGCGGTCGGCGATCGGCTCCTCGAAGTAGATGTTGTCCCACACCAGCAGGGCCGCGTACTCCAAACTCGACTTATCGCCCGCGAGGTAGCCCTTGAGGATACGGCGGACGTTGAAGTCGTTCGACAGTTGAAAATTGAGCACCGGGTCGTGGATCTCGCGGTGGCGCACGGCGTCGATGTACTCGCGGGCCGTATACTCGTCGGCGTGGGCGGTGTAGTTGGGGAGGCGCCCCCCGAAGGCGATCCCGCGGAGATTCAGCCGCTCGGCCACCTCCTTGCGGTAGTCGTAGAGGCGACGCCCGAGGCGCATCCCGCGGTACTTCGGCCGCACGAAGATGTCGATGCCGTAGAGCCACTCGGCCTCGGGGTCGTGGGTGCTGAAGGTGTAGTTGCCCGTCACCTGGCGGTAGGTGTGGGCGGTCTCGGCGAACTTACTCGCGACCCGCAGCGTGAGGGCCGCGCCGGCGATCTCGCCGTTGACCGTCACGATGGCCTGCCCCTCCGGAAAGATCTCGAGGAGTTTCTCGATGCTGTGTCGCTCCCAGGACCCCTGGTCGAGGTCGTGGTAGGCCTCGGTGGCGGCCTCGGCGAACTCTGGGTAGTCGGAGGGTTTGAGGAGGCGCAGCTCTACTTTCTGAGTGGCGCTCGGGGCAGGTACGAGGGGGGTGAGGTGTTCGACCATGGGGATAGTAAACGGCAAAGGTGGCAAAACGGACGTGGGCGCGTGTCATAAATATGAAAAGCCACGGGCGTCCTACCCCACGTAATCGTAGGACAGGCGCTCGTGGCCGTACGCTAAACTTGCTTTAGCTTACATGGATAAGCGCCCGCCGCGGTCACGCGACGGGCGCTCAGCCTTCACTCAGGGTTTAGGAAAGACGTGGGTCCGCCCGGAACTCGCGGCGCTGCTGGCCGTAGAAGGAGTACACGCTGTTGACGAAGGTGTCGTCGGCCGTCGAGGGCCAGTTGTCCTTGTCGAAGCCCGGTGCCTTCTCGAGGCGGGTCTTGTCGATGTCGAGGATGAACTTCTCGCGGTGCGTGTCGACGTCGAAGGACTCGAGGGGCACGGCGAAGAGCTTGTCGCCCATCCCGAGGAAGCCCCCGAAGCTCAGTACGCAGTACTGGATCTCCCCGCGGCGCAGGTCAATCATGAGGTCCTTGATCTCGCCTACGGACTCGTTGTTCTTGTTCAGGACGTTGGTCCCGACGATGCTCGAACTGGAGAGCACGCGCGGCGTGGTGTTGCGGTTGGTGGTATTGTTCCTAGTGGTGGTGTTCGTGGTATTCAAAACTATTAGGGTTTATTTGCGCGAATATAAATGCGCAAGGGTTAGTGTGTCTGTGTTACACTAGTAGTAAGGATATTATGCTACACTTGTTCACGCATGGGGTGAAAAAAGCCATGCCATTTTGCCGGAAGTTTTGTAGATGACTTAAACTAAACCAGCAGTTAAGCACCACGCATACGTTAGACCGCCCGTCCTTCCGACACACGCAACCGACGCGTAAATCTTAATAATGACAACGTGTCTATCGATCAAGAAACGCTCACGCCAGTTTCGAGGCCTGCCCCGACACGATGGCTCGACGTGACCGCCCAACTATCCTCGCGGCCCTCCAATCTCGGCGGTCTTTCGCGCTCAACCCCCACACCTAGTCCGCGCTCTGTCGCAGCACCTCCCGCACGTACGCCACGCTCGCCCGCCCCTGCGACATCGACCGCGAGCTCTCGTCCTCGACGAACAGGTACGGAATCCCCAGTCTCCTCGCCTCGCGCACCACTTCGGCAATCTTAAACTGCCCCGTGCCGAGCGTCACGTTCGTCTCCACGTCGGCGTCGTGCGGCAGGCCGTGCGGCACGCCCTGGCGGCAGTCCTTGAGGTGCATCAGGCCAAACTCCTGCGGGTAGCGCCGCAGCCACGCCACCGGGTCCTGCCCCGGGTGCTCGAACCAGTACACGTCCATCTCGAAGTCGAAGTGCTCGCTCTCCTTTACCATCAAGTCGAGCAGCGTCTCCCCTTCGTACATCACGCCGAACTCGTAGCCGTGCGGGTGGTACATGAGCCTGATTCCGGCTTTCGCCAAAACCTGACCCGCGCGATTGAAATCCTCAATCGCGAGCCTAGCCTCGTCGAGTCGCAGCAGGGTGTCCGCGTGCGGGATCCAGAAGCACACCACGTATCGCGCGTCATACTTCCGGGCCTTCGCGACGATCGTCTCCGGCGCGTCGCGCAGCTCCTCGTACGTCGCCGAGACACTTACAATCTCGATGTCGCGCGCCGCCAGCATCGCCCGGTATTCCGCGAGCGGCAGGCCGTAGGTGTCCTGGTTGCCGCCCTCGACCGCGTGCACGCCCCAGGCTTGCAGACTGTCGAGCACCGGCGCCACTCCTTGCGCCATCTGGTGGCGGAAGGAGTACAACTGGAAGCCGACCTCCTGGGCACGTGCGGCGGACGCAATCAGGAAAAGGCAGATGACGGTGGCGAGGACGTGCGGTCTCATGGCTGTACTTTGCGGCTCTCTCGAACCAAGCCAAAACTATGAAATTCCTCCGCTACGCCGCGTCGTGTTTTGGCGCAAGCCTCACCGGCCTCAGCCTCCTCGCCCAAGCCCCCCCGATGCTCGACTACCCCGACACCCGCCAGGACCCCGCCGTCGTGGACGACTACCACGGCACGCGCGTGGCCGACCCCTACCGCTGGCTCGAGGACGACAACGCCGCCGAGACCAAGGCCTGGGTCGCCGCGCAGAACGAGGTCACGCAAGGGTACCTCAACTCACTGGGCCTGCGCCAAAACTTGCGCGCCCGCTACGAGGAGCTCTTCGACTACCCCAAACTCTCGAGCCCCTTCAAGGCCGGTGAGTACTACTTCTTCTACAAGAACGACGGCCTCCAGAACCAGGCCGTCATCTACCGCCAGCGCGGCCTGAGCGGCGAGCCGGAGGTGTTCATCGACCCCAACGCCGTCAACGCCGCCGGGACGACGAGCATCGGGCTGGTAGGTTTTAGCGACAGCTACAAATACGTGACCGTCAACCGCTCCGACGCCGGCTCGGACTGGAGCAACTTCACCATCCGCGAGGTGGCCACCGGGAAGGAGCTCGGCGACAAGCTGGAGTGGGTCAAGTTCTCGGGCGCGGCCTGGCTCGGGGACGAGGGCTTTTTCTACAGCCGCTACCCCGCCCCGGGCGAGGGCGCCGAGCTGAGCGGCAACAACCAGTACCACAGCGTCTACTTCCACCGCGTCGGCGAGCCGCAGGCCGAGGACCTGCTGGTCTGGGAGGATCGCGCGCGCCCGGAGATGTACCACTTCGGCGGCGTCACCGAGGACGACCGCTACTTCGTGATGTCGGCCGCGCCCGGCACCGACGGCTACGCGACGTACCTACTCGACCTAGACGCCTTTCGGCAAAACCTGCGCTCCGGCGGCAAAGCCAAACCAGCGCTCAAGCTCCTGTTCGAGGGCTACAAGAACAAGTCGAGCGTCGTCGACCACCGCGACGGACGCCTGCTCGTCCTCACCGACGTGGGCGCGCCCAACTACCGGCTCGTGAGCGTCGACCCGGCCAGACCCGACACGGCCAACTGGCGCGAAGTCATTCCGGAGCGCGAGCACCTGCTGCAGGGCGTGAGCACCGTCGGCGGCGGCCTTACCGCCACCTACCTCGAGCGCGCCGCCAACAAGGTCTACCGCTTCGACTACGACGGCACGCGCGAGCGCGAGATCGAGTTGCCGGGCATCGGCTCGGTCGGCGGCTTCGGCGGGAGGCGCGAGGACACCGAGACCTTTTATACGTTCACGAGTTTCGTCTACCCGCCGACGATCTTCCGCTACGACCTCGGGAGCGGCGAGAGTACCCTCTTCTACGAGACGCCGCTCAAGTTCGACCCGGCGGACTACGTCGAGCGGCAGGTCACCTACGAGAGCAAGGACGGCACGCCGGTGTCGATGTTCGTCGTGCACAAGAAAGGCCTCGCGCTCGACGGCCAGCGCCCGACCTACCTGTATGGCTACGGTGGGTTCAACATCAGCCTCACGCCCGGCTTCTCGGCCTCGCGGCTGCTGCTGCTCGAGCGCGACGGCGTGTTCGCGATGCCGAACCTGCGCGGCGGCGGCGAGTACGGCGAGGCCTGGCACCAGGGCGGGATGCTGTCGCAAAAACAGAACGTCTTCGACGACTTCATCGCCGCGGCGGAGTACCTCATCCGCGAGGGCTACACCAACCCCGACAAGCTCGGGATCGCCGGGGGCTCGAACGGTGGCCTGCTGGTCGGCGCGGCCATGACGCAGCGCCCGGAGCTGTTCGCGGTCGCCTTCCCGGCCGTCGGCGTGATGGACATGCTGCGCTACCACGAGTTCACGGTGGGCAAGGGGTGGATCCCGGAGTACGGCTCGTCGGCGGACGCGGAGATGTTCCCGGTGCTTTACGCCTACTCGCCGCTGCACAACCTCAAAGACGGCACCGCCTACCCCGCCACCCTCGTCACCACCGCCGACCACGACGACCGCGTGGTGCCGGCGCACTCCTTTAAGTATGCAGCCAGGCTCCAGGCCGCCCACGAGGGCGCCGAGCCCGTGTTGATCCGCATCGAGACCAACGCCGGCCACGGCGCCGGCAAGCCGACCAGCAAGATCATCGACGAGCAGGCCGACCTGTGGGCGTTCTTTTTCGAAAATGTGAAGTAGGGGGAGCGGGGCGTTCGACCGCTTCCGAACGCCGCACAACACCACGTTAACCCACTCCCGCGTTACACTACCCTACCGATATTCGCCAACTATGAAGTTTGCCCTCCTCTCCCTCGCCTCGGCGCTCTGCTTCTCGCTCGCCGCACAGTCCTCGCTCCCGGCGGATATCCAGCTCAAGACCCTCGACGGGCGAGACTTCTCGACCACGGACCTCGCCCGCGCGGACGGCGCCACCGTCGTCGCGCTGTGGGCCACCTGGTGCGCGCCCTGCAAGATGGAACTCGACGTGTACAAGGAGTTCTACCCGATGTGGAAGGAGAAGTACGGCGCCGAGGTCTACGCCGTGAGCATCGACCGCGGCGCGGCCCTCAAGAAGGTGCCCGGCATGGTGGAGAGCAAGGGGTGGACCTTCCCCGTCCTCACCGACGAGAGCCACGAACTGATGTCGGCGCTCGAGTTGCGCTCCATCCCGCAGATCTACATCATCGACCGCGACGGCAAGATCGTCTACGAGCACGCGGGTTACTCGAAGGGCGACGAGGAGAAGGTGGAGGCGGTTTTGGCGAAAGCCGGCTGAGACAGCGGTTTTGCCGAAAGCAGAATTGTCGCCACGCCGCGGCTCAGCGAGCGCTCGTGGCGTCGTGCGCGCAACCCCGGTAGGATTTTCCGGCGCGCTCCACCACGACTGAGTACGGGAAGCGATTGCCGGCCATATTGTCGATGCACTCGCCCTTGGTGAGGGTGACCTTCATGCGCTGCTGGCCCGGGAAAACGTAGCGCGTCACCTGGCCGCCCTGCTCGACGAGTGGCGCGGCGTACTCGTAGCCGACGGTGTTTTCGCCGAGCATCGACCACTGCGCGAGACCCTCGTTGCTGCTGATCTGCACGTTCCAGAAGGGTTCGTTGCCGAGGGCCCAGAAGTCGTACGGGACGCAGGTGTTGCGGGGGTTCTTCGCGGCGAGCGTGTCGACGGACTCGACGTAGAAGCGCTGCATGGCCGGCGGTTCGCCCGCGCCACCCGGTGCCGCCGGCATCGCCTCGAGTCGACCGGTGAGGGTCGCGACCACCGGCTGGCCCTCGTAGCCCTGGCGGATCGTTTTGGCGTAAGCCGCATCCAGGGCCGGGCTCGTCACCACCTCGTAGCCGGGACCCCGGCGATCACCGCAGGGAACGAGGATGCCGTTGCGCTGGGCGCTGCGGTAAAGCCCTTCGACCGTCACGACCTCCGCACCGTAGGCGACGCCGCCCTGCATCACGGAGGCCTCGCCGGGGGGTACGCCGGGCAAATCGGAGGCCGAGGTAGAGGGTTTTGGCGTACAGCCGCCCGACATCAGTGCCGCGAGAGCCACGGCGAGGGTCACGTTTCGCATCCAGCGAAGGTAGGCGCGCGCCGTGTACCTTGCCCGTCCCTCAGCCGCCTCCCAACCGACCTGCCCATGCGCATCCTACTCGCATCCGACCTCGAAGACACCGCCGCGAACGTCGCGGCCTTCGCCCTCGCGATCGCCGATAACTTCAAGGCCCAGCTCACGGTCTACCACGCCTTCGGGCGCCCGCAGGCCACCTACGGCGATACGCCCATCGAGGAGCGCGAGGGCATGGTGCTCATCAAGCTGCGCGAGCTCATCCGCGAGGTCAAGGGCCCGTCCTTCGGCGACGTCGAGCTTAGCTACAAGGCCCACGTCGACTACCCCGGCGACGGGATCATCGACGAGGCCCGCGACGGGGCGTACGACCTGGTGGTGTGCGGCCTGCGCGAGCGCAACGAGGGCGAGCCGCAGTTCACGAGCCTGTCGTACAAGATCTTGCGCGAGGTGCCGACCAACATCCTCGGGATTCCGCCGACGGCGACGTTCCACGGCGTCAAGGAGATCATCTTCGCGACCAACCTCGACGCGCCCGATCACGTCGTGCTGGAGCAGCTCCAGACCTGGCGCCAGAACATGGGCGCCGACCTTTACGTGGTCCACGTCTGGGACGACAAGGAGGACGAGGCCGAGGCCCGCCGCATCATGGGGACGTGGCGCGAGGAGTTCGGTGAGCGCCCGCGGCTACACTTCGAACTGATGGAGGGGAGCTTCACGGTCGACATCGGGGACTACGTCCGGCAGCGTGGCGGCGATATGTTGGTGGTGCAGAGCAGCAACAAGGGTTTCTTCGAGCGCATCTTCGAGCACTCGGCCGCCGAGGACATCGCGCACACGACCGACGTACCGCTGCTGGTGATGCGGGGGAGGTAGGTTGGCGGGGGCGCCGCCCCTACATTCGCCCCCCTTATGCCCCACGCCGACTTCAAGACCCTCGTCGCCCACTGTAAAGAGTACGGCTTCGTCTACCAGAGCTCCGAGATTTACGATGGCCTCTCCGCGGCCTACGACTACGGGCCCTACGGCGTGGAACTCAAGAACAACATCAAGGCCTACTGGTGGCTCGCGATGACGCGCTTGCACGCCAACATCGTCGGGCTCGACGCAGCCATCTTCATGGCGCCCGAGACCTGGAAGGCCTCCGGGCACGTCGACGCCTTCAACGATCCCCTGATCGACAATAAGCAGTCGAAGAAGCGCTACCGCGCCGATCAACTCCTCGAAGGCGCGGCGGAAAAGGTTTTGGCGAAAGCCCAGAAGGAAGTCGACAAGGCGGCCAAGCGTTTTGGCGAAAGCTTCGACGAGGCCCAGTACCGCACCACGAACGAGCGCGTGATGGGCTACCAGGCGGAGTCCGACCGCATCCTCGCACGCATGAATGAGGCCCTCGGCAAGGGCGACATGCAGGGGCTTTACGACCTCATCGTCGAACTCGGGATCGCCGATCCGGAATCGGGGTCCAAGGATTGGACGGAGGTGCGGCAGTTCAACCTCATGTTCTCGACGCAGCTCGGCGCCATCGCCGGGGAGGCGGGCAAGATTTACCTCCGGCCCGAGACGGCGCAGGGCATCTTCGTCAACTTCCTCAACGTCCAGAAGTCGACGCGGCAGAAGTTGCCCTTCGGGATCGCGCAGATCGGGAAGGCCTTCCGCAATGAGATCGTGGCCAGGCAGTTCATCTTCCGGATGCGGGAGTTCGAGCAGATGGAGATGCAGTTCTTCGTCAAGCCCGGCACCGAGCTCGAGTGGTACGAGCGGTGGAAGCAGCAGCGCATGGCCTGGCACCTGGCCCTCGGGACCCCCGCCGAGAAGCTGAAGTTCCACGACCACGCCAACCTCGCGCACTACGCCAATGCCGCCGTCGACATCGAGTTCGAGTTCCCGTTCGGGTTCCGCGAGCTCGAGGGCATTCACTCGCGGACCGACTTCGACCTCTCGGCCCACCAGGCGCTGAGCGGCAAGAAGCTGCAGTACTTCGACCCGGAGTCGGGCGAGAGTTACGTGCCGTACGTGGTGGAGACGAGCATCGGGTGCGACCGGATGTTCCTGGCCGTGATGGCGAACGCGCTCCAGGAGGAGACCGTGCCCGACGCCGCCGGCGAGGACTCGACGCGCACGGTGCTGAAGGTGCCCGCGCCGCTGGCGCCGATCAAGGTGGCCGTCTTGCCGCTGCTCAAGAATCGCGAGGAGTTGACCTCGAAGGCCGAGGCGGTCTTCGACCGACTCAAGCTTCACTTCATTTGTCAGTACGACGAGAAGGACGCCATCGGGCGCCGCTACCGTCGCCAGGACGCGATCGGGACGCCGTACTGCGTGACGGTAGACTTCGAGACCCTGGCCGATGACACGGTGACGATCCGGGACCGGGACACCCTGGAGCAGGTCCGTCTGCCGATCGAGGGGATCGTGGCGCACGTGCGGGAGCGGGTGAGTATGGAGAGCTTGTTGGAGAGGCTGGTGTAGGCGTTGGGTATAGGGGATTGAGCAATAGCAAGTTGTGCTCATGTCGGCGGGCACAGGTTTTTGCACGTGACTTCGGACGTGTGGGGAACTTTCCTCTACGGTTTACAGTTAGAGGCTGCGTATGGCCTGCCGTCCGGCTGACACACAATCGGTTCAGCGCGATACCTCTCCCCGTTCGGTGTCTTTGACGCTCGCTTTTTCGAGAGAGCTTCACAATCATTAAACTAACTTAAAATGGATATTCGAAGCATTAAATCGTGACCTAAGCTTCGGGTTTTCGCCACCCTTTTTATCTGCAGCGTACTCTATCTCGGGAGCGCTTGCAGCAAAGAAGATGCCCCGCTAGTCGGCGATATCATCACCCCACCAACCCCTGTTGATTCGACGCCTGCTGCCACCGTGTCTCCTACAGTGTCGCTGCTCTCCTTCGGAGATGCACTGCCTTTAGACACGAGCTTTATTTACCCTGATGGTTACGTAGACTGTTCAGTTTACCAGAACGACGGGTGGATCCGGAAGCTCACCGGGACCTTCGAAGGAACCATCAACGGAGACACGATTTCAGGTCCTGCGACGGCACACTACGGGCCTGACCAGCCCGGCTATGGAGTCATTTTGAATTTTAACGCGTTCGAATATGATGGGTGTATCAGACTCGCTGAACTTAGTTTCATGAGTGCGAAGTTAGTCGCTAGTGATACTCCGCAACTTGCCTCTCTTACCATACTCGATCGAAACAGAAATACCAAAAATCCTGCGTGGCCCGGTGAATCCGCGGAGAGTTATTTTGTATTTACCGACGCCGATGTAATTCACAAGAGATTCGTTCCCGACACTACATCCGCGTATGCCCCTGGGCTTATCATTGACGGAATCGACCGCGAGCGGCACGTGGTTACGGGACGCACCGCCGGTCGTTTCGCGGCGATAGTCACCCGGAGCGCGCTCCTTTCGTGGACAGGTATGCTGATACCTACTCATTGAGAACTTGCGCTTCCAGGCCTACTTGCACGAGTATTAGGGAGGTAGGATGGTGCGCAGCGTCCACCGGTGAGCAGCGCCAATGAGCTACATTGCTGCCGACGTGGCGATCGTACGGACGCCGCCTGATCAACCGGGATGCCCGGTGGGGACTCGGCGGGGCGTGTTTTGGCGTAAGCCCCCCCCAGTTCACAGCCCCCGACAAGGTTGCCGAGCCCGGTGATGCCGGACAGTCGTTCGTTCGCCTTTCGGCAAAACCTTCCCGCCGTGCGTCCCTTCATCCTCGGCGAGGGACTGCTCGGCGGGTCGGGTCGTGTAGACTGGACCGGCGCACCCCTCGCCCTGGCGGGAAAGGTCTTTCTGCGTACAACCCCGAAATTTCCCGAGCGCCGCAAGTGCGTATGCCCGAAACTTGCATTTGTATCCGCGAACAGACCCACCGTCCGCGACCTGCCCTTGAGTCGAGTCCCCCCGTACAACTACAAATCTTTTCTACTTTGAAACGAATCTTACTCCTCGCCGTCGCCTGCGCGACGGCCTCTGCGTCGCTTTCGGCGCAGACCTCCACCTTCTTCGCCCAGGTGTCGGGTCACCAACAGGTCCCCTCGGTGGCCTCCCAGGCCGAGGCCCGGGTCACGGTCCGCATCAAGCAGGACTCGATCTTCGTCTCCTCGCCGGATACGATGCGACTCACGAGCCCCGTGAACCCGGCCATCGGGATGCACATCCACACGGGTTACGCCGGTCAGAACGGCCCGGTCGTGCTCCCGCTCCCCTACCGCAACATCGGTACGTCAAGTGCGAGACTCCGGGACACGGTCCTCGTGCGGCGCCAAGGCCTCGTGGACTCCATCCGGGCCGCGGCACTGGCCGGCCGGACCTACGTCAACGTCCATACGCTCAACTATCCCGCCGGCGAGGTCCGCGGGCAACTCGTCACGCCCGTCGTCGTGGCCGTAGCCCCGGCCGTCCAGGCCGACTTTCGCTTCGACGCCATGCTCTACGGCGACCAGGAGAACCCTGGCGTCCTCACCGAGGGCATGGGCGGCGTCGCGATCGAGGTACGGGCCGACTCGATGTTCTTCACGGGCGCCTTCACCCTCGAGAGCCCCCTGAGCCCGGTCGGTGGCACGGGGGCCCACATTCACGTGGGCTACTTCGGGCAGAACGGCGGTATCCTCCTGGCCCTCAGGCCCACCGTCGCTGCCGATGGCCTCTCCGGGACTTTCGAGCGCTCGCGCAATGCCTTCGTGCGGGACACGGCCGTGCTCAACCCCATGCGCCGTCGCAACGCTTACGTCAACATCCACTCGGTAGCATACCCGGCCGGCGAGATCCGTGGGCAGGTCGTGCCGCTAGGTACGAACATCTACCCGTCGCACGTCTCCTACAACGAGCCGACGGCATTCCCGAACGCGAGCGCCTACCTACGGGTTATGGCGGAGAAGGTGCCCAACGCCAACCGCGTCCTCTACTCCGGGTCGTGGTTTGGGTGGCGCCAGGAGGTCCGCGAGCGAAAACTACGCGTCCTCGTCACGCTCAACAACCCGTTCGACGCCACCGCGAGCAATCTGTTGCTCCCCACCGCGCCCCTCCAGGCCGATAGCTCGAGCGGCGTGGTTCGCCTGGCCGGAGCCGCTACCCGCACGCCGGCACAGTTAGAGGGCCTGTTCCTTCGCTACAGCGCCTCGGCGCGGTGGGCGGTCGTCACCGGGACCTCCATCTCGGAGTTCGCTTACACCGGTCGCCACTACCACGAGTGCAAGCGCGCCTTCTACTCCAACCTCACCGCCAGCCAGGTCGTCCCGGCCAACCCCACCGGCGGCAACGGCGACATCACCACCGAGTACTACGGCAACCGCGTCGACATCACCGGTTTCGTCGGCGGGCTCGAGACCCCGGTCGAGCCGAGCGTCACCGGCGGCTTCCACCTCCGCGACGGCCTCGCCGGGCGCAACGGCGACGACGTGGCCCCCGTCAACTACACCCGCGTCGGCACCGCGGGCACGGCCGTGGCCATCCTGCCCGACCGCGCGCAGATCAACCTCACGCCCGAACTCGCCGAGCGCATGAAGGAGCGCGGGTTCTACTACGCCATCAACACGGCGGGATACTTCCGGGGCGAGCTCCGCGGACAGGTCCTGCCGCAGTCTAATACCGTGTACCACTCGATCGTCGAGCCCGCGCAGGCCGTCCCCGGTGGCGTGATCACCGACGGCGACGGCGCCGTCATGGTCGAGGCCTACGGTACGAAGATGGTCGCGAGCGGCACCTTCAACGAACTCACGGGTTTCGATCCGAACGTCGCCGGGGGTGCCCACCTCCACGCCGGGATGCCCGGCGTGACCGGCGGCATCAAGTACGGACTCAGGACGGCCGCCGGCAGGGGCGCGAGCGCCGGTGAGTTCCTCGCCGATGACAATAGCTTCGCCACGACGGCCCTCACGATGGACAGCCTCACCAACCGGCAGTTCTACGTCAACATCCACACCATCAAGGCTCCCAGTGGCGAGATCCGCGGACAGGTAGCGCCACTGGCCAACAACGTCGTCCACGCGCGCCTCAGCCCACAGGTCACCAAGCCCTACACCGGCGGCCTGGGCTCCAGCCTCGGGCGCGGCAACCTCCAGGGCGAGGTGTACGATACGACGGTCGTGATGTACGGCCACTTCTCCGGCCTGTCGAGCGCGATCGACACCCTCATCGCCGGCGGGGCCAACGTCCACACCGGCAAGGTCGCCGAGGTAGGGGCGATCCTGTTCGGCCTGGAGATGAACCTCTCGGCCAAGGACACGGCCGCGGCCGTACTGCCGCGCGCCAACGTCAACGAGATCTTAGCCGTCCAGCGCGGCGGACTCCTCTTCGGGGGCCTCTACGCCAACGTCCACACCAAGACGGCCTCCAGCGGGGCGATCCGCGGCCAGGTGCTGCTCTCGGAAAATCAGTACCCCGACTCCGTCAAGACCTTCACCTTCCCGGCCGACAGGGCGACGGTCGACCTCAACTCCGGCAACGTCCGTAGCGAGGCCCGGGTGACCTGGGAGCGGGCCGCCGACCCGGACCCCGAGCAGCGCGTCGCCTACATCTGGCAGCTGTTCACCGACACCACCGCCGCGCCCGTCATCCAGACGACCGTCGACTCGGCCAACGCGGTGACCTTCACCTTCGGGGCCCTCGACACCCTCCTCAAGTCCCTCGGGCTCGACAGCGGCGCCACGGCCACCGTCTACCACCGCGCCTGGACCACGGACGGTAGCCTCCTCACGCCCGGCAAGATCAGCACGGTCACCTTCAAGCGCCTCGGCATGTTCGTGGGCGTCGGAGAGTTGCCCCAGGGTTCGGCACGCCTCATCAACACCGTGACCGCCAACGGAGGCCGCCTCTTCGTCGCGATCGACGCCCTCCCTTCCGGTCGCTACCGCTACGACGTGGTCAACGCCAACGGCCAGATCATCCACACGGCGGCCATCGACCACGGCGGCTCTGCCCAGCGCTACGAACTCGACACACCGGGCGCGAGCGCGGGCATGTACTTCCTGCGGCTCAGCAACGAGCGCGGGGAGGCCACGGCCTGGGGGTTCCTGGTGCAGTAAGGTTTACTTAGCGAGCGTCGGCAGGCTACGGCTTTCGCCAAAACACGCTTCGAGAAGGCTCGATCTCCCGCGGGGGGGTCGAGCCTTTCTTCGTGTAGTGCCCCCGGGTGGCGCAGGGCCGTGCCCGGGGTCCAGAAGCCGTCCCTGCCCCCAGCGCGACACTTTACCAAAATTGGCAAGCTCCGTCCACGGAAACGACCGATCTTGTGCGCCACCACAGTCCAGTCCTAAACCACATGAAGCACTTTACCTATCTATTGATTACGGCCTGTCTCATCGGCGCCACCACCGACGCACGGGCGCAGAAGCTCGTAAGCATCGAGAAAAAGGGCACTCTCACGAAGGATGTCGCCAACCTGGGATTCCTCTTTGCGGGTTTCAACCTGTTCGCCAAGTACGATGTCGACTTCTACACCGTGCGCTACACGATGGAGAACTTCGAAGGCGGCGTCGATACGGTCTCCGGCCTGATGGCCCGCCCGGCACCCGCTACCTCGCGCTACCCGAAGCTCTTCTACATGCACGGGACGACCGTCACGAAGTTTGCCGTGCCGTCGCGGGGCAGCTCGGAGGCGACGCTCGCGCAGGGCGCCGCCACGCAGGGCTACGTGGTGCTCGCCCCCGACTACCTCAACATGGGCCTCGACCCGGACGGCTTCCACCCGTACGTCCACGCCCGCTCGGAGGCCATGGCCGGCATCCGTATGATGGAAGCCCTACAGCAGGCCCCGGAGTACGCTAACGTCGTCAACGACCAAGTCTTCCTCACGGGCTACTCCCAGGGCGGCCACGCGAGTATGGCCCTGCACGAGGTCCTCGTCGAGGAGTACCCCGACACCAAGGTGACCGCAGCGGCGCACCTCAGCGGGCCATACTCGATCAGCGACGTCATGAAGGACTCCGTCATCCTCAAGGACGAGACCTTCCCCCCGTTTTCCTTCCTGCCGTACACGGTGTTGGGTTACCAGGCGGTCTACCCCAATCTCGAGCGGGACCTCACGAAAATCTTCCGCGCCCCTTACGTCCCCTTCATCACTAGGTTCAGGGACGAGTACGCCGTCGGTGGCGTGCGCCTCGATAGCCTCAACGCCAGATTGCTGCGCACGTATGTCGCCACCGAGCGCAACCAGACCTTCTATCCCTCGCGGCTGCTGACCCCGGAGTTCGTGGCGGCACTTAAGAATAACCCGGACCATCCCTACAATGTCGCCCTCCGCGACAACGACACCTACGACTTCGTCAACCCAACGCCCACGCGCCTCTTCTACTGCCGCGCGGACGATCAGGTCAACTTCCGCAATGCCCTGTTCGCGGAACGCAGGATGGTCGCCGCCGGCGCCACCGACACGAAGGCTGAGGACGTGGGGCCCAACCTCACGCACGGCCAGTGCGTAACGCCGGCCATCAATGCGATGACCGCCTTCTTCCAGACCTTCCAGCGCATCACGAGCGGCGTCGAGATCCCGGAGGCCAGCGACTGGACCTACGTCCAGGCCGACGGTACGCTCCGGGTGTACCTCCACGACGACGCGAGCTACCGACTGGAGCTGTTTGACGCCCTCGGCAGGGCCGTGCGGACCGTGAGCGCCTACACCACGGGCGCGGCGGTGGAGCTATCGACGCTGCCCACGGGCCTTGCCGTGGTACGGATCACGGATACGCAGGGCCGCAGCGCCAGCCACAAGATGCTCCTGCAGTAAGCGAGGCCACCACGGGCGCAACGACCACCGCGACGACGACGGTCGGGCAGTTCGGGGGCCTCGCGGCAAGGCCGCCGATTTCGTAGCTAAACTTGCGCGCCGGAATGCGCGGTAGTTTATTCGCGGCCTTATGATCCTATCCGACCTCGAGATCTTGGCCGCCATCGAGGCCGGGCAAATCGTCATCGAGCCCTTCGACCGCGCCAAGCTCGGCACCAACAGTTACGACGTCCACCTCGGGCCCTCGCTCGCGGTCTACGACGCGGCCGTCCTCGACGCCCGCGAGCACAACACCATCTCGCACTTCGACATCCCCGACGAAGGGATCGTCCTGCAGCCCGGGCGCCTCTACCTCGGCGTGACCAAGGAGTACACCGAGACCCACGCCACGGTGCCCTTCCTGGAGGGCAAGTCGAGCGTCGGGCGCCTCGGGATCGACATCCACGCCACGGCCGGCAAGGGCGACGTCGGGTTTTGCAACTACTGGACCCTCGAGATCAGCGTCTCGATGCCGGTGCGGGTCTACGCCGGGATGCCCGTCGGGCAACTCATCTACTTCACCGTGAGCGGCAACATCGAGAACTACTACAACCGCAAGCGCAACGCCAAGTACAACACCCGCACCGACAAACCCGTCGAGAGCATGATGTGGCGCAACAGCTTCTAGTTTTGGCGAAAGCCGTACGGTAGCGGCGTCGCGGCTAGCGCCCCCGGCGTCCGCCTTCACGCCGGATTGACACGGCCGGGGCTTGAAAAATCGGCTATTTCTTCGTTTATTGGCTGGGGTAGCCCCGCACATGAGAATAAAGCATTTACTAGCCTTCGGCCTTACCGTCGCGCTCGCGCTTGCCGCGCACTCGAGCGCCAATCCCACCTTCCGACTCGCGGCCGCGCCCGTGTCGCTCGCCCCCGTCGACTCCACCCGCGCCGGCGCGCCCGTCGGGGAAGGGCTCTCCACCCTGGAGGCGAACGACGTGGAGCTCAGCCCCGAGGCCGAGGCCTGGATCGAGGCCCAGCTCGACGCCATGACGCCGGCCGAGCGCATCGGTCAGCTCTTCGTGGCCCGCGTCCACAGCGACGGTACCCGCGGTAGTCTCGAGGCCGCCACGGCGCTGGTGAGCCAGTACGCCATCGGGGGAGTGTGCTTCTTTAGCGGCAACCCGGAGGCGCAGGTGCGGTGGACGAATGCCCTCCAGGCGGCTTCCGCCAAAACGCCCTTGCTGGTGAGCATGGACGCGGAGTGGGGCGTGGCGATGCGGTTCACGGATCAAGTCGCGAGACTCCCCTACCAAATCACGATTGGGGCGGCGAACGACCTGGGGCTCACCCGCGAGATCGGTCGCGAGACGGGGCGGCAACTACAACGCCTCGGGGTGCACCTGAGCTTCGCGCCCGTGGTCGACCTCAACTCGAACCCCGCCAACCCGGTCATCGGCAAGCGCTCCCTGGGGGAGGGTCCGACGCGGGTCGGGAGCCTCGGGATGGCGTACGCGCGGGGGCTCGCGGACGCGGGCGTGCTGGCCGTCGCGAAGCACTACCCCGGCCACGGCGACACGGACGTGGATTCGCACGTCGACCTACCCGTGATCAACAAGTCCGCCAGGGCGCTCGACACCCTCGAGATGGTGCCCTTCCGGATGCTGGCGCAGGACCAGGTGGCGGGCATCATGACCGGCCACCTCGCGGTCCCGAGCATGGACAAGCGCCCGAACCGTCCGGCGAGCCTCAGCGCCGCGGTCACGGAGGACGTGTTGCGCAAGCGCTGGAAGTACAACGGTCTCATCGTCACCGACGGCCTCGACATGCGGGGCGTCACGAAGCACTTCGGCAAGGGAGACCTCGCCGTGGAGGCCCTCCTCGCCGGCAACGACTTGCTCCTGGTCCCGGACGACATCCCCGCGGGCATCGCGGCCGTCGAGCGCGCCCTCAAGACCAAACGCCTTACCAAGGCCCGCATCGAGGCTTCGGTGCGCCGCATCCTCGTGGCGAAGTACAGGGCGGGCCTGGGGACGCCCGCGCCGATCAGTGAGGTCAACGTGCAGGCCGAGGTCGATGCCCCACAAATCGCGGCGCTGAGCGAGCGTCTTTACCGCGCGGCGACCACGATCGTCGAGGTACGGAAGGACCAGCTCCCGATCATCGACGTCGCCGGGGCGCGCACGGCCGTCGTTTCGCTTGGCACCGACAAGCTGACCGACTGGCAACGCAGTGTGGCGCGCTACTCGCAGGCGAGCCAGCCGATCGTTGGGAAGGATCTCACGAGTACCGCCACGGATCGCTGGATCGGGGAACTCGGCAAGTACGACCGCGTGTTGGTGGGCCTCCACGACCTTAGTTGGCGTGCGTCCGAAGGTTTTGGGCTCCGACCCGAGTACCTGCGCCTGCTCAGGGGCCTCAGCGAGAAGACCCAACTCACGGTGGCCGTGTTCGGCAGTCCCTACGTGGCCTCGCAGTTGGCGGGCCTCGGCAACGTCATCGTCGCCTACGAGGACGTTCCCCTGGCCCAGAAAGCCGCGGCGGAGGTCGCCTTCGGGGCCGTCGGTGCGAAGGGTACGCTACCGGTGTCGGCCCGTCCGCAGTTTGCGGTAGGTACGGGCGTGACGACGGCCCCGACGTTTCGACTCCTCTACAGCGAAGCCGCGAACGCTGGTTTTGGCGAAAGCCGCCTCCGGGACGTGGACCGACTCATGAAGCAGGCCATCGACACGCGGGCGACCCCGGGGGGCGTCGTACTGGCGGCGCACAACGGGCAGGTCGGCTACCTGAAGGCCTTCGGGGAGTTCACCTACGAGCCCAACGCGGAGCGCGTCGACGTGAACACGGTCTACGACCTGGCCAGCATCACGAAGGTGGCCGCGTCGACGATCTGCGTCATGCGCCTCCACGAGCAGGGACTCATCAGCGTGTACGACCCCATCGGGATGCACCTGCCGTGGCTCGCGAACACCAATAAGTCCGGGCTCATCATCCAGGACATCATCGCGCACCAGGCGCGGCTCACGGCGTGGATACCGTTCTTCGAGAAGACCGTCGTGCGGGACGAGAGCGGCAAGAAGGTGCTGGTGGCGGGGATCTACACTGACAAGCCGCAGACCGGCTACGCCACCTCGGTGACGGAGAAGATGTACATCATGGACAGCTACCGCGACACGATGCTGGCCGAGATTGCCGCCTCGGAGTTGCTGCCCGGCAGGGGCTACAAGTACTCCGACCTCGGGTTCTACATCATGGCCGAGCTCGTGAAGGAGAAGACGGGCCTGCCGCTGGATGTGTACGTCGAGCGGGAGTTCTATCGCC
Organism: Saprospiraceae bacterium; assembly: GCA_965215115.1. Lineage (GTDB taxonomy): Bacteria > Bacteroidota > Bacteroidia > Chitinophagales > Saprospiraceae > CALDTK01. The sequence continues at coordinate 321,361 of OZ244050.1, forward strand.
CGCTCGGCCTGCGGACGACGGGCTTCCGGCCGATGGACCGGATGACGGCCAACTTCACGCCCCCGAGCGAGGCCGACGACTACTGGCGCCAGAGCGTGGTGCAGGGCTACGTGCACGACATGGGTTCGGCGATGCTCGGCGGCGTGAGCGGCCACGCGGGACTCTTCAGCAGCGCCGGAGACCTGGCCGTGATCGGGCAGATGATGCTCAACGATGGCTTCTACGGCGGCAAGCGGTACTTCAAGCCCGAGACGGTGCGGCTGTTCACGACCCGCCACCCCGCCAGCACACGCCGCGGTCTCGGCTGGGACATGGCCGAGTTGTCGAGCCGGGGTTCGGACAACGTGAGTGAGCTGGCTTCCGCCAAAACCTTCGGCCACCTGGGCTTCACCGGGACAGCCATGTGGGCCGACCCGGCGACGGGTATCCTCTTCATCGTGTTGACGAACCGGACCTACCCACGGATGTCGCGCAACGGCTGGCACCGGGACAACTACCGCCCGAGGCTACAGACGGCGGTGTACGAAGCGATGGACGCCCAGTAGGAGGACTCAGCGGCCCGTAGGTCTGGGTTCTGGCGTAGCCGGTTTGACGCCGAGCGAAGCGAAGGCGGTCGGGCCGGCGAACTATCACCCCGAACATTTACCCCAAAAAACGCCTTACCCCAAGCTACACCAGCCACTCCAAAGCCATGACTATCAAGTATTTCGTTTTGGCGACAAGCCTCCTCGCCGCGGGGACGGCGCTCTCCCAAAACACCACCACCTCCGGCGATCTCAGTATCCAGCCCACCGTCGTTGCCCCGGGCTCCATCCTCAACTCGGGACAGAACCCAACCAACGTCGACGGCCCGCCCGCACCTGTCAGCGACCGGTCCGTGAAACCCGCCGGCGCTGCCATTGACGCGAGCTCCGAGCGTCGCGAACCGAACCAAACCCTGAACGCGACCTCCCCGCGCGTGCCCCTCGGCAATACCCGCCCCATCAACGAGAGGATCGACCAGCCCGTCCCCCTGGGCGCCAACGACAACGGCTACCGGCCTTCCAGCTCGAGCGGGTACTACGACAACTCCGTCGACCGGAAGGACAGGGAGGTTGCCCCGAGTATCACCACCCCACCGGCCCCGGTAGACCCGATTCGCCCGACTACCCCACCGGGGGTCATGAATCCCCCCGGTGATCCCGACTAAAGGACTGCGCCACACATAAATCAAGGCCCGTTAGGTTTGCGACCAATCGCAGACGTGACGGGCCTTTTGGTTCGAAGTGTTAAAATTTGGCTCATCCGGGATTGTCGGCCAGCCGACATCGTTTAAGCTCCGACATTCACACTTCAATAAAACCAAAACTATGAAGTCTTTCATTTTCGGCACTACGTTCGTGCTCCTCGGCGCCGTGGGGGCCACCGCGCAAGTCGTGGACTCGACCGACCGCGATGCCCTCGACGTGACCCCGGAGCGCGAGGTCATGGAGGAGCCCGCCGTCGACCCGGCGACGCCCTCGGAGTTCGAGCGCGGCGACATGCGTTCGCCGGACACCATGCAGGTCGACAGCACCTCGCTCTCCCCGGAGGATGGCGACCCGCAGACCAGTCGGTACCACAACCCTCAGCCCGCCAGGCAGCCTGCGCCCAATGAGCGCGTCAAGCCGCAACGGCCCAACGGCGTGCCGGAGTAAGAGTAAGGTGCCTCAGGGCCCCCCTGCTCAGACCAAGAGCCCTGGCGTCGTGACGCGCGCATCGAGCGTGTCGAGGCCAGCTACCGTACCCGCTCCAGGCACTTGCTGCCCGGGGCGGGTACTTTCGTTTACGAGGGGCGCGTAGCCCATCGAGGTCCGCAGGTGATCACTCACGCGGATGCCGTTGGCGATGATGGTCAGCGTGAGGTTGACGGCCCCCATGCCGGGCATGAAGCTCGAGTCCACGACGTAAAGGTTGTCGTAGGCGTGCATGCGGCAGTCGAGGTCGATGACGCTGGTGTCGGGGCTTTCGCCAAAAACGGCCGTGCCCGCCTGGTGCCACAGGGTCTCGATGCCCATGGTGCGGACCATGAAGTTGTAGTCGCCCGTCTCGCGCAGGTGCGAGATCCAGGTCTCGATGAGCTCCTTGTGGGGCTGGCGATTGTTGGGGCGGAAGTCGAGCGCCGGGCGGCCGTCGGACTGCAGCTTGACGCGATTGCTCGGATCGGGCAGGTCGTCCGTCGTGAGCCACCAGTCGATGGCGTGCGCGGCCATGTACTGAAACTGCGCGTCGGGCGCGTCGGTGCCGGCGAAGCTCTTGAGCCGCTGCCAGGGGGCCTTGCCGGTGAGCTGCACGGCGCCGAGGCCGTAGGTCTGGTGCGGATTGGGGCCTCGGTGGTAGTAGTCGTGAAAGCCGAGCGTCTTCTGGAACACGGTTTCGTTCGGACGCGCGCTGATGGCCGTGAGGCCGGAGTGATTGTGTTTCATGAGGTTGCGGCCGAGCAGGCCACTCCGGTCGCTGAGCCCGGAGCGCAGCAAGAGCGCAGCGGAGTTGACGGCGCCGCAACTCACGACCACGGTATCGGCCTTCAGTTCGTAAGCCTTACCCTCGACCGTCACGCGGACCGTGTCGATGCGGCCGGATTTGGCCTCCAGGCGGTCGACGTAGGCATTCGTCCACAACTCTACGTTGTCGTACGCCAGGGCGGGGCGTACGCCGGCGGTCTCGGCGTCCTGCTTCGCGTGTAGCATGCAGGGGTACGGATCGCAGGTGCTGCAGCGGATGCAGGGGCGCAAGTTCGGCTGACGGATGTCCCGGTTGAGCGACAGCGTCGAGTGAATGGGCCTGAGGCCCTGCGCCGCGAGTTCGTCGGCGGCTTCCTGGATGCGGGGCTCGTGCGGCATGGCCCCGAAGGGGAAGTCCCCGCCGGAGTGCGGGGGCTCGGTCTCGTCCTCGCCGAGTCGGCCGTGGATGCAGTACCAATCCTCGGCCAGGGTGTAGTACTTTTCGTACTCGGCGTAGTCGAGGGCCCAGGCGGGGCTAATGCCGTCGGGCCAGCGTTGTTCGCCGAAGTCTTCGGTCCGCATCCGCATCAAGACCGCCCCGTAGACCTTCGTATTGCCGCCGACGCGGTAGTAGGCCTGCGGGAGGAAGGGCGCGCCTTTCTCGTGGTCGAACCACTCCTCCTCGATTTGGTAGCCGCGGTTGAGGAAGATGTGGTTGGGGTCCCAGTTTTGCGGCTCACGCGGTAAAAAGTCGCCGCGCTCGAGGATAAGTATCTTTTTGCCGGTGTTAGCGAGGCTACGCGCCACGGTAGATCCACCGGCCCCAGAGCCGATGATGATGATGTCGTAGTCGATCACTGAATTTCATGACTTGGGTGCGGACTATTAATAAGCCGCGGCCGCTATGGTTCCGTCTCGCCGACGGCCACCGCGGTTTTGTCCCAGTCTACCTTCGGGGACTTGTAGTAGTCTATTCCGGCGTCCTCCATCTGAGGCGCGTGTGCGGCGAGTCGTGTGCGGTACGTCTCCCAGTCGCGGTCCTCCCGTTGGCTCCAGGCAATCTCGGCGATCCCGAGCAAGCGCGGGAACATCAGATAGTCGATGTCCTCGCGCGTGACGACGGTCTCGCTCCACAGGGGCGCCTCGACGCCGAGGATGCTCTTCTCTGGCACCTCCCCGATGACGGTGGTCGGGTCCCAGTCGTAGCCACGGTCCACGTCGATGTAGCTGGCCCAGTGCAGGCCGATGCGCGAGGTCGAGTCGTACTGCATGTCGACGTAGGCGTACTTCGAGGGCGACATGATGACTTTGTGGCCCGCGGCGATTGCCTTCTGGGCGTTCTCTTCGCTGTGCCACATCTGCACGATCGCCGAGCCGTCCAGCTTGACGTTGGCCACCTCGTCCCAACCGATCATCCGCTTCCCGGTGGCGCGTACCATCGGTTCGATCTCCTTCATGAAGGTGTCGAAGTCCTCGTCGGTCGTCGAGCGGCTCTCGTCGCCGCCGAGGTGGAGGTAGGGGCCGGGCGTGATGGCGGCCACCTCTGCGATGACGGTTTGCATGAACTGCGTCACCGCGGGCTGCCCGATGCAGAGGGTACTGAAACCCACCTCGGTGCCCTCGTACAGGTCGGTGTTCGCGCCCTTGCAGGCCAGCTCCGGGTAGCTCGCCAGCGCGGCCTGCGTGTGGCCGGGTACGTCTACCTCCGGCACGATGGTCACGTAGTGCTCGGCGGCGTACCGCACGATCTCCTCGTAGTCCGCCTGCGTGAGGAAGCCGCCGCCCTCCCCGCCGACCTGCGTACTGCCGCCGTACTCGGTGAGCCTGGGGTAGCCCTTGATCTCGATGCGCCAGCCCTGGTCGTCGGTGAGGTGCAGGTGCAGCGCGTTCATCTTGTACCCCGACATGATGTTGATGAGGCGGCGGATCTCAGCCGGTTTGTGGAAGTGCCGCGCGATGTCGAGCATGATGGCGCGGTACGCGTAGCGCGGGGCGTCGACGATCGTGCCGGCGGCGAGGACCCCGTTGGCTTCCTGCGCCTGGAACATCAGCTGTCGCAGGGTCTGGAGGCCGTAGAAGTACCCGGCTTCCTTGCTGGCGTAGAGCTTGACGCCTTCCGGCAAAACTTCCAGGCGGTAGGCTTCCTCTCCGAGGAGTTGGTCGGCGATGAGTCGGACGGTGGCACCCTCGGCGGGGGCCTGCGGGAGGACCCGGCCCGGGAGAATGGCGCTGAACCGCTCGAGCACCTCTTCGCTCACGCCGCCGTCGGTGCTCATGCCCTTGAGGTCGGCGAGGTTGATCCCGCCCTCCCCGGCCGTCATTTCGTTCGGTACGGGGATGAGGGCGAGCTGATCGAACGATAGGTCGGGGAGGGTAGTCGCCGCGTCGGTCTTACACGAAGTACTAAACGCGACGCCACAGAGGGCGGCGATGCCCAGTATGATGGTGCGCAGCGCGGTAGGACGGCGGTTGGCGGGATTGGCCTGCATGGGGGCGGGTGTTAGGTGGACGCAAGCTAATGAAGTAGGGGATACGCAGAAGCGTGAGCTTCGCAGGTCAACTACAGCCACCCTACCCTACCCCCGCTCGTACGAACGAACCGCGCCTGCGCGGTGCCCGTCGCCAGCACCTCCACGCGCTCCCCGCCCGGCACTTCGGCGACCGCGGGTGCGTCCTCCGCTTCGGACGCCCTGAGGTAACTAGGCTCATCCACCGGGACCGTCCGCAAAGGTTGCGCCCGCGACTCCAGGACCCGGCCCGCGAGGACTACGCTCCGCCCGTCCGCCAGGCCGACGATACTCCGGTCGTCGATGAGCGCCAGCACGCGGGTGTACTGTTTTGCCGAAAGGCGCTGCGCCCCGCTGCCGACGTCGCGTCTGAGTCTGCCGCCCTGGGCCACCGTGAAGCCCAGCTTGGGACTACGCCCCGGGACGGACGGCGCGGCGACGAAGGGCAGCGGGTCCATCGCGCCGCCGCGGCCGTAGACGCCGAAGTGCAGGTGCGGCGGCGTGGTGCGGGCGTTGCCGGTGTTGCCGACCGTCCCGAGGGTATCGCCGGGGCGGACGACCGTACCCTGGGTGACGTACTGGCTGTCGAGGTGTGCGTAGTACAGGGACACGGGGGCGGCGGCCAGGCGCACCCAAACTTGTTTGCCGCCGAGCCCGGCGTCGCGTACGCGCGTGACGACCCCTGCGCCGGACGCGACCAGGGGCGTGCCGCGGGCCCGGAAGATATCGATGCCCTCGTGGCGCCGCCGCCCGCCGTCGCGGTCGACGCCCCAACGACTGCCGACGGCGCGTTCGGTGGCGCCGGACACGGGGAAGGCGGTGAGGAGCGGCGTGCTGCCGAGACGCAGGGTGACGTTGCCGAGCGAAAGGGGCGTGGCCTCGATGCGGACCAGCAGGCGGTGGTCGCGGTCGACGTCGAGCTCGAGGGTGTCGCGACCGGGTGCGAGTGCGCGCAAGAAAACCGGTGTGGTGTCGGCGGGAGCGGTGAGTTCGTAGAGTTCCACGATCGCGGGGCCGCCGGAGAGGTGGCTGGAGAGCTGCCAGTCGAGCCGCCGGCCGCGGGGGAGCGCGAAGGAGAGCGCGACGGCGTTGGGGCGACCCTCGGAGAAGTAGGCCACCGTGGCGGTAGGGACCTCGACCGGGGTAGCGCTACGGAGGGCACTGTCGCCGACGGACAACCAGGCCCGCCCATAGGCGCTCGAGTCGTAGCCGGTCGCCGACCACTGCCGCAACATCGCCTCCCGGGGCGTCGGGGAGACGCCGACGCGCGTGAGGAGCTTGGCCCACGGCGCACGTTCGGGGTGGGCGGCGAAGAACCAGCCTGTCGCAGCGACGATGGCGAGGAGCCAGGGGAAGAGTTGACGCATCGTGTGCAAGGTCAACGCCCCGGGGGTGGTTTGTGATTTGTCGGGGGCGAGGGCCGCGCGACTGGCTCGCCGTCACGAAAAAGCCCCACCGATCCGCGAGCGGAAGAGTGGGGCCCGGTGGCTCGGCGCAGGGTCATCCCCGCGGCGAGCGCTAAGCTTCTAGGAGGTTTGAGGTCTGGGGTTTCACCTCCGGCGCTGGGGCGCCGCGGGAAGGGGTTTTGGGGTTAACGTTTTGACTCGCGGCCTAGGGCAACTACGACGCGGCGCCGACGACGACCTCGGTGCGGTCGCCGGTGCTCGGGACCTCCTTGGCGACCTTGCCGGTGGGCACGCCCATGACGGCGTAGGAGAGGACGGCGGCGAGGGTGAGGACGCCAATGGCGCGGAAGCGGTTCTCGGTATTCATGGCTTCGATGTTTGGGGGGTGGTGACCACCCGTTGTTTTTTGGGGTTGCAAAAGTACTCCCACACAAACATGGCGCGCAAGCCAATGTTCTCCTAACTCTCTAAAAAATAGCTAGTTACGAATCGATATCGCAGGACAAAATTGCCCCTCCGCCACGCTTCGCCAACGAAAGCACAGCGGGCCGGAGGAGGGAGGTTTTGGCGAAAGCCGCCCTCCGAAGCTCGGCCAAATAAAATTTTGTTAGCCTACTCCGTCGGCAGCCTGAACGTGATCGGCAGGCGGTACCGCACAGCCACCGCGCGCCCGTCGTAGAAGCCCGGGTGCCACGCCGGCAGCGTCCCGACGAGCCGCAGCATCTCCTGGTCGAGGACATCCCCGAGGCTCCGCTCGATGCCCGTCGATCGGACTTTGCCGTCGGCCCCGATCACGAACGTGACCACGCCCCCGCCCTCGAGGCCGGCCGCGAGGGCCTGGCGCGGATAGCGGATGTTGTCGCGCACGAACTCCTGCAATTGCACCTGCGTACAGACCAGCGGATCGTCGTCGGTCATGCAACTCGTGAGCATCGGCATGTGGGGCGCGAGCTTGTAGACGATCGTTTGGTCGCGCAGGGTGTCGGGCCGCAGATCGGACGAGTAGGTGTTGGTGGACTCCTCGCCGGTCAGCGGGTCGACGTTGATGATGGTGTCGGCGCTGATCCAGCCGTTGGCCGCGAGGGCGACGACGCTCGGGTTCGGGTCGCCGACGGGGCGCGGGGCGTCGTTGTCGCAGGCGGCTGTCGCCAAAACATACCACAGGCCAGCGAGGCCGCACAGGACGGAGTTGAGTTTCATGGCCGGAACTTACGCGCCCGGCGGGGCACGCGATTAAACCCCGGCGCGTGTGTAGCGTCCGAGGAGAGGATCGCGCCACCGCGCATCCCCAAACCTCGACACCACATGAGAAACTTCATCCTGATCCTGCTTTTCCTCGGCCTCGCCGCCGGCGCTCTTGCGCAGAACCGGCACCACGGCGGACACGGCGGGCACGGCGGGCACGGGCAGGGCCGCGAGCGCCTCACGGCCCTGGCCGACTCGCTCGACCTCTCCCCGACCCAAAGGGCCGACTTCGACCGGCTCACCCGGCAACTCCGCACCGACTTGCTGGCCCTCCGGGAAGGGGGGCAGCGCGACGAACGAAGCCGCGCCGCCGCGAAGGACCTCATGCAAGGCTACCAGGCCGACGTCAAGGCCCTCCTCACGCCCGCGCAGACGCTGCGCCTCGGCGAATTGCGCAGCGCACGAAAGGCCGACCGGGCCGATGGCTCGCAGCGCCGCGACTCGATGCGCACGGCCCTGCGGGAGCGACAGGCCGAACTCAGGCCCATGTACGAGGAGCTCAGCGAACTACGCCGCGACAAGGTCCGCGCGACGATGGCCGCGTTGCGCACAGACTTCGACAAGGAGCTCACCGAGGGCGAGCGCGCAGACATCGAAGCGCTCCGCAAGGCCATGCGTGCCCAGCGCAATGCGATGAGGGGGCAGTACAAAGGCTTTGCTGGCGCCGGCGATAAGGACGCCGCCCGCGCCGCAATCAAGGAGGCGCGCGAGAAGTTCGCCACTGAGCACAGTGCCGAGATCGAACGCGTCCGGCAGATTGCCGAGCGCCACGAGACGGACCTGCTCGCCGTACGGGCACAACTGAAGGAAGCGGAGGCGAGCTGGGCCGCCGAGGCCGACGCGATTCGCGCCAAGTACCTCAGCGCCGACGAGCTGGCGCGGCGACGCGAGCGTCACGACCGTCACGACCGTCACGGGCACCACGAGCGCGGGGCCGGGCACGGCGGTGGCGATCACCGTGGACACAGGGGCCATGGCCCAGAAAAGTCGGGCGCCCGGCACGGTGACGAGCGAAATGCCGAGAGCAAGGCGGGAGATGGCCACCAGCACCGCGAGGAGCGAGGTGCGATGCGCTTCCTCCTAATGACACCCGGGGAGCCGACCGCGAATGTCGCGGGCCTCGACGACACGGACCTCGGCGAAAGTTTTGGCGAAAGCCGCATCAACGTCTACCCCAACCCGGCGACCAGCGCCACGACGGTAGATTTTGACGTGCGGGCCGACGGTCCGGTGCGGGTCGAGCTGATCGACGCGAGCGGGCGAGTCCTCCGGGTGCTGCTCGACGAGCGGCGTGAGACAGGCTCGGCGCGGCTCTCGGTGGACCTCCCCGCGAACGCCGGCTCCACTTTGCTCCGGATCACGGACGTGAAGGGTGTGCGGACGCAGGTGGTCGCGAAGGCCGACTAAACACCCGCGTTACGCCGTGGTCTTGGCGCTCTTCATCAATCCGATGCCCGCGAAGAAGAAGATGAGCCCGAGGATGGCCGCGGCCCAGCTACCGCCGTTCATGGCTTCGCCACCCTCGAAGATCTTGATGACGCCATAGATGAGGCCACCGGCGCCGGCGACGGTGAGGATGAGGCCGAGGATCTGTTTGATGTCCATGCGCTGGAGGGTTGGTTTGAGATTTGCGTACGGCGCGCAACGTCATGGGTTTCGGCAGTGTTCGCCCGGCGCGCCGGCGGCGTCGCGCTCGGCGGTCATGCGTACGGCGGGTTCACGCTGCGTAAAACAAAGCCGCCGCCCTGCTCCCGGGGGGCAGGGCGGCGGCCGTGTCGTGTCGACGTAAGTCGTCGGGGCGTGCGCGCGCTAGTGAGAGACGACGAATCTGCCGGTCCGTACGCCACTCGGGCCTACCTCGCGGACGAAGTAGTTGCCCGACGGCAGGTCCCCGACGGAGAGCGTCGACCGGCGGCTGGCCACGCGCACGCTGCGGACCACTTGCCCACGCGCGTCCAAGATCTGGAGATCGGACGCCTCCGAGAAGTCCTCGCCCACTTCGACGGTGACCTCCGCGCCGTTCACGAGGGTCGGGAAGACCGTCAACGAGTTCGGGGCCTGGCCAAGGTCGACAAACTCGGTCTGCGAGCCCGGTGCCCGGAAGCCTGGGCAGTCGTCCTGGCGCTCGACGGCCCCGATGGAGCGACGTGCGCCACGGCCGCGGTTGCCGGCCTGGTCCGGGCCGAAGATGTCGCGACTGCCCGCGCCGATGGCCGGGGAGCCACACTCCGGGAGCAAGGTCTGCGTCCGACCGCCGTTGCTGGCGAGGTCGCCGAGGCCGGCCGTCTGTCCGGCGCCGAGGAAGATGTCCGAGGGGGCGCGCTGGTACTCGCCCTCGAGGGCCTCGTCGAGGAGGTTGTTGCCCTGGCTCAGGATGAGCGCACCGGTCACGGTGAAGAAGTTGTCACCGGCGCCGCCGGCGTTATTCTCGACGAAGATCGAGTTCTTGACCGGGGTCCCGAGGCCACCGATGGCCAGGAAGATGGCTCCGCCGCGCCCCGAGGTGGTGTTGCGGGCGATGGTCGAGTTGTAGACCTCGAGCGCGCTGTCGGACCCGATGCCGCCGCCGTCCCCGAGGGAGACGTTGCCGGTGATGGTCGAGAACCGGACCACGGTGCGGCCCTTGGTGTCTTGCTTGATGCCGCCGCCGTAGGCATCGGCGCCCTCGGAGCGGTTGTCGGCGACCGTGCAGTTGAGCACCTCGAGGCGACCCTCGCCGCCGTAGAGGCCACCGCCGCCGCGGTGGGTAGCGGCGTTGCCGTAGGCCACGTTGCGGAGGATGTTACTGCCCATCACCATCAACTCGCCGGCGCCGGCCCAGAGGCCCCCGCCCTCGGTGGCGCGGTTGTCGAGTACGTCGCAGTCGACCACGATCCCCCTCGACTCACCCTTGAAGTGGGCGGCGCCACCGCAGCCCGGGAGCTGGAGGGTCTGGTTGCCGGTGAGGGTCGAGTAGTAGATCTCGGTCACGGTCGAGGCGCCGGAGTCGTCCTCGATGGCGCCGCCGACGCCGTTGGCGGTGTTGTCGCGGAGGGTCGAGTTATAGATCTTGAGCTTGGCGCCGGGTGCGTTGAAGATGCCCCCGCCGGAGCCGTTCTGCGTGGAGGCCACGTTGCCGGCGATCATGACGCCGCCGTCGATGTCGACGGTGCCACCGTTGTTGTAGATGCCGCCACCGCCGTTGCCGGGGGCGGGTCCGGCGGCCTCGTTGTTCATGATCATCGCGCCGCGGATGCGCATGTTGCCGGTCCCGTTCCAGAGCGCGCCGCCCTCGGCCGCGGCGTAGTTGCCGGCGAAGGTGCCGCGGTGGATCTCGGCGTCGCCCGCGCCGGTGATGTGGAGGGCGCCGCCGTTGCCGGGGTTGCCGCCGGTGCGGTTGCCGCGGGCCGTCACGTCGTAAAGTCCGATCCCGAAGCCCGGGCCGGAGTTGTCCTCGATGGCGCCGCCGGCGCGCACGGCGCGGTTGGCGTTGAGGGTCGTGCCGTAGAGTTCGACCTTACCGCCGGCGCCGTTGAGGATGCCCCCGCCGGAGCCCTTCGCGCCCACGGCTTGGTTGTCCATGATCATCGTCTGCCCGACGACGATCACGCGGCCGCCCTCGTTGTAAATGCCCCCGCCGCCCTGGTCGGCGTTGTCGCCGTTGGCGGAGTTGCCGCTGATCATGGCGCCGTCGAAGTACATCTTCCCGGAGCCGTTCCAGAAGGCGCCACCCTCGGCGCTGGCTTTGTTGCCGCGGGCCTGGCCGCCGTAGACGGCGACATCGCCGTCGCCCGTCACGTGGAGGGCGCCCCCGTTACCGGGATTGGCCTGGGCGCGATTGGAGTCGAGCGTGCACCGGAAGAGGGTCACCTTCGTGCCCGCGCCCGAGACGTCCTCGATGGCGCCCCCGGCGCGACTGGCCGCGTTGTTGACGAAGCTCGAGAACACCGCGTCGAACCTGCCGCCGGCCGCGTTGAAGATGGCCCCGCCGGAGCCGCTCGTGCCCGTGGCGGTGTTGTTGCGGAAGGTCACGCGCTCGGCGTAGAAGTAGCCCGCGTTGTAGACCGCGCCCCCGCCCTGGGCCGCGGCCGCACCGGTGGCGGTGTTGTCGTGGAAGGTAACGTCCTGCGCGATGACGACGGCGCCGCTGGCGATGTTGAGGGCCCCGCCGGAGACGGCGGTGCCGTTGCGGAAGTCGATGCCGCTGAGGTACAGCGTGTCGCGGCGGCCGTTGTCGCCGACGCGGAGGCCCGCGCCCCCGATGCGGGTCTGGCCGTCGGCCGCGCCCGCGAAGCGCATCGTGCCGCGCAGCGCGAGCGGGGTGGCGAGGGTGATGTCGCCGATGCCGTTGCCGAAGGTGATCTCGCGGCCGTCGGCGGCCGAGAGGCGGACGGCCTCGCGGAGGGAGCCCACGCCGTCGTCGGCGTTGGACATCACCATGCGGCTCTGGGCCTGGAGGGTGGCGAGCGGGGCGGCCAGCGCGATGGCGACCGCGAGTCCGCCCAACCTGAGGGTAGAAGATGGGAACATTGGTTGAGTTATGGATTAGGACAGACCGGCGCGAGGAGCCGCGCCTTCAGTTGATTATAGGTGACTCGCCGCGGTGCTGTTCGCCCTACACAACACTTTATTCACATAGGTCCCATCGATTTGCTCGTGGGTTGCCGCGGGCATCTGGGCATTCGCGCTACTTTGGCGCCATGCGATACGTATACCTCCTGGCCGTGCTGCTCGTGTGTTTTGGCGAAAGCCGTACGGCGAGTGCGCAGGGCAACCCCGATAGCGATAGACCCGAGCGCACGAAGCGCGGTGCGCAGCGACAGTCGGCGAAGAAGGGCGCGATCGATGATGCGGCTTTCGCCAAAACCACCTACGCCGTGGACACGGTGGAGTACGGGATGCTGGCGTACCGCAACATCGGGCCCTTCCGCGGCGGGCGGGCGAGCTGCGTGACGGGCGTCCCCGCGGAGCGCAATACCTTTTACATGGGCGCGGCCGGCGGGGGCGTCTGGAAGACCACCGACGGCGGGCGGCACTGGAAGCCGATCTCGGATGGCTTCTTCGGGGGCACCGTCGGCGACATCGCAGTGGCGGCCTCCGATCCGAACGTGATCTACGTCGGGGGCGGCGAGCAGACCCTGCGCGGCAACGTGAGCTACGGCTACGGCATGTGGCGATCGGTGGACGCCGGCAAGACCTGGACCTCGCTCGGGCTGCCGGACAGCCGTCACGTCGGGCGCATCCGCGTCCATCCCGCCAACCCCGACCTCGTCTACGTGGCCGTCATCGGCGACCTCTACAAGCCTACCGAGCAGCGCGGCGTGTACCGCAGCAAGGACGGCGGGAAGAACTGGGAGCGGATCCTGTTCGCCAGCGCCGACGCCGGCGCGGTGGACCTAGCCTTCGACCCCTACAACCCCCGCGTGATGTACGCGAGCACCTGGCGCGCACGTCGCACGCCCTACGACTTCAGCTCCGGCGGCGAGGGATCGGCGCTGTGGCGCAGCACCGACAGTGGCGACAATTGGACGCTGCTGGTGGGGAGCACCAAAGTCGAGGGCGAGGGCCGTACGGCAAAACCCGCCGCGGACACGCAGCCCAGGGCCACGGCGAAGGGCCTGCCCGACGGTATCCTCGGGATCATCGGCGTGGCGCCGAGCCCCGCGCAGCGCGACCGCGTCTGGGCGATCATCGAGCACGAGACCAAGGGCGGGGTCTACCGCTCGGACGACGGCGGCAACACCTGGGCGAAGACCAACGACAGCCGCGACCTGCGCCAGCGCGCCTGGTACTACACCCGGATCTACGCCCACCCCACGGACGCCGACCAGGTCTACGTCATGAACGTGAGCTACCACCGCTCCAAGGACGGCGGGAAGACCTTCGAGGACTTCGACGCGCCCCACGGCGACCACCACGACCTGTGGATCAACCCCGACAACCCCGACGTGATGGCGATCGCCGACGACGGCGGCGCACAGGTCAGCACGGACGCGGGCGAGAACTGGACGACCTACTACAACCAGCCCACGGCGCAGTTCTACCGCCTCGCCACCGACAACGCGACCCCGTACCGCATCTACGCCGCGCAGCAGGACAACTCCACGATCCGCATCAAGAGCCGCACGGACGGCTCGAGCATCACGGAGCGCGACTGGGAGACGACGGCGGGGTGTGAGTGCGGCCATCTTGCGGTAAAACCTACCGATCCCGATATCGTGTACGGTGGGTGTTACGACGGTTTTCTCGAAAGAGTCGACCACGAAACAGGCTTGAGTCGCGTCGTGAGCGTCTACCCGGACAACCCGATGGGCCACGGGGCCGTCGGCGCGAAGTATCGCTTCCAGTGGAACTTCCCGGTGTTCTTCTCGCCGCACGACCCGAACAAGCTCTACACCGCGAGTCAGCACCTCCACGCCACCACGAACGAGGGCCAGACCTGGCGGACGATCTCGCCGGACCTCACCCGCAACGACACCTCGCGGATGCAGTCGAGCGGCGGGCCGATCACGCAGGACAACACGAGCGTGGAGTACTACTGCACGATTTTCGCGGCGGGTGAGAGTCCGCGGGTCCGGGACCTCCTGTGGACCGGCTCCGACGACGGCCTCGTGCACGTGAGTCGCGACGGCGGCCAGAACTGGACGAACGTGACGCCGAAAGGTCTGCCGGAGTGGACGATGATCAACTCCCTGGAGGTGGACCCGCACAACGACGGCGGCTGCTACCTCGCGGGTACGCGCTACAAACTAGGCGACTACACGCCCTACCTCTACCACACCACCGACTACGGCCAGACGTGGCGCCGCATCGACGCCGGTATCCCCCGGGATCACTTCACGCGCGTGATCCGGGCCGACCCCCGGAACCCCGAACTCCTCTACGCCGGCACCGAGAGCGGGATGTACGTGAGTTTCGACGGGGCCGGCAGCTGGCAGCCACTACAACTCAACCTGCCCGTGGTACCGATCACGGACATCGCGCTGAAGGACAACGACCTGATCGTCGCGACGCAGGGGCGGAGCATCTGGGTCCTCGACGACGTGATGCCGCTCCAGGAGCTCACATCGGCGAGTCGCGAGAGGCGCGCCTTCATGCGCGGCGGGCAGCCTGTCGTCAATAAGCTGTACGTCCCGAGCGTGATCGAGCTGGGCAGTGGCGGCCAGAGCGCCCGCGCCTTCGAGAGTGCCGAGGGGACGAATGCCCCGGGTGGGGTGACGGTCCGGTACGTGCTCAAGGACAGCGTCGGGAAGGAAGACACGGTCCGGATGGTCTTCCAGACCGCGGGCGGTGACACCCTCCGCGTCTACTCGAACCACGCCGACAAGGAAAAGCAAGAGGTGGAGTTCGAGCCGAAGCGCGGTGGCAACAGCCTGACGTGGAATGCGCGCGGGGCGGATGCGGAGAAGTTCGAGGGAATGATTCTGTGGTGGGCGGACATGCGGGGCCCGCGGGTGCCGCCGGGGGCGTACAAGGTGACCCTGGAGGCGGGGGGCGGCAGGGAGACCGCCTCCTTCCGGCTTGTCCCGGACGCCCGGTTGCCCGCCGGAGACTCTGTCGCCTTGAGGGAGCGCTACGCCTTCCACACGAGCGTGATCGACAAGGTGAGTGAGGCCCACAAGGCCATTAAAGAGATCCGCACCCTTAAGACAGGCATCAACGCCTACACTGCCAAGGTGGACACCGCCGACGCCCGCATGAAGCCCCTTCTCAACCTCGGGAAGGACATGGACTCCACCCTCACCGCCGTGGAGGAGGCGCTCTACCAGACGAAGAATCGGAGCGGACAAGACCCCCTCAACTACCCGATCCGGCTCACCAACAAGCTCGCGAGCCTCAACTCGATGACGCAGGGGGAGTACCGCCCGACGGACGCGAGCTACGTGGTGCAGGCGGCTATCGCAGCGGAGATCGATGCGGAGCTGGCCAAGTACTACTCGATGAAGGAGGGGCAGGTGGACGAATTTAATAGGCTGGTGCGGGAGCTGGGGGTGCCGGCGTTGAGGGTGGAGTGAGGGGGGGGGGGGGGTGCCTGGGGTGCTGGGGTGCCTGGGGTGCCTGGGGTGCCTGGGTGCCTGGGTGCCTGGGGTGCCTGGGTGCCTGGGGTGCCTGGGTGCCTGGGTGCCTGGGTGCCTGGGAGCCTGGGTGCTGGGTGCCTGGGGTGCTGGGGTGCCTGGGTGCTGGGGTGCTGGGGTGCTGGGGTGCCTGGTGCCTGCGTGCCTGGGGTGCCTGGGGTGGGTGCTGGGGTGCTGGTGCCTGGGGTGCCGGTGCCTGGGGTGCCGGTGCCTGGGGTGCCGGTGCCTGGGGTGCCGGTGCCTGGGGTGCCGGTGCCTGGGGTGCCGGTGCCTGGGGTGCCGGTGCCTGGGGTGCCGGTGCCTGGGGTGCCGGTGCCTGGGGTGCCGGTGCCTGGGGTGCGCGAATGCTGGGGCACTGGGGGCCGCCAGCTTTTTTCCTTCGGCCTCGTCACTGCGAACTGCAGTTCGCAGTGACGAGGCCGAAGGAAAAAAGCACTACTGTCAACAATTTGTGTCATATTCGCTCTTGAATCGAAATGACACTACACCATGGCACCTGACTATCTTGCCCAGCAGGCCCCAAGGCCCAGGCCCTTCTTCCATCCCCTCGACCCTACCCTACCCTCATTCTCCACGCGTCGCTGCCGGGGCTGCACGAGTACCCGGGCGGAGGCACCTTCGCGGTGTGCATGCGGCTAGCGGGAAGTATCACGCGCCCAGCCATCGCGCGTGTGCAGGCCGCGCAGGCTCGGTATGGCAATGCCATCCCGGCTGCGGTCTACTGGGCGGCTTCTAGGGAGGAGCGCATCGGATTTCGGAAGTATGCCCAGGGCCACGTCGACCGCCGTAGTCTCAACGGCCCCTTCCACCTTCACCACAATCCGGAGATACGCGATATGGTCCTCGACGCCATCCGCTACCGCGACGGGAAGGAGTGGGAGGTGATCGCGGTGAGCCTAATGCCGAACCACGTGCACCTCGTCCTGCGGCACCTCCACCCAAATATGCACATGGGCACCTGCCTGAGGCACTTCAAGTCCTTCACGGCGACGATGGCGAATAGGATCCTCGGCACCAAGGGCGCCCAGTTCTGGGAGCACGAGAATTTCGATACCGTCATCCGGACGGAGCGCGAGCTCAGGGACCACATCCGGTACACCCTCCGCAACCCCGTGATCGCGCGGCTGTGCAAAAGTTGGCAAGGGTGGCCCGGCAGCTACTGTAGTATGGACTACCGCGGCATCGCGTAAAAGAGTGGATAACGAAGATATACCTCACCAAACATTTTGTATCAACTAGACATTCCCCTACCACACATACCGACTCCACAAACACCCACCACGCCATGACCATCCAAGCCACCGAGGCCCCCTTCCTCCCCCTCGGCCCGAACCACGTCACCATATCCGCCGTCGACGAGGACATGCACTCCGAGTACAAGGGGACGCCCTACCTCAACATCCACCTCACCAACGAGAACGGCGCCCTCGAGCACCGGATGTACCTCTCCGACAAGGCTCAGCAGATCATGGCCGACTTCATCCAGGCCCTCGGACTCGATCCGGCCGCCAAGCACGACCCGCAGGACTTCGTCGGGAAGACCCTCATGGTCGACGTCGAGGAGGACACCTACACCGCGCCGAACACCGGCAACGAGCGCACCATCCGCCGGGCAGTGCGCCCGCGGAAGGCCGATGCTTAGGCACGGCTACCGTCGCCTGCGTGACTTACGACTGGCAGCGCTTGCCTTCCCATTTCCATCGGGCTCGTAACAAGGTTTTCGTAGCAAGCGCCCTCGTTGAGCTGGACTCGGACTTAGCGGCGTTCCTTCGCGGGGCGCCGCTGAGTCCACGTCCCTATGCCAACCACGCTCTTCCTCTCCACCCACCCCGGTGATGCCCTCTTCGGGGCCGGGGCCCTACTGGCGAGTCTGCCCGCCAGCGAGACATTTCACGTCTGCGCCTACGCTCCCCAGGGCGTGGACAGTATTGATCCAGGAACACCCGCGGCTGGCTTCGACGGCGAAAAGGTTGCTTTCGATGGCCTGGGCGTCCAGGCTATCGAGGGGAGCCTGGTCGCACCGCCCAACACCATCGCCGACCAGGCCCTCGCGACAAAACTGTCGGCACTGCTCGCTGATCTACGGCCGTACACAGTCATCCTGCCGCTCGGCGCGGGCTTGCGTGACGGCGATCTGCAGCTTACCTCGATCTGCGCGAGGCTTCGACAGAGCTGGCCGCAGGTTCGGTGGCTGCAGTACTACGACCAGCCCTTCATTGGCCTGAACCGCGGGCGCTACCCGGAGCTGACCTTCGCGCGCCGCGTACGGATGCTGGCGGAGGTCGACGAGGACGCGAGCATGTTCAATTGGCATCTCGCGAGGGCCCCGTCGGGGAAGCAACCACTGGAGCGCAAGCTCGAAGCTTGTCTGTCGCTAGGGAAAGACGAGTTGGAAGCCAGGTTTTACACACCACGAGGCGAGGCCTACCCAACCAACTTCGCACTAGTCCGCGAGCGCGTGGCGAGGGTGCTCGGACAACGGGAGTGGTTTTCTACGTTGAGTTGATTTCGAGATGCCAGATCGTACGGTGTGCAATGTTCGAGTAGGCTGCATCTGTATCCCTATGAAGAACCTCCGTTGTTTGAGTCTAGCCATCGGTTTGGCGTTCGTTTTCGGCTCATGCTCTCCGGAAGGGGAGCCCGACAGCAGACGCACCGTAGTGTCCCTGCGGGCGAGCGGCGAGCTCGAGGTCCCGCCCGACGAGGCCACGCTCACCATCTACCTCTCCGGCCAGCGTTCCAACGCCAAGGCGGCAAAGGCCTACCTGATCGCGCTGAGCAACACCCTCAGGGACACGCTGGCGAGTTTTGGCGTAAGCCCAGAACACATTCAGACCCTCAACGTGAGCCTCCAGCGCAGCTACACTTGGCGCAATAACTCGCAGGTGTTCACGGGTTACAGCGGCTCCACCTCGATGATCGTCCGCGTCACGGACCTCGGGCGCCTCGACGAAATCTACGACGACCTCCTCGACCGCCGCGAGCTCGATACCTACGGCCCGCAGTACGGCCACAGCAACCTCGATAGCCTCCGCAACGTGGCCTACCTACAGGCGCTCGATCAGGCGGAAGTGCTCGGCGAGGCGCTGCAGTCACGCCTTTCGGCAAAACACAGGACCGTACGTGCGATCGGCAACGTCGAACTGCCCGACGCAAACCCCTACCCGTACGACTACGGCGCCGAAGCAGCGATGCGCCCCGTCGCCGCCAGCGTCGAACGAGCCGCACCGCGTTTCGAGGTGAGTGCCGGCCTGATAAAAGTGCGCTCAGACATCTTCGTAGACTACGAAGTATGGTAGGGAACGCTAGTGACGACGGGCGCTCGTAGCGACCTCGAGGAGCGCAGC
This sequence comes from Saprospiraceae bacterium, assembly GCA_965215115.1. Classification (GTDB taxonomy): domain Bacteria; phylum Bacteroidota; class Bacteroidia; order Chitinophagales; family Saprospiraceae; genus CALDTK01. The sequence goes on from OZ244050.1 coordinate 340,382, forward strand.
CGGTACCCCGCCGCCGGGGACTTCGTTGATGCGTCACACAGGGTTCGACGAAATTGCGCGACTGGGCCTCGCTATGGGCGCACTGGCCGGAGCCAGTCGAACGCACCCAGGGCGCACTACCTGGAGGTAGTCGAACGCGCCCCGTCCAGGACCCGCCCCAACTCCCGCATCAGGAAATCTACCTCGCGCTCCCCGAAGCACATCGGCGGCTTGATTTTCAGGACGTTGTGCAGCGGTCCGTCCGTACTCATCAGAATGCCGCGCTCCCGCAGCCGGTCGGTGATGTGGGTAGCGAGCGTGACGTCGGGGGCCCGGGTCTGCGCGTCCGTGACGAGTTCGACCCCGAGGAAGAGCCCGTGCCCCCGCACATCGCCGATGCGTTCGTCCCGCTGTTGTAGCCCCCGGAGCTCCCCCTGGAGTAGCTCGCCGGTTTGGAGGGCGTGCGCCTGTAGCTTGGCCTCCCTGACGACGCGCAGCACGGCCCGCCCCGCGGCACAACTCACGGGATTGCCGCCGAACGTGTTGAAGTACTCCATGCCGTTCGCGAAGCCCTCGGCTACCGCGGGCGTGCACACTACCGCGCCGAGCGGGTGCCCGTTGCCGATCGGCTTGCCGATGACCACGATGTCCGGCACGACGCCCTGCAGTTCGAAGCCCCAGAAGTGACTCCCGACGCGCCCTAGGCCAACCTGCACCTCGTCCGCGATGCAGACGCCTCCGGCAGCGCGGGTTTTGGCGTAAGCCGCCGGTAGATAGCCTTTCGGCAAAACGACCTGCCCACCGCAACTCAAGATGCTTTCGCAGATAAAAGCCGCTGGCCCACGGTCTCGACTTTGGAGCTCCGCGATGGTCGTGTCGAGGTACGCGGCGTAGGCGGGGCCGGCCGCCTCCGGGTCGCGGTGCTCGCCGCGGTACGTGTCCGGCGCGGGGACCAGGTGTGTGCTCGGAGGCCTCCCGCTCCCGCCCCTACCGTCGAATTTGTAACTGCTCACCGCGATGGTGGCCGCCGTGTTGCCGTGGTAGCCATGCTCCACCGCGATGATGTCCTCGCGACCCGCCGCCGCGCGCGCCATGCGGAGCGCCAGCTCGTTGGCCTCGCTACCGGAGTTGACGAAGTGCACCACTGAAAGCTCCGCCGGGAGCGTGGCGCAGAGTTCGGCGGCGAAGGCCGTGATCTCGGGGTGGAGGTAGCGGGTGTTGGTATTGAGCACGGCCGCCTGTCGCTGGATGGCCGCGACCACCCGCGGGTGCTCGTGCCCGACGTGAGCCACGTTGTTGACGGTATCGAGGTAGCGACGGCCGGTATCGTCGAGGAGGTACGCTCCGACGCCGCGGACGATGTGCAGTGGCTCGCGGTAGGACAGGGACAACGAGCGCCCGAGGAGGCGGCTCCGCTGCTCGACGAGGTTGTGGGGCGCGGGGGCCTCGGCGAGGTCCAGGTGCTCGAACGGCTCCGGCTCGGCGTCCACCTCGACGTTGGCCGCGGGGGACTTCGGCGGGGAGAGCGGACTGTGCGTCGCGGGCCGGCCGGAAGACATCCGCCGGCGCCGGGGCGAGAGGCCGACGCCCGCCAGCAGGCCGGCATCCGGGCAGAGGCTCGCCCAAATCTCGCGCTCCTCCGGGTAGGCGACGCCCGGGAAGTCCCCCCGTTGGTCGAGCAGGTCGAGCGATACCTGGAAGTGGAGGTGCGGGGGCCAACCGCCGTTCTCGCGGGGCTTACCCGTTTTGGCGAAAGCCTGCCCGATGGAGACCTCCTGCCCGACGGTGAGGCCCTTGAGCGAAGCCGTCGAGAGGTGACCGTAGAGGGTCCAGAACTGCAGGCGACTCGACTGCCCCGGCTCCAGGACCGGCACCGTGACCCGGTGCTCGATGACGATGGTGGCGCCGTAGTCGCGCGGACCGTCGTTTTGGCGAAAGCTGTGAACCCGGCCCGGCAGCGGCGCATACACCGGCTCGCCCGCGGGACTCCACAGGTCTAGCCCGAGGTGTAACGTACGCCAGCGCGGGCCCTCGTTGCCCTCGGCCTGGAAGAGGTCGGAGGTGTAGAACGGTCGCGTCTCGAGGTAGCCGCCGTAACCGATGTCGGCCCCCTGATCCTCGAGCGCGCGGCGGACGTAAGCCTCGAAGCGCGGCAGCTCGACGTAGTTGCCGTAGTTGCCCAGGTCGCGCGAGCCTACGCTAAAGTCGAACGGCCGTACGCGCCGCCCCCGCCACGCGAGCACGGGCGCCAGTTCGGGCAGGCCACCCAACCAGCGCTCGAACTTCTCCGCCAGGGGGTACGCCTCGACGCCGGCCGCCGCGCGGAAGGCGTAGTGCGCGAAGCGGGGACAGATGTCGCGCAGGCGTTCGAGCAGCCGCCAGGCCTGCTGCTCGCTCACGGCGCGGTAGGCGTTGTCGGGGTCTGCGACGCGAGCCCGGGCCGCCTGCGTGACGGTGGTCAGGAGGCGACCGACGATGAGGGGGTACAGCGCCAGCAGCTCCGGCTCCGACAGCGTGAACTCCGCGACGTAGCCGCGCACCACGGCCGCCATCGCGCCGACGGGATCGGGCAGGTCCATGGCCGCGTACGCACACGCGATGGCGAGTTCGCACACGGTGTAGGTGAAGACCGCGTCACCGACGTCGACGAGGCCGGTGATGCGCCAACTCAGGTCGGGCTGCTGCGAAACGAGCAGGTTGTCTTCGTGGGCGTCCGCGTAGCAGACCGAGCGCCTCAGCTCGGCGATCTCGTCGAAGTCCACCGAGTCGACCCAGTCGAAGAAGTGCAGCGCCAGCGCCTGTCTATCGGCGTCGATGAGTGGTAAGAGCTCGCGGTGGTCCTGGGCGTGGTGCGGGTCCCAGGCCGAGTAGCGGTGCGCCGCCGGGTGGTCGAAAGTCCGGAGGGCGCGACTGAGCTGCCCGGCTACGCTACCCCACTGCCTCAAGAGCGCCGTCGGGCGGTCGCGCACGTGGCGCAGGGTGTGGCCCGGCACCCAGGTAAGTACCTGGATCGTGCGCGGCGAGCCGTCCACCGGCGCGGTGAGTAGTGCGGTGCCCTCGGGGCCGAGGACCTGGCGCGGCGTCTCGATACTGAGTTCGGCTTTCGCCAAAACGTCCACCAGTTCGACCTGTAGCCTGAGGGCACCGATGGGACGCGCTGGGTCGGCCACCTTGACGACGTAAGACCCGCCGGTGGGGGCGTCGAGGCGGAAGTTGAGGTCACGCTCTCCGGGGAGCGCCGTCCACGCGCCGTCGAGCGCGAAGTGGGCGCGGACGGGGTCGTGGAGTCGGTCGTGGGAAAGGGGCATCGGCGGCGGCAACGCCGACAAACGTACATTGGTCGCATGTCACGACGCTACCTCGCCCTTTGTTCGATTACGTATGCCCTGATCGCTGGTTGTGGCCCCGACCAGATGAGTGCGCGCCCCGAGCGCACGGCGGGGGCGGACAGCGTCTTGCGGCACATTGTAATCTTCAAGTTTGGGGCGAGTGCCCCGCCCGCGCAGGTTGCCGAGATCACTCGTCGCTTCGGATTACTCAAGGATTCTATCCCGGGGATACTCGCTTACGAACACGGGGTCAATAACAGTCCCGAGGGGCTTAACAAGGGTTTGGACCACGTGTATCAGATCACCTTCGAGAGTGCGGCGGCGCGGGATGCGTACTTGCCGCACGCGGCGCACCAGCGGTTTGTGGGCTTGCTGGACGGGGCGTTGGAGGACGTGATGGTGGTGGATTATTGGGGGGTGTCGGAAGTGCGGTGAGCTTGTAGGGTGGCGCCAGGGGCCCGTTGAACCAGCGGGCGGGTGGAGGTGACAGTAATTTTCTCGAAGTTATCGTCCGCCCGCTCGTCCAACGACCGCCCTAGCGCCACCTGCGCGCCTTAGATCCTCAAGCCTTTCCTGCGGGGTGGCCCGGCCCGAATACCGCCCGGTAGTACCTAATCCCGCCCCGCGCCGTTCCTTTAGGCCAGACGCGCCCGCCCCACGCGGCAGCGCCGTCCATACTTCACCCCTCCCCCTTCAACACTTGCCCCAATAGTGCGCCGCCGCCTCTTCCCCATCCTCGACTGGATGCCCACCTACGAGCGGGCCTGGATCAAGGGCGACCTGATGGCCGGGCTCACCACGGGCGTCATGCTCATCCCGCAGGGGATGGCCTACGCGATGATCGCCGGGCTGCCGGCGGTCTACGGGCTGTACGCGAGCCTCGTGCCGCCGGCCGTGTACGCCATCTTCGGGACCTCGCGCCGCCTAGCCGTCGGACCGGTGGCGATGGACTCGCTGCTGGTGGCCTCGGCGCTCGGGACGCTCTCGCTCGTCGAGCCGGGGCAGTACATCGCGGCGGCGGTGTTCATGGCGCTCATCGTCGGCACGATCCAGTTGGTGTTGGGGGCCTTCAAGATGGGCTTCATCGCGAACTTCTTGTCGCGGCCGGTGCTGAGCGGCTTTACCTCGGCGGCGGCCATCATCATTGGCATCAGCCAGATTCGGTACGTGTTGGGCGTCGAGATCCAGGGCTCGTCGCGCTTCCACGAGATCGGGTGGCGCACGTGGCGCGCGCTCCCGGAGGCGAACGCGTACGCGATCGGCGTCGGGCTGGCGACCCTGGCGATCATCATGATCCTGAAGCGCTACGCGCGGGGCGTGCCGTCGGCGCTGGTCGTGGTGGCGCTCGGGACGGCCATCGTGGCCCTGCTCGGGTGGGACTCGACGGGTCTGCCGATCGTCGGGGAGATACCGGCGGGCCTGCCGCAGGTGATCGTGCCGGGCTTCAAGTCGGGACTGCTGCAGTCGCTGTTGCCGCTGGCGGTGACGCTGGCGCTGGTCGGTTTCGCCGAGTCGATCGCGATCGCGAAGGCCTCGCAGGAGCGGGTGCCGGACCATAAAGTCGACGCCAATCAGGAACTCGTCGCGCTCGGGATGTCGAATGTCGTCGGCTCGGTGTTCCAGTCCTACGCGTCTACGGCGAGCTTCTCGCGCTCGGTAATCAACGAGGAGGCTGGCGCCAAAACGCCCATGGCCAGCGTGGTGACGGCGGCGCTGATCGGTCTGACGCTGCTGTTCTTGACGCCGCTGTTTTACTACCTCCCGGAGGCGGTGCTCGGGGCGATCATCTTCGCGGCGGTCGGCAAGCTGATCGACTTCCGCTACGCGGTGAGCCTGTGGCAGGAGAGCAAAGTGGAGGGCAGCATTCTGCTGCTCACCTTCGTCGTGACGCTTACGGTGGGCATGGTGCAGGGGATTCTCGCGGGCATGTTCGTGTCGCTGGCGTGGACGGTGTACCAGATCTCTACCCCGCACATCGCTGAGATCGGGCGCGTGCGCGGGACGGACTACTTCCGCAACATCAACCGCTTCAAAGACGACATCGTGGTGCGGCCGGACGTGCTGATGTTCCGCTTCGATGCCCCGATCTTCTTCGGCAACGCGGGCTACTTCGAGGAGGAGTTGATGACCAAGATCCGGCGCCGCGGGGACGAACTGTCGACGGTGGTGATCAACTCCGAGGCCATCACCTACATCGACTCCACGGCCCAGCACATGCTGTTGGCGCTTATCGCAAAACTGCAGGCGCAGGGTCTGCGCGTTGTCATCTCGGGCGCCATCGGTCCGGTGCGCGAGACGATCCACCGCGGGCCGATCGGGGCGCTGATCGGCGAGGAGGCGATGTTCGTACGTTCGTCGGAGGTCTTGGACCACATCGACGGCGTGTGCGTTCCTTCGGCGATGCAGCGCAAGATCGCGATGGAGGGGAAGATCAGGATCAAGCCTGAGTGATGGAGCCTTACGGTGATCTTTAACCTCCCTGTCTGTTTAGATGCTTAGACCTGTTAGACCCTTATTTTCCTCGAACCGGAGGTTCGAGCTACCTATTTCCCCATGACCATCGAACAGATTTACACCGGCTGCCTCGCCCAGGGCGCTTACTACATCCGCAGCGGCCGGGAGGCGGCTATTATTGACCCCCTGCGCGAGGTGCAGCCGTACCTCGATCGCGCGTCGCGGGACGGCGTGGAGATCAAGTACATCTTCGAGACACACTTCCACGCGGACTTCGTGAGTGGGCACGTGACCCTCGCGCGGCAGACGGGCGCGCCGATTGTGTACGGGCCGGGAGCGGAGACGAGCTTCGAGACCCACAGCGCGACCGACGGCGAGGAGTTCAAGCTCGGGGACATCACCATTGTAGCGCTGCACACACCGGGGCATACGCTCGAGAGCACGTGCTATCTGCTGCGAGACGAGGGCGGCCGCGACCACGCGCTCTTCAGCGGGGACACCCTCTTCCTCGGGGACGTCGGGCGACCGGATTTGGCGCAAGCCGCCAACGGCCTCACGACCGAAGGGCTGGCCGGAATGCTCTTTGATTCCCTCCGCAACAAGATCATGCCGCTTGCCGACGAGGTGCTCGTCTACCCGGCCCACGGCGCGGGTTCGGCCTGCGGGAAAAACATGTCGTCCGAGACCGTCGGCACCATCGGCGGGCAAAAGCTCTCCAACTACGCCTTGCGGCAAAACATGTCCCGCGAGGAGTTCGTCGCCGAGGTCACCGACGGCCTGCAGGCGCCCCCGGCCTACTTCCCGCTCAACGTCAAGATGAACCGCGAGGGCTACGAGGACATCGACGCCGTGCTCGAGCGCGGGACACAAGCCTACGCCCCCGCGGACTTCGAGCGCGTCGCCAACGAGACCGGGGCCGTCGTGCTCGACGTGCGCGACCGCGAGGCCTACGCCGCGGGCCACGTCCCGCGCAGCATCTTCATCGGGGTCGACGGCGGGTTTGCGCCCTGGGTCGGGGCCTTGATTCAGGACGTGCACCAGCCGATCCTGCTCGTCGCGGAGCCCGGGCGCGAGGAGGAGGTCATCACGCGCCTGGCCCGCGTCGGCTTCGACCAGACCTTGGGCTACTTGGAAGGCGGTTTTGAAGCTTGGCAGGCGGCCGGACGGGAGGTAGATACCGTGCGTTCGATCGACGCATCCGTCGTGCAGCGCCTCCTCGACGGCGAGGCGAAGGCGTCGCAGCAGGCGCCTTCCGGCAAAACGAAAGCCCCCTGGATCTTCGACGTCCGTAAGCCGGGCGAGTACGAGGCCGGTCACCTCGCCAACGCTGAATTGGCCACGCTGGCGGACATCAACGAGCACCTAGGTCGTTTTCGCGAAAGCGGGCCTTTCCTCATGCACTGCCAGAGTGGGTACCGGAGCATGATTGCGGCGAGCATCTTGAAATCGCGGGGGATACACCACTTTCAGGATGTGAGGGGCGGGTGGAAGGCGTTGGTGGAGGCGGAAGGCGCGGGGGCGGCGACCTAAGAGCCCCCAACACGCCCCCCCGCCCTAGCGTTGCTCCCCACATGGCGCACGATCACGCCCACCACCACCACGGCGGCAGCAACATCGGCACGGCCTTCTTCCTCAACCTCGCCTTCACCGTCGTCGAGATCATCGGCGGACTCTACACCGGGTCCATCGCCGTGCTCTCGGATGCCCTCCACGACCTCGGGGACTCCCTCTCGCTCGGGCTCTCGTGGTACTTCCAGCGCCTCGCCGAGCGTGGCCAGCGCAACGCCGCGTTCACCTTCGGGTACAAGCGCTTCAACACCCTCGGCGCCGTGGTCACGGGCCTGGTGCTTGTCGGTGGCTCTGTCTACGTCCTCACCGAGGCCATCCCCGCGCTCTGGAACCCGACCCAGCCCGACGCCCGGGGCATGGTCTACCTCGCGATCCTCGGGGTGCTCGTCAACGGGGCGGCGGTATTCAAGCTGCGCGGCGGCGGCGACTCCCTCAACGAGCAGGTGCTTACTTGGCACTTGCTCGAGGACGTCCTCGGCTGGGTCGCGGTACTGATCGGCGCCATCGTCATGCTCTACGTCGACGCCCCGTGGATCGACCCGGCCCTGAGCATCGCGATCACGGTCTTCATCCTTTTCGGCGTCGTGCGGCGGCTCTGGAAGGCGGCGCGGGTGTTCCTCATGGCCTCTCCCGAGGGCATCGATTATGAGGGCATCCGCGGTGCGGCCCTCGCGGTAGACGGGGTCACCGACGTGCACCACCTGCACCTGTGGACCCTCGACGGCAGCTACCACCTAGCCTCTTTGCACGCCGTGGTAGACGACCGCCTCCAGGTCGCCGATTTGTACGCCTTAAAGGCAAAACTTCGTGCGGCACTACACGAGCTCGACGTGGAGCATTTGACGGTGGAGTTTGAAACGGTAAACGAGGCGCGGGCGTGCGGGGAGGGGGATCTGTGAGGTGCTTTCGCCAAAACATGATGAATGCGCATCGGAGTAGCCACGCCCCCCCGACCCCAGCGGGGTCGAACCACGAGTTGCCCGGGGTCGAACACTCACCGACCAACCCAATCCCAAACCCTCCGAGCGCCAGCCGGACTGCGCTAACCTACCGCCCGCTTACGACCCCGGGACAGTAGAAAAGCCACCCCCCCCCACCTAAGATCCCAGGAAGCCAAACAAGCGCCCCCCCTCACACCCCATACTCCAAGTCCGCCCACATCGGTCGCCGGTGCGGAAACTGCTCCTCCCACAACCCCCGCACCATCATCACCAACTCGTGGCGCAACTGCTCCACATTCTCCCCCGTGCTCGCACTAATCATCACGTTAGGCGCGTCGTAACGCGTCCGTAGTCGCTGCTGTAAATCCACCTCGATCTCCTTACGCGTCGCCTTGTCGAGATAATCATCGAAGTGGCGCATGCGGAACAGGTCCAACTTATTAAACACCATCAGCGTCGGCTTGTCGGCCGCGCCGAGGTCGGCCATGATCTGCTTGACGTTGTCGACGTGCTCCTCGTACTGCGGGTGCGCCAGGTCGACGACGTGCACGAGCAAATCGGCCTCCCGCACCTCATCTAACGTGCTCTTGAAGCTCTCCACCAGGTGCGTCGGGAGCTTGCGGATGAAGCCGACCGTGTCACTGAGCAGGAAAGGCGTATGCTCCAACACCACCTTGCGCACCGTCGTGTCGAGGGTCGCGAAGAGCTTGTTCTCCGCAAACACGTCCGACTTCGACAGCAGATTCATCAGCGTCGACTTACCGACGTTGGTGTAGCCCACCAGCGACACCCGGATCACGTCGCCGCGGTTCTTGCGGCGGGTCTCGTTCTGCTGGTCGATCTTCCCGAGCTTCTCCTTGAGCTTGCCGATCACCTCGCGCACGATCCGGCGGTCGGTCTCGATCTCCTTCTCACCCGGTCCGCGCATGCCGATACCGCCGCGCTGGCGCTCGAGGTGCGTCCACAGGCCCCGCAGGCGCGGCAGCAGGTACTGCATCTGCGCCAGTTCCACCTGCGTTCGGGCCTGCGCGGTCTGCGCGCGGCTCGCGAAAATGTCGAGGATGAGGCTCGTCCGGTCCACGATCTTGACCTTGAGCTCCTCCTCGATGATGTTGGTCTGCTTGCCGCTCAGGTCGTCGTCGAAGATCACGAGGTTGATCTCCTCGTGTTTCTCGAGGTAGGCCGCGATCTCCTCGAGCTTGCCCTTGCCGACGAAGGTCCGCTTGTCCGGGTGCGCCAACTTCTGCACGAAGCGCTCGGCCGTTTTGGCGCCAGCCGTCAGCGCCAGGAACTCCAACTCGTCGAGGTGCTCGTCGACCACTTCCTTGCGCAGGTTGCCGTGCACGACGCCCACGAGGATAGCGTGCTCCTCGTCCTGCGCGAGGCCCGCCCCTCCTGTACTTACCGTAAAGTCATTGGCCATAGGGTAAAGGAACGCACGAAAATGAGATGAGTGGATTGGATGATGAGTTGATGCTGATTGGCGATGCAAATTACCCAGCCCGCTACCGCCTACTTGAGCCCCCGCACCCACCCCCGCGGGTCCTGCGTGGCCTTCTCGCGCCAGACCTCGAAGTGCACCTCCGAAACTTGCGTCTCGGCGTCGACGGCGGCCACGCCGAGGATGTCGCGCGTACCCACGCGCGCGCCCTGCTTGACGCGCACGTCCGTGAGGTTCGAGTAGACCGTGTAGTAGTCGCCGTGCTGGATGACGATCATCGTGTGGTAGCCGGGCACTTGCTGAAGCCCGACCACCTCGCCCTCGAAGACGCACTTGACCGCGGCGCCGGGGTCGGTGCGGATGTCGACGCCCTTGTTGTTGATCTCGACGCGCTTTAGCGTCGGGTGCGCCTGTCGACCGAACGGCTTCGAGACGTAGCCCTTGTCGACGGGCCAGGGGAGCTTCCCGCGGTTGCTCGCGAATTCGCCGGAGAGTTCGGTGTTGTAGTCGCTCGCGAGGACGGGCTCCGGTGCCGGGGTGGCCGGGCGCGCGCGGGGTGCCGGGGGCGCGGGGGCCGGCGCGCTGCTTACGCTCGGGACATCGGACTTCCTGGCGGCGGCGGCGGCTGCGGCGGCGGCTGCCGCGATACGTTTCCGTTCGGCCTCGGCCGCCGCCACGCGCTTGCGTTCGGCCGCGGCGGCGGCGGCTGCGGCGCGTTCACGTTTGCGGCGCTCCTCGGCGGCGCGGGCCTCGGCGATCACGCTCGCGATGGCGTCGTCGAGGTTCTCCTTGTCGCTGAGTTGCCGCTCGAGGTCGGACTTGAGCTTGGACTGGCTCCCGTCGAGTTCGCGGATGAGGGTGTTCTTAGACCGGAGTTCGCCCTCGCGCAGTTGCTGTTGCGTGAGTTCGGTGGTGAGCAACGCGGCGCGCTCGACGCGGAGCTCCTCGAGGCGCGCGATCTTCCGCCCGAGCGAGTTGCGCGTGCTCGCGATGAGTTCGAGTTGGCGGCGGCGGTTCTCGTCGTAGCGCCGCAGGTACTGCGCGCGCAGAAAGGCCTCGTTGATGCTCGCGGCGCTGAACAGGTAGGCGAGGCGGTTGTTGAGGAGCCCCTGGCGCAGGGCCGCGCGCGCCATCTTGCCGTACTCCTCGGTGAGGGTCGAGATGTCGGCCTCCATGCTGGCCATCACCTGCTGCGTACGGATCAGGCTCGAGTCGGCGTGCGTGACCTGCTGGCGGACGACGTTGATGAGCTCCTCGCGCTGCACGATCTGGCGTTGCAGTCCGTAGAGTCGGTCGAGGGCCAGGGCCCGATCCTTGGCGGAGGTTTCGAGGAGCTTGCTCGTGGTCGCGATCTGGTTGGCGAGTTCCCTGCGGCGGCGCTCGAGCTGTTGCTGGTTTTGCGCGAAAGCGGCTTGCGCCAAAACCAATAGCACTGCGACCATAACCCACCGCGGGTAAAGCGTGCGCCCCGCTCCACACGAGCATAATGCACAGCAGAAGCGACCCACCGCATCCAAGCCCTCACGCCAGCAACGAAGCCAAGTCAAAGCTCCCTCCCCCCAACGCACCCGCACCCCACGCACCCCACGCACCCCACGCACCCCACGCACCCCACGCACCCCACGCACCCCAGGCACCCCAGGCACCCCAGGCACCCCAGGCACCCTACAACTCCATCGGCGCGTAGCCGTCCGGGATCGAGATGGGGAAACGCAGGTCGGCATCGGTGCTGAGGGAGTTGAACTGAATCTCGACGCGGGTCGTGTCGCCGGGGCTGTCGCTGAAGACCAAAGATCGGCCGTAGGGGAAGACGCGCCCCTGGTCGGCGGCGCGAAAGTCGCTAAAATCCACGCGTCCGTACTTGTCGCCGTCGCGGTACTCCCAAACCGTCGGTACGAAACGCTGCCCGTCGACGGTGAGGGTGGTGTTGGCGTACTTGCTACTCGTGAGGACGTAGCGCCCGACCTCGCGCCGGACCTCCGCTGAGCGCCAGTCCCCGATGGGCGCCCCCCCGAAGGCCGCCGTGAGATTGGCCACCGTCGGGTCGATCGGCAGCAGGCGGGCGCCGTCCGGCAGATCGTCGGCCCGGCGCGCCAGGACCTCGCGCTCGAGGCGGTTGACGACGATGATGCTGTCGGCGGTGACGAGGCCACGTGCGCCCTCGAAACCGAACTTGCGCAGCGTGAACCAGAACGCACTGTCCTGCCGGAGCCGGACGATGGCGGTGAGTCTGACGTTGCCGACGCTCTTGCCGAACACCTCGGCGTCGCCCTTCATCTCGGCGTAAGGCGGGACGAACAAGGTCTGTCCGACCCGCTCGAGCAAGGCGACCGAAGTGAGTTTTGGCGGAAGCCCCGACGCCTCCACCCGGCCGCCCTTCTTGCCGCAGGCCGATAAGATCGCCACGGCGAGGACGCCCGCGAGGTAGAGGGAGGGACTGCGCATAGGAGGTCACTTGAGGTACTTGCCCTCGGCCAGTTTCTTGGCCAGCAGGTGGGAGCCGCCCCCGATGGCGGCGGCGCGCTCCCAGTGGGTTTTGGCGGCAGCCTCGTCGCCGGTGAGGAAGGCCGCGTCCCCCATCACCTCCTGGTAGAGGCCGATGTTGTGTGCCCCGGCGCGGCGCGCGGCCTCGAGGAAGCTCTGTGCGCTGGGGATCTCGACGGCCTGGAGGGCGGCGAGGGCCTCGACGGCGAGTACGTACGGGTGGCCCGGCGAGGAGGCGACGGCCAGCTTGAGGGACTCTCGCGCGGGCTGTGGCTGGCCCATCCGCAACAGGATCTCGGCGCGGCGCGCGAGGGCCGGACCGTGCTTGGGGCGTACCCCGAGGGCGGCGTCGATGGCGGTGAGCGCTTCCGCAAAACGCGCCTCGCGGCCGTACATCTCGGCGGTGGCCTCCGCGAAGTCGTAGGCGAGCACCCGGTCCGACATCGCGAGCACGGCCCCCTGGCGAAAGGTGTTCTCGGCGGCGGTGAAGTCGTTGAGGCGCGCGAGCCCGCGGCCGTTGTAGAGGTAGAGCCGCGCCTGGTTCGGGAACAGCGTCAGGGCATCCTCGGACACGTCGAGCAGGCGTTTGGTGGCGCCCGTCTCCGCGAGACTCCGCAGGTACTGCTCCCAGACCACGTACACGCCCGGGTCGAGGGTCACCGTCTGCGCGTAGGCCTCGGCGGCCTCGGCGGGTCGGTCGGCGGCGAGGAGCAGGTCCGCGTACACGGCGAAGGCCTTCGCCTGGTCGGGGTGGACCTCGGTGAGGCTGAGGGCCAGGGGCAGGACACGGTTCGCGAGCACGGTGTCGCCGCGGTCGACGACCTCCTGGACGATCGGGATGAGCTGCAGGATCTTGTTGTCGATCCCGATGCGCCGGTCGGCGAACAGGGGCCGCAGGCGCGTGATGAAGTCCTCCTCGGCCTTGTTTAGCTTGCCCTGGCCGGCGAGCCCGAGGGCGGCGCGCTCGTCGGTCGGGAAGCGCGCGGCCATCCGCTCCCAGATGGACACCGCGGCGCCCTCCTTGCCGGTGCGGCGGTAGAACTGTGCCAGTTCCTGGTAGTAGTCCGGGTTGCTCGGGAAGGCGTCCATGAGTTCTTCGAGGGCGCGGATCGCGAGGTCGGCGTCGTTCATCGCGACGGCCAGCGTGAAGCGCTGCTGCCCGATGAGGGGCGTGAGGCGTCCGCCCTTCACGAGGTAGGCCTGGAGGACCTTGAGGCCCGCGTCGGGCTTGCCGGCCTGGGCGAGGGACTGGCTTTGGCGCAGGAGGAACTCCTCGCGGCGCAGGTCGGCGGCGAAGAGTTCGCCGTAGACCTCGGCGGCGAGTTGGTGTCGGTCGGCGGCGCTGAGGGCCTCGGCGAGGGCCTGCGTAACGTAGGTATTCGTGGGGTCGGCGCGGTGGGCCTGCTGGAGGAGCTTGACGGCCTCGGCGGGGCGGTCGGCCTTCTGCTCGAGGCGTGCGGCGGAGTACGCGGCCGCGGAGTTGGTCGGGTCTTGCAGCAAGAGCGCCCCGTACGCCTCGAGGGCGGCACGGTCGTCGCCCTTGAGGGCCAAGCCAGCGGCCTCGATGAGTTTGGCCTCGGTCATCACCTGCGCCTCCGTGATCTCGCGTGGCGCCTGCGCCCGGCACACGGCCCCGAACGGGTCGGCGAGCGCGGTGGCGACCACGAGGGCGCAGGTGATGCTGAGGCGTAAGGTCATTGCTACTGTTGGATCTCGGAGTAGTCCCCTGCCGAAACGTCGGCGGGCGTCCCGAGGTATGTCGCGTGGGCGCCGATCATGGAATCGGCGACGTTGGCGCGCGTGACGGTGGACTTGTCCTGGATGATCGAATTCCGTACCACGCTGTCGACGATGGCGCTGCCGGCCCCGAGGCTTACGTACGGACCGACGACGGAGTTGCTGATCTTGGCGCCCGGCCCGATGTAGCAAGGTTGGATAAGGACGCTGTCGGCCACCTCGGCACTCGGGTCTACCAGGGTCTCGGTGTCCGCCTTGAGGGTGAGGACGCGGGCGTGCGTGTGGACGACGGCCTGCTTATTGCCGCAGTCGAGCCACTCCTCCACCTCGCCGGGGCGGAAGCGGGTACCCTTGGCCTTGAGGGCCTCCAGGGCGTTCGTGAGTTGGTACTCGCCCTTGTCCTTGATGTCGTTGTCGATGAGGTACTCGAGTTCGCGGCGCAGGGCCTTGCCGTCGCGGACGTAGTAGATGCCGACGATGGCGAGGTCGCTGACGTATTCGACCGGCTTCTCGACGAAGTCCGTGATGACGCCCTCGTCGTTGACCTTCAGTACCCCGAAGGCGCTCGGGTCCTCGACGCGTTGCGCCCAGATGAAGCCGTCCTGTGACGTGTCGAAGTCGAAGCTCGCCTTGAAGAGCGTGTCCGCGAAGGCGATCATGGTCGGGCCCTCGAGCAGTTCGGCGGCGCACAGGATGGCGTGGGCCGTGCCGAGGGGCTGGTCCTGCGTGACGACGTGGCCCTCCGCCCCGAGCGACTTCGCCACGGCCATCAGCTCCTCGCGGACGCCCTCGCCGAAGTCCCCGATCACGAAGGCGATGTGGTCGACGGGCTCCGTGAGGGAGGCGGTCAAGTCCTCGGCCAGGCGCTGGACGATGGGTTTGCCGGCTACTTTGAGGAGGGGTTTGGGGACGGTGAGGGTGTGGGGGCGGAGGCGCGACCCGCGGCCGGCCATCGGGATGATGAGGTTCATAGGAGGGGGAAGGTAAGGGTTCACCTGCGGTGGCGATGGCGTAAAGGCCGACCCCGCCTTCGCGTCACGCCGCTACCTTCGCGGCCCGCAATAATCCACCCTCCCGTGACCGTCTCCCTCTCCTGGCTCCGCGACTACCTCGACCTCCCGTACGCCCCGGAGCGGATCTCCGAGATGCTGACGGGTCTCGGGCTCGAGGTCGAGGGGCAACACGAGTGGGAGTCCGTGCCGGGCTCGCTGCGGGGCGTCGTGGTCGGGAAGGTGCTGACCTGCGGGAAGCATCCGGGGGCGGATCGGCTTTCGCTGACGACGGTAGACGTCGGGGGGGATGAGCCCCTTCAGATCGTGTGTGGCGCCCCGAACGTCGCGGCCGGGCAGACCGTGCTCGTGGCGACCGTCGGGACGACGCTGCACCCGACCGGCGCCGACGAGCCCCTCACCATTAATAAGGGCAAGATCCGCGGGGAGGTCTCGATGGGGATGATCTGCGCCGAGGACGAACTCGGGACGGGCAAGTCGCATGACGGTATCCTGGTGCTCGAGGAGGCCTACGCACCCGGGACGCCGGCGGCGGAGGTGTTCGAGCTCGCGCAGGACGTGACCCTGGAGATCGGGCTTACGCCAAACCGCTCGGACGCGACTTCGCACCGGGGCGTCGCGGCGGATCTGCACGCCTACCTACGGATCCACGAGAGCTACGCCGGGCCTTTGCGGGCCAGCCGGGCCACGGCCCGCGCAACGGAACAGGGACCGGGGAGGACTCAGGTCGGCAGCCCGGTTCACGACGACGAGCTCGGCTCCGGCGCTCCCGCGATCGCCGTCGAGGTCCTCGCCCCCGGGGCCGCCCCGCGCTACGCCGGCGCCGTGCTCACCGGCATCACCGTCGGTGCGTCGCCGGAGTGGCTGCGCCACCGCCTCGAGGCCATCGGCGTACGCTCCATCAACAACGTCGTGGACGCGACCAACTACATCCTGCACGACCTCGGCCAGCCGCTGCACGCCTTCGACCTCGACAAGCTCGCCGCGCCCGGGATTCGCGTACGGACGCTGCCGGCGGGGACGCCCTTCGTGACCCTGGACGGCGTCGAGCGCCGACTCGCCGCGGAGGACCTCGTGATTTGCGACGGGGCGGACGCGCCGCTCTGCCTGGCGGGCGTCTTCGGGGGGAAAGGATCGGGCGTGACGGCCACGACGACGCGGATTTTCCTGGAGTCGGCCGTCTTCGAGGCGACGCAGACCCGCCGCACGGCCGCGCGCCACAAACTCCACACCGACGCAAGCCGCACCTTCGAGAAGGGCGTGGACATCGGGCGGACCGTGGACGCGCTCCACGCCGCGGTCGCGCTGCTCGGTGAGGTCGCGGGCGCGAAGCTCGAAGGACCCGTGGTGGATGTTTTGGCGAAAGCCGTCCTCCCCGCGCGCGTCGAACTGTCTATGGCGCGCCTGCGTCAACTCACGGGCGTCGAGGCGACTCCTGCGGAGGTGACGGGCATCCTGGAGGCGCTCGACTTTACGGTCGTCGGCACGAGCGAAGACCACGAATCGCTCACCCTGGAGGTACCCACCAACCGGACGGACGTGGCCCGCGAGGCGGATGTCGTCGAGGAATTCCTGCGGGTGTACGGTTACGACCGGGTGCCGCTGCCGAGTCGCATCCGCCTGAGCCCTGCCGTGCAACCCTACCCCAGCGCCCACCAACTGCGGCGGCGGGCGGCGGAGTACCTGATCGGGCGCGGCCTGCACGAGGCGATGGGCCTCTCGCTCGTGCCGTCGAAAGTGTACGAAACCCTCGCCCCGGACAGCGTGGGCGACCTCGTGCGCATCCACAATACGAGCACCGTCGAGCTGGACGCGATGCGGGTCAACCTCGTACCGACGGGCCTGCAGGCGGTGACCTACAACCAGAATCGCCAGCGGCTCGACCTGCAGTTCTTCGAGTTCGGCAAGGGCTACCTCCGCAGTGGCGCCGGGGCCGCTCCCAGTGAGTACGAGCAGCTCGCCATCTGGAGCACGGGGGCGCGCGAGCCGGGGCACTGGTCGACGGAGGTCAGGGCGACGAGCTACGCGCAGGTCCGCGGACTGGCCGAGGGCGCCGTCCGGGCCATCGGCGTGGCGGTGGACGGGGAGCGCGCCGCTGAGCCCGGGGGTACCCACGTCGGGGCCTTCGCGTACGCGCAGGAGCTGATGATCGGCGAGCGGGCCGTGGCGCTGGTCGGGCGCGTGGCCCCGGCCTACGTCGCGTACTTTGACTGTAAGTCGGACGAGATTTACCTGGCGCTGCTCGACTGGGAGGCCCTCTCGGAGGTGGCCGGGCGCCGGCTGCGCGGCAGGCAGGGCGGCGGTCGCGTGGCGCCCGAGCTGACGAAGTTCCCGCAGGTGCGGCGTGACCTCGCGCTGCTCGTCGACGCGTCGGTGACGTTCGCGCAGATCGTTCAGCTTTCGCGAAAACCCGCCACGGCGATCTGTAGGTCGATCGAGCTGTTTGACGTCTACGAGGACGCGGCGAAGTTGGGGGCGGGGAAGCGGTCTTACGCGGTGCGTTTCGTGTTCGAGCGAACGGACCGGACGCTGAACGACAAGGAGGTGGACAAGGCGATGGCGAATGTGCAGCGGGTGCTGGAGGGCGAAGGCGGGATTGAGGTGAGGCGGTAGGGGGCTGGGCGCGGGGGTGGGCGCGGGGCTGTGCTTTCGTGCCCGGGGTCGTAGGTCGTAGCTTGCTTTGGGCGTGTAGTCGTGTTGATGTTTTGCTTTGGTCTTTTCGGGCCTGTTCGACCCCGGGTTACTCGTGGTTTGACCCCGCTGGGGTCCTGGGGGGGCTCGCTTCGCTCGTTGGGGGGGGGCTTCTTGGGGGCCGTTCTTTCGTTCCCGGGGTCGTAGGTCCCGGGGTCGTAGGTCGTAGCTTGCTTTGGGCGTGTAGTCGTGTTGATGTTTTGCTTTGGTCTTTTCGGGCCTGTTCGACCCCGGGTTACTCGTGGTTCGACCCCGCTGGGGTCCTGGGGGGGCTCGCTTCGCTCGTTGGGGGGGGCTGCTTGGGGGCCGTTCTTTCGTTCGGGGTCGTAGGTCGTAGTTTTTTTTGGGTGGGTAGTGATGTTGGTGTCTGGCTTTGGTCTTTTCGGGCCTGTTCGACCCCGGGTTACTCGTGGTTCGACCCCGCTGGGGTCCTGGGGGGGCTCGCTTCGCTCGTTGGGGGGGGCTGCTTGGGGGCCGTTCTTTCGTTCGGGGTCGTAGGTCGTAGTTTTTTTTGGGTGGGTAGTGATGTTGGTGTCTGGCTTTGTTCTTTTCGGGCCTGTTCGACCCCGGGCTACTCGTGGTTCGACCCCGCTGGGGTCCTGGGGCGTGACCCTTCTTAGATTCTTTCGTCTCCGCTTAGCACCGGATCACCCTAGACCCCTAGACCCCTAGACTTCTCCCCTCCCCCATGCTCCTCAATCACAAAATCCTCGGGGCCGGTGAGCCGCTCTTGATCCTCCACGGGCTATTCGGGTCGCTGGACAACTGGCAGACGTTGGCTACGCGTTGGGCGGAGACCCGGATGTGCGTCCTCGTGGACCTGCGCAACCACGGGAGGTCGCCGCACCTCGGTACGCATACCTACGCGGAGATGGCGGCGGACTTGGCGGCGTTCCTGGAGGACAATTGGATGCACGAGGTCGACGTGCTGGGGCATAGTATGGGCGGGAAGGTGGCGATGCGCTTCGCGTTGGACTTCCCGGATCGGCTCAGGAAACTGGTCGTGGTGGACATGGGCGTGCTGCGTTACGCCCGGGGGCACGACGAGATCTTCGCCGCGATGCGGGGGCTTCCGCTTTCGCAAAAACTTACTCGCGCGGAGTTGGAGGCGCGCCTGCGTCCGCAGGTCCCGGAGGCGGGCGTGCGGCAGTTCTTGCTGAAGAACCTGCGGCGCAGCGGCGAGGGCTACGCGTGGAAACTGAACTTGGATGTCCTCGAGCAGGAGTACGATCAGATCCTCGAGCCGGTGGGGGGTGGGACCTGGGGCGGCCCGGCGCTCTTCGTGCGGGGCGGCGACTCTGGCTACGTCCGCGACGAGGACTGGGCGGGGATTTCCGAAGTTTTCCCGGGGGCGCAACTGCAAACTGTGCCGGGTGCCGGGCACTGGGTCCACGCAGAACAGCCCGAGCTACTGTACGCGGCGGTCGAGACGTTTTTGGCGCAAGCCTAAATGGAAGAAGGTATGGGCGGCGTCGGTCGGCTACGGAAGGGTAAGCGATCTGGAGCGGTTTAGAGCCCACGGATTCGGTCTAGGGCGAACGGGAGCGGGCGACGAACTAAACATGAGAGCCAAAAAAAGACCCGCCTCGCCCCGCAGCTTTAGCGGGACGAGGCGGGTCGGGGAAGTTTCGGCGCGCCACTCCTCCGAGGGCTCGCCGCGTCTAACGTAAGGGCTAGATCACATTGATGAGGCTCATGAGCTTCGGGCGGTTGGCACGACTGACGGGGATGACCTTGTCCTCGATCTTGAGCGAGGTGTCGGCGATGTTGGAGATCTTCGACAGGTTGATGATGTACGAGCGGTGGACCTTGACGAAGTTGCTGCTCGACAGTCGCTCCCCGATGCGCTTGAGCGTGGAGTGCAGCGTGTGCGACCCTTCGTTGGTCTTGATCCGGACGTAGTCACCGATATTCTCGATGTATAGGATCTGATCGTAGGGTACCTTTACGTAACCTGCTCCCTTGCGGATAAAAACTTCGTTCATAGTTCGTGTTTGAGCGTGTGTTTGCTGTGTCTGCGTGTGTCTAGCGTGCTTGTCGGGGTAGCTTAGGCAAACGCTGCGCCAACTGCGCAGAAAGCATCCCGAAAAGGTGATATTTAATTTGTAGTCATGTGTCAGGGCTCTTTCCTATAGTAAAAGGAGGGCACTACGACGACACGCAAGTTCCACACAATCTATTGATCTACAGGTTATTGCACCCAGGATTCGGTTTTGCGTCTTCAGTGGCCCGCCGCGGGGATGCCGGACCTGCTTGGCTCTTACATATGCTTAAATTGCCTATATGATTAGGGCGATCAAATGAGCCTATGTCGATAGGTGATATAAAATTAGTACCTCCAAACGGAGCATTCCTATGATTCAACGGGCTACCCCTACCAAACTCCGAAATGAGACGACCCGGTCCCGATCGCTTGGCGTCGTTTTTGCACCCATAGCTACGTCGATACCGGTAGCTACATCGAATATTCGCACCGCGCGAACGAAGCACAACGAAGCACAACGCACATGAAACCACACCTACTCATCGTCGACGACTCGGCCGTCATGCGGACCCTGCTCGCGGAGGTGCTCCACGGCAGCTACGACGTCGCCACCGCCGCCGACGGCGTCGAGGCCCTCGAGTACCTGCTCAAGGGCGAGTCGGTAGACGCCGTGGTCCTCGACCTCTCGATGCCGCGCATGGGCGGGGTCGAACTCCTCAGACGCCTCCGCGGCATGGCCGCCTTCGCGAACCTACCCGTGGTGGTGGTCTCGGCCCACTTCGAGAGCTCCGAGCGCATCGGCGCCATCGCGGCCGGGGCCAACGACTTCCTCACGAAGCCCTTCAATCCACTCGAGCTCAATATGCGCCTCCAGCGCCTCCTGCCCTCCGTCCAGCCGCAACGTGCCCCGGGCTCCCGCGAGAAGGCCGGCTTCGCGAAGGTCTTCCGCCTCGTCCACGCCCGAACCGCCACCGCGGTATAGGGCGAATCACCCGAACCACATCTAACGCACCCCGCACCCCGCACTGCTCCCATGACCAACAAACGACTCCTCGACCTCGCCATCGCGACGGTACTGCTCGTACTGCTCGCCCCGGTCTTCGCCGTCATCGCGCTCGCGATCCGCAGCGAGTCCCGCGGGCCCATCTTCTACGCTTCCAAGCGCGTCGGGCAGAACTGGCGCGTCTTCGACTTCTTCAAGTTCCGTACGATGCGCATCGACGCCGACCAGCTCCTCAGCGACGTGCGGCACCTCAACGCCTACGACGACGACCCCGGCGCCCCGGGCGGCATCGGCCACCCCGAGCCCCTCACCACCGCGTCCACGCTCATCGGCGACGGGGGCTGGGTCTCCGAAGCGGAGGCGGAGGCGGTTTTGGCGAAAGCCTCCTTCCTCAAGGTCGAGAACGACCCCCGCGTCACGCGCGTCGGCCACTTCCTACGCAACAGCTCCCTCGATGAGTTGCCGCAGCTCTACAACGTCGTGCGCGGCGACATGAGCCTCGTCGGCAACCGCCCCCTCCCCGTCTACGAGGCCGAGACCCTCACCACCGACGCGAACGCCGAGCGATTCCTCGCCCCCGCCGGGATGACGGGCCTGTGGCAAGTCACCGAGCGCGGCGGACAGGAGGTCTCGGAGTCGCGCCGCAAGTCCCTCGACATCGAGTACGCCCGCGTCCGCTCCTTCTGGTACGACCTCACGCTCCTGTACCGCACCCTCCCGGCGAGCGTCCAGCGCGCCAACGTCTAAGCCCCCGGGCCCTCCCCAATCACACGACCGCACACAGCACCATGAAGCATAACCTCACCCACCTCACCTCGCTCGCCCTCGTGGCCGGCGCGGGACTGCTCGCGCAGGCCTGCCAGAGCTCCCTAGACCGCATCGAAGGCTTCGACGAGGGGGCCGCCCCGGGGCAACTCGGCGACATCCGCATCGCGAGGGCCCCCGAGGGGTTCACCTTCGAGACCACCGCCGAGTCCGCCTTCGCGATCTCCACGGCCGTTGGGTCGGACAAACTCGCGGGGGTCCACGTGAGCCTCTACGCGACCTCGGCCGCGGACTCCCTCGTGCAACTCGCCGAGGGCCTCACCGACGCCGGCGGGGTCTGGTCGCCGACCCTCTCCCTCCCTAACGACCTCGACTCGGTCACGGTGAAGGTGCGGGCCGCGGGCTTCCCGCAGGTGCACAAGGTAGCTGTCGCCAAAACCGGCAGCACCCGCTACGCCATCGGCGGCACGAACGCCAACGGACGCGTGGTCGGCGACGAGATCGTCGAGCAGCCCGGTTGGGACTACAGCGGCGTCATTGCCCTCGACGGCGGCGAGGACGGCCTGGCCGCACGCGCGGGCTACAAGTACATGGGTACCTTCAACAAACAGGGCGTCCCCGCCTACCTCGCTCCGCAGGGGAAGATCTTTCCGGACGTGCTCAAGTTCATCAGCGACAACCTGCCGGAGACCTCGATCCACCAGCACCACCCCGAGTACCTCAACAGCAAGTACAGCTCCACGCTGCGCTTCGAGAAGGCCGCCGAGGTCTGGCTCACGTTCGCCCACGAGGGCGCCGGCAACACCAACGCCGTCGGGTACTTCCTCTTCGACCTCGACCGGGAGCCCAAGAGCGTCAAGGACGTCTCGGAGCTGACGATCGCCTACCCGAACGTGAGCTTCGTGGGCTCGGGCGGGGGCCTCACGACCGGCGACCGCGTTTACCTCGGTAAGGTCCCGGCGAATACCGGCGTCTGCTTCTTCCTCATCCCGAACGGCTGGAACGACAAGCAGCAGCGCGTCGACGCCAAGAGTGGCACGCGCTACACGCTCGACCACTTCAATACCTTCACGAAGCCGGAGTTCCGCCGCCACGCCATCCTGCTGGCCAACGACCCCCGCGAGGTACTCGTGCTCGGGTTCGAGGACCTCAACCGCCCCGGCGGCGACAGCGACTTCAACGACGCGGTCTTCATCGTGGAGCCGAAGCCCTACTCCGCCGTCGATGTCTCGCGCACGCCCCCGGCCGATGTGAGCGGCTTCGACCGCGACGAGGACGGCGTGCCCGACTACAAGGACGCCTACCCCGCCGACAAGCTCCGCGCCTTCGCTGCCTACGCCCCCGGCAAGGGCGTCTACGGCACGCTCGCCTACGAGGACATGTGGCCCCACACCGGCGACTACGACTTCAACGACCTCGTGGTGGACTACAACGTCACCGAGGTACTCGCCCCGGACAACCGCGTCAAGGACCTCCGGATCAAGCTCTCGCTCCGGGCCCTGGGCGCCACGCAGAACCACGGTTTCGCGTTCCAGCTCCCGGTCGCGCCCGAGCTCATCGAGTCGGTCACCGGGCAGCAACTCGCCGGCAACTCCTACCTCAAGCTCAACGCCAACGGCACGGAGCAAAGCGTGAAGACCGCCGTGATCCCGGCGTTCGCCAACGCCTGGACCCTGCTCAACACCCGCTTCGGACTCATCAACACCGATCCCGGTAAGCCCCGCCAGGAGGCTCACCAGCAGGAGCTCGTGATCACGTTCAAGACCCCAATCGAGCGCGCGAAGCTGGGCAAGCCCCCCTACGACGCCTTCATGATCCGCAGCCAGGACCGCTCGATCGAGATCCACATGGCGGGCTACGCCCCGACCGACAAGGCGGACCGGAGCCTGTTCAACACCAAGGCCGACGCCTCCAACCCCGTCACGGGCTACTGGTACGTCGACAAGAATAACCTCCCGTGGGCGGTGCACCTCCCGGAGTCGTTCCGCTACCCGAAGGAGCGCGTCCGCATCGACCAGGTCTACACCAACTTCGTCGAGTGGGCCGTGTTCGGCGGCGACACCCAGCAGGGTTGGTGGCGCGACAACGGCAAGAACGTGGACGGGGGGAATGCCTACTAGGCCAACCCGGGTTTAGGGCAGCGTCGAGGGTTCGGGGAAGGGAGATACGGCACGCCGCGTCACTCGACACTGAGCCCTCGACGCATTTAAAAGCTAGGCCGGGCCTGACCCTAGCCTCAAACCCGATACCGTCTCCGGCGTTTGCGAATCGCATGTACCAGAAGCCAAACGACCGCCTCGTCGGCCAAACCGCCATCGTCACCGGATCGTCGAGCGGGATCGGCGCGGCGGTGGCGCACTCAATCGCCGTCGAGGGCGCCAACGTGACCATCAACTACCACGGCGACGAGGACGGCGGCCGGGCCGTCGCGGAGGCCATCGCGGAGGCCCGCCCCGGGGCGAAGACGCTGCTCATCCAGGCCGATACCTCGGAGGAGGAGGATGTCGAGCGGCTTTTCGCCAAAACCGTCGAGACCTTCGGAACCGTCGACATCGCGGTGGCGAACGCCGGCATCCAGCAGGACGCCCGCACGCACGACATGAGCATCGAGCAGTGGCGCGCCGTGATCGACGTCAACCTCACCGGACAGTTCCTCGTGGCGCGCGCCGCGCTGCGGGAGTTCCTCGGGCGCGGCATGCGGCCCGACGTGAGCGCGGCCCTCGGGAAGATCATCTGCATGTCGAGCGTCCACGATGTCATCCCCTGGGCGGGCCACAGCAACTACGCCGCGTCGAAGGGTGGGCTCAAGCTCTTCATGGAGACCCTCGCGCAGGAGTACGGCCCCGACCGCATTCGCGTCAATTCGATCAGCCCCGGCGCCATCGCGACCCCGATCAACGAGTCGGTCTGGAGCGACGAGGCCCGCAAGAAAGAATTGCTGAAGTTGATCCCCTACGCGCGCATCGGCCAGCCGCAGGACGTCGGCTCGGTGGCGGCCTGGCTCGCGAGCGACGAGAGCGATTACATTACCGGGGCGACGCTTTACGTAGACGGGGGCATGACGCAGTACCCGAGTTTCGCGGACAATGGGTGAAGAGGTAAAAAGGTGGTTTTATCCGCCCGTGAAATAGTGTTGGGCAAGACGCTTATCAACCTATGTGTATACAGGGCAATACAGTTGAAAGTACGGCATGATACGTTTTGGCGAAAGCCCACAACGCACACGTATACAGGCTATTGGCCTTTCGGCAAAACCTACCCGCCGGGTCGCGACTAACACGTTGCAATAGCTGGCCAGCACCCGTCGTGGCACTGAGTTTGAAGGGTGTAACACAGGAATGACGACTTCCCCCCTCGGGAACGGCGGACAAGCCTGTGAACAGATGAGAAAACTACACTTCACCCTCGCCGCTGCGCTGCAGTTGGCGGTGGTTTTGGCGCAAGCCCAGACCAGCATCGGCATTCCCGGACCCGGGGACGCGAACGTCGCGTTGCACGTCCGCGCGAGCGCAACCAACACCGCCGGACCGATTCGCCTCGAGGGGCTGAAGGTCGGGTCGTCCGAGACGAATGTCCTCGTCACGGACGTCAACGGCGTGCTGCGCTACCGCTCGGCCGCGTCGCTGATGTCCGCGCCGACCAACACCGACCTGTGGGTCAACAACGCCAACGTGATCAGCCCCCTGTCGAACCGGCCGGTGGCGATCGGGCAGACCGGCGCCGCCTCGGCGACCGACCAGCTGAGCGTAAACGGGCACACGACCCTCGTCGCCGCGAGTCAACTTCGCTTTCGCGACGGCACCAACTACATCTACAGCAACGGCGGCACCGACTGGCGCTTCGTGACCAACGCCCTCGCGAAGTTCCGCAACCGCACCGACACCAAGTCCATCCTCAGCATCGACGGCAATCCGGCCGTGGAGCGCGTCGGCATCCTGACGGACGCCCCGCAGACCGCCTTCCACGTGGCCGCGACCACCCCGCTCACCGCGGCCGGCGGGGGCGTGGTGCGCGTCGGGAGCAACGGCGATTACGTCGGCGTAAGCTCGACGCAGGTCAACGCCTACGCCGCTAACGCCGTCGGCACGCTCCACCTCCAGTCGGAGGGCAACGCCCTCGTCGTCGGCGCGAACAACGCGGCCTCCAGCCTCACCGACCTGCGCGGGAGACTCCGGATCGGGACCCTGGCCACCAACAACGCCCCGACGTACGTACTGTCCGCCAACGGCACCGGCGACGTGACCCGCACCGACCTCGCGGCCCTCTCCGCCGCCTCGCCGTGGACGCGGACGGCCGCCGGTGGCCCGACCTTCCTCGTCAACGCCGCCGACAACGTCGGCATCGGTACGAACGCCCCGGCCGGCAAGCTCCACGTGGCGCAGGGCACCAACGGCACTGACACCGAGCTGCTGCTTCAACAGTCGACCATCAATCAGTCCGCCGGCATCCGCCTCATCGAGGGGGCGCCCACGCAGGATTTCGGCTTCCACGTCCGCTACGAGGGCACCCTCAACCAACTCCAGTTCAATCGTCACCTCGGGGCCACCTACCTCAACATCGACCGCAACACGGGCAACGTCGCGATCGGCGACGGGGCCAACACCTCCGCGAGCGACAGGCTCCTCGTGGCCAACGGGGACATCCGTCTCCGGGCCGCGAACAGCCAGTACTTCGGCGACAACAACAACATCTTCCTCGCGCGATTCAACAACGGCGCCAACAACGACGACTACGACATCGTCAACAACGAGGGCGGCGTCCACGTCCACGCGAGGAAGTTCCAGGTGACCGGGCAGATCGGCAACCTCAACAATACGGCGCTCTTCGATCCGGCCGTCCAGCGCGTCGGCGTCGGCACGCAGGTCAACCCCCTCTCGACGCTGCACATCACCCCGCGCAACGCCGACACCCCGCTGCGGATAGACAACCTCCCTACGACGCCCAACAACGGCAAGCAGTACTACCGCCTCCTGATCGACGACAACGGCATCGTCTACCGTACGGTCGCCACCTACCAGGGCAACAACGGTCTGATCGGCGGCGGCGGCGGTCAGGGCCCACTGGCAGAGCACATCCTGGCTGCCGCGTCCCCCGAGGACGATGTCGCCGCGGAAAACCTGGCGCTCCGCCGCGAGCACGACGCGCTGCGTGCGCGGGTGGCGGAGTTGACGACCCTCGTCCGGCGCCTCGAGCAGCGCCTGGACGCCGACCGGGCGCCGAGTGCGGACGTGCACTAAATCCGCCGGTAGCGTTCGCTAGACATTTGGGGATTTGTGGCACCGTGAACACACGACACACGCGACTTTTGCGGCCGCGTGCTCAGACCCCTCCTCACTTGTTGGCTCCTCCTCGGCGGGTTTTGCGGAAGCGTAACCCTCCCGGCGCAGGGCGTGAAGGCCGAGCGGGAGGCGAAGACCTTCGAGGCCATCCGGCTCGAGGCCCCGTGGGAGATCGACGGCGAGATCGACGCGGCGGTACGGGCGCTGCCGCCGGCGGAGGGCTTTCGCCAAAACTCGCCCCGCCCCGGGGAGCCGGCCTCGCAGCGGACGCAGGTGTGGTTCGGCTTCGACGACGACGCCGTGTACGTGGTCGCGCGACTCTTCGACGAGCACCCCGACAGCATCCTGCGGCAGCTCAGCGAGCGCGACCGGCTGCGCAACACGGACTACTTCGGGATCATCATCAACCCGTACCGCGACGGCATCAACGCGACAAGCTTCGTGGTGACCCCGGCCAACGTCCAGTACGACGGCAAGTTCTCGAGCGGGGACAGCGGTGGCGGCAGCGAGCCCCTCCAGAGCGGGGACCGTAGCTGGGACGGGATCTGGACCTCGGCCACGACGATCGACAGCCTCGGGTGGACGGCCGAGCTGCGGATCCCCTACTCGATGCTGCGCTTCACCGACGAGGAGGTCCAGACCTGGGACATCAACTTCGGGCGGCAGATCCGGCGCCGGCGCGAGGAGTCGTTCTGGAATTTCATCGACCCGAAGGGGCCTGCGCTCGCGACGCAACTCGGGGCGGCGAGTGGACTGCGGGGCCTGCGCCCGCCGGTGCGCTTCCAGGCGACGCCCTTCGTGACGGCCGCCGTGACGCACCGCAGCGACCCGGCGGCCGACCCGCGCAACGAGTGGGGCACGGGCCTCGGCGGCGGCCTCGACCTGAAGTACGGCCTCTCGGACGCCTTCACGCTCGACATGACGCTCGTGCCGGACTTCTCGAACGCCCGTTCGGACGACCAGGTGCTGAACCTGTCCGCCAACGAGATCAGATTTAACGAGAACCGGGCCTTCTTCACCGAGGGCGTGGAGCTGTTCCAGAAGGGTGGCTTCTTCTATTCGCGGCGCATCGGCGGGACGCCCGTCGACTTCGGCGCGGCCTACGACGCGGCGGGCGAGGGCGAGGAGGTGATCGCGAACCCGGCCCGCGCGCAGCTCCTCAACGCCACCAAGGTGAGCGGGCGCCTCGCGAACGGCCTCGGGATCGGGGTCTTCAACGCCGTCGAGGCCGAGACCCGGGCCGCGATCCGGCGCACGGGCACGGGGGAGACCCGCGAGGTGACGACCTCGCCGCTCACGAACTACTCGGTGGTGAGCTTCGACCAGAACCTGCCGCACAACTCCTTCGCGACCCTGCTCAACACCACCGTGCTGCGCGCGGGCTCGACCTACGACGCCAACCTCACGGGCCTGGTCTGGGACCTGCGCGACGAGGCCAACGACTGGAGCGTCAACGGCGACCTCGGGGTGTCGCAGCAGTACGGCCTGCAGCGCGGGACGCCGACCCCCGAGAACGTCTTCGGCCACAAGCTCAACCTTAGTCTCGACCGCCTCACGGGCCGCCTGCGCTACGGCGTGCGCTACGGGGAGGAGAGCGCGCGCTACGACCCGAACGACCTCGGGTTGCTGTTCTTCAACAACTCCCGCGAGGGCAACGTCTACGGGGAGTACAACTGGTTCGATCCGTTCGGGATGTTCAACTCCGCGAGCGTGAACGCCTTCGCGAGTCTGGACTACCTCAACACGCCGTCGCTGTTCAACTCCGCCGGCACCGGGGGTCGCTTCCGGATGACGACGCGCAACTTCTTCACCTTCGGGGGCAACGCGTATACGGACCTGCGGGCGGGGCGCGAGTTCCAGGACACGCGTACCCCGGGGCTCGGGCTCGAGGTGCCGGCCTACGCCGAGGTGGGGGGCTTTATCTCGAGCGACTACCGCAAGACCTTCGCGTTCGACGTGCGGTCGAGTTTCGGGCGCTTCTGGGAGACGGGGCGGACCAACTCGTTCGACTTCTACGTGAGTCCGCGGGCGCGCCTCGGCGACAAGCTCGCGCTGCGGTTCCAGGCGCGGTACAGCACCAACCACCGTTTCCTGGGGTACATCGGCCACAGTGCGGCTTCCGCCAAAACCTACGGGCTCGCGGGTCTGGAGACGGGCGTCCAGGTCCTCGGCGAGGACGGCGTCGGGTACGAGGGCATCCGCCCCGACGGCATCGTGATGAGCTACCGCGACGTCGAGAGCCTCGAGAACGAGTTCACGGTGGAGTACAGCTTCACGGCCAACATGAACGTCAACCTGCGGATGCGCCACTACTGGAGTCGGGTGCTGAACCGGGAGTACTTCGAGATCCAGGGCGCGGGCACCCCGATCGAGACGACGTACACGGGTCGCAGGGCCGACGGCTCCCCGGTGCAAGACCGGAGCTTCAACGCGGTCAACGTGGACGGTTTCTTCCGGTGGCGTTTTGCGCCGGGCTCGGACGCCTTTTTGAGCTACAAGACGCAGAGTTATTTCGCGGGACTCTTGGACCGTGGCTACGCAAGGAATTTGGGCGTCTTCGGGCAGGAGCCCGTGGACAATAGCTTGACCTTGAAGGTGATTTATTGGTTGGATTATAATGAGGTACGGGGGCGGTTGCGGGGGTAGCGGGGGCGAGGCGCTCCGCGGCGGTGCCCGAACACCAGTGCGTCGCTGCCGCTCAGATGTCGCACCTACGGGGCTTTACTGTGTCCTGAAAGTGCTGGCGGCGCCACGAAAAAAATGTGGCCAATGATTAGTGTGAACACCGTCTCGACGTAGCCGCGGGCGCGATTATCTCGTAGGGCCACGGCTCCCAATCGGCGGCTTTGACCTTCGGGATGGCCTTTAGGTCGGTCCCGAGGGCGCGATAGAGTTTACCCTTGACCGGCTTCGAGCCATACGCCTTGTCGGCTAGCCGGAGGCGGTCCCTCAGGCGGGTCACGAAGCCCTCGTCGAGGGCCTCGTCCTCGGCCAGGGCGACGAGCTCCTTGAAGACCGAGAGGTCGTGGTGCGAGGCCGGGCGCAGGACGTGCTTTGCGTAAATATCTGATGTAGTGAAGATTGCGTGCAGCTTGCACCCGACGCGCCAGCGCTTCGTCGAGGCGTGGTACGTCTTGTCAACGCACAGCGCGTCGAACTCGGGGTGGCGGCACGCGCGGGACTGGGCCTCGCGCCAGCGTGCCCAACGCGCCCCTGTGTCTAAAAATTACTCCCCATCCCATCGTGCGTAGCGCGCAGACCGCGCCGAACCCCGCCCCCACCCCCAATCGTCTATTTCGCGACCGCACACCGCCTACGTCCCGCCCTCCCGACTTCGCCCGGATTACTTTTACCGGCCATCACCTTCGTTGACGCGGTGCCCGACTACGTATTCCCTTCCCGAAACCCGACCGGCGTCGCCCAAAAGCTCATCGGTTTTGGCGTAAGCCTCCTGCTCCTCTGCGCGGCTACACAGACCAGTTTTTCGCAGGCGGTGCTCGGGCGCACGAGCGCGGCGCCGGACGCGGCCTTCGTGTCGCACCTCGAGCGCTACAGCGCCGGGGCGCTCGATCGGTACCGGGGCCCGCACCGGCGCGAACTCGGGGAGCTGTACGGCTCGCGGGACGGGATGCTGCTCAAGCAGTACGCCGACGCGGCGTTCCTCACCGACGACTACTGGCAGACGTGGATCGACGGGCTCGTGGCGCGGGTCGCGAAGGCCAATCCGGGCCTGGTGTCGCGGACGCAACGCGCCTACGTCGACCGCTCGGCGAGCGTCAACGCGCACTGCTTCGGCAACGACGTGCTGACGCTCAACGTCGGTCTCGTGGCCCGCGCGAGCGACGAGGCGCAGGTGGCGTTCGTGCTGTGTCACGAGTTGGCCCACCAGGCCCTGCGCCACTCCGAGCACGCTACGACGGAGTACATCGACCGGGCGTACGACCCGGAGGTCCAGCGCGAGATCCGCCGGGCGCGCAAGGACGGGCTCGAGGGGCTGCGGTGGTACGAGACGATGGCGCGCGACCTGGCCTTCGACCACTCGCGCCACAGTCGCTACGGCGAGCGGGCGGCGGATTCGCTGGGCTTGGTGCTCTTCGAGGCCAGTGGCTTCGACGGGGCGGACGCGCTGCGGGCGATGACGATGCTGGCGTTGGCGAACGACTCGCCGTACGACGGGCCGCTGGACCTGCGACGGGCCTTGAGCACGCCCGGGCACCCGAGCCAGGAGAGTTGGTTCGCGGAGGCGCGCTCGCTGGGCCTCCGCGGCGCGCCGATGGTCACGGCCGAGGAGCGGGATTCGCTGCGGACCCACCCCGATACGGAGACGCGCCTGCTGGTTTTGGCGAAAGCCGTCGCGACGAGTCCCGAGCCGACAGCCTCCACGGCGAGCGACAGTTTTGGCGACCGCAGGGAAGCGGCCGAGCGCGAGATCATCGCCGGGGCCTTCGACGGCAATCGATTCGACGTGGCGCTGTACTACGCGCTGCGCGGCGTAGAAACGGACAGCGCGTCGGCCTGGCACCGCGGGATGGCGGCCCTCACGCTCGCCTACATCGCCGACGAGCGCAAGCACGGCTACTTCACGACCGTCGTCCCGCTCGTCGGCGAGCAGACCGACTACGAGATGCGGCCCCTCGTCGAGGCCCTGCACCGGATGCGGGGGCGGGAAATCTACAACCTCGCTTACGAGTACGCCGCGGCCGTGCCGGAGAGCCTGTCCACACCGGAGTCCGTCCTCGCGCTGCGCGTGGCCTCCTTGCTTTCCGACACTCGGGCCGAGGACGCTAGTCGGGCGGGGGCGCGTTTCCGCAAAACTTACCCCACGCATCCCTATTTGAAGTGGGATGCGATGGTATCGGAAGAAACTAAGGAAGGCGAATAAAACTGCCTCTGCAAAACATGATTGAGATGATGAAAAGAGTTCTACTCGGCCTGCTGTCCGCGCTACTATTGATGGTCGTTAGCGCACCCACGTTTGCGCAAGGCGGCGACCTCATCGACGAGGTGAGCAACGGCGACGTCGCCTTCCGCGACGAGATCGTGGGTTATTACTTTCTGTTTAGCGTCGGGAAGCAACGCGGTAAGGAGAGCGGCTTCCGGTTGCGGATCATGGACGCGGACATGGAGCCGGTACAGGATTTCGACATCGAACTCAGGACCGGGTCGATCGCCCTGGACGCGAAGTACAACGGGGAGGCCATCTGCGTGGTGTTCGTCGACCCGGAGCAGAGCCGCGTCCACGTCGAGAGCTTTAGCCTCGCGGGGGCCTCGCTCGGGAGTCGGGACTTCAAGTTGCGCCCCTGGGAGATCAACAACCTAGCGGCCTCGATGACGACGCCGGAGTCGGGCACTTCGTTGATGCTGAGCGCCGTGCCGAACAAGGGATTCGTCCTGCACCTACCTATCCCGCACAGCTCCATCTACGCCTACGACATGTACTTCCTGCCGAACGACCTGAGCGAGGGTCCGGACGCGTGGGTCGTCGAGTCGGGGGCGCAGTCGGGCTGGGCGCAGGTCGGGATCACGCTGTACGCCAGCGAGGATTTCATCGTGACGCGCATCCTGAACCGCAGACGCGCGATCGACTACAGCAACGTCATTGAGGTGCGTAGCGTCGCGGACGGGAAGCTGATGTTTACTTACGACCCGACGGGCGCCGGGCAGGCCGTCCGCGTGACGAGCGGCATCTACGAGCCCGCCACCAACACGCTGGTCTTCGCCGGGCCGACCTTCCCGGAGGGGGACGACATCTACGGCGGGGCGGGCACTGGGCTCTCGATGCGGCGCGTAGATATGACCGGCAAGGAGCTGGCCCGCGCGGACGTGCCGTGGACCAAGTCGCTGGCGTCACTCGGGCCGGAGGCCAAGGCGCACGTGGCCTCGGAGTACGGCGGGATCTTCGTTCACCGCGTGATGGCGCGGCCCGGCGGGGGCTTCGTGGCCGTCGCGCAGCCGTTCATGACCTTCCGGGACGCGAAGCAGTGGGAGCGCAAGTCGAAGGCGGACCCGTACCACGACCTGACGATCGTCGAGTTCGGCGCCGACTTCTCCCCCGGCAAGGCGAGGTCTTTCGCGAATCCGCGCTACGATCAGCAGATGATCGGGGAGCAGATCGTGTACGGAGCGCCGGGCCAGCTGAACCTCATCGGCACCACGCCGACGGCCTGGTCGAACTTCAACTTCTCGCAGTCCCTCCCGGGGGACGGCGGCTACGTGGTGGCCTACATGCGGGACCGTACGCCCGAGGCCAAGACGCGCTCGCGGGTGTTGGTCGTGATAACGGACGCGGGCGACGGCCCGGAGGAGAAGGTCTTCGTCCCGGAGGCGAAGGCACGCTACACCCGGTGGCTGCCGGGCAAGCCGGGGTATTTGTTGGTGAATGACGTGTACGCGGACGTGGAGAAGAGTAAGGTGAGGTTTGAGCCGGTGGATTAACGCAGGATATTTTCACGGTATAACTCACCCCCGTTGACCGCGATAAAGAAGGACAATCTCGCGCTGTGTTATACGTACGGATTTCCTGATATTAACCTGGGCTTGGCATTTGCCTGTTTTGCGTAGAGGAAAAACAAAGGTGAGATAAAAAGACAGCGCGAGAGGAATAAAATCCTCATTGCTATACTTTTTATTTTGGCACCTAGGCGCCCTGGCTAGCGTAAAAAGGTCTTGGGCGTGGTTTGGAGGAAAACCATGAAGCAGGGAAGAAATCAAATTTAGGCAGTTCCTTCCCTAAGCACGCGAACGGGCTCCCGCGTCTCAATACTGTCTAGCCTGCCTCCACAATTCGCCTCTGTGCCTCAGCCTCCCCGCGCTCGATCTGGGCGTGGATACGCGACGACCACGCCCGCACAAAGGGTACACCCGGCCCGCCGATCAACCTCGATCGCTGTCGCCGCCGCTCGAATTGTGCCTCGAAGTACGCGTACGTTTCCGACTCCTCGCTGATGAGCAGCGAAGGATCCGTGAGCGCCGTCGCCACGACGGTCCGCTCGCCGGCACGACCGATGGCCAGGGGCGACATGGCATGTGTACTATTTTCATATAAGGTCAGGCGACCGCCACCGGGCTTTTCGCCTGATTTTAACGCAATCGCGATATCGTCTACGATCAGGTGAAAAGCCGCAGTGAGACGCTGTAGGACTTCTAGACCGAGACAACGACGGTCGGCCAACTCGCCGAACTGCACAAAGTGACTCTCGAAGGGTCGCGGACCGATGACCTCGGTGCTGTCCATCTCGCCGTAAGCACGACTGGCCCGGGCGGCGGCGGAGGCGATGGCCGGATAAGAGTCCGACTTCTGGTCTGGCTGGAAGGGCACGGCCGCAACGTGCTGCTCCTGCTCGTAGAAGTAGGCGCGGTACAGCGCGAGGTCGCGGTGGCCGAGTTGGGCCAGGACGTGGAGGTCTGTAGAGGCGAGGAGAAGCTTGCTAGTGACGGGGTTCGTCGCCGTACCGTCGGAGGATCTGGTCCCGCTAAGCCGTTCCAGCGTATCCGCGATCTCGGCGAGGTAACGGTCGCCGTTGAAGTTACTGCCCATCTCCTTCGGCAATCTAAACACCGCCGAGCGGTCCGCCGGATCCTGAGCGCAGACAGAGACCGCGATGCCGTAGCGCTCTCGGAGGATGCCCAGTTCGTAAGCGCTGAAGTGTCCGCTTCGCAGGCGGCGGTTGAGCTTGTCCTTCCCGTAGCCGAAGATCGCTTGGAGATCGGTCCTTCTTGCGCTCCCGGAAGCAAGTAGCGACAGCACAGCAGCCTGGACTCGCGCGAGGTATTCGTGCTCTGGGAGAAAAACTTCCATCTGAAGGTAGACAAGAGTGTAGGTTGCGCACCAGGGAAGGCCTTTCGGCAAAACGCGATGCATACGGTACACCTTTGACGGCTACCCGAAACAAATAGTTCACAAGAAAGGGGGTGAACCAGCCGAGAGGGCGCTGGATCCGCACCGGTAGTCGTGCACTGGTGCGACCTTCGCGCCGCTGAGGAGCGATCAATCTTGCGGCGGGAGCCTTATCCTTGTCGTGCAATCATGCACATGTCAACACAATGTCCTTGTCATGAAGAAGCTTACCTCTTTTCTGAGAATCTGCGCGGTGGTGGTCCTCGTCGCCTCCGCGGCCTGCGAGCGCGAGCCGCTAGACGTGGCAACGGTCACCGACCTGGCAACTGCCACATTGAAGAGCGAGACATTTCCCGTAGGAGACGCTACGGAGTACTACGAGGCTGCGCTCGCGTTCCGCGCCAGCGTCGACGACTGGCGGGCTGGCAAGCTGTCATCGCGCTCGGGCTTCACCGGGGAGCAACTCTCCGACGAGCTATCCAACACCTACAACATGCTCTGGGGCAACCCGACGCGCACCTACACCCGCCAGGAGGTAATCCTCGACTCGGTGGCGGTCGCCCCGGGAGCTGTCAATTTCGGAGCGGAAGCCAGCCTGGCTGCCTACGAGGGCGTAAAGACGATCATCGAAGGTGCGCTAGTGAAGTACGATGCCGATAGTGCCGGGTTTCGCTTCGTGTACGTATCGCCACCCAAGCAAAAGGTGACGGGCACCTACCTCGATGTGTACGCGCAGGTTGGCGACTACGGAGCTACCCCTCTCGGGGGCAGGT
This sequence comes from Saprospiraceae bacterium, assembly GCA_965215115.1. Taxonomy (GTDB): domain Bacteria; phylum Bacteroidota; class Bacteroidia; order Chitinophagales; family Saprospiraceae; genus CALDTK01. Next base: position 375,658 of record OZ244050.1, read on the forward strand.
CGTTAGGGCAATTTTGGGGCTCGCCTAGTATCGAGCCAAATCCTGGTTGCGAGAGCGACGTTCAGAACTTTAAATATATTGAGTCGCAGGTTAATATTGGTCTCGGGCGTCGTATCACTGCGAATAGCAATGGTTCGGGCACCGGAAATACCGACGGGAAGAACAACACCAGGACCATCATTGACGGGGCTGCGTACGTTTCGTTTATAACGAGCCCTAGGCCCGGCATTGCAGATCCTGCCGATCTCGTAGTTCCGCTCCAACGTTTTGCCAGAACGAACGGGCCGCTCTATGCGAACACTGTCGATGTTCAACCGGGGACTTTCCCGGATGCAGGACAGTTTCTGGTTCACTTGAGCCAGGATGGTGACGAACTGTGCTTCAACAGCACCAAATCTCAACAGTATGTTACAGATCACAACATGCTCGGTGATGGTATTCTGAGGACAGAATGGCGAGCACACACAGGCTTCACCGGACCTGAATACGTGCGTGTTGGCGCATTCATGTCCTGCGGGCGAAGCCAGGTTTTTGGGGGCGGACTGGACTACAGAGATCATTTCGCCAAGTTCTTCTACGGGAGAATCGTTGCAATAAGCATTGATCTGCCAGGAACGGTAGAGCCCTAACCGTAAATTGGCACCATCGGAAGAGTAGACACGACCAACTGGGTCTGCTCTTCCATGATACATTAACATATCGAACTCAAATGAAAACAGTATTTGCTTTAGTGGTCATTTTTGTCTCTACAGTACTAAACGCGGTCGCCCAGAATGACACAATTCAACCCAAGATATTTAGCCAGGAGGCCGCTCAGGAAAAGTACATCCGCTCGGTATATGTAACGACCGTGTCGGACGGTTATGTAATCAAGGGGTTCCGGAGGCTGAGGTTCACGGAACCCTTTAACATACGTGAGGACCTAGGCCTTACTATGATGAAAATAAACTTGGACGGCATGATAGACAGCTTCGTAGAAGTCTATAAAGATTATGATCTAATTGGGGGTTTAATAAGCCCAATGACATCATTTGACGATACGGTGGTTGTAATGACCTATGATCGTCAGTTCCCTAGCGGTAGAGACAATGGACATCCTGCTATATTTAGATATGACAAAGACCTCAATTTTATTGACTTTACCACACAAGAAGATAATCAATTTGGACTGATGTTATATGACTGGACTTCAGGTGCAGACGCTATCATAGATTTAAAAACTGGTGTTCGAATCATTGCCGGCGGTTATGCAAACAACAATCTCTATAATACCACCGTATACGGACACAAAATTCGGGCAAATGGCGAACTTGAATCTACCCCCATGTATGGTAATTTCCCTTTTCGGTTCAATTCGATCTCAGTGGGAAGCAATAGACTACTTTTGACTGGACAATTAGGCTTTTCAGTATTGGACACAAATTTTAATGTCATTGTGAACTACAAATCATGGCCTCAGAATGAACTGCCTCCATTTGTGAACACGGGCTTCGGTGGATTGGATTCAAGAGGTATCGCCATCAACAAGAGTTATTATTACATGTTGGGCGCAGGCAATACCGACTTACAGCGACAGGTGCTGTCTGTACAAAAATGGAACGACAATGGTGAGATAGTAAGCCAGAAGTCATTGGTCACGTCCTACGATCGGGATGTAGGGCTACCTCACTTTCAAGCTGCACGTGGACAGCCCAACTACCTATACGACGGCGATACCACTATATATGCACTTAGCTTAAGGTTTGGCGATCTGTCGGGTCGCCTTCCGAAGATAGACACTCGCTGGTACATTACCGCCATCGATACCAATCTCAACCTCCTATGGACACGCTCGATCGTGGCGGATGACTACAGGTGGCCCAATGCGATCACCTTCTCCCCGGACAGTACCCAACTACTCGTCGTCGGTAAAGATGAGTATGACGATCTCGAAACGCCCGGTCAGCTCTACACCTACCTACTCGACACCAAATACGGCCTGATCAACAACGCCGGCCCGGCCGTCCAGGCCCGAGACGCCACCTTCCTCTATCCCTCGCTCGCGAGTACCGACGTGTACATCGACCGTGAAACAACGGGCGACCCCGTCGTCCGCGTTCGGCTCTTCAGCCTCGAGGACGGCCGGGAGTACGTACGACCGGTCGGCTCAGGCGGCCAGTTCTCCGTTGCCGACCTCGCCCCCGGGGCCTACGTCGCCTACGGCTACAGCTCCGATGAGCAACCGTACCTGAGGCAGAAGATCGTCGTGGTGAGGTAGTCGACGATTTCCCTGTAGAGCGCCACCCAAGTCTCGCGTCGTCATAAGGCGCGTTCGACTGGCTCCAGCCAGCGCGCCCCAGCCTACCACGTAATCTAGCCGGGGCGCACTGGCCAGAGCCCGTCGGACACGCCACCCTCCATCGCGTCGCAGAAGCGCGCAGTCGCGAAGCTAGCCAAACGCCTTCGCAAACACCCTCAACAGGGTTACTTCAGGGGCCGGGGGCGCACTGGCTGGAGCCAGTCGAACGCGCCCCCTACATATCACTCGTCATCAACAAACTCAAATCCGTATACTTCTGCCCAAATCTTTCACTCAAATACGCATTCGTAATGCACCCCTTATAACTATACACCCCGTGCCTCAACCCCCGGTCACTAAACAACACGTGCTCAATAGAGCCACTCGTTCCCGCCCGCAGCAGCATCGGCGTGAGGATGTTGCTGATCGCGATGCTGGCCGTGCGCGCCACCCGACTCGCCAGGTTCGGGACGCAGTAGTGGATCACGTCGAACTTCGTGAACGTCGGCCGCTTCAGGGTCGTCACCTCGGAGGTCGCGAAGCAGCCCCCCTGGTCGATCGAAATGTCGACGATCACCGCGCCCGCGCTCATCCCCTCGACCATCTCCTCCGACACCAACATCGGCGCGCGACCGTCGGCGGAGTGGACCGCCCCGATGGCGACGTCGGCGAGCTTCAGCTCCTCGGCGAGGTAGACGGGGTTGACCACCGAGGTGTAAATGGCCTGGCCGACCTCGTTGCGCAGGCGCTTGAGTTTGTAAATGTTGTTGTCGAACACCCGGACCTCGGCGCCCAACCCCAGCGCGGCCCGCACGGCACTCTCGGCCACGACGCCCGCCCCGAGGATCACGACCTTCGCCGGCGGCACACCACTGATGCCACCGAGCAACACGCCCTTGCCGTTCGTGGCCGAACTCAGCAGTTCGCTCGCGATCAGGATGGCGCTCATGCCGGCCAGCTCCGACATCGTGCGCACGATCGGGTAGCTCCCGGCCTCGTCCTGCATGTACTCCATCGCGAGCGCGATGACGCGTTTTGCCTTGAGCTTAATCATGTACTCCGACGTGAGCAGCGGCATCTGCAGCGGGGAGATGAGGATCTGATTCGGGCGCATCCAGTCCAACTCCTCGAGCGTCGGTGGGGAGACCTTGAGGATGAGGTTGGCGCGGTAGACCTGCTCGGCGCTGTGCGCGATCTCGGCCCCGGCCTCGGAGTAGTCGTGGTCGGAGAAGTGCGCCCGATCCCCTGCGCAACTCTGGATCACGACGCGGTGCCCGTACCCGATCAGGGTCCGCACGCTGCTCGGCACCAGCGCCAGGCGGTTCTCGTCCTTCGACGACTCGCACGGCACCCCGATGTAGAGCTTGTCGGGGCGCGACATCACGGCCAGCCGCTCGGGTTGGGTCTCGATGCCGGTGAGGAGCTCGGGCGAGATCTGAACGCGGCGCTTTGGGTCGCTCATGGGCGGGGGGACTAGTCGTAGCCTATTCCCGTCCGCAGACGCCAGGCTAGGTTGATCAACGTGATATAGGGCGTCCGGTTGCGGGTGGCGCCACGGGGGACGCCCGCGCGCGGCTACAAGATATGCACCTCGCGCCCACCCGCCGGCCGGTGTCGAATCCGCAGGTGCGTAGGGTTCAGCGGCGCGAGCAGTTCCATCGCCACGGCCGGCCACTCGACGACGACCAGGAAGCCCCGGTCGAGGTAGTCCTCGAAGTCCAGGTCCAGCACCTCGTCGAGGCTCCCGAGTCGGTACAGGTCGAAGTGGTAGATCGGCCCCCGCGGCGTCGGGTACTCCTGCACGATCGAGAAGGTCGGGCTCGTCACCGCGGCCGCACTGTCGAGGGCGGCAGCGATGGTTTTGACGAAAGTCGTCTTCCCAACCCCCAAGTCTCCCTCCAGCAGCAATACCGAGGCAGGCGGGCCGGCTGTCGCCAAAACCTGTTGCGAGAGCGCCGCCCAAACCCGTGGCCAGGCAGACTCATCGGGAACGAGAATCGGGAACATCAAAGCAGGTATTAACACAAAAACGCAGAAACGCAGAAACGCAGAAATAAAAGCCCGAACAGCCAGCATACGTGCGCCGCAAGAAATGCCGCCCGCACAGCCTTGCGCCCCTTGCGTCGCGAAGCATTAGCGCCCTTGCGTCGAGCGCCGCAGGCAAACCGCCGCAGGCCCAGCGCCGCAGGCAAACCGCCGCAGGCAAAGCCCCCCTTAATCCGTCAAATCAAACGTCTCCAAAAACTTCGTCGTAAAGTTCCCCGCCCGGAAGTCCGCATTGCGCATCAACCGCTGGTGAAACGGCACTGTCGTCTTGATCCCCTCCACGATAAACTCGTCGAGCGCCCGCTGCATCTTCTTGATGCAATCCTCGCGCGTGGATGCGCGCACGATCAACTTCGCGATCATCGAGTCGTAGTACGGCGGGACGGTGTACCCGGCGTACACGTGCGTGTCGACGCGGACGCCGTGGCCCTTCGGCGAGTGAAAGCTCGTGATCTTCCCGGGGCTCGGGCGCCAGCCGTTGAACGGGTCCTCGGCGTTGATGCGGCACTCCATCGCCCAGGCGGTCGGGGTGTAGTTCTTGCCCGTGATCTTGTGCCCGGCCGCGATCTTGATCTGCTCCTTGATGAGGTCGTGGTCGATGACCTCCTCCGTCACGGGGTGCTCGACCTGGATGCGGGTGTTCATCTCCATGAAGAAGAAGTCGCGGTGCTTGTCGACGAGGAACTCGATCGTGCCGACGCCCTCGTAGTTGATGTACTTCGCGGCCTTGACGGCGGCGGCGCCCATGCGCTCGCGCAGGTCGGCGTCGAGGAAGGGGCTCGGGGCCTCCTCGACCAACTTCTGGTGGCGCCGCTGGATGGAGCAGTCGCGCTCCGAGAGGTGCACCACCGTACCGTACTGGTCGCCCGCCACCTGGAACTCCACGTGGCGCGGCTCCTCGACGAACTTCTCGATGTACATCGCGCCGTTGCCGAAGCTCGCCTGCGCCTCGTTGCTCGCGCGCTCCCAGGCGTCCTGGAACTCCTCGGGCCGGTTCACGATCCGCATGCCCTTGCCGCCCCCGCCGGCGGTCGCCTTGAGGATGATCGGGTAGCCCACGGCTTTGGCGACCGCTAGACCCGTATCCAAGTCTTCGAGCAAGCCCTCCGACCCCGGCACCGTCGGCACGCCCGCGGCGACCATCGTCTCCTTGGCGGTGATCTTGTCGCCCATCTGGCGGATCTGCTCCGAGGTCGGCCCGATGAACTTGATCCCGTACTGCGTGCAGACATCGGCGAAGTTGGCGTTCTCGCTCAGGAACCCGTAGCCCGGGTGGATTGCGTCGGCATTCGTGATCTCGGCGGCGGCCATGATCCGCGGGATCGACAGGTAAGAGTCCTTCGAGGCCGGCGGCCCGATGCACACCGCCTCGTCGGCGAAGCGCACGTGCAGTGAGTCGGCATCGGCGGTCGAGTAGATCGCCACCGTCGAGATCCCCATCTCCTTACAGGTCCGAATGATGCGGAGGGCGATCTCGCCGCGGTTGGCGATGAGTATTTTCTTGAACATGGGGTGGGATTTAGGGACCGGCTGCGCCTGATGGACGATGGATCGCTACGCTGATGGATGGGGGACCGGCTGCGCCTGATGGACGGTAGATCGCTGCGCTGATGGACGATAGACCGCTACGCTAATGGATGCTGGACAGGAAGCCGTGCGGGACGAAAGACGGGCAGTCCGTGAGGCGAAGCCGGTCCATGATCCATCAGGCCGCAGGCCGGTCCTCAAGTTTTATTCCTCGTAGAGCCCTAGGGCTCTACGAGGAATAAAACTTGATCGTACTCCACCGGCTGCGCGTCCTCGACCATGACCTTCACGATGCGGCCCCCGACCTCGGACTCGAGTTCGTTGAAGAGCTTCATCGCCTCGATCATGCAGACGACCTGCCCGGGCTCGATCACGTCGCCGACCTTGGCGAAGGCGGGCTTGTCGGGCGAGGACGAGCGGTAGAAGGTGCCGGGCATCGGGCTCTTGATGGCGACTTGCCTCGCGCTCGCGGGTGCGGGCGCGGCGGCGGCATCGGCGACCTCTGTGTCGGCGGCGGCGGTCGGCGCGGCCGCACCGGCGGCGGCGGGTGCCCCGGCGGCGGGCGCGGGCGCGGGCGCCACTTGCTGCTGCATCGGCGCGAACCCCGGCGCGGGCACCATCTGGACCTGCTGCGGCGCCGGGGCATCCTGCTCGGAGCGCATCGAGATCTCGAACTCGCCGTCCTTCATGTTGAACTCGACCAGCTTGTGGCGATTCATGAGTTTCATCAGCTCCTGGAGCTCCTTAATAGACATCGTCATATTCGGGGGGGCTTTTTACTTTTTGACGCGCTCAAGGTAAGCGCCGGTGCGGGTGTCGATCTTGATCCAGTCACCCTGGTTGACGAACAGCGGCACGCGGACCTCCGCGCCCGAGGACACGGTGGCGGGCTTGAGGCTCGAGTTGGCGGTGTCGCCCTTGATCGCGGGCTCGGTGTACGTCACCTCGAGCTCGACGTGGGTCGGGAGGTCGAGCGTGAGCGGGGTCTCCGTGCGGGCGTCGAACAGGATCTCGACCGTGGCGCCCTCCTCGAGCAGGCCCGGGTTGTCGATCAGCTCCGCCTGCAGGGCCACCTGCTCGTAGTTCTCCTGGTTCATGAAGTTGTACCCCATGTCGTCGGCGTAGAGGAACTGGTACTTGCGGCGCTCCACGCGGACCTCGTCGATCTTGTGGCCGCTCGGGAACGTGTTCTCGAGCACGCGGCCGGTCGTGAGGCTCTTGAGTTTCGTCCGCACGAAGGCCGCGCCCTTGCCGGGGTTGACGTGCTGGAACTCGATCACCTGGAAGATGTCGTTGCTGTATTCGATACAGAGCCCCTTGGTGATATCGGAGGTACTCGCCATGTGTTTGGATTTGGGCCGCGAAAGTAAGTCGCAACGGACGAGCAAAGGCCGGGGTGGGTTTTTCCCGAGTCTCGTTCCCCGAAGGCGACCTACAGCGCTATGGCTGGCACTGTGTCGTATCAGCCCAGCGCCGCTACTCCCTTACTGAAATAGGCCGACTTAGCGTCCCCGTGTGCGGTTTCGGCGTCGAGCCGTGCTAGGTCCTCGCTGTAGGCTTGTGCGCCTTTCGGCAAAACCCCTTCCAGTAGCCACGTCAAGATCTCCCGGGTGATGCCTTCGTCGGTGAAGCCGTGGCCGGCGCCGGGGCTCGGCAACAGGTGGCTGTTGGGCCAGTGCGCGTGCAGTCGCAGGGCGTTGGTGCCGGCGGTGACCTCGTCGGCGGGATCGTAGGCGATGAGGGCGGGCAGGTCGGCGAGCGCGGTGGCCTCGGCGGCGGGGTCCCACGCGAGGATGGGCTTGCCGGTGCGGCGCTCCACGGCGCGATCGAGGGACCGGTAGTGGCGTTCGCCAAAACCCAGCGCCTCGGCGACCTGGCGGAAGATGTAGTTGGCGTCACTGAAGGGCGCCAGGAGGGCGATGCGCCCGGGCCAAGCCCCGCGCGGCTGCCGGGCGAGCGCGCAGGCGAAGGTCCCGGCGCCGAAACTGTGGACCAGGGCAAGGGCCGGCGGGCCGAAGTGCGTGAGCACCGCCGCGTGCAGACCGAGGAGGGTGGCGAGGTCGATCTCGGTCCCGCTGCTGTGGCCGTGGCCGATGTAATCGAAGGCGACGAGTCGGTACCCGGCCGCGGTGATGGTCGGGGCGAAGTGCCGCCAGCGCCCGGCGTTGTACCCGAAGCCGTAGGCGGTGTACACGTACCGACCCTCGGCGGGTCCCCATTCGTACAGGGCGATCTCTTCGCCGTCGAAGCGGAGTGTCGAGCGGCGGGCGGTAGCGAGGAAGGCGGCTTGCTTCGGGGTGACGTTGGGCCTGGGCGGCTTGACGAAGGCGTCGAGGGCGGTTTGGCCGGCGCGGTCGGCACCGAAGACGCCGTTGAGTTTGCACCAGTAGCCGAGGGTGCGGAGGGCGAGGGCGCGGGTCATGGATGGGGGGCAGTCAACGGGGGGCAGTCAAAGGGGGGCTAAGGTACCGAGGCTTGCTCCCGCCACTGCGTGAGGTCGCGATGTCTCCGGTCCCGGTTATACCCGACGGTATAGACGCCACGGTCGGCGGCTGGCGAGCGCCGGAGCGGGTGACGGTTTCGCGTGCCTAGGCCCTCGAACGGACGGCTCCATCTAGCAAGCGTGTTTTGACGCAAGTCTCCTCGCCCAGTCGGAACCCACGGCCGGGCCAACTACAGGGCCCTCCTCTCCCCGCGCACCCGTAGCTTGCCGCCATGGACACGCTCGTGCGACTTCACTCCATCTGGTCGCGCGTTTTCGCGGAAGCCGAACACGCCAAGGTCGCCAAGGCCCAGTGGCTGCTGCTCTCGGGGGCGTACCAGAAGAAGGGGCGGCACTACCACAACCTCGAGCACCTCGCCTACCTCTTCGACCGCCTCGGGGCCTGCGGGATCACCCCCGACGACCCGGACTGCCTCGCGGCGGCGATCTTCTACCACGACATCGTCTACGCCATCAACCGCAAGGACAACGAGACCAAGAGCGCCAACCGGGCCTCGGCCGCGCTCGCGCGCCTGGACTGGGACGAGGAGCGGATCGAGCGCTGCCACCGACACATCCGCGCGACCGCCAAGCACCAGTGGCCCGAGGACCCCGACACGGCCCTGCTCGTCGACCTCGACCTGGCCATCCTCGGCGAGACGCCCGAGCGCTACGCTACCTACGTCGCGCAGGTCCGCCGGGAGTACTGGATGTACCCGGACTTCCTGTACCGGCGCGGGCGGCAGCAGGTGCTGCAGCACTTCCTCGCCCGCGAGCAGCTGTACAACACGGACTACTTCATCGACCGGTGCACCGCCGCCGCGAGGCGCAACATGGAGCTGGAACTAGAGGGGCTCTAGCGGCTACCACCCTTCGCAGCGCACCTTGAGCCACTTGCGCTCCGCCTTGTCGAGCCCGGGACTCAGTCGCTTGTACACTTCGGCGTGGTAGGCGCTCAGCCAGGCGCGCTCCTCCACCGTGAGCAGATCAGGCTCCACCAACAGCATATCGATCGGGTAGTACGTCACCGTCTCGAACCGCAGGAAGCCGCTACCCTCCTCTACCTCGTCCTCCTCGAAGGCGGGCACGGCCAGCACCAAGTTCTCGATCCGTATCCCGTAGGCGCCCTCCTGGTAGTAGCCCGGCTCGTTGCTCGTCAGCATGCCGGCGGCGAAGGGCGTCTTCCCGCGCTCCCCGAGGCCCGGCGCGAAGCCCTGCGGTGGCTCGTGGACGTTGAGGAAAAATCCTACGCCGTGACCCGTGCCGTGGCCGAAGTCCAGACCCTGTTGCCACAAATACTGTCTCGCCAGCGTGTCGAGTTGGATGCCGCGCGTCCCCACCGGAAAGACCGCCTGGCTCAGCGCGATCATGCCCTTTAGCACCAGCGTGTAGCGCGTCCGTTGCTCGTCCGACACCTTACCCAGGCCAAAGGTGCGCGTGATGTCGGTCGTGCCGTCGACGTACTGCCCGCCGGAGTCCACGAGCAGGATGCCGTTCGGCTCGATCTCCGCGTCCGCGCCCGGCACACTGTGGTAGTGCGGCAGGGCGGCATTCGCGCCGTAGGCCACGATGGCCGCGAAGCTGTCGCCGTAGTAGCCGTCCTCCTTGGCGCGCTCCTCGCGTAGGACCTCGACGAACTCGCACTCGCGCACCTTGCGCAGCCGCAGCTCGTGCTCCAGCCAACGAAAGGCACGTACCAGCGCCACGCCGTCCTTGGCGTGCGCCCGGCGGATGTGCCCGATCTCGGTGTCGTTCTTGATGGCCTTCGCGAGGCGCACGGGACTCGCGAAGTGAGTCCGCTGCCCGGCGGGGATGAGTTCGGCGAGGTAGTAATTGACCTGGGCCTCGTCGATGCCGATGCGGTCGGCATTGGCATCGCCAATACGCTGATTCGTAGCGAAAGCCGTCAGGGCCCCTTCGTGCGCGGCGTAGGGCTCGACGGTGATGCGACTTTCGTCAAAACGCTTTTGCGTCGCCGCGTCGACGCGCGTGCCGTCGGTGAAGAGCGTGAGGTCGTCCTGGCCGACGAGCAGGTAGGCCAACGCCAGCGGATTGGCCTCGATGTCGGAGGCGCGGACGTTGAGCAGCCACGCGATCTCGTCGAGGGCCGTGAGGAAGGTGTGCGTGAGCCCGGCCTTCGCGAGGGCCGCGCGCAGGTCGGCCACCTTGTCCCCGGCAGAGCGCCCGGCGTACGCGACGTCGTGGCTGAAGAGCGTCGAGCTCGGCAGCGGCGCGCGGTCCTCCCAGGCGCCGTCGACGAGGTCTACGTCCGTGCGCAGCGCGAGGCCCTTCGCGTCGAAGCGGCGCTGCATGTCGCGCACCTGGTCGACGGTGAACAGCCGACCGTCGATCCCCACCGTGCCGTCGGCGGGCAACTCCTCCGCGAGCCAGTCGATGTACTCGGCGCCGCCCTGGAGCGACGGCATCATCGGCAGACCGCTCGTGCGCGCCAGCTCGGCCCTGGCGGACACGTAGTAACGACTGTCGGTCCACACGCCACCGCCGTCGAGCGTCACCACGGCCGTGCCCGCCGAACCCGTAAAGCCACTGAAGTAAGCGCGCGACTTAAACCGGTCCGGGACGTACTCGCTCTGGTGCGGGTCGGCACTCGGGAGGATGACGGCCTGGACACCGGCGGCGTGCATGGCGGCACGCAGGGCCTGGAGCCTTTCGGCAAAACGGGGGTCGGGGGTGTTCGACAAGGTTCGGGGATTTTTTTGGCGCAACAGAGTGAGCGGGGGGCGAAGCTAGCGTCTCAGTGGGGCAAGCGAGACCACCGGGGCGACCTACCACACCCCGTCTCGGATCGGCGCGCTAAGTACGGAGACTGATTTCGCTTAGTTGAACTCGAGCGCAGGCTGCCACAAAGTCAAGCGCCCACTTCGCTAAGCCCGCACCGACGAAGCGATCTCGCGTAGCGTAGCGCTTATGTCTCAGTGTCGCGGTACCGCGGTCACTTTCCACTCTGCACCTTCCGCTCTTTAACCTTCCGCTCTTTCGTTTTCCGCTTCTCCGCCCTCCGTTCGCGCTTCCACGCGCGCTTTTGCTGCTTCCAGCTGCCTTCGCCGTTGATGGCTTCGTAGAAGTCCTTCTTGCTGAGGCGCAGCTTGGTGCTGATCGGCTGGCCGCGCGCCGACCGGATCTCGAGGTGGACCTTGAGGCGGGTGGCGCCGAAGCCGCGGCGCGCGGGGACCTCGGTGAGGTCGCGGCGCTTGAGGTTGGCCAGGGGGATGGACACGAACACCGTCGAGACGCTGTCCACGTGGATGTCGCCCTCGATGAAGGCCGTGAGGGCGTTGGACTGCACCTCGGTGACCGGCAGGTAGACGCGGTTGCCGTCGAAGGTGAGTTGCACGTCGACGGGTGCGAACTTGAGGACGTCGAGGCGCTTGCGGACCTTGTACTTCGCGGCGATCTCGTCGATGCTCCGCACGCCGGCCACGGTGAGGTCGCGGAGCTGGAGGTCGAGCGTGCCGCAGGTCATCTCGTCGAAGACCGTGGCCGCCTGCCTGCCGCCGGTCATCGCGCCCGTCACGTCGAGCCTGAGGCTCAACTCGGCCTCGAGCTGCTCGGCCTCGGCGAGTTGCTCGACGTTGAAGTACTCGAAGCCCTCCAGCATGGACGCCAGGTCGAGTTCGTCGCTGTTGATCTTCGCGGCGAAGGGCGTGAGCCTGAGGTTGGCCAGGTCGAGGTCGCCCATGAGGTCGAAGTAGCCGTCGCCGTAGTCGAAGCCCGTCGTGTCGACGTGGAGCACCTTGTCGGCGTCCATCCGCAGGCCGCTCTCGACGTTGCGGACGCTGAGGGCATTCGTGAGTTGGAACTCGTCGATCCGCAAGTCGACCTCGGGTTCGAACTTCTCCATGACCGCGCGGATGGTGCGGCGCAGGTGGAGCTCCGTGTCGAGCGAGTCGGGCGCGTTCGCGGTCGCGCCGAGGGTGTCCAGCGCCGTGGCGGCGGCCCGTTTGTCGGCCCGGGCCCGCTTGCGCTCGGCGGCCTTCTGCTTTTTGGTACCGGTCGTATCCGGCGCCGTCGCGCTCGCGAACTGCACGGCGCTGGCCTCCGCGGCCCCGGCCGGCTCATCGTCGAGCGAGGAGATCAGGGCGTTGATGTCCCCCCAGATCAAGCGCGGCGCGTGGACCTGGAGGTCGCTCGAGAATTGCTTGCCCGTGCCCCCGAGCACCACCTCGCTCACGTTGCGCGCATGCCCCCGCACCGAGAGCTCCTGCCCGAGGCGCGCATCCGTGATCAGGAGGTCGACCGACGCCGAGTCCGCGGCCATCTTCACGTCTAGGTGGTCGACCGGCACTGCGACGCCCGCCGAGCGGAAGTCGATCGTCGCGTCCGTGACCCGCAGCTGCATCGCGTTGCGGTCGATGAGCGTCCGGAGGTCGGGCACCAGGCCCGCGTACCCCATCCGGAAGTCGAACTCCCCCTGCCGAAAGAAGAAATCCTCGGTCTCGAAGAAGGTGTTGAACAGCTCGGGGGAGCCCTGGAGCGCCACGCGCGTCGACTGGAAGTCCTGTTGGCCCGGCCGGTCGGGCTCGAAGTCGATCTGTGCGCTGAAGGGTAGGTCCTTGTTGCTCTCGAGTCGGATACTGCCCTCGGTCTGCTCCATCACGATGCCGTCGACGGCGTCCATGATGCCGCGCTGGCGAATCTGTACGCTCACGTCGTTCGGGAGGGTGTTGAGCTCCTCGAGGAGTTTGATCCCGAAGTAGTCCATCTTCGGGACGACGCTCGCGAGGTTGAGGTGGCCAGCGTCGAGACTGAACTGGAAGGGCGTCCGCCGCACGGGCGAGATGTCGAGCCTTCCGGCAAAACTCACCAGCGCGGTATCGATCACGAAGCTGGTACGCTCCAGAAAGACGGTATACGCGTCGTCGAAGTGTAGTCCGGTGTTGAATCGAAAGATGTCGAGCCCGTAGTAGCTCATCGTATCGATCCGGATGTCGAGATCCGGATTGAACGTGTTCTTGACCAAGGTCAGGGTCGACTTGAAGGCATTCTTCTTCGCTTGGTCCGTTTTGGCGGCAGCCGGACTGTCCACGTCGCCCAAAATGTTGACGACATCCGTCCAGGCGATGCGCCCGGCCGTGAGGTTGACCTCCGCGGCGACCTCGGCGTCGGGACTGGTCCCCAGCAACTTCCCGAGCCCGAGCAGCCGACCCTCGAGGCGGTAGTCGCGCCTCCGGTCGGGCGTCGTGCCGACGATATCGTAGGTGCTCGTGTCGCCGGCCTTGCGGAGGTCGATGCGCTCGAACGGCAGCGACACGCCGACATCCGGGAGCCGCACCACCGCGTCCTCGATGACGGCGTCCACGGAGGCCGTGTTGATGAGGGCCATGATGTTTTGCGGGTCACCGTCCACCGAGCCCCGCCCGCGCATCCGCCCCCGCGTGAAGAGGAACTGGTCGCTATTGATCGCCTTCGAGATGGCGCTCGCCGCACCGGTGAGTGTCCCGTCGGCGCGGAGGTTGAGGCCGTCGGCCACCGACGAGGTCACGAGCGCATCCGCGGCCCGCATGTCGAACCCGAGGTAGGTCGTGCGCACGGTGTCGACGAAGAACCGGATCCCCTTGCGCCCGCCGGTCGTATCGGCCGGGTAGTTGACGAAACGCGCGTCGAGGTAGGTGTCGTAGAAGGTCTCCCGGTCCACCTTGGCGGTGTTGTTCGGCAGGTGGAGCGCGATCTCGATGGTCGGCTGCGCGCCGCGCTCCGGGAGGAAGATCGTCGTCACGGACGCGAAGCGGCCCTCGACGTCGAAGGTCTCGATGGCGTGCAGGACCTCCGGGGCCAGGATCTCCCTCGCGCGCGCGACGTAAGACTCGGGCATCGCGAGCCGGATCGTGGACACGGAGTCGCGCCGCAGGTAGAAGCGCGTGTCGACCTCGACGACGTTCGGCCCGAGGTGCAAGGAGGGCGCGTACGCCGTCAGGACCTCGTCCGCCACCGCGATGCGCAGCTGCCCGTACACCGGCGCGTCGTCGAGGAAGGGCCCTTGCTTTTGTTTGAAGAGCAGCTCGTCCATGGCGACCTTCAGGCTCACGCTCGCCGCGAACTCGGGCTCGAGCACGACGTCATCCACGCAGAGGTCCTCGATAAATCCCGCCACGTGCGTCTCGAGCGTCGAGTCGAGGTAGCTCACGTCGAAGCGCTGGATCATGAGCTTGGCGGCCGGACCGAGCCGGAGGTAGCTCGGCGAGAACCGCTCCTCGACGATCTCCTCCCCGGGGGCGTCCTCGCTCGCGGGGGCCGTCCCGAGGAGGCGCCCGAGGTTGGTCGAGCCGTCGGGCAGCTTCACGACGTGGAACTCGCCCCCGCGGATGCTGAAGGCGTGGATCGTGGCCGAGGGATCGTCCCAGAGGTCGACCGTGAGTGGCATCTCGAGCGTGTCGATGCGCAGGAGTCGCGGGCGCTCGGGGCTGCGGCTGTGCTTGCGCGAATCTTCGATTTCGTCAAAACCCGTTTCGACGAGGCTGAATTGGCTGAGCAGGAGCGTCACCTCCGGAAAGGTCCGAATGTCGCGGATGCGCAAAGACCGAAACTCGATGGTGCCGCCGTGGAGCCCGACGACGTCCTCGAAGCGCTTGACCTCCTCGGAGGCGAGGTAGCGTATCCCGAACCAGACCCCCGCCGCCAGGAGCGCCAGCAGCGTGAACAGGACCAAAAGTGTACCCGCGAGCCACTTGACCCACGGGCGAGCTGGCTTGGAGAGGGCTTCGGACACGCGTGTAAGGTAACGCGTGGGGGCACGGGGATGTTAGGGGCTGATAGGACGCTAGGCCTTCGGCCGCGCGAGGGAGAAAACGCAAAGGGCGCAAAGGCGTGGTGCGCGCGGCGGGGTCAGGTTCGACGGGCTCCGCTCGCGGGCTGGGTCAGGTTCGACGAGCTCCGCTCGCGACCCCGCCCGCGAGTGGGGCTCGTCGAACATATTCTCTTGTATGGCCGGGTCCGGTTTGACGGGCTCCGCTCGCGGGCGGGGTCAGGTTCGACGAGCTCCGCTCGCGACCCCGCCCGCGAGTGGGGCTCGTCGAACATATTCTCTTGTTTGGCCGGGTCCGGTTTGACGGGCTCCGCTCGCGACCCCGCCCGCGAGCGGAGCTCGTCGAACCTGGCGGGGTCGCGAGCGGAGCCCGTCGAACCTACTGTCTGTACTGCGCAAGACTTCCCTCGACGCTACTCTCTAGTATGCTGTAGGGCTGCGTTGGCCAGAATAGCTCCGTCATGACGGTGGACCCGTCGTCGGCGAAGAGCTCGACGGAGGTGCGGTCGAAGAGCAGGCGCAGGCCGATCGTCGGCTCGCGGCTGAGGCGGGGCGCCCAGTCGGGGCCGGTCGCGAAGCTTTCGTTGAAGTCGCTGCGTCCAGCTCCCGTGCGGTCGACGTAGAAGGCGCCGCGTTCGGTGCCCGCGCGGCCGGGCTCGAAGCCGACGAGGAGGCGCTCGCCCGCGGCGTTGCTGAGGGCCAGCTCGAAGGGGGTTTTGGCGGAAGCCGTCAGCCGCAGCTCGAACGCTCCCTCGGGCGCGAGCCGGTCGAGTCGCAGGCGCTCACCCCCGTGGAAGGCGACGGGCTTACCGAATTGCTCCCCGACCTCACGGACGGGCGTCTGGCGGAGGTGATGGCCGGCCCCTACGTCGCGGTGCAGGGCGAGTGTCCGCGGCACGGTCATCGCGCTGCGCCAGGTCGTGGTGGGCACTTCCTGCGCGTAGGCCCAGTTGCTCATCCACCCCACGAACACACGGCGTCCGTCGGCGGCGGGCACGTCGCTCCAGGTCACGCCGGCGTAGTTGTCGCGCCCGTAGTCGAGCCACTGCGTGCTTTGACGGAAGTCGTGGCCGGCCGCGGGCGTGAAGTGTGTCCCGTCCCAGTCGCCGACGAAGTAAAAGGTGCCCGTGCCGCCGTTTGGGTGGCCCTTGTTGATGCTCACGAGCAGGACCCACCTCGTGTCGGTCGTCCCGTCCACGAGCGCCGGGAAGAAATCGGGGCACTCCCAGACCCCATCGTGCATCGCGGCGTCGGCGCCGAAGTCGCTGAGGAGGGTCCAGTCGCGCAGGTTCGGCGAGGCGTAGAAGCGGATGCGGTCCTTGCTCGCGAGGGCCATGAGCCACTGTCGGTGCGCGCGGTCGTAGATCACCTTCGGGTCGCGGAAGTCGCGGACGCCGTCGGTGTCGCGGAGCACGGGGTTGCGGGCGTAGGTGGTCCACGTGCGGGCGCCGTCGAGGCTGTAGGCGAGGCTCTGGCTTTCGAAATCGTCGGCGCCGGCCGCCTGGCGCGCCATGTCGTGCGCGGTGTAGATGGCGACGAGGGGCGGTTGGTCGGGGCTTACGCCAAAACCGCTGGTGTTGGCGCTGTCGACCACGGCGCTGCCGGAGAAGACGAGCCCGAGGGCGTCTGGGTACAGCGCGATGGGCTGGTGTCGCCAGGCGACGAGGTCCTGGCTGGTGGCGTGGCCCCAGTGCATGGGTCCCCAGACGTTGGAGTCCGGGTAGTGCTGGTAGAATAGATGCCACTGGTCGCCGTGGTAGACCAGGCCGTTGGGGTCGTTCATCCAGCCCCGCGGCGGGGTGAAGTGGTAGACGGGGCGGTAGGCGGAGTCGGGGCCGGGTGCGTTTGCGATGACGGCTGTCTCGGTGTCGGCGTGGGCTTTTGGGGCGTGGGTGCGGCAGGCGTGCGTGAGGACGAGGAGGGTGGCGAGGGTGGAGGTGAGGTGGCTTCGCATGGCCTTGGGAAGGTAGTGGGGGGTGGGGGATTTGGCTGGTGTGGGTTTTTGGGACGCAAGGGCCTGCGGCCGCGCGAAGGAGGGCGCGCAAGGGGCGCAAGGGCTGGGTGTGGGCTGGGGGGTTTTTGGGACGCAAGGGCCTGCGGCCGCGCGAAGGAGGGCACGCAAGGGGCGCAAGGGCTGGGTGTGGACTGGGGGGGGGGTTGGGACGCTAGGGCCTGCGGCCGCGCGAAGGAGGGCGCGCAAGGGGCGCAAGGGCTTTGCGTTGGGGGGAACGGGGGCGGCTTTGCGTTGGGGGGAACGGGGGCGGCGGTTTGGGGTATGCCTAGCGGCTACGTTGCTGAGGGTGGCGCCGCGTGTTTTGGGCCAGCGCGTCGCGTTTTAGGGATAGGCCCGGAAGTTTTGCCTCGCGGTGGGATGACCACATCTGAGGGGACGGCGTGCACGAGACAGGGCCTCGGACTGTAGACCGCGCCTAGTCCAACCGGCACGGGTATGACGGGGGTGGCGGCTCAAGGGGCCGATGGTTTTTGCGGGCGTCGTGGAGGGGGGGTTCTAGTCGAGTTCAGATTCGGGGCTTCGAGGTCGATGCCTGCATGCACTTTTTGGTAGTCGTCGGTCTGGGCGAAGGATTGGATGGCGTCCTTAGTAATTGTTCCACGAGTACCAGTAGTAGCGGCCGAGGCCGAGGTGGTGAGTGAGGAAGTGGTACGCGACGGCGGCGACGACGAAGAGTCCGACGGCGGCCAGCTTCGTGGCCACGGTGCCGAGCTTCAGGTTGATGAGCCCGAACAGGAGTATGGCGAAGGCCACGATCAGGGAGGCCAGGAAGAAGACCATCAGTACGGCCTGGCCCTCGGGGTCGTGTTTGCCGCCGGCGAAGAGTTTCAGGCCGGCATCCTGCAGCAGGAGCATGGCCACGAGGACGGTGGCGAGGGGGAGGGGCCGTAGGGCGGGGACGCGGAAGCACAGTAGGTAGGCGGCGATGGCGGCGGCGACGGGGGCGAGGAAGAGTCCGTAGGGGGCGAGGAAGTGGGCCACGAGCACGCAGGTCGTGATGCAGGCCAGGGAGGCGGTGATGGCGCGTTGGAGGGTCATGGCGGGGTGGAAGGTAGGCGAATGGGGTGGATGGGGGGCTGATGGGGGCTGTGGGGGCCCGTAGCGGCGCGAGGGGCCTTAGCTCTGGCTGTGGGGTGCGCTCCGCTCTTTGGGAAGGTGCGCCCCCGCCCTCACACCACCCAACTCTTCACTACGTCCGCGTATCCGCGGCTCACGCGCACGCGGTCCCCGTTGGCCATGGCCAGGTAGAAGGTCGTGCCGTCCTTGGAGACCTCGGCGAGCTGGCCGAGGTTGATGACGTGCGAGCGGTGGACGCGCACGAACACGCCCGGGTCGAGGCGCTCGGCCAGGTCGCCGAGGCAACTACTCGACAGGTAGCTCTTCTCGGCGGTGACGATCTTGGCGTAGTCGCCCTCGGCCTCGAGGCGGATGACGTCGGCCGGGTCGAGGGCAGCGATCTTGCTGCCTGAGGAGACCAAAATCTTGGGGGCGTACTGGCGGCCGCGGTCGGCGGAGAGGAGGCGTTCGGTGAGGGCCTGGACGCCGTCGAGGTTGGCGGCCGGGGTCTGGAGCACCTTCGTGACGGCTTTCGCGAGGCGCTCGCGCGTGAAGGGCTTGAGGAGGTAGTCGACGGCGGAGAGCTCGAAGGCCTGTAGGGCGTAGGCGTCGTAGGCGGTGGCGAAGATGACCTTCGGGAGCTGCGGGAGGTTCTGCAACACTTCGAGACCCGTGAGGCCCGGCATCTGCACGTCGAGGAAGAGCAGGTCGGGCGCGTGCTCGCCGATGAGGCGGATGGCCTCGATGCCGTTGGTGGCCTCGGCGACGATCTCGAGCTGCGGGTAGGCCCCGAGGTATTCACGCAGCAGGCGGCGGGCCGGGGCCTCGTCGTCGATGAGGAGGACCTTCATGCTTCGGTCAAGTGTTGAAGGCGCGAGGGTCGAAATGTCGAAGGGGCTGCCGCGGGGGCGTCTGTCACGGGGAGGGTGTAGCTGATTCTCGTCCCGCGGTCGGGGGCGGTGTCGACGGTGAGTACGGTGTCGTACTTGAGGCGCAGGCGGCGGCGGGTGTTGGCGAGGCCGACGCCCGTGCCGGCGTGTTTTAGCGGAAGCCGACTTTCGTCAAAACCTACCCCACTATCCTCGACGACGAACTCGACGCCCGTGGCCACTGGCCGCACCGAGACCCTGAGCGTCCCGCCGGCGAGTTTTGGCGAAAGCCCGTGCGTGAGCGCATTCTCGACGAGGGGCTGGAGGAGCATCGGCGCGACCATCGTCTCGGGCCGGATGCGCTCGTCGACGTCGACCTCGTAGCGGAGCCGCTCGCCCATGCGGACCTGGCTCAGCTCCAGGTAGTCGCCGATGAATTGGAGTTCCTTTCCGAGCGGCACCTCCTCCGACTGCGAGGCGACGACCTGGTAGCGGAACAGGTCGGCCAGCCTGGCGAGCAACTCACGTGTGCCCTCCTGCTCCGGCGGCAGGCTCGCGCTGATGGCGTTGAAGGTATTGAAGAGGAAGTGCGGGTTGACCTGCGCCTTGAGGGCGGCCAGTTCGGAAGTCTCCGCGAGGGAGGCCAGGCGCTCGGCCTGCTGCACGGCGGCGATCGTGCGGTTGTGGTACTGGACGGCGAACAGGATCAGGAACTGTATAAAGTAGACGAGCACCGGGATGTAGATGTCCCACCAGCCCCCGACAGATCCCATGTGCCCGATGCCGAGCAGGTCGCAGACGGTATAGTAGCACAGCTGCCACGCGAACGCAAACGGCAGCGCCATCAGCGCCGTGACGATGAGCTGCGGGGCCTGGCTACGCCTGCCGAGGAGGTGGAAGACGAACCAAACGAGCGGTGCGGACACGAGCGCTTTGAGCGCATAATCTAAGGTGACGCGCGTCGGGACATCGTTGGCGTCCCAGGCGCTCGTGAGCTCGAGCGTGAGGCCGTAGGCGAGCCCCGCGAGCACGTACACGACCAGGAGCGTGAGAGCGACTTTGCGGTTGCTGATCATGCGGCGGCGATTAGGCGAGCAAGGTAGAGGCACCCGCGCGCTCCGGGGTCCGCGCCGCCGCCGAACGGTCGTATGCGTCGCCGAATGGGGGCCCACCGTTCGGCGGACGGTGGTGCAGTTCGGCGGGGAGCGCGTGGCGGCAGGCGGGGAGGGGGCTCACATTTGGAGCATGAACGCATACAGCACCACCGCCTACACCCTACTCGCCATCGCATCGATCCTGGGTCTTGGGACACTGTCCGCCCAGTCCGACGCGACCGAGGCGTACCACCCCATCTTGCTCGGACCGCGCTACCGGGTCGACCTCATCGCGGACGCCCCGGTCGTCACCTGGGACGACGTGCTCGCCCCGGAGCGCCTCGTGGCCACGAGCGATACCACCGGCTTCCTCATCGACGACGGCGGCATGCCGAAGCTTTTGCTGGCCTGGGGCCGGCGTTTCGACAACCTCGACGCGGCGTACACGAAGGAGAGCTACTTCGCCTGGGCGCTGGCGCAGGTGGCCGAGGGGCGCCCGTGGGGCAGGGACAAGACCGATGACGGTGACTCACCAAAGAAAGGCGCCCCGGTTTGGGACGGCAAGCGGTGGCCGTATCGCGATGGGGAAGAGGGCGCTTCCGCAAAACAAGAGGTAATTGCGTTGCCCCAAACGGTGCGGATCAACGAGGCTGGGCACGACCTGGTGTTCACGCGGACCGAAGCCGGCGTCACGGCGACCGACAATGGCGCGGCGGTCGAGGTGACCGGTGGCAATGGCAATTACCGCGTGTACGGAGTCGACTACGAAGCAGGAGTCGCCTTTCGGCAAAACGGGAAGGTGTGGCAGTATTTTAAGGAGCTGTAGTGGGGAATACTAAGGTTTCGCCTCGCTTTTCTCCAGAAGCACTGAAGTGCTTGCTGGCCCACATGCAGACCTCCGGCCTGCTGACGGGCCCGCCAAGCGTCTCGGCAGGCCGGAGGTCTGCATGTGGGCCAGCCTGGGCTTCAGCCCGGCTGATTGATCCAAATAACGATTAAGTCCTAAGAATAACAACCATGAACCCTAAGACCCAACCCGCTTTTTGCAAGCAAATCATCCCCACAGAAGCACTGAAGTGCTTGCTGGCCCACATGCAGACCTCCGGCCTGCTGACGGGCCCGCCAAGCGTCTCGGCAGGCCGGAGGTCTGCATGTGGGCCAGCCCGGGCTTCAGCCCGGCTGATTGATCCAAATAACGATTAAGTCCTAAGAATAACAACCATGAACCCTAAGACCCAACCCGCCTTCTTCAACCAAATCATTCCCACAGCAACGATGCTACTGTGGAGTCTAGTAATATTTATCTTCTCAGCCGCCGCCCAGAACCCCGCCCCCACCTCCTCACTCACCGGCGTAATACTAGATCAATCCCAGCGGCCCCTACCCTACGCCAACGTGGTCGTTTTGGCGGCAGCCGACTCCGCCATCGTCAAGGTGGAAGTCTCGGGGGACGACGGTAGGTTCGGCATCCAGAACCTGCCCGCCGGCGCCTACTTCGTGTCCGTGAAGTACGTCGGCCTGCCCGACCTCGACGGCGAGACCTTCGCATTAGGTTTTGGCGAAAGCCGCGACCTCGGGACCCTCACCATGCGCGAGGCGGCCCAAGAACTACGAGCCGCTACCGTGACGGCGCGGCGGGCCATCGTCGAGATCAAGGCCGACCGCACGGTCTTCAACGTCGAGGGCACCATCAACTCGGCCGGCGGGGATGCGCTGAGTCTGCTGCGCAAGGCGCCGGGCGTGGTGCTCGACAACAACAATAACGTCATCGTGATGGGGCGCTCGGGCGTCCTGATCTACATCGACGGGAAGCGCAGTCCCCTGTCGAGCGAGGCCCTCGCGGCTTACCTGCAGAGCCTTCCGGCAGAACAGATCGACCGCATCGACATCATCACCAATCCGGGCGCCAAGTACGAAGCCGAGGGAAACGCCGGGATCATCGACATTCGATTGAAGAAAAACGAGAACCTCGGGTCGAACGGTTCGGTGAGTCTTACGACGAGCCAGGCGATCCACAATCGGTCCAATCTCTCCGGCACCGTCAACCACCGCGAGGGCCGCTGGAACACCTTCGCCACGGGAGGCGTCTTCTACGGCGCCAACAGGACGATCAATTTTTTCCGGCGGCAACAGAATGGCCTGTTTATCGACGACAACCAGAACAGTACCTACAGCTGGCAAGGCGGCAACCTAAAGGTCGGTTTGGACTACCGCGCGAACGACAAGCACACCTTCGGTTTTCAGGTCAATGGCAATCTAAATGACGCGGAGGGCGACAACGTAAGTCGCACCACATTCAGTCAACTAGACCAGCGCACGCTGATTGACTCGCTGCTGATCGCCGGCTCGTTTAGTGATAGTCGCTCGGTGCAGTTCAGCGGCAACCTCAACTACCGCTACGACAACGGCAAGGGGACGACCGTCAACGTGGACGCCAACCAAGGCGTGTTCCGGAATACGCGCGTGGCGCGCCAGCCCAATCAATTCTTCGGCCCGAGCGGCACCGATGCGCGCAGCCGGCGGGAGTTCGCCTTCGACACCCCGAGCGACATCGACATCACGACCCTCACGCTCGACTACGAGGCCCCGCTGAAGGGCGGCAAGCTGGGCCTCGGCACGCGGTACACCAAGGTGGCGAGCGACAACGACTTCCGGCTCTCGACGATGGTCGCGGGCGAGGCCAGGTTCGACGCCGAGCGCTCGAACCGCTTCTACTACGACGAGGGGGTCGCGGCGGCCTACGCCAACTACGGTCGCGACTTCGGTCCGGCCTCACCGGCGGGCCGCGGCAAGGCCTTCAACTTTACCGCGGGCCTCCGCGCCGAGCACACGCGGGCCGTCGGCGAGCTCGAGGTGTACAGCGGCGGTGCCGACACCCGGCCGGTCGACCGTGAGTACGTCAACCTCTTCCCCAACGCCGGCCTCACCTACGCCCTGGCCGCGAAGCACCAGCTGGCCCTGAGCTACGGGCGGCGCATCAACCGCCCGGACTACGGCAACCTCAACCCTTTCCTGAGTTTCGCGAGCATCGTCTCGTTCGAGCAGGGCAACCCGACCCTGCGCCCCGAGATCGTCAACAACTTCGAGCTCGCGCACACCTTCGCCTACCGTTACACGACGAAGCTCACGTACTCCCGCACTGCGGACCAGATCACGCGCCTCGTCCGCCCCGACGGCAGCGACGCGCGCGCCACGTACATCACCTACGACAACCTCGCGAACCAGGACGTCGTGGCCCTGAACGTAAGCCTCCCCGCCCAGCTCGTGAAGTGGTGGGAGGTCTACTTCTCCGGCACCGCGAGCCACATCAGCAACCAGGCCACCTACCCGGACGGCGCGACGGTGGACCTGCGGCGCTTCACGACCAACTTCTACGCACAGAACACCTTCTCGGTCGGCGGGGGCTACCGGCTGGAGGTGAGCGGCTGGTTTAGCGGACCCGGCATCTGGGGTGGGACTTTCGAGACCAGGGCGCTCGGTTCGCTGAATGCCGGGGTGCAGAAGAAGTTCCTCAAGGAGCAGCTGAAGGTAAGGCTCGCGGTTGACGACATCCTGTACACCTCGGGCTGGCGTGCCGTGAGCGACTTCGCCGGGCAGCGCTTCGACGGCGGCGGGCGGTGGGAGTCGCGCCGCGCGAGCCTGAGCGTGAGCTACAACTTCGGCAACGACAAGGTGAAGGTGCGCCAGCGCCGCACGGGCCTCGAGGACGCGGCCGGGAGAGTCGGGGGTAGCGAGAACTAAAATCTGAGGAATTACGGACGGTGTCTGCCGGGGTGAAGGGCTCCTCACTGGGGGTCACGGCAAGATCAGACGTGGACGACTTCTTTCTTCTTGAAGACCGCCTTCCCGCCCTCGAAGACCAGCACCGCGATGGCCCCGACGATCAGCCCTACCAAGAACTCCCCGAGTATCCCCGGCAGCGTGTGTACCCAGTCGTGGATGAAGTGCACGTTGTGGACGAAGATCCCGCCCGCCACCAGGATCATCGCGAGTGTCCCGAGGACGCCGAGGGCGCGCACGATGAGGGGTAAGGTTTTCACCAAAACCGTCCCAATGCGGTTGCGGATACTGCCCGGCCCGCCGCTCTTGCTCAGGCGGTACCCGAGGTCGTCCATGCGCACCAGCATCGCCACGAGCCCGTACACCCCGATCGTCGCAAGGACCGCCACGATCGAGACGACGATGATCTGGACGGTGATCGGCTCATTGACCACCGAACCGAGCGCGATGATGACGATCTCCACGGAGAGGATGAAGTCGACGAGGATGGCGCCCTTGACCTTCTCGTTTTCGTAGGCGAGGATCTCCTCCGGGGTCACGCCCGTGGTCACGACCTCGAGGTGGGCCTCCGCCTTCGGGTCGTTGCGGTGGAACAGGAAGTGGTAGATCTTCTCCGCGCCCTCGAAGGCGAGGTAGAGTCCGCCGATGAGCAGGATCGGCACGATGGCCACCGGGAGGAAGGCGCTCAGCAGGAAGGCCACCGGCAGGATGATGACCTTGTTGAGCAGCGAACCCTTGGTGAGCTTCCAAAGCACCGGTATCTCGCGGTCGGACACGAAGCCGGAGGCCTTCTCGGCGTTGACGGCCAGGTCGTCGGCGAGGATGCCGGCGGTCTTCTGGGTGGCGAGCTTGGACATCGCGGCGACGTCGTCCATGAGGACGGCCACGTCGTCGAAGAGGGCGAGGAGTTGGGAGGCCATGTGTCGTAAGGTATCGACGGGGGGGCGGCGTGGGTTCGGTGGGGGGCTTTCGCCAAAACTGGGGGCGGGGTGGTGGGGAGTGTTGAGGTAGGTGGATCGTGGTTCGTGTGGGGGGCAGCGTTCGGCTGTGGCGGGTGTGGATTAGCTTGAGACGTCAGGCTGCGCGCCGGGCGTGGCGATTAGCCGGCGTGGACATGTAGGCAGTGTTGCAGCCCATTGTTTACTTATTCGATTGTAGCTCATTGACACACGTTATTATCTTTCTGTCCCAGTGAGTTTCTTCTGGCTTCACAATAACTGTTTTGAAACCATACTTTTGGCCTTCCATTGCAACTCCATCTGAATCGTCTATATGCAGATCAATTCCGAACAGTTTTGGGTTTTTTGAAGCTGAGCAACTGTTTAGTTTTAAAGTCGTATCGTTTAGATTGCCAGAAATAAATTTGGATGGCTTTAAGCCGTAAGCTATAAAGGTTTTTCTTAAATCTAGTGAGGTTCTGTACGAGGTTGTGTAGATCAAGATCCTATGTCCATCGAATTCAAGGCTGCGAAAAAGCTTAATTGTGCCTTTGCGTATTCGTTCAGCCTTTAGGAATCGGGCCAACAAAGTAGCACTTTCTACTGCGAACTCGTCCGCATAAGGTATTAGAGTGCTATCAATGTCGAAGCTGATCGTCATTTTCAGGTTTGGTAATGATTGGGTTAGGACGGGAGGCTACGCGCTCGTGCCTGGCGATTAGCAGGTGGGGACGTGTAGGCAGTGTTGTGGGTATCTATTTCTTCTCGGGTTCCTTAATTTTTCATTCAGGCTCCATCTCGATCCGCATTGTGTCGGCAGGCCCATTGTTCACAAATAAGGTTTGAGTTACGTATCCCTCCTTCGCAAACATTAGTTCGAAATCCGGACATCGTGCTCCTTCCTGGAAACTATCATAGGTGTATAGTCCGGAAGAATCTGTGAAGGTAAAACCGCTTAACTCTCCAGGTTCGTATACATCAATGCTATCTATCGGCTCCAACGTATCAGCGTCAACTACGGTCCCAACGGAATACAGACTGCAGTCACAACCTACTGCTAATGTCATTATTGGCAAAAGGATTGCTAGCTTCACGAGGGTTTTATTTGCATTGCGCACATCATTAGGCTACGCGCTCGCACCTGGCGATTAGCAGGCGTGGGCGTGTAAGCAGTGTTGTATGTATCTATTCTTCTCCGAATTTTATGCCGTTGAACGTGTGAGTACAGCAGTCGCAGTACGGGACCATATCTTTTGCTTGAAGGCCTTCGTTAACTTTTTTTAGTGCACCTGATTCGTTAACAAAAAGCCCTGAATAATAGGTCGATTCGCCAACGCGCACAATTTCATTTCGATCCTCCTCGGATGCAGCTACGAGATGAAAAATCGGTTCTGCCCGTATAAGCCGCGACTTCGCTTCACTGTAGACTTCATCCCATGTTTCACCGACCTTAGATATCAAAAACTGGTAGAGCGGGGTGTGATCAAGTCCGTGTCTCTTTTTCCCATGCATCGACCCTTCCAACACTTCCTTGGTGTCCTTTTTCTTGCGACGACTGTACTTATAATGTTCTCCAACAGAATGACGCACACCCCAAGTTCTTGTATTCACCTTACGGTAAAGCGGTTTTGGTACTCGGTTCATTTCTTTAACGTCTTATGTGTTCGATCGGCAAAAATAATAAATATTTGCGCAGCAAACGATGTTTTTTTTGGATGTCCGGATACGCTGTGTTGTGGGTAGGGGGCCGCGGTAGCGGATACCCACACGCACCTCAGTGCGCAGCACGGAAGACGTTGTGGTGTGGTGCCGGAGCGCAGCGAGGCATCACATCACAAACGTTAGCCTACGTGTCGCGGCTGGCAATTAGCCAGCTTGCGCGTGTAACCGTTGTTAACGGCCTTTTACTTTTACATTTGTTCGATGAGCTTCGCTTTCATAGTGGCAAATTCTTCGTCTGACAAGACCCCACTTAATTTCAGCTCGCCTAACTTTTGTAGCTGTTCCATCACATTGGCTTGCCTGGATAATGGCAGGGGCGGTGGGATTATTTGAGCCTGGACAGGTCTAGAGATCTTATCTCTGACGAAATTGACAAACGCCGCTGCCGCCTTTATATCGACGTTTTCGATCTTAGCCATGTTCCCAGAAGTGTGTATTGTTACTTTAGCTACTAAAAGCCCAGACTCGTGTTGTATCGAGCTAATTTTGTCCAGCGGGAAATCTTCAACTTTCAATCCATAGCTCAGACCTTTGTCAATAAATATTAGTCTTCGGGTAGTTGACACCAACAGTCCCTTACCAGTATTATAATACCCTTGGATTAGATTTTCAGGATTGTCCCCAACTGCCAGTATTTCGGGTAAAAAATCAATTTCCTTTAGGGCAAAAAATGTTGCCTGATGTGGAAGGTTAAGGTCTCGGATCTTATTTCTAATTTCGCTACTTGGATATAAAAACTCCTGCATTTCATCCAAAGTGTGCTTCTTAGAATTCCATGCCACTTTTGGGTCCGCATCGCCAATCTTTCCAAAGCATTCTGCGCAAACTCTGCCTCCGTCCTTAAGCTTACCGCCACCAAAATTAGGCTTGGTCATAAATGTGAGTTCCTTTTGGCACATCCTGCACTCGCTCATTTATCATATGATTTTTAAGTGAAATTTTTTAGTCTCTTTAGTAATTTTTTGCCTTTTAGTTTTGTGGTTGCTAACTACTGGCTCTCGACCAAAATGGCCGATATACCCACATACACACCCCAGCCACACACGACCCCCCACTCCCGACAGCCAACGCAGCACGGTGTGTGCCGCGAGCTGGAGCAAGTAGGGTATATCAAAAAAGTATCATTGTCGATAGCCATAGCCTGCGCCAGTGTCGCTCGGCCAAATATAGTCCAATCGACCTATTCCCGCTAACGCAAAAAACCGCAGCGAGCGCTCACCCTACCTACGCCCGCTCCAACGCCCCCCCATCCCCAATCGACGACTCGCCCGGCAGCTCCTCAAACCTTGGAACTCCCCTAATCCGCCCCCGATCCTCCCCCCACCACCCTGAGTTCCCCTGCACCTAGCAAGCCCCAACCCCAGTTTTGGCGAAAGCCCTCACCGCCCCATCTCCACCTGCAACTCCTCCAAACTCTTCCCCTTCGTCTCCGGCATCACCCACACCACGTACGCCAACTGCGCCACCATCATCACCGTGAAAAAGCCGAACAAATACTCCCCGCCCACCGCCGCGGCCACCACCGGGAACACCGACGCGATCACGGCCGCGAACACCCAGTGCGTCCCGCACCCGAAACTGTTCCCGAACGCCCGCACCTCGTTCGGGAAGATCTCCGAGATGAACACCCAGATCACCGCCCCCTGCGACATCGCGAAGAAACTGATGTACCCGAAGATCAGGTACGGCACCGGCGCGAACTCCTCGGTCACGAAGGCGCGCGCCGTGAGCCCGAGCGCGAGGATCAGACCAACCGAGCCAATTGGCGCCCAGCCGCCCGCGCATCTGTGGCACGGGGTAAGGCGCACCGCGGGTGGGGGGCGAGGCGGGCACGGTCCCCCTCCCGCGGTCGCTCATCCGCCTTTCGGCAAAACCCTCCCCACCAGCTACGCGGCGGGATGAGGCGCGCGTGCAAAAGATATCTCCTCATAAGTCGCCGACGCCGCGAACACCTCGTACCCGTGCGCCCGCAGCACCGCCACCGTCTCGCGCGAACGGAAACTAGCCGTGTCGAACATCCGGTCGTGGAACTCCAGCAGCAACTGCCCAATCCCCACCCCCGAGCGCAGGATGTCCTCGACCACCTCGTACTCGGCGCCCTCGATGTCGATCTTGAGGACGTCCACGTGCGCGTGCCCCAGCGACGCGGCGATGTCCCCGAAGGTGCGCATCTCGACCTCGATGGCGCGCGCCGGGTCCATCACCTCGGTGGCGAGGAGACTCCCGGAGGTGGCGTTGCGGTCGGCCGGGAGGTAAAACGTCGCCCTGCCGCTGGCGCCGGCCGTGATGCCGTAGGCGTGGAAGCGGAAAGCCGCCGAGGGCATCTTGTCCTCGAGGTAGTGGATCGCCTTCGGGGTCGGGTCGAAGGCCTCGATGCGGCAATCGTGACGCCTGAGCATCGCGCGGTCGAAGGTGATGTCCTTGCCGATCCCGATCGAGTACACGAGGGCCCCGGCGGGCACGAGCGACGGCGCCACGTAGAATCCTCCGTAGGCGCTGCCGTACCAGCGGTGATCCAGGGCGAGCGTCGGGACGAGGTGCGCGACCTCGGCCGGGTCGATCGCCGCGGCCAGGGCACGGTTGCGGCGCGCGGCCCGCAGCTGGTTGCGCGCCGAATTAAACGTGTCCCGCGCCCGTCGCAAAAGTCCCATCGCCGGCGAAATTACCCGAAGACATTAAACCGCCGCCGCACCCACGCCGACCCGAACCAAGTCGTGAGCCAGTACAAGACGTGTTTTGGCGAAAGCCCCGCCCTCAGCAAGTACTGACGCGCCTCCGGCATCCGCCCCACGAGGTAGTAGTAGCGCGCCAGGGTGCCGGTCACGCGCCTGAGACCCTGGCGCACCTCCGCCGGGTAAGCCTCGCGGTAGCCCTCCAGAAACTGCGTCGAGTGTGCGTAATCCCGCAGGCGGTAGCCCTCGTCGAGCGAGAGGTTCGAACCGATGACGTGCCGTAGGTAAAGCGGCGCACACACCTCCGCCGAGGCCCGCCCCTCGAACAGACGCACGATCCAGTCGTAGTCCACCGCGCCGTAGGTCTCCTCGAAGCGGAGGTGTCGCAGTTCCGCCCGGTACAGCACGCTCCCGAGGTACGTCGTTTGGCCGCCGGCGCGCCGGGCCAGGCGATCGCGGAAAGTGACCGTTTTGGCGAAAGCCCGAAAGCCGGCCTCGCACGTCTTCGCCCGCACCTCCCGCCGCCCGGTCGCGGCCTCCACCACCGTGAAGCCGCCCGTCACGATCGGGAACTCCCTGAGCAGGGGCAGCTGCCGCGCGAGCCGGTCCGGGAGCCACTCGTCGTCGTGGTCGGCGATCACGATGGCGTCCCCGGTGCAGTGCTCGAGACCGTAGTTGCGCCCGCGGTTCGGCCCACCGGAATTGCGCTCGTTTCGGAGGAGCCGCACCCGCGGGTACGCACGCACTACGTCCCGGGTGTCGTCCGTCGAGCAGTCGTCGACCACGATCACCTCGAGCTCGAACGCCTCGCCCGCGCCCTCCTGGTCGAGGATACTGTCGAGCGCGCGCCGGATCGTGGCGGCGGAGTTGTACGTCGTGACGATGGCCGAGACCCGCACCTACTCCTCCTCCTCCTCGCCGACGACGCCCTGCGAGCCGTGGTACTCGCCGGCGAGGCGCTGCTGCATCGCGGTGATCGGCTTGAGCCAGGCCCTGAGTTGCTGGTCGCCCTGCCCGCGCCAGTCCTCGTAGACGGTGTTGCCCTCGGTCGTCACGCGGGCCAGGGCCCGGGCGAGGTCGCTGCGCAGGTCGATGAACTCTGTCGGGCCGTGCTCGTCCTCGAGGCGCGCGACACCTTCGGCGTGGGCGTCGATGGGGGTGTTGTAGATGAGGTGGTCGACCATCGCGGCTGCCGCCAAAACACTGTAGCACTCCGCCTCGTCGAGGTCGCCGGGCTCCGAGTTGGCGAGCACGGCGGCCTCCTGGACCACGTCGTGCGGATTGGGGGATTCGAGGAGGTCGACGAAGGCCGATTGCATGCCGTCGCTGTCGAAGAGGTTGGTGCTCCAGGCGCCCATGGGGGGAAGTGTTGAAGGGTTGAAGGTCGAAGGATCGAGGGCGCTGCCGCGAAAACGGACCACGCCGCACCCTACCCGTAGCAATGTCGCCCCCCGGACGGTTGTTGTCCCGTCACCGCATACGCTACTACCGCATGCGCTACTAAAGCCTGTGCTGCATACCGAGTAAAAAGCCGGCCGAGTGGAGGCGGGTGACCAGCGGCCCATCGTTGAGGGGCGTCACCTGGCGGCGGTAGTTCGGCTCGGCGACGAGCGACCACGCCGGCGTGAGTTCGTAGGCGAGGCTGAGGCTGGCGCGTAGGCTCAGGCTAAAACCCCGGAGGTCGGCGTCGAGGTCGCGCGAGTAGCGGCTGTCGTCGTTGGCGCGCAGGCGCACGCGTTGGCTCACGAGAATCCCGGGCTCGGCACCGCCGCGGACGCTGAGCGTGAAGCGCTGCCAGTCGTCCGCGATGGCGTAGGCGTACTCGATGGGCACGGTGACGTAGTGGAAGCGGTGCCCGACCACGGGCCGTACCGCGGCAACGGGCTCGGGCGAGATGCCCGGGTCGAACTCCGAGCCGTTCCACTGGCTCCCGAACCGGAGGTCGGCCTGGAGGTAGTCGTACCCGAGGGCGGAGTAGAACACCGTGCCGGACATGGACCCGCGGCGGCTGATGTGCTGGCTGTGGCGCAGGCCGACCTCGGACAGGACGGCGACGCGCTCGGCGTCGTGGTACAGCTCGGCCACGCCCCCGAAACCTTCCTCGGCCGCGATGGTCCGGTAGGCCGCCGTGGGTCCGGCGAGGAGGGTAAGGGCGGGCCGCTGTGCGGTGGCGCCGGTGGCGAGCAGGCACAGCGCGGCCAGGCCGAGGTGAGCGGTGCGGTGGATGACGTGTATGCGGGACTTCTTGGGCATGCCGAGCGGGTGCACGAAAGTATGTAGAAAAATTCACATGCGTAGTGCAGGAACTCTCGGGAGCGTCTGCCCGGCGCCCAAACGCCCTACCCTACTGGGGCTACCGGTCCCGCACATGCTACAAATCCCGCACCATGTACCGGTCGCAGCCCGTGTGCCCGGTCCCGCCGAGGGGCCCCGCGATCTCGCGGAAGCCGTGCTTGCGGTACAGTTCGGCCGCCTGCGTCATCGCCGCCACCGTCTCGAGGTACATCCGCCGGAAGCCCGCCTCACGCGCGCCCGCCAGGCAAGCGTCGATGAGCAATTTGCCGGCGCCCTTCCCCCGTGCCGCCGACAGCGCGTACATCTTGCGCAACTCGCAGGTGTCCGCGTCGCCGCCGGTCAGCGGCGCGTAGCCCGCCACGGCGAGGATGGTGGTGGCGGCCGCCGGGTCGTCGGGCGCGCCCGGGCCTTCGACCACGAAGAACTCGGACCGCGGGCCGCCGTAGGCCCCCGCCATGTCGTCGACCTCCGGGTCCTCGATCGAGAAGCCCGCCCCGACGCACCCGAACTCCGGCATGACGGTGCGGATGACGTACGCCACGGCGGCGTTGTCGGCGGGGGCGATGGGGCGGAGCGTGAGGTTCATAGGACGAAGGAAAGGTCCAAGCGGCGGTTAGAATAGCGTCTACCCGTTCGCGCCGCGATTAGCGCCGCGACAGGGCATCCTCGAAAGAAACCCGCCGCACCGTTCCCTAGCATGCCCCCCCCGGCACAGCCCCCAACAGGCGGCAGCCATAACCAAACGCCGCTGCGCAGCAGCTCCTTGGATTCCCCCCCCGGAGGCTAGGGGGCACCACGCCCCCCCAAAGTACGCTAGTGCAGTCCTACACCCACGTTACGTCCGCCCCCGCCGCCAGCGCCAGCGCCCCGTGCACCACCACCGCTTCCCCGAGCCCCGCGGGCACGATCTCGTACGCCCCCACCAGCGGCGCAAATACATACCGCTCTACCTCGACGCGCAACGGCTCAAAGAACTGTGCCTCCCCCATCAGCGACACCCCGCCACCGATCACGACCGTGTCCGCGGCCGTGAGCGTGAGCGCCTGCGCGATCGCCCAGCCGAGCGTCCGGATCGCCCCGGAGAGCGTAGCGCGGGCCAGTTCGTTGCCCCCCGCCGCCGCCTCGGCCACCGTTCGCGCCGTGAGCCGTTCGGCCATCCCGCCGCAGCGCCCCAGCAGGTCCCGGGCGTCCGCGGAGCCCGGGCGCTCGGCCAGCGCGCGCCTGGCCGCAAGCGCGATGGCCGGCCCGGCCGCCAGCGACTCCACCGTGTCCGCCGCCGCGACGGCCCCGGGGCCCGGCCGCAGGTGCCCGATCTCCGCGACGGCCGGTCTACCCTGCCCGAGCAACTCACCCCCGACCACCAAGCCACCGCCGATCCCGGTCCCGACGGTTACGTACAGCACCGTGCCACTGCCCCGCCCCGCGCCAAACCTCGCTTCCGCGAGCGCCGCCACGTCGCAGTCGTTCGCAATCGAGGCCGGGGCGCCCACTAGCTCAGTGCACCACTCCGCGAGCGGCAGCCCCTCCCAGCCCGCCACCTGGTGACTCGTCGTCACGCGCCCGGTGGCCGCATCTACCGGTCCGCCGAAGCCAATCCCGACGCCCGCGATGGCGTGTTTTCGCGAAAGCCCCCCGGCCACCTCGGTGATTTGCCGCAGGATGCCCGCCGCGCCGGCCGCCCGGTCGACATCACGCCGCGCGAAGGCCTCGAAGGCGGTGCCGTCACCCGCGCCGACGCCGAACTGCAGCTTCGTGCCCCCGATCTCGATGCCGAGAAACCGCCGCGCGCTCAAGAGCCCTCGGCGTAGCGCCCCACGCCGTTGATGCGCGCGAATACGTCGTTGAGCACCCAGTGGAACACGCACAGGTGGATGCCCTCGACCATGCCCATGTCGGCAATGTCTACGTGGAGCCCGTGCTGCGCCATGTCCCGGAGGCGGCCGCCGCTGTAGCCCGTGAGCCCGAAGGTGGTGAGGCCGCGGCGGTTGGCCCAGTCCACGGCGTTGAGCACGTTGGCGCTGTTGCCCGAGCCGCTGATCGCCACCACGAGGTCGCCGGGGCTGCCGTAGTTCATGAGTTGCTGCACGAAGATCTGGTCGTACGCGAGGTCATTGCCCACGGCCATGATCCAGCCGGCGTTGTCGGTGAGGCTCAGGACCTTGAGGCGCTTCTTGGATTCGTCACGCAGGTCTTCGTCGCGCAGGGTGCTCTTCCCGAGGTCTTCGGCCATGTGGCTCGCGGAGGTCCCGGAGCCGCCGTTGCCGATGATGAACACGAAGCGGCCCTCGTCCCAGGCCCGGTACACGAGGTCGGCCCAGCGCTCGAGCCCGGCGCGGTCGACGCGGCCTATCTCTTCCTGGAGTCGCGTGAGGTAGGGGCCGCTGTTGAGGGTAGCACCGAGCATAAGGACCGGAGGTTTTACCCAGGCGAAGATCGTCCCGGGGCCGCAGCAATGTAGCGTAGGGAGCCTCACCTCGGCGCGTGTCCCCACCCGCGCCGTCCGGTCGCTCCGTCGGCTCACGCGCACCCTACGTCCAATGTTTTGCCGCAAGGCGCCTACGCACAAACGCGTACGCGCTAACTTGTCCCTCGCGGGCGTTGCCCCCCTTACCACAACCAAATTCACCCATGACGCACACCATTCGTACCCTCGGCCGACACGCGGTCACGGTCCTCGCCTGCCTCGCGCTCGCGGGACCCGTTTTGGCGCAAGCCCCGCAGAAGAAAGCCCCCACGACGAAGGGCACGAAGGCGACTACGGCTGCCGCCAAAACGAGTGCCGCCGCGGCTTCCGCCAAAACCCCAGATGTCAAGCTCGACATCCCGTACCAGAAGATCTTGCTGGACAACGGGCTCGACCTCATCCTCCACGAGGACCACTCCGACCCCGTCGTGGCCGTCGCCATCCTGTTCAACGTCGGGTCCAACCGCGAGAAACCCGGCCGCACGGGCTTCGCGCACTTCTTCGAACACATGCTCTTCCAGGCGTCCGAGAACGTCGGCAAGGGCGCCTTCTTCAAGGAGATCGAGGACCTCGGCGGCGACTTCAACGGCGGCACCTGGCAGGACGGGACCGTCTACTACGAGGTCGTCCCCAAAGACGCCCTCGAGCGCATCCTCTGGATGGAGGCCGACCGCATGGGCTACATGATCAACACCGTGACCACGCCCGTGCTCGAGAACGAGAAGCAGGTCGTCAAGAACGAGAAGCGCCAGCGCGTCGACAACGCCCCCTACGGCCACGAGGGCTACGTGATCGACAAGGCGATGTACCCCGAGGGCCACCCCTACAACTGGCAGGTGATCGGGAGCCTCGAGGACCTCCAGGCCGCCACCGAGGCCGACGTGAAGGAGTTCTACGAGGCGTACTACGGCCCCAACAACGCCACGATGGTCGTGGCCGGCGACATCGACCCGGCCGAGGTCCAGCGCCTCGTGCAGTATTATTTCTCCGAGATCCCGAAGCGCAAGATGGTGCCGGTGATGCAGCCGCAGCCCGTCAAGATGGCCCGGACCGTGAAGCTCTACCACGAGGACAACTTCGCCGAGCTCCCGCAGCTCACGCTCACGTGGCCGAGCATCAACGCTGGCAACCCCGACGAGTACGCGCTCGACTACCTGGCCGAGCTCCTGAGCGACGGCAAGCGCGCGCCACTGTACAAGGTCCTCGTCGAAGAGCGCAAGCTCGCCCCGCAGCCGCGGGCCTACAACGCCGCGAGCAACATCGCGGGGCAGTTCCAGATTTTGGTGCGGGCTGCCGCCAAAACCGATCTCGACTCGGTCCTGGCCGGCGTCAACGAGGCGATGATGCGCTTCGAAAAAGACGGCATCGACCCGCGGGACATGGACCGCATCCGCAACCAGCTCGAGACGCGCTTCTACGGGCAGCTCAACTCGGTGTTGTCGAAGAGCTTCGCCCTGGCCCAATCGAACGAGTTCTTCGGGAGCCCCGAGCACCTCAAGAAGCAGGCCGCCGGGCTGCTGAGCGTGACGCCCGCCGACGTGATGCGGGTCTACAACTACTACATCAAGGGCAAGCCCCACGTCGTGACGAGCTTCGTGCCGAAGGGTCAGCTCGACCTCGTCGTCGAGGGCAGCACCGAGGCCGATGTCGTCGAGGAGGCCATCGTCGAGGGGGCCGAGGCCCCGCCGATGGACGAGACCGCGACCGACTTCCCGCGGACGCCCTCGAAGATCGACCGCTCGAAGCAGCCCGCACTCGTCGGCGAGGTGATCCCGCCGACGCCGAAGATCTACCGCGAGACCAACGACAACGGTTCGGCGCTGCTGGGCATCGCGTCGGACGAATTGCCGCTCGTCACCTACGCCATTCGCTTCAACGGTGGCGCGCTCACCGACCCCGTCGGCAAGGAGGGCCTGATGGGCATCCTCACCGACCTGTTGCTCGAGGGCACGAAGGACAAGACCCCCGAGGAATTCGCCGACGCCTTCGGGCAACTCGGCGCGAGCTACTCGTTTCGCGCCGGCCGCGAGGACGCGACGCTGTACGTCAACACCCTGGCGCGCAACTTCCGCCCGTCGGTCGACCTCGTCATGGAGGCCCTCACGGAGCCCCGCTTCGATGAGCAGGAGTTCGAGCGCCTCAAGTCGGCTACCATCAGCAACATCCAGGGCCAGATGGCCCAGCCGGGCTACGCCGCGCGCATGGCCTTCGGGAAGGTGATCTACGGGGCCGACTCCCGCATGGCGCGCCCACTGGCCGGCACGCTGCAGAGCGTCGAGGCGCTCACGCTCCAGGACCTCAAAGACCACTACGCCCAGTACATCAACCCGCGCCTGGCCACGATCCACGTGGTCGGCAACGTCACCGACGACGAGGCCGAGGACGCCTTCGAGGACTACGAGGACAAGTGGACCGGTCCGGAAGTGACGCTCCCGAGCGTCGAGGCGGTCGCCACGCGCGACGAGCAGGTGTTCTTCGTCGACGTCCCGGACGCCAAGCAGTCCGTGCTCTTCGTCGGCAAGCCCGCCCCCGGCATCAACGACCCGGACTACTACAAGCTCACCGTCGTCAACGAGCGCCTCGGGGGCGCGGGCAGCGGGCGCCTCTTCCAGGAGCTTCGCGAGAACCGCGGCTACACCTACGGCGCCTACTCCAGCATCCCGGCCACCAAGCAGGACGGCTACTTCGTGGCCACGTCGAGCGTGCGCGCCAACGTCACCAAGGAGTCGGCGCAGGTCATGAAGGAGATCCTCGAGGGCTACGCCGACGGCTTCACGCAGGAGGACCTCGACAAGACCAAGGCGAGCCTCACGCGCAAGGAAGCGCTGGCCAACGAGAGCCTCGGCGACAAGCTCGGGCAGCTCCTCGAGATCAGCACCTACAACCTCCCGGCCGACTACAAGGCCCGGCGCGCCAACGAGCTCAACAACATGACCCTCGGCAACGCCAAGAGCCTCATCTCGAAGTACATCGCCCCGAAGGAGATGCGCTTCATCGTCGTGGGCGACAAGGCCACGCAGCTAGAAGGTCTGAAGGAGCTGGGGCTGGGCGACCCGGTGATTTTGGACCGGAACGGGGAGGTGGTGCGGAGTTAGGGGTTGGGGTCTAGACCTCCACCCCCTAGACCCTGTCTCCCACTGAGCTATAAAAATCCTTCGGCACGGCCATAAGCCGCACATTTAGTGCGTTCTTGCCCCCACGCGCCCAATGATCCGCCCCCCAGATGCCGATTCCCCCCAATCGCTTGCTCGCCCTCTCGATGCTCTTCGTCTTCGGAGGCGTCGTGTCGCAAGCCCAGTCTACCCACAGCCCCAACTTCAGCTACTCCTCCTCGGAGGCGCTGTGCGTCCTGCACTTCGTCCACACGGCCGCCGGCGGGGAACACACCTCGCAGACGTACCGCGCCTTCATCGCCGAGGCCACGGCGGGGGACGCGGCTTTCGCCAAAACGATCGCCGAGTTCCAGGAGGTCGACCTGTCGATGAGCTACCGCCGCCCCGACCTCCCGCGGCGGCGCTACCGCTCGCGCTCGGTGATGGACCTGCTGTGGATGCAGTCGGCGGCGGCCAACTCGCTCGAGGACTTTAGCCAGCGCAGCGTCGGACTGCTGTCGGCCACCGAGCACGGGCGACTGTTCCGGGTTTTGGCGAAAGCCGCCCCCTACTACCGCCGCCTCGTCGCCGAGCCCCAGCGCACCAACGCCGAGCGCATGGAGCGCTTCCTGAACGCCTACGCGCAGCGCGTCGGACTGCTCTTCAACCAGGTGACGCAGTTCTACGGGACGCCCTGGCCCACGGACGTGCCCTTCGTCACCTCGCTGGTCCCGCTGCCGATGGCGAGCGGCGTGAGCACGGCCGTGCCGATGGGCAACACGCTGGTGTGCAGCTACCTGGCCGAGAATCCCGACGACTACCGCGCGGCGCTCGGGGTGTCGGTGCACGAGATGTGCCACTCGATCTACGACGAGCAGCCGGCCGCGCTCCAGACCGAGATCGACAACTGGTTTATGCTCTCGCGCAGCCCGTACGCCACGCACGCCTACAGCTACTTCAACGAGGGCCTCGCCACGGCCATCGGCAACGGTTGGGCCTACGCACAGCTCAACGGCCGCATGGACACCGCCGCCTGGTACGCCGACGAGTTCATCGACGGCTACGCGCACGCGCTCTACCCGCTCGTCAAGGCCTACCTCACGGAGCACCAGCAGATCGACCGGGCGTTCGTGACCGCGGCCATCGAGGCTTTCGCCAAAACCTTCCCCGACGCCGATCGTGACTTCGCGGTGCTGGTGAGCAGCATGGGCCTCTACGCCGACACCGAGAACGACGCGACGCTCACGGGCTACTCGGAAGCCATCATGCAGCGCTTTAAAGTAAACTCGAGCTACCTACGCGCGCCTTTGCGCAACCAGGCCACCCAGCAGACGATGGGCTACCCGCAGCTCACCAAGGTCGTCATCATCGACCGCGAGCGCGAGCAGCGCTGGACCGAGCTCGGGACCCGCTACGAGGACATGGCCGCCGTGCGCCTACCCACAGACCGCAACTTCCACTACAGCTTCTACGACGAGGCCTCCCGCTCGGCCGTGATCGTCTTCGTGGTCGAGGGCCAGGCCGGGCTCGACAAGCTGCTGGAAACCATCAAGTACGACCGCATCCTAAGGTTCGGCGAGACCGTCGCCCTAGCGAAGGTGCGGTAAGCGCTAAAAACGCCACCACGTAAACACCTCAGCGGGCCGTAGGTCCGCCTCCTGGCGTAGCCGGTTTGCCGCCCGAGAGCGAAGCGAACGGCGGCGGGCCGGCTAAAAACGCCACCACGTAAACACCTCAGCGGGCCGTAGGTCCGCCTCCTGGCGTAGCCGGTTTGCCGCCGAGAGCGAAGCGAACGGCGGCGGGCCGGCTAAAAACGCCACCACGTACACCTCAGCGGGCCGTAGGTCCGCCTCCTGGCGTAGCCGGTTTGCCGCCCGAGAGCGAAGCGAACGGCGGCGGGCCGGCTAATTAACCGCCGCCGGATTCGCGCCCCTCCAGCTTCTCCGTGAGGTCGCGCCCCTCCAGCTTCTCCACAACATCGCGCTCGAACGCCGCCGCGATCCGCGAGAAGTCGTAGCGCTCGCGGATGAACGCCTCCCCGGCCGCGGCGATCGCCCGGCGCTCGCTGTCGTGGCTGAGGTAGTAGTCCACCTTCGCGAGGCAGTCCTCGCGGTCGCGGTAGGTCGCGAAGACGCCCTCGGGGAAGGTGGCGGCGAAGTTCGGGGCCTCCCGCGTGAGCAGGAAGCCCCCCGAGCCGAGCACCTCGAAGAGGCGCTGGTTGAAGCCCACCCCGTCGGCGGTGTCGACGTAGTCGTTGAGGTTGATCCGCGTGTCGCGAAACGTCTGGTACATCTCGAGGCCGCTGGTGGCGCCGCGGTAGTTGGCCGCGAGGTGCGGGTAGTCCGACATCGGGCGCCCCGCGTCCCACCAGTAGCCCCACCACGGGAAGGCGCGCGCGCCGCAGAGCTCCTCGAGGAAGGCCGTGCGCCGGGAGAAGTTGTGCGACCCGAGCCCCCCGACGAAGCTCAGGTCGTGGCGGGGTTCGCGGTCGGTGAGCTCGGCGGTGACGCGGGTGTCGAACCCCTGGTCGTTGAGCCGCGCGTCGACGCCGTGCAGGGCGAAGAAGTCCCGGAACAGTGGATGGTCGGTGTAGACGAGGTCGAAGTACTCCGGGTGCCAATCGATCGGCACCCGGGCACTGAGCCGAGCCACGAGCAGACTGTTTTCGCGGAAGCGGCCCCACCACGAAGCCGGGTAGGGCTGCGAGCGGACGAAGATGACATCGGGGCGGACCTTCGAGAGGTAGGCCTCCGCGATGCCCATCTCGCGAAACCTCCCGGAGCCCGTGCGCAGGCGAAACCAAAGCCCCCGCACCTCGGCGCGCGCGCGCTCGGCGAGGGTGAGGGTTTCGCGGGCGACCTTGCGGGCGAACACAGGGTCGTTGAGGTAGTACTCCTCGGCCACCCACCGCCCGGAGGCCTGCAGGGGGTGGGTGTAGTAGTCGCTGTAGTTGCTGCGCAGGGCATTGAGGCGCGCGCGGTACTCCTCGAGCGACCAGGCGTCCAAGGCGCTACCCCACTCGCGCTGCTTGGCGCGGAGGTAGTCGGCCGGGTGGACGATGTCAAACTTGACGAGGTGGCGAGGGCGCATGACGATGATTCTCGGGGGGCATAGGTACGGGTACGGGGGCTCGCCGCGGACGAGGACGTGGACCGGGGCCTCCCATCCTGAGCCCGATGATGATGGTGCTGCCCGAGCGGAGTCGGCGGTGAGCGGGCCGGA
This sequence comes from Saprospiraceae bacterium, assembly GCA_965215115.1. GTDB lineage: Bacteria > Bacteroidota > Bacteroidia > Chitinophagales > Saprospiraceae > CALDTK01. The sequence continues at coordinate 415,972 of OZ244050.1, forward strand.
GTAGGAAGTTTGTAGCGAGACCCGTAAGGGTAGCCGCCGCCACGCTCAATATATTTGCGGCCATGCCCGAGACCTCGACGATCCCACCCCCCCGACCGGCGCTGGCCTCCGGTCCGCAGTGCGTGAGATCCCAGGGGGCGCTGGCGGGCGTGCCCCGCGTGAGTGTGTCGATGCTGACCTTCAACGCCGCATCATTCGTGCGGGACGCCATCGAGAGTGTCCTGAGCCAGGAGGTCGACTTCGGGGTCGAACTCATCATCGGCGACGATTGCTCCACCGATGGCACCCGCGACATCATCCGGGAGTACGTGGCGCGTTACCCGCACGTGATCAGGGCGCACCTGCACGAGTCCCACGGCGCCGGCGTCCCCGGGCGGGTGAATAATATGCATAACCTCAACGACTGCCGCGGGGAGTACGTCGCGATGTTGGACGGGGACGACTATTGGATCTCGACCACGAGCCTTTCCCAACGTCTTCACTTCCTCGAGACGCACCCCCAGTACTCGTTCTGCACCTCCGACGGCATCCAGTTCTCGCCGCACAAACACCGCAAACAACTCCAGTTCTTCCCGAGCCTCCGCGACAGCGATGTCACGTTCGACTCGTACATCGCCACGGGTATGGGGCCGAGCGCGCCGAGCTCCCTCATGTTCCGCCGCCGGATGCTGATGCCCCTGCCGGATTGGTTCGACAGGGTGCTCGCCGCCGATCACTATATCGGCGTCCTGCTGCTGCTGCAGGGACCGTGCCGCTTCCTCGGGGACGAACTCTGGGCCTACCGCGTGCACGGGGCGAGCTTCAGCGCGGCCATCCGCAGTCGCGGCGAAGGGTACTTCAGGTACTTCGACGACTACGTCCAGATGCGGCGCCTGATCCCCGGTCTGTCGCGGAGTAAGGGCCTCGACTCCGCCCAGATCCGGATGCTCATCTTCGCCATGGTCCACGCCGTCCGGGACCGAGACCTGTCGACACTCGCGGGCGTCGGACGACGGCTGCGGACCTTCCCGCCGCTGCGGGTGCTGCGACTCACGGCGACGGGCATCGCGGCGGAGGCGTGGCGCCGGGCTAGGTACAGTCGGAAGGTTTAATCGCTCGCTCGCTGCGGCCGCAGTCGTAGGGCCGTCCCGTTGGCGTACCGAACTTCCACCCAACCACTGTCACGCTGATACTCGGGTGCGACTCGTGCACGCCGGGGACAAAGTGCACGAAGGCAGCTTCCGCTAGCGAAACCACACTCCCGCCGATAGGAATCGTAGCCGGGTAGGTTTCCGAGCGCAGCGCCATCACCTTCCTCACGACGAGTTCAGGATCGCCCCACTCCGTTAGCGCGCTGTCTGCCGGGTAGCGCCGCGGGAGGTAGGCGCCCGGCGGGGCCACGTTGGGCCGCTCGTCGGCATCGCCGCGCAGGACGGCCAGGAGCGCAGCGCCGATCCCCCGGTCGACTTCCCGCATGAGGGCTTCGCGGAGGTGTGCGACCGACCAGCCCTCGACCACGGGTACCTCGGCCTGCCACAGGATGGCCCCGTCGTCGAAGTCGGCGTTCATACGGTGGAGGCTTACGCCAAAACTCGCCTCGCCGTTGATGAGCCCCCAGTGCATCGGGTGGCGCCCGCGGTAGCGCGGTAGCGGCCCGAGGTGCAGGTTGACGCAGGGCGCGACCGCGAGCAGGCGGCGGAAGCGGTAGTTCGTGAAGGCGTTGACGATCAGCGTCGGTGCGGCGGCCTCGACGAGGGGAAGGCTCTCGGCTTCGGAGCTCGCGACGCTCACGGAGGCGCCACCGGAGGTTTTGGCGTAAGCCGCCACCAGCGCCCCCTGGGGTGCCTTCTGCAACACGGTGACGAGCCGCCCGCCGAAACCCGCGGCCCGCAACGCGCGCGCCACCCGCAGGGGGCCGTCGTTGTTGCCCATTAGCACTATGCCGGGCGTCACCACGGCCGCGTCGCTGCGTAGATCTTCTCGATGGCCGCGATCGTGCGCATGCCCTCGGCCCCCTCGACCATGCCCGAGCGCCGCACGGTGAGCTCGTCGACCAGGGAGTCGATCGCCTTGTCGTGGTTGTTGCTCGACCCCTGGTAGGTGCCGTACTCGTTGGGGCGGTCGTCGAAGTCGAGCCCCTCCGGCATCGGGTACCCGCGCACGTCCCAGTGGTCGATGCGGTTGAGGTAGCGCCCGCCGACCTTGATGTTGCCGAACTCACCGACGAGCGAGATCGAGCCCTCGAGGTTGGCGTTGTAGGCGAGCGTCGTCCACGTCAGCGAGCCCACGGCCCCGCCGCTGAACTTGAGCGCGGCCACGCCGGCGTCTTCGAACTCGATCGCGTGCGCGAGCCGGGCCGTGAGTCCGGCGGCCTCGTCGACGTCGCCGAGCCACCAGATGAGCAGGTCGATGAAGTGCGACACCTGCGTCTGGAGGGCCCCGCCCTCGAGTTCGCGCGAACCGCGCCACGGGGAGTCACGGTAGTACTCGGGGTTGCGGTTCCAGAGCACGTTGCACTGCGCGAGGTAGACGCGCCCGAGGCGGCCCTCCTCGAGGGCCTGCTTGACGAGCTTGACGGGCGTGTTGAAGCGATTTTGCTTCACGACGAAGAGGCGCACGTCGGCGGCCTCGGCGGCGGCGATCATGGCCTCGGCGTCGGCCACCGTGAGGGCCATCGGCTTCTCGACGAGGAGGTGCTTGCGGGCGCGCGCCGCCTCGATCGCCATCGCGGCGTGGAGCCCGTGCGGGGTACAGATGCTCACGGCCTCGACGCGGGGGTCGGCCAGCAGCTCCGCGTAGCTACCGTAGGCTGCCGCGCCGGGGTAGTTGGCTCGCGTGCGCGCCATGGCCGCCGCGTCGGTGTCGAAGTAGCCGACTAGCGCGACGCGGGGCGTAGCGGTGGCGACTTCGAGGTGGCGGCGGCCGATGTGGCCGCAGCCGACGACGGCGAGGCGGAGCGGAGCGGGAGGGGGTGGGGGCATGGTCTGCGGTGTTCGTGGGCTAGTCGTCGAGGAGGAGGTGGGCGTTGAGCAGGGGCCAGAGCCGGAGGCCGGCCCCCATGTCCCAACCGCCGCCGTCGAGTCGGTCGCGGGTGTCCTTCGCCACCGCGGCGCCGTCCCAGTGCGGGGACTCGCGGAAGGTCTGGCTCGCCGTTACGTCGGCGACGAAGTCCCGCAGCTGGCCGCCGAGCAATTCGTCGAGGGGGGCCATGAGGCCGCGCTTGTCGGCCCGCAGGCGAGTGGACTCCGGGAGCCGCCCGCGCATCGCCTCCCGTAAGGTGTGTTTGGCGAGCGGGGCCGCCACGAGGTCGTCGATGGTGAGGGCGTGCGTGGCCGAGACCACGCGGTGATCGAGGAAGGGCATCCGGATCTCGACCCCGACGGCCATCGAGGCGCGGTCGAAGTTGCGGAGGATGGTCTCGAGCGTACCGCCGTACATGTAGTCTCGAATGATGCGATCGTATTGGATGGCGTCGATCGTAGGGCGGAAGGTGCGGTGCGCGGCGCGCAGGACCTTTCCCCCGAGTTGCCGCAGCGTCGGTCGCTCGTACTCGCCGGGGCCGTCCGGCGCCCCGCGCATCGCCGCCTGGGTTTGCCGCAGGCCCGGCAAACGTCCCTGGTCCCGCCACCGCGCGATCGCGATGGCCCGCGCGATCATATCCGGATAGCCGTACATCAGTTCGTCGGCGCCGTGGCCGTCGAGGCTCACCTTCACCCCCTCGGCCGCCATCGCGCCGTAGAGGTCGTGCAGGATGAAATTGGGATTGTGGAAGACCGCGTCGTAGGCGCGGGTGCGGGCCACGATATCGTCGAGGCTCGCGTAGTCCACCGGCACGGACCGCAGGTGCTGACCCAGGTGCGTGGCGACGGTTTTCGCGAAAGCCGTCTCGTCGCGCGCCGAGCCCGGCATCGCGAGCACGTAGCCGCGCTGCCAGTCCGCGGGGGTGCGCGTGGCCAGACCGGCGCGCCCCAGGTGGTGCACCGTCGCGTACACCGAACTCGAGTCGAGGCCACCGCTCACCGCCGAGGCCACCGGCACGTCGCTGCGGAGCCGCAGGGCGCAGGCGTCGTCGAAGAGCGCGCGCCACGCCTCCACCCGTTGCGCCGCGTCGGGCGGCCGCGCGGGGACGTGATCTTCGGGACGCCACCAACGCAGCTCCGCGGCCACGCCCGCGGGGTCCACGGTGAGGGTGTGGCCCGCGCGGAGCTGTCGGATCCCCGTCCAGATGGTCTCACCCACGGACTCCAAGGAGGCCGCGTCGCCGAAGACGGCGCGAAGGCGCGCGCCGTCGGCCACGCGGTCGAACCCACGGAGGTGCCGGAAGGCGATCGTCTCGCTCGCGAACGTGAACCGTCGCCGCTCGCGCTCGTGGAGGTAGTGGAGGGGCTTGATGCCGTAGCGGTCGCGCGCCAGCCAGAGCGTGCGCGTCTCCCGGTCGTAGATCGCGATGGCGAACTCGCCGTTGAAGCGCAGCAGGCAGGCCGGCCCCCACGCCGCGTACGCCGCGAGCACGACCTCCGAGTCGGTGTCGCTGCGGAAGGCGTACCCGGCGGCGGTCAGTTCGGCGCGGAGCTCGATGAAGTTGTAGACCTCGCCATTGTAGCTCAGCACGTAGCGATCGGCGAGGTGCATGGGCTGGTGCCCGGCCGGCGTCGGGTCGAGGATCGCGAGGCGTCGGTGCCCGAGGGCGACGTCACCGCGCTCGCTGACCCAGGTGCCCGCGCCGTCGGGGCCGCGGTGGGCCACCGCCGCGGTAAGGGCCTCGATGGTGGCACCGTCGACGCGGGTGCGCCAGTCGTATATGCCTGCGATCCCACACATCAGTCGGCAATTTCGAGGGTGAAGTCCTGGTAGGTGCGGTAGCGGTAGTTGGCCGAGGCCTGGCCAGTGCCGAAGAAGTCGTTGCCGACGACCGCGAGGGTGCCGACGGCCTCGATGGCGTCGACCGTGGCGCCCCCGGGGGAGGCGTCCTCGGCGTATAGGTCGATGAGGTAGTCGCCTTCCGGCAAAACGAGCGCCCCCACGGCGAAGCGGATCGTGGTACCGTCGCGGACCTCGACGGACCTCGCCTGCGACCAACCGCTGAGCAGGGTCACGGTGCCGCCGTCGCTGTCGCGCAGGCCCAACCCGGTGTAGACCGCGATGGCGCGACCGGGGCAGGCTACGCCGGCCTCGAAGACGATCGGCTGGCCCGGCGTGGCATGGTGGGCGGGCGTCCCGTCGGGTTTGGCGAGCCGTAGGCTCGCGAACCGCATGGCGCCCGAACCCGTACGATCCGCGCGCTCGAGGAGCGGGGCACCGGCGGCCTTGCCGAAGTTGAGTTCGGCGTAGGCGCGGATCCCCGCCGGCGTCGGGCCGTCGAAGGCGATCCCGCCCTGGTCCAGGACGATGCACCGGGTGCAGAGCCGCGCGATGGCCTCCATGTTGTGGCTCACGAACAGCACCGTGCGCTGCGTGGCCGCGGAGACGTCCTTCATCTTCCCGATGGCCTTGCGCTGGAAGTCCGCGTCCCCGACGGCCAGCACCTCGTCGACGATCAGGATCTCGGGCTCGAGGTAGGCCGCGACCGCGAACGCGAGCCGGACCTTCATCCCCGTGGAGTAGCGCTTGATCGGGGTATCGGCGTAGCGGCCGACCCCGGCGAAGTCGATGATCTCGTCGAACTTCCGGTCCACCTCCGCCCTCGTCATCCCGAGCAGGGTGCCGTTGAGGTAGACGTTCTCGCGGCCCGTGAGCTCGCGGTGGAACCCCGTCCCGACCTCGAGCAGGCTCGCGATCCGCCCCCGGAGCCGGATGCTGCCCTCGGAGGGGGCCGTGACGCGGCACATCAGCTTGAGGAGGGTGCTCTTCCCGGCGCCGTTGGCGCCGATGATCCCGATCACCTCCCCGCGGCGCACGCGGAAGCTCACGCCCCGCAGGGCCCACACGTAGTCGCTCGCCCCGGCCCGCGCGCGGTCGTTGCGCTCGCCGATCTCGGCGTAGGGGTCGGGCCGGCCCCGGAGCGTAGCCCACCACCGGTTGAGGTCGTGGCTGAGGGTCTTCGTGCCGACGAGCCCGAGGCGGTACTGCTTGCCGACGTTCGAGACCTCGATGGCGAACTCGGCGGCGGCGGCGGGGGAAGCGGCGGCACTCATACGGTATCGGCGAACTGGCGCTCGGCGCGGTTGAAGCTCGCGAGCCCGAGGGCGAAGGCCCCCACCGCGGCCGTGGCGCTGTACAGGAGCCCCGCCGCGCTCACGGTCCCGGTCCCGATCACGCAGTACCGGAACGCCTCCACGAGCGAGGTCATCGGGTTGATCCGCAGGAAGGGCACGAGGCGCTCCGGCGCGCTCGACAGCGGGTAGATGACCGGGGTGGCGTACATGAGGAGTTGCACCCCGAACCCGATCAGGTAGTGGAGGTCGCGGTACTTGTAGGTGAGGCTCGAGAACACCAGTCCCGCCCCGAGGCCCCCGAGCCCCCCGAGCACGACCAGGGGCACGACCCCGAGGGCCCACCACGAGAGCTCCGGGCGGAAGCCCTCGACCGCGACGAAGTACGCGAGGAACGCCAGCACGAGCGCGAGCTGGATGACGAACTTCAGCGCGCCAGCCAGCACCCTGGCCGCGGGCACGACTACCCGGGGGAAGTACACCTTCTGGAACAGGTCGGCGTTGGCGACGAAGCTGTCGGAGGTGGCGTTGAGGCTCTCGGCGAAGAAGCTCCAGAAGACGACGCCCGACATGTAGAACAGCACCGGGGGCACGCCGTCGGTCGAGAGGCGCGCCACCTGCGTGAAGACGACCACGAAGAGCGCCGAGGTGAGCAGGGGCTGGATGAGGTACCACAGCGGCCCGAGGATCGTCTGCTTGTAGAGCGTCACGATGTCGCGGCGCGTCAGGAGCCACAGGAGGTCGCGGTAGCGCCAGACCTCGCCCAGGCGCAAGGACCAACCACCGCGGCCGGCGTCGATGACGAGGTCCCACGCCGCACCGGCCGCGGATGTATCGACGGGTGCACCGACGGCGGTATCGGCGGGGGGTATGGCTGGGGCGTCGGTCAAAAACAGCTGGATTTGCGGCCGAAAGGTAATTCCCCGGCGTGCGGGGGCGTATGGGTCGTTACTTTGTCTTCGCAGAACGGACTCGAAGCCCCAACCGACCGCCCCCAACCGACCGCCCCCCCCTTGCGCAACGCCATCTACGTCACGAAGCCAACGCTCCCGGCGCGTCGGGACCTCGACCTGCTCCTCGACGGGATCTACGAGCGGTGTCACCTCACCAATAACGGTCCACTGCTCACCGAACTCGCCTCACGGCTTGGTGAATACTTCGGCGCGCCGCACTTCCACTTCGTCAACAACGGAACGCAGTCGCTGCAGCTCGCCCTGCGGGCCTTCGGGATCACCGGGTCCGTCATCACGACGCCGCTCACCTACGTCGCGACCGCGAACGCCATCGTGCTCGAGGGCTGCGAGCCGGTCTTCGCCGATGTCGACCCGCGGACGCTGTGCCTCGACCCCGCCGCCCTCGAGGGTAGCCTCCGCTCCGACACGACGGCCATCGTCCCGGTGCACGTCTACGGCCGGCCCTGCGACGTGGACGCCATCGGGGACTTCGCCCGGCGCCACGGCCTGCGCGTCATCTACGACGCCGCGCATACGTCCGGGGGGCGCTACCGCGGGCGCGCCCTGGCCACCTACGGGGATGCGGCCTCGCTGAGCTTCCACGCCACCAAGGTGTTGCACAGCGTCGAGGGCGGCGGGATCGTCACGCACGACCCGCACGTCGCCGAGCTGCTGGACTACTTGCACGCCCACGGGCACGCCGGCAGCGATTACCGCTACTCCGCGCCGAACGCGAAGAACAGTGAGGTGCACGCCGCTTTCGGATTGCTCAACTTGCGGACCATCGCCGGGGCCATAGCGCAGCGGCGCGCCGTGTATAACGTCTACCTAGAGGCTCTCCACGCCTCGCCCGTCACGTTTTTTGACCCGGCCGATGTCCCGGGTCTGGAGTACAACTACGCCTACGCGCCCGTGCGTTTCGAGGATGAATCAACCCTGCTCGAGGTCAAGGCCCGACTCGAGCGTAGCGGCTGTTTTCCCCGACGCTACTTCTGGCCCTCCCTCACGGAGATGCGGCACTTCCGCCGCACCGATCGCTGTCCCCGCGCCGAGGCCGCCGCACGTACGCTGCTGTGCCTCCCGCTCTACCCCGACCTCCCGCTCGACGACGCCCGGCGGATCGCTGACGTCGTGACCGAAACCATCGCCGCGACGGTCTAGCGTATGACGGTCGCCATCATGCAACCTTACCTGTTCCCCTACCCGGGCTATTTCCACCTCGTGCACGCGGCCGACGCATTCGTGGTCTACGGCGAGGCCCAGTACCGCCGCGGGGGCTACGTCAACCGCAATAAGATCAGCATCGGTGGGGCCGACCAGTGGTTTACGCTCCCGGTAGAGCGGGGGCAACTCCGCGACACCATCGACCGACGCGAGGTCTCGCCTCGGAGCGTAGCGCGGTGGCGCGAGCGCTTCCTGCGTTCGTTCGGGCAGGCTTACGCCAAAACCGACTACCGCGATGCCGCCCTAGCGCTCGTCGTCCAGGTGCTGGCCCCCGCCCACGCCCAACCCATCGGCCCGACTGCGGCGGCGAGCGTCCGGGCGGTAGCGAAGTACCTCGGGCTGCTCGGCGAGACCCGGGTGCTCGACTCCGGTGAACTCGACTACGATCGCCACGGCACCGCTCAGGAGAAAGTCATCGGGATGTGTCGGGCGCTCGGGGCCACGCGCTACGTCAATGCCGCCGGCGGGCGCGAACTCTACGACGCCGACGCCTTCGCGGCCGAGGGCATAGCCCTGCGTTTCGTCGGCGACGGCGCTACCCTGCCGCCCCCCTACCGCCCCGACCTGTCCATCGTCGACGCCCTCTGCAAATTTGACCCCACAACCCTGCGCGATGTCATCTCCGACTACCGACTCGAGCCCTGAGCCCCGGCCGCGCCGCGACCACCGCTACCTCGACGCCCCCCGGCGCGTCGTGTGTTTTGGCGAAAGCCAGCTGGCCTCCCTGGCGCACTTTTATATCACGCACGACAGCCCCCACGAAGTCGTCGCCTTCTGCGTCGATGGCGCTTACCGCAAAACGGACACCTTCGAGGGCAAGCCCCTGGTCGACTTCGAGACCCTCGCGGAGGCCTACCCGCCAACCGAGTACCTGATGTTCCTGCCGATCAGCTTTAAGCGCATGAGCCACTTCCGGCGCGAGCGCTACGAGGCCGCCAAGGCGATGGGCTACGCCTGCCTGAGCTACGTGAGCTCCCGGGCGAGCTTCTACGACGTGGCCGGGCCGGGGGGCCTCGACGTCGGGGAGAACTGTTTCATCTTCGAGGACAACACCCTCCAGCCCTACGTCTCGATCGGGGACAACTGCGTGCTCTGGAGCGGGAACCACGTCGGGCACCACACCCGGATCGCGAGCCACGTCTTCCTCACGAGCCACGTCGTGATCTCGGGCGCGTGCACCGTCGGGGAGCACGCCTTCTTCGGGGTCAACGCCACGGTGCGCGACGAGACGAGCATCGGGCACGATAGCCTCGTGGGCATGGGGGCCATCATCACGAAGGACACCGAACCGTACAGCGTCTACCTCGGGGCCCGCCCGCACAAGCTGTCCCGCCGCAGCGACGAGCTCGAGTCCCTCTCCCACAAAAGCGCAGGCTAATGAGCGGCGGACACTGGGAAAAACTGGGCCTGATCTACGATGCGACCGTACACAACCCGGCCTGGGCCCCGACGCACGCCTGCGTGCCGACGGCGTTGCTCAGCGAGGACGGCGCCACGATCCGGGTGTACCACGCGCCCCGCAACCCGGCGGGCCAGAGCATCCCGACCTACTTCGACGTGGACGCCCGCGACCCGTCCCGCCTCCTCGCCGTCGCCACGACCCCGATCATGGACCTCGGGACGCGCGGGTGCTTCGACGACGGCGGCATCATGCCCTGCTGCGCCCTGCGGCGCGGGGACCGGACCTTCCTGTACTACGTCGGCTGGAACCCGAGCGTGAGCGTGCCGTACCGAAACGCCGTGGGGCTGGCGATCAGCGACGACGGCGGGCGCACCTTCGCGCGGGCGTACCGCGGGGCCGTGGTCGACCGGACCCGGGACGAGCCCTTCTTCACGGCCTCGCCCTACGTGTTCGAGCTTCCCGGGGGCGGACTCGCGATGGCGTACGCGTCGGGCACGGGCTTCGTCGATGGCGCGCGCGCCGCCGAACCGCTCTACCGCCTCTGTCTGGCGCGCAGCCCCGACGGCCACACCTGGTCGCGCGACGGCGTGCCCATCCTCCCGGCTACCCACCCCCGCGAGGCCACGGCCCGCCCGAGCGTCGTCCGGGCGCGCGGGCGCGCGGGCTTCGACATGTGGTACACCTACCGCGGGAGCGAGGACTACCGCGACGGCGCGGACGCCTACCGCATCGGCTACGCCTCCAGTCCCGACGGCCTTACCTGGACGCGCGACGACGCCCGGGCCGGGATCGCGGTCACCCCCGGGTCCTGGGACAGCACCATGCTCACCTACCCGTCCGTGGTGGACGTGGGCGCGGAGCGATACCTGTTTTACAACGGCAATGCCTTCGGGCGCGCCGGCATCGGACTGGCACGCTGGACGGGCGCCGAACCTTGGACCCTTACGATATGACCCCCACGATATGACCCCCGACGACAAGAACACCATCTTCAGCTTCGACGCTAAGAAATATCCCTTCCACGAGATCGTCGCGGCGTGCGTGGGTACGCGCGAACTCGACGGTTTGCGGGCCGGGCTCGCGCCGGCGGCCGAGGGCACGAGCCTGTATCGCAACATGGAAGATGCCGAGGCTTTTCGGGCGCTGTACGCGGGGCTCGACGGGGCGCAGGGGGAGGCTTTCGCCAAAACCTACCTCCGCTTCCTGCGCGAGGTGATCGCGCCGCAGTACCCCGGCGACGAGATCTACTACCAGGTGCGCCCGTCGCACAGGATCCTGTTCTCGGATACGCCGGGGGCCTCGCGCTACCACCGCGACCGGGACTACGGGCACCACCGCGCCGAGGTCAACTACTGGGTACCGCAGACGCGCGCCTTCGCGACCAACAGCATGTGGGTCGAGAGCGCCGAAGGCGCCGCCGACTTCGCGCCGGCCGATCTCGCGGTCGGGCAATACCTACGCTTCGACGGCGCCAACTTCGCCCACGGAGCCCACGTCAACGAGACGGGCAAGACGCGGATCTCGTTCGACTTCCGCGTGGTGCCGGCGTCCCTGGCGGACGAGGACATCCGTACCTCGGACGCGCGCGCGCAGGCCGCGGTGAAGACGGGCAACCCAGTGCGCGACAACGCCCGGCACTTCCGGCTGCTGGAGGCGTGAGCCCGAGGCGCTGGTCGGGGTTCCGAGTTCGACTCTCGCCCTTGCCGACGGACGAGCCGCGTGGTGGGTTTGCGGCGTAATTGAGTTTTGAAGATTAAACCAAGCTTCCGGGGTGCCGTCGTCTGGCGGTTTGGCGGTATTTATGCCGCCCCCACCCGCGCAGCGGGCAATGCGCTCGGCATGGTAGGCCAGCACAAAGTCCTTCGCCGCCGGGGGTACGATTCACGGGAACTCGCCTTGCGGCTCGCGGGGGCGGCATAAATGCCGCCAAACCACCATGCGGCACGCGCACCGCCGCGTCCTTTACATGAGCACCTTGCTTCCCGAAGTCGGTCGGGCCGATGTCCTACCCGAAGCTCCGCATGGTGGCTGATCATTCAAGCGTAGTGCGCCTCGATGGCATCCACGACGGCCCGTAGGTACTCCGGCGGGAGACCTGGGTAGAAGGGGAGACTTAGCGCCGTGCGGCCGAGGGCCTCACTCACGGGTAAGGACGGAGGCGCGCCATGTGCGGGCGCGTAGGCGGGCTGGAGGTGTAGGGGCGTGGGATAGTGGACGGCAGTGTCGATACCGGCGGCGGACAAGGCATCGTGAAGCGCGTCGCGATCCTCGGTCTGGATGACGTAGAGGTGGTAGGCGTGACGCGCGCCCGGTGCGGCGGCCGGCGCGGGGAGCGTAAGGGCCGGTAGGCCTTCGAGCGCCGCGGCGTACTGTCCGGCGAGAGCGTTGCGCTCCTGGACCCAGGCCTCGAGGTGCGGGAGTTTTAGCGAGAGCACGCTGGCCTGGAGCGCGTCGAGGCGGCTGTTGCGACCGACGAGGACGTGCTCGTGGCGGCGGGCCTGCCCGTGGCGGGCGCGCAGGCGGATGTCGGTGGCGAGGGCCTCCTCGCTACAGGCCACGGCGCCGGCGTCGCCGAGGGCGCCGAGGTTCTTGCTCGGGAAAAAGCTGTAGGTCGCCAGGTCGCCGAAGTTGCCGACCGGCGTGCCGTCGACGAGGGCACCGTGGGCCTGGGCGCAGTCCTCGATGAGGTAGAGCTCGTGCCGGTCGCAGAGTCGACGCAGGCCGCGGATGTCACAGGGGTGTCCGTAGAGGTGCACGGCGATCACGGCGCGGGTGGCGGGCGTGACGTGCGGTGTTACCGTCGCGGGGGAGAGCCCGCGCGTGGTCGCGTCTACGTCGGCGAAGACGGCCGTGGCGCCGCGGGTGCTCACGGCCTCCCCGGTCGAGAACCAGGTCATGGCCGGGACGATGACCTCGTCGCCGGGGCCGACGCCGAGGGCGTCGAGGGCGAGTTCGATGGCGTCGGTGCCGTTGGCGCAGGCGATGACGTGCTCGTGGCCCATGGTTTTGGCGAAAGCCGCCTCGAACGCATCGACGGCCGGCCCGCCGATGAAACCCCCACCCGCGAGGGTCTCGCTCCAGATCCGATCGAGCCCAGGTTGGATCTGCGCGTGCTGCGGCCCGAGGTCGATGAGGGGTACGTGCATAGCTAACATTCAGGACGCGTAGATACGCCTCCGAGCAGACCGTGCTACGCGATAGACTAGAGTCGCAGCAGGCGGGCGGTCGCGCGACCGACGCGCAACACGTACACACCCGGCGGCCACCCAGCCGCATCGAGTACGACCTCGCCGGCGGGGGCAGGCCCCGAGGCCACGGCGCGTCCGTGAAGATCGAAGACCTGTAAGTGAGCGGCTTCGCGGAGGGTGACGAGGACCTCGTCCCCGCGGATACTGCTGCCGCGCGGCAGGCGGAACGGCGCCTCTTGCTCACCGAGCTCCCGGGCGGAGACTACGCCCTCGCACATAAACGCGTCCAGGAAAGCGATGCGCTGGCCGACCCAACGCTGGGTGTAGTCGAGTTCGGCCTCGTCGACGGCGGTCGTCGAGGGCCAGCGGGCGGCTTCGCGACGGAGTTGCCCCCCGGCGTTCAGCGAGTCGAAGAGGCTCACGGCGCGGGCGGCGAGTCGGTCAGCGTCAATCAGGCCACCGGTCCGCAGCTCGCGGTAGCGCTCACAGCGCGCGACGGTCAGGCCTTCGCCCGGGGTGCGGAACAGGGCGTCGTGGAAGAGGGGGGTGTAGATGGTGTCGGTGGGGGGGAGGCGGGTGCCGTCCCAGTTGTTGCCGAAGGTACCGTCGAGGTCCCAGGGGATGAACACCTGCGGGGCGCCCGGCTCGTAGCGCGCGATGTACATGTTCTTGAGGACGTTGTCGCCGCCGCCGACCACGTTGACGAAGAGGTTGTAATCGATGGCGTTGCGCTCGTCGAGGACGCGGGCGCTGGCCTCGGGATCGACGGGGGTGGATGCGGTGAAGAAGTCGTGTATCTCGAGGACGCTACTCCAGTCGATGGTGTCCCTGGGTTTGGGGTACTTGAGTTCGTAGCCGCTCCAGATAAAATCGCCGGGGTTCGGTGGCGTGGTCGCAGTCGAGGGCAACGGTTGTGGGATGGCCCAGACCTTGGTGATGGTGCCGCGGGTGACGCCGTCCTTGGGTTTCTTGACCTGTAGCAACTTGCGGTCGATCTGCTCGCCGAGGTGGTAGAGGCCCTCGTACCGGTCGCCGACGAAGACCTCCACGAAGCGCATGCGGGCGTTGGCGCGGGCGTCGGGCTCCTCGGCTTGCCACGGCAGCTCGGCCCACTGGTCCCAGAGTTCGTGCGCGAGGTAGCTGTTGAGGCGCAGGGGCTCGTTGTACAACGAGCGCAGGACGTAGTCGTCGTCCTCGCGGAGGCCGGCGAGCCTGGCGTCGGCTTCGTCGATGCCGAGGGAGTCGACCCAGAACTCGATGTCGAAGGACTTCTTCGGGTACGAGAGCGCGGTGGCGCCGCGGAGTTCGATGCCGGCGAAGAACCGGCGCGGGGACTCGCCCGCGGCCACGTACCGGATGACGGAGGGGCGCTTCGGTTCGTCGACGATGCCGGCGGGGGCATCGACGTGGACAATGGGCCGGCGGGTGAACTCGACGCGGTACGTTTTGCCGGAAGGCGTCACGCCACTGTACGTAGAGCGGGTGTCGAGCTCGGGTGGCGCTTCCGCAAAACGCAGGGGTTCGTCGTCGACGATGGCGAAGGGGTCACCCCCGAGGGGCGCCTCCGGGAAAGTGCACAGCAGCAGCCCCGCGGTGGCGTCGGAGAAGCAGGCGGTCGGCGGCGGCGACCCTTGCGCGGGGATGCGCCCCAGCGCGGACACCAGCGCGACGAGCAGACACAGCGAGCGGAGGTAGGCGTGTTTGATGGGACGTTAATGTGACGGCGGGCGGTGCGTGCGAAGGTACCGCCGAGGGCTACCTCCCCGAGTAAGTAAAGTGATTTCGGGACCAATGTTTGGTTTGCCATTTGTTAAGGGCCGTATCATCGCGCCCGTGCCATTTCGCGACCTCCTGCCCCACGGCGACGACTGTCTGTTTTCTTCGCGTGCCTGGGGGCGGGTGTTGGGGCGCGGCTACGGCATCGACGTGGCATACCTCGCGCGGGGTTGCGGCGGTGAGGTACCGTACGCGCGGCTCACGGGCGTCGGCGGCGCCCGCACGTCCGCGCTGCCGTTCGCGGATTACCTCCCGCTCGACGACGTGGACGAGGCAAGGTCCGTGCTCGCGCAGCTCGGCGAGATCGATCCCGCCGCGGAGCTCACCCTGAAGACCGCCCTGCCCGAGGCGGCCCGCGCGACCCTCGGGGTCGTGGTGAGCCGCGAGGCCGTGTTGCACATCATCCCGCCGGACGGCAAGCCGCACCCCCGCTTCGGGGCGAACGTGCGCCGCGCCCAGCGCGACGGGGTCACCGTGGTGCGCCGCGGCGACCGCGATGCCCTCGCGACGTTTTACGCGCTCTTCGCCGACCTACGGGCCGAGAAGTTCGGCAGCATCCCGCAGCCGCTGTCGTTCTTCGAGGCCGTGTACGAGGAGTTCGTCGCCGCGGACCGGGGTTATTTCCTCGAGGCGCTCTACGGGGGGCGCGTCATCGCGAGCTTCTTCATCCTCGAGGCCGGGACGCGGGCGTACTATAAGTTCAGCGCGAGTAGCCTGGACGAGCTGGTACCGCGGCCGAACAACCTGCTCTTCGACTACCTCCTCACGCGCCTGGCCGCGGGCGAGTACTCCGCGATCGACCTCGGGCTCTCGGGCGCCGGCGAGGCTTACCGCGGCTTGCGCTACTTCAAGTCGACCACGGGCGCCACCGAACTGCCGCTGACGTACCTCACCGTGACGCCGGACGGTTACGACCCGACGGCCCGCGCGGCGCTACTCACCCGGCTCGCGGCGGTGACGAAGGCGATGACGGAAGCCGGGTTGACGCACGCGCAGCTCAGTACGCTAAGCGAGGCGGTGTACGTGGAGTTCGCGTGAGGGACACGGGGACGGCCGAGGTCGCGCAACTGCACTCACACTACGTTCGACTTCTTCCGGCACGGTCTGTACCCATCCTGGCACACGGCGGGGCATCGGCTCGGCGAACGCCAAGAGGCGTATCATCGCCGAAACCCTCGCTTAGGTACGCGCCGTATAATCTACCGGAGCTGTCCGAGGTCCCGGCCTGCGAAACCCCCGGTGGCGCACGTAGGGTCCGTCACCCATACATGCCCGGTATGCCAGACTCACCCGCACCCCCGCCGCCCGCGCTCGAGCCCAGGTCTACCCGCGCGCTCCCGAGCGACCGTACGGCCGAGCCGCGCAGCCGCTCCCTCGCCAACCTCGGGATCCTCGACTCCGATCCCGAGCCGGAGTTCGACGACCTCGTCCGCCTCGCGTCCACCATCTGCGGCGCGCCCATCGCCCTGGTGAGCCTCCTCGACCGCGACCGGCAGTGGTTCAAGGCCAGGGTCGGGCTCGCGGCCACGCAGACGCCGATCAACCAGAGCTTCTGCGCCTACGCGATCGATACCCCGGACCGGATCATGATCGTCGAAGACGCCACGGCGGATGAGCGCTTTCGCGAAAACCCCCTCGTCACGGAGGCGCCGAACATCCGGGCCTACGCGGGGATGCCCGTCCTCGACGCCCTCGGGACCCCGCTGGGGACGGTCTGCGTGATCGACACGACGCCCCGCGAGTTCAGTGACGCCGAGCGGGAGGCCCTCCGCGTCATCGCCCGCCAGATCGGGACGCAACTCGAGTTGCGCGTCCGCGTCCGCCAGCTGGAGCAACTTGGGCGAAGCCTCACGGCCAGCAACGAGCAACTCGACCAGTTCGCCCACATCATCTCGCACGACCTGATGAGCCCGATCCGCCAGCAGACGATCCTGGCGCAGATGCTCACGGCAAAGCTGCCGGCGGGTGCCCCGGAGGCGATCCGGGAGTACAGCGAACACATCCGCCTGGCGGGCCGGCGCGCGATAGACCTCATCGCAGACCTGGACGCCTACGTCGAGGCCGCCAGGCAGGGCCGCTCCGTCGTACATGAGGTACAACTGCGCAGCGTCATCGACAAGGCCGTCGCCGCGACGGACTGGCCCTCGACCACCACGGTGACCACCGGCGGCGACCTCGACGAAACCGTCGAGGTCAACCGGGCGGCCCTCTACCATATACTCCTCAATCTGTTGAGCAACGCCGCCAAATTCGCCGATCCGGCGGCGGGGCAGGTCCGCGTGGTGGTCACGCCGGGGTTCGACACCGTCGCCATCGAGGTGGGCGACAACGGGGCCGGCATGTCGGATCGCGATATGGGGTCGGTGTTCGAGCTCTTCCGCCGCGGCGCGAACGCGGACGGGAAGCCCGGGCGCGGCATGGGGCTATCGATTGCGCGGAGGTTGGCGCTGGAGCTCTGCGGAGAGCTAACGGTGAGGCGGACGGCGGCGGCGGAGACGGTCTTCAGGATTGAATTGCCGCGGGCCGCTTACTACGGCGTGGGGGCGCGGTGGGGCTCAGGGTAGCTGAGTCATTTGGGCGGTTGCTATGCCGACCGAAGTAGGTAGTGAGTGACGCATTTGGCGGCTTTCGCCAAAACACCCACTCACGTGCCCGCCGGCGATCGGCTCGGAGGCCGAGAGCGCACCACACGCTGTCTGCACGGTAGACGATCCCTCGTCCGCTCCCATCTTTGCCCCCCCCGCTATGCTCCTCACCGTCGCCACCACCCACCGCCCCGCCACCGACCTGGGTTACCTCCTGCACAAGCACCCGGACAAGCTCCAGTCGGTGGACCTCTCCTTCGGTGCGGCGCGGGTGTACTACCCCGAGGCCACCGAGGCGCGCTGCACCGCCACCCCGACGATCGAGACCGCGACCAAGCTCGCGCGCGCGCTCGACGTGTCGCTCGACTACCTCACCGCCTTAACAGATCACGTCGCCGACCCGGACGCACGCGCCAGGCTCGAGGCTATCACCGCGCTTCCGGATGAGGATCGGCGGTTCGTGCTGCGGGCGCAGGACTCGCTCGTGAGGGATACGCGGATACAGAAGGCGTATGCGGCGTGAGAGTCGTGATGTACCGAGAGAAGAACCCTGATTTGGTCGTGCTCTTACTCAGGGACCACTAACGGGACCCAGTTGTCTCCCCAGAGCGTAATCTTAGACATATATATAGAGTCGGCGTTGCGGCAGAACAGCATATCGTCAACCCTCCTATCGAAGTATAGCACCTTCCAAGCACCAGTCAAGTATCCATATCGATTATCAATTATGAACACCGAATCATTTTCCACAATACCCCAATCAAACAACGCTTTACTGTCCAACTCTTCGGGCAGGGGCTGTAGGCTAAGCCTAGGTATTGTGCAGTAGTTCTCCCTTTTCGGATGGAAAATCATCATCTCCCAATCGAGGAGTTCTGTTTTGTCCTTTCCACTCATAATGAGTCGTCTTACTTTCCAGCCTCCGTCAACATCGCTATCATGATTCGCGCAGGATGTATGTAGCAAACAGGATATCAAAAGGGCCAGCATTGCCAGGACAAGCCTACGGCCGTTCCGACGAGGTCTTTTCGAGATCGCCGTTGCTATCGCGGGTAGGTACGCCATTCTCATACATTATGATTTTTGCGACCGAGATTAACTGTTCCCGATTATCCGACGAGTACGAGCCGTTGATCTCACCTTGTAGCACGTAGTTGGTGATGTCGCTCATGGCTTCCGGAGTTCTGAGGGCTTCGGGAATCACGAGTCCGTTACCAATCGAAGCATCGACCGCATTGTAGGCAGCAACACCGCTTGATCCCAGCTGCTCTCTGGCTCTTTTTAGATCACCTAATATGCTGTACGATCTCCATAGGTCAATACCTTCAGCAACTATCAAGGCACCACCTAGACCTGATCCGCCATCCCCAGTGGGAGGACGCCCCAGATTTTTCGTCGGGAGGGGAAGTCCTTTTCGCGTATACTGACGCCTCCAAGCCCGCCTCTGCTCGCTATTCCCACCATTCGGTCCCGAGGTACGGGTCTTGATTAGTTCGGGTCCCTGCGCTGGCATCGCCTGTCTACTTGCATTCAACAAAGCGTAGTCATACTGAAAACTACCTAGGTAAGTCGATACCTCATGTTCGTAGATCTCTTTGCCGCCCCTCATCCGGGTCACCCCCCGTGAACTGTTTACATAGTAGTGCGTGAATCGGCTTGCGTTCTCCAGCTTGATCTTTGCTTCACCTAATCGAAGCTCGATCATTGATTCGCGATAATCCAAGTACTCTAGTCCGTCAAGATCAATCCCTGCGATCGGACTATTACTCGCGAATTGATACGGCGTAAGCATTGGGTAGGAGCGCGCCAGCGGATCGACGCTCAGAAAGCGTCCCCGCTCCGTCACCCCCATTGCCTCGGTGGCCAAAAGGGTATCCCCCAAGCCATACACGCGCACGGCCTGTGCCATGGGATCAATCTCGATCCTCCGCACCGTTGCCGCCTCGTCGTCATTCTCGACGACGTGTGCGTAGCGGGCGCGCTCGCCCGCGGTCTGCAACACCGTCCCTTCCATCCCGAAAGCAGCGTATGGGTGCGTTGGCTGCGCGTGCGCCGCCGGGAAGCATGCCGCAAGCAGCGTAAAAAGCACGAGTATCGTGTATCGCATATCGAATCTTTTCGCCATTACTCTTTCCTCAAGGCCATGTCCGCTACCCAGGTATTGTTATCCGGCACAGCTCCCGTCCCAACACCGAGTCGGTCGAGTGCCCGTTGGTGCTCAAGATAGGCATCGTACGTGTCTGCGAGCGCTGCCGCGCTTGCCGCCGGATCGTTCATCAGCGCCCACGCGGTTGCCGTGAGTCGGTTGGCCTTCGTCATTAAGGCACCGGCATTCGGCGTGAGGTGCGCCATCGATAGGTTCGCGCAGGCGTCTGTGAAGTCGTCGAGCCGCCCGAACTTATCCGCGTACGCATCTTCGAGTCGTCCGACCAGAAACGCCACCGTCTCTCGGTCGTCGAGAGGCTTGAAGTAGGCCCCCGACTTAATCGCCTCCGCGCTCGTCTATGTGGCGTATCCACACGTGGGAGGGCCCCAACGTAAGTCGAGCCTCGACCCCGAGTTCGTCGGCAACGACCTTGTAAAGCAGCGGCAGCGACACGCAGTTGCCCTGCCCGCTAGCAATGAGGCGCGTTAAGAATACGCTCGCGTAGTCGTCGTGCCCAAGGAAATCCTCGAAGTTGTACGCGTACCTGCGCCGCCGCCCGGCCGTCGTATCGGTCATCACCGCGAAGATCGCCCAGTTGCCAGCCGTCCGGTAGCCCGCTAAACCGCGCGCCTTGACTAGCGTGCGGCACCCCGCGGCCAGCTCGCGGATGCGTGCGCGGTAGGCGTCGTAATCGAGGTGCGCCCCGCCATACCACGCGTCCTCGACAACGAAGGCCGCCCGGGCGACATCGACCGAGTCGGCGCTGTTGAGCATGCGCTCCAGTTCCTCGTACGCGCGCCGGAACGCCGGAGCGTCCTGCGCGCTCACCTCCTGCTGCCCCGCAGCCGATACCAACAAGACCGCCAAGAGCAACAAAGCGCGTAGCAGGTACATACGATAACTCAATCAGACAGGTATCTGTCGCGTGTCAGGGGCAAAGTTCGTGCCGGCAAGGGCACGGCGCGAGCCCCCCAGGCGTATTCGTTGCGGCGACCGGCAGAAAAAGACTATTATCTCGCCGGCGGCTCCGGTCTGAGTTACGTCTATATCCTGTCGCCTTTCGCAGAACCAAATCGTACCGCACGACGAACGCACCAAAAACGCATCCAAATTATGGCAACCCTCAACTATACCCTCACGCCACCACCTCCCCCTCACTCACCCCCGCCAACACACTCCCCAGCAGCTTCAGCACCCCCGGCAGTGTCCTTACCCCGTCCCGCACCAAAATCAAGTGCCGTTGGGTCTTCTTCAGGCTCATGCCCTTGGTTTGGCCCTCGCCCGCGGCGATGTACCGCATGATACGCCCAAAGTGCTCCGTCTCGTAGAACGGACTCTGCGGGTCCTCGACGAAGTAGCCGCGGAGCTTGCCCTGCTTCAAGATGATGCGCTCCAGGCCGAGCTGCTTACACGTCCACCGTAGGCGCAGGGCGTCGAAGAGCGTCTCGGTCTCGGCGGGGAGCGGACCGAAGCGGTCGCGCAGGCGTTTTGCGAAAGCGTCCAACTCTTCTTCGTCGCCGATGCGGTCGAGCTCCTGGTAGAGGCGGAAGCGCTCCTGGGTGTCGGCCACGTAGTCGAACGCGACCACGACTGGCACCTGGCCCTCATCGACGCGTTCTGCGCAGCCGACCCGCAGGTGTTGCATCGCACGGGCCGCCTCCACGTGGACGTCGGCGATGAGGCCAGTGTGGCGGCGGGCACGCAGTGGTGGCTGGAGATGACGGCGGCCGGGGGCGAAGGGATGGTCGTCAAACCCCTCGCCTTCACCGTACGCAAGGACGGCAAGCTGGTCCAGCCCGGGATCAAGTGCCGCGGCCGCGACTACCTGCGTCTGATCTACGGTCCGACCTACACCCTCGGGTTGGACCGGCTGCGGGGCCGCCGCCTCGAGACCAAGCGGGGCCTGGCGGTGCGGGAGTTTGGGTTGGGGGTGGAGGCGCTGCGGCGCTTTGCGGCGGGGGAGCCTTTGCGGCGGGTGCACGAGTGCGTGTTTGGGGTGCTGGCGCTGGAGGGGGAGGGGGTGGATGTGAGGCTGTAGGGGGGGGGAGCCAGCCGGCCCGGGCGGGGGCGGCCCGGGTAAACCCTGGCCTCCTGGGTAGACGCCGCGATGCGGCTGCGATGGTGTACGGCTGCGACGGTGTACAGGTAGCCGCATCGCGGCGTCTGACGGAGAGCCCAGGGTTTACCCGGCGGTCTGGGTGGACGCCGCGATGCGGCTGCGATGGTGTACGGCTGCGACGGTGTACAGGTAGCCGCATCGCGGCGTCTGACAGAGAGCCCAGGGTTTACCCGGCGGTCTGCCAGCGAGCGGGCTGCCGCACGGACGGCATCAGGCAATCCCGCGTTTCAGAGGAAACCGCACGTCGCACATCCGCACGTCGCACATCCGCACGTCGCACTTCCGCAACGATCTTTGCGTCATGTTGAGCCCTTTCCCCTTCGGACGTGAAGTCTATACCGACCAGTTGGTCGACCGTACGGACGAGGTGGCCGCCGTCGTCACCACGATCCTCGGGCGGGAGCGGCTCTTCCTCATCGGCCCGCGACGATTTGGGAAGACCTCGATCCTGGCTTCCGCCACCGAACAGGCGCGGGCGGCGGGGGCTAGAGTGATTCGCCTAAACGCGGAGGAGTACGTCTCCTCGGAAGCGCTCGCCCTGGAGATCCTCAAACAAACCGCTAGGCTGTTCAGCAGTCCGGTGAAGACCGTCGCCACGACGCTGCAGCAACTCTTCAGAGGACTGCGACCGCAGATCAACTACGACCCCATCACGGACGGTTGGTCGGCTAGCATCAGCGTCGCGCCCGACCAGCAGGCGACGGCCTACCTCACGGAGGCGCTACACGGCTTGAATCGGCTCGGCGAGGAGGCCGACGCGCCGGTCGCCCTGATCATCGACGAGTTTCAGCAGGTGGTGGCGGAGGGCGGGCTCGCCGCCGAGCGACAACTCCGTGCCGTCGTCCAGACCCACCGCTACGTCGCCTACGTCTTCGCGGGCTCGGACACCCGCATGCTGATGGCGATGACCTCCGACCACGGGCGCCCCTTCTATCGCTTAGGCTCGAATCGATACGTCGGGCCCGTGCCGAGGGAGGACTTTCGTCAAAACATGCTCGTGGCCTTCTCCGCCGCCAACATGACGATCGAAGCCTCGGCGGTGGAGTTGATACTCGACCTCAGTGAGGACGTGCCGTACAACATTCAGCGGCTCGCGAACGAAGTCTGGCGCTCGGGCCGACTCGCCGGCAAGCAGGAGATCACGGAAGCGGAGGTGAGGTCCGCACTTGACGCCATCCACGCCGTCGATGACCCGCAATACGGCAAAACGATCCAACTACTCAGTCCCGCGCAGCTCCGCTCCCTGGTGGCCGCCGTCCAGGAGCGCGGACTTCGGCTCACGTCCGCCGGCACCGCCCGCCGCTACGGACTCGCCGTATCAACGATCCGCCGCGCCCTGGGCGCCCTCGAGGACAAGTCCGTCCTCCGCCAGGAGCTCACCGCCGACTTCAAGCCGCTGTACAAATGCGAAGATCCTTTCTTTGGCGAGTGGGTGCGGAAGAGGGTGAAGTGGTAGCTGGAGGAATCAGGTTAACGCAGGAGTCGCATTCGGTTCCGTGAAGTACGAATCCGCCGTCATGTTGGGGTACGTGCCGCCCGGCTGCGTGTCGTTCGCCGGGGACCTCACTCACGCCACCACCTCCCCCTCACTCACCCCCGCCAACACACTCCCCAGCAGCTTCAGCACCCCCGGCAGTGTCCTTACCCCGTCCCGCACCAAGATCAAGTGCCGCTGGGTCTTCTTCAGGCTCATGCCCTTGGTCTGGCCCTCGCCCGATGTACTGCATGATCTTGCCGAAGCGCTCCGTCTCGTAGAACGGACTCTGCGGGTCCTCGACGAAGTAGCCGCGGAGCTTGCCCTGCTTCAAGATGATGCGCTCCAGGCCGAGCTGCTTACACGTCCACCGCAGGCGCAGGGCGTCGAAGAGCGTCTCGGTCTCGGCGGGCAGCGGGCCGAAGCGGTCGCGCAGGCGTTTTGCGAAAGCGTCCAACTCTTCCTCGTCGGTGAGGCGGTCGAGCTCCTGGTAGAGGCGGAAGCGCTCCTGGGTGTCGGCCACGTACGCCGGCGGGATCAGCATCTCGACATCGGCGTCGATGGTGACGTCGCGCACGTAGTCGATCTTCTTCCGGGCCTCCTGCTCGGCGAAGAGCTCTTTGTAGTCGCCGGTGCGCAACTCCTGGACGGCCTCCTCCAATATCTTCTGGAAGGTCTCGTAGCCGATGTCCGCGATGAAGCCCGACTGCTCGGCGCCGAGCAAATTGCCCGCCCCGCGGATGTCGAGGTCGCGCATGGCAATCTCCAGACCGGAGCCGAGTTCCGAGAACTCTTCGAGCGTCTTTAATCGCTTGCGCGCCTCCTGCGTCAAGACACTTAAGGGCGGCGAGAAAAGATAACAGAAGGCCTTCCGGTTGCTCCGCCCTACCCTACCGCGCAACTGGTGCAGGTCGGACATCCCGAACTGGTGCGCGTTATTGATGATGATCGTGTTGACGTTGGCGATGTCGAGACCGGTCTCGATGATGTTGGTACACACCAGTACATCCGACTTGCCCTCGATAAATTCGGTTAACTTTTCTTCCAGTTGCTTCGCCTCCATCTGGCCGTGGGCCTTCTCGACCGTTACGTCCGGGCACAGGCGTCGCACCATGTCCGCCACCTCGTCGAGGTTCTTTACGCGGTTGTGCACGAAGTAGACCTGCCCGCCGCGCTCCATCTCGAAGTAAATCGCCTCCTTAATCAAATCCTCGTTGAAGACACGTGTCTCCGTGTGGATCGGCTGTCTATTAGGCGGCGGCGTACGAATGACGCTCAAATCGCGCGCGCTCAACAAACTAAACTGTAGCGTCCGCGGGATAGGCGTCGCCGTCATCACGAGCGTGTCGACGTTAGCCTTCATGGCGCGCAACTTTTCCTTTGAGCCTACGCCGAACTTCTGCTCCTCGTCGACGATGAGTAAACCTAGATCCTTGAACTGGATCGTCTTACCGAGGATGGCGTGCGTCCCGATCAAGATGTCGATCTTGCCTTCTTTTAACTTCTGCCCGATCTCCTTTTTCTCAGCGGCGGTTCGAAACCTGTTGACGTAATCCACCGTCACGCCAAAATCCTTGAGCCTATCGCGGAAGGTCTTGAAGTGCTGCAGCGCGAGGATCGTCGTCGGCACCAGCACCGCGACTTGCTTCCCGCCGACGACGGCCTTGAATGCTGCCCTGAGCGCCACCTCCGTCTTCCCAAAACCCACGTCCCCGCAGATGAGCCGGTCCATCGGGTACGGCCGCTGCATGTCGTCCTTGACGTCCTCGGTGGCCTGGGCCTGGTCGGGCGTGTCCTCGTAGATGAAGCTCGCCTCCAATTCATTCTGCAGGTAGCCGTCCTCCGGGAAGGCAAACCCCTTCGAGGCGCGGCGCTGGGCGTAGAGCTTGATCAGCTCGTCGGCCATGTCCTTGACCTTCTTCTTCGTGCGCCGCTTGAGGTTGGCCCAGGCGTCCGAGCCGATCTTCGACAGCGACGGCTCCTGGCCCTCCGGACCGCCGTACTTCGACAGTTTGTGCAGCGAATTGATCCCGACGTAGACCAGGTCGTTGTCCTTGTACTTTAAGCGCACGGCCTCCTGCTTGACGCCCCCGATGTCGAGGGTTTCGAGCCCCGAAAACTTCCCGATCCCGTGATCGATGTGCACGACGTAATCCCCGGGCTGGAGTTCGCGCAGCAAGCTCGCCGTCATCGCGGCATCCTTCGAGTAGCCCTTGCGCAGTTTGTAGCGGTGGTAGCGCTCGAAGATCTGGTGATCCGTGTACACCGCCAGCCCGAGCCGCTTATCTGTAAAGCCTTCGTGCAGGCTCTGAACGACAGGTTTGAATTGAATGTCCTGCCCCTTGCCGATGTCCTCGAAGATCGTGTAGAAGCGCTCGACCTGTTTGGCGTTATCGACGAAGAGATAGTTCGTCAAGCCCTCCCGCGTGTTCTGTAAAAAGCGATCGCGCAGCAATTCAAAATTTCTATTAAAGCTCGGCTGTGGGGCTGCTTCGAAAGTGATGGTTTCGCTTACGCTAAAACCCGCTACCACTCTGTCGCGCCCGTCGAACCCGTCGTCTGTTTTGGCGGAAGCCGTATCCAAACCCAGCACCGGCCCCGGCGGCTCTTTCAGGAAGAAAAGCGCGTAGTCACTCACCTGCGACAAGACACTCGGCGGGCGCAAGAAGGCGCGCGTACGCATCAGCTCAGCCAACTCTGATTCGTCCAACTGGCTTACCGTGGCCCCGAAGGCAATCGCACCCTCGAAGGCCAGCTGTAGCCGGTCCAGGAAGAACTGGTAGTCCTTGATCCACAGCGCGGTGCCGTGCGCCTGCCCTGAGTCTGTCGAACGGGGCAAAACTTCGAGAATCGATACCTTCTGATCGCGGTCGAACTTCGTGTTGACGTTCGGCACGATCGAGACGCGCCCGATGTTGGCCTTCGACAGTTGGTCACCGGGGTCGAAGGTCCGGATCGACTCCACCTCCTCGTCGAAGAGCTCGATGCGGTAGGGGAACTCATTCGCGTACGAGTACACGTCCACGATGCCGCCGCGGATCGAGAACTCCCCCGGCTGCGCGACGAAGTCCGCCCGCACGAAACCGAACTCCACGAGCAGCTCGATGAGCGTGTCCACGTCGAGGGTCTCGCCCTTGCGCACGTCGATGCGCTTGGCGTCGAGCGCCTCGGGGTCGACCACCATCTCGAACATCGCCTCCGGGTACGTCACGACCACCATCGCGCCCCCGAGCGCGAGCTGGTTGACGACCTCGGTGCGCTGCAACGCATTGTCGGGGTTTAGGTCCTCGTAGGCCCCGGGGCGCTTGAAGCTGTCGGGCAGGAAGAGCACGCGGCGCCCGGGCAACAGCGACTCCAGGTCGTTGAGCAGGTAGGCGGCCTCCTCCTTGTCGTCGGCGATGACGAAGGTCGGCGCCTGGCGCTCGAGCCACTGAGCGGCGATGATGAAGGCGCGCTGCGAGCCGACCGTGCCCTCGACCACGGCGCGGGTCGCGTCCCCGGCGGCGGCGGCCGCGGCGATCTGCGCCACGCGTTTATCCTGTCGGTAGGCGGTGAGGAGCTCGGTGAGTTGTTCGTGGGCCATCGGGTGCAAAGAAGCGGCGGGGGCGGGGATTGTTTGGCGGAGAGGCGGGGGCTAGGGCTACGAGAAGCGAGCCAGGGCCGTTGAACGTCGTGAAGCTGCTTTGCGCGTAAGAAGTGGCCCCGGCGGATTATCAGTGACTTAACTGCTGCACCTTGACCCCCTTTAAGCCACGGATAACCCTTATCCCTCGCTCACTCGATTTGGCTTCGCCCTTCGGCGGGCCACGCGCTTCTACCTGCGAAGCGCTTCGGCGGCACAAACGATCGGGCAGTTTTGGCGAAAGCCCTTTACCGAAATATCGTCGGACTCGCCGCCGTCATCGGTACCGCATGCCCGAGACATCCATGTAGACCCCAGCCCCGATCGCCGGGACGAACACGCTCGCTCCGGAGAGTGCCGCGGCGCGAAATCCCGAAACCCGCAACAGCAGACCTATCGCCGGTCGCGACAGCCGCTGCCCCGCCGGTAAGCCCGCACCAAACAGCCTACCGCCGCCGAGCCGGGCGTTGACATCGAGCGCGAAGCCGGGAGAGAAGACGTCGTTGTGCTTCACCTGCTCGTCGCCGCTCCCGGACTCGAGGGTAGCGCCGCCGAGGTAGGCACTCGCCGTCGCCGCTACCCCAGGACTCACGTACACGTCGTACCCGAAGCCGAACGCCAGCTGTGACCACGTCCCGCGTCCGTCTACGAGTTGAGCAACCTCGGCGCTCGACCCACGGGGCTTGTAGTCCGCGGAGGCCACCTGGTAGCCGACCTTAAAGCGTCGGTAACGGTAGCCGAGTCCGAGGTTGAAGCCCCCTCCCGCGCCGAGGTCCTCACCGCTGATCGGGAAGGTGCCCACGCCGCCGAAGTAGATGTACATCCCGTGCGGACTCTCGGTCAGCACCGGCATCCGGATCGTATCGATGGCCGTGGCGTACTCCTGCTCGAAGGCGATGGACCGCAGCAGATTCCGCCCGTATTCACTCTCCTTCGCGAGCGCCTCGGTGGTCCGGCCCCAGTCGCGTTGGGTGGTCGCGCTGATCTCCTGGGCGAGGGACTGCCGCTGCATCTGGCTCGTCCCGAAGGTCTTCAGCCCCCCGATCTCCCGCCGCATCCGCGCCTGCGAGAGCGTGGCGTAGTAGCGGGCGATGTTCCAGTACGCCCGCGAGAGCGCGAGCTGCTCGCGGAGGTCTTCGCGCTCGTCGAGTTGGTTGAGGTACGGGAAGGTGGTGGCCTCGACGGCGTACATCGTGGCACCCGTCATGACGTTGTTCTGAAACTCGTACCCGAGCTCGGCGCGGAAGTGGTAGCCGGAGTCGCCCTGGGACACGGACTTAAAAAAGGTCTCGTCCACGGTTGGATGTGTACTTCCGTAAAACACGCGCCCGTCGAGCGTAGCCTGTGCCGATGCATCCGCGCCGTATACGCAGAGCCATCCCATCAGCAGTATTGTCGAGCTCCGGTACATACGTTTCGTTTGCGGATTGAGGATGCGAAATAAGGCTTCCGCGATGGGTCTCGCACGTGAGCCGTATATCGTTGTCGCCCATTCGCTAACGCGCCACACCCCCATCTTCGCCGCCATGCCCCGCCTCTCGCTCATCATCTGCCGCTACCGCGACGAGCACTTCGACCGACTCCTCGCCAACCTCGACGCCACCCTCGCCACCGGCGCCGAGCGCATCGTAATCGACAATCGCGCCGGCGACTACGACATCTTCTCGGCCTACAACGAGGGCATCCGCCGCAGCACCGGGGAGATTCTGTGTTTCCTCCACGAGGACCTCACTTTCCCGGAACGCGGCTGGGACCGCAACGCCCTCGCGCACTTCGACGCGGACCCGGGCCTCGGGATGATCGGCGTGGCCGGCGGGGCCTCGGCGACGGTGCTGCCGCGGTCGTGGACGCACACTTACTACCCGCACGACTACGCGCGGGCCGTCATCGAGCAGGATGGCGCGGGGGTGTACGGCCGCCGGGAGGAGGGCTTTCGCCAAAACACGAAGCAGGCGCTCCTCCTGGACGGCATCTGGTTCTGTGTACGCCGCAGCCTGATCGAGGCGCACGGCCTGCGTTTTGACGAAAGTCACTACAAAGGCTTCCACCGCTACGACTTCGACTTCTCGATGCAGGTGGCGCAGGTGGCGCGCCTGGCCATCGTGCGGGACATCTGCCCGCAGCACTACTCGGTCGGTCACCGGCGGCGCGAGTGGCTGCAGGCGAGTCTCGACTTCCAGCGCAAGTGGAATGATGTGCTGCCGTGCCGCGTCGTGGAGGGCCAGGTCGGCATCGAGCGGCTGCCTTTCGGCAAAACGGACCGTCTGGCGCTGGTGCGCTTCGCGATGAACATGCGGAAGTTAGGCTTCGCGCGGGCGGAGATCGACGAGGTTTTTGATATGGTGCTGGGCGAATCGAGGCTGCCGTGGGAGTTGAGAGCTGCGGGGGCGTGGGTGAGGGCGAAGGTGAGCGGAAACGGAACGCAGAGAGACGCAGCGCGCGCATAGCAGTGGCGTTCGACCACTTCCGAGTGGCGCCACTACCAGTAGCCCGGCGTCCGCGGCCGCCACTCGGAAGTGGTCGAACGGCCGCCTTAGCGCAGCTCCCTCACCAAGCCCTCCACCGCCCTCGCTCTATGACTAATCCCCAGCTTCACCTCCCCCGGCATCTCGGCAAACGTGTGGTGATGTCCCTCAGGCACGAAGATCGGGTCGTAGCCGAAGCCGCCGCTGCCGGTTTTGGCGAAAGCGATATGCCCCTCGACCGTGCCCTCGAAGAGCTCCTCCCGTCCGTCCTTGCACAGCGCAATCACGGCCCGGAAGCGCGCCCGCCGCGAGGGAATATCCGCGGCGCCGACCTCCGCCAACTCCGCGAGCACCTTGTCCATGTTCGCCTCATTGTCCCGCGTCCCGCTGTAGTGCGCCGTATCGACCCCGGGCCGCCCGCCGAGCGCGTCGACCTCCAGCCCGCTGTCCTCGGCGAAGCAGTCGACCCCGTAGTGATCCCTCACGTAGCGCGCCTTCTGGAGCGCATTCCCGGGGATGGTGCCGGTGGTCTCGGGCAGGTCCTCCGTGCAGCCGATGTCCGTGAGGCTCCGTAGGATTGCCCCCGGCCCGAGCTTCGCGGTAACCTCCTGTACTTTGTGCGGGTTAGCTGTCGCGAAAACGAGCGGGGCCACCTTCGCGCCGAGGTCTACGATCTTCGAGAAATTAGACATAGCACGAGAAATATGAACGGGGCGTGAAGTAAACACTCCTGCGGTCGTTGCACCGGGATTCACCGAAACCACGTCCCAAGGTCCTCTCAAAGACGCCGTTACGCTCCCGGTTCAACGACCGCAACCCCAGCCCCACAAAAATCTTTCTTTCGAGACTTGCCTTCCCCGAAGCCCTACCGCGACACCCGCCTCAAGCGCACGCTCTTCTGGCTGGCCCTGGCCCCCGTCATGTACGCCCCGCGCTGGCTGCGCTACGGCCTCGCCGACGCCATCACCTTGCTGCTGCGCTACGGGCTCAAATACCGCCGCCGCGTCATTGACGGCAATCTCCTCATCGCCTTTCCCGACAAGACGGACGCCGAGCGCACCGCCATCCGCTATGCCTTCTACCGCAACTTCGCCGACCTCATCGTCGAGCAGGTCTGGGCCTTCGGCGCCACGAAGGAGCGCGTGATGGAGATGTTCGACGTCGACCCCGGCATCGTGACCCTCTTCGAACGCCACCACGCCGCCGGCCGGCCCGTGATGGTGGCCGCCGGGCACCACAACAACTACGAACTCGGCGCCGCGGCCCTCTCGATCGCGATCGCGATGCCGATGTCGGTGATCTACTCGCCGCTGGCCAACAAACTCATGGACCGCCGCGTGCTCGAGTCGCGCGAGCGTTTCGGGATGACGCTCTGGCCCCGGGGGCACGTCCACGAACTGATGTCGGAGTGGCGCGAGCGCTACGACAGCTTCGCGGTCGGGTTCGCGTTCGACCAGAGTCCGCACTTCGCGCGGCGCAAGTACTGGATGCCCTTCTTTGGGCGACCTACCGCCGTGCAGACGGGCCTCGATGGCTACGCGCAGCGCTACGGTGCGGCCGTGGTGTACCTCTACCTCGAGCGCGTGGCCCGCGGCCACTACAAACTCCACTACGACGAGGTCTGCGGCGACGCCTCTCTGTTGCCGGACGGCGTGGCCACGGCCAGGGCAACGCAATGCCTCGAGACCGCGATCCGCCGATTCCCCGGGGGCTGGATGTGGAGCCACCGCCGGTGGAAGCTCGACGAGACCCGCGACTGCGTCCCGGGAGACACGTGGGTAGGCATGCAATAGGCTACCGAGTCGACGACAACGAGGGCCCTCCCAGATGCTGTGGGGCTGGACGCTCAACAAGCCAGCGCCAAACAACCGTCCAGTCACCCCGAGCGCTATTACTCGACCAACCCTCACCCCCCCGTGGCCACTCCCAAACCCATCCTCCTCTCCATCGACGACGATCCGCAGGTGCTGCGGGCCATCCGGCGCGACCTGCGCGACCACTACGCCGAAGAGTACCGCATCCTGAGCGCCAGCTCCGGCAAGGAGGCCCTGGAGCTGCTGGCCGAGCTCAAGAAGCGCGGCGACAACGTGGCCCTGATGCTGTCCGACCAGCGCATGCCCGAGATGGACGGGACGCACTTCCTCAAGGAGGCGCGCGTCATCTACCCGCAGGCCAAGCGCATCCTGCTCACGGCCTACTCCGACATCGACGCGGCCGTGCAGGCGATCAACGAGGTGGGCCTGGACTACTACCTCACCAAACCCTGGGACCCGCCCGCCGAGCGGCTCTACCCCATCCTCGACGACCACCTCGGCGACTGGCAGGACAGCTACCGCCCGGAGCTGCGCGGCATCCGTGTGCTCGGCTACCGCAACGACCCGCGGAGCCACGAGCTCAAGGACTTCCTCGCCGGCAACCAAGTGCCGTATAGCTACGTCGACGTACTCGCCACCCCGGAGACGGCGGAGGAGGTTTTGGCGACAGCCGGCGTCATCGAGCCCGAGTACCCGCTCGCCATCCTCGAAGACGGTCGCGTGCTGCTCCAACCCGATTTGCGCGCCCTCGCCGAGGCCATCGGCATGCACACCGACGCGACGCACGAACTTTACGACGTGGCTATCATCGGCGGCGGGCCGGCCGGACTCGCGGCGGCGGTGTACGGCGGTTCGGAAGGCCTCAAGACCGTGCTCATCGAGCGCCACGCCCCCGGCGGCCAGGCCGGCACCAGCTCGCGGATCGAGAACTACCTCGGGTTCCCGACCGGGATCTCGGGCGCGGACCTGAGCCGCCGCGCCCTGACGCAAGTGCAGCGCTTCGGCGTCGAGTTGCTGGCGCCCAAGGAGGTCGTGGCCATCGTCCCCGAGGAGACCACGCGGCGCATCGAGTTCGGCGACGGCAGTACGCTGCGCACGCGGGCCGTGGTGATCACCACGGGCGTCGCCTACCGCGCGCTGCCCGCCGCCGGGGCCGAGCGGTTTAGCGGGGCGGGCGTGTACTACGGCGCGGCCACCACCGAGGCCCAGGGCTGCCTGGACCAGCACGTGGCCGTCGTGGGCGGTGGCAACTCGGCCGGGCAGGGCGCGGTGTACCTGAGTCGCTTCGCGAAGAAGGTGAGCATCTACATCCGGAAGCCCGACCTGAGCGCGAGCATGTCGAGCTACCTCATCGACCAGATCGCGGGCATCCCGAACATCGAGGTCTGCGGCCACCGCGAGATTAAGGAGATCTTGGGCGAGGAGCGCCTCGAGGCCATCGTCATCGAGCGCCTCGACACCGACGCCCCGCACGATTGCTACCGCGAGCCAACCGACGCGGTCTTCGTCTTCATCGGCGCCCACCCGCACACCGACTGGCTCGACGCCACCGTGACGCGCAATCGCCGCGGCTTCCTGCTGACCGGCACCGAACTAAAGGCACGGGCCGACTACGGCAAGCGCTGGAAGCGCGACCGGGAGCCCTTCCTCCTGGAGACCGACCTACCCGGCGTCTTCGCCGCCGGCGACGTACGGTCCGGGGCGATGAACCGCGTCGCGAGCGCCGTCGGCGAAGGGAGCATGGCGATCAAATTCGTGCACGAGTACCTGGCGGAGGTGTGAGGATGGGCGCAGCGCCCACACAGGCCGCAGGCCGCCCATTTAGTGAGCGAAGCTCACGCCCCCTCACGCCGCCGGCCGCCGCCTCAGCTTCTCGTTGTCCGCCATCACCTGATTCAATCTCGACTCCAGCTCGGCGGCGCGGGTCTTGGCGGCCCTCAAGCTCGCCAGTGTATCCACGTCGAAGGCCCCGGCCGGGGGCGCGGGCCGCGGCCTGTCCTGCGCCCTCAGGCTCTGCACCTGGGCCGACAGCGTCGCCAGACGCTCGCGCAGGGTCTGGACGTAGTCGTCGTTCTGCTTGGCCTCCACGCGGGTGGCGATGTTCTCGCCGGCGAGGGCCTCCTTGTCGGCGAGGGCGCGCGTGAGCTCGGCGCTGATGCGCTGGCGGTCGGCGGTGATCTGGCGGAGGCGCTGCTGGAGGTCTTCGTTGGCCTTCTGGAGCGCGGGCACCCGCTCGGTCACCTGCTCGGCGAACTGTGCCCTGAGCTGGTCCCGCTCGGCGAGCGTCGCCTCGAGGGCGTCCATGTGTTTGCGCAGGCGCTTTTTCGTGTCCCGGACGCGGAAGGCGTACGCCAGGCCGGCGGGCAGTCCGCCGATGAGGAAGGCGGCGAAGAGCAGTCCCATGAAAGTGAGGCTCGCGGGCCCGTCAAGGCCTTCGAAAAATTGCTGAGCGAAAGTCATGTGTAGTGTTCCTGAGTACGTCGTGCGGGGGGGAAGCTACTCAATCCGGGCTTCGACGCGGCGGTTGAGGTAGCGGCCCTCGGCGGTGGCGTTGTCGCCGATGGGCTCGCGGGCGCCCATGCTCTGCACCTCGGCCGGCCGTGCGAGCCCGAGTTGCTCGAGGTAGCGGGCCACGGCCTCGGCGCGCCACCGGCCGAGGCTGTCGTTGTGGCCGGGCGTGGCGCGGTCGTCGGTGTGGCCAATGAGCGTGAGGCGGAGCCCGGGCTGGGCGTTGAGGGCCGCGACGAGTGCGCCTGCGTACTCCATGAAGGCCTCGTCCGGCTGGAGGGCCGTCGAGTTGGCCGCGAAGCGCAGGCCCCGCAACGCGAAGGAGTCCACGAGCACGTCGCCCTCGGGAAGTCCCTCGCTGATGGACTTGGGCACGACGGGCTGGAACGAGAACATCGGTACGAGCGCGTAGGCACCGGTCGCGAGGTAGCTCTGGAGGCTCAGGCGTTCGGCGGGCACCCCGCGGGCCTGGAGCTCCGCGGCGATGGCGGCGGCGCGGGCGATCCCGAGGTCGGCGTAGCGGTCGTAGCGCTTGCCGTAGCCCTCCCTCGCGAGCACGGGGGCGTCGATGCGCAGGGCGTAGTCGGTTTCGGCTTTCGCCAAAACGGCCAGGCTGTCCAGCGCCGCGGCGTGCGCCGTGGAGCGCGGCAGGGTCGCGGTGTGTTCGCCGTAGGCGCTCCAGTCCAGTTGACGGTCGCGCCCGTCCGGCATCGCCACGGTTAGCCGCACCGGCGCCGCGGCCGCGAGGCTCTCCCGATCACACCAGTGCAGGGTGTCGCAGACGAAGTAGTACCTCGCGCCCAGGGCGAAGGGCACGAAAAACAGGAAGGAAAAAAGTAGCGGTTTCATAGTCTGCCGACGCGGCGAAGGGTACGGCCCGAAGGTCGTGCGCTCGCCGTGGAGATCGGTGGCAAAGAAAAACCGCCGGGGGTGGAGGGGCGTACGGGAAAACTAGGGGTGATTTGCACAGGCTTTTGGGGGTGGGGTTTGGGGGGGCTTTTTGGGGGTGCCGCGCTTTCGTTCCCGGGGTCCCGGGCGGTCCTTTGGGTGGGTGTTTTTGTTGGTTTGGGTTTGGGGGGGCTTTTTGGGGGTGCCGTGCTTTCATTCCCGGGGTCCCGGGCGGTCCTTTGGGTGGGTGTTTTTGTTGGTCTGGGTTTGGGGGGGCTTTTTGGGGGCGCCGTGCTTTCGTTCCCGGGGTCCCGGGCGGTCCTTTGGGTGGGTGTTTTTGTTGGTTGGGTTTGGGGGGGGCTTTTTGGGGGCGCCGTGCTTTCGTTCCCGGGGTCCCGGGCGGTCCTTTGGGTGGGTGTTTTTGTTGGTTTGGGTTTGGGGTTCGATCGAGGTCGGGGGTTGGACCCCGGGCTACTCGTGGTTCGACCCCGCTGGGGTCGCTGGGGTTGGGGGGCGCGCGGGGGGGGGGGCGCTGGGGGGTTCGTCTTTGGGCGTGGGGGCGTTTAGATTGGGCTTCCGTCGGGGATTCTTGCGGCCGGGATCATCTTGTAGCTGGTTGGGTCTCGCTTCCACTGTTTGTAGCGCGCTTTGAGGTGGCGCTTGAGGGATTTGTTGACGCGGCGTACGCGTCCGCTCGTGGCGATTTGCTGCGCGAGGCGCTGCCCGAACGCGCGGGTCGCGGCGCTCGTGGTGCGGTCGTTGGCGAGGGCCATCGCGTGCTCGAAGAGGCGCGCGGCCACGATGGCGCGGTAGGAGGCCGCGGAGGGGGTGGCGGTACGGACGAGGATCGCGTTCTCGAGGGTTTTGGCGAAAGCCTTCGCGCCGAGGCCCTGGTCGCGACTCTCCTGCTCCAACAAACGCGTCACGCGTTCGGGGTGGAGCAGCAGGCCCACCGTGAGCTCGACGCTCGACTCGGCGGCGGCCATGGGGTCGAAGGTGACCCCGGTGTAGCTCGCGAACTGCTCCCGGCCGCGTTGGTAGCCCGGCGGCCGCGGCGCGATCAGCGAGGTGACACTCGCCGGCACCCGGAGGTAATCGGGGCTGAGCGTCGCCACGATCGCCTCGAGCGCCGCCTCCTGCCGCTCTTCGCCCACCGGTCGCACCAGCGGCGGCTCCGCCCCGTTGACGCTGTAGGTGTAGTCCACCCCGGCGATCGTCTTGGCGGCAGCCTCCACCTGGTAGCGGTGCATCAGGTACACCGGCACGAAGACATCCTCCAGCTCGGCGAGGGCGCGACCGGGCGCGAGATTGCGTGTCCCGAACTTGTCGAGGGCGAAGCGCCGCACCCGCCCGATGCGCTTCAACTCCGCGACGGCGTCCGCGCCACCGTCCCAGAGGTGTGCCCGCGTACTCGAACTACCTTCCGGGCGGGCCGCCTCGTCGCTGAGGTAGCGCAGGTCGCGCTCCTGGTTCTCCTTCAGGATGGTCTGCAGGCCCTCCGTCTCGCGGCTTTCGCCAAAACGCTCGTACCCGTAGCGGATGGCCTGCTTGTCCCAGGCACCGATCCCCACGGCGTAGGCACTGTCGAGGCCAACCGCGAGGCCGCCGTTGACGGGCGCCAACGAGATGTACGGATGTGGGTAGTCCATCACCGAGGTGCGGCCGTTGGTGCTCGCGGCGTAGTTGTGCGCCAGGCCGAGCGTGTGGCCGACCTCGTGGGCCGAGAGCTGCCGCAGACGCGCCAGCGCGAACTCGAGCAGTCGCGGATCGGCGCGCCCGCCCTCGCCGTAGGCGTCGATGACGCCCTGGGCGATGAGGTAGTCCTGCCGCACGCGCAAGGACCCGAGACTCACGTGTCCCTTCAGGATCTCGCCCGTGCGTGGGTCGGTGACGCTCGCGCCGTAGCTCCAGCCCCGCGTCGAGCGATGCACCCACTGGATGACGTTGTAGCGTACGTCGAGGGGGTCGACGCCTTCCGGCAAAACCTCCACGCGGAAGGCCTCCGGGAAGCCCGCGGCCGCGAAGGCGTCCGCCCACCAACTCGCCCCCTCGATGAGGGCCGAACGCACGGGCTCCGGTGCACCGCGGTCGACGTAGTACACCAGCGTGTCCCCGGGCGCGAGCCGGTGCCTGCGGATGTAGCGCGTCACTAGCGGCGCCCCGATCGGCGTGGCGTAGTCTGCAAAGCTCAGCGGGAAGTAGCCCGCGCGCGGGTCGAAGGCCCGCGGTTCGTACCCCGGCTCCGGCAAGGCCACGAAACTGTGGTGCTGCCGCGTCGTGACCGCGTCCGGGGTCGGCGTCACGGAGCGCAGCTCGCGGCCCTTCGCCTCGCCCACCAGCGTGATCGTCGCCTCGAACTCGGTGTTGCGCGGGAAGTTGCGCGTCCGCTCGAGGTACAGCGCCGAGCGCAGCGGGTCGACCTTGAAGGTGCCCTGGTCGTTTTGCGAAAGCGTCCTCGCCACCCCGTGCGCGTCCTGCAGGAGGAACGGCGCCACGTCGATCAGGACGCTGGAGTCCCGCCGGGTGTACAAGATCGGGAAGCCCCACAGCACGCTCTCCGCGAAGGCCTCCGCGACGCTCGCGCGCTCGGCGGCGTTGTCGGACCTCGCGCGGTAGTCCTGGTTCGGCTGCACCAGCAGCAGCTTCTTGCCCGCCCGCCGGAAGCGCACCAGCCGGGTGTCCCCGAGTTGGCCCCGGTCGAGCCCCAAGTCATTAGAGCCCACCCCCGAGGCCAGGGACTCGACGTAGATCACGTCCCCGAGGTCGGGCCTCACCTCGACGAGGATCCGGTCTTTGGCGGCGTCGTAGTAGTACGGCAGCAAGCCCTCGACGCGCGTGAGGCCGCCGGTGAGGGAGTCGGGGAGTTGGGCTTGCGCCAAAACGGTGGACGCGAGGGCGAGGAGCGTAAGTAGAGTCGAGCGCATGGGGCGGAAAAGTACGCCCCTTACCCACCCATAATAATCACACCATTCGCAGGCTTCGCCGCCTCCGCTCTCCCCAGCGTGTACCGCGCCACCAGCGCCACGTAGCCCCGGATGCGCTCGTAGGTCGTGGCGCGCAGGTTGCCGGGCGACAGGTCGAGGCTCCGGAAGGTCGAGTTGTCGTAGTTGAGGATGTCGTCGACGCGCAACTCCACGGTAGCCGGGCGCTTCGGGTGCTTGTACGTCACGCGGCCTCCCACCACCGGCAGCGTCGGGACGTTCGCGCCGAACTGCACCGAGCCGTTGCCAGCGATCGTGAGCTGCTTGCCGCGGTAGGTGAGCCCTAATGACGGTTGGTGGGTATCGAGCGAGGTGCTCGCGGGGGCCTCCCCCTCGGGCGTCGTCGTCTGTTGCGACGCGGAGTAGTAGTATCCTCCATTGACCTGCAGCCACGCGACGATCTTGTAGCTGAAGTTCGCGTACGTCCAAGCGTTCAGGCGCTCGTAAGCGACCGGATCCACCGGGTCGATCGTCGACCGCGAGCGACTCACGTTGCCCCCCACGTAGGCGGTCACCTTGTCCTTGCGGTACGACCCGTAGACATTGACGCTCTGATCGCGCTGGTCAAAGGACAGCGTCGGGCGGTAGGCGACGTAGTCGTCCGCGACCACCGGCAGGTAGCTCAGCGTTGTGTCCGATCGACTCGCGCTCCCGTAGAGCCCCCCCGACAGTCCATTGTCCTGGCTCCACAGGCTGAGGTTGGCGCTGGCGTTGGTTCTGCGCGTGAACGGAGTCGTGGCGGTAAAGCCCCGCGTGAGGGTGCGCGTGTCCCGCGGGGTCACCGTCGCCCAGTAATCGTCCGCCCCGTAGCCGGTCGTGCCGTGGGACAGGTTGAGACTTAGCCGCAGGGTCTGCGTAAACTCGTAGGCGGCGTTGAGGCCGAGTAGGGGCGCGAGGCGGCTTTCGCCAAAACCTGCCCGCTCGTAGTTGACTCGACTCATCCCGAGGGTAGCGCCAGCGGAGATCTTACCCTTCTCGAACCCTGGCTCGGTGGCTACGGTGTAGGTACCCTCACGCTGGCTGAGCGGCGTGGTAAGTTGGATCTCGGTGGCCGGCACCGAGTTGAGCCGTTCGCGCCAGGCCCGTTGCGTGTACTGCGCGATCAGGGGCACGCGCCACAGGGAGTCGTGGTATACGGCGCGCGCGTCCGCGGTCGCGACGGCGGCCCCGCGGCGGGTGTCGGCGCCGAGGACGAACTGCCCACCGGCCTGCTCGAGGCCCACGAGGTCGAAAAGCCGATAGCTGTCGCCAAAACTACGTGTCGCGTCTTCGCGGTTGGCCTGGTAGTCGACCGTGGCGCGGGCGTCCCAGCGCTCGGAGAGTTCGTAAACGGCTTTACCGGTGAGGTAAGCGCCGGGGCGGGGCAGGTTTTGCCGAAAGGCGAACGGCTGCTGCGACAGCACTTCCCCGCCGATGCTGTCGAAGGTGCTCACGCCCTGGCTACCGAACAGCTGCCCGTCGAAGAGGAGCCCGCCCCACAGATCCACCTTGAGCTTCGCGACAGAAGTGTCGGAGTGGGCCACGGTCAGCATGGCGCTCTCGGTGATCACGGATTTGCTGCGCCGCAGTGAGCCTAGCAGCTCGGTGGTGCGCGCGTCGAAGACATCCTCCCGCCCGCGCTCGATCTCGTCGGCGCGGATGTAGCGCGCGAAAAAACTCGTTTCGCGGTCGCCGTACACCCGGGAGGCCGTCGCCTGCGCGGCGTAGTGATCGCGCTCAGCGGCCTGTACGTTCTGGCCGCCGGTGACGAAGTGGAAAATATCACTCCCGAGCGAGGTCGATTGCCGCGCACTCACGAGGTCCCAGTCGTATCGCTTCCGCTCGTCCTGTCCGGAGATGGCGCTCCCGCCCGTGCCGTCGTAGCCGGCCGTACCGAACAGCTGCCAACCTTCCTTCGGGGCGTAGAGCACCGTCGCCGAGGCGATACCGTCGCCGTGGGTACTGAGGCCGAGCTGGAGGTCCGTGCGCAGCGCCTTCCCGCCGGCGGTGACGATGTTGAGGGTCTGGGTCTCGGCGGCGCTCGCTTTCACCTGCTCGGTCACGATCTCCGCGGTCTTGATCTCGGCGCTACCGATCAACGCGTTGAGGGCCGAGAATTGACTCCGCAATACGTCCTGGCCGTTGAGCAGCAGCCGCTCGACGGTTTTGCCGAGGTAGGTCA
Source organism: Saprospiraceae bacterium (assembly GCA_965215115.1). Taxonomy (GTDB): domain Bacteria; phylum Bacteroidota; class Bacteroidia; order Chitinophagales; family Saprospiraceae; genus CALDTK01. Next base: position 455,409 of record OZ244050.1, read on the forward strand.
CCTTACCCTCGTCGTCGACCTCGATGCCGGGCAGTTGCCGCAGCAGGTCCGCCACGTCCCGCTCGCGCCCGTCCGCGAATCTTTGCGCGTCAAAGCGGACGGTGTCCCCGCGGATGAGCACGCCGGAGTAGCGCGCCAGTACCGTGGCGCTCGGCAACTGGATCTCGGCACCGGCCAGCACGACGAGTAGTAAGGTGTCGCCGAGCAAGGTGTACGGCGGGCGTACCACGACTGCACCGACGCCGAGGTGCTGCACGATGAGACTATCCATCATACCTGTGGCCGGGAGGCAGCACGCGCGCCCCGTAGCGTCGGTGACGAGGGTCTCGGCGAGTGCACTGGCCGGCATCACCGAGACGACGGCGGCCTCGAGGGGCGCACCGGTGGTGTCGACGAGGGCCACGGAGCGCGTCTGCGCCCGCGCGAAGAGCGTACCGCAGCACAGGCAGGACGCGATGGCGAGGCGGGACGAGATCACGGAGCGAAGCTAGGCGACAACTTGTGGCCCAGAGCGGCGGTTTCGAGACACAAACCTCCCCCCCATGCGCGCCACCTACAAAGGCCAACTCCTCGCCGAATCCGACGACACCGTCATCGTCGAGGGCAATCACTACTTCCCCGCCGATAGCCTCGTCGGGGCGCGTTTTAGCGAAAGCCAACACACCTCCTACTGCGGGTGGAAGGGCGACGCCAAGTACTACAACGTCGAGGTCGACGGCGAGACCAACGCCAACGCCGCCTGGTACTACCCGGAGCCCCTCGCGAAGGCCGAGGGCATCAGGGGGCGGGTGGCCTTCTGGAAGGGCGTCGAGGTGGCGTAGAACATGTCGCGAAAACGAGTGGTTTCGACGGCATGCCCACCCAAGACTCCCCGACGTACTACGTCCAACACAAAGAATCCAACGGCCGCGGCCAGTTCCACATCGGCGCCGACGCCGAGCGCCCGGAGGCCGCGATGACGTACCACCGCTGGAACAACGGCTCGACCGTCAACGTCGACCACACCGAGGTGAGCGAGGAGCTCCGCGGGCAGGACGTCGGGCTCTACCTCCTGAGAGAACTCGTGAAGTGGGCCCGCGAGCACCACCTCAAGGTAAGCGCCACCTGCCCGTTCGCCGTCGAGATGTTCGAGCGCCACGAGGAGATGGGAGACGTGCTCGTGGACTATACCGACGAGCGGAAGTGAGGCCAAGGACCGACACCCCGGGGCACTACATTAACCCCATGCTGCAAGACGACTACGCGCTCTCGGGCGAGCAGATTTCCGACTTCCGTCAAAACGGTCACGTGCTCGTCCGCGGGCTCGCCACCCCGGAGACGATCGCCGCGTACCAACCTGCCATCCACGCCGCGAGCGCGCGCTTCAATACGGAGCGCCGCGCGATGGCGGACCGCGACACCTACGGGAAGGCCTTCCTGCAGATCATGAACCTCTGGCGCCGCGATGGGCGCGTGGCGGAGTTTGTGCTGGCCAGACGCTTCGCCGACGTGGCCGCGCGGCTGCTCGGCGTGGAGCGCGTGCGGCTGTATCACGACCAGGCGCTCTACAAGGAGCCCGGCGGCGGCATCACGCCCTGGCACCAGGACCAGTACTACTGGCCCCTCGACACCACCGACACCGTCACGATGTGGATGCCGCTGGTCGACATCACGCGCGACATGGGGATGCTCGACTTCGCCAGCGGCAGCCAGGCCGATGGCTCCATCACCAATACCGCCATCTCGGACGACTCCGAACGCGTTTTCGAGGACTACGTCCAGCGGCAGGGCTACCGCATGACGGAGCAAAGCGCCATGAACGCCGGCGACGCCACCTTCCACCAGGGCTGGACGATCCACCGCGCCGGGGCCAACGGCAGTCCCGATACCACCCGAGAGGTGATGACCGTGATCTACTTCGCCGACGGCGCCCGCGTGACGAAGCCCGTGAACGAGCACCAGGAGAACGACCGACAGACGTGGTTAGACGGTTTGGAGGTCGGGGCGCTGGCGGCAAGCGAGTTGAATCCTGTGGTGTGAAGGCAGGACACGAAGAACACAACGAGACAATGGGGGAGGGGCCCCGCTGTCAAGTGCACGAGGCACACGAAGAGCGGCCCTGCTTCGTGCGCCTCGTGTCTCCTTCGTGAACCTCGTGTCCTAAAACAACCCTACAACCCCGGCCCCGGCAAGCTCCCCCGCAAATCCTCCCACGCGCTCCCGACCTCGATGAGGACCGGCTCCGACCAGGCCGGACCGAAGAAGCTCAACCCCACCGGCAGGCCGTCGATCTGGCCCATGGGGACGGTGAGATTGGGGTAGCCGGCCACGGCGGCGGGGGTGCTGGAACTGAGCGAGAAGTTGTCCCCGTTGACGGGGTCGATCTTCCAGGCCGGTCCGCCGGTGGGGGCGATGATCACGTCGAGGCTCTGCTCGCGCACGACGCGGTCGATGCCCCCGGCGCCGAAGATTTCCTTGATGTCGGCGAGGGCCTCGCGGTAGGCCGCGTCCGCGAGGGACCCTTTGGCGTTGGCCTGGCGCAGAAGTTGGTGGTCGAAATTGGCCATGTCGGCGCGGCTCGTGTCGACGTTGGCGACGATGCGTTCGAGCGACCCGAAACTCGTGTCCGGCAGGGATCGGAGGTACCGGTTGACGCCATCCTTGAACTCGTAGAGGAGCACGTCGAAGGTTTTGCCGGAAGGCGAACGCTCATTGATCTCGTCGATCTCGACGACGGTGGCCCCGGCGGCCTCCAGCTTGCGCACGGTCTGGCGCACGAGCGAGTCGACGCGGTAGTGCTTGCCGAGCGGCTGCGTCCACAGGCCGATGCGCTTGCCGCGCAGGGCGTCCCTCGTCGCGACCGACTTCACGTAGTCACGCGCGACGTACTGCGCGGCGGCGGCGGTGTAGCGGTCGGCGTCGTCGGGGCCCTGCAGCGCCGTTAGCGCGATGGCCGCATCCCGCACGGAGCGCGTCATCGGCCCGGGCGTGTCCTGGCTCTCGGCGATGGGGATGATGCCGCGGCGCGACAGCAGTCCGACGGTAGGCTTGAGGCCGACGATGCCGTTGGCGTGGCTCGGGCACACGATGGAGCCGTTGGTCTCGGTCCCGATGGCGAGCGGGGCGTACCCGGCCGCGACCGCTACCCCACTGCCGGCACTCGAGCCGCAGGGGCTGCGGGTGACGTCGTACGGGTTGACGGTCTGCCCGCCGACGCCCGACTGCCCGCTCGACGAGAAGCTCGAGTGGAAGTTGGCCCACTCGCTGAGGTTGGTCTTCCCGAGGATGATGGCCCCGGCGGCCCGCAGCATTTCGACGATCGCGGCGTCGCGATTGGGGCGGCTCTCGGCCAAAACCCTGGCGCCGGCGGTGGTCGGGAGCTCCCCGGACATCTCGACGTTGTCCTTGATGTACACCGGTACGCCGTGGAGTGGCCCGGCGGATTGGCCGAGCTTGGTCAGGCTATCGATGCGGGCGGCCTGCCGGAGGGCCGTCGGGTCGAAGGCGATGACGGCGTGGAGGGTCGGTTCGAGCGCCTGGGCCTTTGCCAGCAGGACGGTGACCACCTGGACGGCGGTGACCTGCTGAGACTGGTAGGCGAGTTGGAGGGTCGCGATGTCGGTGGCGGTCGGGTCGAGGTTGTCGAGCTCGGGGAGGTCGGGGTCGGCGGGGGCGTCCTGCGTTTTGGCGCAAGCCGCGGAAAAGAGGATACTCACGACAAACAGGAGCCCAACAGCGCTGCGCAAACTTGCAATCATAGCGCGTGAAGTAAATACCGCTGCCGCTACTGGTGGATCAACACGCGACTACTTCCGTCGACATTCAGTACGTACAGACCGGCCGGCAGTGACTGTAAGGGTCGGGTGACGTAGCGCCCGTCGGCGAGCTCGGTCACGGGCGTGAGCGCGTGATTGCGGCCGAGGGCATCGCAGAGGGTGACGCCTTTCGGCAAAACGGGCGTCGCGAAGTAGATGGCGTCGGTGAAGGGATTGGTGACGGCGAGCGGCGGACGGCGGGTGCGCTCGCGAATGGCGGAGGACTTGGTGCCGACCATGGCGATGGCGTTGGCGACCGGATTACTACCCAGTGGCAAAGGATACGCAAAGAGACCGGGGCGAGCAGAACCTCGATTCACCGAACCACCGGGACTCAGATGCCTGGCCGAGACCCGAACAAATAAAGAGTCCACTACGCGCCCGTTACCTAGATCGAAGGTGAGTATACCGAGTTCTGCATTTTGCGGCCGATTCACGTCGTACTTTGCAGCCTTAAAGACAATCGTACTGTTTGAGATATAAAACCTGTTTCCGACGGCGTTCCACGGGGTCACATATTCCTCTTGAGGCAAAAACGATCTAGTTGGATCGCCTACGACATACATAGAATCTCGACCTCCTTCAGCCCTATTAGCCGTCGTTAGCAAAAGACGGCCATCCCTTAGAAATTGAGCACTTCTAGGGGTGCCGGGTCGGCCGTAGTTACCAGAATACCCATTGACGACTGCTCCATCCTTGATGACCTGTACATCAAATATTACTCCACCCACAAGGTTATTGAAGCTTAACGTAACGACCACTAAGCTACCGCCTGGTCCGAAGCTTACGCTCAATACTTCCAAAAGGCTCGTAGCCTTAGAGGCACGTGACTCGCTACCGACGGCATACTCTCCGACGACCGTACCGAGGCTATCTTGCACGTATATCTTTTCGCGACCTTCTCCCTGATCAACATAGAGGACGCTACCCCCGCCCTCCCATCGTTCTAATTTTCTGAAGTATGAAGAATGTCCATTGAAATCAGTCCGTTTAATTTCGTGACCTTCGTTTAACACCACCACGCTCGTTCTGGGGGCCCCGGAAGCGGTGGGGTAAGAAATGCTACAGGAGATGTACTCTGCGCCAGTCCCGACCGCTAGCAATGTCGATATAGTAGTCCCTTCCGGGAAACTCCTCAGTTCGGCGTAGATACTTTTCGAACCATCGGGTTCGAGTTTGATGATCACCGGGCGGCCAGATTGGGTAGCGAGCACACTTCCGTCGGCCAGTTGTAGGGTAGTGGCAACTGGGTAGTCGAACTCCCCTAGCTCTGGAAGGTCCGAACATGCAGACAGTTCGGGTCGGGCCGGTAAGAATGAAAGGACCTTACCTTGGGTCCCGGCGGCGCTTCTCGCTGAGCGGTAGCCATACAAGGCCTTTCCGCTACCGTAGTTCCGATTGGCCAAGTGCTCCAAGTTGAAGTCCCGCAAGCTAATGGTGAGTGAGCGCCCGATTTCGCCAGTTAAACTGCGCACCTCGAAGGTCACGTCCTCGAAATATATATTGGCGTAGGCGATCGAATCTACACCCCAGGCATAAGCTCGGTAGATCCTCGAAGAGATAGAGGATGGCGCGGATGAAACCGTGTACGATGTTCCATCATACTTTACGGTATACTTGATCGATCCGTTAAGATTGCCAGGGTCGTCTGCCAAGAACTGTACGCCCGCCTCTACCGGAACCCCAGCCCGAATGTCGGAATTTAGCACACCCAATTCCTCGCGGGTTAAATAAAGTGTCTTGGCACCCGGCTGCAGAGACGTAAAAAGTAAATGACTGGGATGTATCAAAATGATATCCTCCCCCACGCGATTGATAGTAGAAGGTCCGCCGCTGAGGTCTTTCGTCTCCTCGCGCTTCAGTAGGACTCCCGTGCGGTCATGGATGTTCAACACGCTACGGTACGCAGGATCGATCGAAAAGCGGGTGAGGATGTAACCATGCTCGTCGGCGTAAAGCCCGCTGAACGTCGGCCGCCCGGCCTTCGCGTCGGCAAGCGAGACCGTGCCGAGCACGTCGCCCGCAAGCGACAGCTGGTACACTTTAACAGTATCCCCGTACTGCAGGCTCTGAACCAGGAGATCTACGCCAGCTTCGTGGGCGTGGAGCGAGCCGGTGGTAATTCGAACCGCCAGCTCCCGGTCGAGATTCGTCGCCCACAGTTCGGTCCCCGTCGCCGAGAAGCGCTTCACGGTGGTGCTTTCGTCCATCTCGGTCACGGTGAATAAGCTTCCGTCCGGGCCGACGGCCGTGCTTCGGATCTCGCACGACCGGTAGTCACCGGCCACGCGGTAGACCGTCGGGACTTGCGCGTGTAGGGTCGCCGCCACGAGGCAGACGATGAGGAATGCGGACGGTAGTCTCATGGGTCGAGGGTTCGGTGGGCCGACGGTGTACCGAAGATGCCGGATTTATGTTACTGTTCGCGAAAAATTTGTTATTCGGCACAGGGCCGACCCCCGCCCGCCCCACCTTCGCCCGCATGCAGAAAGTCCTCTTCGTCGACCGCGACGGCACCCTCGCCCTCGAGCCGGACGACCAGCAGCTCGACAGCCCCGCGAAGCTCGTCTTCTACCCGGAGGTCATGCGCTACCTCGGCCGCGTCGCCCGCGAGACCGACTACCGCCTCGTGATGGTCACCAACCAGGACGGCCTCGGGACGGCGGGTTTCCCGGAGGAGACCTTCTGGCCCGTGCAGGAGCTCATCGTGCGCACGCTGGGCGGCGAGGGCATTCGCTTCGACGAGGTCGTCATCGACCGCACGTTCGCGAGCGAGGGGGCGCTTACGCGAAAACCGAACACGGGTTTGCTCACGCACTACATCGAGGGCGATTACGATCTCGGCAACTCGTTCGTGATCGGCGACCGGCTCACGGACATGAAGTTGGCCGAGAACCTCGGCGCGCGGGGGATCTTGATCGGGTACAGCGGCCTCGGCGACGCAGAGGTAGACGAGGATGGGCTCCCGATTGCCCTACGGACGGACCACTGGCGCGAGGTCCACGCGTTTTTGCGAAAGCAGAACCGCCGTACCGTCCACCGCCGCAAGACCAACGAGACCGACATCCTCGTGTCGCTCGACCTGGCCGGGGAGGGTCGCGCGGACATCTCGACCGGCCTGCACTTCTTCGACCACATGCTCGACCAGATCGCGCGCCACGGCGGGATCGACCTCGAGCTTACGGCCGCGGGCGACCTCCACATCGACGAGCACCACACCGTCGAGGACACGGGGCTGGCGCTGGGGGAGGCTTTCGCCAAAACCCTCGGCGACAAGCGCGGCCTGATGCGCTACGGGTTCGCGTTGCCGATGGACGACGCCGAGGCGCACGTGTCGGTCGACTTCGGCGGGCGCCCGTGGATCGTGTGGGAGGTCGACTTCCGGCGCGAGCGCGTCGGGGATCTGCCGACGGAGATGGTGTTTCATTTCTTCAAGAGCTTCTCCGACGCGGCGAAGTGCAACCTGAACGTGCGCTGCCGGGGCGACAACGAGCACCACAAGATCGAGGCGATCTTCAAGGCCTTCGCGCGGGCCATCCGCATGGCGCTGCGGGTCGATATGGAGGACGAGGGCCTGCCGACGACGAAGGGGGTGGTGTGAGGAGGTGTAGGTGTTGTAGGTTGAAATGGGAAATGTCGAAGGCGCTACCGCGAGGGTGTCGCTCAGTGGACGTTTCTTGCAGCCACTTCGGTATATCATATCCGGAGCCTCCGTTTATGTTACTTCCCCTGCTGCGGCTCACTCTCCACTTATCGGCACTCGCTTGTTTATGCGTGCCGGAGGCACTCCTCGCCCAGGACACCCTTTACTTCACGGACGGCACCATGGCGATTGGACGCGTCGTGAACCAGTCGACGACGACGATCAACTACAAGCGGGCCGACGCTCCGAACGGTCCTACCGAAAGCGCGCGCGTCGGAAACCTGCTGGCGGTCAAGCTTTCCGAGGGGAGTGAAGAGCGGTTTGTGGCATTCGACAAAACGAATCCTGAGAACGGGACTTCGGGCCAGCGCTCGGAGTCGGGTCGCGAGCCGATCTATCTGGAGGAGGGGAGGAACTTTACGATGGGCGGTGTACCGGTGACCCGCACGGAGATCGCGCTGGCCCTGGCGAACGATAGCGAGGCATACGGGCAGTTCGAGTCCGGCAGAAAGCTCCGGACCGTGGGCTACGTCCTCGGAGGCGTCGGTGGTTTTGGGCTCGGCTACTCGATCGTGCAGCGGATCAGGCTGGGGGCGAGTACCCGGGCCGCCAACACGCTCGTGATAGTCGGTAGTGTAGCCGTGTGCACGGGGGGCATGCTCATGGAGTCGGCAGGGGCGAAACGAATGTTGCGCGGGATCAACACCTACAACAAGAACGCCCGGGGGGTAGGCTATAGGCTCGGCGTGACGCCGACGGGCGTGGGGTGGGTGATGACGTTTTAGCGGAAGCTCATTCCCTAGCCGATGAACAGCAACGCCACGAGTCCCGCCAGGAACGCCACCGAGAAGATCCACCCGATGATCCCGCCCACGAGTGCAAGTCCGCGGTTGCCGCGGGCGCCGTACCGGATGCGGCGCCGGGCGATCGTCCCGAAGACGGCGGCGAGGAGGAAGGCGACTGCACTCAGGAAGATAAGCGGGCCCCAGACCACGATGGCGGCACCGTAGAGGCCCAACCCCGCGATGCCGAGCGCGAAGGAGGCCACGTCGAACCCGCCGGCCGTCTCGAACACCTTCGGTGGCGGCTGACCCGGTCGGCGGCGCGCTTCCCGTCGTGCGAGGCGACGCTCGACATCGTCCATGCGGCGCAACTCCCGCAATTCGCGGCGGGTCGCGGGGGCGCTGGGACCGAGCGTGTCGGACGCCGTCAGAGAATACTGCGCGCGGACCCCGGTCCCGGCATCACCGCGAGGCGCATACTGGCGGGGGCATCTCTCTGAGTTGATCGCGCTGCCGCCGACGTGGGCGAGCGAAACGCAAAGCGAGAGACAGACGAGGCGCGGGGCAAGACGGGTACTGATGGTCGACATGCAGGAGGCTAAAATCGAGGGAGGATTTGCGCCGCCGGGACGCCGAGGCTACAACGTACACGACAGCCAAAGCGTGGCGCCGTGCGGCGGGCAGATTTATCTTCTGGGCGGCCTACTGTATCACCGGCGGAAGGCGTAGGTTGCATTTCCAAACCCTACCGCCGTGGCAGCTACCGTGATCCCCTTTCGTCGGTCGAAGCTCGCGCTCGGGCTCCTAGGTTCGGCAGCGTTCGTCGCGGCTGGAGTCTGGATGATGACGGACGAGACCTCCGCGACGGACCTGCATGCGGGAATGGGCGTGCCGCCCGTTTTGACGAAAGTCTTCGGCTTACTTAGCGTCCTTTTCTTCGGGTTGTGCGCCGTGGCAGTGATTACGAAGTGGCTCGACCGCCGCCCTGGCTTCGTGGTGGATGGAGCGGGCATCAACGACAACTCGAGTGCGACGAGCGCAGGATTCGTCCCCTGGGGCGACATCACGGGCTTCGGCACTCACGGAGCGCCCTGGCTCTCCCCGCCGACACTGCTGGTCTACGTCTCGAACCCAGCGGCCTACATCCACTCGGCGCCCAACGCTTTGACGCGCTTCACGCGGTGGGCCAATCACAAATTGCTCGGCACGCCGGTGACGGTGACCGCGACTACGCTAGCCTGTAGTCACGAGGAGCTACAGATGGCGGTGTCCGCGGGCCGCGACGCGAGCCTGGCCTAGGGTCTGGTCGTCCTACCCCACCGCCGTCACGACTAGCTCACGCCCCGCTACCGATACGATGTCCCCCGCCGCCGCCCCGGCGAGGGCCGCGCCAACGGGGCTCTCCAGACTCACGCAGTACGCCGGCTCTCCAGCTACGCCGCGGAGGCGACCCAGCCCACAGGCCAGTAAGTAGCGCTCGCCACTCGCGACGCCCACCACGCTCCCGAGCGCGACCCGCTCGCTCGGTCCTGCCCGTTCGGCCATCTCCAGTTGTAGAAGCTGCTCGCGCAGGACCTGCGCCTGCCCCCCGAGCCGATCCAATTCCTGCTGCAGCATCTCACGACTGGTCTCGAACTTGTCGCCGGCGCTGGATTTCGTGTCGCCGGCCTGGTCGTCGTGGAGTTGAGCCATTTGCGCTTCGACGGCACTCAGGCTCGATCGAACCTGCTCGCGCGCTGGCTGCAGCAAACTTCCCCGCGGGGGAGGGACTGGCTGATTCGAATCCGTCATTTAGACGCTGAGCGAAATGACTAGCGCGAGGAGAAACGCGTAGAACGCCGCGCCCACCAGCCCGAGCACGAAGCCCGCGATGGCGAGGCCACGCTTACCGCCGAGGGCAAGCTTGCTACGCTTCATGCCGATGGCCCCGAAGATGACCGCGAGCACGAAGCTCACCACGGAAACGAGGATGAAAGGTGCGCTGTTCCAAACGACGACCGCCGTGAAGAAGGCCAACACGCCCAGGACCCCCAGGGCCAGGGCCGCGATCGCGAAGCCGCCACCGGGCGCTACCCCCGGCTCCTCGGCGAAGTCGGTATCGCGCACCGGGCGTCCGCGCTGCTCCTGGTTCAACAATCTTTGCTCCCGGCGGATGGCGCGATGAAGTTGTTTTAGCGAAAGCGCCGGCTTTGGCATCGTATCCGGCGGGCTCACGTGCGGCGTCGCGAGGTTACTGCCGGCGATAGGCGCAGTCGTCGCACAGGCGGGCCGCTGCGCGAGGAGGCAGAGAAGCAAGGCCATGCCGGTGGCGAGGATTCGTAACATATCGCGGGCTAACGCCTTGTTTGCATGATCCGCGGCCCCGCCGCAAGAGTCGCCCAAACCTAACTCCCTTATGGCCCTCACGGAATCCACGATGATGGCGCTCGGTACGCCCGCGCCCGACTTCACCCTCCCCGACGCCGCCAACGTCAACGCACCCGTCCACCTCAGCGTCCACGCCACCGGCGCCACGGCCACGCTCGTGATGTTCATCTGCAACCACTGCCCCTACGTCATCCACGTCGTCGACGAACTCGTCCGCCTCGCGCACGCCTACCAGCCCAAGGGCCTCAAGGTCGTCGCCATCTCCAGCAACGATGTCGAGCGCTACCCCGCCGACGCCCCCGATAAGATGGCGGCTTTCGCCAAAACCCACGGCTTCACCTTCCCCTACTGCTACGACCAGACCCAGGAGGTCGCCAAGGCCTACGACGCCGTGTGCACCCCCGACTTCTTCCTCTTCGACGCCGACCTGGAGCTCGCCTACCGCGGCCGCCTCGACGACAGCCGCCCGAAGAGCGGTACGCCCGTCACGGGCGCGGACATGCGCAAGGCCCTCGACCTCATCCTCGCCGGCGAGCCCGTCCCCGAAGAGATGCAAATCCCGAGCGCCGGCTGCTCCATCAAGTGGAAGGCGGCCGCCTAAACGCTCTAGACCTCCCCAAGCCCCCCCCCAGCGGGCCGTAGGTCCGCCTCCTGCCCTAGCCGGTTTGCCGCCCGAGAGCGAAGCGAACGGCGGCGGGCCGGCGCCCCAGAGCGAAGCGAACGGCGGCGGGCCGGCGCCCCAGAGCGAAGCGAACGGCACCCAACCAGCTCCCTACCCCTACCCCGCTCGCCATTCCCTCGCCCAATCCGACCGCTTCCTCAACGGTCCACCGTTTACGAAGCGAGACCGACCGTACGGACTGTAAATCAGAAAGTTACGCGGTGTGTAAATCTACCTTGCGTCCACATTCGGAAGCTCCGAACGTCCGGTGGCCCGCCCCCCGGTAGACACTATCCCCCCACACCCCGCAGATCATGGAACACTTCACCGTCAACCCCCGCCTCTCCGACCGCGCCAAGGACGACTACCGCCTCGTGTGCGCCGCGATCGCCGGACGCCAGGATGCCTACACGCAACTCATGGACCGCTACCGCGGCGCCATCCACCAGATGATGGCCAAGATGGTGGGCTATACCGAGGACGCCAACGACCTCACGCAGGAGGCCTTCTCGAAGGCCTTCAACAAGCTCTCGAGCTACGAGCCCCGCTACGCCTTCTCGACGTGGCTCTTCAAGATCGCCTCCAACAACGCCATCGACTTCATCCGCAAGAAGCGCATCGTCACCCTGTCGATCGACACGACCATCAAGGAGGACTCGAGCCAGGAGTTCAGCTACAACCTGCCTAGCGACGACGTCAACCCCGAGCAGACGCTCGTCCTCGCGCAGCGCGCCAAGATGATGCGCGCCCTCGTCGGGCAACTGTCCAACAAGTACCGCCAGATGATCGAGATGCGCTTCTACCAGGAGCTGAGCTACGACGAGATCGCCACCGAGCTCAACATCCCCCTCGGCACCGTGAAGGCGCAGCTGTTCCGCGCCAAGGAAATGCTCCACACGCAGTTGGCCGGACCCGGGGCCCTCAACTACATCAACACCAACACGCGCGACAAGTAGTCGCACTGCGCCGCAATGCCGGAGAGTGCTCAGGGCGTCACTCCCCCGCCGTCGTCCGCCCCACCGCCGCCGCCAGGGCCGCCGGCCCTACGCAACTGTACACGATCCGCAACCAGCCCGCTTCGCTGTGCCCGAAGCCGCCCGGCGCCGTGAGCAGCACGCCCGTATCGTCGTAGAGCTTTCGCCAAAACGTTTCGTCGTTCAACTCGCCCTCGGCGTTGAGGCGCGCCCAGACGAAGAGACTCCCGCGGGCCGGGAGGTAGGGCGTGCCGTTTTGCCGCAAGGCCTCCACCACCGTCGCGTAGGCGTCCGTGAGGCGGGCCTGGTTGGTTTTGGCGAAAGCCGTCACGAAGGCGTCGTCGCTCAGCACCTGCGTCAGGAGCCACTGCGTGTGATTGCTCACCGTGTGCGGGGCCCCGAGATTGCCGAAGGCCTGCACCAACTCCGCATTGCGCGTATACATCGCGCCGCAGCGCAGGCCCGACAGCCCGAAGTCTTTCGACACCGAGTACCACCAGTGGAGGTAGGGCGAGCGCTGCTCCTCGACGAGGTGTAGGAAGGAGTAGTACGGCTCGGGGTCGGCGGCGTAGTCCTCGGCGAGGCGGGCGTCCGAGGTGTCGATCTGCGAAAGCGCGTACAGCTCGTTGACGCACAGGTGCACGGCGTGGCGCACGGCCCAGGCGGCGAAGATCTCGAGTTGCTCGCGGGTGTAGACGGCGCCCGTCGGATTGTCGGGCTGCGTGAGAATCACCATGCGCAGGCGCCGGCCGCCGGCGTGGATGTCGCGGCGGGCCTGCTCCAGGTCGGACACGTGTAGGGGGTGTAAGCCGTCGGCCGCGAACCACCCGGCCGCCGGCTCGACGTCGTAGCGGAGCATGCCGGCCTTGAGCCCGATGTCCTTGGTGTACACCGGGTAGCTCGGTGCCGGTATCGCCACCACGTCGCCTTCGTCGCCGAGCAGCAGGGCGCACAATTCGACGACGGCCGTGGCGCCGCTCGACACGCAGAAGGCGTCCGGGTCGAGCGCGCGCGCGGGTTGGCCGCCGAGGGTGGTGAGGTGCCTTTCGGCAAAACCCGCCAGCGCTGCCCGCAGCTCCGGCGCTCCCTGCACCTGCGTGTACTTGGCCACCCAGTCGGGGGTTTTGGCGCAAGCCGCCTCGCGCAAACGGGCCTCCATCTCCGGCCACGACAGCACGTTCTCCGCGATACAGAGCGCGATGGCGCCGTCGGGATTGTCGGTCGCGTCGAAGGCGTTCTCCTCGGCCTCGGCGAAGAGTTCGAAGTCGGCGCGCAGCGGCCTGCCGAGCAGGGCGGCGCCGCGGGCGGAGAGGGCGGGGGCGGTGGGCATGGGCGCAAGCTAGGGCTACGTACCTTCCCGACATGTCAGCCTACCCCCTTCCACGCCGCCGCTACAGCATCCAGGAGTACATCGAGATCTGCGAGAGCAGCGACGAGAAGTACGAGTTCTTCGACGGCGAGATCGTGCCGTGGGAGTCGATGGCCGGGGCGTCGCGCGCGCATTCACACATCGCGACGAATGTGTCGAGCGAGTTGCGCACCAAATTTGTAGCGAGGGGCAAGCGCTGCGGCACCCTCGACTCCGATGCCCTCCTCGCCATCCCCCAACTACGGCGGTATCGCTTCCCGGACCTCACGGTGCAGTGCGACGACACGATTTACGATGAGCAATTCAAGACGGCCGGCACCAACCCCACGCTCGTCATCGAGATCGTCTCGGACAGCTCCCGCCTCGACGACTACAGTCATAAGCTCGTGCAGTACGGCCTGATCGAGAGCCTGCGCGACTACGTCATCATCGAGCAGGCCGCGGCGGTCGTGATCGTATACAGCCGCTCGGGCAGCGACGAGAAGTGGGAGGCCAACCCCTACACGAAACTCGACCAAATGGTACGCTTCCCGTCGGTCGACACGGATGTCTTGATGGCCGAACTCTACCGCGACATCGTCTGGGCCGACGGCGAGGCCGAGTTCGTACCCGGGGCCGGCCTGCCGACCGAGGAGCCGCCGATCGGGGACGCGCCGATGTGGGTGGTGCGCGAGGAGGCAATGGGCTGAGTAGTCTATCTTCACGCTATGACCGCTACCGCGCAGGCTTTCGCCAAAACCCGCTACACCGTCCGTGAGTATCTCGCGCTCGAGGAGTCCACCGGCGAGAAATGGGAATTTTTCGACGGCGAAGTCTACGTCTGGGAGGCGATGGCCGGGACGACCGCACCGCACGCCGTGATTACGGCCAGAGTGTCCACGTTGATCGGCAGCGGGATCAACCTCGACAGGTGCTACGTCGCTACCGCCGACCTCAAGCTCAGCATCAAGGCGTTGCGCCGCTACCGCTACCCCGACTTGAGCGTGGTCTGCGGCGAGCTCGACCAGGATCCTTTCATTAGCCACGCGATGTTGAACCCGACTGTCCTCGTCGAGGTGACTTCGAAGAGTTCCTTTACCGCCGACTACACAACTAAGGCCGAGCAGTACATGAAGCACGTGCCGTCCCTGCGGGACTACCTCATCGTCGTGCAGCACGAGCCCTTCGCGACGCTACAGTCGCGAGAAAGCGAGGGCGCCGCCTGGCAGACGACCCACGTCTCCGGGCTCGACGCCACGATCCACCTGCCGAGTATCGATGTCACCCTGTCTTTGCGCGAGGTCTACCGCAACATCGTCTGGGTCGACGGCGAGGCGCGCGTGAAGCTCGGCGGTGGGGGGACGGCGGCGGCTACAGACGCGTAAACCCGACTTATCTTCACCATATGTCCGCTGCACCTCAGGCTTACGCCAAAACCCGCTACACCGTCAAAGAGTACCTCGCGCTCGAGGAGTCCACCGGCGAGAAGTGGGAGTTCTTCGACGGCCAGGTATACGTCTGGGAGGCGATGGCCGGGACGACCGCGCCGCACGCTCGCATCACCACGAGCGTGTCTACGCTCCTGGACAGCGGAGTCGACCCTAATAGGTGCAACGTGTTCTCAGTCGACCTGAAATTGAGCATCAAGGCGCTGCGCCGCTACCGCTACCCCGACCTGAGCGTGGTCTGTGGCGAACTCGATATGGACCCGCAGCTTCGCCACGCGATGTTGAACCCAACGCTCCTCGTCGAGGTGACCTCCAAGAGCTCCTTCACGGCTGATTACACGTCGAAGGCCGAGCAGTACATGCGGCACGTGCCGAGCCTGCGCGACTACCTCATCGTCGTGCAGCACGAGCCCTTCGCGACGCTACAGTCGCGAGCAAGCGAGGGCGCCGCCTGGCAGACGACCCACGTCTCCGGGCTCGACGCCACGATCCACCTGCCGAGTATCGATGTCACCCTGTCCTTGCGCGAGGTCTACCGCAACATCGTCTGGGTCGACGGCGAGGCGCAGGTCAAGCTCGGCGGGGGGGACAAGCGTTGAAGGGTGAAGGGTTGAAGGGCGTGCCATGTGAAGAATCAACGGTTCCCAAAATGGGAACTATGTTCGCACCGTGAGAGTTATAGCAAAAGCGACCCTCCGAGACTTTTGGGAGTCGCATCCCGATGCGGAACAGCCGCTCAAGTCTTGGTACCAATAATTTTCCAGGGGCGACTGGCCGCACACGCACGCGATCAAAGAGAAGTTCCCCAGGGCCAGCGTTTTAGGCGACCAACGCGTTGTGTTCGATATTAAAGGGAATGATTATCGGCTGATCGTAAGGTTCAACTTCGATTATTAGATTGTCCACATCCGTTTCGTCGGAACGCACAAGGAATACGACCGCATCGATGCCAAAGAAGTCTAATATGCCACTCCGAGCAATCAACTCAGACCACGATTACCGGGCCGCGCTCAACCGCATCGACACACTGTTCGATGCGACGGGCGGCAGTCCCGAGGGCGACGAACTTCAGGTCCTCGCGATCCTCGTGGACGAGTACGAGTCTCGCGTTCACCCGATCGAGGCCCCCGACCCCATCGAGGCCATCCGCTTCCGCATGGACCAGGAGGGTTTGACCGCCAAGGACCTCGAGAGGCTCATCGGCTACAAGGGCCGCGTGAGCGAAATCCTGAGCCGTAAGCGTAAGCTGAGCCTCGGGATGATCCGCAAGCTGGAGGCCGGCCTGCAGATTCCCGCCTCGGTGTTGATTCAGGAATACTAATCAGTTGTAGCTCCACCGCAGCTTCTCCAGCCGCAGTCCCATCCCCTCCAGGGCCTCGACGGTCTGGCGCTGGTTGGCCTCCGCGAGTTCGGCGAAGCGGGCCTCGACGAACAGGTTTTGGCGTAAGCCGCCCAAAGCACCCGGCGCCTCGTCGCGCAAGCGCTTGAGCTGCTCTGCGAGGTACTCATTCAAGGTCTTGAAGCGGTCGTCCCAGTGGGCGATCAGCAACTTGTGCGCCTGCTTGGCGATGATTTCGGTGCGCTCGACCTGGCGGGTGCGCAGGCGGTAGGTGTACTCGCGGGCGTTGTACTCGACGGCGAGCGTGTGGGGGCGGTCGCCCTTGCGGACCTTGAGGCGGTTGACGAGATTCTTATTGGCGTCGAAGAGGTTGGTGACGCGCGACTCATCGGCGGTGAGTCCGTCGAACTGCTTGACGCTAATCAGTGCGCCCTCGAACTGCTGGTCCTCCTTCAATAGCTCGTAGTACTCGTCGTGCACGGGCTGGAGCTGGTCCTCGGTGACGACGTGGCGCACGCGGATCTCGGCGTCGACGTCGGCCTCGAAGGCATCGACCTCGCGGCGGAGCATCGGGAGGTTGACGGCCACCGCGTACCCGTGTTGCCGCACGGCGTCGGCGATCATCTCGCGGATCGGGTCGCGGTGCTCGGGCCGGGACCAGAGGCAGAACTCGAGCAGGAAGCAGTCCATCAAATCCACCGTGGCGCGACCGTTGAGGTGGGCCGAGGTGCGTAGCAGGCGCACGGCCTTCTTCCAGCGCCGGTCGTAGACGCGGATCTGGTCGGCGGGGTCGGGGCGCTCGGCGTTGTAGTGGTCGATGCGTGTCCGCAAAACTTGGATCGTGTTGAGGGCTTCCGGCGAGACTTCTACCCGGTCGATGTCTCCGGAGAGGGCGTCTAATTCGTTTTGCGAAAGCGCGACGCCTTCCGGCAAAACCACCTCGTACACGTCGGCCGTATCGGTGATGAGCTTGACGAAGCTGTCGAAGCGGCGCACGTTGTCGACCTCGAGGCGGACGAGGAACCGGTCCCAGAGCGGATCGAGGCTCGAGCCCGGGGCGGGCAACTCGTTCGAGGCCGAGATGATGGCGCGCACGTCGACGGCCACTTCCTGCTCGCCGTTGCGGTAGACGCGCTCGTTGAGGATCGTGAGCAGCGCGTTCTGGATGGCCGGGCCCGCCTTCCAGATTTCGTCGAGGAAGACCACGTTGGCCCCGGGCAAATACTTGTCCGTGAGGCGCTCGTACTTGTCCTCGTCCTTGAGCTTGCGGATCGAGACCGGGCCGAAGATCTCGTCCGGGGTCGAGAACTTCGACATCAGGTACTCGAAGCTGGTCCCGTCGGCGAAGGCGTGCTTGAGGCGCCGCGCGATGAGGGACTTGCCGACGCCCGGGGGCCCGAGCAAGAAGATGCTTTCGCCGGCGAGCGCCGTGAGCAAGGACAGGGCCACGGCCTGCTCGCGCTCGTGGAGTTTTGCCGTAAGGCTCTGTAAGAGAAGCTCGGTGCGAGCACGGATCGGGGAGTTAATTTTCAATGCTCAATTTTCAAGTTTCAATGCGCTACCGCGAAGGGGGGGGCATTGCGAACGTGTAGCAGGGGATGGGCGGAGGGTGACGGGCACACTGAAAATTGTCAACTGGAAATTGAAAATTGACCTCCTCACCGCCTCACCCCCGTCTCCTCCAGGTGATGCCCCCGCACGAGCTCATCCGCGGTCGCCTCCCGCACGTGGAGCACGGCCCCGGCGAAGTAAAGCGTACGGCCGGCCATGTGGTGGTTGAAGTCGATGATGGCGCTGTCGCCGTCGAGCCGCACGACCCTACCGGTGTGCACGACGCCGTCGTTGGCCGTGAGGCGGACGTGATTGCCGGGAATAAGCAGCCCCGGGGGCACCGCGCCGTCGCGCTCGGCGAACAGGGACTTCGGTAGCGTCAGGACCTGGTCGGTGCGCCGCGGGCCGTAGGCATCACCGGGGGCGAGCGTGAAGGCGAACTCGCCGCGGTCGCTCAGGTCACGCAGGTGCGCCTCGAAGGCCGGGAGCATCTTCCCGACGCCGAACAGGAACGTGAGTGGGTAGTTGACGTCCATGCGCTCGAGGAGCTCCCCGCCCGGTCCGCCCTCGTGGAGGTCGTACTTCAGGGTCACCACTTTGCCCTCGGAAATAAAAGTCGCCATACAGTGCCGGTAACCGTCAGAACCGCGCGAAGGTTAAGCAATATGTCGGCCGGGGGCCTAGTTAATGAGGGAACTTGAACATTAACAAACCCAAGCCACAAGCGTACGCCCATGACACGAGCCCTTACACAAAATTCTTTGCTTCGCCTCGCCTACCGAGAGCTGCCGATCTGCGAGCGCCTCGAGACCGAGCACGCCCTGACCGAAGACCCTGAGGCGATGCGGGCCTACCGCGGGATCGTCGCCGCGAAACGAGAGCTCCCCCGGGTGCTCTTCTCGCCCAAGTCGTCCACCGTCGACGCCATCCTCGCCTACAGCCGCAAGCCTTTCATGGCCCCGAGCTGCTGAGCGCTCGGGGGTTCGGACCGCGAGACCACGAGACCACACGTCGAAGCCCTTCCCGTGACTCACGGGAGGGGCTTCTGCATTGGGCGACGCGCCAGACACCGCGCGACGGCCTCCCGGATGTCACCCCCGGGGCGTGGGCCACACGCCGGTACTAACTTTCGGGGAGTTACCGACCTTATACATATACCCCCCCGGCAGGCGGTCCGGGCTTGCGCCAAAACTTTTCCAACTTTTTTTGTCAACATAGGTACTCGATCAACACAGATTGTTTACTTTTGGTCCGACAGAAACACCACACACGCCAACACCAACCACATGGCAACCGACAGAGAATCGAAACTGAAAGCCCTCCAACTCACCGTCGACCGGCTCGAGAAGAGCTACGGCAAGGGCACCATCATGCGCCTCGGCGACAAGGCCCGCTCGGACGTCGACACGATCCCCTCCGGGTCGCTCGGCCTCGACATCGCCCTCGGGATCAACGGCTTCCCCCGCGGCCGCGTCGTCGAGATCTACGGACCGGAGTCGTCCGGTAAGACCACCCTCGCGATCCACGCCATCGCCCAGGTGCAGAAGAAGGGCGGGCTCGCCGCCATCATCGACGCCGAGCACGCCTTCGACCGCACCTACGCCGAGGCCCTCGGGGTCGACACCGAGAACCTCTTCATCACCCAGCCCGACAACGGCGAGCAGGCCCTCGAGATCACCGAGAGCCTCATCCGCTCCGGCGCGATGGACATCGTCGTGGTCGACTCCGTGGCCGCGCTCACGCCCCGCGCCGAGATCGAGGGCGAGATGGGGGACTCGAAGGTCGGCCTCCACGCCCGCCTCATGTCGCAGGCCATGCGCAAGCTCACCTCCGCGATCGCGAAGACGAACTGCACCTGCATCTTCATCAACCAACTCCGCGAGAAGATCGGTGTGCTCTTCGGCAACCCCGAGACGACCACCGGCGGTAACGCCCTCAAGTTCTACGCCTCGATCCGCCTCGACATCCGCAAGAACGGCTCGGCCCTCAAGGACAAGGAGGGCAACGTCATCGGGAACCACGTCAAGGTCAAGGTCGTCAAGAACAAACTCGCGCCCCCGTTCCGGATCGCGGAGTTCGACATCATGTACGGCCAGGGCATCTCGAAGTCCGGTGAGATCGTCGACCTCGGCGTCGACCACGACATCATCCAGAAGTCCGGCGCCTGGTACGCCTACGACGACGCCAAGATCGCCCAGGGCCGCGACGCCGCCAAGCGCTTCCTCGAGGACAACCCCGAGATCGCCGAGGAGATCGAACTGAAGATCAAGGCGATCATCACCCCCACCGAAGGCGACGGCAGCCCGAGCGCGAACGGCAAGACCAAAGGCAAGCTCGCCACTGCCCGCAAAGGCGGCGACGACGACGACGATGACGACAGCGAAGACGAGTAGTCTGATACACTACCCTGATACGAAAGCGGCCCAAAACTTGGAGCCGTCCAGGTGCCAGACGCAGCCCTAACCAGACCTAGCGCCAGCACCGCACTTACTGATACACTTTCCGAGAAGCCTCACGCCCCCACAGGACGTGGGGCTTTTTGCTGCACTAGTCTGATCGCTGAGGGCGGGGGCGGGGCGGCCACGTGTGTGCGGGCCGCGCCCTCCACTACCGCACAGCCACCATGCGCCAGCCATACGTGCCAGACAGCCGTGCCGAAAGAGGGCGGCGCCAGGGCGGTCGTTGGACGGGTGGGCTACCCACAATCCCAAACAATAACCGATAACTCAAATAGCCCACCGGTTCAACGGGCCCCTGGCGCCGCCACGGCCCCCTCAGCCCCCACAGCCCCCAGGCCTCCACACACCCCTTACCCCCGCCACCTCAAGCTCCCCACCACCCGCTCCAAATCCCTCCTCAAAAAAGCGTACACCGGCGCCAGACTATCCGCCCGCGCCTGCGCATTCACGTACACCGCCGCCCGAATGAAGTGCCGCGTGCTGTCCGTCACGAAAAGCTGGTAAGGCGAGGCCGCATCCCCCTCCACCGCAAACGCAAAGCCGTGTACGTCTACTTCCGGCCGCTCAATCGGTTGCTCGTCGATGTAGTTGGCCACGATGTTGTGCTTCCCGACCAACGTATACGCATCGTCGCGGTGCTTCTCGAAATCCCCCACGCTACGGATCGGGTAATAACTCACGTGCACGCGACCCTGGAGACTCGGCGTCACCAAGTCAAACCAACACGGGTGCTTCGGCTTGTCGTCGAAGAAGACCGTGTCCTGCTCCACGGATACGTAACTCGGGAACTCGAACTCGAACGGACAAACCTGCAACGAGAAGCGCTCCACACTGTCCGCTACCGGAAACTCTACCTTCGGGTAGGCGCGTGGCTTCGGCGTCTGACTAGTCTCCCCTCCGCAGGCCATCACAACAACCGCCGTCGCAACGACAACCCCTAGACCCCCTAAACGCAGAATACCCATCACGCCACAACGGGTTTTTCCGGAAGGATAATACGGACCCGCTCAATCCTCCGCCGGCTAACCACCTCACTCACGAACGTGAGCGACCCCACCTTCAGGCTCTCCTTCTGGCGCGGGAGGATGCCCGTCTCCTCCAACATCACCCCGGCCACCGTGTCGGCGTCGCCACGCACCTCGTCGAGGAGGTTGCTCGGCAGGTCCATCAGGCGCAGCGCGTCCGAGAGTTGGGTCTTGCCCTCGAACAGGTACGTCCGCTCGTCGATTTGGACGAAGTCGATCTCCAGGTCCTCGTCGAACTCGTCCTTGATGTCGCCGATCACCTCCTCGAGGATGTCCTCGAGCGTCACCAAGCCGCTCGTCCCGCCGAACTCGTCCACGACGATCGCCATGTGCATCCGCTCCGCCTGGAACTCCCGCAGCAGGTCGTGGATCTTCTTACTCTCCGGCACGTACATCACGTCCTCGCGGATGTGCTCGCGCCAGTCGAAGTCGTCGCCCTCGCCCAGGTGCCGAATCAGGTCCTTCGCGTACAGGATGCCGACCACCTTGTCGAGGTCGTCATCGTGGACCGGGATCCGGGAGTAGCTCGACGAACGCACGAGGTCGAGCAGCGTCGAGAAGCTGGCCGACTGCGACACCGCCACCACGTCCGGCCGCGACTGCATGATCTGCCGCACGGTGACGTCCCCGAAGGTGACCAGTCGCTTGAGGATGTCACGCTCGCCGGCCAGTAGCGCCTCGTCGCGCACGGTGAGGTCGATGGCCTGGTCGAGCTCCTCGCGACTGGCCGCGTTGGCGCCCTGGTGACGGCGGAGTCGATCTTCCAGGAAGGCCCCAGCCTTGACGAGGAAGGCACTCATCGGCGCGAACAGCGACAACAGCACCCGCAGCGGTCCGCTCATGAAGCGCGCCAGGGCTACGTTCTGCTGGCGCGCGTACACCTTCGGCGTCACCTCCCCGAAGAGCACCAGCAGGAAGGTGACCCCGATCACGGTGATCGAAAACCTGAACGTCGTAGCGAGGTCGAAACCGGCGAGCCAGTTGCCGACACCCGGTTGTACACCACTCACGAAGGAAGTCACGCCACTCGCCCAACCCGCGAACATCTCGTCCGAGAACGCCTGCCGCAGCACGAACTCCGACAGCAGCACGATGGCGATGTTGACGAAGTTATTCGTGATCAGGATCGTGGCCAACAACTCGTGCGGACGCTGCTTCAGGGACACGATGCGCTTGCTGCTCGCCACCTCCTCCTCGCGCAGCGTCGAGAAGTCGCTGTTGCTCAACGAGAAGAACGCCACCTCGCTGCCGGAGATCAACGCGGAGGCCACGAGGAGCAGCACCAGGACGAGGGCGCCAAACCACACCCCCGCGCCGACGTTCGCCAGTAGCACGATGCCCTGGCTCAACAAAAACAACGAGGGGCAACTCGGACAAGGGTCAGCGTCCAATGAGGGGGGATTGGGGGTGGCGAAGTTACGCAGGCACGCCGAAGTAGTTGCGGACCGCGACCACGGGCCCCGCGGCTACCGTGTACGCCCCCTAGCCCTCGTCACCGCCCTGGGTGAAGTCCGCCAGGGCCTTCGCGCCGGCGCCGGGCTCGGCAGGTTCGGCAGATTCGGCTGCCTCGGGGGCGCTGGGCTTGTCGCCGCCCTCCCGCCCCTTCAAGATCCGCAGGAAGCTCACCACCACCTCGGTCGTCTTGCGGGTGTTGTTCTCCTTGTCCTGCCAGGTCTTGTGCGTGAGCTTACCCTCGACGTAGACCATCATGCCCTTGCGCAACTGCGTCTCGGCGCGCTCGGCCATCTTGCCCCACATCACGATGTCGTGCCACTCCACCTCCTCGCGCCAGTTGCCCTCGCGGTCGCGGTAGCTCTCGCTCGTCGCCACCGAGACCTTCGCCACGGCGGTCCCGCTCTCGAGGCGCCGCATGTCCGGATCGCGTCCGAGGTTCCCGACGAGCGTTACTTTGTTGACCATAGCGGTAGGGGAAAGCGTGGGGTAGGTTTTGCCGAAAGGCGTCTAAGGCAGACCTCAGAGCGCGAGGCCGAGCTGTCGATTGGCAAGGTAGTTCACGATCGGCTGCGGCAGACCGTACGAGCTAAGTTCCTCGGGTCCGACCCACAGCCCGTCAGGCGTGGTTTGGCTTACGCTAAAACGCCAGAACCGAATGATCAGCTCCTGGTGCGTGAGCTGGTGCCGCACCGGCGGCGAAACCCCCACGAAGGTGGCTTCGGAGAGCGTGGACCCTTGCGACAGCAATCGCCGCGCCTCCTCCCCCGGCGAGATTACCGCCGCCTCGCCGGCGCGCTCCGACGAGACCTCGACCACGGGAAACTCGTACAGGCCCTGCCAGATGTCCCCCGCGCCCCGCTGCCGAAGCACCACCGCGCCGCCCGGCCCGACGATGTGCAGGTACTCCAGCTGCCGCGTACGCCGCCTGGGGCGCTTGCTCTTCACCGGCAGCTGCTCTACGAGGCCTTCGCGAAAGGCGCTGCAGTCCCCGCGCAACGGACAACTCGGACACGCCGGTCGCCGCGGCGTACACACGGTCGCCCCGAAGTCCATGATCGCCTGGTTGTACGCGCCCGCGCGCCCGCGTACGAGCAGCCGCTCGGCCAGCTCCCGAAACCGCGCCTGCCCCCGCGTCGTGTCGATCGGCGCGTCGATCCCGAATACCCTCGCCAGCACCCGGTAGACGTTCCCGTCCACGACCGCGACATCCTCGTTCGCCGCGAAACTCGCGATGGCCGCCGCGCTGTACGGCCCGACGCCAGGCAAGGTCAGTAGCTCCGCGTACGCCGTCGGGAAGGCCCCGCCGCCCTCGGCGACCCGCTTGGCGGCCCTGTGCAGATTGCGCGCCCGCGAGTAGTACCCGAGCCCCTGCCAGAGCGCCATCACGCGGTCCGCCGACGCGTCGGCCAGGTCTCGCACCGTCGGAAAGGCCTCCACGAAGCGCCGGTAGTACGCCTCCCCCTGCGCCACGCGCGTTTGCTGCAAAATCACCTCGCTCAGCCAAATCTTGTACGCGTCCCGCTCGTCGCGCCAGGGCATCGGCCGGTGCAGTGTCTTCGCCCAGGTGAGGAGGCTTTCGCCAAAACGCGCCACCGCCGCCCCGTCGTCAATGTCCATGTACGCGCAAAAAAAACGGCCGGGACGCATTGCCCGGCCGCCAAAGGTTAAACCTCAAAACCCTAAGATCTTTTCGCGCCCCCGCGGGGGGGGCGGCGGCACCTCAGTAGCGACTCGTGAGCCGCACCGAGGCGTAGTTGTCGTAGCGTGAGTCGAGCTTGGACTTCAGCTCCTTGCGCGCGAAGAATATCCGGCTCTTCACCGTCCCGAGCGGCAGGCCGAGCTGATCGGCGATCTCCTGGTACTTAAACCCGCGGTAGTGCAGCAGGAAAGGCGTCCGCAACGACTCGTCGAGCGCGTCGATCAGCACCTTGAGCTCGTTCATGAAGATCTGCGTCTCGGCCTTGTTGCCGACGTCGTCCCAACCCGAGTTGAGGTAGTACAGGTTGTCGGCCTTCTCGATGATCGAGTTGCCCTTCATGCGGCGGCGGTAGTTGTTGATGAAGATGTTCTTCATGATCGTGAAGAGCCAAGCCTTGAAGTTGGTCCCGGGCCTGAACTTCTCACGGTTGGTCATCGCCCGGAAGGCCGTCTCCTGGTACAGATCCTTGGCGTCCTCCTGGTTCTTCGTGAGGTTGTAGGCGAAGGCCTGCAGCATGGCGGTCATCTGGTAGAAGCGGTCGTCGAACTCGATCGTGGACATGGGAGCGATATTTGGTGATGGGGACACTGCTTTGTTTAACGCTAAAGTACGTCTAGGTTCAACAAAACCAAGGTCCAAAGGGTACGAAATTCTGCCCACGGATGCGCAAAACCGCAGCGATACACACGTAAACAACTGATTATCAGTTGTTCCGTCCGAAATTTTCGCCAGCTGGCGCCTGTGAAAACTTTCAGAAATTTTTGAAAGTTCCCGGGGCGACCCTACACACGCCGCCAAACCCCGTCTGCCGGCCTCGCCGAAGCCCGGTGCTACCGCTGCGCCTTCGACAGCAAAAGCAGGGCGACCCCCGCGAAAATGAAGTTCGGCGTCCACACCCCCAGCCACGCCGGGATCTCCGAGTTGGTCGCCAGCGTGTGGCTGAACCGACTCATAAACACGAACACCAGCCCGATCACCACCCCCGTCACGAGGTTGATCCCCATGCCCCCGCGCACCTTCCGCCCCGCGAGCGCGAGCCCGATTAAGGTGAGGATCAGGATACTGGCCGGCTCCGAGCTGCGCTTCTGGCGCTCGATCTCGAAGGCCTGGCTGTTGCCGATCCCGCGCGCGCGCACCTTCTGGATGTAGGCAGTGAGCCCGGGCGTGAGCAACTGGTCCTTCTCGTACTTGTACTGCACGAAGTCGGCCGGCGTCAGCGCCAGGGTCGTGTCGAGCGGCTGGTTGCGGACCTCGCGAAAGCTCTCCTCCAACTCCCCGAACGTCCGGTGGGTGTACTCGTAGAGTCGCCACGAGCTGTCGCGCCCGATCCACTCCGCGCGCTGAGCCGAGAGCATCTTCGTGAGCCGCGGCCCGTCGTAGGTCTCGAGCCGCAGGTCGCGCGCCACGCTGTCGCCTTTCGAGAAGTGCCGTACGTACATCTTGGTCGTCGGGTCGATAAACATGTGGACTTCGCTGTTGCGCCCCTCGTCCTTCTCGCGCCCGAGCCGCTCGCGCTCGAACTCGAGGCGGTGCTGGTTGCTGTACGGCACGATGACGTGGTTGAGCGCCAGCGACACTCCCGCGATCAGCGAGGCCGAGATCATGTACGGCCGCGCGATCCGCGTGAGGCTCATGCCCGCGTTGAGCATCGACAGAATCTCCGAGTTGCCCGCCAGGCGACTCGTGAAGAAGATCACCGACACCAGCGCGTACAGCGGGAAGAGCATCGAGTTGATGTACGGCAGGTACGCCACGAAGTACACCAGGCCCTCGCCCCAGGTCACGGCGTTGTCCATGAAGCGCTGCACCTGCTCCGAGAAGTGCACCACGACCGACACCACCGAGAAGATCAACACCGTGAAGGCGAAGGTCCGCAGGTACGTGCCGATGAGGTATTTGTCGAGGCGCTTGAGCATGGGGTTGGGGTCTAAGGTCTAGGGGTCTAGGGGTCTAGCGCTTGGAAGTCCACAGCTGCGCCAACTTAAATGCTTTGTTGGGCCGTCCCGTCAGTCTAGACCCTAGACCTGCTAGACTTTCTAGACTCGCTACAGCTTCCGCATCAGCCCCACCATCACTTCCCCTTTCCAACGCGCGAAGGTGCCTTCCAGGATGTGCCGGCGGGCCTCCCCCACCAGCCAGAGGTAAAAGCAGAGGTTGTGGATCGTCGCGATCTGCTTGCCGAGCGCCTCCCCGGCCACCATCAGATGCCGCAGGTACGCGCGACTGTGCATCCGCGTGAGGGCGCAGGGGCCGTCCGGGTCGACGGGCGTATGGTCGTTCGCGAAGCGCGCCAGCCGCAGGTTCACCATCCCGTCTTTCGTAAAAATCGTCCCGTGGCGCCCGTTGCGACTCGGCATCACGCAGTCGAACATGTCCACCCCGCGCTCGATGCACTCCAGGAGGTTGGCCGGCGTGCCGACGCCCATGAGGTAGCGGGGTTTGTTTTGCGGAAGCACCTCACACACCTGCGCCACGATCGGGTACATCTCCGCCGCCGGCTCCCCGACGCTCAGTCCGCCGATGGCGTTGCCGGGCATGTCCTTGCCCGCGATGTACTCCGCGCTCTGGCGGCGCAGGTCCGGGAAAGTACTCCCCTGCAGAATCGGGAAAAGTGCCTGTTCGTAACCATGGGGGCAGCGGCTTTCGCCAAAACTCGCCACGCAGCGATCCAACCAGCGGTGGGTCAACGCCATGCTCGTTTTGGCGTAAGCGTACGTACTCGGATACGGCGGGCACTCGTCGAAGGCCATGATGATGTCGGCGCCGATGCGCCGCTGGAGGTCCATCACGGACTCGGGCGTGAACAGGTACTCCGTCCCGTCGATGTGGCTCCGGAAGCGCGCGCCCTCCTCGGAGAGCTTGCGGTTGTTGGCGAGGGAGAAGATTTGGTAGCCGCCGGAGTCCGTCAGCATAGGCCGGCGCCACTTGCTGAACTCCTGCACGCCCCCGGCGCCCTCCACCACGTCGATCCCGGGCCGCAGGAAGAGGTGGTAGGTGTTGGCGAGGACGATCTGGGCCCGGACCTCCTCGACGAGTTCACTCGGGTGCACGCCCTTGACGGTGGCCGCCGTGCCGACGGGCATGAAGATGGGCGTCTCGACAGCTCCGTGGGCGGTCTCGAAGCGACCGGCGCGCGCGCGGCCCTCGGTGGCCTCTAGGGTAAATTTCATAGGCTACTCCCGCTCCGTCCGCGTCGCATCCAACCTGAGCGCCACCCCCATAATCAACGTGAACGCCATCAGGCTCGAGCCCCCGTAGGAGATGAACGGCAAAGGAATGCCGATGATCGGCATCAGCCCCATCGTCATCCCGATGTTCAGGGCGAAGTGGACGAACAGGATCCCCGCCACCCCGTACATGTAGTACTGCGCGAAAATCGACTTCTGCCGCTCCGCGAGACTCACCAGCCGCAACAGCACACCTAAGAAAAGCCCGATCACCACCGCGGCCCCAATGAAGCCGTGCTCCTCGCCGACGGTACAGAAAATAAAGTCCGTCGTTTGCTCAGGCACGTAGCGCAGCTTCGTGAGCGTCCCCTCGAGGAAGCCCTTGCCCTGCAGCCCCCCCGACCCAATGGCCATCTTCGACTGCAAGACATTATAAAGCGACCCCGCGGATCGCACTTCGAGGGCTGGAGCCAGACGTTGAGGCGATCCTGCTGGTGGGGCGCCAGCACGTTATGAAAAAGGTAGTTGGCCGTCGCCGCCACGGCCGTCCCCAGCACCACCGTCGCCACGAGCGCCTGGACGAGCTGCGACTTGCGGTGCGTGTACCAGTACGCCGCCAGCCCGACGAAGACCGCCCCCGCCAGCGCCAACCCGAGGTACGGCGTCACCGCCTCCCCGTGGCCGAAGTACAGCACGGCCCCGAGCCCCACCGAAGCCAGCGCCGCGTAGATCAGCCCCCGCGGAAACTGCCCCGCCAACAGCACCACCGCCAACCCGAACAGCGCCGTCGCGATCAGCGTCGGCGGAAACACCAGCCCCGTCACCAGCATCACCCCCCCGAAGCCCGCCACCACGAACAGTTGCGCATTCAATCCCGCGCGGTACAGCACGATCGTAAGCCCCAGAAACACCAGCGCCGACCCGGCGTCCGGCTGCAGCATAATCAGCGCCGCCGGCACCACGAACAGCGCCCCCGCCTGAAACCACTTCGCCACCTGCTTCACCTGCCCACGGTACGCCGCCAGAAAACTCGCCATCGCCAGCGCCGTCCCGAACTTCGCAAACTCACTCGGCTGCAGACCGAAGCCCCCGAAGTTGTACCACGACCGCGCCCCCTTGATCTCGCGACCGACGAAGATCACCCCGACCAGCAGCAGCAGCGTCGCGAGGTAGATAATGAAGGCCCCGTCCCGCCAGAGCCTGTGGTTGGCCACCAGCGTAAACACCAGAATCGCCATCGACACCCCGATGAAGACGGTTTGCTTCCCGACGGGCGTCCCGCTCAACCACTCGCCCCAGCCCTGCGGGTACCCCTGCCCGATGCCCGCCGCGTAGATCATCAACCACCCGATGGCCATCAACGACAGCAGCATCGACAGCAGCGGCCAGTCGATCGCGGCGATGGGATTGCGGGGCGCGGTAGTGTGGGCCATGACCTAATTCAAGAAAGCGGGTACCGATGCAACGGACGCGTCGCGCCTAGCGGTACATCAGCAATTCCGCCGGGCGGATGTCCTTCACCATGGCCGGGTACGCACTCGGGAAGCTGCGCTTGAGGCGATACAAAAACGCGGTCGCCTTCGAGCGATCGGTAAAGGCGCCCGTGCGCAACTTGTAGTAGGGCGCCTCGTGCTTCCAGTCCACCGGGTACTCCGGGTACTCCTGCCTGAACTTCGACTCCATCTCCTCGAGCTTGAGGCGGTCCGTGGTCGCCAACAACTGTATCCGGTAGCCGCTCAACGTCCGGTTCGGGTCACCGTTGTGCCGCGCGTACAGGTTGAGCATCTCCGAGTACGGCCCGTGCTCCACGATCGTGATCTGGGCCCGGCCCGAGACGGCTGTCGCCAAAACCAATACTAGCGTCCAGAGGGATTGACGGATCATGTGGCGTAAGGTAGGGTGCGGGGCGAAGATGCGTACTTACCGCCCGTGGCACTGCTTGTACTTCTTCCCGCTGCCGCAGGGGCACTTCTCGTTGCGCCCGATCTTATTCTCGTTGCGCACCGTCGTGACCGTCTGAGCGGCAGAGCCATTACTACCGGCCGCGGCCGCCGCCATCCGGGCGGCCAGCTCCTCCACGCTGTCGGCGCCGCGGTTGGTCTGCAACTGCGGCTCCGGCTCACGTCGGCGCTGCGGTCGCTGCGGCACGGGCTCCAGGCGCTGCGGCGGCGGCGCCTGCACCACCTCCGACTCGACGAACTCCTCGGCCGGCCCCTGTTGCACCATGATCTTGCCCGACGCCAAGAAGCCAGTCACCTCCTCGTTGATCAGGTAGATGAAGCTCTCGAACAACTCGTAGGCCTCCATCTTGTAGATCACCAGCGGGTCCTTCTGCTCGAAGCTCGCCGCCTGGACGCTCGTCTTGAGCTCGTCCATGGCGCGCAGGTGCTCCTTCCACTTCTCGTCGATCACGGCGAGCGTCACGGCGCGCTCGATGTCGCGCATGATCGTCGCGCCCTCGCTCGCGATGGCCTCGTCGATGCGGACCGCCACCTGCATCCCGCGCGAGCGACCGTCCGTGTACGGCACGGCCACGTTCTTGTAGCGATCCCCCTCGCGCGCCTTGACGCCCTTGATGAACGGCAGCAGCACCTCGACCAGGTGCGCCTCCTTGTGCGCGTACAACTCGTCGAACTGCTCCTGGAACGCCCGGATCACCGCGCCCTCGTTGTTGCCCTTGAAGAACTCCGGCGTCATCTTCGGATCGAGCCCGAGGATGGTAACGCTCGCCTTGCGGAACGTCTCCAGGCTCCCGCCCCGGCGGTGCGCCACGATCAGGCTCTCGGTGAGGCCCTGGAACATGTTGTTGAGGTCCACCGCGAGCCGCTCCCCGGTCAGCGCGTTGTTGCGCTTCGTGTAGATGGCCTCGCGCTGGATGTTCATCACGTCGTCGTACTCCAGGAGGCGCTTGCGCACCCCGAAGTTGTTCTCCTCGACCTTCTTCTGCGCGCGCTCGATCGACTTCGACACCATCGAGTGCTGGATCACCTCGCCCTCCTTGTGCCCCATGCGGTCCATCAGCTTCGCGATGCGGTCCGACTGGAACAGGCGCATGAGCTTGTCGTCGAGCGAGACGTAAAACTGCGAGGAGCCCGGGTCGCCCTGGCGCCCGGCACGCCCGCGCAACTGCCGGTCTACCCGCCGTGAGTCGTGGCGCTCCGTACCGATGATGGCGAGTCCGCCGGCGGCCTTGACGTCCTTCGTGAGCTTGATGTCCGTGCCGCGACCGGCCATGTTCGTCGCGATCGTCACCTTGCCCGGCTGCCCGGCCTCGGCCACGATGTCGGCCTCGCGCTCGTGTTGTTTTGCGTTAAGCACATTGTGCTCGATGCCCTTGCGCTGCAGGAAGCGCGACAGCAGCTCCGAGATGTCGACCGAGGTCGTCCCCACGAGCACCGGGCGGCCAGCCTCGGTGAGGCGCTGGATCTCATCCACCACCGCGTTGTACTTCTCGCGGTCGGTCTTGAACACGAGGTCGTCCGCGTCGTCGCGCACGATCGGGCGATTCGTCGGGATCACCACCACGTCGAGCTTGTAGATCTCCCAGAGCTCCCCGGCCTCGGTCTCGGCCGTGCCAGTCATGCCGGCGAGCTTGTGGTACATCCGGAAGTAGTTCTGGAGCGTCACCGTGGCGTAGGTCTGGGTGATCTTCCCGATCTCGACCTTCTCCTTGGCCTCGAGGGCCTGGTGGAGCCCGTCCGAGTAGCGGCGCCCCTCCATCATGCGACCGGTGGACTCGTCGACGATCTTGACCTCGCCGTCGACCACGACGTACTCCTCGTCGCGCTCGAAGAGGGTGTAGGCCTTCAGGAGTTGGTTGACGGCGTGCACGCGCTTCGACTTACTCGCGAAGTCGCGACCGGCCTGGGCCTTGGCCTCCATCTTCTCCTCCTCGCTCATGGAGGCATCCGAGTCGATCTCGACCATGACGGTCGCGATGTCGGGCAGGACGAACAGGTCCGGCTCGTTCTGGCCCTTCGCCAAACGCTCCGCCCCGCGGTCGAGCAACTCCACCTGGCGGGTCTTCTCCTCGATGTTGAAGTACAGCACCTCGTCGACGAGGTGCATGCGCTTGTTGTTGTCCGCCATGTACGCGTTCTCGGTCTTCTGGAGGATCACGCGGTTGCCCTCCTCGGACAGGAACTTGATCAGCGGTCGGTACTTCGGCATCGCGCGGTGGGCGCGCAGCAGCGCGATCCCGCCCTCGTCCTCGTCGGTGCCGGTCTTGCCCTCGGCGATGAGCTTGCGGGCCTGCGAGAGGTACTCTGTCGCCAGGCGGCGCTGGTCCTCGATCAGGTTGCGGACCAGCGGGTTGAGCGCGTTGTACTCCTCCTCGTCGGCGCCGGCGGGCACGGGACCCGAGATGATGAGCGGCGTGCGGGCGTCGTCGATGAGCACGGAGTCCACCTCGTCCACCATCGCGTAGTGGTGGCGGCGCTGGACCTTCTGGTCGACGGTGCCGACCATGTTGTCGCGCAGGTAGTCGAACCCGAACTCGTTGTTGGTGCCGTAGGTGATGTCGCACTTGTAGGCGCGGCGGCGCTCGGCGGTATTCGGCTGGTACTTATCGATACAGTCGATCGTGAGCAGCAGGAACTCGAAGATCGGCCCGATCCACTCGGAGTCCCGGCGCGCGAGGTAGTCGTTGACCGTGATGACGTGGACGCCCTCGCCCGCGAGGCCATTGAGGTAGGCCGGCAGCGTGGCCACGAGGGTCTTGCCCTCCCCGGTCGCCATCTCGGCCACCTTCCCGTCGTGCAGCACCATCCCGCCGATGAGCTGCACGTCGTAGTGGAGCATGTCCCACGTGATCTCCCCGCCGGCCGCCATCCAGGTGTTCTTCCAGATCGCCTGCTCGCCCTCGACCCGGCAGTAGCTGCGTTGCCGCCCGGCCAGCTCGCGGTCGTGCGGGGTGGCCATCACCGTGAGCTCGGCGTTGTCCATGAAGCGGCGCGCCGTCTGCTTCACGACGGCGAAGGCCTCGGGCAGCAGCTCCGCGAGCGCCTCCTCGATGCGGGCGTTGCGAACCTTGAGCTGGTCGTCGACCTGCTTGAAGAGGTCCTCCTTGCGGTGCATATCGGGCTCCGCGTCGGCCTGGGTCCGCAGGTCGGCGATGCGCTCGTCTATTTCGCGGGTGCCCTCCTTGATGCGCGCCCGAAACTCGACCGTCTTGCCGCGCAGCTCGTCGTGGGACAGTTTTGCGAAAGCGTCATAGTGCTCGTTGATGACCGCGACCCTCGGACCGTACACCGCGACATCGCGGTCGTACTTGGTTCCGAACAACTTCTTGACACTCTTACTTATGAAATCTAGCATGGCGGTATTCTCGGTACTTCGCCCGGGGGCGGTTCGGGCCGCGAAGATACGGCGCGCGCGCAGCCATCGCGGGCGGGCTGCCCTGGCGCGCGCACTGGTTCGACGCGACGCATACAACGCATGAGGGTCGGCCCGGGGTGCAAGCACACTGTCAGTCTTGCCGGCGGCCTCGCGGCGGTGTGCCTGCTGGCCTGCCGGACCTCGGACGCGCCCTCGGCGCGCTTCTACTTCCCCGTCGAAGACCTCGGCCAGGGCCGCGCCTACGTCTACGAGGGCGTCGGCGACGCACCCGCCCCGACGCACTACTGGTACTTCCGCAGCGTCCAGACCCCGGACTCCACCATGCTCGTGTCGACCTACTACGACGCCGCCTTCCAGCCGCGCCAACTCCTCAACGAGCGCATCGTCGCGCAGGGCAGCCTCCTGCGCGACCTGCGGCTCTACTTCCCGACCGACTCCGCGAGCGCCGTCACGCAGGCACGCGTCCTCCAACCGGCACTGTTCAGCTTCGAGGCGCCCGATCCGGACCGGCTGTTGATCAACGTGGTCGAGTTCGAGGGGGGCGGCTTTCGCCAAAACCCACCCCGCGCGACGTACACCCTCACGCGCAATCGACGGTACCGCCATGACACCACGTACGTCTTCGACGGCCAGACCCTCGCGGCCCAACTCTGGACCGTGCGCGAACTCACCGAGCAGGACAGCGTCGGGACCCTCGCCATCGAGTCGGCCGCCGTCGAGATCTACGCCGAGGGCGTCGGACTCGTCTACCGCGAGCGGCGTTTCGCCAGCGGCCAGGGCGAGGCGCACCGCCTGCGCGAAATACTCCCGATGGACTCCCTGTCGGCGCGTTTCCGCAAAACCTTGCCGCAGGTAGACTAAACGCCCGTGCGATCGGCGATTGGATCTGTAGTCTCAAAGTGAAGGCACCTGCTCCCGCCGCATCCGCCCCCGCGCAGAAGCATATAACTATCTGCGCCGCCACCCCACTGCACGAGCCCCGCAGTGGTTTGGCGGCAGAAATGCCGCCAAACCACCGCGGGGCTCGTCTCACGTCAAGGCATCCGTTCGATGGCTAGCATCTGAGCCATGCCCTGGGCGGCTCGTTCGCGCTCGCGGGGCCTACTTTTACCGCGCTTCCGCAAAACCTGTCCGCGATTCAGCCCCTGGCGCTGCGGCAGACAAACGATGCCGCCGGGCCCTAGCGTTGGAAGGGCCGGGCAAAGCCCACTTCCGAAGGTCTATGAGGCAGATTTATCTCAGTATACCGTGGGTACTCGCGCTCGTCTGCGGCTCGGCGGCAAGCTCCGTGCAGGCCCAGCCAAACGCGGCGGTTCTCAACTGCCTCCGCGGGGACACGCTGTTTTGGCAACAGCCTACCTCCCCCTGCGGCGCCCTCGGCAGCATCGAAGTCTACGGCAGCCGCGAGGCCACCGGACCGTTCACCCTCCTCGGGACCGTGGCCGCCGACCTCGAGCCCTTCTACCCCCTCACGGAGTTTCAGGCCAACTCGAACCTGAATTTCTTCAACCTCGTGGCCGTCTACCCGACGTGCACCCCGCAGCGCAGCCCCCGCAGCAATACCCTCGACGGCTCCCCGCTGCTGGTCCCGCGGATCCTGTCCGTCGATTACACCCCGAACGGCACCCGCATCCGCTGGCAGCGCCCGGCCGACGAGCGCGTGACGAAGTACTTCATCTACCGCGAGACCGCCACCGGGACGACCCTGCTCGACTCGGTCCTCAACGGCGTCACGGAGTACTTCGAGATCGGGACCCAGGTCGAGCGCGCCCCGGCGATCTACTACCTCAGTAGCCTCAACGACTGCGGCTCGAGCAGCTTCTCGTCGAGCCAGTTCAGCAGTGCCGTCGTCGACGCCGAGCGGGACGCCTGCGCGGGGACCGTCCGCATCGTGCGTCGGCTCGCGGTGCCGTGGCCGTTCGGACTCACGGAGGCCGTCGTGTCCCGGAGGCGCCTCAACGGTCGGATCGACTCGGTGCGCGTCGCCGTCACCGACACCGTGATCACGCTGCCGGACCTGGCCGCCGATACGGCCTACACGCTCAAGGTCCGCTTCGACGACGCCGGCGGGGGCTTCACGGCGGCACTGCCGGTCGACCTCTCGGCGGTCGACTTCGTGGCCGACGACCGGATCGAGGTGTCGCAACTCACCTTCGAGAACGACGCCTGGCAGTTGCGCTGGCGCTGGGAGCCGCGCGCGGGCTACGAAACGACGGAGTACGTCGTGCGCCAGGGCGGCAACGAGGTCGCGCGCGTCGCCACGGACCCGGACTTCGACATCCTCCCCGCGCCGACGGTGACCCTGGCCATCCCCCCCACCTTCGACTGGAGTTCGGCGGAGGTCATCGTGCGGTCTACCGACGGGTGTGGCGTTTTGCGCGAAAGCGCCCCGGCCAGACCGAGCGTCGTGAGCGGGACCGAGGTGAGTCCCTTCGACGTGGCCGTCGCGTGGACGCTCCCGCAGTCCGGCGCAGCCATCAACCGAAGTTGGGACCTGCGCTTCGCCGACGGCACGATCGGGTCGCGCCTGCTCCTCGAGACCGAGACGGCGCAGGCCTTCGTCCACGACGTGACCGACGTCAACTTCCGGCAGGTCTGCTACGAGACGGTGACCACGGTGGAGTTGCCGGCCGTGTTCCGCCGCCAGACCGAGACCCTGCCCTGGCGCAGCGCCCCGACCTGCGTGCTGCGCAGTCCCCGGGTGTACCTCCCGACCGGGTTCGCGCCCGAGGGCTACACCATCGAGTACCGGCCGCGGCTCTCCCTCACGGAGGGACTCGGTTACGAAATGGAGATTTACGATCGCTGGGGCAAACGCCTATTCCAGACCGACAGCCCCTTCGAGGGTTGGAGCGGGCGCGCAGGGCGAGAGTTCGGTGCCGGCGGGGACTTACCTGGCGGTCGTCACGCTCACCGAGGAGGGCCGCGGGCCGCTGCGCTACGAGACGCAGGTGGTGGTGGTGCGGTAGGCGATTTGGTCCGCGGGAAGGCCCCTACGTCATGCTTAGTCGACTACACAGCTTCGCCCGTGTTCTCTGAGGCTTCGTGGCTGCTACCTCGCTTTCGCAAAAACCACGCCCGGACGGCTCGGAGTGCCCGCGAGACCATAGGAAGCATGAGTCCACCGCCGTAGTGCGTAAGCAGTCGAACGAACCTCTCCTCGGGATAGCTGAGGTATACTGGGCGCTTACCGATAATTGATCAACATATCAATTACGCAAAGAATCGTATAGGTGGTCTAGTCAGCTTTACGACTCGACCACCCCTGGTTTTGGCGAAAGCCGTACCGAATCCTGCCTCCCGACGCAGCGAACCCACACGACTGTCGGCAGATATACAAAGGATGTTGTAATGTGTAACCCGCTGTTGATCTGTACGTTCGACGGGGGTAGACGCCACGAAACTAGAGGAAGGCGCTAGTTACGCAATTAAGTTGTTGTAATTATTAACCCGAAGATCCGCTCCGTGGCACCGTCGCTTAGGATACCGGTAGGTCTCCTTCAGGAAACACAAATCATACCTTTTTTCAAATCTCAACCTGCACCTATGACCAGTTCCCTACACGGGCTTCACTCCTCCCTCAAACGGTTGCCGCGGACTATGCTGCTGCTGCTGATGACGGCGGCCAGCCTCCACGTCGCCGCCTCCAGTCACCGCGAGGCACCGCTGATCGCGATGGACCAAATGGCCGACAACGTCGACGTCTACGCGTTCCGCAGTCCCGACCTCGCCAACACGGTCACGCTGATCGCTACCTACGTGCCGTTTCAACTGCCGCACGGCGGACCCAACTACTACAGTTTCAGTCCGAGCGTCCGCTACGAGGTGCACGTCGACAATGATGCCTCGAAGCCCGGCGACGAGATCACCTACCGCTTCACGTTCACGAAGGTGAACGAAGACCCGACCACGTTCTTCTACGCTCGCCTCGGTAAGCAAAACGAGAAGACCACGTACAAACTCGAGCGCAGTGTCGACGGAGGGGCCACCTTCACGACCATTATCGCCAACGGTACCGTCCCACCGGCGAACGTCGGGCCACGCACCATCGAGAGTGCCGTCGGACTCGGCGCGGCCAGTTATAGCGCGCTGTTCCAGGGCGGCGTTACGACGGCTACCAGCGGTGAGCGCGTGTTTGCCGGCCCGACGGACGATCCGTTCTTCGTCGACCTCGGCGGCATCTTCGACCTCGGTGACGCGCCCCGGCAAGTCGGCCCGCCGCGGGACGGCGTGGCCTGCTTCAACGTCAGCGCCATCGCGATCCAGGTACCGATCGCCAACCTACTCAAGCCAGGCGTAGATCCGACACCTAAGAATATCCTCGACCCCAACTTCGTCATCGGGGTCTGGGCATCGGCGAGCCGCCAGGCGACGACCACTATCTCGAAGACCGGCAACCCTGTCGGCAGTGGGGATTTCGTACAGGTGTCCCGCCTCGGCATGCCCCTCACCAACGAAGCCGTCATCCCGATCGGGATGAAGGACTACTGGAACCGCCTTACGCCTTACGACGAACTCGCCGACACGCGGTTGGACAGCGCGTTCTTCAATCCTGAGCTCGCGCTCTACATGGACGATTCGAAGTTCGGGGGTGCCGTCCCGGCTTTCAAGCCACTGCGCATCCAGTCCAAGAGTCTGGGCTCGTTCGACTTCCGCAATGGCAAAGACGGGTTGTTTGGCCTCAAGGGCAACGCTGCCCTCGATGGCACGGCCCTCTCGGAGGCGAACTTCGGCGGTCTGCTACTCCCCGGTCCGGGACTGCCACGTTCGGTAGACCTCTGGCCTGCCTTCCACACCGGCGTCCCCAACCTACGTCCGTACCAACTGGCCACGGGTAAGGGTGGCAACCCACTCGCTGCCGGCAAGCCTTTCGTCAACAATTTCCTCCCGAACGGCGGCGACATGCTGCGCCTCAACATGGCCGTGCCCGCGACCTCGCGCACCTCGGCCGACTTCTCTAGCCTTGGCCTCATCCAGGCCGCGGTGCTCGGGCTTACCGACGCACGCTACAACGGCGATGCCTCCCTGCAGCTCATCCCGAACATGGACGGCTTCCCGAACGGGCGTCGCCTCGAGGATGACGTCACGCGCATCGAGCTGCAGGCGGTCTCCGGCGTGGTCTTGGCCGCGATTGGCCTGTGGTACGATGACTACAACCCGCAGACGAGCACCTCGCCGGTCACGCCAAATTTGCTCAGCGTCCTGAGCTACACGACGGGTGTGGAGCGCAACGATCGCCCGTTCACGGCGGCCTTCCCGTACCTGGCGGAGCCCTTCCGCGGCACGGGTGAGTGTGGGGGCAAAGTGGCCGTCAACATGGGCGGCTTCGGTGGCAACGGTGGATCGCCGGTGGCGTCGACCTTCTACGTGTCTTCTAATACGCAAGGTCGTGTAGGCGTGTACAATCGCCTGGACGATGGGACCTTCACCTCCAGCAGTTTCGCCGTCCGCGCGAAAGATGCCGATGGCCTCTTCTACGACGACATGACCGACGTGCTGTACCAGCTCAACCGGACGAGTAACGTCATTGATGCTTACGCCAAAACGAGCGAGAGCCTCGGCGCTGGCACCCCGCCTACGTACGCGGCGAGTTCGACTTCGGACTTCTCGAACGGTCGTGAGCTCGGCGTCGCTGGCAAGTTCTTGGTGGCTGTGCAGGATGCGGCACCGGGCAATACCGAAACCAACAAGCTGGTCGTCTACGAACGCAACGGTACCGCCGTGACGCTCAAGAACAGTTTTACGGTAACGTTTAATGTTTGGGGCGTGCACGCCGACGTCAACACGCTCTTCGCCGTGATCGACAACTCGAACCGAGTCGCCGTCATCGACAGTTTCTTCGCCAAGACCGGTAACGCCGTGACCGCGAGCAAAGTGGTCAGCGTGACGGGCTTGGTCCGTACGCACGGCATCACGTACGACCGCGACAAGGACCTGATGATCCTCACCGACGTGGGGGATGCGGGTAGCCCCACCGATGGCGCCATCGTCGTGATCCCTAACTGGAAGGTTGCTAGTGTTGACGCGGTTATCTCGGCGGCCGAGCAGTTCAGAATTGCAGGTCCTTCGAGCCTACTCGGCAACCCCGTGGACGTAGCCTACGATACGAAGAGCAACCAGATTTACGTGGCCGAGCGTGCGAATGGCGGCGGACGCGTGTTGGTGTTCAACAACCCCACCGGCAACGGCGACGCGGCTCCGGTCTACAAGATGGATTTCGCAGGCGCCTCGGCGATCTACCTCAGTGGCGCGGTCGTGAACATCGATCCTATCGTAGGTCTCATCCAGGTAGGCGGCGGCGTGATCAACGCTGTCCTCTCGCCGAACCCGACGACGGAACTGCTCAACCTCCGCCTCGAAGGTGACCTCCAACTGATCGCCGGCTCCAGGATGCGTGTGTTCAGCATGACCGGTCAGCAGATTCTGGAGAAGCCCTGGGTCAACACCGACTCCGGTATCAACGTGGGAAGCCTCGCGCCCGGTAACTACGTGTTTACGCTAGAAGGCAAAGGCTTCTCGTACAGCCAGAAGTTCGTGAAGCTGTAGGAGTAGCTTCGGTTTTGCTTTCTGAGCCCCTCGTCGGTACGGTGTACTGGCGAGGGGCTTTCGCGCTACATCCTACCCGGTGGTGGATGCGTATCGTGGCCGTACGGCGGCACCGGAATCGGCGCTGGATAAGGCGTTGATCGCCACCTGCTGTGCCCGAAAGTGTGCCCGAAATCGCTACAAACTGACCTTAAGTAAAAATAAAAACCCTGATTACCAGTAAATTAGGTAATCAGGGTTTAAGAATTGGAGGTCGGTAGCGGATTTGAACCGCTGTACAAGCTTTTGCAGAGCTTTGCCTAACCACTCGGCCAACCGACCCGGTTGGTACTTCCGGTCACCTTAACGGCTCCCGGGGGGCGAAGTTACGCCGCCGCTTGCACATCTGGCGAACCCTCAGCCTTTCTTCTCGTCGTGGCAACCCGTGCCGCCGCTGTCGATAGGCTTACAACAGGCCGGTAGCGCAGCCTGCGCCTCGGCGTCGGCCGGGAGGCTCTCGGCGGCGTAGCCGATCTTCGTGATCGCCATGCGGAGGCTCGCCTCGCTCTGCTTGCTGTCGTCGTAGCTGATCTTGACCTTCTTGGTCGTGAGGTCGAGCCGCACGGACTCCACGCCGTCGAGGGCGCCGATGGCGGACTCGATGCGGTCTTTGCACATCCCGCACACGGCGTTGGTCTGGATCTTGACGGTCTTGGGGGCGAGCGTGAAGGCGCTCATCACGAGCGCGAGGGAGAGGAGCAAGAAGCTGGACTTGATGATTTTCATATGAGTCGGGTTGAGGGCGGCGCCGGGAAGGGTTTTGGCGAAAGCCGGAACCAAAAATAAGGGAATGGCCACAAACAGCGGGCCGGTTTAGTCTTTGCTTAACGTGTAGCGCAGACCGGCGTACGGCATGCGGCCGACCAACGGTGCGTAGACGCGGCTCGCGTCGAAGTAGCCTTGGTTCGGATTTTCGGCCCCGAGGATGGCGCGGCGCTGGCGGTAGTCGGTGAGGTTTTCGGACCCGGCGTAGACCTCGAGGAAGTCGTTGAAGACGTAGGTCGCCTGCACGTTGACGAGCGCGAAGCTCGGTGCCTCGAACACCAGCGGCTGCGAGACCTCGACCGCGTTCTCGGGGAAGGCATTCTTGCCGGGCAGGCGCTGCGGACCTACCCACTGCACGTTCGCATTGAAGCGCCAGCGCTTGCTGAGGGTTTCGTAGTCGGTGGCGAGGAGGCCGCGGAACTTCGCGACGTAGGGCACCGCTAGCTGAACGCCATTCAGGTAGGTTTGGCGGGAGTCCACGTGTTTGTAGGCCAGCTTAACGCCCAAACCCGGTAGCAACTCCAGGTTGACGCTCGCCATCGCGGCGTAGGTACGGGCGGCCCCGACGGCGTTGGTGACACGTGTGAAGGCGGTGGTCGTCTCCTGGTCGACGGTGACGATGTTGTCGAAGGCTGTGGCGTAAAGGTCGAGCCCGAACTGGGCATTGGGCTGGAAGTTGCGCTCCGTGCCGGGCTCGCCGACGTTGTGGGTGAGGGCGAGGCCGTAGTTCCAGCCGGTCTCTAAGCGGAGTGGCTCCTCGAGGAAGAGTTTGCGGCTGCTGGGTAAGAGGCGGATGTTCTCGGCGATGACCTGGGCGCTGCGGTAGGCGCGGCCGACGCTGGCGCGGATGGCGGTCTGCTCGGTGGGACTGAGCTTGACGTTGACGCGGGGCAGGGCCTGCCAGCCGCCTAGCGAATGGTGGTCGACGCGCAGACCACCGATGACGGACACCCCCATGGCGCGACTACCCGCGGTCGTGACGATGGGCCGGTCGTAGGTATACTCCGCGAAGGCGCCGGCGACGCGCTCCGTGCGGTCGTAGCTGGTGGCGGCGAGGCGCTCATTGTAATCGTCGTACTGGACAGTACCGCCGACGGTGTAGGTGTGGGCAGTGTTCCCGAGGTAGCTCGTGTAGAGCGTCGAGAGGTAGCCCGAGTGCTGGTCGGCCTGGTGGAGCGTCGGACCGTAGGCGTTGTCGAGCCGGTGGTACGTAGCGCCGCCGATGACCCCGATACTCGTGAGGGGGCGGGCGAACCCGAGGTAGGCGGTTTTGGCGAAAGCCTCCACCCTGTCGTTGGCCTGCGTGATCAGGTAGCGGTCCTCGCCGTGGTTGTGGCCCGGGAGATCACTGGCCGCGTGGTCGGTCTGGCCGCCCTCTCGCCGGTCGGTGACGCCCC
Source organism: Saprospiraceae bacterium (assembly GCA_965215115.1). GTDB lineage: Bacteria > Bacteroidota > Bacteroidia > Chitinophagales > Saprospiraceae > CALDTK01. The sequence goes on from OZ244050.1 coordinate 497,205, forward strand.
AGACGTTGACCTGCCCGGCCCACTCATCGCTGCTCACGAAGTGCCGCGCCATCCCGGAGAGCGTCCGCCGCCCGGGCTGCTCGTAAAACCCGTCGCGGTCGCGGTCCATCGCCTGGAGGTTCTGGCTGCCGTGCAGCAGCAGGCCCGTCTCGTGGCGGTCGTTCCACTTGCGCGCCGTGTGCACGTTGGCCTCGAAGCGGCCCGTGCCGGCGGCGAAGAGGTTGACGAAAAGCGGATCGGAGGTGCGGGGCTTCACCAACTCGGTGTTGACCTGCCCGGCCAGCGCGTTGGGGCCCGTCTGCACGCTCGCGGCGCCCTTGCCGATCTGGATCGACTCCAGCCAGGTGCCGGCGATGAGGTCGAGGGCGATGGGCGCGGCGAGACCATATAAGGTAGGCCGCTTCTCGACGAGGAGCTGGGAGTAGATGCCGCGCAGGCCCAACACCTGCATCTCGCGGGCGCCCGTGGCCGCGTCGCGGTAGCTCACGTCGACGGCGGCGTTGGTCTCGAAGCTCTCGCCGAGGTTGCAGCAGGGTGCTTTTTTGAGTTCGTGGCTCGTGATCGTCTCGACGTGGCGCGGGTCGAGTACCGAGGTAAAAGTGCCGGACTGCCGCGCGGCGACCACGATCTCGTCTAAAGCCTGCGCGCCACCGAGCACGACGCGCCCGTCGGCGGGGAGTTCCGTGACCGCAATGGTGCGCGTGCCGTAACCCACGTAGCTGAACTGGAGACTGTCGGCGTCGGGTGCGGCGAGGGTCCAGCGACCTTCGGCATCGGCGCTCGTGCCCTGGAGTCCGGGTTTGGCGAGGACGGTGGCGCCGACGAGGGTTTGTCCGGCCTCGTCGACGAGGGTGCCGGAAAGGGTGCCGAAAGGGCTTTGGGCGGCGAGGGGGGCGGCTTTCGCCAAAACGAGCCACAGCATCGCGGGTAGCACGTGCCACCGCATACTATAAGGTCTGGCTCCGGTCCGAGAACGGACGGGATTGGCGAGGTGTGCCATAATTATTACGTGGTCCAAATCAAGCTGGGGTGTACGGATCGCCGGGGGCCGGGGTGACACCCGTCGAGATGCGGTAGGCCTAAAGGTAGGCGCCTACCTAGGCGCGGCATACGACCTCAAAACGGCCTGAACTTTAGGCAAGTTGCCACACGGCGGCAGGCGACGACCACCCGCGAGAGGGAGAGAGCCAGGATCACGCCCCGTCGGTCCCGCAGACCGATCATTATTGACTGCTGCCCGACAACGCCCGAATATCGTACCCGACAGGGCAGCATAGGGCCCTAAAAATCTCCAATTCGGGAGTGGATATTCAAAAATTGCGTAGCTTTCCGTCGGCTTTACACTAAGCCACTCTCACTTACACACTCAAAACAGCTCTTAACGTCTTGAATATGAATCGACTATACCAGAAATTGAGCCTGCTGCTCACGGGTATGTTCCTGACCACCGCCCTGGTCGCTCAGACCGTCCAGGGCACGGTGACCGGGGACGACAACGAGCCGCTGATCGGAGTGACCGTTCTTGTCAAGGGAACCACCGTCGGGACGGTGACCGACTTCGATGGCAACTTCGAGCTGGCTGCCCGCCCGGGCGATCTCCTTCAACTCAGCTACGTCGGGTACACTCCGCAGGAGGTGCCCGCGACCACGATGACGATGCGAATCCAGATGTCTACGGACGCCCAGGCCCTCGAGGATGTCGTGGTCATCGGCTACGGGCAGACCCGCAAGGAGGCGATTACGGGCGCGGTCGGTACCGTCAATGCCAAAGAACTCACGCAGCTGTCGGTAGCCAACCTCGGGGAGGCCATCCAGGGACGCCTAGCCGGCGTCTCGGTCATCAACCAGGGCTCACCCGGGAGCGCGCCCATCATCGAAGTGCGCGGCGTCGGGTCGATCAACTTCGGCACCGGTCCCCTCGTCGTCATCGACGGGGTCCCCGGCATTGGCCTCAACCAGATCGACAGCCGCGACGTCGAGAGCGTGACCGTCCTCAAGGACGCCTCCGCCTCGGCGATCTACGGCTCGCGCGCCTCAAATGGCGTACTCCTCGTCACAACCAAACGCGGTCGCGCCGGCCAGGGGCTCCGGGTCAACATCGAGGGCAACGTCGGTTTCCAGGTACAACCCCAGCGCATCGACGTGCTCAACACGGAGCAGTACATCGACTACGCGCAGGGCGTTTGGAACAACGCCATCAGTCGCGACCTCGACGCCCCGGCCAACGGCACCGACGGACCGAGCTTCCGGCAGACGCAAACCAACTGGCAGGACGCGATCTTCCGGCGGGGTCTGCTTACGCAAAACAGTGCCTCGGTGAGCGGCGGGAATGAGAACTCGCGGTTCTTTAGCTCCATCGGGTACGTTCGCCAGGAGGGCGTCCTCATCGGGAGCCCTTACGAGCGCTACAACTTCCGCATCAACTCCGACCACAGCCTCGGCAAGCGCGTGACCTTCGCGCAGACCCTCGGGATCGTCTACGACGAGCGTGGCCTCCAGCCCCAACTCGGGGGCCGGACCCAACTCCTGCAGGCCATCCAGTCGATACCCTACCAGCCGATCTACAACGACAACAACATCGGCGGCTTCTCGGGGGCGGAGCAGGGCAAGGACTCTGCCGACCCGGGCAACCCCGTGCTGGCGGCAAACCTTTTTGATAACCAGGACGAGACCACCACGATCTACGGCACGGCCTCGCTCGCGGTCGAGCTCCTCAGTGGGTTGAGCCTCAAGGGGCTCGTCGGGATGAACGCCGGGAGCTTCATCAATGACAATCGTACGCCTATTTACGAGTCGACCGTGTTAAACCGGTTCAACAACGTCTCGCAGTTCCGCAACTTCGGCACCTCGCCACTGGCCAGCCTGCAGCTGAGCTACAACAAAGTATTCGGTGACCACAGCATCGACGCCGTCCTCGTAGGTGAGCGTCAGGACTTTAACAACCGCGCGAACTTCCTCGCGGGCCAGTTCGACACCAACGATTTTGACGTGCTCAATGGCGCGCAGAACCTCACCGGTGGCTCGACGCGCACTAAGCGTGTGCTTCAGTCGCAGGTCGCACGCGTCTCTTACGGTTACAAAGGTCGCTACCTCGCGACCGTGAGCGGTCGTCGTGACGGCAATTCGCCATTTTCGGTAGCCAACAACCAGCAAACGTTCTACGCCGGCGCACTCGCGTGGCGGATCAGCGGCGAGCCATTCATGGCGAACTCGCCATTCAGTGACCTCAAGCTGCGTGGCTCCTACGGCCAGGTCGGCAACGACTTCAATCAGCTCTACAGCTTCCAGGCCCGCCTTGCACAGAACCTAGGTCCTGTCTTCGGGGGCGGCGACCCACGGCAGATCGCGTTCATCAACACGATCGCCAACCCCGACCTCCGCTGGGAGGTGACCGAGATGGCCAACGTCGGACTCGATGCGGGCTTCATGAACAACCGCCTCAACTTCTCGCTCGAGTACTTCACTCGCGAGGTCGATAACCTGATCCTCAACGTGCCTACCGCGCCGTCGATCGGGATCCCGAACGCGACCGCGAACGTAGGCGCCCTCCGCAACACCGGCTTCGAGATTCAGAGCGAGTACAGCTCGGCGCGGGACAGCAAATTCGGCTACACCGTCCGCCTCAACGTCGGCCGCTCGAACAACGAGGTCCTCCGCCTCGCGACCGAGGGCGGCCGTATCGAGAGCAACCAGCAGGACGCCTACACCGGGGGATTCACCTCGGCCATCACGCGGGTCGGTGACCCGATCGGCGCTTTCTACGGCTTCCGGGTCCTCGGGATCTTCCAGGACTCTACCCAGGTCAAGGCCGCCCCGACGCAGCCCGGCGCCGCCGCCGGAGACTTCCAGTTCGCAGACATCAACGGCCGCGACGACAACGGTGAGCTCACGGGCATGCCCGACGGCAAGATCGACGGCGACGACCGCACCATCATCGGTAGCTACCTGCCGGACTTCTTCTACGGTATCAACTTCGAGGCGAACTACGGGAACTTCGACATGACCCTGTTCTTCCAGGGCTCGCAGGGCAACGATATCTACAACGGCATGAAGGCCCTCACCTACCAGACCACGCGTCTGTTCAACATCTCCTCCGAGAGGTACGAGAATGCCTGGAGCCCGACGAATACGGACTCGGACATCCCCGGACTCCGCCGCACGGACCCTAACAACAACCTCCGCACCTCAGATTACTACCTGGAGGACGGTAGCTACCTGAGGCTCAAGAACTTTCAGGTCGGCTACCGCTTAGGCTTAGGGGGCATCGCCGGAACTAGTTCCGATGCCTCGGTGCGGCTCTACGCCTCTACGCAAAACCTCTTCACCATCACGGGCTACTCCGGTCTCGATCCCGAAATCGGTGGCGGCTCCGTGACAGCTCGCGGTTTTGACAACGGCGTCTACCCACAGGGACGTACCTTCCTGGCCGGCGCACAGTTCACCTTCTAATCTTCCTCACGCCCCTATAATTCACAAGCATGAAAATCAAGCTCCTAACGACCCTCGCGATCGTCGGCTTAATGAGCCACGCCTGCAACGAGGAAGACCTCGTCCAGCTGGACCCCAACAACACCACGCCCGAGAAATACTTCTCGCTCAAGAGCCAGATCGAGGCGTCCCTATTCAGTGGGTACGCAGCGCTCCAGTCCAATCGGATCGGCGCGCGCTGGTATTTCTTCATCAATGACCTTCGCTCCGGCGAACTCGTCGGTACGAGTGCCCTCTTCACCACCGGACAGCGTATCGCCAAAGGTCAACAGATCCCGACCGACAACGAGATCGGTGAGTTCTGGACGGGTCTGTACCGCATGGTACACTACTCCAACACGACCCTCGAGGGCATCGAGAACAACACCACCCTCGACGAGGCTACCCTCAACCCCCTCCGCGCCGAGGCGCGCTTCCTGCGGGGTTGGGCCTACAACGAACTGGCTACGCACTTCGGCGGTGTGCCACTTTATCAAGCCCGCGTCGAGACGCCAGAGGGAGCTGTCGGGAAATCCTCGGAAGCCGAAGTGTTAGACTTCGCCCAGGAGGACCTCAAGTTCGCAGCCGAGAACCTGCCCGAGTCCTGGGGCGCCAACGACAAGGGTCGCGCTACGCGCTACTCCGCCCAGGGTATCCTCGCCCGCAGCTACATGCAACAGGACGAGCTGGCTGCCGCCAAACCAGTATTGGAAGGAATCGTATCGAGCGGGAAGTTCTCCCTCCAGGACCGCTTCGGCGCCAATTTCGAAGAAGAGAACAACTTCCTCCCGGAGAGCCTCTTCGAGATCGTCTACAGCCAAGTGGGCGACTTCAATTGGAACGGCGAGGGCACCGGTAAAAACGAGCGCTCCGTCCGCGCTCAGGAGTATGGTCCGAGCTGGCACAACGTGCAACCGTCGCCACAACTCATCAAGGCCTTCCCCTGGACGGCCTGCGGACAGTCGTACACCGACCCACGCCTCAAGGAAACCGTTATCTTCAAGGGCGACACCCTTAAGTCCGGTCAGGTACTCAACCAGAACGTGAACGGTCAGAGTTTCGACATCTGTGGCCGTAGCATTTACCCGAGTACCTACAAGTACGGGGTGTACTACAAAGAGCTTCCCGGAGGCTACCGCACGACCAACACCAACCTGGTCATCATGCGCTACGCCGACGTGCTCCTCCTCCTCGCCGAGGTCGAGGCCCGCACCGGGAGCGCCGAGCGCGCTCGCGAGCTCGTCAATCAGGTACGTACCCGCGCCGGGGCACCCCGCCTACAGGACAGCGGTATCCCGAACGCCGACGGCGCACAGCTCGTCACCGCAGTCCAGAAAGAGCGCCAGATCGAGCTCGCCCTCGAGCAAATCCGCTTCCGCGACATCAAGCGCTGGCGTGACGCCGGCATCCTGCCCGCCGACATGGAGTTGAGCTACTACACGCCTAAAGACCGTGTGCTGCCGATCCCGCAGGCGGAGATCGTCAACAACACCTCCCTGTCGCAAGCCGATCAGAACCCCGGCTACTAGGCGAGGGATCATCACCCGCGATCGACACTCGGAGGGGGCCGTCCAGATTGGGCGGCCCCTTCCGTCTTTTAAGGACGCAGCCCACGCGCTAGCGTTTGCGCGATCCTTTCGGCAAAACGAGTCGCAGGTGTCGTATCATAGCTCTTTCAGTCTTTCGGTTGCCCCATGCCCCTTCGTCTCTGTCCCGCCGACCACCCGCCGACCTTGGTTACCGTATCCGATCTACACTCAGCGGACGTACCTAATGATCAGCGGCTAATGAAGGCGAGACTGCGTCCCGCGCTGTGTTGGGGGGCCATCCTCTGTGTATCTGTCGCTTGCCAATCCGGCGACGGTGCTGGCGCCCCGCTCTTCGAGCGCCTCGACCCGGGAGCCACCAACATCACCTTCGAGAACACGCTGCCCGAAAACGACTCCGTCAACATCGTCCTCGTCGAGTACCTCTACAACGGCGGCGGGGTCGGCGTCGGGGACTTCGACAGCAACGGTTTGCCGGATTTAGTCTTCGGCGGCAACCAGGTCGCCAGCGAGGTCTACCTGCAGCGCGCGCCCTGGGTTTTCACGAAAGTAGAACTCCCCGGCACCGTCGGCACCTGGGTCGCCGGCGTGAGCGTCCACGACGTGAATGGCGACGGCCTCGAGGACATTTACCTCTCGACGCTCAACCTCCGGGGCACCTTCGACACGCCCAATTTGCTGTTCATCAACCGGGGCGTCGGGGCGGACGGCCTCGTCGCCTTCGAAGAGCGGGCCGCGCACTTCGGCCTCGCCGACCTAGGTTACTGCACGCAGGCCGCCTGGCTCGACGTAGACCTCGACGGCGACCTCGACCTGTACGTCCTGCGTAACTCGCTCGAGAGCCAGCCCCGCAACGCCCCCCGCGGCGCCGACAACACGGGCAATGCCCCGAGCGTCGACCGCCTCTACGTCAACGATGGCCCGGGGGCCCACCCGCAGTTTCGGCTCGATACGGTGCTCAGGACCGAAGGCTGGGGACTCGGCATTGCCGTGTCGGACGTGAACGACGACCGCTACCCCGACCTCTACATCGCCAACGACTTCCTGTCGAACGACGAACTGCTGATCAACGACGGGCGTGGAGGTTTTGGCGACAGCCTCCTGGCCTACACCCCCCACACGAGCTTTAACTCCATGGGCGTCGACATCGCCGACCTCAGCGGAGATGCCCTGCCGGAGATCATGGTGGTAGACATGCTGCCGGACGATAATCTCCGCCGGAAGACGATGTTCGGGGACATCCCCTACGCCATGGAGGCCGCGCGGCGCGAACGGGGTTACGTGCCGCAGTACGCGCGCAACACGCTGCTGTGGCGCGACGGCGACGGCTTCGGCGACGTGTCCTTCCTCACCGGGACCGCCGCCACCGACTGGAGTTGGTCGACGCTGCTGGCCGACCTCGACAACGATGGCCTGCGCGACATCTTCGTCACGAATGGCTACCCGAAGGACATCACCGACAAGGACTTTACCGACTTCGCGAGCCAGTCGACGATCGTGGGCTCGGCCGAGAGCCAAGTCAAGACCTTGATCGATCGACTCAAAGAGACGGCCGGCGTGCACCAGGCCAACTTCCTGTTCCGCAACCGGGGTGACCTCACCTTCGAGGACGCGAGCGAGGCCTGGGTAGGCAGCGATCCGGACTACAGCAATGGCGCCGTGTACGTCGACCTCGACGGCGACGGCGACCTGGACCTCGTCACCAACAACATCAACGGCCCCGCGGGCGTGTACCGCAACCAAAGTCGCGAACGTGCGCCGGACAGCACGCACTACCTGCGGGTGAGACTGCGGGGATCGCCGAGCAACCCCGACGCGCTCGGGGCCAAGGTCTACCTCAAGGCTGGTGACCGGACGCAGTTCGCCGAGCAGTACAAGGTGCGTGGCTACCTCTCGAGCGTGGACCCGGTGCTCCACTTCGGGCTCGGCCGGACGGCGGAGGTCGATAGTCTCGTGGTACGCTGGCCGGACGGGCGCCAGACGCGCCTCGGGGACCTGTCGGCGGATCGGGTCGTGACGCTCGGCATTGATACGGCGGACGCGGCCGCGGCCTGGTCGGCACCGGTGTGGGGAAGGGTTGCCGAGCCGCTGTGGCGCGAGGCCCCGGCGGCATCGGCAGACCTCGTGACGCCGCGTCACGTAGAGTCCGCCTGGTCCGACTTTAGCAATTACGCGCTCGCGCAACGCGACCTGAGCCGTGCGGGTCCAGTCCTGGCGTCTCTACGACTTTCGCCCGCGGGTCCGGAAGCCCTCGTGGTCGGTGGCGCTGCCGGGCAGGCCACCGAGGTTTACGCCAGGGGATCCTCGACCTGGCGGCTCCTCCAGACCCTTACCTCGACCTCGGCGCCGGAAGCGACCTGCCTGTGTGCCTTCGACTTCGACGGCGACGGCGACGAGGACCTTTACCAGGGCAACGGTAGCACCGAGGCGCGTGGGCGTCCCGACCTGCTGCGGGATCAACTGTTCGTCAACGAAGGAGGTGTTTTGACGGAAGTCCCCCCCGGCAGCCTCCCGGAATACGCGCGCTACTCAGCCGCCTGCGCCACGGGGGACATCGACGGCGACGGCCGGCCAGACCTGGTGGTAGGCGTGCGGCTCGACGTAGACCACTACCCGCGCGCGGCGCTTTCGTACTGGCTCCGCAACACGGGTGGCACCTTGGCCCCGGGTGGAGAACTCGAACTCGGCAACGTCAACGGATGTAGCGCTCGGCGATTTCGACGACGATGGCCTTACCGACCTCGCGTACCTCGGGGAGTACGTTGCGCCGAGTGTGCGGTACGGCCTTTCGGCAAAACCCTTGGGCGGCCCAGTGGTCGAGCTCGCGGCAAGCGGTTGGTGGTACAGCCTCACCGCCGCGGACCTCGACGGCGACGGCGACCTCGACCTACTCGGCGGAAACCTCGGCCTCAACTCCCCGCTGCAGGCCTCGGGCGATGAGCCGATCGAGTTGATCGTCGACGACTACGACAAAAACGGCGCCCTCGACCCCATCCTCACCGCCTTCCTCCGTGGCGAGTCCTACCCAGTACACCCACGCAACGCCCTCGGGCGCCAACTCCCGCGCCTCAAGCAACAGATGCCGAGCTACGCGACGTACGCGGCGTGGACCAAGAAACGATTACCGCCCCCGGGTCCGGAGGGTTACACGTTGCGCGCCGAAACCTTGGCCAGCCAGCTGTTCGTCAACGCCGGAAGCAGAGCCTGGACGGCGCTGGAGCTACCGCGCGCGGCTCAGGTGGCGCCCATTCGGGACGCTGTCCTGGTGCAGCCCACCGCGGGTCGCCCCTACCTGCTCTGCATCGAGAACGACTACGCCGTGCAGGTGCTGGACGGCCCACTCGACGCGGGCAACGGATTCGCGTTGGGTCTCGGAGCCGACGGTACGCCGACCGTCGATCGACGGGTGTGGGACATCCGCGGAGACGCCCGGTCGGTCGTGCGTCTCGGAGGCGCCATCGCGGTAGGCGTAAACGATGCAGCGGTGCGAACTTTTCTGCCGGTGGCTGGGGGGCAGGTACAGTAGTCACGACACGTAAAGTGTTGCGCGCCGTACCAACCGCACTGCCGGGCAGCCCCCGCGGCGCAGTACCTTGGCTACGTGAAGTGTATGGACCGACGAGCTACGTACGGTAAGGTCGTTCGGTGGTTGGCACCGGGGCTAGGTGCGCTCGCGATGACTTTTCCGAGCGTGTTGTCGGCGCAAGGTCTGCCCGACACCTCCATCTGTCGCGGGGAGTTCCTCTCCCTCGAGGCCCGTGGCGACTACGAGATCTACCGCTGGACGCCGCGCGAACAGCTCGTCTGGAGCGTGAACGAAAAGGCGATCTTATCTCCCGGCACCAGCCAGGTATACACGGTGAGGGCGCGCCGCCGGCTCGGCGTCGAGTACGTGGTCGACGGATCGTTCGACAGGGACGGCCGTGGTTCGACCTCGGGGCTCACGCGCTCTTCGGGCCGTAGCTTCTCCCCCGGGACGAGTGCGATCGTGGCGAACTCGGGTGCGCTCAGTAAGGATGCTAGCAATTGTCCCGAGTTGAGCGGTAGCCCAGAGGCGCGTTTCCTCGCCGTCTACGGGATCGCCAACCAAACCGTGGATGCCTGGTGCCAGCGTGTACCTGTCGAGGGCGGCAAGATTTACAATTTCCGCGCGACGACCAGCACCTTACTCGCCGAGACCGTCGGCCGCATCGGCTTCACCGTCGACGGCAAGCTCATCGATCGCCTCGTGGCCCCCTACCCGTATCCCTGCACTTGGCGTGCGTACGGCGTAGACTACCTCGCCCCGGCAACTACCGAAGTCGAGATCTGCGTACAGGTAACGAGCCCAAAGGAGCATGGTTCACGGGAGGCGCTCGACGAGATCAGCTTCAGGGAGTACGATGTCGATTACTTGGATACCTTCAAAGTCACGGTACGGGATGCTCCGATCGCCCGGGAGGAGACTCGACTCGTGTGTGACGCGTCTCGCTTCCGGGAGTACGGTCTGGATCTCGCCCCCGGGGAGCGGGGGTCGGCGCGAATACCCATGCCCAACGGCTGTGACTCGGTGATCAACATCCGGGTGCAGGGGGTGAAGACGCTTTACTCCTTCGATACCGTGCGGAGCTTGTGCATCGGGGATCGGGTAGCCGTTGCCGGCAAAACACTTGACGTATCGGGTGACACTACCCTATTGCAGTTGACACGAAGCACCTCCGGTTGCGATAGCGTGGCCTCCGTCAGGTTAGAGACCTTCGACGCGAACGACGTATCGCTAAGCGTGGAGCGAGCCGCCTGCAACGCAAGGACGACTACGGTGATCGTGGTTCCCGAACCCAAAACAGCCACTGTGTCGTGGGCCGACGGCAGTACGTCTGGCTACGAGCGAAGCGATATCCCGACGGGGCGCAGCACCAGACTTACCGTGAGCGATGGCGCGGGATGTAGCGTGGAGTTGGCGGTCAATGTTCCGGTAGCGCGCGGCCCGGCATTGACCCTAGATTCGTTACGGCAACCGAGTTGCCCGGACGCCAGCGATGGCCGAGCTTACTTCGCGGTGTCGATCGCGCGAGATGAGCGCGCGGAGTTCAGGCTCCGTTCGTCGAGCGACGAGAGGTCACTCGGCAGTTCGAACGCGGGCCCGGTGCAGACCGGGGGGCTGGGTGCCGGTTGGTATACGATCGAGGCTGTCGATGCGAGTGGCTGTCGGGATAGCCTGGATTTTGAGATGATCTCACCCGAATCACCGACGATCGTACTCCGCGGAGACTCCTTCATCCTGCGGGGTCTGACGGCGCAGTTTGAACTCGAAGGGGCGGGGGCTTATCCCGCGGAGCGCTTCGGCTGGACGTATACCGGCTCCACGACTGAGGTCCTCGACCCCGCCGACGGTAGGCGGCTTTCGCTAAAACCCCTCAGCGGCGGACTCCTACGATCGGAGCTCCGCCTGGACAACGGCTGTATCGTCGGTGCCGAACGGTACCTCCGACGGGAAGACCCGCGACGACCGCTTTTCCCGGGAGCTTTCTCGCCTAACGGAGACGGCATCAACGATCGATTCGCGGTGATCGACCACCCCGGCGTCGCCGAAGTCTTGAGCCTTCAGATCTACGACCGCTGGGGTGGACTCATCTTTAACACCAGCGGAAGCGACGGGGTCTGGACCGGTGCGGATCTAGACACCGGCACTTACATCTACACGGCGGAAATGAGATTTCTGGACGGAAGTACACAGGTAGTGAATGGTAGCGTGGACTTGCTACGGTAAGCAAAGGGCGATTTGCTAGCCAGATGGTGTCCAGACCACTGAACATCTTAGTCTATCATTCCACCCGGAGGCATTGCGTCGGTGTCTCTCGCCCCTGTACCCCGTAAGCCGCGCCACCGCGCTTGTAAGCCTTCGTGTCTATGTGTCCAATCACGCAGACCGAGCAACACTAATCTCCCGCAATGGTGCCGAATACATCGTGTAGCGGGTGGATGACTATGCTTAATGCGACCCTGCCGACTACCACCAGATACAAACCAATGGATGAGCGAGTCACCCAAAGAGCAAAGCGTCCTAGGCAGATTGTTGGTTTACACGAACTAAGAAAAGCAACGAGGCCAACTGCACTCCGTGCAATTGGCCTCGTGAAAGACTTCTGAAGTCTAAAAGCTCGATTTTGCGAGTTTAAACCTTAGTACCCCGGGTTTTGCGTAAGCGTACCTCCGGAGAGGTCGATCTGCGTCTGCGGAATTGGGTAGTACTCGTCCTTGCCTGCTTCGAAAGACGCACCGGAGAGCGGGCCCGGTAGCAAGGAGCTCTCGAAGGCGAGGTAGGATTGGATCACCTCGGCGGCGACGCCCCAGCGTACGAGGTCGTACATGCGGTGGCCCTCACCCGACAACTCGAGCTTGCGCTCGAAGCGGAGGCGCTGGCGGAGCTGCTCGCGGCTGAGGCCGCTGCCGTACTCGCTGATCTTGTAGTTGGCTGCGTTGCTGCCGTCGGCGTTCTTGACGAAACCAGCTTCATTGGCGGCGCGGCGACGGACTTGGTTAATTAGCGCACGAGCGCGCTCGAGGTCGCCACCAGAGGTATTCTCGATGTGGGCTTCAGCGGCCATGAGGAGCACGTCCGCAAAACGGATCACGTTGACGTTGATGGCCGTGTAGCCACTCGTCCAGCTAGACCCATCGGTGAGGGTCCCTTGCTGGCTCTTGTAGAAGATCGTCTTCTTCGGTGCGAAGGGGCCGCCGTTACTGCGGTCGCGAATCCAGGAATTTCCGGGGTGGTCGCCCCAGTCGAGGTAGGGGACACCGCGGCGACCGACGGAGTGGTCCAGCCGGGGATCGACTGGTCGCGTGTCCTCGGTGAAGTTATCACCGGCCTCTAAGCCGAAGTCGGTCGCGATACGGTTGGCGGGGGTGCGGTAGCTACCGTCGAGGAGGGGGAGCCCATCGTCGTTGACGCGGAAGCTGAACACGAGGTCGAAACTCGGTTGGTTGAACCCGCAGCAGCCAGTCGGGCCACCGCCGTTGGGGTAGTTGAGGACGAGTTCAGGGTTTGCGTTATTGACGCTGCCGGTGTTTGCGGCGGCCTGCACGGCGAATACCGCCTCTTTACCGTTGTCGAACTCCCCGTTGAAAGCGTCGGAGTAACGATCGAACAGCCCAAACTTGACGCCCGCGGAGTTGGTCCCGTTGGCGATCACGTCCTCGAGCGTCGCTTGCGCCTCGGCGTACTTCCCGACGTAGAGTTGGGTCTTGCCGAGGTAGGCTTTGGCAGCCCACTTATTCACCTTCCCAACGACGTCCTGTCGCTCAGGCAGCAGTTCGACTGCGCGCGTGAAGTCCGCCTCGATGTTCTCCCAGACGACGGTATTGGTCACCGATCCGGTCTCCTCGAAGGTCGTTTCTTCGGTGAGATACGGGACGCGGTTATAATTCTTCGCGAGCTCGAAGTAGAAGTGAGCGCGCAGGAAGAGCGCTTGGCCCTCGGCACTATTTGCGAACATCTCGTTGTCGGCGACCCCGGGGTTTCCGTTTTCGATGGCGTCGCGGATCGTGCGCAACGCGAGGTTCGCGCGGGCGACTCCGTCGAAGGACTCGCGCCACTTCTCGGCGACGATGCCGTTGGTCGGTGTCACTTCGTGGCGCTGGACGGGGTTGGCGCCGGGCTGGTCGCCCGGTGTCGAGCCCTTAAGGGCATCGCCCCCGCGTACAGACCCGTGGAGCCAGTTCGAAGCCCCGCTGTAGAAGCCGCCGGAGCCGCTCAGCTGGCTGTAGGTGCCGACGAGGAGCTGATTGATCCCCGCGGGGGTACCCAAGAGGTCCGAGGTAAGTACGCCCCTCGGCTCGATCTCCAGGAACTCGTCGGAGCAACTGGAGGTATAGAATACGGCACCTGCGAGCCCAGCCGAGATGGCCAGGGTAGGCAGGATGTTTCGCGTAATGTTCATGTAGGTATTATTCGGGGATTAGAAAGTGAGCCCCAGCCCAAAGTTAAAGGAACGCTGGACGGGAAAGTTGCCGAGGTCGATGCCGAAGTTCGTATCTGCAGCGCCGCCGACCTGTGGGTCGAGCCCGGTGTACTTAGTGATGGTGAAGAGGTTGTTCGCGCTCACCGATAGGCGTGCCCGCGAGAAGGTCCCCCCGAAGGCCGTCCGGGGGAGGTTGTAGCCGAGGGAGAGCAGACGCATCCGTAGGTAGGAGCCGTCTTCTACGTAGAAAGAGTGCACCTCGTCCGTGCTGGAGAAGCCCGCGTAGTTCTCGTAGATAGGCTGGGTGTTGCTCATGTTCTCTGGTGTCCAGGAGTCGAGTACACGCGTACTGATGGCCGCGCCCGGGAACACTGCGTAGAAGTCGGTGTAGTACTTCGAGAAGTTGAAGATGTCGTTACCGAGCGACGTGTAGAGGAAGGTCTCGATGTCGAAGCCTTTGTACGCGAGGCGCAGGTTGAGCCCGCCGGTGAAGTCCGGGACTGGGCTCCCGATCACGGTACGGTCGGCCTCATCGATGATACCGTCGGGGATGCCCGTCAGGTTGCCGTTCTCGTCGACGCCGTTGTTGTCGACGAAGCGCAGGCGCCCCGGGGAAGCTCCTTCCTGGAACACGCCCCCGGTGGCACCGGAGTTGGCGGCGTTGATCTCGGCCTGGGTCTGCCACAGACCATTGGTCTGGTAGCCGAAGAAGCTCGAGATTGGGCTGCCGACGAGGTTACGGGCGACGTTACCGACGCGTGTGCCGCCGGCTTCGAAGAACTCGATGTTCTCAGCGAGGCGTTCGATGTTGTTCTTGAGGAAAGACCCCGTCACGGTGGCCTCGAAGCTCAGGTCGGTGGTGATGTTGTCGCGGTAGGTGACCTGGAGGTCGATACCGCGGTTGTCGATACTACCGACGTTGATGAACGGCCGCGCGGCCTCGCCGTAGTTGTCGGAGAGTTGAGCCCGTACGAGGACATCGTCGTTGGTCCGTTGCCAGAAGTCAACGAAGATGTCGAGCTTGGACTTGAAGAAAGTAGCGTCGAAACCTAGGTTGACGGAGGTAGCTTGCTCCCACTTCGCGTCGGGATTTCCGATCTGCGATTGCGACGACCCAGGAGCCGCAACGGCCTGCGAACCGTCGATTGGGTAGTAGGTCGTGCCGACGTTTCCGCCGAAGAGGTTAAAGCGGTTCTGTGGCCCGACGGCGTCGGCGTTGCCCATCACCCCGTAGCCGGCACGAATCTTCAGGTCGGAGAGGAAATCGTTAGGCTGTGCGAAGTTTTCGCCAGTCACGCGCCACGCCGCCGAAACGGCCGGGAAGATTCCGCGCCGTACGTCCGCCGCGAAGCCGGCGCTCTGGTCCTGGCGAACGACACCCGTGAGGTAGTACTTACTCGCGTAGTTGTAGTTGACCTGGCTCAGGATCGACGCGTACGCATTCGGGGTCGAGAAGCCCGAGTTGACGACTGGGTTCTGGACCTGGTTGAGGTTCACGAAGTTCGGATCGGTAGAGAAGGGGTTGATGCCTCGCGAGTTGGTGGAGTAGCCGTTGTTCAGAGACAGCGCCTCGTAGCCGACAAGACCTGAGATGTTGTGGTTGCCGCCGAAGTCATAATTGAAGTTTAGCGTGTTGGTCCACACCCAGTTGTAGGAGTCGCCGTTGAACTCACCGTAGCTGTCGTTCTGGTTGTTCTCCGCATTCTCGTACGTGCGGCGGCCGAAGAAGCGCCCGGCGAAGTTGCCGTAGCTCCCGCCGAGGAGCGTGCGGACGAAGAGGCCCTTGACGATGTCGACCTCGGCGTAGACGTTACCGAAGGCATTGAGGCCACGGTTGGTGTTGTTGACCTGTTGCAGGCGGTTGGCCACGGGATTGGAGGGGTTGCCGAAACCCGTGGCCCGCGTGCCGGCGAAACCGCCGAACTCGTTGTAGACCGGGATCGCAGGCGCGATCCGGAAGGCGAGGAGAACGTCGTTCTCGCCGCCGGCTACGTCCTGGCCGCCGTTGCCACCGATGAGCCCTAGGGTGGATCGGTACGTCATCTGGATGTTCTCCCCGATGCGGACGCGGTTGCCGAGGTTGAACTCGGAATTGGCGCGGAAGCCGTAGCGCTTGAACTCTTGATTGATAAGGGTTCCCTTCTCGTCCTGGGCGGAGAGCCCGAAGTAGAAGCGGCCCGCGTCGTTCCCGCCGGAGAACCCGAGCGTGTGGCGATTGAGGATACCGACATCCGTGATTTCGTCGTACCAGTCGGTGCCGGCGCGGTTGGTTCGGATGAGCAGGTTGGGCCTCGAAGAATTTTCGCTGTAGCGCGCCCGCGACGAGTCGATATTAACGCTCTCGGCGGAGACCCCACGGCGGTTGCCGTCGACGAGGAAATCGGGCAAGGTGAATTGCCTCACGTCCTGACCGTACTGTGGGTGGGAATACAAAGTGTCCGGATTTTGCCCGAGGCCGATGCGCCCGTTGCGTAGGGCGATCAGCGTGTAATCCGCCTGCTGCTGCGGCGACAGGATCGGCTGCCCGGAGCCCGGGGTCGTCAGGCCGAGGAGGCCGTCGTAGCTGATGCGTACGCCCTCGCCGCGCTTGCCTTTCTTCGTCGTGTAGACGATCACGCCGCTCGAGGCGCGTGAGCCGTAGATCGACGCCGAGGCAGCGTCCTTGAGGATCGTCGTCGAGGCGATATCGTCCGGGACGAGGAAGGAGACATCTTGCGTCGGGACGCCGTCGACGACGTATAGGGGCTGGTTAGCGTTAAAGGAGCCAAAGCCCCGGATGCGGACCTTGGACTGCGTGCCCGGCTGCCCGTTCGTGATCACGGTCACGCCCGCGGCGCGGCCCTGGAGCTGCTGCTCGATGTTGCTGGAGGGGATGGCCTGGAGCTTCTCGGCCTCGATCGTCGAGACGGCCCCGGTGGCGTCGCGCTTCGTGCCGACGGAGTAGCCCGTCACCACGATCTCCTCGAGGGCCACGCCCGCCGTGAGTGCGAGGTCATACGTCGTGGCGCCCGTGAGCGGAATGCGCCTGGCTTCGTAGCCGATGTAGGAGACCTCGAGCTCGGTGCTCCCGTCGGGAACCGTGAGCTCGTAGCGTCCGTCGAGGTCGGTGACGGTCCCGATGGTCGTACCCGGGACCTGGACGGTCGCGCCGATCACCGGCAGGCCAGCGTCATCTGTAATGATTCCGCTCATGGTCTGCTGGGCGAAGCCCACGACCGAGATGCAGAGGGTGAATAGGAATAGTAGGGCTAGTCTCATCGCGTAGAGGTTTTGTTCGTAGCGACGAAGCTACATCACCGCCCCCGACACCCCGAACTAATTTTGGCAGAAAGTGAACAAAATTATGCTTTGGCTAGCCACACGACAGCTCGGCAGAAGCTTGTTCGTATACGCCGCGAGCAAAGTAGACTGGGCCAAACTTTCTTCGCAGACCGTGAACCGTAGCCTCGCCGATCCGATGTCCCACCACTCGCTCGTACCTTTCGGCGGCATGATGAGACCATTGCTATGTGCCGCCGCCACGCTGATCGCTCTGTCGACGACGAGTACGGGGTGTCGCTCTTCCGCCGATGCCGACGGCGGCAGCCTCTTCGAAAACCTCGGGCCGCAGCGCACCGGTATCCACTTCGCCAACCGCATCGCCGAGGACGACACCTTCAATATCCTCGCCCTCGAGTACGTCTACAACGGCGGCGGCGTCGGCGTCGGGAACTTCGACGGGGACTCCCTGCCGGACCTCTACTTCACCGGCAACACCGCCGCCAACGCCCTGTACCTCAACCGCGGCGACTTCCGCTTCGAAGACGTGACGGCCGCCGCGGGCGTGGCGGGGGAGGGACGCTGGAGCTCGGGCGTGGCCGTGGCCGACGTCAACGCCGACGGACTGGACGATATATACGTGTGCGCCACGGTGCTACAGCCGAACCGCCGACGCGCCAACCTCCTTTATATTAACGAGGGCGTCGGCGCGGACGGCGTGCCCCGTTTTCGCGAAAGCGCCCACGCCTACGGCCTCGCCGACACCTCTCACACCACCTCCGCCGCCTGGCTCGACTACGACCGCGACGGCGACCTCGACCTCTACGTGCTCGTCAACCACATGGACGACAAGCGCTACCCCAACCGCTACGGCAAGCGCACCCTCGACGGCACCAGCACCCGCAACGACAAGCTCTACCGCAACGATGGCGTCGGCCCCGGCGGGCACCCGACCTTCAGCGATGTCTCACGCGCGGCCGGGATCAACGAGGACGGCTTCGGGCTCGGGGTGGCCGTGTGTGACCTCAATCAGGACGGCTGGCCCGACCTCTACGTGTCGAACGACTACCTCACCACCGACCTGGCGTGGATCAACCAGCGCGACGGCACCTTCGCCGACGGGATCGCGCGCATGGCCGGGCACACGAGCTACTCGGCGATGGGCGTAGACGTGGCCGACCTCAACAACGACGCCCGCGTGGACGTCGTGACGCTCGACATGCTCCCGAGCTCCAACGAGCGCCGCAAGACGATGGTCCCGAGCGCGAGCTTTAATACCCGCCTCAACAATGAGCAGTTCGGGTACCAGTACCAGTACATGCGCAACTCCCTGCAGCTCAACCGCGGCCCGCTGGTGCCGGGGGACTCGCTGCCGGTCTTTAGCGAGGTCGGGCTCTACGCCGGGATCGGGGCCACGGACTGGAGCTGGAGCGTGCTGGCCGCCGATGTCGACCTCGACGCCGACCGCGACCTCCTCATCACCAATGGCTTCCCGCGCGATGTCACCGACCTGGACTTCATGGACTACTCCAGCCAGCTCGGCAACTACATGACGCAGGCGGAGCTGCTCGAGAAGATCCCCTCGGTCGAGATTTCTAACTACGGCTTCGAGAACGACGGGGGTCAGGTGCCTCGCTTCACAGATCGTACGCAGGACTGGGGACTGGCGCTGCCGAGCTTCTCGAGCGGCGCGGCGACCGCGGACCTCGACGGCGACGGCGACCTGGACTACGTCGTGAACCGCATCAACGACTCGGCGCTCGTGTACCGCAACCTCGCACTCGACGCGGAGACCGACTCGGCGGCGCACACGACGATCACGCTAATCGGGTCGCGGGCCAACCGGCATGCTCTCGGTGCGAGCGTCACGGTGGTGGCGGGTGGGCGGCGGCAGTACCAGTACCAGTCGCCCTACCGGGGCTACCTCTCGACGGTATCGACGGACCTCACGTTCGGGCTCGGGGCGGCGCGCGTGGTCGACTCCGTGATCGTGCGCTGGCCGACGGGCGGGTACACGGTTTTGACGAACGTCGACCCCGACCGCCGGATCACGATCGACGAGGCCACGGCCGAGGTCACAACGCGCCCACCGACACCTTATAATAATGGTGTGGCCCCGGACCCGCCGCTCCTCACCGAGGTGACCGCGCGGCTCGGGCTCGGGGGCGTCGCCCACGAGGAGGACCTCTTCCCGGATTTCGACTTCCAACGGCTGCTGCCGCACCAATTGTCGCAGTACGGTCCCGCCATGGCGGTCGGGGACGCGAACGGCGACGGGCTCGACGACCTCTTCGTCGGGGGCGCGATGCGGCGGCCGGACCGGCTCCTGCTGCAGACGCCGGCGGGTGGTTTCGCTTCCGCTAAAACCCTCGGCAGCGCGGATCCGGCGGCGAACTGGGGCGCCTTGCCGGAGACAACGGGCGCGCTGTTCTTCGACGCCGACGGCGACGGCGACGAGGACTTGTACGTCGCGCACGGGAGCACGGAGGCGCCCGTGGGCCACGCGAGCTACCGGGACCACTTCTACCGAAACACCCCGCGGGGCTTGGTGCTCGACACGCTAGCCCTACCGGACCTCCGGGCCTCGAGCAGTTGCGTGCGCGCCGCGGACATCGACGGCGACGGCGACCTGGACCTATTCGTGGGCGCGCGCGCCGTCCCGATGCAATTCCCGCGGCCCGATCGGAGCACCCTCCTCGTCAACGACGGCTCAGGCAGATTCACGGCCAGCGCGGCGCCGTGGCTGCGGGAGCTCGGCATGGTGGCCGACGCGCTGTTGGTGGACGTGAGCGGGGACGGGCGCGCCGACTTGATCGTGGCCGAGGACTTCGGGCCGCTTCGCATCCTACTGAATGGCGTAAGCGGTTTTGACGAAAGTCGTTGGCAGACGGATGTCGGTGACACAGGCCACGCCGGCAACGCAGGCGAGGCGTCCGGGATCACCGAGCGGCGCGGCTGCTGGTCGAGCCTCCTGGCGCTCGACGCGGACGACGACGGCGACCTCGACCTCGTGGCTGGCAACCTGGGCCGGAATCATCTCTTCCACCGGGGCGACGAGGACTTGGTAAAGGTGTTCGCGGGCGACTTCGATGGCAACGGTGGGATCGACGTGTTTCCGGCGGCGCGCTTCGCGGATGCAGAAGGGGAGCAGCAGCTCTTCCCGTACTTCCAGCGCCAGGAGATGGAGAAGCAACTCCCGAAACTCAAGCGGCTCTTCCCAGCGCACCGTGACCTGGCGCACGTGCCGGCCGAGGACTTCATCGCGCAGTTGGGCGGGGCGGACAGCCTCAGTGTGGAGGCGGACTTCCTGGCGAGCGTCGTGCTGCTCAACGATGGCGCGGGGCACTTCTCGGCGACACCACTGCCGCAGCTGGCGCAGCTGGCGCCTCTGTACGGAATGCGCGCCGCCGACGTGAACGGCGACGGGCACCTCGACCTGCTGCTGAGCGGCAACGACTACGGGACGGAGAACCGGATGGGGCGTTACGACGCGCTCCACGGGCTGGTGCTGCTGGGAGACGGCCGCGGCGGCTACCGGGCCACGGACTACGCGCGCGGCGGGCTCTCGATCCCGGGCGACGCGAAATCGATGGTAGAGGTGCTGCTGGCGGACGGGAGCCTCGTGTTCGTGTCGGGCACCAACGGCGGGCCGGTGCGGGCTTTCGCCAAAACCCAGGACAGCGCGGAGAGGTACGAGCGGGTGCGCGGGGCGGAGACGGTGCGCACGAGCGGCAAGGGCGTGGCGGCGACCCCCTACGGCATGGGCTTCGCGAGCGCCGGCGGGCGATACGTACCGAAAGGCTAGGAGGGCCCACGTTGGACCCCATCCCCTACCCCACCTCCACCACCCAAAACACCTGCCCCCGCTGGCACCGCACCCGCATCGCCATCCCCGCTCGCGTCAGCAAGCCCTGCCCATACTCCGCGTCAAAGCCGAGCGGCTGCTGGCCCAACAGACACTCCGGACCCTGGTGCCGCTCGCGCCAGCGCGTGAGACAGACGTAGAAGCGGCCGGCCTCGCTGGTGGTGAAGGGTGGGTCCGGTTGGGCCTGCAGGCGGTGGAGGAAGACCTTACTTGGCCTCGGGCGACGCAGGCCTAACCGGTCGAAGAGACTCGCCGCGGCCGAGAGTAACAGCTCCGTGCGTTTTGGCGAAAGCAAATCAGTGATCTCGACCTGCTGCACGTCGGACGCCTTTGGCCCCTCCCGGAAGAGCCTCGGGTTGCGTTGCAGCTGACGTACGCTGGTCTGGAGTTGCCTCGCGTCGCGTAGGGAGAGGAAGTGCCGCAGGTGGAGGAAACCCGTTTTGCGGAAACGCTCCCCCACCCGCGCGAAGTCCTCGTCGGTGAGGGGCTGCTCGTAGGCGGCGGCGCTGGCCTCGGTGAGTTGTCGCATCCTGCGGCGTAGGCGCGGCGGGGCGGTCACCTGGACATCCTCCCCGAGGGACAGCAGTTCGGACTCGAGTTCGAAGGTGTGCTGCACGTCGAGCGTCACCTCGACGTAGTGGTCGCCGCGGCCGGTAACGCGCTGCGAGTGGTGGATGGGCTTCGTGATCACGTAGGGCGCGCGGCTCGGCGAGAGGCGCAGCTTCACCTCCATCGGGGCCTCCTTGGTGACGCTCACGCCGACGGTGTGCTCGAAGAAGGTCTCCGGCTCGAGGCCCGGCTGGCGCGCGAAGGCCCGGGCGGTGTCGTGGATGTCGTGGATGCGGTCGAGCGCGAGGATCATGACGTCGGGCGTGCCCGCCACGTAGCCGAGGAGGAAGAAGCGATTGCGCGATTCCTTGAGGAAGTGCGGCTCGAGGCGGTAGGTCTTCGCGCGGCGCGAGCGGAAGCTCTGGTAGCTCACCTCGACAACGTGTCCGGCGGCGATGATCTCGTAGAGCGGGTCGATCCAGTGCAGGCCGCGCAGGTTTTCGTTGTGCTCGAAGGCGATGATGCGGCGCCCTTCCGAGCGACCCGCCCCGAGTTGATCGCGCAGGCGCCCGACGAGGCCCCCGAAGGTCTCCATCTGGCGAAAGCCCGTAAACTGCCGCAGCGTGTCGACGACTTCGCGGAGGCGACTCAGGTCCTGCTCGCTGAGCGGCGAGTCGGTGAGCGAGTACGCTGGGTCGGCGTAGCGGTAGTACTTGCGCTCGTAGACCTCGATCGGGGCGTTGTAGCCGAGCTTGTCGGAGCGCATCAGCTGGAGGTCGAGCTGGACGGTGCGCCGCGAGACGTCTACCTGGCGGCCTTCGTACTCGTAGAGCGCGTCGGACACGGCGGCGATGAGGTCGTCGAGGCTCCAGCGGCGCCCGGTGTTGCGCAGGCAGCGGTCGAGGGTACGGTAGCGGAGGAGGGCGTTGCGGGTGGCGGGCAAGAAAGTGGGAGAGTGGAAAGTGTAGAGTGGAGTGTAGAGTGTAGAGTGGAAAGTGGGTTACTCAAAGAAACCCAAAA
The DNA here is from genome assembly GCA_965215115.1 of Saprospiraceae bacterium. GTDB lineage: Bacteria > Bacteroidota > Bacteroidia > Chitinophagales > Saprospiraceae > CALDTK01. The sequence goes on from OZ244050.1 coordinate 519,854, forward strand.
GAATTTTTTACTACGCAAAAAGCTTGCGCAGTAGCTTCCCAAGTTTGCATCGTCAACGAGAGATAAGGTATGCGTTGACCCCCGGGCGGAAGGGCCGTTCGGGGCTTCACCACCCCAAAACTTTCCGATTATGTCCGCTTCCGCTAAAACCCCCGACAGCACCGCCACCAACACCACGGCCACCGTGACCGGACAGGACCTCAAGAGTTGGGGCCTGGAGGCTGGCCCAGCCTTCGGGCTGATCATCGACCACTGGGACAACTGGTGCCTCGAGCACGACGCCGATGCCCTGCGGGGCTGGCTGCTCGCGGCCCAGGCGCAACCCGAGGCGTACGTCCAGCACCCGGTGGTGGGCGTCGTGGCCGAGCGTATCGTGGCGGACAAAGCCAACGTGCAGGTGCCCCTGCGGACCAAGGGACTCCCCTTCGAGATCTACGGCGCCGAGCACATCGAGCAGGGCGCGCTGCACCAGATGTACACCGCCATGAAACTCCCCGTCGCGACGGGCGGGGCGCTGATGCCGGATGCGCACCAGGGCTACGGCCTGCCGATCGGCGGGGTGCTGGCCACCGACAACGTCGTCATCCCGTACGCCGTCGGCGTCGATATCGGGTGCCGCATGTGCCTGAGCGTCTTCCCGGAGCCGGTCGAGAAGCTCGACGCCGACGTGCAGTCCCTGTCGAAGATCCTGCGGGCGTCCACCTTCTTCGGGCGCGAGACCTCCAAGCGCGCGCTCGAGCACGAGATCACGTCCGACCCACGCCTCCGGGAGACCAAACTGCTGCGCAACCTGACCGACAAGGTCAAGCGGCAACTCGGCAGCTCCGGGGGCGGCAACCACTTCGTGGAGTGGGGCGTGGTGGATGTCACGGAGTTCGACGCGAAGACGGGCCTGCAGCCCGGCCGGTACCTCGGTCTCCTGAGCCACAGCGGGAGCCGCGGTATGGGCGCCGCCATCGCGGACCACTACACCAAGGTCGCCATGGCCACCACCCGGCTCCCCGACGAGGCGCGGCACCTGGCGTGGCTCGACCTCGACACCGAGGCCGGCCAGGAGTACTGGATGTCGATGAATCTCGCGGGCGACTACGCCTCGGCCTGTCACCACGTGATCCACGACCGGATCGCGGTGGGCCTGCGCTCCCGGGCGCTGGTCCGTATCGAGAACCACCACAATTTCGCCTGGCGCGAGCTCGACGCCGACGGCGTGGAGCGCATCGTGCACCGCAAGGGCGCGACCCCGGCCGGCGCGGGCGTCCTCGGGATCATCCCCGGGTCGATGGCCACGGCGGGCTTCATCGTCCGCGGCCGGGGCGTGGCGGCGAGTCTGGCGAGCGCGAGCCACGGCGCCGGCCGGCAGATGTCCCGTACGCAGGCCAAGAAGACCCTCCAGCCCGCCGACTGGGAGGCCCAACTCAGGGCCGCCGAGGTCACCCTGCTGGGCGCCGGCCTCGACGAGGCCCCGGACGCCTACAAGGACATTCACGAGGTGATGGCCGCGCAGGTCGAGCTCGTGGACGTGCTCGGGAGCTTCCAGCCACGCATCGTAAGGATGTGTGGGGACAAGGGCTTCCGGGAGCGGGACTGACACGCGGAGGTACAGGTTTCGGGATTCGGCCTTGTCATCTGGGTCTAGAAGGCGTGCGTCCTCCCCCGAATTTCAGCCAGGCGACGGCGGCGAGGAGGTTGACCGTCCACCCCAGCCAGGCCACGACGCGGTACGTGTCCATCGGCGGGGGCGCCCAGGCGGCTACGATGCCCCATTTCCACAGGCGCAGCGTGATGGCCGACAGCGTCATCGCGTAGCTGTAGCACACGTACCGCGAGTGGGCCGCCACGTCACCGGCGCGGATGGTGCTCAGGGCGCGGTACGTGAACCACCACCACAACACCGCCTGGAGGCCGAAGCTCAACTGCGCCGTCCATCCCCCGTTCGCGTGGTAGGCCATGACGAGGCCGGTGGGGGCGGCTGTCGCCAAAACCAGTCCCACGTACACGCGCCCGAGCCCGCGGTGCAGCGCCGGGTAGCGTTCCCGCAAGACGGTCGAGAACTGCGGCGCGCCGGCCAGCAAGACGAGCAAACTCGTGTACACGTGCGCGAAGAAGGCGTAGCGGTAGTACGGCACGCTCAGCGCCACCGACTTCACCCGCAGGAATGCCACGTCGAGATCGGCCGGGACGTACTGCCACGTGATGAGCACCATCAGCCAACACAAGTAGCCAAAGCCCGCGAGCGCCAACGCGGAGGCTGGCCGCATAGCCATCCGCATAGCCGTCCGCACGGCCGGGCGAAAGGCCGTCCGCACGGCGGGGCGCCGTCGCGGTAGCGCCGCCCCCGCCGCGGCCCCGCGCCCCCGGCTAGCCCCGCCCAAAGCGATCGTAGTACTCCGCCGCATTGCCCTCGTAGCGCAGCAACAATTTTATGTTGGCCAGCTCCACCGGCGTGAAGTCGGACGTGATGTCGGCGTGGACGGGGATGTACCAGTCCTGCTGGTCGAAGAAGACCCGGAGCGGTCGCTCGCGGAAGGAGTACCCGTGCCGCGCGTAGATGGCGTTGCGGATGATGACGAGGTCGCCGCGCTTGAGGTTGGCCACCTGGGCCTCGGTGAGGCGCCCGGCGGAGGCGTTGAGCTCGAAGGCGGCCGGGGTGCTGGCGGCGTAGGTGCGCTCCATCCACTCGTAGGTGTCGCCGTCGATCTCCTCGACCTCCGCGGTCTCGCGGAAGCGGTTCCAGTCGACGAAGGCCTCCCTTCGCTCGAGCCGGACGCCGGGGTCGTACGCGAAGTCACGGCGGCGCAGCGCGTAGGTGCGGCGGGGGATCTCGATCTTCTCGTAGGCCTGCCAGGCGCCGGTGAGGACGCCGTCGTCGATCACGAAGTCGAACGCGCCATCGTAGCGGTTGTCGCCCGGCTCCCGGACGGCGAAGGTTACCGCGCCACCGGCATCCTGCGTCAGGGTACCCTCGAAGGGGCGGTCATTCCCGGCCACGACGCTGTGCCCGAACACACTATCCCGCGTGAGGCGATCGATGGAGAGGTTGATCTTGTTGGCCCGGTTCCAGATCTCTCGTTCGCCCGCGAAGACGCTGAGGTCCTCCCCTTCCTTGCGTTCCGGCTCGAAATCTCCGACCCAGTACCCGATCACGGTTTTGGCGAAAGCCGTAGGCTCTCCCCCCGGGCCAGGACTCGTTTTGGCGAAAGCCGTATCCGCGCGCGCCCCGGGCTCGACGAGCACCTCGGCGTCGGGGTTCTTGATGTCCGAGCGGCAGGCGGCGAGGGTCAGCACGGCGGCGGTGACCAGCGGGAGGTGACGGTAGAGCATCGGGGAGGCTATTTGCGGAAAACAAAGAAAAGCCACCGGCCGCTACTCCGCCCCGCCGCCGTGCTGAGCGTCGCCACCTGTTCACCTCTCGGCGCATCTGCGATCTAGCTGCAAACCACTCAATCCACCCACCATGCAGTTTGCAGTTCCCTCCCCGAGAGCCTTCCTCTACCTCCTCCTCGCCTTCGCCACGCTAACGGGCTGCCAGAAGGACGACAACGCCATCGACGACGGCGACGACGACGACGACGACGGCCAGGGTCCCGTCACGCCGCCCGTCTCGGAATTCCCGTACGCCACCGGCCTCACCGCCATCGGCGACCTCTCCAAGACCCCCGTCAACGCCTCGTTCGGCTTCGGCAACGCGACCCTACCCGCCAAGGTCGACCTCACGATGCACCTGCCGCCCGTCGGCCAGCAGGGCTCCTACGGCACCTGCGTGGCCTGGGCCGTGGGTTACAACCTCAAGACCGCCATGAACGCCATCGACGCCAACGAAACCGGCCAGGCCCTGGCCGACCCACGCAAGCAAGGCTCGGCGCGCTTCCTGTTCACCGCCGTCCCCGATCAGCAGAAGGGCCTCAACTGCGACGGCACACAGTTCGAGCCCGCCTTCGAGGTGATGCGCACCAAGGGCCTCGCCTCCCTCGCGGACGTACCGTACACCAGCCTCGGGGACTGCTCGCAGCAGAACTACAGCCCGAGCTGGGACCAGGCCGCGGCCAACAACAAGATCCAGGGCTTCCGCCGGATCGAGGGCTCGGTCAACGCCATCAAGAAGACCCTCAACGACAAGCTCCCGATCGCCTTCGGGGCCGAGCTCGGGCGGGCCTTCATGGAGTGGCGCGGCGACGGCGTCATCAACGCCAACGGCAACAAGGACCCCAACGCCCAGCACGGCCGCCACGCCATGGTGATCATCGGGTACGACGACGCCAAGGGCGCCAACGGGGCCTTCCGCGTCGTCAACTCCTGGGACACGGGCTGGGGCGACCGCGGGTTCATCTGGATCGACTACAACTTCCTCGTCAACGAGATGATCATGAAGGACAACGCCGGCAACGCCGCGCTCTTCGTCGCCAGCCAGGAGAAGGGCAAGGCACCAGACCCGAACCCGAATCCAAACCCTAACCCGAATCCGAACCCAACTCCGAACCCGGGTCCAGGCTCCACGGGCGCCGATCTGCTCAGCTGGGTCTACAACGACGAGTACGACCCGCAGAGCCAGTCCCGCGCCGACCGCATCGTGACCTACGACATCTACAACTTCGGCACCGGCACCGCTAAGGCCGCCACCGACTGGGATGTCTACTACGTGTACTACAACGCCTACAACATGAACGACTACGGGGTGCTGTTCCAGAATAAGCTCAGCGCCTCCGGCAACCCCGCCGGCCCGCAGTGCGGCGACAGCGGCTGCGTCATCAACGTCGACGTGCCGGCCGACGCCAGCCTCGGCGGCCGGCTCTTCGGCAGCAACATCTCCCAGTCCTACACCGTGCCCGGGATCACGGGCGACTACTTCCTCGTCATGATCGCCGACGCCGAGGAGGAGATCGCCGAGCAGGACGAGCAGGACAACTACTTCTTCCCGTCCTACCTCCCGCTGCGCTTCAACGGCGGCGTCTACGGCCTCAAGGGCGGCACGACTACGCCCACCGGCCTTTCGGCAAAACGCCCCGGCGCCGACGACATTCGCCACCGCCACGCCGCCGGCCAGCTCGACGCCGCCCGCCCCACCGGCAACGCCTACACCCTGACAGAGCTGAAGGGCTACATCAAGGCCGAACTCGCCAACGGCAACATCGCCCGCAAGGCCGCCGCCGCGCAGGCCGCCAAGATGCGCCCCGCCGCCTCGACCTCGAAGACCCAATAACCTCATGACCTTCCGATTTCCCAGTGTAGTGTTCTGCATCACGGCCGCCGGTCTCACCCTCGTGGGTGGGGCTGGCGGTTCGGCGTGTACCACGAGCCACGACGTGACCAAAGCCACCGCCGCCGGCGCGCCGCAGCCGGCGCTCCTCGCCCGCCCCCTCGAACACTTCCGCGACACCGTCTACCTGAGCGACTTCGGGCAGCGCCTCCCGGCCGACGCCAGCGCCGGGCCCCTGCGCGTGACCCTCCCGACGCTCGTCAACCTGCGGAGCTGCCAGTTCGACGGCCCCGTACTCGCGGGGCGCCCCGGCGAACTCGTGTACGGTGGCCTCGTCGACCTGACCGGGGCCTCCTTCCGGGCCGGCCTCGACCTGCGCGGCCTCCAACTCTCCCACGAGCTCCTGCTGGCGAGGAGCACGAGCGCCGCGCCCGTGCGGCTCAGCGGCATCCGCGTGGCCGGCCTGCTCGACGCCTCCTACGCGAGTTTTGGCGCAAGCCTCCACCTCGACAACGCGCAGGTGTACAGCCTCGTAGCCCGCAGGCTCAGCGTCGGCGATGGCGTCAACCTGCAGCGCCTCCACGTCACCGAGGGCCTGTCGCTGATCGAGGCCGAACTCGGGGGCTACGTCGACGCCACGTACGTGCGCTGCCTCGGGGATGCCTTCTTCGACCACGTCCGCAACGGCGACCGCGTCGTGCTCGACCACGCCGAGGTGTTCGGGCGCCTCAGTCTCGCCAACGCGAAGTGGGCCGTCGCGAGCCTGCGGCACGTGTACGTCCGCGGGCCAATCGAGGGCCTCACGCCGGAGGTTTTGGCGAAAGCCGACCTCGAGGGGACGCCGCACTGATCGGTAGTTTCGCGGCACGATGAGCCTCCGTCGCCGCTCGTGCCCGGGCTGCGTATCCGTCACTGCCATGTGTCTCTTGCTGTGTGCCTGCCGCGATGCCGACGGCACGGCAGCCGTCGCCGTCGCCGACGTGACTGCCCGCAGGCCGCGCGCCTGAACAGCCGCCCTCGAATGCGCGTCCTATCAAGACCCCGCGCCATGCAGAGACTCCCCGCCCCGCCCCACACCCGCGTCGCTTTGCGTTTTGACGAAAGTCGCAACCAGCACGCCTCCGCGATCCGCGAGGGCATCTCCTCGATCACGCGCGCCGGGGACTACCTCTGGCTCGCGTTCGACGAGTCGACCACGATCGAGCGCCTGCGCTGGGACGGCGAGGCCTACGGCGAGCACCGGCAGTTCAGGCTCGCGCACTTCGTCGACCTCCCCGCCGGCGAGGACGTCGAGATGGACATCGAGGGGCTCGACGTAGCGGGGGGCTTCCTGTGGGTGTCGGGGTCGATGAGCAAGAAACGCAGCGCTCCGGACCCCGCGGACGACGTAGACGAGCAGCTCGCGGCCCTGAAGACCATCGAGGTCGACGACAACCGCTACAACTTCATCCGCCTGCCCCTCACGATCGCCGCCGATGGCCACCCCGAGCCGCGGAAGGTCGTGCTGCGGGATGGGGCCCCCGTGGTGGCGGCGCACATGAAGACCAAGGGCAAGTCCAACAAGCTGATCCGCGCCCTGCGCGACGACGACCACATCGGCGAGTACATGGCGATCCCGAGCAAGGACAACGGCTTCGACATCGAAGGCCTGACGGCCGTCGGCGAGCGGGTGTTCCTGGGGCTGCGCGGCCCGGTGCTCAACGGGTACGCCGTCGTACTCGAGGTGCGGTTCAAGCTCAAGAAAAAAGGCCGACGCCTCAAGCTCCGCAAGATCGGCAAGCACGGCGAGCGCTACCGCAAGCACTTCCTCAATCTCGACGGCATGGGCGTGCGCGAGTGCTACACCGACGCGGACGACGGACACCTGTACGTGCTGGCCGGCCCGACGATGGACCTCGACGGCGACATCGCGATCTGGCGCGTGAAGGGTGGCTTCGACGACGTCCACACCAACGTCCTCCACGAGGTCGAGCGCCTCTTCGACATCACGCACGCCGAGGAGGTCGACTACGGGACCGATAAGGCCGAGGGCCTCTGCGACCACGTCGGGGGCGGGTACCTCGTGGTCTACGACTCGCCGGCCGAGGGTCGGAAGGAAGGCGACGCGGACGTCTGGGCGGACGTATTCGGCGGCGAGGAGTGAGTGGCATCCCACGGGCGGTGGGCACGCTTTCGGGGCGGTGACCAAGCGTGGGTCGATTTCCGCTTTCGCTAAAACTCGTAACACTTCACGGCCGGCTCACGGCGGCGCCGCTGGCCACTGCTACTCCCGGCCTTACCGACGCGGACCTCGCGCTTTTCGGGAAGCAGGAACGTGACCCCCGCGAAGGCGTTCGCCCAGCGTGCGCGCTCGAGGTCGCGGAAGGCCAGCAGGTTGTCGGTCCCGACGTAAACCTGGAGCACGGACAGTTGAAAGCTTGCGCCAAAACCTACCCCGACCCCAGCGCCATCCGCCCACGACACGGAGGTACTGGCCTCGAGGACGCGCCAGGGCCGCAGGTTGAGGCTCGCCGCCGCGGCCGTCTGCAGGCGCCCGCCCCGGAGGCTATTGCGCACGACCAGTCCCGCGCTGTTGCTCCCCGCGAATCGGTACTCGCCGCCGAGGTAGAGCGTCGTGGGCAGCGGCCGAGTGTAAGCGTCATTGTTGATGATCCTGGGGCGGCCGTCGCCTGCGAACACTTCGGTCTCTTCGACCGCGCGCGCGACGGTGACGGTCTCCCGACTCGCCAGCGGCTGGCTGTCCCCGCGGCGCAGTGTATTATGGAACTCGTACTCGCGCGATTGGTCGCCGAGCCGCACGAGCCCGAGGTCCGTGAGGCTAGCACTCAGGTGCAGTCGCTCCGTGTACTGGTAGTGCGCCCCGAGGTCGACGCCGAGGCCCCAGTTGCCGCCCGTGAACGCCTGGCGCCAGGTGAGATCCTCGCTGCCGGCCCGCTCGTCACGAAAATCGGCGAAGCCCGAGGCGCGCGAGTGCCCCTCGTAAAACACCGTGACGCTCTCGCGCCCTTCCGGGGTCACCTCGACGTCGAGGTCGCGCAGGTGGGCGTGGGCCTGGACCTTGACGAGCTTGACGTTGGCCCCGAGGCGCAGGGCCCCGTCGCCGGGCTTGACCTGGTAGCCGAAGCTGTAGCTCGTGCGCAGGTTGGCGTCGTAGTTGTGCCCACGCGTGTCGACCCCGTTGGCGCGGAGGTAAGTTTCGCCCAAGTACAGGCCGGCCAGTATATCCGGTCCGGCGGCCGCGTAGAGGTCGGCCTGCTGGTCGACGTTGAGCGAGAACAGCCCCTGCGGCAGGTGGATCCCGAAGGACAGGAGGTTGACGCGCGTCGTCACCCGGGCGCGCCCGAGGGGGTCGAGGGCGTCGATGGCCGCCGGGGCGTCGATCTCGAGGTCGTCGAACGCAACCGCCGAGGTCTCGTCGGCCAGCGCCCGCAGCGTCGTCCCGCTCAGGTTCAAAACCTCGCCGAGGCGGAAGGGCGTCTGCACCGTCTGGTCGGCGTGGCCCACGAGCGGTAGACTCAGCCACGCGCGGTGCGCCACCGGGGCGGCCGGATTGAGCATCAGGCGCTTCGGGACGGCCTCCAGGTGGTAAAGCAAAAGCGCATCCTGGGCCACCGCCTCCCCGACGCCGGCGAGGAGGCAACACAGTAGAAAGGCATTTCGCGGGAGCATACGCAGTTTGCGGTGGAGGGGGGCGATCCTTGTTTATTTCCCCGCAAGAACCGCCGTCTGCCCGACCTATAATACCCCGAAAGCGGGTAATTTTACCCGAGATGACGTCTAAATGGTAGGTTTAGAGAGACTTACGTCTACATAAAGCTCAAACATTGCGCTTATGTGACCTAATTCGTGTCGCTGCTCGGACGACCATCCCCGGGCCGACCTGCGACGGCGTGCAGGACGATAAATCGGAGGAGTGCACTCGTCCGCGAACCTGTAGTCTGCACGGCGCAAGAGGCATACCTAGGTCCTCGGGCTCGCCAACCGGGTTGGGCGACGAGTTCAGAAATTCAGTTCGCCCTGCTGCCCTACGCCTTTCGGCAAAACCTCCGTGCCGCCGGCCCCACCCCCCAGGTTAAACACCCCCACCCCGAGCAGCCTCACCGGTAGCGGCAGGTCGATCTTATGCTTCAGGATCGTCTCCGCCTCGGCCAGCAGGTGGGCTACGTCCCGCACGGGCGAGTCCAGCGCCTGCTGCCGGGTCTGGATTTCGTGGTTGCGGTACTTGACCTTGACCACGACGCCGCGCGCCGGTCGGTCGAGTCGCTCCAGCGCGAGCCAGACCTTCTCGGCCAGGGGCCCGAGGAGGGGCACCAGTTCTGCGGCCGTCGCGTAGTCGCGCGAGAAGGTGGTCTCGGCGCTGACGGACTTGCGGACGCGGTTCGGCTGCACGGGCTTCTCGTCGATGCCGCGGGCGATGTCCTGGAAGTAGGCCCCGCGCTTGCCGAAGCGCCGCAGGAGCCCGAGGCGATCGGCGCCCGCGAGGTCGGCCCCGGTGTAGAGCCCGCGCGCGTTCATCTTCCCGGCCGTGGCCGGGCCGATGCCGTGGAACTTCCCGACCGGCAGCGCGGCCAGGATCGCGGGCGCCTCCTCGGGGCGGATGACGGTGAGGCCGTCGGGCTTGTTCATCCCCGAGGCCAGCTTCGCGAGGAAGCGCCCGTGGGCCACGCCGGCCGTGGCGGTAAGCCGGGTCTCGGCGAGGATGCCGGCCTTGATCTCGCGCGCGATGTCGACGGCGTCGTCGAGGGTTTTGCAGACATGCGACACATCCAAGTAGGCCTCGTCGAGCGAGAGCGGCTCGATGACTTCCGTAAAACGCTCGAATACCGCGCGGATCTGCTGCGAGACGGCCTTGTACACGGCGAAGCGCGGCCGCACGAACCTGAGTTGCGGGCAGCGCTGCACCGCGATCCGGGAGGCCAGCGCCGAGTGCACCCCGAAGGCCCGCGCCTCGTAGCTCGCCGCCGCCACCACGCCCCGCGCCGAGTCGCTCCCGACGGCGAGCGGGAGTCCCTTCAGGTCCGGGTCGTCGCGCTGCTCCACGGAGGCGTAGAAGGCGTCCATGTCGACGTGGAGGATGCGTCTGATTGTTGAAGGGTTGAAGGATGAGGTGGTGTAGGGCTTACCAGGACGCAAGGTGCGATTACTACTGTGGCGAGGGCTACGCTGCGGGGGGGCTTTCGCCAAAACGGGGGCGCCGGCGTGAAGTTTTTGCGCGAGCGGGGAACTAATCTACCCCCGCGGCGTGTTAGCCCCGCAACCGCACCGGGCGCGTACTCCGGTTAAAAAGAGGTCTTGCTCCGTGAGGGGTGGGGCCTTTCGTCGTTCTGGGGACGTTTAGAGAGCTCATGCTACGCCTTACCGCACCGTCCTTAGTGGTGCAATTCCGCGATCCGAGTACCTTTCGGTCATGAGACTACTCGCCCCCGCCTTCTGCATCGCGTGCCTCTGCGGGCTTTCGCCAAAACTCGCCGCCCAGGGGCTCGACCTTACGCACCCTTCCGATCTCGACATGCGGCTCGGGATGGCGATGGCGCGCCTCACGACCCTCGAGCAGGTGCCGGCCTTCACGCTCGACTTCGTGCTCTCGGACGTGCGCCTCGACCGTTCGGACCCGCGGCGCTTTTACAACTTCTCCGGCGACCTGTCTGGGCGCTACCTCGAGGTGATGAGCGTGGCCGTGGCCGAGGGCGCCCTGCCCGGCGGGCAGCTCCCGAACGGCTTCTCGGTCGACGCCCTGGCCGACAGCATCATCGCCTACCAGCAGGCCGACGGGCGCTTCGGCGATCCGGCGCTGGCCTTCACGGCCGAGGCTATCGGCGGGGAGCACATGGCGCTGCTATGGGGCAACGGCCGGATGCTGGTCGGGCTGATGGCCTACTACGAGAGCACCCAGGACGCCGCGGCGCTCGCGGCCGCGCGCAGACTCGGGGACTTCTTCATCACCACGGCCACCGCCGCGCGCCAACCGGCCGTCGTGAAGCGGCTCGAGGGCTTCGGCGCCAAGGGCATCATTTGCTTCACGCAGTACATCGAGGGCCTCGTGATGCTCGCGCGCGCCACCGGCGACGCCCGCTACCGCCAGGCCGCCGTCGACGCCTACGAGGTGATGCCCCCGCGCGGGGTGCAACACTCGCACGGGTACCTGTCGACCCTGCGGGGCGTGGTGGACCTGTACCGCCTCACCGAGGAGCCGAAGCACCTGGCCTACGTGCGGGGGCTCTTCGACGACCTGCTCGCCTCGGATGACTACACGCTCTTCGGGGCCGTGAAGGAGTACTTCGGCGGGGAGCAGCCGGGGCGCGACCACCACGGCGAGCGCGACGAGGGCTGCAGCTCGGCCGACTTCGTCCGCCTCGCGCTCCAGCTCTACCAGGTCACCGGGGAGGCGCGCTACCGCGAGGCGGCCCACTACGCGATCCCGAATGCGCTGGCCTTCAACCAGTACGCCAGCGGTGATTTCGGGCATCACTTCCTCGAGGAGGGCCACCTCGCGCCCTCGAACCCGCGGCGCTCGTGGTGGTGCTGCACGATGCACGGGCTGCGGGCCCTGCTCGCCGTCGAGCACGAGTTCGCCCTGCGGCTCGACGACCGGGGCCGTCCAGAGCTCTCGCTGCTGCTACCGATGAGCTTCAGTGGGGCGGGTTTTGCCGGAAGGCTCAACGAAAACGTCGACGAAACCGGGCGCTTCATCTACACGCTGTCCTTTAAGCAGGTGGTCGAGACGCCGCTCGAGATTCAGTTGCCGAACGCCGCACAGTACGGCGACTGGCAAGTCCTCAGCGCGGGCCTGGAGTTGGCCGGCGACGCGCGGAGCATCACGCTCGCCGCGCCCCGGATCGGACAGATGTACGTCTTCAGCGCGCGGCCGACCCTACGGCTCGTGAGTGGCCCCACGACGGCGGTCCCTCCCCCGACGGCCGGCCAGCCCTCGGGCGGGGCCCTCACGCTGGGACACTACCTCCTCGGTACGCGCACGGACGCCTACGTAGCCGAGCCCGACCACGCCAACCAGATCGACTTCCCGACGCTCGAGCCCCTGGCCGGCCGCGTGGGGGTCGGGGGGAAGTTTCGCGAGGGTGGGTTCCCGGGCGTGTACGAGGTCGAGCTGGTGCCGGTGGCGACGCAGACGATGAGTGGGCACGGGTACATGCGGGTGCGGACGGACTACGCGGTGGCGCCGGGGTTTCGGTCGCCGGATCGGTAGGGGGGGTACGCTGAATGACGTGCAATTGACGCGCCACGCCATCACGGTCGTTCCACCGGGATTTCCGTCGTGTGCTGCGCGCGCACGAAGCCGTACCCGCCCGCGACATTGCTCGGGATCTCGCTCTGGATGTTGTAGAGGAATTGGCCCTGCAGCCCGAAGTCGATGGCGTTGATCGCCAAAGCGTCTATGTAGTCGACGTAGCCCGGGTCTACGTACGCGACGTGGCCGACGATGGTGTCGGGCGCAGTGGTCGCATCCCAGCTTAGCGTCCCGGTGATCGTGGGCGACACCTTGTCGCAGCCGGCTCCAACGGCGGCGCTTTGGAAAGACACACGGCAAGCGCCCTCTGTACCCGATGCTACAAAACCCACTCCATTGGGCCCACCAGCGGGAAAGTCTTCAAAACCTACCCTATCCTGGCTACCGAGGTACAATCCATAAACTTCACTCGTTGTAACTCGCACGTTTTTAACCAATAGACTTGCACAATTTAAACAACCAGGATTTCTGCTCACTAGTGTCGTCGGGGAAGTTTGGACGACGGGCGCCGGCGGGGTTTCTGGCAAATTAACATCAGCGTTTGGCAATCCAGCGGCCGCGATTGAAATGCGGTAAGGTCTTCGTGGCAAAACGTGTTTGGCGGACAAGACGTATATCCCGAAGGTATCCACTGGTAGCACCTGCTCGGAATTGTCCGACAAATCAATCAGGCGCACGGTTGCGTCCAATACCCAGACAGGGGTGCCAGGGTAGAGGTCCTGAGCGCCGAGCGGGACAGTCCGACTCACGTATATCCTCGCGCCGAGCGCGGGATCGACGTAGCCCTCGACGAAGAATTTCGGCCCCAGATCGGCCTCGGGCCAGTCATCCTGTAGGGTGCAATCACTGAAGCACATGGCTAACACCGCGAATAACACTGTGGTAAATCGGTTCATAGGCTTCCTAATGTCACCAAGTGAAAGCATAATACACGCCAGGCACCGCGCGAAGGATACTGCGGCGCGTGAAACTCGGTTTGTAGCCCGCCAGTCGCCCGCCCCCATCTGGCGCCCGCTCGAACACACTGTCGTACTCTACTAGTACGTGAGTGGGGTTAAGGCGGGCATAGGCGTTGTAGATCGAGGCCGTAAATTCGTGACGCCGGCCATTGCTCCGCTCGAAGCCGTAGCGAACGCTTAAGTCTAGGCGGTGATTGGGTGGCGTACGAGCATTGTTTCGAGAAGTAGAGATCAGTGTTGCGCCCTGCGCTCCGAGCGTCCGCGTATAGCCAGTCGCCACTGGAGAGGTGTAAGCGTAGCCGGATTGATAAACAAACTGCGAGCTGAAATCCCAGCGCTCGCCGAGTTTATGAGACAGAAGCACATTGAGGCTGTGCGGACGGTTCCACTTATAGGGAAATGCACGACCGCCATTAAGGCCAGCGAAGGTGGTCTCGGACTCGATGTACGCATAACCGACGCGGTAGTCGAACAGCGGCACCGAGCCGGTTAGGAGCGCCTCGACGCCCGCTGCCCAACCGTCGCCGAGTAGCACGGCGCGTCCATCGGCCGCCGAGAGCTCGGCCTCGCTCACGCGTCTGAGGAAACGTTGCTCGGCGAGACGGTTGAGGCGCTTGTAAAACACGGAGCCGGTAAGGCTCGGCCAGCCGGATACTGCGGCCCGGGCGAGCCCAAGGCTCACTTGATCCGTGTAGGGCGTGGGCGCAGCCGCCGTCGGACCGAAGTACTGATCGAGCGTCGCGAAGGTGGAGTTGGTGTTGAAGACGTGCTCGTGCTGCCGCATGCGGTCAAAGTGCAGGCTGTAGGTCCACTGCCGCGGCGCGTAGGCCAGGGCGAGGCGGGGCTCGGCGAGGAGATCGCGGCGCTCGATCCCACCGGTGAATACCGCGCTCACACGCACGCCGAGGCTCGCCCGAAAAGCGCCGGCCACGTAATCTGCCGTGGCGGAGGGTGCGAGCACATTTGCACGCGTGACGGTCGCCACACGCTCATCCACCACGGTGGTACCCGAACTGTCCTCGCGGAACCGTTCCCGACTGGGAAACCGATCCGCGGCAGCCCGCAAACCGAGTTCGTAAGTCCACCGCGGTGATAGCACTCCGGTGGCGTAGCTGTCGAACCACGTCGAGGTGATGCCATTGGCGCTGCGCTGCTTCACCGCGAAGGGATCGTCGTCGGTGGCGGGGATCGTCGAACTGGTGCGGTTGTAGTACTGCGTCTGCCCGGTGCGGAGTACGAGATCGGCACCGCCGATGCGCCCTCTCGCGGTTACGGAAGCGGCGATGTTGTCGTACCCGACATAAGACCTGGGTGAGGTGCTCACGTCGGACTGCTCGGGACCACCAATGTTAGAGACGTTTCCGTAAGTCGCAACGGTAGCGGTCCAGTTCTTGAGTGGAATATCCGCCCTACCCACAAAGTCGCCTTCGAGCAGTCGGATACCCGCTCCGATGACGCCAACGCCGAGGTAGGTCGTACGTCCTCCGAAGAAATACGAGCCCCCGCGCTTGCCGAGCGGTCCGTCCATCGTGAGGCCGGCACTCGGGAAGCCGACGCCGAGGGTGCGGCGGTGGCGATCCGTGCGGCCCTGGCGCGTCGCGACCGAGAGTACGCCAGCGGCCCGCCCGCCGTAGCGCGCCGGGATACCACTGACGTACAGATTGACATCGCGCACGGTGGCGAAATTGATGGCCCCCGTGAAGCCGAAAAAGGAGGTCGGGTTGTAGATGATGGCGCCGTCGATGATGGTCTGGGTCTGCGTCACGGGAGCCCCGCGGATCCCAATCGCGGCCGTCCCCTCGCCCGCACCCGAGATCCCCGGCAGGGACTGGAGCGAGCGCAGGACATCGACGGTGCCGCCAAGCGGCGGGACGGCCGCCAACTCGGCGGGCCGCAAGTAGTAGTGCCCGATGTTGGCCTCCGTACGCGCCACCACGTTGACGACCGAGAGTTGCGTGGCGGCGAAGGTGAATGGCCGCCTGGACGCGAAGAAGCGGGCAGCAACGATAGTATCACCGTACAGCGCGCTGTATATACGGAGTGAGGAGTCGGGGGCACTGAGCGTGAAACCGCCGAAGAGATCGGTCTCCGTGACGGCACCCGTCGTGGTTCCGCTCACGAGTACGTAGGGGAGCGGCTCGCCGTCGTTGGCGAGGATAGTACCGCGGACCTGTGCGAGCACGGGCAAGACGGCGCCGCAGAGCATCAGCAAGCACGGCAGCTGCCGCTTAATCATATTGCGCAATAAAGCAGCGCACCTAAGTCAGGTAAAGACCTAGGTGCGCTGATCGGTAAAAGATTTTGGAACTGACGCTGAGTTACCTAGCGGCGGTCTTCACAGATTCCGAGAGGCTGACCGGGTTGATCCATGTGACGCACGAAGCCTGTTCCAAAGCCAGTAGCACCGTTCATAGAACAGAGGCCAGCGTAGAAAACAGGAGTGGTGATATCTTCTGTGTCTAGTTGGGTCAGACGGTATGGACCACCTCTCGTTCCGGATTGCGATCCTGCAACATTTCCGGTCAATGTTCCATTATGCCGGCTTGTATCGGCGCTGGTCTGCACCCATTTGCATCCCCCGAAAACATTCCTCCGAGTTTCGTACTCCGACTCTGTCACCGCTTCCAATGCACAGATAGCAAAGGTGTTTACTTCACGAAGTTTATGGCGTAGTCTCGTCCCTGGACAGCGCCCCCCCCTGTTGAAGAAGGACGGACAGAACTCTTGGCGTTGCGCCAAATTTTCCGACCGATAGCTAATCGATACGGCATGTTGATTGAGGATCGGACCGTTTGCGGCACCCTTCTCCCGGTCGAAGTGCCGCACGTCGAGACGGCCTACTTCGTATGTGTAAGCTGAATCCCCAATTACGAAGGTCCGCTGCGGATTCATAATCTCACCGAAGAGACCTACTTCGACAATCTTCTTGAACCAGTATTCGCTGTCGTTGGGCTGGACAGCAACCAAGTTTTCGTCGTAGCGCTCAGGCTGGACATCGAGCGCATCGAGTTCCTTAATGTAGGAATGGTAGGCTTCAGCGTATGTGGTGATCGGCCAGCCGAATGCCCGACCTTCCTGCGCGACGTACTGTTCTGCGAGGGTGTGGAGCACTTCCACTCGCTCTAGGACGAGGGTGCCGTTGATTGCGCTGATGCTCCCAAACGGCGTTTCTTGAACGAGCACCAACTCCTGGGACTCGGGACGGGCGTTTTGATCCTTGTCGCAGGCGACGAGCAGGGTAAGCCCAGCCAACAGGCTAAGCAAGGCGCCCCGCCGCGGGGGCAGGACTCGGGTTAGCGCTGGGCGCTGGGCGAATGGGGGGGGTAGTTCGTTTGCATAAGGCCTCAGGAGCACCGGACTGGTGAGTGGTGCTTCACAAAGGTGTAGCGGCTGCACCCGTCGAACCTATAGACTCCACCAGGCCTGCCCGCCCACACGGCTGGGCTCAACCATAACCGCGGTCGCCAAAACCGAATAAGTGGCCTACTTAGCCGCAAAAACCAATCAAAGTTCCGACATTTGGAGAAATATGGCTGTTCAGCACTGAAATTAGAATGTATAAAATTTTTGGCTCGGCTTCTAACAAGTTGTTTCTGGACCTTTCCCAGCAAAGCCCCAAAAATTCTCCCGACCCGCACCCCACCCCCACCCCGGCCACACCGCCGCATCTTCGCCCCATGCCGCCGCCGCCCCTCCACGACCTCCCCCCCGGGCCCGTCCAGCTCGCCTGCTTCGACACCGATGGGGTGCCGCGCGGGAAGTGGCTCCGCCGCGAAAAACTCCTCGCGAGCCTCGACGTTGGCGTAGGCTTTTGCAACGTCGTGTTCGGGTGGGACATCGCCGACCAGCCCTACGACAATACGACCCTCGTCGGCTGGCACACCGGCTACCCCGATGCGCGCGTGCGCGTCGACCCCGGCACCCTCCGGCGCGTGCCCTGGCTCCAGGACCTCCCGCTCGTCATCGGGGACTTCGGCGGGGGCGCCCTCGGGGACATCTGCCCGCGGGCCCTGCTGCGGCGGGTTTTGGCGAAAGCCGCGGACCTCGACATCGACGTGCAGGCGGGCGTCGAGTACGAGTGGTTTAATTTCCGTGAGACGCCGGGTAGCCTTGCGGCAAAACACGGGGCGCCCCCCGAGCCGATCACGCCGGGGATGCACGGGTATTCCCTGCTCAGGCCGGCGGCCGAGCCGGCGTACTTCCGCGCGCTCTGGGAGGGGATGGAAGGGTTCGACATCCCGCTCGAGGGCCTGCACACCGAGACCGGGCCCGGGGTCTACGAGGCGGCGCCCGTGTACACCTCGGCGCTCGAGGCCGCCGACCGCGCGGCGCTCTTCAAGCTCGGCACCAAGCAAATCGCGCTGCAGCACGGTTTCATCGCGAGTTTCATGGCGAAGTGGCGCGCGGACCTGCCGGGTTGCGGCGGGCACGTCCACCAGAGTCTGCGGCGCCTGAGCGACGGGGCGCGCATCGGTTTTGACGAAAGTCGACCCCACGGCATGTCCGAGACCTTCGCGCACTACCTCGCCGGGCAACTGTACGCCCTGCCGACGCTCCTGCCGCTATTCGCGCCGACGGTCAATAGTTACAAGCGCCTCGTACCGGGGAGTTGGGCCTCGACCTCGGTGAGTTGGGGCATCGACAATCGCACGGCCGCGCTGCGGGTCATCGGCCGGACCCCCGATGCGTTTCGGCTCGAGCACCGCGTGCCCGGGGCGGATGCCAACCCCTACCTCGCCCTCGCCGCCATGGTGGCCGCCGGGCTCTACGGCATCGAGCACGGGTTGCCGCTCCGTACGCCCCCGGTGCGGGGCAACGCGTACGACGTGGCTACTTTGCCGCCGCTACCCCACTCCCTCGCGGAGGCGACGGCGGCGCTGCGGGAGGGGGCGGCTTTCGCCAAAACGCTCTTCGGCGAGGCCTTCGTGGAGCACTTTATCGCCACGAGGGAGTGGGAGTGTCGGCAATTAAAAAGCGACGACCGGATGGCCGTGAGCGACGAGGAGAGAGCGAGGTATTTAGAGCTGGTATAGCGCGATTGGAACGCGTGGTGCAGCCACTTTACACTTTCTACCCTCCAACTTACAAACTTTTCCCAATGCCCTCCTACATCCCCTTCGTCGACATCGTCACCGCGGCCTGGAAGGCCTACGACGACTCGCGGCCGATCGTGAGCGTGACCGACATCTCGGCGCAGGTGTCGACCAACCACGTGTACCGATTGAAGCTGGCCGACGGCTCGCTGATCGTCGGGAAGCTGAGCTACTTCGGGCGCTACGAACACTTCGTCGAGGACCACCGGATCATCAATACGCTATCCAACAACCTACCCTCGCCGTTCGAGAACTTCTTGTCGCGGAGTCTGATGAAAGGCAACGAGCTATTCGTGTACCGGCACCGCGATGGCTTGCTCGACGCGTGGGTGGTCTTCTACCGGCCGATCAAGACGCGGGACCGGTTGCCGCGGCGCCTTACCGAAGATTTGATCGCGCAGCTGGCCGTCGAGATGGCGCACTTCCACCAGGCCTGCTACCGCGTGCGGCACACGCTGCCGCCGAGTTCGAAGACCGGCAACACCGATATCGACCACCTGCTGAGTATCCTCGACACGCCGGCCGGGCGGCACGAGTACCGCGGGTACGAGACGATGCTGCGCGAGCAGTGCGCCGACTTTAAGGAGAGCTCCGAGCGCCTCGTGCTCAAGGACATGCCGAAGATCCCGGTCTTCGTCGACTGGAACATCGGCAACTTCTCGGTGACGTCGACGGGGCGGTTGTTCTCGCGGTGGGACTACGACTGGTTCCGGATCAGTTCGCGGATGATGGACTTTTACTTCCTCGCGCGGGTGGTCTCGGACCGCGGTGACCGGACGGTGTTTAGCTACGACGTGGACGTGCTGATGGAGGATCGGTTCGTTCTCTTCCTAAAGGCCTACCACGAGGTCTTCCCGCTGACGGCCAACGAGCTCGAGTTGCTGCGCGAGGTGTACCGTTTTTTCATCTTGAATTACGTCATCAAAGACGGTCGGTACTTCTTCCACGAGCTTTTCGCTACCAAGTTACAGGCCGAGGCTTTCGAAAGCTATTTGCCGAGTGTAGCGCGTTTTGACGCAAGTCGACTCATAGAGGCGCTGCAACTTTGATGGGTGGATGGGCCTTTCGTTCGGCTCGCCTTACCTCCGCAATCCTACTCCAAAGCCTGCTTTAAAGTTAGAAAACCACTGCTTCCACATATTTTTTATTTTTTATTATCCTCACGAAGCGCTGCCCGCACACCCATCCACCCATCAAACCATCCACCCATCCACTCATCTCCCCCCTTACTGCCCCCTCATATAAAACTTCTGCCCGTCGATCTCGATCGAGTTCACGTTGAGCTTCTCGTCGAGGTAGACGTAGGCGTTGGGTTGCTTGTGGAGGTTGAGTTCCCACTGGTAGCGATCGCCGCCGGGGCGGGCGTTTTCGTTGATGCGCTCGGCGGCGCCGTTGACGGTGTAGGTGCGGTGCTGCATCTCGGAGGTGCCGTCGTCGTAGCGCATGAAGCTGTTGAGGTCGACGTAGAAAGTGGTGGTGATCTTGAGCTTCGAGCTGTCGACGGGGAGTTCGGAGGCCTCGACGAGGGGCAGGTCGGCCAGGGCTGCGGAGTCGAGCGCGGTGGTGGCGGGGTCGGCGTCGTCAGCGGCATCGGAGGCGGAGGCGGCGGGGCTGTCCGACGTTAGTTTGCGGGTCGCGTCGACGGTCTCGCCCTCGGCGGTCTTGCGGATGGCGGCGGCGGGGAAGGCGTTCGGATTGGCGGGTGCCGCGGGGGGCGTCATCGGCATGGGCGCGATGGAGGCCGTTAGCTGCTGGTCTACGTCGCTGGCACTGTCGTCGTCGCGCTTGTTCTTGCGCTTGTCTTTCTTGCCGGAGACGAGGGCCATGACCTTGTTGTCCTTCTCCTCCACGGAGGTGACGTGGTAGAAGCGCAGCGATACCGAATCCGAGGGCAGCACCCGTTGCTGTATGCCCCCCATGTTATTGAAGATCCGCAGGAAGGGTCGGATCTCTACGCCGGTCCAGAGGCTATCCAGGTGATCCACTCTGCGCTGGCCTTTGTGGGTAAAGTACTCCGCCTCGGCGCGGGCCACATCGGAAGGGATGACGCGGAGGAAATAGATGATTTCCTTGTCGTGGTTGGACCGCTTGAAGATCAGGCCCTCGACCTGTCCTATCTCATCGACCACCACCTTGAGGTGTCCCTGAATCGTAGGGTCGCGGGCGTTCATGGTCTTGAGGATGAAACCGTACTCGGTAGTGTTGATTTCGTTGAGGCTATACACGCCTTGGATCTCGGGACCCTCCACGTAGAGGTTCTTACGGGTGATCCCGAAAGAGTACTTCCCGACGGTGATCTCGGTGGGTTCTTCGCCGGGCTCCTCGCGCATGGCGGGCTTGAAGTCGTAGCCCATCAACTGGTCCGGCGAGGTAAAGCGCCGATCGGAGATGTAGCTGTACTGCGCGACCTGGGCGAGGGCGGAGGTCGCCAGGGCGAAGAGCAGGGCCGTGAGTAGGGTGTGTTTGTTCATAGCGCGCGCAGGGCTTGGGAGTCCTGTGTGCGCTATACCTTTCAAATAATCCGCCAGAGGGTCTGCGCCGGGAGTGCCGTGCCGCTCGACGCATAACATCCCCCGCTGGACGTGAATTTTTGTCCAAACTCCGAAGCCACGACCGCGGCGCTACCATCGGTTCGCGTATACTTGGGTCTGCGATATGGACATCACCTCAATCGGCGAGCACGAGTTTATGGAACGCTGGCGCCTCGGACTCCTGGCCGCCAGCGACGCCCAGGCGGAGCAGGTCGCCGAGACCGCGGAGTGGCTCGGGATCAGCAAGAGTGCCTACTACCGGCGGCGCCGCGGGGAGATGCCGTTTTCGGCCTTCGAGTACGTAGCCCTCTCGCAGCGTTTCGGGCTCGACATGGCCCCGGCGGAGACGCCGCAGTTCGACTTCGAGGTACCGCTGTCGGCCGACTCGGCCTTCCACGAGAAGCGCTACCTCCAGCAACTCGACGGCGCGGCGGCCATCTTCCCGGACCCGGGCAAGGTGGAAGTCCTCGTGTCGACCACCGACATCCCCATCTTTTACCTCTTCGCCGAGCCGGACCTGGCGGCCTTCAAGCGCTACCTGTTCGGGCTCGCGATCGACGCGTCGGCGGCGCGGAAGTTCCGCCTCGCCAGGGCGCGCCAGGAGCACGCCGAGTTCGTGATGCGGGCGTCGGCTATCTCGAAGGTCTACCTCCAGACCAACCGCGAGGAGGCCTGGGGGCCGTCGCCCCTGCGCAGCGTCCTGTACCAGCTCCTGCTCCTCGTCGAGAGTGCCGCCGTGAGCCGGGAGGACTGCGAATCCATCCTCGCGGCCCTCGCGCGCGTGGTCGACCGCCTCGAGGCCAGCACCGCCGGCCACGACGAGGGCGGCGGCAAGCTGAAGCTCTGGCAAAACCGCCTCCACACCACCAGCAGCATCATCTGCATGTGGAGCGGCACCACCGGCAGGCTCTTCGTGACCTTCGACAATCCCAACTTCTTCCACTCCGAGAACCCCGGTGCGGTGGCGTACTTCCAGTCCCACTTCGAGGCACTACGCAGGCGCAGTCTGCGCGTCACCGGACACGGGGTGCTGAGTCCGAGCCGCTACGCGCGCGAGCTCAGGGACCAGATCGAGCGCGGGCGACAGAGCGCGGAGCGGGTGTTCGGAACGATCGGGGAGGAACTTTAGGGAGGGCGGCCTGCGGCCTAATTGGGCGCGGTGCTAGTTGGGCGGCTTCGCCTAGATGGGCGCTGCGCTATTTGGGCCGTGCCAACGTGCCAGCAGAGCGTCCTGTAAGCCGGTCGAACAGCCCACCTAGGCCGCAGGCCGCCCATCTAGCTTGCTAAGCAATCGCCCATCTAGCTCGCGAAGCAATCGCCCTCCCTCACCGCATCTCCGTCGCTCCCTCGTAGGTGTGCTTCAGGTTCAGGTCGCCCTTCGGCTGCTCCGACATCGACCCGTCGGCCTGCGCGCCCATCGGTCCGTACGCGGAGTGCATACCGCCGTCGACGAAGAGGAGGTGGCCCGTGATGTAGCTCGCCTCGTCGCTCGCGAGGAAGACGGCGGCGTCGGCCATCTCCTCGGGGGTGCCGCGGCGGCCCATCGGCGTGGAGACCTTGAGCATCACCTCGTCCTTGACCGTCATCGGGCCGTGCTCCTTGCGGGTCCAGGCGGTGTCGACGGGGCCGGGGCACACGGCGTTGACGCGCACGCCGTTGGCGACCTGCTCGTTGGCGAGGCCGCGGGTCACGGCGTGGATGTAGCCCTTGGTGCCGCCGTAGGGCGTGATGTTCGGCTGGCCGAGCAGGCCCGATACCGAACCGAGGTTGACGATGTTGCCCTTGGTCTTCTGGAGGTCGGGCAGGAAGAACTTCGTCATCAGGAAATTGGTCCGGATGTTATTCTTCAGCATGTTGTCGAAGGCGTCGATGGGGTACTCCTCGGCCGGGGCGAAGACCGGGAAGACCCCGGCGTTGTTGACGAGGATATTGGCGCGACCGAAGACCTCGATGCACTTCATGGCCGCGTTGCGGGCGTCGTCCTCCTCGGAGATGTCTCCGGAGAAGGACTCGCACACGCCCCCGGCGGCGATGACCTCCTGGCGGACCTCCTCGACCGGGTCTTGCGGCATGCCGATGAGGAAGACCTTCGCGCCTTCCTTGGCGAATCTCTTGACGATGGCCTCTCCGATCCCGGTGGCGCCCCCGGTGACGACGGCGACTTTGTCCTGTAAGCGTAGCATAGTGCGATGTGTGAAGGCAGTCCCGAAGGTCATTCCGCGGGCTCTATGCTTATCGCGTAGCGTCGCGCGAGTGTTCGGTTGGGGGCGCGGGGTCGAGGACTTTTTGTTGAGCGCCATGCCGGGGTGGCCACACCGCCGCCGAGTCTGAACGCGCCTGGCATGTCTTCCGGCGTCGCGGCGTATCAGGTTCGCCGGACAGCTTAGCGATCACCGGGGAAGCCCCCACTGCGTCCGCCGGTCGACTCACGTGAGCGACCTCGCTCGTCACGTCGAAGAGGTACTCGTCGGTGGCCTCGTCGGTCGTGATTAGAAGCATGACTGGCTTAGGTATCGTCCTTCTCTCGGCATTCATAGCCCCCCACGCTGCCGCAAACACGTAAGGGCTGAGGACTTTCAGAAAAGCTGTGCCCCAATATTCATCCCTTACAACAAAGGCCAAAAGACCAGCCCGATACTCTCCAGTCGCCCCTGCGTTTCGCTTCCGTATAAACCGAGCAGCAGGCTGCGCGCTGCGCCGTCGGGTTGGGTGTGGAGCCTTACGGCAAAACCCGTGTCCCCGCCCGTGCCCCCGTACCGCGGCGTGCTCGCCCCGTCGGAGAAGTGGAACTGGAGCGCGTCCACGAACCAGCCCCCGGCGCCGCTGATGCCGACCAGGGTTTGGCCGGGCGACAGCACGTGCGGCGCGAACCACTCCGCACCCGCCGCCCCGCCGATGAGGAGCGTATCGGTTTTGCCGAAAGGCGCCCCATACACGACGCGCACACACTGCACGAGCCGGCCCTGCGACGGTGGAGCGCACCCGACCTGGAGCGACGCGATCCGCGCCGCCGTACTGTCGGGACTCAGTCGCCACTCCACCAGCTCACCCCGCGCGCCGATGACGCCCCCGACGCGCGGGGAGTAGTGCACCTCCGAGAGGCGCGCCTTTCGCGCGGGGGCCGTCCAAGGTTTTTGCGAAAGCGCCGAGGTGGTCACAGCACAAACACAGAAAAGACCTAAGAGAAGGGACTTTGATCGCATGCCGGAAAATTAGCCATTCCGACTTCCCGAGCCGCCGCGCAACTGGCTGACGTGGGGGTCTGCGCAAAGGAATGAATAGAGTGAGATTGCCGCGTCAGCTCCTCCTGCGTCGCGACTCGCAGTGACCCTACCCGATGCTCTCCACCACGAAGTCCGGCACGATGCCCACGCGCTGCACCTCGGCCTGGTAGTCCATCAGGCTCGTGTTGCCGCTCAGCACCAGGCAGGTCCGAATCCCGAACTTGTTGCCGCCGAGGATGTCGGTCCCGAGGGTATCCCCCACCATCAGGATGTCGCGCTTCGCGAGGGAGTCGTGGAGGTTGAGGTCCTCGAAGGCGTGGTGGTACATCTGGGTGTCGGGCTTGCCGAAGTGCAGGAAGCGCCGCCCGACCACCTCCTCGATCATCTTCGCGAGCCCGCCCGTGGCCACGGCTACGCGCCCGAAACGCGTCGGGTAGAGCTTGTCGGTGTTGGCGACGAGCACGGGGACGTTGCGGGCGCGCAGGAGGTTGACGGTCGTATTGAGGTCTTGCGACCAGTCGAAACCCTCGTCGTCGAGGAAGGCGACCGCGTCCACCTTCGTGAAGTCCTCGACCTCGCGCATCGCGACGGCCTCACAGCCGGCGTCCGTGATGTAGCGCGCCGCGGCCCCCGTCCCGAGGTAGGCCACGCGCCCGCCCGCCACCTTGTCCTGCAGGAACTGCCGCGCCATCATGCCGCTGGTGATGATCTCGTCGGGGCGGATGCTCGCGTAGCCGAGCGAACGAAATTTGTCCGCCTGCTGCCCGCGGCTGCGCGAGGCGTCGTTGGTGAGGACGCGCATCAGGACGCCCGCCTCGCGCAGGGCCTCCACGGTCGCTACCCCACCCCCGATGGCGCCCCCCGAGTCGCGCAACACGCCGTAGCTATCGAAGAAGATGGCCCGGAACTGGCGCGCGAGGTTGAGGAAGGGAAGGTGGAGCACCGGTTGTTAGGATGGGTGGATGGGGTGATGGTTTGATGGGCGGATGGGCACGGCTGGCGTCTAGCGCGACGGAAGACGGGGCCCATCCGCCCATCCGCCCATCCACCCATCAAACCATCCACCCATCAAACGACTCTACACCCGTTTCCACGTCTGCGTCCTATACAGGCCCGACCAGTGCTTCCCGCGCACGTAGAGCACGTTCGGGTCGTCCTCGAGCCACATCACGAGGGTGTAGGTCTTGTCGGACTCCGGGTCGTAGATCTTGCCGTTCCACTCCTTCTTGCCATCGGGGGCGGCGGCGGTGATGATCTCGAGGCCGACGTAGGGCTTGTTGGCGCGCGCCCCGGTGCAGGTGGTGCAGGTCGCGGGGGCGTTGGCGCGGAGGGTCTTGGCGATCTTGCCGTAGAGCTTGCCGCCCTTTTCGTAGATCTCGATGTGGCTCTTGGCCTCGCCGGTTTCGTCGTCGATCGTCTTCCAGGTGCCGGTGGCGCTCTGGGCGGAGAGGAGCGTGGCGAGGAGGAGGCCCGAGAGGGTAAGGAGGGATTTCACGGTGGTCGTATTTGGTTTTGGCGAAAGCCCCAACGTAAGGACTGGGGCGCCTTTCGGCAAAACCTACAACGGCGGCGGTGGGGGGTGGGGTTGCGGAAGAATGGGTTAACGCGAGGCAAAACAGTCGTGCCGCGAGACGCGAGCTTCCCGGTCGTGAGGGTCTCACGGGCTCCGGCGCGCAGCTCCGTTACCCGCTAACTGTGCTGGTCGGACGGCCAGACGATTTCCGGGGCGGTGAGCTAGCCCCCCCGCTTACGGCAAAACCCACCCCGAGCGACCGTGATCTAACGGCGTCGGAGTGGGTCGCGGTGGCGGTGGGGTGGGTTTTGCCGTAAGGCGCTTGGTGCTAGTAGTCGACGGGGCGCTGCTCGGTCCAGTTGCCCTGCCAGGCGTTCGGGTCGGCGAAGGCGTCGTCGGTCTGGCGCCAGTTGCCCTGGCCGTCGGTGAAGGTCCGTTCGGGGTGGGCGTCGAGGCGGCGGTCGTAGCCGCTATTGGGATCGTGGTAGCGCTCGGTCTCGGTCATGGCGTCGATGAATGCGTCGTGGCCGCGGTCGCCGGAGCCGTTGCTGTTGTAGCCGCCGGAGGTCGAGCCGGAGCCACGGAAGCCCTCCATAAAGCGGGCGTGCGAGGCGTCGGAATCCCGCATGCGGCTTTCGTGGGCGCGGCGCCCGGCTGCCCCGGTGCTCTCGATCGCGGCCATGGTCTTGCGGTGGTTGCCGTTGAGCGTGGCGATTCCGCCCTGGGCGGCCTGGCGCTGGCGGGCGGACCACTGTGGGTTGTTCTGGCGGCTGCCGTTGAGCTGCGACACACCCTGCATGAAGGTGGCCTCGTCGGCGGGCCGGCAGAAGAACACCATCGGGGTGGACATGCCACTGCCGCTTTGGTCGAGCATGTAGCCAGCCTGCATGAAGCCCGCGAGACCGTCGGAGGTAGTGAAGGGCGCCTGGGCCGCGAGCATGTTGACGCCCTGCGGAGCCTGCTTCTGCACCCAGGCTCCCGTACGGCGTCCGCTTACACCGGCGCGCTGCAGGCCCTGCATGATGGACTGCTCGGTAGCGGTGTAAATACCCTGGAGGCCACTGCGGGTAGTAGCCGGGGCCGTTTCGATGAACTTCGCGCCGTTCGGCCCGCTGATCTCGATGAAGCAGTCGCCCCCGAAGCCGACGGCCGGGTCGGTCATCTGCTGTCCGCGGACGCTGTAGCCGGCGGGGATACTGGTGTAGGTGCGACCGACGACGCCGAGGCCGACGTCCATGATTTGGACGGCGCCAGTGCCGCCGTGCGCGCCGGCGCGGCCGGCGTCGCCGTAGGGCTCGCGGTCTTCGGGACGATACTGCTGGTCGTACCGCGTGTAGTCCGGGCGGTTGCCGTCACCGGCGGAAGTACCGGCCTCGCCGTAGCTACCCTGGCCGCCGTACGTCTCGTCGCCGTAGTAGTCATCGCCGTACGTCTCGTCGCCGTAGTAGTCATCGCCGTAGGCTTCGTCGTCGTACTGCTGGGAGTTGCCGTCGAAGCAGGCGGTGAGCCCGAGGGCGGCGAAGAAAAAGAGGGGGAGGGACCTGAGCATGGTGAGTGTGTTTGCACCTTGATCGAGTTCGGTGAAGGAGGTGAACACAGACCTACTCCTCATCCTTGCGTGTAGCTCACGGGGATCGCCGCGTCGGCTGCGCGCCTCGCGATGACTGGTCCTTCGCACTCTAACCCTTCAGGAAATCACCTTATGGACATCGGCATCCTCGGCACCGGCCACATCGGCGGCGCGCTCGCGAAACTCTTGGTCCGCGCCGGCCACGACGTGGTCGTCGGCTCACGCCACGCGAGTGAGCACAACCAACTCGCGCACGACCTCTCCGAGCTCGGCGAGGGGCGCGTCGAGTCGCTCGAGAATGCCATGGCCCACGGCACCGTCGTCATCGAGGCCCTGCCGCACGGGGTCACGATGGCGCTCGACGAGGAATTGCTGGCCGGCAAACTCCTCGTCTCGGCCTCGAACTACTACCCCGAGCGCGACGGCGAGATCGACCACGGCGGCGCCTCCGAGACCGAGGCCCTGCAGCGGCGCCTGCCGCACGCGCGCGTCGCGAAGGCCTTCAATATGATGGCCGAGCGGGAGTTCGTCACGAACTTCAACGGCCGCAAGGGCGACAGGCTCGCGATCCTGTTTGCCGCCAGCGACGAGCACGAGGGGGACATCGCCACCATCAGGCAGCTCATCGAGGACGCCGGCTTCGATCCCGTGCGCACGGGTGGCCTGGCGACGAGCTTCGCGTTTCAGCCTAATACCCCACCCTACGGCGCCAACTGGACGGGGGCCGAGGCGAGGGAGAAGCTGAGGCTAGAGTCGTAGGCGTGGCGGGGGTCACTGCGAAGTACACTTCGCAGTGAAAAAATGAACACCGTTCACTACTTTTGCCGCCGACATGGCTACCCCTACCCGCCGCGAGCGCGAACGCGCCGACCTCACGCAGCTCATCCTCGACGGCGCCCGCCGGGTGTTCGAGCGCGACGGGCACGACGGGTTGTCGATCCGGAAGGTCGCCAAGGAGATCGAGTACTCGCCCGGGACCATCTACCTCTACTACAAGGACAAAGACGCGCTCATGCTCGCGCTCCACGAGGATGCCTTCGCGCGCAAGGCGGGGATGTTCGCGCCCCTGATGACGGTCGAGGACCCGCAGGAGCGCCTGATCGCGATGGGCCGCAGCTACATCAAGCACGCGCTCGCGAATCCGTCGGACTTCCACCTCATGTTCGTGGACGATTGCCCGATGCAGGCGCTCCGGGACGCGGGGCAGGAGTGGTACACCACCAACGGCGCCTTCGCGATGCTGCGCGAGACGATTGCGCAGGGGGTGGCCTCGGGGGGCTTTCGCCAAAACATCGATCCCGATTCCATGGCGGTGATCCTGTGGTCGATGGTGCACGGGTGCTCGATGCTGATCCTGTCGCAGCGGCTCGGGATGCTCTCGGACGCGAGTCGCCAGCGCGCCATCGACGACATGTTTGCGCAGATGCGCGTGCTGCTGTCCGTGGAGGCTTCCGCCAAAACGGGCGCTTCCGCCAAAACCCCCAACGTAGGTTAAAAAATTTGTCCGATGACTAAACGGCGTTCATTTTGTGTAAGGTGTTTAGCCGTGATCGCTGCGTTAAGTTTTGGCGCAAGCTGGCACCTGCCTTCCGGCGAACGTGGGGCAGGTTTTGGCGAAAGCCTCGCCGCCCAGGTGCCCGCGCTAGACGCCCTGCTCCTGGAAGCCCGCGCCCACTGGCCCGAACTCGCCGAGCGCCGCGCGCAACTCGCCGCCGCCGAGGCCCGCACCGCCGAGGCCGCGATGGCTTTTCGCCCGAACGTCGGCGTGGGCGGCACGTACACGCTGGCCGGGGGCGGTCGTGCGATTGGGTTGCCGGTAGGGGACCTACTCAATCCGGTCTACTCGACCCTGAACCAGCTTACCCAGTCGCAGTCCTTCCCGCAGATCGACAACGTCGAGGAGAACTTCCTCCCGAACAACTTCTACGACGCGCGCCTGCGCGTCCGGCAGCCGATCTTCGATCCGACGTTGAAGCTACAACGCCGACTCGCCGAAGCCGGGAGCGCCGCCGCGGTGGCCGCGATCGAGGTGAGCGAGGACGAGCTGGACCACCGCGTGCGGCAAGCCTACTTCAATGTGCTGCAGGCGAGGGAAGCGGTGGCGATTCTGGCGGACGCAGATACGCTGGTGGCGGAGGCCCTGCGCACGACGCAGTCGCTGATCCGCAATGGCGCCGGACTGCCGCTGGCGCGGGAGCGGATTTTGGCGGAAAGGGCGCAGGTGGAGGCGCAAATGGCGGGGGCGCGGGCGCAGGCGGCGAATGCGGTGGCGCTGCTGGAGTATCTCACTGGAGTCACTACGACTCGGCTCGAGGCCAGCGACTCGCTCCGGGCGCTCCCCCGCGTGCGAGCAGAGCTCGTCGAACGCGCGGGGGAGCGCCCGGAGCTCGACCAACTCCGCGCGGCCATCCAGGCGAAGGGCGTGGAGCTCGCCATCGAGGACAAGTTCCGGGCACCGCGGCTCGGGGTGCAGGTGGACGGTGGCTCGCAGGCCTTCGACTTTGGGTTGCAGCCGTACGTGCTGGCGGGCGTGACGCTCGACATCCCGCTGTACGACGGCGGTCGCGTGAAGCAGCGGCAGGCGCGCCTCCGGGCCGAGCGCGACGCGACACAAGCGCGGCTCGAGGGTGCGCGGCGGGGTTTCGCGCTAGCGGTCGAGGTGGCGCTCAACGACCTCACCGCCGCCGAGGCCACGCTCGCGGCCTATGAGCCGGCGATTAGCGCCGCCGAGCGTACGCTACACGATGCGCAAATTCTCTACCGCAACGGCTCCAGCTCCTACCTCGAACTCCTCGACGCTCGCACGCAGGTGACGCGCGTGCGTCTGGAGCACAACCTGGCCCGGTATAATACCTGGCTCCGCTACGTGGAGTATTTGCGGGCCGTGGGGGGGTGACGGTTTTCAGTTCTCAGTTTTCAGTTCTCAATTGACAGTTTTCAGTTTTCAGTGACTGTGCAAACCTGCTTACTATGCTTTGGAAGTACTATTTGATCGCCCTCGGGATGGCGGCGATAGCCTGTAACGACGCGGAGGAGGCCGGCCTCGACCGCGACGGCATCCCGATTGACACGAGCGCGCGGGAGGTTTTGGCGGAAGCCTTCTACGTCCAGACGAGTCCCGTGCTGGGCGGCGGCGGGGCCTACGGAGGCGAGGGCTCGCGCGGCGGCATCTCGGCCACCGGCACCGTGACCAGTGAGGCGCAGGCGAGGCCCTCCTTCAAGACGGGCGGCCTCCTCACGAGCGTCCGCGTCGAGGCCGGGGATGCAGTGCGGCGCGGTCAAATCATCGCGACCGTCGACGCCACCGAACTCAACGCCGGCAAGGCGCAGGCCGAGGCCGGTCTCGAGAAGGCGCGGCGAGACCTGCGCCGCGTGGAGGCCCTCTTCGCGGACAGTGTCGCCACGCGGGCCCAGCGCGACGACGCCGCCACGGCCGTGCGGATCGCGCAGCGACAGTTGGAGCAGATCGGCTTCAACGCCGGCACGACGACGATTACCTCGCCGATTGACGGTCGCGTTGCCGCAAAACTGTCGAACGCCGGCGAGACGGTCGGCCCGGGCCAGCCGGTGGTGGTGATCCAGGGGACGGCCCGGGGCGACTGGCGGGTGCGCGTGGCGCTCACGGACGCGGAGTGGGCCCAAACGCGCGTGGGACAAAGCGCGGAGGTGAGTTTTGATGCTTACCCTAATGAAGTTTTCGCGGCCACGGTGACGGAGCGCGCGAGTGTCGCCAATCCGAGCGGCGGGACCTTCGACGTGGAACTTACGCTGAAGCGGCAGCCGCGGGATTTGGCGGCGGGCTTGCTGGCGCGGGTGGAGATTCAGACGGCCGGGGCGGGTGCGTCAACGGCGCCCGGGGCGCTGCGCAACGAGGCAGCGCCGGCCCTCGCGCTGCGGGTGCCGCTGACTGCGCTGGCGCGGGTGGCCGGGAAGCGCGCGGAGGTTTTTGTGGTGACGCCTGGGGGGCGCGTGGAATTGAGGCGCATTGAGCTGGGGGATTTCGATGCGGCTTCGGCGGAGGTGTTGAGCGGGCTGGGTGGGGATGAGGAGTTGGTGACGACTGGGGTGACTTGGCTGCGGGATGGGGATGCGGTGGTGGTGGAGCCGGGTGGGGGGTAGCTGAGCCTGCTTGTCTGCCTGCCGCCACCCAGGGTGGGCGGCCCTTCAACACTTCACCCTTCACCCTTCAATACTTGACTCCATGAGCCGCATCGCCGCTTTTTTCGTCCGCAATGGTTCTTTTTCCTTGCTTACGCTCGTAGCGTGCCTGGCGCTCGGGTACCTCGCCTTGACGAGTATGCCACGGGGGGAGGACCCGCCGTTTGGCGCGCCGATCTTCATCGTGACGGCCGTGTACCCGGGCACCTCGCCGACGGACATGGAGCAGCTCGTGGCCGATCCGCTCGAGGATGCGCTGTACAATCTCGACGACGTCAACTTCGTCAAGACCGCGATCCTCGACGGCGTGGTGGTGCTGCGGCTGGAGTTCGAGTACGGCGTCGACGTGGACAGCAAGAACAACGATGTCGTGCGCGAGGTAAACGCCGTGCGCCCGCAGCTCCCGGCGGGCCTCGTGCGCCTCGACGTGCAGGCGGCCGCCTCGGATGACGTGGTGGTGCTCCAGGCCGCCGTCGTGAGCGACGACGCCCCCGACTCGCTGCTGCTGGCGCTGGCCGAGGAGCTGGAGCGCCGGCTCGAGAGCGTGCCAGGGACCAAGTGGGTGGAGCTCGACGCGGCGCCGCAGCAGGAGGTGGAGGTTTCGTTGGACCTGGAGCGCCTCACGCGCTACGGCATCGGGCTCGACCGCGTGTTGCAATCCATGCAGGCGAGCAATTTCAACGTGCCGGGCGGCTCGCTCGACCTGGGCGAACGGCGCTTCAGCGTGAAGACCAACTCGGAGTTTCGGACGCTCGGCGACGTGCGCAGCGCGGTGGTGTCGGCTTCGCCGGACGGGGGTTTGCTCACGCTCGGCGACGTGGCCAGTGTGCGCCTGCGCAGTGCCCCGGATGTGCCGCGGGCGCGCTACAACGGCCGGCGCGCGGTGTGGGTGAAGCAGGCGGCCGTGAACGAGGCCAACATCGTCGCCGTACGGAAGGTCATCAGCGCGCGGCTAAAGGGTTTTGGCGAAAGCCTACCCGCGAATGTCGAGCTGGCGGTGGCCTTCGATAATGAAGCCTCAGTAAGTCATAGACTGTCTTCGCTCGGGGGCGACTTCCTGATTGCGCTGGCGCTGGTGATGATTACGCTGCTGCCGCTCGGGCCACGGGCCTCGGTGGTGGTGATGATCTCGATCCCGCTGTCGATGGGGATTGGCTTGGCGGTGATGTACTTGCTCGGGTATACGCTCAATCAGTTGTCTATCGTGGGGCTGGTGGTGGCGCTCGGCCTGGTGGTGGATGATTCGATTGTCGTCGTCGAGAACATCGAACGGCACCTGCGCGAAGGCATGACGCGGATGGATGCGGCCATTGCGGCGACGCGTGAATTGGGGGTAGCGGTGGTGGGCTGTACGGTGGTCTTGCTGCTCGCTTTCTTACCGCTCGCCAATCTGCCCGGCGGTCCGGGGGAGTTTATAAAAAGTCTACCGGTGGCGGTACTGGTCACCGTCACGGCGTCGCTCTTCGTCGCCATTACGCTGGCGCCTTTTCTCGCGAGTCGTCTGCTTTCGCCAAAACACGATGCCGGTGGCAATTTCTTCTTCCGCGCCTTCGACAAGTACATCAACAAGCCTTACCAAGGCGTGCTCATCAAAGCGATGGATTCGCCGGTGATCGCGCTCTCGCTGGCGGCACTCGTGTTCGGGGCGAGTTTATTCTTGATTCCACTGCTCGGCTTCTCGTTATTTCCGGATTCGGAGCGGCCGATGTTCATGGTGGATATCGAGGCGACGCCGGGGAGTACGCTCGACCAAACTGATCGCGCGGCGCGGCAGGTCGAGCGCTTCCTCCTGCGGCAACCGGAGGTGGAGCGGCTCAACCTCAACGTCGGCAGCGGTCACCCGAGGGTGTACTACAACACGGTGCAGGACGCCTTCCAGCCGGACTTCGCGCAAGGACTGGTGCAGTTGCGCGAGCGACTGAGTTTGCGTGACCTGGAGGCCCTCACGGATCGCTTTCAGGACTCGCTCTCGCGGCGGGCCGGGGCGCGGGTCACGATCCGGCGGTTTGCGCAAGGTCCGCCGGTGGAGGCGCCGATCGAGTACCGCATCAGTGGCCCGAACCTCGACTCGCTAGAGGTTTTGGCGAACGCCGTCGAGGCCATCGTCGCCGGGACGCCCGGCACGGAGAAGGTGCGCAACAACCTCCGTATCCCGCGCACGGACCTGCGCGTGACGCTCGACTGGGAGAAGGCCGGGCGCTACGGATTGGTGCCGGCCGAGGTAGCGCGCGCGGTGCGGTTCGGGATGGTGGGTCTGCCGGCGGGGCAGCTGCGCACGGACGACGGCGCGGAGTACGACATCGTGTTGGGGGTCGGGCAGCGCTCAGGTCCCGAGGCGCTGGATGTGTTCGAGGAGTTGGCGGTGCCGAATGTGCAGGGCCAGCCGATTGCCGTGTCGCAGGTGACGACGCTTACTCTAGACGAAAGTGCGCCGTTGATACGGCACTACAACAAGCAGCGGTTCACGGCGGTGACGGCTTTCGCCAAAACGGGTTTCAACACCTTCGCTCTCTTCGACGAGATAGGGGCGAAATTGGATGATTTGGTTTTGCCGGAAGGCTACACGATCACGGCGGCGGGGGAGGCCGAGACACAGGCGGCGTCGACGGGCGGGCTGGGGCCGATCATTCTGCTGGCGGTCTTCGGGATACTGGCGGTGTTGGTGTTGGAATTTAGGACGTTCAAATCCACGATCATTGTGTTGAGTGTCGTGCCGCTGGGTATTGTCGGGGCGCTGGTGGCGCTGTGGGCGATGGGGTTGACGCTGGGTTTCGTGGCGACGATCGGGATGATTGCCTTGGTGGGGATCGAGATTAAGAATTCTATTTTGATGGTCGATTATACGAATCAATTGAGGGAGCGGGGGGTACCGCTCAGGGAGGCGGTGTTGGATGGGGCGGAGACTAGGTTTTTGCCTATTCTGTTGACGGCGGCTACGGCGATTGGGGGCTTGTTGCCGCTGGCGTTGGAGAATAATCCGCTGGTGAGTCCGCTGGCGTATGTGTTGATCGGGGGCTTGGTGTCGAGTACGCTTTTGAGTAGGGTGGTGACGCCGGTGTTGTATGGGTTGTTGCCGCCGCGGGTGGGGTAAGGGGTGTGGTGGGGGCTGGTTTTAGGGCTTTGGGGGCGCCTTGGGGCAGGGCTCCCAGGGGCGTCTAGTCTAGTGCCGGGGCGGCGCCAGGCAATTTGCACACTCATCTCCGCTCATCTCCCTACGCAGCAGCCGAGGTCACCCCATTCGATAGGGCACTTATGCTATTATTAGTGTGCTGTGTGCTGCCCCCGCAACGCGCGAGGCGCAACGCGTTGCTTTAATCCGTCGTCTTGTCGCCCACCAATTGCTTGCCGCTCATCTCGAGCGCCGTCGCGATCGCATTGTACGGTGAGCCCTCCCCGGCCAGCACCCGCGTCTGCGCCCCGAGGCGATTGAGCGCCGCGCCGACCGCGCCCCGGTCGATGAAACCCGAATTGATCTCCTTGCGGAGGAGCGCAAGGTCCGTCACGATCCCCGCTGCCCTCGGCTCACCCGTGAGCTTCGCGATGTAGCCGTCGATGACCCTATTGGCGACATCCTTCGGGAGCTTCGTGAGTCCGCCGGCCTCGTTGACGGCCTCGATGACGCCCTGTGGGTCGGTCGCGTCGTCGGACTCGTAGCCGACGGGGCGATCACTCCTCGCCGACATCGTCTCGTCGGTTACCTCCCCGTCGCGCACGGTGGGATTCATGTCCGCGCGGTCCACGTGCGGTCCATATCCGTGCGGTCCATATCCGTACGGTTGTTCTCCCCCGGGGCCGTCGTGCCGCTGGAAGGCATGTTGCCGCGGTCCGCGGTCGTGGTCGTGGTCTGGTCGCGGTTCATATCGTCGGTTCTCGACACGCCGTCGCGGGTGGCGGTGTTGCAGGCGCCGATGGCGAAGGCCGCAAGTCCGGCAGCAAGGAGGAGATTTTTCATAAGTAAGATTTGTTTAGGTTAAGTTGGGGGGGTAACAAGGATGATAGAAGCCCTGGTTCGCGACCGAATTTGGCTTGTTGCAAAGTGATGACTTACCCTATTTGTATTGATGGGGCGTGAAATCGAATTGCGTACATCAGCACCCATAGCAAAGCCCCTGTCCAACCGATTACTTCTCACTCGTTTACTTTTCACTCGTTTACTTTTCGCTCTCCCGCCCTCAATCCTTGCCCTCCGGCACATTCGCCCGCAACTCCTCCAGCCACACCCGCGCCGTCGCATCGCTCGGCATGCGCCAGTCCCCCCGCGGGCTCAAACTCCCGCCACTCTGCACCTTCGGACCGTTCGGCACCGCACTCCGCTTGAACTGCGAGATCTGGAAAAAGCGCCAGCAGAACCCCTCCAGCCACTTCCTGATGGTCGCCAGGTCATACTTCTCGCCCCAGGCGTGCAAACTCATAAACGCCACCTTACTCGGCCGAAAACCGTACCGCGTGACGTAAAAGGTATTGAAGTCCTGCAGCTCGTACGGCCCGATCTTCGCCTGCGTACTCTGTATCTCCTCGGGCTTGTCGGCACTCGCCGGCACGAGCTCCGGTGAGATCTCGGTGTCGAGGATGCTCAGCAGCGTCTCGCTAGTCTCCGCTCCGAAGAGCTCACTCTCCGCCACCCACCGGATGAGGTGCTGGATCAAGGTCTTCGGCACGCTCGCGTTGACGTTGTAGTGGCTCATGTGGTCCCCGACGCCGTAGGTGGCCCACCCGAGCGCCAGCTCCGAGAGGTCGCCCGTCCCCAGCACCATCGCGTCGTGGTGATTGGCGAGGCGGAAGAGGTGCGAGGTCCGCTCGCCGGCCTGCACGTTCTCGAAAGTCACGTCGTACGCCGCCTCGCCGCTGGCGTAGGGGTGTTTGATATCCTTCAGCATCTGCTCGCTCGAGGGTCGGATGTCGATCTCCTCGGCCGAGACCTCGAGGGCGCGCATCAGCTTCCAGGCGTTCGATTTGGTCCCCGCGCTGGTCGCAAACCCAGGCATCGTGTAGCCCAAAATATTGGTCCGCGGCAGCCCGAGCCGGTCCATCGTCTTCGCGGCCACGATCAGGGCCTGCGTCGAGTCGAGCCCGCCGCTCACCCCGATCACGATCTTGTCGATCTTCGCCGCGGCCATCCGCTGCGCCAGGCCCTGCACCTGGATGTTGTACGCCTCGTAGCAGTGCTCGTCGCGTAAGGCAGCACTGCTCGGCACGTACGGAAAGCGCTCGACGTGGCGCCGGAGCGGCAGGTTTTGCGGAAGCGTACCCACCTCAAAGCTCACCCGCCGCAGCGCCCTTACTTGCTCCCCGTGCACGCCCGCGCTGTCGCGAAAACTCGTGATCCGCGAGCGCTCCTGCACCAATCTCCCGAGGTCGACATCGGCGTAGATGAGGTCTTCGCTTTCGCTAAAACGCTCTGATTCCGCGAGCTGGATGCCGAGCTCGTAGACCATCGCGTGCCCGTCCCAGGCCAAATCGGTGGTCGACTCGCCCGGCCCGGCGGCGGTGTAGAGGTAGGCCGCCAGGCACTTCCCGCTCTGCGCGGCACACAGGTCGCGGCGGTAGCGCGCCTTCCCGATCGTGATGTTGGAAGCACTCAAATTGGTCAGCACCGTCGCCCCACCCAAGGCCGCGTAGGTACTCGGCGGAATGGGCGTCCAAACGTCCTCACAGATCTCGGTGTGCACCACGAAGTCCGGCAGATCAGTCGCCTCGAAGAGCAGGTCCGTCCCGAAGGGCACGGTTTGGCCGAGCAGACTCACCTCCGTCACGTTCGCGTCCCGCCCGCTCGCGAACTGGCGCTTCTCGTAGAACTCCCGGTAGTTCGGCAGGTACAGTTTTGGCGTAAGCCCCAAGACCCGCCCGCGGTGCACGACGCAGGCGCAGTTGTACAGGCTTCCGCCAAAACGCAGGGCCGCCCCCACGAGCAGCACACTCCGCAGCTCAGTCGAGGCCTCCACCACGCGCGCCAGCGCCGCCCGCGTCGCGTCGAGCAGCGCGTCCTGGTGGAACAGGTCATCGTTCGAGTACGCACTCAGGCCCAGCTCCGGAAACAGCACCAGCACCGCGCCCTCGGCATCCGCCCGCTCGGCCAGCGCTACGGTCTGCTCGGCGTTGAAGGTCGGGTCGGCCACGCGGACGTGCGGCACGGCCACCGCCACGCGCGCGAAGCCGTGGGTGTAGAGAGAGTGGAAGGGGGCTTTCATCATGTGAATAAAGGTGATGACGGGCGGCGTGGTTTGGCGTGTGGCTAGGGTTTACCTTCCACCCCCGTGCCCCACGCCCCCATCCCCACCTACGGCCAGTACGGGAAAGCGATCTCCACCGCGCGCTCGCTCCAACTCTCCCTGCAGCGCATCGAGGTCCTCACCGCCGCCGAGGGCAAGGCCCGCGTCCCGCACCGCCACCCCTTCCACTGCCAGGTCATGTGGATCGAGGCCGGCGAGTCCGAGTGCTTCATCGACGGGCGCGTCTACCGACTCCGGGCCGGCGACCTCTACGGCTTACCGGCCGGCGTCGTGCACGCCTGCGGGGCCAACGACACGCTCCGGGGTTGGGTACTGCACTGCTCGCCGGAGTTCCTCGCCGAGCGGCCGCGCGAGGTCCTCGTCGAGACGCGCCGCGGCAATCTGCTGGCCGACCCCGAGGCCGTCGTCGACGTCGAGCGCTGGTTCTTGGGCTTCGCCGCGGAGTACGGGCGGGTGCGGGGCGGGCGCGCCATCGCCGTGCGGGCCTGGCTACAGTTGATGGGCGTCTACCTGAGGCGGCTTTCGCCAAAACCCGACCTCGACGCGCGCCCGCGCCCCGTCAGCATCGCCTTCCGCGACCTGCTCGACGCCCAGTTCGCCAGCGAACGCAACCCCGTCCACTACGCCGCCCAGCTCGGGATCACCGGCGACCAACTCAACGCCCGCCTCCGCGACGAGACCGGGGCCGCCGCCCGCGAGCACATCGACCGCCGCGTCGTGCTCGAGGCCGAGCGCCTGCTGGCCTTCACGTCGATGACCGTCCTCGAGATCGCCGCCCAACTCGGCTTCGAGGACCCGCAGTACTTCTGGCGCTACTTCCGCAAGCACACCCACGTCACCCCCGGCGAGTACCGCGAGCGCCAGCGACAAGACTTCGGGAACGCCGGGGCCCCAGGCCTGGAGCTGCCCTTCGACGAAGATTAAACAACGGGCCAGCTCGGACCGGGACCTAGCGGGCGCTGGACGGGCACTAAAAGACGCGGACAGGCGCAGGCAGACAGACGCAGACAGACGCAAAGCCCGGCCCCCTACCTAGCCAGTCGTTCGAGCTCCTAGCTTACCAGCAGCGCAATCCACCCAAGGCCTCGAACTCAATTCACCGCCATCGCCCCCTGCGCGCCCCCCGTGGCTGCGACGACGGGCGTCGTGTCGATAGGCAGGTGCACGGTGAAGACACTCCCGCGGCCCGGGGCGGAGACGAGCGTAAGCTCACCCCCGAGGCGGGTGACGATGCGCTGCGCGACGGCGAGCCCGAGCCCCGTGCCGGGGTAGGCTTCGGCGGTGTGGAGTCTTTGGAAGAGCGCGAAGACGCGGCCGTGGTGCTCGGGCGCGATGCCGATGCCGTTGTCGCTCACCTCGACGCGGACGCGGTCGTTGATGCGGCGGACCGTGAGCCCGACGCGGATAATGGCGTGGGCGTTGTAGAGGGCGGCGTTCTCGAGCAGTTGCCCGAAGGCTTGTCTGAGGGGCTCGATCGCGGCCAGCACCTCGCCCTCGCCGTCGATGCGGAGGTCGATGACGCGCCCGGGGTGCGCGGCCCGGAGTTCGGCGCCGAGCTGCGCGAGGAGGAAGGGAAGCGAGACGCGTTTTGGCGAAAGCCGCACCTCCTGGTGGATGCGCGAAAAGGCCAGCACGTCGCCGATGAGGCGGTCCATCTTGCGTGCGTATGCCTTGCCGGAGGCGACGTACTCGCCCAGCAACTCCCGGTCTTCGGCGGGGAGGCGGCGGTCGATGAGGTCGAGGAAGGCGTCGACGTTGCGGAGGGGCTCGGCGAGCTCGCGGCTCGTGGCGTAGGCGAAGCTCTCGAGCTGCGTCTCGGAAGCGGCGATGCGGGCGAGGGCCTCGTCCAGCGCGGGACTGCGCTCGGGGGGCAGCGTCGTGGCCTCCGCCCGGCGCTCGTGAGCGTGCTTGCGACGCTCGTGGCAGTAAGCCGCCGAGGTGCCGCAGAGCAGCACCGTCGTGGCCAGCAACAGCCATTCGTACAGGTGGGCGCGGCCCTGCACCGACGGCTGCGTGACCTCGGGCCGTGCCGTAGACTGCGTGGCGGTGGCTCGGCACCCGCCGAGTAGCACGAAGGCCAGCAGCGCCAGCGCCGCGACCCAGATCGCGAGGAAGGGTCGGTGGGCAGTGAGTTTGGCGACGGAGGGCATCACCGGCTGCGGTTGCAAACCCTACGCCAGAAGCCGGGGTGTGGATAAGGTTTTGGCGTAAGCCCATCCCCCCACCGCCGCCACCGCCATCGCCTACACGTGCGCCCTCACCGCCCGCCTGGCCGCCGGAATACTCGCGATACACCCGATGACCAGCACCGTGACCACCACTATCACCACGTCGAGCGGCCGCATCTCGATCGGGTAGGCGCTCACGACCAGCCCCTCCGGCACGCGCACGATCCCGAAGACCTTCTGCAACACGTAGATCACCACGGCGAGCCCGAGCCCGAGCGCCGCCCCCATCGACGACAGCAGGAAGCCGAGCCCGAGGAAGATGCCGCGGATGGTACTCGCCTGCGCGCCCATCGCCCTGAGGATACCGATGTCGCGCTCCTTCTCCAACACGATGAGCCACAGGCACCCGACGAGGTTGAAGCTCACCAGCAGCAGCACGAGCGTGAGGATGATGTAGCTCAGCCACTTCTCGATGTTCATGAGGCGCAGCAGGTCGGCGTCCTGCTCGCGGCGGTCCTCGACGGTGAAGCGGTCGCCGAGCAGGTCCCCGATCGCGTCGGCGACTTTGCCGTAGTCGGCTTTCGCCAAAACGCTCAACTCGACCGCCGAGGCCTGGCCGGCGAGTCCGAGCAGGTCCTGCACACTGCGCAGGTCCGTGAACAGGTACTGCTGGTCGTAGTCCTGCTGAATGGCGAAGGTGCCCTGCGGGTAGACCGCCCGCACGCGAAACGGCTGGTCGAGGGGTCCGCGCTGCTGGCGCTTCGCGGCGTAGACCTGGACGGGCTCGAAGGGGTCGCCCGTGTTCACGTCGAGCTTGTTGCTGAGCCCGAGCCCGAGCACCCCGAACGAGCGCCCGTCCGTCGCGCCGTAGATGCCGAAGTCGCCCTCGATCAAGACGCTGTCGACGTCCGACACGAGCACGTAGGCCGAGTCGACCCCCTTCACCTTCCCGAACGCCCGCGAGTCCCCGTACTCGAAGAAGGCCGTCTCCTCGAGGACCACCGAGACGTCGGCCACCCCCGGCACACCCCGCAGCTCCGCGAAGGGGAAGCTGTCGAGCGCGAAGGTCTTCCCCCGCGCCGGCGTCACCTGCACGGCCGAGTTGAACTTCCCGAACATCTCCCCGATCACCTGCTCGAAGCCGTTGAACACGCTCAGCACCAGCAGCACCGCCGCCGCGCCCACGGCCAGCCCCGCGACGCTGAGCGCGGTGACCAGGTTGATGACGTTGACGGAGCGCCGCCCGAACATGTAGCGCAGGGCGAAGCGGAGGGGGAGGGACATGGGAAGGGGGAGAGGGATAGAGTGGAAAGTGGAAAGTGGCCTTTCGGACAGTTTAGCGGTGCGAAGATGGCCCGGGTCTATCTGGGATAGTTTTGCCGCAAGGCGGATGCGCACTTTTCACTTTTCACTTTCCAACTTTCGCACTTTCATGCGCCGCATCCTCATCCTTGCCTCGGGCTCCGGCTCCAACGCCGAACGCCTCATCGAGTACTTCGCCGAGGGTGCGGAGGCGCGTGTCGTGGCCGTGCTCTCCGACCGGCGCGGGGCCGGCGTCCACGAGCGGGCGCGTCGGCTCGGCGTCGTCTCGGAGTGGCTTTCGCCAAAACAGCGCACGGCCCCGGGGGAGATGCTCCGCGTTTTGCGGAAGCACACGCCCGACCTCATCGTGCTGGCAGGCTACCTCAAGCTGGTCCCCGGAGACGTCGTGGCGGGTTTTGCCGGAAGGCTCCTCAACATACATCCGGCGCTGCTGCCGAACTACGGCGGCGCCGGCATGTACGGGCACCACGTCCACGCGGCGGTGGCGGCGAACGGGGACCGCGTGTCCGGCATCACGATCCACCTCGCCGACGAGGCCTACGACCGCGGGCGCGTCCTGTTCCAGGCCACCGTCCCGATTGCGGCGGGGAGTACGGCCGAGCAGATCGCGGCGGCCGTCCTGCAGCTCGAGCACCGGCACTTCGCGCCCGTGGTGGCGGCACACCTCCGGCACGTAGCCGAAAGCAAGCCTATATCTTAGCGCTTCGTCAAGAGCGGGTCCGAAACCCCGCCTCTCGTTCTCGCCTATGAAGTCGTCCGCGCTCCCGAACCTACTCCTCGCACTCTGTCTCGCCGCGGGTACGCAGGCCTCCGCCCAGGAGATCAGCTACAAGGAGCACCTCAGGCTGGCCGAGCGCTTCCTGGCCCTCGGGGAGCACCTCAAGGCCGCCGAGCAGTACGCCGACGCGTACCTCATGAAGCCCAGGAAGGACGAGCTGGCCTTCGCGGCGGCGGAGGAGTTCTACCTCGTGAAGGACTACACCCGCGCCGCGGCGCACTACGAGCCGATCGTGCGGGAGTGGAAGGACTACCCGCTGGCGGGCCTGCGCTACGCGAGGAGCCTCAAGCAGGACGGCGAGTTCGACCGGGCGACGGCGGCCTACCTCGAGTACCTGAGCTTTTACAGGGGCGCGGACCTGCCGATCCTCAAGGCCATCGTCGAGACCGAGGTGAAGGGGGCCGAGATGGCGCGGCAGGCCCTGCGGAGCTTCAACCCCGACGTGATCGTGGAGCCCTTCGGGACCTCGATCAACGAGCCGAGCAACGAGATGGCCCCGATGCCGCTCTCGGCTGAGACGCTGTACTTCCTGAGCGATCGCCGCG
This sequence comes from Saprospiraceae bacterium, assembly GCA_965215115.1. Taxonomy (GTDB): domain Bacteria; phylum Bacteroidota; class Bacteroidia; order Chitinophagales; family Saprospiraceae; genus CALDTK01. Next base: position 562,386 of record OZ244050.1, read on the forward strand.
GGCCGATGCGGATGTACCGCAGCTTCGAGGCCGGGGGCAACTGGCAGCCCGCCGAGGCCGCCGACCAGTTCCCGATCGTGGCCGGGAGGCACATCGGGCCGGGGACGCTGAGCCCGCTGCAGGACCGGTTTTACTTCAGCCTCTGCGACGAGAAGGAGGTCATGACGCAGCCCACGGCGCTTTGCAAGATCTACGTGATCCAGCGCTCGGGCGGGTCCTGGTCGACGCCGCAGCCCCTGCCCTCGTACATCAACACCGAGGACAACTCCACGTCCCACCCCTACGTCTACCGCGACGGCGAGCAGGAAGTGATGCTGTTTGCCTCGAACCGCCTCGACGGCTACGGCGGGATGGACCTCTACCGCTCGGAGCGCTACCTCAACTCGGGGGCCCTCGATTTTAGCTTCCCGCAAAACTTAGGCCCGGTGGTCAATGGCGTCGGCGACGAGGTGAGTCCATTCTACAACCCGACTACCCAAACGCTCTTCTTCGCCTCCAACGGCAACCTCAACCTCGGCGGCTACGACATCTTCTCGACCCAGGGCGGGCGCGCGGGCTTCAACGTCCCGAAGAACGTGGGCGCGCCGATCAACAGCTCCGCGGACGACTACTACTACCGCGAGATACCGGCGTCGGGCAACGCTGTGCTGTCGAGCAACCGCGCGATCCGCGACGCGAAGACGCGCACCAACAACGAAGATCTGTACCTCGTGAGGCCGGGCACCCCCACGCTGCCGCTCAGCCTGCAGGTCGTCGACTCGACTTCCGAACTCGGCCTCGGCGACGTGATGCTGGCCGCGTTCACGAACGAACCCAGCGGCGGCCGTAAGCTCATCACCACCGCCCGCAGCAACGACGGCTTCTTCTCCGTAGAGCTCCCGATGGGCACCGAGGTGACGCTCGATATCCGCCGCGAGGACTACAAGCCCGTCGAGCGCACGGTGACGATCCCGAGGTCCCGCAAGGAAGGTTTCCAACTCCCGCGCATCCGGATGCAGCGCATCGTGGTGACGCTGGCGGACGTGCAGCAGATCGAGAACAGCCGTACGACGCCGCCCGCGGCCAAGGTCCCCACGACGCCCGCCGGATCGACGAAGCCCCCGCCCGCCAGCAAAGCGGCACCCAGTGCCCCAACGAGCGGAACCCCGCCATCGATAACCCCCGCGACAACGCCCGCCGCGACGCCGCCTAGCGGTACGCCACCCGTTACCACGCCGCCGACAACTACGCCACCGAGTCCCTCAGTACCTAGCGTGACGCCCCCCGCCGCGAAGCCGGGTGGCAATGCATCGGTCTTGCCGCCGGCCCCGACACCAGCCCCTACGCCAACGTCCGAGCCAGACCCCGTGACGGCCTCCGCACCATCGCCGATAGCGCCCGTCCGCGCACCCGCCCGCGAGTACCGCATCCAGCTCGAGGCCCGCGCGGAGTTCGAGCCGTACCACCGCCGCTACGAAGGCCTGGGTCGCGTCGGCGAGCTCTCGATGGATTACATCTCGGACAAGAACCTGTACCGCATCCTCGTAGGCCGGTACGGTACGCTCCCGGAGGCCACCGCTGCTCTGGGCGGCGTGCAGTCTGCGGGTTTTCCCAACGCCTACGTGGTGGCGTTCGACTTCGGGACGTACCGGGGGATGGCTAGGAATTAGGAGTATTCGTTAGGCTACCGGTCCTGCCGCGCGAAGACCCGCCTCATCAGGTCCGTCGTGCGTGCGCTTACGTTCTCGCGGATGTCGAGTTCTTCCTTGGCGACCATGGCGAACAGCCCGTCGAGGGCCTGCTTGGTGACGTAATCGTCGAGTTCGGGATTGACATCGGTCACGAGGGGGATCTGGTTGTACTTCCCGACGGCGTCGCCCCAGTACTTGCGCGCCTGAAACTTGTCGAGCGAGCTGATGATGACGGGCTTGAACTGGGCGTAGAGCTGCTGGTAGGTCTTGTCGTTGAGGTAGGTGGTCGCGGCGTCCTTGGGTCCCATCAGGATGTTGGTCGCGTCGGCGAAGGTCATCTGGCGAATGGCGTCCTTGAAGATGGGGGCGGCCTGCTTGGCGGCATCCTCGGCGCCGGCGTTGATTTTCTCGAGGACGACCTGCTCGAGGTTGTTGAAGCCCGGGATGGCCTGGAGGCGATCGGTGACCTTGCGGGCTTCCTCCGGGAGGAGGATCTTGTAGGGGCTGTCGAAGTAGCCGCCTTTTTGGCTCAGGAGATTAGAGCCGGTGGTGATGCCCTTGTCGAGGGCCTGCTTGAGGCCGGTGCCGATGTCCTCGTTGGAGAGGGTGTACTCGCCGGCGGCCTTGACGACGCGGTCGACCGTCGCGGGGTCGCAGGAGGGGGTCATCAGCAGGATGAGCATACCGGTGAAGACGATCGGGAGTTGGCGCATGGGTGGGGTGTCGTTTTGGCGAAAGCCTAACGTGGGGTGTGGCAGAGAGGCTGCAAGGTAGGCGCTTTGGTAACGGGAGATTAACGGTGGTGGGCTTCGCTCCGCTCAGCGGGAGGGACCCGCTTCGCTCATCAGGGAGGTTTTTTGAACGCGGAGCCGCGGAGTTTTTGCTCTTAGGCCGATTCAGGGTGGGTGCCGGTAGTGTCGCCCCCGCTAGAACGGGCTTGCCAGTAGCAAGGCACGACACTACCGGCACCCGTCACGGATCGGCCCCCCGAGCAACCTCCGCGGCTCCGCGTTCAAAATATAGGCTGAGCCAAGCGAAGCCACCCAAACTGAACTACTTGCCTCCTAAACCTAGTTACTGCTAACATGCAGCTCTCCAACCTCTTCCTCTGTCTCGTCACGTGCTTCGGGAGTTTTACCGTTTTGGCGCAAGCCGACCCCACGCCCGTCCCCGTCGAGGACACGGTCTTGGTGACGCCCGACAGCGACGTGCTGGAGGTGGTGATCAATATGAAGGGCTCGAGTGGGTTCCCGGCGAAGGGCGTGCAGGTGGCGTTGTACGACGTGCCGAGCGGCCGCATCGCCGCCAGGGGTCGCACCGACGCGATGGGTTCGATCAGCCTGGCGGCGCCCTTCACGGGACGCTACCGCCTCGAGACCTGCGACCCGCGCTACTTCTCGACCGGGGCCGTGATCAACGACTGCGGCAGCGACGGCGAGCCGACCCTGATGTGCGTGGAGGGTTTCGACTTCTTTACCTACGATGACGCCGCCGAGGGTACGGGCGCCGACCACATCCTCCTCGCCGAACTCGAGCTCGACTCGCTGGCCGTGGGTCAGATCGTGGACCTCGACAACATCCTCTACGACTACGATAAGGCCACCCTGCGGCCCGAGAGCCGGCGGGAGTTAGACCAGTTGGTGCGCGCGCTCAAGCAGTTGCCCGGCCTCGATATCGAACTCCGCAGCCATACGGACAGCCGCGGTACGGAGGCGTACAACCAGGACCTGAGCCAGCGTCGCGCCCAGAGCGTAGTGGACTATCTTGTCGACCACGGCGTGACCTCGAATCGCTTCACGGCCAAAGGTTTTGGCGAAAGCCGCCTGCTCAATGAGTGTGCCGACGGGGTGGAGTGCAGCGAGGCGAAGCACCAGCGCAACCGCCGCACGGAGTTCGAGATCAAGGCCTACGAGGCGCGGGCGTGTCCGGAGTTGGCCGACCGGTAGGGTTGGACCGCGGATCGTTTAAACACATGGATTTTTTTGGAATGCTGCGTTCAAAAGCCCGCTAGCTGAGCGAAGCGAGCGCCGGTCTACTCCCCCCCGGTCTCCCAGTCCTCCACGAACTTCCGTGCCTCCTTAGGACCCCAGCTGCCCGCCGGGTACGTACACATGTCGTGCGCGCGATCCAAGACCGGATCGTAGAGCCGCCACGATGCCTCCACTTCGTCGGCGCCGACGAACAGCGTCTGGTCGCCCTCCATCACGTCGAAAAGTAGTGCCGTGTACGCATCGGGGAGCTTGCCGAAGACCTCGTCGTAGCTGAAGTTGAGTTGCTGTCGCTGGAGTACCATGCCCTGGCCGGGCTTCTTAATGTTGAAGTCCATCTCGACCGACTGCTCCGGGGCGATCTTGATGCGCAGGATGTCCTCGGGGAGGTAGTCGCCGGTGTCCGGATTGCCGTCGGCACCGCCTTCGAAGATGGACACGGGTGCGCCGCGGAAGATGATCGCGATCTCGGTGAGCTTCGCGGGGAAGCGCTTGCCGGTGCGCAGGAGGAACGGTACGCCCTGCCAGCGCCAGTTGTCGACGAAGATGCGGGCCGCGACGTAGGTCGGGGTCGTCGAGTCGGCCGGGACCCCCTCCTCCTCGAGGTAGCCCGCCAGCTCGCCGTCTTCGGAGCGGCCGTACTGCCCGAAGACGAGGTCGCCCTCCTCGAAGTGCTTGACGGCCTTGAGGACCTTGAGCTTCTCGGCGCGGATGTCGTCGGCCTTGAAGCGCGCCGGCACCTCCATGCAGACGACCGTGAGCAGCTGCGTGAGGTGATTTTGCATCATGTCGCGCAGGGCCCCCGACTGGTCGTAGTACCCGGCCCGGTCTTCGACCCCGAGGCTCTCGGCCACGGTGATCTCGATGCGCTTGACGCGGTCGCGGTTCCACAGCGACTCGAACATGGCGTTCGCGAACCGGAAGGCGATCAGGTTCTGGACCGTCTCCTTGCCGAGGTAGTGGTCGATGCGGTAGACCTGCTCCTCCTTAAAGTGCTCGTGGATGAGGTCGTTGAGCTCCTGGGCCGTCTCGAGGTCGGTCCCGAAGGGCTTCTCGATCACGAGGCGCGTGTACCCGTCTCCGTCGTTGGCGCCGAAGGTCCCGAGCCCGCGGATGGCCTTCGGGAAGACCTGCGGCGGGAGGCTCAGGTAGTACACCGCGTTGCCGCCGAGGCCGTGCTCGCGGTCGAGGGCCTGCGCGCGCTGCACGAGTTTTTCGTAGGGGTCGGCGTCCTGCGTGAGGCTCTGGAAGTGGAGCTTGCCCTTGAGCCACTTCTTCGCCGCGGCGGGCTTGACCTTGTCGCCGAACTCCACGAGGGACTCGGCGACGAGCTTCGCGAAGTCCGCGTCCGAGAGTTCCGAGCGCGACGTGCCGAGGATGGCGAAGTCGGGGGCGTCGTCCTGGAGCGAGATCTCGTACAGCGACGGGAGGAGCTTGCGGCGGTTGAGGTCGCCGGTGGCGCCGAAGATGATGAAGAGGTGGGGGGTGGGGGACATAACGAGGGGTGTTTGGACGCAAGTTTCGCAATGGAGACGCAAGGAGCGCAAGGGTAGGGCGCTGTGCTCACAGGCCATTCACGACACGAATCACGCCGTCTTTAAATTGAAGGACATTAAAGTTCATGAGTAGTCCTAATCTGAAATCACCATACTTGAGGTAGGTGAGCAGTTGTGCTCGATGACGTGGATGGATTTCTTCGACAGATTTGAGTTCTACTGGGAAACAGGACTCGACGAGGACGTCTATCTTGTACGCATTCGGGACCTCGAGTCCCTTGTAGTTAATCGCCAGGGGAACTTCGATTTCGCAACGCAGTCCGACCAGGCCACATTCGTGAACTAAGCAGTGCTTGTATGCGCCCTCGAGCATCCCGGGGCCGAGATGTCTGTGCACCTCAAGCCCGGCGAAGAAAATCTTTCGACTCAGCGCATTCAGCCGTTCTTCTTGCGATCCTTGCGTCTCCATTGCGAAACTTGCGTCGAAATTCCTACCCCTCAACGACGCCCCGCGCCACGTGGTCCGAGTGCGGCGCATCCTTGACGACCATGATGCCCTCGGCATTCTTGTACGCGTGGCCGCCGAACTGATTCCGCAGGGCACTCAACAGCTTGTAGGCGAAACTGTCCTCGGTGCGGGACTGGAAGCGCTCCTGGAGGCTGGCCGTGATCACGGGCAGGGGCACGCGCTGGTCGATCGACTCGCGCACCGTCATGCGGCCCATCCCGGAGTCCGGTACGTAGGCGGCCATCTCGCTGAGCTCCGGCGACTCCGACAGGGCGTTGGCGGCCAGGTCGAGGAGCCAACTCCGCACCACGGACCCGTGCTGCCACGTCGTCGCGATCTTGTGCATGTCCAACCCGAACTCAGTCTTCGACTTCATCAGCGCGAAGCCCTCGGCGTAGGCCTGCATCAGGCCGTACTCGATGCCGTTGTGGACCATCTTCACGAAGTGCCCCGAGCCGCTCGGCCCCATGTAGTTCCAGCCCTTGTCCTTGGCCGGGGCCAGGGTCTCGAAGGCGGGCCGGATCCGCTCGACGGTCTCCTCCTTGCCGCCGATCATCATGGCGTACCCTTCGTTGAGGCCCCAGACCCCGCCGGAGGTGCCGACGTCGACGTAGTCGATCCCGTCCTCGGCGAGGAGCTCGGCGCGGGCCATGGACTCGCGGTAGTCGGAGTTGCCGCCCTCGACGAGGGCGTCCCCGGCGGCGAGGTGGCCCTTCACGGCACCGATCGTCGAGTCGACCGGGCCACCGGCGGGCACCATGATCCAGATCGTGCGGGGGGTCGGTAGCTTCTGGATCAGGTCCTCGAGCGAGGTGGACGTGTGCGCGCCCTCGCCGCCGAGCTCCGCGATGGCCTCGGGGTCGAGGTCGAAGACGGTGACTTCGTGGCCGCCGCGCATGAGGCGCCGCGCGATGTTGGCCCCCATCTTTCCGAGACCGATAACTCCAATGTGCATGATGTGGTGGGTTTTGGCGAAAGCCCCCGAACGTGGCGACTTCGCCGCAAGCAACGACAGATTGCGGGGATTTGGTCATCGACTTTCGTCAAAACCGTTGGCACCGGCTCCGGCACGCACCCGCGGTAGCCCGACGGGGCCCCGGCCTTACGTGCCGTCCGAACCCTGCACCAGCCCCCTCCCCGCCGCGGGCGCAGATGCCTCGGATCCCAACCGGGGGAAGCAACTTTGGCCCGGGCTTGGCAGGGACACCACCGTCCGACGCCAGCCGCCGCCGCCCGTGCAAGACCTCCTCGCCGCCCTCCTCCACTACGTCCAGGTGCACCCCGTGCGCTCGGCGGCGGCCGTGAGTCTGCTGGCGGTACTGGGCCTGGCCGGCGGCGCCTACCTGCGGTACCGACGCGCGCAAACGGGTCGCGAGCCCAAGCGCAAGCGTGCCCTCACGAAGCGCAAGCCCAGACCCACCGCCCGCAAGACCAAGAAAGGCGCCAGGAGAAGCCGCCGCCGCGCCGCCGCCGACGCCCTCCGCGAACGCTACCTCCGCCCCGCCCTCACGCTGGCGGGCGTCTTGAGCCTCGCCGCCATCGGCGCGGCGCTCGCCTACCGCGGCTACGCCGACGTGCTCGTCGCCGAGCGGCTCTTCCCGAGTGAGTTCGAGCCCGACCAAACCTTCGGGATCGACGTGTCGCACTACCAGGCCAAGGTCAACTGGGGCGCCGTGGCCGAGTCCGACCACCCGATCAAGTTCGTCTTCCTGCGCGCCACGATGGGCGTGGACGGTCTCGACGAACGCTTCGAGGACAACTGGGAGGAGAGCCGCGAGCACGGTTTCATCCGCGGCGCCTACCACTACTACCGCCCCGCCGAGGACGCCGAGACGCAGTTCATCAACTTCGCCAACGTCGTCGATCTGGAAGCAGGCGACTTGTACCCCGTGCTGGACATCGAGGAGAACAGTCGCCAGGGCGTCGAGTACCTACGCACGGAGCTGAGGCGCTGGCTCGAACTCGCCGAGGCGCACTACGGCGTGCCGCCGATCATCTATACGGGCTATAATTTTTACTACACCAACCTAGACGGTTACTTTAACGAATATCCGCTCTGGGTGGCGCACTACTCGGACATTCCCGATACGACGAAGCTGGCGTGGCGCTTCCACCAATTTACCGATAAGGTGAGGGTTAAGGGAATCCTTAGTCGGGTGGATGGAAATAACTTCCGGGGGCGGGTAAGCGATTTAGACGCCGTGAGGGTGAAGTGAGCGCAGGCTCGGCGCCCGCCAGTCGTAGGCCACCGGTGTACATGCTCTCCCCCGTGAGGCGGATCACCCGGCGCACGGCACCGTTGTCCAGCGCGGGACTGTTGCCGGCGTAGGTGAAATAAGCAGCTTGCGCCAAAACGTCCGCTCCCGTCGTCAGGACGATCACGAGGGTTAGCAGGTAGTCCTTCATCCTGGAGGTCGCTGCTCGGCTTTCGCCAAAACTATGGCGCCCGTGCCGACGGTTCAACCGTGCTTGCTCGGTCGGGTCGGTAACTTTCGCAAAAGCGTGCGGACTTACATTACGGCCTCGCACGCGCCCACGTGCCTCTCGTTTACGTCTCCGCCCATGCCCCCGACCGACCGCCGCGACTTCCTCAAGACCTCCCTCGCGTGGGCGGCGCTCGCCCCGGGTGCGGTCGTGGCCGCCGCCGCCGCTGGCCCTGGCCACGGGGCGCCGCCGGCTCACCTGCAGCGGCACGCGCGCCTCGGCAGACCCACCGCCGGCGACTCGCCCCACACCGGACTCCTCTTCTCGCAGGTCGGCTACCCCACGGGGACACCCGTGCGCGTGGTGGTGCGCGCGCCCGCGCGCGATAGCCTCGCGGCCGGGGCCACGTGCACGCTCACGCCGATGGCCGCGGGAGGCGCCCCGGGCGCGGGCGCGGGCGCGACGAGCCACCGCGCGGCGCTCAAACCCTTCGGCGAGCGCTGGTCGACGCACTGGTGGACGGCCGACTTCGGTGAGGACATCCCCGCCGGTGAGTACGCCGTCGCCGTCGAGAGCGCCGGCCAGACGCCCCTGCAGGCCCCGGGCCTTACCGTGGCCGATGATGTGCTGTGGCGCGAGACCTACGACTGGGCCACCGTCGAGATGCTGATGCGCCGCAGCTACTTCACGAACGTGGGGGCCGGGTGGCAGGACGCCGGCGCGCTGTGGGCCGAGAGCCCGGCCCAGAGCGCGATGCTGATCTGCCTGTGCGACGTAGCGCAGTCGGGACTCCCCGAGGTGACCCCCGAATTCCTCACGCGACTCTACGCGCAGATCGTCATCGGGGCCGACTACCTCGTGCTCTGCGCCGACAAGGCCGTCGAACTCGGGCACCCGCTCGGCGCGCAGAGTCACGACGTCATCAAACACGAGGCGTACGTGCTCCCGAACGACACCATGAAGGCCGTCGTGGCGCTCTACCGGTCCGTCGAGTCCCTCCCGGCCGAGGGCTTCGCCGAGAAGCGGGCGCGCTACACACGCACGGCGAAGGCGAGCCTCGACTACCTCCTCACCGCCGCGCGACCGATCGGGGACCAGGGCATGAGCAAGCTCCAGCGCGGACTGCCCGAGGACACACCGATCCCGAAGGACGAGTGGCCGACGCGCGACCTGATGTTCCTGTGTTGGGCGACCCTCGAGGCCGTCAAGGCCGGCGACGATAAGTACCTCCCGGCTTGCCTGGGGTACGCCCGCCAACTGTCCGAGCGGCAAATCCCGCGCGCGGAGGCGATCGAAGGCTACCACGGCAACTTCCGTGAGTACGCCTCGATGCCGCACGCCGAACCGCTGTGGACCCACTGCATCAACCCCGCCCAGGAGCTGCGCTTCGGGACCGACATCGGGGCCATCTTCGCCAACTACCTCGTGCCGCTCTTCGAGTTGATCGAGCGCTACCCCACCCACGCCGACGCCGAGATGTGGCGCCGGACCCTACGCGACTACGCCGAGGGCTACCTTATCCCGACCTGCGCGCTCAATCCCTTCAGCCTCGTGCCCAACGCCGTCTACGCGGGCCAGGGCCCGGTGTGGTTCGCGGGGCCCTTCCACGGCAGCAACGCGATCTACGGGTACACGGCCGCCTTCGCGAGCCGCATGTACGGCCTGTGGCCCGACGCGCGCCTCCGCGACATCGCCCTCGGCAACCTCCAGTGGATCGCGGGCCTCAACGCGGGCATCACGCGCGAGAACATCAAGATGGGCTCCGTGATCTACAGCGCCGACGTCCCCGAGGACGTGGCCCTCCCGGCGAGCATGATCTGCCGCGTCGGCAAGCGCTGGGCCGGGACCTGGTTCCAGACCAAAGGCGTGGTCTGCAACGGGTTCTCGGTGGGGCCACAGTTCGAACTCGTCATCGAGCCCACGGTCGCCAACGACGGCCCTACGTCCTTCACGGACGAGGACTGGATCCCCCACAGCGCGGGCTTCCTAACGGGATTGATACAGTACAAACGTGTTTTCACGTAAGTGCCCCCGCCCGCACCCCGCACCCCGCACCCAGGCACCCCGCACCCAGGCACCCCGCACCCAGGCACCCCGCACCCCGCACCCCGCACCCCGCACCCCGCACCCCGCACCCATGAACAGCCCCACCGTCGCCGAACTGGCGAAAATGATCGACCACACCATCCTCCACCCCACCCTCGGCGACGAGGACCTGCGCCAGGTGTGCGACGAGGCCCGCAAGTACAACGTCGCCTCGGTGTGCGTGAAGCCCTACATGGTCGCGATGGCCAAGGAGCTGCTCGCCGGCAGTCCGACGTCCGCGTCGGGACCGTGATCGGGTTCCCGCACGGCATTCAGACCATCGCCACGAAGGTCTTCGAGACCAAGGAGGTCATCGCCGCCGGCGCCCAGGAGGTCGACATGGTCATCAACGAGGCGCGCGCCCTGGAGCAGGACTGGACGTACGTCACCGAGGAGATCCGGCGGGTCACCGAGGCGGCGCACGACGGCGGGGCCCTAGTGAAGGTGATCTTCGAGACGGACTACGTCGGCGACCACGCTTTGATCAAGCGCCTCTGCGAGATCTGCACCGAGGTCGGGGCGGACTACGTCAAGACCTCCACGGGCTTCGGGTTCACGAAGGGGCCGGACGGGCGCTACGGGTACACGGGCGCCACCGAGGCGCACCTCCGGCTCATGGTAGCTAACACGGGGCCGAATACGCGCGTCAAGGCCTCCGGGGCGATCCGCGACCTGGACCGCCTGCTGCTCGTCCGCGAGATCGGCGCCGAGCGATGCGGCGCGACGGCCACCGTGGCGATGCTCGAGGAGGCGCGCCGCCGCTTCGGCGGAAGTGCCGCCGGCGGCGACTAGTTTGCGCGCCGAGACCCACCCCGTATGTACTTCGTCGAATCCTACTCCACGGCCATCCTCCTGTGCGTCGTCACGATGATCGGGTGGGGCTCGTGGGCCAACACCCTCAAGCTATCGCCCCCGGGCTGGAGCTTCCCGCTTTACTACTGGGACTACGCGCTCGGCCTGGTGCTGACGGCGGTCGTGTTCGGGTTCACGTTCGGGAGTACGGGCGCGGAGGGGCGGGCCTTCGTGCCCGACCTGGCGCAGGCGAGCGCGGCAGCCATCGGGGGGGCCGTGGTCGGGGGGATCGTGTTTAACCTGTCCAACCTCCTGATCGTCGCCGCGACGGCCATCGCGGGCATGTCGGTGGCATTCCCGATCGCGGTGGGCCTGGCGCTCGTGATCGGGGTGGTGGTCAACTACATCGGCGTGCCGGAGGGGAACCCGTACCTCATCTTCGGGGGGACGCTCCTGGTGGTGGTGGCGCTGTTGCTCAATGCGCGCGCTTACGCAAAACTGCCTACCGACGCGACGGTCTCGAAGGGCAAAGGGATCGGGCTGGCGGTGGTGTCGGGGGTGCTGATGGGCTTCTTCTACCGCTTCGTGGCCGACGCGATGATCACCGACTTCGCCAATCCGGAAGCGGGGCAGCTCACGCCCTACTCCGCGATGTTCATCTTCACGCTCGGCATCCTGGCGTCGAGCTTCCTGTTCAACACTTACTTCATGCGCCGGCCCGTCGAGGGCGCGCCGGTAAGCTACGGGGACTACTTCTCGCGGGGGACGCCACGCGTGCACGCGATCGGCCTGGCCGGCGGGGCTATCTGGTGCACGGCCATGGAGTTCAACCTCGTGGCCGCGGGCACGGCCGGCCCCGCGATCAGCTACGGCCTCGGGCAGGGCGCCACGATGATCGCGGCGTTCTGGGGGGTGGTGGTCTGGAAGGAGTTCGCTGCCGCAAAACGGGAGACCAACGGGTTGCTGCTGGGCATGTTCGCGTTCTTCATCGCCGGACTCGTGATGATCGTCGCGGCGAAAGCCTAAGGCGTAGTCCTGCGTAGTGCACCCACACTCACACCCAAAGTTGTTTTGGCGAAAGCCGACCCCTCCTGTTTTGGCGAAAGCCCTCAATAAAAGCACTATAGCATGTCTGCGAACCACACCCGACCCATCGTCGTCGTCGGGAGCTCCAACGTCGATCTGATCATGAAGGTCGCGCGGCTGCCGTCGCTCGGCGAGACCGTTACCGACGGCACCTTCGCGCAGGTGTTCGGCGGCAAGGGTGCCAACCAGGCCGTCGGGGCGGCGCGCGCGGGCGGGCGCGTCACGTTCGTGAACTGCATCGGCGACGACGCCTACGCGGACAAGATGGCGGCGGGCTTCGCGGCCGACGGGATCGACTGCACGTACGTCTACCGCGAGCGCGGGATCGCCTCCGGGCACGCGCTCGTGATGGTCGGCGCGGCCGGGGGCAACTACCTCACCGTGGCGCCGGGGGCCAACTACCGCCTCACGCCCGCGCGCGTGGACGAAGCGGCCGCGGCGATCCGGGGGGCGGCGGTGCTGCTGGTCCAGAACGAGATCCCCGTCGAGGCGACGGCGCGCGCCATGGCCATCGCGCACGCGGCGGGCGTACGGATCCTGTGGAACTTCGCGCCGGCGGCCGAGTTCCCGCGGGAGCTGCTGGCCTACGCGCCGGGGCTGGTCGTCAACGAAGTAGAGGCGGCCGCGGTGACGGGCGTGCCCGCCGTCGACGGGGCGAGTGCCGCCGGGGCGTGCGCGCGGATGATCGAGATGGGCTGCTCGCTGGCGGTCGTGACCCTCGGCGCGGCCGGGGCGGTGGCGCTCGCACGGGGCGCTACGGAGGCCACCTCCGTGGCGGCGTTCGCCGTGGAGGCCATCGACAGCACGGCCGCCGGGGACGTGTTCTGTGGAACGCTGGCTCTGGCCCTGAGCGAAGGCCAGCCGCTGGAGGAGGCGCTGCGGTTTGCGTCCGCGGCCGCGGCACACAGCGTGACGGTGTTCGGGGCGCAACCCTCGGCACCGACGCGGGAGGAGATAGAGAAGATTTCCGGGTGACCGTTTCAGGCTGCGACTGCGCCGCCGCGGATTTGCGATGGCGGGGTGCGCGGCTCAACTGGTCGGCGTGGTCGGCGTGGTTGGCGTGGTTGGCGTTCGATTACTGCTTCGCTTCCGGAGCCCGCGCCTTCAGCTTCGCCTTCAGCACCCGTGCGGCGCTCGTGAAGCCACCCTCGGTGCCGTCGACGAAGTGGGCGTGCTCGCGGTCGCGGTCTAGGACGTAGCAGCTCATTAGGGAGGCGTGCGTGGTGTGGAGGCCGAACTGAAACTTGCCCGCGGCCTCCTCGCGGTCGAGGTAGGCGATGAGCTCGTCGATCTGCGCGGGCGTACCCGACAGCACGCAGTTGAACGTGCCGTCGACCATGAGGGTGTGGCTCAGTTCGATGACCTGCTCGAGGTAGGCGCGGCCCGACGTCCGAGAAGCGGAAGTACAGCGGGCCGATGAGCGTCACCATCCACTCGCGCAACAGTTGCAAAAAGGTAAAGCGCTCCAGGCGGATGCTCATCTCGCGGCGGGTCTTCGAGATGGCGAGGTCGAGCTTGAGCCGCGGGCCGGAGATCGGGTGGCGGAGTTTGTGCGCGCCGAACACCTCGTCGATCGTGCGCGCGATCGCGGCGTAGACGGGGCCCTGGCGTGCGTCGTCCGGGCAGACGGCCAGCAGGCACACGATGCGCTGGGCGTCGCGCGGGGGCTTGATCTCGTCCCAGCGGCACTCCATGCCCTCGAGGTTGAGGCTCGGGATGCTCGGGGCGGGCTCCCCGGGGCCGGTGTCGAGGGCGCGTTTGATAGTGGACTCGGCGTGTTTGACCCCGGTGCCGAGGACGATCGGCAGCGTGAGGTGCTCGTTGACGGCCAGCCGCGCGATCCGGATCGCGTGGCGCTCGCGGCGGGCCCCGGCCACGGAGTGCGCGCCGACCTTGAGGGTGAGTTGCAGGGTACGCAGGACGTGGATTTGGTAGCGGTCCAGCACCTCGAGCACCCCGTCGAGTAGTTTTGGCGGAAGCAGGAAAGTGGCCCCGTCCCCGCCGAAGAAGTACGGGACCTCGAGGCTCGGGTCTACCCCGTGCAAGACGTTGAGCACGGCGACGATGCCCCCGGTGGCCGCCATGTTGACCTCGTGGTGGAAGCCCGCCGCGACGGCCTCCGTGGAGCCGGCCACGTCGAGCATGACGACGGCCCAGTCGCTCGGGACGTCGACGAAGTACACGTCCGACTCGAGGAGGTCGGCCAGGGGCGTGTGGTACTTCGGGAGGTCGCGGTAGAAGTAGTGGGTGTCGGGCATGGGGGCGAGCGGGTGCCTGCGGCGCTCGACGCGAAGGTCGCCAAGCAGCCACGCAAAGGGCGCAAAGCCCGGACTAGCCCGGACTAGCCCGGAGGATACGATACGATTGCTCCGGAGCGCCACGCCGTTCGTTGCGAAATGGCGCATCAGGGGCTATCCATATCGCAGTGGTTGACGCCGACGTAGAAAGCGCAGCCCGCCGAGCACGACCGCCGCAACGTCTAACGGGTCGCGCGTCTGCCGGGGGTCTAGGTAAGGGAAGAGTCCCTCGAAGATCAGCGCCAGCACCACCGTCATCGCCGCCACCTCCAGCGCCGTGAAGCACCGCCAGCCCCGGAGGCTCGGGTAGCCGTGCGTGGAGAGCCAGGCGGTGACGAAGCGCCGTTCGGCCTGCGCCAAACCCAGTAGGACCGGTACGCCCAGGAAAGGATCGAGGTGATTGTCGAGGAGCGGCATCCGCCACCCGAGGGCCTTCTGGCCGACCTGGTGCAGAACCAAGGTCACGGCACAGGCCAGCCACGTCCGGGTCGTCAACGGTTTTGCCGAAAGGCGTAATAGCCTCACGCTAGGCCACCGTCATGAGCCCGACCACGAGCCCGAAGATGATCAGCGGCGAGATGACGAGCAGCAGGATGGCGAGGCCGATGCCGATGAGGATCTTGACCGTGGCCTGCGCGCGGGTGTCGCCGGGCTGGACGGTGACCTTGTCCCAGAAGGTGGGGGCGGTGGACTCTTCGGGACTAGGCTCTGGGGGCGGGACTTCGGTCATGGCGTTGGCCTGTGGCACTTAACGCAAAGACGAAACACCCACCCAGGTTCGAGACCCACCCCACCTTAGCTCAACGGTCGCGCCCGAGGGGGCCGGTCCACGCGCGCGGCATCGTGTACGGGAAGCGGTCGAAGCTGAGCGTCGTCGGGGTCCTGCGCGCGGGGGTCGCCGTAGCGGTACTGGTAGGTGGCGAGTTCGTCGCGGAGGTAGGCGAGCGTCCGGGCGTAGCCGGGGTCGGCGGCGACGTTGTTGAGCTGGTCGGGGTCGCGGGCGAGGTCGTAGAGCTCCTCGGCGGGGCGGCGCCCGAAGGCGGCGTTGTAGCGGCGGGCCCCGTCGGCGCTACCGTAGTCGAGCAGCATCCGCCGTTTGGTCGGGGAGTCATCCACGTCGCCGTAGGGTCCGATCGAAGGGTTGATCACCTCCGGGTCGCCGGCGGGCCAGCGCGCGGGCAGGTAGTTGCGCACGTACAGGAAGCCGTCGGTCCGCACGGCGCGCATGGGGTAGCTCAGCGCCCCGAGGCGGACGTTGGCGTGGCGCTCGCGCCCGAGGAAGACGCCCGCGCGCATCGGGTCGGCCACGGCCGCGGAGTCGGGAGTGGGCGCGAGCAGCGGCACGAGCGAACTGCCCTGCATGCCGGGCGGCACGGGCACTCCCGCTACCTCGAGGATCGTGGGCGCGAGATCGATCAACGAGACGAAGGGGCCGCCGCGGGGGCCGGTTTGCGAGTCGGCAGTTCTAGCGCCGACCGCGCTCGCCGCGGTATTCCCGCCGTTCGGCAGGCGGACCATCAGCGGGACGCGCGCACCGAGGTCGTAGAGGTTGGCCTTCGCGCGCGGGAAGGGCATCCCGTTGTCGCTCGTCACGATGACGAGGGTGCGGTCGAGTTCGCCGCTGGCGCGCAAGGCCTCCAGGATGGCGCCGCACTCGCGGTCGAAGCGCTCGACCTCGGCGTAGTAGTCGAGGAGGTCGTCGCGGACGGCGGGCACGTCGGGCCAGCACGCGGGCACGGCGAGGGCGTCGGGGCGGAGGCCCGCGGCGGCCCCGGAGCCGGGGTCGTAGGCGCGGTGCGGGTCGAGGCTCCCGAACCAGAAGCACCAGGGGGCGCCGCTGGCGTCGGCGGCGCGAAAGGCCGCGAAGTCGGCGTAGGCGGGCCCCGCAGGATTGTCGGCGTAGCCGCCGACGGCCGCCACGCCCGGGCCCCAGCCCTTGCGCGTCATGCCGACGTGGTAGCCGGCGCGCGCCAGCTGCGTGACGTAGTTGGCGTAGGCGGTGTCGAGGGGGCCGTAGAGGTTGGCCCCGGCCCCGAGGGCGACGGCGTGTCGGCCGGTGAGTAGAGCGGCGCGGCTCGGGGTGCACGAGGGGCTGGACACGAAGGCCCGCTCGAACACGACGGCGCCCTCGCGCGCGAGGCGGTCGAAGTTCGGCGTACGCACGGTGGCGTCGCCGAGGTGCGTGGCGTGCGGGTACGACCAGTCGTCGGCCAGGAACACGAGTACGTTGGGGCGGGACACGCCTCCTTGCGCGAAGGCGGTGGCGACGGCGAGGAGGCAGAGGATCACGACCAACAAGGGCCGCGTACGGAGGTTGGGCATCGGGATCAAAGTACGGCACGAGCCCGCGGTACGCGATGCCGGTGGAGCGCTACTTTTCCCGCAGCGGATTGAGCCCCGGGCCCACGGTCTTGTCCCACGGCACGCCGAGTTGGTACCCGAGCTTATCGGCGTGCTCGTAGTTGGCCACGTCGACCCCGTACACTAGGTGCTCCTCGTCGATCTCGCCGTAGGTGCCGAAGAGGCGGTCCCAGATCGAGAGCATGTTGCCGAAGTTGGTGTCCGTGTGCGGGAGCGTGTGGTGGTGGTGGACCTTGTGCATGTGCGGGGTCACGATGACGTAGCCCAGGGCGCGCTCGAGTTTTGCCGGAAGGCGCACATTGGCGTGCGTCCAGTACGTGAAGAAGACCGTCACGAGGCGGTAGAACAGGTAGAACGCCAGCGGCATGCCGAGCAAGACCACGGCCAGGAGCGCGGCGACCTCGCGGAAGAGGAAGTCGAGCGGGTGGTGGCGCGTACCGGTGGTCACGTCGACGTGGGTATCGGAGTGGTGGACGATGTGGAGGCGCCACATGAAGGGCACCTTGTGCAGCGCGTAGTGGGCGCCGTACTGCGCGATGAGGTCGAGGAAGAGGATGCTGACGATGAGCTCGACCCAGAGCGGGGCGTCGATGAGGCCGAGGAGTCCGAATTCGCTGGCTTCGATCCAGGAGAAGACGCCGGCGGTGGCGAGGCCGAACACGACGTTGATGGCCATGACGATGGCGAGTAGGACGAGGTTGACGCGCGCGTGGCGCCACTTGCGGTAGTCGTGTTTGACGAAGCCGTAGTAGCCCTCCGCAACCCAGAAGACGCCCATGACGAGCACGAGCCAACCGAATTTGCCGGCCGTGGAGAGGTTGGCCGTGAAGTCGACGAGGGACTGGAGCATGGTTGACCTTTGGTGGCGATGGCCGGTGGTGGCGTTGACCTTCGGCGTACCGTTCGGACGTGCTGTTAGGGGGCTTGCTTTGGGATCGTGGCTAATGTACGGTAGGGAAGGTTCGACATTCGTCAAAACTGGGGCTGGAGGGGCGGCTTTCGCTAAAACTCGTTAGCGCGGGGCTAGCCTTGCGCAATCCCGACGATTCGGTGGTAGGCGTCAGAAGCCTGCGCAAACGTGATTTGGTTTTTCAACACTGCGTAAGACATCCGGCTCACGAAGCGATTGTATTCCTCCTCGTACCTCGCGTCTTCGCTGAACAGACGCGTGGCCTCGGCCAACAAATCTTCCGGAGCGACAGAGAACTCCATGTACCGCGGCCGATCGTCTTCGATGACCCGCGCAACTAACGCGACAAAGCGTTCGCGCGACTGGAGAATTAGCGGTTCGAGGGCGGCGAGGTCGTGGACGTGCCGAACGAGGTTTCGATCTTCATTATTGACCCTGCCTTCTTGGCGCCTGACCAAGCGCCAGGCGAGGGCTACTAGCTTGTTCGCCGCGATCACCACTGGGTCTAAAGCCTCGAATGAGGTCTCCGCGGGGAGCCCGAGCGTTTCGGCTACCAAGGACTGAACAGGGACCACGGAACTCGGCGCGAGGCTCTCCGCGAACCGAATCTCGAGCCGGATGTGCGGCCGGAGGTGACTGTCCTTCAAAAGTGGGGCGCACTCAGTGGGATAAAGCACTTCTAAGATTTGTTGGAAGCCCTGATCGTGTGCGTTTCGGTAGCCGATCTCATATTCGGGAAGGCATGTAACGATCTCGGCCTCCAGAGCTCGGCGGAAAGAACTTTTCCCGCCCTTCGACGGCAGCTCTGCTCCTGCCACTGGAACGACCAAAAAATCGGCATCCTCAGAGAACCGCGTGATCAGACCGCGTTTACTCAAGCTAGTACCTCCGGTGAAGATGAACCGGACTGAACGCGCACTGCCAAAGTCATTGAGCAACTGAAGTATTTGAACTAGGTGCCAGTCCTTCTCCAAGGATGGCAAGGTGGCATTGTCGTCTCTTGCGCTGAGTACAACGTCGAGATTCGCCAGGGTCGGATCAAACGCACTCATACTCGACGGTTCGCTCACGAAATTGTAATCGGCCTTCGATCGGGCGATCCACCCCGATCCAGCGGCCATTCGGCACCTGATGCGAACCCGCATTATACTCCGCTACTGCGCTCGACGGGCGTATCTCGGCCCCGTGGCGTAAGGCGTATTGCCGACCCAACTCTTGGAGAGAGCGCCGCAAGATCACTTTCTGAAAGCGCTCCGAGTACTCGATGTACGCATACGCGTCTTCACGAAGCTGCGCAAGCCGACCGGAGGCGACGAGTTCCTCCAAGGCGGCGGTCACCTCCGCGTCGGGGCCACAGTCGTCGAAGTCGCAACGCAGAAGGAGTGGAGCTTCAGCTTCTTGATCGTCGACGAGTTGCGCTACGCGCTGGTGGGTTTCGGAGAGTGATGACATGGGGATGGCGTTTGTAACGGTGTGTGCAAGGTACGGATTGGGCGGCTGGAACGAAGCTATCGGGTAAACCCGAAGTTCCTCGAGGAAGACAGCACGCAGCCCTGCGAAGCCTTGCGCCCCTCGCGTCTCCATTGCGTACCTCGCGTCCAAAACCTACCCCACCCGCAACCTTTCCTCCACCCCCCGAAAAGCCTCCAGCGCCGCCTCCAACTCCTCAATAATCTCCGCGGCGATCACCTCCGGGGGCGGCAGGTTGTCCAGGTCCGTGAGCGACTGATCCCGCAGCCAAAACAGGTCGAGATTCACCTTGTCCCGCGCCAGCAACTCCGCGTACGGATACGCCCGCCAGCGACCTTCCGGATTGCGCTCCTCATCGTAGAGCGCCCGCGCGTTTTGCCGCAAGGCGTAACAGGCCACGAACTCGTCCAAATCAGCGCGCGTCATAGGCGAGCGCTTCAGCGTGTGGTGCACGTTCGTGCGGTAGTCGTAGAAGTACACCTCGTCGGTCCAGGGCTCGGTGCGCCCCGGGCGGTTGTCGAAGAACAGCACGTTCGCCTTTACGCCATTCGCGTAGAAGATGCCCGTCGGGAGCCGCAGGATGGTGTGGAGGCGCGTGGTCTGCATGAATTGCCGCCGGACGGTCTCGCCGGCGCCGCCCTCGAAGAGGACGTTGTCCGGGAGGACTACCGCCGCGCGACCTGTGACCTTCAAACAAGAGCGGATGTGCTGCAGGAAGTTGAGTTGCTTGTTGGAGGTGCTCGTCCAGAAGTCCTGGCGTTCGTAGCTCAGATCGTCGCGGACGGCCTCGCCGGCCTCGTTCGTGAAGGTCATCGAGGACTTCTTGCCGAAGGGCGGATTGGCGAGCACGTAGTCGACGCGGGTCGCGGGCTCGGCGATGAGGGCGTCCGAACCGCTCACGGGACTTTCGCCGTCGATCTCGCCGATACCGTGGAGGTACATGTTCATCAGACACATGCGCCGCGTGGCCGGGACGATCTCGTTGCCGCTGAAGGTGCCTTCCTTCAGCGCCCGTTTCTGCTCGCGACTCAGCGTGTGCTCCTTGACGAGGAAATCGTAGGCCGCCAAAAAGAAGCCGCCCGTGCCGCAACTCGGGTCGTGGATCGTGCGGCCGGGCTCCGGTCGCACGCAGTCTACCATCGCCTGGATGAGGGCGCGCGGCGTGAAGTACTGCCCAGCGCCGCTCTTGACATCCTCCGCGTTTTTGGAGAGCAATCCCTCGTAGATGTCGCCCTTCACGTCGGTGCCGAGCATCGTCCACTGCTGCTCGTCGATGAGGGCGATGAGGCGCGCGAGCTTGGCAGGGTCCTGGATCTGGTTTTGGGACTTGACGAAGATTTGGCCCAGCAAGCCCGGTTCGGTGGAGAGACTGCGCAGGACCTGGAGGTAGAAGGACTCAAGTTCAGCCCCGCGCTTGGAGCTCAGCGTGGGCCAGTCGCAGCGCTCGGCCTGGTAGATCTCGCGACCGTCCTCGTCCTTGAGGGCCGGGAGCGGCAAGCGACGGTTGTGGGGTGGCCGCTCGAGCTCGTCGGCCATCTTGAGGAAGAGCAGGAAGGTGATTTGCTCGAGGTAGTCCCCGTAGGAGACGCCGTCGTCGCGCAGGACGGTGGCGAAGTTCCAGACTTTTTGGGTGAGGTGGTGGGTGGGCATGGGGGGTGGTGGGCTTGCGCCAAAACTAGGCGTGGGAGTGCGATGATAGCGGCTTTGCTTCGAGATCTAAATGGATTCGCTGTCGCGAATCTTCGATTTGGCCAAAACCTCATTCGTCCGCCGGCACCGCAAACCCCTCCCGCCGCAACGACGCCACGAAGGCCGGCAACAGCGGCGAGTCGACCATATTGAAGCGATAGATCCGACTGTTCTGAGGATCTGCGTTCACGAGTCCCATTTCGCGCCACTGCTTCAGCATCCGTGAGGCGTGTACGGATGACCACTCGAAGTACTCCCGCAACTCCTTGTTCTGCGTTTGGAAGGAGTACGACAGATATTCTAACATTTCTCGATCGCGCGCATCAATGCGCCCTCGCTTAAACGCATCGGCGATAGAGGGCCGCAGGAGTTTGTCGCGAACGAACGCATCATCCGCCAGGCGACTGATGGAACGGAGCTCGTCCTGGATGCTTGCGGCGAAAAAACTGCACCACGACAGGAGGCCCTCGTCGTGTCCCTGGTCGGCGTTACCGAGTTCGGTGTAGTACCGGTCGCGATTGACGCACAACACGGCCGTCGGATTGAGCACCTGGCCGTTGACCTGAAACCCGAACCGTAGCAGCATGAAGTACGTCACGAGCCGCCCCGTGCGCCCATTGCCGTTCGAGAAAGGGTGGATCGCCATGAAGCGATGGTGGACGATGGACGTGCGGAGTAGATCGTTGTGCGGCTGGCCCGCCGCCGTCGCGAACGCTACCAAAGCCTGCATCTCGGCTTCCACCTCCGACTGAAGCTCGGGTGGGCGGTGCGCCGACTTACTGATCTTCACCGGCGTGTTGCGATACTGGCCCGGCGTTCGGTCGCCCTCCTGGCCGGGCGCGAGCCCCTCGGTCACGATCTGGTGCAACTGCCGGATGAAGTGCTCGGAGAGCGGCCGGTCGGCAGAGTCTTCCACGAACTTCACGGCGCGCTCCACGTTCGCGATCTCCCGGTGACGTTCCGGATCGTTGGCACCAAAGCGATCCGAATACACGTAGTCGACCAAGGTGGTATGGTTGCCCTCGATCCGGGCCGAAGCCACGCTCTCGAGTTTCTGGAAGAGGTCCCGCAACTGGAGGAACACTTGCGGGTGGGACTCCGGCACGTCCTGTGGTGCGTAGCGGAGCTTCTCCAGGGCGAGGATGTCGCGGACGAGTTGCGTGTCCCACGTAGGGGTGACGAGCCGAAGGGGAGCGAGCATGCCGGAAGGTAGGACAAGTTAACTTGTCTTGGCAGAGTTTTCTGGCAACATTTTAACATGATCACGCGCATATCTTTGACCTTCAAAGATTTAGAAGTCATCCACGGAGTCGAAAGCACAACATCGCTCGAACCCTCAGATTAACACGCGGACCTGGTTCACAGCTTTCGGGCGGGTCTGGATACTGGCTGAGGTGCGACCGTGGTCCAGCTGGCAAGGGTTTCGCGGCTTGCGCCAAAACTCTCTCACCCCCGTCCCGTATACATCCTTATGGACATCACTGATCGCCGCATTTGGCAACAAGCGGCCGGAGACACGAACCGCAATTACGTCCAGGTCTGCCTCGACAATGGCGTAATCCTCAACGGCCCCGGCAACCGAGGGCCGTACGCCGAGGCCGCCGAAGCGATGCGCAGGGAAGACGGACTAAGTGCGCGAAAGATGACCGGGCTGGCCCGCTTCGTCCAAGAAGTGCAGTCGGGCGACCTCGTCGTGTTGCGCACAGGCACGAAGGAAGTACACGCCGTTGGTGAAGTCATCGGTGACTACGAGTGGCACCAGAGCTTTGGCGATGTGGACGGCTGGGATTTGCAGCACGTTCGCAGGGTGAATTGGCGCTGGATCGGCCAAGAGGCACCACAGGCCTTCGACGTGTACGCGCTTAAGCAGGGAGATACCACCCAAGAACTCACCTCTGCAGCAGTTCTGGAGTGGTTAGCGCAGCTTGAACCAAACGCCCCCGAGCCAACCCAAGGAGCTCCAGTCCACTGGGGTGTCGAGACTTCAGCCATAACCATTGAGCAAGTCGGGGACCGCCTGTACGAACGTGGCGTCTCCAGCGTCAACATCCAGAGACTCACAGGAGAGTTTGACGAACTAGCCCGCATCGCGCGCTGGTACCAGAAATTCGACAATCCTTCCGAGCACGAGACCGTCGCGTACCTTGTTGTGCCGCTGCTCCGCGCACTCGGTTGGACGCCACAGCGCATGGCGATCGAATGGAACAAGGTCGACCTTGCGCTTTTTGACAAGCTCCCACGCGACGACAGGAGTTTATCGGTAGTCGTGGAGGCGAAGAAGATGGGCAACTCCTGCTTGACCGCACAAAGCCAGGCAGAGGGATATGCTAATGGCAAAGACAACTGCAATCGCCTCATCGTCACCGACGGCCTTCGCTATGGAGTCTTCCTTAAAACCAATGAGACCTTCAAACTAGCTGCCTACTTCAACATCACCGATTTGCGGGAGGCGTATCCGATCTATGGGTGTGGGGGAGTGAATGAGGCGCTGGAGTTGATGGGGGCGGAGTGGCGGGATTTAAGTTAGCGATATTTAAATAATCGCTCAGAACTTTTATTTTAATCATGTTTACCCATTATCTCTACCTTAATACAATCAACACACACGCACACACACTAGACTTCAATTCTGGAAGTGTACATAAATTGGTTCAGCGATTGCGCTTAAGCACGAAGTAGATTAGACGACCGAATCGTCCTCATTGACGTGCTCAAAGTCGACCAAATCCGCGTCCCAATACGACTTATGCTGCTCCTTAAGCATTAACGTGGCACGGACATTACCCTCAAACTCGTCCAATACTAAAGCAGTAAGAGACGCAATGCTCATAGATACTCGATATCTAGTGCTACGGCTTGCGTCAACAGATACAATCTCTATGTAGCCCCGACTCTTGCTCGCAGTATCAAGTTCCCCTATGATTTCTATAGTCACATCCGAATCATGTAATTTGGTACCCTCAGCGGGCATTTGCCGAGCTTTTGATAATGAATCAATCGAGCCTTTCGCGGCTGGCTTTGCGTGCGAATTCGGGGTATAGTCCATTTCAATACCAGTTAACCGCTTTCCAGTCGGCTTTAGACTCTTGAGTAAGCTGACATAAAATATATAGTATGACTTAGCGGATTCATCATGATCATAATTGAGATAATTTTTGAGTTCGATAGAGTTTCCTTCTTGTGCCCAGTTCAAAAATTTGGACATCGACGACATAACCGTATAAGCAAACTCCTGATGCGGACTATCACCAAATAACGTCACACTGTTATCTACCGAGATTTCGAAGACTTCTACGTAGCTACCGACTTTCGCTAGCAAAGTATTTATCTGAATAACTTTAGCCTCTTTAAAGGGCCGCCCTTTTGTTCTAAAATTCCTCCCTGATATACGCTCGCTCTCTCTTCGAATAATCTCTCTAAAATACTTACTTTTTTCTTCTAACAGGTCAGTCTCAATTACCCCCTTACCTACAGATGGCCCACTATACCTAATACTAAGAGTTCCAACTTTTGATGATAAGGAGTCAATTTGCTGCTTGCGCTTGAAGCGAGCAATGTCAAGCAAACTGATCAGCTCAACTTCTGTGCTAAGGCTATACGACCCAGAGTAAAATTGAGATCCCATTCGTAAAGCTTCAATAGGAAAATCAGCCTCAATAGCCAGTGCAGTTGCTGATCGGATGAGAATCGATCGGGTAGGCTCTACATCTCCCGTACATGGAATCGAATTTACAGCGAATCGCTCATGAGCGAATGACATAAACCAAAGCCGGCGCTTCTTGAGCGGATTGTCGGTTGTAATTTCTGCCTTATCGCTCAGCGACATTGCTAACTGATGGTATTCCTGAACCAATCTCCAAGCTCTGTTTGGATTATTTTTCATGCTTCGCGGTTTTGATGATTGCTTCTTTGAAGCCTAACACGCACGCATAACCTTCATTAACAGTATCATCTTGGGATACTTGCAGCAGTTTCTCTCTGACTCGCTTTTTTATAACGCCAATATCCCCATTCAACGTGCCAGATATTTCTAGCTTCGTAGCATCTTTAAACGCATTAGCGAATACGTTATTGCTTTGCAATTTATAATCGTAACCGGTACCTTTCTTTGAACGTAGAATCTGCGTTCTGCGAATTGCGCGGGGAAGCGTAATTAGAGCAATTCCTTCTGCGCCCCATTCCGTTGCTTCCTGAATATCGTTGTAGCTGTCCATAATCTCCGTTGACGGTGGATACTCCCAACTTAACTCACAGGTGCATAATTTACTTCCGACTACGGTTACGGCTGGCTGAGATTTTACTTCGTAAAAGCAACGAATAGCAGCCTTTAGCTTAGTCCCTATAAATTCCTGATCAAGACTCGACTGAATCGGCCGGATAGATAAGTTTAATTTTAACATGATATCTTTATCAAATTTAATAACTTATCGCAAGTGTCGACTCCCTTATTGACTTGCTCTTGAGAAGACAAACCTTCGTCAACCTTAGCTGCAAGGTTGTTCAATTCTGAATCTCCACAAAATGGTACCAACATAGCCTCAACTTTCGAAATGCTCAAAGTAAATAAACCAGAGGTTGACGCCGCTAAATTGAGAATAGCCTTCCGACCCTGATGAGAGTTTAAGTATTGCATTATAAACTTATTTTTGAAAGAATCAAGCGGCGAGAACCGAATCAAGTGATTCTGATGTATCGCTCCATCCACCTCCCCGTCCCAAACGCTCACCCTTCCAATTTGCGAAGCGCTCCCGTTTCCCTCCACGATCAGCAGATCGCCCTTCTGTATCTCGTAGCCGGCCGCGGTAGTGTCGTCCGGCAAATCTACATACTGCAAGTCGTCCAGCGTGAGCTGGTCGAAACCTACATTTGCCACAGTCAGCATCGGTCGGCTAACGGGTCCAACATTCTTTGCTCGGCTCTTTGTCAACCCGCCAGAAGTAACGCCTAACTCCCCCAACCTCACCCAACACCACCCCTCCGGCAATTCCCCCAACTCCGCCTTTTCCGCCTCCGTAATCGGCTTCACCGCCTTCAACTTCCCCACCTTCCGCGGCTTCTTCCCCACCTCACCCCCAGCCACCCAAGCCCGATACGCCTCCTCGTACTTCGCCACCTCCCCCGCATACCAAGCCTTGCGCGCCGCCCGAATCTCCGCCAACAACTCCTCCGACGTCGGCAAATCCGTCTGCCGCTCGCGCCACGCCCGCGTCAACTCCCCGGAGAAAGCCCGCTGCAAAACCGACTGCCGGTAGACCTTCAGCTTCGCCTTCGCCCGCTCGAGACTCGCCACGCCCGCGTCCAACTCACTGTGCAAGGCATCGAGCCGCTCGACGATGGCGCGTTGGGTGGGGAGGTCGGGAAGAGGAATTTTCACCTCAGCGAAGAAAGCGTTTGTAATACTGTTGACTGTAGTTCCAGCCGTTGCACTGCTAAAAGTGGCTCGCTCAGGTTCCCTTAAACTCGTATGAGGTACTCACTGGAACCCCGGCATTAGGGACAGTGCTTTGAAGGTCCTGATTTAACGCCTCGCTCTCGCTTCCAAATTACCGCAATCGGAAAGTTGCCGACTAGGATACCGGAGCCATTATTAACAACTAGACGCTTCCCTCTGGGATCAGCTTCGTGGTGAGTCTACAGCTCTGGGTGAATGGTCATTCATCGGTGGATGCGTATCATGTCTTTGGGAGACTTCCGGAATCTTGCCACCTTCCCAATGTGGAAGCCACGCGCTTAAGGTGTGAGCCACCAACAATGGTCACGAGCTCGTAGCGGGTACGTCGGCACTTCCCCATCACGCCACCCACATTTTAGCCCCCTCCAACACCTCTTCCATCTCCACCCCAAACACCTGCGCAAACCGCCCCAGCCCCCCGCGCCCGTCAAACGGCGCGTAGCTCAAGTCCTCCCGCTCTACCTGGTAACTCGTCTTCACGTGGTCGCGCAAGCTACGCAGCCACCACATCTCGTCCTCGGAATATTTCTTCACACCCGCCTGCCGCGCCATCACCCAGGCCTGAAAGCGCCGGTCTACCGTTTTGCCGAAAGGCGTCAAAGCCTCGTCCACGCCACACACGTGCCGCACGAGACTCAGCAGCGCGATCAACTCGTGCTCCGGCGCGGCGCCCTCCACCGCGTCCAGCGCCTGGTAGGCCGCCCACACCCGCTGCGGCACGAGGTTCGGACGATCGGCGCGCAACTTGTCGTTAAGCTCACCTATCATCTTGAGCGTCAAGGCCTGGCGGCGGTAGGGCTCCCCGAACAGCAGCGTGAGGGCGTCGACCTCATCGCGGTGCGCGGCGATGTACTCCATGAAGTCCTTGACGGTGGCCTGGTTGCGGTCGTTGGCGTCGGTCTGCCAGCCGGCCGTCTCCAGCCGGTCCGCGTTGTGCGTGTCGAGGATCTGCTCGTGCACCTTGCGGGCGTCGTCCAGGAAGCCATTGAGTTTGCCCGTAAACGGCCGCGCCGCCTCGCGCAACATCGTGCGTTGCACAAGGCGCAGGCGCTCCTCCGCCGTCAAGTCGGCATCGGCGCCGAGCGCACCGATTTCTTCCTTAGTAATGGTCTCCGAGCGCGCCGCCACCGCGTCCTCGTCGTAGGCGTCGAGCAGGCCGCCGATCAGCTCCGGCACGGTGCGCCCGCCGCTCAACTCCCGCACCGTCTCCCGCTGCGCTGGCGTCAACTGCTGCTGCAGTTTCGCCAGGCGCCCGGCCAGACTCAGGAACAAATCCTCGTCGTTCGCGCCGACCGCCACCGCCGCCAGCAACTCCTTCAGCGCCACGGTCGGCTTGCGCTCCAGCGGCCGACTGTACGTTTTCTTCGACACCGTCGCGCCCACGGCATCCACGATCACGAAATGGGTTTTGGCGAAAGCCGATGGCGTAATCACCTGCATCCGATCCGCGTCGATACTCCGCGCGCCCCGCCCCTTCATCTGCTCGAAGTACCCCGCCGAACGCACGTCCCGCATGAAGATCAGCACCTCCAGCGCCTTCACGTCCGTGCCGGTCGCGATCATGTCGACGGTCACGGCGATGCGCGGGAGGTAATCGTTGCGGAAGCGATTGATCAGCTCCTGCGGGTCCTCCGAAATCTTATACGTGACCTTCTTACAAAACTCATTCGCTTCCGCAAAAACCTCGCGGCACACGCGCACGATGTCCTCGGCGTGGCTGTCACTCTTCGCGAAGATCAAGGTCTTCGGCACCTCGTACTTGCCGTCGGGCTGCCGACGCCCCGGCATGATCTCCGGCAAACGCGCCCGGTAGGTCTGCAACACCGTCCGAATCTGGTCGAGGTTCACCACGTCGCGGTCCAACTGCCTCCCCGTGTAATCGACATCCTCCTCGTTGAGCGCCATGCGCTGCGCGCGCGTGAGTTTGTCGCGGCGACTTACGTCAAAACCCGACGCGATACGCCCGCCCTGCTGCGTGACTTGCGTCTTGATTTCGTACACCTCAAACGGCACGTTCACCCCGTCGCGCACGCTCTCCTCGTAGGTGTACTCGCTTACCACGTTTTGCTGAAAGAAAGCATAGGTTCGCGCATCCGGCGTCGCCGTCAAACCGACCACAAAAGCATCGAAATAATCGAGCACCTGGCGCCAGCGATTGTAGATCGAGCGGTGACACTCATCCACGACGATAAAGTCGAACGTATCCGGCGGCAGAGCTGCGTTGTAGACCACCGGCGGCGGCTGTCGGTGCAGAATCCCCGTCTCGTAAGGATTCTCGTCCTCGGCGCCCTCGCTCAGTTCTTCGCCCTTCAGCATCGCGTACACCCGCTGGATCGTCGCGATCACCACGTCCGTCCTCGGCGGTAGCGCACCCGTCTGCAAGAGCGCCAGGTTGTACAGTTCGCCCAACTTCCGATTATCGTCCTGCGGCGTGTAGTCAATGAATTCCTTGCGCGCCTGGCTCCCCAAGTTGCGCGTATCCACCAAGAAGAGTACGCGTTTCGCCTTCGCGAACTTCAGCAAACGATAAATAAACGTCGCCGCCGTATACGTCTTCCCCGCGCCCGTCGCCATCTGGATGAGGGCGCGGGGGCGGCTTTCGCCAAAACTCGTCTCCAAATTACGAATAGCCACCACTTGCGCCGGCCGCAAACCTCGCGCTTCGAGTGTCGGAAAGTCCTCTTTTAATCGCCTGCGCAAAGTGCGTTTTTCAGCTTGCGCCAAAACCTCCGGCCGCGGAAAGGCAAACAGCTCCCGCGCCTTCGGCCGCGGATCTCGTCGATCCGTAAAGTGAATCACGTCCCCGTTGGCCTCAAACAAAAACGGCAAGGTCTGCGCCCCCAGATACCTCAGCTTCGCCTCCCCGTAGCGTACCGTTTGCTCCTCGACCGTACTCAGCCGGAAGCCCTCCTCCGCCTTCTTCGCCTCGATCACGCCCGCCGGCGCCCCGTCAACGAATAGCATATAGTCCGCCGGCCCCGTATCCGTCGGGTACTCCCGCACCGCCACCCCGGGCCCGGCGTGCAAGTCGATCTCGCCAACCCCTTGCACCACCCACCCCACCTGCCGCAAGCCCACGTCAATGCGATCGCGCGCGAGCTGCTCGGGGAGTTGGTTGGGGTGGGGCATAAAATAAAGTCCCGAAAGTAAGCGCCAGACTGCAGCGGTGCACATGGCGCGTTCGACTGGCTCCAGCCAGCGCGCCCCACGCAGCAGACCAGGCGCCCGCGCCCGCGCCAGATCGCCACCGCGCCCGAAGCCTCCCCCGATCACCGCCGCCCCAACAACTCCACCGCCCGCGCCAGCGCCACGTCGCGCTCGCGCACGAACTCCTCCGCCGTCTGCCCAACGCGCACGTCGGGCTCGATCCCGTAGCCGACCCACTCCCGGCCGTCGGGGTAGCTGTCGCGCTTGACGACGATACGGGCGCCGATCCCGCCCGGGAGCGTGAGCCGCACGCCGTTGCCGGTGCTGCCGCCGGTGGTCTCGCCGACGAGCGTGCCGCGGCCCATGATGTCGAAGGCGAGCGCAAAATCCTCGGCCGCGCTGAAGGTGCGCCCGTCAATGAGTACGGCCACCGGCTTACGGTAAGTCTCGACCTCGGGACCGTGCACCGACCAGGTGTTGTTCTGCCGCTCGCCAAACGTGATGCCCGGGACGTTGGCCTGCGTCATGGCCTCGTGCACACGCCCGGCACTCGCGCCCGTGACGAAGCCGGTGTCGACGAGGCGCGCGAGCAAGTCGTACGCGATACCGCCGTCGCCGCCGCCGTTGCCGCGCACGTCGATGACGAGGGCATCGGTGGCGAGGATCGCGTCGTAGACGGCGGCGATGCTGTCGGGAAGGGCCTGATCTGCGAAACTGCGCAGGGTAAGGTGGCCGACGTTGCCCGGGAGCACCCCGAAGTCTAGACTCCGGGGCCAGTCCCACTCCCCGTAGCCTCTGCGCGGCAGCGTATGCGAGAAGGTTTTGCCGGAAGGCGAAACGAACGCGAGCGCGACGGGGCGGTCTTCGGACCCCCGCAACAGGTTGTAAGTATAGGTGAGGGCGGCGCGGTCGCGGTCGGTCGAAGCGCTCACGTAGGGATCGACCTCGCGCGCGGCGTAGGCGTGCACGTCCTCGCCGTCGATGCCGAGTAGCTCGACGCCCTCGACGATGCCGAGCCCGCGGAGGCTGTCGCTGTAGACCTCGTGCACGAACACCCGGCCGTCGATGAGCCTCGTGCCCAGCGGCGGGCGCACCCGCGTGAGCGCCTGTAGCTCTCCTGCTTCGGGGTAGACATCGGTGTGCCCGTCGCCGAGCTGCGCCACGAAGTGCTGCAGCACCCGCAGGTAGTCCACGGTATTCGTCGTGCTCGTAGCCGCCGGCAGCGTCGCTAGGTAGAGGCTGTCCCAGTCGAGCCGCGGCACCTGGTCGAAGAAGGCGAAATTGTACTTCGCTGCCGACCAGAGCGCCGACAGCCCGGCCACCTTCTCGGCGGCGGGGATATCCGGCCGGTAAGGAGTCGCGAGTGCCTGCGAGCCGAAGAGCCGCCGCCCCGCGTCGACGCGGGCGAAGTGCGGCGCGAGCGCCGGGTAGGTGCGCAGCGGTCGCAGGAGGCTGTCCCCGTCGATGGCGCCGGCGTAGGCGCCACCGTACTCACTCGCCAGCGACACCTCCGCCGCGCGGGCGGCCTCGTCGAGGCGACCGGCGCGCGAGTAGGCCACGGCGAGGTCGAAGGAGAGGTCGGTGAGGCGGTAGTACAGCGGCGGGGAGTCCTCGGCCAGGCGGCTGACCTCGGAACTGTTGCGCACGGCGAGCGCCTCGCGCAGGATCGCGATCCCCGCCGCGACACTGTCGGGATCGGGGGCGTCGCCTTCGTAGAGCGCCCTCGCGCGGTTGCGCTCATACTGCAGGTGGTCGTAGGCGCTCTGGGCCGTCCAGGCCGTCTGCGCGCCGAGCGTCGCCGGGCCGAGCCAGCACATGACGAAGGCCGCGGCGACGGCCCGTCCGAGTGTAGTGTGGAGCATTGCGCCAAGTTATGCCTGGGGCAGGCGCGTTCGACGGCCTCCGGGCAGTGCGCTCGCCTTATTAGACGCTCCGCTCCCTATATCCGGCTTACGCCAAAACAAAAGCCCGCCCCGCCACGGCGGTCGAAACCACGAGACGGCGGGGCGGGAGCATCTGCGGTCGGTAAAATGCGCTCCGGCACTAGTTTCGGGCTTTCGCCAAAACGCGTCACATGAGCGGCTCTCCATCCCCCACGCTAGCCTTATCGTTACTCATTCTCCTCGCCATCGGCTGCGACTCGAACCCATCCACCACCGAAGCCCCGCCCGAACCCGCGGGCGCCGACGCCGCCAACGTCGACGAGGAGAGCATCTACGAGGTCGACGAGGAGGACCGCTACAAAATCTTCAACGGCACCTTCTTCGACTACGCCCCCGGCCAGCCGATCGCGATCGCCAGGGAGCGCCTGCGCGAAGGCAAGCTCGAGACCGGCGAAGGCACCTTCGAGGTCTACTACATCGACGGTCGCGACAGGGAGGAACTCGGCTACCTGATGCCCGACCCGAACGACGAGACGAAGGTCGGCGACATCACCATCACCTCCGAGAACGCCATCACCGAGCAGGGCGCCCGCGTCGGGTGGACCTACGGGGAGTTGACACAGCGCCTCGGCCCACTGGAAGTCCACGGCTCCGAGATCGAGGGCCAGACCCACGCCACGCAGGGCAGACTGAAGTATCTGCTCGACGAACAGCACTACGGCTACGACCTCGGCGAGGAGCGCGTCGCCGACGGCGCGAAGGTCGTGGCCGTGGTGATCGGGCGGTGAGGGAGTTAAGTACTGTGAGTCCCGCCGGGCATTGCGGCAGTCACTTCAACCCTCGCGCACTTCCCACGCGCTCACCGCACGCCGCTCCACGTCGAATGCGATCCCGACCTTGAGCAGCGCGCGGGTATCGTCGCGGTAGGCCTCGGCATAACCCTTCGCCTCGATCTGCGCCAGCGCCTCGGCCACCGGACTCGACACCGGGTCCCCGCCCCCATTGTCTCGTACGATCTTGAGCTCCATGACGTACACGTAGTCCGGCACCTCGACCACCATGTCGGCGCGACCGCGAGACGTGCTCACCTCGGAGCGGCTGTACACCCCGAGCAAGGTGAACGTCGTGTGGATGATCGCGTGGATCATCGCCTCGCTCTTCCGGGTCCAGAGTTGGTACGGTACGTTGGCGAGGCTCGCGTCGATGATGTCGATGACGGTGTCGAGGTCGCGCTCGCACAGGGCGTCGTAGAGGCGATCGACGCGGGCGCTCGTCGAGGTAGGTTCGCCGAAGCCATAGTCGCCGAGCAAATCCTCGAGGAAGGTCCGTCGCACTTCTTCGTTGGGATAGTCGAGCAGGTAGCGTCGCGTCGCGTCCATATCGCGTTTTACCGTAAGGTAGCCGCCCTGAAACAAGATCGCCACCGGATTGAGCCGGGCGAGATTAAAGCTCGTCAACTCAGTCTCTCCGACCTTCACGGGGGCCACTTTGTACTCGCCCCGCTGCGCCAGCATCTGGGTGAAGAACGTTGGCGTGCCGGACCCGGACCAAAAATTCCGGAGTTGTCCGGATTCCAAGTACTGCAGGATAGACCAGGGGTTGTAAACGGTTTCGTGGTCCCCCCAGGCGTAGCCATTGTACCAGTGCTTGACCTCCTCGCGGCTGTGCCCGGTAGCGTCGAGCTGTGGACCGAAGTTAGTCTCGAGTTCGGCCTGCGTAATGCCGACCAGCGTGTAGGCGCGCGGGTGAAGCGTGAGGTTTAGCAGGTTGTTGAGCTCGGAGAACAAAGAGACTTTCGAGAAGGCCGACACCCCGGTGATGAAGACGAGTTCAATGTACGGGTCGGCATCCTTGAGGACGGAGAAGAACCCTTTCAAAATATCGCGTTGCTCAATTGCCTTCTCGAGGTGAGTTAACTGCTCGAGGATCGGCTTGTCGTACTCGTCCACCAACACTACGACCCTCCCACTCGGGTGGGAAGCCGCGGCGCGTTCGATCAACTCATTAAAACGAAGCGCAATATTGTCGCCGTCCGCGAGTTCGACGCCGAGCTTGACTGCCTGTTTGCTGATCAGTAGATTAATTGAAGTCTGGAGGTCCGAAAACTTGAGCCCCGAACTCGCGAACTGTAGCCAAATCACGGGCCTACGCTTTTCGGTAAAATCCCAGTGCTCGCCGGCCCAGAGCCCCCCGAAGAGCTCCGCGCTCCCGGAGTACAGTTCGTTGATCGTGGACACCGTGAGGGACTTCCCGAAGCGGCGGGGCCGCGCCAGGAAGAGGTAGCGCCCGCCGTCGACGATGCGGCAGATGTGCTCCGTCTTGTCGACGTAGTGCATGCCCCCCTCGCGGAGCGTCCGGAAATCCTGCGTGCTGATGGAGTACTTCACGCCGCCGAAGGTACGGCGGGCGGGGTGCGGCCTTCGCTCCACAAACCGGCGTACTACCCTTATCCCTTAAGCAACATCCAGCCCGCGTACACGCCGCCGCTCACCCACCGATTGGCGAAGGCCCCGGCCCCGAACGAGAGCTCTACCTGCGCCCACGACGCAAGGGTAGCGAGGGCGAGGACGGTGAGCGTGGCGAGGACACGGTAGAGCTTGGCCATGGTCGCCAAACGAAGTCACGCCGGCGCCTGCGCGCCGTGAACGAAACTTCGACACTTCCCCACCGCGCACGCCAAAGCAATCGACCGACGGCCTGGCGGTGGCACGTCACGTCGATTGCTGAGTGGCGTCGCGTTTTGCCGAAAGGCGTCGCGTTTTGCCGACAGGCGCCTAAGCCAGCTCCCGCTCGCCACTGATGACGAGGGCCGCGCCGACGACCATCGCAACGACGCAGCCGACGAGCCCGGCGACGATCGTGGAGTCGAAGGTCCCGCCCTGGAGCATGGTCTGGAGGATGATGTAGACGAGGGCGATGAACGCGAAGAAGGCGAGCATCAGGCCGATGATTTGTTTCTTGTACATCGTGTGTAGTTTTGGTTCGTTCGAAAAGCGTGTTTGGTTGGCCTGAAAGGTACGCAAGAGTTGGGACTTCCAAGCGGTAGCTAAAATAGTCGGCGCGGACGAGCCCCGAAACGGGCGGGGCCGATATGCCACAATGGGGGTGGCGCGTGCCCGGCGTACCTTCCCGTTTCAATGCCCGCGCGAATGGACCTGGTGACGTTGCTCAAGCTCTGCGGCCTCGCGCACGTCGCCCTCGGCGTCGGCTCGGCGGCGATCCCGAAGCTGCTCGACTGGCGGGCCGCGCTGGCGGGGGTCCCGGTGCTCATCCGGCAGATGTTCTGGACCTACGCGGGGTACATCCTGTTCGTAAATTTATTCTTCGGGGTCGTGTCGCTGGTCCTCACCGACGAATTGCTGTCGGGTTCGGGGCTGGCGGTGGCGGTCTCGGGCCTGATTGCCGTGTACTGGGTGGCGAGGTTGGTCATCCAGTTCACTTACTTCGACAAGACCGACGTACCCACCGGAATTATCTACACGCTGGGGGAGTATGGCTTGGTGACGCTGTTCGTGGTGTTCAGCGCCGTGTACAGCTACGTGGCCTACTTCAACCTTACCGCGGGGGCGCGATGACCGAGGCGTACGTGACGTGGCTCGCCTTCGTGGCGCTACAGATGGTGGTGGGCTATGCCCTCGTCGGGTGGCGCGTACCACCCGCGGTGACGTGGGTCTGCCCGCCGCTAAGCGTCGCCGCGGCGCACTTCCTGTTGCTCGGTGCGCCACCGGTGGTCAGGATGCTGGGGCTGATCATTCCCCTGCTCCACGCCATGAAGATCGTGGTGGCGAGTAGGCATCCCGGGGGTCGCCTGGCCTTCGGCAACTGGGTGCTCTACTACCTGGCGACCGTCAACATGAACCCAGGCATTTTCCGGCGGCGGGTGGCGCGCACCGTAGACTGGCCGATGCTGCGGGGGGCGCTGCTCCACCTGGCGCTCGGCGGCGGGCTGCTCGTCGGTCTGTCGTTTTTCGTCGCGGAGGCCGTCCCGGGGGCCTCGTCCGTGGTGCGCTGGGGGTGGTCGCTGCTGGCCTTACTGGGTCTCAGCCTCGTGCTGCACTTTGGCTTGCTGCCGCTCACCACGGTGGCCCTCAAGGCCGTCGGCATCCCGGACTACCCGATGTTCCGGCAGCCGTACCGAGCGCGGAGTCTGTCGGAGTTCTGGGGTCGGCGCTGGAACGTGGCCTTCTCGGAGATGACGGCCACGGCGGTGTTCAAGCCCCTGATCCGGCGCGTCGGCGTGGCCTGGGCGGGATTTCTCTCATTTATGGTGTCGGGGTTATTGCACGAGGTGGCCATCAGCCTGTCGGTGGTGGAGGGGTTCGGCCTGCCGATGCTGTACTTCCTGATCCACGGCGGGCTGATGGCCCTCGAGCGGCGGCTCTTCGGCCAGCGCGACCCGGGCGCCTGGTGGGTGGCGCTGGCCCTGGTGTTGCCGCTGCCGTTGCTCTTTCACGAAGCCTTTCTGCTGGGCGTGGTCTGGCCGCTGATCACGGACCCGGTGGGGAGTTTGTGGGCCGCTTGGTAATGATTGTCTTCACGCGCCGGCTTTCGCCAAAACCCAATATTCGTACCTCACCAAGGCCAGTACAATCGCTACCTCCGCGATGAAGTACACCCTGCCCAGCGTCGTCAACAACGGCCACCACCGCAGCAACAGGACGCCGCTGAGCCCGACGAACACCAGGTTGGCCTTCGAGACCCGCCGCAGGTGGAAGGCCCAGTCCGCGTCTGTGCGGGTGACGAAGTAGGTGCCGTAGGCGCAGATGCCGAGCGCGAAAACGCAGAGGATCGCCAGGTTGTAGGCCGGCGCGCCGAAGAGGCCCGGCCGCGCCCACGCGAAGGCGGCGACGGCGGCCGAGACGAAGGCGCCGGTGGCGTCGAGGCGGAGGAGGGGGCGGGGTTGGATGGGCGGAGGCTCGGGCGGGAGGAAAGTAAATGTGGAGGCAAAGTAAGGGTGGAGGCGTGGAAGCCGTCCGTTGGTTCCGCTTCCGCAAAACTTGTCCCTCCGCTGCACGGTGACCCTTTCTTGATGCGCTCCCCGGTGCAGACCATAGCGGTTATTCGACTTGGACTTTCGTCAAAACACGCCGAACTCGATCAACAGTTGGCCCTTGGTTCAACACGTACGGCTCCTATCCTTGGCGCGGCGATTGCGTTCCCCGTAAAACCCGCGACTGGGGCCTTACTTTAGCAGCATGTCCGCACAGACCCTCACCGCCGCCCCGGCCGCGCCAGCGCCTCCGACGAGCGATACCGCCCTCCGCGAACGTGCCCTACAGCTCGTCGCCGAGGCACCCGCGGAACACCTCCGCACGGTGATCGCGTACTTCGAAGTTGCCCTCGCGAAGCCGCAGGCGTCGAGCGCGGTAGTGCCCCCGCCGGTGCCAGCGTTACTGGTTAGGCCGAGTGACGAGCAGCTGGCAGAAGAATTGAAGGCTATGCGCGAGGCTAATGCACAACCGATCCCCAGCCAGGAGGCTTACGCGATGATCCAGAAGCAACTCGCTTGAAACGCACCTACGCTTACGACCCACTCGTGTTCGATCAACCGACAGCTGCATTCGTCTACTACTTAGACACCCTTCCCGGGAAGAAAACGGATGACTTGGTAGCCCTTAGTCGATAAGGCCTTCGAGCATGCGCTGGCCTTTCCGCAGTTGTCTCGCCCAGTTGGCGTGAGCTCCGACGGTAGTCTACTGCGACGCGTTAACGCTCGGCACTTTGCTTTCCCGTACCGGATCGGCGAGGGGGCCAATCGTCTCATCATCGAGCGCATCTTCCACGAGCGTTCAGAGGAGAGCCAGGCGTAGCGGCAGGCTCTGCGGCGCACGGGCGCCGGGACGCATTCGATAGCCGCCGCGAATTATTGGAGGTGGTCCCGACTCGTTTTGCCGTCCGGTAAGCACCGGGCTAAGTTTGGGTTTCGCAGATGCGTAGCGCTGATGCGTGCGTTGGTCGCGTCGGTACCGCAGCCGTTTTGCCGCTTGCGTGCAACCCCCCGTCGCCAAATCCCGTCCTTAGCACCACCGCACCGCCCAAACCCCGCCCCCCCGTTTTGCCATCTTCCCCCAGGCGTGACCTGCCGCGCTTACTGCTCGCCGCATCGTCGCTGCTCTTCCCGGGCCTGGTTTTGGCGCAAGCCGTACCCCGCGCCCCCGACCGCCCCGTCTACACCACGCAACGCATCGAGGGCGAGGCCCCGACCGTCGACGGCGAGCTCGACGACGCGGCCTGGGCGCAGGTGCCGTGGAGCGAGACGGGCTTCCACCAACGGCAGCCGAGCGACGTGGCGCCCGTCACCGAGGACACGCGCTTCAAGATCATGTACGACGCGCGCTTCCTGTACGTGGCGTGGCGGGCGTTCGACAGCGACCCAGATAAGATCGAGGCGCGCTTCGGGCGCAGGGACGAGTTCCCGGGCGACTGGGTGGAGATCAACTTCGACAGCTTCAATGACCGACGCACGGGCTTCAGCTTCTCGACCTCGGCGAGCGGCGTGCGCGGGGACGAGTTCATCAGCGAGGACGGCGAGAACTGGGACTCGTCGTGGAACCCGTTCTGGTTCAGTAAGGCGCGCCAGGACAGCCTCGGGTACACCGTCGAGGCGCGCATCCCGTTTAGCCAACTGCGCTTCGGCAAGGACCCCTCGCAGGAGTGGGGCCTGCAGGTGAATCGCAACCTCTTCCGCCACCAGGAGTCGAGCAGCTGGGCCTCCGTCAAGCAGACGCAGCCCGGGTGGGTGAGCCGCTTCGGGACGCTCAGAGGTCTGGAGGGCATCACGCCCCGCAAGCCGCTCGAGGTGCAGCCCTACGTGCTCGGGCAGGTGCGTACCGGGGAGACGCGCGCGGCGGGCGACCCATACGCTGGCGCGCAAAACCTGCGGGCGAGCGTCGGGGTGGACGGGCGCGTCGGGCTCACGAACGACGTCGCGGTGGACTTCACGATCAACCCGGACTTCGGGCAGGTGGAGGCCGACCCGGGGGCCATCAACCTCGACGGCTTCCAGATCTTCTTCCGCGAGCAGCGCCCCTTCTTCGTCGAGAACCGCAACATCTTCGACTACAACATCTCGCAGGCGGTGGCCGGGGGCAGCTTCGACTCGGATATCCTGTTTTACAGTCGCCGCATCGGGGGCTCGCCGAGTCGCTTCGTCGGCGATGACCCGGACAATTTGCGCTTCGTACAGCAGCCCGAGAACAGCACGATCCTCGGCGCAGCCAAGGTGAGCGGGAAGACCGCGAAGGGGCTCTCGATTGGGGTGCTGTCGAGCGCGACCCAGCGCGAGACCGCCCGCGTGACCGAGGACGGCCTGGAGCGCCGCGAACTCGTGGAGCCCTTCAGCCTCTACCACGTCGCGCGCCTGCAGCAGGACTTCAACGAGCGCAAGTCGAGCATCGGCGGCATGTTGACGGCTGTGAATCGCGACATCGACGACCCGGCGCTCGCGTTCCTGCACGAGAGCGCCTACTCCGGCGGGCTCGACCTCGTGCACCGCTGGAAGGACCGGGCCTGGCAGCTGCGCGGCAACCTCGTGGCGAGTCGCGTGGCCGGGGACACGACCGCGATCCTGAATACGCAGACGGCCTTCGAGCACCTGTACCAGCGTCGGGGCGCAAAACACCTGGGCGTCGACAGCGCGGCGACGAGCCTCACGGGCGTCGGCGGCACCGCGACCCTCGGCTACCTGGAGGGCAACTACACCTTCGAGGTCGGCGGTACCTTCCGCACGCCGGGCCTGGAGCTCAACGACATCGGCTTCATGACGGAGGCCGATCGGATCGACTTCTTCGCCTGGGGCGCGCGGCGGTGGCGCAATCCCGTCGGGCCCTTCAATCAGGTGCAGTGGAACCACAACCTCTACGCCGGGTGGGATTGGGCCGGGGAGTCGACGTACCGCCGCTACAACACCAACTCCTTCGCGCAGCTCAAAGGCTTCCAGAACCTCAACCTGAGCCTGAGCCTCGAGCAGCAGGACATCTCGAAGACGATCCTGCGGGGCGGGCCGCGCTTCCGGCGACCGGCGGGATTTTTCGCGAACGGGTACGCGGCGACGGACTCCCGCAAGGATGTCGTGTTCGGGGTCTTCGGGGGCCTCGGCGGGGCCTACGAGCGCGACCTCAACCGCACGTTCAACATCGGGGCCGACGTGCGGGCGCAGCCCCTCGACGCCCTGAGCCTGTACTTCGGTCCGAGCTACCGCCAGACCGAGCGCCGCGACCAGTACTTCACGACGCGGGGCCGGGGCGCGGACGCGCGCTACCTCCACGGCACGATCCGCCAGCAGACCTTCTCGCTCACGCTGCGTGCCACCTACAACCTCACGCCCGACTTCACGGTGCAGTACTACGGCCAGCCCTTCATCGCGCGCGGGGTGTACAGCGAGTTTAAGGAAGTGGCCGATCCGCTCGCCAAGGACTTCGGGCGGCGCTTCACGACCTACGCGCCCGCAGAAGTCTTCTACGATGCGGAGGGCGACAGCTACGAGGTCCGTGGCGAGAGCACGGGCGGGAAGGCGGTCAAGTTCGGCAATCCGGATTTCAACTTCCTGCAGTTCCAGTCGAATTTGGTGGTGCGGTGGGAGTACCGCCCGAGTTCGACGGTATTCCTGGTGTGGTCGCAGGGCGTGACCGGCGCGGGTGATCCGGCGTCGGGGGTGTTTGAGAGTTTGGGGGAGGATTTGTTCGGGGAGGGGGTGCGGAATACGTTTTTGGTGAAGGGGACGTATCGGTTCGTGCGGTGAGGGGGGGGCTAGGTTCGAGGTGCTCTGCGCGCAACGCCTCTCGTATGGTCGCCGGGGACGACCTCTTCACCCACGCCCCGTATGGTCCCCCGCCGCCGGGCGTGGGTGCGGGGGTTGGCGTGCTGCGTGGATTTGCGCCTGGGTCTGAGTATCCTGCGTACTTTTCACTCCATGAAGCCTTTCCTCCTCGCCGCCTTCATCCACCTCGCGCCAGGCCTCGCGCTGGCCTGCTCGTGCTATGGTCACGCCCTGCACTTGCCGCTTGGCGAAATGGGCCTTCTCGATGGAATCAGGGGCGGGGACTTCCGGGGGCCAACGGATCTGATCTTCGCGGGTACGGTCGTGTTGACGACGTATGAAACCAACCATCGCGAAGGGTACTCAGTCCAAGAAGTACGGCTTCGATTCGTCGTAGAGAAGGTGTTTAGGGGCATGGCCGGCGACACCATCGAGGTCCTTACCGCGCGGGGCGGCGATGCCTGTGGCTATTATGCCCCCGAGGGCAGTACACACGTCATTTATGCGATGCGTGACCGTCGAGGCGCATTCTACACTTCCCATTGCCACCCCAATCTCGATACCGAGCGTACCCCTGCGGCGTTTACGGAGATCTTCGACTTTCTTAGCGTCTTGGCGGACATGCGCGACGGGCACTATTGGTACGCCAGGCCAATGTGCGCGGGCGGCAGCGGACATCCACTCGACCCGCGCGTCGTAGACGCGGAGTTTGGGATCAAGGACCACCAGTTCCATGGGTACTTCCGCATCAATGACAAGTCCGGCGAGAGCGTCGAGGAGGGGGTCTATGATCGGGGTAAGCGCACGGGACCTTGGGTCTTCCGCTTTTCCGGTAGCGAGGGTTACGATAGCGTGTTCGTCCGCCTGGAGGTCCGGTCATACAAAGACGGGTTGTGCCACCAGATTTACACCGCCACTGAACACAGGCCACTATTCCCCGAGGGCGATACGGCGCGAAGCAAGATCACGGTACAGTTCCAAGGTCTCGAGCGCTTGTAAGAAAGCGTTGGGTTTTGGCGAAAGCCGTACGCCATGCCCTGTCCGCGCGTCGCCCCACCCCTCAGCGGGCCGTGAGGTCCGCCTCCTGTGCTAGCCGGTTTGGCGTCGCAAGCGCAGCGACCGACGCCGGGCCGGCTACTCCACCCCCGCCACCACCAGCTCATCCGCGCTGATCGCGTACACCTTACCGCCCACCAGTCGACTCCCCAAGCCGCCCGGCACCCGCATTACCTCCAGGCCCTCCGCGTCGACGAGGATACAGTCCTTCCCGTCCGACAGTAATCTCTTCTCTCCGCTTACCCCAATCCATCGCAGTAAGGCTGCGGCTTTCACGCGTTCGCCCAGACGAAGGTCTTCTGTCAAGAGCGCCAAATCCCCGCCCGCCAGAATCACGTACAGCGCGTCGGTCTCCTCCTCGCGACACGACACGAACCGCTCGCCCTCGCGCCGGAACAGCGTGGCGCTCGCGAACCCGCCCGCCGCACTCGCCTCTCCTGGCGTCAACTCGCGTTGGACCTCGATCTCGCCGGTGGCACCGGCGATCCGGTAGTAGACCGAACCCACCTTCACGA
Source organism: Saprospiraceae bacterium (assembly GCA_965215115.1). Lineage (GTDB taxonomy): Bacteria > Bacteroidota > Bacteroidia > Chitinophagales > Saprospiraceae > CALDTK01. The sequence continues at coordinate 603,973 of OZ244050.1, forward strand.
TCACCCCATCACCCTGCCTGATTAAGGCGTCAACCTGGCTCTTGCGCCCCTGGTCGAGGTGGCGTAGGAAACGCCGCGCACCCGTCAGCGTGTCGAATCCCGCAACGTAAATCGAGCCGTGCGGCACGCTCGCGCCGTTCTTACGTGCGCAGCCCGTCGAGACGAGCACGTAGGCGTCGCCGATCGTCATTACTATAGTCGCGCTCGGCTGTTCGGCCGGCAGGCGCGTGGCCCAGCGGCGGGTGCCGTCGAGGTCGTAGCTGTGCAGCGTGTCCGCCGACGCGTACGTGAAGCCGCCCCCACCGGCGACGACGTTGCTCACGAAACCGTAGGTCCGGTCGACGTCCGTGGGGACCATCGACACCCCGGCCACGACGCCGGTCACCACCGCGAGCAGGGCCTTGCCCGCCGTGGCGCCCGCGTTGCGCTCGCCGGTCTGCGACACCGTACTCCAGCCCGCGCCCGTCAGGGGGTTGACGTAGTGCAGGCCGCCGGCCACCACGACGAGGGCGCTGTCGCTCAGCTCCCGGAACGTGTCCCAGCCGTACTCCCGCGGCACGTCGCGCGACCAACGCTCCTCGCCGGTGGCGGCGTCGAGGCCGCGGAGGCGATCTTTCTCCTTCCCGGCGGCCGCCGCGTAGCTCAGCGCCACCCGCCCGCCGGCGGTGAGGGTCGCGATCGGGGTCTTGGCCGTCCACCCGCGGCGGCGCGTGCGGGCGTCGAGCTGCGTGGTGGTTTTGCCGTCCCAGAACAGCATCGTCGACCCCTCCTGGTCGTAGTCCTCGGTGACGAAGTTCATGCTCCGCGTCCAGAGGGTGTCCCCGGTGGCGAGGTCGTACTGCAGCACGCGGCCCGTAGGTTTGTAATAGCGCTCCTTCTTGTCGGTCGCCCGCGCGAAGAGCGTCAACGTCTGCCCGACCGAATCCACGTGGAAGCGCACGATCCGTCCGCCGGGGCGGTAGCGCAACGCCGGCACGGGCGCCCCGTCCGAAGCCCGACGCCCGACGGTCACGGCCTCCGGCAACTCGGCGGCACGCAGGCGCTGGGCGAGTCCGTTTTGCGGAAGCGAAACAATCAGGAGGCACAGCCCCCACATGCTGCTACCGAGCGCAGTCCTGATCATAGGCGCGAAGGTATTCCGCGGCAGAGTAGTGCGTCGGGGGTAGGCGCCTTACGGCAAAACAGATGGTAGTAGCGGTAGAGCCGTTTCGAGGTCCAGAAGTACTACCATTAGCACTTCCGCGCAACGGATGCTGTACTACGGCTCGAAGGTGCTCATCGCCGACGTGGTCCAGTGGCGACGTGGATACCGAAGCGTGCAATGCGGACGAGTTTTGCGGAAGCGGAAACCCATTCCCCAGAAGGCGTGAACTCTCATCTGTCCCGGGCGCGCTCACGTACGGTGCCGGTGGCATCCTGCCGCGCGCCGCGAGGGCCGGACGCTCGGCGTGATGATCTACACGCTCGGCCTCGGGAGCGGGGACGAAGTGTCGGGCGCGGTAGAGGCTACCTACGACGGCTTCCCCGGGACGCTCTTCCTGAGTGCTCTGCCCCTCGGGGGTTCTGCGGTCCAAGTCATCAACAACGCCGGTATCGGCAACGGCGCTAGCAACCTCGGCCCCTTCGTCTTCGTCGGCTACACCAACCCCACCCTCGTCATCGCCTCTTCGATCAGCGACGGCACGCCTCCGCAGGTTGGCGAGGTAGACCAGACGCGTCAGTTCAGCCAGGAGGCCGGCGGCATCAGCCTCGCCACCGATTACGAACGCAGCTATACCCCCAAGGAGAATGAGTCGATGCGGTTCCTGAATCCGAATGGCGAGTTCCGTCAGTACGCGACGATCAACGTCCGCATCCCCTATGCGAGGACACTTCGCGCCGCGTCGGTAGCGGCCATTCGACTAGTTCCGAGTCTAGTACACGAGTCCTAGGTTTTGGCGAAAGCCCCCTCCTCGCGTGCCCCCGTGTCACCCGTCGTACGGTTTGCGCAGATCAAAATCTCACCCCCATCGCACCCCACCCCCGACTTCCGCCTTGGTAAAGGGTACACCCAATCTAAATTACCACACCCCCCACCCACATGAAGTCCGAAGTCACCACCCTCGAGGAGCTCCTCCGCACCAACCGCGCCCCCGGCGCCCGCGGCATCGACCCCACCCGCCGCCGCCGCGCCATCATCACCGGCGGCGACTCCGGCATCGGGCGCTACACCGCGCTCGCCCTCGCCGAGGCCGGCTGCGACGTCGCCTTCACCTACGCGCACCACCCCGACGACGCCGCCCTCACCACCCAGGGCATCGAGAGCTTCGGCCGCAGGGGCTACGCGCGGCACATGGACCTCGAGAACCCGATGGACGCCAACGCCGCCGTCGACGCCATGGTCGCCGAGCTCGGCGGCCTCGACATCTTCGTCTCCAACGCCGGCGACATGGGCATGACGGCCTTCCCGGAGCTCAAGCTCGCCGAGATGTACAAGCTCTTCAACATTAACACCTTCGGCGCCGTGCTCGCCTGCCAGCGCGCCGCCCAACATATGCTCGGCATGAACGCCGACGGCGCCGGCACCATCGACGCCATCGCCGAGCAGGCCCGCAAGGTGCTCACCGGCGAGATCGCCAAGCCGCGCGAGACCCCCGGCCGCATCATCGTCGTGACGAGCGTCCACGAGCACATCGTCTCCCCGGTCGACGTCATCTACACGATGACCAAGCACGCCCTCGGCGGCTTCATCAAGTCGGCCGCCTACGCCCTCAAGGGCACCAACGTCACCGTCAATGGCGTGCGCCCCGGCGAGATCGCGACGCCCCTCAACGACATGGGTCCAGAGGACGCCCTCGACAACGAGCGCCCGCACATCCCGACGCCGCGCACGGGCCACCCCGTCGAGATCGCGAGCATGATCCGCTACCTCGCCTCCGACGAGACGAGCTTCATCAACGGCGCCAGCTACGACGTCGACGGCGGGATGGTGGTCGGCGGGGCCATGGCGCAGGGGATGTACCGCAAGGCGGTGTAGGAGTTATCGCCCCCTTGCCCCATCGAGAGCGGCATCGCAGCGGAGGCTACGATGCCGCTTTTGCATACACGGGAGACGCCTTCCGGCAAAACCCGCCCCCCATCTCGAAGGTGGCTCTCTCAATTAAACTCAAGCTCGCCAGTCCAAAGGTCAAGGTGACCATAGTCGTAAACAACACAAATTGTTTCACATTTCCCCCGCCCTGTAGTACCTTCGCACCCGCCCATGGCCACAGAGAATCGCACCGAAACCCTCGTCGACCCCACCGACGGACCGTCCCTGCGCGGGATGTACCAGGACTACTTCCTCGACTACGCCTCGTACGTCATCCTCGAGCGCGCCGTGCCGGCCATCGAGGACGGCCTAAAGCCCGTGCAGCGCCGCATCCTCCACGCCCTCAAGCAGATGGACGACGGCCGCTACCACAAGGTCGCCAACGTCATCGGGCAGACGATGCAGTACCACCCCCACGGCGACGCCGCCATCGGGGACGCCCTCGTCAACCTCGGCCAGAAGGAACTCCTCATCGACCCCCAGGGCAACTGGGGCGACTTCCGCACCGGCGACTCGGCCGCCGCCCCGCGCTACATCGAGGCCCGCCTCACGAAGTTCGCCCTCGAGGTGCTCTTCAACCCCCAGACCACCACCTGGCTGCTGAGCTACGATGGGCGCAACAAGGAGCCCGACGTGCTGCCGGCCAAGTTCCCGCTCCTGCTCTCGCAGGGGGCCGAGGGCATCGCGGTGGGCCTGAGCACGAAGATCCTCCCGCACAACTTCCGCGAGATCTGCAAGGCGTCCATCGCGTACCTGCGCGGCAAGCACGTCCAGCTCTACCCCGACTTCCAGAGCGGTGGCCTCGTCGACGTGTCCGACTACCAGGACGGGCAGCGCGGCGGCAAGGTCAAGGTCCGCGCCCGCATCGACATCGTCGACAAGAAGATGCTCGCGATCCGCGAACTCCCCTACGGCGTCATCGTGCCCTCGATGATCGACTCGATCCTGAAGGCCAATGACAAGGGCAAGATCAAGATCAAACGCGCCCTCGACAACACCGCCGAGGATGTCGAGATCCTCGTCGAACTCCAGCCCGGGATCTCGCCCGAGGTCGCCATGGACGCCCTCTACGCCTTCACCAACTGCGAGGTGTCGATCAGCCCGAACGCCTGCGTCATCGTCGACGACAAGCCGCGCTTCCTCGGGGTCACGGAGATCCTGCAGGTCTGCACCGACCGCACGCGCGACCTGCTGCGCCAGGAGCTCGAGATCAAGCAACGCGAACTCCAGGAGCGGTGGCACTTCGCGAGCCTCGAGAAGATCTTCATCGAGCGCCGCGTCTACCGCGAGATCGAGGAGGCGACCAGCTTCGAGGAGGCCCTCGGGATCATCCTGCGCGAGATGCGCCGCTACGTCCGCGAGCCGCGGGAGGGGGCTGTCCTCAAGTCCGACAAGCGACTGGCCCTGCGCCGCGACATGACCGACGACGACATCGCGCGCCTTACCGAGATCCGCATCAAGCGCATCTCGAAGTACAACTCCTTCAAGGCCGACGAACTCCTCGCACAGATCAACGCCGACCTCGAGCAAGTCGCCCACGACCTCGCCCACATCACGGACTTCACCGTGGCCTGGTACGAGATGCTGCTCTCGAAGTACGGCCGGGGCCAGGAGCGCCGCACCGTCGTCACGACCTTCGACAAGGTGGAGGCCGTGCACGTGGTGGCAAATAATGCCAAGCTCTACGTCGACCGCGCCGAGGGCTTCGTCGGGATGGGCATCAAGAAGGCCGAGTTCGTATCCGACTGCTCCGACATCGACGACGTGATCGTGATCCGCCGCGACGGCGTGATGCTCGTCACCAAGGTTGACGACAAGACCTTCGTCGGCAAGGACATCCTCTACGCGGGCGTGTTCCGTAAGTCCGACGAGCGCGCCACCTTCAACCTCATGTACTGGGACGCGGCCAAGAAACGCGCGATGGCCAAGCGCTTCAACGTCACCTCGATCACGCGCGACAAGGAGTACGCCATCGTCAAGGGCGGCGAGAAGTCCACCGTCCTCTACCTCAGCATGCACCCCAACGGCGAGGAGGAGACCGTCACCGTCACCCTCTCCGCGGCCGCCAAGGCCCGGATCAAGAACTTCGAGTTCGACTTCGGGAGCCTCGAGATCAAGGGCCGCTCGGTGGCCGGGAATCTCGTCACGAAGTACCTCGTCCGCAAGGTCGAGCAGCGCGAGGTCGGGCAGTCGACCCTCGGCGCCGTCGAGATCCACATGGACGAGGTCTCGGGCCGGCTCAATACCGACGGACGCGGTCGCGACCTCGGCGGCTTCGACACCGGCGACGCGATCCTGGCCGTCTACAAGGACGGCACCTACCAGCTCACCGACTACGAACTCACGCACCGCTTCGAGGTCGACCAGCTCCTCCACATCGGCAAGCTCGACCCGGACGACGTCGTCACGGCCGTCTACTACGACGGCGAGCGCAGGCGCACCCTCGTCAAGCGCTTCCGCATCGAGACCACGACCCTCGACCTCAGGCAGAGCTTCGTCACCGACCACCGCTCTACGAAGCTCCTCTTCGCGACCTTGCTCCCCCACCCCGTCATCAGCTACTCGATGACGGTCAAGGGCAAGAAAATCGAGGGCGAGGTCGACCTCCGCGACTTCATCGACGTAAAGGGCTGGAAGTCCCTCGGCAATCGCCTCTCCGACGAGAAGCTCGCCAACGTCAAGCTGATCAGCGGCGGGGGTGAGCAGCTTTCGCCAAAACCTACAGCGACTGCGAAGGGGACCGACGACGGCGCCGGTCCAGCTTCCGCCAAAACGGGCTCGCCGAAGAAGCCAGGGTCCAATGGCAGAGGCAGCGGGAGCGACGGTGGTCAAGGCGGGCTATTCTGAGATAAGCGGGTGTTGCGGCATGCTGCGCGCGTGTTTGGCTGTTTAGAGGAAGCCTATTCTTATTTGCGGTGCCAGGTGTTGGGTGCGCTGGTTGGGCCGTGCTGTGGTGCTGTGGACCTGGCGGAGCCAGGCAAACACGGCTCGTGCACCGGCTCCGTAGGCCGCCCCGCGCGCGTCGGGTGCGCGTCGGGTGCGCGTCGGGTGCGCGTCGTGTGCGCGTCGTGTGCGCGTGTTTGCCTGGCTCTGCCAGGTGCCGGGGGCGCTAGTGGAGCCCGTGTCGACGTGCTGTGGACCTGGCGGAGCCAGGCAAACACGGCTCGTGCACCGTCTCTATAGGCCGCCCCGCTCGCGTCGTGCTCGCGTCGGGTGCGCGTCGTGTGCGCGTCGGGTGCGCGTCGTGTGCGCGTGTTTGCCTGGCTCCGCCAGGTGCCGAGGGCGCTAGTGGAGCCCGTGTCGACGTGCTGTGGACCTGGCGGAGCCAGGCAAACACGGCTCGTGCACCGTCTCTATAGGCCGCCCCGCGGCGCGTCGTGCGCTCGCGTCGTGTCGACGTGCGCGCGTCGTCGCGTCGTGCGCGTCGGGTGCGCGTCGTGTGCGCGTCGTTTGCCTGGCTCCGCCAGGTGCCGGGAGCGCTAGTGAAGCCCGTGTCGATGTGCTGTGGACCTGGCGGAGCCAGGCAAACACGGCTCGGCATACCTTCCCGACATGAAGGCATCTCTATTGGCGCTGGTACTGGTGGGCGGCCTCGCGGCCCACGGGTGCGCCCCCGTTTTAGCGCAAGCCCCGGCGCTCCGGTCCGCTGCCGAGATCGAGGCCGCGAGTCGGGCTTACTTCCCGACCGCCCTCGCGATCCTCGATACCTTCCTGCGGATCCCTAACGAGAGCCACGACCTCGTCAATGCGAGGCGCAATGCCGACTACTGCCAGCGCGCTTTCGAACGTCGGGGCTTCAGCGTGGAGCAGTGGCCGACGAGCACCGCGCCCTTCGTTTTTGCCGAAAGGCGTAGCGCAGACCCCGCGGCCAAGACGCTGCTCTTCTACCTCCAGATCGACGGGCAGCCGGTCGACCCGACGAAGTGGGACCAGCCCGATCCGTACGTCCCGGTCCTCAAGCACAGCCTCGGCGACGGCCGGTGGGAGACGCTGCCGCTCAGCGCGGCTGCCGACGACTTCGACCCGGAGTGGCGGCTTTTCGCGCGCTCGGCCTCGGACTCGAAGGGCCCCGCGACTTGCCTGCTGGCCGCACTGGACGTTTTGGCGAAAGCCGGACTCACCCCCGGCTTCCACATCAAGGTCATCATGGACCTCGAGGAGGAGATCAGTTCGCCCAACCTCCCGGCCACCGTCAAGGAAAAGCGCGCCCGACTGGCCGCCGACGCGCTCGTCATCATGGACGGGACGCGGCACATCTCGAATAGGCCAACGCTCACCTTCGGGGCACGGGGGATCGCCGAGGCCAAGCTGACGGTCTTCGGGCCGACCACGGCGCTCCACTCCGGGCAGTACGGCAACTACGCCCCCAATCCAGCTTTCGGACTGGCGCACCTGCTGGCGAGCATGAAGGACGCCAGCGGGCGCGTGACGGTACCGGGGTGGTACGAGGGCGTCGAAATCAGCGCGGCGGACAGTGCGCGGCTGGCCGTCATCCCGGAAGACGAACCCGCGCTACTCAGGCGCATCGGTGTTGCCGTGCCGGAAGCGGTCGGCGACGGCTACCAGTCGGCGCTGCAGTACCCCTCGCTCAACGTGCGCGGTATGGCGGCCGCCTACGTCGGGGAGCAGGCCCGCACCGTCATCCCCGCCACCGCCGTGGCCGAACTCGACCTCCGGCTCGTGCCCGAGACGCCGGGCGCGCGCCAACTGGCACTCTTGCGCAGCCACGTCGAGGCCCAGGGCTACCACCTCGTCGACAGTGTCCCGACGGCCGAGGAGCGCGCGCGCTACCCCAGGCTGGCCAGCCTCGCGGGCGAAGTCTCCTACGAGGCCTTCCGCACCTCCTTCGACGCCCCCGTCGGCGCGATGCTCGAGCGGGCCCTCGTGCGGGCGTTCGGGCACGCGCCCGTCCTCATGCGGACCACCGGCGGCTCACAGCCCATGGGACCGTTCATCCTCGAACTCGGGATCGACGCGGTGGCGCTGCGGATTCCCAATCCCGACAACAATATCCACAGCCCGAACGAGAACCTGCGGCTCGGCAACTTCCTCGAGGGCATCCAAAGCTGCGTCGCCGTGCTTACGGAGCGCTATTGACCTCCCGGCTGCGTAGCGTTTACGTCAAGCCAGGTGCTCCCGGAAGAACCCGATCGTCCGCTCCCAGGCGAGGGTTGCGGCGGCCTCGTCGTAGCGGGGCGTGGTGTTGTTGTGGAAGCCGTGGTTGACCCCGGGGTAGAAGAAAGCCTCGTGCTCGATGTCGTGCTTCCTCAAGGCGGCCTCGTAGGCGGGCCATCCGGCGTTGACGCGCTCGTCGAGGGCGGCGTAGTGCAACTGTAGGGGGGCCTCGATCTGGGCGGCGTCCGCATCCTCCGGCTGGCGACCGTAGTACGGCACGGCCGCCCCGAGGGTAGGCAGGCGTACGGCCATCATGTTGCTGATCCAGCCCCCGAAACAGAACCCGACCACGCCGACCTTCTCGGTAGTGGTGTCGAGCGCGACGAGGTGCGCGTGGGCGGCGATGAAGTCCTCGAGCATCTCCTGCTGGTCGCGCTTGCTTTGAAGTTCGCGACCCTCGTCGTCGTTGCCCGGGTAGCCACCGAGTGGCGAGAGTGCGTCCGGGGCCAGCGTCACGAAGCCAGCCAGCGCCGCACGTCGGGCGACGTCCTCGATGTAGGGATTGAGCCCCCGGTTTTCGTGCACGACGACGATGCCGGGGAGGCGCTTCTTCCCGTTCGCCGGGCGCGAGAGCAAGCCCCTGATCTGGCCCCCGCCGCGAGGGGACTCGTAGGTAATGAACTCGGAGACCAGGCGCGGGTCGTCGGCCGGGACGGTGACGTTTTCGGCGTACTTGGGCATCAGGCAGCCGGCGAGCGCGGCCACGGTGACGCCACCGACGGCGAACTTGCCGAGGCGGTCCATGAATTGCCGTCGGTCGAGTCTGCTGTGGGCGTAGTCGTCGTACAGGTCGAGTACCGGCTGGGAGCGGGCGATGGTGGGGGCGTCCATGGGCGGGGTGCGGCGGCGGTTTTGCCGAAAGGTAGGACAGTCGGTGGGTTTTGCCGGAAGGCGCACCCTACGAGCTCCGGCCAAGACCGCGGGGCGAGACACGAGTTCGCGGAGGCATCGAGGCGGCTGGGAGAAGACTTACCCTACGTCCGGCAGCTTCGCCGGGGCACGACTGGTCGAGCTCAGCGCCTCAGAAGTCGAAGCGCTCGATCTCGTAGGAGGCCTGCGTGAAATCGCCCATCATCACCTTGTTTAGGTAGGCGTAGAGCACGAAGACGTTGCCCGCCCGTTCGACGGCCGTGGTGGGGAACTGGCCCTCGGTGGCCGCGAAGCGCTCGCGGATATTGCCCTCCTTGCCGCCGTCGTCGAGGTCCACCTTGAGGACCTCGCCGGAGGTGTTCGCGACGATGGCCAGTTGGTCGCGCCCCACGCGCTCGAGCCCGTCCGGGGAGTTGGGGATGGCCTCGTCGAGCTCGACGGTGAGGATGTCGTTGGCGTCGGTGAGGCTCAGGCGCAGCAGCGAGTTCCTCGCCGAGATCGCGACGAGGAGGTAGTCGTCGAAGGCCACGATGCCGTTGGCGCCAAACTGCCCGGCCGGGGCCCCGAGGCGGGCATCGCGGCGGAACACCGACGGCCTACCGTTGGTCTCGACCTTGTAGATGTACGGCGAGAAGCTGTTGGTGACGTAGGCCGAGCCCTGGTCGTCGATCGCGATGTCGTTGGCGAAGTTCAGCGAGTCGCCCGCCACCGTGTTGAGGGCGGCGAGGTCGGCGACCCAGTTGGCGGCCCCGGTCTCGAGGTTGAAGCTCCCGAGCATGGCGGTCTTCATGGCCGTGGCGGGCGTACTCCTCGGGTTGGCGCCGAGGTCGCTCATGGCCACGAGCACGCGGTTGCGCTCGTCGTCGACCAGGACCCCGATCGCGCTCAGGATGCGCCCGTCGTCGACGAGCACGGAGTAGGCGCCGTCGTCGTCGACGAGGCCCACGCGGCCGGTCGTCACCGAGGTGACCACGTAGGCGTCGCGTTCGTCGGAGTAGTCGATGCCCTCGGGGTAGAGCCCGGGCTGGTTGGTGATGGTGACGTTGGGCTGCGAGGTGACCAGATCGGTGAGGTCTTCGTCGCAGGCCGCGAAGGTGAGGCCGAGGCCGCACAGCAGCAGGAGGAGGGGGAGGGGGAGGGGGAGGGCGGGGAGTCGTGAGGGGAAGTGCATGCGTGTGATTTGTTGGGGTACGCACACACCAACCCCCTTCCCGGGGCGCACGTTCGCTGTGGCCCTACTCGCCGCAGACAGTCGTTTCGTAGAAGGCCTCGCCGCGGGCGCGGAAGAACTCGCGGTTGTATTTGCCTTCGGGGCTCAGGTCTTGCGCGCGCCAGCGGCCGGTGGGACTTGCGGAGGGCAGCAGACTCGAGCTCACCTCATCCCTGTAGCTCAGGCTCCACTTCGTGAAGGAGATGTCGTGCGCGTCGATCCACGCCATCCACTCCCGGAAGCTCGCGGTGTCGATCTTATTTTGCGGACCCCAATCGACGCCGACGCGCCCGATCTCGGTCATGATGATCGGGAGGCCCCTGGCGAGGGCGGCGTCGGCGCGGTCGCGGATGGGTTTCTTGTGCTGCCCGGCGTAGGCGTGGACGTCGTACATGAGGTTCGCGGCCGGGATGCCGAGGTCGGCGGCGGTGATGGGGTCGGCGGCGGCCACGTCCGGGAACTGGTCGTAGAACGGCGTCGGGACCACGATCACGTTGTTGGCATCGGCGGCGCGGATGACGGGGATGACGGTTTTGGCGAAAGCCTTGATCTCGGCCCACATCTTCTCGGGCTCCTCCTGCGTACCGACGGGTTCGTTCCAGATGGCGTAGAGGATGTTGGGCGTCTGGCCGTACTCCCGGGCGATGGCGCCGAGCACCGCCTTGGCCTCTTCCGGATACGCGTAGTGCGCGTGGAAGTCGACGATAACGTACATACCCTCGCGAATGGCGCCGTCCACGAGGCGCCGCAGTTGCGCCATGCTCGAGTCGGGGGCCGTGAGGTAGTCCCCCTCGACGTTGGGGTGGCAGGCCAGGGGTGCGCGCAGGACACTCACGCGCCAGTCGTCGCGCAGCCACGCGGCCACGTCCCCGTTCCAGTGCTCCTTGCCCTGCCACGTGTGCCAGAAGTGCGATACGCCGGAGAGCTGCACGGGGCGCCCGCAGGCGTCGACGAGTTGCGTGCCCTCGACGCGGAGCTGGCCGTGGATCGCGACGGGGGTGAGGGCGGGGTCGTTGGGTTGGGCGGGGGTTGTATCGTTTGGTGGGGCGGTGGTCTCGGCGATGTCGCGACTGCCGCAGGCGGCGAGGGTGAGGAGGGCGGCTGTCGCCAAAACGAGGTGCGCTGTCATAGTGGCCAAAAATATCGTCGCGGGGGGAGCGCGGCATCCTTGTCTACCCGTAGAGAGGTGACCGCGGCCGGGGCCGTTTACGCGTGTCTGGGCGCGACTCAAACTCGGCACAGGAGATTTTATCCGGAAGTTGAACGTGAACCCCAATTACAAAACAAAACATTTACTAAACGCACTGATCTTCCTTACAATGCATACGCCCGCCCCCCAGACCCCGACCGTAGCCCACCCCGGCGCCGGGGGGCTGAGCGCGCTCGTCGCGCGGCACCTCGAGCCGCTCAGTGACCTCGACGCCGCCCCGCTCGACGCGCTGCTCGAGCGCGTTGGTGCGGCGCGCGTCGTGTGCATCGGGGAGGCTTCGCACGGGACGAGCGAGTTCTACCGCCTGCGCGCCCGCATCACGCGCGAACTCATCGAGCGGGGCGCCTGCGGCTTCGTGGCCGTGGAGGCGGACTGGCCGGATGCCGAGCGCCTCGACGCCTACGTGCGGCACCGCTTCTCGGCGGGGGGCGAGTGGGAGGCCTTCGCGCGCTTCCCGACGTGGATGTGGCGCAACGCCGAGGTGTGCGAGTTTGTCGAGTGGCTGCGGGACTGGAACGCCGGGCGGGACCCGGGCCAGCGCGTGGGCTTCTTCGGACTGGATGTCTATAGCCTGTTTACCTCCATGCGGGAGGTGTTGCGGTATTTGGGGGAGCGCGACGAGGTTTTGGCGAAAGCCGCCCGCGAACGCTACGGCTGCCTGATGCGCTTCGCCGACGAGCCGATCGACTACGGTCGCGCCCTGGTGTCGCAGGACTACCGCGACTGCGAGGACGCGGTGACGGCGGCCCTCGACGAGCTCCTGGGGCAGCGGCTCGCGCTGATGACGGTGGGCGGAGACGGCGGCGGCGGCGGTAGCGCGACCGGCACCAACGCTGTGGTCGGCAAACGCGGCGAGCGCGACTTCGGCTACTTCAACGCCGTGCAGAACGCGCGGCTCGTCCGCGACGCCGAGGCCTACTACCGGCAGATGTTCTACGGCGAGGTCTCGACGTGGAACCTGCGCGACACCCACATGATGGAGACGCTCGAGGCGCTGCTCGCCTACTTCGGCCCCGAGAGTCGCGCGGTGGCGTGGGCGCACAACTCGCACCTCGGCGACGCCGCGGCCACCTACATGGGGCAGCGCGGCGAGCACAACCTCGGGCACCTGTGCCGCCGGGCCTACGGCGAGCGCACCTACCTGATTGGCTTCGGGACGCACACCGGGACGGTCTTCGCGGCCGACGACTGGGACGCCCCGGGCCGCGTCAAGGCCGTGCGCCCGTCGCGGCCCGACAGCTACGAGCGCGTGATGCACGACACCGGTACGCCGGCCTTCGCGCTGCCGCTACGCACCGGGCCGGAAGCGCTTCGCGAGGCGCTGTCGACGCCGCGGCTCGAGCGCGCGATCGGGGTGATCTACCGGCCCGAGACCGAGCGCCAGAGCCACTACTTCACAGCCTCGCTGCCGTACCAGTTCGACGAGTACCTCTGGATCAACGAAACCTCGGCCCTGCGGCCCCTCAACGACGGCGATAATGGCGCCGAGGCCCCGGCCATCCCGCGCGGGCACCCGTTCGGCTTGCTGGATGACTAATGAGACAGGAATCGGTCTGGGCAGCGGCTGGCTCACCAGTTGGCTGATAAATCCAATCGGTTGCGGGGCGCGATCACCGCGGATGAACAATAACAAGCGACTATCGATCCCATAACTACATCAGACTTGAGTAAACCATGACGAACCACGACAAAACCATCATCGAAGACCGCGGCAACGTGGCCATCTATCGCGAAGGCCCCGGAGCCTACGCCGCCTTCCGACGCATCAGCTGGGGCGCGGTTTTCGCAGGAGCGGTGACGGCGCTGGCCGTGCTCACGCTACTCAACTTACTCGGACTCGCGATTGGATTCAGCACGATCAACCCTACCGAGGAGTCGAACGCCCTCGGCGGCCTCGGCATCGGGGCTGCGATCTGGTTCGTGATCGCCAATCTGCTGGCCCTGTTCGCCGGGGGTTGGGTGGCCGGTCGCCTGTGTGGCTTCCCGAAGAACTCGACGAGCATGCTGCACGGTTTCCTCACGTGGGCCACCTTCACAATTTTTAGCGTCTACGTCGCGAGTTCGGCCGTGGGCTCGATCTTCAACACCGTCGGCAATACCCTCAGCCGCACCGCCGGCCTGGCCGCCAGTGGCGTACGCGCCGCCGCGCAGCCCGTCGGAGAGGCCATCGGCAACCGGGCCCAAAATGCAGACATCGACCTGGGGAATATCCGTGCCGAGATCGAGGCCCTCCTGGAGGATACCAACGATCCGAATCTCGATCCCGATCGCCTCGAGAACCAAGCGGGAGCCGCCGCCAATGAGGCACAGCGTGCCGCCAACCAGGCGCTCGATAATCCCGGACAAGCCGACCAGATCGTGCGCGACTACCTAGACGGACTCCAGGGGCGCGCCTCGGGCGTGACGTCGGCAGTGGACAAGGAGGCAGTCGCCCGGGTGATTGCCGAGCGTCGGAACGTCTCGCAGGCACAGGCGATGCAGATCGTCGACGGCTGGGAGCGGCGCCTGAGCAGCGTGCAATCCTACGTCGACAGCACCGTCGACCGCGTGCAGGAGCGCGGGCCGGAGATCGCCGAAAACGTTGCCGGATCACTGGCCAAAATCGCGCTTTACGCCTTTATCGGACTGCTGCTCGGGGCCGTCGCGGCCGCGTTCGGCGGTAAGGCAGGCCGCCAGCTCGACGCCGCCCTGTTGGGCGATCCCGCACTCGCCGCTGGTGACGTCGGGTAAATCCCGAACGCCGCGTCCGGTATGAAGCCACGGGTAGGGCGCGTCACCGCAGCCGCGACAGCACCTCCCGCGGGAACCAGTCGAGGAAGTACTCCTGATTGAGCCCGACGTTGTGGAACACGATCTTCTCGAAGCCGAGGGCGATGTCCGCGCGGATGAGCTCGACGTGCTCCTCGGGGTCCTGCGAGATCCGGATGGCGCTGGCGACCTCCTCGGGGCCGGTGAAGTGAGCGGCGTCCTCGAACTGGTTGGGCATGCGGAGTTCGGCGTGGATGGCGCTCGTGCCGACGTTGGTGCGCCACTGCTCGTGCGCGAGGCGGACGGCCTCGGCGCGGGTCGGCGCGCAACTCATATCTACTTTGAGGATGAGGGGTTTGTCGCCGGCGGGAGTGTCCGTGTCCGCGTCGTCATCGACGGTCGGTTGGGCCGCGCCCGCGCGGAAGGCGTCGACGATGTCGTCGAGGTGGGAGTGGGGCTTCCACGTGGTGTAGAGGCCATCGGCCCAGGCGGCCACCTCGCCGGCGCTGCGGGCGGAGATGGCGGCGGCGATGGCGACGGGGGGCTCGTCGGGCAGGGTGTAGAGCCGGACCTCCTCGGCGGTGATGAACTCGCCGCGGTGCGTGAAGCGTTCGCCGGCCCAGAGGCGCCGCATGACGGAGATGGCCTCGGCGAGGCGGCGGTAGCGGGCGTCGCGCTCGGGCCAGTGCTCGCCGGTGATGTGCTCATTCAGGAACTCCCCGCTCCCGAAGCTCGCCCAGAATCGCCCGGGGTACATCTGGCACAGCGTGGCCACGGCCTGCGCGATGATGACGGGGTGGTAGCGCCCGACGGGGCAGTTGACCACGCCGATGGGGATACTCGTGGCCTCGAGGGCCGCGCCGAGCCAGCTCCACGTGAAGCCGGACTGGCCCTGGGCCTCGCTCCAGGGAAAGAGGTGGTCCGAGCTCGCGAGTTCGTCGAAGCCGGCGCGCTCGGCGGCTTTCGCCAAAACCAGCAGTTCGCGGGGGGAGTATTGCTCGTGGGAGATCTGGTAGCCGAAGGTGGGCATGGGGGGGGGCAATTGTTGAATTAGAGAAGGGTGAAGGGTTGAAGGGGCTACCGTCGAAAGCGTTGCGGATGGCGATGGACTCTGGCCCTGTACAAGGGATCTCTGAATTACTTGCCGACGGCGCGCGATGTTCAGCGATGCCAACGCAAATGATACAACATGTGACTGTTTGCTTTTCGATGTTTGGGTTGGGTTGGGTTGGTGGCCCGGGGGGCCGGTGGGCCGCCAGCCGCCGGCCCGCCAAATCGCCGGCCCGCCGCCGGTCGCTCCGCTCGTCGGCGGCAAACCGGCTACGGCAGGAGGCGGACCTCACGGCCCGCTCGGTGTGGCCTTACGATAGCCCTCGAATACTTACCTCGTCGTACTTCAGCCCTTCCCCCTTCAACCTTCATCACTTCAACACTTAACCCCCCATGCTCTCCGACCTCTGGTACAAGAACGCCATCATCTACTCCCTCGACCTCGAGACCTTCGCGGACGCCAACGCCGACGGCGTCGGGGACTTCGGCGGGCTCACCGGCAAGGTCGAGTACCTGCACTCCCTCGGCGTGGATGTCGTCTGGCTCGCGCCCTTCATGCCGACTCCGAATAAGGACAACGGCTACGACATCAAGGACTACTACGGCGTCGACCCACGGCACGGGAGCCTCGGCGAGTTCGCCGAGTTCATGCACGCCGCCAACCGCGTCGGCATCAAGGTCATCATTGACCTCGTCGTCAACCACACCTCCGACCGGCACCCGTGGTTCAAGTCGGCGCGCAAAGGTCCCGAGAGCCGCTACCACGACTGGTACGTCTGGGCCGACGAGCGGCCGGCCGACTACGACGAGGGCGTCATCTTCCCGGGCGTCCAGGAGGCGACGTGGACCCGGGACGAGAAGTGCGGCAAGTACTACTTCCACCGCTTCTACGAGCACCAGCCCGACCTCAACGTGGCCAACCCAGCCGTGCGCCGCGAGATCGACCGCATCATGGGCTTCTACCTCGCGCTCGGGGTGGCGGGCTTCCGCGTCGACGCGGTGCCGTTCGTGCTCGAGACCCAGGAGCCCGGGCAGGCCGGCCGCCGCAAAATCCGCTACGACTACCTGGAGGAGATGCGGCGCTTTATGCAGTTTCGCCGCGGGGACGCGATCCTGCTCGGGGAGGCCAACGTCGAGCCCGCGAAGGCGAAGCAGTACTTCGGCGAGAAGGGCGAGGGCCTACAGATGATGTTCAACTTCTACGTCAACCAGTACCTCTTCTACGCGCTGGCGAGCGAGGACGTGCGCCCGCTCAAGCAGGCCCTCGAGGACACGCGTGAGCTGTTCCCGACCTCGCAGTGGGCGCATTTCCTGCGCAACCACGACGAGCTCGACCTCGGGCGCCTCTCCGACGAGCAGCGCCAGCGCGTCTTCGCGGCCTTCGGACCGGAGCCCGAGATGCAGCTCTACGAACGCGGCATCCGCCGGCGCCTGGCCCCGATGCTCGGCAATCGCGCCCACGTCGAACTCGCCTACAGCCTCATCCTCTCGCTGCCGGGTACGCCCGTGCTGCGCTACGGCGACGAGATCGGCATGGGGGACGACCTGAGCCTCGACGAGCGCGACGCCGTGCGCACGCCCATGCAGTGGAGCCACGAGCCCAACGCCGGCTTCTCGACCGTCGAGAGCAAACGCAAGCTCGTCCACCCCGTCATCGACGACGGTCCGTACGACTACCGCCGCGTCAACGTCGAGCAGCAGATGCGCGAGCCGGACTCCCTGCTCAACTGGACCAAGCGCATGCTGCGGCTCCGCAAGGAGTGCCCGGAGATCGGCAACGGCACCTGGGACAGCCCCGAGACCGGCGCCGCGCCCACGCTCGCGCTGGCCTACGCGCACCAGGGGCAGACGGTGCTCGTGGTCCACAACTTCTCGGCGCGCCCGCTGGTGGTGAAGGTGCGCCTCGGCGAAGGTGAGATCGGCAACTTGGTGGACCTGCGCGAGCCAGTAGAGGTAGAGCCGACGACGCCTTCCGGCAAAACTTACGAGTTGGAGATTGGGGCGTTTGGGTACCGGTGGTTTCGGGGGCGGGGTTAGGGGATTTTCAATTTTCAGTGCGCTGCCGCGTGGGCGCCGTTTGGCTCGCGCTGCGAGTGGCGCCTAGGTTACGTGATGCGTGCGGGCACTCGCGGAGCTACTGTGTTCTCCTGCAAGCCCAATTTCAAGTTTTCACCGCAATTTTGCGCTTCAGGGGAGCCGCCTTCCGGTGTGCTACCTCGCGTAGCCCCGACCCTCGCTGGTTGGGGCTACCCTCTCGGGGCAAGTCGCTTTGGCGAGGCTCGCCGGTGGCCTCCTCCCCCGATCGAGCGGGCTTGACTTCGGGGGCCGACCCCGTGCTCGTACGAGGCGCCACCGCCCCGGCGACGCTCCCCCCCGCCGGGGGTTGCGCTCCGACATTTGGCGCTAAGTCGTTCGATGCCTCAGCTTCTGCGGTAGCCGGTGGTGCCGCAGGCCCTTCTGCCGCCGCGTCGGCTTGCTGTGCCGCGTCGGCTTGCTGTGCCGCGTCGGCTTGCTGTGCCGCCGCCACCTGGGCCTCGGGACTCGGGCCTTCGCCGGCGTCCGCCGTGCGCGCCCGCTGTCCGTAGTCCGGATCGTAGGCCTCGCCGGAGAGCCACAGCGTCCGGATCAGCAGCAGCAACTTGCGCATGATGGCCACGGTGGCCTTCTTGCCGCTGTTCGGGTTGGCCGCCGCCACGCGGCGCCCGAACGCCGCGATCGGCCCGGTGGCCGTCGCGCGCCGCAGCACCATCGCCGGCATGTACATCGCCTTGCGGACCACGGCGTTGCCGCGCTTCGACATCCGCGCGGCGCCCGTGTGCTTGCCGGACTGGTGGTCGACGACGTCCAGGCCGGCGTAGCTCGCGAGCTGCTTCCCGGAGGCGATCTCGGAGGAGCCGTTGGTCTCGGCGACGACCGTCAAGACCGTGAGCCACCCGAGCCCCGGCACCGTGCGCGCGATGAGCTGGACGCGGCGCCACAGCTCGGGGTCGGTGGCGGCGAGGCGGCGGGCCTCGGCCTCGAGGGCGGCGCACTGCTCGTCGAAGCGCTGGATGTTGTCGGCCCACATCTTCGTCAACACGGGGCTGCGGTGCGTGGCGCGCTCGGCGGCGTGAGCCTGGTTCGAGGTCATGATCCGCATCTTGAGCAGGGGCTCACGCTGGCGCAAGACCGCCCGGATGAGCATCAGGTTCGGCGACGCCGGCACCCACGCCCGCAGGGCCCGCTCGCACCCCATCTCCGCCAACAGGACCGCGTCCTGGCGGTCGGTCTTCGTGTGGACGTTTCGCGAGAGCCGGAAGTGGCGCGCGGTGAGGGGCAAGACCAGGCACACCGGTATGCCGGCGGCGTGGGCGGCGGCCAGGAGGCGCTCGTGGTAGACGCCCGTGGCCTCGACGACGAGGGGCGCCGCGCGCGTGAGGCCGGCGAGGTCGGCGGCCGCCAGGCGCCGGCGGCACCACGTGACGCAGCGCGCGACGCCGGCGGGGGTGTTGTCGTAGGTGCCGCGGTCGAGGGCCCGGAAGGCGCCGGCGCCGTCGTGGACCCCGAGGGCGAGGTCGAACTCGTCCGCGGCGATGTCGACGCCGATCGCGGCGCGGCCTATCGGCAGGGGGCCTATCGGCGGGGGGCTTGGCGGTGTACGCTTCATACGTGGGTGGGGATGAAAAGGGGTGAGAGGGAAAGGTTCCGGGCACAGGTGACCCTGGTGCGACCCCGCATCACCACCCCCGCCTGGCCCGCCCGTCTCCCGGCCCGTCGCCTACGCTCATTTAGATCCGAGATGCACCCGCCGGGGCCGGTGCTCCCACACTACTGTTCAGGCTCTACCGAAAGACAACGGCCAGGCCTCCCGAGCTCCGCGACGGCATCCCCCGGACCGGAGCCTCGGGTGTACCTGCGAGTCAAACGAGATGGCACCGGCCGTGGTCGGGTGGGCGAGGTGTGACGGAGGCTGTACAGCGGGGTGTGAGGCGCCGTCCTCCTGCCGCCGCCCCCCTTTTGAGGGGGGGGCGGCGGCAGGGACCGGCGCCTCAACGCGAACGATCACGACAGGTAGTCTAGATCGACCCGCTGTAGCCTGCACCTGTTCCACGCCTGCAAACATATGAGCGAGTCAAACGCCCGCCTTCGGTCGGCACCTGGGGCGGGCGGGTACGGACCCTGCATTCGCTAAACCGCGCACGCTGCTACCTTGTCGCCATGATGACAAGGATACTCAGGACCCTCGGGCTGGTGACGATAGGCTACCTCGCGGCCGCGGGCCAGACGGTGACCGTCACGCTCCCGCCCGGCGTCGGCACCGAGGCCTGGGACGGGCGCCTGCTCCTCCTCGTTGACATCCCCACCGAGACCGCCGAGCCGCGCTTCCGCGTGCGCGAGGACCAAAACTCCGCGCAGGTGTTCGGCATGGATGTCGAGGGTTGGCGCCCGGGCACGAGCATGACCTTCGCGCCGGACTTCGGGTACCCCGTGATCGCGCTCGCGGATTTTCCGACGGGCGAGTACCGCGTACAGGCCTTCTTCCACCGCTACGAGACCTTCCGCCGCGGCGACGGCCACACCGTCAAGCTCCCGATGGACCGGGGCGAGGGCCAGCAGTGGGCGCGGGCGCCGGGCAATCGCTACTCCACCGTGGCCACCGCGCGTGTGGCGGGTTTTGGCGCAAGCCCTAAAACTGCACAGCCCATCGCCCTCACCCTCACCGAGGAGATCCCGCCCATCGAGCCCAAGGCCGACACGGAGTGGATCAAGCACGTCAAGATTCGCTCGAAACTCCTGAGCGACTTCTGGGGCCGCGACATGTACCTCGGGGCGCACGTCCTGCTGCCGCGCCGGCTTCGCGGAGCATCCGGATGTCAAGCTACCCGCTCGCCATCTTCCACGGGCACTTCCCGGACGATTTCGGGGGCTTCGACCCGGTGCAGCCCGACACGGCGGCCATGCCGTGCGTCGACTCGGAACGCTTCGGGTGGCCGTGTTACAACCGCTTCGAGGCGCAGGAGGCGCACGATTTCTATAAAGCGTGGACATCGGACACCTTCCCACGCGTGCTCGCGATCGAGATCCAACACGCCAATCCGTACTACGACGATTCGTACGCCGTCAACTCGGCCAATCTCGGTCCGTACGGCGACGCGATCAACGAGGAGCTGATCCCGTACATCGAAGCGCAGTTCCGGGGCATCGGCGAGCCCTGGGCGCGCTTCACGTACGGCGGCTCGACCGGGGGCTGGGAGGCGGCGGCGGTCCAGATTATGTACCCGGACTTCTACAACGGCGCCTACGCGGCCTGTCCCGACCCGATCGACTTCCGGGCCTACGTGACGACGGATATCTACGCCGACAGCAACGCCTACTACGAGGGGGGCGCCTTTCGGCAAAACCTGCGACCGGCGCACCGCGACTCCCTCGGGCACGTGTCGTCGACGATCCGCGACAACAA
Organism: Saprospiraceae bacterium; assembly: GCA_965215115.1. Classification (GTDB taxonomy): domain Bacteria; phylum Bacteroidota; class Bacteroidia; order Chitinophagales; family Saprospiraceae; genus CALDTK01. Next base: position 624,746 of record OZ244050.1, read on the forward strand.
CTACATGGAACTCGCGCTCGGGAGCCGCGGGCGCTCCGGGCAGCAGTGGGACATCTGGCAGGCGGTGTACTCGCCCGTCGGCGCGGACGGCTACCCGCAGCCGATCTGGGACAAGCGCACCGGCGCGATCGACCCGGCCGTGGCCGCGCACTGGCGCGAGAACTACGACCTGATGCACATCGTGCGCCGCGACTGGCCCACGCTCGGCCCGAAGTTGCGCCAGACGCTCAACCTCTACTGCGGCGACATGGACAACTACTACCTGAACAACGCCGTCTACCTCGCCGAGGACTTCCTCAACCGCGTCGACTTCGCCGGCGAGATCACCTACGGCGACCGCGCCGAGCACTGCTGGAATGGCGACCCGGACCAGCCCAACGCCGTGAGCCGGCTGCGGTACCACCAGATGTTCATCCCGAAGTGGACGTACGAGGTGACGCACCAGGCGGGGCGCGTGCCGGCGGGGGCGGACTTGGCGGGGTGGCGGTATTAGATGCTGGGTTGGGTGGACCGTAGCTGGGCTTCTCGGGCTCAAGCTGGGTTTTTCGGGCTTATTGAGATTTAAAAATAACAGCGAGCTTCCGGGGGTGCCTTCATCTGGTGGTTTGGCGGCATTATTGAGTTTTAAAAATTAAAGCGCCTGTTAGTAACTTTCGGTTGTCAACTTGCCGAGACTTACCTATGAAGCAGCTTCACCTTCCCCTCTCTCCCGAAGTCACCGCCGACCTTGAGCGCCTCCGCAGACATGCCACGAAGCCATACTTACGCGAGCGTGCCACTGCGGTCCTCAAGGTTGCCGCCGGAACCCCAGCCGCTGTCGTCGCCCGTACCCTCTTGTATGTCCCCCGCCGCCCCGGCACCGTTCGCAAGTGGTGCCACGCTGTGGGTAAACACGGCGCGGCTGGCCTGCTGATCGAACCTGGCCGTGGTCGCGAGCGCCGTTTTTCTGCCGCCGCCGCGTCCAGCGCCGCCGCGTCCAGCGCCGCCGCGTCCAGCGCCGCCGCGTCCAGCGCCGCCGCGTCCAGCGCCGCCGCGTCCGCAGTCATCCGCGGCTGCGGCGAGCGAGCCGCCGCCATTGACGCCCTCGCAAATGCGCTCGCGGCTGGTCCGCCGCCAGGCACCCGGGACCCCGCACGGCCAGCGTCGGCGACGTGGACCCTCGCCCAGATCCGCGACCACATCCCGCACGGCTTCCGGGGCCACACCTCGAGCGGGATGTGGCACTACCTCAAGGCCCTCGGGTTCTCGCGCCAGCGCCACCGCGCCTACATCCACTCCCCCGGCGGCGACTCCGACGCCGAGCTCGCCCTCGTCCGCCGCATCATCGCCGAGGACGCCGCCGCCGACCGAGCCCTCGTGATGTTTGCCGACGAGATTACGATCTACAACCACGCCGCCTGCGGGTACGACTACGCTCGCGCCGGCGCCTCGGCCCAGCCCCGCGCCAAACTCGCGCTCGAGGGCGAGCGCACGCTCCGGGTCGCCGGCGCGATCGACATCGGGACCGGGGCTGTCGTGACGATCCGGCGCGCGAAGATCGAGACGCACAACGTGGTACGGCTCCTAAGCGCCTGCGAGGCGCACGCCCGCGAGCGCGGGTACGAGCGCGGGTACGAGCGCGCGATCGTGATCTGGGATAACTGGCCCGTCCACCACCATCCCGATGTCGTCGCGCAGCTCGAGCCGCAGCGCTACGCGCCGTTCGGGTACCGGCTCCCGAGGTCATGGGCGGCGGTAAAACCCCCGGCGAAGGCCCAGGCTGCCGACAAGCTCGCCGTCCAGGTGGTGTCCCTGCCGACGTACGCGCCGTGGCTCAACCCGATCGAGCGGTTCTGGAAGTGGATCGCGAAGCAATACCTCTACGGCCACCGGGATGCCTCGACGTTCCAAAAGCTCAAGGACCGACTCGAGGTCGTGTTCGAGCAGCTCACCGAGGGCTCCGCGGAGGTGTTGTCCTACATCGGGCTGCAAGCCAAGGATGGGATTTACGCCCAGGCCTGCGAGAGCTACCAAGCCAAAGCAGCGCTTTAATTTTTAAAACTCAATTATGCCGCCCTCACCCGCGCAGCGGGCATTCCGCTTTGAAGGGTAGACGACCACAAAGTCCTTCGCCGCCGCGGGGCACGATCCCCGGAGACTTGCCTGCGGCTCGGGGGGGCGGCACAAATGCCGCTAAACCACCATGCGGCCCGTCCCACGGTAAGAGGAGCTATATAGCGTCTTGCACTATTAGCCTAGTCTAGCCAGCAGTATTTTGTTTGGTTTAGCGGTCTACCGGTGTGGTAGTTGACGAACTGCTTGATGGATCGCACGAGGAGCTTCGTCGAGACCCGAGCGTTGATCCCGCTGAAGCGCTTGGCTCGATTGAGCTTCATTTTGACCTCGTCGACGCACTGCGCGAACACGGTCTCGACGTAGCCGCGGGCGCGCTTCATCTCGTGCGGCCACGGCTCCCAGTCGGCGGCGTTGACCTCGGGGACGGCCTTCAGGTCGGTCCCGAGGACGCGGAACAGTTTGCCCTGGACGGGCTTCGAGCCGTACGCCTTGTCGGCCAGTAGGAGCCGGTCTCGCAGACGGGTCACGAGCCCCTCGTCGAGGGCGCCGTCCTCGGCCAGGGAGAGGAGCTCCTTGAAGACCGTGAGGTCGTGGTGCGAGGCCGGGCGCAGGACGTGCTCGACGTAAATTCCTGCAGTCGTGAATATTGCGTGCAGCTTGTACCCGACGATCCAACGCTTCGTCGAGGAGTGGTAGGTCTTGTCGGCACAAAGGGCGTCGAACTCGGGACGGCGCCCGCGCGCGGGACTGGGCCTCGCGCGTGACGCGGACCGTCTCGATGGGCATCGAGTCGATGACGAGCGCGTCCTCGCGACCGTCATCGAGCCAATCGGCGATGCGGGCGTTGGCGCGGTCGATCTCGGGGCGTAAGCGTCGGCGGCGGGCATTGTACTGCTGGCGAGTCCCGCGGTGCGGCAGGAGCGTGGGGTACTCGCCGAACGAGGCCCAGAGCTTATTCTCTGATTCGCATTCGATGCACTCGGCAGTGGCGGCGAGGGCGACGACCTCGAGGTTGGACAGCTTCGGGGCCGGGGGTAGGTTTGGGTCTTGCCGTCGGCGTCGAAATAATCTTCGGAGGCGGTCTGGAGGATTTCGAGGACGCGGGCGTACATTACGGCTAGATCGTGCATGGCGGGTGTTGAGTGCTTGCTGTTCAGACCTTTAAGATACTGAACGCAAGGCTATTGCGCGATCTATTTATCCGCTAGGCACGTAAGTTCAGTAGTGCAAGACGCTACATAGTATTGTTGTCCTTTCTCAGTATATCGTCGATATAAGATATCGACTGCTCGAAACGACCGGCTCTTACTTCTGTGAAAGCAGCTTCAAACTTCAGATTTGTCGTTTGGCCAGATATCGAGCTCAATACAACGATTGACGCCAGGACGATTCCAAGTGATTCCATGCTATTGAATATTGAATTGGCTACCGGTTAATTTAGACGTACACTCGGAAAATTATCGAGAATGTACGCTTGGGAATGTGCTTAAAGCGATTGGTATAGACATGGAGTAAGGCCTGTTATCTCTCACTGTGGCGGCGCTTCTCATGGTACCGCAGAGCAACCGCAACGCCGAGAGACGATGTATGCCGGGAAGAGGTCCTGCTCCATGTGCAAGGTCGGTGTATCTAAGGTGTTGACGCCGCGGCGCTTGACGGCGCTCGTGCTGCATGGGTGCTTACCGTCCCCGTAGGTCCTTCACTAGTTGCTCAGTCGCCAGGCGCACAATCTCCTCATCGGAGTAGCCGTACTCCACCTCGTACGCAGCTGGCTTTTTCGAACTCGTGAGTGACGTGATCGGTGCACTTTGGTAGATCTGTCCCGTAGGTGCGATCACGCGTTCGCAGCCGTCTGTGCAGGGGACGAACGTGTAGGTAGCCAAACCGACCACTGCGTTCGTGGCCACGTCGCTGAGTCTGAAGTTGACACGTGCGCCGATCATTTCGATTTTACCGGGGATCGTACGTTCCCTCCCGCGTCGGTCGGTGTATTTATTGGTCGAAAACTGAGGGTAGCCAATGCCTACCAGTTCTACTAAATAGTCGGTGTTAACGCCCTTGTGTAGGTCGCTGTAGTCCGCGGCACCGTCCGCTACGACGTCGAATAGCCTTTCTCCGCGGAGTGGGTAGCCGGCCGTGAAGAAGACGCGCTCTACGACGGCAAACAGTTCGGTATCGTCGCGCTCGTCTACCCGCGCGCGATTTGAAACGGCGCTTGGTACGACGAGCATCAGACTCGGATCGCCGGGCGTCGACAGCCGTTGCCGCAACTCTGGGCGAAAGTCAACTTGCTTGGGCGCGTCTTTAAGTTTGATCGTCCCGAAGGCGCCAGCCGAGCAACTCGACAGTAGGAGGAGTGCCGATGCGAGATAGACGAGCGAATGGTAGGAGGTGAGCCCTCGTGAATGATGCAGCATGTTCGTAAGGATTGATAGACTAAAGCTGGGGACTACTGAGTGCAGACTCTCGGGTTTCGGGTGCGGTCGTTCCGTTGAGCGCCTGTCGGGATTGATGTAGGCGTTGAAGTTCCGATTCGTGAACACGAATCCTTTCGTCCGTCTCGCGCTGCGCCATCGTGAGTTCGGCGCGTAGGTCTTCGGAGAGCTTTTGCTCGGCCAGCTGGCTACGCAATTCGGCGGCAATGGCTGCGACGTGCGTGCGGCGGGACACCTCGAACTCGCGCTCGAGTTGCGCCACCTCCATTAAGCGGTCGTAGGCCCCGGGCGCGGTCATTATCTTGACGAACACGGGCGAGGTCTCGATCATGATGAAGAGGATGGTGATCATCCAGTTGATGTAGAAGAAGGTATTGTCGGCATCGATGATCGTGCCGTCGGCTCTAATCGTGGCGGGCGTCCAGGCGGTGAGGGACCCGAGGGCTTCGAGTTGTGAAGTGAGATTGTTGGTGTAGGCCGTCCGGTTTGCGAGATCCGAGAGTTGCTGCCGCTCTTCCGCAGCATTTACAGCCTCATCCTTACGGATCAACGCAGCATCGCGCCGCTCCATGATGTCGCGCTCCTCGGCGGCGAGTTGATCACTGTAATTTCGCTTGGCTATGCCGAGTTCGTTGTCGGCTTTCTTGATCTCGCGCTGGATCAGCGCTCTTTCATTAACGAGTGGCGACCGCGCACTCTTCAAAGCGGATATTTTGGAGGATATTTCTGGACGCATGGTCCGTCGTTCTTGACCATCCTTTACGCTATAGTTGTAGCTCGATGGCTGATCCTGGATCGCCTTAATTTGATTCTCTAGAGAATTTATCTTAGGTTGCTTAGTATTATTGAATCCTGAGAGCTTGGTGTTGGCGACGCTCCTCGCGGTGTTAGCCTCTTGACAGGCGATGGTTAGGCAGCCGCCGCTCTGTATCTTCTGCTCTACTTCGCGAAGGTCGGCTTCCGTTTGTTCTACGTCCCGCGTTTTGGTCGGTAAGCCATTCAGTATACTAATTTTCTGCGCGTCCGACCGACTCTTCGCCAGACTAAGCTCGTCGATCTGAGCGGTGATTCTATCCTGGAAGAGGCGTACCTCGAGGGGCTTGGCAATCACGAGAGAGATGATTACCGCGAACGCAATCCGGAGGCCAGCTTTGAGCCAGTAGGTAATGCCATTCCCCGTTTTCGTCATCGTCATTACGATCAGCCGATCGAGGTTGATGATGAAGATGCCCCAGACGATGCCTAGGGCAATGGCGAGTTGAATAGCCCTGGGACTGTGTTCGGCACCGATGGCAACCGGGTCAAACACCTGCAACACCGCGTACGCCCCCGAGCACGCGGCGAAGGTGCCCGTGAGGAGGATCGTCAGGCCCATCGATACATACCTGCCTACCTCCTCTGGGCATTCAGCGAGCGTGGGGGTGTGTGCCCCGCCGATGGTTGCGATAATGCGAGCCGGTAGATTCATCTTTGGGGGACTGGGGGGCTAGTGAAAGAGACGAACGGTTTTAGCGAAAGCCGGAGCCCGTACGACACGCAGTGTTAGTCGACGCCGAGTAGCAACGCCGAAACGATTAAAGGCCTCTAACTCGATGACGCTCGTCCGATCTGCGATAAATCTCAGCTCACCTTCGTGTTTGTCTTGCATCCCGAAGGGCGCGATACTCAAATGCTGTGCCTTCATTACCTCCCACCGCAGGACGACCTCCTGGCCGACGTAGGCGATCACCGGCCGACACGAAAGGTGACCGATACGCGGAGCTGAATCGCCCGGGACGGCGACAAGCTCGCGGGTTGCACTACGCCCACCTACGGCGCTGGCAGTAATCGTGTAGGCTGTCGCAGCGGTCGGTACGATTCGTACGCTGCCCGATGAAGATACCCGGCCGATCTCCGGCGCGATGATCACGGCGGTGGCGCCGGTCGTATGCCACGAAAGTTCCATCTCGCCGAGCGTACCCTCATTGCCAAGCGGACGACAGTTAAATGTCGGGATGGCCGGGCAGGCTAATGGTTGGAGGAAATTGATCGTCGCTTCGCTCACGACCCCGAAGACCGTTTCGGCCCAGAGCCTCACGGGCGACGCTTTGTCGATGTCCGTAGTGACTGTTCCCGTTGGACTCAGCTGCTGCTCGGCGACTCCTTGACGAAGGAGCTTTACACTTGTGCTGCCACGAACCGACCAGGCAAAAGTTACTTGACTGGGTCCGGCAATGATCGCTTGCGACGCCCGAAAATATTCGATGATCGGACGTGTGGACGATACATCGACGGTCAATTTGGAGATCGAGCTTACGCCAAAATAGCTTACGGCTACTAACTCGAAGTCTGTACGCCGTCGTGGATCTACCGCGAGGATCCCCGTGGACGCCACTTGGCCGATTGAAGGCGATAACTGCAGGACGCTCGCTCCTGATGTATCCCAACTTAGTAGGACTGGCGTGAGCACATCCTCCCGAATGGCTGTGTCCGAGGCGAAAAACCGGATTTGTGGAGGCGTCTGGTCAACATCAACGACTAGACTAGCCGTCGCGCGCTGGCCGAACCATGAGGTCGCAGCAAGGGTAAACGTCGTGCGCTGGGAAATTCCCTTAATTGCGTGACGTTTTCCAGTAACTCGACCTACGCCACTATCGATGCTAAGTTCGTAAGCGTCACGAACCTCCCATAGGAGGTAAAAGTCTTCAATTTTAAGTAAAGTATTGTTTGGGAGCGTGCAGGAAAAGTTATCGATCCGTGGGACCACCGAGGCGACCAGGATATCGATCTGCGCGGAGGTTTTGCCGAAAGGCGACTCGACGGTGAGGATGTAGCGCTTAGGTGACCGAACAATCACTGCTAGAGTCCCACTGGCTTGCACATTCTTACCGTCGAGCGTCACGATACTGGCGTGGTCGGTGATCCACGTGAGCATGACGGGAGCGCTGGTGTCGACGAACGTACGATCGGCCTGGAAGGCCTTGATCTCCGGCGGCTGCGCGGAGGCGGTAAGGAGCAGTTTCCACCGCTGAAAACTTGCGCGTTCGGTCGGTCGCAAGATTCCACTCGTAAAGGTGCGGGCGAAGGCTTCTCGGAGTTCCGGACTCACCAGATGCTCGCAAGATCTAATGAGATCATCGACCTCATGGCGCTGGCTTTTCGCGTACCGATAATTCTGGGGGAGCGGGGTGTAGCTGGCGAGGCGGGCAATTGGCGCCAACGAAAGCTCGGAAATTTCGGTAAGGTGATCGAAAGGCTCTACCGTATAAAGCAGAAAGTGTAGCGCAGTAGACACCGACCAGCGGTCGCCGAGCTGGTCCACCTTGACCGAAATAGGCCCCTGCTGTTTGGCCGCTATCCGCCCGGCGATGATCTGGCTACGGACTTCGGGCGCAAGCCAAGACTGAGGCGTGCCCCACGTCGTTGGCTTCTCGCCGCTGGCGTTCATCACCGAACCGCTGTCGAGATCGATGATGGCGATCTTGACGGTAGCTAGGTTCACGAAGATCGCCTCCGCCTTGAAGTCGGCATGTACATAGTGGATTCGGTCGAAGAGGTCGAACGTTTCGACAAGCTGGCGACAGAGGTCGAGCCTTTCGGCAAAACGCAGTGCCGCATACCTTCGAAAAAGAGTGGCCTCTTGTCGGATGTCGTGAAGCTCTTCGTAGCCAGCGGCCTTGAGGTTGGCACTTAGGTATCCGCTAATTCGCTTTCCTTTCTCGTCGGTGCCCTCGACGGAGCAAAGGGGTGCCGCCGCGAGCGCTGAGTATACCTCGCGGAGCGGCAAGGAAGGAGGGGATGCCGCGCCACCGAGTTTATCCTGCAGTTTGCGGACGGTATCGAGACCCTTGCTGGCGTGCTTGACATCCAGGAAGCCCTTAAACACGAGTGCCTCCGGGGGCGGAAGTCCATTGATGGTTTTGACACTGTAAACAATTCCAAATCCTCCTTCTCCGAGTGGATCACGCGCGACTGTGATCTCACGGGGTGTCCGAAACGCAACCCCGGCGTGCGACGTAATGGTGGCGGTGGAGATCGAGAATTTCATGCCACATCACTTTGAGCCTCGACGCTGGAGTGCGTCTTTTCGATGTGACCGCTGTCCTGCGGGGCCTCGGTCGTGGTGTTCGGCAGCGGCGGCGGCTCCACCGTTGGGTAGAGTTCACGCATCTTCGACACGGCAATGGGTGAGAAGAGCACGGCAATACCGGTGTCGTCGTCTACTTTCTCAGGATGAATGGTATCTAAGTACGCATCGACGATGGCTTGAAGTCGCGTATTATCTGGGGACCTGAGTTCTTTTAGTGCGTTGTAGAGTAAGGTTAGCCTCATCGATGATTCGTGATAGACTTTACCATTCGCTGCTTCTCCACCGGTTACACTGTCTTGGCTAAAGATGCCGTCGGTGCAGAGAATGAGAATCTCCCCACCGATAGCATCCTTGCGTAGGGTCAGCAAGGTGGGTGTCAATGTTTGATCGCCGACGTCAGGACTGAAGAAACGCGTGAGGGCTTCCTTGCCTCCCTCCATCTGCGAGTGAGGATTGAGGAGGTTGACGGCGTACCACGGGGTATGCGGCCGCATCACGAATTGCTGCGGCCGCAAGTGCAAGATCGCACCGTTGCCGAGGTAAGCGAGGTGATACTCGTGGGTAGTCTCGAAGCAGACGATTAGGGTAGTGGCGTGCCGCGGTGTGCCCCCAAATTGTAAATCTTCTTGAGCACCGAGTTCTTCCAGGTAAGTATCCCGTAGCGTCTTGATGATTTCGTGGAGCCTGCTAAGATCTTGTGGTGGCTTCTCGTCGAAAGCCTCGGCGAGCTCTGATACGAGCCAGCGCGAGGCCTCCCCGGCGCCTGCCGAAGACCCAATGCCATCTGCGACGAGCGCGAGTTGAAACTCACGAGATCCATCGGCGATGATCGACCCGACCGCGTCTTGGTCTTTGGCGGGGTAGGCTTTGACGGCCGTGCAGATGGTGGCGAAGGGCGTTTCGCCAATCCCGGCGCGATCTGGGTCGGAGGCTGGCACGATTTCAGTCGTCATAGGGCGGTGCCCGAAGAAGCACTTATAGACTTAATGAAGAAATCGCGTAACGCCGCAGCATTGTACACGGTACGATGGTAGACTACAGGATTGGAGGCCAAGTCACGGAGATGTTCGGCGGCACCCTCTTCAGATGCCTCGGACGCTAACCCTACGAGCACAGTCGCAATGGTGATACGCCCCGCCAGTTCGCTCGATTTGATCTGATCGACCAGCGATTTGGTTTGGCTCGCATTCTGATCCATCCCGTCGCTCATCACGAGGAGGATCGCAGAGTGCTCTGGCCCTCCTGGCTCGTACGCATCCAAGTGGGCCTTGGCTATTTGCATAGCTTGCGAGACTCCTGCGGCGATGTCCGTGCCGCCGCCGTGCGCCGCCATCGGGTCGTAGTCGGCGTAATCGTCAATCTCATCCGTCGAGCTGATTGGCGTATGCTGCTTAGCCGATCCGTCGAAGGTGACCACCGCGAAGGAAAAGTTGTCCTTGATGCGGGAGGCTTTGAACCTAGTAAACAGATCGCGCACAGCAGAATTCACTAGCTGCGCCTTGGTCATTCCGCCATTCCCGGCAGACGCCATGGAACCTGAGCCGTCGAGTACGAGGACGCCTAGTTGGTGGAAGGTGCGCGATTCGCTGATCGGACCAATCGTGGGCATTTGCCCGAAGTCACTAGAGTTGGAAGCTTGCATAGTCGAGGTTGGGTTTGAAAAGTAGGTGCCGGCGATTCGATACTCTCGATAGCTGGCAGACCGACGCCGGTTTACTGTACGGTCCCAGCTTGACTGAGGGTGCAACCAGCTGCGGTTTCTTGAGAGCCGATTGATCGAAAGCCAATTGAACCGCCACAAGCTGCTCCTAGCGGCCGGTAGCGAGAGGCCTTTCAGGATGCTTTGTCGGCCAAATTACATAAAGACCTCCGTTTCTGCTACCGATGATCACGCAGACCTCCTACTCCCGCCCCACCCTCACCCCCCGAAATCGCTCCCAATCCCACGCCCCCCGGTCCACCACCTGCTCCACGTCATGCTTCCCGTCAATCACTACCTCCGCCACCGTAAACGTCACGCGCGCCGCCAGGCCAAATAGCCGCAAAAAATACGCCTCCTCCAAATCGTGCAACAGCGCACCGAATAGTGATGTGAGCCTCACGCTCACCGTCGCCCGCACCGTCACCAACCTCGCGTGGGCCCCGCGCACCTGCGGCGGCACCCGGGCCGTCGAGGTCGCGCTCTTCTACGAGGCCGAGGCTTGACCCGCCTTCGCCGAGCGCGTGGCCCGGTGCTTCACCTCTTTACTGCCCGTCTAGCCCTTCCTCGGCCAATTCGACTGAACGGTGCGCACGCGGATGACGAGCAGGCCACACGCCGCCTCGCCCGCCTGCTCGACATCCGCGGGCGCTCCGGGCAGCAGTGGGACATCTGGCAGGCGGTGTACTCGCCCGTCGGCGCGGACGGCTACCCGCAGCCGATCTGGGACAAGCGCACCGGCGCGATCGACCCGGCCGTGGCCGCGCACTGGCGCGAGAACTACGACCTGATGCACATCGTGCGCCGCGACTGGCCCACGCTCGGCCCGAAGTTGCGCCAGACGCTCAACCTCTACTGCGGCGACATGGACAACTACTACCTGAACAACGCCGTCTACCTCGCCGAGGACTTCCTCAACCGCGTCGACTTCGCCGGCGAGATCACCTACGGCGACCGCGCCGAGCACTGCTGGAATGGCGACCCGGACCAGCCCAACGCCGTGAGCCGGCTGCGGTACCACCAGATGTTCATCCCGAAGTGGACGTACGAGGTGACGCACCAGGCGGGGCGCGTGCCGGCTGGGGCGGACTTGGCGGGGTGGCGGTATTGAAGGTGGGTTCGCGGGTTTCGTCTCGAGCAACGGGTCCTACGCACCGATTCGCGCCCCCTGTATTACCTCATTCAACCAGACACACAGAGCCTTCGCTTCCTCTTCCAGGGGATGTCCGTCAAACTCCGGATGCAGCGAGATCGGACCCACGAGACTGAACACCTCGATTGGGTAGTGCTCCTTGAACAGCAGATCGATCTTCACGGAAAGCCGCCGAATACCGTATTGGCCAACGGTAAGACTTGACTCCGAGCGAAAAAAGGCAAGGTATTCGAAGCCGCCGATCGTTTGTAGTTGAGGGTAGTTTTGAATCCTTACAAATCGCCGGTTCGGATCAATCATGAGCGTGTTAGACGATTCATTGTCCGTATGTCGCGAAATAACGGCGTAAGCCTTACCCCTTCTCTGGACAGTGAAAAAGTATCTCGACTCAAGTCGGTCGTCGCCGAATGCGGTGGACGAACCGGCCGTACCGAGCTTCGCCACAAGCGTATCGTGCTTATTCTGTACGGCTGAGACATGCTTTAGGTATGGATGTATCGTATAAAGCATACCGCTGCTGAGCGCCGTAGTTTCGACAGTACGATTGCCCATGGTAAGCACGGCGTTTCGGATAGATGCTTCGAGGGTCGCAGGCGAAGCGATGCTGTACTCGAGGAAGGCGCCTGCGTTCGGCTCTCGCTTCCAAGCGACAGTAGCGCCCTGGGTCAATACGTACCACTCACCGGACCCGTCGAACTCAATGTAGCGAACAGATGGGACCCTGCCGAGGCCGGTGAGCTCCGCGCGTCCTGCCGCGAATCTGAGGCGGGCCAGGGCGGGGTCGTCACCGAAGCGCAGTCGCCACAGCACGTTTCCGTAAAACCAACTGCACGCGAAGCTGCCGAGTAACAGACCTGGGTGGACGCTAAATAGCGGTAGCCCATCCACGTCAATAACGTACGCTACTATTGAGAGCAGGCTCACGGTAGTCACTCCCGCTAATATTGCCCAGAGCTGCCCCCAAGCAACGGCGTCCTCGAGGATGACGGCTTCGGCGTCACAGCGGACGACGCGCATCAGTCGCGATGGATAGATTTGTATCACGCACGCAAAGGTGGTCTGAGACCATGATTAGGTGGTAGGGGCGAGAACGCAGGGGTCGTACCTTCGCACACCCTCGCCAAACCATCACCAACGACCGCAAATGTCCACCTACACCGCCGCCGTCCCCGACCTCCAGACCGCCACCGACACCTTCCCGATCAACGGCACCGACCACCTCGAGTTCTACGTCGGGAACGCCAAGCAGGCCGCGGTCTACTACCAGCACTGCTTCGGGTACGAACTCGTGGCCTACCGCGGGCCGGAGACCGGGCACCGCGACACCGTGAGCTACGTCTTGCGACAAAACAAGATCCGCCTCGTGCTGACGAGCGCCCTGCGGGCGGATCACCCGGTGGCGCAGCACGTGGCCAGGCACGGCGACGGCGTCAAGGTGCTGGCGCTCTGGGTAGACGACGCACACGAGGCCTACGCGAAGGCGATCGCGCGCGGGGCCGAAAGTGCCTTCGCGCCGGAGACGTTCAGCGACGAGTTTGGCGCGGTGACGCTGGCAGCCATTAAGACCTACGGCGAGACGATCCACACCCTCGTCGAGCGCGGTGACTACGGTGGCTCCTTCCTACCGGGTTTTGCCGCAAGGCGTAGCGAAATGGATGTCACGCCCGTCGGGCTGCAGTACGTCGACCACTGCGTCGGCAACGTCGAGCTCGGCAAGATGAACTACTGGGTGGACTTCTACCGCGACGTGCTCGGGTTCCAGCTCCTGGTCACCTTCGACGACGAGGACATCTCGACCGAGTACACGGCCCTGATGTCGAAGGTGGTGAGCAACGGCAACGGTCGGATCAAGTTCCCGATCAACGAGCCGGCCGCCGGGCTGAAGAAGTCCCAGATCGAGGAATACCTGGAGTTTTACCAGGGCGCCGGCGTGCAACACATCGCCGTGGCCACCGACGACATCCTGCACACGGTGGCGGAGCTGCGGCGCCGGGGCGTCGACTTCCTACGTGTACCCGAGGTGTACTACGATGACCTGCTGGCGCGCGTCGGTGCCATCGACGAGGACATCGAGGCGCTCAAGGAACTCAATATCCTCGTGGACCGGGATGAGGAAGGCTACCTGCTACAAATCTTCACGCGCCCGGTGCAGGACCGGCCGACGGTCTTCTACGAGATCATCCAGCGGCGCGGGGCGCGGAGTTTCGGGAAGGGGAATTTCAAGGCGCTCTTCGAGGCGATCGAGCGGGAGCAGGGGCTGCGGGGCAATCTTTGAGGCAACTCTTTTGCGCACGCCCGGCTGCGCCAAACGTGCGACGCAGGAGGCGGACCTAGCGGCCCGCTGAGAAGAGGGGGTGCTCTGTTAAAATTGTCGGCTAGACAACATATGGTGCAAATTGCGTATTGACGCGTGTGGAACCCGTTGCCTGCACTCGCTAAGCCAGCACCTATGCGCCGTCTACTCTCGCTTACGTTGCTCGCCCTCGCCGGCGGGCTCCTACCGTCGTCTCTCACCGCGCAGACGACCGCGGCGCCGCGGACGGTCGAGCTCACGGCCCTCACCGACGACATCCTCGTGTTGCGCGTCGACGAGGGCTTCGTGATTCACCACGGGCAGGGCCAGCAGGCTTCGCAAGACCGGGTGTTCGTCGAGCCGCTCGACGGCGCCGCGGCCCAGGCCGCCACCTACACCATCACGAGCGCCGACGACCCGGCCTACGCGACGCCGCGCACGGCAACGGGCGTGGACCGCAAGTCGAAGCCGACGGACTTCGCGAGCTTCTGCGACCGCTTCGGGCCCGATCCGAATCCGCGGTTCGCCAACAGTTGCTTCAACGACCAGATCGACCAGGCCACCGAGCACCTGCTGTACCTACGGCTGCCGAGCCCACTGGTGGACGGCCGTACCTACACGGTGACGCCCGACGCGGCGGCCGTGCCGGGGGTGGCGGCGCAGACGATCACCTACGACGACCGAATCTCGCGCTCGGAGGCGGTGCACGTCAACCAGGTGGGCTACGTCCCGGACGCGAGCGAGAAGTTCGGGTACGTGTACCACTGGATGGGCGACGGCGGGGGCTTGTCGGTAGACGCCTTGCCGGGCGGCGGGAGCGCGGCGCCACGCGGGTTTGCGCTCGTCGACGAGGCGACGGGCGCGGCGGCCTTCGCGGGCGTGATCGCGTTCCGCAAGCCGGCCAATAATCAGGAGACGGGCCAGCCGGGGCAGGCGCCCCCGAACGGTAACCTATTGCAGGCCCCGGTGTGGGAGTGCGACTTTTCGGCCTTTCGGCAAAACGGCACCTACCGGCTCTGCGTCGACGGGGTCGGGTGCTCGTTCGCGTTCGAGATCGCGCACGACGTATATCTGGAACCCTTCGCCGCGCTCGTAGAGGGCGTCTACCAGCAGCGCAGCGGCATCGCGACCGTCGCGCCCTACACCTCGCAGCCGCGCCCGGCCCCTCACCGCGTGGGCGTCACCCCGGGTTTTGCCGGAAGGCTGAAGTACAGCACCGTGCGCGCCATCGACTACACCAACTTCAACAGCCCGGGTAGCCAGAAGGCCGACATCGACGCGGCCATCCTCGGGCCGCTCGAGAGCTGGGGCTGGTACCAGGACGCCGGCGACTGGGACAGCTACTACTCGCACACCAACGTGCCGGCGCGCCTGCTGTGGCTCTACGAGATGCATGCGGCGAAGTTTGGCGACGGCCAGCTGCTATTGCCCGAGGCCGGCAACGGCCTGCCGGACGTGCTCGACGAGGCCCTCTGGAACGTGCGCTGGCAGCAGCGCCTCCGGGCCGAACTCGTGGCGAAGGGCTACGGCACGGGCGGCGTCGGGGGCGGGCGCGTCTTCGGCGACCTCTGGGGCGAGGACCGCGCCCCGGACGGGGGCCTTCGCGGCAGCTGCCAGGACAACACCCGCGACTGGATCGTGAGCGGCGAGGACGCGATGGTGACGTACAAGTACGCCGGGCTGGCGGCGCACGTGGCCGTCCTGCTGGCCGCCAACCGACTTACCGACCCGGCGGGCGTCGACTGGGCCGCCGAGGCGACGAGTGCCTACGCCTGGGCGCAGGCCAACACCCGCAGCGGGGACGAGGCCAAGCGCTCCGACGACATCCCCTTCTACCACGCGCGCTTCTTCGCGGCGGCGAACCTGTACCGCCTTACGGGCGTCAAGGCCTACGAGACGCAGGCCTCCGCGGACTTCGACCGCCTCGTGCCCGACAACCCGACCACCGAGCGCCACTTCGGGATGGCCGCCTACCGCGCGGCGGCCGACGAGCGCCCCGGCAGTGACCCGGCCGTCGTGACGAAGGTGACCAACAAGCTCGTGAGCGACGGGCGCTTCTCGCTCGAGACCTACCGCAACCGCCGGGCCGCGCGTTGGGGCGGGAACTGGTTCTTCCCAATCGTCATCGGGCAGCCCACCACGCCGATGATCGAACCCGGGATCATCGCGCACTACTTCGCCCCAGCGCACGACCCGGGCTTCGTCGCGCAGTACGAGCGGGCGCTGTACTCGACGGCCGATTACTTCCTCGGTAATAATCCCTTGAACCTCACGTGGATCTCGGGCGTCGGCGACCGCAGTCCGGCGGAGATCTTCGCGCTCGACGCCTGGGTGCTCGGCGGCGAGACGCCCCGCCGCGGGATCATCCCGTACGGTCCGACGGCCCAGCAGTTCAACTTCTTCCGCGTCAACGGGCCCTTCAACTTCGCGTGGCCCCTGCAGTACATCTACCCCGCCGACGAGAAGGTCTGGCCCGTGCACGAGCTGTGGTTCGACCAGCGCCCCGCGCCGACGACGGCCGAGTACACCGTCCACCAGAATCTCGCCGCGGGATTCTTCACGTACGGCTACCTCTACGCCCTAGCGGCGCCCGATTTCGCGCCGCTGCCAGTAACCTGGGTGTCGGCCGAGGCGCGGCGCGGCGGCCCGGGCCAGGTAGACGTGACGTGGTCGGTGGCGGGCGTGGCCGGCAACGACCGCTACGAGGTGGAGCGCCGCACGGGGGCCGAGGACTGGCGCCTCGTGGGCACCGTACCGGATGCGGCGCGAGCGAGCTACAGCTTCACCGACGCTTCGGCGCCGACGGCCGTTACGTACTACCGCATCCGCCAGGTCGACACCGACGGGGCCTCGTCGTACTCGCCCGTGCTCGTGGTGCCGTCCGTGGCTGGGGTATCGGCCCGCTCCGCGACGCCCGCCTGGTCGATCGCGCCGACGGCGGCGCGGGACGTGCTCCGCGTGGCGGGCGCGCCGGCGGGCGAGGTAGAGGTCTTCGACGCCGTGGGCCGGCGGGTGGGGCGCTTCGCGGACGGGACGACGCAGTTGCCGGTCGACGAGCTCGCGCCCGGGGTGTACTACGTGCGGATCGGGGGGGTGGCGCGGGCCTTCACGCGGGTGGAGTGAGGCTATACTAGTAGATCGACGGCTGCGCGAGGAGCGCGATGGCGAAGAGGCGGAAAGCGTCGGACTTGCCTTGGGAGAGGGTGTCGAGTAGAGTCTGGAATCGTTCGGCTTCGTCTAGAGTTAGCTTCGCCTCTTCGAGGGATAGTACCGCTCCAACGTCGTAGTCGGCTCTGTGGCGACTGTCCTGAAGCTTCACAAACTTTGTACAGGCTTCGCGCAGCTCAGAACTGGCTGGTGGTGTGCCGACGGGCCAGCGCTTGGGCACTTTCCCGCTAGAAATGCTAACACAGAGCTCCTTCATAGCGCCGTGCTTATAGCCACGCCGGACGTAGTTCCTCGCTTCTCCGCGACTGCCTGAGACGATGATCCGGGCGCTCTCATAGGTGAGTCTATGGAAGCAGGCATAATAACCTGTGGAGATCGCGCGCCTGAGTTTGGCCTGGCTGGGCCGTCCGGCAAAACCCTCCAAGCTGCTGCGGGCCTCTGCGAGAAGGGTAACGTGAAGCAGCATTACTCCACGTTAACGGCTAGCCGAAGGATCGAAACGTGTTGCCAGTACCCCTCCATCTCGGGGCTCTTAATCAGCTTTTCTTCCACGATGTCATGAATGTAGCGGTGCTCGGCGACCGTCATCTGCCGATCGGTCAGGAGATCTACGTACACGTATGGATTTCCGAATTCATCGGTCGTGACCTCGGTCCGCCACTCGAAGTCGTAGCCCTCGGCAATCCACTGTTGGCGAACGGGCGCAAGCAGGGTCTCGACTCTTTCGGCAGTCAGCATACCTGCATCAACGCGCGGCGGGGCCGGGAAAGTTCCGCGGCCGTAGCCCAGCCGCGCGGGCTGTCTGCCACACGGGCTGTCTGCCGCGGGCCTAGCTTTGAAGCTCGTAGATCTGGCTCCCCCCGCGCCCAGATCACCATCGCCTAGCGTGTGCGAACTGTCTGCTCGATTTCGCTCGCGGCCCTTCTCCTGGCCGCGCGACCGGCGGCGGCGCAGACGTGGGCCTTCACGCGATTCGCCTACGCGGTCGACAGCCTCTCGGCATTTGCGCTCGGACCGGACGCAAAGGTGTACGGGCTGCTCGACCCCGCGCTCATGCGCACCGTCTACCTCGCCTACGGCACGCGCCGAAGCCGGCGCGACGCCGTACTCCCCGTCGGGGACTGGCCCGCCGGCACCTACTACCTCCGGGTACGCGGCGCGAATGGCGTGGCGCAGGCCATGTTCGTGAAGCGCCAGCCGCGACGATCTTCGCCGCCATGCTTATCCTCAAAGTCGGCGGGCGCGTCCTCGAAGACGACACCCAGCGCGCGGCCCTCGTGCGCGCCATCGCGGCCCGCGGCCGCGGCCGCGTCGTGCTCGTGCACGGCGGCGGCCACATGGCCTCGGACCTCAGTCGCCAGCTCGGTATTGAGCCCCGTATGGTGGACGGGCGCCGCATCACCGGCGCCGACGACCTGCGCGTGGCCACCATGGTGTACGCCGGGTGGCTCAACAAGCGCCTCGTCGCCGAACTGCACGCCGCCCGCAGGACCGCCATCGGGCTCAGCGGCGCCGACGGCGATCTGATACGCGCCACCAAGCGCCCCGTCACGCCCGCCGGCATCGACTTCGGCTACGTGGGCGACGTCGAGCAGGTCGACGTCGAGTTTTTGCGAAAGCTGCTAAAGCTGGACCTCACGCCCGTGGTCTGTGCCCTGAGCCACGACGGGCGTGGGCAGCTCCTAAATACGAATGCCGACACGATCGCCACCGAGATCGCGGCGGCCTTCGACGACCGCGACGGCGTGATCGAATACTACAGCTGCCTCGACCTGCCGGGCGTCATGGAGGACATCAGCGACCCCAGGTCTCTAATTAGGGAGCTTTCGCTAAAACGCTACAAGCGGATGCGGGACGCCGGGAAGATTCACTCCGGGATGATCCCGAAGCTGGACACGGCGTTCGCGCTGCTGGGGCGTGGCGTAGACGCGGTGACGCTGGGGGATGTGGCGGGGATCGACGGCGGGGGCACTAGCCTCGTGCTCTGAAGGCGTTCCCCCCATTGGGTTGCACGATAGCCACGGAACATAACATCTCCATTCCGGGGGCCCGGATTTGGGTTTGGCTCATCGTTTGCTCCGCGGTGCTTCCATGTCGGAGTTCCGTAAGCTGTCTACGAGAGGCGTACTTGCCGGGTGTCTGCTCGTCGTCGGCCAGTGGGCTGCCGCGGCCCCGCCCGTCGATCGACTCCAGGCCATGGTCGCGCGCTTCGGCGTCATCCACACCCGCATCGACGAGGACACCACCGGGAAGCTCGACAACGTCGGGATGCAGGACGAGGTCCTCGCACTCGTCGAGGATGCGATCGCCCACGAGCCCCAGGCCCTACACGGCCAGGCGATCCTGATCGCGATCGACATGTCGAACCGGCTCGCGACCCGCAACGTCGACCGCGAACAGCTCCTCGCGCGCCTCTCGCGGCTCGGGTACGGGCT
This sequence comes from Saprospiraceae bacterium, assembly GCA_965215115.1. GTDB lineage: Bacteria > Bacteroidota > Bacteroidia > Chitinophagales > Saprospiraceae > CALDTK01. The sequence continues at coordinate 644,053 of OZ244050.1, forward strand.
CGACCTCCGCAATCGCCCGGACACGGTCCACGCCGAACTCGTGTTTGCGCTCGGGATCCTCGAGCACGCCCGCGGGGACATGCAGGCGGCGCGGATGTGGTTCGACAGTACGCTTACGTTCCGGGCCCGGGGTCTCGAACGCAACGTGATTGCCGCGGCGGCCAAACTCCGCGGGTACGTCAACCTCGAGGAGGGGCAAGCCGCGGCGGCTGCCGACGACTTCGCCCTCGCCCTGGCGCTCCTGGAGCGATGGGGCGGACGCGCCGACGACATCATCGACGCCCGCAGTGCGTGGGCCGCGGCCACCGTGGCCGCAGGCCGCGACCCTGCCCCGGCGCTGATCGCGAGCCGGCGAGCCTACCGCGCCATCATCGAGGACGAGACCTTGCGCCGCGGCTGGACCTTCGCCTACATCGTATACAACAATCACGCGAGGGTGTTGGGGGCCGTCGGCGAGATAGCAGAGGCCCGCACGGTAGCCGCCGAGGGGCTCGCGTTGTGTGCCTCCCGCGACGACCGCACGAGCGCCGCCTACATCCAGCTTACGGTGGCGAGGTTCGAAGTTGCATCCGAACACTTTCCCGAGGCCGTGAAGGTCGGCGAGGCCGCCGTGTCGGTGTTCTCGGGCACCGGCCAGGAGAACCACGTCGCCGAGGGACACGAGATCCTCGAACTCGCCTACGAAGGAATGGGCGATCTGCGCCGCAGCCTACACCACGCCCGCGAGGCTCGACGCCTGCGGCTCAAGCTCGGCGAGAGCTCCCGGCTCGAGGGCATCCTCGGCCTCCAGCGCGACTACCGCACGGCCCAGGCCGAACACCAGGCCCAGCTCGCCGGCGCGGCGGCCGCACGGGCCGAGTTGGAAAGCTCGCGCGCCACGTCCCAACGTACGGCGCTCCTCCTGGCCATCCTCTGCGCGGCTTCCCTGCTGGCCCTGGCCTTCCGCCGCCTACGCGCCGGGCGCCGACAGAGTACCGAACTCGAGCGACAGGTCGAGGCCCGCACCGCCGAACTCGCGCGCCAGACGCACGAACTGGAGGCGAAGACCCGCGAGCTCGAGACCAAGACCCGCAGTCTCGAGGCCTCGAACAAGGAACTCGAGCGCTTCGCTTACATCGCGAGCCACGACCTGAAGACGCCCCTGCGCAACGTGACGAGCTTCCTCGGACTCATCCAGCGCCGGATGCCGCCGGAGGCCGAGCCGCTGATCGGGGAGTTCGTCGGCATGGCCCAGCAGTACGCCCAGGTGATGGACGCGCTCGTAAGCGACGTACAGAAGTTCAGTTGCCTCAACGGTGAGCTCCCCGAGGCGAGCACCCCGGTCGGGCTCCGCGAGCTGTGCTTGCGCCTACTCGACGAGCGCCGCGACCGTAGCTCGACCGGGGCCGCGCCAGCCGTCGATGTCCTCGGCGCGGCCTCGCTGTACGCGCCGGAGTCGTTTTTGCGACAGCTCATCGGCAACCTCGTCGACAACGGCCTCAAGTACAACACCGCCCCGCAGCCCCGCGTCACCGTCGAACTGTTCGACGCCCCGGGCGAAGTCACGATCCGCGTCCGCGACAACGGCATCGGGATCGCCCGAGAGTACCATGAGCGCGTATTCGAGATGTTCAGGCGCCTCCACACCCGCGACGACTACGAGGGCACGGGCCTCGGGCTGGCGAGCTGCCGCAAGATCGCCGAGCGGCTCGGGGGCGGCATCACGCTCGAGAGTGAGGTGGGCGTCGGGAGCACCTTTACGGTGAGGCTGCCGGTGCGGGGGGTAACAGGTGTCGAACGCCTGAAGGGCGAAGTGTTGAAAGGGGAAGTCGCGGTGGCCTGCTAAAGCTTTCGCGACCGAACGTATCACAGTCTCCGTCGGAAACCATACCCGCAGCCGCCGTCCTCGTAGCGCTCGAAGAGTAGGCGCTCGTCGCATACCCACATACTGCCCACCAGCTCCGGCACCTCGGGCGTCGTCTCGAGGTAAAAGGAGATTTGCACGGGGGCGTTGACGTCGATGAGGTTGCGTCGCTCGCGGCGGATCGTGTTGTAGGTATGCGACGTCGGGGGGGCTCCGTTGCGTGAGACCTTGACCTCCTTAGACCAATCGAATTCCAGGGTAAGTGTTTCCCCAGCGGCGACGATCGGCGGCGCGGTATCGTCGTCGCAGATGCCGTACTCCAGCTCGTACTTGCCGAATAAAATCGGGAAGTAGTACCGCTGCAAACTGCTGGTGTCTACCTCCTGCGCCAGTTGGCATTTGCGTAGGTGATTCAGGTTGTAAGGTTCGGGTCTGGGCTCTTTGCCGCAGGCGGTGAGGAGGAGTACGCTTGTCAGCAAAACGCAGGACAGGAGTTGTGCCGAAGCCTGTTTTAGCGAAAGCTGATCAGTATGTTTTGGCGAAAGCCGGAAAGAAACGGGCATTGTCGTACGAGAGTTGGTGATGCCGACGAAGGTCTCGGACGCCCGCGCCGCCGCCGTGGCGATCTGCGCAACTTCGTGGCGGGGCAGTTGCGCAAACCGCCACGCGCGCTACCAACTCGCGCGCGCGCCCCCGTCGCCGCTGCTTCCGCCCCCGCCGCTACAGCGCGTGAAACGCAGCGTTGGCGAGCAAGTAGCACGGGAGCCGTCCATCTCGGCGACGGTCGGGACGTCGGCTACGGCGTAGGTGGCCTGGGCGAGGAGGCTTTCGCCAAAACCGATGAGCAGGAGGGAGGCCAGGAGCAGTCGGGTGCGCATGGCGGCGAAGGTCGGGGCGGGGGCGGAGCCTCTACCCAGACTACAGCTTCTTCAACTCCGTCTGGAATTAACCTTCGGTGACGACCAACGAACTAGATCTCAGCACACCGCCCACCCAATATCTAACGCCCCACACACTATCGCTTCAACACCCCCGCCATCGGTTTTACCGAAAGGCGCAGCCCCCCCCCCCCAAACGCCGCACACCCCTTCCCAAAAGCCTACGCCCCGCCGCTCACACCACCAAATCCAGCACCAGCACCCCCGCCAGTCCCATCACCCCGACGGTCGTCTCCATCACCGTCCACGTCCGTAGCGTGTCCCCGATCGACACGTTGAAATACTCCTTGAAGAGCCAGAAGCCGCCGTCGTTGACGTGCGAGAGCATCAGGCTCCCGGAGCCGATCGCGAGCACCATCAACTCCGGGCTCACCCCCGGCAGGGCCGCCAGCGGAGCCACGATCCCGGCGGCCGTAAAGCCCGCCACCGTGGCCGAGCCCACGCACACCCGGATCAGCGTCGCGATCAGCCACGCGAGCACCAGCGGCGAGAGGCTCGTGCCTTCGAGTAGGGTGCCGAGGTACAGACTCACGCCGCTGTCCTTGAGGACCTGCGTCAGCGCCCCGGCCCCCGCGATGATCAGCAACACCGTCGTGATGCCCGTGACGCCGCCCGTGACGCTGCCCATCACCTCGTCCATCGACTTGCCGCGCATCAGCCCCAGCGTCACCACGGCGAAGAGCACCGAGTACAGCATCGCGAGCACGGGGTTGCCGATGGCCTCGGCGAGGGTGTCGGCGCGGGGGCCTTCCGGCAAAACCAGCCGCAGCACCGCCGCCACACCGATGAGTAACACCGGCAACAGCGCCGCGAGGATGCTGATGCCCGCGCCCGGCATCTGCTCGTCGGTGAGCACGGCGGGGTTGACGAACTCCGGTTTGGGCCGGGCGTCGACTTTCGTCAAAACCCGCGACAGCAGCGGTCCGGCCACCACGATCGCCGGGATGGCCACGACGATGCCGTAGAGCAGGGTCCGCCCGATGTCCGCCCCGAACAGCACCGCGATCCCCGTCGGCGCCGGGTGCGGCGGCAGGTAGCCGTGCGTCACCGACAGCGCCGCGAGCATCGGGAGCCCGACGTAAATAAGGTTGAGCCCCGTGGCCGCCGCGATCGTGAACACCAGCGGGATCAGGATCACGAAGCCCACCGTGTAGAACATCGGTATCCCGACGATGAACCCGGTGAGCACCACCGCCGCCTGCACGTGGCGCCGCCCGAACAAGGCCAGCAGCCGCGTCGTGATCCGCTGCGCCGCCCCCGAGTCCGCGACGATGCTCCCGAGCATGGCCCCGAGCCCGAGGATCATGACCAGCGTCCCGAGCGTATTCCCGATCCCGGCCTGGACCGCGTCCACGAGCGGCCCGACGCCCATGCCCTGCAGCAGCCCCACGAACAGCGCCACGAGCACGAACGACAGGAAGCCATTGAGCTTGACGTAGGCGATCAGGAAGAACAGCAGCACGATGCCGAGGAGCACGGAGACGAGGGGCATGGGGGGAAGGTAACGGTTGGCCCTCCGGGCGGCGCCAACCTTTGACAGCGCTGCCGCAGGCCCATCACGGCGAGCGCGTCACGGCGAGCGCGTCACGGCACGACGTACCGCCAACTCCCGCCGCGGTAGCGCTCCGGCCAGTCGGGCCCGTCGCGCAGGAGCTCCTTCGCGCGCTGGTAGTCCTCTCGCGACCCCTCGAACGCCGGCGAACGCGTGATCCCCGTCGGGCGACCCCGCTTGTTGATGTAAAACTGTAGCTCCGCACGGACGCCCGCGCCCCCGTCACCGCCACGCTCACGCCTCACGTAACTGTCGAACGCCCCGAACGCCGGGGCCACCGCGCCGAGCCCCGGCACCTCCCTGCGGCTCGGCACCTCCTGGACACTCGACTTTCGCCCGGCCGTTGGGTAGGGCGCGAGCGTGACGAGGAGTTCCCCGCGCCCCGATACGTCGAAGTACACCGTGTCGCGCTCCGGGGCGACCACCCGCGCCACGCGGGCCCCGGGCAACAACTGCAAGTCCACGAAGCCATCCGGATCGAGGTCGAAGCGCTGGTCGGTGCCCTCGATGGTGATGAACGCCCCCGGCTTCAGGACGCCCTCGACGCCCGTGACACGCACGGGCAGCGTCCGGGACTCGACCCTGCGATCGCTGCGCTCGAGGGTATAAAACGACGGCGAGGACGCCGCTGGCGCCGCCGATGGCACCTGCGCGTCGGGAGCCGCATCTACGTCGGAGAGCTGGTTCTGGCGTAAGGCCCCACCTCCAACCGGCGGCGGCGGCGGCGCCAGCGTCTTCTGCGCCCGCGGTGGCGCAGCGCGGTCTGCGGTCCGCGAAGCAGCGGGCGCGGGCGCGGGCGCGGCTCTCTGTTCGGCGGCCGCGGACTCCGTAGGTCCGGTAGGCACGGGTACGCGCACCCTGGGTATGCGCAACGACGGCTCTGCCTGACTAACGACATCGGCCGGGCCTCCGGCGTTTGGCAAAGGCCTCGCCTCCCGAAGTGCCGCACGGTCCGCGCTATACGCTTCCCCGACGGCCATATCTGCCTCTGCCTCGGCGTCCATCTGCTGTTCAGACTCGCGGGCCTCGGAGGCGTCGCCGTAGGCGCTCGCGTCTTCGTACGCCGGCGCCTGCGCGGCTTGGTCTGTCGGTGCCTCGGTGGCCTTCGCGAAACCGCCCCGCTCCGGACGGCTCCCGAGCACGTAGACGAGCGAGGCCACGACGAGCAGCGCGATCGCCGCGGCGGCCGACCACCACACCTGGCGCCTCGGCAGTTGACGGGGGGCAGGTTTTGGCGAAAGCTGCCTTACCACGGCACCGCCGCCGTCACTCCCGACGGCCGTCTCGACCGGGACCTGCGGGGTGCCCCCCGTCCGTGCCCTGAGTCTGGCGAGACGTGCCGCGTGGTCGCCGCCGGGCACGGCCGCGTAGCCGGACCTCGCCAGCGCCCCGAAGGCGTCACCGCGCCCGGGCTCCGGATCGTATGGTAGCTTATCGCTCGTCATGGGGGGCGTTGCGCTCGACGCAGAGTTTGAGGTTGCGCCGACCGTTCTGGATGGCGCTGCGGACCTTACCCAACGCCCAACCGAGCTCATCGGCCAGGTCTTGGTACGAGGCCCCCTCGAGGTAGAAACGTCGGATACAGGTGGCTTGCGTGTCTTTCAATTGCGCGGTACAGTCGGCGAGGGCGTCGAGGAGGTGGTCCTGGTTCAGCTCGGCCTCCCCGTCCTGATGCAGGAGGTCGACGTAATGCATATCCGCGAGGTCGGCCCCGCCGTACACGGGGACGCTCGTCGAGGCGAGCGTAAGTCGGTTGGCCGAGCGCCGCAGGATCATCAGGCAGTGGTTGCGCGCCAGGCGGTAGAGCCAGGGCCGGAAGTGCTCCACGGCGTGGTCGCGGAGCTTGACGTGGAGTTGTTCGTAGATGTCCATCGCGGCGTCCTCGGCGCGTCCGCCGTCGCGTAGGTACTGCAGGCAAAGGCCGTAGACGAGCTCGAGGTAGCGCCCGTAAAGCTCGCCGAGGACTTCCGGATCGCCGCTTTCGCGAAAACTAGCCGCGAGGGATTCATCGGTGCTGGTCTGCGGTGGACTTGGCGGAGCCGCACCGGTGGCCTGCGGCGGCCTCGGCCTGCGGCCCTCCGTACCGATGTGCTCTCCCACCGGCTGTACAACCTTACTCGCCACGGGTTGGGGACGGTTCGCCATAACTACGATGGCGCCTAAGGTAAGCAGCGGGCGGGACTGCGGGCGCCCCCGCGAGAACGCCGCCCCGGGGCCGCCCTCACCCCTTCGTCGTCACCTCGATCACGCCGTCCTTCCCGCGCTCACCGTACTTCGCCTCGGCCTGCTCGCCCTTGAGGACCTTGACGTGCATGATGACACCCGGGTCGAGGGCCTGCATCTCGGCGTTGGTGGCGGGCTTGCCGTCGATCACGACGTACGGGTCGCGGCTCACCACCGTGACCCGCTCCTCGACCTGCGCCGCGGGCGCCTCCTCGGCGATCTCGACGGCTCGACGGGCGGCCCCCGCGCCGTCGCCTGCTGCGGTCTTGCCGGTCACCACGATGACGCCGTGGTCGCCGTAGCGCCCGAACTCCGCCATCGCCTCCTCGCCGCTGAGGATGCGGATGTCGTCGATCTGTGTGGCCTCGAAGGCCGCGAGCGCCTCCTGGGAGATCTCCTCGCCGTTGAAGAGTACCGCCGGGCTCGCGTCGCCGCCGAGGATGGCCTGCGGGGTGTCCTGCGCGAGGGCCCCGGTGGCGACGAAGAGCGTGAGGACGAGGGCGTAGACGTGGGAGAGCTTCATGTGGCGTGGTTTGTTTTGGGGAAGGACGTAAAGGTAAGGCAGCCCGGGGGGCGGGTGTAGTTTGGCGGCGGGGTAGTCTGTCCGCGGTGGCGGGGTGGGGCGCCTTTGAATGCGCGAATCGTCCTTTTCGGCAAAACGGGTGGTCGGCGGCGCGCGCCCGAGTGGGGTCCGAATTAGTCGAGACGAAGGATCCGCAGGCCGGACGCTTTCGTGAGTGCGTCGTCTCCACCTTTGGCCCGCCGCAATCCGCCAGCATGACCGCTACCCTCCCCCTCCGTACCCACCGCCTGGCCGTCTTCTCGCTGTTTGTGGTCAACGGCTTCCTGTACGCGTCGTGGGCGGCGCGCGTACCGGCGCTACAGGAGCTGTACGGCGTCGGGGACGCGGCCTTCGGGCTCGTGCTCATCTGCGCGAGCGGGGGGGCCTTCGTGAGCATGCCCTTCTCCGCGTACGTCAACGCGCGCTACGGGGTCGTCCCGGTGTCGGTCGTGACGGGCGTCGGGTACGCCGCCGCCGTGGCGCTCATGCCGTGGTTCGCGAGCCCGTACGTGCTGTACCCGCTGTTCTTCGTGATGGGGGTCAACTTCGGCCTGCTCGACGTGGCCATGAACGCGCAGGCCGTCGAGGTCGAGAAGGCCCACGAGCAGCTGCACGGGCGGGCCATCATGAGTTCGTTTCACGCGGGCTTTAGCGCCGCGATGATCGCCGGGGCGCTCGTGAGCTCGGGGGTGATCTACCTCGGACTGCCTTTCTGGGGGCACCTCGCCGCCGCCGCCGTGGTGGCCGTCACGATCGTGGCCTGGGCGGGGCCGCGGCTCTACCCCTACGCGGCACCCGATCCGGAGGGCGAGGTCGGGGCCGACGCGGATACCGCCTTCCGACTGCCGGTGCCGGCCACGTACCTGCTCGGGTTCGTGGGGTTCTGCTCGATGATGGCGGAGGCGAGCATCTCGGACTGGACGGCCAAATTCATGCTCGAGGTGGCCGGCGCAGAGCGCTACATCGCGCCCTGGTCGCTGGCGGGGTTCTCGGTGATGATGACGGTGGGGCGCGCCTTCGGGGATGGCCTCCGCGATCGCTTCGGCGACATGGCGCTCCTGCGCGGGGGCGGCCTCCTGGCCTTCGTCGGGATGGCCGTCACCCTCGCCTACCCCACGCCGTGGACCACGATCCTCGGTGCCTCACTGGTGGGGTCCGGGCTGTCGATCGCGGTCCCGATCGTGTTCTCCGCCTCGGGCAAGATCCCGGGGCTCACCGCGAGTGCGGCCCTCGCGATGGTGACGACGATCAGCTACCTCGGGCTCTTCCTCGGCCCCGCCATCATCGGGTTTTTGGCGGAAGCCTTCGACCTGCGGATCGGGTACAGCTTCATCCTCGCGATGCTCGGCGTCCTGGTGGCCGCGGTGTGGCGCGTGCGGTAGGCGGGGTGCGGCGGATCAGACTCCGTGCGCCGCGCCCGGCTCACCGGGACGTACGGCCCATTTCCGGCGCCCTGCCCGGTAGCGTCTGCGCCGTAGAGCCGTCCTAGTACTGTAGGTCGCCGCGTGGCTACTCGACGTGGCAAACCCTTCGTATGGACGTTGCGTCGGGGCTCGAGCCTCGCTACCTGCGCATCGAGGTCCCCAAGTCGGGCTACGCCACCTCGCGAAAATGTGCCGCCGGGCCACGCCACCTCGGGATGACGCGGCGCGCGCCTACCCTACTTGCTCGGCCCGCGTCCACACCTGGCGTTGCGGGAACGGAATCGTGATCCCGCCGGCGTCGAGGGCGTTCTTTACTTGCTCCGTGAGCTCCACCTTCGTCGCCCACCAGTTTTGCGAAAGCACGAAAGGCCTCACGAGTAGATTGACGGCACTGTCGCCGAGCGCCGTGACCACGACCGTCGGCGCGGGTTCGGGGAGGAGGTTTGGGTGCGCCATTACGACGCCGAGGATGATGTCGCGCGCCCGCTGGATGTCGTCCCCGTAGGCGATGCCGAAGTCGAGGTCGATGCCGCGGGTGCCCTGGCCGGAGAGGTTGGTGATCGTGTCGCCGGTCACCTTGCCGTTGGGCACGATGTGGCGCTGGTTGTCGGGCGTCGAGACGATGGTGTGGAAGATCTGGATCGCCTCCACCTTGCCGGTCATCCCGCCGACGGTGACGATGTCGCCGATTTTATAGGGCCGAATCGTGAGCAGTAAGAGCCCACTCGCGAAGTGCGATAGATTGCCCTGGAGCGCCAGGCCCACGGCCAGCGTCAGGGCCGAGAAGATCGCCACGAAGCTCGTGACATCCACCCCGAACATGGCCGCCGCCGAGAGCAGCACCAGGGCCTTGAAGACGACACTGATGAGGCTCGTCAGGAACGGGATCACCGTCGCGTCGACGGAGCGCCTGGCGAGGGTCCGCCCGAGGATGCGCGCGAGTTTGTTCGACAGCCAGAAGCCTACCAGGATGACGACCACCCCGAGGATCAGCTTCGGCAAGTAGCGGATGATGTCCGCGATGAGTTCGGAGAAGTCGATTTGGTCCATGCGGGCGAAAGTAGCGGCTGCACGGGAGGGACGCGGGACCGCTACGCTAATGGATGTGGGACCGCTACGCTGATGGACGGCTCCGCAATGTGGGCGCTGTGGGTCTTAGCGGTCTTTGCGATCGGTTTTGCGCTGGGCGCGCCGCCGCACGTACGTCCGCCTCGCGGCCGTCACCTTCCCCCAGGCCCACGCCCGGTGCACCAGGTCCCCACCGAGCAACAGCAGCCACCCGGCCACGAAGGACACGTTGCGCACCCACATCACCGCGTCGGTGTAGTCGTCGAAGAAGTGCTGCACGATGAGCACCTCGATGGCGATCAACGTTGCCGCCGTGAGGAAGAGCAGTACGCTGAGCGCCCGCACCCTGCTCACCCACGCGTTGCTGCGCTGGTAGAGCCCGCGCTCGTAGAGGTGCGCCACGGCCTTGTCCCGCGGGTAGAGCCGCAGCATCTGGTCGCAGACCGCGAGCGAGGCATCGTACTGCATGAGGTAGAAGAGCCCGTGGGCCCGGCGGAAGAGCAGGGCGCGGTAGACGTCCTCCCCGTCGACGAGCGTGATGTTCTCCTCGATCGCGAGCTCGAGCAGGGACGTGGTCTGGTCCACGACCCGGTCGTAGGCCCCGGTCTCGAACAGGGCCGCCACGTAGGCGTACTGCAGGTCGAAATACTCGCGGACGCTGAGGAGGTGCAGCTCCTCGGTGTGGTTCTCGACGAAGCGCAGGATGGAGCGGTAGCTGTCCGCCTCGATCGCCTTGAAGGATCGGTAGAGGTGGGAGTCTCGCGTGGGTGAGTTCGACATCGGGGGGCTCCGGGAAAAGCTTGCGCAAAGTAGTGAGGCCGCCGCGGCCCGTCCAATACCCAACGCACAAAATCCGGCGGGGAATCTTACGGCAGTGTCAAGGATTGGGCGCGTAAGATCGGGGGCCCCGGGATACCGTACCATCCGCCGGATCGGGTATATGTTAGTTCCGCGCATCCTGCCCCCAGAACAACTTCCCCCGGATGGTATGCAAGAAGCTCCGGTCCTTGATCCGCACCATCCGCGTCGAGAAGCTGCACTTGCGGATGGCCAGGGGCGCCTGCCGCTCGTCGATGATCTCGTGGCGGGAGTCCAGGGTGCAGAGGAAGTTCTCGGCCCGGCCTTCGACCTCGAAGCTCACCACCGAGTCGTCCGAGATCACGATCGGGCGGACGTTGAGGTTGTGCGGCGCCACGGGCGTGATGACGAAGTTGCCCGAGCCCGGGAACACGATCGGCCCGCCGCAACTCAGGGAGTAGCCCGTCGACCCGGTCGGCGTGGCGATGATGAGTCCGTCCGCCCAGTAGCTGTTGAGGTAGTCCCCGTTTACGTACGTGTGGATCGTGATCATCGACGAGGTATCCCGCTTGAGGATCGTGAAGTCGTTGAGGGCGAAGTTCATGCTCCCGAACAGGCCCCCGTCGCTCACGAGCTCGAGCATCTCGCGTTCGTTGGTGTCGTAGTGGCCGCGCTTGAGCAGGCGCACAGTCTCCTCGATCATGGTCTTCTCGATGCTCGCCAGGAAGCCGAGTCGCCCGAGGTTGATCCCGACGATGGGTACGCCCGTGTCGCGCACCAGCGTGGTGGCCGTCAGGATGGTGCCGTCGCCCCCGAGCGTAATGACGAAGTCGAAGTGCTTGACGCGGAAGTCGAGGTGGCTCTCGAAGCTACCCACGTCCCCGGTGGGGATGCCCTCGGCGCGCAGGGCCTCGAGGTAGGGCGCGTGCACGTAGGTGTTGATGCGGTGCTCCGCGAGGGAGGTGAACAGCTGCGCGATGGCGGCGGCGTCCTGGGTCTTGACCACCTGGCTGTAAACGGCTACTCGCATGCGGGCGGCAAAGTACGCGGGGCGCGTTAGACGAGCTCCGCTCGCGCGCCCACGGCCCCGGCGGGCGGATGCGGTGCGAGCAGAGCTCGACTAACACCGCCCAAACGGCTACTCGCATGCGGGCGGCAAAGTACGCGGGGCGCGTTAGACGAGCTCCGCTCGCGCGCCCACGGCCCCGGCGGGCGGATGCGGTGCGAGCAGAGCTCGTCTAACACCGCCCAAACGGCTACTCGCATGCGGGCGACAAAGTACGCGGGGCGCGTTAGACGAGCTCCGCTCGCGCGCCCACGGCCCCGGCGGGCGGATGCGGTGCGAGCAGAGCTCGTCTAACACCGCCAGGAGCCCCCGGCCTCAAAACCCCGTCGAGAAATTCAAGAACCACCCCCACTCCCGCAGGTCATTCCGGGAGAATTCGAGACTCAGCGTCTGCCCGTAGAAAGCATTCCCGTAGAGCCCGACTCCGTAGCTACGCAGGAGCTTGTTGGCCAGCACATTGCCGGGGGTATCGCTCGGGTCCCGTGCGCCGCCCGCATCTCCGTGGACCCCGAGGTAGATCTTCAGCGGCACTTCCTTGAGCAGGCGGATCGGCGAGGCTGGGACCTTCACGACCCGCTCGAAAACGCGCGCGCGCAAAGTCGTTTTGGCGAAAGCGTAATCGAGACCGTCGATCACGTAGTACTGGTAGCCCCGGATGAAGTCCTGCCCGAAGCCCAGGCTCTCGCGGTTGTAGTACGGCACCGGGTCGCGCTGGATGTCGGTCTTGACCTTGGCCTCCACGGCGAGATTGAAGCGCCCGCCCAGCGGCTGGTAGTGCGCCCCCCGCAGGGAGACGTCGAGGCGATTGAGGTCGTCGCCGGCGCGCAGGCCCCGCTTGTGGATCCGGAGGCGGACGTAGTCACCCCGCAGCGGGAAGGGCCGCACGTCGCGCCGGTCGAGCGTCACCTGGTAGAAGAACCCGTAGTACGCCTGGCGCCTGAGGCCGTCGCCGAGGAAGTTGGTGTTGATCTCGGTGGCGAGCAGGGAGTCGGCCGAGGTGACCTGCCGCTCGACGGCGAAGAGGTGCGTCGTGAAAAGTCCCGGTCGCAGCGTGAGCCCGACGCGGAGGCGGCGGCGCTTCAGCACGGCACTCGTATCGTTGCTGAAGAAGTCCTGCTCCCCGCCGACGGTCCGGAAGTTCCACTCGCGGTTGCGGTCCGCGAGGGCGTTGACCTCCAGGCCTACCAGTTTCGCGCGGTCGATGTACGGGATCTGGTAGGTGATCTCGGCCTTGCGCGTGTAGCCGGTCTGCACCCCGAACGAGAGCCGGTCGGCGCGCCCGGTGATGTTGCGGTGGCGGAGCTTGAGCCCGAAGTTGATCCGCCCGAGGTCGCGGTTCTGCTCCGTCCACCAGACGTTGAAGTTGCGGTCCGCGAGGTCGACCGACACCGAGGGGTAGATGTACCACTTCTCGCGCACCACCACGCGCAGGGCCATCGTGTGGGTTTGCGGGTCGAGCCCGGTCACGAGCAGCTCGGCCTCCGAGAAGAGCCCGGTGTTGAGCAGCAGTCGGCGCTGGAGCTCGAGCACGGCGTCGAGGTCGGCGAGGCGCACGGTGTCGCCCTCCTGCAGGCCCATCTCCCGCACCAAGATCGGGCGGCGCGTCTTGCGGTTGCCCTCGACGAGCACCTGCGTCACGACGGCGTAGGCGCCCGAGTCGGCGGGTGGCCGTGAATCGAGCGAATCCCGTATCCCGGCGGTGGGCAGGGCTTGCGCACCGGGGGCTTGGGGCGGCACGGGCGTCGGGGGGTCGAGGGTTTGGGCTTTCGCCAAAACCGTCAGCACCAGCGGCAGCCACAGCGCCAGTCGAAGTACGGACGTGGCGCGCGCCGGGTAGCGGGGCACGCTCAGCATACCGACGGTGGACTCTTGGGCGGGCGCGACATTCGGCGGCGAAGGTCGCGCCAAAGGCGCGACCCCGCGCGAGGGATATGGGACGACGAAAACCAGTCTAGACGTTGAGGTAACTAATCAGCGCGTCGTAGCGCTCGCGCATCGTATCAACGGCCTCCCCCTCGTTGAACGTGCCCTGCACTTCGTACCCGAAGCGCTGAAACGTCGCGATGATCCCGGAGACGTGTTCGTGGTTGACCTTGATCGTGATCTGGAGCAGGGACCCATCCGCGACCGACTCCACGAAACTGCTCAGGATGATCGCGTTCTCGCTCTCGGCGATGCGCGCGATCTCCGCCAGGCTGTAGTCGCGGCGCTGGACCTCGAGGATGATGATCGAGCCCGTCTCCATGAACGTCGCCGTCCGCGCGTAGTAGCTCAGCAGGTCGTTCGCGGTGATCAGGCCGACGTACCCGCCCTGCGGATCGACCACCGGCACGGCCGTGAGCTCGTACTGCGCCACCATCCGCATCACCTCGTAGAGGTGGTCCGAGGTCCGGATGCGGATCTGCGGCAGGCTCAGGGAGTAGCTCCCGAGGGCGCCCTGCGCATCCTGCTCCAGGACGTCCCCCTCCGAGACGATCCCGAGCAACTCGCGGTCGCTCACGATCGGGAGGTGTTGGACGAAGAAGTCGTGCATCACCTCGAGGGCGTCCTCCCCGGTGTCGGAGGCGCGCAGGGGCAGGATCTCGTTGGTGTATAGTTCGCTGGCGGTCATAGTGTCGGGTCGGCGGACGTGGAGCGGGGCGCGCGCGTAGGAGAGAACGCGCTTTCGGGCGAGTGGGTCGGTGGCGCGCCAAGCTATTGTCTCGCTGCGTCAGTTGCGCGGGCGGTAATGTCGCCCGTGGGCACTAGCCGTGCAAGGGGGCTTTTCTCGTGGGGTGGGTGCTTCGCGGCGCTCACGCTGGGAACGACCGGAGGGGGGGCGGCCCGATGCAGGGCTTTACCATCACTCTGCCCCGCCACTAGGTGTCCTTGGCGAATGCTCGCCATGACCTTGGTAACCCCCCCGACCCCCCTTATTCCGCCGTGCGTACACCTTTCGCTGCGCTCGGGTGCGCGCCCGACGGAACAAGGGGGGAGGCGCACGTGGGGGCTCGCTGCGCTCGGAGGGCCTGCGGCGCTCAGACGCGACGATAGGCGGGAGCGTTAGACTCCCCCCTTGTTCCGAAGATTTTGCAGAGAGCGCGAAGCGATCATCGCAAAATCATTGGAATAAGGGGGGCCGGGGGGGCAGGACTTTCCCGCCATTCGTAGTGTAACCCCCCCGGCCCCCCTTATTCATCCGCGCTGCCAGACCTTCGCTTCGCTCGATCCGGCAGCCCGGCTGAACAAGGGGGGAGGCGACCGTGCGGCTCGCTTCGCTCGGGGGGCCTGCGGCGCTCGGCTCGACAGTGCACGTGGGCGTTCGCCTCCCCCCTTGTTTTGGTTTCCGCCGTGGGGCCGCGAAGCGGTTCTGCGGCGGAAAACAAAATAAGGGGGGCCGGGGGGGTTACCCGCGAGTGAAGGGCAAAACCTCAGCCGCCAGAGAGGATCATAAAAGCGATGGGAAAGTCCTAGGCCGGGGGGGTTACCCCATGAGTGAAGGGAAAGTCCTGGTGGCCCACCCGCCGCCGCACCACCCCCACCAGATTTACCCCCGCAACAGCCTCTCCTTCTGCCGCGCGAACTCCGCTTCGTCGAGGACGCCGCGCTCGCGTAGGGACGCCAGGCGCTCGAGGTCGTCGAGGAGGTTGGGGCTCCGGGGCGGGAGGGCGGGCGGCTCGGCGCGGGGGGGCGGCGGGGTCGCGGGTGCGGCGACGAACTCGGCGGGTACGCCGAAGCCGACGCGGCGGCGGGCCTCGAAGTCGTCCTGGGTCCGGAGCCAGGCGAAGTCGGCGTCCTGGCTCACGAGGTCGAGGTTGGTGGCGCGCAGCTGGACGGCCTTCGCGAGGTGGCGGTAGGCGGCGTCGCTGTCTTCGAGCAAACTGTAGCAGCGCGCGGCCAGCACGCGGCTCTCCCCGTCCTTGAGGTCCATGTCGAGCGCCTGCTCGTACTGCTCGGCGGCGAGCTGGTAGTCGAAGGCGTCGTAGGCCGTTTTGGCGGAAGCTAACAAACCGCGCCGCGCGCGCCCCGACAGCACCCGCGGGTGCACCACCTCCTGCCCCCGGAGGTACTTGCCCTCGACGGGCTTATCGCCGGCGTCGACGGGCTCGAGGAACTGCTCGCCGAACTCCTCGTCGCTCATCCTGAACCACTGCACGGCGTTGTAGTACCCGAGGAAGGCCGAGAGCGTGAGCCAGGGCGTCATGTCCCACCCGAGGAAGCGGTCGAAGGTCGCCATCGAGACGACGAACAGGAAGATGTGGAACAGGCCGTACTGCCACTGCCCGAGCGTGAAGCGGTGCACGCCGCACCACCCCAGCGCGACGGCGAACACGATGGCCATGCGGCGGCGCTCGCCGGGGCCGCCGCGGCGGCGATTGCGGTAGCGGGCCTGTCTGTCTCTTCTCCTCGACATGAGCCGCCAAAAGTATCGCCGCAGCAACACCCCCCACGCGGGTTCTCTACGAAAGGCTGGTTTTGATCGCCTAACGTCGGCCCGCGGCTACGCCCCCTGGAAGTGGACCGAGAGCACCGTGATGTCGTCGGTCGGCTCGGCGTGGCCCTGGTAGCCGCTCAGTTCGCGCTCGAGGCGGGCGTTGAATTCGGCGGCTGCGCACACGCCCCGCGCGCAGGCGAACCTCAGGAGCCGCTCCTCGCCGTACATCAGGCCGTCGGGATTGACGAGTTCGCTCACGCCGTCGGTGTAGCAGAACAGGAGTCCGCCGGCGCCCAGGTCGACGTGCCCCGTGTCGACGCGCGGGATGCGGTCGAAGGCCCCGAGGAAGGTGCAGCCGACGGTGAGTTCGACGGGCTCATCGCAGCCACTGATGACCACCAGCGGCGGATTGTGCCCGGCGTTGACGTAGGACAGTTGCCGCGTGCGCGTGTCGTACTCCGCGACGAAGAGCGTGAGGAAGCGATCGCCGCGCGTGACGCGGAACAGGGCCGTGTTGAGGGCCTGGACGAAGGTCGCGAGGTCGGACCGCGAGCGCCCGAGCGACCAGAACGAGGCCTCGAAGTTGCTCATCAGCAGGGCCGCGCCGGTGCCCTTGCCCGAGATGTCGGCCACGCAGAACAGCAGTCGCCCGTCGTCGAAGTACTCCGCCGAGTAGAAGTCCCCGCCGACGCCGAAGCGCGGGACGTACAGCGCCGCCATGTCGAAGTGCGCCCCGGCGGGCAGGCGGTCCGGCACGAGCGAGCGCTGGATCTCGCTGGCGAGCGTGAGTTCGGCGCGGTAGCGCTCCTGCTCGAGTTGTTGTCTGAAGAGTCGCTTGTTCTCGATCGCGACGGCGACCACGTGCGTGATCGTGGTGACGAGCTGGACGCGGGCCGAGGCCTCGGGCGCGTCGGACAGGTCGCCGAGGAAGACGTAGACCAGGTTTTGGTCCTTGTGCGTGACCGGGATCACGAAGTCGAAGGTGCACAGCAGGGGGTGGCCGGCGTCCCCGACGGGCCCGCGGGCCTCGTAGTCGGCGAAGCGGTCGCTCACGGGCTCGGCGCGTTCGGCGTCGGTGAGGCTGATGTGCGAGCGGCACTCCCAGTGGCCGTCGCGGCGGAAGTACAGCGCCATGCGGCGGATGCCGAGGTCCCAGTTGAGGAAGTTGGCGTACATGTCGAAGAGCTCCGCGGCGGGCCGGTTCTCGTTGATCGCCTGGGTGATGTTGAGGAGGCGGTTGATCTGCAGCTCCTTGAGGCCGAGCTCGCGCTCGAGGGTATCGACGGAATAGTCGTGTGAGAGGGCGGTCGGCACGGGGTGAAGGTAGTGTGTGGGGGGATTTTGGGGGTGGGGGTGGCCTTCCGGCAAAACGGAGGGCGGGGTGGGGCAAGGTGGTGCGCCGCCCGTGCTACATCCTCGCCGTCAAGCAGGCCGGCTGGCGCCGGTACAAGGAGTATGGCACCGTCCCGGCCGTTGACATCCGCGCGCGCCTAGGCGATGCGCTGGGTACATTGGGGGATATCCTCAACGCTGGCACCGCCGACGAGCACGCCGCCGCCCACCTTACCGATTGCGATTAGCTCAAGCAGTTCAGCCAGGTCGAGATGCTTCCGGCCGAGGACCGATCCGTCATCTAAAGCCTTATCGACGCGTATCTAACTAAGCAGCAGATGAGGAGACTTGTGGGGCAAAAGCCTAACGAGACTGGGTCAATCTGGCCACTCGACCCAACAAAGTGCGAACGCGATTATTTCACCCGCGAGCAAATTATTCGGAGATTCGTGACTCACAATTTGAGTATACACCGTTCCTGTTTAAGCTAAACTGAGCTAATCCCATGCCAGTGTGCCATCTCCCCGGACTGTGATCTTGATTCGAGTAGCCCCCCCCGCTTGTTCTTCATCTTTGCCTTTAGCAACCGTAATACTTCTATTGAATCGGTGATTACCACAGCTTCCGATATAGTCCTCCAAGCTAAAGTATCCACGAGACCAGCGTAAGACTCCAGCATGCTATACTCCCAAAAGTGTATAGGCATAAAAGAGGCCGAGGAATCGGGGGGTAAGATTACCTCCCATCGACGGACAGAATCCTCAGTAGGAGATTGTGCCCTGAGAAGGAAATACACCTCGCCTCGCGAGTGATTATACAGAGCGAACCTAGGAAAGTAATCGCACGATATACTCGAGCACAGTAAGCAAAGAACACCTAAAAAATATTTAGTACCCATCAGATTCATCAATACGAACACCCTTCTCACCGACGGGCGTTACCGCACGTGCCGCGCCTACGTTCCCAGTCGCGGCCAGGGCTCCTGCTGCCGCTCCGGTGGCAATGTAGCCTACCCCGGCTTTCCAGTCCGTAATGTTGCTCTTGAGCGCTTGATCACCTAAGTTGATCAACCCCCGGCGACAGCAAAAACGACGATGTGTGGCGAGTCCTTACTCGGATCGTTGTAATTGATTGGGTTTCCCGGCATACTGCTATATGGAGAGACGCCGTAATCCCACTCCGCCTTCGGGTCGGTCAACTCTCACACCTGCACCCTCACAATCAAGTGTCGGGCCCGCGTCGCGCTCACATCCACAACGTACAAGCGCGCCGCGCCCATACTTAAGCCCGCACGTGCGACCCCGCCCGGGGTCAACACCAGGTCGTCCAGGTCGATCATCTCACGTGTAGGGAACAGCGTCACGGCTGTAAAACTAGGCCCCGGGGCGACAACATTCCAAGGTTGATCAGACTTGAAAACTCCGACCACGCCGCCGCCGGCCTCTAATACGAAGCGATCGGGCGCTACGAGCGCGACAAGTCCAGGCCCTCCGCCGAGGCCGTCGAACGCCTCGCGCGCGCACTCGCGACGACGGCCGGCTACCTCATGACCGGCGGGACCGACGGGGTCGCAGACGCGATCGCCGACGACCTCGCCGATTGCGAGCTCCTCCAATAATACCGCGCCGTCCAAGCCCTCGCGCCCGACGACAAGCACCTCGTCAAAACCTTCCTCGACGCCTTCGTCACCAAACGACGACTCCAGGAACTCGCGCAGTAACGGACCCGTGGCCCGTGCCCGCGAACTCGCCGCCCTCCCCGACGACGAGAGCCGCCCCTCGCCCGCCGTGCTCGACGCCTACCTTAGGGACGTGAAAATTCGTCGGGCGTACGCGTAGTGAGTTGATCGAACATAATTGAGTTATCTACCTAGTGCGTCTTTCAAACTCCGAAAGGGTCCCACCCGGGTAACGATAGGTCGGAAGGTATATTTCCAATAGGCCGTATCCATGGTGTAAGCCAATCGAATGGAACTATCCGACCGGAGATAGCGCATTTGGTGTCCATGGTAATTGGGGCTCCCATCATAGGTCGATATTGTATCTTCGGGGTAGTATGTCAATGCAGCTACATTTCCGATTTTCATCGAATCGGGTACCTGTATAACTATGAAGGAATCTCCTGCTTTATACCAGTCGACTATTGTAGGTGGGACTGTCAATTTTAGTGAATCTTCGTGAAGAAACCACTTCTGAAACAAAGACAGATGGTTTGCGAGTTCACAGGGATAAGCAAATTCAGCATTCGCACATCTCCTACATGCTCCTATGTTAACAAGGAAAACAAAACAGAATAGTGACAGGGTAAGATGTCTCATATTCTCAACGCCTTATTGGGTCCATAGACCAATTACCTGGCCGGGGTTTAAGAGTTACAGTGCCTGGATGCTTAATCCAAAACGACTGCCCAGGCCCATGGAGCCACCTTGCACCCAAGGTCTCAATATTTCGTATCGGACTAGACCACCAGCTCTGCATATCAAAATCGTATCGACCATGAAATGCGCGTACCGAACTCTCGCCAACGCGCTTAAGCGATATGCTTCCTAGGATACTTCCGTCACGCCCAGGACGATCAATAAGGCTCACGGCGAACTTTTCTTCAATCTTAACTCTTTGAGCTTCGTCCGCATAAACATGACTAAGGTCGACATCTTTAAGTAACCAAGTAACATCTTCACCGTTGCCCCATCTCCACCACCACATTGCCTCGTCAAGATCCATCGCTCCATTAAAATTCCAGTCCCATTCCGGTCCAACACCAGCTATTGGATCAGTTGACGCTGTTGCAGTGGTGCCTGGTTTACCAAATCGAGCCTTAAGTTGCTCTCCTGTATAGTGGAAACCCACTGTCGCATTTACGCCCCATCCGCCGTTCTGACTCCAACCTACACCTACCGAAGTTTGTGCCCGTCCTGGCGCGCCGCCAATCCCGGCTGAAGCGCCCCAGCCACCGGCCTCAGAGTATCCCGCTCCGATGTACGCGCCGCCTATAGGAATCCCAATACCCGCAAAGCCTCTTACCTGGGTACTGTATCCAGCGTAAAACCCTACAGCGGTCCCTTGGATTGACGCGTAAGCGCCACCGGTTCCGGCGCCTACAGTCACCGACGCGCTTGCTACCCCCGGTACACCGACACCTACCTCTAAACCAACGGACACGCCACCCGAACCGATGTTGATGTGTGGGAAGACGAAGAATAGGTCTCCGTTGGGATCACTGTACGATATCGGGTTCGCCCCATTTACCGTATACGGCGACATCCCCGGCACCGCCTCCGCCTTCGGGTCCACCTGCCCCCACAGCCCCGTCTCCAGCGCCATCGTCCGGTAAGTGGTCAAGTGCAGGTCCAACGCATCGCTGTACTCCGCGCCATTGTACGCGAACGGCAGCCCCGGTCTGCCCGCTGTATACCCGTTACGCGTCATCCCGTACGGGAAGTACTGCTGCTCCTCGAAGTACTCATACCTAGGGTCGATCCGACCGTCGGCGACCGGCCGCAGCCACGGGTCCACGATGTCGCTGTACGCGAGCACGACGTTGCCCAGGTGATCGTGGTGATACCTGATGTGGCGCGCGTCGTTGTTCGCGTCCAATACCGTCGCCCCGACGCGCGTCGCGTAGTAGACCTCGTCGCGGACCGCGTCGTAGCGGTGGCCGTCGAGGTAGTACACGTGGGCCACGAGCGCGCGCGTGGCGTCGTACGTCTTCGACTCCACGAGCGCCCCACCGGCGGTGTAGTAGTACAGCGACTCGGTCCCGAGCTTCGGTCCGGCGTAAACGTAGATCCGTGACGCGAGCCCGAGGGCGTTGTACTCGTAGCGGAGCTGGCGGTAGGGGTCGACCTCGATGTCGCCCGCCGCGTTGTAGACGTAGGCCGCGGTCTGCGCCGCGCCGGTGGGATGCCCCCCGGGCTCACTGGCGTAGTCGGTGATGCCCCCGGGGCGTCCACTCGCGTCGTAGCGGTAGGTGAGGTTGTCGAACTGCCCGTACGCCGGGGTAGCCCCCGCGCTTAATCCTGATCGCCGGGTCGTCACCGGGCGACTCAGTTCGTCGTAGGTGTAGTCGGCTGCGGCGTGGAGGGCGTACGGGTGCGTCGCCACGGCCCCGGCGTCGCTGGCCGCGACCTCGTGGGCGCGGAAGGTGCTCAGCCTCAGCTTAGCGTCGTAGCCGTAGGTCTCGACGACGGGCCGCCTCCCCCGCACGGCCTTGACGGTCTCCTGGATGAGGCTCCCGTGGTGCGCGGTCGTGCTCGCGCCGCCGAAGGTGCGCGCGTCGTAGCGGATCTCCTCGAAGAACAGGTCCTGGGCCGACTGGTCCGACCAGTACTGCACGTCCGTGAAGTCACGCGGCTCGTTGAATGCGCTCTCCCCGGGGAGGCCGTTGCCGTTGCCGACCAAGTAGTTGGCTTCGGACTCCCTGTGCAGCGGTTGATTGATGGCGGTGAGGCGCCCGGGGGCGTCGCAGTCGTAGTGGCGCTCCTGTGGCGCGTCCGTAGGCACGCCGCCGACCGACTCGCGCCGGTGGTGTCGCTCGTGGGCGAGCCGCCCGTAGCGGTCGGGCTCGGGCTCGGGGGCGAGGTCGCTCCCGGGGGTAGACGTGAGCGCTCCGCGGATGAGGCTGCGGTACGGTTCCGATTCGCTCCTCACACCGGGCGACATCCCGACCGGTGAGGGGCGGCTGTCGCCAAAACGAGACACGATCGAGCAGCGGAAGCCGGCTCGCGAGAGGAGAGCCAGGAGGCTCAGGGCCTGCCGCCCGGAGGCGCTCTCGTTAATGTGCCGCGTCGACTCCACCGGGCGGAAATATAGCGCGGGTTGGGTAAAGGATCGCTAGATCGCACCGGTGATGGTGAAACCAGACCCCACGCATGGATGCGAGGTGCGGCCCGTCGGTGGGTCAGTCCTTCCGTCGAGAAGCCACAGCTTCACACGAGGTCCGCTCCGCTTTGGCTCCGGCGCTCACAGGTGATATCTCCGGTCCTAGCCTCCACCCATTAGGCTAATGACATCCATCGAGCGGCCGTGCGTCGGGTACTCAGCCGCCACACCGCGAATTTCGTCACTTTCTTGACGTACCTCGCCGACGTGATCGACCACGTGCTGCGGGGTTACAGGTCATCGACCATCATAATTGTCTAGCGGTATGGTACCCAGATACACCAACGGGTATGTCGGCTTCTCTAGTACTTAGTCCGCACAGTACTCAGATCACAAGATTTAAAGGTTCCATAGGCAACTATTATGTCTGAAGAATCCTTGGGATCCATGTACAAATACATCTTTGAGCTTTTAGGTGACTTATATATAGAATCGACAGCGCGAATTGTGTAAGGAAGAATGGATTTACCACTTTCGTAGACAAGATCGTCTACAAAAAGTCCGATTGAATTATTTAGTGTTACTACACCGTTTGCAGCAACTGCTAACTCAATATGTAGTGAGAGTGAATCATTGTAACAAACGAAATCAAGTGTTGCCCAATGATCTCTGAGCTGACTTTCAAGTCTATTCGATGGTAGAGATTGTGAGGGAGGCGCTGAGGTACACCTTGATAAAAAGAAGAGAACAGGAATACACCCATAAAGTACAGATGTGCTCATAAGTAAAGTAGCTACTACGCGGAAATTTTGCCAAAGATAATCTACGCATTCGTGCAAATGCCGGGCAAAAGTCCATTGAACGGAAAAGATAACCAACACAAAAAAATTACAATTTAAAATCGACCTTTTATAAGACCAAAGAAGATGAACTCGATTTGGAAATCTCATAACACATCAATACGTGGGTATCAACTGATTTCCGTACTTGCCACAAGAAAAACCCAATTTGAACGGAGTAGGACCGACCCCCACATCAAACCCCAAAGATAAGATATACTTACCACCTGGGGTGTAAGCTTTGCCAACGCTTACACCTATATCTATATAGTATGCCCCACCCGTCACTGCAACATTCGTTCCACGGCCCTCGAGTTTCGACGCTCTAAAGTCTGAGGCACGCCCACTAAAATAAAACCGCTCAGTGCCTACGGACAAGCCCACATCGAGGCCAACTGCAATCTCCCCAATATATGGAGACTCACCTAACAAATGATAGGTTCCTGCATCAGGTTCACGATTAATCCGAACTATTCCAACCTGCCCATGGTATCCAGGACCAAGAATAGCATCTAAACTAACGTAGAAGCTTTCTGCATCTGAACCAAATTTATGGCGGAGCTGTCGAGTGTACTTGTGGGCCAATAGGTCAATTAAGTCACCTCCAGCGTGAGCGGCATGGTTAAGTCCGCCAATTATAAAACCTTGAGTGGCGCCGTCGACAAATTTGCCTCCCGACATCCTGTTAATTACTCCAGCACCTAGTGCCCCACCAAAAATAGCGCCAAAATCGCCGCCGAGCCCGCCTATCGATGCAAATGCAGAACTGACTGCTCCTGTACTAAATGCCTGTAAAGGATCTTGACCCCGAGCAGCGGCCATAATACTACCGGTGAGGCCGTGTCCTGCGGCTTGAAAAGCTGCGCGGCCTAAACCGTTACCGATCTGGGATGCTGCGTTCCCAATCCCAGTTGCAAATTCAGCACCTATAGCTCCCCATAAAGCAGCCTGACCTGCGCCCTGAAAGAATGGCCGGTCGTTCATAAGATTCCCAATTCCGTTCCCGATAACGCTAATTCCTGCCCCCAGTATCATCTGCGGTATAAAGTCCCCATGAGGATCTGAAAGATTGACAGGATTCCCACCCATGCTATTATACGGACTGTACCCATACATCGCCTCCGCCTTCGGGTCTACCAACTCCCACACCTGCACGCTTAGCACCCCGGGTCGCGCCCGCGTCACGCTTACCATCATGACGTACGTGCGCGCCACGCCCGCGCCCGCACGCGCGACCCCGTCCGGGGTCACGACCAGGTCGTCCAGCTCGATCTTCTCGCGTGTAGGGGACAGCGTCACGGCCGTAAAGCTAGACCCAGGGCGACAACTTTTCCACACCGATGATGCCGGACTCGGAGCGCACCCTCGTAAGACGCACCGGCGCGCGCAGCGACGGGGTGGAACGCTTCCCGGGTCGTACGCGCGGCCGGCTAAGTCGCCAGGGTAAGACCACAGGTTTCGCTGGGTTTTTTTCTTCAACTGAAGCGCCGCAGGCACATTCTGGTCCGCTCGCTACGCGGTTTCAATTGAAGAAAAAAGGACCATAGGCTTTCGCGCACTCACTGCCGCGCAGACGCGCACGCGCACGGGGCAAGTCTTTGACCCACAGCGGTCCAGGGTTATTTATCCCCTGCGCCGTGAGGGTTAAGCGGGGGTTTGGGGGCGGCTTTAGTGAGCCCCTAACTTAAACGCCGCGCGTGAGCGCTCCGCCCGCTTCCTAGCCGCTTACCGGCGTTAGTTTAAGATTAGCGGCCTGGCTTATGCGGGCTGCTCCCAAGGGGCCAGAGGAACAGCGAACCGTGAGCGTTTCCGCAGCAAGTGAGGTAACGAACGTGCGGAGGAACGCGAGCCGTTAGCGCCCGTGACGGCGGTCCCCTGCGGGTGCCCCTGCAGGGCGACTGGCGACAGGCCCGCACGCAGTGGCCGTCTGAGCGAGGGAAAGCGTAGCGGACTGGAGCTAGGCCACGGAGCAAGGGGCAGCCAAGGGGGCCCGGCAGCCCGGGGACATCTAGCTCGCTAAACCACGATCTCGCCCGAGCGGCAACTCCAAAGCCAACTAGGGCACACATGGATTATGAAAACGTACATCCAGCCTATACCCAAACCCAGCAATGTCTAAACTTGCTACATCTTCGACGCTAGAGGATTTAATAACCCGATGAATACAGCCATACTGAAGTGATATAGTATCTATAGCACTCTCCATAACTTCAACGTCACTAAACGTTAATTTTCCAAACCCCCCAAAGGTGGCTACCGAAGATTTTGACTTTATGTACAGTGTGTCGGGAGGCTTTAGTTCACTGTATGACAATATTACCCGCAGATCGCTATTGGTAGGATTGTGATACTTTACAACCTTTGCGATATCACAAGCACACAAAAGTATAGCTAGCAACATAGTCGGCAAAACTGTTTTCATCGTCGCGGTTGAGCTGCGACGGGACCGATCCCAGGAATAAAATGGTAGCCTAAACGACGATATGCGAAGTGATCAGCTTGGTTCTCAAACGTACCTGGAGTGCCATACGGGTTCTCCATAAAGAACTCCCTACCGAGTTTCCAATAGAACTTGCCTAATCCAAGCTCTCGCATCTGATAGTAGTGTGCAGTCTCGTGGCTTTCGCCATACTTACGATATAGCTCACTGTTCTTGCCGGCCAACCTATTAACGAGAAGGCTCCTGCCGCCTGTAAAGCCGCCTCCTAGGCCCATGCTTGATATGATCGGATTACCTCTCCTATACACCTGGCCTTCGCCGCCATTGCCCGCTTCCGGTATGTAAGTTGAGCCAAACCAAAAATTTGTCGATAGCGAGTACGCCGCACCCCCTATTGCTCCATTCTTGGCGCCGTTCGAGATTCCTCGACCGACGTTGCCCCCGGACACTAGTGCAGTAACGCCACCACTCGCTGCGCCAGCAATTCCGGACGTTACTGCCGAGTGGGCCGTCTCGGCTAAGACGTTAGCAAAAGGTCCCCCCTTCACGCCTGTGAAGCCCGGAAGCTTAGCGTTAACGAAACCGCCAGCTAACGCACCCAGCGCTGTCGCGGCCGTAAACTCCTGATTAAAGGCGACTGAAGTCGCGGCTGTGCTCGCAAAGCTTTTGACGATGCCAATGCTGGCCGACTGCCCAAACGCTGTACCAGCGAACAGAGATCCAACTCCCCCACTAACTGCACCTCCTAACGCACCGATCGCAAGTGCCCTTCCAAAGCCATGAAACGCTTTGTTACCTGTCATGAGGTTTGCCGCGACGGTCGTACCCCCTGAGACTGCTGCTCCAACTAATGCGGCCGCTATAATTGCCGGCAGTACGTCCCCATCAGGATCGGTATGGGTGATCGGGTTCCCGTTCATGCTAGAGTACGGGGAGTAGGCGTAATTCAGCGAGGCCTTCGGGTCGACCAACTCCCACACCTGCACCCTTATCTCCCCGGGTCGCGCCCGCGTCACGCTCACGGCCACGACGTGCAAGCGCGCCGCGCCAATACTCAAGCCCGCACGTGCGACCCCGCCCGGGGTCAACACCAGGTCGTCGAGGTCGATCTTCTCGCGTTTGGAAGCCAGCGTCACGGCCGTAAAGCTAGACCCAGGGCGACAACTTTTCCACACCGATGATTACAGACAAGGTCATTGCCACCTACCGGGATTGGTGAACCCTCAAGTTAAATCAGCAGGCACGAGGAAAAGGTGTCC
This sequence comes from Saprospiraceae bacterium, assembly GCA_965215115.1. Taxonomy (GTDB): domain Bacteria; phylum Bacteroidota; class Bacteroidia; order Chitinophagales; family Saprospiraceae; genus CALDTK01. The sequence continues at coordinate 670,631 of OZ244050.1, forward strand.
AACCCGCCTCTTACCCCCATCATACCCGCCCCATGACAGACGTCGGCCCCCGCATCAAGCGCCTCCGCACCGACCGCGGCCTCACGCAGGCCCAACTCGCCGAGCACGTCGGCATGACCTACGTCCAGATCGGCCGCTACGAGCGCGCCACGTCCAAACCGTCGGCCCAGGCCGTCGAGCGGCTCGCGCGCGCCCTCGACACGACCGCCGACTACCTCATGAACGGCGGCACCGACGCCTCCGCCGATGACCTCGCCGACCGCGAACTACTACGCCAGTTCCGCGCCGTCCAAGACCTCGCCCTCGACGACAAACACCTCGTCAAGACCTTCCTCGACGCGTTCGTTACCAAACGCAGACTACAGGAACTCGCGCAGTAAGCCCACAGTAATAGGACTACGGCAATTGAAAGGTCACCTCGTGTTCAGAGAGTTGCCATTATTAGAACTGAATTGAATCTAACACTTCACAAGGAGATGAATATAAATAAGTGATTTGGTTCCGCTTGAGCTCAAACGAGAGCACATCAGCCGTATTACAGTATACAGTATCGTTGAAACTGTCGATGTACATCACTGGGACATTACTAAAAGAATCTATCCAATTTTCCGCATGCTTCCCGTGCCTAAACATGTGTCCATCTATGAGTAACGAGGTGTCCGACGCGCCCGCATCCAATGCAATATGGTAGGTTCCTGCGCTGTACTCTTCTGGGTACTGAGCACGAACTCTATACTCAGAAGTATTGACAAATACCCGTGAATAGAATCGATGGCAAGATATGAAACTGAAGCTAACAATTAGCAAGCCAGCGCATATATGTAGTTTCATTTTTAATTATTGTAAGGGTAGGGATTTCCGGACAACGTTGTCATTATCCTACCTATCACATGTGCTTGGTTCTCAAAGCTTCCAGGATCAGTGTATGGATCATACGAGGAGAACACTCGCCTCGCTTGTTCTATACCTAGTTTCCAGTAGAATTTGCCAATACCCAAATCCCTAATTTGCTGGTGGTGTACAGTCTCATGCCACTCCGTATATTCTCTGGCACCGTCTGTGCCGGGCCTGCTGTCTCCATTCACCAGTAAGTTATCTCCAGCAGTGAATCCTCCGCCATTACCTCTTAATGGTAATAACCCTCTGCGATACACTTGACCGTTACTAGGTATGTTAGCGGCCGACTTGTACGCAGACCCAAATAAACCTATGGTAAGTGCGGATGTAGCTATGCCTGAAACAGCCCCCCCGTACGCCCCTCTGGCTATGCCGGCCGAAACATCCCGGCCATCCACTAGCGCCCCGACTCCTCCGGAAACTCCGCCAACTATCGCTCCAGTTGATGTATTATAGGCAGTCTCCGCAATGATGTTCGGTATAGCGCCGCCATCAACTGCTGCAAATGATGGTATCCCAGCGCTCACCAATCCACCAGCAAGAACTGCCGCAGCGGAGCCTAGAGTAATGGGTTCACCGCTGATCGCAGAGGTTGCTGCATAGCTTGCGGTACTCTTAAGCAATCCCCCAGATAGACCTTGCCCTATCGCCTTACCAGCAAGTGCCTCGCCTACGCCTCCTGTTACAGCGCCGCCAATGGCCCCAATTAGTACCGCCCTTCCGAAGCCCTTGAACGCGTATTGGTTAGTAATAACATTTGACGCAACAGTCGTCGCGCCCGATATAGCTGCACCAATGAGGGCGCCTGCTAATATAGCCGGCAGGACGTCACCGTCCGGATCAGCGTGCGTGATCGGGTTCCCGTTCATCGACGAGTACGGCGAGTAGGCGTAGTTGAGGGAGGCCTTCGGGTCGACCTGCCCCCACAGCCCCGTCTCCAGCGCCATCGTCCGGTAAGTGGTCAAGTGCAGGTCCAACGCATCGCTGTACTCCGCGCCATTGTACGCGAACGGCAGACTCGGCATACCCGCCGTATACCCGTTACGCGTCATCCCGTACGGGAAGTACTGCTGCTCCTCGAGGTACTCGTACCGCGGGTCGATCCGACCGTCGGCGACCGGCCGCAGCCACGGGTCCACGATGTCGCTGTACGCCAGCACGACGTTGCCCAGGTGATCGTGGTGATACCTGATGTGGCGCGCGTCGTTGTTCGCGTCCAATACCGTCGCCCCGACGCGCGTCGCGTAGTAGACCTCGTCGCGGACCGCGTCGTAGCGGTGGCCGTCGAGGTAGTACACGTGGGCCACGAGCGCGCGCGTGGCGTCGTACGTCTTCGACTCCACGAGCGCCCCACCGGCGGTGTAGTAGTACAGCGATTCGGTCCCGAGCTTTGGGCCGGCGTACACGTAGATCCGTGACGCGAGCCCGAGGGCGTTGTACTCGTAGCGGAGCTGGCGGTAGGGGTCGACCTCGATGTCGCCGGCGGCGTTGTAGACGTAGGCCGCGGTCTGCGCCGCGCCAGTGGGATGCCCCCCCGGCTCGTTGGCGTAGTCGGTGATTCCCTCGGGGCGCCCACTCGCGTCGTAGCGGTAGGCGAGATTGTCGAACTGCCCGTACGCCGGGGTAGCCCCCGCGCTGAATCCAGATCGCCGGGTCGTCACCGGGCGACTCAGTTCGTCGTAGGTGTAGTCGGCTGCGGCGTGGAGGGCGTACGGGTACGTCGCCACGGCCCCGGCGTCGCTGGCCGCCACCTCGTATGCACGGAAGCTGCTCAGCCTGAGCTTAGCGTCGTAGCCGTAGCTCTCGACGACGGGCCGCCTCCCGCGCACGGCCTTGACGGTCTCCTGGATGAGGCTCCCGTGGTGCGCGGTCGTGCTCGCGCCGCCGAAGATGCGCGCGTCGTAGCGGATCTCCTCGAAGAACAGGTCCTGGGCCGACTGGTCCGACCAGTACTGCACGTCGGGGAAGTCACGCGGCTCGTTGAATGCGCTCTCCCCGGGGAGGCCGTTGCCGTTGCCGACCAAGTAGTTGGCTTCGGACTCCCTGTGCAGCGGTTGATTGATGGCGGTCAAACGTCCGATGTCATCGTAGCGATAGTCCCGCTGCTGCGCCCAGTAGTACTGGCCGAACGACCGGTCGTGTCTTTCGTAAGCTAGCTGGCCATACTTATCGTACTCCACCTCGAGGAGGTCCCCGTAGAACTTTTGAGACAAATTTGCCGACGAAGTGCCTGCCGCCAAGTACAGATTATGTCGATCGAATGCTCTATCCCAGGTGTAAAAATTCCGTTCGTGCGTCACTACGTGATGACCGCTAAAGGGATAATCGCGAAAAACGTCAGTGACGAGGTCGCCATCGTCGACGACCATCCTGTCTTTAATTACCGCGGACGAGGATGCACCCGGGAAGCCCCGCACTTCGGAACCGCTCACGGCACCGCAGCGGCCCTCGTACTGCGGGGTAGTAGTGATCCAGGTCCAACTTCGGTCAACATCCAACGATCGAGTGCCGCGCGAGGTCGGTTGCAAAAACTTAGAAGTACCAATAGCGTAGGAGTACCCCGTGTAGTCTACGATATCATCGGTAGGGAGGGTAGTCAAGACCGAGAGCTCGCCTGGCACTAAGCCCGTAATCTCACGCTGGCCATAAGAGTCGTAGGTGTAGGCCCAGAACTTGTTGCTCGCAAGTCGGGAATGAGGCAACTTATATCCAGCCAACCTGCCATTGGAGTCGTAGACGTATTCATGAGGAGTCTGTCCCGGTAGTACCTTCGATATCAATCGACCGAGGGCATCATATTTATACTGGTAATGCTGAGCAACGTTAGAAACGGGGAGCCCGGCTGGCACCACGCGCATGAGTTGATTCTGCTTATCGTAACCGTAATCGACTACTTGGAAAGAAGCGCCCCCGTTGGAAGGGCTTCGAAAACTTTGAATAGTATTCCCCCATGAGTCCGACAGGGAAACGGTAGTATACCCCGCGTGATCGGTAACCGCAGTTCGCGATAGTGCCAAGGGGGCGAAAACTCCACCGGCGCCTACGTTCCGGACTGGCTCGGAATTGAAACCGTAAGCGTAGGTTGTCGTAAACCCATTATTGACAGTGGTAGCCTCCAAACGTCCCCTCGGTGAATCTTCGTAGTCGTATGAGGTCCAACGGCCGTCCGCTGCTAGTGGCATCACTACGCGAGCCTGGAAAGGGATAGCCCCCAAGCGGGTTTCGGGGTCGTATTTCTTACGTACCCGACCTTGCTGGTCATACTCGACCCTGGAGTATACGTATCCATCTCCGTTGGCCCCTGCAGATGTGTTGTTGTCACTCGTCCCCGCGGACACCGACTGAAACGCCCTGCCGAAACCGTCGCGCGTCTCGAAGCTGTAGTATCGTTGAGGCGATACTCCGTGGGTTTGCGCGACCTGTTTCGCTGCGAACAGGCTGTACCGTGGGATAGCGTGAAAATAACGAAAATAGGTGCGTTCGCCACTACAGAGATTATGGGTAGATTCTACGCGATTCTGGTTATCGTAAGTGTATATGGTCTTTACGCCGTCTGGCGTAGTCGTTGATGCGAGTAGGCGATGCTCGTAGGTGTAGACCGTAGCACCCGCATCCGTGTAGTCGCGGTCATCGTAGACCAAGCCGGAAGAAACTATTGGACCACGACCGTTTTCGCGCTTGATCATAGTGAGCAAATCGGACCCGTATTGCTTGAGTAGTCTTGGTGTCCCGTCGGCAAAGGTCTTGAATACCTCAGAACTTACTACTTCGACCGTGGACTGCGGATCGACAGACTCCCCATCGGCGGAACTAGCTTTGCTCTTCGATATGGTCTTCCAAATGCTAAGATTTGGCGTTGGATAGTCGCTTCGATCGCCTGCGTCGGTATAAAACGAGTACCGCGATTCGCTCGACTTATGGAACACTCCATCTTTGCCTTCGTAGGTACTGAACGGAACCGCAACGTAGTTCCGATCGAGACAGGCCTGCGCGATAGCCGGGTCGGGATAGTGGTCCCTCAGATAGGTTGCGGCATTATAGCTGTAAGAACCATCGGGCAGGTCTGTCCGGACGTAGGTGGGGTATGGCCCCTTCAATCGGGTGTCGTAGGTATAACGGGTCTTGGTGGTCCGACCGTCCTCCTTGACGGTGACTTCCTTTAGGCGAGGAGCTATAGTGGCCGGATGTCCGTACGTGTGGCTGGTGGGGGACCCACCTTCCGATACCGCATGACGAATGCGAAAGCTCACCATATTGAAGGCATACTTGAGATGCGAATGCTCCTGGGTGTAAACATATGTTTCGGATCTATAGGGAGTGGATGAGCCTTCCGCGAAATGCATACTGCGCACGGGAAGCCCTTCGGTACCATTAAAGATCGGGGCAACTTCGTCGGGCGCGACCTCGTCACGGAACACTCTACTACGGGGAAGCTGATACTCAGTGACCAACTTCCCTTGCGCCGCTTCGGAAACGGCAACGGAGGAGTAGATGACGTGAGACCCATTGGAAAACGAAAGTTCACGATCCGACTCCGAAAAAAGCGTAATTCTACCGGGGTAGCCCGATGATCGATTAAAATTGGGGCGGCCGCGCGTTTGTCCGGAACTCGTCCCTGGCTGACCAGCCTGGGCGAGAGAATAATCGTAATGAACCTTGCGGGGTGGATTCATTAAATCATCGTAGGTAATATCCCGAACCCGGAGTCCCGGCACAACCTCATTCCCTTCGTACGCACCCAACGTAATAGTGATTTGTGCACTAAGTGACGCTTCTCCCCCGTTTGGCGGAGGCTCAACCCCTGCCACGGACGCACGGTACTCGAAGTTACTGTACGGTTCACCCGGCAACCTTGACTTAATTACTGAGAGTAGATCATCTCCCTCCGGATCTGTATCAGTCCCAATACTGTACTCCCAATCAGCAATATCCACCGAACCTACCCGGCGCATCTCCACTTTGATGGAAGCGCCAGGATCGCGCTGGACCTCCTCTGGACCGGTAGTACCACTACCATCCCAATATACTTCCACCCCAGTCACATCTAATCTGGCACCCGGACTGTTGACGGCGGTTAGCTCGAAGCGTTGCCACGGCGATACTTCATTGTCACAATCCTCCGTGGCACCGTTACTCCAATGACAGCTTACTCCAGTAGCGATAACCTGTTTCGAGTATACAGCTCGCGTATTCGCTTCGTAACTAAAATCGATAGTGCCGCCATCAGGCACGGTTACTTGCTTTAAGAGAGTTTTCGAGGCCTCCGAGGGGACGGGCTCGCGGTCCGTGGTACCGTACGCTTGACCCTGAAAGACTACACGAGGATAGCCTTCTGATGCATTCAATTTTGATGCGAAGCCAGCATAGTCATGGTTCGTAGTGAATTTTTTATACTTTCTAGAATCAGGAAGCGGTCTCTTTTCCTCGGCATAGATCGGGAAAGGATACCCAATATTGTTCATATCATTGTACACAAAACTATAATGCCGCAGAGAATCAAATCCGCCCGCCGGCCACTTTCCGTAAAAAAGTACTCGACTCAAGGCAGGCTTAAGTTCGGTATCAGGATTTTCGTACCCGGCTGAGTGGTTATTGCGACGTTCCCCAGCATAATACCCTTCCGGCTTGCGTGAGTTAAACTGTGTATACTCAAATTTTGCGTTTGATCCAAATGGCCCAACATTTTTCGAAACCACGTCGACGAGTTTTTGTTTCAAGTGGTTATCAAAAACGATATATGTAAAGTCGATACTTTCATCGCTCAAATTTGTCTCGATCCGCTTGAGGTCTAACAGATATTCAATATCAATAGATCGATGTTCATTGGTAGCATTCTCGACTCTGTTGTCAACATTTACATCTTCCGGCTTTAATGGCGTAGTTTGATTAAAAACGCTAGGATAATTTGTTGATTTCTCGTGCACTGATGAATAAGTGTACGTTACCCTCGAACCATTGGGGTGTGAAATCTTTTCCAGTAGGTATACACTGGGAAATCTATAAATACTGGTTGCCCCCACGGCCTCTCGCCGGTGCTTACCTAGCCACCACTCGTAAGTATTGCCTCCGTGCTTAAACTCGTCTGCGAAATAACACCTGATAACCCCCGAGCTCATAGAAGTTAGGCCACCGAAACTGTAAACGAGAGCATCCGGCGTCGTAATCCGAAAACCAACAGCATACAAGGGCGTGGTTTTAGCTTCTATAGTGATCAGTTCAATCCGTACATCAGTCTGCGGTACTTGGTGTATCTCGCCAGATCGTGCTACGTAAAAAGCACCCGTAAAACCACCCGCCGTATACCGAAAAATATCGTACTCCGAATCTAGCTTACGATTACTCGCATCCACGCGCTGAGCGATGTCGCTAGGTGAATATTCTGGCCAAGTCCACCTTCCCCGCGTTGCGTCATCCGGTATACCCCTAACCTCCCTCGTTATAACTCCTCCCGTATGTAAGCGCCACCCCAAACCAATCACCCCACCCTTGTCTTTCACGCGGTGCCCCTGCGAAGAGTACTCCGCCGCAATCTGCACAGATATTGGCCCATCCGTTATCGACGTAACGGGCACTACGTACTGCACCATCCCAGTAGCCTGACCGACGGATGCTTTGCCTGCCTGTTCCAGGCCGGCTGCTGTTCCGTTGCTCACGTCCATAGTCTGCTGCTGGGCACGGAGTGCACCGCTACCGCAGCACCATACCACGCCACACAGGACGAGCAGCCACGTATTCCGATATCTACTCGGACGCTTGGTCATCATATTAATCTACCTTCACGAATTGACGTGTCATTCCTACGAACCCAGGGTTGCCCGAAGTCATCCGGAGGGTATACCATCCGGAGGGCCACCCCTCGATAGAGAGCCGCTCGGTCGCGCTCCCGGTCCCGACGTCGTCCCACCTGTGCATCACCCGACCGACCTGATCGGTGATCTCGATACTCACAGCTCGCCCTCCGGCCAGCTCCTGATCCTCTACCGTCCAGCTCACGGTCACGCTCTCGCGAGCGGGGTTCGGCCGCGCCGACAACGCTACACTCGGCGGCGCCACCGCCATCGTTAAGCTCTCGACGACTGGCTCATCCTCCTCGAACTTCGACTCCTTACATCCCTCGGTTAGGAACGCGAGCTTCAGGTCTGGCGAGGTAAGCGCCGCCAGCAGAAAGTCGACCTGGCCACCGGTCCACGCCCTGCCGCCTTCGTCGAACGTGTTGTCCATTACGTTATCGGCGAGCTCCACGGGCATCCCCTCCGCCATCGATACGTAGGTCTTGCCTTCCGCCGATCCGTAATTCGGGAGTAACTGCCGAGGAGTGTCGTCGACGAAATCCCCTCCGGGCGCATCGTACCACAGTGGTTTCAACCCCAGGCGATTCGCGATCAAGTGTGCGAGTACCTTCGACCGGTCTCTCGCTTCCACGGCTCCGACGAACACATTGTACGGAATAACGACCGCCGACGCGCCCGGGACCGTAGCCTCGACCGCGCTACTGAACCCCACCACCGAACTATCCGCGTCGACGACGACGACATCCAGGGAGCCTCCCTCGCCGAGGACCTGAGCCAGGGGTTGGTGCGTCTGTACCAAATCGATCCAAGCCGCAAAGCGGTCACGGAGCGTCATGCCAACAGAATCGAGGGTTCCGCTAAGGCTGGGGGAGAGCGGTGGCGCAATCGCGTGTGCCGAGGCGCAGAGCGCTATCGACTTCACGTTATACCTATTTTCTGGCAGCGTCCCGAAAATCGAGGCTAGCTCAGCCTCCACCTTCGCTAAGTCCTCGGACCTCACCGACCCGCCCGTGGTCACATCCAGGATGCGCATCCTGACGCCGAGCGTGTCCGCGATCTCATCCGCGCGTTCGGACCCAGGCATGATTCCATTGAAGAAGCTGCGCGGGTCCGACAACTTTTCCACCTCCCCTACCCCGAGCCAGCCCTCGGCCATCAGGTAGTTCTCGTACTCCACGGAAAGGGGCGCACTGGTCTGTAAGCGGCTGTACTGCTGCCCTTTAGCGCCCGGCAAAGCGCCTACAAACAAGAGCAACAGCATGCCAAGCACTTTCACCCAGGCACCTCTCATGCCGTAATTATACCGCCGCCCGGGAAAAACGTATGTTAAATTTTCCACACCAGTCATCGTTCGGCAGGATCTCCCAGGCTACGCTCAACGGTTCGCGCACCCGATCCCTCAGCACCGCGTCCGTCCCGAGGCTACTTTCGCCCCCACACATGGGACCAATCTGGGGCATCGACTTAGGCGGTACGAAAATCGAGGGCGTCGTCCTCGAATCGGCGGCCAGCATGTCCGTCCTGCGGCGCATGCGCATCCCGACCGAAATGGACCGCGGCTACTACCACGTCCTCGGGCAGATCCACAAACTCGTCGAGGTCCTCAGCGCCGAGGTGAGCGTGCGGCCCGCGAGCATCGGGGTCGGCCTCCCGGGGGCGCTCGACCCGATCACCCGGACGCTGAAGTCCTCCGGGTGGGGCGCCCTCGACGGCAAGCCGATCCAGTCCGACCTCGAGACCTACCTCGGGGTGCCCGTGCGGGTCGCCAATGACGCCAACTGCTTCGCCCTCGCCGAGACGCGCTACGGGAGTGTGCCGGAGGTGCTGCCGACGGCCAAGTGCACCGTCGGGATCATCCTCGGGACCGGCGTCGGCGCGGGCATCACGTTCAATGGACGCGTCTACCCCGGGCGCCAGGGCATCGCCGGGGAGTGGGGCCACAACTTCCTCGACGAGTCCGGCGGGCGCTGCACCTGCGGGCGCTACGGCTGCGCGGAGACCGTCATCTCGGGTCCGGCCCTCGAGCGCCACTACGAGGATCTGTCGGGCCGGCACGTGCCCCTCGAGGACATCGCCATCGCAGCCGAACTGGGCACGGACCAGGCCGCCGCGCAGACGATCGAGCGTTTGCTTTACAATTTTGCCAAGGGCGTCGGCGCGATCATTAATCTCCTCGACCCCGACGCGATCATCGTCGGCGGAGGCGTCGGCAAGATTGAGGCCTTGCACACGAAGGGACCGGATTTGGTTAAGCGTTTTGTGTATAATACGCGATTGGATACGCTGATCCTGCGGCCGAAGTTGGGGGATAGTGCGGGGGTGTTTGGGGCGGCGTTGCTGTAGGGACTTTTGGCGAATGGAAGGTTTTTTATGAGGCAGGATTTTACACGAAGGCGCTGCGCTTTTCACGAAGGCGCTGCGCTTTGGTACGAAGAGACACGAAGGCTCGTGCATAGGCTTGTGCATAGGCAGGTAGAGGCGTCACCGTCGCATGTTTTGCCGCAAGGCGTCTCGGCTCGCTTACGATACCTTGGGCCCGGATGCTCCTGAGCCGCGACCTCACTTTTCGTTACCCTTCCGGCAGTACGGTGCATCTGCCGGACGTCGAGATCGCCGCGGGTGGCGAGGCGCTGGTGCTGGGGCCGAGCGGCTCGGGCAAGTCGACGCTGCTGAGTCTGTGGTCGGGTCTGCTTTCGCCAAAACAGGGCACCATCGCGGTGGGCGACGTACGGGTGGACCGACTGCGCGGGGCTGAGCGCGACCGTTGGCGCGGGAGCCACGTGGGCTTCGTGTACCAGAGCCCGCGCCTGATCGCGAGCCAGTCGGTGGTCGACAACATCGAGCTGCCGAGGCGCCTTTCGGCAAAACCTATTCGCCGCGCTTCGACCCTGGCCGCCATGGAAGAACTCGGCATCGCGCACCTCGCCGAGCGCTATCCGGACGACTGTAGCCTCGGCGAACGTCAGCGCATCGGGATCCTGCGCGCCGTCGCCCACGCGCCGACGCTGCTGCTCGCCGACGAACCGACCAGCGCCCTCGACCGCGACAACGCCCTCGGAGTAGCGTCGTTGCTCCGGGAGCGTGCGCGCCTCCACGAGGCTACCCTCGTGATCGTGACGCACGACGACCGCCTGCGTCCGCTCTTTCAGCACACCATTACCCTCCAGCCCCAAACCGCCGCCGCCGATGGGCACGATCGCTAGGCTCGTCTGGGGCTACCTGCGCCACCGACCGCTGGCCGCCGCACTGCCCGTCGGACTCGTCGCGCTGGGCACGGGGCTCCTGAGTCTGCTGCTGCTGCTCGACCGCCAACTCAGCGCGCAGTTCGACCGCAACCTGGCCGGCGTCGACATGGTGATCGGGGCCAAGGGCTCACCCCTGCAACTCGTCACCTCCACCATCTACCACGCCGACGCACCGACGGGCAACGTGCCCGTCGCGTCGGTGAAGCCCTTCGCCCGCCCGGGCCACCCGCTCATCGGCGAGGCCGTGCCCCTGGCCCTCGGCGACAGCTACCGCGGGCGGCGGATCGTCGGGACGACCAAGGACTTCTTCGGCTGGTACGACGCCCGACTCGCGGAGGGCCGCCTGCCGGAGGCCCCCTTCGAGGTCGTCGTGGGCGCACGTGCCGCGGCCACGGCTTCCCTCGGCCTCGGACAGGAATTCCAGAGCGCGCACGGCCTCGACGACAATGAGGACCTCACGCACGCCAATGCTGGCTTCCTCGAGGTGGTGGGCGTACTTAGCCCCACGGGCCTCGTCATCGACGAACTCATCGTCACGCCCGTGGAGACGGTCTGGGCCGTGCACGATCACCACGCCGCCGACGCGGGCGAAGAACCCACCGGACCCGCCGAACCTGCCGACCCCGCCGACCCCGCCGATAGCAGTTTTGACGAAAGTCTCATCGATCAGCACAGCGCTCCGGAAGACCACAGTGCGCACGAGATACACGACGCGCATGACGTGCACCAGACGCAGACTCTCTGGTTCGAGCGCGAGGACAAGACCATCACCGCCTTGCTCACCAAATTCTCCGCCCGCAATACGGCCACCCTCAACTTCGCCCGCAACCTCAACGAGAACACCGACCTCATGGCCGCGACCCCGCCGGTGGTCATGGCGCAATTCAGTGAGCAGGTGGCCGGGGCGGAAGCGGTGGTACGCGCCCTCGGGAGCGTCATCCTCGTGGCTTCCATCCTGAGCCTATTCGTGATTCTCTTGAACGCCCTGCGCGATCGGCTCGGTGATTTGGCACTCTTGCGCTCTCTGGGGGCGACGCCGGGCTTTGTGTTCGGACTGGTGCTGGCGGAGGGTGTCTTTTTAGCGGCGCTGGGGGCGTTGATAGGCCTGCTCGGGGGGCGGCTGCTTTTTTATGTGCTGCAGCTGCGCCTGGCGGAGCGGTACCCGGTCGGGCCGTTGGATTTCTCGCTGCATGTGGGTGAGCCTGGCTTGGTGGGATTGAGTCTAGTAGCCGCGCTGGTGGCTGCCCTACTGCCGGCGTGGTGGGCGTACCAAATGGATCCTGGGTTGGGGTGAGGGTCGCCCTCGAAGCCGGTCCAGGCATGGTCTGACGCTCCCCGTGGTAGTTTGGCGGCGTCCTCGGCGAAGCCGATTATAAGGTTAGCGACGAAAGACGTGGGCGTCCTTCCGTGAGGGTTCCGCGGGCTAAAGCGCGCGGAACCCTCACCTACTGTCGTGCTCGCGATGCGGCTTTGCTAGCGGGCTGAGCTAAAGCCCGGGTAACCCTGCTATGCTTTACGCAGCGGAGTCTTTGGGGGCCATGCATTCTATGCTTCCCCTTATAAAAAAAGCACGCCCCCCGATCCGAAGACCGAGGCGCGTGCTTTTGATTTATCGAGACTTCCGCCCTACAAGCCCTTCGGCGTGATCGCCTCGTTGTGGCGGTTGTAGTAGCTGTCGTGATCGAACATGCGGTGGTCGTAGAACTTGTCGTGCATGCCCTGGAACTTGTTGTCGTCGAAGTCGCGGTAAGCGTCGCGCATGTATGGCGAGTCGGCACTCTTGTCGTACTCCGGGTGCTTGGTGTCGTAGTACTCCATGGCCTGGATCTCGTAGCGCGGGCGCAGCGTCGAGCCGCGGCGGTAGCGTGGCGCCATGCCGATGTAGTCGGCCGTGACGCCGTTGACGTGGATCGAGTTGCTCCCCCGATCGAGTTTCGCCATGCCTACCGGCACGATGACGAGCTCGTCGACATCCTCGTTGTAGGAGTCACCGGCTTCCTTGTCGAGGTAGGTGGTGCGGTCGCGGTAAGGCGTCGTGAAGGAGTTGTCGGTGGCGACCTCGAGGTAGCGGACCTTCTCGACGCCCTTGTCGACGATGAGGTTGTCGACCTTACCGACGACGGTTCCGTTGTCGAGCTTGATGGTCCAGCCGCGCACGTCGGGGTCGTCGTGATGGACTTTGTAGTCGGGGAGGTCGTGGAGGTAGAAGAGGCGACGGTGGCTGGTACCGAGGGCTTCGTTACTTTGGTTCGTGGTGGGGTTCTCGCTTACGATGGAGGACATAGTTTGAAATTTAGCGTGTGTGGGAAGAGGGGTGAGGTGTAGGGCTGAGGTAAGGAGCGGGACGCCTGGGCGTCCCGCGAGCGGACAGACCGGACTTACATCGTCTGGGGCTGCTGGTCGCGCATGGCCTCGAGGGCCACTTTGGCCTTGCCGAAGAAGACGCGGACATCCTCCTTCTGATTGAGGGTCAAGGTCTGTGGCGTGATCTCGCTGGCGGCCTTGCTCACCTCGGCGACGGCAGCGTCCAAGCCTGGGTAGTGGGCTCTCTGTACCTCGCTGAGGACCTCCGAGATGCTCGTCGCCGCGGCGCGGATGTCGTCGGCGTGGGTGGTGGCCATGGGGTCCCTCGTAATGGCCTCGGCCCTCTCGCGGATCATCGCGGCCTTTTGCTTGATGTTGGTCTCCTCGCCCATGCCAGTGGCGTAGGCTAGGGCCACGGTGGCGTTGGCGAGTTGGTTGAGGGCGTTGTGACTGAACTCGTGGTCGAGGCCCATCTCGCCGGTCATGTTCTCGGTGTAGGTCGAGTATTCGTTGGTGAGGTCACCGAAGCGCTCGCCGGCCTGCGGGTCGTCGAAGTCGATGAGGGTGTAGGTGTTGCCGTTGCGGACGATGTCCGATCCGGCGTCGGCGCCGTCGTCGATCACTTCGGTGTTTTCGACGAGGTTGTCGTCATCGTCGTCGAGCAACTCGATGACTCCCCAGATGGCTAGTGCCAGTACGAGGAGGCCGAGGAGCCACGGGAGGATGCTAGAGCTTTTTTCTTTCTTTTCGATGCGTAGGTCTGCCATGGTGGGTTTGTTTAGGTTTAGCGTTAATGCACTGATTGACAGTGCGTACGGAGCAACGCGATTTTTTCCGCGCTTGTTCGTAAAATGTTACATTGTCTGCTGGGTTACCGTCCGCCGCGGGGCTCGCGAGTGTCGTCGCGCCCCCGCCGCCGTCGGGTCTTGACCTCGCGTTAACGCCAGGCGCCCGTACGGCGCCCACGCGGTGCATCGGCGCTGCCCTAGCTTTACGCCATGTCCGCTACCCTCCGTACGCTCTGCCTGGTCGCCTTCTTCACCGTGGTTTCGGGTTTTGGCGAAAGCCTCGCCCAGGGCAGCTGGCCCACCCTGGCCCGCGTCACCTTCACGAAGGAGTACGACGAACTGCTCGGCCTCAAGGTCGACAAGCCCGTCTTCTCGAAGGCCGTCAAGGACCTCGACGGCAAGCCGGTCACGCTCAAGGGCTACGTCATCCCGACCGAGGGCTACAAGTCCCACCGGGAGTTCGTCTTCTCGGCCTACCCCTACAGCAGCTGCTTCTTCTGCGGCGGCGCCGGCCCGGAGACGGTGGTGGAGGTTTTGGCGAAAGCCCCCGTCGAGTACAGCGCAGACGCCATCACCCTTACGGGAAAACTGCGCCTCAATTCATCGGACCCGAACGCGCTGATGTACACGCTCGAGGACGCCGTGGTGGTGCGATAGAAGATATCCAAGAGCGCCGTGGGTGCGACATCTGAGTGGCGGGGTGCGTAAGCGCCGCGAGCTCACCCCCCGCGAGCAGCTCACCCCCCGCGAGCAGCTCACCCCCCGCGAGCAGCTCACCCCCCGCGAGCAGCTCACCCCCCGCGAGCAGCTCACCCCCCGCGAGTAGCTCACCCCCCGCGAGTAGCTCACCCCCCGCGAGTAGCTCACCCCCCGCGAGTAGCTCACCCCGCCGCTGAGCAGCTCACCCCCCCGAGTAGCAGGACGAGCAGCCCTACGCCCGCCGCTGAAGTCACCCGCCGCCAGCCCCAGTTGAGCAGGACGAGCAGCCCTACGAAGAGCAACAGGACGTACACGAAGGGCATGTAGCTAAACAGGATCAGCCGCGTGCGGTCCGCGACGAACATCAGGGCAATGAGCCCGAAGATCATCGCCAGCAAGCCACTGAGGCGCCCGAAGCCCGGTACGTAAGCCAGGTCCACGTTCTGGCGGATGATGATGAGCGTGGCCGCCATGCTCACGACCGGGACGACCTGCGTGAGGATATTGACGTCCCAGACGCTCTGCTGCTCGAAGAGGAACAGGTACGTGAGCAGGGCCCCGCACAGGATACCCGGGATACACACGGCGTAGATCAGCACGGCGTACACCTGCCGCCAGGGCGACTCGTACCCGCGCCCGCGCCCGAAGTGCGCCACGAACAGCGCCATCACCGGCGGAAACACGAACGCCGCCAGCGTAAGCAGCGGGTGGCCCGAGAGGTAGTCGAAGAACTGGTGCAAGGTCATAAAAGTGGGAAAGCTACAGAGTGGAGAGTGAAAAGTGGCCGTGCCTCTGCGAAGGGGGACGGCCCGTCACCACGGGCCGACTTTCCACTTTTCACTTTCTTACTTTAACACTTTCCCGATCCGCTCGGGGTGCTCCTCTTTGAAGAGTTGCCAGCGGCTGCCTGAGGCCAGGAAGAGTGCGCTTTCGCCAAAACTGCCCGGTTCGTAGAAGGACACCCGCACCAGTCGCCCGACCCCGAGCGAGGTCTCCTTGACGGCCTTAATGTTGCCCCAGGGGTAGCGCGCCTGCCGGAAGTAGTCCGTCACGTAAACCCAGTCCCGCCCCATCTCCACGCGGCGCAGGCGCCAGACCGTGAAGGCGAACAGGGCCAGCATCCCAAGGTAAAACGCCGTGACCACCAGGCGGACCGTGGTCCCGGGCACGTTGGCGTAGTAGGCGCGCGCGTCAAACCAGAAGTACAGCGTGAAGGCCCCGAAGAACACCGTCAGCAAGACCGGGAAGAACACCCGCAGCATGAGCGTCAGATTGGAGGAGACCTGCTGCATGTACGTGGAACTGGTGTAGCCGGGCTTGGTTGACCCTAGTTGCGCTCGACAAGTCTAGTTGAGCTTGGCGAGGTCGCGCGCCGCGGCGGCCTGTTGGCGCTCGACGCGCTGCGCGATGAGGATGCTCACTTCGTACAGCGTGTAGAGCGGCAGGCCGAGCATCACGAGCGTGAGTGGGTCGGGCGGCGTCACGATGGCCGACAGGATCAGCAGCACGACGAGGGCGTGACGGCGGTACTCCTTCATGATCGCCGAGGAGAGCAGGCCGACTTTCGTCAAAAAATACACCAGCACCGGCAGCTCGAAGACGACCCCCGAGGGGATCGTAAACAGCGACAAGTAAGTGATGTAGCTCGACAGTGCCGGCTGCGGCTCGACGCCCGGCAGCTCGTAGTTGACCAGAAAGCTCACGGCGAAGGGGGCAATGAGGTAGTACCCGAAGGCGACGCCCGTGAGGAACAGCGTGCTACACACGAATACCGTCCCCCGGGCCGCCTGCTGCTCGGCGTCGTAGAGCGCCGGACGCACGAAGCGCCAGATCTCCCAGAAGATGTACGGGAACGCCACCACGAAACCGAGGATGAACGAGACCCGCATGTGGATGATGAAGGTCTCCCCGAACACCGGCGTGATCCACTTGATCGGATCGACCCGCATGCAGAGCGTATCCGAGCCAACGAGCTCCCCGAGGGCGCAGAAGACCCGGAACGTAATGAAGTCCTGCTTGGTCGGACCGAAGATGACGGTGTTGAACACGAAGTCCTTCGCGAGGAAGACCACGATGGTGACGACGACCAGCGCGACGACGGCGCGCACGAGGTGCCACCTCAACGCTTCGAGGTGATCGAGGAAGCTCATCTCGGCTTCCTGCGCGGCGAGTTTGTCGACGTCGACCTGGTCTAGGGGCATGCGACCGCAAAGGTAGCGCCGGGCGGGACGTTAGGTACGTCGGGCTGGCGTCAGCGCAGCGTGGGTGAGGCCGCGTCCGCGAGCACGAGTTCGGCATCGGTGGGGCGGTCGCGCGTGAGGCGGTAGATCGCCGGCGTGGCCCCGGCCGTGTTGCCGACGCGCGTGAAGTACACCAGGCCCCCGTCGCGGGAGTAGCTCGCCTGTAGGTCGTTGACGCCGGTGGGTTTGTTGACCGTCACGAGGCGGCGCGTCCGGCGGACGAGGTCGTACTCGAACAGCGTCGCATTGAGCTGGCGGCGGTCGTTGGACTCGCGTCCCGATAAGTCGATCGACACGATCACCTCGTTGCCGCTCGGACTGATGGCCAGGCCGCCGATGAGCCCGGTCGTATCCCGGGCGACGGTGTCGATCAGGCCGGTGCTCGGGCGCAGGCGCAGGACGTTGGTCCGCAGCCCGTTGACCGAGGTCACGTTCGCGACGTAGGTCTCGCCGTCGCGGCTCGCGACCACCTCCTGGACGCGGGCGTCCGCCCCGAACTGCAGCAGGGAGGTGGCGCGCCCCGTGGCGACCTCCACCACGAGGAGCCGATCGAGGTACCCGAACACGATCCCGAAGCCGTCCGGGGTCCAGTCGAAGGTGTAGGTCTCGGGGCGGATGTCGATCAGCGGCAGGTTGTACACCCGGCGGGCGTCGTCGCCGTCGGCGGAGGCTACGTACAGGTAGAGTTCCGTGCCGACGTACTGGAGGTAGGCGATACTCTCGCCGGTCGGGCTCCACACCGGGCGCACGGCGCGCGCCTCCGCGGAGGTAATGCGGACGAGGTCGGCGGTGGCCACCCCGCGGTCGCCGGCGTAGATGCCGGGGTTGCCGTCGACGGTGCGCACGAAGGCCAGCGGGTAGGCGGGCTGGCGCTTGGTGGTAAACGACCAGATCGGACCGAAGACGGTGTCGCGTCCGCCGTCGTAGGCCGCGACTTGCCAGGTGTAGCTTTCGCCAAAACGCAAGCCGCGCGGCTGGAAGAACGTGTCCGGGGTGCTGGTCGCGACCCGCGTCACCCCCGTGGAGCTACCGAGGTACACGTCGTACAGCAAGGTGCCGGGGGTATCGTCTCCGGAGCGCCACCGCAGCGTGAGGTCGCGGGCTACGTCCTTGCTGCCGTTGGCGGGGCTCGGGGCGTACGGGCGGGTCGGGTTACGGCTGGTGGCGGTGGTAGACCGGAGGAGTACGTTGAGGCTCACGTCCCCGTCGACGGCCTGCGAGACGATGGCCTGCGCGTAGCGCTGGTAGCCGTCGGCGGTGACGGTGAGCGTGTAGGATTCGACGTCGAGGTTGATGCGCGGCAGTTCGAAGGCGCCGGCGCTATCGGTGACATCGCTCGCGAGGCTGGGGTTGAAGGTGACCAGCGCCCCGGCCACCGGGTCGGAGGTGAGGGCGTCCGTGACGCGTCCCCGCACCGTGACGTTGTTGGTGACCCCGATCACCGTCTCCTGGCAGGCGGACAGGGTGGCGAGTGCGAGGAGGCACAGTCCACACCAGTACTGCCCGAGACACCACGCGCGGGGCCGCATCGGTTTCGCCGGCGTAGCGGTTGCGCTTGCGAGAGGGGTCATCGGGTAGGGGTTGGGGTAGGCTTGCCAAAGAGGAACTGGAGGCCCACCTGGCCGTTGAGGATCCAATCGTTGAATTTGCCCTGCCGCTCGCCGTCGAGGCGGTCGGTGAGGTGGTAGTAATTGCCGAAGAGCGCCTGGAGCTCGAGCTGTGGCCCGAGCTTGTACTCGACCCCGGCGCCGTAGTACAGGTTGGGCACCGCCCCCTGGAGCGCGACGAGGTCGCCGGGGGCGCCGAGGTCTAGCGTGACCCCGAGCCCCAACCTCAGGAGGGGCACCAGCTTAAAGTCCGGCACGGGTCGCAGGTCGAAGTTCGCCCCGGCGCTAACGATCTCCCGCTGGAACTCCAAGTCGGTGGTGCTGAGGCGCCCGAAGGTCGCGGCCAGACCGACGCCGTAGGTCGGGGCGAGGCGGCGCGAGGCCGACAGTCCGGCGCCGTACTCGTAGCGCCCCTGGCCGAAGTCGCCGGAGTAGCGCGTGGTCTGCGCGAAGGCGCCGGCCTGGTAGCTCGCGCGCGGGTCTTCGCCGTAGGGGCCGCGGAGGTCCTCGGTGGCGAGGCTGCGCTGCTCGGCGAGCAAGCCCTCGACCTGGCGTACGGCGGCGCCCGTGGTGTCGGCCGTGAACCAGAGTCCGTCGGCGAGGCCCTCGATGACGAGCACCTGGACGGCCTTCTCGATCGCGTCCCGCACGGCGATCTCGCCGGGCTCGTTGTAGGTGTACCCGGTCTCGGCCTCGAGGAGTCGCTGGAACTTCACGAAGCGGAACACGCCGCCGTCGAGGGCCTGGCTGAGGATGGTGCGGCTGGTGTTGACGGTCTTCAGGACGCGCCCGTTGCTCGTCGACACGGCCCGCAGGTAGATCGTGACGCGGTCTTGGCGGTAGCGGGCGTTGGCGCCGGCGCCGAAGTAGCGCGCGCCGACGCCGCCGGTGAGCACGTTGGCGTCGTAGCTCACGATCCCGCCCTCGATCAGGATCCCGGCGTAGAGCAGGGGCGGGAGCACCTCGGCCTCGCTGGTGTTCGGGTTGCCGTACTGCATCCGCGTCGAGCGGATGATCTTGCGTTCGTTGAGGAGGTTGGAGACGTTCTCGCGCTCGATCGGGGAGAAGTACCCACTGTCGTCGAGGGCCTTGATGAGGATGCTCGTGGCCCCCTGCGTCACGGCGGTCGAGAAGCTCGAGCCGTTTTCGGAAGGTTTGTACTGACCCGTTTGGTCGCGGAATTTGTAGACCGCGACCACGACCGGCTCGACGGCCGGCGGGAGCGATCTTAGGTCGGTGAGCGTCGGGGTGACCTCGTTGACGCGGGCCGCGGGCGACTGCATCGGCCGGAACAGGTTTTGGCCACAGCCGCCAAAAACCATACACGCACAGCCGATCGCGAACGCCGAGACGATGGCAGCGCGCGGTGCGCGGGCGGCCCTACGCAACTCCTCGCTGTAAATACGGCTGGGCTTAGACACGTGCGGACGACTAGAAGTAAGGAACGGTGATCTCGGTGACGCCCCCGTTGACGATGTCCGTGATCGTGAGTACGAGTCCGTCGGCGCCCTCGACGACGTTGACCTCGAAGTTGCCGAGGGAGTAGTTCCCGGGCGAGAGGCCGTTGCGGTTGTTGAGTTGGGAGTCGAAGATCTGGCGCGTGATGGAGTTGAGGAGTTGGCGGTTGAGGCTCTCGGTGAAGTCGTCGAGGCTCGTGCGACGCGACGACGCGGACGACCTGGCGTTGTTGCGGGCCTGGGCGTCGGGGTCGGTCAGGCCGTTTTGCGCCTGAGCGCCCGACAACAGCCATTGGTAATTAAAGGTGTTACCGCCGAAGGCCGGGTTCTGCGGCGTGTACAGCAGGTCCTGCGCGGCGGCCGCGGTGATGCCGCCGGCCACGAGGATTGCGGCGGTCAAGAATCTCGTGAGGGTCATGGCTTCTGGTCTGGGGCCGGCGCGGCCGGGGAAGGTTTACGGTGGGGGAATCTAGGTCGGCACCCAGAAGCGTGCCAAGCCCCCGGACTCGCCCCGGGCCGCGTAGGATTCGTATTAATAGGTTTCGATCGCCTCGCCGATTTCGCCGTCGCGACTTTGCCCGGCCTGCATCGCGAGCTCGAGGTGGTACGCCACGTACTGGACGGCCTGCTCGACCATCTCCTCGATGACGTCGTAGCGCTGCTGGACGATTTGTTGGTAGACGGGCTCCTCGTCGTTGATGCTGATCTGGATGACGGTCTGGCGCCCGCGGAAGGGGACCTCCTCGACGAGGATCGCGTAGGAGGCGGCGCCGAGGGGCGGCTGCCAGGCCTGGTAAAAGAGCTGGAAGAAGTCCTGTCCGGCCTTGGTGAGCGTCCGGTCGGAGACGAGGCCGTCGACCTCGAGGAAGTCGGGATCGATCGCGATGGCCTGCTGCTGCGCCACCGGTGCACCGACGGTGCGTTCGATGGTGTCGGTGATCGACCAGCCCTCCTGGGCGTTGGTGAACCGTACGTTGGCCGCGAGCGTCGTCCCGGGGGAGATCCCGAGCGTGACGGTGCCCGTGGTGTCGGTGGCGCCGGCGGGGACGCTAGCCTGTCCCGACTGCCGCACGACGCGCTGGTTGCTCGCCGCGTCGGTGCTGAGGACCTCGATTTCGTAATCGAGGACGGTGAGTTCGCCGCGATCCGAACGTACGACGGCCGCGAGGTAGGCCGAGTTTTGGTCCGCGAACGTGACCCACGACACCCCGAAAGCGTCCTCGGGATTGACCTGCGCGCCGAGGAGGGCGACCGGGAGCAGCGCTAGCAGGGCAAGGAGAGCCCGGATGAAGTGTCGGTCGTCCGACGTATCGCGTAGTGGATTCACCGGGGGGAGGCGGGAACGACTTCCCGGAGGGTGGCGTTGGCGTTGCCGAACTGCTCGACCTTGATCGGGAGCTTGTACCCGTCGGCGTTCAGGGTATTGTTGTCGTTGAATTGCGACAGCTGCATGTTGACTCCCGGGTCGAGCGCGGCGTCCTGCGTGATAAAGTTATTGTTCCCGATTTGCGATACCGAGAGCGTGGCATTGGTCGCGTTTAGGTCACCGAGGTAGGTATTCTGCGAGCCCTGCTGCTGGATAGTCATCACGTTGCCCGAGCCGATGAGACTGAGCGACACATTGTTGTTCGCCGCCCCGGCGCCACCCTGGTCGACGACGACGCTCGAGTTGTCGGCGCCCGTCTTCCGCACGGTGAGCAGGGCCGTGTTCGCGTCCCCTTCCTGGCGGATGAGGATGTCGCTTTGCGGCGCCAGCCGTGCGGCGGCGGCGCTCTGCTGCGAGAGTTGGCTATTGACCGCGGCCCGCTCCTCCGGGGAGAGCAGGACGAGGTCTTCGGCGGGAGGGGTGCCGGTTTGCTGAGCGTGAGCGCCGAGGGCGGCCGTACACAGCGACGCAAGAAAAACGAGGGACTTCATGGGCGGACGATCGTGAGGCGAGGTGTGGGTCATGGCGGTGGGCCGTGGCGTGCGTAGAGCAAAGATAGGTAGAACACCTAGATAAGAGGAGATGACCTCAAAAGGGGATGAAAGCGCTTAGAAACGCGTACTTAATTATTTCGAGTGGACCGGTCGCTATAACTGCAATGGCGTAACCTCGTAGGCTGTGGCTTGCGCTTGCCAAATATTATGCACCGTAAGCTGATCCCCGACGATTCAGCTCAATTGTAATAATGCAGCTTATCACCAACATCATTTTCACGTATCGGTAATCGCCGTAAGTATTTGCCAGACCATTCAAAGTATACGGTCCGACACATGGCGATCCGAGTAGGCAAAACGAACTCAAACCGTCCCGAGGCCCATAGCGAATGGCCTTCAGCTAGGAGTGAAGCCCTAAATCAAGAGAAAATTTCGATTCAATAGCCTCATTAAAATAGCCACTAAAAAGTTAGCGCACCCCAGGGGGCTCTTGCCTGCCCTACCGCATTCGGGTGGCCATGTCGTCCACGCTCCGCGGTCGACCTGCCCCGTCCCTCGCGCGCGCGGGATGCTTTGCATGCGAGGTCATCTACCATTGTTCTGGTAGTTTTTAATAACAATATAAATTCACAAAAACGTAGCTTGCAAGAATCGAAACCACCGTCTACGTTTGTCCCCACAGCGGATCGCCGCCAACAGCCTTTTCCCCTACGAGTTCAACCAACACCTGCTTTCCCAGAAGCTGACTGTCCATGACCAGTGGACACAAGTGGGCCCCGCTCGCTCGATGGCATCGCTATGCCCCGAAGCGCGCTTAGCGTCCACGGCGGTCACCCCCCGACCGACGGCAACTGGTGGAGCGCTTCGCCCGTCCCTATGCGACCGAACGTATTCTTCCTCGCCGCCGGCTTCGGTTTCCTGGCGACCTTTTGCGCGGCCCAGGGCAACGTGGCCACCTCGGCGCAGATCGGCAACGGCAACAGCAGTGCCGCCGCGCAGACCGGCAGCGCGAACGGTGCTTCGGTCGCGAGCCGCGGCGACAACAACGCCGCCACCGTCAGCCAGGTGGGTGCCGCCAATACGTCCACGCAGATGCAGGGCGTCAATGGGGGCCTAAGCTCGACTGATGTCTCGGCAGTTTCGCAGCTGTCAAACAACAATTTCGCCCTGACGTACCAGGGCAACCTCGTCAACTCAGCCAACAACCGTGCCGCGATTACGCAGCGCGGCGGTGACGGCAACCGCGCCGCCGTGAGCCAGGGCGCCTTCACGGCCGCCCAACGCGACGCCCTCGGGATGAACGCTTATCCCTTCGTGTCGACGGTCGGCAGCACGGGCGCCCACGCGAACATCACGCAGGTCGGCACGCTCAACGAGGCCGTCGCCGCGCAGTCCGGCGCCGACAACGAAGCCACCGTCACGCAGGCCGGCACGAGCCACCTCGCCGTCGTCTTCCAGGGCCTCGGCGGCAACAAAGCCACCGTCGGGCAGGGGGGCGCCGACAACTTCGACTTCATCGCCCAGGAGTCGGCCGGCAACGTCGCCCGGACGGCGACCGTCGGCTCGGCCAACGAGAACACCGTGTCGCAGACCGGCGGGGCCGCCAACCGCGGCGTCGCCGAGGTGACCGGTGGCGGTAACTACGTCACGACCCAGCAGTTCGGCGACGGCAACAAGTCCTACGTCAACATGCGTAACACGCCCTCCGCGATGAGGCCGGCCGGGGCCACGTTCGTGGGCACCAACGCCGACAACAACGTCTTCATCTCGCAGCAGACCACCGACAACGAGGCGTCGACGTTCGTGGCGGGCACCGACAACGTCGTGCAGCTCTACCAGACCGGCACCGGCAACGCCGCCGGCACCGAATTCAACGGCGATGGTATCCAGGTGTCCGGCCGCGACAACCAGGTCTTCGGCAGCCAGTTCGGGACCGGCAACACCCTCGACGTCGACGCGGCCGGGGACCGGAACATGATCACGGTCGACCAATTCAGCGACGGCAACAACGCCGACGTCAACGTGGTCGGCAGCGGCAACACCAGCGTCATCACGCAGCAGTAGACCCCGGCGCACGCTCCCACACCCTATTCGACTCCCGATGACCAAACCCCTACTCCTCGCCGCCGCCTGCGCACTCAGCTGCCTCTGCGCGGTTGCGCAGCCGCTGGCGACCTACACCTTCGAGACCGGTACCGCACCGACGACCAGCAACCCGGCCGTGATCGGGTTTCAGATGATCGCGGCGGGGGGCGCCTCGATCATCTCCCGCCAGGCGGCCCCATTCACCCCCGGCGACATCGCCCTGTACGCGGGGAGCTTCCCGACGTCGACCACGCCCGGGGGGTACTTCCAGGCGCGCATCAGCGGCACGGCCGACTTCGACGTGACTGGCCTCTCGGGCCGCTTCGAGAGCACTACCGGGGGGCCCACGGCCGTCATCATTCAGTACAGCCGCTCCGTCTCCTTCAGCGACCCCGTCACCGTCGGCACCTTCCCGGTGGTGGCCGGGGTGTCTAACACGATCACCGCCCCCGCCCTCGAGAGCACCCTGCGGACCTTCGTCGTGCGGATATTCCCCATCGGCGCCACGACGGCCATCAACTCGATCGCCCTCGGGGAGTTCGTCATCAATGGCGCCCTGGCCGCCCCGCTGCCCCTCGACTTTACCTCCGTCGCGGCGAAAACCCTCGGACAGGACATCGAGGTGACCTGGACCACGGCGCAGCAGCGGGGCGTAGAGCGCTTCGAGGTGCTGGCGAGTTTTGGCGAAAGCCCCGAACTCCGGACCGTCGCCACCGTGGACGCCGGGGGCGACAGCGCCGCGGAGCAGACCTTCCGCACGACTTTCCCCGCCAATGACGCCGCCGTGGCCTACGTCCAGGTGATCGGCATCGACCACGACGGCACGCGGACCCTCAGCGAAATAGTCGCGGCCGGCACGGGGGCGCGCGCCGGGGGGCTGCGGCTGCTGAGCTTCGTGGGCGAGGTGGCGACGGTGACTTCGGCTTCCGCCAAAACCCTCGACATCACTACCGCCACCGGGCAGCGCCTCACCACCGTCGCCTTCGACGCACGGGGCGTGGCGTCGGTCGACCTCCAGTCCATACCCAACGGCGTGCTCTTCCTGAGCGCCGGCGAAGAAACCCTGCGCCTCGGGCTCGCCCGCTAAACCCTCCATCGTAACCAACGGCCTCACGGCCATCACTTTTTTCCTCAACCAACTCACGGGCCGAAAGCCCACAACTTCCACAATCCTTTCCTATGAAGTTCAAGAACATCCTCTTCGCCGCCCTCGTCGCAGGTGCCGGCACGGCCGTCGCGCAGAACTCGGCGACCACGACCCAGACGGGCGCCGGCAACACCTCGGGCGTCACCCAGAGCGGTGGCAGCGGCGCGATCATCCTACAGAACGGTAGCAGCAACAAGAGCTCGGCCACGCAGTCCGGCGGCAGTAAGGCCGACGTCAACCAGCAGGGTGCCTCCAGCTCGTCGACCCTCACGCAGAGCGGTGGCGTCAACACCGCCGACATCGACCAGCGCGGCGACGGGGGCCACACCGTGACGGCTACGCAGATGGGCGGCGGCGGCAACAGCCTCACCGTCGACCAGACCCGCAAGGACAACAAGCTCACCGCTACCCAGGACGGCAAAAACAACGCCGCCGAGGTGAAGCAGACCACCGGCGTGAACAGCGGCGTCGCTTCGGGCGGCCACACGGCCACCCTCAAGCAGGTCGGCGACGCCAACCAGATTGCCCTGGAGCAGAAGTTCGGCAGCCCTAACCCGAAAGGCAAGCACACCGCGACCCTTAGCCAGCAGGGCAACCGCAACCAGATCGGTGGGTTCGCCGACGGCCAGGAGGCCGACCCGAGCGTTCAGGAGAGCCGCACGGATCAGACGGCGACGGTCGACCAACTCGGTGACGACAACAAGGCCGATTTCACGAACGGCACCAAGCTCGACATCGACCAGCTCGGCTCTCGCAACGAGGTCGTCTCCAGTGGCGGCGGCGATGTCACGATCTACCAACAGGGCGACGACAACGATGCGTTCAACAACGGCAACAGCGCCTTCATCCGCCAGGTCGGGTCTTTCAACCTCGCCCGCTCCACGAGGCAAGTGAGTGGTTCGGAGACGAGCCAGACCCAAAACGGCAACCGTAACTCGTCCGAGTTTCTCGACCTGCGCCACAGCGGCAACGTCGCGACCTCCGTGCAGACCGGCGACTGGAACAGCGTGACCGGTAAGTGGAACCAGGGTGGCGGCAATCGACTCACGGTCAACCAGACCAGTGACGCCGGCGCTACGGCGCTCACGGGCAACAAGGCGACGGTCACGTTCAACACCGGCACGGACGAGGGCAACAACAACGGCGTGGGCATCACGCAGAACGGCCTCTCGCACGTCGCCACGGTGACGGTCAACTCGGAAAACAACATGGCGACCATCAGTCAGATGGGCAACGGGAACACCTCGACGATTACGCAGAACTAAGCGACAGCAAAGGCCAGCGCGCGAGCGCTGGCCTTTCTCTTTTTCCACCCGCGCGGCCACCCATACTTATCCTTTATTCACATACTCTCCTCAGCTAGCTCTACCCCTCCAAATTAAGACCTACTCCCCATGATGACCTACCGACTCCTCCTCTCCGCCGCCCTCGTCGCCAGCGCGGCCGGGGCCGCCGCCCAGAGCTCCGCGACCGTCACGCAGTCCGGTGACGGCAACCGCGCCTCCGTCCAACAAGCCGGCGGTGGCAACACGATCACCGTCACGCAGTCCGGCGGGGAGGCGATCGACATCACGCAGTCCGGCGGCGAGACCCGCGCCACAGTTACGCAGCTGGGCGAGGCCAACGCCGTGACGATGGACGAGGGCAGCGCCGCGAGCGAGGCCGTCACCGCCACCCAGACCGGTGAGGGCAATGCGGCCGCCATCGCGGGCGCCGGCCCGCGCGATGTCGTCACGGTCACGCAGTCCGGCAACGGCAACCGGGCCTCGGTGACGCAGGGCGGCGCGCCCGCCGCCGACCAGCCTAAGGATGCAGAACAGCCCAAACCCGGCACCGGTGCCACGCCCGACGGCGGCACCCGCGTCTCGCAGCGCGGCAACGGCAACTCCGTGACCATCATTCGGGACTGAGCGTCCGCGGGGTGGGCCCGGCGTGGCTCGCCTGATGTCTTATAGGAAGTGCAGCCATTGACCCACTCGCGCTCCGAACCCTCACGCCCCCAGCCGCTCCACCTCCCACCCACCATCCGTTTTGCGGAAGCGGAACCGGTCGTGTAACCGACTCGAGCGCCCCTGCCAAAACTCGATCTCGACCGGGGTCACGCGGTACCCACCCCAGTGCTCAGGCACGGGCACGGCATCCGTTTTGGCGTAAGCCGCCTCCAACTCGGCCTGCCGGTCCTCCATGACAGCGCGGTCCTCGATGACGCGGCTCTGCGGCGAGGCCCAGGCCCCGAGCTGCGAACCCTTCGGCCGCGAGTGGAAATACGCCGCGGTCTCCTCGCGACTGATTTGCTGCACGCTGCCGCGAACCCGCACCTGGCGCTCGTGCTCGAGCCAGTTGAACACCATCGCCGCGGCCGGGTGCTGCTCGAGCTGCCGCCCCTTCGCGCTCTCGTAGTTGCTGTAAAACACGAAACCCCGCTGGTCGTAGCCCTTCAGCAACACCACGCGCGCGTCCGGCTTGCCGTGCGCATCGACCGTCGCGACGACCACCGCGTTCGGCTCCGCGAGCTCGTCCGCGATCGCGGCCTCGATCCAGGTGCGGAACTGCGCGATGGGGTCGTCGTCGAGGTCTTCGCGCTCGAGGGCGCCGCGGCGGTAGTCTTGGCGTAGGTCGGCGACGTCCATAAAGTCGGAAAGTTGGAAGGTGAAGAGTGGAAAGTGCCTAACGTGACGCCGCGCGATACGTTGACGGCTTGCGCCAAAACCTGCCGTCGGTCCCGTCGGCCTAGCCTACGCGGCGGCGCACTTTCCACTCTCCACTTTCGTATTTTACTGCCACACCCGCACCCAGTCCACCTCCATGCGCTGCGGGTAGACGCTCGTGTCCACGCCGCGCTGCCCGCCCCAGTCCCCGCCGACGGCCTGGTTGAGGAGCAGGTACTGCGGCGCGTCGAAGGGCCACTGCTCCACGGTGGCGCCGGCGCGCTTGTCAAAACGGTGGTAGGGCCGGCCGTCGACGAGGAACACGATGCGCTCCGGGTCCCAGTCCACGGCGTAGACGTGCCACTCGCCCGCGGTGTTCGGGACGTGGATCGCCTTGCCGACCTGCGTCCCGATCCCGTGGTTGAAGGCCTTCGTGTGGACGGTGCCGTGGACGGTGTCGGGCGCGTAGCCGACGTGCTCCATGATGTCGATCTCGCCGCACAGCGGCCACCCGGCCTCGTCGATGTTGTCGCCGAGCATCCAGATCGCCGGCCAAGTGCCGCGGCCCTGCGGGAGCCTGGCGCGGGCCTCGACGTAGCCGTAGGTCCAGCTCGCGATGTCCTTCGTCGTGAGGCGCGCCGAGGTGTAGGCCGAGCCTTCGTGCGGCTCGCGGTGGGCCTCGATGACGAGGTGCCCACCCTCGACGCGGGCGTTGCGGGCGCGGGCCTCCGTGTAGAACTGCTCCTCGTGGTTGCCCCAGCCGTGACCGCCGACGGCGTAGTTCCAGCGGGTCGTGTCCGGCGGGCCGGGGCGGTCGAACTCGTCGGACCACACGAGGGTCTTGCCGCGGGTCGTGCTACGCGTCGCGCCGCGCGTCCCGCAGGCAGCGACGAACAGTAGGCCCGCCAGAGAGAGAAGCAGTGGGTATCGCACGGGAGGCAAGGTAAAGACGTTGCGCGGGGTTAAGCCAACACACCTTCCCCCGTGGTTACGACCCTCCAACACAACGCGCAGACCGTCCGCATCGACGACGGCGAACTCATCGCCTACCTCGTCGGCGCCCGCGAGTACATCCACCAGAAGGGCAGTCCCGGGTGGCGCAGTTCGGACACGGAGATGTTCCCGATCATCGGCCCGACCGCCGAGGCGGGTTTCGCGGTCGAGACCCCGCGCGGGAAGGCGATACAGGACCAGCATGGCTTGCTACGTGAGTTGGTCTACACGCTCGTCGAGGCGACCGACAGCCTCCGCCGCCTACGAGAAGAGCTACCACCGCGGGCAAACGCGTCGAGAACGCGAAGTTCCCGGCCAAGTCCACGGCGGAGCACTTGTCGTGGCCGTATGACTTCCGCTTCCGCAAAACCTTCACGCTCGGTGCCGATGGCCTAGCGGTCGGCTTCGAGATCAGCGGGGAGCCGGGGATGCCGTTTATGCTCGGCTACCACCCGGCGTTCCGGCTCACGTCCGACACAGTAACGGTGGAGGCGAACGGCGAATCGATTGCCCTGGCGGACGTCATGGCCGTCGGGGATCGCGCCTACCGCGTCGAAGGCTGCACGGATATCGTCCTCCGCGACGGGCCCGACGGCGCGATCCGCCTCACGACCGAGGGCTTCGGGCACTTCATGCTCTGGAGCCCGGTGGCGAGCATGATTTGCGTGGAGCCGATCACGTTTTACCCCTACGCTGTCGCGCAGGAGCGAGCTACACGAGGGCTTTAGGATATTGGGGGTGGCAGCGGCTCGGTTTTCTGTGCGGCTCGCGCCGGTATAGTCGTAAGTTCAGCAGATGGACCTAGACTACGAAAGCATCGAGGGCCTCCAGTAATGTGTCGGGATTGCGAGCGTTGTGCCAATAGTCTACTACGACGACTTCGCCGCGCTCCTCGACGAGGACGTAGATGATTTTGTAGTTCTTGTACCGCAATACCCTAAAAGCGCGGGGCGGCGGCGGTAAGGCACGGCGGTAAAAGATCGGGAAAGCAACTGGGAAGTTGAGTATCCGCTGAGGTAAGGAAGCCAAATCGTCGACGAGCCTTGCAGCTTTCTTCGCACTACTCACCGTGGCCCAATAGTCTTCGATCTCGGCGAGTCGATCTCTAGCGATTGTGCTTTGGACAATCGTCATCAGGAACGTCGACGCTTCGCTAGAAACTCGAGTACTGCTTCGGTAGAATGTCCCCCCCCATTCAGCACCTCTTCCAGGCCAGCCTCCCAGTCGGACACGGCGCCCCGTAAAGTCACCGTCTCGCCGTTCGGACGGTAGCCCAGGACTTCGTCGTGGTCGGTGTCTGACGCGTCATCCGTCTCGGTATCTGCCTGAGCCGCGTAAACAGAATCGGGGTCCTCGCGCGCCATCGTTGGCGTGGGTCGCGGTGCGCGGAGGGCGTCCCCAATGGCTTCGGCAACGTGGAGGAGTTCCTCGTCGCTTTCGATGGCGTCGATGCGGCGGAGGAGAGCCTGCTTTAGGTCGGCGTTTTGCATGGCGCCCAAGGTACGGTCGGGCTACGAATCCTACGCACGCGTTCGCCAGCTAGGTCAGGGTATCAAAAACGCTAGTTTTGCCGAAAGGCCACCCACCCGGGCCCGTTGACTAGCTTCACCACTACTCCCCCACCCCAGCACCACGCCCGCGATGCCCACCGACGCCAAAGCCTTCACCCTTCCGCAGCACCTCCTCTGGGAGTACGACCTCGCGAAGTTCGACTACGACCGCAGCTACCGCATCGCGATCGAGCGCGTCATCGAGCGCGGCAACCTCGAGGAGTGGCGCGCGGCGCAGGCGTACTACGGCAAGGAAAAGTTCTTGGAAGTGGCGGCGTGGTCGCGGCAGTTAACGAAGCGCAATAGGGAATTTGCGCAGCTCTTCGTAAATTCTAACCTCGTCACAGATGCAGTATAGCGCGAAGATTATCGAGCCAAAGACCTTTGCGCTCCTGGGGAAGCTAATGGGGGATGCCCGATTGAGACACTTCACCCTCGTCGGCGGCACGGCGCTCGCCTTACAGTACCAACACAGGCTCTCGATCGACCTGGATCTCTTCACCCCGGCCACCTTTGACTCGAACAAACTCGAGGCTTACCTGCTTGAGGATTACCGCTTCGTGACACGGGATAAGTTCAACAATGGCCTGATGGGCTATTGCGATGCAATCAAGGTGGATTTCATCCGCCACAACTACCCTATCGTCCGTCCGACCATCGAGGTGGACGGCCTGCGCATGGCGCACCCCCTTGACATCGCCGCGATGAAATTGAATGCGATCAGTGGGAATGGCACGCGCGTAAAGGACTACTACGATATGTACGTACTTCTCGGAGAGTTCTCGCTCGTAGAAATGCTGGCGGCGTACGAAGCTAAGTATCCCCAGTCTGGTGCTATCATCGCCACTAAATCACTGACCTACTTTGATGACATCAATTTCGAGCGGGAGCCGGCCCTAATGATCGAGCCGATCGATTTTTCCGAAGTCAAAGCGCGTCTCAGAGCTGCTGTACTTGACAAACGGCGGGTATTTCCGTAATCACCCCCGCACTTCTAGACACCGCCGCCGCGCCACCAGCTCCGCCACCGCATCGCGCGCCTGCGCCCAACGCGCCGCCCAGTCGCCGGTGAGCTCCGCGTAGGCGACGCCCGCCTCCGCCAGCACTGCCCGGTGCGAGCCGTCGAGCGCGTCGCGGTCTTCGCGTCCGAGCCGCGTCCCGTCCTGGACGTGCGGCACGTCGGCGCGGAGGTAGAGGTACAGATCGGCCCGCTGCGCCTCGCGCACCGACGCGCCCACGACGAGCTCCTCGCCCAGACTGTAGCGCGCGTAGGACACCGTGGTGTGGACATCGGTATCGACGATGAGGAGCCCGCGCTCCCCCGCCGAGGCCTCCGCCACCCGCTCGGTGTGTCGCTTAACCACCGCCCCGAGGTCGGCGAGCGTAAAGCTCCGGGAGTCTGGTATCAGTTCGCGCCCGGCCTCCGCCACCAAGGTCGCGTCAAAGTGAGCCGCCAGCGCCGCGCAGAGCGTCGATTTGCCGGTGGACTCCGTCCCGAGCACGACGACCTTCGTCACGAGGTCACGGCGCACGACCGGCGGCAGGTAAGCCCAGTGGGCGAACACGTCCCTCCGTAAGTCCGTGGCGGAGACCGGTACTTCTTTTCGGTCCGGGTCGAAATCCAGGAAATCAATCGACATCGCGGCCGCCACCAGCGCGCCGTACGGTTCGGAAGTGACGACGAGGTCGGCCTCCGGCACCTCCGCACGGAAGCGTACCGCCCACAGCCGAGAGATGCCTTCGGAAGCCACGGAGGTATTCGGCAGCTCGGCTTCGGTGTAGTCGAGCGTGCGCACCTCCAGGCGATCCGCCGTGGCGTGGCCCGCGAAAGTCTCCTCGATCCACGCCCGCCGCATTGCGCCACTGATCGATTCGCGGTCGGAGGCGCAGACCAGCACCGTGAGACTGGCGGCCCGCCCGAGCGCGAATGCAATCAGCGCCTCGTGCCCGCGGTGAAAGGGTAGGTACTTGCCGAAGGTGAAGGCGTGCGACATGGGGGCAAGCTAGGCACCCTCCTCTGGATTGGTCCTCCGCGGCTCAATGACGACTTCGTCCCGGCTGATCCGGCTTCACTACCTGCGGCAGCGGAAACCTGCGGCTCAGGTGCGGCTCCCTCCCCGAAACCACATCCGGAACTCCGCCCCGGCCTCCACGCGCGCATTGAGCTGCGAGGCGAGGGCCCCGATGAGCTTCGTCCCGAACCCAGATGCCGGGCGCCCGGCGGTCGCCGACGGCGCGGTACGGGCGTTGGCGGCACCCGGCACGCCCGCGGCACTCTGCACTCCTGCGGCAGCCCCCGCGCCCGGTCCGCCGTCGGCGTATGCGAACGCCAGCTCCTCCCCGACGCGCCGCAGCGAGATCGCGAGGCGGAGTTGCGCCGGGTCGGCGTGGGCGTGCTTACAACTATTGGTGATCAACTCGTTCGCGATCAAGCACAACGGGATCGCCTGCCCGACCTCGAGCACCCCCACCGCGAAGCTGTACGTATGACGGCCTGGGAGCGCGCTGCCCGCGTACGCGAATACGATCTTGTCGACGAGTTCCGGGATGACCTGCGCGACGTCGACGACGTCGAGGTCGTCGCTCTCGTAGAGGCGCTGGTGGATCATCGCCATCACCTCCACGCGGCGCTGCCCGGCGTCGAGGGCCGCGCGGGCGCTCGCGTCGGTAGCCTGGCGGGACTGGAGCCGCAGGAGGCTGCTCACCGTCTGGAGGTTGTTCTTCACGCGGTGGTGGAGCTCGGCCATCAGGACGTTGAGGCGCTCGTTTTGCGCGCGCTCGCGCTCGTGGAGCGCGGCCAGGGCGCGGTTGGCGCTCCGCGTGCGTCGCGTCTGCCAGGCCACGCCTACACTGAGCGCGAGCGCGGCCAGCAGCCCGGCCGCCAGCAAGGCCTGCGCCAGGCGCGACGAGCGCAACTCGGCGGCCTGGAGCTCGATGGTGGCCTGGCGCTGCGCGGCGCCGTAGCGGGCCTCGAGGTCCTGCACGAGCTGCGCCTTCCGCAGCGACAGGACGCTGTCGCGCAGGCCGACGTAGTGCGTGTTGAGTTCGTGCGCCCGGCGGTAGTCCCCCGTGCGCTCGTAGAGGTCGACGAGGAATGGGTACAGCTCCAGCAAGCCCTCGCGATCCTGGAGGCGCTCCAAGGCCACGCGCGCGAGTTCGCTGAGGCGCAGGGCCTCCGGGTAGTCGCCCCGCGCCCGCGCGATGACGGCGTCCATCTGCCGCGGCATCAGCAGGTACACCCCGCCCCCGAGGGCCTCGGCGACGGCGTAGGAGGTTTTGGCGAAAGCCTCCGCCTCGGCGTAGGCCCCGCGGTTGGCGTGGTAGTCGACGTAGTGGTAGTTGAGCGTGAGCTGCGCGTCGAGCATCCCGTTGTCGCAGGCGAGCTCACAGGCCGCGTCGAGGTTCATCTTGTAGGCCACGTCGTCGAAGGGTGTCATGAGCCCGAGGGCGTAGGCCCTGTGGGTGTAGGCCGTCGTGGCGGTCGCGACGTCGCCGCGGCGCCGGCTCCACCACACGGCGCTGTCGAGGAGGGCGAGGCCGGCCGGCGGGTCGAACTCGCTCAGCGAGGTGCCGGCCTCGAGGTAGGCGGCCGGCAGCAGGTCCGCGCGCGCGGTGCGGTGCGCGAGGGCGATGGCCTCGCGGGCGAGGCGGTAGGCCTCGCCGAAGTTGCCGTTGCTGCGCAGGTGCGTGGTGAGGGCCACGGCGCGCCGCAGCGTGAGGGTATCCTCGGGCCAGGCCTCGGCCATGGGGGCGGTGTAGTCGCGCCAGTAGCGGACGCGCGGCCAGTCGTAGGCCTCGACTTTCGTCAAAACCGCCACCGCCGCGGCGTACTGCGCGCGCCCGCGGAGGGCCTCCACGCTGGCGTCACGGAAGTCGTGCTCCACCTCCGCCGTGGCTGTCGGCGTCGTTGCCGCCACCGAAACATCGGGTGCCTGCCGCGCCGAGCCCGCCGCGCTCGGCACGGCCGTCGCGAGTACAACGGCGAGGGCGACGAGCGCGACGGCGGACCTCAACACGCGCGGAAGCCACTGAAGAAACCCTCGCGGTAGGCCGCCCCCAGCGGGATGACCTCCTTGCCGATGACGAGCTCGGTCTCGCTGAAGCTGTCGACGTGCTCGCGGTGCACGGCGTAGCTGCGGTGCACGCGCACGAGCCCCGCGTCGCCGAGTTTCGTGAGGAGGGCGTGGAGGGGCATCCGCATCGCGAAGGACTTGTGTGCCGTGACGATGTCGGTGTACGGGCCGTCGGCGCGGAGGTACAAGATCAGCGCGGGCGGTAACCTGACGAAGCGGTAGTTCTGCTTGATGAAGAGGTGCTCCTCGCTCACCAAGATCGTGTCTGCCGTGAGGGCGGGCCGTTCGGGGGGCGCGCCTCCGGCGTCGGTCGCCGCGGCGTCGGCGCCCGGGGCCTCGGCCGCGAGGGCGGTGCGGGACTGCGTGAAGTTATAAACCGCCACCTCGATGGCGACCTGGATACTGCGCTCGTCGAAGGGCTTGAGCAGGTAGGCCGAGGGCCCGGTGGCCTTCGCGCGCGCGAAGGTGTGGAGGTCGGCCTGGGCGGTGAGGTAGATGAAGGGCACGCGGCGGATGGCCAGCAGGCGGGCCACGCCGTCGATGCCGTCGACCCCGCCCTGGAGCTGGATGTCGAGCAGGATAATGTCGACGCGCCCGGCGTGTACAATGGCCTCGGCCGCGACGATCGAGTTGGCCACTCCAGCCACGGCGTAGCCCATCTCCTCGACGCGGTCGGCGAGGTCGAGCGCGACGATGGCTTCGTCTTCGACGATGAGGACGCTGAGCTGCTCCATGAGATGACCGCCTAAAGCTAGGACCTTTGCAAAAAAAGCACCGGGTGGACGCCCGGAGGCGCCACCCAGTGCTGTATCACCCGACGTCGGCCGGGCTCACTTCGGGATCGGGATACGGGGAGGGTTTACAGCGGCATGATTCCGCCGCCACTCTGGGTGACTGTACTCACGTTGCGGTTGCCGGTCTGGGTCACGGCACTGAAATGGTCGCTACCGGATTGGTCGAGGGTGTGGAGGTTGGCGTTGCCGGTTTGGAAGAGCGTGGCCCCGTGGCCGACGCCCGTCTGCGCGCTGCGGACCTCGTTGAGGTCGCCGCTTTGCGTGGCGCCGAACGTGAGGTCCTGGCCGTCCTGCGTGATGCCGGCCACGAGGTCGGTGCCGGTGAAGTTGCCGGCGCCCGTCTGCGTGAGCGTGATCTCGTTACCGCCGGGGGCGCCCAGCTGCGACGTGAAGGCCGAGTTGCCGCTGCCGTCCTGCGTGAGGGTGGCCGTCTGGTCGTTGCCGGCCTGCTCGATGCGGGCGAACTGCCCGGCGCTGGTGGCGTCGGTGAAGCCCTGGAAGACGGTGGCCCCGTGGCGCTTGCCCGCCTGGACACTGTAGGCCTCGTCGCTGGCGCCGGCCTGGGTCGTGGCGGCGGTGGCGCCGTCGCCGTCGGTCTGCGACTGCGAACTGTAGTTGCCGCTGCCCGACTGCGTGAGCGTGGCGACGGAGCCGGGTCCGAAGTTCGGGTTCGTGCGCTGGACTTGGACGCTTTCGTTGCCGCTGCCCGACTGCGTGGCGTAAGCCTCGTTGGAGTCGAAGGCCTGCGTCTGCGAGGCGGTGTTGCCGGCGCCGGTCTGCGTGACCTCGGCGACGTTGCCGATCGGCGAGCCGTCCTCGACGCGTTGGGTAGCGGTGTGGCCGCTGCCGGCCTGGTCGACGGTGGTCTTGTTGCCGCCGCCGCCGACGATGGTCTGCGTACCGGTGTGGCCGCTGCCGTCCTGCGTGAGGGTCGAGGTCTGGCCGAGGCCGCTCTGTGTAGTGGTGGCGGTGTGGCCGCTGCCTTCCTGGACTTGGGTCGCTGTGCTGGCGCTGCTGGTCTGCGTGACGGTGGCCACGTGGAGGGTGCCGATCTGCGTCTGGCGGGCGGTGCTGCCGACGCCCGACTGCGTGATGTAGGCCTCGCTGCCCGTGGCACTCGCGCCGGTCTCACCCTGGGTTTGCTCGGCGGTGTTGAGGGAGCTGCTCTGCGTCACCTCGGCGCGGTTGAGGTTGCCGCGCTGGGACTGCGTGGAGGTGTTGGCCTGGCCACGCTGCGCGAAGCGGCCGAAGTTTTTGTCGCCGTCCTGGCTGAGGGTGGCGTCGTTGAGGTTGCCGCCGGGCGCCTCCTCGGCCTGGTTGCCGTAGGCCTCGTTGTTGTCGCCGGTCTGCTCGATGAGGGCGGAGTTGAACGAGCCGTTGAAGCCCTCGGTCTGGTCGATGTCGGCGGTGTTGCGGCGGCCGTCCTGCGCGATCTCGGCGCGGTTGCCGATGCCCGAGCCGCCGTCGTCGTTCTGCGAGATCTCGGCGTCGTTGCGGTTGCCGTCCTGGCCGACGACGGCGGTGTTGCCGCCGCCGAGGGAGGCGTCATCACCCTGGATGATGTCGGAGGCGTTCCGGTTGCCGGTCTGGGTCGTCTCGGAGAGGCTCAGGCCGCTGGCGTTGCCGTCCTCGGCCTGCGTGGAGGTGGCGCGGTTGCGATCGCCGGTCTGCGTGATCGTCGCCACGACGGTCGCGGCCCCGCCGCCGGTGGTGCCCTGCTCGACGGTGGCGTCGTTGAGGTCGCCGGACTGCGTGACGTCCGCGGTGCTCGCGGCCGCGAAGCCCGTGGTGCCTTGCTCGATCTTGGCTTTGTTGGTGGCGCCCGTCGTGGTGACGGCGGCCGTGTTGCCGAGGTCGCCCTGGTCGATGTCGACGGCGTTGGCGTCGCCGGTGAGGGAGACGGTGGCCACGTGCTGGCTGCCGGACTGGTCGACGGTGGTGGTGTTGGCGTTGCCGACCGTGGTCTCGGTGGCGGCGTGTCCCTGTGCGAGGGCGTCGGCGAGGGCGACGAGGAGGAAGGCCCCGGTGAGGAAGAGTTTTGACATGAGGTTTGGGTTGTGTTGCTTTGGGGGCTTTCTCCAAAACCCGACACCGGGGGGGCACCGCGGCGGGTTTTGGCGAAAGCCGAGCCCAAACCTAGGGAGCCCCAAAACGTGGTGTCTAACCCGATGCGGGTAGGTGCGCCGGGACTGTGCTCGAATGCGGAGTTTTTGTGCACGAAGGGCACTGAGCGTGGTTACGGCCCCGGGGCGGCAAGCGTGGGTCCCTGCTTCACCCGGGGTGAGTTGGGGCGCCCTGCGTCCGCGAGTGAGGGTAAGGCGGCAGCGCCGTCGAGGCGGTCGGCGTCCATGGGTGTGCGACCGTTCCGGACAGATAGTCCACGCCATCCGTGTGTTCGGCCACGCCTAATCGCAGGCCGTCGTCCGCGCGATGTCGCAGTAGGTAGCCCACCAAGGATTGAAACGATTGTCCTCCGCATCGTTGCTCATCGCCAAGAGCGCCTCCACGTCCTGCCCGTAGCGAAAGTGCATGTGGATCGGTTCGCCGTGCGGGGAGCGGGAGATGACGTACTTATACTCCGAGCAGTCTCCGGAGAAGTCTTCCACTTTTTTAAATACATCCCAGATCGAAGTCTTGGACTGGGCCGGATAGTAGTGCGGATCGGGGCGGCTACCGACGAACTCGTAGCCGCACTCTGCCAGCTGCTTGTTGAAGTCGGTATGGTCGTAGATAGCCATCCGCGTAATTGAACCGGCTTCTTTGCTGGTGGTGAGCTTCAGGCGACCCGGGTTCCGCGGATCGTTGTTGGACATCGAGTCCCCAGGGTTGAGGTGAAACTCACCGTTCATCGCCAGGTACGTAAACGCGGGCCTCTCGGCGCTGGCGTCGTAGTGGCTGTGGCCGTCGCCGCGGTCGTCCGGCCCGTGCGTGTGGGCAATCTCCTCGCCGTCCGGGCCGTGCGTATGGCCGTCGGCCCCGTGGGTGTGCGTGTCGGGTCCGTGCTCGTGCCCGCAACTGGCCAACAGCGTAGCACTGATCAGCAAGCGGGTGAAGGTTGCAATATTCATGAGAAGTAGGTTTTGACGAAAGTCGAAAAAAGCGGAAGCCCGGCCAGGCGGAAGCGCACCATCCTGGCCGAACTTCCCGGGTGAGGTTAGAAGCTGTAGATCACGCCGGCCGTTACGTTGCGGGTGGGCGCAGGCGTAAAAATCTGGGAGCCGACATCGCCGAAGACCGTCTCCGAGTATTCGGCATCGAATAAGTTGCGGACTTCCACGAACGCCCGACCGCTCCTAGCGGAAGTCTGGTCGAAATTGTAGAACAAGAAGAGGTTCGAGACGGTGTATCCGTCGTAGCTCGCCGTGTTGTCGGAGTTAGTGAAGTAGGAGCCCACGTCGCGGATCATGTACCGTGCGCCGAGCCCACTCGGCAGCGCGTACGAGACGTCGAACATGCCAATCGTCTGCGGGATGTTTACCAAGCTCTTGCCGACGAACAGCAACTCTGGATTCTCCTCGACGCTAGTCGTGATGTACGAGAAGGTGCCGCGGATCCGCAGGCCGGGTAGAGGCTTGACGACGGCCTCCGTCTCGATCCCCGAGCGCATGGTCCGACCGACGTTGACCAAGTCGCCCGACCCCGGAGGGCTTTCGAAAATTTCGTTGGAAGTATTCAGGACGAAACCGACGGCGTCGAGCTCGAGCCAACGCACACCCGTGTAGGAGGCCCCCAATTCGTACTGCCAAAGCTGCACGGGCTCTAGGTCCAACTCCTGGTCGTACTTGTCGGCGCTATTCGGCAGCGAGAAGCCATTCGAGGCACTGGCCCGCAGGTCTAAGCCCTCGTAAACCGTCGACCGAAGCCCGAGCTTCGGGGTCACGTTAGAGAGGTTGCCGATCTCATTCGAGAAGGATGGCCGCCCAGGGTCGTTGCTGTTAAACGAGCCGAAGAACTTGTCGTAGCGCAGGCCAATAGATGGCCGGAAGAAGCGACTCACGTTAAACTCACCCTGCGCAAAGAGCGAAACCGTCTGGACATCGTAGTCCCGCTGGAGGATTTGCTCGCCGCGCACGCGGTTGCTCGAGCGCCAGCGCTTCCGGTCGGTGGACTCGGTGTAGAACTCCGCTCCCGCCACGTAGTCCATGCGCACATCGCCGATTCCGCCTTTGCCGTTGAGGCTCGCCCCGGTGGCATACACGTTTCGCGTGTTGAAGCGCTCCGTCTGCCCACCCGGGGCCAAGCCGAACTTGGCAAAGCGGGTGAAGTCCTGCTGTACGGCGTAGCCGAACACCAACAGCCGCAGACTATCGGAGATATTGTGGTTGACGTCCACGCGCTGGGAGTAGAATTGCTTGGCGCCACCGTCGTTCTCGGCGTTCGTCTCCTGGGTGCGACGCAGGTCCCGGTCGTTCAGGCGCGGCTCGCGGATGTAGCCGGCGGCCTCCCACTCGCTGCTGTGGCCCCGCAGCGAAAGCGCCACGTCGGTCTTATCCGTGAGCTGGTAGCCGATCCGGCCCGCGACATTCCCCCGGAGGTAGTCGGAGTTTTCGGCGTAGCCATCGGACTGGTAAAACTGGAATGCCAAGTTGGTCTCGAGCTCGCGCCCTCGGCTACCGACGGCGATGTCCTTGCCGAGCGCATACTGGGCGTTCACGGTTTCGTACGATCCGCCGGAGACGCTAATGTCCTGGTAGTTGCCGCCCTTGCGGGTCTCCATGGCCAGCGTCCCGCCCTCGGCGAAGCGACCGAAGAGCACGGAGGAGGGCCCCTTGTAGACCTTCACCGACTCGAGTTCGAGCGGGATCAGGATGTTGAGGTCGGCGTAGCCATCGGAGTGGCCCTCGGCCTCGTTGAGGGAGATGCCGTCGACCTGGGCGCCGGCCTGCCCCTCGTGGCCGCCGCCGCCGAAGCCACGGATGGAGAACTGATCGGCCACCCCACCCTGGTTGTAAGACAGTAGATCCACCCCCGGAATCTGCTCGATGAGGCGGATGGGGTGATCTACGTTAAGGGTGCGAATCTGCTCCTTGTCGAGCTCGTTGACGGTAATGGTGCGGTTGCGCGGGTCGAGGGCTTCGCCGCGGACCATGATCTCGCTCAGGGCCGTCACGGAGCTCCGCAGGCTGAAGTTGACCTGCTTGCGCTCGCCGTCGGCCAGGCTAACCTTGCGCGTCTCCGTCTCGATCCCGACCGAGGTCGCCACCAGCGTGTACGTGCCGGCGGCTAAGTTGCTGATGACGAATTGGCCCTGGGCGTCGGTTAGGGCTCCGGTGTTGGTGTCTTCGACAAGGATGCTCACGCCCTCGAGACCTTCGTCGGATTCGGAACGGACGACGCCGGTGAGGGAGGAAGTCTGGCCGGTGGCCAGGGTTGCGGACAGGGCACAGCAGAGCAGGCCCGCCGCGGTGGGCAGGTAAAATGGATTCATCTGAGATGAGATTTGGAAATAGATAATAGGGGCCGGCGCGGGCGCGCGGAGCTGCACGGCGCGGGCTCTGGTGGTGCGGCAAGCCGGGTCTCGCGATCCGGTTTCACAAATCCTGCCTGGCCCGCGCGCTATGCTAGACACGGGGGCTTTCGCCAAAACCTTACATGCGTCGTGCAGCCCCGGGGGCGCTACCGCGGTCCGAGGAGGGGCCCGCTCGGGGGCCCTTAAGTGCGTACGGAGCGGGGGCTCAGGCCTGCGGCGGGGGCACGACGGTGCGCAGCGAGGGCCCGTGGGGCGGCTGCTCGTCGAGGGGGCGGAACTTCGCCCGTGTGTGAGGGCCGAGGTCGGCCCAGTTCACTTCCTGCAGCGAAGGGTGCTGGTCGATGACCTTCTTCTTGGCTGCCGGGTGGTTGAGTTGCTTTTCGCCGGAGGGCGCGGTCGAGGACTCGGGCTGCTCCTGGGCCGCGGCGAGGGCGGAGAGGAGGGGGTGCCCATGCCCGTGCTCCGCGTCGTGCGCGTGCGCGTGCTGGCGGTCGTGCTGGCGCGCGGTAACTAAGTCGGCCCGCTGTCGCAGGCCGCTGAAATTGTGGCGGTGCGGCGCTGGGTGCCCGTGTGAGTGGCCGTGGTCGTGGCTATGGCCGTGATCATGGCCGTGCGTGTCATTGCCCGCGACACGGTCCCACACCGCGTCGAGCTCGTGGCTCAGCGTGTGCGCCACCCCGAGCGCGCCCTCGACCAGGTGGCAGAGCCCGTAGCTGAGCAGCAGCACGAGCGCCAGGAGGCGAAGCGGGGTGGAGTGTGGGCGCACGGGAGTTCGGGCGGGAATTTGCGTGCAAGGTATTCCTATATGTAGGGGCCGCGCTATACCAGGAAGCGGCTAAAGCGGGGTAGATCAGTAGGTTTGTCCGGAGGGTGACGCCGAGGAAGGGCGCCGCCCCGCCGCCAGCGCCTCTGGGAGCGTCGCCGCGAAGGTCGCGCCCGAGATGGCCGTCGCCACCTGGCACCAGCTGCACAGCGCCTTGTTGAGCTGCCACTCCTCGCGTGCGAGCCTGATGCAGTTGATGAAGTCAAACCCGGCCTTCGCCGCGGCCAGCAGCGGGAGCGCGGGTTGCTCGCGCGCGCGGTCGGCCCCGCCGGCGCCGATGAGGACGGCCGTGATGCCGTAGTGGTTGAGCATCAGGAGGCCGTCGGCGGTCTGGAGGAGCTCGTAGGCGTACTCCGAGGCGTCGACACGCTCGGCGTCCCAGATGCCGCCCGGGAGGATGTCGGGGAGGCGCTTAAACAAGCCCGTCTGGTAGGCACCGACGACCCCGCCGATGAAGGCGCCCGCGAGCGAGAGCGCGATGCCCTGGCGGCGGCGTTTCATGTGCGGAGACTGGGCTTTGCGGAGTTCGTGACTGAGTTGGGCGGGGGGGACGGTGTGCATGGCAAAGCTTTGTTAAAAGAGGTTGACCGCGGGCAGATTGTTGCGCCCGGTCGTGATCCGTCGGCGCGAACGTGGCGCTAGTCGATCCGTAGCCCCGTGTGCGTGGTCCGCAAAACCTCGGGTATCTAGTTTCGCCACAGTGTAAGCCCCTCCGGCAGGCACCAATAGTGGTGCGCGCGCACGCGTCTTTAAGAGCATGATGTACCCGGCACTCTCCAACGACATCGTGCTCGACCGGCGGCGGTTTTACCTCTTAGCCATCCTGCCTTTCGCGGTGTTGACGCCCATTATGATTGGGGTTGCTTTCGCGACGCAGGGCTTGTGGCAGTTTGTCGCGCTCGGCGTCCTGCTGTTACACACGGCCGGATGTAGTGGCGATTTTGCTCTGATCAACTATTTCTACGTCAACAGAACCAAAAATATCCTCACCTACGACGATGTCGAGCGACAGGTCTCGCACTTCTACGAGATCGCCGAGCCGGCGTAGGGGCCCCCGGTTTTGGCGAAAGCCGCCTTCTTGATCGGTAGACTCCGAAACCTCGCCCCTCGACACCTCAACCCTTCTGTCCTCGACCCCGCACCGCCGGCCCGCCGGCCCGCCGGCCCGCCGCACCGCCGGCCCGCCGCCCGTCGCTGCGCTCGCGGGCGGCAAACCGGCTCCGGCAGGACGCGGACCTACGGCCCGCCGGGGGGCAACCCACGCACCGCCGGCCCGCCGCCCGTCGCTGCGCTCGCGGGCGGCAAACCGGCTCCGGCAGGACGCGGACCTCACGGCCCGCCGGGGAGGCGACCCACGCGGTAGCGCCTTCAACACTTCTGCCCCTCACCCTTCGACACTTCTCCCCCTCACACCGCCAAATCCTCCTCCTCCGGGTCCGCTGCCTGCGTACTGTTGCCGAATAGGGCCAACCCCGCGCTCAGCGGCCCGAGCCTGCCTAAGAACATCAACCCGCACAAGATCAACTTCCCCAGCGGCGAGAGCGTCGCCGTCGGACCGGCCGACAGCCCCACCGTCCCCAGGGCGCTCAGGCTCTCGAACAGCACGTCGTACGGGTGCTCCTCCTCGACGAGCAGCAGGAGGAAGGTCCCGACGCAGACCGTGAGCACGTAGAAGAAAAACTTGCTCACCGCCAGGCGCATGCGGTGGTTCGGGATGATGCGCCCCATGTGCGTCGCGCGCTCCTTACCGCGCAGCGTGCTCTTGAGCTGCGCCCAGAGCGCCGTGAACGTAGTCGACTTCAGGCCCCCGCCCGTGCCCGACGGGCTCGCCCCCACGATCATCAGCATCATGATCAAAAACAGCGGCGCCGCCGCGAGGCCCGTGATCGGGACGGTGTTAAAGCCAACCGTGGTCATGGCGGACATGCTCTGGAAGAAAGCCACCTGGATGCCGACCTCCGGGGCCATCGCGTAGATGGTCGGGTCGGCGTGGTAGAGGATTACCGTCCCGCCTACCAGCCCGATGGCCGTGAAGCGCAGGATGATGCGGCTCGTGTACGTGAGCGGGCGCCGCTCCGGGCCGAGGCGCGAGAAGAAGTCCGCCGCGACGATGAAGCCGAGGGCCCCGAGGATCGACAGGCACGCGATCACGACGTTGAGCCAGAAGTCGTCCGCGAAGGCCTCGAAGCCCGTCCCGAACGTCGAGAAGCCCGCCGTACAGAACGCCGAGATCGAGTGGAAAATCGCACTGTAGACCGGGTCCTCCACCCCGGCGTTGCTGAAGATCGCGGCCAGGAGCAGCGCGCCCACCACCTCGATCGAGACGCAGTAAATGATGAGGCGCGTGATGAAGCTCGCCAGGTCAAACCCCTCCGGCAGCGAGAAGTCCGTGCTCAGCAGCGCCGACTGCGAACTCGACAGCGTGCGCTTGCGCATCAGCACCACGAAGGACCCGAGCGACATGTACCCGATGCCGCCCAACTGTATGAGCAGCAAGATGATGACCTGCCCGAAGCGCGTGTAGTCCGTGCCCGTACTCAGGGTCGAGAGG
Source organism: Saprospiraceae bacterium (assembly GCA_965215115.1). GTDB lineage: Bacteria > Bacteroidota > Bacteroidia > Chitinophagales > Saprospiraceae > CALDTK01. The sequence goes on from OZ244050.1 coordinate 714,713, forward strand.
CCCGTGGTGCTCAGGGCGCTCGTCGCCGTGAAGAAGTGATCGAGCGACGACAGCGCGCTCGTCGAGGCCGCCGGCAGGCACAGCAGCCCGAAGCCAACGACGAGGATGCACAGGTACCCGTAGGCGAGGAATTGCGTGGGCGGGAGCCCGAGCGGGAGCTCGGAGCGGCGGGATGGCGGCATGGTGGGCGGCGGTAAGGCGCGGCGAAGGTGGGGCCTGGGCGGGAGTCTGTAGCTTGGTTCTAGAACAGCACCCTGCCCCACCCGGGCTGGTCAGCCTCGGGCGCGGCGGGCCGGCCAGCGACTGCGGCCACGACGACTTGCCGCTGCCGAAGACTCAACGGCCGGCAGGGGTCTTCCCGCGGAGCGAGTAAAATCACGCGGTGACGATTGCGTGACTGGCCCCCCCCCCCGCGTGCCGTAGCCCCCAGAGCTTCGCGCCGTGCAGCACGACCAGCACGGCGGAGCCGAGATACATGAGCCAGGCGCCGCCCGCGAACCCAGTGTGCTCGCAGGCGATGCCGGCGGCGAAGACGCCCCACGCGACCCACAGCCCCATCCGCGCGCGGGCGTCGGAGGAGTGGCGGGCCGAGGCCCAGACGGCGACTAGGCTCAGCGCCAGGAAGAGGAAGTCGAGTCCTTCCCAGAGTTCGGCCGCGGCGCCACAACCGTACCCAGGAATACTCAGCGAAGGACGCCGCGCCGGAAGAACATTAATCGTAACATTGCGATCAACAAACCCCTATTGCCATGGGCCTCGTCAATCCCGCCCGCTTCCCCCCCGCCCACACCCGCCTCGCCGAACTCGCGCGCGCCCTCGCGCACCCGGCGCGCATCGCCATCCTCCAGCACCTGCTCAAGCGCCAGACCTGCGTCTGCGGCGAACTCGTCGCCGAGATCGGCCTCGCGCAACCAACTATCTCGCAGCACCTCAAGGAGCTCAAGCAGCTCGGCCTCATCCGCGGCGAGGTCGAGGGCACGCGCGTGTGCTACTGCATCGACGCGGGCGCCTGGGACGAGCTGCGGGCGCAGTTCGGTGACTTCCTCGGACAAGCAGTCGCCGGCTCCTCCGATTGTTGCTAGACCCGCTTTCGCTAAAACCTACGTCACCTACCGCCATGACGATTGCACTCTTCAGCGACATCCACGCCAACCTCCCCGCGCTGGAGGCCTTCTTCGCGGACCTCGACCGTCGCGAGGTCGATGCCGTGTACTGCCTCGGCGACCTCGTCGGCTACAACACCTGGCCCAACGAGGTCATCGACGCCATCCGCGCGCGCCGCATCCCCACGATCGCCGGCAACTACGACTTCGGCGTCGGGCGCGCGAGCGACGACTGCGGCTGCGCCTACACGAGCGACGACGAGCGCGCCAACGGCTCTGTCTCCATTGCCCTGAGCAACGAGCTGGTCACCGCCCGCAACCGCGCCTACCTCCGTGACCTGCCGGCGCACCTGCGCCTCGAGTTTCGCGATGGCGCCACGGCCCACGACCTGCTCCTCGTGCACGGCAGTCCGCGCAAGATTAACGAATACCTGTTCGAGGACCGCGGCGAGGCGGGCCTATTGCGTCTCATGCAAAAAGCAAACGCCGACGTGCTTTGCTTCGGGCACACCCACCAGCCCTACCACCGCGTCCTCGAAGACACCACCGGCGGCGCCGCCCGCTACCGCCACGCGATCAATGTCGGCTCCGTCGGTAAGCCCAAGGACCGTGACACGCGCGGGTGCTACGCCCTGTTGACGCTCGCGGAGCCGACCGCCCCCCTCACGCGCGAGAGCGTCGGCGTGGAGTTCGTCCGCTTCGCCTACGACATCGAGCGCGCGGCCCGGGCCGTGGAGGAGAGTATCCTGCCGAATGTCTACGCCGACAACCTGCGGCGTGGCTACTGATATTCGCATGCAAGCCTTGCTGTTGGCTCTCACTACTCGCCGAGACGCGGCTCGCGCGCGGCGAGATGGGGGCTTCCGCCAAAACCCGCCAGACTTCCCTTGCCACGAAGACGTTTGGGGGCGAACCGCTCGGCTACATCTTGATGTCTGGCCCAGAGGCAGTCGAACGGCGCGGGGGCGTTCGACCGCTTCCGAGCGGCGCCCCTGACAGTACCTCGCGCCACGGCCCGCAGGCAGTCGAACGGCGGAGACGTTCGGCCGACTCCAGCTCACCTTCGCGTTACGCCCAAGCTACGGATGCGCTCTCGCCCCAGATCCCCGTGTGCGTCTCCAGAGACGAGATCGCTGCTTACCGATGGAATCGGCACGCGGGCTGCCGCTACATACACATACTTCGCCCCTACCATGACTCGCCTTGGCTCCGGGGCGACGCCCTAACGGGCGCCAAACCACAGGTTCAGCGAATCCCAAGATGGCTCCGAAACGATCACAGCGCCCGGTGATCATCCTTGTGCTCGATGATACCGGGGGCTTCCGAATCTCCGTCGGTCGGGTTGTCGAAACCACTTACGGGCGTGCCGATCTGCTGGCTGTCGTCGTTGTACGCGTCCTCCATCACGCCGTCGTGATCCATGCCGTTGGTGTTGCCGGGCGCCACCGTGCGCTGGGTGGGCATGTCCTGCCCGTCGTAGAAGTGGCCTGCGTCGACCGAGCCGGATTCATCGGAGTCGTAGCCGGAGGTCATCTCCGCGGCGCCGGTGTCGTGGCCAGTGGCCGCCTCACCCGCCGTCGGCGGGACGGTGGCGGAGGTGTGGATCTCGTCGGAGGGGCGGGTCTGCGGCTTCTTGGGTTGGTCGGGGGTAGCCATGGGGGGAGTGGTATTGTTGATGAGGTCGCGCGGGCGGGAGCTAGCGCGGTGGTTGGGGTAACGGAGGATGTGGGGGGCTTGTTTGGTCGGGGTGGGGGCCTTGCGCGCAGAGCGGGGGGTTCGACGCGCTCCGCGCGCAACCCGCTCTGGGCGCAAGGCCCCCACCCCGGAACCTAGCCTTCGGTCTTAGGATATTTGCTAGTGGTTCGACGGGCTCCGCGCGCATGGGGGCCTGCGCGTAGAGCGCGCCGAACCTGCCCCCATGCCCGCGGAGCCCGTTGAACATTCTTGCACACAGAGACCGTCGAATCTACCGCGAGGCCGCCCGCCAAAACAGCAGCGCCGCAACACCATACAACCCCCCGAAGCCACCGGCCAGCAGCAGCACTTCCCGCGCGTCGGCAAGACCGCTCGCGTAGGCAAACCCGGCAATGCCAGCGCAGGCGACCGCGAGTGCCGCCGTCACATAGGCCAAACCCCGCGCCCGGCCCCGCGTAAAGACGGCCGCCACGACGCCGAAAACCGGCAGCAAACCATAGGCGAGATTGGCTGCACTGGCGCCGGCGCCGACGAGACCGACGGCGAGGTTGGCCCACACCAGCAGTAGCGTCGTCACCAGCGCGAGCGCCGCGGCGATCCGGTAGGCGCGCGTGCCCCCGCGCCGGACGACGAGCTCGTAGGCCGCGCCAGTCCCGAACAGCAGCGCCCCGACGATGACGAAGTCACTCAGCGACCAGCGCACCTCGTTGCTGAGCTGCATGGCGACGAAGACGGCCAGCAGGAGCGCCGCCGTCGCGACGGCCCACCGCCGAAGCCTGGGAGCGGGGGCAGATACCTGGGCGGATGCGGGAGAAGTGGAATCGGAAAGCATGGTGCGTGGATTTGATAGGTAAAAAGGGTGGTGAGACGAGCGCCGCCGAGACGACCTTCGGCCGATCCTTGCGACGGGGCAAACCTGCGGCCCCGCCCCGTGACGCCCGTGAGTGCGCGGTGAGGATCGAATGAGGATCTTGTGAGGATTAGGTGAGTTCTGCATGAGTGACACCCCCGTATTTGCCTTCGACGACTTCCGCCTCGACGCCCGCGAGCGCTGCCTCTGGGGCGCGGGCGAGCGGCTCGAGCTCCCGGGCCGCCACTTCGACGTACTCCTGCTGCTGGTCGCGGACGCCGGGCGATTGGTCACCAAGGAGCGCTTCCTCGCCGAGGTCTGGGGCGAGGTCATCGTCACGGACGCGGCCCTCACGCAGTGCATCAAGGCCATCCGTCGCACCCTCGGCGACGAGGCCGGGCAGCCGCGCTACATCGAGACCGTCCCGCGGCACGGGTACCGCTTCGTCGCCGAGGTCCGCGTCGAGGAAGGGGCCGCGTCGCCGCCGCTGGTCCTCGCGCCAGAACCAGACGCCCCGCCGCCTAGGCCTCCGGACGCCGACACGCCTGTACCCTTTCCACACCCAGCTCTGTCCGCCACCCTACCCCACGCCGACGCCACGGCCTTCGTCGTCGCGGGCGGGATCGGGGGCGCGCTGGCGGGCGTCATCGGCGGACTCACCTACGGAAGTCTCGTGATCTGGGCGGGCCGCGGCGAGGGACTCGGCACGAGCTCGGTGCTCGTCGTGTTGGTGGCCGTCAACGTGGCCCTGGGCTTCGTCGCGGGTTTTGGCGTAAGCCTCGGGTCGGTCGTGATGAGTAGTCTCGCCGGCGAACGCTCCGCGTGGCGGGTGCTCGGGGCCGCTGTCGGGGGCTGCCTCGTCGGGGCCGTGGCGCAGCTCGTCGGTCGGGACGCCTTCGCGCTGTTCATCGGCACGACCCCCGCGGCGTTCACGGGGGCGCTGGAGGGGCTCGCGCTCGGGGCGGCGCTGGCGTGGGGCGCGCGGCTCGGTCTGCGCGCCCGTGGACGCTGGCCGCGGGTCTCGCCGCGGACGTCCGCCGTAATCGGCGCCGCCGGTGCCGGGGCCCTCGCCGGGGCGCTGATCCCGCTGCTCGGCGGGCGACTCATGGGCGGGAGCCTCGCCGCCGTCGGGGAGGCCTTCTCGCGTTCGCACCTTCAGTTGGCTGTTCTGGGGCAGTGGTTCGGGGACGCGGGTTTCGGCATGAGTAGCCAGGCGCTGCTCGGCGCGGTGGAGGGTGCGGTGTTCGCGGCGTGCGTCGTGGGGGCGGGGGGGTTTCGGGGGCGAGCGAGTAGTGGTCGGGGTTGAAGGGCTGCCGCTGAGAGGGGACGGTAGTCGTAGGCGCATATTTATGCGTCGAGCGCAAAACCTGTTGTGACCGCGTCGAGCGCAAAACCCATTACAATCGCGGCAAGTGCACCGTGCGCTTACCGATTGAGCGAGGCCCTGCCTTGAGTTAGGCGCCATTCGCGTGAACGGTAGCCAGAGTTCCGTCGATGGCGACACCGAGGGCCTCGCGCTGCCGTCACCCGCAACGGAAAATACGACTTGCGGCGCGGCGACGTCTCCGGCGTGGGCGAAGACCAACGCTTTCGCAACAGCCACGTGAGCATCGATGTGGGGGTGGGATTTAAGGTAGACCACTCTCACAAATTGTGTGTTGTGGGTTTTGCCGAAAGGCGACATACCGCCTCGCACCAGGGCTGAACATTCCACTTCCGGGGGGCTATAAAACACGGTGGATGTATCGACATCCATACCCAACCCCTAATACCTATGCGCTTTCGACCTACCCCCAGAACCTTTCCCACCGCCACCGCCCTCTGCCTCGGGCTGCTTCTCGCTGCCTGCGGAACTACCAAAAACACCACCTCGACGACCGCGAACCCAGCGCCGAGCCCCGCGGCGAACCCCGACGCCAAGCTCGGCCCGATGGTAACGGCCTCCTCGCCGATGGACATTCAGCCGTCCGGGCCAAAACCCGACTGGGGCCCGACGATCGACCCGCAGATGCTGGCCGTCATCGAGCAGCTCAAGGCTACCGAACCGCCGAAGTTCCCGAGCCTGTCGCCCTTCCAGGTCCGCAACGCCGTGCTGCCCGCCGAGGCCGCCACGGCGCTGCTGATGAAGACCGGGATCCCGCCGATGGCGCCGAAGACCGACGTCTCGCACAAGGTCCTGCCGGTCGGCTCCGACGAGGGCACGCTCGTGCGCATGTACAAGCCCCTCGATGCCGGCCCCGGCCCGCTGCCGGTCATCGTCTACTACCACGGCGGGGGCTGGGTGATCGCCGACCTCGACACCTACGAACCGTCGGCCCGGGCGCTGGCCGCGAAGACCGGCGCCATCGTCGCGTCGGTGGCCTACCGCCAGGCGCCGGAGCACCGCTTCCCGACGGCCCACGAGGACGCCTTCGCGGCCTACAAGTGGATCGCGCAGAACGCCGCCGAGATCGGCGGTGACCCGGCCCGCATCGCCACCGCCGGCGAGAGCGCCGGCGGCAACCTCGCCGTGGCCGTGGCGATGATGGCGCGCGATCGCGGCGTGCGGCTCCCGAACCACATCCTGAGCGTCTACCCGATCGCCGACCACGATGTCACCTCGCAGAGCTACGATACCTACGCCAAAGCCATGCCGCTGAGCAAGCCTTTCATGGAGTGGTTTTTCGACTACTACACGCCCGACTGGCGCTCCAACGAAGAAGACCTCGTGGCCCTCGTCGACGCCGACCTGTCCGGCCTGCCCGCCACGACGATCGTCAACGCCGAGATCGATCCGCTCACCTCGGACGGCGAGGAGCTCGAGCAAAAGCTCCGCGCAGCGGGCGTACCCGTCGAGCGCCGGCTCTACGAGGGCGTCACGCACGAGTTCTTCGGCATGGCCGCCTTGCTCGAGCAGGCCGTCGACGCGCAGGACTACGCCGCCGGGCGTCTGAAGCAAGGGCTGATGGCGGGCAGCGCCCCGGCCGAGGCTACGGGCCCCGCGATGGGCGCGGGCAGTGCGATGGGTACCGATATGGCGGGCATCACCGTCAAGAGCGGGCTGCGCGGACCGGAGTCCGTGATCTACGACGCCGAGCAGGACATCTACTTCGTGACCAACGTCAACGGTGAGCCCGGCGACCGGGACGACAATGGGTTCATCTCCCGACTCAATCCCGACGGCTCGATCGCCGAACTCAAGTGGGTCGACGGTGCCGATCGCGACCTCGATCTCCACGCGCCGAAGGGTATGGCCCTTTCGGGCAAAACCCTCTACGTGGCCGACATCACGGGCGTGCACGCCTTCGACCGCACGACCGGCCGGCACTTGTCGACCTGGGAGACGCCCGACGCGCAGTTCCTCAACGCCGTGAGCGTCGGTGCGGACGGCTCGGTGTACGCCAGCGACTCGGGCATCGAGTTCGGGGCCGCCGGTCCGCAGGCCAAGGGTACGAGTAAGATCTACAAGTGGGATGCGCGCGGGAATCGCTCGGTGCTCGTCTCGGGCGAGGGCGTCAAGGGCGCCAACGGCCTCGTGGCCCAGCCCGACGGCAGCGTGGTGACGGCGAGCATCCTCGGCAAGGACGTCATCTCCGTCGGGCGCGACGGCAGGGCCACCGTCCTCGCCACCATGCCCACGGGTGGCCTCGACGGCCTGGTGCGCCTGACCGACGGCTCGCACCTCGTGACCAGTTGGGAGGGCAAGGCCATCTACCACCTCATGGCCGACGGCAAGGTGGAGACCCTCTACGAGGGCATCGAGTCCCCCGCCGACATCCACGTCGACGAGGGTCGCGGCCGCATCCTGGTGCCGATGCTGATGGCCAATACCGTGCGGATCGTGCCGCTGAAGAGGTAGGCCCTTCACTGTTGCGGTCCGCCGTTTGCTTCGCGAACGGCGGTATAAAAGGTGCGCGCGCAGAGCGCGCCGAACCTGCCCCTAAGCCACCCCACGCAAGTACTCGAGCACCGACCCCGCCACCCCACCCTCGCTCGCCAGCGCCACCAACTCCCCGGCCCAGGTCTCGACGCCGGCCCGCAGCCCCGCCGGCGTCGCGCCGTACGCACACCCCGTCGCCGTGCGCGCCAGCACTTCCGCCGGCAGCTCGTCGAAGCCCCGCCCGTCGAAGGGATCGAGCCCGTGCTTGAGGCAAAGCGCCGTCTGCGTGCGCTCCCGCACGTGGTCGAGGAAGTACTGTGCCTGCCGCACGCGGTCGCGCCGCACGGCCACGTCCGCCAGGCGCAGGTAGAGCACGGCCTCGCGGACGAGCGCCCCGGCCGTCGGTCGGACCTTCGGCTCCGGGGGGCGGCTGTCGCCAAAACACAGCACGAAGCGCTCGGTCGTCGGCGCGAAGCTCGCTTCCGGGCGGGCGGACAGGTCGAGTTGGAGGCCGTCGGCCCGCAGGAACACCCGGTACACGGCATCCCGGTAGGCGATGTCGAGCAAGGCCGCAAACCCCAAACCGTCTCCGGCCAGGAATGCGGCACCATCCTCCAAAAAGGCCACCGGTGAATGAGTCTCGCGCACGCCCACCGCTAAGTCGATGTCCGAGTGCTCGTCGCGGAAGCCCACGGCCGTCGAGCCGACCTTGGCCGCGGCCGTGACGGCGGGGTGAGTTTTGGCGAAAGCCAGTAAAGCGTCGAGGACGGCGGCGCGGGGGTGGAGCGTGGGCATGTGGGGTGTGGTACGGGAGTGCTCGTGCGATCCGCGAACGGCTTCCGCCAAAACTATGTGTCGGAGTGCGCGTCGGCGACCAATCGCGTCACGCCAATGCTCAGCGGGACCCAATGCGCCTGAATCGACGCCGATCGAAACGTCTCCTACTGTCGCTCGGCGCGGTGGTGTGTGAATCTATTGGGCGCGCCGCGCTTATACTCACTCACGGCGCCGCAAACTTGACGGATTATCCAACACTCAACGATTCGATCAAATATAACCAAAATGGGGTATAAACCCGCAGTTCATACAGTCTTTATATTACGATACATATAAATATGTTTGCATGCAACGTGGCTAATTTAAACATTTTGGCACTAAGGCACGCCAATAGATTGCGTTAATGAAATCCTCGTTTAGATTTGGGCCAGATTGAGTTAAAACTACCTCCCAGTGTCCCAGATCCTACGACTTGCCGCAGGCTTGCTATGCCTGTGTTTGCCCTGTTTTGGCGGAAGCCTCACCGCGCAGACCTTTGACGCTACCGGGCTCGTTGGCGCGAGCCTCGACAACCCGACCTCGCTGCAGTTCGGCCCCGACGGCCGGCTCTACGTCTCGCAACAGGACGGCCTCATCAAAGTCTTCACCGTCGCGCGGTCCGGCAACAGCTACGCCGTCACCGCGGTCGAGACCATCACGCTCGTCCAGCAGGTCACCAACCACGACGACGACGGCCAGCGGCAGCAGTTCGGGCAGGTCGCGCGCCAGGTGACCGGCATCCTCGTCGTCGGCACGGCCACCGCCCCCGTACTCTACGTCACGAGCTCCGACTACCGCATCGGCGGCGGCGGCGGCGGGGCCGACGTCAACCTCGACACCAACTCCGGGATCATCCACCGGCTCACGAAGTCGGGCGGGGCCTGGCAGCGGCTCGACCTCGTGCGGGGGCTCCCGCGCTCGGAGGAGAACCACGCCACCAACGGCCTGCAGTTGGCGCCTTCCGGCAAAACCCTCTACGTCGCGCAAGGGGGCCACACCAACGCCGGCGCCCCGTCGAACAACTTCGCCTTCACGACCGAGTACGCCCTGGCCGCCGCCGTGCTCACGGTCGACCTCGCCGCCGTGGACGCCCTCCCGACGAAGACCTGGCCCGAGGACGGCTCGAGGTACAAGTACGACCTCCCCACCCTCGACGACCCCACCCGCCCCAACACCGGACCCGGCGGCGCCGACGTGGGCGACCCCTTCGGCGGCAACGACGGCCTCAACCAGGCCAAGCTCGTGGTCGGGGGCCCGGTCCAGGTATACGCCGCGGGCTTCCGCAACCTCTACGACCTCGTCCTCACGCAGGACGGCCGCCTCTACGGCTGGGACAACGGCCCCAACGCCACCTGGGGCGGGCACCCCGCCGCCGAGGGCGTCGGCACGGCCACGAATAGGTGGATCAGCGGGGAGCCCGGCTCGACGGGTCCCGGACCCAACGACGCCAAGGTCAACAACCGCGACGGGCTCCACTTCATCAGCGCGCGCGGCTACTACGGTGGGCACCCCAACCCCGTGCGCGCCAACCCCACCGGCGCCGGGCTCTTCACCCAGAGCGGCGCCGGCGGCGGGGCCGCGGGCGTGTGGCGCACGACGAAGTCCGGCGCCAACCCCCTCCCGGCCGACTGGCCCCCCGTGCCCCCGGGCCTCGCCAACCCTGTCGAGGGCGACTTCCAGAACCCCGGGGTCGACGACCCGAGCGTGTTCACGGTCGAGGCCTCGACTAACGGCATCTGCGAGTACACGAGTGCCGCGCTCGGGGGCGCCCTCGAGGGCGACCTCCTGGCCGCGAGCTTCAACGGGAAGATCTACCGCGTCGAGCGCAATCCCGACGGCACGATCGACGCCGCCAAGGTCACCGTGCTGGCCGAGGGCTTCGGCGCCACCCCGCTCGACGTCACGGCCCAGTCCGACCAGCAGGTGTTCCCCGGCACGATCTGGGCCTGCACCTACGGCTCCGACGACGTCACGGTCTTTACGCCGGCCGGGGGCGCGGGCCCGTGCGTGGCCCCCAACTCCGCCACGGTCGACACCGACGGCGACGGGTTTACTAACGCCGACGAGTTCCAGAACGGCACCGACCCCTGCTCCCAGGCGAGCCGGCCCGCCGACGCCGACGGCACCCTGATCGCGGGCTTCCGCGTCTCCGACCTCAACGACCCCGACGACGACGACGACGGCCTCCCCGATACCACCGACCCCTTCGCCCTCGACCCCGCCAACGGCCTCGCGACCGCGCTCCCGCTCGATCTCCCCCTGCTCAACGGCGACCCCGGCACGGGCTTCTTCGGCCTCGGGCTCACCGGCGTGATGACCAACGGGCAGGACTACCGCCTCAACGTCGCCGACGAAACCAACTCCGCCACCGAGATCATCGCCGGCGGCGCCGTCGGGCTCTTCACGCTCAACGGCCAGGGCTCGGGCGACGCCTACGACGCCAAGAACGACCTGAAGAACGGCTTCCAGGTCGGGTTCCCGCTGTCGCAAAACTCGCCCGCCGTCACGCTCGAAACCAAGCTCCTGGGCCCCCTCTGGCCGGGGACGCCGACCAATTACCAGCAGGCGGGTTTTGCCCTGAGCGACGGCACGCAGACCTGAAGAACGGCTTCCAGGTCGGGTTCCCGCTGTCGCAAAACTCGCCCGCCGTCACGCTCGAAACCAAGCTCCTGGGCCCCCTCTGGCCGGGGACGCCGACCAATTACCAGCAGGCGGGTTTTGCCCTGAGCGACGGCACGCAGACCAACTACCTCAAGATCGTCCCGATCGCCTTCGACGGCGCCAAGGTCCAGGTGCAGTACCAGGAGGCCGACGCGACGGTCGTCGAGGCCACCTACCCCGTCGCCGGACTGGCCACCGCCGCGGAGGTGGTGCTCCAACTGATCGTCGACCCGGGCGCGGGCACCGTGCAGCCGAAGATCAAGGTCGGTAACGCCGCCCTCCAGAACCTCGGCTCCCCCGTCCAGCTCCAGGGCGCGCTCCTGGCGCGCGTGCGCGACGGACAGGCCCCCGCCCTCACGCTCATCGCCACCGGCGCGGCCGCGGGCGTCACGACGAACGCCACGTGGGACTACGTCCGCATTACTCCCGCCGGGGCCACCACCCCCACCACGCCCGCCTCGCCGGGCACCTGGGCGACGATCGACGGGCAGGGCACCTGCAACGCCCTCGGGCAGGCGGGCTCCTGCGCGCAGGGTCGCCACGAGGCCAGCTACGTGCAGGTGGGCAAGCGATTCTACCTCCTCGGCGGGCGCGAGAACGGCTCCAACGTTAACGTGTACGACCCCGCCACCGACACCTGGACCGCCGGCGCCAGTCCGGGCTTCCCCGTGCACCACTTCCAGGCCGTCGCCTTCGACGGCCTCATCTACGCCATCGGCATCTTCTCGGACAACAACTTCCCCAGGGAGCGACCCTACGACAAGGTACTCATCTACGACCCGGCGCGCGACCGCTGGTTCGACGGCCCGGCCCTCCCGGCGGGGCGAGTGCGGGGTTCGGCCGGGTGCGTGGCCTCGGGCGGGAAGCTCTACCTCGTCGGCGGGATCACCGACGGGCACTCGGCCGGCTGGAGCAACCAGCTCGACAGCTACGACCCGGCCACCGGGCAGTGGACCACCCTCGCCAACCTCCCCCAAGCCCGCGACCACTTCCACGCCGACGTCAAGGCCGGGAAGATATACGTGGTCGGGGGCCGGCGCTCGGGCCAGACCTCGACCTTCCTCCCAACCGTCCCCGAGGTGGACGTCTACGACATCGCGACCAATACCTGGAACACGTGGCCCAACGCACTCCCGACGCAGCGCGCGGCGGCGGCCGTGGGCGTCGTGGGCGACGAACTCCTCGTGATCGGGGGCGAGCGCAACGCCGGTGCCGCCAACGCCGACGTGGAGGCCCTCGACCTCGCGACGCGGACCTGGCGCAGGCTGGCCCCACTCAACCAGGGTCGGCACGGCACGCAGGCCATCGTCAGCAACGGGGCCGTCTACGTGGCTTCGGGTTCGCCCAACCAGGGCGGCGGCAACACCCGCACGCAGGAGCGTTTCACGTTCGCGGGTACGGCCCCGGCGGTCGTGGGTCAGGTTTTGGCGAAAGCCGTCATCAGCGCGCCTTCCGGCAAAACCTTCACCGACGTGGCCGTAGGGGCCAGCGCCAGGCAGTCGGTCGAGATCGCGCACACCGGCGGCAACCAGGGGGCCGTCATCGAGAGCGTCCAGGTCAGCGGAGCGGGCTTCAGCGTCGTCGGCGGGGCGGGGGCCTGGCTGGGGCGGCTCGTGCGCCCGGGGGCTACGCAGAGCGTCGTGGTCGAGTTCGTGCGGACGGGTAATGCCGCGGCGACGGGCGAACTCCGCGTCGTGACCTCGGCCAGCGCCGCGGCCCTCGTCATCGTCCTGACGGCGCCCGCCGTGGCCACCGGCGGCGGCGGCGGCGCCGTGGCGAGCCTCTACCTCAACGCCGCGGGGCCCGCCGTGACGGCCGGGGGGCAGGCCTACGCGGCCGACCAGTACTTCTCCGCCGGTACGCAGGCCTCCAACTCCGGGGCGGGCGTGGCCATCGGCGGCACCAGCGCGGACGCGGTCTACCAGACTCACCGCTGGGCGACGGACGGGTTCGGCTACGACATCCCGCTCGCCAACGGCGCCTACGACGTGACGCTCAAGTTTGCCGAGACCTACTTCGCGAATACGGGCGGCGGGCCCAGCGGCCCGGGCCGGCGCGTGTTCTCGGTCGAGATCGAGGGCCAGCGCGTGCTCACCGACTTCGACGTCAACGCCGTCACCGGGAGCACCGTACCCGTGGCCGTCGACCGCACGTTCGTTGTGACGGTGACCGGCGGCGTGCTCGACGTAGACTTCGTCAAGGGGCCGGCCAACAATCCGTTCGTCTCCGGGATCGTCGCGGTGCCGAGGCCCAGCGCCCCGGGGGCACCGCAGCTGTCGCTCAGCCCCGGCACCGTCGCCTTCCAGACCCAGGACCCCGGCACCACCAGTCCCGCCGTGACGGTCCGTGTCGCGAACGGCGGCCCGGCCGCGGCCGAGGTCGCGAGCGTGACGATCGGCGGGCCGCAGGCTTCGGCTTTCGCCAAAACCGGCGTCGATGTCGGCACCGTCATCGGCGCCGGGGCGGGCGCGGACTTGCGCGTCACCTTCGCGCCGCAGAGCGGGCAGCCCGCCGTGCAGACGGCCACCCTCACGATTAACTACACCGGCGGGCGCAGTGTCGCGCTCTCGCTCACGGGTGAGGTCCGCCAAAGCCCCCCCGGCGGCGGCACCGGCGCCGGGGGGGCCGACCTCGAGCTCCTCGCCTCGGCGACGACGCCCAACCCGCCGCAGTACACCGTGGGCAGTGGGCGCTTCACACTCCGCAACGCCGGTTCGGCGCAGGCCACGGACATCCGCGTGCGGCTGCTGCTGGCGAGCGACCTGGTCTTCGTCGGCGGCAACGAGGCCACCGTGTCGGTGGGGAGCTTCGACGCCTACGGGACGCGGGAGTGGACCGTCGGCACGCTCGCGGCCGGGGCCTCGGCGACGATCGACTACCGGATCTTCAACAAGAGCGCCGGCGCGCAGCGCGTCGAGGCATTCGTCTCGGCGCAGGGCGGCGGCGCCGACCGCGACTCCCGCCCGAGCGACGCGCCCGACGGCGAGGACGACAGCGCCTGCTTCGCGTTCAACGGGCAGGGCGTCTGCGGGGGCGCGAGCGCGGGCGGCACTGGACCGGGCACGGGGCCAGGCACCGGCCCGGGCGGCAACTCCTCGGCGGGCACGGTGCCAGCGGGATTCCGCGGGGAGGCCGGCAGCCTCACCGTGGGCCAGGCCGACGGTGAGCAGTGGACGCGGATCACGTTCCGACAGTCGTACACGCGCCCGGTGGTCATCGCCCACCTGTCGACCTTCAACGGGGCGGCCCCCGCGCACGTACGCGTGCGCGCCGTGACGAGCACGAGCTGCGAGGTCCAGGTCGAGGAGTGGGACTACGACGACCAGGCGCACGTCGACGAGCGCGTGGACTACGTCGTCGTCGATGCCGGGCGCTACGACTTCGGCGGCGGTCGCGCGTGGGTGGCGGGGCGGCAAAGCCTCGCGGGCTGGACGCGTATCCCGGACGCGCCCGCCGGGGCCTTCGCGGCCCTCGCCACGGTGGCGAGCGTCAACGATGCCCGGGCCTGCGTCGTGCGCCAGCGCCGCAGCGGCGGCGGCGTGGACTTCCGCCTCCAGACCGAGGAGGCCGTCCCCGACGATCACGCCGCCGAAGAGGTGCACTACCTCCTCGTGACCGCGGGCAGCGGGCAGCTCGACGGTGCCCCGTGGCTGAGCGTCCTCGGCGCCGATGAGCTCACGCACGTCGATCGCGCGTACGCGTACGCGGTGGCTTTTGCGCCCGCGCCCGTGCTCCTGGCCGACATCCAGACCTTCGACGGCGGCGACGCGGCGAGCCTGCGGACGAAGTCTCCGTCGGCGAGTGGGTTCACGGCCTTCGTCGAGGAGGAGCAGAGCCGCGACGCTGAGCTCGGACACACCACCGAGGCGCTCGGGTACTTTGCCGTGGCCCCGGGCGTGTGGGGCGCGGGCACGACGGCGAGCCTGAGCCTGGGTGCCTTTGCCGCCGCGCCCGACCGCCACCGCGTCAAGACCTACTGGCCCGTGCGGCACACGGATGTCGCCGCCGGACTGGCCGGTTACACCGTGGAGCGTCGCGGGCCGGCGGGCGACTGGAAGGCCATCGCCGAGGTCGCGGTCGATCCGCGGGCCCCGGGCGCGGTGGCCCACGCCTACGATGACACCCCCCACCTCGGGGAGAATTACTACCGCCTGCGGACCCGCCTCTCCGACGGCACCTACCGCCTGAGCGCCGAGCGCGTCGTGGACTTCACCATCGACGCGGCCGCCGTGCGGCTCTACCCGAACCCCGCCAGCTTCGCCTACACGCTCTACGTCCCGCGGCTCACGGCCCACCCGCTCACGGTCCGCATCGCCAATACCCTCGGGCTGACCGTCCACGAGCGCATCAGCGAAGACCCCGCCGAGGAGTTCCTGGAGTTCGCGGCGGACCTACCCGTCGGGGCTTACTTCGTGGATGTGAGGCTCGGGGGCTTCCGTAGGGTGGTGCCGCTGATTATCGTGGGAGAGTAGGGGCGGCGCTCGACGAGGCGCAGTCGGCCAAGACTGTATCTCTACTGCGGGGTCTCGGGGACGAGGCTCGGGCAGAGTAACGGCGAGGTGGGGGTGAAGGCAGCGCGAAGGACGGTAGGGCTTTCGCCAAAACTACCTGTCGGTGCATGCGTCGGCGGTAGGGGGGCGAAAAGACGAAGACCACCCCCCGTCGATTATACCACCACGCCCCGCTCACCCGCAACACCGCGGCCGCACACCCATAATCCCGCCGCGGCCGTCGCGCTCGATCACGCAACAGGCGTCCGCGAGTTCCGCCAGGCGCGCCCGCGCCTGCTGTACTCGACTCTTGACCGTGCTGTAGGGCAGTTGGCGCCGTTCGGCAAAACCGCGCTGCGATTCGCCACGCACGATCACCGCCTCGGCGGCCTCGCAGAGCAAGGGCGGCAAGAGTGCGATGCTGTGCCGCAGCCAGGCCACCAGTGAATCGACTGCCTTCTCGAGTTCGTCGCCTCCGGTGCCGGTAGCCGGCTCGGTTGCCACGGCGGCCGCGTAGTCCGCGAGGCGACGGGCGCGCGAGCGCTCCGCGCGCGCCGCGTCGATCGCCGTCGTACGTATGGTGCGCCGCAGGTAGCTCAGTTCTGCGCCGCGGTGCGAGAGCGTTTTGCGGTAACGCAGAAAACGCTGCAGGGCGTCGTGTAAGAGAACTGGGCGAGGGTCGTCTCGAGAGCCCGCGGAACCACTCCACTCGCGCAGGCTTATTTCAATGTCTATGAAAATCAACCCATTTGTCAAGAGTCACAGCAAAATCCTGTGACCCTTGACAACTGCGATGACTTCACCTAAATTGAGTCGATCTCGCGGACGACGAACGTAGCCAGCGCCAACGCGAGGCGAGCCTCTCAAAATTATGGCTTCGTCCTCGCCGAAGACGTTTACCGTCCCGGCTCCTCGTAGTAGCCCTGTTCCAGCAGGGGAATGAATCCGAGCAGCCCACCCCACGAGTAAAAGCTGTCGCTGTTGCGTACGTCGTCCCCGGCGCCCGTGTCGGCGTTGTAGTTCTCGTGCACGCGTCGCTTGCCCGTCCACTCGTTCAGGATCAGCCGTGCCGACCGCTCGGCCAGCAGCGTCCTCGCCGCCGGGACATCGTAGTTGCGCAGCCCCATGTACACGAGGAAGTTCATCGGCGCCCAGATCCGACCGCGCCAGTAGGAGTTGTCCGCGTAGGCGGGATCGTTGCGCGCGATCGAGGGCAGCATCCACTCGCCGTAGAATTCAGCCGGATCGAGGAGGTGCTCCTCCACCATGCGCTCGGCCTGCGCCGGACTCGCGACCCGGCCAATGAGCGGGTAGAAATTCGTCGGCGCGAGGTGCTCGCTAAAGGCTCCGGTGACTAAGTTTTTATCCCTGAAGATACCCGTCTCCTCGTCCCACAACTCTTGCAGCTTGCTGCCGTACGCTTTGGCACGCGCGCCTAGCTCTTTCGCGTCTTCGGGTTTCCCCAAAACGATCGCGATGTCGCGCAGGTAATTGCAGTCGGCCACGTAGAGTCCCATCAGGCCCGCCGAGGCGAGTTCCAACATCTCGGTCTCCTTGTTATAGACCACTGAGTCGAACAGGGGTGAGTTATCCAGTCCCGATTCGTACTTCGCCGCCTGCAGACTGTTGCCCTTCATCCCGCGCGGGTGGGCGTCGGACCCCCAGGAAAGGTAGCCGCGGTTGTTGCGCTCCCGGTCCCACCAACGATTCCAGGTCAGCAGCTTGTCGTACACCCGCTCGAGGAACCACCGCTCCTGGTGTCGGTCGTAGATCAGCTTACACACCATACTCCCGACCGGCGGCTGCGAGCGGTCGAAGGACTTGAGCCCGTTGCTCGCCTCGAGGTTGGGTACGAAGCCCCGTTCGGTCAGGGCATCCGTAATGGCGATGGCATTCGAATAGGCCAACTCCTTAAAATCTAAAGAGGCCATCAGAGCCGCGAAGTAAGTATCCCAATCGAAGATGATGTACCCGCCCCACGCCTCGTTCCAGATCCTACTTACGGAGGCGATCCCGCGCTCGTTCTCGGCGTCGTAGATGAGGTTCCACGCCATTACCGACTGCATGGCTTCGTAGGCTTGCGCCAAAACCCCGTACGCCTCGATTGATCGCTGGTAGTCCGCCCGCCGCCGAGCGATGATGGCGGCCACCTCGTCCTCCGTCTTCGGTGCCCCTGTGTAGATCGCCACGCGCTGATCGGACAGGAACGAGAAGTACGGCGTCGGCAGCGGCAACGCGAACGCTTGGTCCTCCTGCGTCGCCGAGATCCGGTAGGTACTTTCGGCAAACGTCGCGGTGATGCCCGCGCTGTCCCGGCGCACGGTCCCGGGCTTGTTCCAGAGTACCCCCGTCTCGACCACGAGGACGTGCGGGAGCTCGGGCGACACCCGCGGGGTGTACAGCAGGTAAAAGTCGTCGCCGTCGGTAGCGGTCTCCACGCTTGCCGACTGCCCCTCCCAGGTGAGGTCGAGCTGGGTGTAGCTACCGTCGTAGGCGTGCTGCCCCGGCAAAATCTTCTCGGGGAAATTTACCTTCGGACTCGACACGTAGCTGTCGCGGAGCCAGTACGGTCCCCCGCGCCGCTTGCGGAACACCAATTGAATATTGAGCCCCTCGGGCATCTTGACGTGCGACAGTACACTGGGGTTGTTCCAAGTGTTCCAACCCTGCAGGAGGGACGCCTGCAGCTCAAGGTCGCGCGGCGCGGCCGACTGCGCCCACGCGAGTGGCGCGGCCGCCACCGAGATCAATACGAGCGCAAGGATTCGGCACCCGCGGGCGCCGCTGAGGACAAGTGATGAGTGCGTCACAGATCGACGGAGTTAGAGTGCGAGACGAAGACGGACCGCCCGACGCACACCGCCCAAAATGCTAGACGGTGCGCGCCGCCGGAGGGGTTCAAGTTAGTCTCGTACCACCGCTTCCGCGCTACGCCCCCCCCTCAGGCCGCCCGCGCTGCCAGAGCGCCGTAGGTGCGACATCTGAGTGGCGGGGTGCGTGAGCGCCCCGCCTGAGTGGCGGGGTGCGTGAGCGCCCCGCCTGTGTGGCGGGCTGCGTGAGCGCCCCGCCCCTGAGTGGCGGGCTGCGCGAGCGCCCCGCCCCCTCTACGCGGAGACAATTGAACCCCCGACACTCCGCCACCACCGCCGCCACCCCAGCCCCGCCAGAACCAAGAACACCGCATACTCCAGGCCCAGGAAGTAAATCCCCTTACGGAAAAACAACCCGACGCACACCACGTCCACCGCGAGCCACAGCCACCAGGTCTCGACGCGCTTCTCGGCCAGGAGGTAGGTCGCCGCCACGCTCGCGGCGAGCACGAAACTGTCCACGTAGGGGTAGTCGGCCGCCGCGGAAAAATACGCAGGCAGCCACTCGTGCACGTGTGCGAACAAACCCCCGAACGCGAGTGTCCCGAGCGCGACGGCCAGCGCGGTTAGCCTTCGCTGGCCGGCCGTGAGGTAGGCGATCCTAAGTTTTGCGGACACGCGTCCCTCCCCGGTCTCTCCGACGCTCGCTCCCCTCCCCCACGACCACCACCCGTACGCCGTCACCGCCAGGAAAAAGACCTGCAGCGACATGTCGGCGTACAACTGGACCTGGTAGAACAGGGCGAACAGGCACACCACATTGACCACGCCCGTCGGCCACGTCCAAACGTTGGCCCGCGTCGCGAGCCAGACCGAGGCCAGCCCGGCGAGCGTCCCGACCAACTCGACGTAGCTCAGCGGGTAGCCCAGCGGCGTGCCCACGGTCCGCTCGATGTCGAACAGGTCGGTGACGGCGGTGACGAACGCGCTCACAGGCGGTAGCTCAGGCTCGCGAACACGTGCGCCGGCGCCTGCGCGAAGTACTTGGCCGTGCCGTCGAAGTCCACGTAGCCGTGGTTGCGGACGTCGGCGCCGAGGAGGTTGTTGACGAACAGCGTGGCCCGCAGAGCCCCGAAATTATAAGCAAAACGGGCGTTGACGAGCGCGTAACCGTCGAGCACCACGGCGTTGGCGAAGTCTAGGTAGGACTCGCCCTGGTAGCGCAGCAGCAGCGAAGCCTCCAGCGCACCCACGCGGTAGCGGAGTTCCTGGTTGACGATGAGCGCGGGCGTGAGCACGGGCGCGAAGGTGACCCCGCCCTCGCGGATGCGGCTGCGGTTCAGGGCGCTGTTGTTGATCAGACGCCAGCGCCCGGGGGGGCGGTAGTCGACCGTGAGCTCGAGGCCCGCGCGGTAGCTGTCCTCGACGCCGTCGGTGAGGGCCAGCCCGTTGGGACCGAACTGCCCGTTGAGCACGATCTCGTTCGCGAAGGCCATGTAGTAGGCGTTGACGTCGAGGCGGAGGCGGTCGCGGCGCAGGCGCAGGCCGAGTTCCTGGTCGACGACGCGTTCGGCGCGCGTCGATCCGGTGATGGCGCGGCCGAGGTCGTCGGCCGGCAGGTCGTCGTTGCCGAGGAAGATGTCGTTGCGCGTCGGCTCGCGGCCGGTGGCGCCGATGCTGTAGTAGGCTACGAGCCCCTCGCGCAGCTGTGCACTCGCGCCGAGTTTCGGGTTGACGAAGGTCCAGTCGAGAGTTTCGAGGGCGACGCTCCCGCGGTAGTCGAAGGCCACGTGCCGCACCTGCACGTCGGCGAAGAGTTCGACGGCCCCGAGGGCGTAGGTGGTTTTGGCGAAAGCCGCCCCCTCCCACTTGTGGCCCGTGTTGCGGTAGAGCTCCCCGGCGCTGCGCTCGCTGCCGAGGTGGCGCCGCCGGTAGGTGTTGGCGTGGAGACCCGTCGTGAGGGCGAGCGAGCCGCGCGTGAGGCGGTGGTTGACGGCCGCCCCGACGAGGCCCGAGCGGAAATCGTAGCGGTACATCTCCGGCGTCGACTCGAGGCCGATGAAATTATTGAGGTCGAAGTCGTAGCCCCCGTCGAGGACGGTGCCGTACACGCTCGACTGCAGCGTACTGCGCGGATTGAGCCGCAGGGTGTTGCGCACCTGCCCAAAGGCCTGCACGAAGCGGTCGTCCTCGGCGCCGTTGGCATTGACGCGGCGGTTGCGCCGCAGGAGACTATCGGACACCCCGATCCACGCCAGTTGATTGGCCTGCCGCCCCACCATCGCCGTCGCGCGCCACACCGAGCGCCGCCCGACGAGGTTGCCGCTCAGCAGCGCGGACGTGGAGACGTTGCGCGAGCGCTCGGTGTAGCCGTCGGAGCCGAGTTGCGAAACCCGTGCGTACAGCGAGCGGCCGCGGTCGAGCCCGGTGTGGTGCTCGACGTACGCCCGGTAGGTACCGTAGCTGCCGTAGCCCGCGCCGACTTCCGTGCGCCGCGGGGCCGAGGCCTCCGGGCCCGAGAGTTGGATCGACCCGGCGTAGCTCGCGACCCCGACCTGCGTCGTGCCCACCCCGCGCTGGATCTGCACGGCGCTCGCCGAGTTGAGCAGGTCGACGTAGTTCGAGAAGTAGGCGCCCTGGTCCTCGGGCTCGTTGAGGGGCATGCCGTCGAGCGAGACGTTGACGCGCGTCTGGTCGATGCCGCGGAGGCGGTAGTACGCGTAGCCGTTGGACAGCCCACCGTCGGAGTAGTAGGTGAAGGACGGGGTCTCGCTCAGGAGGGCGGCCGGCTCCTGGCCGTAGCTGCGGGCCTCGAGCTCGGCGGCGGGTAGGTTGAGGTAGGTGACGGGCGTACGCGCGTCGGCGCGGGCGGTGATGTCGGCTTTCGCCAAAACTTGCACCGTGTCGGGCGGCGCCGCGGCGGCGGGTGAGGTCTGGGCCTGCGCCGAAACCCCAACGTGAAAACAGGATGCGAGCAGGGCCAACGAGAGGCAGGGGCGGTGCATGAGCCGTAGGTTTTGCGTAAACATGACGCAAATATACACTACTCGCGCAATCGCGCCGCCCCTACCTTCCCTCCCATGCCCAGCATCAAGATTAGCTTCCCCAACGCCGACGGCCACCAGCTCTCCGGCTACCTCCAGCTGCCCGTCGATCAGGACCCGCGGCACTTCGCCCTCCTGGCGCACTGCTTCTCGTGCACGAAGAACAGCCGCGCCCTGCGGGAGATCGCGCGGGCGCTCAACATGGAGGGCTTCGGGGTCCTGCGCTTCGACATGACGGGACTCGGGGAGTCGGAAGGCGACTTCGGCGAGGGCGGCTTCGCGAGCAACGTCGGGGACATCGTCGCGGCCTACGGCTTCCTCGCCGCCGAACACGCGGCCCCCGCCCTCATCGTCGGACACAGTCTCGGGGGCACGGCCATGCTCTGCGCGGGCGGCCTCCTGCCCGCGGTGCGCGCCATGGTCACGATCGGGAGCCCGAGCCAGGCCGAGCACGCGACCCACCTCTTCGCCGATAGCCTGGAGGAGATCGAGCGCCGCGGCCAGGCCACTGTCCACCTCGGGGAGCGCCCCTTCGACATCTCGCTCGACTTCGTGCGCAGCCTCACCGAGGCCAACGTCACCGCCGCCCTCGCCGCTAACCGCAAGGCCCTACTCATCATGCACTCCCCGCAGGACGCGACCGTCGACATCAGCCACGCCGAGCGCATCTACGTCCGGGCCCACCACCCGAAGAGCTTCGCGAGCCTCGACGGCGCCGACCACCTGCTGTCCGACCCCGAAGACGCCCGCTACGCCGGCCAACTCATCGCCGCCTGGGTGGGCCGCTACCTCCCGCGAGACCCCGAGGAGGAGCACGGGCAGCTCGGCGAGGCCCGGGCCGTCACCGTGCGCCTCGGCGCCGAGGGCTACACGACCGAAGTCATGGTGCGCCACCACGGCCTCGTCGCCGACGAGCCCCCGTCCGTCGGCGGCAAGGACTACGGCCCGAACCCCTACGAACTCGTCACCGCCGGCCTCGGCGCCTGCACCGCGATGACGATCCAGATGTACGCCCGGCGCAAAGGCTGGTCCGTCGAGCGCGTCGACGTTGAGCTACGGCATTTCAAAGAGTACGCGGCGGATATGAGCGAGGCCTCGGCTTCCGCCAAAACACCCAAGATCGATCACTTCGAGCGCATCGTGAGCCTCACTGGCGACCTGGACGAGCAGCAGCGCGCGAGGCTACTCGAGATCGCCAATCGCTGTCCGGTACACAGGACGCTGGAAGGGGAGGTGCGGGTGGTGACGAGGTTGGGCTGAAGGGCGGCGATGACCTGCGGTGGCGATGGCGCGAGCGCGGCGATGGCCTGCGGCGTTCCGTGCGGTCGGGCTGTGCGTTCGGGCTGTGCGTTCGGGCTGTGCGTTCGGGCTGTGTGTTCGGACTGTGCGTTCGGGCTGTGCGTCCGGGCTGTGCCGACGTCCTGGTGAGAGGGTCCCAGCCGCGGCCGGATCATCCTGAGCTAGGGGTAGCTCCTAATACCTCACCCTACCCGCTCGCGGATCGCCCTTACCGTCGCGTCCAGCGCGGCGGCAAGTCTTTCGGCCAGTGCAGCATTGTCGCGGCCGGGCTCCGGGGTGCCGGCTTCGAGGAGAAGCGCGATCAAAGGTTGGGGGGCGAGCAGCCGCAAGGTCGTCCCGTAGCGGTGCCGGTAGTCGTCGACCACGGAGAGCGCCCCGGCGGCCACGGCCTCGGCGATGCTCCCGCGGGACTCCGCGAGGTTGGCGGCCATGATGGCGAGTAGGCCGGAGAGGGCCTCGGGGTCCTCGGCGAACTCGGCTTCGATCGTCTTGAAGTCGATCGCGGCAGTCGGTTCACCCGGCGCGACATCCCCGGGGCCCGTCGCACTGCCACCCGCATTGACACCCGTTGCTACGTCGGCGTCGGACGCGTCGTTTTGCCGAAAGGCGTCATGTGGCGCGAGCAAAGCGTACAGTGCGGCCCCGGAGTAGGGCTTGTTGAGTCGACCGCTAAACAGCGCAGGCGAGAGGTCATCATCCGAGACCTCGGAGGCGGACAGCGCGTAGATCGGCGTATCGCGGTGGTGCGGCATCTTCCGGACCCGCCTCGCCACCTCGGCGCCGCTGATGTCGGGGAGGCGGAGGTCGAGCAAGATCATGTCGAGGGGGCGGGCGTTGGCGAGGGCCACGGCCGTAAGCCCGTCCGGCGCCTCGGTGACCTCCGCCCGCCAGGAGGTCAAGTGCCGGCGCGCGATGAAGCGGTTGGTCTCGTTGTCGTCGACGTGCAGGACGCGCAGTCCAGCGAGAGACTGGGGCTCCGACGGGGGACGGGGAGCACCGCCGGCCAAGTCCTCGGCGCGGACCGGCGGACTGCTAAGCGCGGCGGGGATCGTGAAGTAGAACCTCGTCCCCACCCCGAGCTGGCTCTCGACCCCGAGGTCGCCGCCGAGCAGGGCCACCATGTGCCGCCCGATGCTCAGGCCGAGGCCCGAACTGTCCCTGCGGGTCTGCCCGCCGGCGCTCTGTTCGAAGGCTTCGAAGATGCGGTCTACGTCCTCGGGGGCGATCCCGACGCCGCTGTCCTCGACGGCGAACGTGAGGCGCGACCGCTGATCGCCGGCGCCATCGGCTTCGGGCTCGTCTTCGACTTCGGACCTCACCGAGAGCCGGATGCCGCCCTCGTCGGTGAACTTGATGGCGTTGCCGAGTAGGTTGGTGAGCACCTGCCGCACCTTGCCGTCATCGAGCTCGAACCAACGCCCGCGGTCGAGGTCGTCGATGTCGACCGCTATCGTGAGGCGCTTCTGCGCCGCCTGCGGACGCAGACCGTAGGCCAGCTCCTCGCAGAGTTCCGACGCTGAGGTGGGGCGCTGATTGAGCACCAGCTTGCCGCTCTCCGCCTTGGACAGATCGAGCAGGTCGTTGATCAGGTCGCTGAGCTGCTGGGTCGATTTCGTGAGCCGACCCACGAGTGCCCACTGCGCCTCCGTGAGGGACTCGCTCCCGAGGAGCTCGGCCATGCTCGCGATGGCGTGAACGGGGGTGCGCAACTCGTGCGTGACCGTGCGCACGAACTCCGCCCGGGCCTCGGTGGCGCGCTCGGCGGTCTTCTTGGCTTCGAGGAGTTGCTGCTCGTAGCGGCGTCTGTTCTCCGCCCGGTAGATGCAGTACACCTGTTTGCCACCCTCGAGGCGCTCGGTAGTGACGAAGACCGGCAGCAGGGAGCGGTCGGCGCGGCGCAGGTCGTAGCTCAGCTCGCGGGCCCCGCCGACGATGGTCTCGACGAGGGCTTGGTGATTGGCGTAGAAGAGTCGCTGGCCGACCGGCAGCAGGTCCGTAAACGGGGAACCGATCAACTCGTCGGCGCCGCGGCTCAGCCACGTACACAAGAGCTGATTGACCTCCTCGATGCGGCCCTCCCCATCGAGGATGAGCCCGCCGATCGGGAGGCGATCGAAGAGTTTGGTTTGTGCGCGCCGTTTAATTGCCAGAGCCTTCGGTACCGAGGCGGGCAAGGTACGAAAGCATGGCCTCCGCAGTCTCCTGAGGTGCCGAAAAATTGGGGCAGTGGCCGCGGGCCTGCAGCTGGTGGAAGCTCCCGCGTTTGACTGCCCCGGCGACGTAGCGCCCGGCCTCCTCCGGGGCGATGATGTCTTGCGAGCACTGCAGCACGAGCGTCGGGACGTCGACGTCGGGCATCTCCGCGCGGGAGTCCGTCTCGAAGGTCGCTTTCGCGAAAACGTACGCCACTTCCGGATTCTGCTCGCAGAAACGCTCGGTGAGGAAGGTCCCGTCGGCGGCCTCGCCGGTGGCCCCCATGATGCTCGGCGCCATCGCTTCCGACCAGCCGATGTAGTTCGACTCGATCGACTCCAGCAGTTCGGCGATGTCCTCGCGCTCGAAGCCCCCGCGGTAGCCGTCCTCGTTGAGGTAGGACGCCGACGGCCCGATCATGATCAGGGAGTGGATACGCCCGGGGGTCCGCCGCGCGACGGTCGCGTTGATCATCGCGCTCACCGAGTGCCCGACCAGGACCACGTCGTCGAGGTCGAGGGCCGCGATGACGGCCGCCACGTCGTCGGCGAAGCGGTCGAGCTTCGTGTAGGCGCCCGGGTCCCAGTCGGTCATCCGCGAGGCGCTCGTCCCGACGTGGTCCATGAGCACGACGCGGTACTGGCCCTGGAAGTAAGGGACGAGCTTCTCCCACATCGCCTGGTTGCAACCGTAACCGTGGACCATCAGCATCGGCTGGCCGTCGCCCCCGAAGTCACGCACGGCGTGTCGCCGGAGGATGTCGTTGGCCTCCGGGGAGGTGGGGCGGTCGGCGGCGAGGGTAGGCATCGGAGGCTGGGTAGGTTTAGGTTCCGCGAACTTACGTAGGGGCGCACGTCCTGCCGCGGGGGCGCAGGTCGTCGGTGCGCCATTTCTACGTAAAGGCGCCGCTTAGGTTTACCCGGCTGCGCCGCAGGTCGGCGAGCGGCTCGAAGCTGTGGTCCTGCTCCACGATGCAGTAGGCGACGCCGGCCGCGCGCGCGGCCCCGAGGATAGCCCCGAAGTCGAGCGATCCTTCCCCCACGGGCCGGAAGGCCTCCGGGAGCACGGCGTGCTCATCGTACTCGACGGGGGTACCGGCCTTGACGTCCTTGAGGTGCAGGACGCGCACCCGGCCGACCAGGCGCTCGATGAGTGCCGCGGGGTCTTCGCCGCCGAGCTTCGCCCAGCACACGTCGATCTCGAAGTCCGTGAGGCCCGGGTCGAGACGATCTCGCAGGAGGTCCCAGCCGCGTAGGCCCGCCGCGTCGAGCGGCCCGAACTCGAAGCTGTGGTGGTGATAGAGCTGCCGCATGCCCGCCGCCCGAATGCGCTCCCCGGCGCGATTGAGTTGCTCGGCGCGCCGACGGTAATCCTCGGCGGTGCCGCGGTCGGCGGGGAGCATGTAGCCGAAGACGAGGTCGGTGAGCCCGTGGGCGGCGGCCAGGTCGACGGTGGCCTCGAAGCTGAGGGTCGGCGCGGGCGTCTCCAGGCGCGCCTGATTGCCGGTGAGCAGGGTCCAGTGGTAGAAGCTGCCGCGAACCCCGAGGCCGAGGTCGGCGCAGATTGGGCCGAGGCGCGGGAGCTGCTCGACGTCCATGAGCTCGACGTGTTGGTAGCCGGCGTCCTTCACGGCCGCGAGCGTGCCGACCGGGTCCGCTGCCAGGAGGTCGCGCACGGTGTACAACTGAAGGCCGAGGTCGTCGCGGGGTTCGAGCATGGCGGCGGGTGGGAGGTGCGGAAGTGCAGTTTCGGAGGAGCGAGAAGTGGAGCTAGTGAAGGCTAACATACGAATCGCGCGGTGTCCCATCCAAAATTTGGCTTGCGCGCAAATTTTGCCTGGGGCACCGCAGGAGCTTAGTTTGGCCGCCGCCCCGCCCCCAAAATCTTTCCGCCCTTGCGCACCCTCGCCACAGCCGGCCTCCTGCTTGCCGCCACACTCGTTTTGGCGCAAGCCCCCGCCACCGACCCCAACAACACCTCCGCGGCCCTCCGGATCGCCGTGGTCCCCATCGAGCCCCTCGTCATCGAGGAGGCCGCGGACATCTACGACGGGCTGGCCGTGGCGATGTGGGAGAACGTGGCCGCGCGCGCGGAGCTCACCTACACCTACGTCGACGCGTCCGCGGATTCGGCGGCCGGGATGCTGGCCCGCGGCGAGGTCGACCTCTGGCTCGCGGCCACGCCCCGCACCGGGAGCCGCGACACGACGAGCCACTCGCCGATCTACTACTCGTCGACGATGGCCGTGGCGCGCCGCGACGGCAACTCGTACGTCAAGGTGGTGCGGGGGCTCTTCCAGCCGGCCTTCTTCGGGATCGTCGCGGGGCTCTCGGTCCTCCTGCTCATCATCGGGACGATCATCTACCTCATCGAGCGCAAGGCCAACGAAGACGAGTTCGGCGGCAAGGTCCACGAGGGCATCGGGGCCGGGTTCTGGTGGGCCGGCGTGACCCTGACCACGATCGGCTACGGCGACAAGGCCCCGAAGACGTTCGCGGGCCGCGCCGTGGCGATGCTGTGGATGCTGGTCGGGCTCGGGGTCTCGGCCACGCTCACCGCGGCCATCGTGTCGCTCGCGAGCGGGGACTCGGCCAGGCTCAAACTGCCGGACGACCTCCGCGGCGAGCGCAACGTCGTGCTCGCCAACGGCGCCATCGCGCCCTACTTCGACCGCCTCGGGATCGACTACGAGACGGTGGCGACGGTCGAGGAGGGCTTCGGGCTCGTCAAGGACGAAAAGGCCGACTTCTTCGCGGCGCCGCGCATGAAGATGGACCACTTCACGAAGAGCAACTCGACGTCACTCACCGTCCAGAACTCGCGCCTCGTGCCGGAGTACTACGCAGTGGGCTTTCGCCAAAACCTCCCGCAGGCGGACACGATCTCGGTACTGGTGTCGGACGTGATCACGAGCGCGGTGTGGCCGAAGTGGCTCGACGGGTACGTGCCGGAGAGTGAGCGCTGAGGCCTAGCCCGCGAGCCACTCCCCCACCGCCCGGCGCTCCGAGTCGAAACTGATGCCCACCCTGACCAGCTCCCGCGCGTCGTCGGCGAAGCGCGTCGCGTAGCCGCGGGACTCGATCTGCGCCAGGGCCTCGGCGGCGGGGCGGTCGAGCTTGAACTCGAAGACGTACACCTTGTCGGCCATCTCGACCACGGCGTCGGCGCGCCCGCGCGCCGTACTGGCCTCGGCCGTCATGTACGTGCCCAGCAGGCGGAAGGCCAGGAATACGATCGCGTGGAAGAAGCGCTCGGTAGACCCAGCCCAGAGTTGGTGCGGGATCTCGGCGAAGAGCGCGTCGATCATGCGCATGATGTCGTCGAGGTCGCCACGGTGGAAGGCGCGATACAGCCGCGTCACACGCGGGAGCGAGGACCCACTCGGGTACCCAACGTAGGCGTCGAGCAAGTACTGCTCGAGCGAGGAGCGGACCTCGAGGTTGGGATATACGAGGCGGTACGTGCGCAAGATTTCGTCGTACTCCCCGAGCGTGAGGTAGCCGGTTTGGAAGAGGACTACGGCGGGGTCGAGGTTTGAGAAATCGAAGTCGGTGAGGTGGGAGGCGTTGATCTCGAAGTCGGTCAGGTCGAAGCCACCGCTGCGCTTGACGAGGTCGACGAGGAAGGTCGGGGTTGCGGACTCGAACCAGTAGTTGCTCAACTCCCCGCTGAGCAGGAGGTTCAAGATTGACCAAGGGTTGTACAGCCGCTCGGGCCCGCCCCAGGAGTACCCGTTGTACCACTGTCGGACCGTGTCCCGCGGGACACCGGTGGCGTCGAGCTGCTCGGCAAAGTTGGCTTCGAGCTCGTCCCGCGTCCACCCGACAATCGTGCGGGCCATGGGGTGGAGCGAAATATTCAGTACGTTGTTTAAGGTGGAGAAGATCGACACCTTCGCAAAGGCGGTGATGCCTGTGATAAACACGAACTCCAGGTAGGGATCAGCATCCTTGATGATGGAGTAGAAGCTCCTCAACACATCACGGTTGCTCTCCGCCTGCGGTACGTCGTGGAGGTAGTCGATGATCGGCCGGTCGTACTCGTCGATGAGGATGACCGTTTTGCCGGAAGGCGAACTCGCGGCCGCGCCCCAGACCAGGGACTCGAACAGGTCCTTGACCGAATCGCCTCCCGGGGCCGATAAACCGAGTATCCGGTGCTGCCGGTGCATCTCGTCGACGAGGGCCACGTGGAGCCCTTTACGCTCGTAGTCGATCCGCGAGAACTTCACCCAAATGACCGGGCGCTGCATCGCGGCAAAATCCCAGTTGTCCTGGGCGTAGAGCCCATCGAAAAGCTCCCCGGTCCCGGAGTAAAGCTCGGCCATCGTCGCGACCGTCAGGGACTTCCCGAAGCGCCGCGGGCGCGAGAGGAAGGCGTACTTGCTCGAGCGGATGACCTTGATGATCTGCGCCGTCTTATCGACGTATACGTAGCCGCCGCGACGGACCTCGCCGAAGTCCTGTAGGCCGATGGGGTACCTCACGCCAGCGAAGGTACGTCCGCCCCGCCGCACGGCCCGCCCCAACGCAGCACCGCGACTGCCTCGCAGTGGGGCGTCTGCGGGAACATGTCCACGGGCCGCGCGCGCTCCACGCGGTAGCCGCCCTCGACGAGCAGCTTCAGGTCTCGCGCCTGCGTCGCCGGATTGCAGCTCACGTACACGACCCGCGGCGCCGCCAGCCGCACCAGCATCGCCACCACGTCGGCGTGCATCCCGGCCCGCGGCGGGTCGGTGACCACGACATCCGGCGCGCCGTGGGTCTCGGCGAAGGCCTCCGTCAGGACCGCGGCCACGTCACCGGCGTACCCGACGAAGTTGGTGATGCCGTTGAGCTCCGCGTTGGCCTCGGCGTCCTCAATTGCCGTCGGCACCTCCTCGATCGCCACCACCTGCCGCGCGCCCCGCGCGAGGTAGAGCCCGATGGAGCCGACGCCCGCGTAGAGGTCGTACACGTTTTGCGAGCCGTCGAGCCCGGCGTACTCGGCCACGACATCGTAGAGCCTGATGGCCTGCGCGGTGTTGGTCTGGAAGAAGCTCAGCGGCCCGATCCGGAAGCGGACATGCCCGAAGTCCTCCGTCACGAGCGGGGCGCCAGCATCGTGTTTTGGCGAAAGCCCGTACATCGAGTCGTTGAGCTTCGTATTGATGACGGTGTGGACGGAGGTGACGAAGGGACACCGTCGCAATACCTCATCCACGTACGCACGCGCGGCCTCCTTGCGCGCCTCGCCGAACATGAGCAGCAGCATTGTCTCACCGGAGTCGAGTACCCGCAGCATCGCCTTGCGGAGGAAGCCCTCGTGCGCGCCCTCGTCGTAGAAGCTCAGGCCCTGGTCGTGGGCCACGGCCCGCAGGGTGTTGCGGAGCAGGTCGCCGCGCTCGTGCTGCAGGTGGCAGGTCTGGATGTCGAGCACCTTGTTCCACGCGCCCCGGCGGTGGAAGCCCAGCGCCTCGCCCTCCATCGCGTGCCCGAGCGCGACCTCCTCCTCGGTGAGCCAGCGGCGGTTGCTGTAGGCGTACTCCATCTTGTTGCGGTAGCGCCGGTCGGCCGGGGCCCCGAGGATAGGTTCCAGGATGAGGTCGAGGCTCCCGATCCGGCGGTAGGCGTCGGCCACGAGCCGGGACTTGGACTCGAGCTGCAGGGCGTACTGCATGTGCTGAAAGCTGCAGCCCCCGCAGGCGCCGAAGTGCTGGCAGAAGGGGCTCTGGCGCCTTTCGGCAAAACGCCTGTAGCGGGTCACTTCGCCCTCCTGGAAGACGCCTTTCTTCTTTTTCGCCTCGAGGTCGACCACGTCGCCGGGCACGGGTCCGCGCGCGAACACGACCTCACCGCTCCCGGCGCGCCCGACCACGCTCCCGCGGTCGGCGATGCCGGTGATGTTGACGGATGCGAAGGACTGCGGCAGGCGGCGCGGGCGACGGCGGTGGGTCATGGCCGCGAAGGTGCGACCTTACTTCCGCCCGATCACCAGGAACAGGATCGCCCCGATGAAGGGGATCACCCAGATGACGATGCCCCAGATGATCTTCTCCGTGGTGCTCAGGTTGGACTTGAGCAGTTCCATCACCGCGTAGATGATGAGGATGAGGGCGAGGACGCCGACGATGCCGAGGGTGAGCGATGCGAGCCACCGAGAAACTCGGCGCCGCTGTCGCAGGCGGACAGGGCGACGGCGGACACGAGGGCGAGGGCGAGGGCGGGAAGGTTTTTCATAGGGTTGGTTCGAGTGTACCCTCGGCGCAACGCCTTAATCAGGTTAGGATGTTTTGGCGAAAGCCCACCGGCGCTACTCCTTCACGACCGCCCGGCTCACGGTGCCGGCGTCCGTGCGGAGCTCCAGTACGTAGTACCCCGCCGGGAGCGCACCCAGATCGAGCACCGTTTTGGCGAAAAGCTCCTCCCCCGGCCGGCGGAGCACAACCTGCCCCGTGACGTTGCGAACCGTGAGCGCCCCCACGGCGGTGGGCGCGTCGAACTCCACGGTGAGTTGCCCCCGCGTAGGATTGGGGTACACGCGCCAGTCCACGCTGGCCCCGGGTCCCGAGGTAGCGGTGACGCGCTCGTAGACGTACACGCACCCGAACCGATCGCGGACCAAAACATCGAACGGCCCCGCGCCCGTGACATTCAGTACGTTACTTTCCTGAAATTGCTGGCCGCGCAGGCCGTAGACGTAGGGGCCACCGTTGCCCTCGATCGCTACGGTGAGCCAATTGCCACGCTGCGTCACGCGGATGTCGGGCTTCTTCGGATTGACGATGGGCGCCGTCGCGGATGCCGTCGCGCCGAGGCGATCGGTGATTGTCACGGTGTAGGCCGTGTCATCGGTCGTGGGAAGTAGGGCGTAGATCGAGTCGCAGCCACCCCCGCCACCGTTGCGCTGGAAGACCTGCATCGCCGGGCTAAAGGTGACGGCGTACGGCCCCACGCCCCCGTCGAGGCAAACGTTGGCCCAGTCGGGATCTATGCTCCCGGGACAGAACCGGTACCCCCCCGCGGACACCGTGAGCGGCCGCGTGACCGCCGCCGGGAACTCGAAGGTGCAGGACCCGAGCCTCACCACGACCCTCGCGGTGCCTACCGCGTAGACGTAGCCCACGCTGTCGGTAGAGAAAGACGTTCCGCCGTCGAAGCTGTAGCGCGGCTCCGCCCGCGAGACCGACCCATCGGACGTGACGCGTACGCGGCTGCCCTCGACCGCCACCGCGAAGGGGTTGCGCGCCCCGAGCGTGTAGCTCAGCCACCGCACGGAGTCGCGCGCGTCGACGACCCTGAACTCGTACGCCCCCGGCACGAGGTCCGCGAAACGTTCGCTCGCTTGCAGCGCGCCGCTGCCCACCCCGAAGCGATAGGGCGCCACGCCACCGCTCGCGTCGAGGACAACCACCCCGGAGGCGTCCGCGGCGCAGGCGGGTCGGGCCACCGACGCCGCCCCGAGTCCGAGCGCCTCGACCGTCGCGCCGACCGACACGGTGAGTACTTGATGCGGGAAGAACTCCGCCCGACCGACGAGCACGTCGAAGACGATGGAGTCCGCGGCCCTCGCGCTATCGCTCTGGTAGGCGATGCGCCCGGCCGCGATCGAGGCCTGGCTAAAGGTATCCGTGGCGCTCAGCGCGGCGCCCGCCCGGTAGAGCTTCCCGGACCGCGGCGCGACCCGCAGTACGTACACCACCTCGCGCGCCGCGACGCCCGCGTCCGTCACCCGGAGTTTGGCCGCGGGCACGACCGTGCGCGCGGCGGTGCGCGCGAAGAGCGTATCGCTGATCACCGCCGCCGCCGAGGCCGCGCCCCGCCGCACCCAGTAGCGCAGGTCGAAGCGCTCGAGCCGGCCGCCGTCGTCGGGGGCGTTGTCGCGCACCACGAGGGTCCACTCGCCCGGGAGTGACTCCGGGAGACCGGCCCCGAGCGCCTCACTGGCGCGGAAGCGCCCGCTGATGCTCGGGACCTCCCGGCCGCAGGTGTTGGCGAGTTGATCGGCCGTGGCCGCGGCCTGGTCGGAGAGCGTCACGGCGAGGTCGCTGCCGGCGCAGTCGCCGCCGCTCGGCTGGCCGAAGAGCTTGCGGGTGGTGCGGTCGGGGAGGCGCAGGGTGGCGCTGAGGTCGCCGACCCAAACGTGCGTGACGGCCGCGGAGACCTCGTAGCGGTAGATGGGCCTGGCCGTGGGGACGGTGACGCGCTGCTCGTAGTCGGCCGCCGTGCCGTTGGAGATGACCACGGGTCGGAGGTCCGAGAGGACGGTGTCGACGAGGTCCAGGACCTGAAAGCTCCGCACGTCACTCCACGGGCCGTCGCCACAGTCGCCCGTGCCCGCCGCGCGCCAGTAGTAGACGCCGGGGTCCAGGTTCGGCACGGACGCCTCGGCAGTCGCGAGGACGGTATCGACGAGGGGGGTGACGAACTTAGGCAGGCGACTGAGTTGCAGGCGGGTGGTGGGTACGCCCTCGGCGCGGTGGAGCGCGAAGCCCACCGTGGGTACGCTGAGGCGGCTGCCGTCCGCAGGCGAGACCTGCGTGGGCGCGGCGAGCGGGGTGCCGACGACGGTCACGGTGAGCGCCGCAGACCCGAACGACCTCCCGCTCGACACCCCGATGGCCGTGAAGCCGATGCGGTACTCCCCCGCCGCCACCCCAGAATCGACCCGAACGCTGAATGGCGACACGAAGCCCGGGTTTTGCGGAAGCGTATCGAAGGCCACGCTCATCCCCGCCGGCAGACCGGAGGCCCGGAGGCGGACGCTTTCGCTAAAACCCAGCACCCCTTCGCCGCGCAGCGTGTCGCGCAGGAGTCGCTCCCCGACGCAGGTCTCGAACTGGCGCACGCGGGTACTGAGCAACAGCGTGGGCGTGGAGGACTGCTGGATCGTCAGGGTGCCCCTACTCACGGCGAAGAAGACGTTGCCGTGCCCGCGGACGACGAGGCGGCCTGAGCGGTCGACGTTGGGTAGGGTGACGGAGAGACTGCCGGTGTTGGGCAGACCGACGGCGAGGGTGTCGGAGTAGGTTAGGCCGCGGTCGGGACTCAGGAATACGTCCACGCGGTCCGCGCCGATGGGGGCCTGGCGGGTGACGCCGACGCGGTAGGTGATCTCCTGGGTGCCGTAGCCCTGTGCGGTCGTGTCGGTGGCCACGTCGAGCACCTCGAAGGCCGCGGCCCCGGGCACGGTCCGCAGGCGCACGTCGTGACTTGCCGTGGCGCCGGCCGGGCGGCGGTTGTCGCGCACGGTGAGGCGGAAGTTGAGGTCGCGCGCCACGCTCGGCAGCGTGGCGTACTGCCCGGCGACGGTCGCGAAGACGCGCCGCGGGGAGCTCGTCGGCGCCAGCGACCGGAACAGTGGCCCGTCCACGTTTGCGGCGGCCGGGGGCTGGGGGGCCGTACCGGCGTTGTCCATCTGCTCCCAGGCGTAGGTGAGGGCATCGCCGTTGGGGTCGGTGGCGCGGGCCTCGAGGAGGAACGGGGTCGCGGTCGGGATGTAGTAGAACTCGGGCGGGGCGGTGGCGGCCGTGATGACCGGGGGCTCATTGTCGGACGGGACGCTCTGCGCACAGCTGCCGGTGCCCGCGAGCACGGTGCGGACCTGCGCGAGGCTCCCGGCGTGGAAGTAGTCGTCGGAGCGGTTCTGGACGTTCGGTGCGCAGATGCCGGCGTAGGCCATGATCGTGGACCCGGACCCGGGCTCGAAGGCGGTGGCGTTGCTGCGGTTGTTGCTACAGCTGTTGTAGAAGGTGTGCGTGGCGCCGAGTTGGTGGCCGATCTCGTGGGCGACGTAGTCGATGTAGAAGAAGTCGTTGGCGGGGTTGCTGATCCCGGTGGCGCCCTGGCCCTTGTGGCGCGGATCGCAGACGCTCGCGAGGGTGGCCAGGCCCGCGCCCCCCGTGGCGAAGACGTGTCCGATGTCGAAGCCGGCCGTGCCGATGCGCCGCGTGATCTCGGTGTGTGAGCCCCTGAGCAGGGCGTCGGCGTCGGCGTTGTCGTAGGGGTCGGTGGCGGGGTCGAGGAAGATCAGGGCGTCGTTGTTGGCCACCAACTCGAAGGTGATGCCGAGGTCGCGCTCGTAGACCTCGTTGATCCGATTGACCGCAGTGACCATGGCGGCGAGCACGGAAGCCTTCGTGGGGGTGGCGCCGCCGACGGCCCGGGCGTACTCACCGGTGCAGGTGAGGGCGAGGCGGTAGCGGCGCAGGGCCTGGGGGGCGGCGAGGGCCTCGGCGGTGGGGCCGGGGGAGTGGTCCGGGGTTGGGACACCCTGGGCGCTCGTGCGTTTGGGGGAGGTTTGGGGGAGCGGCTGATTGGGGAGCGTTTCCGCAAAACCGCAACTGTGTGGGCTGGGCCTGAGCTCGTCGGCGAGTCGGAGGCGGTAGGTACGGTCGGGTTTCGCCACACCAAGCCGCGTTTCGGCGTAGACGACGGCGCGCGGGGCGGCCGCGCCGCCGTACGCCAACCGCCAGCCACCGCTCGGACTGTACGTGGCGCGGAGGCGTTCGTGGGGCAGGTTTTGGCGAAAGCCCTCGTACGAGCGAAGTTCAGGGTAGCGCGCCTGAAGTTCGGGCGCCATGACCGGCACCGGCGTGAGTACGTAGGTATCGCTCCCGCCGTCGGGCGTCGGTAGCACTGCGGTAGAGGCGTCGCGGACGCTGTTCGCACCCGGGGCCACCCGCGCGAGCACGGGAGACAGGGCGTGCTCGAGGCTCGCCTCGTCGAGGGCCACCACCCTATCGGCGCTCGCCTGCGCGAATCCACCGACGCACTGCGCGAGGCAGACCAGGCAGGCCAGCGCGAGTCGGCGTGAGCGAGAGCGATCAGGGGGCATAGGCGTGGGGCAGCGGGGGGCTTCGCCCAAAGCTAAGGGCGTAAGCGTCACGGTATTGTGTTGCGGGGCGGCGGCGGGCGGCCAGGCGTCGAGCTATGTCCACGAAATGACACCCGCGGCTACCTTCCCCCCATGCAAGATCTCCGCCAAACCATCGAGGCCGCCTGGGACCACCGCGAACTCCTCAACGAGCCCCGCACCCGGGAGGCCATCCGCGCCGTGGTCGAGGAGCTCGACAAGGGTCGCCTGCGCGTGGCCGAGCCCGTGGCCGACGGGTGGCGGGTCAACGAGTGGGTCAAGAAGGCCGTCGTGTTGTACTTCCCGATCTGCCGCATGGAGACCGTCGAGGTGGGGCCCTTCGAGTTCCACGACAAGATCCCACTGAAGCGGGGCTACGCCGGGCAGGGCGTGCGCGTCGTCCCGCACGCCATCGCGCGCCACGGCAGCTACCTGGAGTCCGGCGTGATCCTGATGCCGAGCTACGTCAATATCGGAGCGCACGTCGGGGCGGGCACGATGGTCGACACCTGGGCGACGGTGGGGAGCTGTGCGCAGGTCGGGCGCAACGTGCACCTCAGCGGCGGCGTCGGGCTGGGTGGCGTCCTGGAGCCCCTGCAGGCCACGCCGACGATCATCGAGGACGATTGTTTCATCGGGAGCCGCGCCATCGTCGTGGAGGGCGTGCGCGTCGGGCGCGAGGCCGTGCTCGGGGCCAACGTCGTGTTGACGAAGTCGACGCGGATCATCGACGTGACGCAGGGAGAGCCGACGGTGCACCGGGGGTACGTGCCGCCGCGCTCGGTGGTGATCCCGGGGGCTTTCGCCAAAACCTTCCCCGCCGGGACTTACCAGGTGCCGTGTGCGTTGATCATCGGGCAGCGCAAGGAGAGCACGGACCTGAAGACGAGCCTGAATGCGGCCTTGCGCGAGCACGACGTGGCGGTGTAGGAGGGACACGGAGGGCCACGGAGACGGACGACGCTGCGCGCAGCCGCCCGCCCCACTCAATTCCCCCCTACCTTTGCCGCCGCTAAAAAAACCACAGATCTACTTTGTCCAATCCCGATCAAGATATCGTGCCCCTGATGACGGTCGACGAGGAGAACGAGGAGTCCCTCACGCAGGCCGACTTCGCGAATCCCCTCCCGATCCTCGCCGTCAAGAATACCGTCCTGTTCCCGGGGATCATCGTCCCGATTACCGCCGGGCGCGACCGCTCCGTGAAGGCCATCAACCGCGCCTTCCGCGAGTGCAACATGACGATCGTCGTGCTCGCGCAGCGCAACGACAAAACCGAGAAACCCCGCGGCGAAGACCTCTACGAGGTCGGGACCATCGCCAAGATCATCAAGCTCATCCGGATGTCCGACGGCACCACCACCGTCATCCTCCAGGGCCGCAAGCGCGCGCGCGTCACGGCGTTCACGAAGCACAAGCCCTTCCTCGAGGGCACCTTCGAGACGCTCGACTACCACGGCCCCGAGTCCGCGCCCGAGTTCGAGGCCATGATCGGCGCCGCGCAGGAGCGCGCCCAGCGCATCATCGAGCTCTCGCCGGCGATCCCGCCCGACGCGGCCAACCTGCTGCAGTCGATCAACAACCCCATGTTCCTCGCCAACTGGCTGGCCTCCAACCTCGCCGCCAAGGTCGCCACCAAGCAGGAGCTCCTCACGATCAGCGACAAGGGCGAGAAGTTCCGCACACTCATCCGCGAGATGGACAACGAGCTCCACATGCTCGAGCTCAAGGACCAGATCGAGAGTAAGGTCCGCGTCGAGATCGAGAAGCAACAACGGGACTACTTCCTCAACCAGCAGCTCAAGACCATCCAGCAAGAGCTCGGCAACAACCCCCAGGAGGAGGACCTCTCACAGCTCCAGGCGCGCGCCAAGGAGATGCAGTGGGGCAAGGCGGTCGCCAAAACCTTCGACAAGGAGTTCCACCGCCTCAAGCGTATGAACCCGCAGGTGGCCGAGTACTCCGTGCAGCTCTCCTACCTGGAGCTCATGCTCGACCTGCCGTGGGACAAGGTCTCCGAGGACAACTTCGACCTCCACCACGCCCGCAAGGTGTTGGACCAGGACCACTTCGGCCTCGCGAAGGTCAAGGAGCGCATCATCGAGCACCTGGCTGTGCTCAAGCTCAAGGGCGACATGCGCGCGCCGATCATCTGCCTGGTCGGCCCCCCGGGCGTCGGGAAGACCTCCCTCGGGAAGTCGATCGCGAAGGCGCTCAAGCGCGAGTTCATCCGCATGTCGTTGGGCGGGATCCACGACGAGTCCGAGATCCGCGGGCACCGCAAGACCTACATCGGGGCCATGCCCGGGCGCATCATCAAGGGCTTCCGCAAGGCCGGCACGTCCAACCCGGTGGTGGTCCTCGACGAGATCGACAAGATCGGGCGCGACCAGCGCGGCGACCCGAGCTCGGCGCTCCTCGAGGTGCTCGACCCCGAGCAAAACGGCGCCTTCTACGACAACTACCTCGAGACGGAGTACGACCTGAGTCGCGCGCTCTTCATCGCGACGGCCAACAGCCTCAACACCATCCAGCCGGCCTTACGCGACCGCATGGAGGTCATCGAGGTGCCCGGCTACTCGCAGGAGGAGAAGCTCGAGATCGCGAAGCGCCACCTGCTCCCGCGCCAGCGCAAGGCCCACGGCCTGAAGGCCGCCCAGGTGAGCATCCCCGCCAAGACCCTCGCCCGCACCATCGAGGAGTACACCCGCGAGTCGGGCGTGCGCTCGCTCGACCGCCAGGTGGCCGGGCTCATGCGCCACGCCGCCAAGGAGGTCGCGATGGAGGACGTCCGAGAAGGTGTCCATCCGGCCCGCCGACCTCGAGACGATCCTCGGCCCGGCCGTCTTCGACCAGGACATCTACGAGCAGGTCGCCACGCCGGGCGTCGCCGTTGGCCTCGCGTGGACGAGCGTCGGCGGGGACATCCTCTTCGTGGAGTGCTCTTTGAGTCCCGGCAAGGGCACCCTCACGCTCACCGGCAACCTCGGTGACGTCATGAAAGAGTCCGCCTCCACGGCCCTGAGCTACCTCCAGGCCAACGCGAGCACCATCGGCATCGACCACGAGGCTTTCGCCAAAACGAACGTCCACATCCACGTCCCCCAGGGCGCCATCCCGAAAGACGGTCCGAGCGCCGGGATCACGATGCTGTCCGCGATCACGAGTGCCTTCCGCAAGACGCCCATCAAGCCCTACCTCGCGATGACGGGCGAGATCACGCTGCGCGGCAAGGTGTTGCCCGTGGGCGGGATCAAGGAGAAGGTCCTCGCCGCCCGCCGCGCCGGCATCCGGGAGATCATGATGTGCAAGAGCAACCGCCGCCACATCGCCGAGATCGAGCCGGACTACCTCAGGGACTCGACTTCATCTACGTCAATACGATGGGCGAGGTGCTGGCGCAGGCGATTGGGTAGGGGGGCGACACCACAAATGAGTTTCCTGCACGTTAAGGCTTCCAGACCCGATCTTCACCCTATGCTGCGCCAACTCTTCCTCGTCCTTGTCCTGTGTTTTGGCGTAAGCCTCCAACTATCGGCCCAGCGCACTCCTGCTCCCGCTCCGAAGAGCGACACGGCCAGGCTGGTGCAACTCTCCGGCCTCGTGCTCGACGGGGGCGAAGAACAACTGGCGAGCGTACCGTACGCCAACATCTACTTGCCGGGCACGGGGCGCGGTACGTACACCGACTTCTCGGGCTTCTTCTCGATCGTCGTCAAGCAGGGGGACACGGTGCAGTTCAGCGCCGTCGGTTTTGCGCCGGCGACGCTGATCGTGCCGGATACGCTCCGGGAGCAGCGCTACTCCATCGTGCAGTTGATGAACCAGGATACGGCGATGCTCGCGACGGCGGTCATCTTCCCGTGGCCGAGCCGCGATCACTTCAAGTTGGAGTTTCTGGCGATGGACGTGTCGAACGAGTTTCAACTTCAGGCGCAGGCCAACCTGGCCGAGGAGAAGCTCGCGAGTGCCCGCAAGGAGATGCTGCCGGACGGGAATGAGTCGGGCGATTTTTACCTGCGCCAGCAGGCGCGCCGCAGCTACTACGTGAATCAGACGCCGCCGATGAATATCTTCTCGCCGATTGCGTGGGGGCAGTTTTTTAAGGCGTGGAAGGAGGGGGATTTTACGAAGAAGGAGTAGCGGGGGGTGGGCGCTTTGCTGGTTGGGCGGCTGCGCTTGGGTGGGCGCACTTCGCGCTGAATGGCGGCTGCGCCTAGATGGGCTTTGGGGGCCCGTAGCGGCGCCAGGGGCCCGTTGAACCGGTGGGCTGGCTTGGAATTAGTGGCAATTTTTTTGAGGTAGGTGGCAGCCCACCCGTCCAACGACCGCCCTGGCGCCGGGCTGCTGTGCCTTCGTCTGTGCTTGTGGCTGTGCCTTCGTCTGTGCTGGCGTAGGGTGCCTTGTGGAGTGGGCGCGGCGCGGCAGTAGGGCTCCTTATCGGAGCCACTTATTGATCACAACGCTTACCTCTGCTGCGCGATCGACTACCATGAGGTGGTGGCCGTGGGGTACGATGACCTCTTGGGAGAGGCCGCTCGGCGGGAGGAGGCGGTCGAGAGCGCCGTGGAGGCGGAGGAGCGGGACCGTCGGCGGCGGTGGCGGGGCGGGCCAGGTGAGGAGCGCTTGCACGGCCCACTTCGCGAAGGCGAGATCGGTTTGGTCGAGTATGTCGCTAAGAAGGGTGTGGTGTCGCGTACCGAAGAGCCAGTAGGCCAGGGGGCGCGGTGGATCGAAGAGATGTTTTGGCGAAAGCCTTAAGAGGCCAGTCTTACCTAATGCACGGGCATACCAGGGGAGCTGCTTGCGGTTCGCGACGCTGGAGACGAGAATGAGGAAGCTCGGCGGGCAGACTCGGCTAACCTCTACGGCTACAGCGCCACCGAAGCTCACGCCGAGCAGACCGAAGGGTGTACCACCGTCAATGCCCTGCGCTAGCCTCACGGCATAGTTGGCGAGGCTTTCACCGTTGTGGTGGGGTATCCATTCGAGCGGCACCAATTCGGCGTCGAGCTTTAGATGCCGAAAGACGCGCCGGTCGGCGCCAAGGCCACTGATGGTGTAGATCCGCATCCGGTGGC
The DNA here is from genome assembly GCA_965215115.1 of Saprospiraceae bacterium. Classification (GTDB taxonomy): domain Bacteria; phylum Bacteroidota; class Bacteroidia; order Chitinophagales; family Saprospiraceae; genus CALDTK01. The sequence continues at coordinate 755,447 of OZ244050.1, forward strand.
GAAGGTGCGGCGCGCCGGTCTTTAGCGCACGAGCCCACGGATGTTCCAGTTGACGCTCTCGCCGGGATTGCGGTCGCCGAAGGGGCGCCACGAATCTTCCGACCAGAGCCAGTCGCCGCCGAAGACCCCGGAGCCCTGCGCGTCGCACCCGATGGACTGCTGCCTTTGGTCCAGCTCTACCTCAGCCACGAGCCACAGCGGCTTGTCGGCGTCGATGATGAGCGGGCGCGCGAACTCGTAATCGAAGAAGCCCCCGTCTTGGATGGGTTGGCCAGCAGTCAAGGCACCGATTTGATTGAAGGGCATCACCTCGCCCTCGTCGTAGGCGAGGAGGTCGAGGCGGGCGGGCGCCTGACCGACGAAGACCCGGAAGCCGATCAGTTCCTTGCCGTCGTACTCGTCGAGGTCCGCCTCCGTGAAGCGCACCGCGAAACGGTGTTGCCCGGCCTCGAGGATGGGGCCGGTGGCGTTGGGCTGGTCGAGTCTGAGTTCGGTGACGCGGTTGTCGTCGAGGTCGTCGTCCTCGCAGGCGCTAAAGGTGAAGAGCGAGACGAAGAGTAAGGAAAGGAGTGTCGAAAGTCGGAGAGCCTTCATGGTCGGGTGGGTTTCGTTGCTGCAAGAACGTCGGCGCCCGCGGTGCCGACCCTTGCCGGGAAGTTAAAAGGTGGCTACGGTAATGTTATTGCGATCTTGCCCGGCTGTACGATTCGTGAGACGTATTATTGTCATTCACTCACGTCCCGATCGATATGCGTCTTCTCCAACTCCTCGATTTTCGTGCTGTCGATAGCGATCGCTCCGCCTTGATCAGTCAGAGCGTGACTCGCGCCCAGTCCGCCCTCTCCTACCAGCAGCCCCCGCCCTCGATCAGGCAACTCGTCGACGCGCCCCTGGCCCCGACGGTGCTCATCGACGACCGCGGCGAGTACATGGTTTTGCGGACACGCGACAACTACGCCTCCATCGCCGAACTCGCGCGCGACGAACTGCGCCTCGCGGGCCTGCGCATCGACCCCCGCACCGACATCGGCTCGCGCGAGCGCTACTACACGGGCGTGCAGGTGAAGTCGCTCAAGACCACCGGCGCCGCGCCGAAGACGGTGACGGGCCTTCCGGCAAAACCGCAACTCTCGAATTTCGCCTGGAGTCCCGACGAGCGACACATCGCCATGACGCACACCACCGATGACGCCGTGGAACTCTGGGTGCTCGACGTGGCGAAGGCCGAAGCGCGCCGCCTGCACCCCGGGCCGCTCAACGCCAACCTGCCCGACGTGGTCAACTGGCTCGACGACGGCAGCCTGCTGGTCAAAGTCGTGTCGAGCAAGCGCGAGGCCCTCACCCCCCGCGGCAGTTTCGTGCCCACCGGCCCGACCATCTCCGCCAACGACGGCGAGAAGGCCCAGAACCGCACCTACCAAGACCTGCTCCAGACCCCCGCCGACGAGCACGACTTCGAGCAGTTGGCCCGCAGCGAGATCATCGAGGTGACGCTCGGCGGCCAGGCGAGTGCCTGGCTCCCGGACGCGATGTACACGGGCATCGAGGTCTCGCCCGACCACAGCCGCGTGCTCGTCACCACCCTCGCGCGGCCGTTTTCGTACATCGTGCCCTACTACCGCTTCCCGCAGACGGCCACCGTCTACACGGCCGACGCCAAGCCCGTCGCCACCGTGATGGAGGTCCCGCTGACGGAGGTTTTGCCGAAAGGCTTCATGGCCACGCGCACCGGGCGCCGCTCGATGGGCTGGCGCGCCGACCAGCCGGCCACGCTCGTCTTCGCGGAGGCGATGGACCAGGGCGACCCGGCCGTGGAGGCCGACTACCGCGACGGCGTCTACGAACTGCTACCGCCGTACAACGGTGCCCCGAAGCTCCTCCTCAAAACCGAGCAGCGCTACCGCTACACTACCTGGGGCGACGCCCACACCGCCATCGCGCACGACAGCTGGTACGATACCCGCAACGAGAAGAGCTACGTGTTCGACCCGAGCGCCGGGGCCGCCAGCGCGCGCGTGTTCGAGGACCGCAGCTCCGAAGATCGCTACGGTGATCCGGGGCGGATGGTGACGGAGCGGGGGCCTTTCGGCAAAACCGTCTTGGCCATCGACGAGGGCCACGTGTACCGACTCGGCGATGGTTTTGGCGAAAGCGGACAATTCCCCTTCCTCACGAAAGTCAATCTCGCCAGCGGCAAAACCGACACCATCTACAAGTCGCGCTACCGCGACCGCGTGGAAGATTTGCTGGACTACGACGTGGAGCGCCGCCGCCTCCTGGTGCGCCTGTCGAGCCCGACTGACTTCCCGAACTACGCCTACCGAGATCTAGGTAGGAAAGGCAATGCCGGCGTGGTACCGCTCACCGACTTCCCGAACCCCTTCGCGAGCATCGCCGGCATCCACAAGGAGGTCATCAACTACAAGCGCGCCGACGGGGTCGACCTGTCGGGCACGCTGTACCTGCCGCCGGGCTACGACACGACGAGCGGCGAGAAACTCCCGATGATTTTGTGGGCCTACCCCCGCGAGTACAAGGACGCCGCGAGCGCCGGGCAGACAACCTCCAACCCGAACGACTTCACGTACCCGAACTACGGTTCGCCGGTGTACTGGGTGACGCGCGGGTACGCCGTCCTCGACGACGCGGCCTTCCCGATCGTCGGCGAGGGTGACGCCGAGCCGAACGACGACTTCATGGAGCAACTCGTGGCCAATGCCCGGGCCGCCATCGACGCCGTGGACGCGCGCGGCTTCATTGATCGTAAGAAGGTGGCGGTCGGGGGCCACAGCTACGGCGCCTTCATGGTGGCCAACTTGCTCACGCACTCCGACCTTTTCGCCGCCGGCATCGCTAGGTCGGGCGCGTACAACCGCACCCTCACGCCCTTCGGCTTCCAGTCCGAGCAGCGCAACTACTGGGAGGCGCCCGAGGTCTACAACGCGATGTCGCCCTTCCAGAACGCCGACAAGATGAAGACGCCGCTGCTGCTCATCCACGGCGCGGCCGACAACAACTCCGGGACGTACCCGATGCAGTCGGAGCGCTACTTCAACGCGCTGAAAGGTTTGGGTGCCACCGTGCGGCTCGTCATGCTCCCGCACGAGAGCCACGGCTACCGCGCGAAGGAGAGCATCCTGCACATGTTGTGGGAGCAGGACCAGTGGCTGGAGAAGTGGGTGAAGGGGGCGGAGGGGACGTAGGTGTTTTAGGATGGGAGGCTTTAGGACACGAGGTTTTAGGACACGAGGCGCACGAGGGAGACACAAGGGGCACGAAGCAGGGGTGCTTCTTGTGCGCTTCGTGTGCTTCGTGTCTCCCTCGTGCCCTTCGTGTCCCCCCTCCGCTATATCCGCTTCCGGCTCCGCCTGGCCGCCTGCCTCGCCTGCCGTTGCAACTCCTCGATCGCCTCCGTCACCGCCCTGCGCTTGGCTTTCGCTTCCGCAAAAACCGCTGGGGCCGCCCGCTCGTGGCAGTCCGCGATCGGGCAGCGCTCGCAGGTGTTGTTGACGACGCGGTGCTCGAGGTCGGCCCGCACGAGACTCGGGATCGTGGCCTCGAGGTCGGGCGTGAGCGGCATCCCGAGGAAGCTCGCCTCCCGGTGGCCGTCGTGGCTCGTCGACGCGAGCGCGAGCACCAGGTACTCGTCGTCCGAACCGTAGAACTTCTCGATCTGGACGCCGGTGCGCGTCTTGCCGCGCCCCCGCAGCAGCAGTTGCACGCCCACCCACCGCCGGCAGTAGTGCTCCTGCAAACCCGTCGAGTGCGGGCGGTGCCGCTCGCCGAGGTGCAGCTCGCGCATCACCTGCATGTGCCCGGGCTCGTACTCGACGAGCTTGATGAAGAACAGCGAGCGGATGTCGCGGTAGCGCGGGAGCATGGCCGTGAGGCGATCCAGGAGCAGTTCGGGCGTGACGCGGTAGGTGGCCAACAGCTGCTCGAAGACGTCGAGGGCCGGCTCGTCGGTGCCGAAGAAGACCTTGATCTCGGCGTCGACCTGCTCGCCGGGCAGCAACAGGGCCGCCGCGAAGGCATTGGCGCGGGCGTGCGCGAGGGCCATGTCGAAGCCGCGTACCTGGAGCATCGGCGCGGTGAGGCTGCGGCCGGGGATGTCGAGGGCCTGGTAGCCGATTTCCTTGGCGTAGTGGTAGCGCAGGTCGGGTTCGCCGAGGGTGGCGGCCAGCAGCAGCGTACGGTCGGTGGGGACGAAGACGCGGTCGAGTCCCTCGAAGGCCGGGTGTTCGGCGGTGCCGCCGTGGAGGAGGCGGTAGTCGTAGCGTTTCCGCAAAACCCCGGCCACGTCCTCCGCGGTCGGGATGAACGTCGGGGCCCACCCGAGTTCGGTGCGTAAGGTTTTGGCGAAAGCCTCCGCGTCCTCGAGGTAGTTCTCGTGCATCTCGAGCCACGAGCGCAGGGCCGCGAGGTAGAAGTTCTCGTCGAGCAAGGCGTAGTTGCGGCTCAGTTCCAGCAGCGCCGAGATGAACGCCCCGACCCGCGCCGGCGCCCCGGCGATGATCTCGATGATCTTCGCGAGCTCGATCCCGAAACGGTCGAGCGGCAGTTCGTTGAGGAAGTCGCTCTGCAGGAGTTCGACCACGGGCGTCATCGCGGCCTCGAGCGTGAAGTCGCTCAGCTCTTTGGGCGTCACGTCGAGGGAGCGGGCGAGGTCGTCGAGCTTCTCGGGGCGCGGGGATTTTTTGCCGCGCTCGATCTCGTTGAGGTAGCTCACGGACATGCCGGTGAGCTTGGCGAGTTGCTGGAAGCTGAGGTTACGATCGGCGCGGAGTTGGCGCAGCTTGAGGCCAAAGAGGATTCGCTCGTTCTGGGGACGTAAACGCATGGTTAGGTGTGCGCGAAGGTAGGCGGTGCCGAGGTGGCGGCGACTCGGCGGCGAGGTGGCGGCGTGATGGCGGCGATGTGGAGCCGACGGGGCAGCCTTGGGGGCGCCGCGCTAGTTTCGCGCCCCGATGGCGAGTGTGAAGGCAGTACCGGGCTCCGTGCGCTACAACGGCCCCGACGACGGCACGGAGAGCTGTTGCCGGTATTTGGCGTTCGACGCGAACAGCTTCGACGTGCAGGAGCACGCGTGGCCCCCGCCGCCGCAGGTCGACAACCGCGTGGACTGGTACGACTTCCGTGGCCTCGGCGACGGCGCGCGCGTGTACGAACTCGCCAAGATGCTCGGGATGCCCGACATGGCCCTCGAGGACGCGCTCGACGTCAACCAGCGCCCGAAGTACGAGGAGCTCACCGACAGTTTCCTCTTCACGCTCGACCGCCTCCACCTCAGCGAAACCGGCATCCTCACGAGCCAGAAGGTGACCCTGTACTGGGATCGCGAATTCGTGCTGACGCTGCAGGAGTTCCCGGACGATGTCTTCGCGCACGTCACCGACCGCATCGTGCGCGGGGTCGGGCGCATCCGCAAGCGGGGTTCGGCCTACCTGGCCTACGCCCTGATCGATAACCTCATCGACGACTACACCGACGCCCTGCAAGTGCTGGAGGTGATGATCGACAACCTCGAGACCTCCATCCTCGAGGGCGGCGACGAGGTCGACACCAAGCGCCGCATCCACAAGCTCAAAGCCACCGCCAATCGCTTCCGCTCGACCCTCGGCCCCGTGCGCGACGCCGTCAACCGCTGGCACAAATCAGAGCACCCCGGCAAGGAGCCCAAGCTCAAGGTCTACCTCCAGGACCTCTACGACAACACCAAGCGCGCCTACGAGCTCTCCAACGACTACATCACGCGCACCAACGACCTCTACCAGCTCTTCACCTCCGAGTTGAGTATCCGGACCAACAAGGTGGTGCAGCTCCTCACGGTCGTGTCGACGATCTTCATCCCGCTCACCTTCCTGACGGGCCTCTACGGAATGAACTTCGAGTTTATCCCGGAGCTGCATATGCGCTACGGCTACTTCCTGCTGTGGGCCGTGATGATCACGACGACGGTGGTGCTGCTGGGGTACTTTAGGCGGAAGGGGTGGTTTTGAGAGGGGTGCCTTCGGCAGCTTTTTTGGGACACGAGGCGCACGAGGAAGACACGAGGCGCACAAAGCAGGGCGCGCTAGCCTTCGTGCGCCTCGTGTCTTCCTCGTGCCCTTCGTGTCCTATTCCTCCACCTCCGGCGCATTCAACCGAAAGCCCACCCCGTGCACGTTCTCCAGCGAGATCCGCTCGTCCGAGCGCATGTATTTGGGTGCTGAGAATAAGGTACGCACTTGGTTCGCTTACGCTAAAACATCAGCCCGGCCCGCCTCCACCGCCGCAAGCATGCTATCGCAGTACTTGCGATATAGGTAAGGGGCGCTCCCGTTGATAGGCGTTGCCTCAGCTCGGAGGTTCTGGAACAGACGAGAAAACAGCTCTACCGTAGACGGCTCGTAGGACACCGCGTAGTAGGGGTGCTGGATGGTATGGATCACTATCCGGACGTTCGGCGCCTCGGCGACGATGTTCGTAGAACGGCCGTGCGATCCGTGTGCATAGAGTTCGAAGCGCCCCTTGCCCCGTTTGTGACCGGTCCTAAGCGACGACCGGATGTCGCCTACCAAAGCCGAGAGGTTGTCATAAGCTTCTATCGCGAGCACCTCCGAAATGGCCCCGCGCTTGCGAAGCGCCCCGAGACGCTGGAGAAAGCTAGCCAGTGGGTGAAGCCCCCAGACCTCGACATTGTTAGCCGTAGCATGCCTCTCGTCGATGTTTACGAAACCGCGTAATAGGTCTTTGCGCTGGGTACGCATCGTGTCGTAGTCAAAATTGACATCCTGCCGTCCGCCACCACCTTCGAGCGTGAAGATGTGTAGCGCGGCTAATAGCGGGTACGCACACAGGGCGGAAAACGGAAGATCCGATGTCGACACGTAGTAGGTGCCCCCGGGCGCCATGGCCTCTGCGAGCCCGAGGATACCCTTCACGTGAGCCTCCCCCCGAAATGCCTCGTGCGGTCTGCCCGTCAGGCGAAGCCCGAGCGGAGGCTGCGGAGCGATGGTGTCTCGGCAAAGGTCGAGCGGGAGGTCGAAGACTTGCGCTAGGCGCAGGAGTTCGAAGCCAGGGATGTCGGTCTCGCCGTAGAGTTGACGCCTTAGCGTACTCGAAGCTTTGTAGCCCAGCCAGCGCGCGAGTTCGGAGACAGAAATTCCCTCGGTGGCCAGCCGGGAGAGGAGCTCCGCCCGCCAGGCATCGAGGAAGGCACGCCTGTCTGGATGGGCCTTGAACTCTTGACGGAAGTTGTCCATAGGTAAGGGGCTTGTGGATTGGGGCGCGTAAGCAAATCTTGCGCAGCAACCGTTCGATGCCGTGCAGATACAGAGCGATGGGGGCAATTTAAGGCGGGGGTGCGCCAGATTTGCACAGGCGGGGGATGAACGCCGCGAAATTTATGCAGTAATTGCTTTGGCATCTCCAACATTAGGCAATTTTTCGGAATGAGATGCCCACACATTGGCAGCATGAAAAGACCATACACCTCACTGCCCTCAGCTCGACACCGCGCTGAGGCCATTCGATTCACCCGCCTCCAGGCAGAATCGAACCTACGTCGCTTCGCGGCGATCCATCCCACCACCGCGCTCAATCTTACCCTCGTCCTTCTCTGCATGCTCGCAGGACAGTCTGTGACCGCAACAGCCCAAACCGTTGACGCAGACTCAGTGCTGAAGGCTACGCCTCCGGTGATCATCAACTATTCGCCGACAGCTCAGGCGAAGCAGGTGACGGCACTGACCGCGGCAAACATCGTCAAGTTTGATGACGGGGACTACGCAGGGCTGAGTTTCGATGTGAAGGGAGTCCCTACCGAACTGAAAGTGACGAACGCAAGCTCGGGCCTCGGGCAGCGCATCTCGTTGAGGGAGGGCGGCAAGCTCGGCCAGCTTGTTCCTATGGAGCGCAACGGGAACAGGACGATGACACTTTCGGAGGTTTCTTCCGGCAAAGAAACGGCGAGTGTGACCATCCAGGACACAAAGGGAGTGATCAACGGAAGTACGGACTTCATGGACGTTCTTTCCGAAGCTAAGTATGGGGACGATCTCGAATCTATCCTCGTTCAGTACCAAGAAATAGATCCAGCCATGGCCATGGCCATGTACCAGAAGCATTTCTTAAAGTCACAGCCTTTCGACAAGTCCATTAGGGAGACCGGGGTTTATATCGGGCTGAAGAACGAGAAGCGTTACAAGACCGCGGAATCCGATGGTCCTGAAAGTTTCACTCCCCATACCTGTGAATGCACTACGGTCGCAGGTAACGTCCAGGTAAATCCGGGTATCATCGTGAACGCTAACCCGGATTATATCTATGGCCTTTACGATTCACAAAGCGGTAATTTTGACAATGGTGTAGATTGGTACCAAGCAACGTCTCGGGAGAGCACGGCTTTTTATATGCAAGCCCACACAGACGCCAACAATGCTTCAGGAACCAGCACCCTGGATGTGCAAACAGGTACAGACGGAGGTGCAGCTACGAACTTCCAGAGGATGCGTTTCAGACTTACTTGCACTGAGGATGGCCGCATCAACGGACGCGAATGCGATTGTTCAAAGCAAGTGACTATCGAGTATCAAGCTGATGCGGAATACCTACTGGATGGGCAAGAAAAAAGTCGGTTTCCTCCTGGGGACAAGCGTGTGGAGACGCTTTCGGCTGGTGGGGCTGCTTTGCTCGTCGATCGAGACGCAGCACCAATTGAATTGCTGGATGCCGGCATGGGTGGCCTGGAAATGAACTGTTCCTCTTCTTGGAACTTCGAAGACGTACTGATTAGCGCATTGAACGTAGCCGCAACGCTTGCGACGGTTGAGGTCGGTGGCGGCACACCTACGCCAGGTCAGATCACCACCCTACGCGACGGCCTCATCGCATACATTAATAGCTGGGAAAACGTCGTCAATAGGTCAGGCAACTGCGGCTCCAGCGGGCAGACGACGGCAATTTTAAACAGCACGACAAACGTTACGATCAACGCTAATGAAAACCTCTGGATTACCCTGGCCTCCTTTGGGCAGGCATACTCAAGTGGCTTTGGCAAGTGGAGAGCGACAAGTCGAATCCTTTTTGGAGGCCGACTCGCCGCAGTCGTGGATGGCGGTGGCGGTAGCTGTTGCAGTGACCGTATCGGACTATACGTCCACGACGATGTCGGCCCGGAAAGTCCCGTCACGAACGCCTCTTACGCCCAGGCGACAGGCAATTTCTTTGGACTTTACAGTCCGCAGTGGGACAACATCTATCGCTATCCTAACTCAAGCGTGGATGTTATCGAAGGCGAAGCATCATACCCCGAGTTTGCTATAGCGAGTGTCGAGTGTGGAGTTATCGAGGATCCCGGCCCCGGTGGTGGGGTAATCGAGCGTCACCTGCAACTCGCAGATCACCAAGATGCCGAACAGGCTGGCGTTTTCCCAGGAGGGATACGGCTAGCTCCTGGAGGGAATATGATTTTGTCCCCCGACATCGACATTGACGACGTAGTTTTGTCTTCACTAGATGGACGAGTGATACTCCGTAGGAAGACTTCCGTTTCGGCACACAGTCAGGTCACGCTCGAATCACGTCAGCCCTCCACGCCCCTGGTCCTTTCTTGGCGGTCCAACGGCATCACTCAGTCTCAAATCTTCTTCCAATGATGACATCCATCCTCAACCCAGCCCTCTTCGCTCTCGTTATGTTCGCTCTCGCCGCCTGCGACAAGGAGGCAACGAACGATTGCGCAGCCGAGACTTGGTCCGACGCTAGAGTGTGTGTCGACGGTGAACTCGTGTGTCCGACGGGTCCCGGAGAATCCTTCTACCAGTTCCAGGGCGTCTGCCGCGAAGCGTCTGCGAGCGAATATTTTACCACCGAGGTCCCAATCCCCTGCCACCCGTTGATCGTCCTTCCTGAGACGGCCTTTACCCATACCGGGACTACGGATGTGAATGGCTTCTACAATGCAGACCACATCGCTTTCAGCGAACAGGGGGCGCCGGTGAAGCACTACCGGGTTGACGGGCGCGACTCGCTGTGGCGCCCTTACCTCTTCGACCAGTCTACCTGCTCCGATGCGAGCGCCGACCAAAAATTCGGCTATGCATTCGGGGCCACAAGGCTCAGTGAGCGGCAGGCCCGAGTAACGATCTACACTTTCGATGCCAAGCGCTTTACCGAGCGTCCGTACGAAGGTCGGTACGGCCTGGTGGACTCGATAGTCGTCGTGCTCGAAAAGCCGTGACGGTGGTGTTGTTGGGGTATTTTAGGCGGAAGGGGTGGTTTTGATGGGGACGCAAGTTGCGCAATAGAGACGCAAGGTGCGCAAGGCCACTACGCCGTTAGACGAGCTTTGCGTCCCTTGCGTCTCCATCGCGAAACTCGCGTCCGAACTCCCTCACCCCTCCACCTCGGGCGCATTCAGCCGAAAGCCCACCCCGTGCACGTTCTCCAGCGAGATCCGCTCATCGGAGCGCATGTATTTGCGTAGGCGCGAGATGAACACGTCCATCGAGCGGCCGAGGAAGTAGTCGTCCGAGCCCCAGATTTGGATGAGGATGTCGGAGCGCTTCAGGACGCGGTTCGGATTGCGGGCGAAGAGCACGAGGAGCTCGAGCTCGCGCTGCGTGAGGCGGCGCACCTCCTTGTCCTCGGCGTCGGAGTCGGGATTCTCGATGGCGTGGAGGTCGCGCATCTCGAGGTTGGCGACGTCGATGAGGAAGTGCCCGACGCGGATCTCCTCCGGGGGGCGCTCGACGAAGTGGCGACGCCTGAGGAAGATCTCGACCTTGAGGACGAGCTCCTCGATGTTGAAAGGCTTCGTGAGGTAGTCGTCGGCCCCGATGCGGAGGCCCTTGAGGCGGTCTTCCTTGAGGGACTTCGCACTCAGGAACAGGATCGGTACTTGCTCGTAGTGCGCGCGGATGGTCTCGGCGACGTGGAAGCCGTCGACACCCGGGAGCATCACGTCGAGGATGGCGAGGTCGAAGCGCAGGCCGTCCTCGATCTGCTTGACGGCCGCCTTGCCGTCGTCGATGCCGATTACCTCGTAGCCGGCGATCTCGAGGTTGTCCTGGGTCACGAAGCGGAGGGCTTCGTCGTCTTCGACGTAGAGGAGGCGGGCTTTTACGCTTGGGTCCATTCGGGTTGCTTGTCGGTGCCGAAGATGCGATTTTTTAGCTTCCGCCAAAACGGTTCGGCCCGGTCGCGGTAAGGTAGGTCCAACTGGAAGGCCGCGCCCACCTCGCGGTCGCGGTCGAGGGACAAGGTATACCCGTGGGCCTCGCTCACGCCACCGACGTAGAAAAGTCCGAGGCCGAAGCCCTTGACGTCGTGCACGTCGCCCGTGGGGACGCGGTAGAACTTCTCGAAGACCTTCTCGTGGTGCGCGGCCGGAATCCCGACGCCGCGGTCGGCCACGGTGATGCGGGTGCCCTCGGGGAGGCTCGAGGTCGACACCGTGATGTGGGGTGCGCCGGGCGAGTACTTGATCGCGTTGTCGAGCAGGGCCGCGATCGCGCCGGAGAGGTGGAGCCGGTCGGCGAGCAGGCTCCGGTCCGGGGCCTCGAGGTCGAGCACGAAGGTGCCGTCGGCCTCCTCGACCTTGGCGCGCGCGCCCTGGATGGCCTCGAGGATGACCTCGTTGAGGTTGGTCGGCTCGCGCTGGAGCCGGAAGCGGCTCCGCTCCGACTTCGCCACCTGGAGGACCTTCTCGACCTGCGAGGTGAGGCGCTCGTTCTGGCTCTCGACGATCTCGGCGTAGCGCGCCAGGCGCGGGTCGGACTGCACGGCGGGCGCGCGCGCGAGCACCCCGGAGGCCACCTTGATGGTCGACAGCGGGGTCTTGAACTCGTGGGTCATGTTGTTGATGAAGTCCTTCTGCATCTCGCCGAGCTGCTGCTGGCGGATCAGCACCCACGAGGCGTACGCGAAGAAGGCGATCGTGATGAGGAGCACGGCCCCGAGCGCGCCGACGGTCCCGAGGCTGGCGAGCATCGTGGCCCGGTGTTCCGGAAAACGCACGCCGAAGTAGTAGATGAACTCGTCGTAGGTCGGGAGCTCCGGTTTGGCGTAGCCGAGCGTGTCGGTGGGCGGGGCGTAGCTGATGAGCTTCCCGTACACCATGCGGTCGTCGAAGCAGTCGTAGATGCCGTACTCGAAGTTTTCGCGTAAGCCGGCCTTTTCTAACTCTCTTTGGAGGAGGAACTCCAGGTCCCCGGCGTCGATGACGGCGTTGAGGTTGACGACGTAGTAGTTGCTCGTGATCCGGTTGATGAGCGCGACGTCGGGCACGGGCGTCTGGTTGAGCTCCTCGAAGCCCTCGGCCACGCGGAGCAAGGCGAGCTGCACCTGGTGGCTAAACTCCTGGTCCTTGAGGCGGTAGGCCGACCACAGGTAGTAGCCCTGGAGGGCGAAGGCGGCGAGGATGGCGATGGCGCCGAAGACGATGACGGGGTAGAGGGAGCGCTTGCGCATGGGGGGTGACGCGCCTGCGGCGCTGGTTGTGACGCGCCTGCGGCGCTTTTTGTGACGGCCTGCGGCCTGGTTGTGACGCTACCGCTGCGAGGGGTGTGGGCCCGGGGGGGAGCGCGTCGCACTGCTCGTAACGCGCCCGTCGCGAATCTCCGCGGCCGTTGCGTGGTATAAACGTCGTAAGGGGCGCTGCGTTGCGGGGTATGTTTGGCCGCTGATGCGGGAGGCGCCGGATTCGGGAGTGGTAGAGGTGCGCAGGCGGGTGATGCGGCTGTGCTCGGTGCTGTCGCTCGCGTTGGTGTTGCAGGTGGGTCAAGTTTTGGCGCAAGCCCCCTCGCCCTTCGATCTCGTCCCGCGGCTCGACGAGGCGGCGCGCAAGGTCGCCCTCGGGATCGTGGATACGGCGGGCGTCGGGGACGGGGGCCTGGCGGTGGCGACGAACCCCTTCGACATCATCCGCGACGGGAGCCGCCAGCCGACGGTGCAGCGGATCGACCCGATCGTGGCGGCGGGACTGGAGCGACTACCGGGCACGGCCGTGGGCGCGGAGCGGAGCACGTTCGACACCTTGCTCGTGGCCGTGTTGCTGCTGCTGCTGGCGGTGACGTTCTTCCTGCAGAAAGGCGCGCTGCGCAGGATCTTCGGGTCGGTCCTGAACCAGAACGCGCTCTCGCGACTCCTGCGGGAGCAGCAGCGCAGCAGCTACTACGTGTGGGCTTTCCTCGGGGCGCTGGTCGTGGCGTCGTTCGTGTACGTGTCGGTGCGGGAGCTGCGCCCGGCGTACCTGTCGACGCGGTGGTCGGCCCTGGACGGCTTCGTGCTCGCGGCGCTCGGACTGACGCTCGCGAAGCTCGGCGCGCTCCAGGTGTTGCGGGTGGCGTTCCCGCTGGACAAGCCCGTGGAGCGCTACCAGATGCTGATCCTGTTCTGGCTCGGGATCCTCGGCGTGGTGACGTTTCCGCTGATGGTGCTGGTGAGTTTTGCCCCGGCGCCGATCTCGACTGTCGTGGCGTGGTCGGCGCCGGTGATCGTGGGCGTGGCCGTGGTCCTGCGGTCGGTGACGGCCTTCGCGTCGGCGGGGGGACTGGCCGCCAGATATCCCGTACACTTTTTATTGTACCTTTGCGCGCTCGAAATCGGGCCCCTGTTAGTCATCGGTACTTGGCTGGCGCGACGGGTGTCCCCGGGCAGTATGTAATCGGTTATGGCAGGACACAACGGCGCTTACGAAGAGGAGTACAACCCCATCAAGACGATCCTCATCTCCCAGGAGAAGCCGGAGCGCAGCCCGTACTTCGACCTCGAGCACAAGTACGGCCTCCAGATCGACTGGCGGCCCTTCATCCAGGTCGAGGGCCTCACGTCGAAGGAGTTCCGCAAGCAGCGCACCTACATCGAGGAGTACACCGCGATCATCTTCACGAGCCGCCACGCGATCGACCACTTCTTCCGCATCGCCGAGGAGATGCGGATCACGATGTCGGAGGACATGCGGTACTTCTGCATCTCGGAGGCGGTCGCCAACTACCTCCAGAAGTTCATCAACTACCGCAAGCGCAAGGTCTTCGTCGGGACGAAGGGCGTGACGGAGTTCAAGCCCGTGCTGCGGAAGGCGCGGGCGAAGGACAAGTTCCTGCTGCCGTGCTCCAATCTCGGCTCCCAGGAGCTGACCACCTTCCTCACCGAGGAGAAGTTCGAGTACACCGAGGCGCTCATGTACCGGACGGTGTCGAGTGACCTGTCGGACCTCACGGAGGTCTTCTACGACATGCTGGTGTTCTTCAGTCCCCTGGGGGTGACGAGCCTCCTGGAGAACTTCCCGCAGTGGGAGCAGAAGGAGACGCGCCTGGCGATCTTCGGGAAGTCCACCGCGGCCGCCGCCAGCGAGGCCGGCCTGCACATCAACGTGCCCGCGCCCGCGCCCGACGCCCCGAGCATGCCGATGGCCATCGAGAAGTACCTGGAGCTAAGCAACAAGAAGAAGCGCAAGTGAGGCCCGCGTCCGCTGGCGCGCGGGCGGATGCCTCACGGGCGCAACTCGGTGCCATCCGCGCGGCGCTCGCGCAGCAGCCCTTGCCCGGCGTGGAGGCGCAGCTCAACCTGGCACACGAAGGGCGGGAGGTGGACGTGCCCGCCGGGACCACGGCCCAGGAGGCCGGGGTGCTCATCCTGTTGTTCCCGACTGCCGACGGCCTGTACTTCCCGCTCATCGAGCGGACGAGTCACAACCCGAATGATCGGCACCGCGGGCAGATCGGCCTGCCGGGCGGGAAGCGCGAGGCCGGGGACGCGGACCTGGTGGCCACGGCGCTGCGGGAGGCCGAGGAGGAGATCGGGGTGCCGCGCGGGGATGTCGAGGTGCTCGGGCAGCTCTCGCCGCTGTACGTCTCGGTGAGCAATTTCATGATCTACCCGACGGTGGGGTACGTCGATTACGTACCGACGTGGGTCCCGCAGGCCAGCGAGGTGGCGCGCGTGATCGAGGCGCCGCTGGCGAGACTGAATGCGGCGGGCGTGGTGCGGCACGCGGACGTAGAGATTTTTGGTGGGCTTACGCTAAAACAGGTCCCTTACTTCGACATAGCCGACGAGGTAGTCTGGGGGGCGACGAGTATGGTGTTGAGTGAGTTGCGGCAGGTGGTGGCCTAATTCGCCGTCCTCGAGGCCGCCAGCCTGGCCGACGCCTCCCAGACTTCCACTCCCCAAAACGCCTAACCCTATGGTCACTCGCCTATCGTTTTGGCGAAAGCCGTATGGGCGCGTCGAGGAGAGCGCTTACCTTAGTCGCCATGACGACCACCGCGCCCCCTGCCCACACAGCCACCGAGGCCACTGCCGTACCCGCCGCCGAGACACTGCGTAGCGAACTCATTACGCTTGCTGGCGAATCTTCCCCCACTGCTCTGAGGGCTGCACTGGCCGTCTTGCGGGAGTTGAAGCCCGTGATCGACACACCTGCGAGCGAAGAAACGCCGGCAGCGGAAGAGCAACCAAAGATCGACGCTTGGGTACCATCCAATCCGAGTGCATATGTCCTTCCCGGAGGCATGACCGAGGCGGATTTGTCGCCCCCGCCAATGAGGACGGCGCAGGAGATTAGAGATCGTATAGCGAACAGCGCCCAATCCGACATTCGTTACACAGAAGAGGAGGCTTTCGCTTACGCAGACGCGGCGGTCAAGCGCGCTCGACGATGAGTCTCACTTATCGCTTCGCCGAGGGCGGCCGGGAAGGCTACTCGGAAGCGCTGATCTACTACGCGATCACGTTCGACACCGACGACACAAGCGATTTCCGCGCCGACGTCCAGCGGTCGTTGCAAGCTCGCCTGCGCTTCCCAGAAATTTCCCCCGTGGTATTGGTCGACGAAGAGAGTGGTTACGAATATAGGCAGCTGCTGGTGTGGAAGTACTACTTCTTTTACCGTATTAGCGATATGGAGTTAGTCATCGACGATGTCGTCCACGAGGCTGCGGATACGTTTCGGATTTCTGATCAATAAAAGGCCCACCCCATGCCCTACGTCACCCGCCTCTCCCTCGCACTCGACCGCACCCACCCCTTCCCGTACAACGTCCCGGCCATCCGCCACGCGCGCGACCTCGACCTCTCCGCGCCCGTGACCTTCCTCGTGGGCGACAACGGGACGGGCAAGTCGACCTTGCTCGAGACCCTCGCCGTCCGACTCGGGCTGGCCAACATGTCGGGCGCCGGCTACGGCCGCGAGGATTTCGCCGCCGCCCGCGCGCTCGCCCCGCAGCTCCAGCTCGAACGCGGCATCGACCGCGACGTCGGGTTCTTCTTCCGCGCCGAAGACTTCTCGGAGTACCTGAGCGGCTTACGCCAAAACACGGCCGCGATCCGCAGCGAGTGGCGCGAACTCGAGGGCGAGGTCCCGGAGCACATCATCCGCGAGATGGAGCGCGGGCAGAACTACGCCCGCTACGAGATGAATAAGCGCTACGGCCAGGACCTCCACGCCTTCTCCCACGGCGAGGCCTACCTCCAGATCATCGCGCAGCGCGTGCGCGGTCGCGGGATCTACCTGTTCGACGAGCCCGAGGCCGCACTCTCGCCGGCTAAGCAGTTGGCCCTTATGCAGACCATCCGCGACCACCTCGCCACGCTTAACTCCCAGTTCATTATCGCGACGCACTCCCCGGTCCTGATGGGCCTCCGCGGCGCTCGCCTCTACGAGATCACCGCCGACGGCATGGAGGTCACCGACTACGAGAGCACGGAGCACTACCGGATCACGAAGGGTTTTCTGAATTATCCGGACTTGTATCTGGGGGAGGGGCGCTAGGGCACCGCAGCACTCACAGTGCAGCAATCAGCACCTCAACGGTCTCCCCACCTAGGCGCAGCCGCCCACCTAGGCGCAGCCGCCCACCTAGGCGCAGCCGCCCATCTAGGCTTAGCCGCCCATCTAGGCCTAGCCGCCCACCTAGGCTTAGCCGCCCACCTACCGCAGCCCCCGCCGAAACCCCTCCCACGCCGGCTTCGCCCGTAGGCTGTCGTCGTACACCGTCGGCCAGTCCTCCACCCCAAAAAACCCGTCGATCCACGAGTCCCGGTCCGTGAAGTCCCAGAACGTGATGCCGTAGCGCTGCGCCGCCGGCACGTTTTGGCGATAAGCCCGCGCCACCGCCCCGAAGGTCTTCGCCTGGCGCTCGAGCAACGCCGGCGTCATGGCCGTGACCTTGGCCACGCCCCCGCCCTGGTCGTCGTTGTGCTCGTTGAAGATCACGTCGAACTCCGAGACGTGAATCAGCAGACCCGTCGCCGCGGCCCGCGCCAGCGAGGCGGCAATCAGGTTGGTGTCCGTATCCACGCGGATGTGCATCTGGAAGCCGATCCCGTCGATGGGCGCGCCATTCGCCCGCAACTCCTCGACGATCTCCAGCAAGGTCGACAGCTTGGCCGTGTCGCGCTCGGTGTTGAAGTCGTTGATGAAGAGCTTCGCGTCCGGGTCGGCCGCCCGCGCGATCCGGAAGGCCTCCTCGATGTAGCCCGGGCCGACGGCCTCGCTCCAGAGCGTCTCGCGGCGCCCGCCGCCGTGCGTGTTGACCACCTCGTTGACGACATCCCAGCCGTCTACCCGCCCGGCGAAGTGCCGCGCCACCGTATCGACGTACGCCCGGAAGAAGTCTCGCCGGGCCGCGGCCGAGAGTCCCTGTTGCCACTTGGGCGCGAAGGCGTGCCAGACGAGTGCGTGCCCGAAGAGCCGCAAGTCGTTCGCTTCCGCAAAACGCGCCGTCGAGTCCGCCCGCGAAAAGTCGTACACCCCGGGTTCGTCGGCGATGCGGTAGGCCTTGAAGTCGTTGGTGGACGTGACGGAGGTGAAGTCCCGCAGGACGATCGCGCGCAGGGCCGAGTCGCGCGCCACCTTCCGGATACTGATCGCGCCGCCGATCGGGAAGTCGGCGTAGGTGTGGAGGCCGGGTGGGTCGGGGGCGAGTATCGGGTCGGGAGCCGTGGTCTCCGTGCTACAGTCGACACCGAGTGACGTTACCAGCAGTAAAGCGAGGGCGTACTTCATGGCGAAAAGCTAACTCGCCACCGAGGATCAGCAATGCCGACCACCACCCCCGAGCGCCGGACCAATGCCGCAGGCCAGGCGTAATCAAGGCGTATCCTCCCGAATCCAGTAATACCGCAACTCCTGTCCGGGCTCTAGGCACGTAGGGCGCACCAACTCGTAATCGTACGTACCGGCGGGCGCCGGGGCCTCGAAGTAGCCCGTCCCGCACCAGTTCCCATCCCAGAGGCGAATCGTATCCGTCCCCGTCTCGACGTGGTCCACGACGGCGTAGAGACGGGTCGGACCAGGGTCACCCCAGGCAAACGCCACGTCGGTGTCGAAGCCGATACTCACCGTCTCTCCGTTGGGGAGGTCGGGAATCGCGACGCCCTCGTAGCCAGGCACCTCGTACAGCCCCCGCGGACCGAGGTCGCCCGCGTGCAAGTCGAGCAGGTCAATACCCGTGCTGTTCGTGAGGCGGACCTGGATGGGTTTCTCGTCGTCTGCCTTGTCGCAGCTCGACATTGTGACGGCCGCGAGGCACAGGAGTAGCAGGGGGCGCAAGTGGCTCATGTCGATGGACTTTCCCCCCAGACGCTCACGCGGGCGGCGACGCTGCAAGGCAGGACAAATTTTTTCGCGCACGGACCACCACTCGCCCACGCCCTCCCGCGGCGCCGCCGCCTTCCGATCGTCTGCACCCGACGGCTTTCGCCAAAACCCGTTACGCCCGCAGGCTTGCCTTACCCCCTGCCCACCGCCGCCAGCAACGGCAGCACCAGTGGGAACACGAAGGACACGACCAGGAAGCCCACGCTAAACATCATCAGCCGCGCGTAGTGCCCGAAGGCCTCCTCGATGGCCGCGTTACTGACGGGCTGGTCGCGCGCCCCCCGGAGCAGCGTCCCGAACCGAAACAGCAGGTAAGAGAAGTACGCGAAGACCGCGGCGTACGCCACGACGATCACCCCGACGCCCGCCGCCCCGAGGCTCGCGAACTCGGCGAACTGCGGCTGGAGCGAGAGGACCCCCATGATACTCCCGAAGGCCAGCAGCATCCCGAGCGAAAAGATGCCGATGAACACGAACGAGATGATCGCGAGGATGCGCGACCACCTGCCCGCCCCGGCGAGCGCCCACGCGAGGCGCGGGTCTGATATCTGGAGCTTGGTCATATCGAGAGACTACTGGTTCAAAGGCTCGCCCCGCCCCGCGATAGAGCGAAGAGCAACACACCCGCCAAAACAATCGCGTAAAACCCGGCGACGACGAGCGTGAAGATCCCGAGGTACTTCAGCACCGCGCGCAGGTCGTCGATCCCGTCCACGAACTGCGTCTGCGCGTCGGCCGCGATGGCCACCGGGGTCTTGTGCGTGAAGCCCCAGAACTTGATGATCGGGTAGAGGTACAGCGCGAGCATGATCGCGTACACCACCACGATCCCCCCGATCACCGCGGCGGCGCCCTGGCCCCCCATCTCGTCATTGGCCTCCTCGAAGGCCGCCGCCGTAGACCCGATCCCGATCAGCGGCATCAGCATCGTGATGACGAGGTAGGCCAGCGCCGCGTAGAGGTAGTACCTACCCCAACGCGCGGCCTTCGTAATCGCGGCCGCGGCGCCGGCGGAGAGGGTGTCCCCGCGGGAGAGCCCGAGGCCGGGCTCGTCGTCGAGGATGGGGTCGTCTGTCGTCACGGGCGGCAATGTACCCGGGCGACCCCGGACTGACAAGCCCGCGCGCCGTACCTTCGCCGCCGGCCACGTACGGCCACCGCGTCGACGCCAGGGATCACAATTGGCGTCACCCCTTAAACCACCCGCCAACTTGCGATTCGACGACATGGGGCTCCACCCCGACCTACTCGACGGCCTCGACGACATGGGCTTCCGCGAGGCTACCCCCATCCAGGCCCAGGCCATCCCCGCCGCCATCGACGGCAAAGACCTCCTCGCCATCGCGCAGACCGGCACCGGCAAGACGGGCGCCTTCCTGCTGCCGGTCCTCGACCGCCTCTGCGACAAGCCCCACGACGACGTCGACACCCTCATCATCACCCCGACGCGCGAGCTCGCGATGCAGATCGAGGGCCAGATCGAGGGCCTCACCTACTACGCCCCCATCTCGAGCATCTCGGTCTACGGCGGGCGCGACGGCCACGCCCTCGACTCCGAGCGCTCGGCGATGAAGGCCGGCGTCGACATCATCGTCGCCACGCCGGGCCGGCTCAAGACCCACCTCCAGATGGGGCACCTCGACCTGTCGAAGGTCCGCACGCTCATCCTCGACGAGGCCGACCGCATGCTCGACATGGGCTTCGTCGACGACATCATGCAGATCGTGTCGAAGTTGCCCAAGCAGCGCCAGACCTTGCTCTTCAGCGCCACCTTCCCGAAGAAGATCCAGCAACTCGCCCGCGAACTCCTCGACGCGTCGCGCACCGAGGAGATCCGCATCGCGATCTCGAAGCCGCCGGCGTCCATCAAGCAGACCGCCTACTACGTCGACGACTCCCAGAAGGACAACCTCGTCGCGCACATCCTCAAGGAGCGCACCGACCTCAAGCGCGTCATCGTGTTCGCCAACCGCAAGTCCAAGGTCCGCGAGCTCCTGCGCACGCTCCAGCGCCGCAAGCTCGACGTGGCCGCCGTGGAGAGCGGCATGGAGCAGGCCGACCGCGAGAAGGTCCTCCGTCAATTCCGCAACGGCACCGTCCGCATCGTCGTCGCCACCGACGTCCTGAGCCGCGGGATCGACGTCAAGGACATCGACATGGTCGTCAACTACGACGTCCCCGGCGGCGCCGAGGATTACGTCCACCGCATCGGCCGCACGGCCCGCGCCGAGGCCGACGGCGAGGCCATCACGCTGGTCAACGGCCGCGACCGCCGCAACTTCGTCGACATCGAGGAGCTCATCGAGCGCAAGGTCGACCACGGCGAGATCCCGGAATGGCTCGAGAAGTCCTCCTCCCGCGGTAGAGACGACCGCGGCGGGCGCAACGACCGCGGCGGCAACAGAGGTCGCGGCCGCGGCAACCGCGAGGGCGGGCGCGACGGTAAGGGTCGCCCCTTCCGCGGCTCGCGCGACGGTAAGCGCTACGAGGGCAACCCCGGGCAGTCGCCTTCGGAGAATGGCCACTCGGAAAACGGCCACACCGACAGCAGTCGCGCAGACGCCGACACGGCTTCCGCCAAAACCCAAAACGCC
The DNA here is from genome assembly GCA_965215115.1 of Saprospiraceae bacterium. Classification (GTDB taxonomy): domain Bacteria; phylum Bacteroidota; class Bacteroidia; order Chitinophagales; family Saprospiraceae; genus CALDTK01. The sequence goes on from OZ244050.1 coordinate 776,627, forward strand.
GACGCGGCTTCCGCCAAAACCCACGACGGCAACAACGACAACCGCCCCCCACGCGCCGAAGGCGACGAGCGCCCGAAGCGCCGCGGGCGAGGCCGGGGGCGGGGACGCGGGCGCGGCAACGACGGCCAAAACTCAGACGTGCCCTCGGGCGAAGGCCCCACCCCAAACAGCGGCACAGCGCCGCCACAGGCGTAGCGCTCCGCGCCCAATGCTTTCCCCGCGCTGAGCCCAGACGGTCGGCCGAAATGCGTTCATACGCAGGCCGACCGTCTGGGCTCAGCGCGGGGAAAGCCTCCAAGCCACACTACCGCCTACCCCCCCTGGCGCCCAATCGTGACACCCCACCAAGGCGCCGCGGGCTCAGTCCCTCAACCACCCCCGCTTCTTCCCCCTCGCCTCCTCCACCCCCAGCGAGTAATCCCGCCCGTACAGCACCGTCTCCCAATCCCCATAAGTAGGATTCGGCAACACGATCCAGTACGCACCCCAGTAGTCGGCATACGCGTCGGCCATCCGCTGGCGCGCCTCCGGCGTGGGCTCCGCTTCCCTGAAGTCGCCGATCAGCTGGACGGTACGGTACTCGCGCGCCACCTCGGCCCGGCGGGGGGTCTTGTCGCTGGACCGCCACTCGGGGCGCTCGCCCTTCGTGAGCACGACATCCATCGCCGAGTCGATCGGGAAGCCGAGCCGCGCCAGGTTGCGGCGCGTGGCGGCCTCCTCGGGGGCGGTCCGGTTGGTGACGTAAAAGATGGTGACCCCACGCGTGGTGGCGGCCTGTAAATAGTCGAGCGCCCCGGGGACTGGCTCGGCGGCGGCGCGGGCCGTCCACGCGAGCCAGCCTTCCGAACTGTACCGACCGCCACTTCGCACGAGGCTCGCCTGGTAGGGAGAGTTGTCGAGCACGGTCTCGTCCACGTCGACGACGATGGCGGGCGGGAGGTTCTCGTAGCCGCCTTGCCCAACCTGCGCGAGGTCCGCGGAGACCTCGGGGTCGACCAGGGCGCCATCGAGCGCGAGGGCGGCCGCCGCGTAGGCCTGCCCACACAACCCGACGTACTCGGCGGCGGTCTGGACGTAGAGGACGGCATTGAGGTTGTCGTCGGGGCGGCTGTCGCCAAAACCTACCGTAACGTCGGTGCCATCAGTTTTGCCGGAAGGCGACTCACTAATCATACCCCGCGTTTTGACGAAAGTCCCCCCACCGCCCGCCCGCGCAAGGGTCAGGCAAAGGGCAAAAACGCGCGCGATCGGCATCAAAGTCGGTATTTAACTCGCGGCCAAGGTGGGGGCGGCCTTACCTTCCGCCGATGCCCCAACCTCTCGGCACTGATCCCGATTTCGCCCTGGAGGCCCTCCCGAACGGCCTCGACCGCACCCAGCGATTCGTCTGGCTCGCGCACGTCCTCGACCCCGAAGCCCGCCCGCCCCGCACGGCGGATGTTTTGGCGCAAGCCTTCCGGCAAGACGCCCCCGACAAGCAACTCAAGCTCGACGCCAAGACCGTCGACGCCATCGCCACCGAGCTGCGCGCCGAGGGCCTCCTCCCCGAGGTGACCCCGAAGCGCGGCAAGACCGAACCCGAGCCCGTGCCCGTGGCCGCCGTCATCGACGCCTACATCCTCGAGCCCGAGCCCACGCGCAAGCTGGCCGATACGCTCTACAAACGCGGCAACTTCCCGCCGCCCTACCGCCCCGGCACCCTCGGCGCGCGCCGCAAGTGGGACTTCGCCTTCGACTACGAGTCCTTCCCCCTGCGTACGCTCCTGCTGCTGCTCGCCGGTCGCACCGAGGACTTCGAGACCGAGCTCGCCGACCTGCGCGGCCACAACGACTGGCGCAACCCCGACTCCAAGGAGCGCGCCATGCGCCTCGCTACCCTGCCGTTGCGCAACCTCGACTACCGCTTCTGGCGGCACACGCCCAGGGACATGCGCTTTAGTGTATTCGCGCGCGCCTTGCGGCAAAACGCCGAGGCCTCCGTCGAGCAGGCCGAGCACTACCACGCCTTCCTGCTCGACCCCGACAACGCCGGCGAGAAGGACATCAAACAACAGCGCGTCCTCGAGACGATGGCCCTGGCCGTCATGCACCTCATCGTCGGTGACGAAAAGGTGGCTGAGCTGCACCCGCGCCTGGCCTACCTCCAGGCCCTGATCGCCGTCGGCGGGGACGAGGTGCCGGCCGCGCACGTCGCCGAGGACGCCTGGCCCGCCGGACCGGCATCGCTGGCCACCTCGATCTGGGGCTTCCAGACCATCGGCCGGGACCCCGAGGCCGCCTTCGCGCTCGCGGGCCGCATGAAGGAGTGGGCCGTGGTCGAACCGAAGTTCGGCAAGCCCGCCGAGGCCGTGGCCGCGTACTGCCTCGGCGATGCCGACAAGGCCGAGGCCCTGCTGCGCGCCACGGTCGAGGACCAGACCCTCGCGCCCGAGACCTGGGCCGCCGTGCTGTGGGCCTACGCCTGGACCGGCCTCAAGCCCCGCGCCGAGGCCGTGATGCGCCTCACGGCCGCGATCGAATCCGGCGAACGCGCCCTCGAGACGCGGCACTACCTCCGCGGCGAGATCCTCAACGCCCTCGCTACCATCTACCCGGCCGACCCGCGCGCCCAGCGCTGGAACCAGGAGGCCGATACCATTGCCGACACCTACGGCCTGCGCTACCTCCTGCGCCTCCAGGCCGTGCCCGAGGCCTGGGAGTATGCCTTACGTATCCTGGCCGACGTGGCCGGGCACGTCGAGGAGACCGCCGAGCAGGCCGAGGAGAGCCGCCTGCTGTGGATCGTCGACCCGGACAAGAAAGAGGTGCTGGTCCGCGAGCAGAAGAGCGGTAAGCGCGGCTGGAGCAAGGGCCGCAAGATGAACCCGCGTGATTTGCTCGACGCCGTCGGGACCCGCCGCTTCGAGCCGCTCGACGAGCGCGTCATCCAGGCCGCGGCCCGGCCCGTGGCCCCGAAGGTGGTGGTGCCGAACATGTCCGAGCCGGAGGCCCTCGAGTTCTCGTACGGCTACACGCTCCACCTGCTCGAGAATCACCCCCGCGTGGTGCTCGACGACGACCGACGCATCCCGCTGGAGTTGGTCCGCGGGACGCCCGAGTTGATCGTCGACGAAGGTCCGGAGGGGATTCGACTCAGCTTCGTGCCGCCGGCCGCGTCTGAAGGCTTCCACGTCGAGAAGGAGACCCCGACGCGCTACCGCGTGTACGAGATCACGATGGACCAGGCGCGCCTGAGCCGCGGGGTCGGCAAGCAGACCCTGATCCCGGCCATACGCCGCGCCGAGATCGACACCAAGTTGCCGGCCCTGCGGCAGCGCGTCCGGATCAACGCCAGCAGCGACCTCGCCACCAGCGACCTGCCGGAGGTCCAGGGCGACAGCCGACCCTGCGCGCACCTCCTGCCCTACGGCGTGGCTTACAAACTCGAACTCTACGCCCGGCCCCTGCCGAAGGAGGACTTCTACGCCCGCATCGGGCAGGGCGCCTCGCGGAGCGCCATGATCGAGAACGGTGCCCCGGGTGAGGACAAGCCCGCGCGCCGCATCCTCTTGATCCGTGACCTCGTCGCCGAGGAGCGCTCGGCGGCGGCCGTGATCCACGACTGCCCAACGCTGGATCGGCTCCCGCACGAGGACTTCGAGTGGACCCTCGACGATGACGAGACGGCGCTGCGGGTCTTGCTCGAGCTGCGGCAACTCCAGCGCGAGGGCCGCATCTCGGTCGAGCACCCGAAGGGCGAGCGCCTGCGCCTCGTGGGGGCCGGCGGGAGTCGTGGGCTGAGCCTGCAGGTCAACAAGGAGCGCGACTGGTTCGCGGTGGACGGCAAGTTCAAGACCGACGAGGGCCAGGTGCTGAGCTTCCGGCAGTTGCTGGCGCACACGCGGGCCTCGGGCGGGCAATTCGTCGAACTCGAGGAAGGGACCTTCGTGGCCATCACCGAGGAGCTGCGCTCGCGCCTCGAGGCCATCGAGGGGCTCGTGCAGGAGAAGTCGAACGTGGCCACCCTCACGCCGCTGGCCGCCCTGGCGTTCGCGGACCTCACCGACGAGATCGAGGACTTCGAGGTCGATGAGGCTTGGCAGCAAAACCTGCGGCGCATCGCCGAGACGGCCGACTTCGACCCGGCGGTGCCGACGGCGCTGCAGGCGGAGTTGCGCGCCTACCAGGTCGAGGGCTACAAGTGGCTGCGGCGCCTCGCGGAGTGGGGCGTGGGCGGCTGCCTGGCCGACGACATGGGTCTCGGCAAGACCGTCCAGGCCCTGGCGCTGCTCGTGAGCCGGGCGCACATGGGTCCGGCGCTCGTGATCGCGCCGGCGTCCGTGACGCGCAACTGGCACGCCGAGACGATCCGCTTCGCGCCGACGCTCAGGCCGCGCCTCCTGGCCAACAGCTTCGAGACCGACATGCTCAAGGACATGCAGGCGGGCGACCTGATCTTGGTGAGCTACGGCCTGCTGTCCTTCGTGGAGGAGGAGTTGCTCGCGCAGACCTTCGCGACCATCGTCCTCGACGAGGCCCAGGCGATCAAGAACCCGGCCACCAAGCGCGCGAAGCTCGTGTTCCGCCTCCAGGCCGACATGAAGATCGCGACCACGGGTACGCCGATCGAGAACCACCTCGGGGAGCTGTGGAGCCTGTTCCGGTTCATCAACCCGGGCCTGCTCGGGAGTGCCTCGGCGTTCAACGACAAGTACGCCAACCCGATCCGGCGCGACGGGAAGAGCCCGCGCGCGGACCAGCTCCGCCGCCTCGTGCAGCCCTTCATCCTCCGGCGCCGCAAGGAGGCCGTCCTCAAGGAGCTTCCTCCGAAGACCGAGATCAACCTCAACGTCGAGCTCTCCTCGGAGGAGCGCGCGCTCTACGAGGCGATGCGCCGCCAGGCCGTCGAGGAGATCACCACCGCCGCGGCCCCGGCCCAGCGGATGATCGTCCTGAAGCAACTCACCCTGCTGCGCCAGGCCGCCTGCCACCCGCGGCTCGTGCGTCCGCTGAGCCAGATCCCGAGTGCCAAGCTCGAGCTCGTCGGCGAGACCATCAAGGAGCTGCTCGACAACGGCCACAAGGCGCTCATCTTTAGCCAGTTCGTCAAACACTTGAAGTTGGTCGAGGCCTGGGTCCAGGCCGAGGGCATCAAGTACTGCTACCTCGACGGCTCCACGCCCGGCGGCAAGCGCCAGCAGCAGGTGGACACCTTCCAGCGCGACGAGGCCGACCTGTTCCTGATCAGCCTCAAGGCCGGCGGCACGGGCCTCAACCTCACCGCGGCCGACTACGTGTTGCACCTCGACCCCTGGTGGAACCCCGCCGTCGAGGACCAGGCCTCCGACCGCGCGCACCGCATCGGCCAGGAGCGCCCCGTGACGGTCTACCGCTTCGTGAGCGCCGGCACGATCGAGGAGCGCATCCTCGGCCTCCACGGCGAGAAGCGCGACCTGGCCGACCAGATCTTGGCCGGGGCCGACATGAGCAGTAAGCTGAGCGTGACGGATGTGCTGGATCTGTTGAGGGACGTGTAGGAGGACAGGACACGAGGCCCACAAGGGAGACACGAGGCGCACGAGGGGAAGGCCGCCCTGCTTTGTGCTCTTCGTGTCTCCTTCGTGCGCCTCGTGTCCCACCGCCGGAGCCAACATGTACGAAGCCCCCGACATCCTCCCAGCATGCCGAAGTTCATCATCGAGAAGATGCCCCGCCAGGACGGGAAGATCGCCATCGTCACGGGCGCCAACTCGGGCGTCGGCTACCATACGACGGTCGGTTTGGCCGAGCGCGGGGCGCACGTCGTGATGGCGTGTCGCAATTTGGAGAAGGCGGCTGTCGCCAAAACGAAGATCGCGTCGGCCGTGCCGGGCGCCTCGCTGGAGATCATCGAACTCGACACGTCGAGACTGGCGAGCGTACGGGTTTTCGCGAAAGCGTTCCAGGACAAACACCAGCGCCTCGACCTGCTCATCAACAACGCCGGCATCATGGCCACGCCCCAGGAGTACACCGAGGATGGCTTCGAGAAGCAGCTGGCGACCAACTACCTCGGGCACTTCCTACTCACGAGTCTGCTGATGCCCCAACTGGAAGCCGCCCCGGCGGCGCGCGTGGTGACGCTGAGCAGCATCGCGCACAAGCGCGCGAGGATCAACTTCGACGACCTGCAGTCGCGCCAGAAGTACGATCGGTGGGAGGCGTACGGGCAGACGAAGCTCGCCTGCCTCATGTTCGCCTACGAGCTGGATCGACGCCTGAAGGCCCGCGGGTCGAGCGTCATCAGTCTCGCGAGTCACCCCGGGGTCTCGAACACGAATCTGGGCTCGGGCCTGCCGTGGTACTACAAGCCGATCATGCCGCTTTTCTCCGTGATGGGGCACTCCCCCGCGAAGGCCGCCGAGCCGAGCCTGATGGCGGCCCTGCACCCGAACATGCGGGGCGGGGAGTACATCGGTCCGACGGGCACGCGCGAGATGGCCGGCAATCCGTGGATGGTGCAGAGCGCGCCGGCGGCTAGGGATGAGGTGGGGGCGGCGCGGCTGTGGGCGGTGACGGCGGAGGAAGTGGGGGTGGCAGGGGTGTAAAGCCCTGCGGAGTGAACTGAAGTACCGTCGTTCGGACCGGCTCAAGAGCGCTCCTCTACTTCTCGGATGAGCTCATCCTTCTGGGCTTGCGTGAGCCGCTGGTCGATCTCGTCCGTGATCGCGTCCCAACGCTCGAGGAAGCTCGGTTCGGGTTGCTTAGCGTCGACTATCGCGCGGTGGACTGTCATGGCCACAATCGATTTCAGCTTCTCGTCGGCCGCCCTATACGCCGCAGCCGTCTCCGCATCGACTCTGATGGTGATCTCCTCGGTGGGCATGCTACGCAAGGTACGGCTGCTGCGCGCCGAAGGGTACTTCTCGACGGCGCTTTACTTCAGGCCCGAGGTGCCCGATGCGAACACGGATGCGTTTCTCGCCAAGAAGGATACCCTGGTCGCGCTCTACGGCCCGACCGACGTCGACATCATGTTGATGTTTATGGCGATGGCGAGGGTAGACCGCGTGGTAGCGGCCAAGGACCGGGTCGCCTTCGACGCCGCGATCGCGTTCGCGCAGGAGGCTATGGATGAGGAGACGCAAGCGTTCTTCCTTCCGAACTTCAGGGAGGATTTCGCGAAGGCGATGGCGGAGTAAGGGCTGGGCCTTGACACACTAGTCGAGCACGATGGACGAGCCGTGTTTTCCTGGCTCCGCCAGGTCCTCAGCTACGTAGCCAAAGCCCGGCGAGCGCCCCTGGCACCTCGCAGAGCGAGGCAAACGCGGCTCGTTCAAATGGCTATTTGAGTGTGCCAAAACGCCGGTGCCTACGAGGGTAACGCTCCACCTTCACTCGCTCAAGATTAAGGCGCCGCCACTCGGGGTGTCACTGTGGATGTTGGTGTACCAGCCCACGCCCGCTAATACTTCGCACTCCCCACCGGCGTGCTCTTCCTAATGAAGGCCCGGATGTCGTCATTCGCCTTCGCCAAATCTTCCTTGCGCAAATACATCATGTGCCCCGACTTATACCCCTCGAACTGCATCCGGTCCCGCATCCGACCGCTCGGGTCGAGCTGCCACATCGTGTACTTGGCGTTGAAATAAGTCGTCGCGCCGTCGTAGTAGCCCGACTGCACTAGCACGTGCAAGTAAGGATTCGACGCCATCGCCTCGCGGAGCTGCTCGCGGACGTCGTTGTTCTCGTTGTTCCACGGGTGTACGTCCCCGAACATGTTGTACTTCACGTCCGTCGGGAAGCCGAGCTCCTGGCTGAAGTAGTAGTTGATGCCCGGCGTAAAGGCGTGCAGCCAACTCGTGAGTTCGGAGTTGTAATCCGGGCTCGTGCCCGCGGAGGTGCGGTCCATCCCGAGGTAGCGCGAGTCGAGTCGCCCGATCGTCATTGTGTCGCGTTCGCGCAGCAGCTCCTTCCAGAAGAAACTCGTCGGCACCTGCAGGTTTTGCGAAAGCACCGCCGCCGTCGTCAAGCCACTGTAGGCCGAGAAGCGCTTAGCGATGTCCGCCTTCTGTTTTGCCGAAAGGCTACCCCCCCGGGCCACGGCCGGCATCAGGGTATCGAGGGCGAAGGTCTCGGCTTTCGCCAAAACCTGCTCTAGCGGCTCCGCATTCATGCTCGGCGGCAGCATCTTGTGGTAGTGCGCCGCGGCCGTCATGTAGGGCAGTTGCAGCGCCTCGGCGATCGGGGGGTCGGAGTCGAAGAACTTGTAGTCCGCCGGGCTCACCATGATGACGCCGTTGAGGTACATCCACTGCCGCGACTGTAGCGCGCCGGCCAGCCCCATCACGCGCGTCCCGCCGTAGCTCTCGCCGATGAGGTACTTCGGCGACAGCCAGCGGTCCTTGCGGGTCACGAAGACGTTGAGCCACTCCGCGAGGTAGGCCACGTCGGCGTTGATCCCGAAGAACTTCTCGCGGTCGGCCGTCTTGCCCTCCTTGTCGGGCACGAGGCGCGAGTAGCCGGTGTTGACGGGATTGACGAACACGATGTCCGCCACGTCCAGGATCGAATTCGGGTTGTCGCGAATGCCGTACGGTTGCAGGGGGAAGCCCTCGTCGTCGACGCTCAGGAGCTTCGGGCCCGTATACGCGAGGTGCATCCACACAGACCCAGACCCCGGTCCGCCGTTGAAGCTCATGATCAGCGGCCGCCGGTTGATCTCCTTGATGCCGTCGCGCCGGTAGTACGTGTAGTGCAGGGTCGCGACCGGCTTGCCGTCCTTGTCCCACACCGGCTGCATCCCGACCTCGGCCGTGTAGGCGACGGGCTTCCCGCCGATGTTGATGGAGTGCTTCGTGACGACCTGCGTGTCGACGGGGATGCTGCGCACGTGGGCCTGGGCGAGGGCGGTGGGGCTTTCGCCAAAACTCAGGGCGAGGCAGGGGAGGAGGGCGTAGAGGAAGCGCATATTATGGGAGATGAGTGCGGGCTAAAGTAAAGGCGAGCATTCTGGTGGGCTTTCCAAATATGGTGCGTGCGTCGGGGCGTAAGGCCCCGACGCACGGCTTGGCATCTTCGCAGCTGGCACCTGGAGTTGCGCTACTAGAGCGGCCATGCTTACGTGCCGTTCTAGGCGAAGGCCGTAGTATTGCTGATCTCGCACGGCTGCCCGCATGGCAGTCCATCAGGCGAAGCCGGTCCGACAGCGCAGCGGTCCGACAGGCGCAGCCGGTCCATCGTTCATCGTCCATCAGCGCAGCGATCACATTATGCCCTCCGTCCTCGTCCTCTTCGCCCACCCCGCCCTCGAGCGCTCGCGCATCCACCGCCGCCTCATCGCCGGGCACGAGCACTGGCCGCACGGGGTCACCTTTCACGATTTGTACGAGCTGTACCCGGACTTCGCCATCGATGTCGGGCGGGAGCAGGACCTGCTGCTGCAGCACGACATCATCGTCTGGCAGCACCCGCTGTACTGGTACTCCGTGCCGCCCCTGCTCAAGCAGTGGATCGACCTCACCCTCGAGCACGGCTGGGCCTACGGCTCGACGGGGGTGTACCTGCGCGGCAAAACCGTCCTCAACGTCATCACGGCCGGCGGGCAGAAGGAGGCCTACTGCGACCGGGGCCACAACCAGTACACGATGCAGCAGTTCCTGTACCCGCTCGAGCGCACGGCGGCGCTGTGCGGGATGGACTTCCGCGAACCCTACGTCATCTACGGCACGCACGCCCTCCACGGCGCGGCCATCGACGCGGAGGCCGAGCGCTACCGCGCCTTCCTCACGGGGCTTGCCGCGGGCCAGGATGCCGGCCCGCACGTTGACACGCCGGGGCCCGTCGGGCCACCCGAATAGCATGCCGTTGGCCCGTCCGCGTCTCGGCCCACCAAATCATCTCCTATGGCCCCCGGACTCCTCCTCGACACCCTCATCTACCTGGCGGCGGCCGTGCTCGTGGTGCCGCTCGCCAAACGCATCGGCCTCGGGTCCGTGCTCGGGTACCTCATCGCCGGCGTACTCATCGGACCGTTCGTGTTCGGCTACCTCGGGGAGCAGGGCGAGGGCCTGATGCACTTCGCGGAGTTCGGCGTGGTGATGATGCTGTTTCTGGTGGGCCTCGAGCTCGAACCCAATGTGTTGTGGCGCCTGCGCACGCCCATCCTCGGCATGGGGGGCCTGCAGGTTTTGGCGACAGCCGTACTCTGCATGGGGATCGCGATGGGCTTCGGGTTCGCGTGGCAGCCGGCGCTCGCCATCGGGATGACCTTCTCGGTGTCGTCGACGGCCATCGTGCTCCAAACCCTCGGCGAGAAGGGCCTGCTCGGGACGGCCGGCGGGCGCAGCGCCTTCGCGGTGCTGCTCTTCCAGGACATCGCCGTCATCCCGATGCTGGCCGTGCTGCCGCTGCTGGCCGTGGATGCGGTGGTGGGTCACGACGCGGGTCACGACGAGCACGCCACTACCCTACTCGATGGCTGGCCGGGCTGGGCGCAGGCGCTGGGTACGCTCGGGGCCGTGGCCCTCGTCATCGTGGCCGGCCGGTACTTGGTGCCGCCGCTGCTGCGCTACGTGGCGCGCACCCGGCAGCGCGAACTGCTCACGGGCGTGGCCCTGCTGCTCGTCGTCACGACGGCGGTGCTGATGACGGCGGTAGGGCTGAGCCCGGCGCTCGGGTCCTTCCTCGGGGGCGTGGTCCTGGCCAACAGCTACTACCGCCACGAGCTCGAGTCGGACCTGGAGCCCTTCAAGGGCCTGCTGCTCGGACTCTTCTTCATGGCCGTCGGGGCCTCGATCGACTTCGAGTTGGTGGCCGCGCGGCCGGGGCTCATCGTCGGGCTGCTGGGCCTGTTGTTGCTCGTCAAGTGGCTCGTGCTGTATGGGCTCGGACGTGGCTTCCGGCTCGGCGCGGACCAGAACATGCTCTTCGCCTTTGGCCTCGCGCAGACGGGCGAGTTTGCCTTCGTGCTGTTGTCGCTCATCGACCAGCGCGGCATCCTCGACCCGGAGGTGGTCGGCATCCTGCTGGTGGTGGTGGCGCTCTCGATGGCGGTCACGCCGCTGATGATGATGTTCAACGAGCGCGTCCTCCAGCCGCGGCTCGGGACGACGGAGAGCGGTGACGCTTCCGCGACCGCCGACGATATCGACGAGAAGCGCCGCATCATCGTGGCCGGCTTCGGGACCTTCGGGGCCATCGTGAGCCGCTTTCTGGGGGTCAACGGCGTACGCGCCACCATCCTCGACTCCGACTCCGACCGCGTGGAGCTGCTGCGCGGCATGGGCTTCGAGGTGTACTACGGGGACGCCACGCGCTTCGACTTGCTCGAGACCGCCGGCGCCGCCGAGGCCGAGGCCATCATCATCGGCCTGCCCGAGCCGGAGCTCAACCTTCAGCTCGTCGAGACCGTCAAGCGGCACTTTCCGAACTTGCACATCATCGTGCGCGCCTTCGACTACGCCGATACCTACGAGCTCATGGATGCCGGCGTGCTGCACATCCACCGCGAGACGATCGACAACGGCGTGGCGGCGGCCACGGACGCCCTGAAGTTGCTCGGCTTCCGCAGCTACCAACTCCGGCGGCAGGCGGCGCGCTTCCGGGCCTACGACGAGCGGGCGCTGAAGTCGCTGGCGGCAGCGCGGAGTGACCCCGGGCGCTACGCGGAGACGGTACGCTCGGCGGTGGCGGACGCGGAGACGCTGCTGGTGGCGGACTTGGATCCGACGCGGTATGCGCGGGACGTGGGGTGGGATGCGGCGAGCATGGTGGAGGAGTACGGCGGGGGGTAGGGCGCCGTTCGGCGAGCTCCGCTCGTGGCGCCCCGGCCCTGACGTGACATACACTGCCGCGGGCGCGCCACCCGGAGGTGGTCGAACGCGCCCTTCACGCCGTGCTCGGCGCCCTTATCACGGGGCAGCCCATCGTGCGCTCGAGCTTGGCATGCGCGGCGTCTCTATCCGCGGGGCGCTTGTCCTGGCTGAGTTTGTAGCGGCCAATGATCTCTCGGACGTGGAGGCGGAAGCCTACGATTTCGGGCAGGAGGGGCGGCACTCTCGCGTCGTGCGGGGCGAGTACCCAGTGGCCGTTGGCTTCCATCTGCTCGACGAGGGCGTGGAGGTCGGCGGTGACCCGGGCGGGGTCTTCGAGGCGCTCGAGGGTACCCCGTACGTGCACCTGGGCGTAGTTGTAGGTCGGGAGCTGGCGCGTGGTGTAGTCCGAGGGGCTGATGTAGCTGCTGGGGCCGTGGAAGATGGCGAGGGCCTCAGTGCCGTCTTGGAGGAGAGACGCGCAGGGGTTGTTGGCGTCGAGGTGGGCGATTAGGACCGCTGCGCTGTCGGACGATGGACCGGCTGCGCCTGATGGATAAGAGACCGCTGCGCCGATAGACGGTGGACTGTCGGAGTGCCTGCCGCTTTCGCGCAAAACCATCGGTATCGGCGTGGCGTACGGGTAGCCGCCGTCGGCGACGATGAAGGTGGCCAGGGGCTGGGCGCGGACGAGGGCGAGTAGCGTGTCGCGGTCGTGCTCGAGGTAGTGGGTCGGAGGGTAGTTGGCCACGGGGGCGAAGATGCGGCGGTGTGGCTCAACTACGCTTTGCGCCCCCGCCGCGCTGCACGGTCCACTTCACGCGACCGATGTCCTGGTAGCGGCTCGGATCACAGGTGGCGACGATGACCTGGAGGCCGTTCTCTTCGGCATGAAACAGCATGTCGATCACCTTCGGGATGCGGTCGGGGTCCGTATTCACGAAGGCGTCGTCGAAGACGACGGGGAGTTGCCCCCCGTAGCCCTCGGCCAGCAGTTGCGCCGTGGCCAGCCTCACCGCCGCGGCCACCTGCTCACGCGCGCCCCCGCTCAGGGTCCCGAAGGCCTCCGGGTGTTCGGACATGTCCGGACGCAGAAGCTGGAACTCGCCGAACTTCCCATCGGCGTACGTGAGGGAGACCGTCGTGCGCGGGCCGAAGAGACGCTTTAGGTAAGCCTCCACCTGGCGGGCCAGCGGCTCGGTAACCCGGGCGTTGGCGGCGTCGAGTTGTTCTTTGAAAAGGTCGTGAAGTAGTGTGTTCGCTTTCGCCTCCAGCGTGTGCCGCTGGCAGTCCACCTCGGCGCGCGCCAGCAGGGCGTCGGCCTCGCGCAGGTCCGTAAACGGGTCGGCCTCGCCGTCGATCTTGAGCTGGCCCTCTGCCTGGTGGAGGTCGCGCGTGGCGGCGCTGATCTCGTTTTGGATGTTCTGGAGACTGGCCGTAAGGCGGCGGTAGCGACCCTCGAGGACGTCGAGTTGCGTGTCCTCGAGTTCTTTCTGTCGGGCCTGTGCCTCGCGCCCGGCCGTACCCTCGCTGCGCTCGAGTTTTGTGAGTGCCGCGGTGAAAGCCTCGTCCGAGTCTTCGTACTCCGCGAGTAAGTTTTGCCGCAGGGCCTCCAGCTGCTTCAGCCTGTCCTCATCGCCGCGGCGGGTTTTGGCGAAAGCCGCCTGCTTAGTGACGGCCTCCTCAGCGAGGTCTTCGGCCACGCGGTACTTGTCCTCGGCCTCGCGGATGACTTGGAGTTGCCGCGTGTAAGCATCGGCGGTCTCCTGCGATAGCGCACGCGCGGCGAGGAGGTCCTGTGGGTCGGGCCAACCCTCGAAGGCCTTCAACTTCAGGTCGTTGGCCTCGGCCTTGATCAGCTCGGACTTCGCCTGCGCGAGCGCCTCGGTCACCTCCTCGGCCTGCTCGCTGCGGAGGCGCTTGGTGATGTCGGCCCGCGTGGTCGCGAGGTTGTCCCGCTGCACCACCACGTCGGCGAGTTGCTGCACCGAAGTAGCCACGGCACCGTGGACGATGTGGCCCGCGAGACGCTCGTCGAGTTTGGCGCGCGCGGCTACCAGATCTGCACGTACCGCGTCGGCATCCGCGACCCCGGGCACCACCAGTTTGAGCTCCAGACCTCCCGCGGCGCGCAGTACACTCTGAGTCGGCAGTGCCGCCGTCTCGCCCGGGGCCAGCGCCACACCGTCGAGGGTCGCGCCCGCCGTCCCGACCACCTCGACGGTCGCCTGCAAGGCCGCCAGTTTGGTTTCCAACGTCGTAATCTTCTGCTCGTGCTGGCGCAGGAAGTCGATCGTCGAGGCCTTTACGTCGGGCAGGCCCCCGAGGGCGGCATCCACCTTGCCGAGTTCGGCCTGGATGTCCACGACGCGGTCGGCGTTCTTCTGCGCGGCCGCCAGCGCCGCCCGGGTCTCCAACAGTTTGACGCGCGCATCCGCCTTCGCCTGGCGCTCGACCAGCGGCTCCTTGCGCGCGCGCACCTCGTCGAGTCGCGTTTTGGCGGAAGCCTTCTCCGCCTTGGTCCGCGTCACTGCCGCCGCTAGCTGGCCGGCCGCACTGTCCTCGGCGAACTTGCCCCTGAGCCGTTCGATGCCGGCGTTCCACTCCTTCAGGGTGGTGAGTTGCTGGCGCATGCGCGAGGCCTCCGCGACCAGTTGCGTGTGCGTCTCGACCGCGCGATCGTGGGCGGCTTTGACGCCCTGGGCCGCGGCGATTTCGGTGCGCAAACCCTCGATCTCGCGCTGGGTCTGGGCGCGTCTGGGTTCGGCTTCCGCCAAAACGCGCGCCGCCTGCCCGTGCTGCCGGGCCGCACCCTCGAGTCGCTGGACCTGCGTGCGCAGCTCGGCCACCCGCGCGGTGCAGTCCTCCTGGTGGACGAGGGCCCGCCCGAGGTCGCTGGCGGTTTTGGTCTTGCCGGTCCCGGTGTGTCCCTCGCGGTACAACGCTCCGAACTTGTGCGCCACGGCCGTATCGAGCGGGCTCATCGTCACGGTCCCGGCGCCGGCCTTGGTCATCTCGAGGAGTTGGTCGGTGGCGCCCTCGATAAATTCGGTCGGCGTGTCCCCGGCCGCCCCCTGCCAGACCCAGAGGTGCGCCCAGGGCTTGCGGACGTCCTCCTCCTTGCGGGGGCTCTTGTCGAGACCTGCGCCGGTGAGCTCGCGGAGCATGTCCTCGGCGGCCTCGTCCTCGAGGGTCGGGCGGCCTTTCTCGCGGAGTTCCACCTTGTAGTTGCGCGTGCCGCCGAAGTGCTTGAGCAAGGCGAACTCCCGGCCCTGGTGCTCGAAGCAAACCTCGACGGTGGGTTTGTCGCGGGCGTCGGTGCGCTCCATGGCCTCGTGGACCTTAGTGGCGCCTTTGGCCGGCAAGAACAGCGCGCGGTGGATGGCCTCCACGAGGGTGCTCTTGCCGGCCTCGTTGTTGCCGCCGATCAGGGACATGGTCGGGTGAAACTCCACCACCACGGCCTCGTGGACGCGGTAGTTCTGGATGGAGGCGCTCAGGATTTTCACGGGGGGGGAGTTGAGGGGTGAGACGGCGGCGCTTAGGCAACGGCGCGCGCGGAGGCTTCGTAGAGTTTGACGAGGGCCAGGCGCGCGGCGGGACCTTGGTCTTCGTCGTCGAGGAGGGCGGCGAGCCTGGCGGCGACCCCCGCGATGGTCTGGTTGCTGCGATCCTGCGTGAGGGCCTGGAGTTCGACCTCGCCGGGGGCAATGAGGACGCCGCGCTGGTCGATCTCGGTGTGGGCGTAGACGTTGTTCAGGTTGTTGATCACCTCCTCGAGCTTCGCGGAACTCGCGACGTCGAGCGAGCCTTCGAGCACGAGGCGCAGTAGACGACCGCTTTTGCTGCTGGCCGCCAGGAGTTCCTCGTCGAGACGCACGAGATCGTCGGCGCTTCGGACCGTGAGCGTCCGCTCGCGCCAGTCGAAGCGACCGGTGGGGTGCTCAGCGATCACGGCCTCGGCGCCGCGCTCAACCTCGACCTCCAGCGAGAGGCCGGACGTGTAGGTGGGGCTCAACGGAAACTTGTCCGGCTCCGGGGTACCGGCATAGCGAAACACGGGATCGTTGATGTGAAGAGTGCCGTGCCAATCCCCGAGGGCCACGTAGTCGATGGTGGTGCGGTCGATGCGCTGGAGGTTGAGCGTCGCGGTAAACTTGTCGTCGTCGCTGAAGTCGAGCGTGCCCCCGTGCGCGATCACGATGCGTGCGTAACCCTCGGGCAAACCTTCGAAGGCGGCACCGTCCCGCAGCCAACCGGTCGGATCGAGCGTCGGGTAGCCGATGATGGGGCAGGGCAGGAGCACGGTTCGGGATGCCTCCAAGACGACGGCCGCGGCTTCGGTAAGGATGTGGAGGTTGGGAGCGTAGCGCTGCCGATAATCCAGAAAGGTGGGCGTGTCGTACGGCCCGAGCGGCCCACCGGGATCGTGGTTGCCGGGGATGCAGTAGACGGGTACGCTGATCTTCCCGAGGGCCTGGAGGGCTTTCGCCAAAACCGTACCCGTGGGCCGCGCCGTATCCAACAGATCACCCGCGATGACGACGAACTGCGCGCCGGTCTGCTGCACCAGGCGCTCCAAGGTTTCCGGGACTTGGTAGCGCGCGGCCTCGAGTTCGACGGCCGTCTCCCCCCCGATACTCTTGAAGGCGCGCCCGAGGTGCAGATCGGCGGTATGGAGGAAGTGGGCCATGGGGGAGTGGATGTACGGAAGGGCTAATATGAAACGAATTGTTGGACTGGCGAGGCGATCCGACGCATGCGGTATGCACACGTTGTGAACATCCACCGCCGTGAGGCGAGTGTCGACATGCGCGAGGGCCAGTGGGAGACGACGCCGGTGTATTGAGTTCAGCGTTTGTAGAGGGGCGGCGGGGGAGACGTGAGGGGCGGCCATGCTTAAGCAATTCCGAATTTGGGAGAGTAAGCGCGCCTTACAACCGTCGCGGCTGTCGACTTTCGACCCTCCACGTCCTGACGCTCCAACTTCTCATGCATCCCACCCTCGCCCCCATCGTCGCTATAGTAGGCCCGCTGCACTTCGACGCCGAGGCCGCCGCCGCGCACTTCCGCCGCCGTGAACTCAAGCGTGGCGAGACCTGGCTGCGCGAAGGTCAAGTCTGTCGCAAGCTTTGCTTCCTGGAGTCGGGCCTCCTGCGCCACACCCGCGCCACGGAGGACGGCGTGATGACGCGCTGGGCGACGCTCCCGGGCCAGTTCGCGCTCAACCTCCCGAGCTTCACGCAGCAGCACCCCTCCGACGACGCCATCGAGGCCGCCGAGGCCTGCGTCATCCACGAACTTGACCGCGAGGTTTGGACCGCTTTGCGCGCAGAGTACCCGCAACTGCAAGCCTTCTGGGTAGCCACCCTCGAGTGGCTCGTGGGCTGCTTCGAGGACCGGGTGTGGAGCCTCATCTCCGGGGACGCCGAGCAGCGGTATCAATACATGATGGACCGGTATCCGGACTTTCTACTGGCCTTGCCGCAGCACTACGTGGCGGACATGCTCGGGATCGCGCCGCGGCACTTGAGCCGGGTGCGGGGGCGGGCGTAGGGCGGGTGGGAGGGCGTGGGCGGCGTGGGCGGGCGTAGGGCGGCTCCGGGGTGTTTCGTCGGTTGGACCTGTCACTGCGACCTGCGGTTCGCAGTGACAGGTCCAACCGACGAAACACTTAAGGACATATGTCCGCATGGCCGCCCCGCCGGGCCGAGAGCTTTGCGCCACACCAATACCCTCTCCGTCATGCAAGTCATCCTCGGCTCGGGCGGCGCCATCGGCGCGCCCCTCGCCACTGCTCTCGCCCAGTATACCGACACGGTACGGCTCTGTTCCCGCACGCCGCACGCCCTGCCCAGCGTCCCCGGTACGGCCTACGCGCACGTGTCGCTCGACCTCCTCGACGCGGGCGCCGTCGCCGAGGCCACCGCGGGGGCCGATGTCGCCTACGTCACCGTCGGACTCCCCTACGAGACCGAGGTCTGGCGGCGGGACTGGCCGCGGCTCATCGACAACGTCATCGCGGCTTGCGCCAAAACCGGTACGCGCGTGGCCTTCTTCGACAACGTGTACGCTTACGCCAAAACCAGCTACCCCCACATGACCGAGGCCGCGCCGCTGGACCCGCCCTCCGCGAAGGGGCAGGTCCGCCGGGAGGTGCTCGACCGCCTCTGGGCGGCGCACCGCGACGGCCGCGCCGAGGTCACCGTCGGGCGGGCGGCGGATTTCTACGGCCCCGGGCAGGTGAGTGGACTCGTCAACCTCCTCGTCGTCGACAAGCTCCGCGCCGGCAAACCCGCGCAGTGGCTCGGGCGCCCCGACCTGCCCCACAGCTTCACCTTCACGCCCGACGCCGGGCGCCACTTCGCCCTGCTCGGCAACCGCGACGAGGCCTACGGCGAGAGCTGGCACCTACCCACGGCCCCGGCCCCGTGGACGCCCCGCGAGTGGATCAGCCGCGCCGCCGCGCTCCTCGACGCCCCGGACAGGGTGCAGGTCCTGCCGCAGTGGTTGTTCCGCGGGCTGGGCCTCTTCAACGGGCAACTCCGCGAGCTCTACGACGTGCGCGACCAGCACCTGGTGCCGTACGTGTTCGACTCCAGCAAGTTCGAACGGGCCTTCGGGGTAGGGGCGACGAGCCACGAGGAAAGTTTGGCGGCCTGCGTGGCGGTTTAGCGCACCACACCCGGTGTCATCGCACACGTCCGCCCGTTTCTCCGATACTCCGGGTATGCACCCCGTACTACACTCACGCCACTTGTTTACCCTTCTGGCCTGCCTCGCCGTGGGCCGAGTTTTCGCGCAAGCCCCACCCGCCTACCGCGACCTGCCCCCGAGTGACACCACCCTCGACGTCGGTCCCCGCGTAGCCCTCCCCGGCGGCGGCCTCGGCGACTTCAACGAGAACTGGTACGTGCTCGGGGCACTCAATACAGGGCTTGCGCCAAAACCCGATACCTTCTTCCTGGTGAGCCCGCAGGAGACCCTCGAGAGCTACGTGCGGGCCTGCCGCGCCGGGCGATTCGAGACCGCGGCCCACGCGCTCAACCTCAACCTCTTCCCCGAAGGACGCCAGGCCGAGCTCGGGCCCGTGCTCGCGCAGCAACTCTACTACGTGCTCGACCAGCGCATCGGCCTCGCGTGGGGGACGATCCCCGACCGCCCCGACGGCGCCGCGACCGTGCCCGCGACCGACGTGGCCACCGTGGGCGCGGCGCAGCGCTCGATTGCCGTCGGCGACCTCACCGCCGACGGGCGCTCGGTGTCGCTCAGGCTCCAGCGCGTCCGCGTCGGCGACGAGGCCCCGCGCTGGGTCTGGGCCGCGACCACCGTCGAGGAGGTCCCATCGCTGTATGCCCGCTACGGACCGGGCTTCCTCGAGCAGCGGATGCCGAGTTGGTCGAAGACCCAGGTGCTCGGGGTCCCGCTGTGGGTGCTGTTCGGGATCATCGTCGCGGCGGGCCTGTGCTGGGGCTTCGGGTGGCTCGTCTACCGCGGCTTCCGGTGGGTGTGCCGGAAGGCGCCCTTCGAGTGGGCCAACGTGCTCGGGGAGCAACTCGCGAAGCCCATCGGCGTGGCCGCTGGAATCCTGCTGTTCTACGGCCTGTTGCGCGACGCCTTGGCCCTCAGCGGACCGTGGGCGCGGGGCTTCTTCACGCTCATGCTCGTGGTCGTGGTCGGGACCGTGGTTTGGGTGGCGTCGCGCGGGATCGACTACGTGATCGGGTACCTCGCGAAGAGCAACATCGCCGACGTGAGCGACGAGGGCAACGACCGGGCCCGGCGCCAGCTCACGATGCTGTCGGTCGGGCGGCGCGTGCTGGTGTTCGTCCTGCTGCTCGTCGGCCTGTCGGTCATCTTCTCGCGGATCAACGGCCTCGAGGGCATCGGGTACGCGCTGATTGGTTCGGCGGGCTTCATGGCGATCGTGGTGGGGATCGCGGCGCAGTCGACGCTCGGCAACCTCGTGGCCGGCATCCAGATCGCGGTCACGCGCCCGGTCCGCATCGGGGACGCCGTGCTGTACGAGGGCAACTGGGGCAACCTCGAGGACGTGCGCTTCACGTACCTCGTCATCAAGACCTGGGACCTGCGCCGCGTCGTGGTGCCGCTCAAGTACTTCATCGACCACCCCTTCGAGAACTGGTCGATGATGGACTCGAAGCTCCTCAAGACCTTCTACGTTTACGTCGACTACGGCATCGACGTGAATCAGGTGCGCCGCAAGTTCGACGAGCTCACGCGCGCCCACGAGCTCTACAACGGCCACAAGCCGCCCGACCTCATCGTCTACGCCATCGAGGAGGAGTGCCTCAAGCTGCGCTGCACCGTGAGCGCCGAGGACTCGAGCAAGGCGTGGACCCTGCACTGCGACGTGCGCGAGGCGCTGAATGACTACATCACGGGGCTCCAGGGCGGGAAGTATTTGGCGCGGGAGCGGGTGGAGGTGGTGGGGGGAGGTTGACGCAGGTTGACTTGCCGGGCTTACATCAAGGCATGTAGGAAGTTAGCCGTATCGGTGAGGCCATTCCTTCGCATCGCATCGAGGACCTGGTACTCATCCATCTCTGGATTCCTGCGGTGGAGGACCAGCACCCTGAAGGCGTGCAGCGAAAGTTCTTGGTCTAGATCGATCAGATCCGCCAGAAAGTCGTCCGCACTCTTGGCTACGAGTCCGAATGAAGCGAGGTAGTCTTCGGGGAAATCTTTGAGGTTATTGGTTACGATCTGATTAGCGTTGACTTTGATCGCGGCCGCTAACACGTGTCGGTCTTTGGGATCGGGCAGCGTCAACTGATCTATTAGGGGGGCGTAGTCCTCCACCAGGGCAAATGGAAAAGCTGAGTCCATCTTGACCCGCCGTTTCTCTCGCTCTTCGGCGGCTATCCCCTTACGCGCCATCACGTCATCCCATTCCTCGTGAATGTGTTCGGTCCACCTCGGGGTATAGAGCTTGAAGTGGGCAAACCAGAGCAATAGATCACGGACCTCGACTGGGTAGATCACGCAAGTGTCGAGAACGCAGGTAAAACGTTTACTGCTGATCATCCTGCTCGTCGTAAAGGCCGTAGGTCTCATCCTCCGCCATCATCTCGCCAATCCGGGCGTACTGCTGTCGGCGGAGGGTCTCCTCGTAGCGGACGAGGTCCTCGAAGCGAATGCGTCGGTGACGGCCGACCTTCGTAAAACTGATTGCCCCATTCTCGAGCAGCTTGATCAAGTGAGGCCGCGAGCACCCGAGCCGATCCGCCGCTGCCTGGGTCGTGAGCTCCATCGCCATCGGGACGATAGACACGGGCTTGCCCTTCGCCATTGCCCCCAGCACGTCCTGGAGTAGTTCGAGTGCCTCGCGCGGTAGCGTAAGCGTAGACCTCTCGCCCTCGATCGCGACATCGACCTGCGGCGCATTCAGGTGGGGCAACTCTTCGCCTAAGCGTGCGAAGGCTTCGCGGGCGAGGGCCTGTGCCCGTTTGGTGGGCCGTTGGGGAAGGGAATCGAGACTGGTCATGACGGGTGGTTGCGGCTGCGAAAGTAGACTGTATTCGAAATAAACGCAACGCCACTTCCAAACGCTTTCATACCCGCCGCACCCCCACCACCCCGTCCTCCACCACGACGTACTGCCCCTTGAAGAGGGCATCAACGGAGAAGCCGACATCGTTAGGCCGTATGTCGTAGCCTTCCGGCAAAACCGTGTGTCCGAACACCTGCCCGCCGCAGTACGGGTCGTAACGCAGGCTCCGCGGCCGTACCCACAGCGGACCCTGCCAAACGTCGTCGCCGCTGGGGTCGTAGCGGAGGCTGTCCACGGCCGGATGGAACCCGAAGGCGCGCGGCTGGTGAAACAGCAATTCGTCGAGTGTCTCCGCCAGGTCTTCCGGGGCGGCGTCCACCTCCCAGTCCGCGGCCCAGCGCCGCGTGACGCCGGCGTGGGTGTAGAGGCGCCCGTCGAGGTAGGCCGCCGCGGCTAGCGTTCGGGCCTTGACGAGCTCGTCGACCCGGTAGCGCAGCGCGCGCTGGGTCGCGAAATCGTAGCCGCTGTAGCGCTCGACGACGTAGGACAGGTAGTGGTAGTCGTGGTTGCCGATCAGTAAGGTCACGTACCCGGCGGGCGCGTTTTGCCGAAAGGCGAGTATCTCCTCAAAATTCCGCAGCTGATCCGCGCTCGACACGTCGAAGGCGTCGAGGTAGTCCCCGACGAAAAGGACGTGATCGGCGTCCGGGCAGGCGGCCACCACTGCCTTCCAGGTCGGCAGGCCGTGTATGTCACCAATGACGAGGAGCTTCATTTAGGCAAGGTAAGTGCGCCGCAGGCTCTGGCGAGCTCGGATACCTTCACCAGACGGGCAGACGGTTTTGGCGCAAGCCCTGAAGCATCCCAACCGGCGGGCGCGTTACTTCGCGGACGGCATCGCGAAATCACCATTCCTTATCGCTCCCGGATGCGCACTCGACGGTCGTAAGTCTTGAAGCGCAGTCGCTCTCTCGACATCTTACCCTCTAGCCTTGGAGTTTCTCGTTTTAACTATCGCCGCCTTTACCTTCCTGCTGGCGGCCATGTCCGTCAACCTGGTTCGCTTGGCGCGGGGACGCGAGCGCCTCGGCAGACGAATCGAGTGGCGCGTAGCGGAGGTGGCGCTCGTGGTGCTGTTGCCGCTGACGGTCGTCGACTTCTCTGCGCCGGAAGGCTACGAAGATCGCGGTGCCCTCACGCGGGCCTGTTGCCTTCCAACTACGTTCGCCGTCGAGCACGTCTGGTCGCTCTTCGTCTGGGTACTGTTGATGGGTTTGGCGGTAATGATCGGAAGTGGACGACGCCCTAGGCTCCCGCCGCTGGTCGAGGTGTTGATCGACTGTACGCTCCTGATCGGCGTCGTGATCAATGCCGCCGTGGCCTACCACCTGGTGGCCGGCTCGCCCGCGCCGCGCGAAATCACGGAGGAGGACTACGCGCGAGCCCTGTGCGGCAATCTCTCGATCGCGCTGGTGCTGTGGTGCAACCTGATCGACGCCTACTACCGGGGCCAGTCGTGGGCCATAGCCCGGGGGGACACACGGGGGATAAGCGCTCGTGGGGGGCACGACGACGGCGCGTGGACCACCGCTACCCCCGTTAGTTTCGGCGCGCGGGTCCTCGGCCTTGGCGCAGCGCTCCTCGGCCCGCGCCGCGTGGCGTGGCTCGTGTTAGCGTGCGCGCCATTCTTCGCGCTCGTCACCGCCGCGATGACGTTGTTCGGGCAGCGGCCCGATGGACTCGTGCTAGCCTTTACGCAGACCTACTACCGAGGCTTCTCGGAGCTGACGGCTGCCTGCGCGAATGTCGATTGCGGGGGGCACTACCTGTGTTCGGTCGCGGCGAAGGGGCACCTCGGGTTCGTCGGTACGTTTCGGCTCGGGCGGCGCCGGGGGGCGTGGATCGCGTGCAACCGCCAACTCCTCGTCGCGAATGCCTTCGAGGAGCTGCTAGCCGAGCGGGCGCCCGGGGCGCACCGGTGGGTGAGGCGGCGCTACGACCGCGTTGGGGGCCGCGTGCGGCGCCACAAGCGCCACCTGGCTCGGCCGTGGCTGAGCGACCTCATCTTCGCGGGTATGAAGCCGCTGGAGTGGGGATTCCTCGTTGCGCTGTACGCCTGCGACCCCGAGCCCGAGACACGTATCGCGTGTCAGTACATCTAAGGCGTCGGCGGGGCTAGGCTTGCACAATTTCCCCCGCCCCCACGTTGCGCCTGTCGTGCCGACCCGATGCTTCGCTTCCTTCCCGCTCCTCGTCGCAGTCTCCATCACCGGCGCCAGCTGCGGCGGGCCTGCGTCCCGCTTATCCCCCGGCTCTGCTTCCGCGTCTGAATCCCAGTTGATTAACCGTCAAGCTCCCCCCATGACTCTCTTCGCCTTCGACACCGACGCATCCGACGACTGGTACATCCAAGACGACGGCGTCATGGGCGGTAAGTCCAAGGGCCACTTCGCCGTGTCCGACGGGCACCTCGTCTTCGACGGCACCACCGTGACCAAGGGCGGGGGCTTCTCGTCGGTGCTCAACGCGCGGGGCTTGGACCTTACCGGCAAAACGGGCGTCGCCCTACGCGTGCGCGGCGGCGGGCGCTCCTTCGAGGTGGCGTTCCACGACGGGGTCCGCGACCGGGGGCGCGAGGTGTGGCGGCGGGCGCCCTTCGCGACGACCGAGGACTGGCAAACCGTCCGCATCGACTTCGACGAGCTCGGGGCCACCGCCCACGGCGAGCCGGTAGATGTGCCGCCGCTCGACGCGGGCGGCGTCGAGCTGTTCGGTTTCTTCATCGCCGACGGCAAGGACGGACCGTTCCGCCTGGAGGTAGACTCCGTGGCGGCGTACTAGGGCAACGGGCGTTGGATCGACGCGTGGCACGAGGGGTCGGCTTTCGCCAAAACCTACATCGGGTCCTCCGTCTGAGGTGGGTTTTGGCGAAAGCCCGCACCCGGTAGCCGTGACGGACGCTAGTCTCCTAGGAGTGCCAGTTCCACCAGGATCGGAAAGTGGTCCGAGCCCACGTCCGGGCCGCGTTCCAGGCGCGCCACGGCGAAACCGTCGGTGACGAAGACGTGGTCCAGGGGCCAGCGCGCGAGGAAATTGCCCGCGTCGTAGCTCGCGTAAACCCCGCGACCCACGCGCACGTCGTGGAGGAGGTCCTCGGTCTTGGTGAGGCGGTCGACGCGCGACCACGCCACGTCGTTGTAGTCGCCGGCGATGACGACGGGCTCCGGGCTCGCGGCGGCCATCTGGCCGGCCTTGATGAACTCGACCTCGTTCTCGCCCTTGTTGTCGGGCAGGTCCTTGAAGCGCGACGGGGGCACGGGGTGCATGGCGAAGAGGCGCACGTCGCGCGCGCCGGGCAGGTCGAGCACCGTCTCCACCGAGGGCACGTTGTCGTGCTGGAGGTAGTGCGTCTGGGTCTGGGTGAGGGGCAGCTTGCTGTAGACCACCATGCCGTAGGTCACGTCGTTGATGACCTCGTGGCTGTGCTCGTAGCGCGCCTGCACGGGGTTGAGCTGCTGGTCCCACCAGGCGTCGGTCTCCATGGCGATGAGCACGTCGGGGTCCTCCCGGTCGATGAGCTCCACGATGGGTCCGGCCTCCCGGTTGTCCATCTTGACGTTGACGATCAGCAGCGAGAGCCTTGGGTTGCCGTCGGCGGTTGCTTCGCTGCCGGCGTCCGGGACGCTCTTGCCGACGAGGCCCGTGTAGTTGATGAGGTAGTAGCCCTGGATGGCGGCGCGGCCGCGAGCCCGAGGATCAGTAGGCCGTCGTACCAGCGCCAGTGCCGCGTGAGCACGGCGAACAGCGGGATGGACGCGAGGGCCACCCAGAAGAACTGCAACCGCGGGAAGTCGAGGAACTTGAGGTAGCGGTTGGGGGTGTCGGTGAGTAAGGACAGCGTCGAGCCGACGGCCACGGCCACGGCGATGATGCAGACGAGGGTGTAGAAGAATTTGCGCATTGTTGGGCGGGGTGGGGGTGCACTTTGGAGCAACCGAGGTCGGGCGGGGGTGTTCGGGGGGGCACAACTGCTGCACGTACATTCCCCCCATGCCCCCACCCCTCCAAAAACTCAACATCCACACCCTCAACCCCATGCAGCTCGAGGCCGCCAAGGCCCTGCGCGCCGGCGAGGACGTGGTCTTGCTCTCCCCTACCGGCACCGGCAAAACCCTCGCCTTCCTCCTGCCGCTCCTCGACGGACTCGACGAGACGTCGGACCAGATCCAGGCCCTCATCCTCGTGCCCACGCGCGAACTCGCCCAGCAGATCGAGCAGGTCGCCCGCACGCTCGGCTCGGGCTTCAAGGTCAACGCCGTGTACGGCGGGCGCTCCGGGACGCTCGACAAGCTCGACCTCCGGCATTTGCCGGCCCTGCTCATCGGGACGCCCGGCCGCGTCGCCGACCGCTTCCGCCGCGACGACTACTCCCTGGCGCACGTCCGGACGCTGGTGCTGGATGAGTACGACAAGTCCCTCGAGATCGACTTCGCCGCAGAGTTGAAAGAGATCATCGGGCGCCTGCCGAATCTTCGGCAACGCGTCCTCACCTCGGCCACGAGCGAGGTCGACGTGCCGGACTTCGTGGCGCTGCGCGACCCGATCGAGATCAACTACCTCCAGCGGCGCAGTAGTCGCCTGGAGATGGTGCGGCTCGTCACGCCGGAGCGCGACAAGCTCGGCGCCCTCGTCACTACCCTGCGGCACGTCGGCCCACAGCCGGGCATCGTGTTCTGCAACTTCAAGGATGGCCTCGAGCGCATCAGCGCGCACCTCACGTCCAGCGGCATCGCGCACGAGTGTTTTCACGGAAGTATGGAGCAGGCCGACCGCGAGCGGGCGCTCGTCAAGTTCAGGAACGGCACCGCGCGCCTGCTGCTCGCCACCGACCTGGCCGCCCGCGGGCTCGATGTCCCGGCGCTGCACTTCATCCTCCATTACCACCTGCCCCCGCGCGAGCGGGAGTTCACGCACCGCAACGGCCGCACCGCGCGCGTGGATGAGACGGGCGTCGCCTACCTGCTTACGTCGACTCAGGACACGCTCCCTGATTACGTCGAGGACTTGCAGCTGGAGGGCGTGCCGGTCGAAGGTTTGTCCGCTTCCGCAAAACCCGCCGCACCCGCCTGGCGCACGCTCTACTTCACGGGCGGGCGTCGCGACAAAATCTCGAAGGGCGACATCGCGGGGCTGCTCCTCAAACAGGGCGGGATCACACCCGAGCAACTCGGCGTCATCGAGCTCCAGCAAAACTTTTCGTATGCAGGCGTACACGCGGACGTGGCCGAGCGGGCGGCTGCGGCGGTGAGTGACACGAAACTGAAAAAGACCAAGGTGCGCGTGAGCGTGCTGTAGAGTATACCGTAGGCTGTTATGCCGCCGGCCCGCCGCCGGTCGCTACGCTTACCGACGGCAAACCGGCTCTCCCAGGAGGCGGACCTCACGGCCCGCTGCTTCACGCCCTTCGCGGGAGCGCCTTCAACACTTCACCCTTCACCCTTCAATACTTGCCCCTTTCAACACTTGCCTACCGCTGCACGACCCGCATGCTCGCCTCCGTGTAGCGCTCGCCGGCCACCGCGTTCGCCGGGAAGGCCGCCGTGAGCACCGCCAAATCAGCCGTGCTGATCGCCAGGTGCTCGGCGGCGAGGTTCTCCTCCAGATACTTGGCCCTCTTCGTCCCGGGGATCGGGACGATGTCGCTGCCGCGCGAGAGCACCCACGCCAGCGCCACCTGCGCCGGGGTGGCGTCGTACTTCTCGGCCACCTGCTTGACCGAGTCCACGAGTGCCATGTTGCGGTCGAAGTTGGCCCCCATGAAGCGCGGGCTGCTGCGGCGGTAGTCGTCCTCGGCGAGGTCGTCGACGGACTTGATCTCCCCGGTCAGGAAGCCGCGCCCGAGTGGGCTGTAGGCGACCAGTCCGACGCCCAACTCGCGGCAAGTCTCGAGCACGCCGCCCGCGCCCTCGATGTCGCGCGACCACAGGCTGTACTCGCTCTGCACGGCCGTGATCGGGTGGATGGCGTTGGCGCGCCGCAGGGTGGCCGCCGAGACTTCCGACAGACCGATGTAGCGCACCTTGCCCAGCTCCACGAGGCGCGACATGGCGCCGACGGTCTCCTCGATCGGGGTCATCGGGTCGACGCGGTGCAAGTAGTACAGGTCGATGTGCTCGACGCCGAGGCGCTCCAGGCTCGCGTTGCAGGCCTCGCGCACGTAGAGCGGGCTGCCGGAGATCCCGCGCTTCGCCGGGTCGTCGCTGCGGAGGATGCCGAACTTCGTGGCGAGCGTCACCTGGTCGCGCCGCCCCCGGATGGCCCGGCCCACCAGCTCCTCGTTGGTGAACGGCCCGTACATATCGGCCGTGTCGAGGAAGTTGCACCCGAGTTCGATGGCCTTGTCGATGACCTTTAGGGAGGCCTCGTCGTCGCGGTCGTCGTCACTTCCGTAAAACTCGCTCATGCCCATGCAGCCGAGGCCGATGGCGGAGACGGGGAGTTGGTTGAGCTGGCGGATGTGCATGAGGAAAGTTTGCAAGGGAAGAGTGGAAAGTTGAAAGTGGCCCGGCTGGCGGCCTGTATAAGGTAAGTGGGATGGGTAGCGTGGGGTTCACTATCTCAAAGTACTTGCTTCCCGATCCGTAGGCTGCGGAGGCCGTGGCGCGCGGCTCCCGGTCTCCGCGCCGGGCGCGCCACGGCCCCCGCAGACCACGGATTTATCAACCGACCAAGCTTACACGCATGATGTCATGCGCTGCGTGTTCGGCTTAGCGACTTGCCGGATGTGCGGGGCGAGCGGCACGGCTGGCCGGACGCGCCCGGCGCGGAGACCGGTAGCCGCGCGTCCGGCCAGCCACTAAGGCTTCGCCGAGATCAACACCGCCGGCCCGTACCCCAGCTTCTCCAGGCCCGCCAACTGCGTTTCGGCGTCCCCGACCACGAGCCACACCATCTTATCCGGGTCCAGCAGTTCGGCGGCGAGTGCCTGCATCTGCGCAACGGTCATACTCCGCAATACCTCCTCGCGCGCCTTCACGTAGTCGGCCGCGTAGCCGTACTCGCTCATGTCGCTGAGCAGGCCCAGCTTCGCGCCCGCGGTCTCGAAGGCCCGCGCGTTGCCTTTGATCAGCGAACTCTGCGTCGTCGCCAAATCCTCCGGCGTGTAGGTTTTGGCGTAAGCCCGCAAAATTTCCTGGATCGCGAGCGCCGCCTCGGTGGTGACGTTGGAGCGCACGCCCGTCGAGATCACGAAGGGCCCCTGCGCGTCCCCGCCGCTGAAGCGCGAAGTAATGCCGTACGTGTAGCCCTTGCCCTCGCGCAACTCCTGCGTGAGGCGACTCGCGAAGCCCCCGCCGCCGAGGATGTAATTCATTGCCTCGGCCCGGTAGAAGTTGGGGTCCGTCTCGTCGAGCGAGGGGTAGCCGACGCGCAGCACGGACTGCTTCGCGCCGGGCACGTCGTAGAAGTACACCTTGGCCTCGTCCGGCATCGGCACCGTCGCCATCATCGGCTCGCCGATCGCATCGGAGGTCCAGCCGCGATTGAGTGGCACCAGGGAGTTGAGGATGTCGGACCCGGACTTCGCGCCGACCACGTGCAGCGTGGCCACGTTCGGCGCCACGTTGGCGCGGTAGAAGTTCTGCAGGTCGGCCATCGTGATCGCCGCCAGCGAGGCCTCCGTCCCGAGGGTGTTCTGCGCGCGGATGTCGCCCTCGCCGTAGAGGGCCTTCGCGAACTCGTGCGCGGCGATGAAGTTGGGCTGCGCGGCCTGCTCCTGGAGTTGGCTCGCGGCCTGCTTGCGCGCGAGTTCGAGTTCGCGAGCGTCCCAGCGGGGCTCCAGGAGCATCTCGGTCACGATCGCCATCGTGGAGTCGTAGTTGCGCGCCAGGGTGTTGCCCCGCACGTGCACCGCGTCGTCGGTGGCGTAGACGTTGACGCTCGCGCCGAGGCGGTCGAGCGCGGCCTCGAGCTCGAGGGGCGTACGGCGGGCGGTGCCCTTGTTCATGAGCGCGGCCGTGAGATGGGCGACGCCCGTCTTCGTGAGCGACTCGAGGCGCTGCCCGCCGTCCACACGAAGGTCGAAGTTGACCAGCGGCACCTCGTCGGAGTAGATGCCCATCACGCGCAGGCCATTCGGCAGTTTGGCCTCCCAGACCTCCGGCGTCGCCGTGGCAATGGTGCCGTTGTACTCCGGCTCCCGGCTGCGGTCGAAGCTCGACGGCGTACGCTCGTACTCGGCCTGGAGACTTGCGTCAAAACTGTCCTCTGCGCCGGCTTCGATCTTCTCCTCCGGGATCACGGCCAGCGTCGCGCCCGCGAGCGCCAGTTCGACCTGCCCCCGCGGCACGAAACTCGTCGCGACGAAGGGTTTGCCCTCGATGTAGGTCTCGTACACGCGCATCACATCGGCCGGCGTCACCGCGAGGATGCGCGCGATGTCGGTCGCGACGAAGCCCGGGTCACCCGCGAAGGTGTTGTACTGCGAGAGTTGGAAAGCCTTCCCGAGTACACTCGACAGACCATTATAAAATTGCGTCTCCTGCCCGGCCAAAATGCGTTCTAGGTCCGCCTGCGGTATTCCGCTTGCGCCAAAACGTGCCAGCGTCTCCGTCACCACCGCCGCGACGCTGTCGAGGTCCTTGTCGCCGTAGGCGCGCACGCTCAGCGCGAGCTCCCCGGCCAGCTCGCTCGCGTTGAGGTACATGCTCACCTCCGGGGCGAGCTCGGCGCCCTCGACGATGGTTTGGTACAGCGGCGCGGCCTTGCCCTCGCTCAGGTACTGCGCCAGCACCTGCAGCGCGTAGGCGTCGGGGTGGTACTCCTCCACCGCCGGCCACACCATCGTGAGCTCCGGCAAGGTCGCGAAGTTGTCCTCGTAGTAGAGGGACTCGTTTTGGCGCAAGCCCGCCGCCTGCTTCGGCAAGTCCGCCACCGGCTGCCCCCGCGGGATCTCCGCAAAGTATTTCTCGACCCAGCGCCGCGCCTCGGCCGGGTCGAAATCACCGGCGATGGTCAGGGTCACGTTGTTCGGCACGTACCAGCGGCGGAAGAACTCCTTTACGTCGGCCAGCGTCGCGTTCTGCAGGTCCTCGAGACTCCCGATCACCTGCCAGTGGTAGGGGTGGTCGGCCGGGTAGAGGTGCGAGCTCACGACCTGCTGCGTGAAGCCGTACGGGCGGTTGTCGTAGCTCTGGCGCTTCTCGTTCTTAACGACCTCCTTCTCCTTGGCGAGCACGGGCTCGGACACGGTGTTGATGAAGTAGCCGAGCTTGTCGGCCTCCGCCCAGATCATCTTCTCGAGCGCATCGCGGGGGACGGTCTGGAAGTAGTTGGTCTGGTCGCGCGACGTAAACCCGTTGGCGCCCTGCCCGCCGATGCGCGCCGACATCTTGTCGAGCCCGCCCTTGCCGAGGTTCTCGGACTCGAGGAAGAGCAGGTGCTCGAAGAGGTGTGCGAAGCCTGTACGCCCGGGTTTCTCGCGGGCCGACCCGACGTGCGCCGCGAGGCTCACCGCCACCACCGGGTCCGATTTGTCGACGTGCATCACGACCTCGAGCCCGTTGGCGAGCTCAAATTTCTCGAAAGGCACGGCGAAGGTCGGGGTCGGCGAAGCGTCGAGCGTCGGAGACGGAGCGACGGTGACAGGGGCGCGCGGCTCGGCGGTCGTCGCGGCGTCGCGCGTAGGGCCGCAGGCGAGCAGCAACACCGCAGGCGTGAGGAAGGGTAGTTTTCTCATGGGCGTTACGCTTTCGCTAAAACCGTCGGAAGGTAAGTGTGGTAGGCGTGGACGGGCGCGTCCTACCGTGGCGGTTGAGCAACGTCTGAGCGCTGAAGTATTGCGCTTTCGCGAAGATTTTCGAAATTCCTGTAACTTCGCGTACGTTGAATCCGTCTTGCGTCCCCCTCGCTTGCCGTTTCGAAAAACCTTTTTGTATGATAACTCAGTTCCTGTCGCGCACCCTTTGCTTTCTCCTGTTATCAAGTCTATTCGCAGCCTCGGCGGCCGCCTGTACCATCGTGAGTGCGGTAGCCGAGGACGGACAGGTTTGGAACATGAACAATGAGGACGGCCCGGCCGATGTCGCGAATTTTGTCAATGTGTTCCCCCGGACGGATTCGACCCGCTACGGTTATTATACGCTCTCTTACTTGACCCCCAAAGATGGCGAAGGCGGTGCGACGCAGGGTGGGATGAACGAAGCTGGACTCACCTACGACTTCAATGCGATTCCGTACGTCGAAGACTTCGACCCCGCCGCCCGCCAGGCCTACCCAGCCGGTAACGACGCTATTCTAGCTCACATCCTCGGCAACCTCAGTACCGTCGATGAAGTCATTGCATTCTTCGAAACGTATTGGTTTGTCGGCGGCTTCCGGAGTGCCCAGATGCACGTCGCCGATCGCGGTGGCGAGTTCGCGCTGATCAGTGCCTCCGGGGTCGTGGTAAGCGATCCCGGCGCGCCGCTCGTATCGACGAATTTCGATATCTGCGGCAAGGGGGACGGTAGCGGTTGCTGGCGATTCCCCATTGCTACTCAGCATCTGGCCGAAAGGGAGGTCGGGCTCGCGACCATGTTGTTGATTGCCATGGATACGCGTCAGAAGGAGCACCTCACCGTGTATTCGAATGTCCAAAACCTTTCGACGGGCGACATCTGGTTTATGTCTTACCACGATGCCGACGAGATCGTATCGGTCAATATTGCGGACCTCATCGCTCGCGGGAGGGTCAGCTATGCGCTCAACGACCTGGACGCCCTCCGGGACGGCCGCTCTGAACCCAGCGATGAGCTCGCCGAAGCCATCATCGACCGAGCTTTGACCCCCTCCGCGGTAGCGGGTACGTACGAGAATAACTGGACGGGGGACATGGTCGTCACCCCGGTCGCCGAGGGCGTAGCCGTCACCTTCGCGAATGGCTTAGAGGCGGATTTCGAGGCCCGGCCCAACGGCGCTTACGTCATGGCGGCGGAAGGGATGGCGGTCGCCTTCCAGACCGATGCCGAGACCGGCGGGGTGGCGCTGCAGCTGTTCTTCGACGGGCGATGGGGAGCTACGGGGCGCCGCACGGTAAGTGAGTAGTACGCCGTAAGAATTGCGGTAGGTCTGCGCGATGGCCATGAGGTGTAGTGTAGGGCGGGGCGTGAGGTACGAGCGGCCGCGACCTTGGACGGGCGACCCCCGCCACGCCACGTGGTTTGTCGCCCTTTAGGGTGCCCCCACCCGCGAAGCGGACTAGACCTTGACCGCAGACAAATTCATGCGAACAGCACCTCCGCCCCCGAGCTATACCTGCTCGCCTTCGGCTCGGGGGGCGGCATGAATGCCACCAAACCACGTGACGCGCGCGCCGCTCAACCATTCCGCTCAGCAATCAGCGCCATTACGTCCGCCACTACCCGTTCCCAACCCACCTCGTGCTCTGGCGCCCCGGCCTCGAAGAGCCGCAGCGAACTGCCGCCGGGCCGGGCGTCCACCAGACCGACGTAGAGGCGCTCGAGCTGCTCGTCGCGGCCGTCGGGATCGCGGCGACCCGTAAAGAGCGACAGTCGCTGGTGGGCATTGCGGAAGGTGCTCTCGCGGCGCCCGGAGCCGTCGGCGCCGGCCTCGGCGTCGAGGACGAAGAAGCCGACGAGGACAGCGTAGGGGAAGCGCCGGTGAAGCGTCACGCTCTCGAAGAGCAGGTCGCCGCGCCGGTTCGTGAGGTTCTTCTGGAAAGTGCCGCTCTTGGCGTCGCGCCAATTGATTGTCTTGATGGAGCCACCGAGGATCAGACCGTGCTCCGCGGATGCGCACGTGACGTCTACCTTTTTGTCGCCGATCCCGCCGGCCATCCGGCGCTCCTGCCCGAGGGTGGTGCCGGCTGCCGTCTGGGAGGGACGCATATCGGGCAGTCCGGCATCCGCGAAGATTGCGGCAATAGCCCCCGCCAAAGCGTGCGACATCGCCTCCGAGTAAGCCTTCTTCCCGCTGCGCGCGCTCTCGGAGGGTTTTGGCGGAAGCACATCCAGCGCCAGCGTAATCCGTTCGGTAGGCGTCGGCATCAGGCGGTGGTGGCGGTGGTGGCGGTCGCGGTGGCGTGGTCGAAGAGGGTCGGCGCGGGGGCGGGGACGAGGGCGCTATCCACGGGCATTCGCTTGAGCACCGTGCTCTGGATGCGGAAGTAGCCATTGGCCGCGCGCTGGGCGTGGGCCCGCAGCCAAGCCGCGGCGGCCGGGCGGGACACCACCTCGTACAGTTCGTCCAGGCTCACGTGGGCGGCGGGCACGAGGTAGTAGACGCTGTGTCGCGGCAGCACCCCCCCCCGGCGATCGAGGTAGAACCGGGGTTCCTTCGTAATGTCTTTGCAGAGGAGCTTGGGCCGGAGGAGGTCGCGCATGGCCGGGCGCTCGTGGTAGGCGAACCAGGGTTTCCGGGCCGCACAGCTCCGAGCCTCGAGCTGCTCACGCGCGGGCCGAAGGTAGTCGAGCAGCGGCCGTAAGGTCTGGCGGTCCAGCAGCTCACCGTCCGCACCGTACGGCACGAGCAAGGCCTGGGTCGGGTGGGGCGCCGTGCCGCCGTCGAGTTGCTTACCGGAGATCGTGGGGTAGGCAAAGCGCTGAAGGTCGTCGGGGACCGCGTCGAGGTCCACGAGGAACGCCTCGTCACGTCCGCTCGCCGGACCGCAGCCGATTCGCCGACAGAGGTCACCGAGGGCAGCCCCGCCGGGGTCTACAATGGTGGCCTCGGTGGCGGCTTCGGTCGCGACGGTGGCGCCGCCGCGCAGGCTCGGCCAGCGCTCGGGTTGCCTCGGGAGGCGCACCGTGATCCGCCGACCGTCCCTCAGTGCCACCTCGGTAAGCTGAGGCGCCGCGGACGCACACACCTGCGTCACGAGCGGGTAGGTGACGAAGCCCGGGAACGCGTCCTCCGGCACGAAGTCCAGCCACTCGATGGCGTGCGCGGCCAGCAGCCAACGGAGCCGCTGCGCGCTCGCGACGTAGAGCCACTTCTCGGGGGTCACGAGCGAGAGGCGCCCCCCGGGTTTGAGCAGGCCGAGGCTCCGCTCGATGAATAGCATGTAGAGGTCGAAGCGCCCCGTGGCGGTGCGGTAGGTTTTGCGGAAGCGCGACCGATCAGCCTCGGCGATATGCGCGAGCGAGACGTAGGGCGGGTTGCCGATCACGAAGTCGGCCGGCGGCAGGTCTTCGGCATCGAGGTAGTCCACCTCTAGGATCGTGACGGTCGGCTCGGCGGCGAAGCGGGCGCAGGCTGCGGCGGCGCGGGCGGGATCGAGTTCGACGCCGAGCAGCGCGGGCGGCGTGCGGCGGCGCTCATGGCAAAACCGCAGGACCGCGGCGATGAAGTCGCCCGCGCCGCAACCGGGGTCTACGACGACATCGGCGGGGGCGGGCAGGCGGTGGGCGAACAGCCGCGCGACCATCCGGTCGCAGAGCCACGGCGGCGTGGGCACGAATCCGTCACCTGTTTGCGCAGTGGCCATAGGCCGGTAAGGTAGGGCGGGGCGAAGACCTACATCGCCTGCGCCGTCATCCCCCCGTCCACATTAATGTTCTGCCCCGTGATATAGCTCGCTGCGGGCATGGCTAAAAAGGCGATCACGCTCGCCATCTCGTCGGCCTGCGCCACGCGACCCATCGGCGTGCGGCGCAGGACATTGCCCATCTTCGCCTCGTCACTCAGCAAGCCTTCCGTGAGGGGCGTCGCCGTAAACCACGGCGAGACGGTATTGACGCGTATCCCGTGCGGCGCCCACTCCACGGCGAGATTTCGCGAGAGCTGGATCATCGCGGCCTTCGTCATGCCGTAGGGCGAGCCCGTGCCAACGTCCATGCTACCCGCCACGGAGGCGACGTTGACGATGGAGGCGTGATCGGAGACCTTCAACACATCAAGCATCGCGACCGAGGTCCGGAAGGCGCTGTGGAGATTCGTGTCCATCACCTGGGCGTACTCTTTTGGCGTGTAGTCGGCGGTGGCCTTGCGGATATTCATGCCGGCGTTGTTGACCAGCACGTCGAGCTGGCCCCACCGCTGCTGCACGTAACGCTGCAAACGAGTCGCGTCCTCCGCGCTGCTCGCATCCGCGATGAAGCCTTTCACCCTTTCGGGAAAACGCTCCGCGAGTTCGCTCTCCAACGCCTCGATGCCACCGGCGCCCCGCGCCGTGAAGATCACCTCCGCGCCGAGGTCGAGGAGCTGGCGCACGGTTGCCGCCCCGATGCCCTTGCTACCGCCGGTGACGAGGGCTTTGTAGTTGGCGAGGGAGAATTTCATTGGCGGGGTGCGGGGTGCGGGGTGCGGGGTGCGGGGTGCGGGGTGCTGTACAGTAAGGCACGTCTGCATGGCCACCAAGAGGCGGTAGCCACAAACAAATGCCGCTGCGCGGCAGCTCCTTAGATTCCCCTACCGGGGGCTAGGGGGAAAAAACGCCCCCCACAGCGCCCCTGTACGGCACTTTATCATACGAGATTGCCACCCCCACGCCAGCTGCGCGTCTCGGGGCAGGCTGTAGGCTACGCCGGCTCGCAATGACGGGTCCTTCGCCTAAAACGGCAAATCATCATTCGTCGCCCCACCCGAGAACGTCGGCTCCTGCGCAGGCGTGCTGTTGCTGTTCGGAGAGGACGAGCCGCTGGTGCTGTTACCGCCCTGGTTGCTCTGGTAGTTGCTACCGCTATCGTTGCCGCCCCCGCTTCCGCCCTGAATGCGCCAGGCGTGCAGATTCGTGAAGAACTTATCGTTCCACTGCCGGCCGCGGATGTCGAACGAGACCGTCACGTCGTCGCCTTCGCTGTAGCCGTCGATCAGGCCGCAGCGGTCTTGCGTGAGCTCGAGCTTTATGAAGTTGGGGTACTGCCCGTCTTGCTGCTCGATGACGAACTCGCGTTTCTTGAAGGTCTCTTTGACCTGTTCGGTGTCGAAAATGCGGAAAAGCTTGCCGGTGAGATCGTAGCTCATAGTGGATAGGGTTTGTGGGAATCCCGGTAGTGGGGAACGCAAAGTAAGGCACGCGACGCGGAGCGGAACAAACGTCGGAGCGCTCTCGCAATCCACATTCCGTCCACATCTTGCACCCGTACTAAACCCTACGGACATGAGTGGTTCACCGGACACGACGACCGTTATCGCGCAGGCGCGCCACAACCTGGCCATCATCGGGGCCACGCGGCGCCTGATGGTCGACTTACTGAAGGAGCACAGCCTCGAGCAAATCAACCGTATCCCGCCGGGCTTCTCGAACAACCTGATCTGGAACGCGGCCCACGTGGCGGTCGGGCTCCACTCGGTGGTCTTCCGGCGCAACAACGCCTCCGACCAGGAGATGGCCGTGATGGCGTACTACCCGCCCTCCGACGCACAGATAGCCGGTTATAGCAAGGGTACGCGCCCCACCGAAGACGTCGACCAGGCATTCGTGGACATGGTTTGCCAACAGCTCCTCGAGACGACTTGGTTCGACACCCTGCGCCCCGAGTTCCTCCTACCGGACCGGTACAGCAGCTGGACCACCATGTGGGGTGTCGAACTCCACGACGCCGGGCAGGGGCTCACCTACATCAACATGCACGAGGGGATGCACTTCGGGGTGTGCCTGGGGTTGCGCAAAGCGCTGTCGGTAGCGAGGGCCTGAGGTGATCTCAGACCAAGGATGGTGCCGTCCTGCACTGGGGCCGAACGTCGGCCTAATTCACGCCACGACCTCCGCCGTTGCCTGGGTCAGCTTGTAGATGTCCGTCGGCCGCTCGCAGAAGATGGCCCTGTCGCCACGCATGGCGATCGGGGCCCTGAGCAGGAACGGATTCTTGCGGATGATCTCCAGCCAGCCGTTCATGTTAAAGTCGCGGCCCTTGATGTGCTCGCGGTAGTAGGGGTGGCTCTTGTCGAGCAGGTCCTTGGGGTGCGTGTCGAGTGCCTTCAGGATCTGGCGCCAGCTCGTCGAGGTGCTCGGGAGCTTGGCGAAGTCGTAGGTCTTGATCGAACTCGCCAGGGACTGGGCGTGCGCGATGCAGCTCCGCGCGGAGGAGCTGTCGGCACTGTAGTAGATTTGTATTTCGCGATCGTGCGTTTTCATAAGCAGTAAGTTTGGCGCCTAAGGTATGCCTACAATTTTGTATGCACAACAGCCGGTATCGACAAATCTTACGGCAGGTTTCGCTCGCGCCTACCGGTCCAGCATCATCCCCAGCCCGTCCACGTCGTTGTGGGCCTGGTCCGACTCCGGCAGCGGCGACTCGCTCATGTCGGGTCCGAGCTCCTGCAGACGGTACACCTCGCCGGGCCGCTCGATCGCGATCACCTTCGTGCCGCTCATCGCGATCGGGCAGCGGATCAGGTCGGTGTTGTGCAGCACCACGTTGCGCCAGTCCTCGAAGCCGAAGGTGCGCCCGGCGATGAGGGTGTCGTAGCGCTCGTCGTTCGGGTCGAAGATGTCGCGATTGCCCTCGCCGAGGCCCTCGAAGATCTGGGTCCAGATGTTGTAGGCGCTCGGAGCCTGGTCGAAGGGGAAGGCAAGGATTTCCTTGCCGGTGCCCTTGGCGTGCGCCACCGTCTTCTCGTGCGTGGTGTTGCCTTCGTTGTAGAAGATCATGATCTGGTGGGGGTCGGTGTGCATCTCCTTCATGGGTGGGGCAACGTCCGGCGGGGAACCCATGTTCTGGGTTGGGACACGAGGCACACGAAGAAGACACGAGGAGCACAAAGGGCGTGCGCTCCGGTCGACGGGCCGTCTAGCTTCGTGCGCCTCGTGTCTCCCTCGTGTCCTTCGTGTCCTTCATACATGCCCTACACCCTCGCCCCCGCCGAGCGCGACACTATCATCACCCACCTGCGCCGCGATCCGATCCTGCGCCCGATCGTCGACGAGTTGCCCTTCCCGGAAGATCGCGTGCACCTCAGCGAGGTCTACCCCGCGCTCCTGCGCGCCGTCGTCGGGCAGCAGGTGAGCACCAAGGCCGCCGCGGCCATCTACCGGCGCTTCCTGCGACTCTTCGACCTCGATGCCGACGACCCGCTCGCGAGGCCCGCGCCTGAAGTTTTGGCGAAAGCCGACCCGCTCGACCTCCGCAGCGCCGGACTCTCGCGCGGCAAGGCCGTGTACCTACAGGCGCTCGCCGAGTACTTCCTCGCTCACCCGGACGCCGAGTCGAGGCTCCGCGCCATGTCCGACGAGGCCGCCGTGGCCGAACTCACCACCATCAAAGGCGTCGGACGGTGGACCGCCGAGATGACGCTGATCTTCGCGATGGGGCGCCAGGACCTCCTGCCCCTCGACGACCTCGCCATCTACCAGTCGATCGTCGAGCTCTACGGCCTCGACCCGACCGCCAAGCCGCGCCAGCTCAAACCCGCCATGGCGGCCATCGCCGAGCACTGGCGCCCGTACCGCAGCGTGGCCTGCCTGTACCTCTACGGCTGGCGCAATCACCTGCGCCGGGGCGGAGGGAACATGTAGCCGCGAAAAAGGTGTTGGTAAGTTATGGAATCGCCTACCGCTCAACTCGACTACCCCAACCCCCGCCTCGGCAAGCTGACGCGCGTCCTCGAGGACACCTACGGGCGCCAGCAGCGGTGGAGCGCGAAGTCCCCGATGGACCAGCTCATCGCGACCATCCTCTCGCAGCGCACCAACTACGCCGACGAGCGCACGGCCTTCAACAATTTGCTCGAGCGTTTCGGGGATTGGGACGGGGTGGCTTCCGCCAAAACCGAGGACATCGAGGCCGAGATACAGACGACGCGCTACCCCGAGATCAAGGCGCCGCGCATCAAGGAGCTGCTGCAATTCTTGATCGCCGACAAGGGCGCGACGAACATGGACTTCCTGTACGAACTGAGCATCGACGAGGCCAACGCCTACATGCGGAGCCTGCCGGGCGTCGGGCCGAAGACGAGCACCTTCGTGCAACTCTTCAGTATGCGCCGCCCCGTACTGCCGGTCGATACGCACGTACACCGCACCACCTCGCGCATCGGGATCATCGGTCCGAAGGTGTCGCAGGCGAAGGCCCACGATCTACTCCTCGCGATGCTCCCGGTCGACGCGGGCGAGATCCTCAACTTCCACAAGCTCTTCTTCAAGCTCGGGCAGCGGGTGTGTCACTACGGCCGACCGAACTGCGAGGCCTGCCCCGTGAGCTTCGACTGCGACTACGCGCGGAACAACGGTCGCGCCGAGCACGCCAATCTAGCGGCTCAGCAGCAGCCGCTGGCCCACCTTGATGGTGTTGGCTCGTAGGCCGTTGAGGGCCTTGATCTCCTCGATGGAGACGCCGCTCGTGCGACTGATGCCGTAGAGCGTGTCGTTCGGCCGGACCGTGACGTAGCGCGCGATGGTGCGGCCGGGCGTCCGCGATGCAGCTGGTTTTGAAGTCTGTGGTGAGGTGCTGGGGTGCGGGGTGCTTGGGTGCGGGGTGCTGGGGTGCGGGGTGCTTGGGTGCGGGGTGCTTGGGCGTGAGACGGGCGGCAGTTCGATTACCTCGACGCGGTCGGGATTCGTGGTGCTACGCGAGGGGGGTGTGGCCGAGGAGCTGGCAGAGGCGGTCGTGGCGGGTCCGCTCGTCGGCTCGCTCGGTGCCGACTTATCTGGTTGAGTCGAACGTTGCAGCCCTTCGATCTCCTGGCGGCGGCGGGCGGACGGGGTGACGGCCACCTCGTCGCTGCTACGGCGGCGGCCGCGGATCACGATCTCCTGCCCGGCGTTCGGCTCGCGGCCCACGGCGATGTAGTTGCGGGCGCGCAGGCCAGCGGTGGTGACGCCGTAGCGGTCGGCGACGGCCTGGAGGTCCTCGTCGGCGGCGACGCGGTGGATTTTGGCGCGACCGCGGAAGGCGTCGCGCTTAGGCTGGAGGAAGACGCGCTGCCCGGCGGTAAGTCCGCTGCGGCGGGAGTTGAGGGTCTCGTTGTAGCGCGTGAGCTCGCTGATGTTGCGATCGACACGGCGCGCGAGTTCGGCGACAGTTTCGCCGGGGAGGGCCGTGGCGTAGTCGACGTCGTTGACGGTTTCGATGGCGGCAGTCGCGGCGACCGCGGTGGGTTTTGCGGAAACGCTACCCTGCGAACTCCCGCCGCTCGACGCACCGGCGGCCCTGCCGGAAGTCTTGCCGGAAGTCTTGCCGTGGGAGGCGCCCGTGAGCACGGGGCGTCGGTCGCGTGGGCTTGGCTTGGACGGTTTTGCCCCCGAGGCGTACAAATCGGGATTGGCGGACAGGATCGTCACGTCCTGATCGTAGCGGTAGAGTTCGTACGTCTCGATGATCTCGATGAGCTTGTGGGCGTAGCTCGAGGAGGTTGCGTAGCCGGCGGATTTGAGGCCGCGCGCCCACCCGCGGTAGTCCGTGATATCGAGTTCGAAGAGCCTGGCGTAGCGCGAGGAGCCGACGAGGAAGGCCGAGTGATCGGCGTAGCTCTCGGCGGGGTGGTCGTAGGCGCGGAAGCAACTCTCGACGAGGCGGCCGCCGTGGTAGTCGTCGTCCTCGCGGTGGTGCGTGGCGCCGGTCCAACCGTTGCTGCACTTGATGCCGAAGTGGTTGTTGGACTCGCGGGCGAGTTCGCTGGTGCCGGCCCCGGACTCCAGCAATCCCTGGGCGAGCGTGATGGAGGCGGGGATGCGCGCGTTCTGCATCTCGGCGACGGCCAGCGGGGCGTAGGTCGTGACGTAGTCGCGGTAGCGTTCGTTGGTGTCGTCCTGGGAGCTGGCGGCAGTGGCGAAGGTGGCCGCCAAGAGGCAGCAGGCGGTGATTTCGATTCTCATATCTGTGTTTGCTAACGAGTGTTCTCAAAGGCGCATTACCGAGATCCGGGTACGGTAACGCGACCTTTTCCTACGGCCGATTGCAAACTGGGGTTGCGCCGAAAGCAGAAAAGACGTATGGTAGAATCGTGCAGACGTCTGGCCTAATTAGTCGATGCTCCCACGTTCGATGGCGCGTCGGGCGCGCAGCAACAGGTAGTCGACCACGGCCCCGAGCTTCGCAAAGCGTTGATCCTGAGTGTATCCGCCGACGTAGCGCGCGTAGATCTGCTGCACGATCCCGGCGATCTTGACGTTGCCGAACACGTAGTAATACAGCATGCCCTCGCGCGTCACCGCGTCTCCGACGTGCGCGAAGTACGTTTCCACAAGTTCGTCCCGACGTGGACAACCCGGCAGGTGCGTCGCGTTCATCCCGAGAAACGGCATCTCCGCCACCTCCTCCGGGTGCGCCCAGTAGGCGAGCGTGAGGCCGAGGTCCATGAGCGGGTGCCCGACGGTGCACATCTCCCAGTCGAGGACGCAGGCCACTTCCGTGAAAACGCCCTCCGCGAAGACGACATTATCGAATTTGTAGTCGTTGTGGACGAGGCAGCCGGCGCGGTCGGCGGGCATCTGCTTTCGCAAAAACGCACTGAGGTCGCCGAGGTCACCCACGTCGGGGGTGCGCGCGCGCTCGTAGCGCTTGATCCAACCCTCTACTTGGCGCTCGACGTAGCCGGTCGCCGAACCGAGGTCCGCGAGCGACGAACCGGCGATCGGCAAGCGGTGCAGCGCGGCCAGGGTCTCGACGAGGGCCACGGAGGCCGCGGTGAGTTCGGCGCTCGACAAGGCACCACCCGTGGCCGCGCGGATGATCTGCCCCTCGACGAAACCCATCAGGTAGAAAGGCGCCCCCAGGGTTCGCTCGTCTTCGCAGAGGGCCACGGGCAGCGGGGCGAGGGACGGGTTTTGCGGAAGCGCACTCCCTACCTGCGCCAAGCCCTCCAGCACCCGGTACTCCCGGACCATATCGTGTGCCTTCGCCGCGCGCGGGCCGAAGGGTGGGCGACGCAGGACGAGCTTTCGGCCCTCACCTTCCAATAGATACGTCAGGTTAGAATACCCGCTTTTGAATTGGCGAACGTAGCTCAAAGGTCCGAAGGACAGGACGGACGCATCGATGAAGGTCTGTAGGGCATCGAGGTCGAGGGCCTCGCCTGGGCGGGCGTCCTGCTGGGTGTAGGTGGGCATGGCGGGAAGCTATTGCCGGTCACTGAATAAAACACGCCCCCACAGCACCCAACCCGCGGCAGCTAATGACAAAGCGCTGCGCAGCTGGCTCCGCTTGTTCCCCCACCGGGAGCGTGACTTGGGAAGGGACCCAAGTCTAAGCAGTAGAGATACAACCCAGGCACCGGTGAGGTAAAATTCACATTATCTCAAACGCCGAAAGCCCGACCTGCGCTAAGCAGATCGGGCTCGAGGCTCGTCCAAGACCGTAGCGCTAGCTGCGCTACGTCTCGCTAGTAATCGTCGTTGTAGCCGCCGCGATCGGAATCGCCGCCGCGTCCACCGCCGGAGCGTCCGCCGCGGTCGTTGCCGTAGCCCCCGCCGCCGCGACTCCCGCGGTCACTGCCGCCGCCGTAGCCGCCGGAGCGACCGCCGCGGTCACCGCCGCCGCCACCGTATCCGCCGCCGCCGGAGCGACCGCCACGGTCACCGCCGCCGCCGGAGTAACCTCCACCGCCGCCGCCGCCGTAGCCACCGCCACCGGAGCGTCCGCCCCCGTAACCGCCGCCGCCGCCGCCGCGGTTAAATCCGCCCCCTCCGCCGCGCTCCTCGCGGGGGCGGGCTTCCTTGACGATGATGTTACGACCCTCGAAGTCGGCATCGTTCAGCTGCTCGATGGCAGCATTGGCTTCTTCGGCGTCGGACATCTCGACGAAGCCGAAGCCGCGCGAGCGACCGGTTTCGCGGTCGAGGACCACTTTGGCGGAGTCAACCGACCCGAACTGCTCAAAAAGCGCTCGCAGATCATCGTCCGTGGACGAGAAATTGAGGCTAGCAACAAAAATGTTCATTAAAACAACTACTGAAAAGTGAAAAAACGTAGTCCTCGTGAAGCACGAGCACACGCCCGGGCCGATGAGAACGGCAAGACAAAGGAACGCAGAAATCTGGCTACCGGGGGAGGACCCTCCCGGAGCGATGCTGAAACCCGCGGCGACACGCCGCTTTCGGCATACACGGGTCTAACTAGAATATGGCAGATAAGGTTCCCGGACGACACAAAATAATTTGCCCCCGCACAATACGCCGCCGCCCCCCGGCCTGCCCACCCCCACCCCGACTGAACCGCGGCGCCGCGCGCGGTGCTACTAGTCGTACAAACACCCTAACCCACACCCGCCATGAGCCCCCTCGAAATCCTCGCCCGCCAACTCGACCCACAGACCGTCTCCCAACTCGGGCAGCGCATGGGCGCCAGCCCCCAGCAGACCCAGGCCGCCACCGCGGGCATCGTCCAGACCCTGCTCGGCGCCATGGCGCGCAACGTCCAGAACGACCCCCGCCAGGCCCGCCAGATCGAGTCCGCCCTGGAGCGCGACAACCATGCCTCCCTGCTCGACAACATCGGCTCCCTGCTCGGCAGCGGCGGCGGCAACCCCGTCTCCAACTTCGGCAACGCCCGCGCCACCAACGGCATGGGCATCCTGCAGCACATCCTCGGCAACAAGACCGGCCGCGTCGCCGACCAGGTGTCGAAGAGCTCCGGGATGAGCACCGCGCAGGTCGGCCAGCTCATGATCATGCTCGCGCCCCTCGTCATGGGGGCCCTCGGCAAGGCCCGGCAGTCGCAGCCGCCACAGTCCAGCGGCGGCATCGGCGACATCCTCGGCGCCGTGCTCGGGGGCGGGGGGATGTTCGGTGGCCCGCAGGCCGCCCCGCAGCAGGTCGGCACCTCGGATCGCTTCCTCAACGCCGTGCTCGACCGCAACGGCGACGGCAACACCTCCGACGACCTCATGTCGATGGGGGCGCAGCTGCTGGGGGGGATGTTCTCGCGGTAGGGGGGCTAGGGACTTCGAGCACGGAGGCAATTACCTATCTTCACGGCCTGAAGCTTACTACCACATTGCCATGGATCGTATACAACAAGTTATGGCGGGGGTACTGTCTGTTTTTAGCTTTGGCGCCCATCCCGCTCCTCAGCCGCGAATCGACTTGCGCCGTCTTGTTTATTCCTCGGCCGAGGCGCAATCGCGTGACTGCATGGCGCTAAAAACAGATTTCCAGCTGGCAATCAACGAGTTAAGTCACACAGGTCCAGGTTCCGAACAGACTAGTAATGGCCAGGCGTAACGTTCAGCCGCCTGGGAAGCCTCCGCCGGGTGGACACCCGGCGAAGTCAACGGTGTTCCA
Organism: Saprospiraceae bacterium; assembly: GCA_965215115.1. GTDB lineage: Bacteria > Bacteroidota > Bacteroidia > Chitinophagales > Saprospiraceae > CALDTK01. Next base: position 821,070 of record OZ244050.1, read on the forward strand.
AGCTTCGTCAAGCTACTCCGGACCTGTCCCCGCTCCGGAGCAGCTGCAACGCTACGAGCAGATCCAACCGGGATTCGCGGAGCGTCTAATCCAAATGGCAGAGCGGGAGCAAGCCCACCGGCACGCTAAGGAGTTGAAGATCGTAGAAATCGAGCGGGACGTTGCGGCCTTCCCGAGACTCGGTCAGTGGCTGGGATTCCTCCTTGCAGTGGTCTGCCTATCTGCATCTGCATACTTCTTCTCGATCGGCAACGAGAAGGCCGGATTCGCATTCATCGGCGCATTAGGCGCAGGTATCCTCACCGCCTTCGTCACCGGGCAAATCAGTAAGCGGGAAGCAAGTAGCTAAAGCTAGCGCCGAAAGCACGGCAGACGAGCACGGCAGACGGGCAACGCCGCAGGCCATCGGCTCGCCAGCGGGGGCCCTCCCCCATTGGGTCGCTGCAGGCCTACTCTCACCCCAACACCCACATCCACCCCGTCACCACGGCAATACTGATCAGGTTCAGCACGAAGCCCCGCCGCACCATGTACGCCACCGTCAGCTCGCCGCTCGCGAAGACGACCGCGTTCGGGCCCGTCGCCATCGGGAGCATGAAGGCGCAGCTGGCCGCGAGCGTCGCGCCGGCCATCAGCGAGATCGGGTCGATCCCCGTCTGCTCCGCCATCGAGGCCAAAATCGGGAGGATCACCGAGGCCGTGGCCACGTTGCTCGTCACCTCCGTGAGGAAGTTGACGAACCCGACCACGAGCAGCAGGACGACGCCTTTCGGCAAAACCGCGATCACCGCCAGCTTGGTGCCGAGGTAGTCGGCCAGTCCGCTTTCGCTAAAACCCTCCGCGAGCGCCAGCCCCCCGGCGAACAGCAGCAGCACACCCCAGGGAATCTGCACGCCCTCCGCCCAGGTCATTATGCGCCCCCCCGGACCGCCGCCCGGCAGCGCAAACACCGCCGTGGCCCCGAGCACCGCGATGCCCGGATCGGTGAGCGGCAAAACGCCTTCGTACAGGGGTCGCGTCGACCACGCCAGCGCCATCGCCCCAAACACGATCGCCACCTTGCGCTCGTCGGCGCTCATGCGCCCCAGGCCCGCGTAGGCCCGCTGCACCATCCCGAGCGTCTCCGCGCCGTCGCGGCGGTGCAGGCCCGACACCCGCGACAGGTACAGGTACGTGCACGCGACCAGCACCACCGCCACCGGTCCGCCGTACTTGAGCCACTCCGCGAAACCCAGGTTGTACCCGTAGCGGTCGAGCGCGATCGAGGCCATGATGCCGTTGGTGGGCGTCCCGAGGATGGTGGTGAGCCCGCCGATGCTCGCCGCGTAGGCCACGCCCAGCAGCAGCGGCAGCGCCGCCGAGCGCCCCTCGTCGTCGACGCCGAGGTAGCTCGCCGTGCCCAGCGCCAGCGGGATCATCATGACGGCCGTGGCCGTGTTCGACATCCACGCGCTCAGCACCGCCGTGGCCGCCATGAATCCTAGCAGCACCCGCGCCGGCGAGCCCCCGAGCCGCAGCACCACCCACAGCGCAATCCGCTCGTGGAGCCGCACCACCTCCATGGCGCGCGCCACGAGGAAGCCCCCGAGAAACAAGAACACCATCGGGTGCGCGTACGCCTCGGCCGTCTCGTTCGCGCCGAGGATCCCGAGCAGCGGGAAGGCCAGCGTCGGTACGAGCGCCGTGACCCCCATCGGCACCGCGTCGGTCACCCACCACAGCGACATCCAGAACGTGATCCCGAGCGCCAGCCTCGCCTCGACGCTCATGTCGGCCGGCCAGCCGCCGAGGTAAAGGAGTAGCGTGACGAGGGGCCCACTGACGAGGGCGAGGTTGGTGAGGCGGGCGGACACGGGGCGGAAGCTAGCGCATTAGCGTGCGTCGGGGGGAAGCGGCCCCGGGGGCGCGGTACGTAGTGACGGGGTCGCCCTACGTTTGGCCACGGCGCGCATCAGCCTTCCGGCAAAACCACGTGCACCGTCGTCCCGACGCCCTCCGCGGACGTGAGCGAGACGCGCCCGCCGACCCCGGCCACGATCCGGCGCGCGAGCGGGAGCCCGAGCCCGGCCCCCGAATACACCTCGCGGGCGTGCAGGCGCTGGAACATCCCGAAGACGCGCTCGAGGTAGTCCGCGGCGATCCCGATGCCGTTGTCGGCGATCTCCACGTGGACGTAGCCATCGGCGGCCACGTGCGCGCGGCACGTGAGCCGCGGCTCGCGCGTGCCGTCGTGGTAGGTGAGGGCGTTGCGGACGAGCTCCCCGAACAGCGACCGCATCCGCTCCGGGTTCGCGGCCACGCTCAGGCCCTCGGTCTGGTCGGAGTGCAGGGAGTCCTCGGTCGCGAGGGCCGCTGCGGCGGCGATGCAGCCGTGGTGCGCGAGGGCCTCGTTGGTCGCCAGCGACGCGCTTTGCGCGCGGAGGGCCTCGCGCCACAGTTGCGCCACGGGGATCGACTGTATCGTGAGGGCATCCGCGTCCGCGGCGCCGGTGCGCTGGTAGACCAGGAGTTTCTCCAGCAGCCGGTGCATGTCCTCGCAGGAGTTCTCGACGAAGGCCAGGTCGGCGATCAGGGTGGCGTGGGGAGCGGGATGAAGGGTTGAAGGTCGAGGGGGCGAGTGTTGGAGGGGGGAGTGCCGATGGGCCGGGGCGGCAGCTTCCGCATTGCGTTCCGCGGTCGACGGCCCGGAGATCACCGGGCCCGAGGTCGGTTCGTGTAGCGCTGCTGGACGCTTCGCCGTGAGTTCGCGGCGCAGGAGTTGCGAGAAGGAGCGGATGGTGCGGATGGGCTCCTTGAGGTCGTGCGAGGCGGCGTTGGCGAAGTGCTCGAGCTGCTCGTGGGTGGCGGCGAGCTCGGCCTGGAGGCGGCGCTGCTGCAGGACCGAGGCCTGGATGTCGTTATTGGTTTTGGCGAAAGCCGCCGAACCGGCCGCCATCTCGTCGGTGAGCGCGCGCGACTGCGCCACCTGCTCGGCGAGGCGATCGGCGTAGTCCTGACTGATGAGCCGGACGCGGTGACCGAGTTCGTGGAAGAGCGCCGTGAGGAAGGTGCTCAGCGCGCCGACGGCGACGCAGTGGATCGTGGTGACGTAGTTGTACGCCGGGCCTTCGGGGACGATTGCCTCCCCTATCGAGGCGAGGTAGAGCACGTACGCGAAGCGCGCGACCACCAGCCCCAGCAGCCCGGCGCGCCAGGCCTTCGAGACCTCGGTGCAGAGGACGACGACGACCAGGGGCACGAAGAGCGTGAGCGTGGCGACGTTGGGGTAGACGTGCGTGATGGCCGTGAGCGTGAGCCATACCGCGATCGCGAGCACCCGGTCGCAGGTGTGCCGCCGCGCCGGGGTGAGGGCCAGCAGACACGCGAGACTCACGGCCAGCAGGAGGGCGATGCACGCGAGGATGCCGGGGGGCTCGGCGGAGTACACCGAGAGCCCCCCGAAGCCGACCCCGGTGACCAGCACCACCTTGGCGACCGTGCGCGTGATGGACAGGCGCGCGCGCTCGAGGCGTTGTAGGCTGTGCCCCTCGGGCGTAGGCGTATGCAGTACGGCAGTCGTGGTCATACGGTGCGGGCTTGGCGGGAGGGGGACTGGCGGGGGGGCGCGGCCTGGGCGTAGGTCTCGGTGTCGTGAGCGAGGATGATCTTGCCCGGGAGCCGCAGGTAGAAGGTGCTGCCCTCGCCGAGGGCGCTGGTTACGTCGAGGCGCGCGCCGTGGCGCTGGGCGATGCGGCGGCACAGCGCCAGGCCGACGCCGCTGCCCTCGGACTCGCCGCCGGCCGCGCCGCGGTCGAAGAGCCCGAACACGGCGTCGAGCAGGTGCGGGGCGATGCCCCGGCCGTTGTCCCCGACGGTGACCACGACGTTGCCGTCGGCATCGGCGCGCCAGGCGATAGACACGTGCGGCACGACGCCCGCGCGGGTGAACTTGAGGGCGTTGCCGAGGAGGTTTTGGAAGAGCTGCAGCAGCGGCGTGGCGTGCCCGAGGACGGTCGGGAGGCCCTCGGCGACCTCGACGCGGGCGCCCTGGCGCGCGGCGAGGTCGGCGAGGTTGCGGCGCGCCTCGGCGACGACGGTGGCGAGGGCCACGGGTTTCGGGTGCGCGCGGGTGGCGTGGAGGCTGTGCTCGAGCAAGTCGTCGAGCATGCGCGCCATGCGGCGCCCGGCGTCCTCGATGAAGTCGACGAACTGCGTGGCCCGGGGAGAGACCCCGGCCCTGGCCATCCGCCGGGCGATGAGTTGGTTGAAGGACACGATCGAGCGCAGGGGCTCGCGCAGGTCGTGGTGCATGGCCTGGATGAGGTGTCGCTCGTCCTGGCGGCGCTGCGTGAGGGTCGCGGTGACGGCGGTCTCGTGGGCGAGCTCGCGCCCGAGGCGTTCGTGCGCGGCGGCGAGCCCGAGGTGGAGCCACCGCAGGGCCTCCTGGCGCTCGTGGAGGGCTTCGGTCTCGGCGGCGAGGGCGCGCTCGGCCCCGGCGATCCGCAGGGCGATCGCGTCCTGGTGCGCGATCGAGCGCCCGAGCAGGGCCGCGCACTGCTGGAAGGTCATCACGATGGACAGCCCGAAGCTAAGGTAGTCGGGCGTGTGGCACGGCCCCACGGCCGCGGGCACGAGCCACAGGCCCGCCGCCCCGAGGAGCGTCGCGACCAGGAGGTTGCGAGGGCGCGTACAGTAGATCAGGGAGCTCAGGCAGAAGCAGATGAACAGGGCGGCCGGCGGTGGCCCCGCGGGCACCACGGCCACGGCGGTGTAGTAACACGCGAGCGTGAAGGCCAGACCGCTCGTCTCGCGGTGGCACTCGGGTACGCCCGCGACCGCGACGTAGTACGCGCCACACAGCGCGAGGACCAACGTCATCCCGACGCAGGTCACGGCGTCGCCGTACCAGAAGGCCAGCGCGTAGTGGCAAGCCGCGAGGTAGGCCATCGAGAGCGTCAACAGGCGGTAGAACTTGAGTGGCTTCGCGGTTTCCCTCCGTGGCATAGGAAAAGGGGATGAGCGAGGATTGTGCCAAGCCTTCATATTACAAAGTGGCACATATGTTGCTCGGGAGGCCCCGGACGTGTCGACCCCCCGCAGACCTGTCTCCGCTGGCGATAGCTAGGGCTGCTTCGGGTCGACTCGCCTCCGGGGGCGCCGCCGCGATTTAGGTCGCGGGAGTGCGTCACCGTCACGCTCCCCAGCCGTGAGACTCGAAGGATTCCGCCGTGCCGTGAGGCCCGCGCGGGACGGACAAGCCCCCCTGCATGAACTCGGTATCTACCCTTGGTTTTGGCGAAAGCCGCGACCTCCCCGCACGTACGCGTCCGCAGTCCCTGGTGCTGCTCGCGCTCGCGGGCCTTTTGTCGTTGTGCCACACGGCGCTGCGCGCGCAGGTCTTCATCGACGGTACGCCTACCTCGGCGGCGGCCAACTCGGTCAACACCTGCGAGGCCGCTCCGGCGGGGGTCTTCAACGTGGCGTGGAAGGCGACGGGCACGGCCACCAACCCGCGGATCACCGTCAAGGTCCCCGGTGGGGTAAGTCTGCTGAGTGCCGTCGCCGCGGCCGGCACCCGGACCATCACCGCGACCCAGGCCGGGGGCGCGGGCACCCTCATCACGCTCAGCATCTCCGGGCCGCTGGCCGCCAACGAGACCGGGAGCGTCGACTTCAAGCTGACCTACACCTGCAACGCCATCGCGGGCTTTACGGCGCCCAACGTGGCGAACCTGGAGTTCACGCCCCTCAGCAACGAAAACACCGTCAGTCCCAAGGCCAGCGTCGCGATCGGGAACACGATGTCGATCCCGGTGGTGCAGCTCAACGCCGGCACCAACGGCACCTACACCACCGCCAAGCGCAACGTGCCCTTCGGGCGCACCTTCGTCATCAAGCAGACCGGGCAGAAGTCGAAGCTCTACTCCTTCCAGCTGTGCATGACCTACGACGCCAACCAGGCGATCGCGAACCGCAGGATCACCGCCGGCCCCAGCAGCGTCACCCTGCCGGCACCGCCGGCCGCCGCGACGCAGCAGTGCCTCACCATCAGCCAGGCCCTCTACCCGAGCCTGCCGTGGCCCTTCAAGAGCGACGGCACCGACGACGTCTGGACCTACGGCGAGGACCTCACCGTCACCGCCTGCGGCTCGACCTACGGCACGCAGGTGACGGCCAACTACGGCTGCGGGACGGCCCCGTGCCAGACGGTGGCGAACTACAACATGACTGTCGCCGTCGACGCGAATCTGCGGCCGCAGGCGACCAGCGGGCTCTCGGTGACGCCGGTCAACACCAACTGCCTCTCCGACGGCTACACCGCCCTCGCGACCCACACCCTCACCGCGGGCGAGTTCACCAACCTCACGATCCGCCCGATCGCCGACGGGCAGAACCTCTACGTCGACCGGACCACCATCCGCTACCGCCTCAACGGCGGGGCCTGGACCAACGTGCCCTCGGCGAGCCTCACTTCGGTGACCAACTCGACGGGCTGTAACCCGAACGGCATCCGCGAGGCGAGATTCGCGACCGGGCTCAACGTCGACGCGAAGGCCGCCAACCACACCCTCGAGGTCGAGTACCGCCTGCGGATGTGCTGCCCGGCGGCGGGGGCGTGCAATACGTCACTCAAGGACCTGCTCGGCACGCGGCACCTCCTCGAGGTCCAGGACCACTGCGCGGCCAACTTCACGTTTACCGCGCAACGCCCCAATCAGTCGATCGCCGCCTCGACCTCCGACCAGGTGCCGGGCTACCTCGCCGACGGGCAGACGGGCACGTGGCGCCACGACATCAACGCGCTCGGCAACCTCGATGCCCTCCCGGGGAGCTTCCAGGTGTGCGCCAACTTTACGGTCGACCCGAAGATCGTCGTCGCGGTGGCCAGCGGGCTGCGGTGGCACGACGCGAGTGGGGCCTCGAGCCAGACGGCCCCCATCACCAACCTCGGCGGGGGCAACTACCAGGCCTGCTTCACGAATCGGTTCTGGCGGGGTGGGGGCTCGAAGCTCTACTACGATGCGACCTACACCTGCGCCCCGGCGGCCTGCGGGCAGACGGTGGCCTCGTCGATGAAGGTGGGGGTGCGCTTCGGGACGGCCGCCTGCGCGGAGAACGCCGCTGGGTCGGGGGCCTGCGTGTTCGCCTTCCTCTGCGAGGACGGCACCACGACCCTCGGGGACCAGTGCTGCCCGGGGGGCAGTGGCTGCAACGGGATCACGCACACGGGCATCACCGTCGAGCGAGCGTGTTTCGGGGCCTGGGACGCCAACAACGACGGCACCCCCGACGGCACGACGCGCCCGGCCGGCGTCCGCGCCGAGCGCGCGATGCAGGGCGACGAACTCGCGTTCCGGGCCAGCGGCCGCGTCAACGCCCCTTCCATCACGCCCGTCAACGACGTCTACTTCGAGCTCGGGTTCCCGACCGCGCACGAGATCGGCTCCGGGGCCACCTTCACGGTCCAGGACGTGAGCGCGGGCGCGACCTACACCTGCACGGCGCTGAACGTTTTCGCGGTCACGCCGACGAAGACCGTCTACCACCTCACCGCCAAGCTCCTGCGCGGGTGCGGGACCTTCCCCGCGGACTTCGCCTTCGAGGACGGGGACCTCCTCACGCTCGACGGCACCTTCGTCAACCTCGACAACGCGAGCTGTGGCGTCAAGCAGGTCGACATCACGGCCGAGTGGTACGCCGACCTCTCGAAACAGGGCGGTTCGGCGCGCGCGCGCTGTAATCTCCCGCTCCCGATCGCGTACTCGCAGGTGGGCTACACGTGGACCTCGACCTGGGACAGCCAAGGCGCGTACGGGTGCGTAGGCGCGCGCTTCGACTACCGCGTCACCTTCTGCATCGGCGGCGGCGCCAGCGGCACCGACCCCTTCCCGTACGAGGTCCGGACCTTCGGCCGGCCCCAGCGCTCGGGCCTCAAGGTGCCCGACGGCCTCCGGCTCGCCAACGTCGTGTTGGAGTACTACAACCAGACCCTGGTCCAGGGCACGAGCGAGAACCTGCCGGGCAACTTCAACGCGAACGCCTTCACGTCGGTCGTCGACGGGTACGCCGTGCTCGACTACGAGAGCCTCTTCGACGCACGCTTCGCGGGCCGCGCCCCGAACGGCGGCTACCAGTTCAAGGTCCGCGGCGAGTTCGAGGGCACGTGCGCCTCGGGGCCGAGCAAGGCCGCGTGGTACTTCGAGGCCGAGAAGGACTTCTGCGCCCCGACCCTCACCGACGGCACCTACCGCGCCGCCGAGACCCGTCCCGACAACCTCCCGATCTCCCCGCCACGCTTCGCCCCCGAGGCCACCGCCGCGGAGCGCAACATCTTCCCGACCGACCCGCAGGCCAACTGGACCTTCCGCATCGCCGAGAAGAACAACCGCTCGGCCAACCAGGTCTGGCTCATGGCCAAGAGCAAGTCCGGGGCCGTGATCCCGCTCCAGGTCCGGGCCAACGGCACGCTCGTCAATCCGGTCAAGGGCATCTACCAGCTCGGGAGCCGCGGCGCCAACTCGACGACGACCATTCAGCTGAAGGCCGACTACAAGCTCTGCCCGAAGGACTCCATCCGCGTCTACGTCGGGTGGGACTGCTCCGGCTACCCGGCCAGCGACCAGCAGGTGCTCCAGGGGGGCCTGCCGTGCCCCGTCGAGACGCTCGACCTCTACCTCACGCCAAAGAAGCCCGACATCCAGCAGGCCATCATCGTGGCGCCCCCGGCGGAGGTGCTCGCGTGCACGTCGTTCGACTACCAGCTCGAGGTCAAGAACGTCACCGACGCGGTGCTCTACGAGCCGAAGTTCGAGCTCTACCTCCCGTACACCTCCGGGGTCGAGATCGACCCCGCCACGGCGCTCGCGTGCTACCCGTGCAGCAGCACGCCCGCGGCGGGGGCCTTCACGCACGCCCTCCACGCCCCCACCGAGGTCATCATCACGCCCCTGGGCGTCAAGTACATCTGGGACCTCGAGGCCCGGATCCCGGCCTTCAACTTCGCGGCTAAGAAGGGCTGGCCGGGCTCCCTGAGCGCCAACGCCGACTCCACGCGGATCGGGGTGAAGTTTAGGGCCAAGACCAACTGCAACCACGTCGGCGGGGACTTCCTCAACTTCGTCGCCAAGGGACACAACTACTGCGGCGACCGCGCCGAGTCCATCCTCCGCAACGGCGCCCCGCTCTTCATCCAGGGCGTGCCCCGCGGCTACAACGGCGTCCACGTCATCGACGAGCCCGCGCCCATCAACGGCTGCGCCAACGGCGCGGCGCAGCGGCTCCAGGGCAGCTTCCTGTTCCTCGCCGACACCGACGGCCTCGACACCCTCGTCATTGCCCTTCCGCCGGGGCTCACCTACCGCGCGCTCAACTTCAACCCCGCCCACCTCGTCGGCCCGCCGCGCGTCAGGCGCCGCGGCCCGGTCGGGGGCACGAGCTTCGACGAGGTCCGAATCCGCGTGGCCCCGGGCCTTAAGTCCGCCACGACGATCCCGTGGGAGGTCGAGGTCAACGTCGACCAGGCGGCCGTGCTGTGCGCCGAGCCGAACGCCCTCTACGTGCGGACGGTGCGCTCGGCCACGGTCACCTGCAACGGCACGCCGTGCGCCAGCGCGGTGGCCAACTCGACGGCCTACCCGCCGCCGCTCATCAGGATCAAGACCGACTCCATCCGCATCGACGAGTTCAAAGTCTCGGCCAACTGCGCGATGAACGTCGTGACCGTCGACCGGATCAGGATCACGAACGTGGGCCTGTTCGACCTCACCTCCGACGTCCAGGTCGACTTCTACCACGACGCCGACAACTCGTTTACCTACACCCCGGGCGATGTCCTCGTCGGGAGCACGACCCTCCCGCAGAACCTCGCCCGCGGCGCGGGCGCCTCCGCGACGGCCGGCCCCTTCACCGTCGACGCCACCCGGAGCTGTAAGCTCATCGCCGTGGCCAAGGGCTGCAACTGCTACCCCGTCCAGGCCTACGCCAACTCGATCCGCAGCGACAACGCCGGGCCCGACCGGGCCGGCTGCGCCAACTCCACATTCACCGTCGGCTGCGGGGCCGACCTGCGGCCGAAGGGCTTCACGTACCAGTGGTTCGGCCTCAACGGCGCCCCGACCGCCGGCATCGCCGACGCCGCCAACCCCAACACGAGCATCTCCTTCACCAACTTCTCGGAGACGGCCGCCAAGCTCAACTACGTCCTCGTCACCACGCACCCCGCCGGGGCCTGCAACTCGGTCGACACCGTACAGCTCACCTTCGCGGGCACGAAGCCCCTCGTCGGCAACACCCTCACCATCTGCCCCGGCGCCACCGGGAGCCTCGCCGGCCCGCAGGGCTTCTTCGACTACCAGTGGAGCCCGACCACGGGCCTCGACAACCCCCTGAGCCCGACCACGCAGGTCACCGCCCCCACGGGCGCCATCGACTACACCCTCACCTACAAGACCCTCGAGGGCTGCGGCGGGGTCTACCGCCAGAAGGTCCGCGGGGCCACCTGCACCGACCTCGAGCTCACCAAGCGCATCGCCTCCGCGCCGACCGGGGTCAACTCCGTGGTCACCTACGAGATCGAGGTCGTCAACAAAGGACCGAACGGTGCCTCCGGGGTGCTCGTCTCGGACACGCTTCCGCAAAACCTGGCCTTCCTCAGCGCCGAGCCCACCGGACAGTACAACCCCGCCACCGCGACCTGGACCATCCCCGGCATTTTGCTGCCGGACGACCGCGTGAAGCTGACCATGTACGCCCGGGTCACCAAGCCGGGCATCGCCTACAACGTCGCCGAGATCCGCCGGATCAACGAGGGTGACACCGACTCGACCCCCGGCAACAACAAGCCCGGCGAGGACGACCAGCAGGGCGTCTGCACGCAGGCCCCCCTCGCGCTCGAGTGCCGCCAGACGCGCCGCGTCGGCGTGCCGAAACACTTCACGAGCTACCAGTGGTTCCGCGACGGGACCGCCATCGCCGGGGCGACCAAGGACAGCCTCGACGTGTCGCTAGCCGGCACCTACACCGTCAAGGTCAACGGCGGCCAGGACCCCTACGGCGTGGCCTGCCCGCTCGTGGTCACGAAGGCGCCCTGCGCCAGCCTCGGGGACTTCGTCTGGGCGGACCTCAACGCCAACGGCCAGCAGGACGCCGGTGAGCCCGGCCTGGCCAACGTCAGGGTGTACCTCTTCGACGCGACCACGGGCCTCAAGTTCGACTCGGCCGTCACGTCGGGCACGGGCGCGTACGTTTTCACGCAAGTGCCCTCGCGCAGCTTCTACCTGCAGGTGGCGCTCGGTACGCTTCCGCAAAACCCGACGACCGGGACGACGTACGGTGCCACGGCGACCAACACCGGCGCCGCGGCCACGGACAGTGACGTGCAGGCGAACGGCCGCACCGCCACCTTCGCCTTCAATGCCGCCGCCGGCGACCGCACCGACCTCGACGCCGGCTTCGTGCCGCGGGCCAGGCTCGGGGACTACGTCTGGATCGACGCCAACCGCAACGGCGTCCAGGACCTCGGGGAGGCCCCCGTCGTCGGGGCGACCGTCAAACTCCTCAACGCCGCCACCGGCGCGACCCTCGGCACCACCACCACCAACGCCGCCGGGCGCTACTTCTTCACGAACGTGAGTTCGGCGAGCTACCGCGTGGCCTTCGACTACAAGACCGCCAGCGCCTACGCCAACTACGCCTTCACGCAGACGGGCGCCGGGACGATGCCCACCGACTCGGACCCCAACCGCACCACGGGCGAGTCCGCCACCTTCGCCTTCGACGCGCGCAACGGCGACGACCTCACCTGGGACGCCGGCATCTTCGCGCAGGCCAACCTCGGCGACCAGGTCTTCGCCGACCTCAACGGCGACGGCGTCCGCCAGGCGAGTGAGCCCGGCGTGGCCAGCGTCACCGTGCGCCTCTTCGACGCAGGCGGCAACGTGGTCGCGACCACCGTCACCGACGCCACCGGCAAGTACCTGTTCGCCAATCAGCCCTCGGGCACCTACAGCGTCGGCGTCGACTTCGGCACCGCCCACGGGGGCCAGCCCTACGCCTACTCGCCGCGCGGCACCGTCGGCACGAACGATAATAGCCAGGTCGATCCAGCGACGGGACGTACCGCGCCATTCAGTTTTGACGCAAGTCTCGGCAACGACCTCCGCCAGGACGCCGGCCTGCGCCCCGTCGGCAGCATCGGCGACCGGGTCTTCGCGGACCTCAACCGCGACGGCCTCCAGAACGCCGCCGAGGGTGGGGTCCCGGGGGTGAGCGTCCAGCTCGTCAACGCGACCACGGGCGCCGTCGTCGCCACGACCGTCACCGACGCGACGGGCAACTACGCGTTCGTCAACCAGCCCGCCGGCAGCTACCGCGTCACCTTCAACACCGGCACCGCGACCACGGGCCTCAAGTACCTCTTCGGTCCGAAGAGCGTGACGACGGGCCTCGCCGACGGCACCGACGACTCGAACGTCAACCCCGCCACCGGCAGCACGGACGCCTTCGCCTTCGACCCGACCGCCTCGAAGGGCAAAACCGGCACCAGGGGCGACTTCACGATTGACGCGGGCGCGTACCCCGTGGCCCGCATCGGGGACTACGTCTGGCTCGACCGCAACAACGACGGCCTCCAGACCACGGGCGAGCCCGGGATCAACGCCGTGACCGTGCGGCTCTACGACGCCAACACCAACGCTGTCGTGCAGACGCGGACCACGAGCGCGAGCGGGGCCTACGCCTTCCTCGACGTGCCGAGCGGCCGCTACTACGTCGGTTTCGACAAGTCGACGGCCGCCAACCCCGCGGCCCTCTCGGGCGCGAAACGCAACGCCGGCACGGGCACCAACGACTCCGACGCCGACGCGGCGGGCTTCACGGCGGCCTTCACCTTCGATGCGGCCGCGGGCGATGACCTGGGTTGGGACGCGGGCTTCATCGCGAAGGCCGGCGTCGGTGACTTCGTCTGGGTGGACACCAACGGCGACGGCCTGCAGCAGGCGGGCGAGATTTCGATCCCCGGCATCACGGTCGAGCTCTACACGGGCACCGGGACGCTCGTGGCCGAAACCGTCACCGACGCGGCCGGTAAGTATTTCTTCCCGGGCGTGACCACGGGCGACTACTACCTCGCCTTCGACGCCGCGACCAGCGCCTACGGCAAGGCCTTTGCCTTTATGCCGAGCCTCGTGGGCCCGAATCGCGCCGTCGACTCGGACGCCAGCCAGCCGGTGGCCCCGGGGGCGCCCGCGAGCCGCACGGCCGTGTTCGCCTTCGACGCCACGACCGGCGACAACAACGGCTACGACGCCGCCATCCAGCCCGAGCCCGCCGTCAAGGCCGTGAAGCGCGTACTGAAGACCGCCAACCGCCCCGACGGCAACATCGACGTCACCTACCAGATCGGCGTTCGCAACACCGGCCCGACAACGCTCTCGACCGTGAGCCTCCGCGACGACCTCCGCGCCCAACTCGGCACGGCGGCCTTCGTGAGCGTCTCGGCGCCCGTGATCACCGCGAGCACCGCGAGCGTAGCGCCGGCCCTCAACACTGCCTTCAACGGCACCTCCACGAACCCGGACATCTTCGCCGGGGCCGCCGCCGATCGCTTCCGCCCGGGCCAGGAGATCTGGGTGCGGATCGTGGTGCAGGTCAACCCGAACGCGGCCACCTTCCCGCTCCAGAACCAGGCGCGGGCCAGCGGGCGCGCGCTCGACCCGGCCGACGCGCCGATGTCGCGCGGGGGAGCGCCCCTGATGGCGACCGACGACTCCGACTCGGGCGAGAGCTTCGTGGATGCCAACGCCGGCGCCCCCGGAGACACCGGCGGCACGTCCGACCCGACGCCCGTCACCTGCCGCACGGCCGACATCGTGATCACCGGCAACGGCGCGCCCGTTTGTGCGGGCGGCAGCGTGACCCTGAGCGCGAGCACGGCCATCACGAACGTCCGCTACCAGTGGCGCCGCCAGACCGGCACCGCGCCGGCTACCTACGGGCCGATCGTGAGCACCTCGGCCACGCCGACCTTCTCGAATCTCACCGCCACGACGACTTACCAGCTCACGCTCGTCAACGACGGGCCGGACTGCTACTACGACCTCGTCAAGGACGCCACCGTCACCGTCAACGCGGCCCCGGCGGCCACCCCGGCGGCCAGCTACACCGCGGCGGCCGACTGCAGCCTGCGCGACCTGTCGCTCGCGGCCAACGCCACCGGCACCGCCACCCTGCGCTACGCCTGGACCGGCCCGAGCGGCTTCACCTCGACGCAGGCCAACCCCGTCATCGCCAACGCCGAGCCGCGCAACAACGGCACCTACACGCTCACCGTCACCGACGGCAACAACTGCATGGTGACGCGCACCGTGGACGTGACGACGGTCAAGGCCGGCAAGCTGAGCCCCGTGGTCACGAGTTCGGGCCCGGCCTGCGCCAACGGCACGGTCGTGCTGTCGGTAGACCAGTACACCGGCAGTTCCGTGACCTACGCCTGGGCCAAGACCACCGGCGCCACCCCAACCGCCGGGGTGAGCGGGCAGGGCACGCCCGAGCTGTACCTCTCGCCCCTCGACGCCACCACACACGCCGGCGAGTGGACCGTGACAATCCTCGTGGACGGGTGTACGCTGAGCGCCCGGTACACCGTCGTGGTGTACGCCCAGCCGACGGCCACGGCGACGTACTCCAACGCGGGGTCGGTCTGCACCGGCGACGCCATCACGATCGCGGGCGCCGGCACCGGCACCGCGCCACTGAGCTACGCCTGGGCCGGCCCCAATGGTTTTAGCGCAAGCGTACCCACCCTCAACCTCACCAACGTCGACGTGTCGCGCAACGGGCTCTACACCCTCACCGTCGCGAGTGCCAACGGTTGCGTCGCCACGGCCTCCACGTCGGTGAGCAACGTCAAGCCTACGCCTGCGACACCAGATCTTACGGTCACGAGCGCCGTTTGTGCGGGCTCGAGCATCACGCTGTCCACCTCGACCGTCGTCACCGCCGCCGGGACGGGCTACGCCTGGACCAAGGACGGTGTCGTGGTACGGACGACCACCGGTGCCTCCGCCAACTCGACCACCTTCGCCCCGGCGGACGCGGGCTACGGCTCGGGCAACTGGCAGGTGACCGTCACGAACGGCGACGGCTGCAGGGCCACGAGCGCCGTCAAGGCCATCCGCGTCAATCCGATCCCGAGCGTGACCGCGAGCGCTGGTCCGACCACAGGTCCGAATGCGGGCGCCTCGACGGCGAGCGGGACGACCGTTTGTGCGGGCGGCTCGGTGGCGCTCTACGCCTCGAATGTGCCGGGGGCTACCTACCGCTGGTACAACGGCACGCCGGGGCCGAGTACGCTGGTGACGCTTTCGCAAAACCCGACGATCTCCGGCCTCGCCGCCGGCACGTACACCTACCAGGTACAGGTCACGGTGGACGGCTGCGTCTCGCCGGGTTCGTCGACCACCTTCGCGATCGCCTCGCCGCCGGCCATCGCGCCGAGCCCGAGCTACACCGTCAACGGCGACTGCTCGGCGGCTACCCTCACGCTCAACGCCAACCTCGCCGCCGGCTCCGGGACCGCACCGTACGCCTACGCCTGGACGGGACCCAAGGGTTTTAGCGCAAGCGTCGCTAACCCCGCTATCCCGAACGCCAACGCGAGCAACAACGGCAGCTACACCCTCACCGTCACCGACGCCAACGGCTGCACGAGCACCCGCGCGACGACCATCAACACGATCCCGAACCAGCCGCAACAGCCGCAGATTCAGGTGAGCAACGCGACGGCCTGCGCCGGGCAGGAGATCGTGCTCACGGGCACGACCTACGCCGGGGGCTCGGTGAGCTACGTCTGGGAGTACGACAGCAACGGCTTCGCGACGACCGGCGGCACGACGGCGCTCAGCACCAGCAGCACGGGCCAGGGCACGAGCCAGCTTTCGCTAAAACCCGCCACGGCCGCCGCACACGACGGCGAGTACCGCCTGCGCACGGTGGTCGACGGCTGCACCAACGTCTCGGCGACCGTCACCGTCGCGGTGGCCGCCGCGCCGACGGTCGCCCCGAGCGCCACCGTCGGTACGATCTGCCCCGGCGGCAACCTCCAGCTCACGGCCGGCGGCACCGGCGGGCCCACCTTCGCCTGGACGGGCCCGAACGGCTTCACGAGCGCAGCCCCGAACCCGCTCATCGCTCCGGCCACGGTCGACAACAACGGCACCTACACCGTCGTGGCCACCAGTGCCGCCGGCTGCCGCAGTGCCGCCGCCGCGGTGGTCGTCAACAACGTCCGGGCCACGCCCGCGCGCCCGACCGTCACCGGGACGAGCATCGTGTGTAGCTCCGGCAACATCGCGCTGGCCACCAACGAAACCTACGCCGGCACCGTCGCCTACCGCTGGACCAACGGGGCCGGCGCGCAGGTCGCGACGACGGCCGGGCTCACCCTGTCCGCCAGCGCCGCCACGGCCGTGTCGCCCTTCCGCCTCGCGGTCACGAGCGACGGCTGTGCCGCACCGATCAGCGAACCTTTTGCGGTGAACATCGAGCGCGCGCCGACCATCAGCGCCGCCAACAGCGGACCCGTCTGTCGCGGGCAGAGCGTCACACTCACCGCCGGCACCGTGGCCGGGGCCACCTACGCCTGGCGCGTCAACGGCACCACGACCGTCATCGGCACGGACCGCGTCCTCACCGTCGCCCCGAACGCCACACAGAACCTACGAGCTCACCGTCGCGAGCAACAGCTGCGGCGCGCAGACCACGACGACCGCCGTGGTGGTCAACGCCCCCAACGTCATCGCGGCCGCGGCCGACTACACCCTCAACGCCGACTGCCGTCCGGCCGACCTCACGCTGAGCCACGCCGTCACGACGGCCGGTAGCGCTGGGCTCACGGGTTTTGCCTGGAAAGGCCCCAACGGCTTCACGAGCGACGTCGCCAGTCCCGTGATCCGCAACGCGACGACGGCCAACAACGGCACGTACACCCTCGTGGCCACGGATGCGAACGGCTGCACGAGCACGGCCGCGGTCGACGTCACGACCGTCACCGACGCGCAGAGCAAACCACAGATCACCTCGAGCGGTCCGGCCTGCGCCGACGGCACCGTGGCCCTCTCCGTGGCCGGCTACGCCGGTAGCAGCGTGAGCTACGCCTGGGAGTACGACAGCAATGGCTTCACGACGGCCGGCGGCAGTACGACCCTCGCCAACGCCTCCGGGCAGAACACCGCGCGCCTCGTCCTCACGCCGATCAGCGCGACCGGCAACGCCGGCGAGTACCGCGTCCGCGTCACGGTAGACGGGTGTGTGCTGCAGAGCGACGCCGTCGCGGTGGTGGTCTTCCCGCAGCCCGCGGCCACGGCCGTGCACACGACTGTGACCGCCTGCGACCCCGGCGACGTGCAGCTCTCGGCCACCGCCGTGAGCAACGTCGCGAGCTACGCCTGGACCGGGCCGAACGGCTTCACGAGCGACGTCGCCAACCCGCGCGTCTTCCCGGCCACGGCCGCCGCCAACGGTACCTACCGCCTCACCGTCACGAGCGTGAGCGGCTGCACGAGCGCGAGCACCACGACCGTCACCGGAGTGCTGCCCCCGGCCGCGACGCCCGAGCTCTTCGTGGACGAAGTCTGCGCCGGCGGCTCGCTCACCTTCTCGACGCCTAGCCTCGGCACCACCTTCGCGTGGATCGGGCCGGACGGGCTCGTCAAGGCCACGACGACCAACGCCACGGCCGC
The DNA here is from genome assembly GCA_965215115.1 of Saprospiraceae bacterium. Classification (GTDB taxonomy): domain Bacteria; phylum Bacteroidota; class Bacteroidia; order Chitinophagales; family Saprospiraceae; genus CALDTK01. The sequence goes on from OZ244050.1 coordinate 838,787, forward strand.
GGCTTCGTCGCTCACGGTCGCGAGCACCTCCCCCGACTACCTACCCGGCGCCTGGCGGGTCCGCGTGACCAACGCCGACGGTTGCGTGGCGACGAGTCCCGCCAAGACGGCCGTCATCAAGCCCGTGCCCCTCGCCACCGCGAGCGGCAACGTCCCCGTCTGCCTCGGCACCGAAGCCGTCTTCTCGGTGGACGCCCTCGCGGGCGCTACCTACAACTGGTTCCAGACCAGCAGCTCGACGGTTTCGCTTTCGCAAAACCGGACCCTCGCCGTCAACGGTCTCGCCGTCGGCACCCAGACCCGCTACGTCGAGGTGAGCGTCAACGGCTGCACGAGCGCCCGCACGGCCGCCGCGGTGGTCGTCAATGCCCAACCGAGCAGCGCCCCGACGGCCACCTACGTCACGGCCGCCGACTGCTCGCCGCGCGACCTCCAACTCGCCGCCAACGCGAGCGCCGGCACAGCCCCCTACACCTACGCCTGGACGGGCCCGAACGGCTTCACGTCCACGCAGGCCAACCCCCTAATCGCCAACGCAAAGCCCGCCAACAACGGCAGCTACGCCCTCGTCGTGACGGACGCCAACGGCTGCGGTGTGGCCACCACGAGCGTGCAGGTCAACGCCATCACCAACGGCGTCGCCCAGCCGGCGATCACGGCCAGCGGACCGGTCTGCGCCGGTGCCCGGGCCGTGCTCTCGACGCAGGCCTACGCCGGCAGCAGCGTCACCTACACCTGGACCTTCGCCGACGGCACCAACCCCGCCACGACCGGCATCGCGGGCGCCACCGGCCAGGGCTCACGCCAGCTCACGCTCGACCCGGCCACGGCCGCCAATCACGCCGGCAGCTACACCGTCACCGTTAACGTCGACGGCTGTGTGCTTACTTCGCCGGCCTACACGCTCGTGGTCAACGCCAAGCCGGCCCCGGCGCCGAGCTTCACCTACGCGGCTACCGGCAACTGTAGCGCCGACGATCTCACGTTGAGCACCAACGGCACCGCGCCCGCGGGCAGCGCCTACGCCTGGACGGGACCGAACGGCTTCGCGAGCGCGCAGGTCAACCCAGTCCTCACCGCCGCCACGACCGCCGCCAACGGCACCTACCAGGTTACCGTCACGAGCCCGGCCGGCTGTAGCACCACCGGCGCCGTCACGGTAAGTGGGGTCCGCAGTGGCATCACGCGCCCGACCGTCGCCTCGAGCGGCCCGGCCTGCGTCGGTGGCGTGGTACAGTTGAGCGTGCCCGCCTACAGCGGCAGCAACGTCACCTACGCCTGGACCATCCCGGCCGCGGCCACCACCGCCGGCAACGTCACCGGGCAGAGCAGCAACGTGCTCACGATCCGCCCGCTCGTCGCCGCGCACGCCGGCAGCTACTCCGTCACCGTCACGGTGGACGGCTGCGCGAGCACCAGCGCCGCAGTTGCGATCAACGTGTTTGCCGCGCCTACGCTCGCCCCGAGCGCCACCAATGGCGTCATCTGCGCCGGCGGCAACCTCCAGCTCAACGCCGGGGGCTCCGGTGCGACGAGTTGGTCGTGGTCCGGCCCGGCGGGTTTTGCCTCGAGCGCCCAAAACCCGCTCATCTCCGGCGCCACCCCGGCCCGCAACGGCACCTACGTCGTGACCGCCACCAACGTCAGCGGCTGCGCCACGACGGCCAGCGTCGCGGTCAACAACGTCCGCGACCAGCCCACGACCCCGGTCGTCAACGCGAACGGACCGGTCTGCGAGACGGGCACCATCCAACTCAGCAGCGCCACGGCTTACACCGGCACGGTCACCTACCGCTGGACCAACGGCAACGGCGTGGCCATCCCCGTGGCCAACGGCGGCCAGACGGCCATCGCGAGCTTCCCGGCCGACGCCACCTTCGCCGTGTCGCCGTACCGCCTCCAGGTCACCGTGGATGCTTGTGCCGCGCCGATTAGCGCCGCGCTACCCGTCCAGGTCGACCGAGTGCCCGTCGCCACCGCGTCCAATACCGGACCGGTGTGCGCCGGGCAGAGCGTCACGCTCATCGGCGGCGAGATCGCCGGGGGGCGCTACGAGTGGCGCACCGGGGGCACGCTCGTGTCCACGGACCGCAGCTTTACCGTGAGTGCCATCGCGGCCACGGCCGATTACGCGCTTACCGTCGTGCGCGGCGAGTGCACGAGCGCGGCCGTCACCACGACCGTGACCGTCAATCCGGCCCCGAATGCCGTGCCCGACTTCGCCTACACGGCCGCGGGCTCCTGCGCGCTGGCCGACCTCACGTTGCGCGCCAACCCCACCGAGACCGCCACCGCGACGGCTGGCTACACCTACCGCTGGACCGGCCCCAACGACTTCACCTCCACCGAGCGCAACCCCGTGATCCGCAACGCGCGTCCGGTGGCCAACGGCAGCTACACGGTCGTGATTTCGGACGGGTCGAGTGCGGCTTGCGCCAAAACCTTCACCGTGGAGGTCTCTGGCGTCGTCGCGCCGGTAAATAAGCCGGTCGTCACGGCCGGCGGCGAAGGCTGCGAGGGCGGCGTGGTGACGCTTAGCGTGCCGGTTTACCCGGGTGCCAACGTAAGCTACACCTGGTCGACGCCCGCCGGCACGACCGCCGATATCTCGGGCGCGAACACCAACGTACTGCGCATTGCCACGAGCCGCGCCGCCGTCCACGCCGGCGACTACGGCGTCACGGTGATCGTGGAGGGCTGCCCGGCCACGAGCGACGCCTACGGCCTGCGCGTTACGCCACGGCCTACCGCAGCCCCGACGCAGAGCTACACGCTCGCCGCGGACTGTTCTGTGTCCGGTGTCGACTTCGCCGCCAACGCCACCGGCACCGCGCCCCTTAACTACGCCTGGAGTGGGCCGAATGGCTTCACCTCGAATAGCGCCACCCCACGCATCGACCGCGCCACGGTGGCCTCGAACGGCAGCTACACCGTCACCGTCACTGATGCCAACGGCTGCACGGCCAGCGGCAGCGTGCAGGTGAGTGGCGTCCGGGAGCCGGTCGCCAAACCGCAGATCGCCTCCACGGGTGACGCCTGCGCCGGTGGCAACGTCGTGCTCAGCGTCGCGGCCTACGCCGGCTCGAACGTGACCTACGCCTGGACGATCCCGGCCGCCGCCGCCGCTGAGCCAGCCGCGACAAGGGGCATCACGGGTGCGAATACGCGCCAGCTCGTCATCACGCCGGCGAGTGCCGCGCTGCACGGGGGCACCTACGCCATCACCGTCACCGTCGACGGCTGCACCGTCGCCTCGGAAGCCTTCGCGGTGAGTGTCTACCCGCTGCCGACGGCCGCGCCCAACGCGACGGCGGGCGTGATCTGCCCGGGCGGCGACCTGCTGCTCCAGGCCAACGCCACCGACGCGGTGAGCTACGAGTGGACTGGGCCGAACGGCTTTACCTCCACGGCGCAGGACCCGATCCTCAGCGGCGTGACCGCCGCGGCCAACGGCACCTACGTGCTGCGCGTCACGAGCGTCGAGGGCTGCACGTCCACTGCGAGCGTCGCGGTGTCCAACGTCCGCCCTGCGTTAGCTCAGCCGAGCGTGAGCAGCAACGGACCGGTTTGCGAGGGCTCGACCATCGCACTCCGCACCGACGGCACCGAGCTGGCCGGCCGCACCTACACCTACCGCTGGACGGACGCCAACGGAGCTACCCTCGGGACGACGCGCAACCTGTCCGTCGCCACGACGAGTGCTCAGCCCTTCCGCCTCGCGCTCACCGAAGACGGCTGTGCCGCGCCCGTGAGTGCCGCGCTTAATGTGACGGTCGACCGCGTGCCCACCGCCACGGCGAGCAATAGCGGGCCGGTGTGTTTTGGCGAAAGCTCCACCCTCACAGCCGGCTTCGTCACGGACGCTAGCTACGCCTGGAGCGTGCAGGGCAGTTCCACCGTGATCTCGACGGACCGGACGCTCGCGGTGACGCCGGCCGCGACGACGACTTACGAGTTGGTCGTGACGCGCGGCACCTGCGCCAGCGCCGTGGCGAGCACGACGGTGCGCATTAACGCACAGCCTACCGCGGCACCCGACTTCGCCTACACGCTGGCCGGCGACTGCTCGGCGCGCGACCTACAACTCACCGCCAACGCGGGCGGTGGGACGCCGACCGCGCCCGCCACGACCGTGGCCTACCGCTACGCCTGGACGGGCCCGAACGGCTTCGCCTCCACGGAGGCCGATCCGCTGATCCGCAACGCGACACCCGCCGCCAACGGCAGCTACCGCCTCACCGTCGCCGACGAGAACGGCTGTAGCGCGACGGCGACCAGGGAAGTGAGCGGCATCCAGGCCGCACCCGCGAAGCCGCAGATCGCCTCGAGCGGTCCGGCCTGCCAGAACGGAACCGTTACGCTGAGCGTGGCCGGCTACAGCGGCAGCAACGTGAGCTACGCCTGGACGCTCCCGGCCGGCCTGACCGCTGCCGCCAGCGCCAACGTGAGCGGCCAGGGCACCAACCGACTCGTGATCACGCCCGTGGCCGCTAATCACGCCGGCGACTACCGCGTCGAAGTCATCGTCGACGGCTGCACGCTCACCAGCGATGCCGTTGCCGTGCAAGTGTTCGCGCAGCCGAGTGCCGCCCCTACCGTGAGCGTCACCGACGCCTGCGCCAACGGCAGCTTCCGGCTCGCGGCCAACGCTACGGGCGCCAGCGCCTACGTCTGGACCGGCCCGAACGGCTACACCTCTACCCTACCGAACCCGACAGTTTCGCCGGCTACCGTGCGCGACAACGGCAGCTACTTCGTGACGGTCACGAGCGTGAGCGGGTGCACGGCCACGGCCAGCGTCGACGTGACGCAGGTGCGGCCCGCGCCCGCCACCCCGACGATCATTGCCCCGGGCATCTGCCGCGGGGAGGACCTCGCGCTCTCGACGGACGCCGCCGGGGCCAAGTTCGAGTGGATTGGCCCCAACGGCGACGCCCCCGCGACCCTCGCGCAGCCCGGCATGACGACGACCACCGGCGCGACGACGCTCGCCCCGGCCAACGCTAATTACCTCGGCGGTGAGTGGCGCGTGCGCGTCACCGACGCGGCCGGTTGCGTGGCGACGAGCCCCGCGGCGGTGGTGCGCATTAGTGACGTACCGGTGGCCACGCCCCGCAACGACGGTTCGCACTGCTTCGGCGCCGCGACCGTGTTCACGGTGGATGCCGTGCAGGGCGCGACCTACGCCTGGTACGATGCTAATCCGGCTACGCCGGGCGCCAAGCTCGTGAGCCAGGAGCGGAGCTTCGCCCGCGCCAACCTGGCCGTCGGGAGCCACACCTTCTACGCGGTGGTGAGTGCCAACGGCTGCGCCTCCGCGGCGGTGTCGACCACGGCCACCGTGACCGGGGCCCCGAGCGCGGCGCCGACCTTCGGGTACGCGCTGGCCGGCGACTGCTCGACGCGCGACCTCAACCTCGCCGCCAACGCCAGCGGCGGCTCGGGGAGCTACAACTACGTCTGGACCGGCCCGAACGGCTTCACCTCGACGCTCGCCGACCCGACGATCTCGGGCGTGGACGCGAGCGCCAACGGATCTTACAGTCTACGCGTCGTCGACGTGGCCGGGTGTGAGGTGCGCACGACGCTCCAGGTGTCGGGTATTCGCGATGCAGTCTCCAAGCCGGTCATCACCGCCTCGGGTCCGACCTGCGCCGGCGGGACGGTGCGCCTCGAGGTCCCGGTGTACACCGGCTCGAACGTGACCTACGCCTGGACGACGCCCGCGGGCGTCACCGCCGGGATCACGGGCGCCAACACGGCCGTGCTCGTGATCAGCCCTGCGCGAGCTGGGGTGCACGAGGGCGACTACACCGTCCGCATCACCGTGGACGGGTGCACCCTCGACGGCGACCCTTACGCCGTCGCCTTGCTGCCGCAACCGACGGCGGCCCCGACGGCCACGGCCGGGCGGATCTGCGCCGGGGGCAACCTACAGCTCACGGCCAACGCCACCGGCGCGAGCCGCTACGCCTGGACCGGACCCAACGGTTTTGCCTCGAGCGCCGAGAACCCGCTCCTGGCCGGCGTCACGCCCGTAGCCAACGGTACCTACGCGCTCATGGTCACGAACAGCAACGGCTGCTCGACGACGGCCAACCTCGCGGTGACGGGCGTCGCCGCCGAGCCCGTGCGCCCGACCGTGCAGACCAACACGCCCGTCTGTGAGACTGGGACCCTCACGGCGCGCGTCGTCGAGGAGTACTACGGCACGGTGGTGTACCGCTGGACGAACGCCGCGGGCGCCGTGGTGGGCGGGGACACGCCCGGGCTGATCCTCGCGGCCAACGACCCCGTCGCGGTGCCGCCCTTCCGGGTGCAGGTGACCGAAGACGGCTGTGCCGCACCGCTGTCGGCGCCCGTCAATGTACAGATCGACCGGGTGCCCGTGGCCTCGGCCAGCAACGGCGGACCGGTGTGTTTTGGCGAAAGCCTCACCCTCACGGCCGGCAACGTCGACGGCGGTCGCTACACCTGGCGCCGGGCCGGCAGCCCCGATGTCGTCTCGACGGATCGCGTCTTTACCGTGAGCCAGCTCAGTGCCACGACCACCTACCAGCTCACCGTCCAGCGCGGCGAGTGCACGAGTGCGGTGGCGAGCACGACGGCGGTCGTCAACCAGCCCAACGCCATCGCCGCACAGGCCGACTACACCTTGCGTCCCGACTGCTCGGCCTCCGATCTGGCGCTGAACTACAGCGTCACGACGACCGGCTTCGGGGACATCGCGAGCCAGCGGTGGACGGGCCCGAACGGCTTCACCTCGACGCTGGCCGCCCCGACGATTCCCGCGGCGACGGCGGCCGCGAACGGCACCTACCGCGTCGTCGCGACGGATGTCAACGGCTGCACGGCCGAGGCCTCGGTGCAGGTGACCAACGCCGCCAATCCGCAGCCCGTTCCCCAGGTTACGTCGAGCGGCCCGGCCTGCGTCGGCGGCGCAGTGACCCTGAGCGCTCCGAGCTACACGGGCAGCAACGTGACTTACGTTTGGACCCTACCCGCCTCCGCGACCCGTGGGGTGAGTGGGCAGGGCACGCCGAGGCTCGTTTTGACGCCAGTCGAAGCCGGCGTCCACGAGGGTGGCTACGGCCTTACGGTAACGGTGGACGGGTGTACGCTTTCCAGCAAAACGGTGCAGGTCGATGTCTTCGCGCAACCCACGGCCAGCCCGAGCTTCGTGATCGCGAACGCCTGTGACGGCGGGAGTTTCGCCCTGAGCGCCAACGCTACCGACGCCGTGCGCTACGCCTGGACTGGGCCGAACGGCTTTACGTCCGCGCTCGCCAACCCAGTCATCCATCAGGCCACCGCGGCGGCCAACGGCACCTACGAGCTTACCGTGACTTCGGTGAACGGGTGTACGGCCGCGGCCAGCGTCACCGTGAGCGGTATGCTGGCGCCGGCCGAGGTGCCAACCATCAGCGGACCGAGTGTTTGCGCGGGCGAAGACCTCGTGCTCTCGACCGGGACCGCCGGCGTGAAGTTCGAGTGGATCGGTCCGCGCGGCGCCGCGCCGGCTACCCTCGCGGGAGCTGGTCTGACGACCACGACTGGCACGACGACCCTCACCGCAAGTAACGCCGACTACCTGTCCGGCAACTGGAGCGTCCGCGTGACCGACGCCAATGGTTGCGTGGCGACGAGCCCGGCCATCGCCGTGCAGATTAAGCCCGTGCCGGTGGCCAAGGCCAGCAACGATGGCCCGCACTGCGTGGGCACGACGACCATCTTCACGGTGAATGCCGTGGCGGGGGCGACCTACGTCTGGTACGACGCCGATCCGGCTGCCGGCGGCAAGGTCGTCGGGCGTGAGCAGCAACTCGCCCGCACCGGGCTTACTGCTGGGACCCACACGTACTGGGTGACGATCACGTCGAGCGACTGTACCTCCGCCGCGGCCTCGACCACGGTCACGATCGACCCGACGCCGACGGCGGCGCCGAGCTTCGCGTACGTGGCCCCGGCCAACTGTGGCGTGGCCGACCTGAGCCTCGCGGCGAACGCCGACGCGGCCACCGTGGCCGGCACTGCGACCTATCGCTGGCGCGGGCCGAACGGCTTTACGTCGACGCTCGCCGACCCCGTGATCGCCAACGCCACCCCGGCCGCCAATGGCAGCTACGAGGTGACGGTGACGAGCGCTGCGGGCTGTAGCGCGACGCGCAGCGTCTACGTCGGCACCGTCCGCGGGGCCATCGCGCAGCCGCAGATCACGAGCACGCCGCAGCTTTGTGCTGGCGGGCGCGTGGTGCTGGAGGTCGGCGCCTACGCCGGCACGAGCGTCGAGTACCGCTGGACGACGCCCGCGGGCGTGACCGCCGGCATCAACGGCCTCGGGACGCGCCGCTTGACGATCGACCCCGCGCAGGCGGCCGTGCACTCGGGCGACTACCAGGTCGAGGTCACCGTCGACGGCTGCCGCTCGACTTCTTACCCGTACACACTCACCGTCTTCGAGGCGGTGACGGCGGCCCCGGAGTACAGCTACGCGCTTGCGCCGGACTGCAGCCCTCGGGATTTGCGCCTTTCGGCAAAACCCGCCGGCGGGGACGCTACCTATCGATACTCGTGGACCGGGCCGGACGGCTTCACGTCGACGCTCGCCGACCCCGTCATTGCGAGTGTAACGCCTGCCGCCAACGGCAGCTACGTCGTGACCGTCACCGACGGCAAGGGCTGTAGCGCGACGGCGACCGTGGAGGTGCGCGACATCGCCGCAGCACGGGCCAAACCGGTGATCGCCTCGAGCGGCCCGGCCTGCGAGGGCGGCACGATCGTGCTCGAAATCCCGGCCTACGCCGGTAGCAACGTGGTGTACACCTGGACCACGCCCGCCGGAACTACCAGCGCCATTACGGGGCTCGGCACCAACCGCCTCACCCTCACGCCCGTAGCCGCGGGCACGCACGCCGGTGACTACGCGGTGCAGGTGACCGTCGACGGCTGCGTGCTCGACAGTGCACCGTTTGCGGTGAAGGTCTTCACGCAGCCGACGGCTACGCCGGTGGTCTTGACGCCGAGCATCTGCACGGGCGAGACCTTGCGTCTCGAGGCTGGTGCCACCGACGCGACGACTTACGCTTGGTCTGGCCCGAACGGCTTTACCTCGGCCTCGGCGACGCCGGTGATCGCGAACGCGACCACGGCCGCCAACGGCACCTACACCGTGACCGCGAGCAACGCCAGCGGCTGCGCCACGACCGCCACCGTGACGGTGGACGCGGTGCGCGCGGCCCTCGTGCGCCCGAGCATCACCAGTAACGGTCCGGTGTGTCGCGACGCGCAGATCGAGCTGACCATCGCCGAGACTTACGTCGGGTCGGCGGTCACTTACCGCTGGCTCAATGCCACCGGTGCGGTAATCGGTACGAGCCGCAGCATCAGTCTCGCGGCCAACTCGGCCGACGCGCGCTCGCCCTACCGCGTCGAGGTGAGCGTCGACGGTTGCACCTCCGCGCAGAGTGTCCCGACGGCCGTCCAGGTCGACGAGGTCCCGACGGCGATCGCGAACAACTCCGGACCGGTGTGCGTCGGGACGAGCGCCCAGCTCTTCGGCGGCGAACTCGCCGACGGCCGCTACGAGTGGCGCATCCAGGGCACGACGGCCATTATTTCGACGGACCGCGTGACGAGTGTGCGCCCGGGCGCGACGACGAGCTACGAGCTCACCGTGCGCCGCGGGACCTGCACGAGCGCCACGGTGGCTACGACCACGGTGGTCGTCAACACGCCTGATGAATTGGTCGCTACAGCGGCCTACACCCTCAATCCCGACTGCTCCGCAAGCGACATCGCCTTCGACGTAACCAGCGCGAAGGCCGCACCGACCGCCATTGCGAGCTACGCTTGGACGGGCCCGAACGGCTTCCGCTCTACGCTGCGCAATCCTGTACTCACGGGCGCCACGCCGGCGGCCAATGGCACCTACAGTGTCATCGCTACGGATGTCAACGGCTGCCAGTCGAGTGCGTCGGTAGACGTGCGCGGCATCCAGCAACGCGTCACCAAGCCCGTGGTCGCGGCCACCGGCCCGACCTGCGCGGGTGGTCGCGTGACGCTGAGCATCCCGGCCTACACCGGCTCCAACGTGAGCTACGTGTGGACCTTCCCGAGCGCGACCCGCGTCTCGGGCCAGGGTACGCCGACGCTCGTGATCGACGGGGTGGACCCGAGCCTTCACGACGGCAACTACGCGGTGACGGTGACTGCAGACGGCTGCACGGTCGTGAGCGAGCCTTACGTTCTCACGAGCCTGCCCGCCCCGACGGCCGCGCCGACCGCGACCGTGACCGACGCCTGCGCCGGTGGCTCGGTGGCCTTCGCGGCGAATGCTTCCGGGGTGCAGCCCCTGCGCTACGCCTGGACGGGCCCGAACGGCTTTGCGTCCGCGGACGAGCGTCCGGTTTTGGCGAAAGCCGACCAGAGCTACAACGGCCGCTACACCCTCGAGGTGATGAGTGCCAACGGCTGTGCCGAGCGCTTCAGCGTCACGGTGACGGGTCTGCTGCCACCGGCGGAGAAACCAACGATTGTCGCGCCGAGCGTCTGCCAGGGGGAGCCCCTGCGATTCTCGACCAGTGCCGGCGGCGTGAAGTACGAGTGGATCGGCCCGAACGGCGCCTCGGCGGGTACGCTCGCGAAGGCCGGCATGACGACCACAACCGGCACTACGGGCCTGCCGCAAGGCCACCCGAGCTACCTGCCCGGCAACTGGAGCGTCCGCGTGACGGACGCCAGCGGTTGCACGGCGACGAGTGCGGCGGTGGTGGTCACGATTACGCCCGTCCCGGTCGCCACGCCGAACAACGACGGGCCGCACTGCGTGGGCACGACGACGCTGTTTAGCGCGGACGCGGTGGCCGGCGCGACCTACGCCTGGTACGCCAGCGACCCGAGCCTCGGCGCGACGATCGTCGTGAGCCAGGAGCGCGTGTTTAGCCGCGTCAACCTGCCCGTCGGCACGCACACCTTCTACGTCGTGGTCACGAATAACAAGTGTGCCTCGGCACCGGTCGCGACGACGGCCCGGATCGACCCCGCCCCGACGGCGGCCCCGAGCTTCGCGTACGTGGCTCCGGCCAACTGTGGCGTGGCCGACCTGAGCCTTGCGGCGAACGCCGACGCGGCCACCGCCGCTGGTGCAGCAACTTACCGCTGGCGCGGGCCAAACGGCTTCAGGTCGACGCTCGCCAACCCGGTGATCGCCAACGCCACGCCGGCCGCCAACGGCAGCTACGAGGTCACGGTGACGAGCGCGGCGGGTTGCGTAGTGACGCGGACCGTGAACGTAACGACCGTGCGGAGTTCGCTTACGCAACCCGAGATCACGAGCACGGCGCAGGCTTGCACTGGAGCACGCGTCATCCTCGAAGTCGCTGCCTACACTGGCGCCAGTGTCGAGTACCGCTGGATGACTCCCGGCAATACAACTGCCGGTATCAATGGCTTCGGTACGCGTCGCCTCACGATCGACCCAGCCGTGGCCAGCGTCCACTCGGGCGACTACCAGGTCGAGGTCACCGTCGACGGCTGCCGCTCGACTTCTTACCCGTACACACTCACCGTCTTCGAGGCGGTGACGGCGGCCCCGGAGTACAGCTACGCGCTTGCGCCGGACTGCAGCCCTCGGGATTTGCGTCTTTCGGCAAAACCCGCCGGCGGGGACGCTACCTATCGATACTCGTGGACCGGGCCGGACGGCTTCACGTCGACGCTCGCCGACCCCGTCATTGCGAGTGTAACGCCTGCCGCCAACGGCAGCTACGTCGTGACCGTCACCGACGGCAAGGGCTGTAGCGCGACGGCGACCGTGGAGGTGCGCGACATCGCCGCAGCACGGGCCAAGCCGGTGATCGCTTCGAGCGGCCCGGCCTGCGAGGGCGGCACGATTGTACTCGACATCCCGGCCTACGCCGGCAGCAGCGTGGTCTACACCTGGACGACTCCGGGTGGCGTCAAGGCCGGTATCGCGGGGCTCAACTCGAACCGTATCCAGATCTCGCCCGCCCAGGCGGCTGCCCACAGTGGCGCCTACCGCGTGTCGGTGAACGCCGACGGCTGCGTGGTGACGAGCGAGGCCTACGAGGTCGTTGTCTACGACCAACCTGTTGTCGCTCCGAGTGTCGTAACGACCGCAATCTGTACGGGTGACGACCTACGTCTGGCGGCGAATGCTACGGGCAGCGGGACGCTCAGCTACGAGTGGACGGGGCCGAACGGCTTCCGCAGTGCCGCCCCCGATCCGGTGGTGGCGAATGCGACGCTGGCGGCGAATGGCACCTACACGGTGACGGTCCGCAATACCAGCGGTTGTACCACGACCGAGCGCCTCATCGTCTCGGCGGTGATGCCGGTGCCGGCCCAGCCGATCGCGAGCAGCAATGCGCCGGTCTGTGTGGATGGCAGCATCGGGTTGACCGTATCAAATGACTATGTAGGCACCAGCATCACCTACCGCTGGACCAACGGCAGCGGCCAACTCGTGGGCTCGACCCGCGCGGTGACCCTCGCCGCGGGCGATCCGCTCGTCGTGCAGCCCTTCCGGGTGGCGGTGACGGTGGACGGGTGTGCAGCGCCGGTGAGTGCACCGCTTGCGGTGCAGGTGGACGCCGTGCCGGTGGCCACGGCCAACAACTCCGGCGAGACCTGCGTCGGTGGGTTGGCGACGCTCACGGCGGGCACCGTCGAGGGCAGTAGCTACCAGTGGCGCGTGGCCGGCAACCCTGCCGTCATCTCCACGGAGCGCAGCTTCGCGGTACGTCCGACGGCCACGACGAGCTACGAGCTCATGGTGGTCCGCGGGGAGTGCACGAGTGCGGTGGCGACGACGACGGTGATCGTTAATGTGGCTACGCCTGTCACGGCCAGCGCCAACTATACCTTGAAGCCCGACTGCTCCACCTCGGACATCGCGTTCGACGTGCAACCGCGGGCAACTGGCGGCAGCTACGCGTGGGCCGGGCCGAACGGCTTCCGCTCGACGCTCGCCAGTCCCGTGATCACCGCCGCTACGCCGGCCGCCAACGGTACCTACGCGGTGACGGTGGTGGACGCGAACGGTTGCTCGACGCAGGCCTCGGTAGACGTGAGCGGCATCAACGGCGCGCGGGCCCAGCCCGTGATCGCCGCGAGCGGCCCCGCCTGCGACGGCGAGCGCATCACGCTCGAGGTGCCGGCCTACACCGGCTCGAGCGTCCGCTACAGCTGGACGACGCCCGCGGGCAACACCGCCGGCATTACTGGTCTGAACTCGAACCGCATCGTGATCTCGCCGGTGAGCGCGACGCTCCACAATGGAGAATACCGTTTGACGGTGACCGTCGACGGTTGCACGCTCCAGAGTGAGGCCTACGAGGTCCGGGTGTTCGCGCAGCCGACCGCCGCGCCCACCGCCAACGCGGCCAGGGCCTGCGACGACGGTCGCCTCGAGTTGAGCGCCAACGCGACCAACGCCGTGCGCTACGCCTGGACGGGTCCCAACGACTTCACGAGCGCGGTGGCGAATCCCGTCGTCGAGCCCGCGAGCCAACGCGCCAACGGTGAGTACACCCTCACCGTGACCAGCGTGAGCGGTTGCGTGGCGACCGCCACCGTACAGGTGAGCGGCCTGCTGGCCCCCGCCGAGCTCCCGACCCTCGACGCCGCGCGCATCTGCCGCGGGGAGGACCTGGTGCTGCGCACGAGCGCCCAGGGCATCAAGTTCGAGTGGATCGGGCCACATGGCGCGTCCGTGGCGACGCTCGCCAAGCCGGGCATGACGACTACGGTCGGGACAACGCGTCTCGCGCCGGACAATGAAAATTACCTCATCGGTGAGTGGCGCGTCCGCGTCACGGACGCCAACGGTTGCGTGGCGACGAGCCCCGCGAAGACCGTGGCCATCGAGGACGTGCCCGTGGCCTTGGCCGCTAATGATGGCCCGCACTGCGCGGGTGTGCCGACGGTCTTCTCGGCGAGTGCCGACGTGGCGGGCGTGACTTACCGCTGGTACGACGCACCGCCCGCTAGTGGTGGGGGACTCGTGGCCCAGACGGCCAGCTTTACGCTGCGCGGCCTGGCCGCCGGATCGCACACGTACTACGTCACCGCGGCGCGCAACGGCTGCACGAGTGCGGTGGTCTCGACGACCGTCGTGATCGAGCCCGCGCCGAGTGTGGCGCCGACGTACAGCTACTCGGTGGCGCCGGATTGTGCGGAGCGCGACCTGCTGCTGCGGGCTAATCCAGACGCGGCCTCGGTGGCCGGCGGCGCGACGTATCGTTGGCGCGGTCCGGGCGGCTTCACGTCGACGCTGGAGAATCCGGTGTTGGTGACCGTCAACGCGGCCCAGAACGGCAGCTACGAAGTGACCGTGACCAACCGCGCGGGTTGCGTGGCGACGGCGACCGTGCAAGTGGACGACATCGTCAACGCCGTAGCCCAGCCGATCATCACGAGCACCGGCCCGACCTGCCTCGGCGGGGAGGTGGTGCTGAGCGTGCCGGCCTACAGCGGCACGAACGTGAGCTACGTTTGGACGGTGCCCTCGGGCGTGCGGGTGACGGGCCAGCGCAGCAACGTGATCCGCATCCAGGGTGCGGACGCGGGCCTGCACGACGGTGACTACCGCGTGGAGGTACGCGTGAACGACTGCGTGCTCACCTCGGCGGTGTACACCCTGACTTCACTTCCGGCTCCGACGGCGGCACCGCGCTTTACCGTCACCGTGCCCTGCGACGGCGGTGGGCTCGCGCTCTTCTCGGAGGCGACGGGCGTGCGGCCGCTGAGCTACGCCTGGACGGGGCCGAACGGCTTCCGCTCGGCGGACGCGGCACCGGTTTTGACGCAAGTCGACCAACGCGCCAACGGCCGCTACACCCTCGTGGTGACGAGCGCCAACGGTTGCCAAACCACCGAGACCCTCGACGTGACGGGGCTGCTGGCGCCGGCCGAGGTGCCGACGCTAGACGCGCCTAGTATTTGCCGCGGCGATGAGCTCGTGTTGCGCACGAGTGCTAGTGGGGTAAAGTTCGAGTGGATTGGGCCGAATGGGGCTTCCGCCAAAACCCTCGCCGGGCCGGGCATGACGACCACCGCGGGCGCGACGAGCCTCGCGCCGGGCAACGCGAACTACCTGCCGGGCGAGTGGCGGGTGCGCGTGACGGATGTGAATGGTTGCGTGGCGACGAGCCCCGCCGTGCGCATTGCCATCGACGCCGTGCCGCAGGTGACCGTGAGCAACGACGGACCGCACTGCGCGGGCGCCGCCGCTGAGCTCTCGGCCACGACGCAGACCACGCCCGCGGCCGGCGCCGCGCCGATCATCTTTACGTGGTACGACCGTGATCCTTCCGTGGGTACGGTGACTCCTGTAGCCTTCGGCGCTACGTACCGGCCGGGGGTTTTGCCGAAAGGCGTACACACCTACTACGTCACGGCGGGCAACGGGAGCTGCGTGAGCGCGCCCGTCGCGACGAGCGTGACGATCGAGGCGCAACCACTGATCACCGACCTCAGGGGCGCGGGCAGCTACTGCCAGAACGACTCCCTGACGCTGGGCGCTACGGTGCGCAGTGAGGGGGCGGCACTGGAGGGCGCTAGCTACACCTGGCGCGGGCCTGCGGGCTTTGCGTACAGCGGCGTGACCGGGGCCGATGGCATGGCGAACGCTACGCTGGAAGTCGGCGCGAATGCCGGCGGGACGTATACCCTCGAGATCGTCTCGCGGGGAGGTTGTGTCACGCCGCCGAAGAGCGTGATCGTGAAGGTGGTGCCGAAGCCGGCCACGCCAGCGCTCTCCGCGAGCGAGGCGGTGGTGTGCGAGGGCAACAACTTTACGCTGTCCACGGCGCCGTACTCCGGCAACAAGGCCGTGGAGTACACGTGGACCTTCGAGGGGGACGGCGGCGCGCGGGTGCTCGCGACCACGGCGCAGCCGACCTACATCGTCCGCGGGGCGCAGGCGGCCAGCACGGGTGTGTACAGCGTGCAAGTCGTGCTGGACGGCTGCGCGAGCTTCGCCTCGAACGGGGTGCTCGTGACGGTGTTTGGGGCGCTCTCGCCGGTGGTGACCTCGAACGCGACCACGGCCGAGGCGCCGGCCTGCGAGGGCGACCTCGTGCGCCTGGAGACGCCGCTGATCCCGGGGGCTACTTACGAGTGGTTCGGGCCGGGCAACTTCCGCTCTTCGCTACCGAGCCCCGTGGTGGGTCCGGTGCGGCTCGTGGATGCGGGTGAGTACCAGGTGACGGTGACGGTCAACGGCTGCCGCGCCGTGGTGGGGCAGCCGACGCGCGTCTACGTGCAGGCCATGCCGAAGGCGCCGACCATCGTGGCGACCGAGGCCGTGTGTGAGGGCGGCAGCGTGACGCTGAGCGTGTCGAGCCCGTTGGCCCCGAGCGCCGCGCGGCGCGGCTTCGAGTGGTACCGCGCGAGCGACAACAAGCTGCTGGCCACCACCGAGGAGCCGAGCTACACGATGGAAGGATTGACGCGGGTCGCGACGGGCGACTACTACGTCGTGATGGCGCTCGGGTCGTGCCGCACGCCGGCCTCCGCGCCGGTGCGGGTGCAGGTGGACCACACGCCGACCAACCAGGCCGACGCCGGGGCGAACGCGAGCTACTGCGCCGTGCAGGCGATCAAACTCAACGCCGTGACCCCGACCGTCGGCACCGGGCGCTGGACCTCCATTACCGGAGCGACGGTGAGCAATCCGGACGCGCGTGACGCGGACGTGATCGACCTGCGGGAGGGCCGCAACCTCTTCGTGTGGAGCTTGAGCAACGGCGCCTGCCGCGACTACGACGCCGACACGGTGGCGGTGACCATCACGACGGTGCCCGTCGACGTGGCCTACGCCGGGGAGGACGTGACGACCTGCGGTCCGGAGAACGCCCGTATTGCGGCCCTGCGGCCGACGAAGGCCCGCGGGGTGTGGACGCAGTCGCTGGCGCAGGCCAGTCGCGGGGCCCGCATCGCGAAGCCTGATTCGGCGGAGACGGCCCTGCTGGGCCTGATCGTCGGGCAGCGCTACCAGTTCGTGTGGGTGCTTACCGACGGGGTTTGCGAGGCGTACGCCCGCGACACCGTCAACGTGACGATCTCGGAGAGCCCGGACGAAAGTGCGTTCGTAATCGAGGAGGTGAGGTACGTGTGTGGCGTGGACAACCAGCGCCTCGACGCCGTGACACCTTTGCTCGGGACGGGCCGGTGGACGACGACCGGTGGCGCACGCATTGCTTCGCCGCGTGACCCGGCCTCGCTGGTGGAGCGCCTCGACGCCGGCGTCAACGTGTTCGTGTGGACGCTGAGCAACGGCGCCTGCGCCGAGTACTCGACCGACACGATGCGCCTCGTCGTGGAGCCGAAGCCGACCGTCGGCGACGATGCCTTCGCGACGCCGTTTAACACGGCCCTGGAGGACGTGATGCTGATGGACAACGACGTGATCCGCCTCACGGACTACGTGGTGACCTTTGACACGGCTGCGCTGCGCGGGCGGATCGAGGGCAACATGGAGGCCGGGATGCGCTTCGTGCCGGACGAGAACTACGTGGGCGTGACCAGCTTCACGTACACGGTGTGCGACGTCCACTGCCCGACGCGCTGTGCGACGGCCAGGGTGGCGATCACGGTGGCGGGCGCCAACGGGCTCACGGCCCCGACGATCTTCACGCCGAACGGCGACGGCGACAACGACGCCTTCGTGGTGCCGGGGATCATCGACTACCCGGGCTCGACGCTGTCGGTGTACAACCGCTGGGGCGACGAGGTCTACCACTCGGAGGACTACCGCAACGACTGGGGCGGGACCTACCGCGCGGAGGACCTGCCGGTGGGGACATACTTCTACTTGCTGCGGATCAACAACCCGCAGGGGCAGACGGAGCAGGGGTATTTGTACATCCAGCGCTAGGCCCCGGTAAGTCGTGGGATATCAGGTTACTGGCCGCTTTCGAGCCGAGTTTGGCTTGATTTAAGCAAGAAGAGGGGGAATTCTTCCGGCAGCACAACAGATTGAAACATGAAAACCAACACCCGGGGGCTCTGCCTCCTGGCACTGCTGATGTGCAGTGTCGCCATGACTAGCGCTTACGCTCAGCAAGACATTCAGTACACGCAGTTTATGCACAACAAGCTCGCCATCAACCCGGCCGTGGCCGGCAGCAAGGGCGTGCCGGTGTTCCACGCGCTGCTGCGCAAGCAGTGGTTCGGGCTGGAGGGTGCGCCGGCCTCGCAGGCGGTGGGCTTCCACACGCCGCTGCAGGGCAAGAACGTGGGTCTGGGCCTCGTGGTCACCAACGACCAAATTGGCTTCACGCGCGCTACCCTCGGCGCGGCCTCGTACGCCTACCACGTGCAGCTCACGGACGACACCTACCTCTCGACGGGGGTGGACGTGAGCGTCAAGCAGTACTCGATGGACTGGACGCGGGCGCGCGCCACGGAGGCCATCGACGCGAGCATCCCGGACATCGGGCAGAACTCCCGCCTGATGGCCAACTTCGGGGCGGGGGTGCTGGTGTACAACGAGAAGTTTTACGCCGGGGTCTCGGTGCCGCGCCTGCTGCGCAACACGCTCAATCTGAACGAGGGCACGACGGGCCGCTCGACGCTCGGCCGCGAGGACTTCCACGCCTACGCGATGGCCGGGGCGATGCTGCCGCTCAGTGAGAAGCTTTCGCTAAAACCCGCCGCGCTCGTGAAGTACGCCGTCCGCTCGCCGGTGGATTTGGATATCCACGCGAGTTTGGTGTACAACCAGACCCTGAGCATCGGGGCCACCTACCGCACGGGCGGTTCGAGCACGCGGGCCGTGGGTGAGTCCATCGACGTGCTGCTCGGCGTGCAGGCCACCGACCGCATCCGCCTCGGGCTCTCGTACGACTTTACCCTGTCCGAGATCCGCCGGTACTCGAGCGGCTCGGGGGAGATCTTCCTCGAGTACACGCTCGCCCAGAAGCAGCAGAAACTGACCAACCCCCGCTTTTTCTAATCCTGCCCTATACCCCACCCGCAATGACGCTCTTCACTCGTTTCGCCGCCGTCTGTCTGCTCGCCGCGCCGTCGCTGGTTTTGGCGCAAGCCGTACCCAATGCCGCGGTAGACGTGCTCGGCGACGCGAAGGCTACGGCCGCGACCACGACCACGAGCGGCAAGGCCGCGCACGAGCGCCCCGGCGCGCACGACGCGAGTGAGCACGACAAACACGCCGTGGGGCGCGGCGAGAAGCTCTACGAAAACCTCGGCTACAAGGCCGCGACGCCCTTCCTGGCCGCCGACGCGACGCCGAGCGTGGAGCAAATGCACCAGCTGGCCACGGCCTACCGCCTCAACCACGATACGAAGGGCGCGGAGTTGTGGTACGGGCAACTGGTGGGGCGCAGCGACGAGCCGCTCTTCCGGCTGTACTACGCGCAGGCGCTGCAGAGCAACGGCCACGCGGACCTGGCGCGCGAGCACTTCGACGCGTACGACGCGCAGGTCGGGGGCGATGACGCACGCGGGCGGAAGTTTGCGAACACGCTGAGGACGGGCGTCGCGCAGGCGCCCGTGACGGTGCGCAACGAGACCAAGGTGAACGGGACGCACCTCGACTTTAGCCCGAGCTTCATCGACGCGGAGCACGTGGTGTTCGTGTCGACGCGCCCGGTGAAGCGCCTCGGGCAGAGCGTGAAGGACAAGTGGATGGAGGACAACTTCATGTCGCTGTTCGTGGCGACGGCTGATGCCGAAACTCGCCTGCTCGGGGAGCCCCGTGAGTTTGCCCCGGAGCTCAACACCAGCTTTCACGAAGGCCCGGTGACGTTCGACATCACGGGCGAGCGGGTGTTTTTTACGCGCAACAACTACAACCGCGGTAAGCGCCGCAACGACAAGGACGGCACGATGCGCCTCAACGTCTACACCTCGAACCGCGGGGCCGACGGCTGGCAGACCCCGACGGAGATGCCGTGGAACACCGACGAGTACGAGGAGGCGCACCCGACGCTGAGCGTCGACGGCCGCAGTCTGTACTTCGCCTCGAATCGCCCCGGGGGCGCGGGCGGGATGGACCTGTACGTGAGCCGCCTCGAGGAAGGCACCTGGGGCGAGCCCATCAATCTCGGCAAGTCCGTCAACACGGCCGGCAACGAGGTCTTCCCCTTCGTCCACGCCGACGGCACGCTGTACTTCGCGAGCAACGGCCTCGGGGGCGTAGGCGGGATGGATATTTTCGCGGTGGAGACCGGCGCGGGCGATAGCGAAGCCGATGTCGTGCGTGGGACGCCGGTCAATATTGGGGCGCCTTACAACTCGAACAAGGATGACTTCGGTTTCATCGTCTCGGCCGACGGTACCTACGGATACTTCACGAGTGCGCGGCCGGGGGGTTCGGGCGGGGACGACATCTATTCCTTTCAAACGGACTCGCCGGTAGAGCGCGCGCGGACGCAGCGTATCTGCGTCTACTCGGCACCGGATGAAGCACTGAAACTGGCTGGCGTTAAAGTACGCTTGGAGCCGATCGACTTGGGCAACCAAAAGCAAACTACAGGAGACCGCGACCTCACGCTGCGCCTGATCGAAGACGATAAACCGGGTGAGTACCGCATCGCGATCCAGCCGCAGGGCGGGACTCGGGCGTGGGCCGACCGGGGGGCTCTGGAGTTGACGACCGATGCCGACGGCTACGTGAGCGTGCCGATGATGCGGGGGCAGGGCTACCGCGTGGTGGTCGCGCACGCGGCGTACGAGGTGAAGACTGAGGAAGTTTGGGCGACGGCCACGGGCGCGGGTCTCGGTGACTACTGCGTGGGGCTTTCGCCAAAACCAGGGGTCGCGAAGGCGGGCGCCGGCACCGCGGGCACGATGTCGCTCGCGGGCACGACGAAGAACGCGCGATACGGCAACCTGCTGCCCAACGTAGAGCTGGAGCTCGTCAACCTGTGTACGGGCGAGCAGCTCACGGCCCGCTCGGACGCGGACGGGAGGTTTGACTTCGGGTGCGTACCGTGTGGGTGCGAGTTCGTGATCAAGGGGGACAAGCAGTTCTTCGCCGTAGGCGAGCTGCTGGTGTCGAGCCTGGACTACGACTGTGCGGCGGTGGCGTGTGGGGACGGCAAGCCGCTCGCGGCGACGTTGGCGCTGCTGCCGGAGATGCCCGGTTCTGCGGGGGCGATGGCGATGGGCGGGAAGGGCGGCCCGGACCCGATCGGGCGTGCGCGCACGATGCGGCTCAAGACGGGCTCGGTGATCGAGCTGAAGAACATCTACTACGACTTCGACCAGTACTACATCCGCCCGGACGCCCAGCCCGACCTAGACCACGTCGTGGAGCTGATGCTGGCGTACCCGGAGATGGAGATCGAGTTGGGGAGCCACACGGACGCCCGCGGGACGGAGTCCTACAACCGGAGCCTGGCGCAGAACCGGGCCACGGCGGCGCGGGCGTACATCATCGGCCGCGGGATCAGCGGCGCACGCATCGAGGCCAGGGGTTTTGGCGAAAGCCGCCTGCGGAATGGGTGTCGGGATAGCAAGGACTGCTCGGAGGAGGATCACCAGCGCAACCGTCGGACGGAGGTGAGGGTGGTCGCGATGGGGAAGGACGAGGGGGTGGAGGTGGTGTATCGGTGGGAGTAGGTGTCTGCGCGTTGATTGGCCTGATATAAAGGTGATGGCCGATTTAGATGAGCGGGCATACCGTTAGCCATTCGTGTTTAAGTAACGAGGTCTGCGGTGCGTCGGCTAAGTTGCCCGGTGCCGTAGCGGGGTGCCGACTCCGTTGGGGGCAGGGTGGTCTCATTATCGTGGTGTCTTCAGGCGCGTCACGCGATGCATTGTGCGCCCGCGACGCCCACCGGAGCGTAGGCGGACGCCAAACAGTTCAGGTGTTGGGGCCTTCGCTCGCACGTGCATCACACAAGCTAGGCGCACGCCGCCACGTACTGCCGCGCCCCGTCATCGTGGAGGGCATTCGCCCCACTCCCGACGATGCCGTGACCCATGACGTTCGCCTGGTCCCCCGGGGGGTGTGTCGCGAGCCCCAGCGCCGAGCGCAGCGCCCGATGATTGTGCTACGCGAGCCACTCGGTCGAAGACTGGCCCCGCATCGACGGGAACCGAAGCCGGTAGGGGGCGGAGGTCATGCTGCCGGCCCGCCCGAACGGCCTTGCGCATCGAGGTGCCCCCGATTCACGTCTCTGCGTTGGAAAAAATGCATTTCCTTCCTCCCATGATCCGTATGCTCTCCCTGGCCTTGGTTTTCGCACTCGCCCGTTGCACCTCCACGGGTGCGGACGCTTCGACAGATGCCGATCGTGACGTCTACCGCGGCCTCGACCCCGCCCGCTTCTCCGAAGTCATCGACGGGGATTCGGTGGGGCTGTACTGGATCAAGGCCGACAGCATCGAGGTGGCCTTCACGAACTACGGCGGGCGCGTGGTCGGGCTCTGGGTCCCGGACGAGACGGGGCGGATGACGGATGTCGTGGTCGGGATGGGCAGTGCGCAGGGCTTCGTAACTTCTACGGAGCCATACTTCGGCGCCACCATCGGGCGGGTCGGCAACCGCATCGCGAACGGCACTTTCGGCCTTGACGGCAAAACCTACTCCACGCCCACCAACGACAGCCTGCATACGCTCCACGGCGGCGGGCGCGGCTTCGAGCGCGTGGTCTGGGACGTAGCGCAACCCGACGCCCGCACGATCGTCTTTCGCCACGTCTCCCCCGAGGGCGACCAGGGCTTCCCGGGCGCG
Source organism: Saprospiraceae bacterium (assembly GCA_965215115.1). Lineage (GTDB taxonomy): Bacteria > Bacteroidota > Bacteroidia > Chitinophagales > Saprospiraceae > CALDTK01. The sequence continues at coordinate 861,513 of OZ244050.1, forward strand.
CTCGACGTCACCGTCACCTACCGCGTCGACGACGGGCGGCAACTCAGTATCGACTACCTCGCCACGACCGACGCGCCGACGCCCGTCAACCTCACCAACCACGCCTTCTTCAACCTCAACGGCGAGGGCTCCGGGACGATCCTCGGGCACACCCTCCAGGTCGCGGCCGACCGCTACACCCCCGTCGACGCCACCCTCATCCCCCGCGGCGACCTGGCGCCCGTGCGGGGCACGCCCTTCGACTTCACCACCCCGCGCACCATCGGCGAGCGCATCGACGCCGATGACGAGCAGCTGCGCTTCGGCAAGGGCTACGACCACAACTTCGTCCTGAATGAAGACGTGATCGGCGGCCAACAAGCCGTCGCCACCGTGACCGGAGACCAATCAGGCATCGTGATGAAAGTGTACACCGAAGAGCCCGGCCTACAATTCTACAGCGGCAACTTTATGAAGGGACAAAACGCCTTCAAGTCCGGTGCGAAGGATGACCACCGCACGGCCTTCGCCCTGGAGACACAGCACTTCCCGGACGCGATCAACCAGGAAGGTTTCGGGGACATTGTCTTGCGGCCTGGAGAGCGCTACGAGACGCGCTCGAGGTATGGGTTTGGGGTGGTGGACAGATGACGGACGTGCGCTACCGAAGTGGCAAAGGGCGGGAGCATGCTGGTGTGAACGTTCTGCGGGCTTTAGACAGGGGGGATGCTTGGGCAGTTTTGTGAAGGTGGCTGTACTTGCGTTGTGGGGTGATTGGCTTTGACTGGGTACTTTCTGTGTGGGGGGGCAGCGCGTCATGCGTTTGTAACCCCCCCGGCCCCCCTTATCCAATTTGGCTCCCGGCCCTGCGCTCCGCTTGGTCCGGGAGCCAAATCGGACAAGGGGGGAGGCGACCGTATTGCTTCGCTTCGCTCGCCAGGCACGTAGCGTGCGGCGCGCAGCGCGTCATGCGTTTGTAACCCCCCCGGCCCCCCTTATCCAATTTGGCTCCCGGCCCTGCGCTCCGCTTGGTCCGGGAGCCAAATCGGACAAGGGGGGAGGCGACCGTATTGCTTCGCTTCGCTCGCCAGGCACGTAGCGTGCGGCGCGCAGCGTCCGACGTAGTGCGGCGTAGCGGATTGCAACGTAGCGGCGTGCGGCGTAGCGGCATAGCGGCATAGCGGCATGGCGGTCCACCGGTAGGCCAGTGCACGGGGGCGGTCGCCTCCCCCCCTGTTTCGGTTTCGGCGGCGAGGCCGCGGAGCGGATTTGCTGCCGAAACCGAAATAAGGGGGGGCCGGGGGGGTTACAAACGCATCACACACCCCCCCAAGCTACCTCAACCCCAGCGTCTACCTCCCCAAAGTCAACCCCAAATTTCATACTCCTCACCCCCGCGGCGAATAAATAACCCGCTGCCCCCGCAAGCCCTTTACCCACATCGCCCGATTAAACGGCACCGTCACCTGCACGCTCGGCCCCAGCGTCCACTCGCTGTACTTGCCGTGGGCAGGCGGGCGCTCGCTGCGCATGACGCTGCGCCCCCACCCCGCCACCGCCGTCAGGTCGGCCCGGAAGGTGACCGTGCACCAGCGACTGTACTGCGACCAGGAGCCGTGGATACCGACGATGTCGCGGTTGCCGTCTACCGAGTAGCGATTTGGACCACCGTAGTCGAGTATGGTGGCGCCGCTTTGCGCGAAGCTTGCGCCAAAACCTACGCTCGTCCAGTCGGCGGCGACGTAGACCACCTCGAGGCGAGCCCGCCCGTACAACTCGCCGTCGAGAAAATCTGCTGCATTCGGCGAGTACCGCCCCGGGTCCCCACCGACGCCACTGCTTACTTCGGCGCGCCAGCCCCAGCCCTCGTACGGGAACGTCGCCAGGTATATGCTGTAGCCGTAAGCGCCCTCCAGGCTCACCGCCCCCTGTTCGTCCGTGGCCTCCGGAAAATCGTACGCGCGACTCCGCATGAGGGCCACCGAGAAGTCCATGCCAGCGCCCACCTCCAGCGGGAACTGCGCCAGCACGGGTTTTGCCGAAAGGCCACCCCACAACGACACCAGCACAGCAAGCAAGTAGCGCGTCCTCATTTTGCTTTCGCCAAAACCGTCGCTCACCGAACGATCGTCAAGGCAACGTCAACGGCCGGCGGTGGCTCCGGCGTATACTGATGTCGGGCGGACGGCGAGACCGACGATTATATAGACAGCGATCGTAAAACCCGACTATCCATTTCGCCGAGACCGTTTAGTCTACGGCTTCCGTAGATAGACGTAAAATCCAGGAACGTCGCTCCGCCGCTCGAAACTCTCCACGAGTGTGCCCGAGTAACTAAACGTCTCGTAGTCTATACGGGATTGAGAACAACAATCTTCGCGGCCTGCCCAACTCACGATCTCGACGGTGTCATTAAACGTAGATGCCTCGTAGTCGTAAGTAATTACCCATGTATTCTCTCTCCGTACGTCGTCTTCCAAGTCGACGTACGCTCCATCATCTACCAATTGGAGGTAAGCATCTTGCTGCGGAAAGCCCTGGCCGCCGTAATTATCACTTACTCTCCAGTTGAGCTCAGCCTCAGGAACGGTCAAGTTACGCACATCAGTAATCCTAAAGCCTTCCAAACTATCTTCTTGCGCGTAGGGAATGACCGCTCCGGTTGTATCGTAGAAAACGATAGAAGGGAATGGATCAACATTTGTACACGGCCTAGGCGGAAAGCAGCAAGCTGCTAACCATAAACTACACAATAAAATGTGTACTGACGATAAACTTCTCATGGGCGGATACCGTAAATAAATTTATTATTATCGTCGTAAGGCCCGTTAGCTGAACCACGCGGATTATAGTCTCCGTTCCTGTACCATCCATTCGACCTGCCATTCCACCCCCAGTTCATATTTACCCACTGGTACTTTCTGCAATCAGAACTAACTAATACCCTGTAGCCATCGATCACCCATACATGCCATCCACTCAACGTGCGCTCTCGCCCCTCTGCAATCACCGGTCGACCGAACCGAATTTCGTCTCCAATTCTGTCGTAAGTGATTACATCACGAGTTCCTGGCGAGGCATAACCAAAGTTGCCAAATGTTCTTGTGATCTCCCAGGGCATCGCCCAAGAATCGTCACACCTGTACCGCATGTTAACGTCATTACCGATGAAAGACATCAAGTCGGCGACATTACTTGCACTGCTGGCTATCGCGATATGATTAGCGTTTAAATCGTCATACACCGGTATCATGCTAGGATATGCGAAACCATTGGGTCGCCTGTGGTAGTTGACTACCTGAGCTATAGCCGTTGCGATGCACCCGGTAGGCGGCCGGGGTTGACCACACCGATCTGAGCACCCACCTACAGTGATTCTTCTGTTATAAGGACAATCCTGTCCCCAGGTTGTCGTCAATAAAGGCCCGAAGGTTCGATCGCTATAGAGGCAAGGATCGTCATTCCCGCCTGGGCATGCCTCATTGTTCGGATCGAAACACATCCGCATCGCCAACTCACCCAGATCGTAGGGTACAATGTCCGCATTCTGAAGCCTCACGGACTCTACTTCGTTAACAGCAGAAGCTTGATGGCTCTGAATACCCGGAAGCTTAGCATCATCCGGGGTTCGGTGGCCGTTCGTCCCGAATGCTAGAACTGGCTCGACACGAGTGTCGGCAGCTACCATAACCCATCCCTTAAAGTCATCCCAGGTGACGTTGACTACGTGGATGGTGGGTAAAGCGTTTATGTCGAAATACGAGTAGGCCTCCATTTCCGGTCCACTCCGAGAGTTCACCGTGTGTCCAGTTCCATTTAGAGCCATAGACTTCGCAAAGGCCATGGCCTCAGCTTGTGTGATGAGGAACTGATCCGTAGGAGACATCTCCTGTTCTTCCGCACAACCCGTCCAAAGTAGGCTAATGGCTAGGAAGCAGGCTAGGGATAGCCGGACGAGACGGGGGGGGGGGGGGGGGTGAGATTGGGCTTAATCATACACGAATGTCGCACTTAACCCTTGAAGTTTCGCGAGATCCAATGTTAAGTTTTCTGCATACGGCAAAATTCCCTACGGTACCAGCGTATTACGGCCCAACGGTAGGGGCTACTAAGGATGTGCTTGTTTTTGCACCACATAGTAGACTCCCCACCACCATCCCCACCCCACTCGCCACCGTCGCCCAGATGCTCGCGTCCACGCGCGTGTCCACCGCGTTGCACACCAGCCACACCCCGCCCCCGGCCACGATCGCGCACCAGGCCCCGGTTACGTTCGCGCGCCGCCAGTAGAGCCCGGCCGTGAGCGGCACGAACAGGCACACCATCAGCAGCACCGTGCTCGCCACCACGAGGGCGTGGATGTTGGCCTCCTGCACGGCGATGCCCGCGCTCGCCACCGCCACGCCGATGGTGCTCAGGCGCGTGAAGTACAACAGCTGGCGGTCGGTGAGGCGCGGGAAGTAAGGCTTGACGAGGTTCTCCCCCACCACCGTCGCCGCCGACAGCATTGCCCCGCTCGAGGTGCTGAGGATCGCCGACACCAGCGCCCCGAAGAAGAGCATCTGCAGCGGGAGCCCCGCGTGATGGAGCACCACGTCGACCAGGAGGCGCTGCCCGTCCGCGTCGCCTTCGAGCAGTTCCGGGTACACCTGCGAGGCCGCCAGACCGATGAGCAGCGGCACGCACCCGATTACCGTTAGCAGCGCCGCACTCAGCAGCAGGCCCCGGTAGCCCGCCCCCGCCGAGCGCGCCGAAAACACCCGCTGGTACACGTCCTGCGAGGGGATGCCCCCGATCCCGAAGGCCATCAGCATCGCGAGGTAGTCGAGGTGGCCGAGGAGTCCCGGCGCCGGCCGGGCGCTGTAGAAGGTGGCGGGTTTTTGCGAAAGCACCTCCCCCAAACCGCCCGCCTCCCCGAGCACGGCGTAGAGCAGGTAGCACAGCCCCCCGATGATGACCCCGCTCTGCAGCAGGTCCGTCACCGACACCGCCCACATGCCGCCGACGTACGTGTACACCACCACCACGAGCGCCCCGAACGCCACACCCTGCCCGAGGCTCAAGCCCAGCACCGCCTCGAACACCAGCGCCAGGGCCGTGAACTGCGCCGCGATCCAGAAGCAGGTGCAGAACACCTGGATGCCGCTCGTGACGAGGTCCACGCTTACGCTAAAACGCGCCGCGAAGAAGTCCCCGAGCGTGACGATCCCCCGGCGGTACAGCGGCCTGGCGTAGAAGGCCGCGATGAGGATCATGCACAGAAACACCCCGAACACGTCCGTCACGACGCCGCGCGTGCCCTCGCGCACGAACATCCCCGGCACCCCCATGATCATCTCGGGCCCGAACCAGGTCGCGAACACGGTCACGCCGACGAGCACGCTCGGCAGTTGGCGCCCGGCGAGCGTGAAGTCTTGCGAGGTGCGTATCCACCGCGCCGCGTAGAAGCCGATGGCGAGCGTGACGGCGAGGTAGGCGAGGATGGCGGCGGGGAGCAAGGCGGGCGCGAAGAAAGGGCGCGACCAACTCTCCAGCACGGACGCCGCCTACTCACCCGGAAAAAGCATATCGTAAATTCATACTTCAAACTTGTAACTGTATTGTTGTATCCCAGCAGCCTCTCCCTATTATTGTGTAGCCCGCATCCGCGATCCGTATACCAAGCGCCCGCTATGCACCATCCCCAGGAGCTCGCCACCGCACACCTCGATCTCGCCACCGAGAACCGGGACCTGCGCCGCCGCCTCGACCTCGCCGAGCAGCGGCTCCTGGCCCTCACGCCCGCGGCCGAGGTCGGGGTCTGGCTCTGGCCCGATGTCTCGCGGGACAGCCTGTACGTAGACGCCAGCATCCGCGGGGCATCGGGCCTCCCCGGCGACAGGGAGTGGTTTACGGCCGACGAGGTCTTCGGCGCCCTGCACCCCGAGGACGGGCCGAGGGTCCGCGCGGCCGTCGAGGCCGCCGCGGCGGCGGGCGGGGCCTTCGAGCTCGTGCACCGGCTGCGCCCGCGCGACGGCGCCGCGTCCGGCAGCTACGTGCAGGTCAACGGCGAGGCCGTGCTCCGGGCCGGGCGTGCGCCCCTGGTCCGCGGCACGTCCCGGCTCATCGACCGCGAGCGATCTGTCTCCCGCGAGCGCGACCGCCTACTCGTGGCCCTCGAGCGCATCGTGGCCACGGGCGGGGTCCAGGTCTGGGAGTGGCCCGCGGTGCACGAGGACGCCGTCAGGCTCAACGGCCTGCTCAATCGCCGGCGGCCTAGCCACGACGGCACCCAGGGCGGAGGCGACGGCACGCGTGACCATCAGGACGGAACGCCCAAAGGCACCCGAGCACCCCGCACCCGAGCACCCGGGCACCCGGGCACCCCGCACTCCGCACCCCGCACCTCCTCCTGGGAGGCCCTCGTCCACCCGGACGACCTGGCCCACTTCCGAACCACCGTCGCGGAGCTACGCCACGGCACGCAGACCTTCGAGCTCGAGGTCCGCGTGAGTTTCGACGGCGAGCACCACCGCTGGCAACTGATGCACGGCACGAGCGAATCGACCGCCGGGCGATCGCGATTCCCCCGGGTGCCCGCATTGATGTCGGTGCTCTCGGAGAGTCGCCCCGGGTCGGGCTCCGCGGGGTCACCCGCCGCCGCCGCATCGCTGAAGGCATGCGGGATCCTCGTCGACATCGAGGACCGCAAGCGCTACCAACAGGAGCTCGAACGCGTCAACGAGCAGCTGCGGCTCGTCACCGCCGGCACGAGTTCCGGGATCTGGGACTGGCCCGACATGGACGCCGACCACATCAACCTCTCCGCGGAGCTGGCCGACTTCATGGGGTACGCCCCGGCGGAGGTCGAGGACTCGATCGCGTGGCTCTTCGGGATCATCCACCCCGACGACCACGCGCACGTCGACGAGGACGTTTCGCGTGTCCGCAAAACGGGCGATAAGTACGTCTCGGAGTTCAGGGTCCGCACCAAGGACGGGCGCTACCGGTGGGTACGTTCGGCGGGGGTCGTCACCCTCGGCGCGGGCGGCCCGGGGGTCGACCGCCTCACGGGGGCCCTGTCGGACATCCACGACCGCGTCACGACCGAGCGCCGCCTCGCCGAGGCCAACCGGCAGCTCCGGGCCTTCGCCGACGTCGTGGCGCACGATCTGTCGGCGCCCCTGCGGCACGTGTGCGCCTACGCCGGACTCCTCCGCGAGGAGCACGGCACGAGCCTCGGCGCGACCGGCAACCGTTACCTCGACCACCTCACGCGCGCCGCCGACCAATCGGCCCACATGATCGCCGAGCTCCTGGAGTACTCCCGCACCGGGACCAGCGAGCTGCGCCCCGAGGAGATCGACCTCGGCGAACTCTGCGCCGAGTTGCGCGACCAACTCACCGTCGGCGGGCACGCCACTCACCTCACGTGGGACATCGGCGCGCTGCCCACCGTGACGGCCGACCGGACGCACATGTTGATGCTGTTCCAGAACTTGCTCGCCAACGCCGTCAAGTTCACCTCGGGCACGCCCGCGGCCCGCGTCGAGGTGTTCGCCGGCCAGGGCACCGAACGCGAGTGCGCCATCGTGGTCAAGGACAACGGCGTCGGCTTCGACCAGGTCCACGGGGAGCACATCTTCGAGGCCTTCGCGCGGGCGCACACGCGGGCGGAGTTCGCGGGCACGGGCATCGGGCTCGCCAACGTCGCCAGGATCGTGGCGCGGCACGAGGGGCGGATCGAGGCCGAGGGCGAGGTCGGGAAGGGGGCGACGTTTACGGTGTGGTTGCCGCGGGTGGGGTAAGGGGTAAGCCTGCGGTCTAGCTTGGCCAGCGCCTCGAGCGGCGCGGGCTACTGCACCACCACCTTCGCCACGCCCACCCCGCGGCCCTGCGCGTCGCGCACCCGCGCCACGTAAAGCCCGGCTGGCAAGCGCGATACGTCCACGGCGAGGCGCGTTTCCTCGGCACCGTAGGGCGTCTCGGCCAGCACCCGCCCGCTCACATCCGAGAGCGTGAGCGTACCACCGACGTTTGTCTCGTTTTGCGGAAGCGTAACCCACGCCTCGCCGCGCGCCGGTACCGGGGATACCTGCAATCGCGCCAGACCGTCGGCCTCCCGGACGCCGACCACCGTCGCGGGCAGCGGCTCGTCGACGCTCGAGAAGAAGAACTCGCTGAAGCCGCGCACGCGCACGTCGACGTAGTAGTCGCCGTTGCCGTACGGGCCAGCCCCGAGAAAAGTCACCGCCTCCGCGCCGCCCGGGAAGGCCGCCGAGCAGGTCGTGGCCCGGACCTTCGCGATGGCCAGCAACTGGCGCGTGATAGAGGGATCGGTAAGGGCGCTGGAGGGGAAGAGGCCCGCGGCAATGAGGGGCTCCAGGTCCCTGCCGCTGACGTACAGGCGGACCTGCAGCGGCGCCGTCGGTTGGCGCTCGGGCACGATGGCGAGGTTGCGGTTGGCGTAGCGGACGTTGCCGTTGCCGAAACGGCGGAGCTCACCGCCGTGGCCGTAGTAGCTCGCGCGCACGGTGCCGAGGTCCTGGGTGTTCTCGACAGACGCTACGACGGTGCCGCCGTCGGTGAGGATGTCGACGAGCGCTCCGGTGGCGCCCGTGCCGTCGAAGTTCGTGGCGCGCGACAGCTGACAACCCGTCCCCTGCGCCACGGGCGGCTCCTCGCGGTAGGCGCAGAAGATGAAGTCCGAGACCTCGCCCGCGCCCGCGGTGTAGACGCGGAAGTTGAGGCGCTCGCGGTCCGCGAGGCCATCGATCACGAAGCCCTCGGTGGCGGCGCCCGCCTGTTCGTTGGCGCAGCGGATTCGCTCGCCGGCGGAGTTGTAGGCCTCGAGCACGAGGTTGCCGGTGGTCCCGTTGGCGCCCGTCACCTGGACGCGGTAGCGCGACGCCGAGGCGCTGAGCGTGTACCAGACGTCATCGTCGACGGCCGCGGCGCCGCCGCAGGGCCCGGCCGGTCCGTCGCCCCCCGTCGCGAAGCGCGTCGACCCCGGGCTCTGCCGGCAGGCCGAGAAGCCCGATCCGACCAGTTGCGCGCCCCGCCCCGTGGTGAGGTTGTCGTTCTCCGGGGGGCCGGCCGGGTCCTGCGAGAAGCGCTGCGTCGGGCCGACGTAACGGCTGCGGTCCCCGCCGCCGCAGTCGCGCTCGACGTAAACATCGTAGGCCTCCCCGGGCTCGAGGTTCCAGATGACGGCCGAATTCAGGGTCGTGATCGCGCGTTGGAACGGGGTATCGCGCGTGGGCTCGAAGTTGCGCCGCGGGCCGACCACCACGCGGTACACGTCGCCGGGTTTGCTGACCTCCGGCGACCAGCTCACGACGGTCCAGTTCTGCCCGTTGCGCGTATTCACGCTCTCGACCGGGAGGCAGCTCGGCGTACGGTAGACGCACAGGCTCAGTTCGTTGGTATCGTCGGGGTCCGTGTGCGCCAGCCGGACGTAGTACCGCGCGCCGGGCGTGAGTCCGGCGAGGCGGAACTGCCGCGCGCTGTAGCTGAAGCTCCCGCAGGCCACGGAGTCCCCCTGCGCGTCGGTGACCTCGACGACGAGGGCGTTGTTGTCATCGTCCGCGATCCGCGCGTAGACGGTCACGTCGGCCTGCGGGGCCTCGAAGTAGTACCACAGGTCGCGCGCGGGGGCCGTCTGCGAGGCCGGGGCGCAGCGCGGGATCGTCCCGGAGGCGGTGGCGTTGTTGGTGCGTTGGCGCGTGAGACTGCAGGCCACGAGGTCCGCCCGGATTTCTGATGCCCCGGCGCGGGTGTCGTTGGCGGGGGCTTGCGCCAAAACGGGGGACGCGTAGAGGAGGGAGGAGAGGAGGAGTAGGTAGGGGTGGCGCACGGGGGATACTCTTTTGGTGTGAGTGCCCCAAGAAAGCGACGACGGGCCGGCGGGCCAAACGATCGTCGCGGATGGATTGATAAGTGGTGGATTTGGGTTTGCGGCTGGGGCGTAGCTAAATGGCGCGGTGGTAAAGTTTCGGGGGAGATTTCCGGGTTGCGCGACGAGACGTGCACGGTGCTACTACCTACTCCCACCCACGAACGGCCCATCTAGCGCAGCGCCCATCTAGCGCAGCGCCCATCTAGCGCAGCGCCTTCATTTCGGGCGCGTCCGGCACGGAGACCGGGAGCCGCGCGCCCTGCAAGTTTTGCCGAAAGGCGGACACAGGAAGCCCGACCTTTGCCGGCAGTTATGTCCACCGCCACCACGTCTACGCTTCCCGCCGCCGATTCGCCGGCTTCCGCCAAAACCCGCCGCGACGCCGAGCGCGAGCGCCGACGCACCTTCGGGGTCATCGCCCACCCCGACGCCGGGAAGACGACCCTCACGGAGAAACTGCTGCTCTTCGGCGGCGCCATCCAGACGGCCGGGGCCGTGAAGTCGAACAAGATCAAGCAGTCGACCACCTCGGACTTCATGGAGATCGAGCGCCAGCGCGGGATCTCGGTGGCGACGAGCGTGATGGCCTTCGACTACCGCGGCCTGAAGGTGAATATCCTCGACACGCCGGGCCACAAGGACTTCTCCGAGGACACCTACCGCACGCTGACGGCCGTGGACTCGGTGATCGTCGTGATCGACGTCGCGAAGGGCGTCGAGGAGCAGACCGAGAACCTCGTGCGCGTGTGCCGCCGCCGCAACACCCCGATCATCGTATTCGTCAACAAGATGGACCGCGAGGGCAAGGACGGGTTCGACCTGCTCGACGAAATCGAGGCCAAGCTTGGGCTCACGGTTTGTCCTTTGAGCTGGCCGGCGGGCATGGGGCCGGACTTCCGGGGCGTGTACTCCATCTACGAGTCGCAGCTCAAGCTCTTCCGCGCGCACGGCAAGGGCGAGGACGCGGAGACGCAGGTGTTCGGCGACCTAGACCACGAAGGCCTCGAGCGAGAACTCGGCCCGCGCCTGGCGAAGGAGCTGCGCGAGGAGGTCAAGATCGTGCGCGAGGTGTACCCGGGCTTCGACGAGGAGGCCTACCTGGCGGGCGAGCTGAGCCCGGTGTTCTTCGGGTCGGCAATCAACAACTTCGGCGTGCGCGAACTGCTCGACTGCTTCGTCGACATCGCGCCGACGCCGCTGCCGCGCCCGACCGAGGAGCGGGAGGTGCAGCCGGAGGAGGACAAGTTCTCGGGCTTCGTCTTTAAGATCCACGCCAACATGGACCCGAAGCACCGCGACCGCATCGCCTTCCTGCGCGTGTGTTCGGGGACCTTTGAGCGGGGCACGAAGTACCTCCACGTACGCCAGGGCAAGCAGATGCGCTTCTCGAACCCGACGAGCTTCATGGCCGAGAAAAAGGAGGTCATCGACGAGGCGTACCCGGGCGACGTGGTCGGGCTCTACGACTCGGGCAACTTCAAGATCGGCGACACGCTGACCGAGGGCGAAGAGTTGCACTTCCGCGGGATACCGCAGTTCTCGCCGGAGCAGTTCCGCATCGTCCAGAACGAGGACCCGATGAAGTCGAAGCAGCTCGCCAAGGGCCTGGAGCAACTGATGGACGAGGGCGTGGCGCAGATGTTCACGCGGGAGTTCGACGGGAGGCGCATCATCGGGACGGTGGGCGCGCTGCAGTTCGAGGTCATCGCCTACCGCCTGGAGCACGAGTACGGCGCCCGCGTGAGCTACGAGCCGGTGAGCATGTACAAGGCCTTCTGGCTCGGCGAGGACTCCGATCCGAAGGCACTGCGGGAGTTGAGGGAGCGCCGCAAGGCCAATCTGGCGCTGGATACGGAGGGCAGGTTGGTGTATTTGGCGGAGAGCCCGTGGATGCTGAAGATGGCGCAGGAGCAGCACGAGGGGGTGGTGTGGCGGGACGTGAGTGAGTGAGGGCGCGTAAGGGTCGACGCGTTGCGCGTAGGAGGCCCCACAGCGCGAATGTAGAGGCCCGTTTTGCCGAAAGGCGCCTACCCCACCTCGTACGCCCGCACCTCATCCCCCGCCCCCACCCGCCGCAACTGCCGACCCAGCCGCTGCGCGTAATACCTATACCCCTGCCCCGATTCATCCGTCAAACCAATGATCGGGTCCTCCGGAATCGAATCAGCAACCGGGTAGACGTACACGCGCATGCCCTCGCGCGGGCCGCCGTGCGTGAGTTGGGCATTCGCAAAACGCGTTAACGCTTCGAGCTTCGCCTCTTCCACAGCCCCGTCGCCCGCGGCGTCGACGAGCCAGTTGGCGTGGAAGTCCATCGCCGAACTCATCATCCGCATCGGGTCGATCGCCATGCGGCCGTCGGCCGTGGTGAAGGTGGCGTGGCCGGCGACGTCGCGCGCGCCGAGGGAGAGTTCGGCGGCGAGCCCGTCGAGGATGACGCAGAGCTGATCCAGCGGCATAGCGTCGGGGAAGGTGAGCACAGTGGCGCCGTCGGCGCGGGGGGCGAGTTCGGGCCTGAGCTCGGCGGGGAGCTCGCCGAAGCACACCTCGAGGGCACTCCGTACGGCCGGGACAGTGGTATCCCGCACGACGATGACACGGTCGCCGGGCGGTGCTACGACGTTCGGGATGTGTGGCTTCGCGTCCGCGGCCGGGCCGTCGACCGAAATCGAGGGATTGGCGAGCTGCAGGGCGCTTACCTCCGCGGGCGGCGGCACGTAGGCGTAGGTTTCGGTGACGCGCACGGGGATGGGCTTCGCCGTCTCAGTCTCCATAGTCGGGATGCGGTAGGTCTCGCCGGCGGGATTGGTCGCGAGCACGGCGGCGGCATCGCCTGGGTCGGCGTGGAGGTAGTAGGGCGTCCCGGCCACCAGCACGGCCTGGGAGGTGAAGTGGTCGAAGCCCTGCGCCGTCGTCCAGGCCTGGAGGGCCCCCTCGCGGTCGTCGGCGACGTGGGGCCGCAGCACGGTGACCAGCAGCCCGACCATACTCATGCCGTAGGCGCGATCGACGGTGAGGGCCGTGCGACCGTCACTCAGCGAACTGAGGTATATGACCTCCTCGGTCTCGAGGAGGCGCTGCAGGATGATGTCCCCCTCGGCGAGGTGACGCTCGACGTGTTTTGCCGAAAGGCGCACCGCCACCACCCCATCGCCGGCGGCCACGGCGGCACTGAGCTGCTCCGCGGTCGGGATCTCGGCCTTTTCTTCTGCGAGGGTGGCCTGCGTGCGGGTGGAGACGGCAGCCACGTGGTCGGGTACGGCGTCCCCGTCCCGGGCGCCGGCGGAGAGGGCGTGGCCGTGGATGCGCTCCTCGGCGGCGAGTTGGGCCTCGCGCGGGGTGCGGTAAGGGCGGCGCGCCTCGTCGACGCGCCCGAATCGCTCGCGGGTATCATCGGAGTACTGGAGCAGGTAGGCCTCGCCGCTCTCCGAGACGAGGTCGACGCTCAAGGCATCGGCGGGGCGCTCCGGCGGGATGTAGCCGTAGAACTTAGTGCCGAGCGGCGGGGCATAGGGCAGGAGTTCGCGCGCGATGGCCGCGGAGAGGTCGTCGAGCGCGCCCGCCTCCGCGACGACCGTCCCAAAACTGTCGTACTGCTCGTAGGCGCGCTCGACGGCATCACCGTAGCGCTCATCCCCTGTCGCCATGTGGAGGTCGCCGTAGCGCAGCGTAATCCAGGCCTCGGCGTCGGCGACGGCGGCCGGGTCGAGGGCGCGCAGCTGGAGCAGGAGGTAGAGCGTCGTCTCGCCACCTATGTGCGAGGTGTCGAGCGTGGTGCCGCCGCCGGGCAGGAGGTCGCGCCTGAGGTAGTCGTGCGCTATGACGTGGGGGGCCCCGGGGCGACCTTCCCCGTCGAGGTCGGCGGCGTTGGCGGCGGTGACGCGGTCGAGCAGTGCGTTGAGGGTGGCCGGGGGCGTATTCGGGAAGAGCAGCGTGGCGTCTCCGGGGCGCGGGAGGGCCTGGGTGCGGGGTGCGGGGGGTGCCTGGGGTGCCTGGGTGCGGGGTGCGGGGGGTGCCTGGGTGCGGGGTGCGGGGGTGCGGGGCGGCGGGGCAAGCTGAGACGGTGGCGGTGGCGGGGCTTGCTCCGGCCGGCCGACGTTGAGGCGCTCGCGGCCGCGTTTGCGCTCTACGAAAAAGTAAATGACGCCGCCGAGCAGCAGTAAAACCGTCAAGCCCACGAGGAGCATACCGTAAGGGAGATCCGTGGACATCGCACAATAATACCGCAAGGGCATAGCACGGCGCACGCATCCCCAGCGCTACTTTCGCCGTCTGGCCTCACCTGCGGCATACGCCCGAAGCTCTTCCAGCGCATCTCCGGGCTTTCGCCAAAACTTCTGAGCCCAGTGTGTAGACTCCTGCCCCCCGGTACTCCTCGCGCCTCCGCCACCCGAACTTCCCCCGCCATGAACCTACCCGCCATCCGCGCCAGACTCAGGGCCAACGGCCTCTACCATTCCGAGGAGCCCATCCTCGGGCGCGACACCGTCATTGGCTACGACAAGCAGTTCCGCTGGGAGTGGTTGGCCACGCAACTCAACACCTTCATCGTCGCCACGGACTTCGCGGACGAACCCGTCACCGTGGCGGCCTTCGAGCACCACGCCTTCGAGGCCTTGCGCTACGCCGAGCTCAACTACGGCGGCTGGCCGCGGGGCCTGCAGTCCGGGCTCGCCATCGTGCAGGTCCTCCTCTCCCGCGACATCGCGCCCCTGGCCGCGCAGTACTGCCTTCACCTCGGGGCGAAGAAGCAATTCGCGGGCATGGTCGTCCCGGTCGCCGCGAACCCCGTCACCGGCGAGGTGCACGCCTTCGAGAACTCCCCGATGTGGGGGCGGATCTACTTCCCCTACTTCAAGCAACTGATCGCGGACCTGGACAAAGCCGGACCCACGCCGACGCCACCGCCCCTGCCGTCGACCGCGCCACCGCCCCTGCCGTGAATCTCCGTTGGGCTCGGACCTGTGCCGACACCCCGGGCGTACGCGCATGCCCTTCTCCGGCAAAACCGGGTGGCTCGCCATCGCTCCCACAGGGGGGTGCGCGGATTTCCGACCAGCCTTCAACACTTACAAGCCCATCTCCCATGCTCCGCCTCGCCCCCGCCCTCGTCCCTCTGGCCGTTACCCTACTCCTCGCCTGCGACGCCGGCACCCCCGCCGCCGAACAGGACGGCATCGCCGCCGTCGACAGCACGATCTCCGCCGGGGTCGACACGCTCACCGCGCACCTGAAGCCCTTCCGCGCAGACCTGCCAACCATTGGCCTGCTGATGTACAATGGGGTGCTGCAGAGCGAGGTCGTCGCCTCGTCGGACGTTTTTGCGAAAGCCAACGAAGCCGGGGAACGGCTCTTCAACGTCGTCACCATCGCCGAGACCGCGCAGCCGATCATCACCGAGGAGGGCCTGCGGCTCGTGCCCGACTACACCTTCGGCAATTGCCCGAAACTCGAGGTGCTATTCGTCCCGAGCGCCTACGACATGTACTCCCAGGTGCACAACCCGAAGATCGTAGACTTCATCCAGCGCAAGAACGAGGAGACCAGTTACACCGTGAGCAACTGCGCCGGCGCGCAGCTCATCGGCGAGTCCCACATCGCGGACGGCTACGAGATCGTGACCTGGATCGGG
Source organism: Saprospiraceae bacterium (assembly GCA_965215115.1). Classification (GTDB taxonomy): domain Bacteria; phylum Bacteroidota; class Bacteroidia; order Chitinophagales; family Saprospiraceae; genus CALDTK01. The sequence continues at coordinate 877,001 of OZ244050.1, forward strand.
GGCGGGGAGCAACTCCAGAAGGACTATCCCGCGCTAAAGGTCCAGGACGACAACACGACGACCTACGTGGCGGATGGGAAGTTCCGATCCTCGAATGGGAATCTGGCGAGTTATGTATCGGCGCTAGAGCTACTGGAGGAGATGACGAGCGCGGAGCACAGAAATTTTATTGAAGGATATCTGTATTTGGATCGGTTGAAGGATTGGGAGTAGGAGACGGTCAGATTCGCCCATGCGCGAAGAGGCTCAGCGCACGCCCAGCGGCCCCTGCCCCACCGCCCCGCTCCCCATATCCATCACCCGCCCGGTGTACGACGTAGTCACCGAACTCCGTAAGCATCGCGCGGTCACCGCTGCCGAAGTCGACCCGCAGGAGGCCATCGGGATTCCAGGGCGCGCGGCGAGTGAAGAAAGTGATTTTACGGGGCCGTCGATGAGCATGGGCCGACGGGGATTTAACTCACTTCCTACACAGCACCAGGAGGTCCTGGTTCAACCCATACCTGCGGTACTCCTCGGTCTCGAAGGCCTCCCCGTAGCGCTCCATACTTACCGCAAAGCCGACTGCCCGCAGGCGGTCCGCGATGTCCATCCCGTAGTACCGCACGTGGTCCCACTGCCCGAAGTGCTCCTCGCGCTGGCGGGCGTCCGTCACGTCGGGGTTCTCGTAAGTCTGCTCCAAAGACTCGTTGATCGGCACCGTCACCAGCAGCGTGCCGCCGGGCCGCAGGACGCGGTACATCTCCGTCATCGCCTTCCCGTCGTCCGGGATGTGCTCCAGGACGTGGTTGCAGAGGACGAAGTCGAAGTGCGCATCCGGGTAGTCGATGTCGAGCAGGTCGAGGTAGGTCACCGCGCCCTGCGTGCCGTAGCCCTTCACCATCTTGTCGCCCGGCACGTACTCCAGGCCAGGCACGGCCGCGAGGCGGGGCATGAGGCAGACCTCGGGCGCGACGTGCAGGAGGCGTTGCGGCCGGCGGAAGAGGTCCGTGCGCCGGTCGAGGTACAGCCAGATGAGCCGGTGGCGCGCGCGTGCGCCGTTGCTGGGCGTCAACAAGTCCGAGCCTTTCTTCAGGAAGGTGGCGAACTCCTGCTCGGCGATGGGGCAGTAGACGCTTTCGGCGCCTTTCGGCAAAACGACTTTCTCCTGGAGGTACATCCGCCGGCGGTTGACGTCACGGAGTCTGAGGCGCAGGCCGAAGGGGAGGAAGCGCTTGGCGAGGTTGGTGAGTTGGCGGGTCAAGTCAATCAATTTTCGGTGGTCGGTCTGCGGTGCCTCGTCCGGGGCGCCGGGGGGAGCGTGTCCTTCGGCGCGGCGGCGCGGGACGAACCGCGAAGATCGCAAAGCCCGGGGCTCGGGACGGCAGCAATCGTACGGGGCATCCGGGGGGATACCGTAGCCGGCCCGCTGAAGAGGATACAAAGCGCCTCACCCGAGCACACCCACGATCCACGCCCCGATCCGGTAAAGCAGCCACGCCAGCACCCCCCCAATAAGGATCAGGACCGACCAGCGCCATCGACACCACCGGCCAGGCACTCCCGCGGTACTTCCCCTCGGCGTAGTAGGCCTCGAGGAGGCGGACGTTGCGGTTGTTGGCCTTGTAGACGATGTCGAAGAGGTCACCGAGCAAAGGGATGGCCCCGACGAAGGCGTCGACCGCGACGTTGATCAGCATCCGGGCCACGAGCTGCGGACTGGCCCCGTGCCGCGCCATCGTGAGCACGAGCCCCGCCGAGGCCAGGAAGCCCACCGCGTCCCCGCCGACGGGCAGCAGGCCGACGACGCTCTCCAGCCCGAAGCGAAGGTCCGTACCCGGGATCCTGAACTGCGAGTCCATGAGTTTCGCCAGCGACGCCACTCGCTCGAGGGCTTGCTCCTGGCTCGGGTCGGGGCGCGGGTTCGGCATGTGTGCCTAGCGCAACGCCGGTTTGGCGGGAACTGTTAAAATGTCGGCACCGGGCCACGCGGACGCACCCCGCCGGCCGTTCTCCCGGGCATGGTGACACGCTACTTCGCCCTGGCCGCGGCGCTGGTCCTTGGTTTTGGCGAAAGCCGTCTCGCGGCGCAGGTCGAGCTGTCCGCCGGCTACGGCGCCCACGTGAGCCGCCTCGCGACCAGCGGCCGGGACAATCCCCTGCGGACGTTCTTCGGATTGGGTGGGAGCGAGACCGCGACGACGTTCAGCACCTCCGTCACGGCGGCCTACCGACCGTCGGCGCGACTGGCCTTCCGGGCGACGACGGTGATATCGAGCCGGCGCGTGGAGTCGCCGTTCTCGTCGTCGACCTTCAACGGACGACCTAGCCAGCTAATCTCCGGCACCGTGGACCTCGGCGCGGAGGTGGCCTACTACCCAAAACCATGGTATTCGGTGGGCGTCGGCGGCGGCTACTCGGTCAGCAAGCCGCGGAGCAACTCGCGGGGTTTGGCGGGCTCGCCCCTGCCTCTCTCCGGGCTCGCCCGCGCGATCGCGCCGCAGAGCTTCTGCTTCACCCACCTCGCCCTCGAGGGCTACGCGGGCATCTTCACGCTGCGCGCCGCGCCGTATCTCTCGGTGAGCCGCGTGTTCAGCGACGAGCTCAGTGGCCTGATTATTAACGGACGGCCACAGGATCTGCCCCGCGGCCATTGGGTCGGACTCAACGCGAGCGTGTTGGTGAGGGTGCCTTTCGGCAAAACGCGCTACGGGTCGGAGATTTCTTTCGACTCCCTGCTCGATCGGTCGCTCGTGCGCGTCGCCTCAGCCATGCCGCTGTGGGGGTTCGGGGCCACCGGCCGGCTCGAGGGCACCATCGCGGCCCCCGGCGCCGACCCCGACGACGCCTACACGGCCCGCCCCCTCAAGGCGCGCTACGGCCTGCAGAGCACCTACTACCTCCACGCCGACTGGCGGCTCCGCGGCAGCATCGCGATGGACTTCATCAGCTACGCGAGTTCCCTCGACAGCGTACAGCGCATCAGCGCGCCGCAACAGCGGACGGTCTACAGCGGGGTCGACCTCATGATCGGCGCCGAGCGGCGGCTGTGGCGACAGGTCTTCGTCGCCGCCGAGGTCGGCCCGATGAAGACGTTTAACTCCTGGACGCGCAACATCGACCCCGACCACCCCAACGGAACGACCGTCTCGCCGCCGCGCGCCAACGTCATCTGGCTGGGCGCCGCCGAGGTCTTCGGGCAGGTCGGTCCGCGCTGGCGCCTCGGTGCCGTGGCGAGCTACACCCTCAACGATACCCACGGCACGGAGCCCGACCAGCGCCTCTCGCCAAACGTCCCGCGCGACGGTCGCTGGGTGAGCATCGGGGCGAGCGCGGGCTGGATGCTGCTGCGCTCGTAGCGGATGCGGATGCGGCTGACGTTGGGCGCGCCGCCGTAGTCCAGCGAGGAGGATACGCCTTTCGGCAAAACCTCCACTCCTGTTAGCCTCGCTTAACTTCGCCGACCGATGCGTGTCCGACGGGTAGTGGCGTGGTGGGGGTTATGGGTTTTGGCGCAAGCCGGATACCTGCCTTCCGTACTCGCGCAAGACGTGCCCCCGGGCGCCGACACCCGCCCCCTCGTCGTCTCGACGGCCTCCATCTTCGCGGACATGGCGGAGGTGATCGGGGGCGACGTGATCCGCGTCGAGTCCATCGTCCCGCTCGGGGGCGACCCGCACACCTACGAACCGACGCCCGCCGCGGCGGCGCTCGTCACCTCGGCCGACCTGCTCCTGCGCAACGGCCTCACCTTCGAGGGTTGGCTCAACGAACTGATCCGCTACTCGGGCACGTCGGCGCCCGTGACGCTCATCACGAAGGGCATCGCCCCGCTCGGGTCGCTGAGCTACGCCGGCTCGGAGGACCCGCACGCGTGGATGGACGCGCAGAACGGCCTCGTCTACGCGAAGAACATCTACGAGGCCCTGGCCGTGACCTTCCCGCAGTACGCCGACCAGTTTGCCTTCAACTACAACATCTACCGGCAGCAGATCGCGGAGGTGGACGCCTGGATCCGCGACACCATCGTGAGTATCCCGGCGGGGCAGCGCGTGCTGATCACCTCGCACGACGCGTTTCAGTACTACGGCCGCGCCTACGGACTGCGCCTCGAGGCCATCCTCGGCACGAGTACCGACGCCGACGCACAGACCAACGACGTGGCGCGCGTCATCGCGGTGATCAGGGACAACGGCGTGCCGGCGGTCTTCGTCGAGTCGACCGTCAACCCGCGCATGATCCGCCAGATCGCCGAGGACACCGGGGCGAGCGTCGGGGGCAGTCTCTTCAGCGACTCCATCGGCGACGCGGACTCCGGGGCGCCTACGTACCTCGACATGCTGCGGTACAACACCCGCACCATCGTGCGCGGCCTCACGGGCGCCGGCCGCACCGCCGGGGCGAGTCTCGCGAGTGCCGACGACGGCTTCGACGAGGACAAGGGGAGTGTGCCGCTCCTGGTCATCACGCTGCTGGCGGTCTTCGCCGTCGGCTCGGGCATCATGTTTCGCTATGGCCAACGCTAATCCCCCCGCGCCCGCGCCCGCCAGCGCCATCGCGCCGCCGCCCGCCATCCGCGTGGAGGCGCTCAACGTGTCGTACGACCGCAAGCGCGTACTGAGTGCGGTGTACCTCGAGCTCGAGCCCGGCTTCGTGTACGGCCTGCTCGGCCCGAACGGCGCGGGTAAGTCCACGCTCATCAAGGCCATCCAGGGCCTCATCGACACGGACACCGGTCGCGTCGAGATCAACGGCCAGGACCCGCGCCACCAGCACAAGGAGGTGGTGTACGTGCCGCAGCGCGACGACGTCGACTGGACCTTCCCGGCCACCGTGTACGACGTCGTCAAGATGGGGCGCTTCCCGCACGTGGGGCTGTTGCGTGGCTTTACCGCGGAGGACAGGCGGTCCATCGAGGTGGCGCTCGACAAGCTCGGGATCGCGGCCCTGCGGGACCGGCAGATCGGGCAGCTCTCCGGGGGGCAGCAGCAGCGGGTGTTCCTCGCGCGCGCCATGGCGCAGGAGGCCGACATCTGGCTGCTCGACGAACCTTTCGTCGGCGTGGACGCGACCACGGAGGCCAACATCATGGACATCCTGCGCGGCCTCGCCGCCGAGGGCCGCACGATCGTCGTGATCCACCACGATCTGTCCAGTGTGCGCGCCTACTTCGACCGGGTGATTCTGCTGAACCAGCGCATCGTGGCCTACGGGCCGACCGATGAGGTGTTCACCGAGGAGCGCGTGGCCGAGGCCTACGGCAGCCAGACGGCGATACAGCACGATACGAACCTGCTGTAGTGGTTGGGTTTAGCTCGCGGGGGTTGGGACGGACTGTGCTTCGCAGTTTATTTTGGGGAGTGTAGACTTGGATTCTTCTCTTCAGTCGGGGGGTAACCCCCCCCTCCCCCCTTATTTTGGTTTCGTCCGCGGAGCCGCTTCGCGGCCCCGCGGACGAAACCAAAACAAGGGGGGAGGCGAACGCCCACGTGCACCGTCGCGAGGGAGCGCCGCAGGCCCCCCGAGCGAAGCGGTGCCGCACGGTCGCCTCCCCCCCCTTGTTCAGCCGGGCTGCCGGGGGGTTACAAAACGCCAGGCGAGCCAACGCCCCGGAGGCACCAAGCTGCGGAGATAGCGCGACGGGAAAGTCCTAACCCCCCCCCCGCCAGAGACTCCTGCCTTAGTCTAGCACCACGAATACTCGTCTCGCTACACCTACGATCGCGAGGTACACGCCGGCCGGGGCTTCGATCCGTACGGCGAGGGTGTGGGCATCCTCACGGTAGGCCCCGCTGGTGGGTACGCGCTGCCCGGTCGCGGAGTAGATCTGTACGGCCTCGGGGCCTTCATCGACGTTGGTCGGAGACGTGAGTCGGAGTAGACCTCCGGACCTTACCGGGTTTGGGTAAAGCGAGAGGCTCGTCGGCCCGGCGGCCGGGTCCGAGCTTGCGTTGGGGCCGAGGCAGACGTCCGGCACGCGGACCGCGACCCGGGTGGCGCAGGTGGCGTCGGCGACCTTCGTGACGGTCAGGCGCAGCGAGCCGGTAGCCGCTTCGATTAGGGCGTTGAAGTTGGGCACGATCAGCTCCTGGCGGGTGCCGGCTGGCCAGGTGGCCGCGGGGATGCCGGTGCCGGAGGTACTGAGTAAGGAGGGTGTCGCGTCACGGCCGGTGAGGAAGAAGCGGAGCACCTCACCGGAGCCCCCGCCGTCGCACGTCACCGCGGTGGCCTCCGCACTGAGGACGCAGTCTTTGCGACGGTCACCGAACACGAGACGCGCCTCGTCGTCCTCGCGCACTTCCCCGGGCTCGCCGTTGCCCGGGGCGCTGTCCTCGTCGCGGGACTCGTCGCTCGCCACCTCGGCCCACAGCGTGACGGCGCCGCCGACCTCCCGGATGAAGTAGGTCATCAGGAGGGAGGCACTGTCCCCCGGGAAGATCTTCGGGATCGTCCAGGTGACCTCCACGAGGCTCGGGGCGACATCCGTGCCGGCGACGCTGCTCTGGCCCGACACGAAGTTGAGCCCGGCGGGCGTCGGTATGCGCGCCTTCGCCGCCCGGACCGAGCTCGGGCCCTCGTTGTAGAGCGTGAGTCGCACGGCGAGCTGGCCGTTTAGCCGCAGGGTCTGGGCTTCGCTGCCGAGCGTGAGGCGGACGTCCGCGAAGTTGCCCACGTCGCCGTCGCCGCGCACGAACGAGAGGTCGTGGAAGGTGAGCACCCCGGGTCCGCTCGCACTGTACACGTAGTCCGGCGCCGGGCCGCTGTGGCTCAGGTAGCTGATCCCGGTCGAGCCCGCCACCGCCTCGGCGAAGGTGAGCACGAGGCGATCGCCGTCGACGCGCCCGCCCGTCGGCCGGTAGCCCGTGCCCTCGGCGCGGAACTCCGGGTAGGGGTTCCCGGACACGGCGAGGCCGGCGCCGTGGGTGTCGAACCAGACGCTGATCTCGCGGGGGCCCGTGACGCGGGCGCTGTCCACGTCGGGCGGCAGCACCTGCGCGGAGCCCCGGGACCCGCCCTCGCGGTAGAGGATCAGCCGCGCCATGCGGGTCCCGAGCACGTCGTAGCCCCCGTCGGCGAAGTAGTGGCAGCCGTCCGTGAGGTGCATGGCGTTCATGGTCGACATCAGGTCGAAGTCCGCCCGCTCGGCGGAGAGCTGGCGCTGGCCCTCCATGACGTCGGGGCGGGTGCTCGAACACGAGAAGGTCCGCGTCTGGAAGGCGTAAAAGCGCGGGATCCCGAAGGCGGCCTCGTACTCGCTGAGCAGGGAGTCGAGTTCGGCGCGGTACCGCTCCGCGGAGTAGGAGAAGGCATCGGTCTCGCCCTGGAACCAGATGAGCCCGCGGACGCGTTGGTCGACGTCGTATTTGCGTAAGGTGTCGCGGGCGGCCTCGAAGTTGCCGTCGCGCGCTTCGTGGCCCTCGCGAAAGAACTCGATCCCCTTCGCGCCCACGGCGAAGTTGAACGCCGCCACCGGCACGTCGCGCTGCCGGCTGAGTTCGTTGGCCGTGCGTCCCATCCACAGGCCGGCGCGCGTCAGCTGCATCGGCGCCCACCCGGTGCCGAGGTAGCGCGGGCCGCGCAGGAAGCTATCGCGGTCGGCCTCGCGCATGACGACGAGGCCCTCGGCGTTGCTCTGGCCGTTGACCATGTACACGTCCCCGGCCACGAGGTAGCGGGCCGTCGCGCGGATGGCGCCGTCGACGGTGACCTGGAGGGTGTGGTTGGCGCGCGTCACCGGGATGGCCACGGGGAGGTCGAAGGTCGCGACGCCGTTGACGTACGCGAGCGCCACGCTGCTCGAATCGACTGTTTTGCCGCGCTGCGTGAGTTTTGCCGAAAGGCGCCTACCGGTGGCCACGCCCGTCACCGTGCCACGGACGCGGTAGGTAGCCGTGCGGGCGTCGCCCTCGCGCGGGATCAGTTGGTAGTCCGCCGGGAAGGCCGTGAACGAGACCTGCGCATACGCTGAGGAGGCCAGTCCGCAGAGGAGCAGCAGGCACGTGACGAGAGCTTGGCCCATAAAAGGTCTGGGTGTGGGCGGGGGGCGGGGTAAAGGAAGGCGAAACTACGGATGCGTGTCGGTACAACCGTGTTACGATAGCGTGCGTGCGGGGTGGGCTTTCGCCAAAACGACTTTTGCCAGTTGTTCGACAATTGTCGCGCGCGCCATATCGAGGGCGTTGTAGTGCACGCCGGCGGTCTGGACGAAGGTCACGTTCGGTGCGTAAACCCCCGCCTGCGCGGCCATCTCGGCGGACGGGATGACGCGGTCGTCGCTGGCGCCGAACAGGTAGGTGGGCCAGGGGTGGGCGTCCCACTCGCGCAGGGTCTGCTTGGCGGAATTAATCCAATCGAGGTACGGGAGGTAGAAGGCGACGAAGTCCCACCCGACGTGTCGCTCGACGAGGTTGGCGAAGTCGCGCACGGCCGGATTGCCGAGGCGCGCGGCGACGGGCCCGAGCACGGCGGCGCCGCCCCTGGCGAAGTTCTTCAGGGCCCAGAGCCGCCGCCGCGCGGGGATGGCGCGGAGGGCGGGCCAGGGGATGCGGCTCCACTGCACCGGCGCGACGTAGGCCGCGAAGTCGGGCGCGGCGTACCGGTCGGGCGCCGCGGCGATCGCGTTGGCGACCGCGGTCGCGGGTGCCCCCCCGAAACTAAACGCCAGCAGGGCCCGCGCCGGGGCCTCGCGCCACAGCGCGTCGATCTGCGGCAGGAGCGCGGCCAGGGTCCACGGCTGGTCCGGGGCCCGGTTGACGGGGAACTCGACGACGCCGACGCGCCAGCCCGCCGGGCGGAGCCGCCGCCAGGGGTCGAGCCGGTGCCCGAAGCCCGTGAAGGCCAGGACGGTAGGCGCGCTCGGGGCCGCGGGCTGGACCCACTCGACGCGCAGGACGGGAGAAGTACTAGACATGGCGGCAACAGCAACGTGCCGACGGACCAACTGGATGTCGCCGACCCTACTATACCTAAGTGACGAAAGGTTTAACCTAAGTGTCGAAATGCCGTTCTTAGGCTGCAACACCCCGCTATGAAAGCCCTCCTCGCCCTCGTCTTCACCGCCCTCGTCGGCGTCCCCACCTGCCGCGTCGACGACGTGAAGTCCGACGCGAAGCCCGTGAGCCACGACCTGTGGACCGCCGAGCTCCAGAAGTTCGTCACCGACGAGGGCTGGGTCGACTACGCCGCCTGGGACAAGGACACCGCGCAGCTCGTCAAGTACCTCGACCTGCTCGCGTCGCACCACCCCAACGACGCCAACTGGACACGCGACGAGCAGCTGGCCTACTGGATCAACGCCTACAATGCCTACACCGTCAAGCTCGTCCTCGACCACTGGCCCCTCGAGAGCATCAAGGACATCCGCCCCAACGGCAAGGGTTTCATCAGCAGCGTGTGGGACATCAAGTTCATCGAGATCGAGGGACACGAGTACGACCTCAACAACATCGAGCACGGCATCATCCGCCCGAAGTTCGAGGACAGCCGCATCCACGTGGCGGTCAACTGCGCGAGCGTGTCCTGCCCACCCCTCCTCAACGAGGCCTTCACGGCCGACCGCCTCGACGCCCAGCTCGACAGCGCCGTGACGGCCTTCCTGGAGGGACCCCGCAACGAGTTGGAGGCCGGCGAGCAGCCCAGGATCTCGAGCATCTTCAAGTGGTACGGCCCCGACTTCGAGTGGAAGGGCGGGAGCTTGCCGAAGTTCATCGAGACGCACTCGGGGTACAGCCTGCCTTCCGGCAAAACGTTCGAGTACCTGGACTACGACTGGGGGATCAACTCGCAGGAGAAGAACGGGGACGCGAGCTAGGGCGCGACCCGTCGTCGCTACGGGGCCGAGGACGCTACTTTTGTTCCCTATGGTGAACCTCATCAATCGAAGCCCCCTACGCGTGGAGCGACTGCGCCCACTCGTTTTGGCGCTCAGCCTCCTCACCGCCGGCGCCCTCTGCACAGCTTGCCAGGGAGCCGGCGACGCCCCCACGGAGGCCGTGACGGCCGGGGAGTCCGTGCCGGGGGCCTCCGCCGAGGCGCAGGCCGCGATCCAAGGCCTGACACAGCGCCTGTCCGACGACCCCGAAGACGCCGAGGCCCTCGCGGAGCGCGGCAAGATCTTCTACGACAACGCCATCCTCGACCGCGCGATCGTGGACCTGCAGGCGAGCATCCGTTTCGACAGCACCAACCACGAAGTGTGGCACCTGCTGGCCGACGCGCAACTGGAGAACATGCGGAGCCGCGACGCGATCAACACGATGATCTACGCGAGCAGCCGCTTCGCCGACCGGATGCAAACGCTGCTGAAGTTGGCGGAGTTCCAGTTGATCGTCAAGCGCTACGACGACGCCCTCGCGACGCTCGAGCGCGCGGGGCGCCTCGACAAGAATGAACCCGAGGTCTTCTTTATGCTGGGCGAGGTCTTGCGCGAAAGCGACACCACCGACACCGCCCGCCCCATCGACGCCTACGAGCGCGCCGCCGAACTCGACCCGCGGATGACCGACGCTTGGCTGCAGCTCGGGACCCTCCACGAGCGCCGCGGCAACAAGATCGCCGAGCGCTACCTCCGGACCGCCACCAACGTCGACCGCGACAACCCGCTGCCCTTCCGGATGCTGGCCGACTACTACTCGCGCCAGGGGCGCCTCCCCGAGGCCGTCGCCGCCTACGACGACGCCATCCGCCTGGAGCCGCAGTACGCCGAGGCGCTCTACAACAGTGGCCTCGTCCTGCTCGACATGGACAGCGTCCAGCGGGCGCAGCGGCACTTCGACATGGCCGTCGAGGTGGAGCCCGGCTACGTGGACGCGCGCTACTACCAAGGCGTGGCACTCGAATTGCAGGGCCTCACCGAACGCGCGCGCCAGGCCTACCAACAGGCGCTGAACATGGCGCCCGAGTTCGCCGCCGCCCGTGAAGCCCTCGCCCGCCTCAAGCCCAGCAATTCGTAGCCTCCTCACCGCGGGACTGCTGTGGGCGACGTGCGTGAGCGCGCTTTCGCAAAACCCGCAGTACCTCATCAGTACGGCCCGGCCCCTGGCGGAGATCGACGCGGTATTCCCGTTTGACCTGGCGCTGGTGGCGTCGCGCGGGGCGGCGGATACGCTGGCGCTAACGAGTGCGGAGGTGCTAAGCGAGCACCGCGGCAAACGCCCCGTCGTCTTGCTCTTCTGGATGACGACCTGTGGGCCGTGCCGCACGGAACTCGCCGACATCGAGGCGCGCATCGAGGGCTGGAAGGCGCGGTACGACTTTGCCTTCGTGCCGGTGAGCCTGGACTTTCCCTCGCGCCGGGCCGCCTTTCACGCTAGGTCGGAGGCCTACCCCTGGACGAGCTACTGGGACGTGCACCGGGAGTTCCCGAGCGTGATGGAAGGGGGCCTGAATGGCGTCCCGCAGGTGTTCGTGTTCGACGCCGAGGGGCGGCAGGTCTTTCATAGGCGCAAGTACAGCGCGGGAGACCTAGAGGCGCTGGAGGAGGTGCTGGGGCGGTGAGGGCCGCGTGGGTTTAAAGACCCTTGAGCAGCTTGTCGTACTCATGGTGCGGGCCGATCCAGACCCAAAACATTTCGTCTCCACGTGGTTGACCGATGGCGCGGTAGCCCTGCGACGCCCGCACGGAGTAATTGTTGGCGCTCAGCGGTTTGAGTTTTTTAAACCTCAAGGAGGGGTGATCCGGGTTGTCCCTTAGCAACTTGTAGTTCTTTCTAGCTGCCTTCTGGATGTGGGAAGGCAAAAGTTCGAAGCGCTTCCAGAAACTGCCGGTCGTACGGTGCTTCATCGGTTAAGGAGCATCATGCACGTCACCGCAGGCTATGGCGTCGTCGATTTCCTTCGAGAGGAAGTCCAGCCGCCCCGCCCCCGCGTCGGCCTCGATCTGGCGATCCCAGGCGTCCTCCTCGGCGAGGCGCGCGAGGGTGGCCGCGAGTTCGGCGCGTTGCTCGGGGGAGAGTTCGTAGAGGGCTTCTCGGATCTCGGCGAAGGTCATGGACGTGAAGGTAGGGCGCGCGCGCAAACCGTGGCGTGAGTTCGGCGGAAAGGATAGATTATGCGTTACTGGGGCATGATGCGGTGGCTCTTCCTACTCTTCGTTCCGCTTTCGCTAAAACCCGAGCTCGCGATGTCCCAAACGTCCTCTCCGCCGACCGGCGCCTACTGTGACCCGGTGACGGGACTTTGCTCCCCGGCGGCGATGGCGCCCGCGCCGAAACTGCCCGTGCCCGACAGCACCCTCGAACTGATCTACGTCGGGGACCCGATGTGCTCGTGGTGCTGGGGGATCTCGCCGGAGCTGCGACGCCTCGAGCAGGCCGCCCGCGCCAATGGCATCCCGTACCGCATCGTGGTCGGGGGCCTGCGCCCGGACGATGGCGAGGTGTGGAACGAGCAGTTCAGGGGTTTCCTGCGGCACCACTGGGAGGAGGTCAACGAGCGCTCCGGACAGCCCTTCGGGTACGAGCTCTTCGACATGGAGCACTTCCAGTACAACACCGAGCCGAGCTGCCGCGCCGTGGTGGCCGCGCGCACGATGGACGCGGCGGTGGCGTCGCGGTTCTTCGAGTTGACGCAGCACCACTTCTACGTACGCAACCGCGACCCGAAGGAGGTCGAGTTCTACCGCCCGATCTGCGACGAAGTGGGGCTGGACTTTGCGCGCTTCGCGGAGCTCTTCGAGAGTGATGCGATCCGCGCCGAGACGCAGCGCGACTTTCAGCTCAACCGCAGCTGGGGCGTGCGCGGGTACCCGACGGTGGTTTTGGCGAAAGCCGGGAAGCTGTATGGGTTGGCGACGGGGTACGCGACGTTCGGGGAGATGTGGGCGGGGGTGGAGGGGGTATCATTCAGTCGCTAACGTGAGCCCCATGCCGCCACCCGTCTTATTACTCACCCCACCCTTCACCCAACTCAACACCCCCTACCCCGCCACCGCCTACCTCAAAGGCTACCTCAACACCCAACACGTCCCGAGCCACCAGCTCGACCTCGGCCTCGAGACCATCCTCGCGCTCTTCTCCAAAGCCGGCCTCGGACAGGTTTTCGCGAAAGCGTCCCCTTCCGCCCTGCAGGCCGCCACCCCCAACGCCCGCCGCATCCACGCCCTCGGCGAGGCCTACGTCGATACCGTCGAGCCCGTCGTCGCCTTCCTCCAGGACCGTGACCCGACCCTGGCCCACCTCATCTGCGAGCGCAACTTCCTGCCCGAGGCCTCTAAGTTCGCGCAAATCGACGACCTCGAGTGGGCCTTCGGCGCCATGGGCGTCCGCGACCAGGCCCGCCACCTCGCCACCATGTACCTCGAGGACATCGGGGATTACGTCGTCGAACTCATCGACCCGCACTTCGGCTTCAGTCGCTACGCCGAGCGCCTCGGAAGGAGCGCGGCTTCCTTTGACGAATTGTATGGTGAATTACTCGCACCGCCGAGCTTTATCAGCGAGGTCATGCTGGGGATACTTGAGGCGAGACTGCTGGAGACTTCACCGAGCTTGGTCTGCATCTCGGTGCCCTTCCCCGGCAACTTATTCTCCGCCCTTAAGTGCGGACAATACATCCGAGCACAGCACCCGAAGGTAAAGGTCTGCATGGGCGGCGGCTACCCGAACACGGAACTGCGTTCGCTGTCCGATTCACGCGTATTCGAGTTCGTCGACTTTATCACGCTCGACGATGGCGAAATGCCGCTCAACAATCTTCTGTCCTATCTCGACGGCAAGATCGAGGCACCGATGCTCAAGCGCACCTTTATGCTCGAGAACGGCGCGGTGGTCTACCAGAACGGCAGCCTCTTTCCCGACGTCAAGCAGGCGAACGTCGGCACGCCGGACTACACCGGGCTTCCGCTCAAACAGTACCTCTCCGTCATCCAGCTCACCAACCCGATGCACCGCCTCTGGAGCGACGGCCGCTGGAACAAACTCACCATGGCCCACGGCTGCTACTGGGGGAAGTGCACGTTTTGCGATATATCGCTTTCCTACATCCGCGATTACGAAGCTTCTTCGGCCGCACTTATCGTCGATCGCATGGAGGAGCTCGTCGCCCAGACCGGCGAGCGTGGCTTTCACTTCGTCGACGAGGCGGCACCGCCGGCCCTAATGAAAGCAGTCGCGCTGGAGATTTTAAAACGCCGCCTCGTGGTGAGTTGGTGGACCAATATCCGCTTCGAGAAAAGCTTCACGGCCGACCTGTGCCGCCTGCTCGCCGCCTCGGGCTGTATCGCCGTGTCGGGGGGCCTCGAGGTCGCCTCGGATCGACTCCTGGCCCTCATCGCCAAGGGCGTCACCGTCGAGCAAGTCGCGCAGGTGACGCGCAACTTCAACCAGGCCGGCATCATGGTGCACGCCTACCTCATGTACGGGTTCCCGACGCAGACCGCGCAGGAGACCGTCGACGCGCTCGAGGTCGTGCGGCAGCTCTTCGAGCACAGCGTGCTGCAGTCGGCCTTCTGGCACCGTTTCGCGATGACGGCCCACAGTCCGGTGGGGCTTTCGCCAAAACACTTCGCGGTCGCCAACCACACGCCCCCCGGCACCTTCGCCAACAACGACCTCGTCCACACCGACCCCACCGGCGCCGATCACGACCGCTACGGCGAGGGCCTCCGCAAGTCGCTCTACAACTACATGCACAGCGTCGGCATCGACCACGATTTGCAGGCATGGTTCGAGCACGAGATCCCCGACACGACACTCGCGCCCGACCTGATCTACGAGTACCTCGTCGCGCCCGACGCCCCGCCGCCGAAGCCGAATCACAAGGTGGCGTGGCTCGGTGGCCCGGTCGCGTACGACATCGCCGGCAAGCGTCTCCTCGTCACGACCCGGCAGAGCGAGCACCGCGTGAAGTGCCGACCGGAGCTCGGGGTGTGGCTGGAGAAAGCGCTACAGGACGTGCGCGTTTCGGCGGGCGGCGCGCCGCTTGCTTTCGGCGCCTTTCGGCAAAACTACGAGGCGGCGGGTCTGCCCGACTTTGCGCTGTTCTGGCCCGGACGGGTGGTGGAGGAGTTGCGGGAGGTGGGGCTGGTGGTGGTGTAGCCCAAGAGCTATAAGTCGCCAAAACGAGCATTCTTCACTTAGTTTTGGCGACTTATACAAACTGATCCGCCAGTGGCTTCCATCGGGCGATACGAGGTGTTCGCCACCGAACTCTTCGAGGCGGTATGCCGAGGCGTGCACGCACGTAGGTAATTTGGGCGGCGGCCTGTCACGCGACGAGGGGGTCAAGTTTTGGCGAAAGCCGACACCGACAGGCGCACTAAAGCGACTTCCGTCAAAACGGGCCAGATGTGCGAGGACGCCTATCCCGCCCGCCCCATCTTCGCCCCCGCATGTACGACTACCTAAAGGGCCACGTCGCCCACAAGACCTCCCACGCCATCGTGCTCGACGTCAACGGCGTCGGCTACAAGGTCAACATCTCGCTCCAGACCTACGCCGCCCTCGACGGCCTCGACGACGCGATGCTCTACATCCACTACCACGTCAACGGCCAGGACTACATCCCGACGCTGTACGGCTTCGCGACCACCACCGAGCGCGAGGTCTTCGAACTCCTCACCGGCGTCCAGGGCGTCGGCACCAACACCGCCCGCATCATCCTCGGGAGCCTCAAGCCCGAGGAGCTCGCGAGCGCCGTGGCCCAGGAGCGCGAGGACATCTTCAAGTCCATCAAGGGCGTCGGCCCGAAGACCGCCAAGCGCATCCTCCTCGACCTCAAGGACAAGATGGGCAAGGCCCTCGGGGACGTTTTGCCGGACGGCCTCACCCTCGGCGCCCCCGCCGGCGACAACCCCGCCCGCCAGGCCGCCCTCTCCGCCCTCGTCGCCCTCGGGTACTCCAAGATCCCCGCCCAGCGCGCCCTCAACCGCGTCACCAAGGCCCGCCCCGAACTCACCACCGACGGCGACCTCGTCCGCGCCGCCCTAATCGAGCTGCGCACCTAAGCACCCAAGCACCCAGGCACCCAGGCACCCAAGCACCCAGGCACCCAGGCACCCAGGCACCCAGGCACCCAAGCACAAATACCATAGGAGCTTAACGCCTTCAGGTACATTCGCGGCCGATTCAGGAAAAAGGGCCCGCTCGCTGCCCGGCGGTGAGGCCGTGTTGCAACCCCGCTCACGGCCCCCGCGTAAAACTTCTGCTGGCGCGTTTGACCGAAGCGCCAAACCAGACTACACGATCCGCAAGCCGACACACAAATCTGCAACAGTTTTGCGCGCAGCAATACTAACGGCCCCGCCCGGGGCGCTACATGCCCGTAGCCTGCCGCCCTCCCGACCGTGTACCCCGCATGAAGTTAGTTTTTACTCGCCTGTTCATCGTTGGGCTCCTCTTCGGTTTCGCTGAACACGCCCTCGCGCAAGCCGGCGGCGGCACCGCCCGCGACAGCGTCCCCCTCCGGGACCGCAGCGGGGACTTCCTCACCGACCCGACCCGCAACCCGATCGACCTCCAGGACCCGAGCGCGGTCACGAAGGACGTGCAGTACGACCCGGCCACCGGGCGCTACCTCGTCACCGAGAAAATCGGCGACGCCTACTTTCGCTCCCCGACCTACCTCACGTTCGAGGAGTACCAGGCCTACCGCGAGCGCCAGCGCCAGACGCGGTACTTCGACCGCCTCCAGGGCGTGAGCTCCGGCAACGACGGCGGCAACGGCCTGGCCGACCCCATCGACGCGGTCGACGTCGAGAATTCGCTGATCGACCGACTCTTCGGCGGCACCGACCTCAACATCCAGACCCGCGGCAACGTCGACCTCACGCTCGGGTTCGACTACCGCACCACGGAGAACCCCAATATCATCCTCCGCGCCCAGCGCCAGGGCGGGTTCCTGTTCAACATGAACATCCAGATGAACGTGACCGGGTCGATCGGGACCAAGCTCACGCTGTCGAGTTCGTACAACACCCAATCCAACTTCTCCTTCGACCGCCAGCTCATCAAGGTGGCCTACAACGCGGCCGAGTTCTCCGAGGACGAGATCATCCAGGACATCCAGATCGGCAACGTGGCCCTGCCCTTGCGCTCCAACCTGATCCAGGGTTCGCAGGGTCTGCTCGGCGTGCGCACGGACATGAAGTTCGGCGACCTCAAGGTGACGGCCATCGCGTCGCAGCAGAAGACCAAGCGCGGCCAGGTCGAGATCAAGGGCGGGGCACAGTACCAGGAGTTCAGCGTCCGCGCCGACGAGTACGACGAAAACCGCCACTTCTTCCTGAGCCACTTCAACCGCGACCAGTTCGAGGGCGCCCTCACGAACCTCCCCAACATCACGTCGCTGTTCAAGATCAACCGCATCGAGGTGTGGCTCACCAACGACCGCGACCAGACCGAGGGCGTGCGTGACCTGATTGCCCTCACGGACCTCGGCGAGGGCGACCGCATCACCAACCCCAACGCCACCGACGTCAACCCGATGGCCGGGCGCAGCATCGGGGGCCAGTTGTTGCCCGACAACGACGTCAACCGCCTCTACGAGACCCTTACCGACAACCCCTCCACGCGCCTGCGCCAAAACGCCGTGGGCCGCCTCCAGGCGCCGCCCTTCCGCATGGAGCAGAGCCGCGACTTCGAGCGCGTCCGCGCGCGCCTGCTCAGCGCGCAGGAGTTCAGCTACCACCCCGACCTCGGCTTCGTGTCCGTCAACGTCAACGTGCGCCCGGACCAGGTACTGTCGGTGGCCTACGAGTACACCTACAACGGCAAGGTCTACAAGGTGGGCGAGTTCTCGAACGACGTGCCCGCGGGTGATTCGCTCAACTTCAACGTCCTCTACACGCGGATGCTCAAGTCGACCACGCCCCGGGTCGACATCCCGACCTGGGACCTGATGATGAAGAACTTCTACAACATCGGCGCCTACCAGGTCAACCGCGAGGACTTCCGCCTCGACATCACCTACGAAGATCCCGGCGGGGGCCAGAAGCGCTTCCTGCCGTCGTCCAACCTCGAGAACCGCCCCCTGATCCGGGTCTTTAACCTCGACCAGCTCAACGTTCAGCTCGACCCGACCCCGGACGGGATTTTCGATTTCGTACCCGACCTGACGATCTACCCGCGCAACGGGCGCATCATGTTTCCGGTGTTGGAGCCTTTCGGCAAAACGCTCGCCGAGCAAATCGACGACCCGGCGGAGCGCGCGAAGTACGTCTACGATGTGCTCTACGACTCCACGGTGGTGCGGGCGCGGGAGTACCCGGAGTTTAATCGCTTCATCATCCGCGGGTCGTACAAGTCGAGCGTCTCGAACGAGATCTCGCTCGGGGCCTTCAACATCCCGCGGGGCTCGGTGCGGGTGACGGCCGGGGGGCAGATCCTGCGCGAGGGCGTCGACTACGAGATCGACTACAACATCGGCCGCATCAAGATCCTCAACGACGCCTACCTCAACTCGGGCGTCCCGATCCAGGCGAGCTTCGAGGACAACGCCGTGTTCGGGCAGCAGAACCGCTCGATGATCGGCCTGCGCGCCGACTACGAGGTCAACAAGTCGCTCAGCGTCGGGGGTACGTACATGCACATGCGCGAGCGCCCGTTCTCGCAGAAGGTCAACATCGGCGACGACCCGATCAACAACCGCATCTTTGGCCTCGACGTGCTCTACGGCGCGGACGCGCCCTGGCTCACGCGTCTCGTCGACAAGCTCCCGGGCATCTCGACGCGCGAACCGTCGAGCATCAACTTCTCCGCCGAGGCGGCCTTCCTCAAGCCGGGTCACTCCAAGGTGATCGACATCAACAAGGGCGAGGGCGGCACCGTCTACATCGACGATTTCGAGGGTTCGGCCTCGGGGTTCGACCTCAAGACCCCGATCAACCGCTGGCGCCTGGCCTCCGTGCCGCAGGGACAACCCGACCTGTTCCCCGAGAGCGCGCGCGTTTTGCGGACACGCGAAGACTCCCTGGCGCTACAGGCCAACCGCGCGATGATCAACTGGTACCGCATCGACCAGACGGCCTTCGGGGACGCCACCGAGCTCGGGCCCTACACCTACCAGGCCAACCCGCAGGACCTCTACCCCCTGCGGCAGGTGAGCCCCTACACGGCCAACAACTTCCTGTTCACCTTCGACATCACCTACCGCCCCCAGGAGCGCGGGCCCTACAACTTCGACGTGCCCGGCGGCTACGGGCGCCTCTCGGCCGGGCTCACGGGCGACGGACGCCTCGAGCGCCCCGAGACGCGCTGGGGCGGGATCATGCGCGACCTTACGACCAACGACTTCCAGGCGGCCAACATCGAGTACCTCGAGTTCTGGATGCTGAGCCCCTTCCTCGACGGGCAGACCGACGCGACCAACGAGGGCGACCTCTACATCGAGTTCGGCAACGTGTCCGAGGACGTGATCCGCGACAGCCGGCTCTTCTTCGAGAACGGCCTGCCCGGCGGGGCCCGCGGTACGGCCAACGGCGATCGGCCCTTCGACCGGACCACGTTCGGGAAGGTGCCCCGGCTCGCGCCCATCGTGCAGGCCTTCGACAACGACCCGGAGAGCCGCGTGCAGCAGGACCTCGGCTACGACGGCTCCGACGACGCCGAGGAGGCCGTCGTGTTCCGCGACTGGCTCGCCGACATCCGCGCCGGCCTCACGCCCGCCGCCTACGACGCCATCCTCGAGGACCCGGCCAACGACAACTTCCAGACCTTCCTCGGGCAGAACAACGTCGACGCCCGCGACAGCTACCGCCGATTTAACGGGCCCCAGGGCAACTCCCCGCTCGCGGACCAGTCCGGCCTGGCGGCCAACTCGACCAACCTCCCCGACTCCGAGGACGTCAACGGCGACAACACGCTGTCGGAGACCGAGAGCTACTACCAGTACAAGATCCCGCTCCGGGTCGGCAACCCGGCCACCGGCGAGATCGACCAGGAGCTGGCGCGCTACATCACGCAGGTACGGGTCGTGGACGGCGGCGGCCGCGGCAAGCCCCAGCAAGACCAGGTCTGGTACCGCTTCAAGATGCCACTCGACCAGTGGGACCGGAAGATCGGCTCGATCCAGGACTTCCGCTCGATCCGCTTCGTGCGCATGTACCTCAAGGGTTTCCAGCGGCCGGTCACCCTGCGCTTCGCCCGTCTGGACCTCGTGCGCAACCAGTGGCGCCGCTACCTGCGAAACGACGTCCTCCGCGATCCCGGTCCCATCGTGACGGACCCCGACCGGCCCGTGCTCTTCGACGTGGACGCGGTGAACATCGAGGAGAACACCGGGCGACTGCCGTTTACGTACGTTTTGCCGGCAGGCATCGTGAGGGAGAACCAGATCAACGCCCCGGGTGGCCTGCAGCAAAACGAGCAGTCGCAGGTGATGACCGTCTGCGAGTTGCCCGACGGCGGCGCCCGCGCGATCTACAAGATCGTCAACCTCGACATGCGCGTCTACGACCGGCTGCGGATGTTCACGCACGCCGAGGAGTACGACCCGAACGGCAGCCAGATCGCCCCGGAGTTGCTCGAGGACGGCGACGCCCGGCTCTTCGTGCGCCTCGGGAGCGACTTCCAGAACAACTACTACGAGTACGAGATCCCCCTCCAGTTTACCCGCGTCGAGGACCTCGGCGGGGGCGACCTCTCCGAGGCGATCTGGCCGAAGGCGAACGAACTAGACATCAACCTCAAGGACCTCATCGCCCTCAAGGAGGCGCGCAACGCCCAGGGGGCAAGCCTGCAGACCTTCTTCACGATGCAGGACCCGCGCGACTCGGCCAACCGGATGGCGGTGATCGGGAATCCCAACCTCGGGCTCGTGAAGGGCGTCATGATCGGGATGCGCAACCCGGCCGGAGGCGCCGAGCTCATCTGCACCCAGATCTGGGTCAACGAGCTGCGCCTCAACGGCCTCGACGAGCGGGGCGGGGCCGCGGGCCAGGCGAGGCTCGACCTGCAGCTGGCCGACTTCGGCACCGTGAGCGCGAGCGCTTCGTACAGTTCGATCGGCTGGGGGGCCATCGACCAGAAGCTCGCCGACCGCGCCCGGGAGTCCACCCTGAATTACGACATCTCGGGCACGTTCGAGCTGGGTAAGTTTTTGCCGGAAACGGCCGGCCTGCGCCTCCCGATGACGGTGGTGCACTCCAACAACGTCAAGACCCCGGAGTACGACCCCTACGACCTCGACATCAAGCTCAAGGACAAGATCGCGGACGCCGACGACCCGGACTCGATCCGCACGCAGGCGGTGGATCGCGTGGTCCAGAACGAGATCAACTTCACGAACGTCCGCAAGGACCGGACCTCGAACGGGCTCCCGATGCCGTGGGACATCTCCAACTTCAGCGCGAGCTACGTCCGCAACGAGACCGACCGCACGAGTCCCCTGATCGAGCTCGACGAGGTCCTCAATCACTACGGCTCGCTGGACTACAACTACTCCCCGCGCAGCAAGCCAATCGAGCCGTTCAAGGGCCTGATCAAGAACGAGAAATACTTCAACCTCGTCCGCGACTTCAACTTCAACCCCCTGCCGAGCCGCGTGGCCGTCTCGACGCAGATGGACCGCGTGCTGCAGTCGACGCGGTACCGCTTCACGGACGGCAACCCGGAGCTGAGTACCTTCTTCAACCGCAACTGGACCTGGGACCGGGACTACAGCCTCAACTGGGACTTCTCGCGCAACCTACGCTTCCAGTTCAACGCCACCAACCGCGCCGTCATCGACGAGCTGCCCAACTTCGACGCGGACGGCAATCCCTACGGGGAGGAGTTTAGGCGCGACAGCGTCTGGGCCGCCCTGCGCAACGGCGGTCGCAACAAGGCCTACCAGCACCGCTTCGACGTCAACTACACCGTGCCGACGGCGCAGATCCCGTACCTCGACTTCGTGAAAGTCACCGCGCAGTACGCCGGGTCCTACAACTGGAACGCCGGGGCGCTCAACCTCCAGGACTCGCTCGGCAATGTGATCAGCAACGGGCAGCAGCGCCAGATCCGCGCGGACATCAACTTCGAGACCCTGTACCGCAGGTTCAAGTACCTCGAGAAGGTGCAGGCGGCGCCGCGGCCCAAACCATCGCGTACGCGCGACGGGGCCACGCCGGGCCGCGATACGCCCGTGGAGCCGCCGAGCAGGGACGCCCAGGAGGGTGATCTCGTGGGCGAGCTCGACCCCGAGGCCGAGCGCCAGGCCAGGCGCGAGAAGCGCCGGGCACGCGTCCTGAGCAACGGCGAGCGCGCCGCGGTGCGACCGCTGCTGCTCCTTCGCCGCGGCAACGTGACGTACAACGAGGAATTCGGTACTACCCTCCCGGGCTTCCTGCCGCAGGCGAAGTACCTCGGGCTGAGTTCAGGCTTCGCCGAGCCGGGCTGGGACTTCATCGGGGGCCTGCAGCCTGACATCCGTGGCACCTTCGGGCAGGTGGCCCGCGCGGACGATTACCTCTTCCAGCGCCAGGACAACTTCTCGACGGCGATTACGCTCAACCAGCAGATCTTCCAGACCTACTCCCAGACCATCGCCGCGCAGTTGTCGATCGAGCCCTTCCGCGACTTTAAGATCGACCTGGACCTGTCGCAGCGCTTCAGCGAGAACCACAGTGAGTTCTTTAAGGATACCCTTATCGGGCAAAACGAGACCTCCTTCGCGCGGCTCGTCCCCGTGGATGTCGGGTCGTACGCCATCAGCTACGGGGCCATCAACACGCTCTTCGGCCAAAGTTCGGACGACCTCTTCGCGGCCTTCGAGTCGACGCGCCAGGAGATCAGCCAGCGCCTCAACGAGAACGGGCAGCCCCACCAGGATACCGCCTATGCGCAGGAGGGCTACTTCGACGGCTACGGTCCGGAGCAGCAGCAGGTCCTGATGGGGTCTTTCCTCGCGACCTACGCCGGGATCGACGCGGGCGAGGTGAGCCTCGACGTCTTCCGCACGATGCCGAAGCCGAACTGGCGCGTGAGCTACAACGGTCTGGCGCGCCTTCCGGCCTTCCAGAACGTGTTCTCGCGCTTTAGTCTGACGCACAGCTACAAGAGTTCGCTGACGGTCAACAGCTACAACACGAACCTGCTGTACGAGGGCCCGCAGTCGGTCAACCCGTCGACGAAGAGCTACTACGCGCGTCTGGTGATCCCGAACCTCGTGCTCACCGAGCAATTCCAGCCGCTGATCGGCGTGGAGTCGACGCTCAGGAATGACATGAGCATCCGCTTCAGCGTCAACAAGAGCCGCAACCTCGGGATGAGCTTCGTCGACAACACGCTGGCCGAGCGCAACGCGCAGGAGTTCTCTTTCGGGTACGGGTACGTCGTCAAGAACGTCGACCTCCTACGCTACTTCGGGATCTCGCAGAAGGCCGCCGACAAGGCGATCATCAAGACCTCACGCGACGCCCCGGCGGATGAGGTACAGCCCGACGACGAGGCGACGGGCAAGAAGAAGAAGCGCGACCGCCGCGGCAACAACCCGATCGGCAACGACCTCGACCTCCAGCTCGACGTCCGCTACGCCGACGACGAGACCCGCAACCGCCTCCTCGACCAGCAGGGCGGCAACATCGCCACCCGCGGCTCGACGAGCATCACGATCAGCCCGAGTGCCGAGTACGAGGTCAACAAACAGCTGAGCCTCCGGCTCTTCGTCGACTACCGTTCGCAGAACCCGAAGGTGAGCAACAGCTTCAAGACGACGAATACGCAGGGCGGGCTCACGATTAGGTTTAAATTGCAGTAGGAGAGCGCGGGCGTAGGCGTCGTGGCGGGCCGTGTTTGCCTGCTTAGAGAAGGGGCCCTTTCCCATCTCACGCTGCCAGGTCCACAGCCTTCGTGACGTGCCCGCACCTGGCGGAGCCAGGCAAACGTGGCTCGTGCACCGGCTCTCCGGGGGTGTGTGGCGCGGGCCATATTGGCCTGCGTGTGGAGGTAGGTGCCCACGCCTTACGCTGCCAGGTCCACAGCCTTCGCGGCGTGGCCGCACCTGGCGGAGCCAGGCAAACACGGCTCGTGCACCGGCTCTCCGGGGGCGTGTGGCGCGGGTGTGACTGGGCGGCCGTGGCGGGTTTTGGCGAAAGCCCCCTCAAAAAGCAACAACAGCCCCACTTCCGCGGAGCTGCTGCCCTTATCAATTTCACTAATCGGACATTGACAAATCGCTCAGCGCGTCACCGAGGCCTGGGCCGCGGCGGGGGGCGTGACGAGTTGACTGAGGTAGGACTGCTCCGAAGCGTAGGGCTTCGCTAATTCGTAGGCTTCGCGCATGCCGACCGCGGTGACGTACCAGTAGGTGGCGTTGTTGGTGATCTCGAGGGCCCGGGCGAAGTTGGTGTCGAGGGCGGCGTCGGGGTAGCGGCTCACGAGTCGACCTTCGACCTGGGCGAGGGTGTTGAGCCAGTTGGCGTCCCGGCCCTCGGCGAGGCCGTTGCGCCCGAGGAAGAGCCAGGTCATCGTGTGGATGTGCAGTTCTTCCTCCCAGTGGCTCGCGGGGCTGTGGCCGGCCTCGTCGTAGACCAGGTGCATCAGCTGGTGCGCCGTGAAGTAGTCGAACATGAGCGAGTTGTAATCGGCCTTGCCGTCCCCGCTCGCGCTCGCGCGACCGAAGTACTTCTGCGTGTCGAAGTCCGCGTACTCGTAGGGCGTGACGAAGAGCACGTTGTGGTCGGTGTCGTACGAGAAACCCGGACCGCCCTCCATCCCCGCCGTGACGAAGGGGACATCCTTCAGGTCGAGGTGCGCGCCGTAGCTCTCGTAGAAGGCCGTCGCGATCGTGCGGGCGCCGCGGAGGTTGTCGCGGTTGTTCTCCAGCAAGACCTTCGGCGAGCTGCAGGCCGTACCGAAGAGGAGCATCAGGGTCGAGAGGCGTAGGAGGTGGGTCATCGTTGGCGTGTTGTCCGTGTGTTCGTAGAAGAAGGGAAGCCGGGCGGGCGTGTTCGTTTTGGCGTGGTGTTTGTGTAAGTCTGGGAGTGTGGCCCGCCCGGGCTAGAAAGTGTGTGGTGTGTAAGTGGAGATTCGCTCGGGGCCGCTGCGGCAGCATCGGTTGCCGCTTGTGAGTACAAGTCTAGCGGGGGATCGCCCCCCGGCGCAACGCCGCCTGCCCGGCTATAGGTAGACCTTTACACCATTAGGGGTACGAGAATACCCTATTCCCCTGGGCCGGATTTGCTACATGAGCCGCGCCCCTCATGCGTTTGGCCTACATTTGGTGACCACGTGGCCCAAAAGCCGTCGCCTCATGCCACACCTCCGGCCCTCCAGCTCTAGTCCCGTACGGCTTTGCTATCGCGAATTTTCGCTTTCGCCAAAACCCGCCACCACCCTCGCTACGTGCAGTGGGATCGTCCGCGCGGCCACGCTGCTCATCGCACTGTTTACCGTCCACCTCGCCTCGGCCCAAACCTTCCTCGGCTACACCCTGAAGGCCGGCCCCACGCTCGCCACCCAGCGCTGGGACGGTTTCGAGCAGAGCCCCCTAATCGCCTACCACGCCGACCTCCAGGTCGAGCGACTCGACTACTCCTCGCCCACTTCCCTGTTCGCGAGCCTCGGGTACCACCAGCGCGGCTCGGCCATCCGCTCGCGCGGCTTCCAGTACCGCGACCCGGCTACCGGCCAGGAGGTCACGATCCGCCCGCAGTCCCTCAGGTTCGTGTTCTCGAACCTCGGCCTCACCCTCGGCGGCAAGCAGCACTACGCCGTCGGCGACCGGCGGGGCTTCGTGTCCCTGGGCCTGCGCGGGGAGTACAACCTCGCCACCGACTTCGGCGACACCGATGGCGTCAACGACGACTTCGGCTACGGGCTCGCCTACCCCGACGATGTCTACGTGCGCGACTTCGTCTACGGCGTCGACGTGGGCGTCGGACTCGAACTACAGTTGTCCGCCAAACTGGACGCCCTCCTGGAGCTGCGCATCAGCCCGGACGTCTCGCAGCAGTACGACCAGCCGCCGCTCCAGTTCTTCAGCCCCGTCACCGGCAACAACGAGTCGAGTGGCCAGCGGCGGATCAACAACGTGAGCATCGAGCTCAGCGTAGGCTTGAGGCTACTCCCCGAGGCCGCGTACGAGTAGCGCGTACCCCGCCGAACGCCAACGATGCCCCGGCGGCCCCGGCTCTGCATATAACAGCTAGCTTTACCGAGACGCAAGTCGGAAAGGCAACCCTTCGGCTCCCCGCTCGCGTAAGTAATCCTACCGATCACCCCGCCCCCACCCCCGACGTATGCGCTTTCACTCTACCCTCCTGCTCCTCGTTTTCGCCGGCTTCTACCTTTCGAGCTACTCGACCGGACCGGCCAACGGCGGCGTCGACGGCACCTCCAGCGGCCTGTCCGGAAGTCGCCAGTGCAGCGGCTGCCACAACGGCGGCAGCTTCGGCACGAAGACCACCTTCGCGCTCCTCGATGCCCAGGGGCAGGCCCAGGCGAGCTACCGCCCCGGCGAGACCTACAAACTCCGCGTCGACATCGCCACCGCGACGACGCCGGGCGGCTACGGCTTCCAGGTCCTCGTGATCGACGGGCAAAAGGCGAGCGCCGGCACCTACGGTACGGCCCCCGCCAACGCGCAGGTGAGCACCTTCGGGGGCCGCAACTACTTCGAGCACCGCCGCCGTCTCACGAGCGGCACGATCGACATCGACTGGACGGCCCCCGCCAAGGGCACCGGCGCCCTCAACGTCTACGCCGTCGGCAACGCCGTCAACGGCAATGGCGGCACGAGCGGCGACCAGCCGGACGAGGCCATCGTCACCCTCACCGAGAGCACCGCTTCGGGGTCGCACGACCGGGTTTGGCCCGCGGGCATCACCGTCGCGCAGTCCGCGGGCTCGATCACCCTCCACGGTGACGGTTTTGGCGAAGGCCCCTACACCGTGCGCCTGATCGACCTCGAGGGGCGGATGCTGCGATCGACGGTTTTGGCGAAAGCCGACCTCACGATGAGCGGCCTGCAGGCAGGAGCGCACGTGCTGCAGCTCGAAGGCGAGGAGGGTCTGCTGGCCGCCCGCATCGTCGTGGTGTTACCGTAGCGAGGCGTCGGCGGCACTACGGGCACCCATCGTGTGCGTAAACCTGTCAGGTAACGCGGGCGGGGTCCCGCGATCCGTCAGCCGGGCGTGCCCACCGCTGCCAGATTGACGGCGATTCGGGATTGGTAGGCCGTTTGCGGAAATTTGCCTCTACCGCTACCCCCATCTACCAAATCCGTACTCATGCAAACCGATCCCCACTTCGAGCAGGACCCCGACCTCACCGACGAGCAAACCGGCGAGCGCATCATCGAGTCGATCGACGGGCCGACGCCCGACACCGGGGCTGAGTTCGCCCCCGTCGACGAGGAGACCCAACTCGGCAAAACGCGCGCGGAGCTCGCCGAGCTCAAGGACAAGTACCTGCGCCTCATGGCCGAGTTCGACAACTTCCGCAAGCGCACCGCCCGCGAGCGACTCCAGGAGCGCCTGGCCGCCGGGGAGTCCACCATCCGCGCCATCCTCCCGGTGGTCGACGACTTCGACCGCGCCAAGGCCACGGCCGACAGCGACGCCAACGACGAGTCCTTCACGAAGGGCGTCGAGCTCGTGTACCAGAAGCTCAAGCGCACCATGGAGACCCTCGGCGCGAAGGTCATGGTCTCGACCGGGGAGCCCTTCGACGCCGACCTCCACGAGGCCTTCACGGAGATCGACGCGCCCACGCCCGAGCTCGTCGGCAAGGTGGTCGACACCATCGAGCCCGGTTATTTCCTCAACGATAAGCTCATCCGCCACGCCAAGGTGGTGATCGGCAAGTAGCACGTGCGCAGCGCCCCGCCGGGGGCTTTTTATTAGGCGCCTTTCGGCAAAACCCGATTCGCGGGCGCCGCATCCGAAGATTATATGTCCAAACGAGATTATTACGAGGTCCTGGGGGTCTCCAAGCAGGCCACCGAGGCCGAACTCAAGAAGTCGTACCGCAAGGTCGCGATGGAGAACCACCCCGACCGCAACCCCGACAATCCGGCGGCCGAGGAGAAGTTCAAGGAGGCCGCCGAGGCCTACGAGGTCCTCACCGACCCGCAGAAACGCGCGCGCTACGACCGCTACGGCCACGCGGGCATGGGCCAGGGCGGCGGGCCGGGTGGCTTCGGCGGCGGGATGACGATGGACGACATCTTCCAGAACTTCGGCGACATCTTCGGGCAGGGCTCGGCGTTCGAGGGCTTCTTCGGGCAGCAGGGCGGCGGCGGGCGCCGACAGCCCCGCGGCGAGCGCGGCTCCAACCTCCGCACCCGCGTCAAGCTCACCCTCGAGGAGGTGGCCAACGGCGTCAACAAGAAGATCAAGATCAAGAAGCAGGTCGGGTGCGACACCTGCGACGGCACCGGCGCCAAGGACGCCTCGAGCGTCAAGACCTGCGGCACGTGCGGCGGGTCGGGCATGGTGCGCCAGGTGCGCAACACCTTCCTCGGGCAGATGGCCACCACGGCCACCTGTCCCACCTGCGCGGGCAGCGGCCAGCAGATCGAGGCCAACTGTCCGAAGTGCAAGGGCGACGGCATCGTC
Source organism: Saprospiraceae bacterium (assembly GCA_965215115.1). GTDB lineage: Bacteria > Bacteroidota > Bacteroidia > Chitinophagales > Saprospiraceae > CALDTK01. Next base: position 905,451 of record OZ244050.1, read on the forward strand.
TACGGCGAGGAGACCATCGACCTCGACATCCCCGCCGGCGTGGCCGAGGGCATGCAACTGTCGATGACGGGCCGCGGCAACGCCGGGCGCCGCGGCGGACCCTCCGGCGACCTGCTGATCAACATCAACGAGATCCCCCACGAGTCCCTCCAGCGCAACGGCCAGGACCTCGTCTACGAGTTGCGCGTCAACATCGCCGACGCCGCCCTCGGGACCAAGGTCGAGGTCCCGACCCTCGACGGCAACGTCCGCTTCGAGATTCAGCCCGGGACGCAGTCCGGCGAGATCAAGCGCCTCAAGGGCAAGGGCCTCCCGAGCGTCCAGGCCCACGGCCGCGGCGACCAGTTCGTGCACGTCAACGTCTTCACCCCGAAGCGCTTCTCCGACCGCGAGCGCGAGCTGCTCGAGGAGCTGCGCGAGAGTCCCAACTTCCAGCCCGAGGGCCACTCGAAGGAGAAGGGCTTCTTCGACAAGGTGAAGGACTTCTTCCAGTGAGGTGGCGGCCCTCTGTGAGACTCCCACGCCAGGCTGCGCCGTCTCGGAATGACGGCCGTTGCGAGCCGCGACGCACGACCCGTCATTGCGAGCCGCGACGTAGGAGCTGGCGTGGCAATCGCTGTACCCACCCCAGAGCCCACACCACCCTCGCCTGCGCCGTCACGCTCCTCGCCCTCACCGCGTTCACCGCCTGCGGCCCCGAAGTCGTCTACGAGCAACACCGCGACCTCCCCGGCCAGTGGGCCTACGCCGACTCCGTGGTCTTCGCCTACGACATCGCCGACACGAGCCGCGCCTACGACCTCACCCTCGAGGTCGACCACAGGGATGTCTTCGCGACGCAGAATCTCTACGCCGAGTTCACGACCGTCTACCCCGACGGCCGGCGCCAGACGGAGCCCCTGAGCCTCGAGCTCGCCGACGGCAGCGGGCGCTGGCTCGGGGACTGCCGCGGCGAGGAGTGCACGCTGCGGCTCCCGCTCCAGGCCTCGACCCACTACCCCGCCGCGGGCGCCTACGCCATGATATTGCGGCAGTTCATGCGCCGGGATTCGGTGCCGGGCCTCGAGGGCTTCGGCTTGCGGATTTCCGTAGCGCAAGCGCCTAATTAAGGACCACAACCTGACCGCGGCGAACTTTCGCTATTCCGCGCAGAGACTTGCAAATACGTAAATTTGCGAGACCCAACCGAAGATGCAATGTTATACAACCTCACCGAAGAGCAGCGCGCCGTCAAGGAGGCCGCCCGCGAGTTCGCCCAGTCGACCCTCAAGCCCGGCGTCATCGCGCGCGACTCGTCGATGACCTACCCGACCGAGGAGGTCCGCCAGATGGCCGAGCTCGGCTTCCTGGGCATGATGGTCGACACGGCGTACGGCGGGGGCGGCATGGATACCCTGAGCTACGTGCTCGCCATGGAGGAGCTCTCCAAGGTCGACAACTCCTGCTCGGTGATCGTGTCGGTCAACAACTCCCTGGTCTGCTACGGGCTCCAGGAGTTCGGCTCCGAGGAGCAGAAGGCGAAGTACCTCCCGAAGCTCGCCACCGGGGAGTGGATCGGGGCCTTCTGCCTGTCGGAGCCCGAGGCCGGCTCCGATGCCACGAGCCAGAAGACCACGGCCGTCGACATGGGCGACCACTACCTGCTCAACGGCACGAAGAACTGGATCACGAACGGCGGCACGTCCCAGGTCCACCTCGTCATCGCGCAGACCAACCCCGAGAAGGCCCACCGCGGCATCAACTGCCTCATCGTCGAGACCCACTGGGACGGCGTGACGATCGGCGCCAAGGAGGACAAGCTCGGCATCCGCAGCTCCGACACGCACACCATCATGTATTCGGACGTCAAGGTCCCGAAGGAGAACCGCATCGGGGCCGACGGCTTCGGGTTCAAGTTCGCGATGAAGACCCTCGCCGGGGGCCGCATCGGGATTGCCGCCCAGGCCCTCGGGATCGCCGCCGGCGGACTCGAGCTCGCCACCGCCTACGCCAAGGAGCGCGAGGCGTTCGGCAAGCCGATCGCCCAGCACCAGGCCATCGCCTTCAAGCTCGCCGAGATGGCCACCGAGGTCGAGGCCGCGCGCCTGCTCGTCTACCAGGCCGCCATCGCGAAGGATCGCCACCTCAACTACGACACGCTCTCGAGCATGGCCAAGCTCTACGCCTCGAAGGTGGCCATGGAGCAGACCGTGGAGGCCGTCCAGATCCACGGCGGCTACGGCTTCGTGAAGGAGTACCACGTCGAGCGCCTCATGCGCGACGCCAAGATCACGCAGATCTACGAGGGCACGTCCGAGGTCCAGAAGATCGTCCTGAGCCGTGCGTTGCTGAAGGGAGAGCTCTACCCCGACATGCAGTTCGCGCACGAGGAGGCGATGGTCTAAGGCACCAGCGGAGTCGATGACATCAGCTTGAGGGCTTTCGCCAAAACACGACACGCGTGTTTTGGCGAAAGCCTTTTCTAATTTAGGCGGCAAGCCGGGCCCCAGCCCACGGTTTAGCGTGCTTTAGCGCGCGACCTCTCGGCGGAGCCGAACTTAACGTGAGGTGCATTAGCATCCGAACTTTCAGTCCAACGGGGTACCTACGTCGAATTGCGGTTCAGTTCGCCCCCGGCACACGCCGCACTGGCGGAGCCAGCCAAACGCGGCGCCCCGACAACTTACCCCCGCCCCCCAGGTTCCTTGCAGGTTGAAAGCCCTTCACCAAATAGGCACCCTGGCCGGCATCCCGATCCGGGTCCACGCCCTCACCTACGCCCTGCCCTTGCTGGCCCTGGGCTTCGGGGTCTGGCGTGAGCTCACCGTGCCGGGGATGATGTGGCTCGAGGTGCTCGTGCTCGGGGTACTGGTCTGTGTGCTGTTGCACGAGTTCGGACACGCGCTGGCGGCTCGGTACTTCAAGGTCGGCGTGCACGATGTGCTGCTGCTGCCCGTGGGCGGGGCCGCGCGCCTCGAGAGGCTCCCCGGGACGGCCACGCAGGAGAGCGCCGTCGTCTTCGCCGGACCGCTCGTCAACCTACTCCTCGGGCTGCTGCTCCTGCCCCTGGTGTACGTCTTGCCGGAAGGCGAACGCTTCCTGTGGGAAGGCAACTTCTCGGCCGGGGCCACGCTGGCGAGCCTGTCGGTCTTTAACCTGATCGTCTTCGCGGTCAATCTCGTACCCGTGTTCCCGCTCGACGGCGGACGGCTGTTGCGCTCGGTGCTCACTAATTGGATGCCGCGGCTCCGGGCCACGCAGATCAGCGCCGTTGCGGCGAGGCTCATTCTCCTGGTCGGGATCGCCTTCGTGGTCTGGCGCGGGGACTACATGTTCGTGCTGTTGTTTGGCTACCTCTTCGTGCTCGCCGGGCGCGAGGTCCACATGGCGTCGGTGCAGCACTTCCTCGAGGGCGACCGCCTCGGGCAGCACGCGCACGGGGTCCGGGTGTTCGACCCGAGCGTCCCCATCGCCGACGTCCTCCACCAACTCGAGCGCAACCGACACGCCGGCGCCGTCATCGCCGACGAGTGTTGCCCGATTGGCTTCGTGACCGTACAGCTGCTCCACCTGGCGCCCGACCACAGCCGCCACGTGGGCGACCTCGAGATGCTCACCGTCGTGTGTCACGACAGCCACGCCCCCCTCAAGGAACTGAGCCGCCAGTTTGCCTGCCACCCGAGGTCGGTGGCGATCGAGGAGATCGACGGTCGGCCGGCGGGTTACCTAGACCTGGATGGCCTGACGGCCGCCTTCGAGGAGTACCAGGCGCGGGAGTAGTCCCGTCACCCTTCCACCTTCACCACTTAGCGTTCTAAGCCTTCGTCAGCTCGGCGATGATCACGGGCGTCAGGTCGGCGGCGTCATCGACGAAGAGCAGGGCCTGGGGCAGACTCGAGTCGAGGATGAGGGTATAGCCATTGGTTTTGGCGTAAGCCCTGATCGTCGCCATCACCTCGTCGACGATGGGCGTGAGGTACTGCGCGCGACGGGACTCGAACATGCGGGCGCCCTCGGACTGGAAGACCTCGATCTGCTGCTGCAGCTCCTGCAGGTCCTGTTGCGCCTGCTGGAGCGCCTTCGGGGTCATGTCGCTGCGCCCGCTCTGCGCGGCCTCCAGCATGGTCGTGAACTCGGCCTCGAGGGCGGCGAGGCCATCGCGCAGCGTATCCTGGTAGACTTGCAGCATACTGTCGGCCTCGGCGGTGGCGTCGAGGGACTCGAGGACGAGGCCCGTGTTGACGTGACCCAACTTCGCCTGCGCCGAGGCGACGGCGACGGCGGAGAGGCACAGCAGCGTAAGGAGGAGAAGGTTCTTCATGCGGGGCGCAAATGTACGCGGCTGGCGACATTGACTCGGTCGCGCGCGTGGCACAGATAGGGTATCCCCGGCGGACGGCTCCGGCTGCGCGGCAATACCCTACGGCGTTCTAACGCTTTTCGCTTACCCTTGTAGTACCCCGCACCTATGTCGAAGGCGAAGATCTGGCTCATCGTGTCCGTGATGTCCGTGGCGCTCCTCGGGATCACCGTCATGCAGGTGACCTGGATCCAGAACCTCATCGAACTCAACGGCGAGAACTTCGACGAGCAGGCCTTCGCGGCGCTCAACGGCACGGCCGAGCGGCTCGCGCAACTCGAGAACCGCGATGCCTACGCCAATGGGTACTCGATCGACTTCTTCAAGAATCGCCAGTACGACAGCCTGCAGGATACTTTGCCGCAGGCCGCGAACGCGAGCGCGGCGGTGGCCATCGGCGCGGGAGACGGCCGCGAGCGGCCGCGGTTCTCCGATCCGTACTTCCGGCAGTACATGCAGTACGCGTCCGACCTACAGAGCGTCCCGCTCGGCAACCGCATCCAGCCGCAGCTACTCGACACCATCCTCCGCCAGGAGCTCGCGAACTACGGCATCTCGGCCGCCTATACCTACGGGGTGTTTTCGGTCAACCCGACCGGCTTCATCATCCGCGACGGGAAGTACTTCGTCGGCGACGCGGGACCGGCCAACTTCGTGTCCGACGACTCGGCGGAGAAGGGGTCGCTCGAGTCGAGTCGGTACGTGGTGTGGTTGTTCAAGGAGACCTCGCCGCAGCAGCCCCCGGGCATGCTCGTGATCCACTTCCCGGATCGGTCCAGCGTGCTCCTGGCCTCGGTGTGGTGGACGATCCTCGTGAGTGGCGTGCTGCTGTCGATCGTCCTGGCGTGCTTCGCGTACTCGATCGTGATCATCTTCCGCCAGAAGCGGCTGTCGAGGATGAAGAACGACTTCATCTCCAACATGACGCACGAGTTCAAGACCCCGATCGCGACCATTAGCCTGGCGGCGGACTCGATCACGAACGCCAAGGTCATCGGCTCCCCCGACAGGCTCAATCGCTTCGCCGGCATCATCAAGGCCGAGAACCAGCGCATGCACCGCCAGGTCGAGAAGGTCCTGCAGGCCGCGCAGATCGAGCGCGGCGACATGAAGCTCAAGCCCGTCGAGATCGACATCAACGAACTCGCCCAGCAGGCCGCCGAGCACATGACCCTCCAGGTCGATCAGCGCGGCGGGCAGCTCCACCTCGAGCTCGAGGCCACGCGTCCGCACGTCACCGCCGACCGTACCCACCTCAGCAACGTGATCCACAACCTGCTCGACAACGCCATCAAGTACAGCCCGGAGGTCGTCGACATCACCGTGCGCACTGAAGACACGCGGGACGGCGTTAGGGTGCGCGTACGTGACCAGGGCATCGGGATGAGCGGCGAGGACCAGCGGCAGATCTTCGAGTCCTTCTTCCGCGTCCACACCGGCAACCGCCACGACGTCAAGGGCTTCGGCCTCGGGCTCAGCTACGTCAAGGCCGCCATCGAGGCCCACGGCGGGAGGGTGTCGGTACAGTCCGCCCCGCAGCAGGGCTCGACCTTCACGGTGGAGCTTCCGCAAAAACCCACCGCGCCTAAATCCTGAACCCTATGTCGGCACCCAACGCCCGTATCCTCCTCGTCGAAGACGACACCAACTTCGGCGACGTCCTGCGCTCCTACCTCGAGATGCACGACTACGACGTCACGCTCGCCACCGACGGCGAGGCCGGCCTGCGGACCTTCAAGCCCAACAACTTCGACATCTGCATCTTCGACGTGATGATGCCCAAGAAAGACGGCTTCTCCCTGGCGCGCGACGTGCGCCAGCGCGACGAGCACGTCCCGATCATCTTCCTCACCGCCAAGAACCTCAAGGAGGACATCCTCCAGGGCTTCCAGGCCGGCGCCGACGACTACATCACGAAGCCCTTCGTCAGCGAGGAGCTCCTCGTGCGCATCCAGGCCATCCTCCGCCGCTCGCAGCCGCAGGTCGACGACGAGGACGACACCCGCGAGTTCCAGATCGGCCGCTACCACTTCGAGTTCATCCTGCGCGAACTCACCCTCGACAAGGACACGGACGCCGCGAGTCTCGAGCGCCTCTCCCCGAAGGAAGCCGAACTCCTGCGCCTCTTCGCCATCCACAAGAACGACGTCCTCACCCGCAAGGAGGCCCTCACGAAGATCTGGGGCGAGGACAACTACTTCACGGCCCGCTCGATGGATGTCTTCGTCACCAAGCTCCGCAAGTACCTCAAGGCCGACGAGAACCTAGAGATCGTGAATATTCACGGGAACGGCTTTAGGCTCGTGGAGCGGGTGGAGAGTTAGGGGGTGCGGGGTGCGGGGTGCGGGGGTCGTATGCGCACCCCGCACCTAGGCACCTAGGCACCTAGGCACCCCGCACCCCTAAATCCCTTCCTCGATCTGCTCCTCCACCATGATGTCGCGCTCGGGGGGGAAGCCCTTACTCGCGGACGAGGGCGGTGTGTAGTCGAAGGGCCGCTCCCCGATCAGCCGCGTGACGTCGCTCTTGAGGATCACCTCGTGGTCGAGCAGCTGGCGGGCGATGATGTTGAGCTCTTCGCGGCGCTCCAGGAGGAGGTCCTGCGCGCGCTCGTACTGCCCTTGCACGATGCGTCGGACCTCGTCGTCGATCTTGGTCGCGGTTTCGTCGGAGAAGGGCTTCGAGAAGCTGTCGTTCTGCATCCCGTAGAAGGATACCTGACCGACCTCGTCGCTCATCCCGAAGACACTCACCATCGAGTAGGCCATCTTGGTGACCTGGTCGAGGTCGGACTGGGCGCCCGTGGAGATTTTGCCGAACACGATCTTCTCCGCGGCACGGCCGCCGAAAGTCATGCACATGCGGTCGAGCAGCGCCTCGGTGCGCGTGATGTACTCCTCCTTCGGGAGGTACTGCGCGTAGCCGAGGGTACCGATGCCGCGCGGGACGATCGTGACCTTGACGAGCGGACTGGCGTGCTCGAGGAACCAACCACACACGGCGTGTCCGGCCTCGTGGTAGGCGATGATCTCCTTCTCGACGGGGGAGATGAGCTTGTTCTTCTTCTCGAGCCCGCCGATCACCCGGTCGAGGGCGTGGTTGAAGTCGTCGAGGTCGATGGCGGTCTTGTTGCGGCGCGCGGCCACGAGGGCGGCTTCGTTGCAGACGTTCGCGATCTCGGCCCCGGCAAAGCCCGGCGTCATCTCGGCCAAGGTCAGGGCCTTTACCTCGGCGTTGATCTTGATGGTCTTGAGGTGCACCTTGAAGATGGCCTCGCGCCCGGCGAGGTCCGGGCGGTCGACCCCGATCTGGCGGTCGAAACGTCCCGGGCGCAGCAGCGCCGAGTCGAGTACGTCCGGCCGGTTGGTGGCCGCCATGAGGATCACGCCCTTGTCGGTCGAGAAGCCGTCCATCTCGACGAGGAGTTGGTTGAGGGTGTTCTCGCGCTCGTCGTTGCCGCCCTGCATCTGGCCCTTCCCGCGCGAGCGCCCGATGGCGTCGATCTCGTCGATGAACACGATGCACGGGGCCTTCTCGCGGGCTTGCTTAAAGAGGTCACGCACGCGGCTCGCGCCCACGCCCACGAACATTTCCACGAAGTCCGAACCGGACATCGAGAAGAACGGCACGCCCGCCTCCCCGGCGACGGCCTTCGCGAGCAGCGTCTTGCCGGTGCCCGGAGGGCCGACCAGCAGTACGCCCTTCGGGATCTTACCCCCGAGGCTCGTGTACTTCTTCGGGTTCTTGAGGAAGTCGACCACCTCCACGACCTCCTCCTTGGCCTCCTCCAGACCGGCCACGTCGGCGAAGGTCACGTTGACCTTGGCGTTTTGGTCGAAGAGCGTCGCCTTGGACTTGCCGATGTTGAAGATCTGCGCGCCCGGTCCGCCGCCGCCGCCGCCCATGCGGCGCATGATCAGCAGCCAGAGCCCGAGGATCAGCAGCATCGGCAGCGCGTAGCTGATCACGGTCCCGATGACGTTGGTGCGCTTCTCGTAGAAGACCTCGATGTCGCGCACGGCCGCGTTCTGCTCGGTGAGCGTCGCGAGTTCGTCGTTGAAGGTCTCCACGGAGCCGATCTCGAACACGTAGGCGGGGCGGTCCTTGGTGGCGCCGTTGTCCTTGGCCTTCTTGTGCTGGGACTCGTCGAGGGCGGCGGGCGTGAGGAAGACCTGGGCCGTGCCCGAGTTCTTCTCGACGATGACCTTCTCGACGTCGCCCTCGAGGGCGTAGGTGCGGAAGTCGTTGATGCCGATGTCCTCGGTGGCGCTGGCGTTGATGGTCCAGACGTTGAACGCGAGGATCAGCACGATCGCCAGACCGTACACCCAGTAAAGCTTAAACTTCGGCGAGGACTGCTTTTCAGGTTTCTTATCGCTCATGCGAGGGGGCTTTGGCTACCGGCGGCGCACGCTTATACGCCGGGCGAGCCATTACAGTTTTTGAGTTGAGGATTTGGGGCTCCGGGGGCGCCGAGGTGCGCGTGGCGACTAGGCGTCGGCGTACTCCTCGCTCGGGGCATCGCTCCAGAGGCTCTCGAGGTCGTAGAACGAACGCGCCTCGCGGTTGAAGACGTGCACGACGGTGTCGAAGTAGTCGAGGCACACCCAGGCCGCGTTCTGGAGGCCTTCGATCGGCTTGGAGCGCTCCTGGGCCTCGGCGCGGAGGCGCCGCCGGACGTTCTCGGCGATGGCACGCACCTGCACGTGGCTCTCGCCCTCGCAGATGATGAAGTAGTCGGCCGGGCGGTCCTCGATGTCGCGCAGGTCGATGGCGACGATGCGCTTGCCCTTGATATCCTGGATGCTGTCCACGATCAGGGCGTTGAGCTGCTGGCTGGCCTGGCGACGGGGGCGGGGACTGACGGCGATTTGGCTTGGCAAATGAATACTTTTGTGACGAAGGAACCCGGGTTTGAGGTTGTGAAGCTAACGCACCACAGTTTGTTTCGGCTACGGGGGCGCCAATAATTAGCGCAGAAATCGAGTGAATGGTTTCCAAAAGCTACACCCTGGCGACATCCGCGCCGTGGACGAGCCTCGGGGAGCGTCTCGCGAGCGTCGATTCGACCAACCGCCGCCTCCACGCCCGCGTCCAGGCAGCCGCAGCCGCGCGGGAGGTTTTGCCGGAAGGCTACAGCCTCCGCGCCGACTTCCAGACCGCCGGCCGCGGGCGCCTCGACCGCACCTGGGAGGGCGCCGCCGGCGAGAACCTGTACGTGTCTTACCTGCTGAGCGCCGCCGGGCTCAAGGCCGGCAGACTGTTCGCGCTCTCGCAGGCCGTCGCCCTCGCCGTGCGTGACGTGGTCGAGGACCTCCTGGGGGCTTCCGCCAAAACCTGCAGCGCCCGCGTGAAGTGGCCCAACGATGTCTTCGTCGACGGCCGCAAGGTGGCCGGACTCCTCGTGGAGACGAGCCTCTCGGCCGACGCCCCGCTGTACGTCGTGGTCGGCGTCGGGCTCAACGTCAACCAAACCGCCTTCGACGAGGCCCCCCGGGCCACGAGCCTCCGCCAGCTCACCGCCCGCGCCTTCGACCTCGACGAGGTCTGGGCCGCGCTTACGCGAAAACTTCAGGTCGGCCACGCGCAGCTCGCCGCCGCCGTCGCCACCGGGGACCTGTACCCCGTCTCGAGCCGCTACCACGAGCACCTCCTCGGCTTCGCGGAGTGGGGACGCTACCGGCGCAGCGCCGACGGGGTAGGTTTTGCCGCAAGGCTCCAAGGCGTCGACGCCAACGGTCTGTTGATCCTCGAGACCAGCGGACCGGAGCAACGCTTCTCGATGGACCAGATCAGATACGAGGGTCCGGTGAGCGCCGTATAGCCCTCGCGCCACGTCTGCCGGGTAGTCCTTACCTTCGCGATTCATAAACCTCCCCCGGTGTGTTGACACAAATCACCTACGTCGAGTCGGCCCCCGGGCTAAGTTTGCCCGCGCCGCACGAGTGACGGCCACCCCCGGGAAAGCGTAACATCCGCGTGGACGCAACCAAAATCTCCTGGGTTTCTTAAGTCAAGTGCACTCCTCACAAAACATACACGCGAGCCTTACTGCCTGCCCTCGGCTCAGGTCCGGAGCGCAGTAAGTCACCGGCCTCCGCCCCGCCCGCGGGCGGGCCGCCGCGATCACGATTCACTTCTGGGAATCGGAAGTCTTGGTCCCCACGGGGATCAGGGCTTCTTTTTTTTGCGGCACCTTCGCCCCATGCGCGCACGCCTGCTCACCATCGGCGACGAACTCCTCATCGGGCAGGTCGTCGACACCAACGCCGCCTGGATCGGGGCGACCCTCGACGGCGCCGGCATCCGCCTCGTCGGCAAGGCCACCGTCGGCGATGCGCCCGCCGAGATCATCGCGGCCCTCGCGCAGGCCGCCGCGGACGTGGAGGTCGTCCTGCTCACCGGCGGCCTCGGCCCCACCAACGACGACCGGACCCTCGAGAGCCTCGCTGCGTACGCCCAGGTCGGCCTGGAGCTCCACGAGGAGTCGTGGTCGCGCGTACGGTACATCTTCGACGAGGTGATCAAGCGCCCGATGACCGGCGACCAGCGCAAGCAGGCGATGCTGCCGGCCGGGGCGACGGCCCTGCTCAACACCCTCGGCACGGCCCCCGGGGTCTGGCTCGAGCACGGGGGCGTGGTCTTCGCGGCGACGCCGGGCGTACCGCGCGAGATGAAGGCCCTGGTCCAGGACGAGATCATCCCGCGCCTGCTGGGTCGCTTTTCAGCAAAACCCGCCAAGCGCGTCACGATCCAGACCGCGGGCATGGGCGAGACGGAGCTGTCGACCGCGATCGAGGACATCGAGCGCGACCTGCCGCCGACGGCCAGGATTGCCTACCTGCCGTCGCTCGGGACGGTGCGCCTCCGCCTCAACGTCGAGGGCGACGACGAGGCGACCGTCGCCGCGGAGATGGCGCAACTCCAGCGCCGCATCGTCGAGCGGATCAAGCCCGGGGCTATCTTCGGGTACGGCGACACGGACCTCGTCGGCGCGCTCCACGAGGCGCTGCTGGCGCGCGGCCTTACGCTGGGCACGGCCGAGAGCTGTACGGGCGGGCGCATGGCGGCGAAGGTCACGGCGCGGGCGGGGTCGTCGGCGATCTACCGCGGGTCCGTGGTCGCGTACGAGAATGCCCTGAAGACGAAGCTGCTCGGCGTCACCGAGGCCACGCTCGCCGAGCACGGGGCCGTGAGCGAGCCCGTGGTGACGCAGATGATCCGTGGGGCCATCGAGCTGCTCGGCTGCGACGTCGCGATTGCCGCCAGTGGGATCGCCGGACCGACCGGCGGCACGGCGGACAAGCCCGTGGGTACGATCTGGATCGCGTGCGGGAGCGCCGAGGAGGTCGTGACGCGGCGCCTCACGCTCGGGCGCGACCGCGCAAGCAACCTCGAGCGCACGGCAAACGCCGGTTTCGATCTCCTGCGGCGGTTCTTGGTAAAGCTCTAGTTTTGCGCCGCCCCCCGACCGACCTCCCGAAACCGCCCGACGCCCCCGCCCACATGCCCGCCGTAGAACTTATCATGCCCAAGATGGGCGAGAGCATCATCGAAGCGACGATCCTGTCGTGGTCGAAGGCCGTCGGCGACGCGGTGGACGTCGACGAGACCGTGCTCGAGATCGCGACCGACAAGGTGGACTCGGAGGTGCCCTCGCCGGTGGCGGGTGTCCTCACCGAGATCCGCTTCGAAGCCGACGCCGTGGTACCGGTCGGCCAGGTGATCGCCGTGATCGATACGGAGGGGGCGGGCGGGTCCACCCCGGGCGCGAAGCCCGAAGCGACTACGTCCGCCGCCGCCGCCGCCGCTTCCTCCGGAACTCCAGCTGCCGGGACACCAGCCGTTGGCGACCCCGATGCTTCGACTACGCCGAGGCTGGCTCAAGTGGCGACCCCGGAGGAGGTTTTGACGCAAGTCGAAGCCCCACTGCGCGCGGGGCAGACACTACTCGACGACGGGGACAGTGGCCCGGTGACGCGCATCGGCCAGGACGGTCGGTTCTACTCCCCGCTGGTCCGCCGGATGGCCGAGGAGGAGAACATCTCGCGGGCGCAGCTCGAGTCCATCGACGGGAGCGGGCTCGGGGGGCGGGTCAACAAACAGGACGTGGTCGCCTACCTCGCGAAGCGCCGCTCCGGTGCGACTGCGCCCGCGGTTAGCACCTCTCAGCCCCAGCCGCAGTCCCCGGCCGCCCGCAAGCCCGCGGCGCCGCACGTCGACATGCCCGGCGACGAGGTCTTCGAGATGGACCGCATGCGGCGCCTGATCGCCGACCACATGGTGCAGTCCGTGCAGACGAGCCCGCACGTGACGAGCTTCGTCGAGGCGGACGTCACCAACCTGTGGCGCTGGCGCGAGAACAGCAAGTCTGCCTTCGAGCGGACCCACGGCGAGAAGATTACCTTCACGCCCATCTTCGTGGAAGCCGTCGTGAAGGCGATCCAGGATTTCCCGATGATCAACGTGACCGTCAACGGCCACCAGATCGTACGGCGGCGCCAGATCAACATCGGGCTCGCCGCGGCGCTACCGACCGGGAACCTCATCGTGCCCGTCATCAAGGAGGCCAACCTCCTGAGCCTGCCGGGGCTCACGCGCTCCGTCAACGACCTGGCCAATCGCGCGCGGACCAACAAGCTCAAGGCCGAGGACATCCAGGGCGGCACCTTCACCGTGACCAACGTCGGTACGTTCGGCAACGTCATGGGGACCCCGATCATTAACCAACCCCAGGTGGCGATCCTGGCCACGGGCGCGATCCGCAAGCGGCCCGCCGTGCTGGAGACCCCCGACGGCGACGTGATCGCGATACGGCACATGATGTTCCTCTCGTTGAGCTACGACCACCGCGTGGTCGACGGCTTCCTCGGCGGAAGTTTCCTCCGACGGGTAGCCGACTACCTCGAGGCCTTCGACCCAAACCGCAGCGTCTAGCTTTGAAGCAAGCCCTCTCCGTCCTCGCGCTCGCCTGCTGTACCCTCGTCGCCTCGACGGGGACGGTCGCCGCGCAGGGCAACGTCAAGACCTACAAGCGCAACGGCCTCGAGTACTTCGGGGCCGGGCGCTACGCGAACGCCATCGAGGCCCTCGTGGTCTACCGCCGCTACGAACCCGACGACGACGAGGTCTGGTACCCGCTGGCGATCAGCCACTTCAACCTCAATGAGCTCGCCGAGGCCCGGACCTTGCTCGAGGGCCTGCTCCGCGCCAAGGGCAAACCCGACCCCGGGGTCTACCTCACGCTGGCCGAGATCGAGCACCACCAGGCCAACTTCGAGCGCGCCGCCCAGCGCTACAAAGAGTTCCTGCGGTACGCCGGCCCGAAGCACCCGCGCTACGCGAGCATCGTGGACGAGGTGCGGCGCGTGGGCAACGGCATGCGGATGGGCCCGAGCACCGGGACGCTGGCCGCCTACTCGGAGAACATGGGCGCGGGGATCAACACGAGCGGCGACGAGTTCCACCCCGTGCTGAGCCCGACGTACTCCGACCGGCTCTACTTCTCGAGCGTGCGCGAGGGCAACACCGGGGGCCGCCGCACCGCCGAGGGGCTGCCCTCGCCGACGGGCCAGCTCTCGGCGGACATGTTCGCGGTCCAGTTCGAGGACGGGCGCTGGGGTGAGGCACAGCGGATGAGTGCGCTGCTCAACGGCCCCGACGAGGACGAGGTGCTCGACTTCGCGGCCGACGGCCAGGTGCTGCTTTACCTCAAGGGGCCGACCTCGTTCAGCGGCGACATCCACGTCGACACCTTCCGCGCGAACGCCGAGGACCGCAGTCTGTACAGTCCCGTGTGGACGGACCACCCGATGACGCCCCGGGGCGGGGACAAGGACGCGATCTTCTTCCGGGACAGCATCCTACTTTTCTCGAGCGCGCGCGAGGGCGGTCTCGGGGGGATGGACCTCTACATCTCGATCCGTCGGCACGGCCGCTGGCTGACGCCGACCAACCTCGGCCCCGAGGTCAACACCGCCTACGACGAGCGGAGCCCCTTCCTGACCAACAACGGTCGGACGCTGTTCTACTCCAGCAACCGCGTCGATATGTCGGTCGGGGGCTTCGACGTGTTCCGCTCGGTGTTCGACGACCGGACGCAGGCCTGGCTCCCGGCCGAGAACGCGGGCCTGTCGATCAACTCCGCCGGGGACGAGATGCACTTCCGGCTCTCGGCCAGCGGCCTGGAGGGCTTCTTCGACTCCGACATGCGGACGACGAGCGAGGGGGGGCGCGACCTGTTCGTGGCGTACTTCAAGGACCGGCAGCGCGAGCAGCAGGCGACGAGCCGGCCGCTTACCTTCCTGCAGGTCATCGAGACGGCGCAGCGCACGGCCGTCGCCGACGTCACGCCGGGCTTCCTCATCGACGAGGAGGGGCAGGTGCGGTTGCTCCCGGCGAAGCCCGCGGAGGCGAAGATCCCGGTGTCGCTGGTGCTCTCGCCGCTGAACTACGGCCGCGACGATAACGTGGTGACGCCGACCAACCTTCAGAAGGCGGCCCCCGTGATTCAGTTCTTGGAGCAGTACCCCGCTTCCCGCGTCGTGATCACGGCCCACAGCGACGAGGGCGACCCGGACCGCTTCCGGGTCTACTTCGGGATCAAGCGCGCGGAGCGCTTCGCGGCCTACCTCCGGGAGCGGGGCGTGGCGGCGGAGCGGATTCAGTTGGTGAGCGTCGGGTCGGCGTACCCCCTGGCGGCCAACGACTACAACGGCCAGGAGAACCCCCAGGGCCAGAAGATCAACCGCCGCTTGGAGCTGCAGGTCGTGCCGGGGCCGGACTACGTACTCAACCGGACGTACGACGACCCGAAGGTGCCGGACTTCATCGCCCTGGAGGCCTACAAGACGTACCGCGACCTGCAGCGCGGCTCGGCGTTCCGGATCGAGGTGGCGACCCTCGGGCAGATGTACGACAACGAGGCCTACCTGCGGCAGGTGGCGCCGATCGTGACCGCCCCCGGCGACGGCGGCACGTACCACTACGAGCTCGGGTCGTTCGCGACCTACCGCTCCGCGCGGGCGCTCGCCGCGGAGTTGCGCGGGAAGGGCTTCCCGGAGGCGAAGGTGGTGGCGTACTACGACGGGCTGCGCCTCGGGCCCCGCGACCTCGCGGCGCTGGCGGCGGTCGACCCCGAGATCAGCGCCATGCACGGCGCGCAGTCTGGGGCAGAATGAGCGACCTTCGCGGCCGCACCGAAGCAAGAGTCCAACGTATGAACGCCATTTCCTTCCTGCGGGAGAGCCTGCGCAACCTCAAGACCGTCGGCACGGTGACGCGGTCGTCGCCGGCGCTCTGCAAGGGGGCCATCAAGCCGGTCGACTTCGCCGGGGCGAGGCACCTCGTGGAGCTCGGCGCCGGCGACGGGGTCATCACGAAGCACATCCTCGCCGCGATGCACCCGGAGGCGCGCCTGATGGCCTTCGAGGTGAATCCGAAGTTCTGCGTGCAGCTGCGTGCCCTGAACGACGACCGGCTGGTGGTGGTGGAGGATTCGGCGGAGCACATGAGGCGCTACCTGGAGGACAATGCCTTCGCGGAGATTGACGCGGTGGTGAGCGCGATTCCGTTCGTATCACTCCCGAAGACGCTGGCCGACTCGATCGTGGGCGTATGCCGGGAGGTGTTGCGCGTCGGGGGGCCGTTTTGCCAGGTGCACTACAGCCTGATTCGCAAGAAGGTATACGCGGGGATATTCGGCAACGTAAAGGTGAGTTTCATCCCGATGAACGTACCGCCGGCGTTCGTGCTGACGAGTCGAAAGCAGGACTAGGGGCCGCCGGCCGCGCCACGTGGTTTGGCGTCCTTTAGGGCGCCCTCACCCGCGAAGCGGGCTCTCCGATTAGGTACCCTCGCTCGCCTCCGGCTCGGGGGGGCGCCCTAAAGGACGCCAAACCACCACGGGGCTCGTCTTTCGGTGGACTGCGCGCGATGGTTGGCTACAGCCAGAGCACCGGCTTCTGGACCTCGTGTGGTTGGTGTGCGTACCCCAGGAAATTCCCGCCGCCCCCCGCGCCGCAGAGCTTGAGGTAAGCGCGTTCCTCGGCGAGGAGCGTACGCCACCGCTGCTGGACGTGGACCGGGATGAGCCAGCCGAGGTGCTCGAGCTGGAGCGCGGAGAGTTGTCTGAGGTTTTGCCGAAATGCTGTCTGGTTCAGCACTCCGAGCCGGGTGACATCCGCGATCAGTGCGGCCGTTAAGGCCCGGGCGGGCCGTAGGTAGTTTTGGCGGAAGCCGTCGTCTTTACAGCTTTCGCCAAAACGTGCGATCGCGGCCCGGCCGGCCTTGGGTTGTCGAGCGTCGAGCAGGAACCAACCGCGCAGGTCGACCGCGTCATCGAGCGCCTGGGCGCTCCCGTCGGCGAGGACGTGCACGGGGCTTTGCAGGAAGCACACGAGCGGGTCGAGCCCGGAGCTACGGCCGTGGAAGAAGCCCTCCAGCAGCCCGAGGCGGGCCCGCAGCTCGCTCACGTCGTCGGTGGCGCGGTCGCTGCGGACGTAGCGCTCGTACACCATCGCCGTGAGCGCCCCGCTCGAGCCGAGGCCGTAGTCCCGCGGGATGTCGCTGCGGACGGCCAGGCCGGGGGCCTCGCGCGCGAAGGCGTCGGCGTCGAACCAGTCCGCCAGCCGGCCCTCGGTTTTGGCGAAAGCCGCCCACGCTCCGAAAGGCTCCCCGGCGTCCGCGCTCCCTTCCGGCGCCCACGTCGCCCCGAACTTCCGCAGCGGCACCGCGAGGGCCTCCCCGCCGTGCAACACGGTGTGCTCGCCGAAGAGCAACAGCTTGGCCGGGGTCATGGGCGCCGTAGTTTTGGCGCAAGCTAAGCCCCTGCCCACGTGTACCACTTCCTGAAGCCGATCCTGTTCCGCGTCGACCCCGAGCGCGCGCACCACCTGACCATGACGGGCTTCCGGGCCGACGGGGTATCCTCGGCCCCATCGCGCGCGGCGACGGCCGGGTGGCGCGTCGACGACCCGCGGCTGGCGAGGACGGTATTCGGGCTGCGCTTTAGCAATCCCGTAGGCCTGGCCGCGGGCTTCGACAAGGATGGGGTTTACTACCCGCTGATGGCCAGGCTCGGCTTCGGGAGTGTAGAATTAGGGACGGTGACGCCGCGGCCGCAGGAAGGCAACGCCAAGCCCCGGCTCTTCAGGCTCCCGGTCGACCGGGCGCTCGTCAACCGGATGGGCTTTAACAATGCCGGCGTGGATGCGCTGGCGCGGAATCTCGAGCGGCAGGCGCGGCCCGCTAAGCTCATCATCGGCGGCAACATCGGGAAGAACAAGGACACCCCCAACGAGGACGCGACGAGTGACTACCTCACGTGCCTACGGCGCCT
This sequence comes from Saprospiraceae bacterium, assembly GCA_965215115.1. GTDB lineage: Bacteria > Bacteroidota > Bacteroidia > Chitinophagales > Saprospiraceae > CALDTK01. The sequence goes on from OZ244050.1 coordinate 923,129, forward strand.
CGGCGACCTGGTCGACTACTTCGCCGTCAACGTGAGTTCGCCGAACACGCCGGGACTGCGCGCCCTGCAGGCGAGGGAGCCGCTCACCCGTCTCCTGCACGAGCTACAGTCCGCGAATCAGGGCCTGAGCACGCCGCGCCCGATGTTGCTCAAGATCGCCCCCGACCTCGACGACGCCGAGCTGACCGACATCGTCGAGCTCGCGGTGGAGACGGGCCTGGCGGGCGTCATCGCCACGAATACGACCACGGCGCGCGCTCCTCTGACGGCTTCCGCCAAAACCATCGAGGCCATCGGCGCCGGGGGCCTCAGCGGGGCGCCGGTGTTCGCGCGCTCGACGGAGGTTTTGCGGAAGCTGAGAGCACAACTCCCCGAAGGCATCGAGGTCGTCGGGGTCGGGGGCGTCGTGGACGCCGAGACTGCGATGGCGAAATTCGAGGCCGGCGCAGCGCTCGTACAGCTCTACAGCGGCATGGTGTACGCCGGACCGACGCTCCCGTCCGAGATCAACCGGGCGGTATTACGAACTCTCTGAATGTGAGGCCCGTGGCACGTTTGTTGACTTTCTGAAGGCACAAACACTACCGACCCCGGCGCGTCCCCTCCCGCCGGTTCGGTCACGAACACGACTGCCTCGGCGCGGTCGCGGCAAACACTGTGAAATGAGGGGGGATTCTACGCTGATCGTACGCGATTTCAGGTTTTACGTCACGCTAATGTGTGTGGCAATGATGGTGAAGCTGACGTTTGAGGCGTATCCGTGAGGGTGCGGGGTGCCTACCCCCCCTACCCCTTCATCATCTTCAGACTCAGGTCTACGCTCTGGGCCGAGTGCGTCAGGGCGCCGGCGCTGATGTAGTCCACGCCGGCCTCGGCGATCTCGCGCACGGAGTCGAGGGTGACGCCGCCCGAGGCCTCGGTCTCGAACCGGCCGTCGATGCGCTTGACGGCCGTGCGGAGCTTGCTGATCTCGAAGTTGTCGAGCATGATGCGGCGCACGCCCCCGACCTCGAGGACGGTGGCGAGCTCCTCGAGGTTGCGGACTTCGACGGTGATGTCGAGCTCGAGCCCTCGCTCCTCGAGGAAGCGGTGCACCCCGTCGATGGCCTCGCGCATGCCGCCGGCGCCGTCGACGTGGTTGTCCTTGATCATGATCCAGTCGTAGAGCCCGACGCGGTAGTTCTCCGCGCCGCCGACCTTGACGGCGTACTTCTCGAGGAAGCGCATCCCGGGCGTCGTCTTGCGGGTGTCGAGGATCCTGGCCTTCGTGCCCTCGACGGCCTTGGCGAAGTTGCGGCTCAGGTGCGCGATGCCGCTGAGGCGCTGCATGGTGTTGAGGGCCAGTCGCTCGCCGGAGAGGATGGCGCGGATTGGGCCCTCGACGCGGAAGGCGACCTGGCCGGGGTCGATGTCGGTGCCCTCGTCGATGAGGTGCTCGAAGCGACAACTCGCGTCGAGGTAGTTGAAGATGGCCTCGGCGACCGGCGCGCCGCAGAGTACGCCGTGGCCCTTGACGAGCAGGCGGGCGCGACCGCGTCTGTCGGCGGGGATCGTGGCCTGGCTCGTGTAGTCGCCCGGGCCGATGTCCTCGGCGAGGTTGAGGCGGATGTATTCCTGGAGGAGGTGGGTGTCGAGGGTGGGGAGCATGGGCGGGGGGGGCGGCGCCGCTGCGCGGCTTGCGGGAGGTGCCGCTGCGCGGCTCACGGATTTTACCACAGAGGCACTGAGGTTCACAAAGGGCCACAGCGCCGGGGGCGTGGGCAAGGTAGGGCTGGTTACCTTTCGTCCCGCATGATGGACGGGGTGGAATTTGAGGGAGGGTACGGGTTGAATTGGCCGGGGAAGGCGGCGGCGCGGCGGGTGGCTTTCGAGCCGGCGGCTTATCGACTTAGCGGAGGAGCAAATGCGTTGGATGAGTGCTCAAAGGGTCACGTCTTCATCGAGGGCGACAACCTCGCGGCCCTTAAGGCGCTGCGCCCGCACTACGCCGCGCGAGTCAAGATGATCTACATCGACCCGCCGTACAACACCGGCAAGGCGCGCTTCATCTACGGCGATGATTTCGCAGAGTCGAGGGCCGAGTATGCGAAGCGCGCGGGACAGGTTTTGGCGAAAGCCGACCCCCCGGAAGACGAGCTACGGCTCAGCGTCAACCGCGCGAACAGCGGCCGCCTGCACAGCAAGTGGCTCTCGGAGATCTACCCGCGCATCTTGCTGGCGCGCGACTTCCTCACCGACGATGGCGTGATCTACGTCTCGATCGACGACCGCGAGGTGCACAACCTGCGGCACTTGCTCGACGAGGCGTTCGGGGAGGAGAACTTCGAGGGCCACCTCCACTGGCGGCGCCGGCACAACCAGCCCAACGACAAGACGAAGATGATCGGGCTCGTCGCCGAGCACATCCTGTGTTACGCGCGCGACTCGGAGGCGCTGCGCCGCGCGGGCGTCGGGAAGCTGCCGCTCACGGGCAAGTTCGGCAATCCCGACGGCGACCCCCGCGGGGAGTGGGCCTCGAAGCCCTGGAAGGTCGGCACGGAGCAGAGCGGGAGCCGGTACACGATCGAGACGCCTTCCGGCAAAACCTACACCGAGCTCTGGATGGGCGACGAGGGGACGTACCGGGAGCTGCTGGCTGAGGGGCGAATCCTGTTCACGCGAAACGGCGCGGGTTTGCCCCGCAAGAAGTACTACCGCGCCGAGCGCGAGGCCGAGGGGCAGTGCGCCAACAACTGGTGGGACCACCAGGGCTTCGGGAGCAACCAGGAGGGCTCGGTGGAGCTCGCGCAACTCTTCGGCGGCACGAAGGGCGTGTTCTCGAACCCGAAGCCGACGCGACTGCTGAAGTCGTTGATCAGGCTGGCGAACGTGGCGGACGGGGACGTGGTGATGGACTTCTACGCGGGCTCGGGCTCGACGGGGGACGCGGTGATGCAGCTGCACACCGAGGGCATTCGGGCGCGCTTCGTGCTCGTGCAACTGCCGGAGTTGCTGAGTGGGCGACCGGAATACCTGGCCTCCGCGCAGGCGATCGTCGGGAAGCCCGGCGGCGAGGTCACGATCGCGGACCTGTGTCGCGAGCGACTGCGGCGCTCGGCGGAGAAGCACGGCCAGACCTTCGCGACGTACACCCTGGAGGCGGTGTCGACGGAGGGCAGCGAGCGTTCGGCTTTCGCCAAAACGGGTGATCTCTTCGGAAGTGCGACCTTCCGCGACGAGGGGTGAGGGTTTCGCTCCGTGGATACGGAGGGCTATGGAACTTTTTAAGCCGCGTCGGCGGGTGTGCGCGGGGCAGTCGGTGCGGTATGCGATCAGTGGGTTGGACCCGGTGGCGTGGTTGGTGCCGCCGGCGGAGTCACGGTACGCGTGCTTCTCGGTGGATGGGTTCGTGACGACGGGCGGGGGGGCGGTGAGTGCACTGTTTCAGCGATTCGAGTACCGGGTTACGGCGGGCGAGGTCGACACGGAGGAGGTGATGCGAGTTTTGCGGAAACGCTACGGGGCGCAGATCGGGGGCGCGGCCCGCCTGGCGCATCAGTTGGGATGCCCGTGCAGGGTATTCGCGTGGCCCGAGGACTTCCCGCTCGGCTACGACGCGGACGCCAGGGAGATCCTGTCGATCCAGCCGGAACTGGCGGGAGGGGTTTTGCGGCTCGACCGCTATCGGAAAGTCGATTTGCGCGCGCTGGCGAGCGGTATTCAGAGGTTGCGGGGCCGGAGTTTCGCGAGCGTCAAGCCGCTACTTTCGGCCGGGTCGAACGTCGAGTGTCATCTGGCGAATGCGACGAGCGATCCGTGGCCGGGGGATTTGGACGCCGTGATCGTGGAGCGCGAGACGGGCCTTGTCTGTGCCCTGGTCGAGTTCAAGACCCACAACCAAGATACACCGATCGCGGAGGAGGCGCCGGGCAAGTACGGCCGGCAGGACTGGCGGCGCTTCGAAGTGCTGTACGATCTGCAGGACCGGCTGGAGGCGGCGCAGGGCACGCGGCCGAAGCTGTGGTACGTGGCCTGGGGCACGCTGGATGTAGCCAACCACCGGCGTATCAAGTTAGCGCGGATCGAGGGGAATAGAGTGACTGAGGAGTTGCTGTTGGAGCGGCCGGCTTTTGGGGGTTGGAGTGAGGAGCTATCCAATAAACTGGTACCGGTGTAATTGCGGAAACGTCTACCTTGGACCGCATGAGCCTGCTGCCTCGTTATCTCCCCACCTTCGTCCCGGACGACCGCTTCACGATCGAGGCCTACCTCGCGATCGAGGAGGCGACCGGCAAGCGGTACGAATACCACGACGGCGAGTTGGTGAGCGTCGAGGCGATGGCGGGCGGGTCTTTCGTCCATGCGGTACTCGGGATCAACATCGGTCACGCGCTGCTAACCGCCTTCGAGAGTGACGAAGAGCGGTATGGATATTGTTCGGCCGCGTCTAGTGATTTGCGCATCGCCATCGAAGGGGGCACGCGTTACCTATACGCCGATGCGGCGGTGGTGTGCGGGGCACCGGCCTACGACGAGTTCATCCCGACCGCTGTCGTCAACCCTGTCGCCGTCTTCGAGGTGCTGTCGCCTTCGAGTGATCAGTATGATCGGGGCCTGAAGTTCGAGTTCTACGGGGCGCTCTCGAGCTTACGGGAGTACGTGCTCGTAGACCAGGAGCGCCGACGCGTCGAAGTCCGACACCGCACCGACCAGACCTCGCCTTGGCGCTATTCTACCTACGCCGAATCGGACGAAGTAGTCTCGCTACTGTCGCTCGGCATTGAGCTCCCCCTAAAGCGTGTGTACCGCGGCTGGAAGCCTAGTCCACCAACATCCCCTCGCCTTCGAGGACCTGCTGCTTGAAGTTTTGCGGCTCGACCGCTATAAAAAGTGGATTTAGCTGCGCTCTCGGTGCCCCCTTGCTCGCCTCTCTCGCTAGGGTCGGAAGCCGAATGGCCGTCGGGGACGGCTCTGCGATACTTCGTTTGTACTACTAGAAGCAGTGGTTTCTGCCATACGTAAAGCCAGGGCTACCAAATGTGAATGCGGCCGGGTTGAGGCTAGGTGGTCGACTCACCTTCGCGGTGCAATCACACACAAACCCCTCGATTCCCCTCATGATGTCTCCCCGAACCACCCTCCTCGCCGTAGCCCTCGCCGCCGGCACACAGCTCTTCGCCCAGGCCACCGAGGCGACCACCGACGTGCTATACGCCCAGGTCCGGACGACCAACTCCGCCGATTACTTCCAGCGCGCCATCGCCGACGAGACCATCGCCGGGGCCGTTGCGCCCGCAGAAACCCCCTCCGCCGATTTTACCTTCGACCCGAGTGCCGCCAGTAGCCTCCCGACCTTCGCCGACATCGAGCGCTACCTCGCCGATCACGTGCGGGCGCGCGTGAGTCCCGAGGGCAACTTCGAAGACGGCACGGTGCGCGTGGCGGTCTTCGTCGACGCCACCGGTCGGGTCGCGAAGACGGTCATCCTCGAGAGCCCGGGCGAGGCGCTCTCCGCGGAAGTCATGCGTGTGCTCGCCGAGATGCCGGCGTGGGCGCCGGGCACGTTCCACGGGCGGCCTTCGGCCTCGCGGGTCGAGGTGGAGGTTCGATTTTCGTTTCGGTAGGGAGCATCTCGCTAGCGCACTGGCGCCTCCCAATTCCGGTATACCTCCTCGAAGCTGAATGCCGCCCCCGGGAGACTCGGGAGGTCGAATGCTGGGTTAGCTTCCGTGTAGAAACTAGATTTCCACGGAGCGCTTGCCTGCTCGCGCATGCGCACTTCGACGCGGCGCCGATCCTGTGAGACGATGACGTACTCTCGCAGACTCGGTAACTGGCCGTAGAAGTCGAACTTCGCGTGCTCATCGTAGTCACGGCTGCTTGGCGATGTGACCTCGAAGACGATTAGCGGGTTGACGATTGCCGTTGGGACGGTGACATCGAATTCTGGTTTGCCACAAACGATCGTGAGGTCTGGGTAGAGGTACCGGTTCTCCTCAGGAATGTAAACCCGTAGATCACTGGACAGTCCAGTGCAGTCGGCTCTCTCCTGAGCCTGGAGGTCTCGGTAGGCGACACCCCCGAGGTTGAACGTAATTTGGGCATGTACGAAGGTCCCCCCCGCCATCGCGCGGACACTGACGAGATTACCGTCGTGGTACTCGTATTTCTCCCCTGTCACCTCCTCAATGGCGAGCCACTGCTGAATGGTGTAGCGGCTGTCCGGTACGAATGTCGAGAGTTTGGGTAGGACCTGCGTCATCATAGTCTAGCGAAGGTAAGCCTCAGTCCACCAGCATCCCCTCGCCCTCGAGCACCTGCTGCTTGATGTTTTGCGGAAGCTCCCTGTACTCGTACTCCTGCGTGCGCAACTGCGGCCGGAAGCCCGCCTCCCGGATGGCGTCCTGGATGCCCTGCGCCGTAAAGCGGAAGGCGGCCCCGGCGGCCGACACGACGTTCTCCTCGATCATGATGGACCCGAAGTCGTTCGCCCCGCCGTGGAGCGTAAGCTGCGCCACCTTCTTGCCGACGGTAAGCCAGCTCGACTGCACGTTGACGACGTTCGGGAGCATGATCCGCGACAGGGCGATCATGCGGATGTACTCGTCGCCGGTCACGGTGTTGCGCGCGCGCTTGATGCGCTTGAGGATCGTGTCCTCGTCCATGAACGGCCAGGGGATAAAGGCCAGGAAGCCGTTGGCGTCGGCCGGCTTCTCGCTCTGGACCTGGCGCAGCATCGCGAGGTGCTCCATGCGCTCGAGGTCGGTCTCGATGTGGCCGAACATCATCGTGGCGCTAGTCGTGATGTGGAGCTGGTGGGCGGCGCGCATGACGTCGAGCCACTCCTGCCCGCCGCACTTGCCCTTAGAGATGAGCCGGCGCACGCGGTCGTCGAGGATTTCGGCACCGGCGCCCGGGAGGCTGTCCAGACCCGCTTCTTTCAGCTTCCGCAAAACGTCCGTGTGGCTCATCTTCTCGAGCTTGGCGATGTGCGCGATCTCCGGCGGGCCGAGGGCGTGGAGCTTGAGGTCGGGGTAGAGCTCCTTGAGCTTCGAGAAGGTGTCGACGTAGAACTGGAGCCCGAGGTCGGGGTGGTGCCCGCCCTGCAGGAGCAGTTGGCGCCCGCCCAGTTCGTACATCTCGTCGATCTTGACTTTGTACTCCTCGATAGACGTGACGTAGGCCTCCTCGTGGCCGGGCCGGCGGTAGAAGTTGCAGAACTTACAGTTCGCGATGCAGACGTTGGTCGTGTTGGAGTTGCGGTCGATGATCCACGTCACGACGTCACCCGGGACGTGGTGCTGCCGGAGGGCATTGCCGACGAAGGCCAGCTGGGCCGTGGGCGCGTGGCGGAAGAGGTAGACGCCCTCCGCGGGGGAGAGCCACTCCAGGTCGAGGGCGCGCCCGAGGAGGGTGGCGGTGTAGGCGGGGTCTTTGGCGTGCGGGATCGGGGCGGGGGTGGCCATGTCGAGGTAACGAGTGGCGGGGTGGGGGGTTGTGGGGCAAGGAAGCACCCTAGTCAATATATTGCCCTCGAGACAAATTGACCGCTGAACAAATACTTTCATCATGGACAAATGGCTATTTGAAGACCAACACTATAGGATCACGTCCATAAGCGAAAGTGTTTATATAGACATTAAGGGTGATACCCAACAGCTAACCTCCACATTTGAGACTCTCCGTTTCACGATTTACGGAGGACACCATTATGGAGACCCTAGTTCCGGTTTAGTTCTCTATGGAGACTCTGATCATTGGGCAATATCGACAGGATGTGGCCTTTCGGTGTGCAACCTACGATCGGAAGAGTTTTATCACATAGGCGACGGCACAACCGATGGGCTCTGGACAGATGCACTGCATACGAGTATTGACGATATTCGGGGGGAGGAATTTAGGTTTGTCTCATTTAATCAGCAGAATCAAACAAGAGTATTCAAAATGAATGTCCTAACTCGACTCTATGAGCAAGTGGACTAAGCTTTTGACGCGTTGCTTATGGCCAACGTATAATGTGACTATTCACAGTCTCCTAACCCCAGCCCAAGTACTCGACCGCCTCGCCGCCGAAACGGTGGAGGATAAATTCGGGAAGCTGACAGCTGGCGGACGTACAGAGTTCGTCGGAGGCATCTTCCAAAACCGCATCCTCCTCCGCAGGAACTACTCCGTCATGCGCTTGATACGCGTAGCCGCAGATAGGGAGGTTGAGAGTGGAGCTAGGGGCGCCACGATCAGTTTGCGCATTTTGCCGATGCTGATGGCCTGGGGGTGGTACTGGATGACCGTATGCTGGGCTTTCTTCCTTCTCTTTAACACACAGACCCTCGCGGGGGCTCCTCAGATTCCAAGCTGGGCCGTGCTTTTTGCAGCCGTGATCCCGTTAGCCATCGTACGGATGGCGATCCATCTGAGGACGATGCGGCTGGTAATGCTAGTGCGTCGGCAATCGGCGCGCTAGTCGTTCATAAGCTAGTGAGCCCGTCTCGTCTAGGACTAGCCATACAGTCGTAACAGGCTAATAATCAATAAAAACTTGTCGAGTTAACCGAAAGTAAGCACGAATAACGGAAGTTTCAGCCAACCGTCGAAACTCCCGTTATTCGTCCTTACTTCTGGTTAACTCGTTCAGCTTTCGCCAAAACCCCTCACCCCCGCGCCTTCCCGCGCTTTGCCTTCGCCGGTGTGCACGCGTAGCAAAAGTCCGGCATCTCCGCGATCTCCGCACGGACCTTGGCCCGCTCCTCGGCCAGGAGCTCGGCGTCCTCGCCGAAGTTGGTCGCCTCGTTGACGCGCGCGGCCTCGAGCTCCATCTCGTGGTGGTAGCGACGGAAGATCGGGTCGAAGAGGCTGACGTCCGAGAACACCTTCTTGTTGTCGTACATCGTGCGGCGCATCTTGCGCACGCACAGTTCGGCGAGGTCGAACTGGTAGCGCTCGTAGGCGAGGAGCCGGTGCGCCGCGGCGGAGTCGGGCGCCTTGATGGCCGCGGTAGCCGGCGTGAAGCTCGCGCTCACCTTGCTGTTGAAGTTGCGCGTCGCCATGTACTCGTAGGCGCTCATCTGGAAGCCGAACTCGGTCGTCGTCCCGGACATGAGGTAGATCTGCGTAAGGCCGGAGTCGATCCGCGTGGCCGGCGAGCGGAAGTCGCTGAGTGCCACCTCGTAGTCGGGCGACCAGAGTAGCTTTTGCGCGGAGGCGGAGGGAGCGAGCGCGAGGCAGGAGAGCAGGACGAGGAGTCGCATAGTGGTACGAATGGACCGCGAAAGTAGGCCGGTAGCACGGACCGCTCACGCGCCGCATCGAGTAGCAAGCCAGGGAGCCAACGGGAAAGTCGTCTGCTTGCTAATGCGGCGCCCGCCGGGTGTTTTGCCGGAAGGCGGACTTTCGTCAAAACATGATGAAGGCACGGTAGGCTGCTCGGCGTGAGTGCCTAAAGCTGCAAAGTTCTTTAGCGGCACTGCCTGGAGGCAGTCGAACGGCGCCGCCGCCGCCCTACACATGCAGCGCCCGATCCCCCGTCGCCGCCAGGGCCGCCTCCTTCATCGCCTCCCCGTACGTCGGGTGCGCGTGCGACATGCGCGCGATGTCCTCGGCGATCAGGTCCGCCACGCGCGCACCGACCATGTGGACGCCGAGCACCTCGTCGGTCTCGGCGTCGGCGATGATCTTGACCATGCCCTCGAGGTCCATCGAGGCGTGCGCGCGGCCGAGGGCGCGGTAGGGGAACTTCCCGACCTTGTACGCCACGCCGGCCTCCTTGAGCTGCTCCTCGGTCTTGCCGACGCCCGCCACCTCGGGCCAGGTGTAGACCACGCCCGGGATGAGATCGTAGTTGATGTGGGGCCGCGCGAGAAGTGTCCTACCTTGCCCAAGACATGAAGTTTAACGAACGCGGACTGATCACACCAGCCTCAAGAACTACCATGAGTAGGGAGCAGTTTCGCTCAACCTTCGTTGACAGCCTTTCTTCTCTGACACGCACCAGCCTATACCAGCAGCTCTCCGATTACACAGCAGCATTCTCAGCCGAGGTAGTTTCGGACTTCGCACAATGGATCGGAGGTTCGTTCACGACTGCGAAGCGGCACCCCCGAGACATTGACCTACTCACAATCTTGTGGAGGAGCGATTTTGAGGCGCATCACAGACTGATAGAACGCGAGTTCACCCGGAACTCAGCCCTGTATGCCGGGGTCGATGCCTACTTCCTCCCAGTACCGGCAACCGGCCGGGACGCGGCTCCGTTGTATCGTCTCGACCGGCTCTACTGGGAGCACCAGTTCGGTTACACCAGACGGGACCGCCGCGGACGAAGGCATCCCCGGGGCTACATCGAATTCATCCACAACGACTTCCGCTATGACCAGCAGTAGCTACGAGCACAACTTCGAGGCGATACGCGATCGCTCGATTGTCATCAGCGACCTCATCGAACAGATATTGTCGGTCGAAGAGCTCATCGTACGTCACCGCGCGGCAGGTACCGATGGGTTAGAGCTCGAGCAGTACGTCCGACGAAGACAGGGCTTCGAAACAGCTCTGAACGAGCAGCTCGAGCCTCACCACTTCACCTTGGTCAGGAAAGAAGCGGCGTGAGCGCCTAAGGCTTTGGACTCCGTGGCGGCACTGCCTGGAGGCAGTCGAACGCCGCCGCGCTACACATGCAGCGCCCGATCTGCCGTCGCCGCCAGGGCCGCCTCCTTCATCGCCTCCCCGTACGTCGGGTGCGCGTGTGACATGCGCGCAATATCCTCGGCACTCCCGCGGTACTCCATCACGGCCACGGCCTCGGCGATCAGGTCCGCCACGCGCGCGCCGACCATGTGGACGCCGAGCACCTCGTCGGTCTCGGCGTCGGCGATGATCTTGACCATGCCCTCGAGGTCCATCGAGGCGTGCGCGCGGCCGAGGGCGCGGTAGGGGAACTTGCCGACCTTGTACGCCACGCCGGCCTCCTTGAGCTGCTCCTCGGTCTTCCCGACGCCCGCCACCTCGGGCCAGGTGTAGACCACGCCCGGGATGAGGTCGTAGTTGATGTGCGGCCGCTGGCCGGTCATGTACTCGGCCACGAAGACGCCTTCTTCCTCGGCCTTGTGGGCGAGCATCGCGCCCGTGATCACGTCGCCGATGGCGAAGATGCCGGTCACGCCGGTCTCGAGGTGCTCGTCGACCACGACACGGCCCTTGTTGTCGAGCTCGACCCCGGGCACGTTCTCCAGCCCGAGATTCGCGGTGTACGGTCCGCGGCCAATGGCGACGAGGCAGTAGTCGGCCTCGAGGGTCTTGACGTCGTCCTCTTTCCCCCTTGCGGCAAAACTTACCACGACGCTTTCTTCACCCTTCGCTTCGACCTTTTGGACGGCGTGCTTGAGGTGGAAGTTGACGCCGATCTTCTTGAGCGAACGCATGAGTTCCTTCGAGCAGTCCCCGTCCATGCCGGCGATGATGCGGTCGGCGAACTCGACGACGTTGACCTCGCAGCCGAGTCGCGCGTAGACGCTGCCCAACTCCAACCCGATGACGCCGCCGCCGATGACGACCATCGACTTCGGCACCTGCTGCAGCGTGAGCGCCTCGGTGCTCGTGATGACGCGTTTCTTGTCGTAGTTGAAGGCCGCCGGCACGATGGGCTTCGAGCCGGTCGCGATGATGACGCGCTTGGTGGTGATCTCCCGGGTGCTGCCGTCGTCGGTTTTGATGACAATCGTATTCGCGTCCTTGAAGGAGCCGTGGCCGTGGAGGACTTCGACCTTGTTCTTCTTCATCAGGAAGCCCACGCCCTTGGTCATTTGCTCGACAACGCCGGCTTTGCGGCTCATCATCTGCGGCATATCGACCTTGACCTCGCCGACGCTAATGCCATGCTCGGCGAAGCGGTGGACGGCGTCGTGGTAGTGCTCCGAGGAGTCGAGCAGGGCCTTGGAGGGGATGCAGCCGACGTTGAGGCAGGTGCCGCCGAGGGTTGGGTAGCGCTCGACGATGGCGGTCTTCATGCCGAGTTGGGCGCAGCGGATGGCGGCGACGTAGCCGCCGGGGCCTGATCCGATGATGGTGACGTCGTAGGTCATGTTGGGGAGGTGTGGGGGGGGGGGGCCGCTTTGCGGCGTAAAGAGTTCGATGCAATGGCGCGCTGGCGCAGTGGTTGATTACTCGAGACGCATAAGATGATGGCGTTTGTGGAAGGGCTTATTATACGTTGTGTAACCCCCCCGGGCCCCCTTATCCGATTCGGCTCCCCGACCTTCGCTGCGCTCGGTCCGGGAGTCGAATCGGACAAGGGGGGAGGCGACCGCGTTCGCTCGCTTCGCTCGGGGGGCCTGCGGCGCTCGCATGGCCAGTACACGGGGCGCCGGCACACGGGGCGCCGGCACACGGGGCGCCGGCACCCGGGACGCCAACACACGCGAAGCCAGTGCACGGGAGCGGTCGCCTCCCCCCTTGTTCCCTTGAGTAGCCGAACTGAGCGCAGCGTAAGTTCGGCTACTCAAGGGAATAAGGGGGGCTGGGGGGGTTACAAATCGGTAGACAAGCCGGAGCACTCTCACCATCCAGTTGCCGAATGCCGAACCTTGGTTTGATGCTGTCAAAGTCAAATAGCTACGCTTCAGGAGTATGAATGTTGAGGCAAGCGTAAGACTACTCGCCGCCGCCGCCCGGCTTCCGGTTGCGGTTGCGGTTGCTGCGGCGGGGCTTGCGTTCGCCTTCGGGGCGGGGGGCGCGGTCGTTGCCGCGGTCGTTGCCGCGGTCATTGCCGCTGTTGGCGCCGCTGTTCCCGTCTGCGTTCGCGCCGCCGCTACTGCCTGCACTGCTGCCGCTGCCGCCGCGCTTCTTACTGCGATTCGACTTGCGCCGTGGTGGCCGGTCGCTCGTTTTGCCGGAAGGCGCACTGCCCTCACGAGGGCCGCTGTTGCCCGGGGAGCCGTCGCCCGTTTTGCCGGAAGGCGTATGGCCGCTACTGCGAGGCTTGCGGGGTCCCTTCGAACGACCACTGCCGCCACTGCCGCCGCCGCGCTGGTCGTCGGCGTTGCTGGAGCGACTTTGCGTGCCGCGACCGCCGCCTGATTTCTTGCGGGACTTCTTGCCGCGCTGGCGCTTCTCGAGCGGGATGTCGATGGCGCCGGTGACATCCTCGTAGTCGAACTCCTCGGCGCTCTCGGCGGCGAGGGCCTGCTGGCGATCCTTGTCGATGTCGACGAGCTTCGAGACGTCGGCCTCGGGGTCGTTGATCACCTCGTGGACCTGCTCGACGGTGAGCGTGACGTAGGGGCCGCGCGTCTTCCCGAAGGACACCTGGTAGGTCATGAGGCGCTTGAAGACATCGGTTTTCACCAAAACCGCCCGCCCGCTCGGGAAGCGGAGCTTGTCGGCCTTCTTCGGGAAGTCGGCCAGGGCGTCGAGGTAGGTGTCGAGCTCGTAGTTGAGGCAGCACTTGAGGCGCCCGCACTGGCCGGAGAGCTTGGTCTGGTTGAGGGCCAGGCCCTGGTAGCGCGCCGCGGAGGTGTTGACGTTCTTGAAGTCCGTGAGCCAGGTCGCGCAGCACAGCTCCCGCCCGCAGCTCCCGATGCCGCCGATGCGGCCGGCCTCCTGGCGCGCGCCGATCTGCCGCATCTCGACGCTCACCTTGAACTCCCGCGCGAGGCTCTTGATGAGTTCGCGGAAGTCGACCCGCTCCTCGGAGGTGTAGTAGAAGGTGGCCTTGCGCAAGTCGGCCTGGTACTCGATGTCGGTGAGTTTGATGGGCGACTCGGTGGCGTAGGTCAGCACGCGCGCCCGCACGAGACTCGACAGCTCGAGGCGGCGGGCCTCGGCGAGGCGCTCGAGGTCGCGGTCGTGCGCCATACGGATGACGTCGAGTTGCACCTCCGAGGCCTTGACCTTGCGGCGGCGCATCTGCGCGAAGACGATCTCGCCGGAGAGCGTCACGTAGCCGGTGTCGGTGCCCTTCTCGGCCTCGACGACGACGGTGTCCCCGGTGGTGACCCCGAGCTCAGGCGGGCAGTAGAAAAAGTCCTTGCGGGTGCCGCGTTTGAAGGACACCTCGACGAAGTGTTGGTCGGCGACGTCGCGGACGCCGCGGACGGTGAGCCAGTCGTAGGTGTTCATCCGGTTGCAGGACCCGGAGGCGCAGTGGCCCTTCGAGCCGCAGCCCGCGGGGGAGCCGTCGGGGTTGGTGGTTCCGCACGAAGCGCAAGCCATGTCGGTGGTGGGTATTAGCTCGCACGACGCAAGGGGGTTGGTGCGCCGGCCGCGCTGGAGGCGGCCACGGCGGGTCGGGCGAGGATATGATGGATGCGGATCGAGGTCGCCGTGAAGGCGATCTTCCCGTTCGCGTTACGTTCGACGGCCACGAGGAGGCGCTCGAGCTCCCCGGCGAGGGCCGTCAGTTGGGGCCAGTCCGTGAGGGTGGCGAGTTTGTGCGCCACGGCGGCCTCGGTCGGGGCGAGCATGAGGGGGCGCGGCGTGCCGGCGCGCACGACGCCGAGTTCGCGCACGAAGCGCAGCGCGCGGTGCAGGAAGTGCTTCTGCTGCTCGCGCGTGAGGGCCGCCATCTCGGTGGCGGCCTTGACGATGGGGGCGCCCTTGCCGACGTAGCAATCGCGCAGCCAGCCGGCGAGGTCCGGCCCGGCGGCACCGCCCTCGGCGAGGCGCGTGGCCTCGGCGACGGCCTGGGCGAGCTGCCCGCCGGAGGCGTAGGCAATCTGTTGTGCCGTGGCCTCGTCGAGTCCGCGCCCTTCTAGCGCCGCCGCGATCGCCGCGATGGGCGCGAGCGGCAGGCGCAGGATGCGGCACCGGCTCGTAATGGTCGGCAGGATGCGCTCGAAGCGGGTGGTGAGCAGGAGGATGAGCGTCTGCGCGGGCGGCTCCTCGATGGCCTTGAGGAGGCGGTTGGAGTTATCGCCGAGGTAGTCCGCGCCCCAGATCACGACGACCTTGAAGCCCTTCGTAAAGCGCGCCAGCGAGAGGTGGTGCAGGATGCGCGAGACCTCGTTGACGTTGATGTTGCCGGTTTTGTTGTCGCTGGTCTGGGCCTCGAGCCAGTCGTTGTGCGAGAGGTAGGGATTGGCCAGCACCTCGTCGCGCCACTTACCCACGAACTCCCCGCTCGTCGTGCCGCTGGTGGTGTTGCTGCCCTGGTTGACGACCGGGAAGGTGTACTGTACGTCCGGGTGCCCGAGGGCGAGGTTTTGGCGACAAGCCTCACAGACGCCGCACGCGTCGCGCCCCGCGCCCGAGTCCTGCCGGTCGACGCACTGTAGGTACTGCACCATCGCCAGGGCGAGCGGGAGGAGTTCGGCGCCCTCGGGTCCGGTCAAGAGCACGGCCCCGGGCACCTGTTCGGCGTCGACCGAGCGGGCCCACTGCTGGGCGACGTCGCTGGGGGTGATGAGCTGGCGGAAGTGCACGGGCGCGAAGGTACGCCGTGGGCGGGCGGGGGAGTTGGTGAGTTGGTGGGTGCAAACCATCCACCCATCCTCCCGCCGTACCTTTAGCACGATTCCGCTTCCGCAAAACCAATCCTATGGAAACCGCTGAGCTTAAAGCAACCTTACTGCAACGCATTGAGGCGGCCGATGCTGGGATGCTCAGGCGACTCGTCGAGTTCACGGATGAGTTCTTCGTCGGTAGTCAAAACGGCGACGGCACTCCGTTGTCCCACGTCGGCGAGCCCAGCAGCGCGACCCTGCGTGAGTCTGGGCGCGGTCGGATGACCCAAGCGGAGATGAGCGCCGAGATCGAGGAAAGTCGGCAGCAGTACCGCGAGGGACGATACAAGCGGCTCGAAGATCTGGCGCCGGAGTTCGAGCAGCTTTGAGCCCGGTGTACGATGTCGTCGTAACGGAGCTCGCCGAGGCGCGGCTGCGAGCGATCGGGAGGTTTGAGTGGTCGGCCAAGAGCGAAAACTACTCTAAGAAAATCCAGGCTACGCTCACCCGTGGCATGCGACGCCTAGCGCAGTTGCCGAGCTCCAATCCACCGTACCTCTTGGATACGGGACCTCCAAGCCTACGGTACATCCTCGTCGCCAACTACAAGGTTATCTTCGAAGTCCTCGAGGACGAGCGAACCGTACTGGTGCTTACGATCCGTAGTAATGCCGAAGACCCAGCCGTGATACTCGGCGACTTATAACCTCTCGCCCCCCCCATGGTCTGATCGGAGGATAGCACGTCCGCGGAGCACATCCACCCATCCTCCCATCAGACCATCCACCCATCCCCCCGCCCCCCCACCTTACCTTTAGCACGATTCCGCTTCCGCAAAACCCGCCCCATGGACCACACCCAGCTCAAGGAAATCCTCTACCAGCGCATCGAGGTCGCCGGGCCCGAACTCCTGCAGCGGATGTTCGAGCTCTCCGAAGGCTACGCGGACAGGCACGGCAGCAGCCAGGTCGGCATGGTAAGAGAGGAACCCCAGGAACCGTACACCGCCACCGCACTTACGCTCCCCCGCATGACGCGCGAGGAGGCGAACGCCGACATCGCCCAGGGGCTCCTCGACTACAAGGAGGGCCGGTACGTCGACTTCGAGACCTTCCGCAAGGAGTTGCGCTCGTGGTAGGCGATCGGTACGAGTTATTTTTTAGCGACAGATTCCGGCGTCGTGTGAAGCGCGTCCTGGGGTTCGAGGCCAGATCGAAGAGCGAGGCATACGCTCACAAGCTGGCCGTCGAAATCGAAGCTCAGTTGGACAAGCTCGAACGCTTACCTCTAATTCATCCAATCCTCGATGAGTACCCTGGGCCCGAGGAGCTTCGGTACACCAAGGTCAGATCCTACAAGATTGTCTTCGAAGTCCACGAAGAGGAAAAGGCCGTGAGTATAGTGACCATCCGCGGCGACGCCGAAGACCCCGCCGTCGTCTTCGCGGACCTGTAGACAACCCCACGGCCCCCCGCGGCCTTACCTCTACCATGAAAGTCGCCGTCTACCGCCGGGCCCACTTCAACGCCGCGCACCGGCTCCACAACCCCGCCTGGTCCGACGAGCGCAACCGCGCCGTGTACGGGCCGTGCAACAACGCCAACTTCCACGGGCACAACTACGAACTCGAGGTCTGCGTCACCGGGGAGGTCGACCCCGACACCGGCTACGTCATCGACCTCGGGACCCTGAGCCAGCTCATCAGGGCCGAGGTCGAGGACCGCTTCGACCACCGGAACCTCAACCTCGACGTGCCGGACTTCCGCGACCGGGTCCCGAGCGCGGAGTACATCGCCGTCGCGATCCACGACTACCTGCGGCCGCACATCCCGGGGCATTTAGAGCTCTCGCTAAAACTCTGGGAGACGCCGCGCAACGCGGTGGGGTACCCGGCGTGAATAGGGCGCTGCGCTAGAGGGGCGCTGCGCTAGATGTCCCGGCGCGCGTCGTATCCTTGGGCAATGCCACGTACCCTCGTCGCGCTGCTGCTTTTTTGCATCCGGCCCGCCGCCGACGCTTGCTCGGCCCAGTCGCCCACCGACCTCGTCGACGTCTTCTCGGGTACGTCCAACTCGCGGTGGATGATGTTCCCGGGGCCGACGCTGCCGTTCGGGATGGTGAAACTCAGCCCCGACAACCAGGGCAACGTCTGGAACGGCGGCTACGAATACACCGTCGGCAGCATCTCGGGCTTCAGTCACCTCCACGGCATGTCGCTGGCGGGCGTGAGCTACATGCCGTACGTCGGGCGCCTGCGCTTCGGCGAGGAGTACGGGCGCTACTTCCCCGGCGAGCCCGACGGCCCCTTCGGCAACATGTGGACCGCCGGCTACCGCTCGCGCTACGACAAGGCCTCCGAGACGGGCGCGCCCGGCTACTACCGCGTGGACCTGCTCGACGCCGAGACCCGCGTCGAACTCACGGCCACGGCCCGGTGCGGCCTCCTCCGGGCCACCTTCCCGGAGGCCGACGCGGAGGCGCGCGGCCGCTACCTCCTGCTCGACTTCGACCCACCCACCGAGGAGGCGAGCGTCGTGACGGCGACGCGGCTCACGCGCCACGGCCCGCGCGAGATCCGCGGGAGCATCACGTTTCGCAACAGCTACGTCGACGAGACCACGGTGTACTTCGTGAGCCGTTTCTCGGCCGACATCACGGGCGTCGACGCCTGGCAGTGGTCGCCCTACGCGGGCGGGGACACGAACTTCGGCACGGCCTGGCGGCGGACCTGCCGCGTGGACACGAACGTCCAAAGCTTCAGCGGCGGGGCCGGGAGCGGGGTTGTGGTAGGTTTTGGCGAAAGCCCGAACGGCGATCACGGACGGGAGGTGCTCACGAGCACGGCGCTGTCTTTCGTGAGCGTCGAGAATGCGCTGCTCAATTTCGAGGCCGAACTCGCGCCGCTCGGCAATGACTTCGCACGCGTGCGCGCGGCCGCCGTCGAGGCCTGGGACGCGCTGCTGGGCACCATCGAGGTGGAGGGCGACGACATCGAGCGCCGCAAGTTCTACACCAACTACTACCGCGCCTTCACGGGGAAGAACCTCATGAGCGACGCCAACGGCGAGTACCTCGACATGTGCGAGACCGTGCGGACGGTGCGGGCGCCGGCCGAGGGCGTGTACAGCTCGGATGCGCTGTGGGGCGCGCAGTGGGACCTGTTCCCGCTGTGGACGCTGGCGGCGCCCCGCTACGCCAACGCCTTCGCCAACGGCCTCCTCGAGCTCCAGCGCCACGGCGGGTGGGTCCCGGAGGCGCCCGTGGGCCTGGAGTACTCGCCGATCATGGGGGCGCAACACCAGAACGCGCTGCTGGTGTCGCTCCACCAGAAGGGCCTGGCGCGCTTCGACGCCGCCGCCGCGTTCGAGATGATCCGCCACGACTACACGACGCCCGGGGTCGAGCACCCCTGCGGTGGTTTTGCGGGCAACCGCCACATGGCCGCCTACATGGCCGACGGCTACGTGGCCGAGGAGACCGGCGCGGCGTCCAACACCGTGGAGTACGCCTTCGACGACTGGTGCTTGGGGCAGTTTGCGCTTTCGCTAAAACGCGCCGACGATTACCGGCGCTTTGATGCGCGGGCGGGCAACTGGCGCAACCTACTCGATCCCGAAACCAAGTACCTCAGGCGCCGCCACCGCGACGGGCGCTGGGTGGTGCCCTTCGACCCGATGCGCGTCGGCACGGAGGGCAACTGGAACGGCCCCGGCTACATGGAGGGCAACGCATGGGTGTACACCTGGTACGTGCCGCACGACCTGCCGGGGCTCGTGGCCGCCCTCGGGCGCGATACCTTCAACGCGCGCCTGGAGGAGGGCTTCCGCCGCGGCTACGTCGACCTCGGCAACCAACCCAATCTGCAGGCGCCGTTCCTGTTCAACTACGCCGGCAAGCCCTGGCTCACGCAGCGCTACACGCGGATGGTGGCGCGGGAGTACTTCCGACTGTCGCCGTTCAGCGCCTACCGCGGCGAGGAAGACGAGGGCCAGATGGGGGCGCTGTACTGCCTGCTGGCCATGGGGCTCTTCGAGATGCAGGCCGGGTGCGGCGTGGCGCCGTACTACGACCTCAGCGCGCCGCTGCTGAAGCGCGTCACCGTCCGCCTCGACGGCGACTACTACGCCGGGAAGACCTTCGTCATCAGCACGGAAGGCGCCGGGGACTACATCCAGTCGATGACGCTCAACGGGGTGGCCCTGCGCGAGCCCCGCCTCCCGCACGCGGCCGTCGCCGCCGGTGGTGAACTGCGCGTGGTGCTGGGGGAGCGGCCGAACGAGGCCTGGTGGCGGTAGTCCCGATCGTCAAGTAGGAATCGAGACCTCTACCATGAAAGTCGCCGTCTACCGCCGGGCCCACTTCAACGCCGCGCACCGGCTCCACAACCCCGCCTGGTCCGACGAGCGCAACCGCGCCGTGTACGGGCCGTGCAACAACGCCAACTTCCACGGGCACAACTACGAACTCGAGGTCTGCGTCACCGGGGAGGTCGACCCCGACACCGGCTACGTCATCGACCTCGGGACCCTGAGCCGGCTCATCAGGACCGAGGTCGAGGACCGCTTCGACCACCGGAACCTCAACCTCGACGTGCCGGACTTCCGCGACCGGGTCCCGAGCGCGGAGTACATCGCCGTCGCGATCCACGATTATTTGCGACCGCACATCGCCGAGCACTTAGAGCTTTCGCTAAAACTGTGGGAGACGCCGCGCAACGCGGTGGGGTACCCGGCGTGAGATACTTCGCCCGGGGACTGGCGGGGGGGGCGTCGGTCCCGTAAGAAACACCGCGTCACGCCCGGCGATCCCTCAGCGCAAGCTACCTTATCCCTGTCGAACCACCCGCCCCTACCCATGTCGCGTCTCGCCTCCGCCTTTCTCCTCGCCATCGGTCTCGTCGCCGGCGCCGCGCACGCGCAACGCAGCGAGCTCCGCTCGGCGCTGCCGCTCACCGACAACATCCTCGTGCTCCACTTCGACGACGGCTACGTCGAGCACCACGGCGGCGGGGAGCGCCCGGCCGCCGACGTGGTGGTGGCCTACCCGCTCGACACCGCGGCCGCCAGACTCCCCTCGGCCTACCGGCTCCGCAGTTCCGACGACGACGCCTACGCGTCGCCCGTGGCCCCGGTACGGGTCTACCGCAAGACCAAGCCCACCGACTTCGCCAACTACTGCGACGCCTGGGGCCCGGGCTGCGTCAACGCCCGCCCCGACCACGCCTCCGAGCATTGGGTATACCTCGTGCTGCCGGCCCCGCTCGCGCCCGACGCCACGTACGCGCTGTCCTTCCCGGGGCTCGCCGACCGCGACGAGGTCACGTGGCGGCAGCGGCCGCGGGCCCTGCGCTCGGAGGCGGTGCACGTCAACCAGGTCGGGTACGCGCCCCGGGCCCCGGAGAAATTCGGGTACGTCTACCACTGGATGGGGGACGGGGGCGACCTCCGGCTCGACGGCGCGGGCGGCGGCGGCGGCGGCGGCGGCGGCGGCGGCACTACCGCGCGTGGGTTTCAGCTCGTCGACACGGCCACGGGCGCGGTCGCGTTCCGGGGGCGGGTCGCGTTCCGCAAGCCGCTCGACAACCAGGAGTTCGCCTACCCTTCGCAGTCGCCCCCGCACGGCAACCTCATCGGCGCGGCGGCCTGGGAGTGCGACTTCTCCGGCTTCCGCCAAAACGGCAGCTACCGGCTCTGCGTCGACGGGGTCGGGTGCTCGTTCCCGTTCGAGGTCGGGGAGGCCGTCCTGGCCCCGGCCATCGAGCTCCTCGTCGAGGGCATCTACCAGCAGCGCTCCGGCATCGCCACCGTCGCGCCCTACACCTCGCAGCCGCGTCCGGCCCCCCACCGCCCCGGCGTCACCCCCGGTTTTGCCGGAAGGCTCAAGTACTCCACCGTGCGCGGCGTCGACTACGCGGACTTCAACGACCCGCAGTCGCAGAAGGGCGAGATCGTGGCCGCGATCCGGGGCCCGCTCGAGAGCTGGGGCTGGTACCAGGACGCCGGCGACTGGGACAGCTACTTCAGCCACGGCGCCGTCGCGATGCACCTGCTGTGGCTCTACGAGGCGAGCCCCCGCGCGTGGACCGACGGCCAGCTCCTGCTCCCGGAGCGGGGCAACGGCCTGCCGGACCTCCTCGACGAGGCCCTCTGGCTGCCGCGCTTCTACCACCGCCTCCGGGCCGAACTCACGGCCAAGGGCTACGGCACCGGCGGCCTCGGGGGCGCGCGCGTGTTCGGCGACCTACTCGGCCCCGACGCCGCGCCCGACGGCACCCTCCAGGGCAGCTGGCAGGACGTCCACCGCGACTACATCGTCAGCGGGGAAGACCCCTGGATGAGCTACCAGTACGCCGGGCTCGCCGCCGAGGTGGCCGCCGTCCTGGCCGAGAACGGCCTCGCCGACCCGGAGGGCGTCGACTGGGCCGGGGAGGCCCGCGGCGCCTACGCCTGGGCGCGGGCCAACACCCGCCCCGGCGACGAGGACCTGAAGTTCGAGACGCCCCTGCGGCAGGCGCGGTTCTTCGCCGCGGCGCAGCTCTACCGGCTCACGGGCGAGGGGGCTTTCGCCAAAACCGCCGGCGAGGCCCTCGCGAGCATCCGCGCCGCCGGCGACGAGCTCAGTAATCATCTCACCTTCGGGCTCGCGGGCCTGCGCCGCGCGCAGGACCTCCACCCGGACATGGACCGCGGCCTCGCGGCGGACGTGCGCGCGCGCATCATCCAGGACGGGCGCTTCCTCCTCGACGCCTTCCGCGACCGCCGGGCGGCGCGCTGGGGCGGGAACTGGTACCTCCCGCTCATCATCGGGCAGGGCACCACGCCCCTGGTCCAGGCCGGGGTCGTGGCCCACGCCTACGCCCCGACCGACGACCCGGCGATGGCGCGCACCTACGAGGCGGCGCTGTACTCGACGGCGGACTACTTCCTCGGTAACAATCCCCTCAACATGGCCTGGGTGACGGGGCTCGGGGAGCGCTCGCCGGCGCACGTGTTCGCGCTCGACGCCTTCGTGCTCGCCGGGGAGACCCCGCGGCGGGGCGTCGTGCCGTACGGGCCGTGGACCAAGGAGTACCTGGGCTTCTTCGGCGTCAACACCGGCCCGTGGGACCCGCGCTGGGCCTTCCGCTACACCTACCCCGCGGGCGAGGACGCGTGGCCGGCGCACGAGCGGTGGTTCGCGCAGCGCACCGCCCCGCTGACCAACGAGTACACCATCCACCAGAATCAGGCGCCGGCCCTGTTGACGTACGGCTACCTACACGTACTGAGCGGCGGCGCCGGCGCCACTCCCGTCGCGGAGGCCGGCGCGCGACCCGCGGCGCCGGACCTACGGCTGGCGCCGAACCCGACCTCGCGCTCGGTCGCCATCCTGGGTACGGACGCCGGAGCCATCACGCGGGTGACGGTCGTGGATCGCGCCGGGCGCGTCGTCGCCGGGGCCGGGGCCTGGCGCGACGGGGCGCTGTCGCTCGACGGCGTGGCGCCGGGGTACTACCTGGTGCGCGTTGAGCTCGCCGACGGACGCTCGCGGACCCTGGGCGTCGTGGTGGAGTAGGTGCGGGCTCGGGGCGTGCGCTCCGTCGGGGTAAGGCGTCGCGGTACCGACCCCGGCGATGGGCGACGACTCATCGTACGAATGCGATGGTTCGTCCCAAATTCCTACCCCCGGGCATCCTTCCCGCCCGCTCCTTCGTTGTCCACACGCGCCCCACCCCAGGCTCTTATGCGACAAACTTTTCTACGATCCGTCTTCTCACTCGCCCTCGGCCTACTCGTTTTGCCGAAAGGCGCCACGGCCCAGGCCCCCGCACCCGCCGCCGGCAGTGACGCCCCCGCCGGCACCATCAAGGGCTACGTCCGCGACGCGACCAACGGCGAGACCCTCATCGGGGCCACCGTACAGATCAGCGGGCAGAGCGTCGGGACGACCACCAACGTCTACGGCTTTTACTCGCTCACGGTGCCGAACGGCAGCTACGAGCTGGTGGTGAGCTACCTCGGGTACGAGACGATCCGCCGCAGGGTGAACCTGGCCATCTCGGCCACGCAGGATTTTGAATTGCGGGAGTCCGGCGAGCAACTCGTCGAAGTGGTCGTGACGGCCGAGGCGCAGGACGCGAACGTGACCGACCGCCAGATGTCGGTCGAGCGGCTCGACATGAAGACGATGTCGAAGATGCCGGCGCTGCTTGGAGAGAAGGACGTGCTGCGCTCGATCCAGCTGCTGCCGGGCGTGACCTCCGTGGGCGAGGGCGCGGCGGGCTTCAACGTGCGGGGCGGGTCGATCGACCAGAACTTGGTCCTGCTCGACGAGGCCCCGGTGTACAACTCGTCTCACTTGTTCGGCTTCTTCAGCGTCTTCAACCCGGATGCCGTCAAGGGCGTGGAGTTGTACAAGGGCGGCATCCCCGCGCGCTACGGCGGTCGCCTGTCGAGCATCCTCGACGTGCGGATGCGGGAGGGCAACAACAAGGCCCCGCAGGTGGACGGCGGCATCGGGACGATCTTCTCGCGCCTCAGCGTCGAGGCGCCGATCGTGAAGGACAAGAGCAGCTTCCTGGTGGCCGGGCGCCGCTCGTACATCGACGTGCTCGCGAAGCCGTTCCTGAAGGGCAACCTGGCCGATACGAGGCTGAGCTTCTACGACCTCACGCTCAAGACCAACTACAAATTCTCGGACCGCGACCAGGTGTTCCTCTCGGGCTACTTCGGGCGCGACATCTTCGGGATCGCGAACGCCGCGAGCTTCGACTGGGGCAACGCGACGGCGACCCTGCGGTGGAACCACCTATTTAGCGACAAGCTCTTCGCCAATCTCACGGCCTACTACTCGGACTACGATTACTCGATCAACTTCGGGGAGGACCGCGAGGGCGAGGGCTTCGACTGGAACGCCGCGATCATCAACAACAGCATCAAGCCCGAGCTGACTTGGTTCGTGTCGCCGCGCAACGTCGTTCGCTTCGGGGGGCAGGCCATCCACTACCGCTTCGAGCCCGCCAACGCCATCGCGGAGAGCCGCGGCGAGACCATCGACATCAGCCTCACTAACCAGCGCGCGCTGGAGTCCGCGGCGTACGCCGAGCAGGAGCTGTCGGTTTTGCCGGAAGGCCGACTCAAGCTCAACTACGGCCTGCGCGTGAGCCACTTCGCCTACCTCGGCGGCGGCGACGTGTACACCTTCGCGGACGGTGTCCCGGCGGGGCTCAAGCGACCGCTCGTCGACGTCGAGCCCTCCGAGCGCGGGGAGGTCATCGAGACCTACGCCAACCTGGAGCCCAGGGCGAGTTTGCAGTTTCAGCTCAACGAGCAGAGTTCGGTCAAGGCCAGCTACCAGCGCACGGCGCAGTACATCCACCTGTTGAGTAACACGGTGGCGTCGGTGCCGCTCGACCTCTGGACCCCGAGCACGAACAACATCCGTCCGCAACTGGCGGACCAGGGCGCGATCGGGTACTTCCGCAACTTCAAGGACAACACGTACCAGCTGTCGCTCGAGACTTATTACAAGGAGTTTTACCAGCTGGTCGAGTACGTCGACGGAGCTGATTTACAATTGAATCAGTTCGTCGAGGGCGAACTCGTCGAGGGCGGCGGCCGGGCGTACGGTTTTGAGATGCAGGTGCGTAAGGACAAGGGGCGCTTCTCGGGCTGGGTCGCGTACACGCTCGCGCGCACGGAGCGGCTCGTACCGGGGGTCAACAACGGCAACTACTACCCTACCCGCTTTGACCAGCTGCACAACTTCAGCGTGACGGCCTTCTACGATATCCGCAAGCGCCTGCAGGCCTCGGCCAACTTCGTGTACAACACCGGCACCCCGATCACGCTGCCGAGCAGTGGCTACTCGCAGCTCGGCGGCCTGCTCTACGTCCCGAACGTCGACAACGACGGGCGCAACAACCGCCGCCTGCCGGACTACCACCGCCTCGATGTCTCGGTGACGCTCGACGCGAAACCCAACAAGAAAGACGGTACGGCAAAGCGCCTGACGGGCCAGTGGGTCTTCAGCGTGTACAATGTGTACAGTCGCCGCAACGCGTTCAATGTGTCGACCAAGCAGCGCGACGCGCGCCCGGCGCCCGGGCAGATCCCCGGCGTTTTCGCGGAGCAGCTTTCGGTGGTCGGGAATTTCGTGCCGGCGGTGAGTTACAACTTCAATATCAAGTAGGCATGAGGTACGTATTGCTGCTCCTTCCGCTATTGCTCGTCGCCGCCTGCGAGGACGAGGTCACGATCGACCCCGGTTTCGAGACACCCCAACCCGTGGTCGACGCCTGGATCACCACGGAGCCCGGCGAGCAGACCATCCGCCTGAGCCAGACGCAGAGTTTCTTCACGCCTACCAACCCGCCGGGCATCTCCGGGGCCGAAGTGCGGGTGTGCGTCGGGGCGGCCGTGCCGAAGTGCTACCCCTTCGTAGACCAGGGCGACGGGCGCTACACCTACGCGGTAGGTTTTGGCGAAAGCCTGGCTGAGGTCGGCGAGCAGGTCGCGCTGTTTGCGGAGCTGCCTTCCGGCAAAACCGTCACCGCCCTCACGCAGGTGGCACGCCCGGCGATCATCGACTCGCTGGTGTTCAACTTCGAGGAGGAGCAACTCGGGCTCGACTCCGGGTACTACGCCCAGCTCTACGCCGTGGACCCCGTCGGGATCGGGGACTTCTACATGGTCCGCACGACGATCAACGACACGTTCTCGAACCGCGTGAACGAACTCGTCCTCGTGGCCGACGCGGCCTTCAGCCCCGGGACCTCCAGCGACGGCATCCCGTTCATCTTTCCGCTGAGGTTTGCGGTCAATCGCTCCGACAGCGACGGCAGCACCATCGCCGTCAACCGGGGCGACACCTTCGCGATCGAGGTGTGGTCGCTGAGCCCGCAGGCGTTCTTCTTCCTCGACGAGGCCCGCACGCAGATTACGAATGGTGAGTCGCAACTCTTCAGCTTACCGGTGGCGAATGTGCGGGGCAATGTCGTGGACGCCGAAACTGGGGAAAGCGTGATTGGCTTTTTTAATGTGGCTAAGGTGGTGGGTATTGGGCGGCGGTTTGAGTAGGGGCGTTTGGCTCGCTCTGCGAGTGCGCCACGGACACAGTTCACTTCCCAAAAGTGTAAGAACCACTCAGCACCACAAAGCCCGGCAACTGAGCATACTCGGTATACCTGTAGCCATCAGTTCCGGTGCGAGCCGTCCGGTAAGTCGCACCTTCGTATCTAAGCAAATCCTCCCCGCGGAGTTCAAATCCGAAGGGCGAACCTGGCTTGCGGTAGTTGACTTGCGCCCTCAATGTCGGCAGCGCGGGAAGGCGTGCGCCAAGACGAGCTCCGCCGCCGATTTCGCCCGTCCATCTGACGCCACGCAACACGATCCCGGCCTCTGTTCTGTAGCTAGTGAGAGAAAGTTTGAGCGGCTCGTCGCCCCCGAAGTCCAGGTATTGCGTGACGTGGTTGCCCCCAGCATTAAATCTTAGGTGGACGGACTTAAACCGGCGGTACGTAAGTGTGATTGATCCGAGTCCTCGGTCCAACCGCAACGCTTGCCCCCCGGGACGCTGCAGCTCGCTGTTGCTACTCGTGTAACTGAGGCTCCCACCGATCGCGAGGTCACCGATCTTTCCGTTCCCGAAGAGGCTCGAAGAGAGAGCTCGCTCCCCGAAGGACGGCGTGGGTGTCAGCGCGACGTAATCACCCATGTCACGCGCGACCAAGCTAAGGTTGCGCTCGCGCGTCGAGGCGCCTGCCACGAAGATGACGATCGTACCTCTACCCCTGTTGTAGTCACGAATCACGAGGTTAACACGGGACACTCGACCGGCGGGCTGCTGGACATCTGTCCCGAGACGGATTTGGCGGGTATCGGTAGGCGTAGGAGTAGTCCAGTAGACATCCGCGTCGTAACCCCGCAATTCGGTACCGGCGTTGAGCCTTAGGTTGAGGTGATCGTTAGCGATGTAGATGAGTTCTGCAGCAGCGTGCGGGCCCGTGGTCCGATGGCGTACGCCGGCATCGGCGTAGAGGATACTAGCGAGCCCGCCCCGTGGATTGAAGCGCCACTTATCGGTGCGGATGCGTCCGGCGATAAGGAGGTGATCGGTAGTTTCGGTTTGTGGATCAGCCCTCTGTTCGGTTAGCGCGCCGCTTGGATCGGTTGCGAATGATTCGGTCCAGTTTCGCTCCAGGCGCTGGACGACGAGTTCGATGTACTGCTTGCCGACGCGCCTCGTGAGGCGAGCGTCGATCGTGCCTTGCAAGAGTCGCTTGGATTGGGCTGTCGCCAAAACGAAGGTTTCGTTCTCGACCTGCATCAACGCCGCGCCGTAGATTGGGTAGCTATCCTGCAGGCGGTCGTCGGCCCGACTCCTGTCGGCCATCAGCTCGCCGAACATCGAGGCCGACCAGCGCTCATCGATTTCGAACTCGAGGTAAGCCGTGCCGTAAGCCCGGAGCTGAGAAGCGCTCTGGTCCTGGCGTAGGGACTGCGCGTTTTGGCGAAAGCCGCCTAAACTGCCTGCGCGACGAAGATCGTAACTGGTTAGGGTAGCCCCGGAGAAAGCCTCGATCGACAGCCGGTGGACGCTGGTATCGACGTGTCCGACGGTAAGGGTGGACGTGCGGCTCGGCAGCGTGCTATTGAGCCCGAATCGCACGACTGTATCTGCGTTCGCAATCGCGAGCAAGGTCTCGGTGGTCCGACTGCGCTCGACGGTATAGCGATGGCTGAACAGCGCGCGGGAGCTGCTCGACGCGCGCTGGCGATTGAGGGACAACTGTCCGACGTGATCACGGCGCTGGCGGACGGTAGCATCGACGATGCCGAGTTGCCTGATCTCTCCGGTGTTGGCGTTGCTGAGTACACTTCGCTCTGAACGTAAGCCGATGAGATCGGTGTCGCCATCGCGTAGCGCATCCGAACTCGCGAGCGCGGGTTCGCCGTGATTGCGGGTCCGGGCCGTGAAGTAGCCCTGCCAGCGATCGGGCCGCATCGAAAGTGCCGTCGCCTCGGCCAGCGGCTCCCCGCGGGCACTTGTGCCGGCCTCGGCGTTGATGCGCAGGCCGGCGCCGCTCTTGCTCAGAATATTGAGGGTCTGGCGCTCTTGCAGGGTCTTGGCGTCGGTCTCTGTGATCATCTCGGCGGCCCTGACGTCCCGCCCCATAACGAGGTCATTGACGAGTTGGAATTGCGAGCGCACGATGTCCTGTCCGTCGATAAGGACGCGATCTACGCGCTTGCCATTGTAGCGGAGGGTTCCGTCGCGACTGGCCTCCAGGCCGGGCATCGCATTGAGGAGATCGGCCACGTCCCGCTCGCGCCCGTCGGCGAATTTGCTGGCCAGGAAGCGAATGGTGTCCCCGCTCACGACGATCCCGCTGAACGACTCGGTGATGACGGCCTCGGGCAGACGTTCGGCCCGGTCGGCCAGTACGGCCACGAGTACGCCCTCCTGAGCAAGGGAAAGCTGCGAGGGCCAGAAGATTACCGTCCCGGCGCTAACGTGTGAGACGATGACGCTATCGAGATCGACGGTCGACAAACAGCAGGCCGAACCATTATCATCGGTGAGTAGGTAGTCGGTGGCGGTAGCGGAGCCGCTGGTGAACACCTGCACGGTGGCCGAGCTACGCGGCGCGCCGCTAGCGTCTACCACCTGTAATACCGTCTGCTGACCAAAAGCAGAAGAAAAACCAATAACTACCGACACAAGAATAAATAACCATACGATGCTCAGAGCTGGGCGACATAGGAATATCATCAGCGCAAGAGCTCTATTGTTTATGAACGTAGTTTGCCATAGTTATTCTTGACGTATGTACTGTAGGTTTTTAGGTCTAACTGCTGCCCAAGTTGAGGCCAGGGAATTGCGCTTAGCTGAACCGGGAGTATTCGGACGGAAGTGGCGAATGTAGTCGTCGATCCTTTCGAATCTTCCATGCCCAATATTAACCCAGGCAATCCACCCAAGCCATGGGGCCCACTCGGGACGGGCAAACCCGGGGCGAACCATACGCGGAGGTGAGGCTTTTCCACCGATGTCGCCCGCACTACTCTGTACCCCAACAACTCGTCGGTGGTGTCGGCGTAGATGGTCCACGCGCCGCGGGTCATCAAGGGCTCAACACGGTAGTGCTCGTAGTGGTCATTAAAATGCGTCACGTTCACGGCTGTCCTATCGACAAAATATTCCTTGTGCGTACCGTACATATACGGTGAAGACAAATCTGTGCTAGCGGCCCTGCCCTCGTAAGCAAATGCGCTGCTATCGGCATTACACATTAATCTATATAGATAATCTGTATTTTCGAACTGCGCAGCCTGCTTCAGAGCAAACGCCAAGCCATTGCTCTCGGCAAAATATTGCCTCTGCATCGGCGACAAGGCTATCTCCATTAAGTACACAACCTCGTAGCTCTGTGCAGTTAAACTAGAAAGTCCGCCGAGACAAAACAAGCCGCACGTCAGTACTATTGTTCTCATAATAAATAAATTCCATAAGCAAAGGCGAGCTTGGTCACGTGACCAAGCTCGCCGTCGTAGCAGAACTCACCACTCACAAAGACCGTTGTCCGTGATATCGTCTTCCTGGTCCATGTAGACGATGCAGTCGTCGTCTCCGTCAGGGTAATCCTCACATTCCCCGCCCCGGCAGATGGTCGTGAAGGGCGTGACCACCTCCGACTCGGAGACATCGGTGGCGGTGGTAGTCTTGTCGACGGGGGCAGGATCGACCAACCCAGCCGCGACCAAAAAGAGCGTTGCAACAAACATAAGGCAGTAGTTGAAAACCCAAGCGGATTGCTTGTGCAGGTAAAACTCACCCCCCCCCCAAAGTTCGGCGTTAGGTGAAAATTTCAGACAGAAAAACGCTCTCACCTTTACCAGACCAAATTACATGCCTGAAGATGAACCCCTTACGCTTCGTTTATAAACCCTTCACCAGCGGTATTTTTTACGATCTCGCCCCGCCGCTACCTCAACACCAAATCCCCAAAACTCGACTTCAGCACGATCTCCGCCTTCGGATTGGCCCCACGGTGCCCTTCGACCTGCTCCGAAGTGTCCTTACTGACCTCGCGTACCATCGTGAAGCCGCTCGGCGTCCGTATCTCACCGTACTTGGCCTCGGCCGTCAGCCGGTACTGCACCAAAGGGTGGATCGTGGCCGTGAGGTCGGTATAGGTCCCGGCGAAAGTCAGCTTCCGCAGCGCCGCCGATGTCGACTTGATGTGCAGGTCACCGTAGTCCAGCTCGAGGTCGGCCCCGTCGCCGAGGTAGCCGAGCTTGACGTCGCAGTAGTCGCCCTTCATGTCGAACGACCACACCGAATCGACCCGGAGGTCGTCGTAGCCACCGGCATTCGCGAAGGCTCGCACGGACTGGATCCCGTACTGGCTGTACTGGCTGTCGAGGTCCAGGGTGCCGATGCGCCCCATCGTAAGCTCCGAAAAACGGGCGTACACCTTCGCCTCGGTGGAGTTGCCCATCCTGAGCTTCCCGTACTTGACCTTCGCGTCGACGTGCTTCACGTCGCCAATCGCACCCTCCCCGAAGGCGACCTCGACCTTGGCGGGCGAGCCGAGCTTGCCCGCGGTCAGGTTGCCGTACTGCACGTCGATGCGCGCGGCGGCGCCCATGTCCTCGAGGTAGGTGTCCCCGAAACGATTTTTGGCGTCGAGCGCAAAACCCGCCGGCGCGGTAATGTCGTAGTCGATCTTGAACGACTTCTTGCCGTTGTCGCCGTTGCCGAACACGCTCCACGCGTTGGACATCACGCCGCCGTCCATGACGGTCTGCACGGACACGCTCGCCGCGGAGCCCTCGAGCCGCACGTCGATGCGGTCGAGCATGGCCTGGGCCCGGGGGGCGGTGCCGGCCTCGGCGCTGATCCGGATGGCGACCCTGACCTCGTTGGTCTTCCCGACCCGGTAGCGGATCTCGCCGTAGCGATTGTCGAGGCGTAGGTCGCCGGCGGCGTTGACGGCGAAGGTGCGGTCGATGTTTTTGGTGAGGGTGGTGCCTGAGTGCCTGGGTGCTTGGGTGCTTGGGTGCGCCGTGCGGGCGGTGGAGGGGGCGCTCGTGACGGTGGCCAGGAGCAGCGCGAGAGTGAGTGAGGTAAGGTTCATGGGAGGGGTCGGTGGGGCGGCTTAGAGGTTCTGGAGTCGGGGCGAGTCCGGGAGGGTGCGGGCGGGCGTGAGGCTCGGCTTCGCGCGGGTGCGCTCGGCGGCGCGCAGGCGGGAGAGGACGTGTTCGAGGGCCTCGAGCTTGGCCTTGTACTCCTGGGCCATGGCCTCGATGACGAGTTGTTCGTTGCTGGCGCCGAGCTGGACGAGGTCTTCCTGCAGCACGTAGTCGGGCTGTGAGAGGCTCACCATCTCGGCCTGCAGCGCGGAGTCGGCCCCGAGGGCGGTGAGTTGCGCGATGCGCTGCTCGATCTCGCGCTGGTAGTTGGCCTCGAGGCGCTGGGTGCGCTTGCCGTAAATGGCGAGGTCGCTGTCGGTGCGGCTTTCGCCAAAACGCTCTGCGATCAGAAAACCACTGAGCCCCCCGATGACGAGGAGCATACAGGCGACGGCGAGCTTGCGCGAATAAAGCGCGAAGACGCGGGCGCTTGCTTCGCGCGCTAATTGGGCGCCTGCGGCTAATTGGGCGGCTTCGCCTAGATGGGCGGCTTCGCCTAGATGGGCGGCTTCGCCTAGATGGGCTATTCTGGCGCCCTCGTCATTCCTAGTAGGCGGAATAGAATGATCCGTCATGGCGGTCCCGTCATTGCGAGACGGCGTAGCCTCCAGCGACCGACTGGGGTTGGGGCCCCGGTGGCGAGCAGGCAATCTCCTTGGTTCCAGACTACTATCTAAACGTCCCTCGCGCTCACGGGTCGTTTTGGCGAAAGCCGCCGCCTCTAGCTCGGCCTCGATCGCGGTCCAGACGTGGGGGGGCGCGGGGGCCTCGTCGAAGTCGGCGCGCCGCTCGGCGATGAAATCCGCGAGCGGGTCGCGGGGAGGGTCCTGGCTCGGGGGATTCTTGTCGGGAGTCATGTGGTTTGGGCTTGGGTGAGCCGGTCGCGGAGGCGACGGCGGGCGCGGCTGTACTGCGACTTGGAGGTCTGTTCGGAGATGCCGAGGCAGTCGGCGATCTCGGCGTGGTCGAGGCCCTCGAAGAGGTAGAGCGTTAGTACGGTGCGGAAGCCGTCGGGCAGGGTGGCCACGGCGGCCTTGACGCGCTCGACCGTGTAGGCCTCCGCGTGGTCGTCCTCGCCGGACTCGTCGTCGACCGCCGGGGCGTGCTGCTCGGTGAGTTCGATGAGGCGGTGGCGGCGGCGCTTGAGTTCATTGATGCAATTGTTGATGACGATGCGCTTGATCCACGCCCCGACGGTCGACTCGCCCCTGAAGTGGTCGAGCTTCCCGAACACGTCCGAGAACGAGTGTTGCAACACGTCCTCGGCGTCTTCGCGGCAGCGGCACATCCGCAGGCACGTGGCGAACATCGCGTCGCTGTAGCGGCGGTAGAGTTCGTACTGCGCCGTGCGCGAGTTCCGTCGGCAGTGTTCGACGAGGTCGGCTTCGGGGAGGTGGGTCAAACCGGCGGGCGTGGTTGTGGGCGGTGCGTCGGGGGGAAGGACTGGGGGCGGGAAGCTAGGGTTGCAGGGCGGGGGTGGTTTTTTGGTGGGTGGATGGGTGGATGGGCCAACTTTGCGTCTTTCACTTTCGCCCTTTCGAACTTTACGCATGCGCATCCTCCTCATCGGCTCCGGCGGCCGCGAACACGCCCTCGCGTGGAAGTTGACCCAGAGCCCTAGACTTGCCCAGCTCTTCGTCGCCCCCGGCAACGCCGGCACGGCCACCTGCGGTACCAATGTCGCGCTAGACGTCTCCGACCACGCGGCCGTCGCGCGTTTTTGCGAAAGCGAAACCGTCGACATGGTCGTCGTCGGGCCGGAGGTGCCGCTCGTCGAGGGCCTGTGCGACAGCCTTTCGGCAAAACTCCCCCAACTCAAACTCGTCGGACCGGGCGCGGCCGGGGCCCAACTCGAGGGTTCGAAGGCCTTCTCGAAGGCACTCATGGCCGAGTTCGACATCCCGACGGCGACCTACGAGGCGTTCACGAATGACCCGGCGGGCGCGAGGCAGTTTTTGCGAAAGCTGAAACCGCCTTACGTCCTGAAAGCCGACGGACTGGCCGCCGGGAAGGGCGTCGTCATCGCGGCTACCCTCGCGGAGGCGGACGCGGAGCTGGACGAGATGTTCGGCGGAAAGTTCGGCGAGGCGAGCGCGACGGTCGTCATCGAGGAGTTCCTCGACGGACCGGAGTTCAGCGTCTTCGTCGTCACCGACGGGACGGACTACCAGCTGCTGCCCGTGGCGCGGGACTACAAGCGCGTCGGCGAGGGCGATACCGGTCCGAACACCGGCGGCATGGGCGCGATCAGTCCCGTGCCTTTCGTCGATAAATTCATGATGGCGAAGGTGCGCGAACGCGTGATCGAACCGACGCTCCACGGCCTGCGCGAGCGGGGGATTCCGTACGTGGGGATCATTTTCCTGGGACTCATCAGCGTCGACGAAGAGCCGTACGTCATCGAGTACAACTGCCGACTGGGCGACCCGGAGACGGAGGTCGTGCTGCCGCGGATGCGCAGTGACTTGATCGAGTTATTCGACAGTCTTTTTGATGGTACGCTTCCGCAAAACGAGGTCCGGGTGGACAGCAGGGCCGCGGCTACGGTGGTGATGGCGAGCGGCGGGTACCCGGGGGAGTACGCGAAGGGGGAGGTGATCAGCGGGCTCGGGGACCACGGGGAGAGTCTGTGCTTCTACGCGGGTATCGCCGAGCGCGACGGCAAGCTCGTCACCGACGGCGGGCGTGTGTTGGCGATGACGAGCTACGGGCTCACGGGGGCCGAGGCCGCCGAACAGAGCCGACGCGCGCTGGCGGGGGTGCGTTTTGAGGGGGGCTTTTTCAGAAAAGATATTGGCGTGGCGCAGCGGTAGCGCGGGGGTGGGCGTCTTTAACTCGGAACCCGTTTTTCTAAAGCACCGCCGCTATGTTTGAAACAAAAATTCTAGTCTCTATCGTGCTCGCGCTTTGCGCCCTGAACTCCTGCGACGCTGAGGACCCGGAGGCGCTCGGTCCGGCGTGCGCGCTCACTTCTGGCGATCAGTTCGCGGTCGAGGAGGCCAGCGCGGGGCTCGACGGGGAAGGCTTCCTCCGCGTGGGCATCCCGGGGACGTTCGATTCGTACAAAGTGTACAAAGTCTGCAACCCCGATGCTTTGTCCGGCATACCGCCCACGAGCAGCGTAAGTTTTCGCGGGCGCGCCCAGGCGAGCACGGAAGAGGAGATCGGCTACGTGGAGCAGGCCTGCTGTGCCGAGGAGAGTTACTTCCTGCGGATCGACAGCTTGGCTGTGCGGTAGCGCGCCGCGCGTGAGGGTTTGTTCCATTCGAAGAGCCGTGCGCCGTTGCGCTGCGACCTTCGCGGACGCGCGCCACGTGTTGATGGTGATTGCGAAGCTTTGCGAGGGGCACGGGTATCTCAAAGTCACCGACTACATGGCCCTCAACACCTACACCTTCGACATTGCCGGGGACTACGTTGCCGACGGGATGCGAGAATACCTCTACGACGAGCGCGGGTGCGGCGCCTGGGGGACTCAATTTACCTCACGCTCATCGTCGACCGCGAGGCGCGTGCATAGACAGTAGCCTTAATAATTGATGATTGATCAAACTTACATCAACGCTCGATAATAATCTTTATACCAGGGACATCGTCAGTGGCGTAGAAACCCTTTACCAAGGGACCGCTTACTCGCTCTACTGGTTCGACGCGAGATGTGCTGCAACAATTCTTTTCGTCCAGGTAGCTGTCGTAAAAAAGGGTGTCGGTATATTCATTCGAGTTAAAAGTATAGGTGACCGCAACGACGTTCTTTCGCCGCTCACCGTTATCAGGTAAAGAGCCCACCTCACCTGCATCCGTTATGACCAATATTCTTTCGCCGTCGCCAACTTGGATGCTTCCTCCGAAGCTATCTTCAACGGCCCATTGAACACCATCTACTTCAAAGAGCAAATTCCGAATTGATGTTACATTCAAACCGGCAGTCCCTAATCGAATGATGTCACCACTTTCATCTACCCAGCGTACAGTTGGAGAGGACTCGACGTTTGTACACGGCCCCTTCAGACCACAGCACGAACTTAAACCTAAGCAGGTCATGAGTACAAAATGGTTGGGCAAGGAGTAACGCACAGCTGCAAAGTATGTAGGTAGCGCCGTCCCTCCAAACTCTTATGTGATAAAAGTGGGCAGCCCGCGCTTGACAATAGCCAGGCAGAGCGACAGAGTGCTACGTATCAGCTAATTAGGTGTAATCATCCCTGCCCAAAAAGGTTAGCCAGGCCTTGAGCTCACCTGGTATTTCATGGAGAGCTACCTCAGAGATCTCTTATATTGCCTAAGCATGCATCCTGGACGGGAGTGGGCGAAGACTCGTGCACGCGCAGGGAGTCGGCGGATCGTCCCAGTGTACCTTCCTGTCGTAGCTTTCGCTCCCCAGACTCACCTCCCTGGACCGCCGCCGAAAGCTCCCGCCCCCATGCAAACGCCCCACCCGCCGACAGCACTCGCCCAGCCAACTGGTTCCAAGCACATAAGTCAAACTCCGCGCACGAGTTTTGGCGCAAGCCTCCCCCTCCTCATCCTCGCGGCCCTCACGCTCACCCTCACCCCCGCCTGCCGCAAACCCGACCCCACCACCGGCCTCGCACTCGTCCCCTCCGTCGCCTACGCACCCTACGTCTCAGCCTTCACCTCCGGCACCGTCTCGGCCCGCGACCCGATCATCGTCGAGCTCACCGAGACCGTCGCACAGTCTAACATCGGGACCGAGGCCCCCAAAGACCTCCTCTCCTTCAATCCAAAAATCGCCGGGCAACTCACCTGGACCGCGCCCGCGCAGCTCACCTTCGTCCCGGCCGAACCGCTGCCGCAGGACCAGCCCTACCAGGCGACCCTCGACCTCCGGGCCCTTTTCCCGGCCGTGCCCGACTCGCTGGCCCGCATGCGGTTCGGGTTCCGCGTCATGGCGCAGGGCCTGGCCTTGCAGGAAGTGACCCTCGCGCCCGACCTCGTCGACGCGCGCAACGGACGAATGCGGCTCTCGGGTACGCTCCGCAGCTTCGACCGCGCCGACGCCGACGACGTGCAGGCTGCCCTCACGGCACGCAGAACGGCGCGCCCCTGCCCGTGAGCTGGGAGGCCGGCACGGACCCGCTCGACCGGCGCTTCGTCGTCACGGACGTGGCGCGTGGGGAGCAGTCCGGCGTGGTCTCGCTCGCGTGGGCGGGTGCGCCCCTCGGCCTCGAGTTCGACAGCGTGCGCCTCGTCGAGGTCCCGGCCGTGGATACGTTCAAGGTCACGCGGGTCGTCGTCGAGCAGGCCGGCCGCCAGCTCATCCGCGTGCACTTCTCCGACGTGCTCGACCGCAATCAGGATGTCGACGGACTCGTCCGCCTGGCCGGCAACGCGGAGGCTACCGTTTCGGTGAGCAATAACGTCGTGAGCCTCAGCCCGACCGAGCGCCTCACCGGCGATATCAATGTCGTGGTCGACGCGGCCGTCCGGTCCCTCGGCGGGCGCAGCGTCGGACGCGACCGGCGTTTTGGCGTAAGCCTCCGCGACTACACCCCGGCCGTCGAGATGATCGGCGACGGCGTCATCGTGCCCTCGAGCCGCGGGATGACGCTGCCGTTCCGCGCCGTCGCCCTCGCGGCCGTCGAGGTGAGCGTCACGCGGGTCTTCACCAACAACGTCGGGCAGTTCTTCCAGGAGAACGAACTCGACGGGCGTTACTCGCTCAGACGCGTCGGGCGCACGGTCTTCCGCGGGGAGATCCCCCTGCGGGGCGCGGCGGCCGTCGACCTGCTCGACTGGAACACCTACGCCCTCGACCTCGCCAAGATCGTCACCGTCGAGCCCGGGGCCATCTACCGCGTCTCGATCGACTTCGCCGAGCGCCACGCGCGCTACCCCTGCGGTGACGACGCGCAAGATGCCGCGCCCTCGGCCTCCGAGCCGATCGCCGCCGGGCAGCTCCCCTACGAGGTGCGCTTCGCGAACTACGAGCAGCGCGACGACTACTACCTCGACGACGAGGACGAGTACGCGTACTACGATTACGACGAATCCGCCGACGCGACCGACCCCTGCGACCCGGCCTACTACCGCAACCGCGCCCAGCGCCGCAACTTCCTCGCCTCGGACATCGGCCTGATCGCCAAGTCCTCCGGCGCGGGCGAGATGATCGTCGTCGCGACTGATCTGCGGACGGCCCAACCGATCTCCGGGCTCGACGTCGAGCTCGTCGACGAGCAGCTCCAGGTCAAGGCTTTCGCCAAAACCGGCGGCAACGGCGTGGCGACCTTCGCGGACGCGCGCCACGTGTTGATGGTGACCGCGAAGCGCGGCGAGGAGCGCGGGTACCTCAAGGTCGCCGACTACACGGCCCTCAACACGTCCACCTTCGACGTCGGCGGGGAGTACGTCGCCGACGGGGTCCGCGGGTACCTCTACGGCGAGCGCGGGGTGTGGCGCCCGGGGGACTCGATCTACCTCACGCTCATCTTGGACCGCGAGGCCCGCGCACTGGCGGCTGGCGGGGACGCGAACGTCTACTTTACCCTCAAGGACCCGGCCGGCGCGACGCTCGTCGAGCGCGCCGTGCGCCCGTCGGCGCCCGACTTCTACGACCTGCGGACCGCCACCGCCCCCGACGCCCCGACGGGCGCCTACCGCGCCGAGGTCCGCGTCGGCGCGAGCCGCCTGCAGCGCGTGGTCCGCGTCGAGACCGTGATGCCGAACCGGCTCAAGGTCGAGTTCGGGTTCGCGGGCGAGACCGTCGACGTCACCGACGACACGCAGCTCTCGCTCACGGCGCGCTGGCTCTTCGGCGGCGCGGCCGGGCCCCTGAAGGCCGATGTCGAGTACTCGGCCCGGGGCACGCAGCCGAGCTTCACCGACGGCAAGGCCACCGCGCGCTACAAGGACTTTAACTTCCTCGACGAGGCGCGCCCGTACGAGGTCTCGGAGGAGAAGCTCTTCGACGGCAACCTCGACGCCGAGGGCACGGCGCGCTTCGCGGTCCCGGTCGCGCGCGCGGGCGGCGAACTGCCCCCCGGGATGTTGCAGGCGCGGCTCGTGACGCGGGTCTTCGAGCCGACCGGCGCATTCAGCACCGTGACCCGGAGCGTGACCTTGTCGCCGTTCACGAGCTACGTCGGGGTCAAGGCACCGGAGTCCGAGAGTTGGTACGGGCTCGACGGCTCGCAGCCGATCCCCTTCGAACTCGTCACGCTAGACGCGCGCGGGCGGCCCGTGCCGCGGCAGGTCACGGTCGAGGTCTACGACATCGCCTGGAGCTATTGGTGGGAGCGCTCCGAGCAGCGTGATCTCGCGAGCTACGTCGCCAACAGCGGCGCCTCGCGCACGATGTCGACGACGGTGGACATCCCGAACGGGCGGACGACCTGGCGCGCGGACCTCTCGAAACTGGAGTTCGGCCGCAAGCTCGTCCGCGTCACCGACCCGACCAGCGGCCACGCGACCTCGACCGTGATCACGATCGAGAACCCGCGCTGGGCCTACGACGCGAGCACGCGCCCGGGCGGGGCCGAGCTGCTGGCCTTCAAGCTCGATAAGTCCGACTACCTCGCCGGCGAAACAGCCAAGGTGTCGCTGCCGGCCTTCGCGAACGGGCGCGCCTTCGTGACCGTCGAGCGCGGCGACCGCGTCCTGAGCTACCGCTGGGTCGACGGCCTGGCCACCCCGCAGGACCTCGAGATCGACATCGACGAGGAGATGGTCCCGAACGCCTTCGTGCACGTGACCCTCATTCAGCCGCACGCCCAGACCGTCAACGACCAGCCGATCCGCCTCTTCGGCATCCAGCCGATGACGGTGTCGAGCCCGGAGCTGCGGCTTTCGCCAAAACTCGCCGTCGCGTCGGCGAGCCACCCGAAGGGCATGGAGCTGAGTCCGGAGGAGGCCTTCACGGTGAGCGTCTCGGAGGCCGACGGCAAACCGATGAGCTACACGCTGGCCGTCGTGGAGGAGGGTTTGCTCGACCTAACGAGTTTCTCGACGCCCGACCCCTACGCGCGTTTCAACCAGCGCCTCGCGCTCGGGGTGAGGACCTGGGATCTGTACAAGTACGTGCTCGGGGCCTTCGACGGGAAGCTGGCCGGTTTGCTGGCCGTCGGCGGTGACGCCGCGACGGGCGAGAAGGTCGACCCGCGGGCGAATCGCTTTCGGCCGGTGGTGAAGTTCCTGGGGCCGTTTTCGCTGCCTTCCGGCAAAACCGCCCGGCACGAGCTCATGATGCCGAACTACATGGGCGCGGTGCGGGTGATGGTGGTGGCCGGCCGTGACGGGGCCTACGGTTCGGCCGAACTCACGCGCCCGGTCCGCCGCCCGCTCATGGTCATGGCGACCCTGCCGCGGGTCGTGAGCCCGGGCGAGACGATCGACCTGCCGGTGACGGTCTTCGCGACCGACGCCAAGATCCGCAACGTGTCCGTCGAGCTCGACCGCCTCAAGCTCCTCGAGCCGGAGTCCCGTACGGGCCAGGCGACGTTCGCGCGGCCCGGCGAGCAGATCGTGCGCTTCCGCCTCCGGGTCCCCGAGCAGCTCGGGGTCGCCAACGTACGTGTGCGAGTGAGCGGGGCAGGTTTTAGCGCAAGCGACGAAATCGAGCTCGACGTGCGCGCGCCCAATCCACGGACGAGCGACGTGCAGGCCGCCGTGATCGAGCCCGGCGAAACCTGGTCCGGCACCTACGCCGCGGTCGGGATCGCGGGCACGAACGAGGGCTCGCTGGAGTTCAGCGGCAACCTGCCCCTCAAGCTCGAACAGCGGCTCGACTACCTGATCGGCTACCCGCACGGGTGTTTGGAGCAGGTGATCTCGAAGGGCTTCCCGCAGCTGTACCTCGCCAAGCTGATGGACCTGCCCGCCACGCGCGCCGCCCGCACGCAGGCCAGCGTGGAGGCGACCCTGGCGGCCCTGCCGAAGTACCGCCGCGGTGACGGATCGTTTAGTTACTGGCCGGGGCAGCCCTACCTGAGCAACTGGAACACGAACTACGCCGGGCACTTCATGCTCGAGGCCAAGGCCGCCGGCTACCGCGTGGAGCCGAGTCTGCTGAGCGGTTGGACGGGCTACCAGAAGCGCGCCGCCAACGAGTGGACGCAGACCCTGGCTAATGCCCGCGAGGACGACAGCGCGTTGATCCAGGCCTACCGCCTGATGACCCTCGCGCTCGCCGGCGAGCCGCAGCTCGGGGCAATGAACCGCCTGCGCGGCCAGGCCGGCCTCAACCAAACCACCACAACTCCTCGCCGCCGCCTACGCCCTGGCCGGCCAGACGGACGCCGCGCGGCAGGTTTTGGCGAAAGCCGAGAACGCCCCCGAACCGACGCGCGACTTCGCCTACAGCGCCTACACGTATGGTTCGCCGATCCGCGACCAGGCCATCGCGCTGTACGTATTCAACCTGCTCAAGGACCGCACGGCCGCCTTCCGGACGGCGCAAGGCGATCAGTCGCGGCATGTCGTCGGACCAGTGGTACTCGACGCAGTCCACGGCGTGGAGCCTGCTGGCGATGAACAAGTACCTCGATGTCAAGGCGGATGCCGGCCCGCTGAGCTACACCTTCGCGCTGGCCTCCGCGCCCGCGAAGGCCGCGACGCAGGAGAAGGAGTTGCGGGTGGTGCCGCTGCCCGGGCCGACGGCCGCCGGCCAGCAAGTGCGGATCACGAACACGGGTACGCGCCGCCTGATGGTCAACCTCGTGAGCACCGGGATCGCCGTGGCCGGCGCCGAGGCCCCGCCGGCGAGCGACAACCTCCTGATGGACGTGCGCTACACGAGCCTCAACGGCGAGCGCCTCGACCCGGCGAACGTGCAGCAGGGGACGGACTTTCTGGCGGTGGTGACGGTGCGGCACCCGGGGCGTTTGGGGGCGTACCATGATCTGGCGTTGACGCAGTTGTTTCCGGCGGGGTGGGAGATCCGGAATCGGCGTTTGGAGGGGGGTGCCGCGGCGCCTGCGGGCATTCAGTACCAGGACATTCGGGATGACCGGGTGCTGAGTTATTTTGATCTAGGGGTCGGGAAGCAAGTTGTCGTGACGACGCAGTTGAATGCGGCTTATACGGGGGATTATAACTTGCCGCAGGTGTATGTGCAGGCGATGTATGATCGGGGGGTGAGTGCCAGGAGTCGGGGGGGTAGAGTTGAGGTTAGGGGATCTACAGAGGTTGGTCAGTAAAATGCTTGGATGGTGCGAGCTGCCGGTGTTTGTTGAGCTTATGTAAATCACGGGTAGTACCACAACAAGGGTAATTTGACTTTTCACAATACCGAAAGATGGGCTTGAAGGATTTGGTTGGTTGTCCCGAGTATATAGGCTTCTCGCTATGCCACAGCGCTTGCATGTTACATAGGAAGTCTTTTTGAAAAACAATTGTCTTCATCACAATCGATATACACAAAAACAACTTTTATATATGTATTAGGAGTCTGCTGTATCTTGGCTGGAGCGTGGTTGGAGGCTAACGTAACATCATCATTATCCAAATGAGATACTTTATAGCACTAACGACTATAGGCATAATAAAGGCGTGCCTCTCTCACACACTATTCACAAGCACTTTTCCATCAGCTAATAGTGCGATTCGGGCACTTGGTGCAATTGGAGTTATTGTGGAAGCGTTCATCACGGCTTCTTTGCTTTCATTTTTCATTTTTGTAACTTACTCCATGTTATTATTGCTAACAAGTAATCGCTTACTACAAATCGACTTTATATCATTTGCAAATAAGTCAAGCGTAGCTCTTGTCCCAGTTGCATTATGTTCCTCCTTTCTCCTAATTTGGAATCTATCAGGGGTTTGGTCGTTTGATATTGCAATAGCTGAGAAATTAAATACTTCGGCCGAGTTTCTTTATCTGGCAATTTTGATCTACACTAGCAAGTGGAGCATGTATACGAAGTATGTTTATGCAGCGGTTTCGGTAATATCACCAATTTTGTTATTCGTCGTGGCTTCAAAAATCTTTTAAGCATGAACAACCTAAATTGCATTCACTGCGGCAAAAGTTTAAGCAAAGAGTTGATTCTCCTATTTCGGAGTAATCATGATAATAGCATCACTATCGAATGTGAAAGGTGTGGCCAGCGAAACATTCTAGTGCTGCCCAAATTTGCCGTAGGCGAGGTGCCTATAATAATCGGCGCCGTTCTCGGCTCCAGCTTAGGGCTCATAATTTACACTGACTTTGAGTTGCATATCAAGCTAATCGCTATGGTAGGAGCAGCTGTTTTGCTGATTGTCATATTTATGGTTTTACTCTGTGCTAATACTACAACAATAAAAATGTAAGCTATGGACACATGGTTAGACACAATATACCGCAATCTCTTGCACGTAAAAGAATCGCAGATTCGAGGCGAACAAGAGTTTACTCGAATTGCCGATCAGTTCTTCTACGCAACTACTTATTTTGACTTCTTTGTGTGCTACGCGATCAATGGATCTAAACTTAACACTAAAATAGTCAAAATATTTAATTTATTAGAAGAACTCTCTTATTTAAGAGTCGGTGATTTCTATACAAAGTTTTTTATTGACGGTCGACATACCACCTATACGACAAGTAATAGATCTCTTAAGACTTCATTCGTGAAATAC
The DNA here is from genome assembly GCA_965215115.1 of Saprospiraceae bacterium. Classification (GTDB taxonomy): domain Bacteria; phylum Bacteroidota; class Bacteroidia; order Chitinophagales; family Saprospiraceae; genus CALDTK01. Next base: position 966,291 of record OZ244050.1, read on the forward strand.
AACTATTCCAATAAGAACTTGCTATACCTAGCATCGCAGAGGTATCTCCTGCCCATTGGGAGTTATCTTGCTCGTGACGCGAAGTTAGCAGCGGAGATAATAGACAGTATGATGGCACAAGGTGGATGGTTCCAAACCGCTTACTATTCAGCTGACCCTTTTCTGACCGAATTACTATCGCATCTAGCTCATTGTAGAGCTGTTATTCAGGAGGCACTCATTGCCTTTCCAGAAAGAGTTACGGGAGCACTACACCCCGCGATGTCACCCCTCCCCAGTCTCCATAATGATTTGACATATGATTTAACAATTGAAAATATTGATGCATATGTAGCTACCCTAGTACCTAACCTCAGAATGAGTCACTATGATTTTTCTATCATACAACAATTTCACTCTGAAAGTGCTTTAAGAGATTTTGCGTGCAAGCCTCGTTTATGCAGATTATATAGTTTCTACGATTATAGTTCGCGATTCATTGAGACCATCAATTTAGATCAAATAATTTCCGCTCAGAATAGATTAAATTTAAATGACACAATGAGAAATTTCAACATTTATATACAAAAATAAGCTCGGTGAAATTTATCCAAAGTTTGTTTCTGTCATCTCCATTTGATGATAGCCCTTCCTTTAGTTACTTAGGGTATAGCTCACTTGAAGCTTTTTCAATAGCTTGGGCGGCATCTCTATTCTCAATAAAAAAATTTCATGGTAACGTTGAATTATATACTAACGATCATGGGTACCGTTTGCTTATTGAGGCTCTAAGGTTACCTTACTTTAAGGTGCACTTATTGCAAATAGAGGTTTCTAACGCTCAACCTTTTTCGCTTTCAAAGTTATATGTTTATAGTATTCAACAAGAACCATTTGTGCATTTAGATGGAGATGTAATTCTGTTTAAGCCCATTCAGACGGAAAACAGTAATGCCGTTTTAGTTGAGTTTGAAATTTCCGATAATTTTACGTCCTATGTTGATCATTTGTTTCGAATCAATCATATGACTGCAACATCGGAGATTGGCGCTATGATGAAAAGCAGTCCTATTATGTATAATTTTGGCATTTTTGGAGGCTATCCATTCGAACTCATAGCTAACCAATCCCATCGGATTCTGAAATGTTTTTCAGAAGCCAAATGGGAAAACGTTTGGTTTGAGTCCATCGCAATTGAACAGCTATGCTTATCTACACTACTTTCCAAAAATGAAATCTTATTTACTGAGCTAGCTCCAATGAACTCTATTGTAGGATACCAACTACGTCAATGCATACTGGAACCTCTATCTATGCCATATATTCACTTACATTCTCAGTACAAAAACATTTTTCTAAAATACGCAGTCGGGGTACTATCTGATATAAAGTATACTCAACATTATAACGAACATTTTATTTCAATCTGAGTTCAAGCTATCTGCCACCCCTTAGCCTTTGGCCTCAGCCGCCGATTTGGTGCTGTGTCCGTATTCATGATTCAGATCGGCATTACTCGCGTGCCCCTGAATCTGTTAACGCATCGCGCACTAGCTTCTGTAATCGATAACGGCCCTGCACAAGAACAGGGGTTTGTGCCGAGGACAGGACGGAAAGTGCGGCAAGGAGCAGCGTTAGACTAAGTGATCGCATAGGAGTATAGGGATGGTGCTGCTAGAGACTCGTTGAAGATGGCAGAGGTTGCAATCGAGTGCCGTAGGGGTTCGCGCCAGTCGTGCTGAATGGAGAGATTGACGCGCGGAACCGTAGGGGGCGGGTCGAGATATGGGAGGGGCAGTGGTAGGGTAGTAAAATGAGCGGAGGGTAAGGGCACGGGGACAGACCCGAATCAAATTAGGGGTCGCTGATATAATACTTACAACGGGCACAGAACGCCTTGCCCATATTTTCGAGGTCTATTTCCAAATCAGCCATCGTAAATTTTATGTCTATCTCTCGGGAGACCAATGCTTTCTGAAACTCGAACTGGTTCAATCCACAGAGTTTTGCGCATCTGCCGAACGCAAGTGTTTCCTTGTCTTACAGATAGCAGACAAACTCAATAAGCGCTTCGTCGCTTGAGAGCTTCGCTTCACATGGTATTTCGTCCGAGATGGTAATCGCCACGATGATTCCTTTAGGTTTAAGGAGATTTGAAATAAGCAGACAGCCAAATGAGTGGTTTTAGCCTGGCGAGAACTTCCCAACAACAAAAGCCAAGATAGCGCTTAGAACCTGAAGCCCCCCGCGACTAGGCCATCACGCTAGATGTTTTCAAAGCACTGAAGACCCGTCTCGAGGAACTCGGTCCAAGACTTCCCTATAGTTCGAATCGAGTCGGACCCAAAAGCGACTCGGCACCTTGAAGACACGTTCGAGCGCCACCGCGAACTCGGGCGTAAGGGCGGCCTCCCCAGACAGAATCTCGTTGACGTAACTTTCCGAAAACCCCACTTGATCAACGAACTCTTGAGTAGTCCTCCCCTGCTCCTCGAGGAGTTCGGCGATAGCGTCACCCGGGGAGCTGGCGATGCCGAGGGCATCTAGGTCAACATAGTTTTTTTCAGTCGTCATGATGTTTCAGTTTTGCATTTGGTAAGCTTCGGTTGGTTCGTTTCAATGGTAGTCGATGATCTCCTTCAGGTAGGCGCTTTGGATGGCACTCCAATCAATGCTACCGTCCGGCCTTTCCGGTGGCGGGTGTGGCGTACTGAGGAGGATCAGGCGCTTGCCTCCATCAATGGTCCAGCCAAACTCACCACGGCGATCGCCCTTCAATTCGTGGAACCTACCCGCCACATGGCGCAGGTCTTCAAGCGTCTCGGCAGCCCTCAAGGCAGAGACTCGTGCATTGAGCGCCTTTGCGCCCTTTGCTCCGAGCTGTTTCACGCTCGCCTTCGGGTTCGCGAGCAATCTTTCAATATCCTTGCTTGCTGAGAACCTCAATGATCGTTACCCAGTGCAGTGTTGGAGTTCCAAAGGTAAGCCCAGGACGATCACCGGCGGTACCGGCTTTGACGAAAGCCGAAGGATCGTGCCAGCAAAGCCGAATGCGCCTCCGAACCCACGCACGGCTACGGCTACGGCACCTACACCTACGATTCGCCGATCCGCGACCAAGCCATCGCGCTGTACGTTTCTACCTTGCTCAACGACCGCGCGCTCGCCCGACACTTGGTTACACCGCCCCGAATCGACACCCTACCCTACTTTCACTTCCGTTGCGCGCACCATCCCCTCAAGCACCAGTACCCGCCAAACTCCAATTCTACTGATGCGTGGGGACGCGGGACGGACGGAGTGTCTGGGACAAACCCATCGAGGTGGCCTGGGCCACGCGCCAGGCGTTGGACCTACGCCGACGATGAGGGCCGGGTAGCGTCTGTCACGCCGCTTTACCCAGTCCCCCAAGGACCATCGCTAACGCCCTCTGACGTGTTGCCGTGCAGCGTATCGCGCCTTTCGCCCGTCGTATACACGGCACCCGCGTCATCGTAGGCCCCCGTCACCCTACACCGACATGTTTCGGTGCACGCCCGGCGTGCCACAAAACATTCCCACCTCCCCGACCGATCTTCACCCGAGTAGTCTACCGCTTATGAGAACCCTCCCGACCCTCCTCGTCCTCGCCGCCCTCGGTTTTGGCGTAAGCTGTAACGAGAAGGCGGCTGTCGCCAAAACGCAGGGCGCACCCGCCGAGCCGGCCCCGACCGTCGACGTCGGCCCAACGACCGCCGCCAACGCTCCCCTACCCTTCGACCAACAAGTCACCCGCGGGACCCTCGCCAACGGTCTCGAGTACTACATCCGCCCCAACGCCCGCCCGCAGGACCGCGCCGAGCTGCGGCTCGTCGTCAAGGCCGGCTCCATCCTCGAGGATGAGGACCAGCAGGGCCTCGCGCACTTCGTCGAGCACATGGCCTTCAACGGCACCGAGAACTACGCCGAGAACGAACTCGTCGACTACCTCCAGTCCACGGGCGCGCGCTTCGGGCCGGACCTCAACGCCTACACGAGCTTCGACGAGACGGTGTACATGCTGCAGGTGCGCACGGACTCGGCCGACATGTTCGACAAGGGCCTCGGGATCCTGCGCGACTGGGCCGGCGGCATCACCTTCGACGACGCCGAGATCGACAAGGAGCGTGGCGTGGTGCTGAGCGAGTGGCGCTCCGGACTCGGGGCCCAGGAGCGACTGCGCGACAAGACCCTCCCCGTCACCTTCGCGAACAGCCGCTACGTGGATCGCCTCCCGATCGGGGATACGACGGTGCTCAAGCGCGCGCCTTACGACGCCCTGAAGCGCTTCTACCGCGACTGGTACCGCCCCGACCTCATGGCCGTGATCGCCGTCGGCGACATCGAGCCGGCCGAGGTCGAAGCCCAGATTAAGACGCTCTTCGGCGACCTCGACAACCCGCCGAAGGCCCGCGCGCGCACCGAGTACCCCGGTCCGTCTTACGACAAAACCCAGGTCGTCGTGGCCACCGACCCGGAGGCGAGCTACTCGCTGCTGCAGGTCAACTACCTCCTGCCCGAGGCGACGCTCGACGACGAACGCGACTTCCGCGAGGACCTCGTAGCCGGGCTTTACAACAGCATGCTCGGCGCGCGTTTTGCCGAAAGGCGCGAAGACCCCAACACGCCCTTCTCCTTCGCGAGCTCCGGGCGCGGCGGCATGGTCGGCGACGTGGACAGCTACCGCGCCTTCGCGGTCGTGAAGCCCGGCAAGGCCACCGAGGCCCTCGGCGAGATCATCAAAGAAAACCGCCGCGTGCTGCAGTACGGCTTCACGGCCGGCGAACTCGAGCGCGCGAAGGCCAACGTCGCCAACGCAGCCCGCCAGGCCGCGCAGCAGGCCGCCACGACCCCGAGCGGCAGCTACGCCCAGGCCCTGGTGCAGTCCTTCCTCGACGACGAACCGCTGGTCGCCGCCGAGGACAACCTCGTGCTCACGGGCCGCTACCTCGACGGTGTCCGGCTCGCGGAGGTCAACGCCCTCGCCGAGGCCTACCTCGCCGACCGCCCGCGCAGCGTCGTGCTGACGGGCTCCACCAACGAGGCCTTCCCGACGGAGGCCGCCCTCGCCGCCGCCCTCGCCGCCGCCGACGCCGCCGCGGTGACGCCCTACGAGGACAAGGCCGTGGCCGGGTTCGACATCCCGACGCTTGCGCCGGTCGGCATTAAGAGCCGCGAGCGCTTCGACAGCAACGACATCACGATCGTGACCCTCGACAACGGCGTGCGCGTGGCCTACAAGCCGACGGCAATTACCGACGACCAGATCCTGTTCTCGGGCGTGAGCCGCGGCGGCAGCAACCAGTTCAGCGACGCGGACTTCCCGACGGCCGACTTCGTCAACGCCATCGGCAGCACGATGGGCACCGGGCCACTCACGCCTTCCGAGCTCAGCAAGGCCCTCGCCGGCAAGACCGTCGGCCTGCGCGCCGGCATCTCCGACGACACCGAGGGCCTCAGCGGCCAGGCCACCCCCGAGACCCTCCCCGACCTCATGCAGCTGATCTACCTCCACTTTCAGGGCAACACCTTCCGCCCGGAGCTCGGGCAGGCGATGCTCGACCAGCAGCGGAGCTTCATCGCCAACCTGGCCGCCAATCCGGACTTCCGCTTCCAGCAAGAGGTGACCGAGGCCCTGTACGGCAAGGACCACCCCCGCCACCGGATGCCCTCGCTCGCGATGATCGACGCGGTGGACCTGCGGCGGGGCTTCGACCTGTACCGCGAGCGCTACGCCGACGCGCGCGACTGGCAGTTCAACTTCGTCGGCGACTTCGACCCGGACACGCTGCTCAGCTACGCGCAGCGCTACCTCGGGAATCTGCCCACGGCGGCCGGCGTCCAGCCCGACCAGTACCGCGACCCCGGCGACGAACTCAAGACGGGCACCATCGAGCGGCGCATCAAAGCCGGCACCGCGCCGAAGTCCAACGCCCTCGTGATGCGCGCCGGCGACTTCCGCGACGCGGAGCGCGAGCGGATCGTGTTCGGCGTGATGCGCGACGTGCTCAACGAGGAGTTGCGCGAGGAGCTCCGCGAGCGGCTCGGCGGGGTGTACGGCGTGCGCGTGAGCGGCAACACCGACGTGCTGCCGCGCCCGGAGTACCAGCTCTCGATCAGCTTCAACGCCGAGCCCGAGCGCGTCGACGAGTTGCTCGCCGCCGTGCAGTCGGTCGTCGACCGCATCATCGCCGAGGGTCCCGAAGCCAAGACCCTCCCCAACATCCGCACGACGCAGTACGAGGGCATGAAGGTCGGGATGCGCAACAACAACGGCTTCTGGCTCCCGGTCATGGAGCGGGCCTACACCCTCGACCGCAACATCGACCAGGCCAACGCCGAGCGCCTGAAGGGTTTCCTCGACGGCATCACGGCGACCGACATCCAGCGTGCGCTAAAGCAGTACTGGATCACGGACGCGAAGACGAAGCTGGAGATGGTGATGGACCCTGAGTCTTAGGACACGAGGCTCACGAGGGAGACACGAGGACCACGAAGGCGATGCGGGGTCTGCCCTTGTGCCCTTCGTGTCTCCCCCGTGCCCTTCGTGTCCCAACTCCCATAAACAGACCCATGCCCGGTCTCTACCTCCACGTCCCGTTTTGCCGACAGGCGTGCAGCTACTGCAACTTCCACTTCAGTACCTCGCGGCGGGGGCACCAGGAGATGGTCGACGCGATGTGCCGGGAGCTACAGATCCGCGACGCCGAGATGCCCGCCGGGCCCTGGACGAGCATCTATTTCGGGGGTGGGACGCCGAGTCTGCTTTCGCCAAAACAGGTTTCGCAGCTGCTCGATGCGGCGACGCGAATGCGGCCGCTCGGCGAGGACATCGAGGTGACGCTGGAGGCCAATCCGGATGATCTGTCGGAGGTGACGCTGGCGGCTTTCGCCAAAACGCAAATCAACAGGTTGAGTATTGGGGTGCAAAGTTTTCGCGAAAGCGACCTGCGCTACATGAACCGCGCGCACAACGCCCAGGAGGCGCTGGCCTCGATCGCGCGGGCGCAGGCGGCCGGCTTCCGGTCCATGACGATCGACCTGATCTACGGTACGCCCGGCCTCGACGACGATGCCTGGCGACGAAATTTACAGCAGACCATCGCGCTCGGCATCCCGCACGTGAGCGCCTACGCCCTCACCGTGGAACCGAAGACGGCCCTCGCGCACGACATCCAGCGCGGGCGCAGCTTGCCGGTCGACGAGGAGCAGTCCGCCCGCCAGATGGAGATCCTCGTCGCGACGCTCACGGCGGCCGGCTACGAGCACTACGAGGTCAGCAACTTCGCCCTGCCGAACATGCGCGCGCGGCACAACAGCAACTACTGGCTCGGCCGCCCCTACCTCGGCGTCGGACCGAGTGCGCACAGTTTTGACGGAAGTCGCACCCGCTCTTGGAACGTGGCGAATAACGCGCTGTACGTCAAGGCCATCGGGGCCGGCACGCTGCCCATCGAGCGGGAGGTGCTCACGGACGCGGACCGGTACAACGAGCTGGTGCTGACGCGGCTGCGCACGGTCTGGGGCGTGGACCTGGCGGAGGTTGAGGCGCTGGGCTTTCGCCAAAACTTCGAGGACGAGCGTGCAACATCTTGTGCGGAGCGGCTTGGTATTGCGCGAGGGCGATGTCTTCCGGTTGAGTCCGGGGGGGCGGATGGTCGCCGACGGGGTGAGCGCGGCGCTGTTCGTGGTGGAGGGAGTGAGAGTCACTGCGGCCCGCTCCGTCACTGCGAGCCGGCGCAGCTTGGCGTGGCAGTCTCTCTACCTTGTACACGCAACTCATCCGACTACCACCACCCCTTACCTTAGCTCGCCTCAAACCTCACCGCCATGACCCTCATCATCGAAGTCGCCGACGACAAGCTCGAGAGCGTCCGCGCCGTGCTCGCGCAGACCGACGGCGTGGAGGCCGTGACGGAGCCTGATGCGGATGAGGCCGACGACTGGGACGACGAGGAGGACGACGGCGAGTATCGCTCACGGACCAAGGAGGAGCTCATCCGCGACATGAAAAGCGCGATTCAGTCGGTGAAGGACCACCGGGCGGGGAAGATCAAATTGCAGCCGATGTCGGAGCTCCTCGACGAACTCGACAAGATTGCCAGCAGTGTTCAGCGTTAGCCCTATTGGGTCCTTTTCGCGGCGGATCAAACGCCTTACCAAAAAGTATCCTTCGTTAGCCGGGGAAATCCGAAAGCTCAACGCCGCCCTAGCAACCGACCCTACGCAGGGCACTCTCGTCATGCCAAACTGCTATAAAATCCGCCTTGCCATTAAGAGCAAAGGCAAGGGTAAGTCCGGAGGCGCGCGGGTCATTACCAACCGTATTCGTCGCCGAAGACAAAGAAGACGGTCTACCTCCTCGACATCTACGACAATCAAGTCCGAGCAGAGTTCGATCAGCAAGGCGGGACTGCTAACGCTGCTTAAAGATTTAAGGTGATACCGGTAGCGAGCCCACCTAAAACCCGGGCGCAGGTCCACAGGCAGAATTGCGTGCTGGGCCACCCGAAGCCCCGCGACCCCAACCGAACCCGCGCCCCCATTTCTCGTTAAATCCCCCGTATGCTTCATTCGAAAACGACCCTCCTCGGGCTCGCCCTCGCGGCACAAGTCTTCGCCGTCGCCTGCTCCGGCGACAAGAGCGACTCCGTCAAGCGCGAAGTGAGCGAGGAGGCCGGCGACATCGTCAACGCCATCGCCCCGGAGGACGCCAAGCGCCCCGCCCCGTCCGCGCCCCCGGCCCTCATCACCCCCGAGGAGACCACCGCCGCCGCCGAAGGTGCCGGCGGCCTGATCCGCGTCCCGATCTCCGCCGCGCAAACCGTCATCGACAAGTGGATCGGTACGCTACGTGGGAACGACTTCGTGGACGATACCGATATCCTCGTCGAGAACCTCGTGAGGCTCAAAGCGGAACTGGCACAACCGACGATCGACAAGACGGCCGTGAGCGGCATCCTCGACCTCCTCGCCCGCGAGACCGCACAAGCCGCGGATGACGCCGAGAACGCTGCCGTCGAAGCGTTGGCCGATGCCCTGGAGTTGGCGTCGGATGGGTTGGATTAGGGCTTAGAGCCGCACCATCACCACCCGCGTCTCTTCTTTCTCAGGCGCGAAGTAGCGCACGACCTCGCCGCTGTCCTCGTCCACGACGTCAACGTGCTCCGTCTCGATCGAGCGCAGGAAGGCTTGGTGCTTCTTGGTCGCCTCCCTCACGTGATTCTCCTGCTCCTTCAGCCGCTCCAGGTTGAGGTCGTCTGCGTAGCGGTAGGTGACGCGACTCTGGTAGGTCATTCTGGCGTTGCCAAAACTATAGGGCTCCGCATCGTCGCTGCCGGCGATAGCATCCTTCAGGGCACCCGCGATGCCGTCGAGGTACGCCTGGTATTGTCGCAGTTCTAGGTAAACTTCCCGCGGGTCTCGCCCACTCATCATCAGTCGCTCGGCGTCGACGGTGGCGAGCTCCTCGATCTCGACTTTGTTGCAAAACTCGGGGAGGTCTCCGAAGGGTCGGATGGGGTTAGGCACGGCGGGGGTTGTGTCGCTAAGGTAGCTCCCGTGTAGGATGGAAGCATATTAAGAGTGGAGGTCAGGCGCACGATCAGGCCGCGTGCAAATCCTTCTGCAACAAGCCCAACACCTCCACCGCCGCCCGCGCCACCGGCGTGCCCGGCCCGAACACCGCCGCCACGCCCATGTCCCGCAACACCTCGTAGTCCTGCGGCGGGATGACGCCCCCGGCGATGATCATGATGTCCTCGCGGCCGTAGCTCGCCAACGCCGCGCGGGCCGCCGGGATCAGGGTCTTGTGCCCCGCCGCCAGACTCGATATCCCGAGCACGTGCACGTCGTTGTCGACGGCCTGCATCGCGGCCTCCTCAGGCGTCTGAAACAGCGGACCGACATCCACATCAAACCCGATGTCCGCGAAGCCGCTCGCGATGATGCGCGCGCCGCGGTCGTGCCCGTCCTGGCCGAGCTTGCAGATTAAGATCCGCGGGCGCCGCCCTTCCGCTTCCGCGAAAACGTTCGCCATTTGGACCGCTTTCGCGAAAACCTCGTCGTCGCGCACTTCGCTGCGGTACACACCAGTGATGGTTTGGTTGGTCGGGGCGTAGCGGCCGAAGACCTCCTCGAGCGCGTCACTGATCTCCCCGAGGGTCGCGCGGGCGCGGGCGGCGGCAACGGCCAACTCGAGTAAATTCCCATCGCTACGTGCGCCAGCGGTAAGGGCGTCCAAGGTTTTGGCGACAGCCGCACTATCACGACCGGCCTTCACGGCTTGCAGCCGCGCCACCTGGCTTTCGCGCACGGCGTCGTTGTCGACCTCGAGCAGCTCGATCGGCGCCTCATTCTCCAAACGAAAGACGTTGACGCCCACCACCTGCTCGCGCCCGGCGTCGATGCGGGCCTGCTTGCGCGCGGCGGCCTCCTCGATGCGGGCCTTCGGGATGCCCTGCTCGATGGCCCTGGCCATGCCCCCGGCCTGCTCCACCTCCTGGATGTGGTCCCAGGCGCGGCGCGCGAGCTCCAGCGTCAAGTGCTCGACGTAGTGCGAGCCGCCCCAGGGGTCGATGGCCTGCGTCATCCCGGCCGCGCCCTGGAGGTGGAGCTGCGTGTCGCGCGCGATCTTGGCGGAGTAGTCCGTCGGCAGGGCCAGGGCCTCGTCGAGGGAGTTGGTGTGCAGGCTCTGCGTACCCCCGAGCACGGCCGCCATCGCCTCGACGGTGGTGCGGGTCACGTTGTTGTACACGTCCTGCGCCGTGAGCGAGTAGCCCGAGGTCTGGCAGTGCGTACGCAGCACGCGGCTCTTGTCGCTCTTCGGCGCGAACTGCCCGACGATCCCCGACCACAGCAGGCGCCCCGCCCGCAACTTGGCGATCTCCATGAAGTGGTGCATCCCGATGCCCCAGAAGAAGCTGAGGCGCGGGGCGAAGTCATCCACGTCGAGCCCGGCCGCGACGCCCGTGCGCAGGTACTCCCAGCCGTCGGCCAGGGTGTAGGCCAGCTCCAGATCCGCCGGCGCACCGGCCTCGTGCATGTGGTAGCCCGAGATCGAGATCGAGTTGAAGCGTGGCATGTGCGCCGAGGTGTAGGCGAAGATGTCGCCGACGATGCGCATGCTCGGCCCCGGCGGGTAGATGTAGGTGTTGCGCACCATGAACTCCTTGAGGATGTCATTCTGGATGGTGCCCGTGAGCTGCTCCCCCGAGACCCCTTGCTCCTCGGCGGCGACGATGTAGAAGGCCATGACCGGGAGCACGGCGCCGTTCATCGTCATCGAGACCGACATCTCGCCGAGGGGAATCTGGTCGAAGAGCACCCGCATGTCTTCCACCGAGTCGATCGCCACACCGGCCTTCCCGACGTCGCCCGTCACCCGTGCGTGGTCGGAGTCGTACCCGCGGTGCGTGGCGAGGTCGAACGCCACCGAGAGGCCCTTCTGCCCGGCGGCGAGGTTGCGGCGGTAGAAGGCGTTGGATTCCTCGGCCGTCGAGAAGCCGGCGTACTGGCGGATCGTCCACGGGCGCCCGGTGTACATCGTGGCGTAGGGGCCGCGCAAGTAGGGTGGCTGGCCTGCGCCAAAACCGGCGAGCACCGCGGCGCTGGCGGCGGCCGCGGCGGGGTCGGGCGGGAGGGGGATGCCTTCGGGCGTGAGGATCGGCTCCGGTGTAGGGGCGGACCCGGGGGCGGGGGCGTGGTTAGGGGCGGGCATGTGCGGCAAAGTAACCGCGGGCGGGGATTTGGGCCGCGCTCCGCGCCTTCAGGGCCGAGACCCTCGACGCAATACGGCAGCTTACATCTAGCACGCCACCTACCGCCTCACTGCACCGAGTGCCGCCCGGACGATCCCGGGGCCACACACTGCTTGCGCGTGCGCGTGCACCGGTCTTCGCCGGGCTTAGGGTCGTAGCCTCAGAAATTGATCGTGTAGTCCACCCCGCCGTACGTCATCACCGCGACGCGGTCACAGGCGCCGGTACCGTAGTCGAGCGTGGCCGCGCCGTCGAGGAGGCCCCCCGTGAGTAGTACGCGACCGGCTACGTCCACGGCGCAGGTGGCGGGGCGGCGCAGGGGCGCCTCGGTCGTGAGGGTGTAGGTCTGCCCGGCGCTGTTGACGAGAGTCGCGCGCTTATCGGCTTCCCAGATGTCATCGTGGACACCGGCGATGCCGTCGGTGAAGAAATTCGTGGCCTGGCCCTCGACCTGGTGCGCGGTCGTGGTCTCGCGGTAGTCGAAGCCGTGGCCGTCGGCAAAGCGTACGCGGCCGCCCTCGATGGTGTGCAGGTGCTGGAGTCGCCCGCGCGCGTCGAGGCCCTGGTTGAGGACGCGGTACTGGCCCGACAGGGTGGTCCCGTCCACGGTGAAGTCCTCGAACCGCAGCCCGACGGACGTGCCCTCGGCGGCGAGCAGCCCGTCGAAGGTGGCCACGAGGGCGCCGCCGACGGTGCGGCCGTCGGGCGTCTGGCAGGAGGCGCCGTAGTCGACGCGCATGACGAGTGGCCAGAAGGTGCCCGGATCGCTCGTGAAGGTCACCGTGCCGCAGGTCCGCCCCTGGACGGTAGGTGCGCCGCCCGCGAAGCCGTTGAGGCGCCCGTCTTGGCTGGCCTGCGCGCTGGCGAGTTGGTACCCACCCGTGAAGGCGGCGCTCGCCATCGCCATCTGCGCGGCGGCGGATTGCTCGTCGGCGGGCGGCGCGGAGGCGGGGTCCTTCTCGCAGGCCCCGAGGCCGAGGAGCGCGAGCGCGGGGAAGGACAGCCGCAGGGCGCGGGCGAAGGCAGTGGGCGTAAGCATATCGAAAGTGGGTTTGATGGGAAGTCGAGGCGGGCACTAGCGGACCCGAATTCGGCAAACGGGCCGTGCCTCGCGCTAGCATCCGGGCGGGGGCGCTTTAACGCTTTCGCAAAACCCGTGCTGCGGACGTCACGCACCTTAGCTACGGGCAGCACTTTTCGGTCGATGGCCGCGGCGGGCCGTCGAATGGCCCCGGGACAGCGATGCCGCGTCGAAAACTGCCCGCAACGCGAGCGACTTACCCGCTGAAGCCGAGCCCTTACCTCTTTTCGTACACGCGTGAACCCGCGGCGGGTAGGTAGCTTTTCTCCCGGTGCAAACGAACAGCACATTTACATGAAAACTTTCCAACCCCTCTACGACCAGTCCGCCGAGTGCATCGCCGACTGCCGCGACTGCTACACGACCTGCGTCATCTGCATCTCGCAACACCCCGGCAAGGAGATGATGGCCGGGTGCATCAAGACCTGCCTCGACTGCATCGCCACGACGCAGGCCGCGATCCACCTCGTGAGCGCGACGAGCCCACTGTACGCGCAGGCCTGCGCCCTGTGCGCCGACGCCTGCGAGCGCTGCTACGAGGAGTGCAAAGACCACGACAACGAGTTCTGCCGCCAGTGCGCCGAGGCCTGCCGCAAGTGCGCCGCGAGCTGCCGCGCGATGGCGGCGTAGCCTGGGCTAGGCACGGCTCGGTAGCTTTGGGCCACGCACCTATGACCTGCACCACCTTCGAGCTCGCCGACATGGACTGCTCCGCCGAGGAGCAGCTCGTCCGCATGACGCTCGAGCCCGTCGCTCAGATTGAGCAACTCGCTTTCGACCTGCCGCGGCGCCGGCTCATGGTCTACCACTCCGGCGACCCCGCGGAGGTAGCCGCCGCCGTAGCCTCGGTCGAGATGCGCGAGCGGCTCGTCGGCACACAGGAAGCCACGCTGCCTGGGCCGGCCACCGACGACGCGCGGCAGCGGCGCACGCTGTGGTGGGTGCTCGGCATCAACGCCGCCTTCTTCGCGCTCGAGATGGCCTTCGGGCTCACCTCGGGCTCGATGGGCCTGGTGGCCGACTCGCTCGACATGCTGGCCGACGCCTCGGTGTACGCGCTGAGCCTGTTGGTGGTAGGCGCGGCCGTCGCGCGCAAGAAGCGCATCGCGAGAATCAGTGGCTACCTGCAGTTGGCCCTGGCGGTCGTGGGCTTCGTCGAGGTCGGGCGGCGGTTCCTGGGCTACGGCGAGGTGCCGGATTTCCGGACGATGATCGTCGTCGCCTCGCTGGCGCTCGTCGCCAACCTCGTGTGCCTGTGGCTCATCCAGCGCGTCCGGAGCGCGGAGGCCCACATGCAGGCCAGTGCCATCTTCACCTCCAACGACATCATCGTCAACGGGGGCGTGATCCTCTCGGGCGTCGCCGTCTACCTCACCGCCTCGCGCTGGCCGGACCTGGTCGTCGGCGCGATCGTGTTCGCGGTGGTGCTGCGGGGTGCGCTGCGGATCTTGCGCCTGTCCGCCGTGGACGCTCGGTGACGCTACCCTCACCGGTTAGCGACACCGTGAGGCTTGCGGGACCTAGTGCCTGATTTAGGTCCAAAAGTGGGGCCCAAGGACTCAGTGCCGCGGGGCGGGACGTGCGGGCAAAGCCGAAGAGCGTGTGCACAGCCGCGAGTAGGAGCGCGCGACCGGAAGTAGGGCAGGTATGGGGTCGGATTTCGGTTGGTCCCGGTCTACGAATCGTCGGCCGCGCGCCACCCGGGGTAAAAGCAGCGCTCCGCAAAGATTGGCCGCTTAGGTTTGCGACGCCCCCCAACTCCCAGTCGACGCCCCCACTCATCCACCTGTCCCTGGCCATTCTGGCCGCGCCCCTGCTTGTTGGTCCGCATCGTTTTACTTTTCGCCTGCTCCCTCGGGGGGCTGTGGGGTCGCGCGCAGGCGCCGACGCCTAGCCTGATGCCGGTCGCGAGCGCGAGCGCGCAGGCCGAGGCCGACCGGGTGGCGGCGGTCTCGAAGGCTGCCGTCGATGCCTACGGCGGACAGCACCGGCGGGAGTTGCGGGAGCTGTACGAGGAGCGGGACACGCAACTGCTCAAAATGCACGCCGCGCGCGCTTTTTCGACGGAGCCTTACTGGCAGACGTACGTCCGCGGTCTGCTGGCACGCCTACGTGAGGCCAACCCCGCTTACGTCTCCCCCGCCGCGCAGGCGTACGTCCTACATAGCGGCAGCGTCAACGCGGCATGCTACGGCGAGGGTTCGGTGAGCGTCAACCTCGGGCTGGTGGCGCGCCTCGCAAGCGACGACGAGCTGGCCTTCGTGCTCACGCACGAGCTCGCGCACCAGTACCTGGGCCACCTCGACGAGCGCATCGCCGCGCACGTGGACCGGCTCTACGGCAAGGACGCCCAGCGGGAACTGCGGCAACTGAAGCGCGGGGGCGGGGGCTTCGACGAGGTGGAGGCTTTCGCCAAAACCTTCGCGCTCGAGGGCTCGCGCCACAGCCGTTTCGGGGAGTCCGCGGCCGATTCACTCGGCTTGCGCCTGTACTTGGCGGCGGGTTTCGCGGCGGCGGGGCCGGTGCGGGTGATGGAGGTTTTGGCGAAAGCCGACACGGCCGACTACACCGCCGAGCTACCGATCGCTGAGCTCTTGAGCACGCCGCAGTTTACGTTCGACCCCCGCGTACTCCGCAAGCCGGTGGAGCTCTTCGCCACCGCGACCGGCCCCGGCCCAGCCGAACGGGACTCGCTGAGCACCCACCCCGACACGGAGTTACGTAAGGCCGACCTCGCGGTATGGACGGACGAGCGGGCTACCGTTTTGCCGCAAGGCCTAGCAACAGACGCCGCAGGAACAGACGCCGTAGTAGCGGAACGGGCCGAAACCCGTTTTGCCGAAAGGCGCCTCACCGCCCGACGCGAACTCGCCGCGGCGCACTTCCGCGCGGGCGACCTCGGGGCCGCCCTCTACGCCGCGCTCCGCCTCGTCGACGACGGGCGCGACGAAGGTCACTGGGCCCGGGGCGTGGCCGCGCTGAGCCTGTACCGCATCGCCCGGGCGCGCGAGGACAACCGCATGACGGCCCACGTGCGCCTGCCGCGCCACGCGACCGCCGACGAGGGCTACGAGACCCTCCTGCGCGGGATTCACGCCCTGCGGCGGCGGGAGCTCAGCGCGCTGGCCGTCGGCTACGCCCGGCACTACGCCGCGCAGTACCCCCAATGTGTAGAGTTGCAGCTGGCGCAAGCATTGGTGGGCACTTTGGACGAAACCTTTACCGCCGCAACCCGCCGCAAGAGCGCCCAGGACTTCGGGGCCCGATTCCCGGACAGCCCCTACCGCTCCCTCCTAAACGACGCGGCCGACCCCTGGCTCGCGACAGATTGATCAAACACCGGGGCCCGAGGCCCCACTACGAACTTTCAAAGCATGACCATCCGACACCCTCTTACCGCCGCACTCCTGGCGCTGGCCTTCGCGTGGGCGTCCCCGCTGGCGCTTTCGCAAAAACTCAGCCTCAAGGACGTCGGCCGGATGTACACCGCCGGCTCCGGCGCCATCGCCGACGATAAGGGCAACGTGGCCGGCTACTACTTCCTGTACAGCCTCGACGCCGACAACGGCCGCGGCGGCGAGGGCACCTACGCCCTGAAGATCACCGACGCCAACCTCGAGACCAAGCAGACCAAGCGCATCACCGTCGACCGCGGCACGGTGGCCGTGGACGCGGACTTCAACGGGGACGCCATCTGCATCACGCTCCACAACCCCCGCGAACGCGAGTTCACGCTCCTCACCTACGACCGCGACGGCGAGCGACTCGGCAAAGTCACCACCGAGATCTCCGCCAAGGAGTACCGCGTGCTGGCGACCATGGGCGACCTCACCTCCGACGACCCGAGCCTGAGCCTCGTGTACGCCATCCCCGGCGAGGGCTTCGTGATGCACGTCCCGACCGAGGACAAGGGCTACGGTTTTGCGGTAAGCATGTACGACAACGCGCTCAAGAAGCGCTGGACCGTCGAGTCCGACCCGAAGCGCGCCAAGTACCAGGTCGGGAGCTTCCTCTCGGCCTCGGCGGAGTACGTCTTCACGAGCGGGCTCGAGAAGGAGAGCATGATGAACTCGAAGGGCATGCGGACCGTGGTCTACGCGCACGCCGTGGCCGACGGCACGCAGGCCTTCGCCGTCGACGCCACCACCACCGCGCCGTCGATGATCCCGACCAACGCCTTCTTCGACGCCGGCACCGAGACGGTGATGCTGGCGGGCATGTACTACCCCCGCGACGCCGACCCCGTCAAGGACAACTCGACCGGGGTGGCCGTCAAGCGCCTGGATATGAATGGCAAGATGGTCGCGAAGGGGACCGTCAACTGGACGCAGGCCTTCGCGAAGATCGGCCGCGCCAAGACCGAGCACCTCAAGAAGGGCGGCGCGCTGTACGTCCACGACGTCATCACCCGCCCCGGCGGCGGCCTCGCCGTCGTCGGCGAGTACTACGACAAGGACATCTCGGCCATGGGCGTGGCCAGCGCCCTGCTGGGCGGGGGCGCCGGGGCCGCGTCGATCTACGTGCAGGACATGATCGTCGTCGAGCTCGACGCGGCGCTCGAGCTCGCCGACGCGCACCTGTTCGCCAAGCCCCAGCACGAGGTCATGCTCCCGGCGGGGTCCTCGATGATGGGCCCGGGGGTACTCGCGATGTTCATCAAGACCTACGGCGGGTTCGACTACAGCTACGCGCAGGACTACGCCGACGGCAAGGGTTCGCTGATGGCCTACACGTCGCGCCGCAAGAAGGAAAAGGGCCTCGGTAGCGAGGACTACCTCAACTTCGTCGTGTACGACGCCGGGAGCGGGAAGTACGCCGAGACCGATTTCCGCCTCGAGACCGAGGCCACGTCGATCAATTTCTACGAGGCCAAGCCGGGCTACATCATGGTGTCGGAGTACGACAAGAAGGCCAAGCGCATCGACGCCCGCCTGGAGCGCGTGGACTAAGCGGCGCCCCTCCGAGGTTCGCCACTTCGCTGGACTGCCCTCTCCTGCCTTCGCGCGGGGGAGGGCGGTTCTGCTTTCGCTAAAACCCGACCCGAGGCCACGCTCGACCACGGGAGTCGGTCCATCGACAACCCGGCGGCACCAGGTGGGGTTAACCCCCGACGCAGCCGCCCTCGCGTACGCCCCCCGTCATCGACCACCCGCCCGCCCGCCCCCCGTACGCGACGGCAGCCTCGGCGCCGGCGCGCAAAGCGACCCCACGTGAGACGCCTCATCAAGTTCGACATCGTACACCCGGCCAACTACCTCCACGCCAAACAGGCGGAGTGGGCGGACCTCGCCGACCTCACCCTCGACGAGTACCGCGCGCGCCTCAATGCCCTGCGGTCTAACTACAGCGACTACTACACGCACCCCCTCAACGAGACGGGCCACTGGGAGGCGGAGGAGTACTACCTAATGGACGAGGTCTTCGCGCAGAAGGTGTTCCGGACCTTCGGGCCGGTGAGGCGGGCGAAGATCAGGGCGCGGGCCAGGCTGTGGCGCTACACCTGGCGGACCGGCGACGGCTTCGAGATGGCGGTGGCGGATGCGCACGTGCGGCGCCTCGCCCCGGACGTGATCTTCGTGCGCTCCCAGCCGATCCCCGGGACGTGGTGGGGGCGGTTCCGCTACATGAGTCTGCTCGTGGCGCGGCTGTCGGCCCGGATGCCGCGGCACTGGCACCCCGAGGACTTCGACCTCGTCTACACCGACCAGCCCGACTTCCAACACTTCTTCCGCCTGCACGGCGTCGACACCCGCCTCAACGACCAGGGCTTCGACATGCGGGTCGCGAGCGAGCTCGCCGACCGCGCGCCGACGATCCCGGTGAGCTTCGTCGGGGGCCTCGGCTCGGCGAATTTTTCGCAGCGCACCGCCTTCTTCGAGGAGTGCAGCGCGCGGCGGCCCTTCCCGTGGTGGGGGTACTGGTGGGCGCAGGGGCGGCCGATGTCGGACTACCCCCACCTCGCGGCGCAGTACCGGGGTCCGACCAGCGGGCTGGAGATGTACCAGACGTTTCGCGACACGAAGGTCAACCTCAACGACTACGTCGACACGGCCGACGGGATTGGCTTCAACCAGCGGCTCTTCGAGTGCCTCGGGAGCGGGGGCTTCCTGCTCACGCGTTACGCGCACAATTTCGAGGGCACCTTCCCGGAGGGGACCTTCGCGACCTTCCGCACCACCGAGGAGTGCCTCGAGAAGATCGAGTACTACCTCTCGCACGAGGCGGAGCGCGCCGAGATCGCGCGCGCGGGGCAGGCCTTCGTCGCCGAGCGCTACGACTTCCGCCGCATCGCGCTCGGGTTCGGCGAGGACTTAGAGGCCGCGCTCCGGCTCCGCGGCCGTTGAGCTTGGGGCGGCGTCCGTACCGAGCGCGCCGACCGTCGTCTTGCGGGCGCGACGTGCCGCGAGGTGTTGACGGACGTAACGAAACACCTCCACCGGGTTGCGGCGCAGTACGCGGCCCACGACCCCGAGGCCGGTAGTGAGGCCCGTAGCGAGCGAGCCCGAGCGCAGTCCGTAGCGCGCGCCGTCGGCGAGGAGCTCGAGTTCGAGCGCCCGCAACGCCTTGGCGCCCTCGAGGGCGGGGAAGGTGGCGCGCATGAAGCGTTTGTCGTCGTAGAGGCGCAGGGCGTGCTCGCCGGGCGACAAAAAGAGGTTCGAGAAGTTGGCCGCGTGGCGGCGGTAGAGGAAGCCGTCGACGCTCAGGACGCGGGCGGGGCCTCGTTCCAGGAGGATGAGCATCATGTAGTAATCCGCTACGTACACCTGGGCGAAGTACGCGGGCAACGGCAGGAGCCACTCGCGCCGCAGCAGGATGGCCGAGGGCAGGAGATTGGTGACGGCGGTCTCGGCGACGGTCGCCAGGGTAACGTCCGCGCCCCCGAGGATAGCGTCGTCGATGACGAAAGCCCTCAGGACGCCCTCTCTGTCTTCCAGCCCCCGGGTCGACACTATGCTGTAGCGTGGGTTTGCGTCCAGGAAGGCTACTTGGAGCGCGAGCTTGTCGTCGCGGAGCCACGCGTCGTCCCCGTCGAGCATCGCGATGTACTCCCCGCGGCAGGCGGCGAGGTTGGTCATGTTGTTGACGCGCCCCGCCACGCCGGCGCCCTTCGTGGCGTGGAGGTGGAGCCGGAAGGTGCCCGGGTGGCGGGCGGCGTACTCGCGCACGATGTCCTGCGTGCCATCCGTGGAGCAGTCGTCGCCGACGATAATCTCCACGGGGAAGGTCACGACCTGTCTCAGGACACTGTCGAGCGCCATCCGGACGTAGGCGGCGGCATTGTAGGTGAGCATGGACACACTCACCCTCGGCTGCGTGAAGCTCGGTTGATCGGCGACCGTGAAAGTGGACATCACGGGGGCAAGGTAGCCCTGTCGTGTAGCGGTTGCCGCGCCCCGTCCTGGTCGCCTTACGCCGGTGGCGAAGCTACGGGACGTGCGCCGCCCCCGGCGCGCCTACTCCACGAAGATGATCGGCGCGCTTCGCTCGGTAAAGCGCTGCCCGTCGGAAAGGAGGACATCGATCTCGACCTGGAAGGTGTCATTGGCCACGGGGCGCTCGAGGAGTTTGAATTGAAGGAATTGACTTTCGATGAGTCCCGTGTCGATCGTGCGTGACGGCTCGAACGAACTGTAGACCGACGTGCCCGCCGGGCGCGCGCCATCGAAGTCGTAGAGCGTCCTGATGTCGATACTCGCATACCGTTGCTCCTTAGTGCTGGCCACGCGGGGGTCGTTACAGCTGCAGGCATAGGCGGACGGCATGAGGGAAAGCCGCGATCCGCTCTCCGGCTCCGTCATCGCGATATACTCTACTTCAAACTCGGCGAGTAGCGAGGCATAAGCCCCGAAGGCGACCGTATCGAAGCTCTTGAGCGCCACCTGCCGCTGCTGTCCGTCGAGTGCAAACTGCGTAACCCTATCGATATTTTTGAACAACATATAGGAGACCGTCGCGTCGAACCTCGGGCAGTCGCAATTGTCGCAGCCCGTAAACAGGAAGCCCGGCGCGGTGAAGCCGACGGTGAGGAGGAGGGCGAGGAGGGCGCGGCGCATACGGTTTGCTGTTGATCGAGACGGGCGGCTTTCGCCAAAACACGGTAAAGGTCTACTTAGTAAAAATGACCGGTACGCTCTGTTCCGTGAGTCGCTGGCCGTCGGAGAGGAGGACATTCATCCGAAACTGAAACGTATCATTCACGGTGTCGGCGCATATCCCGGAGAGCTACCGGCGTCTGACGCATGAATCGGCCTCGATGCTGCCGCGCGATCGAGATTGCCGCGCCGGCTTCGCGTCTCGCAATGACGTACTCGCGGCAGCCCATCCACCCACCTTCCCATCAGCCATTCCACCCATCCACCTTCCCAAACCCACCGCCCCCGCCCGTACGTTTACCCCACTCCATGATCGACTACCAGCGCTTCGTGCTCGCGAATGGCCTCCGGCTCATCGTCCACGAGGACCACTCCACGCCGATGGCGGCGCTCAGCGTCCAGTACGACGTCGGCTCGCGGGATGAGTCGCCGGAGCGGACGGGCTTCGCGCACCTCTTCGAGCACCTGATGTTCGGCGGCTCGGCGCACGCGCCGGACTACGACGACCCGATCCAGTTGGCCGGCGGCGAGAACAACGCCTTCACCAATACCGACCTCACCAACTTCCACGTCTCCTTGCCGGCCGTCAACATCGACACCGCCCTCTGGCTGGAGGCCGACCGGATGGGCTACCTCACGATCTCCAAGTCCGAACTCGACACCCAGCGTAAGGTCGTGGTCGAGGAGTTTAAGGAGACCTGCCTCAACGAGCCCTACGGCGATGCCTGGCACCACCTCTCCGCACTCGCCTACCGCGAGCACCCCTACCGCTGGCCGACGATAGGGCTCGAGATGCGGCACGTCGAGGAGGCGAGCCTCCGGGAGGTGCGCGACTTCTACGAGCGGCACTACCACGCCGGCAACGCAATCATTGTGGTGACGGGCGCCGTGTACGCCGACGCGATCCACCGCACCGTCACCGAGTACTTCGGTGGCCTGCCGGCAAAACCTACGACGCCGCGCCGCCTGCCCACCGAACCCGAGCAAACGGCCGCTCGCGAGCAGGTCATCGAGGCCCCCGTGGCCGTGGATAGCCTGTTCCTCACCTACGGCATGCCCGGGCGCCACCACGCGGACTTCTACGCCATCGACCTGCTCACGGATGTCCTCGCCGAGGGTAGCTCGAGTCGCCTCTACCGCCGCCTCCTCAAAGAGCGCGAGCTAGCCGTGACCATCGACTGCTACATCACCGGCACGGAGGACCCCGGACTCATCGTCATCGAGGCCAAGCCGAGGGATGGTGTGTCACTCAAAGAACTGAGGCTGGCCATCGAAGAGGAGCTAGAATTGTTAGTCAACGACCTCGTGCCCGCCATCGAGCTTCAGAAAATTAAAAATAAGCTCGAAGCCAGCATGCTCTTCAGCGAACTGAGCATCGTCAATAAGGCGATCAATCTCGCCTTCTACGAAGGCATCGGTGACGTAGACCTCATCAATACCGAGGACGAACACTACGCGGCCGTCTCGGCGGAGGACATCCAGCGCGTCGCTACAACGTACCTACGGCCGGAGCGGCAGAGCGCCCTGCACTACCGCGCCACGGCCAAGGGCGAGAAACTACCGCTGGCCATGGCGGCGGAGCTGATGGAGTGAGGACGACGGTCGAGGAGCTGGCTTGTGCTTGGTAAGCGTGTTTGCCTGGCTCCGCCAGGTCCACAGCCGGCACGTACGGCACGTCGTGATGTCCTCGCTCCTGGCGGGCCGTGTTTGCCTGGCTCCGCCAGGTCCACAGCCGGCCAGAACGGCACGTCGTGATGTCCTGGGACCTGGCGGAGCCAGGCAAACACGCGCCCGGCTTACGGCCAGCACGTACGGCATGCCATGGCTTCTCGGGACTTGGCAGCGTGAGATGGGAAAGGCCCCCCTTTTCTTAGCAGTCAAATATATTCCTACCCCCTAAACTCCCTCAACAGCTCATCCAGGTCCAATCTCGCCAAGTCTAGCCTGAACGCGATGCGCTCGCGATATTTCGCGTCCACTTTCGTGAAAACGAGGCTCTCCTTGACGAAGCTCGAGTTGTATAGCGGGAAACTAATCGACGCGATGTTGCGGGGGAAAGTGATGCGTAGGCCGCCCGTGGCGGGTGCGACGACCCCACTTTCGGTAGCTCGCTGATTTGGGTAAACAGCCAGATCGCCGTAGAGACTCAGGTCAATGACGGGTAGTTTGATCGGCGCGTCTACACTTACCGACAGGCTCGTGAGCCAGGTATCGCTGCCGGGCTGCGTGAGCGTAAATGGTAGCGTAAGTGAGCCGTCGCGTACGAAATATTGATTGCTTACCTCAGCGCGGTTGATGATGTTTTGCGTGAAGGTGTAGTCGTTTTGGTTGAGCCCAAAACCCGTAATTCCACTGGGCAATAGCAAGGCCCGAATCTCCGGGTTTTGCCGAAAGGCGAATACGCCAGCGAACAAGCGCAAGCGTACAAAATTCGCTGCTTCCTGGTAGCGGACGCCGTAGTCCAAGGTGCCGGACACTCGGCCGTAATCGGCACCGGTTTCGAGGGCCAGGCGCGTCCGCAGGGGCGTGATCGGGTCTCGGCGCTCGAACTCGTAAGCCGCTTCCGCCACGGCGTATTGCCGGCTCTTTTCTTCGAAGACCTGCGTAGCGAAATCAATCCCACGAGCGTAGCGCTGATCCACGATGTGCGTCGTGATTTCGACGCGCTGATCTTTACGCAAGCCCGGGTCACTCGCCAGCAGTAGTTTTGCCGAAAGGCTCACCCTCGTGAAACGCTCATTGTAATCGTAATTATCGTTGTATTGATAATGGTACGAACGGCCGGCTACGCCTAATTCGAGTTCGCGCCACCAGCTATTGTCTCCGTAGGTACTGTACTTCAACCCCGCTAACCCCACGGGCGATGCGTCACGGGTGGCGAGCTGCGGGGCGAGGTAAAAGCGGAAGGCCCCCACGTCGAGGGTGTAGTTGTGCAGCGCCAGGCCGATCCCGAACTTATCGGCCTCGTTGAAGGTGAGCACCGGGAGTATCCCGAGCGTCCGCTTCGACGGATCACCGAGTTTTGGCGCCAAGCTCACCACCGTCTCGACGCCGCTTCCGTCGCTGCCCTCCACCTTACGGTAGTTGTCCCCGCGATTGACCTCCGGCGAGCGCAGGTAAGGGTCGATGGCCACCTGCCCGGCCTCATCGGGTACGCTCAGTTGGAAGCGCTGCGTGCCGAGGAAACCCGGCATGGTGACGGACTCGACGTAGGTCTCGTCCGGCATCTGGTAGGCCAGAATAACGGGACTGGCCGCCTCCCCGTAGTTCTCGATCTCGAAACTCACCAGCGCGCCGTCACGGGTGACCTGCTTGAGTCGGTAGTCGGGCAGCTTATTGTCGAGCAGCAGGTCGTCGAAGAGCCAGGCGACTGCGTCACCGCCGAGGGCCTCCTGTAGGTCGCGCGGTCCGGGGTGCCCGAGCTTCCAGCGCTGGTAGTAGTTGGCCACCCTGCGGTCGAGTTCTTTACGCCCGATCACGAATTCGAGGAAATCGAAAAGGTGCTGCGGTTGCGTGTACGCCGCGTAGCCGTACCCGAGCACTGTGAGGCTGTCGCTGTGGGTGTCGGGCGCGGGGTGTCGGGCGGCTTTCGCCAAAACGCTCTGCAGCAGCGATCCCTCGGTGTAGCGACTCTCGCCGATGAGGAACTTCGGGAAGGTGGAGGCGAGCTGACCATCGTCGTCGGGGTAGTACCGCCGCATGTAGCGGTGCTCCAACCAGGAGGTCATGCCTTCGTCCATCCAGGCGTGGGCGCGCTCGTCGGTCGCCACCGTGAGCGCGAACCAGTTGTGGAACGCCTCGTGGGCCAAAACCTGATCGAGTTCTTTGAGACTGGTCGTCTTACCGATCACCGTGATCATCGGGTACTCCATGCCCCCGCCGACGCCGAGTGGCGCGGAGACGGCCGTGATGTGGGGGTGGAGATACGGCCCGATGAGGCTGTCGGCATAGACCGCGGCCTGCGCGATGTACCCGGCGGCCTCCTTCCACTGGGTCGTTTCGGCAGCTTGGTAGAACGCGTAGGCGGGAATGGTGCGATCGCCGAGTCGAGCTTCGGCTCGGCCGATCCGGAATGAGCTATTGGCAAACCACGCGAAGTCGGTTACGTCCGTAGCCTCGTAAACGAAGGTCACCTCGCCCGCACCGTACTTCAGGGTATCGATGCGGAGCGTGTCGGTCTGGGTGGCGAGCAGGCGCGCCGCTAGTGCCTCCTGGCCCTCGTCGTTGACGAGCTTACCGGTCGCCGCGACGATGCCGTTGCTCGGCACCGTGATGGACACTCGGTAGTTGCCGAAGTCATTGTAGTACTCTCCGAAATCGAGGTAAGGCAGGGGATGCCAACCATCCTGATCGTAGAGCGCCACTTTGGGGTACCACTGCGTGATCTGGTAGGCGCGGCCGTCGCGGCCCATCCGACTAAAGGTCTTCGGGACGCGCAGACTGTAGCCGAAGTCGATGTCGACACTATCGCCGGAGCGGACGGGATTCACGAGGTGGACCCAGACGAGTTCGGGATTGGCCTCCGAGATGCGCGCTACGTCGTTGCCGGTAAGCCGGACTGCGCGGTAGCCCCCGAGGTCGCTGTCCGGCGCGAAGGCGAACTCGGTCTTGCCGTAGCGACGGACCTGCTTGGCGTAAGGGCTGTCGCGGTGGGCGTAGGCGTTGGCCCAGAGTTGGAGCGGGATGGAGTCGAGGGAGGCGGGACTGTTGTTGTGGTAGCGGATTTGGCCGGTGGCAGTGATGGTGTAGGACTGTGGGTCGAGGGTGACCTGGATGTCGTAGTCGGCTTGCTGCTGCCAAACGGGGTTCTGAGCGACTGCGAATGTGCTTACGCAGATCAATACAGTGGCCAGTCGCAAAATGATCAAGGCCAGGCGGCTACTCATAAGCGTCATGAACGTGGACTTGAATGCCGACTGCAGGCGGGCACGGGGGTGGCAACCGCGAAGATGTAGTGTGTACGAAGATTTGGGACGAGGGTTTGGGGTGTCTCGCGCGCTACCGCTTACAGGTTGTCGCTTACAAGCTGCTGTTTAGGGGGAGCGGCTCAGGATTTACCTATCACGCGTGGGGTAAGCCCCCCCCGGGTTCCAAGACTTTCTCGCCACTCGTGGGGTAACCCCCCCGGCCCCCCTTATTCATCCGGGCTGCCAGATCGTCGCTTCGCTCGATCCGGCAGCCCGGCTGAACAAGGGGGGGGGAGGCGACCGTGCGGCACCGCTTTGCTCGCGGGGCGTGCCGAGCTCGCGGCGCTCTCGCGCGACGACGGCCGGGGGCGTTCGCCTCCCCCCTTGTTTTGGTTTCCTCCGCGGGGACGCGAAGCGGCTCCGCGGAGGAAACCAAAATAAGGGGGGCCGGGGGGGTTACCCAGGAGTAAAGGGAAAAACCTCAGCGCCTAAAGGAGACTACAGAAGTGATGGGAAAGTTTCTGGGAGAGCGGCCCTGCCACCGTCTCGAATCGGCGCGCGCGAAGCGCGGCGCCCCTGTGCCCCAAAACGACGAAAGGGCCGCCCGGCGCTTAACGCTGGACGACCCTCCCGGTCTTACGAAGGCGGCGGCTACCTACTCTCCCACCCGCTCGGGGCAGTACCATCGGCGCTAAGGGGCTTAACTTCTCTGTTCGGAATGGGAAGAGGTGGATCCCCCCCGCTATAACCGCCTTAAGAGGTGTCGAGTCCGTTGACTCGGTAGATTGCGGCACGCACGGAGCGTGTAGCTTCGACAAGGATATTGGAACAATCAGGTTGTGACCTCGAGGTCGTAATAAATTAAAGGAAGCTTTCGGGCGATTAGTACTACTCGGCTGCGTATGTTACCACACTTCGACCTGTAGCCTATCGACGTGGTCGTCTCCCACGGCCCTCCGTGCCGTATAGGCACCGGAGCACTCATCTTGTGGCCGGCTTCGCGCTTAGATGCCTTCAGCGCTTATCCGTCCCGCACATAGCTACCCGGCACTGCACCTGGCGGCACAACCGGTACACTAGCGGTGCGTCCGACGCGGTCCTCTCGTACTAGCGTCAGCCCCACGCAATGCTCCCGCGCCCGCGATAGATAGAGACCGAACTGTCTTACGACGTTCTGAACCCAGCTCGCGTGCCACTTTAATGGGCGAACAGCCCAACCCTTGGGACCTTCTCCAGCCCCAGGATGTGACGAGCCGACATCGAGGTGCCAAACCTCCCCGTCGATGTGAGCTCTTGGGGGAGATCAGCCTGTTATCCCCGGAGTACCTTTTATCCTTTGAGCGATGGCCCTCCCACGCGGGACCACCGGATCACTTGAGCCAGCTTTCGCTCCTGATCGACCCGTCGGTCTCCCAGTCAAGCACCCTTCTACTCATACGCTCCGCGCCTGATTGCCGGCCAGGCTGAGGGTACCTTTGCGAGCCTCCGTTACGCTTTAGGAGGCGACCACCCCAGTCAAACTACCCGCCACACACGGTCCCCCACTCGCCGTAGGGTTAGAATCTAGGTACAGGGAGGGTGGTATTTCAAGGTCGACTCCACGAGGACTGGCGTCCCCGCTTCGTAGCCTCCCACCTATCCTACACACCCTGCACCCAAACCCAATGTGAAGCTGTAGTAAAGGTTCACGGGGTCTTTTCGTCCCATCGCGGGTAATCGGCATCTTCACCGATACTTCAATTTCACCGAGCTCACGGCCGAGACAGTGCCCAGATCGTTACACCATTCGTGCAGGTCGGAACTTACCCGACAAGGAATTTCGCTACCTTAGGACCGTTATAGTTACGGCCGCCGTTTACTGGGGCTTCAGTCAAGACCTTCGCACCATCACTGGCACTAAGCCCCTCCCTTAACCTTCCAGCACCGGGCAGGTGTCAGACCCTATACGTCGCCTCGCGGCTTTGCAGAGTCCTGTGTTTTTGCTAAACAGTCGCCTGGGCCTCTTCACTGCGGCCCCGCCACAAGCACACACCCACCGATGGTGGGGGCGCGCCCGGCGGGGCGACCCTTCTCCCGAAGTTACGGGTCCATTTTGCCTAGTTCCTTAGCCGTGGATCACTCGAGCGCCTGAGGATACTCTCCTCGACTACCTGTGTCGGTTTGCGGTACGGACCGCTCCCTGGCTACCACTTAGGGGCTTTTCTCGGGAGTCCGCTTGGGGTCACTATCGCCGCCGCCCGTGGGCATTGGCGTACTATCGGGGCTCGGCTCCCGGCGCGTACTTAACTACGCCAGTCAACGCCTACCCCCCTTCAACCCGGACTTCCGTCACCGGGCGAACCTTACGCACCTCCGTCCCCCCCTCGCACACCAGCGCGGGTACAGAAATATTAATCTGTTTCCCATCGGCTCTCCCCTCTCGGGTACGCCTTAGGCTCCGACTAACCCGGTTCTGATTAGCATCGTCCCCGGAAACCTTAGTCTTGCGGCGCGGGGGTTTCTCGCCCCCGTTATCGTTACTCATGCCTACATTTTCTTTTCCGCCCGCTCCAGCCGACCTCGCCGGCCGACCTTCCCCGCGGGGCGGAATGCTCCCCTACCACCTACTACCCACCAATGGTGGGTCACGTAGGTCCACGGCTTCGGTACCGGACTTATGCCCGAGTATTTTCCGCGCGGGAACGCTCGACTAGTGAGCTGTTACGCACTCTTTAAATGGATGGCTGCTTCCAAGCCAACATCCTAGCTGTCAAAGCGCTCCCACATCGTTCCGATCAACTCAGTCCAGATTTAGGGACCTTAGCCGGTGGTCTGGGTTGTTCCCCTCTCGGCCGCGGACCTTAGCACCCGCGGCCTCACTGCCGGACCAATCTATCGAGGCATTCGGAGTTCATCTGGGGTTGGTAGGCCGCGAAGCCCCCTAGCCCAATTGGTAGCTCTACCTCCTCGACAGTCTCGTCGGTCTCGCGACCTAATGTCCGACGCTGCACCTAAATGCATTTCGGGGAGTACGAGCTATCTCCAAGTTTGATTAGCCTTTCACCCCTACCCACAGGTCATCCGAAGACTTTTCAACGTCTACCGGTTCGGGCCTCCAAAGCGGGACTACCGCTCCTTCACCCTGCCCATGGGTAGATCACTTGGTTTCGCGTCTACCCGGACGAGCTCGACGCCCTCTTCAGACTCGCTTTCGCTGCGCATACCCACCACGACGGTGGTCGTACTCGCTGGCCCGGGGTAACTCGTAGGCTCATTATGCAAAAGGCACGCCGTCACATCGACCACCCATGACAGGCGTGATGCTCCGACCGCTTGTAGGCGCACGGTTTCAGGGTCTTTTCACTCCCCTCGTCGGGGTCCTTTTCACCTTTCCCTCACGGTACTCGTCCACTATCGGTCTGTCGGGAGTATTTAGCCTTACGGGATGGTGCCCGTGGATTCGAACGGGGTTTCTCCGGCCCCGCCCTACTCAGGTGCTCAATACCGCCACACAACTAACCCGTACGGGGGTCTCACCCTCTACGCCGTAGTTTCCCAACTACTTCCGGTTCGTTGTGTCTTGGATGTCTTGAGTCCTACAACCCCGGCGCACTTACGCACGCCGGTTTGGGCTCGTCCGCGTTCGCTCGCCACTACTTGCGGAATCATTGATTTATTCTCTCCTCCTCCAGGTACTTAGATGTTTCAGTTCCCTGGGTTCGCCCCCGCAAGCACACGCCTGCGGGCCCTCACGATCACTCGTGAGTGGGTTGCCCCATTCGGATACCCGGGGATCAAAGGTCGCTCGCACCTCCCCCCGGCTTTTCGCAGCTAGCCACGTCCTTCCTCGCCTCCGACAGCCTAGGCATCCCCCGTGCGCCCTTGTTCCGCTTCCTAGCTCTCGACACCTATACCCACCTCACGGCGGTACGGGTGCTTCACTACTCGCGGTCAAAGAATCTACACCAGTTTTAATCCTGGCTTACTTTCCAGCACTGCATCACGCAGTGCTCAACCTAATTATTCCTCCATCCTTGTCAAAGAACACGTCCTGCATACGCTGGATGAATCCATGCGTGCCTGGTAGGTAGATCGGGAGTCGAACCCAAACAAAAAGCGCCCCTAGTGGCGCTACCTGATCGTATCACAAAACATTGATCACCAGGAGAGGAAGAGAACGTAAGGTGAACTACCGTCTGCGAAGACGTAGCCCAGGACAGCGACCTGTCGATCGTGCCTTAATATGACCCAGAGCTGCGCCCGGGGGCGACAGTTAGGTAATGTACTTTAAAAAGAGATATTCCAGCCGCACCTTCCGGTACGGCTACCTTGTTACGACTTAGCCCCAGTTACCGGTCTTACCCTAAGCAGCTCCGCGTACGGTCACCGCTTTCAGGCACTCCCGACTCCCATGGCTTGACGGGCGGTGTGTACAAGGTCCGGGAACGTATTCACCGCGCCATGGCTGATGCGCGATTACTAGCGATTCCACCTTCACGGGGTCGAGTTCCAGACCCCGATCCGAACTGGGACCGGCTTTGCAGGGATTGGCTCCGCCTCGCGGCTTCGCGACCCGCTGTACCGGCCATTGTAGCACGTGTGTAGCCCCGGGCATAAAGGCCATGATGACCTGACGTCGTCCCCACCTTCCTCACCGCTTACACGGGCAGTCTGTCCAGAGTCCCCACCACTACGTGCTGGCAACTGGACACAGGGGTTGCGCTCGTTGCGGGACTTAACCCAACACCTCACGGCACGAGCTGACGACGGCCATGCAGCACCTTGCTTCGCGTCCCGAGGGAACTCCCCCTTTCAGGAGATGGCGCTCGCATTGTAGCCCGGGTAAGGTTCCTCGCGTATCATCGAATTAAACCACATGCTCCACCGCTTGTGCGGACCCCCGTCAATTCCTTTGAGTTTCATCCTTGCGGACGTACTCCCCAGGTGGCTCACTTATCGGTTTCCCTGGGGTGCGCACCGCTGTCCCGCGGCACACACCGAGTGAGCATCGTTTACGGCGTGGACTACCGGGGTATCTAATCCCGTTCGCTCCCCACGCTTTCGTGCCTCAGCGTCAGTTAAAGGCCCAGTCGGCTGCCTTCGCAATCGGTGTTCCACGGCATCTCTATGCATTTCACCGCTACATGCCGCATTCCGCCGACCTCATCCTAACTCAAGCCCGTCAGTATCCGAGGCGGTCCCAAGGTTGAGCCCTGGCCTTTCACCCCAGACTTAACGGGCCGCCTACGCACCCTTTAAACCCAGTAATTCCGGATAACGCTCGCACCCCCCGTATTACCGCGGCTGCTGGCACGGAGTTAGCCGGTGCTTATTCTGGTGGTACCGTCACACACTCACACGTGAGTGCCGTTCGTCCCACCCAAAAGCCGTTTACGACGCGGAGCGCCTTCGTCCGGCACGCGGGATGGCTGGGTCAGCGTTGCCGCCATTGCCCAATATTCCTTACTGCTGCCTCCCGTAGGAGTCGGGTCCGTGTCTCAGTACCCGTGTGGGGGTCCACGCTCTCACGCCCCCTAACGATCAATGGCTTGGTGGGCCACTACCCCGCCAACTACCTAATCGTACGCACGTCCATCGCCGAGCAGATCGCTCTTTTACTCACGGCACCATGCGGCCCCGCAAGACCATGGCGGTTTACTCCCAGTTTCCCGGGGCTATCCCCCTCTCGGCGGTAGGTCACGTACGCGTTACTCACCCGTGCGCCAGTCTCAGCCAGCCGAAGCCAGCCTACCCTGCGACTTGCATGTATTAAGCCTCCCGCTAGCGTTCATCCTGAGCCAGGATCAAACTCTCCATCGTTGTGCTCGAAAGCAGCATCGATAGCGATTCAATCGCTGCCTGGCTGTATAATCTTCAATCTAGCAATTCTTCGCCGCCCGGGGCCGAGGCCCCGGGCGACACCCTTACGTTGTCTCTTCCTCCCTGATGTCAATGAAATCTGTGCCTCACCGGCGGCTCCGTCTCACGAGTTCGCTGCCGTTCGGCGTATTTCTTTCCACTCCTCGTTCGGAGCGGGCGGCAAAGATACGCTGCTCGGCTAACCTCGCAAGCTTTTTCTCACCTTTTTTTCGCCGTCCGAAGTGGCGGGCGGGCCTTTGCCCTCGCCGTTTTTCCGTAAGCGGCCGCAAATGTACGACGACCCCCGACTCCCGCAAGCCCCCAAGACGAAATTTTTCAAATTTTTTCGCCGGTGCCACCAAAGCCCCACCAGTGCGTTACGTCTCCCACAGGCCAGCCGCTACTTTCGCCGCGCAAACCAACCGTACGCGGCACCCCGCACCCCGCACCCCGCACCCCGCACCCCGCACCTACGCACCTACGCACCTACGCACCCCTAATATAACGACCACCCCCATGAGCCAGTCCCCCGCCGCCACCGCGCCCCAGTCCACGTCCTCGCTCTCGCAGCCCTCCGCGGCGAGCAAGGTCCACAACTTCAGCGCCGGCCCGGCCATTCTCCCGCAATCGGTTTTGGCGAAAGCCGCCGACGCCATCCACGACTTCGGCGGACTCGGCCTCTCCATCCTCGAGATCTCGCACCGCTCCAAGCCCTTCGTGGCCGTCATGGACGAGGCCCTCGAACTCGCCAAGGAGCTGCTCGGCTTCTCGGACGACTACGCGGCGATGTTCCTGCAGGGCGGCGCGAGCACGCAGTTCTTCCAGGTGCCGGCCAACCTGCTCACCGACGCGGGCCCCGGGCACTACCTCGACACCGGCACCTGGAGCGCGAAGGCCATCAAGGAGGCCAAGAAGTACGGCAAGGTCAACGTCGTGGCCAGCTCCAAGGCGGACAACTACACCTACATCCCGAAGGACTACGCCGCGCCGACCGCGGGGGACTACTTCCACGTGACGAGCAACAACACCATCTTCGGGACCCAGATCCACGACTTCCCCGCGACGAGTGTGCCGCTGGTGGCCGACATGAGCTCCGACATCTTCAGTCGCGCCATCCCGACGGAGCGCTTCGGCCTCATCTACGCCGGGGCGCAGAAGAACATGGGTCCGGCCGGCGCGACGCTCGTCGTCGTGCGCAAGGACATGGTGGGCCAGGCCAAGCGCGACAACCCGAGCATGGTCGACTACCACAACCACATCGAGGCCGGGTCGATGTTCAACACCCCGCCCTGCTTCGCGGTGTACGTCAGTCTGCTCACGATGCAGTGGGTCAAAGAACAGGGGGGCGTGGCCGCGATGGAGGCGCGCAACGACGAGAAGGCCGCCGCGCTCTACGCCGAGATCGACCGCAATCCGCTGTTCTTCGGCCAGGTCGCCACCGAGGATCGCTCGAAGATGAACGCCTGCTTCGACCTCCATGACGAGGGCCACAAGGCGACCTTCGACAAGATTTGCAAGGAGTCGAGCCTCGACGGCCTGCCGGGTCACCGTTCGGTGGGGGGCTACCGCGCGTCCATCTACAATGCCATGGAGCTCGGGAGCGTGCAGCTCCTCATCGACGCGATGCAGGAGTTGGAGTCGCGTGGCTAAGCGCAGGCCGAGCAGAGGCACGAGGCGGCTTTCGCCAAAACTACTGGAGGCCGATTCGATTAGCGTCGGCGCGGCGGAGGTGAACTACGAGATCGTCCAGGAGCAGCGCGTCAACAGTCGCTACTCGCTCACGCCACGCAGGGCCTACCTACGGGTGCCCTTCGGCATTACGCAGGCGGAGTTCGCGAGGCAGCGCAGCGGCTTCATGTCCTGGCTTACCGAGGTCGTGCAGAATCGCCCGAAGCTCGAGGCTGCGCACACGCCCAAAGAATTTCGCGACGGTCAGACCTGGGTGCTCGGCGAGCACCGCCTGCGGCTCTCCTTCGAGTATGGTG
Organism: Saprospiraceae bacterium; assembly: GCA_965215115.1. GTDB lineage: Bacteria > Bacteroidota > Bacteroidia > Chitinophagales > Saprospiraceae > CALDTK01. The sequence goes on from OZ244050.1 coordinate 999,951, forward strand.
ACGTGCGGGGGGCTTCCGCCAAAACAGGCCGATCCCCCCTCGCCGACGGCGCCTGGGCAGTGACGATCAAACTGCCGCAGGGCGTAAACGATTCCGAGAAGGCGGTCTTCGTCGAGAAACTCCTCTATAAGGTAGCGGCGAGTCGGATGCAGGCGCGGCTCACAGAAGAGGTACTGGCGCTGAACGATGCGCATTTCCGCGTCGGCATTTCGCGGGTGAAGCTCTCGGCCACGACCTCGCGGTGGGGCTCGTGCTCGACGAGCGGGACGATATCCCTATCGACGAGACTACTCGGGGCCCCGGCGTTTTGCCGAAAGGCGGTCATCGTGCACGAACTCGCCCACCGCATCGAGATGAACCACTCCGCGCGCTTCTGGAAGCTGGTGTACGACGCGATGCCCGATTACGAAGCCGCCGACGCATGGCTCAAGGAGTACGGGGCGGGGATCGGGTGGGAAAAGTGGGAGCGTTAGAGAGTGGAAAGTCGAAAGTGCGCTCGACGTGCCATCCTGGACACTTTCGACTCTCCACTTTGCAGCTCTTCAACTCTCCTCTTCCCCGTTACTCAGCAGATACGCCCACGGCTCTCCCCGCGGCATGACGGCGAGCACCTGGCGTAGGATGCCGACGATGGGGAGGGCGAGGATGGAGCCGGCCACGCCCCAAATGCTCGTAAAGGCCACCACGGCGATGACGGTCGTGATCGGGTTGAGGTCAACCTTATCGCCGACCACGAGGGGCTCCAGCACGTAGCTCTCGATGATCTGCGCGAAGGCCATCGTGCCGATGGTGATGAGGAGGGTGGTCTGCACGTCGTCCGAGAAGGCCGCCACGACGAACACGAGGCCGGCGGCGAGGATGTTGCCGAAGTAGGGGATGATGCTGAGGGCCGCGGCGATCGCAGCGATCACGAGGCCGTAGCTCAGGCCGGCGATCGTGAAGCCACCGACGTAGATGCCGAACAGTACGGCAATGAGGATGAGGCGCCCCCAGAGGTACTGCCCGGCCACCTTGCGGACCTCGTCCATGGTGTGCTTGGTGTCGTGGCGCCGATCATCGGGAACGAGCTTGAGGACGAAGTTGCGCAGGCGATCCCGCATCGAGAGCAGGAGGATGAGGTAGACGAAGAACAGGAACGTGTCCCCGAGGAAGCCCGTGAGGGAGCCGGCCCAGGACTGCGCGCGAGAGGCGATCTTCTGTGGCGCCTCCTCTAACTCCTCCTCGACGCGGTCCTCGATGCGGGACTGTTCGATGTTGAGCTGGGTACTCGCCCAGGACTGCGCGTCCTCGACGAGCTGGGTCGCCTTCTCTTGGATGGCGGGCAGGTCGCCCGAGAAGCTGGCGATCTGGTTGCCGGCCAGCATCAGTGTGCCGACCAGCAGGGCGAACAGCCCGAGGACCACGATCCCGATAGCGATCCCGCGCTTCATGTATCTGGCGAGCCAGTCGACCACCGGGCTGAAGAGCATCGCGAACAGGCCCGCGAAGGCGAGTGGCAACAGGATGGCCTTCGCCTGGACGAGGGCGTAGACGGTGAGCACGACGAGCGCCAGGACGAAGAACGCCCGGCGCACGAGGTGGTGGCGCGAGGTGGCGAGATCGGCTGGGGGAGGGTTGATGCTGGACATAGAATCATCTGGCGGTTCGCCTGGATGATCGTTCAATGGGTTGTTGGGGTTTAGTGGGCGCGTTAGACGAGCTCTGCTCGCGCGCCCCCGGTCGCTCAGGCATACGCGGGCGCGAGCGGAGCTCGTCTAACGCCCGCTGATGCCCTACCCCGCCCCCTCCCCCGGCTCCCCGAGCAGATACGCCCACGGAGCCCCGTTCGGTACGTGATATAATATCTGCCGCAGCGCCCCGAGCAGCGGAATCGCGAGGATGGCCCCCGGCAAACCCCAAACCGCACTCAGCGAAATGACGCCAACGACCGTAGAGAGCGGGTGCAGTCCCACCTTCCCGCCCACCACCAGGGGCTGGAGGATATAGCTCTCGATGACCTGCGAGACGGCCATCGTCCCGAGGCAGATGAGGATGACGTTGGCGAAGTCACCGGACAGCGTCGCGACGACGACCACGAGGAGGGCCGCGAGCACGTTGCCGAGGTAGGGGATGATCGAGAAGGTGGCCCCGACGCCGGCGACGACGAGGGCGTACTCGAGGCCGGCCACCGAGAAACCCGCCGCGTAGACGCCGAAGAGTACGGCGATGAGGATGGCCTGCCCCCACAGGTACTGCCCGGCGACGCTCTGGACGGAGAGCATGGCGTCCTTCACGTTGTCGCGCGAGTGGTCGGGCGCGAGCAGGAGGACGAAGCGCTGCAGGTGATCGCGCGCGAGCAGGAGCAGGGTGAGGTACACGAAGAAAAGCAATAGGTCGGCCAGGAAGGCCGTCGCCCCCCCGGCGGCGCTGCGGGCGGCGGACAGGAGGCGCTCGGGCGCCTCGTCGATGCGGTCGTCGACCTGCTCGGTGATGCTCGCCTCCGAGACGCCGGACTTGCGCGAGGCCCAGGCGATGGCGTCGTCGGCGAACCTGTCGAACTGCCGCTCGAGCGCGGGGAGGCCGTCGACGAAGTCGGCCGCCTGCCGCCCGGTGAGGAAGGCCAGACCAACGACGACGCCCGCGAGCGCCAGGACGCTGATCGCGATGGCCGCGCCGCGCGGGAGGAAGCGCTCGAGCCACTCGACGACGTAGCTCAGCAGGGTCGCGAACACCCCCGCGAAGGCCAGCGGCACCAGGACGGCCTTGGCCTGGACCATGACGAAGACCACGAGCGAGACGGTGGCCAGGACGAGGAAGGTGCGGCGGAGGTAGAAGTGCTTGGGCATCGGCATTGGCTCAGTACAGAATGTTATCCTTCGCCAGCTCCTTCTCCGGTAGTTCCTTCTCGTCGAGCATGTCGCGCAGGTCGATCTCGATGGTGCGCGTGAGGGCCGTCATCGGGACATCGTTCGGGCGGTTCTCGAAGGGGTCCTCGGAGTTGTCGCCGACGGACTCCCACGTGAGGAACATCCACGACACCAGCACCGACAGCGGCATCATCGCGTAGAGCGTCCACGTGGACTCGACGCTGTAGCCCTCGCGGAACTCCGCCTCGAACACGTCGAGCAGGCCCAGCGGCAGCAGCGCCACGAAGATGTACGTAAAGAGGTTGGAGAAGTACGCGTACTGCCGCGGGAAGGGCGTGTTCTTGATGCGCTCGCACATGCCCTGGAGGTTGTAAAATTCCTCGAGGCACTTCATCAGCATCATGTGGTCGAAGCCGTCCATCGCGTGGTGCTCCTCCCTGAGGGTCCTGAGGTGGGCCGCCTGGTTCTTGACGAGGTGCGTGGCCACGTTCTTGCGCCTGTAGAGTGCCCTGCGCTCGGCGTCGGAGACGAAGGGCCGGATGACGCCGAAGACGTGCTCGCCCTCGTCGTGGTCTTCGACGAGGGCCTCGACCAAGACGTTGTCCGTCATCGAGAAACTCGTCGGTTGGCGCAGTTGCACACGCAGCGCATTGAGCCACGCGATGTGGCGGTGGATCAGGACGCGGTGGTGCTCGCGGAGCTCCTCGTCGGAGAGGTCGGAGCGCAGCGGGTCAATAGTGATGAGGTTGAGGACCTGGTTGGCCCAGGTCCGCGAGTAGTTGACGATCGCGCCCCAGATCTTGCGCCCCTCCCAGAAGCGGTCGTAGCTCTGGGCGTTCTTAAACCCGATGAAGAACGAGACCGCGATCCCGACGGTGGCCACGAGCTCGAAGGGGACATCGAGCCAGGTGAGGTTCAATTTGTAGTAGGCGATGAAGACGAGACCGGTGTAGACGGAGGTGCCGAGCAGGATCGGCCAGGCGTACCGGAGCACGAGGCCCAGGTCGATGTTTCGTTTTATGTACATTTAGCAGGAGCCGGGCGTGAGGTTCGGCGTACCGTTGCAACGGCGCCCGCGGGCACCAGGTTCCCCGAACACTCAACCCCCGTCCCATGCCCTGTCTGATCTTCGTCCTCGGCGCCAGTTTCCCGCGTCTGCTGCTGTTGATCCTGTGGTTCTTCACAGACTGGTTTTCCGGTGTGTACACGGGGATTTTGATTCCGATCTTGGGGCTGCTGTTTGCGCCCCTCACGACGATCTGGTACGCCGTGGTGCAGCACTACTTCGGCGGGGCGTGGACGCTGTGGCCGCTGGTGGGGATGGTGCTGGCGATCGGGTTGGACTTCGGGATCGTCGGGGGCGGGGCACGGGAGCGGGGGCGGCGGTAAAGCCGTCCTCGGAGCACGTTCGGTGGGGGCGACTGTGGTCTGGTGACACAAATGCCGCCGAACCCCTGAACCGCTGCGGGGCTCGACTTTCGCCGACTGAGTTGCTGCAGCCCCAAAAAGTTCAACCGTACTGAACCACTAATCCTTGCTGCTAGATAGCAATTTTAGCTAGCTTTCGCCAAAACACGCCCGCCATGCGCCCCTACCGACCAATACCACTTGTCGCGCTCTCTTTCCTGCTCTCGCTCGCGCTCCTGATCGTAGGCTGCACGCCAAAACCAATGGCGACCGTAGACGCCGAAACGTCAGTCCGCACGGACGCACCACCCAAGATCCTAGTCTTCTCCAAGACGGCCGGCTTCCGGCACTCATCCATCCCGACCGGCGTCCAGACCCTCCGCGAGCTCGGCACCGGACTCGGGTACGCCATTGACGCCACCGAGGACGCCACGCGTTTTAGCGAAAGCGGACTGGCGCCCTACGCGGCCGTCGTGTTCATGAGCACGACCGGAGACATCCTCGACGACGAGCAGCAGCGGGCCTTCGAGCGGTTCATCGCCGCCGGCAAGGGCTTCGTCGGCGTGCACGCCGCGGCGGACACGGAGTACGGGTGGCCCTTCTACCGCGCGCTGGTCGGGCGACAGTTCGTGCAGCACCCGGCGCACCAACAGGGCACCATCCTCCCGGTGACGCTGGACTTCCCCGGCATGGCGGGTTTTGGCGACAGCGTAAGGCTCTTCGAGGAGTGGTACGAGTACTCCGAACCCTACGCCGACGACCTCACGTACCTCTACCGCGTCGACACCATGTCGTACTCGCAGCGCGGCAACAAGGGCGCCAGTAAGATGGGCGAGTTCCACCCGCTGGGCTGGTACCACGAACACGGCGGCGGGCGGGCCTTCTACACCGGGATCGGCCACATGGACGAGACCTTCGCCATGCCCTTCTTCCGGGACCACCTGGCGGCGGGCCTGACGTGGGCGGTAACGGGCGAGAAGTAGATGGGCGTCGAGCGTGCCGTGCGCACCGGGATCGCCGCCGTCTGGATCGTGAACGGGCTGTACGCCAAGGTCCTCAACCGGGTCCCGCGCCACACGCAGATCGTCGGGCAGGTGCTCGGCGACGGCTGGGCACGACCGATCACGGTCACCATAGGCCTCGGCGAGGTGGCGCTGGGCACCTGGGTGTTACTCGGACGCAGACCGCGGGAGACGGCGGCCCTGCAGATCGGGCTCGTGTCAAGTATGAATGTCCTCGAGGCCGTCCGGGCGCGCGACCTGCTGCTGTTCGGGCGGCTCAATGCCTTCTACGCAGCGTGTTTCTGCGCTACCGTCTACGTGCACGGCTTTCACCTGGCAGCCGAAGGTGACGGCACTCACGGATCGAAGCCCACATGAGCCTCCGCTCCCGACTCCAGTCCCACCCCTTCGGCGTCGAGGCCTGGTTCGACCACTCGGCTGTCCTCACCTACGCCGTGCCCGCCGCGCAGCTCACGGCCCTGCTGCCGCCGCCGCTCCTGCTCGACACCTGGGATCAGCAGCCGGACCTCGGCTACGTGGCGGTGGCGCTCGTGCAGACCGAACAGCTACGCCCGGCGGGCATACCGGCCCTCCTCGGCCGCAGCTTCTTCCTCGTCGGCTACCGGGTGTTCGTGCGCTACATCGACGCCCGCGGCCGGCGCCTCCGCGGACTGTACGTCCTCGGCAGCGACACCGACTCCCCGGTGATGTCGCGGCTCGGCGGACTGATGACGCACTACGGCTACCGCACCATCGACGCCCGCCAAACCCGCGGCGCCGATCACTACCAGGTCAGCTCGGACGCGGCCCAGCTCCACGTCGACCTCCAGCTCGACGAGCACAGCAGCCTGCCGCCCGGCTCACCCTTCGCGACCTGGAAGGAGGCACGGCGTTTTGCCGGACCGATGCCGTTTACGTTTAGCTTCGACGCGGCGCGCGGGCAGGTCATCATCGTCGAGGGCGTCCGCGAGAACTGGAAGCCGCAGCCGGTGGCCGTCACCGCGGCGAGCGTCGGCTTCCTGGACGAACCCGCGTTTGCGAACGCCCGGCTCGCGAGTGCCTTCTGGGTGCAGGACATCCCCTACCGCTGGCGAAAAGGAACGATCGAGACATGGCCCCATCAGTAGCTCCCGGTAGGTCTGCGTTCCAGGGCCTCGGCAACGTGGTGCGCTTCAACTGGCCCTTCTACGCGGCGGCGGCGGTGGCGCTCGCGGTCGGGACCGGCGTCGCCGCGTGGCTCGGGCCTACGTTTTTGGGCGGTTTGGCGGTGGGCTTCCTCATCGCCGGCGCTCTGGTGACCCTGGCCTCGCTCGTGGCCACGTACTGGGTGTACGACGCGAGCGGCTTTTACGACCTGGCGTGGCTGCCGCAGGTTTTGCGCGAAAGCGGCATGACGACCCTGCCGCGACGCATCATCAACGTGAGTGCGGGCTTCGACGAAATGACGCTCCTTTTGCGGGAGCGTTATCCCGCGGCCGACGTGGTGCCGGTCGACTTCTACGAGCCTGCCCTACACACCGAACCCTCCATCGCCCGTGCGCGGGCAGCCTACCCATCGCCGGCGGACACGGTGCAGATCGAGACCTCCCGGGCGGCCGGGGCGCTCGGGCGGGCCGACCTCGTCGTCGCGGCTATGAGCGCGCACGAGGTCCGCGACGAGGCCGAGCGCGTGGCCTTCTTCGCGCAACTCCGAGAAGTGATCGGGGAGCGTGGCCGCGTCGTGGTCGTGGAGCACCTCCGCGACCTACCCAATGCCCTCGCCTACACCATCGGCGTCAACCACTTCCACGCGCGCGAGACGTGGCTGCGCACGTTCGCGGGAGCCGGGCTGGAGGTCCTCGATGAGCGTCGGCACACGCCCTTCCTGCGGATCTTCACGCTCGGCCGCGCATGATCGTTGCACTGCAGATCTCGGGTGCGCTCCTGCTCGTCCTGGCCGCCGTGCACGTGGGCTTCCCGTGGTACTTCCGGTGGCGAGAGGAGCTGCCGCGGATCAGTCTGATCAACGCGGAGATGCTCAAGATTCACACCCTCTTCGTCGCCTTGGCGGTGGCGGGGATTGGGTGGGTAAGCGTGTTTCACGCCAGAGATTTGGTGGAGACGCCTTTCGGCAAAACCGTCTGCACCGGCATTGCACTATTCTGGACGGTAAGGCTGGGGGTGCAGTTCTTCGGTTATTCCAGCGAACTGTGGCGGGGGAAGCGATTCGAGACCGTGATGCACGTCGTGTTCATCGTGTGGTGGACGTGGCTAACTGGGCTGTACTGGGTGGTAGGGGCGCGTTAGACGAGCTCTGCTCGCGCGCCCCCCCCCGGCCCTAACGGTGCGGCGCGAGCAGAGCTCGTCTAACGCCGCCTCTACCATCCCCGGCTCCCTCGCCCGCCCTTAGGGGCGCGTTAGACGAGCTCTGCTCGCGCGCCCCCCGGGCATAATGGTGCGGCGCGAGCAGAGCTCGTCTAACGCCGCCTCTACCATCCCCGGCTCCATCCCCCGCCCTTAGGGGCGCGTTAGACGAGCTCTGCTCGCGCGCCCCCCGGCCCTAACCCTGCGGCGCGAGCAGAGCTCGTCTAACGCCGCATCTACCATCCCCGGCTCCCTCCCCGCCCTTAGGGGCGCGTTAGACGAGCTCTGCTCGCGCGCCCCCCGGCCCTAACGGTGCGGCGCGAGCAGAGCTCGTCTAACGCCGCCTCTACCATCCCCGGCTCCCTTCCCCGCCCTTAGGGGCGCGTTAGACGAGCTCTGCTCGCGCGCCCCCCCGGCCCTAACGGTGCGGCGCGAGCAGAGCTCGTCTAACGCCGCCTCTACCATCCCCAGCTCCCTTCCCCGCCCTTGAAAGGTCCGGCCAGATCGCTCGTGATCCAGCCGCCGTAGAAGTTGCCCGGTTGAGGCGTCACCGGCTCGTCATCGACGTAGCAGGCGTCGACGCGGGCGGCGTAGAAGGCGAGGTAACCTCGGATGGGCGCGAAGGCCGCGACGGGATCGGCGTAGGCCCAGGCGACCCGTGCGGCGCGGCGGCCGTCGGCTACGGCGTCGAAGTACTTGGCCTGGCCTTTCCACTCGCAGTTGGAGGCGTTGCCGGGTGAGGCGACGAGCAAGTCCATGCGGACGTCGCCCGGGGGGAAGTAGTAGACCGGCGGGTGGCTCGTCTCCAGGACGCGGTAGCACTCGTTGCTGGTCGCGAGGACTTGACCTGCAAATTCCACGCGGAGGAGCTTGTCGACCGGTTCGAGGCGGGGCGGGCGGGGGTAGTCCCAGACGGACTCTTGGCCTGGAAGTTTGTCGTCTGGCTGAGGTCGTGGCATGTTTTGGCGACAGCTGGACGCTGGTACTAGTTGCGCCCGAAGTCGTCCTGCAGCCGCACGATGTCGTCTTCGTCGCTCGGCTCGCTCGGGTCGGTGTGTTGCCAGATCTCGGCCACGATGCCGTAGTTGTCCAGGCCGATGAGGCGGTGACGCTCGCCTTGCGCCAGCGTGATGGTCTCGCCGACTTGGTAGGTGTCCGGGGCGGGCTGCTCGTCGCTCGGGCCGTGCGCCACGGCCACGGGCCCCTCGACCACGCGCCAGAGCTCCTCGCGGCGGTGGTGGTACTGCCAGCTCAGGCGCATGTGCGGCGAGACGACCAAAATCTTCGGGCTCACCTTGCGGCCGCCGATGATGTCGTCAGACTCGAGCCCGGGGAAGTAGCGCGCGATGAAGCCCTTCGCCTGGCTCTCGTCGATGACGAAGAAGCCGCCCCAGGGCCGCTCGAAGTCGGTGCGCTCGAAGTCGAAGCCCTGTGACTTCAGTAGGTTCTCGTAACGGACGAAGATGTCTTGCATACCGCAAATAACCAAACCAGCCGGCGCTTGTCGTTAGGCGCCGGCGGGAGTTTCTAGATTTCCGTGGTCCGACCGAAAGCTGCCGGCCCACAGCAACTACCGGATCGTGACCGGGAAATCGACCTCTACGTCGGTCTCTCCGTCGGCATTGGTGATGTCGCCGTTGCTGACGCCCGCGGCACCCTTGTTGGGCTCGTGCCGCAAGATCACCTTGAGATTGCCCGTACTCGTGGCGCCGGTCGTCATCGTACCCGCGAGCCCGATCGGACGTGAGTTGGCGTCTACCTCGCCGGCGGCCGTGCTGTAGGCGGCTGTGAGGTTGAGCCCGCTGCTCGGCTGGAAGAACACCTGGTGGTCGGTGCCCTCCTCGCGGACCTCAACCGTGATATCCTCCGCCGGGGCCTCCGTGGCGTTGAGGAAGCTAAGCGTGTAGGCGTAGGTCCTGTTGGGCGAGAGGGCGTTGCCCTGGATCGTCGGCGCCGTGCCGCCGTCGCCATCGAGGTCGACGTAGGTAAACACGACCGGACCCGAGGTGCCGATCAGTGTGAGGGTCACCGTGGTGATGAGTTCCTCCTCGTTCTCGTCGACGGGATCGTCGTCCTTGTCGCAGGCGGGGAGGAACGTCACGCCGCTGAGGGCGAGCAGGAGCAGGAGTTTCGACGAAATCGAAGATTCGCGTACGCAAAGTCTAGAAGTCATAAAGCAAACGGATTTGTACGTCCCGCCCCGGCCGATCCGCGTAGAAGCGCAGGCGGTCGAGGTAGTCGCGGTAAACGGTGTTGAGGAGATTGGTAGCGGTGAGGTGGACGCCGAGGGTCTGGCCCCCGAGCGCGAGGTGGCCGCTGAGTTCGGCACCGAGCAGAAAGAAGTCGCCCGGGGCCGGGGCCAGCAGCGTCGGCGGCACCTGTGTCTGGCGGGCGGTGTAACTGCCCGAAACGGCGAGGCGGTAGTCCTTGACCTGCTTGCCGAGACTGCGGCCGTAACTTAGGGCGGTCTTGACGCGGAAGGGCGAGAGGTCGGGCAGGTACTCCCCGCCGCGGCGTCGCCCGTGTAGGTAGCTCGCCTCGGCGTCGACGGTGAAGCGCCGGATCGGTACGTGCACATCCACGTCGAGCCCCGCCAATAGCGCGTCGGCCTGCTCGTACTCCAACACCGGGAAGGCCCCGCGGATGGTCAGTTCGGGCTCGGCGGACTGCTGCGCGTAAATGAAGCCCCGGAAGCCCTGCACGAAGCCAGCGACGTGAAACGACGGACCGTCGGTAGGCTCGTGCCCGAGACCCACCAAGGCCTTGAGGCTGTGCTCGACGCCTACGCTCGTGTCGCCGCGCTCGATGACGGCCAGGGCGTGGTGTACGCCATCGGCGAAGCGCTCCGCGGGATTGGGGGTGCGACTGCTGTACGCGAGGCGCGCCCGGACCCGCGACCGCGGGCTCAGGTAGCGCACCACGCCCGCGCTGGCCGCCCCGACGAACTCGTTGCGCTCGACGGTGACCTTGCCCCGCGCGCCGTCGTCCTGGCGCGCGAAGTAGATCGCCTCGGTCTGGCGGAAATCCCCCCGGGCCGCGAGTTCGACGCTCGTGGCCTCGCCGACGTGGCGCTGCTCGGCGTACGCGCCGTAGGTACCGAGGTTGTAGTACGGCACGAAGGGCTGCACGCCGGTGCCGGCCACGTTGCGGTTGGCGGCGCTCACGCCCTGCACGCCGTACAATCCTCGCCACCCGCCGCGCTGCCGCGGCGTGTACTCGAGGCGGAGGTCGTGGGTCGTGAGGTCGAGGTCGAGCGAGGGCGTCGCCGAGCGCCCGCCCCGGCGGATGTCGTACTCCTGGCGCTGGTTGAGCTGGGCGTTGTAGGCGAGCCGCAGGGCGGTTTGGTCGGCGAAGGCGTAGGTAGCGTCCGCGGTGGCCCAGTGGTGAGTCGAGGTCTGCCGGGGGGCGTCGATGCTGCGGGTGTAGGGCTCAATGACGATGGGCCTCTCCGAGGCGACGGCGCGCTCGAAGTCGGTGAGGCTCCCGATGTGCGCGGCCCGCAGGATGCCTTGCTCCTGGTAGAACCCGCGGTAGCCGACGCTCACGTGGAGCGATGAGTCCGCGTAGTAGACCCGCGCCTGCCCACTGGCCCGCCGCGACCCGGTGTTGGACAGCACGTAGCCGGGGGCCTCCGCGTCGCCGCTGCCGGCCGCGAACCCCTGCGCGCGGTAGCCCCAGCGCGGACGTACGCGCTGCGCCACGGCTAGTCCACTGCCCACCAGACGCGCGTTGGTGCCCGCGAGCCCGAGGGCCTGCCCGTGGAGCCCGCGCCCGGTCGGCATCGTCGGGTCGTCGATCACGAGGGTGGCCCCCGTCGTGGAGGCCCCGTAGCGCAGGGTCGCCCCGGAACGCGCCAGCTGTACACTCCCGGCGGCGAAGGGGTCGACCTCGGGGGCGTGTTCGTCGCCCCAGTCCTGGCTCGCGAGGGCCGCGCCGCCCTGGACGATCTGTAGGCGTGCGCCGCCGAGGCCGTCGACGATCGGCCGACCGACGTTGGCGCCGTTCGACAGGGTGCGTACGCCCGGGAGCTGACCCATGACGGTGGCGAGGTCGGCCCCGGCGCTGCGGTCGAGTTGCTCGCCGCTGAGGGTGCCGCCGACATCGGACGCGTTGGTGGCGTTGCGGTGTCCGTGCACCTCGACGCCGGACAGAAATTCGGTGTGGTGCTCGAGTTGCACGTCGAACGTTTCGGGGGTGCCGTCCAACGCGATGGCGACGCGCAGGTCTTCGCAGCCGATGTGACTGAAGAGCAGCGTATCGGTTTTGCCGCAAGGCGCCTCGATCTCGAACCTACCAGCCTCGTCGGTGTAGGTCCCGTCCCGGGAGCTGAGCAGGAAGACGGCCGTGAGGTCGAGCGGCTGCTCGTCGTGCCGATCGGTGACGGTGCCCCGCAAAACCGTGACGCACGGCGCCTGCGCGGTGGCCTCCAGACCCGCCGAGCTAAGCAGACACAGCGCTATGACGAGGCGGTAGCTCACGCGGCGGCGGGGGCGTTGCACTGCCGGCACGTGCCCTGGTAGGTGATGTGGACTTCCTGGACGCGGTAGCCTTTCGGCAAAACCGGTTGTGGCGTCCGTGCTTCCGGCAGGCAGTACGTGAGGCTGCAGGCGTTGCACTGGAAGTGGGCGTGCTCGTGGGCGTGGGCCTCGGGGCCGCAAGCCTCACCGCAGAGGGCGTAGTGGACCTGCCCGCCCGCATCCGTGACGCGGTGGATGAGCCCGACCTCCTCGAAGGACTTGAGGGTGCGGTAGAGCGTGACGCGGTCCCCGTCGGCGGCGGCGTCGAGTTCGGCGAGGGTCCGCGTCGCGTTCGACGCCCGCAGACAGTCCACCACGGCGCGCCGGACGGGGGTCGAGCGGAGCCGGTGGCGGCGGAGGAGATCGGTGGAGGGGGACGTCATAGCGGCGCGAAGGTATGCATCAGTTGTGCATTTGTAACGCCGTTGCGGGAAAGCTTGTTTGGCGGAGCTTAATCCCCAATCCCCCCGACGTACTCCTCGATGGCGTTCACGTCCCTCGCGGACGCTGCCCCGTCGAAGCCGCCGATGTGCTCGTAGCCGACCTCACGCTCGTACATATGCAACAGCGGGCGCGACAGCGGCGCGTAGCTCCAGTGCCATCGCTCCTCCTCGTAGCCGGTGCGACCGCGGGCCTTGCTGGTGTACGGCTGGAAGAATCCGTAGTCCGCGGCGTGGGCCTGGAGCCAGGCGTACTCTTCGGCGCCCCGGCCCGTGGTCCAGTAGGCGGGCTCCAGTTCGTTGAGGTCGAGGTCGGTGCCCCAGTGGTGGCGGCTCGTGCCGGGCATCGAGGAGTAGAGCAGGATCATGCGGGCCTTGGCGCTGTCGGACAGGTCGGCCGTGCCGAGGTTGACGCCGTTGCTGAGGGTACGCTCCCCGCGCCATTTCGCGCCCCAGATCTGGGCCTGTCGGTCGAAGTTGCGCGTCGCGGACACGACCTGGAAGGTGACCCCGTCGGCCGCGGCGGCGGCGATCATGCGGGTGACGGCGTCGGCGGTGGCGCGGCGCAGGAGGTAGGTCTGGTCGCCGTCGGTGAGGCCGGCGGGTAGGGCCACGAAGTTGGAATCCTCGGCGGGGTCGAGGCGCCCGGTGAGGATGGCCACGCGGGCGGCGGCGTCGGTGGGCATCCAGGCCGGGTCCATGGTGTCGGCGGGGGTGGCGGGCGGGAGCCGGGGCGTCATACCGTCGCTATCGACTTTGGCGGCGGTTCCGGCGGTCGGTTGCGAGTGGCAGGCCGCGGCCAGGCAGAGGGTCAAAGCCAGGAGTAGGGAGCGCATCATACGGCGTAAACGTACGGTGGCGGCGTTTGACTCGGTCCGCGAGCGCCGCTACTGGCGCACTCGCGGAGCGAGCCGAACGCGTTTACCCCTTCGCCGCCTTCAGGTTGATCACCAGGACGACGTCGTCGTTGATGATGTTGTCCTGCGCGATGCCGGCGATCGAGCCCGAGCCGTACTTCACGCCCCAGTCGTTGCGGTCGATCTCGAAGGGCGGGGTCGTGGCGGTGATCTCGGCGTCGGTCACCTGGACGTTGGCCGGGATCGTGATGCTCTTCGAGACGCCCTTCATCTCGAGGTTGCCCGTGAGGCGGTGGGTCGTGGTCGCGTCCCCGGTGACGTTCTCGACGCTCGTGATCGTGAACTTGGCCTGCGGGTGCTGGTCGACCTGGAAGAAGTCCTCGTTCTTGAGGTGGCCCTCGAGCTTGGACTTCCCGCTGGCCTCGTCGAGGTCGGTGACCGTGAGCGAGGTCATGTCGAGGACGAAGTCTCCGGCGGTGATGGCGTCGCCCTGGACGGCGAGGCGGCCCTCGGTAACGTTGATGGTGCCTTTGTGGTCACCGCCGACGAGCTTGGAGCCGGTCCACATCACCATGGACTCGGCGGGGCTGATGTTGTAGACGCTGGCCTGGCCGACGGGGGCGGCACCTTCGACGGCGTCGGTGGCGTCGACTTCGACGCCTTCGGCGCCGCCGCAGGCGACGGCGAGCAGGGAGCCTGCGAACAGGAGGGGGAGGATGTTACGGTTCATGAGAAGTGGGTTGTCGTTTGAGAATTAGATGTAGATACATCTAATTCGGATATTGGTTGTCCTGAGTGCGAAGGTGGGGTGAAATTTTGGTTAGGGTAAGGGTCGTGCGGTGGTGCCGTACGCGATGGTAGCTTTACGCAAACACCGCATGGGCCAGACGCACGGCCCTTGGCGCACGGAGCGTGCGCTCCTCCAGCCACCGCTCGATCATCGTCATCGTGTCCTGCATGCTGCGCAGGATGTGGGTCTGAGCGTCGGGCTCCCAGTCCTGGGCCACGGCCTGGTAGCCACTGAGCAGGAGCTTGGCCTTGGGGCTCGCGGCACGGACCTGCGCCACGTAGTCGTCGAGGTGGCCGCCGGTGAAGGTCTCGGTCACCATCGTGAAGAGGAGTTCCGGATCGACGATCGCGCAGGCGTCCTCGAGGTCGGCCACGCTCACGTCGCGGCCGAGGTAGTAGGTGCGGTAGCCGCGTTTGCGCGCGAGGTAGTTGAGCAGCAGCAGGCTCATCTCCTGGCCTTCGCCCTTCGGCAAGAACAGCAACAGCGTGGGCGCGGAGGCGTCGGTGACGACCTCGAGCGCGTCGGTGGCCACGAGCAACTTGCGGCGGATGAGCCCGGAGGTGAACGCCTCCTGCACGGGCTTGATCGACCCGGTGAGCCACAGCACACCGAGCTTCTCGAGGAACGGGAACACCACCGTCATCATCGTCTGCTCGAAGCCGAGCTGCCCGACGTTGAGCTCGAAGAGGTGGTCGAAGCGCGCCTCGTCCATCTCGAGCATCGAGAGCGTCATCGCGTCGAGGACCGTGTCGTGCTCCTGGTTGTCGAGCGTGATCTCGGCCACGCGGCGCGACAGCTCGCGGGTGTCGAGTTCGGCGATCTGCGAGATGCGGGTCCCGTGGCGGTTGAGGACCACGACGTTGAGCAGGTGCCGCAGGTCGTCGTCGTCGTAGTAGCGGGTGTTGTTCTCGGTACGCTTGGGCTCGAGGACCCCGTAGCGCTGCTCCCACATGCGCAAGGTCGGCGCTCGGATGCCGGAGAGCTTGGCGAGGTCGCCGATGGAGTAGATGGCCAATGCGGGAGCTTTGCGACGGGAGGGAGTGCCGTTCAGGAGCCCGAACGGCCGCGGGGGCGGGATAGTTGCCGGGGGGCGAGCGGCGGACGGGCCGCAGGTTTTGGCGTAAGCTAGACAACAACACACTAAAAGCGGCGCGTTTTTGGCATACCATTGCCCCCTAAGCTCCGTTGTTGCAGCGCCACGTCCCTCCGGGCTGGTCGTGTTCCCTCGTCAAATCCGTGTCCCCCCGTGCGAAAGCTCCTTTCCATCGTCTGTCTCGTCGTCATGAGTACCGCCGCGCGGGCGCAGGAGGGCTTCGAGCTCGGGGGCTTCGTGGGGGCCGGGCACTACTTCGGCGACTTGAACACGGACTTCTCGCTCGACGACCCCGGGATCACGGCCGGGGCGATGGCGCGCTACAACTTCTCGAACCGCTGGTCCGTGCGCCTCGGCGGGGCCTACTCCCGGGTGTCGGCCTCGGACGCGGACTCGCGCAACATCTACGAGCGCGCGCGCAACCTCGACTTCCGCAGCCGGGTCTTCGACGGGGCCCTGGGGCTGGAGTTTAACTTCCTCCAGTACGACCACGGGAGCCGCGACCGCAACTGGACGCCGTACCTATTCGGCGGCCTGGCGATCTCGAACTTCCAGCCCCAGGCCGAGCTCGACGGGACCTACGTCAACCTGCGCGACTACGGCACCGAGGGCCAGGACCTCGGCAGCGAGTACTACAACACCTCCCTCGGGATCGACTACGGCATCGGGCTCAAGCTCGACCTGAGCTTCGAGTGGAGCCTCAACTTCGAGCTCAACGCCCGGCAGCTGTTCACCGACTACCTCGACGACGTGTCGGGCACCTACCCGGACCGGGAGGACCTGCTCGACCTCCGCGGCGAGGACGCGGTGCTGCTGTCCGACCCCTCGATCCTGATCGAGGGCGTCAATGATCGCAAGCTCGGTCTGACGGGTCGCCAGCGCGGCAATCCCTCGGACAACGACCAGTACGCGACGATCAAGATCGGGCTGTTCTACTACTTCGGGGATCTGAAGTGCCCGGAGTGGGGCGGGCGGAAATAGTCCCCCCTAACCCCCGAGCGGGCAGCTGCCGCGCTCTTTACCTAAACTCAAGGAGCTTGTGCTATCATCGAGAGCGCCCCTCCGGGCCTGGGCTGGGAGGGGCGCTGTAGGTTGGGTGGTGCGCCTTTCGGCAAAACGCGTGGGCCTTTCGGCAAAACGTCTTACGCGTAGGCGGCCTCGAGGCCGAGTTTCTTCGTGAGCACGTAGTAGAACACGATGCGGAGTTTGCCGCGCGAGCCTTTGTACTGTTCGCAGACCTCCTGGATGGCCTGGTCGGCGGCGGCTTCGTCGGTGAGGCCGTGCTTCTTCATGAGGAACTTCTCCTTGACGGTCTGGAGTTCGTCCTTGCTGGAGCAGCTCACGGTGCTGGCGTCGGCGTTGTAGAGGCTCGGGCCGAGGCCTTTGCCGACTTTGCGGAGGAGGTCCTCGTCGGTGACGTGGCCGGTGAAGTGCTTCTCGAGGTGGTCGGTCGCCTTGGCGATGACGTCATCAAATTTAGCCATGTGCTGTAGGGATTTGGGTGTTGGTGAAGTGGTTGAACCGGGGGAAGGTAACTATATCTGGGTATAGTTGGGGATTGGGTGTGTGAGATGGTCTGCCGTGTTGGTGGACTGGTCCGGGGTCCTTGTTGTATAGGTGGGTTTGGATTTGTGGGGGACTTTGGGGTCTTGGTTTGCTCGTTGTTTGCGGTTGGCCCCCGGGCAACTCGTGGTTGGACTCCGCTGGGGTCCCGTACGTCTCGTCTCACGTCCTGCCGTGCGTACTCATCGTGCGCGCCCGTCGAGCGCCCGACGACCCCAGCGGGGTCGAACCACGAGTAACCCGGGGTCGAACAAGTCCGACTAAAGCAAGTGACACCGCTCGATTTTCCTTACTGTTCTCACCAACCTGCCGGCTACGACCCCGGGCACACGAAAGACGAGCACGCCCCCCGCCCCCCCCCCAAGCTCGAACGCCAGGCCAATCCACCCCCCCGAGGCAACGCATGCGCACAAAACTCCCGTACTTGCAGCAACGCAACACCCGACTCATGAAGCACCTCCTCCTCGCCCTGCCGATCCTCGCGCTCGGCGCCTGTATCGGTACCGACTTCATCGACGATAGCGTCCCGCGCGAGTTGCGCATCGCCGCCCTCCCCGACACCATCGCCTTCGGGGACACCGTCGACCTGGTCGCTACCTACTTCAACGAGGTCGGCGTCGAGGAGCGCGTCGATATCCTCTGGACGAGCGCCGATGCGGCCGTGTTCCGCGTCACTCCCCGGGGGCGGGGCGTCGCCGTCGCCACGGGAGCGACCACCCTCCGCGCCGAGGCCACCGTGGCCGGGCAATCCGTGACGGAGGAGACGCGCGTCGTCGTCGGCAAGGAGACCGTCAAGACGGT
This sequence comes from Saprospiraceae bacterium, assembly GCA_965215115.1. GTDB lineage: Bacteria > Bacteroidota > Bacteroidia > Chitinophagales > Saprospiraceae > CALDTK01. The sequence goes on from OZ244050.1 coordinate 1,017,609, forward strand.
CCAGAGCCGCCGAGGGATCATCAAGACCACGAGCACCTACCAACTCACGGGCGGCTTCACGGTCACGCAGACCGGCGCCAATCTCCTCGTCGAGGTCGCGGCCGACTACCGGGCCAGCACGACCCTCCCCGGACTCTACCTCTACCTCACCAACAATCCGAGCACCACCGCCGGCGCCCGCGAGATTCAAAAGGTGCAGACCTTCTCCGGGGCACACACCTACCTCATCGAAAACGCCCAGCTCGGCGACTACTCCCACCTCCTTTACTTCTGCAAACCTTTCAGCGTGAAGGTGGGCGACGGCAAAATCGAAGAATGATGACGACCCGCAACGCACTCCTCGGCCTCGTCTTCGTCCTGGTGCTGCCGGTTTTGGCGAAAGCCGGCGGACCGTGGCCCCAGGGCAGGGGCAAGGCCTACGTCAAGCTCTCCGAGTGGTGGCTGCGCTACGACCGCCACTACACCGACGAGGGCCGCACCGACCCGAACCTCACCACCGGCGTCTACAACACCTTCCTGTACGGCTCCTTCGGGCTCACCGATCGGCTCACGGGCATCGTCAACGCGAATGTCTTCGGGCGCAACGTGGTCAACCGCCTGCAGTCGAGCGTCTCGAACGAGATCCTCGTCCCCGGCGCGGCCCTCAACGGCCTCGGCGACATCGACCTCGCCCTGAAGTACACCCTCACGGAGCCCGGGGCCGCATGGCCGCTCTCGGCTACCCTCCTGCTCGGCCTCCCCACCGGACAGGACGTGGGCGGCGAACTTAACAACCTCCAGACCGGCGACGGAGAGTTCAACCAACTCTTGCGCTTCGACGCGGCGCACGGCTTCGGCGTCGGCGAGGGGTCATCGGCGTACGTGGCGGCCTACGCCGGGGTCAACCATCGCACGGGTGGCTTCAGCGACGAGTTCCGCGGCGGCCTGGAGGCGGGCATCAATCTGCTTTCGCGAAAACTGTGGCTCATCTCGCGCCTCGACGTGGTGGAGAGCTTCCAGAACGGCGAGTCGGCCTCGACCTTCACGGGCTCGGGCATCTTCTCGAACGACGCCGAGTTCACGAGCATCGGCCTGGAGGCGAACTACTACCTCACGCCGCGGCTCGGGGTCTCGGTCGGGGCCGCGGGCGCCGTGCGGGGACAATTAATTGCCGCGGCGCCGAGCTACTCGGTGGGGGCGTTTCTGGACCTGAAGTAGCGCGCCGGGACATCGGTGCCGCCGTACCTTCCCGGCATGACCACCGCCGAACTCAAGCTCACCCTCATCGAGCAGATCGCCCGCACCGACGACCGGCTGACGTTGCGCACCCTGCACGACGTACTCGCGCCAGGGCCTTACTCCGTGCCTGAACCCGGGCCGCCATCGATGGTCCGCGAGGACGCGAGGCCGCCGGCCGACGAGATAGACTGGGAGGTCGATCACGACGAACTCGTCGACGACGACGAGGTGATCGGCGTACGCCCGGACGGCTCGCGCGTTACGGCGGGTGAGGCGGTAGCGGGCTGGGACGCGGATGTGGCTGAGGTCTTGGCGGGTGGGGGCAAGTCGGCTGAGGAAGTCTACCAGAAGTGGGCGCAGCGCGCGCGACAGTGAGCTTGATCGTCGACATATCCGACCGGGCTGATGCGAGCTTAGATGACATCGCGGCCTACATCGAGCTCAAGACGGGATTCCCGCGACGGGCCGCGCGCTTTGTCGCGAAACTGGCCGACAAGGCTCGGTCGCTCGGCCCCGTCGCGCCGACGCTGCGCGTCTTCTACGTCTCGCCCCTCACCGACTACCGCTACCGCCAGATCACGCACCGCGGCTACCGTATCGTTTATACCATTCAGGCCGAGCGCGTCATCGTGGTCGACTTCTTCCACGGCGCGCGGACGTTGGGGAGCCTGAAGCGCAGCCTGCGGGGCTTCACCGCTTAGCGATTCGGTTTTGAGGCCTTTCGGCAAAACATCCTTCGCGCTCCATCTTAGCGCCGTGACCGACCTCAGCTCCTCATCGCCGAACTCGAGCGCCAGCGCGACGCGCTCGAGGTGCAGATTCAGGAGTGTATCCTGGAGCGGGACTTCGCGACAGCCGCGCAGCATCAAAATGGGATAGAGGTTCTCTCAAGTGAGCTTCGGGTACTGGAGCGCCTCGAAGACCCGGACCACGACAAGAAACAACGACTGCGGCGAGCTCCCGAGCGAATGCAAGTGTTCCTCGATAATTATCTTAGGAAAAAAGGCCTGAGCGAAGAGCAGACGCGAGAGTGGCGCAAGGAACTCGAGGAGCGCCTCCGGATCGGCGGTCAAGCGAAGCTGGCCGAGCTCGAGGCCAAGCCAAGGCACTTCCACCTCGACGGCGACGAGGTCTGGACACGCTTGGAGCAGCTACTCGAGGGCGCCTTCGCAGAATTTTCGATTGCCTTTGCCTCGGAAGACGGCAATGTCACCGTACGTATGTACCGCCGGGCTGCCGAGGTCTGCATCTCGATCGCGACGGACAGGCCATACGAGTTGGACAGGTTCCTTTCTCGGGAGGGCCTGTACGAATTCAGAGCGATGGGCTTTCGTGTCGAAGCCGGAGCAGCTAGTAAGACGGTAAGCGCATTAGAAGAAGCCGAAGCCTACCAAATTTTGACTATTTTGGCAAGAATTATTTACGACGTATTTCGTTTGCCGGGGAATACGCACGGTGAGCTGAGACATTAATTATCCCCGCCGCCACCCCGCCAATAGTCCAACGCTGTAATAAAATAGGTGCGATGGCATGCTACTGCTCATAATCGACAATAGGCTGCCCTGCACACTTAAAGGAGCCCGTGCGATGATATATAGTGAGCTCGACGGTATCGTAAGCCCCCCAGGCGTTTCGCTTTGCCAGCAGAACGCCGCGCATGATATCGGACGCCGCTAAATTCGGGCTCCCCTGTTGCATCGGGCGAATTTCACCACACCAGTCACTACCCGTGCTAAGCTGGCTCAGTAGGTACAGCGTGAAAGGCTTGGACAGGTCGAGCACAAGTACGCTGGTATCAGGTTCGGACAGGTCAAGAAAGAGACGATGTCCCCTGTGGGGCGGTCTTTCCGCAATGTACAAAATTGGCACGTGCCTACGCCGCCAGTAGCGATTCCAATCGGCCTCGTAGGCACCATATTCCTTCGCGATCCGCATAAGTGTATCGTAGGGTGGGCTGCCGGGCTCGAGGATGATGTCCGGAAACCGTCGGTCGATGGCGGCCGCGTCTTTGGGAGGTGGGGGGGCCGTGTTCGATGTGCAGGCGTAAATCGTGCTTAAAAATAGGCTCAGTCCGAATAGGGCTGGCAATAATGAGACCGTCAAACTGTATGCAGGCAAGCAATAATTCATGATTTCGTTGCGCGACACAGCTTGCCTGACTTGAACGACGACCTAGAGTTCGCCACTTGGAGCAGGCCGTGCGGACAAGCTACAACGGGATTCCGCGTTTGGCGAGGCGCCCCCCGCGGCCACCATCCGCGCGGTTTGCACTTCGCCTGCTAAATTGACGTTGGGTACTGTCGTGCCTCCACCCAACACCGTAGTCGTCCGTCGTGGTTTGAGAAATTGCCTAGCCATAGCTCTGGCCTCCCTCCTCGCCGCCTGCTCCTCGCGCGGCGGGCGCCTCCGGGCCGAGATGCCGGAGCCCGTCTACGTCGACCCCACGTCCGCGGCCGCCGTGACCCGCGGCACGGACTCCGTCACCCTGCGCGCCACCGACATGTACGCCGCCGGCGCCTGGCGGCGCTTCCTCCACGGCCGCAAGTACCGCGACGCCTGGCAGGCGCCCGTCACGGTGCCCGTCGCCTGGCTCGACACCCTCAAGGGAGGCCTCCGGCCCGACGATATGGGCGGCGGCTTCCAGACGCTCTCGCTCGACCTCGTCGACGCCACCGGCGTCACCTACACCATCCGCTCGGTGACGAAGAACCCCCACAAACTCGTCAAGCCCTGGATGAAACTCTTCGGCATCCGCAACCTCGTCATCGACGGCATCGCCGCCGGGCATCCCTACGGCGCGATGGTGATGCCGGCCCTCAGCGACGCGGCCGGCGTCAAGCACTTCGACCCCAAGCTCTACTACCTCCCGGCGCAAGCGGCGCTCGACACCTTCAACGAGCGTTTTGGCGGAAGCCTCTACTGGCTCGAGTACGAACCCGAAGGCCGCGTGCCCGCCGCCATGGACCTGCCCCGCGCCGACGACTACGACGACTCCGAGAAGGTGCTCGAGAAGTGGCGCGCCGATCCCGACACGGAGCGGCCGAACCTCCGGGCCCTGGTCCGCGCGCGCGTCTTCGACCTCTGGGTCGGGGACTGGGACCGGCACGGCGGGCAGTGGGGCTGGGTCCAGTACGACGTCGGCGACGGCAAGCACCAGTACTACCCCATCCCCAACGATCGCGACAACGTCTTCTACGGCGTCAACGGCCTCTACCCGGGCATCGTGCGCCTCTTCGAGAAGCGCCTCCAGCCCTTCGGACCGAAGATCAAGAGCGTCGATGGGTTGACGAGCAACTCGGCGTGGTTCGACTACGCCTTCTTGCATGATGTCCCGGCCCAAACCTTCGTCGAAGAAGCCGAGTCGCTACAGGCGGCACTCACCGACGAAGTCATCGAAAACGCCATACGTGAGTGGCCGGCGTCGGTGTACGCCGAGGACGGCGAGCGGATCGTGAGTAACCTAAAAAAGCGCCGCGGGGATTTGGTCGACTATGCGCTGAAGTTCCACCGCGTCATCCGGGAGCGCGGCGAGGTGGCGTACCCGCACGAGGAGGACGAGGACTGAGACGCGACGGCGTACCTTCCCCCCATGTCCACCCCAGAGCTCAAGCTGGCGCTCATCGCCGAGATCACGCGCCTCGAAGACCCGCTGCTACTACGCACCCTATACGCTGTACTGCAGGAGGACGGCGACGAAGAGGAATTACGGCTTCCGCCAAAACCCGCCACCGCGACGTCGACCGGTGGCGAGGCCACGATGCTACGGGAGGAACCAGGCCTTCGAAGAGCCAAGCCGACCTACTCACCACACTATCTCGTCGCCGACGACGAGGTGATCGGGACCCGTCCCGACGGCTCGCCCGTCACGGCCGGCGCGGCGGCGAAGGATTGGGACGAGGACGTGGCCGAGGTGCTGGCCGGCGGAGGGACCCCGATCGAGGAATTGATCGCCAGGTTTGAAACGAAGTGAGGGTATCGCTAAAAGTAGAAACCTCGCGCAGGGCCAATGCCGCCGCCGAAGATATTTACGAATACATCCTCGAGAAGTCGGGCTTCAAACAACGCGCTAAGCGTTTCGTCAACAAGTTGCTCGTCAAGGCGCGATCACTCGGCCCCGTGGCAGAAAGCATACGTGTCTTCTACGTTTCCCCACGGACCGACTACGAGTACCGCTCCATCCCGTACCGCAAATACCGCATCGTCTACACCATTCAAGGCGAGCGCGTCATCATCGTCGACTTCTTCCACGGCGCTCGCTCGCAGGAGAGTCTGGAGCGTAGCCTGAAGAACTTCCAGCCCTGAGCCGCCACATCCACGAGGCCAAGCGGTTTTACTTTGCTGCCCCAAGCAATCTCCCCATGCCCCACCACCTCGCCACCCGCTGCGTCCACGCCGGCTCCCACACCGACGTCCCGACCGAGGGCACGGCCGCGCCCATCTACCCCGCCACGGCCTACGGGTTCCTCGACGGGGACGAGCGCTCGTACCCGCGCTACTTCAACACCCCCAACCAGCGCCGCGTCGCCGCGAAGGTGGCCTCGCTCGAGGGCACGGCGGCCGGCGTGCTGTTCGGCTCCGGGATGGCCGCCATCTCGACGGCCCTGTTCGCGTTCCTGAAGCCCGGCGACCACGTCCTGATGCAGACCGGCCTCTACGGCGGCACGACGAGTTTTGCGGAAGCGGACCTACGCAGCTTCGGGATCGACGTGACCTACACCGACGGCCTGAGCGTACTCGACTTCGAGGGCGGCTTTCGCCAAAACACGCGCGTCGTCTACCTCGAGACCCCGAGCAATCCCTTGCTCAACCTCGTCGACGTCGAGGCCGTCGCGAACCTCGCCCGCGCCCGCGGAGCCGTGTCGATGATCGACAACACCTTCGCGAGCCCCATCAACCAAACCCCGCACCTCCTCGGCGTCGACATCGTGCTGCACTCCGCGACGAAGTACCTCGGGGGCCACTCCGACATCACCGCCGGGATTGCCGCAGGATCAAAAGCACACGTGGAGCAGGTTTTGGCGAAAGCCCGCCACTTCGGCGGCAGCTGCGAAGCCCAGACCGCGGCCCTGCTCGAGCGCTCGATCAAGACCCTCGCCCTGCGCGTCCGCCAGCAGACCGCCAACGCGCAAGGAATGGCCGAGTGGCTCGACGCCCGCGACGAGGTCGACGCCGTCTACTACCCCGGCCTCCCGTCGCACCCGCAGCACGACCTGGCCCGGCGCCAGATGCACGGCTTCGGGGCCATGTTGAGCTTTCAGCTGGCCGAGGGCATCGACCCCGTCGCCTTCCAGCGGCATTTGCGCCTCGTGGCCAGCGCGATGAGCCTCGGGGGCGTCGACACGAGCGTGAGCAGCCCCTACCTCACGAGCCACCGCACGATCGGGGCCGAGCGCCGCGCCGCCGAGGGCATCTCCGACCAACTGATCCGCATGTCGCTAGGGATCGAGGACGTGCGCGACCTGCAGGCGGACCTGGCGGCGGCTTTCGCCAAAACGAGCGTACGCGAGATGGCTTAGCCAAACATACCGAAGGGTAGTGAGCTAGATCTATGAATCTGAACCAGGTTACGGTCCCGTCGCTCGACCTGGGAAGGTCCATCCCTTTCTACCAAAAGCTAGGGCTTAAGTTAATCGTCGCGGCACAACCGCATTACGCCCGATTCGAATGCCCGGACGGCAACGCTACCTTCTCGATACACCTCGTAGAAGAGCTACCTACGGGGGATGGTATACGCGTCTACTTCGAATGCGAAAGGCTAGATGACTACGTGCGCGAACTCATCGCCAAAGGCATTGCTTTTGACGAGTTACCTACCGACCGATCGTGGCGTTGGCGGGAAGCGAGACTGAAGGATACCGATGGCAACCAACTGGTCCTCTTCTACGGCGGGAAGGACAGACGCAACCCGCCGTGGAGGTTGGAGGACGCGAATGAATGACGTGCCGTCGATCCACGCACCTCCCGCCTGCCTGCCTGCCATACCTAGCTTACTCGGCAGCGCCATCGCCGGCGCCCGCGATGAGTTCGATGTCGCGGTGCCGCTCCTGCCCGCAGGAATTGGCTACCGTCAGGGTGGCCACGTAAGATCGGCCCTCCCGGATGGTGCGGCCGCGGCGCCAAAACCTCCCGGGCCGCCGCCCGCGGTCGAAGGGGACGCTCAGGACGTTCGGGATCGTATCGTGGCGCCAGTCCGTATCGTAGACCGTGCGCCCGCCGGAGGTCCGGACCGTGAGGCGGTGCCGATCGTCGTTTTGCGAAAGTCCCGAGAAGAAGCGCAACTCCTCCGCGCCGTCGGTTGACAGGACGTATAGTTGAGGATTCGCCGGTGGACAGTCGCGCCCGATGTGTGTCAACTGTTTGCACCGAAACTCGGCAATGTTCTCCATTGCCTTGGCCACCTGGCCCACGGTAAGTGCCGGCGCATTATAGATATTGTTGTAGCCTGTGTAATCGAGGATATTATTGCTCTGATACGTCCACGACGCACAGGGGTGACCGATAGATTGATACGTGTAATCATTGACGCAGTCGCCGTCGTAATCTATGTACTTCGGCCCTTCGTTTCCTTCGTCGGCGATGACGTAGCAGCCGCGCAGCAGATTCTCCGACCCAACGGCCGGGCAGTCCGGGTCCGTCGTCGCGAAGTAGTCATCCGTGTCGCCGTCCTGGTTGTAGTCGAAGGTAAAGCGCTTGACGGGCGTGTCGTCGATGCCGTCGTCCTCGAAGGCGTGCCGCAGGCCAAACAAGTGCAGCGACTCGTGGATCGCGGTGGTCGGGCTGAAGTCTTCGGTCGTGAAGGTCTCCAGCGCGCCCCCGAGGCCCTCCGCCTCGGCGTTCGACTTCCCGACCCACTCGGCGAAGTGGAGGTTGAGCGCGTCGGGGACGCGGTAGCGCTCCTTGAGTCGGTACGGTGCCGACCCCCAGCGCTGGGCCTCGGTGTCGCAGTGGACGCTGACGCCGTCGAGGTAGTAGCGCAGCGGGAAGTAAGCGGGCTCCGTGGCCAACGGTATCCCGAAGACCGCCTCGTCGCCCCAGGGCACGCTGAGCTCCGAGACCACGCCGTTGGCCTGCGTGATAAACTTCTCGATGGCCGGGTACAGCTCGGCCTCCGTCAACGGCTCCGGGAGCCAGGGCAGGAACGGCCCACGGCAACTGTCGTCGCCGTAGACGTGCACGTGGAGCCTGATCCAAACCTCGGTGCTGTCGGCGATGGCGGCGGCGGGGTCGAAGCAGTCGGTCGTCCCGAAGGGGGAGGCCCCCGGGTCGGCGGTCTGGGCGGGCACCCGTCCGGCGACCCCGAGGAACGCCGCCGCGAGCACCCACGCCGCAACGTACTTACTTAGGCCAAACCGCATCATGCTCGCATAGGTACGGCAGCATCTGCTACGCGACACGCCCGCGCCAACGCAATACCGGGCAAATGCCCCGGCGGAGGCGCATCTTTGCTAGATGAAGCAGCTACTCGTCTTTGGCGCCTTCGCCCTGCTGGCCGCCTGCAAAGCCCAGACCACGACCTCGGGCGAGGCCACGCGAACCGAAGAGGTGGCCCCCGCCTCCGACACCGCTACCGATATCGCGGCCCCCGGGCGCCTCCTCGACGAGGTGTACCGCAGCCAGACGAGTCTGTACGCCGTGAAGGCCAGGGACGCTTTCGCAAAACTATCCGACGAGCAGCGCGTCGCCCAGTTGATCGTCACCACGGGCGGGCGCCTCGGCAAGCCCCAGGACGAGATCAAGCGCCTCACGGCCGACGGGATCGTCGGGGGCGTCATCTACCTCGCCAACGACATCGAGGACCACCGCAAGCAAGTCGCCGAGGTCAAGGCCGCCGAGGCGGGCGTCGCCCCCGTCCCGTTTTGGTACTCCATCGACGCCGAGCCGAGCCTCATGTACCGCCGCATCATCGGCGGACCGAACGTGACGCCCGCCGCCGACATGACCACCGACGCAGAGGCCGGCGAGGTGGCCGCGCAGATCGACGCCGTCCTCAAGGACCTCGGCTACCACTGGAACTTCGCCCCCGTGGTCGACCTCGGAACCGAGAACGCGGCCATCAAGAATCGCAGTTTTGGGCTCGACCCCAAGACGGTCTCGAGTCGTGCGATCGCCTACATCCAGCAGACGCAGGCCGACGGCATCATGGCCTGCGTCAAGCACTTCCCCGGGCACGGCCTCGTGGTGGGCGACACACACAAAGGCTCGGTCGTGATCGACGGCGAGATGCGGGAGTACGGGGTGTACGAACAGGTTTTGGCGCAAGCCGACCCCCTGAGCCTCATGGTGGGCCACATCAACATCAAGAACAACGAGTACGCCACCGACGGCATCCCCGCGAGCCTGAGCCGCCGCGTGACGCACGACCTGGTGCGCGACAAACTCGGCTACCCCGGGATCGTCGTGACGGACGCCCTCAACATGATGGCCGCCGCGACGAAGTACGGCGACCAGGGTCCGCTGATGGCGAGCAAGGCCGGCGCCGACGTGATCCTGATGCCCGCCAACGAGCGCCAGATCCACGCGCAGATCCTGGCCGAGATGGCGAAGGACCCAGCGTACAAGGCGCAGGTGTACGCGAGCGTCGACCGCGTGCTGCGCGCGAAGGCGTGGCTCGGGCTGCTGTAGTGCCCCGTTCGACTGCCTCTGGGCAGCGGGGCGCGACGGCCGAAATGAGCGGCGCTGCTCGGAAGCAGTCGAACGCCGCTCCAGCGCCGCTCGTACTTTGCGCCCTATCGTTCCGACTACCCCCTCCCACCCTTTGCTCCGTCAACACCTGCGCCGCTTCCGGCGGCTGGCGCCGTGGACGGTAGTGACGTGGGGCGTCGTCGCGATTGGGGCGAGCCGTCTGGCGGGGATGCGCACGGCGGACTTCGGGCTGTACGACCTCGTCGGGGCTATCCTGTGCGGCGTGTCCATCGGGGGCGCGATGGCGTGGTTCGAGACGCGGCCCGTGCGGCGCGATTACGTCAATCGGCGGCCGTGGCTCGACCTGCTGATGCGCACCGTGCTGTACGCGGCGGTGGTGGCGGTCGTGGTGCTCATCGGGCGGCAGCTCCTGTTCCGCCTGTTTCCGGCGGAGGCCACGAGTACCGTCTGGCGGCCGGTGGCGCAGATGGTACGCGACCCGGTCATCGTGCGCTTCATGGTCTTGCTGGTGCTGGCGAGCTTCGTGCTCAACTTCGTACTCCACCTCCGGCTCGCCATCGGGCCGCGGCACCTGAAGGCGATGTTCCTCGGGACGTACCGGCTGCCGGTCCGCGAGCAGCGCGTGTTCCTCTTCATGGACCTCGTAAGCTCGACGGCGATCGCGGAGCGGCTCGGGGCGCTGGAGTTTACGCACTTCAAGCACGACTTCTTCTGTGACCTGGCGGAGCCCCTGCTGGCCACGGGCGGGCAGATCGTGCAGTACGTCGGCGACGAGGTGATGCTCACGTGGGCGCAGGCGGAGCTGTCGGACCTTGACAATCCGATGCGCTTTTTACTGCTTACGCAAAAACTACTGGCGCGTCGGGCGCCGCACTACGCGTCGCGCTACGGGACGGTGCCGCGGTTCCGGACGGGCATCCACGCGGGCGAGGTGGTCGTGGCGGAGGTCGGGGACACGCGGCGCGACATCGTGTACTCCGGCGACACCGTCAACGCGGCGGCGCGCCTGCTGCAGGCCTGTCGCCCGGCGGGGGTGGAGCTGTTGGTGTCGGCGACGGCGCTGGCGTGGCTCACGGCCGCGGGCGTGGAGGCGGCCGTGGACCTGCGCGAGCGGGAGCCGCTGGCGCTCAGGGGGCGGGCCGGGGCGCTGGCGGTGTGGGGGCGGTGACTTCGGATTCAAGCGCCTCTTCGGCACCGAGGGGCCTAAGCCCTCACTAATAGACTTCCTTACCGCGGTGCTCCCCGACGCGCCAACGATTACGGACATCAGCTTCGAGATTCCTTGCCGCTCGGGGCGGTCGCTCGCCGACCGGTCGAAGGTCTTCGACATCTTCTGCCGCACGCAGCGCCGCTCGACGAGTGGCTCTACGTTCTCCGGGAGGCCAAAAAACTTAACACCCCGCCGAGGCAGTTACGTCCACAGGTATTCGACAAATTCTTCGACATGGCTGCCTTAGCAAATCTCACGCGCGAAGAGCGCTTCGGCTACGTTTTGAGCCGCGAGCGCGAGCGCGACGTGGCCGCGGCATTGGAGTCCAGCGAAACCCGCGGCAAAGCGAAGGCCAACCGAGCGACCGCCGCAAGGGTACTGCAGCTAGGGTACTCCATCCAGGAGGCCGCGGAAATCTGGACGCTCCCGGTGTCGGAGGTCGAAGCCATCGCGGCTGAGCTACAAAACTACCGAGAGTAGTTGGCCCCATTCCAGTAGTTCTCGTCGAGGAGGCCTCATCCTAGGTACCGAGCGCCGGTCTTGCGAACGGATACACGTGCTCGCCACGCCGTCGATCTACGAGAGAGAGCCGCTGCCCCTGCAGCAACTGGCCGCGACGCGGGGGCGTGTGGGCACCGACCCGACGAACTAAGCATCCACGAGGGTTCCTGCGCGACGCTTACCTTGGGGCGAATGCACAAACGTTACATCGACCCGCTGTCCGACTTCGGCTTCAAGAAGCTGTTCGGCACCGAGGGCAACAAAGTCCTCCTCATCGCCTTCCTGAATGCCCTCTTGCCGGCGAGGCACCAGATCCGCGAGCTGTCTTTCCGCAGTATTGAGTTCCAGGGGCGGACGGAGTTCGATCGGAAAGTCTTATTCGACCTGTACTGCGTCTCCGCGACCGGCGAGCGCTTCATCGTCGAAATCCAACGGGCCTTCCAGCATTTCTTCCGCGACCGTTGCCTGTTCTACTCCACGTTCCCGATCCAGGACCAGGCGGAGCGGGGGCACTGGAGCTTCAGGCTCGCGCCTGTGTACGTCGTGGCGATTCTCGATTTCGAGATCATCGACGAACTGGGCAATACGTACGTCACCGACGAGGACGACTACATCCACCTCGTGGAGCTCAAGGACCAGCGCAACCGCGTCTTCTACGATCGCTACAAGCAGATCTACGTGGAGTTGCCGCGTTTCCGCAAAACTCACCACGAGCTGGCGGACGAGGCCGATCGCTGGCTGTACGTCCTGCGTCACCTAGCGGAACTCGAGGAACTTCCGGCGGGTTATGAGGACATGGAAGTCTACGAGAAGCTGTTCGAAAGTGCGGAGCTCGCTGCCTTGAGTCGGGAGGACCGTCGCTACTACGAGGAAGAGCTCAAGCGCAGCCGCGATGTCAAAAACATGATCGACTCGGCACTCGACCGAGGCACGAGCCGCGGTGTCGCCATTGGTATCGATATCGGACAATTGCGCGGAGAGAAAATGGGCAAGCACGAAGAGGCCGTGCAGACCGTCAAAGCTGCGCTCACCGCCGGACTTACCCCCGAGCAAATTGCTACGTTCAGCTCACTGAGCCTGGAGGCAATTAGAGAGATTGCACTGCGGTTGGTGGACGAGCAGCCCGACGGCGGTCCGGACGACGCTTCCAACTAGTGTCCGCTTACACGACCGCCCCCACCCCCGCCAGCACCGCCCGGTACACCCGCTCGTAGGCCGGCAAGACTACGTCGATGTCGAAGCGCTTCGCCTGCGCGTAGGCGCGCTGCCGGAAGGTGGCCAGCACGGCGTCGTCCCGCAGGAGTTTGATGGTATTGGCGGCCATCGACTCGACGTCGCCGACCTCGGAAAGGTAGCCGGTCTCGCCGTGGAGGTTGACCTCCGGCAGGCCGCCGGCGTTCGAACTGATGACGGGCACGTGGCAGGCCATCGCCTCGAGGGCCGCGAGGCCGAAGCTCTCCTTCGCGCTCGGCATCAGGAACACGTCCGAGATCGCGAGCAGCTCCTCGATGGCGTCCTGTTTGCCGAGGAAGTGCGTGCACTTCTGGAGGCCGTACTTGCTGATGAGTTGTTCGGCGCGGTAGCGCTCCGGGCCGTCGCCGATCAGCATCAACTTACAGGGGATAACCTCTTTGACGCGTCGGAACACCTCCACGACATCCTCGATGCGTTTGACGGGGCGGAAGTTGGACACGTGCGTGAGGATCCGTTCACCCGCGGGCGCGATGGCGAGCTTGAAGTGCTGCTTGTCGGTTTTGCGGAAACGCTCCAAATCAATGAAGTTGGGCACCACCTGAATCTCGTTGGCGATCGCGAAACTCTTGAGCGTGTCCTGGCGCAAACTCGCACTCACGGCCGTGACCGCATCAGAAGTATTGATCCCGAACTCGACCACCGGCATGAAGGCCGGGCTCTGCCCGACGAGCGTGATGTCGGTGCCGTGGAGCGTGGTGACGAAGGGCACCGTCAGGCCCCGCGCCCGCAGGATCTCGCGCGCCAGGAAGGCCACCGTCGCGTGCGGGATAGCGTAGTGAACGTGGAGCAGGTCGAGGCGCTCGCGCTGGACGACCTCGACGAGTTTGGACGCCAGGGCCGTATCGTAGGGTGTGTACTCGAAGAGCGGGTACTCCACCGCCGAGACCTCGTGGTAGTAGACGTTGGCCTCGAAGCCCTTGTAGCGCGCCGGCTGCCGGTAGGAGACGAAGTGCACCTGGTGGCCGCGGCGCGCGAGCCCCAGTCCGAGTTCGGTGGCGACGACGCCGGAGCCGCCGTAGGTCGGGTAGCAGACCACACCGATGCGCAGCGGGGAGGAGGTTTGGTCGAACATGGGCGGCGGGCGCGGGGCAGGCGGTAGCTGAGGCCTGCAAACGCGGGGGCGCGGGGGGTGGTTGCGCGGTAGGCCACCGCGCCGACATCAAGTCTACTTTACCCCTCCACCAAATCCCGCAACCGCGTCATCGTCTCCACCGGGCCCTTATCCACGAACAGGTTGATCAGCCACGTCGGCACCGAGCCGCCGGGCTCGCTGTAGAGCTGGTAGGTGACCTCGGTTTTGCCGGAAGGCATCGCCCGGTAGCTCGTGTTGACCTCGAAGGTCGTGAGGCGGACGCAGTCCTCGACCTTGGCGGTCTTGTCGGGCGCGGCCACGGTGCGGGACTCGTAGCTCGATCCGCTCTGGCCACCGGTCACCTTGCCGACCACGTCGCGGTCGTCCATCGGCCACGGCATGTCGATGCGGGAGTAGTAGTACCAGCCCGTCTTCAGGTCGCCGCCGAGGGTCCGGCCCTCGACGCACTTGAACACCCACTCCGGCTGGCGCTCGGCGGAGTTGAGCACGTCGTTGATGTCGTCGATGCTCGCGTCGACGTGCATGACGAGCTTGACTTCCTTGATCGGGGAGCCGGCGCGGTCGCGGGTGTAGACCCACATCTCGTCGCCGGTGCGCTTGAGGGCCCACGCGTTCCCGGCGCTCGGCGACCAGGCCACGGCCAGGCTGCTGACCACGAGGAGGAAGACTGGGAGGAGTAGGAGTCTGCGCATACGTGTGCGAAATTACGGTTGTCAACAAATACCCACCGCGCTTTGTGCACCCTTCGCGAACCGTTAGGGTTCTAGTTTCGCCGCCGTGACAATAGACGACTTACTGCGGGTGCTCGCGCTCGAGCGACTGGAGGACCGCCTGTTCCGCGGCATCAGCCACGCCACACCCTGGGGGCGGGTGTTCGGGGGGCAGGTTTTGGCGCAAGCCCTCCTGGCCTCGGCACTAACCGTGCCCGAAGATCGCTCGGTGCACTCGCTGCACGGTTATTTTATCCTCGGCGGCGACGTGACGCGGCCGATCGTGTACGACGTCGACCGCCTGCGCGAGGGGCGCTCGTTCACGACGCGGCGCTGCGTCGCCATCCAGAAGGGCGAGGCGATCTTCAACTCGGCCACGAGCTACCACATCCCCGAGACCGGCGAGGCGCACCAGATCGAGATGCCGGACGTGCCCGGGCCGGAGGGCCTTCCCACTTCCGTAAAACTCGCCGAACGGTACCGCGAGGCCGCCCCGGGGATGTTCGAGCGGCTCTCGCGCGAACTGCCGATCGAGGTGCGCCCGGTCGACGACTACAACCTGCTCCAGCCCGAGGCCTACCCGCCGCAGTACCGCGTGTGGATCAGGGTCAACGGCGCGATGCCGGACGATCCGAAGGTGCACCAGGCCGTGCTGGCGTACGCGAGCGACTACCACCTGCTGACGACGGCCGTGGTGCCGCACCTGCGGGAGGTCCGCTACCAGGATCTGATGCTGACGAGTCTGGACCACGCGATGTGGTTCCACGGGGAGGTGCGGATGGACGAGTGGCAGCTCTTCGCGATCGACTCGCCGTGGGCGGGCGGGGCGCGGGGCTTCACGCGGGGGAGTGTGTTCCGGGAAGATGGGCGGCTGGTGGCGAGCGTGGCGCAGGAGGGGCTGATGCGGCGGCGGGGGTGAGGCCGGACCGCCCCACCCCATACCGCCCACCCCCGCCCCGCCGTTCAACGCCGAGTGCCCAGACTCACCCCAACCCTACGCTCGGCCTTGCCTTAGCGTGTTTTGGCGAAAGCCCCCTCCTCGCGCAGGCCCAAACCCTCTTCACCCAGGGCTTCGAGTCGTACACGCCCGACCCCGTCAAGCGCGGGGGCTGGATGAGGCCTTCGATGTCGAGAAAGCTTTCCCGGGGTCGACCGACAACTACTGGCGAGCCGACGGTGTGCTCGTGTCAGACCCGCGCGACCGAGACGCCGAGTATTACCAATACCGACGGCTACCGCGTGGCGCCGCCGCCGTGCAACGCCGTGATGCTCTGGTACGGGACGCGCGCCGGCTCGCCCATGATGACCTTAGCGGCGGACCTTACCTTCCGCGACTTCGAGGAGCCGCTCGCGATGGGGCAGCGCTACCGACTCTCGCTGTTTCACTTAGTCAACGACGGCAAAGTGGCGCCGGCGCGCCTCGACAGCATCGTCCGTCACATCGGGGCGCAGTTGATGTACAAACGCTTCGTGCCCGTGCCCTTCGGCTCGATGTACCCCGGGGCGCAACTCCTGGCAGCCGACCGTGTGCTCGTGTGAAGATCCGCGCGACCGAGACGCGCAATCGCAGCGGTCCGCCGACCCACGGCGGGAACGAAGGCGTCACCTACTTCGTCGACGATATTGCGCTCGAGCGACTTCCGGAAGACCTGGCCGCGCTCGAGCGAACCACCGGCGTGTGCACCTTCGACGATGCGGAGCTCACCGAGTCGCTCCCGAGTGGCACGGCGGGCGCGAATGTCTACTTCGCCAGCAATGAGGCGGTACTCGATACGGCCGCCCGCCGCATCCTCGATGACTACGCCGCGCTGCTGGCGCCCTACCGCCCGGTCGTGTTCACGGTGTACGGTTTTGCCGACAGGCGCACCGGCGACAATCAGGCGCTCTCGGACCAACGCATCGCCGCGGTGCTCGACTACCTCAAGACGACGCACAAGCTACAGTCCTTTCAATTCCTGGCCAGAGGTTTTGGCGACAGCCGTAGCCACTCGACCGACCTCCAGGACGACCGTCGCGTGGAGCTCCTCCTCGAGCCCACGCTCCGCGCCGAGATCCCCTACCGCTACGCCTTGCAGCAGGTTTGGGCCGGTCGCTACGACGAAGCCCTGCGCGCGCTGCGTATGTGGTCGGTGACCGTGCTCAATGAGAAAGCGCCCCTCATCAAATTCGATCCCCGCATGGAGGCTTTACGCCGGACACCGGGCTACGCGACTTTCGTCAAAACCCACGACCAGCGCTACAGACGTTTCGGGAAGCCGGCTTTCGCCCGAACGCTCGACTCGCTCTTCCTCGAGGACCAGCGCTACCGGACCCTGGCCCCGCGGGTCGAGAACCTGAATGCGTGGTACGCCGACCTCGACAGCACGGAGGCGACGGTGGGACGTCCGAGTTCGTCGCCGACGAAGCGACCTGGCTGGCGCACGATGCCGAGCAGGCGGCTTTCGCCAAAACGTGGGTCGCCGAGCACGGCTGGCCCCAGGCCTCCGAGGTGGGCTTGCGCGGCACGACGGCCATCGCCTACGCCATCCTCCACAGCGAGGACACGGCCGCGATGCGCGCCGCGGAGCCCTTGCTCGAGACGGCCTGCCGCCAGGGCGAGGCGCGGTGGCTAGACTACGCGCTGCTGGTCGACAAACGACTGATGACATCGGGGCAGCCGCAGCGCTACGGGACGCAGTACGAGCAAGGTGCGGATGGCACGTGGGTGCTTTCGGCGGTGGAGGAGCCGGAGGGCTTGCGGGCGCGGCGGGCGGCGCTGGGGCTGGAGGAGGAGGAGTGATAGGCGCTTGCAGCGCGGGGCCGTTCGACCGCTTCCGAGCGGCGGCCCTCTACGGGCGCTCCTCGTCGGTGGCGCTCCTCGTCGGTGGCGCCACTCGGAAGTGGTCGAACGCCACCTAACGCTACCTCAACCCTCCCCGTGCACCTCCTTCACGAAGTAAAACGCATACACGCTGTACCCGTGATCAAAGTAAAACTTGTGCGAGCGTGCGTTCGTCACGTAGGTCTTCAGCTCGATCCGTCGACAGCCTTCAGCTTGAGCCGCGCTTCCATCTCGTCAAGGAAGAAGGAGCCTGCACCCTGGCCCCGGAGCGCCGGGTCGATGATGACGTTGTCGAGCTCGGCCAGGCGCCCGCCGTAGAGGCGCACGCTCACCCAGGCCGACGCTACACCCACGATCGCGCCGGCCGCGTCGAAGAGCCCGAAGCAGTGGTAGCCGTCCGTGCCCCACTGCTGGCCGAGGCGCTCGGCGAGGACCGCGGGGCGACCTTCGGATTGAGGAGGTGGACGAGCTCCACGATGCGCTCGGCGTGCTCGGCGGAGAGCTCGCGGACGGTGAAAGAGAGTAGGGGCTCAGGCATCGGCGAGGTCGTTGAACCGGTTTTACATAATTGAGTGGGCAACTATTAAAACTCTTGCTCAACTAAAACACGGTTCAACGACCTCGGGGGTCGCCTACAGATTGAACCGCAGGCGCGCGAACAGGTACCGGCCATTCGCGCCGAACTGCTGTGAGCGGCGCGAGTACAGGAACTGCCCCGAGCCCTGGTTGGCGAGGATATTCAGGTCCGGGTAGACATCGAGAAGGTTGTTCGCGCCGACCGTAAGGCCGAGGCGGGCGTTCGGACGCCAGCCGAAGCTCAGGTCCGTGACCACCTTCCCGTCGAAGGTCTGGGCGTTGTCCGGGTTGTTGGTCGCCTCGTCGACGGGGCCAAAGTAGACCGCGCGCAGGAAGACGTTGAATTGCTTGATGGCGGCATCGACGGTACCGTTGACCTTGACGCGCGGCACGGCACTCTCGAGGAAGATGCGGCTCGTCTCGTCGAAGTAGGTCGTCTCGAGGCCAGCGAGGACCCCGGACGTATTCACGTTCTCGAGGCTCGTACGCGCGAAGGTGGCCGCGAGCGAGGAGTTGATCGTCGTCGCGGAACTCGGGCGCGCCACGTGCGCCACGACGACATCGATGCCGCGGGTGCGCGTGTCGATGGCGTTCGTGAAGAAGGTCGCGCGGTTGGCGTTGGCCTGGGCCAGCAGGCGCGTGAGTTCCGGGCGCGTGGCCGAGCCTTGGAACTGCCCCGTGAGCACGACGCGGTCGTTGATGTCGACGAGGTAGCCGTCGACCGTGATCGAGAGGTTGGCCGCCGGCACGCGCGCGGTGATCCCGCCCGAGAAGTTGACACTTTCTTCTTGTTTGAGCTGCTGGATGCCGAGCAGCTGCGCGGCACGACTGTTGTTGTCGAAGGTGCCGACCTCGAAGGGGACGCCGTCGACGAAGAGCGTCGAGGTGGCGTTAAAGTTGAGTTGGTGGAGGCTCGGCGCGCGGAACCCCGAGGAGGCCGCGCCCCGGAGAGTGATGTCGTCGGTGGCCTTGAGGCGCAGGGTCAGCTTCCCGTTGAAGGTCGACCCGAAGTCGGAGTAGTTCTCGAATCGGCCCGCGAGCCCGACGAGGAGCCTGTCGGTAAGATCGGCCTCGACGTCGCCGTAGATCCCGACGCTCGAGCGGTAGGCGTTGACCTCGTTGTCGGGGCGGAAGCCCGGGAACACCTGCGCTCCGCCGGGGCGCGCGCGGCCGAGCGGGTCGCGGACCGTGCTCACGGGGCCGACGCCGTCGCGGATCACGAGCGTATCCCCGCCATTGGTGATGTAGCGGGTCGCGGCGCCGTAGTCGCGGTAGCTCGCCTCCTCGCCGGCGACGATCTGGTAGTTCTCGAAGCGGTACTCGCCCCCGAAGGCCACGTTGATGCCGGAGAGGGCGTTCTCGAAGAAGCGCCGGACGTCCACGTTGGCCGTGTTCTGCTCGAAGGAGAAGCCCCCGGCGTTGAACTCCGTCGGGGAGGCCGCCCCGAGCGAAGCATTGAGGGTATTGGTGATGAGGTAGTCGAAGGAGTTGCGGCCGTAGACGTTCGAGAAGTCCACCTCCCAGGAGTTGTAGACGCTGCGGATCCCGGCGCCGACGGACTGATCGGCGATGTTGGAGTTGATCTCCGGGAGGAACCCGTTCGGGTAGATCTCGGTGACGGTGCGGTTCTGGTTCGGGAGGCGGTAGAAGCCCGCGGCGTTCCCGCGGCGGTAGTTGAGCCCCCCGAAGGCGTACACCTTGGTGGCCGTCGCGAGCGGGGCCTCCATATTAAACACGAAGCCCCCGTTGCGGATGGCGGACTGCCCGACGCGCATGTTGAAGTCCGAGCGCTCGAGGCCGCGGCGCGCGAGTTCGGCCTCGGTGATGTCGGCGTTGGCGGCCCCGCCGGCCTCCGGGTTGTTGTACCCGCTGAAGATCGCGCCCGTGAACTCCTTCATGCGGTTGGTGGGCTCGCGGTTGTCGGCCACGCCCGTGAAGTTGATGAACCCGCCGCGCTCCCCGAGGGCGATGCCGTAGTTGGCACTCAACTGCGCGAACTGTCCGTCGGGCGAGTCGTCGGCCTCCGGGATCTCGGACGAGAAGTAGGCCCCGGACTCGGCGTTGAGCGTGAGGCCGAGGTCGTCCTTGAGGATGATGTTGATGACGCCGGCGATGGCGTCGGAGCCGTACTGCGCCGAGGCCCCGTCGCGCAGGATCTCGATGCGCTCGATGGCGGCCACGGGGATGGCGTTGAGGTCCGTACCGACGTTGCCGCGCCCGAAGGTGCCGTTGGTGTTGACCAGCGAGGTGTTGTGGCGGCGCTTGCCGTTGACGAGCACCAGGACCTGGTCCGGGCCGAGGCCCCGCAAGCTCGCCGGGTCGATGTGGTCGGTCCCGTCCGAGATCGTCTGCGTGTTCGACGAGAAGCTCGGGGCCACGAAGTTGAGCAGCTGGTTGACGTTGCTCTGCGCGGAGGCGCTCGCGATGGCCTTGACGTCGACGATGTCGACGGGGACGGCCGTGGTGAGTTTGGTGCGACCGGCCGAGCGCGAGCCGACGAACACGATCTCGTCGAGCAAGGTCCCAGCCTCGAGGATGGCGTCGATGCGGTCGGCATCACCGATCTGGATCTCGACGGTGGCGAAGCCCACGAACGAGAACACGATCGTGGTCGCGGCCTGCGGGACGGTCAATTCGTAGTTGCCGTCGAAGTCGGTGGCCGTGCCGATGGTGGAGCCCTTGACGAGCACCGTCGCGCCGATGACCGGCTCGCCCCCGGTGTCGACCACGGCGCCGGTGAGGGTGCGCGTGCCGCTGACCTGCGCGAGGGTAGACGTGAGCGCGATCGCCGTAGCGATGACGAGGAGTAGTGTTTGCTTCATATGAAAGGCAGTTTAAGCCAACGCAACCTACGTGGCGCAGGTGGGTCCGGGGCGCCGTTCGCCGTCGGAGGCGCTCGATAATTGGTTTGCGCCGAGTGGGTATGTCCGCCGGGGAGGGTGGCCATACGTTTACCCGATCCGCACAGAGGATTATCGCGGTCGTTGAGCGCCTTACCGCCACAACAATCTGAAAACATAAGAGCAGAACTTCTGAGGTTTTGCGGAAGCACGACTGCCGCCGTCGCTATTCGACCATTGGGATACGCGCGGGACGCTAACGGGATAACGGGTTTTGGCGAACGCCTCGGAATACAGAACCGGTGTCGGCGAGTATGTTTAAGCGACCACCCCCACACCCACCACGCCATGATTCACGACCTCTTTACCCCCACAGGCCTCGCCGCCACCAAAGCCCGCATCGAGCAGCTCACGCCCGAAACCCAGCCCGCCTGGGGCAAGATGTCCGCGGCGCAGATGCTCGCGCACTGCAACGTCGCCTACGAAATCGAGTACACCGACAAGCACCCGCGGCCGAATGCGCTGATGCGTTTGGTGATCCGCCTTTTCGCGAAGGCGCAAGTGGTCGGCCCGAAGCCGTACCCGCGCAATGGCCGCACGGCCCCGATGTTCCTCGTCACCGACGAGCGCGATTTCGAAGTGGAGCGGCAGCGATTGCTCGATCACCTGGACAAGACCCATGACCTAGGCGCGGCGCACTTTGATGGCAAGCAGAACGCGGGCTTCGGCCAGCTTTCGCTAAAACAATGGAATACACTTTTCTCGAAGCATCTCGATCATCACCTGGGGCAGTTCGGGGTATGACATCGGTGCTACAGCCGCTTGCCGTAACAAACACTCAACGCCTGCCCGACGTAAGGCTCGAAGCACGCGATCTGGCGGTAGCCGGCGCGCTCGTAGAGGCGGATGGCGGGGTGGAGGTCGATGGAGGTTTCGAGGAGCGTTTCCGCAAAACCTGCCCCGCGGGCCTCGTCCTCCAGCGCGGCGAGGATCTGCTGCGCGTAGCCCCGCCCGCGGCATTCCTCCCGGACGAACATCCGCTTGATCTCGGTAGCGCGGGCGTCCTTGGCGCGGAGCCCCCCGCAGGCCACGGCCTCGCCGCCGACGGTGAGCAGCAGGACGAGGTCCAGGGTCGGGGCCTGGCTGAAGGCCGTGTAGAAGTCGTGCTTGTCGCCGTTGACGACGGCCAGGGCGGCGTCGAGGTCGGTGACGAGGGCGAGGAAGCGGGGGTCGTCGACATCGACGCGGCGGAGGGTGGTCATGGACGGGCGCCTTTATCTACGAGCAAAACTAAGAGGCTGGCTTCGGTGGGTCGGGAGCGCCATCCTGCGATGTACTTTCGTGGTATGGCGATGGACCACCACCCCCCTGTTGAGCCCTTCCTGTACGCCACGCGGGTTGAGCCGGATGTCCTACCCCAGTACCACCTCGCCCTAGAGCAGTACCACGCGATGATCGACGCCGGAATCATCGGCGAGGACGAGCACGTTGAGCTGCTCAACGGTCTACTCACGAGATCAATGTCGGTCAATCCCCCCCACGCCGCCGCGCTCCGGCGTACTGCACGCTGGCTGAGGGCTGCCCTCGCGGGGCAGGCGCTCGAGGTCTTCGAAGAAGACCCCATTACCCTCCCGCCCGACTCCGAGCCCGAGCCCGACATTGCCGTCGTTGACGCGCGCGCCGACGATTACGCCGGCCAGCACCCGGGTCCCGACGACATCCACCTCCTCGTCGAGGTGGCCGACGACAGTCTCCGGCGTGATCGACTCGTGAAGCTCCCGCTCTACGCCGGCGCCGGCATCCGGGAGTATTGGATCGTCAACCTCCGCGAGCGCCAGCTCGAGGTCTACACCGACCCGCTGCCCGCCCGACCCGCCGTCGAGCGGGCGCCGAGCTACGCCGATATCGTCGTCTATGCAAGCGGGGATCGCCTGCGTCACCCGCTCTACGGCGAGGTAGAAGTCGAAGCGCTATTGCCGCCGGAGGCGATGGTGTAAGCACAGTGCAGGTGGGAGTCGCGTCCGCCCTTCCGCCTACGCCAAATTAGCCTGAGGACACGTAGTAGGAGCAGGACGGCAAACGCCTTTCGGCAAAACCTCCGGCAGTCCTCCTCATCGAATGGGCCGACATACGTGGTGCCCTCAGAGATGGGCGATGATGTCGGGATTGGAGGGATGTACGCACCACCGGATGTAGGCGCTGCCGAAGGGAGCGGCGGGAGTTACCGGCTGGCGAGAAAACACTTGGGGCTTCGTCATCGTCTGGAGGCCCGCCCGCCCCCCCGTTTTGCCGAAAGGCGCCGCACCTTAGCACCGACCTCCTACACTCGCCCCGTCCATGCCGCCGACCCTGCCGCCTGCCCCGAACCTCGCCCTGCTGTACGCAATCCTCCTCTGCGCGCTGGCCCCCGCCTGCCGAAGTACGCGCGCCACGCAGGTCACCGCGGCACAACCCGCCGACCCGGCCCTCCCGAACGCCGGCCCCGGGGCCGACGCCTGGATCACCGGCTGGACCAAGCCCGCCGCCAATCCTGTGCTGCGGCCCGCGGGTTCCGCCCCGGGGCGGGTGCGCGCCCCGCCGCACGCCACCTGTGCCCAGTTGTGTCACGGCGCCCCGCCGGAGTAGTCTGTGGGCTCTCCCGGCGCCACGCGCGGAGTGGGCCCGTCGGTGCTTACCTTCCACCCCATGCACCGTCGCGCCTTTCTCCACCGAAGTAGCCTCCTCGCCGCCGGGGCGGTGTTGACCCCCGAAGCCTGTGCCGTGAGCCCGCAAAACCGTTTCCCGATGGGCTACCAGCTCTTCTCCGTGCGCGACGCCATGGCCGACGACCCGCTCGGCACCGTGCGCGCACTCCTCGCGATGGGCTTCCGGCACTTCGAGGCCTACGGCTACGACGCGGCGGCGGACGAGTTGTACGGGCTTTCGCCAAAACGACTCAAGGCCGAGTTGGACGACTTGGACACCCGCATCACGAGTGCGCACTTCGGCTTCGCGGACTATTTACACAAGTCGGCGGACGAGTTGCGGGCCTACACGGACGCCTGCCTCGCGGCGGCCGAGGCGCTCGACATGCGCTACCTCGTCTGGCCCGTGATCCGCGCCGAGGACCGCACCGCGGCGGGGTTCCGCCAACTGGCCACGCAACTGAACGTAATCGGGGCGCACGTACAGGGTTCAGGGCGCGGGTTTGCGTTCCACAACAACGGCGGCGAGTTCGCCGACCTCGGCGACGGCGCGCGCGGCTACGACATCGTCCTGGCCGAGACGGACGCGGCGCTCGTCAAACTCGAGCTCGACATGTACTGGCTCGCGCACGAGTCCGCGCTTACGCCGGCCGAGCTCATCGCCCGCCAGCCCGGCCGCTTCCACCTCTGGCACGTCAAGGACATGGAGGCCGGCACGAAGGCCTACACCGAACTGGGCAACGGCACGATCGACTACAAAAGGCTCCTGCCCGATCCGGAGGCCTCGGGTCTGGAGTACCTCTACCTCGAGCAGGGCGGCAACTTCGCCGAGGGTTCGATGGCGAGTGCGGCGACGAATGCGGGGTACTGGAAGGAGCAGCTGGCGCGGCGGGTGCGGTAGGGTGGCGGTGAGCTTCGCGATCTGCTCGATCGATAGGCCGAGGGCCAAGCCATTGCGGGCTATCTCGATGGCTTTCTCGACTTCACCCTCGGCCTTGCCCGAAGTTTTTGCATAGACGAACGCGTTGTGCAGGTCGCGGCTCTCGCGCATGCCCTCTTCATGCAGGCGGCGCTGCGCGGGCGTAAGCTGGGTAAGGCTGGCTCCCTCGAAAGCTTGGTCGAACATATCCCCACCTAAACCCGCCGGCCGCTCGTCGAGTTCCGCGAGGTGACGCAGGAAGTAGAGCCAGCGATCGGCTTCCGTGGCGAGTTCGCGTTCGGTTTTGCGGAAACGCGGCAACTCCACGTACACCTGCATGTACTTGTCGTAGAAGACCTCGCCGTGCTGATTCTTGAGTTGCACGGTGCGGAGGTAGTCGCCGGCGGCCGCAGACGCGGTAGTCTCGTCGCCGAAGGCGAAGTCGAGCAGCGCGACCACGTACACGGGCGCGAGCTCGAAGTACCAGAGCCCGGTGACGGCCTGCTCCTGTACGGGAAAGGTGGAGTAGAAAAAGCAGCGGTCCTTGAAGAAGGTCTATCGCACCTTCTGGACCTCAGCCCGGAGGCGCCAGCCCGGCGCCTAGCTGCCCGTGATGCGCGGCGGCCCCTCCGGCAGCAGCGCCTCGTACTTCGTGTCCCCCTTTCGTTCTTTAAACTCGTCCTTGATCGCCCGCAGCAGCTTCGGGTCGGCGAGCATGTCGGCGCCCGTCATCGCGAGGGCCTTCGCGGCGTAGAGCATGCCCTTGTGCCCGATCGACATCCCGCCGCACGCCACCACCGCCCACGAGTGCCACGGCGTGCCGTCGGGCGCCGTGGTCACCGAGAGCCGCGTCACGGGCACGATCCACGACACGTCCCCGACGTCCGTCGAGCCGCCCTCGCCCACGTCATTCGTCGCCTCCAGCGGCTCGATCTTCATGTTGAGCCCGATCTCCGGCTTGCCGGTGGCGCGCTGGATCGTTTTGGCGAAAGCCTGCTCCTCGTCGGTGTAGCTAATCACGCCGAGGGTCTCCAGGTTCTTCTGCATCGCGACCCCGCCGGCGCGGTTCGGGAGCAGCTCCCAGATCCCCGACACGAGCGAGATCTCGGGCTCGACGTCGGCCATCTGCCCGGCGGCCCGCGCGATCTCCTGGACGCGCTCGTAGACGCGCACCATCTCGGCGCGCTTCGGGTCGCGCACCCGCACCCACGCCCGGGCGTAGTCCGGCACGACGTTGACGACCGCGCCCCCGTCCATGATCTGGTAGTGGATCCGGGTCGAGGGCCGCAGGTGCTCGCGCTGGTAGTTGATCCCGACGCCCATCAGCTCGATGGCGTCGAGGGCCGAGCGCCCGTTCCAGGGGTCGGCCGCGGCGTGGGCGGCCTGCCCGCGGTACTCGACGATGAAGTCGACCAGCGAGAGGTTCGACTGCACGGCCGCGTGCGTCTCGGCGCCGGGGTGCCAGTCGAGGCAGGCGTCGAGGTCGTCGAAGGCCCCGGCCCTCGCCATGAAGACCTTCCCGAAGTACTTCTCCTCGGCGGGCGTGCCGTAGAAGCGGATGGTGCCCTTCAGCTGGCCCGATTCTATTTGCTCCTTGATCGCGACGGCGGCCGCGAGGCTCGCGACGCCGAAGAGGTTGTGTCCGCAGCCGTGCCCGGGGGCGCCCTCGTGGATCGGGTCCTTCGTGGCGACGGTGTGCTGCGAGAGCCCCGGCAGGGCGTCGAACTCCCCGAGGATCCCGATGATCGGGCGGCCCGTGCCGTACTCGGCCGTGAAGGCCGTGGCCAGGTCGCCGATGTTGCGCCTGATGGTCATCCCGTTGGCCTCCGCGTAGGCGATCAGGGCCTCGGCCGAGCGCGTTTCCTCGAAGGCGGTCTCGGCGAAGCGCCAGATGGAGTCGCTGAGGTTGGTGAGCGTGGCGGCCCGCTGGTCGATCTGCTGCGTGAGTGCGGTCTTGACGGCCTTCGTGGCGCCGGGGAAGGAGGGGTCGGGCCGGGCGGTGGTCTGGGCTTTCGCCAAAACGCTGGACAGCGCGACGAACGTGAGGAGTAGGAGTTTGCTCATCGGAAGGGTGATTGTATAGGCGTTTGTGGGGCAGAAGGTACGCGGGGGCCGGGGTTTGATGGGGGGAGCCTCGTTTTGGCGAAAGCCCGCCGACCGGGAGGCTCTCTAAGGAAACGTAGCCCCGCTCACGCACCATCGTCAACGGGGTACGACCTACGATCCTTCCCTGAGGCCCGTTGCGCGAGTCTACTCCCGCAGCGGCGCCAGCTCCTCTACCCTACCCGCCTCCACGGTGTGGGCGTTGAAGGCCTGCCACTCGGGCGTGAGGTACTTGAAGCGCCCGATGGCCCAGTCGCCGTTGGTCTTCCACTGGTCCCAGGGCGTGGAGGCGTTGAGCCAGTAGTCGCCCCCGGCGCTCGCGATGAGGCGGGCGCTGTCGAGGAGGGCCGGGTCGGCCCCGGGGTCGAGCACGAGGCGGGCTTCGAAGAAAGCCCACACGTCGGCGATGTCGCGGGGGTCGACCTCGACGCGGTCGCGACCGAAGAAGTGGAAGTTGTAGCCGTCCACGATGGTGGCCGTGATGCCGCCGCCCTCGCGGGCGGGACGGATGTCGGCGGGGACGTTGGCGTCCTCCTCGAAGCTCTCGGCGTAGTTGGCGCCGGCGATGTCGTCGAGGCGGTAGACGCGCCGCCACTGCTGCGTCGCGCGCGAGCGCACCCAGTGCTGGAGGTTGCGCAACTGGAAGCGCACCCCCGGCGGATTGGCCGGCCCGCGGCCCGTGACGGTGTCGGCGTAGACCTGGCCCCAGGGGATGAGCGCGTTCCAGCCCTCGGGCATGTCGCGGCCGTAGCCGACGCGCGGCTGCTTGATCCACGCGAGACTGCCCGGGGTCTCGCCGGCGTAGTCGAAGCCACGCGGGAAGCCCTCGTGCCGCCCCGCCATATCGCCCGCGAAGGCCGCGGCGGTGTTGACGGCGCCGACCAGCGTGGTGTCGACCGGGGCGACGAGCGCCGCGTCGTCGCCGTCTTCGCCGCCTTGGCGGTCGGTGCAGGCGAGCGTCGAGCAGGCAGTGAGGGCAGCGAGGAGGAGCGTGAGCTTCATAACGGAACGGTTTGGGGGGCGGCGGGGCGGGGCGGGTGTCCTTTCGCCGCGGTATCGGCGGCGGCACGGAAGGTACGGCGGGCGTCGTTGCGGGCGCTAATTACTCCTTAGAATTTCGTTAGACGTGATTTCTGATGCGGGATTCGGCCGTTGTGCTTCGAGTGGGAGGGGATGCGTTGGGCCTTTCGGCGTACGTGCGACTCCGAGATTCGTCCGCGCCGACTGAGCACTGCCTTTCGTCGGTTTTGGTGGGAGCGCTTGGGGATTTGTTTGCGACCGTTGGGGGGACGGCCCCCTGGCACTAAGTGAGCGGGGCCCCGACCTGGCTGTCGAATAGGTCGGCGCGTCGGAACTGCGGCGGCATGTGGGCATCGTAAATGACGCCGGCAGGGTTGCCGACGAAGACGTAAGGAACGCCATTGATGAGGACCGGGCGCCGGGCCTCGAAGTTGGAGGGACAATAGAGGAGGCTCGCGATCTCCTCGTGACCGAGTTCGGCGCAGTCAAAGGTGACCGTGTGGTCGGCGATCATATGGAGGTCGCAGTGGAGGATTACCTCCCGGATGTCATCGGCCTCGACTGCGTGCTCACCGAAGCTCTCGACGTAGTAACGCCTGCCGATGCGGTAGGCGACGCCTTCGTCGTCGGACATCGCGGTGGCACCCGGGAGGCCCCGCGCGTCAAAATCGACGTAGACGACACGCTGGCCCTCTTCGCGGAAGCGTTCGGGATCGACGAGGTCGAGGTCGAGTTCTTTAAGTGACTTGCTCATGCGGTAGTGGGTTTTGGCGAAAGCTGAACAGTGTAGTATTAGGGCTCGTAATTTAGTCGCCGCCGATGACGGCCGCAGTCGCCTTCCGGCAAAACCCGAGGCACTCGTTTTGGCGAAAGCCCCCCCGGCATCGAGGCGCACAGGCCGAGACCGCGTAACTGTAAAAGACGAGCCTGCACCCCAACATATGTCCCACCGCCATGACCCGAGACCTCTTCTCAGACCCCGACCCACCCAGCCCCCGCCAGGCCCCCACCCGCCTCGGCCACGCCGACTACACCTACCGCGACGCCTCGGCCATCCTCACCACGGCGACGGGCTTCATGGATGGCTACGACTATACCCTCAATCCGTACTCCGGATGCGCTTTCGGCTGTAGCTACTGCTACGCGGCATTCTTCAACCGCAACAAACAGCTAATAGACGATTGGGGCAAGTGGGTCACCGTTAAACAGAACGCCCTGGCGCTATTGCGCAAGAAGCGACCTGCGAGTGTAATCGGGAAGCTGATCTACTGCTCGAGCGTTACCGATCCGTACCAACCCATCGAGAAGAAATTAGAACTTACGCGCGACCTTCTTAAAGAACTTACGAAGTACCAACCGCGCCTCGTCATCCAAACCCGGGCGCCACTCGTGACGCGCGATATTGACGTGCTCAAGCAGTTTGAAAAAGTGCAGGTCAACATGACGGTGACCACCGACGACGAGGATGTCCGCAAGGCGTTCGAGGGCCTGTGCCCGGGGAATAAGGCACGCCTCAAGGCCATCGCCGAGGTGCGGGCGGCGGGGATTCTTTCGGTCATCACGATGACGCCCCTGCTGCCGGTGCGCGACCCGTATACCCTGGCGCAACAGTTGCTCGATACGGGTGTACAACAGTTTATCATCCAGCCGTTTCATGCGACGCGGGGCAAATTCGTAGCCGGGACCCGCACCGAGGCCGTGCGCATCTCCGAAGAGTTGGGCTGGACGCCGGAGCGCTACGAGGAGGTTGCGCAGGTTTTGCGGGAAGCGCTCCCCAACCTCGGCGAAGGCAAGGAAGGATTCGCACCTTTAATTTAGCTACAAATGACGCGGGAGGAGTTGAAGCGGCAGGCGATTGCACTCATTCGTACGTGGCAAGACCCGCTCGACCGCGCTATCGCGCAGGCTGGTGAACGTCGCTTGCAAAAACTACAGCACCTACCGAATCTCCCGCACGACCTACGCTGCGCTACCGACGAGGCCTGGAGCCTCAGCAGGGGCAATGATCTGCGATACGATAGACCGACTACGGGACTCTTATACGGCCTATGGTATCACCCGCAGCGCGTCACGACCTGTCTTCCGCAGGTGCTCGATAGCCTACTCGACGCCAACCTTAACCGGCCGCTCCAGGTGTATGACCTCGGGGCGGGGACTGGGGCATTCCAGTGGGCCTTCGCGATCTGCGCTGCGGCACTCCACCGACTGAGTCCAACCCGAAGCCATGAGATCCACATCGTCAACGTGGACTCGAGTGCGATTATGCTCAATCACCTGGAGGACTTGTGGGACGCCTTTCGGCAAAACCTCCCGCAGGCCGCTGCTTACGTCACGTACCAATCGACGCTCAACAGTTATACCACCCAAACCTACGCAAGCACGGCGCAGAAGTGGATCACGGCGAGCTATTTGTTCGATCACACCGACAAGGTCGGCGAGGTGGTCGCGGATTTCGCTCGACTCATCGATCAGGTTGAACCGGCGCGGGTACTCCTATCGACTTCCCAACAGAAAGGTGATGAGTATTTGCCGCAGATTAGAGAGCAGGTTTTGGCGAAAGCCCAAACCGTCCTCGCGGAGCAGCCGAGCACCCACGCCGACTACCTCTACGGTCTTTTACCCCACGTCAATCGACTCCGCGAGACCCTAGCGACTGTTGCCGAATATCCGCAGCGCATACGGCCCAACGCCCGCTGGGCGAGCACCTACCACCGCAACCTTACGCTCCGCGCGCCGACTGAGGCCTTCGCCTTTGCGGCCAAACCGGACGCCGTCGAGATCGAGATGTTCCGCCCGCGTTTACCGCCACGTACGAAGCTCGTGCTGTC
The DNA here is from genome assembly GCA_965215115.1 of Saprospiraceae bacterium. Lineage (GTDB taxonomy): Bacteria > Bacteroidota > Bacteroidia > Chitinophagales > Saprospiraceae > CALDTK01. The sequence continues at coordinate 1,048,029 of OZ244050.1, forward strand.
GCCGGAGCAAGAGGACGCCTGTAAACTCGGTGCGCAGGCCACGGCCATCTTCGGTCCGGCGGGCTCGGGTAAGAGCGTGATCCTGAGCGAGCGCATCAAGCGCCTCGTGGAGGAGCGGGACTATGACTTTGACCTGCGCATCCTCGTCACGACGTTCAATAAGAAGTTGGTCACCGAAGTGCTGAGCAAGTGGCTACGGGAGTTGCTCGATCCGGCGAGGATATACCACGGTAGTGCGGTGGATGGCACGGATTCGATCAGTTTTAAAAACAAGGAGGGAAAGCGATCTGGGGTGCCGAATATTCAGCTCTTAAACTTCGATAAGCTACCGACGCGGATTGCGAGAGTCCACACGGGCGCTTTCGCAAAACGAAGGCTTTTCGGTGACGGTAACGACAAAGGGTACGAGGGCGAACTGTTCGAAGTAATCGACGCCAGCGTTGACCACGTACGCGGCCGATTGAGGGAGGATTTCGATACCACCTTTTCTTCCGTCAAACACGTCTTGAATGCACAGTACATCGAAGAAGATCTACACCGAATCATCTACGGCAAGCAGTACGAGTCCGAGTCGGCCTTTATGGCCGGCCCACGGCCGGGGCGTCGTTTGGACCGCAACGCGACCCCTCGGAAAGTACTCTGGTCGGCGATCGCCGAATTTGTCAACACCTGTAGCGAGCGGCAAATCGACAGTTACTTATCGAGGCGCGTGAGACTGCGGCGTGTGCTCGACGAGGGCAAATACCGCAACTCGTTTACGCACATCTTCGTCGACGAACTTCAGGACTGTGGCGATGCCGATTTCAGTATTTTCTTCGGCTTGGTAGCAGATCCTAATAATCTCTGCGTCACCGGCGATCTAGCACAGGCTGTCCACCTCGGTAAGTCTTCGGGGAGCAGCCTGCCGCGCTACAACCACTTCTTCGGGGATGGGCATCCGAATGACGCGAACAAGAAGCAGAGCGACTGGAAGTACATCACGTTCGTGGGCTCCTACCGACTGCCGTTCCGCATCAGCGAAGCATTAATCCCCCTCTCCGAAGCTATCGGAGCGACGCGGTCGATAGCCGGGAGCGACGATAGCATCTCCGTCGTCCTCCAACACCCCTACAAAGGCAGCCCGCCGGGCGTGCGCATCATAATCGTCGCGGCGGATGACGAGACGGCCATGGCCGAGAAGATCTGTTCCATTCGCGGTGTCTACTGTCTCAACGATGAGCAAATAGGTTTTGACGCAAGTCCGCCCGTCATCATGGAGCGCGACCAGGGGCTACGCGACGCGCTCCAGAAACGAGGCGTCTCCGCCGAAACGGATACGATCCTGCGCCTTAAAGGTCTCGAGTACGGTTTCGTGATCTGGTCGACGCGCGCCACGATCCCCGGAGAGGACGACCACCTCGAGTACGCCTACACCATCCTCACGCGCACCAGCGGCATGGCCGTCGTCGCGCTCTTCCCGGACGCGAGCCAAGGCGTGCGCGAAGTGCTGGCGACGTTCCAGCGCGAGGAGGTAATCTGCTGGGATGAGGTGAGTGCGGAGTTAGCGCTCGTCGGCGAGCAGCCTCACTGAGGCTTTCCCTAGAAACCCCTACCCCCGCCGCACCCCCCGAAACCCACCCCAGTCCCACTCCCCCCGACTCACCACCTGCTCTATATCGTACTCGTCATCGATCACGACCTCGGCCGTCGTGAACGTCACGCGGGCCGCCAGACCGAAGAGCCGCAAAAAGTACGCCTCCTCCAAGTCGTGGAGCAACGCGCCGAACAGGCTCTCCGCCACCATCAGCGGGGCACGGTAACGTGCGGCCCCAGCCGGGAGCACAGGGTCCTCACCTTCGAAAGGAGAGAAGAAAAGTTCGCTGCGGGCGGCGGGTAAGCGCGTGACCGTGGCGTCTGTGACGTAGTCGCGAACTCGCGAGAGGTACACTCCGCGATCTTCGCTTTCGTCGCTCAGGCCCTCCTCGTCGATCGTGACGTCCATCTCGAACGGGTAGCACCAATCGTTGTACGCCACACCTAGGTGCACCTCCACGCGCTGGCAAAACGGGTACACCTCAAACACGTGCGCCTTGACTTGCCCCCAGAGCCACCGCAGCTCCGCGACGCGATCCCGGTCGACGACGTGCGCGTCGAAGTGACCCTTCGGCACGAGTTGTTCCGGGGGTGCGGGCGGGGCGAGGTCGTCGCTCATAGCAGACAGGGCTCGTCGGTGACGGTGAGGGAAGTTCGGTCGATACGCACGGCGGCGGCAGCCCCGAAGAGCCGCGTGAAGTACCCGAAGCCGAGGGCGTCCCAGAGGTTGCACACGACATCCATGGCGTGGGCCGCGGCGGCGATCATCTCGGGGTGGTGCCGCTCGATGAGCCAACAGTCGTTGCGCCACCATTCATCATCCGGAACCTCGGCAATTTGCTCGGCGGTAAAAAAGCTGCTGGCTTTATGCGTCTCTAGGCGAACAGCTACTTTGCTAACGTTAATTTGCCGAACGTGCGGCACCGTTTGGTACTGGTCTATCCACATAGCCATCTCGTATTCCGGTGGCTCGTTGTTCCGGAAGTCATGACTATTGTCGTTATAGATCCAATTGTGCCGTATCGTAATCGACATCAACTCCGGGGTTTTGGCGAAAGCCTGCACCTGCAACTCCCGCCAGAGCCACTCGATCTCCACGGCGCGCGCGCGCGAGGGCCGGTGGTGGCGGTAGGTACCCTTGTGGGGTCGACTTTCGTCAAAACCCGCTACCTCACGCGAAAACATGATGGTTGGTTTTGGCGGTAATAGGATTCAATTTAGCGCTCGGCTCCGGGACATCGAGCACGACGCCGCGTTCGGTTCTGCGGACACGCGACACCCGATCAGGACTTCCCTTGCCTGGTGCCGCAGAGCCCTTTCCCGGCCCACTATAATCTTTCGCGGTCTGCCCGAAGTACGTCGCGCGATACACCGGCAAGGTGTCGCCCACCGGGGCCATCTCCAGGCCTGCGACCCACTCTTCGGCCGCGAAATTCCAAAACGGCGCGTGCGCCACCATCGGCGTCTCGTAGATCGGCCACCAGGTGCCGAGGTCGTAAGCGATGTCGAGGCGGTACACGTGCCTGCGAAGGTCGGCGCGCGCGTCGATACGGCGCGGCTATTTTTGGCTCGACGATGACACAGCACACGCGCTACGTTTTCCCGCCGATGCGCGTGGCCGGTTGGGAATACCACGAGGGCCCGCGCCTCACGGAGCTGCCGCAGGTCGGCGATCCGCTTTCGCTAAAACCGGAGCCGGGCAACGCGCACGACGCACACGCGATCGAGGTGTTTTGGCGAAAGCACAAAATTGGCTACGTGCCGGCCTACGCGGCCAAACGCCTCCACGGCATCGCGGCGCGCCACGACACGATTTGCGTCACGAAAAGGCTCGACGCCCCGCACGGCTTCCTGGAGTTCGAGCTTTCCGTGCCCACGCCCGCCACACTCTCGGCGCTCGCCGCGCCGCGGCTCCCGCCCGTTGCAGAGGCCTCGGGCACGGCGCTGCTGGAGGCGGCGGTCGGGGCCCAGTTGCTCACCGTCCTGCCCGAAACGCTCACGGCGGCCGGCGCCGACGCGGCGACCGCGGCGGCGGACGTCACGTGGGCATTCGAACGCTTCGCCGAGGGCGCTACCGGCGGGCGCTACGACGCCGGGGTGCCTATCTCCTGGTCGGCGAATCAACCCGTTTACCTCGTGCGCGAACCCGCCGAGGCGCGCGCCCACGAGCGGGTGAGCGTCTGGCTGCCGGGCGCTCGGCGGCTCGGATTCCTGCACCGCAACGTCGGCGAGGAAGCGATCACCTACCTCGACGCACGCGATCCGCACCGGCTTCACCGCGCTTACCTACGTGAGGCGAGCCCGGGCGGCGATGCTTTCGCGGAGTCTGGCCTGGCCACCTTCGGGCTGGCCCTGTACAAGCTCTACCCCGCGGGCTACGCGAGCCCTGTGCACTCGGAGAAGTACGACGGTAACGCCCTCGCCGAGCGGTACCCGCTGCACGCGGATGATTTGCTAATTCGGCATCCGGACGCGCCGCAGAGTCTATCGACGGCGCCCTTCCTACCCGGTGACAACAAGGAATTGTGGGTACTGAAGCGCCGTTTACCCCGTCAAGATAATTTCGATACAGACGGCAAGTATTTGCACACCGAAGACCCGCAAGACGCCGACGAGGCCTACGCGCCTTTCGGCAAAACCCGCGCAGCCGCAGCCGCACCCAAACCGCGTTTGCCGCGCATCCCTGCCGGCTACGAGTACCAGGTGCAGTGGATTTATTCGACACCGTACTACGAGCAGGTCCTGGGGCAGAGTACGGAGGTGCTGTTGGAGGTTTTGCGGCAACGCTCCCTCGAACGCGGCCTCCCGCCGGCCATCGCCGGGCTCCCGGACGATAGTCGCTCGGGCCTGCGCTACTTCGACGACACCTTCGTCGACGAGGGCCTCCCGCACGGGCACTACGTCTTCGCCGAGGCGGCCGCCGGTGATGCAGACCTTGGCGCGGCCGAGGAGTCGCTCACGCCGCTCGACTACCCCCGCGCCGAGGGTGCCCCGGACTTCCGACCGGCCTTCGACTACCGCGACTGGATGAGTTGCGGCGGCGTCGACGTGGCCACGCGGCGGCGGGTGCGGACTCTTCTGGCGCGCCTGCCCGAGCCGCCGCCCTTCCCGCCGATCACCGAGGCGTACACCGCCGAAGACCGGGTGCGGCACGTCGAGGCATGGCTCGCCGCGATGTCGGCGGAGCTGCGCACGGCCGTGGGGCAGAAATGCCCGGTAGGTCGGGAGGTGCCGGGGCGGTGGGCCTACTGGCAGGACGCCGAGGTGCCGACGGACGCGGCGCTCGACTGGCTGTGGGCGAAGCGGTGGGCGCGCGCGGAGGCGGCCTGGCGCAGCCATCTACACGCCGTGGAACCGAAGCGCTACGAATACACGAAGCACGTCCCCTACTCTTCGATCGAGAGCATTACTCGGTTGGAAGGGCGCGAGGCCTGGGGCTACGGCAAGTCGCGACTCATGAGCGAGCCCCGGGTGGCCGGCCGCGAGCGGGGCCTCGGCGCGACGCAGACCCTGTTGCTCCCGCGCCAACACGCGCACTTCACGCGCGACTACACGTTGCGGGCGATGCTCTGGGCCGCGCGCGAGGCGGGCGTCTGGGCGGGGGATTGGCCGCTGCGCATGTCGATTGATTTCGCGCCGACGCTAGCGCCCTCGACCTGGCCGCAGGCCTCGCTGGTGGACACGAGCGCGGAGCTGCGGTTCGAGACGGTGGCGGAGCGCGGGAGGGAATACGCGGAGGCGAGAGCGTTCCGGGTGCTGGTGAGTGTGACGTGGCCGGGGTAAAGCGGGACGGCCCCGTTCGGCGAGCTCCAGCTCGTGGGGCCGTGGAGCGTCAATCCGCATCGAAGCGAAAGACCTCCCGGGTCGGCCGCTCACCTTCGTCCCCCTCCGCCGGCGCTTGTCCCTCGAGCCGCGGCGCGCTCGGCGGCAGGCCCTGGCCGAGCATCCACGGGCGCAGGGGCACGTCGCCGAAGAAGTCCTGCGCGGTGGGGATGAAGCGCCCGCCGTAGTCCTCGAGGACGTGTTGCTCGCCGATGTCGCGGACGCTCACCTCCTTACCGTCGCCGTTGACGATCGTGACGCCGAAGATGCGCTCGAGGATGGTGCCGACGAACCAGGCGTTGTGCGTCAGGGCGCGGTGCCGGTTGTCGGGCAGGGCGGCCTTGGAGGAGTCGAGCAGGTTGTGGATCCCGAGGTAGTCGGCCGGCGCGCCGCCGAAGCGCCGGGCCGAGGACTGGGCGTGGAGGTGGGGTTTCATGGGAGGTAAAGGTCGAAGTATTGAAGGGGGGAAGTGGTGAAGGGCTGCCGCGAGGAGGCACGGGTACGACGGATTAACGCTGGGTTGCGTCAATGAAGTTACGAGGGGGGCCTTTCGGCAAAACGTGTGGTGCGTGTTTTGGCGCAAGCCTAGATCACGTCTGAGGCTCCCCGCCGCGCCGAAACAAACAGTACTCCGCTCGGCGCAGTGTTGTGGCGCCAGGCGTGGCGAGCAGTCCAGGGGGCGTTCGACCGCTTCCAAGCGGCGCCCCCGATTCGGAACTGTATTGCGCCACTGCCTGGAGGCAGTCGAACGGCGCCATGTCCGACCATACCCCGCCCCCCAGCCACACATTTGCGTCTTTCCATCCGCCTTTCTAACTTCACCACCCACACCGCTTTTCCGTCTCGACCAATGGGCACGCTCCACTCCCCCGAAGGCCGTCCGGTCGCGCAATCCCGCAGCGCTACCGGAGCATCCGGCGCATCCGACACTACCGCCGCCCCCACCACCGACCCAGCCCCCGAACGCGAACCGCCCCGCGTCACCCAGGGCAACATATCGAACGCCGGCGGGGTCAGGCGCTGGGCCTGGCCCGACGTGCACACCTCGGCGGTGGTCTTCCCGCCGGCGGGCGCGGGCGGCGGGAGGGCGCGCGCGGACGGCGAGAAGGCGCGCGCCAGTTCCGAGGGGCGGTCCGGTGGCGCGTGGGCCGCGGCGCAGGCCGACCGCAAGACGAGCGGACCCGCCGGCGCCTGGCACCCGTACCTCCACCCCGACGACCGCGACGCCTTCGCCGCCGCCCTCGCGCCCCTACTCGCCGGCCCCGCCGAAATCAGCCTCGAGGCCCGCTTCCGCTTCGCGCCCGACCGCGACTACCGCTGCCACCTTTTCCGCGCGACCTCGCGCCGCACGCCCGCCGGACGCCTCTCCGCCGCCGGGAGCCTCGTCGACATCGAGGACCGCAAGACCCTCGAGCGCCAGCTCGAGCGCTCCAACGACAAGCTCCGCCTCGCGGTCCAGGGCCACGCCGTCGGGGTGTGGGACTGGCCCGACACCAGCCAGGACTACATCCAGATCTCCGAGGAGCTCCGCGTCTTCATGGGGTACGCCCCGGACGAGATCGAGGACTCGATGACGTGGATCTTCGGGATCGTCCACCCCGACGACCTAGCCGGCGTCCAGGACGACATCGGCCGCGTCCTCGCCACCGGCGGCAAGTACGTCTCGGAGTTCCGCATCGCCTTCGCCGACCGGGGCTACCGCTGGGTGCGCTCGGCGGGGGTCATCACGCGCGACGCCGGCGGCCCCGGGGTCCACCGCCTCACCGGCGCCCTGAGCGACGTCCACGAACAGCACCGCGCCAAGGACCGCCTCAGCGCCGCCAACCGCCAGCTCGAGGAGTTCGCCTACCTCATCGCCCACGACCTGAGTTCGCCCCTGCGCCACATCCAGGCCTTCTCGCAGTTCCTGCGCGACGAGGAGGCCACGCGGCTCTCGGCCACCGGGCGCGACTACCTCGAGACCATCGTCGGGTCGGCCGAGCGGATGCAGGGACTCATCGCCGACATGCTCGTCTACGCGCGCGCCGGCACCGAGGCCATCGTCCGACGCCCCGTCGACCTCGCGGCGCTCATCGCGGCGCTCCGCGACGAACTCGTCTCCGGGGACCAGGCCCGCCACGTGCGGTGGGCCGTCGACGCCGAGCTCCCGGTCGTCTCCGCGGACGCGCGCCAGATGCGCCAGCTGTTCCAGAACCTCCTCACGAACGCGGCGAAGTTCACGCGCCACACCCCCGCCGCCGAGGTGTCCGTGCGCGCGCACACGACCGACGAGCACCACGTCATCACGGTGGCCGACAACGGGGTCGGCTTCGAGCCCGCGCTGGCCGAGCGCATCTTCGACGCCTTCGACCGCGGCAACAACGCCGCCCGCTTCGAGGGCACCGGCATCGGGCTCGCGCACGTGGCCCGGATCCTCGAGCGCCACAACGGCCACGTCACGGCCCGCGGCGCCGTCGGCGAGGGCGCGACGTTCGTCGTGGAGCTACCGCGGGTGTAGCCGGCGGCGAGGATGACACCTCGGGGGCGTCCGGGACGTGGCCGCAGCCGTCTTCTCTCGTCCCGTCTTTCAGTTTTGCCTACAAAGCTTCTTCCCGTCTTCACCGCCGAAATCGACCCGAGGAAGAGCGCGACGGCCCGGGACTTTCCCGTCACTCGTAGGGTAACCCCAATCCCAAAGCAACACAAGTAATACATACCCAATGATCCCCATACAAACCTGCCCCACCCCCTCCCCATAAAAGGTACCCACACATACTTAACTTACCTATAAGCAGATCAATACAATTCAACACTATCCATATCCCAAAATACCCGAAGCCTTTTCCATTCCGATACATACCTTCCGACCCCGGCGCACGGCTAGCCAGTACCCGCCTACCATCCCGCTCCTACACCCCCGCCTCCCATGGCCCTCTTCACTCGCCTCAAGCGCCAACAGCCCACGAGCCCGCTCGACGCGCGCGCCTTCGAGACGCGGCCCCAGAGCCCCTTCGCCGAGCCCCCGCCAGCCACGCTCCCCGAAGCCCCGGAGCCATCGACCGCGGAGCTGCGCGACGACCCCGGCCGACTCCCCCGCGGCCTCGACGTCGCCTTCGAGGTCGAGCAGCAGCGCATCGTGTTCAACCGCCCGCAGTGGATCACCAATGACTCGCTGCTCCGCGACGAGGGCGTCGCCTTCGCGATGGGGCACAGGGGCTCCGGCGGGACCGACCCGCAGGCCGTCGCCAAGAAGCTCGACGCCATCCACGGGTGGTACCAGGTCCGCGCCACCGTCGTCGAGCGCCGCGTCGAGCAGCTCGACCAACTCCTCGACGAGCTCGACCTCGAGCGCGCGCGACTCCTCGCCACCGCCAAGGACGCACGCGCCGAGTCCCGCGAACTACTCGACCCGGAGGCCGAGCGCGACGGTGAGTTCGGACGGGTCGTCCTCCGGGCCGCCGGCCTGATCGCCGTCGCCCTCACGTTCGGCGCGCTGCTGGTCTGGTGGTTTGCGCAGGGTCGCGACCTCGGCGAGGCAACCCTCCTGGCGCTCGGGGTCTGGATGATCGGCAACGCCTCGGTGGCGCCGGCCACGACCTACCTCCTCACCGACGAGCCCGAGCTGCGCCGCGCACGCTGGAAGCAACTCGTCGAGGAGTTCGGTTTCCCGGTCGCCGGCGGGGTGCTCGTCCTCTGTTTCAGCTACGGCTCCCAGCCCTGGCCCGTCACCATAGGTTTTGCCTTGAGCGCCACCCTCCTTTTCGCCTTCGTCGGGCGGGCCGCACTCAGGGAGGTACTGCGTCTCCCGGCGCAGCGCGCGTTGCGGAAGAGCCTTTCGGCAAAACAGCAGACCGTCGACGCCGAGCGAGCGCGCTTGGAGGCCGCCGCCGCGACGGCCGAACAGGAGGTGCAGAGCCGGCTTTCGCCAAAACTCGAAACCCTTCGCGCCGACAAACACGCCCTCGGGCTACGGCAGGCCAGCATCGCCGCCGAGAGCTACCGCAAGCAGGCCCTCTTCCTCAGCGAGTACCACCTCACCCTCGCGACGCCCTCCTTCGGGACGGTCGAAAACTAAGCCCCCATGGACGTCACCGATCGCAATACGAACGGTACCTACGCTAGCCCCGACGGCGGCAACGGCACCGGCCCCGGCCCCGACCGCAAGACCGCCCTCCCCGAGGAAACCACCGACTGGTCGCTCGACCAACAGCAGGCGCTGTACGATCCGGGGTTTACCTACCCCGGCCACCGCGCCTTCTTCAACGGCGTCAACGAACTCAGCAACGAGTACATCGAGGACTGCGTCACCAAGCGCGCCGACCTCGCCGAGAAGCGCCGCATCCGCAACACCGCCGCCCACCGCGTCGAGGCGCTCCGCAAGGACGTCGCCGGCATCCGCGCGAGCGAATCCCACGTCGAGGTCGCCGTCGAGACCCTCGCCCTCGACGTCGTCCACGCGGCCGCCGAGAGCGAGCTTGCGCGCCAACGCGAGCAGGCGCACCTCGAGCGCCAGCGCCAAGCCTCCGAGAAGCTCAACGCCAAGGTGCCCGGGCTCTCGCTGCCGGTCGCGCTGCTGTTCCTCGCCGGGGCCTTCCTGTTCGCGGCCGCCGACTACGGCATCGCCCACAACATCGCCGGCAACGTGCTCGACTTCAACGACTGGGAGTCGGTCATTTTCGCGGTAAGCATCGCGTGCATGCCGCTGATCCTCAAGCCCTTCGTCGACCGCTACGTCGAGGAGCCCCACCACGACGGCGGGCGACCAAAGTTTACGCGCCACTTCTACTTCACGGTCGGGCTCCTGGCGCTCGTTTACCTCGGACTCTTCGGCTGGGTACGCTACGCGGAAGAGCGTTTGACGGAAGTCGAGACCACGGCCCAAATCGAGCGCGAGACCATTCAAACGCAGGTTGAGCAAGGGCTCACGGACGCCTCCGCGCTCCCGCCCGCGGCAGACCCGCCGGCGCGCCTCCACCGCCTGCCCTTTTACATCATGTCCGGTTCGCTGGCCGCCCTCGCCGGGGCCATCTGCCTCGTGATGGCGTTCGGGCCGCTGCCCAAACACTGGGACCGCCTGCGGTACTGGTTCCAGGTCGTGCGCAAGAAGCGCCACCGACTCACCGCGCGCGCCGACGGCCTCCGCGCCGAACTCAACGAACAGCGCAAAGCCCTCGCGACGCGGCGCGTGCAACTGGCGTCCTTCGAGCGCCTCCGCCAGGCGGAGCAGCAGCTCATCGACGCGCAGGCCGAGGAGTTCCGCGTCGGCGGCGAACTCGTCAAGCTCTACACCCAGGACGAGTACCAGCGCGGTGGCGCCTACGAACTGGGCCAAAAGCTGACCGCCACGGTCAACCGCCTCGAGGGCGCCGACCCCGACGAGGACGCCGACGCCGAGGGCCGCGGCAACAAACAGCGCACCCGCACTGGCGAGGGCGGCCCCACCGGCGGATCTTCGCGGCGTCCCTCCGGCGCCGATCCCCTCAACGGATTCCTGCACCAACAGCTGCGGCAGCACATCATGCGCGGCAGCACAAACGCTTAGCCTTGACCCTCCGCACCCTCCTCCTACTCTCCGCGGCGATTGTCGTGGCCTGCGCCTCCACCGACAGCGACGCCGTTGCCCCCGACATTGCTTCCGCCGATTCGCTCGCCGAGGTCAAGGCCAGACCGCCTGCCGCCTACTTGCTCTTCACCGATCGAAGCGTAAGTGCGCAGTCCGAAGCCGCCTACGAGTACAGTATCCCGAAGATCGCCGCCGACATCCGCGCCGGCGCCAAGCCCGGTGACGTGATTCGCGTTTATCCCCTACAGGAGAATACCGCCGACAATACCGCCTTCTACGACCAGACGCTGCCGGCGCTCTCCCTATCGGCAGCGGAGTCGAAAGCCCTCGAGAGCAAGGGTCTCAAATCAAAAAACGCCGCCGTCGCCAAGAAGCAGCGCGACTTCGACAGCAAGATCAACGTCGCCACCGGCAAGCTCGTCCAGCTCTCGAGGCTCCCCGCCGCCGGCGCCCAAAACTGGACCGACATCTTCGGCGCCTTCGCCCTCGCGCGCGACCTCCAGTCCTCGGGCACCGGCAGGGTCGACCTCTACATGCAGTCCGACATGGTCCACTCCGTGCGCGGCAACGACCTTTCGAAGGCCCGCCTCAGAGACGCCGCCACGGCCCTTCAGTTGGGCACCGACGCCGCGATCGGCTTTCGCCAAAACGCGTCCGTCCGGGACCTGGACTGGGGTCGACTCAAGCTCCACGTCTACTTCCCGCAGTCGATCGACGATTTGAGCGCCTACCCGAGTTTGGTGCGCGCGTACTGGGAAGGTTTTGCGAAAGCGGTGGGCATGACGGTGGTGTTCTAGGCGATAAGAACGAGCGCTGTCGGAAGGCTACATTCGATGCGGTGCGCCTTGCGGCAAAACCCGTTGCCGTAGGTTACATTCCAGACGTGGTGGGTGTCGCCGGCGCGGTAGGCGCCGGAGCCGTAGCCGTTTTGGACGATGAGTAGGAAGGTTTGGGAGACTGCTATGCCGCCGTTGGCGAGCGCGGCGAGCATTACCACGATTGGGGCCGGTCGCGGGTACGCACGCCTCGGGCGACTGTGACTACGGTATATCATCAGGCAATGACCTTGGTGTAGAAAAGGGGACTCATAGGCCGCTGCATGGTTTAATTGTTGGCCTGCAAAATCCTGTATCGATGACGGACTCCACGTGTCGCGTGGCAACGTGCCAGGCGCACTGGCGAAGCCAGCCGAACGTGCCTAGCGAACACGACACCGCAAAATCCCCTTCTTCAATTAGAATCCCACAACAAACCAAACACATCTTCATGAAATCCCTCCCCTCCCTCCTTGCCGTCGCCGTGTTCTTCCTCGCCGCCTGCAGCCCGCAGGTGTCCGTGTACCGGCCCAACCCCGCCGACCTCAGCGCCTACAAAACCTTCGCCTTCCTCCCGAATGCCGATATCGAAACCAAGAGCGGCGACATGGAAAGCGACAAAGTCAATCAGGCCGTCGTCGCGGCGCTCAACGAAGAGATGCGCAAGGACGGCTATGTGCTCGACCGCGATAATCCCGATCTGCTCGTGCTGCTCAGCGTTAAGACCGACCGCGAGACGACCACTACGACGGACCCGATCTATGCGTCAGACTACGCTTACTACGGCGCGTATAGCCGGCGCCCCGGTGTTGGTGTGAGTCCGTACTACAACGATTACTACTACAACGATTACATGGCGTACGACAACGTCGTCGGCTACGACACGGACACCTACACTTACAAAGAAGGTACGCTCGTAGTAGACATCGTCGACCGCGCCAAACGCGAAGTCGTTTGGAAGGGTGTCTCGCAGACGCCCGTCACGAACTCGCGCTCGAATGCCGTACAGTTGATGGTCGACGCCATCTTCGAGGAGTTCCCGACGAAGGCCGGGGCGAGTGCCTCGCGGTAGATCAACTTGCACGCTACTGGCTTAAAGCCTTTCGGCAAAACCAGAGAGGCCCTCCTGCGCTTAGCGCGGGAGGGTCTCTTTTCGTTTGGGTCCACTTACGAAAGGCGGGTTTTGGCGAAAGCCTACCGGCGACTGCGGCGGTGAATGCCCATCGATATCGTGGGTCCCGTAGGCGGGGCTATGTTCGCACGGTGCGACTTACGATCTCCCTCCCCGACAACATCCGCGCCCGCGGTCGCGCGTACTTCAACGACGGCGCCGTGCAGGAGCTGCTGCCGACGGCGCGCGGCTACCAGGCCACGGTGCTCGGGTCGGAAGGTTACGAGGTGCGCGTCTACCTCGACGGCAATACCGTGACGGGTTCAGGTTGCACTTGTCCGTACTACGATACCTGCAAACACGTGGCCGCCGTGGTGCTCGCGATCGAGGAGGCAGAGAGCACGCCGTCGAGCAATCCGCGCAAAGTTTTCGCGAAAGCGTCAAAAGAACTCGAGTTGGCGCTCGGCAAGCAAAAGAAAGAAACCCTCATTGAAACCTTATTAGAGATTACTTCCGAGGACCATTTCTTGCGACAAAAGCTCTTCGCCCGCTTCTCCACTGTAGTAGAGAAGAGCTCTCCGGGAAAGAAATCATAGCGCAGGCCGTCGCGAAGATTAGGCTCGCCGCGCGGCGTTTGGTCCTCTACGATTATTATTCGGCGAAGATATTGGCGCAACACTTCGAGGCCCCGCTGGCGCGCGTCACCGCGGCCATCAGTGCGGATGATTACGCCCTAGCCTTCGAACTCTCCTTTACCCTCGCCGAACTCGCCGCAGAGTACGCGATCGAGGTGGACGATAGCGGTGGCTACATGGGCGGCGTCTACTTTGAGGCGAAGGAGTTGATGGACGAGGCCACCCCGGCAGACCTCCCCGAAACCGTCCGCGAGCGTGCCTTCGCGCAGATCTCCTCGGGGCCTTCGTCGCTGGCCTCACCGAGACCTCCGCCGAGGCCCAGCGCCTGGAGGAAATTCTAGGACGCCAAAACCTTCGACCACTACGGCGCCAAACGGATCGCGAACGTCCGCGCGGGACTCAAGCGACGGTTCGGTAAGACCGGGAGCGCGGAGGCGTTCGAGATCTCGCAGGCCCATCTCCCGAGCGTTCGCAGGCGCTTGATCGAGGCGGCTTTCGCCAGAACCGACTACCCGACCGCCAAGCGGCTCCCAGGCGAGGGCGTTCATCATCACGAGTTGGAGCACCTCCCGGGCCTCGTGGCCGACTGGAAGGCGTGGCTGCTGAAAAGCGCGATCGCCGAGAGGGATCGGGCGCGGATCATCGAGCTCTGCCGCGCGGAGGTGATCGCCGGTGCTCACCGGTCGGGAGTTTGGCGTCGAGCGCATTCAAGGATGGACACGGGTACTCGGTGGACCAGGATTCGGGCGGGCCCGTGGAGGCCTGCGTAGCTGCACTGTACGCGCGCCGTACGAGAGGGAGCGACAATGAGGGCGTCATCTCGTTTGCGGCGGCCGACGTGGAGAAATGTGGAGTGGATGTCCTCCTCGACGATAAGGCTGCGCAGGAAGGGAAGCGACGGCTGGGCCAAGGGTCGAAGGTTAAATGCTTACAGCAGTGTCGCCGCGTCGAGTCGGTGGCCTCGTGATTACGCTTCAACACTATACCCCGCCCCAAAAAGCATCGCCTCCGCCTTCGCGCGATTGCCGGCGTGCTTGGCGAGCGTCTCGACGAGATTCGCGTTGGCGGCGAGGTCGGGTGCGGCCGAAGTCACGGATGTGAGTGCCGCGGCGACTTCGGCTTTTTTGCAGACCGACAACACACTGTTGAGTGTCGTGGTATTAAGCGCCACACCTGTCTCGCGCACGGTGGCGGAGGCCTCCGGTAGGCCATTGCACATGCGCACGAGCAGGTTGCACGTCGTGGCCGTGCGGGGGCAGTCGGCTTCTGGGTACGGGTTGAGCACCTGGCGCGCCTCCGCCATCGAGCCGCAGCGCTGGAGCTGGGCATTGAGGATATTGGGGAAAGGTTTGACGTCGGCGGCGGCGTAGTCTCGGCGCAGTTGCTCGGCGGCGGCGAGGGTCTAGGCGCTAAACAGCTGGCGCGCCTTGCGGCGCTCGGCGAGGGCGCGGGGGGTGAGGAGGCAGGGGTGGTGGGGGCATAAGTCCTAGTGTGCCGGGGAACTCAGTTTAGGGTAGGACATGTTTCTTTGCCTAAACTCGTCCGGATCCTCAAAATGTGGTTCTAATAATACATAAATAGACCGAACCTCACTAAGCAAAGTTGCGATCTTCGACAGCGCTACCTCGGGCTTTTCAGCTTCATCCCGGAAGGAGCTACGGAGCGCAGTGCGATAGCTCAGGCACGAAATGGACTCGTGAGAAGTCTTGTTACGAACGGCTTTCGCCAAGTTGAATCCAAATGACAAAACAGCGTAGGGCTCGACAGATAAGCAATTATTTGCCATATGTAAATAGAAATACTTTGTCTTAAAATCACAATAAGTGTCATACTTTGCATCTGATGGTATGGTTGATTTATCAAACCCTTTATCTCTGTTAACAAAGTATATTTGATGACATGCTTGACATATGGCATCACTACCCGTTACGTGTGTGTACAAGCTCTGTAATTCTGAGTAATTGCATACAACTTTAGAAAGTGGGAGTCGCTGAATTGCTTTACTAACCATATAGTCCACCTGTACGGCACAAAGCCGAATGTACTCAGACACCATCGCCTGCCGCTTGGCCTCCTCACCCCAGCACCAAAGCTTCATCAAACTTAGTAGTGTCGCAGAGTCTTTAATCCCATTATAGTACCTGCGCGCCGCTTGCCCATGACGCTCGAATGGAAACTGCGTTAAGTCTGTGAAAGCAGCTCGTATCTTCTGCATCTCGGTAGCGGGCAGGTACGGCTGTAACGCATTCAGCAAAGCCTGCGGCTCTTGCGTTCCCTGTAACTCTATTTCGTTAATTTTCCCTGATGCTGTCGGTGCGGCCTTGCGCCCGGCGCCGAGCCGTCGAATTAGCGCACGCTCGCTTCTAGATAAGTCCCTCGAGGTAGGCATCATCCGCGAATCTAGCCGCCAGCTCTTCATTCGTGAGCTTTTTCTGCTCAAAAAATTTGCTTGCCGCGACTTTACCCGATGTTGCTGCAAATAGGTACTCGGGCTGAAACTCCCGCTCGATCAACCGCTTCAACCGCGCATTCAGCTTATCGTGCCGCGCACTCACCGACACATACGCCTGCCCTTTCTCCCCCTCCGTCGTCGGCTCAGCGCCGTCGAAGTGCCGGTAGGCACCGCCGTCGACCATGCGCAAAAAGTCGATCTTGCCCGCCAGCACATTCGCGACGTGCTTGCCGCGCAGGGTGCCCTCGTGGCCGCTGGCCGCAGACGGTTTTGCGGAAACGCCCGCCTTGGTCCGACCGCGCTCGTCACGTAGGTTGAGATAGTGCTTCTGGGCTTCTTCCAGGTCTTTGTTCTCCCACACTCGCAGTAGGTTGTGGATGTCCTTCACGTAGCCCGGCACCACGTTCACGCGGTCGTTGACCACCAGACCCGTCACCATTTGGCGCTCGGTATCCCGCTGGAGGCGCACCTTCGATAGGTTTTGACGAAAGCCCTCGTCCTCGATGATGGCGTTGAGTTGCTGGCGAAAGGGGCCCTCGGGCGCGTACGCGTCGTGGTCGCTCGAGAACGTGAGGTCGTCGGCGTAGCGGGTGTAGCGCAGGCCGTGGCGCTTGGCGAGACCCTGTAGGCGGCGGTCGAGCTTACGGCAGACGATGTTGGTAATCGTCGGGGACGTGGGGGCGCCTTGCGGCAAAACCGGACGCACGATTCGCTCCGCCGCCCCGGTGGCGCTATAACGCGTGACCGTCATCGGGACTGTAAATAGATTCGCGAGTTCGAAGGCAAGGCTCTCGCTGGGCTCGGTGACGATGAGCTCGGCGCCGTCGGGGTGGAGCGCGTCCGGCTCGAGGGCGAACCGTCGTCTGCGTCGCGCGCGCGTCCTTGAGGTTGAATGGTGCCAGCGTGAGGCAAGCCTTGATGCGGTGCAACTCGACGCTCGGGAAGAAGTCTTCGAGGTCGGTATTAAACACAAAACGCCGGCGACAGTGCTCGCGCGCGCCGTCGACGATCGAGCGACCAGGTACGAAGCCGATGACGCAAGCCGCCAGCGCATGCTTGCCGGTGAGCTCCGCCTGGAGCGCGTGGTTAAGTACCGACAGCACCGACTTCAGCCGCTTGCCCGGGACGTGGATCGTGCGCTCGCCCCCGGACCGCTTCTGGATCGTGTGCACCTTATACGCCGCCTGCCGACTTTGCCACCGCACCAGGCGCTTGTAATCCTTCGCGCCGAACGTGAAGTCGTGCTCGGGATTCGCCTCGGCGAGCAACTCGTCGATCCACGTGATCAGACTGGCGCGGTCGGTAAGTTCGGCGAAGGTCATGAGTTAATTAAAATGGGGCTACGCGGCGGACACTCTTTGTGTTTGCAATCAAAATATTGAACACATCTAAAATCTGAATGAAGCTTCAATCATCGACTCTTGACGTGCAAAAATCTCAACTGACCGAAAAACTTCAAAGCTCAAGATGATGAATCAACGGCGCGGGACCCGGGGGCCCCGTTGGGTATACCTCACGTAATGAGGCTCGTTCAGTGTTTGGACCGCGTAGCCCGGGTGTAATGTAGGTGATTTATTGGATGCTCGGTCGCTGCTCCGGCGGGCGGGGGGCGGTTCGACGACCTCTAGGTCGCAACCCCCCGCCCGCCGAAGCAGCGACCGAGCGGGTGCGTTGTGTTCTAGGCTTATGGGCCACGAGCTGGAGCTCGCCGAACGGCCCACCCCCCGACTCCTCACTCTCGGTCCGGGGTGCGGCGGGCTGCGAGCAGAGCTCGTCGAACCGCCCGCCGCACCCCCGGACCGAGGCCGAGGATTCCCTAACCAATCCTCCGAAAAGTCAGATTCACCCGCTCCCCGATCGCCTTAGCGGTCTTCGGGACGGCGTGTTGCCAGCGGGGCTGCACGCCGGTGCCCATCACGATCGCCGAGCCGTGCCCGAGGGCGAACTCGGTCTTGCTCGCGTTGTCGCTCAGGCGCCGCAGCTGAAAACGGCGCTCGGCCCCGAAGTTGAGGCTCCCGATGATCGGGTCGGGGCCGAGCGACTTCTCGGCGTCGGTGTGCCACCCGATGTAGTCGGCGCCGGAGCGGTAGCGGTTCAGCAGCACGCTGTTAAACGTGGTTTCGGCGAGGCGCTCGACCTCCTGTTTTAGCGAAAGCAGCAACGGCGTCCACGTCAGGGGCTCGATGCAACAGAGTTTACTGCGGGTACTGCAGGAGCAGGAGGTGCAGCCGGTCGGGAGCACGAAGACCAAGAAGATCGACGTCCGCGTGATTACGGCCACGCACCGCAACCTGCCCGAGCGTTGTGCGGAGGGTAAGTTTCGCTGGGACCTCTACTACCGCCTGGCCGTCGCCGAGATCGAGGTGCCGAGCTTTCGGCAGCGTGCGCTTGCCGAGCGTGAGACCTTCGTAGATCACTACGTGCGGACGTTGGCGCAGCTAAGGGGCCAAGAGCGCCTCGTGATGTCAGCTGCCGCCAAAACTCATCTCCTGGCCTATCCTTTCCCGGGGAATCTGCGTGAGTTGGCCAACGTGGTCGAGTCGCTATACGTCTTCTGCGAAGGCGAGGTGCGAATTGAAGATTTGCCGGTGCGCTTACGCCAAAACCAGGTCTTTCATTCTTGGAAGCTGGCGGATGTGGAGCGGGCGCATATTGCGCGGGCGATGGTGTTTTTCGAGGGGAAGAAGGTGGCGGTGGCGGGGGCGCTGGGGGTGAGTAGATCTACGCTGGATAAGAAGCTTAAAGAGACTTAAAGCCCCGGCTGGCGGGTGGCCGCGGTCGGTTCGACGAGCTCTGCTCGCAAACCGCGGCCACCAGCCAGCCAGGGCGGGATGACGGAATCGAACACATCGTAGGTGCTCCAGGTCGTCCGGCGAACAATGTCGTCATTGCGAGCCGCGAAGCTGGCGTGGCAATCTCTTTTAATTAGCTTGTTGAGCTACTCAAGTCCCAAAAGCCCCCGCCAAGCCTTTAGCCACTTACCCAAATCAGTCACGCTCACGGGTTCAGCATAGTCCTTTCCCAAATCGCCAGCCGATATAGCCGTCGTGTACAGCGTAAACACCCGCTCCAGTTCCTCGAACCTTCGCACGACATCCGGACATTTCCGTTGTCGGCCATTGTGGTAGCTCAACCGTACGCGACTGAGGTGGTCGGAGTTATCAAAGTTGAGGACGGTGGCGCCTCCGTCGACGAGGTACTGCTGGGTGATCGCGAAGCGGTCGTGTGAGCGCTCCTGTGGTCGATAGAGGATGTTGACGAAGGCAAGGTCGGACTTGTCGAAGCCGATGTGCCGGATTTTATTCTTAAGTGCTTTGCGAAGCATCGAGTTCGCAGGCCTATCGTAGTCGATTTGCCCCGGACTCGAGTGTCCAGTTTTGCCGACGGTATCCCAGCGGTACATCAGCACAATCTGAAGCCTTCGATTGGGGATGGGCTCCACGAAGGATGAAAGCAAGTCCGCGACGCGCGCAGCCGAATCTTCCCAGCGAGCTTTGGCGAACATGTATGGGTCGACGATGGCGATGAAGCTCGTTGGGTGCCTTAGGGAGGCGAGCGAAGTCCAATTAAGGAGACTCGTGGCTTGCTGCGGGGACTGAAGCCCAGTCGCGTAAGCGTGATCTGGTGTGGCGGCGCAGGTGAGGTGTGTGGCCCAGTCTATAGCGGGAGCCTCCGGTCTAGGCTCCGTGGGCGCCACTTCCACAGTCGATTGAAGGCGAGCGGTAACGGTTGTCTGCGCTCGAAAAGAGTCGATCTCTCCAATCACATTGACCGGATTGTAGCTAAAGTAGTCAAAGAGAGACTGTCCAAAAACATCCAGCTGCCCAAGCGGAACCGGTGAAAATATTTCGCCGTCAAAATTTATCAAAGGAAATACCAGCTGCGTCATCAGATCCGAGATGTTCGCATAGCTGTCAATCCGCGCCTGATCCACATACACCCGCATCTCAGTTCGCTTGATTGGCCTGTACCCGGTTGAGCTCGATCAACTCCAACTTCAGCCGCTGCGCCTCGTCGAAAAAGCCGGGGCCAAACTCGCGCGCGAGGGTACCATTGCTGCGGATGGGGATACGGTAGGCGGGGGGCTCGCCTTCGGGCTGGGTGACGGGGGCGTGGATGTAGTTGATGGCGACTTGATCCGGGGCGAGTTCGCCTTTCGCTACGAGCGTCAAAGCCGTACGAATGATGTATTCGGAATGGGTCTCGAAGATGAGGCAGCGGGAGTGGAAGTCGGCGTAGGGAAGGGTGGCGGCATTTTGTTGTTGGTTGCGCAAACCAATGTATGTAGGACGGCTAAAAGTCTCTCCTCTTGGTGTTTTTTGCGTGATGTCTCCCGAGCACATCTCCGTTGGATCGGAGGATGATTCGGGCAAGTTATTTGACCAGTGCGTGGGGTCGTTTTCATTGTCGGCTGGAGGTAGTACAAATCCTTGCATAACAGAATGCAGGAAAGGTTCAATCAAAATTTCGAACATTTCGGATTGCATCTGTGGATGGAGTGTAGCTTCAATTTCTTCGATGTGCGAAGTCTTGATACCCACTACCCCAATGTTTTTTGGACCGCCGCGCGTACCGTAGGAGGTTGGAATAGTTAAACCGCCGCCAATTAAGGCTTTTTCCTCCTGAGTAGATAGACTGGGTTTTGTGTCTGCATCATCTAGCAGCGCGGCGTAGGTACACAGCAAACTTACGTACCCTGAACCAATAAGTTTTAGGGGCACTTCCTTTCCTGAATGAAGTCGAGCGGATAAATAGTGGTAAGGCAGCTTGTCAATTCGGTGACATATGCCGGATACATTGAACTTACTACTAATTAATTTGTTAAATCTACTTTCAGAAGACGACAGTGGCTTCCCCTTGATTTGCGATTCGATGTGATCGTCGCAGAATGCTGCTATGTTTGCTGTAGCAGGATTTGCTTTTGCGCCAATCCAGTCGTAATGTACTCGTTGTGATAATTTGAATGGTGCTATCGAATCAAAAGAAAAGGACAAATGTTCAGTAATATCTTTCAGGTCGTGAGCAATGGATTCTAAAGCTGCAATGCAGTGCCAGTTAGAAGACAGTATGCTTAGCTGTTCTGATCCAATATCTTCATAAACCCTACATAGGCTTTTAATATATTCTACTACATTACTTTCTTGATAATCTTTTCCATCAAAATCGTACAAATCCCTGCATGATATTTCACTCAGATGCTGAAGCCAACAGCGATCAAGATCATGGGGTGACGCAGAGTAGTCGTTCAAAAAATCCTTTAATTCTATCATTGGCTGAATAGCCCTCATGTGGATCGCGTCCTGTGCTCTTTGATTACTATAGGCGTCAGTTAGTCTAGTGCGGCTTACAAAGGATGTTAATGACAGTGTACTAATTAAGTCGTAATCGTCGATCTCAATCAAGTCTAAGCACAAGAACCTTTTCAAATTTGGGGATTCTTGCAAGTTCGCCTTATCAATTAAGTGTTTTGCGCTATTCAGCTGGTGAATCTTTACGGTCAAGTTTCTATAATCACCAAAGCCAAATGCCTCGCTAGCCAGTTCTTCTTCTCCTCCCAGGGTACGAAAATCTCCAACCTTCATCAACAGTGAGTTGTCATGATTTGGCTTGTCGCTGGCGAGCAGTTCGCAAAACGTAATAGTCAAGCTGTTCGAACAAGTTTGGGCTGCGAACTCTGCATAAATATCATGTATACTTAGCTCTCTTGATTTACTTAGCTTCCGTGCAATCTCGAAACTAATTACACTTGTACCTCCAAAACGCAAACTATAGCTTTCTAGATGTATCCTGCCGTTTGCATTTTCTACTTTCAACCCCAACTCCACCCCCCGCGGCGCAATCGCCTCAGCAAACTCAAACCACACCGTAAAGCTCTCCCCCTCCTCCATAAAGACCTCCGGCCCCTCCGTATCCCCAAACGCCCGGCGCAATATCCCCAACACCCGCCCCACCGTACTCTTCCCCGCCCCATTCGGCCCGATCAAAAACGTCACCGGCGCAAACTCGATCCGCGTTGCCTCCTGGAAGCGGCCAAAGCCCTCGATCGTCATCGCCTTGATGGCCAGCTTCTCCTTCGTCATCGTGGGCTAAGGATACGGAAAAGCGGGGAGACGGTGACGGGTTTTGGCGAAAGCCCCCCCTCACCCCAACACCAACTCCCCGATCCCGACCTCGCGCCATTGCGCGCCGTCGCGTACGCACACACTCCGGTAGCCGACCTCCCGCAGCAGCGCGGCGGCCTCGTCGAAACCACTCACCAGGTCGGCCGCGTCGTGGGCGTCGCTGCCGAGGTGCACCGGGACCCCGAGGTGGAACGCCTGCCGCAACGCCCACCGCCCCGGGTACGGCTCGGTGGTGTGCCCACGGTACAGGTCCTTCGTGTTGACCTCCATGAGGATGCCGGCGCGCGCGATCGTCTCGAGGGTGTCGCGGACCTCGTCGCGGTACCACGTCGATCCCTCGTCGAAGTACACCCCGCCGCGGTTGTACCGCCGGATGCGGTCGAGGTGCGCGACGATGTCCGGGGCGGCCGTGCGGACCATCCCGCGGATCAGCCCGTAGTAGCGCTCGACGACGGCGCGGAAGTCCCCGCCGAAGATCAGGTCGACGCCCTCGACGAAGCCTTCCTCGCTGGCCTCGAACCCGAAAGATTGTCCGTCTGGCCAGGTATCGACGTAGTGTACGGCCCCGAGCACGTAGTCGAGCGCCCCGCGCGGCACCCGCGGCGAGACCGGCGAGATGCAGCCCGGGATGTAGTCCACCTCGAGCGCGGCATACACCTGCATCCGCCCCGCGTACACGGCCTTCGCCGCGGCGATCTCGGCGAGGTAGGCGTCGAGGTCGGCCGCGTCGAAGTGGCTCACGGGATTGCCGTGGATCGGGGCGTGGTCGCTGATGCCGACGCCGTCCAGGCCGAGGCGGTGGGCTTTCGCCAAAACGTCCACGAGGCGGTCGCGCCCGTCGGAGTAGGTGGTGTGGGTGTGGTGGTTGACGAGCATGGGCGCGAAGGTGGGCGGGGTGTGTGAACGGGGTTTGAAGAGAGTAAAAACAATGCGGTCGCCCCCGCTCTGTCGCCGCGCTAACATTGGGCGCGTAGCACTTACCTTACCGCACGATGACGAACGCTTCCGCAAGTGCTCCGCGCCTGGGGCGCTGGCTGTGGGTCTTGCTGCTCGTCAACGGCGTGGCAGCGGCCGCCGCGGCGCAGGAGCCCAACTGGCAACAGTCCGCCCCCGGGAAACTCCGCACCTGGGTAGAGTCCGTCACCCTTACGGCGGGCTACGATCGCGTCGGGCCCGAGCTTATGGAGGTCGTGGGGCAGGCCCGGTCGCTGATGCGTCCGCCCGCAACCGCGACCGCGATGGACAGTGCGATCCACCTGCTGGCCCGCGAGGCGACGGGCCTGAGTTCGGTCGTCGACGAGGAGCGCGCCACGCAGCTGTACTTCCTCGTAGGTAAGGCCCTGCTCTACCAACTCGACGACCGCGCCGGGGCCCGCGCCGCGCTCCGCGAGGCGCTGTCGCGACTCCGCGCCACCGGGCGCGTCCCCTCGGAAACGTACTTCCAGACGGCCTTCGGCCTGGCGGACGCGTACTACTGGGATCTCGACGCCGCGCCGGTGCTGGCGGTCGCGCGGGAGGCCCACGCCCACAGCATCGCCGCCGACGTACCCGACTGGCAGCGCGCGTTCGCGAAGTGGATGGGGCGCGCCCTTGAGTTGGAACGGAGCTACGACGAGGCCACCGTGTACTACGCGGAGGCCTACGCCCTCGCCGGGGCCAAGGGCACGACCGCCGAGCGCTACGAGGCCGCCCTGGACCTCGGGACGCTCTACAGCAAGCGGGGCGCCCCGGCGGGGGGGCTCTCCTACGTCGAGACGGCGCTCGCGCTCGCGCCCGCGGAGGGTCGCAAGCAGGAGGGATACGCGCGGCTCTGGTACGGGCGGATGCTCTCGGAGCTCGACCGGCAGGCCGAGGCCATCCGGGAGCTCACGCGCGCCCGCTCCTCCCTCGATGCCGCCGGCGACCCCGACGAGCGCGCCCACGTCTGCTTCGAGCTCGCGCGCGCCTACCGACGCAGCGGAGAGCCGGCTTGGGCCGTGACCCTCATCGACACCGTCCGCGGGATCGCGGGTAAGCGCCCGACCCTCTTCTACGACCTCTTCCTCCACGAGGAGTTGGCGGAGTCCTACGACGCGCTCGGGCGCCACGATTCGGCGCTCTACCACCTGCGGCGGCACCAGGCGATCCAGCTGGCGCTAGACTCCCTGAGCCGCGACCGCGAGGTGATGCGCCTCGCGCGCCGCTACGAACTGTCGCGCGACAGTTCCCTCGTCCAGGCACAAGCGGCGTGGCTGCGCGACCGGCGCCGCTACCGGTGGGCGCTGTCGGGCCTCGGCGTCGCGTGCGCGATACTGGGCGCAGGCTGGTATTGGGCCCTCCATCGGCGCGGCCCCGTCGAGGCACGGTAGGCACCCCGCACCCAGGCACCCAGGCACCCAGGCCCCGCACCCAGGCACCCAGGCACCCAGGCACCCCGCATCTTCCCGCCTCACCGGTCGCTCTCCCCCCCGAGCCCCTCCAAAGCAACCACGATCTCCAATCGTCCGTCGCGCGCCAAGGCCGCAGGCACGACCACGTCAACGCGCTTCAGGCCCGGCATCGCCAGATCGAGCGCCAGCGGCGGTGGGTCGAGCGACACTACGGAAAGCTTCGCGCCCGCCGGGGCCAGCACGCGGAGCGCGAGCCGCCGGCCCTCGGCGCTGAGCAGCGCGCCTCCGGGGGTCACGTCCACGGTGGCCGTCGTCATCATCTGCCAGCGCACCGTTCGCGTCCCGGGCAGGACCCCGAGCGAGTCGATAATCACCACGCCCGCCTCCCCGAGCGGCGCGAACGTCCGGCGCGCACTACTGAGCTGGCCCCCGAACACCGAGTCGAGCGTGACGCTGATGACGCCACTGGCCGAATCCTGCCTGAGTGACGCAAAGCCGTGCACGCGGTGGCGGGCCTCGTCGACGGTGAGGGTCGAGTGTCCGGAGTTCGACTTGCTGAGCAGCGTCCACCGCTCCGAGTCCTGGCTGCGGTCCCACTGGTTGAGGCCGGCGACTTCTAGTGGGTGATAAGGCTGATTGCCGGGGTCGATGCCCCAGCGCACGCCGTCGACCTCGAACACGAAGCTGCCCGCGTCGAGGTGACCGTGGTTGATGCTGCCGCGCCCGCCTTTGACGGCGAGGTAGTAGCCGCGTCGGCCCCCGGGCCGTACGTACGCCACGGGACTCGGACCGCCACCGGCCCAGCGCTCGGGCAGTGCCCGCCCCCCCGCACTGCGGAAGTGACGCGCGACCCACGGTAAGGCCAGCGCCGAGGTCCGCGAGCTACGCCCGTCGCTCGCGTAACCCGCCAGCACATCGGCCGCATCCACGAGCGCCGCATCGCCGGTCTCGGCTGCGAACCACGCCCGCACCTCCGCCGCGCCACCACCCAAGCGCTCGGAGCAGTCCCCGAAGTTGTGCGTTTTGCCGGAAGGCGCCTCCGTGACCGCCACCCACGTCGCGCTCGCGAGGAAGCCCGGGGACCGCGCGAGCCCGAAGTCCGTCCCGAGGGCCGAGCGCAGCGACTCGATCATCAGCACGCTAAAGCCCGTGCCGTAGGCCCAGTACGACGGCCCCTCCGGGTAGACACCGTCAGGGGCGTAAGGGTCCAGCGCGTAGTGGGCGCTGCGCAGGGCGCGATTGATGACCCGCGTCGCCACGTGCGGGTGATCCTCGGCGAGGACGAGCGCCGCGGCGACACTGCCGGCGTGGCAGACCTGGTTCCAGTTGTTGTCGGTCGTCACCCATGCGTGGTCCTCGAGCGCCGGCAGGAGGGCCTGCGCGTAGAGGGCCTCGCTCACGCGTTCGCGCGTAGCGGGCGTTAGGGCGTCGTAGGTCCAGTCGAGCGCCAGCGCGACGGCCGTCGCCATCTCGGCCACGTCGAGGTAGTGGCTCGGGTTCCAGTCCTCGAAGGCGCACACGGCGAGGAGTTCGCGCTCGAGGCGCTCTACGTACTGCTTCTCCCCGGAGACGCGGTACACGAGCGCGAGCGTGGTGGTGCGCCGGAGGGCCTCCCGGCTCACGTCCAGGAGGCGTCGCCCAATAATCTCGCGCGTGAGCGTTGGCTCGGCCAGGAGGGCATCGGCGCGCTTTCGCAAAAACGCGTAGTGCGGGAGGCCGCCGATTCGGTCGAGGTCGGCGGTATCGAGAAGTAGGCGGGGGTGGGGCCGGAGGGTCGCCTGCAGCCTGGCCACAGTGAGGCTATCGCCAGGCGGCACCGACGCGGACGAGGATTGGGCACCGAGCGCGCCAACGCAAATGACCAGCAGCCAGGCCGCAAATACGAAAACGACGAAACGTACCATAGGAGTTGCGTAAAGCTAGACGCCCGAGCGCAAGTGCGTAGCGCGCCGGCGGGGCCGTCCGACCACTTCCGAGTGGCGGCCCCCTGCGTCACGCCCCTCACCACCCCACGTACCCCGGCGCCGCGATCCCCTTCAGCCGCAGGTACACGATCGCCTGCGCCCGGTGGTGCGTCACGTGGTCGAACAGCAACAGCCCCACCCGCCGCCGCGTCAATCTCTCGCCCGCGAACCAGTCCACCGACTCCTGGATATCGCCGTAGCTCAATCCCGCCAACGCCGTAGCGCCCAGGTCGAAGGCCGCCTCCAGGTTTTGCCGAACGGCCACCTTGTCCAGCGGATCCACCGTCGGGCGCGCCGGCCGCTCCCCGTCCCGCAGCTTGCTCGTACTCAGCCACGTGATGTTGCCGGCCAGGTGCACCAGCTGCTCCCCGAAGGTCATCATCCCCGTGTCCACCGGCGCGTAGCCGTAGTCCTCGGCCGGCATCGCCGCCGCCACCGCGAGGGTGTAGTTGCGCATGTTGGCCCACTTCGCCCCCCAGTCCGATTGCATCGATTGCGCCATGGCGGGAGGGCAGAGCAGCAAGCTTGCGCCAAAACTTAAGGCAAGGAGTGCGATACGAACCATCGGACAAAGAAAAGCCCGCGCGCGGCTCCCGGGCTCCGTCCAGAGCGCGCGGCTCCCGGGCTCCGCCCCGGCGCGCGCTCCCGTGTCGCAACTGAGGCGCGCCCGGCACGGAGACCGGAAGCCGCGCGCCTAAATCAACGGCGCGATCACCAACGCCACCACGCTCATCAGCTTCAACAAGATGTTCAGGCTCGGCCCCGAGGTATCCTTGAACGGATCACCGACCGTGTCACCGACCACCGCGGCCTTGTGCGGGTCCGAACCCTTGTAGTAGGTCTCGTTCTTGATGTTGACGCCCTCCTCGAACATCTTCTTCGCGTTGTCCCACGCGCCACCGGCGTTGGACTGGAAGATGGCCATCAGCACCCCCGAGACCGTCACGCCGGCCAGCAAACCACCCAGCATGATGCCGCCGGAGGTGCTCCCGAACAGGCCCGGCACGAAGCCGACCACCACGGGCGTGAGGATCGCGATCAGGCCCGGCAGCACCATCTCCCGGATCGAGGCCTTCGTCGAGATCGCGACGCACTTCTCGTACTCGGCCTTGCCGTCGGCGGCGTCGAACACGGCGCGGTCGGCCGTCGTCCAGGTGTTCATCTCGGCGCCGTCGTACTTGCGCATCAGCGCCAGGGCCGCCGTGAGTTCGGGGATCGTGCGGAATTGCCGGCGCACCTCCTCGATCATGTCGTTGGCCGCGCGACCGACGGCGTTCATCGACAGGGCGCTGAACACGAACGGCAGCATCGCCCCCACGAAGAGCGCCGCCATCACCTGCGCGTCGATCACGTTGATGCCGTAGATCGGCGTGCCGGGGTGCGCCACGTTATACGTCGTGATGAAGGCCGCGAAGAGCGCCAGCGCCGTGAGCGCCGCCGACCCAATCGCGAAGCCCTTCCCGATGGCCGCCGTCGTGTTGCCCACCGCGTCGAGCTTGTCGGTGCGCTGGCGCACCTCCTTCGGCAGCTCGGCCATCTCGGCGATGCCACCGGCGTTGTCGGAGATCGGGCCGTACGCATCGACCGCGAGTTGGATGCCCGTGTTCGAGAGCATCCCCACCGCCGCAATGGCGATGCCGTAGAGACCCGCGAAGTAGAAGGCCCCCAGGATGGCCGCGGCCAAAATGAGGATCGGGATCGCCGTCGACATCATGCCGACCCCGAGGCCCGCGATGATGTTGGTGGCCGCGCCCGTGCCCGACTGCTCGACGATCGACCGCACCGGCGCCGTGCCCGTCCCCGTGTAGTACTCCGTGATCATCCCGATGCCCAGGCCGGCCACCAGCCCGATGATCACCGCGAAGAAGATGCCGTTGCCCGTGTAAGCAATCGGGGTCGCGCCCTGCTCGAAGCCGAGCAGCGTGAAGCCCTCCCCCGGCACCATCCAGGAGATGACCCCGTACGTAGCCGCGATCATCAGACCGGCCGCAATAAACTCGCCCGTATTCAGCGCCTTCTGCGGGTCACCGCCCTCCTTGACGTTCACGAAGAACGTACCGATGATAGACGTGAGGATCCCGACCGAGGCCAGCACCATCGGCAGCAGCACGAGGTTGAGCCCCGCGAAGTCACCGTCGGCCACGAAGGCCCCCGTGCCGATCGTCGCCGCGCCGATCACCATCGTCCCGATGATCGACCCGACGTAGCTCTCGAAGAGGTCGGCGCCCATGCCGGCCACGTCACCGACGTTGTCACCGACGTTGTCGGCGATCGTGGCGGGGTTGAGGGGGTGGTCTTCCGGGATGCCGGCCTCGACCTTGCCGACGAGGTCCGCGCCGACGTCGGCGGCCTTCGTGTAGATGCCCCCGCCCACGCGTGCGAAGAGGGCAATGGAGCTTGCGCCAAAACTGAACCCGGTCAACACCGTGATCACGCGAATGATCGAGTTGCGGTACAGCACCACGTCACCGTCGACGGGCACGGCGAAACTCGTGCTGAACAAGAAGAACAGCAGCCCCAGTCCGAGCATCCCGAGCCCGACGACGCCCATGCCCATGACGGCACCGCCGGCAAAAGCTACCTCGAGGGCCTTGCCGAGCGAGGTGCGCGCGGCGGCCGTGGTGCGGGTGTTGGCCTTCGTGGCCACGCGCATCCCGATGAAGCCGGCGAGCGCCGAGCAGATCGCGCCGAGGACGAACGAGGCCCCGATGAGGATGCTAGACGTGCCACCGTCGGCCGTGAAGGCGAGTAGCGCGGCGACCACGAGTACGAAGGGCGCGAGCACCGTGTACTCCGCCTTCAGGAAGGCCATCGCGCCGTCGGCGATGTTCTTCCCGATGCGCTGCATGCGCTCGGTGCCGGGGTCTTGTTTGCCGACCCACGAGGATCTCCAGAACGTGTACAAAAGGGCGAGGACCCCGAACGCGGGGAACAAAAGGGTAAGCGTACTTCCCATAAGGCATTAAACGGTTGGGTGAGACAGAAAGACTTGGAAGAAGACTTGGCCGCCGGCGATCTCGTCGATCCCTACGCTTCCGTCAAAAGCGGCGCGAAGGTAAACAAACGCGCTATTCGTCGCACACCCGCGGTTTGGCCGCCCCCCAACACGCGGGGAGCCCCGCCGAACCTAGGTCCGACGGGGCTCCCCCGGTGAAGGTTTTGGCGAAAGCCGCCCCCCCTTACTGAATCGTGAAGCGCAGCACGGCGCGCTCGCCGCGGCTGGCCTCGAGGACCTCGACGAGGTACAGGCCGCTGGCGAGGTTGTCGCGCTGCAGGCTGTACACCGAGCCCTGGTAGCCCTGCACGTCGGAGAGGATGCGCCCGTCCGAACCCATCACGCGGATCTGGTACGTGCCGCCGGCAGGCAACGTGAGCGAGGCCTGGTCGACGACGGGGTTGGGCGAAAGCTCCACGCCCTCGAGCTGGGCGAAGTCCTTGACGCCCGAGATGACCTTCGCGCTCGTCGTACAAGTGTTGTACAGGTAGATCGGCGTGGTCATCGCGGCGGCGGTGACGGTGAGGGCGCGGTTGCCGTCGGTGTTGAGGCAAGACCGGCCCCCGATGAAGGGGGATGTGCCGCCGTCCTCGTTGAAGCCGACGTCCGCCCAAATATTAATGACGTACTTGTACTGGTAGCTCCCGGGTGCAACCTTGTACGTGACCGAGTACACGCCGTTGCCGTCGGGATCGGTGAGGATGTTGTCGTTTGCCCTCGCGCGGGGGGTCCATTCGTTGGGGCGCTGGAAATTACCGGCCACGCGAAGGGTGTCCATACCGGGACGGAAGTTGGCCGCGCCCGTCATGTCGACCGCGAAGGTGACATTGGTCGTCTGGGCGTGGGACGCTGCTACGAGCGCCAGAGAGAAGAGGAGTGTAAAAGCTGTTTTCATGGGTGGGTAGTTTGAGTGAAGTATGCAAAGATGCGCCATGCATCTACCCTCCGCAACAGCGGCGGCGCCTCTCGGTTTACATTACCTTCATATTGCCTGATTACTGCTCGATGGCGGTCACGTTGCCGGCCTCGTCACTCACCGTCACGCGGATCGGGCCGGGCCGTAGCTTGTCGGTCCTCACCGCGAGCCGGTCGCTCTTCGCGTCGAGGGCCGCGAGCACCCACTGCCCGTTTTGCGTCACGCGGTAGGTGAGGTCCCGCGCCGAACTCACCTCGTCGGAGATGCGGTAGACCCCGCGGGAGAGCGCCTTGATCGTCGGCGGCACGGTGTCCACGAAGACCGCGAACGAGCGCCAGTAGCCCATCTCGCCCTCGAGGGTTCGGCCGTCGGCGCTCAGTCTGCCGCCCATCGTCTTGCGGGGCGCCGCGCCACAGCTCCCGAAGTAAGCCTTCGCGCGGAGTTCGGCCGGTACGTTATCGAGGGGCACGCTCGCGCGCACGGGCCGCTGGAGCGGCTCCTCGTCCTGGCCGATGTCGTAGCAGCTCGAGTACGCCCCCGGGGTCGCGGCCGTGCGGATGGCCCCGCGCAAGAAGGTTTTGGTGTAAACCGATCCGGCCTCCACGCGAAAGCCCGCATCCCCGAGGCTGAAGTCACTCGCGCGCTCCGGCACGAGCACGAAGTTGAACGGCGGCAGGCCGGGCGCGGGCCTGTACGTCGTATCCCCCCGCACGGTAAAGCGCAACGTCGAGGTGTTCCCGAAGGCGTCGCCGGCCTGGATCTCGACCTGGCGGCTTTCGCCAAAACCCACCGGCACCGCGCCGTGGTCGACGACGGTCTCGTAGATGCGGAGGCGGTCCCCGGGCAACTTGTGGAGCCGGTAGTAGTAGCCCTCGCCGCCGGACTGCGCCGCGTAGTCGTAGTGCGCCTGGATGAAGCGCGTCTGCTCGAAGGCGATCGTGTCGTAGAAGCTGCGCCAGACGAGGCGCCCGTCGACGCGGCAGGAGATCCCGAAGACGCCGTTGAGATTCGAGGTGCCCTCGGCCACGTCGTAGGCCTTGAGCCCGAAGGCGACCTTGCCGGGCGGCACGACGACTTCGTTCGAAGTGTAGTCGTCGCCCTTGCGCGCGAGACTTTGCTTGGCCACGCGGGCCGGTTTGCCGTCGCGATCGAGGCTGTAGACGGTGAGGCCGCGCAGGCTCGGCGCCAGGCCATCGCGGATCGGGAAGTCGTAAAGCAGCGGGTTGAAGGCCTCGTCCGTGGCCGAGAGCCGCAGTTCGAAGTGCAGGTGCGGCCCCTGGCTCGAGCCCGTGTTCCCCATGCTACCGAGGCGCTGGCCCGCCCGCACCGGCAAGCGTTTTGGCGAAAGCTGCACCTCGACCTCGAACTCCTCCCGGGCGTAGTGCACCGAATCCAGAAAGGCCTGGACCTCCGGGACGAAGTCGTCGAGGTGGGCGTACAGACTGCGCGTACCGTTCGGGTGGTCGACGTAGATGGCGTTGCCGTAGCCGGCGCTCGAGATCTTGAGTCGGCTCACGTACCCGTCCGCCACCGCGTAGACGGGGTCGCCGACGCTGCGGTTGACGCTCTTGATGTCGAGCCCCATGTGGAAGTGGTCGCGGCGCAGCTCCCCGAAGGTGCCGGAGGCCTTGATCTCACGCCCGACCGGCGAGCGGTAGTAGCCGCGCTGGTAGACGCCGGGGGCGGGGCCGAGTTGGGCTCGGACGCTCGGGATGGCAAGGCAAAGGATGCAGAGCGCCAGTATGTGGCCAAAGCGCCGTAGGTGCGCCATCTGAGTGGCGGGGTGCGTAAGCGCCG
Organism: Saprospiraceae bacterium; assembly: GCA_965215115.1. Classification (GTDB taxonomy): domain Bacteria; phylum Bacteroidota; class Bacteroidia; order Chitinophagales; family Saprospiraceae; genus CALDTK01. The sequence goes on from OZ244050.1 coordinate 1,080,141, forward strand.
CGAATAACTCACCCAGCATACGGAGTACTAATTTTCAAATGATTAAGATATCTCGAGAAGAGATAAACAGTATTTTACAGGCACCCTAGGGGTGGTCGTCGAGGGCGTCGTCGGTCATTAACGTGGTCCACGGGCCGCGGTCCGTCGCCTCGGCGTCATTGAGGCGCAAGGTGCGGATGTATTCGCGGCGGGAGATCGGTTCGGCGCCGAAACGCTCGAGGTGGGGCGTGGGCATCTGGCAGTCGACGAGCCAGTAGCCGCGGCGGCGCAGGTTGCGCACGAGGTGGATGAAGCCGTACTTGCTGGCGTTGGGCTCGAGGGCGAACATGCTCTCCCCGCAGAAGACCCTCCCGATGGCCACGCCGTAGAGCCCGCCGACGAGCGTGCCGTCCTCCCAGACCTCGACGCTGTGCGCGAGCCCCTGTTCGTGGAGCGCGACGTAGCCCTCGAGCAGCGCGTCCGAGATCCAGGTCCCGACCATCTCGCCGCCGCGGGGCACGAGGCCGCAGGCCGTGATGACGGCGCGGAAGTGCGTATCGTAGCTTACGCCAAAACGCCTTTGCCGGATCGTGGACCGCATCGACTTCTGGACCTTGAGGCGGTCGGGGAACAGGACGAAACGCGGGTCCGGGCTCCACCACACGATCGGGTCGGAGGTGTTGCTCCACGGGAAGATCCCGAGGCGGTAGGCGAGCAGGATCCGCTCCCAGCGGTAGTCCCCGCCCACGGCCACGATCCCCTCGGAGGTGGCGGATTCGACGTTCGGGAAGGCGAGGCGAGTGCTGAGCCAGTTCACGCGTGCGATAGGCTAGACTTTCGTCCCCTCGATGACGGCCGACAGGCCGCGGTCGACGAGGCCGTCCTTGAGGGGCTGGAGCTCCTCGAAGGGGCCGGACTTGACGGTGGCCTTGCCCTTGAAGTGGATCAGCATCGCGAGTTGCTCGGCCTGCGTGGAGTCGTGCCCGAGGATCTCGATGAGGCACTCGATCACCCAGTCGAAGGTATTGACGTCGTCGTTGTAGACGATGAGTTGCGAGTGTTCGTCGAGGAGGGCGTCGAGGGCGATGTCGATGTCCTCGTCGAACATGACGTCCGTGTCGGTGTCGGGCTCCGGGAAGGCGTTGCGGGGGATCATGCGGGCGCGTCGGGGTGGGTGCGGCGCGTGGGCGCCGGTATCAGAACAACTAGGCAATCTCGCGAAGGGTTTGCTGGATCTGGTGATAGTCGGGTTGGTGGCCGGCGTCCTCCAAGACCTCGGCGTAGGCCACGCGCCCGTCGGCCGCCACCACGAAGGCCGAGCGCTTGGCGACGCCCTTGAGTCCGAAGAAGTCCTCGTACACGACGCCGTAGGCCTCGGCGGCCGACTTGTTGAAGTCCGAGAGCAGGGGGAAGTTCAGGTTTTGCTCGGCCTTGAACTTCGCGAGCGTGAAGGGGCTGTCCACCGAGATCCCGAGCACCTGCGCGTTGAGGCCCTGGTACTGCGCCATGGCGTCGCGCATGGTGCACATCTCGGCGGTGCACACGCCCGTGAACGCGAGCGGGAAGAACAGCACCACAACGGGCTGCCCGGTGTAGGACGTGAGGGAGACGGGTTGGTTTTCGGAGTTGGGGAGGGTAAAATCGGGGGCGGCGTCGCCTTTGTTGATGGGCATGGGGGCGAAGGTAAGGGATGGCGCGGAGCGCGGCGGGGGCCGTTGGCGGCGGAGGCCAACGGCTCGCCAACGGGTCCCCTACCCCATTGGGTCGCTGCAGGTCAAGGCCGCAAAAAGCCACCAGGCTTTTTGCCACCCTACACCCACTGCCCATACGCCCGCCTCCCCTTCCTTAACGTCCACGCGCACAACCCGATCCCGCACAGCACACTCACCACCGCGATGATCTCCGCCTGCGTCGGGTGGTACCCGAACAGATCGTACGTCGCGTTCACGCGGATCTTCTCGATGAAGAAGCGCTCGACACCGTTGAAAATCAGGTAGCCGCCCATGAGTAGGCCGGGCCAGGGTTCGGCGCGTTTCCGCAAAACCCACAGCACCAGTCCCAAGCCAATGAGCATGATGACTTCGTAGAAGGGCGTCGGCCACACGGGCGTCGCGAGCTGCATGCAGTACTCGACGTCGCAGCCCGGGATCGGGACGCCCTCGTTGATGACGTTGTGTGGGTAGCGAAACGACCACATCCACTCCGGCAGGAACCACCCACTCGGCGGGGGCGCCGGGTTCTCGACGCCCCAGTCGCCGTCGCCGGACAACTGGCACCCGATACGCCCGACGCCCACGCCGATGAGCATCCCCGGCGCAATCGCGTCCGCCATCGGCCAGAAGGCCAGTCGGTGGCGCCGCATGTACCACCACACCCCGAAGAAGCCGGCGATCAGTCCCCCGAAGATCGCTAGGCCCTGCCCGCTGAAGAACTGCCGAAAGAACTCGCCGATGTTGTCGGGAGGCACCTCCAAGATCCCGAAGACCTTGGCGCCCAGCAGTCCGCTCAGCGCCGCGATGATGGCGATGTCCGAGGTGCGCTCCCAGGGCTGGATCGTGACCTCGACTTCCTTCGCGACCGGGTATTTCGCCTTCTCCTGCTGCGAGCTGTAGTACGTGTACCCCGCCGCCAGCAAAGCCCCGACGATGCCCGCGATGGCGCTCCCCTCGCCCGACAAAACGAAATCCTTGACTGGGCCCTCCACGCCCTGCACCAAGGGCAAGCCCTTCCACCCCAGCAGCCACCCAAACACGACAGCGCCCAAGTAGTCCCCGAAGCCCGCCCCCCCGCCGACCGTCACCGTCGCCGCCGTCTGCGCCGCCGAGAACTGCCCGAGGCCTGCACGCCGCCGCATGTCCCACCGCAGGAACAGCGCCGCGGTGATGGTCCCGAGCGCCAGGAACAACCCGAAGGTCTGCACCACGGCCAGGGCATTGTCGCGCTCCGTGCCGATGAGGTCGTGGAAGATGTAGGAGAGGTTGGGGTACATGCGGCGGCGAATGTAGGGACCCGGTTGGCCCCTCACCTTCGCGACTCAGCGGGTAAACGTTCTTTTCCGAAGCAGCTGGTAAGTGGCCATCATTTCGAATCTCCCCTGGATCACCGTAAAGGCATATCCGGAATCATCCTCGACACTGAAATAGTCCAGCAGCCCCACCAACACCCGAAGGTCGAAACCCGCCGGCAGCAGTCGACGCGGAGGCGCGATGGCGCAGGCCAATGCGAGCGCCCGCTGAGTGTCGTAAGGAGGATCAGTACCGAACGGACGGCGCGAGTTCGTTATACCGTCGACGTATGGCCCAAGCCTGATCTCCCGCGTATCCATCGCCCAGGCATACGCGTAGAAGCGCCAGGGCACGTACTGCGGGAAAGTCGAATACTCCCGCTCCGGGATCCGGTACGGCTGGAAGGGGATTCCGAGCGAGGTGCCGAACCCTACGCGCTGATGCGGCACGTACTCCACGCCTAGGTTGACGGCGGTAACGTCGTATGCCTGCCCGAACGCCGCCACTGGCCGAATCGCCTGCCCGACGGCTAGAGTGTTAGATACGGCCAGCACGGCGGCCACGAGTGGAATGTTCTTCAAATCGTTTCCTGAAATAGACGATGCCGCCAATTTGCATAAAGTTGTTGCGGGGTATGTCGCGAGTACCTATGGTAGCACTGATGCGCATCACGACGGCGGGCTTCTTTGCCCGGATCACAACATCGGAGAAGTAGCGAAATATTGGGTCGATTTCCCAGGTACGGGTTCCATTAGTGGACCAGAATCCTAGTAGGAGGTGGTGATATACCAGCTCCACGCCTAAAGATCCGCCCATGTAAACCCTCCCAAACTGTACTACTTTATAATTGACAGCTGTATTTAATTGAAAATATCTGAATGCCGCAACCCCTGTATAAAAATTTTCCTCATAAGAATAGACATGCCTCAGCCCTGCGGAGAAGGATGCACTGTGATGCATTAAATCCCCAGTGTAGGAGACATCTACCCCATCTGTATTAATTCCTAATTGCGCCGTAGAATCATATCCGAACATGACTGCTACTAGAATTAAAATCCCCCTCAATCGTGCCACGATACGACAGATAAGTCCGGCGAAACACTCGTGCTTCGCCGGACTTTGTGAAAAAGGATATTCTATGGCCGTGGGAACGAGCCTTCGCAAGACGTGTACAGGTCTGAGGAGACACCCCAGCCCTGTCCTCCCATCTTAGCCCACTGAATACGAAAGCGAGCGTCTACGTAGTCGCAACCACGCCCCTCACTTGGGCTGCCGACAAAGAAAAGGTGCTCCGCCTTGCCTGCATTCGGAATCGTACCCGTGCTGCCGCTAGGATAAGTCCTTAACGCATCGCCTCTGCCTGCGTCGCACCGCAGCGTAGCTTGGGCTGGCCCGCCGGATGCATAGATCGTCGGCGCAAAGGCTCTCCACCATAGCTTCGCTTTTCGTAGCTCATGCTTAGTGACGACCTTGAACTCACGCCCGAAAGCGATCTCGAGATAGCCATATCGGCCTTGAAACTTGTAGATGTTTTTCTTGCCGTTCGCTTTGTAATATTCGTATTGGCTATCGCACTTCGAGTAATAACGAGGGTTTACCTCACCTGGCGTCGTCGCCTCGGTCGCCAGCAGATTGCTAATGATCGGCACCTTTCGGTATCCGGTTTCGCCCGCTTCGATGGGGGTAATCAGTAGATCATCGTACGTAAACTGCCAGAGCTCGTCTCCGACAATCAATTCTGCTTGCTCATTTGCCAAATACCTGTATAAGGTAGACTGAACCGTCTCTTCCACGTGTATCTCGCCGAGTTCGTCGGTCTGCGTAGTGACGAGGTGTCTTACCGAGGGGTCGTTAGCGCGAATTTGATCCGCCAAAGCAATTAAAGCCGGGTCTTCCTCTTCTGCCGCCTCAGCTCGGGCGAACAGCTCGTTAGTGGCCGTTTCGTTACTCACGAAGCCAGTCCCATTGAAGCTCTGAGACGTTGCAGGCGTTTCGTACCGCTCCTGGATTTTGTGAAGTTGCTGCTGGTTGTTCCACATCACCTGCAGTGACTCGCCGAGTAGCTCCAAGCTTGCGAAAGCCAGGCGACCGTCCCGCACTGAGACTCCTGGGAGGTCTCCTCGCCACGCGGCATCAGGGCTCGGAGCGATCTCGACTCCCGTGTTTGGCTCGAGCGCCTGTTCCAGGTCAGGTGCAGGAGTAGACTGGAGGTCTTCCTTCCCGCAGGCGGTAGAACCCAGAAAGGCGATTAAGAGCAGACCCAACACGAAATTTGGGTAGGCAGCGCTAGTCCCATACGAACCCTGGGGGGGGGGGGTAGTTTTTCTTCATGAATCAAATGTAGGCGCCGCCCGCAACCTTCGTCATTTTTTGTTCATGGCAACTTAAGGATCCCTTTGCAAAGGATACTATAAACCAACCTAAATCGCTATTTTTCAATGCTTTATAGTGTTGATAACTTTTAGAAATGCTTGCCACACTTTTAGCGCCGATGTCCCGCCCCAGAGCCCCTTACGCAAAGTCACGCCTCGACGCCCGCACGCGAAGCCCACTCAGCCACAGGCGCCCACACAGCCCAGCCGCCCACCTAGCCGCAGCCGCCCGCCTAGCGAGCGAAGCTCGCGCCCGCCCTACCCCTCGTACTTCAGCCCCAGCCGCTTCCGCAGACTGTCCACCTCCGGGTTGACATCCATCAGGACCTGGTACTGCTCCTTCGGGCCGGCCGGCTTCACCTTCACCTCCTCCTTCGGGGCCAGCGACTCGTCGAACTCGTACACGATGTCCAACTCGTCGCAGTTCACTGCCGTCTTGATGTCGCGGATGTTTTGGGCTTCCGTCTTGAGGATATTGAGCGCCAGCAGACTCCCCACGCGCACCGTCAACTCGGGACACCGGAACTCGAGTTTCGCCTTCCGCATCACGGCCCGGATCCGCTGCGGCTGATCGTCCGAGAAGGTGAGCCACTGGGTGGTGAGTTGTTTTAGCGAAAGCGTACTGGCCGCGACCGTCGCCACGGCCACCGGACCGTCGTCGTCGTCGAAGGAGATGGACGGGAGGGCGGCACCGACTAGAGCAGCGGCTTTGCCGGGCGTCCTCTGTGGTGCGGCCGGAGCCGGCTGCTCCGGTACCTCCTTCGCGGCTGCTGGCGTCGGCGTCGGCTGTGCCTCGGTTCCAGCAGAGCCAGAGCCCCCCCCCGCCCCGCCATCGCGAGCCGACCCGTCATTGCGAGCCGCGACGATAGGAGCCGACACCGCCCCGTCATTGCGAGCCGCGACCGCAGGAGCTGGCGTGGCAATCCCCCCGCCCGGCACCGCCACGAAATCCCGCTCCACCGTCCGCGCCGCGAAGGCCATCTTGACCAAGTACAACTCGACGTGCAGCCGCTTCTGCGCCGCCATGCGCAGTCTGAAGTCACACTCCGCCGCCAAATTCAGGGCATTCACTAAGAACGGCAGTCCGCACAAACTCGCCTGCTCCGCGTAGCGCTCGCGCAGACTTTCGCTCACCTCCAGGAGCTTCAACGTCTGCGGACTCTTGCACACGAACAACTGCCGCAGGTGCCGCGCCAAGCCCCCGAGGAAGGGCTCCGGCTCGAAGCCATTGGCCAGCACCTGGTCGAACGTGAGGTAGAGCTGTCCGATGTCTTCCCGCAGGAGCGCATCCGTGACCTCGAAGAAGGTCGCGTGATCGAGGACGTTGAGCTGTCCGGCGGCGTGCGCGTAGGTGAGGTGCCCATCGTGGGCCGAGCTCACGAGTCGGTCGAAGATCGAGAGGGCGTCGCGCAGCGCCCCGTCGGCCTTCTCGGCCACGAGGTGCAGGGCCTCGTCCTCGGCGTCGATGCCCTCCTCGCCGCAGATCTTCCGCAGGTGCGCCACCATGTCGGCCGGGCGGATGCGGTGGAAGTCGTACACCTGGCAGCGGCTCAGAATCGTCGGGAGGATCTTGTGCTTCTCGGTGGTGGCGAGGATGAAGATCGCGTAGTCCGGCGGCTCCTCGAGGGTCTTGAGGAAGGCGTTGAAGGCCGCCGACGACAGCATGTGGACCTCGTCGATGATGTACACCTTCTTGCGCCCGGTCTGCGGCGGGATGCGGACCTGCTCCATGAGCTGGTGCATGCTCTCGACCTTGTTGTTGGAGGCCCCGTCGAGCTCGAAGATGTTGAAGCTCGCGTTCTGGTTGAAGGCCACGCAGTTGGCGCACGTGTTGCAGGGCTCGAAGTCGTCGGAGACGTTGAGGCAGTTGAGCACCTTGGCTAGGATGCGCGCGTTGGTGGTCTTCCCGACGCCGCGTGGGCCGCAGAACAGGAAGGCGTGCGCGAGGCGGTTTTGCCGCAAGGCGTTCTTGAGGGTCTCCGACACGTGGCCCTGCCCCACGACATCGTCGAAGCGGGCGGGGCGGTACTTACGGGCAGAGACGACGAATTCCGACATGGCTCGACGAAGGTACGGGGCGGAGGCTGGGTAGATTGTGGAAAGGAGGTGTCTGTATTCCACGACGTGCGTGGAATACAGACGGGCGCTACGCTAGATGGGCGGCTTCGCCTAGAGGGGCGCTTCGCTAGATGGGCGGCTTCGCCTAGAGGGGCCGTTCGCGGGTTGGAGGACGTCGGCATGGGACGATAGCACAGCCCATATAGGCCAAGGGCCGCCCATCTAGCAAGCGAAGCGCGCGCCCTCCCTAAGCAGTGACGCGCGCGCCCTCAAACCTCAGCGCATACACACTCCGATAACTCCCCGCGTCCTCGAAGTACCGGTCCACCCGCGCCCGCGTCTCGTCGTCTACGAACGGCAGCAGGGGCTGCTCCACGCTCATCAGCCGCGGCAGCGCCTGCTTGATCTTCGCGTCCCACTCCTTATAGTAGGTCTCGAAGTCCTCCGGGCGGATGCACCCGCGGCAGTCCTCGTAGCCGCACACGAGGGTCATCTCCTCCTCGAGGTTAAAGATGCCGTACTCGTCGGTGAGCTGCTCGCCCATGGCAATGTCCCGCAGGGCCACCTCGAAGCCGTACCCCGTCGAGATCGTGTTGCAGTTGCAGCAGTGGTTGACGTACTTGGCGAAGTCCCAACTCACGATGCGGTTGCCGTGCTCGTCGATGTAGGAGTACTTGTCGATCGCCCCGCGGACGTCGTCGTTGTGGCTCAGGTAGTCCTCCGGGCTCACGATGACCTCGAGGGTGTCCTTGACGTAGGTGATCGTCCCGGCGGGGATGTGGGCGGTGGCGAAGACCCCGTAGCCGACCTCGGGGCTGATGTGACGCAGCTCAGTATGAGGATGGATCAAATCTGTGGGCGGACCATGTGCTAGGCGTGCCGACTCCCGACAACGCTCTCACGATCACGCTGCGAAACAACAACGCCCGACGCGTATTTTCACCCTATGCCTGAGTCTCGTCCCTATCATATTGTCGTCTTCGGCGCCACCGGGTTCACCGGCCAACTCGTCGCCGCCTACTTGTACGAGGCCTACCCGCCCGGTCGCGAGGCCACGCACGGCATCACGTGGGCCATGGCCGCGCGCGACCGCGCGAAGCTCGAGGAGGTCCGCGCGGACCTCGACATCCACGGGGTCGACCTGCTGGTGGCCGACAGTCACGACGCCGCGAGCCTCGGGGCCATGTGCGCGCAGGCCGAGGTGGTGATCTCGACGGTCGGCCCGTACGCCGTGCACGGCAGCAAGCTGGTGGCGACTTGCGTCAAAACCCGCACCGACTACTGCGATCTGTCCGGGGAGGTACCCTGGATGCGGCGCATGATCGAGGCCCACCACGACCACGCGCGCGAGTGGGGCGTGCGCATCGTCCACGCCTGCGGTTTCGATTCTATCCCTTCCGACATCGGCGTGCTCCACCACCAGCGCGAGGCCCAGGCCGCGCACGGCGAGTTTTGCGAAAGCATCGAGATGATCGTCGCCACGGCCAGGGGCGGCTTCTCGGGCGGGACCTTCGCGAGCCTGAACAACGTTTTGGCGGAAGCCTCGAGGTCCGACAAGGTCGCCAGCATCCTGCTCGACCCCTACTCGCTCAACCTCCCCGCCCCCGACGGCGCCGCGGACGAGAACGACCAAAAAGGCGTACGATTTAGCGAAAGCTTCGACACCTACACCGCGCCCTTCGTCATGGCGGGGATCAACACCCGCATCGTGCGGCGCTCGCACGCCATGGCGGGCTTCCCGTACGGTCGCGACTTCGCGTACTCGGAGGCCACCGCCACGGGTCCCGACCTTGGCGGCCGGCTCACGGCGGCGGTCACGGCCCTCGGCATTGGCGTGGTCGGCGGCACGGGCGTCATCGGGGAGGCCATCCGGGGGCTTGCGCCAAAACCCGGCAGCGGTCCGAGTGCCGAGGAGCGTGAGGCGGGCTACTTCAAGCTTAAGTTCTTCGGCAAGACGCCTTCCGGCAAAACGCTCCGCACGGCGGTGACCGGGAAGCGCGACCCAGGCTACGGATGTACGTCACGGATGCTGGCCGAGAGTGCAGTGGCGCTGGCGCTCACGCGCGGGGAAGGTCGGGCTGGTGGTGTACTGACGCCGGCACTGGCGATCGGAGAAGAGCTGCTGGAAGCCTTGCCGGAGCGGGCGGACGTGGTCTTCGCGGTGGAGAGCTGGCGGGAGCGGTAACGGCCGCATCGGCGTGGGGAGACGGTGCACGAGACGTGTTTGCCTGGCTCTGCCAGGTGCGGGTACGTCCCAATGGCTGAGACCTGGCGGAGCCAGGTACGGTTACGTCCATACCAGCTGTGGACCTGGCAGCGTGAAAAGGGGTGGGGGCCCCTTCTCTAAGCAGGCAAACACGGCTCGCCACAACGCGCACCCAACAATCACGCTCGTCACTCTTTCGCCGCAATCCCAATCCGCACCCCCGCCACCTCCACCACGTCCCCCGCCCGCAACTTGCGCCGCGTCCGCGACTCCTCTTCCCCGTTGACCCGTATCTCGCCATCCGCGATCATCACCTTGGCGTGCCCGCCGCTCTGGGCGATGGACCGCAACTTCAACAGCATGTTGAGCTCGATGAACTCATCGTCGGGACGGAGGGTGAACGTGTCTTCGGTCATGGGCTGTCGCTTTGCTCACGGAAACACTTCCGCCCCCGTAAAGCTCACGCCCTCAAAGATCGTACACGTCACCTCCGCACTGTCCACCGTCCGGGGTGCCAAACCAATGTACACGCCCGCCTCGTTGAGCACGAAGCGCAGGATGGTCTTTTCCAGCGGGTGCAACACCCAGTACTCGCGTACGCCGGCCTCCTCGTAATAAGCGTATTTCTTGTCGAGCTCCTTTTTTGAATTGCCCGGGCTCACGATCTCGATGATCCAGTCGGGCGGGCCTTCGTAGTACTGCTCCTTGATGCGCGAGAGATCGGATACGACGAGCAGGTCGGGCTGGACCACCGTGTCGCCCAGTGGTGAAGTGGCTAGCAGGACGTCGGTTAGCGCTCCGTAGACTTGGCAACCTAGAGGGTCCACGGCCCCTTTTACACAGCAAATAATGTCGCCGCAAACGCTTTGGTGGATCATATTTGGTCTATCCACCCGCGACACCCACCCGCCGAAGAGCTCTACGCGCTCCTCGAACTCCCAGCTTACGTAATCGGCGTAGGTGTACCGCCGCGTGAGGTCGAGGTCTTCGAAGCGGGTGATGGGCACGGGGAAGTTTTTCTAAGGGTAAAGTACGAAGATCGGTGATCGCACCCGCCGTCGCTACAGCCGGTCCACCGCCGCCATTAGCGAATGTGCTCATCGAGTTTCTTGCCCCGCAGGCTCGGGCGCGCGAAGAACTCTCCCGAGGCCACCCGACCTGATCGGAGCAGCGCCCACTCGATGATGTCCTTGAGTACGATATCCGAAGTACCATCGGCGATCAGGGCGTAGCGCAGGACTTCCTTCATCCGAAGGCTAGTTGTTGCTGCCCGACCACTTCGGCTATCGTCCGGCTTCCCTCTCGCGGCTCCTCCTCCCGCTGTGGCACAGCGCCGAGGTAGCGCCGCAGTACGCCTTTACCGATCACGCCCATACTTCTCGCGCGCCACGTATCGGCAAGCGCCAAGAATGCTGGGATCGTCACGGCCTGCTGCTTCACGATGCGTGTCTCGGCGTTGACGACGATCAACTCCTCCTCCAGCACCCCTCCCACCACCAGCGGGCTATGGGTGTTGATGAACACCTGCCGCAGCGGGTTCTCCTCCGACACCGCCTCCGCTACGTCGCAGGCCATCTGGCGCAAAAGTTCGAGGACCATTGGGATGCGCTCCGGGTGGATGCCATTCTCCGGCTCCTCGAGACAGAGGAGATTTTTATTCTCGGGGTCAAGGTCGAGTGCCAACAGCGCGATCAGTCGCAGGGTCCCGTCGGAGAGCGCGCGGGCGGCGTACTCCTTGCCGTCTTTGTCGATGAGATAGAGCGTCGTGCGGCGACGGGCGTCGTCGCGGTCGATGCGCAGGTTGCGCGTCGAGCGAGTCAACTCGTTGAGGCGCGTCGCGATCGTCGCGAGCGTCGCGCCGTCCTCACCCTCGGGGTCGGAAGATTGCAACCGATAAAGCGTAGCGGGGAGGTGCGCGCCGCTCGCGTCTATGAATGCTTGTGCGTCGTAATCGTCGGGGCTCCGCAGGCGCGAGGGTTCGAGTTGGAGGAGGCGCCAACTGTCGAGTTCGCGCTTGACGACGAGGGCCGTCGGGCTTTCGATGGCCGTGGCCGACGAAAGCACCGTGCGCGGTAGCGACTCCGCTGCTAAGGATACCGGTCGTCCGGAGGTGCCATCCTGGTGGCGTTTGATGATCGACTTGCCGTCGCGCTCCTCGGTCGAGATGAAGTCGGTCGTCCGGCGACCGTTGACGGCGGACTTCTGCCACTCGCGACTGAACGGAAAGTGGATGTGCTTTTTTGCATCGCCGATCCGCAGTGGCTCCAGGGTCTCTTCGATGATGTAAAGCTGCCCGTGGCGACCGGGATACGTATCGACCTGGAGCCCTAACCTCAGCGTGTACCGCACGAAGGTCGTACTGGCCTCGGCCGTTTGTCCGAGGTCATCCACGGCTTTCGGCGGCAGGATCATCTCGGCGACGAGTTTGATCTGCGGGTCCTGGCCACCGCCCTCGAAGAACACACTCGCTACGTCCCCGCCGAGGGCACCGGCGTCACGGACCGCGAGCGCCGACTCGGCCAACGACCTGCTCGCGAGCGAACTGAGGAAGAGGATCACGTCGAAGACATTCGACTTACCGACGCCATTGGCGCCCGCCAAACAGTTGAACGGACCGAACCTTAGGTCAACGCCAACGAGGTTTTTGAAGCCGTCAATATATAGGCGTGTCAGCACGTCGCTAAGGTAGTCTGCCGCGGAGCTAAATCGCTACAGCACCCGCCGCACCCCCGCCACCTTCTCGCGCCAGTAGTCGTGCGCCAGGATGTCCAACTCGTGCACGCCATTGCGCCGATTGGCGTGCGCCATGACGAGTCTCCCGTCCGCGGCCTCGGTGATGATGCCGGCGTGGAAGACGCTGCCCTTGCCGTTGTTGCGCGCGAACACCACGATGTCTCCGGGCTGCGCGGCCTCGAGGGCGACGGCCTCGCCCTCCATCGCCTGCGAGCGGGAGTCGCCGCCGACGCGTAGGCCGAGCTTCCGGAAGACGTACCCGACGTAACCGGAGCAGTCGAAACCGCTCTCGACGTTCTTCCCGCCGGAGCTGTACCCGATGCCGAGCAGCGAGCGCGCGACGTCGACGAGGCTCCCGGACGCGACCTCGACGCCGCTCTCGACGGCGACCTCCTGGCGGACTGTCGCGCGGGCCTTGGCGGCATCAGCGGCGACCTTCGCGACGACCTTCGCGGCAGCCTCGGCCTCCGCGGCCGCGATCCTGGCTTCTTCCTGCTCGCGGGCGCGGCGCTCGGCGGCGGCGCGGCGCTTGGCCTCGCGCTCCGCGACGCGGGCCGTTTCCTTCGCTTGCGCCGCGGCGACCGCCTCGATCCGTAGTTGCGTGTCCTCGATGCCGCAGGCGTCGGGGAGGATCATCTCGGAGTCGCCGGTCTTGAAGGCGAAGGAGATCAGCACGATCAGGAGGAGGCCGAGGTGGCGCATAAGCGGTGGATTTGTCGGTAAGAAGACTATCGTTAAGGCGGGCAAGATATCTGCCGATTTCACCTGCGTACCCCATTTCGGGGGGTTATTAACATATGCGAGATTTCATGCGTTCGGCTTTCGAGAGGCTTCGTAACGGCATTGTCAGCTTTCGCCAAAACGATTCATGCGATTCTACACGACCCGCGGATACCTTACACATTGACGCCGGCTCGCTTAACACCCACGTAACTACCTCTCGGCCAATTATTTGCGTGACCTTACCGACAGCGTTCTGTGCCACGCCGAAACGGTCGACTGGAAGCAACTCCGTTCGGTCGTTCCTAATCTGCCGCCGCCGCACATCAAGTTCCGTGCCGCCCGTCCGACGCATCGTGTGACACTCGTGTGGATAAGCGCTCCCGACGGGCGTCGGCACCCGCGATCGCTCGTCACCGATGCCGGCGCGCCGCGGGAACGCCGGCCCGATAACCGGACCACGCCTGAGTTTGTAGTTGAGTCCCGTACCTTCGAGATCATGTTCCCTACCTACGACGTCATAGTGGTCGGCGCCGGCCACGCCGGTTGCGAAGCCGCCGTCGCGGCCGCCAACCTCGGCAGCCGCGTGCTGCTCGTGACCATGAACATGCAGACCATCGCGCAGATGTCCTGCAATCCGGCCATGGGCGGCGTGGCCAAGGGACAGATCGTCCGCGAGATCGACGCGCTCGGGGGCTACTCCGCGATCGTCTCGGACGAGACGGCGATCCAGTTCCGGATGCTCAACCGCTCCAAGGGTCCGGCCATGTGGAGCCCGCGCGTGCAGAGCGACAGGCACCGTTTTGCCGAAAGGTGGCGACAAATGCTCGAGGCCCACCCCCTCATCGACATGTGGCAGGAGATGGCCACGGGCATTGTCGTAAAGGACGGACGCGCGGTGGGCGTGACGACGGGCCTCGGGATCGAGATCCCCGGGCGCTCCGTCGTGCTCACGAATGGCACCTTTCTCAACGGCACCATACACATAGGCGAGAAGCAGTTCGGCGGCGGACGCGCCGGCGAGCGCTCGGCGACGGGGATTACGGAACAATTACGTGGGCTCGGCTTCGAGTCGGGTCGCATGAAGACCGGGACGCCCCCGCGCATCGACGGCCGTACCATCCGCTGGGAGGCCCTCGAGACGCAGCCGGGCGACGAGCCGGCCGGTCGCTTCAGCTATACGGACACGACCCCGATCACCGACCAGGTCCCCTGCCACATTGGCTACACGTCGACGGCCGTGCACGAGACGCTAAGGGAAGGCTTCGCGCGCTCGCCGATGTTCAACGGGCGCATCCGGGGTCTGGGGCCGCGCTACTGCCCCAGCATCGAGGACAAGATCGACCGTTTTGCCGACAAGGACCGCCACCAGCTCTTCGTCGAGCCGGAGGGGCGCGGGACCTGCGAGGTCTACCTCAACGGCTTCTCGTCCTCGCTGCCGGAGGACGTGCAGTTCAAGGCCCTACGCAAGATCGAGGGCTTCGAGGAGGCCAAGATGTTCCGCCCGGGCTACGCCATCGAGTACGACTTCTTCCCGCCGACGCAGCTGCGCCGCACGCTCGAGACGCGCCTCGTGGACGGGCTCTACTTCGCCGGCCAGATCAACGGCACCACCGGCTACGAGGAGGCCGGTTGCCAGGGTCTGATGGCGGGCATCAACGCGCACCTCAAGGTCCGCGAGCGTGACCCCTTCGTGCTGAGTCGCGCGGAGGCCTACATCGGCGTGCTCATCGACGACCTCACGAGCAAGGGCACCAACGAGCCCTACCGCATGTTCACGAGTCGCGCCGAGTACCGCATCCTCCTGCGGCAAGACAATGCCGACCTGCGTCTCACCCCGAAGGCCGAGGCCCTCGGCATGGACGTCGCCGACCGCATGGCGCGCGTGCGCGAGAAGGAGGCCGGGATCGCGGCCATCGAGCTTGCGCTAAAACACCCCGCCGACCCGCAGGACGTCAACGGTTTGCTCACATGCCTCGACTCGCAGCCCCTGCGCGAGCGGACCAGCGCGGGCCAGCTCCTCCTGCGCCCGCACGTCACGCTCGAAGGCCTGGCCGACGCGCTGCCGGTTTTGGCGAAAGCCCTCGAGCCCCACGACCCCGAGACGCGCCAGCTCGCCGAGAACAGCCTCAAGTACGCCGGCTACATCGAGCGCGAGCAGGCCATGGTCGCGAAGATGAACCGCCTCGAGGGCGTCCGCATCCGCGACGACTTCGCCTTCGACGCCGTGAAGAGCCTCAGCCACGAGGCCCGCCAGAAATTGGCAAAGGCCCGCCCGGAGACGGTGGGGCAGGCGAGCCGCATCTCGGGCGTGAGCCCGGCGGACGTGAGCGTGCTGTTGGTGAGTTTGGGGCGGTAGCGCATCCCGTCATTGCGAGCCGTGAGCCGACGAGCTTGCGAGTCGGCTCTCGGCTCGCAATGACGTAATAGCTCGCGGCGTAACGTTAACTTCGTGCAAGCCTCTCGATCAGGTTGTTGAATCGCTGGCGCGCGAGGTACTGCTCCAGCGGCACCACCTCCCCCCGCATCGACTGCGCCAACCCTTCCTCGATCCTCGCGTGCGCTTCCCCCTCGCTGACGATGAGGGGGTTGCGAGGGTCGTCCTCGTGATTGGCGGGGGGCACGTCGGGCAGGAGGGCCTCGCCGAGGCGTAGGACGGCGCCGTCGGACATGGTCTCGATCAGGCGCAGGAGGCGCGCGCGGACGGGCGCCGCTTCGGCGGGAGCAGCGGCGGCGGCGGCGGCGGCGGCGGTGAGGGCGGCAGAGTGTGACACGGCGCGTAAGGTACGCCAGATCGGAACCCACCAAAAGGTCAGCATCACGGTAGGCGTCGTGGCGTGTGCGACGGTACCCTCCGCAAACCGGGGATCACGTCGGTGCGCGAGCTGCACTCCCTACCCGTAAGTTGCGCCGACTCAGAATACCGGGGGCATGAAGGTGAGCAGACACAGCATTTGGGGCACGACACCGACGCTGGCATTGGCGCTGGCATTGGCACTGCTAAGCACCCTCACCCCCCTCCCCGCCCAAACCTTCTACTTCGGCGCCGTCGACGATGTCTACCCCGTCGGGCTCGAGGTCGAGGCCCACGGCGCGGCGCGGGTGTGGATCGGGGCCGTGCGCAGGGCGACGCGCCTGGGCGGGGCCTGCGACAGCCTCGGGTTTTGTGAGTGGCGCGGACTGGATACGGCGCTCTCGCTCAGGGGCTCGCTCGCGGACGACGGCTTCGAGGGCGTCCTGCGCGACGGGGCGGGACACGAGCGGCGCGTTTTGGCGAAAGCCTACGACGACGAGCGCACGCCCCTCGAGATCACGGCGCCGGCGGCCGTGCTGCGCCCGCGGGCCCCGAAGGAGTGGGTGGACTTCGCCGTGGCGCGCCTACGCAACAACGGCGAGGGGGAGGCCGCCCCCGTGCGCAGCGTGGATGCCTTCCCGGCGGACTTCCTGAGCTACTGCGGGACCGACAAGACCGTGAGCACCTGGTCGACGGCGGCGCGGGAGTACCGCCTCACCCTGGCGCGCCTGCCGGGCGGACGACTGGCGGGGAGCCTCTACCTGCTCAACTCGGAGACGACGCTGCTGGCGGACGGCGAGACCGACGGCGAGCGCCTCGGCGTGCAACTGCGCCGCGTGGACGGGAGCCCCGCGGGGAGCATCGCGGGCGTCGTCGACAGCGCCGCCGACAGGAGCGGGGAGGCGTGGGGGCGCCTTTCGGCAAAACTCGACCTCGACGGACAACTCCTGGACCTCCGCCTGGCCCTCGGCGAACGGATCCCGATGGTGTGTCGACAGCAGGGCGGGAACCTCGACCTGCTGCTGCCGCTCGTCGGCGAGGCCAGTCCGCCGAGCAAGGCGCTGGTCAACTTCGACCCCATGACCCCGGTCGACCTCGTCAACGACCGCTGGGCGCGCCTGGTGGCGAGTAAGCGACAGGGCAACGTCTGGTTCGAGCCCGTGCGCCTCGACACGCGCGTGCTGAGCGGCTGGGTGCACGAGGTGACGGCGCGCGGGCACCACACCTCGGCGCTCAACATCGACCTGGCCGCCGGGACGCTGATCGGCCCGAAACGCTTCGTCGCTGGTCCGAAGCGCGAGCGCAACAAGGTCGCGAGCAAACGCTTCCGCATGGCGGTGGCGACGCACCCGCTGCACGACGACCGCGGCTTCAAAACCTGGGTGAACGGTCATCCATTGAGCGAGGTAGCGATCGCCGCCGAGGGCCTGGTCTACGCCACGGAGCGCCACCCGGTGTACGGGCAGTTGACCTGGATCGAGCCCTGGGCCGAACTCTCGGCCGGGCTTCAGGCTTCTACGCAGGACCTGCGCGGCGACGGGTACGCCGATCGTCCGCAATCGAATTAGTCGACAAACCCCACGCATGGAGGCCAGCGAATTGGCACGCTTCGTCCGCCAGATCGAGATCAAGACCCGGGGGCTGTCGAGCCAGGTGTTCTCGGGTGAGTACCAGGCCGCCTTCCGGGGGCGCGGGATGTCGTTCAGCGAGGTGCGCACCTACCAGCCCGGCGACGACGTGCGCGACATCGACTGGAACGTGACCGCGCGCACGGGTACGCCGCACATCAAGATCTTCGAGGAGGAGCGCGAGCTGACGGTGGTGGTCGTGGTGGACGTGTCGGCGTCGATGCGGTTCGGGACGCGCGCGCAGTCGAAGCGCCGGCTCGCCACCGAATTGGCGGCGGTGCTCGGGTCGGCGGCGCTCAACAACAACGACAAGGTGGGCGCGGTGCTCTACGGCGCGGGCGAGCCGCTGTTCGTGCCGCCGAAGAAGGGCTTTCAGCACGTGCTGCGGATCGTGCGCGAGATCGGCAACGCCCCGGAGGACGGCGCGGCGAGTGCGCTGGCCGAGCCCCTACGCTTCATCGACCGCGTGATGCGCCGCCGCTCGATCGTGTTCCTCGTGAGTGACTTCGTGGAGCAGGGCGACTACCGGACGCCGCTGCGGGTGCTGGCGCGGCGCCACGACGTGGTCGGGATACAGCTCACCGACGCCTTCGACGTGGAGCTGCCGAGCGTGGGCCTGTTGGAGGTACGGGACCTGGAGACCGGGCGGCGGCAGCTGATCGACACGAGCAACGCGGCGACCCGGACGCGGCACGCGACGTACTACCAGCGGGTCCGCGAGGGGGCGGCGGCGGAGTTTAGGTCCGCCGGTGCGCAGTTGCTCGAGTTGGCGACGGGCGAGGATTACGTCCCGCGTTTGCTGGCGTTCTTCAAGGGGCGGCATAAATTTCGGGCGGCATGAGCGTGGGGGGAGGAGGTGGTTGGATTGGATGGTCGGTGGATGGTTGGATGGGCCGCCGCGGATTCGTCTTTGCCGCTTTCCTCCTGCTGTTGCTGACCAGCCCCGCCGCGGCCCAGGTGCGGTTGCGCCTCGACTCGGCGGCGATGTTGATCGGGAGTCCGAACCGGATGGTCGTGACCGGGCCCGCCGACATGAGCGCGGTCGACTTCTCGGCGCTCGATACGCTGTCGCAACTCGTGCCGCTCGGCGAGGCGACCGACTCTAGTTTTGGCGAAAGCCGCCAGATCGCCCTGCCGTTCTCGGTGTACGACAGCGTTGGTCTGAGCATTCCGGGCCTTCCGGTGGTGGTGGCGGGGGAGACTTTGTTTACGAATCCCGTGGCGCTGGTGGTCGACTTCCCGCCGCTCGACTCGACGGTGTACAGCTACCGCGGCATCCGGCGCGAGCGGGCGACCTGGCGTGACTACAGCGTCTACCTGGCCATCGGGACCTTTTTGTTGATGGCCGCGGCGGCCGGGGCGTGGTACTACTTCTACGGACGGCAGAAGAGCCCCGGGGAGGTGCTGCTGCCGGCGGAGGTCCCGGCGCACGAGCGGGCCCTGCGCGAGCTCGAGGCCCTCGAGCGCAGCGACGTGCCCGACAATCCGTACTACTCTACGCTCGACCGGATCCTGCGCCGCTACCTGGAGAATCGCTACGGCCTGCCTGCCCTGGAGCGTACCACGGCGGAGGTCATTGAACTCATGCGCCGCGAGCGTGGACTGCGCTTCGGTGGTCTGGCGGAACTGCTGGACGAGGTCGACCTGGTGAAATTCGCGAAGGCGGAGTTGCCGGCCGAGCGCCGCCGCGAGAGCCTGGAGCGCGTGCGTGAGTTCGTGACGATGACGCGACCCGCGCTCACGCCGGCGGATGATGGGCACGCCGAAACTCCCGCGACATGACGAGGGGTTTCGCCTTCGAGGACCCGTGGTGGCTGCTGTTGCTGGTGGGTTTGGCGGCGCTGGCGTGGTGGCTGCGCCGACGCGGGGGCGAGGCGTTCCGGCCGCCGGCCTTCGGGGTGGCGACGGGGGCTTCGCTGACGACATTGTACAGCTGGCGCATCGGCGCCTACCGCGTGTCTCGGTGGCTGCTCGGCGCGGCGGTGGTGCTGGGGATCGTGGCGCAGGCCCGGCCGCAGTGGCAGTTCGTCCAGCGCGACGAGGAGGCCGAGGGCATCGACATCATGCTCGTGATGGACATCTCGACGAGTATGCTGGCGCGGGACTTCCAGCCCGATCGCCTGGAGGCGAGCAAGGCCGTGGCGCAGCAATTCGTGGCCGAGCGCTCGTTCGACCAACTGGGCTTGGTCTCCTTCGCGGGGGAGGCCTTCACGCAGAGTCCGCTGACGCTCGACCACGCCGTGTTGCAGACGATGCTCGGGGGCCTGCAGGCCGGGACGCTGGCCGACGGCACGGCGATCGGGATGGGTCTGGCGGCGGCGGTCAATCGCCTCAAGGACAGTCCCTCCCCGAGTCGCGTCGTGATCCTGCTCACGGACGGGGTCAACATGGGCGGCTACATCGACCCGACCACGGCGGCGCAACTGGCGCGGCAGTACGACGTGCGGGTGTACACCGTGGGCGTCGGGTCGAACGGCAATGCCCTGAGCCCGATCCAGGGTCCGGGCGGGGAGGTGCAGCTGGTGCAGGTGCGGGTCCGCATCGACGAGGAGCTGCTGCGCGAGATCGCGGGGACGACGGGCGGGCAGTACTTCCGCGCGACCGACAACGAGAGTCTCGCGGCGATCTACGATGAGATCGACCAGCTCGAGAAGCGGCCGTTGAAGGTGAGTACGACGCGGCGCTTCTCGGAGCTGTACCACTGGCCGCTCGGGCTGGGGCTGCTGTGTGCGCTGGGGGCGGGGGTGATTAGGGTGTGGCTTTCGCCAAAACTCAACTAGACTGCGGGGCGCTGACGCAACCTGCTATTGACCGGAGCGCTCACGCACCCCGCTATTGACCGGAGCGCTCACGCACCCCGCTATTGACCGGAGCGCTCACGCACCCCGCTATTGACCGGAGCGCTCACGCCCCGCTATTGACCGGAGCGCTCACGCACCCCGCTATTGAGATGTCGCACCTACGGCGCTTTTGACGCGCCCTAACCCTCGAGGAGTACGAGGCTTCGCGAACCTTCGCGTCCTTTGCGTCCTTCGCAAACCTTTGCGTCCTAATTCCGTGCGAGGGCCGCAGGGTCCGTAGCTTTCGTCCGCATGTTCCGATTTGAATCCCCTTCCTTTCTCCTTCTCCTCCCGCTCTTGGCCCTCCTCGGGCTGGCGGCGTGGTATCAACTCGGGCGCATCGCACGTCGACGTGAAGTTTTGGCGGAAGCCGCGCTGCTGCCGGGCCTCGGGATGACGGCCGGGTCGATGATGCGGCGCCGCAAGCAGACCCTGGTGGCGCTCGGGGCACTGGTGCTCTGGGCCGTGGCGCTGGCCAACCCGCAGTACGGGACGCGGACGCGGCTGGCGGCGACGCGGACGACGGAGGTGCTGATCGCGCTCGACATCTCGCAGAGTATGCTGGCCGAGGACGTGCGGCCGGACAGGTTGAGTCGGGCGCAGTTGTTCCTGGAAGACCTCCTGCGCCAGCTCGCCGGGGAGCGCGTGGGCCTGGTGCTCTTCGCGGGGCAGGCCTACCTCCAGATGCCGCTCACGACGGACTACGGCGCGGCGCTCGACCTGATCCAGGGCGCGGCCCCCGACAAGGCCACGACGCAGGGCACCAACATCGCCGCCGCCCTCGGGATGGCGCAGCGGGTCTTGATCCGGCCCGTGCCCGCGGATGCGCCCCCGCCGCCGCCGGCGCGGCGCCTGGTAGTGGTGGTGAGCGACGGCGAGAACCACGAGCCGGGCGCCACGCAGGCGGCCGAGGTCCTCGCGGACGCGGGTCTGCGGGTCGTGACGGTGGGCGTCGGGACGGCCGCCGGGGCGCCGGTGCCGTCGGAGGCGCCGGGGACGGGGGGCCTGCACCGCGACGAGGACGGGGAGCCGGTGGTGAGTCGCTTCGACCCGGCGGCACTGCGGGCCCTGGCCGACGAGGGGGGCGGGCGTTACTTCGACCTGAGCGCCGGGGCGACGAGCGTGGCGGGGGAGGTGGCCCGCTACATCGACAGTGAGAACCTGGGGGGCGGCGTCGAGGAGCGTTTCGAGGAGCGGGCGAGTTACTATCAGTTGTTGGTCCTGCTGGGGCTGGCCGGGTTTGCGTGGGCCTGGTGGCTGGGGCGGGCGGGGCGGCCGGGGCCGGCCGGGCGGTCCCTGCGCTACGGGGCAGGCTAGCTCGACGAGCTACGGATGGTGCGTAGGGCGCGACGAGATGACCGAAACCATTCCCACGCCCCCCGGCGTTACCCTCCCCGTGAAGCGAGCCTCTCAGTATATCCTAGCCGGCCTCCTCCTCGCCCTCGCCCTGAGTTTTGGCGCAAGCCCCCTCCTCGCCCAAACCACCGCCCACGAGTCCCTCCGCGCCGGCGACGCGGCCTTCCGCAAGAAAGACTTCGCCGCCGCCGAGCTCCACTACCGCCGCGCCGAGGAGCGGGAGCCGAGCTTCCAAAGTGCTTACAACCTCGGGGTGACCCTCGGGTACCTGGCGCGCGCCGAGGAGGCGGCCTCGTTCTTCGAGAAGGCCCGCGAGCGCTCCAGCGCCACCGAGGACCGCGGTGACGCGAGCTACAACGCCGGTACGGCCCGCCTCGAGGAGCGAGAACTGCAGGCCAGCGTCAAGGACTACGCGCAGGCACTGCAAGCCAACCCCAAGGACGAAGAGGCGCGGCAGAACCTGAGTCACGCCCTACGGCAATTGCGTCGGCAACAGCAACAGCAACAGCAACAACAGCAGCAGCAGCAGCAGGACGACCAGCAACAGCAGCAACAGCAGCAGCAACAGCAACAGCAGCAGCAGCAGCAGCAACAGCAAGACGAGCCCGAGTCCGACGAGCAGACCCCGCAGCAGCCCCCGCCCGGGTCCCAACCCCCTGAGCGGGACGAGCCGCAGGACAACGACGGGGGCAAGTCCGACGGGGAGCCACCCGAGCCACCCGAGTCGCCCGCCGGTAGCCGCGGTGGCGAAGCCCGGCAACCGTTGCCCGCCGACGAGGCCGAGCGCCTCCTCCGAATCGCCGCCGACCAGGAGAAACGGACGAACGAAAAAATGCGTTTTGGCGAAAGCCAGATCTTCAAGCCCGCCAAAGACTGGTAGCCGCCCTACCGTCGGCCGCGCCTTAACTTGTCCCACCCATGCGTACGCCCTCCCTCACGATCGTAGCCCTCCTCGCCGCGCTCTCCCTGCACGCCCAGCGCGTGTACGTCACGTCCACCGCCACCGACACCGTGCGCCAGGGCAGCATCTTCGACGTCACCTTCGGCTTCGAGAACGTGTCGGCCGCGGAGTTCGAGCTGCCGGAGATGGTCGGGCTGAAGGTGATCGGCGGGCCGAGCCGGCGCTCGCAGATGAGCATCACGAACGGGCAGCGGAGTAGCTCCGAGGCGATCGCGTACCGCGTCGTGGCCGACCAACCCGGGCTGGCCTACATCCCGGCGGTCGAGGGCAAGGCGCGCGACAAGACCTTCGAGAGTGAGCCCGTGAGGGTGTTCGTGACCGCAGATCCGGACTACGTCGCGCCCGAGACCGCCGCCGGTACCCCGCCCGCGCCGCCGAGTGCGCGCCGGCGGCCGACGGTGAAAATGTAGTTTCGCGACGCCTTGCAGTACCCCTTTCGCGCACTTCCGTTACTCGTATTGCTCTGTCTCGCGACGGTGCGGACGGTTTTGGCGCAGGCCGCTACCCTCACCGCCGAGGCCTCCGACACGCGCGTCGAACTCCTCGGCTTCCTGCGCGTGACGTACCGCGTCGAGGGCGGGGAGGGGTCCAACTTTCGCCCGCCGGACTTCAAGAACTTTAGCATCCTCGGCGGGCCGAGCCGCCAGTCGACCACGACGATCGTCAACGGGCGCGTGAGTTCGTCGTTTCGGATCAGCTACGACCTCGCCACCCGGCGCGTCGGCACCTTCGTGATCCCGCCGGCGAGCATCGTCATCGACGGGAAGCGCGTGTCGTCCAACACGCTCGAGATCACGGTCGTGCCCCCCGCCGGCCCGGGCGCCTCCGCCGCGGAGGTCGGCGACGCGGAGGTCTTCGCGCAGACCGCCCTCGAGAAGAGCACGGCCTACGTCGGCGAGCGCGTCCTGATCGAGACGCAGCTCCTCAACCGCATCGACATCCGCACCTACAGCATGCTCACGCCCCCGGAGCTCGGCGGCCTGCAGGTAGACCAGCTCCGCCGCTTCGACAACTACCCCCGGCAGCGCTCCATCGGGGGGAGGCCATACCAGGTTACGCGCGTCCAGCTCCTCGAGGTCTTCGCCACCCTGCCCGGCACCTACGAGATCGGCGCGCAGGCCTTCGAGGTCGGCATCGTCGAGCCGGGCGGCCGGGGCGGCTTCTTCTTCAGTCCCCCGACGCGCCCGCAGAAGGTCACGACGGCCGCCAGGTCCCTCGAGGTCCTGCCGCTGCCCGCGGGTGCCCCCGCCGACTTCATTGGCGTGGTGGGCGACTGGCGTTTCGAGGGCGGCTTTCGCCAAAACACGCCCCAGATCACCACCGCCGACGCGCTCACCTTCGACCTGCGCGCCCGCGGCCGCGGCGACGTGAGCCGGCTCAACTCCCCGGACCTGCGATGGCCCGCCGGTTGGCGCGTCCTGCCCGTCGAGACCACGCGCGAGGAGAGTTTCGAGACCGACACCGGGACCGTCTTCACGCGGGAGTTCGAGTACACCCTCGTGCCCGAGCGCGCCGGCGCCTCCGAGCTCGCGCCCAGCCTGAGCTACTTCGACGTGTTCACCGAGTCGTACCGTACCTGGCGCGCCGAGCCCACCTCGGTCACCGTCACCGATGCCGCCGGGCAGCGAGTCGGCACCTCCCCCGACGGCACCCTCGCCGAGCCTGGGGGCGGGGCCGAAGACCGGAGCCTGCCCGAGCGCCCCGTCTACATTCGCGGCTTCTGGGTCGCGCAGCCGTGGTACTGGCTCCTCGTGGCCCTGCTCCCGCTCGGCGTGGTCGGCACCTACGCCTGGCAGGTCCTCGCCAACCGGCGCGCCAGCCGACCCACCCCAGCGCGCGACCCCCTCGAGGAAGGCCGCCGCCGCCTCGCCGACACCCGCGCCCGCCTCGACGCGCCCGTCCCGTTCTACACCGCCCTCGGCGAGGCCCTCGACCACTACGCCCAGGACCGCCTCGGCCTCGCGAAGAGCGAGCAGTCCGACGCCATGATCGTCACGGCTTTCGCCAAAACCGGCCACCCCGCCGCCGCCGAGGCCTTCCTCCGCGCCCGCGCCCTCGCCGACCGCGGCCGCTACGGCGGCGGCACCGACCGCGCCGGCCGCGAAACCGCCCTCGCGGAGCTGGAGCGCGTCCTGAGCCTCTAAGGGGCAAGTGTCGAAGTTCGAAAGGCGAATTGTCGAAGGCGCTACCGCGTGAGACGCCCCCGGCGAGCCGCCCCGCAAAGCCGCCCCGCACAGCCGCCCCTACGCGGCAGCTAAATAATCGTCGCTGCGTAGCAGCTCCTTGGATTCCCCCACCGGGGGCTAGGGGGGACCACGCCCCCCAAAGCACCCCAGAACAGCACCCCAGAACAGCACCCCCCCTCAAAAAATCAACATCCGCCCCGCCGCCACCACCACCACCACAATCAACACCACGTACGCCACCGCCCCCGCATACCTCGAACGCACCGCAAACCGCGAAGTGAAATACGCCGCCCCCGCCTGCCCCACCGCCAACAGCGCTCCGTACCCCCAGTGCACCTGTCCCTGGAACACGAAGACCGCCAGCACCGGCACCGTATACACCGCCACGATAAACACCTTCAGCACGTTCGCCTCCTTCAAGGTCAACCCGCCCCCCAGCACCGCCAGCGCCAAGAACAGCGGCCCGAACCCCATCTGGATAAAGCCCCCGTAAAACCCGCACAACACCGCCACCGACAGCAGCAACCACCGCGGCCAGGCCCGCCGCACCTCCCCCTCCCGCAACCACTGCTTCGGCTTCACGAACACCAGCGCCAGCGTGAATAGCAGCATGTACCCAAACACCGACTTAAAGGCCGCATCGCTCACCATGGACGCCGCGTACGCCCCCGCCAGCGCCCCCGACACCACCGCCGTGAACAGCGGCAGGTGCAGGCGCCACCGCAGCTGCCCCTCTCGGTAGTACTGCCAACTGCTCGTGATCGACTGCGCGAACACCCCCACGCGGTTGGTCCCATTCGCGATCAACGGCGGCAGGCCGAGCGCCTCCGTCAGCACACTCAGCGTGATCGCCGAGCCATTCCCGGCCAGGGTATTGATGAAGCCCGCCAGCGCCGCCCCCGCCAGGCACAGCGCGATCAGTTCAGGACTCAACCCCGCGATTGACATAGCTCCACGAGGACGCCCCCCGCACTTTTCGGATGCACAAAACAGACCCACTTATCGTCCGCCCCCACGCCCGGCTCCTCCTGCAGCAACTGGAATCCTTCGCCCCGCAGCCGCGCCATCTCCGCCCGGATGTCCGCCACCTCGAAGGCCACGTGGTGGATGCCCTCCCCGCGGCTCGCGATGTGCTTTGCGATCGGACTATCGGCCCGCGTCGCCTCCAGGAGCTCCACCTTGCTCTCGCCGGTCCGGAAGAAGAGCGTCGTCACGCCCTGCTCCTCGACGCGCTCCTCCTTGTAAGGTTCGACGCCGAGGAGCTTGGTGTAAAGCTCACGCGCCGCGTCGAGGTCCGAGACGGCGATACCGAGGTGGTCTATGTGCATGTGGGTGGGGTTACGAAACGACCGCAAAGCAAATCCATGCTCCATGCTCCATGCTCCATGCTCCCCCAATCCCCTCACTCCCCCGGATACCAATCGAACAGCACCACCTCCGTCTTGCCCCCCGCCCCGACGGTTTTGGCGAAAGCCTCCACGTCACTCAGGCCCTCCGTCCCGCGGTAGTGGTAGGGGTACACCTGCGCCGGCGCAAACGCCAGCACCGCGTCGGCGGCCGCCTCGACGGGCATGGTGTACGGTAGGTTCATCGGCACGAAAGCCTTGTCGATATTGGTCAGCCCACGCATCTCCGGAATGTCTTCCGTATCCCCGGCAATGTAGATGCGCTCGCCGCCGAGCGCAATGACGTAGCCATTCCCGCGACCCTTCGGGTGGAACTGCAGTGCCTCCTCGCGCAGGTTGTACATCGGGAGCGCCTCGATGTCGATGCCGTTGACGTTGAGCTTCTCGCCGTTGGTCATCACCTTGGTGCGCGCCGCGATGGCGGGCGGGAACTCCGCGCGCACCGCCGCCGGGGCCACGATCATCGTCCCGGGCTTGGTGTGCGCCGAGTCGCGCAGCAGGGCCCCGAGCGTGGCCGTGTCGAGGTGGTCGCCGTGGATGTCGCTCACGAGGATGAGGTCGGCCGGGGGCATGTCCGCGAAGGCCGCCGCCCCGCCGACGGGGTCGTTGTAGACGACGCGGTCCCCGGCCGTCAGGACGAAGGTCGCGTGCGAGAGCGGCATCACCTCGACGCGCGTCTCGATCGTCTCGGCGGTGAGTTCGGTGTCGGGGGTCTCCGTGGCGGCCGTCCCGCCGCAGGCCGCGAGCGAGGCGAGGCCGACGAAAGCCGGGGAGCAGGTAAGCAGTCGCGTGTACATAGCGGGAGGTCTGGTGTGGGGGCCCAAAGCTAAACCCCGTGCCCGCACCGATTTGCCGCGCGCCTATCTTCCCCCCATGCGCGTGCTCCTCCTCAGCGGCCTGGCCCTCCTCGTGGCCTGCGGCAAACCCTCCGGCGGTGACCTCTCCGAGGCTTCCCTCGTGAGTCCCGACGAATCGCTGCGCGTGCGTTTCGCGCGCACGGGCGACGGCCGCGTCACCTACCAACTGAGCGGCAGTCCGGCGGGGGCCACGGATACCTCCACGGCGGTCTTCATCCAGCCCTCGACGCTCGGCTTCGAACTCGAGGGCCTCGGCCGCGTCGACAGCGCCTTCGAGGTGGTCGACTTCGCGAAGTCCTCCGGCACGGAGAGCTACAGTCTGCCCTGGGGCGAGGTGGCGAGCGTGGAGGCCGACTACGAGGCCATCGAGCTTTCGCTAAAACACGCTACCACCGGCGTGAGCGTCACCGTCGAGGCGAGGCTCTTCGACGACGGCCTCGGCCTGCGCTACACTTTCTACAAAGCGCCCAACCGCGAGGCCCTCGGCTCCGACACCCTCCGCATCCTCGAAGAACTCACCGGTTTTCGCGTAAGCGGCGACCCCCTCGTCAACTGGGGCCCCGGCGACTGGAACTCCTACGAGAACCGCCTCGAGCTCACGCCCCTGTCCGAGATCGACGCCGGGAAATACGACGACCGCCCGCAACTCATCAGCCGCGTCGTGCCCAACAACGCCGTCATGACCCCGGCCACGATGCGGCTCGCCGACGGGACCCACCTCTCGATCCACGAGGCCGACCTCGTCGACTACCCCGAGATGACGCTCGAGGTCATGGGCGCGGGCGAAGGCTTCCGCTCGACGCTGGCCGGCTCGCCCAACCGCGCCGCCAAGGCCGTGCGCGCGATGCCCTTCTCGACGCCCTGGCGCACGATCGCCGTCGAGCGCCGCGCCATCGACCTGCTCGACAATCACCTCGTCCTCAACCTCAACCCCCCCAACGAACTCGGCGAGGTGGAGTGGTTCGAGCCGACCACCTACGCCGGGGTCTGGTGGGAGATGTTCCTCGGGAAAGGCACCTGGGACCTCGCCTCCGGCCAGACCGCGACCGGCGGCCCGCGCACCGCCGCCGACGGCACGTCCCGCCACGCCGCCAACACCGCCAACGTCAAGCGCTACATCGACTTCTGCGCCGAGCACGACATCGGCGGCCTCCTGGTCGAGGGCTGGAACACCGGCTGGGAGGTGTGGCTCGACTCTACGCAGCGCCTCGAGGCCTTCGACTTCGTGACGCCCTACCCCGACTACGACCTCCGCGAGGTGGTGGCCTACGGGAAGTCCAGGGGCGTCGACATCGTCATGCACCACGAGACCTCGGCCGTGCCCGCGCGCTACGAGCAGCAGCTCGACACGGCCTTCGCCCTCATGCGCGAGCTCGGCCTGCACATCGTCAAGAGCGGCTACGTCGGCGACTACCCCAACGGCGAGTGGCACCACGGGCAGTACGGCGTGCGCCACTACCGCAAGGTCTTCGAGACGGCCGCCCGCTACCAGGTCGCCGTCAACGTCCACGAGCCCATCAAGCCCACCGGCGAGCGCCGCACCCTGCCCAACGCCATCTCGAGCGAGGGCGCGCGCGGGATGGAGTACAACGCCTTCGGGGACTACACCCAGGTCAACCAGCCGAGCCACGTCCCGGGCCTCGTGTACACCCGCTGTCTGGCCGGCCCGTTCGACTACACGCCCGGCATCTTCAACCTCGAGATGGAGGGCTACAAAGGTTCCGACGAGGAGGTGCTCTCGACGCTCGGCGGCCAGCTCGGGTCTTACGTCGTGATCTACGCCCCGATCCAGATGATCGCCGACATCCCGGAGAGCTACCTCGACGGGGACGGCAACTACCACCCGGCCATGGCTTACCTCCGCGAGATGGCCACCAACTGGGACGCGACCTACCCGCTCGCCGGCGAACTCGGCGAGTACGCCGTCGTGGCCCGCAAGGTCCGCGGCGAGGACCGCTACTTCGTCGGCGGCGTGGCCGGGGACAAGGACCAGTCCGTCACCGTGGAGCTCGACTTCCTCCCGGCCGACGTCGAGTACACCATGGACCTGTACGCCGACGCCGCCGAGGCCGACGTGCGCACCAACAAGAAGGCCCTCGACATCACGCGCGTAACCGTGACCCGCGCCCAGGCGTTCGATGTCCTGATGAAGCGCGGCGGCGGCTTCGGGGCCGTGATCTACGTCGCGCAGGAGCGGCGGGACTAGCGCCGGAGCGCCGCCGGAGTGCGCTTGTCGACGGGAGGTGCTGCTCGGGAGGTGCTGCGGTTTGGTCGGCGTCGACGACGTGAACTAAACTTGCCGCGCTCGAACAGGTGTAGTCTTACGCGCCTTTCGGCAAAACGCCCTGCGCCATCATACGGAGGGCGGCTCTTCTTCTAGCTGCAATCTCGCCGTGGCCCGAACATGTGCCCCGCCGACTTGTCTAGTCTACCTCAATGGATTTGCCCAAGCCCCCACCATCGACCGTCCCGACCTCCGGCGCGGATGCGGACGCAGGAACGGTCCTCGGCGAGGAGCTCCTCGCGATCATACGCGAGGATGAGCGGGTGTTCCGAAAGCTCCAGGAGGCCGCAGTCGACGCGACGTTCGTGTGGGACCTCACCGACCCCACGCGGCAGTACGTGAGCCCGAGGTTCTGGAGCATCCTCGGGTACGATACCCCGGGGTCCATCCCGGAGGGCAGCAACTGGCAGAGCGTAGCCAACCGGCGGGACGTGCGTAAGTTCCTGGCGGCCGTCGAGCGACACGTCGACTGCAGCGACGAGGAGATCAACGTCCGGATGCGCCTGCGCCACGCCAACGGCTACGAGATCGTCACGGAGACCTTCGCGCTGGCCGTGTGTCGGGACAGCGAGACCGCCAATCGGATCGTCGGCATCCACAAGGACCTGAGCCGCGAGCGCCAGCTCGAGATCCTCCTCAACGAAACCAATACCGCCGCTCGCATCGGGGCCTGGAGCTGGGACGTGGCCACGGGCGAGATCTACTGGAGCCCCGTGACGCGCCTCATCCACGAGATCGAGGACCCGGACTACGAGCCCGCGCTCGAGACCGGGATCGACTTCTACCGCGAGGGCTACTCCCGGGAGCGGATCCGCGTCGTGATCGGCGAGTGCCTCGCGGAGGGCAAACCCTGGGACGAGCTCTTCGAAATCGTGACGGCCAAGGGCGAGTTCCGCTGGGTCAGGGCCATCGGGCACGCCGAGCGCTACCGCGGGAAGGCCGTCCGTATCCTGGGCAGCTTCCAGGACGTGCACGAGCAGCGCCTCCGCGACATCGAACTCGCCAAGAACGAGGCGCTCCTGAGCAATAGCTTCAAGCTCGCGCCCAACGGCATGGTCATCGCCGACGCCGCGGGCGTGATCGAGCGCGCGAGCGCGAGCTTCGCGCGGATGATCGGCTACGACCAGGTCGACATCGTCGGCAAGCCCTTCATCGACTTCACCTACGCCGAAGACCGACGCCTCGACGAGGAGATGTTTCGCGCCTTCGAGAACGTGGAGCGGGGCCAGGTCCGCCTCGAGAAACGCGTCCAGACCGCGGCGGGCCACGTGCTGTGGGCGGACGTAGGCGTGGCCGTGATCCGCGACGAGCAGGGGGCCATCAGCAACTACCTCGCGCAGATCCTCGACATCACCGCCGCCAAGTCCGAGGAGGCCTACCGCGTACACCTGGCCTTCCTCGAGGACAAGGCCCGCGAGATGGAGCAGTTCGCCTACATCGCCTCGCACGACCTGCGCCAGCCCGTGCTCACGCTCAAGGGCTACCTCGACGCCCTCCGCGAGGACTACGACGACCAGCTCGACGAGCAGGGCCTTCAGTACGTCGGGATCATGGAGTCGGCCGTCGAGCGCATGGACGCCATGATCCGCGGACTCCTCGACTACTCACGCCTCAGCAAGTCGAGACAGCTCGCCGAGGTCGACCTCGACGACGTCATCGACGGCGTCCTGCAGAACGTGGAGGCCCTGCGGCTACAGACCAAGGCCAGCATCAGCGTCGCGCCACTACCGAAGGTCTACGGCCTCGCCGTCGAACTCACGCAGGTCTTCCAGAACCTCCTCAACAATGCCCTCAGGTACCACCGCCCCGGGGTCCCGCCCGAGATCGGGATTACGTCAAGGCCCATCCAAGGGGGGCACGAATTTTGCGTTTCCGATAACGGTATTGGAATCTCGCAAAGTGATCAAGAGCGAATCTTTGGCCTCTTCCAGCGCGTCGGCCAGCAAGCCCACGACACGACCGGCTCCGGGATCGGGCTGGCGAGCTGCCGGACGATCATCGAGCGGCACGGCGGCACGATCTCGGTGGCCTCAACCCTCGGGGTCGGCAGCCGTTTCTGCTTTACGATCATGACCGAACAGTTCCAGTAGACCAATCACTCAGTGCCTCCAGCTCCACCTTACATGGTCCTTCTCGTAGACGACGACCCGACGACCAACTTCCTCCACCGTCGCGCGATCTCGAAGGTGGTGGAGAGCGCCGAGATTGCCGAGGCCTTCAACGGTCGCGAAGCCCTCGACTTCCTCCGCGAACACCTCAAGTCCGGTCGGCAACCGCCGAGGTTCATCTTCCTCGACATCAACATGCCCCACGTCGACGGCTGGGGCTTCCTCGACGGCTACCAGGCCCTCCCGATGGACTGGCGCGCGTCGAGCAGGGTCTACATGCTCACCACGAGCCTCAACCCCGACGACCACAGTCGCGCCAGGAGCTATCCCGACGTACTGGACGTGGTCGACAAGATCATGAGCAAGGAGAAGTTCGCGGCGCTGCTGAGTCTCCACCCCGAGGTGGCGGTGATGGCGGTGTAGGTGGGGTTCGACCGCCTCCGGGCGGTGCCCCCGATGGGCCCCGTGGTGGGTCGGCGGCGTTCGACCGCCTCCGGGCGGTGCCCCCGACGGGCCCCGTCGCGCCTCGGGCAGTCGCTTAGTATTCCAGATAAATTCCCGGGCATTGGCCACATCTTTCTGGCTATTCGATAAATGACTGATGCATAGCGATCTTCGCGTGGGGGGTGGGGTGAGTTACTCGCGGCGGGGGGGTGAGTTACTCGCGGCGCTCACGCACCGCGCCACTCAGATGTCGCACCTACGGCGCTCTTGGTCTATCGTAGAGTTGTGGCCAATACTTATGGATAAATCCTGGACTACCGCCGGGGAGCCGCGTAGCGCGCGATGCCTTGGGTAGCCCTGAATTTATTCGGGGGCGGTGTGCGGGGTAGCCTACAGGCCTCGCCCCCCGCCCTTACACCGGTAGCACGCCCAGCAGCTTGCCCTTCTTCTTCGCGTGCCACAGCTTCTCCGGCTTGGCGCCAAAACCGTAGCGCTCCGCATCGCCCGACGCGAAGTCGAACACTACCTGGCGACCGGCGGCCTGGCGCAGCGCGTAGTCGTAGAGCAAGGCAAGCGCACCCTGGGTTTTGCCGAAAGGCGACTCCGCATCCAAGACACGCGCGATGCGACCGTGCGTGAACACGAATACGGCCACGGCCAGCAACTTGCCCTCCTTATCGGTCACGGCGGAGGTCCAGCCCCAGCCGCGGTGCATCGCGTTGTAGAGGACGCGCAGCATCGGGTGCTGGAGTCGCTGCCCGCCCGGGGCGTGCTCGGCGACGAAGGCGGCGACCCTCTCGGGCTTCATGTTGGCGTGCACGAGGAGGCCGGCCTTCTGGGCCGTGGCGATGCGGCGCAGGGTTTCGGAGCTGTACTCCGCGGCGAGCTCCTCGTAGGGGGCGTCGCTCATGCCGAGGGTAAGGTTGTGGCGGCCGTCCCAGGCCCAGGGCGTCTCCTCGTCGCGGGCGGCATCCCCGGTGAAGGTGAGGTCGATCGTGTCGAAACGCGCCTCGGCCTCGCGGAGGAAGTAGCCCAGGCGTTTTGGCGAAAGCACCCTCACCGAGAAGACCCCGAGCCCCGGCGTGAGCACCGGCGTCTTGAGGCGCGTACGCCCGAGCCAGTTCTGGTCCCACACCAGCGGCATCACGGACTCGTACTCGCCCTCGACGAGGATGTCGAAGTGGCGCGCCGTAGCGTCGAGGTACCACTTGTAGCCCCAGGCCCGCCCGTTGAGGGCATAGTGGACGCAGGAGTTGTAGAGCTGCCGGTCGATGTCGGCGTGCTGGATGTGGCGGAGGCGCATACGTGGTCGAAACCGGTGGCCTTCGCGACATGTTGCGCCCTACCGCCGGCCCCCGCGCCCCCCGCCCCAGCGGCCGCCGCGCTCACCGCGGTCGTCACGGCCGCCGCGGTCGCTCCCGCGTCCGCCACCGCCGTAGTCGCCGCCGCGTCCGCCGCGGTCGCCGCTGAAGCGCCCGCCGCCGCCGCTGCTACCGCTGCCGCCGCTGCTACCGCCGTCGCCCTCGTCCGCCGGATTGATGCGCACGGGGCGGCCGTCGAAGTGGAGGTCCGAGAGGCGCTCGATGGCCTGCTTCGAGACCGACTTATCGACGTCGAAGAAGGTGTGGGTCTTGTTCATCGTGATGCGGCCGATGTCCGAGCCCTTGATGTCGGCGGCGTCGCAGATCATCCCGAGGAGGTTGCCCTTGCGCCCGCCGACGTCCATGGCGCCGACGTTGATGAAGAGGCGCTCCATGTTGGAGTCGTCGCGCTGGCCGCGGTCCTTGCGGTCGGGGCGGTCGTTGTCGCGGTCCTTCTTGGCCACGTCGCGGCCGCGCTGGTCGTTGAGGTCCGGCGCGAAGCGGTAGTCGTTGAGGAGCTTCTCGAAGGAGTCCGAGGCGACGCGCTTGATGATGTCCTCGCGGCTCAGGCCATCGAGGGCGTCCTCGATGGCCGGCAGGTAGGCGTCGAGCCCGTCGGCGACCTCGACCTTGCGCAGGCGCCGCATACTCGACATCAGGCGCCGCTCGATGATCTTGTCGCCGGTCGGGATGGTGGCCTCCTCGAAGCGGGCCTTGATGATGCGCTCGATCGAGCGCAGGATGCGGACGTCCTTGGGGTGCGTGAGCGCGAGCGAGATGCCCTCGGCCCCGGCGCGCCCGGTGCGGCCGGCGCGGTGGGTGTAGAAACTGAGGTCGTCCGGCAGGTTGAGGTGGAACACGTGCGTGATGCCGGTGACGTCGATGCCGCGGGCGGCGACGTCGGTGGCGACGAGGACCTGGAGGCGCCTGGAGCGGAAGCGCCCCATAACGTTGTCGCGCTGCGCCTGCGAGAGGTCGCCGTGGAGGGCGTCGGAGTTGTAGCCCTCGTTGGAGAGCGTGTCGGCGATCTCCTTGGCGTCGGCGCGGGTGCGCACGAAGATGAGGCCGTACATGTCGGGGTCGTAGTCGAGGAAGCGCCGCAGGACAGCCAGGCGCTCCTTGGGCCGCGTGATGACGTAGCGGTGGGAGATGTTGACGTTGGCCGAGTTGCGCTCGCCGGACTGCACCTCGACGGGGCTGTCCATGTACTCCGCGGCGATCCGGCGGACCTCCTCGGGCATCGTCGCCGAGAAGAGCCACGTGTGGGCGCTGTCGGGGATGGACTGGAGGATGTCGTCGATCTCCTCCTTGAAACCCATGTTGAGCATCTCGTCGGCCTCGTCGAGGACGAGGGTCTGGACGTGCTGCAGGTCGACGGCGCGGCGGCGGATCAGGTCGCGCAGGCGCCCGGGCGTCGCGACGATCATCTGCACCCCGCGGCGGATCTGCTTGATCTGGCGCGTGATGTCGGCCCCGCCGTAGACGGGCGCGATGTCGACGTTGGGCATGTGCTTGGCGAAGCTCCCCATCTCGACCGTGATCTGGAGGCAGAGCTCGCGCGTCGGCGCGAGCACGAGCACCTGCGGCACGCGCGTGTGGACGTGGAGGCGGTGCAGGGCCGGCAGCCCGAAGGCGGCCGTCTTGCCGGTGCCGGTCTGGGCGAGGCCCACGAGGTCGGTCTCGCGCTCGAGCAGGTGCGGGATGGCCTGCGCCTGGATGCGGGTCGGGTACTCGAAGCCCATGTCGGCCACGGCGCGCTGGAGGGGCTCGATGAGGCCGAGGTCCGCGAAGCTGGGGCGGTCCTCGTCGTCGGCGGGGCGGGTCTTGTCTACCTGGAGGTGGTCGACGTTGGTGTCGTCGCCCTTGGCCTTCTTGGCCTTGGCCTTCGGGGCGGCGCCGTTGCCGGAACTGTCCCTGAGGTTGACGTAATCCTCGCCTTCGGCCTCGAGGGCCTTGGCGGCCTTGCGGGCGGCTTTTTTGTTGGCCTTGGCGTTGGCCTCGGCCTCGTCTTCCTCGCGGCGGAGCCGGGCTTCGTCCTCGGTCTCGGCGCTGGGCTCGGCGTGGGCGTCGGAGGTATCGCCTGGCTCAGGCGCGGGTTTGACCTCGGCCACGGGCTTCTTCTTCTTGGTTGCAACGGGCGTGGCGTTCGGGGCGCCGACGGCCTGGTTGACGAAGTCGATCGCCTCCTGGTCGAGG
Organism: Saprospiraceae bacterium; assembly: GCA_965215115.1. Taxonomy (GTDB): domain Bacteria; phylum Bacteroidota; class Bacteroidia; order Chitinophagales; family Saprospiraceae; genus CALDTK01. The sequence continues at coordinate 1,115,635 of OZ244050.1, forward strand.
GCGTCCTGGTCCATCGGCTCGTCGTAGTCGTCCTCGAGCGGGCCGACCCACTGGGGGGCGGCGGGCTGGGCCTCGGCGGCGGCGGTGCTGCTGGTCTTGGCGGGGGCGGTGGCGATGGCGTCGGCGGCTTTGGGAGGCTTGGTGGCGGCTTTGGCGGACTTGGGGTCTGCTTTAGCTGACGCTGTAGCGGGCTGCTCGGTCGTGGCCGTCGGCTTGGTGGTTTTGGCGGAAGCCCTGGCCTTGGTCTTCGCGGGAGCCTCGGCGGCGTCCTCGTTGCTGGCGTCGGCGGCCTTCTTGGCTTTCGCTTCGGCCTTGGCCTTGTTGGCGGCGCGCGTGCGGGCGCCTTTCTGGGCGGGGGTCAAGTCCTCGTAGGGGGTCTCGGTGTCGGCAGTGTTTGCCATGGTACGGATACGGTTGTGCTGGGCCGTATGCGTGTACGGGCCAACGGGGTCAAAAAAAGGACGGCGGCAGTCTTCGCCTCGACCTTGTACCCCGATGGCGGTGCTGCACCCGATGGCAGCGCGGAAGGTCTTGACGATCAGCGTCGTAGAAGGATGTTTTGCCGAAAGGCTACCCCTGCTTAGGTAACGGCTTTCGCCAAAACGGGCGCAAAGGTAGTCATTTCGCGCTCGAAAACTTTGGGGGTTGCTGCGGGAAGAGTCCCCGGGCGGGGGGATTAGTGTTTCCTTAAGAAATCACGCGCGCGGCGGCGATGGCGTCGAGCATGTCCGTGGTGTAGGTCCGGAAGGCGTACGGGGGTTGGGCGTCGACGCGGGCTGAATCCCGGGAGGGGTTGGCGCAGTCGTCATTGCGAGCCGGCGCAGCCTGGCGTGGCAATCTCCCACGCCAGCTGCACGGCTCGCGATGGCAGGTCGCGCGGCCCTACCGTCCCCATCGGCAGAACGCTTACCTTCGCCGCGGCTTAGCCGACCGGGTTTGCGTTCGCTCCTGCTTTTTCGGCTTTCGCCAAAACCCGTTGCACCCGCTTCCCCGAGCGTCCGCGGTGCCGAAAGAGCGGGTTTTGGCGTAAGCCCGACCCAAAACCGCGACACCGACGCACACCAGACACAGCGCCAGCGCGGTTGTGGCCGTTTAAGACACGATTTGACGAAGTCCGATATGCACTCTCCCCTCCGAGGACTCGTGGTTGTACTGACTGCGATTTTGGTTTTGGCGAAAGCCGCCCCCCTAACCGCCCAGACGCTCGACTCCCTCGAGATCGCGAACTACAAGGACCCGGCCGAGTTCGAGATCGGCGCCGTCGAGGTGACCGGGAACACCTTCTCGGACGCGACCGCGATCAAGAGCATCGCCGGCCTGGCCGTCGGCGAGACGGTGCGCATCCCGGGGCCGGACATCACGCGCGCCGTCAAGTCCCTGATGCGCCTGCGGCTCTTCACGGACGTCCAGGTGAAGCTCACCAAGACCGTCGACAACATCGCCTTCCTCGAGATCGAGATCAAGGAGCAGCCGCGCCTGAGCACCTACCGCTACAAGGGCATCAAGAAGAAGTACCACGACGACCTCAACGAGCGCCTCAAGGAGACCCTCACGAAGGGCGGGATCGTCAACGAGAACCTCAAGCGCAACGCGACCAACAAGATCGAGGACTACTTCGAGGAGAAGGGCTACCTCGACACCGAGGTGAGGATCTCGGAGCGGGTCGACTCGATCCGCGCCAACTCCGTGATCCTCACCCTCGCCATCGACCGCGGGCCGCGCGTCAAGATCGACGAGCTCGAGTTTATCGGCAACGCGGAGCTGAAGGACAACAAGCTGCGCCGCAAGATGAAGGAGACGCGCCGCAAGCGCAAGCTCTTCGCGACCTCCAAGTTCATCCCCGAGAAGTACGCCGAGGACAAGGCCAAGCTGATCGACTACTACAACACGCTCGGCTTCCGCGACGCCGTCATCACGAGCGACAGCCTCGCGCGCGAGCCCGACGGCGACCTCAACATCTACATCAACATCGACGAGGGCAACCGCTACTTCTTCCGCGACATCGAGTTCAAGGGCAACGTCCTGTACTCCGACAAGCAGCTCAATGACGTGCTCGGGATCCAGAAGGGCGACGTCTACAACAAGGAGCTCCTCGAGCAGCGCCTCAGCTTCGCGCAGGACGGCCGCGACATCTCGAGCCTCTACCTCGACGACGGCTACCTGTTCTTCCGCGCGGACCCGATCGAGACCTCGGTCCAGAACGACTCGATCGACCTCGAGATCCGGATCTACGAGGGCGCGCAGGCGACCGTCGACCAGGTGATCATCAAGGGCAACGACCGCACGCACGAGCACGTGCTGCGCCGGGAGTTGCGCGTGCGCCCGGGCGACAAGTTCAGTCGTAGCGACCTGATCCGCTCGCAGCGCGAGATCGTGGCGCTGGGCTTCTTCAACCCGGAGACCCTCGACCTCCAGACGCCCGTCAACCCGGAGCGCGGGACGGTGGACGTGATCTTCGACGTCGAGGAGAAGGCCAACGACCAGCTGGAGCTCTCGATGGGCTACGGCGGCCGCAACTTCGGGGTCTTCGGGACGGTGGGCGTGAGTTTTAATAATTTCTCGATGCGGCGCGCCCTGGAGGGCGGGGCCTGGCGGCCGTACCCGACGGGGGACGCGCAGCGACTGAGCCTTCGCATCCAGTCGAACGGTCGTTTCTTCCTCTCGGGCACGCTCGGGTTCGCGGAGCCGTGGCTCGGGGGCAAGCGCCCGACCTCGCTGAATACTTCCCTGGCGTACAGCCGCTTCCAGGGTCGCGAAAACAGAGAGAACCCCGAAGAAGAGGGCCGCTTCTCGATCTACAACGCGAACGCCAGCGTCGGTACGCGTCTGCGCTGGCCGGACGACAACTTCGTGGTCTCGGGCGGGCTCCGCCTGCAGCACTACTCGCTGCAGAACTACGAGCAGATCGCGGGCGGGGGTCTGTTCGTGACGGACCGCGGCGAGACGGTCTTCGAGGGGGAGTACACCAACGTGGCCGCGGAGGTCAACTTCGCCCGCACCAGCATCGCCGATCCGATCTTCCCGATGAACGGCTCGAGCTTCACGCTCGGCATCCGCGCGACGCTGCCGTACAGCAAACTGGGCCGCGACATCTCGCTGGACCAGAGCCTCCAGGACCGCTATCGCTACATCGAGTACCACCGCTGGCAGATCGGCGCGGAGTGGTACAAGAACCTGTTCGCGAAGTTGGTCGTCAAGACCTCCGCGAAGATGGGTTTCCTCGGGGCCTACGACAAGGACCTGGGCGTGAGTCCGTTCGAGCGCTTCCAGCTCGGCGGCAACGGCGTCAACAACTCGCAGGTGGCGCGCAACGTCGGTACGGACATCATCTCCTCACGGGGTTACGAGATTGCCGATTTCGAGAACAACACTCTCCCCGGCAGCAATCGCCCGTCGCCGACGAGCATTTACAATAAGCTCTCCCTGGAGCTGCGCTACCCGATCTCCCTCAACCCGAGCGCGACCTTCTACGTGCTGGCCTTCGCGGAGGGGGCCAACTCCTGGCGCTCGACGCGGGACTACAACCCGTTCGATCTGAAGCGTACTGCCGGGGGCGGTATCCGCGTGTTCTTGCCGATGTTCGGGACGCTCGGCTTCGACTACGGCCTGGGGTTCGACAAGATCGGCACGGACGGGAAGGTGCTGAACAACGGCGTGCTCGAGGATCCGAATTTCAAGAATTTGGGGCAGTTTAATATTATTCTGGGCTTTGAGCCGGAGTAGGGGGGGGGTGTGAAGGTCTAGGGGTCTAGGGCGACTGGCGGGTGTGACGGCACTTCGGAAATCGAGCGTAGCGCTTCCCATCTTTGCCCGATGGACCGACGCTACCCCACCGGCACGATGGAGGCCGCCCTCGCCGCCGCGACCGACTATACTGCCGACGTGCAGGAGGTCGGGAGTTTTCCCGAAAGGGTGAAAAGTCTGCTGTTGGGGCTTTCGCCAAAACAGCTGACGCAGCACTACCGCCCCGGCTCGTGGACGATCCCGACGCTCGTGCACCACTGCGCCGACAGCCACATGCACGCCTACCTCCGCACGAAACGAGCGCTGACCGAAGACCAGCCCGCCGTGGCGCCGTACGACGAAGGTCCGACGGCCGAGCTCCCGGACTACACCCTGCCGCTGGAGCCGACGCTGGAGTTGCTGAGTGGACTGCACACCCGCTTCGTGGCCTTGCTGGCTGGACTCACGACCGAGCAGCGGACGCGGACGTACTTGCACACTGGGCAGAACCGCCTGTTCACGGTCACGGAAGTCGCGCGGCTGTATGCGTGGCACGGGCGGCATCACTTGGCGCACATGAAGTTGGCAGCGTTTGAGCCCCTTTAGGGAAGTGCTGAAGCGTGATGGCGGAAGTGTCGAAGGCGCTGCCCATCAACAATTAAAATCCCGACCTTCGCCGCCCCTTGATGCACCGATATTTCCTCTACCTAGCCTACAACGGCGCGCGCTACCACGGGTGGCAACGCCAACCTCACAGCACCAGCGTGCAGGAGACGATCGCGGGGGTGCTGAGTAAAATCTTGAACGAGGACATAGAGCTGGTCGGCTGCGGGCGCACCGACGCCGGCGTGCACGCGAGCAAGTACGTCGCGCACTTCGACACGGCGAGCGTCGTACCCACGCGCCTTGCGCACCGCCTCAATCGGCTGCTCCCGCCCGACATCGCCATCCGGCGCGTGGAGCCGATGGGCCCGGCGCCGGCGGAGGGCGTCCACGGGCAGCACGCGCGCTTTAGCGCAAAACACCGGGCCTACCGCTACGACCTGATCGCCGACAAGGACCCCTTCCGCGCCGAGACCACCTGGCACTACCACGCTTTCGCAAAACTCGACCTCGACCTGCTCAACGAGGCGGCCCACGCGCTGTTGGCCTACCAGGAGTTCGCGCCCTTCTGCAAGACCCATTCGGACGCGAAGACGATGCGCTGCGAGTTGAGGCAGTCGGAGTGGACGCGCGGGGCCGACGGGAAGTCGCTGCACTACTACATTGGGGCAGATCGCTTCCTGCGCGGGATGGTGCGGCTCGTCGTCGGCGCCTGTGTGCAGGTGAGCATCGGCGAGATGACGATTGCGGAGTTGCGGGACGCGATGATCGAGCAGACGCCCGTACCGAAGCCGTTGAGCGTGCCGGCGAGTGGGTTGTTCTTGACGGAGGTGGCGTATGGGTGACCTGCGGTGGCGGTGGTTGTGATGCTTCGCTAGTTGTGACGGCCTGCGGCCTGATTGTGACGCTGCCGCTTCACGACGCGAGCGGGGTGTGGGGACCGCGATATGGGGCGGGCGGGGGGCGTTAGAATCGAGTTCGGTACTTGAGTGATTAGGCTACCTTGGAGGCCATGTACGTAAAGATTGACGAGGTGCCGGCCTACCGAATGGCGATGGAGCTGGGACGCGAGATCTGGGATACGACCAAGACGTGGGACTACTTCGCTCGGGATACTGTCGCAAAGCAACTCGTGAGGTGCGCTGACTCTATTGCGGCAAACATCGCCGAGGGACACGGGCGTCACCACCGGAAGGACAGGCGGCTCTTCTTAAACTATGCCCGGGGATCCGCCTTGGAGACGTGGTGCTTTTTGGCCAAATGCGAAGAGCGCAAGCTGATGCAGCCAGATCGAGTGGTAGCCCTGCGGTCACTGATCACCAAGATCGGCTTCGAGATCAACAAGCAACGAAAGGCCCTGGACCAACTCAAGGAGTGACGGCCTGCGGCCTGATGGTGACGCTTCGCTAATTGTGACGCTTCGCTAATTGTGACGCTTCGCTAATTGTGACGCTTCGCTAATTGTGACGGCCTGCGGCCTGATGGTGACGCTACCGCTTCACGACGCGCGCACGACGCAAGCACGACGCGGGTGGAGCGCAAGCACGACGCGCGCACGACGTGGATGGGGCGCAGGGAACTGTACGAGCCACCCTGTACGCGTCGTGCTCGCGTCGTGAAGCGGTAGCGTCACAACTAGCGCGTAGCGCGTCACAACCAGCGAAGCGTCACAACCAGCGAAGCGTCACAACCAGCGCGTAGCGCGTCACCATTAGCGCGTAGCGCGTCACACCTTCCCAAATCGCCTCTCCCGCTCCTGAAAGTCCAACAGGGCCTCGTAGAAATGCTGCTTCCGAAAGTCCGGCCAGAACGTCGGCGTGAAGTGCAGCTCCGCGTAGGCCAGTTGCCACAGGAGGAAATTCGAGATGCGACTCTCCCCCGAGGTGCGGATCAACAGCTCCGGATCGGGCATGCCCTGCGTACTGAGCGCGGCCGAGAAGGTAGCCTCGTCGATGCTCGCGGCGGTGATGCGGCCCTCGCCCACGCGGTGCGCGATCGAGCGGACGGCCTCCAGGATCTCCCACTTCGCCGAGTAGTTGAGGGCCAGGACGAGCGTCATGCGGTCGTTGTCCCTCGTCTCGTCGATGGCCTTCAGCAGCGTCTCGCGGCTCTCGGCGGGGAGGCGCGTGAGGTCGCCGATGCTCTCGAGGCGGATGCGGTTCTTCTGCAGCTTCGGGACCTCCTGGCGGATGGTCTCGACCAGCAGCATCATCAGCGCGTCGACCTCCTGCTGGGGGCGGCCCCAGTTCTCGGTCGAGAAGGCGTAGAGCGTGAGGTACTCGATCCCGAGCTCGGCGGCGGCCTCGGTGACCTCGTCGACGGCGCGCACGCCGTTGCGGTGCCCGAAGACCCGCGGTTGCCCCTGGCTCTGTGCCCAGCGTCCGTTCCCGTCCATGATGACGGCCACGTGTCGCGGGAGGCGCGCCGGGTCGATGCGGGCCAACACTTCGGCCTCGGTATCGGCGGGCGGCGGGGTAGACAAGGGGGAGTCGGGGTTTGGGGGCGACAAGGTAGCGCACCGCGCCACATCGATATACCTTATTGGGGTGACGCAAAGCAGGCCCCCCGCTGACCGACGCCCCTGCTGCGCGCCGTAGTTTTGCCCGCTATGCAGTTTGCAGAAATCCCCTACGAACGCCCGGACCTCACCGAACTGACGACCCAGTTCAACGAACTCCTCCAGGCTTTCCCCAAGGCCGATGCCGCCGGGCAGGTCGAACTCATCCGCGCGATCAAGAAGCTGCGCTCGCGCTTCGTCACGCAGCAGAGCCTGTGCTACATCCGCCACACGAGCGATACGCGCGATGCCTTCTACGAGGCCGAGAACGCCTTCTTCGACGAGGCCGGGCCGCAGTTCGAGGCCCTCGTCAACCGCTTCGCCGACGCGCTGGTCGGTAGCGAGCACCGCGCCGAGATCGAGCGGATGTTCGGGCGGCAATTCCTGCGCCGCACCGAGATCAGCCTGCGGGCCTTCGACCCGGCGACCATCGCGTCCCTCGGCAAGGAGAACCAACTGGCCAGCGCCTACACCAAGGTCAAGGCCCGCGCCGAGATCACGTTCCGCGGGAAGCAGTACAACCTGTCGAGCCTCCAGCCCCTCATGATCTCGCCCGACCGCGACACCCGCCGCGAGGCCTCCGAGGCGCACTGGGCCTTCTTCGCCGAGCACGAAGCCGAGCTCACCGAACTCTACGCCGACCTCACGGCCGTCCGCACGGACGTCGCGCGCACCATGGGCCACGACACCTTCGTGCCGCTCGGCTACGATCGCATGGCCCGCACCGACTACGGCCCCGGCGACGTGGCCAGTTTCCGGGAGCAGGTCCGCAAGCACGTCGTACCCCTCGCCACTGAGCTCTACGAGCGCCAACGCCAGCGCCTCGGCCTCGAGCGCCTCCGTTACTACGACGAGGGCGTGGCCTTCCCGGAGGGCAACCCGAAGCCGAAGGGCTCCCCCGCCGAGACCGTCCAGGCCGCCGAGGACCTCTACGAGGAGCTCAGCCCCGAGACGGACGCCTTCTTCAAACTCATGCGCGAGCGCGAGCTGATGGACCTCGTGGCCCGCGACGGCAAGGCCACCGGCGGCTACTGCACCTACCTGTACAAGTACTGCGTGCCGTTCATCTTCTCGAACTTCAACGGGACCTCCGGCGACGTCGACGTCCTCACGCACGAGATGGGCCACGCCTTCCAGATGTACGAGTCGCGCAACCAGCCCGTGATCGAGTACATCCTCCCGACCTACGAGGCCTGCGAGATCCACTCGATGTCGATGGAGTTCTTCGCCTACCCCTGGATGGAGAACTTCTTCGGCCAGGGCGCCGACCGCTACCGCACCGCGCACCTGGAGTCGGCCCTCAAGGTCGTGCCCTACATCACGGCCGTGGACGAGTTCCAGCACCTCGTGTACGAGCGGCCCGACATGACGCGCGCCGAGCGGATGACGCTGTGGCGCGAGACCGAGCGGGTGTACCTCCCGCACCGCGACTACGACGGCAACGAGTTCCTCGAGCGCGGGGGGGCCTGGCTGCGGCAGAGCCACATCTTCCAGATGCCGTTCTACTACATCGACTACGCCCTGGCGCAGATGTGCGCGTTCCAGTTCTACCAGCGCGACCAGGTGAGCCACCGCGGGGCCTGGGGCGACTACCTCAAGCTGTGCCGCGCGGGCGGGAGCGAGAGTTTCCTGGACCTGGTGACACTCGCCAACCTCCGTTCGCCGTTCGCCCCCGGGGTCGTCCGGGATACCATCGAGCGCCTCGGCGTCGGGAAGGCCGTCTCCGTGTGAGAGGTTTCGGACCGGGCTTTGTACCTCGCACACCAACGCGTACCCAATGCAGTCTCCCCCACCACCACCGAGCGGTCGCCTGAGCCTGGCGGGTGCGCTGGCTTTTGTCCTCCTCGCGATCTGTAGTTGCGACCTCGACCCCTGCGGCGGGGATGCGACCGGTTTTGCCGACAAGGCGGACGCCTTCTTCGCCGACGCGAAGGCCCAGGACTACGGCGCCACCGACGCTAGGTGGGGGCGCTACGACGATCGCCTCGTGGAGCTGGTCGAGGTCTGCTACGAGGAGTACGACACGCAACTTACCAAAGAGCAGGAACGTAGGTTCTGGCGGGGGGTCTCGGCGTACTACACGCAGCGCTACGGCAAGGCCGGCGCGCGCGAGTTTTGGCGAAAGCTAAAAGGTGGAGTAGGCGACAAACTTCGCGAGGCCGCCGATGCAATCGAACAGTAACGCACGTAAGGCTAAGGCCTACCTTTGAGCGTAGCCCATGACCATCTACAGCAGTGTACTAGCCTTCGTGACGGCGTTCGCGATCACGTTCTACGTGGTCCCGTCGATCATCAAGATCGCGAAGGTCAAGGGCCTCACCGACGAGCCCGGCGAGCGGCGCTCCCACTCGGAGTCGACGCCGAGCCTCGGGGGCGTCGGGATCTTCGCGGGCGTGCTGTTCAGCGTCATCGCGTGGACGCCCCACATGCTCTTCGCGGGCCTGCAGTACGTGATGTGCGCCTGCATCGTCGTGTTCCTCATCGGCGCCAAGGACGACATCATCCCGAGCCGCCCGATGACCAAGATGCTCGGGCAGATATTCGCCGCCTGCATCCTCGTGTGGGCCGCCGACGTGCGGATCCCGGGGCTCTTCGGGATCGCGGGCATCGACGAGCTGCCCTTCTGGGTCTCGGCCGCGCTGACGGTCTTCACGATCATCGTCATCATCAATGCCTTCAACCTCATCGACGGCGTCAATGGCCTCACGGGGTCGATCAGCATCGTCTCGGCGCTCGCGCTGGGCACCTGGTTTTACCTCGTCGGGCACCCGGAGTACACGCTGCTGGCCGCGGCCGTCATCGGCTCGACGCTGGCCTTCCTGAAGTACAACTGGACGCCCGCCAAGATCTTCATGGGCGACACCGGATCGCTGCTCCTCGGCCTGCTGATGTCGGTGCTCACGATCCGCTTCCTGCAGTTCCACACGGAAATGCCGGTCGATAATCCGTACTACCTACCGGCGGCGCCGGCGGCGGCCATCGGGTTCCTGATCGTGCCGCTGTTCGACACCCTGCGCGTCTTCGTCACGCGCATCTACCGCGGGCGCTCGCCGTTCCACCCGGACCGCAACCACATCCACCACCTGCTCGTCGACCTGAAGTTTAGCCACGGCCAAACGACCCTGATCCTGGCCACGATCGCGATCCTCTTCATCGTACTGGTGGTGTCGCTGCAGTGGATCGGCAACCTGGCCCTGGTGTGCCTCATCACCCTACTCGCCTTCCTCGCCACGGGCTCCCTGCAGCTCCAACTCAAGCGCCGCGACCGCCTCATCGCCAAGGAGAAGGCCAAGCTCGCGGCCGCCGCCGACGCCGCTCAGTTGCGCACCCCCTCGGAGGGCGTCCGCCAGCGCGTGTGAACTGGCTCCTGGTTTTCGCGGGGGGCGGACTCGGTTCGGCGTTGCGCTACGGACTCGGCAAGTGGGCCGTGGGCGCCGGCCGCGAAGCCCTCTGGGGGACGCTGCTCGTCAACGTGATCGCGTGTGCCCTGCTGGGCTGGCTCGCGGCCGAGACACAGCGCGCGGGGCTTTCGCCAAACGTGAGGCTGCTGCTGGCCACCGGGTTCTGCGGCGGGCTCAGCACTTTTTCTACGTTCAGCCTCGAGGCCGTGGCCCTCGTGCAGGAGGGGCGCACGGGCGCGGCCTTGCTGTACGTAGGCCTGAGCCTGGTGCTCGGTTTCGGAGCCCTGGCCTGGGCGGTGACGCGGACGTAGACGCCGCCCAGCCCCGCGCACGCTACGGCAGGCCCCCGCTCAGGGTCGCGGCGTAGCTACCGCGTGCGCAGGCCGCGTCGAGGGCCTGTTGGTCGGAGGAGCCCCGCAGGCGCGCGTGCACGTAGCCCGCCAGGAAGGCGTCCCCGCAGCCGACGGTGTCGACGACTTCGACGGCCGGGCTCGCGGCGCAGACCGTCTCCCCGTCGCGGTAGAGGGTCGCGCCCCTGGCCCCGGCGGTGACGATGAGAGTGTCGAGGTGGTAGGCTTTCGCCAAAACCTCGGGTCGGTGTTCGAGTTCGAGCGCGAGGCAGACGCGGGCGAGTTCGGAGGAGTTGAGTTTCGCGACCGTGACGCGCTGTAGCAACCAGTCGAGCAGCTCCGGGGAGTGGAAGTTTTGGCGAAAGCCCAGATCTGCGACCTTGAGGCAGTGGGGCGCGGCTTTCGCCAAAACCTGTCCCAAACTGCCGTGGCTGATCTCGCTGCGGACGCCGAGCATCCAACACAGGACGGCCGGGGCGTTTTTCGCGAACGCGGGCAGGAGATTGACGGCGCTATCGGCGTAGCGCTCGCCGGGCTGCGGGTAGCGGATCAGGTCCCAGGCCACGGGCGCGATGATGTCGTAGTCGGGCTCGCCGTCACGGTCGAGGGTCACCACCACCCTCCCGGTCTCGAGGTAGCTGGTCTGCAGCACGCGCGTGTCGACGCCCTGGTCCGCGGCGACGCTGCGCAGGAGGTCGGCCCGCAGGTCCTCCCCGAGGGCGCTCACGATGGCGGCGGGAGTCCCGAGGGTGGCGAGGTGGGCGGCGGTATTGAACGGTCCGCCGCCCGGGCGATCCCCGCCGGGGAGTTCGTCGATGAGCATTTCGCCAAAGCAGAGCACCGGGTGAGTCATGCCGCGAAGATGCGGCGCGCCTACCTTCCGGCCACGATGCGCGCCTTCGACCGACCGGCCTACCTGGGGCTCGACCGCCACCCGGAGTGGATCAGATTGATCGCCGAGGGCATGGCGCTGTACGGTACGCACTACGCGGGTTCGCGGGGGGCGAGCTACTGTCCGGACGTGTACGCGCAAGCGGAACGCGCGCTGGCGGACTGGCTCGGCGCCCCGGCGGTGACCTTGCTGAGCAGCGGGAGTCTACTGGCGACGCTGGTGGTGGACCAACTCCGGGCCGAAGGCTATACCGTGCTGGCGGGGCCGCTGGCGCACGCGTGTTGGCGCAGGGTCGGCGTCACTGGCTTCGACGATGCCGAGGTCTGGCAGGTGCATGCGCTCAGGCTGGCGGCGCGGGGCCAGCGCGTCGCGGTGGTGTCGGACCGCGTCTGCGCGATTCGGTGCGAGCGGGCCAGCCTGGCGTGGCTGACGGAGCTGCCGCAGAGTGCGGCCGTCGTGATCGACGATAGCCACGGTATCGGTGTGCTCGGACCGGGCGGACGCGCGAGCTGGGCGGAGTTTGCGGGACTGCGCGCCGAGCTGATCGTGTGCGCGAGCCTCGGGAAGGGCTTCTCGGTGCCGGGGGCGGTGCTGGTGAGCAGTGCGGAACGGGCACAACGCCTCGGTGCGACGGCGGCCTTCGGGGGGGCGTCCTCGATTGCGCCGGGGTACGCGCACGCCTTAGCGCACGGCCTGGACCTCGGGTTGGCGCAGCGCCCGCGGTTGCTCGCCCACGTCGCTGCGTTCGATGCGGCGGGCCTGGCGCACGTGGCCGGGCACCCTGCCTTCTCGCTCACTGGATCGCAGGCGGATCTACTGACGGCGGCGGGCATAGCTTTCGCCAAAACGCGCTACCCGACCGCGGAGAGCCCGGAGGTCAATCGCTTGGTGGTGAGCGCGGGGCACACGGCGGGGGAGGTGGCGGCGGTGGTGGGGGTGCTTGCGTAGACCGAGTAGCCTCGTCCAGTGATCTCGAAATGACTTCGATACATCGTTCATCGATGACCTCCTCGGGTACGAACGCTTTTGCGAAGAGTAGACAGAGCAGGTGGCGCTGCCCTACTCCGTACAGGTGGATGCATCCCTCAGGTCATCCTCGTCGTACCTGATCTCGATCTGGCGTTCCCGCAGCAGGCGGAAGGTCTCCGACTCCGACATACCGATGAAGGCGGCCAGCTTCCGGAAGGCGACCGTATCTTTGATCCCGCCGACGGAGTACTCGGTGGTGAGGGTCATGACGGCAAGACAACGCCTACGCGCTAGCGCGGCGCACGCGTCGAGTCGATCGCCGACTGGACGGCGTCCATGCGCTCGTTCGGGACCGCGAGCGCGAGGTTGTAGTGGCGCAGCTTCCACGTCTGGCCGAGGGGGTCCGTCGCGGGATCGACTTGCGTCAAAACGCCCGACCCGCGGACGACGCCCATGTGCGGGGAGTCCAGGTGCTCCTCGAACCACGCCACCTCGCCGTCTTCGCTCAAGTACCAGTTGCGCTCCACGGGCGTGAAGGCCCAGGCCACGTCACGCTCGAAGTACGGGGCCGCCCAGCGGGCCATCGAGTCGCGCTCCCAGCGTTCGGTGCGGTCGGTGCCGAGGTAGATGCCGTCGGCGCTCATGGTCCCGAAGAAGGTGTCCTCGTCGGCGGTGGCGGCGGCGCGGTGCCAGCGGTTCATGGTGGTGTCTAGCGCGGCGAGGTCGGGCGCGTCGTCGAGCGCCGGGCAGCCTTCGGTCTGGTGGGTGTCCACGCCCGTGAGGATGCGCCACTGCCCGGGCTGCGCTTCGACCAAGGTGAAGTTCTCGGCGCCGCAGTGGCTGAAGGTTCCGTTGTGGTAGAAGTGGTAGCGCATCCACACGCTCGCGAGGCTGCCGTCGCGCCGCACGGTAGGTCGCCCGAAGCGTTCGTCCCCGGTGCCCGGGGTCCAGCGCCCGACGAGTTCCGCGAAGTCCATCGGCGCCAGCGGGGTCACCTTCGCGCCGCCGGGTCTGTCCTCGATCGACAGGAAGGTCGCCTGCGGGTGGAAGGTCGCCGCCACGCGTACCTCGCTGCCGGCGCGCATGCCGTCGAAGAGCTCCCGGACCGTGGCGAGGGGGCCGCTATCCGCGGTGGACGGCGCGGGGGTCTGGGCGGGGAGGGTTTTGGCGAAAGCCGTGAGAAGCAGGAAGAACAGGGGGTGTGGGCGCATGAGGCGTAAAATATGCAGCCTCGCTGAAGTAAGCGAGCGCTCCGGCATCCAACTACGTTGATGCCTCCCCGATACTTCGTAAAAATTTGGAATAAAACACAGCATCGAGTCTATATCCAGCCCTTACAGCTCGATCGGCGTAGCTCTTTACATTCGGGATGACTCCAGCTCGCCTCAACAAAAGCAAGATGCCCAAAAGGCCAATGACTTGAAAACCGAGTTCCGCAGCAGCAATGCGAGCAGCCAGGTCGTCGACGATCAGTTTGTCGATGCGAAGATGCAGGGCCAGTTTGAGTACAGCGGTCTCCCCTACGTACAGTGGGCATACCGAGTCGGCAGATCGGGCAACTCCGAAGTCGCCACCGTACTCAGTGTGACGCAGGGCAAGACCGACAACCGTTGTATCTCTTTCGGTCGTTCAGCGAGCTCGCCGAAGACCCCGTCCGGGATAAAGAGCTCTTCGAACAGATGGTTGAGTAAACCTTCTTCTCCGATTCTCAGCAGGTAAATGAGCGCCTTAGCATCGCTGACCGCCCTTACTTAGTTAGGACTTGCTCCCGTTCGAATGCGGCTACCCCCTCGAGTTCTTGCGCGAGTAGGAACTCGGCGTCTCTCGTCTCGACGCCGTGTGTGCGCAGCAGTCTCCACGTGTCCATCTGGGAGCAGAACAGGAACTCCGCCGCCTGCGCCAGCGTCAGCTTCCCGTCGCGGTAGGCGATCATCGCGAGCTCCGCGCGCCAGGCGCGCACGTCGGTGATCTCGTCAGGGTACTCGGCAATGCGGGTCATCACGCTAAGGTAGCGCTAAAAAAGCTGCCAGGATCTGTCCCCCCACCCTACTGCTCTTCTCGACGTGGAACTGCGTCCCGTAAAAATTCTCGTGCCGCAGGGCCGCCGAGAAAGGTACCGTGTACTGCGTCGTCGCCACCGTCCACGGCCCGAGCTCCATCGCGTAGCTGTGCACGTAGTAGACGTAGGTCTCGGGACCGAGGACGGAGAGCCAGTCCCGCGTACCGACCAGCGTGTTCCAACCCATCTGCGGGACCTTGTGCTGCGCGTCGGGCACGAACTTGCGTACGACGCCGGGCACGATCCCGAGGCAGGCCGTGTCTTCTTCCTCGCTGTACGCACCCATGACCTGCATCCCGACGCAGATCCCGAGCACCGGCTGCTGCAACAGCGGAATGCTTACGTCGAGTCCTCGGTCGCGCAACGCACCCATGCTCGCGCGCGCCGCACCGACCCCCGGGAAGATGACCTTGTCCGCCCTCGCCACGCGCTCCGGGTCGGCCGTGATCTCGGCGCGGTGCCCTAGTCGCTCCAGGGCATACTGCACGCTTTGCACGTTGCCGGCGCCGTAGTCGATCATTACGAGGTCCATGGGGGGGGGGCGGTGCTTGGGTGCTTGGGTGCTTGGGTGCCTGGGTGCCTGGGTGCTTGGGTGCTGGGTGCTTGGGTGCTTGGGTGCTTGGGTGCTTGGGTGCTTGGGTGCCTGGGTGCTCAGGGTGGCTTGTCGAGGGCACTTTTTGCACTGATAGCATTCCGCACCAAAAAAAAGGCCCGTCACGAGTGATTCGCAACAGGCCTCGCTGTATCTGCGGCCAGGCGTTGGTACGTCCTCCACAGTACGGCTCCAATGTACGACAAGTTATGCTTCGCCGGTAGCCTGGAAGTGATTACACCCAAAATCGGCACCGGTGATGTACTCGACCGAGCGCGGGTCCCCGTTCTGGAGGACGGGAAGGATGTAGTGCATCTCGGCCTTCGGGTGCGAGAGCTCGTTGCACTCCCCGAAGCCCTGTGGGTGCTTGGCGGCGGCGGCGGTTTCGGTCTGCCAGTGGTTACAGTGATTGCAGGTGGCTTCCATAGCGGTAGGTTTTGGAGGGACGTCACCGCGAGCCGCGAAGCTCGCGTGGCAGTCTCTGGTTGGGTGGTGTTTGGTGATTGTAGAGGTCTCCTCTAGTAAGGAGGGGCGGGGCCGGCCTGTTCGGCCTGGGCATCAATAGCTAATTGGATTAAGTCCAGTCGCGCCGCGTGCCTCACCTTTGCCCGGTGCCGCTGCCCGACCTCTCCCCCGAACTCTCCTACAAGGCCACCCGCGGTTCGGGACCCGGCGGGCAGCACGTCAACAAGACCTCGACGCAGGTAGAGCTCCGGTGGAGCCTCCGCGCCACGGCAGGTTTTAGCGAAAGCGAAATAGCGCGCCTTGCGGCAAAACTCGCCACCCGCCTCACGCAGGACGGCGAGCTGATCCTCACCGATCACTCCACCCGCTCGCAGGCCCGCAACCGCGAGATCGTCACGGATCGCTTCTACGAACTCCTGCGCGAGGCCCTCCGGGTGCAGAAGCCCCGGCGCAAGACCAAACCCTCCCCGGGCGCCAAGCGCCGCCGCCTCAAGGCCAAACGCCTGCGCAGCGACGTGAAGGCCGGTCGCGGGCGCATCAGGTAACCGGCTGGCTACAGCGCCGCCAAAACCTCCGCCAGGTAGCCCCAGAGGCGCTCGACGCTCGACACCTGCACGCGCTCGTCCGGCGAGTGCGCCCCGCGGATGTTGGGCCCGAAACTCACCATCTCCACCGCGGGATAGACGGCGCCGACGATGCCGCACTCCAGCCCGGCGTGCACGACGTTGACCTTCGGGCTTTCGCCAAAACGTAGCACGAAGTCGATGACGCGCGCCTCGTGCTTCGGGGGCCGGGGCACGGCGTTGAGGTCGGCGAAGTGGCGGAAGATCGGGGTGTCGGGCAGGGCCTGGTCCGTGGACGTATCAAAGGCGCGGGGGGCGGACGAGTCGCTTGATTACGATTAAAACAAAAAGTTTGTACAAATCTCCAATTACTAACATTTTACCCATATCTATTGATTTTTATGTGAAAAGCGATCAACTTCGCAAATGCTGCGTTAGCACGCGTAGCACACCCTCGGCCCCGGCTAAGGGATCGCACTATAGAAACCACTATGAATACGCTTTTCACCTTGCGTGGGCTGGGCCATCGCGGCCGTATGCTCGCGCACCAGCTCTCGCTGGAGCGCCCCCCCCGCCCGGCACACGCCCTGCCCGGGATCGAGTTCACGATCATCGACCTCGACGACCCCCGGGTAGAGGTCGCGATGCTCGCGTCGACCATCTCGGCGCGCCCGAACATCCTCAAGCGTATCGCCCTGGTGTTGGTGCCCAACGCCTTCGACCTGCGCACGCCCCCCGGCGGCATCTTCGCCATCCGCGAACAGTACGACGCCTGGATCCCGGTGCTGCCGTACGAGGTCGTCCACCCGCACCAGGTCCACGAGGAGGGCATCCGCAAGGGGTACCTGCCGAGTTTGCGCACCATCTTCTGGCGCCTCGTGCGCATGGTGCAGCACCAGGGCATGGTGAAGTTCGTCGACTCGGACTTCGAGGAGTTCTGGTCCGGGGGCGCCACCCTGTGGAGCTTCCAGGTCTCCGCCTCCGGCACCAACCGCGCGTCCCTCGCCGCCGACCTGCTCGAGTCCTCCGCCGCGGAGCCGCTCTTCTGGAACGCCGTGAGTCACAAGTGGATGCTGCAGATCTGCACCTCGTCCGAGCCCGGGCTCGAGGTCACGATGGAGGAGATCGTCACCGTCACCGAGCGCTTCAGCGAGGAGCCCTTCCGCCTGGAGGGCATCCGCTGGGCCAATGTGTACGACGACGACCTGGAAGACCGGATGGTGATCGACGTGCTGGCCATCGGGGAGCCCCTGCCCTACAAGGCGGAGACGCCGATGCTGGCGGATGTGCACCGGATGAGCTGAGCGGGGGAAGTCTCTTTGGTCGAAGGGGTGTTTGGGGCTCGTCTGCGGTACCTGCTCTTGCGGCTTGCTGCGGTGTGTGGTCCGCTCCGCGGGCGGGGGCACCCTAAAGGGCGCCAAACCACTGTACGGCGCCCTACAGCTCAGCCGTCTGGCTGGGCCTAATGAAGAAAGGCGCAGCCCACCTCTCGGTCGACTGCGCCCTCGTGTAAAGTTGCGAAGTGTGCTCTCGTAAGCCGCGGCTTACATCGTGGCCAGTTTGGCCTTGACTTTCGTGGTGATGTCGGAGCTCTCGTCGGCGTAGAGGATGACGCCGCCCGTGGAGCCGTCGAACACGTAGGTGAGCTCGTCTTCCTTGGCGACGGTCGCGATGGCCTTGTTGACCTTGTCGAAGATCGGCTGGATCTTGTCCTGGCGGCGCTTCTGGAGGGCCTCCGAGATCTTCTGCTCCTCGGCGCCGAGCTCCTCCTGCTTGGTCTGCAGGCGCGTCTGCGCTTCCTGGAGCTGCTTCGGGGTCATCTCCCCGGCTTCGTTCTTGCGCTGGAGCTCGGCCACCTCGGCCTGGAAGGCCTCGACCTTGGTCTGGAACAGCTTCTGCTGCTGCTCGCGGTAGGCGACGAGGTCGCTCTCGGCGGCCTTCATGTCCTCCATCTGGGACAGGAGGTTCTCGGAGTTGACGTAGCCGAACTTCTGGGCTTCGGCGGTGGTGAGGCCCGCGACGAGGAGCAGGGCGACGAGGAAGAGATTGCGCATGGTATAGTATCGTTTGAGTGGTTCGGGGTGCGGCCTGTGGTGGCGCGGACAAAGTTAAAAAGCGAAAGGGTGGCGGGCGGGGGGTTAACTAGGGATTAATGCCTCTAGCGTCGAAGGGGCTACCGCGGGGAGGGGTTACCTCAACACTTGATCATTCCTCCGCCGCGACGGCCGCCTTGAGTTCGTCGGTTTTGTCGAAAGACGCCTTGGAGAACAGCAGGCCCGCACTGGAGCCCTTGTCGAAGATCAGGTCGTACCCGCGTTGCTCGGCGTACTTCTGCATCGCGGCGTAGACCTTGTCCTGGATCGGCTGCACGAGTTCGGCGCGGCGCTCGAAGAGTTCGCCCTCGGGCCCGAAGCGGTTCTTCTGCATCTCGCGCACGCGGGTCTCGGCCTCGACGATGGCCTCCTCGCGCTGGCGGCGGGCGTCGTCGGAGAGCAGGACCTGCTCGGCCTGGTAGCGGTTGTACATGCCCTTGATCTTGTCGTACTCCCCGGCGATCTCCTGGCGCCAGGCCTCGGCCACGCGGTCGAGCTCGACCTGGGACTGCTTGTAGAGCTCGAGGCTCTCGAGGACGGCCGTGATGTCGACCACGGCGATGCGCTGGGCGTGCGCGCCGGCGGTGACGAGGACGGCGACGAGGGCCGCGAGGGCGAGGGAGGAAAGTTTCTTCATGGTGTGGGTCGTAAAGCGGTGTTGGGTACCGGGCTAAATACAGGTTTCCGCGGCGTTTTATTGCCGCTGGCCTGCGGGGGCGCATAGGTACGCGCGCGGGCGGCTTTCGCCAAAACCTATTGTAATCGCTTGACTGTAAGCTGTTTTGCCGAAAGGCGTACCCGAACGATGTTAGGCCCCCTTAACCTGGCTTTAACCGCGCACCAACGGCGAGCGCGGCGCGTTAGCACGTTTGCTCCTCCTAAACAAACCCCACCACGCGTGCGCAAAACCACCTTCTTCGCCACCCTCGCCCTCGCCGCCACCGGCCTGAACTGCGGCAAGGTCAATCTCTTCAGCCTCGACCAGGACCGCCAGCTCGGGGCGCAGGTCAACCAGGAGATCCTCGCGAACCCGAGCCAGTACCCCGTGCTCCCGGAGCGCGGCAACGAGGACATCTACCGCTACGTGCGCGGGATCACGACCAAGATCCTGAATTCCGGCAAGGTGGAGCACAAGGACGAGTTCGCGTGGGAGGTGCGGATCATCAAGGACGACAAGACCCTGAACGCCTTCTGCACACCCGGCGGCTACATCTACGTGTACACGGGCCTCATTAAGTACCTCGACTCCGAGGAGCAACTGGCCGGCGTGATGGGGCACGAGATCGCGCACGCCGACAAGCGCCACTCCACCAAGCAGATGACGCAGACCTACGGCGTGCAGGCCCTGGCGTCGATCGCGAGCGCGGCGGCCGGCACGGGGCCGCAGCTCGGCGAGATCGCCGCCGGGCTCGCGGGCCTGCGCTTCAGCCGCAACCACGAGACCGAGGCCGACACGTACTCGGTGATCTACCTGTGCCCGACCGGCTACGAGGCCGACGGCGCGGCGGACTTCTTCGTCAAGCTCGAGCAGGAGGGCTCGGGCGGGCGCGCGCCGCAGTTCCTGAGCACGCACCCGAATCCCGGCAACCGCGTCGAGAACATCCGGCAGCAGGCCAAGGAGCGGGGGTGCAGCGGGAGGGACACGAACGCGAGTGAGTACGCGCGGATGAAGGCGCGGATTTAGCAAGTCGCTTGCGGGCTGATCGCCTCAGTCCGAGAGAAGTGCGCCGGTCGGGGACCCCGGTAGACGATTACTCCGCTGGAGGTCTATATCGTGCCTAAATTACACTCAGCATGCGAACCAACATCGTGATCGACGACGCGCTCATGCGGCAGGTTCTCGCGAAGACGGGCCTCAAGACAGAGCGCGAAGCGTCGGAGGCGGGCCTCAAGGCCCTTTTGAAGATGAGCGACCAAAAGGAGATCCTTAAATTTTTCGGCACTGTCCAGTGGGAGGGCAATCTCGATGAAATGCGTCGAGACTAAGTGACGCTCGTAGATTCCAGTGTTTGGATCGATTTTCTTCGCGGCAACCGAACGGCGGAGGTTGCTAGGCTTTATGCGCTCATGCAAAGCGGTGAGGTATTCGTCGGTGACCTTATCATCGCGGAGCTCTTGCAAGGTGCGAGAAACGATGCGGAACTTCAGAAGATCGAGACCATACTGTCCTTCCTACCGGTGGTCGACCTCGTCGGCGCGACCATTGCTCGGCAGAGTGCTGCAAACTATCGCTTCCTGCGGAGCAAGGGCATCACGGTACGCAAGACTATCGACGTGATTATCGGGACGTACTGTATCGAACTTCTCGTTCCGTTACTTCATGGCGATAGGGACTTTGACCCAATGGAAATTCACCTTGCGCTTACCGTCGCGTAGGTCCACGTATGTGTAACAGGCGTCAATGGGCCCGACGCCCCCACTCTACGATACAAACCTCGATCAAGTCCCGCAACTCCAAACTCGTGAGTGGCGTGTCCTGGTGCTGGATAGCGATACTTTCCGTCGTACTTAGACTTCCTTGCAGCAGGCTATTCGGTGACGATATCCCCGCTGTGTAGCGGTAGAGCCGGTCGCCGTGCAGGCGGAGGTTGTCCCCGCTGCGGGGTGCCATAAACACCGACGCGCTGTAGACAGCCTGCCACGGGACGGTCGCTTTGAGGAAGACGCCGCTCGGGTCGGCGAGGCCCTCCGGACTCAGGCGCCAGACGGGCCGGCCGAGTAGCACCGCCGGCGCCCGTCGGCACTGCTGGTAGAAGGCATAGGCGATGAGCGGTCCGACGGTCAGCGCGAGGACGACAGTGACGACCATCGGGACCCAGAACTCGGAATCGCCCGAGCCTATGAGCCAGTACCAAGCAAAAGGCCCGCCGACGATGCCAGCCGTGAGCACTGCCAACAGGGGGATCATCACGCAGCCGAACGTACCACGCCGCAGCGGTGTGGCCCGGAACTCGACGGTCTCACCCCGGCGTACGGCCGCGATGTAGTCACCTAGTCGAGCGGCGCGCTTGGTGAGCGACGAAACAGGCGCACTCGGCCTCCCGCGATCGGCGGCGGGGCGGTCGGTGGATCGGATCTCCCGCCGTAACAGCCGTTCGAGCTCCGCGGAGCCCAGGCCGAATAGATCGGGCGACAGCGAGACCTCGCGACGGAAGTGGACGCCCTCCGTGGCTTGAAGTCGCGCGTCCCAACTGCGGACGACGCCCTCGCGGAGTTGTAGCAGCACGAGGGGCTCGCCGTAGTGGGGCCCGGGCAGTCGAAAGGTGGCCGTGTCCAGGATGTCCTCCCACGTCAGGCGGCCCCCACGCACCGCGAGGAAGGCCCCATGTACGCCACGGTCGTCCAGCACGAGATCGGGCATACCGCGGCTGCGGCGCCACCAGATGCGTAGGGCGTACCCCATGATCCAGACCGGCATCCCGAGGAGGAGCAGGGCGACGACCGCCGTGATGGCAACGCTAATCGCGTCTGCGGCTTCCGAGAGGATGTAGACGCTCCCGAGCGGCACCGTGACGAGCATCAAAAGAAAGACGAAGCGTTCGTTGTCGAGGGTGTCGTCGGCCGCTTTCAACGTGAGGGGCCAGTCGTCGTCCGGGCCCCGGGCACGTGTGAATGAATCCATCTTGGCGAAAGTATTCGGGGGGGCTACCCACAGCGTCGAGAGTTATGAGTTTTGGCGGCAGCCTCCCGACTTCCCGTCGGCCGCCGCGAGAAAAGTTCCTTGCCGTAGGACAGAGGGTTAACCCACAATAACCGGGCGCAAGTCTGAGCCCATCACCACGATGAAAGCTCATGTTAGCCTCACCAAATTGCCTTACCTTACCAACCTAACCTACGAACTTGCAATCGGGGTCCAACCAAAAATCATTCAGCTATGCTCGCTCGTCTCGCCGCAATGGCCCTAATCGTTAGCCTACTCACTGGCTGCGCCACCACCGGTACCCACGCCGGCCTCGTCGGGGTCGCGGCGGGCACGCAACAGCCGAAGACCGTCGTCACCGTGATTTTTCCGCGCGGCTATCCCTTGAGCGCCAGCTACGATATCTACCAGGAGGACGAATTCGTCGCGAAGGTTGCCCCGGGCAACTACCTCGTCTGGGAGACGGTCATCCCGGCCGACGGCCGCTTGTTGGTATCGGCCAAAGGCGAACAGAACGACCTCGCCGTAGTGCGCTCGGAGGCCGGCCAACCAGCCTACCTCAAGATCGAGATCGGCGCTTCCCTCACCGTATGGCCGACCATGCAGTTGCTGCCCGCGACGAGCGCCGAGGCGGAGGCCTTTATGCAGAAGGGCAACCGCCTGGCGAGTGCGTTGTAGCGGGGACGCACCCTCCGACCTTCAGACCCTATACACCCGGTAGATTACCCCCAACATATCGTCGCTCACCAGCAGGCTCCCGTCCGGCATCCACTCCAGGTCCACGGGCCGCCCCCAGGCCGTGTTGTCGGCCCCGAGCCACCCGTCGATGAAGGTCTCGTACCCGGCGCCCGTGCCGCCGTCGAGCGGGACGCGCGAGATGCGGTAGCCGTCGGGGATGGTGCGGTTCCACGAACCGTGCTCGGCGATGAAGGCCTGCCCGGTGTAGTCGGCGAACTGCGGCGAGGTGACGAACTCGATCCCGAGGGGGGCCACGTGCGCGCCGAGGTTCTGGACCGGGGGCACGAAGTCGTTGCACTGTCGCTTCCCGCCGAACTCCGGGTCCGAGATGAAGCCCCCGTGGCAGTACGGGTACCCGAAGTGCTGCCCGACGGCCGTGAGGCGGTTGAACTCACACGGCGGCACGTCGTCCCCGAGCATGTCGCGCCCGTTGTCCGTGAAGTACATCTCCTTCGTGTCCGGGTGCCAGTTGAAGCCCACTGAGTTGCGGACCCCGTGCGCGACGACCTCCGGTTTTGCGGAAGCGTCATCGACGTTTAAGCGCGTGATGCTCGCGAAGACCTCGTCTTTCGATTCGCAGATGTTGCAGGGCGCGCCGACGGGTACGTACAGCATCCCGTCCGGCCCGAACGCGATAAACTTCCAGCCGTGGTGCTTCTCGGTCGGGTAGTCGCCGTAGACGACCTCCGGCTCGCCGGGGGCCGCGAGGCGGTTGCGGATGTCCCGGTAGCGCAGCACCTGGTTGACGGTCGCCACGTAGAGGTCGCCGTCCTTGAGGGCCACGCCGTTCGGCATCGTGAGCCCGGTGTCGAGCACGTAGGTGCGGTCGGCGCGCATGTCGCCGTTGGTGTCGACCACGGCGTAGACGCTGCCCTCGTCGCGTGTGCCGACGAAGACGAGTCCGTCGCCGGCGTAGGCCATCGAGCGGGCGTTGGTGACGCCCTCGGCGAAGACATCGACGGCGTACCCGGCGGGCACGCGGAGGCTATCGAGGGGCACCGTCCCGGCGTAGGGCTCGAGCACGACCGTGGAGGCGTCCGGGCCGCGGCCCTCGTTGACGTCGGTGTTGCAGGCTTGCGCCAAAACGAGCAGGGCGGGCAGGAGGGCGAGGGGGTGGTGCGTGCGCATCGTGTGAAGGTAAGGCTCGGAGGCGCGTTCGACCACCTCCGGGTGGCGCGCCCTAGAGTTTGACAATGTCAAAGCGTAGCTGGGGGCGCAAGTTCGACTCGCTCATATGTTTGCAGGCGTGGAACAGGTGCAGGCTACAGCGGGTCGATCTAGACTACCTGTCGTGATCGTTCGCGTTGAGGCGCCGGTCCCTGCCGCCGCCCCCCCCTCAAAAGGGGGGCGGCGGCAGGAGGACGGCGCCTCACACCCCGCTGTACAGCCTCCGTCACACCTCGCCCACCCGACCACGGCCGGTGCCATCTCGTTTGACTCGCAGGTACACCCGAGGCTCCGGTCCGGGGGATGCCGTCGCGGAGCTCGGGAGGCCTGGCCGTTGTCTTTCGGTAGAGCCTGAACAGTAGTGTGGGAGCACCGGCCCCGGCGGGTGCATCTCGGATCTAAATGAGCGTAGGCGACGGGCCGGGAGACGGGCGGGCCAGGCGGGGGTGGTGATGCGGGGTCGCACCAGGGTCACCTGTGCCCGGAACCTTTCTCTCTCACCCCTTTTCATCCCCACCCACGTATGAAGCGTACACCGCCAAGCCCCCCGCCGATAGGCCCCCTGCCGATAGGCCGCGCCGCGATCGGCGTCGACATCGCCGCGGACGAGTTCGACCTCGCCCTCGGGGTCCACGACGGCGCCGGCGCCTTCCGGGCCCTCGACCGCGGCACCTACGACAACACCCCCGCCGGCGTCGCGCGCTGCGTCACGTGGTGCCGCCGGCGCCTGGCGGCCGCCGACCTCGCCGGCCTCACGCGCGCGGCGCCCCTCGTCGTCGAGGCCACGGGCGTCTACCACGAGCGCCTCCTGGCCGCCGCCCACGCCGCCGGCATACCGGTGTGCCTGGTCTTGCCCCTCACCGCGCGCCACTTCCGGCTCTCGCGAAACGTCCACACGAAGACCGACCGCCAGGACGCGGTCCTGTTGGCGGAGATGGGGTGCGAGCGGGCCCTGCGGGCGTGGGTGCCGGCGTCGCCGAACCTGATGCTCATCCGGGCGGTCTTGCGCCAGCGTGAGCCCCTGCTCAAGATGCGGATCATGACCTCGAACCAGGCTCACGCCGCCGAGCGCGCCACGCACCGCAGCCCCGTGTTGACGAAGATGTGGGCCGACAACATCCAGCGCTTCGACGAGCAGTGCGCCGCCCTCGAGGCCGAGGCCCGCCGCCTCGCCGCCACCGACCCCGAGCTGTGGCGCCGCGTCCAGCTCATCGCGCGCACGGTGCCGGGGCTCGGGTGGCTCACGGTCTTGACGGTCGTCGCCGAGACCAACGGCTCCTCCGAGATCGCCTCCGGCAAGCAGCTCGCGAGCTACGCCGGCCTGGACGTCGTCGACCACCAGTCCGGCAAGCACACGGGCGCCGCGCGGATGTCGAAGCGCGGCAACGCCGTGGTCCGCAAGGCGCTGTACATGCCGGCGATGGTGCTGCGGCGCGCGACGGCCACCGGGCCGATTGCGGCGTTCGGGCGCCGCGTGGCGGCGGCCAACCCGAACAGCGGCAAGAAGGCCACCGTGGCCATCATGCGCAAGTTGCTGCTGCTGATCCGGACGCTGTGGCTCTCCGGCGAGGCCTACGACCCGGACTACGGACAGCGGGCGCGCACGGCGGACGCCGGCGAAGGCCCGAGTCCCGAGGCCCAGGTGGCGGCGGCACAGCAAGCCGACGCGGCACAGCAAGCCGACGCGGCACAGCAAGCCGACGCGGCGGCAGAAGGGCCTGCGGCACCACCGGCTACCGCAGAAGCTGAGGCATCGAACGACTTAGCGCCAAATGTCGGAGCGCAACCCCCGGCGGGGGGGAGCGTCGCCGGGGCGGTGGCGCCTCGTACGAGCACGGGGTCGGCCCCCGGAGTCAAGCCCGCTCGATCAGGGGTGAAGGCCACCAGCGAGCCTCACCAAAGCGGCGTGCCCCGAGAGGGTAGCCCCAACCAGCGAGGGTCGGGGCTACGCGAGGTAGCACACCGGAAGGCGGCTCCCCAGAAGCGCAAAATTGCGGTGAAAACTTGAAATTGGGCTTGCAGGAGAACACAGTAGCTCTGCGAGCGGGCGCCCCCTAGGTCGAGTATGGGTGTGAGCCGGGGCGCCGCGCACGGCTTGCGTCGAACCTGCGCCCGCAGTCCACCCGGTTCCGACGGACGGGAGTGTGACTAGCGCAACTAAGCCACGGCGTCTCGGGGAGCATTACCTCAAAACCTCGTCCACAACCGTCCCCCGCGTTCGAAGGCTACGAGTCCACTGTCTCGAACCACGTAGACGCGCTCGACCCCGAATGCACCTGGCGGAGAGAGACCAAGGGTCGCGGGCATAGTAACGTTACCCATTGGAACGCTGTCCCCGAAAGCGATGTCGAGTGGGGGACCACCGGACCATGTGTAGTAACCGGTCGTGTCGATCGAGCCGTCCGCCCCGACGCCAAAGCTGATGCCCTTCAGCTCGGCCCCGGCCACTTCGAATTCGTAACTCACGTTTCCGTGGGCGTCGCCTGAGAAGTCGTCATAGTTGGAGGTAACGCGCATAAGTCTGTTGTCTAGCCGGTAGCTGACTTCATAGTGCGTGTCACAATAGCACATGTGACACTTTACTGTCCTGGCTCCGCTGATTTCCAGGTCTCCAAACTCCAAGATCTCCGCAGAGTCCGAACTTACGTACCGGTATATGGTCGCCGTATCGGGAAAAGCATTCCACCGTAAGCTCGCGTGCCCTAAATCGTAGGGGGCGCAGTCAACGGTGCGGCAGCCGGCTGGAATTAGTACTCCGATCGATAGTGCCGAATACGCAGTAGCACTCAAGGGGAATAGCCAGCGCATTTTCATTGTCGTGGAACTTGTGTAGACCTAACGGATACCCGGCCCTGTTTGCGGCCCAGAATACTCGCTCAACGCGCCGCCAGTCCCTGCGCCATCTTCCGTCCGGCTCGATTGGTCACCCGCACCAGATTCACTCCAGTGCTAGCCCTAGCGTTGACGAGGCCACCTCGTCACCGGCCGAGAGTCGTCCAACGGGCATAGACCACATGGGGAGGCTCACCACGTCGAGTAGCCCGAGCAGGGCAGGCAGGAGGGGGTGCGTGCGCATCGTGTGAAGGTAAATCACCCAGCACTATTGGTGAATGCCGGCAGCGCCTACTCATCCGCACCTTACCTTCGGCGGCACTTGAGCCTGCTCCCAGCCAATCTCCCCGTCTTCGTCCCGGACGACCGCTACACCGTCGAGCAGTACCTCGCCGTCGAGCGGGCCACGGGGAAGCGCTACGAGTTCCACGACGGCATCCTCGTCAGCGTCGAGTCGATGGCCGGCGGCAGCTACAACCACTCTGTGATGGCGGGCAACTTCATCGGCGAAGCCAGATCCGCAATCATCGCCGCCGAGGCCACCGACGCCCGCCTCGAAGGTTGTCACGTCTCGACCAGCGGCCTGCGCATCGCCGTGGAGGGGGGGGGCGCGCGCTACCTCTACGCCGATGCCATCGTCGTGTGCGGCGGGCCCGCTTACGACGAGGTCATCCCCACGGCGATCATCAACCCGACCGTCGTCGTCGAGGTCGTCTCGCCGTCGAGCGAGGGCTACGACCGCGGGCGCAAGTTCGATTTCTACGGGGCGCTCGCGAGCCTGCGCGAGTACCTGATCGTCGAGCAGGACACCCGGCGCATCGAGGTGCGGCACCGCCCGGGCGCGGCGGCGGCCTGGCAGTACACCGTCGTCACCGCCGCCGAGGACGCTGTGGCCCTGCCGTCGCTCGGGCTCACGCTGCCCATGCGCGGGCTGTACCGGGGGTGGCAGGCGCCGGCCGCGTAAGGCCGGGGCGCCGCCACCCGGTCGTGGTCGAACGGCGCCTGCTGGTCCTACTCCCTACCGCACTACCAGTCGCGCCGCCATCTCTTCCCCACGCGCATCCGTCACGCGCACGAGGTACATCCCGGCGGGGAGACCTTGCGTCGGCACCGCCACCTCACCACCGGCCGAGAGTTCGACGGGCGTAGACCGCACGCGGCGGCCCAGCGCGTCGAACACCTCGAGCGTGGCGCGCCCCACGTCGACGTGGCTCCGGAGGACGCTGTTCTGGGAATTGGAAGCTGGATTGGGGTACAGCGTGATACGGGGTGTTCGGGCGGTGGGGTCGGACGTGCCGACGATCACCTGGCCGGCGGCGTAGGTGACCTCGGCCATCGGCGTCTGCCGCTCGCGCAGCCCGACGCTGTCGGTGGCGACGACGTACATTTCGTAGCGGCGATTCGGGTCAATCGGCACTCGGATCTCGCCGTCGTCCGGGAGCGGGATATCGATCGGGAGCCACGGGGAGGCATCGCGGCGGATGCGGAGGGCGTAGTCGGAGACGCCCGCGCCAAGGTCGCTGCCACCGTACCGCACCACCAATGTCGAATCGCCTTCCAGGAAGGCCTCGGTGGCATCGGCGCGCGGGCGCGTCTCGTCGACGGCGTTGGTCCAGACCTCGGTCGCGATTAGCTCGTTATCGTCGAAGTAGATCAGGGCCTGCGCGCTGGCCACGTCGCCCGTTTCGAGGCCTGGCCGCAGGTAGGTCGTGAAGGAGAAGCCGCCGTCGCCCTCGGGCGGGTTCTTATTCGGCGGCAAGAAGCCCGCGAAGGGGTCGGCGGGCACGTCGAGCGTCACCGGGTCGAGCGTGGCGAAAGTGTAGAGGAGGCGCCCGGAGGTCGTGTCGAGTTTTGCCGAAAGGCGCACCACGTAGGGTTGGGCGGGGCGTAAGTCAAGATCGCGGAAGTACTCCGTACGATCATCGGGCATGAAGAAGGTCTTGCCTCCGATCATTACATCGCCCAGGCCGCTGCGGCCGAGATCGAACGTCGCCGGATCGAGGTCGAGCTCCACGCGGACGATCTGCGCTGGGATCTCGGCCGTGTCGACGTTCTCGAAGGTGACGGTGTAGTTGAGGGCACTGGCGCGGCGGACGTACCGCTCGTCTCCGTAGCCGCTCTCCCCGTAGATGGCGTTCGGGTCGAAGGACGCACGCGTCTGGAGGCGCTTGCGATCGATGGGCCGGGGCCTGGGGTTGTTCGGATCGTCCGGATCGTTGGGGTCGTCCGGATTGTCTGGGTTGTCGGGGTCATCTGGTTCGTCGAGTTCGTCGAGGAACTCTTCTAATTGCTGTGGGTCGAGCCCTTCCTTAATCTTGTCCTTGATGATATCCTTGATCTTATCGACGGCGGCCTGCTTCTGGCGGTCGGTGGCGTCCTTACCGAGTTTGGTCACTTCGTCCTTGTAGCGCTTGGCCACTCTCTCGAGTTGCTCGCGGGTCTGCTTGTCGTAAATCTTGCGCCCGCTGATGGTACGGCGTTTGGCCGCGCTCCGCAGGGAGGTGGACGACTTCGTGAGGCTTTCCATCTGGTTGCTCGCGCGACGTATTTTGCGCTGGTCGGCGATGCGGCCGCCGGCCCCCAGTTCGCCCGCGAGCTCCCCGACCAATGCCGTGCCCTGCTCTTGGTAAAACTCCTCGTCGGCCACGTCGGTGCCGTACCACCAGTCGAAGGCCTCGGCGAAGAGCACCTGCGAGCCGATGTCTACGTAGCCAGCCGACTTGCCCACCGCCCGCAGCGCAGGCACCGGGCTCTGCTCGGCCACTGCGGCGGCCGTGAGCCCGATGTCCTTCGTGAGGTCGTACCCATCGTAGCTGATGGGATTCTGACGGTAAGCAAACGGCCAGGCATAGCCAATGATCTCGACATCCTGACTACTCGGGCTCCGCAGTTGGAAGTGGATCTGTTGCGTGGACTGAGCCAAGACCACCGGCACGTACAGCGCGTGCACGACGCCCTCGAGCGGCTCCCCGTAGAAAGTGTCGATCGGGACGTTCATCAGGGAGTCCTTCTCGCGATAGATCTCGTCGAGGTCCACTTCGATACGCTCGGCGGCGGGGTTGAAGGTGCCCTCGAAATAGAGGCGCGAGAAATCGTCGCGGTCGATCGTGAGCGCGTCCCAATCGTCGCCCTCGACCATGAAAGTGCCTTCGCGCTCGCGCAAGATCTCGGCGAAGTTGTTCTCGAAGTCGCGAGGCGTCACCACGCACACCACCGCCCCATTCACGACGCGGTCGGAGGGGTTGGTGACATTAATCGTAAAGTCGGTCCAGCGGTTGTTGCGCATGCGGCCCGGCCCCCCGATGCTCACGTATACCGGTGGCTCGGCGCTCGTGGGCCCGGTGGCCTCCCCAAGCGCGATCTCGAAACCGTCCGGGAAAGAGAAGCGCTCGCCGCTCGACAGCTCGACGGTGAGGTCGTACGCCCCGGGCTCCACGCCGAACATATTGAAGAGCGCGGAGGCCTCCGCGGGACTCGGCACGCCGATGCGCTCCGGCTCGATCGTCCGACCGCCGCGAGTCAACCGCACCTCCGTGCCCGCGTCGAAGCCCGCGCCGTAGAGGTGGATGCTGAATCGCCCCACCGCCGCGCCCGGCAGTTCGGCGCGCTGCGGTTCGTAGCGCTCGATGCCGTCGACGACGATCTGCACCGTGTCCCGCGATTCGAGCCGACAGCGCTGATTGGTGGCCCGGAGCGTGACCTCGTACACGCCAATCGCGAACTCCTGTGCCGGGAAGCGCCCGGCGCTCGTCTGGCCGTTGTCGAAGTCCCAAAGTAGCACATCGTCGACGCGGCCGACGGTGCTGAAGGCGGCGCGGTTGCCGAAGCGATTGGTCTCGATCGCGGCCACGGGCTGCTCGTCGCGCTCGGTGAGCCGCAAGGAGTAGGCCACGCAGCCGGACTGCGTCACGCGCAGCAAGTGGCGCCCGGCAGGCAGGCAGCGCAGCTCACTCCTATCGCGGGTGAGTCCGGTGTCCACGTTGTAAAACCCGATCGTCCCCTGGGTCCGCGTCCCGGCCGAGTCGTAGACTGTGACAATCAAATCAGTGAATGTGGATGCGGTACCGTTGTCGATCGTCGCGTCAATACTGAGGCTCGTGGCCCCATCGCTCTCGTAGACGTACCAGTCCTGCTGGTCGGTGGCGCCACCGAGCGCGTGGCCTACCCGCCCCTCGAGCGTTGTGGGCAGTGTAAACGCGGTAGCGTCGCCGGCGACGTCGTTGCCGCCACCGTCATCGGCGAACGCCGGAACTCGCACGGTGTAGCTGAGCCGGTAGTCGAAGCTGCCGACGCCCTGCAACCGGACGTAGACCGTATCCCCCGGCGCCCGACAATACACCGTGAAACTGTCGCGGCGGGTTTCGTACTGGGGCACGTTGTAGGTCCCCAAGCTCCCGAAGGTGTTGTTCGCATTCGACCAGTACACCGTCGCGATCAAATCGTCAAATCCGCTCCCGCTCGTTGAAGTTCCCTCGAGCGCGAGTTCGAAGCTCCCGCCTGCCGGCAATACCATTCGGTACCAGTCGAAGCGGTCGGTCACGCCCGCCCCGCCGGTGTACCCAACCTGCCCCAGGGCCATACTCCCCTCCGCGAGCGCGAGCGCCTCAGTGGGGGCGTTGTTGGGCTCGGGTTCGGCTGGGAGGCTCGGCGCGCGGCTCGAGTACACGAGTCTGTAGTCGAAACTCCCCACCCCCTGGAGCCTCACGTAAATCGTGTCGCCCGGCGCCCGACCGAAGATGCGGAAGCTGTCGCGCTGGGTCTCCCCGCGCGGCACGTTGTAGGTCCCCAAGCTCCCGAAAGTGTTGTTCGCGTTCGCCCAGTACACCGTCGCGATTAGGTCATCGAAGCCCGTACCGCTCGTTGAAGTGCCCTCGATCGCGAGTTCGAAGCTCCCGCCCGCCGGCAAGACCGCGCGGTACCAGTCGAAGCGGTCGGTCGCCCCATCGCGCGTATACCCGATTTGGCCCTCGGCGCCTTGATCCGGTACGAGCTCAATCGCACTGGCGGGTTCGTCATTCGGTTCGCGCTCCGGGATAATCGTCGGGGGCTCGCTTTGGTAGCGTACGCGGTAGTCGAAACTCCCCACCCCTTGGAGCCTCACGTAAATCGTGTCGCCCGGCGCCCTGCCGAAGATGCGGAAGGTGTCGCGCTGGGTCTCCCCGCGCGGCACGTTGTACGCACCCAAGCTCCCGAAAGTGTTGTTCGCGTTCGCCCGGTACACCGTCGCGATTAGGTCATCGAAGCCCGTGCCGCTCGTTGAAGTGCCCTCGAGAAAGAACTCGAAGCTCCCGCCCGCCGGCAAGACCGCGCGGTACCAGTCGAAGCGGTCGGTGACGCCCGCCCCGCCGGTGTAGCCGACCTGCCCGGAGGCTGCAACGTCTTCCACGAGCGCGATTGCTTCAGCGGGGGTGTTATTCGGTTCGGGTTCGGGCGGCAGCGTGGGCGCGCGATTAGTGAACGACAGGCCGTAGTCGAAGCTCCCCACCCCTTGGAGCCTCACATAAACAGTGTCGCCCGGCGCCCGACCGAAGATGCGGAAGCTGTCGCGGCGGGTCTCGCCGCGGGGCACGTTATAGGTCCCCAGGCTCCCGAACGTGTTGTTCGCGTTCGACCAGTACACCGTGGCGATGAGGTCGTCGAATCCGCTCCCGCTCATTGCCGTGCCCTCCAGCGTCAGTTCAAAGCTCCCGCCCGCAGGCAGCACCGCCCGGTACCAATCGAAACGGTCGCCGTCGGCTCCAATGGTGCCGCGGCGTTCGGCACCGGCGGTCAGGGCGTTGGCCTCCGCGGCCACGTCATTCGGCTCCGTCTCGACGGCTTGCGCCAAAACCCGCGACGGGCTCGCCACCGCGAGTAGCAGCAGGGCAAGCAAGGAGAGGAAAGCATTTTTGAGGCCGGGTAGCGACGGGGACATAAGGAATGGGTTTCTCGAGTTTTGGCGAAAGCCGTCGAGTCGCATACACGCAGCGGTCTTCCTGCCCCCCTTACCGAGAAAACCCGCCGCGGC
Organism: Saprospiraceae bacterium; assembly: GCA_965215115.1. Taxonomy (GTDB): domain Bacteria; phylum Bacteroidota; class Bacteroidia; order Chitinophagales; family Saprospiraceae; genus CALDTK01. The sequence goes on from OZ244050.1 coordinate 1,148,286, forward strand.
GGTCCACGCTAAGGGCACTATTTTTCTCGGGGGAGAATGTTTACCTTACGCTCCGCCATCGATACGTACACGTCGGCTCGTTCGAAACGCCCCACCGTATGTCCTTCCGCATCCTCCCGATCCCCGAACTCCTGGAAGAGATCCGCGTGGGCCGGGCGGCCTCGTTCGACATCGTCGTCGCCGAACTCTACCGCGAGCTCCGCGCCATCGCCAGCGGGCAACGCCGCCGCCTCCGCGCCTCGGACACCCTCCACACCACGGCCCTCGTCCACGAGGCCTACCTCAAGCTCCACGGCGGACAGCAGCCCCGCAGCTTCGTCGACCGCGGACACTTCTTCCGCGTCGCCGCGCGCGTAATGCACGATGTCCTGGTGGACTACTCCCGGGCCTGCCTCGCGCAGAAGCGCGGCGGCGGGACGCAGCACCTCACCATCGGCGAGGTCTCGGGGGGGATCCCGGCCGCGGGCCAGGACCTCGCGACGATCATCAGCGTCGACGACGCAATGCAGCGCCTGCGGGTCGTCGACCAGGAGGCTGCGCAAGTGGTCGAGCTTCGCTACTTCGGGGGGCTCACCAACGCCGAGGCGGCCGAGGCGATGTCGACCTCCGTATCGACGGTCAAGCGCCGCTGGCTCAGCGCCAGGGCGTACCTCGCGCACACCCTCGCCGAGCCCGACGCCTGGGCCCACGCAATCGCCTGAGGTGAAGCACTGGCTCGCCATCCGGGACCTCGTCGCCGACGCCCTCGAGCGCCCCGCCGACCAGCGAGCCGCCTTCCTGTCCGAACGAGGGGCGCGACTCCCGCCGGCGGCCCTCGCCGAGGCCCGACAACTCGTGGCCGCCGCCGAGGCCTCGCCCGTGGACGCGCTCGCGCCACCCACCGAAGGACTCGCCGCCGCCATCGCCGCCGACGGCGCCGTGGATGCCTTGCCGGACCACATCGGCCCCTGGCGCATCGTACGTCTGCTGGGCGAGGGCGGGATGGGCAGCGTCTACCTCGCCGAGCGCGCCGACGGGGCCTACGAGCGCGAGGTGGCCCTCAAGCTCGTCCGTACCTCCGCCCAACTCGGCCACCGCGAAGTGCGTGCGCTCGCGCGACTGGAGCACCCCCGCATCGCCCGCCTCTACGACGCCGGCCAGTTCGACATCGACGGCCAGCGGCGCTGGTACTTCGTCATGGAGCGCATCACGGGCATCCCCCTCGACGAAGCTTTCGCACGGGTGTCTGTCGTGGAAAAAGTCATGAGCATCGAGAAGCTCAGCGCAGCCGTGGCCTTCGCGCACGAGGCGGGTGTGGTCCACGGCGACCTGAAGGCCGACAACGTCCTCGTCGACGCCGCCGGCGAACCACACGTCGTCGACTTCGGCGTGGCGCAGTTGCTGCAGGCGGATGGGCTCGGGGACCTGCCACCGCTCGGGCGTAACGGCGGCCGCACGGCCCTGGCCCCGACGAGCACGGCGACAGCCTCGCGCATCAGTTGGCGCGCCGACCTTCACGCCCTGGCGCACCTCCTGAACGACAGCCTCCCAAACGCCGCAGACGACCCTGGCCTCCGGGCCGTGATCGGCAAGGGCTCGGCTGCTCACCCTCGCGGGGGCTACCCAAGCGTACGGGCCTTCGGCGAGGACCTCGCGCGCTGGCGCAAGGGCTACGTCCCCGACGCGCTCGTAGGTCACGCGAGCTACCGCGCGCGCCGTTGGGGGAGGCGCCACCGCTGGTACCTCTTGGCCGCCGCGGTCTTGGTTTTGGTGGCGTGGGGCGCCTTTCGGCAAAACCAGCGGACCACGGCCGCGCAACGCGCCAGCGCCGAGCAGACGACTGCCGCCTCCGCGGCGGCCGCGGCGATGATCTCGGAGGTGCACGACGCACTCAACGGCATGAACGGCGACGTCGAGGCGCGGGCGCGGGTATTGAACACCGCCATCGACCTGCTCGGCGGCCACCTCGCACACGGGCTCGACCCCGCGACGACGATCTTGCTCGCCGAAGCATACTACAAGGTGGGTTACGTGCAGGGGATGCAGGGCAACCCATCGCTCGGGCGCGTCGGGGACGCGGCGGCCAGTTTCAGAGCGGGCCTGGAGGCACTGGCGACCTTACCTCCGACGGCCTCGCTGCCGGACTCGCTCCACCGGTCGCGCACGATCATCGGCGGTCGCCTCACCGAGAAGCTGGGTGCGGCCCTGGCGCAGGGCGGCGACGTCGCGGGGGGCCAGCGCGTCGTAGACAGCGCGGTGCACATCTTCCGCACGGCAACGACCCGGTTCCCCGGGGATGGCGAGGTGGCGACCTACTACGGGGGTGCGCTGGTCAATTTGGGCGACTTCACGGGCCACCCTTACTTCCCCAACCTCGGGGACGCCGAAGGAGCCTTCGGGCAGTACGTTTTGGCGGAAGCCGTCCTCTCGGAGATACCGACCCCGCGGCGCATCCTCTACACCGAGCGCCTCCAGGGCCTCACCTACGAGCGCATGGGCCTACTCCTCCGCGAGCGGCGCGACTGGCCCGGCGCGAAGCGCGTGCTCGGTGAGGCGATCGCCTTCCAGGAGGGACTGCTCGAGCGCGGCGTCGCCAACCGGGCCGCCCTGCGCGACCTCACCCTCTCGCGCCAGATGCTCGGGACGGTCTACTTAAAGACGGAAGAGCCTGAGCGCGCGATGGTGTACTTCGACAGCGCCGTGGCGTACTTCCGCGAGCGCGTCGCCCTGGACCCGGCCGATTTGGGTGCGCGACACGACCTGAGCAGCAGCCTCATCCACGTCGGGGACGCCTGGCGGGCGCGGGGGGAGCCGGCGGGGGCGCGGGAGGCCTACCGAGAGGCGCGGGCGATGGCGCGGCGGGTCGTGGCGGCGGACACGAGCGCCGTGCGTGCGCGGGCGACATTGGCGGAGGCGGAGGAGCGGTTGGAGTGAGGGGGCGCGTTCGGCGAGCTCCAGCTCGTGCGCCCCGGCACCGATTGCACGGGGAGACATCGAGGGCGCCGGTTCGACTCGCTCCGCGAGCAAGCGCCCTCATCGAAGCGGCTACCCAGAGTTAGCATCCTAGCCCACAGAGCGCGTTGAACCCGCCCCTCACTCCCAATCCTGCAAACGCTCCAGGTACAGATACCCCTCAATGAACGCCCGGTGCTCCGCGCTCGTCATTTCCTCGAGCAACTCGAGCGCCGAGACGTAGCTGGCGAGGTTGCCGTTCGACGAGCGGAACTTGCCGTCCGCGACGTAGGTCACGAGACTGTCGTCCTGCACCTTGAGCGCCGGGTAGTCCTCCTGAAGCTGTTCCCCGCCCCCGATCCAGGTAACGATCTCGTGCCCGTCCGCGATGTGCGACTCGCCGATGAGCTGGGCGCCGGCGCAGTTGCTCACGGTGTAGCTCGTCTCCTCGTTCTTGCGCTTAATGAAATCTACGATCTTCGGATTGTGCACCTGCGAGTACATGTCGTAGGCGCTCGGGACGAAGAGCACTTCGAGCTTGGGGGAGTTGCCGAAGGTGTAGTCGGGGACCAGTCGCAGACCCTCCTCGGTGACGATGGCTTGCGCGGTCTCGGCGATGGTCACGACGTTGAAGAGCCGCTCGCCGGCCTCGTTGGCTTTCGCGAAAACGTCCGACGCGGCGACGACTTCACTTTGTAAGACGCCATTGTACATCAGGAGGCCGATGGTGGGGAGGTCGTCGCGGAAGGGCTTGAGGTGAGCCGTGAGCGTGTCGACGCCGGAGAGTGTGCTGTCGACCGCGGCGATGCCGTCGCGCTCGGCGGGGGAGGTGCCGGTGTCGCAACTGAATAGCGAGGCGAGGACGAGGACGAGGAGTGGGACAGTTAGATGGAGCATGTTGCGCTAGAGTTGGGAATAAATCACGGATCACTCACTCCAATGGTCTGTGGCGGTCTGAGGTCTCCTGTCGCGAGTTGCTAACATAAGAGGGCAGGCCCTATCTTGTTGATTACCACACCAACGAGACCATGGCCTGCCCAACGAAGATCGAGACCCTCGCCGCATCAATATTACGACACATTCCCGATGTCGGGAAGTGGCAGCGGCGCTTCTTCCTGCACCTCGTCGTCCTGTGGTGCTCGATGCGGGGGCGCTACAACTTCGCCCACCTCGCGCGCTACGGTGAGTACGGCGAGTCCACCTACCGCGAGAACTTCGCTCGCGACTTCGACTTCCTCGCCTTCAACGCCGCGCTCGTCGACCGCTTCCTCGCCCCGGCCCCCGACCGTATCTTGTGCTTCGACCCGTGCTACGTTCGTAAGTCCGGCCGACACACCGCCGGGGTCGGGCGCTTCTGGAGCGGCGCGGCCGCCCGCGCCGAGTGGGGCCTGGAGTTCAGCGGCGTGGCCGCCGTCGACCTCGGCGACCGCACGGCCTTGAGCGTGTGCGCCGTGCAGACGGTTATGAGGGGCGAGGGCGAGACCGCCCTGGAGTACTACGCGAGCGTCCTCACGCTCAGGGCCGAGGCGTATCAGCGGATCTCGTGCTGCGTCGTGGCCGACGCCTACTTCTCCCGGCGCCCGTTCGTCGAGGCGCTCGTGGCTCACGGCTACACTCTCGTGACGCGCCTCCGCTCGGATGCTTACCTCCGCTACGTTTACGCTGGCCCCCGCCGCGCGGGCCGCGGTCGGCCGCGCGAGTTCGACGGCAAGATCGAGCACGCGACTTGCGACATCTTCACGGCGTGCTGCGAGTCCGACGACGGCGGGCGCTCCTGCGGGCGTTCGAGGCCGTAGCGAACGAAGGCCTGGGGGCGCCTGGTGCGCGTGGTCGTCGTCCACGACTACCGCGCCGACGGGAGCATCGCGAGGCACCGGTACGCCTCGACTGCGCTCACGCTCGACGGCGGCGAGGTCGTGCACCGGTACCAGTCGCGTTTCGCCCAGGAGTTCCTGTTCCGCGACGCCAAGCAGGAGCTCGGCCTGGAGCACTGCCAGGCGTACTCGTGGGAGAAGATCGACTTCCACCTCAACGCCGCCCTCACGGTCGGGTCGCTCGCCAAGGCGGCGCACCATTTGTGCGACGAGGAGACGCGCGGGAAGCCCTTCTCGATTGCCGACATTAAGACGCTGTACGTCAATGAGTTGCAATGCGCCAGAATACTATCGCTGTGCGGGTCGACGCGGACAGCGCAACAATTCGCAAGCTGTGGCCAAAGATCAGGGGCTTCGGACTTCGAGCGGCTTGAATTCACCACAGACCATTGTCACTCTCGAGGGGTTACGCGGAAATGGCTTACGCCAAGAACGCGCTGATCCTGCGATTGGCCCTCTCCTGCGCGAGCCATCGTAGTTTTATCGTATACTCCAGGTCATGGACGACCTAGACTTTCTCGCTGGTCTCATTGTATCGGCGGCCATCAACATTCATAGGCAACTCGGACCGCATTTGCTGGAAAGCGTTTACGTCAAGTGTATGGCGCACGACTTGCGCAAGGCGGGTGTCGAGGTCTCGGTCGAGCATGCGGTCCGCATCGCGTACGATGGCGAGGAGGTAGGAACTGCGTATTTTCTCGATTTGCTGGTGGGTCGAAGGGTCGTGGTAGAAGTGAAGTCGGTGAAGGCGCTGGCGCCTGAGCACACGGCGCAGACCTTGACGTACATGCGGCTAGGGGGGTTCGAGCTCGGGTTTCTAATCAATTTCGGGCAATCGCGGCTGATCGATGGGCTGAAGCGCTTCCGGATGTAGCCACCGGAAGTCTTCGCTTGGGGTCGTCGTCACAACTCCGTGCCCCCCCCGTGCCCGAAGCGCAGCTTCTCAGCAGCGGGGCCCCTGCGCCCCACTGCTTCGATGTGGCCCTCCGTGCGAAATCAGCCTCACACGGAGAAGGCACGGAGGGTCTGCACGGAGAGACACGGGGCCTTCCGGACGCGGACCGTGGCGCTTCCCGGCCTTAGAGTTCCGTGCCCCCCCCCGTGCCCGAAGCGCAGCTTCTCAGCAGCGGGGCCCCTGCGCCCCACTGCTTCGATGTGGCCCTCCGTGCGAAATCAGTCCCACACGGAGAAGGTCCGGAGGGTCTGCACGGAGAGACACGCGGCCCACCAGATGTGGCGCCACGAGCTGGAGCTCGCCGAACGGCGCGGCGCCCTACTCCACCAGCACCATCTCCATCACCGCCCCGCCCATCGCGGGCACGACGGCGCGTGACCTCAGCAGTCGGTGCGCGCCGCCCCGCTCGACGAAGTAGACCGTCTCCCCGGCCGAGCCATCGGCCGGCTTGACCTCGACGCGGAAGGCTTGCGTTTTGCCGGAAGGCGTCTCGACCTCCTCCGTGCCCGTCACCGTGAGGCGCTTGAGTTCGGGCTGCATCGTCTGGCCGCCGAGGCCGCGCAAGGTCGTGGTGTAGCCCTCGGCGAGCGGGAGCGTCGTGATCATCACGGGTTCGGCGGCGCCGTCGGCGAAGAGCGGTCCGTCGAGGGGGGCGTCGACGGGCTGTTTGTTCGGGCCCATCTCCATGCCGCCCTTGACGGTCGCGTCGGTGTAGTCGAGGTTGATCTTGACGGGGCCCTGCGTGGCCGTGCGGTGTTTTGGCGAAAGCTGCTTGCCTACGAGGCTTACTTCGTCGGACGCGTCGCCCATCGGGCTCGACATGACTTGCTTGACCGTGAAGCCGTCGGCGGTCTTGGTGATGGTCTGTGTCACCTTCATGGCCATCTCGTTGGCGCCCATTTTGACGGTGATGTCGTACTTGGTCTCGCCGGGGGTGAGCGTGCGTACGGGCGTCGGGCGCGGCGTCTTGGCCTCCGCTTCCGAGGGGGCTTGCGCCAAAACCACCGACGCCGGGTCGACCGTGATCTCCGCGAGGCGCGTGGCGACGGCCGCCGGCATGTCGGCCTGGTAGCGGCCGCCGAGGTGCTTGGCGAAGAAGGCCTCCGAGGCGGCGATCATGGCCATGTTGTTCTCGGGGCGGCGGAAACCGTGGCCCTCGTCCGGGGCGACGATGTACTCGACGGGACGGCCAAGGTCACGCATCGCGACCACGATCTGATCGGCCTCGGCCTGCTTGACGCGCGGGTCGTTGGCGCCCTGGACGACGAGTAGCGGCGCGGTGATTTGGTCGGCGGCGTTGAGTGGACTGCGCTCGCGCAGCCAGGCGCGGCCTTCCTCGGTATCGGGGTCGGCCATGCGGACGAACATCTGCTTCTTGAAGCTCGCCCAGTAGGCGGGGATGGAGTTGAGCAGCGTGATCAGGTTGCTCGGGCCGACGATGTCGACGCCGGCCGCGTACACATCGGGCGTAAAGGCGAGCCCGGCCAGCGTCGCGTAGCCGCCGTAGCTGCCGCCCATGATGCCGACGCGCTCCGCGTCGGCGATGCCTTGCTCGACGAGGTAGTCGACGCCCGCGGTGATGTCGTCCTGCATGGCCTTGCCCCAGGCGCCGTTGCCGGCGTTGAGGAAGCTCTTGCCAAAACCCGTGGACGCGCGGAAGTTGGGCTGGAGGACGGCGTAGCCGCGGTTGGCCCAGAACTGTGCGTAGGGGTTGTAGCCCCAGTTGTCGCGGCCCCACGGTCCGCCGTGGACGAAGACGACGACGGGGAGGTTCTTGGCCTCGACACCCTTCGGCAGCGTGAGGTAGGCCGGGATCTCGAGGCCGTCGGTGCTCCTGTAGCGCACGGGCGTCATCTCGGACAACTCGGCGTCGGCGAGTTCGGGGCGCGTAGTGTAGAGTTTGGTGAGTTTGCGGGGCGCGCGGTCGAAGACGTAGACCGTGCCCGGGTCGACGTCGGAGTTGGCGTAGACGAGCATGCGCTTCTCGTCGGCGGTGGCGGAGCTGTAGTTGATTTCGGAGCCGGGCAGCTGCGACTGCAACCACTCATAGTCGGCTTTCCACTCGGCGTCCTTCCAGTAGATGCGGGGCTTGTCGCCGACGTAGACGGTGCCGACGAGTTTGTTGGTCCGGTCGGACGTGATGACGCCGCCGAAGTCGACCTCGTCCTTCGGGTCGGACTCGACGAGCTCGGTCTGGCCGGTGGCCGGGTCGAGCCACATGAGCTGGGTCTTGTCGACGTCGCCCTTGTTGCTCACGAGGTAGACGCGCTTGTCGTCGGCACCGAAGGCGGAGGTGTAGCAGCTCTCGTCGACGGAGCAATCGTAGATTTTGGTGAGTCGCTGGTCGGCGCCGACGCGGTAGATCTCGGTGCCGCCGGCGTCGTTGCTCTTGGTGGCGAGACGGAGTTTGCCGGCGTGGTCGAAGTCGTAGCCCGCCACCTGGTCCTTGTTTTCGTAGAGCAAGGTCTTGTTGCCGGTCGCGATGTCGAGGGCGTAGAGGTCGTGGAAGGCCGGGTCGCGGTCGTTGAGCCCGACGTACAGCGTCCCGGGTTTGCTCTTCGGCACGCTCACGATCATGGCGCGGACGCCTTCGCCGGAGGTCAGGGCGCGGGCGGGCGGGGTTTTGGCGGAAGCCCCCTCCTTGTCGACGGGCGCGGCCTGCGGGTCGACGGCGTAGACGTGGTAGTTCTCGTCGCCCTTGGCGTCCTGGACGTAGAGCACGTACCGCGAGTCGTGCGTCCAGAAGTAGCCCGGCACGGGGCGCTGGTCGGCGGTGAGGGGTCGGGCGGCCTCGAAGGGTTCGTCGACGCCCTTGATCCAGACGTTGCGGGTGTCGTCGAGGGGCTTCATGAAGGTGACGAACTTGCCGTCGGGCGAGAGTTGCGCCCCGGAGATGTCGGGGTCGCCGAAGAAGGCCTCGCGGTCGATGAGGTCGGGCAGGGTGCCGGCGTAGGTGACTGTCGCGGGGCGGACGTCGAGGGTGGGGGTTTGGGCGGTGGCCCTGGTGCTGTTCATCGTCGCGCCCAGAGAAGCGGCGAACGTGGCGGCGAGGAGGAGTCTGAGGTTGGGCATGGCGTAGGGTAGCGGTTTTGGTCTGGGGTGGAAAGTAGAATGAGCGCTTTCGCGCTGTCTAAAATTTTCGACGAAGGGTGGGGGTTTGGGGACGGGGGTGGTTCGTGGGTCCGTCGGGGTGCAGGCACCTATTCTCGACACCGCCGAACGTTGTACAACAGTCCTTCTTTCGTACAATAAGTCTGTACATTTACACCGTGACCACCACCGTCAACTACTCGGACGCCCGTGCCCGTCTCGCTGAGCTCTGGGACCAAGCAGAGAGTACGCGCGAGCCGATCCTACTTCGGCGGAGGGGCAAGGAGGACATGGCGCTCATTGCGGCGGACGAACTGGCGGGCATGTTGGAGACGATGCATCTCCCGCGCTCACCGGCGAATGCAACGCGGCTGCTGGCAGCGCTGGAGCGGGCGCGTTCGGGTAAGACTTCGCAATCTCTCGCGCTAGGCGATTTGCGGAGGCGTGTTGGTTTGGCAGATCGAGCGAAAGGTCTGAGTGAGTAGGCGCGCTGTGACTGAGCGCGGGCAAGTTTTGCCGAAAGGCTACACGGACGCCACCATCGCGTTTAGTTTGGACCGCCGCCGACCCCGAACTTCGCTCACATGATCTCCCGGTTTCCCTTGCCAGTCCAACATTTTCTGCTCGCGCTCACGACGCTGGCGCTCGTAGGTGGCGCCGCGGCTTGGTCTGCTTGCGGGACACGACAGAGGGATTTAGCGCAGGCTGAGCGCACGGCCATCAGCGCGGCCGCCCCCGCCATCCGCCACGTCGTGGTCATCGTCGGCGACGACCACGCGAGCACCGTGCTCGGGGCGTACGGCAACGCCCGCGTCCGTACGCCGCACCTCGACCGGCTCGCGGCCCGCGGGTCCATCTTCCGCAATGCCTACGCGAATGCCCCGATCTGCAGTGCGTCGCGGCAGTCGATGCTGACGGGGAAGTACCCACACGCCACGGGCGTTAATCTCCTGTTTACCCCCTTCGACGACACTCGGAACACGACCGTCGCCGAGCATTTACAACAGCGAGGATTCGCGACGGCCCTCGTCGGCAAAGCGCATTTTAATACTTGGGTCTGGGCCCCTCTATATACCGACGGCCCGCCGCAGTTCGGGTTCGACACCCTCGTCGACCGACCCGAGTACCGCCGGTGGCTGGCCGCGCACCCGCCGCGGCCCGTGCCCCCGGACGCCGAGACCTACCGCGCCGAGGACACTGCCGACCCCGTGGCCGGCCTCAACCCCGGCGCCCGGCCCCACGCCTACTACGACGCCGACGCGGAGGCGACCTTTCTTACCGGGGCGGCCGCGCGCTTCGTCGAGGCCAGTCGCGACCGTCGACTTTTCTTGTGGCTCGCCTACCACCAGCCCCACGCGCCGTTCGCCTTCCCGCTCGAGTACGGCGGTCGGTACGCGGCGGTGGATATGCCCCTGCCGACGGGCAGTCCCGCGGATAATCGCTGGGTGCCGACGGTGTACCGCGACCTCACCGAAGCGCAGCGCCGCGGCATCATCGCGGCCTACTACACGTCGGTAGAGTACCTCGACGCGCAGGTGGGGCGGGTGATGGCCGACCTCGAGGCCGCGGGCGTCCTCGACGAGACCCTCGTCGTGTACGTCGGCGACCAGGGCTACCTGCTCAACGATCACCGGCGCTTCGAGAAGCACACGATGTGGCGCGAGGCGATTCAGGCGCCGCTGATTGTCGCGGGGCCGGGCGTGCCGCAGGGGGTGACGTTCGACGAGCTAATCGAGTTCGTCGACCTCGCCCCGACCATCGCCGAGGCGCTCGGGGTGGCGCCCGTGGCGGGGGCGCAGGGGCGGAGTTTTTGGGCATTGCTGCAAAACCAGCCATACGTCCCGCGCACCGACGCGTTCGCGGAGTACCTCGAGGACAACACCGCCATGCTCGCCACGGCGCGCTGGAAGTACGTGTTCGCGAGCGGGAAACGCGACCTGGGCCTCGGGTACGCGACGGGCCGCGGGCCGGCCGGCGTCACGCACCACCTCTACGACCTCGCCGCCGACCCCGGGGAGACCCGCAGCGTGGCTGCCGCTCACCCGGCGGTGGTCGATTCGCTGAAGGCGTTGATGCTGGGGCGTTTTGCGGCGACCCACCCGGACGCGGCCAGGTTGCCGCAGGGCCTCACCGTGGATGGGCAGCTGGTCTGGTTCTGCGAGCCGCGCGACGTCGGGGCGGAGAGCGGGGGCGTGCCGCAGCGGGTGTTTTACGGAGGGGAGTGAGGGGCTACCTTCCGGCTTATGCAATACACACTACTCTTCACCCTGTCCCTCGTTTTGGCGCAAGCCGCCACCGCCCTCGCGCAGGACACCTACCTGCACTGCGGCCGCCTCCTAGACGCGACTTCGACTTCCGTCAAAACCGAGCAGACCGTCATCGTGCGCGACGGACGCATCGCCGAGGTGCGCAAGGGCTACGCGACCCCACCGGCGGGGACCACCGCCATCGACCTCCGGGAGCACCTCGTGACCCCGGGCTGGATGGACATGCACGTCCACATCGAGTCGGAGAGCAATCCGAAGGCCTACGAGGAGCGCTTTCGCCAAAACCCGGCCGACGTGGCCTTCAACGCCGCCGTCTACGCGAAACGCACGCTGATGGCCGGCTTCACGACCGTGCGCGACCTCGGCGGCTCCGGCGTCAACGTGAGTATCCGCAACGCGATCAACGCCGGGAAGGTGCCGGGGCCGCGGATCTTCACCGCCGAAAAGAGCCTCGCGACCACCGGCGGGCACGCCGACCCGACCAACGGCGTGCGCGGCGACCTGATGGGCGACCCCGGCCCGAAGGAGGGCGTCGTCAACAGCCCCGAGGAGGCCCGCAAGGCCGTGCGGCAGCGCTACAAGAATGGGGCGGATGTCATCAAGGTCACCTCGACGGGCGGGGTGCTGAGTGTGGCCAAGGACGGGTCGGGGCCGCAGTTCTTCGACGACGAGCTCGAGGCCATCATCGCAACGGCCAAAGACTACGGCTTCACGACCGCAGCGCACGCCCACGGCAAGGAAGGGATGCTGCGCGCCGTGCGGGCCGGGATCACGTCGATCGAGCACGGCAGCTACGCTGATGACGAGGTGATGGACGAGATGGTCCGGCGCGGGACCTACCTCGTGCCGACGATGTCGGCGGGGGCCTTCGTGGTCGAGAAGGCGAAGGTCCCGGGGTACTTCCCGGCGGTGATCGTCCCGAAGGCGACCGCGATCGGGCCGCAGATGCAGGACATGGTGCGGCGGGCGTACGCGAAGAAGGTCAAGATCGCCTTCGGGACGGACTCGGGGGTCGGGCCGCACGGCGATAACGCCCGCGAGTTTGCGCTCATGCACGCGGCGGGCATCCCGGTGGCGGAGGCGATCGTGATGGCGACGCGGGTCCCGGCCGAGATGCTGGGGATGACCGAGGACTTGGGGACGATCCAGGCGGGGCGGTATGCGGATATCGTGGCGGTGAAAGGAGATGCGCTGGCGGACCCGGCGTTGTTGATGGACGTGGATTTCGTGATGAAGGGGGGTGAGGTGGTGAAGGGGGGTGGAATGAGTAAGGGTTGAGTTGCTCTGAGGCTTGGCTGCTCTGGCGCACGCCCGGCTCGGCTGCGCCTTCGCCAAACGTGCGACGCAGGAGGCGGACCTCACGGCCCGCTGGGGCGTCTTGACTTTTTGGGTTTAGCTTATTTTTACTGCGGATAGATCGGGGCGCGCTCGACGTTCGTTCAGGGCGCTGTGGCACTTGACCTCGGCTTGAATAGCCATTAGAGACTCTTCACTTTTCACGGGATGTAAACTCTAGGGTATGATGCGTAGCGTAGTCATCGCCACGGGGGCCAGAATGGCTTTCGCAGCCGCCGTCTGGTGCGGCGCCGTCCTTTGCGCGCAGGCGCAAGCCACTCCCGGCATCCTCGCCACTTATGAATTGCGTTGGGCGCAACCGCCGAGCTTTTGGCCGTCTGGTCTTTACACCCTCCACGTCTCGGACACGGAGTCGACCTTCCGCAACTTGGAGGAGTACGCTAGTCCATCGACCGTCCAGTCCGGCAAAACGATTATGGTGGTCCGTAAGTCCACCCCCGACGTGGATCGGCGGATGATCGTAAGCAATTCAACGAAGGGAACCATCATTTCTAAATACGCAGGCGAGCGCAAGCTTATCCTGACCGACTCCCTCGCGATGCTCCCGTGGGAAATCTCCGACAGCACCAAACGTTGCATCGGGGACGCCATCTGCCGCCGGGCCACCGTCGACTACGGCGGCCGCGCCTACGAGGCGTGGTTCTTGCCGAGCCTCCCGACGCACTTCGGGGTGCACCGCCTCCACGGTCTCCCGGGGTTAATGGCGGAATTATACTCCGCGGATAGCCTCATCTCCTTCAGGCTCACTAAACCTCCCGAGCGGCTTGCGTACGAACCGATCGCTTATCAATCCGGGACTCCAGGCACAGATGCGGACGTTCGCGAGGCGATCATCCGCTTCCTCCTGGATGTCGAAGCCAGGGGTGACGGTATCGACCGTCCGACCAACCGCGATCCCGACCCAGATTCCGATTTCGAGATAGGCCGCTGGACCCAGATCCGGGATTACAAGCTCGCAGAGGTCCGGGCGGGCCGGCGGGTGCTAAGCGCTAACGATGGTTTGTAGAGTAGTCAGGTTCTTAGTCTTCGCCTGTGCACTCGTGCCGTACGTCACGGGCGTCGCGCAGTACCACGAGCATGAACTGTACTTCAACGCAGACTCAGCCGCCTTCATAAACCTGGCTTACCCTACCTCCTCCGGCTACAGCGGAGAAGGAAAGGTGATCCAGGCGTGGCTTGGCGACCCCGATCACAGACTGTACCTCACGACACTCAGCGACAGCACAGTGCGGTGGAAGACCAATTACGGTGGCGGTAGGGCCCAGGGGATTTGGTCAATCCTAGCCGATCCTTATCCTCGGATTAACTGGCGAAACACTGGAGCGTCGAGGCTCAATAACTTAGGCCAATCTTGCCTCGAGGCAAAAGGTAGCCACGGCGGTCGCGATTACACTGCCTGGTACGTGCCCTCCGTCCCGACGCCATTCGGACCGTGGATGCTACACGGACTGCCCGGCCTCGTGGACGAACTTACAAGCGCCGACAGTATGCTCCACGTCCAGCTGACGAGTCTAGCGCCGACGCGCGAATCCATACCGACCTTTACGGACGGGACCCCGCGAACCTATCCAGAGCTGCGCCGGCAAGTAATCGAACACCTGATCGTCATCGAGGAAATTGGGGTGAAGTACAATGCCTCCGTCACTTACAGAGACCCTTGCAGCAACTGCGAGATCGAACTTAATAAATGGCACTACATCCGTGACTACAAAATCGCCGAAGCCAAGGCCAAACGCCGTAAACTCACCGAAGCCGATGGCATAAGTCAGTGACCGAACGCCTCTTGCTACTTCTTTCACTGGCCTGCACGGGCCTCGCGTCCGCCCACGCCCAGCGGCTCGCGGTCACCGTGCGCGACGGCCCCACCGCCCCACTCCCCGGCGCCTTCATCCTCGTCCTCTCGCCCGACGGCGCCCGCGCCATCGCCCAGGGCATCACCGACGCCGACGGACGGAGCGCAATCGTTTTGCCGGAAGGCACCACCGCCGCCCTCGTCGGCGTCGAATCCCTCGGCTACGAGCCCCAGCGTCACGCTGTCACCTTCTCCGCAGACGCGCCGACCACACTCTCCGTCACCCTCGTCGAGCGGGCCTTCGACCTGCAGGAGGTCCAGGTGCAGGGCAAGCGCCGCGCGGCCACCGTCGCCAACAACGATACCTCCGCCCTCGACCTCACTACCTTTCGCGACTCCTCCGAACAGTCGATCGCGCAGCTCCTCGCCCGCTCGCCCGATGTCGAACTCCAGAGCAACGGTTTGCTGAAGTACCGCGGGCAGTCCGTCAACCGCGTCCTGGTCGACGGCAAGGACCTCTTCGGCGCCGGGCAGTACGCCCAGCCCCTGGCCCGCCTCTCGCCCGACATCGTCCGGAGCGCCAACGCTGTCGAGCGCTTCCACGAAGACGCCGTGCTCGCGCGCCTCGAGCCCTCCAACGAGACCGTCATCGACATCACCACGAAGGAGGAGGCCCGCGGCACCATCGACGGGCAGGCGCGACTCGCCGAGGGCAGCACACCACGGGGCCGTTGGCGCTACCGACACGAGGCCGGCGCCATCCTGCTTGACGGCCCGGCCGCCTACTACGCCGACGCCACGGCCACGCGCCTCGCGACGACCACCAGGGGCTTCCCTACTCGCAGCAACGACATCGCCACCCTCGACAGTAAGAGCCCCGAACCCGTCGGCGAGCCCGTCGCACACCTCCCGACCCAGACCAGCGCCTGGCGCGGCAACCTCGCCGAGGCACCCGCGGAGATCGTCGGGGACGCCCTCGTCGCCGACCTCGGCCTGCGGGCGCTGATTAACGGCCGGGGCGGGGCACGTACGCGGCTCGAAATCAAGGCCCAGCACGCCGAGGATGCCATCGGAAATGTCTCGCGCCTGCGGGCCACCGGTGACGATATCGATTACGAACTCGACACCCGCCGTCGGTCAAATGTCTCCGGCCAGGGCTACCTGCTGTCCGTCGATCACTACAGTGCGGCGCCTTCCGGCAAAACGAGCTGGCGCCTCCACGCGCGGGCCGAGCCGTGGCGCGAGCGCTCCGAGGCCCGCGTCACGCTCCTGGAGCCCGGACAGGCAGACCGCGACTTTCGTCAAAACAACCGCGCCGACAACCTACCGCTCTACCTCGGGGGCCGCGTCAATCAAGCCCTTGGCCAAACCACGGCCCTGCAGGTTTTCGCGCAAGCTGATCAAGGGGTACTTGCCGACGAACTCCGACTCGATGTCGACACGACTTTATTCGAGGAGGTAGGTTTTGCCGAAAGGCGCACCGGACTCGTCGACCAAACTCGCGCCCTCGACTACCGCGTCCTACGGGGCGGCGCGAAGGTGTTCTGGCGACAGCCCTGGGCCACGCTCCAGTTCTACGCCGAGGCCACCGACCAGCGGAGCACCCCGCGGATCGACCTCGCGACCGACGCCGCGCAAAGCGGCGAGACCCTCCCGACTCAGTCGCTCACCCAGGGTTACGGGACGCAGCGCCTGGGCGGCAGCCTCGTGGCCCCGCTGTCCCGAATGTGGCGCGCCACGGCATCCGCGGAGCAGATCGGCGTGCAAGACCAGCGTCTCTCACGCAGTGCCTTCGCGACGGGCTATCAGGTCCGCGCCGAGTACGTCGACAACGGGCGGCCGGTCTACACGCTGTACAACCGGCGCTACGTACGCTTGCCTCTCCTCCCGTACGAAAGCGGGCTCCGCTACCTGAGCGATCCATTCTCACTCGAGGCGCCGCTGGCCGTCGTCACGCCCACCTTCGCCGATCAGGTCGGCGCCACCGCCTCGCGCCGCCTGCGCGCCCTCGACGTCGACTACACGGCCAGCCTACGCTACACCTACCGCGAGTCGGAGGTCTTCAACACCTTCGACCTCTCGCGACGCAGCCAGGTGGTCAACCGCGCCGGCCAGCGCCGCGCCGACGCCCTCAACGGGGCCCTGCGCCTCACGCACGTGAGCCTCAAATTGCGGCTCGTGAGCCACCTCACGCTGACCGGCTACCGCCGGAGTGCCGAGAGCAACGTGGTCGACGCCCCGGGGCAGGTACGCACCACGGGCATGGGCGTGGAGTACAAGCTGTCGTGGCCGGGCTACTTCGGCATCGCCCCGACGCTGATCGTCAACCACCAGCGCCAGGACGTGCGGGGCGCCCTCGAGGCCCGGAGCCGCAACACGACCGCCTCGCTGCTCATCTCCTACTTCGCCGACCGCTGGCGCTGGAACGTGCGCGGGAGCCTCGGGCAGGCCAATGCCAACGGCTTCACGGCAAGGACGTACGGCTACCTGGAGGCCGGCGGGAGTTACGAGTTGCGCGCGGATCGCTCGGGGGTTACGCTCGGGCTGCGGGCCTACAATCTCGCGGGCGAGCGACGGGCGCGCAACGTGCGCTTCGACCAGCCCTTCCTGAGCGACGTGCGGACAGAGGCGGCGCCGGCGGCGGTAGTGGTGGAGGCGTGGGTGCCGATCCGGGGGCGGAAGGAGTGAGGCTTTAGATTTCGCACGCCCGGCTCGGCTGCGCCTTCGCCAAACGTGCGACGCAGGAGGCGGACCTCACGGCCCGCTGGGGCGCGTCTACCGCGGCACGTCGCCCCGCTCGAAGGCCGATCGAAACGCGGCTACCGTCGCGAGCCCGGTGCCGTGGAGCTCGTCGAGCGCCAGCAACTCGAAATCATCCGACAGGTAGGCCGCCAACTCCGGGTGCTGGGTGTGCTCGTACACCTTGCTGTAGGCCCGCTCGCGCAGCGCGTCGACGGCCGCCAGTTGCGCGTCGCTCGGTGGGGGCAGGGCAGACAGGTGCCGATGTGCCGCCACCCAACGCCCGTCGAAGTCATCGTCGTCGCGGTGGTCGAGGTAGGCGTCGGCATCTTCCGCGGTCCAGGACTCGAGCTGGGCGATGAAGACATCGCTGTCGAGCAGGGCAGTGAGGGCGTCGAGGCTCGGCATGGGCGGGGAGTTCTTATGCTAATAACCTTGGTGACAGGCCGTGCGATAGTAAGCACGGTATTGTACACCGCTCAGCCCCGTTTACCCTTCCGCCCTCAAGGCTCGACTGTGCCGTCCAGCACCGCCACCGTGTACCCCGCGTCCGCGCGCTTTACCGCCGCGGCGAAGCGCGCGATCTTGCCGGCGTCCTCGGCGGGGTAGGTGCCGGCGTTGATGGTGAGGCGGCGCTCGAGCGTGAGGATCGGCGAGATCGTCCCACTGGCCACGAGCTCCTCGCGCGATGGGTCGACGGCCACGGCCGAGAGTCGGTAGCTGCCCTGCGGCCCGGAGAGGCTCACGGGGTTCGGGCTGCTCGTTTGGGCGCCTTTCGGCAAAACCAATTGCAGCGTATCCACCCGCACGTAGCCCTCGGTGAGGGAGACCGGGCGCTGGCGCCGGACGGTGTCCCGCGGGGCCGCGAGGTCGGGCAGGTACCCGAAGGTCGGCATCACGAGCCGCTTGCCGACCGTCTGCCGGTAGCCCCGCAGCTGGCCCATGTCCCGCACCGTCCCGACCGGGCCGTCCGCGGTGCTCTGGATCGTGACCTGCGGATCGAGGCCCTCGAGCGTGAGGGCGAGCTGGCTCTGCGCGGCGCGCCGACGGTCGGCCGCCGTGGCGGTGCGCAGGAAGACCGGGAGGTCGAGTTGCGTCCCGCGGTAGGTGCTGCGCCGCGTAAACAGCGCGTCCTTGCCGTCGGTGAGGTCGATCGTCGTGAACGAACTCACCGAGTTGTCGCTCGCCTGCGCACCGCGGGTGCGGACGAGCTGCCCACCGTCGGCGCCGACCCAGAGCACGTACCGCCCCGCCGTCCACGCGGCCGAGGCGTAGTCGGCCGGGTCGGTCTGGCTCGTGCACTCGAGCCACATCGTGTCCCGCGCCAGGGGCACGGCCAGGATGGCGTGGTTGGCCTGCGTGACGCTCGCGAACTCCGGGAGGAAGATCTCGCTATCCGCCGCCCCGACGATGCAGTAGTTGGCCGGGATATCGACGGCCCCGAGCAGGAGGCGTGTGTAGTTGCTCAGCGCTTTGCAGTCCCCGTAGCCGAGCTGGTGGACGCTGGCCGGATCCATCGGCTTGAAGCCCCCGATCCCGAGCTGGATGCTCACGTAGTGCGTACGCGACTGCATGTACGCGTACACGCGCTCGACGCGGGTGCGGACGTCGCTGATCCCGGTCACGAGCGCACGCACCTCCGCGATCGCCTCCGGCGGCAGGGCGCTGCGGTCGGAGAGGAGTTCGGCCGTCCAGGCGCCCATCCCGTCCCAGTTGGCGAAGTCGCCCTTGACGCCCCCGAGGGTGGCCGTGCGGGGCGTCAGCCAGACGGTGGGTCCCGTGCGGTAGGGCGAGGGCGCGTAGTCCTCGCGTTTTGCCGAAAGGCCTACCTGCCCTACGCTGTACTCCGTGACGCCGTCTGCGTCGGAGGTCTCGAGCAGGCCCTGGGGGTCGATGACTTTCGTCAAAACGCTCTGTCGGTCGCCCGCGAGCTTCAGGGAGGCCGCCCGGACGGTGACGCCCGCCGGGTACGCGAAGGTGACGGGCGGCAATCCGACGGACTCCTTGACGATCCGTAGGGTACGCGTCTTGATGACGGCGGGGTAGGCCCTGGGCAGCGGCAGCGTCATGGTGGCGACGCGGGCATCGGAGGCGACGGTCGTCATGTCGGTCGGGGCGTAGTCGCGGCGGTCGCGCTTCTTGAGGGACTCCGGCTTTTTCTCCCCGGCCGACCAGACCTCGGCCTCCATGACGTCCACCGCGGAGGCGTCGCTGTAGTACTCGGAGATGGTCTGGTACATCCTCGCCCCGTCGACGCCGTAGACCTCGACCTCCAAGGTCTCCTCCCACGTGAAAGCACCCGGGCCGGTGAAGGTGACGACGTAGTGGTGACTGCGGACATCGGCGAGGTGCGGCGTCGTACCGCCGGCGGTCTGCGCGCCGGCGCCGGTCGCCGCGGCGACGGCGACGAGCAGCGCGAGCGTGACCTTCGGGACGAATGGCCGAAGCAGTCCGTATGGGGATGAGTAGAGCATGCTAACGGGTCGAGAAGCGGCGGGCGTGAAGGTCACTCGGCGGAGACGATGCTCAGCAGGCTCGCCTCCTGCTCGACGACCTTGTCGAACAGCCCCCGCACCTCGTGGTAGCGGTCCGGGAGGTAGGTGAGGTTCTTGATGGCGAGCGTGGTGCTGATGGTGAGGGTGTTGTCGCGGTCGACGACCTGGTAGCGGTAGAAGGCGTCGCGGTTGGCGGTCGTGACGTTGACGAGGGTCGGCAGGGCCTCGAGGCGCTTGTCGGCGGGGAGCGCGAGGTTGATCTGGCGCGTCTCGACGATCTTGGCCGGGAACTCCACCGGGTAGCGGCGCCCCTCGTGGGCGAAGGGGTTCTTGGTCCACTGCGGGGAGATGTTCGGGTTGAGCGCCAGGGCGCCGCCGAGGTCCGGGACCGGGTAGACGCTGCGCACGTCTGCGGTGAGACGCCAGGCGTAGGCCTTCTCGCGGGTGATGACGAGGTTGGAGACTGTGTATCCGTCGAACAGCGCGCTCGTGTCCACCCTCAACTCGAGGCCCGTCGCCGTGGCCGTCACGAACGGTTTTGCCGCAAGGCCACTGAGCGTAAGCGCCGTCGAACCCACGAGGTAGCCCCCGGGATCGACCGCGAGCTCGGCCTGGATGGCGCGCTGGTCGAGGGTCTGCTCCTGGAGCTCGATGAAGGTGGCGACCCCGTTGGCGTCGACCATGATGCCCTGCCCATTCAGGTCCGCGAGCGGGAGCACCCCGGGGTAGCTCGTCGGGTCGCAGGCGTCGAGCAGGACCGGCTTGCCGTCGACGACGAGGGCGACGATCATGCTGTTGACCGAGGCGGCGTTCGGGATGAAGTGCAGGAGGCGGCCGTGGTCGCGCGTGCTCACGAAGACCGGGTTGGCCTCCAGCCCGAGGCTCCGCAGCACGCCGAGCAGCACGGCGTTGACCTCGGCGCTGTAGCCCTCGCCCTTGCTGACGAGCGGGCCGGCCCTGCGGCTCGCGTAGGAGGCGTGGTAGCCGTTCCAGCGCACGAGGGAGGCGACTTTCGCCATGGCCCAGGCGGCCTTCTCCTGTGGGTCGGTGAGCGCGGGCGGGCAGGCGTCGGCCCACTCGCGGTAGTCGCCCTTGGCCCGCATGGCGGCCTTGACGCCGGGCGCGTCGGCGAGGCCTTCGCTGATCTTGTCCCAGTCCCCCGAGATCTGCACCGTCATGCCGGTGGGCGGGGTAAAGGTCTGGAGTTCGACGCGGAGGTGGGAGCGGTAGTTGCCGAGGGTCGTGATGTACGGTTCGGCGGCGATGGCCGGGAGGTCCTCGGCGCGGAAGGTCGCGATCATCAGGTTGCCGCCGACCAGGTTGTCAGGGTAGGGCCTGCGGTCGTTGGTCTGGGTGACGTGTTCGTGGCCGAGTACGTGCGTCTGGTAGCGGAAGGCCTCGTGGCTCAGGAGGCGCGTCTCGGCCACCTGCACGGGGATGTCGCCCTGGAAGTACGTGATGGGGCAGCGGTACATGTTCTCGCTCTCGCGACTGTAGCTCAGGTCGAGCACCGTGCCGGCCACGACGCCCGGGAAGCTGAACGCTACCTCGACGTAGTCCGGCGAGAGGCGCGTACGGTAGCGCTCCTCCTTGGCGACGGCGCGGGTGTCGACGCCGCCGTTGGTCATCTGGTGCGTGTACGCCTCCACCTTCCCGAGGGTCTCACCCTGCCCGCCGTCCTCGGGATCGTAGTACTGGATCTTGACGAGGGCCTCGCCGTAGCCCTGGGGGTCGAGCACGCGCACGACGCGGCGCACGGTGATCCGGCGGGAGAGGCGGCCCGTGCCGTAGGAGAGGAAGCCGAAGTTGATCTCGGTATCCTGCGCGATGACGTAGGCGTGGACGCTGCTGTCGGCCGCGTAGGGGTTGTCGCCGAACCAGGCCGCGCTGGACTTCCCGAGTTTCGGGAGGTCGGTGCCGGCGCGGGCGGCGGCGGCGCAGGCGAGGAGGGCCAGGGTGAGTATCGCTATGCGCATAGTGGTGCCGTCTAAGACGATTCAAGAAAAGGACAAATCGCGTCTTCCCGTCTTTTAATACGCAAGCCATGTGCCGGTGTGTCGCCGCGGCGTGCATTTTCGGCCGAGTGGCAGTGCGTCCGGGGTTTAGCTGCCTACGTCGAAGCCATTGTTCGCTTTCGCTAAAACGCGTTGGCCGAACAAGCCCGCCGTAGCTCCGTTGCGAATAACAGGCTACTGCCGGCCTGCCAAAACACTTACCGCCACATGAGAGCACTCACCTACCACGGCCAGGGCGACGTCCGCGTCGACACGCATCCCGACCCGAAGATCCTCTACCCGACCGATTGCATCGTCAAGATTACCTCGACGGCCATCTGCGGCTCGGACCTCCACCTCTACGACGGCTTCGTCCCGATGATGAAGGCCGGCGACATCATCGGCCACGAGCCGATGGGCGTCGTGGTCGAGGTCGGGAGCCAGGTCCAGAAGCTCAAGGTCGGCGACCGCGTCGTGGTGCCGTTCACGATCTCCTGCGGGTCGTGCTGGTTCTGCGAGCACACGCTCTACTCCCTGTGCGACACGTCCAACCCGAAGCCCGAGAATGCGATCGCGCAGATGGGTCACGCCCCGGCGGGCATCTTCGGCTACTCCCACCTCACCGGCGGCATCCCCGGGGGCCAGGCCGAGCTGCTGCGCGTGCCCCACGCCGACGTCGGGCCGATCAAAGTCCCCGACGGCCTCAGCGACGAGCAGGTGCTCTTCCTGTCGGACATCTTCCCGACCGGCTACATGGCCGCCGAGAACGCCGAGATCGAGCCCGGCGACACGGTGGCCGTCTGGGGCTGCGGACCGGTCGGCCAGTTCGCCATCCAGAGCGCGTGGATGATGGGTGCCGGGCGCGTCATCGCGATCGACCAGGTGCCGGAGCGCCTCGAGATGGCGCGTACGCACGGCAAGGCCGAGACGATCGACTTCTCGGACGACTCGAAGGGCAGCGTCTACGACCAGCTCCAGGCCATGACCAGCGGCCGCGGTCCCGACCGCGCCATCGACGCCGTCGGCGCCGAGGCCCACGCCCCGGATGTCATGCGGACCGCCACCGACGTGACCCAGCAGAAGCTCCACCTCCAGACCGACCACCCGTACGTGCTCCGCGACACGATCATGAGCGTGCGCAAGGGCGGCACCATCTCCGTGCCCGGGGTCTACGCGACCACCGTGACCCTTCCCTTCGGCGCCGCGATGAACAAGGGCCTCACAATCAAAACCGGCCAGACCCACGTCCAGCGCTACCTCGAGCCGTTGCTGGAGAAGATCACCTCCGGCGAGATCGACCCGAGCTTCATCATCACGCACACCGCCCCGTTGGAGAAGGCGCCCGAGATGTACGATACGTTTCGGGACAAGAAGGATGGGTGTATTAAGGTGGTTTTGAAGTGCTGAGAGTGCTGAGGGTGCGCTTTGCGGCAGCGCTTTGCGAGCTCATCTGATGAATCTTTCGACGGCCGGCTCGGGACCTAGTGGTTCGGGGCCGGCCGTCCTGTGCAGAATGCTATCCCCGCGGCAGCGGCCGGGGGCGGTATACTTGTCGGCGCACCCTTCAGCGCGTCTCTTATGCCGACTCCCGACCCTACCCCCGCCCCGCGCACCTACTGGCGCACCAACCTTCGCTACCTCGCGGTGCTGCTCAGCGTTTGGTTTGCGGTGAGTTTTGGCGTAAGCATCCTCTTCGTCGACTTCTTTAACCAGTTCCGCGTCGGCTCCGCGCCACTGGGCTTCTGGATGGCGCAGCAGGGGTCGATTTATGTGTTCGTGGTGTTAATATTTGTGTATGTGTGGTTGATGAATAGGCTAGACGATCACTACTTTAAATAAGCGCTCTGCTTACGCATGTCAATCAACAGACTGTATCTTACCTCTGAAATTAATAATTAAGACAAATTGAGCAATTCGGCACCGATATGATGCCCTGCCGAAAGCAGCCATCTTCATAAGCTCAGTGCTTGTGTGGGTCTTAGTCAATACGTTCCTGCCTTCTTACCTCAATGGATTATCCCTCGATCCTTCGATCTCCATACCGGAACTCTTCTCTAATACCTCCTCACTCGAAATCATACAAGAGAGGGAACGCGAACCGGCCTTCGCTCAGAGGTACGCAATGGTCGATATACAGGTGTGGCTTAGTCAGCTAGACGTGCCGGCTCAGGCCACATTTAATATCGTGAATTTAGCCTGTCTTTGCCTGAGCCTGTGGTGTCTCTACCGACTGATGCCGTCTGCCGGCGGCAGGGGTCCGAAGTTGATAGCGCTTTCGGCAATCATCGTTTGGCTGCCGATACTGTTTTTGTTTACGGCCTACACCTCGGGATACGACGACTGCCTACAGTGGGCCCTTCTCCTGTTGGGTTGGTTGCTCTTCACCCGGGGCTATCATTGGGGCTCAACTGTGGCAATTGGGTTGGGCGTGCTGGTACGTGAGACCACCTTGGTTTTCGCGTTCTTTCTAATGCTCACCGCTATCACGCATCGAAAATTCTACTACGCGGCATCGATCGCGAGTATATCCTTGTTGGCTTTGTACCTACTCAGCCTTCACCCTGCGGCTACTACAAATCTAGAGTATGCTGTAAACCGCCCGACTTACTCCCTACGCACGAATTTTAAGGATGTCTCACACAGTCTAGAATCGATCCTCATCGTTTGGACCGTCGGCATAGCCCCTCTCGCTACTGTACTTTTAGCCTACCGCAAATGCGCTAGGCTACACACGTTGAGCCTCATAAATATTATAGTAATCGCCGTGGTAGGCACGGTAAATTTGATCACCATTGTACTGTTTGCAAGCATTCACGAAAGCAGGCTGTTCGTCATTGGCCTATTCGGGTTAGCACCACTGCTGGGATACCATGATCTACAGACACAGATCATCCGCTGCATGCAATCCATGAGGCCCCTATACTGGGCAATAATTATATCAGTATCATTTATTATAACGTTTATCTACTACACCCCAAGCATCGGAAGGTCGGGCATAATCTACGTCGTCTACATGTGGCCGTATCTCTCCTTTACCACTGGCACCTTCGCGGCCGTCGTGCTCGCCGCACTCAAGGCGCCGCTCCCGTCGGTCGCCCACACTCCGACACTGAAATCAGTCCCCCCCCCATGACGCTCCAACTCTACACCTACCTCATCGTCGGCATCACGTTCGCGATCTACATCGGGATCGCGATCTGGAGTCGCGCCGGGTCGACCTCGGAGTTTTACGTCGCCGGCGGCGGCGTCTCCCCACTGGCCAACGGCATGGCCACGGCGGCGGACTGGATGTCGGCAGCGAGCTTCATCTCCATGGCGGGCATCATCTCCTTCGCCGGCTACGACGGGGCGGTGTACCTGATGGGGTGGACGGGCGGCTACGTGCTGCTGGCCCTGCTGCTCGCGCCTTACCTGCGGAAGTTCGGGAAGTTTACGGTGCCGGATTTCATCGGCGACCGGTATTACTCAAATACGGCGCGCACGGTGGCGGTGGTGTGTGCGCTGCTGGTGAGCTTCACGTACGTCGCCGGACAGATGCGCGGGGTCGGCGTGGTGTTCTCGCGCTTCCTGGAGGTGGATATTAATACGGGCGTGATCATCGGCATGGCCATCGTGCTTTTTTACGCCGTGCTCGGCGGCATGAAAGGCATCACCTACACGCAGGTAGCGCAGTACTGCATCCTGATCTTTGCTTTTTTAGTGCCGGCGATCTTCATCTCGATCCAGCTCACCGGCCACGCCATCCCCCAACTCGGCTTCATTTCCGACATCAACGACGGCAGCGGCGCCGGTGTCCTCGAGCGCCTCGACGGACTCCACGAAGAACTCGGGTTCGCGGCCTACACCACGGGGCGCAAGTCGACCCTCGACGTATTCTGCATCACGATGGCGCTCATGGTCGGGACGGCCGGCCTGCCGCACGTCATCGTACGCTTCTTCACCGTCAAACGCGTGCGCGATGCGCGCCTGTCGGCCGGCTATGCCCTGGGCCTCATCGCCATCCTCTACACCACGGCCCCGGCCATCGCGGCCTTCGCGCGCACCAACCTCATCAACACGGTGCGCGACCTGCGCTACGCGGACGCCCCGGCCTGGTTTACGAAATGGGAAGGCACCGGCCTCATCGCCTTCGACGACAAAAACGGCGACGGCGTCATCCAATACGTCGCCGACGCGGCCACCAACGAGCTCACGATCGACAACGACATCATGGTGCTCGCCAATCCCGAGATCGCCGGGCTCCCCAACTGGGTCATCGCCCTCGTGGCGGCGGGCGGTCTGGCGGCGGCGCTCTCGACGGCGGCGGGGCTGCTGCTCGTCATCTCGACCTCGGTGTCGCACGACCTCATCAAGAAGCAACTCCGGCCCGGCATTACCGAGCGCGGCGAGCTGCTCGTGGCCCGGGTCTCGGCGGCGGTCGCGGTCTGCGTGGCCGGCTACTTTGGCATCCACCCGCCGGGCTTCGTGGCGGCCGTCGTGGCGCTGGCCTTCGGGCTGGCGGCGGCGAGCTTCTTCCCGGCCATCGTCCTCGGGATCTTCGACCGCCGCATGAACCGCGAGGGCGCCGTGTCGGGCATGCTCGCAGGCATCACGCTGATGCTATTCTACATGGCGCGCTACAAGCTCGGCTGGCTCGATGCGCCTTTCGGCAAAACCTCCGCCGCGGACCTGTGGTGGGGCATCTCCCCGGAGGGCTTCGGCACCGTCGCGATGCTCTTTAACGCGGCCGTGGCGCTGGTGGTGAGCCGGCTTACGCCAAAACCCCCGGCAGATGTCGTGGCGCTCGTGGAGGGGATCCGGGAGCCGGGGTAGGGAAAGTGTTTGAGTTGTAGAGTGGAAAGTGGAAAGTTGCGATGGAAACTTGAGCTGTCAATTCGCGCGATAGGCGAGCAAACTTTTCACTCTCCACTTTCAAATTTTCAAACTCTATCTCCCAACCACCGAAAGTACCGCGGATCATCATTGAAGAACAGCGCCTCGCCACCGATCCGGAAGGCCATCATGAGGTGTTCGAAGGCGGCTTCGTCGTCGCCGAGCTCGAGGGAGGTCTGGCCGAGGCGCAGGCGCAGGAAAGGATTGTCGTGCCCGCCGGGTAGTTCGTAGGCGAGCAGCAGGTTTTGGCGCGAAGCCTCCCAGTTGCCCTTCCCGAAGTACGCGTCCCCGGTGGCGGCGTAGAGCCAGCGCGCGGAGGGGCCCCTGCGCTGGTCGGGGGGCAGCAGTTCGAGCGCCTCCCGGTAGCGCGCGACGGCGGCGTTGTAGTTGCCGGCCTCGGCGAATCGGTCGCCGCGTTCGCTCAGGGCGGCGATCTGGGCCTGGATCGGGGACGTGGGCGGCGCTTGCACGGCGTGAAGGTAGACGCGCCGATTATGAACCGAACCCTACCGGTTGTCAAATCGGGTGTTTTGGCGAAAGCCCAATCCCCATCTTGGCCCTCACGCGCCGGGCGAGAGTGCCGCGGCCGACAAATCACCTCCCACAATCCATTCCCATGTCCCGATTCGCTCGCACCACTACCCTCCTGCTCCTCGCCTGCCTGAGTGGCCTCACGCTCGCCGCACAAGTCTCGCTCACGATGGAAGTCCAGCAGGAGAAAAAGGGCAAGCTGGTCGACAAGGGCTCCTCGACGGTGACGATCATCTCCGACGGCGACCGCATCGCGATCAAGACCCTCGCCGACGACAACGAGACGACGATCATCTACGACACCCCCAACAAGACGATGACCACCGTCACGGCCGCCGACGGCAAGCTCACCGCCATGCGGATGCCGATCGTGAAGATGAAGCAAAAGCAGGCCGAGACCTTCGAGGGCACCTTCGAGGCCACGGGCGAGAAGAAGCAGATCCTCGGGTACACCACCGAGAAGTACCTGGTCGCCGACGACGGCGTGACCTCCGAGATGTGGGTAGCCAACGTGCCGGGCTTCGACTACGGCCTGATCGCGCAGGGCGCCGGACAAAACGCGGCCGCGCCCCCGCACATCCCCGGCGTCGAGAGTCCCGTGGTGCTCGAGGGACACACGCCGAGCAAGAACGGCAAGACGGTGACCCACATGTACATCCGCGCCGTGGCCGCGGGCCGCGACGTCGACCTCGCCGCGATGGAGGTGCCGGCGGGCGCGGAGATGACCGACATGAGCGCCATGCTGAAGGGCTTCGGGAACTAGGCGACGCCGACGCTTCCGGGGGAGCATCTTCGCGGTCGGAACCCGAGAATCCACTCCCCATGCTCGACCTCGCCCCCGACGAATACCACGACTACTACGCCACCTACCTCGGCAAGGTGCCGGCGGGGCTCTCCGTCGACGAGGCCCTCGACGACAGCGTAGACCGACTCGCGGAGTGGTTGGCGCAGGTGCCGCCGTCGCGGGCGGACTACGCCTACGCGGAGGGCAAGTGGACCGTGGCCCAGGCCCTGCAGCACGTCATCGATACGGAGCGGGTGTTCGCGTACCGGGCCCTCACCTTCGGGCGCGGGGACGCGGGTCCGTTGCCGGGCTTCGATCAGGATGCTTTCGTGGCGACGCTGGGGCCGGTGACGCGGTCGCTCGGGGCGCTGCTCGACGAGCTGGAGCTGGTGCGGGCCGGCACGCGGATGCTGTTCGAGAGCTTCGATGCCGCGGCTCTACTGCGGCGCGGGACGATGAGCGGGAGCGCGCACTCGGTGCGGGCGATCGGCTACGTGATTGCCGGGCACTGTTACCACCACGCCGAGGTGTACGCGCAGCGGTACGGGGCGGCGCTGGGATGAGATTCCTTTGGGGACTGTTCTACCGTCCCCGGGGTCGTAGGTTGCGGTGCTCGTGAGGGCGGTCTGTAAACGTTTGAATGCTTCGTGCTACTTATCCGGACTGTTCGACCCCGGGCAACTCGTGGTTGGACCCCGCTGGGGTCCGCTGGCGATAGGGTGTGCGCGCTACCGGTGCCACTCCCCCTGCCAGCGGAGGGGTCGGATGAGGCCATTCTCGTAAAACTCCAGCGGCGGGCTCCAGTACTGCATATCGTGGCCCTTGACGTTGTCCGGCGCCGAGCCCCAGAGGTCGCCCATCCAGAGGTACTCCGTGCGGCCGTCGATGTCGAGGGGCATCACGAAGGTCTGCTGCGCGGGCACGATCGGCGGGCTCCAGCGCTCGTCGAGGTCGATGACGTAGGCGTCGGGTTTGGCCGTGGCGCCGTCGGTGCTGATTTCGACGACCTGGATGACATCGTAAGGGTAGTCCGCGTCGAAGGTGAGGCGGACGGCGTCGGCGGGTTTTGCCGCAAGGCGCGTGGCCATGGCGTTGGTGAGGGTCGTGCGCTCGGAGGCGAAGGCGCCCGGCGCGGCTTGCCACTCGCCGCCGACGTGGAGGCTTACGCCAAAACGGGCTTCGGTGCGCGGGACGTGCGTGCGGGGGTTGATGGTGTCCCCGCAGGTCCCGGGGCGGTTGCCGGTGTACTGGAGGACGGACACGGAGGTGAGCGTTTGGTCGCCGTCGAACCACAGTTCGATGGCTGGGAACTCACCCGTGGCGGTGTCGCGCCGCAAAACCTGGTATTGGGTTGGGCGCCGGTCGCCGTCCGTCAGTATCGGTGCGGCGCTGCCGGGCTGGCGATTGATGTTTTGCCGCAAGGCGTATCCCGCGAGCGGGCTCGCCGACGTGTACACCCGCGCGCCGGAGCCCTGCGTACAGAAGCAGCAGGTGTAGTCCGTGAGCAGGTAGTAGGTCCCGTCCCGGCGGAAGATGCTGCCGGCCTCGCAGTCCTCGGCGATGAAGCCGCCGTTGTCCATCGTCGACGAGACGTAGTCGGCCGCGAGGCGCTCGACGCTCAGCCGGTGGCCCTCGATGGTGTTGTACATCAGGTAGGCCGTCCGGTCCTCGTCGACGAAGAGGTTGAAGTCCCCGACGCCGAGCCCGGAGTGCTTGACGGGGACGTCGTCATTCACGATGCGGAAGGGCCCGGTCGGTGACTTGCTCCTGGCGACGCCGAACTTGCCGGTCCACAGCTTCGGGTACCAGTTGTACCACAGGACGTACTCCTGGGCGGCGGCGTGGTAGACGACGTGGGGGCGGTAGTAGATGCCGGACTTCGCGTCGGGGAGGATGGCCCCGTGCGGGGTCCAGGTCTGCATGTCGGGCGAGGAGTAGACGCGGTACTCGTTGGCGCGCGTGAAGCCGGAGGTGTTGCCGTAGGCCGTGCCGTACCAGTAGTAGCTTTCGCCAAAACGGATGACGCGGCCGTCGTGCACGTCGATGGTGTCGCCGTTGACGTCGGTGCGGGGGGCGTCGTTGGAGATGCGCAGGGGCGGGGCGGCGGGTCCCTGCGTGGTGGTCTTCTGGGCCGCGCAGCCGAAGGACGCGCACGTGACGAGCGCGAGCAACAGCGGGAGGTGGTTCGTGGGCATGGTCGAAAGCTATGCCCCGCGCCACGGCCGGCTAGCCTGAAGTGTCGCATCTAGCCCTCGATGAGCGTCGGGGCCATCAGCCGGATGAACAGGACCGACAGCGCGAGGACGAGGAGGACGAGGGCAGTGCCGACGAGGTAGTCGCGGGTGACGTTGTTCTTCTGCATGACGGCGAAGGTCGCGCGCAGACCTCGTTCGCGGAAGGGGCCCACGCGCCGCCCATTTTTACACTCCCCCGCCCAACTACCCTGCCGCCGCTCGGTTAGGTGGGCAGTGATCCTGCGGACCTCCTTTTCCTACGCGCCGAATGTACTTCTAAATGTACTTCTCCTCGTGGTCCTCGCCACCGTGTTGCCGGCCTGTCGCAAGACCGGGGCAATCTCGGTGGACGCCGCCCACAACACCGGGTGGAAGGCGAAAACGATCCCGGCCGCCGCGCAGCAGTTGCAGGGCGACCCGGCGCGCGGCTTCGCGTACATCAAGCAGGGCGCCTACCTCGGGACGGGCCTCCCGGCCGAGGTCATCCGCGAGGTGATGGGCCGGGACTCGGTGGCGTTCCTGCGGAAGTCGGGCCTGGTCACGCCACACGGCTTCGCGTACTTCGAGGCGCCCAACGGCGTCGAGGTCGCCAACGGGACCTGCTTCACGTGTCACGCGGGCGCGGTGGCGGGCGACACGATCCTCGGGATCGGCAACTCGCTGGCGGACTACCGCGGCGGGATGCAGTTGGCCGGCAAACTCCTCGAGGTGCGGATGCGGACCAAGTACGGTCGCGAGAGCCCGGAGTACCGGCAGTACGAAGACTTCGGGAAGTACTTCCGCGCCATGACCGAGGGCACCGAGACCGACCAGCCCGGCGTCAACCCGGCCGCCCGCATCGCCGAGACCATCATGCGGCACCGCGACCCGCAGACCCTCGAGTACACCGCCGCGCCCGCCTACCCGATGGCGGACTACAACATCGGCACGGACACGCCGCCGCTGTGGAACGTCGCCAAGAAGAATGCCCTCTACTACACGGCCGTCGGGCGGGGGGACTTCACGAAGCTGCTGTTTCAGGCGTCCGTGCTCGGGATTCCGGATTCGGCCGCGGCGCGCAGGGCGCAAGGGGCTTTCGTCGACGTGCTGGCCTGGTGCCGCGAGTTAGAACCACCGAAGTATACGGGGCAGGTAGATCCGGTTTTGGCGAAAGCCGGAAAGCTCGTCTTCGACGACAACTGCTCGTCGTGCCACGGCAACTACGGCGCGATCGGCGGGGACAGATCGGACGATACTTACCCAAATAAAGTCTTCAGCGTGGACGCCGTACGGACGGACGCGCTGTACGCCAGTTACGCCGTCACGAGCGGGATCACGGATTGGTACAATCGAAGCTGGTTTGCGACGAGTTATCCGCGGTCGAGCTTCGAGCCGGAGGCCGGGTACATCGCCCCGCCGCTGGACGGTATCTGGGCCACGGCGCCGTACCTACACAACGGCAGCGTGCCGACGATCATGGACTTACTAAATAGCTACGACCGCCCCGCGTACTGGGCGCGGTATTCGCCTTCCGGCAAAACCGTCAGTGGCGCCGCCGACGAGTACGACCACGAAAAGTTGGGCTGGAAGTACGCGACGGACAAGCGCGGGAAGCGCGTCTACGACACGACGAAGCCCGGGTACGGCAACGGCGGGCACACGTACGGTGACCACTTGGATGACGCGCAGCGGCGGGCGGTGGTGGAGTATCTGAAGACGTTGTAATACTGTATCTCGCGGTAGGTCACTACCGATAGCGCGATACTGCCGGTGGCTAATTCGACCCTCCTACGCACGCGTTGATTAGGCGTTGGCGCAACCGCATCGGAAATGATATTAGTGTCAAGTAAGATAACGCGTTAAGCCGTTCGGCGCTAGACCTTTACCCCGCCGATGACCATCGCCGACCTCACCGCCACGCTGCACGAACTCTCCGGTGAGGTCACCGCCCTCCGGCAGCGCGTCCGTGACCTCGAGGCCGCCCTGGCCGAGCGCGACGCCGTCATCGCCGCCGGGCGCGCGCGCATTGCCGAGCTCGAGGCCCAGATCTACTGTGGGGGGAGTAGCTGAAGGGACCTGAATAGTTACTCACCAAGAGCGGCAAAAGCTCAACAGACCGTTGCTGATAGTCAATGCGTAAATATGCTAGGATCGACTGTTCAAGACAGCTTTAACCCCAACCGTATCTTCGCCTCTGATATCTCTAGTCTATGCTCCACTCTGCCTTCCGCTCCGCGACGTTCTGCGCTGGCCTCGCGCTGGCGCTCACCAGTTTTGTCGCGTGCCTACCGGACGATACCGACGACGAAAACGCCGATGGCCCACAGGACGCCATCCAGGTGCTCGTTTTGTGGGCCGACGGTCGCCCGGCTGCCGGCGCGACAGCGACACTCCGCTCCACAGGAGCCGAAGCCCTAGCCGACGAGTTCGGGAGAGTCGGCTTCGCGGGCACCGCGGGACAAACCATCACCGTCGATGTGACTTCCGAGGGCCGGGTCGGGCGCCGCGAGATTTATGTTCTCTCTTCGCCCGAACCCGTTTCCATCTACCTCGCGGGCGACCCACCACCCCGGCCACCCGATCCCGAAGGCTCCCCGGAGCTCGTCCTCGAGTCCCCCGAGGCTGGACTAGCCCTCTTCAGCGATGGCGAAGTAAAGCTCGTCGTCCGGGTGATCGACGATTCCCCGCCCGCCGGCGTCGCCATAGAGTGGTCTACGCCCGAGGGAAAGGTACTTCGCAGCGGCTTCGCCGGGTCGAATGGCCTCGATGAGCTTACCACAGAGTTCTCACGGGGGGCACGGGTTGTCGTGGTCCGCGCCACCGACGCGTCGGGACAATCGGCTACGCGCCGCTTCGCCCTCGAAATCGGGAGCCAGCCCGAAATGGCCATCTCGGTAAAGGACGTCGAGGGGGGGCGGCGCGTGTCTTGGTCGCGGTACCTCGGACCGACTGCGGCCTTCGACGGCTACCATATCGAGCGCAACCTAGAGCCTTGGGGCGACGCTCACACCGCCGCAGAGTGGCGTCCGGTAGCCTCCGTCAACGACATCGCGGCATACTCCTTCCTCGACACCTTTCCCGATCCCCTGACGGCAGGGGGCTTCTACCGCGTGCGCGCGCCAAGTCTCGCCGGCCAGTACTCTGGCATCGTGGCGTTCGATTCGGCACCCCTCGCGATGCCGCTCGACTTCTCCCCCCGCCAGCTCCTCGCACACCCCGGCGACCCTTGTCTCGTCTATCTCCTCGGGTGGGAGCGGGGAGCGTTCGATCGGCGCTACCGGGGTCGAGTAGACCTTTACAACTTGGCGCAAGCGCGCACCGTCGCCTCTGCCTCCATCCCTGCGGAAATCGGGTACGCGTCTATAGCCGACCTTGGCGAAGGGCTGGAATTGTTCGTTCCGAGTGACACGGGACGCGTGTTCGTCTTCGCGGCTGCCGACCTCTCCGAGCGGGAGGGCTTCGCGCAGGTCAATAAGATGGGTCGCGCCGCGATAGCCTTCGAGGGCGCGCGCCCCGGGGAGGGCTTCGTGGTCTTATCAACGCAGAAACAGTATAGTACCGAGTCCAACATACACACGCACGATCGCGGCGGCCGACCCATCGACCGACAGTTTCTGCCGATACTAAGCTATCCCGACCTCCGCCGTCTGCCGGGACGACTGGCAGTGATGGCGTTCGAGACAGGGAGGTCTGGCGCACGGGCGGCCTACATCGAGCTTGCCCCCGGAGGCCGCTTCGGGGAGGTGTCCTTGCAAGATTTTCGCGACCGCTTTGCATTCGACGGACGCACCACGGCAATCTCGCCCGATGGTCGTCGGCTCGTGACCGGTGCGCGGGTCGTCGGATCGCCAGATGCGGGCTTTGCGTTGGACTTCGACATCGGGCCACCGGTGGCTCGTGGGACTGACCGTGTCGATCTACCGGGCTACCCGCTCCACCGCCTCGCCTTCGCCGCCGATGGCGCCCGCGTCTACGCGGCTGGCGGGGAAGAGCCACGGTATAACGAGTCTATCCGTCCGAGCTACGTGCGGCTATCCTTCCCCGGCTTGGCCTCGGAGGGCAATTCGTTATCCCGCGGCTACATCACCGAGATGACCCGGCTTGCCGATGGCCGATTGTTGTCTGTTCAGGTGAAGGAGTATCCCTACAGTGGGTTCTACTTCGGGGGGCCGCGTGCGGGACTCATCTTCCTGGAGTAGTGGCGTTCACGACGGCTGTGTGGTAGCCTCTCTAGCAATTGACTCCCGCGCGTCCGCGCGGTTCGCCCGGCTCTCCCAACCGCCGCGCAGAAACGCGGGAGCCCCCAAATGCGTGGGCGCCACACTACCATCCCCGCATGCTCCTCTATTGGCCCCAATGCGGCATGTCCCACAGCTACGTCTGCGACACCCCAGTCCACATCGTCTACCGACTCCGGGGCTGCCTGCCCGTCGGTCCGCTTCGAAAGCTTTCGGAGGATTTGCAATTACAGTTAAAAGACGTGAGGAGGCTCGGCATGGTAAGTAGTACCATGCTCGATGAGCAACTCGACGAATATCAGATGCACTACGATGCGCTGCTCGACAGCTCAACCGGAAGCGCCGTGGTCACATCAACGTTGACCCTGAACGTCCCGCCCGCGTTGGCACCGAATTGCCGGTCGTAAACCTCGCGTATCCCCGAACTTAGCGGCGGATGTCGGGCGACCATCTGGTCTGGCGGATTCCCTCCGCCTCACCCCCGGCGCCATCTACGACGCCCTCCACTTCGCCGCCGCGGAGCGCCTCGGCGCTACCGAACTCTGGACCTTCAGCGAGAGCCACTTCCGGCGCTTCGAGCCGCTGACAGCGGTGAGGATCGTGGTGCCGGATACGGTGCGCTAGGGCGCCTTGCGGCAAAACGACAGGCGCCGACGCCTACCCTTCGAACCGTTCTCGATCCGCAGGCCCTCGTAACCGTCGAAATCGGCGATGTTGCGGGTGACGAGCGTCGGGTCCCGGGTCACGGCCGTGGCGGCGATGAGGCCGTCCGTGAGTGGGGGGGTTAGACCAGAGCAGCCGTCCCGAGCTTCGCACGTTGCGTAGCGAGCCAGTCCGCCGCCTCACGGTCCAAGTCTACTATGGTCACCATCGGGAAAACATCTTCGTCGTAGTACCGCCGCAAGATTTCCCTCCGCCGCCCGCCTGGCAGCATTCGTACACCAAAGAGAATTTCGTGGTAGGTCACTACCGATAGCGCGATACTGCCGGTGGCTAATTCGATCCTCCTTTGCACACGCTGATTAGGAGCTGGCGCGGCCGGATCGGAAATCGTGTTGGTGTCGAGTAAGTAGCGCAAGCTTTGCTCGATTATCGAAATGACACTGAACGCGGCGTCGACCTATCGCGCAAGTTCCCGAATGCCGACTCCCACTCCTCCTGCGTGAACCAGTCGTCCCCACGCTCCCTCAGCCAAGCCTCGTAGCGGTTTCGCCAGGCTAAGCCGGCCGCTGGTACTTCCCCCTCTTCTCCGCCATGTACTTCGGGCAGTAGCTTCGTGTCCTGCTTGGCGCGGGCTATAGCCACAGCCGCCGGCTCCTTCACGTGCGCCGCCGCGTACTCGGCCACGCGCCGCCTGTCCCCCTCCGGCAGGGCATCGATGAGCGGGAGCAGATCTTCGTAGGTCATGGTCGAGCTAGATTTGGTGAGCGGCCGCTGAAGATACGCCCGAAGTGCGACAAGCTGTTTTGCCGCAAGGCGCTACCTGGCCGCCTCGATGTACGCCTCGATCTGCTCCGCCAGCACCGGCAGCGGCACCGAACCATTCTGCAGCACCGCCCGGTGGAAGGCCCGGATGTCGAACCGGTCCCCGAGCTGCGCCTCGGCCCGCGCGCGCAGCCGCTTGATCTCCAACTCGCCGATCTTGTAGCTCAGCGCCTGCCCCGGCCACCCGATGTAGCGGTCGATCTCGGTGCGGCACTCGTGCAGCGAGAGGGCCGTATTCTCGGACAGGTACGCCAGCGCCCGCGCGCGGCTCCAACCCCCGGCGTGGATCCCGCTGTCGACCACGAGGCGGCACGCGCGCCACATCTCGTAGGTGTAGCGCCCGAACAGTTCGTAGGCCGTCTCGTACATCCCCATCTCCTCGCCGAGGTACTCGCTGTACAGGCCCCAACCC
The DNA here is from genome assembly GCA_965215115.1 of Saprospiraceae bacterium. Lineage (GTDB taxonomy): Bacteria > Bacteroidota > Bacteroidia > Chitinophagales > Saprospiraceae > CALDTK01. The sequence continues at coordinate 1,184,314 of OZ244050.1, forward strand.
TCCCCGAAGGCACTGATGTAGTAGTCGGTCCGGAACTTCGGCAGGCCCTCGATCTCGGCCGCGAGCGAGGTCTGGAGGTGGTGCCCGGGCACGGCCTCGTGGAGCGTGAGCGCGGGCAGGGTGTAGAGCGTACGACTCGGCAGATCGTAGGTGTTGACCCAGTAGATACCCGCGCGATTCTGCGAACGCGACCCACCGACGTAGCGCCCCGTCGTGTACGTCGGCGCGATGCCCGCCGGCACCGGCTCCACGGTGAAGGGCAGGCTATACAGCGGCGCGAAGTACTTCGGCAGCTGCCCCTCGGCCCGCTTGCTGATCCAGGCGGCGCGCCGCAGCAGCTCCTCGGGCGTCGTGGCGAAGAACTGCGGATCGGTGCGTAGGAAGGCCAGGAAGTCCGCGAAGCTCCCCTCAAAGCCGACCGCCGCGATAATGCTATCCATCGACGCCCGGATGCGCGCCACCTCCCGCAGGCCGATCGCGTGCACGGAGTCGGCCGACAGCGGCAGCGTGGTGTAGTGGCGCACGCGGTTCTCGTAGTAGGCCCGCCCGCCGGGCAGGGTCCCGATGCCGGGCTGTTCGGGCGAGGCTACCAGGTAGTCGCCGGCCACGAACTCCCGCAGCTCCCCGTAGGTCGCATTCACCTCCCCGATCACCATCCGCGCGTTGGCCAGGAGTCGGGTTTTCTCGCTTTCGCTAAAACCTGCCGGCAGTCCTTCGAACGGTTCGTAGAGGGGCGAATCCTCGACCGCGTCTACGTCCCAGGTTTTGAGCAGTTCGAGCGTGTTGCGGACCACTGGCTGCGGGGCAATGATGCCTTCCGCGAGGCCCTGGCGCAGGAGGGTCATGTTTTGCCGCAAGGCGCCTACGTACTCCGGCAACCAAGCCAGGTAAGCCTCGAAATCCGCCACCGTATTGAAGGGCAAGCGATGGAGGCTGTACGAGAGTCTGTTGTAAAACCCGCCTTCCGCATTGAAGGGGATCAAATGCATCCGGTAGCGCACCTCGTCGACCTCGTCGCGGAGTTTGATGCGCATCACCTCGCGCGAGACCCGCTCCTGGCGCGAGAGACCGGCCTCGGGGATGGCGTCGAGCTGAGCCAGGAGAGCCGCCGCACTGTCGGCCTGCGCTTGCATAAGTTCATCGGTGACGGGCCGCCACGCGCCGACGGGGTGCTTACCGCGCCCGAGGCTGTCCTGCGCGCCCCAGCCGCGGCCCTCGACGGTCTCGAAGAGCTGCGACAGCTGCTTAGCGGCAGCCTTTGGGTTGGTGGTCCGCTGCGGGGCCGTCTGGGCGGCGAGGGCCAGCGGGAGGAGGAGACCGAGGACGAGCGTGGCCTTTTGCATGGTGGGAATGTAGGTACCCCAGGCGGTGTTAGACGAGCTCTGCTCGCACCGCATACCGCCTGAGGGGGCCTTGGGCGTGCGAGCAGAGCTCGTCTAACACGCCCCTCGCACCGCATACGCCTGAGGGGGCCGTGGGCGTGCGAGCAGAGCTCGTCTAACACGCCCCTCGCACCGCATACCGCCTGAGGGGGCCGTGGGCGTGCGAGCAGAGCTCGTCTAACACGCCCCTCGCACCGCATACGCCTGAGGGGGCCGTGGGCGGTGTTAGAGCGTGCGAGCAGAGCTCGTCTAACACGCCCCTCGCACCGCATACGCCTGAAGGGGGCCGTGGGCGTGCGAGCAGAGCTCGTCTAACACGCCCCCTTCACCTGCGCCACCGCACTCGCCCAGAGCGCATCCCCCTCGGGCACGGCCGCCTCGAGGTCCACGATGTCCCCACTCACCGGGTGCGCAAACGACAGCTTATAAGCGTGCAAGTGGATGCTCCGGTCGGAGTTGGCCCGCCGGGCGCCGTACTTCACGTCCCCGTGGACAGGCGCGCCGACGGCCGCCAACTGCGCACGGATCTGGTGGTGGCGACCGGTGTGCAACCTGACCTCGAGCACTTGGTACCGGTCCGTCTCGCCGATCTTGCGCCAGTGCAGTACGGCCTCCTTCGCGTCCGGCGCGCCGGCCTCGGCGACGTAGCTCTTGTTGCTCCGACCGTCGCGGGCCAGGACGTGGCGCAACTCGCCCTCGGGCACGTTCGGGAGTTCGTCGACCACGGCGAGGTAGGTCCGCTCGACGCTGTGTTGCTCGAACTGGCGCTGGAGCTCCTGCACGCTCTTCTTGTGCCGCGCGAACAGCACCAGGCCACTCGCGGGCTGGTCGATGCGGTGGATGAGGTAGAGGTCCCGTTTCGCGTAGGCGCTCGCGAGCTTCTGCAGCGTGGGGGCCTCGGCGTTGGCGGACTGCACGGCGAGGGCCGCGGGCTTGTTGAAGGCCAGGAGTTGGTTGTTCTTGAGCACCACCCAATCCCCGATCCCGGTGCCTTTCTGCGGCGGGGGCGGGAGACGCTTGAAGCCAGGTTTGGCCATGATTACCTTCGTTTGCGAGCCTCGGACTCGATGATTTCGGCGTCGACGTCGATCGGGGGTTGGTGTCGGAGCCGCTCCTCCTGCTCGAGCTCGGCGCGCCGCCGCTCCGTGAGCAGGCGCTGGCCGCGGTACCAGAAGTACACCGTGGCCAGGATCCCCACCACGATCAGGAGCTTGAACATGGCGGCGAAGGTAGCCCGGCCCGAGCCTACCTTTGGGACCAAGCCGCCCGCCCGCCCATGCCCCGTCACTTCGGCCACCCGCCCGATGTCCTCCCCGGGATGACCTACGGCAACCGCGTCGACCTCGCCGCCGCCGGCGTGCACCGTCCCTTACGCAGGGGCATCTGCGGCTCGCAGCAGGAGGGCTGCGAATCCATCGTCGTGTGTACCGGCTACGAGGACGACGTCGACGAGTGGGACACGATCACCTACACCGGCGAGGGCGGTCGCCGGGCCGGGGTCAACAAGCAGGTCGTCGATCAGGACCTCACGCGCGGCAACCAGGCCCTGGTGCTCAGCTACGAGCGGCAACTCCCCATTCGCGTGAGTCGCGGCCCCCTGCCCGGCAGCCCTTACGCCCCCGAGAGCGGTTACCGGTACGATGGCCTCTACCGCGTTGCGGACTGGTGGACCGAGACTGGCCGCAGCGGGTATCTGATTTATAGGTTCTTGCTGTGTAAGGTCTGAAGCCGCGTGCGTTGAGTTGGCCTCGTGAGGCGCGCCCGGCGTGGAGACCGAAAGCCGCGCGCCCTCAGCCCTCACATCTCCTCTTCCCAGATCACGAACGAGCCCCCTACCCTACCCCCCACCGGCGGGGCCACCTTCTCGATCTCGACCCGGACCGAGGCCACCTGCCCGCGGTGCGCGACCCGCACCCGCTCGACGATGCGGTGCGCCAAGGTTTCGATCAACTGCACCCGCTCCCCGAAGACCTCCGCGCAGATGGCGTACAGGCTCCCGTAATCGAGCGTGTCCCCGAGCCTGTCGTCCTTCGGGACCGGCGTGGGCTTCAAGCGACACGCGACCTGCACCACGTACTCACCCCCGAGGATCGCCTCCTCGGGATGGACCCCGTGCGGGGCGTGGAAGCGGACGTCGCGGAGGCCGACGGTAATCTCGGGCATGGGGGCGTAGGTATTGAAGGGGACTTAACGAGAACGCGACACGCCGCAGACCGGGTGTACCTACGTACTTAGTACCTTTGGGGCCCTAGCCAGAATACCGTAGACCATGACCAGCACCCCAGACGTAGCGGCCGCCGTACAGACCGTTTCTTCGGCAGCGCCGCAGGAGATGCCGCACGCGGCACACCAGCGCTCGCAGCGCGAAGATCGCTACCAGGGGCACGACTACTACGGCGTCGACGAACTGCTCACCGAGGAGCACCTCCTGGCCCGGCAGGCCGTGCGCGACTGGGTGAAGCAGGAGGTGAGCCCAATCATCGAGGGCTACGCCGACCGGGCCGAGTGCCCGACGCACCTCTTCAAAGGTTTGGCCGAGATCGGGGCCTTCGGGCCTAGTCTACCGACCGAGTACGGCGGGGGCGGCATGGACGAGATCGCCTACGGGATCATCATGCAGGAGCTCGAGCGCGGGGATTCGGGGATCCGCTCGATGGCGTCCGTGCAGGGGAGTCTGGTGATGTACCCGATCTACAAGTTCGGCTCGGAGGCGCAGAAGCGTAAGTACTTGCCCAAGCTCGGCAACGGCGACTTCATCGGGTGTTTTGGCCTGACCGAACCCGATCACGGCTCGAACCCCTCGGGGATGCTCACCAACCTCACCGACGACGGCGACCACTACGTCCTCAACGGTGCCAAGATGTGGATCACCAATTCACCCATCGCCGACGTGGCGGTGGTGTGGGCGAAGGACCCGGAGGGCAAGATCAGGGGCGTGATCGTCGAGAAGGACATGAAGGGCTTCTCGGCGCCGGAGATCCACGGGAAGTGGTCCTTGCGCGCGAGCATCACCGGGGAGTTGGTCTTCGAGGACGTGCGCGTCCCGAAGGCGAACGTGCTGCCGGAGGTCAACTCCTTGCGCGGGCCGCTGAGCTGCCTGTCGAAGGCGCGCTACGGGATTGCCTGGGGGGCGATCGGGGCGGCGCTGGACTGCTACGACTCGGCGCTGCGGTACGGCCTGGAGCGCACGCAGTTCGGTCGGCCGATCGCGGGCTTCCAGTTGCAGCAGAAGAAACTGGCCGAGATGATCACCGAGATTACGAAGGCGCAACTCTTGGCCTGGCGCCTCGGGACGCTCGCCAACAAGGGCAAGGCCACCCCGGCGCAGATCTCGATGGCGAAGCGCGACAACGTTAACATGGCGTTGAACGTGGCCCGCGAGGCCCGCCAGATCCACGGCGGGATGGGCATCACGCAGGAGTACCCGGTGATGCGGCACATGATGAACCTCGAGACGGTGCTCACGTACGAGGGCACGCACGACGTCCACCTCCTCATCACCGGGCACGACATCACCGGCATCCAGGCGTTCTCTTAAATGTTAGTTCTTTTGTCGGGCCTTAGCCCTCCGCGAAACTGTCTTCTATGTCCCCCATGTGTACTGGCTTGCGTACTGGCTTGCGTACTGGCTTCATGACCCGCTGGCTGGCGGCGGCGGCCCTGTTGGCGACTGGCGCGCAAACGGTTTTGGCGCAAGCCGACCTCGGCGACCCCATCACGCTCAGCAACGCGAGCTTCGAGGACATCCCGCGGCAGGCGCAGGCCCCGCGCGGGTGGTACGACTGTGGATTCTCGGGCGAGAGCGCCGTGGACGTGCACCCGGCCAGCGTGCTCGCCAACGGGATGCCGGCCTTCTTCGAGGTGACCAACCGCGCCTTCGACGGCAACACCTACCTCGGGATGGTGGTCCGCGACAACGAGACCTACGAGGCCGTGTCGCAGCGGCTCATCGGCGGGCCCCTCAAGGCCGGGCAGTGCTACACCTTCTCGATCTACCTGTCGCGCGCGTCCAACTACGTGAGCGTCTCCAAGGTCGAGGACGTGGAGGCCAACTACGACACCCCGGCCAAGCTCCGGATCTGGGGCGGGTCGAGCTACTGCAACCGCCGCGAGATCATCGCCGAGAGTGCCCCGGTGAAGAACACCAACTGGCTCCAGTACAACTTCCGCTTCGAGCCGAAGTCCGACCACGCGTACCTGCTGCTGGAGGCCTACTACAAGACGCCGATGCTGTTCCCGTACAACGGCAACCTGCTGTTGGACCAGGCCGGCAAGATCGTCCCGACGCCCTGCGACGAGGACATCCCCGAGCAGTCGATCCCGGAGCAGCCGCTCGCGAGCAACACCCCCACCCGGCCCGCGCCCCCGAGGCCGGGTCCGCCGGCGCGCATCGACTCCCCCCGTACGCCGGCGCCGAACAACGGGAACGCGACGACGGCCAGCAACGGCTCGCCCGTGCGCCCGGCCGCCAAACCCAACGAGGAGAGTCGCCTGCAGGGTCTGACGCGTGCCGACCTCAAGAAGGGCAGCATCGTGCGCCTGGAGCGCCTCTTCTTCAAGGCGGACTCGAGTGCGATCAACGCGACGAGTCTGCCGGTCCTGGACGAGATCTACACCTTCCTGAAGGCCAATCCGGACGTCGTGATCGAGGTCGGTGGGCACACGAACGGTCGCCCGCCGGACGAGTTTTGCGATAAGCTATCCACGGCGCGCGCGGAGGCGGTGGTGGATTATTTGGCGCGCAAGGGCATCGAGCGGGCGCGGTTGTACCCGAAGGGCTACGGCAAGCGCAACCCGATTGCGTCTAACGCCACGGAGTTGGGTCGGAAGCGCAATCAGCGGGTGGAGATTAAGGTGTTGAGTATGGGGTAGGGTGGCTTTTCGTCTTCTATTGGGCGCGCGCCGCGGAGGCGATGGGCCGGAAGCCGTTTTCGTTAGGGTTCCCATCTGAGATTAGCTGATCCAGGTGAGGGGGCGGCTTTCGCCAAAACCTGCGCGTCGGGGCCTGTAGGGCTCGCGGCGCTGGCGGACTGTATTGCGTTGATGTTGAGTCGTTTCGAACCTGCCGCGGGCGCTGGCGGACGAGCGGCTCGGGCGCTACGGCCCGTGTCACGTGATCGACGGCCAGGCTATCTAGTGGCAATGTCTCATCCGTTTGTGGGGTGCATCGTGCCCGGGAGCTGTGTCAGCGGGATAGGCGAGTACGGGCGTTAATGGTGGTGGTGAGTAAGCGGGTTTACTGAGGGGGTGCAGACGGAATGTCGGCGCTGCGGAGAGTGATGGATCGTTGGATTCCAGGTTGACGGATCGAGTGGAGGTTTTTGCGGAAGCGTGAATGATCGGCTTGGGGTGGCGCTTGGGGGTATGGGGGTATATGCAGTATACGCCCTGTCCGTGCAGCCTCGGGCAGGCATGTGTCACCTTTATTATGCACCTTTGAGAGTTGCAAATTTTATAGGAACCTTATACTTTTGCAAAATATAACAACCGCCGACCAGCATGACGTCGAGTCGTTCCTCTCCCGCCTCGAGGCCCATCGCCTGCTCGCGCGCCCGATCCGTTACGTCAACCGACAAAAGAACGCTCAGGCGCTGTTGGCCCTAGACATCAGGTCCATCGACCGCGACGATGTGATTTTCGCGCTCAAGCTGACCAACTACAGTCATACGATCCGCGACTCGACTGGCGACCTGCTCGTTTTTGGTGACCAACTACGTGGGGTCACGATCTACATCAAGCTCGTAGATCACGACCGCCACGTCGAATGTGTGTCTTTCCACCCGGCCGAGCACCCGCTCGACTTCCCATACGCCTAGTCATGCGCCCTTACCCAACGCCCGAGCCATCCGATCCGCAGCAGCCACTCGAGCTCCGGTACGCCTCTGAGTCACTCGCCTTCCGGGGTGAGGACTACGCGGTGCAACAGGCCTTTTGGTACGATCCAGTTTCCGAGTCCGAGTTCACGACCGCGCCACTGGACGATCTCACGCTCGCGCAAGTCCACGGCGCCTACCGCGAGAGGCACGGTATTCCCTTCCCGGAGGAGATCAAGCGCATCCGCGAGCAGTACGGAATGTCTGCACGGGGGATGTCCGATATCCTCGGCTTTGGGGTGAACCAATATCGATTATACGAGGGCGGCGAGGTACCCACCGTCCCGCACGGTAAGCTCATCCGCTCGGTGGACAACCCGGCAGTCTTTGCGCAGCACCTAGCCACCGCCGTTGGGCTACCGAAAAGCAAACATGCAGGTGCTCACGAGCGGATTGTGGCGCTCGCGGCCAAGCCGCCCGGCGGCTTCACCGATCTCGGCATCGCCTCGTACGCATCCGTGGCGACAGGCTACACGATGCCTTCGTTGGAGAAGGTCGCCGGGGTGGTGGCGCTGTTGTCGGAGGGCATGACGTCTTTGTTCTCAACCAAACTCAACAAGCTACTCTACTACACGGACACGCTGAGCTTTCGCTACTTCGGGCAGGCGATCACCGGCTTACAATACAGGGCTATACAGAACGGCCCCGTCCCTTCGCAATACCACGAACTATTCGGCGTCATCAGCAACGAAGAAGTGGCCGGCATCACCGTGCGGCGGCCCGAGCGTACCCTGCGGGACGTAGAGTCGGGGGAGGAGTACCAAGTGGAGTCATACAGTGCGGATGCGGCCAGTCACTCGGCAGCGAAGGCCTTGTTTACGAGTGAGCAGCTCAGCGTGATTGCGCTCGTCCGCGAGCGACTGGGCTTCCGGCGTACGAGAGACTTGGTCGCCTACGTCCACGAGGAGACGAGTTGGATGCGACACGAGGGGGGCCGAGAGGTTATCCCTTACGGGGAGGCGTTCGAGGTGCGGGAGTTGTAGCTTGGGAGAGCGGGCGTTTACTGTCGGGCCCTACCCCACCAAATCCTCGATAAACTCACTCGGCTCCCCGGCGCACGTGATCAAGAGTCGATCGCGCGCCCGCGTACAGGCCACGTACAGCAGGTGGCGCTCCGTCTGGTAGACGTCTTCGATGTGACCGAGGCGCTCGAGACGCGAGAGGTCGGGGATGATGTCTTCGTCGACGGCCATCACGGCGACGGCCTTGAACTCCAGACCCTTCGCGAGGTGCATCGTGCTCACGGTCACGCAGTCGTCCTTGGTCCGGAGGCGCTGGTCCAACTCGCAGGCCGACAGGTCGGTGGCGCCGACGGCGAGGCGCGCGCGGGCCAGTTCGCGCTCGGAGCGCACGAAGACCGCGATCTCGTGCGCGGCGATGCCGTCGGCGCGGCAGGCCACGATCCAGTCGGCCACCAGGCTCGCCTCGTCGGCTTCGCTGCGGGCGCGCTCGACGCGGGGCGGCGGACCGTTGAACACCGACTGTGCCTCGTCGCGGCGCTCGAGGTTGCCGTCGGCATCGCTGATCTCGGGGTCGAGGAGGCGGTCGGCCTGGCTGCGGATCTGGTGACTCGTGCGGTAGTTGATCCGCAGGGTCTTGGAGCGACCGCGGACGTCGACCCCGAGGCTCGACCACGAGAAGGGTGCGCGGAAGATGCGCTGCCCGAGGTCACCGGCGAAGTAGAGCGCGTCGGGTCGGTCGCCGGCCATTGCGGCGAGGAGCCGTAGCTGCGCCACGCTCAGGTCCTGGGCCTCGTCTACGACGAAGTGCGTGAAGGGACTTCGGTTGCGCGCCTGCGCGAAGTGATCCGCGAGGTAGGCGTAGGCCTGGTTGAGGCTCGTTTTGCCTTGAGCGCCCAAGCCCTCCCGAACGGCGCCGAACACTCGCCACAGGGCCTCGCGCTTGCCGGCGCTCAAGGGATTGCCGCGGCCGACGCGGGGCACGGTCTCGTAGGCCTCCCAGGTCATGAGCTGCCAGGCGTCGACGACCTCGTCCCACTCGCGCCAGACGAAATCCCGGGAGACCTGTGTGTCGTGGCGTTCGGCTTCCGCCAAAACCAACTGTCGCACCGCTACGTCCTCGGCGATGTACAGGCGACCGCCGCGGGCGCGGTAGAGACCGCGGGCCACCTCGTCGAGCGGCTGGATGCGAACGCGTTCCATGAGCTTCGGCTCGTGCTGCACGAGGCGCCGGAAGGCCTGGGCGAGAGCATTGGCGAGGGCCGGAGAGAAGGTCGTGAGCAGGACGACGGCCTCCGCGTCCTCGCGCACGAGATGCGCCGCGCGGTGGATGGCGACGATGGTCTTGCCGGTCCCGGCAGAACCGGCCACGCGGGCCGGGCCCGCGTAGTGCCTACCGACGAGTTTGTGCTGGCTCGGGTGGAGGAAGATGCGCCAGGCGTCGAGGGGCGCATCGAGCGCGGCCTCCATCTCGGAGCGGGAGTCGATGCGGCGGAAGCGGCGCTGTGCGTCCGGGTGCTCGAACGGATCGGCCGAGGCGGGGGCGGGCGTGGGCTTCGCGGGCACCTTCCCGGTCGCGATCGAGAGGACGATCTCGCCGGCCTCCTCCGGGAGGCGCATCGCGAGTTCGAGGAGCTGATCCTCGTTGGCGGCCCTGAGGCGCGCGATCCATTCGGCGGGCACGCCGTACTCGAGGAGCCAGTCCGAGGTGTAGTCGCGCAGCGGGAAGCGCTGGGGGGCCGCGTTTGGCTCGCTCCGCGAGTGCGGCTGCGGCCTCCGAGGGGCGTGTTCAAAGGCCGCACTCGCGGAGCGAGTCGAACGCGGCCCCTCCCCGGCCACCTCCTCGACCCTTTCCACGAACTCGACGATCTGCGCGGCGCCCGTTTTCGGGTGGACCTCCAGCTTGCGGCGCTCGGCCCAGGCGTAGGCCTTGTCGTGGTGGTCGACGTAGCACAACAGCGTGCTGTCGCCGTCCTGGTGGACGATGATGCGCAGGTCCATGTTGACGCTCACCGAGCGGAAGCGCTCGTCGCGGGGGTTGTTGAGCTTGTGGTAGCGCAAGGACTTGCGCCCCTCCTCGGTCTGGAAGTCGAAGACCGTGATCTTGACCTGCTTCTGCTCCTTGTTCTGGAGTTTGCCGACGGCGTCGGTGAAGGAGGAGGCGATGCGGAGGATCATGGGGTGGGGAAGGTAGGCGGTGGGGTTCAGCCGCGCACTGGTCTAGCGGTTCCCTCGAGGCCGCGTCCTTCGAACGATCTGTATTCCTGATCACTCACCATGACGACGGGCTCCCCGAGCGCGACATGCATCCGCGCAATTGCGTCGACGGTGAGGCCGTGGCGGGTGTTGAGCCAGTTGGCGACCACCTCCTCACTCACGCCGATGCGGTCGGCGAACTCTTCCCCTGAGTATCCCTTGCGGATACGTGCGCGATTGATGTGTTTGGCGATGAGGAAATGCATTTCGCTGATGTGCGTACCCACGTGGGGGCGGGAGTGGCGCTCTGCGGCAAGCTGGGTTTGGGCTGAGGTGATTTGGGATTTGAGCGTGGCGATATCTTCTGGGGACATAATTTCAAAGTGTGATCTAATGAACTGGTATTTCTCCCTTGTAAAGGTCAGGAACCAGGATGGTTTACATGCGGTTAAGAGACTACTGACTCGTGCCCTCATAAATAAACTCCTTATGTATCTACAGTTGCGTCGACTCCGACTTGAAGCAGCGCAGCTACCTCTCCGTAAAGATCGATGCCTACAGCAGGGGCTATGAGGCTGATCACGAGGCTATAGCGCATCTTATGACCGTAGCGATTAGCAGTCTTCCGCGACCGCCACCAACCACTGACAGGGTAAACTGCAATGTGCTTCATTGCCGAGAGTTCAGCACCACTCCCTAGCCATATATCGGTGTGGACGCTGCCCCGATGACGGTTGTTGGGTCCGATTTGCCATTGGTCAAGCGGATCTTCTAGAGTGTCCTCTCCTGTGCCAGCGCTTACTGCCGCTCTTAGTTGAGCTACGGTCTCACCGGGCCGTTGCATACGCCAGCGTAAGCCGCAAGATTCGTAGCGATAGCGCGTAAGGAGGTCAACCCGCGAAGGATTTGGCTCGATGAAGTAAGAAAGCGTCACCCGCAGTTCCACCGACTCCTCCGCCGCCACGAGCGAGAGACGCTGTAATGCTAGCTCTGGCCACGGAAGCTCGATGAGGTGAATCTCGTCGAACTTGATGTCGCCATTGTCCATCTTGAAGGGTTGCAATTCAGCCTCTCGGACGAGGGTCACACGGTCGGCGGTACAGTTAGCCGCGATATCGAAGTTCGGGACGCCAAAGCCACACTGCTGCACGAGTTCCCCCATTGCACCTTTAGTAGACTTTCCCATCGTGCGATCGAACATTTGTCCCGTCCACCGCGCACTATTGATCGTTAGGGCGCGAATAGTCTCGGGCCAGTAGTCTGGGTAGCGCTGACGAAGACGCGCACAGAAGCGACCGGCCAGCGCTGCGGCAGCGCTCGTGCCAGACATAGCCATAAACGGATGTTGCCGCGAAAACCGACTGTTGGCGGCGAGCAAGCTCAGATCATCGTGCTGGTTATGCCCGTCGCGTTCACGCACTGTATTCCCGCCCTCAAAGACAACATCGGGGACTAGAGGCTGCTTTGTCTCGAAGCCTATCCCATATGTGGAATAAGTGGAAAGGTCGCCAGGTTGAACTGAGAGACTAAGTGCCCCAGCGTCTCCACGAGGCAACTTCGTATAGGCGCCAATCACGAGCGCATTCCATGACTGAGCCGGACTCTGCACACGGCGAGTCGCATCATTAATTTCAGCTCTCACGGGACGTCCATTCCAGTTGCCCGCCGACTGAACGACGAGCACCTTCCCGAAGCCCGACTCTCGGTTGGGGAAGTATGTTGTGGCATCTAACCCATACGCTAACAAGTCGAGCGTAGCGCTATAGCTATCGGCAACACCCTTACCGAGAGCTACTGGGTCGTCGGTAGAAATCGTAGAAACGAAAATTTTGGCATCGCGATTAGGTAGTAACTTGCATGCCCTTAAAGTCGATTCCCCAAATAAGTTAGGGTTGGGATCGGGGCTCACCTGTAACGGGTTGGCACTATCAATGATGACGCCAACCTCGATACTTGTCATCTCGCCGTCAATAAACGCCGCTAGGTCTTCCCCAAAGGCGATGAGTGAGGCGGTACCGGTGCCATGTTGCTCCGTATCCGAGGCCGGATCGAACTCGCTGGCTACCGTATCACGTATCAGCGACGACTGTTCAAATAAAGGATGATTCCTATTGACACCGCTGTCTATAAGTACGATCGGAACTCGGTCTGCGCCGACGGTAATACGCCCGAGCGCTCCTTCTTGAAACTCTCGAGCATCAGGAGCGGGGAGTCTTAGCAAGAGACCTACAGAAAACTGCGGTTTACGTAACGATGAAAGATAGCGAATTAGCTTCGCCTCTACAATTTGCCGGGGGGAGGCCTTGACGAGGCGCACGGAATCACCTGTAAAATTTAGTTCGTGTGAAGGGAGCAGTGTACCATCGAAGCGATTGAGCGCCCTCAGGTGACCAAGTTTGTCTCGTGGAATCCAGACCTCCCACCAAATTAACTCATCATCGTCGGCTGGATAGTAAGCCGCTGGCCCGAAGTACAGCGCCCTGAGCGCAACGAGCTGGACATCCTCCACTGATAGCAGCGCCGCATCGAGTGCCTTGTTCTCCTTTGCGCGGGCGTCTCCAAACTCGCTCCACAGAGCAAGAAACCCAGCGAAGCTGTGCCTTGGAATCCAAAGCACGAGCCAGACCAAACCTCCTTCGATCTTCTCAGCCACCTTGGCGTGAATACCGAGATCTTTAGCGCGGATAAGACTGGTTACGTCACCACCGTAGCGCCGATCTATCGTGAGCGCGAAGAGGAAACCCTCCCCAATCATATCAAACTCCGCCTCGGATCGGAGACCCTCAAAAAGCTCCGCAAAAACCTCGGCCATCTGGGTGGTGTGCCCCTCTGGATCCGGCCGTGTCTTAGTCCTCGTCTCATCGCGCCCGCGCTGGCTCTTGCCCTTATGCGGCAGGCCGAAGTCCCGCTTCCAGATCCGTAAGTGGGGCCTATCGTTCACCCGATCTCTTTGCGCAGCTCTCGCCGCCGTTCTACCGCTGCCTCGATCGCATTGCGCGTCACACGCTCGATCATACCTAATACCACTTGCTTCTGCACGTCTTCACAGATGTGAACGATCTCAGCGTGACTCAAGCCCGTAAATAATTTAGTAAGACGGAGATGCCCTACACTACGTCCTAGACGATCAGTCACGAGCTGATCGACCTCCGGCGCGTCTGGTAATTCGTACCGAACGATGTCATCGAAACGACGCGCGAAGGCGCTGTCGATCTTGCTAGTGAGGTTAGTAGCCGCGACGATCACACTCTGCGATGTATCCTCCTCGATGAGCTGGAGCAGACTGTTGACGATCCTACCCATCTCCCCGACCTCGTTACTGCCCTGCCGTGACGAACCGAGCGCATCGAATTCGTCGAAGAGGTAGACCGCGCGCGTCCGCGTCATCTCTTCGAAGACGGTATGTAGCCGTGCCGCCGTCTCGCCGAAGTGCTTCGAGAAAACCGCATAAAGATTGATCCGCTTCAAGGGGAGCTTCAGCTCGAACGCTAGCACGCGCGCCGTCATCGACTTACCTGTCCCCGGGGGGCCATAAAGCAGGAGCTTCCGGATCGGCCGAAGGTCGTGATGCGCGAGGTGATCGTAAGCCCGTTGTTCGAGAAGGACACGACCGAGCCGCTCGCGCTGTCGATCAGTCACGATGAGGTGAGATAATCGCTCTTGATAAGTAGCCACATCCTGCAAGAGGCCTTCAGTCGCCGTCGGCATCCGTGCCGCTGGCAGCATAGTAGACTTGGGAGTTTTAGCGACAGCGTGCCAAGAAGACTGGCTCACGCGCTGCGGCTGCGCCAAGATCTCCCCGATCTCCTCCGCGAACCGAGCCTTCCCCTGCAGCCCAGCCCGCGCAGCTACCTGTCGCAGAACATCTCGCGCGCCCTGCTCATCCCCGTCGGCAATGCTCCTGGCCAGTGCCTTAATGTGTTGTGCGGTAGCCATTGTAGTGTGGGTTTTGCGGCGGAACGCTAAAGTAACACAAAAAGTGTCAAATTCGAACCGTGTATCTGCAAGCTGTGGGGCTACACGGCAAGTATAAGCTCAGTAAGTATACCTGGATCTAGGTAGTTATGCACAGAGGCTACTCAGTTGCCCACCCCCATCACCTTCATCACCTCATCCCCCAAATGATTGATCACCTTCACCGCCACCTTACCTGTCGCCGGCGCCTCGAACGGCCGCGAGACCTTCCGATTTAGGCTCGCCCACGCCTCCCGGTCGATCTCGGCCTTTAGGGTCGTGCGCAGCTTGTCGTACGGATCGTTGGCCCCCAAAAAGTACGCGTGCCGCACGTGGAAGGCCTCCCCGCTGTACGCATCGTCTAGGAACCAACACGCCAGGTCCTTCGCCTCCGAACTCCGCACCTCGCCGCGCTTCGGGTCCCAGATGTCCACCCCGCGCACCTCCACCTCGTAGCGGCCGTCGTCGCGCTTCCGCAAAACCACGTCCGGCTCCCCGAACACCACGAAGAGGTTGGCCGACTTGGTGGGCGCCAGGTCCTGGGCCATGTGCAGGTCGGCGTTCATGCGAGCCTTGAGAATGGGCAGGCGCCCGAGCCGGCTCAGGTCGGTGGCGTGGGCGTCGAAGTTGAACCCGCAGGCCACCAGCACGTCGAAACCCGCCTCGGCGGCCTCGCGGGCGGCGTCCACGATGTCGTTGCGCAGCACCGTGCCGTACTCCGGGCCCACGTAGATGGCCGCGCGCTGTACGGCGCCCGTGTCCCGGGTGTACTGGCCCTCGGCGTGGACGTAGGTGCCGGGCCAGGCCTCGAGCGTGTCGAAGTCGATCTTGGAGGATTTGTCGGCCTGCTGCACGCCGGCCTTCGCGAGCTCCTCGAGGATGAGGGCTGTGAAGTCGCGCGCGGCGTGGTAGGTGCGCGCGTCCTGCTCGGCGGCGAAGTCGCGGGCCTCCCCGTGCTCGTCGACGCCGAACATGCGGTGCGGGTCGCAGCTCTCGACGGTGAAGGGGCCGGCCACGCGCACCTTCGACTTGTCCTCGTAGGGTTTGTCGTAGAGGTACTCGAACTCTGCCTTCGCGGCGATGCTCGCGTCGATCTCGCGCTGGCGCTTGATGCGGGCCTGCCAGAAGGTTTCGAGGGCGGCTTTCGCCAAAACCGGCCACCCGTCCGGTGCGTCGCGGGGCACCTCCCACTCCATAAAACCATTGGCCGGGGCCTTCTCCCCGGAGGGCATCGTCACCTCGCCGGCGGCGGTGAAGTCGATGGTCTCGCCCTTGCGCCCGCCGGTGTCGACGGGGAAGGGGTGGCCGTAGCCGCGCAGGGCAGTGTTGAGCTCGGCGAGGGCCGAGAGGACGGCGGGCTGGTACTGGGCGTAGAGGACGTCGATTTCTTCGTTGCGTGAGATGGTGCTCAGCATGATGTGCGGCACGCGCTCGTACACGAAACCATGGCGGATGTCGCCATTGGTCTCAGCATCGGAGGGGAGTTCGCGGGTGATCTCCGCGGTTTTGGCTTGACCTTCCAAGCTATCGGTAAGGAGATACCAGGGATAGCGAGCACCGACGATGCGGGCGCGGGTGAGAGCGAGGGCGACGCGGGAGGTGTCGATGGTGATCCAGCGGCGGCCCCACTGCTCGGCGACGTAGGCGGTGGTACCGGAGCCGCAGGTGGGATCTAGAACGAGGTCGCCCGGGTCTGTGGTCATAAGCAAGCACCTCTGGATAACTTTGGAGCCAGTTTGAACTACATATATTTTGTCATCAGTAAAAGAACCTGTCCCTGTATCTGTCCAGATGTTGGATATTGGAATGGCGTCGAAGTCTTCTAAGTACCGTATATACTGAATGCTATTCCCAGATGTTCGCCAAATTCTATCTGCGTTAGCCAAGCGGCGAAGCCCGACTTCATCCGACTTGAATGTACCGCTACCTGCGCCGAAAACCTCCCCGTATAGTTGTAGTTCCTTTAGATCGCCCGCTCCGGAACTTCTGGAGCTAGTAATATTATCCGGTCGGAATATTTTTTCGCCAGTGTCTAACTTCGCATTTTTGATGTTTTTTGAATTAAGTCGCCTCCATGTGCTATCGCTTTTTCTTGCAAGTCTATATACCTGGTTGGTAGAGCTTCCAGAAGACTTAGGTTTTAGCTTTGATCTGTATTTTAACGAAGAAGTATTCTTCGCCGACCAAAGTATAAAATTCGACGCACTGGCAAGATTGCTGTTTGCCCTACCTGCGGTTGTCTGAAAAGAAATTTGTGATACAAAATTCTCCTCTCCAAACACCTCATCCATCAGCGCCCTCACCCGGTGCACGTTCTCGTCCCCGATCTGCACGAAGCAGCTCCCGCTCTCGGTGAGGAGCTCGCGCGCGACCATGAGTCGGTCCTTGAGGTAGCTCAGGTAGGAGTGGATGCCGTCGCGCCAGGTGTCGCGGAAGGCTTTCACCTGCTCGGGCTCGCGGGTGATGTGCTCGGCGTTGCCGTCCTTGACGTCGCGGCTCGTCGTGCTCCACTGGAAGTTGGAGTTGAACTTGATGCCGTAGGGCGGGTCGATGTAGATGCACTGCACCTTCCCGCGCAGGTCCTCGCGCTCCGCGAGGCTCGTCATCACCTCGAGGGCGTCGCCGAGGATCATGCGGTTGGTCCAGTGCGCGTCGTGCCGGTAGAACTCGGTCTTGGCCTCGCCCTCGGGCACGCCGTTGAAGTCGCCGAACAGGTCGATCTGCTCGGTGGCCACCGGCTTGGCGCCCTCCGCCTTACGGGCCGCGGTGGCGCGCTGGAGCTCGTCGATGAGGTGTTTGGGGTGGATGCGCTCCTGGATGTAGAGCGGGGGCGCCTGTACGTGGAGGGGTCCCTGGCGCTTGCCGCGCCACACGAGTTGCGGGTCGAGGTCCGGGTCGCGCTCGGCGATCTCGACGTGGATCGGGCGGCGGGTATCGTCGTCGACGAGGGGCTTGAGCTCGCCGGTGGGGATATTGGGGCGGGTGGTGTCGTGGGTGAGGGTGTCGACGCGGAGGGGGGACTTGGGCTTCGCCATAGCTTGGGGTGGCGCGGGGCGGCCGTTCGACGAGCTGTCGCTCGTGGCCGCCCCGCGCCGCCACAACCTACGGAGAAAGGAGGTTTTTGGATTATTTTGCTGCGTGGCTTGGGGGAGGCCTGAGCGCACGAGCGGAATGCGCCCCGGGTGCACTGGACCGTGGTGTTGGTTTCAAACCGCGCCCGTTCGCGGGGATGGGCGGCCTCGAGCTGGAGCTCGTCGAACGGCCGCCCATCCTCACGAACGCCGCTCAGCCCCGCAACGCCAACAGCTTGTCGAGTACAGAGCTGGACGTGACTTCGGCTCCGAGCTCCAGCCGGAGGTTTTGCCGAAAGGCGTCTACCCTCGCAGCCGACCAGAGCGGATGATGGAAGGTAGCGCAGCCCGTCTCCGTAATGAGGTAGGGCAAGCCGTCCTTGGTATGCCCCAGCGACGCGCCGTCCGACATGCCCGCGGCCAGCAGACCGTCGAGTATGGTCACCCAGTGTGGGGCGGTAAGCTCGCAGGCGTCGGGGTGCTGGGCGCCGAGTAGGGCAATGTCGTAGCCGAGGCGCCAGAATAGCTCGCCGTGCTCGCGTTGGTTGTCATACTCACGCAGGCAGTCGTAGCACGAGCGTTCGCAGTCGGTGCGGTGGAGGCTATCGATGTGGGTGGCGTAGAGGCTCCCGCCGGGCAGCAGGGCGTCGACGAAAGCCTGTCTCGCGGTCGCGATGCCCTCGGCGCTACTGAGGTAGTTGCAGTAGCCGGCGCCATTGTCGAGGGTCTCGGCGAAGTACACCTGCGGCGTGACGCCTCCCTTTGCGTCGGGCAACCGCCGAAAGCCTACGGCGAGTTCGTGGGACTCGATGTCGAGCAGGCCACACAGCGACCGCCTAAGCAGGTAGGCGTACGACAGGAAGGCCGCCCGCACCACGGGCACGGTAGCGTCGAGGACGAGGCCCGGGTCACCTTGGCTCAGACCCACCGTGAGCACGCCGGTGTGGCGCGTGGCCAGGAGAGCGTAGGGGCGCGCCCTGGGGTGGTTCGGACCTTCCGCAAACCAGTGTTTGTACACCTCGTTGCCGTCGTCGTCTTGGTAGGTCTCCGGGGCGAGATGGTAGAACTGCCCGTTGTTGTCATTGAGCACGTGGACGATGCCACTACGCGGGACTTGATTGGTGGCCAGCTGGAGTGCGGTGCCTTCGAGTTTGTGCGTCTCGCGAAGGGCGGAGTTCGGGTCTACGGAAGTGCGTACGGACTGTTCGTGGTACTCGAACTGCCCTTTGTAGTCTTCCACCTCGTGTGGCTTCGAGAAGAAGCCCAGGGGCGAACACGCGGGCACGGGTACCAGGTCCTTCCCGCAGACCAGGCATACGGAGTGTGGGGCGTCGGTCGAGTCTACGATCGTGCCGCAGTTATCGCGGTCGCTGCACTGCATGAGGTGTGTGTGCACCTCCCCGCGCCCGTCTACAGTCCGCCACTTACCCGCGCCGGGCTTGTAGCCCACCAGCCCGGCGGACCGGTAGATTTTCTTGTCCTTGACCATAGTGAGCCCGGGGGCAAACGTCGCGATGGCGAGGTCGAGGTCTCGGTTGATCGTCTGGCTGCTGGCGTTGCGCCCGTTGGGCTTCGCGGTGTAGAAGTTGCGGATCCGAGTCGGGAAGCCGAACATCGGGAAGTGCCCCGCGGAGGCGAGGCGCTCGCCGAGGCTGAGTTGCGGGTAGCGGTCGGCATGTGTCACGACCGCGTCCACCTGCGCGACGAGGTGGGTCTGTACGTCCCGCGCGAGGGCCACCGGGTCGAGTTCGTCGCTGGTGCCGGCCAGTAGGTCTTCGGCGATCTGGGTGACCTCGTGCCCGGAGCGTGCCAACCAGTCCATCACCTCGGCTCGCCGGTCCGGCCAATCCTCGGCTGCCCCGAAGCCACCGTGGGTGTCCCCGCTGTCGGTCGCGATGTGGCAGGCGGCGTAGGCCTCGTGGAGCACCTCTTTGTTGATGAGCCGGCGGGCGATCTCCGGGCGGCGCAGATCGAGGTACGGCGACGGCGGATCGCCGGCCACCATCCTCTCGGGACTGCCGTAGTGCACCTGGTCGTGGCTATTGAAACGGGCCACGGTGAGGGCTACGGAAAGGGACTGCCCGCGACGCCCGGCCCGCCCGACGCGCTGCTGGTAGTTGAAGCGCTGCGGCGGGACGTTGCCCATCATCACCGCCGAGAGGCCCCCGATGTCCACCCCGGCCTCCATGGTGGTGGTGACGCTCAGGAGGTCGATCTCTGCGGGGCGGCGGTACTCCCGCTTGTTGGTGATGCCCTGGAATGCCGCCTGGCGCACGAGCTTGTCGGCCGGATCGGTCTGGCCGGTGAGTTCTTCGGCGTGCAGGCGGAAGGGGGCTTGGTGCGCGAGGTAGAGGTAGTAGTCGTCCTCGTTGTTGAGCTGCTGCTCCGTGAGGGTTTTGGCCTGTAGCCTTTCGGCAAAACAGTTGGTGCACACCCCGGCGCTCGGGTGCAGGTGCACAGCCTCGCAACGCTCGCACTCGTAGTAGGTGTCGCCGACTTTGGCGGGCACGACCTCAAGGTTGCTCCCGGTAAGCTCCTGCTGCCCGAGCGAGACGACGAGTCGCTTGTCGGCGAACCACTCCAGGAGTGACGCACGGCTGTACGCCCCGCTGGTGGGCCACCGCGAGCCGGACCACTGATCTTTATAGACCGCGCGCGTGTAGCTGGTCAGTCGCGAGGGGAAGCCATCGACGGCGAACCTACTCTCGGCCCCTTCGATGCGGAAGCTCTCCCCCAAGATGCGGATGGCCGAATTGAGGTACTGCTGGCGGCGCTCGGATTCGCCGGCGACCACCGCCGCGGCGATACGGATGTGGCCCTTGCGCAGGGCCTCCACCGACATCTGGTTGTGGGCGAACAGGACGGTCAGGAGTTCGTACTGAAACTCGGCGCGGATGTCACTGAGCGCATCTCGCGCCTCGGTGCCCTTGCGCACCTCCGGCACCTCCCCGACTGTCCAGTCGTAGATGGTGTACCAGGGCTCGTTCTTGAGGTCGAGGCTCGGTTTGGGTCCGCCGGGATTGACGCCGAGCCTGAGCAGCTCGTCGCGGATTTGCTCCTGGAAGTCGACCACGGGGGTAGCGCCGGTCGCGAACAGGGCAGCTAGGCGGGGCCCAGCGCCTTCCTCGCCCATCATTAAATTGCTGGCAGCGTCGCTAATAAGATTGTTGTCGTCCCTTCCCAGCTCCCTAATCAGGGCTTTTTGCTCGGGCGTCCACGTGGACGATGGTGTTTCCGCCATTTCACGGATGCCGGCGGCACGTTTGTCCTGTTGTCCGATAAAGTTCAGGACGTTTTGCCGCAAGGTGTCACGGTAGTGGTTGAGCTCAATCCCGGCCGATAGCTTGGCCGCGCCCTGGCGACTGTCGCTAAAGATGATCAGCTTCGGGGTCTTGCCCTTCTTCTGGTCGGTGGGGGACTGCTGTTCGCGTAGCCCCCGGAACAGCCCGTCGGCGAGCACCTGGTTGACCCTTTGCGTACCGACGCGGTGCGGGCTGATGGGTGTAGACTGCTTTCGGCTCACGTTGCAGCACGGGCACTCCTCCGGCGCGTTGCCAGCTTTGGCCTCGTCGGGCGAGAGCCGGTAGAAGGTCACGTCGGCGTCCGCTTTCGAGCCCTTGAGCCAACCCGAAGACGGGCGGTATTGCCCCCAGTGCCAGCCGGCGGGAGCCTGGGCACTGATGGGGTCAGCGTCCTGGTAGAGCTTCCCTGGGTAGACCAAGATCGGGAACTCCTCTTCGCCGAGGCTCGAGGGCTCCAGGTAGAGCTTGAGCTTGTTGCCCGGCATCTCCTTTCGGAGTCCCCGGAGGAACACTTCACCACAGTAGCGGCAGAGATAGACCTCGAGGATTTTGCCGCCACACCGGCACTTCAGGTTGGGGTTGCGGTAGAGCTTGCCGACGCCGTTGCGCCCGAGACGCTCCGCGGCTTTGTTTGCGACTTCCGTGCAGCTGGGATTAGAGCAGGCGTAGAGGTGGTCGACTGTGCGGAAGAAGAGGTGCGTACGGAGCTTAATGCATTCGCCGCCGGTGTCGTCGCGCAGCTGGCCGACCAGTTCGATGGCGCTCTGGGTGGCCTGCGGTCTGCGCGGGTCATCGTCGTCGGGGTAGAGCGCCGCCGCCAGGTCGCTCGCCTTGAGGGGCCTGGCTTGCTTGCTGAGGGCGGCTTTGAGTTGGGTGCAGAGGCGTTGAGCGACTGCCTTCGTGCCGTCGCTGTCCTTTCGTTCGGCAAGTTCGCCGGCGGCTATCACCTCCGCTACCGTTACGCGGGGCGTGGGTGCGGACAGGGGCTCGCGCTCGGGGTCGGTGATGAGTTCGAAGCGCTCCTCGGCTCGTTTTGGCGAAAGCCCGAAGAAGCCCCCCACGAAGCGCCACGTGGCCTCGCTACGGGACATCGACGCGCTGGAGGAGAGGATACGTAACTGGGGGTGATCGGGGGTGAGTCCGAGTCGGCGCAGCAGCAGGCGGATGGTGTAGGCCGTCTCCGTGCCGGGGGTGCCGCGGTAGCTGTGGAGCTCGTCGACGACGAGGTGAAAAATGTGGTGCTGCCGGTCCTCGGCGAGCCACGCTTTAGTCTTCGCGAAGATCTCCCGCTCGGCCTCGCGCATCAGCATGATGTTAAGCATCGAGAAGTTGGTCACGAGCACATCCGGGGGCGAGGCTTGCATCTGGTCGCGGTGCCATAGTTCGGCTGTCTGGCGCTGGTTGATGGCGGGCGTGTAGTACAGGTAGTCTTCGTCGGCCTTGCCCTTACCCTCGCGCTCCTCCTGGACGGTCTCCTGGTAGCGCTCCTGCGCGCGGGTCCACTCGGCCTCGAGCCTGCCTCGCACCTTCTCCACGGAGCCGTCGCGCTTTTTGCTGAAGGTATCCCCGGTGTAGCGCCCGAACGTGATGCGGTGCCCCAGGCGGTGGGCGTCGAGCCAGTCGACGGCTGCCTCGCTGTTGAGGGTCTTGCGGAGGCGCACCATTTGGTCTTCAGCGAGGGCGTTGAGTGGGTAGAGCACCATGGCGCGCACGGCGCACGTGCGCTGCGGTTGGGCCCACCGCTTACTCTCGGCTAGGACGTTGGCGAGGAGCGGGAGTAGGAAGCTCTCCGTCTTGCCCGACCCCGTGCCCGTCGTGATGAGCAGGTGCTTGGCGCCGAGCGGGGTAGACGGGTGATGCGCGGCCCGGAGGCTCCCCAACTGATGGGAATAGAGCCGGAGGGCCTTCCCGCGGCTCGGGGGCACCAAACCGATCTGCGCAAAAGCCGCGAAGTCGCTGGAGACATTCCCGGCCGCCGCGAGGTCATCGAGGGTAGCCGCGCCGTCGTAGGTGTGGACGAGTTCGACGATGGGCTGCTGGCAGAGGGTGCCCGGTGCTTCAAACAGGGCGCGCCGTTCGGCGGCGAGGGCTTTGTTTTTGAGCGGCAGTCCGCTGTCGAGGTATTTACGGTAGAGGTCTTGAAGTTGGGTGTGGAGGGCTATTGGGTCACGCATAAAAACGGGGGGATCTATAGCCGCCTTAAGCGGCGCGCAGCAAGATGCGTTTGAGTTCCGAGAGTATCGGCGTCGAGAGCCGATAGCTGCGACTCTCGGCGTAGGTATCCACGGCGATACCGTTGAGCATGTCCTCGGCGAGCCACAGGACGCGCTCTAACTCGAATGGGAAGAGACTCGATGTGACCGCGAACTCATCTTCCGCGATGCGGAACGTGGAGGGCGCACCGTCGGAATAGATGTCGCGTAGGAGGTGCGCCAGGAGGATGCCGCTCGGATTGACGCTACGAGCAGGCACGTAGTAGCTTTTCTCGCCGATCCAGAGGTAGTGCGGCGCCACCGTGGAAGGTTCTGCGCGATAGAGCCGAACGTGATCTCGGGGTTCGTCCGGACGCTGCGCACCCCAACCGCTACCCCTCCGGAGGATCTCCCACCCTTCCCGTGGCGTACCGCGGGTGAGTTCGGCCCAGTCGGGCGATCCTTCAATAATCTGGGCGATGGCCGGCGTGCTCTGGAGTTGTGCCAATGCGTCGATGGGTGCGAAGGGAATATCCTCCGGAACGCTCTGGTCTGGTAGGCGAATAACTCCCGGCGCGAGGGCTTCCGCCCCGGGCAGCGTTTTGCCGAAAGGCGCATTGAACACAACTGCTGAGGAATTTACAGTCGGGATGGCTACGGTAGCAGTTAATCCAAAGGTCCCGCTTCCGCGAAAACTGAGAACCCCACTGCGCAGGAGCGGATCAGCAAGTCGAGAGAACACTCTGTTAGTCTCAAACTGCTGTGTTGCATCGAGGCTATTCGTCTCGCGAAGCACCTGCGCAGCGGCCCCGGCGAGGGTTTGGTAGGAAAGGCTCTCGTGTGCGCGATGGGCGAGGTAGTCGTAGAAGTGCTGGCGGGCCTGCGTGGTGACGTGCGCCTCGGGAAAAGTGGTCGCTTCCATCAGACCGTGGTGTGAGTGATGGCGCTGGCCAAGCGTTCGGGTCGCGCGATGTATCGATCTGGCCGGTAGGCGCGTAGACTGCCTTCGAGGGGCACGCCCCAGCCGCCGTTGATGAAGTAAAGCGGGCAGTGCGGGCGCGGGATAGCGTGGACGGCGGCACGGTTGCTTTCCGAGAGTAAGAAGGCGACATAGAGATTGTCCGGCAGCACGTAGGCGTCGGCTGAGGAGTCGCCCGTACACAAGCTATACATCTGCATGATGCGCTCCAGGGTAAGGCAGGCCTCATCGGACTGAGACAAGTCGACTACGACGAATACGAAGCGGTTGGCTTCGCCGCCGTCTCGTCTGGCCGAGCGAATGGCGTGGCGCACAATGTTGCTGTGGAGGTCGGGCAAGTCCGCTCCGGTCGACACAGTTGTCGAGACGTAGGTGGCCGCGGAGCCCGTGGTGGCCGCGAGCGCCACGACCTGTGCCTCGTCGGCCGCGACGAGGGGATGCTGCTGGGCGAGGGCACCATAAAGACGCTTGGCCAACTCGTCTTCGGCATTTGGGTAGCACAGCCGCAGCATAGCTTCCATCTGGCCAATGGTGCCTTCCACGTTCCCCTCCCAGCTGCCGTTGTGGATGGGGTAGTAGTCCTTCAGCTGGACGCTTCGACGGGCTGGCAGAATAGGTTCGCCAAGAGTCGATTCGAGTACAGGCCTCTCGACGAGATTGGGAGACGCGGGTTCTAACTCACGCAGTGCACTCAGGGGGACGAGCGAGGGAGCCTCCTCGGCCTCGGGGATCGCGGTCGTCGGCAAGCCGCGCAACACGTCAATACGCCTAGGCTGTGGCGTGCTGTAGAAGCCCGCCTGGCTCGGCTCATGGTTTCGTGAATAAGCAAATGTCGCCAGGTCGAACCCTAGCGTGGGCGGCGGGACCACGAGCGCCCGAAAAGCCTCGATGCTGAATCTCGTGATTTGCTCACCGACTGTAGCCTTCCACATTCCGTGACGCCCCCCGGCCGGGGTGTACTCCGCGCTCGTATCGAATTGGGCACGGACGTCGAGTGCGGCGCCTTCTGGCAAAACGAACCGCGGCCCGAGTCCCTGGAGGTAAATCGCCTCACGACCTAGACGCAGGCCACCGGCTAGCTTGGCGCGGGGCTTGGGTCGAGTGACCGCGGTAGTGACGGTGCTCCCGCTCGCGGCCGCGTAGGCATCATAGTCGTCGAAACTACGGAACTGAGCAGTTGCCGTGCCGGGGTCGAGCGACAGTTCGACGATGGGCGCACCGGCCTCCTGGGTCCGAGGTTTCGGGCCGAGGTAAGTGTACACCCCGCCCACGTCGGAGTGGTCGCAGAAGAGCATGGTGCGCCCGAGCTCATTGAGTAGCGCAGGCAGGTGCCCGGCTGCCACCTGCGTGATCGGCTGTGCGTCGCGGAAGAGATCGTAGCCGTCGTCCCAGTCCGCTTCCAGGAAGTAAGCCTGGAAGCCCTGCCGGGCGGCGCGCAGCTGGCGGATTTGGCTGTTGGTGGTTGCGAGGTCGGCGTCCGGGCGCTCGAGGAGTCGCTCGAGGTGCGCCTCGGTGAGGCGGCTGAGGTAGCGTTTGGCCTGCGCGAGGTAGAGCTCGAGTTTGAAGCTCGCGTCCTCCTTCTCGATACGGCGCTGGGCGGTTGCGGGGAAGTACCGCCGGTAGGCCGGCCAGCTCTGGGTGGCGTCGGCGATGGCCGCGTCGGCGTTGAGCACTGCGGAGGGGCCATTCTTGGCTAGGTAGGCCTTGGCGAACGTTTCGAGCTCGTCCTCGCGGAAGAGCATGTGGGTCTTCGGGTACTGGACGTAGCGTCCGGCGTGGGCTCTTGCGTCGGGAAGGTGCAGTCGCAGTTCGTGCGTCCGGCGGAAGTGGCTAGCAATCGCTTTCCAGAGGTATTCTTGCTTCGCCTTGCCTAGGTCTTTACTGTTGTTCGTGCCTTCGAAAAGGTACTTGCGGTTGATCTGCACGGACTCACCCGAGTCGCCGGCGAGTTCGAGGAGGTAGTCGGTGTACTTGGCGTCGCTCGGGACGTCGACCTCATTGGAGCGAAAGCCCGCGGCGACTTGGAGGGCGGCGACGGCGAGATAGCCGGACTGGTAGATGCCATCGCGGATACTGGCGTTCCACCAAGCCCGACCGATGTCGCGGACGAATTGCTCGTAGGAGATCTCGGCAGGCTGTAACGCGCGTACGATTTCCGCGCGGTCGATGGCGAGGCTGATGGTATCCCGGTAGACATTGAACTCGAGGTAGTACTTCTCGAGGAGTTGGTCGTAGCGTTCGAGTGTTGGCACCTGCGTCGGCTTACTGGGTGGGACATGTGGCCCGACCCACCTGTGGGTGGTCGTAACCTGCTATAGGCCAGCAAGCTAGGTAGCTTGGAGGTGCGGCGCTTTGCTCGTGGGCGACAGATGGGTGGAATTTGCTAGAAAGGGGGTAGGGATGAGGCGGCGGGAGATAGGCGTTGGAAGAGCCGAAAGGAAGGGGCCTACTCTGATGGTGTTGCAAAAGTCTTAATTGGTCCACGGGCCATCTACGGCAACTACGTTTACATTGTGCTCTTCATCACCACCGATTGTAGCTCGGCGAACTCGTTGTCTGTATGTAAAACTTCTGTTCGAAACTCCCGCCTTGCAGATTGTCGGAACCTGCGTAGTTGCGGACATTACGAGCACTCACGGAAGCAGCCACGCGGTAGCTGCCCGGCTGTAGCGAAAGCGACCCCGAAGCACCCGGGGCAAGCTTCAGCGAACGACTCGTGGGGCCGCTGTAGTAAACCGTAAGGGTGTACCCAGTGCCATTCTCGACGTCGACCGCGGTCATCGAACTGCTCGAACGATTGTAACTGTTACGCTGGGCGGGTGGAAGCACACCGTGGTCTCCCGACATAATCTTGGCGACCTGTAGATCGACCAACAACTCCTCGGCGTCGTCACTGTACACGCCATCGGGATAGCTCTTCAGGTAGCGTTGGACCTGCGAGATAGAACGAGAGCGCTTGGCCGACTCCCATGTTTCAGTGTCGCGCCGGCGTTTGGCAGCCTCCGCCGCAGCTTCAAGACGGCTGATCGCTTCACGTGCGCTGTAGGCCCGTGATGAGGTTGGATGCTTTCGTACAAACTCGTTGTAGGCTACTACCGTGTTTGTTTTATCAGCTGTCGCGAATGCGGACTCGACTACCTCCAAGTCGTGAAGACGATCTCGTATAGAAGCTGCGTGCTTCCCATTTGGGTACGAAGCGAGATAAGCTTTCATGCCGGGAATGTCGGTGGCGCGCTCGTTGGCGATTGCGTGTTCGCGTTCCTTAATTGCGTCGTGGGCCTGAGCACTATAACGGCTCGAAGGGTACGTCCGGACGAAGTCACGTAACGCATCGAGGTCTCGTGCCTTCTCGGCGGAGGAAAAGGTCTCGTATTCCTTGGCGGATGCTGCGGCACTGGTTGCCTCGGCGACGGACGCTCCGGACGGGAACTGCTTCAAGTATGCACGATAAGCGGCCTCGCTGCCGTCGCCCTTCGCTTTGGCGTAAGCTTCCTGATCTGCCGCGACCATTTGTCGTTCGCGGGCCTCATCTCGGTATGCACCCACTGGGAAATCCTGCAGGTAGCTAGCGAAGGCCGCTGCCGTGTTTCCGGTCCTCGCTTTTGCGAAGGCTTCGGTGTCACGGGCGGCATCGGCCAGCGTGTTGGCCTCAACTACGTGCGAAGAGGTTGGATACGCCTTGAGGAAGTTCCGGAAACCCGCCTCGGTATCGTTGGACACGGCGCTGGTCCAGTCCTCTGCCTGCTTACGCTCCGCAAACAAGGTTGTGGCCTGGGCCTCCCTCGACGAGGCCGGGTGTCGCTTCCGGAACTCGGCGATCGATGCGGAACTCGTGCTTTTGGCGGCAAGGTCCCAATCTCGGTCCTCACGCAGGGTAGCGAGCCGAGCTTCGGCGCGGGGGGTGAATTTTGTGTCCGGGTGTAGGTCGACGTATTTTTCGTAGGCGACGATAGAGTCGATGTCGGCAGCAGAGCGGAAGTCCTTTTTGGCTGCGCAACTGAGGAGCGTAACGCATAGGACTATATACCCGAGGAACGACAGGGGGGCAGGTGGGCGGTAGGTCATTGATCTGGGTTTAGGAAAATTTGAAGGCAGGCACGATTTAAAGTACAAAGGTGGTCACAGAACGAGATATCGTAGGTCATACCGCTAGACATTTTGTGTTCTCGCATCGGGAACCCTAGTAAACGCTGATGCGAACGCGTCGAGGAGATACCGACAGAACGTCACCAAATCGCGAAATCGCGCTCCGAGCTGATCGATCCCGTACCGGAACACCGACACCGCTCGGTACCGCTTGCCGTCGGCCCCGTGCTTCTTGATCGCCACCTTCTCCGTGAACGTGCGCAGCCCTTGGGATACACCGACGACGTAGGCGAAAGCGACGACGGCCACCAGGAGCCGCTGCCGCTCCGGGGTGCGCAAGTTGACCGACTCCAGGTGGAACCCGTTCGACTTGAGGTGCCGGAAGCAGTGTTCAATCTTCCACCGCTTCAGGTAGTCGGCCACGGTCCGGTAGGCGGACTGGTCGACGCTCGTGATCAGGTACATCACCCGCTCGGTGGCCTTCGGGTCCGGGTTGCGGGCGATCACGAGCCAAAGTAGCGGTCCGTCGGGCGTGAAGCGGAACGCGAAGCGCGTCGCCTTGTTGGGCTTGCGGCTCGCGGTCACGGCCTCGATCGCGCGGCGGAGCCGCGGCTGCCCCGGGGCGGTGCGGTCGACCAGGGGGAAGTATGCGAGGTTTCGCGACCGGATGCAAAACTGTAACGAATTGTCGATCAAGTAGTTGAACCACTCCAGCCCGATGTACTCCCGGTCGGCGAGGAGGATCTTCCCGCGGAGGTCGTAGTGGGCGAACGCGAGGTCGAGAAGCGCCGTGCGCTCGGCGACGCTGCTGCTGCCGCGCTTGGCGAGGTCGACCCACGCGATCGGGACGGCGACCCCGCGGTAGATGACGCACAGCGTCAGGAGGTGCGCCCAGCCCGTGGGCCCCTTCCACGAGGTCCCGTCGAGGATGAGGTAGTCGTCCCGCAGGCCGACGAGCTTGATGGCCACCGCGACGATGCGGATCCAGAGCTCCCCGGCGGCGTGGGTGTCGAAGAAGCGGATGAGGAACTTGTAGTGTGAGTCGGCGGCGGTACCGGACTTGCCGGTGACGGTGGCGACGTGGCCCTTGAGGCGGTTGAGGCACGTGGTCCTCCCGAGGAGGAGGGCCTGCGTGAGGACGAGCAGACCCTTGACAGTCGTCGGGGTGTGATGCGGGAAGAGGGACGTAAGTTTGTGGAGCGGCAGTCTGAGCACGAGCGTTGTGAGCTAGTTATCCACAAGGTAAGTGTCTCAGGCTGTTGCGTTTAGGTAAAATTGTCTAGCGGTATGTTCGTAGGTTACAGTCGGATAGTTTCAGGCAGGTAAAGCGCCGAGCACCTTACGCATCTCCTCAATCTCATTATTCATTCTAGGTACGACAAGGCGATACGCGCGATCAAGTCCAGGGTAGAGCACGAGTATAATCATCTGGTCAACCTTTTGTCCGTAGTGCCTTTCGAGGATATCGCGGTATAAATTCAACTGGACACAGTATTTGCCGTAGGAGCTGTCGGGTTGGTTGCTGAGGCAGCCTAAGGCAGTCTGGTTCGCGAATGCAGGCTTTGGCCTGCCGTTCTGGATCACATTTTTTGATCGCTTGAAGTCGATGAGGGTAGTCTTGCCATCAATACGAGCAAGTAGGTCGCAAGTGCCGGCAATGCCGATTTGCTCGTCGTATAGGCGCCATTCACAACATAAGACTTTCGGTTTCTTTAGTGTTGCCCAATATTCTGAGAAATACACAAATTCCTTGGTCGTGCCTACCTGCCCATGACCCAAATAGTTTTCAATATCTTCATGGAGCCGAGTGCCGAGAGCGGCGGCCTTCTCACCTTCCTCCTTCCATTTAAGTCGGATTGCTGCAGGGGATGTATCTTCTGTAGCTTTTCTCTCAGACCAATAAACTTCATCAAAAGGGGCGAACCATCGGTCCAGCATCGTCGTCACCGACGGTGTAGGCACGCCGTGCACAAAATAGCTGTGCGTATCTTCCTCGAAGCGGATGTGCTTGTCGCGCTCATGGACAAGAGGCTTGAATAATAATTTTGGTCCTGGTTTTGCTCGCGGCGCCAAAGTAGGATTAGCTCCTTCCCCCGTTCCTAGTTGCGTACTAATTACCAACGCTTCTTCCTTCGT
This sequence comes from Saprospiraceae bacterium, assembly GCA_965215115.1. Lineage (GTDB taxonomy): Bacteria > Bacteroidota > Bacteroidia > Chitinophagales > Saprospiraceae > CALDTK01. Next base: position 1,214,444 of record OZ244050.1, read on the forward strand.
TTCTGTGTCGGATAACGGCTCTGCTTCCGGTCCCGCTCCTGGCTTATGCGCTGTAAACTCGTGATCGAGGTACTCCTCGCGATAGTTGTCCTTGGCCCAATTGGCCGCTTGCACGTGGTCCCAACAGGGTTCCTTAATCTGCTCGGCCAGCTTTTCAAGATCCTCGTGGGGCTCTTTGCCGCTCATCAACTTAAAGACGGTCTCTAGAATTTTGAGACACGTGCCCGGGTGGTGGTGCACTTGACGCTCACTAAAGCGTACGACACTCCAACCACGATCGAGGAAATACTGGTCACGGTTACGACTATCGCCTCTGAGGTGGATGGGGAGGCGGCTGGTACCGGAGTACGGCTCATCAATCTCTACGTCAATCCGGATGGCGGTGTCGCCAGCGCGTTCTGCGATGGCGATGTCTGGTTCGTAGGCGCGGGTGGTAGCGTTAGTTGCGAGGTAAGCGTCGCCTAGGACCGTCCAGAGGGGCGTGGCGTTTGCTCCGATGTAAATTTGAAAATCTGCTTCTTTGTAGCCGCGGATGGAAGGTTCGCGTTGGCGGAAGCTGCGGATGATGGTGCCTTTGTCGGGGAAGCCGATTATAGGATAGGAGCCGTTTTGATACGTAGAGGTGTTGCTATGCGTAACATATGCTGGGTGTTGCCTTAAGTTCAATTGCGGCCTCGTGTTCGGAACCGGCGGTTGCTTCTTCTTTGATCTAAGATCTTGCTCTAGCTTTGACGCGAGTTCAGGTATAAGATCTAGTGCCGGCTTCGACACAGGAGGAGCTACCGTTTTCTTCGTTGTCTCAAACGCTCTTTCAGTAGGCTCATACTCACTGATGTATTCATGTTTTGCCTTCAGGTAGTCTAAGTATGACCTACTGCTTAACGCTCGGCGTAGTTCATTCATCAAAACCCCCTCTATTTCTTTTACGAATTCTTTCTTTTCTGGCCTCAAATCTATGATGCACACCACGTTCCAGGCAGCGGCGACAAGACATATGAGTCCAAGTAAAACAAATAGTGGCCAGATCCCTAAATTTAACGCATAGCATAATAGTGCTAATCCAGTCAGTATTGCAACATTATTTAAATAGGCCTTTGCTTTTAATTTGAATGCACTTATTCCAACTAGTAAGTCGACTGCCGGGAGGAACACCTTATCAAAAGCCTGCCCTGCGGACGTGCACTTTGTTGCGTCATCATACTCATCTTCATCGAGGGTGTAATTATCCATGTTTGGGCCTTGATTTAGACGATCTTTAAGTGAGCTCCGAACTTGCAAATATTTGTTGTACTCCGATTTTATGCTTATTAGACCCATTCGCTGAGCTCCGTTCGTGCGTTACTGTGCGGACGGGTAGGGCCGGGAGCTACGAGCTGCGTGAAATGGGGGAGTGTCCCTTCTCAAGGCTGCCCAATGACCCCTCACGACGCCCCCTCAGTTTTGCGAAAGCCCCCACCCCCTCCCGCAGGAGACCGTCCACGCTATTTGTGATTACCGCCCCCAACTTCTCACTCATCCCAAACGGCTCCTCAAATTCCGCAAATGCCCACCTTCCAAACGCCCCCGTCCCGTTCACCGCCGGGAGCCACTGGTTCTTTACGGTGTTGTGCTTCGCGTTCACCTGCTCGTCGCGGCGACCCTTGACCTCGGCGATTAGGTGCAGCGGATCGTCCGGGCCGTGACCATCGTCCACCACGACGATGAAGTCGGGCACGAACTTGTGCCGCTGCCCACCGTACACGTACGGAATCTCGAAACCGAGGCCCTGGTTCTTGACGTAGCGCAGTACTTTCGGGTGCCGCTCAAGCACGCGCGCCATCTCGCCCTCCCAGCCGCTGTCCTCCACGACGTGGTCTACGTGGGAGCATGCGGCGTCGGTGGCGTAGGTGTCCTTGCTCGTGTTAAAGGCCACGTGGCGCGTCGAGCCGACGGGGTTGTAGCTGTCGAGGATGGGCTTGACGTAGTCGGCGGAGTTGTCCTCGGTGGCCGCGGCCCGCAGGATGGCGTTGTTGATCCGCGAGGCGGCCTCCTTGGCCAAGGCGCGGTAGAGGAGCTGCGCTGGATAAGTGCCGCCGTTGCAGACGAGATACTCGCCGAGCCACCGGCGCACCACCTTGCGGGCCGACCCAAACAGCACCGAGCGCGGGTAGCCGTCGGCGTCCGTCAAGTAGTCCTCGATGAGGTGCTGCGTGAGGTGCATCACGATGGTGCTCGTGCGCGTGTCCTTGGTGTGTGCGAGGTCGAGGTCGATGGCCTCACCGATGACCCCGGAGTTCTTGACCTCCGTGGCGCCGACCACGCTCGGGTCGATGGTGAGCCTGTCCTCCTCGGTAAACGCGGCGTGGACGTCCGGCATCGGGCGCTCGATGCGGTAGCCCTCCACGCGCGGGAACTCGATCTCGAGGTGCTCGCGCTCGCGTACGGCGGCCACGCGCGTCATGCGGCGCGGGGCGGCCGGCACCGACTTGACGGGCTCGGCGGTGAAGTCGAACGGGATCCCGAAGATGTCGGCGTACTCGACGGGGAACTTCCCGTCCGGGCCCAACTCGTAGCTGAAGCGCCGCAGCGCCCGCCCCATGACCTGCTCGCAGAGCAGCTGCGTCCCGAAGGCCCGCACCCCGAGCACGTGCGTCACGGTATTGGCGTCCCAGCCCTCGGTGAGCATACTCACCGACACCACGCAGCGGATGTCCTGGCCGAGTTTGCCGGGCTTGCCGACCGTATTGAGCACCTCCCGCAGGATGTCCTCGTCGGCCAGGCCGTCCAGCACCACCGACTGCCCCTCGCGCTGGGCCTTCTCGCGGCGGAAGTGCTGGATCTCGGCGGCGTAGGCCTCGAGGAAGTCCTTGTTGACGGCCTCGCCGGAGTCCAGTTCGCGGCTGTCCACCAGTAGCGTGCGTGGCTTATCGCGGCGCTTGGTACTGCCCTGCGGCAGATAGTTATCGAACAGGTCGAACTTCCCGGGGATCACCTGCCCCTCGTCGGTCTCGTAGCCGGACACGTAGTCGTACACCAGCTTCGAGGAGGCCGTGTTGTTGCACACGACGATGAAGCACGGCGGCACCCCGAGTTGCTGGCGCTCCCAGAGCTCGAAGGTTTGTTTGTAGTGCCCGTACAGCGCCTCGAGCGCCGTCTGGAGTTTTTGCGGAAGCTTACTCGGATCGGCCGCCGTGGCGTTCTTGCCCCGCCCCTTCTTCGGCATGCCCTTACCGACGTGCTTCCAGAGCTCGCGGTACTCCGGCACGACGGCCGAGGGGATGTTGTCGGCGATCGGGATGCGCGGCAGCTTGACGATCCCGCACTCGATGGCGTCCATGAGGCTGAAATCCGACACCGTCCACGGGAAGAGCGTGCCCTCGGTGTAGCCGGAGCCCCGGAGGAAAAACGGCGTCGCCGACAGGTCGAGCACCTTGTTGACGCCCAACTTCTCGGCGGCGTACTCGAGGCCGCTGATCCACAGGCGCGCGTACTCGCTGTCCTTTTTGGCCTCCTGCTTTTCGTCGCCCGTCAGGTCGTCGACGGTCTCGCCCTCGGCCTCGGCGGCGGGGCGCTCGCGGTAGCAGTGGTGGGCCTCGTCGTTGATGACCATGATGCCGCCGAGGCCCATCAGCCCGCTGCACACCCGCTGCAGCATCGCCCCCGGCGACTCGAGCGTCACGACTTCCTCCCCGCCGAGCCCCTGCTGCAGCGCGCGGTTGCCCTTGCTCAGGCTCCGCGTTTCGCGCAACTGGAAGGCGTGGAAGTTGGTGATCACGATCTGGGCGCGCTTGACGTCGTTGAGCAGGTCATCGGGCACGAGGTCGAAGCGCTGGTAGTAGGCCTCCGGGTCGGCCGGCTGCAGCACGCGCAGGCGGTCGCGGATCGTGATCCCGGGCGCCACCAGCAGGAAGCCCCGCGTGAAGCGCGAGCTCGAGGGCATGCGCACGGCGTTGACGGTCTGCCACGCGATCAGCATCGCCATCACGGTCGTCTTCCCGGCGCCGGTGGCGAGTTTTAGCGCCCAGCGCGACAGGCCCGGGTTGGCATCCTCGCTGGCGTCTTGGAGCTTTCGCAAGAACTGCTTCCCGCTCGCCGTGCGCGGGGCCACCTCCGTGAGCCAGATCACGGTCTCGGCGGCTTCCACCTGGCAGAAGAAGGGTCGGCGCCCGGGCCAATCCTTCCGGCGCCAGTGCCGCAGCAGGCGCCTGGTGTGCGGCGTGACGTTCCACCGGTCTTCCGGCAGCACGCGCCACTCGTCCACCTGGCGGCGGATCGCGGTGATGGTCTCGGCGGTCTCGTACCGGGTGCCGTCGCGGCTTTCGCCAAAACTTAGGTCCGCCTGCGCGCTCTTGCGCTTGGGCTTCGGGACGGCGCTCACGAAGTCGACGGTGCGGCGCCCGGGGACGTGCCGGTCAGTGGGTTGCCCGTCGGCCGTCAGCACCCAGTGCCGGTCGGGCATCTCGTACGGTCCGTTGAGGATGGGCGAGGCGAAGAACTGGTCGGCGGTAGGCATAGTCGAGACGGCGCGAGACGGTGAGGTTACGCAATCGCCGCTAAATTGGGTACGGCTTTCGCCAAAACGTCCTCTCCGCGACCGGTACCGCGGGCGCGTTCGGCGAGCTCCAGCTCGTGCGCCCTCGGCACCGGTCGCGGAGAGCTACATTCTGAGGATTTATCTGCGAGCCTCCTCGGCGGGCACAGCGGCCCACGAGCTGGAGCTCGCCGAACGGGCCGCCGCGCCCACCGCCGCACCCCTAAATTTTCCCCACCCAAAATCCCCCCACCCCACCCTATCTTCGCGCCCGCTTCCGCCCCCGCCGCCACCGGGGGCCACACGCGGCGAGGTAGCTCAGCTGGTTAGAGCGTGCGACTCATAATCGCAAGGTCGGGGGTTCGAGCCCCCCCCTCGCTACGCAACGTCGGAAAGGGTTTTGCCGCAAGGCGAGGCCCTTTTTGTTTCGAGCGAATAGCGCCGTAAGTGCGACATCTGAGCCGGCCCGGCGTCGGTCGCTGCGCTCCGCGACGCCAAACCGGCTACCGCAGAACGCGGACCTCACGGCCCGCTTAGTCCCGCGTCGACAGGCGTAGCCGGTCCCGCATCCCCCAGCCCCCAGCACGGCAATCCATGCTCCATGCTCCATGCTCCATACTCCCCCCTCAAATATCATCCACCGTCCCCACGCGCCCCTTGTCCCCGATACTAATAAACATCCCCGCGAAAGGAAACCTCGGGAACAGTGGATTCACCTCAATCCGGTCATACCGCCCCGTATCTGCACCCGGCTCCAGCGCATACCGGTACTGATTCACCTGCCGCGCGCCGGCCACGTTGGTGAGGCTCACGAACACCACCGTGAAGTGACCGCGGACGTTGGTGAGGTAGGTCAGGTTGACGCTCAGGTCGTTGTAGTCCGGCGTCACGCCGCCGTAGCGCACCCCGGCGTTCGGGTCGTCGTACGGCCGCCCGGCGTGCCAGCGGAAGGTGGCGCTGACGCCGACGCTCGGCTTGGCGAAGAAACGCTTCACGACGACCGCCACGTTGTGCCGACTCGCGAAGGGCACGGGTGCCGCCGCGGCCAGGTCGCCGCGCCTGCGCTCCGTATCGTTGAAACTGTAGCTCACCCAGAAGTCGGCGTCCTTGACGGTTTCGCGGTCGCGGAAGAACAGGTCCAGCCCGCGGGCGTAGCCGTGGCCGTCCGTGCGGAACCGTCCGTCGCGGGTCGTGAGCAGGTCGCGGTAGGTTTTGGCGTAAGCCTCCGCGCGCAACACCCGCCCGTCCCAGGTGCGGGAGTACGTGAGGCCGAGGTGGTCGAGGGCGGCGGGCCTTAGGCCGAGGTCACGGGCGAAGACGGCGTCGTCGGTCTGGCGCTGGCGGTACTGCCCGGCCGAGACCGCGACCTGGTGCGTGGCCGAGAACAGGTAGGACAGCTGCCCGCGCGGCGAGACGCTCGTGTGCCCGCCGTCGTAGGCGTCCACGCGCAGGCCCGTGCGCAACACCCACTTGCTGGCCAGGTACCAGTCCGCTTCCGCAAAACCCGCCCCGTACGCCCGGTCCAGCTCGGCGACGCGCGTCATCTCGGGGACGTTGCGACCGACGGCCTCGCGGCGACCCTGCAGCTCCGCCCCGGCGCGCCAGAGCGCGAACTCCCGAAACTGATCGGCGTACGTGACGCGCGCCTGCAGGTCGGTCTGGTCGAGCTCGGTGGCCTCTGCGTCGCCGACGAAACGATCGTGGTTCGTGGCCACTGCGGCGCCCATCTCCCACATGCCCGAACCGTTCTCGGTCGGCTGCTGGTAGACGGCCTGCGTGTAGGTGTTGAGGTTCGCGAGACTGCGCCGCGTCACGCCGTAGAAGGGCGCCTCCACCGCGTTATTGCCCGCGAAACGCTGCGTGCCGGCCTGGCTGTAGACGCGCAGGTTGCGCCCGCCGCCCCCGTTCCACCAGTACCCGAACGTGCCGTTGAGCCCCTGCGGCGCCGTCTCGAGCACGCGGCGCGACTCCTCGTTGAGCTGCGCGTAAAGTCCGAGGTGCGTGCCGCCGAGGTCGATGGCGAAGGCCTGGTCGTTGCCGATCTTCTGCGTCCGCCCGACGGAGCCGCCGAGGGTCATGAGGCTCACCGAGGTCAGGTCGCGGTCGGGCAGGTCCTGCGTCTGCAGGATGAGCGCCCCCGACAGCGCATCCCCGTACGCCGCCGAGAAGCCCCCGGTCGCGAACGTGATCCCGCGGAAGGCGAACGGACTGAAGCGCGTGCGGCTCGGCACGTCGGGCAGGTTGGCCGAGTAAAGCTTCGGCACGCGCAAACCGTTGATGTAGGCCTGCGTCTCGGCGGCGGTGCCCCCGCGCACGAGCAACTGCCCGGTTTCGCCGGCGGGCGTGGAGCCGGGCAGGGTCGAGAGCGCCTCGGCGAGGTCGGCCTGCGCCCCGGTGGTGGCCACGTCCACACTCGACAGCACGGCCGTCTTGCGGGTGTCGCTCGCCACGAAGGCCCCGGCCGTCACGACGATCTCGCTCAGGGACGCGGCCGTCTCCCTGAGTTTCAGCCGCAGGCCCGTCCCCGCGGACTCGTCGCCGACCACGAGGCTATCGTCGCGGTACCCGATGTACTGCGTGTAGATGGTGAAGGGTGTTTTGGCGGAAGCCGCGAAAGAGAAACGCCCCACGGAATCCGTCGTGGCGCCCTCGTACGTGCTCGGGAGGTAGACGTTGACGCCGACGAGGGGCTGACCCTGCGCGTCGACCGTGCTGCCGGAAATGGTCACCTGCGCGGAGGCGCCCAGGGGCGCAAGTACGAGGACGAGGGCGATGATTTTGGAGAGCGTAGACATGGTGGGTAGCGTTGTGCCACCGAAGATGGGCCGGGCCGTGAGGCGGCTTTCGCCAAAACCTACCGAACTGTCGATCCGACGCACTGGACTGTAAAATGGGGTCGCCGCGAGCCCGATCGAGCCGGAATCACCGGTCGAAACTCAGATTGCAAGAACCCAGTACCGTATAAAATTCGGCATTGCCCGAGATCGACCGCGATCGAACTTTACGTTAATGCCTGTTAGAAGTTCAATGATCGCCACGGGTGCCGCCGAGCCAAACAATTGGCGTCCCGAATGTCCGCGGATCCCTTGTTTCACCCAACGCATCCCCACCTTTGCCCTAGCCCTAACCTGCCACAAACTCCCTCGTATGCAGCAGGTTTCTACCCTATCCCGCGCCGGCGTTTTACTCGCCTGTGCCTCCTTCCTCGCCCCCGACGCCCTCCGCGCGCAGGACGCGCCCGCCGACACCGTCGGGACCCTGTCCGTGACCGGGTACGCGGACGCCTACTACGCGTCCTTCTCGGGCGACTACGCCGCCGGCGAACTCGTCGAGTTCTTCACGATGTCCTCGCGGGCCAACACCTTCGGCCTCAACGCCGCCGGCGTGGCGGTCGCCTACGCGGGCGGTCGCCTCCGCGGCAACGCCGAGGTGTTCTTCGGCGAGGTCCAGGAGACGGCCTGGGGGGCGGGCAACTACCTCAAGAACGCCAACGTCGGCTACGAGCTCGCGCCCGGGCTCTGGCTCGACGCCGGCTTCTTCTCGACCTACGTCGGGGTCGAGTCCGCGCTCCCGAAGGACAACGTCTTCTCGAGCGTCGCGGTGAGCACGTTCCAGGAGCCCTACTTCCACTCCGGCGCGAAGCTCGCGTGGGAGGGGACCGACAATCTCGCCCTCGAGCTCTGGGTCATGAACCAGTTCAACGGCTACACCGAGAACAACAAGGCCAAGACCATCGGCGCGGTGGCGCGCTACACCTTCGGCGACGACTACACCCTGAGCTACACCGGGACCTTCGGCCGCGAGACCGCCGGCCCGAAGCCCACCACCGGCGACGCCGCCATCCGGCTCTACAACAACGTCAACTTCCTGGCCGCGCCCTCCGACAAGGTCGAGCTGATCTTGAACGCGAGCTACTTCACGGAGACCAACTCCGTCGGGGAGCAAAGCGACGAGGCCCTCACGGGGGTCAACGGCATGGGCACGGTGCGGTACTTCGTGTCGGACAGGTTCGCCGTGGCCGCGCGGGGCTCCTTCGCGAGCGGTGACGCCTACGCCTTCGCCACCGGCGGGGAGCTCGCCACGGGCACGGTCAACGACTTCGGCCTGAGCCTGCAGCTGCTGCCCTCCGACAACGCCTACGTCCGGCTCGAGGGCCGCACGATCGGCGCGGAGAACGAGGTCTTCGGCGGGGCCGACCCGTCCGACCGGCGCTTCGACCTAGTGCTGAGCGCCGGCGTGAACCTGAGCCGGGACTGGAATTTCTTAAAGAAGTAAACAGAAAGCACCGAAGCCGGCCACCCCGTAAACACCCCATCACGCCGCGACGGTGCACGAGCCGTGTTTGCCTGGCTCTGCCAGGTGCCGAGGGCGCAAAACGGGCCTCTCTAAATGGCTGTGGACCTGGCAGCGTGAGAAGGGGAAGGGGTCCCTTCTCTAAGCAGGCAAACACGGCCCGCCATTGTCGCTCGTCATGCGTGCTGCGGGTTCGCATCGATACGAATGGGTATGGTAGTGCCCTGAGACCTACCGCTACCGCAGAACCCCAAGCCCCGCCCGCAGGTTAGCCTAAGCACACATCCCCCAGCTTATGCTCCGCGCCTTCCCTCTGCTCGCTTTTTGCTGTCTCAGCGCCTCCTGCGCGCTCTCGCAAGACATCAAGGTCAACAACGCCTTTAACTCGCCGACGGCGGGGCCGGTCAAGGTGCACACGCTGGCCGAGGGGCTCGACCACCCCTGGGGCATGGCGCTGCTGCCGTCGGGCGATCTGCTGTTCAGCGAGCGCTCCGGCGCACTCAAGATCCTGCGGCTCGCGAGTGACTCCTCGGTGTCGGACGACCTCGCGGGCGTCCCGGCCGTCTACGCACGCGGGCAGGGTGGCCTGCTCGACGTGGCGCTCGACCCGGACTTCGCCAACAACCAACTCGTCTACCTCAGCTACGCCGAGGGCGATACCGAGGGCATGGCCAGCACGGCACTCGGGCGCGGGCGGCTGGTGGGCGACAGCATTGCGGGCTTCGAGAAGATCTTCACGCAGTTGCCGAAGGTGAGCGGGAAGAACCACTTCGGCTCGCGGATCGTGTTCGACAGCGCGGGCATGCTCTTCTTCACGATGGCCGAGCGCTTCAAGTTCGACCCGGCGCAGGACCTGTCCGATCACCTCGGCACCATCGTGCGCCTCCACCCCGACGGCCGCGTCCCGGAGGACAACCCCTTCGTCGGTGACGCTTCCGCAAAACCCGAGATCTGGAGCTACGGCCACCGCAACATCCAGGCCGCGGCCATCGACCCCAGCACGGGCAGGTTCTGGGAAGCCGAGTTCGGCCCCCTCGGCGGCGACGAACTCAACCTCGTGGAGCGCGGCAAGAACTACGGCTGGCCCCTGGTGAGCTGGGGCAAGGACTACGACGGCAAAGACCGCCCCGACCCACCGACGCGCCCCGAATTCCAGGACGCGGCCGTGTGGTGGACGCCCACGATCTCCCCGTCCGGGATGATCTTCTACACGGGCGATATGTTCCCGGGCTTCCGGGGCTCGGCGCTCATCGGCGGCCTTACCGCCAGCGGCATCGTCCGCGTCGAGGTCGCCGACGACGGCTCCGCCAAGGAGGTCGAGCGCCTACCGCTCGGCGCCCGCATCCGCGACATCGAGCAGGCCACCGACGGCGCGCTCTACGTCCTCACCGACGCCGACGAAGGCAAGATTCTGCTCCTGAAGGCCATGGAGGTGGCTGAGTAAACACGGAGTTCCCAACGACAGCTGATTGTACGAGTGCCTGAGCGCTTGGGCGGCATTATTGAGATGTAATAATTAAGGCGATCGGATGGCGCGACGCGGGCCCCGCAGTGGTTTGGCGGCATCTATGCCGCCCCCCACGCTCTCCAGAAAGCTGCAGGCGGATACCCCCCCATCCGCGGTTATCGTGTTAACTTACGCGCTTCGACAAGAGTATCTCTTATTTCAGTAGGCTTTCGCCAAAACAGCCTGTTTCAGGTTTTGGCGAAAGCAGCCCTCTCCCCCCGCCGCCCAACCATACCAAACCTTTATGAAGCATTCCCTACCCTACCTCGCTACCCTCCTCTGCGCTACCCTCGCTCTCGGCCTCCGGGCCCAGCAGTGCCCGACGCCCGTCTGGTCGGACGAGTTCGACGGGGCCACGCTCGACCTCACGAAGTGGAGCCACGACGTCAACACCAACTGCGACACGCCGCCCTGCTCGTGGTACAACAAAGAACTGCAGCAGTACTACCCCGAGAACACGAAACTCGTCGACGGTGAGCTCGTCATCACGGCCACCAAGGCGCCCGCCGGCGCGAAGTGGGCCTACAACTCCTCGCGGATCCTCACGCAGGGCAAGTACGAGTTTACCTACGGCCACGTCGAGGCGCGCGTAAAGGTGCCCTCGGGCGGCGGCACGTGGCCGGCGTTCTGGCTGCTGTCCGACCAGCAGAAGTTCGGCCCGTGGCCCCTGAGCGGCGAGATCGACATCCTCGAGTGGGTCGGCAACAAGCCCGACGAGGTCCTCGGCACCATCCACTACGGCAACACGCCCGGCAGCAGCATCTTCTCCAGCGAGGTCTACAAGCCCGGCGGCGCGCCCGTCGCCGACGAGTGGCACACCTACGCCGTGGAGTGGAGCGCCAACGAGATCAGCTGGTTTTACGATGGCTACAAGTTCTTCACCCGCACCCGCGCCGACATCGCGCCGCAGGCCTGGCCCTTCATGCATGACTTCTTCATCATCCTCAACCTCGCCGTCGGCGGGACCCTCGGCGGCGCCGTGGACCCGAGCGCCTTCCCGGCCGAGATGCGCGTCGACTACGTGCGGGTCTACAAGGAGGGTAAGCCCTTCCTCACGGGTCCGCGCGAGGTAGCGGCGCCCGGCGCGGAGGCCACCTACCGGATCGGCAACGTGGCCGCCGGTACGTCCGTGACGTGGGCCGTGCCCGAGGGTACGGAGATCCTCACCGGGCAGGGGACGCCCGTGGTCAGGGTGCGTTTCGGGGATAAGGGGGGGCGCCTTTCGGCAAAACCCACCAATTCGTGCATCACCGACGAGGAGTGGCAAGTGTTCGTGAAGGTGCCGGCCGCCAAGCAGCGCCTGAGCAGTTTGCTCAACTTCGACGACGGCAGCCCGCTCAAATTCGAGTCCGCCTCCGGCACCTTCGCCGAGGTCGACAACCCCGCCCCGGCCGCCCCGAACACCTCCCAGCGCGTCGGCCGTTACGTGCGCGCGGCCGGCTCGCAGTACGACGTCCTCACCTACCGAACCGGCGCGGCCCTCCCGACGATGGCGCCCTTCGTCGCCGAGGAGCGGGCCTTCTACATGGACCTCTACACGGACGCCCCCGTCGGCACCGAGGTCCTGCTCCAGTTCGAGACCGCCGCCGCGGCCGGGGCCGGCTACCCCACCGGGCGGCAGAGTCGCTACATCGCGAAGGTCCTCCAGCAGAACGCCTGGCAGCGCCTGCCCTTCAAGTTCGTCGACCGCCCCGACGCGAACGCCTCCAACACCGCCATCACGCAGATGGTGATCCTGTTCGCGCCCGACACGTACACTGCCAACACCTACACCTTCGACAATCTCGACATCTACGGCGCCCTCCCCTCCGGCACCCGTGAGGCGAGTCCGTACGTGGCGGAGGCCCGCCTGCGCGGCAACCCCGTCGGCGAGACGCTCACGGTAGACTTCGAGCTCCTCGAACGCAATTACGTTGGCCTGTCCGTGGTCGATGCCCTCGGGCGGACGGTCCTTCGGCAAGGCTCGACCCTGCGCGAGGCCGGCGAGCAGCGGATGACCGTCGACGTCGACGCCCTGCCGTCCGGCATGTATCGCCTGGTGATCTGGGCGTCCGGTGCGCAGCAGGCGCTCGGGTTCGTGAAGGAGTGAGGGAGGATCGCAGGGCCGTCGGAGTGCTACGCTGATGGACGCAGGCGCGGACGGGCGGCGGGGCGTGCCGCATAGTGGTTCGGCGGTACTATTAAGATTTAAGTACTCATCCGATCACATGGCGCAAGGCGGGGCCCGCAGTGGTTTGGCGGCATTTATGCCGCCCCCCCGATCCGCAGGCGAGCCGTCGTAGATCGTGTCCCGCAGCGGCCATGAAGGACCCGGCGCTCGTCTACGGTACCGACCATGTGCCCGCTCCGCGGGTAGGGGCGGCATAAATGCCGCCAAACCACCGGGCGTGCCCGCCTGCTGCACTCGACTGCCACCGCTTTCCTACAAGGCTTTTCCCTCCCCGTGCCCTTACTTGCCTCCCATGGCCCAACCCAATTTCCTTTCCAACATCCGCGGTGATCTTTTCGGCGGACTTACCGCCGGTATCGTCGCCCTGCCACTCGCGCTCGCCTTCGGGGAGCAGACCGAACTCGGGGCCATCGCCGGGCTCTACGGCGCGATCGCGATCGGGATCATCGCGGCGATCTTGGGCGGGACGCCCACGCAGATCAGCGGTCCGACTGCGCCGATGACGGTGGTCTCGGCGGTGGTGATCATCACGGCCATCGAGCGCATCGGCGCCGTGGGGGAGGCACTACCGATCATCCTGGCGACCTTCTTCGTGGCGGGGATCATCCAGGTCGTGATGGGTCTGGTGGGGCTCGGGAAGTACGTGCGCTACATCCCGTACCCGGTGGTGTCGGGTTTCATGTCGGGCATCGGCGTCATCATCGTCGTGACGCAGATCTTTCCCTTCGTGGGCGGGGATGCACCGGCGGGCGGGGCCCTCGGGACGCTCAAGGCCGTACGTGGCATTCGGGAGTCGCTCAACGTCTACTCGATCGGCGTGGCGCTGGCGGCGATTGCCTTGATCTACCTCACGCCCCGGGTCACGAAGGCGGTGCCGGGGGCGCTGGTGGCGTTATTGGTTTTGACGCCAGTCGTACTGTTCTTGCTGCCCGAAGGCTCGGTGGGGCTACTCGGATCGGAGTCGGCCATCCCGAGTGGGCTGCCGTCGCTGCAGCTCGACCTCTTCGCAGGCTTTACGGACCTCGGCAACCTGGGCTTCGTGCTTCAGTACGGGGCCACGCTGGCGGCGCTGGGGGCGATCGACTCCTTGCTCACCAGCGTGGTAGCCGACAACATCACCCGCACCAAGCACGACTCGCGGCGCGAGCTCATCGGGCAGGGCGTCGGCAACATGGGGGCGGCGCTGATCGGAGGTCTGCCGGGCGCGGGCGCCACGGTGCGGACGGTCGTCAACGCGAACGCAGGCGCGCGGACGCGACTCTCGGGCGTGATCGCGGGCTTGCTACTACTGGCCATCTTGCTCGGGCTCGGGAACCTCGTCGGCTACATCCCCAACGCCGTGCTCGCGGGTATCCTCATCACGGTGGGCATCGGGATTATCGACTACAAGGGCCTGCGGCACCTCACCAAGGTGAGCAAGGCCGACGGGGCGGTGCTGCTGATCGTACTCGCGCTCACGGTGTTCGTCGACCTGCTTACCGCCGTAGGCGTCGGGATGGTGCTGGCGAGCCTGCTGTTCATGAAGCGCCAGGGCGACCTCGTCGAGCGGGGCTCCGGGTCGCGACCCCTGGCGGACGTTTTGGCGGAAGCCCCCTGGGAGGACGAGAAGGTGCTCGCGGGCGATAGCGCCCTCAACGACCGGGTGTTCGTCAAGCACCTCGACGGACCGCTGTTCTTCGGGTTCGCGGCGAGCTTCCGGGAGATGGTAAAGGCGTTGCCGGAGGTCGACATCGTCATCATCCGGATGTCGCGCGTACCGTACGTCGATCAGACGGGCCTGTACGCGCTGGAGGATGCGATCTTCGACTTGAAGCAGCGAGGGGTGGCGGTGTTGTTTACCGGATTGCGGCCCCAGGCCCGCGATATGATGGAGGGGATCGGGCTCATCGGCGGGTTGGTGCCGCGGGAGCACGTGTTTGGGGAGTTCAGGGAGGCATTCGACTATTTGTCGACGCACATCGATAGCGGGGGCAATCTGATGACGCTGTCGGATGGGGTGTCGAGGGTGGAGGTGCGCGAGGCTTAGGAAAGTTTTGAAGTCGTGAAGTCTTGAAGGGGCTGTGGGTTGGGCGGGCCGTTCGACCGCTTCCGAGCGGCGGCCCGCGAGCACTTTTTCAATCCCCGATGGCGCCGCTCGGAAGCGGTCGAACGCCATCGCCCGCCATGACCACCGTTAGGGCTGTAGTCACCTCGTCGCGCTCGAGCAAAGCCTTGGCGTAGACGTGCAGGGCGGTCTCGATGTCCACGTCGGGCCCGGACGCGAGGATGCCGGCCAGTTGGGCATCGTCGGTCTTCAGGGCGTCGATCGCCTCCGCCGTCGGCAGCGCTGGTGCCCCGGCCAGTCTCCCTAGATCATTGCCGGTCAAGATGCGCGAGTCGCGTACGTTTTGCGGAAGCGCCGTAAAGCCGATGGCCTCGCCATTGACGGGCTGGACGACGGACACGATCGCGTCTCCGGAAGCGCGGACGTAGTAGCTGCGGCCCAGGCGACCCATGAGGTCGATCTTGTGTGGGTCGACGCGGCCGCGCGCGTCGATGACCCGCTCGTCGATGTGGACGCGGACGATGTCGCAGAGGATGAGGTGGCCGGCGCCGCCGCCGTCGCCGAGGGTGAGGATGTCGCGCACGCGGCACTCCATACTGGCGGGGCTCTCGGCGACGCGGGGCGGGCGGACGCGTTCGGATGCGAGGGGCGTGAGGCCGGCGGCGGCGAACTCGCTCACCTCGGTAGGCCACTCGACGCTCGCGACGGCCATCTGGCGCACGATGCCGTGGCTGACGACGTTGACGACGCACTCGCCGGTGGCGCGGACGTTGGCGAGGGTGTCCTTGGTGGTGTTGTCGGCCACGCGCCGGTTGGAGCTGAAGACGAGGATCGGGGGATTCGTGCTGAAGAGATTGAAGAAGCTGTAGGGCGCGAGGTTGGCGTGGCCCTCGGCGTTGACGGTACTCACGAAGGCGATCGGGCGCGGGCCGACGATGCCGATGAGGTACTGGTAAAGCTCGGCGGTGGGGAGGGCGGCGGGGTCGATGTGGAGCACGGGGGGAAGGTAGGAGGGCGCGAGCTTCGCTCGCTAAGTGGGCGGCCTGTGGCCTAGATGGGCGGCCTGCGGCCTAGATGGGCGGCCTGCGGCCTAGATGGGCTGTGCTGGCGTGCTCGCCTTTCGTGCTGTGGGGGGCGTAGTCCCAGCCCCCGAGGGGGAATTTATGGAGCTGCTACGCAGTGACGTTTGTTTGTGGCTGCCGCCTCTCGGGGGCACGGCTTGCTAGTTACGGTGTAGCTCTTTCGGGGTTGTGAGCCGGTCCCGCGTCCATCAGGCGCAGCCGGTCCCCCGTCCATCAGGCGCAGCCGGTCCTTCAATCCAAATCCGTGTCGATCTCGATGCCTAGCTTGTCGTCGGCCTCGTCTTTCATGAGCTCGATGGCGCGCCGGAGGTGGTCGGTGCTGAACTTCGACTTGATCCGGATCACGGCGGCGCCCTCGTCGCCGTAGGCGAGTAGCGTGATGCGCTTGACCTTGCCGCGGCGCTCCTTGAAGTCGATCGAGACGCCGCCCTCGCGTGCGCGGACCATGAGGAGGGGCTCGAGGCGGCGGCGCTTGGCGTAGCGGGTGTACTGCTTGCGGAGCAGCGCGCTGGTGTAGGCGGGGTTGTCGGTGAAGGCGGCGACGCGGATGGACTTGAGGCCCTTCATCATGGCCTTCGTGGCGGCGTACTCTTCGTCGCTGTCGAAGTCCTTGCGGCCGGCGCGCATCCCGAGGCGGATGAGCCAGCCCGGGACGCCGATGCGGAAGACGGCGCGGCGCTCCATGGCGGGCATGAAGAGCGCGCGGTCGGGCTCGTAGCGCATCTTTTTCTTGGTTTCGGCGTCCTCGCCGTCCCTGCCGTCGTCGGCGTCGGCGGAGGCTTCGCGGTCTTTGAAGCGAATCCGGCTCCGTTCGCGGATGCTGTCGCGCTGGGCGTTTTGCTCCTCGCGGCTCAGGGTCGGGCCGGTGGACTGCGGGCGCTCTTGCGCAAAACCTCGCGTCTGAGCGCACACGAACAGCAGGCAGGCGAGGGCGAGGGGGCGTAGCATGACGCGGGGTGTTTGGGGTTTTGGCGAAAGCCGTCCGGGGCGTAGCGGTTTTGGCGAAAGCTAGCCCACCGAAAAGCGACGGGCGGTGGCGAACACGGAGACTCGCGCCCCCGCACCCGCCACCGCCCGTACGCGTGGCCTACATCTTGGACTTGTCCTTGGGCTTGTCCTTGTCCTCGTCGAAAGACTTGGCGAGCTCGCTGATCGCGGCCATGTCGACGTTGCCGACGAAGCTCAGCAAGACGAAGTTGCCGTCGACCTGCCCGACGAGGAGGAGCAGTTCGTCGACCTTGTCCCCGCCCCCGGTGGAGTGGGTGTAGAAGTCGACCTTGCTCTTGTTCTTCTCGCGCACGGTCATGAGGGTCTCGTACGAGCGCGCGCCGACCATGCGCTTCTTGGCCTCCTCGTAGTGCATGAGGCCCTGCTTGTCGGTGGTGAGGATGCGCAGGCCCTTCATCCCGGTCACGACCTTCGTAAGGGCCTTGGTCTGCTCGTCGTTGAGCTCGTCGGGGTCGACCGTGGAGATGAGGGACTCCATGAGGTTGAACATCTTGCCGGAGATGTAGACGACCGTGAAGTCGGGGTCGTCGACGTACTTCGAGAAGTAGGTGGAGATGGCGTCGGACTGGGCCTGGGCGCCGAGGCAGTAGCAGCACACGAGGGCCGCGGTGAGGAAGGTCTTGATGGTGGTCATGATTTACGATTGAGGAGGTGTTGAAGGGATGCCATGCGGCCCAGCTCTCCTGCAGTGAGCTCGGAGCCGCGGTGGATGGAACTGGAGACTTGCGCCAGGGCGGCGCGCGTGATGCGGGTGGCCTCGGCGGGGTCGGTGACCTCGTACTTCGACCAGTCGATCGGCGTCGGTGCTTCGGGGATTTCGACGGCGAGGGTGCCGAGGGGCTGCCGCTCGGTGAGCAGCAGGCTTGCGCCAAAACCCATGACGCCGATCAGCATCGCGGCCACGGCCCAGCGGACCCAGTGGGCGCTCGCGGGCCTGCGGTGGACGACGCGAAGACCGGAGGTCGGTGCGTCGCGAAGGGTTTTGACCTTGGCGCCGTTGGGTTGCGCGGGGGCGACGGTGGCCGCGTCCCAGGGGCCGGCCGTGGTCTTGGCTTCGGCTTTCGCCAAAACCTGCAAGCCCGCGAACCACTGTCGGTAGGGGGCGAACTCGGCGGGGAGACCGGGTTCGGCGAGGGCGGCCTTGAGGCGGCGCTCCTCGGCGACGGAGGTCTCGGCGGCTTCGTAGCGGTCGAGGAGGCGGCGGAGTTCCGCGGGGGTAGTCATTGGTTTTGTTTCTTGGGGTGGGCGTGGTGGCCGGGCGCGTGCGCCGGGTCGATGAGGCTGCAGACGCGCTTGCGGGCGCGGTGGAGGTAGACCTTGACCTGGGCCACGGTGATGTCGAGCGTCGTGGCGATCTCGTCGTAGCTCATCTCGTCGACCTCCCGCAGGTGCAGGATGTCGCGCTGGAGTTCGGGGAGGTGCTGCATGCAGGCCATCACGGCCCCGAGGGCTTCTCGCTGCTCGACCTGCGTGTCCGGGGCGAGGTCTGCGCTCGACAGGTCGAAGAGCGCGTCGGTGTCGGTGGTGCGCCAGTGGGCATTGCGCTTGCGGTCGATGGCGAGGTTGCGCGTGGCCCGCATGGCGAAGGCCTCGAGGTTGTCGACGTCGACGAGGCTCGCGCGCCGGTCCCACAGTTTGCAGAGGATATCCTGGGCGACGTCCTCACTCTCGGGCCCGTTGCGCAGGATGCTCGCCGCGAAGCGGAAGCACTTGTCTCTCAGCGGGAGCACTTGGGTGAGGAAGGCGGCTTGGGTCATGGTCGGGGGCAAGACGGCCGGCTGGGGCTGATGTTACAGGGTAGGAGAATTATTTGTAGGGCAATTTGAGCCTCCGGTGGTAAGCCGCTAGTGGAGAGTCTTCGGTGGGGGGCCTGCGGCGGTGAACCAGCTTGCGCAGAGTTGGGAGGGGTTTTAGCTAGTTAAGTCGGAGGCCGTTTGGCCAGCGCGCGGAGGGAAGCCCCTTTGATCTGTTCCCACTCATACCCCTTGCGCTGCCCCAGATCATACAGCTTCCCCTTTAGCGTAAAGTCGTCCAGCCCCTCGCCCTTCCGCTCGACGTACTTCTCCATCAAACCGTCCAGCGTTTTGGCGTAAGCCGCCTCGTCGATCTCGCTGAGTCCCGCGCGAATGCAGTAGGCGCTCACCTGGCGCTGCTTCAGCTCCTGTGTGATGCGGACGCGGCCCCAGGCCTTCATCCGGAATTTACCGCGTGCGAAACTGCGTGCGAAGCGCTCCTCGTCGAGGAATTGCGTCTCGATGAGCGTGGCCATCACCTGGTCCACATCATCGCGGTAGAGACCGAGGTCGTAGAGTTTGCGGCGGACCTCCTGGTGGCAGCGATCCTGGTAGGCGCAGTACCGCTCGGCTTTCTTGAGGGCTATCGAAGGCGTGGCGCGGCCGTTGGGGAGGGAAGATTTTCGCCAGGGCACGATTGGAGCAACGCAGGGGAGGGACGAGGGTTGAGCGACCCGCTGGATCATTCTCCGTAAACGCCGATGGGGTCTGCTAGCAAATTATGCATAAGGCTTTGCCAACCAAAAATATAGTCGCACAAATCGTCGTTCACTACAGAATATAGCTTATCAGAATCTAGAAGTAGAGTATGTTCTTTCAACGCACAGACCACACCAGGGGGATAATCAAACAAATCACGGTAAGCACTCTCTAATACGAGACTACGCAAAGTAGAGTCCTTATACCTATCCGTGCGCAAGATCCGATAAGCGAGAGAATAAACGGAAAAAGCATAATACGCTTCACTATCCTTGGTCATTGCATCCAGCGAATCGAGCGCCAGCTTAAACACCTCGCGCATTCTGGAATTAGGTCGCCATGTACCGCCTGCCAAATTGCTACACACCTCAGCGAGGCGAATCCTACTCTCCGCAACGTTCTTAAGGTTACCAAGCTTAAAAAGCGCAGTCCCTTGGGAATTCACGGTATCAAGATAAGCACAACCTTTTACTACCAACCTCTCCGACTTGTAAAGATTACTAGACACTTGGTTCGGGTCCTGCCAAAACTGGCCAGCCGGCGTCATCTTAATATAGGTACATGGAGCGGTGCTATTTGTCGATTGCGAAGAATTGTTCGCATTGAACATGCATGAATTTAGCATAAAATAAATTAAGAATACAATGAACACAGCCCTAGTCATAAGTAACCGATTAAGACAAAGTTTACGCATCAAGGACAGAATTGATTTAAGTTGGCTTGTGAGTACTCCCGGAATATTGTACCATATTGATTATTGTAAAAAGATGGGTTCTGGACCGCGAAGAATTTAGTGGTCGAAGCCGCCGATTGGTCGGGCGTACAAAAATCAAACTGTTTCTTAAACTCTTCAGATATTTCCTTGAAAAAGTTGAATCGGGTGATAGTAATTGCAGATGCCGGATCAAGATTTTGATTTAATAGCGAATTAAACACAGTAGTATATGCAATCCTAATTGCGTCGCGTTCAGCTACTCCACAACCCACAGGGCAGTTAGCATTAGCTTCCCTATCAAACCAAAATGCCCGAAATGGCACGCCGTTTAGTGATCCGTTAATTCTAAATTGAGCTCGAAAACATGTTAAACCAGTGGTTGATCGTCCTGCGTTCGCAGTATTAGCATTACAACTAAATATCCTTGGACACAATGGTTGAAGGTGCTGGGAAAAGAAGGGGCCGCCAATCGGGCATGCCCCACTAGCTGGTTTAAGAATACCTGGTTCGTTGGCAATATTATATACAAGCCCCTCTTCAGTATCAAATCTAGAACAGTCACTGTCCGCTAAATCCGCGAATTTATAGTGGTCCTGTAGTGTGTAGTTTGCAACGGCCAATACAGCATTGGCTACTTGAATGGTGGCGCCGATCACGTCAACGAGGTAACTATACTCTATAGCATCAATATCAGACTGAATTCGCGGATTCGCACTTGAAACGTTATCATATATTTTCAAATACACTTTGACCGGATCTACACATTAATCACAATAAAATCCGTAAAATTGGAGAGCAGCCGAAACCCGGGGCCGAAGACGGTTTCGAGCAGCTGCTCCTGATGCGATCCTGTTAAGATAAAGATCTACAGTCTGATTAAAATAACAGACTGCTCTATTAGTCCCGTTCTGCGTATTGTCAGTATTAGAATCTTTGGTACCAGATTGCTTGGCAGCACTTGGCTCGGCAGGCAACGTTTCGTAAGGCACTCCACAAAAAGAGCTTTTAATTCTATTGTATTCATTACAAACTCCATATTGATACGTAGGTCGAACGTACGTGTCCGAGGACTGAATGACTAAGCTCTGTACTTTGTCACCACTCTGGCTAGGTACTACAGGAGCATCGTCATCCCTGTAACAGCTCGAAATTAGCAAGATCCCGAATAGGGCGGCTGTTACACGGCAGACACCCCTTACGTGTGCGTAATGGCTCTTCATGACCTTCTGTTTGCCAATGAAACTAAGGCAGTTCATCTTTGTTCGCTACCTCACGCAATTTTAGTGGGGATCCCGAGTCATCATCACACCCCCAGCCCCTCCAACACCTGAAACACGTCCTCCCCCACCGGCAGCAGCACGGCCTGCCACCCGAGCGCCCGCGCGGCCTCGACGTTCTCGAGCCTATCGTCGACGAAGAGCAAGGCCTGTGCCGGCAGCCCGATCTTCCCTTGCGCCTGCTCGTAGATGCGCGCCTCCGGCTTGACGCTCCCGAGTTCGTAAGAGTAGAAGATGTCGGCGAAGATGCCGTCCTCGAAGTCGCCCATGTGTTGCCCGGCGGCGTGGGCGCGGACCCAGGCGATGTGCGCGGCGTTGGTGTTGCTCAGCACGTACAGGGGGTAGCGTTTCCGCAAAACCGCCAGTCCCTCGGCCACACCAGGTAGGAAGCCGAGCAGCAGGGAGTTCCAGTAATCGAGGACCTGTTTTGGCGAAAGCCCCAAACGCTCGCCGAGGCGCGCCGTAAAATCGTCGGTGCTAATGGCCCCCGTCTCGAAGGCGTACCAGAGGTTCTCCCCGGCGACCCAGGCCTCGAAACCCTCGTGGTCGGCACCGATGCCCGCTGGCCAAGCCCCGGCGTAGAGTTCGTTGTCGAGCCCGAGCAACACGTTGCCGAGGTCGAACACAACGGCCTTCACGCGCCCCGCATCGACGGCGGCGGTCGCGAGGGCGCGGTACGGATCGGGTGTAGCTCGGGCGTCGGACATGGCGTAAGTTTGCGGCCCGCAAAGGTGGCGCGGGCGCGGCGGAGATTCAACCGCGCGGCGCTTCGTCCGGTTAGGTCTCTACGGACGCCCCTTTTCACGGCCCCTTAGCTCAGCGGTTAGAGCGCCCGGCTCATAACCGGTCGGTCGTTGGTTCAAATCCAACAGGGGCCACTCTTTACCTTCCCCCCGGCGTTCCGCAGCCCTCGCCCACCCCGATAATCTACCCCCTTGACGCCAGGATTCCACAAACCCGGAGACGAACGCCCCCGCCGCGACGACCGCGACAACGACCGCCGCGGAGACACCCCACGTGAAGAGCGCCCGGCGCGTTTCGAACGCACCGACGACGACGGCGCGCGCGACGACCGCGGCGGTGACCGAGGACCGCGCCACGACGAGGGCTCTAACGTCGGGCGGGGCTACGGCAAGGCGGCTCCGCGGGAGGGCGGGGACGGCTTTCGCCAAAACCGCTGGGCCCCGCGCCAGGATCGTGACGATCGGGGGCCACGTGGCCGGGACGATGGACGCGACTTCCGTCAAAACGATCGCGACTTCCGTCAAAACGATCGCGACTTTCGTCAAAACGACCGCGACGGCCGTGACGACCGCGGCGGACGTGGCGGCTTCGGCGGCGGGGAGCGGCGGGGGAGTGATCGGTATGCGGACGAGCGCGGCTCCGACAACCGCTCCTCCGGCGGGCGCGGCGGCGACGATGCCGGCGGCGGCGGGTACCAAGGTCGGCCGTACGGCGGCGACAACATCGGGCGCGGTTACGGGAAAGGCCGGCCGGATGCGGGTGCGCCGGGCCCTCCGCGAGAAGAGCGGGGCGGCTTTGACCGCGACGACCGCCGCGGCGGCTATCCCGGTCGTGACGACCGCGACGGCGGCTACCGTGGACGCGGTGAGCGCAGTGGTGGCTACCGCGGGCGTGACGACCGTGACGGTGGCGGCTACCAACAACGCGACGACCGCAGTGGCGGCTACCAACAACGCGACGACCGCAGTGGCGGCTACCGCGGACGCGACGACCGTGACGAAGGCGGCTATCAGCAGCGCGACGACCGCAGTGGCGGCTACCGCGGACGTGACGACCGCAATGGTGGCGGCTACCAACAACGCGATGACTTCCGCGGGCGCGACGACCGCTACGGCGGCTACCGTGGACGGACCAACGACTACGACGATCGCGATCAGCGCGGTGGCTACGACCGTGACCAGGGCGGCGGTTTCGACCGACGGGGTGGCGGACAGGAGAGCCGCAGCCAGGAGTGGAAGCGCATGGCCCGCAACGATGGCCCCGACAGTCGCGGCGGCTACGGCGACCGCGGGCGTTTCGATGATCGTCGTACGGACAACCGTTTCGACGACCGTCGTGCGAACAACCGTTTCGACGACCGTCGTTCGAGCAACCGTTTCGATGACCGTCGTGGGCGATACGAGCGGGGGAGCGACCGACGCGACGACGACAGCCGAGGTTTTGGCGAAAGCGAAGATTCGCGTAAGCAAAGCCGCAGTCGCGCCCCGAAACCAGACGACAAGCGCCGCTACAAGCCCCCCACCCCGCCCAACCTCGACAAGGACGCCCTCCAGGAGCCGATCCGCCTCAACAAGTTCGTGGCCCGCTCGACGCGCTACAGCCGCAAGGAGTCGGACGACCTCGTGAAGCGCGGCCGCGTGACCGTCAACGGCGAGGTGGTCGGACCGGGCACGATGGTCGAGCCGGGCGACGTTGTCCTCTTCGACGAGAAGCCGATCTCGCGCCGGGATCACCTCGTGTACATCCTCATCAACAAGCCCCGCGGCGTGGAAGCCGCGATGGCCGCACCCGCACCCGCACCCGAGGCCACCGACGCCGATGCTGAGGCTGCGGCCGCAGCGACGGGCGAGGAGTCGGCCGATGACCCGACGGACGGCAGCACCTGGGAGAACGACGACGACCAGCGCGCGGCCGGCACCCTCACGCAGGTCCTGAAGTTCAAGGGGACAGAGCAGCTCGAGGTCGTCCACCCGCTCGAGGCCGAGATGCTCGGGCTGCAGCTCGTGAGCAACGACCCCGAGCTCGGCAAGCACTTCGCCAAGCACCTCCCGAAGGAGTCCTTCACGCTCGACCTCGCCGAACCGCTGGCCGAGGACGCGCTAACGGCTCTGCCGAGGGTCGAGGGCAACCAGGCCGGCATCCTCCTGGCCGAGTTCATCAACGAGGAGCGGACGAAGGTCTCGATCGTGATCCGGGGGGCGTTCCCGAGTGAGGAGTTGGACAAGGCGGGGATCGCGTTCGAGAAGGCGGACCGGCTGCATTTCGCGGGCTTGACGAAGAAAGATCTGCCGCGGGGGCACTGGCGGTTTTTGGGGGAAAGGGAGATTACTTGGGTGACGATGTTTCAGCAGTAGGGAGCGGGCTTCGCCCTAAAAGCGATTGGACACGAGGCGCACGAAGGAGACACGAGGCGCACGAAGGGCGAGCGTCACGTACAGCCTCGTGCCCTTCGTGTCTCCCTCGTGTGCCTCGTGTCCTCAAACCCTATCGCTTCGTAAACGCCACCACCCCCGCCCCACTCCTTCCCGCATCGTACCCGTAGCCGTTGATGTCCACGTCGTGGAGCTCTTCGGGGCGGGTGATGCGCTGCTGGACGATGACCTGGGCCAGTTTGCCGCGGGCCACCTTGGCGTTGTAGGTGATGAATTTGAGCTGGCCGTCGCGCAGCTCGCGGAAGTCGGCCTCGACGACGGGGGCGCCGAGGGCGTCGAGGTCGAGGGCGGCGGTGTACTCCTTGCTGGCGGCGTTGACGATGAGTCGGGTGCCCGTGGCGGCGACGTCGGCGGCGAGGAGCTCGGTGAGGCGGCGGCCCCAGAAGCGGACGAGGTTTTGGTGGCGGCCGACGCGGAGTTTGGTGCCCATCTCGAGGCGGTAGGGCTGGATGAGGTCGAGGGGGCGCAACACGCCGTAGAGGCCGGAGAGGATGCGGATGCAGTTTTGCGAAAGCGCTAGCTCCTCCTGCGTGAAGGCGTCGGCGTCGAGGCCGCGGTAGACATCGCCCTTGAAGGCCAGGAGGGCGGGTTTGGCGGCGGCGAGGCTCGCGGGCGTGTCGAAGGACTGGTAGCGGGCGGCGTTCTCGGTGGCGAGGGCGGCGCTGACGTGCATGAGGTCGCGGAGTCGGGCGGGCGACTTCTTACGCAGGGCGGAGATCAGGGTGGCCGTCTGGTCCAACAGTCGCGGTTGGGTAGGCGTTGGCGATTCGGCCGGCGAAAAGTCTAGGGTTTTGGCGGGCGAAAGCAGTACGATCATGCAGGCAAAGGAAACCTACGTACCGGCGAGTAGCGGCCGGGGGCGAACGATGCGCCCGAGTTGGATGGCGAGGATGGGCTTGGTCGCGGCGCTCCTGTTTTGCGGAAGCGTACTCGTCACGGCCCAGAGCGATGTGCGTGGCACACTCGTCCACGATGGGATCACGCGCACCTACCGGCTCCACCTGCCGCCGCAGTACACCGCTGGGACCGCGCTGCCGCTAATGCTCAATCTGCACGGGCGCGGGAGCACGGGCGCCGAGCAGGAGGCGTACACGCAGATGAACGTCGTGGCCGACACGGCCGGCTTCGCGGTGTGCTACCCGGATGGCATCGGGCAGGCGCGGGAGTGGAACGTCGGGTGGGTGTTCGGGAGCCGCACCGACGACTTGGGGTTCCTCACGCGCCTCACCGACACGCTGCAGGCGCGCTACGGTTTTGACGAAAGTCGCACGTACAGTTGCGGCATGTCGAACGGCGGGTTTATGAGTTACGTGCTGGCCTGTGAGCGGCCGGAGCGCTTTGCGGCGGTGGCCTCGGTGACGGGCGGGATGGCGCCGGGGAGGGCGGCGACCTGTAGGCCGGAGGTGCCCGTGCCGGTGCTGCAGATCCACGGGACGAACGACCAGGTGGTGCGCTTCGCGGGGACGCCCTTCGTCAATGACGCGATCGACTCGACGGTCGCGTTTTGGCGAAAGCGGAATGGCTGTGCGGCGGAGCCCGTCGCGACCGAGGTCCCGGACCGCGCGAGTGATGGGTTTACGTCGACGCGCTACGTGTACGGGGCCTGCGACCTCGGTGCCGAGACGCGCTACATCGTGGTGCGGGGCGGCGGGCACACCTGGCCCGGGGGCGCGATCGAGATCGGCGGGGGCACGACCTACGACTTCTCGGCGAGCGAGGAGATCTGGCAGTTCTTCCGGCGTTTTTCGCGGGGGAAGCCCTCGGGCCTCGGCGCGGTGATCGGGAAGCGACCTATTCTAGAGGTGTGGCCCAATCCCGTGCGCATGGGTCGGCTTTCGCTAAAACCGGTGGATTACGAGCGGGACTTGGTGATCGTGGACGGCCGGGGGCAGCTCTTCCGCACGGTGACGGTGGCGGCGGGGGATGGTAGCCTGGATTTGGGGAAGCCGCAGACGGGGGTTTATTACTTGTATGAAAGCGGGCGTCTGGACGGGGCGACGGCGCAGTTCGTGGTACAGCCTGAGCGGCGGGCGGCGGCGCGACAACCGCGCGCGCGGCAACACGTTAATCGGGTGCGCCGCGCCGACACCCGGGGTGGCCGACTTTACTTACCCATTCGACACCCAATGTTCGACGCTCAAGAATTTCAGAAATACGCCACCAAGCACCTCGGCATGTCCAGCATGCACTTGGAGAAGTACGCCAACGTGGTCGGGGCCCGCGCCCAGGTGGCCGCCCCCAACATCAACGCCTTCACCCCGAACGTCATCGAGGAGCGCTCCATGAACATCGTCGGCCTCGACGTCTTCTCGCGCCTGATGATGGACCGGATCATCTTCATGGGCGTGCCCGTCAACGACTACGTCGCCAACGTCATCCAGGCGCAGCTGCTCTTCCTGGAGTCGGCCGACGCGAGCCGCGACGTACAGATGTTCATCAACTCCCCCGGGGGCTCGGTGATCGCCGGGCTCGGGATCTACGACACGATGCAGTACGTGAATCCCGACGTGGCCACGATCTGCACGAGTCTCGCCGCGTCGATGGGCTCGGTGCTGCTCACGGCCGGCACCAAGGGCAAGCGCTCGATCCTCCCGAACGCCTACGTGATGATCCACCAGCCGAGCGGCGGGATGCAGGGGCAGTTCAGCGACATGGAGATCAACTACAAGCTCATCAAGGACCTGCGCGACCGCCTCTACAACATCTTGGCCGAGCACACGGGCCAGAGCTTCGAGACGATCGAGCGCGACTCCGATCGCGACAAGTGGATCCCGGCCGAGGAGGCGAAGGAGTACGGACTCGTCGATGAGGTGCTGAGCAAGAAGCGGGAGAGTAAGGACAACTAGGACCGCCTGTGGCTGGTGGACCGCTGCGCTGATGGATGCGGGACCGGCTGCGCCTGATGGACGATGGACTGCTGTGCTAGCGGACCCGTCGTTGCGAGGCGCCGTCGTCACTGCGAGACGCGGGCTTGCGAGCTGGCGTGGCAGTCTCTACGAGCCTTCCGTCGGGGCTTTCGCCAAAACCTTAAGCGCCACCGTGGTCTGGATGACGGCGGTGGCGCTGCAAGTTTTGGCGAAAGCCGTGTCATGTGCGCAAGCCAATCCAAACACAGATTGCTCGCTCGCCACCGGGGTGCTTAGACTAGATTTCCCAGAGGGGGCCCCTAGTCACGCGCCATCCCCCATTCGGTCGGGAGGCCACCGCCGCTGCAGGCGAATCCCTTACCTTCGCCCCCGCCCATGCTCAAATCCCGCCAAGATGTCCGCTGCTCGTTCTGCGGCCGCGACAAGACCGAAGCCCTCATCCTCATCGCCGGGCTCGCCGGGGCCGACGCCCACATCTGCGAGGTCTGCACCGAGCAGGCCAACGCCGTCGTCGAGGAGGAGCTCATCGGCGGGGGCGGGCGCGGGGGCCAGACGCACGACCTCCACAAGCAGCACCCCGAGCTCGAGCCCCTGCCGACCAACATCCGCCCGCGCGACCTCAAGGGCTACCTCGACGAGTACGTCATCGGGCAGCACGCCGCCAAGAAGGCCATCGCCGTGGCGGTGTACAACCACTACAAGCGCCTCACGCACAAGGGCGAGACCGACGAGGTCGAGATCGAGAAGTCCAACCTGCTGCTGATCGGCCGCACGGGCACCGGCAAGACCCTGCTCGCGAAGACCATCGCGCGCTACCTCAAGGTCCCCTTCGCGATCGTCGACGCGACCGTCTTCACGGAGGCCGGGTACGTCGGGGAGGACGTCGAGTCGATCCTCTCGCGCCTGCTGCAGGTGTGCGACTTCGACATCAAGGCCGCCGAGCGCGGGATCGTCTACATCGACGAGATCGACAAGGTGGCCCGCAAGGCCGACAACCCGTCCATCACGCGCGATGTCTCCGGCGAGGGCGTCCAGCAGGCGATGCTCAAGATGCTCGAGGGCACCGAGGTGCAGGTCCCGCCGCAGGGCGGGCGCAAGCACCCCGACCAGAAGCTCATCAAGGTCAACACCGAGCACATCCTCTTCATCTGCGGCGGGGCCTTCGACGGGATCGAGAAGCACATCTCGAAGCGGCTCAACCACCAGGTGATCGGCTTCAAGAAAGACGAAGACGAGCGCGACCGCGTCGACCGCGACAACTTGCTGCAGTACGTCCAGCACCGCGACATGAAGTCTTACGGGCTAATACCCGAGCTCATCGGCCGGCTCCCGGTGCTCACCTACCTCGAGCCGCTCGACCTCGACGCCCTGCGCCGCATCCTCACGCAGCCCAAGAATGCACTCCTCAAGCAGTACAAAAAGCTGTTCGACATCGAGGGGATTCAGCTGTCCTTTACCGAGGACGCGATCAACTACCTGGCCGAGCGGGCGCTGGCGTATGAACTGGGTGCGCGGGGACTGCGCTCGCTGTGTGAGGCGGTGCTGTTGGACGCGATGTACGAGCTGCCGGGGGATCGGAGCGTGTCGCAGTACATCGTCGATCGGGGTTACGCGGAGCGGAAGGTGACGCGGAGCAAGATTGCGTTTTTGCGGGCGGCGTAGATTGTGCCGTTCGTTCGTGCCGATTGTGCCGTGCGGGGGTGCCGTACGTTCGTCCCGGGGTTGGACCCCGCTGGGGTCCCCGGGGTGCCGTGCGGGGGTGCCGTGCGGGGGTGCCGTACGTTCGTCCCGGGGTCGTGAGTCGGGGATTCGATCGGCGTCTCGGTTGATTTAAGTCGGGGGATTGCCCCATCCCTCGGGTTCGACCCCGGGGTACGCATGGTTGGACCCCGCTGGGGTCCCCGGGGTGCCGTGCGGGGGTGCCGTGCGGGGGTGCCGTGCGGGGGTGCCGTACGTTCGTCCCGGGGTCGTGAGTCGGGGATTCGATCGGCGTCTCGGTTGATTTAAGTCGGGGGATTGCCCCATCCCTCGGGTTCGACCCCGGGCTACTCGTGGTTGGACCCCGCTGGGGTCCCTGACGTGCCGTTCGTTCGTAAAGCCGTTGGGTTCTAAGAGACGCTTGCCTACTCGAGGTACTTCGGGTTGTAGGGGATCTGGTGCTCGGCGAGGAAGCGCTCGAGTTCGGCGAGGCTGGTCTCGGTGCGGTGGTGGGCCTGCTGGTTTTTGACGTAGCGGATCAAATCCGGACGCGCGTCGACGCCGTAGGTGAACATTGCGTATTCATTCTGCCAGTGGCGGAAGCCCGGCATGATGCCGGACGTAAGGATCATCTTCTCGGCGGAGAGCTTGATATCCTTGACGAGGTTCGCCACGGCGATCGTCTGGTGGATCGAGGTGACGATGTGGAGGTGGTCTTCGGCCGCGCCGATGCCCATCAGGTGGCACTGCTTCGCTTTCAACGTCCCGGCGATGTGACCGAAGAGGCGCTCGTGCCCGGCGCTCACCAGCGTTCGCTCACGGTGCTTAGTGCTCCAGATGAGCTGGTAGGTGGATTGCGTGTATGACATGTGCCAAAAGGTAAGCATCATGCGCCATCAACCAAACGCGTTGATCACGGAACGCACGCCACACTCGTATAGCACCTTATGCTCCACGCACAGCGCCCCCGGGACCCCAGCGGGGTCCAACCACGATTAGCCCGGGGTCCAACCGTCAACTCCGTAGAAACCACAAACCCCGTGTGTAAAAAAAGCTCAAGCCAAAGACCCGGATCGGACCCCGGGTCACGATAGCATAAGCCCCCCCCCCCCGAGCACAGTCCTCCGCGCCCCCGGGACCCCAGCGGGGTCCAACCACGGTTAGCCCGGGGTCCAACCGTCGACTCCGTAGAAACCACAAACCCCGTGTGTAAAAAAAGCTCAAGCCAAAGACCCGGATCGGACCCCGGGTCACGATAGCATAAGCCCCCCCCCGAGCACAGTCCTCCGCGCCCCCGGGACCCCAGCGGGGTCCAACCACGATTAGCCCGGGGTCCAACCGTCGACTCCGTAGAAACCACAAACCCCGTGTGTAGAAAAAGCTCAAGCCAAAGACCCGGATCGGACCCCGGGAACCTTAGAACGACCCCCAGCCCCACCGCCCCCCCCACGCCCCACGCCCCTGCAGCCCACCCGTGTGCACTAATACATGCTCTTGCCCCGCCCCAAGGCCCCTGCCCCCGGGCTGCTCTTCCCGAGCCAGTCTCCATATGCAATCACCAATTTCGCCGTATAGACCGGATCCAATCGCACCCTAGGGTTCAGCGCTTCAAATCGCCCCATCACCGCCGCAATCTCCGGCTCCCCACTCGCGAAACCACCCAGCGCACCGTCGTGCAGACGGAGGTGACCCACACCCGGAACCAAGCCCGCGATCCGACGCCCGAGCCCGGCGTCCCGCACGCACGTCACGCCGTGCACGGCGGACCCCGTCGCCCGCGCAAGCCCCGCCGCCGTCCCGCCGCTCCCGACAGCTACCCAGTACGCGTCTGGCTGTCGCCCGAGTTGCACCCCGACCTCCGCCACGAGCCTACGCATCCCGATCAACCCCAGCCGCCCACTCCCGCCCTCCGGTAGCCACGCGTAGCCTTTCGGCAAAACCTCCGGCGCGCCGCCCTCGCGCCACGCCCTCACTTCCCCGCGGGTCACCGCCCGGAGCGACATACCGCAGGTTTTGGCGAAAGCCGTCGTCTGCGAATCAGTAACGCCGTCCCAGCCGCGCACGAACCCAACCGTTGGCACGCCGAGCCGCTGCCCGAGCGCCGCCAGCGCCGCCAGGTGATTGCTATGCCAGCCCCCCACCGAAGCTAGCCCACTCGCCCCGCCGCGCAGCAGCCACGCCACCTGCGGCAGGAGCTTGCGCCACTTATTGCCGCTGATGGCCGGGTCGAGCAGGTCGTCGCGCTTGAGGTACAGCGACACGCCCGCCGCCCCCCCCACGGGCCAACGCACGGGCTCGAGCGGACTCGGCGGCGCGTCCAACAGCGTGAGGGCACGGCGGTAGGCATCCTTCGACATGCCGAGCGTCTACTCCTGCACCCCGAACACATCATCCATCCCCACCGTCTCCACCGGGCCGATCTCCCCGAGCAGGCCATGGTTCACCCGGTCGCGGTCGCCGAGCACGAGGAACGTCGTCGGCGCGGCGGTGAGCTCGGCGTAGAACGCCTGCAGGTCCGCGGGCGTGGCGGCCAGCAGCGCCTCGTACATCCGTTTGCGCGGATTGCCCTCCAGGCCCCGGTCGTGCGCCTGGCGCCAGAGCCAGTAGCGGCTCTGCCGCAGGTCGCGCCCGCTGCGCAGCTGTTGCAGGATGCCGGCCTTAACCCGCTCGGCCGCATCGGCGTCGAAGCGCCAGTCGCTGAGCAGGTCCCGCATCGCCGCGAGGGCCGTGGCCAGCTTGTCCGGCTGCGTCCCGACGAAGGCCTGCAGGACGTGGTCGCCCTCGGCCAGGGCCGGCGTCTGCGCGTAGGCGTAGGTCGAGTACGCCAGCGCCCGACTCTCGCGCAACTCCTGGAACACCACCGAGCTCAGGCCGAGGCCGTAGTACTGATTGAACCACTCGCCGAGGACCCACCGCCTTTCGGCAAAACCCCGCGCGACGTGCCGCAGGGCCAGTACCTCGATCTGGACCTGGGGAAAGTGTAAGAACACGACGCGGTCGGCCGGCGGGACGAGCATGTTGAGCGGCGCGGCCTTCGCGGGGGCGGTGAGCGTCTGCGGGGCGGGGCGGCGGCGCAGGGTGAGCACGAGGTCGTCGGCGGCGCGCGGGCCGTAGTAGAACACCTTGTGCTCCAGGCCCGGCAGGCCGTGGATGAGGTCGAGCAACTCGGCCGGGTCCTTGGCGCGCATCTCGGCGGCGGTCGGCTCGGCGAGGATCGGGGAGGCGGCCCCGTAGCGACCGTAGTTGTTGAGGCCCTTGCGCAGCACCATCTGCTTGTCGGCACGCTCGTTGAGGCGCTTCTGGATGGTGTCCTCGACGAGGTTGGCGAGGGCTTCCGGATTGGGCCGCGCCTCGGCCAGCAGTTCGTCGAGCAGGTCGAGCCCCTCGGCCAGGTGCTTGTCGAGACCGCTCACGCCGACGTAGAGGCGCTGCGCCGTGACCTGCACCTGCCACTCGAGTCCGAAGCGGTAGAGCGCCACCTCCAGGGCGGCCTGGCTGTGGTGATCGGTGCCGAGGTACTGCAGGTAGTCCGTCGCGAGGCGCGCCCAGCGCTCGTCGCGGCTCCCGAAGTCGAACACGTACAGCAGTTCGCACAGGCCGTTTTCGGTATTGGCGAGGTGGTGCAGCTCACGTCCCGGCCCGATCTCGCGCCGCGTGATGAGCGCCTCCAGCTCCGCAAACTCGGGGCGGATTTCCTTGGGGGTTCTGGTGAGGAGCCTTTCGGCAAAACCTGAAACCTCCTGGGTATTTAGTTTCACGGGCGTGATCTCGGGTTTGTCGACCTTCATCACGTCCGGATCGGGCCCCTGGCGCTTGTAGACCGTGGCGCAGGCGTCCTCGCGCAAGTACGTTTTGGCGAAAGCCGCGATCTCGGCGTCGGTTACGCTGCGGAACAGGTCCACGCGCCCGAGGGCGTCGCCGAGCTCGAGGTGGTGCAGGAAGGCCGTCGAGAGGATGGCGGCGCGACCGCGGTTCGACTCGGCCGTGCGGGCCGCCGTGAGTTCGTGGTCGACCAGCACCGCCGCGCGCAACCAGTCCGGCGCCTCGCCGTCGGCGAGGCGCCGGACCTGCTCCAGGACGAGCGCGCGCGCCTCCTCGAGGGTCTGGCCGGGGCGCGGCCGAACGCTGGCGCGCAACACCCCGTACTCCGCCATCGGGACGATGCTGGCCGAGGCGCTGAGCACGCGCTGGCGCTGGACGAGCTCGAGGTCGAGGAGCCCCGCCTGGCGGTTGTAGAGCATCCCGACGGCCAGCGCGCCGACGAGGGCATCGCGGGTGTCGGCGCCCGGGAGGCGCCAGTTGAGTTGCACGCTCTCGGCCTCCTCGCCGAGGACGGTCGTCACCGAGGCCCGGGCGGGCGGCAGGCGCCTGGGCTCGTAGGCGGGTACGGGCCGCGGCTCCCAGGTCCCGAAGGTCCGTCGCGCCAACTCGAAGGCCTCCGCCTCGTCGAAGTCGCCGCACAGGATGACGCACATGTTGGCGGGCACGTAGTGGCGGCGGAAGAAGTCGTAGATGTCGAAGTGGCTCGGGGCCCGGAGGTGCTCGCCGCGGCCGATGGTGGTGTGGGTGCCGTAGGGGTGCGGCGTGAAGAGCGCCTCGTTGGCCGCGCGCATGGCCTTGCGGGCGTCCGAATCCTGCGTGATGTTGAACTCCTCGAAGACGGTCTCCAGCTCAGTGTGGAAGAGCCGCAACACGAGCCGCGAGAAGCGCTCGGTCTCGAGCCGCATCCAGCGCGCGAGTTCGTTGGCGGGGATGTCGTTGAGGAAGACCGTCTGGTCGACCCACGTGTAGGCGTTCGTGTCGCGGGCGCCGAGCTGCGCGATGACGCGGTCGTACTCCCCCGGCAGGGCGTAGGCAGCGGCCCGCTGGGAGAGGTCATCGATGCGGCGGTAGAGTTCGCGGCGCTCTAGTGGGTCGGTGGAGGTGCGGTGGGCCTCGTAGGTCTCGGCGATCTCGCGCAGGAGCGGCTCCTCGGCGGTCCAGTCCCGCGAGCCGATCTTGTCGGTGCCCTTGAAGAGCATGTGCTCGAGGTAGTGCGCCAGGCCCGTCGACTGGTCCGGGTCGTGCTTGGAGCCGGCGCGCACGCAGACCTGGGTGTAGATCCGGGGTTCGGCGGGGTTGCGGCTGAAGTAGAGCGTGAGGCCGTTGGGCAGGGTGTGCTGCGTGGCCGGGAAGGCGGGTTGGGGCATATCGGGGGGAGTAACGCGCAGACGGGCGGTGTCGTTGGCCTACAGTGGTCCGTATTATCGCGCTGTGGGGGCGTGGGGGTGGCGTTCGACCATTTCCGAATGGCGCCACCTAACTGCCCCCCCCCCCGGAGGAGCGAGAAGTCGGTGCGCTCGCATCGTTCTTGAGCGGGTGGGGACATGAGCATTGTGCTACTGAGAGTGCAGCTACCTGAAAATAGGTATAATTTTCGGCCTTTCGGCAAAACGCAGATTTCGCGTTGTAGTATCGCCGCATGGCACTGCACAAGCACTTTCAGACAGCTTTTCCACAGGGGGGGGGTATAAGTTAATTGTAGCGCTTATGCTGGCCTTTGTGAGCTGGGTGGGGTGCGAGAAGGAGGACCCGAAGGCGTTGATAGAGCCCGGTCTTGAGGTGGGTGCTGTGCAAGGGGTAGGCGTACCGGCCGAACGATTCGGATCGATCGAGGAGTTGTACGCGCAGCCGCCGAGTGCGGCAGTAGAGTCGGCGCTGGCGAAGGTGTACGGCGCGGCGGAGAACGGTCCGCAGAGCTTCGGTGGGGAGGGGGCGGACATGCAGCCCTTTGGAGTGGACTCGATTACAGCGTTCAGTGACTTCGTGCCGTGGGTGGACTACGCGGAGGATGGGTCGGTGCAGCAGCTGCACTTTATTCAGTACAACAAGCTAACTAATAGCTACGTAGCGCGGACGGTAACGCGAGAGATGCTGGAGGTAGCGACGCTGGCGGACACGGCGAGCGTGATGACGGTGGGGAGTCCGATTAGTTATAGGCAGTTGGTTTTTGCCTTTTGGTACGCGGAGCAGTGGCGAACTGAGGCGGGGGAGTACCTTAAGCCGCATGGCTGTCCGGATTTGTTTGATCGGCTCGGGTTTTGCCACACTCAGACCAGTTGCTACAACGGTTGGGGCAAAAGCAGTAAACTAGGCAACGTGCTTGATGCCGCAGTTGACTTTTGTAAGGGCCTAGGCGGGGGCAGTGGCGGCGGTGGTGGCTCATCGGGAAGTACCAGCAATCCACCAACAGTAATATATATCCCTACAGGTTCAGGAGTAGGTAGTTCAGGTAGCGGCAGTCTCGGCACGGCTTCTAGTGGCGGCAGCGGCGGTGGCCGAACTAAATACGCTTACACCACGACGATGGCTTTCCGGTGCGACCTGCAGCGTTGCGGGTGGGGCGGCTTGCTGGGTACATTACAGTGTACGGCAAGCATAGCCTCTGCCTTGGATGACGACATCTCGGGTTCGGGTGACTACTGCCGGACAGTCAATAATCTATACCACTACGGATCACCGGGTGGGTTTCGCTCCTATGAAAATTTAGGGATACTCGAAGCAATCGTCATCGCAGGTCTCGGTGAACTGGTAGCTGGCGAGATGCAGAAATTCGGCATTTCGACCCGGACAACCGCCTATGAGAAAGACATCATTGACTACTACCTGGCTGTAGGTCCGTCGAACGTACGTGTTCGTCACTTTGGTAAATGGAAGGCGTTCGTTGCTCGGGTGAAAGCGGCATCTGCCGTCGATGAGGCGGAGCTGAGCGGTGAGGATTACGCGTGGCTGCTGGATCATGAGCAGGAGGTCTTGACCTATGCGGAGGCGAACAGGGGGAAGTTTGGGAATTATAGTATCAATAATTTAGTAGATTACGTAAGACTCGGAAAGT
The DNA here is from genome assembly GCA_965215115.1 of Saprospiraceae bacterium. GTDB lineage: Bacteria > Bacteroidota > Bacteroidia > Chitinophagales > Saprospiraceae > CALDTK01. The sequence goes on from OZ244050.1 coordinate 1,250,157, forward strand.
TTCGAGGTAATGTCGCTGAATCCTTGAAGCAGTTGGATCTGATGCGAGAGGGATGGACGGATCTAGTAAATGGCGTGAATCCTATTGCTTTATTTCCTTTGACGCCACAACCAAAAACAATATCCCTAATTGCATCCGCGTCTGCCCCTTCGGTAAACGACAAACTAATCATTTGGCAAGATCGAGGACGCGTAAATCCACAAGACCTACGAGTAGATGGGCCGCTAGATAAAGTTGGAAGGGGTCCTAGGGGAACTACTGGAACGTTTAGGGACTGGACAACAGAAGAAAGATTATCAGATTTCCGTGATCTTTTAAATTTCTTTACCTTCAATGGGCCAAATGCTCCAAGATATCGTCAAGTAGCAGATAGATATCGGACCACGTTCACGGCACCCCAATCAAAAGTAATTGACACCCACGATGACGAGTTGAACCAATTATTGCTCATGCATCCTTCCACGCTTAATTATATACACGAAATTGCTAATTTCGTTACATCAAAGGTGCAAAATGGTGAAGATGTCAGGTCTTTATACACAGCATTGCCAAGCCGTATTTTCCGGCCAATTTACAACAAAAATATTCCAGAGCAAAGGGATAGATGGCAGGGACCGACCATACTTCTAAATGATACCGAGGCTGCTCGTATCAGATTACAAAGCGTGCAGGAAACCACCGATAAAAAAATTATCAATTTACATCTGACCATCATCGACCATTTTGGGCTTGACGAGGAGGACATGCTAGCCTATCGAATGTTTCACAGAGGATTTGAATCCTGGTACTGGCTGCAGCACGGCTTAGACTACCATCCGTTCCGAACGAACCTGTATTATACTATTAGTATAAGTGTGCCAAAATGAATATTCTGCTGAATTTAGCCGCTCTAACCGCTACCTTGATATGGAGCTCCTGCACAGGCCCTTCCCTAGATAAGATAACTGAAATGGAATGGAATAGTAAAATGCTTCAAGAAATTAACCCGATCAGATTAAACTCTAAAGGAGATACGTTGGAAGTTCTTCGTGTATTCTTTACTCCAGACACTCAAACTTTTAGAGAAAATCAAAGCATAATTAAGCAGTATGTCATCGAGTCAATATTGCCATACGCGTCCAGCCCAACCAGCGTAGTTTTTCTCCGTGTTAGTCCATGGTCGAACCAGGCAAACCTCGCGGAACGGCCAAGAGATTACATCCGATTTAGTGGAATGAAAGATCAAATTGCGGGTTTTGACATTCGAAACGGTGAAATCTATCACGAATCATATTACTTTGATCGGAACCCTGAGCTGCACGACGCTTCCCCCAGTGTGCGTTTGCCAATACCTTTCAATTGAAGGCCTGGCGATATCGTGCCTCCCTCGTTCGCTGGCCTCTCGTGGAATTAGCCCAAGTGACGGCTATGTTCATGTAGCTACCTTCGCGAAATAATTCAACCGCTTACTGCTAACATGCCTACGCTCGTCCAATGCTCCCTCCTACTGGCTCTTGCCCTGACAATTTACCCAACGGTCGTAGATGCCCAGAATGATTCCTCTACCGCGTTGCCGCGACTTGACACACTTACCTCCATCGAGGAACTGTACAGCAGGCCAAAGAGCCTATCGATAGAGGCGATCATCGCTCAGATGTACGCCTCCGATGCTAGCAGCCCCGGCCAAGCGAATCGCGAACAGCCTTTTGATACCGTCTCTGTGATTTCTTACAGCCCATTCATCCCCTATATATACTACAGCGCTAGTGGCAATGCGGAGCGACTTCACCTCATTCACTATAATACCTGGCTCGACGAATATGCCGGTCGCACCATCACCCGCGAGATACTCGAAATCGCCATCCTCGCCGACACAGCCACCTTCATGCCAGCCCGGAGCCCGCTAAGCTACCGCGACATCGTCTCCATTTTTCGTTACGCAGATCAGTGGCACGACACACAGCACCCAAAGGTCACGCAAGACACCTGCTGGTCACCTTATTCATTGCTCGGACTCTGCGGAACACTAGCCTGTACCATCCCAGAAGCAACGCGTAAACCAAAACTAGCCCAAGTGCTCGACTGTAGCGCCACCGGTATCCGTGCGGCGGCACCTACTACCGGCATGACCGCGAGCGACAAACGCCCCCTACAACATATTCTTTACGGGCCGGGCACAGCTAGTTATTCTGGCCATGGGGGCGGTGAGTGATATGCCCCCCTGTATCACTCATAGTCATTCACCCGCATATACCGCAATAAATCTTCCACCGCCCGCGCGGCGGCCGTATCAGCTAGTGGATACCGCGACTCAATCAATAGGTAACTACTGTCGCAGAAGTACGTGCGGGCCCTCATGCGTTGCTCCGCGCCGACGCTCGCCTCGTCGACGAAGACGGGGTACTCGTCGCGGGCGGTCTCGATAATGCGCTGCGCGGAGGCGGTGTCCTGCCAGGTCTCGCGCGAGGCGGTGGTGGGTTTTCGCGAAAGCGTGAACTCCCGGAGGCCGGGAATGCCGTTGAGGACGCTAGCGGGCGTTGGCTCGCGGCGGCCCTCGGAGATGATGAACGTACCTTCCGGCATACCGAGCTCCTCGTCGACCTCGCCGTAGGCGAAAGCGTAGTCGACGCCGCGGGCGCGGGCGTAGTCGTCGCGAATCTGGCGAAAGGGGCTCATGCCCGTGCGGACGTAGAGCTTGGACGTGTAGTCTTCCTCGTAGTAGCCGACGTAGGGGTCGCGCCAGAACTCACCCGGCCGGGGCTGGCGATCATTGAGTTGCGTGGGCTCGGCGGCGGCCCACGTGGGGTCGTCGAGCCCGAGGGCCGCGTTGACCTCCTGCAACTTCGCGAGGCAGGGGCCGACCTGGTCGGGCGCGCACGGGAAAGCAACCTGGAAGACGAGGCGCCCGCGTTGGAGGTAGCTTATGAGGTAGCTGCGGTTGTCGCTCTGTACCCAGTACGTACGTGTCTGCTGCGTACCGGAACCAGACTCGAGCTCGGTCGGCAGCAACGCCGCAGAGTGCCCGCGGCTCACCGCCCCAACCCCGCCGAAGAAGAAGGCTCCGGAGGTGTAGTAGCGCTGCTCGAGTTTGACCACCTGCTCTTCGTACAGGAGGGCCGCGTACACGAAGGATTCACCCCACTGATCGTCGTCGAAGATAGTCGAGGCACTGGTGTACATCTCGTTGGGGCCGAGGGTGAAGCTGTCACCGTCGTCGAGGTCATTGTGTAAGCCCCCGAGGAAGGGGAAGACCTGCTCGACGTTGGTGAACACCATCGTGCCTTCCTCGCGGTCTTTGTACGGCTCCCAGGCCCCAGTGAAGGGCGCGGATTTGACCCAGGCGCCGAGGTCCTCGCCGGTGAGGGCGGCGAGGTCGGGGGGCTAGTCGAAGGAGCGTCGGTGGTCGCAGGACGCGAGCAGGCAAATGGTAGCGAGGAGGAGGTAGCGCATCGACGGGCGGCAAGATTGCGATTGGCGTTAGACCACCGTGAGTCCTCTGGCCCTGCCTACCCCACCGCCCCCTCCATCACCGCCAGCTCAAACCCCTGCGTCCCCAGCGTAAACTCCACCCGGTCTACCTCCCGGAAGCCCTGCGGCTCGTAGAAGTCCGGCTTCGCGACATCCATCGCGAGGGTCGTGAGCCAGAGGTGATCGGCGCCGCGGGTTTTGGCGAAAGCCGCCACCTCCCGGAGCAGCGACCTGCCGATGCCGCGGCCGCGGGCGCGTTTGCGGACGTACAGGCGCTGGAGGTGCATGCCGCCGGGGTGCCCACCGTCACGCGGCTCGGGGCTGAGCTTGGCGTAGCCCCAGAGGGCACCGCGCGCGTCTTCGGCGACCCACCAGGCGTTGTGCGCTTTCGCAAAACTGGCCGCGATCTTGGCGGGCGCGAAGGAGTGCGTGAGGTAGGGCACGAGGTTGGCGCCGATGTCGTCTTGGTACTTGCAGTAGGTGCTCGCGAAGGTGCGGCGCGCGAGGAGGGCGACCTCCGCGGCGTCGGCCGGGGTGGGGTGACGGATGGTGACGGGCGGCGCGACCTGCGGGCAAGCCCCGGACGGCCTCCCAGTCCCAGGGGCAGTGCAGGCAGCGATTGCCGCAGCAGTGGCCCCGGGCGTAGTGACTGGCCTCCGTCATGACGAGGAGACCTTCGGGGGTGAAGTAGTAGTCGTGCGTCTCCGGTCATCCGCCGTAGACGCCGATCAGTTCGCCGTATCCCAACACGTGCTCCTTCATCGCGGCCATCAACTCCTCTTTGGTGCCTTCGCCGAGCGTTAGGCGCCTCGTGTCCAGCGCGTACACGCGGAACACGTAGCGGTGCGTCCCCACCGGCGGCGCCGGGGCGATGAAGTCGCGATTGCCCTTGGTGTTCTCGCCGACGGCACCGCCGAGGTCCTCGATCTCGCCCGTGCTGTAGGCGGCCGGGATGCTCGTGATGTGGCCGGGGATGTTGTAGACGACCCAGTGGTTCATGGTGGCCAGCGGGACGGCGGGCGACGGTACGTCGTAGTCGGTGAGCGTGAGGGCGATGGACTGGGTGCCCTCGGGGACGTTGCCCCAGGCCAGCGGCGGCGGGGTTCCTTCGCCGTCGACGGTGTGGACCGCCGGGATCGGGCCGTCGGCGCGGAAGGCCGCGGAAGTGAGCTTCATCGTGCGGGGCAGTGCATCGTGGTAGCGCTGCTCGTCCTGGCGACTAGCGCGAACGTAGAGCGCGCGGCCGGCGATGGCCCCGGGGAGGGCGACGGCGGCGAAGGCGAAGAGACGGCTGAGCTGCATGGGGGGCGGGGTTTGGGCTTATGGAAAAAGCTGCGTTGCCGGTACGGGGTTCACGGCCGCGGCGTGGCAAGTTTTGGCGAAAGCCGCCGCACGGTCACGCGCGCCGACCGAAACGCCCGGATGATCGCCGACGGGACTGAGCGCCCGCGAGGCGGAGCGAGTGCGAGGCGGCCCCCGGGGCCCTGCGAAAGCTTTACAGAGAAAGGGTTTGGGATTCTACCCCCGGCGACGCACCTTCATGCCGCCTTAAATTACCACGACTCAACCGAACAAATCCCCTCCCATGAAGTTAGGCTACCCCGCCGGCCCGCGGCGCTTGCGCGACCTCACCTCCCGCACTTACGCCCTGTTGATGGCCGCGATACTCGTGGCGAGTACCGCGAGTGCGCAGGTCAACTACACCGCCAACGACCGCGTCGATCCCTACCAGGGGCGCTATCGCTCGGGCATCAACTACGACTACCTCCCGCCGTGGGACAACTTCTCCCTTACGGACCTGGCCGCGGGCAACAAGGCCAAGAACGTGATCGGGCTCGGGGTCAACACCGCGCGCCCGGGCCTCCAGGACGAAGTGCTCGGGACCTTCGGCTACGACGTGAGCGCGCCGACCTTCGACTACATGGAGGACCTCGGCATCGGCGAACTCACCGCCATCCTCGGCTTCCCGAACGGCGAGCACCGCGACTGGGCCAACCGGTACTGCAACGAGCAGCCGAAGTGGAACGCCCACTTCAAGGGCATCTACGAGCCGATCTGGGACGGGGGCCTCAACGGCACCCCCTACGACGACCGCAACCTCTACGCGGCCTACGTCTACGAGACCGTCAACCAGTACAAGGACCAGGTGCGATTCTGGGAGATCTGGAACGAGCCCGCGCTCTGGAAAGGGCCACCCTCGGAGGCGGAGAAGTTCTGGGGCGGCCCGGAGTACCCGGGCTCGTGGTGGAACGTCGACCCCGACCCCTGCGACTACGTCATGTACGCCCCGATCGAGCACTACATCCGTGTGATGCGGATTTCGTGGGAGATCATCAAGACCCTCGCCCCCGATGACTACGTCGTCGTCTCGGGCCTCGGCTCGGAGAGCTTCCAGGACGCCATCCTGCGCAACACCGACGAGCCGACCGAGGGCAAGGTCACGGCCGAGTTCCCGCTGCGCGGCGGGGCGTACTTCGACGTACTCGGGTACCACACCTACCCCCACATCGACGGCTCGGTGCGGTACGGTAATTCCTTCCTCAACCGCCACTCCGACGGCGCGGCCGACGGCACGATCAAGCGCAAGCTCCGGGGCTTCAACGCCCTGCTCGAGCGCTACGGCTACGATGGCGTGACCTACCCCCGCAAGCTCAACATCGCCACCGAGGTCAACGTCCCGCGGATTACGTCGAGCCCCGAGAACTTCGGCGGCCAGGACGCGCAGATCAACTTCATGGCCAAGGCCGTGATCTCGTTCAAGCGCGCCGGCGTCCTCCAGGCGCATTTCTACAGCATCTCCGACAAGAAGCCCGAGGCCCAACTCACCTCCGAGTTCGACGCGATGGGGATGTACAAGTACCTCCCCAACGCCGCACCGTACACCCAACGGGAGAACCCCGCCGCGCGGGCGTACAAGACCGCCAATGACTTCCTCCTCGCCACCGACTACGACGAGGCCCGCACGGCCGCGCTGCGCGCGCCCGACGGCGTCCGCGCCTACGCCTTCCGCCGCGACGACGGCACGTACGTCTACGCCGCCTGGGCCGAGACCCGCATCGACCTTAGCGAGGTGGCGAACGCGACGTTCGCCTTCCCGACGAACGTGATCGGGGGCACGGGCCAGATGACGATGTACGCGTGGGACTACGCCTACACCGGGACGAAGTCTACGGTGGCCGCGGGTACGCCGCTACAACTCACGGCGCGGCCGGTGTTCTTCACCGCGGGCGCCGGCGATACGCCGGTCACCAACGTGGCGCCCGTCGCCACGCTCACCGCCGCCACGGCAAGCGTGGCGACCGGCGAGGTATTCACCGTCGGGGTGGCCTGGTCGGAGACCGTGAGCGGGCTTACCCCTGCGGACTTCCGGATCGCGAACGCCACCGCCACCGGACTCACGGGTTCGGGCAGCAGCTACACGCTCACCCTGAGGGCCGGCGCGACCCCGGGTACCGTCACCGTTGCGCTACCCGCCGGGAGCGCCTCGGACGTGGAGGGCCTGGGCAATCCCGAGAGCAACACCGTCTCCGTTCAGATCCGGACGCCGACACCACCGACACCACCTACCCCGCCGACCCCGCCGACGCCACCTACGCCGCCGACCGCCGGCGTTGACCTGGAGCTCTCCATGAGTGCCGACAAACTCACGGTCGGTAAGTACAAAGCCGTCACGTTCACGCTTACGCTGCGCAACGCCGGTACCGCACCCGCCACCGGCGTCGTCGTCGCCTTCCCGAAGCCCGCCGACTACGCCTTCACGAGCGCCACCGTCGGTGCCGGTACGTATAGCGACTGGATCGGACGCTGGAACGTAGGCGCGGTCGCGGCCGGCCAAACGGTCAAGGCCGAGATCACGCTCTTCACCCTCACGGACGCCGAGCGACGCGCGAGCGCCGAGGTTTTGGCTGCCGACCAAAAGGACGTAGACTCGACCCCGGGCAACCGCAACGGCGCCGCCCCCGTCGAGGACGATGAGACCACGGTAGTGATCAACACCCAGGGAGGCACTCCACCAACCCCACCAACCCCGCCGACGCCACCGACGCCACCGACGCCGCCGACGCCGCCGACGCCACCAACTCCGCCGACCCCGCCGACGCCGCCAACCCCACCAACGCCGCCAACCCCACCAACACCGCCCACAGCCGGCGTTGACCTGGAGCTCTCCATGAGCGCCGACAAACTCACGGTCGGGAAATACAAGACGGTTACGTTCACGCTCACGCTCCGCAACGCCGGTACCGCACCCGCCACCGGCGTCGTCGTCGCCTTCCCGAAGCCCGCCGACTACGCCTTCACGAGCGCCACCGTCGGTGCCGGTACGTATAGCGACTGGATCGGACGCTGGAACGTAGGCGCGGTCGCGGCCGGCCAAACGGTCAAGGCCGAGATCACGCTCTTCACCCTCACGGACGCCGAACGGCGCGCGAGCGCCGAGGTGTCCGCCGCCGACCAGAAGGACGCCGACTCGACGCCCGGCAACCGCAACGGCGCCACCCCCGCCGAGGACGACGAGGCGATGGTGATCATCAACGGACAGGGGGGAACGCCGCCGGCACCGCCAACGCCGCCAACGCCGCCAACGCCACCAACGCCTCCGACACCTCCGACGCCTCCGACGGGCGGCATCGACCTAGATATCGCGCTCACCTCGAGCGTCACGACGCACACGCTCTACCAGACGCTCCCCCTCAAGGTCGTGGTCCGCAACACGGGCACCGTCGCGGCCACCGGCGTCCGCGTCGCGACGCCCTTCCCGAAGGACTTCGTCCACACCTCGAACTCGAGTGCGACCGGGAGCTACGACGTGTGGCGCAACATCTGGACCGTCGGCACGCTCGCGCCGGGGGCCTCGGCGACGCTCGACCTGGTCCTGTACTCGCTACAGAAGTCGGGGCCGGCCGTCGTCTTCGTCGAGGTCCTCGAGCAGGGCGGCGGCAAGGACGCGGATTCGACGCCCGGCAACGGCACCGCGCCGACGCCCGCTGAGGACGATGAGGCTGTGCTGCGCTTCGGGCAGTCGAGCGTCCAGGGTCGTGTTGGTAGTAGTCCGACGGCCAAGGTCGTCCAGCGCGTCAGTGCCCTCGGGGCTTACCGCAGCCACCGCGTCGTGTACACGTCGGCGAGCGAGGAGCCCGCCACCGCTCACCTCGTCGACTTGCTCGGCCGGTCCGTGCGCGAGGTGCGGCTCGCGGGCGGCCCCGGGGTACACCAGCTCGACATCGATACGTCCGGGTTGCCCGAGGGGCTCTACTTCCTCAACGTCGTGACGGCGGACCAGCAGCAGGCCTTCCCGGTCGTGGTCGAGTAGCGCGCTATCACGCTGCCTGTGGCTTTTGAAGCAGAGGGCTTTCGCCAAAACCTAGGACAGGTTTTGGCGGAAGCCCTTTTTTCATTTCCCATCTTTGCGCCGCCACACAACACTTACGTATGTCCGTCCGCTCCTCCGCCCTCACCGCTCGTCTCCTGCACCGCTACCTGGGCTTCTTCCTGCTCGGGATCATGGCCATGTACGCGATCACGGGCATCGTACTCGTGTTCCGCAACACGGACGCCTTCAAGCAGACGACGGCTTACGCCAAAACCGTGGACCCGAATCTCGACGCCGAGGCCCTCGGCAAGGCCCTGGACATCCGCCGCCTCGAGATAGAGCGCACCGAGGCGGGGGTGGCCTACTTCAAGCAGGGCACGTACAACCTCACGACCGGCGAGGCGGCTTACGCCAAAACGGAGCTCCCGGTCATTCTAGACAAGTTTACCAAACTCCACAAAGCCACCACGGATTCGCCGCTTTATTGGCTGAATATCTTCTTCGGGGCGAGCTTACTGTTCTTTGTGGTTAGTGCCGTGTGGATGTATTTACCCGGGGGGCCTATCCTTAGGAAAGGCTTGTGGTTCTCGCTGGCGGGAGCGGTGGTGGTACTGGTGATGCTCTACGTGTAGGAGAGCCTGCGACGCGATCACGAGCGATCTACACCGTCGGCGCCCAGCCCTCCTCGTACTCCCTGCCCCACTTGGCCTCGGCGGCGGGATTGTCGATCACCTTACCGGTCGTCGGATCGACCTTCAGGACCGCCCCTAGGTCCTGGGCGATGTTGCCGACGTGGCAGTGCCACTGCGAGATGCGCGCATCGGCGATCGCGGAGCGGAGCTTCTCGCCCTGGAGGATCCCATCGGCGAGGTTCTGCATGTGGAGGATGTCGAGGGAGCCCTCGCCGACGGTGTTGAGCGTGGCACTCTTGCCCTCCTCCTTGAGGTCTAGCAAGACCTTGCCGTCGAGGTCGTAGACGGTAGACCCGCCGCGGTCGAGGATCGCGTAGCCCTCCGTACCGCCGATCCAGGCGCCGCGCCCGCGGCCGTGGGTCTCGGTCGGGATGCAGGAGTGGCCGTCCCAGGTGATGAGCTTGCCGTCGGCGTAGGTGTAGTTGGCCTGTTGGGTGTCGAACCACTGCCAGGCGTCGTCGAAGTGGAAGCGCCCGCCGGCGCTCTGGACCTGCGTCGGGAAGTCGACCCCGAGGGCCCAGCGGCAGATGTCGATCTCGTGCGTGCCGTTGTTGTTGATCTCGCCCGTGCCCCAGTTGCGGTGCCAGTGCCAGTTGTAGTGCACCCAGGGCTCCGCGTAGGCCTGGCGGGGCGCCGGACCTTGCCACAGCTCCCAGTCGAGCCAGTCGGGTACGGCCGTCGGCTTCGCCGGCCCGATGGCCCCGCGCTTGTTGGCGTACCAGGCCTTGCCGTGGTAGGCCTTCCCGATCATGCCGTCGTGGATCGCGGCGATGGCCTCCTGGCTCGAGCGGGCACTGCGCTGCTGGTTGCCCATCTGCACCTGCTTGCCGTACTTGGCCTGCGCCGCGACGAGCATCTCCCCTTCTTCCGGACAGAAACTGCACGGCTTCTCGAGGTAGACGTGCTTACCGGCCTTGAGCGCCATCATCGCCATCGGCATGTGCCAGTGCTCGGGCGTCGCGATGGCCACCACGTCGAGGTCCTCGCGCTCGAGGAGCTTGCGGTAGTCCCGGAACTCCTGGAGTGTTTTGGCGGAAGCGTAATCGGGGCCGAGCTTCTCGCGCACCTTCGCGAAGGTGCGGCGGTCGACGTCGCACAGGGCCACGAGCTGCATGTCGGGCGACTTGACGATGGCGTTGACGAGCGCCTGCCCGCGACCGTTGATCCCGACGACGGCGGCGTTGAGCCGGTCGGACGCACCGAGGATCTTGCCGTAGGACACGGCGGGCGCGAAGAGGGCGGCCGTGGAGGCAGTGGCGATGAATTGGCGGCGGGTCGGCATGAGGGAAGTGGTAAAGTAGTGTAGTGAAAAGTGGTAAAGGGTTGCCGGGAGGCGTGCTGCAATATCGTTAAAATCGCATAGCGTCGAGGCAAGACTTGACCTCAGCGTAGCCGTCCCGTCATTGCGAGCCGCCCCGTCGTTGCGAGCCGCCCCGTCGTTGCGACTGGCGTGGCAATCGCTCTAAGTCTGTGCGATGATGAAGTTTAGAGATTGCCACGCCAGGCTGCGCCGTCTCGCAATGACGATACGCCGGGCTACGCCGTCTCGGGATGACGGGTCGCACAGTCACTTTCAACTCTCCACTTTTCCCTTTCGCACTTTACAGTTCCCGGATTTTTACATTCCGGTAGCTCACCCGGTCGCCGTGGTCCTGCAGCAAGATAGCGCCAGCGGGCCACCTACCGAAGTTGGGCCAGTCCTTATACTTCGAGTAAGCCACCAGGGCGGCGAAGGTCTGCGAGAAGCGATCGTACTCGACCACCTTCTCGCCGTTGAGCCAGTGCTCGACGTGGCCGTCCTTAGCCACGATGCGCGCGCGGCTCCACTCACCGATGGCGTTGGTCTGCTTGCCGCGACCGTAGTCCACGTTTTTGGGCGGGATCAGGTCGTAAAGGGCGCCGAGGGTCCGGTTGCCGGCCACGCCGAGCTTGGCGTCGGGGTGGAGGGCGTCGTCGAGGATCTGGAACTCGCACCCGATCGCGGAGCCGGCGCCCTGGTTGAGCTCCGGGTCGACGTAGTACTTGATGCCGGAGTTGGCCCCGGGCGTGAGGCGGAACTCCAGCTCGAGCTCGAAGTCGCCGTAGTGGCGTTCGGTGACGATGTCGCCGGGGCCGGTGCTCTCGCCGCCGTCGGTGGCCTCGACGGTGAGGACGCCGTCTTTCATGCTCCAGCCCCTTTCGGGAAAACCCGCCAGTTTGGCGCCGCGCCATCCCGCGCTCGTTCTGCCGTCCCACAGCATTCGCCAACCGTGGTTGCGCTCGTAGTCGGTCAGCTGGTTTTGGCGCAAGCTGACCTCGCGCACGGAGGGTTTTGGCGTAAGCCGGTACGCCGCCACGCTGTCGGTCAGGATGCGCAGGCCCCGCCACTTGACCTGGTACCCGATCATCTCCGCCGGGCCGATGCTGTGGACCTGTAGGCCGAAGAAACCGCGGGCGTCGGCGTCGTCCACGAGGCGGCTCGCCATCTCGCCGTTGACGTAGGTGCGCAACTCCGGGCCGAGGGCCTCGATGCGGATCGTGTTCCACGTGCCGAGGCGGAAGAGGTCGCGGGCGGGCTCGTTGTAGGTGAGGGGGTAGACCCACTTGCGGCGGCCCTCGTCGTAGATGCCGCCGGTCCAGGCGCGGGGGTCGGGGTCGATCTCGCACTGGTAGCCGTAGACGCGGTCGGTGGCGGGGTCGAGTTGCGCGCGGAACATGACGCCCGAGTTGAGGGCGTTCGGGAGGAAGACCTCGCACTCGAAGACGAAGTCACCGTAGGTCTCCTTCGTGCAGAGGAAGGAGTTGGGGGAGTTGGGGACGGCGGTGCCGACGATCATGCCGTCCGTGGCCTCGTAGGTGGCCTTGCCGCCGTGTTGCTCCCAGCCGGCGAGGGACTTGCCGTCGAAGAGCGGGCGCCAGTTTTGGGCGTAGGCGGGGAGGGTGAAGAGGCAAACGAGCAATAGGGAAGGGAGCAGGCGCATGGGGGTAAAATAGGGTTGGGAGTGGATTTTTGATTCCAGACTTTTCGTTCCAAATGTGCTGCTGTGGGGGGCGTGGTCTCCCCTAGCCCCCGGTGGGGGAATCCAAGGAGCTGTTGCGCAGCGGCGCTTATTTTGGCTGCCGCCTCGTTGGGGCTGTGCTTGGGGCTTTGGGGCGGGCTGTCGTGCGTGGGGCACCTTAGGAGTGAATACGCTCGTATCTCGAACGACGAGACGACCGTACGCGGTAGTGCATTGCACACTTTTCACTTCACCCTCACACGGTTGACCCCCTTTACATATCATCCCCACCACCACCACCACCACCATCGCCGCGGCCGTCGCGACGCTCTTCGCGCGGGCGCTTGTCGGCGTCGACGCCGAAGCGGTACTGGAAGCCCAGGTAGCCGATGCGGCTCTCGCGCTTGTAGCGGGTCGTGGTCTCGAGGCCGGCGACGGTGTTCGTGAAGCGGTAGGCGAGGGTGTTAAACACGTCCGAGACGCGTAGCGTGATGGAGCCGCGCTTGTTGAGGATGTCGCGGCGCAGGCCGACGTCGAGGCTCTGGATGGTCTCGTAGGTGCCCTGCGCGTTGACGCCGGGACTGCGGTAGAAGTAGGTGGCCTGCGCGCTCACCCCGAGGGGGAGCTCGGCGTTGGCCTGGAGGCGACTCTCGAACAGGGTGCCGGCCACGTCGACGGCGCCCTCGGCGAGGTTGCCGTCGATCTGCGTGCGGTAGAGATTGCCGGAGGCGGTGACGTCGGCCTTCTCGCCGAGGCGGTAGCGCGCGATGACCTCGAGGCCGATGTCGCGACCGCGGTCGAGGTTGTCGCTGGTGGAGAGGCTCACCAGACCGCCCTCGAGGGTGCGGTTGACGCGGCTGATGAGGTCGCGCTTCTGGCGGTAGTAGGCGCCGGTGGTGATGGTGGCCGGGCCGACGCGCTGCTGCCAGTTGGCCTCGAAGCTGTTGATGATCTCCGGGAGGAGGAAGGGGTTGCCGGCCCGCAGGTTGAAGGGGTCACCGCGGTCGATGAAGGGGTTGAGCTGGCGACTCCGCGGGCGGTTGATGCGGCGGGAGTAGTTGAGCTGGAAGGTGCTGCGGTCGCTGAGTTCGTAGCCGGTGAAGATGCTCGGGTACACCTTGAAGTAGTCGTTGTCGAAGCGTGCGGCCTGCTCGACGGGCTCCAGGACCTCGCTACGGGTGAAGGCCTGCTCGGCGCGCAGGCCAGCACTCAGGCGCCACTTGCCCGGCTCCAGGCCGGCGGTGGCGTAGAGGGCGTGCACCTGCTCGTCGTAGGCGAAGACGTTGCTGAGGCTGTCCACCTTGCTGAAGCTCTCCGAACTCGGGAGGAACTGGTTGAAGGTCGCGTCGGTGCGCAGCTGCTCGATGGTCGTGCGCCACCCGGCGGTGAGGGCCACGTCGCCGACGAGGCGCTCGTAGTCGAGCTGGCCGAGCATCTCGGTGCGGTCCTCGATGACGGGCGCGTTCTGGCGGTCGACGCGGAAGATTTGGCCCAGCGGATCGCGGTCGGTCTGGAGGTAGTCCTCGGTCTCGGTCTCGTAGGAGTTGCTGTACTGGAGGGCGCCGCCGAGTTGGTGGCCGTCCTCGGCAAAACGCTGGGTGTAGTCGGCGCGGATCTCGTATTCGTTCTCTCGGGAGGGCTCGGTCTCGGCGCGGAGGGTGCGCTGGGCGAGCCGGTCGTCGGCGGCGAAGAAATCGGTGAAGCGATCGTTGGCGCTCTGACCCTCCTGGTACTGGTAGGTGCCCTGGAGCTGGACGGACCCGCGTTCGTTGAGCGCATACTCCGTGCCACCCCGAATACTCGCCCCCGTGTTTTGGCGAAAGCCCCCAAAGGTGATGTCGCGCCGGAAGGTGGAGTCCCCGAGGCCGAACTGCTGCCGGTCGCCCTCCACGAAACGGGTGTCGTCACGCCCGCTCAGGTTGAGGAAGTGGTTGAAGCGCCCGAGGCGGTAGTTGAGGCTCACCGTCCCGTCGTACTTGTCGCGCGTCCCGACGTTGGCCGTGACGCTGCCGTTGAGCCCGTCCTTGCGCTGCTGCTTGAGGACAATGTTGATCATCCCCGACGTGCCCTCGGGGTCGAAGGCGGCGCCGGGGTTGGTGATGATCTCGATGCGCTCGATGTTGGAGGCCGACAGCGACGCGAGGAAGGCCGCCGGGTCGTCGGAAGTGAGTCCGCTCGGCCGTCCGTTGATGAGGAAGCGCACGTTACCCGAGCCCCGGAGGCTCACGTTGCCGTCGAGGTCCACCGAGACGCTCGGGAGGTTGCGCAGGAGGTCGGTGGCCGAGCCCCCGGCCGCGGCGATGTTGTTCTCTACGTTGAAGACCTTACGGTCGAGCCCGAGCTCCATCAGGGCCCGCTCGGCCGTGACGACGACCTCGTCGAGGTCGGTACCGCCGGCGGCGAGGGAGATGACGGGCAGCGCCACGGTGGGTTCGCCCTTCGTGACAACGACCTCGCGGACCTGATCCGCATAGCCGATGAAGGAGGCCTCGAGTCTGTACGTGCCTGCTCTGGGTAGCCTTACGGCAAAACGCCCGTCGATGTCGCTCGTCGTGCCGCCCACCAGACTATCGCCCGGGGTGTAAACGACGACGTTGGCGAAGCCGAGGGCCTCGTCGAGCTCACCGTCGACGAGCTCGCCGGTGACCTGGAAGGGGGTGGCCTTCTGGGCGAGGAGGCCAGAGGATAAGCCCAGGCAAAGCGCGGCCATCGACGCTCGTAGCAGTAAATACATATAGACCTGGCTAAACGGCGGGGGTGGGGCGGGGGTTCGGAGTGCCCTCCGGAGAGAACGTTAATAGAGCGTGATTTTTGGACCTAAAACTTTTCGTCTAATTCCCGACAATCATGTCAGCATCTAGACAATTTCTCTGGGGTTGTACCCACGGCACGTTCTCCGCACTACCTTTGGAATCCGGAGTACCGCTAGTCTAATCCTCAATCGAGACCTTATGCAGCAGATAGTACCCACGCGCCGCGGCGCTGTCACCCATGTCTCTCTCTCTCCCGGTTGGCGACCGTGCGTGGTGTTGCTGGTCCTGCTGCTCGGGAGCAATTCGCTACTGCGGGCGCAGGACAGGAGCGCTGATCACGGGCAGCCCTTCTTGGAGATCATGCGAAGCACGGCCATGAGCCCAGCTGAGCGTGCGGCAGTTCAGGCGGGTAAGGCGGGCAAAGCCAGCGATGAGGACATGTACATCCGCGTAGCAGAGACCACGCCCGCCTTCGACGCGGAGCGCGGCTACTTGGTGACAATCGACGGTCGCAAGCACTACCTCCGCATCAACTACGCCGAGGCGGGCAATGACGGGCAGGTAAGCCTGCTCGGCACTTCAGAGACGGGAGGTTCGTTCTATGCGTTGATGGACGAGCAGGAAGGCCCGAGGGGCCATCTCACCGTCGGTAGCGACACGTACAGCTTTCTGCCTGCCGCGCGCACCTTAGGTCGAGTCCAGCACAGTGAATCGACCGAGGGAACTACCAAGGGGGGCACAGCTGCCGTTAGAACTACCGCCGAAATTATGGGATGCCCTTCTGACGCAGGCGCGGGTGGTACCGTGAATCCGGACTACGCATGTGCTGCGGTGGTAGATGTGCTGTTTGTGCGGACGCTAGAAGCCGACCAGTTTCTAAACGGACTAACTGGGGATATCCAAGATTGGCAGCAGTATGTATTTATGGCTCAGACACAGACTAACGGACATCTTGCAAGATCGGCAGTAGGTCCGAAGATGATAAATGCACTTCGTCACGACCCATTGGTATCCCCGCTCAACATCCCCGGTGACACCATCATCTGTGGTGATCGAGGACAAACCCCACTGGTAGACGTGCTCATTACTACTCAAGAGCTTACTACCTTACGGACGCAGTACGACGCCGATGCACTCCTATTCGTGGACGATCACTTTGACTGCGCTGGACAGGTAGCGGGACTCAACGTGCAGTACGACGATGCCTTTGGGGTGATCGACATCAACAAAGACATGGGTTACTGGGCGAGGACGATCGTACCGCATGAGTTGGGTCACATGTTCGACGCCGTCCATAAAGAAGGGGTATTGCTCTTCGGAAACCCAAGTTTCGACCGAGCGACTGTGATGGGTGGGATAGATTATCCTGGGGTTCACCGCATTCCACATTATTCTAATCCTGCTGTCTATTATGAGCACTTGGACGCACAGGGTAATATTATCGCGACCGAGCCAACAGGGGCAGTTGGACCACCAGCCTTTAACAACGCTGCCCGCATTGCTACCAACTTCTGTCGGATCTCTCAACTAGAACTTAGCGGCAATACTCACGCATTGATTGACGCCGGATATTACTATCCCGGTTGTGGCCAGATCCAACTCAACTCCGTGGTCATACCTGGCAATACTGGCGGCCCGGCAAGCGGCCCCTTCACTTACGAATGGCGAGTATCCACCACTCCCAATTTCACGACAAGTACCTACGTATCAAGCAATACCAACACTAGCTTCAGCTGGCCGGACCTTACACCGAGGTACTTCTGGGTCTCAGTAACAGCTAGTGATGGTACTGTGGTGCGAGCCGCAATCTACCGGGACCGATGTGAGACGGACGATTCTGGACAGAGCGAATCTAAGGGTATCGTTGGTGACCGCGAACAAGCGGAAGACCTAACGGCAGATAATTTTAAGGAGGTTCTCGTTACGGTGGGTGGACAATCCACAAAGTCGTTTATACTTCCTATGAGCCCGTCGTCTACGGCGGTATACGATTACATGCTAGTGGATGGTCTGGGGTCGATCGTCGCTCAAGGTCAACTAAATGAACGACAAAAACACATAAGGGTAACCGAAACTCTTCACACAGGAATATACTACCTCGCGGCTACCTCGAAAAATGGGAATCTTACGGTCACTACTAAAATTGTCGTACCGTGAAATTACTTACTTACGCACTCGCCCTAGTTACCATCGGCGCATTTATTAATCTCACATACGCCCAAGACCCGCCCCGCCCCGAATACCCGGTTTCGCCCGGGATGCCGTGGACGTACCTGCCGGACTACGATACCACTAGTCTACCGTTGTGGACCGCATGGCGCAGATCCATTACCAACGCGACGTACGGCAAGAAGGTACGGTATGTGTTTGTGGTGCACTTCCATCCGCACCTTATTGACACAACTGGGGGTTTAAGGGTACAACTACCGCGTGATCCGGGGGTGGTAGACACGATAAATTTTCCACGGGTTATTATACAGTATAGTGGTCTTCAAGCAGGTTTTACTAAAGTTCCTGATACAGCTTGGTACGCATCTCGCCCCATAGATCGCAGAGCCCGTGCATGGGGAGGCCTTGTCGTCGCTACCCAGCCAGAGCATAGTAATAATGGGATGGTATTTCGTAAGCTTTATCGTTCATACATTGACGGAGCCCCAGAAGAATACCACGTATACGACCTACCAAAGATCTTCGGCGACGACCGCCTCGCGGTCTTCGTCCAGTGGGAGGACCCCTATTCCCACCCGCCCGTCAAACCTACCGGGACATCTGATCTCGCCGTGAGTCTTCAGCGGGCACCATGGCCCAATCCACTCCCCATTGGTGCCATGCTACACTATGCCGCGCCGGAGCCGTGGGCTGGGACGACGGGAGAAGCCAGCGTCGTGGACGCGGCTGGGCGGACGGTCTACCGGGAGCAGGTCCGTTTTGACCTAGGCGGGGAAGATGTGCTGGGTGCGGAGGCGATAGTGGAGCTTGCGTCTGGTGTGTACCGGCTATTATTGCGGAAGGGTGGTGGGCAAGAGGTGGCGGTAGCGTCGTTTGTAGTAGAATAGGGGTCGTGCCTATTTTGGGGATCATTCCACTGGCTTCCCGCGGTCGGGATGACGCGTGTGTGGCGGACTCTTAGCGCAACGCCCCCAGAGGCGTGGCTGCCCCTTCAGCATAGTGCCCTTCCTTCCTCCGCCCCACCGATTGGATATAGTTGATCACCATCCGCGAGGTCTTCCGCCTAATATCGCGCTCGATATTGGGCGAGCGCTCGTGGAGGGTGTAGCGGAACTTAAACTCCGCGGAGTCCTTGTGGAGGTCGACCACGCGCAGGGAGTGGCTCCCGGGGATGATGAGGTCTTCGTAGTCGTGGAGGGCGTCGATGAGGCGGGCCTCGAAGTCGTCGACGCTCGGGATGTTGGCGAGGGCCACCTGAAACTCGATCGACACGCGGCGCTGCATGCGCTGGGTGTAGTTGACGAGTTCGCCGTTGAAGACCTTGGTGTTGGGGAGATGCACGAGGTCGTCGTCCTCGTTGAGCAGCACCACCTTCGTGATCGTAAGCGTCGAGACGCGGCCCTTGATGTTGCCGATGCTGATGTAGTCCCCGACGGACAGCTGCCCGGAGAAGGTCATGATGAGGCCGGAGATGATCTCGGCGATGAAATCCTTGGACACGATCGCGAGGGCGGCCGCGATGATGGAGAGGCTGTAGAAGACCTCCTTGAGGTCGAGGCCGTAGAGCGTGATCCCGGCCGCGACGCTGATGAGCACGACGAAGATGTAGTACACGTTCTGGAGGCCCAGGAGGATGGCGTCCTGTTGTTTTGGCGAAAGCCCCTTCCTGCGTCTGTACACACTCGTGAAGAGCACCAGGGCGACGTTGAGCGCCACGAGGATGGACAGGAAGCGGAACACGGGGCGGACGTGGACCAGGGTCTCCTCCTCGAAGATGCCCTGTTGCTTGAGCAGGGCCGAGGCCGCGAGCAGGGCCACGAAGAGCAGCACTTTGGCGAGGAGGGTCCAGCGGGGCGTCATAGTGGGGTGTAACGCAATGTGTGGGGTAAAGGTCTGGTATCTGCCGCCGCGGCGCCCCTAAATATCTTGGCGTGCGCACGGGGCTAAGCCTTCGTCCTAGTGGGTAAAGCCCGCGCCCGTGGCGGCCGCCGCTACCTCCTTCATCTCGATCTCGGTGTAGGCCTCGAGCGCGACGCGGAGGCACTCCACGGCCAGGCGCAGGTCGTCCACATTGAGGACGTACGCGATGCGGACCTCGTGGCGACCCTTGCCGGGCGTGGCGTAAAAGCCCGCGCCCGGGGCGAGCATGACGGTGTGGCCCCCGTGGACGAACTCCGTCAGCATCCACTTCGCGAAGGCATCGGCGTCGTCGACGGGCAGCTCCACGAAGCAGTAGAAGGCGCCCTGCGGCAGGTAGCACCGCACGCCGTCGATCTGGCGCAGGCCCTCGTAGAGCACGTGGCGCCGGCGGTCGTACTCCGCGAGGGCCTCCGTGAGGTAGTGCCCGTCGGCGCCGAGGATGCGCTCGCACATGAGTTGCCCGAGCGTCGGCGGGCAGAGCCGGAAGCGGCTGATGCGCGTGATGGCCTCCATGAGGGCCTCGTCGCGGCAGGCGACGCTCCCGATGCGGGCCCCGCAGGCGGAGTAGCGCTTGGAGACCGAGTCGATGACGATGGCGCGGCGGTGCATCGACGGGACGGCGAGCGCGGAGGTGAACACGGCGCCGTCGTAGACGAACTCCCGGTAGACCTCGTCGACGATGACGTAGAGGTCGTGTTTTGCCGCAAGGCGCCCGATATCGTCGAGCTCGGCCGCGGAGTAGACCTGGCCCGTGGGATTGCCGGGGTTGCAGAGCAGGATGGCCTTCGTGCGGGGGGATACCGCTTCCGCAAAACGCTCGGCGGGCGGGAGGCGAAAGCCTTCACTAAGTTCGGTAGCGACGGGCACGACCGCGACGCCGCAGATCTGGAGGAAGCCGTTGTAGAGCGCGTAAAACGGCTCCGGGACGATGACCTCGTCGCCGGGGTCGGCGATGGCGTTGAGCGTGAGCCAGATGGCCTCCGAGGCGCCGGTGGTGACGTTGAGGTGATCTAGCTCGAGCTCCACGCCCCAGCGGCGGTAGTAGCGCTGGAGCGCGAGGCGGTAGGACTCCAGGCCGCGCGCGGGGCCGTAGGCGAGCACGCCGGGCTCGAGGTCGCGCAGGGTCTGGTAGGCCTCCGGGGGCGTGGGCAGGTCGGGCTGGCCGATGTTGAGGTGGAGCACGCGTGTGCCGCGGCGTTTGACGGCCTCGGCCTGGTCTTCGAGTTCGCGGATGGGACTGCGGTAGGCGTTGGCGGCGCGGCTGGCGAGACGGGGCATGCGGGTGCGGACTTTTGGGGGTGGCAAAAGTATCTACTTTCGCGCGCCCTAACGCCAAGCGCCCACCTACCCGCCTTATGTCCACCCGCCTCCGCATCGCCGTCCAGAAGTCCGGCCGCCTCTCCGAGTCCTCTTTGTCGCTGCTCAAAGACTGCGGGATCCGCATCCAGGGCGGGCGCGGCGTGCTGATCGCCCCGGCGGCCAACTTCGAGCTCGACGTGCTGTACCTGCGCGACGACGACATCCCCGACTACGTGGCCGACGGCACGGCCGACTGCGGGATGCTCGGCGAGAACGTCGTGGCCGAGGAGCCGGTGGACGTGCGCGTCGAGCGCAAACTCGGCTTCGCGGCCTGTCGCCTGTCGCTGGCCGTGCCGCGGGAGGTCGACTACCCCGGCGTCGAGTATTTCCGGGGCAAGAAACTGGCCACGAGCTACCCGAATATCCTACGAAACTACCTCGATGGCAAAGGCGTTAAGGCGGAGCTGCACACCATCTCCGGCTCGGTGGAGATCGCGCCGACGATCGGTCTGGCGGACGGAATTTGTGACATCGTGTCGACGGGTTCGACGCTCTTTAGCAATGGCCTGAAGGAGGTTGAAGAAGTGATGCGCTCGCAGGCGGTCCTCATCTCCCGCCCGGACCTGAGTGACGTGAAGCGCGCTATCCTCGACAAGTTGCTGTTCCGCATCGCCGCCGTGCAGCGCGCGGCCGACTCGAAGTACATCGTGATGAACGTCCCGGCGGATAAGGTGGCGGCGGTGCAGGCGATCTTGCCGGGCATTAAGAGTCCGACGGTGGTGCCGCTCGCGGACGAGGGCTGGTGCGCCGTGCACAGCGTGGTGGAGGAGGCGCGGTTTTGGGATACGATCGACGAGGTGCGGGCTGCTGGGGCGGAGGGGATTGTGGTGTTACCGATCCAAAAAATGGTCGTTTAGGTTGACCAGCGGCGGCGTCGGCCTGCGGCGGCGTCGGCCTGCGGCGTTCTTGTCTAACGGCTGTTACGGCGCTTCGGAAAGGCTGGCCGTTAGCCGCAACAATAAGGATTTGGCAGCCAGGCACTGCCCTCGTGGTCCTCAGTGTAAGAGCGCTACACGCAGCCGTGACCCAGCAAAACCCTCACCCGTCCAAATACTTCCTGAGTCTATTCTTCAGGTCGGCAGTCGAAATACTGCTCAACTCCGACTTGTCGTACAGGGCTACTAAGTAAACCATGTCTTCACTCACTAAGACAGCCGTGATGACCCGCCCGCCCCCGCTTTTGCCTTGGCGCTTAGATGAAATCTTCAAGCGAACTTTGTAGAGGCCGCCACCCAGAGGCGTTCCGGACGAAGGGTAATCTCCTAGCTGCTCGAACAGTGCCGACAAGTCGTCCGGTAGGGATCGGTACTTCTTGCCTAATTTCTTAGCCTGCGCCTCGAACTCAGGGAGGACGGTGATCTTGTAGGCCACTAGTGCGCCGACGCTTCGACGGAGGCCCTTAACTCAGCCAAAAATTGCGTGGCGGGCTTTCCTTCGAGCCTTCCGGCGAGGAGGTCTTTGAGTTCGGTCATCGCTCGGTCGATGTGCTCGACGACGGCTTCGTCTTCCGGAGACAGCGGCTCTACCTTGACGCACTTTAGCTCCTTGAGCAACTGAAGTACGAAACCCGCTCTCGTGTCGTCTACTTCTACGAGCATCTTCATCCCCCAAAGCTAAGCCCCCCGCGTCGAATTTGAGGCCCGCCCCTGCGATCGGGGCTCCGTCAGCCGGAAAATAATTACCTCAAAGCTCATCGAGCAACTCCTCCAGGGGCTTGCCCCGCCTATGGCCAGCCTTAACCATCCTCAACTCATCGATGCCTTCCGCCAAGTCCGCCAGAATTTTGGCGTCCTCCCTAGAGAGAGCCTTCACCTTGCTGTAACCGGCACCTTTCAATAAGTCTAACAAGTTGCCCGCCTTGGCCTCCTCTACGTCGATCAAGATTTTCATAGCCCGAAGGTAGGGAGAAAGTGAGAGAAGCGCGTGGCTTACCTACGCACCCGACGAGGCAACCCGACGATGCGACCCGACGAAAACATCGAAAGCCAGCGACTCCCGAGCGGGGGCCCAACCCCATTCGGTCGTGAGGCCATTGCCGCCTTCAGGCCCAACTCAACCTCCCGCCCCCCCCGCGCCTTTCCTTCCACGATGCAAATCCTGCGCAACCCCACCCCCGCCGAGGCCGCCGCCGCCACGCGCCGCCCGCAGCAAGACCTGCGCGAACTCATGGCCCGCGTCGAGCCCATCTTCGACCGCGTCGAGCGCGAGGGCGATAAGGCCGTGCGGACCTACACCGAGCTGTTCGACCGGGTGACCCTCGATACCCTCGAGGTCCCGCGCGCCACCGTCGAGGCCCGCGCCGCCGAGATCACCGAGAATCTCGCCGCCGCCATCAAGCTCGCCGCCGCCAACATCGAAGCCTTCCACAACACCCAGCACCGCTACGAGGCACCGATCGAGCCGATGCCCGGGGTCAAGGTCTGGCGCCGGCCCATCCCCCTCCAGCGCGTCGGCATCTACGCGCCCGGGGGCTCGGCGCCGCTGTTTAGCTCCGTGCTCATGCTCGGGGTCCCGGCGCGGCTCGCGAGCTGCGAGGAGATCGTACTCGCTACGCCCCCGCAGGCCGACGGGACGCTGCACCCGGCCATGGCGGCCGCGGCGCTGGCGGCGGGCGTGCACCGCGTCTTCCTGATGGGTGGCGCGCAGGCCATCGCGGCGCTCTCGCTCGGGACGGAGTCCGTGCCGAAGGTCGACAAGATCCTCGGGCCCGGCAACCAGTACGTGCTGGCCGCCAAGCAGATCGCTACCCTGCGCGGCACCGGCATCGACATGCCGGCCGGCCCGTCGGAGGTGCTCGTCGTGGCAGATGACTCGGCCGACGTGCGCTACGTCGCGGCGGACTTGCTGAGCCAGGCCGAGCACGGCCCGGACAGCCAGGTGGTGCTCGTGACGACCTCGGCGCGCATCCTCGCCGAGGTGGAGCCGGAGTTGCAACACCAGCTCGAGCGCCTGCCCCGCCGCGACATCGCCGCGCAGGCCCTCGAGCACAGCGTCGCCATCCAGGTGAACACGATCGTCGAGGCGATGGCCATCTCGAACGCCTACGCCCCGGAGCACCTCATCCTCGCCGTCGAGGATGCGGAGTACGTCGCGCGCAGCGTCCAGCACGCCGGGTCGGTGTTCCTCGGGCACTTCAGCCCGGAGTCGGTCGGGGACTACGCCTCCGGCACGAACCATACCTTGCCCACCAACGGTTTCGCCCGCATCTACGCCGGGGTCTCGCTGGATAGTTTCGTCCGCAAGGTCACCTTCCAGCAGCTCACCCCCGAGGGCCTCGACGCCATCGGACCCGCGGTGCAGGTTTTGGCGAAAGCCGAAGGACTCGAAGCCCACGCCCGCGCCGTGAGCGTACGCCTCAACCGCAGTAAGTAATGGCCGAAATACAACAAACCACGACGCCGCCAGCGTCACTACCGGACGCCGCATTCGAATCTGAATTTCGACGCACTACGGGGTTCTACTTACGTGAAAACCTGCGCAAGGTCGAGGCTACTTGGGCGAGCCTCACGGCGGAGCAGATCTGGCGGCGCCCCAACGAGCACTGCCTCGCGCCCGCCAACCAACTCATCCACCTCACGGGCAACCTGCGGCAGTGGGTCCTCAGCAACCTCGACGGCCAGCCCGACGTGCGCGAGCGGGACGCTGAGTTTGCCGGGCGCACGGGGCCGGACAAAGCTCAGATCCTCGCCGACTTTCAGTTGGTCTTCGAGGAGGTGCTACGGGTCCTCGAGGCCCCGATTGCGCCCGGCGCGCCCCTGCGCATCCAGGGCCACGACACGACGCCCGTCGGGGTCTGGGTGCACGTCACCGAGCACCTGAGTTACCACACGGGCCAGCTCATCTTCTTCGCGAAGTCCTTGCGCGGCGCGCCCTACGACTTCTACGGCGGTTGGGACCTGAACGCCGTAGGCGCCGACGACACCGACGACGCCGACGACCCCGCTACCCCACCGCCGCTCCCCACGAAGCTCACCGACATCTTCGTGGAGTACCGCCGGATGATCGGCGCAGGCCGCTACCTCGACGCCATCGAGCGCTACTACGCCGAGGGCATCGTGCAGTACGAGAACGACGACGAGCCGAGGCGCGGTCGCGACGATATCGTGGCCGCCGAGCGCGCCGCCGAAAAGCGCGTGTCCTCCGCCAACATCGCCATCGCCGACGCCGTCATCGACGAGGCGCGCGGCCTGGTCTGGGGCGAGATGGAGATCCACTTCATGAGCAACGAAGGCTTGGAACAAAGATTAAGGGAAGCCTTTCGGCAAAACTGGGAACACGGGTTGATCGTGGAGCAGCGGTTTTATTACAAGGGGTTTGAGACGGTTTGAATAAGTGGAGAGTTTAGAGTGGAGAGTGTGCTGGGGGTGATGTCACTTTGGGACGGCGATGCCGTACGTACCGTCATTGCGAGACGGCGCAGCCTGGCGTGGCAATCTCATACATTCAAAGTACACGTGTATAATAGGAGATTGCCACGCCAGTTCGCCGACTCGCAAGCTCGTCGGCTCTCGGCTCGCAATGACGAGTCACTCGTATTGAAAACTAAAATAGCTAATTGAAAGCCCAAACCATCAATCCCACCGTCGACTTCGACCTCTCCGGCCTCATCCGTCCCAACTTCAAGCGGATGCACTTTTACAAAAGTGCGCGCGGCGAGTTCTCGGGCGCGGCGGACGTGCTGCTCGACGCCAACGAGAATCCGTTCGACAACGGCCACAACCGCTACCCCGACCCAGTCCACACCGAGCTGCGGCAGGCGATCGCGGAGAGCTACGGCGTCGGCGTTGACAACGTCTTCGTCGGCAACGGCAGCTCGGAGGCGCTCGACCTGCTGATGCGCCTGGTTTGCCGCCCGGGCCAAGACCGGATCGTGCAGTTGCCGCCGACCTTCGGGATTTACCAGGTCGACGCCGACCTGAACGACCTCGCGGTGCTCGACATCCCCCTCGACCGGGATATGCAGCCCGACGTAGCGCAGGTTTTGGCGAAAGCCGACCCCGACCGCGACCGTATCCTCTTCCTGTGCACGCCCAACAACCCGACCGGCAACGATTACGAGCCCGCGCGCGTCATGGCCCTCGTGGAGGCCTTCCCGGGGATCGTGGTCATCGACCAGGCGTACGTCGAGTTCTCGGGCCAGCCGAGCTACCGCAAGCTCTTCGAGACGCACCCGAACGTGATGACCATCGAGACGATGTCGAAGGCCTACGGCCTGGCCGGCAGTCGCGTCGGGGTGGCCTTCGCGAGCGCCGAGTTGATCGCCTGGCTCAACGGCATCAAGCCACCCTACAACGTGTCGATCGAGAGTGGCCAACTCGCCCTCGAGGCCGTGCGGCAGCGGCACACGCGCGTGGCCCGCGACATTGCCGCGATGAAGGCCGGCATGAAGACGTTACTGGCGGCTTTCGCCAAAACCGACTACTTCGAGCACGTCTACCCGACGAATGCCAACTTCGTGCTCGTCAAGCTCGAGGAGGCCAACGCGCTGTACGATTACCTCGTGGCGCAGGGGATCGTGGTCCGCAACCAGACCAGCAAATTTGGCTACGGCCACCTGCGGATCAACGTCGGGACGGCGGCCGAGAACGCGCGGCTGCTGGGGGCGTTGGAAGAGTGGCGCGTTCGCGAAAACGTCCTACCTTCCGCGCCATGACCGCTACCGACGTGAAGACCGCAGAGCAGCCTAGAGAAATCGCCGACCTTAAGGAGGAGCTTACGGCGCTCGTTGGTCTCACCGACGACCGAGAGGTGCTGAACGAGGCGCTCGCGCTATTCGACCTAAAATTTAACGCTCGGGATTTACACAGCCCGCCGGCCAGCGACAAAGATTTCGACCGTTGGGAAGCGCGGATTCAAGTCGTGAAGGATGGCGGCGGTATCTCCCAAGAAGCGGTAGAGAAGCAATTTGGTCTCCTTTGAAAACCTATAAAGTAGAGTGGTCGCCATTAGCCATTGAAGATCTGAAAGAGATCGAAGATTACGTCAAGCGTAAATCTTCTGAGAGAGGTGCCCGCCATGTGTCTAGAGGGATACTCAAGACGACAAAGCAAGTCGGTAACTCACCCCACGCATTCTCCTTGTCCGAACGTTTTACCCGGGGAAACCTAGTTGTCCAAGTTATTCGAAAGTGGTCATACCTTATCTACTACTCCGTAGACGAAGCTGCCGCCACCGTGACGATTGCCGAAATACAGCACGCGAGTCGTGATAGATAGCCCTCCCTTCCCCCCCGCCCCCCCCATCCACGCCATCGAGCACGTGCGCCTGCCCGCGCCCGACCGCAAGCGCCTCGCCAACGGCGCCCAGCTCTACGTCGTGGACGCGGCCCCGCAGCCGGTCGTCAAGCTCGAGGTCCTCGTCGAGGCCGGGCGCTGGCAGGAGTCGCGCGAGAGCATCTCCGCGGCCGTCAACGCGCTCTGGAAGGAGGGCACCGCCGACGGCATGACCGGCGCCGAGGCCGCCGAGCGGATCGACTTCTACGGCGCCACGCTGCAGGGCTACAACTCCCTCGACCACGCCGGCTTCACGCTCTACGCCCTCGAGAAATTCCTGCCGCAGGTCCTGCCGATTGTCTTCAACCTGCTCTGCGCCCCGGCCTTCCCCCGCAAGGAGCTCGACACCTTCGTCGAGCGCGCCATCGCGCAGCTGCGCATCAACGCCGACAAGCCCGACGTGCAGGCCTACCGGTTGCTCACGGAGGCGCTGTTCGGCCAGAGCCATCCCTACGGCTACAACTCCTCGGCCGCGGGCCTGCGCGCGCTCACCGTCGCCGACCTGCAGGCGCACCACGCGACGCACTTCCTGGGGGGCAACACGATCGCCTTCGCGAGCGGGAAGATCTCGGCCGCGACGCGCGCGCTTCTAGAAGAGCAACTCCTCCGTCTGCCTTCCGGCAAAACCTCCCCCACCGCCCACGGCCTGCGCCCCCTGCCGGACCAGGCGTTGCGGCTCGACCTACCCGACAGCCTCCAGAGCGCCATCCGCCTCGGGCGCCTCACGGGCGATCGTACGGATGTCGACTTCGCCGGGCTCTACGTGCTCAACACCATCCTCGGGGGCTACTTCGGCTCGCGGCTCATGACCGAGCTCCGCGAGGAGCGCGGCCTGACCTACAACATCGACTCGAGCCTCGACACCATGCGCTACGGGGGCTACCTCTACATCTCCGCCGAGGTGGCGGCCGGTACGGAGGCCGAGTCGATCGCCGCCATCCACGAGGAGATGGCGCGCCTTAGCGAGGAGCTCGTCGACGAGGAGGAACTCGCGATGGTCCGCAGCTACCTCATGGGCGCCTACCTCTCGATGGTGGACGGCCCCTTCAGCACCGCCGAGACCCTGCGCACGCTCGTCGCGGACGACGCGCCGCTCTTTCACTTCGACCGACTGGTAGACGTGACCCGGGACATCACCGCCGAGGAGCTACGGGAGTTGGCGCGGAAGTACCTGCGGGTGGAAGATTGGGTAGAGGTGGTGGTGGGGCCGGAGGGCGTTGGTTGATGTGCAACGAAGCAAGGGGGAGGGGGTTGGTGTGCCGAATTGGTTTTGGGAGCTTGGCGTTGCTCGTCTGGCGTGCTCGTCTAGCGTGCTCGTCTAACGTACCCGGGGTCGTAGGCTACACTCCGTTTAGATACACGGGGAGGTTTGGCGTAACCGGTTTTCTTATTGCTACCTGTTCGACCCCGGGCTACTCGTGGTTCGGCCCCGCTGGGGTCGCTGGACGCACACACGGGGACCCCAAACGCCCACACCTCAGCCCCCCCCCGGCTTAAAATGCCGCCACCCCTGCGCCGGGATCTCATGCAAATTCCCACCCTTGGTGTGCAACTTCAACCCGTCCTCCTTCGGGACGATCTCCCCGGCGATGTAGATGTCCGGCAGGTACTTGACCTTCTCGACGTCGGCCGGGTCGATCGTGAAGAGGAGCTCGTAGTCCTCGCCGCCGCTCAGGGCGCACGTGATCGGGTCGAGCTTGAAGTCGAGGGCCTTGAGCTGGGCGTCCGGGTGGATCGGCACGCCGTCCTCCTCGATGAGGGCCCCTACGCCCGACTGCTTGCAGATGTGGTAGAGCTCGGAGGCCAGCCCGTCCGAGATGTCGATCATGCTCGTGGGCACGAGGTCGGTTTTGGCGAAAGCCTCGATGATGTCGCGGCGGGCCTCCGGCTTGAGCTGCGCCCCGACCAGCACGGTGGCCTCGTCGAGCGAGGGCTGGATGTCCGGATCGCTGAGGTAGATCTGCTTCTCGCGCTCGAGGAGCTGCAGGCCGAGGTAGGCCGCGCCGAGGTGCCCAGTGATGCAGACGAGGTCGCCCACCTTGGCCCCCGAGCGGTAGGCGATCCGGTCCGCCTCGCCCTCGCCGATGGCCGTGACGCTCAGCACGATGCCGCGCTGCGAGGCCGTCGTGTCGCCACCCACCAAGTCCACGCCGTACGCCTCGCACGCGGCGTAGATCCCCTCGTAGAGTTCGTCGACGGCCTCGACACTCACCTTCGAACTCAGCGCCATCGAGACGGTCACCTGGCGCGGCGTGGCATTCATGGCGTAGATGTCGCTCAGGTTCACCACAATCGCCTTGTAGCCGAGGTGCTTGAGGGGGTGGTACATCAGGTCGAAGTGGATGCCCTCGACGAGTAAGTCCGTGCTCACGACCGTGACCGGGCCGGTGTCGCCGTACCGAAACACCGCCGCGTCGTCGCCGATGCTCTTGATCGTCGAGGCCTGCCGGCCGCGGTTGCGCTGCGTGAGGCGGTCGATGAGCCCGAACTCCCCGAGGCTGGAGATCTCGGTGCGGGTCGGCTCGGCGGTGGCGGTGGCGGCGGCGGCGGCGGCGGCGGGGTTGTCGTGGGGCATAGGCTCCAACAACGCCACAGGCCGGTGACGGTTGGTGGGCGCGCGGGTCTCCGCGCCGGACAGAACCTTTGGGCCCTCGACAACCTCCTTCAGTATCCCTCCATGCTATCTGAGAAAATTATCGCCGCGGCGCCCCCCAAGGCCGGCACCTGTCGCGTCGACCGCCACGGCATCGCCTACCTCCTCCACAACGAGCACCTGCTCAGGGCCCGGCCCGAACTCCAGGCCGTCGTCTTCGTCCACGGTCTCAGCATGTCGGTCAAGTTCTGGGAGCTCGCCATGCTGCCCGAGATCGACCGCGGCTTGCCCTGGCTCAGCGTGAGCCTCCCGCTCCACTTCCCGAGCACCTACGACGGCAATCCGTACACCGCCAATCTGGGGGTGCGGGCTTACGCCAAAACACTCGCCAAGACGATCGAGAGGGTCATCGGGCCGCACCGCCCCGTCATCGTCGTCGGGCACTCCGTCGGGGCGATGGCGGCCCTGGCCTTCGCGGGGCTCTACCCGGATCGCTGCGCGGGCGTGTTCAGCATCGGGGGCTTCACGTCCGGGCGGGCGAAGGGGCTCGAGGGTGGACTGCAGCTGCTCACCGAGGGAATCCCCTTCACGCGGCCGATCTTCAACGCCGTGTGGCGCGCCAAACAGCACAGCCTCTGGGCCACGCGACAGATCGTGCGCCAGTACGCCGCCGACCGAAAGGCACTGGAGGACTTTGCGCCCTTCGAGCCGACCCTGCGGATCGTGCACCCGGACCTGGCCCGCCACCCGATCGACGGCATCTTCAACATGATGCGATCCCTGCTGTACGTAGACGTGCTGCCGGTCGCGCGCCACATCACCTGCCCCGTGTGGGCGATCGCGGGGACGAAAGACCCGGTGGTCGACTTCGAGCACCAGCGTGGGTACGCCCGGGCGCTGCCCACGGCCAGTCTGCACGCCGTCGAGGGGGCGGGGCACCTGAGTTTTGCCGAAAGGCCGGAGGAGTTTAACGAGCTGCTGCTGGCGTTCGTCGGGTTGGGGCGGTAGCTCGAACCTCCGGTTCGAGTCTACTCACACTCGAACCGGAGGTTCGAGTCTACTCACACTCGAACCGGAGGTTCGAGCGACCGCCACCGCCACCACCCCCTAATCATCTGCTGCGCCACCGCTCCGAGCCGCCCCCGCCGGTCCTCGAACACCGCCTTCTGGTTGACGCGACTCGCCACCGGGTAGGCGTACACCTTACCGAAGATCGCCCCCAGCGCCACCCCCTCCTGCATCGCCAACTGCAGCTCCTGGATCATCTCCCCGGCCGCCGGCGCGAGCATCGTCCCGCCGACGAGGTATTGCTTTCGCAGTAGCCCGCGACGCTCCACGTACAAGATCAACTTCCCGACATCGGCGTACCGGCCGTGATCGCGCGGTCGTCATCGGTGAAGGCCTGCTCGATGGTCTCGAACGCGCGCCCCTGTTCGCGCAACTGCTCGGCCGTAAATCCAAAAGTCGCGATCTCGGGGTCCGTAAACGTCACCCAGCTAAAATTGGCCAGCGAGTGGGTTTTGCCGAAAGGCACCAAATCATTGTAGATCAGGTCGCGGTTGTGCATCTCGGCCCCGTGGCTCAGCTTCTCCCGGCCCATCGCGTCGCCGACGGCCGAGACGCGCGGATTCGTGGTGCGGTAGTGGTCGTCCACCTTGAGCACGCCGTGCTCGTCCACCTCGATGCCGGCCCGCTCGACATCCATGCCGTTCACGGATTCGTCGCGACCGATGGCGAGGAGACATTCGTCAAAACGCATTTCGCTCGTCCCGCCCGGGCCCTCGACCGTCGCGCTACGCGGCGTCGGGAAGGCCGTCACTTCACTTTCGTGCAAAACCCGCACGCCCTCAGCCTCCATGACGGCTTGGAGCCGCCGACTCAGGTCCGCCTGCTCGCGCTCGAGCAGACGCCGACCGCGATTCACGATCGTGACCTCGGCCCCGAGCCGCTGCATGGCCTGCCCCATCTCGCACGCGATGGCCCCGCCGCCGACGATGAGCAGGCGCCCGGGCAGCTCCCGCTCGCGCTCGAAGAAGGTGTGGTTGGTGTGCAGGCCCTCGACCGCGTCTACGCCCGGCACGTCCAGTTTGCGCGGCCGCGACCCCGTCGCCAACACGATGCGCCGCCCGCGAAACCTGCGCCCGCCGACCTGCAGCGTGTCCGCGCTCACGAATTTCGCCCAGCCGATCACGACCTCCTGGTCCTGCTCCCGGCGCAGGTACTCGACGCTCTCGTGGGCGCGGATACGGTCCTGCGCGGCGTGCACGTACCGCATGGCCGCGGCGAAGTCTACCCGGCCCTCGACCCTCAAGCCGAAAGCCTGCGCCTCCCGCGCGTTGTGCGCCAACCGACTGACGTGAATCAGGGACTTCGACGGCACGCAGCCGTAGTTGAGACAGTCGCCGCCGATGTTCTCGGCCCTGGCCTCGATCATCAAGCTCCGCAGCCCGAAGGCGCGCGCGATGCCCGTCGCGCCAAGGCCCCCCGAACCGCCGCCCACCACGATGAGGTCGTAATCTTCGGTATCGTAGGCGGTCGGGGAGCTCGGCATACCCAGAGCAACCCTGCGATGGGCGTCGTGTTGAACCTCGACGACGCGTTTCGGGGGGTGATGCGCGTTCTTTGCGCGCCGATGCCCCCGATCGTCTCGAAGTTTCTCCCGGTTTGCGGCCTAGCGCTGGCCCTCGCGCTCGGCAGCTGCGCCATCATCTCGAGCCCGAAGGGCGGCCTCGTAGACCGGACGCCACCGGTGCTCGACACGCTCAACTCCTCGCCCAACTTCCAGCTCGACGCCCGCCCGCGGGAGTTCGTCCTGGAGTTCGACGAGTACGTCGTCCTGAAGGAGGCCTCGCGCAACGTGATCCTCACGCCGACGCCCGAGGGCGGCAAGCCGACCTTCGTGCAGCGCGGGCGCCGCGTGACCGTCGACCTGTCCGACGTCGTCTACCGCGACTCGACCACCTACCAGCTGCAGTTCGGCAACACCGTCCAGGACCTCAACGAGGGTAACGCGGCCCCGGGCCTGCGGTACGTGTTCTCCACCGGCGGCTACCTGGACTCCCTCACGCTCACCGGGGCCGTCGCGGATGCGCTCACGGGCGAGCCGGCGATCGGGGCCCTCGTAGGCCTCTATCGATCAGACGCGGATACGGTTTTGGCGAAAGCCGCCCCCGACTACTTCACGAAGACCGACTCCTCGGGCCAGTTCCTGCTCGACTACCTCTCGCCGGGCACCTACCAGCTCGCCGCCTACCTCGACGAGAACAACAACTACCGCCTCAACGAGGGCGAGGAGGACCTGGCTTTCGCCGAAAACCTCGTGACCGTGAGCGCGGCGGCCCCGGACACGAGCTACGTCCTGCTCTCCTCGGCCACGTACGCACCGTTCCGCGTTTTGCGCGGCGAACAACTCTTCCCCGGCTACCTGCGCCTCACCCTCAACCGGCCCGCCGCCGCGGCGATGACCCTGGTCGACTTCCCCGGCGAGGTCGTCGCGCGCGTCGAGGACGGCGACACCCTCTTCGTAGCCTACACCCCGCCGCTCGACTCCCTGGAAGAGGTGCGGGTGAGCTTTCAGGACCGCGTCGACACCGTCGCCCTCCGGCGCACCATCAGCGCCACGCCCCCGCCGCTGCGCGCGCGCGGGGCACCGGGGGGAGTGCCGGGAGAGACGACCTTGGTACAGGCCTTCAGTGCCCCCGTGGCGAGCATCGACCTCGACAGCGTCACCGTCGCCGTCGACAGCACGGCCGACGCGAAGGGCCGCTTCGAGGTGAGCCCCGAGGACGCGCGGCAGCTGCTGTGGCGATACCCCGTCGACACCGTGAGCGGGTATGCCGTGCGCCTGCTGCCGGGCGCGCTACGGGGCTTCTTCGGCGAGCGCAACGCCGACACCGTGGCCATCGACCTGCGCCCGCGCCGCGCCACGGAGTTCGGGCAGCTCACCCTGACGCTCGACAGCCTCACGGCCGGCGCGGCGTACGTCCTCGAGGTCCTCGGCCCCCGCGGCGACGTCGAGCGAACCCTACGCATCGACAGCGCCGCCGTCACGGAGACGCGCGTCCTGCGGCGACTCCCCCCCGAGACCTACACCCTCCGCGTCACCGACGACGCCGACCGCGACGGGCGCTACTCTCCCGGCGACCCCCGGCGCCGCACCCAACCCGAGCGCGTGCGCGTTTACCCCATCGAGCAGGTCCGCGCCGACTGGACCGTCGAGCAGCGCGTCGGGCTCACCCCATAGCGCACCCCGCACCCCGCACCCAAGCACCCCGCACCCCGCACCCCGCACCCCGCACCCCATGCAGCTCCGCTCCGAAAATCTCGTCAAGCGCTACGGTACGCGCGCCGTCGTGAAGGGCGTCTCCATCGACGTCAACCAGGGCGAGATCGTCGGCCTGCTCGGGCCCAACGGCGCCGGCAAGACCACCACCTTCTACATGTGCGTCGGGTTCGTGCGCCCGACCGAGGGCCGGGTCTTCCTCGACGCCGAGGACATCACGAGTCTCCCGATGTACCGCCGGGCCCAGCGCGGGGTCGGGTACCTGCCCCAGGAGCCGAGCGTGTTCCGCAAGCTGACCGTGAGCGAGAACATCAGGGCCGTCCTCGAGATGACGCCGCTGTCGAAGGCCGAGCAACGCGCGAAGCACGACTCGCTCATCGACGAGTTCCGCCTCCACAAGGTGGTCGATAACCCCGGCGACAAGCTCAGCGGCGGGGAGCGGCGCCGCACCGAGATCGCGCGCGCCCTCGCCACCGACCCGAAGTTCATCCTGCTCGACGAACCCTTCGCCGGCATCGACCCCATCGCCGTGGAGGACATCCAGAGCATCGTCGCGACCCTCAAACTCAAGAACATCGGCATCCTCATCACCGACCACAACGTGCAGGAGACCCTCAGCATCACCGACCGCACGTACCTGATGTTCGACGGCCAGATCCTGAAGTCGGGTTCGGCCGAGGAGTTGGCCGCCGACGAACTGGTCCGCAAGGTGTACCTCGGGCAAAACTTCGAACTCCGCAAACGCGCCGCGCGCGCCCCAGAGGTATGAGGCGCCTACGAGTAGCGGCCCTGGCGGTGGCCTACGGCACCTGTGCGGTGGCCTGCGGCGAGCCGGAGCAGCGACCCCTCACCAACGAGGAGCGCGAACTCGTGGCCCAGGGTTACGCGGACTCCGTGCGCGCGATCGCGACGCTGACCGACAGCCTCTGTAAGCTGCGTCAGCCGGACCTCGTGTCCTACCTCGCGGACAGCATTTACGAGGTGCGCCTCGGCGATATCGAACGACAAGCGACGGCGGCGAGTGAGGAGTAGGCGCGTCATACACCGACGGTGGGTCCTTGCCCTGGCGGTGGGCCTTCCGGTTTTGGGGGGCGGCTGTCGCCAAAACCAACCGACGCTCTCGACCGAGGAGCGGATCGCCGCCGAGGTGAGCAGTAAGCTCGAGAGTTGGCGCGCGCGTCGGGAGGGCGAATGCCTCAAACAGGCCCTCACCACGGCCCAACTCGTGGCCGATACCCTGATCCGCGACTACGCCTTCGCGAAGCACATCGAGCTCGAGCGCCCGACGCGCCCGCCGCGGCCCGCCGAACCACCGCTGCTGCGCCCCAACGATACGCTGGAGCTTAGGCCATTCCTGCGGGATACGCTCTGATCCGGGGCGGCGGGCGAGGAGTCGGGGGGCATCGGTCTATACGGGGTTTAGGGTAGCCGCGCTGGCGAAACCGCGCAGATGCTGCGGCCAGCTGCCCGCGTGTCGGTCACCGTACCGAGGGGCGGTTGGGGCGCTTGCAAGCTGCACAAAGCGGCCCTGAGGCCCGTTCGCCAACCCCGTGCGTGGCCTTGGTCTACGGACGACTTTTGACATCTCAACAATCACCCCAATGAGTTTTACTACCCAAAAGACGGGCGGGCCGAGCGGTAGCCCCGTGGCCTTCGCCATCGGCAAGTCCCGTCGCACCTTCTTCAGGAAGACCGGCATCGGCCTCGCGAGCGCGGGCGTCCTGCTGGCCGCCTGTGGCGACGACGACGACATGATGGACGACGGCGTCGACCTCGGCTCCGGCGACGTCGGCATCCTCAACTACGCCTACGCCCTCGAGCAGCTCGAGGCGGCCTTCTACGCCCAGGTCCTCACGGGCGGCTACTTCGCCGGCGCCAGCGCCGCCGAGAAGGCCATCTTCGTCGACCTCGAGGCCCACGAGCGCGCGCACCGCGACTTCTTCAAGAGCGTGATCCCGACCGTCGGCACGGCCATCCCGGCGCTGGAGGTCGACTTCTCGTCGATCAACTTCGACGATCGCACCAGCGTCATCACGACGGCCAGGACCTTCGAAGACCTCGGGGTCTCGGCCTACAACGGCGCCGGGATGCTGCTCAAGAACGCCGACTACCTCGGGCTCGCCGGCAAGATCGTCTCGGTCGAGGCCCGTCACGCCTCCGTGATCCGGAGCCTCGTCGAGCCCGGCAACGCCAAGGCCTTCGCCGGGGACGACCTCATCGACGCCAACGGCCTCGACAAGGCCCGCATGCCCTCCGAGGTGCTCGGGATGGCGAAGGACTTCCTCCTTACCAAGATCGACGCCAGCAACCTCCCTTCTGCCTAAGCCCCCCTCAATACCTACGATATGAAATTCCTGAATCTCCTTGATTCCTTCACGAAGGTGGAAGAGGCACACGCGCTAACCGCCCCCACCTCCCGCCGTGCCGCCTTCGGGCGCATGGGCGACATCGCCGTCGACCTCGCCAAAGTAGCCGTGCCCTTCGGGATGGCCGCCGGGATGTCGACCACGGCCTCCGCGCAGACCCCGGCCCCGCCACGTACGCCGGTCGAAGTGTTCAACTTCGCCCTGCTCCTCGAGCACCTCGAGGACGAGTTCTACAAGCGCGGTCTCGCCGCTAACGGACTCTTGACCGGCGATACGAGATCGACGATCGAGCAGATCGGCAAGCACGAAACCCAGCACGTGGCCTTCCTCCGCAAGGCGATCACGGACGCCGGCGGTACGCCGCGGCCCGTGCCCGGGGCCAACTTCTTCGACTTCACCGCCGGGGGTACGTTCGCCGACGTATTCTCCAACCGCGAGACCTTCCTTGCCGTAGCCCAGGCCTTCGAGGACACGGGCGTCCGCGCTTACAAAGGCCAAGCGCCTTTCTTGCTCGGTGCCGGGGGCCTGCTCACCGCCGCGCTCCAGATCCACTCGGTGGAGGCGCGCCACGCAGCGAAGATCCGCGAGATCCGCGGGAAGCAGGGCTGGATCCCCTTCACGGATGGCGTCACCGAGGGTATGCCGACCTTCCCGGTCTACAAGGGCGAGAACAACGTGACCCAACTCAAGGTCAACGCCTCCGCGACGCCCTTCTCCGGCGGCGTCACCGAGGAGCAGGTCACCGAGGCCTACGACGAGCCGTTGACCACCGATGAGGTGACGACGATCGCGAGTCTGTTTATTCGGTAAGCGATCAACGTTTGACCTAGCCCGAGACGGCTAGGACGTAAGGCGCCCCCGCGAGCTTAGGCTGGCGGGGGCGTTTGTCGGATTTGGGGGGGGCTTACGCCAAAACATCGAACGTGCCCGTAAGCTCACACTCGCCGGAGAGATTTTGAGATTTCCGACCGTACTCCGAGTAGTATGTCCATTTGAGTGCGCCATGAGGGAGCAGGATTGGGAAAGGACTGTACCAGTCGAACAAATCCATTCGCGCATCCTTAGCTGGCCTGGTGCTCGAAGGCCGGCAAAGGCGAACTTTACCCTAGCGCAAACCCCGATTCCGACTAAAGGCATACCGAATCCCGATCGTCGCAGCAGACGTTTGCCAGCGGGGCTGGTATTTACCCGGACCGACACGGAGGTCGTTGATGTAGGTCTGACTTAGGTCCCTTCCATACTTAACGTTGATTTGCAGAGCAATGCGCTGTGACAACCAGTGAGCGTAACCAACTCGTGCGAAGGTGCTCAGGCGAAAGTTTCTGTACGGCTCCACCTTGGTGACGGTACCCTGTGTCTCATCTCTGAATCGGTAAACATCTCCTAGGCCTCCGCTCAACCTGTACGGATCGTACGAAGTATAAGGGTTTAGAAATCGACTGACGCCTAAATTTAGTGAGGCTTCTAACTCGGAGTGTTTACCGACCCTCAGCGTATATCCAGACCCCAAGGCCAATTGTAGGAATCGCATATTAGGGAAAAATTCTTCTCGACCAGAGTCGTTAAATACGGATGGACGCCAAGCTTCGTTGCCGTAATTACCAGATATGATGCTCACTACACCATCAGGTATGACCTGATCTGGTCCAGTAATAGTTGCAAGTAATACCTCAGTGTGAGGACGATCTATAAAGTTTAACGATGGATGCAGGAAAAAGTGCCTGCCTCCACCAATGTAACGCTTACCAGTAAGGCCTATGCTATATCCATAGGAAGGCACGTTCACATTTGGCTGTGACGATGCGCTTAATAGATCCTCGCGAACGATTCCGGAACCAAAAGCTAACACCCATCCACTCGTAAGGGAGGTAAGCTTTGCCTCCTGTGTTTGCGGTATTACTGTTTGGGATAGGGCTGGCGCAGCCAGTAGCACTACCACAGCAGTGCATACAAGTTTAATCATGGTATCGGAATCGTTCGCAAAGGCCTACAGGCCGATGTTACCGCCTGTTAATCATAAAGTTGTACTCGCCACCCATCCCTCGATGCGTATGCCAAGTAGATGTAGCACCTGCCGGAATCTCGTTACCTACGTTGATAATACCTGCCACGGTATTAACATACTGTTCAAAGGTATTAATGTTGAACGTTTGGCGCAAGATTGTTGAAACTGTGAATTCCTTATCGTCTCTGCTGCTTAGAACGCTTTTCAGGGTTGGATTCGGCGAATCGACCGCTGTCCAAAGCATATCCCAGCGATAAGTGTGTACAGTCTTGTAGCCAAAGGTCTGCTTGTAGGATTTGCCGTATATGTCACTATAACCCGTGTAGACCGCGCCGGGGATAGGTCCCATAACTTGACTTACGCCCCATTGCGTCCTGAGCTGATTTTTGTTGTCGTCGGTCCGATTTGTGTTGAGCCTGGTAGCAAAACCACTCGTCGTGACCCATGGGTTCGCAGGGGCTTCCATTTCCTCGTTGGAGCGGGAATTCAGTGCCGAGGCCCATTCCTCCCGAACGTCGTAGACGACCTGATAGCTGGACTTCATTGGCTGTCCGCGGATGATCAGATCCCTAAGTACCTGGTGCTCGTCCAGCGGGGCCCAAACCTGGAGAGACCGACTGAGGTAGCCTACCTGTCCGCGCATGCTGATGAACCCTTCCTCGTTGGCCAACTTCGAGAAGGCGAGCATTGCGTTTGGTGATGGGATCAGCTCACCGTCGACCTCATCAGTCTCGAGGAAGCTCATAGTAATTGGGCTTAGCTCTTCTTTCGGCGTCTCCTCGATCGCGAACACGTTATAGAGAGTGTTCAGGCCTTTGGCGTGGTACCATTCGGCAAGGGCTTCGTTACTGGCCTGATCCAAAAGGTCACGCATGTTGCAGAACTCCAACTCCGAGGCAAACGTCGGGATACCGTTGGTAAGCTCCAAGGGTAAGTCCACGGTTTGGAGGAGCACTTCCGTCTGGCTGGCTACGAGTCCCTCGTCCGAGTCCGGGGAATCGAACTGGCAAGCAGTCGCGAATAGTGTGGTGATAACTGTGGTGACCGTCAGTGCGCGGCTGAGCCTACGCACACCCCCAGAGATTCTGGGGGGGGGGAGAAGGGTTCTTAACATACACAAATGTATAAACACACCATGCAGGTTTAGATAGCCTCCTCATCAAATAGTTTCAACTATTTTTTTTCGTCTCATAAGCCTGTGATTTTCAAATAGTTGTAAATCATGCTGCATTTCTGTACGCCTGGCAGGCTAGCCAAGTGCTTGAGTGACTGCCTTCGCATACCACAGCGTTTACCTGCGGGGCCTATCCTAGCTGCACCTTACCTTGCAGACCATGCCTGACTGCTACATTCAACGCGCCCGATGTGCCCTCGCCTGTTTATCACTCGTTTTGGCGAAAGCCGCCCTCCCCGACGCCCTCGCCGCCCAACAGCCGCAGGTCATCCACGACACCGTGTACGTGATGCAGGCCCCGCCCCAGACCGCGCCCGCGCCGCAGACCGTCGAGGTACAGCCGGTCGAGCAGCCGCGCTACGTCGAGCAGCCGCGCTACGTCGAGGCCCCGGCCCGCATCACGGTGCAGTCCGAACTGAAGTCAATGAGCCAGGGGAGCTACAACTCCTTCGCGACCACGGTCGCGGGGGCGGATCGGAAACTCGCCGCCGCGGTGTGGAAGGACCTCATGAAGGAGTACGGCGGGAAGGTGAAGCGCTCGAAGCCGGAGACCTACCGCACGGAGGCCGTGATCGTGCGCTCGATCGGGGGCTCGGACCCGGTGGATATCTACGTGGACTTCGACGAGCGCGGGGACGATGTGCTGGCGCGGGCGTGGGTGCGCTACCGCGGGGACTTCATCGGACCGGTGAGCGCGGCGCGCGACGTGGCCGCGACCGAGGCGCTGATGACGGAGTACCACGTGCTGCTGCGCCGCGCCGTCGTGACCGAGGAGGTCGAGGCGGAGCAGAAGCAGATGGAGCGCCTCGAGCGCGACCTGGCCGACATCGCGAAGAAGAGATCGCGGGCCGAGCGCGACATCGAGAACGCCCGCCGCGACATCGAGCGCGCCAACGCCACCATCGAGCGGGCCGAGGGCGACATCAAGGCCGGGGAGGCCGACGCCGTCGAGAAGCAGGCCGCGATCGCCAAGCAGGCCGAGGCCCTGCAGGCGGTCCAGGCGAAGCTGGCGCTGATCAAGCCCTGAGGCCAGGGCGTTGTCCACGGTCTGTCCACGGTCTGTCCACGGCGCGGACGCCGTTGCTCACGGCCGGGGGCCGGGGATCGCCCAGAAGTAGGTAGGAATTTACGCCGATCGGCCTCGGCGAGGCGCGGGCGCGGCGGTACCTTCGCAGACCGCCCCCAACGCTCCACGCCATGTCCGACCAGCCCATCCGTATCGGAAGTCCGCGCGACTTCGTGCGCCGCAACCCCGTAGACCCGAGCCTGGCGCAGGGGAAGGTGCAGCCGCAGGCCAACGACGTGGAGGAGGTCGTGCTCGGGGCCATCATGCTCGACAAGGACGCGATCTCGGTGGTGCTCGACATCCTGCAGCCGGAGAGTTTCTACACCGAGGGCCACCAGGCCATCTACCGCTCGATGCTCACGCTGTTCGACAAGAACTCGGCCATCGACCTGCTCACGGTCAAGGAGCAACTCTCGAAGTCGGGCGAGCTCGACAAGGCCGGCGGCCCCTACCGCCTCGTGCAGTTGTCGAACCGCGTCGGCTCGGCGGCCAACATCGAGTACCACGCCCGGATCATCGCGCAGAAGTCGATCGCGCGGGAGTTGATCAAGGCCTCGGGGGAGGTCTTGCGCGACGCCTACGACGAGACGATCGACGTGTTCGACCTGCTCGACGACGCCGAGAAGAAGATCTTCAAGATCACGGAGGACAAGCTCTCGCGCGGGGTCGAGAGCATCGCGGAGCTCGGGCCGAAGGCGCTCAAGATGCTCGAGGAGATCAAGGCGAAGAGCAACGAGTCGGGCGGCCTGACGGGGGTGCCGACGGGCTTCATCGAGTTGGACAAGGTGACCAACGGGTGGCAGCCGAGTGACTTGATCGTGCTGGCGGCGCGGCCGGGGATGGGGAAGTGCCTGGGTCTGGGCACGCCGGTGATGATGTACGACGGGACGGTTAAAGCCGTCGAGGACATCCGCGTAGGCGACCTTTTGATGGGCGACGATTCGACGCCGCGCACGGTGTTGAGTCTGGCGCGCGGGCGGGAGGAGATGTACTGGGTGCGGCAGACGTTCGGGGAGGATTACCGGGTGAACGCGAGTCATATCTTGACGGTGCGACCGACGGCGGGGAGTGAGGCGGTGCTGGACATCGAGTTGCGAGAATGGCGACAGCTACCGGCGGTGCGGCGGGCAGAGCACCGGGGGTTTAAGGTGGCCGTGGAGTTTGATTATCGGGACGTGGAGGTGGAGCCTTATGAGATGGGATGGGGGCTTGGGAGTGGGATTCGTCGTGAACCTGGGGGATCTGCTTTGGGCTCGTTTTGTAACCCCCCCGGCCCCCCTTATTTTTTAAATTTTGCTACAAACGCTTCGCGTCTTTCGCAAAACTTAAAAAACAAGGGGGGAGGCGACCGTGGAGTCTCGCTTCGTTCGGAGGGCCTGCGGCGCGCTGTGCTCGAAGGGGCCGATTTCGAGGGCGGTGTACAGCGGTGCACGAGCACGGTCGCCTCCCCCCTTGTCCGGGTGACGGCCGGGGCGGAGCGCAGCGAAGGCCCCGGGCGGCACACGGATAAGGGGGGCCGGGGGGGTTACCGGCGCATGGACGGCCTCACACCTTATATCGTCAACTCTCGCTCCATCAGGCTGCAATTTCTCGCTGGACTCTTAGATGTCCAGGGTGAGCTAAACGATAGTGCAGAGTTATACACACTTCGTTTCGACGATCCCTCCCTCGCCCACGATATCAAGCTGCTCTGCGACACCCTTGGCTACCGGACGTTTTTGCGAAAGCACAATAGCTATGAAGAGAGCCTTTCGGCAAAACTCATAGCCTCCGAAACGTGGACGTTGTCTATCGCAGGTGACATCGACGAAATCCCCATCCGCCACCCAAACCTCCGGGCCCGTCCCTGGCCCCACGCCGAAATTTGGCGCAACTCCACCCTTACCCTCGAGCCCGACGGCGTCGGGGATTACTACGGCTTCACGATCGACGGCAACCGCCGCTTCCTGCTCGGGGACGGGACCGTGACCCACAACACGGCCTTCGTCCTCTCCATCGCCCGCAACGCCGCCATGGACTTCGGCAAGGGCGTGGCGATCTTCTCGCTCGAGATGGCGAACGTGCAGCTCGTGCAGCGCCTGCTGTCGATGGAGGCGCAGGTGGACTCGAAGAAGATGCGCTCCGGGCAGCTCTCCGAGGAGGAGTGGGACAAGCTCCAGCAAGGCATCGAGCGGCTGTCGGCCGCGCCGATCTACATCGACGACACCCCGGCGATCAACATCTTCGAGCTTCGGGCCAAGTGCCGCCGCCTCAAGATGCAGCACGACATCCAGATGGTGATCATCGACTACCTCCAGTTGATGAGCGGGAACTCGAGCGGCAAGCAGACCAACCGCGAGCAGGAGATCTCGGCGATCTCACGCAACCTGAAGCAGCTGGCGAAGGAGATCGGGGTACCGGTGATTGCGCTGTCGCAGTTGAGCCGGGCCGTGGAGCAGCGGGGCGGGGATAAAAGGCCGATGCTCAGTGACCTGCGGGAGTGCGTGCCGGGCCATACGCTCGTCTGTCTCGCGGACGGACGCCGGGTCCCGATCCGGGATTTGGTCGGCACCACGCCGCGGGTTTTGTCGAAAGACGAATCAGGACACATCGTCGAGGCCAACAGTGATTTGGTGTGGCCAGTGGGCGTGAAGAAGACTTACGCCGTTACGCTTCGCAGCGGTCGCCGGATCGAAGCGACGGCCGAGCACCGGCTTTACCGCTACGGCGGCTGGGCGGCGGTAGCGGAACTGGGGGTGGGCGATCGACTTGCCACTGCGCGCAGCTTGCCCGAGCCGGCAGAGACGGAAACCTGGCCCGACGAAGCCGTGGCGCTCCTGGGGCAGATGATCGGGGACGGCTCCTACATCGAGGGCTCGCCGATGCGCTTTACGTCGAATAGCGAAGACAACCTTGCGGCCGTGGCTGCCGGCGCCGCGGCATCCGGCTGTACCACCAGGCGCTACGACAATCCCGGCTGGAGTCAACTGCTGATCTCGGGCAACGGCAATCGCTGGGAGGCGGCCGGCGTGAATGCGTGGCTGCGCGAACTCGGGGTCTTCGGGCAGCGCTCGCACGAGAAGCGCGTGCCCGCGCGCGCGTTCCGGCTCGGCAATCGCCAGATCGCGCTCTTGCTTCGACACCTGTGGGCGACGGACGGCACGATCTATACCCGTCGCGAAGGTTCCAGGGGGGGCCACGCCATTCAATACGCTACCGATAGCCGTGCCCTGGCCGGTGACGTGGCCGCCCTCTTGTCTCGCCTGGGTATCGTGGCCGCGGTTACTTGTAACCAGAAAGGCGAGCACAAGCCGGGTTATCTGGTTATGGTCCGCGGGTGCGAGCAACAGCGTCGCTTCCTCGAGGCGGTTGGCGGTTTTGGGCCGCGCGAACCCCAGGCGGTTAAGTTGGACACCGTGCCACACGAGGTTTTCGTGCAGGTGAAGCGACACATGAGGAGCAAAGGGATCAGCCAGCGCGCAAAGGCGGACCTCCGGGGGACATCGTACGGTGGGACTGCGCACTTCAAGTTTGCCCCGAGTCGCGAGACGCTGGCCGATTACGCGACGCTGTTGCGAGATGATGATCTAATGCGACAGGCGACCTCGGATCTGTTTTGGGACGAGATCGTGAGCATCGAGTTCGCCGGGGAGCAGGAGGTGTTCGACCTCACCGTCCCGGGGCCTAGTTGCTGGCTCGCCGACGGGATCGTGAGTCACAACTCGGGCGCCATCGAGCAGGACGCCGACATGGTCAACTTCATCTACCGCCCGGAGTACTACGACATCGACCAGGACGAGGACGGCAACTCGCTGAAGGGCGTCGCCAAGATCATCATCGCGAAGAACCGCCACGGGGAGCTGCGCGACGTGACCCTCAGGTGGATCGCCAACCAGGCGCGGTTCGACAACTTCGAGGCGGTGGACTTCAACTCCTTCAAGCCGAACCTGTCGCCGTTTACCGCGTCGGGCTTCGGGGCCGAGGAAGGGAGCGTGACGCTGCAGAGCCGCGTGAATACGGACGACGAGGAGATCATGTTCTAGACGGGGGGAAAGCACGTTTTGGCGCAAGCGTAGCCGACCGGCCGGTCCTGGACGTTTGCGGCATCTTTGCGGCGGCGGTATGCGCTCGCGGCTGCCGAGACGTTTGTTTTGTCCTACCCCGCCCCGTCTAGATGCCGATGCCGACCCGATTGTCCTTCCTGAATGCCGCCCGTCTGCTGTCGCTGGGCCTACTGGTTTTGGCGCAAGCCTGCAAGGGCGACCCGAAGCCGCCCGTGATCGAGCCCGCGGCGCCGGTCGTGAAGACGCAACTGGCCGTGCCGGCTTTCAACGCGGACTCGGCCTACGCACACGTCGTGGCGCAGGTGAGGCCCGGTCCGCGCACCCCGGA
The DNA here is from genome assembly GCA_965215115.1 of Saprospiraceae bacterium. Taxonomy (GTDB): domain Bacteria; phylum Bacteroidota; class Bacteroidia; order Chitinophagales; family Saprospiraceae; genus CALDTK01. Next base: position 1,294,915 of record OZ244050.1, read on the forward strand.
GAGCGAGAGCCACGCGGCCACGCGCGCCTACGTGCAACGGACGCTCGAGCGCTACGGCGCCACGGTGACGGTGCAGGCGTTCGACGCGCGGCTCTTCGACGGGCGGCGCGTGAAGGGGTACAACATCATCGGGTCCTTCCGGCCGGAGGCACCGCGGCGGGTCTTCCTGAGCGCACACTACGACACGCGCCCCTTCGCGGACAGTGAGTTGAGCACCGAGCGGCGCGACGAGCCGATCGACGGGGCCGACGACGGGGCCTCGGGCGTGGGCGTGCTGCTCGAGGTGGCGCGCCTCGTGGGGGCCAATCCAATCACGGTGGAGGAGTTCGGGCTCGACCTGGTCTTCTTCGACCTCGAGGACTACGGCAAGCCGGACGGCGAGACCCAGGAAGACATGTACACCTGGGCGATGGGCTCGCAGTACTGGGCCAACAATCCCTGGCGCGAGGGCTACGCGCCGCAGTTCGGGGTCTTGCTCGACATGGTCGGGGCCGAGGGCGCGGTGTTCGGGCGCGAGCAGTACAGTCGGCAGTACGCAGGGAATATCCAGCATGCCATCTGGACGCTGGCGCAGTCGATGGGCCGCGGGGAGCGCTTCGTGGATGCGAATATCGGTCCGGTGACGGACGACCACTACTTCGTGAACACGATCGCGGGCTGGCCAACGGTCGACATCATCTACAAGCCTATTGACGGCAGTACGCCTTTCGGCAAACACTGGCACACGCACGACGACGATCTGGACGTGATCGATCGGTCGACGCTCGGGGATGTGGGGCAGGTGGTGACGGCGGTGGTGTACCGGGCGGCGGGGAATATGTTGTAGGGGTGCGGGGTGATTATCGAGCGCTACCAGGGTATTGGGGCGTGGCCCAAGCTACTTGCTCGCCGCGTCAGTCTTGGGTGACGAGGGGATTTGCGGTCTCGGGCGGCTGCGTCGCCTCCCCACAGAACCATGCCTCCCGGCCTGCGAAGTACTCCTCTACGATCGCACGGTACTCCCCCGGGCGCGCCAGCGCATTGTGCGCGTGCCACGCGCCCCAGTCCACGATCTCGGCCCGGCCGATGTCCGGGTCCATCGCGGCGGCGATGCGCTCGGCGTGGGCGTAGGGCGTGATGGTGTCGGTCTTGCCGTGGACCAGGAGCGCCGGCACGACGATGTCCTTCGCGAAGGCCACGGGGGAGGCGTCGCGCGGGCGGGCGCCGGAGCGCAGGCGCACCCACAGGAAGGCCCCCGGGAGGAAGGTCCGCAGCCACTTGCCGTAGTCCCTGTCGGAGCGCTGGACGATGGCGTCGCGCCAACTGCTGAACGGTGAATCCGCCAGGACGAAAGCGATACTATCAGTTTTGGCGGCAGCCACCAACACCGCCGCCGCCCCCCAACTCTCGCCGACGAGACCGATGCGGAACGGGTCGACCTCGGAGTGCCGCGCGAGGAAGCGCTTCGCCTGGAGGACGTCCTCACTTTCGTAAAAACTGCCGGTCAACTGCTCACCGTCGCTGGCGCCGTGGCCGCGGTGGTCGAACAGCAGCATGTCGCAGCCGCACTCGCGAAACATCGCGGCGTACTTAATCATGTTCGCACGGTTCTCGGTGATGCCGTGGGCCATGACGAAACCGCAGGCCGCCGAGTCGCGGCCCTCGAACCACCAGCCGCGCAAGGTCAGGCCCGCCGTGGCGCTCGGGAAACTCACCTCGGCGGGGCGCGGCAGCAGGCGCAGCAGCGAGTCCTGGTCGTAGCCCCAGCCCTCCCGCAGGGCCTCGTGGCTCCGCTGCACGGTGCGCCGCGGGGGCGTGGCCAGGATCAGTCCGGAGAGATAAAACCCGACGGCGAGGTAGAGGACGACCGCCCCCACGAGGATCAGCGTAAAGGTGCTGTTGATCTTTCGTTGGCGGACGGTCGTCATGGGGCGGCGGGGGTCGGGTGGCTCGTGCGAATGTAACCGACCGCGCGGACGCTGCCTGCGCGATGTCACGACTGCGCCACGAAGCGGGCCGCTTTGCCGTGAAAGTGGAGTTTGTTCGCGCGCCTCGGGGCCTGTTAACAAATAAAAAAGGGCACCCGGATACTTTTGGGCCGCCCTTTGAAAGAAGCCTGCTGAAAAAGCCCGCCGCCCTCCCCGCCTAGACGCCGGCGCGCCCCGCTTCGCATTCCGAAAAGAACAGCACTTGAACACACGATTTCGCGCGGCCCTCGACGTCGCCACGCAGGGACTCGCCTTCGCGACCCTGCTCGCCGTGGCCCTGGCCGCTTCCGGATTCCGCCTCGAGGACACGGTGCGCTTTGACTTCGCCGCGGAGTACGCCGCACTCACGGGCGCCTCGCCGAAGGCCGAACTCGGCGCCTTTACGCTCGTCGTGCCGACGATCCGCTTCGGGCTCGAGATCGAGCGCTACGGGGACCTGACGACGACCACGATCCCCGCCAAGGCTCGGCTCGTCAGCGAGTTGCGCGACGCGGGCCTCGACCGTGACCTGGCGTCGCGACTGAGCAAACTGGCCGACGGCAAGCTCGGCAAGACCAAGCTCGACGGCCTCCGAAAGACCGTCATCCTCGACTCGGTCGGGCGCGTGGCCTACGTCATGATCGAACTCAACGAACTGGAGTACCTGCGGATCGACGTTTTGGCGGAAGCCGTCGCCATCGCGGATGCCGACGGGATCCACTCCGAGTTCGAGACGATGACCATGTTCTACACCGGGGACGTGGACTCGATGCTGGCCTCGGCGACGAGCTTCAGCGGGGAGCTGGCCAACAAGGTGCGCAGTGCCCTCGCGAAAGACATGCCGCTCGACGCAGCCTTCGAGACGGGGCTGGTCCACCTCATCTACACCGCCAAGCGCGACGACTACGGCGTGGTGCGCGGCTACGGCGAGGTGGAGGCCGTGCGCTACAAAGTCGAGGGCGAGGACCGCACCACCTTCCGGTTCGCGCACGACGAACTCGACGTGGACGGCTTCTTCCTCGCTGACGGATCGCCGGCCGTACGCACCTGGCTCGAGAGCCCCGTCGAGGGCGCCTGGATGTCGAGCGCCTACGACATGAAGCGCCTCCACCCCGTGCTCCAGACCGTCAAGCCGCACTTCGGGACCGACTTCGCGGCCGACGAAGGCTCACCCATCCTCGCGCTGAGCGATGGCATCGTGATCGCGCGTACCAACGCCGGTGACAACGGCAATTTCGTCAAGCTCTACCACGACGGTACCTACTCCACGCAGTACCTCCACATGAAGGCCTTCGCGAAGGGCCTGCGTCCGGGCAAACGCGTGAAGAAGGGGGAGGTGATCGGCTACGTCGGGTCGACTGGCTTGTCTACCGGACCGCACGTGTGCCTGCGCTTCTGGAAGAACAACCAGCAGGTGGACTTCCAGCGCGAGCTGAAGCGGCTGCCGACGGCGCCGAGCCTCGACGAGGAGGCGATGATGGCGTTCGAGAAGAAGCAGGCGGAATTGGAGAGCTTGCTTCGCAAGCGGGCGTAACGGGGTTTGGGACACGAGGCGCACTAGGAAGACACGAGGCGCACGAAGCGTGGCGTGCCCATCGGCTTGCCACGTGTGTGCCTTTCCCCTTGTGCTCCTCGTGTCTCCTTCGTGCTCCTCGTGTCCTGCCTGCGCTCCTCGTGTCCTGCCTGCGCTCCTGGCGTCCTTACCCCCGCACCATCCCGCTCACGTCACTCCCCCAGGTGGGGTACGCGAAGGGCATTTGCCGCAGTTGCTCGCCCGTGAGGCCGTAGCGGATGGCGAGGGCGAAGACGTTGATCTGCTCGCCGGCCTGTGGCCCGATGAGGTGGGCGCCGAGGATCTTGTCGGTCGCCTTGTCGAGGATCACCTTGTAGCCGTAGGCCTTGGCGTGGCTGCGCTTGGCGTTGTACTTCTGGTCGGCGTCGATCTGCTCGACGACCTCGATGTCGATGCCCTTCTCGCGGGCGGCAGACTCCATGAGGCCGACGGTGGCCAGTTCGGGGAGGCCGTACACGACGGTGGCGATGCCGTCGTAGCAGGCCCGCGTGTCGGTGCCGAGCAGGGTGGCGACGAGGGCATCGGCCTCCAGGCCGGCGACGGGCGTGAGGGGGGCGCCACCGTTGCCGGCGATGTCGCCGATGGCGTAGATGCCGGTGGCTCCTCTGGCGCGGAAGTAGTCGTCCACGGGGATGCCGCTCTCGTCGGTCTCGACGCCGGCCCGCCCGAGGTGGAGGTCGTCGAGTTGCGGGATCCGACCGGCGGTGTTCATGACGAGGTCGGTCTCGTAGTCCACGGTCTTGCCGTCTTTGTCCTCGGCGCTTACGCGAAAACTGCCGTCGTCGATTTGCTCGATCTTGCAGGCTTTGGTATTGGGTACGTAGTCGATCCCGAGGTCCTTGGTGCACCGCAGGAAACGTTCGACGAGGTCGGGCTCGAACATCGGCAGCGGGTCGTCGTCGTTGTTGAGGATCGTGACCTTGCTCCCGGCCTTCGCGAGGAAGTGGGCCGACTCCATCCCGATGTAGCCCCCGCCGATGAAGACCGTGCGTCCGGGGATGGCGTCGAGGTGGTGGAAGTCGTCGGAGGTTTTGGCGAAAGCCGCCCCCTCGATGTCGAGCGGCGCGGGACGCTGGCCCGTAGCGACGACGATGTGCTCGGCCTCGACGTCGTGCTCGCCGACCTTTAGCCGGTGTGGCCCCGTGAAGACGGCTTTCGCCAAAAACGTCTCGACGCCAGCTTCCCGTAGGGTCTCGTCGATGCTGGCGGGGATCGGCTCGATGATGGCGTCGACGGCGGCGCGCGTGCCGGGCCAGTCGAGTTCCGGCGTGGCGCGGAGGCCCTTGCCGTGGAGGTTGTCGACATCCTGCATGGCCATCGTGCGCGTCACCATGATGCGCTTCGGGTCGCAGCCACGCAGGGTGCAGGTGCCGCCGAAGCCGTTGGGCTCGGCGATCCCGACCGCGAGGCCGCCCTCGGCGCACTTCTGGGCGAGGGTCTTACCGGCGGGTCCGCCGCCGATCACGAAAACGTCGAATCTCTGCATAGCTGGGGTCGAAAGGCTCGGCGCGGGACGCTTGTTTAGCCGTAGATCGATTCGGGTGGCAAGCGTGGCGCAGCAATGACGCGGGCCCTACCGACCTTTGTCGACGATGCCGGATTTCGACGCAACGACGTGGCCCTGGTGGGTCTGGCCCCTGGCGAGCGTAGGGATCGGCCTGCTGCTGTTCGGTCGCTACGCGCTCCTGACGGGCGCCTTCGAGTGGACGTTTAGGACAGGCCGCTACGCCGGGCGTTTTGCCGGAAGGCGACTCCGGCTTTCGCCAAAACAACGCAGGGGTGATCAGACGAAGCGGGAGCTGTTGATGTCGTTCTATACCTCTTTCGTCTTCGGCGCGAGTGCGGTGGCGATGTTGTACGCCTGGCAGGCGGGCTGGCTAAAGATCTACCTCGACTGGGACGAATATCCGCTGTGGTATCTGCCGGTAAGTTTGATCTTCGGGATGCTCATCCACGAAACTTATTACTACTGGCTCCACCGCTGGATGCACCACCCGAAAGTGTACCCGATCTTACACCGCGGACACCACGACTCGGTGGTGACGAGTGGCTGGACGAGCTTTGCCTTCGATCCGATAGAGTCTATCCTGCAGGCGGGTATCATCCCCGTGATTTTGCTTTTCCTACCGATGCACGGGGCGGTGCTGGTATTATGGCTTACGTTGATGACGGTGAGCGCCATCGTGAATCACCTGAATGTAGAGTTGTACCCGATGCCGCTGGAGAAGACTTGGTGGGGGAGGAATGTGATCGGGGCGACGCACCACGGGCTACACCACACGCGCTTCACGAAGAATTACGGCTTGTATTTTACTTTTTGGGATCGGTGGTGCGGGACGGAGGCATGGGGGTAGCTACCGCGGCTGTCGAACGGTCTGCCCCACGCGGGCAGCGTCCAGGGAGTCCAGCGTGTGGCGAAGGAGTTGCGCGAAACGCGTCGCGCCGCGGGCGTTGAGGTGGTCGGCGTCGCGGTAGTCCCCAGCGTCATCGGGGAAGGCGTTCATGAAGTTGGCGTAGTCGACGTGTGGATGGGCGTCGGCGAGGGAGTCGAGCGTCGCGACGGTACGGGCGAGTTGCGTGGGCTCGAGGCGATCGTTGTAGGTACGGAACGTGGGGCTCGTGTAGAACAGCACCGCGACGTTACGGCGCTCGGCGTAGGCGACGAGGGCGTCGGCGATCGCGAGACTCTCGGCGAGGTGGGGGAGCCCGGGGGCGTGGTGACGGTCGGCGGCGGTCTCGCCGCTGAGCTCGAGGTCGGCCGGCGGTTCATCGTATCGACCCCATCCCGACGCAGAACTCGTGATGCTCGGGTCTGCGCGGAGGTAATACTTCGTTAGCCGTTCGACGTTTTGGCGAAAGCCGAAGGCGAGGATCTCGAGGTTGTGGCGCGGGAGAGACGACACGTGGAGGTCGTAGTAGAGGTTGTAATTCTTCAGCCGCCACGCGTCCACGGCGTCGCGGAGGCGGTAGAAGAGCGTGGCGTAATCCACGGCGACCACGATCCGCCGTAGCGCCGGTAAGCGGGGCCCGTAGTGGCATAATAGTTCGTAATCGAGGTCGAGCGACTGCGAGACGTTGGCCGCGTTGAAGGCCCGGCCGCCGAGGGCCTCGGGATCGACGGCGTAGTAGGCGTGGCTACTGCCGAGGATGAGGGTCTCGATCTCGTCGGCGTGGCTGTCGACGTAGGCCCGCTTAATGGTGAAGTCATTGGGGATGGCGCGCAGGAGCACCTCGAGTGCCGTGGCGACGGCCACGAGGGGGAGTAAGAAGAGACAGGTCTGGACGAGGAAGGCGCGCATCAGAATTGGAAGTAGATGAAGACCTGCTCGGAGCCCCCGAACCAGCACACGGCAAACACGAGGGCGTAGTAGATCGTGAGTCGCAGCGGGCGCCGCCGCGGGAGGCCGCCGCGGGCTAGGGCGTGGAGGGCGGTGCGGCCCAGCCACTCGACGGCGACAAAACCGAGGACGAGGAAGATGGCGGTGCGGTAGGGCCAGTACGTCCGCGGCGAGAGGAAGGCCCCGGGGTCTCGCGCGAGGCCCGCGAGGTAGGCGATGGCCGCGTGGAGGTCTTCGGCGCGGAAGAAGACCCAGGCCACAGTGGTGAGCGCGAACGTGACCGCGATGGCGACGACCTCACCGCCGGTGGGGAGCCCCCCGCGCGGGGCGACGATGTCGAGGTGGCGGCGGTTGGCCCCGGCGAGGAGCAAGGGGAGGAAGTACGCGGCGTGGAGCGCGTCCCAGACCACGAACGTCCAGTTGGCGCCGTGCCAGAAGCCGCTCACGAGGAAGATGATGAAGGTGTTGCGGACGCGGAGGGCGGTGCTGCCGCGGCTGCCGCCGAGCGGGATGGAGACGTAGTCCCGAAACCACGTCGACAGCGAGATGTGCCACCGGCGCCAGAACTCGGCGATGTCGCGGGAGAAGTAGGGGAAGGCGAAATTCCGTGTGAGGTCGAAGCCGAACAGCCGCGCCGTCCCGATGGCGATGTCGGAGTAGCCGGAGAAGTCGCCGTAGATCTGGAACGCGAACAGGACGGCCCCCATGACGAGGACCGCGCCGGGGTACTGGTCGGGGGCGGCGAAGATGGCGTTGACGTGCACGGCGCACGTGTCGGCGACGACGACCTTCTTGACGAGGCCCCAGAGAATCTGGCGGAGGCCGTCGGTAGCGGCGGTGGCGTCGAAGGTGCGGCGGCGGGCAAACTGCGGGAGGAGGTGCGTGGCGCGTTCGATGGGCCCGGCGACCAGTTGCGGGAAGAAGCTCACGTAGGCCGCGAACTGCACGAGGTCTGTCGTGGGCGCGAGTCGGCGCCGGTAGACATCGATCGCGTAGCTGAGCGTCTGGAAGGTGTAGAAGCTAATGCCGACGGGGAGGACGAGGTCGAGCCCGCGACCGCTCACGGGCACACCGAATACCGAGAAGGCGGCCGCGAAGTTGTCGGCGAAGAAATCGAAGTACTTGAAGACCCCGAGGAGGCCGAGGTTGATCACGAGACTCGTCCAGAGGAGGAGTCTGCGGCGCGCGGCCACGTCGGTGGCGCCGAGGCCGCGGCCGACGGCGTAGTCGACGGCGGTGCTGAAGGCGATGAGCCCGAGGAAGCGCCAGTCCCACCAACCTTAGAACAGGTAGCTGGCCGCGACGATGAGGAGGTTCTGCGCGCGGATACTACGTTTCGCGACAAACCAGTAGAGCGCGAAGACCACCGGGAGGAAGACCGCGAAGTCGATGGAGTTGAAGAGCATGCCGGGGCGTCGCGCGCGTGCGCTACCGGCGAATATAGGCGGGGGTCGGCGGGGTAGTCACCTCGTGAATAGAGCGTGTGAAAGACCCCAGGACCCCAACGGCAATCCCCCTGCGACCCCACGGGAGGGGGCCGCTGTTGGGGCATGGGCCTTCGGCGTTCCGTGCAGGCTTGCACCCGGATTCACATCCCCTGAGGGAGGCCGACGGCGAGTTTGTACTGGGGCTAAACGGAGGTAGAGAGCCTTACGCGACGGGTGACCCGCCAGCTGGCGTAGCCTAAGAGGATCTGCGCCGAAGCGTTAGTTACGAGAGCTCAAACTCAACCTTTGCTTGATGATTTATCATCGATTGATCAAGCTATCATCTTACCATTAAAAACATACAAGCATGCACGAAAGGCACATCCACCTGACCTAAGTTCGAGCAGCTCACCTCATGAAAAAAAACACCTTGCGACAAAGCTACTTTCACCTGGCGCTTGGCCGAGCCCCGGCCCATTGCGAGGTCTCGTCTGCCGGGTGGTTGTTTTGCCCCGCCCCGCCGACCTTCGCTTCTTAGGCACCTCCTGTAACATCCCGCCGCCCCAATCGTCACCCCCTAAATCTCCCCAGATGCGCGCCCGAACCCCTACCCTCCTCGCCTTTGCCCTCTTCAACGCGCTAGCTTGCCTCGCCCAGGTCAACCCCGTGGTCATCACCGGGCGCGTCGTGGACGCAAGGTCGGGAGAAGCCATCCCCTACGCCCACGTCGGCATCGCCGCGAAGGGCATCGGGACCACGACCGGCTACGACGGGCGCTTCGAGTTGAAGGTGCCGCGCGAGCTGCAGGACTCGGAGTTCGGCGTGTCCTTCATCGGGTACGAGACCTACCGGCGGCGGGTGCGCGACCTGCGAGACGGCGCGACCGTCCCGCTCGCTCCCGCGGTAACCGGTTTGACGGAAGTCGTCGTCATGGACCGCGAGGCCATCCTCAACATCATCCGCCGGGCCGTCGCGGCGATCCCCGACAACTACCCCACCGACCCGTCCAACTCGCTGGCCTTCTACCGCGAGTCCCTCACCGACGACTCCCTGCGCTATAGGTACCTCGCCGAGGGTGTGCTCCAGGTCTACAAGACGAGTTACGAGAATACGAAGGAAGGGCAGGTCGGCCTCGTGCAGGGCCGTAAGATTAATCTGCGCGACCCGCTCGACACCACCGTGCGCTCGGGCTTTACCTCCGGGCACATGGCGGCCCACCGCTTCGACTTCGTCAAGAACCGCGAGGACTTCATCGACGAGGCGCTCTTCCCGGTGTACCAGTACCGCCTGGAGCGCATGACGAGCTACAACGACAAGCCGGTGTACGTCATCGCGTTCAGCAAGAACGGTGAGGCCGTTAGTTCAGCTGTCGCAAAACGCAGGTCGGGCGTGCTCCACGTCCTCGGCAACATCTTCGGCGGGGACGACGACCCGGCCCCCGAGACCCAGGCGCGCCTCGAGGGCCGGGTCTTCATCGAGAAGGACAGCTACGCCTTCCTGCGGGCGGAGTTCGAGGTGACCGAGGAGGGCTTGAAGCGCTACAACGATTACCCTTTGTACAGCGGCAGTTGGAGCGCCAACCAGTACACCGTCAACTACCGCAAGTCCGGCGACCGGTGGCACTTCAGCGACGCCCTGCGCGAGGGCGAGCAGCGCAATGGCTCGCGCTACACCAATGAGGTCAAAACTACGGAGCTGGTCGAGGGCTCGGGCAACCCCGTGCCCTACTTGGCGCGCATGACGCGCCACGATCAGTTCGTCCACCTCACGGGTCGCTACGAGGCGGACTTCTGGCGCGACTACAACGTCGTGCCGATGAGCGAGGGCCTCGCCGACGGCATGCGGCAGTTCGAGACGATGCGCCTGGCGCAGGCGGTGTTTGGTGAAGCGTATCAAGACTCGCTGCGGCAGGTGCGCGACTCGATTGCGACGGCGAAGCGCGCGGCGGAGTTGGCGGCGCGAGGGGAAAGCTCCGGGGACGTATATTCCGACAATGAGATTGACGCGACCAGGTCCACGAGCGTCGTCTTGAGCAACGATGCCGACAGCAGGTTCCAATTCCGCAGCTCAATAGGGTTCGGGCCGCACGTATTAGGTTCCGGCCCGCAGGCCTTGTCGATCGCCTACCGCGACGGCGTCGGCAATCCGCTCCTCGCCCTCGACGGCGCCCTCGGCGAGCGCAGCTTCGAGGTCCTCCTCCGCTGGGACCTCGACCTGGTTTTGCATAAGAATGCCTTCGTGCGCTACAGTTCGGCGTTCGACTTCAGCAACAACATCTACCGGGACCGCGCGATCGGGCTTGGCCTGCAGACCAACCTGCGTCCGCGGCACCGCCCCATCCTCCTACGCGCCGTGGCGCAGTACGGCTTCTTCCGCTACTACCGTACGGTGGGCAAGGCGGACTTCGACGGCAAGTCCATCGAGGTAGCCGGAGCAAGATTGAAGGGCGACCGCGTGCGGCTCGGCTACGGCAGCAATCAGCACAACCTCAACCTCTCCGCCGAGTTCGCCGTCGAGACGCGCCGCAGGCGCGAGGTGTACGTGCGGGCTACGTACCACCACAACCTTGCTACGAATCCGGGGGTGTGGTTCAAGGAGACGGGGCAAGTCTTTCGGAAGGACAAGCGCTTGGCGGTGGATGATGATCAGTTGACGGTGCGGAGTAATGATGCGGCGTTCGGCGGGAATATCGTCGAGCAGGGTACGTGGAGTGTGGCGGTGGGGTGGGTGTGGCGGTAGCTCGAACTTTGGGTCCGGGTTGAAGGGTCACGACTCGAAAGCTTAATACTGTATCTCTAGACTAAACTAAGCTATGCATTGTATAGATTATCCGGCTATTGGTATACAGCTTAATCTTGTATCACGTTTGCCTGAAAATAAACCTTCTCGAAGTTCATCGTGTCCGGGTAATTCTGCCCCCTCAAACGTTTTGGATTGGGCGCATACTCAGAGACCAGTTGCAGCGAGAAGTACCCTTCTATATAATCACCCGACAAAGACACCTTGTCAATTACAAATTGATTATTTGCTTTACTACCGAAAACGCTATAGCTTCCTCCGAGGGCATCTCCGCCTATCAAATCTATACCACGAGCCATGGCAGTATCCTTAGGCGGACAATTAGAGCCATCGGGAGATAGGCGATAGCGATACACGGTACTCTCCGACTCTATTAACGTGGGAAACCGAATTGAAAGTCCGTGAATCCGAATTCCTTTGGAACTGTAAACATTTAAGTTAAGGGAATACTCATTGCAATTCCTTGAATATCCTGCAACCGATTTTGCAACCCAGCGCTCCCCATTCAGGATGCCTATCGCTTCAAGGTAAGGTAGTCTGTCTTCATTTTTGTTGCAAGACAGGACAGCGATAGAGAACATAGTGCAAACTACCACGACTGTGCCGAGCGTAGAGATTCGACTGTTGGCAATATTCATGAGTTACTGCTTTACAACGGTTAGAATCCTGCGCTCTGTTGGCATTCCCTCACGGAAAATAGTGATAAAGTATTTACCGGACATCAGATTGTGGGAACTCCATTGATGCTCCCAGATGCCGGAAGGCGGTATAATTACTTCGACTTGCTGAATTACATCGCCTGAGGCTGCGAGCGTGAGCTCTACCATGATACGCGTCTGCAGCATATCCCCCTCAGATTCGGGAAGGATGCCCGACGTTAAAAAGTCTGAATTACTTACCGGATTGGGAAAGACGCTAAGCTGTGATGAAGATTCGCCCGCTTCAGGCATCACTTCAATATGACCACCCGGTGGTCCAGTTAAGCACGGGATACTGCCGCCACAGTCCGGATCTCGTGTGGCTACTGTGAGGAAGCTCGTAGACGACTCTTGACCGCATATTACTGTTAGTCTAATATAAAGGTTAAAGGCACTAGGAGCTGCTAATGATGATGTCGCCCCAACGCCAAACGGAAAGTAAGTAGAACCGTTTGTGCTGTATTCCCACGCGTAAGCAACGCCTAAATTACAGCCAACTATATGAGAGGTGAAATACAATGTTTGACCAGCCTGCATGTAGCCTGGACCATTGATTACAGCACTTAGCGGAGGTAATGTCTGGACGTATCTCGATACCGTCGGGGCTAAGTCCCTAAATTGCTGGGCATTGTCATTCTTCCCGATCACACCAGTCGGTCTACCCCACAAAGTTTGGAAGGGATTCGAAAAGTACAGCTCCCTTCTATATGGGTCGTCGGGCCCACCGCCGGAAATATACATAATAGATTTTTTGGAAACTTGCCAAAAATATTTTCTAAATTTGTAGGCTTTGGCATATGGCGCAACGTTTACCAAACCATCTCTAGCGAAGTATTGATGTTGGCCTCCAAAAAGATGCATAAGCTCATGGCTAAAGATTTGCAGATCACCATCTGCATCTATCGCTACAAAAGCGTAAGCCAATGATGAATCGCCGGGCTCTGTTGTTATAGCTAGTCCTAACCCAGCTCCAGCAGTTAATACTACGACTAAGTCCGCTTTAGAAGCCGCCTTGGCTGCAATTACAGTTGGATTATTTGGAAGGTCATCAAGCTGCTCCTGATTATACCGGTAGCTTTCGCGGAAACCGGGAAGGGCTGCCACCCCCGCCAAAGTAAGCTGTAATTGACCAGCATGTACTAAGCTAGTTCTTAGGGCTTGTTGCGTTTCGGCCATAGATCTGTTAGCGGATATCCAAGGGTCCCATATCGCTATAGCCGCGTCAGTATACATCACTAATACTCGCACTTCGTTAGCCACACTTCCATTGCTCCGCATCGCTTGCTGATCAGTAACCGGTAGCTTGTGATGTCCTGTCTTTAATCGCTCACGAATGGGAGCATGTTGATGCTTTGCTCCCCTGTCTAAGCTCTTCGACTCCTTAACTAACGCACTTACACCTTTGCCTATCGGTTCGATGCGAAAGCAGCTTTCCTCCAAAATCATTCGACCAAAAACCCTCCCCTTTTTTGCCATGATCGTCACGTAGCCAACGTAGTCCGATAGTCCACGGTCTGTATATGCATTTGCGTGGTAGGTATAATCCGTGTCACTCTCATACTCAAGGTTTATTACCTGCAGAAAGTAGCGCTCTAAATCAATGGGGTTGACTATCCAAGATCCTTTTTGCTTCTGAAATAGCAGATTCTCATTGATACGGACGGCAGCTCCCTGAGTTAGTCTTTTAGTATTTGAATTCCTCCTTTCTACATCATACTTTCCAGACCATGCCGCCCCCGCCTCGTTTCTAGATGCTAGATCGGGAAAAATAATCTCGTCGGTTCTAGCTGGGGTGAGGATATGCCGCTCCTCTGGAAAGTCCAACGGATCTACTACATCGAACAGCTGTGTTTCGTTACCCATGTCCTGCACGACGCGCAGTTTGAATTCACGTTGTGTTCGAACCTCCTCTGTGCTTCTTGTAATCAACTCCTGAGCAGACACACTTGTACACACGAAAAGGAGCACCTCCAGAAGCGCCAGTCTGCCCTTTTGGGAAAGGTCTACAAAGCAGCTAGGGCTCCGTATGCTCAGAAAAAGTGCGAATGGGGGGGGGCCAGGGGGGGCCAAATCGAAATTGCATGCCGCTATATACGGCACCCGTGCTTCATTACCAAACTTTATCTTTCTTTTTCCTCAATCAGCATGCAAAAAAGTGAGCGAGCATTGTGTACCGGTCGGCCTTGAAACCCGCCCCCCCCCTGATCCCCGTGGATGTCGCTCTGTACTAGCTAAGGCTCCGCCATCAGGCCGCACACTAGGTGGCTTTGTACTCGAACCGGAGGTTCGAGCTACCGCTGCCCCCACCCCGCGTACTCCGTCGGGTACCCCTGCCCCGGCACCAACACCGGGTACGCCGGCCGCGTCGGCACCGCCACCGGTTTTTGCGAAAGCTGCCCCTCCAAATACTCTACCGCCGCCTCCAACTGCGCGTCCTTGCCCAGGTAGCTGGCGTACGGCTCGTTGTCGACCTCCTGCGCGGGCACGAAGCCCCAGCCCTCGATGAGCCATTCGCCGTCGAGTCCGAAGACCCCGATCTCCGAGGCGCGCGCGATGCCGCCGTCGACCTGGCGGTTGGAGCCCGTGAGCCAGACCTCCCCGCCCCAGGTGCGCGTCCCGATCGTGTGCCCGAGCCCGAGGCGCGTGAAACCGTCCGCGAAGGCCTCCCCGTCGGAGGCGGTGCGGTGGTCGACCAGCACCACGAGGGGCCCGTTGAAACTCTCCTGCATGTTCGGCGACACCATGTCCCCGTTGCGGGGCGCGAAGTAGCTCCACGCACGGCGCATGAGCTGCCCGAGCACCCAGGAGTCGATGTTGCCGCCGTTGTTGTGGCGCACGTCGATGATCATCCCCTTCTTACCGAGCTGCGAGTAGAAGTCCCGCGTGAAGCGCCCGATGTCGTCCGTGCCCATCGCCTGGATGTGGAGGTAGCCGATGTCACCGTCGCTGAGGCTATCGGCCAGCGCCAGGCGCGAGCGCTCCCAGTCCTCGTAGCGCAGGGCGTAGGCTTCGCGAGAGGTGAGGGCTTTCGCCAAAACCGACCGCTCCTTGCCGCCCCGGTCGCGGACTTTCAGAAGCACGTTCTTGCCGGCCGCATCGAGCAGCAAGGTCTCGAGCTGGTCCACGTCCGCCGTCGAGCGACCGTTGACCGCCAAAATCACGTCGCCCTCCTCGACGCGCACGTCGGGCTGCTGCAGCGGGCTCCAGGTCTCGGGTAGGTCCGGGTGACCGTCGTAGCGCTCCACGACGCGGAAGCCGCCGCTCTTCGCCTCCTTCGCAAAGACAGCACCCAACTGGCCCACCTCCACGTCGACCTCCGGACCGCGCGTGTCCCCGCCGCCGGCATTCGAGTGCAACAGACTGAGCTCCGAAACCAGCATCGCCTGCAGGTCGCTCAGCTCCTCGCGCGACCCGACGCGCGCCAGCAGCGGCTCGTACTTCTCACGCATCGCGACCCAGTCCACGCCGAGCATGTTCGGGTCCCAGAAATAGTCGCGGTGCAGGCGCCAGGCATCGCGGTAGATCTGGTTCCACTCGGCGCGCTTGTCGACGGCGAAGCGCCAGCCCTCGAGGTCCACGGCCGCATCCTTGAGGTCGGCCTCCTTGCCGGCGTCCGCCTTCAGGGTGTAGAGGGCCTTCTTGCCCTTGGTCTTGTAGATCAGCAGCGTGCCGCGGTCGCCGGACAGCTCCACCGAGGCTTACCTTGTCGGTGATCTTGACGGGCTTCGCGTCGGCCTTCATGTCGTAGGCGTACAGGTCGTCCTCGTCGTCGACGTAGTAGAGGCGCTTCTCGCCCACGAGCACGGCGCCGAAGTCACCCGGCGCGATCGGGGTTTCGCGAAGGCGCTCCACCATGTCGAAGCGCATCGCGTCGGTGATCTTGCTCGAGTCCTTCGGCGCCGCGGCCAGCAACTCGTTGTCGGGCGTGAAGGGCCAGCGCGCGTTTTGCCGTAAGGGGATCGCAAACACGCCCTCCGGCTTCCCGAAGTGCGGCTGCGGCGCGCGCTCGCCCCAGGGTGAACTCACATCGGAGTCCCAGTGCCGCGCCGAGACGAAGAAGAGCCAGTCGCCCTTGGCGGAGAAGGCAGGTCGGCTGTCGCTAAAACGCCCGGCCGTGACCTGGGTCGACTTGCCGTCCTTGGTGTCGTAGACGTGGAGCGCGTCGCGGTTGGCGTCCTGGGCCTTCGGGTACACGAGGTAGCGGCCGTCGGGGCTCCACGCGGGCGTCCCGGCGGCGCGGTCGCTGATGCGCGTGGTCTCGCCGGACTTCAGGTCCACCACCCAGAGTCCGTCGCGGTAGTTGGTGTGCGCCAGGCGCTTGCCGTCGGGGGAGACGAGGCCGCTTTCGCGCAAAACCGCCGGCCCGTCCGTGATTTTCTTGGTCTCGCCGACGCCATTGACGGGGATACGGTACCACTCCAGTTCGCCGCTCGCGTCGCTGAGGGCGTACACCACGCTCGAGTCCTTCCCGAAGGTTGCCTCGCGGTAGCGGACGCCCGAGTTGGCGTCGAGGTGGACGCGGCGCCCGGCACCCGTCGGCGCGACGAACAGTTCGCCGCGGCTCACGAGGGCCACGAGTTTGCCGTTGTGCGAGAGGCTGGCGCTCGAGAGCTTGTCCATCGGCTCGGTCTCGTACTCGACGAGGCTCTGCTCGGCGTCGGAGCGGACGTCGAGGCGGATCAGCTCCGGCTGGCCGGCGGGCGCGGTCATGCGGTACAGGTCCGCGCCCATGCGGAAGACCAGGTTTTGGCCCGAGCCGCTCAACTCCTGGATGTCGAAGTCGGTGAAACTCGTGTGGCGCTTTAGGTCGCTGCCGGCGGCGCTCATCGACCAGACGTTCATCGCGAGTTCGCGGTCGGACAGGAAGTACACCCGCCCGTCGGCGAGGACCACCGGTTGGCGCGAGGCCCCGGGGTAGTCGCGCGTCAAGGGTTTTGCGGAAGCGTCACCGGCCTTGAAACTCCAGAGCTGCTGCGCCGTACCGCCCTTGTAGAAGCGCGAATTGGAGCCCTGCCGCGGGAGCCGCGCGAAGACCAAGGTCCCGTCGGACGCGTGGGCCCCCTCGGCCGCCTCGGCCAGCGGTACTTCCGTGATGCGGAGCGTGATCGGCGAGATGGTCACGAGGCGCGCCTGCGGCATCCCCGAGCGCTCGTACGTGCGGACGAGCACCTCGCCGGCGGGCGTCCACCCCACGGGCCGGCCGCTGAGCCAACTGATGCGCCTGGGCGTGCCCCCGGCCACGGGCATTACGTAGGCGTCGCTCTTGCCTTGGTACTCCGCGGCGAAGGCCACCGCCTTCCCGTCGGGGGACAGCGTGGGCCAGGCCTCCTCCCCGATGTGGCTCGTGAGTCGACGGGCCTCGCCGCCGGTGAGGTCCGATACCCACAGATCCCCCTCCGAGCTAAAGACCAAGGTCTCGCCGGCGAGCGTCGGCTGGCGGAAGTACGGCGTGTTTTGGGCGAAAGCCGCTGTCGCGAAAACGGCCAATAGTAGAAGGATGAACTGGCGCATGGGCGGAAGGTAACGTTGACCCGCGGAGGCCCTAGGTGCTTTTTCGCAGGCGCCGGGCGGCGGTTCGACGCGCTCCGCCCGGCGCCCGCGAAAAAGGACGGCAAGGATGTACAAATCACCGAGGCAGTCACATCCCGTCTCGCGGCCCGTAGGCGGGGGGCAAGCGCGCGGAGCGCGTCGAACCTGCCCACTCCAGCAGCCCCGAGACCGGCTCGGCAGAGCGTACCTTTAGCGCATGACCGCCACCAAGTCTACGGCCACCCTCGCACCCGACGCCCAGGCCCCGCCGCACCAGTTGCCCGCGCCTACCGCCGTATCCACGCCCACCGCTGTATCGGGCTCACGCCCTTTCCGCTACACGCTCGAGCGCTACCACGACGCCATCGCGGCCGGCATCCTCACGGAGAACGACCGGATTGAGCTCATACACGGCCAATTGATCGAGAAAATGTCTATAGGAAAACGACACCGTGACTGCGTTGATAGGCTCAATACCTATTTCACTACACGCTACATCCAAACCCACATTTGCGCAGTCCAGAATCCGATCTCCCTCCCACCCGATTCTGAACCGGAACCGGACTACGCACTTGTCAACCGCGAGTCCTACAGCCAACGCGCCGGCAACCCAGAGCCACCCGACATCCACCTCGTCATCGAAGTAGCCGACTCTAGCCTACCCTTCGACCGCGAAGTGAAGGCCCCCATGTATGCCACCGCCGGCCTGCCCGAGTACTGGATCATCAACCTTCAGCACGACCAGGTCGAAGTGTACACGCGGCCCAATACCGCGACGGGTATCTACGACCTCATCCAACGCTACGCGAAAGATGCCACCTTCACGAGCCCCTTCTGTGGCGAAGTAGCGGCGGCGGAGTTGTTGGTGGATTAAGGGATCAATTCCCTTACCGACACCTCGCCGCACAGTAGGCTCACGAAGCTGTCCTCCTTGGAAAAATATTGAATATCGCGGTAGACGCCCGTCTCGACATCCGGGTCTGTGTAGAGCTCTAGTCTGTCGTGGACGAGGTCGATGATCCAGTACTCGGGAATGTTGGCGAGGGCGTAGATCTTCGGTTTGACCTCCTCATCGTACCGGAGACTGCTATCGGCCACCTCGACGATGAGGCGCGCAGACTTTGCAGACAATTTGCCGGGAAACTGTGCGGCGAGCCGTTTGTCGTAAAGGGCATAGTCCGGCTCCGGCTCGGAGTGATCCGGCAGGACAATCGGATTTTGAGCACTGCAGATGTAGCCGCCGGCGAATCGCGTCACGAAGTACACGTTGATCTGGTTGACACACGTGACGTGTCGCTCGCCTACGGCCATCTTCTCGATTAATTCCCCGGAGATCAATTCGATTCTGTCCCTCGACGTAAACACCCCCCCTTCAATGGCGCGGTGGTAATCGTCGAGTGAGTAACGGTACGGAAGTCCGCTGGGGCCCTCGACCGCGAGGCCATCGGCCCACTCGACGTGGTCGCCGTCGCCGAAGGCGCCCGCGGCTCTCGCTGCGAGGAAGCGCGCTTCGTCCATTCGGAACCGGCGGCGCCCCCATGCAGTAGGGATGAGCGCGGGTGCGGGCCGGGGTGTTCCGTGACGATCGCCTGCGAAGGCTCCGGTGTAGGTCATGCGCTAAAGGTAAAGCGGGAAAGTTGGGGAAACCATCCACTCATCTCCTAGACCGTAACTTCGTGACCCCAGCCGCCACCGATGCAGACCTACGCCACCGCC
Source organism: Saprospiraceae bacterium (assembly GCA_965215115.1). Classification (GTDB taxonomy): domain Bacteria; phylum Bacteroidota; class Bacteroidia; order Chitinophagales; family Saprospiraceae; genus CALDTK01. The sequence goes on from OZ244050.1 coordinate 1,313,941, forward strand.
GTCCTCTACGCCATCCCCTTCTTCCTCGCCCTCATCGGCCTGGAGTGGTGGGCGGCGCGCCGCAGGGGCCTGTCGGTGATGCGCTCCACGGATACGCTGGCCTCCTTGAGCTCCGGGACCACCAACACCCTCAAGACCGTGCTCGGGCTCTCGGTCGCTATCGTGAGCTACGACTGGATGGTGGACCACCTCGCGCTCTACCGCGTCGAGGCTACGTGGGCCGCGGTCGTCATCGTGTTCCTCGTTAAGGATTTCGCCGGGTACTGGAACCACCGCCTGAACCACGAGGTCAACGTGTTCTGGAACCGGCACCTCGTCCACCACTCCTCGGAGGAGTACAATCTAGCTTGCGCGCTGCGGCAATCGATCTCCGAACTGTGGGTCTTCTTCGCGCTGTTTATGCTGCCGGCGGCCCTGTTGGGCGTCCCGACGGAGGTCGTGGCCATCGTGGCGCCGCTGCACCTATTCGCGCAGTTCTGGTACCATACCCAGGTCATCGATAAACTCTGGGCGCCGCTCGAGTACATCTTCGTCACGCCGAGCCACCACCGCGTCCACCATGCGATCAATGATCAGTACCTCGACAGGAATTATTCCGAGGTTTTCATTATTTGGGATCGGCTCTTCGGCACTTTCCAGCCCGAGCTAGACGAGGTTACACCGGTCTACGGCATCAAGAAGGCCGTCGCGACCTACAATCCCTTCTTCATCAACTACCAGCACCTCTGGCGCCTCGCGCAGGACGCCTGGCGGACCGAATCCTACCGGGACAAAGCGCGCATTTGGTTCAAGCGCACGGGTTGGCGCCCGGCTGATGTCGCGGAGCGCTACCCATACGACGGTGTACTCGGCGGCGATGCGGTTTTTACGCAAGTGAAATACGACCCGCGGCCACCGCGCTGGGTGATGGTGTGGGCGTGGACGCAGTTCGTCGTCGTGCAACTCTGTATCGTGCACCTCTTTACCCAGATCGGCACCATCGACTGGGGCCCGATGATGACTTACGGCGGGTGGCTGTTCCTCAGCGTCTTCGCGCTCACGAGCCTGCTGGATGGGAGCCGGTACGCGGTTTTGGCGGAAGCTGTACGCCTTGTCGTCGCTGCGGCAGCAGTGTGGATGTTTGGGGGCTGGTTCGGCGCGGAGGCATACTTCGACTGGGTGGCCTGGGTTGTGCTCGGATACTGCTTGGTGAGCCTTGGAGTGAGCGCGTACTCAGTGTTCGTTACGGAGAGTTGGGCTTTCGCCAAAACCTCGGCTGCCGCGGCGCACGTCAACGATGTGCGGGCGGAAGAGCCGGAGCTCGTGCTTACCTGACCGCCACGAAGCCGAGGGCCACTGCCTTGTCGGCATCGCGCTCCTCCGTCTCGAGGAGGTACACGATGCCTGACTTGCAGTGACAGGCCAGGCACACGGGTCCGCCGGCGTTGCTCGCATCCTCCGTGAGCGACAGCACTGTTACACCTGCGTCCTCGAGCGTGGTGCGGATGTCAACGAGTACATCCTCGGTGCGGTCGCCACGGTCCCACGGGTCCGTGCAGAGCGTGTCGGCGTAGGTGAGTTGGACGCTCTCTTCGCCGGCGCAGGCGGCACCCGCGAGGGCGGTACCGAGGGCCAGGCAAGCGAGCGTGAGGGTATGTAGGCGGGAGTTGGGCTGACGTGGTTTCATGGCGGGGACGAGTGGGCGTTGTGCAGCTGAGTTTGTGTCAAGTGCGCGCTGGCGGTATTCGGTAGACGCTGCTTGTGCGTCAAACGCTGCTCGCCGTGTAGTAGATCAAACACATCGACGCCTCGCGTCGGCGCGGCACTGCTGTCGAGCGAGATTGCGGAGCACGCCGACGAAGACCCTGGCGAGTTCTGCGCCCCCGATCGGCGGCGAGCCTCCCGGGGCCAGGATGGCCTCGCGGAGTAGATCATCCGCCGCCGCTGAGTCCCCTACCATTCGGCTAGCGGTCTCGCGCCAGTACGCGTAGCGGTGAGGACACACGAGCTTCGGTTCGAGGTTTAGCGTTAGGGCCGGCGCCGGACGTAGCTCTTATCCCAGCGCGGTTAGAGCACTTCCACCTCGCCCGGCAAGTATCGCTCTACCCGAATGTCCGTATTGTCCTTCTCCCATGGACCGTAAACGAATCCGGCGATCTCGCTTACCTCAGCCACGACGCGATTGAATTTAATGTGCAGGATCATCTTCCGCTCACCCGCGACACGCGCCAAACTTTCCTCGATGTAAGCATACAGTTGCGGATCTTTCGCGGCTATGTCGTCGCCGTAGATGATTAGTTGTACGCTCGACCCATCGCTACGCTGGCCAAACTTATGCATCGTCGTGTCCGCGCCCTTCACGATCCCCGCCCGCATACTTAGCAGTGGCGCGAACTCCCCTGGAGCCTTCGGTTCCACGGCGAGGACGACGTTGACGGTGTTGGGCGCGCCGGTATACTGGAAGGCGCGCAGCAGACTCACCTCGTAGAACAGGCTCTCGGTGCGCGACTCGGTAGCGGCCACGTGCTTCGAGGTGCCGCACCCCAGCGAGAGCAAAGCGAAAAGTAACCACACACACGAGCCGCGCATGAGCCAAGCGAATACCTGAATCCGGTTCGTGGGGGAGGTGGTCATCGAGCGAAGGTAGAAACGAAAGTGCTACTCGCTCTAACGAAACGATGATTTGGCCGTTAGCCACAGTGCCCAAGCCAGCGTTAGCCCCAGGGCGCGGGCAACGCCGAAGGCCGACGCCGCGCTCGCGTCATCGCCGCGTTCACGCCATTGCCACCAAAGGTCAACTATGCACTGGTCCCGCACCACCACCATCTACCAAATCTACCCGCGCTCCTTCCAGGACTCGGACGGCGACGGCCTCGGGGACTTGCGCGGCATCCTCCGACGCCTCGACTACCTCGCGTCGCTCGGCGTGGAGACCCTCTGGCTCTCGCCCATCTTCGCGAGCCCCGACGACGACAACGGCTACGACGTGTCCGACTACTCGGCCGTGCAGCCGGCCTTCGGGACGCTGGCCGACTTCGACGAACTGCTGGCCGGCGTCCACGCGCGCGGCATGCGCCTGGTGCTGGATCTGGTGGCCAATCACTCCTCCGATGAGCACGCGTGGTTCAGGGGGTCGGCTTCCGCCAAAACCTCGCCCAAGCGCGACTGGTACGTCTGGCGCGCGCCCGGCCCGGACGGCGGCCCGCCGAACAACTGGCCCAGCTTCTTCAGCGGCCCGGCCTGGACCCTCGACCAAACCACCGGCGAGTACTACCTCCACCTGTTTTCGCGAAAGCAGCCCGACCTCAACTGGGACAACCCCGCGGTGCGCCAGGCGATGTACGGCGAGATGCGCTTCTGGCTGGATCGCGGCGTGGACGGCTTCCGCATGGACGTCATCACGCTGATCTCGAAGGCGCCGGGCCTGCCGAGTGCGCCGGCGGGACTGTCCTTCGGGGAGACGGCCACGCGCTACTACGCCAACGGCCCCAACATCCACCCCTACCTCCACGAGATGCACGCCGAGGTGCTGCGGCACTACGACATGATGGCCCTCGCCGAGGGCTTCGGCATCCGGCCCGACAACCTCGGCGACTACACCGCCCCCGCGCGCGAGGAGCTCGGCCTCGCCTACCACTTCGACACCCTCGGCCTCACCTACGACGGCGGCGACCGCTACGGTAAGCTCAAGGCTCTCGACCTCGAGCAGCTCCGCGACGTGCTCCGGCGCTGGGACGCGGCCCTCGCCACCGGCGGCTGGATCGCGCAGACGCTCGGCAACCACGACTTCGCCCGCATGACGAGTCGCTACGGGAGTAAGGACCCGCTCTACCGCGCGCGCTCGTCGAAGATGCTCCTGACCCTGCTGGCGACCTTGCGCGGGACCCCCAACTTTTACCAGGGCGACGAGATCGGGATGCTCAACCCGCCCCTGCCCGACGCGTCGCTGATCGACGACATCGAGGCGCGCAACTACTACTTCGCCCACGCCCCGGACCTCGACGAGCAGGGCAAGCGCGACCTGCTCGCCAACATCGCCGCCGAGGGCCGCGACAACGCCCGCCACCCGGTGCAGTGGGACGCCACGCCGCACGCCGGCTTCACGACCGGCACCCCGTGGCTGCGCGTCCACCCCGACTACGCGTCGCTCAACGTTGCGCAGCAGGAGGCCGACCCCGACTCGGTGCTGCACTACTTCCGCCGTCTGTTACGCTTCCGCAAAACCCAACCCGCCCTCGTCGAGGGCAACTTCCAGCTCGAGCCCAGCGAGGCGCAGGTGCTCGCCTTCCGCCGCCACGTCGACGGGACGACCCTGCGGTGCGCGTTCAACTTCTCCGACCTCGCCCAGGCCGACGGCGGCTTCCCGGAGGTGCTCTGGAGCAACGTCGACACCGAGCCCTCGGGCCTGCTCGCGCCCTGGGAGGCGCGCGTGACGCGGTGAGGGGGCGGCGAGCGGCGTTTGACTCGCTCATATGTTTGCAGGCGTGGAACAGGTGCAGGCTACAGCGGGTCGATCTAGACTACCTGTCGTGATCGTTCGCGTTGAGGCGCCGGTCCCTGCCGCCGCCCCCCCCCTCAAAAGGGGGGCGGCGGCAGGAGGACGGCGCCTCACACCCCGCTGTACAGCCTCCGTCACACCTCGCCCACCCGACCACGGCCGGTGCCATCTCGTTTGACTCGCAGGTACACCCGAGGCTCCGGTCCGGGGGATGCCGTCGCGGAGCTCGGGAGGCCTGGCCGTTGTCTTTCGGTAGAGCCTGAACAGTAGTGTGGGAGCACCGGCCCCGGCGGGTGCATCTCGGATCTAAATGAGCGTAGGCGACGGGCCGGGAGACGGGCGGGCCAGGCGGGGGTGGTGATGCGGGGTCGCACCAGGGTCACCTGTGCCCGGAACCTTTCCCTCTCACCCCTTTTCATCCCCACCCACGTATGAAGCGTACACCGCCAAGCCCCCCGCCGATAGGCCCCCTGCCGATAGGCCGCGCCGCGATCGGCGTCGACATCGCCGCGGACGAGTTCGACCTCGCCCTCGGGGTCCACGACGGCGCCGGCGCCTTCCGGGCCCTCGACCGCGGCACCTACGACAACACCCCCGCCGGCGTCGCGCGCTGCGTCACGTGGTGCCGCCGGCGCCTGGCGGCCGCCGACCTCGCCGGCCTCACGCGCGCGGCGCCCCTCGTCGTCGAGGCCACGGGCGTCTACCACGAGCGCCTCCTGGCCGCCGCCCACGCCGCCGGCATACCGGTGTGCCTGGTCTTGCCCCTCACCGCGCGCCACTTCCGGCTCTCGCGAAACGTCCACACGAAGACCGACCGCCAGGACGCGGTCCTGTTGGCGGAGATGGGGTGCGAGCGGGCCCTGCGGGCGTGGGTGCCGGCGTCGCCGAACCTGATGCTCATCCGGGCGGTCTTGCGCCAGCGTGAGCCCCTGCTCAAGATGCGGATCATGACCTCGAACCAGGCTCACGCCGCCGAGCGCGCCACGCACCGCAGCCCCGTGTTGACGAAGATGTGGGCCGACAACATCCAGCGCTTCGACGAGCAGTGCGCCGCCCTCGAGGCCGAGGCCCGCCGCCTCGCCGCCACCGACCCCGAGCTGTGGCGCCGCGTCCAGCTCATCGCGCGCACGGTGCCGGGGCTCGGGTGGCTCACGGTCTTGACGGTCGTCGCCGAGACCAACGGCTCCTCCGAGATCGCCTCCGGGAAGCAGCTCGCGAGCTACGCCGGCCTGGACGTCGTCGACCACCAGTCCGGCAAGCACACGGGCGCCGCGCGGATGTCGAAGCGCGGCAACGCCGTGGTCCGCAAGGCGATGTACATGCCGGCGATGGTGCTGCGGCGCGCGACGGCCACCGGGCCGATCGCGGCGTTCGGGCGCCGCGTGGCGGCGGCCAACCCGAACAGCGGCAAGAAGGCCACCGTGGCCATCATGCGCAAGTTGCTGCTGCTGATCCGGACGCTGTGGCTCTCCGGCGAGGCCTACGACCCGGACTACGGACAGCGGGCGCGCACGGCGGACGCCGACGAAGGCCCGAGTCCCGAGGCCCAGGTGGCGGCGGCACAGCAAGCCGACGCGGCACAGCAAGCCGACGCGGCGGCAGAAGGGCCTGCGGCACCACCGGCTACCGCAGAAGCTGAGGCATCGAACGACTTAGCGCCAAATGTCGGAGCGCAACCCCCGGCGGGGGGGAGCGTCGCCGGGGCGGTGGCGCCTCGTACGAGCACGGGGTCGCCCCCCGGAGTCAAGCCCACTCGATCAGGGGTGAAGGCCACCGGCGAGCCTCACCAAAGCGGCGTGCCCCGAGAGGGTAGCCCCAACCAGCGAGGGTCGGGGCTACGCGAGGTAGCACACCGGAAGGCGGCTCCCCAGAAGCGCAAAATTGCGGTGAAAACCTGAAATTGGGCTTGCAGGAGAACACAGTAGCTCCGCGAGCGCCGCCCGAAGCATCGATCCAGGACCCGTTTTGGCGTAAGCCCCTACCCTCACGGCACGACCGCAGCGCAGCCAGCCGCCCCCGCCGCCGCCACCGCCGCTCAGCCCCGCGAGGAACTCGTGCCCTAGGTCGAGTCCGCCGACCGCGATGAGATCGATAAGCACTTATCGGCCGAGCGCCACCTCCGGAGCCCATCACCATCCTCGGCTTCTCCAACGCCCGTCGCCCCCCGCGGCACCTCAAGGCGGCCTTGAGACGATAAAGCCTGGAGTGGCGCCTTTCGGCAAAACCCCCACCCCCGCGACAACCGGGTACGAAAGACGCGCCCCCCAGTGTCAACAATGCATTAAAGGTCCCCTACGCGCGTGGCGCCTCCCCGCCCAAATCGTTAATGTTGCCAAACGCCGCAACGCCGTGGGCTTATGGCGCAAACCTTGCTGTAGCGCCACCGGACGCCGGCGACTCCCACGGCTCCCAAACCGCTGATCATGCACCCAGTACACATAGACCCCCAGGCCACCTCGGAGATGTTCCGCCTCAACCGCACCCGCTTCGTGCGCCAGATGCTCGAGCAATCCGTGGCCGTGTTCTGCTCCAACGACCTCGTGTCGAGCAACGGGGAGTCGAGTGTGCGCTTCCGCCAAAACCCCGATCTGTACTACCTCACCGGCGTCACGCAGCCGGACACCGTCCTCGTGCTCGCGCCCGACACCGCGCGCGAGGGCTACGCCGAGGTGCTGTTCATCCGCCGGCCCGACCACCGCGACGCGCGCCTCCGCGGCCGCGGCATGAGCCTCGCCGAGGCCACCGAGCGCTCCGGGATCCAACGCGTGTGTTTCGTCGACGAACTCGACGTCGAGCTCCACCGCCTCATCCTGCTCGCGAGCCGCATCTACGTCAACGGCCGCGAGGATGCCTACGCCTACTCAGATGCCGCTACGCGCGACCTGCGTTTTGCCGAAAGGCTCATGAAACAGTACCCCGCGCACAAGTACCACCGCGCGCAGCCGATCCTCAAGCAGATCGGGATGGTGAAGTCGCGCCCCGAGATCGCGCTCATCAGTCGCGCCAACCAGATCGCCCACGAGGCCCTCGTGGCCGCCGCCGCGCAGCTCCAGCCCGGCAACACCGAGTACCGCGTCGAGGCCGCCGCCACCGAGGCCATCATCGCCGGCGGCGCCGAGGCCCTCGCGCACCCCGTCAAGGTGGCCAGCGGGGCCAACAGCCTGTACCCGGGCTACGACACCAACCGCGAGCGCCTCGGCGACAGCGGCCTGGTCCAGGTCCAGATCGGCGTACGCGTGGCCGGCTACCACGCCTCCATCGCGCGCGTCATGCCGCTGGGCGAGGGCCTCACCGCGCGCCAGTACGCCGTCTACGAACGCGTCGTCGGTCTGCTCGACACGGGCATCGCGTTGCTGCTGCCCGGCACCACGCTCTCCGAGTGCGAGCGCCACCTCCGCGCCGACCTCGAGGCCGCCTGCCGCGACCTCGGCCTGTCCCCCGCCGAAGGGCGAGCACCTCTTCCCCACCACCTGCTACCACCACGTCGGGCGCAACCTCTACGACCCGTACGACGCCTACGCGCCGCTGCAGCGCGGCATGGTGATCGCGTGCGGGCCGGCGCTGTACCTGCCGGGGGAAGGGTTCGGGATGCAACTGCGCGACGTGGTCCTCGTCACCGACGAAGGCCCGGTCGACCTGAGCGCCGACGTTCCCGTAGACCTGACCGAGATCGAACAGATGTCGGGCATGATGGTGTGAGGGCGCGGCGTTTCAGCCCGGCCTATGCGCATCCGTTGTCTGACCTTCCTCCTAGCGCTCACCGTCGCGGCGGGCCAGGTTTTGGCGCAAGCCTCCAACCAAGACCTGCCCCGCACGGCCCGTGAGATGGGCCTCAGCCTAGCCCTTCCGAGCCTCGACCACCTCCGCTTCGACACCACGCGCGTGAGCTTCAACCTCTGCGACCTGCGCATGCGGTGGTTCAATCGCCGCGAGGGCTTCGAGGTCTACGTACAGCTCGTCCCCGAGCCCGCCAACGGCGCCGGCCTCTACCCGCACATCCTCGGCGGCGCTGCCATCGTCAACGCCGCCCTCAACAGCCCCGAAGAACGGCACTTCATCGCCCGCTACCGCGCCGGCGACGACGACCTCCAGCGCCTGGGCGCCGACTGGGCCACCTTCTGGGCCTTCACGCCGAAGCCGGAGTTCAGCGGACGCCGGTACGGCTACCAGGCCACCTACCACCGCGAAGGCCAGGGCGTCGTGCACGTCTGGGTCCTGGCCGACAGGCGGGAAGTCGTGAATGGCGACTGGGCCTACCTCCTCCCTTTCGCCCCCACCCTCGCCACGCCCTACTAGCCCGCACCCCCGCACCCCCGCACCCAGGCACCCAGGCACCCAGGCACCCTCACCTCAACAGCTCCCCGACCAGCTCCGGCACCGCGATCACGATCCGCGCCGTGGCCCCCTCGCCCTCGGTGTAGATCAGGCCATCCTCCAGGGCGCTCCGCGGGAAGCGCACGTCGATGCCCTCGGCCTGGATGCGCATCATGACCATCTCCCGCAGGGCGGCATTGTCGTAGCGGAACTGCGGCTCGAGCGCGATGCCCTGGTCGCGGGCGGCTTTCGCCAAAACCGCCGGGCTGCCGTACAGCTCCTCGCTCAGGGCGTCGATGTCGACCACCCTGCTCGGGCTCGCCCGCACGTGCTCGTAGGCGCGCTCGAAGGTGGCGGCCTGGCTGATCATCTCGCCCGTTTCGGGGTCTGCGGGCAGCTCGACGCTGGCCAGCAGGTCGTGGAGGCTCTGCGTCATGTCCTTGGCCGACACCGTCTCCTCGGCGCCGATCCAGTCCGAGAAGTAGGCGCTCACCTCGGTCTCGGAGCGGTGCGTGAGCTCGAGGTAGGTCGTGGCCGCGCGGCGGTAGCGCCCGACGTCCACGCGGCAGGCCATCGCGAGCTGATTGGTGTCGAGGTGGGTGACGGGCTCGATGTCGAAGCCGGTGCGCGTGCGCCGGAAGATGCGCCCGGTGGTATTGCGGACCAGGAACACCGCGTGCCGCGAGCCCTCGGCGTCGTCGTAGTCGGCCAGCAGCAGGTAGCCGCCCTTGGCGCCGGTCTTGCCCTGGATCATGGTCTCGAGGTGCCCGAGGACCTCCTGCGAGTACTCCAGAAAGTCTTCGTCGCTCTGGCTGCCTTCTTGGTAGTCGGCGAATTTCTGCGGGAACAGCTTCCCCGGACTGTCGTCGAAGCGGGCGTTGATGACGCGGCTGCCGCCAAAACTGCGGTTGAGCTTAGCGACGAGGGCGGTGATTTCTGGGCTCAGCGGTAGTAACTCCCGGGAGTAGTGCACGGAGGCGGAGGTGTGCCCGGGCTCCTTGAGGAGCTCGTGGACGACGCAGTGGGTGAGGGTCATGGGCGTGGAGTAGGGAGCGAAGATGGGGGGCCTAAAACAAGTCGTCTCCGACCCAAGAATTTCACGACCCACAAATCTCCCCGGCCCGACGCCTGAGCTGAGAAGTCTCGAAAGGGGAGACGCTATTAGGTGCTCCTGCGCTACGGTAGAGACGAAAGCAGTGCTGAGACCGAGGAAACCTTGTGGCTCACAAAACAAACCTACCATGCACACGACGAATCAAATTCACTCACCCCGGAGGAAAGGGCGGCCTCGGGAAGGCTCAGTCCAGACCGTCATGGTCACCGCCGTCATGCTCGGCGGTCTCCTCGCCTCTCACCCGGCGTACAGCCAGGTGGTAAAGTCACAGTTCGTCGCTCAACAGGTCGAGGAGTTCCGCCTCAGCTACGTCGAGGTCGTGCAAGACCTCACCTACGTCGACCCAGTGGAGGCGGAGGAGCTCACGCAGTTCGACATCGGACGAATCATGAGCTACCCAGCCGACACCTTCCTCCAGGCATACGGCTACGACGAGACCGATGGCCCGTACGCCACGCAGGAAGTGCGTACGCCACTCAACCGGCACGAAGAGTGGATGGCCGCCCCCGTGACGCGGCGCCACACCTCGGATCAAGGCATCCTACTTACGTTCACCGATGGTGCTACGGAGTATGCTCAGTCCCCACTTCCCGAAACTGCCGAGCTACTCAGGGAACTGAGGGACGTAGCCGAGGGGCAGGGCCGGTTCGGGTTCACCGACGCGTCGACTGCGTTCGAGCTCCAGACGGACCCGGAGGCCATCGTCTACACCGACCCCTTAGGCCGGCCAGCTACGCGCGCTGGTGATTACGAGGTCATCGCGGATCGGGACCGACTCGAGGTCACCGTCATCAGGTACGGGGGCGTAGATGGTAGCACGGTTCTCTCCGAGAGCGTGTACCAACTCGCGGACGCCTCGGAGGTCTTCGGGGTAAGTGGAGCGCTGGCGGAGGTGCGGTACGTGCGTACGACCTGGGACACGCTGTCGTCCGGGGTGATCGCCACTCGCGTCCACACCACGCAGCGTAGCGACATGCGCTACGCCCGCTCCGGGCAGGAGCGGGAGGGCGTCAACGTAAGCCTGGGGGTGTACCCGAGTCCTACTACTGGCGCATCGATCACCGTGGTCGTGCCCGAGAACTACGCTTACCCACTCGAGCTCACCATCGTGGACGCCATCGGACGCGAAGTGATGCGACAGTCCTTCGGCGCGGAGTCGGGCCCCACCATCCTCGTCCCTCTACCCACCAGGATCCCCTCCGGGACTTACTACGTGCACGTGACCAGTGGCACGGAGCAGCAGTCCCGCCCATTCATCATCAACCGCTAACACACCAAACCTACCTTTCATGAAGACCAATACTACCCGACTCACCCTCGGCTCGTTCACGCTCGCGCTGTGGGCTTTCGTCCTGTCGCCTACCTCCGCGCAAGTCGGCATCATCTACACGCCCACCGGCGTCTACGAGGACATTACAAATTTGCCCCCAGCACCACCGCCGCCGCCGTCTGGCCCGCAGGCTATGACACAAGCCCCCGGCGACCGGAGGGTATACTTCCTCCACGGACTCACGGGCAACGAGGGCGCCTGGACGGACGCGGCGGCGTTCACGAACACGGCTTACAAAGTCGAGACGAAGGTGGTCGACTGGAACGCCTTCCAGAATGGCGGGCTGGAGTCGGCCTCCAGCAACGTCGAGAGCACCCTGATGGATGACCGTTCCGTGATCCAGAACGCGAACATGGACCCGAGTCAGTCCTTTACCATCGCGCACAGCATGGGCGGGCTGGCCGGGCGTGAGGTCATGCGTCAGTACCGCCAGAAGAGCATTCCGTCCTCCAACTACAAGACGAATGGCCTGATCACGTTCGCGACCCCACACGCGGGCGCGCGGGTAATCAATAGCCTACCCCAATCTCAGTCCCTATTTAGTTCGGGCTGCGCTGATTTGCTGGCTGGTCCCGTAGCGCAGAAGCTCGAAGCCGATCCGGGTTTCGTGTTCGGTTGGCTCCTCAACCTGACGGGCATCACCGCGAAGGTCAACGAGATAACGACCTCCCTCTGTAAGGTGGCCGCGCCGCAGCTCGGGGACATCTTCATCACGAAGAAGTTCGTCAACCCCGCCGGCCTCGACATCGGCGTCGGAACCACCTTCATGACCCGCCTCAACGCCAACGATCCCGCCGCCAGCATGCCGCGGGGCACGGTGTTCTCGGCCGAGAACGACCCGGTACTCTGGCGCCTGCTCGCCTCTCAGATGCAGGATGTCAATAGCTTCCCTACCTTCGGGGCGGCGAGCGACGAGATGCTCGCCACTAGCGTCAATAAGATGATTCGCGATTACGAGGCCAAGCAACGGGAGAACTTAGACAAGGCCAATGGTTTTTGGGTCTGGTTCAAGAAAGAGGAGTACCGGCAGACCGCGGAGAAGTGGCGCAAGGGCGCCTGGTGGCTCGGCAGCGTAAACGGTCAGTGGCGCCGGATCATCGGGGCCGACGAGACCATCGTCCGGTCCGAGTCCTGGGTCTGCAACTGTCCTACCTTTACCTTCCCCGCGCAGACCTACCAATCCTGCCTGAGCGCCGGCTGTGACGCTCAGTTCATCGAGAGGAGGGTCGACGTCCTTCGGCGCGACAACGACGGCGTCGTCACGACGGAGTCGGCGGCGTGGCCCGGGGCACCTCGTTACGAGACGACCGGTAGCAACCACTTCCAAATCCGAAATGACAAGACTACGGCGGAAGGCTTGGATTGGACGTTTAACAGGCAGCGTAAAGCAAACGGGCAGTCCTATGCAAACGAGTTCTTCTTCACCGACAAACGCTAGTATGTCACAGCGCATGACAGTCATTCTCCCCTACTTGCTCGCGCTCGCGGGCACCGTGGCCAGCGCATGCGAGAAGGAGCCCCCCTTCGTATCGAATGTCGAGGAGTGCCCTGGCGGGCAATTTTGCCCGCCGGACCCCGGCCCGACCACCAACGTCTGGACCGTCGAACTCGGCCGCAAGGCCGGGTTCGGCGACGGGCTCCCGCCCTTGTTCATCGACGATCCCGACGAAGCCACCGGGCGCGGTGGGCTCCTGGCCGTACTCCATGCTCTCGACTCCATCACTTATCTTTACCACCTCAACCCGGAGACTGGTGCTAAACTCGACTCCATAAGGGTTGACGCTAGCGTACTAGGGTCTAAGGGCTTCGAAATTGGAGGCAACTACCACCATCGCGGCGACACCCTCATCGTCGGAACCTCGGCCCGCGGGACGATTGATTCATACATTGCGCTAGACCTGCGGACCGGCAAGATCCTCTGGACCGAGCCGCGGGGCGGGACATTAAACCTGTTTGACGATGATACTGGCAACTTCATCGGTACCGCAAAGGATGAACATCTACGCCAGTACGAAGCCTATCGCCTCAATGCGAGCACGGGAAAACTCGACCTGCTTTTTACCCGCCCGTACGCCGACTCGATTTGGAATGCTGGCTGGAACGGACCATCCTTCTTTCGTACACCCAGCGGAAACCCGGCGGTCCTACTTACGGAAGGCTACGTAGCCAACAAGAGCAACAAGACCTATTACCACCTTTTCGCGCTCGACCTAAGCACAGGTCGTGATATGTGGCGACGTGAGTACATTACCCGCGGGTTTGGTTTCAGTGGTCCAATGCTGCCGCGCTACCGGGGGGACTTCCTCGTGCAGACCTGGGACACGCTCCGGCGCATCGACCCCCTCACCGGCCGCGACCGCTGGGCGACGCACGTTGGGCTGGACTTTGTTGGTTCGAATGATACTTCGGTCGCGAACGTCAATTGGGCCGGGGCGCCACTAGTCATCGACTCGATTAGAGGATTTGTGTACCAAGTCGGAGCAAACCACTGGTTACAAGCCTTCGACCTCGAGACAGGCGAACGCATGTGGGAAGTGAGGCACAACACGATCTCGAGCCTCTTCGCACCCCTTGTCGACTTCCGCGACGAGCGCGATCACCGCGGCTGGCGCTTCCCCTACCCGCACCAGCGCTACGGGGGCGGGGCCAAGTACATGGTCTACGGCGCGACCGACGGGATCCTGCACCTAATCCATGCCGATGACGGTACCGACGTCGGCGTAGTCAACCCCGCTACCGATCAGGGTCGCCTCAACGACGGCTTCACCTACGACGCCCGCCGCCGCCGCTTCTACCTGTGGGACGGGTACCGGGCCTCCTGCCAGGAGTTACCGGAAAGCTTTTAGTTGCGTTGGCGAGGAGGCCGTTACAGCCGCGCCTAGTAAGAGGCCGCTCAGGCATTGCCCGGGCGGCCTCCTCCTTTTGTGGGTTCCATTAAGGGGTTTGGCGCTGGATCTCCGCCGTTAGTTCCTCGTGGATCTTATCTACCGTGGCCTCCATCGTGCGCTGGAGGCGCCGCAGGTTGTGTGCGCCGCCGATGTCGACGCGGTTGCTCTGCCGCAGGGCCATGTCAAACTCGCCGCGTGCGAATTGATTGTAGCCTGCGCCGCCCACCTCGCGCAGCCCAGCGTACGCACCGACGACATAGGTCCGGCACCACTTATCGCCGCACTTCAGGATGAGGTGGCTCCCCGCGTCGCTCGTCGGGTTGCAGTACAGCTTCCGGTCCGGGTCCCGCTGCTGGAAGCCAGCTAGGTGGCCGTTGAGCGCCTCCTTAAAACCTTTGCGCAGGGACGTTAGCGCCGGCGCCGTGATCGCTTCCTGCGCCACCATGTTGAGCAAGAGCCTCCGGTAGAGCGCGGTGGTGTCGGGGGGCCAGACCTCTGTCATGGGGTAGCGCGCGTAGTCCGCGTACGCGCGCTGGAGGTCCGTCACCAGCCGACTGTGCGCCGCGGCGTGATGCGCCCTTCCGTCAAACCGCGAGGTGAAGCCACCGTCGCGCGAGTGCTCGTCGACGAAGTCGCGCAGGAGCACGAACTGTGGGCAGGTGTAGAGCCAATACGGGAGGGATCCGCTGCAGGAGCGGAAGAAGGTATAATCGCCTTTCGACTTAGCGCGCCCGTCGGATAGGACCGGCAGGCCGTACCTTTCGATGCCAGGCTGACCGGGCGCCGCGGCCTCGCCGCTGTAGCTGGCGTAGGTTGTAACGCCGCAGACCACACGTCTAGCCACGCGGAGACCTCCAGATATTCCTGCAACGTGAACGGCGTGTCGCCCAAAAGCCGTTTGTAGGCGGAGGAGCGACAGACATGAATGTAATGGCCCAAATCCTCGGCTGTGCGCCCAGTCTCGTGAAGGCGATCCTCGACGGCAGTTCGCCACTGCCATAGGCGATCGCCAGTGTTGCTACTTGACAGTCCCGCGCTCATCGTCTGTTGGTTTGGTTAAGATTTAGGTTGCGAGGCAAATTAGGCGCTAGAGGTTGTATTTTAGTATGTGGCAGACAGTAAACCAAATCTTTTTTGTAGCATGAAGATAGGAATTTGTCTACTGCTCAACAAGGCGCTCTGTATACGCTGGCTCCTGATACAACAGCTTCCCCGGGCTGTCGTCGAAGCGGGCGTTGATGACGCGGCTGCCGCCAAAACTGCGGTTGAGCTTAGCGAGGAGGGCGTTGAGCTCCGCCGAGGGCGGCAGCGGGGCCTGGGAGTAGTGCACGGAGGCGGAGGTGTGCCCAGGCTCCTCGAGGAGTTCGTGGACGACGCATTGGGTGAGGGTCATGGTGTGTGTGGGGGGCAAAGATGGGGGCGGGGGGCCCAAAACCTCCCCCGCCCGAACTCCGCAAGACGACCTCACGCTGCGCGCCGAGCGTGTAGACAGACAAGCCGCCATCGTCGTGGTGCAGCGGTAGTCGCGGCAGCTTGCGGTGGATACGCCTTTCGGCAAAACAGGTATCCCGTTTTGGCGCAAGCGAACAACCGCGTGAGCGCAGCCGCAACCCCGCGAGCCGTTTTGCCGCAAGGCCCCCCGACCGAACTCTACGGCGGAGCGGCGTCGAATTGTGTCGCCATCCGTGCAAAGGCGTAAGTGAGTAGCTTCGCCTAGGCTTCCGTGCCCGAAGTTGCACTTCGCCATCCTTCGTCTCCCGTAAAAGAGCCCCGATGCTACGCGACCTCGTCCTGCTGTCCTTAGGGGCCTGTTTATTGGCGAGCGCCGCCACCTCATCGGCCCAACCGGCCTTCGAGACGATCATCACGGACCAGCCGAGCTTCGAGAGCTCGATCGAGGAGGCGGCGGGCCTGAGCGACGGCGGCTTCGTGGTGGCGGGGCGGACGCTCATCCAGACCGACGACCCGCTGGCGCCGAGCCGGGCGGTGATGGTAGCGCGGCACGACATCGAGGGAGACGTGGTTTGGGCGAAGGCTTATCCGGAGCCGGAGCTCTTGCGCGACTACTACGGCAAGACCGTGCAACTGGCGCTGGTCGGCGATACGATCTACGTGCTGGCCGTAAGTCATGCCGCCCCGGACGGCTCAATCCAAGTGTCGGTCCGGCGCGTCGACGTGCAGACGGGCGCGGAGGTGTACCGCCGGAGGCTTAAGCCCGGACGCGCCGCCGTTACCCATCGCTCGGTGCGGGCCTTCGCCGTGATCGACGACGCCGCGGTGGTCGTCCGCGAGCCGCGCGACGAGCTTCACCCTTACACCGACTTCGTTGTGGAGGTGTTCGGGCTAGTCGACGGGAGTCTCCGCGCCGAGGTCCTGAAGCCCGCCAGCTACGACGACGAGGCGACGGCCTGGCCCGCGGCGGGCGTGGTGGTGATCGATCCGGCGCGCCAACTGACGATCGATGCCGCCGGCGACACGACCTCCCTGCCGTACAAGGGCGCCCGAGCCCCCAACCAGGACGTCCTCATGTTTTTGGCCAGCGGTAGTCGCGCGGTGTATCCGTTGCTCGATACCTCCAACCGGCCGTCGTTGGCGTTCGCGACCGTAGACGGGGGCGTGGTGACGACTTCCGTCAAACCCCTGCCGCAGGAGTTCGTCAACCGAACCATACACGACCTCACGGCCTGGGGCCCGGACTCTATCGCGATGACGGTCGGGTCGCAGGTTAGGAGCATCCCGCCGAACGTGTACATCTTCGGGATGGACGGTAGTTTCGGGAGGGTACTACCGGGCAAAACCTACTTCTTCTACCATCACAACATCGACGGCCCGAAGCACGCCGTCTTGCGTGAGCAGGTCGCGGCCCCGCGGCAGCGCCGGGTGCTCGCACGATGGTTCTGGGAACCTGATCCCCTCGGGGTGCTCGACTATACGTCCGGCGACACGCTCGCCCTACCGATAGCCCTCTCGCGCGTCGACCCCGATTTCTTCGATAACCTGACCGCAACGACTCTGCTCGAGTCGGGGGACTTACTGAGCGTAAAAGTCACCGGAGAAGCCCTCGGCGATTGGTTCAAGTTCGATAATCGCGGCTCGGAGATACCGCTCGCCCCCCGCCCCAGTCTCGCCCCCGAGCAGTTCTTCAGCCCCCAGATCATCGCCTTCGGAGATGGAAAGGGATACGCGGTACACAACCTGGGCTCTTACGACTTCCGCTCGAGGGTAGGCTTGGTGGATGAGGACCTGGTCGGCGAGGAAGTGCTGTACCTATCCGAGGGGTTTGCGAGCATCGCCGCGGCAGCTCCTCACCCGGACGGGGGAATCGTCTACGTCCTTAAGCAACGCGATACTTTCTTACTCACGCACGTCTCCTCGGCCGGGGTCGTACGCGGGTACGCCACCTTCCCGCCGAGCGCATACGGGGGAGGCAATCCGTTCCTCAGCGACTTCGCCGTAGGTCCGAGCGGCGAAGTCGCACTGGTGGGCAAGACAAGTACCTTCCCGGACAAAGGCAGGGGCTTCCTGATCGAACGCGGACCCGACGGGACGCAGCGCGTGCGTGAGGCTGCGCTCGACCCGGAGTTCGGGTATCAGGTAGCCTGGGGACCCAACGGGAGTCTATTGGTGACGAATCTGCGCAGCGACTACTGGCACTATCGACTGCAGCCAGACGGCACCTTCGATGCGGGACGAACGGGCAGATTTGTAAATGATGAAGTCCTGTTGGTCGGCATGAAGCTCCTGGATGAAAACCATGTCGTACTCTCGTATAACTTGGCCCCTATCAATAGACCGAGCAGAGCAGTCTTAGGCCGGTACGCCCTCGCGACGCAGGAGTTGACCGAACTTCACGAGAGTGCGCCCGTCTCCTACGCCAGGCGTTTGGAGCTTACCGCCGACGGCCGCGTCCTGCAGGAGATTAGCCCCCGCGAGGGCTACGCCGCCATCGTCGTGAGCCAGGGTTCGGTATCTCCCACGCGGGAGATTGGCGGACTGAGCAACCCCCCGCTTGCTATCCGCTCCCCCTTTACGAGCACCCTCGAGTTTTCGCTCGACGACAACAGCGACCTTGAAAGTCGGACGCCGGCTGTGCTCTACGATGTTGCCGGCCGGGAAGTCCTAATGGGCCTCCCGGACGCGCAGGGCGATGGCCACTACCGCCTCACCGTCCCACGAGACCTCGCGCCCGGCATCTACACCCTCAGATTTGGGCAGCGGGCGGGGATGTGCGTGAAGCAGTAGCCTCGCCGTAGTTGCGCTGCCCTGCACACGAGCCTCGTCGGTGATTCGAGAGCCTTTCGGCAAAACGCACCACGCCAGCCGTTTTGCCGCAAGGCAACCCCTCACATCTTGCGCCGCGCCACCGTCTTGAAGTCCCCCATCGTCGTGCCCGTCAGCTCGTCGGCCGTCGGGGCGCCCTTGAGGACGATGTCGACGTTGGTCTGCGCCTCGGGGTAGTAGAAGGTGGCCGTCATACCGGCGTCGGTGGCGGCGGCCTTCGTGAGGGTGTAGGTCTGGCCCTCGGCCACGAAGGTGCCGCCGAGCTTGCCGCCGGTGTCGCGCACGGTGAGGACGCCGTTGACGGTGCCCAAAGGCGTGTCGCTCATCGTCACGTTCCAGCTGTCGACGAAGGACTTGGCCGGCGTCACGCTCACGGGAGGATTGGTCCTGGTAGAACCCGGACCGGCGGCCTTGGGGGTACAGGCGAGGGAAAGGGTGAGCAGCAAGGACAGCAGGACTATGGGCTTCACGATCGTAGGATTGGTTGTTTTGGTAGCAACGGTAGCTCCCGGTTTGTTCTGTAGCTACCTTCCCCCTCCATGCTCGTGTATGCCGTCTGTACCAACTGCCGTGAGAACAGCACTTTCGCTACCTCGGCCAGTACCCCGAACGACCTCGCCCGCGAGAAGGGCGACCACTTCATTATACCATGCGGCAAGTGCGGCCTGAGCTTCGACGCGGAAGCCATGCAAACACGCGCTCGCGTCGGTCCACGCAAGCTCCTCCTCGGATTGGGTCTCAGTGCCCTGCTCTTCGCGCTGTTCTGGAACTTTGGCTACCTAGCCGTCATCGCCGTAGCCCCGGTCATCATCATTTACAAACTCGAAGAGAACGCCGTCAACAACTACAACCGCCTCTCCCGCCGAAAATGGGGCTAGCGCGTCGGCGAGGCACGCCACGCAAAGCCCCCCCAAACCCCGCCCCCGCCCCGCCCGTTGCTCCCCCGTGCCCAACTACAAAACCGAGGACCACTTCGACCACCTCCTCGCCTTGCTCGACGTCGAACTCGAGGCCGACCGCGAGCGCTTCCGCGACGAAATCCAGAAGCTCCCCCTCAAGGAGCGCGTCCGCAGGGGCTACACCTGGTGGCCGCTCCAAGTCGTCAAGACCGGCACAATGGTCGGCGACAGGGCCTTCGTCGTGCTCGAGCGGCCCGCCGGCCGCCAGCGCGACTCCGCGATTAAGGGCGGCTCGCCGGTGCGCTACTACACCACCGTGCCCGGGGTCGAACGGCCCGAGGTGAGCGGCGTCGTGCACTGGATCAAGGACCGCCAGGTGATGGTCGTGCTCGGGGGGCGCAACCCGCCGAGCTGGAGTGACGTGGTGGGCCAGGGCCTCGACCTCGAGTTCGACGAGAACTCCTACAAGGAGATGCGCCTCGCCCTCGAGCGCGCCGCCGACGCCAAGGGGCGCCTCAAGCAACTCAGCTACATCCTCACCGGCAACCAGGCCCCGGGCCTCAAGACCGGCTACGCGCCCGCCCCCGACGCTGCCGTCGGCAACAGCCCCGCCTACGCCCACCTCAACGACTCCCAGCGCGCCGCCATCCAACTCATCGACGAGGCCGAGGACGTCGCCATCATCCACGGCCCCCCCGGCACCGGCAAGACCACCACCCTCATCGCCGCCATCGAGCACATCGCCCGCAAGGAGCGCCAACTGCTGGTCTGCGCCCCGTCCAACGTCGCCGTCGACCTCCTCGCCGAGCGCGCGCACGCCGCCGGCCTCGCCGTGGTCCGCACCGGGCACATCAGCCGCGTCAACGAGGAGTTGCTCGACCTCACCCTCGACATGCAGGTGTCGCTGCACGCCGAGCACAAGCAGATCCGCAAGATCAAGCTCGAGGCCGCCGAACTCCGCCGCCAGGGCGCCGGGCAGGGCCGCGGCCGCGGGCCGAGCGGGCGCGAGCGCGGGCACCTCTTCCGCCAGGCCGGCGAACTCGAGGGCTGGGCCCGCCAGCTCGAGAAGCGCATCGTGAGCGACGTGCTCGACGCGGCCCAGGTCATCTGCTGCACCCTCACCGCCGCCGGCGCCGAGTTCCTTCGCGACCGCACCTTCGGGACCGTCGTCGTCGACGAGGCCGCGCAGGCCCTCGAGCCCGCCGTCTGGATCCCGCTCCAGCGCGCGAAGCGCATCATCATGGCCGGCGACCCCTTCCAGCTCCCGCCCACGGTAAAAAGCATCAAGGCCGAGCGCGGCGGCCTCAACGTCACCATGATGGAGCGCCTCCTGGCTACCTACCCCGAGGCCTCCGCGCTGCTGTCGGTGCAGTACCGCATGCACGCCGGCATCATGGGCTTCTCCAACGAGTACTTCTACGGCGGCCAGCTCGTGGCCGCCCCCGGGGTCGAGACCCGCGGACTCCCCCTGCCCGACGAGCCCTCGGTGAGATTCATCGACACCGCCGGAACAGGTTTTGCGGAAGCGAAAAACCCCGAGACCAACAGCCGCTACAACACCGATGAGTACCTGCTCATCGCCACGTACCTCTACGGCTACCGCGAGCGCTTCCACGTCGACATAGCGGAAGTAGACGACGAGTCGGGAGCGGCCCCGGAGAACGACAGCCCAGCACTTTCCACTCTTCACTCTCCCACTCTCAAACTTTCCTGGCCCTCCATCGCGCTCATCTCCCCCTACCGCGAGCAGGTCGAGCAGATGCGCGCCGAGGTCGCCGACGACCCGCTGCTCTCCCGACTCGACGTCGTCGTCCACACCATCGACGGCTTCCAGGGCCAGGAGCGCGACTGGGTGATCGTGAGCCTCGTGCGCAGCAACGCCGGCGCGGAGTTGGGCTTCCTCAAGGACTACCGCCGGATGAACGTCGCGATGACGCGCGCCAAGCTGCAACTCGTGGTGGTCGGGGACTCGGCCACGATCGGCAACGACCCGTTCTACGGCGCCTTCCTCGACTACGTGGAGCGCGTCGGCGACTACGCCAGCGCCTTCGCGTACATGCACACGCCCTAGCGCCGGTGCGTAGACGTTCGCTTTGCCCCGCGGCGACACATCTTCGCGGCAATTCGCCGGCGCGCGTACCGTTTGTCAAGCTTATGGGAGTGTATACGCAGCAGGCTTTGGACGCGGTTCCGAAGGGGTCGAGGGGGGCGGCTTTGCTTACGCGAATCTTCGATTTCGCCAAAACCATCGCCACCCGGATAGCCGCCGCCGCAGTGGTTGTCGCCGCAGTGGTCGTCGCCGCGGTGGTCGGTTTTGGCGCAAGCCCCCTCCACGCGCAGCAGACCGACAGTCTCCGCCAGGGCATCGGGGAGTGGCGCGCGCACCTGAGCTTCTCCGAAACCATCGACGCGGCGGCCTGCGCGAGCTTCACGGCCTGGGCGACGGTCAACGGCATCGTCCTGCGGTACAACGACAACGGCGAGGTCCGGCGCCTCGACAAGACCACGGGCCTCTCGCAGGGGCGCGTCCGCCGCATCGCGTGCGACCCGGAGCGCGACGGGCGCCTGGTGGTGGTCTACGACGACGGCGCCCTCGAGGTGCTCGAGGACGAGCGGTCCGTGTACTACCTCACGGCCATCCCGAACGCGCGCGTCCCCGGGCGCCGCAACGTCAACGGCCTCGGGTCCATCGGGGAGTCGATCTTCGTGGTCGCGGCCGACTTCGGGTACCTGCTCTTCGACGCCAACCGCGGGATCTTCCTCGACGACGTGCGCTACCCCGAGCGCATCTTCGACGCCGCCGTGCTCGCGGGGGACCTCTACCTGGCCTCCGACGAAGGCCTGCTGGTGCTGACGGACTACCGCAACCGCCGCACCCTGCGCGACACCTCGGCGTATCGCAACCTGAGTCCCCGCCTCACCAACGCCTTCGGGGGCTGCTTCACGGTGGAGACCTACCGGGACGAGGTGTACGCGGGCTTCAACGACCGTCTGTACGCCGTCGCCCCCGGGGCCGCGTCGAGCCGCATCGTACTCGACGACGGTTTCGTCAACTGGATCGACCTCGGCGTGGCGGGCGGCAAGCTGCTGGCCGCGTCGCGGATCATCGACGAGAAGGGGCAGGCGCGCGCGGCGGTGACCGAGGACGGCCGCACCTTCGTCGACCGCGACCTGTCCTGCGCGATCCTCCTGCTCGGGGCGGCCATCGCGCCGAGCGGCGAGGTGGCCGTGGCGGGGATCGGGCCGAGCTACGATGCGTCGGCGTTGACGCTGATCGAGAGTGCCGCCGCGCCCTGCCGCCAGGTGGCGCTCGCGGGGCCGCGCTTCAGTACCGTGTTCGACGTCGTGGCCCGCGGCGGCGTCGTGGCCGTGGCCGCGGGGGGCATCTCCCCGAACGTGGGC
This sequence comes from Saprospiraceae bacterium, assembly GCA_965215115.1. GTDB lineage: Bacteria > Bacteroidota > Bacteroidia > Chitinophagales > Saprospiraceae > CALDTK01. Next base: position 1,336,646 of record OZ244050.1, read on the forward strand.
TACACCCAGAACTATAACGGCGTATCCGAGCTGCGGGACGGGCGTTGGACCAACTACAACGGTAGCACGCGCGAGGTCCTCACCGACATCCGCCGGGACTTTAGCCAGCCGTACGACTTCTCGGCCGTGGCGCTGAATCGCGACCTCGAACTGTACGCCGGGGCCTTCTTCGAGGGCGTCTACCGGCTCGACTACGGTGACCCGAGCCTCGACGAGCGCTACGACGAGCTCAACTCCTCGCTCGGGACCGCCGTCGGGGACGCCTCGCGCGTCCGCGTCGCCGGCCTGGCCTTCGACTCCCGCGGCAATCTGTGGGTGGCCAACTTCGGGGCCGTGCGGCCGCTGAGCGTCCGGACGGCCGAGGGCGAGTGGTTCTCGTTCGACCTGCGGCGCTGTGGCTCGGACAACAACCTGCGCCGCATCGCCCTCACGGAGCGTTTTGACGGAAGTGTCGTCGTCTACGTCATCGACGCCGCCAACGGCCTCATCGTCTACGACCCCCGCGGCACCCTCGCCGACGCCTCGGACGATGTCTGCCGCGCCATCGGCACCGGGTCCGGCGAGGGCGACGGCCTGCCCGACGTCGACCTGAGCAGCGTCGTCGCCGACCGCGAGGGCCTGGTCTGGGTCGGGACCAACAACGGCATCGCGACCGTCAGCTGCTCCGACCCGAGCGACCCGGCCCGCTGCCGCGCGAGTACCCCCGCGAGCGAGGACGTCACCGACGGCATCGCCGACAACCTCTTCGAGGGCCAGGCCATCACCGCGCTCGCCGTCGACGGCGGCAACCGCAAGTGGGTCGGGACCAACGGCGGGCTCTTCCTCATCGACGACGCCCGCAACAACCCCCAACTCGCCGCCTACACCGTCGAGAACAGCCCCCTGCTCTCCAACGAGGTCACCGCCCTGAGCTACGACGGGTCTACGGGCCTGCTGTGGATCGGGACGACCAACGGCCTGGTGAGCCTCCAGACCGCGAGCACGACCGGCCCCGAGTTCGCGCACGCCGCCGAGATCGAGATCTTCCCGCAGCCCGTGCGACCGGACTACGACGGCCCGATCACGATGCGGGGCCTCGCCGAGGACAGCAACGTCAAGATCACCGATACGCAGGGGCGACTCGTCTACGAGGCCCGCGCCACCGGCGGCACGGCCGTCTGGGACGGGCGCGACTACACGGGCCAGCGCGCCGTGTCGGGGGTGTACTTCGTGTGGGCCACCTCGACGCCGACCCCGGGGCAGGTCAAGCCGGCGACGGTAGTGGGGAAGATCGCCGTGGTGCGGTGAGACAGGACAACTACCGCGCGGCCTGGGTGGGCGCCCGCCCCGCATCCACCCGCTCCGGGGTATGGTTGACGTTAAGGTGGCACCTTACACTTGCTAAATGCTCAACGCCAGCCTAGAGAGCGGCATGTTCTCCTCCTTACCGAGCGACATCGACGCCGCCCATGCCAACCGCCACCTCAGCGTCGCGAACGAGGCGGTGCAGCGGATCAAGTACGCGCGGTACGTAGGGTCGGGGCTCGGGGTGCTGCTGCTGATTCGTGCAGGCGTGCTCGTATACGGGGACGCGACCCACGAGGCAATCACTATCGCGGTGCAGGGATTGGTGTGTGTGGCGCTGGCCATCGGGAGCGCACGGGCGCCAATCGTTTGTCTGGGGGCCCTGCTCGCGATCTACATCGGCGACTACGTGTACGCTGGGTTTTTCACGTGGCGCCAGGCGGGTTGGATCATCAAGGTGGCCCTGCTCATCATGCTCGGGCGAGGCGTCTTCTCGGCGTATCGACTGCGGGAGTCGCGGAGGGCACTGCGGGCGCTGGGCGTCCCGTCCGGGCAGCTCGAGCCCCTGCGGAGGTTGGAGCCCGTGCATTTGGTAGTGGGGTGAGCCGCCGGGGGCGCGTTCGACTGGCTCCGGCCAGCGCGCCCCATCATCGCCCCTCTTTCGCGTTAGCACTGCGCCGATGTACAGCGCGTTGAGGCGCGCTGCCTGGAGGCAGTCGAACGCGCCTAGTACGCCCGCGCGAACAACACCCGCCGTGTACTTGCCTTCCCGCTGATCATGTCGACGCCATCCTCCTCGGGCGCGTCGAGCGGGATACACCGGATCGTGGCCTTGGTCTCTTCCTTGATCCGGGCCTCCGTCTCGGGGGTGCCGTCCCAGTGCGCGAGCACGAAGCCGCCCTTGCCGTCGAGCGTTTCTTGGAAAGTGGCGTAGTCGTCGACCCTCGTCGTCATCTCGGCGCGGTAGGCCCGGGCGCGCTCGAAGAGGTTGGTCTGGATCTCGTCGAGGAGGGTTTTGACGTAAGTCGCCAAACCCTCGCGCGGCACACTCTGCTTGTCCTTCGTGTCGCGACGCGCCACCTCCACGACGCCCTTGTCGAGGTCGCGCTGCCCGAGCCCGAGGCGGACGGGGATGCCGCTCAACTCGTGCTCGGCGAACTTGAAGCCCGGCCGCTTGCGGTCGTCCTCGTCGTAGAACACGCGCACGCCCTCGGCCCGGAGCTCGGCCATGATCGTTTTGGCGACAGCCGTAAGCTCCTCGCTCGGCTTCGGGATCGGGACGATGACCACCTGTTTTGGCGCAAGCCTGGGCGGAATCACGAGCCCCTGATCGTCTGAGTGCGTCATGATGAGCCCGCCCATGAGGCGCGTCGACACGCCCCAGCTCGTGGCCCAGACGTGCTCGCGCTCGTTGTCCTTGTTGGCGAAGGTCACGTCGAAGGCCTTCGCGAAATTCTGCCCGAGGAAGTGTGACGTGCCCGACTGCAGCGCCTTGCCGTCCTGCATCAGCGCCTCGATGGTGTAGGTGTCGACGGCGCCCGCGAAACGCTCCGAGGCCGTCTTGACGCCCTTGATCACCGGCATCGCCATGTACTCCTCGGCGAAGGTGGCGTAGGTATCGAGCATGCGCAGCGTCTCCTCGACGGCCTCCGCGGCGGTGGCGTGCGCGGTGTGGCCCTCCTGCCACAGGAACTCGGCCGTGCGCAGGAACAGGCGCGTGCGCAGCTCCCACCGCACCACGTTGCACCACTGATTGACGAGCAGGGGCAGGTCGCGGTAGGAGTCGATCCAGTCCTTGTAGGTGCTCCAGATGATCGTCTCGGAGGTCGGCCGCACGATGAGCTCCTCCTCGAGCTTCGCGTCCGGGTCCACGATGACGCCCTCGCCGCTGGGGTCGTTCTTGAGGCGGTAGTGCGTCACCACGGCGCACTCCTTGGCGAAGCCCTCGACGTGCTCGGCCTCCTTGCTCAGGAAGGACTTCGGGATGAAGAGCGGGAAGTAGGCGTTGACGTGCCCGGTCTCCTTGAACATGTCGTCGAGCTGGCGCTGCATCCGCTCCCAGATCCCGAAGCCGTGCGGCTTGATGACCATGCACCCGCGCACCGCGGAGTGGTCGGCGAGGTTGGCCTTGCGGACCACGTCGTTGTACCACTGGTTGTAGTCGTCGGCGCGGGGGGTGATGACGTTGGACATGGGGTGCGGGGTGCGGGGTGCGGGGTGCGGCTTTCGCCAAAACGGGTCGCGAAAGTAGCCTTTTCGGTCTAGCGCGTATTTTAAGCGTGCATTTGGCAGACTTTAATGGTACCTTAACGGTCCGAAACGGGTACGTGAGCGACCTTTGGAGCGTCATCAGGCGTTACTGTTAGTAGCCCACCGAAACAAGCAAGCCATGAAAACCACGACTTTACAACTAGGCCTCGCGGCCGTCTTCGCCGTTGCCGGCGCCCAGAGCGCCCTCGCGCAGTTCGACGATGTCTACTACGATCCGTCGATCGCGCAGGCGACCAGCACGAAGACCTACGCCTCGCAGGACGATTACGCCGCCAACGACGGCTACGACGACGCCGCTGCCTACGACTCGGAGTTCGTCGACGCCAACGTCCCCGCCTACGACGACAACGCTCGTCGCAACCAGCGCATCACCACGGACGACTACACGGGCTACGAGTACAGCTCGCGCATCCGCCGCTTCGCGCAGCCCTACGCGGGCTTCGGGTACTACGACCCGGTCTACGTCGACCAGTTCTACTACGGCGGCGGCATCCGTCCGGGCTTCCAGACGGCCCTGATCTACAACTCGCCGTACAACTACAGCGCCTTCCGCGCCAATCGTTTCGGGGCGTTCAACGACCCGTTCTTCTACAGTCCGTACGCGGCGGCCCGCTTCAACCGTGGGTTTAATAACGGCTTCTACGATCCGTTTTACGATCCCTTCCTCGGCGGCCAGAGCGCCTTCGGTTGGGGCGGCGGTGCCTTCGGGAACCCCGCGTTCAACAATGGATTCGGCGCCTTCGGTGGCGCTGGCTTCGGCAGCGCTTACTACTGCCCACCGTCGTGGGGTACGAACAACGTAGTGTACAACACGCCCAACGCCCTGCCCGCCCGTACGTCGACCGTCGCCGAGCGCGGCAACACCCGCAGCGTCGGTACCCGCGGGGCCACCCGCCCGACCAATACCGATCGCGCGCCGATCCCAGGTCGCAGCACCCGGACCAACGACGACCAGTCGCTCACCCGCCGCAGCAACGGTACGTACAGCACGCCGAGCCGCTCCACGACGCCCGCCTCACGCAGCAACGGCCGCGTGGCCCCGAGCCGCGACAACAGTCGTACCCCGAGCCCGAGCACCAATTCGCGTGGCGTCGAGCAACGTAGCAGCAGCCCGAGCTACTCGACCCCGAGCCGCAGTTCTGCCCCGAGCCGTTCATCGTCACGTCCGAGCTACTCGGCGCCGAGCGAACGATCCAACCCGAGCTACTCTGCTCCGAGCCGCAGCTCCAGCCCGAGCTACTCCAGCCCCAGCCGCAGCAGCAGCCCGAGTTCATCTGGCAGCAGCCGTGGTTCATCCGGGAGCAGCAGCTCCCGCGGCGGCGGACGCAGCCCACGCTAAGCGCGGGTCTGCACAACCACACTCGGTGCGGCTTGGCTGAGTGCCAACGTTTTAACATGTCTTAACGGGGCCGTCGGTGAACTACACCGGCGGCCCCGTTTTATTATTAAGTACCCTTTCCCAATCCCCATTATGCTCCTCCGCTCCCTCGCGTCCGTCGCCGCCGCCCTTGCCCTCGCTACACTCTCCGAGGCGCAGACCCTCGACGACGCCCTGCGCTACTCCGAGAACTTCCCCCTCGGCACGGCGCGCAGCCTCGGGGTGAGCAACTCGATGTCGGCACTCGGGGCGGACTACTCCGCGGTGTCGAGTAATCCGGCAGGACTCGCGGCCTTCCGGCGCAACGATTTCTCGCTGACCTTCGGGAGCCTGACCACCGGCTCGAACGCCTCCAGTCTCGACGGCGGCCCGACCGCCCAGAATGACGGCAACACGAAGTTCGCCGTGCCGCAGGCGGGTCTCGTCCTGACGCGCCGCCCGATCGCGAGCAAGTGGACACAGCTGAACTTCGGCTTGGGGGTATCGCAGTCGAATCGCTTCGAGGAGAGCCTCAACTTCCGCGGCACGAGCGCCGGGTCCATCACGGATGTCTGGCTCGACGAGGCCAACCGCTACGGCTTGGGGGCGGATGGGCGCCGCGACTTCGTAAACGGAGACTTCGTGTTCAATCCACTCGCCCTCGGGGAGCTCAGCGACTACAGCAGCGGACTAGCGTTCGACGCAGGCGTACTGATCCCCGGCGACGATACCGAAAATCCACCTTTCTACAACAGCGACTACGACCTGGCCCGGGGTGCTGGCCCCGATTTGGTCAATACCCCCGGTGCGCCCCTCGACAAGTCCGGTACCGTGACGCGCAGCGGCCGCAACGCCACCATCGACTTCTCCATCGCCGGCAACTACGACGAGAAGCTCATGATCGGCGCCACGGTCGGGCTCTCCCGCCTCAAGTACAACGGCGCCACCAACTACCGCGAGGACGATGCCGCGGACGCCGTGGCGTCCTTCGAGCGCCTTTCGTACAACCAGATCTCCGAGATTTCGGGTACGGGCGTACAGCTCCGCGTCGGGGCAATCTACCGCCCGATGCAGGCGCTCCGCATTGGCCTGGCCTACCACAGCCCCTCGCGCATCAGCCTCACCGACTCGTACACCACCAACCTCCAGTACATCTACATCGACCGACAGGGGGGCACCGTCAACGGCAATGGCCGTCCGGATCAGCCGAGCGTGATCGAGTACAGGTTCACGACGCCCAGCCAGTACAAGGCCTCCGCGGCGGTGCTGCTCGGGCAGCGCGGCTTCCTCAGCACGGAGCTGACCTACATCAACTTCGCCGGCGGCAGCTTCAAGTCCGACTTCGCCGACAGTGACGCCAGCGTCAACAACACGATCGACCAGAGTCTCAAGGGTGCGGTTCAGGCGCGCTTCGGTGGCGAGCTCAACGTCAAGCCGTTCCAGGTGCGGGCGGGCTTCCAGTACATCGGGGCGCCGATCGACAACGAGGACGCGGTGTTGGGGGCGACGGCGGGGGTGGGCTTTCGCCAAAACAGGCTGGGCCTCGACCTCGGCTACCAGTTGCTGCTCCGCCCCGACCGCACCTTCGTGCCCTACAACATCGAGCCGCTTAACTTCCCGCAGTCTAGCGTGGCCTACACGCCGACCAGCCACACCCTCGCCCTTACGCTCGGGTGGAAGCTCGTGTCGCTCGACTAGGGGAATACATGTAGGATAATCCACATGTTTGGCGCGGACTTTGCCGTGGACCGGGCCGAGCCCCGCTCGCCAAGCCCCCCCGCTATGTCCGCCAAGTACCCTCGCCTACCCGCTGTTTTGCTGGCCGCTCTGTGGCTGGTGGGTTCGGTTTTGGCGAAAGCCCAAACCCCCATCGACAGCGCCCTCATCGAGCGCACTATCGTGGAGGCGAAGTGGCGCTACGCGTACACGCTGCACGTCGGGTCCAACACCATCATCCACGAGGCCGGCGAGGAGTACGACTTCTTCCTGTACTTCCGCTACGACTACACGGCCGAGGAGTTCCTCAACGGCCGCTACGAGCGCAAGGCCTGGGCCCTGGCCGGCGACCAACTCTTTTACCCGTTCCGCAACGTCAACCTCTTCCGCGTGCGGCAGGCGAGCCAGGCGGGGCTCGCGCTGGAGTTCACGCAGCCCAACAGCAAGGGCAACTACCAGTACCACTTCGTGCGCGTCTCGGATGAGGACGCGCCCTTCGTCAAACCCGTCAATCAGTTGCCCACGGCCCTCGTGGAGGATTTCAGCACCAGGAAGCGCAGTCGCCGCCGGGGCGCCGACGACCACGTGACGGGCGTCAAGAAGGACCGTCGGTGGTGGCCTTTCGGCAAAAACAAGCGCAACCGCGACGCCGACGATGTCGACGAAGACGACGAGCCGAGCAAGCGCGAGGTCCGCATCGCCGAGCGCGAGGCCGGGCGCGAGGAGCGCAAGGAGGCGCGACGCTTCAGCAAGGACGGCGAACTCGCTACCGACATGATGATCGAGATGACGGGCGGCGGCTTCTTCGGCGGGATCGACCCCGTGATGCGTGACCACACGGTCATCAAGCCCGGCGGCCACATGGTCAAGGAGTTCAAGACCGTCAACATGGACCTGCGCCGCACCTCGGTCGATATCGACGTGGAGGAGTACAATCGCCTCGCGAAGTTCATCAAGGAGCAGGGCTTCTTCGACCTCGAGCGCAGCTACGACTGCGAGACCGAGATGTGCCAGGCCCGCAAGCGCACCAAGCCCACGCCCATCCCCCTGCGCATCGCCGTCGGGACCGGCAACGACAAGAAGGTGGTCAACATCGCGATCTGGGGCCTCGACGAGCGCGGCGTCCGGTACGTGGACTACCCCAAAGGCCTCGAGGAGGTCATCCAGGCCGTGCTCAAGGTAAGCAACGGAGCCACGTACACGATGGCGAAGTAGGAGGCCCGAGCTGATGGCTGTGGACCTGGCAGCGTGAGAAGGGGAAGGGTGCCCTTCTCTAAGCAGGCAAACACGGCTCGTGCACCGCAACGAACGCCGTAACCTAGGGTGCGACCCTAGAAGGACAGACGAGCCCGCACCCAACCCTCACCGCGCCCGCCCCGCCCCCAATTGCGGGAAGTCATCAAACACGATGTACACCGGCGCATGGTCCGACACCTGTCCAGCCCGCTCGAGATCATACCTCAGGAACGCCACCACGTCACAGATCCCGCGCTCCAACACCTGCACCTGGTGTGCCGGCACGAGGATGTTGTCGCTCTCCTTGGCGTAGTACTCGTCCCCGCCCTCCGGCGCCTTGCGCTTGAGCGTCGTCCGCTGGCCCGTGAGGGCGAGTTGGAAGTTGCGCTTGCGCCACGGGTTGAAGACCGTGTGGTGACTCACGACATTGAAGTCGCCCAGGACGAAGAGCGGCTCGTCGCCGTACGTGTCCATCATCGTCTTGAGCTGCGCGATCTCGCGTTCGGGTTGCTGGTCGTGCGGACGCGCGTGGAAGTTGGCCACGCGAAAGCGCTTCCCCTGCCACTCGAACTCGGCCAGGTAGGGCTCGCGCTCGATGGTTTTGGCGAAAGCCGCCATCAACTTGGGTCGGCCGATGAGCTTGATCTTGGACGTGCGCCAGATGAAGGCGTAGCGCTCGCTGATCGCCGAGCTCGAACTTTGCGTCGGGTCGCTGACGCGGTAGTCGAAGTCGGCTCCCATGCGGTCGAGCGTCCCGACGAGTCGCGCCACGGCCCTTGCCCCGGCCGGATCCTTGGCCACCACCTCCTGGATGGCGATGACGTCGTAGTCGCGCAGGATCTGCGCCATGAGCGTGATCTCCTCGTCGGACTTGCTGCCACCCAGATCACGGATGTTCCAGGAGAGGAGCTTGACGTGATCGCCCTGCGCCGCGACCGAGAGGCTGAGGAGGAGTAGCCAGACGGGTAGGAGCTTGCGCATAGGCTTGTGTAACGGCTACACTTGGGTAATGGTGCAGTGGGTGCGGGGTGCGGTGGGTGCGGGGTGCGGAGGTGTCACTTGATGTAGAGGCTATGCTTTCGGGCGTTAGGCCTCTAGATGGTAAGCTGCACGCAGGCACAATCCCGCAGTCTAGAGTGGCGGTGGGTCAACGCTGGGCTTCGACCAGTTGGTGCGGCGCGTGAGGTACATGATGATGGCGAGGGCGAGCAGGAGGCCGAAGGAGCCGAGCAGCAGGCTGTAGTCCTCGAGCTGCAGGAGGCTGTAGAAGAAGCCGTAGAGCAGGGCCAGAATACCCACGACCAGCCCCGTGAGGCGGGTACTGTCGAGCACGGCGTAGGAGTAGCCTCCGATCAGGCCCAGGATAAGCAACACGGACAGCGCGTAAGCCCAGTCGAAGCCGATGTGCTCGCTGAGGGAGAGCAGCAGCACGTAAAAAAGCACGATGGCCGCGCCGATGAGCAGGTACTGGATGAGGTGCAGGCGCTTGCGGTTGAGGGCCTCGACGAAGAAGAAAGTGAGGAAGCTGGCCGCGATGAAGAGCGCCGAGTAGCGCGCCGAGCGAAAGGTCTTGCGGTAGTCGTCGACGGGGAGCAGGAGGTCGGCTCCGAAGTCGAAGTCCCCGAAGCTGGTGAGTGCCGGACCGACATCCGTCAGCGGCTCCGTCGCGTAGTCGTAGCTGGCGTAAGACTGCATCCGGTCGTTGCTGTAGCGCGTAGGGCGTACCCCTCCGTCGTAAGGGCCCTGGCCGCCCTGGCCGGCGGCGACGAGTCCGGCGCGCGGCAGTGGCCGGTTGACCTCGACGATGCTCCAGTGCGCCGAGAAGGCGTCGGTCCCGACGGTGCGCTCGTCCGGGAGGAAGGCCCCGGAGAACTTCGGATCGCCCCAGTTGCCGCCGAGGGTCACGTCGGTCTGGCTCGCCAGCGGACTGAAGCCAATGCTCGAGGAGCCGCGGACGCGCAGTCCGAACTCGAACTCCCCACCGGTCCACCCTTCCGTAAGTTGGATCGGCGCCTGGAAGCCGCTGTAAAGCACCGCGGCCTGCGGGAGACCCGGCTCGAAGGCGGTGCGCTGGCTGCCGAGCGTAAGCGAGGACAGCGAATCGATCCCACGTACGTCTTCGACGCCGAAGCTGAGGGTGGCGCGGGTGTAGTCGAGGGCCCCGGCGGGGACGCCGAGTCGCGAGACCGCGAGACTGTCGAAACGCCCCCTGACGCGCACCGTCGCCTCGTAGAGTACGGCCGCGTAGATGCTGCGCTTGCGGGTCTCGGGGATGAGCTGCACGTCGATGTCGACGCTGGCTGGCAGGAGGTAGGCCTCGCCACGTTGCGTGACCACCTTGTCGTCCACCGTGGTCTGCGTCTGGTAAGGCACCTGGATGATGGGGCCGGCCAGACGCTGCGCCTGTCCCCACTGGGCGCCGATCTCGAGGACGGCGTCGTCGCGGAGGTTTTGGCGTTCGCGGATCAGATCGTCGACCAGGTAGGCCGGGATGAGCAGGAATAGGCCCAGCAGACCGACGCCGAGTAGTTTGAGCGTGGCGCTGCGGCGGGCGAAGTCGTTGATCTGGCTAAGGGTACTCATGTAGGTGGGGTGTGGCGGCTATGCGTAGAGCCCCTGCCGGTCGATCTCCACTCGCACCGGCTCGGGGACCAGGTAGCGGATGTCGCGTTTTGCCGAAAGGCGCCCCCGAATGTAAGAGCTAGAAATTTGCATCAGCGGTACGTCCACGTGGAGGTGCACGCTGGGGTGACCGACGTAAGGCCCGTCGAGTTGGTAGTCCGGCCGCACGTACACGTGGACCTGGTGGTGGCGTAGGATCTCCTCCGGGTTCTTCCACCGCGGGAGGCTCACGAGGTTGTCGCCGCCCATGACGAGGGCGAAGTCGCGCGCGGGGTGGCGTTCCCGCAAAACGGCCAGCGTGTCGACGGTGTAGCTGGGTTTGGGCAGACCGAACTCGACGTTGGAGGCCTTGACGCGGGAGTTGTCGCCGATCCCGAGTTCGAGCAAGGCCAGGCGGTCGTAGTCGTTGGCCAGGGAGCGGCGGTCCTTGAGGGGGTTGTGGGGGCTGAGCACCATCCAGGTCTCCCCGAGGGCGGCGGCGAAGTAGTCGGCGATGATGAGGTGCCCGACGTGGACGGGGTTGAAGGAGCCGAAGAAGAGGGCGGTCATGGGGGGGGGTGCTTGAGTGCTTGGGTGCTTGGGTGCTTGGGTGCCTGGGTGCTTGGGTGCCTGGGTGCCTGGGTGCCTGGGTGCTTGGGTGCTTGGGTGCCTGGGTGCTTGGGTGCTTGGGTGCCTGGGTGCCTGGGTGCCTGGGTGCGCTGGGGCTTTGCGAGCTGATGGTTGGCGGACTTATTTCGCGTGATGGATCTTTCTGGGGCGATCGCGCGGCACTACCGGGGCTTCGTGTTTGGGGGCAACGCGACGGGCGTCAATCTACGGGATACGCTGGCGGGGGTGACGGTGGAGATGGCGAATGCGCGGGTCGGGGAGCACAACACCATCGCGGCGCTCGTCTTCCACATGCAGTATTTCACGGGGGGCATCATGGAGGTGTTGCGGGGGGGCGAGTTGACGATCCGGGACAAGTACAGTTTCGATGCACCCCACATCGCGACCGAGGGGGCGTGGCGGGCGTACGTGGAGCAGGTTTTGGCGCAAGCCGAGACCTTCGCGACCGTGATCGAGGCCTGGCCGGCAGAGCGGTGGGGGGAGACTTTCGTCAAAACGGGCTACGGGTCGTACTACGATAACGTGACGGGCAACCTGGAGCACCAGCACTATCACCTGGGGCAGGTAGCGATGTTGAAGGCCCTCACAACAGCGCCGTCGCGTACCCCCTGATCTGCTCGCCGTACACCTCCCAAAACCCACTGTCGATCAGGCGCCCGCGGTGGAACTCCAGCACAGCCAGCAGCTCTTTCGGCCGGCGCAAGTGCGCGATGGTGAGCCCCCGGATCGAGCGGTACAGTTCGTGCGTGAGGAAGCGCGTGCCCTCGGGGTGGTCGGCGTTGAAGAGTTCGTCGAGGCGGGCGTGGTCGATGTCGCGGCCGCGGCGCAGGATCTCGTCGGTGCCGAGGGTGCAGAAGCGAGCGTCGAAGGCGGGCAGCGCGCGGTCGACCCAGCGGAGCAGCACGTTGGTGGCCTCGAGGACCTCCGAGCTGGCGTGGACGGGCTGGCGCATCAGCGTGGGCTCGGGCCAGCGCGTCGCGCCGACGAGGAGCGTGTGCCGCATGCCGTGCGTCACGGGGGCATCGAGCGCGGAGGCCATCGAGGTCTCGACGCGCTGCTCGACGAGGCCGAGGAAGGGCTCCACCCAGCCGCCCTCCTCGTCGTCGGGCGCGAAGGACAGCGCGATGGTCTCGAGGCCCGACGGCAAGCTCCGCGCCCACAGCGCGTGCCCGGGCTTAGGCGTGAAGCCCCGACCGAGGAGGTCGGGCGTGATCTCCGCGATGATTTCGGCCAGGCGTACGTGCATGAGTAGGGTCGGGGTCGGGGTAGCTCGAACCTCCGGTTCGAGGGAACAGCGCGAAGCGCCCATCTAGCGAAGTAATATCTCGAACCGGAGGTTCGAGTTACGCCCACGCCGGGCTGCGCGCCGCCTCGATCCTCAGCACCTCAGTCACGATCGCCTGGCGCGTCGCGTCGCTCACGTCCGCCAGCGGCAGCCGCACGTAATCGTCGCACAGTCCGAGCTGCGCCAGCACGGCCTTGATGCCACTGGGGTTTCCGTCTACGTAGAGCAGCGGATGCAGGTCGAGCAGCAGATTGTGCTGCCTGCGCGCCGCCTGGTAGTCGCCCGCGTTGGCGGCGCGGCAGAGCTCGCTGAAGGCATCCGGATACGCATTCGCCACCACCGAGATGATCCCCTCGGCCCCCAGGCTCATCAGCGGCAGGGCCGTTGCGTCGTCCCCGGAGAAGACCTGGAAGCCGGCCGGTCGGTCGCGGAGCAGGGCCGCCCCGTCCACCATATCGCTACTGGCCTCCTTGATGCCCATGATGTTCGGGGCATCCTGGGCGAGGGCCACCGTGGTGGCGGCCTTCATGTGGACGCCCGTGCGCGAGGGCACGTTGTACAGCAGCACCGGTAGCGGCGAGGCCTCGGCCACGGTGAGGAAGTGGCGGTAGAGCCCGCGCTGATTGGGCTTGACGTAGCTCGGCACCGAACTCATCACGGCCACGTAGCCCGGGAGGTCGAGGACCGACTTGTAGTCCTCGAGGCGCTCGACGAGGCCGGCGGTGGTGTTGGCGCCGAACGGTCCGCCGATCAGGGGGACCCGCCCGTCGACCATCTCGTGGAGGAGGCGCATCACCTCGATACACTCGCGGCGGCTCTGGCTCACGGCCTCGCCGGTGGTCCCGAGGGCGACGACGAAGTCGATTCCGCCACCGATGACGTGCTCGACGAGCCGCGCGAGGGCATCGCGGTCGAGGGTGCCGTCGGGGCGGAAGGGGGTGACGAGCGCGACGCCACAGCCGCTGAAGAGTCGGTCACGCATGGACGTGTGGATTTTGCGCCCGAAGGTAGTTGGCCACGGCCCCGACGAAATCCTCCGGCCCGGCCCCGGCGTCGATCATGACGTCGTAGGCCTCGGGGGCGCCGTCGTGCCCGACGATCCGGAGGTGGGCCTGGGCCTGGGCGCAGAGGTAGTCGAAGGGCGCGAAGGCCGCGGGGTGGAGGTTGAGGACGAGGTCGTAGGCTTTCGCCAAAACCGGCTGCATCACTTCCTCTTTGGCCACGCCTCCGTAGGTGAGTTGTTTCGGGGTCCACACATCGTGCGGGCGCTCGGTCTCGACCTGGGGCACGGCCGTGAAGGCGAGCGTCGAGAGGGGCTGCAGGTCGGCGGGCTTCACGCCCGCGGACCCGGCGAGGCCGAGGTCGCCGAGGCTCAACTTGCGGACGCGCTGCACGGTCGTCGGGTCGTCCCGATCGTAGAGCACGAGGACGCGTGCGGCGGCATCCCAGCGCTGCGGCGCGTTCGGGCGCCGCGGCGCCCGCCCGGCGATGCGCCGCCAAGAACGTCGGAGCCAGAAGTCGCGCAGGGCCTGCATGGCGCGAGGTTATGCCCGTTCGGGGCCGGTGGGGCCGGGGGCGGGGACGGCCGGGGCGGTGAGCGAGTGGCCGCCCCCCGCGCTGGCCCGAGGATCGCGGCGGGGGGCTACGGCTGGGAAAGCCGAGACGCTGGACTGCGTTAGGGGGCCGGCGGCGCCTGCGGCGGTTGCGGCGCTCGCAGCGTTTGCGAAAGGTCCGACAGGGTCAGTGACTGCGGCTGCGGGGGGAACTGCGGCTGCGGGCACTGCGGTCGCGGCAGAAGGTGTCGCCGTCGGTGACGCGAGCGTTGCCGCCGCGACCGCTGGGGCGCGCACCTTCGTAGCGATCTCTGTAGCGGCAGCGCCGGAGAGGGTTCCGGTGTTGCCGACGAGTGCTTTCGCCTCGACCTGGGCACTGCCGTTGGCGAGCGTTTTGGCGGAAGCCGCGCCCCCCCCGCCGGAAGCGTCAACGGCGGAAGCGTCACCGGCGGAGGCGTCACCGGCGCCGACAGTCCCGGGAGCCTCGCGTTGCTCCGCGCCGACCTTCATGGCCTTGGCGGGCGGCGTTTGCCCGGCGCGCAACCCCTCGCGGGAGCCTCCCTTCGGCGGGGCCACTGCCGTACCTACGTTTTGGCGGGGCGGCTTGGCGCTGTGGTACTGGATCGCGTCACCCTCGCGGTAGACGCCGATGTTGTCGTACTTGTCGATGCGCCGGGCCACGAGCGTATCGTGGTCGAGGGGCTGCAGCTCCGCGAGGGCGGCCTTGATTTGAGCCTTGACGGCCTCGGCGGCCTCCTCGCGGTGGGCGTGGGCCCCGCCCTGGGGCTCGGCGATGACCCCGTCGATGATCCCGAAGCGCAGCATGTCCTCGGCGGTGAGGTGGAGCTCCTCGGCGGCGCGCTCCTTCTGGTCCCACGAGCGCCACAGGATGCTGGAGCAGGACTCGGGGCTGATCACGGAGTACCACGTGTTCTCCATCATGTAGCTGCGGTCGGACAGCCCGATGCCGATGGCCCCGCCCGAGGCGCCCTCGCCGATGACGATGCTGATGATCGGCGTGCGGAGTTGCGCCATCTCGAAGAGGTTGCGCGCGATGGCCTCGGCCTGGCCGCGGGCCTCGGCTTCTATCCCGGGGAAGGCCCCCGGCGTGTCGATCAGGCTCACGACCGGAAAGCCGAAGCGCTCGGCCATCTTCATGAGGCGCAGGGCCTTGCGGTAGCCCTCGGGGTTGGGCATCCCGAAGTTGCGGTACTGGCGCAGCTTCGTGTTGACGCCCTTCTGCTGGCCGACGAAGACGCAGGTCTGCCCGTCGATCGAGCCGATGCCCCCGACCATGGCCTTGTCGTCCCCGAAGGTGCGGTCGCCGTGGAGCTCGACGAAGTCCGGGGCGAGTGTCTTGACGTAGTAGAGGGTGTACGGGCGCTCGGGGTGGCGCGAGAGTTGGACGCGCTGCCAGCCGGTGAGGTTGGCGTACAGTTCGTCGCGGGTGTCGCGGATGCGCTGCTCGAGTTCGTCGATCATGGGGGCCACGTCGAGGTCGCCCTTCTCGCCGATCTGTCTGACCTTTTCGAGTTGCTCGTAGAGGGACTCGAGGTCCTTTTCGAAGTCGAGAAACACCATATGTGCGGTTTGGAAGATTTTGGCCCCGCGCGGGTCCTGGGTACGCCCGGGCGGGTGGCGAAGGTAAGGACTCGGTGGGTGCGGGCGGGAGTGGCAATTTGGACCAGCGCGTAGGACGGTTGTACCGGCGGGTAAGACGTCGGGCCTGCGCCAGCGTGTTTTGGCGAAAGCCTACCTTGTCACCGCCTCACTACCCCGAATACTACCCCCATGCGCATCGCCATCATCGAAGACGAACCCCTGGCCGCCGAACGCCTGCGGGGACTCCTGAGCGAGTACCCCGGGGGGCCGACCGAGGTCGTCGGCGAGACGGACAGCGTCGCCGAGGCCATCGAGGAGCTGCCGGGCTGGGGGGCGGACCTGCTGCTGTGCGACATTCGCCTGGCCGACGGGCTGAGCTTCAACATCTGGCAGCACGTCGAGGTCAAGTGTCCGACGATCTTCACGACGGCCTACGAGGAGTACGCGTTGCGCGCCTTCAAGGTCAACTCGGTGGACTACCTCCTGAAACCCGTGAGCGCGGAGGAGCTGTACGCGGCACTGGACCGGTTTCGCGCCTTGCGGCAAAACCCGACTCCCGCCACGGGCGTCACGGCTGAGTTGGTCGCCGAGCTCGCCGCCGCGATGCGCAGGCCCAACTACCGCGAGCGGCTGATGAGTAAAGTGGGCGATCGGCTCGTGCCGATCCGCGTGGACGAGGTGGCCTTCTTCGAGAGCATCGACCGGATCAGTTGGGCCTACACGGCGGAGGGCAAACGGCACGCCGTCGGGGAGACCCTGGACCAGCTAGAGGAAGTCTTGGACCCTAACGATTTCAAGCGCCTCAACCGCGCCGTGATCGCGAGCGCCGCGGCGGTGGAGCAGATGATGCCGTATAGCAACAGCCGCTACCGGGCGCACCTGACGGGGCACACGGGCGAGCCGGTGATCGTGGCGCGGGAGCGGGTCGGGGGGATCAAGGAGTGGCTGGGGGGGTAGCCGCGTTCGGCGCCGCTGCCCGGAGGCAGTCGAACGGCGCTAACCTCCGCTCAACCGCCAAACCACCGTAGCGAGCTTCGCCATCGCCGCCTGCCGCTGGTCGATCGACTTTTCCGTCCACTGGTCTTCAGCGTCGGTGTACTGGCCCACCTCTCGCGTGAGCGCGAATGCGCTCTGGGCGTAGAGCGCGAGTTTGCTTTCGATCGGTCGCTGCGCAGCCTCCTGGTTGAGCGTACGCTCCAAAAGCGCGAGGTTGCCCAGGCGCCACACGGCCCGCGTCCAGACCGGGTCATCCGCGGCGAACCAATCCTCGGTGGGGGTTTGCGGGAGGATGTGCTCGAGGGTGAGCTTCGCGCCGCCGGTCAGGACCTGCTGCGAATTGTGCTGCCGCTCCAGCTCGGTGAGGGCGTAGAGGGCTAGGTTCCTACCCTGCGGCGTGCTCGACACTGTCCAGGTCCGGAATTGCGCCCGGAACACCTGATCGCTAGGGTAGAGCCCGTGGAGCCACGAGGAGGCGTACTTGCCTTCGGTACGCATCCGTAGCGCAACCTCACCGTACGAGGTCTCCTGCTCGCCGCTGCTCAGCGAGCCGACCGTGTTGTACCGAAACGTAAACGCCACCACGTCCCGCAGGAGCTTCGCGAAGCCCGCCGCGTCGAGGGACTGGTAGCCTGCCAGCAGCAGCGGGAGGTGCTGACGTACGCGTAGCAGCTTCAGGGTATCGAGCGCGGGGCCGACGGTGGGGAGGTCGGCCCACAACTCGTGTCCCGGGTCTTTGAGCGCCGCGTAGACCGGGGCGGCGGCGGTGAGTTCACGCAGGAGCTCGAAGACCTCCGCGGGGGTAGCCACGCGATCACGTACCCGCCGGTAGAGTTGTGGCGCGCGTACCTGACCGTAGCGGCTGTTCCAGTACGCCCGCAGGAAATCCTGGAAGGCGTCCCGGCCGAGGCCTTCGGTAATCTCCGACCACCGTGACTCGAGGGCCGTGAGTTCGGCCTCGTGTTGGCCGCCCTGGTCGACGGTGGCGAAGAGGTAGTTCTTCAGCAGGTCCGATGCCGATAGTTTGACGCCACGCGCGTTGAGGGTCTCGAATACTTTGTAGGCGTTGAGATCGGTGGTGACCTGGATCACGGTGAAGTACAGGCGGCTCGCGATGACCTCGACGCGCTCGGCGATGGCCGCCCCGGCGCCCAGACGTTTGAGGCGGGTCAGGAAGAAGTCGAACCCCCGGCTCAGCGCACGCTCCGACACCTTGAGGCCGGTCGCGGGCGCGGGCCTGAGTTCGGTCAAGTACGTACTGTAAAACCGATCGTTGTTGCGGTTTAGCGAAAGCTTGTTGCTCGTGAGCAAGGTGACCGGGTCCTGGCGCCCGATGTAGCTGGCCCGCAACACCCCCGCGCGCTCCGCGGCGTCGCGACCGCCCACGTCCAAGATGGCCTGCATGGCCGCCAGCACGATCAGGCTAAGGGTCGTGAGCCGCTGCTGCCCGTCGATGATCGCGAAGTGGTTGTCGCCGCGCCGCTGCAACACCACGAAGCCCAGGTAGTGCCACCCGTCCTCCGCCACGACGGTCTCGATGTCCTCCCAGAGGTCGGACCAGTGGTAAGACTCCCAGGAGTAGTCGCGCTGGAACCTCGGTACCTCGAGGCGGACACCGTTGCCGACTACGTCACGGAAGGTCTCGTTGCTCGTGTTTTGGAGTCCCTGCACGCTACAAAGATAGGTGGGCTGTGCGGGGCGGCGAGGGGGCAGCGCCGTGTGGCTCGCTCCGCGAGTGGCGCTTAACCGATTGAAGGGCGCACTCGCGGAGCAAGCCAAACGCGTCAATGAATCGTTGGTAGGACATGCCGAAGTGCCGCCGCCGCCCCTTCCCTCACGTGGCTCCCCTGCGTCGACACGGCCCCCTCCTGGCCTTGGCCGCGCTACTCCTCGCGGCCTGCGGAGCGCCCGAACGCCCCCCGGAGGTCCTCACCGTCCCCGAGCGCCCGACCCCCGCCACCGAGGCCGACTCCATCACCTTCGCGGCCATCGACTCGGCGGGGCTCTGGGGCCTCGACACCTCCACGGTCACCTTCGCGTTTCGCGAGGGGCAGTACGGGCTCGACGTGCACGACGGCGTGTTCGTCTACACGCGGAGCTTCGTGGATACGGCGGGCAACGACATCCTCGACGTGCTCACCAACGACGGCTTCCGGCGGCGCACCAACGGCCGCGCCACGTCCCTCAGGCCCGCGCAGGACTCCTCGGCCCGCGAGGCGCTCAACTCCGTGATCTACTTCGCATTCCTCCCGCGGTGGCTCGCCGACGACGCGGCCGTGCGGACGTACGAAGGTCTGGATACGCTCCGCGGCAAGGCGTACCACCGCATCCGGGTCGGCTTTCGCCAAAACGGCGGCGGCGTGGACTTCAGTGACCACTTCCTGTACTGGTTCGACGTGGCCGACGCGTCGCTGGGCTACCTGGCGTACAGCTACGAGACCAACGGGGGCGGGGTCCGCTTCCGGGAGGCGTTCAATACGCGGGTCGTGAGCGGGCTCACGGTGCAGGACTACCGCAACTACGCGGCCGTGCCGGAAGGTTCGGTGCCGCTCGAGGAGATCGCGGGGGCGTGGAGCCGGGGGAGGCTGACGCTGTTGAGTACGGTGAGTCTGGAGGGGGTGCGGCGGGGGTGAGGGGCTCTATTCTCCTTTTAACGCGCCCTCGAACTCCACCGCCCCGAAGTCCTCCTCGCTGAGCCAGTACTCCGAGGTGAGGATCGTGTAGGCGTGGTCCGCGCCGGGGGTCACGCGCCACAGGATGGACTCCGCCTCGGGGAAGTCGACGTTGCCGGCCATGCGCTCCTCGTAGAGGCGCGGGAGGATGGCGTGGCCGCGCAGACCGTGGCCGAGGAGGCGCAGGAGGTCGGCTTTCGCCAAAACGTGCTTCGTGTCCTCCTCCGCCGGCGTGATGGTACAGGTGATGACGCTTGCCTTCGTGTTCGGGAACTTCCCGTTGTAGGCGCGGTAGAGGAGCTGGTTGACGTACCAGAGCCGCTCGTGGTAGGCGATCTCCGGGTACTCCTCCACGACCTTGTCCATGAGCATGTCGTGGGCGATCTGTTCGATCTGCCCGTCGGAGAGTTCGTCCGCGGTGAAGGTCTGGCGCAGGGCCACGGCGGCGGCCTCGGCGGGCTCCAGGTCGCTGGTCACGAGGGCGAGGTACTCGCGGAGTTCGGCGGCGGGGAGCTCCTCGGTGTTCTCGACGGCGTAGGCGTCGAGCAGGGCGCGGAGGCGCTGGTCGGTCCAGTAGTCGGGTGCGTCGGTGCGGGCGGCGATGTCGGAGATGCGGATGTGGTAGGTCATGGGGGTAACGTAAGGCTTGCGGGACAACAACCGGCGGAGCCGTTGTATCGAAGCCGAGTTCGGCACAAGGGCGCTGCGCTTGCACATCGTAGCAATGGGTCAAGGCCCCCCCCGCTGCTGAGAAAGCACAGGGAGGCACAAAGATCCGGCTGGCGGGTTTAGACCTCGTAGTTCCGTTAGGTAGGGAGACTCGGAAGGTCTGTTAAGCCTGGACCAAGACCTCCTACTGAGCTTACCAAGCGGCGGAAAACGGCGTTACCGTAGTCGCGTTCCGCGACATCTCCACGCGCGACATCCTCAGGCCTGATCGCCGAGTCGACACCCATTAAACCGAAGCATGTTTTACCGAAAGGTTCCCCTTACAAGTTTCCTGGCGATGCTCGCGGTTGCGTCCTTCACCGCCTGCAAGACGACCGCCATGGCTGAGTCCGACGAAAAGCGCGCCGAGGCTTACGCTGGCCTGTTGCCCTGCGCCGACTGCGCCGGGATCGCCACGACGCTTACGCTAAAACCCGACGAGGCCTTCACGCTGGAGCAGCGCTACCTCGGCAAAGCGGCCGGGGTCGCCGTGTACGAAGGTCGCTACGTGCGCGATGGTGGTGCCGTCGAGTTGAGTTTTGCGGAAACGCGTACCCCCCGCCCGACGCGCTACCGTATCGACGGCGAGCACCTGCGCCAACTCGACCTCGAGGGCGAGGCCATCACGGGGGATTTGGCCGATCGCTACCTCCTCCGGGCCTTCGACCCGTCCCTCGGCCCCGACGAGCGGCACTACTGGATCAACTCCGCCAAGGTGGACTGCCGGGGCGTCGGCCCGATGACGTGTATGCAGGTGGCGCGCGGCGGCGAAAACGGCCATACGGAGTGGCAGAACTTCTACAGCAACATCGGGGGTTTCGACTTCGAGCCGGGGCAAATCACACACCTCGTGGTCCGCGAGACGAAGCTAGACCCGGCCACCGTCCCCGCGGAAGCCTCGGCGATCGAGTACGAACTCACGCGCTACATCGACGCCTACCCTATGACTCAACCGACGACCGGCCTGCACGACATCTGGGCCCTCGAGCGCCTCCGCGGCCAGGCCTACACCGGGCAGGACGGCCAGGAGCACCCGACCCTGGAGCTCAATCTCACCGAGATGCGCGCGATGGGCACCGATGGCTGCAATCGTTTCGTGGGCGAGATCAAGAAGGCCGGCACGGAGGAACTGAGTTTTGGGGCACTGGCCGGGACCAAGAAGATGTGCCGCGAGGCGATGGCGACGGCGGAGGTGTTTCAACAGGCACTGGCGGCTACGGCGCGGTACCGGCTGGCGAATGGGCGACTGAGTTTGCTGGATGGGGGTGGGGAGGAGGTGATGGTGTTGCGGAAGGTGGATTGAGAGTACCCGGGGTCCTTAGTATGCAGGTTTGGGTCGGTTCTTGAGGGGGCTTGGGGTTTGGGTTTCCTTTATCCTTTCCGTTGGACCCCGGGCTACTCGTGGTTGGACCCCGCTGAGGTCCCTGGGGGGCTTGTTGCTACGTTTATTAGGGGGTGGTAAGCGATCATCACAGACCTAGCTCGTCCATCCTCGCCTCTTCGTAGCGGCCGTCCTCGGCGGGGTAGCGGAGCTCGGCCTCGTAGCGACCCGAATCTTTGGCCAGGGCCCAGATGAGACTCTCGCCGGCGTGTTTTGGCGAAAGCCGGAAAATGGGATCTCGGTAGGCCTCCCGCGCCGAGACGACGGAGGTAGAAGTCCCGGAAGGCGGTGAGGTCTGCGTGCGGGTCCTGCGCGAGCCGCGCCCGCAGGCGGCCGTCGATGTACCAGTCGGAGGCGTCGATGGTGACGTAGCCGTTGCGGTAGCCGCGGTCGGCGAGGATGCCACGGATCGAGTCGACCTCCGCGGCGGTGTCGCCCTCCTTGAGGTAGGGGAAGCGGAACAGCTTCGTGTAGTTGGCGTAATCGGCGATCACGGCGTCGGCGCGGCGGAGTTCGCGCTCGAACCGGGCGGCACCGATGTCGGCGCGGTTGAAGTTGGGGTGGGACGCGGTGTGGTTGGCGATGCCGTGCCCGCGTGCGTCCCAGGACTCGAGCAATCGCTTGCCGCGAGGGGTGTCCTTGCCGGTGGTTTTGACGAAGAAGATGGCCCGGACGCCGGCGCTGTCGAGACTCCGCAGGATCATCTCGTTCCAGTCGTCGAAGGCGTACGCCCCGTAGTCGGCCGTGGCGCCGTCGTCGAAGGTGAAGCTGACGGTGGGTTGGGCGCAGAGCGCGAGCGACAGGCTGCAGGTGAGCGCGAGGAGGGCGTACTTCATGTGGTCGACAAGTTACTTTGTCCAGTGAGCGTACGTGGCCTCGGCCACTTTCGCGATGGCGGTTTCGCGCTGGAAGGGCGTGTCGCGCGAGTCCATGATGAAGACCGACAGCAGGAGGTGCGAGCCGTCCGGCAGGGTGACGATGCCGACGTCGTTGCAGGCGCGCGTGAGGCCGTCGTGGGTGCCGGCGGTCCCGGTTTTGTGCGCGACGGGTGTGCCGGCGGGTAGTCGTCCGCGGATGCGCTTGTCCATCCACTTATTCGGTTTTGACGCAAGTCGCAACAGCAAATCTCGGCTCGGGCCCGACAGGTAGGTGCCTCGCTGGAGGATGCGCAGGAGCTGCGTCATCGCCTGCGGGGTGCTGTAGTTGCGGTACTGGATGGTGTCGTTGGCGACCTGCACCATCTCGGTGGTCGCGATGGCAATATCGCGGACGCCGAGGGCACGGATGCGGGCCTGGACGCTGTCGGGTCCGCCGAGGAGTCGCAGCAGCACGTCGCAGGCCGTGCCGTCGCTCTCGGAGGTATTGTACGCCAGCACCTGCCCGAGGGTCATGCGGGTCCCGCCGGGGAAGCGGTCGCGGATGGGGCTGTGGCCGCTCTTGGGGATGTACTCGCTACGGCTGATGGCGATGGTGTCTTCGAGGGTGAAGCGGCCTTCGTCCACGGCGCAGAGCATCACCATCGCGATGGGGAGTTTGTAGACGCTCTGCATCGGGAAGCGCTCGTCGGCGTGGAGGGCGGCGGATTCACCGGATTCGAGGTGCAAGGCGTGGACGCCGAGGTGGCCGTGGAGGGTTTGGGCGATGAGTTCGAAGTGTGCGGAGAGATTTTGCGAGTAGGATGGGGGTGAGGTGAGCAGGGTGGTGACGAGGGTGAGGAGGATGGCGGGCTTCATCTGGTGGGTCCGGTGGGGAGGGGGTATGATACGGCTTTCGCCAAAACGGGGGGTGGGTGGGCCGCTGTGGCGATAGGGAGCGTGTAGGTGTCTTTGTTTTTGTTGCGCGGCTTTGGGAGGCACTTAGAGGTCGAGGGCAGTAGGCGTGGCGAGCGTCGGGGCGCGTTTGGGGCGCGTTTGGCTGGCTCCGCCAGTGCGCCCTGCGGCCTCCATCAGACCTAGCCAACAAACGTTGCGCTTCAGCATCGAGGGCGGGAGGCTTGACGGACACCCTTTACTCACGGAAACATGTAAAACTACGGTTTTCACTGTTTCATCCTAGGGCTTTGCGGCCAACTGTAGTTTGCTATTTAGTAGACTCAGCTTTCATTTCGTTAAGAGCCTTTGTAATGAATTCATCAACTCCTGCGCTTGGTCTCGGACAATTGTTTTGTATTACACTCCCATTATGATCAATTAGGACACTATGAGGCAATGCGGTAATGCCAAAGCCCTCATTTAGCTTTTCAGACCAGCTAGACGAAGCAAATAGGTGTTTAGTTTTAAGCGAGTATTTATGAATTACTTCCTTCCATTTGTACCTATCGGAATCTATGCATATGTTTACTATCTCAACAGGCTGGTCCTTGAATTTTTCTACTAGTTCATTCTCATCCTCAAATTCTTGATAACACGGCTTGCACCAAGTAGCCCAAAAATTGATTAGAAGAATCTTATTTTCGAAGTCATCTGGTTCATGATAGATTGAATCTAAATCTGATAGGTAAAAGTATGGTGCTTTGCTTCCCTTCTCTAGAATTGAAATTGCTGAAATCTGGTGTTCTATCATTGCGAGAAGCTCCTGGTCACTGATATGTGTAAGCCATTCATCATTCCATATCGCTTTTTGTTTGTCTATAAGCTTTAAAAATTTATCGGCTAGGATAAGCTCTTTTAACTTCTGGTCCGTTATATGCTCTTCAATAATAATTATTCGTTGTGTGGACGAAATAATCCATTCCTTTTTAGAGCTTGGAATATTGTCTTTTAGAAAAGGATCATTCAAGAAAGTCAAATACCAGCCTACAAATCTCATGTACGCCGTTACTCCAATCATATCTGGCCTTTCTATTCGAAGGTCTTTGACAACTTTAGCTAAATAGTCATTTGGTACCGAATCGCTAATAGACAGCATTTTCTTTCTGTATCCCAGGGCACTCAATTTAGACTCAGCATTTACATAATCAAGCCTCGACTTTTCAAATTCGCTATACCAAGCGGGTAGACTGGCGCTGACATTAATTTGTTCTTTTTGAGAATTGGTTATTGAATCATAAGATACTAATAAATCCGATATTGTACCTTTACCTTGATACCACAATGTTCTTGGCTGCCAGTCAGAGTCTGGATCTCGTGTCCTTAAGAACTCATTAATTCCTGAAAGCTCTCCCGCAAATGCTAGTGTCTTTCCCTCCCCTGATATACTAATTTTATTCGTTCTGCCCTTAACTGAAAATATGCGATACCTAATATCATCTATAATTACATCATAATAGTGCTTCGTTTGAGAGCTGATATTGAGTTCTAACGATTGATTTGGGCCAATCGTCGTATCAACCTTCTCTTCATGTATAGGGATATATACCCAATTGCTTAGGGATACTTTAACACTGTCTACTGATCGATTGCTAATATGCAGTTTGCTTTGTCCATTGAGTTCAAAGATAGTCTTCTCTTTATTATTTTGACAAGATGTCATTGAAAAAAGTAGGCCGATTATAAGCACTATTGAGCGGTCTTGTTTCATCTAAATCCCCGAGGCGACCGCAGTTATCTGTTAATACCGATGGTTGCTGCTCATTGGTCATTATGACAATTTCCTGATCACACCCCGTCGTCCCAGCTCTGAAGAGCTGCCCGTGTAAATGTAAATGTAAATGTAAATATAGCCTCACTTCGCCGCCCCCACCAGTTCCGCAACACATAACTCCAGAAATTGCGCTCCGACCTCGTAGCTCAGCCCCTGGATGGCAGAGATCCTTGGAGCGCTGGTCGGGCCGCGGAGCTGGTTCAGCCGCGTTCGACTGCTTACAGAAGGGGCCTCTGCCCCATCTGACGCTAGGCAGCGCGGCCTAAAGCGTTACCCTCTACCAACACTGCGCCGCTGCCCGGAGGCAGTCGAACGGCGCCCGTCGCGCGACTCACCAGTGCTGCTAAGGTGCCGTTCAGTTTTCGTGGCAACGTCCGGGACGAATCACATCACCCGCCACCACCGCAGGATTCTTACCTGCCGCCTCAAGTATAACCGCCGCTCCCCCACACCTAATCATCAATCGCCTGCCCGACCAGCAGCCTAAACTTCCACTCCGTCTGGTCGGCGTCCGCGCCCTGGGTCTGCTTGAAGATCACCCCGATCGTCCCCTCTTCCGGGTCGGCGAAGTACTGCGTGTTGAAGTACCCGCCCCACCCAAACGTACCAACACTACCCTTGCCCCCGAGCGCCTGCCCCCGCTCATCTTCGACCGCAAAAGCCAGTCCGTGGTAGCTGCCGCGCTCGCGGCCCCAGTGATCGCCGATGTGGTTGGCCATCATGAACTCGACGGTCGTGCGGCTCAACAGCCGGATGCCGTTCAGCTCGCCGTCGTTGAGGTACATCTGGAGGAAGGTCGCGTAGTCGCGCACGGTACTCGACAGGCCCGCGCCCCCCGAGAAGAAGGTCTTCGCCCCGGCCACCGGGTACGCCGGATCGTAAAACGTCGTGGCCTGCAGCCCCCAGGCGCCGTCGGTTTCGCGGTGAACGCTCACCAAACGATCGTGTAGCGGCTCCGGTAAGTAAAAGTACGTGTCGCTCATCCCGAGCGGATCGAAGATGTGGGTCTCGAAATACACGTCGAGCGGCATACCGCTCATGAGTTCGACGAAGTACCCCAGCACGTCCAGCGACTCGCTGTACGTAAACTTATCCCCCGGATGATGGTGCAGCGGGAGCCGCGCAAGTATCCTAACACTCTCGGCAATGGTCACGCTGTCGGTCGTGAACAGATCGTGCACACCCGCCGCGGCGTACATCTCCTTAAAGCGCGGGTCCCCGTCGATGACGCCGTAGCCGAGGCCCGAGGTGTGCGTGAGGAGGTGCCGAATGGTGATGGGTCGGCTCGCGGGCGAGGTGGCGTAGGTGCCGTCGGCGTTGACGCTGTCGAGCACGCGGGCGTCGGCAAACTCCGGGATGTACATCGCGATCGGGTCGTCGAGCCGGAACTTGGCCTGCTCCCAGAGCATCATCACGGCCGTCGACGTCACGGCCTTGGTCTGCGACGCGATCCGGAAGATGTCGTCGGGCCGCAGGTCCCGCCCCGAGGGCACGTCCGCCTTCCCGAAGGCCTTGTGGTAGACGATCTTCCCGTGGCGGGCCACGAGCGCCACGATGCCCGGGACCTGCGACTCCGCGATGGCCTCCTCGCACATCCGGTCGATGCGCGCCAGCCGCTCGGCCGACATCCCGACGCTGCGCGGGCTAGCCTCGGCGAGGGCGGGCGAGTGCTGCAGGGAGGGAGTCTGGGCGGTGGCGATTAGGGCGCAGCAAACGAGGTACGGAAGTAGGTAGGGCTTCACGGGGTGTGCGGGTTAACTTTGTGTGCACAACCTACGGCTTCTGCTTCGGTAAAGGCGTGGGGTAGCGCCGCGCGGTTGAGGCCGACGGGAGTTTGCGCAAAGGGACTTTCGTCAAAACCGATGGGCGGGACCTACGACAAGTAGCCGCACAGATGAGTAACCGCACAGACGAGCGATCGCGCAGGCGGGGGGGGGCATGCACCTACGGGCGACCGATTCACGGCCGGCACCTGGGAGATGCCAACGGGCCGATCCGTTGACTACGGCACGCGCTGGAAGCTCAATCTGCCAAACCTAATCGGCGATCTATCCTGCTGATGCGCGGCAAGCGTCGGAGCTCAGCAAAGTAAGGGCGGCCGGGGCGATAGCGCACGGTTTATACACGGTGCCTAGCTGTAGGCCTGCAGCCAATCCGCCAGTGAGGTGTGCAGGTCGCGACGCTTCGCAAGAAGTGTGAACGGATCTGTCGCCTGTGCCAATCGAGACATTCTAAGGGCGGTGAACCCCGGGGTTTCGTCCTCCGCCAAGGGTTAAAGCATTCGGCTCTCGTGAGCCTATCTTGGCGAAAGCGGAATTTATAGTTTTGTTGCAGGAGACGATTAGGCGAGGGCAATTTGCATGCAGTGAGAGAATTGTTATAGTTCTACAAAGCCGTTTAACAGTCTCTCGGCATCGGTCCGGTAGGATTCTAGGAGCGCCTGCGAGGTATACGTCATGAATTGATAAGAGCCAGCCTCGTTAGAGTAGTAGTATCCAAGGTATGAAAATTTGATGCCCCGCATCGTGCCACTTAGCTGCATCATCAGCACCTTAACGCCATTGACCGTACGGTATTCCTCGGCCACGACTACGAGGTCGGGCGCTGCCGACCTGGCGTTCGCGATGGCGATTGACCGGAGCTGCTCGACGGGGATCTCGATCCCTTCCGCGATCAGCATTCCGTACAGGTCGCCGCCCTTGAGGCGTAATTCGTACTCAGCCGCGGGATTCTCGGAAGCTTTTTTAAAAGACCATTCCTTGGGGTTGAGCCAAATGCCAACACTGCCGCCAGCGCTCTTCAGCAGGAATGTCGCCTCGTCTGCTTTGCCAAACAAATTAGAGTTGATCGCGATCGCCGAAGCATCCGAAACCGTAGTGTCTGCGTACCGCCAGGTTCCGTCGTCGTAGAGCAGTACCTCATCTCCCGTCTGCGTGACCGCCCCCTGCTGTGCGAACGACAGTGGGAAAGCCGCTACCAGGTTCAGCAGCAAAAAAATTGTTTTCATAGAAAAATTTGATGGACTAGTCGCCAACCACGGCCTTGCGCTACTGTACGAGTGCCGCCCGTGCTAAGCCACTTGGCAAAGCTAGTCTGACGGAACAGGATTTCAAAACATTTGCACCTTTGTGGGTAAACGAAGTCGAAACGATAGCCAGACAGCCTCCGGCGGCTGTCCGCCCCCAGGTCGCACGGGATTTGCCGGAGGCGGGCGCTCGTGAAGGGCGGTCTCACGGTAATATACATCCGGGTAGGAGACAGCGCTCCGCCGCGGTAGAGGGCTAGCGGCTTACATATTAAATGTATCTATCCTGGGCGAAGGTGAAGCGCACACGGAAGGAGCACACCGTAGAGACCCGAGCAGGTCTAGCCTCGATGAATGCGTCATGGTTGGTCTGAAACTAGTCTACGGCATCCCGCTGTCGCAGCGATGCCTTGCGCAGTAAGCCCGCTGTACGGATCGTGATAAGGGGCTAGGGTGTGTCGCCCACCCACAAACGCTCCAACCCATGTTCTAAAAAGCTCAGGTAGCGGGTGAGATCGTCGCTAGCCTCACCGGTGTCTCGGTAGGTGATCGAGACGGAGTTCTAATACACGCGGTCAGAGTTTACCCACCCGCCGATCCGCTCTACGACGTACTCCGGCTGCGCCTCTCCGATCACGAAGTCGTGGTCCATGCGCTCCAGGAGGCGGTCGTGCAGGAGGTTGATCTCGAGCAGCGCTCCGTCCCTCACGAGCGAGAATAGCTCGGTGGTCCTGCGCCAGGCGGGCTCGAAGTAGACGTAGGCGATATTGTAGACCTCCCAGTAGTAAGCAAAGACCTCCCCGAGATCACCGACGGCAAGGACAGTCTCTAATTTACGTGGGACGTGGGAGGACCAGGAGTTGATTGGGCTCGTGCGCTACGTAAGAGATGATGTCGCCGTCAACCGTATAAGCCAACTGTATGGCGTTCGAGAAATCTCGCGCGGTAAAGGTAAAGGTGTCGTCGAAATCCCAGAGGTCGAGACCTCCGAAGGTGGTGGGAATGACTTCGTCATCGGGCTCGGCGATCACGATGAGGCCGCAATAGGTGCCGTAGCCGTAGGTGGAGACGATGTCGGCGTAAGACCTCGGGAGGGCAGTGGCGGGAGTGGAGACGGGCGAGGTAACGGTGATGACTTTCATTGCGTGAATGACCCGGTTGGTCCCGTCGGTCTGCCCCAGACCTAGCTAAACACTCACGCCAAAACGAAGTGGCCGCGGTGATCCGTCGGCTAGCGAGGACGGACCGCATAGGCGCAACCGCCTACCCAGTCCCGCGCCCATTTAGGAGAAGCCGCCCACCTAGCACAGCCGCCCAACTCGCCTACCTTCGCCCCACGCATGCAGGAGCTTCTGGCCTTCGTCGTCCGCTTCGGGGGGGTGTTTACGTTCGTGATCCTCGAGTCCGTGTGCGCCCTGCTCATCGTGCGCTACAACGACGCCCAGCGCGCCATCTGGCTCCACTCCTCCAATCAGTGGTCCGGGAGCCTCGAGACGCGGCGCGACCAGTTCAACGACTTCCTCGTCCTGCGGGAGGTGGCCGACAGCCTCGCCGCCGAGAACGGGCGCCTGCGTTTGCAGCTCCTGCTCCAGCCGAACGTCCTGCCGGATTCGGCGCAACTCGCCCCGACCGACTCGAGCTACACCCTCGTGCCTACGCGCGTCGTGCGCAACTCCGTCATGCGGGCCAACAACACCCTCACCATCGACCGCGGCTCGGCCGACGGCGTGCTGCCGCGCCAGGGCGTCGTGTCCGGGGGCTCCGTGGTCGGCGTCACGCGCGCCGTCGGCGAGCACTACGCCGAGGTGATGAGCCTGCTGCACCGCCAGAGCCGCATCTCGGCTGCCCTCCAGCGCGCGGGCTACTTCGGGGTGCTGACGTGGCGCGGGCTCGACCCACAGGCGGTGTTCCTCGACGAGGTCCCGCGCCACGCCGAACTCATCGCCGGCGACACCGTGATCACGAGCGGGTACTCGGCCATGTTCCCGCGCGGGATCGTCGTCGGGACCGTCGACACGTTCTGGCTGCGGCCCGGGAGCGACTTCTACGACATCCGCGTACACCTCGGGCACGACCCCACCAAGATCGACTACGCCTACATCATCCGCCGCCGCCCGGACGACGAGCGCGTGCGCTTCGAAGAAAGCATCGGGGATGTTGAGTAACGCCCTCCTGTCCACGGCGCTGCGGTTCGTCGTGCTGGCGGCCCTGCAGGTGCTCGTGTTCGCGCACCTCGGCGAGGCGACCGCCTGGGGGCCGTACGCGCAGGTGATGCTCTACCCGCTGGTCATCCTCCTGCTCCCGGTCCAGATGGCGAGCGTGTTCGTGCTCCTGCTCGCGTTCGCGCTCGGGTGCGTGATCGACTTCTCGCTCGGGACCTACGGCCTGCACGCCAGTGCACTCGTGCTGATGGCCTTCGCGCGGCGGCTCGTGCTCGGGTTGCTGGAGCCGCGCGAGGGCTACGGCCTCGACCAGTCCCCGACCCGCAAGGCGCTCGGGTTTCGGTGGTTCGCCACCTACGCGGCGCTGCTGATGGGCATCCACCTCGTCACCTTCTTCGCCGTCGAGGCGTTTACGCTGGTCTACATCGTCCAGATCTTCGCGCGCGCCCTAGGGAGTTTTTGCGTAAGCATGACCCTCATCCTGCTGTATATTGTCGTCCTAGATCCACGGGCCTAGAGATTCGCCCCGCGCACTCGCCGCCATGTCCAACTTTTCCTTCGAACGCCTCCTGTCGGTCCGGGTACTCTTTGTACTCGTGGGAGTCGTGTTTTTGGCGAAAGCCTTCCAGCTCCAGATCGCCGACGACACCTACCGCAGCCGCGCCGAGGCGACCGCCATCGACAAGCACACCATCTACCCGAGCCGCGGCCTGATCTACGACCGCCACGGGCGCCTGATGGTCAACAACCTGCCCGTCTACGACCTGATGGTCACCTACCGCCAGGTCGACCCGCAGATGGACACGGCGAAGTTCTGCGAGCTGCTCGACATCGACCGACCGACCTTCCTGGAGGCGATGACGAAGGACTGGGCCGACCAGCGCTGGTCGAAGTCGGTGCCCTTCGTGTTCCTCGGCAAGATCTCGCCACAGGCGTATGCGC
Source organism: Saprospiraceae bacterium (assembly GCA_965215115.1). Taxonomy (GTDB): domain Bacteria; phylum Bacteroidota; class Bacteroidia; order Chitinophagales; family Saprospiraceae; genus CALDTK01. Next base: position 1,367,649 of record OZ244050.1, read on the forward strand.
GCTTTCGCGAAAACCTGCACGAGTTCCCCGGCTTCTACACGCAGCTGCGCAACAACCGGTCGTACCCGCAGCCGTACGGGGCGCACCTGCTGGGCTACATCCGCGAGGCCGACCAGAACACGGTCGACAGGCACCCCGAGCTCTACGCGCCGGGCGACTACCTCGGGGCGGCCGGCCTCGAGAAACAGTACGAGTCGCTGCTGCGCGGCGTGAAGGGCGTCGAGTACCTGCTCAAGGACAACCTCGGCCGCACGGTCGGGGCCTACCGCCAGGGCCAGATGGACAGCTTCGCCGTGTCGGGCACGGACCTGTACACCTCGATCGACCTCGACGTCCAGGCCTACGCCGAGCAGCTGATGGTCAACAAGAAGGGCGCCGTCGTGGCGATCGACCCGACCAACGGCGAGGTGCTGGCCTTCGTGAGCGCCCCGACCTACGACCCGAACCTGCTCAAGATCGGGCGCGAGCGCGGGGACAACTTCGTGGCCCTGCTGCAGGACTCGCTGCTGCCGTTCTTCAACCGCGCCACGCAGGCGCAGTACCCGCCGGGGTCGATCTTCAAGACCGCCATGGCGCTCTCGGCGATGCAGTCCGGCACCTGGAGCCCCGACCGGGGCGCGAGCTGCGGGCGCGGCTACCGCATCGGCGGCAAGGTGTACGGCTGTCACGGGCACCCGCAGGCGGGCAACATCTCCGCGGCGATCAGCCACAGTTGCAACTCCTACTTCTGGCAAACCTACCGGCAGGAAGTCGACGACTTCGGTCGCACCGACCCCCACGCCGGGCTGGCCGAGCTCAACGCCAACCTCGACCTGCTCGGGATCGGCAAGCGCACCGGGATCGACTTCCCGGGCGAGGGCAAGGGCAACGTGCCGACGCCGGAGTATTACGACAAGGTTTACCCGAAGCACCTCGGCGGCTGGAAGTCCGCGATGACGATGTCGACGGGCATCGGGCAGGGCGAGATCCAGATGACGACCCTGCAGATGGCGAGTCTCGCCGCGACGCTGGCCATGCGCGGGGTCTACCACCGCCCCCACATCGTGCGCGGCCTCATGCGCGAGGGCCGACCCGTCGACACGAGCCTCGCCTCACCGCCCGTCCAGCTCCCCTTCGACAGACAGTACATGGAGCACGTCGTCGAGGGCATGGCCGGGGCGGTCGCCTTCGGGACGGCCCCGCGGGCGCGTATCCCGGACATTACCCTCTGCGGGAAAACCGGCACCTCGCAGAACCCCCACGGGGAGGACCACTCGGTGTTCTTCGGGTTCGCTCCGCGCGACAACCCGAGGATCGCGGTGGCGGTCTTCGTCGAGAACGCCGGCTTCGGGGGCACCTGGGCCGCGCCGATCGCGAGCTTGGTGGTCGAGAAGTACCTCAAGGGCGAGATCGAGGCGAAGAACCGGCTGGCCGCGGAGAAGAGATTGCTGGAGGCGAATTTGGTGAAGGGGAAGGGGGTGTGAAAGGGAAAGGATACGGTAAGGAGCCTTAGGGGCGATTTGTAACCCCCCCGACCCCCCTTATCCAGATTTTGCCCGAAGCCGCTTCGCGCCTTTTCGAGCAAAATCTGGACAAGGGGGGAGGCGAACGCTCTCGTTCGCCGGCTGCTCGTTCGCCGGCTACACGTTCGCCGGCTACACGGTGCGCCGGCTGCACGGTGCGCCGCAGGCCCTCCGAGCGAAGCGAGACACCACATTCGCCTCCCCCCTTGTTATTTAAGATTTGCGAAGGACGCGAAGCGGCCGTAGTAAATCTTAAATAATAAGGGGGGCCGGGGGGGTTACAAAACGCCAGACCCTCAACTTAAAAAGCATCCGCAAGCACGTCGGCCGAGCCTCTCAACTCTCAACTCCCCCCTCAATAATGCACCATCACCGGCATCACCAGCATCAAGGTCTTCTCGTGCTCATCCTCGGTCGACGGTAGCATAATCGCCGCCCGATTGGGTTCCGAGAACTTCATCGTGATCGTCTCGGCATTCAGCGCCCCAAGCATCTCCTGCAGAAACTTCGCGTTGAAGGCAATCTTCAGCGGCTCGCCCTCGAAGGTGCACGTGAGCTGCTCGGTGGCCTCGGAGTTGTAGTCCGCGTCGCGGCCGGTGAGGGTGAGGGACCCGGGGCTCAGGTCGAGCTGCACCTGATTAGTGGTGCGGTTGGCGTACAGCGCGATGCGCCGCAGCGAACTTTGGAGGTCGGCCCGGTCCACGGTGAGGGTCTTCGGGTTGTCCTTCGGGATGACGTTGTTGTAGTCCGGGAAGTTGGCATTGATCAGCAGGCACGTCACCTTCGTCTTCCCGATCTCGAAGAAGGCGTGCTTCTTATTAAACGACATCATCACCTCGTCCGAGCCGTGGAGCGCCGTCTTGAGCAGCGTGAGCCCCTTGCGCGGCACGATGAAGGTCCCGGACGCATCGCCGGTCAGCTCCTGCGCACTGAACTTGACGAGCTTGTGCGCGTCGGTGGCCACGAAATTGACCTCCGAACCTTCGACCTCGAAGAAGACCCCCATCATGGCCGGGCGCAGCTCGTCGGTGGTCGTCGCGAAGAGCGTCTTGTTGATGGCGCGCTCCAGGACGCTCACCGAGAGGCTCAGTTGCTCGACGCCCTCGGCCTCGGGGAGGCGCGGGAAGTCGGCGGCGTCGCTTCCGGCCAGACGGTACTTCCCGTAGGCGCTCGTGAGTTGGATGGCGAACTTCTCGTCGATGTCGAAGGTGACCGGCTGCTCGGGCAGGGCCTTGAGGGTGTCGAGCAGCAGCTTCGCCGGCACGGCTACCGCGAAGTCGCCGTCGGCCTGGACCTCGGTGTGGGCCACGACGCTCGTCTCGAGGTCGGTCGCCATGATGACCAGGTCGGTGCCCTCGGTGCGGAACACGAAGTTCTCGAGGATCGGGACGACCGGGTTGGTGGCGATGGCGCCGTTGGCGAGGTTGAGTTGTTTCTGAAGGGTCCCGGAGGAGATCGTGAATTTCATAGTCGCTGCGAGTATGGCGCTAAAGTAGGCCGTCGGGCTGCGGCAGGGCGGACAGCCTTTCCCCGGCCGCCTGTTATGAATCGCCCTCCGCGTGTGCATAAGGTAGGCGCGCCCGTGCGTCCGAGAGTCCTACTCGAGGCTTTCGTGCAACTCTGGCCCGTTGTTACGCACGCTGTTGACCAGTTGAGAAACGGGGTACAGCTGCAGCGTCCCGTCCGCCGGGGTGCGTAGCAATTCGGTGATGTCACCCTCGGTGAGTTCGGAGAGCCACGCTTCGCGGAGGTCGGCTTTCGCCAAAACCACCGGCATGCGGTTGTGTATCGGGCGCATCTCCGCATTGGGTTCGGTGGTGATGATCGAGAACGTGAGCTTCTCGTGCTCGTCGTTGTCCTTGTCCTGCCAGTACTCCCAGATGCCCGCGAACACGACGGGCTCCTTCTCGCCGGGCCGCTGGATGCGGTAGGGCTGCTTGGCCTTGCCCTCGCGGCGCCACTCGTAAAAGCTGTCGGCCAGCACGAGGCACCGCCGCTCGCGCACGGGCTTGCGGAAACTCGGTTTGTCGAGAATCCCCTCCGAGCGCGCGTTGATCATGCGGGCGTTGTTCTTGCCGTCCTTGCTCCAGAACGGCACCAGGCCCCACTCGAAGAGCTCCACCTGCTGGGGGTTGCGGTTCGTGATGATCGGCGCGAACTGCGTCGGGGCGACGTTGTAGTTCGGGCTTAGGTCGTCCGGCACGGTCACGGGCCCGAAGGCCTCCTCAATCTGCTGCGGGGTCATGGTCTGGGAGTAGCGTCCACACATGCCGGGGGTAACACCGGATGAGTGTTTGGTTGTTTTAGCGCGGTGGCGCGGTGGCGCGGTGGCGCGGTAGCGTAGTGCGCGAGCCCCCTCCCGGCCAACGACGGTCAACCACGCCCGGGACCCCAGCGGGGTCCAACCACGAGTAGCCCGGGGTCGAACCGATCCGTTCATCGCATCACCGCGACCCCAGCGCGCGAGCCGGACCGCGCCAACTTCCCCTCTACTTACGACCCCGAGGACGTTAGCAAGGCCCCCAACCCCACCGCCCCCCCAAATCCCGCCGCTCCGCCGCGCACGGATGACAATCCGCAGATCCATCACCGCCGCCCACGAGGGCCCGCTCGCGCGATACATGTTTTGGCGAAAGCCGTCCCGCCCCGAACCAACGGCCGCTCTCCACACCGACAGGAGTGCGCTCGTCGATGCGATTGGAGAAAAGCCTACCGAAAAACTTAAACCCCGCCCTACATTGTCCGAACAAACAAGAGTCAAAAACTATGCACCACTCTACAAAACTGCTGCTCGCGGCGGGGCTACTGCTCTTCAACACCCTGGGGCTCATGGCCCAACAGATCAGCGGCCGCGTCACCGACGAGGGCGGCGAGCCCCTCATCGGCGCCAGCATCCTCATCGCCGGCACCGGCACCGGGACCGTCACCGATATCGACGGTACTTACGAACTCGCCGCCGCGGCCGGGGACAGTCTGGTGGTGAGCTACACGGGCTACACCACCCAGACGCTCGCCGTGTCCGACGAGCCCACGCTCGACATCACCCTCGGCAGCGGAGTGGCCCTCAACGAGGTGGTCGTCACGTCTTTAGGGATCAGCCGCGACCGGAAGTCCCTCGGGTACGCCGTCGAGGAGGTGGACGGCGAGCAACTCGTCCAACAGCGCACGACCAACCTCGTCTCCGCCCTCCAGGGGCAGGCCGCCGGGGTGCAGATCACCAATGCGGGCGGGGGCCCGGGGCAGGCCGCCCGGATCATCATCCGGGGCATCAACTCCCTCGACCCAACCGCCAACAACGAGCCGCTCTTCGTCATCGACGGTATCCCGATCAGCAACGAGACCATCAGTGCCGGGGGCGGTAGCTTCCGCAACGTGTCCAACCGCGCCTCAGACATCAACCCGCAGGACATCGAGTCGGTCTCGATCCTCAAGGGCGGGGCCGCGACCGCGCTCTACGGCCTGCGCGCCGCCAACGGGGCCGTCATCATCACGACGAAAAAGGGGCAAGCCGGCCAACTTCGCGTGAATTTCTCCACCACCGCCGGTACCGAGACCATTAATAAGGTCCCCGACGTGCAGCGTACTTACACGCAGGGCTTCGGCGGGGACTTCGACCCGGACTCCTTCTGGCCCACGTGGGGATCGACCGTCGAGGAGGCTCGCGCCGAGGACCCGGAGCGCCAACCGGCTACGAACTTCAACAACTACGAAAACGGCTACGAGCGCGGGCACCAGTTCCAGACCAACCTCAGCCTCACGGGCGGCTCCGAGCGCGCGACGTTCCTGACCTCCCTCGCGCACGCCACGCACCAGGGCGTCATCCCGTTTAGCAATTATAAGAACACCAACTTCCGCATCGGGGGTGAATTCAAGGCCGGCGACAAGTTCACCTTCGGGGGCACGGTCACGTACATCAACTCCGGCGGCGACCGCGTGGACGCCAATCGCTACAACGAGAGCCTCAGCTACTGGTCGCCCCGCGTCGACGTGTTCGACTACCGCTTCCCCGACGGCACGATGAAGGGCTACCGCAACGACGGGCGCCGCGGCAACAACCCCGTCTACGGGGCCTCCTCCAACAAGTTCACCGACGACGTCGACCGCTACATCGGCAACGTGCGCTTCTCGTTCGCGCCGACGGACTACCTACGGTTCAACTACGTCCTCGGGCTCGACAGCTACACCGACTCCCGGTTCTTTCGCGCGCCGGGACCGCAGGGGCTCGCCAACGAGAACGTCCACGAGGACAATGGCCTCGGCTTCGTCGAGCAGACGCGCATCACCTCGCGCGACCTCACCTCCAACATCACCGGCATCCTCAACCTCCCGATCACCGACGACCTCGACTTCCAGTTGCTCGGCGGCTTCGACGTCTTCGACTCGGAGTACGACCGCGTCGGCGTCCGCGGGGAGGAGCTCGACATCTTCGACCTCTTCACCATCGGCAACGCCGCGCAGCTGTTCTCCAGCTCCTTCGAGCGCCGCCGCCGCCTGATGGGTATCTACGGTGACCTCCAGTTCGGCTACCGCAACGCCCTATACCTATCGTTCACGGGCCGCAACGACATCTCGAGCACGCTCCCGACCGCCAACCGCTCGTTCTTCTACCCGTCGGTGAGCGCCTCGGTGGTCTTCTCGGAACTGCTCGACCTCGGCCGCGCCCTCGACTACGGCAAGCTGCGCGTCAGCTACGCCGGCATCGGCAAGGACACCGACCCATACCGCCTCTCCACCGTGTACGTCAACCCCTCCGGCTTCCCGATCGACGGCACCACCGGCTGGGCGCGCGGCAACTCGCGCGGGTCCAACACCCTCGTCCCCGAGCGCACCAACACCTTCGAGATCGGCGTCGAACTGCGCGCTCTCCAGAACCGCGCGCGCCTCGAGCTCAACTACTACGACGCGACCTCCAACGACCAGATCATCCCCGTGCCCGTGAGCCTCGCGACGGGCTTCTCGACCTTCGTCCTCAACGCCGGCTCGATCCGCAACCACGGCATCGAGCTCTCCCTCGGGGGTACCCCCGTCAAGACGACCGACTTCACGTGGGACCTCGGGATCAACTTCACGCGCAACCGCAACGAGGTGGTCGACATCGCCGACGGCGTCGAGGAGATCTTCGTCGGGTCCTCGTTCGGGTACGCCGGTTCGACGGCCAGCATCCGCCTCGTCAAGGGCGAGCCCTACGGCAACATCTACGGCCGCAGCTACAAGCGCTTCGAGCCCAACGGCGACATGGAGCCCGACGGCCCCCAGAAGCTCAACCGCGACGCCCCCATCGTGATCGGCGCCAATGGCTTCCCCGTCATCGACAACGAACAGCGCATCCTCGGCAACACCCAGCCCAGCTGGTTCGGGGCCCTCAACACCGCGTTCACCTACAAGAGCCTTTCCTTACGCCTCCTGGTCGACACCCGGCAGGGCGTCCAGAAGTACAACCAACTCGGCAACTGGCTGGCGGCCTTCGGGATCGCCGACTACACCGAGAACCGCAACGAGACCATCGTCTTCGACGGCGTCCTCGCCGACGGCACCGAGAACACGAAGCCCGTCTTCCTCGGGCAAGGCACCGGGCCGGACGGCGTCAACTACGGCGCGGGCTTCTACCGCAACACCTACCGCGGCTCGACGGAGAATTTCGTCGAGGACGCCGACTGGATCCGCCTGCGCAACGCGAGCCTGAGCTATCAACTTCCGCAAGCACTGTTCGACGGTAAGGTCTTCAAGGGGGCCGGCCTCACCCTTACCGGCAACAACCTGTTGCTCGCCACGCCCTTCAGCGGCTTCGACCCCGAGGGCAACGACACCAACAGTAATGGCTCCGATGGGCTCGGGGGCTTTACGTACCCCGCCGTCCGCTCCTTCCTCCTCACGCTCAACGTCTCCCTCTAATTATGAAGACCCTCTACAGCGCCCTCATCGGAGCCGCGACCCTCGTCGCCCTGCCCGCCTGTGACGACTACCTCGACATCAACGACAACCCCAACGCCGCCATCGAGGCACCGATCAACGGCCTCCTCGCCTACACGACCTCCAATACCGCACTCAACCAGTTCCGCGTCTCAAACGCATACACCGCCAACTACGTCCAGTACATCGCGAGTCCCAACAAGGCCTCGAGCACGGACATCTACGAAGTCGTGAGCTTCTCCGGGACCTGGGGCGACCTCTATGACGCGATGACCAATGCGTACGACATGATCGAACTCGGCGAAGAGCGCGGGGGCACGGACCACGTCGGCGTCGGCAAAATCCTGATGGCCATCAACCTCGGGCTCGTGGTCGACAGCTGGGGAGACGCCCCCTACTCGGAGGCCTTCACGGGCGATAACATTACTCCCGGCTACGACTCCGCCGAGGACCTCTACGCCGAGATCCAAAGCCTCCTCGACGAGGCCATCGCGGCCTTCGCGCAGGAGACCCTCGTAGATATCGACAAGGACAGCGACCTCATCCACGGCGGCAACATCGACGCCTGGACCAAGACCGCCTACGCCCTCAAGGCCCGTTACGGACTCCACCTCTCCGAGACCGGCAACTACGACGCGGCCGCCGTGCTCGCCAACGTCGAACGCGCCTACACCTCCAACGCCGACGACGCGCAGATCAAGCGTTACGCCGTCCGCAACCCCTGGGCTGGCGTGGCGCGCGGCAACGACAACCTCATCCTCGGGGGCTGGCTCTCGGACCAGTTCGTGAGCGCCCTCAACGGTACGACCTACTCGACCTTCGACCCGCGCCTCCCGCTCCTCACCGACACCACCGACGCCGGCACCTACCTCGGGACCATCAACGGCGCCGGGCGCCGCGGCGACGGCACCAAGGCTACCGAGAGCTACCTCGAGCTCACGGGCGCCCTCTCGGGCGAGTCGTCCCCCCTGATCATCATCAGCTACGCAGAACTCAAGTTCATCGAGGCCGAGGCCGCGTTGGACGCCGGACAGGGCGCCCGCGCGCGGACGGCCTTCCTCGAGGGCATCCGCGCGAGCATGGCGAAGATCGGCGTCGGCACCGCGGCCGCGGAGGCTTACGTCATGAGCAACTACGGCTCCGGGGCCGGGGCCACCGTTACCCTCGACCAGATCTTCCGCGAGAAGTACGTCGCGCTCTTCCTCAGCCCCGAGACCTGGGTCGACGCCCGGCGCTACGACTACATGTACAAGGATTTCACGCTTCCGCAAAACGCCGCCCTCCAGGACTTCCCCCGCCGCGTGCCCTACCCCGACACCGAGCTCACGCGCAACGGCGACAATGCTCCCAAGGGCCTCGCCCTCACGGAGCGGATCTTCTGGGACCAGTAGCCTCCAAAGGAGTCACGCCCCGCAGGCGATTCGACTTTCGTCAAAACTCGCTGGCCCGTCTGTATCCTCCGGGGTACGGCGGGCCAGTCTTCGTTTTGGGAGTGGCCTTCCGGATCGCGCGGGTGGCCGCGGCTTCCGGTCTCCGCGCCGGGCGGCCCCCCGTGCGATCCGAAGGCGAGTTGGTTGATCGAGCGCGCCCGGCACGGAGACCGGAAGCCGCGCAATTAGGCGCGCCCGGCACGGAGACCGGAAGCCGCGCGCCTACTCCCCCCCCGGCCGTACGCTGTCCACGCCCCTTACCTCGAAGGAGAAGGTCGACCCCTCCCCTACTGTACTCTCGATGCGGAGCTGGCCGTCGATCGAGCGGATGGCCTCCGTCACGGAGGCGAGGCCGATGCCGTGGCCGTCCTTGTCCTCCGAGTCGCCGCGCTCGCCGTAGTTGCTGATCTGATCGATCTTGTCGGGGGCGATGCCGCGACCGTTGTCCTTCACGTACACCCGCCAGCGGCCCGCCGACGCCGATCCACTGTCGGACGCCGCACCGTGGGTACGGTCTGCGTCGTCCGCCGATACGGGTTCCGCACCGATGAGGACGTGGGGCGCGCGCCCGGGGGCGCCGTACTTCACGGCGTTAGAAACCAAGTTCTGGAGGATCGTGCGGACCTTGGTCGGCTGTGCCTGCACGAAGGGCATGACCGTCGTCCCGATCGTGGCCCCGTACTCGGCGATGAGCTGCTGGAGGTCCCGCTCGATCTCGTCCACGACGCCGTTGAGGTCGAGGGGGATCGACTCCTCGCCGGTCTGGTCACGCGAGCGTTCGAGCAAACCCGACACCATCGTCTGCATCCGCGTGGCGCTGCTCGACACCATCTCGAGGTAGGTCCCGGGCTCGCCCTCGAGGAGCTCGGGGAAGTCTTCCGACAGGGCGTCGATCATGCCGTTGATCGTGCGCAGGGGTTGCAGCAAGTCGTGACTCGTGGTGTAGGCGTAGCGGTCGAGGGCCTGGTTGCGCTCCTCGAGGTGGGCGATGAGGAGTTCGTTGTAGTACTCGGTGCGCTCGCGGCGGTCGATCTCGCGCTGGCGCTCCACGGCGATCTCGCGGTAGCGCTCGCGCTCGACGCCGAGGGTCTCGATCACGCCCGAGAGCTGGCGGTAGATCTTGAAGAGGCTGTAGCACAGCACCGCGATCGCGAGGCCGAGCAGGACGTACACCCAGATCAGGGTCGTGTCCCGGACGCCCGTGCGCTCGTTGAGCCTCCGCTCCTCCTCCACGCGGACGACGTTGAGCAGGGAGTCGATCTGGACCATGTACCGCTCGCCGGCGTCCGAGTTGACGATCGCGTAGGCCTCCGACTGCTTACCGTTGCGGTAGAGGCCCACGGTGGTGTTGAGCTCCTTGAGCTTCGCGCCGACGATGGTGCGGAGCAGCCGCACGCGTTGTGCCTGGAGGGGACTGCCCTCGATGTGCTCGCTGAGTTGCGTGATCTGGGCGTCGGCGTCCTCGAGGGAGAGCGCGGTTTCGCTGAGGTAGTGCTCGTCGCCCGTGAGGAGGTAGCCCCGCTGCGCCGACTCCTCGGTCCGGATGTCGCGGTGGAGGTCGCTGAGCTCCCGCAGGATCTCGATCGTCCGCCAGGCCAGGCGCGCCTGACGCCCCCGGAAGTAGAACACCACCACCACCGCCATCAGGATAATCGCCGCGCTCGCGATCGCTACGCGGAGCGCGGACAGATTTTCCTTGGAGAGTTTCGCGGAGGCAGACAAGTGCGTGGGCTAATGGACAGCAAAGTAAACCCCCGTCGGTGAGCTACGTCTACGCAGATCTTAACGGTGCGGGGTGCCTGGGTGCCTGGGTGCTGGGTGCCTGGGTGCCTGGGTGCCTGGGTGCTGGGTTGGGTGCGGGGTGCCTGGGTGCTTGGGTGCGGGGTGCCCTCCCTTCGGCTACTCTATCGCGGTGACCAGGGCTAGGCCGGTGGTCGTACCGGTGCCAGTCGTTCCTACACGCCCTACCTGCACGGAGGCGATGCGGCCGTCGGCCAGGCGCGACAGCTGGGTTACGAAGCCCCGCGTGGCCACGAAGCGCTCGCGCAGTCGCGAGGGCCACCGCGCCACGATGACCCCGGGCCCCGAACTGTCCTCACCGAGGCCCGTCGGCAGGACCGCCCCGTAGACCAGGTCTCCACTGGCGCTGAACGCGATGTCCGTCACGCGCACCGTACCGTAGTCGAGGCGCCCGCGGAAGGTGAGTTGGCGACTTACGTCAAAACCGTTGGCGAGGCGCGAGGTGACGAAGTAGCTGCCCGTCGGGTCGACCGCGAAGACCTCGGCCGACTGCTCGTTCTCGCGCTGGAGCACACCGTTGCCGGCGAACGTGAACTGCCCCGCCTGGTCGAACTCGAAGAAGGCCGGCTCGGCGATGAGGCTCGTCGACGACAGGGCCACCGCACTGCGCTGCCCCGGGACGCGCCGGATGACGCCGGGGCCGCGCTGCTGCGTGTTGCTGCCGAGCAAGGCCCCCGTAGAGCGGCTGTAGCTGCGGTACTGGCCCGCGCGTACGCTCTGCACCGTGCCGCCCACCACGATGAAGCCATCCTCGTACACCGCCACCGAGCCCACGGGATCGACGGTGTTGATGATCGTCGTCGTGGTGAGCGTCGCGGGGTTGAGGACGTAGACATTGCCGTTGCCGCTCGGCACGAAGAGTTCGACGCCCCGGCCGGCGTTACCGACGCTGAGTTCGCCGAGGCTGCCGCTCAGCTGTGCCGTGGCGGTGGTCGTCCGCGTGGGGAGGTCGTAGCGCAGGACGCGGTTGCGCCCGGCGTCCACGAGGAAGACCGTACTGGCCTCGGTGGGGTGGGCCAGCAGGTCGGTCGGCACGAAGTCGAGCAGATCGGCCGCGGGCGGGGCGTAGCTCACGACGTTGCTCGTGGCGGCCGCCGCGTTGGCCGCGGCCGTGACCACGATGCGGTAGCAGACGTTGGCCGCGATCGGGCGCGGGCTGCGGTCCGTGTAGCTCGTGTCGCCTACGCCGCCCAGGGTGGCGATCGTCTGCCAGCCGTCAAACCCGGCCGTGGCGCAGTCGCCGAGGCCGCGCTGCACGCGGTAGGACTGGAAGTCGCGGCCGGCGTAGCGCGACCAGGTAAGTTTCGGTTCCGTGGCGGCGGACTCGACGGGGGCGAGGCGAATGGTGGCCTGCCCCGCGACGTTGACGCCGAGCAGGAGCGTGCCCACGTTGCCGTCGCCGTCTATCGCTTCCAAGGACAACTGGTGAAAACCGGGACTGAGGGTTTTGACGAAAGTCATCCGCCCGTTGTCGTCGCCCTTGCCCTCCCGGAGGAGGCCATCGATGTTGGACGTCCAGCGGATCGTGATGTCGCGCCCGGTGGTCTCGTTGTCGCTGGCGGTCGCGTCGAACTCGATGCCCTCGCTGGTCTGGTAGGTAATGTTCTGCCGCGGGGCACTCACGAAGATGCGCGGGCTGCCGTCGGCGTTGCCGCCGCCCGGGAGGATGATCGGGAGCTGCAGCGTGGCCGGGGTGAGGTTGTTGGCGGCCACGTTGATGGCGCGCTTGGCCTGCGCGCCGTCGAGGTCGGCGAACACGTCGTAGGTCCCGATGGGGACGGTCTTGACGGTGGCGCTCCCGAAGGCGTCCGTGACGGCCTCGATGCGGGAGATCGGGTCGGTGAACACGCGCGCGCCGACGACGGGCGTCCCGCGCTGGTCGGTGACCGTGATCGAGACATCCCCGGAGAAGGTGACGGCGTCGTCGTCGACGAGGCAGGCCGAGAAGGTGCCCACGAGCAACAGCGAGAGCCAGGCGAGCGGGGCGAAGGGTTTCAAAAGCGGTCGGATTTAGGCCGCCGCAAAGGTGCACCATCCGCGCCAACTGCGTGCGCGCAAGACCCTACCTGCATGCGGGGAGGCCGACAAAGTCGTGTGCGCGTGCGGGACTAAGGCCGGAAATCCAGGTACGGCAACAGGCGCGCGAGTTGCTCCGCGTCGATGACGCGGGTGCGGAGCAAGTCGTTGGCCTGGCGGTAGGCGCCGTGCTGGTCGCGGTTGGCGATCACGACCTTGGCCTGCTTCCACGTGATGTACGGGTGTCGCCAGTCGTCGTAGCTCGTGGCGTGATTGACGCGAATCCGGCGGCAGCACTCGGTGGAGTCGACGCGCAGCTGGTCCGCTACGCGCAGGAGGGTGCTGTCGCGGGCGCCGGGCGTCTCCATCACCTGTCTCACGCTCACGAATCCCCCGAGGCGCTGGCGGTAGTCGGCGATCCGCATGGCGGTATACTCGCCGATGCCGCGGATGGCGGTGAGGTCGGACTCGGAGGCGGCGTTGACCTCGACGGGGCCCGCGGGGCGGCTCCGGGTGCGCTCGGTTTGGTTGTAGGGATTGACATTCCCCGGGCTCGCGTCGGCCACGGTCACGGCGGTGGGCTCCTGCGGGACTTTGAAGTAGGCTGCGATGCGCTCGGCGGTGGTGTCGGCGAGGCCGTAGAGCCTGGAGATGTCCTCGGTTTTGCGGAAGCGCCCACCCGTACGCCGGTACTTGAGCCAGCGACCGGCGATGCCCACGGGCAGACCGAGGCGCAGGAGCGTGGCGCTGTCGACGGCGTTGGGGTCGAGGCTCGCGGCGGCGGGCATGGGGACGCTGAGGTCGATGCTGGTCCGCTCCCAGGGCTTCTGTCTTTGGGGCCCGTCGGCAAAACCCGTCTCGCGGGTGCGGTAGTCGTCGTTGGCCCAGTCCCGGCGGCGGCGCTCGAACTTGGCCTGGCGCTGCTCGCGCTGCACGGCCCACTGCCGGCGCTGGTTGGCCCACTGCTCGCGCTGCGCGGCGTAGGCGACCTGCTTGGCGGCCTTCTCCTCGGCGAGGCTGTCGGAGGCCGCCTCCGCGCGGTCGATGAAGGCCGCGATCTCCATCTGGAATCGGGTGGTGGCCTCGATGGACGTGGGCGCGGCCGGCGGCGGGGGCCAGAAGTGGACCGTCGTCACAACCGCGAGACAGACCCCGAACACGACGAACAGTGCCCGCCGCTCTGCCTGCGAATACTCGAGCGGGTGGTCGGGCGCTGGCGGACGGCGCATGGGAGGTAGCTAACTGATTGCCAGCAAGATATACCTAGGCTGCCCGAAATGTGGAGATATTATCGAAAGAAATATATCAAACAGTCGGATTTAAACCTAAAGAGGTCCTGTCACAGCTCGTATTCGAGTACCCAGTGGTGCCCGTCCGCCTTGCGGTCAATGGTCATCGTGCCATGCAGACCCTCGAGTTCGCCCGTCGCCGAGTCCGGTACGACGCTGAGGTTGAGTTCACTGTTCTCCCCGTGCATACGCCCGTGGTGCGTGAGGACGAAAGCACCGGTTTTGCCGGAAAGGCTACCCACGAACTGCTCTATCGCGACGTAGTCCGCCGAGCCGTCGACCGGGGTCACGGCCGTGAGCATGTGACCTTTAGAGGTACCGTCGAGATCGCCGGAGAAGGTCTTGGCAAGTTCCATGAGGCCGAGGGTAACGCCGTGGTCGCCGCCTTGCGAGACGGGGAGCATGTTGACGACGAAGGTTCCGGAGGCTTGCATGGGACTGGGTTTGTGGTCGCGGCAAGGTAGAAACCGGAGGTCGGGTCCGACACATCGGCCCTTCGTGCGTTGCGTACCGTAATTAACTGGGCCCCTCCCCTACCCCCCATGCGCCACCACCTTCTCTTCCTCGGCCTTGCCCTCTGCCTCCTGAGTACCGCCTGCAACCTGCAGGCCAAGCAGACCGCGCCCGACACCGCGACCGCCGACACCGATAGGCTCGCGACGGAGGGTACGGCTTTCGCCAAAACCGATGACACCGGCACGCCTTACGATTTCGCGAACCCGACGGCCGACTTCGACATGCCGAAGGACCTCACGGAGATCAGCGGTCTCACGGTGCTCGACGAAACCCACCTCGGGGCCATCCAGGACGAGAAGGCCCACCTGTACATCATCGACTTCGCCACTGGGGCCGTCGACCAGGAGCTCGACTTCGGCGGGGAGGGCGACTACGAGGGGATCGAATACCTCGACGGTCGGCTCTTCGTGATGCGCTCCGACGGAGAGATCGAGGAGTTGCTCGGGTGGCGGACGGGCGAGATCAAGACGCGCGAATACGACGGAGACCTAGGCAGCAACAAGTGCAACGCCGAGGGCCTCGGGGCCGAGGGCCACCGCCTGCTCGTTGTCTGCAAGGAGGACGGCAAGGGGGATCGCAACGAGGTGCACGCCTTCGACCTGGCCACCAACGAGTTTAGCGACGGGGAAGTCTTCGAGGTCGACGCCGACGACGTGTCCGGCAAGCACGACCTGCGCCCCAGCGGCATTGCGCGCCACCCGATCACGGGCGACATCGTGGTGTTGTCGAGCAAGCACGAGTCTTTGGTCGTCGTGGACCTCGGGGGTCACGTCAAGGCCGAGTGGGACATCAAACCCGCGGGTCTGGAGCAACCCGAGGGGATTGCGTTTTTGCCGAACGGCGATTTATTCCTCTCCAGCGAGGGGAAGGAGGGGCCGGGGAAGGTGATGCGGTTTGCGTGGCGGGGGTGAGCCCCTTATCCCTAGACGATAAAAACGCCGATGATCAGGAGGAGTATGACCGCGACGACGGCCAGCTTGACGTATTTGGCGGTGGTGGCAGCGTCGGCGCGTGCGGCAAGGTCGAGGTTCGGCTGGCGGAGTTAGGCAAACGCGGCCCGGGGATCCTCCCGCCGGGCTGCTCGTGCACGAGACGTGTTTGCCTGGCTCTGCCAGGTCCACAGCCACTTAGTCGGGCTTCACTCGTGCCCCCGACACCTGGCGGAGCCAGGCAAACGCGGCCCGACGATCCTCCTGCCGGGCTGCTCGTGCACGAGACGTGTTTGCCCGCTTAAAGAAGGAGCCTTTCCCTCTTCTCACACTGCCAGGTCCACAGCCACTTGATCAGGCTTCACTCGCGCCCCCTCCCTCACGGCACTGTCGTAATCCTTACCGCGGGTGAAAAAGTCGCGTTCACAAGCGTTGGGTAAGCGATGTTCGCGCACTTGAGGTATCTACAACACACCATCCTTCAGGCGTTTACCCTATTCTCGGTATGCCTGGCGGTAGGCATCATGGGCGCCTGCGAGCAGGAGATCAACGGCCTCCCGGCGGCGTCCGCGCCCGAAACCGAACAGCTGCGCAGGGGGCTCATCCGGCCGCGCGTCTTTAGGTTGCCCGCCGGCGAGACCAAGACCCTCGTGGCCCTCACCTACGACGACGGTCACGCCTCCCAACTCGACGCGGCCGTCCCACAGCTCGACGCCCGTGGGTTGCGCGGGACTTTCTACCTCAATGCCATCAGACAAGAAGCCGCAGCCGCGCGGTGGAGGGCGGTGGCCGCGACCGGTCACGAACTCGGCAACCACACCCTCACACACCCTTGCCCGCGGGCGCTCCCGCAGCCGCCCGGGGCCTCGACCGAGGAGTTTACCATCCAGCGCTACAGGGCCAACGTCCTCGCGCAGGACAGTATCCTCGACCGCATCGACGGCCGCGTCAACGCCCCGCGAACCCTCGCCTACCCCTGCAGCCGCGCCTACGTCGGCGAAGATGATGCCTCGCTGCTGCCGATGCTCGATCGCCTTGCGTGCGTCAGCGCCGCCCGTACCGGCAACACCACCTCCGGCGAGATCATCAAGGCGGGCAAGGCCTACTCCCCGTTCGAGGTCCCGTCGTACATCCTGAACCTCGACACGAAATACGACGAGGTGGTCCGCCGCCTCGAGGAGGCCCGCCGGGCCGGCGGCGCCATCGTGATCACGTTCCACACCGTAGGCGGCCAGTTCGAGTCCATCTCGGCGGCCGACCACGCGCGCTTCCTCGACTACCTGGTCGCCCATCGTGACCGCTTCGAGGTCCTCACCTTCGCGGGCCTCGCCGAGCGGTGCACCGATAGGATGCCGGCTGAATTCGAAGTCCTCCAGGAGTCCCACAAGGAGTGGCCCTAGAGCAGCGGCCGCAGGATGACGTCCACCCTTCTGTTGCTGAGTTTCCCCTCCCAGGTAGCGTTGTCGTAGGCGGGGGCATCCTCGCCGAGGGGCAGCATCTCGATGGCGTCCTCGGCCACGGGGTAGGCGATGAGGAGTTGGCGCACGGCCGCCCCGCGCGCCGCGGACAGTCTCAAGTTGTACGCCCGGTCGCCGATGTCGTCGGTGTGGCCCTGGACCTCGACGCCGTAATTGTCGAGCGCGGGCACGGCATCGAGGAAGGCCTTGAGGCGGGCGCTCTCCTCCGGGTAGACGTAGGCGCTCCCGCCCCCGAAGAAGATACTGACCTGGAGGAGGGGTGGCGCGAGGTCGCCGGCGTTCTGGGCGGAGGCCACCAGGCCGGGGAGTAGCAAGGTGGCGAGGAGTAGGAGGTGGCGCACGACAGGATTAACGCACGGGTACGAGCGTCGGTTAGGCTGTTCACGCGCTTACCTGCCCACCAACTGCTGCCGCTCCACCTCGCCGTCGTTAGCACGCACGAGGTACATGCCGGCCGGCAAGCCATCGAAGTCGAGCGCGAGATCCGCGTTGCCGTTGACGTCGGCGGGGGTTTTGGCGAAAGCTACCTGGCGCCCCTGCAGGTCGAACACCCTCACCTCCAAGGCTCGCCCCCCGCCCCAGCCAATGAGGGCGACGTTGGCCTCCCCGCCGCGGACCGGGTTCGGGTAGACGCTCAGGCTCGCCCCGAGGCTCTGTACCCGGAGGGCGATGGGATCCGTCAGCTCGGTGGCGCCGTCGAGGTCGACACTCGCGAGTCGGTAGTAGTGAACGCCGGGGCGGACGCCGGGGTGCTCGTAGCTGTAGTCGGGACGGGCTGCCGCCGCGACGGTGCCGAGGGCGGCCCAATCCTCTGCGTCGGTCGAGTGCTCGACGCGGTAGCCGGCGAGGTCGCGCTCCTGGGCGACGGACCACGCGAGCGTAACGGTACTGCCTTGCTCGGCGGCGGAGAACTCGACGATCTCGACGGGGACGGCGGTAGCGAATCTGAGGCCGTAGTCTTCGACCTCCTGGAAGTTGCTGTTGGCACAACCGTTGACGGCGTTGGCGTTGTTCGTACCCACGCAAAGTACCCGCATCCGGAGGATCTGATCCCGTACCGCGGTCGCCGGTATCGCGAGGGTACCGTTGAGCGTAGTGACCTGCGCCGTTTGAAACCCGACGCCCGCCACCGTTTGGCTGAAGAGTTCTTCGTTTGCGGTGAAACCACCGTCGTTGTTGAGATCGACATACACCTCGACCGTCTGGGAGTTAGCGTTCAAGATATCGATACTGATCGCAATAGAGTTTGCGGCGGCGCCGTCGAAGAACTGACAGGCGTAATCGTTGTACGCGAGCCCCGTCTGCCCCGCGTCCCCGGTGACGTTAGCGATGGTGCCCGCTGCGAAACGCCGGATGCCGATACCGAAATTGCCAGTGGTCGCAGTATTCTGAGCATTCGGGACGCACGCGGCCGCAGGGGCGGCTTCGTTGATGACCGTCACCTGCCGCGTCTCGGTCACGGTGACCCCCACTCCGCACGCACCATTCGAACTCGAGACGGAGAGCGTCTGCGTGCCGGGAGTCGCGAAGCTCACCGTGGGGTTGGTGGCCATCGAGTTGGGCGGCGTCCCCCCGGGGAAGGTCCAAATGTAAATCCCGGGCATGCGGCCGGAGCGGTTGTCGATCCGTGCGACCTGGCCCGCGCAAAGCTGTGCGGGGGCGGCGAAGACGAGCTTCGGGCTCCCCGACAGCGCGAGGGGCCCGTTGAGGCAGGCCGGCTGCCGCATGTGGTTCTCGAACTGCGCGACCGACTGTGCCGACCAGGCCGTGGTGTTATTGATGGACGGCGCCATGATCGTCGGCGAACCGGGTGCATCGTGGGTGAGGCTGAAGTTGTGTCCCGTCTCGTGGCTCGCGAGGACGCGGAGTAGCCAGGCCGTCGCGCTGAAATTTTCGAAAACCGCAAAACGCGTCCCGTCCCGACAGATGCCCGGCGTGTAGGCGACGCCGACGGTCCCGGTCTGGGGGAAGCCGTTGTTATCGTCGCTCGTAATATTGCGCTCCACCCAAAGTTGGGCTAGGTCGAAGCCAGACGCAAATCCGCTTCCCGAACGTGCCCAGGCGCTAAAATTGGCTAATAAGACCTCACTGGCTGTACTGTTCGTGAGGGCCGTCTCGAGCGGCGTATTGGCCGACGTGCTCACGACCTGCTCCACGATCGTGAAGTCGACCGCCTCCTGGAACGCGCTCTGGTAGTCGGTCTCCATGTCGTTGACCACGCTTACGATAAAGGCCTCCGTCGCCGCCACCGACCCGTAGGTATTGAACATCGCGAAGTCGGACGCGATCGCGAGTCGGATATTGAGGCACTGCCCCCCCGCCTGCACGGCCCCGGGCGAGTTGAGTTGCCGCTCCATCAGTTCGGCGCCCTTCTCCGAGCTACTCGTCCGTCCGCACTTGGCCTCGGTATCGACGATGACGTCGCTTACCTTGTACAGCAGGTAGGTACCCACCGGCGCCCCCGGGACGAGGTGCTGCGCCGGCTCGATGTACCACACGGCGTCCGCCTGCGGGAGCTGCCCCTGGAGCCAATTGTCACTCACGGTTAGGCTTGCGCCAAAACCATTTACCCGCGGACCTTGGTAGGTGCTGATGGACGTGCCACGCTGGGCGGTGTTGCCGCGTTTGCCCATGGTGGTGAGCGTGTAGGACGGGGCCAACTGCTCGGTGGCGCTCATCCTGACGGCGAGCGAACGCCCGTCCGGCAGTCGAATGTCGACAGCGCCGCGGGCGTCGAGGCTGGCGCGGATGGCCGCGGCGTCGAGGCGGACGAGCTGGTAGTCCGCAAGTGCCGCATCGGCGAGGCGGGTGTCGAGGGGGGAGGTCTCCGTCTCGGCGGCGACCTCCTGGGCGAAGAGCGCCGGCGAGAGCGAGAGCAGGGCAACGAGTCCTACGAAAAGACGACGGGTGTGCGTAATGATCTGGGCCATGGGCCTAAACATAGAGAAATCGCAGCGCAATCGTGATACGGATACCCCGATATGGCAGCGGCCACGACTCGCGGGAGGTTAGTACACCGCAAACCGCGCCTTCGCACGAATGGGGTTTGCCCGCATAAAATAGATGTCCTCGAGAAGGCTACCGGTATTGGTCTCTTGGTGGAGGCTGGCTTGCGCTTGGTTTTGCTCGGGGGGGATGTTCTGGGTTACGCCCCATTGGTCACGTCTCGTGTCCCGCCGCGGATTACGGGCCCGTCGTGATGGCTCGGCACCTCGCGGAGCGAGGCAAACGCGGCTGTTCGGACGTGCGCACGGCGGCCCGTCAGTCGCGCGGCCTGGGCGGCAGCGCCCGCGAGACTGCTACCTCTACACTTCGACGCTCGCCCCCCGCTCCGCGTACAGCGGGAATTCCTGCATAAACGCCTTCACCTCCATGCGTACTTGCGCCTGCAGCGCCTCATTGTCGACATCGCTCAGGATGCGGTCGATCCACTCGCACGTTTTGGCGCAAGCCGCCTCGTCGAAGCCGCGCGTCGTCACGGCGGCCGTCCCGATGCGGATGCCGCTGGTCACGAAGGGGCTGCGCCGGTCGAAGGGCACCATGTTCTTGTTGAGCGTGATGTGGGCGGCGTTGAGGGCCTGCTCGGCCTGCTTGCCGGTGATGCCCTTGTTGGACAGGTCGATGAGCATCGAGTGGTTGTCCGTCCCGCCGGAGATGATGTGGTAGCCCTTCGCGATGAGGGTTTTGGCGAAAGCCTGCGCGTTGGCGATGACCTGACGGCCGTAGGCCCGCCACTCGGGCTGGAGGCACTCCCCGAAGGCCACGGCCTTGGCGGCGATGACATGCTCGAGCGGGCCGCCTTGCATCCCCGGGAAGACCGCCGAATTGAGGATCGACGACATCATGATCGGCTCGCCCTTCTTGGTGGTCTTGCCGAAAGGATTCTCGAAGTCGCGCCCCATCATGATCAGGCCACCCCGTGGACCGCGCAGCGTCTTGTGCGTGGTCGAGGTCACGATGTGGCAGTGGGGCAGCGGGTCGTTGAGCAGGCCCGCGGCGATGAGCCCGGCCGGGTGCGCGATGTCGGCCAGGAGGATGGCCCCCACCTCGTCGGCGATATGCCGGAAGCGCGCGTAGTCCCAGTCCCGCGAGTAGGCCGAGGCCCCGCAGATGAGCAGTTTGGGCTTGACGGTTTGGGCTTTCGCCAAAACCTTGTCCATGTCGACCCGCCCGGTATCCTGTTCGACCCCGTAAAAGTGCGCGTCGAAGTACTTGCCGGAGAAGTTGACCGGCGAGCCGTGGCTCAGGTGTCCCCCGTGCGAGAGGTCGAAACCTAAAATTGCGTCGCCCGGCTCCAGGCAGGCCAGGAAGACAGCTGCGTTGGCCTGCGCCCCCGAGTGCGGCTGGACGTTGGCGTAGGCGGCGCCGAAGAGTTCGCAGAGGCGGTCGATGGCGAGCTGCTCGATCTCGTCGACGACCTCGCAGCCGCCGTAGTAGCGCTTCCCGGGGTAGCCCTCGGCGTACTTGTTGGTGAGGCACGAGCCGGAGGCGCGCATGACGGCCGCGGAGGTGAAGTTCTCGGAGGCGATGAGCTCGATGCCGTCGCGCTGGCGCGTGAGCTCTTGGTCGATGAGGTCGAAGACGCGGTCTTGCATGGGGTAAAGGTAAGGGTTGGCGCGGAGCGTGCTCTGCTTTCGTGCCCGGGGTCGTGGGTTGTGGTGTCGATTGGGGCGGTCCGGCTGGCGCGATCGGGATTTGGGTGCGAGGTAGGTGAGTGGGTTCGCCCCCGGGCCACTCGTGGTTTGACCCCGTTGGGGTCGGAGGGCGTGCTTTGCTTTCGTACCCGGGGTCGTGGGTTGTGGTGTCGATTGGGGCGGTCCTGCTGGCGCGATTGGCATTCGGGTGCGGCGTGGATGATTAGGTTCGACCCCGGGCCACTCGTGGTTCGACCCCGCTGGGGTCGGGGGGGCGCGGCAACGGTGCCACCGCCGGTATCACGGCTTCGCCCGATGCACGATCAACTGGCTCGCGATGTCAAAGCGCTCCACCGTCACCCGTAAGCCATGCCCCCGGGGGGCGGCAGCCACGAACAAACGTCGCTGCGTAGCAGCTCCTTGGATTCCCCCTCGGGAGCTAGGGGGGACTACGCCCTGCACGGCACGAAAGACGAGCACCCCAGCTAAGCAACGCCGCAGGCCATCGGCTCGCCAACGGGGCCCCATCCCCATTAGGTCGCTAAAGGTCAACGCTGCGCTTGCGCCAACGCCGCCTTCAGGCCAACGCTGTTCACCTTCCCCGCTCCCCCCGATACCTCGATAACCAAACCCGCCCGTCGATGTCCCGTAAGCGCTACCCACTCCTCTCGCTGCTCCTCTGCCTACTGGCCAGCCCGCTGTGGGTTTTGGCGCAAGCCGAAGTCGAGCCGAACAACACCCGCGCCACCGCCAACCGCATCGCGGCCGAGGCGACAGTCACCGGGGGTGTCGCCTGCGGGACGAACCCGACCGACCCGGACGACTACTTCGTGACGACCCTGCCGGACGACGGCACCGTGCGCGTCTACGTCGAGTACACCAACGCGAGCGGGAGCGCCGGCTCGGACGTGGCCCTGTACGCCTACGACGAGATCGGGAATCAGATCAGCTTCGTGAGTACGCCCAACGTCGCCCTCGGTGCCGCGAAGCTCGACACGATGACGGTGTACTGCCGGGCTAAGGAAGGCGACCTGAGCTTCCGCGTCAACGCCAATGGTTGCTTCAATTACAAGCTCCGCTACGAGGTCCTGCCCCCGCCCTACGCCACCGACGCCGAGCCGAACGCCACGCGGGCGACGGCTAAGCCCATCGTGGCCGACATTGCCCTCACGGGCCGCATCGCCTACGTCAACGGGCAGAATCAGCGCGATGTGGACGACTACTTCGTGACGACCCTGCCCGACGACGGCACCCTGCGCGCCACGATCGAGTACCTCAACACGAGCAACGACGCCGGCTCCGATGTGGCACTGTACGTCTACGACGAGATCGGCAACCAGATCGGGTTCGAGAGTACGCCTAACGTTGCGCTCGGCGGAACCGTCACGGCCACGCTCAATGTCTTTTGCCGCGCGAAGAGCCAGTTGTTCTTCCGGATCAACGCCAATGGCTGCTTCGGGTACAGGCTGAAGTACGAGATGCTGGTGCCGCCATACGCCGCGGACGCCGAGCCGAACGGCACGCGCCAGACGGCCAAGCCCATCGTCGCCAACACCGCCCTCACGGGGCGCATCGGATACGTCAGCGACCGGAACCAGCGCGACGGCGACGACTACTTCGTGACGACCCTCCCGGACGACGGCACCGTGCGCGCGACAATTGAGTACCTCAACACGAGCAATGACGCCGGGTCTGATGCGGGGCTGTACGTCTACGACGAGATCGGTAACCAACTCGACTTTTTGAGTACGCCCAATGTCCCTCTCGGTGCACCGGTAACCGTGAGTACGGATGTCTTCTGCCGGGCCAAGAGCCAGCTGTACTTCCGCGTCAACGCCAACGGCTGTTTTGGCTACAAACTGAAGTACGAGACGCTCGTCCCGCCCTACGCCGCGGACGCCGAGCCGAACGGCACGCGCGAGACGGCCCAGCCCATCGTCGCAAATACGGCCCTCACGGGCCGCATTGGCTACGTCGATGGCCGCAACCAGCGTGATGTCGACGACTTTTTCGTCACCGCCGTCCCCGACGACGGTACGGTACGCGTTTTCGTTGAATACCTTAATATCAGCAACACCGACGGCTCGGATGTTGCCCTGTATGCCTATGACAAGATCGGCAACCAGATTGGCTTCACGAGCACCCCCAACGTAGCTCTCGGTGCCGCTAAGCTGGATACGATGTCCATCTACTGCCGCGCCCGGGATACCCTCTACTTCCGGATCAACGCCAACGGCTGCTTCGGGTACCGCCTACGCTACGAGGTGCTGCCCCCGCCCTACGCCGCGGACGCCGAGCCGAACGGAACCACTGCGCTCGCCAAACCCATCGCACACGGGGTGGCCCTCGAGGGCCGCATCGGGTACGTCAACGGGCAGAACCAACGCGACGCCAACGATTACTTCGTGACTGCTCTCCCGAACGACGGCACCGTGCGCGCCTACGTCGAGTACCTCAACAGCAGCAACGACGCCGGCTCCGACGTGGCCTTGTACGCCTACGACGAGATCGGCAACCAGATCGGCTTCGTGAGCACGCCCAACGTCGCCCTCGGCGCACCCAAGCTGGATACGATGACCCTCTACTGCCGCGCCCGGGATACCCTCTACTTCCGGATCAACGCCAACGGCTGCTTCGGGTACCGCCTGCGGTACGAGCTGATTCCCTCCCCCTACGCCGCCGACCAGGAGCCCAACGACACACGTCCGACGGCCACGCCGATCTCGCTCGCGACGCCCCTCGAGGGCCGCATTGGCTACGTCGACGGCCGCAATGCATCCGACGGCAACGACTACTTCACCTGGACCCGCACCGGCGCCACCAACGTGCGCATGACGGTGGAGTACGTCAACGTGAGTAACAATACCGGCACCGACGCCGGGGTCTACGTCTACGACGCGATCGGGAACCAAGTCTTCTTCGCGAGCCTCGCCAACCTCCCGCTCGGCTACGGGCGCACGGTCCTCAACGCGAATTGCCTGCCCGCCGGAGCGCTCGCCTTGCGGATCAACGCCAACGGTTGCGTGGCTTACAAGATCTCCTTCCAGGAGGAGTCGGCCCAGCCCGAGGCCCGTATCGAGTTCGCGCGCTACGGCAACGACTTCGCCTTCGCGGCCAACGAACTGAAGGCCGACAAGCTCACGTGGACCTTCGGCGACGGCACCACGAGCACGATGCGCCTCCCGACCCACACCTTCGCCATCGGCACCTACGACGTGAAGCTCCGCGCCGAGAATACGGCCTGCCGGCTGGTGGCGGAGCGGACGCTGAGGGTCGTCGTCGACGGCATCGAGTCGTACTCCCCGAAGCGCGCCGAGATGGCCGAGCCCTTCGGCCGCTTCGACCTGCGCATCTTCGGTGCCGGGCTCTCGGCCACCTCGGAGGTGACGCTCACGAAGGGTGGGCTCGTCCTAAGGCCCGTCCAACGGTTGTCGCCCTCGACCAAGGAGCTTACGACCTTCTTCGAGTTCGACGACGCCGAGGTAGGCGTGTATGACCTTTCGGTAAAACTCGCCTCGGGGCAGACGATCACCTTCCCGCGCGGTTTCGAGATCCGCCAGGGGCGCGCCGGTTTCGACATCCAGGTGGAGGCCGTCGGACCGAGCCGCATCCGCACCAACCGCTGGACGGACTTCAAGCTCAACGTCACCAACGATCGCGGGCGCGTGGCCAACGGTGTGGCGGTGGGCGTGGTTTTGCCGAAAGGCGTCGAGACCAACCTCGGGGACTTCATGCGGCGGCGCACGGGCACATTCACCATCAAGGGTGACGACTGGGACCGCCTCGAACTGAATCGCGAGGACTTCGACGAGTTCTTCTTCGGCGGAGAGTTCGACCCCCGCGTGGACACGGTCTCGGTGGACTTCGACGCCCTTAACGCGGCCTACGGCCCGCGGCGCGCCATCGACATCGACACCCTCTACGAGGAGCCGTTCGCCGGGGAGCTCTACCTGCTGTACCTCCCGGTGGTCCTGGCCGAGAGCACGACCGAGTACCACTTCAAGGTCCGCAGCCCCGTAAGTCAGGACATGCAGATCGTCACGTACGCCTGGCCGGAGCCCTTCCGCAACAACCCGCTGGACGGCAAGCAGCTCGACCAGATCAAGCAGGGGGCCCTCGACCTGGCGGCCGTGTTAGGGACTACGCCCATCCCGGCCTTCAACAGACTCGGCAAGGTGGTCGGCTACTGGGACATCGGGACGCAGGTCCTCTCCGCCGAGGCCGTCGACGCCTGGTACGGCACCAACACCGCCGACGCCGAGGCCTACCAGAAGTGGGGCGTCGACCTCGCCTTCGAGTTCGGGGGCTCGAAGCTGCCCGCCGGCAAGAACCTCGAGAACAACGCCGCGGCCGCCAGGCGCGGTAAGCAACAAATTGCGCGGACGACCAAGCGGATCGGGAAGAACCAAAACCTCCTCGCCAAGACCGGTAAGGGCCGCATTAGGAAGAGCGAACGCGCGCGCCTGCAGCGACGCCTCGCGGAGATGCAGGCCGAACTCGACGGCCTTGGGGAGTTCGCCACGGAAGCCGACCGGCAGGCGGTGCTGGACTTCGCCAAGAAGATCGCCACCAATAAGGGCCTCAACCTCGCCAAGACCGAACTGAAGGACGATGTCTTCGGCGAGGACCCGTCGGCTAACTGCTCGACGGAGCCCAAGGAGATCAAGCGCAAGCCCGTCACCGCGCTCACGTCCTTCGACCCGAACGCCATCTACGGCAACGCCGGTGTCGGCGCGGCGCGCTACGTCCGCCGCGCGGAGGCCCTCGGGTACGAGATCACGTTCGAGAACGTCGACACCGCCGAGGCCGCCGCCCAGATCGTGCGCGTGACCACGGTGCTCGACCCGGCCGTATACGACCTATCGCGTACGACTCTCGGGGACGTGGCCTTCGGGGGCAAGACCTACAAGATGGAGGGCCAGCGCACGGAGTTCTTCCAGGATATCGACCTCCGCCCGGCGCAGGCGCTCATCGTGCGCGTTTCCGCAAAACTCGACACCACGAGCGGGCGCTTCGACTGGCAGTTTACGAGTCTCGACCCGGTGACGATGGACCTCACGCAGGATGTCGACGCGGGATTCCTGCCGCCGAACAAGTCTACGCCCGAGGGCGAGGGCGGGGTGTACTTCACGACCTACCTCCTGCCGACGGCCGGGACCAACGACAGTCTCGGGGCCCAGGCCCTGATCTACTTCGACGAGAACGTCCCGATCGCGACCAACGTCTGGAGCAACGTCGTCGATGAGACGGCCCCGACCTCCCGGCTCTCGCCCGCGGCCACGATGGTCAACGACAGCACCGTCGCGATCACGTACACCGGCGCGGATGTCGGTAGCGGCGTCGAGGACATTTACCTCCACAGCCGCCGCGAGGGCGAGGAGTGGTCGATGGCGGTCTACCCGCTGCTGCCGGGGGGCACCTCCGAGATCGTCCTCAACGCGGACGTGACCTACTCTTTCTACGTCACGGCGCGCGACGCGGCCGGCAACGAGGAGCGGAAGGCCCCCGCCGCTGAACTCACGGTGCGCAACGGGACAGTCGGGCTGGAGTATCCGCCGGCGATCGCCTCCGCGCTGCGGCTCTTCCCCAACCCGAGTCCCGACGGCCAGGTGTCGCTGCGCTCGACGGAGGACATGCCGGGGGCGGCGGTGACGGTCTTCGACGCGCTCGGGCGCCAGACGTACAGTACGCGCCTCGACTTGGTCGAAGGCGGGACTGTTGGGCTAGACCTAGGTCACTTGCCTGCCGGTACTTACCAGGTGCGGGTTATCAACGCGGAGCAGCAGGCGGCAACGCTTCCGCTGGTGTTGAGGCCGTAGGCTTTGGGGTTTTGATCTTATGCCGCTGGCCCCGGGCCCAGACGGTCGGCCTGCGTGTGAACGCATGTCGGCCGACCGTCTGGGCCCGGGGCCAGCGGCTTTGGGACGCTCAGCGCCTGGTGCTGCTTCCCTCAGTGGTGTAGCGCCTTTGCCACCGCCGCCTCCACGGCTGGGGCCAGCACCGCGTACCCTTGCGCGGTCAGGTGCACCTCGTCGGTGTGGAGGCCCGGCTTGATGCCCGGGCGATCGTCGGCCAGCAGCGCGAAGCCGTCGAGGTAGACGTGGCCGTGGGTTTTGGCGTAAGCCGCCAGACGCCCGTTGAGCGACACCACCTTCTGCGCGGGCGCCAGGCCCCGGCGCCACCCGAAGTCCCAGGCCGGGAGCACGCTCGCGATCACGACCCTGATGCCGTTGGCGTGCGCGAGCTCCGCCATCGAGGCGATGTGGCCGAAGGTGTCGTCCTCGGAGGCGTAGCCCGTGTTGCCGGCGATGTCGTTGATGCCGGCGGCGATGACGACGGCGGCGGGCTCGAGGTCGATGACATCCTGTCGGAAGCGCACCAGCATCTGCTCGGAGGTCTGGCCGCCGATGCCGCGGTTGACCCACGTCGGGTGCGCAGCGAAGAGACTCGGGTAGGTGCGGCCCCAGCCCTCGGTGATGGAGTTGCCCATGAAGACGACCCGCGGCGCGTCGGGCGCCGGCGGACCGAGGCGGGCGTTGTCTGCGGCGTAGCGGGCCTGCTGCGCCCAGTCGAGGGCGGCGAGGTTGGCCGGGAGGCCGGTGCTGTCGGCCGGGAGGCCGGTGCTATCGGCGGGGAGGCCGGTGCTGTCTTCAGACGTGAACCTCGACTGCGCCGACTCCCGGGACTCGGCCCGGGTCTCGGCTTCGGCGGCCTGCCTCACTTCGGGGTCGACGGACTGGGCGGCGGCGACGTTGAAGACCCAGATCAGGAGGGCAACCTGTAGCGTGATGTCGATCCAGAGGGTGGGCATGGCTCGGGGCATGTGAGAGCTGGTGTGAGGGATGCGATGCGTGAGGTACGCTTACTTTAGTTTTTTAAACGTGTCGTCTAGCCGCCCGGCGTTCACACTTTCATCAAAGGCCGCGATGGCGACTTCTAACTGCTTGTCGAGCGCGTCCATCTTCGACTCGATGAGCCTGGCCTTCCCGATGGCCTTCGAGGTCTCGAGGGTCGCCTTGATGGAGCGTTGGTAGGTGCGGAAGATCGTCACGTACTCGCGGCCGAGGCTAAGGGTCTCGTCGCGGATGAATTTCGCCTGGCTCACGGCGTAATCCGGGTAGGCGAGTTTTGGCTCGACCAATAAATTAAAATCGTTGCCCTTCGCGCTGGCCTCCATGGTCTCGAGGTAGGCGTCCATGTCGGCGCGGGTGTAGTGGCGGTTGACGAGCTGCGTGATGCTCTGGTCGCGGAGCCTCGCGAAATCCACCTGGCCCCCGAGCTGGCTCACCTGCACGCGCTCCTCGACGAACTGCCGCAGGATCTCCTCGAGGCCTTCTTTACGGACGGTGAGGTTGACGAGGCTCTGGTGGAAGTCCGTCCCGGCCGCGGCGAGGCCGTTGTAATGATCGACGTAGGCCTGCATCGACTGCTGGAATTTCGCCACCTCGTCCACGTCGACGTCCTTGCCGCCGAGGGCGAGCGTGGTGACGAGCCCGAGCATCGACTTCATCGACCCGACCGCGGGCACGGCCGTGGAGACGGTCTCGACGATGGGATTCTCGAGGAGGCGCTGCGTGAGGGCGCGGAGCTTGTCGACGGCCACGCCGTTGACCTTCGAGCGCCCCTTGACGATCTCGCGGTCGAGGATGATGTTCATCTGTTCCACGAGCGTGAAGCCGAGCTCGCCGTTGTCGGGGTTGTTGAGCGCCGCGATCGAGTTGAGGTAGTTGATCGTCGCGTCGAACTGCCGGATGGCGTTGAGGCTCACGGTGGCCGCCTGCGCGAAATCGGTCGAGTTGACGAGGCGCGCGC
The DNA here is from genome assembly GCA_965215115.1 of Saprospiraceae bacterium. GTDB lineage: Bacteria > Bacteroidota > Bacteroidia > Chitinophagales > Saprospiraceae > CALDTK01. Next base: position 1,396,965 of record OZ244050.1, read on the forward strand.
GGCGGGCCTCCCACTGGAGCTTGACGGAGTAGAGGTCCTTGTCGGTGAGGCGCTGGACGCGCTCGGTGTTGGACTGGAGGAGGTCGCGGAGCTGGGCCTGCTGCTGGTCGAGCGTGGACACCTGCGCGCCGATGTCATCGGCCTTCGCCAAAACCTGCTGGTAGCGGGAGTACAACTGCGTGATGGAGTCGCGCTGGGCCGGCGAGATGGTGATGGGCGCGGCGGCGCTGGCAGTGAGGGAGAGCGAGTCGGGTCGCTGGGCGAGGGCGCTGGTGGCGAAGGCTAGGCTGCAGAGGAGGGCGAAGTTGACGGACGTTTTCATCGATCGAGAGTGTGGCGTGGGCGTCGGGATGTGGAGGTACAAACGTAGGGCGGGACTTCGTATGACGTGCCCCGTGGTGGTCGAGTGGCATTTGTGCCGCCCCTCCGAGCCGGAGGCGAGTGGTCCTACGCACGTATGACGTGCCGATCGCAGGCGACGGTTCCGCGTGCTTTAGCCCGCGGCGTTAGGGCAGCCGCCTAAGGCGGGCGTTAGACGAGCTCCGCTCGCGCCCGCTCTACCTGACGGGCGGGCCGTGGGCGCGCGAGCAGAGCTCGTCTAACGCGCCCTAGCGTCACAGCCTAAGCACACTCACCCACGCCCCACCTATACCCTCAACCACCAACCAATACATCCCCCCGCCTAGTTCCTTTGCCTCAATCCGTCCCCCATACACCCCCGCCATTACCACCGCGCCCCGCACGTCTACGAGCTGGTAGGTTTTGCCGATAAGGCCCTCGCCTCTGATCTCGATCCAGTCCGCAGCGGGAGTCGGGTAGACGTAGAGCTTACGCTTTCCTACCTCCCGAATACCCACCACCTTTTCCAACACCACATTATCGATACACAAATACGTCGGCGTATTAATCCCGAACGCTCCGACATCCGAACTCGCGAAGCGGTACGTGAGGCTGTCCACTCGCCCAAAGCCACTAAAGTCTACCGTGCGCCAGGTGCTCAAAATGAAGTCTTCCGAAGGATTACTAAATCTGTAATCCGCCAGCACGACCGTGAGGCTATCCGCACTGCGTTGCCCCCCGCGCCAGCCGCGGAAGGTGACGCTGAAGAAGTCCGGATCGCGCCCCGTCACGCCGCCGAAGCGCTTCGCGAAGGCATCCCCGCGGCGCATGCTCTCGGCGGCGTAGGTCGAGTTGGTGAGGTCGAGTCGCGTGAGGGCGCGGCCGCCGGTCTCGATGCGGCCGTCCCCGAAGGCCACGGCGTAGGTGCGGCTGCCGTCTGCGCCGCCGCCGGTCGTGGCGGAGTACTGGTTGCGGAAGCCCGACCGGGTGGCGTCGGTCGTGGCGGAGATGGCCCAGCCCCGCCAGGCGTCCGTGTCGGGGTCGTAGCGATTGGGCAGTGCAAGATCGCCGCTGCGGAAGGCCGTGGCCCCGGCGGGGGCGCGGTTGCGGAAGGTGCCGACGGCCAGGCCGAAGTCCTCGAAGTCGATCAGGTCCTGGGCCGGGAGGCTTTCGCCAAAACCTACCGCGAGGGCGACGCTCAACACACAGCACAACAGTCGGGACACGTAACTCGGGTTTTGCGGAAGCGTACTCGAATAGACTCGCGGAGACAGCCTACCCGGCCTCGGCGGGCTCGGCGGACAAAGTTACGCGCAGCCCCACGCGCAGGTGCCGCCCCGGCAGCGGCCGGCGCTCGATGAGCTCGTAGTCGGCATCGAACACATTGCAGACCTCGGCGAAGGCGAGCACGGGCCGGCCGCGCCACGCTCGCTCGTACTGGACGCGGACGTCGCCCGTCTGCGAGGCGGGCACCACGTCGTTGATGCCCAGGGTCTGCCCGCGCCAGCGGTGCGTGTAGCCGAGCCTGAGCTTGCGGCAGTGCAACTCCGCTGCCGCAAAACCACTGTGCCGCGGCACGTACCACAGTTGCTGTCCGCGGTCGATGCGCGGGAGCTCGACGGCGCGCTGGTTGACGGCCACCACGTAGTCGTAGCCGCCGTCGATCAGCAGGGAGACGCCGGGATTCCACGTCTTGCGCAAGCCGACGCGCGGCTCTAGCCCGGTGCTCGTGACGGCGGCCAGGTTGTAAGCCGCGAAGAAGCTTTGGCCCGGTTGGCGCGCCCACAGTATCCAGTCGTCGACACCGCGGCGGAAGCCGGTGAGGCTGGCCGTCCACAGACCCGCCTGCGGCTCGCCCCAGCGCCAGTCCGCACCCAGTTCGGCGCTGTAACCCGACTCGGCGCGCAGGTCCGGGTTGCCGCCCGGGCGGTAGTAGCGATCGTTGAAGGTCGGCGCGCGGTAGTCGCGGCTCAGGCGCCCACGCACGGTAAAGCCGGGCGTGGCACGGTACTCGAGCCCGAGCGAGGGCGTGAACCCGAGCGACAGCTCGCCCGCCCTTCCGTAGCGCGCGGCGACCTGGACGTGCCAGTTTTGCCAGGCCACCGCGTAGCTCCCCAGCGCCGCCACCGAGGCCTCGCTCGGCCTGCCCTCGTAGGCGTCGTCGACGCGGGCGCGGGTGTAGCTGCCGGTGGCGCCGACGGTGAGGCTCTGCCCGTAGCGCAGCGGGACGGCGACCGTCACGTCGGCCAGGGCGATGTCGAAGCGGCTGCGCGAGTCCACGCCCGCGAGGGTGTCCCGAAAGTCGAGTCGCTCGGCGAAGTACCCGACCGTGGCCCGGAGGCTGTACGCACGCCGCTCGCGCCCGTAGCGCAAGGAGAGGCGGTGCGCGCCGTCGTCCTGCGCGGCGACGCTCTCGGACTGCGTGATGGTCGGGGGGATCTGGCGCTCGGTGGCGGCGGCCCAGTAGTGCAGGCTCAACTCGTCGGTGCCGGTCGCCGCGGAGGCCCAGCGGCGGTAGGCGTCGTAGCGGACGTTGAGTTGGCGCAGGGCGGCGTTGGTCTGGCGCTGCTCGTCGAGGCCGGGTGCCGGGCGGAAGCGGAAGTCGTTGTCGGCCCGGCGGGCGTCTACGCTCAGGGACGTTTGCCAGTCGCCGCGGCCGTAGCCGAGTCGTGCCGACAGACCGGTCTCGCCGAAGGCCCCGCCGGTGAGGCCCACCGCGCCCGAGACGCCGGACGCGTACGTCGCCCGGTCGTCGAGGCTCACCGTGGCCGCGACTGCGCCGGAGCCCCAGAGCGTGGCGTTGCCGCCGCGCGTGAGCGTCACGGTCTGCGCGCCGCCCGCGCCCGGTAGCGAGAGCAGGCTCCAGTCGATCTGCCCGAGGCTCGGGTTGCTGATCGGCAGGCCGTTCCAGAGGGCGAGGGTCTGCGCGGCCGATCCTCCGCGGACGCTCACGCTCGACAGGGCGCTCGGGCCGTAGTTGCGGACGTGAACGCCCCCACGGTCGAGGACCTCGGCTACGGAGGTGGCGCCGACGATTTCGTTGCTGCGCCAGGTTTGGCCGGTACTACCTACGGGCTGGAGGCGGAGGCGCGCGGCGGTGACGGCGACGCCGAGGCGCGCCAGGGAGATGCTGGTGTCGACGTGGGCGGCGGGGAGGGAGTCGAGGGCTTCGCTAGTGCGAATCTTCGACTTCGCCAAAGCTAGCGGGCCGGCGGAAGCTGTTTTGGCGAAAGCCGGGGTAGCCAGTACGCACAGGAGCGCGAGGAGCGCCCAAACCCTCCGGGTCTGTAACTCTCGGGGGACGGTATGACTGGCGGGCGGCAAGGGGCGCGCGAAGGTAGGGCCCGGGCGCGGGCGGGGCTACGTGGTCGACGCGTCTCGACTTCGCACCTCCGCGAAGAATCTTGGTTCAGGATTTGCGCAGCCCCAACACTAAACTTTCGCCATGCCCAAGCGCCTCCTCATCCACGCCGACGACGCGGGCCTGTGCCACGCGGAGAATCGCGCGACGATTGCCGTGCTCGAGGCCGGGATGGTGACCTCGTACAGCCTGATGGCTCCCTGTCCGGGCTTCGACGAGATGGCGGGTTTTGCGAAAGCGCACCCCGAGTACGACTGCGGCGTGCACCTCACGATGACGTGCGAGTGGGAGACCTTCCGCTTCGGACCCGTAGCGCCCGTGGCCACCGTGCCGAGTCTCGTCGATGAGCGCGGGCACTTCTTCAAGAAGCGACACTTGCTGGCGGCCGTCGCGCGGCCGGAAGAGGTGCACACGGAACTCGCGGCGCAGATCGAGAAGGTCCTGGCCCTGGGCATCCGCCCGACGCACCTCGACGCGCACATGTACAGCGTCGCGGCGCACCCGGCGTACTTCGAGGTCTACAGGAAGCTCGGGGAAACGTACGGGCTCCCGGTGCTGATGGCCGCGGAGATGTTGGAGTCGGTGGGCCTCGACGTGGAGCAGCACCTTCGGCCCGGAGACTTCACGATGGACAAAGTGCACATCGGCCATTACGATCTGTTTAGCGCGGGCGAGCTGCGGGACTATTATTTTAGCGTGATCGACGACTTGGTGGAAGGCAACAACATCCTCCTCCTCCACCCCGCCTACGACGACGCGGAGATGCGGGAGGTGACCGTCGATCATCCGAACTTCGGGTCGGCGTGGCGGCAGATCGACCTGGAGGTTTTCACGAGTGCGGAGATGCGGGCGAAGATTGCGGGGAGCGGGGCGGAGCTGGTGACGTGGGCGGAGGTGTCTGCGACGCTGGACGCAAAGTGACGCAACGGTAGACACGCAAAGGACGCGAAGTGATTGCGTCTCGCCTTTGCGCCCTTTGCGTGTCTTCGTTATGCGTCGTTGCGTTGGAATCAATTCTCTAGCCTACCCACCGACGACATCGCCGCCGTTGACGTGAATGGTCTGGCCCGTGACGTAGCTCCCGTCCTGGCTCGCGAGGAAGACGTAGGCCGGGGCGACCTCGGCCGGCTGTCCGGGCCGGCCCATCGGGACTTTCTTCCCGAAGTCGTCCACCTTGTCGGCCGGGAAGGTCGACGGGATGAAGGGCGTCCAGATCGGCCCCGGGGCTACCGAGTTGACGCGGATCTTCTTCTCGGCGAGGTTGCCGGACAGCGCGCGCGTGAAGGCGACGATGGCGCCCTTCGTCGAGGAGTACGGCACCATCTCGGGCGAGCCCCGGAAGGCGACCACGGAGCAGGTGTTGACGATGGAGTCACCCTCGGTGAGGTGCTCGAGCGCCGCGCGCGTGAAGTAGTAGTAGCCGAAGATGTTGGTCTCGAAGTGGCGCTCGAACTCGCCGTCGGGGATGTCGGTGAGGCTGTCGTACATGTGCTGCTCGGCGGCGTTGTTGACGAGCACATTGAGGCCCCCGAGTTGCTGTACGCATTCTCTGACGGCGCTTTCGCAAAACCGCTGGTCGCGTTGGTCGCCCTTGACGAGGTGACACTTCGCGCCCTCGGCCTCGACGAGGGACTTGGTCTTGCGGGCGTCCTCGTCGGCGTGGTAGTAACACACGCACACGTCGGCGCCCTCGCGGGCGAAGTGCACGGCCACCGAGCGCCCGATGCCGGAGTCGCCGCCGGTGATGAGGGCCACCTTGCCCTTGAGCTTGTCGGCGCCCTTGTAGTAGTCGCGGATGTAGACGGGGGCGGGGTCCATCTCGGACTCGTTGCCGGGGTGGTGGTCCTGGTGCTGCGCGGGGATATCCTGGGGGGTCGGCATTTGCTGAGCCATGGTGGGGGGGATTAGGGGTTGCTGTAGAAAAGGCAAAAGGACATTTGCGAAAGCGTTGTTCGAGGCTGCTCCCCGACTTACCCGCAATCGAATCCGCCGCGTGACGCGCGCGCCGCAACGGAGGTTATTCACGTTCGCGAAGGCTTTACGTGGAGTAAACGCTCCCAGATTTAACCTAGTAACGGCTGGGGAGCGTAGGGGTAACGATAGCTTTGCGGACGCTAAACACTCCCCACGCATGTCCTACGCCCCCCGACTCCTCTCTATGATTACGCTGCTCGCGGCATTCGCCGGCGCCGCGGTGGCGCAGATCACGACGGCTGCCATCGGCGGCACCGTCGCCGATGACGCGAGCGACGAGCCGCTGATCGGCGCGACCGTCGTCGCGACGCACCTCCCGTCGGGTACGGACTACGGGACCGTCACCGACGTCGACGGCCGCTACCTGCTGCCGTACCTGCGGGTCGGCGGGCCCTACCGCATCGTGGTGTCGTACATCGGCTACGGGGAGACCGTCCGGGACGGGATCACCCTCCAGCTCGGCGAGCGCGAGGCGGTCGACTTCGCGGTGAGCCCCGCGGGTGTCACGCTCGAGGGCGTCGAGGTGGTGGCCGACCGCAACTCCGTGATCGCGGCCGACCGCACGGGGGCCTCCACGGCGATCTCCGAGGCGCAGCTGCGACAACTCCCGACGATCAGTCGCTCGGCGCAGGACTTCACGCGCCTCACGCCCCAGTCGGACGGCAACTCCTTCGGGGGGCGCAACGACCAGTTTAACTCCTTCTCGGTGGACGGGTCGATCTTCACCAACCCCTTCGGCCTCGACGCGGCGACCCCGGGGGGGCAGTCGGGCGCGCAGCCGATCTCCCTGGACGCCATCGAGCAGATCACGGTCAACATCTCGCCGTACGACGTGACGCAGGCCGGCTTCACGGGCGCGGCCGTCAACGCGGTCACGAAGTCGGGCACGAACGAGTTCCACGGCACGGCCTTCGGGTTCTTCCGCAACCAGGACCTCACCGGCGGGAGGGTCAACGGCGACGATATCTTCGTCCCGGACCTCACGCAAACGCAGGCGGGGTTCTCGCTCGGGGGGCCGATCGTGAAGAACAAGGTGTTCTTCTTCGTCAACGCGGAGGTGGACCAGCGCGAGGACCTCGGCTCCAACTTCGTGGCCGCGCGCCCGGGCCTCACGGGCGGCAACGTGAGCCGCGTGCGCGCCGCCGACCTCGACGCCGTCGGGGCCAAGCTGCGCGCGATCGGCTACGAGCCCGGTCCGTACGAGGGGTTCCTGTTCGACCGCAACTCCGTGAAGGGCATCGCGAAGCTCGACTTCAACCTCGGCGGCGGCAATACGCTGACGGCGACCTACAATTTCCTCGACGCCTTCCAGGACAAGAACGCCCACCCGAACGCCATCGCGACCCGCGGCCCCGACGCCACGACGCTGCAGTTCTTCAACTCCGGCTACCGCATCAACAACGTCCTCCACTCGGGCATCGTCGAGCTGCGCAGCATCATCGGCACGAAGGCCTCCAACAAGCTCCAGGTCGGGCTGTCGTCGTTCCGGGACTCGCGCGACCCGCGCTCCGCGCCGGCGCCGAGCCTCATCATCCGGGAGGCGGGCCTCAACTACATCGTCCTCGGGCACGAGCCCTTCTCGATCACGAACCGCCTCAACCAGGACGTCCTCCAGATCACGGACAACTTCAACTACTACGCCGGGGCCCACACCCTGACGGCGGGCTTCAACCTCGAGCGCTTCGCGTTCGATAACTCGTTTAACCTCGGGGTCTACGGGGGGACCTTCGGGGCGCCCGCGAGCATCAACACCGGGAGCGTGCAGGGCTTCTTAGACATCCCCAACGACACGCTCCGTGCCTACTTCCAGGCCTCGCAGGGGACGAGTGACGCGCTGAGCGGCCCGGGGGAGGGCTTCGACGGGACGGGCTTCGCCCTGGCCGAGACCAACGTCGGGCAGCTCGGCGTGTACCTGCAGGACGAGTGGGCGGTCACGGACAACTTCCGCCTCACGCTCGGCCTCCGCGTCGACGCGCCACTGTACTTCGATACGGAAGACAAGCTCCAGGAAAGCGTCGACCGCGCGGCCTTTTACGCCCCCGAGACCCCGTGGTACAACGAGGACGGGACGCAGACCCCGCGCGACTACCTCGAGCTCCCACGGCGCACGCCGCTGTTTAGCCCACGGCTAGGCTTCAACTACGACATTAGAGGCGATCAGACTACGCAGCTCCGTGGTGGAACGGGTCTTTTTACGGGGCGTCTACCCTTTGTGTGGATCGGTAACCAAGTAGCCAACCCGAACGCATTTTTCTACAACCAGACCGCGCGTGACTTCAAGTTTCCACAGGTGTGGCGCTCGAACGTCGGCTTCGATAAGCAGCTCGACGGGGGCTGGACCGTGAGCAGCGACCTCATCTACACCAAAGACCTCCAGGCACCCTTCGTAAGCAAGATTAGCAACGGCGTACCGTCGGCGCAACTCCAGGGCGGGGCCGACACGCGTCCGTACTACTTAGACGGCGAAGATCGCTTCCCGAATTTCACCCTGGAGGCCTACGAGTTCACCAACACCGACATCGGCTACACCTTCAACGCGAGCGTCCAGGTGAAGAAGACCTGGGGCAACGGCCTCAACGCCATGGTGGCCTACAACTTCCTCGACGCCCAGGACGCCTCCTCGATCGAGGCCGAGATCTCGTCGGACGCCTGGGCGCGCAACCCGGCCAACATCCAGAACTCCAACGTCCCCCTCGGCGCGCCCTCGCTGTACGGCAATCGCCACCGCTTCATCGCGTCCGGGATCAAGATGTGGGAGTACGGCACCGGCAATCGTTTCGCCACGACCGTGAGCACGTTCTTCAGCTACGCGCAGGCCGGCACGACGCAGGACGACTTCACGAGCGACTTCCGCTTTTCGTACACGTACCAGGGCGACATCAACAACGATGGGTCCAACCTCAACGACCTCCTCTTCATCCCGACGGACGCCCAGCTCGACGCCCAGCGGTGGACCTCCGACGAGCAGCGGGAGGCCTTCCGGCAGTTCATCAACCAGGACGACTACCTCAGCGACAACCGCGGGCAGTACGCCGAGCGCTACGCCGTGCTCGCGCCCTGGGTGAGCCAGTGGGACGTGCGCGTGGCGCAGGACGTGCGCTTCGGGGGGCAGTCGGTGCAGTTCACGCTCGACGTGCTCAACTTCGGCAACCTCCTCAACTCCAACTGGGGCGTGCGCGAGCTGCCGACCACGACGCAGCCCGTGGGCGTGAGCGTGGACGCGGACCTGGTGCCGACCTACAGTTTCGACACCGGGATCCGCGATACGTTCACGGCCAATCCGAGTCTCGAGAGCCGCTGGCAGGCGCGGGTGGGGCTGCGGTATAGCTTTTAGGCTTTCGCCAAAACGCACGCCCGGCTCAGCTTCGCTTCGCCAAACGTGCGAGGGTAGGAGGCGGACCTCACGGCCCGCTGCCGCTTGGTACCACAGCAGACTTGCGTCAAAACGGGCGTCGCGTCATGGCCGCCGTCACGGCGGTGGCCTACGACCCGAGTCTGGTGGTCAACGGCCGCAGCCCCTTCCGGATTCAGTGCCAGTGGCACGACGAGGGCGCGAAGGCGATGCGGGTCTTCAGCAGCGACGCGATCTGGTACGACCCGATTGACTTCGTGCGGCCCGGGGATGAGATCGCGGTGTACTTCGATAGGCGGCGGCCGAGCCGGTACGTGGTGGATTTGGGGGGGGTGGTGGAGGTGAGGAGTTAGCGACGCGCCACAGACATACAGACATAACGACGCCCCGCTCCGCCCGACCGTCATGGGGTGACTGGTGATCCGCGGCGCGGCAGCAGACCCATCCCCGACAAACAGCTGCGTAGTTTTGGTTCTCGGGCCCCGCGTTTATGCCGGGCCGCGCGCTGTACCGACGCTACAACTACGACGATGGGCATTTCCTGGAAGCTTGCGGTGGCCACCTCGTCGCTCGGTATGCTCGCCCCCACCCCCGCCCCCGCCCAAACCTTCCGCCCCACCCACCTCACGATCGACTATCGCCCCGCCGGCAGCCACCTCGTCGTCGAGGACACCCTGCGGCTCGGCTGGGCGGCTACCGGCGCGAAGGGCGTGCGCCAAAACACCTACCGCGTCCAGGTAGCCCGCGACTCGGGTTTTGCGGAAGCGGAACTCGCCTTCGACACGCACGAAGTGCCGAGCGGCGCCAGCCAGAACGTGCGGCTCGCCCCCGCCCTGCCCGCGGGCCGCAAGTTCTACTGGCGCGTGCGCCTCCGCGACGACGCCCGCGCCACCAGCGCCTGGAGCCGTGCCTACGCCTTCTTCACCGCGCCCGAGTGGCGCGCGCCCTGGATCGCGACCCGGGCGCACGAGGTGTCCGACGCGCGGCCCGCGATGGGCACGTGGGGGCAGGTCGGCCGCCTCAACCCGCAGGACTCGGCGGCGGCGTACCTGGCTCGCGACCTCGTGCTCCCGACGGCCCCCACGAGCGCCCACGTCTACGTCACGGGACTCGGGTACTACGTGCTCCACGTCAACGGCGCGCGCGTCGGGCGCCAGGTGCTCGACCCGGCCTTCTCGGACTACCAGCGCTCGGTGTACTACTCGGCCTACGACGTCACGGACCACTTGCGGGCCGGCGGCAATCGCCTCGGGGCCACGCTCGGCAACGGCTTCTACAACCTGTACACGCACAACCTCTTCCAGCTCGATCAGTCGGCGTGGAAAGGGCCGCACGAGCTGCGCCTCGAGTTGCACCTCACTTATCCCGACGGCCGTCGCGAGGTGGTGGGCACGGACGAGCGCTGGCGCTGGGGCCACGGGCCGATCGCGTTCAACAGCATCATGGGCGGCGAGACCTTCGACGCGCGGCGGGCGGTGCGCTACGACAGTGCGGTGGTCGTGGCGGCGGGGCCGGGGGGCGTGATGCGCCCGCAGGTCATCCCGGGCATGGCGGTGGCGAGGCGGCTTTCGCCAAAACACGTCACGCGGCTCGACGACTCTACGCAGCTGCTCGACTTCGGCGAGAACCTCACGGGCGTCGTCGCGCTGGCGATTCCTGCAATGGCGGCGGGGCGCGTGGTGCGCGTCGAGTACAACGAGGTGCTCGACTCGCTGGGGCGGCTCGACACGGCCCACTCGCGCTCGCACACGCGTGGGCGCTTCCAGGAGGATCGCTACATCTCCGATGGGGCGCCCGGGCGATTGCATAATTCCTTCTCGTACTTCGGGTTCCGCTACGCGCAGGTGACGGGTTACCCGCGCGACATCAGGCCGACCGACGCCGAGGCGCTCGACATCCATACCGCGCTCGAGGGCGAGGGCACGTTCACGTCTTCGTCGGAGCGCCTCGGCCAGCTCCAGGCCGCCATCGCGCGCACGCTGCGCAACTCCATCCACGGGATGCCCGGCGAGGAACCCACGCGCGAGAAGATGGGCTGGACCCTCGACGCCGGCCTCAACACCATGGAGCCGTACCTCTACCTGTTCAATGCCGTGGCGCCCTTCGAGAAGTACCTGCGCGACCTCGGCGAGTCGGCCGACACGGCCACCGGGCACATCCCGCCCATCGTCCCGACCAACGGTTGGGGACGCCTCGGACCCGACGGCGCGCCCATCCTCTACGACGACCCCTGGTGGGGCGGGACGACGCGCTACGTCGTCGACGAACTCGTACGCTGGACCGGGGACTCGACCTACTACCGCGACTACTACCCTGCCCTGCGCGGATTCACGGATTTCGTGCGCTCGCGCGCGGACTCCCATCTCATTGTTCACTACTCGCTCGGCGACTGGCTCGACCCCGAGAACTGGGCCGGCGGTTGGGGACCGGGACTCACGAGCGTGGAGGTGACCTCGACGTTGGGGCTCTACGATTTGGCGGCGTCGACGGCGCGCATCGGCGCTGCGCTCGGGCATACGCGGGAGGCCGTACGCTACGCAGCCCTGGCGGACAGCGTCGTGGCGGGTTTTGCCGAAAGGCTCTACAACGACACCGAAATCAACCCGACGCGCTCCCAGACCGGCCACGCCGTGCCGCTCTGGCTCGGGGCCTTCGACGAGCGTCCCGATCTGCGCGACAGTGCCTACGCCAGGCTGCTACGGGCCGTCGACGCGGCCGACGGGCACATCTACAGCGGTTTCATCGGCATCAAGCCCATCCTCGAGACCTTGGCCGATCGTGGCGAGGGCCAGCGCGCGGTGGACATGATCCTCGAGGAAGGCTCGCCGGGGTGGATGCAGATGGTGGCCGACGAGTACTCGACCATGGGCGAGAACGTCAACGCCGAGGGTTACGGCACGGGCCACCACCCCTTCGGCACAAACGTCGGCTACTGGGCCTACAAGCACATCCTCGGCGCGCGACCGCTCGCCAACGGCTGGCAGACGATGCTGATCACGCCCGAGCTCCCGGCCCAACTCACGCGCGCCGGCGGGACGGTGCCGACGCCCTACGGCGCGGTGGCCGTCGCGATGGAGCGACGCGGCGACGGCATCCACTACCGGCTCACCGTCCCTTTCAACACCGAGGCCCGCTTCCGCCCGGACGGCGTCGCGACGAGCGTTTTGCCGAAAGGCTACCCACTCGACGAAGCGGGGCGTCTCGTTTTGCCGGCAGGCGAATACGAATTCACCCTCCCCAATACCAAAACCCGATGAAGATCTCCGACATCCGCAGCCGAGCCCTCCTGCCCAGTTTAATCCTCGTGCTTGCCCTCACTACCGGGCACTCAATCACTGCCCAACCCGCCCCCACTTACCCCTGGGCACATCGCGACGCACCCAAGCACCCCGCACCCAGGCACCCCGCACCCAGGCACCCCGCACCCAGGCACCCCGCACCCAGGCACCCCGCACCCAAGCACCCCGCACCCAAGCACCCCGCACCCAGGCACCCCGCACCCAGGCACCCCGCACCCAAGCACCCCGCACCCAGGCACCCAAACATCATCCTTATCGTCGCCGACGACCTCGGCTACCGCGACCTCGGCGCCTACGGCAACGCTCTCATCGAGACGCCCCACCTCGACCGCCTCGCCGCCGAGGGCCTGCGCCTCACGCGCGGTTATGCCGCGGCCCCGCTGTGCTCCCCGACGCGCGCCAGCATCCAAACCGGGCTCAATCCGGCCCGCATCAACCTCACCGTCCACATCCACGGCCACCCGCCGACGCCGGACGCGCAGCGCTTCGTGACGCCGCGCACGGCGCAGGCGCTCGACACCAACCTCACCACCATCCCCGAGGTGCTCGGGCCGGCCGGCTACGCCACGGCCCACATTGGGAAGTGGCACCTCGGCGGCGGGCGGGCGGCGCCACAGTACCAGGGCTACGACCTCGGCTACGGTGGCTCGTGGTCGGGGCTGCCGAACACTTTTTTTTACCCCTTCTTCGACGGCGATCCCTACCCGGAGCTGCGCGCCGACACCGAGGCCGGCGACTACCTCACCGACGCGCTCACCGATCGCGCCCTGGGCTTCGTGCGCGACGAGCGGACCGGACCTTTCTACCTCCAGCTCGACTACTACAATCCGCACGTCCCCATCGAGGCGCCGGCCGACCTGATCGCCTACTACCGACGCAAGGCCGAAAGTCTCGGCATTGCCCTACCGAACGCCGAGTACGCCGCGATGGTGGCTCGGCTCGACGCCAACGTCGGTCGCGTGGTGGCGCTCGTGGACTCCTTAGGCTTGCGCCAAAACACGCTGATTGTCTTCACGTCGGACAACGGCGGTCTGCACGTGGAGTCGATCCCGGGCTTCGACAAACACACGCCCCCGACCACGAACGCGCCCCTGCGCGAGGGCAAGGGCACCCTCTGGGACGGCGGCCAGCGCGAGCCGTGGATTTTGAGTTGGCCGGGCGTCGTAGAGGCCGGTCGCACGTCGGACGAGCTGGTCGTGACGACGGACTTACTCAACACCTTCGCCGAGTTGGCCGGGGCCACGTACCGCAGTCTTGATGGGACCTCGCTCGTGCCGCTGCTACGCGGCGAGGCTCTGCCCGAGCGGCGCTTGTTCATCCACTTCCCGCACTACACGCACCAGGGCGGGCTGCCGGGCACGGCGGTGTATGATTTGCCGCACAAGCTCATCTGGTGGGAGGAGGCCGGGTGCTACGAGCTCTACGACGTCGTGGCCGACCCGGGGGAGACGCGGGATCTGGCCGCGGAGGAGCCGGGGGTCGTGGCGGAGTTGGCCGAGGCGATGCGGGCGTGGCGGCGGGAGCTCAACGTGATGCGCGTGGTGCCGAACCCGCGGTGGGTGGGGCGCTGAGTCACGCCCTCCCCTCTGCTACCAAGTCCAAACCCATATAGTGGGCGTAAGGCAGGAAGTCACGGTCGGAAGTCAACAACGAAAACCCTTCGTCAATGCGGTAGCTGGCGACGATGGCGTCGTCGAAGATACCTCGGAGCGACTTGACCTTCCTTACGTCCTCCATGCGCTTGAGTTCTTGCAGGGCGTGTGCCCTGGGCACCTGTTCGGAATGGATCCCCGTCGAGCGTGATCCGCATAGGAGTACAAGTTGAGAAGCGCCGTTCGACTGCTTAGAAAAGGGGCTCCTACCCCTTTTCACGCTGGGCAGCGGCGCTCCGAACGCGCCTTAGCTCGCGCCCGCGCGCGGCCCAAACGTTAACGTGCGCGCGCCTGGAAGCGCAAACTGTGAAGCCTTCGTTAATCAAACGCTGATCACTACACACTCCAGACACATGCCCCACAGGTTTACTCCGTGGCGAGCCTCCCGCCGAGGACTCGCGCTCATCCTTGCCCTCACCGCGGTAACCGCCTCACGCGCCCAACTCCACTTCGAGATCGGCTACTCGGCCATGGCGGGTACGCTTCCGCAAAACCTGCCCAGCGTCTTCGGCGAGGATGGCGGTTTTGCCGCAAGGCGCACGGGCATGACGCTCGGCCTGGCCTACCAACTGCGCCCGGGCACGGAGCTCGGGATGAGGACTCGTGTCGGCAGCCTCCTCGCCACACCCGAATACGTGCCGGACGACGCCAGTCTCGCGCGGCGCTACCTCCGGCTAAACTCCCCGACCGTTCAGTTCCTGCCGACCGTCTCCCGGCGCCTCACGCGCGGGCTCTGGCTCGACGGGGGCCTCGGCTACGCGCTGGTGCGCGGCGGCCGCGACGAATACAGCGCCTTCGACCCGGAGACCCGCGTCTTGCGCACGCCGAGCCCTAACGGGAGCGAACTCGGCAGCTACGGCTTCGCCGAACTCGGGCTCTCGCTGCGCACTGAGGTAGGCTTCCTCCGACTCGGCTACCACCAGGGGCTCACGCAGGCCTACCGACAGGATGTCGCCTTCACCGATGTCAACGGCACGATCGCCGGCCCGCTCGACGGGCGGTGGCAGGGTCTCGGACTCGACGCCGGCATCTACTTCCGGTGGCGCGAGCGCGCGGGCACACCCGACGAGTCCTGGGTCGACGGTCCGCTCGAGCGCTGGTCGCGCAGCCGGGCGGCCGAGCGCGGGTTCACGCCGGCGCTCGAGGCCGGACTGACGTACTTTCCTGTCCTCGGGCAGTGGCACGTGGCCGCGAAGCTCTTCCACCAGCGCAGCCCCGAGCGCCTGCGCGTCGGCGTCGGCCTGGCGTACCGCGGGCAGCAGGTCGGCTGGAATGATTCGACGCGCGTGCTGGCAGACCCTACCCAAGAGTTCGCCTCGGCACCCTACTCGAAGGTTCAGTTCCACCAGCTCTCCGTGCCGCTGTCGGCCGACTGGCGCGTGGTTCGCAACGTGCGCCTCGGGGTCGAACTCAACCCAACCGTTCACCTGGGTACGGTCGTGCGCGACGGGCTCGTACGCGACGGCATCACACCGGCCCCGACGGCGGCCCGGTTCCGACTCGACGGCGCCCTGGTCGGGAGCATACTCACGCATCAGCGTATGGAACTCTTCGGGAGCGTCGGCACGAACCTGACCCCGATCACGGACGACCCGGACGATGCGCGTTTTGCCGACCTAGGCTACACCCAGGCCTTCGGCCGCGTCAACGTCGCGGTGGGGATGCGGTTCAAGCTCATGGAGCATCCCGCGCATCCCATCGACCTCGAGAAAGCCCGCGGCCGCATGAATCGCGCGGAGCGTCGGGCGCTGCGGGAGCGGGGGGGTTAGGACGGGTGGAGTGCAGGGACCCGACCTATGGAGGGTGCACTCGGGACTTTTCCGCCACTCGCGGGTAACCCCCCCGGCCCCCCTTATTCATCCGTGCTGCCGGATCTTCGCTTCGCTCGGTCCAGCAACCCGGCTGAACAAGGGGAGAGGCGCACGTGCGGCACCGCATTGCTCGCGGGGCTCGCGGCGCGCGCGAGGCTCTCGCGCGACGATGGCCCGGGGCGTTCGCCTCCCCCCTTGTTTTGGTTTCCGCCGCGGGGCCGCGAAGCGGTTCTGCGACGGAAACCAAAATAAGGGGGGCCGGGGGGGTTACCCGCGAGTGAAAAGAAAAACCTCAGCACCTAAAGAGCACTACAGAAGTGATGGAAAAGTCCTAGGGGGTGCACTCCGTGGCGAACCTAGAGGCCGACACTAAGTGAGTAAATCACGCGGTATCTCTACTTACGCCACAACTCATCCCCGTGATACCACGCCCGCTCCTCCCAGGCGCAGCTACACGCCAACTTTACGGGCCGATCGGGAAAGAACCTCTTGTACAATCTCAATCGCTGCTCGATGGTAACGTCTAGCGGATCATGCAAGCCGTGCGCCCAGTAGCCGATGTTGAGCATGGGCTCGTGCAAGGGCGGGCGCCAACCGTCGTAAGGGCAATACTCCACGTGGTACAGTATTCCCATGCCGAGGATCTTTTCGGTCATATACGTCGGACGCAATTCCGTATAATTGCTGCGACCAAAGTCCTCCATATCCTGAAGGGCCTCCCGGTACAGCACGATCGATGCTACGGGAATCACCATCGACGCGGCGACCCCGGCCAGGAAGTAGCGACGCGCACGATAAGACACCGGGTGCACTACTCCACTCAGCCCAAGGATCAACAAAAAGTAGGGTGGCACCAGCAATAGCAAACCTGATCCGTAGTAGAAAGCCAGCAGCCACCAGGCGAATACCAATACGTTCAGGAAAATAAGGCAGTACAGAAAGAGCATAAAGCTCACCCCGCACAGGAAATGCACCACGCCTTCCCATTTCTCGACTTTGTTTGCGCGAATCTTCGATGTCGTCAAAACCGGCGACAGCGCCGCCACCGCGAAACACACCGCGATCACCGCGCCCGCCCACAGCGTCGGCCGGCAGAAACCCTGGAAGTAGGCGTTGCCCGCTACTGCGAGCAGCAGGATCGCCGCATTGATGATCGACAAGCGCTTCGGGTGTGAGAAGAGGCGCTCGCTGTTGTTCATTCGCTACGGTCGACTAGGTCCTGATCGAAACGAACTTCTCGATCCTTCCGCTGCTCGCGGGCGGCCTAGCGCCGTTCGACTGCTTAGAAAAGGAGGACCTATCCATTTTCTAAGCTGGGCAGCGGCGCCTAACGCGCCTCCCACGCCACCGCCTCGCGCCCCAGCAGGGCCGCCTTGCGGGTCTCGCCCCAGCGGTAGCCACCCAGCTCGCCGGTGGCGCGGATGACGCGGTGGCAGGGGATGAGCGCGGCCACGGGATTGCGGCCGACGGCCGTGCCGACGGCGCGCGCGGCACCCGGCGAGCCGGTGCTTGCGGCCAGGGCGCCGTAGGTGCTCACGTGCCCGGGGTCGATGCTCAACAGCGCTTCCCAGACCTTGAGCTGGAAGGGTGTACCCCGGAGGTGGAGGAGGAGTTGGCCGTCGGCCGGTACGCCGTCGGCTGATTGCCCGTCGGTGGCTCGCCCGTCGAGCAGTGCGATGGCCTGGGTCTGAAGTGCGTTGCTGCCGGGGGTGAGGTGCGCGTTCGGTAGGTAGGCGCGCAGGTCGTCGAGCGCGGCGGCGTGGCCGTCTACCTCCACGAAGGCCAACCAGCAAATCCCGCGTGGGGTGCTCGCGACGAGGGTCTCGCCGAAGGGGGTTTTCGCGAAAGCGTACTCGACCGCGAGCCCGGCCCCGCCGCGTTGGTAGGCCCCGGGCGACATGCCCTCGATGCGGACGAAGAGCCGGCGCAGCCCACCCGCGTCGGCGAGTCCGGCGCCGTAGGCGGCGTCCTTGACGGGGGTCTCGTGCGCGAGTGCGCGCTTGGCGTAGTCCACGGTGAGGTACTCGACGAAGCGCTTCGGGCTCACCCCGGCCCAGCGACTGAAGATGCGGTGGAAGTGCTGGGGGCTGAGGTGCACGGCCGCGGCTACCTCCGCGAGCGAAGGCTGGGCGTAGCGGTGGGCGCGCAGGTAGGCAATGGCCTCGGCGACGCGCGCGTAGTCGAGGGCGGGCTCGGCGGTGGGGTCGGGGTGTAAGTTCACGTGGCGGCTTTGCGCAAACATGAGCGCTGGAGCGCTGGGGGAACGGGCGGAACTTGCGGAACTTACCGGCGGGCCGTGGCGCCGACGCACCCGGACGCGCCCAGCCCTTACCTTTAGCGCATGAAGCCCGCCGAACTCAACGCCGCAGCTGCCCTTCGCGTCGATCGCCTCAGCGCCGCGGACCTCGCGCGGGCGCGGCAGGTGCTCGCGGACGAGACGGCCTCGGTAGCCGATCTGCCGACGCCCGTGGTCGAGACCTTCCGCTCGCTGCTCGAGCACTTCGAGCGCGGGCAAGACGTCGTGCTGGAGCTTGGTCCGGATTACCTCACGGTCGAGGAGGCGGCGAGGGTGATGGGGGTAGACACTTCAACGGTCGATCGACTCATCCAGGTGGGCCAGTTCAACACGACATCAGAGAATTCTTCGATTCGGATTTTTCGCGATTCCGTGATGAATTGGATTAGGGGACATCAGATACTTCAGGAGATGCGACGAGTCGGCTACGAAGGTCAATCAATAGACGATTAATTGCGGTAATTAAGATTTTCTTGGATGCTAACATTCTGTACTCCATCTTTCTCACCGATCTCTTCCTGAACCTCCACGAGCTTGGCCTTTGTAATGTGGTCTGGTCGACGTACGTAAAGACTGAGGCAGAGCGTCACCTCCTCGCCGATGCCCTCGATGACGTTACAAAGCAAGTCCGTAGGCGGCGGTTTGATCGTATGCGTATTTTCGCCTTGCAGCAATCTATCCCGAGGAGCCGTGTGATACGGGTAGACTCTGCGCGGAGTCCCAATGTTGCCATAGACCTACCCGACGAAGGGGACATTCTTGTAGCAAGAGATGCGATAGCGTCCGGGGCGGAGGTTTTGGTCACTGAAAACGGCAAAGACTTTCCAGTTAGACTCCTTCATATTTATAATATTTCGGTGCTTTCCGCCGAACAGACACTAATTAAATTGAGTACGAGAGAGCCTGCGGCATTTGGACGCGCGATTGACCTATGGCTAAACTTCAATCGGCAATTCCCTAAAACGCGTGAAGACTTCCTAGCTTTCGTACGGCAACGCCAGTACCATACCCTCGCCCAACGCCTAGCTGATATCTGGGAAGCGCCACCAGCGGCGTGAGGTATCCTGCTCCTCAAGAGCGCCGTTCGACTGCCTCCGGGCAGCGGCGCTCAGTAGGGGTATTGATCTCGGTGGGACGGGGGGCACTGCCCAGAGGCAGTCGAACGCGCCCCTACCCCGCCCGCCGCTCCAGCAACAGCGTGTCCCGCCACACGCCGTCCAGCTGCGCGATGCGCTCCCTCCTACCGACCTCCCGGAAGCCCGAGCGGCGGTGCAGGCGTACGCTCGCGGCATTCTCGGGGAAGACGCTCGCCTGCAGGGTCCAGAGGCCGTGGCGCTCGGAGGCCTCGGCGAGGGCGCCCAGGAGTGCCGTGCCGACGCCGCGGCCCCGCGCCGCCGCGGCGACGTAGACGCTCACCTCGGCCACGCCCCGGTAGACCTCGCGCGCGGACACCGGCGAGAGCGCGGCCCAGCCCAGGATGGCGGCATCGACGCTGTGGCTATTGTCGCGCGCCACCGAACGCCCGAACGGCAGGTGCTTGCGGTCCCACTCGCCCCAGGTCGGGGCGGCCGTCTCGAAAGTGGCCAGCCGCGTGGCGATGCCCTGTTCGTAGATGGTGCGGACGGCCGGCCAGTCGGTTGGGGTGAGGTCGTCGATGTGCATCGGGGCCTCCGTTTAGCAGCAACCGCCGCCGGGGGTGCAGGCATTCGTACCGGCCTGCGCGAGCGAAAACATTGGCCTGGCAACCTTCTGCGCCGCGTCCGGGATTCCACACGCGTCCTGCGCGAGACACGCAGTCTGTTTTGGCGTAAGCTGAAACTCCCCGTCGCGAAAGCTGAGCCCGAACTTCCCGATTGTATTCTGCTGATACTCGACCTCGATATTCAGGTCGTCACTGCCGAGGATGCGGTCGGCGAGCGAGACGATGTGCAGGAACTTCTCTGGCGCCAGGCGGTGGTCGTAGTCGTCGGCCTCCCAGAGCTGGAAGTTGGCCACGGCCTCGCGGCGCTCCGTGCCGCCGCAGTCGATGAAGTGCCGGGTGACGAGCCCGACCTCGGTGACGTGGAAGTGGTCGGGCAGGTGGGTGCCGTCGGGCAGGCGGAAGCGGACGCTTTGCAGGGTCGGGAGGGTGGCTTTGAGGGCGGAGATGGTCATGGGAGGAGGTGCTTGGGTGCGGGGTGCTTGGGTGCTTGGGTGCTTGGGTGCTTGGGTGCGGGGTGCTTGGGTGCTTGGGTGCGGGGTGCGGGGTGCGTAGTTTTGGGGTGCGCAGCAGGTGGCGTGTTGGAAGAAGGTTCGGAAGTGCTCGAAGGCTTTCGCCAAAACCTCCTCGTCGAGGCAGTAGCACACGGTGAGCCCGTCGATCTCGCCGCGGATGAGGCCCAAAGCCTTGAGCTCTTGGAGGTGCTGCGAGACGGTGGTGCGGGAGAGCGGGAGTTCGGCGGCGATGTCGCCGGAGATGCAGGTGCGCTTGGCGGCGAGCAGTTCGACGATGGCGACGCGGGCCGGGTGCGCCAGGCCCCGCGCGATGCGGGCGAGGTCGCGCTGGGCGTCGGTGAAGGCGGCGGTTTTGGCGGAAGCCATAGTGACGGCTGTGAAGTATGTCGCAAACATACGTCATAGTCGCTTATCTGGCGTGGTTTGGCGACTTTCGTCAAAACTGTAGCCGGCCGGGTGTTCGTCGCGTAGGCATCTTCGTGACCGCCGTGCGAATCCTCAAGTCCGTGAAACCCTGCCCGGCGAGGCGCGCCGCGGGAACGGTTGGAGGCGGGTTTCTGAGCGGGGGGGGGTAGACGCTAGGTCGGAGGACCCTGGGGCGTTACGTAAGCCTGGCTGGGGTGGTTGGGGAGATCGGGGAACAAGCGGGTGAGCCTTCCTGCGTCGATGAGGGGCTTCAGGTAACGTCTCAGAAGATAATCCTCGTTCCTTCCGAGGAGCTTAGATAGACTAGCTACTGATCGTGGAGACTTGCACAACGCTAATACGAGGACTTCTACTTCGCTCGGATCCGAAATCCTCGGTTTGAGGGCCGCGAGATCGGCTTTCAGCGTTTTACCGACAGGCGCCTGATCGACTGTTGCGAGTAACAGTTCAAAATTAGTGGGCTCAACCTGGATTGACGCACGTCCCGTGATAGCGGCGGGGGGTTCCGTGATAGTGGGCTGAGGTTCCGTGATAGCGGCTGGGGCTTCCGTGATAGCGACCGGAGGTTCCGTGATAGCGACCGGAGGTTCC
Source organism: Saprospiraceae bacterium (assembly GCA_965215115.1). Lineage (GTDB taxonomy): Bacteria > Bacteroidota > Bacteroidia > Chitinophagales > Saprospiraceae > CALDTK01. The sequence continues at coordinate 1,418,280 of OZ244050.1, forward strand.
GTGATAAAGGGGCGAGGTTCTGTGCTATAGTCCTCATCTACCGTAGAAGTGGAGCGAGGTTCTGTGTTAGGGCCGTCTCCTGGCGTGATGAGGCCCTCGCCATCCGTGGCACTGGCAGCGGGGTGCTCTGCGCGAAAAGTGGCCCAAGAGTCGATCAGCGTCTTGCCCTGCGCGTAGTACGTCCCGCGCCCCCTACCTTTCTGCTGCACGAGCCCGGCGTCGACGAGGGCTTTGATCTCCGTGCGGGCCTCCGCGGGAGTCTGCCCGGTGAGTTGTCGGTAGCGGAGGGTGTCAATAGCGCCGACCTCGCGCAGGAACACGATCGCCTGCTGCTGGCTCGCGGCGAGCTTGTGCTCGGCGAGTCTCGACAGCCAGGCCAGGTCGGCGGGGGTGAAGAAGTGATGTAGCAGGAGGCGCGCCGTGAAGTCGTCGTCCCGGCGGCTCGACTGGAATGTCGGTGCCGACAGGCCCGCGTCCCGCAGGAGATTGCGCATCCGCCGGATGCCCGTGCCCTTGGTCTCGGCGAGGTTGGTCTCGTGGAAGGCCGCCGCGATGACACCATTGCGCGTGACCGACTTCGGACTCCCGAGTTGCTCCTCGGATTTAAGCGAATATCCAGGATTGATGACCTCGATGCGATTGTTGTACCGGATGATCTGGATCGCGGACTGCACCCGGTACGAGCGGTGCATCACTGCATTGGTAAGTGCCTCCCGCAGGGCACGGCTCGGGAGCCCTACCGTGCTGGCCTGGAGTTCGCCCTCCCGCAGTTGGAAGGCGCGCGGCAGGTCGGCGTAGACCTCGTTGACCATCCGCGGTAGCGTGAGGAACAGCGCACCGCGCAGGTCGAGGTTCGTGAAGCTCGCATCGAGGTCCGACATCCACACGTTGCCCGGCACGCGGATGTAGTCGAGCCGCATCATCGGGAAGAGTCGCCGGATGATGGCGCCGGTGCCGAAGAGGATCACTCCGGCCACCGTGAGTCGCGTATCGGGGCCAATGGCCTTACAGTTAAGCGACTCCAGCAGCTCGCTGTCGTCCAGCGCCAACTCCTCCGCCCCCGCATTCACCTCGGCGCGCAGCGTTCTGTAGCGACGGAGGGCCTCCGGGTCGACGTGCTGCATGCCGGTGCCGTCGAGGAGGGTTGCGTCGTAGGTATCACGATCGGTGTAAAACACCTCCAGGTCGTCCTCCGTGCACCTTTGATCGGTTGGCCCCACGCGCAACAATGCGCCCCCGGGTAGGCCTTTGGCCTTGAAGTAAATAGGCTTCTGTCCGTTCGGCGATTCCGGCACCACGGCCACGAGCACCGACTTACCGTCTACCTGCTCGATCGAGATCGTCGGTCGGATCCGGTGGTTGAATCGACTCGCGCACTGGCTCGCGAGGTCCGACTGGAGCTTGTCCGGATCCGGCACCCCGACCACCTCGTAGTAGGGAAACAGCGAGTTGTCGGCCTCTCGGCGCTCCACGCCCAGGATCAGCGTTCCACCGCCGAGGTCGGGCGTGTTGGCGAAGGCGCAGACGGTCTCCATCACGGAGTCCCCAATCTTGCCCCCGCGTTTGGCCTCGAGGTTCTCGAGTTCGTCGGCGTCATTGAGGAGTTCGAGGAGGTCTATCGCGTTCACTGCGGGAAGGTAGCGGCTACCAGAGCGTCGGTGGGAGTAGCGGGGCGTGCGGCGGGTGCGGCTTTCGCCAAAACTATGGGCGCAGCGCTATCGGAGGGCAATCGGGTCGTAGATCACGATAGAGACCTACCGAGGCGGAAAAGATGGTCCGACCCTGCCGTAGGCCTCGGAGCGTGCCTGCGTTCCTAACCGTTAGCTTACCCCCCCCCCTAAACACCCCCATGCAGAACATCCAAAAGGCAGACACCTTCCCGCTCGGCCGGCTCTTCGACCAGATCCGCGACGGGCGTTTCGTCATCCCCGATTTCCAGCGCGAGTTCGCCTGGGGAGCCTGGGACGTGCGGGACCTCGTGCAGTCGGTCTTCCTCGACTACTACATCGGCAACTTGCTGTTGTGGAAGTCGACCAAACACAACGTCGAGGCCCTCGCCTGCGAGCCGCTGTTCGGTTTTGGCGGAAGCCTCCACCCCGAGTACATCGTGCTCGACGGGCAGCAACGGCTCACCGCCCTGCACTACGCCTTCTTTCAGCCGGATCGGGACTTCCCCGGTCGTAAGAACCCTTACTTATTCTTCCTGCGGATCGACCGGTACGCCCTCGACCGCGACGACGACGAGGCGTTTTTCTACTACCGCAAAACGAACTACTACGCGAGGGTCATCATCGATCGTGAGTCTCAATACCGTGAGCACCTGATGCCGCTCACCGTCTTCACCGACCAAGGCTTCGACCAGCGGGATTGGTTGGACGGCTACGCCGAGTTTTGGCGACAAGCCGCCCGCCAGCCGGAGGCCAAACTGCACGAGCACCACGCCGAACTGCTAGCGCAAGCCGATGCGCTCAATAGGGAATTCCGCAACCTCACGCGCGACTATAACGTGAGCTACATCACGCTCGAGGCAGATGTCGAGCTCGCGAAAGTGTGCGAGATCTTCACGAAGATCAACGCGCGCGGCGTGCGACTCGACACCTTCGACCTCCTCAACGCGATCACGAAGCCGAAGGGACTGCGGCTCAAGGCGATGCACCGGGAGGCCGTGGCCGCCCTGCCGAACGACTACCCGAGCCTCAACACGAAGTCCTACATCCTCATGGTGATGTCGATCGTGGAGCAGACCTACTGCTCGCCGAAGTACCTGTACTACCTAGTACCGGGCGCCGTAAAGCAGATTCGCGTGGCCGGTAAACGCGAGGAGGTGACGTTGATCCACACGCCGGAGGCCTTCGAGACAAAGTGGAACGCCGCCGTGACGAGCCTCACCCGCGGGATCACCGCCCTCAAGAACTCACGGAGCTACGGCGCCCTCCGCGAGAGCTTCCTGCCCTACCCCAGCATCGTCCCGATATTCAGCGTCCTGCTGGAGAAGGTTCGTGCCGGAGACAAGATCGAAGACCCGGTAAGCGCGCATCAGAAACTCAAGGAGTGGTACTGGGCCTCGGTGTTCGGGGAGCGCTACTCGAGCAGCGTCGAGTCGACCTCGGCGGCGGACTTCCAATCCGTGTCGCGGTGGCTCAGCGGCGGTGACGCGCCGAAGGCCGTGACGGATTTCGCGCAGGAAGTGGCCAACGTCGACTTCCTCGCGCTCCAGCAGACGCAAAGTGCGCGCTACCGTGCCGTGTTCAACCTCATGATCATCGCGGGTGCTAGTGACTGGCAACACTATGGCCTCCCGGAAGATGGTGATCTCGACGATCACCACATCGTCCCCCGCGCGCAGGCCAAGCGGCTGGGCCTCGGCGACGAGATCAACTCCGTACTGAATCGTGTCCCGATCTCCTCGGCCACCAATCGACACATCATCCGAGATCGCCTCCCGAATGACTACCTCGCGGAAATGTTTGCGAATAGCCAGGATGCGCAGTCCGTCTACGCTACGCTCGATTCACACCTCATCTCCCGCGAGGCTACCGATATTCTCTTGCGGACGCCTTTCGGCAAAACCGATTTCGAAGAGTTTCTGGCGGAGCGGGAGCGGGTGGTGCGCGAGCGCGTGTTAAGGCTAGTAAGGTGATGGCGCCAATGCGTACAGCTACGCGCACGCCCGTGGCTACGCTTTTGTGAGCGAGGTGTTTTTTGAGGCATACTGCCTAGAGGCAGTCGAACGCGCCACTCCGAACGCGCCGAGAACCCCGCCGCACTCGCCCCTCGCCGCGCCCAGGACGCTGCAAATACTCAATCACGAGACTTTCGTCAAAACCGCACTTACCCTACGTATCTTTATCACCTTCGCCGCCACAACCGCCCGCCATGCGCCGAAACCTAGCCCTCCTCGGCCTCACCCTCGGCTGGTTCGCGCTCGTGGCACAGTTCGTGCTCATGCTCCAGCACCGGCAGGCGGGTGTGGCGGAGACGGTGGTGCGGTTCTTTAGCTTCTTCACGATCCTCACCAACCTCCTGGTGGCCGATCTACTTCACGGGGCAGGCCCTGCGCCGCAAACCTCCGCCGGGGCCTCACGTGGGCGCTGCCCCCGGGCTCTTCGCCAGGCCGGGCACCCTCACGGCGCTCACGACCTTCATCCTCATCGTCGGCGTCGTTTATCAGGTCGTGCTGCGGCAGACCTGGTCGCCGGTGGGGCTCCAGCGCCTCGTCGACGAACTGTTGCACACCGTCATCCCGCCGCTCGTGCTGCTGTACTGGGTGCTGTTTGCCGGGCGCCGCGAAGCCAGTTGGCGCGCTTGCGGTCCGTGGTTGCTGTACCCGCTCGCGTACCTGGCGTTGGTGTTGATCCGCGGCGCCTGGTCGGGTTTCTACCGTAGTTGGCGCGCTTGCGGTCCGTGGTTGCTGTACCCGCTCGCGTACCTGGCGTTGGTGTTGATCCGCGGCGCCTGGTCGGGTTTCTACCCGTATCCCTGGCGATCCCCGATTTAGGCATCGCTAGGGTGCTAGTCAATGCATTGCTTATCCTCGCGGTGGCGCTCGCGATGCTCGCGGCGTTTATTTGGGTCGGGCAGCGTAGGGCTGGCCCCGTCACCTAACGCTTGTTGCTGTGCTAGACTTCGATCGCCTACCCCGCTTCTATTGGCTCGTCGCGGCCGCCCTCCTGTCCGCGTGCACCGGCTCGAAGCAAACGCCCGAGGCGACTTCGCCCCCCGAGCTCGCGGGCGGCACCTGGCGGCTCGAGTACATCGCCGGCGCCGCCGAGCCCTTCGCCGACCTCTTCCCCGCCGCCAAACCCGCGCTCACCTTCGACGCGACGAGCGGGCGCGTGAGCGGCACCGACGGCTGCAACGGCTACTCGGCCGACTACGCGCTCGACGGCAGCAAACTGAGTTTCGGGGAGCCCGGCCCGAGTACGCTGATGTATTGCGGCCCCGGCGAAAAGCTCTTCCGGGAGGCCATGCAGACCGTGGATCGCGCGGGCAGCGGGGAGGGTGGCACGCTGGTGCTGTTCGACGGCGGGCAGGCCGTGTTGCGGTTCAGGCGGACGTGATAACCCCGCGGCCCGGGGTCGGCCCTTACCTTACCCCGATACATGCACACCCGCCCCCTCGCCCTCGTGCTGAGTTGCTTAGTCTCCGGTATCGCCGCCGCCGCCGTCGCACAAGTCCCGGCCGGCGTCACCGTCGACAACGGCGCGGTCCGTCGCACGATCGTCGCGCGCGGCGACAGCATCGTCTGCACCGGGCTCTACCTCGCCGGCGCGGACGCGAGCTTCACGCAGGCCACCAGCACCGAGTTCGCCTTCCTCGCCGACGGCGAAGCCTTCGACAGCGACAGCGGCTGGCGCATCACCGCGGTCACCACCGGCACCGACTCCACCACCGTCTCCTTTCGCGGCAGTCGCCCCCGCACGGCCGGTTTTGCCGGAAGGCTCACCTACGTCACGGCCGGGGCCCTGCCCGTGTTCGAGAAAACCCTCGAACTCCGCAACGTCGGCCGGGACACCGTCCGCCTCGAGGCCGTCGACGTCGAGGCACTCGACATCGCGATGGGGTCGACGCACGCCATCACCTACCGCGACTTCGCGCGACGACCGCACTTCGGGCCCTTCGTCGGCGACTGGAACGACGCCGGGGTGGTGGTCCACGACCACGAGCGCGCCCGCGGCGTCTTCGTCGGGAATCACGCGCCCGGGGTCCTCAAGCGCACCAGCGCCTTCACGGACGGCTACCGCCTGCGGGCCGGGCTCACGCGCCCCGGCCAGGACTACCCCTTCCGCAAGTACCTCGCCCCCGGCGAGACCTTCCGGGCGCCCGTCGTGACGATCGGTCTCTACGCGGCGCCCGGCGGGCCCGAGGCTTTCCTGCGCGAAGTGCTGAGCGAGTACACGAGCCGCCACCTGCGCGCGCGCATCCACGCGATCCCGCGGGTGCCGACCTTGGTCACCAACACCTGGCGCCCCTTCCAGGACGCCATCGACGGAGGGCTCGTTTTGGCGCAAGCCGAAGCCGCCGCCCGACTCGGCTTCGAGCAGCAGACCATCGACGCGGGCTGGTACACGACCCACGGCGAGGGCGCGCGCGACTTGAGTTGGGCCGACCGAACCGGGGATTGGATTGTGGACAGCGTCAAGTTCCCGCGCGGCCTGGCACCCGTGATGCGCGGGATAGACCGCGCGGGCCTGGCGCCGGGGCTCTGGATCAGCCTGACCTCCGCCCACCCCGTGAGTGCGGTCTACCGGGCGCACCCGGAGTGGTTCATCGTCGGTCCGGACGGCGCGCACACCAATCTCCACAACCCCGACAACGACATCCGGACGGCGTGTTTCGGGACGGGCTGGTACGATTACATCCTCAACGTCATCGACGGCTACGTGGGCCGCTACGACCTGCGTTACGTCAAGCTCGACCTCAGCGTCGTGACGAGCGCCTACATCCATGCCCCGACCCAGAGCGGGTGCTACGCCACCGACCACCCCGGCCACCGCGACCACGCCGAGAGCTACTGGACGCTCTACGAGCGGCTGTTCGCGCTGTTCGACACGCTCCACGCCGCTCACCCGGACCTATTCATCGACTGCACCTTCGAGACGGCGGGGCGGCTTCAGTTGGTCGATTACGCTTTCGCAAAACACGCCGAGGGGGACTGGCTGAGCAACATCGAGGACCCACAACCCTATGCGGGCCTGCGCGCCCGCCACCTCGCCTGGAGCCGCGCGGCCGTGATTCCGGCGAGCGCCCTGGCGATCGGCAACCTCTCCCTCGACGGGGAGCGCTACGGGCTGAGTGTGCAGAGCATGCTGGGGAGTTTGCCGCTACTGCTGGGGGATTTCCGCCCCTACCCCGCGGCGAAACGCGAACGGATCAGGGCGTGGACGGACCAGGTGCGCGCCGCCCAAACCCGTCACGACTTCCTGCGCTACCGCCAGGACGTGGCCGGGTTCGGGGAGCCGCGAGCCGACGGGTGGGATGCGTACCAGCGGATCAATACGGCTACGCGGAGCGGTGGGATCGTGGGGGTGTTCCGCAATGACAGCCCGGAGGAGCAGCGGCGGGTAACCTTGGTGGGGCTGAACCCGGGGGCGGTGTACAGCGTGAGGGCGATGATCGAGCCGGGTGGTACGCTTCCGCAAAACGCAGACCCTCCCCTGCTGCGGGCCACGGGGGCAGCGTTAATGACGGAGGGTTTTGTCGCAAGACTTATGACGCGGTGGGCGGGGCGCGTGTATGAGGTGGGGCGGGTGGAGTGAGATGAGCCAGGCAAACCCGTCTCGTCCACCGGCGCGGCCGCTCCACCGGGGTACATTGTGTCCCGTGCGCACCTTCCTGACCTACCTCAGCCTCTGCACTATCGCCCTCACGTCTGCCTGCCAGAGCGTCGATGGTAGTACGGACGATCCTCGGCCCGGCCAGGCCGCTCCATCCCCGTGGGCCCAGCGCGCCGACTCCACCCGCGTCCTCGAAAACCCGCACAAGGGCTGGTTCCACCACTTCTACGACGACGCCGGGACCCGCTACGGCGAGCGCAACGCGGGCGACCTGGCCGCCGTCCCGGGACTCGACCACCTCTACCTGCGCCTGGCGTGGAGCCAGCTCGAGCCCCGCGAGGGCCAGTACGACTGGGCGCTCATCGACGAGGTCGTCGCCGAGTACACGCCGCAGGGCCTCGGCGTGGCCTTCGCGTTTACCTGCAAGGAGACCGCCGTCGAGTACGCCACGCCGCGGTGGGTCCGCGACGCCGGCGCCCGGGGCACGGAGCTGGTCGGCCGCGTGCCCTGGGACGCGAGCCTGCGCGTCTGGGAGCCCGACTACGGTGACCCGGTCTTCCTCGCGAAACTCGGCAACTTCCACCGCGCCGTCGCGGCCCGCTACGCCGACGCGCCCTGGCTGCGCTACGTCCAGATCGCGAGCTACGGCACCTGGGGCGAGGGGCACAACTGGCCCGCCACCGATAGCGTCTACGCCCTCGCCGCGCAGACGGCCCACATCGACCTCTACCGCGCCGCCTACCCCGACGATGTCCTCCTCACGATCACGGACGACTGGTACGGCAACGTCTCGGACGCGGCCTTCCGGCAAAACATCCGCGCCTACGTCGAGTCCCGCGGCATCACGTACACGGACCACTCGCCGCTGGTCAAATTTTACGTCGACAACTTCGCCGCGACGGCCTCGATCCGCTCGCCCGAGCTCTTCGACGCCGTCTACCGCGACCGGCCGATCCCGATCGAACTCGAGCACTACGGCAACGTCGTCAACGACGGCACATGGGGCGCGGGGGGCCAGGCCCTCGTGCGCCGCATCATCGGCGTCACGCACGCCACCTACCTCGGGTACCACGGCTACGCGGACGAGTACGTGCGGGACAACCCAGTATTCACGTCCGAGATCGCCAATCGAGTCGGCTACTGGCTCTTCGTCGAGGACGCCGGGGTGGCGGTGGACGGGCGGACCGTCCGCGCGGACGTACGCTGGCGCAACCGCGGTTCGGCGCCCGTGTACCACGACTACGCGCTCCAGTTGCGGCTCGAGGGCCCCGTCTCCCGCACGCTCACGTTTGGTCCGTCCGGCCTGCTCGGCATCGACGCGGAGGAAGGGCGGTCGCTAGTCAACTCGCGTGAGCTCCCCGCCGATATCGTCGCCGGGGAGTACAAGGCCTACCTGCGGCTCCAGGACGAGGGCGGCACGGGGCGCGTCGTGGACGTGGCGCTCGCGGAGGAGGGTTTTGACGCGGATGGGTTTTGGTTTGTGGCAGAGGTCGATGTGAAGTGAGGGGGGCCTTGCGGCAAAACTTAGGGAGCGGGAGTGTCGTACCGAGAGAACCTTGCGTGGCGTAGCCCGCGGCAGTGCATGGCCCACTTGACAGCGACGCGCCTGGCGCCGTGGGCTAAACCGCAATGGCCCTATACTGCACCCATACCGGGCACTTTACACTTTACCCTCTGTTCTTTCGAACTCACCTCCCCGCAATGCCCAAACCCGTCACCAACGCCCGTGCCCTCCTTGCCGACCTGCTCTGGATCGCGCTCGCCGTCGCGCTCGCGAGCGTCGGGCTAAAAGCTTTCCTCCTGCCGAACGGCTTCCTCGACGGGGGCGTGACCGGGATCGCGCTCCTGCTCGAGAGCTCGCTCCACCTGCCGCTGTCCATTGGTCTGATCACGCTGAGCGTGCCTTTCCTCGTACTGGCCTACTTCACCGTGTCGCGGCGCGTGACGTGGAAGTCGGTCTTCGGGATCCTGAGCCTCGCGACCGTGCTCGAGTTCGAGACCTTCCCGATCCTCACCGAGGACAAGCTCCTCATCGCCATCTTCGGGGGCCTCTTCCTCGGGGCCGGCATCGGGACGGCCATCCGCTCGGGCGCGGTGCTCGACGGCTCGGAGGTCTTAGGGATCTTCGTGAACAACCGCTTCGGGGTCTCGATCGGGAAGGTGATCCTGGTCTTCAACGTGGTGCTCTTTACGGTGGCGGCGATGCTGTTGACCGTCGAGATCGCGCTGTACTCCGTGCTTACGTACCTGGTTACGGCCAAGGTGACCGACGCGGTCATCAAGGGCTTCGAGGACTTCATCGGGGTCACGATCGTGAGCGCGCGCAACGAGGCCATCAAGGACGCCGTCCTCGGCGAACTCGGCGCCGGCATAACGCTCTACCGCGGACAGGGCGGCTACGGCTCCCAGGGCGCCACCGAGGACCAGCCCATCATCCAGACGATCGTCAACCGCATCGACATCCGGCGCCTCTACCGCATCGTGGACGAGATCGACGAGCGGGCCTTCGTCATCGAGTTCGACGTCAATCACGTGCGGGGCGGGGTGCTGAGGCGGTATTTGACGCGCGGGGCGGGGGCGAAGGTGAAGGGGTGAGTTGGGTTGTAGTATAGGTTGAGAGTCGACGTGAAAATCCGCTGGTGGCTACGCTATCCCTTAATCACCCGCCCCACCCACTCCCCGAAAAACGGGTCCTCGAAGGCGTACCGCACCACGGGGTTGCCATCCCTCACCACCCGGATCAGGCTCCGGGCCACGAGCGCTTCGGTCGCACGTTTGAAGGACGAGACGGCCATCGAGCGCTTGCGCGCTTCGGTCTGCCACTGGAACGGTTGCGGCCCCTGGTGCGCGAAGAAGACCAAGGTCCGCAGTTGTACGGAAGTGAGTGACGCGCTTAGTTGCGCGTAGCCCGGGCTCTCGACCTGCAGTAGGTGTGACATCCGATCTTCGACCAGCGCGACGTCTACGGTTTTCTCGGCGTTGGTGCCCCCTGATTGACGCACTCTACGCCAGCATTCGAGCGCCAATCGCTGAATGCTGTAGGGCACGTCCCGGCTCAATTCGAAGATCCTCTCGATCGCCAGCGGATCGAGGGTCGCGTTCGTTTTGGCGAAAGCCTTCTGTAAATAGTCGGCGAAGTCCGCGCGCGGCACAGGTCCCAAAAACCGCCGCGACCCAAGGCGGTAAAAAGGCCGATCGTGCTCTCCGGTCATGGCCGAAAGCATGGATTCGTCCGAACCGGCGAACACGTAACCCACATTGCGGTGTCGCTGCACGACGGCACGCAGTTGACGTTCGGCCACGATGCCCCCCTCGGTCACGAGGTGCTGAAACTCGTCCATGATGAGTGCCACCGGTCGCTTCTCCTGCGTGCCGAGGCGCTCGAGACCTTCCAAGGCCTCCGTGATTAGAGTCGTCCCAGAAACCTCTTCGGCGACCGTGAGATTGGCCGTCCAACTGTCCTGGATAGGGTCGTAAGCGACGCTCGGCCTCAGCTGTCCGAACAGCTCGCGCGTCCGCACGAGTGAGCGCTTCAGGGACCAACCCGCGGCGGCCGCACTCTGGGCTACGATATTCGATACCATCGCGGCCTGCGTAGCAAACTCCTCTGCGTTCACCTGGATGACGATGGCCTTTGCCTTACGGGCTTGCAAGGCCGCAGTGCTCAGGATGGAGGTTTTGCCGAAGCGGCGTGGGCCGATCAAAAAATGCCGCTGGCGTCCGAGGAGCACATCCACAATCTCCTGTACTTCCTCGGTCCGATCCACCAACTCAGCACCAACCACTTCGCGCCCGAATACAAAAGGCTCATTCGTTAGTTCCATTCGGCGAAGGTAACGCACATCTGCGTCACGCACATCCGCGTTACCTATGACCTACTGGTCGCCGCCTCAGATAGGGAAGCCTCTTCGTATACGTTCGCTCGGAGCGAGTCACGACGTGCGGGGGAGGGCTTACGCCAAAACTTTCGCCCGCGGAAATATGTGTCGCTCGGCAACGGTTCAACACCCGAATCCCCTCAGCCACATGCACTTCCTTTTTGCAAGTTCACCCCGAGCGCTGCCGCGACTGGCTGCCATCCTGCTCGCCCTGTCGCTCATCGGCTGGCACGCTCCCCTTCCCGCGCAGTCGTACACCATTACGCGGAGTGTCGACGGCGCGGAGGTGCCCATGGACAGCCTCGTGCGCGCGCTCGCGACGGCGGACGTGGTCGTGTTCGGGGAGGAGCACGACGACCTGGCCGGCCACCAGGCGCAGTTGGCCCTCCTGGTCGGGCTCTTCCGACAGGCGCCGACGGGCGTGACCCTCAGCATGGAGATGTTCGAGACCAACGCGCAGCAGGCGCTCGACGAATACCTCGCGGGTCTGATCCCGGAGCGGGACTTCCTGCGCGACGCCAACCCCTGGTCGACCTACGCGGAGCACTACCGCCCCCTGGTCGAGTTCGCGAAGCAACACAGGGTGCCCGTCGTGGCCGCCAACGCGCCGGCGCGCTACGTGAGCATGGTCAACCGTCGCGGTCGCGCGAGTCTCGACAGCCTGAGCGCGGTGGCGAAGGCCTGGCTCCCGCCCCTGCCCTACGACACCCTCGGCGGCCGCTACCGCGAGAAGTTCTACGCGCTCATGGGCGGCACCGACAACCATATGTCGCCCAACCTCTACCACGCCCAAAACCTCTGGGACGCCACCATGGCGAGCCGCATCGCGATGGCGCTGCAGGGCCCCGAAGGCCGCAAGGTCCTACACCTCTGCGGCCGCTTCCACAGCGACGAATACCTCGGCACGGTGGCGCAGTTGCGCCGGCTCGACCCCGCGCTACGCATCGTCACGATCAGCAGCTTCCCGGCGGATCGCACCGAAGAGGGCGTGGCGATTGAGTCGCTAGCGGACTACGTGATCGTCACGCCGGCGCTGGGGGAGTAGGGGTGGTGAAGGGTTGAAGGTGCTGCCGCGGTGGGCGTCTGGAGGCGCCGTTCGGCGAGCTCCAGCTCGTGGCGCCCCGGCCCGTGCAGCAGCTGGTTTGAGTGCCGACAAGCCGAAACCAGCTAGACGACATCAATACGAGCCTGGTAATCGCAATTTTTCCACACTAGCACACAGCATTTTGGAGTGGACTACATTCGTGATTCAACCAGGATGTAGAGTCCCAACACCCTAAAACGGCAGGCTATGGCTAGGATAGAAAACGGTGACGAAAGAGTGTTTTTAAAAGATGATCGAGTATACGTCTCTCAGTCGAGATTTGTCGTAGATGGCAAGACTTACGCAATGCGGAACATCTCCTCGGTAGCAATTGGCCAGATTGAAGCTAAGCGAATAGGTGAAATTTTACTTTTACTACTTGGCTTACTCTTGATTGTGATGTCCAACTTTGACTTCTCCATTATACTTGCAGGCGTCACAATTCTTTCCTTATCAGCCCTAAGGTTCGCTTATAATAAGGATAAGTTCGCACTTATTGTCAGCACCAACTCTGGAGAGATTAAGGCAATCGTTTCAGAAGACAAGGAGTACATCACAGATATCGTTGACTGCCTGAATGACGCGATTATCTATCGAGGATAGGACCCATTGCAGCAACGCGCGGCGTGTTCGTATGAAGCGCCGCCCCCCATCCGCTGCCCCGCCCGCAGGACGGTCGGCCTGCGTGTGAACGCTTTTCGGCCGACCGTCCTGCGGGCGGGGCAGCGGATTCGCGTGTGCCGTCTTTCACATATCACAGTGCCTCCCCGAGCACCTCCAGCACTGCCTGGCCCGGAGCGCCCCAGCTGTACTGCCCGCGCTCCACCCAAGATTTGCTCACCGCCATCTGGTCTGGGAATCGCTCGAGGAGCCTGGCCAGTAAGATGTCGTGCTCGAGGAGGTAGAAGCGGCCGCTCACCGGAAAGCACATCCAGAGGCGTTTGCCCTCGTACTTGCGGGCCACCGTGAGGCGGCCCTTGAGCTGAACCTTGAGGTAGGTGTCCCCGTCGATATGCTGAGCGATAAAATCGGCGCCCTGCCAGTCGTCGTTGAGGCGGATGCACGCGAAGCCATAGTCGGCCAGGATGCCGGACACCTTTTGGAAGTTGAAAGTCTCCTGCTGGCGGGCGTTGAGGCGGGCGTAGTCGATGCGCTGGAACGTCATTGCGGGAAGGTAAGCGCGGGCGGCGGGGCGGGTTTTGCCGAAAGGCGAAAGATTCACGCAAGCAAAGGCACGCGAGCAACTTTCCGATTCGACGCAGCGCCCGAGACCTACCTCGCGTATACTTCCCCGCTACGATGGTGCCAACGTCATCGTCAACGGCGCCCGCGATACGGTGTGTACGCTCGGCGGAGGGGAGTAGCCCTAGTGTGCCGAGCCAACTACGATCCGAAAGGGTGAGTGGTTGTATGGATAGGGTAAGTGAAACGCCCCGCCCGCATCGCCGATCGCCGAAGGGAACTTTGGTAGTGACGACTGCTTCGGTCTGATGACGAGGGATAAAAACGCCCCAACCTGCCGAAAGTACAGCGAAGATTTGGTAACCACATAGAGGCAAGCGAATTTACCCGGCGAATCACTACCACCATGCGCCTCTCGCTTATCATCGGCCTGCTCTCCATCGGGTGCGCCGCCTGTTCCGCGCCGCGGACGAGCACGTCGCGCGGCGGGCCTACTGGCACAGCCACGGCCGCGGCCACGCCCACCGCCGCCACCGCCGCGCCTGCGCCACCCCACATCGTCATCGTCTTGACGGACGACCAGGGCTACGGCGACGTCGGGGCCTACGGCGGGACGCACGTGCGGACCCCGGAGCTCGACCGCCTCGCCGCCGAGGGGACGCTCCACCGCGGGTTCCGCGTCGCGCAGGCCGTGTGTTCGGCGAGCCGCGCGGCCCTGCTCACGGGTCGCTACGCGCAGTGCGTCGGGATCAGGGGCGCCCTCGAGCCCGGGCACCCCGGCCTCGAGCCCGCCGTGGCGACCCTGCCGGAGGTTTTGGCGAAAGCCGGCTACCGCAGCCACCTCATCGGCAAGTGGCACCTCGGCGACCGCCACCCGTACCTGCCGACGGACCAGGGCTTCGCGAGCTACTTCGGGATACCGTACAGCCACGACATGACGGCCGACCACCCGCTGCCCCAGCTGAAGGGACGATGGCCGGCGAAGGTGCCACTGATGCGCGACGACCGCGTGGTGGACAGTCTCAGCGCCTTCACGACCGTGACGCGGCAGTACAACGCCGAGGCCGTCGCCCGTATCCGCGCGCACGACCCGGCCGCCGGTCCGCTGCTGCTCATGGTGCACCACTCCCTGCCACACGTGCCGCTCGCCGAGGACCCCACGTACGGGAGCGCCACGGGCCTCGGGGTCTACGCCGACGTCGTGGCCGAGGTCGACACCGGGATCGGGGAGCTGCGCGCGGCCCTGCGCGAGCGCGGGATGGATGCCAACACGCTGATTCTGTTTACTTCGGATAATGGTCCGTGGCTGTCGTACGGCGGGCACGCCGGTCGGACGGGGGGCCTGCGCGAGGGCAAGCAAACGAGTTTCGAGGGCGGGGTACGCGTGCCGCTCATCGTGCACGGGCCGGGGGTCGCGCCCGGGCGCGAGATGTCGTCCGCGCTGATGACCATCGACGTGCTGCCGAGCCTGGCGGGTCTCGCGGGCGTGACGGCGCTGCCTGAGCAACTCGACGGGCGCGAGCGCTGGGCCACGTTCAGCGGGCAAAGCGAATCCGTCGCGGAGCGTCCGTACCTGGTGTACTGGGTCGATCGCCTGGAGGCCGTCGTGAGCCGCACGGGGCGCTGGAAGCTCCACCTACCGCACGCCTACCGCACCCTCGACGGCCCCCAGCGCGACGACGGCCTGCCCGGCCCGACGCGCGTCGACAGCATCGGCCTGAGCCTGTTCGACCTCCACGCCGACGCGGCCGAGCGCGTCAACGTCGCCGAGCGCTACCCGGATACGCTGCGGACGATGATGGCGGCGGCGGCCGGGGCCGGGTGCGGGACGGCGCGGCGGTGAGGGTGGAGGCGCGAGGCTTACCGTGAACCGCACTCCCATCTCCCAGTTTTCGCAAGCAGCCAACCCCACCTCCCATGTTCAAGACCCCCTACGTCGACCTCGGCCTCCTCGTCCTGCGCGCCTGGTTCGGCGGCACGATGGCCTTCGCGCACGGCCTGCCCAAACTCCAGAAGCTTCTCGCGGGCAACCTCGAATTTGCCGACCCGCTGGGCCTCGGGTCCGGCTTGAGCCTCGGCCTCGCCGTCTTCGGGGAGTTCGTGTGCGGCCTACTGGTCGCCGCGGGGCTCTTCGCCCGCCCGGCCGCCGTCCCGGCCGCGTTCACGATGGTGGTCGCGGCCTTCGTGACCCACGGGGCCGATCCGTTCCAGAAGAAGGAGCTGGCGCTGCTTTACCTGGTGGCGTTCGTGGTGGTGGCGCTCGCGGGACCGGGGCGCTACTCGCTCGATGCGGCGCGGCGGCGGTAGGCGCCCGGCGCGCGGCGCGGGTAAACCCTGGCCTCTTTGTAGACGCGGCTGCGCAGCTCTCTGGTGGGGCTTTCGCCAAAACACCCCTCAGCGGGCCGTGAGTTCCGTAAGCAGATCCGCTAGCCCAGTGACGATGGCGCCGCTTTTGTCCTCGTAGCGCATTGCCGATGGCGTCACGATATAGGTGCGCGCCGGCCCTACGTCCTCGAGCGCGCTGTAGAACCCGCGCGAAAGCCTCGGCGCATTCGAGAACTTGATCTCGAAGGCCCAGCGCTCTCCGCGGAAGTCGAGCACGAGGTCCAACTCGGCGCCGCTCGCCGTGCGGTAGAAGTAGGGCGTGGCACGTTCGCCGATGACGCGGCAAATCTCTTCGATCACGTAGCCCTCCCACGAACTCCCCAAACCGATGTGGCCCGTGAGCGACACATACGTTTCGATGCCGAGCAAGTGGTGCAACAACCCGCTATCGCGCAGGTAAAGCCGCGGACTTTTGACGAGACGCTTGCTGCTGTTGGCGAGGTAGGGCCGGAGCCTTGTGCGTGACCGTGAGCGACCTCGCCAGGGCGCTCGAGTTGAAGATGCCGCCATTTGCGTGGGCCAGCATCTGGATCAAGGTCTCGAACTCCCGCTGCGCCACGCCGCGGCCGAGTTCTTGGAGATCACGGGTGACGTAGGTTTTCACGAAGGCATTGTACCAGGGTCCCCGCCGGTGGGGCGGGAGTTGAAGCAGTGGTTCGGGATAGCCCCCCACCACCAGATGGTCCTCGAGCCCGATCCCCGCCTCGGCGACCTCGCGCAGGCCGAGGGGCGTGAGTTCGGTGTAGCTCACCCGACCAGCCAGGGACTCACTCGCGCCACGCATCAACCCGGGTGAGGCGGAGCCCAGCAGCAAGAAGCGCCCCGGTCGCCGATCCGCGTCGATGAGGGGGCGCAACAAGCCGAAGAGGCTCGGCATCAGTTGGATCTCGTCAACGACTACCAGGCGGTCGGCGAGCGTCGGGAGCAGCAGCTCGGCGTTCTCGAGGCGGCGGCGGTGCTCGGGGCGCTGCAAGTCGAACCACTCGTGCGCGTGATCCGCGACGAGGTGCCGGGCTAAGGTGGTCTTCCCGACCTGTCGCGGCCCGACGATCCCAACGGCTGGGGTGTAGCGCAAGTCTTCGCGGATAGACTGCTCCACGCTTCGTCGAAGTTCCATAACCCTGCAAATTACGAATCCAATTCGTAATTTGCAGGGTTGTTAGATGCTGGGCTGGTCGCTTGGAGCTAAAGGCGAGCGTAAAAGCGCTAATGAAGCTTTCGCCAAAACGCCCTTCAGCGGGCTGGCGGTACAGCCCGGGCGGTCATGCTGCTAAACATACCCGCCCACGTCACCCCCGCCCCACATAAACCGTCACCACCGCCGAGCCCTCGTGATACGCTCCCTCGTCTTGATCCACTGCCCGCCGCTCGAGGAGCTCGGTGGTGAGCACATCGCCGAACGTAGTCTCTAGCTCCTCCGGGCCCACCAGCCAGGCGGCGCCTTGGGGCCACCGGAGGGCTTGCCGAGTTGGTCGGGGTGGTAGAGGATGAGGGCGAGGCGGCCACCGGGGGCAAGGAAACTCGCGTAGCGCCGGAAGGCCGAGCGACGATCTTCCGGACCGAGGTGCAGGAAGACGAGCGCGATGAGGTCGAAGCGCTCATCGGTGTGGTAGGCGGTCGCGTCCGCGATCCGGTACTCGAGCGCGACGCCGGCTTCGCCCGCCAGTCGTAGGGCCTTGTCGCGGGCCACGGCGCTGAAGTCGGTGGCCGTGACGCGCCACCCGCGCGCGGCGGCGTAGACGGCGTTGCGGCCCTCGCCCCCGGCCACGGTGAGGAGCCTGCCCGGGGCGTGGGCGTCGACGACTTCGGCGAAGAAGGCGTTCGGGCGGCGACCGTAGACGTAGGCCGCATCAGCGCCGTAGCGCTCGTCCCAGAAGTCGGGATGCTCGAAGGCAGCGCGTTGCGTGCCGGGCCCGGTCTCGGGCGGTAGACTTTCGTTGGGTGCTAAGGACATATCCTTGAGTAAAGGATTTCGCGGTGTTAGGTTTTGGCGAAAGCGGACGCCCGCCGCACCCGCCGCACCCCTGCTAGCGGACTACGAACTACAACACTTCGGCCGGACGTCCATCACCCGCCCGGCTGCGTCAAAGCGGATCGCGCAACAGGTATTAGCCGCCGCCGCGAGGAGGTGGCGCGCCCGTTGCAGTTGGCTCTTGACGGTGCTGTAGGGGTGCTGACGCCTTTCGGCAAAACCCTTTTGCGATTCGCCGTCCACGAGCACCGCAATCGCAACCTCGCCGAGGGGCGCCGGGAGCGTCGCCATGCTGCGACGCAACCAAGCGGCGAGCGCCTCACGTTGCTGATCACGCACCACCGCGGGATCGGGGCCCGGGGGGCGCAGGGCTTCCGCTGCACCTGGCGCGGCCGCGGTACGCCGGTACTGCTCGAGGGCAGCCGCCCGACTCTGGGTCGCCCGGAAGTGGTCCGCCACCGTGGAGTGCAACACCCGCCGCAGGTACTTAACCTCGGCGCCGGGGTGTCGTAGCGTATCGCGGTGTCGCAGAAACTTAATCAGCGCGTCGTGTAGCAGGTCATCGCCGTTGGGGCCGTGGCGTTCGCGCAGCTCTGCGGCGAGTCGGCGGTACACATCGGTGAGGTCCGGTGCGGCGGCAGAACCGCGCGGCTGATTTCGGTGATCGTCGTTCATCGCGTGGTCCATTCCTCCCGGGCGGCCCGAAGGTCGCGCTGGAAATCGATCGTGTGCCACATCAGGCTCAGCGCCCGGTGGGCCAACTGCCGCGCGGCCTCCTCGTCGCTCGGGTAGTGCACGCCCATGATTTCGCGCGATTCACCGATCTCCCGGGCGAGCGCGAGCAGGTTGGCCCGCCGCGCAGGGACGAGTTCAGCCAGCGCAAATGCCTGCATGTATGCCCAGAGCGTATGTCCGCTCGCGAAACTCGGGGAGCCAATCGACTTCAGGGGATGCAGCGCCGTGTCGAGGGCGTACGGTCGCGCCCGGAGCACGGCGTACTTGACGCCGAATTCCAGGAGCCGCATGTCGTTCATGATACCGCGCAGCAAGTGTGCCGTCGCGGGGTAGGTATCTACAGTACAGTCCGAGTGTAAGGTTTCGCGACACACGAACATCAGATGCTGCTGCTGCTTGGCGTAGCTCGGGTGGGTCGGCAGGCGGGCTGCGTCCGGCCAGTAGCCGACGCTCGCGAGTGCGAGCGAGCGCGCCTCGGTTGTGGGTGTGCGCTCGCGCTGCAGGCGATGGAGGTAGGCGAGTTCGGCGGCGGTCTGCACAGAGGAGTTAGCCGGAGGCTGAAGGGCCGTGAATAGGTAGTCGGCCTGCTGTTCAGAGAGGTAGACCGGGCGGGCCAGGGCATACAGCAAGGTTGCGTTGCGGTATTCGTCCGGCGGGTAGGCGAGGGTGTCGAGGCTGGTGCCGGCCGTACCCGCGGCCGGGAGCCGGCCCAGTTCGGCGTAGTGGCCCGTGGGTACCTCTAAGGGGGCTAAGTCAGAGAGGTACGCCGTGGGCGCGGTCGGTTGGGCGGGAAGCGTGGCCGTAGTCAATGCAAGGAGATGGCCTAAAAGGAAAGTTCGCATATTCTTAAGACGAGAGGCCGGTAAGAAAGACGAGGGCTTGGATGAGAAAAGTGCGTTTGGCAGCGACGGCGCGTGCGGTAGGCGGTTCCTTTGGGTGCGACTTCCTTAGGCGGTCTTTTTGTGCACGAGTTGTAAGGTCGCCGAGCGCTACCCCACCACGCTCGGCAGCCACAGCGTCAACTCCGGCACCAGCGTCACCAACGCCAACAACGCCAGGCTCACCAGCAAAAACGGCCACCCGGCCCGCGCCACGTCCCCGCTCGGGACCTTGCCGGTGCCCGCGGCCACGGATAGGCCCACGCCCAGCGGCGGGGTCGTGAGCCCGATCATGAGATTGAGCAGCGCGCCGACCGAGAAGTGGACCGGGTCGGTGCCGCTGCGCAGGGCTAGACCAGCCGCGAAGGCGACGCCGAGCGTGAAGGAGAGCCAGGCGGCCTCCTCGGTCCACGAGGGTGCCGTGGGGGGAGGAGCCGCGCGAAAATCTGGAGCAGCGCGTAGGCCGCGAAGACGTCGGCGGAGGCGAGGGTGCCGTATTTGAGAGTGGTGGTGATGCGGCGGAGGAGCGGCTTC
The DNA here is from genome assembly GCA_965215115.1 of Saprospiraceae bacterium. GTDB lineage: Bacteria > Bacteroidota > Bacteroidia > Chitinophagales > Saprospiraceae > CALDTK01. The sequence goes on from OZ244050.1 coordinate 1,438,205, forward strand.
AAGGCTTCATGAGGTTGAGGCCCATGTGCTGCGCGTACGGCTCGAAGTCGCGGTCGCTGGCGAGCAGCGGCACGTTCTCGTCGATGCAGTAGCTGGCGATGATGGCGTCGTTGGGCTTGCGCACGGTGATGCCCTTGCTGCGTAATTCGCGGTAGCGCATTGCCGAGCGGACGGCGCGGTGGTCGCCGAGCATGCTGTCGCTCGAGAGTACGGCGAGCGTGTCGCGTACGACGTTGAGTTCGGACTGACTGCGCACACCTCTCAAGACCTCGTGAATGATGTAGTCGCCGGTGACGGCGAGTTCTTTTTTGAGCAGCGCTTCGAGGCGAGTGACGTGCCACGATTCACGATCTCGGAAGAAGTCTACCCAGACGCTCGAGTCCACGAGTACGCACGCCGGCTTCAATGCTCTTCACTTTCGGCCACCTCGTAAGGGTCTTCCCAGCCCCCATCTTTAAAGATGCCGCGTAAATCTAAGATCTTCTGAATCTTGCGCTTGCGCAAAAGCTGGCGCAAGGCGTGATCGACGAGTTCGCGCTTGGTTTTAATCCCCGTCTCGCGGAGGAGTTCGGCGACCAATTCCTCGTCGAGTTCGATGTTGGTGCGCATGGTTGAGCGAAATTTTGCTCCAATGTACACACTCCGTTCGGCTTTCGCCAAAACCTACCACGCCCCCGCCGCCGGCTTCAGGCTCCGGTACCCCGCCTGCATCTCCGGCGAGAGCGTCCGGTAAATCGCATCCCCGTGCTTCTCGACGAAGGCCGCGCAGCACAAGGTTTGGTCCTCGGAGGCGGGGGGATTAGCGTGGAGGCAAGTTTGGGCTTGCGGGGCATCCGACTGTCAGCTGAAAGCGCCGACGCGGAGGGCGAGATGCCGGGGTGGTAGGCGACTGGGCGAACGAAGGGAAGGTAGGCGCAGTTTTTAAAGCTGAGTGGGTCGGGAAGCCCTTCGCATTAACTTATAACTCCCCCGAGGCCTTCGTCGGGGAGTGTCTATTCCACCCTCACTAAACAACTAAACCGCCCGTCCCGCACCCAGATCGTATCGAGGCGCAGTTCCCGCTCGACCAGCATCGCTGAGAAAGTGCCCGCCAGAATCGCCGAGCGCTCAGCAGCATTCCCGGGTGGGCTGGGGGTGGTGTCGCGTTTCACGTAGGTGACCCGCACCGCGTCGGCGGCCAGGCCTTGCGTGGTGTACGCATTTGCCTTCGCCCTGTAGCCGAGTTGATTTTCGTCGTACGTGAAGTACATATGGTGGCGTCCAGTATCGGAGACGAATAGGCCCATGTTCATCGACCGCGGGTCCCCAATCTCCGGTCGCGCACAGTACCGCGACTGCACTCCGAGCGACCTGGAAGCGGCATCGTAGCCGAAGGTTTGGTAGGCGAGGCAGCCCTCGCCCCGGTACGGCCCGAAAAACGCACCACTGCGATCCACCCCACTGGCGACGTACAGCACGACGCCCGTATCCGTGACGACGTTGGCCCCGAAGACTCGCTCGCCGGCGTAGTCGATGGCCGGCAGTTCGGTTGGGTACTCCCGTCGCATCCGCCCGATGTAATCGGTGGGGCCGAGGGGGTCGCCGATTTCGCAGGCGGCGAAGACGAGGGGGGCTAGGATTCCGACTAGGACACGGGCGAAGCGCATGGGTGAAAAGTTTTAACGAAAGTCCTCTCGCCACCGCTCGGCACTGGGTCTATTTCCGCAACTTCGGTAAAGTGCGGTTGCGGCTTTCGCGAAAACTGGGGGTGGGTTCACGGCAGCAGTTGGGCTGAAGCCCGGGCTGGCCCACAGGCAGACCTCCGGCCTGCCGACGGGCCCGTCACGCGTCTCAGCAGGCCGGAGGTCTGCATGTGGGCCAGCAAGCACTTCAGTGGTTCTGGCGTTACGGGCTTCTGGCATTACGGGCTCAAGTTTGTACCTAGCTTATTGCAAACCAACCCACCACCCATGTCCCTCCTCCGCATTTACGTCCACGCCGTGTGGAGCGTCAAGTTCCGCGCCGCACAAATTGATCCGACTTGGCGCAAAGAACTGCTCCCCTTTATCGATGGCATCATCCGCAGTCGCGGACACACACCTATTGAAACCAATACCCAGGCAGATCACGTCCACGCTTCATTTCGCTTTTCAGCGCGCGAGGATTTCGCCGACCTCATGCAGCACGTGAAGGGAGAGAGTTCGCGGCTCATCAATGACGAGTTGTATGGTGGGGAGGGCAATTTTCGCTGGCAAGGCGGCTACGGCGCCTTCTCGGTTGGGTCACGCGAACTGACTGGCGTGGTCAAGTATATCCGCGACCAGGATGAGATTCACGAGCGACGTAAGATGGCCTTCGCGGAGGAATACGCTACCCTGGTATATCGTGAGGAGCCTATCGATGACGAGAAGTCGCATTGGTTTGATCCGCTGGTGTGACTTGAGCCGGGCTGAAGCCCGGGCTGGCTCACATGCAGACCTCCGGCCTGCCGGCGGGCCCGTTACGCGTCTGAGCAGGCCGGAGGTCTGCATGTGGGCCAGCAAGCACTTCAGCATGGCCGAGCTGAAGCCCGGGCTGCCCACAGGCAGACCTCCGGCCTGCCGACGGGCCCGTCACGCGTCTGAGCAGGCCGGAGGTCTGCCTGTGGGCTAGCAAGCACTTCAGCATGGCCGGGCTGAAGCCCGGGCTGGCTCACATGCAGACCTCCGGCCTGCCGATGGGCCCGTTACGCGTCTGAGCAGGCCGGAGGTCTGCCTGTGGGCCAGCAAGCACTTCAGCATGGCCGGGCTGAAGCCCGGGCTGGCCCACAGGCAGACCTCCGGCCTGCCGACGGACCCGTTACGCGTCTCAGCAGGCCGGAGGTCTGCCTGTGGGCCAGCAAGCACTTCAGTGCTTCTGGCGGATCCCCTTCCGGATGCCCAAATCCCTACCCCCGGTACCGCCCGAAATTCTCCGCCTGCTCGAAGATCTCCCTGTACACCTCGTCCTGCGTGCTCGGCGGGTAGTCGTGCGCGTCGAGCAGCACGATGAGGTCCATCTTCAGCTCCATCTGGATGTCGAGGCGGTTGTGCCAATCGGTGTAGCGGACCTTCTCGGAGCGGTCGTTGTAGTGCTGCACGAGCGTGCGCATCTTCTCGGTGAAGTCGGTGCCCTGGGCGAGGTTGACCTGCCGAAAGTCCTTGATGGCCTTCGCGAGCAACTGCTGCAAGAGCTTAATCTTGGTGTGCGGCAGCTTGATCTTCTCGATCTTGGCCAGGTAGTCGTCCGAGAAGATGTCCTCGGCCGCCGTGGTGCCGTCGACGCGAAAGATTTCCTCCACCCCATCACTCGCGATGGCCTCGCGGATCAGTTCGCGCACGCGGGCGTTCATCTGCGTGGTGTCGGGCGCGTCTCCGCGGGTGAGTTTGTACACAATGCTGCGTACGGCGAGGTAGAAGTGCACCAGGTCACGTTCGTTTTGCGAAAGCTGATCGCCCCCGACGCAGATGTCGTACGCCGCCTTCAAGCGCTTGACCAGGCCCATGAAGCGCGTCTCGCGTTTTGGCGTAAGCTGAACGTGCTCGACGGCCGCCCGCAAAGTGTCCAGCTGCACCTGCCCCGCATCCGCGCCCGCATCCAAAAAGTAACCGGACGTATCGAAGCCGTGAAACACCTGGCCGAGCAAATCCAACTGGTCCCGCACCGCGTCCACGCTCTGGGCGATGTCCTCGATGTTCTGCGCCTCCAGCTGGTTGTAGTGCGCCATCGCGAGGTTCATCTGGCGCTTGATCCCAACGTAGTCCACGACCAGGCCCTTGTCCTTGTCCGCGAACTTGGCCCGTGGGTAGGTACCGATAGCGTCGCGTCGCCCCCGGGGGGGGACTATCCCGCGGCCGGCCGCGCCCCAGGGTGCAGGCTGTACCGCCCTACTCTTCCGGAGCCGCTTGCTCCGAGCCAGTCGCCCCCACTCGCGCCAACTGGTAATAGCGCACCTCCTGCGACAACACGCCCCAGCGCCGCAGCAGCGCCACCACGGCCGCGGATTCCGCGGGAGACCTCAGCGGCGCCCAGGACAGCAGCGTGGCCTCGTCGCCGAGCACCAGCGTATCCCCGGCCCCGGCCGCCCGCAGCTCGGCGAGCAGGGCCCGCTGCCCGGCATTCTGGTCGGCGTCGAGCCGGTCCGCGTTCGTGAACGCGATCCCGACCGCGAGCAGCATGGGAGCGTACCACCTGATTTGGCGCGTTTCCGCAAAACGCAGGACCAGTAGGCTGGTATACGCCAACACGAACATCAGCCCGAGCGTGATCGGGAGCATCGTGTCGTAGCGCAGGATGTACGGCCGGGCCGGACGGTAGCCCCCGAGCGGCAGCAACAGCAAGTACAGCACCGCGAAGGCCAGCAGCCACTTCGCGGCGGCCAGCGCGCGCCGCACGTACGGCGTCGGGGCGCGCCTGCGCAAAACGGCGTAGTTGACCAGCAGCGTCGCGACGATCAGCAGGTAGCCCGGCCGGCCGGTGAGCGTCTTGAAGATGCCGACGGGCAGGCGGGCGTACCGCTCCGACAGCGGGATCGCCTGCGAGATCGTGAACGCGTTGAAGCTCCCGATGTACAGCGAGTAGACGGCCAGCACGCCCAGGGGCGCGAGGTAGACCCAGTGCTCGCGGGGGAGGCCGGCCACGGCCTGCAGGAGCCAGTGGCGCCGCGCAGGCCCAACGGATGGCCCGTCGCTCTGGTGACTCGAATAGCTTTCGTACAGCCGGTGCGCCGCGTAAAGCGTGAGCCCGACGGCGATGATCCCGGGGTTGAGCGGACCGCTCAGGCAGACCGGCAGTGCCAGCAAGGGCCAGCACCAGGAGTAGCGCGGTCGCAGCGCGAGCGACGTACCGCGCCGCCAGGCCAGGATACCCGGCGCTAGGTAGACGAGCAAAAAGACCGTCGGCAAAGCGTAGAAGAACACGTAGGTCGGGGCCACGTCCACGATTCCCATCGAGCCCCGGTAGCCGTTGGTTTGGAACAGCGGCGTCACTAGGGCCGCCGCTACCCAAAAGTCCAGTCTCCGCGACGCCACGCCCCCGGCGGCGAACATAGCCACCAGACCCACGAGGGCACCCTGCGTGAGGGTTTTGGCGAAAGCCGCCGCCACGTACACACTGTCCGTAGGACTCGCGAAGGTCTGCAGGAGCCGCGGCGCAGTATTGAAGTACCGGTGCAGAGCCCACTGCCCGAAGAAGCGATTCGGATTGGGGTGCGTGGCCCCGTCGAGGAGTACCGTGAGCCCCAGCGGATCGGCCAGCACGGGCTCGATGTACGCGAACGGGAGCACGCCCTCGGGCAGGTCGCCGTCGAGCGGGGCGGCGTAGTGCTGCCGGAAGGAGAACGCCGAGGTCGCCGAGCACGAAGAGGACACACGCCGCGAGCAGCAAGCGGCGAAGAGCGGCGTTGGCGACCAGTGGCGTAGCTGAGGTCATTCGGCGGGAACTGCGCGGCGGCGCGCGATCGGCAGGGTGTGCGCGGCCCCAAACCTATGGCCCGCCAGTCAGGTCTGGGTAGCTTTGGGGGCTTTCGCCAAAACACTCCCCAGCCGGCCGTGAGGTCCGCATCCTGCGGTAGCCACTTGGCCACCCCGAGCGAAGCGACCGGCGGCGGGCCGGCTACTACCCAAACCACCCCCCCGCCACCAATCGCGCTCACGCCTTCGGGTGCTTGGGCCTCGTCGTCTGGCCGCGGGGCCTTTCGTATCGCTCGAAGGTGGCGAGCGTCTCGCCCGCGGACCCGTACAGTACCAAACGCCCGCCCCGGTTCTCGAATCGCGCGACCTCGTGCAAGGCCTCCACGAGCCGTCCCGTACGCGCACCCTGCGGCGCGTCACAGACCTCGTGGCCGCGACCGAATCGCGAGAACGTAATCACGTCGTTCGCCGGGGTCGCATAGTCCAGCGTGTACTTCGTGCACTCACTCACCACGATGAGGTGGTGGTGGGTGTCGAAATGTAAGGTAGAGGCGGGCAGGGGCCGGCCTGTCTCACTGGGCGTGAGCGTCACCAGCCGCCAGGTAGTCTTCGCGAGCGCGTCGTCGGCCGCCGCCCCGAGCCGCCGCGACGTATCGCAGTGCAGCGCCGTGAAAAAGCACACAAACAGGGCTATGTAGCTCGAGGCCAAACGCATTTCAACAGGTGCTTCGAGTAGGAACGGTGGTAGGCGTGGGGCAGTTGAACGGCTCTACCCCCAGGCCCGCTCCACGGCCTGCTCCACCCGCACCCGCGAGCTCCCACTCACCCGCGCCACCCCGATCCGCGACCCCATCTCCCGGATCAGCGCATCGCCATCCAGGCCCAGCGGCAGTAGCTCCCGCGCGAGGGCCTCCAACTCTACCAACGGAATATCCGCAATCCCGCGACTGTACGCCCCCGCCTCCAGCATCGGCGGCCGGAAGGTGATCGGCTGCTCGACCTGCGCCGCGTCCCGGTACACCACCGTGTCCCCGCCCCGCTGCACGACGTGCCCCGCGCGCCGCACCTCCGGCTCCACGCGCTCGCGCACTCGCGCCGTCATCCGCCCGAGCCCGAAGCCCGTGCCCGCCACCCGCTTCACCACTTCCTCCATCAGCAGCGGCGCCTCGCGCTCCAACACCAACTCGATCATGCGCCGCAGTGCCGGCACCGCCTCCGTGTAGTAAAACACCTCGCTCAGCTCCCGCGCAAAATTCTTCGTGAGCGGCGCTAACTCCTCCTCCGTGATCGGTTGGTACGTCACGGGCGGCGGCCCGGCGGCGGGCGGGGGGGGCGCGGCTCCCGGGCTCCGCCCCGGGCGCCCCCCCAGCCCGCCGCCGGGCAGCTGATCATCAGCAGATAGAAGGGTAGCCGAGGCTGAGCCTTCGGCGCTCTGCCGTAGAGATTCCGCAGGCAAAACCATCGCTGGCTCCGTGGCTAATTCTGTCGCCGCCTCGTTTACCCGCCGCAACACCTTCCCGCTATCGTACCACCAGTCCAGACTCCACACCCGCTCCAGCTTCCACCCCAGCCCCTTCAGCACGGCTTCCCGCAGGATGTCCCGCTCCCGCGCCGTGGCTGCGTCGCGGTACCCCGGCCCGTCCAACTCAACCCCGAGTAGGTACTTCCCTTCCGCCTTTGGGTCGCGAATCGCCAGGTCAATCCGGTAGCCGCTCACGCCCACGTCCAGGTCTACCTCGTGCCCCTCGGCCCGCAGCGCCTCCGCGATCGCGGCCTTGAGCCCGACGCCATCCGCCCCGCCCGCCGCATCCAGCACGCCACCCGCGTACGCCTTCGACCCGCGCCGCGCGAACTCCAGGAAGCGCCGTAGGTCCCGCGCGCCTTGCGCATTGTCGCCGAGGCGATTCAGGTCGATCTGCTCCGGCTCCATGCTCGCGAACACGTGCATCTCCCGGCGCGCCCGCGTCACCGCCACGTTGAGGCGCCGCTCGCCCCCGACCGAGTTCATCGGCCCGAACGCCATACGGACCTTCCCCGACCTGTCCGGACCGTACGTGATCGAGAACAGGATCACGTCGCGCTCGTCGCCCTGGACGTTCTCGATGTTCTTCACGAACACCCGCTCGTCGAAGTCCGGGTCGAAGTGCCGGTCCAGCTCCGGGTATCGCGCACGCGCGGTCTCGAGCATGTCCTCGATCACCGTGCGCTGCGCCATCCCGAAGGTCACCACGCCGAAGGTGCGCTTGCCCTCGGCCGGGTCACGCAGGCGCGCCACCAGGTACTCGACCAGCGCCTCGGCCTCCGCCCGGTTCTTGCCGCTCTGGTAGTCGAGCGACTCCACCTTATGAAACTCGACCGCGTCGTCCTCCGCCACCGGTGCCGGGAAGGTGTTCAGCTCGCCCTCGTAGTAGGTCCGGTTCGAGAACGCGATCAGGCTCTCGGCGCGGCTCCGGTAGTGCCACCGCAGGCGTTTCGACTGCAGGCTCGCCGCCTGCATCTCGTCGAGGATGCTCTCCATGTCCTCCACGAGCGCGTAGCCCTCCTCGGTGTCCTCGGCCGCGGCCGGCGCGTCGTCGGCCTCGTTCTTCTCGAAGAAACTCGTCGGCGGTAGCTGCTTCGAGTCCCCCACCACGATGACCTGCCGCCCGCGCGCGATCGCCCCCACCGCATCCCAGACCGGGATCTGCGAGGCCTCGTCGAAGACCACCACGTCGAAGCGGATCGCGCGGTCCGGCGGCAGGTACTGCGCCACCGACAGCGGCGACATCAGCAGACACGGCGTCAGCTCCGTGAGCAGCGGCCCCAATCCCTCGATCAGCGGCCGCACCGCCAGTTGCCTACGTTTCTTCTCCTTCTCGCTGTTCCAGACCGCCAGGTGCGGCCGCATCTCCTGCGTGTACAACTCCGAGCGCCGCGCCAGCAGTCGGCTCCTGATCTCGGCTTGCGCCAAAACCCGCACGCGCTCATCCAACTCCCGAAATCGCTGTATCCGATCGCTCTGTACGCTTCCGCTAAAACCCGCCAACCGCGGGTCCCCCCCGATCATCGCCCCCGCCCACACCCGCGCAAACCCCAGCCCAAACTGCCGCTCACTCCGCTCCCCCCCAATCGACGCCCTCCCCAACAGCGCCTCCGCGAAATATCCCATCCCGAGCCGCTCCGCCTCCCGCCGCGCCTCCGCAAACAGTCCCCAATTCCGCCAGTGCGCCTGCCGCACCAGCAGTCCCTCCGCCACCCGAGCCAAAACCTCCAGATAATTCGGCGCCCCCGTCCAGCTATCAACCACGACACCACCCCCAAGCGTCCCATCCCCACCCATACGGCTGTCACCAAAACGCGCCCCATTGCCACCAACACGTACCCCATCACCAGCACGATCACCGAGCCGATCGCCAAGGCCTTCGCCCCCTCGGGGGTTGGGGGGGACGCCTTCGCCCCCTCGGGAGCTGGGGGGGACCCACGCCCCCTCCGCCGCCTCCAGCGCTCCCCACGCCCCCTGATACGCCCGTCCAGCTTCCACCGAATCCCTACCCTCCCGACCGTCGTCAAACAAGTTCCGGAACATCCGCTCCGCCCCCGTCACCGTCAGGCCCACCGCCTCCGCGCGCTCCACGAACCTCAACCAGTCCCCCGCGAAAGCCGCATACTCCCCAGCTTTCGCCAGATCCTCCCTCTCGAGCCGCTGCGCCGGGGCTCCCAGCTGTTGCAGAGCCCGGTTCAGGCCCTCGACCTGCACCAACGCCTCCAGATCCGCGGCCACGTCGGCCACCTCGCCCGTGCGACTGTACCCCGCCAGTTCCTGCTTCAACCCGCGCTGCTCCCACCACTTCAAGAGCACGAACTTCTGCTCGCTGCTGCGCCACCTGACCCGCAGCGGTTCGGCGGCCAACTGGCTTACCTCGGGCCGGAAGTCGGTCTTGAGTTTCGCGAAAGCGCCCGCGATCTCGGTCAGGAGCCGCGCCTCCTCGATGGCATTCCTGCGGTGCCTGCCCGAACCCACCGTTTCGGCGAGGCGTCGGAAGTCCTTCCCGCGCGCCCGCTGCACGAGGCCCGCCAGCACGTCGAGGTCCTCCAACACCACACGACTGTAATCCTGCCCCCCGATGTCGAGGGTTTTGGCGAAAGCCGCGTGCGCCTCACGGAAGGCCTCCACCGCCGCCGCCACCTGCCGCGCGTCACGCTCGAAGGCAGCCGCCTCAAAGTGGCCACGTAAGGGCGACAGGTCCGCGTGCGCGTCGACGGGGATGTCGGCCAGGGTCACGCCGAGTTGCCGCGCGACGGTCTTGCAGGCTGCTAAATCCTTCGCGTCCTGGGCCAGGGCCCACTCGGCCGGGGGGGCGGGCGCCGTGGCTGCGGCTGGGTGGTTGGCCTGCGAAACCGCCGCGTACACGCTCATCCCGGCCCGGCGCTCGTCGTGGAGTGCCGCGACCTGGTCGTTGAGTTCGGCCCGCAGCGCCCCGAGGCGCGCGGCCTCGTCGGTCCAGTGCGCGTCGTCCGCCGGCGCCACGGCCCAGGCGGCCTTGAGCTGGTCGTAGACGTGGGTCTTGGTGACCTTGTTGGAGTGCAGCTCGAGGCAAAAGTCCCCCAATCCAATCTCGTTCAGGCGCCGCTCGACCACCTCGAGCGCGGCGGTTTTCTCGGACACGAACAGCACCGACTTGCCTTCGCCGAGGCACTGCGCGATGAGGTTGGTGATCGTCTGCGACTTGCCCGTGCCCGGCGGGCCCTCGAGCACGAAGTCGATCCCGAGCGAGGCCGCGCGCACGGCCGCCAGCTGCGACGCATCCGCCGACATCGGCGTGAGCATCTCGGCCACCGGGAAGGTCTCGTCGAGGTGCTCGCGGTCGGGGTACAGCGCCACGTCACTGCCGGGCACGTGGTAGGGCTCGCGCGGGCGCTCGATGAGGTGCGCGACGACGGGGTTTTCACGTAAGTGCCGCTCGAAACGGTCCAGGTCCCGCCACATCAGGTACTTCGCGAAGCTGAACTCCCCGAGCGCCACGCCGGTCTCGACCTCCCAGCCCTCGACGTTGAGGAGTACCGAGCGGGCTTTCGCCAAAACGAGCGGTATGTCGATCCCGCTGTCGTCCTGCGGCAGCTCCTCGGTGAGGCCCTCGAAGGTCACGCCGGCCTCGCGGCGGAGCAACTCCTGGAGCGTCGGATTGAGCAGCGCCTCCTCGTCGCGGCGCGCGAGCGTGAAGGAGTTGCCGGCCTTGCGGCGCCGCAGTTCGACCGGCAGTAGGATGAGCGGCGCGCGGTACTCCGGCGCCTCGGCCGCGCCTTTGCGCGCGAAGCCGAGCGCCAGGTAGAGCGTGTTGGCACCGCCCTCCTCGGTGGCGGTGCGGGCGGCGCGCTCGAGCTTGATGAGTGTGCCGTAGAGGTCGGTGCTCGCGTCGGTGACCAGCAGCACGCCCCGCAACATTGCCTGGGCCACGGCCTGTGCGTGGTGCGCCTCCCCGAGTTCGCGCTGGAGCTTGGCGCCGCGGCCGCGCCCGGTGTCCACCTGGTCGAACGAGAACTTCGTCCCGGACGCCAGCGCGTCCTCGAGGGCGGCGGGGTCGACGTGGGGCAGGAGGATGTTGCTGCGCAGGGGCTTCCAGTTCAGGAGGCGGTTGCGGCGCGTGAGGTCGAGGAGGCGCTTCTTCCACTGGTCCACGCGCGCGGCGCCCCGCGGGATCGGGGCCTCGTCGGTGGCGAGCGCGGACGGCACGGCGGCTAGTGCCGTGAGGTCGAGCGCGGCCACGGTGGTCTGTTGACGCGCGATGCGCTCGCCGGCCTCTATGGCTTGCGAGATCGGGTGGATGCCCTCGCCGGTGCGCGCGGCGTGGACGTCGACCATCTCGCGCCAGCCCTCCGGGTTCGCGAGCGCCTGGCGCCCGAGCGCGATGCCGCCGTTGACGTCCGCGCCGGCCCCCGCCAAGGCCGTCGACTCGCAGGCGATGAGCAGGCCGCTGGCCTCCGCCTTGCGCAGCATCTGGAGGTCCCGAACGGTACCGCCGCGCACCGGACTCGGGTGTAACCAGCACACGAGGTACGCGTGGCCCTTGATGAGCACGATGCCCGGGTGCAGTTCCGCCTGCTCGAGTACGGCACAGGCGAGGGCCGTGAGGTCGAGACAATTCCCGAGGCCACTCCCGACCACCTCCGTCGGCGTGCGCACCTTCTGACCGTGCTCCTCGAAGCTCGACGGCACCCCGACGTAGTGGATGTCCTGCTCGCGGATGGCCGTCAGCACCGCGATGACCTGGGCGCCGGCCGCGCGCGGGTCTTCCTTTTGGTAGCCGCTCAGCGCGAAGCCCGTCGGCACCAGCAGCTCCGCGGCGCGCCGCAGGAGGCGGGCTACGGCCGGATCGTTGGGGAGCACGTGCGCGGCCACGAGTTCAGGCACGCCGGCATTGCCGCCCCAGTGGTGGGCCGGGAGCAGGCGGGTGTCCCCCCCAACGCCCACGGGGGCGAAGCCCTCGTCGATCGTGCTCAGCGTGCCCTCCGCGGTAGATGGCTCGGGGCCGTAGAGCGTCGCGGTCACGTGGGCGGTGAGGCCCTCGGAGAGTTGCGCGTAGAAATCGTAGTCGAGGTGGACCCCGGCGAGGGGCACGTCGAGCTGGCCGTGGGCGGGCACGGAGAGGTGGGTCCAGTCGTGGTGCAGGGCCTGGGCGGGATTCGAGCGCAACTCGAGGCGCAGGTCGGTGAGTGCGTCCGGCCCGTCGTTGACGATCGTGAGCCTCCGGATCGGCACTACGTCGTTGAGGCGCAAGGCGAGATTGAGGTAAGGCGAGAGCTCGAGGGCGAGGGAGAGCGGCATGGAGGGGGAAGGTAGCCCGCGGCGCGGAGCCCGCGGCGCGGAGCCTACGGCGCTCGCACGTTAGGGATCCCAGCGGGGTCCAACCACGAGTAGCCCGGGTTCGAACCAGCAGGATCAAGAAAATCCGCACGTCAATTTCTCCGCCGCCCTTCTCCAAGGCGCGACCCACGACCCCGGGTACTTGCCCCGGACGCCGCCCCGTACTTTGCCCCGGACGCCGCCCCGTACTTTGCCCCGGACGCCGCCCTGGGCATACCCCCAAAACAGCACTCCCGAACAATCCCCCCCGCCCCGTGCTATCAAATCCTGTGGACATCAGCCAAGTCACCCTCTTCACCCTCGGCTTCGCCATCTACGCCCTCGTGATGTGGGACGTCCTCAAGACCACCCTCTCGCTCCACGGCAGCGGCCCGCTCACCAACCTCATCGTCGGCGCCACCAACAAACTCATCTCCGCGCCGCCGGCCAAGTTCGGCGAGGACACCAACCGCAGCGCCGTCGTGTTCTTCTTCGCCCGCTACTCCGGACTGCTCCTCACGTCCATCCTGTTCGTGATGTGGTTCGTCGGACTCACGGTGAGCCTCACGCTCGTGCTCGCGAGCACCGCCGACAGCGTCACCCAGAACACCGACGGGTCGGGCGTCGACCTTTTCGAGCGACTCTACTTCGTGGCCGCGAGCGTCACCACGGCCGGCTTCGGGGACTACGTCCCGAACGGCAACGGCTGGCGCTTCTTCACCATCGTCACCGCCACCAGCGGCCTCATCGTCACGACGCTCGGCATCTCGTACGTCATCAACCTCATCGGCGCCGTCGTCAACCAGCGCCAACTCGCGCGCTCGATCGTCAACCTCGGCACCACGCCGACCGACATCCTCTCGGCCTTCTACGACACCCAGGGCTTCGCGCCCTTCGGCGACTCCCTCCAGAGCATCGGCGACAGCATCCTGCTTCACGTCCAGCACCACCTCGCCTACCCGATGTGCCACTACGTCCGCGCCGACGACAACCGCAACTGCCTCCCGGCCGCCCTCGCGGTCTTCGACGAGACCCTCACCGTGCTGCTCTACGAGGTCCCCAAAGTCTACCAACCCAACCTCGGGCACCTCTTCCTCGCGCGCCGCGCCGTGAGCGCCTACCTCGAGAACCTCCGCGACATCTACATCGACGAGGCCGACGAGGCCCCGCCCTGGCCCGAACTCACCTTCCTGATGACGAAGTGGCGAATCGTGCCCGCCGGCCGCGAGCGCGACCTCTCCGAGAACGAACGCGAGTCCATCCGCCACCGCCGCCGCCTCCTGCGAGCCGCCGTACAGTCGCAGGGCCTGAGTTGGGACAACCTCGTCGAGTCCCTGCGGGGCGCCCCCGACGAGAGCCTGGACGCGGCGTTCGTCCCGCTGTTCGAAAGGGAGCAGGCCGAGAGCGTGCACTGAAAGGTGGCAAGAGGGGGGGCAGGGCCCAACGCACACCTTCTACTCTCCCTTTTCAACTTTCAAACTCTCCCCCGCCTGCAACACGTGCCGCGCGTTGTGCCAGACCAGCGTGTGCAGCATGTCCCCGAGGCTGAGCCGCACGATCGGGAACGCCGAGACGGGGATGCGATTCTTGCGGAGGCTCTTGCCCCGCAGCCCTCGCAACAGGTCGAGGAACGCCTGCTGGTTTTGCCGGAAGGCGCCTACTACGGCATCGGCGTCGAGCGCGGAGCCGAGCGGATTCATGTTGCCGGGACTCCGGAGCGTCTTGTGCCGCCGCGCCGGGTGCAGGGCGAGGGCGAAGGGTTTGCCGAGCAGTCCGGGGCGGTAGCGGACCGCGGCGTCGAGGGGGTGGGCTTTCGCCAAAACGGCTTTCGCCCCCAGCAGCGGCAAGTAGTGGTCGGCGTAGCGGTTGAGGTGCTCGAGGCACTCCAGGGCGCTCCAACGCTTTTCGCCGGGCTGGGCGTTGAGGGCGGCGGGGGTTTCGGCGGGGAGGCTTTCGCCAAAACGCGAGACCTCGGTCTGGATGGCGATCAGTTCGTCGAGGGCGGCGGGTTCGGTTTTGGCGAAAGCCGCCCGGGGAGGGAAGGTGAGAGCGGGCGAAGGAGCGGGCGTGGACATGGCACGAAGGTGGCACGTACGGCGGGGCGGCACCTTGACCGAGGTCAAGATTTAGCCGTTACACGCGCATCCCGGCGGCTTGTGGCAGGTGTAGTCCTTGCTGATGCAGCTATCGCCACAGGCTTTGCCCGTCTTGCATACCTTACAGCATCCGCTCGTTTCGGGGGCGTCGGGGGCGCCGCAGGCCGGCACTACCGCTAGGCTCGCCGCTGCGGCCAAGGCGAGGAAAAGCTTCTTCATGGAGGTGAGCTTCTGATGAATGCTAAGCGGGGGCAGTCGCTCGGGCGGACACCCAAACTTACTCAGTAGTCGCGAACTTCGCTTGCGTTCGGCGGGGGGGATTTACGCCCTGCCCGCCCGCACCCGGCTCAGCGTCTCCGGGCTCATCCTCAGGTAGGACGCGATGTAGCGCAGGGGGACGTGCTGGAAGAGTTGGGGGCTGCGCTGTAGCACCGTCTCGTAGCGGCGGGCGGGGCTCGGCTCCAGGAGGTCGAGCTCGCGGGCCATCAGTCCGCAGGCGAAGCCCTCGAGCATCCGCGTGTAGGCCGCCTGGCGCTCGGGGTGACTTTCGTTAAAACGCAGGATTTGCGCGCGGGTGAGGGTGTGGCCCGTGCAGCGGCGCAGGCTCCGCAGGCCGATCGGGCTCGGGACGCCGAGGAGGAGCCCCGGGAGGGCGGCCAGGACTTCGCCGGGGTAGCCGAGCCGCAGGGTCTGTTGGGTGCCGTCGGCCGTATCGACGTAGGCGTGCGCGGCCCCGGCGTCGATGAGGTAGAGGGGACTGTGGGGGGCGCCGGGCGCCTGCATGGTTTGCCCGCGGGCGGCGCAGAACGCCCGGCCCCCGCGGGCGGCGTGTGCGAAGAGCTGCGTACGGTAGGTAGGCAATTCGGGCATCTCGGAGCGGATCGTGGGGGTTTTCGCGTAAGCGGCAAAAGGGAACTGTTGGTAAAATAGCCCAAAAATTCTCTAACCGAAGGTCCTAAAGTGCGCCCTTTCAGCGGCTTAGCGGGCGCTTCGGGCGCGTCGCCGAATTTTGGAGCACGGCGGCTCCGAGTTGGCATACCTTGCGTGAAATTTGGCGCAAAGCCCTATTCCGCCTAGCTTTCTACTGATTTCCAATCCCTTTACGCATCTGGGTTTGTTGGCATACTTGTTGCCCCTCTATATTGAGCGCGACCGGCTATCAACAGTGATGCCAATTCGCTCGACCCTCCGCTAACCCACGCCGGGCCGATCGCGTTTGCAGCGTGAACGGCCCCGCCCCTCCCACCGTCCCCTCGCCAAAGTCTCTTCCCTACCTAAACCCGATCCCATGCTAAAGCAGAGCCAGTCCATGAGCATGCAGCAGAAGCTGTCCCCTCAACAGATTCAGCTCATGAAACTGCTCCAGATCCCGACGGCGACGCTGGATCAACGCATCAAGGAAGAACTGGAGGCCAACCCGGCCCTCGAGGAGGGCGACGAGGAGGAGGAGTTCATGGAGGCCTTCGCCGACCTCGAGGACCAGAAGTCCGAGGAGGAGTACGACGAGAAGCCCTCGATGGAGGACGTGGACGAGGGATTCCTCAACGAGGTCATGGAGGACGACCGCTCGATCTACGACGGGCGCCTCACCAACTCCGCCGACGAGGAGGAGCGCACGATCCCGATCGCGGTGCTCGACACCTTCCACGACCACCTCGAGTCCCAGATCGGGATGCTGCGCCTCACCGGGGAGCGCCAGGCGATGGTCGCGCTGCAGATCATCGGCTCGATCGACGACGACGGCTACCTCAGGCGCGACCCCGAGGCCATCGTCGACGACCTGGTCTTCTCGCAGAACGTCGAGACCAACAAGCAGGAGGTGCTCTTCTTGCTCAAGGAGATCCAGCGCTTCGACCCGCCCGGCGTCGGCGCGCGCAGTCTGCAGGAGTGCCTCATGATCCAGATCGACCTGCTGCTGGAGCAGGTCTCGCACATGAGCGTCGAGGAGGTCCGCGTGCTGCGCTGCGCCCGCACGGTGCTGGCCGACTACTTCGAGGAGTTCACGAAGAAGCACTACCTCAAGCTCCAGCGCGGCCTCGGCGTGACCGAGGACCAGCTCCGCGGCATCATCGAGCAGATCCTGAAGCTCAACCCGAAGCCGGCCTCCGGCTTCTCGACCTCGTCGAGCCGCTCGACGATGTACGTCATCCCCGACTTCATCATCGAGAACCGCGACGGCGAGCTCGAGCTCACGCTCAACTCCCGCAACGCGCCCGAGCTGCGCGTCTCGGATCACTACCGCGAGATGTTGAACACCTACAAGGACCACCAGAAGGCCTCGCGCAACGGCCGGCACATGTCGGGCGCGAAGAAGAACAAGGAGGCCGTGCTGTTCATCAAGCAGAAGATCGACTCGGCGAAGTGGTTCATCGACGCCATCAAGCAGCGCCAGGACACGATGTACCGCACGATGTACACCATCATGCAGTACCAGTACGAGTACTTCCTCACGGGCGACGACCGCAAGCTGCGCCCGATGATCCTCAAGGACATCGCCGACGTGACCGCGCTCGACATCTCGACCGTGAGCCGGGTGGCGAACTCGAAGTTCGTCCAGACCGAGTACGGCACCAAGCGCCTCAAGGACTTCTTCTCGGAGAGCCTCCAGACCAGCGACGGCGAGGAGGTCTCGACCCTGGAGGTCAAGAAGATCCTCAAGGACATCATCGAGGTGGAGCCGAAGCGCCGCCCGCTGTCGGACGAGAAGCTCAAGAACATGCTCCAGGAGAAGGGCTACGAGATTGCCCGCCGGACGGTGGCGAAGTACCGCGAGCAACTGGGGATCCCGGTGGCGAGATTGCGGAAGGAGTTGTAAGGACTACTACCTTACGGAACCTTGCGGAGCGCTGGGCGTCCGAGGCGGACGCACGGGCTTATCTCAGCCGGGCTACAGCGGCTCGGGCACGATGTCGAATAGGTCTTCGTACGCGCCTGCGGCACGCCGCGTAAAGCCCATGCCCTCCTCTATCTCACGGTACTCGAGCATGGCGTCAACGATGTCTGCTTCGTCGTGCCCGATGAAGTTGTAGGTAATCAATTCGTGCCGACCGTAGGTGACGTCGAGCGTCAGGTAGGTGACCGTATGCACGCTTCGGCTATCCGGTAAGGTGACCTGCCGCATGGCCACGAGTTGGGCGGCGTCCTCGGTGAAGTCCGACGCAGACCAGGGTCCGAGTTCGTCGATTGGGAATCCCGCCCGGGCTAGCGCTCGCCGGCCTATGAGGTCGGCTTTCGCCAAAACCGTCGGCGGGAGGGTCGTCGGGGTCGCACCCTCGAAGACCGCCGGATCACCGATGAGTACCACTACGTCATTCGCGAAATCGAAACGAATGTGGCGCGATACCGCGCTGTCTCCGGAGGCGTAAAGTCGCGTATACCCACCGACGCGATATCCCGGGGAGCGGGGGAAGTAGATGGCCGAACAGCTGCGGGTGAATGGTGACTAATTTGAAGACCACCAGACCTACAAAGCCGCAGAACACGCAAATCCCGACGATGCTCTTCACCGTATCCATAGCTCCTCATTGTTCGGCGGCGGGGTGGGCGAGCAGCGGACTACTGCGCTAATCAATACTCGTAATCGGGGTCGTAATTCTGGGCCGGGCGATAGCCATCCGGCAAGGTGTACGGATCGAAATTCGGATCGTCGGTCTGGATGTGGTCGCCGTTGTAGTCGATGTAAGTTCGGCCACCGGGTCCGATGTCGTCACCGATCAGGACCTCCTCGCCGGTGTGGGGATTGACGTAGCGGCCGTGGCCCGACATCGCGTCGCTATACTTGGTCGCCGTCTCGGAGCGCGAGGCCTGGCCCCTGGCCCAGCTCTCGCTCTGCATCCGGCTGGCATCCACCTGCGCTCGGTGGAACTCATCGTTAGCGGCGCGGTTGCTGGCCATCTGGCGGTTGAAGTTCTGCTGCTGCGCGTTGCGGCCCGCGATCGTGTTCTGGGTGATCGCATGGGAACGCTGCGCGAACTGCGGATTCTCCCGCATCCCCTGGTTGAGGGCCACCCCATCCTGGACCAGTTGCTCCGTGGCCGACTCCGAGGTTTCGGCGGGCGCGAGCAACAAAGTGATAAGGCCCGACGTGGCGTCCCCCCGCTGCTGGTTGAAGTACTGGAGCAAGACGGGCAAGACGACGATCGCCTCGCGGCCGTCATTGAGCACGAGACTCGTCGCGTACACGTCCGACGTTCGGTCGCTCGAGGTCTTCTTCCACCCCGGGGAGGTCTTCTCGACGCGGGCGCCGACGCGCTGGATGGTCTCCTTGGCGCGCTGTACGGCGTTTTGCTGTAAAGCGGCAAGGAGATCAATGCGCTGCCCCCCGAAGACGGCGGCCGGGTCCCGGACGGTGACCGCGTTGGCCACGACGATCTGCTGACGATTCGGACCGTCGGCCACGAGCAGGAAATCCAGCCAGGCCCCGCCCTGCGGATTGCTCCTGAGCGTGCCTTTCGCGCGGTAGCCCTTCGGTACCTGCACCGTCATGGCGGGTATCCCGAGGGTGGCGTCCGTGATGGTGATGGCGCCCGCGCCGCCGCCCGAAGCTGCGCCGCGACCGGAGCCGAAGTTTGCGGCCGCACTACCTGCGCTCGGGGAGCCCGCCGGAGACCGCTCGCCGTAGTCGACCCCTTCGTCCATGGAGTAGTCTTCGTCGGCGTAGTCGTCGTGGGTGTAGTCGTCGTGGGTGTAGTCTTCGTCGGCGTAGTCGTCGTGGGTGTAGTCTTCGTCGGCGTAGGCCTGGTCGTTGCCGCAGCTGGCGAACGCGCACACTGCGATCAGCGGGAGGAGGAGGGGAAAGCGCATAGGAGGTGGTTTTGCATCTACATCGACGTAACCGAGAAAAGTGAACAGATCAGTCCACCTGCGCCCGGGCAGCTACGTCGAACCCCCGTAAGTGTGGATCACGGACCGCTGGCCCACCGACGCCGAGCCTTGACTCACGCGACGGGCGACAGCCTCGGATCAGCTGGAGAGCTGGCCGAACAGCAGCGTTTCGCTTCCGCAAAACAGGCCCACCCCGCAACTGTCTCACGGCGCACCATCCGACGCAAGTCGTCCAACTCGGCGAAGTAGACCGGCGCACGCCGCTCTCGTCGGCTCGAGCGGGTCATTCCCTACCCGAGGATCGCGATCAGCTGATCCGCCAACTCCTCCCCGATCAACCGCTGCGCCTCCCCGGTAGCCGCCCCGACGTGTGGCGTCACGCTGATCTTCGGGTGAGCCAACAGGCGCGCATCCGGCTGGGGCTCGCCCTCGAACACGTCGAGCGCCACGCCGCGGATCTTGCCTTCCTCCAGGGCCGCCAGCAGGGCCTCCTCGTCGATGAGGCCGCCGCGGGCCGTATTCACGATGATCGCGTCCTGCTGGAGCAACGCGAGCTCTTCCTTGCCGATCAGGGCCTCGCCATCCTGCGCGGGCACGTGGAGCGTGACGACATCGGCGCGCTTGAGCATCTCGTGAAGGCTCAGGCTATTGACCCGCACCACCGGCGGCTCGCCGATGCCGTGGATCGGGACCTCGACATCGACGTGCTTCTGGTAGGGGTCCGAGCCGATGACCCGCATCCCGAGCCCGAGCCCGATGCGGGCCGCCTCCCGGCCGATGCGCCCGAGGCCCACGACGCCGAGCGTGAGGCCCTCGAGCTGGACGCCGCCCGCGAGACCTTTCTTGAGCTTCGCGAAATCACCGCTGGCCATGTCGCGGTTGGCGACCTGGAGGCCGCGCGCGAGCGTGAGGACGTGCCCGAACACGAGTTCGGCCACGGCACGGCTGCTGGCCGCGGGTGTATTGACCACCTTGATCCCCTTCGAGCGGGCGTACTCCACGTCGATGTTGTCCATCCCGACCCCGCCGCGGGCGATGGCCCGGAGGTTGGGCACCTGGTCGATGAGCTCCTTGCGCACCGTGGTCGCCGAGCGCACGCAGATGGCGTCGTAGTGCTTGAGCGCCTCGGCGAGCTGGTCCTGCGGAACTTTCGTGGTGACGACCTCGAAGCCGGCGGCTTCCATCTTGGCTTGGCCGTCGGCCTCGATGCCGTCGTTGGCGAGAATGCGGATCATGGGTGGGGGTTGTAGCGGGTTTTGGCGAAAGCCGTCCTTTCGGGTGGGCTAACGGCGCGCAAAGAAAACCGTTCTACCCCACCGTCCCCCTAATTACTTACCGCCGGCTCATCCTTGATATACCGGTCCTTCACGAGCACGTCCACGAGGAAAGTGGCGAGGTCCTCGCGCGTCAGGGAGCTGTTGATGTGCCCGACGTACCCGGTGATGTACTCGCCCTTGGCGGCGCCCTCGGTGAGGCGCGGGGCACGCACGTTGGTGTAATCCAGCCCGGAGGCCCGCAGCAGGAACGAACTCTCGGTGGCGTCGTGGACGATGTCCTTGAAGAACGTGTTCATCACGAAGCGGAAGGCCTTATCGACGAACTTCGGCTCGTCGGCCGGGAAGGGGACGCCCGCGCCGGTGAGGTTGACGATGCGTCGGATGCCGCGCTCGTTCATGGCGTGGATCACGTAGCCGATCCCGGTCGTGAGGAGGTCCTTCTCGGAGTCCTTGACGTGGCCCACGAGACTGACGACGGCGTCGGCATTGTGGATGACCTCGCGCACGGCGATGGGGTCGTTGAAGGAGCCCCGGAGCACGGTGAGCTTCGGGTTGTCGATGTCGATGTCGGCGGGGTTGCGGGCCTGGGCGCGGACGCTAAAACCTGCGTCGAGGAGGCGGCGTAGCGTAGGCTTGCCGGTGCGGCCGGTGCCGCCGAAGAGGGCGATGGTGGAGTCGGTAGTCATGGCTTAGTGGGTTTGGGCGGGGGTGGCGGTGACGGCCGCGAGGTGCTTGCCGAGCGTGTGGCCGTCGGTGAACCCGTTCGCGATCGCGACGAGGCCGTCGGGCTGTTCGACGAAGAGCGCCGGGAATCCCCGGACCCCCAACTCCTCGCACAGCGCGAAGTCCCGCCGGGCCGCGGCCTCGTACGTGGGGGCGGTCCGGGCGGCGACCGCGGCGGCGGCGTCGAGGTCGAGCGCCACGGCTAGGTAAGTAGCGAGCTCGTCGCTGTCGGGGCCGAAGCCCAGGTCGTAGATCCCGTCCTGGAGCGCGTGCGCGGCGTCGAGCTGCCGGTCGGGCCTCTGCTCGCGGGCCCAGGCCAGGAGCGCGGCCGGCGGCTCCGAGGTCATGTACATGTCCCCGCGCTCGAGCGGTCCGTCGACGAAGCCCTTCCCGAACTTGACGCCCGTGCGGTGCTCGACGTCCTTGTAGGCCCGCTTGATGTAGGCGGCCACCTCGCCGATCGGCCCGCGGCGCTCCCCCCTGATCATCCCGCCGCTCAGGACCTTCACGCTGGCGCCGTGGGTTTTGACGAAAGTCCTCAAGGTCGGGCTGAAGCCGTAGCACCACCCGCAGAGGGCGTCGTAGACGTAGAGGAGTCGTGGGTTCGGGGACGGGGGCATACGGGGGACGTGGGATGGTTACGCTTCCGCAAAACTAGCGCGCACGCTCACTAAAATGCAGTACCTACCAAAAGGTTCGTGTACATTTGTGATATGAAGAGTGACGTGGCGACCATTTTCGAGAACTGCCCCATCCGTCGCGCGATGGACCTCATCGGCGGGAAGTGGACGCTGTTGATCCTGCACGCCCTCGGCGGCGAGCAGCTGCGCTTCGCGGAGTTGCGCCGCAAGACCCACGGCATCAGCGACAAGATGCTGACCCAGGAGCTGCGGCGCCTGGAGGCCGGTGCGCTCGTGGTCCGCAAGGACTACGGCGAGGTCCCGCCGCGGGTCGACTACACCCTCACGGCGCTCGGGAAGGAAGCCCTGGAGGTGGTCGAGGCCCTGGCCAGGTTCGGGATGGTGGCGGGTGGCGTTCGACCACTTCCGAGTGGCGCCACCGCCGTTTCTGAGCAGTAGGGCCGCCGCTCAGAAGCGGTCGAACGGCCCCCGCCAGCGCCCCCCTCGGCGAGCGCGGGAAGCGCCCCACCGTTTACCTTTCCGCCATGCTCAATTTTCACGCCGTCTGCTTTGTGGTAGCGCTCAGTCTCGCCGCGCCCCTCACCATCGCCGCCCAGCCCACCCGCACCCTCCAACCCTCCGATGTCTGGGACATCGAGTACGTCCGCAACCCGGCCGTGAGTCCCGACGGCCGGCAGGTCGCCTACGAGCGCGTCGGCTTCGACATCATGACCGACCGCAGCACGTCGGACATCTACCTCGTCGGTTTTGACGGAAGTCGCAACCGCCCGCTCATCACCGAGGCCAGCAGCCCGCGGTGGTCGCCCGACGGCAAGAAAGTCGCCTTCGTGCGCGCGGTCGACGACAAGCCCCAGGTCTTCGTACGCTACCTCGACGGCGGCGAGGAGCTCCAGGTTACGAAGGTACAGGAGGCGCCCGGCGGCATGACGTGGAGCCCCGACGGCACCCAACTCGCCTTCGTGATGCCGGTCGCGTACGAGGCGAGCAAGTCCGTGGTGCAGCTTCCGCCAAAACCCGCCGGCGCGAAGTGGGCCGGGGACCCGATCTACATCGACCGACTCAAGTACAGAGCCGACGGCGGCGGCTACCTCAAACCCCGCTACGACCAGCTCTTCGTCGTGGGCGCCGACGGCGGCACGGCCCGCCAGCTCACCTTCGGGGACTACGACCACGCCGGCCCCACCTTCACGCCCGACGGCAAAGCCCTGCTCTTCAGCGCCGACGCCTCCGCGGACGAACGCGAGGTCGGCGACACCAACCTCGGCCGCGTCACCACCGACGGCCGCGGCGCCGTGACCTGGCTCACGACCCGCAAGGGCCCGGACGACAGTCCGAAGGTCTCGCCGAGCGGCAAGCTCATCGCCTACGCCGGCTTCGACGACCGGCGCCTCGGGTACCACAACACCGAGCTCTACGTCGCCAACCTCGACGGCTCCAACGCGCGCTCGGTGACCGCAGGCGCTCGACCGCTCCGTGGACGACTTCCAGTGGACCGAGAAGGACGAGCTCATCATCCAGTACGACACCGAGGGCGACACCTACCTGGCGCGCGTGAAGGCCTCCGGCGGGGCGCCGCGTACGCTCACCAAGCGCGTCGGCGGGCAGAGCCTCGGGCGGCCCTACAGCGGCGGACAGTTCTCGGCCGGGCCCGGTGAGCGCTACGCCTTCACGCTCGTCGGCTCGGACCACCCCGCCGACCTGGCCGTGGGCGAGGGCGACGACGTACGCCGCGTCACGCGCCTCAACGAGGACCTGGCCGCCGCGCGCGACATGGGTACCGTCGAGGAGCTCTACACCGAGAGCACCGTCGACAAGCGTCGCATCCAGTCCTGGATACTGAAGCCGGCAGGTTTTGACGCAAGTCGCAAATACCCGCTCATTCTCGAGATCCACGGCGGGCCGTACACCAACTACGGCGATCGCTTCTCGCTCGAGGACCAGCTCTACGCCGCGGCCGGGTACGTGGTGCTGTACGTCAACCCGCGCGGCTCGACGAGCTACGGGGCGGAGTTCGCCAACCTGATCGAGAACGACTACCCCGGCAAGGACTACAACGACCTCATGGACGCCGTCGACGCGACCATCACGAAGGGCTACGTCGACCCCGACAGGCTCTACGTGACGGGCGGCTCGGGCGGGGGCGTGCTCACGGCGTGGATCGTCGGCAACACGGACAGGTTTAAGGCCGCCGTGGTGGCCAAGCCGGTCATCAACTGGGCCAGCTTCGCGCTCTACGCCGACAACACGGCCTACTTCACGAAGTACTGGTTCGAGAAGCCCCCCTACGAGGACTACGAGTCGTACTGGAAGCGCTCGCCGCTGAGTCTCGCCGGCCAGGTTAAGACCCCCACGATGCTCCTCACCGGCGAGCAGGACTACCGCACGCCGATCGCGGAGTCGGAGCAGTACTACGCCGCGCTAAAGCTGGCGGGCGTGGAGACGGCCATGGTCCGGATCCAGGACTCCGGCCACGGCATCACCAACCGGCCGAGCAACCTGATGGCGAAGGTGAGCGCGGTGCTGGGGTGGTTCGAGCGCTACCCGTGAAGAAGGACGGAACGCAGAGGGTGCATTCGCACGACACCCCGGCTCGCCATGGGGCCAGGGCCTATATTTACTCTCCACACGAGACCTGGCCCCCCCCCCCCGGGGCAACCTGAGCCATACTTATGCGACCACTCGCTTATCTCTTTGCCGCCGTCGCCTTCGCGCTGGTCGTCGCGTACGCCCCGCCGCTCCTCGCGCAAGACGCTGCCCCCGCCGCCCTGCCCGAACCCGGCAAAGTGACCGGGGACTGGTTCCGCGCCAACGCCTACGCCGGCGATAGCTCCACGCACGCCTACGTGATCCACAAGTCCGCGAAGACGACTCTGTTCGACAACCCGGAGGTCGGGTACTCCCTCGTCACCGAACACCGACGCGTCGTGCGCGTGGTGGACAGGAGCGGACTCGGGGAGGCCACCTTCAAGGTCCGCCTCTGGCAGCCGAAGGGCGCCGGCGATGGGCAGTCGATGTCTGAGCTCAAGGCCTTCACCCACACCTACGAGGACGGCCGCCTCACCACCACCGCCCTCGACCCGAAAAACGTCTTCAAGACCCGCGTCGACGAAGACCGCGTCGAGTACGCCTTCAGCCTCCCGGCCGCGCGCGAGGGCTCCGTGCTCGACCTCAGCTACCGCGAGTCCTCCGACTACATCTCACGCCCGCGCCCGTACGTGATGCAGGAGGATGTCCCGGTGCAGTACGCGTACTACGAGTTCCGCACGCCCGGGCGCTTCGCCTACCAGGGCTTCACGCTCGGGTCACACCCCATTAAGTACGACAATACAACGGCCACGAACAGCAACCCCTCGAACGTCATGACCTTCGTGTCGACGGCCCTGCCGGCCCTGCGCGAGCAGGAGTACGTCACGAGCATCGACAACTACCGCTCGCGCGTCGTGCTCGAGCTCGGGCAGTACGCGCGGCTCGACGGACAGGTAGTCAGCGTCTCGACGACCTGGGACGACATCGCGAAGGACCTCCGCGAGGAGCCCGGGATGAAGGAGGCGCTGAAGGGCTCGAAGTACTACGACGAGTGGGCCACGGAGTGTCCGCCGGGCATTACGGACCCCGCCGAGCGCTACGCCTGGGCCTTCGACCAGGTGACGACGAGTTTTACGCACGACGACTACATCTCGATCTACGCCCGCAACCGGGGCTCGCGCAACGCCCGCGAGGCCAATCTCAACAGCGCCGAGATCGCCGCGCAGCTCGTGGGCCTCGCCCGCGCCCTCGGGCTCGAGGCCTACCCGGTGTTCTGTAGCCACCGCGAGCACGGACCGCTGCTCCAGGCGCAGCCCAACGTGGCCAGCATGAAGCACACCATCGTGGCCGCGAAGATCGGCGGGACGTACGTATTCGCCGACCCGCTCGCGGCTAATACGGCGCCCGGGCTCCTGCCGTACGCCGACCTCAACGGGGCGGGTTTCCTCGTGATGCCGAAGGGCCACGAGTTCGTCGACCTCCAGGAGCGCCAGTACGCGCAGCAGCAACTGACGGGCGACCTGGCCCTCGGGGACGACGGGCACCTCGGGGGCACCATCCAGCTCACGCTCGTCGGGCAGGCAGCCACGCGGCACCTACAGCGCCGGGACGGGCAGCTGGGACTGGTTTTGGCGAAAGCCGACCTGTTCGAGGGCTACACCCTGAGCGAGGTCGAGGTGACGCCGAAGGGCAACAACGCCTACGCGGTGTCCGCACGGATCCGCAGTGATGCGCCTTTCGGCAAAACGCCCTTCGGCCTCATCGTGAGCCCTTACCTCGGGGCCGCGCACGACAAGAACCCCTTCGCCGCCCCCGAGCGCACCTTCCCGATCGAGTTCCCCCACAAGGTGTTCGAGAACCGCCGGATCACCATCGCGCTACCGGCGGGCTACGCCCTCGAGGCCCTGCCGGCGCCGGTGCGGATCGAGACCCCCGACGGGGCCATCGCCTACTCGCAGTCCATCGAGCCCACCGACGGCGGCCTCGTGCTTCAGAGCGCGATGAGCATCAAGCAACTCGTCTACCCGGCGGAGGCCTACCCCGGCGTGCGGGAGGTCTTCAAGATCATCGCCGAGCAGGAGGGGACCCTGTTGAGTGTGGTGGGGGAGTGAGGGGTGAGGGGTAAAATGCGTTTAACTTCGTACACATGGATCCCGAAGCGAACCCGTTCTCCCCTGGCGCCGGCGCTGAACCCCCTGCCCTGACGGGACGTGACGAGTTGCTTGCCCGCGCGAATACGGCCATCGGGCGGTCGCTCAAGGGCTTCAACCAACGGGGCATCGTGATGCTCGGGCTACGCGGCGTCGGCAAGACGGTGCTCCTCAATGCGATCGAAGATGTGGCCGACCAGCGCGGCTGTCTCACGATCCTCATCGAGGCTCCGGAGTCGCGTTCGCTGCCCGACCTGCTCGTGCCTAAGCTTACCCTCGCCCTCCGGAGGCTCGACCGCGCAGAGGCGGCCCGCGACCTGGTGCGTAAGGCCACCCGGGCACTTACGAGCTTCGCGGGTAGCTTCTCGGTGAACGTCGGCGGAATAGAGGCGAAAGTAGATTTGAACCCCGATTACCTGAGTTCGGGCGACCTCGAGACGGATCTCCCAGAACTGTTCTTATTGATTGGACGCGCGGCGCAGCAGGCCAAGCGGCCGATCGCCATCCTCCTTGACGAGATTCAGTACCTCAGCAAGACGGATCTATCCGCGTTGATCGTGGCCTTGCACCGGGTATCACAGAAAAACCTCCCGATTACCTTTTTCGGAGGCGGTCTCCCGCAGTTGGCCGCACTCGCCGGGGAGGCCAAATCCTACGCCGAACGGCTATTCGAGTACGTAAACGTTGGGCCGCTCTCGGAGGCGGCAGGCCGGGCCGCCCTGGAGGTCCCGACCGATGATACGCCCGTTCACTTCACCGACGCCGCCCTGCGTACAATCCAAGGTGCGACACGCAACTACCCCTACTTCCTGCAGGAATGGGGTAAGCAGTGCTGGGATGTCTGTACCGACGGCACCATCGACGAGGGGGTAGTACGAGAGGCGTCCCCGCTCGTACTGGCGCGGCTCGACGAGGGCTTCTTTAACGTCCGGTACGACCGTATGACGGGGCGTGAACGGGAATACATCTACGCCATGGCATCCCTGGGGGCCGGACCCCACCCCACGGGGGACGTAGCTCGGAAAATGGGTTTGAGCAGCAACGGCGCTGGCTCGATCAAGAACAACCTGATCAAGAAAGGGATGGTGTTCTCCCCCGACCACGGTTCGACGGCCTTCACGGTGCCACTCTTCGATGAGTTCGTGCTTCGGCGAATGGCAAAAGCAAAGAGTTAAGCGCATTTTTCAGATATAACAGAAAAAACCTGTTACACCTGAAAAACCTGCTTAAATCCACTTAAACGCGATAAACGCCACCAGCCCAGCGCCCCCCCCGACCACGACACACGCCCCCCCCCAGCCCCCAAGCCGAGCCGTCGTGAAGCGGCAGCGTCACAACCAGGCCCCCGGCCGTCCTTAGATTTACCCCATGCCCGCCCCCGAAAAAGTCCTCTACCTCCTCGACGGCCACGCCCTCGTCTACCAGTACCACTTCGCCTTCCGCGACCGACCTCTCATCAACTCCAAGGGCGTCAACACGAGCGCCATCGTCGGCTTCACGCGCATGCTCTGGGACCTGCTCCAGACCTCGAACCCGAGCCACATCGCCGTCGTGTTCGACCCCTCGGGCCAGACCTTCCGCTCCGAGATGTACGTCGAGTACAAGGCCAACCGCGAGGAGCAGCCCGAGGACATCCGCGCGGCCCTGCCCGTGATCCGCCGGATCGTGGAGGCGATGAACATCCCCGTCAAGGTGGTCGACAACTACGAGGCCGACGACGTGATCGGGACCCTCGCCAAGCAGGCCGAGGCCGAGGGCTACGAGGTGTTCATGGTGACGCCCGACAAGGACTACGGCCAGCTCGTGAGCGACAAGATCCACCAGTACCGCCCGAGTCGGATGGGCAGCGGCGTGACGGTTTTGCGCAAGCAGGACATCCTCGACAAGTGGGACATCGCGCGCCCGGAGCAGGTCATCGACGTGCTGGCCCTAATGGGCGACTCGTCGGACAATATCCCCGGCGTCAAGGGCATCGGCGAGAAGACGGCCGCCAAGCTCCTCAAGGAGTTCGGGAGCCTCGAGGAGGTGCTGGCGCGCAAGGACGAGGTCAAGGGCGCCAACGGCAAGCGCCTCGCCGAGCACGAGGACCTCGCGCGGATGAGCTACCGGCTCGCCACGATCGACACCGGGGCACCGGTGACCTTCAACGCCGAGGAGTTTTGTGTCGACCCGATGAATAAGGAGGCGCTAGCGGAGCTCTTCGCGGAGTACGAAATCCGGAGCCTCGCGAAGGCCATCCTGGGTGCGGCCGACGCCGGGATGACGGTGCCGGCGAGCTCGGGGGCGATCGATTTGTTTAGTCCGGTGGAGGGTTCGGCTGTCGCCAAAACGGATGCTGATGCGGCTTCCGCCAAAACGGGTGGCGTCGGTGATGACGGGGAGGATTTGATCGACTTCGGGGAGTTGGACGAGGACGGGAATGAGGTGGCCGTACAGGGGCAGTCCCCCCCTCCCCCCGGAGGGGGCAACGCGTCGTCTGTGCGATCGGCTGGACAGGCGGTCGACCTGTTCGGCAACATTACTTCGGGGAAGGCTTCGAAGGCGGTGACGGCACCGACGGGGCCCCCGGCCTATTCCGTGGCGAACCACAACATGTCCACCACCGACCAGGCGTACCACTTGATCGAGACAGAGGAGCAGCTCGTCGACCTGCTGCAGGTTTTGGCGAAAGCCCCCCAAATCTGCTTCGACACCGAGACGACCGGCATTGATCCGAACGAAGCTGAACTGGTCGGCATGGCTTTCTCGGTCGAGCACAAGGTGGGCTACTACGTGCCGGTGCCCGCGGATCAGGTTTTGGCGAAAGCCGTCGCGGCGCGCTTCAAGGCGGTATTGGAGGACGCCAGCAAGCCGAAGATCGGGCAGAACCTGAAGTACGACGCGATCGTGATGAAGTGGTACGGCGTCGACCTCGCCGGGCCCGTCGAGGACACGATGCTGATGCACTACGTGCTGAGCCCGGAGCTGCGGCACAACCTCACGTACATGTCGGAGACGTACCTGAAGTACTCGCCGCAACCCATCGAGGAGTTGATCGGGAAGAAGGGCAAATCGCAGGGTACGATGCGGGATGTGCCCGTGGCCGACGCCGCCGCCTACGCCGCCGAGGATGCCGACATTACGCTGCGCCTTTACGACCTGTTGCGACCGAAGCTGGCGAGCGAGGAGATGGCGGAGTTGTACGAGAGAGTGGAGGCGCCGCTAGTATACGTCCTGCGCGACATGGAGTACAATGGCGTGGCACTGGATACGGAATTCCTGGCGGAGCTTTCGCAAGAACTGATGCAGAGCCAGGCGCTGCTCCAGGACGAGATCTACGAAGCTGCCGGCCGGCCGTTTAACATTGACTCACCCAAGCAAGTCGGCGAAATTCTCTTCGACGAATTAAAGGTGCCTTACAAAGGTTCGAAGACGAAATCCGGGCAGTATAAAACGGACGAATTCACGATGCAAGATGCCGCCAAGCTCAATCCGGTGGCGCAGAAGATCCTCGACTACCGACAGTTGTCGAAGTTGCGCGGCACCTACGTCGATGCGCTCCCGAAGCTATTGAGCCCGCGCGACAACCGCATCCACTCGAGCTTTAACCAGGCAGCCGTAGCCACGGGGCGCCTCAGCAGCTCCAATCCGAACCTCCAGAACATCCCGATGCGCACGGATGTCGGACGGCAGATCCGCAAGGCCTTCATTCCGCACAGCAAAGACCACGTGATCGTCTCGGCGGACTACTCGCAGATCGAGCTGCGGCTCATCGCCGAGATCGCCGGGGAGCAGCAGATGCTGGAGGCCTTCAACGCCGGGCAGGACATCCACCGCTCGACGGCCGCCCTCGTGTACGGCGTACCCTACGGGGAGGTCACCGACGACCAGCGCCGCAAGGCGAAGACCGTCAACTTCGGCATCATCTACGGTGCGGGCGCCAACCGGATGGCCAACGAACTCGAGATCGACCGCAAGGAGGCCGGCGACCTGATCAAGCGCTACTTCGAGACCTACCACCAGCTGCAGGCATACATGGACAGCCAAGTCAAGCTGGCGCGAAAACAAGGCTACGTGACGACCCTACTCGGGCGCCGCCGCTACCTGCGCGACATCAACTCCGCCAACGGTAACCTGCGCAGTTACGCCGAGCGCAACGCCGTCAACACCCCGATCCAAGGCACGGCCGCCGACCTGATGAAGCTCGCGATGATCAACGTGCACGCGCGCATGCGGCGCGAGGGCATGGAAAGCTTACTTACCCTTCAAGTGCACGACGAATTGGTGTTCGATGCGAAGCGAAGTGAAGTCGATGCGCTACGCAAACTCGTCAAAGAAGAGATGGAAGGCGCGATGCCGGATCTGAAGGTGAAGCTGCTGGTGGAGAGTGGGGTCGGGGAGAATTGGTTGGAGGCGCACTGATGAGTCGAGGGTTCGACGTACGGCGTCTACTCCTCTCCAAACAACTTTTCCAAGCCCAAGCTCCCCATCGGCACCGCAAATACGTCCCAAGGCGTGTACGCGTACGTCTCCCGATTGAGCAAGTAGCACTTGCCGAAGTACAGCGTCTGCCCGTCCGGCGAGACGTACGGCCCGGCCTCCTCGTGGACGGAGTTGACCTGCGCGAGGGCCACGGCGCGCGACCAGCCACCGGCCGCCGTCCGGCGACTTACGTACAGGTCTTCCCCACCCGCGCCGCCGGGGGCGCCGTAGCTGCTGAAGAACAGGTAGCGACCGTCGGGCGTGAGGGAGGGACCGCCGACGGCGTAGCGGGGGTCCGCGAAGAGACCTTCGACGGGTCGGGGGTCGACGAGGTCGTCGGTGGCGTCGCGGCGGTAGGCGTAGAGGCGAGTGGCGGTGTCGCCGCGGTTCTGGGTCGAGACGTAGAAGGTTTCGTCGTCGAGGCTCGTCACGGCGCTCACGTTGGCGAGGGGCCACGCTTCGCCCTCGCGCTGGACCTGGTTGAAGCTCGGCGGCAGGGGCTCGGGGTCGGACCAGGGACTCGTAATGGTGGCTCGCCGCGTGACCCAGAGGTTCATGTCGAAGTTGCCGAGGTTGGGCCGGCCGGGGATGGGGCGCTCGGAGCCGAAGTAGCACGTGAGTCCGTCGCGGGTGAGGTAGGGGTTCTCGTCGCGGTCGGTGGAGAAGGGGGCGAGGGTGGGCGTGTCGTCATCGGGTCCATCGAGGACGTAGAGCTTCTGCTTCTCGCCGGGGAGGCGCCGCCAGAAGTAGGTTTCGCGAGGGGTGGTACGGCTTTCGCCAAAACTCGCCAGCAGCAGGCCACCTTCGTCGTGTTCGGGGGTGGACACGACGCCGGGGCGGTAGCGGGTGGCGGTGTCGGAAGGCGCTGCGGCGTTAACGGGGCTGGCGGTCGCGGCGGTGGGAAGGGTTTTGGCGCAAGCCGTCACCAGCAGAGACAATAACAGCGCGCAGAGGAACAGCGAGACTTTGGACAGCGGGTTGGGGGGGGAGGGAATCATTGATTAAGCGTTTTGGGGAGCGGGGATGTCGAGTGCGTCGGCCAGGCCGGCGGCCTCGAGGACGGCGGAGATGTTGAGCCAGTTTTGCCGCAAGGCTGCACACGCGGCGTCCACGTCTCCGGCGGCGAGGGCGGCGATGATGCGGGTGTGGAGGGCGACGGACGCGGCGACGTTCGTGGGCTTGGCGAGGTAGGCGCGCTCGTAGAGGTAGATGCGGACGCGCAAGTCCTCGAGGAGCTGCTCGACGGGGCTGTCGGCGAAAAACGCGCAGAGGCGTTCGTGGAAGCGGGCGTCCGCGTCGTAGCGCTCGGCGGGGGAGTCGGTTTTGGCGAAAGCCGCGTTGGCGTCCCGGAGCGCAGCCAGGTCGATGCTGCCGGGGGGAGCGGCGCGCAGGGCCTCGGTCTCGAGGGCGACGACGGTGTGGTAGAGGCGGTGGGCCTCGGCGGCGGAGAGTTCGGCGACGAAGAAGCCGCGGCGCTCGCGGTAGGCCACCACGCCGCTGTAGCCGAGGCGGGTCAAGGTCTCGCGGACGGGCGTGACGGAGAGCGCGAGTTGGCGGGCGACGGTGGGGAGGGAGATGCGGTCGCCGGGCCCGAGGGCGCCGGCGCGGATGCGGGCGAGGAGGTAGGCGCGGACCGTGGACTGGAGGTGGAGGGGGGACATGAGTTGGGGGCTTCGGCGCGTGGCATACCGGGTTTGAGCTGGTCGGGTCTTTGCTCGGGGGGTAGCCTAGGTCAAGTATACATCGTATTTTTTAATCGTATACGATTATAACGCTCAAAGAGATCCGGGTAAACCATAGCCTCTAGGGTAGACGCCGCTATGCGGCTCTGGGTAGTCGGGGGGGGGGCAGCCGCATAGCGGCATTTAGTTGGGAGCCCAGAGTTTCCGGTTGTCCCACAGAATAAGGCAATACGCTACATTTAGCAGTCGAAATGCGTCCGCTTCTACTCCTCAGCTTGCTCGCCCTCCCGTGCTCCGCTGCTGCGCAAGGGGACGCACCTCCCCAGGCTTACGTGACCTCCGAGCCGGAGTGGCACTCCAGAATCCTGCTTGGGCTCAATTCGCACTTTAGCTACGCAGAGGAGGACGAAGGGCGTGGTCGGAGATTCTTCGAGGTCGGGTTCCACCGATCGCTCATCGCCTATGATTTCCACCACCCGTCTGGACTGCTTACCCACGGGCCTTCCGTAGAGATTTCCCTCGGGGATGATCCACTGTACGGGTTCAAGTACAGCTCATGGCTTTCGTTCTGGCTCTTTTCCGCCGGATTGGATGGCGTTTACTACACCGACCTAAGTGAAGGCGATTTCCGTGTTCGGCCGATGCTTGGGTTTGGAACCACTCAGTTTCGCCTGGCCTTAGGCTTTAACCTTCGAACGTTTAAGGATAGGGACTTCGACGCACTCCAGAAGCAGAGCGGACAGGTCACCTTCGACTACCTGCTCGGACTGCGGCGCGGGGAGAAGTAACGCTCCCCACCCATCCCCCGCCCCCGTGCGTTCCCACCGCCATGCACCCGCGCAAGCTCACGCTCCTGCTCGCCTCCACGCTCACCGTCATGAGCGGCGCCACCGTCGCGGCGGCCCTCCCGCTCATCCGCCAAACCTTCGCCGACACCCCCGACGTAGATGTCCTCGCGCGGCTCGTGCTTACTGTCCCGGCGCTCTTCATCGCCGTGGCCAGTCCGGTGGCCGGCTACCTCGTCGACCGGCTCGGGCGCCTGCGGCTGCTCTACGTCGGCCTCGCGCTCTATGCCGTGGGCGGCGTCGGCGGCGGGCTCGTGTCTTCGCTCCCGCTGCTGCTCGCCAGCCGCGCCTTGCTCGGGGTCGCCGTCGCGCTCGTCATGACCGTCACCGCGACCCTCATCGCGGACTACTTCGACGGGGAGGAGCGCGGGGATCTGCTCGGCAAGCAGGCCGCGGCCATGTCGCTCGGGGGCATCGTCTTCATCGTGGGCGGGGGCCTGCTGGCCGACGTGAGCTGGCGCGCGCCCTTCGGGATTTACCTCCTGTCGCTGCTGATGCTCCCGCTCGTGGCCCGCTACCTCGAGGAGCCGCCGCGGGACACGGCGTCTGGTCCTGGTCCGGCTTCCGCCAAAACTACCACGGCTGCCGCCAAAACCACCGGGGCCGAGACCGCTACCGGCACGGCGGCTCCGGCTTTCGCCAAAACGCCACCCGCCCCCGCCGCACCTTTCTGGGGCCTGTCCGTGGTCATGTTCGCCACCATGTTCCTCGCGATGGTCGTCTTTTACCTCACGCCCGTGCAGCTCCCCTTTTTGCTGGAGGGTTTTGGCGCAAGCTCCACCATGACCGGCGTCGCCGTGGCCGCCACGACGCTGTCCGGGGCCGTCGCGTCCTTCTCCTTCGCGCGCGTCAAGGCGGCCATCGGGCCGTGGTGGGTGCTCGCGCTGGCCTTCGGGCTCCTCGGGCTGGGCTACGTGCTGCTCTCCTTTATGGACAGCTACTGGGCGGTGGTAGCGACGGTGCTCGTGAGTGGCTTCGGGCTCGGGTTCATCATGCCGAACGTCAATCAGCTCGTCATGCAGGCCGCCCCGTTGGCGCAGCGCGGGCGGGTGCTGGGACTGCTGTCGTCGTGTCTTTTCCTCGGGCAATTCGTGTCCCCGATTGCCGTGGCGCCAGTGGTGGCTGCGTACGACTTGCCGACGGCCTTCCTGTGGGCCGGCGCCCTGGCTCTCGCGATGGCGGCCGCCGCCGGGGTATGGGCCGTGGCGCGCTCCGCGAGTGTGCCCCTGGCCTCCGTAAGCGGCGCTCGTGGAGCGACTCAAACGCCGCCGTAAGCCCACCTTCGCTCACCGGGGACGGGTTCCGCGACGGGGGCCGCAGGCCCGCGTCTGCCGCACCAGCGCGGCAAGGACCCCGCGCCCGGTCGCCGAAGGTGGGCGGCACCAATTTTCGTAAGCGGCGCTCGCGGAGCGAGGCAAACGCCGCCGCAAAGCCCGCACGAAAAAAGCCCCCGGCTACCACCACGGCAGCCAGGGGCTTAGTATCATCAAGCACGGAAGGGCTTCGGCCCTACTCTACCACGATGGCCTGCGCGCTGCGCTCGCCACCGGCGTCGACCACCACGAGGTAGCTACCCGCCGTGAGTTCGCCCACGTTGACGGCGTGATTGCTAACCCCCGCCGAGGCCTTGAGCGCCTGGCGGGACACGATGGCGCCGTTGAGGCCGACCACCATAACCTGCGCGTCCTGTGCCACCTCGCTGTCGAGCGTCACCGTCACTTGCTCCTGGGCGAGCGTCGGGTAGACCGACACCGTCGTAGCACCGACGCCGTCCGCCTCGCGGGAGGTCGCGTTGTCGGCACCGGGGTTCTCACCCGGGAGCGGGCGGCAAGTCCCGGTCGCGACCGTCGTCGAGGCATTCGCCGAATCGGCGCCCCCGGTCGTGCTCGCCGTGAACGTGAGGGCGGCGTTGCGGAGCGTGAAGACCGTGAGCGTCAGCGTGGCCGACTCCCCGGGCTCGAGCTCGCCGACCTCCCACTCCTCGGTGAGGACGCTGCCCGGGCCGTACTGGCGGAAGATGCCCGCGCTCGTGCTGGCGCTTACGAAGGCCGTGCGGCTCGTGAACGGCAGTTTGACGGTCACGTCCTCGGCAGTGCGGATATCGTTGTTGGTAGCCGTCACCGTGAGGGTCACCGGCTCGAAGGCGCAGGCCGTGGCCTTGTCGCTCTCGATCTCGAGGGCGAGGTTGGCGTCGAAGGTCGAGAACACGTTCGTGAGGCCCATGAACTCACTCATGATCGGCGTGAGGTCGGTATTGTCGAGCAGGCCACGGCCCGTGATGCGGCTCGCGAAACGTCCACCGACGTTGTCGTCCGCCCCGACGTAGATGTCGTCCGGGGTGTGGTTGCCGGGCGTACCCGGATTGCTGTTGCCGTTGGTCTGGATGTTGGAGCCGTACGCGATCACGAGGCGACGCGCGTTCGGGCCCGCGGGCCGCGGCCACATCGTGCCCTGGAAGTCGTACATCTCGTATTCCGGGAACCAGCCCCCGATCTCGGCGTCCCCGCGGTCGATGCGACCCGGCTGGGCGTTGGCGCGTCCGAGGGAGTTATCCGGGCGTTTGGCGTAGGTCCGCACCTGCGTCCCGTTGCCCTGCGCGTCCTGCTCATCGTGGAGGCCCGTCACCGTGAGGCCACCGCACTCGTGGTCGGCCGCCTGGAAGATGAGGGTCTCGCCGGCGGAGGCGTCATTGAGCAGGGCGCGCCCGGCGGCGATGGAGTAGTCGAAGTCGAGGACCTCCTTGATGAGGTAGTCCGAGCCGTAGATGCCGGGAATGCGCAGGGCCTCGGCGGCGGGGTCCGCGGAGTAGACCACGTCCGGTGAGTAGGTCGGCGTGTCCACCACGATCCCGAACGTACGATTCGGCAGGATCTTCACGGCGCCCACGTTGGCGTGCTCCATGTGGTCGATGCGGCCACCCTCCACCAGGAGGAAGAAGCCCTTATCGCTCTTGCGCTTCAGGACCTCGATGGCGATCTTGACCATGTCCTCGAGCGAGGGCTCGTAGGGGGCGAAGAGCTGGCGATCCTACTCGTAGCTGGTGTGATCGTTGTTGAAGAGACCCAGCAGCGAGCGGTCGTCGTTCGGCGTGAACTGACTGTAGTCCAGGTTCATCAGGCCGTCGCGCGAATTGACGAACTTGTAGTTGAGGTTCTGCTCCGCGTAGGTGATCAGGTCGCGCGAGTCGTCGCGGCGACCGGCCAGGCGGGCGCGTTCGCCGCGGGCGTCGTTGACGACGACGCCGTTGCGGTCTACCACGTCGCGGTTGCTACCGCGCGGGAGGAAGTGTCGCGCGCCACCGCCGAGGATGACGTCGATCTTGACGCCCTCGCGGACGCTCGGGAAGATCCAGTGCTTGACGGTATCGTAGTCGGCGCCGTAGAGCGCGGCGTACTCCGCCTGGCTGGAGGCGAGGTACTGCGCGGCGATGACGTTCTCGAGCGAGCGGCTCCAGACGTGGCTCGCGAAGTCGGCCGGGGTGGCGTGCGTGACGCGGGTGCTCGTGACGAGGCCCACGGCGTAACCCTCGCGCTTGGCGGCCTCGAGGATGGTCTCGACGGGGGCCTGCGTCAGGGGGTCCCAGGCGATTTGGTCGTTGTCGATCTTACCGTTCTGGCCGGCGGCGTAGCAGGTGGCGCCCGGGGCGGAGTCGGTGATGAAGCCGTTGTACGAGTGCGTGGTCACCATCGCGTTGTACTTCAGCTTGTCGATGGCGAGGAGCTGGAAGTTGGGGTCGTCGCCGTAGCGGGAGCCGGGCTGGCCCTGGCCGAGCGCGAGGCGGGCGGCCGTCTTCGGGGCGATCCCGAAGCCGTCGCCGATGTACATGATGACGTTCTTCTTCGGTCCGGCGTCGCCGACGCGCTGGGCGTCGGCGGCGTGCGCGCCCGCGAGAAGGAGGCCCGCAGTAAGGAGGTAAATAGGTTTGATCATGGTGTGTAGGATTTGGTACAGATGAGTTCGCAAGGTGAGCGTAGCGTTTATATCACTGCGTTAACAGCGCATTATCAACACCTTACATAACTTACTGAAAGCTAATCTGTAGGCTATGCAGACTTAACCTGGCCTTTACGCTGGACCCGTTCCTTCGCCGGATGATCCGACTCCGCTCCGTCGCTCTAGCGCTCGCTATCTCATCCAGTGTTCCCCTGTCGGCCTCTCTCCCGGCCGCGCGTTCGACCTCCCACCCCACGGCTCCGGCGGCCACCGGCCCGGCCCCCTGGCAAACGTTCGCCCTCGACAGCGCCGAGACCGTCGTCGACCTCGTCGTCGTCGCGCGCGTGCCCTACCTGATCACCTCGGCCCGCGTTATTGACCTGGCGCACGACCGGCCCCTGGTTTTGGCGAAAGCCTGCCCCATCCTCGACGCCTCCGCCCTCGGGACGCAACTCGTGCTGGCGAAAGCCTGCGGGACCGAGCGCATCGACCTACCTACCGGCCACGCCACCGCCGTGCCGGGGATGGACTTCCCCGCCGACCAGGTCTGCCTCGACTTCACCGGCCTGGTGTGGGCGCGGCACCGGGCCACGGGCATGGTCTGGTGCTACGACCCCTCCGACAGGAGCCTCCGCGAGATGCCGCGCGCCGGTGACCCCCACGATATCGCCGCGACCCCGGACGCGAGCACGTGGTTCGCGACCTCGATCGGGCTCGTGCAGCTGCGCCAGGCGTTGACGCCTTTCGGCAAAACGGGTTCCATGTCCGGCAAGGCCGGCTGGTACTTCCACGAGGAGGAGGCGCGCCGGGGGTTCGAACTCGCCGACAACTACGTGGACCGGCTCTGGGGCCACGGCCAGACCATCCTGTGGGTGCAGCTCGACGCGAGCCTCACGTACGTCGACCTCGCCACCGCGACGGCCGCCGGGGGCCACGGGCACATGCCGAGCCTCTCGACCATCGGCGAGCGCGGCAACGCCGTGCGCGACATCCGCTACCTCCCGGGGCACGACTACGCCGTGATGGCCACCGACCTCGGCCTGCTGGCGCTGTCGCGCTTCGAACTCGACAAGATCAGCGTGAGCGCGCACACGAAGTCCGGCCAGGAAATCTTCGGGGCGCCCCTGAGTACGGGCCTGCTCCCGCTCGACATCAGGAGCTCGGTGGAGGTGCCGGCCGAGGCGCACTTCCGCGGCGTCCGCGACGACGGCCGCGGCGGGGTCTACGTCTTCGGCGACGGAGGGTACGCGCGCGTGAAGCGCAGGGCGCTAGCCAAACTCCTGCCCCAGCCCGACCCAGCCGAGTACGAGCGGTTCCGGCAACAGCAACACGTGCACTTCGTGACGGCGCAGTGAGGGATGCGCGCCCGGCGGCCCGACGAGACGGTGCACGAGACGTGTTTGCCTGCTCAGAGCAGGGGCCGCGCCGTGACGTGGAAGCACGGCTGCCCCGTCTCGCGCAGTGCGTACAGCTGTCCTTCGGCCTCCAAGGCAATCAACGCCCGTCCCAGAGCCGCCTGGTAAGCATCGGGGTGCTGCGCGATCATGTCTTCCGCCCAACGCGCCTGGCTGAGCTGGAGCGCCGTGGCGAGCGAGCGACGCAGGCCATCGGGAACACCGGGACCGAGCGCGAAAGCGGCCGTGTCCATCACCGAAGGCGCCGTCGCGAAGCGCAGGTACGTAATGTCGAAGGAGCCGCCGAACTCATGGCTCGAGGTCCCGGCCGCGGCGTTCTCGTTGACCTCGCGCAGCTGCGCCTGGTGGGCCGCGCTGCGGTAGCCGCTCGTGATGACGAAGCGCGCGGGCGGCAGGCCAGCCGCGGAGGTTTCGCGGCGGAAGCGCTCGCCGAGGCTATCGATGACGCTGAGGGCCCGTGGCGCCAGGAGGCCGCGGCGCCACCCGGAAACGTAGTACTCGCTGGCGCGCGGGACGACGGCGAGGTCGAGGCCACCCTTGGCGTTGCGGCCCACGGCACGACTGGCGCTGAGGTGCGAGGAGTAGCTGGCGCGTGTGAGCTTGCGGATCTCGGCGTCCGATAAGCTTGGGTAGTCGATTAGGGCCAGGGCCCGATCTGCGAGGTAGTCGGTGGCCGCGGCGGTGACGCTGTCGCGGAAGGCGGCTTCGGCGGCGCGGTTGGGGGCGAGCAGGTCCAGGGAGGCCGCCACGATGCGGGTCGTGACCTGCGGCGCGAAGGCGTAGACGACGAAGAGCAAGAGGCCTGAGAAGAACAGGAAGTAGGAAGCGCGGCGCACGTGGGAGTAACGGGTGGGGTGCGGCGGGCGTTGTGCGGGGTGGCGGGGTGCCTGGGTGCCTGGGTGCGGGGTGCCTGGGTGCGAGGTGCCTGGGTGCCTGGGTGCGGGGTGCGGGGCAGGTCCGAACGAGCGTGCCTGTACTGCTACAGCCAGAGATTTCCGCGAGGTGTGGCTAGGTGTGCGCCGAGGCGGTGGCTTGCGGCGGAGTATACGGCGTGGGCGAGGCCTAGGTCTCGGAAGAGTTGGTTTAAGGCTTCGGCACCGGGATGCTCTAGGCGCAACTCCAGGAGCTCTAGGGTTGGGGTGAGGCCTTCGGTCGGGTGGGTCTCGGAGTGGGTCCAGTCGAGGGCGAAGGGGACGAGCTCTACGGCGGGCGCGGGCTGCGGCTCCGTCATGCGCCAGGCGAGGGTTTGGCCGGCGGCGGTGCGGCGGCTGCCCTCCGTGAGGTGGGCGAGCGCGGGGCGGTGGGCGCGGAGGGTTTTGGCGAAAGCCCCCAAGTCGACATCGCGGATGGCCCAGCGCGTGAGGGTCGGCGCGGTAACGAGGTCGACGCCCATCCAGCGGCCGTGCTCGGGGGTGGGTTGCGTGGGGTCGGCGGCGATGAACTCGAGGTAGGCCCCGCCCGCGAGGCCGACGAGGGCATTGTGCGTACCGCGACCGGGGTGCTGCCCGCCGGGCGCGGGCGTGACGCTGGTGGTTTTGGCGAAAGCCGCACAGGCCCGGGCGAGGTCGGGCACGGCGTAGACGAGGTGGTCGAGCGTGGGCATCATGCGCTTTTGTGGAGGTGATCGGAGAGGCAGTGGCGCTCGGGTGTCGTGAGGGTAAGGTTGCACAGCGCGCGGCTTCCGGTCTCCGCGCCGGTGCGCGCTGTACGTTAACGAAGAGCGCTGATGGTGGCCTCAGCGTCGGGATGACCTGGCGGTCGCTTCGCGACCTGCGGGGCGACGGGGCGACGGGGCGACGGGGCGACGGGGCGACGGGGCGACGGGGCGACGGGGCGACGGGGCGACGGGGCGACGGGGCGACGGGGCAACGGGCCTGGCGATCGCTTCGCGACCTTTGGGGCGACGGCCCGGCGCGGAGACCGGAAGCCGCCGTCGCCCTACATCACGAGCGTATGCGGCCAGTCCATTGCCTGCTTCACGAGTCCTGCCTTCACGGGATTATTTAAGACGTACGCCATTACCTCTTCCCACCTCCCGGGCCGCACGTAGCGATCGAAGAAGCCGGGGGCCCAGATTATGCCCGAGGTCTTATCGGCGTGCAGGTCGGCCTTGAGGATGAGGCGCGTGGTGAATGATTTGTGTTCGCCGATAATCTTTCCGAGTTGCGCGTCCGGCGCGCCCGCCCAGCCCTGTAGCAGGGCGTGCACGTGGTTGCCCATGATACACGCTGTGTGAAGTCGAATGACACGCCGTTCGTGGAGCGTCTGCCAGCTGTCGAGCACGATGTGCGCCACCTCGGGCCGGTGCAAGATGTACTTCGACTGATCCTGCGCGTCGAGCAGCTCGTCGTAGCGGAGCAAGAACTCCTCCTTCACCGCGTCGATGCGTGCGGTATCGCCGGGGTGATTGAGTTGCAGCGTGGTCAACTGATCCACGAGTTCGCGCGTGAGCTCCTGGAGGACACTCACCGGGAGGCAGCCCGCCAGACGGTAGACGACGTGGACTGGGGTCTCGCAGGCGTAGCCGTGCGGCATCCCTGAGGCTGGCCAGTATAGTTTGAGTTCCATGTCGGGGAAGTTAGCGCGCGGCGCGCGGCGCGCGGTCTCCGCGCCGACGTGTGAACGAGCGCGCGGCTCCCGGTCTCCGCGCCGGCGCGCGAACGGACGCGCGGCTCCCGGTCTCCGCGCCGGCGCGCGAACGGACGCCGTGCGCGGTCGCTTCGCGACCTGCGGGGGCGACGGCCCGGCGCGGAGACCGGAAGCCGCCGTCGCCCCTACCTTCCCGCCATGACGCCGCTGCTTGCCCTCGCCTTCGCCGCCCTACCCGACACCCTAACCCCGAGCCCCTACGCACAACTCGACCGGGCGCTCGACTCGCTCGCCGTCCGCTACGAACTGCCCGGACTCGCCGCCGCCGTCGTGGCCGACGGGGAGATTGCCTTCGCGCGGGGCTACGGCTGGGCGGACATCGAGGGACAGCGCCCCGTCACCGCCGCGACGCCCTTCCGGATCGCTTCACTCACCAAGCCGATCGCCGCGACGGCCATGCTGCAACTCGTCGAGCGCGGACAGCTCGACCTCGACCGACCCTTCACCGACTACGTGCCGGCGTGGGACAAGGCCTGCGGCTTTTTCAAATCCGCGGAAGTCCTGGCCGAGGAGCCGATCCTGGCTAGCCTCACCGAGGACTGGCGCTGCGAGACCGAGCGCGAGCGCCTCACCGTGCGCCGCTACCTCACGCACACCGCGCAGGGGGAGCCCGGGGCCGCGTACCGCTACAATGGCTTTCTGTACGGCCAGCTCTACCGCGTGGTGGAGGCCGTTACGGAGCGACCGTTTCGGGACTTGCTGCGGGAAGACTTCTTCGCGCCCCTCGGGATGACGCGCACGCTCCCGGAGCAGGCGGACTCTTCAGACATGACTGTGCTGGCGGCCCTCGCGAAGCCCTACAAAGTGGACGGCGGGCGATTGGTCGAGAGTGCGTACCCGACGCCCTACAGCGTCAACGCCGGCGCGGGCATCGTCTCGACGGTCGTGGACCTGGCCCGCTTCGACATCGCGCTCACGGCCGGGGCGTTGCTCGCGGACAGTACGCTGATGCAGGCCACGACGCCAGCGCGCTCGACGAGCACCGGCGGGGCGTTGCCGTACGGGATGGGCTGGTTCGTGCAGGAGGTGAGCGGCGAGCCGGTGGTGTGGCACTACGGCTGGCAGCCGGGCTCCTTCTCGGGGTTGTGGGTAC
Source organism: Saprospiraceae bacterium (assembly GCA_965215115.1). Taxonomy (GTDB): domain Bacteria; phylum Bacteroidota; class Bacteroidia; order Chitinophagales; family Saprospiraceae; genus CALDTK01. The sequence continues at coordinate 1,480,748 of OZ244050.1, forward strand.
GGTTGCCGGAGCGGGGCGTGACGCTGATTTTGCTGGCGAATGGTGATGGCTTGAGTGCGCCGTTTAATTTGGGCAAGGGGGACGTGAGGCGGTCGGCGTTTGCGGAGGTGTTTATGGGGGTGGTGGGGCTGTAGGCCCTACGCTCCCCAATCCGCTACCACCTGCACGGCTTCTGCCAGGCTCAGCACCTGTGTGCCACCTCTAATTGGGTAAGCCCCTCCCTCTGGGACGACGACGTAGCTCGCGTCGGGCTGGACATCCTCCACGGCCGAGTAGAAGCCCCTCGTGAGACTTGGCGCCGTCGAGAACTTCATCTCGAAGGCGAGCAGCGGTCGTCCGGGCGCCTCGAGGACGAGGTCGAGTTCCGCGCCGTTAGCAGTTCGGTAGAAGAAGGCCTCCGCCAGGGGCGGCCTCCGCGCCAGGAGCTGCTCGATCGCGTAGCCCTCCCAGGAGACTCCCACGAGTGGGTGACCTAGGAGTTGTTGCTCGTCGGCGATCCGTTGGAGCCCGTGGAGCAAGCCACTGTCGCGTACGTACACCTTGGGTGCTTTCACGAGGCGCTTGCCGACGTTCGGCGTGTACGGCGGCACGCGGCGCACGAGGAAAGCCTGCTCGAGGACATCCACGTAACGCGTGATGGTGGGGCCAGACCGGTCGAGGCTACCGGCGAGCTTGGTGTAGTTGAGTTGCCCGCCCTGCGAGTACGAGAGCATGGACAGCAGCCGCGTCATCGTCGCCCGGTCGGCGCCGCCCGCGAGGTCCGGTAGGTCGCGTGCGACAAACGTCGCTACGTAGTCGCCGTACCACCGCATGCGTTGCAGCTGGGCTGGTCCCGCGCCGGTTACTCCCTCGTCGAAGAGCAAGGCCTCCGGGTAGCCGCCCCGCAGCCAGTGCGTCCGCAGCGCTACGGTATCGGCGACCTCGTCCCAGAGCAGTGGCGGGAGCTCGATGTAGCTGATGCGCCCGGCCAGCGACTCGGCCGAGTCTCGCATCAACTCCGGTGACGCCGAACCGAGTAGCAGGAACCGTCCCGGCCGCCGGTCTTCGTCGATGAGTCCGCGCAGGACGGCAAACACCTCCGGCATCGTCTGTACCTCATCCAGGATCACCAGACGATCGGCGACCGACCTCAGGTAGGCCTCTGCGTCGACCAGGCGCCGGCGTGCACTCGGGAGTTGGAGGTCGAGGTAGACGGGATCACGGTCGCGTTCGCTCGCCACGGTCTTGGCGAGTGTCGTCTTCCCGACCTGTCTCGCGCCAACGAGGCCGACTGCCGGTACGGATCTCAACCGCATCCGAAGTTCCAGCTTGAATTCACTGCGTTGTACGGCATTCATCCATGCAAATCTAACACGGGATATTAGATTTGCATGAATAATTCGGGTCGACCTAGCCGGAATGGAGGGCGGTCTACCAACCTAGTTGGACCACCCAAGCGGCGAAAACGAACCGGATAGATCATCTGATCTTCCGGGGAAAACTGCGCGCACATCCGCGCGCGCAACTCTGCACACACTCGGACCTACCCCTTGGTCACTCCACCCTTACCATCACCCCACCCGTCGCCAACCCGCCAGGGTTACACCCCAACACTCCCTCCGGAATGTCCACCCCGAGCTTCTCGTAGTACGCCACCCACGCCGGGTCAAAGTCCCCCGTCTCCGGGTCCTTGAACGTCATCGGCCGCAGTGCAAAGACGGGCGCTCCGCCATTGGCGTACTCAAAGGCGTCGTACAGGAGCTCGGAGCAGTAGTAGGCGCCGTTGTCCGGCAGGTAGACGGCGTCGTAGGGCGTGTTTAGTACGCTTCCGCAAAACTCTAGGGCCGCCGGCACCAATGCAGCGTGTTTTGGCGAAAGCCGCATATGTACGAGCGCCCCCGGATCCTTGACGCGCGCCACGAAACTCGCCAGCGGCGTCATCACGACGCCGCCCGCCGAGATCGCCTCCCAGACGAAGGGCGAGTCCCCGCGCACCTCCACGAGGCCGACGTGCGAGAAGTGCCGCCCGTCGAGGCCCGGGGTCACCGCCTCGATCGCGTCGCAGAGCGGGCCGCAGTCGAGGTCCTGGAAGAGGAAGTCGCCCGTGCGGTAGGCCTGGGCGCCGGCGCCGCGGGAGAAGACGAACGCGAGGAGGAGTAAAAGCAAACGCATGCCGCAAAAGTGCGACGCCCTACCTTCCCACCATGCGCGCAATCCTCGTCTGCCTGTGTGTCGTTTTGGCGAAAGCCGCCCCCGCCCAAACCTCCGCCGCCTACCGGGCGCTCGAGAAGGTGGCCGTCGTCGAGCAAAAGATGATGGTCCCGATGCGCGACGGCATCCGCCTCGCCACCGACGTCTACCGACCGAAAGGCGACACGAAAGTCCCCGTCGTCTTCAGTCGCACGCCCTACCAGATGAACGGCTGGGTCGACGGCGAAGAGCGGACCCGCAGCTACGAGACGGCCCTCAAGTGGGTCGAGGCCGGCTACGCCTACGTCGAGCAGAACGAGCGCGGCCGCTACTTCTCCGAGGGCGAGTGGGACATCCTCGGCACGCCCGTCACCGACGGCTACGACGCCCTCACGTGGCTCGCCGAGCAAACGTGGAGCAACGGTCGCGTGGGGCTCATCGGCTGCAGCTCCACGGCCGAGTGGCAGATGGCCGTCGCGAGCCAGGGTCACCCGGCGCTCAGGGCCATGGTGCCGCAGGGCTTCGGGGCCGGCATCGGGGAGGTGGGCCCCTTCCACGAGCAGGGCAACTGGTACCGCGGGGGCGCGCAGCAGATGCTGTTCACGACCTGGCTCTACGGCGTCCAGCACGACCCGGCCGCGCCCCGCATCGCCGTCGGTACCCCGCGCGAGGATTTGCTGCGGCTCCAGCGCTTCTACGACCTCGAGTCCGAGGCGCCGAAGGTCGACTGGGCCGAGGGCCTCAAGACGCTGCCCGTGAGCCAGATCCTCACCGCCCAGCACGGCCCCGCCGGCATCTACGAGGAGATGATCACGCGCGCGCCCGACGATCCGAAGTGGCGCCGGGGCGGCCTTTACCACGCCGACATGCCCTTCGACGTACCGGCCTTCTGGTTCGCGAGCTGGTACGACGTGAGCGTCGGCCCCAACGTGGCGCTCTTCAACCACGTCCGCCGGCACGCCACGACGCCCGCCGTGCGCGACGACCAGTGGCTCGTCATCGCGCCGACGCTCCACTGTGCCTACACGCGCGCCACCGAGAACACCGTCGTCGGCGAGCGCAGCGTCGGTGATGCGCGGCTCAACTACGAGGAGCAGATCGAGGCCTTCTTCGCGGAGCACTTAAAGGATTCGGCTTCCGCCAAAACGGCTTCCGCCAAAACGGCTTCCGCCAAAACCACGGAGCGCCCCCGCGTGCAGTACTTCACGATGGGCAAGAACGTCTGGCAAACGTCCCCGACCTGGCCGCCCGCCGGCGCCGAGCCGATGACCTTCTACCTCGCCGGCGAGGGCGCGGCGAATAGCCTCTACGGAGACGGGCGGCTAGAGTCTGCCCTGGGCTCGCCGAATGGGTTAAAGCCCACCACCACTACCGCCGCCGACACCTTCACCTACGACCCGATGAATCCCGTCGTGAGCCACGGCGGCAACGTCTGCTGCACCGGCAACGCCATCCAGGGCGGGGCCCGCGACCAGCGCGCCACGGAGGCCCGCCACGATGTCCTCGTCTACACCACCGAGCCCTTCCGCGACGGCCTGGAGGTGAGCGGCTCCGTGACGGCCACCCTCTACGTAAGCTCCGACGCCAAGGACACCGACTTCACCGTCAAGCTCGTCGACGTCGCCCCCGACGGCACGGCCTACAACCTCGACGAGACCATCCAGCGCGCGCGCTACCGCGAGGGCTACGACAAAGAAATATTCATGAAGCCGGGCGAGGTCTACGAGCTCACGCTCTCCCCGATGACGACGAGCAACTACTTCGCCCCCGGCCACGCGCTGCGGATCGAAGTATCGAGTTCGAACTTCCCGAGATTCGAGCGCAACCTGAATACGGGCGGCAACAATTACGATGAATCGGAGGGTGTGGTGGCGCGTAACGTCGTGCACCACGGCGGGGAGTATGGGAGTAAGGTGGTGGTGGAAGTGGTGCGGTGAGGTGGCTTCGCTAGGAACTTTGCACGCAGCTCCGGAGTTTACAAGCCCATGATCGAGTACACCGCCGACCAACTGCTGACGCCGCTCAAGGCGGAGTTCGAGCGCGAGTACGGCCTCGTGGCCGAGTGGGTATACGCCGCCGACGAGGACAGCGACGGGATCAAGATGCTGCAAATTCGCTTGAATGTGGCTGAGGATTTTGGACTCAAGGCTGCCCAAATCAGAGATGTAAAGGATAGAATACAAGACCTCTTGATACACAATGAGAAAACTTCGGCCTATTTTCCACACATTCTCTTTAATCTGCAAATACCGGCGGATGCCGAAGGGTGAACATATCTCCATTTGATTTCCTAACTCAAGCAAGAAACCTGCTCGACGGCGGCATTGGCAGACCCAAACAGGCGGATCTGCGTCGAGCAGTTTCTAATTGCTACTACGCCATCTTCCACACCTTAACCGAGGAAAGCGCTAAGCTTTTGATCTCTGGAAGCTCCCGCGAGCACTTCCGCCAGTATGTGCGGAGGGGCTATCAGCACAGTCAGATGAAGCAGGTGTGCAATCGGTTTCGGCTAGCGGCTACGAGTCAGACCCAGGCAAGTAGCGTGGTCGCGCTAATGCCCCTAACTCTATCTCAAGTCACCCCTGAGATACGATTAATAGCAAGTGGATTTACAGAATTGCAGGCCGACCGACATTCGGCTGATTATGATCACACGATTGCTTTCGGTAAGGAAGAAGTAAGAGCGGTTCTCGGGCGAGCGGACCAGCTGTATACCTCCATCCGTGCCCTCGACAAGTCCAACGACGCCAACTACGGCTTCCTCCTCGCGCTGTTTACGGGGAAGTTGATTCAGTAAGTGTCCGGCGTACGGCTGTTTTCGCCTTCGTCAGCTTTCGCACGAGGGCAGCCAGAGCTTGGCAAACAACTTTGGCGCGGCCCTCGCGCACCGAGTCAAACGCCGCGCTGAAGTCCGCTCCCCCGCCGCATCTTCCCGCCATGCCGAAGCTCGACTCCGCCCGCCCCGCCGCCGCGATCAAGGTCGCCCTCCTGAGTGGCCTCGCGGGCCTACTCCTCGCCGCCCAGCCGCAGCCGGTTTTGGCGCAAGCCGCCCCGCCGCCGCGCGTATCCCCCGTCGAGGCCCCCTTCCCGCCGCCGCCACCACCCGCGGGCGTGTACGACGTGCCGGCCGTCGGTGACGCGCGCTTCGGGTTTGACGAAAGTCTCGCCTACGACCCGGCCGTCCCGGAGCCCGAGGCCTTCCTCGGGTACCGCCTCGGGGAGCGCTTCACGGTCTACGCCGACGTGGTCGCCTACCTGCGGGCCGTGGCCGCGGCCGCCCCCGGGCGCATCACGCTGGCGCCTTACGGCAAAACTTACGAGGGCCGCGAACTGCTGGGCGTGGTGGCCACCGGCGAGACGCACACCGCCCGTCTCGAGGCCCTGCGCCGCCGCCACCTGCGCCTCAGCACCCCCGGCACCACGCCCGCCCCCGAGCTCGACGCCATCGTGCGCGAGGAGCCGGCCGTGGTGAGCTTCTCGTACAACATCCACGGCAACGAGGCCGCGAGCACGGAGGCCGCCATGCGCGTGGTGTACCGCCTGGCCGCCGGCCGCGACCCCGCCACGCGCGGCCTGCTCGACAGCCTCGTGGTGGTGCTGATGCCATGCATCAACCCCGACGGGCGCGACCGCTACGTCTACGGCGCGCGCGCGATGCAGAGCGCCGTGCCGAGCGTCGACCCGGCCGACCTCGAGCACGCCGAGCCCTACCCCAACGGCCGCACCAACCACTACTGGTTCGACCTCAACCGTGACTGGGTCTGGGGCGTGCACCCGGAGAGCCGCGGGCACGTGGCCCTGTACCGCAGCTGGATGCCGCAGGTCCACGTCGACTACCACGAGCAGGGCTACCACGACAACTACTTCACGGCCCCCGGCACCACCCCACGCAACCTCTACCTCCCGAGCGGGTACGAGGCCTGGACCGACAGCTTCGGGCGGGCCAACGTGCGCGTGTTCGACCGGGCCGGGCTGAGCTACTTCACGCGCGACCGCTTCGACTTCTTCTACCCCGGCTACGGGTCGTCGTACCCGAGCGTGATGGGGGCCATCGGGATGCTCACCGAGCAGGGGGGCATCGGGGCGGCGACGGCCGTGCGCCGCGACGACGGCACGGTGCTCGGCCTGCGGCAGCGCGTCCACGACCACTACGCCACCACGTTCGCGACCCTCGGCACGGCCGCGCGCCACCGCGCCGACCTGCTGCGCTACAGCCTCGCGGCCTGGCGCGGGGACACCGCCCCGGCCGGGCGCAACACCGCCGCCGCCTACGTCTTCACGGACACCACCGAGACCTACCTGCGCGACCTGCTCCGGGTGCTGGCGCGCCACGGGGTCGCGATCGAGCGCACGCGCGCGGACGGGCGCGCGAGCCTGCAGGGCTACGGCGCCGTCGGCGCCACTTCGGCAGCTGGGGCCGCCGGGGCCGCCGCTGCCGTCGAGGTGCCGGCCGGGAGCTTCGTCGTGCGGGCCGACCAGCCGGCGCGGCTCCTGATCCAGGCCGTGCTCGAGCCGCAGCTCCCGATCGAGGACTCGGTGATGTACGACATGGCCACCTGGTCGGCGCCCCTGGCGTACAACCTCACTGCCTACCGCCTGCCGGCCGGCGCACGGGCCTCGGCGCTGCCGGCCACCGAGTCGCTCGACAGCGCGGCCCTCGCGCGCGTGCTCGCCTGGCCGGGCGGGCTCGACGCCTCGGCGCTCGCGGGTGGGGGCGAAGGGGCGGCCTACGCCTACGTCATCGACTGGCGGCAGCGCTGGGCGCCGCGGGCGCTGGCGCAGCTGCTGCAGGCGGGCGTGCGCGTGCGCCGCACGGATGCCGCGGTGACGGTGGCGCCCGGCGCGGAGCCCTACGGCGGCGGGACGCTGCTCGTGCTCGCGGGCCGCAACCGCGAGCTAACGCCGGACTCGCTGCGGCGGCTCATGGCCCGCATCGCGCGCGAGGCGCCGGTGCGCATCGTCGCACTGCCGAGCGGGCGCGTGGCCGACGGGCAGGACCTCGGCAACTCGCGCCACCGCCCCCTGCCCACCGAGCGCCGCATCGGGATGCTCGTCGACGGACCGTTCAACGTGCTGACGGCCGGGCAGCTGTACTTCCTCTTCGACCGCGAGCTGGCCTATCCGCTCACGCGCATCCGCGCCGACGAGTTCGGCGACGGCGCGATCGCGCACTTTGGGTCGCGCTACGGGGACGCGGGCCTGGCCGACCTCGACTGCCTGATCCTGCCCGGGGGCTCGGCGGCCGGCCTGCGGGCCGTCTTCGACGCGGGGGCCCGGCGGCGGCTGCGCGACTGGGTGGCGGCCGGGGGCACGGTGATCGCGCTGGAGGGCGCGGCCGAGTGGCTGGCGGCCGACTCGCTGTTTGCCGCGGCGGAGGTGACGGGGGTCGCGAAGGATACCTCGGCCCGGGCGGCGCGCCTCGACTTCGAGGAGCGCGAGCGCTACGAGGGCCTGCGCAACGTGCCCGGTTCGGCCCTGGAGGCGCGGCTCGACGCGAGTCACCCGGTGGCGTTCGGGCTGCCGGCGCGCTACCGCCCGGTGGTGTTCGGGACGGCGGGGCTTTCGCCAAAACCCGGCCTCGAGGCCGTCGGCACCTACGTGGAGGATGCGGACGCGCTGCTGGTGGCCGGCTACGCGAGTGCGGCGAGCCGGGCCTTGCTCGCGGGGCAGGTTTTTGCGGCAGCGCAATCGATCGGCCGCGGCCGCGTGGTGTACCTGCTGGAGAACCCGCACTACCGGATGTTCTGGCGGGGGGGCGACCGGCTGGTGGTGAATGCGGCGTTGGGGTTCTGAAGGCACGCTTGGCGCTCGCTGCGTCGAAGAGCCAAGTAGGAACCTATCCCTGCGCTCTAGGGTTACCCTACCATGGTCACCGAGTACATGGTCGAAACGCTCCTGCAGCCCCTCAAGCTCGAACTCGAGCGCGCGCACGGGCTTGACGCCGACTGGGTCATCATCGTGGACGAGGACCGGCGGGGGATACAACTCATCGAGGTGCGCCTCGACATCCAGCGGGATGCCAAGCTAACGGTGGATGACGTGAGGACGATCAAGGAGCGGATCAGAGCGAGTATCGAGGGCAACGAGGAGACGGCGCCTTACTTTCCGTTTGTCATTTTTAACGTCGTTCGCCGAAAGAGCTTCTCGTGAACATCTCGCCGCGCGACCTCATGGCACAGGCGCGCAGCCTCATTGATGCGGGGCCAGGCAGGCCCAAACAGACCGACCTGCGGCGGGCTGCCTCCGACTGCTACTACGCCGCCTTTCACGCGCTCACGGAGAAGAGCGCGAAGCTCATCGTGTCTGGCAGTAGACGCGGAGCCTACCGCCAGTACGTGCGCCGAGGCTACGCCCACAGCCAGCTAAGACGCACGTGTGTAAGGTTCAGAACGGTTCCGACGCCTCAGACGGCGCAGCGGAGCGTTACCGAACACCTCCCACTCCCGCTAGACCAAGTGACGAAAGAGATCAAGGATCTCGCGAACAGGTTCATCGATCTACAAGAACTTCGACACCTCGCCGACTACGACCACACCTACGCCTTCTACAAGCAAGACGCGGAGGACATCTACGCCAGCGCCGCCCGCACCCTCGAGCTCATCGAGGCCCTCGACCCGGCCCGCGAGCCCGACTTCGCCCTCCTCCTCGCGCTGTACGCGAACACGAATAGGTAAGGCAGATCACACCGCACCTATCTCTCGCTGCTCCCGGGCTCAGACGGTCGGCCTGCGTGTGAACGCATGTCGGCCGACCGTCTGAGCCCGGGAGCAGCGCAAGCACTTCAATCCCTGCATCTCTCTTGTAACGCCACGCCCCATCCCGGCATCCAAGGAGAAAACACCCGCCGTGCGCCACGCTCTCCTGCTTGCCCTCCCGCTCCTCCTCGCCCTCGCCGGCCTCCGCGCCCAAACGCCTGCCCCCGCTCCCGCCCTCCACGTCGAGACCCGTGGCGCGGGCACACCCACGCTGCTGCTCCCCGGTTTCGCGACGCCGGGTGAGGTCTTCCACGCCACCGCCGACAGCCTCGGGGACGGGCGCGCCTACCACTCCTTTACCTACGCCGGTTTTGCGGGAACGCTACCCATCGACACGCCCTGGTACCCACGGGTGCGCGACGCGCTGTTCGCCTACGTCGAGACACACGACCTGCGCGATGTCGACCTCGTCGGCCACTCGATGGGCGGCAATTTGGCTACCGAAGTCGCGGCGCGTTTTCCCGAAAGGGTGGCCCACCTTGTCATCGTCGACGCCCTGCCGTGCATGCGCGAGGTGATGATGCCCGGGGTGCCCGCCGAGGTGATGCGCTACGACGCCCCGCAGACGCTCGCGATGCTCGACGTGGACGCGACTTCCGTCAAAACCATGAATGCCCAGATGGCCACTGGTATGACGACGCGTGACGACAAGCGCGAGCTGCTAGCTAGTTGGCTCGACGCCGCCGACCGCGAGACCTTCGTCTTCGGCTACGTCGACCTCTTACGCATGGATTTGCGCCCTTTGCTCTCGAAAATCACCGCGCCCACCACCGTCCTCGCCGCGCCGAGCTTCGGGGCCGAGGTCGTGCGTCACAACATGCAGGCCCAGTACGCCGAGCTGCCGCACGCCAAGCTCCACGTCGCTCCTACGGGCGCGCACTACCTCATGTGGGACGCCGAGGATTGGTACGTGGCGAAGCTCCGCGAGGCCCTCGTCGCGACTTCCGTCAAAACCCCCACCACCGCCACGCGTGGAGAGTAAGGAAGCGCTGTTCGAGCGGCTCTACGGTGAGTTCCGACCGATGGTCGTGCAGCTGTGCCTCGGGTACGTCAAGGGCGACGCCGCCGCCGCCGAGGACATCGCGCAGGAGGTCTTCGTGCAGGTCTGGCGCCACCTGGAGCGCTTCCGCGGGGAGGCTTCCGCCAAAACCTGGATCTACCGCATTACGGTGAACGCCTGCCTGCAGGAGTTGCGCACGCGTAGCCGTCGCCCACGCGCCGACGCTACTGCCCCGCTGCCCGATGGCCCCACCCTGCCCGAACTCTCTCGCCTCGTGTACCTGCTCCTGCTCGAGTACACGCGCTACTTCACCACGGCCGTCCTCTCCCTCCTGATCGTCAGCTACGCCGTGATCATGGCCCTCGTCTGGTGGCTCGGCATGCGCCCCGGGATGCGGCGCGAGCGCGGGGCCTTAGTGGAGCTGGAGCGCCTAGTGGCCGAGGCGGACGCCCCTACTCCACCACCCGCACGCTAAAGCTCGTCCGCGCCACCCGCCCGTCCCCATCCGTAGCACTGATCAAAAAAGCACTGCTCCCCACCGGCAGACTGTCCAGATCGACGTACACATTCCCGAATACGCTCGGCTGAGCATCGAAGAGGACCTCCGTTTTGCCGAAAGGCCCCTGCACGATCCAACGCACGGCAATCTCGGTCATCGGCGTACGGTCATCGCGGAGGGCCGCCGACAGACTTAGCGCCCGGCCACTGGCCAGTGTCGACGGCGGCGCGTCGAGGAGGATCTTCGGGTCGGCCCCGGGCAAGTCGTCGATGCGCAGGAACGCCTGGTGTAGACTATCCCCGGCGATGGTCACGAAGGCCGTCGTGGTCCGCTCGAGGTAGAGGATTTCCAGAAGGTAGGTCTCCAGCAGCAAGCCGTCGAAGCGGACGCGGCCCCGGGCGTCGGTCGTGGCCTCGCGCAGGTCGCCATCCGTGGTCTCCAACGAGGTAAGTGTGACCGTCGCACCAGGCACGGGATTGTCGCGCGAGCCCGTCACCTCCACCTCCAGGGCCGCCGCGGGCGCCTGCGAATCCTTGCGGCAGGCCGTGAGGAGGAGGCCCAGTAACACCATAGATGCGAACGCTTCCCTCATCAGACGAGCAAGGTAGATCAACGCCGCCCCCCACGCCACATTGCCCGTCCGAACCCCCACGCCGCCCCCGCCCCCACCGCCGCAAACCCCACCGCCAGCCCGAACACCAACTGGTGCCCCACCACGCCCGGCCAGCCGTCTAGTAGGACGCCCATCAGCGGGGCCATGTAAATGTCGGGCAGGTACCCCACCACCGACGCCAACCCGATGGCCGTGCCCGTCAGCTCGAGCGGTACGCCCCCCTCGTCCACCAGCGCGAAGTACAGCCCGCGCAGGGCGTACACCCCGAGTCCCGCCAGGATCACCCCGAGCCACACCGACAGCAGCACCCAGCTTGCGCCAAAACCAATCCCGACACCCACGACGAGCCCCCCCGCCGCCATCAAACCAAAGCTCGCCAGCGTCATCCGCGACGCGAGGTACCGATCGGCCAGGAGGCCCGCCCCAATCGCCGCCACCGGCCGCAGGTAGAGGCTCAAGCCCCCGAGCCGCGCCGCCGCCACGTCCGAGTACCCGAGCGCGTCCTTCGCCAGCAGACTCACGTCGTCCAGGACGCGGTAGCCGGAGTAGGCGCACAGGATGATGAGCGCGTTGAGCCACACCGTCCGCCGCTGCGCCAACTCCCACACACGACCCCACCGGATGCGTTGCGTCTGCACGTCCGGACCGCGGGGCAGCCTGCGCAAGACCACGTAGATGAGTACGGCTGTCGCCAAAACGACGCCCGTGAAAGTCGCGATCACCGCCTGCAAACCTTCGCGTTGCGCCACCGCATCCACCACCGCCCCGCCGGAAGCTGCCGCCTCCGGAAAGGACCTGCTCAGCACCGCCACCCCCACCGAGGCCACCAGACCCGCCACCAGGCCCCGCCCGCCGTCCAGCACCCCGAAGGCCAAACCCTGCCGCCCCGCGCCCCCGGCTACGCGCGTAGCCCTGAGCATCGCCGCCCAGAACAAGAGGATGGTGGTAAGACCCCAGAAAGCGTAGAGCCACGCCATGCCCGCGGTGTCGGGAATGGTATACAAGTACACCCCGCCCAAACCCGTCGTCGCGAGTGCCGCGGCCATCAGCCCGTGCGGCGCAAACCGATCGGCCAGCGGTCCGCCGAGCAGGTACGCCCCCACCGCCACGATGCCGTACGCCGAGAAGTACGCCCCGAGTTCCAGGTTGCTGATCCCGAACACCGCCAGCAGCGTCGGCTTGAACACCCGCGGCAGCATGAAGGGCAGGAAGAAGATCACCTCCCCCGCCACGATCAGCGACGCCAGCGCGAGCGGTTGAGCCTCACGGAGTGGCGGCGGTGAAGTAGGCGGTGACAAGCCGGGAAGGTAGCGTCACAGTCGTACGCTAAACATTTACAGCTCACTAAGTTAATGCCTGTCTCTTTCCGTCTAGACTATTGCCCCCCGGCGCTCGGTTCTTCGTCGGTAGAGAAGACCCGGCGGCCCTACCCAGGGCTTGCCGCGAGTCGGCGTATCGCTTCGTGCTTCCCAGGAGTAAGCACCCCCAGGAGCGTATCCGCGCGCCGACCGGTGACGGTCCCGACGGGCAGTATCCGTCGGGACTTTTTTGTGCGAGCGAGCAGAGCAATCGGCGAGGCGCGCGGCTACCGGTCTCCCGGCCGGGCGCGCCTCGCCGGGCGCACAGTGGTTCACCAGCAGATTGCCTGCTCGCCACCGGGGCGCTTAGGCTAGACTCCCTAAAGGGCTACTCGGTCACGCCCCACCCCCAGTAGGTTGATGGATGCTCCTGCGTTGCGGTTCGCGATGACGGGTCCGTTGTCCATCAGCGTAGCGGTTCACGGTCCTCCAATCCCAAGTACAGCTCCTCCACCTTCGCGCGCGCCCACGGTGTCCTGCGAAGGAACGCGAGGCTCGAGTTCACGCTCGGGTCGTACCGAAAGCACCGGATGTCGATGCGGCGCGCGAGACCCTCCCAGCCGTAGTGCGCCACGAGGGCCCCGAGGATATCGACGAGCTTGACGCCGTGGAGGGGGTTGTTGGGTTGGTCCAAGGGAGAAGTGGAGAGTGGAGAGTTGAGAGCCGCCATCGCGCGGTCGAATACCAAATGTCGGATGGTGAAAGGTGCAGCCGCGTGAGCATCCCCCAGCGGGCCGTAGGTCCGCCTCCTGCCGTAGCCGGTTTGCCGCCCGAGAGCGCAGCGACCGGCGGCGGGCCGGCGACCGGCGGCGGGCCGGCGGCGGGCCGGCGGCGTTAAGGTAAAGCAATCACCATATCGTAAGCATCCCCAGCGGGCCGTAGGTTCGCCTCCTGCCGCACCCCGCACCCCAACAGCATACGCCGTCCCGCGTCCGCGGGCCATACCTTTGGTCAATGCGTAAGTCGATCCACCTCCCGTTAGCCGTCGTCGCTTTATCGTTCGTGGCCCTCGCGTCGCTCTCTGCCCAGCAAGCGTACGACCTCTCCGGTGCGCCCGTCACGCCCGAGCTCGAGACCCGCCTCGAGGAGCCGACGCACGCCTTCCAGAATGCGCGCAACATCCACGAGCCCTTCGTGTACTGGGTCCCGGCGCAGGGCCTCGCCGAGGGGGCTACCGCGCCGACGATGTTGGTTTGCCCCGGGGGCGGCTACTACGTGTTGGCCTACCAGAAGGAGGGCATCGACATCGCGCGGCGCCTGTCGACGCAGGGCTTCCACGTGGCGGTGCTGATGTCGCGCCTGCCGGCCACCGAGGACGTGCCCTACCCGAAGACGGTCGCGGTGGAGGACGGGCGCGCGGCGCTGCGGATGTTACGCACCGAGCACGCGCGCTTCCGGATCGACACGGGCTTCATCGGCGTGATGGGCTTCTCGGCGGGCGGGCACGAGGCCATGCTCCTGTCGACCCTCGACGACGCACGGGAGCGGCCGCGCGCCTCGGTGCTGGTGTACCCCGTCATCACGATGCGCGGGCCGCACGCGCACGGCGGCTCGCGCGACGCCCTGCTCGGGCCGGCGCCGAGCGCGGAACTCGTGACGAAGTACTCTGGCGAGGACCGGGTCGACAAGGCCACGCCCCCGACCTACCTCGTGCACTCCGCAGATGATAAGGGGGTGTCGGTGATGAACAGCCTGCTGTACGCCGAAGCGCTCCACGAGCACGATGTACCCTTCGCGATGCAGGTTTTGCCGAAAGGCGGACACGGGTACGGAATGTATCCGATGATCGAGAACGGGGATTGGATGGCGGGGGTGATCGCCTGGCTCAAAGGTCTACGCTAAGCACGGGTTATGCTCACCGAACAGGACCTCTCGATCGCGCTCAAGCGCCCGATCCGCTCGCCGGTTAGGCTGATGAATGTGTCGGAGATGGGCCTGCGGCGCGAGGGCCTCCTGGCGGAACTCCAGCCGTACTTCGAGCGACTCACCGACGACCCTTACCTCGGGCGGCAAAAGCAGCTGGCCTTCCTCGCAGAGGCCCTGCCGGACTCGGCCGGGGCACTGAAGGCACTGTACGAGGATTACTACACCGGGCGCATCGACGCGGCGGGGCTGCGGGGCTTCACCGATCAACTCGACGAGGAGCAGCTGGCGCAATTCGGGCGACTCGGCCGAATCACGCGGCAGCGGAGCATCGCGCGTTTCGCGGTTTCCCTAAAACCTACCGCCACCTGGCAACTCGATCGCCTGCGTGACGCGACGCCCTTCACGCAGGGCACGGACGACTTTCGCGCGGTGCGGCGGGTTTTCGCGGAAGCCGCAGAAGAGAGCGTCTCGGGACCCTACTTTCGGCAATTGCTGCAGGCCCTGGCCAAGGTCGTGCGCGAGATCCACCCCGCGACCACGGGCCTCCGCGTGACGGTGCACTTCATGCGCAGCCTCGCCCACGGCGAGGTGCCCGGCGAAAACTCCCCCGAGGGCATCCACGAGGATGGCGCGGCGTACATCGTGTCGGCACTCGTGGTGCAGCGCCGCAATGTCGAGGGGGCGGAGAGCCAGGTCTACGAACAACTCGCGGACGGGACGCGCGAACTCCTCCTGGCGCACACGCTCCAGCCCGGCGAACTGCTCTTCCAGGCCGACACCGGCGAGGAGCACACCTTCGGCAATGACCTGTGGCACTACGTCACGCCGGCGTACGCGTCCGACGGGGGGGCAGTCGGCGTACGAGATATCCTCGGCGTAGACATCGAACTCGCCTAGTTTCGCAAGCGCCATCACCGCCCCCGAGTCTCTCTCCCCGTATGCGCACCTGCACCACTGCCCTACTCGCTGTCGCCGTCGTCTGCGGCTCCGCCTGCAAGTCCGACGCCGGCGCCGCCACCGGCGCCGCCGCGGTCGAGGACGTGACGCCCGCCAAGCGCCACGCCCTCGTGACCACGAGCATGAAGCTCCGCGCGACACCCGACACGGCCGCTGCGGCGCGCGTGCTCCGGGTGCTGGACGAGGGGGACATCGTCGAGTACGCCGGCGAGCGGAGCCCGGGCAGGATGCGGCTCGCGTGGAACGACGGCCCGCGCGAGGAGTACTGGTACCGCGTCGACGCCGGCGTCGGCGCCGACGCCGTCGGGTGGGTGTACGGCGCGGGGTTGCTGTTCGGAGTCGATTCCCTGCGCGAGGCACGCGTGGCGGCCGTCACCGGTGCGCTCGGCGGCGGCAACCCCGACATGGACACCTTCGAGGCCTGTGATTTCCGCCAGAAGCTCGAAGGGGGTAGTGCTGCGTATCCGGCGATCACGGACTGGGACCGCCTCGGGCTGGAGCGCCCGAGGATGCTGTCGATCTTCGCGGGCAACGACTCGGCCGACGACCTGCCGCTGCGCTTCCTGCGCACGGTCGACTACGGCCTGCCGGGGACCTTCGGGCTGGTCATCTACGTCGACGGCTACCAGGGCGGCTTCCGGCTCGTCAACTACGACGCGCGGGGCAAGATCGTGGAGACCCACCAGCTCGCCTACTGCGAGGGGGACGCCGGGGACAGCTGGGAGCGCTCGGCGGAGTTTCGCAACGGCAATACCGAGATCCACACCGAGGACTCGGATATTAGCTACGGCGACGGAACAGGCGGCGATGAGGGTGTGACGCGCGAGAACAAATTCGTGGTGCGCGTCGGGCGGGGCGGGCGCTTCGAGGGCAGGGGCGGGGACTAGACCGGAGCCGGCGCTCGGTTGTCTACTTGGCCATCGCGCACCCCGCAGGCTGTTTTGGCGCAAGCCGCCACCCTTTTCTCAATCATCATCACCCTCGGCACCGCCGGCGCTCAGTCGCTCCCGGAGCCCAGTCACGTGTTGGGTAGCCTTTCGGCAAAACAGCTTTTCGAAAGGGCGGACACTTCGTGGCTCAACGAGGCTTTCGCGGCCTACAGACCCAATGTCACCACCGTCGATGCCCCGCGGCCCGCCCTCGGAACCGTTGGAACCGTTAATTAAACCCGTTGGAGCAATACGTGCGTAAGCGGACGAAGACCTCGGAGAGCCCGGCGGTCACTCCTCGCTCCTCACCTTCACCTTGTCCCCACGGGTCACCGCCGCACTCGACGCCTCCTGTGGCAGGGGGCTCGTGGCCGTCCAGCCGCCGTCGACCACGAGGGTCTGGCCCACCAGGTGCGCCGAGGCCTCCGAGAGGAGGAAGAGGCACATTCGCGCGATGTCGTCGGGGACGGCGGCCTGGCCGCGGGGGATGAGCTCGCCCCAGGCCCCGCCGTAGTCGTCCTGCTCGAGGCGCGTGCGCTCGGTGACGGTGGCGCCGGGGGCGAGGGTGTTGAGGGTGATGCCGAGGGGCGCGAGCTCGGGGACGAGGGCCCTGGACATCATCGCGAGGGCGGCCTTGCTCATGCCGTAGGCCGAGAGCTGCGGGTAGGACTGCACGCCGATGTTGCTGCCCATCACCACGACGCGCCCGCCGTGCCCGAGGCGTTGCATGGCCCGGGCGGCCTCCTGGACGAGGAAGTACGGGCCGCGCAGGTTGACGGCCATCACGCGGTCGAAGGACGCCGGCGCGAAGTCGAGGAAGCTCCCGAACATCGTGACGCCGGCATTCGCGACGACGAGTTCGACGGAGCCAAAGCGCGTGAGGCACTCCTCCACGAACGCCTTGATGAAGGCCGGGTCGGCGGCGTCCCCGGCGCAGGCGACGACCTGTCCGGGGCCGGTGCGCCGCAGTCGGGTGACGGCCCTGGTGCAGGCGTCGGGGTTGATGTCGTTGAGGACGACGTTGGCGCCCTGCCGCAGCAGCGCCTCCGCGATGGCGTAGCCGATGCCCTCGCCGGCGCCGGTGACGACGGCGGATTTGCCGCTCAGGTCCGTGTAGATCGGGGTGTTCATTGCCCCGATCAACAAGGCTAATCAGGAATCGATGTCGCGGCAAGTTCTCGCTTTCGCATTTCTGGTTCGCGATTGCCGCCGAAACGCCGCACCTTACGCACGAGGTGAAGCGCTTACTACCCCTTTTCGTGTGGTTACTAAGCTGCGTCGCGATAGCCGCGGCGCAAGGGGGGCGTGAGCGGGCCCTCGCTCCGGGGTGGGAGGAGCGCGCCGATTCGCTGTTGCAGTACCCCGACCTCCGCTACGCCGCCATCCTCGGCGTCATGCGCCCGGCGCGCCACAGCGACAGCGTCATGACCTACCTCCGCGACCGGGCCGCCGCGCGGGGGCACCTCGCCGCGGAGTCCTTCGCGATCAGTTGCCAGTCCATCAACCGGCGCTACGCCTCCGAGTACGAGCTTGCGCTAAAACTCGCCCAGGAGGCCGACCGGCTCGCCGCGCGCGGCAACGACACCCTCGGGCGCATGGTGGCGCTCAACAGCCAGGGCGTCATCTACCGGCGGCTCGACCGCATCATCGAGGCGCTCGACGTCCACCAGCAGGCGCTCGAGCTCGCCAACCACCTGCGCGATCCAGACTTCGGGTCGCTGCAGGCCCTCGCGATCGCGTTGAACTCGAAGGGGCAGATCCACCTGAGCCTCGACGAGAACGACCTGGCCGCGGAGAGTTTCCGCAAGTCCCTGGCCGTCGACCTGATCAACGATAACCGCCTCGGGCTCGCGATCAACACCGGGAACCTCGCGCGCATCTTCGAGCAGGCCAACGAGCTCGACTCGGCCTCGCGGTACTACGCGCGCGCCATCGCCTACAACGAGGAAATCGACTCCCAGCTCGGGCTCGCGATCTGCTATACGGGGCTGTCGGAGGTTTTGCGGAAGCAGGAAAGAAACGGCCTCGCCCTCAGCTACGCCCGGCGCGCCGTGCCCCTCGCCAAGGCCCACGGCGACGATACGTACACCGCGTCGGCGCACCTCCAGCTCGGGGTCATCCTCTCGGAGGCGGGCAGCTACCCCGAGGCCGGCACCGAGCTGGCCGAGGCCCTTGCGCTCGCCACGGAGCGTGGGTTCGTCGACGAGCAGTCCCGCGCGCACTACGCCCTCGCGACGCTCGCCGAGCGCACCGGCGACCCCGCGCTGGCCCTCAATCACTACAAGGCCGCGCACGACCTCGAGCGCGCCGTGATCAACGAGAAGAACCAACGCTACGTGACGGCCGTCAACGCCCGCTGGGAAGCCGAGCAGAACGCCACGCAGATCGAGGAGCTCGCCCGCGAGAACGCCGTGGTCCGCGAGCGCTCGGCCCGCGGTACGCGCTTCGCGATCGCCGTCATCGCGGCGCTCAGTCTGCTGGCCCTCCTCCTGGGCGTACTCTACCGCCAGCGGCGCCTCGTGCTCCAGCGCGACATCGCGCGCCTCGAGCAGCAGCGCATGGCGAGCCAGATGAACCCGCACTTCCTCTTCAACGCGCTCAATAGCATCAAGGCCGAGATGATCGGCGGGCGCAACCACGCCGCGATCCTGCTGCTCGGGCAGTTCGCGAGCTACATGCGGCGCATCCTGAGCTCGAGCGTCGACGAGGCCGTGACCCTGGCCGAGGAGCTGCGTAGCGCGCAGCTGTACTTCGCGATCGAGAACTCGCGCCTCGCGCGCAGCGTCGACTTCGCGCTAGACGTAGACCCGGCGGTGGACCCGGAGGAGGTGATGGTGCCGCCGCTGATCCTGCAGCCCTTCATCGAGAACGCGCTGCTGCACGGCCTGCGGGGCAAGGACGGCGACAAGCGCCTCACGCTACGCGTGTCGCAGGCGGGCACGGGCGTGGTGGAGGTCCGGATCCGCGACAACGGCATCGGGCGGGCCGCGGCGCGGGCGGCGCGTACGTCTCACCGGCAGCCCAGCTACGGGATGGACATCACGCGGCGGCGCCTGGAGCACTTCGCGCGCAAGCGTGGGCACAGGGCCACCGAGATGGAGATCGTCGACCTAACGGATGAGGGTGGGGTGGCGAGCGGGACCGAGGCGGTGTTGCGGTGGCGGGTGTAGGGGTGTAGGGGTGCGGGGTGCGGGGTGCCTGGGTGCCTGGGTGCGGGGTGCCTGGGTGCGGGGTGCCTGGGTGCGGGGTGCCTGGGTGCGGGGTGCCTGGGTGCGGGGTGCCTAGGGTCACGACGTTCGGCTGCGCTGCAGTCGGGGGGCTCAGTCGGTGACGAGGGCGCCCATCGAGCTGCGGTAGTGGGCACTGGGGTAGCGCTGGCCGTTGAACGTTTTGGCGACAGCCTTTACCGATTGCGCTTCTGCCGGGAGGGCTCCGAAGTCGGCGCAGGTGTGAGAGCAGCAGTCGCGGTAGGTTTTGGCGCAGGCCGCACACTGGAGGAAGAGCAGGTGGCAGGCGTCGTTGGCGCAGTTGACGTGGGTGTCGCACGGGGCGCCGCACTGGTGGCAGCGGCTGATGACGGCGTGGCCGATGCGCTCGCCGAGGCGCTCGTCGAAGACGAAGTTCTTGCCGACGAAGCGGTTGTCCAGGCCCTCGGCCTCGACCTGGCGGGCGTAGTTGATGATGCCGCCGTCGAGCTGGAAGACCTGCGCGAAGCCGCGGTGCTTGAACCACGCCGAGGCCTTCTCGCAGCGGATGCCCCCGGTGCAGTACATGAGCACGGGCGCGTCTTCCCGGCCGCGGAGCAGCTCCTCGACGATGGGCAGGGACTCGCGGAAGGTGTCGACGCTCGGGCGCAGGGCCCCGTCGAAGTGCCCGACCTCGGACTCGTAGTGGTTGCGCATGTCGACCACGACGGCGTCCGGGTGCTGCGCGAGTTCGTTGAAGCGGGCGGCGTCGAGGTGGGTGCCGCCGTCGGCCGGGTCGAAGGTGGCGTCGTCGAGGCCGTCGGCGACGATCTTGTCGCGCACGCGGACGATGAGTTTGTAGAAGGACGCGTCGTCGTCCTCGATGGCGAGGTTGAGGCGCAAGGACTTGAGCGCGGGCTGGGCGTCGAGGTAGGCGCGGAGGGCGTCGAGACTCTCGGTCGGGACGGAGGCCTGGGCGTTGATGCCCTCGCGGGCGACGTAGATGCGGCCGAGGACCCCGAGGGCGTCGAGGCTTTCGTACAGGCTGTCGCGAAAACGGGCCGGGTCGTCGATGCGGACGTAGCGGTAGAAGCTCAGCGTGGTGCGCGGCTCCGGGCGCTCGCGGGCGCGGGCGCGCAGGGTGGCGGCGTTGACGCGGTTGTGGAGCATGGGGGTTGGGGTCGGCTGCGCCGACGGTTGGGATGGAACGCAAAGGTCGCAAACGAGCGCGAAGGGCGCAAAGGGCAGGGTGGGACGCCTGTCATCTAAAAAGCGTCCTTCCTCAAAACCCATCTTCGCCCCCGCATGCGGCTCCCCTTCCTCTGTCTCCTCCTCGCCTCCTGTTTTGGCGCATCCCTCCCCGCCCAGGTCGTCAACATCGAGCGCCTCCGGCTCGACTCCCGCAAGCCGGGCTGGTCCGGGTCGGTCGGGGCGAACCTCGACCTCACGCGCAACCAGCGCTCCGTGTTCAACGTCGGCACCAACGCCAACACGCAGTACCGCCGCGACTCCAACCTGTTCCTGTTCGTGAGCCAGACCGGGCTCATCAAGGCCAGCGGGCAGCAGTTCCAAAACTTCGCCTTCGGGCACCTGCGCTACACCCGCAACGTCACGCGCTTCCTCGCCGTCGAGGCCTTCGGGCAGCTCCAGCAAAACCGCGTCAACGGCATCCAGAACCGGAGCCTCCTCGGGGCCGGCGTCCGGACGCTCGTCTTCGAGCGGCCCAACGGCGCCGGGTTCTTCGGCTTCCTCGTCGTGCGCGAGCGCGAGCGCGAGGTCGTCGACTCGATCCCGCTCCACCGCGACACCCGCGTCTCGGCCTACGTGGCCGGCTCGTACACCCCCGAGTCGGCCGAGTGGATCACGATCGCCAACACGACCTACTTCCAGCCCCGGATCGGGCGCTTCTCGGACATCCGCATCTCGACGGATTGGAATCTGCAGATCCGCTTGCGCCAAAACCTAAGCCTCGTCACGACGCTAAACCTCGTCTACGATGCCGTGCCGCCGGTCGGCTTGGAGACGACGACGTATGCGTTGAAGAATGGGCTGCGGTTTACTTTCGATTAAAGCTCCCAACGTGCCACAGAATCCCGCTCGGATCGTGCACGAAGTATTCTCGGCCCCGGGGTTCTTCTTTGATCGCGGAGACGCGCACGCTGGAAAAACGGGTGGGGAGGTCTAATCTACGGATAGCGGCGTGATGGTCGTCGAGATCATCGACTTCCAGAAAGAGCATCGTGTTATCTACCCAATCCTTCACGAACGCGTCTTGCAGGTAGAAGCTCGCGGCGTCCAGCGTGAAGAGCGACATGCCGTCCGAGATGCGGCTTTCGCCAAAACCCATGGCAGCGTAGAAGGCGCAGGGAGGGCATATAAAGAGGGAAAGTTGGAGTCAAATATGAATTCAGCTCGAATCTGCCGCAGGCTACCATTCGAAACGACAAATTTCACACCCCGCTGTGAATTGGACCATCGCCAGATCAGTTTTGGCGAAAGCCGCCCCACCCTACCTTGCCTCCCCATGCCCGAAGCGCCCCACCCCCTGCTCACCGACGTCGTCGAGCACTACGATGCCCTCAAGTACGGCCTGCTCCACGCCCAGACCTTCGACCCCGGGCACTACGGTTTTCCGCCGGTGTACTACCGCATTATGGAGACGGACCGCCAGCGCGTCGGGGCCTTCGCGAAGGCGTTCGCACTCAACGACGACCTACGCGGCGCCACCGTCTGCGAGGTCGGCGTCGGGACGCTGCCGCTCACGAAGCTCTACATGCCGCACGTCCGTAAAGCCTACCTGATCGAGAACAACCCCGCGCTCCTCGAGCCGATCCGCGCCGAGATCGCGCGGCACGACTGGGCGGACAAGGTGGAGCTCATCTTCGCCGACGCCCTCACGGTCGCCCTGCCGGAGCCGGTCGATTTCCTGATCGGCGAGCTGATGAGCATCTACTGCGCCAACGAGCTCCAGGTGCAGATCTTCCAGCACATGCGGCAGTTTCTGGCGCCTTCCGGCAAAACCTTCCCCCACCGCATCGTAAACTTCGCGCGACTGTGCGAGGCGGAGTTCGACGCGGGGCGCACGCACTACCCGGTGATGTTTACGCGGCACCAGCCGATGTTTTTGACGCAGCAATTCCTGGTCAACGAAATCGAACTGCTCAAGGAAAAGAAGCAGGGCGTCAAGTTGGGTTTCTCAGTCCCGGTGCTGTTCGGCGGACGAGTTAATGCGCTGTATTTGGAGAGCTACGTCGAGATCACGCCGGGGGCCAACTTCACGGGCACCGACAGCTTGATGCCGCCGACGGTGCTGAAGACCTCCGACGAGCAGGACGTGGCGCCGGGGGACCTGGTGCACGTCGACTTCGGCTTCGAGTACGGCCGGAGTTTGGATGAGGTGGCGTGTTGGTTGAGTTGAGGGCGTAGCGCCGCCGTACCTTCGGGATCATTCACCGAGCAATCAACCCCGTCATGCAGACCGAGATCATCTTCACTGAGGCCGATACGCTCGAAGGACTCCGCGAGATGGTCCGCGAGGCGGTCGCCTGTCACTTCGACGACGGCCAGCGGCCGAGTGTCATCCGACAGGTTTCGTAGGTGCGGCCGCACCCTTACCGCCCTTCCTTCCCCACCCGCCGCCGGTGCGGCACCTCCGCCGGGGTTTGATTGTTTGCGATGTAGTCGATCAACATCGGGAAGTCGGTCTGATCGACGAACTCCGAGCCATACTCCGGCATGATGCGGCGCATCCCGATCTTGGCGTTGGTCTTGATCCGGAGGCAGTAGTAGGCATTGAGTTCCTCGCGCGGGAGCGCCAGGGCGTAGGCCGTCCCGCGGGCATCGTCGTCCGGGATGAGCCAGGGGTCGAGCGTCTCGCCGGTGCCGACGTTGCGTCGCAGCAGCACCTTCGCACTCGGGAGGGCCTTACGGCGCGTCCACCACAGCTCCTCGACCTGCTCCAGGGCGCGGTAGGTGTCCTCGACGCGGGGCACGGCCTCGAGCTCCGCGAGGTACCGCGCCAGGATCTGGTCGACGGCCCGCTCGAAGGGTAGGTCGCTGCGGATGGCCTCCATGCCGATCTTGACGCCGAGCAGGTTGGAGTACAGGTCTTCCGGCGAGAAGCTCGAGTAGCGCTCGGGGACGAGCGGGATGTAGGAGGCCCCGAACCAGGTCGCGATCTCGTGCCAGAGCGACAGGTCGAAGGCGACCTTGCCGGCCAGTTCGGCGAGGTTGGGCCGGTCCGCGTGGGAGGCGAGGTCGATGGAGAGGGTCTTCTGGCCGCCCTCGCTGCCGAGTTCTAGCGTGACGGGCTGCCCGCTGGTCCGCGCCGCCGCCATGCGGGCGTGGAGGTAGGCCGTCCAGTCGACGTAGTCCCGCAGGTGTCCGAGGTCGATGAAACCGCCGCGCCGCGTGTAGATGATGCCGTTGTTCTCGAACTTGCCCCCGAGGTAGTGGTGGGCGCCAATGGCGTCGAGGGCGACGAGGTCGGATTTGCGCACGAAGGGGATCCTCGCCACGCTCAGGTCCGCCCCGAAGGCGCAGCAGGTTCGGATGATGTTGGGCGGGGGGGTGAGGAGTTGCTGCTGGTCGAGGCGCAGGGGTTCGGCTTTCGCCAAAACAGTCCCGAGCAGCAGGCAGGCCACCAGCGGAAGTCTGGCACCCAGCGGTAGCCCTGCCAGTACCATGGGCCCCACGTGGCCCGCTCTCGCTGGCCGCGGGCGACCAGCCGGGGCAGGTGATGTGGTACTTCTGGAAGGGAGGAGAGAGGACATGTCCGGGACGGCAGGTTAAGCCAACGTAAAGCTGAGTGGACCCATAAACGTCCTCAGTCGTCGGAAAGTCCACTGCCCTACGCATTAATACTCCGATGATACCGCGATTGCGCCGGGGGCCCGCCTACGCCGCCACCGTGAATTTGAGCATTCTGAGTGACGGGCCCGGTACTCAGAATGCCCCCTAGAGCACTAATAGATAAAAGTATGTCTCGCCTGCACGGCCCGCCTGCACGGCCCACCTCTACAGCCACCCCCACAGCCCACCCCTACAGCGCCTCCAGCAGCTCGCCTGCGGCCGTTGCCCTCCTGCCCCCCGCAGCCACCAGGCGCTCCAGCACTTCCCGCCCGGCCACCACGTCCCCGGTTTGCAACAGCGCCAGCGCCCTGTACCACTGCGCCTCCGCGGCCAGCGGGCCCGTCGTGACGCGCGCCAGGAAGGCCGCGGCGGCCTCGGGCTGCTGGGCGCCCAGCTGGGCCACGCCCGTATAGAAGGCCAGCGTATCACTCCCGGGCCGCCTCTCGAGCAGGGGCGCCCAGGC
Source organism: Saprospiraceae bacterium (assembly GCA_965215115.1). Taxonomy (GTDB): domain Bacteria; phylum Bacteroidota; class Bacteroidia; order Chitinophagales; family Saprospiraceae; genus CALDTK01. Next base: position 1,505,393 of record OZ244050.1, read on the forward strand.
GGCAATCGCCAACTCGTACTCGCCGAGCTTGTAGTCTACCATGCCGCCCTCGAACTGCATATCCTCCGCGGGGCCGAGCCGCGTCGGCAGTCCGATGGCCGGCTCGAAGTAGCTCAGGGCAAGTAAGTCGGGCGAGCGTTCGGTGCGGTCGTTGAGCAACCACAATGCCCCGGCCACGATCACCATCGCGATGGCGGCGGCGATGGCGAGCGAGCGGCGGAAAAGCGGGCGCACGACGGCCTCGCGCCCGGGGGTGCGGGCCGCTTCGGTGGCGGTGTACCGGCTCCGCGCAGCGGCAATCTGCTCGCGGACCGCGGCCCGCTCCGTGGCCTGCACCGCGGCCTCGTAGGCGCGCCACTCCTCCGCGAAGGCGGCGTCCTCGCGGAGGCGGGCCTCGATGGCGCGCCGCTCGTGGGCCGCGGCCTCGTCGCGGACGTAGGCGTCGAATTGGTCTAGGTCGAAGGTGGACATCAGTTAGTCTTTCGTTTGGTCTTGATCCTCGGTGCCGTCCTCGCACAAACGCCTCAGGCGCTGCATACAACGGTACTTGATGGTTTTGGCGGAAGCCGTCGACACCTGGCGCTCCTCGGCGATCTCCTCGAGGCTACAGCGCTCGAAGTAGAACTTCTTGAGCAGGTCCCGGCAGGCGTCCCCGAGCCGCGCGAAGGCCTCGTCGAGGCGCTCGTGCCGCAGCTCCCGCAGGAGGTACTCCGGGTCGGCGTCGGTCACGTTCGCGTCCCCGCGTTCGGGCACGGCCTCGTGACTCTCGGTGCGCCTAAACGCTACTTTCCGCGTCCGGTCAATCCAGCGATTGACGCAGAGTTGCGTGAGGTAGGTGCTCAGGCGCGTCCCCGACCGCAGTACGTACTTCCCGTCCCGGGCGTTTTGCCACAGGGCCACCAGGGCCTCCTGGAAGAGATCCTCGGCCTCCTGGGGCGGGCACGAACGCTCGCTCAGCGTACGGCGCACCATCGGGAAGGTGATCTCGTAGAGGTGGTCGAAGACCTGCGGCTCGGCCGTGAGCAGCCCCGCGAAGAGCTCCTCGTCACTACGCGCGCGAGTCTTTAGGTATCGAAGCACGGTGTGTGGTTTGGGAAGATTGCTGTCGACCCGCTGTGGATCATCACCCCTCTATCGCGCCGCCGCGGACAGGTGAACACTTCGATAGACAAAAAACGTAATACATACCAGCAGCACGCCACCCAGCAGCCAGTAAGGCCAATCCTGGGGGCTTTCGCCAAAACGCACCGCCGGCCCGACGACGGCCAGGCCCGCCCAGTAGTACGGGTGCTGCAGCTCGGGCGGGGCCGCGGCGAGGTAGTCGCGCTGGGCCGCGGCCAGGGCCGCGGCCACGGGCTCGCCGCCGGCCAGGTGCGCGTAGAAGGGCTCGAGCAAGACGTTGGTCTGCTGGTCGTCGATCGACCAGAACGACTGCACGACCGTCGGGCACCCGGAGTTCCGGAACGCCGTCGCCAGGGAGAGCGTCCCCTCGCCGGACTGGAACGCCCCGGCCCCGGAGCCGCAGGCCGGCAGGACCGCCAGGCGCGCCTGCGTCGGGAGGCCGTAGATCTCGTAGGCGTACAGGCGGCCGTCGTCGTCGCGGGCCGCGGACGTGGGCGTGAGCGCGAAGTACGAGCGCAGGGGGTCGCCGTCGTCGAGGAAGGCGTGGGTCCCGAGGTGGAGGATGTCGTGCGTGGCGTACGAGCGCACCAGCGCGCGCTCGGTGGCGCCCTCGGCGGTCAGTACGTCGGCGCCGTAGCGCTCGCCGAGGAGTTTCCCGAACGCCAGCGTCCAGGGGGTACGCAGCAGCGTCTCGGAAGCGCCACCCAGTCCAGTCGAGACCGCCTGCGTGCTGAGCGTCGAAGCATCGAACCCTGGCGCCACACAGGCCACCGAAAGGCCCTCCCCCCCCGGTCTTTCGATTTGCCGTGCGTCGTCCACCACCTGCGTACTGGCGAGCGCATCGACGTAGCTCACGTGGTATTGCAACCCTAACCACGGCCACTGCGCCATCTTCGCGGAGGCGGGGGGCGTCGAGAGTAGCAAGGCCGCGAAGGGCAACCCCGCGAGCTCGCCATCGCTCGCGATGGTGAGCGTGGACTTGCCGCGGTCGTTCGGTAAGATCGGCCGCAGGTACCCATCGTAGATTGCCGTGCTGAGGGCGGCCAGGCGTTCGCTACGCCGATTAGCGAGTTCGGTCTTGAAGTCGGTGATGGTCGCGATCTGAACCGCGCCATGCGCGACCACGGCGAGCTCGTCCCGCTGCGACCCGTCGATCACGCACACGAGTGCCCGCGCTAGAGAAGTATCGATCAGATAGCTCACGAACAACGCATCGTCGGACCGGGCACGCCGACGCAGTTCGGCGACGTCGAGGGCGAAGGGGCTGAGTACGGACTGGTAGTACTGAGGGTGTCGGAAGCGAAGGTTCGTCTCGTACTCCGCGATCTCTCGCTGTAACCCCCGTGACTCCCTCGCGCGACGTGTGCTATCCATCTCGCTGTGTTGTAGCGCGGCTTGACGTCGCTGGAGGTACTGCCCCCGTTCTATCAACGAGTCCGGAATCCCCGCCCGCAAGCCCGCCGCGAGTTCGGCGCCACGGCGGCGGAGCGCGAGCGCCCGCGGGAGGTCGGCGTACCGGATGGCCGTCGTGCACCAATCCCCGCGTAGGTCCCCCGCCTCACGTCGGTCACTACACTCGGTGGCCGCGGCGAAAGCAGCCGCGGTGTACACCTCCCGGAGGCCATCGATGAAGGTGGGCGTCCACCGCTCTAGGGCGAGCAGTCCGTAGTGCTCGGTCAACAACTGATCCGTGAAGCGCACACTCTGGAGGAAGAGTTGGCGGTGTTGCGTCGTACCGCTCCGGCGAAAGAGCTCGCGCGCCGCCTGGACGACATCGAGGGCGTATGGTTGGGTTTTACCGGGCCGTGAGTTGGTCGTGAAGTCGGCAAGGATCTCTCGCAGGCGCGCGGCAGCCGTTGGGTAATCGAGCTGCGCCGTCGCGATGCGGACGCCGAGTAATTTGAAGTCAATCACCCACGATAGCGTCTCCTGCTCGGCATCGACGATTCTGGGTTGGGCGAGCGTGTAGTAGTGCTGTGCGCTGTCCACCATGCCGGCGTCCAAGAGAACGTAGCTAAACCCTTGATAGGTTTGGCGAAAGAAATACAGATCGTCACCGAGTTTTACCCTCGCCCAGGAAATCGCCTCCCGATATGCCTGTAGACTTTGCTCGAACTGTCCTTCCGTATGGTAGTACTCCCCTCTGGTAGCGTACAGACCGGGCATTCCCTCGGCTGCGAGTTCACCGTACTGGCTGTGGATGAGAGCCAACGTATCTAACATAGCTTCAGCTGATGAACCTTCGCCCATTTGCGAATAATTACGGATCATATCCCGCACTATGATTGACTCCAGTATTTTGTATTCCTCCGGTGCCCCCCGGTAAATGTCGCGCGACTTCGAGAACCAGCTACTGGCCTGGACCGGCAGGCCCAGCGCCGCTAATACATTAGCGTACCGGTAGTAGGCATCGCCTTTTCCGTATTCGTCACCCAGCTCGGCGTGGCCGATCGCTACATCCGAAAAATACAGCGCCTTTTCGGGGTGGCCCATCTCCGCGTGCATTTGCGCTAGAGACGTATTGACGACCACTAGGTGAGGATGGTGAGGCGGTAGAACTTCCGTGAAGACCTGATACGCCAGCTGGTAGGCGAACAGGGAAGACGCCATGTCTTCTTTGACATAGAAGTTACTAGCCAAACTAAGGTAAGCATACGCGACGGCTTTCGAGCAGGGCGCATGGTGCCGCTCTGCGATACGGACGGCTTGTTGCGCGAAGGCGATCGCGCTATCGATAGGCTGACCGATCTGTGAACTCATCACTGCTACGAGGGTACGATTGGAAATCACCTCGTCGAATCGCAGAGCTTTGGCTAGTTCGAAGTCCCGAAACGCCGACTGGAGTTGTTGATACCCCTCGGCGAATTCGTAGCTCCGAAACGCTATATCCCCCCGGACCTGTGACACGTACGCACGTGCGAGGTCGGTATTGATGCGGGCCATCGCGGGATCCAGCACAGTGCTCACGTAAGCTCGGAGTGCCGCAACGTCGCTGCGCTGCCAGTCGCACTTCGCGCCGTAGTAATACGCCCTGGCGGCACTATCCACGGCTCCGGACATCTCTAACGCTTCCCCGGCCGCGATCCACAGCGGTTGCGCCGCTTCGTAGTCGGCGGCGGCGTAGAGGCTATCGGCCAGCGCGTAGCGAGAGGCTCCCCCCCCTGCGCACAGCCCGTTTTGCCGGAAGGCCATGCACAGCGACGTAACCAAAAATGCGTAAACAATTTGTTTTCTCATCTCGGGACTTTTAGTGGCACTCCACGAATCGCCCCCGACTGCCGGACTGCTGTGCGTGCAATGTACTGTGCCCGTGACTAATAGACGCAGAAAAGGCGGACCACCACGGGGGCGGTCCGCCGGACAGCAATCCAGCCGACGGGTGCCGGTGGAGTCGTGCGCCCTCGCGGGCGGTTCGTTAGGGAATCATTGGCTCATCCGCGCGCCGATCTATCGGCTGCCTTGCCGAAGGTGAACACCTAGCCCGGGCGCGGCGCGGTAGTTTTGCCACATCATAAACCCCGTCCCTACCCTGCTGATCGCCGGCCTCCTGGCCGCCTCCAGCGCCGCGGCCCAGGCGCCCCCCGAACACCTCCCCGAAGACACCCGCGCGCCGCAGGCGACGGCCGCCGCGCGACCGCTGATCACGGTCCGCTACGCCAACGACTACTTCAACGCCAGCGACTACTACTTCACGCAGGGCATTTACGCCAGCTACGGCACGGCGCACCGCACGTTCTTCGTCGGGCAGGAAGGCTACACCCCGACCAGCATCGCCGACCCGGAACTGCGCCGGGGGGACAGACCCTACGCCGGGACACTCTACGTGGGGATGCGTGGGCGTTTTGCCGAAAGGCGCCAAAGCCCGAACGCCCGGCGGCAGTGGACCTACGAGGCCCTGCTCGGCGTCATCGGTCCGCAGGCCCGGGGCGAGCAGCAGCAGCGCTCCATCCACCGCTGGATCGACGACGAGGCCCCGATGGGGTGGCGCTACCAGATCGCGAATGACGTGCTGGCGGACGTGAGTGTCGGCTTTCGCCAAAACCTCCTGCACCTGGCCCACCTGGCCGTCGACGCGGAGGCCGAAGCGCGCCTCGGGACTTTCCGTACGCGGCTCGCCGGGGGCGCGGAGGCACGGCTGGGCTGGCCCTCCCTGGTGGCGGTCGTGGCGCCGCGCGTCATCACGCCCTTCCACGACGCGACGCTGCAGGGCGGCTTCCTCAGCGACAGCCCCTACACGCTTCCCTCCAGCGGGATCGTCCCCGTGGTGGGGCGTCTGGAGGTCGGGGTCCAGGGGCGGATCGGCAACTGGGTGCTGAACTACGCCCGCACCTTCGAGACCCGCGAGATCAGGGCCGGGCGGCGGCACGGCTGGGGCGCGCTCGGGGTGTCGGTGCTGCTGCACAACCGCAGGACGGCGGGGGACGGGACGAAGGTTTCGCTGCTCGACCGGTCGCTGCGGGGGCGCGTGCACCAGTGGTAGGCGCGTGCACCAGTGGTAGGCGCGTGCACCAGTGGTAGGCGCGGGGGCCGGACCGCGGCCGCTGAGGCGACGGGTGCAACGCCGAGCCCCCCTCAGACGTAGTTAGCACCACGCTACCTTGCCTGCGATCTTCGCGCGCCGTCTCTAAGTCCCCGTCGGGCCACTATGCCAACTCCCTCTCCCAAAGTCCACGAGCTGGTGCGCGAGCAGCTCGCGCCCGAGGCCCTGTCCCGTGGGCGCAAACTCTACCTGTCGAGCGCCGTGCGCGAGCTCCGCATCGACATCCGCCGGCGCCGCTACTCCGCCATCGTCGACGACCCGGCCAACGGCGCGGTGAGCGTCCGCATCGAGCACGGCAAGGAGGGCCCGACGTGGCTGTGCAGCCTCGACGGGAAGTCGTCCCCGACCTGCCCCCACGTCGCGGCCCTGCTCACGGCCATCCGCGAGCGCGAGGCCAGCGAGGGCGAGGCCGACGCCGCGCCCGCCGCCGGTGCCAAGGCCGGCGGGGCCGGGGCCCGCGTGAGCCTCGTGGAGCACCTCCTCGACAACGCCGAGCGCGATCACCTCGTGCAGGCCTTCCGGCTCTGCCTCAAGACCTACCCCGAGCTCCAGGGCGACCTGGTGTTCACGATCCTCGAGAACATCGACGACGACGGGGACTTCTACGAGGTCGTCGTCAAGCTCATGGACGACCCCGGGGCCTCGGACCGGTACTCCCTCCCGCGCGAGGGCTTCGACCCGTACCGCCTCATGGACGAGATCAACTACCTCTACGAGCAGGGCCGCTACCAGCAGTGCTTCCTCCTGAGCCGCGCCATCCTCACGCGCACCCTCGGGAAGATGGCCACGGGCAAGACCCTCGACGACTACGAGGTCGACATGACGATCGCGAGCTCGGGGATCCTCAGCGACCTCACCCTCCCGCCGGCGCCCGAGAACCTCGCCACGCAGGTGCACGAACTCGGCATGCGGCTGCTCAGGCGCTTCCCGAAGATCGAGCCTCAGATCCAGAGCTCGCTCGTGGCCCTCATCGACGACAGCTCCCTCCAGCAGGACGACCTCGAGGAGATCGAGAAGGCCCTGCGCCGCCGGTGGGAGCGCGCCCGCAAGGCCGGGCGCCGCGAGCACCAGATCGCGGAGGCCGAGCAGCTCGCCATGCCGCTGGCGCTGTTTTACGCGCGGACGCGGCAGTTCGACAAGCTCCAGATCCTCTTCGATCGCCACCTCCAGAATCCGCTGCTGCGCGCCCCGGCCCTCGCGGAGATGCTCCAGCACAACCTCCACGAGGTGGTGATGACCTACGTCGACGGCGCCCTGATGGCCCCGCCGGAGGACACGACCTTCGAAGACCCCGAAGACAGCGCCCGGTGCGCGATGTACAACGACCTCGTGATGATGATCTGCGAGATGGTCGAGGACGAGGACGCCAAGCGCCGCCTCGTCCTCAAGGCCTTCAACAGCATCGGGCACCGCGTGTACACGCTGCTGGAGTACTACCACGACATGGTGGGCGAGAAGGCTTACGCCAAAACCCTCGAGACCCTCGCCAAGCAGCTCAAGGCCCCGGCCTCGCGCGGGAGCTACGTGATGGTGACGAAGTACTTCGTGGTGCTGTGCGAACGCGGGCAGTTCGTGGAGGCCTTCACGCTGTACCGCAAGCACCCCGTGATCGACCCGATCGTGCTGCTGGACTACCTGCCGAACTTCCTGCCGACCTACGAGAAGGAGGTCTTCCGCCCGGCGCTCGACGCGGTGTTGGAGCTGATGCCGGTGGTCGTGGAGGAGGGCCTGCGCGACTTGGTCAAGACGAGCATCTCGCGGCTCTGGGACATCGACGAGGACCGCGTCCGCAAGATGCTCGACAAGCACTTCGTCGAGATCGGCGACGACGAGTTGGCTGATTTCGTTGACGTGTTGTTAGGCGACCTCGACCCCGACGACCTGGGCTTGTAATCCCGCGGGGCCTACCTTTGCGCCCCCGAACCATAGCCCCGACCGTTGGTTCGGCTATCGCTTATGAAGGTAACCGACTATTTCGAGGCCGCCAACGGCCAGTCCCTGGTCTCCTACGAGGTCTTGCCGCCGCTCAAGGGCGGGAGCATGAAGTCGATCTTCGACACGCTCGACCCGCTGATGGAGTTCAAGCCGCCCTTCGTGGACGTGACCTACCACCGCGAGGACTTCGAGTACGTCAAGCGCCCCGGCGGTCACTACGAGAAGACCGCCATCCGCAAGCGCCCCGGCACGGTGGGCATCTGCGCCTCGATCATGCACCGCTACGGCGTCGACGCCGTGCCGCACCTGCTGTGCGGTGGCTTCACGGCCGCCGAGACGGAGAACGTCCTCATCGACCTGGCCTTCCTCGGGATCCACAACGTGCTGGCCTTGCGGGGGGACGCGCGCCACTTCGACGGCAAGTTCATCCCCGAGGACGACGGCCACCACTACGCCGTGGACCTCGTGAGGCAGATCGCGGACATCAACCGCGGCAAGTACCTCGACGACCACATCGAGCAGGCCGACCTCGAGACCGACTTCTGCATCGGGGTCGCGGGCTACCCGGAGAAGCACTTCGAGGCGCCCAACTCGCACGTCGACCTGAAGTTCCTCAAGAAGAAGGTCGAGGCCGGCGCGGACTACATCGTGACGCAGATGTTCTTCGACAACGCGGTGTACTTCAAGTTCGTCGAGGACTGCCGCGCCGAGGGCATCGACGTGCCGATCGTCCCGGGCCTCAAGCCGCTCACGAAGGCGTACCAACTCAACAGCATCCCGCGGCTGTTCTACCTCAACTTGCCGAAGGACTTCGTCCACGCCATCGAGGACGCCGGCGACGACCGCAAGGCGATCCGGCAGGTCGGCATGGAGTGGTGCATCGAGCAGTCGAAGGAGCTGAAGGCGGCCGGCGTGCCGTGTCTACACTACTACACGATGGGCGACGCGAAGACGATCCGGAGCATCGTGGAGGAGGTGTTTTAGAGAGGGCGCTGCGCTAGATGGGCGCTACGCTAGATGGGCGCTGCGCTAGATGGGCGCTGCGCTAGATGGGCGCTGCGCTAGATGGGCGCTGCGCTAGATGGGCGCTGCGCTAGATGGGCGCTGCGCTAGATGGGCGCTGCGCTAGATGGGGAGTCGTGGCGAGCCGTCACGTCATTTCGAGCAGCGAATCTGAGGAGCCTGCCCCGGGACGCGAAGCTGGCGTGGGGGCCGGCAATCATATGAATAGTTGCACCATATCTACTAGGGCAAAGCTTACCACCTCTAGCATAACGCGCGATCTAACTATCGTTTACCCCATGCCGGAATCCGGTAGCCTACCGACAGCTCTACGGTAGGGACCACGTGGCGGTTGAAGCCTTTCTCGGTCACCTGATACGGACGTAGACGTGGCAGGCCATCCACGGTGATGACGTCGGCCCGGACAGATTTACTCGTGGTAGAAAGCATCGCGCCAGCGCCAAGGCCGCCCTTTACGTAAAGGCCCGACCCAAAGGCCTGCACGTAGCCGACGCCGACCCCGACCGCCAACCAGGTTTGCTCATCGCGGGCGGGCTCCCCGTCGATGAGTAACAGGTAGGAGCTGGTCGAGAGCCGTCGGGAGTATTGCAGGTTGCCGAAAAAGTAGAATCGGTCGTGCCGTCCACGTTGATTCAAATATTGCCGTACGGAACCCGTGATGGCGTAGCCATCGTAAGTGGTCTCGTCGTCGTTCTCGTAGTAGTACGGTGCGTAGACTACGCCGCCGAGCACGGCGCTGACCTGCGGCGCTATCGGGAGTTCGACCGAGAGCTGAGGGAGTCCTATGGCGTCGGCCAGGGCATTGGTTTCGATGCCTACGAATTGCGCACTGACAATAGTCGAGGCCGCGAGACTCAGACTGCCGGTAAGGATGGTCTGGAGGAGTCGGTCGAGGTAGGTACTCATGAAATTACTGCTTAAGTTGGAGCTGTAAAGCTAGCCGGCGGAGACAGGGTCGCAAGGGCAAAGTTGTTCTGTTTTTCGTCTCGCTTTCGCTAAAACCAGAATACCCCGCCGTGCTCCCTGGCGTACGCTTCCTTGCGCTCGGCCCTGGCGGCGCGGCGTCGGGCACGGGCGACCTTCCGTTGCGCGCGCGCAGCCTTTCGCTGCTCACGGCGCGAGGCCTTGGCCTCGCGAGCGGCCCCGGCGGCGGTAACGGCTTTCGATCCTCGACTCTCTGCGCGCTGGACGGCCGAGGCTTCTCGGCTTAGTCGTCGTGCGCGTCGCTCCGCGATCCGTCGCTCGGAACGTGTAATTCGTCGGCGGGACTGATTGGCTTGCTTGGCGAAATATTTTGCCCTGAACTGTTGTAGGTTGGAGGACCGGCTACTGCTATTATCGATGATTAGTTTAAGTGCGGCCTCCCGTTCCACCAAAGTCGCGAGCCGCTCGACCTCTAGCGCCAGCTCCTCCGCTCGCGACTTACCATATCCGAAGCGCCACCCGACGCTAGCCTGGGCGTAGCCGCCCACCGGGAAGAGGTGCCCGTTCGGTCCGAAAATGGAAAATTCCGTCACGGGAGATCGGTTGACCTTTTCGTCGTACTGAAGTTCGTAGCCCGCACCCACAGAGCCCGATATGTAAAACCCGTTGCGGTAAGCCACCGTGTAGCCGCCACTTAATCCTACGACCGATCGCTTGAGTTCGTAGTCGTACTGCGTGAGGTCGTCGACGGCCGCTTGCGAACTCCGCAGATCGGAGCGCTGGACGAAGATGCCGAGGTTCGCGCCATTGAAGACGCTGGTGTTTCGCCTGAGGTAGTATTTCAAGAGCATCCGGGCGTTATGACCCCGTAGGCTACCCTGCGGCCACGTAGGTCTACTGGCCGGGAGGGCCACCCCGAAGCCCGCCTCGAGGGCGAACCGATCAAATATGGGTGTCTCGATTTGGACGTTCGGAACCGCCACGGCGAGGCCGAAGAGATTGGTAGAGACTTGAATGTACTGGGCGGACGTAGACCCGCTGTACGATGTGAGTACGAGGAGTAGGGTATAGCGGATCATGTCGGTAGGTGATGATATTCTGGCCGTAATAAAAGGAGTTTGCTTTTGCCATTTATCCACAGGCACACACTATGATCTTCGGAAGCGCCAGCCCGCGCTAACCTGCAGGAAGACGTGCAGTCGGTCGAGGCCTTCTGGACCGCCGAAATTCCAGTGGGAGGTGGCGGTGCGCGGCGGCCGCGGTGCACGATAGTCGTACCTGGTCTTTGAAGAGAGGATATGTCCTACTCCGCCGCCCGCCGAGAGATATAAACCACCCTCAGTGACGAAGCTATACCCAATCGTGGCCCCGATCATCGTGTTCCTTTGCGTAAAGTTATCTCGCGTACGGTCGCGGCGGACGGCTTTCGAACTGCGGACCATCGAGTGCTCCAAGTAGGGGCCCAGGTAGAATCCTTCACATAGACTTGTACCGCGGCCCGGGAAGTATCTGCCGGTAAGCCGCACCCGGTATCCGCTCACCTCCTCGAAGTCGTAGCGATCGCGTGTCGTCGGGAGGATCATGCCGAGTCCTGCCTCTACCGCTAATTTGTCTGTCCAAGGCCCTTCTACTTGTAGATTCGGTATTGACGCAGATAGCCCTAGAACATTCGTAGACACCTGCACGTACTGCCCGTAACTAGTTTTGCTGAAAAGCGAAAAAAGGAGAACAGCCAGAAGCCTCGTCATTAGCTGGATTTGGAGTTGCCGGAAGAGATTGCATTGCTTGCTTTACTGCCCCAAGCGCTGCCGCCGCAACTCCTCGCGCCGCAGCTCCAGTTCGCTCATGTTCTGTTGTACGCGGTCGCGCATCTCCGCCTCCTCGGCCTCGAGCCGCTTTTCGTAGGCGTCCTTCTCGGCGCGGCCCGCGTCGTTGTACAGCCGCAGCCCCATGCTAACCCTACCGTAGACGTCGATCGGGAGGGCGAGAAACTCCGCGTCATCGGTGTCGAAGATCTCGCCGCCGGGGCCGAGGGCCGGGGTGGTGTACTTCTTGTCGTCGACGAAGTGGCGGCCGATCCCGAGGGAGAAGCCGTAGTAAAAGCCGTCCTTCCCGACGGCGGCGTGGCCGACGCCGAAGCCGATGGTACTGCGGGCGCGCTCGAAGTCGCGCTGGTCGCGCCGGCCCCCCTCCTCGACGTAGTCCGTGAAGGTAAACTTGCTGTTGCGGGCGTACACGAAGCCGTAGAAGCCCTCGTGCGGCTTGCTCGCGTCGAAGTACTTCTTGCCGACGAGCCCGAGGCGGTACCCTTCCGAATCGTAGTCCGGCGTCCAGAAGCGCTGGCCCTTGACGAGCACGGCGGCCTCCGGCTCGATGGCGAAGTTGTTGTTGAGCGGTATCTCGGCCTCCGCTTTGAAGACCCCGAAGATGAGGCTCGCGGGGTTGGTGGAGAGTTGGGTGTACTGGGCGTGCGCGAGCGCGGCGACGGCAACGAGGCCGAGGGTGAGCAGGACGCGGGCGAGGAGGAGGAACATCGGGAGAGGTGGTTGGGTGAGTGGATATCGATGCTGCAAAGAGACACCCGCCCTGCGCTGGGCCCGTGGCGATGTCCGCACATTCGATTTGCCACTGTTGCGAATTTCGCAACTCCCATGCTCAGGGCTCCCGTGCTCAGGGCTCCCGTGCTCAGGGCTCCCGTGCTCAGGCCTCGCGCGCCCGCCAGCTCCACCCAGATTGGCTAGGCCAGGGCGGGCGATACTCCCCTACTCCACCGGCGGCAGCGCGTCCCAGACGTTGCGCGGCAGGCGCTCGGCGTCGGCGGGGCGGCCCCTGCGCTCACGCCGCCCTGCCGTGTGGGCGTCCCAGCGCTCGCGCCCGGGACCGTTGAAGAGTCGCCACCCGACCTGGATGCCGGCCTTCGGGAGGCCCCCGGTACGGACATCGTCTTGCTCCGCGAAGTGCGGGACACCGAGAGAGGCCTCGGACAGGTCGCGGTGGAACTCGAGCGCGAAGCCCAACCCGAGGGAGGCCCCGAGGTAAAACCCGCCCCGCGACACGTGCAAGTAGCCCACGCCCGCGCCCGCGCCAACGATCGCGCTGCGGTCGTCGTAGTGGATGTAGCTCCTGCTGCCGTAGGCGTAGCGCGTCGCGATCACCTGCCCGAAGATCAGCGGGTAGAAGCCCTCGTGGAGGCGCCGCCGCGAGTGGTAGAAGCGGGTCTCGAGTTCGAGGGCCTGGATGCGCAGGTCGTCCTCGCCTTCGAAGGGGAACAGCTTCCCGGTGGCGACCGTCGCCGCGAGGGAGGTCCTGGGCGCGACGGGCCACTCCGCCTGGACGTTGGCGACGGCCGCCAGCATCAGGGCGTTCGTGCCGACGGACACGTACTGCGCGAGGAGGGTTTTGCTGAAAAGCGAAAGCAGGAGGAGGAGGGTAACGAGTCGCGTCATGACGTATAAATTTGCTTGGAAGGTAGTGCCGGGCGGCAGCAAAAGCTACGGCACACGAGTATCATTATTCCAGCTGCGCCGGGCGTCGCCATTCCCGCCCACTCCACCCACCACGCCTTCCTCGTCGCCCTCTACGCCGAGCGCGCGGGGGGCAGTCGGTAATCCAGCCGCCCGGCTCATTCCGGCCTCCGCCATCCCCCGGATTTGCCCAACTTGTGCCGCGTATGCGCATCCCGATTACGCCCGTCCTGTCCTTGGTTACGCTGTGTCTCGTTTTGGCGAAAGCCGCCCCCGCACAGGTGCCCACGCCCGAAGCCTTCCTCGAGGGCTACCGCGAGAACTTCACGCCCCACCACCGGCTCGTGGACTACTTCGAGGCCGTCGCCGCCGCCAGTGACTACGTGACGGTGGAGCCTTACGGCAAAACCTACGAGGGCCGCCCCCTCATCGTCGCCTACGTGAGCGCCCCCGAGAACCTCGCCAGACTCGACGAGCTCCGCGAAACGCACCTGCGCCAAACGGGCTTCACTACTCCGCAGGCTACGGAGAAGGACCTTCCCCCCGGGGGCTGGGGGGGCGCCGTCGTCTGGCTCTCGTTCTCGGTCCACGGCAACGAGGTCGCCGGCGCCGAGGCGAGCCCGCAGGTCCTCTACGACCTCGCCACCGGCACCACGTCCCTGGCGGGCGGCCAGATCACCGGCGACAGCCTCCGGCGCTACCTCCGCAACACGATCGTCATCCTCGACCCGAGCCTCAACCCCGACGGCTACACCCGCTACACCGACGACGTGCGCCGCCGCCAGACCACCTTCCTCCAGCCCGACCCGAGCGCCTGGGAGCACGTCGAGCCCTGGCCCGGGGGCCGCACCAACCACTACCTCTTCGACCTCAACCGCGACTGGGCCTGGGCGACGCAGCAGGAGACGCAACAGCGCCTGCGCCTCTACCAGCGCTGGCAGCCGCACGTCCACGCCGACCTCCACGAGATGGGCCCCGACGACAGCTACTACTTCGCCCCGGCCGCCGAGCCCTTCCACCGCTACATCTCCGACCACCAGCGCCGCTTCCAGACCCAGATCGGCCGCAACCACGCCCGCATCTTCGACGCCAACGGCTGGCTCTACTTCACCAAGGAGGTCTACGACCTGCTCTACCCGAGCTACGGCGACACCTACCCCACCTTCAATGGCGCCATCGGCATGACCTACGAGCAGGGCGGCTCGGGCCGGGCCGGGCGGGCCCTCCTGCGCCAGGAGGGCGACACGCTCACCATCGACGAGCGACTCACGCACCACCACGCCACCGCCCTGAGCACCATCGCCGTCGCGAGCCGCAACGCCGCCACCCTCACGCGCGAGATCGCCGACTACCGCCGCCGCGCCAGCGCCAACCCCCGCGGCGGCGCCGAGGCCTACGTCTTCCCGGCCTCCGAGAACTCGGCCGCGCGCCTCCGGAGCCTCGCGACCATCCTCGCTCGTCACGGTATCGCGTTCGGGAGCCCCGGCCCCGGCGGGGCGACGTACACCGGCCGCAGCTACGCCCAGGAGAGCTACCGCGGCCAGGGCGCGGCCGGCGACCTGATCGTGCCCACGCGCCAGGTCCAGAGCACCCTGCTGCAGGTGCTCCTCGAGCCCGAGAACGAGGTGCCCGACTCCCTCACCTACGACATCACCGCGTGGAGCCTGCCGGCGGTGCTGGGGCTCCGGGGCTACGTCCTCACGGACGGCGTCGGCGAACTGTCGCCCTTCGCCGCGACCCCGAGTACGAGCGCCACCGCCACCGCCGCCCCGGCCTACGGCTACGCCATCCCCGTCGAGGGTTTCGGCACGTGGACCACGCTGGCGCCGATGCTGCACGAAGGACTCGTGATGCGCTACAGTCGCCTCCCCACGAAGGTCGGGGCCGAGGAGATCGCCGCGGGTGCGGCACTCGTGTTGGCGCGCGACCAAACACCCGGCACGTACGACAGCGTGTACGCTCGCCTGCGGGGGTTGGGGCTTTCGCCAAAACCCATCGCGAGTGGTTTCGTAGACGGAGGGTTCGACCTCGGCTCGGACGCCGTGCGCCGCGTCGAGGCCCCGACCGTGGTCCTCGTCCAGGACGACGACCTCGACGTCAACGCCTTCGGGCACGTGTGGCACCTCTTCGAGCAGCGACTCAGGTACCCCATCCGCCCCGTGCCCTGGGACCGGATCGACGCCCGCTCCCTGGCCGACGTGGACGTGGTGATCGTCACCGACGGCATCGGGCAGCCCACTGATCGCAAGGCCGAGGTCATCGAGGCCTGGGTCCGCGCCGGCGGGCGCCTCATCCTCCTCGAAGGCGCCGCCGAGGCTTTCGCCGGCGTGGACGCCTTCTCGCTAAAGATGAAGGAGGCCGGCGCCAGGCTCGAGATCGGCGGTGAGGCCCCCGACCCGATGCGCCCCTACGCCGACCGCGAGCGCGACGGCGTGAGCGCCAATAGCCCCGGCGCCCTCGTCACCGCGCAGGTCGACGCGACGCACCCGATCGCCCTCGGGCTCCCCGCCGAGATGTCGCTGCTCCGCGTCGCCAACCGCCCCTGGGCCTTCTTCGGGCCCGAGGGCCAGAACGTGATCGGCGTCCGCGCGGACCCGACCATCCGCGGCTTCGTCGGCAGCGGCGTCCGCGGCCAGCTCGACGAGACCCTCGCCGTCGGCATCCAGCCGATGGGCCGCGGCGAGGTCGTCTACGCCGCCGACAACCTGGCCTACCGTGGTTTTTGGGAACTGGGCATGCAGGTGCTGGCGAACGCCGTGTTTTATAGATAGGGAGATCGCTGCACCGTCGGAGCCCCCCGAGGGTTTCGATTGATCTGTGGCCTGCGACCCCGGGTGCGCCAGGCGAGCCACGGTGCTATCACGCCGACACGCTCCGTGCCGACCCTAACACATTTAACATCTCTACAACCTAACAAGGCGAACCCGAGCCGAAACGGCGAAGTTTCACAAGCCTATAGAATCTCACCGATTCTTACATCAACCCCAATCACAAAAACCACACTCTCCATGAAACTACGCTTCAACCTCCTCGCCGCGCTCGCCATGATCGTAGCCGGCACCCAACTCGCCCAGGCCCAGATCGGGATCGGGATCCAGGGCGGCTACCTCAGCAGCAAGGCCAAGATCGAAAACGAAGCCAACGACGACGGCGGCGAGGTCTCCGACGCCATCAGCGGCTACACCATCGGTATCCCGGTCGAGATCTCCCTCGGGGACGCCTTCGCGATCCAGGTGGAGGGCAACTACCTGCGGCGCGGGTACAACAACTCCACCGAAGTGGCCGGGGTGAACTTCAGCCAGGAGTTCTACTACAACGTCATCGAGATCCCGGTCCTCGCGAAGCTCGGCTACGTCACCGAAAGGTTCTCCATCGCCGGCGTTGCCGGGCCGGCCTTCAACTACACTGCGAGCGCCAAGGCGAAGGGTTCGGCGGGGGGCATCAACAGCGAAGTCGATATCGACTTCGACGATCCCAACTACGATGACATCAACCGCTCCAACTTCTACGGCATCGCCGGCGTCCAGCTCGGGGTCCCGATCGGGATCGGGAAGTTCGTCGTCGACGGCCGCTACCGCTTCCAGCTCAACGACGAGGACGGCGGCGACGACATCAACGTGCGCGGGCGTGGCGTGTCCGCGACGGCGGGTCTGATCTTTACGCTCGGGGATTACTAGTCCTTCGGACTTTGCTCACACCGCAATGCCCTCCCTTCGCCCCCGTGCGTCGGGAGGGCTTCTTGTTTTGCGGTGATGGGGGCTTCCGTAGAGTAAGCTGCCTTCCCTCCGGAAAGCTGCTCCCATGCGTTCGACCGTACTCGTCGCTGCCTACCTCCTCGCCGCGATACCCCTCCTCCAGGCCCAACAGCTCAGTCTCGGCCTCCGCGGCGGCGTGCTCGTCAATCGCCAGAATAGCAATCTACCGATCACGGACCAAAACGGGTCCCTGGTATCCGGTGCGAGCAAGTACGCCGCGGGTCTCGCGGTCGGCATCCCGGTCGAGGTGCGGTTCGGGAAGCTCTTCGCGCTACAGCCGGAGTTCAACTACCTGCAGCGCGCCACCTGCCTGGAGGTTCCCGATTTTAAGGTCACGCAAACCGAAAACGTGTTCGAGCTCCCGGTCTTGGCCAAGGTCGGTTTCGCGCGGGAGCGTTTCGCCCTCGCGGCGGTCGTGGGGCCGGCGTTCCACTATGCGCTTAACTTACGTCGGCGCGGCACGGTCAACGGACTGGAGGTCAACGAACAGTCCAGCTTCGCAGAGGGCACCGGTTTTCGCTGGCGCAGCGACTACTTCGGGATTGCCGGAGCCGAACTGCAGGTGCCGCTCGGGCCTACGCGCCCCACGTTTGATGCCCGCTACCGCTTCCAACTCGACGGGCAGTACCGGTCCGTCGAGTCTCGCATCCGCAACCAGGGCTTCGCGGCGACGGCGGGGGTGATGGTGTCGCTGGGGAAGCGTGGTTGATCGAGATCGAGGCTTGGTTTTAGACTCGAACCGGAGGTTCGAGCTACCGTTCTTCGCGCCATGTCGTCACGCCACTCCTGGGTCCCTCACGCCGACGCAACCGGCTTCTCGCTCGCGCACTTGCCGCTCGGCGTGCGGCGGCGGCCCGACGGTTCGCACGCGGTGGTAGCGCGGATCGGGGACTACGTGGCGGACCTGCGGGTCCTGGCCGAGATCGGGCTCTTCGACGACTGCGGGTGCGAGCGGGGGGACTTCGCCTCCGCGGGGCTCAACCGGCTCATCGGTCGCGGGCGGGGCGTGTGCGCGGCGGTGCGGCGGCGCGTGCAGGCGTGCCTCGACGAGGCCCCGGGGTATTTCGACTTCCGGGAGCGGCGTGAGATTTTCTTGCTTTCGCTAAAACGCGCCGACCTCGTGCTGCCGGTCCAGGTCGGGGACTACACCGACTTCTACTCGAGCCTCGAGCACGCGACCAACGTCGGGAAGCTGTTTCGCGACCCGGACCAGGCCCTGCTGCCCAACTGGCGGCACCTGCCGGTGGCGTACCACGGGCGCGCGAGTTCGGTCGTGGCCTCGGGGACGCCCGTCCGTCGGCCCGTGGGTCAGACGGGGCCATCCGACGCCGGGGGGGGAGGTTTTGGCGAAAGCCGTACCAGCGGTGACGAGGGCCGTACCGGCGGTGACGAGGGCGCCGTCATCCGTTTTGGCGAAAGCCGCCAGCTCGACTTCGAACTCGAGGTGGCCTGCGTGATCGGGGCCGGGACCACCCTCGGGGCCCCCGTCGACATCGCCCGCGCCGAGGAGCACGTCTTCGGCCTGAGCCTCTTCAACGACTGGAGCGCGCGCGACATCCAGCGCTGGGAGTACCAGCCGCTCGGGCCTTTCCTCGGCAAGAGCTTCGCGAGTAGCATGAGCCACTGGGTGACGCCGCTGGAGGCGCTGGAACCGTTTCGCGTAAACGGCCCCGCGCAGGAGCCGACGCCCCTGCCCTACCTCCGAACCACCGGCGCGCGCCACTTCGACATCGACCTCGAGGTCTGGCTGACGCCCTACCGCGGGCAGCCGCAACGCCTCAGCCGCACCAACGCCCGCCACCTCTACTGGAGCATAGCGCAGCAACTCGCCCACCACACGAGCAACGGCTGTAACCTGCGGCCGGGCGACGTCTGCGCGAGCGGGACCATCAGCGGCCCGACCCCCGGGAGCGCCGGGAGTCTGCTGGAGCTGACGCGGGGCGGCCGCGAGGCGCTGCGGCTGCGCGACGGCGGCGAGGTGACCTTCCTGGCGGACGGCGACGAGGTGACCTTGCGCGCCAGCGCCACCCGGGGCGACGCGACCCTTACCTTCGGGGAGGTGAGCGGGCAAATCCTGGCCAGCGCAAAGTAGATCACGCCGCGTAGGATGTCGGGCGGGCGGTACGTTTGTAAGCTTATGCGGATTCTGTGTTTGGCTTTTCTGATTGGTGCGCTTTCGCAAAACGCGTGGGCCCAGCCCAGTGCCACCGCCGCGGACGCCTACGCGACGCAGGTCGCGACGGCCACCCGGCGCCTCCTCGAGAACGACCTCCTGAAGTCGGCCAACGTGGGCCTCGCGGTGCTCGACGTGAACACCGGCCAGGTGATCGAGAGCTACCGAGGCTCGCAGAGCGTGGTGCCGGCCAGCATCCTCAAGCTCAGCACCACGGCGACGGCCCTGGCGGTGCTCGGGAGCGAGTACCGCTTCCAGACGGAGCTGTGCTACACCGGCGGCATCGTGGACGGGGAGCTCCGCGGGGACCTCGTCATCGTCGGCGGCGGAGACCCGAGCCTGGGCACGGACCGGCCGGAGGGTTCGCTGGGGCTCGACTCCCTGCTGCTGCGCTGGACGACGGCCCTCAAGGCGGCGGGCATCACGCGCGTCACCGGCCACGTGATCGGCGACGAGTCGGTGCTGCCGGGCGCCCTCCCGCACGCCTCGTGGCAGTGGGACGACATCGGCAACTACTACGGCGCCGGCGCGGGCGGGCTCATGATCCACGAGAACTACTACTCGCTGCGGCTCCAGCAAAGTTCGACCCTCGGCAACCGCCCCATCGCGCGCGGCACCGAGCCCCCGGGGATCCCGATCGAGTGGAAGGTCGAGGTGACGAGCGCCGGGAGTCGCACGGGCGACCAGAGTTACATCTTCGGGGCGCCGGGCAGCTACGACCGCGTGATCCGCGGGACGATCCCGGTGGGGAAGGGCATCTTTCGCGTCAAGGGCGCCCTGCCCGATCCGGCCCTGGCGGCGGCGACGTGGCTGCGCGAGGCGCTGACGGCGGCGGGGATCGAGGTGGCGGGCGAGGCGCGCACGGCGCAGGCGCCCGTGGCCACCGTCGGGGCGCTCGATACGTACTACTCGCCGACGCTCGGGGCCCTGGCGCAGATCACGAACTTCCGCAGCGTCAACCTCTTCGCCGAGGCCATCTACAAGGCCCTGGCCCAGCGCTGGGGCACCGTCGGCGACGATGACGCGACGGGGGAGAAGCTGGTCGACTACTGGCGCGACCGCGGGATCGCGTCCGGGGGCTGGGCCCAGGTGGACGGTTCGGGCCTGGCCACCAACAACCTCATCACCCCGCTGCAGCTCGCGCAGGTCCTGCGCAAGAGCGTCGGGTACGGGCTGCGCGAGACGATCCCGCGGGTGGGCGAGGAGGGGACGGTGCGGGGGCTGCTGCGCGGCGACGACCGCGCGGGGCGGCTGCGGGCCAAGAGCGGGACGCTGTCGCGCGTGCGTGCACTGGCGGGCTTCGCGACGCGGCCCGACGGCACGGAGCTGGCCTTCGTGGTGGTGGCCAACAACTTCACCGAGAAGGGCTCCGACATCCGCCGCGCGCTCGGGGAGTGGATGGGGGCGCTGGTAGAGTGAGGGCCGGCTACCTTGTGCCGCGATGAAATCGCTGATTGGTCGCCATCCGTCGTACGCGCCGGGCCTGTCTACCGCGGCGCTGGCGCTCACCCTCGCGCTGGTGGCGCCGGGGGCGGTGGGCTGCGTCACCGAGCCGGAGGCCAACGGTCGCACCCCCATCCAGGAGATGCTGGCGCAGGACTCGGCGCGGCGCGCCCTCGGCGGGGACTCGGTCAATCGACACATCGGGCTCGACTACGAGAACTACAACCGCGATACGTGGCAAAAGCCGGGCGCCGTGCTGGACCGCCTCGGCGACCTGGCCGGCAAGACCGTCGTCGAGGTGGGTTCGGGCAAGGGCTACTTCACGCGCCGCCTCGCGGAACGCGCCGCGCGCGTACTCGCGCTCGACATCAGTCCCGAGCTCCTGATCACGCTCGACAGTCTCAACGCCTCCGAGTTGGACTCGGCCACCTACGGCCGGATCACCCCGCGGCTCGTGGTCCCGAACGACCCCGGCCTCGGGCGCGGCGAGGCGGACGCGGCGATCCTGGTCAATACCTTCATGTACATCCAGGAGGGCGCGGGCTACCTGGCGGCCCTGCGGCGGGGCCTCAAGCCCGGCGGGACCGTGGTCATCGTCGACTTCAAGACCGCGCGGACGCCGTTTGGTCCGCCGCTCAACTCCCGCCTCCCCGCCGCCGTCGTCGAGGAGGCCCTCCGCGATGCCGGCTTCGTCGACATCCGAACCGACGAGGCCCTCCTCGACTATCAGTACCTGGTGTCCGCCAGGGTCGAATAGCCCCGCCGCTGCCGTCCGGGGGCCCAACTGCGGGGTCCGAACCCGAATCCCTCCCCGAACCTTCTCCCAGTCGAGAGACCTTCATCCTTCCCTTATGATACCAAGCGTCGACATCGAGCTGATCAACGAACGCGTCCGCGGCGACTCCGAACTCACCGAGCGCATCTTCACCGCGGCCGAGCCCGTGATCGTCGGGCAGCGCCGCATGATGGAGGCGCTGTTGATCGGGCTGTTGACCCGCGGACACATCCTCCTCGAGGGCCTGCCGGGCCTCGCGAAGACGCTGGCTATCCGGACGCTCGCGGCCTGCGTCGACGGGCAGTTCTCGCGGGTGCAGTTCACGCCCGACCTGCTGCCGGCGGACATCGTCGGGACGATGATCTACAATCCGGGCGCGGGCGACTTCTCGGTGCGGAAAGGACCGGTGTTCGCCAATTTCGTGTTGGCCGACGAGATCAACCGCGCGCCGGCCAAGGTGCAGTCGGCGCTGCTGGAGGCCATGCAGGAGCTCCAGGTCACGATCGGGGGGCAGAGCTACGGCCTCGAGGAGCCCTTCCTGGTGTTGGCCACCCAGAACCCCGTCGAGCAGGAAGGCACCTACCCCCTACCCGAGGCGCAGACCGATCGCTTTATGCTCAAGATCACGGTCGACTACCCCGAGCGCGAGTCCGAGCGCGAGATCTTGCGACGCAACCTCGCCGGCCAGGCGCAGCCGCCGCTGTTGCCCGTGGTGAGCCTCGACGACATCCACCGCCTCCGGCAGACCGTGGAGAGCGTCTACCTCGACGAGAAGATAGAGAGTTACATCCTTGACCTCGTGCAGTCGACGCGGCGCCCCGGGGACTTCCGCCTGGCCGAACTCGCGCCGCTCATTCGTTTTGGCGCAAGCCCCCGCGCCAGCATCAACATCGCGCGCGCGGCGAAGGCCCAGGCTTTCCTCCAGCGCCGGGGTTACGTCGTGCCGGATGATGTGCGCACGGTGGCCCCGGAGGTGTTGCGCCACCGCCTCGGCCTGAGCTACGAAGCCGAGGCCGAGAGCGTGACGGCCGACGACCTGATCCAGAGGATGGTGGACCGGATCGAGGTGCCGTAGGGGGTGCCTGGGTGCCTGGGTGCCTGGGTGCCTGGGTGCCTGGGTGCCTGGGTGCTGGGTGCCTGGGTGCGGGGTGCCTAGGTGCGGGGTGCGGGGTGCCTAAGTGCTGCTAAAAAATTCGCAGCTGCGCGGCGGCGGACACAGAGCTATGGGCCTAGTACAAGCCTTGGATCACGGCTTCCTCGCTGATTCCCTCGGCCTCGGCCCGGAAGTTGCGTACGATCCGGTGGCGGAGCACGTAGGGCGCCACCGCCTGCACGTCTTCGCGGTCGGGTGAGTACTTGCCGCGGATCGCGGCGTGCACCTTGGCCCCGAGCGTGAGGTACTGCGAGGCGCGCGGCCCGGCGCCCCAGCTGATGTACTGCTCCACCTGCGGCGTCGCCATCGCGGTGCCGGGACGGGTTTTGGCGGCCAGCCCCACGGCGTACTCCAGCACGTTGTCGGCGATCGGGAGGCGGCGCACGAGGTGCTGGAAGGACAGGATCTGCTCGCCGTTGATGACGGGGTTGACCGTGACCCGGCGATCGGCGGTCGTGTTCTTGACGACGCGCACCTCCTCCTCGTAGCTCGGGTACCCGAGTGGGATGTTGAACATGAAGCGGTCGAGCTGCGCCTCCGGCAGGGGGTAGGTGCCTTCTTGCTCGATCGGGTTCTGGGTGGCCAGCACGAAGAAGGGCGCCGGCAGGGCCATGCGCGTGCCGGCCACCGTCACGCCCCGCTCCTGCATCGCCTCCAGGAGCGCAGCCTGGGTCTTGGGCGGGGTGCGGTTGATCTCGTCGGCGAGCACGATGTTGCCGAACAGCGGACCTTTCTGAAAGCGGAAGTGCCGGTGCTCGTCGAGGATCTCCATGCCGGTGATGTCCGAGGGCATCAGGTCGGGCGTAAACTGGATGCGCTTGAAGTCGAGGTCGAGCGCCTCGGCGATGGTCGACACGAGCAGCGTCTTGGCCAGGCCCGGCACGCCGACCAGCAGCGAGTGCCCGTTGCCGAACAGCGACATGATCACCGCGCGGACCACCTCGTCCTGCCCGACGATCACCTGGGCGATCTCGCGCGTCAGGTCGCCGTACGCGACGGCGAGGGCGTCGATGCCTTCGCGGTCGGAGGCGAAGGCAGGGGGAGTGGGGGCCACGGACTGAGGCATGTAGACGGGATATAAAAGGGAAGTGCGAACCTAAGCCGGCCCGCGGGTACCCCATTGGGTGTACCGCGGTTTCAAACGGGGGGGCGGGGCGCTTTGTTTCTGCGGGCCTACCGCGCCACGAGCCGCATGTACACCGGGAGCCAGATCATGGCCAGCTGGGCGGCCGCCCCGACGGGCTCGGCGGTCGCGTCGTCGACGGTCCAGTCGCGCCAGTCCCCCTCGAAGCTCGTGTACACGGCGTAGTCGCCCCGCCCGCCCGGCCCGCGCACGCCCCAGTGCTCCAGGAGGCGGTAGTCGCGCACGGCGTACACGAGGCGATCGGCGCCGCTCTGGATGGTCCACTGGTCGAACTGGTTCGGGAACAGCGTCCGCACCACGGCCACGTCGTTGCCGACGCGTACCTCCCAGATGTCCCCACGTCCCGTCACCTTGGGCCTGATACTCCCGTCCACGTCGTCGAAGCGGAAGGTCCACTGCGTGATGTCGCCGAGTTGCCCGGCCATCCCCGGGAAGCGCAGGCGCAACTCCCCCTTGCGGTTGTCGTCGTAGTCGTACACGTCCCACTGGCTCAGGTCGTCGGCGAAGACGGTGGAGAGCCCGGCGATGGGCAGTTCGGCTTGCGCCAAAACCTGCGGCCCGTGTGCCAGCAGGAGGAGCGCCGCGAGGTAGGTGATCTGATTTCGGAAACCGATTGCCATAAGGCCGAACAACGCACGCGAATGTCTGGGTATTGGGCGTCGGGGGCGGCAGCGGCGGTTCGACGCGCTCCAGCGCGCAACCGCTGCCGCCCCACCCCGCCGAGCCTACGTGAGCATCCAGCGCGCATACTCCCGTTTCATCCCCGCCAGCTTCGGCGAGATGTACCGCTCGCAAAAGGGCGCTTCCGGCTGTCGCAGGTAGTAGTCCTGGTAGCGCTCCGAGTTTTGCCGAAAGGCGCCAAAGCGGACGGCCTCCGTGACGATGGGCTCCTCGAAATTGACTTGCGCGGCTTGTAATAGTTCCCGCACTTCCTTTATCTGGCCTGCGCCAAAACAGTACACCGCCGAGCGGTACTTCTCCCGCAAGGCATGCCGCGAAGTACAACTGTGCGTCCTTAAATGCACGTCCACCAGCACCGCCAGCGGAATGGCCTCGGCGTCGAAATGCACGGTGACCGCTTCCGCAAAACGCC
Source organism: Saprospiraceae bacterium (assembly GCA_965215115.1). Lineage (GTDB taxonomy): Bacteria > Bacteroidota > Bacteroidia > Chitinophagales > Saprospiraceae > CALDTK01. The sequence continues at coordinate 1,529,937 of OZ244050.1, forward strand.
CGGGCTCGTCGATGCTGCTCGCCCAGCCCTGGTCCACCTGCGTCACGCCGCGCAACTGCTGAAACACGGCCTCCGTGCACCAGTGGCACCCGCCGCCGAAACCGATTTTGCGTAGCTTCCTCACGCCCGAAAAACCGCCGCCCCGCCCCGCGGTTGCCTATACGCACGTGAACATTTAGGCCGCGGCTACGGTGTTTTACGGAAGTACACCACACACACACGACCATGAACGACAAAGAGAAAGAGGACACCTACCAAACCTTCCAGGACAACGTCAACATGTCCCCGAGCGAGATCGAGGACTGGCTCGAGACCGAGGAGAGCAAGTCCGTCGGCCAGGACTCCGGCGACGGCGAGTCGATCGGCCACAAGTCCGGCGAGAAGATCATCGAGATCAAGGGCACCAAGAAGGCCGACCTCACCGACGAGCAGTATGCCCACATGAAGAAGGTCAACAGCTACGTGGCGCGCCACTCCGCCCAGGAGCCGAAGGAGGTCGAGGGCTCTAATTGGCTATACAGTCTGAAGAACTGGGGGCACGACCCGCAGAAGTGAATTTAGGGCGCGCGCTGCGCTTGCTAATTGGGCGGCCTGTGGCCTGGATGGGCGCTTGCTTCGCAATCTACATAGGCGGCTGCGCCTAGATGGGCTGTGCGGATGTCCCGTACGGCCCATCTAGCGCAGCGCCCATCTAGCGTAGCGCCCTACATCATCATACACATTTTGTGTTATTTTCGCGCGCCTCAACATGGGCCGGCGGTAGAGGTTGGTATTCTTGATGCCCCAGCCAGAGGTTTTCGGGTACGGACTCGTCACTGCGAACTGCAGTTCGCAGTGACGAGTCCGTACCCGAAAACCTCCCCGCCCCCACAGCCGCCCAGCCGTACCCCGCACACGGCGCGCCCCGCACTACACACTATGCCCGACACCCTCCCCACCGCCCCCGCCTTCGACCTCGACGATGTAGACCTCGACCTCCTCAACTACACCGACGTCGATCAGCTCCCGGTGCAGTCGGACGAGTACATCGAGGTGACGGGCGCCTCGGAGCACAACCTGCGCAACCTATCGATCAAGATCCCGCGCGACCAGCTCGTCGTCATCACGGGGATCTCGGGCTCGGGCAAGTCGTCGCTGGCCTTCGACACCATCTACGCCGAGGGGCAGCGGCGCTACATGGAGACCTTCGCGAGCTACGCGCGGCAATTCATGGGCAACATGGAGCGCCCCGACGTCGAGAAGATCGACGGCCTGAGCCCCGTCATCTCCATCGAGCAGAAGACCACCTCGAAGAACCCCCGCTCCACCGTCGGGACCGTCACCGAGATTTACGACTTCCTGCGCCTCCTCTACGCGCGGGCCGGCGATGCGTACAGCTACGAGTCCGGCGAACGGATGGTGCGCTACTCCGAGGAGCAGATCCTGGAGACGGTGCTCGGGGCTTACGACGGGCAGAAGGTGACGCTGCTGGCCCCGCTCGTGCGCGGGCGCAAAGGCCACTACCGCGAGCTCTTCGAGCAGATGCGCAAGCAGGGCTACACCAAGGTCCGCATCGACGGCGAGGTGACCGACCTCGTGCCCGGCCTCCAGGCGGATCGCTACAAGGTGCACGACATCGAACTGGTGGTCGACCGGATCGTGGCCGGCGAAAAGCGCCGCGAGCGCCTCACGCAGAGCCTCCAGACCGCCATGCAGATGGGCGAGGGACTGGTCTTCGTGGAGGTGGTTGAGACGGGCGAAATCTTCCCCTTCTCCAAGGCCCTCATGGACCCGAAGACGGGCCTGAGCTACGAGGAGCCGAGCCCCAACAGCTTCTCCTTCAACTCGCCCTACGGCATGTGTCCGACCTGTCGCGGCCTGGGCGTCGTGAGCCAGGCCGACGAGGGCAAGATCGTCCCCGACCGCACCCTCAGCATCGCCAAGGGCGGCCTCGCGCCCGTCGGCGAGAAAAAGTCCAACTACACCTTCCGCCAGCTCAACGCCATCGCGAAGCACTACAAGTTCACGCTCAACACCCCGATCGAGAAGATCCCGGAGCGCGGCCTCAAGACCATCCTCTACGGCGGCGACCGCACCATCAAGATGCCGACCTCCAACGGGTACGACGCCGGCTACACCCTCAACGAGGAGGGGCTCACGGGCATGCTCCTGCGCTACTACAACGACACGTCGAGCGAGCGCCTCCGCCAGTGGGCCGAGGACTACATGACCTCCGACACCTGCCCCGACTGCCACGGCTACCGGCTGCGCAAGGAGAGCCTGCACTTCAAGGTCGACGGCAAGCACATCGGCGAACTCACGCAGATGGACACCACCGAGCTGGAGGCCTGGCTCGAGGGCATCGAGTCGCGCCTCTCCGAGCGCCAGCTGCTCATCGCCGGGGAGGTCCTCAAGGAGATCCGCTACCGCCTGGGCTTCCTCGTGCACGTCGGGCTCACGTACCTGTCGCTGGACCGGAGTTCGACGACGCTCTCGGGCGGGGAGTCGCAGCGCATCCGCCTCGCGACGCAGATCGGGTCGCAGCTCACGGGCATCACCTACATCCTCGACGAGCCTAGCATCGGCCTGCACCAGCGCGACAACCAGAAGCTCATCGAGGCCCTGCGCCAGCTCAAGGACATCGGCAACACCGTGCTGGTCGTCGAGCACGACAAGGACATCATGCTGGCGTCGGACTACCTCATCGACCTGGGTCCCGGCGCCGGGAGCCACGGCGGGGAGGTGATGGCGGCGGGGGTGCCGAGTGAGTTTTTGCGGAAAAGTGCGGAGAGTGCCGGCGCGCGGCTTCCGGTCTCCGCGCCGGGCGCGCCGTCCAATAAGGCTTCCGCCAAAACGAGCAACGGTAGCACCGACGCAGGCATAGCCCTTCAACCTTCCCCCTTCACCCTTCACCCTTTGAAGGGCATCACCGCCGAATACCTCCGCGGCGAACGCCAAATCAAGCTCCCCGACCACCGCCGCAAGGGCAACGGCAAAACCCTGAAAGTAACGGGCGCCACCGGTCACAACCTCAAGAACGTCTCCGTCAAACTGCCGCTCGGGACCTTCATCTGCGTGACGGGCGTGAGCGGGTCGGGCAAGTCCTCGCTCATCAACGAAACGCTGTACCCCGTCCTCCGCGAGCATTTCTACCGCAGCCTCCAGCGACCGCTGCCGCACAAACAGATCACGGGCCTCGAACACCTCGACAAGGTCATCGAGATCGACCAGAGCCCCATCGGGCGGACGCCGCGCTCGAATCCGGCCACGTACACCGGCGTCTTCACGGACATCCGGGCCATGTTCGCGAACCTACCCGAGGCGAAGATCCGGGGCTACAAGACGGGGCGCTTCAGCTTCAACGTCGAGGGCGGGCGCTGCGAGGAGTGCAAGGGCTCCGGGATCAAGACCATCGAGATGAACTTCCTGCCCGATGTCCAGGTCGAGTGCGAGAAGTGCCAGGGGCGGCGCTACAACCGCGAGACCCTCGAGATCCTCTACAAGGGCAAGTCCATCAACGACGTGCTCGACATGACCGTCGAGGACGCGGCCACTTTCTTCGAGCACATCCCGAAGATCTCGCGTCGCATGCGCACCCTGGCCGACGTGGGCCTCGGCTACATCACGCTCGGGCAGCAGGCCACGACCCTCTCCGGTGGCGAGGCGCAGCGCGTGAAGTTGGCCGAAGAACTCTCGAAGCGCGACACCGGCAACACCATTTACATCCTCGACGAGCCGACTACCGGTCTGCACTTCGAGGACATCCGCCACCTGCTGGCCGTCCTCGATCGCCTCGTCGTGAAGGGCAACACCGTCGTCGTCATCGAGCACTCGATGGACGTCATCAAGATGGCCGACTACATCATCGACGTCGGTCCGGAGGGCGGCTCCGGCGGCGGCACCATCGTGGCCGCCGGCACCCCCGAGGCGGTCGCCGAAGTGCCCGCGAGCCACACCGGCCGTTTCCTCCGCTCGGAGCTCGGCCTCGAGCGCCGCGACGCCGACGCCGAGGCCCTCGCCGCCATCGCCCCGACGGCCAAGACCAAGGCCGAGCGCAAGGCCTCCACGCAGCGCCAGAAGGCCGCCCCCAAGGCCCCCCGCGCCCCGAGCGAGTGGGAGCGAGACGACGCCGCCAAGAGCGAGGCCGTCGCCCAGGAAGTCATGGCCGCCGCGCCGAAGACGGAGGCGAGGCTCAAGAGAGCCGCAGCCTTAAAAAGTCAAGCGTCCCCGAGCAAGGGTTCGAAGAAGAAGGTAAAAGGCAAGAATCCAGACAGCGAGGAAGCAGCCGAGACACCCGCACCTAAGCAGGCAAAAGAGCCGAGCACCCGCAAGGCGAAAGCCTCTACCAAAAGTCCGAAGCCGAAAGCCAAGCCAAAGGCCACCGCCAAAGTGAAGTCTAAGCAGTAACCCGAAGCCCTAGTCGCGGGTGGGGGCGGCACAAATGCCGCCAAACCACTACACGCCCTCCGCGGCAGCGCCTCCACCACTTCCACCGACTCACTCCGTCAGCACCGGCACCACCACCTGGCGCCCGTCCGCTACGTGTGTGACCCGACAGTACAGCACCTGCCGCCCGGCCGCCGTACCCGCGGGCCGCTCCAGGGAGATCACGCCCCCTTCCGCCGCGTCGTAAACGCGTTTTGCCGAAAGGCCCCTCCCCAACACATCCACCCACGTCACCGCCACCTCGCCGCGGCTCGCGAAGGTGCCGAGGTCGAGGTAGACGCGCTCGCCCTGCATCGGGTTCGGGTAGACCTTGACGCCGTAGTGGCCCGCGCGACCGACCTGCTCCCGGATGCCAATCAGGATCGGCTCGCAGCTCATCGTGTCGAGACGCTTGGCGCGCACCTGCTCGAAGAGGCGGCGGTGACCTTCGTTGTTGACGTGGATGCCGTCGCCGGAGTCGAGCGTGTCGTTGACGGTCCCGTCGGGGGCCGCGAGGACGTTGTAGAAGTCTATGGCGCGCTCGCCGTAGCGCGCGTTGATGGAGTCGCGTACCGTGCGCAGGTTCTGGATCTGGCCCTCGCTCAGGTTGCGCGGCTGCGTCGTCGTGAAGAACATGCGGGCCCCGCCGGCGCGCCCGACCGAGTCGATGATCTCGAAGTTGCGCAGCTGCGTCTGCACGGCGAAGAAGCGCGCCGCGTCATTGGAGGGCATGTTGACGATGATGGCGTACGGGCGCTCCTTGAGGGCGGCGGTGATGTTGCGCGCCGTATCGGGCGCGATGCCGACGGCGTTGCCGCGCGTGGAGCCGTTCGGCAGGATGTGGAAGGTGGTGTAGCCGCCGCGCGCGATGTTGACGACGCGGTAGCGGGTGTTGTCGCCGGCGATGCTTTCGCGAAAACGATTGACCCACGAGCTATCCCGCGGGTTGGCGCCCGTGCCCTCGGCCGTCGACGACCCGACGACCACGATGGTGCAGGTCGTCGTGTCGGTCGTGATCGTAAACACGGCGTCGCTCGTGTCCGCGACGGCGCCCCCGGAGATGCGCACCAACGTACGCGTAGACGGAGTGGCGGGAATCGTCCAGCCGTAGCGCCGCTGGAGGGCGTCCACGGTGTCGATCGGCGTGTAGGTCCGCCCGGAGTCGACCGAGTACGCCAGGGCCACGCGCCCGACGTTGCGGCTCTCCCACTCGATGTCGAACGTGCGGCCGACCTGGAGCCGCTCGCCGCCGTTCGGGTCGAGCAGGGTCAGCTCCCGCGGACCGGTAGGCGTCTGCTGCGGGTAGGTGAGCACGAGGGCGTTGAGGTAGTAGAACTTCTGCGCCGTGGTGTTGGCGTCCGTGGCCGAGGCCGTGATCCGGAGGCGGCCCCGCGCGTCGGGCTTGAGGCGCGCCGTGGCCACCCGGTCGCGGTTGCTGGCCGCGTCTAAAACGGCCGAGTCCACGGTGGCGCCCCGGAAGACGTAGCGGGTCTCGCGGTTGTCGGTGGCCGTCCGCGAGCCGAACACCGAGACGCTGTAGGTGAGGGCCGTGTCGAGGCCGGTGAGTTCGACCGCGCCCGTCGGCTGGACCTGCCCCCCGAAGGTAGCCGTGTTGCCGAAGAAGCTGTCGCCCGCGGCGGCCGGGTGGATCCCGAGGGCCGGGTCGACGTTGGCGGCGCCGGCGGTGTTGACGTTGTTGAACGAGTCCACCACGGCGATCCCGTAGCCGGTCGCGAAGCCGCGCGCGCTCGTGAGGTCGGCCACGGCGCCGTTGGCGGGATTGGTGACGTTGTTCCAGGGCGCGGGCGACTGGTTCGCCGTGGCGCCGAAGTCGACGAGCACCGAGTCGATCCTGGCCTGCGTCGGGTCGGTCGAGACCGTCATGGCGCCGAGGTAGTAGAACTTAGAGCCGTTGGTGTTGCGCGCGCCCGCCGAGGCGACCACGCGGATGGTGCCGGCGTTGGTGGGTTTTAGGGACACCTCCCCGATCCTATCCGCGTTCGAGGCCGCGTCTACGAAGGTGCTGTCGACGGTGGCCCCGGTCACGACGTAGCGCGCCTCGCGGTTGTCGGTGGCCGTGCGCGAGCCGAAGAGGCGGACGCTGTACGTGAGGTTCGGGTCGAGGCCCGCGAGCTCGACGCCGCCGGTGGGCTCGACGGCGCCCCCGAAGGTAGTGGTGTTCCCGAAGAAGCTATCGCCGGTGGCCGTGCCCGGGAGCCCGAGCGCCGGGGCGGGGGCCTGCGAGCCGGCGGTATTCACGCCGTTGAAGGCGTCGAACACCCGCAGCGTGACGTCCGTGGCGCGGCCCTCCTCGTCGATGAGCGCGCGCACGGTGTCCTTGCGGGCGTCGGTGACGTTGTTCCACGGCAGCGGCGAGAGCACCGTCCCGAAGTCGATCAGGAAGGTATCGGCGGGCGTCGTGACGACCACCGGCACCTCCTGGCGGTCGTACGTCATGCGGACGGCGCCGAGGTAGTAGAATTTTGAAGGGTTGTTGTTGTTCGGCCCCGGGCTCACCGTGACGGTGAGGGTACTGTCGGCGGCGGGTTTTAGCGAAAGCGTCACTACGCGCTCGGTATTGTTAGACCCGTCGAGGTTGGCGCTGTCGGCCGTGCTGCCGCGCACGACGTACTTGGCCTCGCGGACGTCGGTGGCATTCGTGCGCGAGGCGAAGAAGGTGAGGGTGTAGGTGAGGGTCGGGTTGAGGCGCCGCAGCTCGAAGGCGCCCGTGGGCTCGGTAGCGCCACCGAAGGCCACGGTGTTGCCGAAGAAGCTGTCGCCGGTAGCGGTGCCGGCGAGCCTCAGGCCTGCCGCCGGGCTCGTCGTACCGCCGGTGTTGACGCCGTTGAAGATGTCCGTGATGACGAGCGAGTAGCCCGTCGCGGCATTGTTGGTGTTGTTGAGCCCCACCGGGACGGTCGAGCGCGCGTCGGTGATGTTGTTGTAGGGCGCCGCCGAGGCGGTCGTCCCGAAGTCGAGGAGGACGGTGTCTCTGTTTTGGGCTTTCGCCAAAACCAGCAGGCAGGTGCAGTACAGGAAGAGCAGGGAGCGTAAGGGTCGTCGCATCGTGGGATCGTTGGTTGGGGGAATGGGTTGGCCAAATTAAGACGCGAATCTCGGAATACGTTCGGGATGCGGCCGTGGCGTAGCGTTGGTGAGGTGCGGGGGGCCTATTCCGCCAGGTCGTCACTACGCGAACCGCCCACCGAGCAGGCCCCCTCTCACTGGCTCTGGATGCCGAGGCTCACCGGTCCGCAGGCCCAGCCTCCCCGCCGCCCCCCGATCCATGCTCTGGGTCCCTTGTTGTATCCGCATGCCTACCGACGCCCAGCTCCTCGCCCTGCGCCCCGCCCTCGCCGACGCCAGTGGCCAGCCCCTCACCGCCGCCCCCGACACCCCGGAGGCCTTCCAGAACGAGACCCTCCGCCCCTTGCTCAAACTCCTCCACCCCCGCCTCCTCGACGCCTGGCACCGCTACGCCGAGCGCCAGAAAGGCACCTTCTACAAGCTCAACCGCCCCGAGCAACACGCCTACCTCCGCCACGCCCTCCAGACCAACCGCGAGCTCCGCAGCTTCCTCCTGGGCCTAGTGTGCGCCCTCCTCACCGAGGCCGAGTGGACCGCCTTCCGGCAAAACGAAAAGGAACTCACGCGGCGGGTAGTCACGATGACCACGGAAAGGTTGATTGACGCGCTCCACTGATGGACACGGGACCGGCTGCGCCTGACGGACGCGGGACCGGCTGCGCCTGATGGACACTGAACCGGCTGCGCCTGACGGACACGGGACCGGCTGCGCCTGACGGACTCGGGACGTGCTCGAAAGACGGGCAACGCCGCAGGCCAACGCCGCCGCAGGCCGACGCCGCCACAGGTCACCTCACCCAAAAAGCCCCGGCCCCTCAATCCTTTTCCCTCGCTTCCGCTTCTTGACCGCGGGTCTCACCACTACCTCGCTCTCCAACTCCACCCGCACCCGCGTCGCCTGCGCCCAAAACCGCCCGAACCGGTGGTACGCCAACTGGTCCCCAAACGTCTTGTAGTTGTCCTCGAAATCCAGGATCAGACAGCGCGCCGTCCCCCCGAACGCTGGCCCCCGCAAGCCCCGCCCCACGATCTGCTCGTATAACACCTCCGAGGAGATCGGCCGCGTCAGGGCGATGCAGGCCGTCTTGGGCGCATCAAACCCCGTGGTCAGCACCCCGTAATTGACCAGGAAGTCTAGCTCGTTTTGCCGAAAGGCGTCTACCAAAGCGGCTCTTCCCGCACGACTCGTCTCGCCCGTCAAATACCCGCTCGTGCGCCCGGCCCTCCGCAGCAACACGTGTAGCAGCCGTACGTGCTCGACGCTGCAGGCGTACACCAGGGTCGGTACCCCCGGCGGGACCTGGAGCAGGCGCTGGAGGATCAACCGATTGCGCCGCTGCGCCCGCCCCAACTCCCGCTGCACCCGCGCCTCGAAGTCCGACCACTCGTAGGCCGCGCGCGACACCGGCTCCGCGGCGGTCACCCGGTAGTCCGTCACCACCAACTCGTGGTCCGGCCAGGAGAGGTAGCCGCGCTCGCGGAAGGTCTGCAGTGGGTGTGCACCGTCGGCGGCGTCCCCGAGGTTCGGCAGCAGGAGCCTGTCCCCGAAGGTGCGGATCAGGTCATTCGTCTCCCCCCGCGCCCGCCCCGGCGTCGCGGTAAGGCTCACCACCGGCACGCGCTCCCGCCGCGGGTTGACCTCCGCGATGGTGGCGAAGAGCTTGGCGTAGCTCGCGCTCGTCGCCCGGTGCGCCTCGTCGACCACGACGGCCCCCAGGTGAGCCAACAAGGTCTGCTCGACGGCGCCCGGCGCCTGCAGGCGCGCACTCACCTGCTGGATGCTCGCCACGACGATGCCCGGGCGAAAGGCCGCCGCCGCGATGTCGCGCCCGCCGAAGAAACGGTGGACCGACACCGGCTCCCCCGGCAGCTGGTGCGCCCAGAGCTGCTGCAGGCACAGCACCGCCTGCTCGCACAACTCCTCGCTCTGCGCGAGCCAGAGGTAGTAGCGGTCCGCGAGGCCGGTGGCCCGCTGCTCGACGACGAGCTGCACCAGCGCCTCCCCGGCCGTGCGCGTCTTCCCGCCCCCCGTCGGCAGGCTCAGCATCGCCCGGTAGGGTCGTTGCCGCGCGCGCAAGGTCTCGAGCAACTCGGCGGCGAGCGCGGCCTGGAAGTCTTTGAGGGGCGGGGGCGGCCGCAGGGCAATCGCGGCGGCTGCTACGTCGCCACTGATACGCCTTCCGGCAAAACACGCACCGAGCCCCAGGGCCCCCGCCACCGCCTCCGCCCAGTCGGAGCCCGCCGCCCAGCGCCGCCCCGCCAGTCGATCGAGCTCCGCCCCCGCGTCGGCGCGCCCGCTCCACTCGAAAGCGTCCCGCGTCGAGCGCGCCAGCGATACGAGCTTCCCCTCCGGCAACCGCGCCAGCAGGGCCCGCCGCCGCGCCCGCGCCGAAGCCCTCCCGCCCGCCAGCAACTCGGCGCCGACCAGGTCGAGTAGCATCGCCCAGGCCGCGCGCTCGTCTCGCGGCATCACCGTCGAGAGCGCTTCCCCGAGGATCCCCTCCAGCTGCTCGGCCACGAATCCGTAGCCCACCTCCAGCCGGAGCAAGGCCCGGACCGCCTCGGCCTGTTGGGTTTCGGAAAGCACGCGGGTCAACTTACGCCAAACAAATACCCCACCCCTGCGCTCGCCGCCATCGCCAGCGTGCCCCAGAACGTCACCCGCAGCACCGCCGCCCCTACCCGCGTCCCGCCCGCGCGCGCACTCACGACCCCGAGCAGCACCAGCGCCAGGATGGCCGCCGCGTACTGCGCGAGCACCATCTGCGGCAGGGGCCCGAGCCACGCCAGCAGCAGCGGCGGCACCCCGCCGCCGAGGAAGGACAAGCCCGACGCGGCCGCCGCCTGCAGCGGCTGCGCCTGGGTCAAGTCCTGTATCCCCAACTCATCGCGGGCGTGCGCCTCGAGGGCGCCGTGGGCCGAGAGCTCCTCGGCGACGGTGCGGGCGGTGGCGGGCCGCAGGCCGCGCGCCACGTAGATGGCCGCCAACTCCGCCAGCTCCCCCTCCGGCGAGGCCAGCAGCTCGTCCGCCTCCCGCTTGAGGTCGGCCTTCTCCAGGTCCGACTGCGACGACACCGAGACGTACTCCCCGGCCGCCATCGAGAAGGCCCCGGCCGCGACGCCCGCGACCGCCGCCAGCAGCAGGCCCTCCCGCGCGGCGCCCGCCGCGGCCACGCCCACCACGAGACTCGCCGTCGACAGGATGCCGTCGTTGGCGCCGAGCACGGCCGCGCGCAGCCAGTTGCTCCGGTCGATGTAGTGGTCCTCGCGTGCGGGCATGGCCGGGGTTTGGTAGCGTAAAGCTAGCCGACGCGCGAGCTGGACCAATCCTAAACTAATGCCCTCGCTTCGGGACTCGCCAGATTCCCCGGACCTTCCCCGCCGTGTTCGAGGCCATCGTACGCTGGAGCGTCACCCACAGACTCGTCGTCACCCTGGCGACGGCGGCCTTGCTCGTGGCCGGCGTCGTGGCCTTCCTCCACCTGCCCATCGGCGCCGTACCCGACGTCACCAACAACCAGGTCCAGGTCATCACGACCTCGCGGAGCCTCGCCGCCGAGGACGTCGAGCGCTACCTCACCGCCCCGGTCGAGCTCGAGATGGCCAACCTCCCCGGCGTCACCGAGATCCGCTCGGTGTCGAAGTTCGGCCTGTCCGTGGTCACGATCGTCTTCGAGGACGCCATGGGGACCTACCTCCCGCGCCAACTCATCTCCGAGAAGCTCGGCGCCGCCGCCGAGCGCATCCCGGCTGGCTTCGGGACCCCGACCATGGGGCCGATCTCCACCGGGCTCGGCGAGATCTACCAGTACACGCTCGAGGTCGACAGCGCCTACGCCGGGCGCTACGACGAGACCCAGTTGCGCACCATCCAGGACTGGATCGTGCGCCGCCAGCTCACGGGCATCCCGGGCGTCGTCGAGGTCAACACCTGGGGCGGGCGCCTCAAGACCTACGAGGTGGCCGTCGACCCGGTGCGCCTGCGCGAGTACGGCCTCGGCCTCAACGAGGTCTTCGGCGCCGTCGAGGCCAACAACGGCCTGGTGGGCGGCGGCTACGTCGAGCGGGGGGCCGAGACCTTCTACGTCCGCGGGCTCGGCGCGCTCACGACGTCCGAGGAGATCGGCGGCATCGTCGTGGCGCGCCCCGGCGGCCTCCCGGTGCTGGTCCGCGACGTGGCCACCGTCGGGATCGGGAGCGCCAATCGCTTCGGGGCCATCACCGCCAACGGCCGGGGCGAGGTGGTGCTCGGGCAGGTCATGATGCTCAAGGGCGCCGCCGTCAACGAGGTCACCGCCGCCGTCAAGGCCCGCGTCGCCGAGATCGCGCCGAGTCTGCCGCCCGGCATCCGCATCAACGCCTTCCTCGAGCGCAGCGAACTCATCGGCCGCACCACCGCCACCATCGAGGAGAACCTGCTCTTCGGCTGCCTCATCGTCTCGGGGGTGGTCGTGCTCCTGCTCGGCGACTGGCGCGCGGGCCTCATCGTGGCGTCGGTCATCCCGCTGTGCCTCGCCTTCGCGGTGACGATGATGTACCTCTTCGGCATCGACGCCAACCTGATGAGCCTCGGCGCCATCGACTTCGGGATCTTGATCGACGGCGCCGTGATCATCGTCGAGTTCATCGCGCTCAACGTGGCTATCCGCGGGGGGGAGATGGGCGGGGAAGAGATGGGTGGATTGGATGATGGTTTGATGGGTGGATGGCACGGCACGTCTGCACAGCCCATCCACCCATCAACACCGAAAGACGAGCTCACCATCACCTCCGCGGCCACCATGATGCGCTCGGCGGTCTTCGGGCAGCTCATCATCCTCATTGTCTTCCTGCCGGTGCTCTCGCTCGGGGGCGTCGAGGGGGCCATGTTCCGCCCGATGGCCATCACGTTTTGCTTCGCGCTGGTCGGGGCCATGCTCCTGTGCTTCACGTACGTGCCGATGGTGGCGAGCGTGTGGATCGACGCGCGCGAGGACGGGCTTTCGCGCCTTTCGGCAAAACTCACCGGCCAGCTGCAGCGCCTCTACCGACCGGTGTTGACCTGGGCGCTCGCACACCCGGAGGTGGTTTTGGCGACAGCCGTAGCCCTACTCGCCTTCGCCACGCACCGCTTCACGCAACTCGGGGCGGAGTTCGTGCCGACGCTCGACGAGGGCTCCTTCGTCATTCAGCCCGTGCTCCCGACCGGGCTCTCGCTGGCGCGCACCGCCGAGACGACCACGCGCATCGAGCGCATCATCGGGCGCTTCCCGGAGGTGAGGCAGGTCGTGAGCCGCATCGGCGCCGCGGAGATCCCGACGGACCCGATGTCGATGGAGGAGTCCGACATCATCATCACGCTCGACGACCCGAAGACCTGGACGAGCGCCCGGACCAAGGACGAACTCGCCGAGCGCTTCACGGCCGCCATCGAGGCCGAGGTGCCCGCCGTCGAGATCGAGTACACGCAGCCGATCGAGATGCGCTTCAACGAGCTGATCACCGGGGTGCGCGCCGACCTCGCCATCATGATCTTCGGCGAGGACCTCGACGTGCTGGCGCGCAAAGGCGCCGAGGTGCAGGCCGCCGTCGAGGGCATCCGCGGCGCGGCCGACGTGATCGTGGACAAGACGGCCGGCCTGCCGCAGCTCACGGTCAAGTATCGCCGCGACCAGCTCGCGGCCTTCGGGGTGGACGTGGCGACCCTCAACGATGTCGTGGCCGGGGGCTTCGGCGGGAAGGTGGCCGGGACGGTCTTCGAGGAGGAGCGCCGCTTCGACGTCGTGGTCCGCTACGCCGCTGAGGGGCGCCGGAGTCTGGAAGATTTGCGGGCGGCCCCGGTGCGCTTGCCGAATGGGACGACCGTGCCGCTGGAACTGCTCGCGGAGGTCGACTACGCCACCGGCCCGGCGAAGATCTCGCGCGACAATGCCCGGCGGCGCGTCGTGGTCGGGGTCAACGTGCGGGGGCGGGACCTGCAGAGCGTCGTGGACGACGTGCGGGCGGCGGTCGCCAACACCGTCCAGCTCCCCGTCGGCTACACCGTGGAGTACGGCGGGCAGTTCGAGAACTTGGACCGGGCGCGCTCGCGGCTCACGGTGGCCGTGCCGGTGGCGTTGCTGCTGATCTTTGGCTTGCTGTACTTCGCGTTCGGGAGCCTCCGGGAGGCGGTGATCGTGTTTGCGGCCATCCCGTTCGCGGCCGTGGGCGGGGTGCTGCTCCTGGACCTGCGGGACATGCCGTTTAGCATTTCGGCGGGGGTGGGGTTCATCGCGCTGTTCGGGATTGCGGTGCTGAACGGGATTGTGTTGGTGGAGCACTTCCGGGAGCTCAGGGGGCGGAAGGGGGGGTTGGGACACGAGGGGGGGTTGGGACACGAGGGGGGGTTGGGACACGAGGGGGGGTTGGGACACGAGGGGGGGTTGGGACACGAGGGGGGGTTAGGACACGAGGGGCACGAGGAAGACACGAGGGGCACGAGGCTGGGTGGCGGCGCTGGACGGGCTGGACGGGCCGGACGGGCCGGACGGGCCGGACGGGCCGGACGGGCGGATGCGAACGGCCCTTCGACACTTCGCCCTTCACGACTTCAACACTTAATAAGGCACGGCGCGGTGGATAGGCTTCGGCCGGTTTTGCTTACTGCGTCTGCGGCGGCGCTGGGCTTTCTCCCGATGGCGCTGTCGACCTCGGCGGGGGCGGAGGTGCAGGCGCCGCTGGCGACGGTGGTGATCGGGGGGTTGTTGACCTCGACCTTGCTGACGCTGCTGGTGTTGCCGGTGCTTTACGCGGCGGTGATGGAGCGGCGGGGCGGGAGGGCGCCTTTCGGCAAAACACTGGGCGCGTGGCTCGTTTTGGCGACAGCCGCCCCCGCTGGCGTCGCGGCTCAGGCGCCTGCCGCCCAGACGCCCGCCGTCCAGACGCCCGCCGTCCAGACGGGACCCGGCGCGGAGAGTCCGGCCACCCTGGATTTGCCCGCTTTGCTAACCCCCGGCACCGGCTTCGACCCAGCGGCGGACACCGGGCTCCTGCGACTCGAATCGCTGTTCGTTTTGGCGCAGGCCGCCCGCCCCGACCTCCGGGCCTCACGCGGGCGCATCGCCACGGCCCGCGGCCGCGTCGCCACCGCACGGCAGCTCGCCTACCCGAGCGTCGGCTACGGCTACGACGCCAACAACGTCAACCTCGAGAACCGCGCCCTCCACGTCATCTCCGCCGGGCAGACCTTCGCCCTCGGCAGCCCCGGACGCCTGCGCGAGCAAAGCTTCGAAGCCGAAGCCCGCCTCGCCGAGCGCGCGTACGACCTGAGCCTCGCGCGCCTCCGACGCGACATCGCCCTCGCCTACGCGCAGGTCGCCTACGCCGCCGCACGTCTCGCCTACCAGCAACGCCTCGACAGCCTCGTCGAACGCGCCTACCGGGCCGCCGCCGTCCGCCGTGAACTCGGGGAGGGCAGCGGCCTCGAACTCGCCACCGCCGCCGCGCGCCGCGTCGAGGCCCGCGCACACCTCGCCGAGGCGCTGCTCCACCGTCGCAACAGCCTGGACTCACTCGGCGTGCTGGTCGGGGAGGATTTGGGAGCGGTCACACTGCCGCCACTCGACAGTCTGGTAGGCGTGCCGACGCTAGCGTCCCCGGCCACGTCCACTTCTGCGCCGAGCCTCGCCGTCGTCGCCTACGCCCTCCAGCAGCAGGCCGTCACCGCGAGCGAGGTCGACCTGGCGCGGGCCGAGGCGCGACCCGTGGGCTACGCGGGCGTCTTCAACGGCTTCGACCCACGGGGCGGCAGGCAATCCTACCCCGGGGTCGAAGTCGGGATCGGCGTGCCGCTCTGGCGCCGGCAGCAGTCCAACTTGCTGCGCTACGGCGAGCAACGCCGCACCCAGGCCGCCCTCGAGACGCGGGCCCAGCGAGAGACGCTCGCCCTCGAGCTCGCCCGACACGAGCGCGAGGCCGCCGCCGCCACCGCCGCCTACCGGCTCTGGAGCGGCGAGGCCACCGCGGCCGGCCCTACCCTCCAGACCATCGCCGCGGCCGCCTTCCGCCTCGGGGAGATCGACGTGATCGAGTACCTGCGCCACCTCGAGACCGCCCAGCAGCTCGACGCCCTCCGGCTCGACGCGGCCCGCACCCTCCTCCTCGCCCGCTACCGCGTCCAGTACTTCGTTGATTAAGCCCCGCCCCATGCCCACCGCCCGCCGCCCCCTCTACCTGCTTGCCGCCGCGGGTGCGCTCGTGCTCGGCGTGGGCTGCGGTGGATCACCCGCGGAGGAGTCAGAGGTTTTGGCGCAAGCCGAAGCCACCCGTCCGCAGGGCGACACGGTGGTGGTCACGCGCGAGCAGTTCGAGGCCAGCGGTTTCGCGACGGATGTCTTCGAGGAGGTGGGCTTTCGCCAAAACGTGACCTGCACCGGCGAGCTGGCCCTGCCACCGGAAGCGGAGGCGATGGTGAGTTCGGTGAGCGGCGGCGTCGTCTCCGGCCTGAGTCTCATCGAGGGCCAAACCGTGCGCAAGGGCCAAACCCTCTTCGCGGTCACGTCCCAGAACCTCCTCGAGCTCCAGCGTGAGCTCCTCGAGACCGAGACCCGCCTCGTGGCCCTCCGCGAGGAGGTCGCGCGCCAGGAGGCCCTCGACGCGGCCAACGTCTCGGCGCGCAAGTACCTGGTCGAGGCCCGCGCCAACGTCCGCCTCGCCGAGGTGACGGCCGAGGGCATCGGCGCGCAACTCCGTGCCTCCGGGGTCGACCCGCGCCGCGTGAGCGCCAGCGGCCTCGTCGACCGCCTCGCCGTGGCCGCGCCCCGCTCGGGCCAGGTGGCCGCCGTGCTCGCCGCCAACGGCCAGCGCCTCGAGCCCGGGCAGGCCGCCGTCCGGATCGTCTCCACCGAGGAGCTCCACCTCGAGCTTTACGTCTTGGAGCGCGACATCACCCTGCTTCGCGAGGGCCAGGAGGTGCGCTTCACGGTGCCCAACGACGCTACTCCCCGGCGGGCGACGGTCCACCTCATCGCGCCTACCGTCGACTCGCTGCGCCGCGCCCTCGTCCACTGCGACATCGCGCGGGCCGGCGCCCGGGGCCTGCTGGGCGGCATGTACGTCCGGGCCGAGGTCATCGTCGGCCAGCGGGAGCAGGCCTCGCTGCCGGACGGGGCCATCGTCGAGCAGGAGGGCGCGCGGTTCGTCCTCGTGCAGGCGGACGCGGCGGGGACGCGCTTCGTGCCGCGCGAGGTGGACGCCGGGCCCACGCAGGAGGGTCGCACGGCCATCCTCAACGCCGGGGACTTCCCCGCCGGCACGCGCTTCCTCACCGAGGGCGCCTTCTACCTACTCGGCGTGGAGTAGGGCGCGGACCTGCGCGATGACGACGGCCAGGCCCCGCGTCAGCTTGCGTTCGGCCGTGTCGAGGTCGACCCACGCGAAGCGGTCTACCTCCGGGATCTCGAGTCGCGTGCCGCTGCGCGGCGGCCACTCGACGAAGCAGGTGTTGGAGGCCAGCGCCCCGGGGTCCGCGTCGCCCTCGACGAGGAAGAGGTGGTTGAGCTTGCCGCCGCGTTGCCTGACGACTTCCAGCGGCCGGTACTCACCTGCTGGCGCGGGTGTGCCCGTCTCTTCGACCCACTCGCGGCGCGCGGCGGTGAGGAGGTCTTCGTCGCCTTCGACGAGGCCCTTGGGCAGGGTCCAGGCGCCCTCGTCCTTGCGGGCGAAGTAAGGTCCGCCGAGGTGCCCGATGAGGACCTGGGGCTGGTTTTCGCGAAAGCGGTACAGGAGGATGCCGGCGGCGAGGTGGGGATTTTCGATTCTCAATAGTCTGTCATTGCGAGACGCGAAGCTGGTGCGGCAATATCGACACGCTGCATTAATGTACGTATGGCCGGCCCCACGCGGCGGCACTGCGGTGATCATCGAAAGTTGACCACCGAGGGTTGCCCCTCCCCCATCTTCGCCCCCATGCGTCTCCCCGCCCCCCTGCTCGCCTCCGCCTTCGCCGATTCGTGCGGCGCGCAGCTCCACGGTGCTGATCAGCACATTCACGGCGTCAACGAGATCCACCGCGTCGAGGCCGGTGACCTGACCTTCGTCGACCACCCGAAGTACTACCGCGCGACCCTCGCGAGCGCGGCTACGGTCATCCTGATCGATCGGCTCCCGGAGGGTGGGGCGCCTTCCGGCAAAACGCTCTTGGTGTGCGCCGATCCCTTCGGGGCCTACGATGCGCTCGTCGGATTGCACCGGCCAGCAGTACGGCTGAGCGAAGGCGTTTTAGCAAAAGCCGGCACCTACGACAGCCCCATCGACCCCACCGCGGTCCTCGAGCCCGGCGCCACCGTCGGGCCGGGCGTCACCGTCGGCGCGTACACGGTGATCGGCGCCGGGGCCGTCGTCTACGGACCGTGCGTCATCGGGGCGCACTGCCGCATCGGCGCCAACGCCGTGATCGGGGACGAGGCCTTCTACTTCCGCGGCATCGGCGAGGACGGCAGGACGAAGTGGACCACCGGCGGGGACGTGCTCATCGAGGACCGCGTCGAGATCGGGCCGCTGTGCAACGTGGCGCGGGGCGTGAGCTCGACCACGCGCATCGGTCGCGGCACGAAGGTCGACGCGGCCTGCATGATCGCGCACGACGTCACCATCGGGGAGGATTGCCTGGTGGCGGCCCACGTCGGGATCGCCGGCAACTGTCGCATCGGCGACCGCGTGGTGCTCTACGGGCAGACGGGCCTCGCGCAGAACGTCGAGATCGGCGACGACGCGGTGTGCCTCGCGCGCACGGGCGTGTCGAAGTCCATCCCCGGCGGCAAGACCTACAACGGCAACCCCGTGCAGGAGGCGCGCGAGTGGCTCAAGGAGATCGCGGCGACGCGGCGGCTCGCGCGGGGGTAGGCTACCTGCCGGAGGTACTCGTGATGATCTTGACGCCGGCGCTGAACACGATCAGTCCGATGACGAGCGCCGCCCAGGTCCCGCCCTGCCGGAGGCCCCCGGTGGCCGAGTCGAAGATCTCGACGATGGCGTAGATGAGCGCGGCCAGGCCGCCGAGCGTGAGGAGGGTACCGAGGATGGTCTTGACGCCCATAGGGGAGGGATGGCTAGCGGGGCACGAAGGTAGGTTAGTATTGCAGCCAGTGCCTGCCCCGCGTCCCTTACTCCTCATCAACGTCGCGATGCTCTTCATGAGCACCTCGGGGGCGCTCGGGCGCTTCGTCCCCATCGCGCCCGCGCCGGCCATCTGGTGGCGGTGTGCGCTGGCGGTGGTGCTGCTGGGCGGGTACTGCGCCTACCGCGGGCTGGAGTTCCGCCTGCCGGCAGGTCGGCCGCGCTGGATTGTCCTGGCCGCGGGCCTGCTGCTGGCGCTGCACTGGGTGACGTACTTCTACGCGCTCAAGTACTCGAGCGTCGCGGTCGGGATGCTGGTGTTGTTTACGTACCCGGCCATGACGACGCTCCTGGAGCCGCTGCTGCTCGGCCGGCGCGTGGAGCCCCTGCACGTCGGGCTCGGGGTGCTGGTCATCATCGGGGTTTACCTGCTCGCCCCCGGGGAGTTGACCCTGGCCGACGACACCTTCGTGGGTATCCTCTTCGGGCTCGGGTCGGCGCTGATCTACGCGCTGCGGAATATCCTCGTCAAGACGCAGGTCGACACGGTGGATGGCTCGGTGCTGATGTGGTACCAGGTACTCATCACGGTACTGGCGTTGGCGCCGGTCTTCGTCTGGCTGCCGTGGGCGCCGCCGGTCGGGGCGCTGCCGTACTTGCTGGCGCTCGGGGTCGTCACCACGGCCATCGGGCACACGATGTTCTTGCACAGCTTCCGGTACTTCAGCGTGAGCACGGCGAGTTTGCTGAGCTGCGTACAGCCGGTGTACGGGATACTTATTGCGGCGACCTTCTTCCACGAGTGGCCCGGGTGGTGGAGCGTGGCGGGGGGCGCGCTGATCTTGGCGGCGGTGGCGGTGGAGAGTCGGCGGGCGGCCTGACGGGCGCTTGCTTCGCTCGCTAGTTGGGCGGCCTGCGGCCTGAGTGAGCGAGCTCCGCTCTGAATGGGCGCCTACGGCCTAGATGGGCTGTGCTAGCGTCCTGTATGGCCCATCTAGCCCAGCGCCCATCTAGCCCAGCGCCCATCTAGCCCAGCGCCCATCTAGCCCAGCGCCCATCTAGCCCAGCGCCCATCTAGCCCAGCGCCCATCTAGCCCAGCGCCCATCTAGCCCAGCCCATCTAGCCCAGCGCCCATCTAGCCCAGCGCCCATCTAGCCCAACGCCCATCTAGCCCAGCGCCCATCTAGCCCAGCGCCCATCTAGCCCAGCGCCCATCTAGCCCAGCGCCCATCTAGCCCAGCGCCCATCTAGCCCAGCGCCCATCTAGCCCAGCGCCCATCTAGCCCAGCGCCCATCACCCCCCCAATTTATACCTCACCCCCAGGGTCCCCGTAAGGTAGCCACGGGTAGACCACTCATCCTCGAGCCGCGACGACCCAACATTCGGCCCGACCTCCACGCCGATCGCTATGCGCTCTGTGAGGGTGTGCTCGTAACGGACCATCAGGGTGACCGCGGGGTTCACTGGATTCGGGGCGGCGTTGGACTCATTGAGCGGCCACATCACCTCCCCGAGCAGCTGCACCCGCGCGACCTCCGTGCGCCGGAGCGTGTACCCGAGCGCGGTCGTCACCGGGATGTAGTCTATCCCGTAGCGAGGGTTGCGGCCGTAGCCCCCGGAGCCGCTGGGGTGCACGAACGTCCCGACGCCGGCCTCCCAGCGGCCGAAGGTGTAGTTGAGGCGCGGCGCGAGGCCCGTGGTGCCGTACATCGCCCCGAAGCGTAGGTCTGCCGAGAAACCCCGCAGACCGCCCCCACCCGCGGCGGCCTCCGGGCGCACGTACGGGCGCTGGCCGTCGAAGTAGTACAACCACCCGAGACTGGCCGTCCGCGGGACCCCGCCGGTGAAGTCGTCCCGGCGGCGGCCATCCAGGATCCTGTACACCGACAGCACCGGCACTCCGACCTTGACCCAGCTCCGTCCCTGTCGCCCCGTGGGTACGAAGGCGCTGAGCCCGAGGGCGGCACCCAGGCCACGTAACTCGAAGCCGGCGTCCGCATTGCGGTTGCCAAAAAAGGCCCCGCCGCCCAACTGCACCTGTGCGCCCAGGTACAACTGCTCGCTCACGCGGTGCGCGTACCCGAGTCCGGCCGTGAGCGCACCGTCGATCCGACCGCCACTGAGGACTTGCCCCTGGTAGCTCCCCGTGGCCGCCGCAGTGTAGTAAACGGGCTGCTTACGGAAGTCACTGTGGTAGCCGACGAGGCCGCCGTCGCCGACCTTGAGCTGGGCCTGCGTGACCGTAGCACAGAGCGTAACACAGATCGATGCAGCGAGAAGAGGATAGAAGCGCATGGGTGCGTAGCAGTTAAAGTAACCACCAACGTAAGCCGAGCCTCGTAAGCTGCCCGTACAATCATAAATAAAATGGTAGCCTCAACCCCCCATGGCAACAGCAGTACACATCCACCCACGCGACCCAAGAAAATTGCAACCATCTGCTCGGCGTGCCGCCGGGGACGGGTTTCGCCAAGTCGCGGCACGCGACGGGATCGGCAAGCCGATCAGAAACCCGTCCCCGGTGGCACGCCGAGCATTACCGGGCATTCCTTAAGTCTAAAGCCATCACGAAACCCCGCGCCCCCCTAGCCCCGCCCCACCCACACCAGCCCCACCGCCAACGCCGCATACCCCAGCAGCACGAGCAGCAGCACCCCCAGCCCAAACCCCAACAGCCAACTAAACAGCACCGGCGCCACCGCCGTCATCAACACCATCAGCACCCGCGTAGCGCTCTTGATGCTCCCCAGGTGCGCCGGTCCGTAGCGCTCCGCCCACAGCGCCGGCCACAGCACCGACTCCGCACCGGCCGTCGCGCCCGCCAAAATGAAAAAGGCCGGCACCGCCGCCTCGCCCTCGATAAAGAGCAGACACCCCAAGCCCACCAGCATCGGCGCGGCCACAAAACGCACGAGTCGTTTTGCCGAAAGGCCGTCCACCAGCGCCCCGCCCGACAGCGTCATCACCCCCCGCGCCAGGCCGTAAGCACTGATCCCGAAGGCCATCCACGTGGCCGTATACCCGCGCAGCTCCGCCACGAGCGTCTGGTTGAAGATGATCCCCGTCAGCACGAAGGGCGTCAACACGAAGGCCGGGGCCACCAGCCAGAATCGTGGGTCTCGCAGGACCTCCGCGCGCGTCCAGCTGCGCTGCGTGTGGACGCCTTTCGGCAAAACCTCTACCCCCGGCGCCACCAAGTCGCTAGCCCTCTGAAACGGGTCCCGCCGCGGCACCAGCCACCACACCAGCGGCACGAACACCAGCACCATGAAACCCGCCGCCGCCACCCACACCAACGCATAGCCTAGGCGAGCTATCCCGAGCACCACGAGCGGCGGCAGCACGATCTCCGAGAGCGCCGTCCCGATCACCGTCGCCGAGAGCGCCCTCCCGCGCGAGGCGTCGAAGAAGCGCCCGATGGTCGTCGAACCGATCAGCGGCAACACCCCCTGCCCCCCGAGCCGCGCCACGAACAGCGCCACGCCAAACACCCAGACGTTTTGCGTAAGCGCCAACGCCACCAACGCCACGGCAAGCGCCAGCGCCGTGGCCGTGCTCACGTAGCGCGCCCGGTGCCGGTCCACCTGCGTGCCCACGAACGGCAAGGCCACCGCCGACGCGAGCGTCACCCCGGAGTACAGCCCCGCGAACGTCCGCTCGCCCCACCCGAACTCCGCCGTCACGCTCGCTACGAAGAGACTCACGAAAAAGGTCTGCCCCACGGCGCTCCCGAAGAAGTGCAACCACCCGAAGGCAATCTTGCGGGGGTGGGCGAGGAGGAAGTCGAGCGCGGGCATGCGGCGGCGAAGGTGGGGCCACGGCGGCTCCCGGTCTTCGCGCCGGTGCCGTTGCCCCACCCCCGCCCGAGACGCCGGTAGCATTAAGCGAAGTCGGACTGGCCCAACCACTAGCGCTTCCAGGTACATTCACCCAAGGCCGACGCCTCTCGCCACAAAAAAGAGGCAGCCCCCCGTGGAGGACTGCCCCGCTTCACATCACCTATTTGGTTTGCCGCTGCCCGCCCGCGACGAGACGCCTGGGAGCCACTGGATGGAGGGCCCGCGTCGGGTTACGCTATCCGCCTTTCGGCAAAACCTACCCTGCCTACGGCCGCAGCCCGATCTCCGCGCGCAGCGTCTGCGTACGGCCGTCGGCACTCTCCACCACGTAGAAGTAGGCCCCGGCCGGAAGCCCCGACAGGTCCACCGGCTGCGAGTACATCCCCTCGGCTACCTCGCCGCGGAAGACCTGGAGCACGCGCTGTCCCTGGACGTTGATGAGGTCAATGGACAGGGCCTGCGCCTCGGCCACGGCGAAGCGGATCGTCTGCTGCGTGCCGGCGGGGTTCGGGTAGACACCAAGCAGCAGCGGCGCCTCCACGTCGGCAAACACCGGCGGGGCTTGACGGGCGGGATCGTTGACGTCGCCCTCGACCGGGAACAGCGGGTACGTGCCCCCATTATCGAGCGCGACCCAGAGCTGGAGGGTGTTGTTGTCGGGGCGCCCGTTGGCGAAGACTACGGCCGACCGCCCGCGCCAGAACTCGAAGGTCGTGCGGTAGGTCGCGAGGATGCGTGAGGGCGCTTCGGCCGCGGCCACCGTGAAGGTGTACGTCTCCCGGCTCGGCACCTCGGCGTAGCCGGCGAACTCACCGTAGCTCAGTGCGGCGGTCGGGCCACTGGGCAGGAGAGTGGCGACGACCGCGGGTGCGTCCTTGGCGCCGTGGAAGGCGAGCAGGGCCACGTTCTTGCGCCCGATACTCCCCGGCGCGGGGGCCCCGGCGAAAGTCTCGATGCGGAGGTCGATGGCGCGGTCGGTGTCGTAGTCGCCGGTAGCCACGGCCACGTAACGGCCGTCGGCCTCGAAGTAGACCGTGTAGCTCACGCTGTCGGCGGCCGGCACCGGTCCGCCGATGGGGATGAAGCTCAGCCGCACGGAGTCGCCCGCCGGCACCTCGAGGAAGGGCGTCGCCGTACGGAACGCGAACTGCGGCACGATCACCTCGCCGTCGAGTTCCACGCGCAGGGTCTGGCGGTAGGCGCTGTGGATGAGCTGCACGGCGGCCGTCCCGCGCTCCTGCGCCGGCACGAACGCCGACGCGCGCTCGCCGGCGAGCGCCGGGGCCTCGGCTTTCGGGCGACTCGGCTGCGCGACCCGCTCGAGGTGGTTGGCCCCGGAGGCCGTCGCGAGGCCCGCGCCCCACTCCTCGCCCGCGGCCACGCGCGCGACCGTCGGCACGTAGTAGTAGTCGCCCTGGAGCGTATCGGACTTCACGTCGACCAGCACGTAGCCGTGGCGGTCGAGGTCGGTAAACTTGATGTGCGGGTTGTAGTTGACGCTGAGCTGCGGGGACACCGGGATGGAGTTGTTGAGGACGCGCTCGAACCTCGCCGAGGCCGCCGCCCCGATGTTCTCGTCGAAGTTGGCCGCCGTCACGCTCGGGGTGACGAACTCCACGGCGACACTCCCGCGCCCGGTGGCGGGGTCGTAGCCCGGCGAGGGCAGCGGGAGGTAATTGGTCTGCGCCAGCGGGTAGAGCACGGGCTGCTTCGTGACATCGGCCGCGAAGGAGGAGTGGATGTCGCCGGAGAGAATCACCACATTCTTCGCGCCAGCCGCGGCGATGGTGTCGATGAGCAGCTCGCGCTCGAAGGGGTACCCGTCCCAGATGTCGAGGAAGATGTTCTCGACGGCGAAGACGCTGTCGGGGTTGGTGAGCTTCCCGCCCTGCGCGCCGAACCCGACGTTGAACGGCGAGAAGAAGACCTGCTGCGGGACGATGTTCCAGCGCGCCTTGGAGGTCGTGAGGCGGTCGACGAGCCAGGCGCGCTGCTCGGCGCCGAGGGCGGTGCGGTCGGTGCGGAAGGCCGGGTCCCGCATGTCGGTGAGTTGCTTGTCGCGGCCCTCGTGGCGGGAGTCGAGCACGCTCACGTCGGCGAGGTCGCCGTAGGCGAAGGCGCGGTAGACGGTCGAGTCGGCGTTGTCGCGCAGGGGCAGCCACTCGAAGTAGGCGCGCGTGGCCTCGGCCTTGCGCTTGCCGTAGTCGCCCTCGGTGGCGGGCTGGTGGTTCTGCGCGCCGAACTCCCAGGCGTCGTTGGCGATCTCGTGGTCGTCCCAGGTCACGATCCACGGGTGCTGCTGGTGCGCGCGGATGAGGCCGCGGTCGAGGCGGTACAGGGAGTAGCGCCCGCGGTACTCGTCGAGGGTCGTGATCTCGGCGTCGGGATAGGTGACGCGGTCCGGGAGGCTCGGGTCGCCGTACACGCCGTCGGCGTACTCGTAGATGTAGTCCCCGACGTGGAACACGGCGTCGAGGTCGGCGCGGTCGGCCACGCGGTCGTAGACGTTGAAGAACCCGGCGTCGTAGTTCGAGCAGCTCATGAGCGCGAAGCGGAGCTGGTCGGTGGCGACCCCGGGGGCGGGGGCGGTGCGCGTGCGGCCTACGATGGAGTTGCGCCCGGCGTGCCGGAAGACGTAGTAGTAGGTCGTGGCCGGCGCCAGGCCCCGCAGGTCGATCTTGACGGTGTAGTCGCGCGAGGCGTCGGTGGCGACGGTGCCCTCGGCGACGATCTCGCCGAAGGTCGTGTCACGCGCGACGTAGTAGTCTACGTCGGCGCTCGGCTGCTCGGTGGTGATCCGGGTCCACAGCACGACGCCGTCCGGCAGGGGGTCCCCGGAGGCTACGCCGTGGTAGAAGGGCGCGAGCGCCGGGTCGAACAGGCGCGCCGGTTGGGCGTGGAGTTGGCGAAAGCCGCCCAGTAGGAGGGCGAAAAGTAATAGGTAGAGGGGCTTCACGACGGTGTGTGTTTGGTTGCCGTGAAGGTGGACGAGTAGTGTAAAGCCTGTGGGACTAGGGGTTTAGGCTTTCGCTAAGGCTTCGTTAAGTGGCGGCGGCGCGGCGGCTCCCGGTCTCCGCGCCGGTGCCGCGCCCCACCCCAGTCCTATCCCTTAACCCCAGGCGCACGCGGAAAGTACGGTGGCGGTTTGCGCACAGGGCGCGGCGAACCTACCGTCAACGTACATTCCCCGCCGATGAGAAGAATCTACTCCACCTCCGCGATCCTCGCCGCGCTGTCCATCGTTTTGGCGCAAGCCGCCCTCGCCCAGGCACCGCAGCTCCTCGCCTACCCCAACACCACGTTGAGCTGGCCCGGGACCACCGGCTACGACCCTGCCATCCCGACGCCGAAGGAGGTCTTCGGTCACGACATCGGCGAGCGGCACACCATCCCGAGCCAGGTGGTGCAGTACTTCGAGGCCGTGGCGGAGGCGTCGGATCGGGTCACGCTCAGACAGCACGGCCTCACCTACGAGGGGCGCCCCCTCATCCACGCCATCGTGACGACGCCGGAGCGGCAAGGCCAGCTCGACGAACTCCAGGCCGAGCACGTGGCGCTCGTCACCAGTGGCGGCAACGCGAGCCTCGCCAATGCCCCCGCCGTGGCCTACATGGGCTATTCTATCCACGGCAATGAGGCCTCCGGTACGGAGGCGGCCATCCTCACGCTGTACCACCTGGCCGCGGGGCGAGGCCCTGCCGTAGATAGCGTGCTAAGCCGCGTCGTGACCATCATCGACCCGATGTTCAATCCCGACGGGCGCGACCGCTTCACGGACTGGGCCAACCGCAACCGCGGCGCCGTGGCCACCACCGACCCGCAGGACCGCGAGCACAACGAGCCCTGGCCCGGGGGGCGCACGAATCACTACTGGTTCGACCTCAACCGCGACTGGCTCCCGGCCGTGCACCCGGAGTCGAAGGCGCGCCTCGGGCTCTTCTACGCCTGGCGCCCGCAGGTGCTCACGGACTACCACGAGATGGGCTCCGACGCGACGTACTTCTTCCAGCCGGGCATCCCGAGCCGCACCAATCCTCTGACGCCACCCAACAATCAGGTCTTGACGGGGCGCATCACCGACTACGCCGCCGCCGGCCTCGACCGCATCGGGAGCCTGTACTACACGCGCGAGAGTTTCGACGACTTTTACTACGGCAAGGGTTCGACTTATCCGGATGTCAATGGCGCGGTGGGGATCCTCTTCGAGCAGGCCTCGAGCCGCGCACTCGACCGCGAGATTCCGGGCGGGACGATCTCGTACGCTTTTTCGGTGCGCAATCAGCTGACGGCCAGTCTCGGGACGCTCCAGGGCATCGCCGCGATCAAGGATGATTTGCTGGCGCACTCGCGTGCTTTTTACCAGGGCAGTTCGGCTTTCGCCAAAACCCTCGGCACCCGCGCCTACGTCATCCCGCTGGGGGCGCAGCGCACGCGGGCCACGGAGTTCGCACGATTGATGCAACGGCACCAGGTGCAGGTTTTCCCGACAAGGGGAGAAATGAAAGCCGGCGGCAAAACCTACGCCGCGGGCGAGGCGCTCGTCATCCCTACGGATCAGCCGCAGGCGCGTTTTATCAACGCGGTATTAGAACCGAATACGGAGTTTATCGACTCGCTTTTCTACGACGTATCTACCTGGGATTTGCCGCTGGCCTATGGTTTAGAAATGCACCGGATGACGAGTATGCCGAAGGGTGACCTGGGCGCAGCAATGGCAGAAGCGGTTTTGCCGAAAGGCGACATCATCGGCGAGACCAACGCCGCCGCCTACGCCTACGTCATCCCCTGGCGCGACTACGGCGCGGCCAGCGCGAGCTACCGTTTGGCGGCCCGCGGCATACACGCGCGCATCATGCACAACCCCTTCCAAGTCACCGTCGACGGCCGGCAGGTCACGATGCCGCGCGGGAGTCTCGTCGTGCCGATCCAGCAGCCGTACTCGTCGCTGCCGGGCAGTGTGCTGGTCTCGGTGGACAGCGTGCGGGCCGTGGTGCGCCGCATGACCGAGGAGTACGGCGTCGACGCCTACGCGGTGAGTACGGGCCTCACGCCCGCCGGCCCGGACCTCGGCGGCCGCTCGACGACCGTATTGCGCGAACCCAAGATCGCGCTGCTCGTCGGCGAGGGCACCAGCAGCTACAACGCCGGGGAGGCCTGGCACTTACTGAGCGAGCGCCTCAAGATACCGGTGAGCCTCATCGAGGTCGACCGCGTCGGCAAGATCGACCTCGACCGATACACCCACATCGCGATGACGGGCGGGCGCTACGGCGACCTCGACCTGGAGGCGCTGAAGAAGTGGGTCACGGCCGGCGGCACGCTCGTGGCCTCGAGCTCGGCGGCCGACTGGGCCGTCGACAAGGAGCTGGTCAAGCTCAAGGAGGCCAAGCTCGACGTCGATAGCCTCGTGCGTAAGCGCACCTACGCCGAACTCGAAGACGCGCGCGGGGCGCAGGTTATCGGGGGCGCCATCATGACCGTCGCGCTCGACACGACACACCCGGTCGCCTACGGGCTTTCGCCAAAACTCGGCCTCTTCCGCCAGGAGGATCGCTTTTATGAGTTGAGCAAGACCCCGGGCGCCAACGTCGGCACGTACGCCGCCGATCCGCTGGCCTCCGGCTACCTGAGTCGCGAGCGCCGCGAGCAGGCCGGCGGCAAGGCGGCCGTCGTGGTCGAGGACTCGGGCCGCGGGCACGTGGTGCTGATCTTTGATGATCCGCTTTTTCGGGGCTTCTTTCGGGGGAGTGAAAGGCTGTGGCTGAATGCGGTGATGCAGACGTGGGAGTAGGAACGGTTGAGAGATAGTCGGTGGGCAGCCCGTCGGCGGGTCTGCGGGTGGCGCGCGGCTTCCGGGCTCAGTCCCGGCGCGCGCTACCCGCAGACTCGTCGACGGGCGTTCTCTGAAGCTTTCTATTTAATAATAGCGAAGCCCCGGCCGTACGAACACCGGGTCGTACGAGCACCCGGGCGACGGCACCGGGGCTGAGCCCGGGAGCCGCCGTCGCCCGGGTGCTCGTATGACTGGAATCCGTACCTTCACGACATGACCCAGCCACGGACCATTGCCGCCCCTCAAACCAAGACACTCGAAGAGACCCGCGCCGAACTCATCGCCCTGCTACAGGTAGCCCCAGAAGAAACGATAGAAGTCATCGCGGACATCCTGATGCCCTATGACCCCTTGCGCGAGGGCAATGCCCCCGACGACACGGTGGTCGGCTACATCGGCGATCGCGCCATGACGGTTGGGATGTTACGAGACCGGGCGCGCGGGGCGGATGAGGCGATTGCACGGGGGGAGACCATCTCCGGTGGAGAGTTACTCGAAAAGCACGCCCGATGGCTCGCGGAGCATACAAAGTAAGGTTTCTCCGGGCTGCCGAAATCGAACTCGCTGAGATTCGTGGCTATATTATGGGCGTGTCTTCAGTAGAGTACGCCTCGCGTATGTACCTGAAGTTAGTCGCACTAGCTAATGACCTAACGCTGTTTTCAAATCGCCACGAAGCCATCCCTCTCTCGCTAGAAGAAGCTCGGATCATCCGCCGCCTGCCGTACCGGTCTTACCCAATCGTCTACCGGGTAGACGACAAGACGGAGGAGGTCGTGACCTTGGGGGTCTTTCCCACGCGTCGCGATCCGGCTGGTTTGGAGGTGATCTTGGGGCGGGGGTGACAGGATTAGCACCAGGTTCCACGAGGATACCCGGGGAACTCGCGCACCGTAATAGGTAATGCTCCTGCCATTGCGCTCCATTGCGTCCATTGCGTCCTATTTAGGTTTCTTACCTTCCCCAACGCAAACCCCGCCCCCATGCGAGCCTCGCTCCTCGTACTCTCCCTCCTCTGCATCGCAAGCACCGCCCCCGCCCAGATCAAGCTCGCCCCCGACCAGCCCATCCCCACCTTCCAGAAGCGGATGCGCGGCCGCGCCGATATCCGCCTGGCCGACTACCCGAGGTCCCAACTCTCGGCCGCCGACGGCTACGGGGCTTACCTCCGCCGGCCGAACGACGAGCAGCTTTACGTAGGCGTCTACGCTGAGACCGATATCGTCATCAGTGAGGTGCCGTTCCGCGGCAAGCCCAAGAAGGGGGTCGCCCACGGACCCGCCTGGTACGCCCGCCCCGACGGTACGCAACTCACCTACGGTACCTACCGCGACGGCCGGCCCGTCGGGGAGTGGTTTCGCGTCACCTTCGACACGCTCTCCTACGAAGCGTGTTTCTACCCCGAACCTACCGACCCCATCGCGGAGGTCGTCGAGCGACTCCGGACGTGCTTCCCCGATACGGCCGTGCAGCGGCGGATCAAGTTTTGGCGACAGCCGTATAGAGATGGACAGCGCGAAGGCTTGAGTGTCGAATCGCGACTAGACGGCCTCACCCTGCGCGAGCAGCCCTTCCGCGCCGACGAGCTCTACGGGGAGGAGGTCCAGTACGACAAGGTGGGCGAACTGAGCTTGCGCATCGAGCACGGCGGTAAGGGGCGTTTGGATACGACTTTCGTCAAAACAGGTGACGGCCCCCGCGACACTTTGGCCCATATGCCGCTCTTCCGCTCGCCGGAGTGCCCGACCTTCGCCGAGGGGCAGACCGAAGCCGAGCGTACGGCCGTGCAGCGCTGTGCGGAGCGCGCCATGCTCAACTACATCTACCGCAACGTAAAGTACCCGCAGAGCGCCCGGATCCAGGGCTATCAAGGCAAAATCGTGGTGGCTTTCGTGATCGACAAAGAGGGCTCGGTAGAGCGCCCGCATCTCGTGCAACACCTCAGTCGCTCCCTCGACGCCGAAGCCCTGCGGGTCGTGCGCGCGATGCCGAAGTGGCACCCGGGCGAGCTGGACGGCGAGCCGGTGCGGGTGAGTTTTGTGCTGCCGATTATGTTTCAGTTGGAGTAGCGTGGCACTTGGGAGGCGTCCCGGGAGGAAGTGAATTTGCGATTGGAACTGGCGATCTGGTCTGAACTGATAAAATTTATAGCGCCGCTTTGGTTATCTCACTTGGCAAATCATTCAACCATAACCTTATCCAGTTCTACCCACTTGCCATCCGGTAGTTGTCCTTCTACGGTTAAATCCTCATTGAGTGAAGACTCCCACCGCCTGGCAATCTTAAGCCGAGTACCGTAAAGGTCGAAGGACAAACTATCATGACGGTAACGCCCCCGGAAGTCCATTACGACGCTTGGATCACTAAATGAAAGGTAGCACTCTAGACTGTCTCGCGTCTTCTTGTCGATACGGACCTTTACTTCGGGTAGGGGATACTCCGCTTAATGTAGGATTGTTTTGACGAAAGCCTGTGCACGGATTTTCTCCGGCTAAGGGTCTGAGGCCTCATGGTGCCAGTGGACTGCCTTCTTAAAACTGCCCTGTTTGATAAGGATGGCGTAAGTGTCCGCGTCAAGGGCATATCCATCCTGCTCTAGGTCTTGACGCACGTTGTAGATGCCATATCGATTTACGAGTACCAGCAATGAATCGTATTCGTTTGGTTTCAAAGCGCGCTCGTGTATAGAGTAGCCCTTGTCGCTGCCTCTGCCACCCCGTTGTCGAACGAGCTGTAAGCGCTTTTCCATATCGCCATAAATGGAACAAATATATTCAAATTCGCCCCAGCCGCCGCTGCCGGTCAATCGAATAATCGTATCGTAACTATTCACAGAAAGGAGCGACAGCTTGCCTGGGTTAACAATAGGAGTATCGAATAGGTATTGCGCTTTTCTATCTGGTGATGAAGTGTCCCTGCCCTGTTCACTATTGGCCTCCGGTAGTTCCGAAGACTCGGTTTGACGACAGGAAAAGGTCATGAGTAGGTATACAATTCCTACTGACACGGGGGGAAGAAGGCGGGAGCGCTGCATTGAGCGCACAAAGGTCGGCATTTTTTACATCTACCGGTGGGCCGCCACTTTCGACCCCATCCGCATCCTCGGTTTTGGCGAAAGCCGCCTCACCAACCCCGCGGCCGCACCACGCACTTGGATACCTACTGCCGCCAGTGCCGCCAGTCGAGCGACGGGCTCGCCTTCTGTAATTCATCCTCAAAACCCTTACCCCATGCGC
The DNA here is from genome assembly GCA_965215115.1 of Saprospiraceae bacterium. GTDB lineage: Bacteria > Bacteroidota > Bacteroidia > Chitinophagales > Saprospiraceae > CALDTK01. The sequence continues at coordinate 1,561,411 of OZ244050.1, forward strand.
AACCCCCACCTCCCGTGGTTCACCGCCGCCGTGCTCGCCGTCGCCCTCGCGGCCTGTACCTCCGAGTCTTCCCCGTACGAACCGACTCTCCAGGGTAACTGGAGTCCCAGTGACGCGGCAGAGGACCCGGCCCCCGGCGACCAGTACAACCCCATCGCCGAAAACCCCTTCGTCGAGGTGAGCGCCGCGCCGATCTCCACCTTCAGCATCGACGCCGATGGCGCCTCGTACGCCAACGTGCGTCGCTACCTCCAGCAGGACCGGCAACTCCCGCCCGCGGACGCCGTGCGCACCGAGGAGTTCATCAACTACTTCAATCTCGACTACCCCTTCGTGGACCAGGGCCACCCGCTGAGCGTCAACGGCGAGGTGGCGGCCTGCCCGTGGAACGACGCCACGCGCCTGATCCGCATCGGCCTCAAGGGCGCGCCACTACCCGCGGCCAACACGCTGGCCAGCAACCTCGTCTTCCTCGTCGACGTGTCGGGCTCCATGCAGGGCGAGGACAGGCTCGAGATCATTAAGCGTGGCCTCATCGATTACACCTCCCGCCTCACGGACGCCGACCGCGTGGCCATCGTGACCTACGCCGGGAGCGCCGGCGTGGTGCTGCCGTCGACGAGCGGGCGTGATAAGGCCAAGATCACGGACGCCATCCGTGGCCTCGGCGCGGGCGGGAGTACGGCCGGGGCGGCCGGGATCATCACGGCCTACGAGATCGCGGAGGCCAACCTCATCCCCGGCGGCAACAACCGCGTCATCCTCGCGACCGACGGCGACTTCAACGTCGGACCGAGTTCGCAGGAGGAACTCGTGAAGTTGATCGAAGAGAAGCGCGAGGGCGGCGTGTTCCTCACGGCCCTCGGGGTCGGGCGCGGCAACTACAACGACGCAGCCCTGGAGCAGATCGCCAACCACGGCAACGGCACCTTCGAGTACCTCGACAAACCGGATCAACTGCGCAAGGTCTTCGAGTACGAGCGCGCGCGCTTCCTCACGGTGGCCAAGGATGTCAAGATCCAGGTGGCGTTCGACTCGACCGTCGTCAAAGCCTACCGCCTCATCGGTTACGAGAATCGTCTGCTCAAGACCGAGGACTTCACCGACGACAAAAAGGACGCCGGCGAGCTCGGCGCGGACCAGAGCGTGACGGCGCTCTACGAGGTCAAGCTCGTGCCCGGCTACCGGCCTGGCAGTGGCACGGAGGAAGTGAAGGCCTTCACGGTCGACCTGCGCTACAAACGCCCCACCGCCACGGAGTCCGAACCCCTGAGCCTCCGGGTCTACGACCGCGGCACCTCCTTCGCCGCGGCGAGCGACGAACTGCGTCTGGTGGCGGGCACGGCGGGCTTCGCGATGCTGCTCCGCGAGTCGCCCTACCTCGGCACGACGACCCACGCCCGCGTACGCGAGTGGCTGCGTGCCGCGACCGTGGCCGATCCGTATGGCTACAAGGGCGAGTTGGTGGAACTGGTGACCGCGGCGGAGGGACTGCGGTAGCGGGCGCTCGGCCGCGGGGAGATGTCCGTCGTCCGAGCAGCGGTCGCGGACCTTCGATAGCTAAAGCATCGTCAAATTATTTCGCGGACGCACCTATCTACCAAGCATGTTTCCGTAGATTACCCGTCCAACAAAATAGCCCTGCCTTATGTCCAACACCATCCAGGCGCAAGCCACCACCTACACCAAGCCCAGCTTCCGCGAGCAGTACGAGAACTTCATCGGCGGGGAGTGGGTCGCGCCGACGCGCGGCGACTACTTCGACAACGTGAGCCCCGTCGACGGCAACTCCTTCACGCGCATCCCGCGCTCCACGCACGAGGACGTCGATAAGGCGATAGATGCGGCGTGGGCTGCCGCCAAAACCTGGAACGTGACCTCCGCCACGGAGCGCTCCAACATCCTGCTCAAGGTCGCGCAGGTGCTCGAGGACAACCTCGAGGCCCTGGCCCGCGTCGAGACCTGGGACAACGGCAAGGCCCTGCGCGAGACGATGGCCGCCGACCTCCCGCTCGCCATCGACCACTTCCGCTACTTCGCCGGCGTCATCCGCGCCGAGGAAGGCTCGGTGGCCGAACTCGACGCCAACACCGTCTGCGTCAACGTCTGGGAGCCCCTCGGGGTCGTCGGCCAGATCATCCCCTGGAACTTCCCCATCCTCATGGCCACCTGGAAGCTCGCCCCCGCGCTCGCGGCCGGGAACTGCGTCGTGATCAAACCCGCCGAGCAAACCCCCGTGGGCATCCTGATCCTCATGGAGATGCTGGAGGATGTTTTGCCGAAAGGCGTCGTCAACGTCGTCAATGGCTTCGGGGTCGAGGCCGGCAAGCCGCTCGCGTCGAGTTCGCGCATCAACAAGGTGGCCTTCACCGGCGAGACGACCACCGGGCAGCTCATCATGCAGTACGCCTCGAAGAACATCATCCCCGTCACCCTCGAGCTCGGGGGCAAGTCGCCGAACGTGTTCTTCTCCAGCGTCATGGAGGCCGACGACGAGTTCTTCGACAAAGCCTTGGAGGGCGCCGTCATGTTTGCGCTCAACCAGGGCGAGGTGTGCACGTGCCCGAGCCGCATGCTGGTGCAGGAGGACATCTACGACGCCTTCATCGAGCGCGTCATCGAGCGCGTCGAGGCCATCAAGCTCGGCCACCCGCTCGACCCGGCCACGATGATGGGTGCGCAGGCGTCGAACGACCAGTACGAGAAGATCCTCAAGTACATCGCCCTCGGCAAGGACGAGGGTTGCGAGGTGCTCACGGGCGGGAAGGCGGCCTACAACGAAGGTCTCGAGGGCGGCTTCTACATCGAGCCGACGGTCCTGAAGGGCAACAACAAGATGCGCGTCTTCCAGGAGGAGATCTTCGGGCCGGTGCTGTGCGTGACGACCTTCAAGGACGAGGCCGAGGCCATCGCGATCGCCAACGACACGCTCTACGGCCTCGGGGCCGGGGTTTGGACGCGTGACATGCACCAGGCCTACCGCATCCCGCGCGCCATCCAGGCCGGCCGCGTGTGGGTGAATTGCTACCACCTCTACCCTGCGCACGCGCCGTTTGGCGGCTACAAGAAGTCCGGCATCGGTCGCGAGAACCACAAGATGATGCTCGACCACTACCGACAGACGAAGAACATGCTGATTAGCTACGACAAGAAGGCGATGGGGTTCTTCTAAAGTAGGAAAGTTGAAGAGTGGAGAGTGAAAAGTGGCTGGGCGGCCTCCTTGGCGACGGGGGACGTTCAGCCACTTCGGTTTTAGACGGCTTACGCCAAAACACGATAGCAAATGATCACCGACCCCATGCCTACGCGCAGTCCGCGCAGAGACGCTACTGCCGCGCCCCAGGTGGCCATTACCGAAGCCGCCGCTGCGATCGTCGAAAAGCTGCGCGCGGAGCACGGGCCGCTCATCTTCCACCAGTCGGGCGGGTGCTGCGACGGCTCGGCGCCGATGTGTTTTCCGGAAGGGGACCTGTACATCGACGACGACAATGACGTGCTGTTGGGCGAGGTGCACGGCTGTCCTTACTACATGTCGAGCTTTCAGTACGAGTACTGGCAGCACACGCACCTTACCATCGACGTGACGGAGGGGCGGGGGGCGAGCTTCTCGCTGGAGATCCCGCTGGGGTTAAGGTTCGTGGTGGAGAGTCGGGTGTTGTAGGGCGCCGTTCGACTGGCTCGCCAACGGCGCCCCTACGCTCCAGCCCCCCGCTCCGGCAACGCCCAGTCCAACACCCTCACCGCCGGCCCCACCAGCGGTAGGAAGAGCACCACCCCCATCAAATTAAACAGCAGGTGCCCGTTCGCGATCTGGCGGTCGATGTCCTGATCGCCGCTGATGCGCTCGACGAGGTCGACGAAGGCATCGAAGAGCAGGAGGCCGAGTGCGATGCAGATTAAGTTGAAGACCACGTGGAAGACGCCCGCCTTGAGCGCCGCGCGCTTGCCGCCGATCGTCGCGACGAGCGTGTCGGAGCAGGTGCCCAACTCCGCGCCGAGCATCACGGCCAGGCCACCGGCCAGCGCGAGCGAGCCCTGCTCCCCGAGGGCCACGGCCATGCCGACCGTCGCGCTCGAGCTCTGGATGATGAGCGTCACGAGCCCACCGGTGAGTGCCCCCGTGAGAGGGTCGTCGAGGCGGGTGAGCCATTCGGCAAAACGTTCGCTCTCCTCCAGGCCCGCCACCGAGCTCTCCATTAAGTAGAGTCCGAAGAACAGCAGGCCGAGGTAGAGCGTCACCTGGCCCCCGAGCCGCCAGCGCTCCCGATCGGTGATCATCGTGACGGCCAGCCCGAGCACCACGGCGATGTAGCTGTACGAGGTCACGTCGAGGGCGATGAGCTGGCTCGAGACGGTGGTCCCGACGTTGGCCCCGAGGATGATCCCGATGGCGTTGCGGACGTCGAGGGCGCCGGCGTTGATGAGCACGATCGTGAGGATGATCGCCGCCGAGGAGCTCCCGAACAGCACCGTGACCAGGGCCCCGATCACGACCGACGCCAGGAGGTGACGCGTGTACTTTTTGACGGTCTCGCGGGCCTCGTCCGTGAACGCTTCTCGCAAAACCTCGGACAGCTGCCCTATCGCGAAGATGAAGACGCCGAGGCCGCCGAGCAGTAAGGGGAGTTCGAGTAGGTCGAGCATCGCTGGGTGATTGACGGGAGTAACGTCGATTGCACCGCTTGTGGCGAGGGTGTCGCTCCGGCGAAAGGACGACTTGATTGGTCTGTGAGTAGCGAAAGGGCTCTCGCGGGGGAAATGCGCTGCTTGGTTCGTACCGTTTTGGCGAGCCCGAAGGTTCGCGTAGGCGCGGCCGACCCCCTGCCGTACGCGCTGTTGCGCCGTTTGTATACGCATTGTAAAGCAACTATATCTGGCAAGAAGATGGAGTATTAAAAACGTTAATAATTATGCTTGGTCCAACTCCAATTAGACCTGCACAACTAGTCCTAATTATCGCTTTACAATGCCGTAACTACCCTAATTCACCTTTGCCGCACATCTGAACTAAAAAACCCCCTCAGATATGCGAAACTTCCAACTCCTCCTCACCCTCGGCCTGACGGCAGCCTCCGGGCTCGCGGTCGAGGCCCAGACGATCTTCCGGGAGAAGATCACCATGCCGAAGGGCTACGTGCCCGACTCCATCCTCATGCCCCCGAGCCCGCTCACGACGCAGGTGCTCTTCATCGGCGGCACCGACATCGTCCAGGCCCCGGGCGCCTACGGCAACCCCGCCGGCCCGGCCATCGCCAAGGAGTGGCACGACTTCATCGGCTTCACGCCCGACGACGCCTCCGATGACCTCGGGTGGGTGTCGGTCAACCACGAGATGATCTACCGCGACGACCGCCTCGGCGACGGCGGCGGCGTCACCGTGTTCAAGGTCCGCCGCAAGGCCGACGGCATGCTCGAGGTCGTCGACCAGACCCTCGACGACGGGCGCCAGGGCAAGTACTTCGGCGTCGACTTCGTCAATACCGTCGGCGAGACCGGCATGAACTGCGGCGGGATCTCCTCCATGGTCGACGGCCGCATCTGGACCGCCGAGGAGTGGTTCCGCACCTCGAACCGGAGCATCAACTTCGGTAACTTCTCCGACGCCATGGAGCGCGAGAGCGGCTTCCCGAAGGCCCCGGGCTCGCGGGCGAACCAAGGCGTGCGCGACACGGCCGACTTCACGATCGACACCGACCTCCCGGGCGACTGGGACGGGATGACGCTCAAGAAGTACCAGAACTTCAACTGGATGGTCGAGATCGACCCCCGCCAGGCGACCGCCATCCGCAAGCAGTACAACTGGGGCCGCCAGCCCTTCGAGGGCGGGGCCATCGCGCCGGGCAACCAGTACGTCTACCTCGGCCCCGACGACACGCCGGGCTTCTTCGGCCTCTTCATCGCCGAGACCCCGGGCGACTTCTCCAAGGGCACCGTCTTCGCCTACAAGCACGACAAGGAAGGCTACAACTGGACGCCCATCTGGGAGACGTCCGACCTGCTCGACCACCACACCGCCGCCGCCCGCGAGGGCGCCACGATGTTTAACCGCATCGAGTGGGTCGCCATCGACCCCCTCAACAACAACGTCTACTTCACCGAGACCGGCACCGACCGCCCCGGTCGTGCCCTCGCCGAGGGCCTCGCCATGGGCGGCGCCGAGAACCCCTACCACCTCGCGCGTGCCAAGAAGATGGGCCTCAGTGGCTCGACCGACCGCAACTACCCCGACTACTACGGCCGGGTGTGGAAGTACGACCCCGTCAAGGACACGGCCACCGTCTTCCTCGAGGGCGGCCCGTTCTTCCAGACCAGCCCCTCCGAGGCCAACTACCCTTCCGTCCACCTCTCCAACCCCGACGGCCTCAACGTCATGCAGCTCGACGGCCGGAGCTTCCTCGTCATCAACGAAGACCTCAACGGCCGCTCCTTCGGGCGCGTCCCGGCCGGCGTGAGCAACTCCACCTGCGAGGTGTTCCTGCTCGACCTCGCCATCGAGGAGCCGACCCTCGACGACCTCATCCGCCTCACGGCCGTGCCCAAGGGCGCCGAGGTCACGGGCGCCTGCCCGACCCCCGACGGGAAGAGCCTCCTGCTCAACGTCCAGCACCCGAGCGCCACGAACCCCTTCCCCTACAACCACTCGCTCACCTTCGCGATCCACGGTTTCGACAAGGTGCGTGTCCCGGCCAAAGCCGCCAAGGGCGCCGCTATCGCCCCGGGCAACGCCCCCGTCGGTGATGCCGTCGATGATGCCGTCGAGACGGTAGGCTTCTCGCTGTATCCCAACCCCGCGACCCGCATCGTGGAGCTCAACGGCACGCACGACGTCGCCATCTACAGCGCCGCCACCGGCCAGCGCCTCCAGGTCCGCCAGCAGGTCAACCGCCTCGACGTGAGCGACCTCGCCGCCGGCAGCTACCTCGTCACCAACGAGGAGGGCAAGACCATCCGGTTGATCGTCCAGTAACGGACCTGCCTTTGCCACGTCGCCCCCGGCGACACTGATATGCTGGGCCGCCGCACTCACTCCACGGGGGTGGCGTGTCGGCGGCCCCTTTTATTCAATTACCTATCCTTTACTCATGCTCCGAGGAATCCTCACCGATACCTGCATGGCGGCCGGGCTCCTGCTCGCCATCCGGCTCACGGTCCCGCTGCCGCTCCCGACCGCGGTGCGGGCGCCGGCGCCCGCGAGCCCCGCCGAGGAGGCGCTCGCGGTCGTGCGCACGGACTACTTCGGCGGCCTCGCCGGCCTCGCTGAGGCGGCCGACGCCCTCGACGCCGCCACCGAGGCCGCGCTCGCCGACGGCGTGGTCTCCGCCGAGGAACTGCCCGGCCTGCGCCAGCGCCACGTCCTGACGCGGGGGGCGTACAAAGCCGTCGAGTGGCTCCTGACCCACCGCGACGAAGCCACCGCGAAGAGCTACCTCAACGGCGCGCCCCTCCCGACGGTGGTCCCGAAGGTGCCGGAGGTCGTGGTCGTCGAGCCGGCCGGCCTCCAGCCCATCGAGGAGCTCGTCTACGGCGAGGCCCTCGACACGGCTTCCGCCAAAACCCTCCGCACCCTCACCGAGGACCTCGCCGTGACCCTGCGGCGGACGGTGAAGTTCCAGCGCGCCGAGCGCCTCTCGCACGCGCAGGTCTGGGGCGCGGCGCGCTACGGCGTGGTCCGCGTCTTCGCGATGGGCGTGACGGGTTTCGACACGCCGGCCTCCGGGGCGTCCCTCGCCGAGAGTGCCGTGGCGCTCGCGGGCATCGCCGCCGGCGTCGCACCCTACTACCCCATGCTTCCCGACAGCCTGGCCGCACCCATCAGGGACGGTTTTGCCGAAGGGCAGACCCTCCTGCTCGCCGCGGACTTCGACGCCTTCGATCGCGTCGGGTTTTACCGTAAGGTGGTCGCCCCGCTCTACCGCCAACTGTACGCCGCGCAGCTCGCCCTCGGCGTCGAGACCCCCCGCGAGGTCGACCCGCAACCCGCGCACCAGAACTACGCCGCGCAGGACCTCTTCGCGGACGACTTCCTCAACGACTTCGTGTTCGCGAGCCAGCCGGCCGACGACCCCCTGTTTTCGCGAAAGCGGGACCTCGGGCGGCGCCTCTTCCACGAGGTGAGGCTCTCCCGTACGCAGACCCTCTCCTGCGCCTCGTGCCACCGCCCCGAACTCGCCTTCACCGACGGCGAGGCCCGCAGCCTCGGCTCGGACGGGAAGCCCATCCGCCGTAACGCACCCACGCTGGTCGGCGCGGTTTTCGCCGAGCGCTACTTCGCCGACCTGCGCGAACCCTCGCTCGCGCGCCAGATCCGCCACGTGATCCAGGACGAGCACGAGTTCGACATGGACTACCTCGGGCTCGTCGCCCTGCTGGAGGCCGACCCGAGCTACCGCCGCGACTTCAACACCGCCTACGCCGATGTCGACAGCGCCTACCGCCTCAGCGCCTACAGCCTCGGGGACGCGCTGGCGAGTTACGTGCGGACGCTGCACAGCAACAGTTCCCCGGTAGACCGCTACCTCCGCGGCGAGACGGACGAACTGGCGCCGGACGTGCGCCGCGGCATGAATCTCTTCATGGGCAAGGCCGTGTGCGCCACCTGTCACTTCGCGCCGACGTGGTCGGGGCTCGTGCCGCCGTACTACCGGGAGTCCGAGTCGGAGGTGTTGGGCGTGCCCCGGGTGTGGCCCTTGCCGGCGGGCGTGGAGGCTTCCGCCAAAACAGCCTACCTCGACCCCGACCCCGGGCGCATCACCTCCGGGCGCCCGCAGGACAATGCCCCCTTCTACGCCTTTAGCTTCAAGACGCCCACCGTGCGCAACGCCGCCCTCACAGCCCCTTACATGCACAACGGCGCGATTGGGTCGCTCGCGGAGGTGGTAGAGTTCTACAAACTCGGCGGCGGGGCCGGCGTCGGGATGGACCTGCCGCACCAGACCCTGCCGTTCGATAAGCTCGAACTCGACGAGCGGGAGATCGCGGACCTGGTTGCCTTCATGGAAGCGCTAACCGACGAGCAGTAGGCACCCCCCAACCTGCCGTCCCCCCGACAACCATCCTACCAAACAACCTTCCCCTCAACAGCTTTTATCCGGGCATGGCACGCGACCACGGACCCTCCATCGAGCACCCCGAGCAGTACGAAGCCCTCCTCGACCAGGGCTACTCCCGCGGGAAGGCCGCCGCTATCTCGAATGCGCCCGACTCCGCCGAGCACGGCGGGCACGCCTCGAAGTACGAAGCGCGCACCAAGCGGGAGTTGTACGAGCAGGCCAAGGACCTGGGCATTGCGGGGCGCTCCAAGATGAGCAAGGCCGAACTCATCGAGGCCCTTCGCGAGGGCTAACGCATCAGCGTGAACTCCCCCTGCACCACGTCCGTCACGCCGTCCGAGTTGCGGACCCGCGCCCAGTACACGAAGACGGCCGTGTTGAGCTCCTCCCCGCGGTAGGTACCGTCCCAACCGGCGGCCGTGTCGCCCGGCGCAATGTCCTCGGCGACGAACAACTGCTCGCCCCAGCGATCGAAGACCTGCAGCTCCTCGATGACGCTGCCCTCGTCCGCGACGTAGACCGTGAAGCCGTCGTTGACCCGGTCGCCGTTCGGACTGAAGGCCGTCGGGGCCCAGAGCTTGCGGTCGACCAGCACTAGGACCAGGGCTTCCGTGCGGGCCTGGCAGCCATCCTCATTCGTGACGAGGACAGTGTACGTGGCATCCGCCCCGGGGGAGACGGTCGGTGCGGGGCAAGACGCGCAGGAGAGTTCCGTCGGGCCGGACCAGGCGTAGCTCACGATCTCGCCGACGGTGCTCACGCTTAGCGTCGCCTCCTCGCCCTTGGTGATGTGCCAGACCGAGTCCGTCTTCGCGGTCGGCACCTCGAGGGCGTCGATCACGAAACTCGTGTCCGTGAGGCAGTCGGCAGCGTCGCGCAGGGTGACGGAGTGTCGCCCCGGGGCCAGGGTGTAGCGATCGGCCGGGGGGCCGGGGGGGCGTCCGTCGACCTGGAGGCTGTAGCCAGAACGTCCGCCGGCGAGGTTGACGACCCGTACCGCGCCCGGCTCCAGGGTCGGGTCGCAACCCTGGTCGACGACTCGCACGTCGAGTTCGAGCTTGGGGGGGGCCACGAGGGTCACGCTGGCCGAGTCGCGGCAGCCGTTGCCGTCCGTCACCAGTACCGAAAGGGTCTGGGCGGTCAGGCCCTCGCGCCGCGGGTTCGTATCGCCGTCGGACCACCGGAACGTGTAGGGCGGAGTGCCGCCGCCGGCCAGGGCCAGCGCACGTCCCTCGGCGAGCCCCGCGCAACGGATGTCGAAGGACCCGTCGGCGATGCGCCTGGTGCCCGCCCGTACGGCGCTCGGGCTCTCCACCTCGACGGTGACGCGCTTGGCGCCCCCCAGGCGATCGGTGAAGGTCAGGACGTAGGTCCCGGCCGCGAGTTCACTCAGTTGCGTCGGCGTCGAATCGGCCGCCACCGGGATGGCACGCAGCCTACTGCTGGTCCCATCCTTTGTGTAGGTCAGGGTGTACGGCGGGGCCAAACCACGGACGTACGCCCGCACAGCCCCGTCGGTTCCGCCCGCGCAACTCACCGGCGTCGCCTCCGCGGTGGCCGTGAAGCCACAGGACTTGAGTTTTAGCGTAAGCTCGATGATGCTGTCGCAGCCACTCGCCCCGCCGCGCGTCATGCGGTAGACCCCGGCGTCGCCTAGGTCGCGCCCGTCGAAGCGCACGACTTCCCCGGCGCACACCGTCGTTTCGATCTGCCGCACGACGGGCGTCCCGACGGAGACGCGGTAGGTCACGATCGAGTCGCAGCCGCCGGGTGTCCTGAGGGGGAAAGTGTAGGTCCCGGCCCCCGTGATCAACTGTTCGTTGATCGTCGCCGAGGCTCCGGGACACAGCACCGTGTCGATGGCGGAGGCCAGGGGTGGCGTCACCGTGACGCGGTAGGTGACCACGGAGTCGCACCCGCCGGCTGTCTTCAACAAAAAGCGATAATCACCGCCGGCGCTGATGGTCTGGCCGTTGACCGTCACCGAACTTCCGGAGCAAATCGTCACCGCCCCGCTGCCCCGCAGGGTGTCCGCCACCGAGACGACGTAGGTCACGATGGAATCGCAGCCGCCGTCTTCGGTACGTCCCGGCCGCGCTGAGTCTGGCCGTAGACCTCGAGCGAACTCCCGGCACAGAGCGTCAACTCCCCGCTGCCCTGCAAGGTGTCCGCCAACGTGACCACGTAAGTGGCGATGGAATCGCAGCCGCCGGAAGTCTTCAGAGGAAAGCTATAGGCTCCGGCCGCAGTGATGACCTGGCCGTAGACCTCGAGCGAACTCCCGGCGCAGAGCGTCAACTCCCCGCTGCCCCGCAGGGTGTCCGCGACCGTGACGACGTAGGTTACGACGGAGTCACACCCGCCGGAAGTCTTCAGAGGAAAGCTATAGGCTCCGGCCGCGTTGATGGTCTGGCCGTAGACCTCGAGCGAACTCCCGGCGCAGAGCGTCAACTCCCCGCTGCCCTGCAACGTATCCGTTACCGTGACGACGTAGGTGACGATGGAGTCACAGCCGCCGTCGGTCCTCAGGGGGAACCTGTACGACCCGGCCGCGCTGATGGTCTGGCCGTAGACCGTCACCGAACTCCCGGAGCAAATCGACACCGCCTCGCTGCCCTGCAGGGTGTCCGCCAACGTGACCACGTACGTGACGATCGAGTCGCAACCGCCGCGGGTCTTTAAGGGAAATCTGTACGTGCCGGCCGCGCTGATGGTCTGGTCGTTGAGCGTTACGGAAGCCCCGGAGCAAATCGACACGGCCTCAGTGCTGCGCAAGGTGTCCGTCACCGTGACGACGTAGGTGGCTATCGAGTCACAACCTCCGCTGGTCTTCAGCGGAAATCTATACGTCCCGGCCGCGCTGATGGTCTGGCTATTGATCGTCACCGAACTTCCGGAGCAAATCGACACCGCCTCGCTGCCGCGCAGGGTGTCCGCCACCGTGACCACGTAGGTAACGATCGAGTCACAAGCTCCGGGGCGGACCACGGGAACCTCAAAGGTCCCGCTCGCGCTGATGGTCCGACCGTCGACCGTGACGGAGCTGCCGCCGCACAGCGCCAGGTCGACGCGGCCCCGGGGCACGTCCGTGACGGTGACGCGGTAGGTGACCACCGAGTCACAGCCCGCCTTCGTCGCCGTGGCGAACGAGTAGTCGCCGCTCTTCGTGATGGTCTGGCCGTTGATGACGGTGGGGGTCCCGGTACAGATCGTGGTGTCGACCGTGGCGCTGATCGGGTCGCCGAAGGTGACATCGTAGATCACCGTGCTGTCGCACCCGGACCTGTTCGTGAGGGTGTAGGTGTACGTATTGCTCGTCGTGATGGTATCGCCCTCGAGCACCACGGGGACCCCCGGGCAGCCCGTACGCGTGAACCGCTGCGGCGCGTAGTCCCCGACCTTGATCTTGAGGCACTCCGGGGGCGCGGCGTTGCAGATGCTACTGGCCGTGACGCACAACTCGTACTCGCCGTCCTTGGCGAACGTGAGCATCTGGACGAGGTCGTCCTCGGTGCCGATGGGCTCGCCGTCGAGGGTCCAGTCGTAGTACGTGGCCGCGGGCACGGCGTTGATTTCGTACTTGAAGGGAATCGGCCCGTTGCACATCCGCGTCGGGCCGCGCAGGCCACCGCTGTTGCGCACCTGCGGGATCTCGGTCGTGCCCCGGGTCACGGTCACCTTGTACTCGCAGACGTCGGCGAAGTTGCCGTCGATGACGAGGTAGTAGAAGTTGCCCGGCACGAGGTCGTCCATGACGAGGGGCGCGATGTGGCCGTCGTTGATGTTGGAGTTGCAGTTGCTCTTCGACACGGCGCGCTTGTAGTCGCAGTCGAGCACCTCGTAGACGCCGGCCTCGAGGCCGAAGCTGAAGTTGCGCGCCGGGTCGGACGTGGTCTTCAGGCAGTTGGTTACACTCAGGTCGATGGTGAGCTCGCGCGAGCCGGCCATGAAGCCGATCCACTGGATGTTGTGGTTGACGGACGTACAGAAGTCCTTCGGGAGGTCGCCCTCGTCCTGGCGGCCGCCGTTGTTGTTGGTGCCCGTGAAGCCGTCGATGTCGCAGATGATGCAGGCGTCGACGCACTTGAGGGTCATCTTGGCGCCCGGGCCGCAGACCTGGGGGCGCTGGCAGAACGCTGGGCCGCCGCTGATCCACAGCAGCACCGCGGCAAGCCCGAGGCGACTGAGCAATCGGGCCGTGGCGGCGGATGGTAACCGGACTCGTGCAGGCATTTCGAGCGTTCGTGAAGCGAGGCAGGCGCCACCCAGCGGGCACCCGGCGGTCTCGGTATACGGGGCGATGTGGAGAAAAGGTCTCAAGAAAGACAGTTCGCCCTGAACAAATTTGGGAAGCGCAAATATGTAATCTCTTCACTTCGCGATACGTGAGGAGACCTAATTTACCCGATTACGGTGATGCGCGGCGTACGTATCCGGGGTGTCGAGGTGTGGGTAAGTCGTTTTGGCGAAAGCCTCAACCCCCTGATCACTAGCGGAAAAGGACGATTTCTTACACAATTTTTGCGGCTTTCGCCAAAACCGGCTGCCCGGTGCGAGATGCCTCAGTCCACCCGAAGTAGCATGGGTCGGAGGCCGTGCGAGAATGTTCGGAGGGGCACCGCGGGGGGCTTACGGGATCGGAGCCAACGCTGCTCCCGTCAAACTCTGCTCGGCGCACGGCTGCCGCGCACCTCCACGCTCGCGTTGAACAGTGCGTCGCCCTTGTTGATCACCGGCGCTACGTTGCCGCAGAAGACATACCCCGACCAGGCCGCCTTCACCGGCATCTCGAAGGCCCCGAACGGGTCACTCACCGTGCCGAGGACCGTGCCGCGCTCGACGTACTCCCCGAGCGGCGCGAGGCTGTGCCACATCCCCGAGGCCGGGGCCCGCACCCAGCGCGACTTCGTGACCACGATCGGCTCTTCGGGCGGGTCGACGATGCCCCCGGAGGGCTCCGTCATCCCGAGGTGGCCCATGACGCGCTGCGCGCCGAGGACCCCGTAGGCGATGGCCGGCTCGTCGTACTGCATCGAGCGACCGCCCTCGAAGACGATCGAGGTCTTGCCGGCCTTGATGAACGCATCGCGGATCGACTGCTTGATGGGTCGGGACTGCACCACGAAGGGCGACCCGAACGCGCGGGCTACCTCGAAGGAGGTTCGGTCGTTCAGGACGCAGCGCGTCTGCGCCACGTTGACGCGGTCGGCGCCGCCGGTGTGGAAGTCGAGTACGTAGTCGATGTCCGGGAGGACCTGCGTGCGGAAGAGGTAGGCGAACTGACTCGCGAGCGACCCCGACTTCGAGCCCGGGAAGACGCGGTTGAGGTCGCGCCCGTCCGGGAACTTCCGGTTGAGGTTGATGAAGCCGAAGATGTTGAGCACCGGGATGCAGATCACCGTCCCGCGCAGGGGCCGGTGGTCGCCGGCGTACACGATGCGGCGCACGATGTCGATGCCGTTGAGTTCGTCGCCGTGGACCCCGCCCATGAGCAGCAGCACGGGCCCGTCCTCCTCGGCGCGCTCGACGAAGACGGGGGCCTCGACGGCGTTGCGGGTGTGGAGGGCCGCGACGTCGATGTGGAGCGTGAGGCTCGCGCCCCGCGGGATGTCCCGTCCGAGGACGCTGATCCTGTCGCGGTGCTTCGGGGGGGCGTCGTGCACTAGGCTTTCCCCTGGACGTTTCGCTCGATGTACGTGATGATCTTGCCGGCGATGTCGGTGCCGGTGGCGCGCTCGATGCCCTCGAGGCCCGGGGAGGAGTTGACCTCCAGCACGAGGGGCCCGTTGCTGGACTGGAGCATGTCGACGCCGGCCACGCCGAGGCCCATGGCCTTGGCGGAGATGATGGCGGTCTGCTCCTCCTCCTCGGTGAGCTCGATGAGGTTGGCCGAGCCCCCGCGGTGGAGGTTGCTGCGGAACTCCCCCTCCTTGCCCTGGCGCTTCATGGCCCCGACCACGACCCCGTCCACGACGAAGGCCCGGATGTCGGCCCCGCCGGCCTCCTTGATGAACTCCTGGACGATGATGCGGGCCTCGAGGCCGTTGAAGGCCTCCATGACGGAGCTGGCGGCGTTTTGCGTTTCCGCCAAAACGACCCCCAGGCCCTGCGTACCCTCGAGGAGTTTGAGGACCACGGGCGCCCCGCCGACCTTCTCGACGACGTGCTCGACGTCGCGCGAGAAATTGGTGAACACCGTCTTCGGCAGCCCGACCCCGGCGCGGGCCAGGAGCTGCAGGCTGCGCAGTTTGTCGCGCGAGCGCACGAGCGCCTGGGACTCCACTGCCGTGAAAACCTTCATCATCTCGAACTGCCGCACGACGGCCGTACCGTAGAAGGTGACCGAGGCGCCGATGCGGGGGATGATGGCGTCGAGGCCGGTGAGGTACTCGCCGTTGTAGTAGATGCGCGGGCTCTTCTTGGCGAGCTCGATGGAGCACTTGAGGTGGTCCACGACGCGGACGTGGTGGCCGGCGGCCTCGGCGGCTTCGACGAGGCGCGAGGTGGAGTAGAGGCGGGGTCCGCGGGAGAGGATGGCTATGTTCATGGGGTTAGTCTATTCGGTGGGGTGTTTCGGTGGGTGGATGGTCTGATAACCATCCACCCATCAACCAATCTTCTTCGCGGCCCAAGAAAGGTCGGTGGCGGCCGAGTCGACGATAAATCTATTCATGAGCAGCTTACGGCCGATCAGCACCGGGAAGCGCATCTCGCCGCGCTCGGACAGCGACAGCTCGATGGGGTAGTCGCGGCCGAAGAGGTGGATCTTGGTCTTGATGAGGTAGCGGGACTCGGCCTTGCCGTTGGAGCTGCGCACGCGCTTGGTCCGGAAGGCGGTGAGTTCGTAGGCGCGGCCGTTGTAGTCGGCGTGGGTGGGGTCGAGGAGCTTGAACGTGAGCACGGGCGTACCGTCGCCGCGGTGCTTGACCTTGATGTGGTGGCAGTGGATGGCCGAGGTGTAGGCCCCGGTGTCGACCTTGACGGCGATGTCGCGGAGCCCGAGTTCGGGAAAGTCGGCGAAGTCCCGGCGGCCGATGATTCTCTTGGGCACGGCGGGGAAGGTAGGGCGCGGGCGGCGGCGGAGAATGTGTTTTGGGGTGTCGACGAAGCGCGCGACGTAGCGCCCGAGGTTCGCGAGGAAGCGCCGCCGCTGCTGATCGTTGGCGAAGAGGCGGTGGCGGTAGCAGGCCCGGTTGTAGATGGGTCGGGGTGGGTCATCGACGTTGGTACTGAGTGGTCGGTAAGCCAAACGCAGGCTGTGGTTTTGCCGAAAGGCGTACCCGGCCCACTGTACATCGCACGCCGGTGACCCCGGACAAGCGGGTCGGTGATAGTTTTTAAAACGCCAGCTTTATTTCGACCCCACTGCCCTTTGGTGCCCGGGCCGCAGTTGGGTTCAGCTACTTTTGTCCATACGTACGCCGCCGGTACAACGCCCCCGCCCGGAGGTGAGGCGGGGTTGCCTACCTACCAAACGACCGTCACGACGGCTATGAGTGATCCGCCGAGCCCTACCCCAACCGTGATCCCGGGCGCGGGCGACGCCGCGCAGGCCATCGCGCGGCTCCAGAACGTGATGGACCAGGCCCCCGTGGCCATGGCGCTCTTCGTCGGGGACGAAGTGAGGGTCGCGGCCCTCAACCAACAGATGGGCGAGATCTTGGACACGAGCTTGGAGGCGGCGCGGGGGCGGCCCTTGTTGGCGATCCTCCCCGAGCTCCGGGGGCAGGGCTTCGACGACCTCATCCGCGGCGTGCTCACGACCGGGGTCCCGTACGTCGGGCGCGAGACCTACGTCGAGCTGCTGCGGGGCGGCGGCCTGGAGGGCTTCTACTACAACTTCGTCTACAGCCAGTACCACGACGAAGACGGCGGGGTGATCGGCGTGCTCGACGTCGCGACCGACGTCACCGACCTCGTCCGCGCGCGCCAATTGATGCAGCGCCGCAGGGACGAACTCAGGGAGGACAAGGAGGAGCTCGAGCGGCTCGTGGCCACGCGCACCGCGGAGCTGGCCGCCGCCACGGCACGCGCCGAGGCCCACCTGGCCGAAATCCTCCACACCTTCGACCAGGCCCCCGTGATCATTTACGTCCTCCGGGGGCGGGATCACGTGTTTACGTTCGCCAACGACGAGATGTGTACCGTCGTCGAGCGACCCATCGACGATATCCTGGGCCGACCATTCCTGGATGTCTTCCCGGAGCTCCGGGCGCAAGGGTTCGCCGAGGTCCTCGAGGCCGTGATGACGACCGGGGAGCCGGCCTTGTTCAACAATCGCCCCGTCAAGTTCATGCGGGACGGCCGCGAGGACACCGGGTACTTTAACTTCTCCTACCAGGCCTACCGCGACGGCGACGACCGCATCGCGGGCGTGACCTGCGTCGGGACCGAGGTCACCGAGCAGCACCTCGCCAACGAAAAACTGGCCGCCAGCGAGCGCGAGTCCCGGACCATCCTGGAGAGCCTACCCAACATGTCGTGGACCCACCTGCCGGACGGGAGGCGGAGTTTCGTCAGCCAGCGCTGGGCCGACTACTCGGGCGTACCCATCCCCGAACTCGGCGACATCGAGTCTTACGACTGGAGCACACTGGTGCACCCGGACGATCTAGACGCGGGCCTCGCGCTCTACCGACAGTCGCTCGCTTCCGGGCGCCAGTTCACCCACGAGCAGCGCATCCGCCGCGCCGACGGCGCGTACCGCTGGCACCTGAACCGCGCCGTGCCCCTCCGCGACGACGGCGGCGCCATCCGGCTCTGGGTCGGGACCGCCACCGACATCCACGAACTCCGCGACGCCGAGACCAAGCTCCTCCAGCTCTCCGCCGAGGTGCAGGACACCAACGAGGTCCTCAATGCCCGCAACCAGGAGCTGGCCCTCACCAACCTCGCCCTCACGCGCAGCAATGCCGACATGGACAACTTCGTGTACACGGCCTCGCACGACCTGAAGGCCCCGATCACGAATATCCAGGGCCTCCACGCCATGCTGCGCGAGGAGTTGCTCGGCCGTGACGCGGGCGTCGAGCCGATCCTCGACATGGTCGACAAGTCCCTCGAGCGATTCATGCGTACGATCAAGGACCTGGCCGACGTGGCGCGGCTCCACAAGCGGGAGGAGACGGCCGAGGTGAGTCTGCTCGAGGAGGTGCTCGCGGACGTGCTCCTGGACTGCGAGAGCGAGCTGGCCGAGAGCGGCGGCGAGATCGTGGTCGACCTCGGGGAGGACTGCGCGATTTCGGTTTCGCACAAAAACCTCCGGAGCGTGGTTTACAACCTCGTCTCCAACGCCATTAAGTACCGCTCGTCCGAGCGCCCGCTCGAAGTACGCATCGCCTGCGTGCCCGATGATGGTTTCGACGTGTTATCCGTGACCGATAATGGCCTCGGGATGAACCTGGGGCGCGACCACAAACTATTCTCCATGTTTTACCGGATGCACGACCACGTAGAGGGCTCAGGGGTCGGCCTGCATATCGCCAAGAAGATCATGGACAACCTCAACGGCCGCCTCGAGGTCGAGAGCGAACCCAACGTCGGGACCACCTTCCGGGCGTACTTCAAGACCGTACCGTCGTGAAGACCCTCCGGCGCATCCTCCTCGTCGACGACGACGAGGTGGCTAACTTCCTGAGCGAGCGCCTCCTGCGCCGCGAGAACCTCGCCGACAACATCGCGATCGCGCGGCACGGCGCCGAGGCGCTGAGGTTGCTCAGCGCCGAGATCCCGCCCCCGGTGCCGGAGTTGATCCTGCTCGACATCAAGATGCCCGTGATGGACGGGTTCGAGTTCCTGGAAGCCTACCAGCGCATGGACGGGAAGCCCTCCCCCGAGCCCCTGATCGTGATGCTGTCCTCGTCGCTCAACCCCCAGGACATCGACCGCGCGATGGCGAACGGCGCGACGAAGTTCATGGACAAGCCGCTGACGAGCGAGAAGCTGCGAGAGTTGTGGGCGGGGCATTTCCGGGAGGCGGCGTGAGGGGGGGGCCTACGGCCCTGGGCGGTTAGTGGGGTTGGGGTTTCCAGGGCGCTCACGCACCCTGCGATTGAGATGCCGGGCCTACAGCCCTGGGCTTTGCTTTCGTTTCCAAAACCGCACACTCCCCCTGTTCGATATCGAACACCTGCGCCTTTTGTTTTGACGTAAGTCGCTACATAACAGGACTTTATATTTTTGGCACGACCTCCGCTTGTCCCGTTTTAGCGAAAGCGGACCCATGGACAGACCGATAGCCAAAGCCGAGCAGTCGAGCGCGAAGCGCCGGGCCATCCTCAAGTGGGTGCTCATCGGCGCGGCCGTCGTGGGACTCGGGTACTGGGCGCTGCTGGCCCTGCGTCCGAGCCGCAGCGCGAGCGACTTCCGCATGGCGACCGTGGAGCGGGGCGCGGTGCAGAGCACGATCTCGGCGGCGGGACTCGTCGTGCCGGCCTTCGAGGAGCAACTCAACGCGCCGGTGTCGACCGAGATCCGCAGCGTTTTGCTCCGCTCCGGGGCGGAGGTAAAGGCGGGCGACCTCGTGATGGAGCTCGACCGCGGTTACGTCGGCCTGCAGCTAGAGGGCAGGCGAGATCAGCTTACGCTAAAACAGAACAACGTCGATCTGCTGCGCCTCGAGTACGATCGCGACCTGAAGGACCTCGCGATCGACACCGAGGTGGCTACCCTCCAGCTCACCAGCGCCGAGGCCCAACTCAGGGATGCGCAGCGGCTCCTCAAGGTGGGCGGCGCCACGCAGGAGGAGGTCGAGCGCGCGCAGCTCGCCGTCGAGATGGCGCGCCTCGCCAAGGACAAGCTCGCCAACGAACTCGCCTACCGGAAGTCGAGCGACGCCGGGCGCCGCCGCCAGCTCCAGCTCGAGGTCGCGATGGAGGAGAAGGAGGTGGCCCAACTCGCGCGCCGCCTCCGCGAGACGGAAGTCAAGGCCCCGCGCGCGGGCGTCGTGACCTGGGTCAACGAGTCGATCGGCAAGCTCGTGCCCGAGGGCGAGCCGCTGGTGCGGATCGCGGACCTTGGCGCATTCCGGATCGAGGGCAGCTGCTCGGATCGCTACACCGGCCAGATCGAGGTCGGGATGCCGGTGGAGGTGCGCCTGCCGAAGGGCAACACCCTCGGCACGGTGAGTCGCGTGCTGCCGGAGGTGACCAACAACACGCTCAAGTTCCTGGTGGAGTTGGACGAGGCGGGCTTCGCGGGCCTGCGGCCGAACATGCGGGTCGACCTCCAGGTCATCACCGGGGAGACGGCGGACGTGGTGCGCCTCCGCAACGGCCCGGCCATCCGCGGGGGCGCCAACCAGGAGCTCTTCGTGGTGCGCGGCGCGGAGGCCGTGCGGACGCCCGTGACGATCGGGCAGCGCGGCGGCGACTACGTCGAGATCGTGGACGGCTTGCGCCAAAACGAGCGCGTCATCATCAGTGACGTGGCGGAGTTCGAGGGGCGGGAGAGGATTCAGTTGGAAAACGGGGGGCGATGAGGGGGGTTATAGGACACGAAGGCCACGAGGAAGACACGAGGCGCACGAGGGCAGGGCGGGCGGGGGCGTCGGGGTGCGCGTTCGACGAGCTCTGCTCGGGCGCACAACTGCCTACCGGCAGTCTCGGGGCGCGTTCGACTGGCTCCAGCCAGCGCGCCCACACGCCTATCGGCACTCTCGCTTCGCTCCTGTTCGCCACGTGCACCGTACTCGCTAACCTAGCGCCCGTTGAGGCCTTCGGGCGCACTGCCTGGAGGCAGTCGAACGCGCCGCCCGACACCCTCTCCCTGCCGCGCCTCCAGGCCCTCGCCGCCCAAAATGCCGTCGACGTGCTCATCGCGCAGCGAGATCTCGGGATTGCGAGGCTGGATGTGGAGCGCCTCCGGGCCGACCTGCGGCCGCAGGTCCGCCTCGACGCGACGGTGCCGAGCTTCTTCCGCTCTTTCCGCGAGACGGTGCAGCCGGACGGGACGGTGCGGTTTCAGCCGGTGCGGATCAACAACTCCTCGGTGGCGGTGTCGGCGAGTCAGGCGGTCGCCAAAACGGGGGGCGCGTTCCGGCTCTCGACGGGCCTGCAGCGCTTCGATGACTTCGAGCAGAACTTCAATATTTACAATGGCTCGGTGGTGCGGTTTGGGTACTCGCAGCCGCTGTGGGGCTACAACGAGTTCAAGTGGCGGCGACAGACGGTGCCACTGCGGGCCCGACTCTCGGAGGCGCAGTTGACCGCGGCCCGGGCGCAGGCGATGCTCGAGGCCACGCAGGCGTTCTTCGTTTTGGCGCAAGCCGCACAGAGCGTCGCCATCGCCGACAGCAACGTGGTAGCCAGCGAGCGACTCCTGAACGTAGCCAACGAACGCTACGCCCTCGGGAAGATCAGCCGCGGCGACCTCGTGCAACTCGAACTCGACCTGGCCGACGCCGAGCAGAACCGCCTGCGGGCCACGCAGACGCGCCTGGCCGCGAGCACGGCGATCTACCAGTTGCTCGGGCTCACGTACGGCGGGCAGGTGCTGGAGCCGGTCGCACCCGGTTTGCCGGAAGGCCTCACCGAAGGCGGCGGCGCGGCAGTCGATATCTCCGCCGAGGATGCCGTGACCCTGGCCCGCCAGCGCCGCCCGGAGTTGCTCGCCGCCGAGGCGCGGACGCTCGATGCGCAGTCGCAACTCGAATTCGATAGACGCAACAATGGCTTTCAGGCGAGTCTCTCGGCGTCCATCGGGCTGATCCGCTCGGCCAACGATTTGGAGGTGGTTTACAATGACCCGCAGATCGAGCAGGTCGTCGAGTTGCAGCTCTCCGTCCCGATTGTCGACTGGGGTCGCCGCAAGGCCATCGTCCGGCAGTCCGAGCTCGACCTCGCCCTCGCCCGCACCATCGGCGAGCGCGCGCAGACCAACCTCGCCACCGACGTCCGCCTGGCCGTGGCCCAGCTCAACCAGGCCCGCCAGGAGCTCACGCTCATCGCCCGCGTCCGCGACCTCGCCGAGGAGCGCTACCAGATCGCACGCGAGAGCTACCTGCTGGGCGCCGTCCCCCTCACCGAACTCACGCTCGCGCGACAGGCCCGCGACGAAAGACTCAGACAGTATCTTTTTACGCTGGAAACCGCCTGGACGGCTGCGGCTAGGCTAAAGGCATTTACGCTCGAAGAATAGAAGGATGAGTGGATGGGATGGTGGTTTGATGGGTGGATGGCCGTAGCAATGGCACGTCGTGACCGCACGTCCGCACGGCACATCCACCCATCACCCATCAAACCATCCACCCATCAACTCATCCACCCACCCATCTCCGCTATGATCCACCTCTCCCGCATCTCGAAGACCTACCGCACCGACACCGTCGAGACCATCGCCCTGGACAACATCAACCTCCAGATCGAGGCCGGTGAGTTCGTGTCCATCATGGGGCCGTCCGGCTGCGGGAAGTCGACCCTGCTCAACATCATCGGTCTGCTCGACGAGCCGACGGAGGGCGAGTTGAGCCTTGCCGGCAAAACCGTCACCACCTACAACGGTACGCAGACGGCGCACTTCCGCAACGAGCACCTCGGGTTCATCTTCCAGAGCTTCCACCTCCTGCCCGACCTCAACGTAGTGGACAACGTGGAGCTCCCGCTGCTCTACCGCAAGGGCGTCTCGGGCAAGGAGCGCCGCGCACGCGCGAGCGAGGCCCTGGCGAGCGTCGGCCTCAGCAACCGCGAACGTCACTTCCCGGCGCAGCTGTCGGGCGGGCAAAAGCAGCGCGTCGCCATCGCGCGCGCCATCGTGGGCCAGCCGAAGATCGTCCTCGCCGACGAGCCGACGGGCAATCTCGATTCGCACATGGGCGACGAGGTGATGGACCTGCTGCTCGAGCTCAACGAGAAGCGCGGGGCGACGGTGGTGATGGTGACGCACGACGAGCGGATGGCGAAGAAGACGCACCGGTTGATTAGACTGTATGACGGAGGACAGGTGTCTTAGCGTCGGGCGTGCAGCCACTTTTCACTTTTCACTCTCCAACTTTAACACTTTTGAAAACCCAACTCCTCCTCGCCCTCCGCATCCTGCGGCGGCGTAAGTTCTTTACTTTCATTAGCCTCTTCGGTATCTCCTTCACGATCATGGCGCTGGTCGTGATTGCGGCGATGGGGGATGCGGCGCTGGGGGATAATCCGCCGCTGACCAACAGGGATGAACTGGTCTTCACCACGTCCTTTCGGGCGCGAAGAATGGTGCCCGATACAACGTACATCATCGATAGCAGTCGTGTGAGCGCCGGCGGGGCCACCGTGTACGACTCTACTTACGAAATTGGCTCACGGGCGGAATCTAATAACAGCGGAGGAGTTGGATATTATCTGTTCGATCGGCATTTGCGTAATGTACCCGGTGTACAAACGGTCACTTATTACGTTCCATCACTTACGTTTGATGCGTACCCTAACGGAATAAAATATACTGTTTCGGGCGCCTACACTGATGCGGAGTTCTGGCAAGTGTTCGACTTTCAATTCATCGCCGGCGCTGCTTACAGTACGGAAGTCGTCCAGGCGGGAACCGCGGAGGCGATCATCACCGATGAAATCGCGACGCGTTTCTTCGGTAGGACCGACGAATCGGTGGTCGGACAGTCCATTGCCCTCGGCGATCGCAACTACGAAGTCGCGGGTATAATCGCCACGCCGAGGACATCCTTCCTGAGTCTCAACCGCGGGGTGTTTCTCCCCTATACGACGAGCCCCGCGGGCTTCGACGAGGAGAAGTACCTGGGGGGTGGCCGGGTCATCTTTCGCGTATCCAAGGCCACAGACAGAGCACAGGTCGCCACGGAACTCAACCGTATCGCCGGTGGACTACAGGCGCTCCCCAATGACAACTATAACCTCTTCACGATACAGGGCCTCACCTTCATGCAGCAGTACTCGAGTGACTTGCTCGCTCTCCGCGAAGACCACGACCAGGGGTTGATGCGGCTCCTACCAGCAGTGCTGGCGCTGATCTCCCTATTCCTCCTTCTCCCGGCCCTCAATCTTACGAACGTCAACCTGAGCCGCGTCTACGAACGCTCCGCCGAGATCGCCGTGCGGAAGAGCTTCGGCGCCACCCGTAGCGATATCCTACGGCAATTCCTCGTCGAGAGCTTGGTCGTTACGGTGATCGGGGCCGCGATTGGGATCGCTATGGGGCTCGGGGTCATGGCCCTCGCCAACGCCGAGGGTTGGATTCAGGGCACTCGACTTGCCTTTACGCCGGCCGTAGCCCTGTGGAGCGCCGTAGCCGTCATCGTGTTCGGTTTACTCACGGGCGTCTTACCAGCCTATCGTACGTCCCAGACCCACATCGCTACTTCACTTCGGTAAACGATACTCATGATCGCGCACATCGCTACGCTCCTGTGGAACACCCGGCGCACGGGCGTCCTACTCACCGCCCAAATCCTGCTGGCATTCCTGATTCTCTTTGGGGTCTTCGCGTTCGCGGGATCGAAGATCGCACGCTACGTCACGCCGCTCGGGTTTGCGACGGAAGACGCGTTTATCGTTTACCTCAAGCTCCCACAGGACCTTCTCCCGGAGGCCGTCGCCGCATTGTGTGATCGACTTCGCGGAGAGCTCGCCAGCGTAGACGGTGTTGCCGCGGTTTCGCTCACTTCCGGGATGCTTCCGTTCAATGACTGGACGTGGCAGTACACAGATAACGTTGACGGTGTCGAGATCTCTACCTACCTCTCGATGGTCGACGAGCACTTTGCGGATGCCGCACAGCTCGAGCTCGTCGAGGGGCGCTGGTTTATCCCGGAGGATACCCTGGGAGGCAAGATGGGCGTCGTCGTCAACAACATCTACATTGCCGAGAACTTCCCGCATGGGGACGTAGTCGGCAAGACTTTCGTTAGCTTCGAGGGGATCACGACGACGATCGTGGGCGTGGTTCGGAATTATAAATACCTCGGTGAGTTTGCCGACGAGGGCGCCATCACCTTCTTGCCTCGCAATCCGTTCGATCCGAAATCTCAATTCACGCAGCTCTACGTACGTGCCGATTCAGGGGCTCCGGCGACGATAGAACGGGCGATCGCCGATCGGGTGGCCGAGGTAACACGTACGCGCGAGTCCATCATCGAACGAGTAGAGGCCCGCCGCGAGGACACGAGCCGCGAGACGTGGGTACCGATCCTCACGCTGCTCGGCATTTGCGCCTTCCTAATCATCAACGTCGCCCTCGGCCTGTTCGGCATCCTCATCAACGCCATCGCCAGGCGTCGCGGCGAAATCGGCCTGCGTAAGGCCATGGGCGCGACCGGGCTCGACATCACCGCGCAGTTTACGCTCGAGGTCGTGCTCATTGCCGCGCTCGGGATCGCGCTCGGGAGTCTCGTGGCCGTGCAGGTGCCGCTGTTTGAGCTGATCGAACTCGAGACCAGATACTTCTGGTGGGGCGGGGTTTTGGCGGCAGCCCTCATCTTTCTCATCGTATTGCTGTGCGCGCTGATCCCGAGTAGCCAGGCGGCGCGGGTGCATCCGGCGGTGGCGCTGCGGGAAGAGTAGGGCTCTTTGCGGTTCGGCCTGTCACTGCGAACTGCAGTTCGCGGTGACAGGCCGAACGATACAGAGCCTCCTAGTGCATCGACTAATACGTAAAATTCCAAATTGAACATCCTCCTCATCGACGACGACCGCGCCATCTGCGCCTCACTCTCCCTGCTGCTCCAGCGCGCGGGCTACGGCGTGCGGGCCATCCACCACCCGCGTGATTTGGAGACGGCTTTCGCCAAAACAGACTTCGCCCTCGTCATCCTCGATATGAATTTCACGGTGACGACCACCGGCAAGGCGGGTTTGGATACGTTGCAATTCATCAAACGGCTTTCGCCAAAACTGCCCGTCATCCTCGTCACCGGCTGGGCCACCGTCCAGCTCGCCGTAGAGGGCATGAAACTCGGCGCGAGCGACTTCATCGCCAAACCCTGGGACAACAAGGCCCTGCTCGCGAGCGTGCGCACGGCCCTTGCACTGCGGCAACCGACGGCCGGGCCGTCCGAACGGTCGAGCGGTTTCGCGGCGCTCACGGGCGCCTCCACGCGCTTCCTCCAAGCCGCCGAACTGGCCCAGCGCGTCGCCCCCACCGACGCCTCCGTGCTGCTCACCGGCGAGTCGGGCACCGGGAAGGAGGTTTTCGCGGAAGCCATCCACGCCGCCAGCCCGCGCGCCAATGGGCCCTTCGTCGCCGTCAACCTCGGGGGCGTCCCCGAGTCACTCTTCGAATCCGAACTCTTCGGCCACAAGGCCGGCGCCTTCACGGACGCCAAGCTCGACCGGCAGGGCCGCTTCGCCCTGGCCGAGGGCGGGACGCTGTTCCTCGACGAGATCGGCGACCTGCCCTTCGCGAGCCAGGTCAAACTGCTGCGCGTCCTGCAGGAGCGCACCTACGAGGTTTTGGGCGAAAGCCGCACGCGCCGCACCGACGTGCGCATCATCAGCGCCACCAACAAGGACCTGCGCGCCATGATCGCCGCCGGCACCTTCCGCGAGGACCTCTTCTACCGCGTCAACCTCATCGAACTCGAGCTGCCGCCCCTGCGCGAACGCGGTCGCGACGTGCTGCTGCTGGCCGAACAGGTTTTGGCGAAAGCCGCCGAACGCTACGGCCGTGCCCCGCTTTCGCTAAAACCCGACGCGAAGACCTGGCTCTTGCAACACCCCTGGCCCGGCAACGTCCGCCAGCTCCGCAACGTCCTCGAGCGCTGCGCCCTCCTGTCCGAGGGGAGCCTTTCGGCAAAACGCCTCGCCGAGCAGTCGCCCGGCAACGCCGCCCCCAGCCTCGGCGCTACGATCGACGAACTCACCCTCGAAGAACTCGAACGCACGGCCATCGAGCGGGCCCTGGCGCGCAACGACGGCCAGATCGCGGGCGCGGCGCGGGACTTAGGGATCACGCGCAGTGCGCTTTATCGGCGGGTGGAGAAGTGGGGGTTGTAAAGGAAGGTGGCCTATCTTTGAATCTATGACACAGCCCCGCTCCAGCACCAACGCGAGTCCGCTCACTCACTTGCAGGCCAGGATCATTGATCGAGTGCAATCTCTGGAGGAGGCGGAACTGCTGAGGCTCGAATTACTCATGGGCGAACATTTCCGCGAGTCCGCCGCCCACTCGGACGAGTTCGCGGCCAAATTCCTCGAGCGCAACGGCCTCACCGAAGATGAGCTCGTGCGGATCGCTGATGAGGGCCACGCGGCGATCTTGCGTGGGGAGGGGTCGACGTTAGAGGAGGTTCGGAGGGAGGTTTTGGTAAAATTTCTCGACTAGTGGACAGATTTGTAGTCGAGTTCACTCCATCTGCCAGGGAATTATTGGAAGAGCTTTTAGATTGGCAAACCGAAAATCTCTGAGAAGCTTACGCAAGACGAGGTGCAGAACGTATAGATCAAATGCTCGAAGGGCTGATCGCACAACCTTTTCGTTACCCAAGGTTGCAAAAGCAAGGAAAAATGAATCACTTCCGTATTGCCTACGCAAATTACCACGACTTCGTCTACCGAGTTGACGAGGAACGTAAGCGGGTAGAGATCATCCATCTTGCACACGAGAAAGGCGACCCGAAAGCTTTGCTAAGGGCCGTCGGTAAATTGATTTAGCATGTTCGTCTCAATGGCCCGGCGCCAAGCGCAGACGAACCATCTGCGTAGACACCTCCTGCCCAAGCGCCATCCTCGACGTGTTCACCTTCAAATGCCTCACCCCCGAGCAACTCGAACGCACGGCCATCGAGCGGGCCCTGGCGCGCAACGAAAGGCAGATCGCGGGCGCGGCCAGGGACTTAGGGATCACGCGCAGTGCGCTTTATCGGCGGGTGGAGAAGTGGGGGTTGTAAATAAACTTATTCAAGAAAACTATCCGATGCGTTATCTATTCAGCCTGCTCTTGACGCTCCACGGCATTACTGCGGACGCCCAACTCACGACGAGCGATATTCCGAACTTCTACGCGGCTCTCGATGCGCTGGCTTTCGCCAAAACCCATGGCGACAGTCTTACCGTGGTGCAAACGCAATACCTCGACAGGGGTTCGACGGGACTTCGGCTCTTCGATAAGGCTCGCGACTTGAGTGCCGAACGAATGCTCGATGTCATGCGCCGCTACCCGCGGTACTACGCTTCTATCCGGGACGACGCCATGGCCATCGAGCGCAACCGCGATAGCATCACCGCGGTGTTCGAGCAAGTGGCGGCGGTCTTGCCGGGCTTCGAGATTCCGCCTGTCACGATTGCGTTTGGTATCCTCAACACGGGGGGCACAGCCGTCGGGAAGCACATCCTCCTCGGTGCCGGGATGATCGGCGGCGGCCCCGATGCGGACGTGAGCGAGTTGCCAGATTACCTCATCGGCTACGTCACGGGCGGCGGTGGCCTCGGCGACATCGCCACACTCGCCGCCCACGAGGCCGTTCACACCTGGCAGAAGAGCTGGCCCTTCGGGGGGCTCGTCAAAGACGTAGTCAACGAGGGCGTCCCGGATTTCGTCGTGTACGACCTGCTCGGGCGCGCGGCTACGGATGCCTACCACGTCTACGGCGAAGCCCACGAGTGCGCCGTTTGGCGGCAGTTCAGCGCCGACCTCGACACCGGCGGCAAGGAGTCCCGCAGCCGGTGGCTCTACAACGGTGACTCAGCGACGCCTGACCGGCCGGGTGATCTCGGCTACTTCGTCGGTCGTCGGATCGCCGCGGCGTACTACCTACAGGCTAAGGACAAAGGAAAGGCGCTCAGTGATTTACGCAAACAGCGGAAGTATAAGTCGGTGTTGCGGAAGAGCGGGTACGGCGGGGGGTGTGGTCATTGAGCGCGGTGGGGTGTGCTGGCGGGTGGAGAAGTGGGGGTTGTGAGAGAACACCAACTCTGGCCACCGTCTCTCACGCACGAAACCCTTACCTCGCGAGCATGACCGCCGAAGCCAATGCTCCAGCAAGCACCGTTCACCTCGCCCCGCTCCGCGACCGCATCACCGCTCGCCTCCACGATCTCTCGGAGGTAAAGCTGCGCTACGTCGTGCAGGAGTTGGGACTGGCTGCGGACGGCGAGCCGAGCGTAACGAAGTACGAGGACGGGAAGTACAAGCCGTCGACTGATCCGGTAATTAACGTCCCTTCCGAAGAAGCGCGCAATTCACGGAGCCTTCATCAGCTGCGCAGTCACGGAAACACCTGTCCCCCGCTCAGCACCACGCCTTCAAAGATCGAGCACTCGATCGCCTCGCTGTCTACGGTGCGCGGGACCTGCCCTACGAAGAGCCCCTCGTCATTCAAGACGTAACGCAGCACCGTCTTGTCCAGCGGATGTATCACCCAGTACTCCCGCACGCCCGCCTCCTCGTACTGCTTGTATTTTTTGTCGAGCTCCTTCTTGCCGTTGCCGGGGCTCACGATCTCGGCGATGAAGTCGGGAGCGCCTTCGATGTACTGTTTCTTAATTTTTGTGGAATCACACACGATGAACAGGTCGGGCTGGACAATGGTGTCACCCTCCTCATCCCTCGCGATAAGGACATCCGTCGGGGCTACGAACACTTCGCATCCGTAGGGCTCCACCGCATCGGCTAGACTCCTTAGGAGTCGGGTCGACACACGTTGGTGGTACGTGCTCGGCCCCGCCATCTTCATCACCCAACCCCGAAAGAGTTCCACGCGCTCCTCGAATTTCCACGTCACGTAATCGGCGTAGGTGTACCGACGGGTGAGGTCGAGGTCTTCGAAGCGTTCGATGGGCATACCGCGAAGGTAGCTTCGTACGAGGCACTGCTACGCCTCGCCCACGCGCCTAATCAAACGCGTCCCGCAGGCGCTCGGCGGCGAACTCCTGCGCCTCCTGCGCGGGCGGCACCACGGCGTAAGTCCCGAAGAATTCGTGCGTCGTGCCTTCGTACAGTCGGTACTCGTTGGGCACGCCTACCTGCGTGAGCTTGTCGGCGAGTTGCCGGCCCTCCGTCTGGAGCGGGTCGATCTCGGCGGCGATGATCGTGGTCGGCGGCAGGCCGCTCAGGTCAGCCACGTCCACGAGCGAGATGAGGCGACTGTCGCCGTCGGCAGGACTGTTGAAGTAGTTCTCCGTGAAGTACACCACGTTAGGCTTGTTGAGCGGCACCGCGTTAGCGTACTCATTGTAGGAGGCATTGTTGAGGTCGTTATTGGCCACCGGGTACACGGACAGAATGTGGATCGGGAGCGCCAGTCCACGCTCCCGGGCGAGTAGGCTCACGGCCACGGCCATGTTGCCGCCGGCGCTCTCGCCCGCGATGGCCACCTTGCCCGGGTCACCGCCGATGGAGGCCGCGTTTTCCTTGACCCACTTGTAGGCCGCGTAGGCGTCCTCGTGGGCGGCCGGGAACTTCGCCTCCGGCGCGAGGCGGTAATCCACCGACACCACCACGGCGCCCGTGTTTTCCGACAGGGCCAGGGCCGAGGGCTCGTACACGTCGAGCGAGCCGATCACCCAGCCGCCGCCGTGGTAGTAGACGATCACCGGGCGCGCGCCCGACGATCCTTCCTCGGGGGTGTACACGCGCACGAGGATACCGTCGGGCGCGGACTGCGGCGTGATGCCGGCCGGGAGCACCCGCTGCGAGATGTCGACCGCCGCATCGGGGGCCTCGCGGTCGTTGTCCTTGAGCAAGTCCTGTACCGCGTCGGTGACGGTGGGCGCCATGCGGGCCTGCCGCGGGGAGAGCGTCGGGAGCGGGGGCGTGTCGTAGCTCGTGAACTTCTCGATGACGGCCAGCATCTGTGGGTCCATGTCGGGCGCGTAACTCGGGGCCGGACCCATCGGCTGGATGGGGGACGTGTCCGAGAACAGAGCTTCGTCGGAGTCGTCGCAGTGGGCGAGCGACAGGGTGGCGAGGGCCACGAACGCCAACGTTCGCGCACGGTATAGTAAGTGGGAAAGGGTAACTGGAGGCATGTGAAAGCGGTGTTATATTTTCTTGCCCCAACCCACCTTTTTGGCCCCCTGTTCGAGAAGGCTCCGCCGCCCCGGCCCTAAATCTGGTATTTGTATCCTGCCGGACCAACAGGTCATTTGCGTAGCGAGTGATCCTCGCTTCTCATCAGTCGGGACCCTGGCTACACCCGGACCCGAACACTCACCCCAATGATCGAGTTACGCCTGCCGCTAACACGCAACATCATAAACCCCCGCCGCGCATGACCGACACCTCCGTTACCCTCCACTGGATCTACGTCGCCGTCATGGCCCTCAGCGCCGTGATCATCTACTTCATGTCGCGCGACCCGAAGGGCGTCCCGCAGTACAAATACATGATCCACATCTTCGTGGTCATCTGGTCGGGCCTCGCCTACACCGCCCTCGCGCTCGGGCAGGGCACCACGGAGGTCGGCGGCGAGACCGTCTACTTCGCGCGCTACGTCGACTGGGTCGTGAGCACGCCGCTGCTCCTGCTCTCGCTCGTGCTCACGGGGCATTACACCCTCAAGCTCGAGGGTCCGATCACGGCCGGGCTCCTCGGCTCGCAGGTCATCATGATCGTCACCGGGCTGGTGGGCGACTTATCTACCGGCACGGCGCGCTGGGTCTGGTACATCGCCGGCTGCGTGGCACTCGTCATCGTCCTCAAACTGATGTGGGACGAGCTCTACGTCAAGGCTAAGGAGCAAGGCCCGGAGCTGATGCAGGCCTACAAGGGCTCAGCGGTCTTCCTCACCGTCCAGTGGCTGCTCTACCCGACGGTCTGGGCGCTCGGCTCCCCGGGCCTGGGCCTGCTCGACGAAATGTCCACCTCGGCGTTCTTCATCTTCCTGCCGATCATCTCGAAGTCGGGCTTCGCGTTCTACAACCTCACCAAGCTGCGCGCCCTACCCGATCACCTCCACTACCGCGCCGACAATCCGCGGGAGAGCCAGCGCGAGGGCAAGGTGATGGTCGCGTAAGTGCTGGGCGTAAGTGTCGTAAGGCCCGCGGGGCGTTCGTTGGACCTCGCGCAGGAGAGCGCAACGATCCGAAGCCGGTTCAACGGACGCCCGCGGGCCGCCCGAGCCCTCGCGAGACCCCGATTCCCTTAGCGCCGCCATCCAGGATACCCGTGCCATGCTTACCCCCCGCCTCCTCCTAGCCACCCTGTTGTCGCTCGCCACCGTCAATAGTGCGCTTTCGCAAAACTGGCAGCACCCGCGCATCCCCGACTACGGTGGCATCGTAGCTATTCCCGACGCGGCCCTGATGCCCGACGCCAGCCGCGCCCACCGCATCGTCTTCGACCTGGCTTCCGCCAAAACCCGAGACGGCGTCAACGAGGGCCTCTGGTACCTGGCGCGCCTGCGCAACTTGCTCGAACTCGCCGGCGTCCCCGCCGACAGCATCCAGCTCGTCGGCGTCCTCCACGGCGGCGCCACCGACCTGAGCCTCTCCGACGCCAGCAGCCAAACCCGCAGCGGCGCACCCAACCCCAACCTCCCCCTCATGCGCGCCCTCGCCATGGCCGGCACCACCTTCTACCTCTGCGGCCAGTCCGCCGCCGCCAACGGCATCGACATCGCCACCGACCTCAACGACGTGACCACGCCCGCGCTCTCCGCCATGACGACCTTGATCGCCTTGAAGGAGGTGGGCTACGTGACGCCCTGAGCGTGTTTGCCTGGCTCCGCCAGGTGCCGGGGGCGCCAGACACGCCTCGTCACGACAGCTGTGGACCTGGCGGAGCCCGGCAAACACGGCCTGTCAAACGGCCTCGCAGAGCATCACGTCGGGCCGGTGTACGTGACGTGTTTGCCTCTCTCCGCGAGGTGCCGGGGATGTCCATCTAGCCCTTACCTTGGCCACATGACGCTCGTCACAGCTCAGCCCAAAACGTCCACCAACGTCGCCGCCCTCCGCGACGCCATCGTCGCCCGCGTCCACGCGATGACGCCCGGCGAACTCCGCCAGCTCGCCACCGACCTCGCCACCGTCCGCGACGAGGCCGAGCTCGAGGACTGGGAGCGGGCCTACCTCGCCGACGCCCCCGCCGGCGCACAGGTCATTCGCTACGGCGAGCAACTCATCCGCCTCACGACCGACCCGCCTGAGGTGCCCCCGTACGGGCCACCGCTTACGTCGGAGTACTTGCGTAAAGTTTTGGCGGAAGCCGACCGACAACGCGAACGGGGGGAGGTCACCCCCGCACGTGAACTCCTTCGCTCCTGGAAGGCCGAGCGATGACGCGGTACGAAGTTCAGGTGTCCGATCTGGCGAAGGGGCACCTCAACGCCATTCGGGCGTGGCTACGTGACACTGAACAGGATGCGGTAATCGACCAAATCGAAGAAGAATTCGATAAGCTCGCCAAGCAACTCGAAGACATGCCGACGCGCTACCCTCGCTTACGTGTCGAAGGCCAAGTCTTCGATCAGCGTGTCGCTGCGATGCTGTGGTATCGCCTTATCTACCGCATTGACGAAGAGGTAACAACTGTTACCATTAATCTCGTGGTGCACGAACGGCAAGATCTGAGAAGAATCTTGTCTCAGCTCATTCCTTGATGAGCGCGGTTGCCGCCCGCACCCCCTCGAACGTCATCACCACCGGCAAGATCTTCCCCTCCGCGTCGAAGCGCAACTCGTCCATACACGTCACGCGGTGGTCGCGGTCCTCATTCGGGATCGGGCGGCGGTGGTAGACGATGATGTGGCGATCCGTACCCGGCACCCGGATCACGGAGTGGTGGCCCGCGCCCGTCGCCACGCTGTCCTGTGACTCGAGGATCGTCCCGATGCGCGTATACGGACCCGTTACGGCCGGCGCGGTGGCGTAGGCGACCTTGTAACTGCCGTTGGTCCAGCCGCCCTCCGACCACATGAAGTAGTAAATATCTCCGCGCTTGAACATGAACGGCCCCTCCACGTAGCCCTCCTGCGTCACCTCGCGGAAGAGCTCGCCGTCGGGCCAGGGGATGAAGCCCGTGAAGTCATCCTTGAGCCGCCCGAGATTGCAGCGGCCCCAGCCTCCGTAGAAGAAGTACACCGCGCCGTCGGCCGGGTCGCGGTACACGAATTGATCGATGGGCTGGGCCATGTTGTAAAATTTGCTCAGGAGCGGCTCGCCGAGCAGGTCGCGGTACGGTCCGCCGGGAGCATCCGCCACCGCGACGCCGATGCCGCCTTCCTTGAACTTGTCGTACTCGGCACGGTAGCCCGGCCGCTCCGGATTCTGAATGTCGTTGCCGGCGAAGAACAGGTAGTACTTCCCGTCCTTCTCGATCACCGACGGCGCCCACATCGCCTGCTTGACCCAGGGCACGATGCTGGTGTCGAGGACGCGCGCGTGCTTGGTCCAGGTAATCAGGTCGGGCGACGAGAAGGCGTCCAGGTGGAGCTGCTTGTCGAAGTCATCGGAGTACGTCGGGAAGACCCAGTACTCGCCGTCGAGCACGATGCCTTCGGGGTCCGCGTACCAACCGTCGAAGATGGGGTTGCCGGAGGTCTGCACGGGTGGCCGGGCGGGGGTGTCGGATGTTTTGGCTAGACCGTCACCATCGCCACAGGCGCAAAGCGAGAAGGTGACGAGCGCCGAGAGTAGGTAGCCTATCCGTGGGGTAGTCATGACAGAGCGTTCGGGCGAGCAACTTAGGGCATGGCGTCGGATTTCAGGTGCACCCGCAGATCTAAAACGCGTTAACCGCTTACCTTTACGACGACCGGCTCGTACGGTGGATCTACAATATGGACGAAAACGAGCTCTCCCAGTTGGCGGTAGCGTCTGGCCTCGACAGCGTGCAGGAGGATACTTCGCCGATGTCTTCAAAACTCAGGTCCTCGCCAAGTATCTGGCGTAATGCCTGACTATACGGTTAGCTTCACGCCGCACGCCAGACAGCAGACCGACGATGCACTGGCCTGGCAGAGGGACAATATAGGTGAGGTTACGCTGGCGAAATCTGTGGCGGCTATAACAGAACGCTTAAATCAACTTGACACGACCTCACCGCTGTAGAACTTTCAAAAATGAGCCGCGATACGCCGGGATCCGAGTAGCGCATGAAAAGCGCAACCCTGAGACCGTGCTAGCAGACGTTCGGAAGCTACTATAAACAATGGTTTTATAATTGTCACACGTTTTCTCCAGCTTGCCCAGTCCTATGATATGCCTCGTGTAGTGTGCCGATAGGGCGTCGACCCGGGCGTCGACCCGGCCACAACCAGGCTAATGCGGTAGGCGTTCCCGCAAAACCCCGTACGCGTACGTCCCCAGCACCGACGCCAAGATCACCAGCCCAATCATCCAGACGCCCTGCCCCAACAGCGTGAACATCGGCCCCGGGCACGCCCCCGTCATCGCCCAGCCGAGCCCGAAGAGCGTGCCGCCGAAGAGGTAACGGGGCACGGTAAAATCCTTCGGCCTCAGGTCCCACGCCGCGCCGTCGATCGTCGTCCAGCCCAAACGTTTTGCGGAAGCGATACCCACCACGCCGCACAGCACCGCCGTACCGATGATGCCGTACATGTGGAAGCTCTCGAAACGGAACATCTCGTATATCCGGAACCAAGACACGGCCTCGGACTTGGTCATCACGACACCGAAGAAGGTACCGATCAACAAATAGAATGCAGTTCGCACGGTAACGATGGATTGAAGTGGCTAAACGTAAGTTTTCAGCAGGTAAGGCAGTACGAACCAAGTCATCACCAGCCCGCCGACGAAGAATCCCACCACCGCAATTAGGCTCGGCACCTGGAGATTCGACAGTCCACTGATGGCGTGGCCGCTCGTACAGCCCCCCGCCCAGCGCGTCCCGAAGCCGATTAGGAAGCCGCCGATGAGCAGGAAGGAGAGCGTTCGCCAGGACGCTTCCGCAAAACCGTACAGTTCGTGTGGGACGTAGCCTCCGCCCTGCAACCCGCTAGACGGCGCGTCGATGCTGAGCGTAGCCAGGTGGGCCTCCGTAGCCGCGGAAAGATCGACTGGCTCCGGGTTGGCGAGCACGGTCGTCCCGAGGGCACCGCCGATGACGGCCCCGGCGACGAAGAGCAGGTTCCACCGCTGCGCCCGCCAGTCGATGCGGAAGAACTCGACGGACCTGCCGGCGCCCGCGATCGTGCACAGCGTGCGCAGGTTAGACGACACCCCGAACTGTTTGCCGGCGTACAGCAGCGCGAACATGACCCCCGCGATCAGGGCTCCGCTCACGGCCCAGTGCCACGGGCCGAGCAAGTAGTCAATCATCGGTCACGGGGCTTTCGGGGTCGGAACACAGCAACGCGGCACCGGCGCGGCGGTTGCTATACGTGCACGCCGCCTACTTTGCGGCACCCTTGCCCCGCCGCCTCCTCGCCTACCTCCTCCTCACGCACGCCGCCACCCTCGGCGTGGCCATCTTCGCCCTGCGCGATCGCCCGGCGCTGCTCATCGGCATCGAGATTGCCGTCGTCCTGAGCCTCCTGGTTGGCGTGTCCATCTGGCGCAAGCAATTCACTAACCAACGCATCCTCCGCGACGGTACGGCGGCCCTGCGCGACCAGGACTACTCCCTGCGCCTGCGCGAAGTCGGCGTCGCCGACCTCGACGAACTCATCGAGGTCTACAACCGGCTCCTCGAGCAGATCCGCACCGAGCGCCTCGACAACCAGCGCCGGCAGTTCTTCCTCACCCTGCTCATCGAGTCCACCACGCTCGGGGTCTTCACGATGGACTACGACGGTGGCCTCGATCACGTCAACTCCTGGGGCCGCAAGCAGCTCGACCTGCCGCCGGCGGGTCCGCTTCCGCAAAACCTGCGCGACGTCAACCACCCTTTGGCCCAGGCGCTCTCGACCCTCGGACCCGAAGACCGCCAGCTCCTGCGGCTACTCAACAACCAGCGCTTCCGCTGCGAGGCCGCGAGCTTCATCGACCGCGGTTTCTCGCGCCGCTTCATCGTCGTCCAGAACATCTCCGGCGAGCTCAACTCGGCCGAGGTCAACGCCTACGGGCAGGTCATCCGCATGATGGCCCACGAGGTCAACAACGCCACCGCCGCCACCCGCTCCATGCTCGTGAGCCTGCTCGACACCGACGACCTCGACGCCGCGGCGTTTCGGGTTTTGGCGAAAGCCTACCTCCCCACCGTCCTCGAGCGCGGCAACGCCACCAACGACTTCATGCGCCGCTTCGCCGACGTGGTGCGCCTCCCGGAGCCCGCCTTACAGCCCGTCGACCTCGCCGCGCTCCTCGCCAGTGAGGCCGAGGTCCACCGCGTCGCGTGCGCCGACTCCGGGGTCGAGATTCAGCTTTCGCTAAAACCCGCCACCGTCCGGGCAGACCCGGTCTTGCTGCGTCAAGTCGTCACCAACGCGCTGGTCAACGCCCGCGAGAGCATCGAGTCCACCGAGCGCGCGGGTCACATCGCGGTGAGCTGCGAGGGCAAAACCTTCGGCATCGCCGACGACGGCGCCGGCATCGACGCCGAGACTCAGCGCCTGCTCTTCACGCCTTTCTTCAGCACCAAAGCCACTGGCCAGGGCATCGGCCTCACCCTCATGCGTGACGTCTTAGAACGACACGGCGCCCAGTACAGCCTCACGACCGAAGACGACGGCTGGACGCGCCTCCGGGTAGAGATGCGAGCCTAAGGCGCGCGGCTCCCGGTCTCCGTGCCGGGCGCGCCTCGTATTAATTATTCACTTTAGTGCGCCCGGCACGGAGGCCGGAAGCCGCGCACTCCGAGTGCGCCCGGCACGGAGGCCGGAAGCCGCGCACTCCGCGCACAGCTACAACGCCCGCACCTTCATCCCTCGAAAGCGCACGAGATGTCCGTGGTCCTGAAGGCCCAGATGCCCCTCGTCCACGCTCGCGTAGCTCGGATAGTCCTTGAACTTGCTCTTCGCCAGGCGCGCGTCCCAGTCGGCGTCGTGGAGGGTGTAGCGCACCACGAGGTGGCCGTTGAGGTAGTGCTCGACCTCGTTGCCACGTTTGGTGATCCGCGCGGTATTCCACTCGCCGATCCGGTTCGAGAAGTCTTTTGGCTGGGCGTGCATGCCGTAGTTGGTGCCCGTGAACTGCTCCGGGGTCAGGTCCATGATCTCGCGGTACGTGGCGTCGTCGAGCATCTGGAACTCCGGGGCCGAATGCCAGATGGGCGTGTCGGGCAACTCCTGCACGAGGTAGAAAGCCCCCGAGTTGGAGGTGTCCGTGAGCGCGTACTGCACGACGAAGTCGAAGTCCTTATACTTCTTGCGCGTGATGATGTCGCCGCCCGCGCCGCCGGCCTCGCCGTTGCCGCTGTGCTCGACGCGGAGCTCGCCATCGGCCACCGTCCAGCCTTGGCCCGGGAAGTCGGGCCGGTTGTAGCCGCGCCAGGCCGCGGTGCTCGTGCCGTCGAAGAGGTTTTCCCAACCTTCGGCTACCTCGGCGGCGGTGAGGGCGTTGGGGTCCGACCCCGGTGCAACCTCCGTGGACTCCGCGGCGGTCTCGGCGGCCGGTTTGGTGTTGCAGGCGGGGACTAGCAGCAGGTACAACGCCGCTACGAAAAGGGAAGGGTTAGGCTTGAGCATCGTACATCGGAATTTAGGATAGTCGGACTGCGAGGATACAGCGGTCGCGGCGGTCGCGGCGGTCGACCACTTCCGAGTGGCGCCGCTACGGGGTAGGCGGCGTTCACGGGGCCACCACTCGGAAGTGGTCGAACGGCCCCTCACACCACCCTCATCCCTTCCGGGTCCCACCGCATCACCTTCCCGTCGAAGTAACTGTCGTTACACAGCAGCGCTGGTGCCGCCGCGCGGTACCCGAAAGTAGCATCCTCGATCACGCTCTTCCCCTCCCGAACGCCGTCGAAGAAGTGAGCGAAGTGGTCGTAGTGCGCACCCGCGTACCCACCCTCGGCCGACCAGTGCTGCGTGTCCCTCGGCAGCATCACCTTGCGCCTGCTAGCCGACACCATTTCGCTGGCGGCCTTGCCGGCTGCGAAAGCGTCCATCGGGTCGGCGCTCAGGTTTTGACGCAAGTAAACATCCTCCCAGTTGACATCCATCGCGCCCTCGGAGCCGACCAGCCGCAGGTAAGTGGAATCCGAAGTCCCGTCTACGAAGTTGACGCGCAGGCTCAGGTTAAACGCCGGGTGCCCGGGCTGCTCCCCGTAGTCGAACATGCCGAGGAGTACGTCCGGCACCTCGCGACCGTCCTTCCAGTAGCGCAGGCCCCCGGTGGCCATCACTTTCTCCGGGCCGAGGCTGTCGAGGATGAAGTGCGAACTAGAGAAAAGGTGTACGAACAGATCCCCGGATACGCCCGTGCCGTAGTCGCGGTAGTTGCGCCACCGGAAGAACCGCGTGGCGTCGAAGGGGCGCTTCGTGGTGTTCGCGACGAAGCGCTCCCAGTCCACGGTCTCCTCGCTGGCGTCGGCCGGGATGGGGTACTGCCAGGCGCCGGTGGGCGAGTTGCGCGCCCAGTAGCCCTCCGCGTAGACGAGTTGCCCGATGGCGCCCTTGCGGTAGAGCTCGCGGGCCTTCTCGTTGCCGAGCGAACTGAGGCCCTGGCTGCCGACCTGGAAGGTCTTCCCGCTCGCTGCCGCCGCCGCGATCACGGCCGGGCCCTCGGTGACGCTGTGGACCATGGGCTTCTCGCAGTAGACCGCCTTACCGGCCTTCAGGGCGTCGACACTGATCTGTTCGTGCCAGTGGTCCGGCGTCGCGATGATGACCGCATCGACGTCGGGCCGGGCCAGCAGCGCATTGTGATCCTCGGTGAGGAAGAGGTCCGCGCCCCAGGTCTCGCGCGCTCGGGTGAGCCGACCGCGGTACAGATCACACACGGCCACCAGCTCGACACCCGGAATCCGGAGCGCCGTCTTGGTATCCTCCGTACCCATCCCCCCGGCGCCGATGAGCCCGAGGTTGATCCGGTCGTTTGGGCCGGGCCGCGAGGGACGCGTCCGGGAGAGGAGATGCGTAGGGCCGGCCTGGGCCGAGGTGCCGGTGGCGAGCGTAGCCGTAGCCAGGGTGGCGTTGCGCAGGAAGTGGCGGCGGGTGGTGGGGCTGGGCATGGCCGGTAAAATAGCCAATCCGAACCGAATACCGTAACCGCGCGACCGCGCCGCTTCCAGGCCGTCTATGTCCTATGTCCTAGCGCGGCAATTCGCTATCCCCCAACTGCTCCTCGCGGTTGAGTTCGGGCATCTCGCCTCTGGCCATCCCGACGGCGTACTTGACGAAGGCTACGGGCTTCGAGTTGAGTGCCTTACTGTAGCGTACGCTGTTGGCATCCACGACGACGAGCGCGAGCCGCGGATCATCCGGACTCCCGTCCTTGTCGCCACCCTCCTCGTTGAACCAGGCCTTCCAGTCCGGCTGGTACAGCTCCTTGATCTTGGCGCGGTCCTGCGAGATGGTCGCCTTCCCACTCACGGACACCCATTCGAAGCTGTCCTTGCTCAAGTAGCCGAGGTTGATCTGCGGGTTTTGACGCAAGTCCGCTACCTTTTTGGAGTTGATGTCGGTCACGAAGTAGAGGTCTCCGATTCCGGCCTGCGTCTGCGTGGCCATCGGGCGCGTCACCAACTGGCCGTCGGCCTGCTGCGTGGTCATCATGGCGGTCTCCATGTCCTCGATGAGGGCGTAGAGCTCCTCTACCTTTTGAGTGGCGGGGGCGTCATCGGTCATGCTTCACGCAACTTCGCCGTGCCGTCCTCGGTTCGGGGGCTACCACTTACCGATTCCCACGCCGATTCGAATAATGGGCAGCAGCAGTGGGTTGTAGCGGTTGGCGCGGTTCACCTCCCAGAAGGCCTCATTGATCTCACGGACGAGTCCGGGCTCGTCGGTGAAGATGCCGCGGCCGTTGAGCTCGAGCCCCGTCGTCAGGTCGAGCGCGAGGCCCCCCGCGCGGAGCTCCCACCCGATCACCGCCGTGCCGCGGATCCGGCGACC
The DNA here is from genome assembly GCA_965215115.1 of Saprospiraceae bacterium. Classification (GTDB taxonomy): domain Bacteria; phylum Bacteroidota; class Bacteroidia; order Chitinophagales; family Saprospiraceae; genus CALDTK01. The sequence continues at coordinate 1,602,310 of OZ244050.1, forward strand.
CTCGGCGTCGGACTCCCGGAGCTGACTGTACGTACCTGCGGCGTTTGGTTCGTAACGGACGAACGTCACCGCCGCCAGGCTATACGTCGCGCCCACCCCGAGGTACATCGGGAAGTCGTTGCGTAGGGGCGAGACGTAGTAGCGGCCCTCGAGCCCGAGGTCGAACCCACGGATCGGCCCGCGGGCCACCGCCGTCTGCTGGCTGGCGCCGGTGCGTCCCGACAGCGGACCGGTGAGGACGCCGAGGCTGCCCATCACGCCGGCTTTGCCATTCGCGACGTAGCTCACCCCGACGTTGACGGAGGGGAACTCGAGTTCCAACAGCCGCGTCGGGTATACCATCACGGCGAAGGCGCGGGTGCTGGTCCGTACGTCCGGTAGGGCCGCGAAGTAAGCCTCGCGCTGTTCGCGTAACTCCCGCAGGCGCTCGGTCCGGTCGAGGCGAGCCTCCAGCAGACGCGCGCGGCGCTCCTCGGGGGTCTCGCCGCCGTAGTCGACCCCGCCGCCGCGGCCGGGCGGGAGCTGCGAGCGGTCGCGCCCCCCGGGTCCGGACCGCGGCGGCTCCTGGATGAAGACCGTGTCCCGCCGCATCACCACGACGGTGTCGCGCCGCGACACGATGATTGTGTCGCGCTGGGGCGCCGTGGGCTGTTGGGCCGCGGCAGGCCCGGCGACACATACCGAGACCAGGCCCGCCGCTAGCAGGTGGGAGAGACTACGCATCGAGTGGACTTAGACGGACCGCGGCTCAGGAGCGGGAGTAGGGCAGGCGGCTGAGCTCGACGAGGTTGTTCGGGTCGGAGTAGTCGTACTGCACCAGCTCTTTCGTACCGACCACGATGAGGACCCCGTCCTTCGCGATCGCATCCCAGGCGGTGAGGTCTCGGGTCTGCTCGATGATCCGTGGGCTGCTCGGGGTGCTCACGTCGAAGACGGTGAAGCCGTTGATGTCGTTGCACACGAAGAGTAGGTCACCGTCGAGGCTCAGGCCCCGTGGCGAGCGTACGTCGACGGTGGTGATGAGCTCGGGCTTATCCAGGTTTCGGATGTCCATGACCACGAGCATCTCGATGGTCTGGCTGCGGCCGCAGTTGTCGCGACCGGTACCGGTGTAGAGCGTCGCGTAGGCGGTCTTGCTGTCGGCCACGACCGGGTCGCAGGGCTGCACCATGTTGTTGGTGAGGCGGGAGTAGTCGAACTGCCCGCGGCGCTCGGGGTGTCCGTCGGCGGCGATGGTGTAGGTGAACATGCCCTCGCGCGAGCCGATAAAGAGGTTGCCGTCGAGGTGGAAGATCGTCTCGACCGCGAGCCCGACGTCGGTCCGGTTGACCTCCACGGGGTTGTCGGCGTTGCTCACGTCGTACGTGATGATGCTCGTGTTGTCGACCGCGTACAGGAAGTTGCCGACCGTGAGCAGGCGCGTGTACGAGCCCGCGACCTGTTCGGCGGGGGGCGCGAAGTCGTTGCCGCCGAAGGTCGTGTCGCCGGTGCAGGCGCCGAAGGCCAACAGGCTACCGGCGAAGAGAAGGGTATTTAGGTACTTCATGGTGAAAGGATTTGGGTTGATGTTAGAAGTTGATGCGACACTCCGGCCGCGTGAGGACAGCCTCCTCCCAGCGGACGAGCAGCCCGCGGGCCGGGTCGTAGCACTCGAAGAAGCCGATGAAGCCCTCCGGGAAATCCACGGGCTGCTCGAACAGACCCGGGTCCCGGTCGATGACGCGCGCCATCCGGGGGTCCTCGATGTTGATCGTGATGAGGTCGCTGAAGTTGTTGACGTACAGGCGCCCCCTGCCGGCCGACAGCGTGGAGATCCCCGGGACGTGGATGAACGTGATGGCCACGGGCCGACTCGGGGAGGTGTTGTCGAACATGTGCACCCCGAGGCCCTGGTCGATGACGAACAGCAGGTTCTCGAACCTCACCACCCCCGTCCCGTTGGCCAGCGGTCGCGGATTGTCCGAGAACACCAGGTTGGCCTCGTCACTCGGGAAGTACACGGGGCGCCTCCCGAGTACAGACTCCGGCACCTCCTCGTTCGTACCGACTTCCCAGATGCTACACGACGCGAGCATACCCGTACAGAGCAGCCCGAGGAGCGCACGAAGGAGGGCACGGGGGTAGAGGTTCATCTAATGGTCAACAATCTAAGGCACGGCCGTCGGTTTTCAACGTGTCGTGGTGCCCAAAGGCTGCTTTATAATGAAACTTTAACACGTTGACCCCAAAGCGGCACCTTTGCGCCATGACTTCCGCCGCGCAGGGCCTCTGGCTCCTTTCCGTTTTGTCACTCGCGAGCACGTGCCGCCGCGCCACCCCGGAGGCAGAGGTCGCCCTCGACATCGCGAGCATCGAGGTACAGGCCCCGGAGGCGTTCGCGTGGCGCGGGATGACCTTCGCGCACGAGGGATACGACGGCGTCCACGGCTACGGCGGCAGCGCCACGGAGGCCTCGCTCGACAGCCTGGGCAACTTGCACGTCGACGCCCTCGCCATCGTGCCGTACACCTTCATGCGGGACGCCGGCACACCGACGCCGCTGCCGATCCCCGAGGAGCTCGGCGGCGAGACCGACGCGGCCGTGGTCGCCGCGATCGCGCAGACGCACCGCCGGGGTTGGCGCGTGCTGCTCAAGCCCCAGATCTGGCTGCGCAACGGTTGGCCCGGCTCCATCGACTTCGCCGACGACGACGCCGACTGGGGGGCCTTCCTCGCGCACTACCGCACCTGGATCATGCACTACGCCGAGCTGGCGGCCGCGCACGACGTGGAGGCCCTGTGCATCGGCACCGAACTCACGCAGGCCACGCTCCGGCACCCCGAGTTTTGGCGAAAGCTGATCACCGACGTACGCGCCGTCTACCCCGGGACCCTCACCTACGCCGCCAACTGGGGCGAGGAGTTCGAGGGCATCACCTTCTGGTCCGAGCTCGACGCGATTGGCCTCAACGGGTATTATCCGCTTTCGCCAAAACCCGACCCTTCGGACGCGGAGCTCCTGGCCGGCGCCCGGGCGTGGATGCGCATGGCGGACGCCGTGAGCGCCGAGGCCGGCAAACCACTGTGGCTCACCGAGGTCGGCTACCGCTCCGTGGCGCAGGCCTGGCAGAACCCCCACGCCGCCGTCGACGGCCGCGCCGCCGACACACTCGCGCAGGCGCGCTGCTACGCGGCCCTGTTGCGCGCTGCCTCGGAGAGTGAGCACCTGCGGGGCATCTTCATCTGGAAGTGGCCGAGCTTCCTGGGCTACGGCCAGGGCGAGCGCAAGGGTCGCTGGCACGGGGACGCGAGCACGGAGTTCGCGCCGTCGGCCCCGGTGTCGGCGGACCTCGTGCGGCGGTTCTACGGCAAACGCGAAGCCCCCACTCCACCGGCGGTGAAGTGAGGGCTTCTGGCTTTTAGGCTCCGGCTTTCGCCAAAACCTTCCGTAAGCGGGCCTTAGTCACGGTACTCGACGCTCGAGGCACCGGGCACGAGTTCGTTGAAGACCGGGGCCGGCGAACCGTTGGCCGTCGGCACTTCGAAGGCGAGCAGGCGACCACCGTCCTTGGCGCGCTCGGCGATGTAGATGCGGTTGTTGTCGTCGTCGTAGGCGACGTCGACGGGGTTGCCGAGCAGGGTAGCGGCACCGGACACGCGCACCTGGCGGTCGGCCGCGAGGACCTTATCCTTCTTGGCGGCGGCCTTGGCGGCGCCGCGCCAGTTCCTCACGAAGTGGAACGCCCCGTCGCTGTCGCTCCCGGCGCCACTGGCGTTGCCGATGTCCGTAAGGATGAGGATGTCGTCGTCCTTACCGAACGTGATGCCGTGCGTACGGGTGAGGCCGGCGACCTTGAAGTAGTACGTCGGCTCGAGCGTGCCCGTGGTCCTCACGTCGTCGAAGTCCTCGAAGACCGCCACCGAGTCGCTGAAGTCGACCACGGCGAGGAGGTCATCCCCGTCCCACTCCAGGCCCCAGAGGGCGAAGGGCACGGTCACCTCGGCGCGCTTCTCGAGGTCGGTGCGCTCACTGCGGTACAGGAAGATCTTGTTGGTGTTGCCGTTGGCGGCGTTGCCGGCCTGGGCGACGGCGACGTTCGTGCCGCCGAGCTCCCGGTCGACGGCTACGCCGCGGGCGTTGCCGATGGTCTCCGCGGAGGTGGCGCCGACGCGGGCGTTCGTCTCGTTGTCGTCGTCGAAGACGTTCTCGAGGAGGTGGATCTTGTTGTCGTTGCGGTTCGTGGTGATGAGGTCGTCGCCGCGCAGCCCGATGCCGTCACCGTCGGCGTAGGGCACGGTGATGTCTTTGCGGTCGGGCTCGGCGAGCTCGGCGGTCTGGATCTTGACCAGCTTCCCGCTGGTGTTGCTGGCCACGAGCAGTTGCTCGTCGTTGAGCTCGAGGTCGATCAGTTGGTCGTTGTCCTCGTCGCAGGAGGTGAGGCCGAGGCCGCAGGCCGCGATCGCGGCACAGATGAATAGGTTGGAACGCATGGTTCTTTGGGTGATTTGGTTTTTGTGAATGGGGTTTACCACCGAAGGCTAGGCCGTTGTGAGGGTCCTTGCCGCCGGGTCGTTTAATACAGCGCACTACCGCGGGCGCTTGTTCGCGCGGCAGTGCCTCCGAACCACCCGTTCGCACAGCCGCCGACATACGTATTTATTGGCCCATCAGCCGGTAGCTCCAACTAAACAACATGCGCCGCCTACCGAGTACCAACATTTACCCGTTGCCTGTCAATCGTAACCAAATCTTTTTTTAGATACCGTCATCTAAGACTTTAACATATTCGGGTAGGCACAATAATTTACCAAACACCCACCCTACGCCTACCTACCCCTTGGTGGCGGCGTACACCGCGCGCCCCAGCGCCGCGAGGAACGGAAATCCAATCCCCTCGTACTCGTAGACCCCGTCGTTGAAGACGCCGTTGCGGTTGACGAGCATCGTGGCCGCCAGCATGAAGCGCCTGCCCGTGGCCGGGTCCTCGAACAGGGCCGCGTCGGTGAGGGTCCCGTAGGCGTCGCCCACCTTGTTGTAGATGATCGGGCCGCCGGGCTCGAAGGCGCCGTCGCCACCGTAGTAGAGGAACTTGACGTAGCCGTCGGGTTTGTCCCGATTGCCGGGATTGTCGGTACCGCTCGGGGGTGTGCGCAGGGCGCGCACCAGCATGGCGTGGTCGGTGGAGTCGAGCTCGAAACGCTGTACGGGGTCGACCGTCTCCGGGGCCACGATGCTCTGGACAACATCGGTGAGGTCTTCCAGCCCGAGGAAGTTCTTGCCGGACATGTCGAAGGGCTCGTGGACGAGTTGGTCGTCGGCGTTGATGTAACCGCGGCCTTTGATGCCGCCGGCGCGGGGCTCGGGGTAGGGTGTTTTGGCGAAAGCCGCCCCCCTGTACAACACCGTGTCGCCGGTCTCGACGTGGCGAAACGTGACCGGCGGCAGGAAACGATTCTCCGTCGAGTCGAAGCCAGACACGCTGAGGCGGTGGATGATCTTGGTCCGGTAGCCGCGGCGGTGCAGCTCCTCGTTGATGTAACGCTGCCCGAGCCACTCGTAGAGCCGGTTGTAGGCCTCGTTGCTACTCACCGCCGCGATGTCGCGCACGTGCCCGCCGACGGTCGCCGCCTCGCCGGGTGCCCCGATGCGCTCGCGCGAACGGGACTGCGGCGTACGCACGGAGTCGACGCTCATCGGCGAGTCGCTGGTGAGCCCGACGACGCCCATCCTGTGGATCTGCTCGAGCGCCAGCGCCGCGACCGGCAGCTTGACCGTACTCGCGGGGTAGTAGTAGTGCTCCGGGTCCACGTGCCAGCGGTGCGTGACGCCCGAGTCCGCGCCGTACAGCGGGCGGTAGAGCACCTGCAGCTCGAAGCGCTCCAGCTTGGGCGCGATAGAGTCACGGAAGATCGGCAGGCTGTGGAGGACGCTGTCGAGGAAGGGCGAGTCCTGCGCGCGCGAGGCGGCGGCTTGCGCCAAAACGAGTACCGCCAGTCCTACCCTCCGAGCTACCTGCATGCAGCGAAGCTACGCGGCCGAGGACAACTCGCTGGCCTCACAGCAACTCCCGCAAGTCCAGCTCGAACCCCGGCACCACCTCATCGGCGCTCAAGCTCCGCCGGAAGCCCTTGACCTTCTCCGGCTCGACCACGCCCTGCCGGTAGACGAGCACCTGCGTCACGGACGGCCGCACGAGCCACCCGAGCTTGACGCCATTGGCCATCCACGTGTTGGACATCTTGTCTTTGGCCTTTTGGAGGTTGTCCGTCTTGGACATGACCTCGATGACGAAGTCGGGCACGACGAGGGGCATCGTTTTAAAGTCCGCTACCGAAAGCCCCGCGACGGTCTCCGGGCTTAGCCAAGCGGCACCAGGAGAGCGGATGGAGCCATTAGGTAGCGTGAAGCCAGCAGTAGAGCTGTAAATCTTGCCGAGTCTCGTCCGCCGGTACCAGATCGCCAGGTCCACGAAAGGCTGCCATTCATTCTCGTTCGAGTCTAGTACCAGTGGCGACATAAGCTCCAAGGTACCATCGGGCAGCAACTCGCAGTGCACCTCCGGGTGGTCGGCGCAAAACTGAATGAACTCCTCGCGCGTCATGCGCCGCTTCGGCTTACAAAGCACATCCGGGCGTGTAGGGCCGAGCTTCAGTACGGAGGCCACGGCTTCGCTCGCGGTGTCACACTCCACGGACCAGGTAACAGACATGACGCCAAGGTACGCCAACTACCGCCACTCCACGCCGACTACCGCCACTCCACGCCACTCCCGAATCCCCGCGGCCGCGCCGGCCTACCGTCGGCCAGGAACTCGATGCCCCGCCCGATGTCGTCCCCGACCAAGAGGTGCCCATCGAGGTCGATGAAGTCGGACTCGGCCGCGAAGTGACGCAGGGCCCCGATCGCGAAGCTCGACTCGATCATGCACCCGAACATGACCTTGAGGCCGAGCCTCCGGGCCTGGTCGACCATCCGCAGGGCGGGCGTCGGGCCGCCGCACTTGGAGAGCTTGACGTTGATCCCGTCGTAGGCCCCGGCGCACTTCGCCACGTCGGCCTCGGTTTGGCAGTCCTCGTCGGCGATGACGGGCGGGGCGGCGTCGCCGAGTTCGGCCTTCGCCAAAACCCGCAACTCCTGCGTTTTGGCGAAGGCCCCGCGCGCCTTGGGCTGCTCGACGAAGGCCACGCCGAGGGCGGCGAGCTGTTGGGTTTTGGCGAAAGCCTCCTCGTCGCTCCAGCCGGCGTTGGCGTCGACGCAGAGCTGCACGTCGGGCAGTTCGCGGCGCAGGAGGTCGACGGTCGCGATGTCGTGCGCGCCGCCGAGCTTGACCTTGTAGCTCGGCCACGGGTTGGCGAGGGCTTGCGCCAAAACCGCCCGCGGGCCGTCGATCGAGAGCGTGTAGTTCGACACCGGGATCTTGTCGTCCTCCCAGTCGAAACCCCAGTAGACGTACAGCGGCTCGCGGGCGCGGCGGGCGGCGAGGTCGTGCGCGGCCATGTCGAGGGCGCTCAGCGCGAAGTAGTTGCCGTCGACGTGGGGTTCGCAGGTGGCGAAGAGCCCCTGTGGGTCATCCGGGTCGGCCTCGGCGAGGATGCCGACGAGCTTGCGCAAGGTCACGGCGACCGTGTCGGGGTGGGCCTGGGTGTAGTACTCGTTGTCGGCCACCTCGCCGTAGCCGCGGTGGCCCGCGTCGTCGGAGAGCTCGACGACGGTGGTGCGCTGCTCGGTGCGGGTCGAGCGCGAGATCGTGAAGGCTTGCCTGAGGTGGAGCGTGTGGTGGTGGAGGGCGAGGTGCATGGGGGGAAGGTAGACCGCGGCACCAACAGCGTCGACGGACCCGGGGCGCGGCCCGCGTCAGCCCTGGGTCTTAAGCGCGGCGTCGCGTGAACCAGGACGCGGTACGGCAACCTCCCCTTACAAATCCCCAAACCATGCTAAAGACACTGTTCACCTCGATCGCCCTCGGCGCCTTCGCCCTCACGGTCTCCGCGCAGGCCCCGACCGCGACCACGCCTATGGCTACCGTCCCGGCGGCGGGCAATACCCAACCCGCGCAGACCACGCCGATGCCATCGACCCCGCCCGCCGAGCGAGCCGCCGATGCGCGCAAAGGTCAGGCCAGGGTTGACCCGAACGACACCGACACCAGCCGCCGAGTTGCGGAAGGCATCGAAGACGCCGGTGAGACGGTCGTCGAAGAAACCAAGGACGCCGCCGCCGCCACCAAGCGCGGCACCGTCAAGGCCGCCAAGGCCACCGAGAATGGTCTCGAGAAGGCCGTCGACGCCACGCAAGACAAGATAGTCGAGGTCAAGGAAGACATCGAGCCCGACGTCGAGGACGCCGTCGACGCCACGCAGAACGGCATGGTGAAAGCCGCCAACGCTACCGGGCGCACCGCCAAGAGAGCCGCCAAGGCTACCAAGCGCGGCACCGTCAAGGCCGCCAAGGCCACCGGACGCGCCACCAAGAAGGCCGCCAAAGCCACCAAGGACGCCGTCACCCCCGACGACAACTAAGGCACCCGTCTCGAGACTGAGTGAGGAAGGCCCGTTGCACGACTGTGCGACGGGCCTTTCGTGTGTTTAGACGCTTTCCTAGGCGGGCTACGCTCCGACCTGGGGCACGCGCTTGTCCATCACCGAAAACCACACCGGCGGCACCAGGGCCATCAGGATGCTCGCGGGGTAGCCGGCCGGCAGCTCCGGGCTCTCCGGCAAGTAGCGCAGGGACTGGTACGGGCGGTTGGACTTGAAGTGGTGGTCGGCGTGGCGTGTCAATTCGTAGAGGACGATGCGCCCCACCTCGTGCTCCGAGTTCCAGGAGTGCCGCGGCGTGACGGGCTCGTAGCGCCCACTGGCGAGTTGCCTGCGCTGGAGTCCGTAGTGCTCCACGTAGTTGACGCTCTCCAGCAGGAGGAAGCCCACGACCGCCTGCCCGATAAAAAATCCGAGCGCCACTGGCCCGAAGACGGACGCAATCACAAGCAGCAAAGCCACTTCGATCAGCGTAAACTGGATCATCTGGTTGTCGAGCGTCAGCCAGCCACGGTTGTCGCGGGCGAGGCGCTCGCGCTCCAGCCCCCAGGCGTTGAGGTAGCCACCTACCACGCTGCGGACCCAGAACGTGTACAGCAGTTCGCCCTTGCGCGACGTAGCCGGATCGAGGGGCGTCGCCACGTGCTTGTGGTGGCCGCGGTTGTGCTCCACGAAGAAGTGCATGTAGAGCGTCGGCAACAGCAGCGCCTGCGAGAGCCACTGCTCGAAGCGCGGGCCGCGGTGGCCGAGCTCGTGCGCGACGTTGATCCCGAGGCTCCCGGCCACGATCCCGACCGACAGCGTGAGGCCCACCAGCTCGTAGGTCTCCAGCGGGACGTAAGCCACGGTGTAGAGGAAGTACCCGACGATGGCCCACAGCAGCGGCACATTGAGGTAGAGCAGCCAGTCGAAGAAGCGGTTGACGAGTTGGCGCTCGCCGACCTCCTCGCCGCTCTCGTTGGCGCGTTGCTGTTTGATGGCCTGGTCGAGCACCGGGATGATCCCGAAGGCGTAGATCACGGTCGCGAAGCTCCACGTCCCCAGCATCGCGAGGGCCACGATCGCGGACAGCGGTAGGGTGTAAGCAAACAGATATCTTAGGTCGCGCAACATGCTTTGTAGTTTGGTGTTTTGGCGCACGCAGCCGCGGCCCGGAAAATCGAAAGAAGCAGAGCTCGCCGCCGTCCTGCAAGCCGTGCAAATCGCCCCTAATTTATGTCAAATCAGTTCTACGACCTACGGGTAGCCGATAAAGTTGCCCAGACCCCCGACGCGAGCGTCGTCTACCTCGCCACCGAGGGCATCGGAAATTTTAGCTTTCACGCCGGCCAGTACATCACGCTCAAGCTCCAGCTCAACGGCCAGGAAGAGCGCCGGGCCTACAGCCTTTGCACGAGCCCCGACGATCAGCCGCTGGGCTTCTGCGTCAAGCGCCTCGAAGGCGGAAAGGTGTCTAACTACCTTCTCGACGAACTCAAACCCGGCGACACCCTCGCGGTGATGCCCCCGGACGGCAAGTTCTTAGCAAAAACCGAGCCGTCCCAGCGCAAGACGTACTACCTCATCGGCGCCGGCTCCGGGATCACGCCCCTGATGAGCATCGCGCGCAAGGTACTCAAAGACGAGACGGGTTCGGCGGTGCACCTCCTCTACGGCAACCGCGCCGAGGACACCATCATCTTCCGCGACGAACTCGACGCAATGTCGAGGGAGTACCGCGGTCAGTTCACGGTCGACCACGTGCTCAGCCAGCCCGCGCGCAAGAGTGTCGGTGGGTTGGGGGGCCTTTTCGGCAAAACCAAACCTACCTGGGGGGGCCGCGTCGGCCGCATCGACGCCCAGGAGCTCGGTCTTTTCCTCGCCAACCACGAACTCCGCACCGCCGAAAGCGCCTACTTCATCTGCGGCCCCGGTGGCCTCATCGACACCGTCGAGAAAGAACTCCTCCGCCGCGGCGTCGAAGCGCGCCGCATCCACACCGAGCGCTTCGTCGTCGCCCCCGTGGCCGACGAGGACAAGATCAGCGGCACCGCCGGCGCCGGCGTCGCGGTGACCCTCGACGGCAAGGTCCACGAGATCACCGTCGCCTCCGGCAAGACCATCCTCGAGACCCTCGTCGACCAGGGCCTCAACCCACCCTACTCCTGCACCTCGGGCGCCTGCTCGACCTGCATCGCGAAGGTCACCGTCGGCGAGGTCAAGATGGACGTCAACCACGCCCTCGACCCCGACGAAGTCGCCGAAGGCTACTGCCTCACGTGCCAGGCCCACCCGACCACGGACAGGGTGGAGCTGAGCTACGACGAGTAAAGCTCGCCTGCGGCGCGGCGGTCGGTTCGACGCGCTCCGCGCGCAAACCGCCGCGCCGCAGGCGAGCTTAAAAATACGCCCACACCGACACCCCCATCGCCGTGAAGCCGACGACGTAGCCCCCGATCACGTCCTCCAGGTCGTGGGCCCGCAGGTAGAGCCGCACCGTGCCCACCAGCCCCGCCAACCACAGCGTCGACAGCAGCACCATCTCCAGGCTCACCTCCAGGTGCCGCCCGCCGGGCAGGTCGATCGTGAGTCGATCGTAGGCGAAGAGTTGGATCGTGACGAGCACCGCGGCGATGAGCCCGCCCATCCCCACGCTGTGCAGGCTGATCTTCGTAAACAGATTGGCGAAGAAGGCCGCGAACAGCGCCACGGAGCAGCCCAGTAGCAGGGCCGTATACGCAACGGGCACGTCGGGCGCCTTTCGGCAAAACGCGAAGAGCCCCATGTACAGCGCCCCCACGGCAATCAGCGGCAGCGTCCGGTCGCCCTGCGCGGGCATCGTGATGTCGGGGATGATCTCGAGCCCGCGCATCATCACGATGACCAGGCCCGGCATCAGGAAACTCGACCCAAACACGATCAGGATCAGCGGCAGCCGCTCCAGCGGACTGTTGACCCCGAAGAGGTAGGGGTTGACCGCCAGCAGCAACAGCAGGATGTACGTGGCGAGCAACATCGGGTGCGTCACGACGCTGAGGCCCTGTGCCAGCCAGTACCCGAGCCGCGAGCCGAGACCCGTCGCTGCGGCGGGGCCTGGGCTACGCTCGGCACTACGCTCGGGACTATGTCCGTCCCTACTTGGCACTGCGCGGTTTGCTGCCGCCGCCGAGGATCCGCGTGATCACGACCTCGACGCGGCGATTCGTCTCCCGGCCGCTCAGGGTCTCGTTGTCGGCCACGGGGCGCGTCGGCCCGAAGCCCGCGGCCTGCACCCGGCGGCTCTCGATGCCCTGCGCGATGAGGTACTCCCGGATCGCCTCCGCGCGCTGGCGACTCAGCTTCTCGAGCGAGCCCTGGCTGCCCTGGTTGTCGGTGTGGCCCTCGATCCGGACGTAGACCTCGGGGTTGCGCATCAGCACCTCGCGGAGGCGCTCGAGCTGCGGCACGGATTCGTCCTTGACGACGGGCAGGCTCTGCTCGAAGAAGATCGGGTCGAGGGTGATGTTGCCGCCCTTCTCGGCGCGGTCGAGGAGGAACTCGATCTCGTACGCGGGCACCTCGCCGATGCGCCCGATGCGTAGGGTCTTGGCCTGGCCCAAGTAGCCCTCGCTCTCGGCGTAGAACTGTAGGTCGCGCAGGTCACTCACGCGGTACTCGAAGAAGCCCTTGCGTACGTTGGTGCTCACGGTCGTGTCCTCGCCCCTCGAGCCCTTCGGCATCACCTTGATGCTGGCCTCGAGCAACCCGCGCGTCCGCGCGTCCCGCACGCGGCCCACCACGAGCACGTCGAGCGGGCGCGGGGGCTGGATGCGGACGCGGAAGATGTCCGAGGAGCCGTCGCGGCGGCTCGCGAGGTAGAGGTAGCCCGTGGCCTCGTTGAAGAACGGCTGCGAGTCGTCGAGCCCGGAGGTGATCGGCGGCAAGAAGCGCCTGGCCGAACTCCAGTTGGTCCACGTGGTGTCGAGCCGGCGGCAGAAGTAGATGTCGTTGCCGCCGCGGCCGACGCGGTTGCTCGAGAAGTAGAGCGTGTGCTTGTCCTCGGAGAGGCTCGGGGTGCTCTCGCGCGCCGAGGAGTTGATGCCCGGGCCGAGGTTGATCGGCTTGCTCCACGTGAGGCTATCGACGCGGCGGCTCAGGTACAGGTCGTTGCCGCCGTAGCCACCCTCGCGCTCGACGCTGAGGATCATGATCTCGCCGTCCTCGGAGAGCGTGAGGCCGACGCCCTCGCCGAGGGTGTAGTAGTCCTCGATGTAGATGGGTCTCGGGTGCGTCCACGTGCCGTCGCTGCGGAGGTAGGTGTGCGAGAAGCCCTTCTCCATGCCGCCGGTGGTCGGGAATTGGTTGAGGGTCACGAAGTGGCCGCTCTCCGGGAGGCGGGCGGCGAGCGCGTTGGGCAGCGCGTTGTTGAGCGGGGTGTCGGGGTGCCCGATCTCGAGCACCTTGCCGTAGCCGTCGAGCTCCGCGAACCAGATGTCCTGGTTGAAGCGCGAGCGGTGGGGCTCGGGGTCGAGGCGGGAGGTGTTCCCGAGGTCGGCGTAGACCTGGCGCAGGAGCTCGGCGTAGGCCTGGGGACTGAGACTGTCGGCCGCGTCGGCGCCCCTGACGCGCAGGCTGCGCGCGAACTCCGGCGACCCGGTGCGCGTGAAGAACAGTTGGCGCCCGTCGCGCGAGACCACGGGGGTGGTCTCGTCGTAGTCGTCGGTATTGATCGGGAAGGGCAGCTTCTCGATCTCGATCTTGAACTCGTCCTTCTGGGCGCTGGCCGTGCCGCTCGCGCACAACGTCAAGAGCAAGGCGAGGGCGAGACCCGCGGGGCGGTGGAGGTTTGCGTGTAAGCGTATCATAGGCGAGGCCAGCGGCGAAGGTAGTTGTTCCCCGTGCGCGAGACCACGCGTTTTGGCGAAAGCCGCCCCCGCACCACGTAACGCCCCGCGCGAACCTCGGCGGTCGACGACACATCTCCTACGTATGGATCCGCACCCCTTCGACGGCGTCGACCTGCGTCAAAACCCCGAGTGCTACGCGATCGGGCGCGGGGAGTACGGCCTGTTCCACGCCGAGCCCTACCGTTCGGAGTTGCTGCCGCTGTGGGCCTTCCGGACCCCGGAGGTCGCCGCCGAGAGCATCGAAAAGTTACGTGAGCGCTACGAGGCCTACGCCGCGGCCGAGGATTTCGTCGGGATGGACGTGGCGCGCAAGTACCTCCAGATGGGTTGGACGCGGGCGCGGCGCTACGCGCGGCACAAGGGCGGCAGGAAGTACGGCGCGGACGGCCAGGAGCTGCCGCTCGGCGAGGAGGACCCCGTGAAGGCGGAGAGTGCTAGACTTTTTAGGGTAGCGCTCGATGAGGTACTCAGGGACCGACGGTACCGGGCGGGGAAAGCGGCGTGGCGGGGGAGTTTGTGATGCACTGTGCGTCGCCTGTGACGCCGTCGCTTCGTGTCGTGTAGCTACCCTAGACTCCAGGCCTTACCCCCTACACTCTCTAGCGAGATGTTGCCGTCGTAGGTCCCCGGCACCGGATCGTAGTTCAGCACTTCGGTGCCGATCTGCTCGGAGCTCAGGTAGCCCCACAGCACCATCGACTTAAACGAGCGGTAGAAGTCGACCGGGGGCTGCTCGCCGACGGTCGTGCCCCAGACCTGCGGGTTGTAGCGCGCGCTGCGCTGCTCGGCGGCGGTGAAGAGGCCGCCGCGCTGCTCGGCGTCCAACTCGGCGAAGGCGCGGCCGTGGCTGGTTTTGGCGGAAGCCTCGAACTCGGCGATGCCCTCCTGTAGTGCCGACGGGCCGTCGCCCGGGGTCGAGGTCTCGGCCAGGACGCGGTCGATGAAGACATCCACGTTGACGTCGAGGCCGCCGGGGGTCGCGGTGCGCGGGAGGAGCGTGTCGACGTAGGCCGTCACGAAGGCCGCCTCCTCGGCGTTGAAGTAGGTCGGGGTCCACGCGCGGCGGTCTTCGCGGCCGCAGGCGTGGAGGAGGGCGAGGGCCGTGGGGGCGAGTAGCGTGCCGCCGGTGAGCCAGGCGCCGCGGCGGAAGAGTTCTCGTCGGTTCATCAGAGGTTGCGTTTGTTGAGTTCGGCCACGGCGTGGTCGGCGGCGCGGGCCGTGAGGGCCATGTACGTGAGCGAGGGATTGACGCAGGCCGAGCTCGTCATGCAGGCGCCGTCCGTCACGAAGACATTCTCCGCGCCCCAGACCTGGTTGTGGCCGTTGAGCACCGACGTCTTGCGGTCACGCCCCATGCGCGCCGTCCCCATCTCGTGGATCCCGTAGCCCATCTCGTGGTGGTTGTCGAAGCTCACGATGTTCTGCAGGCCCGCGCGCTCGAGCATCTCGGTGGCGTCGGCCTGGGCCCGGGCGTTGAGCGCCAGTTCGTTCGGTCCCCACTCGGCGTCCATCGTGAGGGTCGGCTGGCCCCAGGCGTCGACGACGTCGGGGTTGAGGCGCACGTGGTTGGCGTGGTTGGGGAGGCTTTCGCTAAAACCCGTGATGAAGAACTCCCACGGGCCCGGCCGGAACAGCGCGTCCTTGTACTCGCCGCCGAACTCCGCCCGGTTGGCCGCCGCCCGCGAACCCCCGCGCCCGGCCCCACCCTGGAACCCGAAGCCGCGCACGAACTCGTCGGACTTGCTGGCCGCGTCCACGTTGACGTAGCGCGGGATGTAGATGCCGTTGGGCCGGCGCCCCTTGTAGTAGCGATCGTCGAAACCGTCCACCGTGCCCACGGCCCCGACGCGGTAGGTGTGGTCCATGAGGTTGTGCCCGAGCTCCCCGGAGTCGTTGCCGAGGCCACGCTCGAAGCGGCTCGACTTGGAGTTCAGCATGATCTGCGTCGAGCTCAGCGCGGAGGCGTTCAGGAAGATGATCCGGGCCTTGTAGTCGATCACCTCCCTGGTCTCGGCGTCGATGACGCGCACGCCGGTCGCGCGCCCGGCGGCGTCGTCGTAGATGACCTCCTGCACGATGGAGAAGGGGCGGATCGTGAGCTTGCCGGTGGCGTTGGCGGCCGGCAGCGTGGAGGCGTTGCTGCTGAAGAACGCGCCGTAGGGGCAGCCGCGGCTACAGCGGCTGCGGTACTGGCACTGGCCGCGGTTGGGGCCGTGGTCTTCAGGGCGGTACTCGGTGAGGTGGGCGCAGCGCCCGATGGTCATGTGGCGACCGGGGTGGTTGCGCTCGATGCGCTCGCGGACGTGCTTCTCGACCACGTTCATGTCCATCGGCGGGAGGAAGTGGCTGTCGGGCAACTGCTTGAGCCCGAGCGGCGCCCCGGAGATGCCGGCGAACTTCTCGACGTAGGTATACCAGGGCTCGAGGTCGCGGTAGCGGATCGGCCAGTCGACCCCGTGCCCGTCCTCGGCGTTGGCGGCGAAGTCGATGTCGCTCCAGCGGTAGGTCTGCTTGCCCCACAGCAGGGAGCGCCCGCCCATCACGTGCGCCCGGATCCAGAGGAAGGGCTTCTCCTCGGTGTAGGGGTTGGCGCGGTCGTCGGCGTGGTAGTGCTCGGTGTCCTTATTGACGAAGCCCGAGCGGGCCGACTTGTAGTGCTTGGCCTGTTCGTCGGCGTTGAGGCCACCGCGGAGCTCCATGTCCCAGGGGTCGAGGTTGGCGGTGGGGTAGTCGCCGTGTTCGACGATGTGCCCGCGCTCGAGCACGAGGGTCGTGAGGCCCTTCTCGGTGAGTTCCTTCGCGGCCCAGCCCCCGGAGATCCCGGAGCCGACCACGATGGCGTCGTAGGTGAGGGCCTTGTCGGCGGTGATGTTGAAGTTGGCCACGGGCGGGGGGGCTTAGCGGATGGGGACGGCGGTGGGCGGTCGGCGGGAGTCGCGTCGACGCAATTGGGCCTTAAAGGTAGGGATTTGCCGATAGTTATCACCGTACAGATGCCCTTCCCCGCGGGGGACGCGCTACTCAGGCGGACCTACGGCCCTGGGGGGCGGGGTTTTCGCTCCCAGGGCGCTCACGCACCCTGCAATCGAGATGGCGGACCTACGGCCCTCTCTTTCTTTAGTACCGCACCTCCGCGCGTACGGGTTTGTGGTCGCTGAAGTCGCAGTCTACCACCTCGCTGCTCTCGAACGCGAGGCCCGCGCCGCCCAGGATGTAGTCGATGCGCAGGCCGGGGATGGTGCCGGGGTAGCTCACGCCGAGGCCGTGGCCGCTTTCGCGAAAACTGTCGCCGAGGCCGCCGCGCTTGATCTCGTTGACGGCGTAGGAGAGGGGCGTGTCGTTGAGGTCGCCGAGGAGCAGCACGGGGTAGGCGCTCGCCTCGACGAGCCGGCGCAGGGACCTGGCCTGCCTCATGCGGAGGCGGGCCGCGCCGCGGTAGTTGCGCGCCACCCCGCGCACCTGCCAGTAGGCGCGCTTGTCGGCCTTGGCGGCGTCGCGGATCACGGAGCGGGCGCTGAGCCGCAGGGCGTTGCTCTCGAGGTGGACGGCGAAGAGCCGCAGGGTGTCGCCGGGGGTGGGTACGACGAGGGCGGTGAGGATGCCGTTGGCGTCGCTGAAGCGCCCCTCGATCCGCGGGTCGATCAGCGGGTAGCGGGCGTGGAGGCTCAGCACCATGTCGGTCGCGTAGAAGTGGTGCCGCAGGCCGGCGTCGTTTAGGCTGGCGGTCAGGCCCCTGCGGATCTTCGGATGGTGGGGCGTCTCCTCGAAGGCGATCACGTCCGTACCGTCGAGGACGCACGCCGAGAAGGTCTGCATGTTTTGCCGGAAGGCCTCCCCGTCCTCGCTGTGCAGCCTTCGCCCGCCGAGCAAATTGTAATTGACCACGGTAAGGGTCCGGCCTACGGCCTCGGCCTCGGCCTCGGCGTCGATGTCGGGGCTTGCGCCAAAACCTACGTACTCGAGCATGTAGCCGCCGCCGAGGGCGAGGGTCACGGCGCTCAACCAGACGCGGCGCCGACCGCGGACGAGCCACCACCCGATGCAGGCGAGGTGCAACAGGACGAAGGTCGGGTAGGCCAGGCCGGCGAAGGCCACGGGCCACAGGCGCGTCGGCGGCACCCACGGGGACGCGTACGCGATCAGGGTCGCGACCGCGAGGCCGATGTTGCCCCACCACACCAGGCGCTGCACTAGCTCTCGCGACTTACGTGCGAGAGGAACTCACGCTCCTCGGCGCTGAGGCTCTTGATGCCGGAGGCCTTGATCTTCTCGAGGATCACGTCGAGCTGCTCCTGGTGCGAGCCCGCGGTCGGGGTCGAGCGCGTCGTGGTGATCGTACTGTTGCCGCGGCGCGTCGTCTCGTAAGACGCGACCGAGGTCCGGCTGCGGCTCGTGGTCCGGGGCGCCGGCCGCCGCGGGGGCGCCTTGCGGTTGAGGCGATCGAAGAGGTCGGAGAGGCCGTCGATGGTGTTGTTGATGGGGGCGGCCAGGTCGTAGCCGCTCCCGAGGGCGGTGACGAAGACGTACCCCATGGCCATGCCGCCGATGTGGGCGATGTGCCCGCCGGTGTTGCCGTCGGTCCCGAAGGCGAACAGGTCGATGAGGATGATGGCCAGGGCGATGTACTTGAGGCGCACCTCGCCGATGAGGATGAGCCTAAACGAGTACTCCGGGGCGTAGAACGCGGCCGCCACGATGAAGGCCATGACGCTGGCACTCGCGCCCACCATGTACACGCCGCTCGTGAACGAGAACAGCGCCGATATCCCCCAGTAGAGCAGCCCCCCGGCCACGGCCCCGAGGAAGTAGAGCGGAAAGATGTACTTGTCGCCGATCAGGTCCCCGACGATGCGCCCGAACCAGTAGAACAGGATCATATTCCAGAAGATATGACCGAGCCCCGCGTGCATGAACGCGTACGTGAGGATGCTCCAGGGGTGGGTGAGGTTGTGGTACCAGTCGCTCGAGAACGCGAAGAAGTTCACGGCCTCGTTGGCGAAGCCCCCGCCGTCGACCCCGCGGGAGATGAGCTTGAGGAACCCGAAGACCACGAAGACGATCACGTTGACGATGATCAGCTGCGTGACGCGGTTCCCGAAGCGGAACTGCTGCTGGATGTCTTGCCAGATGGACTGAAACATGGGCGGGTGGTGCGCGGGCGTGGGCGCGTCTGGGTTGTAACCCGGCAGTGGGGGGAGGTGTTGCAAAGGTGGGGCGGAATGTCGCTACCGTGAGCGCGTCCGCGGGGCCGAGAGTGTCGCCGTCGCGCGTTTTGCCGAAAGGCGCCTAACCCTTGTAGAGGCCGCCCTTGGTGTTGCTCCACAGCATCGTGAGGGCGATCCCCATGATGGCCCCGCCGACGTGCGCGTACACGGCCGTCGTGCCGCCGGTGCCCGACGAGCCCTGCCAGAGGTTCCAGGCCACGAGCCCGATGGCGAGGTAGCCGAGCTTGAGGGGGATCGGGATCGGGAACAGCACGATGGTGCGGTTCGGGTCTATATAGGCGGCCGAGAGTAGTACCGCGAACACGGCCCCGGAGGCCCCCAGCACCGGGACGAACACGTACATCGTCCCCATCGCTGCGGCCACGCCCCAGAATACGGCCAGGGCCCCGAGCCCCGATAGGACGTAAAAGGTGAAGAAGCGCTTCGGCCCCATCGACTGCTCCACGAGGCTCCCGAAGAAGAAGAGCCCGATCATGTTGAAGGCCAGGTGCCAGAAGTCCCCGTGCATGAACATGTTGCTCACCACCTGAATAGGGTAGAAGTACTTCGACGTGGGCGGGAAGGCCGCCAGGGAGTAGCGCCCGAGCTCCATGAAGCTGTCCAGGTCGCGGTAGTTGGCCGGGTTGCCGTAGTCGAACTGCGGCTCCCAGAGCACCGTGCCCACGAAGAACAGGACGTTGATGAGGATGAGGTTCTTGGTGACCGGCAGGAGGTTCTGGAACATGCGTGGGGCGGGCTTTCTCGGGGGGGGGCTTTCGCCAAAACGCGTGGCGGGCGGCACAGTTGGCGGGCCAGGTTCGACTGCCTCCGGGCAGCGGGCCCGCCGAGGGTGCCGGGCGGGGGGGCTGCGCTAACGTACCCGGGGTCGTAAGTCTCGGTGTGGTTGGGTACGGTCCGGCTGGCGCGCTGAAGCCAGGGCCTTTATTAACCTCATCGGTTCGACCCCGGGCAACTCGTGGTTCGACCCCGCTGGGGTCGGGGCGGGGCCCGTTCGACTGGCTCCGCCAGTGGGCCCCACACCCGCGGCACTGGCCGGAGCCAGTCGAACGCCGCTACCGCCCGAAGGCCCGCTCGATGGCGCCGATTTGGTAGCTCAACACACACCGCTGCCCCGCCGGGGTATGCTCGGGGTGGCTCGTCGAGAAGAGCTGCGCCACGAGCGTGACTTGGGCCTCCGGCGTTAGGGTCGTGCCGCGCCGCACGGCCGAGCGTCGCGCGAGCGAGAGCGCGATGCGCTCGCGGACCTGTAGCTCGACGCTCAGGTTGTCTTGGTGCTGCCCGATGAGGGCCTCGATCAGGGATTTGGCGTCGGGCTGGCCGGGGAGGTTGGCCGGCAAGCCGCGCACCTCGAAGGCCTCGCCCTCGTCCGCGATGTCGAAGCCGAGCTTCTCCAGGTCCGGCAGCAGTGCCCGTAGGGCTTCGGCTTCGGTGCCGGGTAGCTCCAGGCGCGTCGGGAAGAGCTCGGCCTGACTGGCCTGGCGTTGCGGCTGTTGCAACTCCTCGAGGTAGCGCTCGTAGAGGACGCGCTCGTGGGCGCCCTGCTGGTCGATGAGCACGTAGCCCGACTTCAGCTGGTGGATGATGTAGCTGTTGTGGAGCTGGTAGGGAGGGCGGGTCTCGGTTTTGGTGCCGAGGTCGGGGTCCTCGTCGCCGCGGTCGTGCCAGTCGCTGCCGATGGTGAGGGTGTCGCCGGGGGTACCCTCGAGGGGGTGGTAGGGAGGCTGGAGTTGCTGCGCGCGATGCTGGGGTGAGGTGGCGTAGAGGTCGCGCCAGCCGGGGGCGACGGCCTGGGGGGTGTGGCCGCCGCGACCGTTGGTCGGGGCGTACTCGCGCTGGTGAGGGCCACCGCCATTGCTGCCGCCGCCGACATCAACGTAGCCCGAGCCGTTGCGCTCCACACCCGCGTACTCGCGCCGCGTTTCACGCTCGTCCCCGCGGATCGCGCCCGAGGGGATGATCTGGGTGACGGTGCTCTGGTTTTGCGGGAAGCGAATCGGCGCCTCCGTCAGGTCGGCCTCCGCGTCGAAGTCGATCATCGGCGCCACCGAGAATTGCCCGAGCGCGTGCCGCACGGCCACCCGCAGGTACTGGTACACCAGGCGTTCGTCCTCGAACTTGATCTCCTGCTTCGTCGGGTGGACGTTGATGTCGATCTGGGTGGCGTCGAGCGCGAGGAACAGCACGTACATCGGCCAGGCGTCCTCGGGGATGAGGCGGTCGTAGGCCTTCTTAACGGCGTGGTGGAGGTAGCGACTCTGGATGAAGCGCCCGTTGACGAAGAAGAATTGGTCGCCCGAGCGCTTCTTGGTAAATTCCGGCTTGCCGCAGTAGCCGCGGATACGCAGTTGCGAGGTCTCCTCCTCGACCGGGACGATGCGCTCGCGCCAACTCCTCCCGAGCACGCCGGTGATGCGCTGCGACAGTTTTCCGGAAGGGAGATGGAACACCTCCGACGTGCCGTGGTAGGCCTTGAACTGCAGGTCTGGATTGGCCAGCGCGATGCGGACGAACTCGTCGTTCATGTGCCGCGTCTCCACCGAGTCCGACTTGAGGAACTTGCGGCGCGCGGGCACATTGTAGAACAGGTGCGAGACCATGAAATTGGTCCCGACGGCGCACTGGCACGGCTCCTGCGTCACGACGCGCCCGTCCTCGAGCACGATGCGGGTGCCGAGTTCGTCGGCGTGCCTGCGCGTGCGGACCTCCACCTTGGCCACCGCCGCGATCGACGCCAGTGCCTCCCCGCGGAAGCCCATGGTCTGGATGGCGAAGAGGTCTTCGGACGAGCGGATCTTGGAGGTGGCGTGGCGCTCGAAGGCCATGCGGGCGTCGGTGGGCGACATGCCGCAGCCGTTGTCGACGACCTGGATGAGCTCCTTGCCGGCGTCGCGGTAGACGAACTGCAGCTCGGTGGCCCCGGCGTCGATGGCGTTCTCGAGGAGCTCCTTGACGATGGAGGCCGGGCGCTGGACCACCTCCCCCGCCGCGATCTGGTTGGCGATGTGATCGGGGAGGAGTTGGATGAGGTCGGACATGGCGGGGGCGAAGGTAGGGTTGTAGGGCGCTGCGCTAGATGGGCGGCTGCGCCTGGTTGGGCGCTACGCTAGATGGGCGGCTGCGCCTAGATGGGTTAACTTGCGGGTATGAATGATATTTTGGTAAAACTGGGGGATGGGTGGGAAGCATTGATGGATGCCCAAGTCCAGGATGCGTTGGCCTCGGAAGAGACAAGTTATCCGACCATGCTTGCGGACAGTGGCGGTAGCTACGGTACGCCGGGACAGAGTACAGATCTTTTGCAGCAGCGGTCTTATGAATTGGCCGTCGTCGTCGTGAAGGCGTGTCGGGTTTTGCGAAAGCGGCACGACTACGAAGTTGCTTCACAGCTCATCCGTTGCGGAACTAATCCAGGCGCCATGGTCCAAGAACTCACCTTCGCCGAGAGTGTGGCCGACCGCAAGCACAAGGCCAGCGTAGCCCTAAAGGAAGCTGCCGAAACCTGCTACTGGATCTGCCTCTGCCGCGACACCGACGCCTTCGATGACACACAGTTCAAATACCTCATCAACCGCGTCAATCCAGTCATCGCCCTCCTCCACCGACGCCGCAAGTCCTACTAAGCAAAACAGTACAGGTCCAACGAACGCGACGCACAAAAGGCCGATCGCCCAGCCCATCTAGGCGAAGCCGCCCAACTAGCACCGCGCCCATCTAGCAAGCAAAGCGAGCGCCCGCCCATCACCCCGCCGCACTCTCCCACAAGCCCAGCAGCCGCTCGATCCGATCCGAGTTCCAGAACAGGTACCCCAGGAAGACCATCACCCCGATGATGTACATCAGCCGCTTGTTGCTGGCCGCCGACTGCCGCGAGCGCTGCGTGCGGTAGGCGTACGTCGAGACGCGCTGGCCCTTGAGGCCGTAGCGGATCTGCTCCTTGAGCTTCGCCGAGGCATCGCCCTCGGAGTAGTCGACCTCGTGCTTCTTGCGCTCCTCCTCCTCGGGGTCGTAGAAGCGGGGGACGTACTCGAACTTGTAGTGCTTGGGGACGCGACCGAGGTTGAATTTCATAACGTGCTAGATGAACGCGGCGAGGATCGTGACGGCCGATGCGGCGCGGGCTTCGACAACCGAAGGTACGGCGCCGGCGTTACAGCTTTCGCTAAAACGACCCGACTATGTACCCCGAGCACCTCACGCTCCCGATGGCGAAAGACCTCACCGACTACAATTTTGAGGCCCTCAAAACGCCCGAGGACGTCGACAAAGTGTTGGCCAGCGACGAGGGCACCACCCTGCTCGTCGTCAACAGCGTCTGCGGTTGCGCCGCCGCCATGGCCCGCCCCGGCGCCAAGTTCTCCCTCAACAACGACAAGAAACCCACGCGCCTCGCGACCGTCTTCGCGGGCGTCGACCAGGCCGCCACCGCGCGCGCACGTCAGCACCTGCTGCCCTACCCCCCGTCCAGCCCCGCCATCGCCCTCTTCAAGGAGGGTAAGCTCGTGCACCTCCTCGAGCGCCACCACATCGAGGGCCGCTCGGCCGAGGTCATCAGCGCGAATCTGAAGATGGCCTACGACCGCTTCTGCTAGCGCAAGGGCGCGTTAGACGAGCTCTGCTCGCGCGCCCACAGCCCGTACGCAGTTGCGGCAAGGGCGCGTTAGACGAGCTCTGCTCGCGCGCCTAGGGCTCGTACGCAGCTACGGCAAGGGCGCGTTAGACGAGCTCTGCTCGCGCGCCCACAGCCCGTACGCAGCTGCGGCACGAGCAGAGCTCGTCTAAACGCCGCCCGGGTGCCAAACTACTGCCTTACGAAGTGTAGGTGACGGACAAGGGCGCGTTAGACGAGCTCCGCTCGCGCGCCCACAGCCCGTACGCAGCTGCGGCACGAGCAGAGCTCGTCTAACGCCGCCCGGGTGCCAAACTACTGCCTTACGAAGTGTAGGTGACGGACACCCTCTTCGCCGCGCACGGTGAGCACGTACAATCCTACCGCCAATTCAGCATTCGGGACGTTCGCCTGCAGCGATGCGTTGACCTGCTGCCAAACGCGGCGACCGAGTGGGTCGTAGAGACTCAGTTCGAGACCGGCGCGGGGTAGCGATACACTTACCTCCCCACCGCTGCTCGGGTTAGGGTACAGTCGTGCGTCCGGGAAGGCCGCGGGCTCCCTCACGCGCGAAGGGTCGCCATTCGACACACCGAAGGTCGGTGCGGTGATCTTCCAGGCCCCGGTGCCGTCGGGCTGGCGCGCGTAGGCGAGGTCGGCGCCGAGTTGCGGGAAGGTGACCGAGTCGACCGTGGCCCCGGAGCGGTCGACGAGGCTGAGGCGCTCGCCATCCTTGGAGAGGTTGAAGTTGGTGTGCAGCGGCCCGTCGTCCTGGTCGTCGTCGGCCCAGACGATGAGGTAGGCGCGGGGTCCGATCGCGACGCCGTCCGGGAAGACGTACCGTTGCGGGCGCTCGGGGTCGTCGGAGATGCCGTAACCCGACAGGTCGACCCGCGCGTCGGAATCATTGTACAGCTCGATCCAGTCCTCGAACTTGCCTTCTTCGTCGGTGGGCCCGGTTTCGTTGTCGGCCACGAGTTCGTTGATGCGCACGGGCCCGAGCGCCGGGGTTTGTGCGCGAAGTGCGCCGGCCACCACAAAGACCGCGAGAAAAAGAAGAGAGGCGTAGCACTTGGTCATGGAGAAGTATCAGTGTAGGAAGGTTTAGTAAGAGGTCGGCGGGGGCTGATTTGTGCTGACGCGTTGCTGGCGTCGATCCTTTAGCCGGGGATTAGCCACCGGCACGTCTCTTGCTTTGACGCCTTGCCAACCCGTCGAACTGCGGCATCCGCGGTGCCAATTGCGTTGCTTTGGCCAGGTGCGCGTACCTTGTTGCGTCGACGCGCCCGCCCCGGCGAACCCTCCCCCAATCCCGCTCCATGCCCGAACTCCCCGAGGTCAACACCTACCAGAAGTACTTCGACGCGGCCGCCGTGGGCCAGCGCGTCGTCGGCGTCGACGTTGCCGACGATTACATCATTAAACAGGTCGGTCACGAGACCGGCAACACCACCGCGGCGACCAGTACGCCCGGCTACTTCGGGCGGCGTTTTGCCGAAAGGCTCAGCGGCAGAACCTTCACCGGCAGTCACCGCCGCGGGAAGTACCTCTTCGGCGAGCTCGACAACGGCCACAGCGTCCTGCTGCACTTCGGGATGACCGGCGACCTGAAGCTCTACACCGAGCCCGACGAGCGCACCAGGCACGAGCGCTTTGCCCTGGTCTTCAGCGACGGGCAGCGCCTCGGCTTCGATGACCCACGGAAGTTCGCGAAGATTCGGTATATCGAGGACCGCGAGGCATACATTGCCGCGATAAAACTCGGGATAGACGCGCTGAAGATTACGGAAGACGAGTTTTTAGCGCAGGCGAAAGGGCGCAATACCTCGATCAAGGCTTTCCTCCTCAACCAGACTGCCCTGGCCGGCGTCGGCAACCTCTACGCCGACGAGATCTGCTACCAGACCCGCATCCACCCCGAGTCGAGCGTCGCCAAACTCTCGAAGCCGAAACTCAGGTCCATCTACGCGGCGATGGTCGAGATCCTGACCGTGGCCTGCGACCGCGACGCCTACTACCGCAACTACCCGCCGGGCTGGTTTTGGCAGTGGCGAAAGCTCGAAGAAGTCGAGGGCCGCGGCAAGGTAATGGAGGGTGTCGTCGGCGGGCGCACTACGCACTGGGTGAAGGGGTGGCAGCGGAAGTATTGAGGGGGCGTTTGGGGTCTAGACCCCCCTTAGACCACCAACGCCTCGTGCTCCACCACTTGCCCGTCTAGCTCGATCAGGTCATCCTCCCCGACGTAGTACTTCGGGCGTGCCGTGTCGCCGGCGACGAAGGATTGCAGTGCTTGCTCGTTCGACCACTTGGACTCTACGGAGAGTTGCCGGTCGACGAGTCCGGCTTCTGCAGAGACGACGCGCGCGCCGAGGTTGCCCGGGGATCGCTGCATGTCCGGAATGACGACCGACTCGAGGAATTGCCGCAGTTCTTCGTTCTTGCCGGGGAGCGCCACGCCCGTCCAGCGGCGGCGGATCGCGCCGGACATGGATTGCCGCGGCTGCGCGATGGAGCGGGGGGCGCGCTTGCCCCAGTTGCCGTTGACGAACAGCACGCCGGTGAGGAGGATTAGGCAGGCCACCATCGTCTGGCCGCTGATGGCCTCGCCGCGCCACAGTACCCCGAGCGTGAGCGCCACCACCGGGTGTACGTACGTCGAACTCGCCACCTTCTCGGGGGAGACGCGCTGGAGCAGGTAGAGGAAGGCCGAGTACGCGATAATCGACCCGAACACGACCAGGAAGGCGAACGACCAAGCCGAGACCTCGCTCACCTTCCCGAGGTGCCAGCCCGGCACCTTGGGGTCGATGAAGATAAAGGGCACGGCCAGGGTGCCCGCGATCAACATCTGGAGGCCCGCGGTCTGGAGCCTGTTTTGCGGAAGCGAAACCCTCGACGTGAGCACCGAGCCCACGGCCCAGGCCGAGATCCCGATGACGATGGCGATGATGCCCTTCCACGCGCCCTCGCCCTCGATGACGATGTCCTGCCCGACGAGGGTCACCGTGCCGACGATGCCGAGCGCCACGCCGACGAAGGCCTGCCACCGCGGGCGCTCCTTGGTGAAAGCCCAGAGCACGAGCACGACCAGGAGCGGTTCGGCCGCCACCATGACGGCCGTGGTGCCGGACTCGATGTACTGCTCCGCCCAGACCACCGTGCCGAGGCCGACGGTGAGGAAGAGGAAACTGGTCGTGGCCATGTTGCGCCAGTGCTGGCGCGTGGGCCACCAACTGGTTTTGGCGGAAGCCGCGCTGGCACCGCGCCGCATCGAGAAGTACGACAGCACCGCCAGGAAGGTGCCCGCCGTGCACAGCCGCGCGACGATGAGGATGGACGGCGGGATGGTCTCGATGGCCTCGATGTTGGCGAGGTAGGTCGAGCCCCAGACGATGTACACGATGCCGAAAGCCAGGACGATGCGCCAGTCGAACGGGGTAGGGGAGGCCATGGCGGGGTGCTTTAGGGTGACGCGACAAAGCTCGTACTGTCACGCCGGGCAAATGCCACAAACGGCCCCGGGCGCGCCAAGGTTGGGGGAGGGGAGGGGACTTGCGTCAAAACACTTCCGCAGACCAACAGCCTTGTTAACAAGCGTGCAGAAGCCGCGCACAACCCGGCGAAAACTCACGCCGCTCTCCACGGCTTTCCCCATCTCCACAGTTTCCACAGCCGTGTGGAGGCGGATCTCCCCGGTGTCGTCACCGCGGTCTACACTCGGATGTCAGTTTTGCGCGTCGCGCACCCGCCGCCGGCTTTCCCCACAACCCTCGGTTGCGTCCGGTGTATAGTGGGGGCAAAGCCCTAGCGCTCAGTGGTGGCAGATGTGGATTGCGTACCGAGGAATGGGTAGAACGGCATTTGCTCGCCGGACTCGATTTCGGCTGTCCACATCCCAACAGCTCTGATGGTGAGTGAGAGGGGTTTTAAATTTTTTAATCAAATCACATAACCAGAGACCACACCGTGGACAAGCTCGCCGCCGTCGAAATTTCGGAAAGCCCCGCCGCCGGAAGCCGTGAGGGCCGGGGTGATGCGCCGCTCCGGGTTGCGCCGCCGCGCCGCCGTTACCCACGGGCGGTGAGGGTTTGGCTGCTGGCGGGGCTCGTGCTCATCTTCGTGCAGGTGGTGGTCGGGGGCATCACGCGCCTGACGGGTTCGGGGCTGTCGATCACGCGGTGGGAGATCGTCACGGGGGCGCTGCCGCCCGTGGGCGAGGCGGAGTGGAGTGCGGCCTTCGACCTCTACAAGGAGACCCCGCAGTACGCCAAGATGAACGAGGGCATGCCGCTGGCGGACTTCAAATTCATCTACTTCTGGGAGTACTTCCACCGGCTCTGGGCGCGGATGATGGGCGTTGTATTCATCGTGCCGCTGGCGTACTTCGCCTTCCGGGGGTGGATCGACCGGCGCCTCGGGAAGCGGCTGGGGCTCGTTTTCGCGGCAGCGGCCCTCACGGCGAGCTTCGGCTGGATCATGGTGGCCTCGGGGCTCATCGAGCGCCCGCTGGTCGACGCCTACAAGCTCTCGATGCACCTCGGGATTGCTTTCGTGACCTTCGGTATCTTGCTGTGGACGACGCTCTGGGCTTTTGACGTGCGCCTTTCGGCAAAACCGAGTGCAGGTCTACGGAGGCTGGTCTACGTGTTGGCTGGCGCGCTGGTGGTGCAGATCCTGCTGGGCGGGATGATGTCGGGGATGAAGGCTGCGCTGGCGTATCCTACCTGGCCGGACCTCAACGGCGTGGCCGTGCCGGGGGTCATCTTCGACGCGAGCTCGTGGACGCTCGACAACATCGTGCACTACGACTCGCACCCGCTGATGTCGGCGCTCGTGCAGGTGTTGCACCGCACGGCCGCGTACGTGGTGACTTTGCTCGTGGGCTTGCTGCTGTGGCGCGGGCTGGGTTTTGGTGACCACCGCTGGCGCACGGCCCTGCTGGTGACGGCGGGCCTCACGCTGACGCAGGTGCTGCTGGGCATTATTACGGTGGTGCTGAGCGAGGCGCAGATACCGGTGAGTTGGGGGGTGCTGCACCAGGCGGGGGCGCTCTTCTTGCTGAGTGCGGTGCTGTATGACGTGTGGCTGGTGCGGGCTGGGGCGGTGGGGAGGGTGGGGGTGTAGGCGGGCGGTGGCGCAGGCCTTTTAACATGGAGCGGTGATGTGGCCTCTTGGATTCGGGCTTGTCACTGCGAACTGCAGTTCGCAGTGACAAGCCCGAATCCAAGAGGCCCTGGTGCAAATTCCATCCCCCGCCCCCTAACTTCCCGCACCCCCAAGCACCCAGCACCCCAAGCACTTCCCCCATGCCCACCACCAACCAAGCCCTCGAGACCGAGCAGAAGGCCCTCGACATCAACCTCGACGAGCACATCTACGGCACCTTCGCCGAAATAGGCGCCGGCCAGGAGGTGGCGCGGTACTTCTTCCAGGTCGGGGCCGCCGCCGGGACCATCGCCAAGACGATGTCGGCCTACGACAAGATCATCTCCGACAAGATCTACGGCCCGGAGGCCAGCGGGCGCTACGTGTGCGAGAGCCGGCTGTACAAGATGCTCGACCACGAGTTCGACCTGATGTCGACGCGGCTCCAGAACGAGCGGCCGGGGAGTCACTTCTTCGTGTTCGCGGACACGGTGTCGGCCATCAACTTCCAGCGCACCAACTACGGCAACGGCTGGCTCGGGCTGCGCTTCCAACTCGCGCCCGACGGGGAGCCCAACGACCTCATCGTCCACGCCCGCATGCACGATGCCGACAATCGCCTCCAGCAGCAGGCCATCGGGATATTGGGCGTCAACATGGTGCACGGGTGCTACAAGCTCCACGAGGATGTCAACGACCTCATCCCGAGCCTGATCGACAACCTGCACGGCCGCGTGTCCATCGACATGATCCGCCTGTCGGGACCCGACTTCCGCGACCTCGACAACCGCCTGCTGTGCCTGTTGCTCGTCAAGCACGGCCTAACGCAGGTGGCGATGTTTGGGCCGGACCGCACGCCCGTGCACGCCTCGGAGTTCCTGTACCGCAAGTCGGCACTCGTGGTGCGCGGGAGTTTCCGCCCCGTGACGCTCGTCAATTTCGACATGATCCAGTCGGCGTACGAGCAGTTCAGGGCCTCGGAGAAGGTCGACCCGCGCAAGTGCTACCTCTTCACCGAGATCACGCTCGCCAACCTGCGGGCCGGCTCGACGAGCGACATCGACGAGCAGGACTTCCTCGACCGCGCCGAGCTCCTCAACGCGATGGGCCAGACGGTGATCATCTCGAACTGCGACTCCTACCGCGATCTCACGAAGTACCTCGCGGAGTACAAGGTGCCGCTGCTGGGCTTCGTGATCGGCGTGCGGGAGCTGCTCGACATGATCACGCAGCGCTACTACGACAATGCCGAGGGCACGCTCCTGTCGGCCTTCGGGGAGCTGTTCGCGCGGACGGTGCAGTTCTACGTGTACCCGGCGCAGCAGGAGGGGTCGGCCGAGCTCATGACGGCCGCTAACTTGCCCATCCCCGAGGGCGTGCGCTTCCTCTACCAGCACCTGCTGGAGAATAAGCAGATCGTGGATGTCGAGCGCTTCAACCCGGAGTACTTGCACATCTACTCGAAGCGGGTGCTCGAGATGATCGCCGGTTCGGAGCCGGGCTGGCAGGACATGGTGCCGAGTCGGGTGGCGAATTTGGTGAAGGAGAAGTGCTTGTTTGGGTACCCGACGGCGAGTGAGGAGTTTGCGTATTGAGGCAAGTGTTGAAGTGTGAAGGGGGAAGTGTGGGGGGTGCTGCGGCGTACTCCTTTGAGCTTGTGGGTTTATGCTCCGCGTGCCACCGGGGACGGGTTTCTGGTCGGCTGGCCGACCCCGCCGCTGCGCGGCTTGGCGAAACCCGTCCCCGGTGGCACGCGGAGCGCTGGGATTGTGGTAGGGTGTGGGGGGTGCTGCCGCGCAGGTCGGCCCGCGGCGGGCCGGTGGGCTCAGGAGTAGCGCTTCAGGACGGCCCCCACCCGCGTCCCGTAGCTCATCGAGATACCGAGGTGCACGATGAGGTAGTAGAGTTGGTAGAGTGCGCTCCGCTCGGCGTATCCCGGCGCCCGCGGATGTACGCTGTAGTATTCGGCGTAAAAAGTTCGCGGGAAGCCTCCGAAGAGCTCCGTCATCGCGAGGTCTACCTCGTGGTGCCCGCGGTAGACGGCCGGGTCGATGATGGCAAAGCGGCCGTCGGCTAGCGCCATCGCGTTCCCGTCCCAGAGGTCGCCGTGGAGCAGGGCCGGCGGCGGCGCGGCGGGCAGGAGTTCGGGTAGTTTTCGCGAAAGCGTATCGAGCATGGTGTCCCACTCTGGTAGCCAGCGTCCGCGGGTGCGCATGCGTGCGGCCATTGCGTGGAGTCGGTGTTCGCGGTAGAAGTCGGGCCAGTTGTCGGAAGGGGTATTGACTTGGGTCTCGGGTCCGAGGTAATTGTCGCGCGGCCAGCCGTAGGTGTGCACGACTTTCCCAGCGTGAGGATTCACCTTAGGAGACTGAGGGCTTTCGCCAAAACCGTCGACGCCGTGCAGGAGGGCCAGGCTTTCGCCAAAACTCGCCCAGCCGGCCGCGCTCCCGTCGCCGCGTTCGAGCCACGGCAGTATGAGGTAGCCTGGCGTGTCTTCGGTGGGCGGGGCCGCGGCCAGTGGCTCGGGGACCAGCAGGCGTCCGCCCAGACCCGCCGCGGCCACCCGCCCACGCAACGCTGCCAACCCGTCGGCCTCCGCGGCGTAGGTCTCCCCGGCCGCCCCGTGACTGTACTTGACGAAGATACGGCCAGCCCGTTCGGCCTGCGCGCTTACCGCCGGCGAGGTGTCCCCGCCGCCGAGGGCCCGGATGTCCGTGAGGCGCCCGAGGGTCGCTGCGAGCGCACGCCGTAGGTTTTGCGGAAGCGTACTCATGCGATAGAGACGGGCATAGTGGGTTTTGGCGAAAGCCGACGTAATTATGTCCAACCTATTTACACTCGCCGACTAAAGTTCAACCATATGCCGTCTCTCCTGCGTCCGACTACTACCGTGCTCTGCCTCGCGGCACTAACGTGCTGCGCTTGCAACTCCAGCCGCACCCTCGGCGGCCCGGAGGACGTGCCGCCCGCCCACCGCGTGCTCCCGGACGCCCTGCGCGTGTCGGACCTCGGCAAGGCCTACCGGCTCGACACCAATCGCACGCCCGCCGCACTTGGCTTCGCCGGGCCGCCGGACATGGGCGGGAGTACGAGCATCCGGCGCCTGCGCAGTGAGGACCTGACCTTTAAGTCGCAGGGCTACTTCGTGCGCAATCGGGAGCTCGGGCAGGTCTTCACGGCACCTGCCGACCTGCCCGCGGGGACGCGCGTCGACGCGATCGTGCTGCGGACCGGCAACAGCAGCTCGGCCGTGAAGGGGGGCGCGATCGGGGCGCCGGTCTACGTACAGTGGTTCCGGGTGGAGGGCACACCGGCGATCGATGACCTGGGGACGGGTCCGGGCACGGACGCGACGCACGGCTTTACGAAGAATCACCGCGCCGACGATTTCGTGACGGGCGTCACCTACGTACCGCTCGTCACTGCCGAGGGGGGGACCTTCCCGGACGTGGCGCCGACGGATGCCAACGGCGGGCAGGCGGGGCACCTGCGCTACCTGCGCTTCGACCTGCGGGGCGACGGTGAACTGGTGATGGAGCCCGGGGCGCGGTACGCTTTTCTGGTCGGCTTCACGGCGCCGGGACCGGATCGAGGCTTCACCGTGGCCAACTCCAACCTCGCGGGAGACCCGGCCGCGCCTGCGCTCTCGACCGGTCCCGCCGGGGAGCTCCGCTGGAGCATCCGCCGCGAGGGCGACGGTACGACACCGCCGACCTTGCGCCCCGGTCCGGAGCCCGCCGCGGGCACACCTCTCGGGGACAGCCTCCGCCGCGAGAGCCTCCACCCCGACGACTACCTCACGAGCGTACCGCCGACGAGTGACGGGTATCCGGACGTGGATACGTACCGGACGCTGGAGTTTTATGTGGAAGTGAAGTGAGGGGGGGAGTGACTCGCGGCGCGGACGCGCTGTGGGGTCTGGTGAGTGACTCGCGGCGCTCACGCACCCCGGGGATCTGGTGAGTGACTCGCGGCGCTCACGCACCCCGGGGATCTGGTGAGTGACTCGCGGCGCTCACGCACCCCGGGGATCTGGTGAGTGACTCGCGGCGCTCACGCACCCCGGGGATCTGGTGAGTGACTCGCGGCGCTCACGCACCCCGGGATCTGGTGAGTGACTCGCGGCGCTCACGCACCCCGGGGATCTGGTGAGTGACTCGCGGCGCTCACGCACCCCGCCACTCAGATGTCGCACCTACGGCGCTCTGGGATTAGCGGGCCTAAAAGTAGGACTGCATTAGCTTTAGCGCATGGCGAATTCGTTCCACCAACTGTACGTGCACCTGGTTTTTGCTCCGAAGTATCGGCGGGCGATGATCGAGCCCGAGATGAAGGATGAGGTCGAGAAGCACATCACGGGTACTGTAAAAAATATTGGCTGCTGGTTGCTGGAGATATACGCCATGCCTGACCATGTTCATATCCTCGTACGGTTTAAGACAACGCATACCGTCGCGGAGATCGTAAACAAAATCAAGACGAACTCGTCTCGCTGGATTGCGACCAGGTATCACATCGAATTTAATTGGCAAGATGGCGGCGGCTACTTCACCCTCGGCTACAGCCAGATCAACATGGTCCGCAAATACATCCGTAATCAAGCCCAGCACCACATGAGCCAAACCATGGTCGAAGAGTTCGAAATATTCCTTATCGAACATGGCCTCCAGGATGAGGTCCCTCGCGAATACTGGCTCGTAGACCCGATTTAACGGTTGCCCTCCTGAGAGCGCCGTAGGTGCGGCATCTGTATAGCGGGGTGCGTGAGCGCCGCGCATCTGTATAGCGGGGTGCGTGAGCGCCGCGCATCTGTATAGCGGGGTGCGTGAGCGCCGCGCATCTGTATAGCATCTGTATAGCGGGGTGCGTGAGCGCCGCGCATCTGTGTAGCCGGGTGCGTGAGCGCCGCGCGTTGTATAGCCGGGTGCGTGAGCGCCGCGCCCGCCAGATTAACTCCCCCCAAACTCGACCCCCCGATAAATCTCCGCCATCGCCAACTCCAGCCCCAGACCCGGCAGCATCACCGCCGCATCCAAAGTTTTGACGAAAGTAATAAACCACGGCCCACCCGCCTCCCTGCGGGAGCGCACCTGGACGTAGGGCTTATCTTGCGAAACGAGCACGTACTCCCGGATGCTGTCGAGTTCACCGTAGTACTCGAACTTTTCATTGTGGTCATAAGACGCGCTGCTGGGCGATAGCACCTCGACGACGATGAGCGGATTGCTGATCGCGGATTTGACGCGTGTGTCGTATTGAGGCTTACCGCAGACCACGGCGGCGTCCGGGTAGAGGTAGCTGTCGGTGGACTTGATCTTGATCAGTAAATCACCCGTGTGTACGCCACAGTGAATACTGGATTCTGCGTGCTTTTCTCTTTCTCTTACGCCACCTCCTAGCACATACATGACATTGCCGCTGATCAGCGAGTGCCCGAAGGTCCCCCCCGCCATCGCCTGCCTGTGCACCAGGCGCCCTTCGTGGTACTCGAACTTTTCACCCGTCTTCTCCTCGATCGCCTGCCACTCCTCGATCGTGTAGCTCCGGTCCTCGATCCCGAAGGCGCTCAGGTCTTGCTTCTGGCTCATGGCCGTGAAGGTAAACGCACTCGGTGTCGAAATGCAGGCGATAATGTACCTTCCGACCCATGCCCCTCGCTACCGACCTCACCCCGACCCGCACTTTCGAAGTTCTCGACATCGCCCTCGCGCACCACCCGCTCGACGAGTTCGTCGGGCAACGCGCCGACGGCGGGGACTGGGTCTGGCAATCTACCGCCGCGTTTAAGGAGCAGGTCGATAGCCTCTCGCGTGGACTCTTGCGCCTCGGCCTCGAGCGCGGGACGAAGGTGGCCCTCGCCGCCTACCGCAACCGCCCCGAGTGGATGGCGGTCGACTTCGCGTGCGCGCAAATCGGCGTCATCACCATCCCCGTCTACCCGACCATCAGCGCCGACGACTACCGCTACATCTTCGACGAGGCCGAGGTGGCGTACGGCTTCGTGGGCGGGGGCGACCTGCACGAGAAGTTCGAGGCCGCCGGCGGGGATAC
Source organism: Saprospiraceae bacterium (assembly GCA_965215115.1). Taxonomy (GTDB): domain Bacteria; phylum Bacteroidota; class Bacteroidia; order Chitinophagales; family Saprospiraceae; genus CALDTK01. Next base: position 1,636,719 of record OZ244050.1, read on the forward strand.
GGCGACTTACGTCAAAACCTACACCTTCGACGCCGCCCCGGGGCAGGTGCACTGGTCGCACGTTTTGGCGGACGCCGAACTCAACCTCGACCTCGAGATCAAGCACCGCCGCGAGGCCATCGCCCCGGACGACCTCACCACCATCATCTACACCTCCGGCACCACCGGCCGCCCGAAGGGCGTCATGCTCTCGCACCGCAACATCTGCTCGGCCGTCGAGGCCGCCGGCGAGCGCCTCCCCGTCGAGGCCGGCGAAACGGTCTTGAGCTTCCTGCCCCTGTGCCACATCTTCGAGCGCACCGGCAGTCACCTCTACACCCTCGTCGGCGCCCGCATCGCGCTGACGGGCACCGACAACCTCGGCGGGCCCGACGGCGACCTCCAGACCATCCGCCCGCACTTCTTCGCCACCGTGCCGCGCCTCCTCGAGAAGGTGTACGAAAAGATCTACGCCAAGGGCGCCGAGCTCACGGGCCTCAAGCACAAGCTCTTCTTCTGGGCCCTGGGCCTCACCGACGACTACGACTACCAGCACCCGATGTCGGGCATCCAGGCCAAGATCGCCGACCGACTCATCTTCAGCAAGTGGCGCGAGGCCCTCGGCGGCCGCATGAAGGGCGTCGTGACCGGGGCCGCGCCCTGCCCCCACAACATCTTGCGCATCTTCAGCGCCGCCGGCATCCCCATCCGCGAGGCGTACGGCCTCACCGAAACCTCGCCCGGGCTCACCATCAACGAGCCCAACGGCACCGGCGCCGTGCTCGGCACCGTCGGGCCGGCCGTCAAAGATGTCGAACTCATGATCGAGCCCTCCGACGCCTACGCCCCCGGCGAGGGCGAGGTACTGGCGCACGGCCCGAACGTCATGATGGGCTACTACAAGAACCCCGAGGCCACCGCGGAGGTCTTCACCGAGCGCGACGGCAAGCGGTGGTTCCGCACGGGCGATATCGGTACGATGGTGAAGGGGCCCGGGGGGCGCGAGTTCCTCAAGATCACCGACCGCAAGAAGGAGCTCCTCAAGACCTCCGGCGGGAAGTACGTGGCCCCGGCCCCGATCGAGTCGAAGCTCAAGGAGCACCCGCTCGTGGAGCACGTCATGGTGATCGGCGACGGGCAGAAGTTCGTCTCCGCGCTCATCATCCCGAGCGAGGAGGCGCAGACGCGCTTCGGGCACGACGGCGATGCGTGGATGCACAGCGACGAGGTGCTGGCCGAGTACCAGTCCGCCGTAGATGCCGTCAACAAGGGCCTCTCGCACACCGAGCAGATCAAGAAGTTCGCGCTGCTCGACGGGGCATGGGACGTGACCCACGCCGACGGTTCGGACGGCGAACTCACGCCCACGCTCAAGCTCAAGCGCCGCGTGGTGCGCGAGCGCTACGCCAAGGAGATCGGGGCGATGTACGTCTGAGGCGATACCCCCTGCGCGACCGGGCCCCGGAGCCTAACCTTTCGGGAGTCGCTTGGGCTCGACGATCTTGAGGCCCCGGTAGAGTCCCTTCAGCGAAATGACTAGGCCGAGGCTCGGCAGGGTGATTACTTCGTCGATGCCCGCCACGTACTCGATGACCCAAGCGGCCTCCGCACTGGAGCGCGAGCGAATCTCGACCTCGTACGCGTCCTGCGAGATGAGCACGTAGTCGCGCAGCGTCGGGGCCAGCTTGTACAGATTAAACTTCAGGCCACGGTCGTAGTCGGCACTCGACGGCGAGAGCACCTCGAGGATGATGGTCGGGTTGAGGACGGCGTTCTTGCTGCGTTTGTCGAATTCGGGCTCCCCGCACACGACGGCGGCATCGGGGTAGACGTAGCGCTTCTGGTTCTGGAGATTGATCTTGACTTGGAGGTCGCTGTTAAGAGCGTTGCACTCGTCCAGGCCCTTAGATTCCAGAGCGTTGCCTACTGTACGGCTGGCGTTGCTGCCCAGGAGAGCGTGCGCGTACGTCCCCCCCGACATCGCCGATACGGAGAACAGCTCCCCGTTGTGGTACTCGTACTTCTCGCCCGTCTCCGCCTCGAGCGCGAGCCACTCGTCGATGGTGTAGGTCTGGGGCGCTAGCTGGGTCTGGGTCATGGTCGTCAAGGTACACCCGAATCACCGGCGGTGGCCGGGGCCTAGTTGTTGCTGCCCTCCTGCATCTTCGCCATGATGGCCTGCTGGAGTTCCGCCATGTGCTCGGCCACGACCTGTTGGCCGAGCTTGGTGCTCTTGGCAGTGAGCTCGGGCATGGTGGCCACCATCTTCTTGCCGAGGGGCGTGCCGTAGAACTTCATGAGCTCCTTTAGTTCCTTCTCGGTGTAGACGCTTGCGTAAAGCTCGACGTAGTCGTCGCGCATCGCGGCGTACGACATGTACTTCATGAAGAAGTCCCGCATCACGCCCTCGACCTGGGCGAGCTGCGGCATCTGCGAGATCTGGGCCTCGAGTTGGGCGTCTATGGCGGCGTCGAGGGTGGTCTGCATGTTCATTCCGTCCAGCAGCTCGGCGGCGGCACGTTTGTGGCTTTCGCCAAAACTCGCGGCGGGGGCACTGACTGGCGTTTGTTTGGCTGGCGCAGCTGGGGTCTGCGCTACGGCCGAGGCGCCACACGCCAAGCAAAACGAAAGGAGGAGCGTCTTCATGTCGGTAAAAGTAGTGGCTTCCCCGCCGTACCAGTAAGGAGTCCGCAGTCGAGTTTTAATCTGTCGGTAGGTTGCTGGACTACAAAGCGTCAATCAGATCACGCGGTACTTAGGTACTTAACGGAATGGTAGGCGGTCATGAGGATACGCAGATTCGCGCCTTCACACGCACTGCGTTTTCCTTCATCACGGTTTCCTTCATCACGGTTTCCTCCACCACGGTGCACGAGCCTTCGCGTGGCTTCGCGTCTTCCCGATCACGCGCTCTGGGCTTCGGTAGCGCCACTCGCGAAGCGAGCCAGACAACGCTCAAAGGCGCTCAACGGTACTCAAGCCTCCCAACAGCCTCTGCCCAGCCGGCGCGCGCGCGCCCGGCTCGTAGGCGGTGTAGTCGGTGAGCAGGTAGTTGGTCGCCGCGAGCGCGAAGTAGGCGGCAAAGTACAGGGCAGCGTTGCGCTGGCGAGCCGCCCCCGTGACGATGGGCAGCAGCGCGATCGACGGGACCAACGGCGTCTCCAACTCCCCGTGCTTCAGGAACGGGATCACGCGCGCGACGCCCAGCGGGTGGTCGGTGAGGGCGTTGATGCCCAGGATCGCGGCCGCGTAGCCGTAGCACAACGCGCGGGCAGACCCCGTGAGCCCCAGCACCGTCGGGGCGAGGGCATGAGCCGCGGCGAAGGCGTAGTCGATGGCGCCGTGCGTGGTCGGGTCGATGGGTTTGCGGTTGCTCATGCTCATACTCGTGGTTATGGTCTCGTGGAGTGCCAGAGGGGGCTGGGGCAGACGGCGTGGCGTCTTTGCCTAAAGTTGTATTGCGTTGCATAACATTATGTTCGCGATCGCACCGCTAAGTAACCCGATCTGTTTGGCGCGCTGCGGTTTCTCGGGTTTCCCTGCCACGCCACCTCCGTACTACATGCCCGCTCGGACTGGCGACGTAGGCCTTGGGGAGAGCGTCTCGCCAAGGGTTGTGAGGTTCCACCGCGGCATTGGGTCGCCTTTCGGCAAAACCAGTCGTGCCGTCGTTCAGCCTGTTTTGGCGAAAGCCGTGCGCATTACGGCAAACGAACGCGCGCCAGCTTACAACATCAGCACAAACTGGGTAGTCCAGGACCGGCCGTCGCGGACGCGGCTGAGCACGTTCAGCGCATCCGCCGCTCACCTTAGAGCTCGCGTCGTCATATAAGCCCAGGCGCTTGCCGGTTGACGTGATGACCCGCGGTCCGTCGGTGAGCACGCCGCCCGGGTCGACACCGAATCGCGATGGCGTAAGCGGTGGAGGGCGAGCGATCACCAGGAGGTGCGGCGTTTGCGTTTCCTCGGTCTCACTCCCGTCCGGTAAGTCCGGCCGCCTGTGCCTCGCCCTCATTGCCCTCGCCCTCATTGCCCCCGCCCTCGTCGCCCTCGCCCCCGCCCCCGCTCGGGATGCCAGCGGCGCGCCCGTAGCGCCGCGTCAACGGGACGCTGCTCAGGCCGTGGAGGCAGGCCGAGCAGACGATCACGAGGCTCGTGACCGCCCAGATGCGGTCGTCGTGGAGGCGGTGACCCGCGAGGGCCGCGTAGTAGGTGGCCGCCACGGCGACGGGGCCGAACCAACCGACGAACAGTACGTCGCGCCAGTGCCGCAGGTCCGGCACCAGCGGCGCGACCGCGAGTACCGCCGCGGGGCGCCGCAGGAGCACCACGCCGAGCGCCACCGCTACGCCCGACCACCCGAGCTGCCACCAGTGCGCCAACGGCAACGCGAGTCCGATGAGCGCGAAGACCGGGTAGGCGAAGAAGCGATTCACGGCCTCCTGCCCGTGCTCCTCCTCGCGGCGGTCTTCGGCCCCGACCACGGCAACGAAGCCGACGCCGCTGGCGAACACGATCAGCAGTTCGTCGCCGCCGGCGAGGCGCCCGGCCCCGGCCGCCAGCAGCGAGAGCGCCACGGTGTAGACGAGGCGCCAGTCACCGGTGATGGCGTCGTGGCGCTCGGCCCACTGCAACACCCGCGCGGCGACCCACCCGAGCGCCAGCCCGGCCGCCGTCGCGAGTGCGACATCTAGCAAGAGCGTGTCGAGCAGCCACCGACGCCACGGCACCTCGCCGCCGTGCTCGAGCGCCAGGAGGGGCAGGAACACGAACAGGTACCCCAGGCCGTCATTGGCGCCCGACTCGTAGGAGATGAGCCGGCGCAGGCGCGGGGGGAGGTAGCGCTCCGCCAGCGGACCGACGACGATGGGCGCGGCGGCGATTGGGTCGGTGGCCGCGACGATGGCGCCGATCAGCATGGCCGTCAAGGGCTCGCAGCCGAGACTTACGTAGACTACGAGCCCGCAGACGAGCCACATCAGGGGCACGCCCAGCGCCAGCAGTGGCACCAAGGAGCGCCAGTGCTCCGGGATGAAGGTTTTGGGCACCCGCAGGGCGACGCTGAAGAGCCCAACCGCCAGCACCAGTCGCGTGGACTTCTCGAGGATCGGGTACGGCTCGCCGAGCCGCGCGAGGTCGATCCAGTCGAACCCATACGGCCCGAGGGCCACCCCGAACGCGATGGCCAACAGCGGCATGGGCACGGGGTGACGCTCGAGCCAACTCGAACTCAGGCCAAAGCCAAGCACGAGCAGCCCGAGTGCCGCGAGGGTGACGTTGTAGGCTTCCATGACGAAAAGCTAAACATATCACTCACGGGTCTACGGTTCGCCTTAGCCAAGGTCTCGTATGTCGGTGGACAAACCACGGCTGCAGCCTCGACACCACGGCTGGGATCGCGATGTCACACCCGGGACGAGTTTTGGCGAAAGCCCGCTGGCCCCGCACCCGCGCCGTAACATTCTTGTTACACCGGTACGCACATACGTACCGCCATGCCCACCGACGACTACGACGAGAAATACACCCACCCGCAACTCCGCCGCGACATCAAGGACGAGATCATGGACGGCGACAAGGGCGGCGACCCCGGGCAGTGGTCGGCGCGCAAGTCCCAGCTCCTCGTGCACGAGTACGAGAAGCGCGGCGGTGGCTACAGGCACGACAAGAAGGACGCCGCCGCCAAGAGTCTCGAGGAGTGGAGCGCGCAGTCGTGGCAGACCCGCGACGGCAGCGCCAACGCCGACCGCGCCGACGGGATGCACCGCTACCTCCCCGAAGACGCGTGGCCCCTGTTGCTCGAGGCCGACCAACAGCAAGCCGAGCAGACGAAGGCCGAGGCCGATGATAAGGACGAGCAGTTTGCCGACTGGCCGACGGCCGTGCGCGATGTCATGGCCGAACTCGGGTACACGCACGGTGACTCGAACGGCGTGACCAAAGACTACCTCGCGCGCCGCGCCGCCGAGTTGGATATCGCGGGCCGCAGTTCGATGACGAAGGAGGAGTTGAAGGCCGCCATCCTCGACCACCCCAGTGCTGATCTCGACGACATGACGAAGGAAGAGCTCTACGAGCGCGCGAAGCAATTGGAGATCAGTGGGCGCTCGAAGATGGACAAGGGGGAACTGCGGGAAGCGGTGGAGGGGAAGGACTGAGGCTATGGCCAAGCCGCGTAAGGCTCGAACTCAACACCTCGGTAGACTTCCCCGAGCCTGAGCTCTATGCCGAGGGCCGGAATTAACGCCCCTTCGTCTAGGCGTTCGTACGCCGCCAGCGCCCAACGCTCACGCCCGCTTTCCCTCGACCGAACCTCTACCCACGGCCTGTCTTCCGCGACGATGACGTAGTCACGAAGCGACGCTATCTTGGTGTAGTGGTGGAACTTTTCGCCTAACTCGTATCCGTTCGACCTCTTCGATACGACCTCGACGACGACCAGCGGGTTCTCGATCGCTTCGACGACGACAGTGTCCTCGACGGGCTTGCCGCAGATGATCGTAGCGTCGGCATAGAGGTACCGTCGGTGGCGCTCCACCATGATGAGAAGCACGCTGCTGTACACGCCGCAGTTGATAGTGGCGGGTTCGCGCTTCCTAACTTCACTGCCGAGTGCACCGATCACATTGGCGCCCACGAAGGCATGGCGGGCAGTGCCCCCGCTAAGCTCGCTGATCGAATACAGTCGGCCCTCGTGGAACTCGTGCTTCTCGCCGGTCCGGACCTCGAGCTGTTGCCACTCCTCGAGCGTATAGCGGCGATCGTCGATGGCCAGTGACTCCATCTCGGGAAGTTAGCTCGCTGAGGGCGTACGGGGGCAGGACATCAGCGCGAGAGCAAAAACTTTTCTACGACGCATGTAGTATATGTCACTCAGACCTACTACATTTGTCGTATGAATGAGCCGCCCTCCCCCTCCGACGCCCAGCTCGAGATCCTCGACCTGCTGTGGCGCACCTCGCCGCTGTCGGTGCGCGACCTCCACGCCGCCGTCGAGCGGAATCGGTCCGTGACCTACACCACGGTGCTCACGCAACTCCAGCGCATGACCGAGGCCGGGCTCGTCGAGCGCGACACCAGTAGCCGTACGCACCTCTACCGCCCGGCCGTCCGCCGCGAGGCCGTCGAGCGCGGTCTGTTCGGCAAGCTCGCCGCGACGGCGTTTGGCGGAAGCCGCGTCACCCTCGCCCTGCGGGCCCTCGGCAACGAAACCCCCACCGCCGCCGAGCTCGAGGAGCTCCGCCGCTGGATCGACGAGCAAGCTTAACCCCCCGATGACCATGGACTACCCGCAAATCGATATCGCCGCCGCCGTCGGGACGGCCGTCCTGCACAGTCTCTGGCAGGGCGCCGCCGTGTACTGCCTGTTTCGCCTCGCAGCACAGCAGGTCGAGCGCCCTGCCCGCCTGCACGACCTCGGTCTGCTGAGCCTCGGCGCCATTGCGCTGGGCTTCGCGCTCACCCTCTACCTCGTCTGGCCCGATCCACGAGCCGTGGCGATGCTCGGTACGGGCGAAACCTTCCGCCTCATTCCATCCGTCATCCCTCAGCACGGCCCTCCGGCGGACGTACCCTGGGCCGCGCTACTCGGTTACGGATACGCTATCGGAGTGGTGGTCTACCTCGCGTGGCTCACGCTCGAACACGTCCGTACGCAGCGGCTCCTGCGTAGTCAACGCTTAGCGCTCCCAGTCGAGTGGCAGGCGGTATTTCACCTCGCGCACGAGCGTTTTGCACCGCACGTGAAAGCCGGCTTTCACCTCAGCGCTCACGTAACTACGGTCGTCACGGTCGGTCTCCTCCGGCCCGTCGTGCTGTACCCGGTCGCGCTCGCCAATCAGCTCTCCGTGGCGGAGGCCGAGCTGATCCTCCTACACGAGTTGGCGCACCTGCGGCGCTACGACCACCTCACCGTCTACGTCCAGCAGCTGCTGCGCGCGCTGCTCTTCTTTCACCCCGCGGCCCACCTGCTGTCGCGCCACATCGACACCGCCCGGGAGTACGCCTGCGATGATCTCGTGGTGACGGGCACTAACCGTAAGGCTTACGCCAAAACGCTCTTGCACCTCGCGGCCCAACCTGTCCAAAACCATCTTACCCAACCCTCCAACGCCCTCGCCATGTCCATCTCGAAAACGCCGTTTACGACGCGCATCCAACGTCTGTTTGGCGTTCGGCCGACCGCCAAACTCCCCAGCGTGCTGTTCGCATTGCCGCTGGCGCTCTTCGCGCTCACCCTGTACGCCTTCGCGCCCGCACAAACCAAAACCGACGCTCCGGCAGGGACGCTCGTCGCGGCTACCGTGAGCAGCGTCGCGTCCAGGACAGACACCGTGCCCGTCGAGGCGACGCCACTCCCCCAGGATCAGGCTGCCGTCGGGGACGGGGGGCAAGCGCCCGATCGGCCCTCGGTCGATGAATCCCTGCCGGCAGACGCCTCGGCGGAGGAGGTCGAGGCCTACGTAGCCAGAGCGATGCAGAACATGCCCACCGAGGCCGAGATCGCCGCCCAGGTCGCCGAGGCCATGAAGAACATGCCGTCCGAGGCCGAGATCGCCGCCATGGTGGCCGAGGCGATGAAGAGCATGCCCTCCGAAGCCGAGATCTCTGCACAGTTGGAGCAGGCGATGAAGAACATGCCGACGGAGGCTGAGCTCAAGCGCACCATCGAGGAGGCGATGAAGAGCGTCCCGACCCAGGCCGAGATCGACGAGATGGTCCGCGAGGCCCGCGCGTCCGTCCCCTCGGAGGCGGAGCGACTCCGCGTTCAGGCGGATGCGCAGCGTGCCGTAGCCGACGCGCAACGCACGCAGCAAGAGGCGCTGCGCCTGCAAGCCGAGGCCCAGCAGAATAAAGACGCTACGCAACGCGCGAAAGCCGACGTCCAGCGGGCGCAAGCCGAGGTCCAACGTGCGCAGGCGGAGGCGCAGCGTCTGCAAGCGGAAGCGCAACGCGCCCGGGACGAGGCCCAGCGGGCGCAGCTCGAAGCGCAACGCGTGCAACAGGAAAAACAGGACCTCCAAGTCGCTACCCAGCAGCGCCGCGAGCGAACCACCTCGACTACGACGGTCAACGGAGAATCGCACGAGATTACCAGCGGCAGCGCTAGTGAATCGACACAGCTGCTCGCCGACCCCAACGCCACCGATATCGACTATTTTATAAACGGTCGCGCGGTCACTGCCGAGGAAATCAACGCGCTCAACCCCGATACTATCGAGCGCGTAGACGTGGCGAAAATGGAAGGCGGACGCAAGGCGGTACGGGTGATTTTGAAGCAATAGCGAGGATCGTACGTGACTCTCTTTGAGTATCCCCTCGTTTCTCCAATCTCACCAAGCGTGGTGCAAACTAAACTGCAGCTGCGTCTTCACCACCGCGTTGGTCCGCTGGCGCATGAACCCTACCTGTGTCCTCAGTTTTGGCGTAAGCCCGTAACCGAGCCCGTAATAGGTACGGTTGCGGTCGAAAAAAGTCACCTCGCGCCCGTTGCCGATCTCGCGCTCGCCGTTGACGAACAACTCGTTGTAGAAGGCCGCGTACCAGACGCCGTCGCCGAGGGTCTCGCCGTTGAAGGGCACGTTGACGAAGAGGTTGTACCGAAAGCGCGTCCGGAAGTCCTGCCCCTCGTTAAAGCGCTGTTCGTAGCGGAAGCGGTGCGTGAGCAGGAGGTGCTTCGCGAGGCGATGGGGCAGCAGGGCCTCCTGGTAGATGCGGCTCTCGTGCACGGTCTGGTCGTTCTCGCGCCCGAAGTCGCCCGTCGTGATGCTCGCGTACCCGAGGGTGAGCATGCCGTTGAAGTCCCTCGGCGAGTACGTGAGCCCGGAGCGTAGCAGGAGCTGCTCCAGGTCGCCGGCGATGTTCCAGTTACGGAACTGCGCATCGCCCTGGATGCCCCAGCGGCTCTTCTCGCCGGTGGTTTTGCTGTCGCCAAAACGCGCCGTGTAGAAGTACATGTACCAGGCGCCGAGCTGGTCGCCATCGACGGCTTGCGCGCGGAGGGGCGCGGCGGCAAACGCGGAGAGGACGGCGATCAGTGTGAGGCGGGTCGGGAGTGTACGCACGGCGGCGAAACTAGCGACCACGCCTGCTTTTGTTCTTGTCCGTCGGGACGGTAGACGCGGGCTTTGCCGTTGGCGTACGCTCCATAGCGTCCACGTCGTCGGTTTTGGCGAAAGCCGGCAGGTCGAGGATGGTCTCCTCGATGAAGTCGACTTTACCGGACTCGAGGTTGTACACCGCGCCGACGATGACGTAGTCGCCGCGCTCGTAGCCGCGGCTCAGGACGGGCTCGAGGTCGCGCAGGAGGTGGACCTGCTCGACGACGTTGGCGCGGATCGCGACGCTGAGTTGCTCTTTGGCGTCCCCGCCCTCGGCTTTGGCCTTGCGGGTGGCGGGCTTGATGGCGTTGATGAGGGTGACGACGTGGCCCGGGGGATTCTCGGGGAGCTTCATCGCGGCGTCGACGGCGCCGCAGCTCTGGTGTCCGAGCACGACGATGAGGCGGGTCTTGAGCACCTCGGTGCCGTATTCGATCGTGCCGTAGCTCGCCTCGGCCATCACCTGGCCGGCGGTACGCGTGATGAAGAGGTCGCCGACGCCCTGGTCGAAAATGATCTCGTTCGGGACGCGGCTATCGGCGCAGCCGATGATGGTGGCGAAGGGCTTCTGGCCGAGCTGGAGGTTGCGCAGGTCGTCCTGGGTCTGGCGTGGGCTGATGGACTTGTTCTCGGCGAAGCGGCGGTTGCCGTAGATGAGCTTCTTGAGCCCGTAGTAAGGGTCGGCGTAGGCGGAGTCGCGGTCGGCGAAGTAGGTGTTGTCCTGGACCTTGAGGAGGCGTTTGACCTCGGCGGATTGGGCGGAGGTCGTCGCGGCGAAGGCGCAGAGGAGCAGGACCAAAAAAGGCAGGCGCATGTGGCTCGTGTAAGTTGTTGGCGTCTGAAAGCACTGACGCACCGCGAATGTTTCGACGGGTTTCGCTAGATGAAGGAGTTTGCGTATCCGCTGGGTGCCCGACGGTCGGCCCCGCAGCCGGTAAGATCCTTCACGTGCGCTGGGGCAGCCCCCGTCCGATGGCCTGGTCGTGGTAGGTGCCGGGTATGTATGCCGACAAACGAGACTTCCGGGGCCCCGGAGACGCTAACTGTCCAATCCACGGCCGCGCCGGGCGCGCAACGGGTTTTGGCGGAAGCGGTCGCTTAAATAGATATGTCGTGCGGCGCTTTCGCGAAAACGCCCTACGCGTACATCGCGCTCTTCCCGATCGTCGGCACCACCGCATCCGGCCGGCTCAGTAACTTCAGCATCCCGTAGTGCTTCTTCAGCCGGGATAAAGCGCTCGTTCTCCTGGTACTCGAGGCCGAACTCGTCGGCGGTGGCCTATGGATGTCGGTACAACTGGTGGTTTTGAACCTTGGATACCTTGCGCGCCGGGATATTCGGCAGATCGAATACGCTCCCGGATAGCGTCCGCGGGTGCCAATAACTCCGCCGCGAAAGTCGATGTCTGTTGTGGATACGACGGGGATGAGGTAATTGGAAGGACTTGCGTAGTCGGGAAGCCAAGTGCAGACCCAGTGCCCGACCTTCAAACAGTACCGATTGCTCCCGATGCCTGTTCACAGCTACGTCGAGGCTTCCATCTCCCCGCGCACGGGATAGGCCGTTTAATCGAAAGTTATACAAAGGGCTAGACGCGTAAGTCTGTTTGCCGCATTCTTATAAATGTAGAAACATCGCCAAACACGTAGTCGAATCAATGCCGAGCTGCCGACGGAAATCGGTTGCCGTGCTGTATCCCAGTGTCCAACGTTCAACCTACTAGAGGAAGATTCACTAATTTCTTCAGTGTGACCCGTTACGCGCTCAAAGTTAGATAAAGGAAATTGAAAATCAAAATTCGATGAATTCGTAGCTGTATTTATCCGATTTACTATTTCCTCAAGCTCCTGGTAGATATTCCGCTGAGTTCATGTATCAGTGAGCTCCGGCGTGTAACGGCTCTGGCTTGATCCATCTCGAACGGGTTTTGTCCAATAGCACCCGCGCTCGGCAAAACGAAGCCTACTCTTGGTGCCGTGGTCCCACTCCTCTTGTAGTAGAGTGACGTGCATCCAGTCGCGCGACGGTAATAAAATGGTATGTGGCTAACTGCTCGCTACCTTCTGATAAGTACCTTAGGCCGTACGTCGAACTTTTAAGGTATTCCGGGGGTAGGTCGTGCCCTCGTACACGTGCGTCACCTGGATAGATTCAGCCAGCGCGAAGTAGAGATCTACCCATCTGTAACCAAAAGACCATTAACCGAGATCGACATCGAACACCACGTTGCCGAAAGCTCTGGGCGCCCCCGTCAAGTATCAGGGCCATTCTCCGGCAAGGCCAGGGTACCACACGTACCTCGTACCACGGCGTTTCTGAGGATGGCCCGCAACCATCCCGTGAGGTCATCCTGGAAGATAATCGGGAGGACATTTTGTAGCGTCACTACGCAATTTCGGAGGACCAGCGACGGGCTACTCTTGTGCTCAGCACTCCCTATATACGTAACGACTTCGGCAATTGCCCCTAGGTTCAACTCGGAGGCCTCCAGAATCTCTGCCGGCCGCCTCCTCTTAGTCGCTCTCACTCGACGAAGGTGCCCAGGTTTTCCCTCAAGCGTACATCGCGCTCTTCCCGATCGTGCGGCACCAGATGTCAGTCTTCAGCATCCCGTAGTGGCAGAGCCGGGATAAAGCGCTCGTTCTCCTGGTACTCGCCGAACTCTTCGGCACTTGAGGATGTCGGTGAGCGCCGGGTAGTGCACGTGGCAGATCCGCGGGAAGATGTGGTGGATGACGTGGATGTTGATCCCGCCCATGAGCCAGCTCCCGAGCCGCGACTTGCGCGAGAAGTCGGCCGTGGTCTCGAGGACGTGCAACGCGTAATTGTTGTGGATGTCGCCGCGGTCGTCGGGTAGGGGGTAGGTCGTGCCCTCGTACACGTGCGTCACCTGGAAGATGAGCGCGAAGTAGAGCCCCGGCAAGATGTGCATCGAGACGAAGCCCACGAGTACGGCCCAGACGGGCGCCCCCGTCAAGATCAGCGGCAGCGCCAGGGCCGTACCGAAGTACCAGGTTTTCCCGATAAGGAGAATCACCTTCTCGCGCGTCGGGTGCGAGATGTTCTTCTGGTTGCCGATGTGCGTCTCGCCGAACATCCACTTGATGTCCTTCGCGACCACCCAGTGGAACATCGCCAGCGAATAGAGCACGAAAGTGTAGAAGTGCTGAAAGCGGTGGAACGGCTTCCAGGGCTCGGCCGGCGTGAAGCGGAAGAAGCCGTGGCTCTCCATCGTGACGTCGATGCCGTGGATATTCACGTAGCCGTGGTGCGCGCCGTGCATCCGGCGGAAGAGGTACTGATTGCCGCCGATGAAATCCATCGAATAACCCATGATCTTGTTGATCTTGGGATTGGCCGAGTACGCGTCGTGCGTCGCGTCGTGCATGATGTTGAACGCGATGAAGACATTCACAAAGCCCCACAGCGTGTACAGCACGATGAGCCAGATGGGACTTTCGTCCAAAACGCCCGACAGCACCGCCGCGAAACACGCCACCCACATCACCGCCGACAGCGCCGTCTTGAGGTACATCTCGGTGTTGGCGTGCGGCGAAATGCCGCGGTCGGTGAAGTAGGCGTCGACGCGCTCGCGCAGGACGTTGTTGAACTGATCCTTGCGGGGGTTGGAGCGGAAGCGCACGCGCTTCGCGGAGGTCATGGACTTGATCATGGCGGTAGGGGCTCTGAGAGCCCGCGCTCGGGCACGGGCGCCGCAAAAGTAATACGACCCGGCGGCACACCCGGGCCGGCCCGACCCTAACGACTGCCCAACGCCACGGTTGCGGCACCGAACCTGGCCGCGCGTATGGCGCTGTGTACGGCACAAACCCTACCACATGTCCCCTTCCGCAGCTACGCTCGACGGTTTATTCAGCACCGGATTCATCGCCAAGGGCACGGTCTACGTGCTCGTCGGTGGCCTCACCCTCGCTACCGTACTCGGGTTCTCGACCGGCGGCGGCGGGGTGGAAGGCCCGAAGGGCGTCCTGCGGTGGCTGTCGGATCAGCCGCTCGGCACGCTACTCGTCGTGATCCTCGGCGTCGGCCTACTCGCCTACGCGCTGTGGCGCCTCTACCGCGGGATCGCCGACCCGCACGCCGAGGGGCACGACGCCAAGTCGGCCGGCAAACGCCTCGGTTACGTCGGCTCCGGGCTCGTCAACGGCGCCCTCGGGGTATCGGCCCTGCGGCTGGCCTTTGGCTCGGGCGGCGGCTCCGGCAGTGGCTCCGGCGGCGGTGGCGCCCGGCAGTCGCTCGTCCGCACGATCCTCGAGCAATCCTGGGGCGGGTACCTGCTCATCGGCATCGGCGTCGTCATCATCGGCGTCGGGGCCTACCAGGCGTACAAGGGGTACAAGGCGAAGTTCGTCGAGACCATCTCCTGGCGCAGGATCTCGCTCGACACGATCAAGCGCATCGGGCGGCTCGGCTTCTTCGCGCGGGCGGTCGTGTTCGCGATCATCGGCTACTTCGTGATCCTGACGGGCGTCCGCGGCGACGCAAGCACCTTTCGCGGGACGGAGGGCGCGCTGGAGTTCCTGGCGAACAACACCTACGGCCTGTGGCTGCTCGGGATCACGAGTGCTGGCCTGATGCTGTACGGGGTATTCGCGGTGCTGAAGGGCTGGTACGGGAGCTTCATGGATGCGTGAGGGGCGGCTTTCGCCAAAACGGGGGGTAAGTAGAATAAAAATTTTCCCGCGTGTGCGCGATGTTAGAAGTCCTCAGACTACCTTAACCCCAGCTCGGCGATAGGTCATTTCGCGCACGAGCCTGCAACACCACTATTCACTGCCCTCAACCGAGAAGTCATGACCGAGCACCGAGCACCGAGCACCGAGCACCGAGCACCGAGCACCGAGCACCGAGCCGGGCGTCTGCATGACGCGCGAGCAGTTAGCCGCGTCGCTGTCGATGAGCTACGCCACCCTCCGGCGGCGGATCATCGCGAAGAATATCAACTTGCCGGCCCGCCAACTGCTGTCCCCCGCTGATCAGCGCATGATTCGTGAAGCGCTCGGCTACCCATGATGCCGGTTTGCAACGACTTGCAAAGTGCTGCACGATGGTGCTCATCGCTGCACTATCTTCCCGGACTAGTCCGCGTCTAAGTTTGCATTCGACAAGCGATCACAGTTCTTGCGGCCGCGAAACCTTACCTTTTTTTTAATACTTGGGTTATGACGAAGCTCTTATACGTGTGCCTGCTATCGGTGGTTTGCTTCACTAGTTGCTCTACTGAAGAAGTATTGGATGACATCACCGCCGCTGAAGTTCTCGCCGCTAGCGAAGACTATTCCTATATTCGTGCTAGTCTTAAGGAAGTGACTATTAGGGTCGCGGCGCAGCACCAAGCTTTTGCTAAAAACGCGTCTTCCGCTCTTGAAGGAGGTACCGATATGGATGCCTTGCTACTTCTTGGCTACACAGAAAGTCAATCTGAGTTAAAGCTTAGAGAGCTGTTGGTTCATAGGGACCGTCTTTTCAAGTTAAAAAATGAGTACGGCTTTTCAGATACGGAGTGGGAAGAAGCTCTTTACATATCTGTTGATGCAGTGTCGGCAGAGGTAATTCAATCGATGGAAGTCTCGGTCAACAATGAGAATGAGCTCACCCCTCGCTGTATATGCGATGTATGGCTTCATGAATGCATCCGTGGGGCTGTTGGAAGTTTCTATTGGAACGCGCTCTGGAATACTCTGGGCGGTGCCAGTACAGGGGCGTGGATTGGAGGCCCTATCGGTGCGACCGCAGGCGGACTGATTGGCTTCTACAGTTCTGTGTGGCAGTATAATAGAGAGTTCGATGGCTGTTTTATGAGTCGTGAACGGTGCTACAACTGCTAACACTTTAATGTAAACATTTTGTTAAAATTGATGGTACCAGAGAACTGGCATATCACTGGATTGCTTTGTCTATTAGTAGTGCATATGGTGTTAGTTACCGAAGATGGCATACCTTATCTTTCGGTGGTCGGCTTTTTATGGAGCGCTTCCATGTTCACATATTCCTGGGCTAATGTACGAGAGCATAAATACAGCGATAACAACTATAGGTTTAGTATAGTCTTTACCATACTATTTATGGTTTACTTAGGACAGTTCAGCGCATTTCTAATCATTAATAATTATATATCATCCCGCTAGATATTAAGGATTCTGGCCTTTTGCGCCCGGACACCGCTCGCTGGATTTCTTCGGCTAGATAGTGCATAAATGTTACAAGATCAGTTATGTACCGCGCTAGGACTTCGGTTCCATACCGGAACATCGACACCTCGCGATACTGGTGCCCGTTGGTGTCGTGGCGCTTAAACTTCGTCTTGCGGGCGTAGTCGTTGAGGCCTTTCACGATCGACAGGACACAGGCTAACACAATCAGTACAATCATGAGCCGACGTCGCCACGGTCGAAGTCCGCTTCGACGAGCAGGACGAGCGCCTAAAGGAGTCCCTGCTCGAGAGCCGTGACCTCGTTGTGCTGGACATCCGCCTCAAGGGCACTGTCAATGAGGACCTCTTCGGACGCGCCGCCCTCACGGCCGGCTACGGCGATGAGCCAGGGCCTGCCCCCGGCGGCAACGCCAACGTGTTCTCGCTTTCGCCAAAACTCAACCTCCAGGCCTTCGCCGAGTCGGATCGCTTCGGTGACCAACTCATCTCCTTACGCGACCTCGACAACATCGGCCGCGAAGCCTACGCAGCGCAGTTCGAGCTCCCGGCCGACTTTACGGCCCTCACCCAGCGCGAGGGCTACCAGAGCGAACTGTACGGCTTCGCCGACTACACCCGCAAAGACTACCACGTCGTCGGTCTGAGCGGCCAGCTCGACCTCGACTCGGTCACCACGCTCTACGCCGGCACCTTCAACGCCTACGAGGACGTGCACCAGGCCAGTGCCACCACGCAACGCTTCGTCGACGGACCCGTCCTGGGTTTTGCGGAAACGCGTCAAAACGCCCAATTCGGCTCCAAGAACAAACTCGAACTCAAAACCACGACCAAGAAGCTGCGCTGGAATACCGACCTCAACGCCGTGTACACGCAGGGGCGCCAGCGCACCGACTTCCGCTTCGACACCACCGCGGATCGCTTCCGCGACCGCTTCCGAGAGGTCGACCTGTACGCCAACTCGCTGCTCGAGTTTCGTCCGCGCGCGCAAACCGGGTTAAAGCTGAGGCTAGGCCTCGCCGAGGAGCGGCAACGTTCCGATGTCAACACGCAGTTCGGGAGTGAGAGCTTCCGAGAGGCCTACGCGAAGCTCCTCGACCGGGACGTGGCCTCGGTGAGTCAAGAGCGAGACGTCCGCGTCCGTAGCGCCAATGCGGAGTTGGGCTCGCAACTCCTCTCGCCCGTTGGGCCACTCAGCCCTGGCGTACGTTACCAGCACCGTTGGCTCTCCGCCGCGAAGGCTGGTCGCGGGGGCGAGGGGTCGCCGACGCTTCTATCACTTACCCTGTCCGACACCACAGTGTCCACGACGCAGGTCACGCCCCACGTTGCCTACGCGTTCGAGCTCGGGGGCTGGTCCGCCAACGTGGACGTCGGCTACGCCATCGCGCGCTACCCGGTGCCGGTCGAGCGCGAGACGCGCACCAGGCGCGCCTGGGAGTTCAATGCATTCGTGGATGGCTCGCTGCTCGGCGTGAGCGTCAACGGCGCCTACACCCAGACCTTATCTGCCTTCCCGCTCTACCAGACCCTCCCCGCGCTAGACATCCTCGGCCTGCAGGCGCTCGCCTCGCCCGGCGCTTCGACGCTCGAGCCGCAGCTCCAGTCCGTGCTCTCGGGCGCGGCCGACTTCGAGTTCGGCAAGGTGCAGGTCACCTCGGCCGTCCTCGCCGGGCGCACGCGCCAATCCGGGCGCTTCGATCCGGCCTTCGCCCCGCTCACGGTCCAGCGCTACGACCAGCTCGAGGCCGGGTACCTGCTCGTGTCCAACATCATCGACTGGCGCCCGACGGGCTGGCCGGTGCGCTTCGTCTTCGAGCCCGAGTGGGTCACCAACACGCAGGAGGTCCGCGCCCCCGGCGAGCCCTCGGGCTACACCATCCTCAGCCGCCGGACCCTGTTGGGCGTCAAGGCCCACAATGCCGTCGGCGGCAAGCTCAAGTACTTCGCCTACGCCAAGTATTCCAACTTCAACTTCCTGCTGCGCGACACGAAGACCGACCTCGGGCGCCTCGAGTTTCTGTCGTTCCAGCTTTCGCCAAAACTCGACCTCGCGAAGGGTTGGTTGCAGGTTGACCCGAGCGCACGAGTCGTACAGTTCCTCGGGAGTGCCGCGTCGACCAATTTGCTAGTTGACCTCGAGCTGGCGCACCGGGACGAGAAGCTGGATGTCGGCCTCACGATCATGAATTTGTTCGACAACGACTCCTTCCGGCAGAATACGCTCGATCCGCTGGTCTTTAGCGAACAGGAGACGAGGATTTTTAACCGGGCGGCGCGGGTGAGTGCGCGGTTTAAGTTTTAGGCACGTTAAGGCCACTCGCCGAACAGAGGCCGTGATCCGTACTCACAGAGGTATTTATTCGTCATCGGATTTCCCGAAGACAGGACGATAAGTTCGATGCGAAAGTATTTATTCGCAACTTTGCAATGGCGGTATGGGTGTATAGGAGTGGAGGCCTTTCGGCAAAACTAGAGTTAGCGGACCCAAAGGCCTAAAGGCCCACACAAACTTCATCTCACTTGCAGATGGGGCGCGTTTGGCTCGCTCCGCGAGGGCGCTCCCGCAAGCGAGCCCTCAGCGAAATCGCCACTCGCGGAGCGAGCCAAACAACGCTTAAGCCTCCTCCACCCCCCAATCCCCAATCCCCCGCGCCGCCGAATCGAAGGCCACTCCCACGGCGACACGAGTTTTGGCGGAAGCCGCATACGGCACCAGATACCCGCGCTCGCGCACCTGCGCCAACGCCTCGGCCACCGCGCGATCGCGCTTGAACTCCAGGGCGTAGACGTGGGTCGCGGTCTCGACGAGCGAGTCACAGCGGCCCTTCGAGGTATGCACCTCCGAGCGGACCTCGACGCCGACGAGGCTGAACGTCAAATGGACGATGGCGTGCAAGATCCCTTCGTCGCCGCGCTGCCATAGGTCGTACGGGACGCCCGCGAGTAACGCGTTGAGCTCGGCGAAGACGGTGGCGAGGTCGTTTTGCCGGAAGGCCGACGAGATCGCCCTAACGGGCGCGCGCGTCTCCCGGTCGTGGACCCCGAGGTAGCTCGCGAGCAGCATCCGCGCCAAGGACTGCCGGACCTCGAGGTTTGGATAGTCGAGCATGTATTCCGAACCCGACAGAGACGAAGCTACGGTGAGGTACCCGGTTTGGAAGAGGGCAGCTGTGGTGTCGATGTCGTCGACGCGGAAGCCGGTCAGGTCGAGCCTCCCGGCGATGACGCCCGCCGGGTCGTAGCGCCCGCGATCGCGCAACAGGCGCACGAGCCAAGTCGGGGTCCCGGTCGAGAACCAGTAGTTTTCGAGCTCGCGCGTACGAAGGAAGTTGAACATCGACCATGGGTTATACACGCGCTCCTCCGACGCCCCACCCCAGGAGTAGCCGTTGTACCACTGGCGGATGGTGTCGCGCGGGACATCCGTGACGTCGAGCTGAGCTGCGAAAGCGCCCTCGAGTTCGGCGGCCGTGATCCCGACCACAGTATGGGCCACCGGGTCAAGCGATAGGTTGACGACGTGATTGAGGTCCGAGAAGATCGAGACCTTCGAGAAGGCGGAGACACCGGTTAAGAAGATGAGTTGCAGTTGACTACCGGCCCCTTTCAAGACTCCATAAAATCGCTTTAGCGACGCCCTGTTCTTCTCTGCGAGTTCGATGTCGTCGAGGTAGTCGACGATGGGCTTATCGTATTCGTCAAACAGCACCACGCACCGTCGGCTGGGGTGTGATCCACTCGCTTTGTCGATGAGCCTGCGCAATAGCTGGGACGGTTCCTCGATGGTGCGGTCGAGTTCGTGCCCCATACGCTCCGCGAGGTAGTGCAACTCACGTACGAGAGCTGGTTCGAAGCCATTGACCGGATCGAGATCGTTGAACTTTAGCCAAATCACCGGGCGCTCCATCTTCGCGAAGTCCCAATTGCTCTCCGCCCAGAGTCCCTCGAACAGGGGCCGCCCGCGCTCGCCGCCGTAGAGCTCGGCGAGGGTGGATACGGTGAGCGACTTCCCGAACCTGCGCGGGCGGCTCAGGAACAGCGCCACGCCAGCGTCGAGCATCCCGATGATCTGGCGCGTCTTGTCGACGTAGGCGTAGCCGTCGGTGCGGAGGCGCCGGAAGTCTTGTATACCGAGTGGGTAGCGCATGGGCGTCGGGAAGGTACGGCGGCGCAGCGTGGGCGAGTGTGACCCACGCAACCGAGCGGACGCGGTGCCCCTCCAGGATTTCTGCGTGTTCTTTTACGACCTCACATCCCCGAAAACGCCCCCTGCAGCTGCGGATTCGTCTCCGCGGCCTTGATCGCGTCGATCTTCTCGGTCAGCATCGCCGTCAGGTCTTGTCCTTGGAGCAATTGCTGCACACCCGGCGCCGTCGCGATGCTCCGCAACTCCGCCAGCGCAGACGTGAAGCTATAGCGCCGGTAGAGGCTCGTGGTCTGGTCCATGGCCTGCGCGGCGAGGCGATCGATGGCCGCCTTCGTCGTCTCCGGTCCGCCCTGGATCGCGAGCCCAATGTAGGCCGCGGCAAACTCGCCCGCCTGCTGGTTGTCGACCTTCGCGAGCTTCTCCTCGAAGAAGCCGAGCTTCTCCTGCGCGCCCTGGGCGGCGTAGATGCTCGCCACGCCTACCAACAGATCGACATTCTCGCTGCTTTCGAGCTTGGCGGCCTCCTCCGCGCCTGCCGTCGGGTTGACCTTGAAAAGGCCCTGTAGCCCGCTCGACATCACGCCGTAGCTCTGGTCTTTCGACAAAACCTCCCGATACAGTTCTTCTAGTGTCGGGTCTTCGGTTTCTGCGAGGCGCACGATGGCCCCGCTCCGTACCGAACTCGCCGGGGCCTCCCGCGCGATGCGTCGCAGGTTGGCCACCACGCGCGGATCCTCCGTGTCGGACAGCGCGATGGCGTTGTTCTGGATGCGGAAGCTCTTCGACTTCAGGGCACGTTCGATCACGCCCGCCGGGACGGCAAACCCGTCCCGCTCCGCGGCCTCGCGGAGCTGGCGAATCGCCGTCAGCTCCTGCTGCGTCTCGTTGACGCGCTCGAAGACCTTCACCTGGTCCTCGGTACTGCGATCCTCCCGGCGGTCACCGAGGATCACGGAGGCCGGGTCGAACACGAACAGATCCCCCGCCGCCGCCGGGAAGGAGAAGGTCTGCCGCCGCCGCGTCACCTCGACCTCGTGCATCACGGGCGCCCCACCGTTGGCCGGGTAGTGACCGATCGCGGTCGGTAGTCGGAACACCGGCCGGAACTCCTCCGGGTCCTGCGTCTGCTCGATGGTCACCGTGCCCTGGCCATCGGCGTAGCCGTAGCTCACGTTGAACTCCGGGTGGCCGTTGCCCAGGAACCACTGATCGAAGAACCACTGCAGGTCCTCGCCGATGGTGTCCTCGAAGGCCATCCGCAGTTCGTCCACCTCGACGGCGGTGAACTTGTTGTCCTGCAGGTACTTCTGCAGACTCGCGAAGAAGGCCTCGTCGCCGACGTAGTCGCGCAGCATGTGCAGCACGAGCCCGCCCTTGTTGTACGAGTGCGCGTCGAACATGTCCTCCCCGATCGGCGAGTTGTGCCGGTACCAGATCAACGGGTGAAAGTCCCCGGCCTGTCCGGAGCTCAGGTAGCCCTGCAGCTCATTCATGCGGTGTTCCTCGGCAGC
The DNA here is from genome assembly GCA_965215115.1 of Saprospiraceae bacterium. Classification (GTDB taxonomy): domain Bacteria; phylum Bacteroidota; class Bacteroidia; order Chitinophagales; family Saprospiraceae; genus CALDTK01. Next base: position 1,658,632 of record OZ244050.1, read on the forward strand.
CGCCTTGCCGTCGTGGTGCTCGAACCAGAGGTACTCGGAGTAGTTCGCGAAGCCCTCATTCAGCGTGAGGTTGCTCCAGGCCTCCGTGGTGACGTAGTCCCCGAACCAGTGGTGGAACATCTCGTGGGCCACGATCAGGTCGTTGTTGTCGTCGGCCAACTCGCGGTCGGTCTTCTGGACGAACTCCCCGAAGATGACGGCGGTCGTGTTCTCCATCGCGCCCGAGACGTAGTCCCGCACGATGATCTGGGAGTACTTCGGCCAGGGGTAGTCCACGCCGAGGGTCTTCGAGAAGAACTCGAGCATCTCGGGCGTGTGGTCGAAGATCTGCCTGGCGTACGGCTCGTACTCCGGCTCGACGTAGTAGCTCAGCGGGATGTTGCGCCACTTGTCGTCCACCTTCGCGAACTCGCCCACGGCCAGCATGTGGAGGTAGGGCGCGTGCGGCTGGTCCATGCGCCAGTAGTCGGTGCGCGTCCCGTCGGCGTTCTTGTTCGAGCTAACCATGAGCCCGTTGCTCAGGGTCTTGTACTTGTCCTCGACCGTGATCCAGAACTCCTGCGTCGAGCGCTCGTTGGGCTGGTCGAAGGTCGGCATCCAGCGGGAGTTGTGCTCGGTCTCGCCCTGGGTCCAGATCTGCCGGGGCTTGTCGGGTCCGTCCTCGCCGCGGGGGTTGATGAAGAACAGGCCCTTGTCGCTCGTGATGGCCGCGCCGCTGGTGCCGGTGGCCGCCGGCGTCGCGACGTAGTCGAGGTAGAGCTCCACCTGCTCGCCGCGCTTGTACTCCCGGTCGAGCGTCACGACGAGGGTCGAGTCGTTGCTGGTGTACTGGAGGGGCTTCTTGGCGGTCTCCCCGAGGGCCACTTGCTTGAATTCGAAGCCCTTCGCGTCGACGACGACGGTGCGCTGCGGGCGGAAGGTCGGCTTCATGCGAAGCGTAGCCTGGCCGATGACGCGCTCGTTGGCCCAGTCGAACCTAACGCGGAGGCGTGTGTGCAGCAGGTCGAAAGGCTGCGGCTGGGCGCCCCGGTAGACCGGTACTTCGTAGTTGGTGGTATCCTCCAGGCCGCCCGTAAAGTCGATTCCCTCGTCGAGGACGATGATCTCGGGTTCGACATCCTCCGTCTGAGGAGCCGGCGTGGGCAGGGGCGTCTGGGCAGTCTTATTGGTCGAACCGCAGGCCAGCAAGCTGGCTGCACCGAAGTACAGGAATAGGTTACGTGTGTACATATGGGCAGGGATAACGCCGCAAATCCATGGGCGCATGTGGAAAGGCAAAAGTACGGTCCGAGGTTGCAGGCGCTACTGATATTCAGCACAGTGGATTATCATAGCCCCCCGTCCCGACCGATCCACGATGCTCGCCCCCGCGCCGGCGGTACCGACACCTCCGGTGGGTGCGAATCCTCCCCACCGCTACATTACCGACCTTCATAAATCCTTTCCTTTGAGAACGACCCAACGCTGTGTCGTCACGGTGCTCCTCGCGTGGTGCGCCACCGCGGCCTGCAACTCTTCCGCCGACGTCGCCGACCCCACCGCCGCCGCGGCGCGCCCGCCCACCTTCGTCTCCCACCGCATCGTCGACAATGCCGACCACTGGTGGGCGCTCACGCACGGCGACATGAACGGCGACGGCCTCGAGGACCTCGTGTTCATCGACGCCAACCACGACGCCTCCGGTTACCTCGGCTACCGCGTTGCCGACACGGCGGACGTCACCTGGTCGGATGTCGTCATCGCGCAGGCACCCCCCAGCGGCGGCGGGTTCGCGGCCGGCGATCTCGAGACCGGCGACATCGACGGCGACGGCGACATCGACGTGCTCGCCGCCCGCCACCCCGGGGAGTGGGTAGACGCCGCCGCCCCGGCCGAACTGTTCTGGTACGCCAACCCCGGCAACGCCGGCGGCACCTGGGAGCCCCACCGCATCGGCGACACGAAGGGCGCCGTCAAGGACTACAACCTGGGTGACTTCGACGGCGACGGCCTCCTCGACCTCGCGGTGATGACCTTCGACGAGCACAACGTCCGCATCCACCGCCAGAACCCCGACGCCTCCTTCACGCAGGTGGCCGACATCACGCTGCCCGGCATCCACGAGGGCATGGACATCGGCGACCTCGACGGCGACGGCGACCTCGACGTGGCCGCCAACGGCTATACGTTCATGAATCCCGGGGGCGACCTCACCGGCGCCTGGGAGACCGGCAGCATCGACGACGCGTGGCACAACCAAACCGTCCACAAGGATGAGTGGAGCCTCAACGCCACCAAGACCTTCATCGCCGACGTCGACGGCGACGGCACCAACGAGGTCTTCGTGTCGCACTCCGAGAACGGCGGCTTCCCAGTCGTCCAGTACGCTCGTCAGGCCAACGGCGAGTGGGTCGGGACCGATCTGCTGGACAGCCTCCCCTCGGCGCACACGCTCATGGTGTACGACATGGACAACGACGGCGATCTGGACATCGTGACCGGTACCAATAGAGGTCGCGCCGTCAACCTCGCTACGCCCCCCCAGACCTTTCCCCTGATGATTCTCTACAACCAGGGCGACCACCGCACCTTCCTCCCCGACACCCTACTCACCGACGGCATCTACAACGGCCGCGTCGTCGACTACGACGGCGACGGCGACATGGACATCTTCCGCTACCCCGAACACGAGGCTACCGACCTGTACGTCCTCATCAACCAGACCATCCGATGAGGCGGCACTCACCACTGGTTTTGGCGGCAGCCGCGCTCTACCTCGCCGCGGCGTGCGTCGGCTCGGGGGCCAAAACCACCGACGCGGACACCGCCCCGATGGACACCCTCAGCACCGGTGAGTGGACCTACATCGAGGTCGACTCCACGAAAGAGAAGTGGGGCACCTTCGCGGAGCCCGAATGGCTCAACTACTTCGGTCTGGCCAGCGGCGACGTGGACGGCGACGGCGACCTCGACATCGTCTCCGGTCGCAGTGTCTACCTCAACCCCGGCGCCGACCTACGGGCCCCCTGGATCAAGGAAGACCTCGGCATGAACGTCGACGCCAACCTGTTCGTCGGGGCGGTGCCGGGGGCCGAGCGCGGGATCCTCGCGGAGGCCCTGCCGGACGTGGTCCTGCTCGAACGCCAGAGCGGCGGTACCTACGCCAGCAAGGTCGTCGCGCAGGTCCCGGCCACGGGCCACCACAACGGGCAGGGCTTTCGGTACGTCGACCTCGACGGCGACGGCAGCCCGGAGGTGGTCTACGCCTCGCTCGGTGGCGTGTTCGCCGTGGTGCCACGTGGAACGTCCGACTGGCCGGTGCACCTGCTGGCCGTGGACGCGAGCGACGAGGGCTTCGCGGTGGCCGACGTGGACGGCGACGGCGACGCGGACATCGTCGCGGGATTCCGTGCCCCCGGGGGCGATCCGGAGGTCCCGACCTACGTGAGCTGGTTCGAGAACGAGGGTTCGCTCGCGAAGCCCTGGCCGCGGCACCACGTCGGGCGCACCGTCAACGCCACCGACCGCATCGAGGCCGGCGACCTCGATGGCGACGGCCGCACGGACGTCGCGATCGCCGAGGAGCGCTGGCCGGGCCTCGAGCCGGACGCCAACCTGTTTCTGTACTTCCGACGCGACACGGGTTTCGTCCGCGAGAGGCTCGTCACCCAGTCGAGCATGAACAACCTCGACTTCGCCGATATGGACGGCGACGGCGACCTCGATATCGTCACCGCCGAGCACAAGGGCCCCCGACTTGCGCTCCAACTGTGGACCAACGACGGCAAGGGTGGTTTTCGCGAAAGCACCATCGATACCGGCAAGGAGAATCACCTCGGCGCCCAGACCGTCGACATCGACGGCGACGGCGACCTCGACATCCTCGGCATCGGCTGGGACCGGTACCAATTCGTTCACCTGTGGCGCAACGACGCGATCCGGCCGTGAGGGTTTTGGCGAAAGCCGCCCTCTGTGTAGCGGCGGGAGTCTGCTCGTACGCCTGTCGGCAAAACCTGGGCGCCCCCCGGCCTACCGACAGTGCATCGTCGCAGCGCATCGATACGATCCGACACCTCGGTCGTACGCACTACCGGATCGCCTCGGCGAAGGCCACCTTCTTGCTGGACTCGGCCTCCGGGGGTCTGTCGAGCATGATCGACGCCGAGGGCAAGGACTGGATCGCCTTTCGGCAAAACCCCTGGGGCAAGTACCCACCCAGCGCCGCGAGCGCCTACCGGGGCGTGCCCAACCTCGTGTTCCGGGGCGAGTTCGACGGCGCGGGGCACCCCGGGCACGACAAAGCCACCTCGCGGGTGACCTCCGCGACGCGCATCGAGTGCACCACCCCCGGCGGCCCCTGGGCGTGGGCGTGGACCTTCGCCGACGATCACGCCGTGCTCGACGTCACGGGGGTGAGCGACACCGCCGCCTACTGGTTCTTGTACGAAGGTCCGGCCGGCGGCGTCTACGAACCGCGCGAGACGTACATGGCCAGCGACCGTAGCGCCCCGGCCTTCCCGCAGTACGATCACTTCAAGGGACAAGAGGAGGTAGCGCAGCGGCAGTGGTACTACTTCGGTCTGAGGGACGTCGCGCGCGTCCTGTACATGCTGCAGGTAGAGCCCGATACCTTGCTGGATCACTACAGCCTGCTCGGCAACGACACGGTAGGTATTTACTCCCCCGACGGTATGGTGGTCGCCGGTTTCGGGAGGGCGCCGATGGCCATGCCCGTACTGCGGACGCCCCAGCGCTTCGTGATCGGGTTTTTGCCTTCCGCGCCGACCCCCGATGCGGCCAGCTACGAGCGGCACAAAAGCGAGATCGAGGCCCAGCGACTGCGCTACGAGTAGATGCCCCGTCACGAAGAAGCCCCGGACAACTCGCGTTGCCCGGGGCTTCCTACGTCAAACAGAGTCCACGAATCCCCCTGGGGGGACGCGGGCGCCGTGCTTAGTCCAGCACCTGGAACGCCCGGGACTCGACGCCGGTCTCGGTGGTGCGCTGCACGAAGTAGCTACCTGGGGTGAGGTCGGAGGTCCCGACTTCGATCCGGTCGGAGCCACCTTGGATCTGGCGCAACATGCGTCCGCTCTGGTCAACCAGGCGGAAGATGACCTCGCCTTCCTCTGCGGTCGTGACGGAGAACTCCTCGTCGAGCGCGATCGTGACGTTGCCACGGGTCTGCGTCGGGTAGACCGAGAAGGTGGTCACGTTTTGTACGACGGGATTCGTCGGAGCGAACATCGGCGGGCAGGTCGTCTGCAGTTCGAAGGCCCCGATATCGCGGAGGCCGAAGAGTGGCCGACCGCGTTGGTCCACGCCGGCGAGGCTAGGATCGCCCATGTTGACGGCGTCGCTACCGCACACGATAGCGTGCGTCTCGGTGGGGCCACCGTTGTTGGCGAGTGGCTGGAGGCCGAGCGTCACTGGCGCAGCAGCGGTGCCTTCCTTGTCGGTAGCCGCCGTCGGGAATACGTTGGCGTCGTCGGACTCGATGAGGTTGTAGCCGGCGCTGAGGTAGGCACCCGCGGCGACATCGAGGTTGGCGCCCTGCGTTGGAGCGGTGTTCAGACCTACGATCGTGCTGCGGAGCGTCGCCGTGGTCGCGCCGGGGGCCTGGCCGATCCCACCGCCGCGGTTGGCGGCCGAGTTCTGGGCAATGGTAGCGGCGGTCACCTCGAGGACACCCGCGTTGGCGATACCGCCGGCGTTGAAGGCGGACTGGTTGCCGGAGATCGTCGTGAAGTTGACGCGGGTCGTACCGGAGTTATCGTTGAGGATACCGGCACCGATACCGGTGGAGCTGCTGATCGTATTGGCCGCGACGAGCGAGCGGGAGACCGTGAGGAGTCCGCCCTGGTTGTAGATCCCCCCGCCACCGGAGCCGTCGGCCGTATTATTGGCCACAGTCGTCTCGGTCACGGTCATCGAGCCTGAGCCATTCCACAGACCACCGCCTTCGTTGGCGGCGACGTTGCCGAGGATCTGGCAACCGGCAACGGTCATGATGCCGTCGCTGGTGATGTGGATACCACCCCCATTGCCGGGCTTGGAGCCCGTGAAGTTCTTGGCGATCATCGAGCTATTGACGGCGACGGTCGTGGCGCCGCGTGAGTTGTCCTCGATGCCACCCCCGGCGCGGCTGGCGCGGTTGCCGTTGATGACGCTCCGGCTGATGCTCCCTGAGCTACCTACGTTGTAGAAGATGCCACCACCCGAGCCGCTCGTGCCGGTGGCCACGTTGTTGGTGATGGTCGTACTGTCGATGTCGAGCGCGCCGCCCTCGTTGAAGATACCCCCGCCGCCATTATCGGCGGCGTTGCCGGCCGCTACGTTGCCGTCGAACCTGGACATCACGACCGTCCCCTGACCCGTTCCGTGCCAGAAGCCACCGCCCTCAGAGGCGGCGAAGTTGTTGCGGAACTCTACTTCGTGCAGTACCACAGCCGCCGAGCCCGTCACGTGGATACCGCCGCCGTTTCCGGGCGCGGCGCCAGTGCGGTTGTCGACTATGCGCACGTCACGCAGGGTGAGGGAGGCGTTACCGCGGTCCTCGATGGCACCACCGGCGCGGCTGGCCGTGTTGCCGGTGAAGTTGCCACCTCTGATGATGGCCGTACCCTGGTTGTTGATAGCACCACCCGAGCCGGAGTCCCCGTCCGCCATATTGCGATTGAAGTCCACCGAAGTGATTTCTACCGTGCCAGCCTCGTTGTAGACCGCACCACCGCCGTTCTCGGCGCTGTTGCCGCGGGCGACGTTGTCGTTGAAGGTGAGGTCGCCGAGGACCATGCGTCCGGAACCGTTCCAGACGGCGCCACCCTCGCTCGAGGCGAAGTTGTTAGCCAACACGCCATCCTTGATGAGGACGTTGCCTGCCCCGGTTACGTGGAGCGCGCCACCGTTGCCAGGGATTGCCCCCGTTTTATTACCCGTGAAGTCCGTACTGAAAATCTCGACACCGCCCCCGGTCCCGGAGGCATCCTCGATGGCGCCACCGGCGCGGGTAGCCCTGTTCGCGGTCATGGTAGTGTTGAAGACGTTGAGCGTACCACCGGCGGCGTTAAAGATAGCCCCACCCGAGCCGCCCGTGCCGCCCGCGACGTTATCGTTGAAGGTCGTCCGCGTGGTCACGACCACGGTTCCGCCCGCGTTGTAGACCGCACCACCGCCGTCGGTAGATTGGTTGCCCCTGGCCTCGTTGTCGGAGAAAGTCGTCGAGCTGATCGTCATGACGCCCGTCCCGTTCCACAGTCCGCCGCCTTGCTTGAGGGCCCGGTTGTTGGTGATCGTGGACTGGTCGACGAGGACCGAGGCCCCACCCGTGACGTGGACGGCGCCACCGCTGCCGGGATTGGCGTAGGCGTTGTTCGCGTCCATGGTCACGCTCGTGAGCTTGAGTGACCCGGTGTTGGAGAAGTCTTCGATGCCGCCGCCGGCGCGGACGGCGCCGTTGGCGCTGATGGTCGCGTTGTCGACGACGATCGTGCCGCCGTTGGTGTTGAGGATCGCACCACCCGAACCGGACGGAAATCCGTAGGCGAGGTTGCCCCTGAGCACGGCCCCGTTCTGGATCGAGACGCGGCCACCCATGTTGTAGATGCCGCCGCCGCCCTGGCCGAGGGTGCCGTTGCCGGCGGAGTTGTTCAAGACCTGGGTCGCGAGTAGCAGCATGTTACCCGTTCCGTTCCAGAGTGCCCCCCCGGAGCCGGTCGCGAAGTTGTCGCGGATCACGCCGCCGTGGAACTCGACACTGCCCGCGCCCGTCGCGTGGTAACCGCCGCCGTTGCCCGGGAACGAGCCGTTGAGCCCACCGACGATCGTCACGTTGCCGAACTTGAGCGTCACTCCCGCGCCGGCGTTGTTCTCGATCGCGCCGCCGGCGCGCGTGGCGCCGTTGCCCTGGAAGAAAGCATTGTACGCCTCGAGCATCGCGCCTTCGTCGACGAGGAGCGCGCCACCGGAGCCGGCCGCGCCCTGGGCACCGTTGCCGATGAAGCGCGTGTTGCCCGTGATCAGTACCTTACCTCCCTGGGCGTAGATCGCGCCACCGCCGTCGGTAGCGTTCGGACCGCTGGCCTGGTTGTTCGTGAACACCACGCCGCCGACATTCATATTGCCGGTCCCGTTCCAGAGTCCGCCGCCTTGCTTCTTGGCGTTGTTGTCGCGCACTTCACCGCCGTTGATGTTGAGGTTGCCCGCGCCACTGATGTGGTAGGCGCCGCCGCTGCCGGGGTTGGCGTTCGCCGCGTTGCGCACGAAGGTGGTATTCGTCACGAAGGCCGTCGTCGAGGCGCCCGTAGCGTCCTCGATGGCGCCGCCGGCGCGGCTGGCGATGTTGTAGTCGAACGTACACTCCGTCACCGATAGCTCGGCGCCGTTGCCGACGAAGATTGCCCCCCCGGATCCGCTGGTGCCGTTGGCGCGGTTGGAGTACAGCACCGTCCGCTGGATGATGAGCTTCCCGCCCGATACCCAGATGGCGCCCCCGCCCTCGGTGGCTGCCGCGCCGGTGGCGAGGTTGTTGCCGAAGGCACAGTCGAATACGGATACCTCGGCGTTCATGGCGTTGATGGCCGCACCGGACACCGCCCGGGCGCCTACCACACCTATATTAAAGAATTGCACCTTGCGCCCGGCGGAGATCACGAAGGTGCCGGCGGCACCGTTCACGGTGGTCGTCGTGCGACCGTTGCCGTTGATCGCCAGGTCTTGCGTGATGACGACCGGGGAGAGGAGGCCGATGTTTTGGCCATTGATGGCGGACGAGAAATTGACTGCTGTCGTTGGGACTGTCGTGAGGGCCTCGCGGAGGCTGCCCGGGCCGCTGTCGGCGGTCGTCGTGACCGTACGCACCTGCGCAACGACACTCACGACCGAGGCGAGCATCAGCGCCAGGGTGAGGAAGTGGGATTTGTAGTTTCTGGAACTCATGGTGTGGGTTTGGTTGATGTTTGTTCTACCGCCGAAGATGCCGGATTGCCGTGGCCGGGTTCACGTAGGGATCGTTAATTGTCGCGCTATTGCACGTTTGGCCGAATAAATACCTGGAATATAGCACCTCAAGCGCAGTAGGGCCCCCACCGCAATCCAACGTCCCGGTGTGCGGCGCCCCGTCGCAACACCTTTCCGCACCCGCCCGTTAGCAGATTATTCGGGCCTACCGGATTACATTTAGGTGTCCTTCCACATTCCTCCGGCCCCCGCCCCCGACTCCGCTCCCACGATGCAATCACGCACTACCTACCGCGCCCTCGTCGATCGGCTCGACCAATTCATCCGCAAGTACTACCTCAACCAGGTCATCCGCGGGAGCCTGTACACGCTCGGCCTCGTGGGCCTGTGCTTCCTGGCCGTCGCGCTGCTCGAGGGCAACTTCTACTTCGATCGGCTCGGGCGCAAGACGCTGTTCTTCGGCTTCCTCGGCGTCAGCGCGGTCGCGGCGGGTTACTGGGTGTTGCTGCCACTGGCGCGGTACTTCCGCCTCGGTGACGTGATCTCGCACGAGCAGGCAGCCTCGATCATCGGGGATCACTTCGGGGATGTCAAGGACAAGCTGCTCAACCTCCTGCAACTCGGGCGCGAGGCGGAGTTGCACACCGCGGACGCCCGCGCGACGAGTGGCGTGAGCGAGGACCTGCTGCTGGCCAGCATCGATCAGAAAGGGGCCGAGCTCCAGCCCGTGCCCTTCCGCCGCGCCATCGACCTCGGCGAGAACCGGAAGTACCTGCGCTACGCCCTGCCGCCGCTGCTGCTGCTGATCTGCTTCCTCGTGGCCGCGCCCTCGTGGATCACGGATTCGACGAATCGACTCGTCCGCAACAACGAGGACTTCGAGCGCCCGGCACCGTTTCGTTTCGTTTTGCCGAAAGGCGACCTCAGCGTGGTGCAGTTCGAGAACTACCCACTCACCGTCGAGGTCGAGGGCGACGTCATTCCCGCGGAGGCGTTCATCACCCTCGACGGCAACGAGTACCAGCTTAGGCACGAGGGGGGATCGAGGTTCAGCTACGAATTCCAGCAGGTGGCCGACGACGTGCGGTTCCACTTCAGCAGCGGCGAGGTGACCTCGCGGAGCTACGGGTTGGCGGTGGTGAAGAAGCCCAACCTGGTTGGCTTCACGGTGCAGCTCGACTACCCGTCGCACACCGGTCGCCGCGACGAGACCGTCGACAACCTCGGCGACCTCACCGTGCCCGAGGGTACGCGCGTGACCTGGCTCTTCGAGGCCGACCACACCGAGGCCGTCGAAATGCGTTTTGGCGAAAGCCGCCTCGACAGCGCGACGCGGGAAGGGCAGCAACTCTTCCGCTTCGACCGGCGCGCCATGCGCTCGACCCCTTATACCGTCGTGACCGGCAATACCGCCCTGCCGCGTGCCGACAGCGTGCGCTACGGCGTGAGCGTGGTCGCCGACCAGCACCCGAGCATCGCGGCCGAGCGGTTCGTGGACTCGACCCAGCGCAACGTGCTCTTCTTCGCCGGGGAGGCCAGCGACGACTACGGCCTCACGGCGCTGCGGCTCGTGTACACCCGGACCGCGCCCGGCGGCAAGCCCGTGACGCAGACCGTGTCGCTGGTGAGGCCTTCCGGCAAAACCGCCACCTTCGACTACACTTTCGACATCGACAGGCTTTCGCTAAAACCCGGCGAGGAGCTGAGCTACTACTTCGAGACCCTCGACAACGATGGCGTCAACGGCGCGAAGGCCGCCCGCACGCCCGTCGAGACCTACCGCAAGCGCACCATCGAGGAGTACGCCGAGTCGCGCGCCGACCAGAGCGACAACATCAAGAAGAAGCTCCGGGAGTCGATCGCGGAGTCGAAGGCCCTCCAGGAGCAGATGAAGCGCCTGCGCGAGAACCTCCTCCAGAAGAAGGACATCGACTGGCAGGCGCGCCAGGAGCTCGAGAAGCTGATGGAGCGCCAGGCCGAGCTCGAGCAGAAGATCGCGGAGGCCAAGGAGGAGTTCGAAGAGCAGCGCGCCGACCAGGCCGAGTTCGAGGAGCCCGACCCCGAACAGGAGGAGGAGCAGGCGAAGCTCGAGGAGATGTTCGAGCAGCTGCAGGACCCCGAGATGAAGGCGATGCTCGAGAAGATCCAGGACCTGATGGAGAAGCTCCAGAAGGAGGACGCGCTCGAGATGATGCAGCAGATGCAGGCCGACGACAAGGAGACCGAGCAGAAGCTCGACCGCCTCGAGGAGCTCTTCAAGAAGCTCGAGCTCGAGTACGAGATGCAGGTCGCGAGCGAGGAGCTCGACGAGCTCGCCGCCGAGCAGCAGCAGCTCGGCGAGGAGACCGCCGAGAAGGAGGAGGGCGCCCAGAACGAGGCCCAGCAGGCCGAGCAGGAGGAGATCAACGAGAAGTTCGAAGAGCTCGCCGAGAAGCTCGACCAAATCGAGAAGAAGAACGAGCAGCTAGAGCGCCCCAAGGACACGGGCGTCGAGAAGGAGGACCAGAAGGACGTCAAGCGCGACCAGAAGGACGCCGGCCAGAAGATGGACCAGCAGCAGAACAAGCAGGCCGGCCAGAAGCAGAAGGACGCCGCGAAGAAGATGAAGGCGATGGCCGAGAAGATGAAGCAGGCCATGCAGAGCGGACAGCAGAAGCAGGCCGCCGAGGACATCAAGGCCATCCGCCAGCTGCTCGAGAACCTCGTCACGATCTCGTTCGACCAGGAGCGCCTGATGGGGGACTTCGCGAAGACCGAGATCAACACCCCGCGTTACGTCGAGGAGGTGCAGCAGCAGTTCAAGCTCAAGGACGACTTCCGCATCGTGGACGACAGCCTGCAGGCGCTGGCCAAGCGCGTCATCCAGATCGAGACCTTCGTGCTCGAGAAGGTGGGCGACATCCGCGTCGGTCTCGACCAGACGCTCGACAACCTCGAGGAGCGCCAGGTCGGCGAGGCCGCCAATCGCCAGCAGCGGATCATGACCTCGGTCAACGACCTGGCCCTGATGCTGTCCGAGTCCATGAAGCAGATGCAGGAGCAGATGGCCAACGAGATGCCCGGCAACCAGGCCTGCGAGAAGCCCGGCGAGGGCAAGGGCCAGGGCAAGGGCAAGACGGGATCGAGCGGTGATCCGAAGGACAAGATGAGCCAAGGCCAGCAGTCGCTCAAGGAGCAGATGGAGAAGGCCATGGAGAACATGCAGAAGCAGGCCGAGGGTCGCAAGCAGGGCAAGGGCCAGGCCGGCGGCGCGGGCGACGGCGACGGGGTGTCGAGCCGGGAGTTCGCCGAGATGGCCGCCCGGCAGGCCGCCCTCCGCAAGGAGCTCCGCGATCGCCAGCGCAAGTTGCAGGAGCAGGGCAAGGGCTCGCGCGAGCTCCAGGAGATCATCGACCAGATGGACCAGACCGAGACCGACCTCGTCAACAAGCGCCTCACCAACGAGATGATGCGCCGCCAGGAGGAGATCCTCACGCGCCTGCTCGAGGCCGAGAAGGCCGACCGCCAGCAGGACGAGGAGGAGCGCCGCAAGAGCGAATCCGGTACGGAGATTGCACGTACCATCCCGCCGGCGCTGCAGGAGTACCTCAAGCAGCGCTCGACGCAGACCGACCTCTACCGCGAGGCCAACCCGGCGCTCACGCCCTTCTACCGCCAGCTGGTCGATCGTTACCTCGACGAGCTACGGGCCAGGTGATGAGCCGCAGTGCGACAATTGTTTACAATCACTTGAGGTATAGTTCCGATGGGGGAACTTTGACCCGTCAAAGGTGGTTAGGTGCAAGGAGCGAGTGCCTGGGTTAGGCCTCGTGACCGAATCCTCGACGACCGTTACCCCAGCCGATCCTTCGCGCCTTATGTCTCATCCTCGCCTCTCCCTGGTCCTAGCGTCCCGTCTGGAGAGTTTACACCGTCTGGAGGGATTCATCGCGGATGTCCTGAATCGCAACTGCCTCGACGACGAGATGCGGGGCAACGTGATGGTCTCGACCCTGGAGGCCGTCACGAATGCCATCCGCCACGGCAACGGCCTCGACGAGGGCAAGTCGGTCCGCATCGAGATCATACAGGCGCCCATGCGTCTGGAGGTGATCGTCAAGGACGAGGGCGCCGGCTTCGAGCCGGATGCCGTGCGGGACCCGACCCAGGAAGCTTTCCTGGAGCTGGAGGGCGGGCGCGGCGTGTTCCTCATGCGTGCGCTCACGGACAAGATCGAGTTCGAGGACGACGGGCGGGCAGTGCGGATGGGCTTCGCGTGCCGGTGCGCCTCCGTGCCCGTTGCGACCCTCGCGGACCTCGACGCGTAGACCCTCCGCGGATCACGCGTTCGCCATCGCCCCTGCTCTCTCGGAATGAAGTTTCCCAGCTTACCGCTCGATCCGGACGAGACTTCGGTGGGTTTCGCGTTTCACGAGATTGATCGGCCGGACATCTTCGACGAAATTTCCGAAGTCGCGGTCGATGGCTGGTTGGCGGCTGTCGCCAAAACTTACGGTCGGCGTATCGATCAGCTGGACTACGTCTTCTGTAGCGACGATTTCCTCGCCGGGATGAATGTTGAGCACCTCGACCACGACACCCTCACCGACATCATCACCTTCGACCTCGCGGAGGACAGTCCGTCAACAGGTGCGATCGAGGGCGAGTGTTACATCTCCGTCGAGCGCGTCACCGAGAACGCCCAGCGTTTTGGCGAAAGCCCGCAACGAGAACTGTTGCGCGTCCTGGCCCACGGCCTGCTACACCTCTGCGGACTCGGCGACGAAACCGATGAGGAAGCAGCGCAGATGCGCATTGCCGAGGCGGCGGCGCTCCAGAACTGGGAGGCATCGTCATAGGTTGGGCACCAGCAGCTGGCTCGCATTCCCCCCCTACCCCCCCCCCCCGCCCGTGGCTTTTCCTCGTTTGCCCTTCTTATTAATTGCCTTGTGCTGTACTGGGCAGGCCTGCAACGACCAAGCGGGGGCCGATGAAGCGAGCAGTGAGAGCACCAGCAATCTCGGGGTTAGCGCCCCCGCGTCGGCGTGGAAGGTCGGGATGCACCCGAGTTGCGTCGTCATCGACGGCGACCGAGTCTACGTCTCGCACATCGGACCGGAGTACCGACCCGGGGACAAGAATGGCGCCGGCTACATCATCGCCTACGACGCCAACGGTCGCCTCGTCGATACGCTGATCAAACGACTGAACTCACCCCTCGGGATGGCCGCCGTCGGAGACGTGCTATACTTTACGAACGTTGACCAGGTCGTGGGCGTCGACAAGGCCACGGGCCGCGTAGTCGCTAGCTTCCTCGCATCGGAGCAGCACGGACTACTCGGGGGCCTCTGCGCTGATCGGAGTGGCCATCTATACATCGCCGACCCCATCGCCGGAGCGCTTTGGACGATCCCCATCGACGGCTCGGCACCCACCAAGGTCAATACTGTCTTTGGCGTGAGCGACCTCGCCTACGACCCTAGTACAGATAAGCTCTACGCCAGCAGCTACCTGTCCGACGAAACGAAATCGGCGTACGTCTACGAACTCGACCCATCTACCGGCAAATCCCGTCGCGTCGTTGAGTACGCAGGCAACCTCGGCGCCGTCGAGGTAGTAGGCAACCGCCTCCTTTACACGGCGCTCGGCGGAGCCAAAGCCCCGGGGGTCGTGTTTGCGGTGGATCCGGCCTCCGGTCAGGTGAGCACTTTGGTGGAGGGGACACCGTACAGTGGTCTTGGCCCATTTGCCACGCTGAGCGACGGCCTGGCGTTCATGCCGACGATCTACGGGGACGAGGTTAGGATCGTGCGGCTCCCTTGATTGCCCCTGAGCTCTCACCCTAGACCTCCACACGGTCGCATCAATCCGCTCCCCGCGATCAGGAGAAGCGATTACTTTTGGCCGCCCGCCCAGCCATCCTTCCGAGTCAAACAAATACGTGTCGAACGGCGGCGCTCACGTTCCACGTGGAACCTATGCAGCAAGGAATGGCGATGAGAGTACTGAAGTTTGGGGGCAGCTCCGTGGGGCACCCGGATCGCATTAAGTCGATTGCGGTGATCCTTACGGAAAAACACGCCGCGGGTGAACGCTTCTGTGTGGTGGTGTCGGCCTTCGGGGGTGCGACTGATCAGTTGATCGACATGGCGCGTACGGCCGAACGCGGGGAGGCGCGGTGGCGCGATGAGTTCGACCGGTTCAAGGTAAGGCACGAGAGTGCGATCAAGGAACTCACCACGGGTGAGCGACGTGCGCAACTCATCAAGGACATCGGTAGCAACAACGCGGCGCTGTCCTCCCTGCTGGAGGGAATCTCCATGGTGCGCGAGGCCAGTCCCCGGACGATGGACTACGTGTTGAGTTTCGGAGAGCGCAACTCGGCCTACGTGATCTCGCGAGCGCTGCAGGAAGCGGGGCTCAACGCGCAGTTCCTCGATGCGCGCAACCTCATCAAAACCGACAAGCGGTTTGGGGCCGCCAACGTACGCTTCAAGGAGACTTACGAAAACATCGACCAACACTTCCGGACCACGGGCGGGATCCAGGTCATTACGGGATTCATCGGATCGAGTTTGAAGGGCCTCACGACGACCTTGGGTCGCGGCGGGAGCGACTACACGGCTGCTCTCATCGCCGCGGGCATTAAGGCGGAGGCAATCGAGATCTGGACGGATGTGGATGGCGTCATGACGGCCGACCCGCGCGCCGTACGTCGGGCCTTCACGATCCCACGCCTTAGCTACCCGGAAGCGATGGAGATGTCCCACTTCGGCGCCAAGGTCATTTACCCGCCGACGCTGTTGCCAGCAATGCAACTCGGCATCCCGCTGTACATCAAGAACACGTTTCGGCCGGAGTTCGAGGGTTCGCTCGTGACGCAGAAGTCGGACCCCACCGGCAGGGCCGTGAAGGGTATCTCGTCGCTCAACGACATCGCCCTGCTCACGCTCGAGGGCAGCGGCATGTTTGGCGTCGTCGGGATTTCCGGCCGGCTCTTCGGTGCACTGGCGGCGGCCGGGATCAATGTCATCCTGATTACGCAAGGCTCGTCGGAGCACAACATCACTTTCGCCGTGTCACCCACAAAGGCGGAGATTGCCAAGCGCAAGGTCGAGTCGGTGTTCTCGTACGAGTTGGGGGCCGGCCTGATCCGACCGATCAAAGTCGAGTCTCGGCTCAGCGTCATCGCCATCATCGGGGAGCAGATGCGCTTTCGCCCGGGGATCGCGGGGAGGATGTTCGCCGCGCTCGGCCGCAACGCCATCAACTGCGTCGCCATCGCGCAGGGGTCTTCGGAGCTCAATATCTCCGTGGTGATCCGTAAGGAGGACGAGAAGAAGGCCCTCAACGCGCTTCACGATGCTTTCTTCCTCTCGGACCTGCGCGATGTCAACCTCTTCATCGTCGGTACGGGCCTGATCGCCGAGGAGCTCCTGCGCCAACTCCAGGGGCAGGTCGACCACCTGCGAGAGACCAAGCGCCTCAACCTGCGGCTCATCGGTTTGACGAACACCCGTAAGATGATCTTCGACGAGGACGGGATCGACCTGGCGGCTTGGTTCGAATCACTCACCGAGATAGGCGAAGACGCCGACCTAGAAGGTTTTGCCGAAAGGCTCATCGCCCTCAACCTCACGAATAGCATCTTCGTCGACTGTTCGGCCTCGGAGCAGGTCGCGGCGCTCTACGAACGGCTCCTCGCCGATAGCATCGCCGTCTCGACGCCGAACAAGGTGGCCACGGCCTCGTCTTACGAACGCTACGTAGGTCTGAAGCGGCTGGCCGCGGACAACTCGACGGTCTTCGCGTACGAGACCAACGTCGGGGCCGGACTGCCGCTGCTCGGTACGCTCCACGACCTCAGTGTCTCCGGGGACAGCGTACGGACGATCGACGGCATCCTGAGCGGATCGCTGAGCTTTATCTTCAATACGTACGACGGCACGAAGGCCTTCAGCGAAGTCGTCGCGGAGGCGAGGGCGAAGGGGTACACCGAGCCCGATCCGCGGGTAGACCTCAGCGGCCAGGACGTGGCGCGCAAACTCGTGATCCTCGCCCGGGAGGCCGGCATCCCGCTCGAGGTCTCCGATGTGGCCGTCGAGGGGTTCCTGTCGCCCGAGGCTTTTGCGGCAGGTAGCGTCGAGGGCTTCTTCGATGTTTTGCGCACACGCGACGATGCGCGACTCGGCGCACGAATGGGCGACTTGCGTCAAAACGGCAAGCGGCTCATCCTACTGGGTGAGTTGCGCGAAGGGAAGGCTACGGTGGGCCTGCGGGAGATCGACGGCGCGAGTCCTTTCTGGGGGATGTCCGGGTCGGACAACATGGTGGTCATCACGACGGACCGCTACCACGAACGACCGCTCGTGATCCGCGGGCCCGGCGCCGGCGCGACCGTCACGGCCGCCGGTATTTTCGCCGAGATCATCACGATCGGCAACCTGAGATCATGGGAGTAAAAGTTTTTGCGCCGGCCTCGGTGGCGAACCTGGCCGTGGGCTACGACACGCTGGGGCTATGTCTGGAGGGCCCGGGCGACGAAATCATCGCGGACTTCACCGACGAGCCGGGGGTCACGATTACCGAGATCACCGGGGCGAAGGGGATGCTGCCGCTCGAGGTAGCGCGCAACACCGCCGGGCGGGCCGCGCTCGCCACCTACGAGGCGCACGGCGATCTGAGCCGCGGGATCGCGCTCAAGATCCGCAAGAAAATGCCCTTCGGTTCCGGGATGGGGAGTTCGTCGGCGAGTGCGGTGGCGGGTGCCATGGTCGTCAACGAACTGCTGCGTCGACCCTTCGAGAAGCGGCAACTGCTGCGTTTTGCGGCAATGGGCGAGCAGGTAGCCGACGACGCCTGGCACCTCGACAACGTGGCCCCGAGTATGCTGGGTGGGATTTGCCTCGTGCGGGATGCGGCTACTTGCGATGTCCAACGCCTCATCATCCCCTCTGGCCTCCGGGTCTGCGTGGTGCATCCGAACGTGCAGATACTCACCCGCGACGCGAGGGCCGTCCTATCCGACCAGGTGCCGCTCGAGTTGATGGTGCGACAGCAGGCCAACTTGGGAGGGTTCGTCATCGGTCTTTACCGCAACGACATCCAGCTCGTCCAACGGAGCATGCAGGACTTGGTGATCGAACCGCAACGGGCGCAGTTGATTCCGGGCTTCGCGGAGGTCAAGGCTGCGGCGTTGGCGGCGGGTGCCCTAGGGTGCTCCATCAGTGGCGCCGGACCGAGCGTCTTTGCGCTGTGCCAAAACACGACCATCGCCACGGCAGCCGGTACGGCGATGCAGGCGGCGTTTAAAGCCGCGGGCCTAAAGTCTACCGTGTACCAAAGCGCGATACATCCAGAGGGTGCACACGTTTGCTAGACAGCATGTCCGTAGAGCCGTGGCTCCTCCGTTCGCTCGACGCCTAGCACGGGTAGTACGGCCACTCTCCACTTTTCACTCTGCCGCTCTCCAACTATCCTATGCTGCTCTACTCCACCAATGACGCATCCACGCGGGTGTCTTTCCGGGAGGCGGTCTTCACGGCGCTCCCGAAGGACAACGGATTGTACCTCCCGGTAAGCATCGAGCCGCTTCCTGAAGCGTTTTGGCGAAAGCTGCCCGAAAGCAACCTGCAACGGATCGCCACCGACGTATCCGAACACCTTCTCGCGGGGGAGATCCCGACGGACGGCCTGGCGAGCATCGTCGCGGCGGCCATCGATTTTCCTGCCCCACTCGAACGCTTGGGCGACGGTAGTACTGGTGTCCAAAACTACGTCCTCGAACTCACCCACGGACCGAGCGCCGCCTTCAAGGATTTTGGCGCGCGCTTCATGAGTGGCGTCATGGGTTACTTCCTGCGACGGCGCGGCGAGAAGCTGATCATCCTCGTGGCGACGAGCGGGGATACCGGCGGTGCCGTCGCCGCGGGTTTTCACGGAAGTGACAACATAGACGTGGTCATCCTCTATCCGAAAGGCCGCGTGTCGAGCATTCAGGAAGCCCAGCTCACGACACTGGGCGGTAACGTCACCGCACTTCGCGTCGCGGGAAGCTTCGACGACTGCCAGCACCTCGTCAAGCAAGCCTTTTTGGATGCCGAATTGCGCAGCGAAGTCAATATCAGTTCCGCGAACAGCATCAACATCGCGCGACTCATTCCGCAGAGCTTTTACTACATCGACGCCTACCGGCAGTGGCTCGCGTACGGACACGCAGAACCGCCCGTGTTCAGTGTTCCGAGCGGCAACTTCGGTAACCTCACGGCGGGGGTTTTGGCGGAAGCCCTCGGACTACCGGTGGCGAAGTTCGTGGCCGCCACGAATGCCAACGATACCGTCGTCTCCTACGCACGCACGGGCGAGTACACCCCGAAGACCTCCGTCGCTACCCTCTCGAACGCCATGGATGTCGGCGCTCCGAGCAACTACGTCCGACTGAGTCGACTGCTAGGTTCCACGTGGAACGGCTTCAGGGAGCGGGTCTACGCAGTAAGCTTCACGGACGAGGCTACGGAAGAGGAGATGAGGTTGGGCTTTCGCCAAAACCCGCCTTACGTCTTCGATCCCCACACGGCGGTCGGGAGCCTGGCGCTGAAGCAGTTCCAGCAGAAGGAAGGCGGAGGTGCCGGTATCGTACTCGGTACGGCCCACGCGGCCAAGTTCCGCGACGACGTGGAGCGCATCCTCGGGACCGAGGTGTCGCTCCCGCCCCAACTGGAAGGTCTGTTGGATAAACCCCAAACCGTCGAAGACATCGGTGTCGACTACGCGACACTGAAGCGACATATCCTAAAAGTAAAGGCCAGTCGAGGCTAGGGTAAACATTACCGTCTCGCGCAAGCACCCGGACGCTGTATTTTGCCGGCCGAACATTCTACGAACCATGACGCGACTCCTGAATGCGCTGAGCGTACTGTGTGTGCTCCCCTGCTGCACACCGCAGCGTACGCGCAGCACCAACCCACGGCCAACATCGACGACAATAAGTTCCGCCAGTTCACCCCGGGCGAACTGCCGACGCCGAACGTCTACCGCAATGCCGCCGGCGCCCCCGGCCACATGTACTACCAGCAGCAGGCGGACTACGATATGAAGATCCGCCTCGAGGACGAGACGCAGCGCATCTACGGCGAGGAGGTGATCACCTACCACAACAACTCCCCCGACGCCCTCGACTACCTCTGGCTCCAGCTCGACCAGAACATGCGGGCGCTCGACACGGATACGGAGAAGATCAGTACCGGCGAGATGAAGGACCGGATGTCCTCGACGGAGCTGACCAACATGGTGCCCTGGTTCGACGGCGGCTTCAAGATCGACTACGTGCAGTACGGCGACGGCAAACCGGCCAGTACCTTCGTCAACAAGACCATGATGCGGGTCGACCTCCCGACCGCCCTCCTGCCTGGCCAGAAGACCCAACTCCGGATCAAGTGGTGGTACAACATCAACGACCGCATGAAGATCGGCGGCCGCTCGGGCTACGAGTACTTCGAGACCGATAGCAACTACCTCTACACGATCGCGCAGTTCTACCCCCGGATGTGCGTCTACTCCGATGAGGACGGCTGGCAGAACAAGCAGTTCCTCGGGCGGGGTGAGTTCACGCTGCCCTTCGGCAACTACAAGGTCGAACTCACCGTACCCGCCGATCACCTCGTCGCTGCCACCGGGACGCTCCAAAACCAGAAGGACGTGATGACCAGCGCCCAGCGCGACCGCCTCGAGAGGGCCCGTACGAGCTACGACTCCGTGGTCGTGGTCTGCACCCAGGACGAGGCCCTCGAACGCGAGAAGCGCAAGCTCAAGGAGGAGCGTACCTGGAAGTTCTCGGCCACCAACGTGCGTGACTTCGGCTGGGCATCGAGCCGCAAGTTCATCTGGGACGCTATGGCCGTCAAGCAAGGTGACGGCTCGACGGTAATGGCGATGTCGATGTACCCGAAGGAAGGCAACCCCCTCTGGGAGCGCTACTCCACCAAGGCCGTCGCGCACACGCTCAAGTGGTACTCGCACTACACCTTCGACTACCCCTACCCCGTGGCGTGGAGCATCAACGCCGCCGACATCGGGATGGAGTACCCGATGATCTGCTTCAATTTCGGTCGCCCGGAGGCCGACAAGACCTACTCCGATCGCGTCAAGTACGGCATGATCGGCGTCATCATCCACGAAGTAGGCCACAACTACTTCCCGATGATCGTCAACTCCGACGAGCGCCAGTGGACCTGGATGGACGAGGGCCTCAACACCTTCCTCCAGTACCTCGCCGAGCAGCAGTGGGAGCGCAACTACCCCAGCCGCCGCGGACCAGCCCACCTCATCGTGCCCTACATGGCTGGCGACAAGGACAACATCGCCCCCATCATGACCAACTCGGAGTCGATCTACCAGTTCGGCTCCAACGCCTACGGCAAGCCCGCCACCGGGCTCAACATTCTCCGCGAGACGGTCATGGGCCGCGAGTCCTTCGACTATGCCTTCAAGAAGTACGCGAACCGTTGGAAGTTCAAGCACCCCGAGCCAGCCGATCTGTTTCGCACGATGGAAGACGCGAGCGCCTACGACCTAGACTGGTTTTGGCGCGGCTGGTTCTTCACCACCGATCACGCCGACCAGGGCATCGCCAAGGTCCGCCACTTCCAGATGAACCCCGGCAGCCCCGAGGCCCGCGAGATGGCGAGCATGGGCGAGCGCGACATGGAGCAGCGCGGGATCTCCGAGATCCGCAACGCGACGGCGATCGCCAAGACGCAGGACGAGATCGACCGTAGCCTACGTGATTTCTACACCGACTACGACCCCCGCAAAATGTCCGTGGCGGATCGCGAAGACCTCGAGAGGCAGATGAGCAAGCTGTCCCCGGAGGCGCGCGCGATGCTGAACGACACCAAGCACTTCTACGAACTCACGCTCGAGAACAAGGGCGGTCTCGTGATGCCCGTCATCATCGAGTGGACCTTCGAGGACGGCACCACGGAGGTGGACCGCATCCCCGCCGAGATCTGGAAGATGAACGACGCCGAGGTCACGAAGACTTTCGTCAAAACGAAGGCCGTCCAGCGCATCGCCCTCGACCCCTTCCTTGAGATCGCCGACATCGACCGCAGCAACAACGACTACCCCGCGCGGGCGCAGGCGCCGAGTCGATTCGAACTCTACGAGCGCGGCAGCCGCGGCGGCGGGGAAAACCCGATGCAGCGCGCGCGACGCGGGCAGCCGAACAACGGCTCCACGCCCGGCAACTAGGTTTCGGGATACAAAAAGACGCCCACAGCTATATTAACGCTGTGGACGTCGGTATCAAACGAAAAACCAACTTCAGACGGGGATGCGCGCCGAGGGATCGGCGCGCTTCTCTTGTTGTAAGTCGGCGCAGGCGCGAGGGTTTGGTCACGACCTGACCAACGTAGGGAGTATGTCGAGGAGCGGACAATGGGGAGCTGCGGCAGAAGGGCGGTCGTCTCACCAAAATGGCCACCCCGTAATTCGGCGGCGATTCACCTCGCCCAACCACCAGACGCTACACCACCGGGCCGCCAAGCCCCTACGTGACTCGTCTCCCCATCACCCCGTCACAGCCGCAGCAATACCGTTCGCCGCTTCCCGTCTCGGTATACCTCCAGCTCGATCTCGTCGCCGCGCTTGCGCGAGCCCATTGCCTCGCGGAATTGCGGAATGGTACGGATGCCCCGCCCCGCAGCCCCCACCACGACATCGCCGTCCCGAAGTCCGGCGAGTCCGGCCGCGCCCCCGGGGTCTACCGACGTGAGTACGATCCCCTGCGACACCGGCACCTGCAGCTCTCGCGCCCACTCCGTATCGAGTTCGCCGGCTTCGATACCGAGGACGATTTGCCGGTAGCTGCCCGTCGCGATGATGTCGTCCACGATGCGGGAAGTGAGATTGGCCGGGATCGCGAAGCCGTAGCCGCTGTTGCCGCCCGTGCGCGAGTAGATGGCCGTGTTGATGCCGACGAGTTCGCCCTGGGTGTTGACGAGGGCGCCACCGCTATTGCCGGGGTTGATGGCCGCGTCAGTCTGGATGAAGCTCTCGATGGCGTTGCGGTCGTGGATGATGCCGATGTCGCGGCCGCGGGCGCTGATGATGCCGGCGGTCACGGTGCTGGAGAGGTTGTACGGGTTGCCGACGGCCAGCACCCAGTCGCCGACCTCGGCCTGGTCGCTGTCGCTAAAACGCAGCACGGGCAGTCCCTCGCCGTCGACCTTGAGCACGGCGATGTCGGCCGCGGGGTAGGTGCCGATCAACTCGGCCGTGAAGCGTCGGTTGTCGTTGAGGCTCACCGTGATGGCGTCCGCACCGTCGATGACGTGGTTGTTGGTCACGATGTAGCCGTCGGCCGCGTAAATGACGCCACTACCTGTGCCTTGGCGCACCTGCGGCGCACGACCGTAGTAGTGGTCCCAGAGCGTCAGGGGCTGCTGTTCCTGCGTACTGATGTGCACGACGGCGGCCATGCTCTTGCGGGCGGCCTCCCGGAAGTTATCGGGCGCCACCCCGTAAGACGCGAAGCTCGCGGGCGCAGCGGGTTTTGGCGAAAGCCGAACACCCGAGCTATAGTACGCGAAGCCACCCACGCACAGGGCGGCGGCGAAGAGGCCACCGATCAGCGAGGCGAGCAGTAGGCGGCGGAAATCGGAAGGGTGCGTCATGGTCGAGCTTGGGGGGACGGGTCTATTTTCGCCGCCGTGAAAGCGGTTGTCCTCAGCGAAATGATCCCACCGGAAACCGATCTGGAGGCCTTCCTGTTGCGACAGCCCGAGATCATCGCCGGGATGGACTGGGGGACGCCGCGCTTCGGGCACCCCGAGGGAGAGGTCTGGCGACACGTCGTCGAGGTGCTGGCGAATGTCGACAAACTGGCCGACCTGCCGCTGGACCAGCGGCGCGACCTGAGGCTCGTCGCGCTCGTGCACGACTCCTTTAAGTACACCGAGAACAAGACCGAGCCCCGGGATTGGACGCAGCACCACGGCATCCTCGCGCGGCGCTTCGTGGAGCGGTACACCAGCTCACGCCGCGTCATCGAGCTGACGGAGTGGCACGACGAGGCGTACTACTGCTGGCGCCTCGACGCCCTCTACCACCGGCGCAACCGGAGTCAGCAACGCCTCGATCGACT
Source organism: Saprospiraceae bacterium (assembly GCA_965215115.1). GTDB lineage: Bacteria > Bacteroidota > Bacteroidia > Chitinophagales > Saprospiraceae > CALDTK01. The sequence continues at coordinate 1,682,693 of OZ244050.1, forward strand.
CCTCGACCGCTTCGACGGGGAGCTCGACTTCTACTACCGCTTCTTCGTGTGCGACACCCGCACGGGTGACAAGAACCTCGCGCCCCTGCGCTGGTTCGAGCGCGAGGCCGGCGTCTCTGTCGCGACTTGGTAGCTACTTAGTAGCTACTTAATAGCGCTGCGATCTACTCCGTCGTCAGGGAATGCTTCTCCTTGCCGTGGTGCTGCTGCGATAGAGCCTCGAAGCTGTAGCCGAGGCGACTCAGGGCGTCGAGGGTGCGCGGCAGGGCGTACCGCAGGTTGCGCTCGCTCTTGAGGCTGTCGTGAAATACGACGATGCTTCCGGGCACGACGTGGTCGAGCACGTTGCTCAGGCAAGCCTCGCCGTCGAGGTTCGGGTCGAAGTCACCGCTCAGCACGTCCCACATCACAATGCGGTACTCCCCGTGGAGCGCCCTGGCGCTGCGGGGACTAATGCGACCGTAAGGCGGGCGGAAGAGCCTACTGGAGACGAGCTGCGCGCACTGCCGCACGTTGGCGAGGTAGTCGCCCACGTCGGTCGACCAGCCGCTGAGGTGATTGTGGGTGTGGTTGCCGACGGCGTGCCCCTCCTCGATGAGGCGCTCGAAGAGCTCCGGGTGGCGCTGCACGTTCTCGCCGACGCAGAAGAACGTGGCCTTGGCGTCGTACTCGGCGAGCGTGTCCAACACCCACGGCGTGACTTCCGGGATCGGTCCGTCGTCGAAGGTGAGGTAGAGCCGCTTGCCCGAGGCCTCGCTCCGCCAGGTGAACTGGTGGAAGATGCGCTGGATGATGGAGGGCGTACGGGCGAAGTACAAGGCGTGAGATTTTGCAAGGACCGGCCACGACGACCTGGGGCAGTCTTACAACGCTGCGAACGGCCGAATCGCTGCGCTCGTATCTGCGCGCCCTCCCAAATTCGCCTCTACCTTTGCACGTTCGTGAGTCCCGACCCCCGACCAGCTATGCCCTCCCCCGCCCGCGTCCGTTTTGCGCCCAGCCCCACCGGCCCCCTCCACATCGGGGGCGTCCGCACGGCACTGTACAACTACCTCCTCGCCCGCCAGACCGGCGGGGCCTTCCTGCTCCGCATCGAGGACACCGATCGGGCGCGCTACGTCGAGGGGGCCGAGGCCTACATCCGCGAGGCGCTGGACTGGTGCGGCATGACGCCCGACGAAGGTCCGGAGACGGGCGGCGCCTACGGGCCCTACCGCCAGAGCGAGCGCTCGGCGCTGTACAGAGACGCCGTGCAGCGCCTCGTCGACGAGCGGCGCGCCTACTACGCCTTCGACACCCCGGAAGCACTCGACGAGTTGCGCCAGGGCGCGGAGGCCGCCGGCGAGGTCTTCCGCTACGACGCCACTACGCGCGGTGGTCTCGACAACAGTCTCGGGCTCAGCGCCGCCGCCCTCGAGCAGCGCCTCGCCTCCGGCGGTACCCGCGTCGTGCGCCTCCTCGTGGAGCCCGGCGAGGAAGTCGTCTTCGCGGATACGGTCCGCGGGACGGTGCGCTTCTCGACGGACGAGTTGGACGACAAGGTGCTGATGAAGGCGGACGGCCTGCCGACCTACCACCTCGCCAACGTGGTCGACGACGAGCACATGCGCATCACGCACGTCATCCGCGGGGAGGAGTGGCTCCCGAGCACGGCGCACCACGTGCTCCTCTACCGGGCGTTCGGGTGGGAGGGCAAGATGCCGACCTTCGCGCACCTGCCGCTGATCCTGAAGCCCGTCGGGAAGGGCAAGTTGAGTAAGCGCGACGGGGCCAAGTTCGGCCTGCCGGTCTTCCCGCTCGAGTGGCGCGACGAGGCCAGCGGCGAGACCTTCGCGGGTTTTCGCGAAAGCGGCTTCCTCCCGGAGGCCGTCGTCAACTTCCTGGCGCTGCTCGGGTGGAATCCCGGTACGGAGCAGGAGCTGTTCTCCGTGGACGAACTCGTCGCCGCCTTCGACCTCGACCGCATCGGGAAGTCCGGGGCGCGTTTCGACTTCGACAAGGCCAGGTGGTTCAACCAGCAGTACATCATGCGGCTCTCGGACGAGGCCTTCGCGGCGCTGGCGATGCCGGTTTTGGCGAAAGCCCACCTGCGCGGCGACCGCCACACCGATGCGACTTTCGTCAAAACCCTCGCGCCCCTCGTGCGCGAGCGCCTGGTGACGATGCACGAGCTCCCCGTCGAGCACCGCTACCTCTTCGAGACGCCGACGGGCTACGACGAGACGCAGGTCGCCAAACGTGCCGCGCAGGTGACGCCCGACACGTACGGCGCCGTCGAAACCGCGCTGCGGGAGGTGGCCGACTGGCAGGCCGACGCGATCGCCACGGACGTCAAGGCCGCCGTCAACGCCTCGGGCGGGAAGCTGGGCGCCGTGCTGCCGCTCTACCGCATCGCCCTCACGGGCGGGATGTCCGGACCGGACGTGTTTGCCCTCAGCGAGGTCCTCGGCCGCGCGGAGACGCTCGCGCGTTGGGCGGCCGGCACTACGGCTTTCGCCAAAACGACCTAGCACCGTGGCGAAGGATCAACCGAATCACAACCCCGGGGCGCGGCACCGACGGACGGCCGTGCGGACCCTACCGGACGTACACCCGGAGCTAAAGGGTTTTGACGTAAGTCTCAACCGCTTCGGGCAGGTAGACATGACGATCTCGATCGACAGGCTCAACGACTTCCTCGACCGCGAGGTGGCCGACCCGAAGCTGATGCAGTGGGGGCTGTCGGAGGAGGAGGAGGAGGAGTGACGGAGGGACCGAAAGTGCGCCGGGTTTGGGACGCGCTGAGAGTGCGCCGTCCGGACGTGCTCAATGGCTAACGTACTGTGGGTGCGACCATCGCGGACCTTCGGTACGGGACTCGGTCGGGGGAAGGCGAAGCGGACGTGACGCCCGTGGAACCTCAGTGCACCTCCGAGACGGAGTTCGGCTTGGCGAAAACGATGTTGTCTGACTCTTCGCCGCTGTCCTTAATGTGCTCGCGGACGTCTCGCACCTCCTTGAAGTGCCCACGCTCATTGATGAGGTAGGCCTCGTAACCGAGGGATCGCAAGGTCCGCTCGGCGTTGGCGTGTTCGGCGTCGCCGCGCTCGGCCGAGAGGTACTCCATGACGACGTAAGGGCTGTGCGCCTCGAGGTAAGACCGGAAGCCGGTAACGACTTTGAACTCCGCGCCCTCGACGTCGATCTTGACGATGGCCGGCTGCAGGTCGTGCTGGACGACGAATGCATCCAAGGGAGTCGCCGCAACTTCGATCTCGGTGGGGGCGTAATCCGTAAACCAGGACTCCTCCCTAAATTGATCTACGTCCATCGAATTGTACTCCGAGTACAGCGTCGGGAACTCGAAGAAGGACAACCGCCCGGCCCCGTCGGAGGCGGCGAGATTGAAGGTTTTGGTGTTGTCGAGCGCGGCGGTATTGGCGGCGAGTACGCGGTAGGTGGCCGGCGACGCCTCGATGGCCGCGACCGCGCCCGCGGCACCGACGAGTTCGGAGGCGAGCAAGGTGAAGTACCCGTAGTGCGCACCGACGTCGAGGAAACTCGCGCCGACGCCTAGGTGCTCCAACATGAATCTCGCGAGCCGGACCTCGGAGTCGTGCGACTTCCCCTTCGTAAGGTAGATATCGGTGCTGGACGGAAGCAGGATCTGCATGTCGCGCCCGAAGAAGGTCGCGCTGTGGACGGACCGCTCGCGGCGCCTACGCCTGTAGACAATCTCGCGGAAGAGGATCGCGGAGGCGTAGCGGTAGGGATTGACCAGCATCCGCCGCCACCGCGGCAGCGCCGCGATCGCGGCGACGGCATCCAGCCCGGCGTGTAACTCTTCTCTCGACATATCGACTGCCCCCGGGCCTGGCCGCACCGCGGGGATGGCGAAAGTAACCCCACCGGTTTAGACCTAACGCGGCGCCAGCAGGTGACGCAGGCGCTTACGTCCGTTCTGGAGGTGCGACCTCACCGCGCCGGCCGGTATCTGGAGTCGCTCGGCGATGTCCTCGTAGCTCAGGTCCTCGAAGTAAAAGCATTCCACGCTGGCGCGTTGGTCTGGCCGGAGTTGTGCGATCCCCTGCCGCAGGCGCTCGACGAGGGTGTCGTGCACGAGGGCATCCAGTTGGTCTAGGCTAGGCGGCACGTCGTCCTCGCGGAAGGCGTGGAGGTACTCGGCGGTCGCGTCGTGCCGCTCGCGATCGCGCCGCCGGCGCTCGAGGAGCGTGTAGGCCGTGTTCCGGGTGGCGGCGTGGAGGAGGCCCGTCACCGAGGTGACCTCCCGCGGCGAGCCCGGCATCATCACTTTGCGCAAGACCTCCGCGCAGACCTCCTCCGCGAGCGAGGCGGTATCGCACCACTGCCGGGCGAAGCCGATGATGCGAACGCGGAATCTATCGGTAAAGCAGTGTTGCGCGTATGGATCCCCGAGCACCACCGCCTCGCGGTAGAGGGCTTCGTCGTTGAGTTGCTCGGTGGCGGTGCGGGACATGTCGGCCCTAACTTACGCCACCTATCCGCGACGCTGGTGGCGCCGCCGCCGCCGCACGTCCGTGGCGACGAGTAGCGCGAGACTGTAGAAGAACCAGGGCCCGGCCTTGTCGGTCTCGATCATGTCGTTGATGAGTTGGAAGCTCAGGTTGATCACCAGGGAGGCGGCCGCCATCAAGACGATGAGCCGCTCCTCGTGGGTCTCGACCCCGTGGTAGGCGCGCTCGGCGGTGACGAGGCCGCACGCGCTGAGCGACAGGAAGAGGATGAGCCCGATCCACCCCTGCTCCACGAGGACCATGAAGTAGTAGCTGTGGACGCCGGAGCCCTCGAGGTTGTGGCTTATGTAAGTCCGGAAGCTCTCGATGGCGTACCCGCGGTACTGCGACGTGAAGGTGCCCGGGCCGAACCCGAGCCAGGGCCGTTCGGCAGTCATGTACCCGGCCGCCACCCAACGGTAGACCCGCTCCATGGTCGAGATGTCTTCCAGCTTGTAAGTCGCCTCCACGAGGCTCTGGAAGTCCGTCTGCGTGATGGTCTTGTTGTAGTCGGGCGCGAACTTGAGGAAGTTGTTGTCGTGGACGAGGTGCGTGAAGAACAGCGTGGCGACCCCGGCGGCAACCAGGAGCGACAGACGGGTGAGGCGCCAGCGGATCACGAACGTAAACGCGATCCCCGCGACGATACTCACGTAGGCCGCCCGCGTGTAGCTCGTCTGCACTGCGACCAAGAGCAGTATCGACAGGGCCAGCAGACCCCAGCGCGTGTAGCTCCGCCTAGGGAACAGAAAGGCGCCAACGAAGATGAAGGGAAGCGTGATGCTCGGGAGCGCGGCGTAGGAGACGTGGTTCCGGAAGAACGGGAACATGGCCTCGTTGACGCGATCGAAGGCAAAACCGATACTGGCGTGCCGACTTACGGTATACGCGAGCGCGAAGGCGAGCGGGAGGGCCAGGAAGAGCACGGCGCGCCGGACCTCGTGCGGGCGAGACAGCAAGAGGCCCCCGAGCACGTACCACGGGATGACGTACCACAGTTTCGCCGCGAACACCTTCCAGGAGTAGACCGGAACCGTCGAGGTGAGCGCCGTGATCAGGATCCACCCGATGTGCAGCAGCAGCAACAGACTGATCGGGTGGCGGATGCCGGCACCCGAGACATTCCCTGCGTTGCGGAGCACGTAGACGAGCCCGAGGCCAGCCGTCATGATGAGCACCGGCTCGAGGGGCAGGTCCGTGCCGATGCTCCCGGCCTGGACCTCCGCGCTCAGCGGCACGAGACTGACACAGATCAGCAGCGAGAGCCGTAGGTCGTACATGGCCAGGGCCACCACAGTGAGTCCCGCCGGAAGGAACAGCGGGAGCGGAGAGTACAGCAGGCCGCTGGCCAGAAGCAACAGCAGCAGCACTCCCGCGCCTGCGGCCCCCAGGGCACGAGCGTCCCACGCGCCTGCGCCCCGCTTTAGTCCCGCGTGTACTTGGTCCACTCTATGCCTTTGTACGTGTCCCACAGCAGGATACCGATCGCGCTGAAGATCGCTGCGGCCAGGGTGATCCCGACGACGATCAGCCAGCGCACCGGGCGCGACTTGCGGTCGGGCACGCGCGCGGCGTTGCTTACGTAGATGACTGGCCCGGGGCTCGCCATGATCGACTCCAGGCGGCGCATCCGCTCCCGGTCGTAGGACAGGTTGTCGTTGAGGATGTCGTACTCGGAGGTGAGGGTCCGCGCCCGGGAGTTCCCGAGGGAGTACTGCGCCAGCTGCGACCCGATGAGTTGGCGGGTCTGCTTCGCCGCCGCCAGGCGCGCCTGCACGACGGTGAGCGTATCGCGCAGGCGCCCGGTGACCTTGCGTCGCGTAAACTCATCGACGAAGATGCTGTCGGACATGATCTGGCGACTGGTGTAATCGTTCAGACCCGCGAACTGCCGCCCCTGCGTCTCGGCGTCGAGGACGCCGTACCGCGCGTTGATGCTATTGAGCGAATCGGTGATCTCGGCGAGCCGATCCCTCTTCACCGACACGGCGCGCTCGTAGAGGTTAAACATCTCCTGCTGGCCGCGGAGGGCCGTGTTCTGAATGACGGCACCCGCCCTGACCCGCGACGCGTTCGCCATCGCGGCCGCGCGCTGCGGGTCGCGGTCCTCCACGGAGATGCTGATCTCGTCGTACTTCGTGCGCCGGACCGAGTAGTGGTCGAGGAGTTCGTCGCGCACCGTCGTCGAGGCATACCGATCGCCGGGGTCGATGTCGTAGACATCATATAGATCGAAGGAGTCGACGAGGAAGCCCAGGGTTTCTTCGGACTCGGCGGCCGCGATGACGCGCTCCACGTCGTCGCCCGTGCCGTAGAGTTGGACGTCCTGGCCGGCGAACAGCTTCGAGGCGTTGTTGAGGTCTGCACTAGCGGCCAGGAAAGTGGTGGTGGCCGTGTAGTACACCGGGGAAACGAAGGCGACGACGAGGCTCAGCGCGAAGGCCGCCGCCGTGATCCCGAGCCAGAGCCTGCGGTGGCGGACCAGTAGGCCCAGTACGTCTATCAAGGATTCGCGTTGCCGCATGCGTTAAAATTCGGGCCGCAAACATAGGCCACCTTTATGCCGAGGGTTGGGTTGGTCACGACAACGTTTTAGTGGGACGTTTAGCGGCGCGCGGTCCTGACGAGGTGGAGTAAAGACCCGGGATCGACCAGGAGCCCACCCGCGAGGGCGGCCCCGCCGCACACGAGGGCCTGGAAAGCCACCGCCCAGCCCAGCGGCCAGGCCCACCCGTGAGACAGCCACGCCCCGGCGGCACTCACGCCCGCGTACGCGGCCAGCTTCAACAAGAGCGGCCACGACGGTCGCGCACCGGATTCGGCGGCGGTAGCGCGGTCGGCCACGACCCACTGCACCAGGGCTATCGCGCCGTGCGTGGCCGCCGTCGCGACGGCGGCCCCGAGGGCACCCAGCACCGGGATCATCGCGAGGTTCAGCAGCACGTTGAGCACCGAGGCGCCCACGAAGACGTAATTGATGAGGCGCAGGCGATGGATCACGAGGAGGTAGCTGCCCTGCACGTACATGATGCCCATGCCCACGGAGGTCCACAGCAGGGCCGCCAGCACCGGCCCCCAGGCGGGCGTCGCCTCCCGGTACAGCAACTCGGTCACGGCTTGGGCGTGGAACGTGCCCCAGGTCGCGACGCCGAGCGTGAGCACCAGCATGTACTGCGCGCCCTGGTACAGCAGCGGGCGCACCGGCTCACCACGTTCGGCCAGCGTACTCAGCATCGGGATCAGCAGCGTCGCGAACAGGAACGACACCATGTTCACGGCGTCGAGCAGGCGGTAGCCCGCCGCGTAGAGCCCCGTTTGGTAAAGCCCGTCCGGGACGAGCTTCTCCAGCATCACGATATCCACGCGGGCGGCCAGTGTGTTGAGCAGAAAAGACAGCGCGTACGGCGAGGTCGCCTTCGCCAACGCAACGAGTTCGCGGCGATCCCAGGCTAGCCACCGCTGGTCGGTATGGAAGTCGGTGGCCGCGAGGGTCAACGCGATGCTTACCACGAGGGCACCCGCCTGTAGGATCACGAAGCGCTCGATCGAGATCCAGGACGAGAGCGCGGGCGCGAGCAGGAGGGTCCCCACGACCAGCAGCAGCTGCACCTTGTCGGCGACGCTCAGGAGGCTGTTGACGGTGTACTTGCCCTGCGCGGCGACGTTGTTGCGCAGTAGTTGCCAGCCGCTGAGGAGGACTTGCGTCAAAACGACCCACGCCAACAGGTACAGGTCCCGTGCGCTGGCGCCGATGGTGACGGCTGCCGCCAAAACGACCACGACGTACAGCGCCGTCAGCGCGAGTTTTAGCGAAAGCGTGTACCCGAACTGCTCCCGGAGTCGCTCCGGGCGGCGCGCCAGCGAAACGGCACTGTAGTTCTGCAGGCCGAAGTCGAGCACGGTCGCGAACAGGAACGAGAAACTGAACCAGTACGCGTAGCGGCCGTAGGTCTCCGTCCCGACGAGGTTCTGCACCCCGAGGTCGACACCCAGCAGGTAGGCCGGCTTCACGAGCGCGTTGATGGCCAGCAGCAGGGCCAGGTTGACGGCGAAGGCTTTGCGCAAGGACCGGCGAAGGTAGGCGGAGTGCGGAGTGCGGAGTGCGGGGTGCACCTTTACTCGTAGCGGAGGCTCTCGATCGGATCGAGGCGCGACGCCTTCACCGCCGGATACAGGCCGCTGAGCAGACCTGTGAGCAGGCAGACGATAAAGCTGAGGACGATCCAGTTCCAGGGCACGAGGAAGGCGCCGCCGGCGATGATCGTGACGATGTTGCCGACCACCATCCCGATGAGGATCCCCACCACCCCACCCACCTGCGTGATGATGACCGCCTCGGTGAGGAATTGCCACAGGATCACGGAGCGGCTCGCGCCGAGGGCCTTGACGATACCGATTTCGCGCGTGCGCTCGGTGACGCTCACGAGCATGATGTTCATGAGGCCGATGGCGGCGCCGAAGAGGGTCATCAGGCCGATGGCGATGGCCCCGGCCTGGAGTTTGGCGGTGTTCTCCTCGATCTCCTCCACGAGGCTGTCGCTCGTGATGAGGTCGAAGTCGTTGGCGTCGCGGGGCCCGAGCCCGCGGGCGATCCGCATCGCGCCGGTCGCGTCGGAGCTGCCGGTGCCCAGGTCGCCGACGCTCGTAAGTTGGGCGATGAGCCCGTAGTTGGTCTTGCTCGACGCGTAGGCGTTGCGGGCCGTACTCAGCGGGAGGATGACGATTTTGTCGGCGCTGTTCTGGCTCTCGCCCTCCTCCTCGAGTACGCCGACGATCTGGAGCCTGAGGGGCCCGGCGGCAATGACCTTCCCGATGGCGCGCTCGGCGCGGCCGTTGAAGAGTCGCTTGACCACCTCGAAGCCGACCACCGCGATGTTGCCGCCGCGGCGCGCCTCCTGGGGGCTGAACGTCCGACCGACCTCGATGTCGTAGCTCTTGACCCGGAAGTAGTCCTCGTCTACGCCGACGAGGGGGATGGTGGGTGTGGTCTCCTTGTCCTCGTACTTGATGGCGGCGTTGGAGGTGGCCCGCATGCTGACGCTCACCACGGCCCGTTCGCTGAAGAGGTCCTTGAAGGTCATCGCCTGGTCGTAGGAGATCGGGTCGGCGCGCTTCTCGACGCTGCCGCGGCGGCGTGCCCCGCGCTCCCCGCGGGCCGGGCGGATCTCGATGCTGTTGGCGCCCAGCGAACTGAAGTTGTCGTTGATCGAGTAGATGGCCGCGTCGATGGCGGTGAGGATCCCGACCACGGCCATGATCCCGAAGGCGATGATCATGAGGGTCAGCATGCTGCGCAGCCAGTTGGCGCGCAGGGCACTGAGGGATTGGCGGAGGGTCTCGGCGTTCATGGCTGGCGCCGAAGGTAGGCCCGTGCCCCAGGCCCGCACTCGCGCCTTTCGATCAAACCACCCCCCGCGCCGACGTATCTCCCCTATCAGTAAGTATCGTTTCAGTAAGTTGCAGGACCCCCGCGTCTACAGGAGACTCAATTCGTAGCAGCTTCGGACGAGCCCGGCGGTGTTGCGCGCGCCCACCTTCGCGAGGATGTTGCGGCGGTGGGTCTCGACGGTCCCGAAGCTGATGTTGAGCAGTTCGGCGATCTCGCCCGTGGTCCGCTCCTCGAGGATGGCGCGGGTCACCTGTTTCTCGCGTTTGCTGAGCTTGGGTCGCGGACGCTCCTCGAGTTTCGGGTCGAAGGCCCGGCGCAGGCCGATGAGGTACTGCGCCGCCGCGGTCGAGATGAAGCTCCCGCCGCTGCCCACGAGTCGCATCCCGTCCTGGAGCAGCTCCGGTCCGTCGTCGTCGAGCACGCAGCCCGCCGCCCCGCGGTGGAGCATCCGGCGCGCCTGCACGATGCGGTCGGTGCTGCCGTAGACGAGGACGTAGGTCCGCGGCGAGTACAAATGCACCTCCTGGCAGACCGGGAAGGACTCGCCGCCCTCGAAGTGGGCGCTGATGAGGACCGACTGCACTTCTAGGGGCGTGAGGGCCTCGAGCATGTGTTGCCGCGCCTGCGAGACGTGCACCACCTGGAGGTCGTCGGCGCTGCGGAGCTGAAACTGGAGGTCGCGCGCCACCACGATATCGGGATGCAGGACGGCGACACGGATCATACGGCGGGTTTGCGGGTGAGCGGGACTGGGCTACACGTTGTGGAAAAGATGCAAGGGGTTAGTCCTTGATCCTCAACATCTTGTAACTGGCCGAAACATACAGCGTCCGCGTCATGACTTCCAACTGATGGGGCGGCGATGGGGATAACTGGGGGCTTGCGTTATCCACGGCCGGGGCGGGAGCTCGTGCCTGGCGGGGGCGGGGTCGCGGTGGCGCGGCCGGGGTGTTAGCCTAGGGCTGACTTGCAGGAATCCGGGATGGAGGGTCGTACTAGATGCTTTGGGGTCAGGGTTGGCTTTGCGCGGGGGGGGGGGGCGGTGCTAGGGCTTTGCCGTTGATGCTGGAGTCTGATTGGGTGACTGCCAGGGGTTTTGCCTTTAGCTCGTGGGTAACCCCCCCGGCCCCCCTTATTCATCCGTGCTGCCAGATCGTCGCTTCGCTCGATCCGGTAGCCCGGCCGAACAAGGGGGGAGGCGACCGTGCAGCACCGCTCTGCTCGCGGGGCTAGCGGCGCTCTCTCGCGACGGTGCACGGGGGCGTTCGCCTCCCCCCTTGTTTTGGTTTCGTCCGCGGACACGCGAAGCGGGTCCGCGGACGAAACCAAAATAAGGGGGGCCGGGGGGGTTACCCGCGAGTGAACAGAAAACCCGCTGAAACAAAATAAGAGGGGCGGGGGGGTTACCCGCATGCGAACAGAAAAACCGCAACGCCTAAAGAGGACTATTACAAGTAATGGGGATCGCTTCCCAGAATCGGGGCCAACTGTCCTTACAGTGAACTCGGATCCACGACATCCAGGTCGTCGTCGAGCGGGACGGTGTCGCCGCCCAGGTCATCGTCGCCGCCGAGGTCGTCGTCCCCGAAGCCGAGATCGTCGTCGTCGTCGTCGAAGCCGAGGTCGTCGTCGTCGCCCTCGTGCTTCGCGGTGTAGGCCTTGCGGACCTTGGGCTTGAGGTTGCCGTCCTCGTCGTAGTCGTCGTCCTCCTCGATGAAGCGCACGGCCTGCTTGACGGTCATGCGGACGAGGTAGTACCGGTCGTCGGTCTCGAACGGGAGCGCCGAGACGGTGTCACCCTGGGCGTTCTTGAACTCGACGAGGTGGCGCCGGAAGCCCATCGGGTAGGAGAGCTTGATCTGCTCGAGCACGGCGGGGTCGAGCTTCTCGTAATCTTTGACGACGCGCGGTTTGCTGGTGCTCATGGCGGCGAGGGCTTTGGGGGGCGGGGTGTCTTGAGGGAGTGTCTTGGGAGAGTGTATTGTTTGCGAAAATGCGCGCGGTCGGCGCTTTGTTCGCGGGAGATACAGGACAAAAAGCTGGCCAGGGCCACCTGCTGACCAGCGGTTTTTGCTGGCGTCACGCCGGGGGCGCCGCCGACAGATCGAGGGCAAGGATAAGCCGCCGGTAGCACTCCACCCCGGCGGCTACCTCGGAGCGCAGGATGTACTCCTGGGCCGTGTGACTGCGGGCCGAGTCGCCCGGGCCGAGTTTGAGCGTCGGGAAGGGCATCAGGGCCTGGTCCGAGAGGGTCGGACTGCCGTAGGGCCTCAGCCCGAGCACATCGACGGCCGCCCGGTACAGTGGGTGTTTTGGCGAAAGCCCACTCGGCTGCAGGCGCAGGCTACGCGGCGTGAGCGTCGAGGTCACCAGCGCCTGTAGCTCGCGGACGGTCGCCTCGTTGGTGTAGGCATCGGTGGTGCGCACGTCCACGACGAAGCGGCACGCGTCCGGCACGACGTTGTGCTGCGTCCCGGCCTCGATCTGCGTCACGGTGACGAGGACGGGGCCGAGGGAGGGGGAGGCTTTCGCCAAAACGTGCTTCCGCAAAACGTCGATGTCGTCGAGGGCCCGGTACAGGGCGTTGGTGCCTTCGCCGCGGGCCGCGTGCCCACTCACGCCCACCGCCAAACCGTCGATCACGACCAAACCCTTCTCCGCCACGGCCGCGTCCAGACTGGTGGGCTCCCCGACGATGCCGCAGGTGATCGGGCCGAGGGCGTCGAGGATGCTCGCGATGCCGCCCGCGCCCGAGACCTCCTCCTCGGCCGTCGCGGCGACGGTGAGGTCGAAGGGCAGGTCGACCGCCTTGAGGCTATCGAAAGCCGCGAGCATCGCGACCAAGGGCCCGCCCGCGTCATTGCTGCCGAGGCCCGTGAGGCGGTCGCCGTCCCAGGTGGGCGCGAAGGGGTCGGTGGTCCAGGTGGCGGCCGGCTTCACCGTGTCGTGGTGGGAGTTGAGGAGCAGGTGGGCCGGGGGCGGCGATGACCTTTGGTGACGTTGGCATTCGGCGGCGTTGGCCTTCGGCGTTGCCCGTGCACCGGCGCTTGGTGCGCCTTCTGCAGGGGCTGGGGCTTTGGGCGCCGGGTCTGTGGCGGGGGGAAGGTTTGCTCGCCTGGTGGACCAGACGTTGTTACCCTGGCGCTCGACGACGTGACCGCGCTCGGCGAGCCAGTCGGCGATCAGGCCGGCCGTAGCGGATTCTTCGCGACTGAAGCTCGGAGTGGCGATGAGGCGCTCGAGGAGGGCGAGGGCGTCGGTAGTAGGTTGATTCGTTTCCATGATAAATCAGCGTGAACGAGCTCCCGACATCGGCGTCTCTCAACCCTAAACTCTCAACTCTCTCTCATCCCTCAACATCCCGTGTACTCCACCACCACCGCGCAGTGGTCCGAGTGTTGATGGTCCTGTGCGTGGTAGGCGGACTTGAGGCGCGGCACCATCCCCGGGGTCACCATCTGGTAGTCGATGCGCCAGCCCTTGTCGTTGGCGCGGGCGCCGCCGCGGAAGCTCCACCACGTGTAGGTCTGGGCCTCGGGGTTGAGGTGGCGATAGGCGTCCGTCATGCCGGCGGCCACGAATTGCGTCATCCAGGCGCGCTCTTCCGGGAGGAAGCCGCTCGACTTGGCGTTGGCCTTCGGGTTGTGGATGTCGCGCTCGGCGTGGGCGATGTTGTAGTCGCCGACCACGACGACGTTCGGTTGCTCGGCGCGGACGCCGGCGAGGTAGGGTACGAAGTCGGCGAGGAAGTCCATCTTGACGGCCTGGCGCGCCCCGGCGCTCGAGCCGCTGGGGAAGTAGCAGTTGAGCAGCGTGAAGTCGTCGAAGTCGGTGCGCAGGACGCGGCCCTCGCAGTCGTAGGTGCTGATGCCGCAGCCGTGGGTAATGCGTTTTGGCGAAAGCCGGCCCGCCTTCCAGAACGTCGCCACGCCGGAGTAGCCCTTCTTCTCGGCCGCGTGCCAGGCCCACGCGTACCCGAGGGCGGCGAAGGGCGCGAGGTCGACCTGCTCCTCGAGGGCCTTGACCTCCTGGAAGCACATCACGTCGTAGTCCCCGGCCGCCGCCCAGTCCGCGAGGCCCTTGAGCATGGCGGCGCGGATGCCGTTGACGTTGTAGGTGGCGATGGTCACGGGGGCAAAGTAGGGCAGCGGGGCGGGGTCTATCGAAGTGGCGTCGACCGATGTAGCCCACGAGACCGTTTACCCCACGCGCTTCCCTTTTTATTACCCCCCCATCTCCACGCTCACGCCATGGCTACCGATCGCGATTTCATCTGCGAAACCTGCGGCGTGCGCTACCCGCCCCGCCCGACGCCGCCCGATCGCTGTGTCATCTGTACGGAGCCCCGCCAGTACGTGCCGACCGGCGGGCAGGCCTGGACGACCGCCGGGCCTTGCTGGTCCAGACCCCCGGCGGCAATATCCTCTGGGACTGTATCACCCTGCTCGACGCCCCAACGGGGGCGCGCGTACGCGAACTCGGCGGGGTCGCCGCCATCGCCTTGAGCCACCCGCACTACTACTCGGCGATCGCGGATTGAATGGCGGCGCGGTAGGATGGCTCTGGTGCCCGGGGCGGTGGCCGCCTCACCGCTTCACGGCCGCCAACTGCCGCGGCGACAGCAGGTGATCCGGGTTTTGGCGTAAGCCCAAAGCACTGTTGACGCGCGCGGCCTGCAGCCCCGGCATCGGGACCTTGGCGTAGCGACTCTTCGACAAGTAGTACTTCGGCTCGCGGTCGAGGCGGAACTTACCGGCGTCTACGGATTCGTAGCCCTGCGGCTGGGCGGCTTTCGCCAAAACCTGGGGCGACGTGCTCGACGGGGCGTACGTGACGCGCACTACCTCAGCGCCGTCTTGCCACCCGGCCTCCGTGGCGACGACGCCGGGCTGGGCGCCGAAGTGCCCCTCGCCCGACCAGAAGCAACTGGTCCGAAACGTAGCCTGCGCCGTGCCCCGCTCCTGCGCGCGGGATTCCTCGTCGAGGAGGGAGAGGTAGGTGGGCACCGCTTGCCGGGCCGCGGTGAGCGCCGCGATCATGCCGCTCGTCACCTGGGCCACGGAGCGGAAGTCGGGCATCCGCGCGGTGAGGTCCTCGCCGTCGGCGCCGACGATGCGGACCACGGGATTGTTCCAGGCCGGCTCGCCGTAGCGCTTCAGGACGGCCGCGTCGGCGCCGCCTTTGTTGTTGTAGATCGCCACTGGGACGAAGAGCGTCTCGATGGCCTCGACGATCAGCGGGTCGGTGAGGGTCTGCTGTCCGAACCGAGTACAGTTGGCGCACCCGGGCACCTCCTGGAAGAGGAGGAAGACGGGCTTGTTGCGCTTGGCAGCCTGCGCGAGGCCGGCGTCGAAGTCGCGGGACCAGTGCACGTCCCCGAGTTCGGTAGGGTTGCCGGGAGACTTGACGTTACGGGCGTCCGCCACGAGGAGTCGGTCCGGGCGTTCGCCGGTGAACCCGGACGCAAAGCCTAGGCCCAGGAGAAGGACGAGGGCGGGGAGGAGAGTACGCATCTGGAGATCGGGTTTGGGTAGACTGAGGACCGGATTTGGGTAGACTGGGGATCGGATTTGAGTTAGACAACGCAGTTTGTGTCCGCGAGGTGATACCGAGCCGCAGGCCTTATTACGGCGTCGGGGACTGGTCGGGGCGCCGGTTGCGGGACGGCGAGCGGCGACAGAGACGATCGGTCGTGTCCACCGGTACGCTGAGCCCACCGGCGGACCCCATTCCGTACGACGGATTTCGGACTATGCGATCCTGCGTAGGTCAATAACCGGTTTCGAGTATTTAACTGGATTTCCTCCGAACCAACCATGTAGAATCGGGCTTACGCACGGCTAACGCATTACATTTCCGCATCAAAAGAACCTTTCAAACCAAGTCCTACATGAAGCTGATTACCCAAACCTCCAAATTCGCCGTCCTACTGCTATTGCTCCTGTGCAGCAGCGCGGTGGCCTTCGCGCAGGCCGACCTGAGTCTGCGCCTCGCGCAGCCCAACGCCAACCCGGCGCGCTACACCGAATACACCGTCACGGCTACGGTAACCAACAGCGGCCCCATGGCCACCTCGGGTATCGCCGTCGCGGTGCCGCTCCCCGCGGGCCTCGTCTTCACGGGCGGTCGGGAGTTCACGCTCTCGCAGGGCACCTACTCCCCTTACTTCGGGCAGGTCTGGGAGGTCGGGACCCTGGCCAGCGGCCAGACGGCTACCCTCACGGTGAGCGTGTTCTTGCTCGCGCCGATGGCTCCGGACTTCTACGCGCAGGTGATTCGCTCGAGCGCCACGGACCCGGACTCGACCCCCGGCAACGGTACGCCACCGCGCGTCAACGAGGACGACGAGGCCAGCACGGCCGCCTCCGCCTCGGCGCTCTGCGATCTGATGGTGACGCTGGGCAGCGTCTCGTGCGTCAACGACAACCGCACGCCCAACGACCCATCCGACGACTACTTCGTCGCCATGGTGAAGGCCAGTTCGCCGCTCCTCGGCAACGGCCAACCGGTGACGGTTTCGCTCCTCGGCACGACCGTCTCGGTGACCTCGCTCACGGGAACCTTCACGGAGGTAGCCATGCCGGCGCGCTTCCTCAACGGGGGCACCTTCACGGTGCTGGCGGCGTTCGGCAGGCAGCTCGACTGCAACGTCTCGATCTCCGGTAGCGTCCCGGCCTCCTGCACCGCCGACAGGGTGGCCTGTGGGTTCGACAAGACCTACCCCGGCGTCGCCTTCGCGTCCGACAAGATCGGCAGCCAGATCGGCGGCGACTACGTCATCGAGGACATGGGGCGGCGTCTCATCATCGCCGCGGATGGCAGCAGCGCCATGGTCGACCAGAGCGCCTTGCTCAAGTCCAACGTGACCTTCGACGCGCGGCTCCTCGCCGATGGTACTCGCTACACCGTGCAGTTCGTCGGTGGGCCCGTCGCCCTGGTCGTCGTGCGGATCATCGACGCCAACGGCGATACGGTGTCGACACTGAGCTTGCCGTTCGAGGCTACGCTCGCGGGCATCAGTGGCCTCAATGTCAGCGACTTCGTGGTCAACGCCGGGCAGTACGTACTTACGGGTACGGCCACGCTGCCGGGCTCGCCGGGGCCGCGCATGATCGTGGCGCGGGGAAGCCTCGTGAAGGGAGCCTTCGCCCTCAGCCAACTCACCGAGCTCGTGCCGGGTGCCCCGAAGGCCTACACCTCGATGAGGGTGGCCGCCGTGAGCCAGTCGGGTGACGTGTACCTCGAGGCCCGCACGGCCGACAGCTACGATGTCGCCAAGGTGAACTCGGCGGGACGCCTCGTCTGGGGCCGCACCGTCGTCGCGGGCCTCAACGCCGGCAACGTCGTGTACGATACCGAGATCTCCGCCGACGGGACCAAGCTCTACGTCGCGAGTAAGGAAGCCACGCAACTCTTGGTCCGTACGCTGAATACGGCCAACGGTAGCGAAATGGGCCTACCCTACGTAGTGACGAGCGGCAACCTCACCACCGTACAGCAGCCAGCCAGCCGCAGGATCGCCGGCCTCCTCCCCCTCCGCAACGGGAATGTCCTCGTCTCCTTCGGCGGCATGTCTGCCGTGGGCTCGACGATGATCTCGGAGTTGGTCTGGATCTCGCCCAGCGGCACGATGGCCAACCGCGTCGACATCAGCGCGATCGTGGGCGCCAGCGGAATGGCCCCCAACCCTGTCTTCGAGTCGAAGGGCGGCGAGTTCGTATTCACCTCCCAGACGGCAGCTGGCCTGCGCGTGATCCAACTCCGCGGCGACGGAACCGGCGCCCCGGATTGCGGTAACCCCCCGACCTCGATCGACCTCGAGTTGACCGTCGCGAGCACCTCGCCGAGCCCGCGTCGCTACACGACCAACCCCGTGACTTACACGATCACCAACAAGGGGCCACTCGCGGCCACCGGGGTGACCGTATCCGTACCTAGCGTCCCGGGCACCGTCCTCGTTGGCGGGAACGAGTCGAGCGCTTCGCAGGGTTCGTACTCGAACTACGGTAACCAAGTCTGGACCGTCGGGACCCTCGCCGCCGGAGCCTCCGCCACGCTGACGATCAACTACTTCGGTCTGTCGGCCAACGGCCAGACTTACTACGGCCAGGTGGCTACCGCCACCGAGCGCGACAGTGACTCGACCCCGGGCAACGGCACCAACGGCACCGCCCGCGAGGACGACGAAGCCGTCGTGACGGTCGGGACGAGCCTCCGCGGGACAGGCAACAGCTCCGAGTACCTCCGCATGTACCCGAACCCCGCCGTCACCGGTCAGAGCATCACGTTCGCCCTCGACATCCCCGTCGAGTCGCACCACAGCGCCGAGATCATCGTGAGCGACCTCGCCGGTCGCGTGGTGGCTCGCCGCCAGGTGGACCTCAGCGGTAGCACGACCCAGCTCACGCTCGACCTCGCAGGCATCCCTCCCGGGGTCTACGTGGCGGCCGTGCCCGAGCTCGAACTCGAGCCTCAGCGCCTAATCATCACGGAGTAAGCGCAGGCAGTATTTACTGTGTGCTCCGCTAGTCTACGTAGCTAGCCCCGAAGGCCGAAGTACAGTCCAGACGCAGGTCCGGTTTGTGCTTCGGCCTTTTTACGTCGGGTTGGGGCGGGGCGGCGTGTCGTGAGAACCACTGGTTTTCACGACATTGCCCCACCACCCCGCATGGACTACATCCTCTTCCTGGCCGGCATCACGCTGGCGCCCCTCGACCTCGCCATCATCGCCGCGTACTTCGTGGCCACCGTCGGCATCGGGATATACATCTCGAAGAAGGCGAGTTCGTCCTCGCGGGCCTACTTCCTCGGCGGCAACGACATCCCGTGGTACTACCTCGGGGTGTCGAATGCATCGGGCATGTTCGACATCTCGGGCACGATGGCGATGGTGGCGTGGCTCTACGTCTACGGCCTGAAGTCGGTTTGGATCGTGTGGGCGTGGCCGGTGTTCAACCAGATCTTCTTGATGTGCTACCAGAGCGCGTGGCTCCGGCGCTCGGGCGCGATGACGGGCGCGGAGTGGATTACGTACCGTTTTGGCGACAGCCTCTCGGCTCGGCTCTCGCACTTCTCGGTGGTGGTGTTCGCGCTGTTGAGCGTGATCGGCTTCCTGGCGTACGGCTTCGTGGGGATCGGGAAATTCGCGGCGGTGTTTATCCCCTTCGAGTTGTCGGCCGATCCGGTGACGAACGAGCTTTACTACGGCCTGTTACTTACGGCGCTGACGGCGGTGTACGCGGTGAAGGGGGGCATGTTCTCGGTCGTTTTCACGGAAGTGCTCCAGTTCGTCGTCATGACGATCGCGAGCGTGGCCGTGGGTATTATCGCGATGCAGCTCGTGGCGCCGGACGTGCTCGCGACCCTCGTGCCGAGCGGCTGGGAGAGCCTGGCCTTCGGGTGGGACATCGGGCTCGACTGGCAGAGCTTCGGGACGGAGTTGAGCGCGGCGGCCAGCAAGCAGATCGGCGAGGACGGCTTCACGCTCTTCGGTGCGGTGATGATGATGTGGGTGTTCAAGGGCCTGCTCGTGAGTCTGGCCGGGCCGGCGCCCAACTACGACATGCAGCGCATCCTGAGTGCGCGCACGCCCCCGGAGGCGGCCAAGATGTCGGGCCTCGTCAACCTCGTGCTGCTCTTCCCGCGCTACATGATGATCGCCGGGCTCGCGATCATCGCGCTGGCCTTCCTCGGCCCGGAGCTCACCGCCGGCATCGACGCGGAGCGGGGCCTGGCCGACTTCGAGCGCATCCTCCCGCTCGCCATGCAGCGCTACGTGCCGACGGGCCTGCTGGGCTTGCTGATTGCCGGCCTGCTGGCGGCCTTCATGAGCACCTTCGCGGCCACCGTCAACGCCGCGCCCGCCTACGCCGTCAATGACCTCTACCGCAAGTACATCCGGCCCGACGAGAGCGAGCGGCACTACGTGCGGATGAGCTACCTCGCCGCGGGGCTCTTCGTCGTCATCGGGACGGTGATCGGGATTTACGCCGACTCGCTCACGCAGTTGATCCTCTACATCTCGGGGGCGCTGTGGGGTGGGTACGCGGCGGCCAACGTGCTGAAGTGGTACTGGTGGCGATTCAATGGCTGGGGCTACTTCGGGGGCATGGCGGCGGGCATGGCGATGGCGATGCTCCTGACGCAGTTCGACCTGGACCTGCTGTTCGAGGCCTTCCCGATCATATTCGCGGCCAGCGTCATCGGGAGCCTGTCGGGGGCGCTGCTGTCGCCGCCGGATGACATGGCGGTGCTCGTAGAGTTCTACCGCACCACGCGGCCCTGGGGGGCGTGGGGCCCGGTGCGACGTGCCGCCCAGGCGCAGTATCCCGGCTTGCGCCAAAACCCGCACTTCGGGCGCGACATGGGCAACGTGATCGTCGGGATCGTGTGGCAAACGGCCCTCACGGCCGGGGGCGTGTATTTGGTGGTGGGGGACTACAGCGGCTTGGCGGTGGCGCTGGGGATTGTGGCGGCGGCGATGACGGTGCTGAAGTTCACGTGGTACGATCGGCTCTACGTACCGATCGATGAGTACGTGTCGGGGGAGCGGTGATGGCTGGGTCTTTCGTACTGATCGGCGCTCGACGGGGAGACTAAGGTTAGGCTGGTGCCTGCGTCGCGCACCTGGCGAATGGGATGTCACGGGTCTCGGCCGGGGGTGTCATCGGGGATGCTTATAAAGCTGTGGCGAAAACGAGCAATGCGGGGGCCTTCGCGCCGGAGCGGACGCTAAAGCACGTGCAAGACGGGAGTATGGGGAATCTGGGAAATGATGCGGTGGTGGGGAATTTGAAAAAGGGGGGGTGGCGGTGCTAGGAAAAGTGGAGGTGGGTTGGGTGGGTCGGACAGTACCTGGCATTCCCATTCGTAGTATTTACATATCAATCTACCAAAAGGCTTCCTTCGGGCATTATTCGCTTCTCAGGCAAAATAATACCACCGCAAAGTTGACCACTATATTCTTTAGCGGAATAAGATCCATCATGATTGCGGGCTTCCTCGTACCGATATTTGGTATCCTTGAAACTATTACTTACCCAAAGGCTGTAAAGGCTGCGAACATACCAACCTGATGGCTCAGTCCAGCAAATTTCGATTCCATCTCCCAGAGGATCTACCATACTTATATTAACTCGTATTCGTTCATAGCTTTTACAATCTCGACATGCGCCATCATAAATAAACCGTTGGTCACCTTTTGTGACAATAGTAATAGCCCTACCCAATGTAGGATGGGTCACGATAACTGTATCGGTTTTGAGGTTTACTTTGGATGGCTGATCAGAACGATTGGCGCACGAGTATAAGCACGAGATCAAGATGATCGATTCTAAAGTGAGCATGCTTGATCGTCTAACAGTACGCTTTACGAATTGCATCAAGACTGACATTTATATTCAGATTTCAATTTGGTATTATATAGATGTGCCTACACATTTATCGATTTCAGTATTTCCATTTAGTACGGGTGTGAAAATCGTATCCATCGCAGTGCAATAATACAAAAGGTTTTGTCGTAGGTATTCCGTTATGGTCAATAGGGAGTTCGGTAGTAAAGATTAAGCCACAACTATCCGTTGTAGCGGTAAGCTTTGCACTAGGCTGAATAACCTCGACTCTACCTTCGTCCGACCAACATATATACAACTGATCTCCAAGTCCAAAGGGGTCCTGTGTCTGTACCCTAACTACCGAGCGACAACCACCCCTTATGTAAAGAAATTCCCTTATCTCACTAGATGATGTCACCTGGACAACACTTGAGCCATCTGGAGACTCAAACCGAACTTGGTCGGAGCAAGAAGCTGACATCAAGATTGATACCAGGCAAAATAATGACCAGGCCTGAACGATACGCATATTTCAAATTAGTCGGAGATGCGAAGCAGCGACCCGATCCTGAATCCCGTTACCTGTGCTTGTTTGGAAGTAACGCCCTCCGAGACAGGTCCAGTTCGCAGCATGCCCCAATTCCTGCTCTGCCACGTTTCTCTAGCATCAAATGCAGTTCTGGTTTGACTCCAGGACAAACCATTTCTAGCGGCTACCAAACCAGCGGCATAATTTCCGATGTCACGAGCACTAGCTATTGCCCCGGATCTCATCATGCCGCCACGGTAGCGATGCTGTTCGTCGGTTATTCCTTGCGCTCGTGCTGCCACAATACCGCGATCTTTGAAGTCCAGCCGTTTACCATTCGTAGCGTTAACCCCGTAGGCAATAACACCTGGATTGTCTACAATAATATCTTTGTCTATAAAAGCTTGCCCGTCCATATTTTCGATATCAAGCTCAGCGCCGACTACAAACTCACCTTCCTCGTTCTGGAAGCTCCAGGGGGTTAAACTCTGGCCGACGAGGTGGCCCTCTTCAGTTGCTATCGCGGTCGAACCATCATCAACACCACGCGTCACGTGATATGTACCATCTTCATTCGCCCGGACTATAGTCGTCGCCGGCCCCTGGTGTATCCGATCGTCATACACCACTACCCCTTGTGCATTAGCCCACGCAAAATCGTTGTCATCCGCTGCCATCCCTGTCGGGTCAACGAACCGAATCGGATTATTGAGGGCGTACGCATACGGCGACGAGGCCGCGAAAGAGGTAGCCATGGGGTCTGGAGCCGCAAACACCCCAACCCCCGGCACATACACCCGCGCCAGCATGTCGATCACGCCCTGCTGCCGCTGGTTCGCCCCGCCAACGAACTCGTGCCCCGTAAAGTCCCGCTTGTCCCCCGTGAACCCGCTCGCCGTCCGCCCGAAGGCATACAGCCCGAACGGGTACAGTGTCCGCTCCTCCAGGATTTCTGTGCTCGGCGTGATCACGTCATCGCCGTTGACGTCCGAGAAAGTCACCCGTGGCGTACCCAGATAGTCCTTGATGTGGTACACCCAGCGCCCGGTGCCGAAGTCGTAGTACCCGTCGTCCGTGTAGTAGCGGTACGCCTGCCCCTGGTAGAACTCGAGCTTCTCGTACTGCGCGTAGCGCTGGCCGGTAGGCGTCGTGTAGGCGAGCTTGTTACCTGCCCGGCTGTAGTGGTTGGTCGTCGCCTGGCCCGCGATCGAGATCGTCGTGGCGCGCTGGACCTCTGAGGAGTACGTGAAGGTTTCGGAAGCGATGCGCAGGAGATCGCCAGCCGCGTCGTACTGCACGGGCGCGCCGTTGTAGCCCCCGCGGTAGCCGCGGCCTCCATGGGAGTTGTACTCCCAGGAGTTGGTGAGGCGTCCGGGGCGGTTGGCGTCCCCGTAGACGTTGTAGACGAGGTCGTTAAGCTGCATGTATCCCCCGGTGGGGTGGAGGCCGAAGCGCCAGATCTCGGTCATGCGGTTGAGGTGCCCGGTGTGGGGGGCGGTGCTGATCTCGCCTGGGGGAAGGGGGCACGGCATCGCGAGCAAGGTAGCACCGGTTTTGGCGGCGCACATGTACTACGATTCCTTCTGCGGCAACACCTCCCGCCCGACGCGGCTTTTTCGGCTGCCGACCTACGTGACGATAAGGGCAGGGACCCGTTCAGCGTGGGGAAGGTCAATCGGCGGGTCGTACCTAGGGTGCCCTCAGTGATTTCGTTAGATCGTTCGTGGGTTAGGTTCCTACCTCAGACATGGCAGCGCGGCTCTCTCGCCGTCTTAGGTGCGGCGTCGGGTTATAGCCCTCCTTTGCCTTAGCAGCGGGACCCCCACACCCCATTGGCTCGGCAGGGACTCAACCCCGCCCCGGCGGTACGTCCGTAGGATGACGCCGCCCCGGCTGAAGCCTCTGATAACCGAATGGACTTCCCGCGGCCGTGTGACGGGACCGGTCGGCTTCGCCGAGGGGGGCGGCATAAATGCCACCAAACTGCTGAGCGGCTCATCGACTGTTGAGCGACCGCTTTGGATGCTACACTTCTATCGAAGGAAGTGTCCGTAGGATTCAGACAAATCCACTCTCTCGGGTAAATGTTGCGATGCGACCCAGCGCCTCAAGACTGGAAAATGCATAGCGACGTGGCCGGGCAATAATCTGCGGGGCAGAGAACACCTATGTCCTAAGTGCTGTACTGGGAGTTACGATGTAAGGGGGCGGTAGCGGGCGTCTAGTGTCGAACGATAATCGCTGATGTGGAGCCTAATAAGTATCACCGCGAGATCGGCGAAGTATCCCTCGAGTCCTCACAGCCCCCCGCCCCACGTGCACGGCACACGCCGAATCACCAACCCGATTGGCCCTCACTCTCCCTTACCCACCCCGAGATGCCACTCCGCGAGCGCCCACTCCTCATCTGGCGTGATACGATAACCGAAAGGTCGCAAGTACGCCCTCCCATCGAGCATGGCTTGCAACTGCCTGGCCACTTGCTGCGGCGCGTGAATCCTCCACAAAAATTCGTAGGTGCCATCCCACGCCAGACCAGCAAGAAACAAAGCATTTGGCTTCGTGGTATCCGTACCTACGACTGCTTCGATGAAGCGCTCCTCCATCGCATTGATGACTGCCCTTTCTGAGTCGAGCGGGAGGCCTGCATCGCTCACGTCTCTAAGTTCAACCGTGATCGAGCAGTGCCAGGGGAAAGCGGCTTTCGGCTCAAGGGCAATTAGACTGGTGTTGATTGAGCCGATGCCGGGCTTCCCATCTTCTTCGAAGCTTACGATGATGCCACTTTCCTCGGGAAGGATGACGCGGACTTGCGTGTATTTGTTATTGATTGGTGTATTCGTTTCGTACTGCAATGATCACGAACGCGGAACGTCAAGGTATCAAACGGGTCGTAAGCTAGCTTTCTATCGAGGACCTAGATACCACCATCACCTCCACTCGCGTCATCTTTCGAAAAAGGCGATGCACTTTACACGAGTATACCTTTTCCTCCCCCTCCCGCTCGACAACAG
Source organism: Saprospiraceae bacterium (assembly GCA_965215115.1). Taxonomy (GTDB): domain Bacteria; phylum Bacteroidota; class Bacteroidia; order Chitinophagales; family Saprospiraceae; genus CALDTK01. Next base: position 1,707,472 of record OZ244050.1, read on the forward strand.
CCCTAAAGTGAATGTGCTCCCGAAAGTAAATACTATCTGTCCCCAACGTCAGTGCATTCACAAATCTCCAGTACCGAAAGCCGAGATAGTCACGCTCCAAACTTACCGGTTTTCCTAAGCGGTGCTCTTCGAAGTACAAAATTACCGCCTGCTCCGCCAGTGCAATCTTCACTTTTTGCGTAAGTGAGAGGCGATGAAGTACGGCCGTGATCGTCCCGCAGAGCAGCACGGTCACCACTACGTTGAGCGCTGTACCAACGCCGGCGACCAGATCCGAGAGCACGATGACCGACGCCAACATGCCCGCAAGCTACTCCTCCCCGACAACTCACGCCCCCTCCCCCGCCGCACGGTTAGCCATACTCTTCACTGCCCGCTCCACCACCGTCCGGTCCCGACTCACCGCCATCCCGATGTCGCAGGCGCCGGCGATGTCCAACTCAAGGTAGTAGTCCAAGTGCTCCGCGAGCATCTTGTACTTGGTGTGGCCCCGCAACACATTTCCCCCAAACCAGTACGGCGGCACACGAGGCAACTGTATCAGGTAAATCGAATGCCGAAGCGTAGCCGACATCGCGACAAAGTCTTCGGTGTGTAGTAGAAAATCACCTCTCAATCCTCGCGCGCTGATTTCTAAATTAGGCCACGTCTGCCCGAACAGTGGACCCTCGTACGTCTCCCAGTCGACACCACCCTCTTGGTAATCGATGATCCAAACGTAAGGCACCTCAGGGTCAACGAGTAAACCCACATGCGCAGGCATCGGATAGTCCAAGTACGCACTATAATGCCCAGGCTGAAATTCTCGAATCATTCCCGGCTCTACGGTCTCACTTTCCACGACCCGAAATTACATCCCCCGCCCCACCCCGCAACACCCCCACTACCTCCCCCATCGACACCGCCTCCGAGTTGCTCAGCACCACCACCGTATACCCCGCCTCTAGCCCGGAGTAGAAGTAACTCCGGTACCCCGGCCGCACGCCCGGCTGCTTCAGCTCGCCCTTTAGGAAGCCGCTCTCGGGCAGGTACTGCGCCAGGTAAAACAGGTCGCTGATCGTCGAGTAGTACTCCGGAAGATCGGCCAGCGCGCCCCGTGCGTCCGTAAGCCCCGCGGCGGGAGCGAACTCGCTCAGCGGCACCGGCGCCCACGCGCCCGTGATGTCGGAGTGGCCGACGGCCAGATTGCCCACGGGGTCCTCCAGGTCGAGCACGCCCGTATTCGTCATCCCCGCCGGCTCCAGCACCTGCACGCGGATGACCTCGGCGGGGCTCGTCCCGAGCATGCGCGCCAGCGCCGCGGCCAGCAGTCGGTAGCCGAGCGTGCTGTAGTGCTCCTCGGTGCCGGGCGGGCTGACGAGCCGCAATTCGGACAGGGGCGCGCCTTCCGGCAAAACATCCGGCAGCCCAGCCCGGTGGTCGAGCAGCATCCGGTAGTTAATGACCGCGGCTTCGGGCAGGTCCGGCAGGTACTTGTCGACAGGCGCGTTGAGTAGCAGCCGACCTTGGTCCGCGAGGCGGAAGTAGGCCGCGCGCAGCAGCAGTTGGTTGAGTTCGCCAATAGGGTAGCGCCAGTTGCTCGCCGTGTGCATCGCCGCCGGGGCGCCCGCCTGCCGGTAGGTTTGCTCGAAGACCGTGTCCGGGAGCACCACCAGCACCGAGCCGTTGAAACTGTCGTGGAGCGCCATCCGCACCAGGGGCCGATCGAAGGGCAGCACCCGGGTGTCTACCGCGGGGTCGGCGCCGTCCGCGGCGGACTGGTTTTGCCGACAGGCGCCCAAAAGCGCGCCCAAGAGCGCTAGACCGAGTAGAAATGGGAAATAGCGCAAAGCCATAGCCGGCGAAGATGCTCTCCGAATTTCATATCGAAAGTACCTATCTGTACCGAGCAAAGCATCCGAATTCTGCGTTCCTTTACACCCCCTAACGATTTTTCAGTCCTAACCAAACCAGAACCACATGAACTACGCAAACCAGTCGGCCCTGCTCACCCAGCGGCTGTCGACCCCCCTCGAGAGCCCCGCCGAGCGCCAGCGCCGCGAACGCCAGTCCATCCAGGTCGCGCGCCAGATGCTGGCCAACGGGTGCTCCGTCAACGATGTCATGCGCCACACCGGACTCAAGGAGGAGCAGCTGCGGTGGCTGTAGGAGTCGAGCGTTGAGCGTCGAGTCAAGGCTCCAACGCGGAGCGGAGCGTGGTAGTAGCCGGCCCGGCGTCGGTCACTGCGCTCCGCGACGCCAAACCGGCTACCGCAGGACGCGGACCTCACGGCCCGCTGAGTCCCCCGTCCATCAGGCGCAGCCGGTCCATCGTCCATCAGGCGCAGCCGGTCCCCTCGTCCGCCTCAGAGCTTCGCCCCCTTGACGATCGTCTCCAACTGCTGCATGTAGTTGCGCTTGCCCTTCTTGCTCCCCGGCGCGTACACGAAGGCATCCACCACGTACAGCTTGTCCTTCGACTCGTCCGGGATGAGGTACGTGAAGAACGGCCCACCCATATAGTCGTCCGACATCTCCCAGACGCCCTTGGCGGCCAGGGCCTCGACGCCGTCGACGGTGATCGTCTCGCGCACGATCGGTAGGTCACGGTCGTTGGTCGACATCACCGAGCCTCGCGTATTCGTGCGCACCGCGTCGCGACTGATGCGATTGCGGTACGCCACCGCGCTGTCGGTACTGATCTGCTGGCCGCCCTCGTAGGGCACCTCACTGATCAGCAGATTCTGCACGACGTCATTCAGGTCACGTCTCAGCCAAACGAAGCCGGGCTCGGCCTTGGCGACGAGGTAGTCCTGCGGCACGTCGAACGTAAGGCCCACCATCTGCCGCACGGTGTCCCTGACGGCCTTGTTGCGACCGGACTGGTAGATGTTGGCCATGAGGACCTCCTCGTCGGAGGCGTCGATGCGCTTCTGGGCCGCGCTAAAGCTCTTGGCCACGAGCTCGGCCAACTCATCCGGCCCCTCGGCGTAGAGGTAGACGATGATCTGGCCGTTGGCCCACTGGTCCGTCACCACGGTGGTGCCCTTGCGGTAGTCCTCCTTGGCCGCCAAGATCTTCTCCTCGCCGAGCATCTGCGTCACGAAGCGCGTCGTCGAACTCTGCTCGTCGCGCAGGTCCGCGATGACGACGTAGCTGCGCAACTCCCGCCGCGGGCCGTTCTGCGTGATCTCCTCGGCCGTCATGTAGCGTAGGTCGTACAACGGCTCCGGCTGCGGCATCAGCGGGTAGGGCTGCTCGTAGTGGTACGCGATCGAGTCGCCGACCGGCGTCTGCAGCAGTTCGCGGTCCGCGACGATGACGACGCGGTTGACGTCCCCGATGGCGCGCGGCTTGGCGCCCGCGAACACGGCGCTCGGTTCGGCGGAGACACCGTCGCCGGCGTCGCTACAGCCGACGTTTACGAAACTCGCCACGAGGGCCAGGGACAAGACAGCCAGGAGGTGGCGCAGCATAAGACAGGTTTGGACTAGAATAACGATGCGGCGCGGGGGCGGTTGTGGCGGACGCGCCGTTCGACTGGCTCCGGCCAGTGGCGCGGTTGGGGGGGCTATCCTATGTCTCGTCTTGACCGCACGAGAGGGCGGCACTGGCTAGAGCCAGTCGAACGCCGCCCGTGCAGCCTTTCGGCAAAACCCTCAGTCCTTATTCACAACCCGTTTTGGCGCAAGCCGTACCATGCCGCGCCGCCGCGACGTATTAAGAAACCGTCCGTGCGCCAACCCCGGTACAGCCCGCCAATTCAAATACCTTTGCGCGCCGCTAGCCATACCCCAGGGTCACGGCCGCGCGTCGTCTACGTTCTAGTTTATGGAAGGTCACCGCCATCACGTCCGCAACGCCTCCTGGTTGGTGTTCGCGATCTCGATCATCGTTTACTGGTTCAGCGTCGAGCGCGTCGGGAGCCTCTGGGACGTCGGGGAGTTCATCCTCGGGGCGTACAAGATGCAGGTGGTCCACCCGCCGGGGGCGCCGCTGTTCCTCATGGTCGGGCGACTCTTCGCCTGGGTCGGGGAGATGCTCTCCGACGACCCGTCCACCATCGCCTGGGCGGTCAACTTCCTCTCAGCGGTCTGCACGGCGTTCGCGTGCTTCTTCATCGCGCAATCAACCGGGATCCTCGGGAAGTACGCGCTGGTAGGAACGGCACGCGAGGCTACCTCCGGGGAGGGCATCGCGCTCGGGATGGCCAGCCTCGTGGCCGGGCTCTCGACGGCGTTCGCGACCAGCATCTGGTTCTCGGCCGTCGAGGGCGAGGTCTACGCCATGTCGACGCTCTTCACGACGATGACCTTCTGGGCCATGGTGCGGTGGTACGATCTGCCGGACACGGCCCGCGCCGACCGGTGGATCGTGTTCGCGGTCTTCGCCACGGGGCTCTCGGTCGGGGTGCACCTGCTGTCTTTGCTCACCTTCCCGGCCCTGGCCATCTTCTACTTCGCCAAGAAGTACCCGCTCGGCACGCCGGTCGCGACCAAGGTCGGCGGCCTGCTCGCCGGGGTCATCGCGCTGCTCTCGGGCATCGTCGCGCTGGTCGCCTTCTCGGTGGGGTCGATCTTCAACATCACGTTCTTCGGCGCCACCGCGCTGGGCTTCGGCTACCTCGCGGCGCTGGCCTTCGGGGACGTGTCCAAGCGCACGCCCACCACCGAGCGCGCCGTCGGGGGCCTAGCCGCGGCCCTCGGCGGCGTCATCGTGCTCACCTTCGCGCAGGCCGCCGTCATCAAGGGCATCCCCGCCGTGTGGGCGAAGCTCGAGATCTTCATGGTCAACGGCCTCGGTTTGCCCTTCCACTCGGGACTCGTCCCGCTGAGCTTGATCATCGCGGGCGTGTTGTACTTCGGCTTTCGCTACGCTCGCCAAAACGGGTCCCGGGCCGTTGAGCTGATCACGATGTCGGCCATGATGCTCGTCGTCGGCTTCAGCGTCGTGGGCGTCGTGATGATCCGCGCGAACGCCAACCCGCCGATCAACATGAACGCCCCGACGGACGCGATGCGCCTGCAGTACTACCTCAACCGCGAGCAGTACGGCGACCGGCCCCTGGTCTACGGACCGACCTTCGAGGCCCAGCCCACCGACTACGACTACGCCGACAGCTACGGCCGCGTCGGCGACGAGTACAAGGTGGTCGACAAGAAGCTCACACCCATCTACCGCGGGGCCGACAAGATGCTCTTCCCGCGGATGGCCGACCCGTCGCAGGGCCGGCCCCAGGTCTACCGCCAGGTGTGGATGGGCGGGAAGACCGGCGCCATCACGATGATGGACAACCTCAAGTTCTTCGTCGAGTACCAGCTGGACTGGATGTACTGGCGCTACTTCATGTGGAACTTCAGCGGTCGCCAAAACCACGCCCAGGGGTTCGCGCCCTCGGACCCGAGTTCGGGCAACTGGATCACGGGCATCGACTTCATCGACGAGTCCATCCTCGGGATCGACCTCGAGTTCTACCCCGACGAGGCCCGCGAAGACGAGGGGCGCAACGCCTACTACGGCCTGCCTTTCCTCTTCGGACTCCTGGGCGTGGTGTTCCACCTGCGTCGCCGTCCCGAGGACTTCCTCGCGATCCTGGCGCTGTTCGTGATCACGGGCATCGGCATCATCCTCTACACCAACCAGCCCCCGAACGAGCCCCGCGAGCGCGACTACGTCCAGGCCGGGGCGATCTTCATGTACTGTGTCTGGATCGGGATGGGCGTACTCGCGCTCTATGACGTTTTGCGGACACGCGTCTTCCGGATCGACCAGCGCGACCTCACCCGCAACACGGTCGCCCCCGCGGCCATCGCCGGCGCACTCGTGTTGGTGGCCCCGGCGCTGATGGCCTTCCAGAGCTTCGACGACCACTCCCGCATGGACCACCGCGCCTCCCGGGACTACGCGGCCAACTTCCTCAACTCGCTGGCGCCCAACGCCATCATCTTCACCTACGGCGACAACGATACCTACCCGCTGTGGTACGCGCAGGAGGTGGAGGGCATCCGGACCGACGTGCGGGTCATCAACCTGAGCCTCATCGCGGTGGACTGGTACATCGACCTGATGCGCCGCAAGATCAACGAGTCCGAGCCGATCAAGATGACGATCCCGAGCGAGGCCATGCGCGGGGACCTGCGCAATCAGATCCTGATCCGCGACCCGAACGACCCGCGCTCGGGGGGCGTCCGCCCGACGAGCATCCAGGCCGTCCTCGCGTACGTGGCCGAGGATCACCCCGTGCAACTCCAGGGCGGGCAGACCCTCGCGACCGACTTCCCGACCGACCAGGTGTTCATCCCCGTGACCCCCGAGGCCGCCCGCGCCGCCGGCGTCATCGACGACCTCGCCGACTCGGCCGCGATCACGCGCGTCGACCTCAACCTCGGTGGCTCGCGCTCGCTGCTCAAGGACGACCTCGCGATCATGGACATCATCGGCTCGAACGTCTGGGAGCGGCCGATCTACTTCGCGGTCACGGTCCCGGAGGAGAAGATGCTCGGCCTGCGGGACTACTTCCGCCTCGAGGGCCTGGCCCTGCGCCTCACGCCCGTCAAGTCGCCTTCCGACAGGACCTTCGGCCCGGTTGGCGCGGGCCGCGTGGACGTCGACAAGGTCTACGAGAACATGACGACGAAATTCGCCTTCGGGAACTTCGACAAGGAAAACCTCTTCGTCGACCCGAGCTACGCGCCGAGTGTGCAGATGACGCAGTTCGTGTTGATCCGGACGATCTCCGAGTTGCTCCAGCGCGGGGACGACCAGCGCGCCGGTGAGCTCGCGAAGCTCTACTTCGACGCCTTCCCGCACTACAACTTCCCCTTCGACGCCAACACGCTCTTCCCGATGCGGGTCCTGCTTCAGACCGGCCAGGAGGAGGAGGCCAAGAAGCACATCCGCACCCTCGCCACCTCCCTGGCGCAGTGGCGCGACTTCTACGCCTCGCAGCGGCCCGAGCTCATCGACCCCCGGGCGGTGTTCGGGCGCGACATGAACCAGAACGCCGGCACCATCGCGGAGCTCGAGCGCCAGATCTTCCCGCTCGTCAAGGACGAGGCCTTCGTCGCGGAGGTCAACGCGATCCTCGGCGGGGGCGTCGGCGCGAGCCAGCGGGAGCTCGGCGTGCCCCCGCCGCAGGAGTTGATCGAGGTGCCGGAGCAAGATGCGACCGAGACTGTGACGGGTCAGCCCGAGGATACGAGCGGGCTGTAGGTTGCTGTGGGTTAGGGGAGCTTTGGGTTTTTCTTGCCTTTGGCTCGGGGGGCGGCATGATTGAGATGTAAAAATCAGGGCGCTCGCATGGAGCAAGGCGGGCTCCGCTGTGGTTTGGCGGCATTATTGAGTTTTAAAAATTAAAGCGCTGCTTTGGCTTGGTAGCTCTCGCAGGCCTGGGCGTAAATCCCATCCTTGGCTTGCAGCCCGATGTAGGACAACACCTCCGCGGAGCCCTCGGTGAGCTGCTCGAACACGACCTCGAGTCGGTCCTTGAGCTTTTGGAACCTCGAGGCATCCCGGTGGCCGTAGAGGTATTGCTTCGCGATCCACTTCCAGAACCGCTCGATCGGGTTGAGCCACGGCGCGTACGTCGGCAGGGACACCACCTGGACGGCGAGCTTGTCGGCAGCCTGGGCCTTCGCCGAGGGTTTTACCGCCGCCCATGACCTCGGGAGCCGGTACCCGAACGGCGCGTAGCGCTGCGGCTCGAGCTGCGCGACGACATCGGGATGGCGGTGGACGGGCCAGTTATCCCAGATCACGATCGCGCGCTCGTACCCGCGCTCGTACCCGCGCTCGCGGGCGTGCGCCTCGCAGGCGCTTAGGAGCCGTACCACGTTGTGCGTCTCGATCTTCGCGCGCCGGATCGTCACGACAGCCCCGGTCCCGATGTCGATCGCGCCGGCGACCCGGAGCGTGCGCTCGCCCTCGAGCGCGAGTTTGGCGCGGGGCTGGGCCGAGGCGCCGGCGCGAGCGTAGTCGTACCCGCAGGCGGCGTGGTTGTAGATCGTAATCGCGTCGGCAAACATCACGAGGGCTCGGTCGGCGGCGGCGTCCTCGGCGATGATGCGGCGGACGAGGGCGAGCTCGGCGTCGTAGTCGCCGCCGGGGGAGTGGATGTAGGCGCGGTGGCGCTGGCGCGAGAACCCGAGGGCCTTGAGGTAGTGCCACATCCCGCTCGAGGTGTGGCCCCGGAAGCCGTGCGGGATGTGGTCGCGGATCTGGGCGAGGGTCCACGTCGCCGACGCTGGCCGTGCGGGGTCCCGGGTGCCTGGCGGCGGACCAGCCGCGAGCGCATTTGCGAGGGCGTCAATGGCGGCGGCTCGCTCGCCGCAGCCGCGGATGACTGCGGACGCGGCGGCGCTGGACGCGGCGGCGCTGGACGCGGCGGCGCTGGACGCGGCGGCGCTGGACGCGGCGGCGCTGGACGCGGCGGCGCTGGACGCGGCGGCGGCAGAAAAACGGCGCTCGCGACCACGGCCAGGTTCGATCAGCAGGCCAGCCGCGCCGTGTTTACCCACAGCGTGGCACCACTTGCGAACGGTGCCGGGGCGGCGGGGGACATACAAGAGGGTACGGGCGACGACAGCGGCTGGGGTTCCGGCGGCAACCTTGAGGACCGCAGTGGCACGCTCGCGTAAGTATGGCTTCGTGGCATGTCTGCGGAGGCGCTCAAGGTCGGCGGTGACTTCGGGAGAGAGGGGAAGGTGAAGCTGCTTCATAGGTAAGTCTCGGCAAGTTGACAACCGAAAGTTACTAACAGGCGCTTTAATTTTTAAAACTCAATCATGCCGCCGAACCACCACGGAAGCCCCTCACGCCGCTACCCTTACCTCCTGCACCGTCGCGCGCTCATGCGGCGCCGCCAGCCCGATCTGCCGGCGTCCGCGCTTCAGTAGGCAGTGCCCCAGCGCGCACTCCAAGCACCGCCGCGGCTGGCAGTACTCCTTGCGTAGCGTGAGCAGCCCCTGGCTCTCCGCAGCATTCTCAGCCACGATGCCGACGGCCTTCCACTGCTTGACGATGTTGTTCTGCTCGGCGGGGAGCGCCTCGAGGAGGGCGAGGGCCTGGGCCTCACAGTCCGGTTTGCCCTGCAGCCGACCGTACAGGAAGACGAAGGGCGCCACGGCGTTGATCAGCACCGTATCCGCGGCCGACTTTCCGATGGTCTTCTTCCGCGGATCACCCGGCCGGTCGGCGATGTAGTGCGTGCGCCAGTAAACATGCGGTTCGGCTTCGAGGAGCTCGCGCAGGGTCTTAACGTCGTTGGTTTCCAGGAAGGCGTCGAAGACACGCGGCAACTTCCGGATGATCGCCGCCAGCTGCACCAGGCGCATCGACGGAAAGCTAGCCGGGCGCAGGCCGCGGAAGTTCCACATCGACTTATTGAGCGCGGTTAGGGCATGCTTGTGCGCCAGGTGTGCGAACTCACGCTTCAACTGGCGCGGGTACTCGTCTAGGTAGTCTTCGTCGAGTAAGCCAGCCGTCCCGAGCAGTAGCGCCTCCAGTGCCACCTGATCGCTGCGGTAGCGTTGCAACAGCGAGAGCGGCAGGGCCTCCATGAGGCTGTCCATCGCGCCGGCGTTGAGCGGCAAGCCCAGGCAACGCCCCAGTTGGTGGAAGAAAGCCCCGTCCCAGTCGCTGCGTTTGCTGGCCAGCAGCTTGTGCATGTCGTTGGTTTTGCGCTCCAAGCGCTGAAGGCTCATTCGCTCGATCCAGCCCTGGAGGATGAGTTGGGGCGTCTCCACGAGGTGTGCCTCGCAGGGGATGGCGTGCTCGTTGGCGGCCAACTCCTCGTAGCGCTCGACGACGAGCTCGGAGACGAGTGGCGCCAGGACGAGCGTCGGCAGGGCGATGCCGCGGGCGTTGAGCACGGGTTCGTCGTCCTCCCAGACCACGTGCAGCACGACGTTGTCGTAGCCCGGGTCAAACTGGTGGCGGTGGTGGTGCCAGTCGGAGGACTTGAGGTGCATCTCGATGTGCCCCGCCCAGACGGTGTCGCCGACGCGGACGCGGCCCTCGGAGAAGTCCGGACCGTTGCCGGTGTTGTACTGCCCGAATTGCAGCACGTCGATGGAGGCACCGGTGGTGGTGCGGAGGGCGTCACGGTCGAAGCGACGCGTGCGCCAGATGTAGTGGAGGAAGGCCTCTTTCACGGGAGGTAAGCTTGTAGTAGGTTAGATAATCACCCACCGCAAAGCTCTCCGCGATCGAGGCGACGCCGCCTCAGGGCAGGCGCCGCTCGTACACGCGGAAGGTGTAGGCGTGGGCATTCTTGTCATCGGCCTCGTGGCGCTCCTCGGAGGTGAGCCGCCATTCGGCCTCGTCGAGGCTCGGGAACTTGACATCCCCGGCGACCTCCGTGTGGACGAGCGTGTAGTAGAGGGTGCGGGTCTGCAGCCAGAACAACTCGTAGATGTCGGCGCCCCCGATCACGAAGGCGGTCTCGGCCCCCGATGCCGCGGCCACCTCCATCGCCTGCTCTCCGCTGTGCACGACCGTGACCCCATCGGCGACGAAGAAGGCGTTGCGCGTGAGCACGACGTTGGTCCGCTTCGGCAGGGGGCGGCCGATGCTCTGGAAGCACTTGCGCCCCATGATCACCGGCTTTCCGACGGTGGTGCGCTTGAAGTAGGCGAGGTCGGCCGGGAGGTACCAGGGGATCTGGTTGTCGTCCCCGATGACGCCGTTCTCGCTAACGGCGACGATGGCTGCGATGGTCATGCCGGCAAGGTAGCGCCGGCGGGGGTGTGGGTCACTTCTGGGAATCGGGTGCCGCTATGCGAGCGCGGCGGTGTCATTTCGATTTCTGCGGGACTGGCTACAGCGGGAGCACGCGCTCGGCGATGATGTCGGTCGTGTTCACGGTGACGCCCTCCTTCTCGTAGGTGCCGTACTCGATGCGGCCCTCGATCATGACGCGGGAGCCCTTGGCGAGCTTGTCGCGCATCGTGCTGGCCTTCGGCCCCCACCCGACGACGCGGTGCCAGGTCGTGTGCTGGACCCAGTTGCCGTCGGGGTCCTTGGTGTTGTAAGAGGTGGCGAGGCTGACGCGGGCCCTGGTCTGGCCGTTGGCGAACTCGTTGTACTTGGTGTCGCCACCGCAGTGGCCGATGAGTTGGATGTAGTTTTTCACGTAGAAAGATTTCACGGTTCGAAGTTGGAGACCGGGCGGGCCCGCGCCGCTGCCCGCCGGGGCTACGGGGTGTAGCTTCCTGGGACAGGGGGTGTTTTGGCGGCAGCTGATTCGACTCTCTAAAGCTGGCGCGGGCACCGGGTCGGTCTGGGTGTGCGTACTAGAAGGGCGTGGCCGCCTCGAGCTCGTCGGCCTCGACGCCTTCCGCGGCGCCGTCGGCGATGAGTTCGACGAGGGCCTTGCGCTCGCTGTAGCGCTGGAGTTTCTCGAAGCTCGCGACGATCACCTCGACGGCCTCGCGCTTCTCGCCGGTCTTGGTCTCGTAGGTGCGGCAGGAGAGGGTCCCGGTGAACATGACGCGGTCGCCCTTGCCGAGTTGCTGGAGCATCCGGTCGCCGGTGCGGCCCCAGCCGGTGACGCGGAACCACTGCGTGTCGTCGACGTAGTTGCCGTGGGCATCCTTGTAGGACTTGGTGACGGCGAGGCGGGCGGTGGCGAGGCCTTGGCCGGCGGTCGTGGAGCGGGCTTCGGGGTTGGCGCCGAGGTGGCCGGAGAGGGTGACGGAGTTGTTGAACATGGTACTGGATGTTTGCGGGAGGCGGACGCTTGGTTTGTTTGCTTGAGTGCCCGACTCCGGGGTGGGTGGATGGGTGAAAAGGAAGGTGTGTGTCGGCGACCTCGACTGCACTAGTTGAGTAGGGCGGTTGGTGTCGTTGACGGTGCAAACATGGGGGGCTGGGGTAGGGAAGATGTGTACGATAAGTGCTTACTTACGTAAGTAAGTGTTTGGAAACGTTTAACGTTTTGCTAAACCACTGATTATCAAGGGTGTGTACGTTTAGGGTTCTTGGGGGGCTAGTGAATTATTCTAGGACCTATGTGGGTGCCTGGGTGCTTGGGTGCTTGGGTGCGTGGGTGCGTGGGTGCGTGGGTGCGTGGGTGCGTGTGCTGTGGGGGGCGTGTTTTCTTTCCTTAGCCCCCGGTGGGGGAATCTGGGGGGTGCTGTGCAGCGGCGTTTGTTTTTGGCTGCTGCCTCGTGGGGTGCCGTTCGAGGGGTGCTGTTCGGATGTGTACCGTTCGGCCGAGTACCATTCGGATGTGCTGTGGGGGGGTGAGCTCCGAGGTAGAATTTTGATGGGATGGGATGACCCGTAAATAGGACTCGTGCACTTAGTTTCCTGCCATGGCCGAATCGAACCGCCGTGGGCATCGGATGCGACATCGCGAGGAGTTGCGCACGACGGAAGTTCTGCACGCGAGGATCCTACTGGGATTCGCCAAAAGGATGCGCCTCGATCCGACACATGCCGAGTATATGCTGTGGGACGAGTTGCGCGCGACGAAACTCGGGGTACGTTTTCGACAGCAGCAGGTGATCGGGCGCTACATCGTAGACTTCGCCTGTCTGTACCTCGAGCTCTGCGTCGAGGTCGACGGCGGGATTCATGATTGGCCAGAGCGGATCGCCTACGACGAGCAGCGCAGCAGTGACCTGGAAGCCGATGGCTACCGGGTGATCCGCTTTCGAAACGAGGAGGTCTACGAAGATGTCTGGCGGGTCGCGGCCAGCATACGATCCGAGGTAGCGTTGCTCTCCAAAAGTAAAGCGCCCTAGTCTCGACACCTCGTGCCCAGCCATCACGTCGGGCCGTCACGTCGGGCCATCCCGCCGGGCCATCACGTCGGGCCATTACGTCGTGCCGCCACGTCGAGCCGTCACGAGGCGGCAGCCAAAAACAAACGCCGCCGCCCTACAGCCCACTAAATGCCCCCCCCGGAACCCCGCAGCGACCCCACCCCCGCCGCCGCCGCCAAATCCATCGCGCCCTCGTACAGCGCCTTCCCGACGATCGCCCCGTAGCAACCGGTTTTGGCGCAGGCCTCCAAATCCTCAATCGAGCGTATCCCCCCACTCGCCACCAACTCCAAACCCGGCGTCTGCTCCAAGATCTGCCCGTACAACTCCAGCGCCGGACCGCTCATCATGCCGTCGCGGCTCACGTCCGTGCACACGACGCGCTTCGCCCCCGCCGCACGGTAGTCGGCCAGGAAGGTGGGCCAGTCGAGGGAGCTCTTCTCCTGCCAGCCGTGGACCGCGACCCTGCTGCCGAGCACGTCCATCCCGAGGATGATGACTCCGGGACCGAAGCGCTCGAGCCAGGCGAGCACCGTGGCCGGAGACTTCACCGCGATGCTGCCGGCGGTGACTTGCTTGGCGCCGGCGCCCAGGACGCGCTCCAACTGCTCGGTGTCCTTGACGCCGCCGCCGAAGTCGATGTGGAGGCTCGTGGCGGCGGCGATGCGCTCGAGGACGTCCAGGTGGATCACTTTGCTGGCCTTGGCGCCGTCGAGGTCGACGAGGTGGAGGTGCGTGAAGCCCGCGGCTTCGAAGGTCTGGGCCTGGGCGACGGGGTCCTCGTTGTAGGTCGTCTGTTGGGCGTAGTCGCCGCCGGTGAGGCGGACGCACTTGCCGCCGATGATGTCGATGGCGGGGATGACAGTCATTTGCGGAGGTTTGAGAGGGGGTTAAAGCTCTTGCCGGCCGCCGAGTTCGAAGCCGGTGTAGCGGGTGGTGGTGTCGAGGAGGAGGGTTGTGCCGCGGCCGAAACGGACCCGGGCGGTGGCGGTGAGGCTTTCGTTGACCTTGCCGGCCATGCCGCCGCTGGCGATCGGGGCGACGAGGTCGACGCCGTGGCCCCGCGGGCGCGCCGTCTCAATCCGGAGCCAGGGGGAGTGGGTGGGGCGGGGTTTGAGGAAGGAGAGTTGGACATCGTCGCCGGAGGTAGTTTGCTGAAAGCGACTACCGTTGTAGGTAGCGAAGACTTCCAGTCGGCCGCGCCAGAGGACGGCGGCGATGTGGCCGTCGAAGGCACCCGTGACCCAGGGCACGACGCCCGCGCTCACGAGGAGGCAGCTGGGTTCGGTTTCGCCGTCGAGGTGGTTGGTCTGCAGCCAGGTCCAGCGCAACGGGAAGGAGCTGCCCCAATCCTTCTCGATGTAGCCGACGGCCTGCGGGCTCAGCGTGATGGGCGCGTGGCCGCCGAGGTGGAGCGTGCCCGATACCCGGTGGTGCAGGCTCACGACCCCGTGTTTGCACTGCATCCCCGGCACGAACGAGAATGGCCCCATCGCACCCGGCGACCAGGGTCTGCTCGGCCAAGGCACGTTTTGGCGAAAGCTGAAGTCCGCGCGCAGTCCCGGGAGCTCGACGCTCATTCCGCTGTCGCTAAAACGATTTGACGCGATGGTGAAGCCGAAGGTGGTTTTGGCGGAAGCTGTTTTGGCGAAAGCCGCACTCGCAGGTCCCGTAGACTCGATTTGGAGGATCGGGCTGCCGTACCGCTCGTACGTCGCCCTCCCGGCCACCCCGTCGATCACCTGTACGAACGCGTGACCCGCGCCGTGCTCGTCCCAACTAATCCCGGGGATCAGCGCGATCGCCACGTCATTGACCGGGTCGACCACCTTGAAGTAGTAACCCTCGAAGTAGCGCCGGCGGCGGTGGGCGCCCTGAAACCGGGATGGGTGGAGGACGTTGCTTAGTCGATCGAACACAGGGCGCGCAAAGTAGCGGCCCCCGCCCCTACCTTCCGCGATGATATGCCCGAGCCCCGCCCGAGATCACCCGCCGACGAGGTGTTTGAGCGCGAACTCCTCCCGCAACTCAACGCCCTCACGGCCTTCGCGTACCGCCTGACGCAGGACCCGAACGACGCGGCCGACCTGGTGCAGAACACCTACCTGCGCGCCTACCGCTTCATCGACCAGTACGAGGTGGGCTCCAACGCGAAGGCCTGGCTGTTCCGGATCCTGAAGAATGCCTTCCTCAACGAGTACCGCCGTCGGCAGAGTCGGCCGCCGCAGGTCGATTACGATGAGGTGATCTTGCTGGAAGAGCACAACGCCAGCGCGATCCCGGTCTTCGTGGACCTGCGGCACGAGCTGTTTGCACAGTTGCTGGGGGACGAGGTGACGAGCGCGATCAACGGGCTGCCGGTCAACTTTCGGCTCGTCTTGCTGCTGGCCGATATAGAGGGCTTTACCTACGAGGAGATCGCGCGGATCACGGACGTGCCGTTGGGGACGGTGCGGAGCCGGCTGCACCGGGCGCGGGGGATGCTGAAGGAGCGGCTGCGGCCGTACGCGCAGAGGCACGGGATCGGGAAGAAGGGGTGAGTGCGGGGGTGCCTGGGTGCCTGGGTGCCTGGGTGCGCACCCCGCACCCCGCACCCCGCACCCCGCACCCCGCACCAAAAAAGCCCTCCCGCCTACTGAGGCGAAAGGGCTTTCGGTGTCAAGTCAATACGAGAGCAGGGAAGGAGTCACACTTCGCTACGGAAACCCAACGGATGCCGATTGCGGGGCGCTGCCTCGACGGGCATAATTTTTTCCGGCGCGCAGGTTTTGGCGAAAGCTAGAGGACGCGTACGCCCGTGGCCATTAACTCGATCTCGGCCCTCGGTTCGGTGATCGCGGCGATCTCGGCGGCGGACTTGCCGGCGTCCTCGGCGTAGTGGCGCAGGTCCTCCACGGAGACCATCTTCTTGGTGGCCGTGCCCTCGACCAGGACCTTGTTGCCGGCCAGGGTCTTCGGCATGAAGAAGCTGTAGTCCTTGAAGCGCACCGAGACCGGCGAGGTGTTCTTCGTCGGCTGCAGCGTCATCCAACAGCCTTTCTTCTGGCAGACGTCCGTGACCTCGCCCTCGACCACGCCCGTGACGCTCTCCTTGCCGTCGAGTTGGCGCATGAGTTCGGCGTAGGACATGACGTCGGCCTTCGGGGAGACGCCCGCGCCGTACATGGAGCCGGTCGCGGGGGTCGCGTCAAACGCGTCCATGATCGGGGTCTCGACCACGGCGGCGGTTCGGTCGCGTGGGCCGCAGGATGCCACCACGAGGGTCGTCGCGGCCAGGAGGAGGGAAAGGGTTAGGACTTTCATAAAAATGTTTGTGCGAAGGTAGCTCGGCGGGGGAGGTGCGCAATAAGGCGAAAGCTCGCGGGGTTCTGGGAGCCCTGGCGCGGGTTTTGCCGCAAGGCCTACGGTCGCCAGCCCCGAAAAGTTCCCCGTTCACCCCCGACTTCTCCACCGCTATAGCAGACCGTTACACTTTCCGCACTAGAGAAAACACGGTCGTTTATGAAGTTTTGGGGGCTCTTATCCATTTTACTCCTTGCCGTCGGCAGCCAGGGCGCGCTGGCGCAGTGCGTCGCCGGCGATTGCCAAGACGGTTCCGGCAAGGCAGCTTTTAAGAACGGGGACGTCTACGCCGGGCAGTGGCGAGATGGCCTCATGCACGGTCGCGGCATCTACCTGTTCCGCACCAAAGCGCGCTACGAGGGCGAGTTCTACGAGGGCGCCATGCAGGGCGAGGGCGTGATGCGCTACCCGGACGGGAGCTACTACGTGGGCGGTTGGGCCGGCAACAAGAAGGCGGGTCGCGGGAAGTTGGTGAGGCCTTCCGGCAAAACGCAGGACGGCCGTTGGGCGGATGGTCAGTTCGTAGGCACGGAGGCCGCCGCGGTGGCCGCCGCCAAACCGAGGCCCCAACGCAACGCCGCCACCGCCGCGCCGATCGTCTCGAAGCCCCCGCGGACCTCGACTTCAGCCGCCTCGACCAGCGGCAACGGCGGCCTGCGCGACTGCAACAAGGTCTACTGTGAGGACGGCACCGGTCGCTACCTCTACATGGACGGCGCCGTCTACCTAGGACAGTTCGAGGACGGCCAACCTTCCGGCCGCGGCAAAGTCACCTACGTCAACGGCGACGCGTACGCGGGCGAGTGGTTCGGCAACGCCCCCGACGGCGAGGGCACCTTCACCTTCGCGAACGGTCGCTCCGTATTGGGTCGCTGGGAAGAAGGGCGCCTCGTCCAACGCCTCTACCGCAACGAGGCCGGCAGCGCCCTCACGCAAACCTCCCCCTCATCGCAGCCATCGCGCCAGCAGAGCCCCTCTTTCCGTCAACCCATTAATCCCTCCCCCCATCGCCCCGCCAACCGCCCCGCAGATGGCCGATCCAACATGTACGCCGTCGTCGTCGGCATCGGCGCCTACTCGGCGATGAAGACCCTCAACTACACCGACGACGACGCCTACCAGATGTACGCCTTCTTCAAGAGCCCCGAAGGCGGCGCCCTCGACGACCGGCACCTCGAGCTCCTCATCGACGAGCGCGCCACGGCGGCCAACATCGAGCGCGCCCTCGCCGAGAAGCTAGCCATCGCCGACGCCGACGACATCGTGGTGTTCTACTACTCCGGGCACGGCGTGGACGGCTACTTCATCCCGGTCGACTTCGACGGCGTCCACAACCTGTTGAGCCACAAGCGCGTCGAGCAGCTCTTCGACGCCAGTGCCGCGCGGCACAAGCTCATCGTGGCGGACGCCTGCCACAGCGGCGGCCTGCTCGCGGCCAAGGCCTACGACTCGCGGACCACCGACCGGCTCTACGAGGCTTTCGCCAAATCCCAGGGCGGGACGGCCCTGCTGCTGAGCAGTCGCACCGAGGAGGTCAGCCTGGAGGCGAGTGGGTTGCGCTCGGGCGTCTTTAGTCACTTCGTGATGCGCGGCATGCGCGGCGAGGCGGACGCGAACCGCGACAAGATCGTCACCGTCGGCGAGCTCTACGACTACACCTACGGGCGGGTGCGGGACTACACGGGCCGGCGGCAGAGCCCGGTGCTGAGCGGGCGCTTCGACCGCGCGATGCCGGTGGCGAGCCTGCGGTAGGGGTGGAACCACAACTCACCCCCGCTCATACCGCGGGCGCCTCCCGTACACCTCCTCGTAGGCGCGCACGATCACTGGAGGGTTGCGTTCGGCCTCCGCGAAGGCCTCGGCGTTGGACTTTTCCAGGTCGCGGCGCAGGGCCTCGAGGCTGGCTTTTTTCTCTGCCTGCTCGGCGGCCGCGGCGAGGGCGGCGTTGGGGTTGTACGTAGCGGGGTCTTGCTCGGGCCTGGGTTGCGGCAGACTAACCACGCCGGTGGAGGGCGGGGAGTACTGCCAGTCGAAACCAAGACCTCTGAGTCTTTCGAAGATGCGCAGGTAGAGCGTCCGGATCAACGCGTGTCTCACCTCCTCCTCGGACTGACGGAAGCCACCGTTCCCCATGTAGAAATCCGTATAGGCGAAAGGGCCACCGCTTACCTCGCCGTCGTCGGCCGATCCCTCGGCGGCCGATCCCTCGGCGGCGAGGATTGCATTCAGGTAATCGGCCAGGAAGCCGCCCGTCCCCCGCCACGAACCGAGGTGATAGCGCTTCCCCTCCGGCCCGAGTACGTCGTTGTTTTCCGAAAAGGTGTCCCAGAGGACATTACCCAGCAATCGAAACCACGACTCGCGCTTCTCCGCATCTGAGAGCGGGGACCTATCGGCCTCGGCGGCGTTGGCGGCCTCGGACACGAGCTTCATGTACGCATCGAGGTCGAAGCCGGCGCTGAAGTCCATTTGGGGACTGCGTCCTACGCGCCGGTAGACCTCCCCGGCCGCCGCGCCCACGATGAGTTCATCCATCCAAGCGCGCTCCTCGACGAGGAGGGCGTCGAGGAGTTCGGTGCAGGCTACGTCGGTAGCGTCGTCGTCGAAGGGAGACATGGTGTCGAAGGGAGACATAGTGCTGGGGGTAGGGTTTCAGTGAATTCAAAACGCACCACGCCCCACCCGACGCAGAGCCAGGTGGGGCGTGGTTAAAAACGCTAAACGCTGGACGCTAGTTCTCCTTCTCGATCCGGATCTCGGCCTTTTCTTTCTTCTCATCGGCGCGCATGCCCTCGCGGATCTCGCCCTCGATGCTGGCGCGCGCGGTGTTGAACTCGCGGATGCCCTTGCCGAGGCCGCGCATGAGCTCCGGGATCTTCTTCCCGCCGAAGAGCAAGAGAATGGCGAGGAAGATGAGGATCATCTCCTGTCCGCCGACACCACCGAGGAAGAGGAATACGCTTTGCATAGTGCTGGATTGAGGTTCGCAAAGATACACAACGAGGCGCGCGGGCGGAAGGTGCCCCCGGGCGGCAGTTTGACAGACGGACTACTTCTTGAGCCCGATCTCCCGCAGGCGCTCGTCGAGGTAGTCCCCGGCCGTGATCGGGTCGTAGGCCTTCGGGCGCTCCGGGGTCACGGTGCTCGGGAGGGCGTCGAGGCTCATCTCGGCCACTGGGTGGAGGAAGAACGGGATCGACAGGCGGTCGGTGTGCCACTCCTCGCGCGGGGGATTCACGACGCGGTGCGTGGTCGACTTGAGGTAGTTGTTGGTGAGGCGCTGGAGCATGTCCCCGACGTTGACCACGATCTCGTCCTCGCCCGGGACCACGTCGACCCACTCGCCCTGGGCAGTGAGCAGCTGCAGGCCGCCGGCGCTCGCGCCGACGAGCAGCGTGATGAGGTTGATGTCCTCGTGTTGCTCGGCGCGGATGGCGCTCGCGGGCTCGCTCGTGATCGGCGGGTAGTAGATGGCCCGCAGGATGGAGTTGCCGTACTCGATCTGGCGGTCGAAGTAGTGTTCGTCGAGCCCGAGGTACAGCGCGATGGCGCGCAGGAGCTGCGTGCCGGCGCGTTGGAACCCCTGGTACAGTTCGCGTCCCTTGTCGGAAAAACCGGGCGTCTCGGCGACGTGGGGGTTCTTGGGTGTTTTGGCGAAAGCCGCGTGCGTCTCCGGCACCTCCTGGCCCAACTGGAAGAACTCCTTCAGGTCGGCCACCGTGCTCTGCTTGGCGTGCTCCTTGCCGAAGCTCGTGTACCCGCGCTGCCCGGCCATGCCGGCCACCTCGTACTTCTTCTTGACGCCCTCCTCCATCTTGAAGAAGGACTTGCTCGCGGCGTAGTACTCGTCGATGAGCTCCTTGGGGATACCGTGGTTGACGACCCCGACGAAGCCGGTGTTGTGGAAGGCGTCACCGAGCTGGGCGATGACTTCCCGACGGTCGTCCTCGTCGCCGTCGACGAATTTGGCGAGGTCGATGAGGGGGATGGCGCGGGGGGTATCCATGGGGGGCGAAAGTACAGTTCTCAGTTCTCAGTTGACAATTCTCAGTTCGCTACCGCTAGGCCCCGCCCGGCGTACGTGGTAGGCGCGCGATAGACGGGCAACCGAGAACTGTCAACTGAGAACTATCAAATGAGAACTCTCTAAAACCCCGGCCGGTACTTGCTCTCCGTCAACAGCTTCTGCGCATCGCGCTCCCCGATCAAGTCCGCCAGCGTCTTCTCCGGATTGCGCTTCACCCACGCCCGCACGATCTGCATCCCGACCCAGTTCGCCCCGCCCCCGGGCGCCTCCGCGGGCATGCCGGGCACGTTCGGGCTCACGCCGACGTGCTTGCCGATGCGCTTGCCGCTCGTCTCGTAGAGCAGATTCTCGTCGGTGTAGTGCGTCCACATCTGTGCCTCGTTGGCGCGTAGCCACGCGAGTTCGGCTTTCGCAAAAACGAGCGTCGCGGTGTCCGGGACGTGGGGCAACAACAGGGTCTTGAGGTAGAGCAACTTCCCGTTGTGGACCATCTGGTCGAGCATCCGCTGCCCGCGTGCCGGACCTAGCCGATTGCTGAGCCACGCCTCCACCGCCCGCGAGGCGATGTGGTCGCGGTTCATGCTCCGCTGCACGTACTGCGGGAAGACCTCGGTGCTGTACCCCGCGAAACCCGCCCCGAGGTAAAAGTCGAGCCCCACCCCGAGCAGCTCGTCGCCGTAGGTGAGGTTGCCGAGCGAAAGTTCACTCACGTAGGTCACGAGCTCGGGCGTCGGCGCGTCCGGGAAGTAGTGCTTGGCGTAGCGGAAGGCCTGCGTGAGGTCACGCTCCCACGGCGGGTCGGCCTCCTCCGGGGGGAAGGCCACCGTCACGCTATCGATCAGCCGGCGCAAGGGAGGCTCCCGCGAGAAGGCGTGCACCAGGGCACTGTCGTAGGCCTCGAAGTCGCCGGGCAGCATCAGCCGCAGCCAGACGCTGTCGAAGAAGACGGGGTACGCTTGCCGCAGGACGCCCGCCCCGTCGACGGTCGAATCCAACGACGCCGCCCGCAGGTCCTGGTCGAAACGCCGCGCGCCGAGGTCGACCGCGATCGCGGAGACATCCGGCGCGGCGGGGCCGCCGTCGTCCGTCCCGCAGGACGTTACCGAAAGGAGGACCGAGAGCGCGACTACCGAGAACCAACAAATCCGCATCATGTAACCTCCCTTCAGTGTGGAACGCGGGCGATGGCTCACCACCTTCGCCCGCGCTTATGTCTAACCCCCGAAACCCTATGAAAGTACAATCTACCCTCCTGGCCCTCGCCCTGGCGACCGCCGGCAGCCTCCACGCGCAAACGGGGGGCGTCACCGACTTCTCGCAGTTCCGCTTCGGGCTAAACCTAAGCCCATCCATCAGTTGGATCAACACCGACGACAGCCGCATCTCCGGCGACGGGACGGCCTTCGGGATCAAGCTCGCCACGCAGGCCGAGTTCTTCTTCGCGGAGAACTACGCCATCGAGACCGGGATCGGCTTCCACTTCAACACCGGCGGTACGCTGCTCAGTAACTACGGCGGCAACTTCTTCACCGAGTCCATCGGCGAGGGCCAGCCCTTCAACAACCCCGGCAGCCCGACGTCCGCCAACGTCCGCCTCGACTACTCGATCAACTACCTCGAGATCCCGCTGGCGCTCCGGCTCCACACCCGGGAGTTCGGCTTCATCCGCTACTACGTGCAGGCGCCGATCTTCACGCTCGGCATCCGCACGAGCGCCAAGGGCACCATCTCCGGCGGCGGCGTCGGCGCCGACGTGGAGGACATCAACATCGCCAGGGAGGTAAGCCCCATAGCGCTCAGCTGGGGCCTCGGCGCCGGCGCGGAGTACGAGGTCGGCGGCGGCACGGTCCTCTTCGGCGGGCTCCAGTTCTCGCGCCTCTTCACCGACGTCACCAAGGACGGCGACTACGGCTACACCGGCCGCACGCAGCAGGGCGACCCCGGGGCGGGCATCAATAGCCTGACGCTGCGGCTCGGTGTCCTGTTCTAGGCGACGCGCTACGCGCTGGTGACGCGCTACGCGCTGATTGTGACGCTTCGCCGGTTGTGACGCGCTACGCGCTAGTTGTGACGCTACCGCTTCACGACCAGCGAAGCGTCACGACTAGGCCGCAGGCCGTCACTACCTTCACCCCCTAAGCACCAATTATGCGCATCGACGTTTTGCTCGGGCTCCAGTGGGGAGACGAGGGCAAGGGAAAGATCGTGGACTACCTCAGCCCGCGGTACGACATCATCGCTCGGTTTCAGGGCGGACCCAACGCCGGGCACACCCTCGTGCTCGACGGCGTCAAGCACGTGCTCCACACCGTGCCCAGCGGCATCTTCCGCGACGGGATCATCAACCTCATCGGCAACGGCGTCGTCGTCGACCCGACCATCCTCGTGCGCGAACTCACCCAGCTCGACGAGGCCGGCGTCGACTACCAAGACCGGCTCCTCGTCTCCGAGAAGGCCCACCTCATCCTCCCGAGCCACCGCTACCTCGACGCCGCCTCCGAGGCGAGCAAAGGCAAGGAGAAGATCGGCTCCACGCTGCGCGGGATCGGCCCGACCTACATGGACAAGACCGGTCGCAACGGCCTGCGCGTCGGCGACATCGCCCGCGCGGACTTCCGCGAGCGCTACGAGGCCCTGAAGGCGAAGCACCTCGACCTGGTTAAGGTGTATCCGGCGTTCGACTTCGAACTCGAGCGCGAGGAAGAAGCCTGGTTCGCCGCCGTCGAACGTGTCCGCACCCTGCCGCGCGTAGACTGCGCCTACTACCTCTCGGAGGCGATCAAGGCCGGCAAATCTGTCCTCGCCGAAGGGGCCCAGGGCTCGATGCTCGACATCGACTTCGGGACCTACCCCTACGTCACGAGCTCCAACACGACCACCTCGGGGGTCTGCACCGGGCTCGGTGTGCCGCCGACGGCCATCGGGGAGGTAATCGGCATCACGAAGGCCTACTGCACGCGCGTTGGCTCCGGGCCGTTCCCGACCGAACTCCACGACGCCACGGGCGAAAAGCTCCGCAAGGAAGGGCACGAGTTTGGGGCCACCACCGGCCGGCCGAGGCGTTGCGGGTGGATCGACCTGCCGCAACTGCGTTACTCCGTGATGCTCAACGGCGTCACGCAGCTCACGCTCACCAAGATCGACATCCTCGACGCCTTCGACGAGATCGGCGTGTGTACGCACTACCGCATCGGCCGGGAGATCACGAAGGTGTTGCCGTACGACCTCACCGCCGTCGACATCGTGCCGGTCGTCAGGTACTTCGACGGCTGGCGTCAGCGCCTCGCGGACGCGACCACCACCGAGGAGCTCCCGGCTGCCGCCAAAACGTTCATCGCCTTCATCGAGGAGGAGATCGGGGTCCCGGTCACGCTCGTGTCCACGGGGCCGGAGCGCGAGAGTTTGATCGTCGCCGAGGGTGCCGCCGTCACGGCTTGATGTTTGCGCCGCCGCTACGGGCCGCGTCACGGGTCGCGTTACGGGCCGCGTCACGGGCCGGTGTTTCGCCGCCGTACGGCTTGGTTCGCCGCCACTCTGTTACGGCCTGGTGTTTTGTCGAGCTGGTGGCGTAGTGTCGTCGCCGCTGCAACGGCGCCGCGTTTGTGCCGTAATACTGGGCGCGGGCTGGCGGTCGTTGGTTTTGGCGAAAGCCCCCACGCTCACTGTTTTGGCGAAAGCCGGATGTACAGTCATCGGCGACCGACCAGCGTCTCGTTATCACCCCTCGCACCTATGCGCCTGCTCTCTACGCTAGCCCTGCTGTTGCTCCTCGGCACCACCCAACTCCGGGCCCAGGAGTTGCGCGCCACCGTGACGGTCAACGCGCTCCAACTCCAGATCATCGACCCGCAGGTCATCAAGGAGTTCGAGAACGTCGTGCGGGAGTTCCTCAACCAGACGCAGTTCACGCAGGAGCGCTACGAGAACGAGGAGCGGATCGACTGCAACTTCACGTTTACGATCAACCGCGAGGTCAACGCGCGCGTCTTCGAGGTCGACCTCCTGATCCAGAGCTCGCGGCCGGTGTTCGGCAGTGACTACAAGTCGACGCTGATCAACTTCTCGGACCAGGGCACGATCATCGAGTACGAGCAGTACCAGCCGCTCGACTACTCGGAGCAGAGTTACACGACCTCGCTGGTGGCGCTGCTGAGCTTCTACGCCCACGTCATCATCGCCACCGACAAGGACACCTTCGCGCCCCTCGGGGGCACCAGCTTCTACGAGGCCGCCGACCGGATCGTGACGACCCTGCCGAACAACGTCACCTCGCAGGACCCGGGCTGGACGATCAACAGGCAGCGTTCGCGCCTCAATCTCCTGCGCGAGTACCAAAACCCGCGCGCGCGCACCTACCGCCAGCTGCTGTACGACTACCACCGCCGCGGGCTCGACGTGATGGGCAGCGACCCGATCGCCGGGCGCACCGTGATGGCGCGCAGTCTGGCCAACCTCGAGAAGGTGCGTTCGGACATCCCGAACAGTCTGCTGCTGTCGATTTTCTCGAGCAGCAAGACCGAGGAGTTGCTGAGCGTCTTCGCGCCCGCGCCCCAGGCCGAGCGCTCGAACGTGTACGCGGTGATGACGTCGATCGACCCGGTCAACGTGACGAAGCTGCGGGCGATCCGCTAGCGGCCGAGGTGTGCGTCGGCACGGAGCTTCCCGAGGCGACTGCCGTACCAGGAGAACAGTTCGCCGTCGACGAGCGTGACTTCGGCCCCGGGGCAGAGCGCCCGGACCTCGGCGAGGTGCCTTTCGCGAAAGGGGTAGGGCTCGCTCGAGAGGAGGACGTGTTTTGGCGCAAGCCGGGTCATTTCCGTCGGCGTGAGCGTGGGGTAGCGTACGGCTTTCGCCAAAACATTCTCGTACCCCAGCGCCGCCATCACGCTGTGGATGTACGTGTCGCCAGCGGCGGCCATGTAGGGTTTGCGCCAGATGAGGTAGAGCGCGGGGCCGCGGTTGGGCTGGTGGAGCTGGGTAATGGTGTGCTCGTTGGCGGCGATGATGCCTTCGGCCACGGGGCTTACGCCAAAACGCTCGCCGAGTGCGTGGATGACGCCGCGCGCGTCGGCGAGGGTCTGGATGTCGGTGAGGAGCACCTCGCAAAACCCTTCGATGGCCTCGACCTGCTCGCGGACGTTCTCCTCCTTGCTCGCGACGACGAGGGCGGGCGCGAGGGCGCGGACCTTCGCGAGGTCTACGTCCTTGGTGCCGCCGACGACGGTGACGCGCTCGCGGAGACCGGCGGGGTGGACGCAGAACCTGGTGCAGCCCACGAGTCGGTCGCGGAGGCCGAGGTCGCAGAGGAGCTCGGTGAGGGAGGGGACGAGGGAGAGGATGGTTGATTTCACCCCCGCACCATCCACTTGCCCAACTCCTTGAAACCCACCTTCTTGCCGTACAGCAGAATACCCGTCCGATACACCCGCGCCGACAGCCACACGAAGAAGATGGCCGTCGCGATCAGGATCGTCACCGACAGTACGACCTCCCAGACCGGCGGATTGAACGCCAGGCGCGACGGCATCACGATCGGTGAGAAGAGCGGGAACTGGCTCGACCACATGGCCAGCGTCGAGTTGGGCGCCTGCACGACGGCGAACATGATGTAGATCGCGAGGATGACGGGAATCGTGATCGGGATGGTGAGCGACTGGCTCTCGCCCATGTCGTCGCCCATGACGCTGCCCACCGCGGCGAAGAGGCTCGCGTAGAGGAAGTAGCCGCCGAGGAAGTAGATGAGGAACAGCGGCAGGATGGCCCACCAGTTGAGGTTGTTGATCTCGGCGAGCATCTGCTCCACCATGCCCTGCATCTGCTCCGGGTCCACGTTGGCGGCGGCGGCCTGCGCGGCGGACGGATCGCCCATCGAGGGCGTGCTGTCGAAACCGAACACGAGTCCGGCGCCCCCGACGATGAGCGGGATGAGGATGAGCCACAGCCCGAGTTGCGTGAGGCCCACCAAACCCACCCCGATGATTTTCCCGAGCATCAACTCGAAGGGCTTCACGCTCGAGATCATGACCTCGACGATGCGCGTGGTCTTTTCTTCCATCACCGAGCGCATCACCATCATGCCGTAGATGAAGATGACGAGGTACATCGCGAAGCCCATCATCGTGCCGAGGCCCGCGCCGATGGCGCCCGTCATCGACGAGGTATCCTCCCCGGCCTCGTCGATGGGCTCCGGCTCGATGTCGACCTTGAACTTGAGGGCCGCGAGGTTTTTCGCGTCGAGCCCGAGGCTCGTGGCGCGGTACTCGCGCATGGCGTCGCGGACGCGCTCCCTTAGCGCCGACTCCACGTCGAGCGTCAGGCTACCCTCGGTGTAGAAGAGCGCCTCGTAGTCCTTGGCGTACAGGTCGGTGACCTTCGGGATGACGAGCACGCCGTCGAACTCCTCGGCCTTGACGGCCGCCTTCAACTCCTCGAGCGACTTAGTGGATTTGACGAACTTGAGCGTCGCCTCGTCCTTAATGCCGCCCGGGAAGACGCCGGCCTCGTCGACGACGGCCACGCGCTTCGCGTCGTCGGACTCGTACCCGAAGATCAGTGACGCCACCGCGATGAAGGCCGCGATGCCGAGGGGCGTGAGCAAGGTCGCGAGGAGGAAGCTCTTCTTCTTGACGCGCGTGAGGTACTCGCGGCGGATGATGAGGAGGGTCTTGTGCATGGGGAGGGGGTGCGGGGTGCGGGGTGCGGGGTGCGGGGTGCGGGGTGCGGGGTCTGGGTCTAGTGTAGCGTGTAGTTTCGGGATTGGGGCTCGTCACTGCGAACTGCAGTTCGCAGTGACAAGGCCCAATCCCGAAACTACTGAAGGGCCGGATTATAGCTCCCCACCTGCTTGATGAATACCTCGTCGAGGCTCGGGAGCACCTCTCTGAAGGCGGTGACGGGGGTGCCGGCGTGGACGAGTTCGGCGAGGAGGGCGTTGCCGCTGGTCTCGGCGTCGGGCATGGCGAGGACGTAGCCGCCGTCGCGGAGGCGCTCGCGCAGGGGGTACTTCGCGAGGACCTCGGCGGAGAGCTCACCGGCGACGAAGACCTCGAACAGGTTTTCGCGAAAGCGCTCCCGGATGTCGCGCACGTCGCCCTCGAGCACGTTGCGGCCCTTGTTGATGAGCACGATGTAGTCGCAGATCTCCTCGACCTGCTGCATGCGGTGCGTCGAGAACAGGATCTGCTTGCCGCGCTGCGCGAGTTCGTAGATCTCGTCCTTGATGAGGTTGGCGTTGATGGGGTCGAGCCCGCTAAACGGTTCGTCGAGGATGATGAGGTCCGGGTCGTGCACGACGGTGGCGATGAATTGGATCTTCTGCTGCATCCCCTTCGAGAGCTCCTCGATCTTCTTCTTGCGCCAACTCACGATGTCGAAGCGCTCGAACCAGCGCTCGAGCTCGGACTTGGCGTGTTTTGCCGAAAGGCCCTTGAGCTGCGCGAGGTACATGAGGTGGTCCTCGACGCTCATCTTTTTGTAGAGCCCGCGCTCCTCGGGCATGTAGCCGACGCGGCTGATGGTCTCGCGCCCGACGGGGATGCCGGCCACGTAGATCTCGCCCTCGTCGGGCCGCGTGATCGTGGTGATCATGCGGATGATGGAGGTCTTGCCGGCGCCGTTGGGGCCGAGCAGACCGAAGATGGCGCCGTCGGGCACCGTGAAGGACACGCGGTCTACGGCCGTGACGCCTTCGTACTGCTTGAGGACGCCGCGTAGCTCTAGGAGACTCATAAAATCGAGGTGATTGCCGCGCCGAAGCTAGGCTAATCGCGTTGGGGCCGTCCGGATTTGGGATAGGCTTTCGCCAAAACTCGACGAAGGGGCGCTGCGTCTGCCCCGCCTAATTGTCGGTGGGCGCGACGTCATTCACCCGCCCGCTCTCGGTGGCGTAGCTGCGTAGGTCCTCCAGGCGCGTGAATTCGAGCGCCCGCTCGTGCGTCGAGGCTAGTACGACGAGGGGTGCGACGCCGGCGTCGAAGGCCTCGCGCCAGCGGCTCGCGCACAGGCACCACTGGTCGCCGGGTCGGAGGCCCGGGAAGCGGTATTCGGGGCGGGGCGTGCTGAGGTCGTTGCCGCGCTTCTTGGAGAACTCCAGGAAGGCGGCCGTCATGCGGGCGCAGATGACGTGGGTGCCGTGGTCCATCTCGTCGGTGCGGCAGGCGCCGTCGCGGTACCAACCGGTGAGGGGGTCGAGGCTACAGGGCTGGAGGGGCTGGCCGAGGACGTTGCGGGGCATGGGGGGAAGATGACGCGGTACGCGCTGATGGTGACGGCCTGCGGCCTAGTTGTGACGCTTCGCTGATTGTGACGCTACCGCTTCACGACGGCCCGTCGGGCGTCGCGTCGGGCGTCGCGTCGGGCGTCGCGTCGGGCGTCACGTCTGTGGTGACGTACGGCACATCAGGCGCGCATCGTGATGCGGTAGCGTCACGATCAGCGCGTCGCGCGTCGCGTCCAGGCCGCAGGACATCCCACTCTACTCCTTGGCACACCTGGACGGCGCGACGACTGGCGTGGGTTAGTGCTACTCCTCCACCCGGACATCAAACAGGATGTCTCTTGTGCGCTCGGACCTGGCGATGACCACGAAGTAAGGCAGAATTTCGGCAATGCGAGTCAGGCCGAGCCTGACCCTCACCTGATAGATTAATTTTCCCTTGCAGGCAAACACCCGCTCTGAGGCAACGGCAGCTCCGTTAGGGAACTGCTTTTCGCCGGCTAGTATGAAGAAGTCATCGAAGTCGACCTCTGGTTGGCCACCGCCGCCCACACAATTGAAGTAAGTATCGTAATCCGCCTGGTTGTCGATCACAGTATTAAACTCCGTTAACCCAAGCTCATCGCTGGTCTTCGGAAAAGAATCCAACGAACATCGCGTGTTTGAGAACTCCTCTACGTAGAATGTCTCGAGAGGCGTAACGCTAGCCTCGTCACAGGAGGGAAGTTTGTCTTTGTCGCATCCAACATGAATACCGGACGCAAATAGAAGGACGAAAGACAATGATTTGACGTTCATATTTTTGCATTTTAAGTAGACCTGATAAAACGAGCGAACATATAGAATTTGAAGTTGAGAAAAGAAAGAGGTAAGTAGGCCGCATATGTATGGTACATTCTATGTCGCAGCCATTGTGACGCCAAGATACACCTTGATTTATCTGTCTCGATTACCCATATTATCATGTGTTACTATGCATCTCCAATAGATGGTTGCTTCAGCGTCATTCGATTAAGATTTCTTCGGTGATAACCTGCCCATCGACGTTCACGTTGAGATAATAAAGGCAAGATTGTCAACGCCTGATACGCATTAACCTGTCCATAACCCATCTCGCGATTCCAGGGTAGAGAAGGCACTTCGCCACCCCCCGCAGTATACACGTACCCTCCAATCCGATTGGCAGTACTTTGAATGAGTTGCCTCACCTCATTTTCAGTTAAAGATGGCTTAGCAGATAATAGAAGTGCCGCTATGCCGGCTACTTGTGGAGCAGCAAACGAGGTTCCGTCTTGGAAAGTGTAGTCTCCCGTACTGTACCCTGTCTGACCCGCTATGTCTGTCGTTCGGATATTTACTCCCGGCGCCACTATATCTAACTTGCTACCAAAGTTTGAAAATGAAGCCCGCTGTCGATTGCGCGTGCTTGCACCCACAGCGAGCACGTTACTTTTATCTTCAGGAAACTGAATACTCTCTTGGCCATTGTTTGCGACAGCGACTACAACTACACACCCTAACCCACCTCTTCCACTAGTAGTTGCGATGTCAATAGCATCGCTAACCAGGGCGGAGTACTGAGGAAGTCCCCAACTACAGTTAATTACATCAGCCCCATTCCACCACGCAAGGCCTATCGCGTGTGCAAGGTGGACCTCTACCAAACTTATCGGATTCACTGAATTTAGGTTGACGCTCATAGTCATCAGACGGCATCTTGGCGCGACACCCGCAATTCCGATGCCGTTATTCCATAGATGCCAGGCGAATAGTATTCCATAGCCTCTGTATCAACATTCAATCCTTTTAACACACCTACAGGTGCATTCACGATACCGTTGTACCGAACTGGTTTAATATTGATCTGGTCATACTTAAGGATAGAACTCAGGCTCGCTTCTTTTCTAAGCGCACCGACTGGATTTAATTTATTCGCATTCATATTATTAATACTTACACTATCGGTACTCCTGATGACTACGTATCCGCGGCTGCTGTCAATCTCGAGCGGAATTTGCTCTCCCAAAGATGAATAGTAATATGAGTTTTGAGCATATGCTCTAGCACTATAAATCAATAATGTGACGCTAATACACATGCATAGTCTGAGCTTGTTCAATGTCTTTTGTTGTTTATGATCGAAACCAACAACGCGTCGATCCTTGATCTACGCGATATAGATCATGAGTCTTCGCCTTGCCGTGTTAGACTGGTCTTGTCACAAACGTAATGACTACACTTCAACTAGCTTGGGCTTAAATCAATAAACACACATATATTAACCTCGGCTTTACAGCGCACTAACACGAATTAAGCGCAAATCGCAAATTCATATAGCCGCCGCCCGCAGGCCAACGCCGCCCTTAGTCCAACGCCGCCGCCCCGCCGCCCCCTCACACCAAATGCTCCTCCGCAAACGGCAGCTTCTCCAAATAATCCGTATTGAAGTGCAACCCACGACTCTCGTGACGCATCGCCGCCATGTGGCTCACGAGGTAGCCGATGGTGATGAGGTTGCGTAGCTCGCAGAGCTGACTCGAGAGCTTGGTGTCGGCGTAGAGGGCCTCGGTTTCTTTGTGGAGCACGGCCACGCGGCGGAGGGCACGCGCCAGGCGGACGTCCGTGCGCACGATGCCGACGTAGGCGCTCATGATGTCCTTGAGCTCCTTCTGGCTCTGGGTGATGAGCACGAGCTCACGCGGGTCGGAGGTGCCCTCGGCGTCCCACGCGGGGATGTTTTGCGGAAGCGTAAACGTGCCCACCTGCGCGGCGATGTCGACGGCGATGCGCTTGGCGAACACCATGGCCTCGAGCAGGGAGTTGGAGGCCAGGCGATTGGCGCCGTGGAGGCCCGTCGACGTGCACTCGCCGCAGGCGTACATCCGCCGGATGCTCGAGCGCCCGATCTCGTCGACGCGAATGCCGCCGCACATGTAGTGGCACGCCGGCGTGACCGGGATCATCTCCCGGGCCGGGTCAATCCCGATCGAGAGGCACTTGTCGAGGATGGTCGGGAAGTGCGCCCGGAAG
This sequence comes from Saprospiraceae bacterium, assembly GCA_965215115.1. Taxonomy (GTDB): domain Bacteria; phylum Bacteroidota; class Bacteroidia; order Chitinophagales; family Saprospiraceae; genus CALDTK01. The sequence continues at coordinate 1,738,832 of OZ244050.1, forward strand.
TGCGCCGCGTCGATGTGGCGGCAGTCGAGCCACATGCACTCCTCCCCGCGCTCCTTCATCTCCTTGTCGATGGCGCGCGCGACGATGTCACGCGGGGCCAGGCTCCCGCGCTCGTCGTACTTGTGCATGAACTCCTCGCCCTCGCGCGTCTTGAGGATCGCGCCCTCGCCGCGGACGGCCTCCGAGACCAGAAAGGCCTGCACGCTGCTGGTGGCGGCGGGGTTGTAGAGCGAGGTCGGGTGAAACTGCACGAACTCCATGTTCTCGATGCGGGCCTTCGCGCGGTAGGCCATCGCGATGCCGTCCCCGGTGGCGATCACGGGGTTGGTGGTCGCGCGGTAGACCTGCCCGCAGCCGCCCGCCGCCACGACGGTGACGCGGGCGAGGAGCTGGTCGATCTTCGAGGTCTGCTTGTTGAGCGCGTACGCGCCGTAGCAGGTGATGTCGGGGGTCACCTTCGTGACCACGTGCCCGAGGTGGTGCTGGGTGATGAGGTCGACGGCGAAGTAGTGCTCGAGGATGGTGATGTTGGGGTGCTCGTCGGCGCGCGCGGACAGCGTGCGCTGCATCTCCCAGCCGGTGAGGTCCTTGTAGTGGAGGATGCGGTTCTCGGAGTGGCCGCCCTCGCGGCCGAGGTTGTAGTCCGGCGCGGCGTCGCCGTTTTTGCCGTGGGCGTCCTTGTCGAAGCGCGCGCCCCACTCGATGATCTCGCGGACGCGCTCGGGGCCCTCCTCGACTACGATGCGGACGATGTCCAGGTCGCAGAGCCCGTCCCCGGCGTCGAGGGTGTCGGCGATGTGCTTTTCGTAGTTGTCGACCTCGACGTCCCAGACGGCGGCGACGCCCCCTTGCGCGTAGGCGGTGTTGGACTCGCGCTCGGTGACTTTCGTCAAAACCGTGATCGAGAGGTCGGGCCGGAGGTCGGCGAGTTGGATGGCCGTCGAGAGCCCGGCGATCCCGGAGCCGATGATGAGGACGTCGGATTGCATGGGGGGCAAGGTACGCCTGCGGCGTTCCCTTGCCTGCGGCGCTGCTTTGCGACGGGCTTTACGCTCGTACCCGGGGTCGAACACAGTGGGGTCAACCAAAGCACTACGCTCAGCCTCCCCCAAAGACTGGCTACAGCTAAAACTCATAACCCCGCGACGACCGAAAAGCACAATAGATGGGCAACGCCGTAGGCCATCCCCGCCGTAGGCTACCTTCCCCCCATGCAAACCCGCGTCCACGCCGTCATCACGGGCACCGTCCAGGGCGTCTTCTTCCGCGCGTCGGCCCAGCAGGAGGCCCGCAAACTCGACCTCACGGGCTTCGTGCGCAACCTCCCCGACGGCACCGTCGAACTGGAGGCCCAGGGTGAGGCCGATGCCGTCGACAGGCTCCTCGACTGGTGCTGGACGGGGCCGCCCGACGCCGAGGTCGCACGCGTCACGAGCGAACTCGTGGCCGCCGTCGAGGGGGATGGCGTCTTCGAGGTGCGCCGATGAATGAGGTGCGCCGATGAATTACGTCGGCCCTACTCCGTCTCGCGTTCGGCGGCTCTGGACTTAGCGCGGTAGTCTTCGACGGTGACGGCGAGGAACGGTCCGCCGACGGCGATGAGACTGAAGACGAGTATTTCGAGGAGCATGGCGTTCGTATTTGTGTTCCCCGCAGTGCGACTTCCGTGCCGCAGGCCAGGTCCGGCGTCGGAATTTCTGCCACGTGACGCAGCTGGCCGGTGAGCGGTGCGAACCTAGCGTTCGCTAGTGCCAAATCGTACCCTAGCGCCGCTGCCGCTTCGAGGGCAGTTCGCGGCGATTGCGGCGCAGTAGGAAGAACAGTCCGATCAGCACGACGACGAGCACGATGTAGGTCCACGGCAGGCCTTCGTCGCCGGGTTTGCGCAAGATGCCGGTCACGAGAGTGTCGCCCGCCGGCGCCTGGGCGAGGCCGTACGCGCAGCCAAGGAGGAGCGACGAAAGGCTAGCGAGACGTGCTTTCATGGCGAAAACATACGGTATTCGGACAAGTCCCGCGGTGGAAATTCACGCTAACCCACGCATAGTTCCCTGCTCGTCCGTCCTTTGCGGCTTCCGCCAAAACCAGATACCGATCTTCCGGCAAGACTTCGTTTTGGCGAAAGCCCCCCCAACCGCATTCACGCCTCGTATGATCGACACCATCGGCCTCGTCGCCTCCTGCCTCACGACGCTGTCCTTCCTCCCGCAGGCCATCCGGACCGTACGCACGCGCGACACCTCCGGCATCTCGCTCGTGATGTACTCGATGCTCTGCGTCGGGATCGCGCTGTGGACGGTCTACGGCTGGGTGAAGGACCTGCCGCCGGTGTGGATCGGGAACCTCGTCACGGGTTGCTTCGCGAGCGTGGTGCTTGTCATGAAGTTGAGGGAGCCCGCCGGGACGGTGCCGACGGCGGAGAGTTGAGCCCTCGTCCGACACTTAGATTAACGCCACGGTTACGCTGCGGATGCATAAGCAAAACACGATGTTAATGTAAGTGTCACAGACGCGCAATGTGGGTGGGTCACCTTCGGGCCATAACCAAAACCACCCATGAAGCAGTTCCTACCCCCTCTTTGCATCGCCGTTTTGCTGGCCGCCACGCAGGCGCTCACGCTCGCGGCCCAGCGCGTCCCCACCTTCGTCCCGACGGCTACCTACCAGGCCGGCGGTTTTGACGAAAGTGCCGCCGAGATCGTCGCCTACGACAAGGCCACCAAACGTGCCTACCTCACCAACGCCGAGGCCAACACCGTCGTCGCGCTCCAGCTCACGGCCGCCGGCGGACTCGACTCGCTGTTTACGCTCGACATGAGCGCCTACGGCGGGGGCGTCAACAGCGTCGCCGCAGCCAACGGTCGCGTCGCCGTCGCCGTCAACGCCGAGCCGAAGACCGACCCCGGCGCCGTGGTCCTCTTCGACACCGACGGCAAGTACCTCACGCAGTACCGCGTGGGCGCCCTCCCCGACGCGGTCAAGTTCTCGCCCGACGGCAACACCCTCGCCGTCGCCAACGAGGGCGAACCCAACGACGCCTACACGATCGACCCCGAGGGTTCGGTGAGCCTCATCGACGTCCGCACCGGCGCCGTGCGCACGGCCGACTTCCGGGCCTACATCGGGCGCGAGGCCGAGTTGCGTGCCCGCGGCGTGCGCATCTTCGGCCCCGGCGCCAACGCCGCGCAGGACCTCGAGCCGGAGTACGCGGCGTTTAGCCCGGACGGGCAGACGGTCTACGTGACGCTCCAGGAGAACAACGCCTTCGCGATCGTCGACGTGGCCAGCGCCACGGTGCGCGACGTGACGCCCCTCGGCTACAAGGACTGGTCGGCCCCGGGCTACCTCGGCTCGCAGGGCTTCGATGCGTCCAACCGCACGAGCGACATCCGGATCTGGAGCCACGACGTGCTCGGGATGTACCAGCCCGACGCCATGTCGACCTTCCTCGGGAGCGACGGGCGGACCTACCTCGTAACCGCCAACGAGGGCGACGCCCGCGACTACGACGGCTACTCCGAAGAAAAGCGCGTAGGTAGCCTGAAGCTGGACCGCACGGCCTACCCGTCCGACTACACGCGGAGCAACGAGAGCCTCGGGCGCCTACTGTCGACCACGGCCACCGGCGACACCGACGGCGACGGCGACGTGGACCAGATCTACAGCTTCGGCGCGCGCTCGTTCAGCGTCTGGGACGCCGACGGCAAGCTGGTCTGGGACTCGGCCGACGACTTCGAGAAGACCCTGCGGGGCCTCGTGCCGGAGTACTTCAACTCCAACAACGACGACAACGACTCGCGCAAGAGCCGCTCGGACGACAAGGGACCCGAGCCGGAGGCCATCGAGATCGGGCGCCTGAACGGCAAAACCGTCGCGCTCATCGGTCTCGAGCGCCAGAGCGGCGTGATGGTGTACGACCTGTCCAACCCGCGCGCCCCGCAGTACCTCACGTACTTCTCCAACCGCCGCTTCGAGGAGGAGGCCGCGCTCGGCTCCGGGGGCGACCTCGGCCCCGAGGAGATCGTCTGGATCGACGGCGCGGACTCGCCCACGGGCGCACCCGTGGTGCTGATCAGCAACGAGGTCTCGGGTACGCTCACGGCCTACGAGGTGCTGGGCGAGGACGAGCGCTACACGCTGCAGATCCTGCACAACAACGACGGCGAGTCGGAGCTCCTGCAGGACCCGAACGTCGGCGTCGGCGGGATCGCGGCGTTTGCGCAGGTCGTGGACAGCCTCCGCTACACCGGCTACCTCGCGGGCGCCAACTCGATCCTGCTGAGCTCGGGCGACAACTTCCTGCCCGGTCCGGCCTTCTCGGCGGGCCTCGCCAACTCCGAGATCTACGACGCGATCGCGGTGCGGCGCCTGCGCTACGACGCGATGGCCATCGGGAACCACGACTTCGACTTCGGGCCGGGCGTGCTGGCGCGTTTCGTGCGCGAGGCCACGACCGGCTCGCCGACCACCTTCCTGAGTGCCAACCTCGACTTCTCCGCCGAGCCGGAGCTCCAGGCCCTGGTGCGGAGCGGGAAGATCGCCCCGAGCACGATCGTCTACCGCGGCACGGAGGGCATCGGCGTCATCGGCCTCACGACCCCGGACATCCGCTTTATCTCGAGCCCGGGCCGCGTGGCCATCAACACCATGTTGGCCGGGGCCGTCAACGCCGAGGTGGCCCGGCTCAAGACCCGCGGCATCAATAAGTTCGTGCTCATCTCGCACCTCCAGTCCATCGCCGAGGACACGCTGCTGATTCCGCAACTCAACGACATCGACATCGTGATCGCGGGCGGGGGCGACGAGTTGCTGAGCAACAACCCGAATGATACCCTGCCCGGCACCCGCATCGGCGGGCCGTACCCCGTGCGCGTCAGGGACGCCGCCGGCCGCACGGTCTACGTCGTGACCACGCCCGGGAGCTACCGCTACGTCGGGCAGCTGTTCGCCACCTTCGACCGCGCCGGCGAGATCGTCGAGATCGGCGAGGCCAGCGGGCCGGTCAAGGTCAAGACCGCGCTGCCGAAGGCCGACTTCGTGGCCGACATCGAGCGACCGGTGCGCGCCTACGTGGCCGGGCTCAACCAGCGCGTCCTCGGTCGCACGGAGGTGGCGCTCGACGGCATCCGCGGCAACGTCCGCACGCGCGAGACCAACCAGGGCAACCTCATCGCCGACGCGCTCCTGTTCCAGGCGCGTGAACTCGCCACGAGTTTTGGCGTAAGCCGCCCCCAGATCGCCCTCCAGAACGGCGGGGGCATCCGCAACGACGCCACGATTCCAGCCGGGAGCCAACTTACCGAACTCACGACCTTCGACATCCTACCCTTCGCCAACTTCGTGAGCGTGGCCGAGCAGGTGACCGCGGCGCAGCTCAAGGTGCTGCTCGAGAATGCCGTCTCGCGCGTCGAGAGCGGCAACGGTCGCTTCGCGCAGGTGGCGGGACTCCGCTTCGAGTACGACGTGACGGGCGTGGCGCAGACGATCGGCGCGAACGACCAGGTGACCCGCGCCGGCACCCGCGTACGCAAGGTGACCCTCGACGACGGCACGGTGGTGGTGGACAACGGCGCCGTCGTGACGCCGGGCGCGACCTACAGCGTGGCGACGATCAACTTCCTGGCCGGCGGCGGGGACCAGTACCTGTTCGGGACGACGTTCACCAACCTCGGCGTGACGTACCAGCAGGCGCTGGCCAACTACATCCGCGGTCCGCTCAACGGCCTCGTGACGGCGGCGCAGTACCCGACCGGCGGCGAGGGCCGCATCCGGCGCGTCGGCGGCGGGGATACTTTCACGGGGCTTTCGCCAAAACCAGGTGCGGCGTCGCTGTACCCGAACCCGAGCCGTGGCCAGGTGCAACTCGCCGGCGAGCAGGCGGAGGCCGGGCAGCGCACGGTGCGCGTGCTAAACGTGGCGGGCCAGGAAGTGCAACGCTACACCGCCGCCGGCACCCCCGGTGGCTACCGAATGGACCTCGACCTGCGCCTGGCCGCGGGTATCTACTTACTGGAGGTCAACACCCCGGGGGCGAGCGAGACCCACGCCCTGATTATTGAGTAAACCCGCTTCTTCCGGTGAATTATCGGCCCCAGCGCTCTAGGTGAGCGCTGGGGCTTTTCGTGCCACCGTGGACTTCGGCTCGCGGTGGCCACGGGCTGACCACGGCAGCACCTTTGCCAGGATTACGGAAGTTATCGCCACTCCTTCGGGTACGCCGCGGCTCATCCTTACCCCGAGGCTTTCGCCAAAACCGACGGAATCCGCATCTCTCCTCTCGGAGACGTAATACTCAAGACGATGAGGCAGCCTAGGCCGAGGCAGGTGCACAGGGTCCGCGTTAAGCGGCGACGTAGTTGAGCGCTCGAATGCCTGATTGGTCCGCGGGCGCGCCGACCAACTACCAGTCTTCACTACCCAGGTCGACGTACTGCGCGATGGAGGCGCCGTAAGTCGCGATCGACTAGGCGAGCGAGCGCTACGTTCAGGAAATGCACCCGCACGAGATCCGGCGGGGGCTCGCCGCGTAGCACGGGCGAAGGTTCGGGGAGTTGAGGGGCAGCGCGCTCTGGCCCCCGGAGTACCTTCGTGTCCGATGCGCTATCCCATCGGCAAACAGGACTTCCGTGGCCTCCGCGAGCATGGCGACGTGTACGTCGACAAGACTGCCCACATCTGCGCCGTCGCCAACGCCGGGAAGTACTTCTTCCTCTCGCGGCCGCGGCGCTTCGGGAAGTCGCTCACGGTCTCGACGCTCGTGGAGCTGTACTCCGGCGATCGGGAGCTCTTCGGGGGGCTCTGGGCGTACGACAACTGGGATTTTACCGAGCGGCAGCGGCCGGTGATCTGGGTCCGCTTCGACGACTCCGGCTTCCAGACCGACGGCTTGGAGCGGGCGATCCACCGCATCATCGACGACGAGGCGGCGCGGCTGGGCTTGGACGCTCCACGGCGCGATGAAGGGTACGGCTACCGATTCCGGGCGCTCATCGAGGCTGTCGCCAAAACGCACCCCAGTGGTCGCTGCGTCGTCCTCGTCGACGAGTACGACAAACCCATCGTCGAGTACCTCCACGACCTGCCGCGGGCCAGGATTAATCGCGATCTGCTGCGGCCCTTTTACGGAGTCTTGAAGGGGGCCGACCCTTACCTCGAGTTCGTCTTCGTCACCGGCGTGAGCGCCTTCGGTAAGGTTTCGCTCTTCTCCGACCTCAACAACATCCATCAACTCACGCTCGACCCGCTGGCACATACGCTCGTCGGGCTTACCGAAACCGAGCTCACCGACTACTTCTCCGAGCAGCTCGCGGCCACGGGCTATTCGCGCGAGGAGATCAGGTACTGGTACAACGGCTACACCTGGGGCGGGGAGCGGGTGTACAACCCGTGGTCGATCCTCCACCTCCTCCAAAGCGGTAAACGCGACAACTACTGGGCAGGATCTGGGACGCCTAAGTTCGTCACCGACGTGCTCGCCCGGGAGGGGGCCCACGATCTGGACGGCAGCCGCGTACCCGCCACCCAGCTCACGAGTTTCAACCTCGACTTCCTCACGCCCGTGGCCATCCTCTGGCAGGGCGGGTACCTCACGCTCGCCGATCCCGATGACCGCAACGGCCGCTACACCCTGCGCTACCCCAACGAGGAGGTCCGCCGGACCTTCATCGAAATCCTACTGCTCTCCTATGGCTTCGATCGGGCCGACCCGACGATGCAGGCCACGGCCCTGGAGGACGCCCTCCTGGCGCGTGACCTCAAGACCTTCGTCGAGCAGGTAGACGCCATCCTCGCGGCCGTCCCCTACGAGCTCTGGCAGGACGCCACCGAGCGCTTCTACCATGCTGTGCTGCTCACGGCCTTCCGCTACATCGGCACCTTCGAGGTCCAGGCCGAGGTGTCGAGCGCGCGCGGGCGGGCGGACATCGTGCTGATCACCGAGCGCTACGTCTACGCCATCGAGTTCAAGTTGCTGCGGCCGACGGCGGCGCAGTTGGCCGATGAAGCGGCGCGGGAAGCGGCCGCCGAGGCGCTCGTAGACGAGGCGCTGGCGCAGATCGCGGAACGCGGCTACCTAGACGCTCACCGTGGCGGGGAGCGGGAGACGATTGCGCTGGGCGTGGCCTTCGACGCCGAGCGGCGCAAGGTGGCGGCGTGGCGGGAGGGCTAGCGTGGAGCGGAGGCTAGTGGCCGGCTGTTGAGCCGTTCTAGGGTAGTTCACTATCTCTAGCCCTGCCGCGGCGAATGTCGCGGCCACCCGGTGCACGGCTACTCTTGTAGTAAAAGTCGAGCTCCGCTACACCCCCGCCACCACCCGATCCACCACCGCCTGCGTCTCATCCGGGTAGTCGACCGCGACGCGGGCGTCGCTCAGGACCCAGCGGCGGACCTCCTCGATGCGCTTGGCACTCAGCTTCTTGAGCACCGGGACGCCCATCTCGCGGAGGGCCTCGGCGTTGCAGGCCTGCTCGTACTGGCCCTTCATCGGCACCACCAGGAGCTTCTTGCCGAGGTACAGCGCCTCGGCGGGGGTCTCGAAACCAGCCCCGCAAAGTACGCCCGTGCAGGTGCGCAGGCTCTCGAGCCAGCTTTCCTGACTCACGGGGTGCACCGTCACGTTGTTGGTGCGACTGCGGGACCTGGCGTGCTTCGAGAACACCTGCCACCGCACCTCGGCCACCTGGCTCAGGCGCTCGACCACCTTCCGGTCGTCGTAGGCCGGGAGGTAGACGGTGTAGTGGGGCCTGGTGACGGGCTCCAGGCGGCGGACGGTGCCGCGGATCACGGGCGTCGAGATCTCGTGGGCGTAGCGGCCGAAGTGGAAGCCGTAGTCGCGCTGGGTCGGGGCGTAGTGCGCGAGGATGGCGCGGCCGACGCTGAAGGTCTTGTGCGGCTTCGGGCTGGCGGGGTGAAGTACGGCGGCCTGGTGGCTAAGGCCGACGCAGGGCTTGTGGGCCTTGTGGGCCGCCCAGGCCGAGACCGGCTCGAAGTCGCTGATCACGAGGTCGTACGCGTGCACCGGGCAGTCGGAGATCTCGCGCTGGAGGCGCCGCAGGTCGGACTGGGAGTAGCTGCTCCACAGGTCGATGCCCCCGGAGCGCCCGAACACGAAGCCGAGACCCCTGGGGCGGTACTTGACCTCGTACGGGAGCGCGATCTCGGAGGCGTAGCCGGAGACGAGCAGGTCGACCTGGCCGTGCTGCTCGAGGGCGGGAATGACGTCGATGGCCCGCGCGAGGTGGCCGTTGCCGGTACCTTGGATACCGTAGAGAATCCGCATACGCGTCGGGTGGGGCGGGGGTAGGTCTAGGGCGTGGTGAGTTCGGCGAGGAGATTGGCGAACAGCTCCTCCTCCGTGAGGTCGACGAGGTGGAGCGCGGCCTCGTCGGCGTCGTCCTGGGCGTCACGCGCGGTGCCGTCGTCGCTGCCGTCGTCGGCGGCGTCATCGCGGCCGGTGGCGTCGGCGTGGCGGTAGAGCGTCCACTCGCCGCCGTCGTACTCGAGGGCGGTGAGGTTCTCGACCCAGTCGCCGGAGTTGAGGTAGCGGATCTGGCCCTCGCCCGGGACGTCGATGAGGTGGTCGGCCGGCTGGTGGATGTGCCCGCAGACAATTGTGTCGTAGCCCTTCTGGAGCGCCAGGCTCGCCGCGGCGGTCTCGAAGCGGTTGATGAAGGCGACGGCGGACTTGACGTTGTTCTTGATGCGTTTCGAGAGGCTCACCTTCCCGAACCCGAAGGTGGCGCGGACGTGGTTGATGCCGGCGTTGAGGACGATGAGCCCGTCGTAGCTCACGGCCCCGACGCGCGCGAGCCACTTCGAGTGTTTGATGACGGCATCGAAGACATCCCCGTGGAAGAACCACGTATTACGGCCGGCGAGTTTTAGCGAAAGCGTATTGCGGATGTGGAGTGCGCCGAGGCTCAGGCCGTCGAGCTTGCGGAGCTTCTCGTCGTGGTTGCCGGTGAGGTAGTAGACGGTGGTGCCCTTGGCGGCAAAACCGAGGACCTGCTTGAGGACTTTCGTGTGTGTATTCGGCCAGTAGCGCTTCGAGAACTGCCAGATGTCGATGATGTCGCCGTTGAGGATGAGGGTCCGCGGCTGGATGCGCCGGAGGTAGTCGTGGAGCTCGGCGGCGTGCGCGCCGTAGGTGCCGAGGTGGACATCGGACACGACGACGATCTCGACGGGGCGGCGGGGCATACGCACGTGGTTTTGGCGAATGCTGCAAATCTCAGATGTGTATGTAAGGTGTGGGTGAAGGGCGTGTGATGGTTTGCTACCCCGTTACAGGGATACCGCCTCACTCCCCCGCCCCCAGCCGCAAGACCTTGATGCGGTGGATCATGCTCGCCACGGCGTGCTCGAGGGTCTGCATCAGCTCCCCGGCCTCGGTGTAGTCGGGCTCGGCGAGGTTGTGGACGCGGCGGCGCTCGGAGATGTCCTCGTAGCCCGACCAGGTTTGGCCGGGCTTGTCGATCGCGACGCACACGCCGCCGCCCTCGCCGATGAGCTGGAAGGCCGACATGTCACTGGAGCCGTCGCCGACGTAGATGACCTGGTCGAGCGGCACGTAGTACTGCTCTGGCTTCGTGAAGGTGTAGGTCTCCTCGAGCTCACTGGGCTTGGCGAGGTGGAGTCCCTCGGCCAGTTGCTTGAGGTAGTGCACCTTGTCGGCGTGCGTGATGACGCACTTGACCCCGAGCACGTAGCCGTCCTCGTCGAAGTTGAGCTCGCCGGCGTAGACGCGGTCGAAGTCCTTGATGAGCTTCGTGGCGCGGGGGATGGTCCCGAAGCCGGCCGTGAGCAGGACGAACTCGAGGTCGATCTTGCGGTCGAGCGCGCGGGCGGACTTGCGTAGGCGCTTCACGAAGTCGTCCGTCCCGGGGAAGCACTCGTAATTGGCGCCGACGCCCTCCATGGTCTGGCGCGTGACGCGCGAGCCGCTCTGCCCGAGTTGCCGGAAGACCTCGGCCTTCGCGATGGCGTACTGCCAGCCCTCGAGCTGCATGTCGTCGATCTGCTTGGAGAGCCGCTCGTAGTCGAGGTTGGCGGCTTTCGCCAAAACGGGCGTCGTGCTCGGGCCGAGGGTGTCGTCGAAGTCGAACACGAGCACGATGCGCTCGCGGAGGATGCGGGTGGCGTTGGGCATGCCAGTAGCAACGGCGCAACCGGGCGCAATGGTTGGCGCGGCCCCGCAAATCCCCCGCCACACGTTGCCCTAAACGACGACGACCGTCGCGAGCGTAGTGGAGCTCGTGTCGGTCGTCGCGACTAGCCTCACGCCGGAGTGGGGCCGTTGGGTTATGCGTTACGGACGTGGCTTACGGGCCGGCGGTCGGCTTGCTGGTCTTCGGGAAGTCCTCGAAGTTCTCGTCGACCATCAGGATCACCGCGTCGCGCTGTAGACAAATCTTTTAGGCGCGGTCGCTCTCCATCTCGTCGGCCATGGCGATGTCGGCGTTCGGGAGGAGTGCGAAGGAGAGAAGCGTTTACTAGGTTGTGTTGGTGATTTGGGTCACGATTATATTATAGCCTCTAGCGATGTAACGGTAGATTGGGATGGGTGTGGGAGTGGGGTGTGCGTGTGATGGTTTGGTCGCGGGCCTGCAGCGAGGCAGGGCGTCTAAAAGCTTCGCACCAAACCCACGGATAGACAGCCCAGATCTCCTTGCCACATCGTCGGTCCACCGTATTCGTCGCTGAAGTCGAAACGAATTTGTGCGGCCAACTTGTCACTAATCCCCCGCCGTGCGCCAACGCTCACCATGTACCCAATTTGTGACTCGCGCTCGGAAAGCTCGGCGGTCGGACTCTTGGTACGGGCAGACTCTAATAGGATACCGCCGCCGATACCGAACAGCCCCTCCCACCTCTCGGAGATCGGAAAGATCCCCTCCGCCTGGAGCACCACCGAGGCGTACAACGGGTCGATCTCCACCGGCGAGGCGTCCGCTACCCGCGTGCCCGCCACGTGCAATCGCGAGAGCATCGAGGCGCCGGACAGCTCCACGGCGAGAAACTTCGCCACCCTGCAGCCGACCCCGATCCGCGCCGTGGGCGCCCACTGGCCCCTTTCTGCGATGTTGACAAACGGCAACCCGTCTTCCGCGCGGGCGAGGCCCACGGAGAGACTGGAGTAAAAAGTTCTGGATTCCACTACCTGTGCCTCGATCGCGCCGCTCGGCCACGAGCACGCGAGGGTTACGAATACGATAAAAGCGAAGCTTCGGAGGTTTATCATCGGAGGTAGTTATCGGGTCTGCAAAAGCGCAGCTCCTTGTTTCAAAAGTGAAGAATGGACCCGCGATTGCAGAGCGCTTCCGGGGTGAAGCGTCACAATTCCTACGTGAATCGTCGTCCGCCATCGGCTGATCATGAGATTTACAGAGAGCGCGGGCGAATGCGTGGCCGCCGGCCCGGCGGCGGTCGCTCGCGCTCGCTGCCGCCAAACCGGCTAGGCAGGGGGCGGACCTCCGGCCCGCTAGAGCCACTCCGACGGCACGCTGGAATGGCGCGCCGCGGGCTCAGCGCCGCAGGCTTCCCGCCGGAGGCCCCGCGCCGCAGGCCCCGCGCCGCAGGCCCCGCGCCGCAGGCAATCTCACCGCCCCCACCACTCCAAAAAGCCCTTAACCCTTTGCCGACTCACCACATTGTCCATCCCATCCGCCGCGGGTTTTAGCGCAAGCTTCAAACGGTGATTGAAGTAGGGCGCGGCCCGCTCGATGGCGCCGGCGTGGACGATCTGCGAGCGCGAGATCCGGTGCCAGACGCTCGGGTCGAGCTGCTCGGCGAGGCGGTCGAGGGTCTCGGGGAGGAGGTGGCGCTGGCGCGCGTGCGTGAGGCCGAACGTGAGCCCGTCGGCGCTGTAGAAGTGCGCGAACTCGTCGGTGCGCACCGCGATCCACTCCTGGCGGTGCTGCAACACGAAACGCTGGCGGTAGGCCGGTTCGCGGGCGGCGATGAGCTGGCTCAGGGCCCGGAGGTCGAGCGGGACGGCGGACGTGTTTTGCCGGAAGGCGTCAAACTTGTCTAGCGCCTGCGCGAGGCGCTCTTCCTCGATGGGTTTGAGGAGGTAGTCGACGCTGTTGACCTCGAAAGCTCTTATCGCGTACTGGTCGTAGGCCGTCGTGAAGACGATGGGGCAGCGGGCCTCGGCGGCGCACCAGATGTCGAAGCTCAGGCCGTCGGCGAGTTCGATGTCGCTGAAGATCAGGTCGGGGTGCGGGCGCTCGGCGAGGGCCGCGCGGGCGCCGGTGATGGTGTCGGTGCTGAAGGTGACCTGCGCGTTGGGCCGCAAGTTTCGCAGGAGCTTCTCGAGGCGGCGCTGCGCCGGGGGCTCGTCCTCGATGATCCAGGTCTCAAGCCTCGGCATAGGTCTCGATTTGGGCCGGGAGCAGCGGCAGCTCGACGGCGTAGGTGGCGGTGGTCTCGGTGATGTCGACGGCGTAGGCGCCCAGGAGGCGGTAGCGCTCGCGGATGTTGGTGAGCCCGATGCCGGTCGAGTCCTCCTTGATGGCGCGCAGCTGCAGGAGATTGGTGACGCGCACGTAGGTCGGCTCGGCCTCGACGCTGATCTCGAGCGGGCGCTCGCGGCTCACGATGTTGTGCTTGATGGCGTTCTCGACCAACATCTGGAGCGAGAGCGGCACGACGCGCAGGAGCCGCACCTCCGGGTCGACCGCGATGCTCACGCGGAGCTTGTCCTCGAAGCGCGTCCGCATCAGGAACAGGTAGTCGTCGAGGGCCGTGAGTTCGTCGGCGAGCGTGACGGTGGCCGTGCCGCCGTGTTCGAGCACGCGCCGGTAGACGGCCGAGAGGCGCTGGACGAACTTGGTGGCCGTCGTTGGGTCTTCGGGGATGATGCTCGCGAGGGTGTTCAGGGAGTTGAACAGGAAGTGCGGATTGACCTGGTCGCGCAGGCTCACCAACTGCGACTGCATCTGGAGCCGGACGAGCTGCTCCTGGGCCGCGAGCCCGTCGCGGTACTTCGCGAGGAAGTAGATGAATTCGTACACGGCGATCATCATGACACACAGAATCGTGCTAAGGATGATGCTGAAGATGACGGGGGCCTCGGCGGGCAGCTGCACGTCGGTAGGATTGTCGGTGAAGTTCGCGATCATCGCTTTGACCCCGAGTTGCACGACGAGTACCAGCGCGAACGCCAGTCCGAGGCTCAGACCCAGTCGCCAGTGCACGTGATCGCGGAGCCGGTCGACGCGGCGCAACTGGATGATGACGGCGCGCAGGACGAACCAGTAGAGCGACGTGTACCCAAGCCCAATGACGAAGCAAACCCCGAGCGCCTCGAAGGAGAGTGGATCGTCGAACTCGACCTGCGCGAACAGCAGCGCCGTGACCGCCGAGAGCAGCGGGATCCCGAGGGCCATGAGCCAGGTGTCGTCGAAGCCGAGGGCGGCGTGGCGTTGGGCGGAGGTCAAGAGTGGAAGAGTTGGAGAATGAAGGGTGAAAAAGGTCTTTCGGGTGCGCCTTGCGGCAAAACTCGTGACGGCGGGGGCGGGGCGGGGTGTGAAGCTAGGTGGATCGTCGTTTTGGGTGGATGAGTGGGGGGGGGGGCGGGGCAACAAGCTGCTAACTTGTGGCGCGGGACTCAGCTCTCGTCATGAGGGTTTCCAAGAACAGCAATGACTATTCGAACGAGATCTAGAATCCTTCGCTCCAATCAGACGCCAGCTGAAGTGGTATTCTGGGAACTCGTCCGGCGCAAGGTTTACCGCGGTCTACATTTCGGACGCCAGCACGTCATCCGGCACTTTCGAGAGCATACGGGTAGCGATCACTACATCATCGACTTCTACTGCGCGAAGTATAAGCTGTGCGTGGAGATTGACGGTGGCGTACACGATGAGCAGGTGGAGTACGATGAGGCGCGGACGAAGACGCTCGAGGGGTTGGGGTATTGCGTGGTGAGGTTTGGGAATGAGTTTGTGCTGGAAGAGGGTAGGGAGGCTGTGTACAGGGAGTTAGACAGCGTGATTTTGAAGATAGATACTTCAAGAGGTAGGTAGGTTTGAGGCTTTGCTGGCGTTTTGTAACCCCCCCGCCCCCCTTATCCGAAGCGACTGCCTAACTCACGCTCCGCTCAGTCCGGCAGTCGCTTCGGACAAGGGGGGAGGCGACCGTGTAGCTCGCTTCGCTCGGGGGGCCCGCGGCGCGCTGTGTGGAGGCTCCTAGCCTGGCGCCAGCACGGCCGCGCGATGGGGGCGTTCGCCTCCCCCCTCGTTTTCTGCATTCCGCGCAGGACGCGAAGCGTTCTGCGCGGAATGCAGAAAATAAGGGGGGCCGGGGGGGTTACAAAACGAACGCAGGGCCCTCGCCCCTAAAACGTCACCCGCCACTGCACATCCGGGAAAAACCCCGACTGATACACCGTATTCACATTCCCCGTCACCGGATTGAAGCGCTGCTGGAATACGTTCTCCCGATTGGTCAAATTCTGAAAGTCCACGAAGAAGGATTGGCTCAGGCGCCGCTTCGAGCTGTTGAGCTGGACGCCGAACTTTAGGTCCGCGCGGAAGTACGGGTCGTAGCGCTGCGTGAAGGCAAGTGATTCATCGCGGATGTCGGTGCCGAATTCGCGGGATGCCGCTAAGTCCACTGGCGAGAAGTAACGTCCGCCGGAGCCGGTCACCTTCGCACTCACCGTGAGGCGGTGGCGGCGGGTTTTGCCGAAAGGCCACTCCTTACCGCCCAGCACGTTGCCGACGTAGCGATTGTTGAAGGCCGTATTGCGCTCCACGCCGTCGCTGCCGGTGTAGCGGCTCTCGAACACGGAGCCCGTCGCGAGCAGGTACCAGTCGTCGGCGAAGAAGTGCTCGACCGTGAGCTCGGCGCCGTAATTCCTGCCCGTGCCCTCATTCACGAGGCTGCCCCTTTCCGGGAAAACGAAGTCCGCACCCGCATTCAGGATCGAGAAGCTCGACGGCTCGGCGTCGACGGGTACGTTGCTGAGGTTCTGGTAGTAGACCTCGCCCTTGAGGCGCCACTTCGGTGCGAACCCGTAGTCGGCCCCCAGGACGAAGTGATCGGCGGTGAGGAAGCCGAGGTCTTGGTTGGCGTCGGCGTCGCCGGTCTCGAGGTCGCGGAAGAAGAACACCGGCAGCGCGGGCGTCTGCGAGTGGCGCCCGTAGCCGAGCGTGACACTCACCCGTGGCGCGGCCTGGGCCGTGAGCGCGAGGCGGGGCTCGAGGGTGGTGGCCTCGCTGAGGTCGAAGTACTGGGCGTGGAGCCCGACGTTGGCCGTGAGGCGTTCGGTGAGTTTGTAGCGCGCTTGCGCGAAAACCTGCGCCAGGGCGAAGGTGCCGTCGAAGTCACGCAGGCGGTCGAGGTCGCGCTGGCCGTCCCCGTCGCGGTCGGGCGAGCCGTCGCGGTCGTCGACGACGGTGCGCAGGTCGTTGAGCTCGGCCTGGACCCCGGTGCGGACCGTGAGCCGTTGGTCGAACTTGCGGTTGACGAAGCTCTTCGCGGAGTAGCGATTGACGCGGTCCGAGGCGGCCGTGATCCGCAGCGCGTCGCCGCCCTCGCCGTCGATGTCGAACTCGTCGTAGCCACTGAATTCATTAGAGGCACTGAGCACCGTCCGCACGTAGGTACGCTCGTCGAGGATGAGGTTTTGGCGTAAGCCCAACACTCCGAAACGGCTCACCGCGTAGCCGTTGCGACCGGGGTTGGCGAACAGGTCCGTCGAGTCCACCTCGTTGCCGAGGAAGTCGATGTTACTGGCGGCCCCAATCCCGAACACGGACCACTTCCCGAACCGCGTGTTGCCGAGGTCGACGTTGAAGGTGAGGTCGCGGTAGTCGGGCGTGGCGCCGGTCCCGACGGGCACCCCGATGGCGTCCGCGAAGCCGATGAAGCTGTTGCGAAAGCCGACCACGTAGCTGCCCTCCCCGAGCGGTCCCTCGGCCGAGGCCTCGAGGCCGGTGAAGGTGCCGAGCTGGCCCATGAACTCGTGGCGCTCGCGGTTGCCGGTGCGCAGGCGCAGGTCGAACACGCCCGAGAGCGCGTTGCCGTACTCGGCGGCGAAAGCGGAAGTCGCGAAGTCGGACGTGCCGAGCATGTTGGGGTTGAGCGCCGAGACCGGCCCGCCGGTGGTACCGAGGGTGGCGAAGTGGTTGGGGCTCGGGATGGGGATGCCCTCGAGTTGCCAGAGCAGGCCCGCGGGGGAGTTGCCGCGGATCACGATATCGTTGCGCGAATCATCGGTGGTGGCGACGCCGGCGAAGTTAGTGGCCAGGCGGCTCACGTCCGAGCGGCCGCCGGCGAAGCGGTTGACCTGCTCGGCGGAGAAGCTGCGCGTCGAGACGGCGGAGAGCTCGTTGACGGTGGCGGCCGGATCGACCCTCGCGGTCACGGTGGCGGTGCCGAGTTGCTCGAAGCTCTCCTCGAGGGCGGCGTCGAGCTGGAGGTCCTTGCCGACCGTCACCAGCAAGCTCGGGATGACGCGCGGCTCGTAGCCGACGTACGTGATGCGCACGGACTGGCGCCCGACGGGCACCCCGGTGAGGGTGTAGCGGCCGTCGAGGTCGGTGACGGTGCCGAGGGCCGGCTCGGCGCCGAGGACCTCGACGGTGGCGCCGACGAGGGGCATTTCGGACTGGGCATCGGTGAGGACGCCGGTGATGGTCTGGGCCGGTAGACCTGTAGCGACCACCAGGAGTAGGAGGGCATAGGAGAGGGAGTGTAGGATTCGCATGACGTGTGGGTTGTTGGTGGTGCGAATCACAGCCGTCACGGCAGCCTACCGAAGGGCGGAGGGGGTGAAGCGTCGTCTGGGGTGGGTGAAGCGTCACTGGCGGCGCGTGGCGGCTAACTGCGAGGCCCACCTCGGGCATTCTTACGGTCGTGAAGCCCTTCCCCAACTCCGGTTTCGTCGAGGCGCTGGCGGGCGCCGGGTTCGTGGTCTGAACCCTCAGACCCCCCGCCGGATTTGCCAGGTACACCCTCCCGATGCCCCCCCCCGCCGACGACGAAAATGTTGAGGCCGCCATAACGCACTACATCGCGGAGGGCCACCGCGGACTCACCTACTCGCCTTCGTGAGCGTCACTCCACGAGTTGACTAAAGTGCCAGGGCATCGTCCCGTAGGCCTCGTCCGTGACGGTCCCGCCCGCGTCCACGACCACGATCCTCGGGTAGGCCGTGATGCCGAGTTCGTTGGTCTGGGCGCTACTCAAGAGCAGGATATCGAAGGAGGGATCGCCGAATTTCGACTTGACGTAGTAGGCTACCTTGTCTGGCGCATCGACCGAGTTGACGTACACCAGGCGGGCGCCGTCCTTCATCGCGAAGTCGTTTTTGCGAAAGCACTCCAGGGCCGCCGCACAGGGCGTGCACCCGATAAACGAGAAGAAGTAAATCGAGGACGTGCGCGGGCCTACGATGCTGTCGCCGGCGAGGTTCGTGCCCGCGAGCACCGGCATGGGCTGCCCTTTCACGATCGCGAGCGTGGGTGCGGCCGGCGAGCCGTCGGTAGCCGGGGCCGGGGTGGACTGCATGCGCACCAGTCTGGCCCGCGGGAAGGAAGCGATCTGCGCGGCGACCGCGTCCCCGTCGTCGAAGCGATAGTTGCGGTAGTCTGCCCGCCGCCTGGACGATAGCTCGTCGAGGAGGTAGTTGCGGGATTCTACGGAGAGCACCGTGAACCCATCGTCCGCGAGGGTCAATTCCGACTCCCAGCGCTGATCCTTGCGCGTAAAGTCCCTCGTGTAGAAGGTAGCGCCCGGAGGCAGGCCCGCCGGAGCTGCGGCGCGCTTCCACTTGTCCCAGGTCAAGACATGCTCGGGGAGGTATTCGCTGCCGAAAGCGGGCTCGAAGAACCATTTGCGCTGCCGCCCCGTCAACACCATGTACCGGGCGCTGTCCCGTTCGGCGCCGATGACCCGCGTGATCGTGTCGCCGTGCGCTACCCGGGCGTTATCATCTGTGTACCAAAGGAGATCGTACGGCGCGCCGGGCTTCGGCCGCACGTAGTGACGGTCTTCGGTGGTGCTCGTGCCCTCGAAGGGCTCCTCGGTCGTCATCTGGGCGTCGACCTGGTAGACGGCGTAGCGCTCGGCGGCTTTGCTGAGGTGCTTGCTCGCGCTCTCGCCGACGGCGGGCTGGGCGAGGGCCCGCGGGTTGGCGATCGCGAGGCAGACGGCGAGTGCCAGGCAGGCATGCCTCGTTCGTAGGGATGGCGTAGGCATGGGGAGGAGCTTTTAGACACTAGTCGTCGGGCAGGCAAAATAGCCATAATAACTTGCTGTCGGAAGTGAATGGTGGATAGCCTTTATCACAGGACGCTGAGGTAGCTGTTGGGGCAGGGCAGGGCACTAGGCGTAGGCATCGAGCGTCGTCTAGATACGGCAGACCTTGAAGGCCGTCAAGGAACCATCGTTAGGGGGTGCGTCAGTGTGGGGCGCCTTACGGCAAAACGTTGATCGTTAGGCCCGCCTTAGGTTTGCTAGCGCATTCTAGGCTCATGGAAGAGGACTTGCCGTTCTACCGCATCACGCATATCGACAACGTGCCACTGCTGCTCCGCGATGGGCTATGGTCGATGGCATCACGGCGGCAGGACGATGGCTACGTCTTCATAGGCGACAGTAGCCTAGTGAGTCGACGGGCCAGCATACATGTGCCGGTGCCCCCGGGCGGCACCCTTGCCGACTACGTTCCGTGTTACTTCGGTGAGCGTTCGCCAATGCTGTACAACATCCAGCGCAGCAATGGGCCATCAGTCAAGAGGCGTCCTGCTTCTGAGATTGTGTACTTATGCTTCCGTCTGCACGTGCTGGATGAACAGGGGTTAGAGTGGTGCTTTACCGACGGACACGCCAAGGAGCGGCTCACCAAATTTTACACATCCGACTCGCCAGGGACGGTCCTCGACATACAGGCGATCCGAGCGCAGGACTGGGGTTCACCGCAGGTTACGGAGCGCGACCGTGACCTCCGGAGGCGCAAACAAGCCGAGTTACTTGTTCACAGCCACATTCCGGCGAGCGCAATCCTCCACATCTTGACGGCAGATGAGTCCTCAGCATGCATCGTAAAACAATTTGTGTTAGATTCGCCCTGCTCACTACCGGTCGGCGTAGCTCCCTATCGCCAGTTCTATTACTGAAGCGCCCATGATCACCTACACCACAGGCGACATCCTCGACAGCGACGCGGAAGCCCTCGTCAATACGGTCAACACCGTGGGCGTGATGGGCAAGGGTATCGCGTTGCAGTTCAAGAGGCGCTACCCAAGCAATTACAGCGTCTACCGACGTGCCGTCGAAGCGGGGGAGGTCCGGACGGGCGCCCTTCTCGTCGTCGAGGACGTGGACCAGCGCGGCGCCCGGACGATTATCAACTTTCCCACCAAACAGCACTGGCGCCAGCCCTCGAAGTACGATTACGTACAGCACGGTTTGGTGGCCTTGCGGGCGACCATCCTGGAGCGCGGCATCAATAGCGTGGCTATCCCCCCACTAGGTTGTGGGCACGGTGGATTGGACTGGACGAAGGTCCGCGATATGATCGCCCGAGCCTTGGAGGGTGTACCGGCCCACATCATTGTATTTGAGCCCACCGATCACATCATTGCGAAACTGCGCAACGAGGCCCGTCCACAAGAAGGGCAGCTCACCCCAGCCCGCGCGATGCTCCTCGAGGCACAATACGCCTACGAGCGCGAAGGCGACCAGACCAGTCTCTTCGTCGCCACCAAACTCGCCTATTTTCTCCAGCGCCTCGGCGAGCCCCTCGGTCTCGACTTCAAGCCTCACTTCTACGGTCCCTACGACCACAGGGTGGCGCACGTGATGCAGCACCTCAACGGCAGTTACCTCACGGGGATGGAACAAGGTCCACCGCGGCCCTTCGAGCCCATCCACCTCGACTACTCCCGGCAGGCAGACGTAAGACAGTACGTCGGAGCACACCTGAGTCCCGAGCAAAGCGAGCGCCTCGCCAGACTATCGCGCCTCCTCGAAGGCTTCGAGTCGGCGCACGCGTTGGAGGTCTTGGCCACGGTCGACTACCTCCTCCACACCAAGCAAGCCGACACCCCCGAGCTCGTCATCTCCGAGGCGGCGAAGTGGTCGCAGCGCAAGCGCGATCTGCTGCAGCCGTACCACGTGGAGGTAGCGCTGGAGCATTTGGGCGAGTTTGCAAAAGAAGGTGGGTTGTTTGGGTAGGTGGAGTGGCGCCACGCGGCCCGTTCGACCATTTGCGAGGGGCGGGCCGGGAAGGCCCCTCACCCCCCATACGCCGCCTCCACCTCACCCTCCAGCCACGCCCCAAAATCCCGGCGCGTCGTATCAATCGCCTCCCCGAACGTGAAATACTTAATCCCCTGAATCACCCGCGGCACCGGGACCGCCAGCTCCCCGACGAAGTCCTCGAGTAAGAAGAAGCGGATCCACTGCCGGAGGTTGTAGTAGTCCGTCCCCTCGATCGTGGCGCGGATGCGGGCGGCTTGGTCGGGTGTGATGTTGGTGGGTTGGCCGCAAGGCCACAAAACACTAGTCTCCCGGAAACAAGCACCTATTCCCGGCGTAAATGGTACACATCCAGTGCCTATACTTCGGGCATTCCATTCCACACCGTGTCAAAGCAAGCCACCGCCCTCACCGGAGCCGCCGGGGAACACTTCGTCGCTTACCAACTCACTTGCCTCGGGCTTGTAGTAGGCCTGCCGCGGGCAGGTTCCCCGACTGTAGACCTTATCGTAGCCAGTTCGGACGGCAGCGCAGCTGTCAACGTACAGGTCAAAACCACCGACTGGGCAATTTGACTACGCGGGCGGGGGGAGGCGAAAGTCCCGCATCGTGTCGAGTTTCCCCTAGGTTACAATGCCGCAAAACATCCGTCCCCGAGCCCATTCTTTGCTTTCGTCGATCTTCAGGGCACGAGGGAGTTGGCTACAAGCCCCGATGTCTACGTGATCCCCTCTCAGTGGATCGCCGACTTTTGCGCTGATTGGGTGGACAAGGTGTCGATGGTGCGTTTCCACGCAGAACTCGAACTCGTTGAGCCGTTCAAGAACAACTACGCCCCGTTAATAGCGTCGCTGGGTGTTGAGCGAGCTGAGACCTAATTCTTATGAACTTCCAACTCCCGGCCAGCCTCCCAACCCTCGCGAAATACGCCAGCCGATACGATTACGGCAAGCCAGAGGCGTTTGCCGTTTTGAGCAAGCGTCTCGAAGGCGCGACAGCACTTTCGAGCGAGGACCTAGCCACCCTAATTGCGTGGAAATCACCCCGCACCAAGGGGAAGACCGCCAACAACACCGAGCACGATGTACGCACCATCAGCAGGCTAGCCATCGCGATGCCCGAGCCCTACCTCAGCGTTCACATGCTCACTGCACTCGAAGGTGTCGGTATCTCCGTAGCCAGTACGATCATGGCGTTTGTTGATCCAGCGACGCACGTCATCATGGACCGACACACCATTCGGGCCCTCGGCGAGAAGAACCTCTACCTCGGCACTTGGTGCGCCACCGACTACCGTGACTACCGCAACTTTTTGCTGGCGGAGCGCGGGGCATTAGGTCTACGGGAGTTGGAGCAGGGCTTGTTTATGTGGTCGCGGAAGGAGATGGGGAAGTTGTAAGAGCCCAGCAGCTAGGCTTACCTATTGGCGCACGCCCGGCTGCGCCAAACGTGCGACCCAGGAGGCGGACCCCACGGCCCGCTGGGTAGCAGCGGGTGCCCAGGCCGTGTTTGCCTGGCTCCGCCAGGTCCACAGCCCGTCGCGATGGTCTCTCACGGTGGCTCGGTACCTAGCGGAGCCAGGCAAACGCGGCTCTACAGGCGCGCGCCCAGGCGGCATGACGAGACCGTGCCCGCGCCGTGTTTGCCTGGCTCCGCCAGGTCCACAGCCCGTCGCGGTGGTCTCTCACGGTGGCTCGGTACCTGGCGGAGCTAGGCAAACGCGGTTATACGCACGCGCGCACGGACCAGCTCGTTTTAGCGACAGCGGAACAGGCCCCCCGCACCACGCGTAGCGAAGCTTCACCGGCGCCAGCCAGCAGGACAACCCACACCCCCACCCCGCGCATTCTTATCCCCATGAAGCACTTCCCCAACGCCGACTTCGCCGACGTGCCGGACGGCGCCGGGTTCGAGGTCGGCGAGAACGTCTACGCCTTCCGGGTCCCGAAACACCGCTACCGCAAGGGCAACACCTACGCCCTGAGCCGGCCCGGGGGCGTCATCCTCGTCGACGCCGTCCACCAGGTCACCGCGGCGGCCCTCAATCAGCACCTGGCCGGGCGGAAGGTGCTGGCGGTGTTGCTCACGCACAGCGACCTCCTCCAGCAGGCTTTTGGGCCCCCGAAACTGCTCAGTCACTGCTTCGGTGGCGCGCCCGTGCTCATCCACTCCGCCGACGCGAAGGCCCCCGACCTCACGCACCTCGAGGAGGCCGACGAGCTACTCGAGCAGTTGGGCATCAGCTACTACCACATTCCCGGACACACGCCCGGCAGCGTGCTCTACCGTACGGAACCGGAGCGCTTGCTTTTCGCGGGCGACGGCGTCATCGGCCGGCCCTACGGCAGTGACCCGGACGACGAGAGCGCGAGTCACGCCCCGATCGCGGAGGCGGACTGGACCGCGTTTGTGGAGGGCTGGGCCGCGGTGTTGCCGCCGGTGGAAGCGGTGCTGCCGCTGCACGGCGAGATGCTGTTCGGGCCGGAGAGTTTGGTGGTCGCGCGGGCGGCGGCTACGCTGCGGGCGAATGTGATGGAGTAGGTCGTAAACGGATTGGCCTAAACTTAACCCCCGCACCAACTCCAAACCCAGCGGCTCGTACCCCGCGAAGTCCCTGTCCGAACTCAACAGCGGCACCTGCGCGTCGATGCAGTAGCTCGCAATGATGGCGTCGTCGGGCTTGCGGACGGTGACGCCGCGGCGGCGCAGGGCGCGGTAGCATGAGGCCGAGATCAGCCCTCGGTCTTTGCCGAGCATGGCCGGGCAGTCGAGAGACGCTAGTACGCGTAAGACTCTCGCGCGCAGGTCATCGTCGTCGAAGCCACGGAGCACTTCGTGCAAAATGAGGTCGCCCGTCATCACCTCCCCGGCCTTCGCGAGTCGCTTCAGTTCGTGCACGTCTGGCGTGAGGCGTTCGTGGAAGAAGTCGACCCACACCGGGGAGTCCACCATGACGAGCCTCGGGTGCCGGCTCATCGCCTGCCGTCTTTGTAGTCGTACTCCGGGTCCCAGCCGCCGTCCTCGACGATGCCCTCGAGCTCCAAGATCTTGAGTTGCTCGTTCTTGAGCGTAACATGGTGTACGTAGCCCCGCGTGGCGTAGTACAGCGCGCGCTCCTTGAAGTACGGCTGCGGCAGGCGCGGGAACTCGACGATGATCGTGCGGCCGTCCGCGGTGCATAAGGAAGGCTTGGGCTAATAAAAACAAAAAGTTTTGTAATTTTGGTGGCCTCATCCTTTCTCGACGGAATAACCCTCACCACAGTACACTTCCGTGGTTAGCTCTACCCAAACCTTCCGCTCCCGCCTCGCGCGCTTCGACGGCGCGGGGGCGCCGCACTACCTCGCCATCCCAGCCGATGTCGCTGAGGCCATAGGCGGGCGCCAGGGCATGCGGCTCGTCGTTACGGTAGATGGGCGCTTCACGGACCACCTCGCGCTGCGGCGCCGGGGCGACACCTACTTCGTGAGCGCCGGCGAGGCCATGCGTCGACGCTGCCGCCTCGTGATCGGGAGTGAGGTCGCGGTGCGAGTAGCGCTCGACGACGCGCCGCACGGCATACCGGTCCCGCGGGTGCTGGCCTCCGTCCTCACGCACGACGCAGCGGCCCGGAGCGCTTTCGACGCGCTCAGCCCCGGCGCCCGGCGGACGTTGATTACGCGTGTCCGCAAAACGCGTACCCGGGAGGCCAAAGAGCGCTGCGCCCTCGGCATCGCCGACGAGCTCGCCGGCCGCCCGCGGGGCGCGAGCTGGGTAGAATGGCGCGGCGGCGTGGGGTAAGCGGAAGTGTCGAAGGCCGCTGGCCCCGGGCGCAGACGGTCGGCCGACATGCGTTCACACGCAGGCCGACCGTCTGCGCCCGGGGCCAGCGGAGCAAAAAGCAGCCCAAAGTAAAAAGCAGCCAAGAGCAAAAGGCAGCCCAAAGTAAAAGGCAGCCCCAGTACTAATAAGCAATCTAAAAGCTCACCACCACCTCCTTCCTCACCCAGCCCTCCACATCTCCCTCCCCACCAAAAGGAATGCGCAGCGTCGTGCCCACCAGCTCGCCCCCCGTCACCTTCCCCACCGCCCGATCCGTCACCAAGGTCACCTCGTGCGTCTGGCCCGTGCGCCCCTCGACGGTGAGCCGGAGCCCACTCTCGCTCGCCTCCGAGCGCAGCACCCGAATCTGCCCATTGCTCGCCCCGGGCTCGGCCGGGACCTGCCGCACGGCCACGTCCGAGCCGCGGCGCGTGAGTTCGTACACCACCTCCGTATCCGCATCGAGGGCCGTCTCGACCTCGACCAGTTGCACGTCGCCGAGTTTGATCGTCTTGGCCTCCACGAGGCGCCCGTTGACGCGCACCGCCGCCACCTGTGCATCCAGTGGGAAGGCCGGGGCGAGGTGTAAAGTCTTGCCGGCGGCACCCCGAACGGACACGCGGTAGCTGCTCGCGCCCGTGAGTGACGTAGCCCGCCGCAGCGTCACGTCGCTCGACGCGCCGCCGACCGGCAGCTGTGCGACGCGTACTGAATCCCAGTCCGCCGGGAGTTTTGGCGAAAGCCGCAGCACCGTGCCGCCGTCCTGCACCTCCACGCCGAGTAGGCCCCGCAGCAGCGGACTCGCCACCATCGCCTCGCTCCATACCTGGTGGTGGCTCGAGCGCCCGAAGGCCGTGTTGAAGTCGCCCGACAGCAACTCCGTCACGTAGCCGAGCGCGTCTTGCCGCGTGAGGAGTGCCGAGGCCATGAGGCCCTGGTAGCCGACGTGCGGGCGGCCGTAGACGTAGGCCCCCATCGAGGTCCACCCGGTGAAGAGGGGCCACACCGAACCATTGTGGTAGGCCATCGGGTCGTAGAGCACGGAGTTTTTGTCGAGGATGCGCGCGCCCCAGTCCGTCGACACGGCCCCGCGCCCGAAGCCCGTGATGGCGGCTTGCGCGCGGGTCGTGTCGAGCAGGCCCCACCACAGCGGCACGCCCTGCAGGGCGGTGTTTTCGGCGATGAGGCGGGGGGTGCCCTTGAGGCGCTTGGCGTCTTCGAAGGTCGTGTTGTTGGCCTTGTTGTCGGCCTCGGACACGGGGCGGCGGACCTCGGCAAGGTTGGGGGCGTCGGCGTAGGCGGTGGCCATGGCGTAGTAGCCGGCCGGCTGCCAGTAGGTGGACTCGGTAGCGCGAAGGGTGGCGGCGGCAGTAGCGCGGTAGCCCGTGGCCTCGGCGGCGGGGCTGACCATGACCTGCGCGAGCTCCGCCATGTCGCGGCTCGCCTGCACGGCCACGCCCTGGAGGTACAGCTCCTCGTGTGGCGGGTACAGCAGGCCGCCCTCCACCCAGGCGTGCCCGACGCCCGTGTTCTCGAAGAGGCGGTTGCCGTCGGTGTCCGTACTCGCCATAAAGGCATGCGCTTTCTGCGCGGCGGGGTACAGCTTTCGCAAAAACTCCTTATCGCCGCTGTGCCGGTAGTAGTCGGCCAGCACGATGATGAACAGCGGCGTGCCGTCGGCCGAGGCCCAGGCGTAGGGCAGGCCGTCGAACCAATTGACCTTATCGGCCGACTGCGAGACTTCATGCGGGATCTTGCCGTCGGCCCGCTGGTAGGTGGCCAGAAACTCCAGCGCCTGGCGCGTCGTGGTCAAATCGCCGACGGCCGTGGAGCCGAGCGCCGTCCACATCGCGTCGCGCCCGAAGAACCACGCGAAGCCAGGGCGCTCGGAGTTGCCGGACGTGCGGTAGCCGGCCACGAGCCCGGTGCCGAGGGTCGGGTTGGTGGCCAGGCCTTTGTCCATCCCGATCTTGGCCCACTGGTAGGCCTCGTTGAGGCGCGCGTCGGGGGTCGTGACCTGCACCGTTTGCTCGAGCCGGCGGTAGTGCTCGACCGTCGAGGCGTAGAGGGTTTTGGCGGAAGCTAACAGCCTGTCATAGGTCGCCTCGGCGTCGGCGCGGCCCGTGACACTGCCGGCGGTGATGATCGGGACGAAACCCTCGGCGGCTTGTTTTGGCGTAAGCCGTAGACTGAACCTGCTCGGCACGTCCTTCGGCTCCTCCTGGTAGGGCTGCACGCTCTCGTCGACGGCCGCCGGCGAGCCCACGAGCCCGTAGAAGGTCTGCGTCTCCTCGCCCGTGAAGTAGCGCCCGCGCGCGTAGTCGAAGCCGACGAAGCCCGTCATCAGGCCCGCCGGCCACATCAGGCTGAGGTCGGGCCGGAAGCTCATCGCGATGTTGAGCGGGCGGCTCGTCTCCACGTCGAGCAGTTGGATGACGCCCATCTCGTCGATCGGGGCGTAGATGATTTGGCGCACGGTGAAGGCCGGGTGCGTATACACCAGCGTCGTGGCCTCGGGCCTCACCTCGATGCGGCGCATGATGTCGCGCCCGTCGACGGGCACGGGGTAGTCCTCGATCGAGAAGTGGAGTTCGGCGTCCTCGTAGACCTTGAGCGGGTACACCCAGGCCTCGAAGGAGCGATTCTCGTAGCCGAATACAGCGGCGCGGCGCCCGACGGCCTCGAAGAAGCTCCCGGCGTTGGTGTTGCGCTCGAGCACGGGGCCGGAGGCGGGCAGCTCCCAGCGCGGGATGGTGGGGGCGGCGGCGGCAGGCTGGGTTTGGGCTTTCGCCAAAACGAGCGTTAGGCACGCGAGGAAGGTGAGGAGTGGGCGCATGGGTGGGAAGGTAGGGCTCGGCGCGGACGAGCGACAGCGCGCTCAGGTCCTGCACGAGTGGCACAAGCGCCAACTCCACGAGGCCATGCCGGATGTACTCGACAACTGGCATGGTGACGAAGTGGGGGAGCTGCAACCCGGCGACCGACCGCAGCCGCGTCAGTACCGAACTCGTCGAGAAGCCCGAAGACCTGCTCGAGTACGTCCTCGTACACGAGCTCGCGCACCTGATCGCGCCCAACCACGGCGAGGGCTTCGTGGCCGTGCCCGAGCGACACTACCCCGGCTGGCAGGAGGCAAGGGATCTGCTCGACGCCCTCCCCCTAGCCGACCCCCACGTCGGTAACGGCTGAGGCCCGCGGCGGTCTCGAAGGC
This sequence comes from Saprospiraceae bacterium, assembly GCA_965215115.1. Taxonomy (GTDB): domain Bacteria; phylum Bacteroidota; class Bacteroidia; order Chitinophagales; family Saprospiraceae; genus CALDTK01. Next base: position 1,767,054 of record OZ244050.1, read on the forward strand.
GCCTTCGCCCCAGCCGCGCCTGGCGTGGGCGGGCATCCGGTAGCAAGTTTTGCCGAAAGGCGCCCCCGGTAGCGAGTTGTGGTACTTTTAGCGCGCCTTGACCCTGGTGCCGCGAGCAGTCGGGGTGATACCGACTCGCCTATGCCCCCCACCGCCCCCACTACGCCCGGCGACCTGCTCCAAACGCTGTTCGAGGTCTCGCTGAGCGGCACGATCCTGTTCCGGCCGGTTGTCGGGAGTGACGCCGTCACGATCGAGGACCTGGCCTACGTCCGACTCAACCCCGCCGCGCAGCGGATGTTGGACATGCCGGAGTATCCAGCCGAGACCTTCTTGGCCCTGTACCCGAACGCGCTCGAAGCCGGCATCTTTGCCTTCTACCGCGACACCTTCCTCTCGGGTGCGGCGGGGCGGTACGATGTCAACTACCAGCACGACGGGCTCGATAACTACTTCCAGTTGGCCGCCCAGCGCCACGGCGAGCTGCTCGTGGTCAGCTTTTCGGATACGGCCGACCAGCCCCGTTCCGCTGTGGAGATTGCGCTGCGCGAAGCACAGGCCCGCGAGCGGGCCGCGCTCGCCGAGGCCGACGCCCGGCGCGGGGAGCTCGGGCGCCTCAACCAGGAGCTCGAGGCCCGCGTGGCCGCGCGTACGCAGGAGGTCGAGGCCGCCGCGCAGCGCTTGCGGCACGTGACGGAGAGCTCGCCCAGCACCACCTTCACCGTCGACCAGCAAGGACAGATCCTTTACGTCAGCAGCCAGTGGTATACCTACACGGGCATGGCTCCGGGCACGCTCACGCACGAAAATTGGCCGCCACTCATCCATCCGGACGACCTGCCCGCCGTCAGCCTCGAGTTTGGCGCGGCGCTGGCGGAGGGTCGGCCCTGGCGCTACGAGTTTCGCCTCCGCGGGGCCTCCGGGAGCTACCGCTGGTTCGCGAGCCAGGGCATACCGGAATCCTCGGCCGAGGCCGAGGCCGCCGGGCGGCCCCGGAGGTGGTACGGCTCCAACCTCGACATCGACGAACTCAAGCAAGCCCAGCACGAACTGGAGCAGCGGGACCGGCGCCTACGCGATTTGCTCGTGCAAAGTCCGGCGATGATCGGTGCCACCACCGGTCCGGATCACCGCTTCGCGTTCACCAATCCGGGTTACGATGCACTCGTGGGTCGGCGCGCCCGCCTCGGGGTTCCCGTGGCGGAATGCTTGCCCGAAGTTGTCGGGCAAGGGTTTGTCGAGCTGCTCGACGGCGTCTACCGCACCGGGGAGCCCTACATCGGGCACGAGACCCCGCTCGAGTTCCGACCTCCGGGCGGCGCGCCCGCGCTCCACTACCTCGACTTCACCTACCAGCCCATCCGCGATGAGCATGGCTGCGTCACTGGCGTGCAGGCCTTCTCCATCGACGTCACGGATCGGGTGCGCGTGCGCAAGCAGAACGAGGCGCTGCAAGCCGAGGTCTTGGCCGCCGCCCAGCGCGAGGCCCGCGAGCGAGAGACCTTGTACCAAATCTTCGAGCAGACCCCGGCGGCGCTCTGCATCCAGCGCGGACCCGAGCACCGCTACGAGTACGTAAATCCCGCCTACCAGGCCCTGTTCCCCGATCGACAGTTCGTCGGCCACACCGTCGCGGAGGCCTTGCCGGAGGTCGTGGCGCAAGGGTTCAAAGACTTGCTCGACGGCGTGTATAGCACCGGGGAGACGTTTCAGGGTCGTGAGCTGCCCGTGAGCTTGGCCGCGACCGCCAAGGCGACCGCGCGCACGATCTACTTTAACTTCTCCTACCAGGCCTACCGCGAGGGTGGCGAGATCGTCGGGATCTCCACCTTCGCTTACGATGTCACCGAGCAGGTGCTCGCGCGCCAGGAGCGCGAGGCCCAGCGCCAGCGCCTACACCGGCTCTTCATGCAGGCCCCGGCCGCCATCTGCATCCTCGATGGCCCGGAACTGGTGTACGAGCTGGTCAATCCAAGCTACCAGGAGCTCTTCCCCGGTCGCGAATTGGTGGGTAAGCCGATCCTCGGAGCCCTGCCCGAGATCTCCGACCACGCAACTTACCGCACCTGTCGCGAGGTCTACGACACCGGTCACACGCACCGGGAGTCGGGCATGTGCGTGCCATTCGCCCGGCCTCGCGACGGCCAGCTCGAAGATCGCTACTTCAACTACGTGCAGCAGGCCCGCTTCGACGAGCACGGCCAAATCGACGGCGTGCTGGTGTTCTCCTTCGAGGTCACCGATCAGGTGCGCGCCCAACAACACGCCGAGCGCCTCAACCAGGAGCTGAGTGTCGTCAACGAGCAGCTCGTGCGCACGAACGCCGACCTCGACACCTTCATCTACACGGCCAGTCACGACCTCAAGAGCCCCATCGCCAATATCGATGGCCTCCTCGAGGCCCTGAGCGAACAACTGCCCGAGGAGGCCCGCAACGCTGAGCCGGTGCCTTACCTCTTCAGCCTAATGAAGGGCGCCGTGGAGCGCTTCCAGCTCACGATCGCGCAGCTCAGCGACATCACGAAGCTCCAACTCGTCCAGCAGCAGCCCGCCGAAATCGTCGATCTCGCCGCCGTCGTCGAGGCCGTGCGCCTCGACCTGGCCCCCTCGCTGACGGCTTCCGAGGCCCAACTGCTGCTCGACGTGGAAGACCGCCCCACGCTCCGCTTCGCGCCCAAGAACTTACGCAGCATCGTGTACAACCTCGTCAGCAACGCGGTGAAATACCGCCACCCCGACCGGCCCCCCGTGGTGCGACTGCGTTGCCGCCCCGGCGCCCCCGGCACCGTCGTCCTCGAGGTGCAAGACAATGGCCTGGGCCTCAGCGATCAGCAGCAGGCCAAGCTGTTCGGCATCTTCCAGCGCCTCCACACCCACGTCGAGGGCTCGGGGATCGGGCTGTACACCGTCAAGAAGATCGTCGACAACGCGGGTGGCTCCATCGCCGTGCGGAGTGAGGTAGGCGTGGGGACGACGTTCACGGTTACGTTGCCGGGGTAGGGGGGCAGGGATGGCGCATCCGCGAGCTGAGCGAGCGCTACGCCGAGCCCCTACCGAGTATGCAAGCGGAGGTGGAGCGGCTTGATGCCCGCGTGGCCGATCACTCGAAAACGATGGGTGCGTTATGGCACTGAGGGGTAGCCCCTGGAACCAAACAAAATACTGCTGGCTACACTAGGGCAATAGTGCGAGACGCTCTAGATAAGCGTGTCGCTCCGTGCTTAGTCCAAGTTCATGCTGAACCGCCTCACACTCCTACCCCTCTTGCTCGCCGCCGCCCCAGCCTTCGCCCAAGGCCCACCAGACGCTGCGCCTACCTCGGACGGCGAACGCCGCGCCAGACTCGAAGCCGATCCGGACTACCAGCGGGAGCTAGCCGCGATCCTCTACGAACCGATCTACGATCGCATCGGCGAACCACTCCCGGCCTTTTACCTCGAGACACTCGACGGGCGCCAACTCGAGCGCGCCGACCTGCTCGGCCGTCGTCACCTGCTTTTCTTCTGGTCGCCACTTCACCAAGCCTGCCTCGATGCCTTCCCGGCACTCAATGCGTTGAAGGCCGAACTCGCCGGGTCCGACATCGAGTTCTTGGCCATCACGGATGAAGACAGCACCGTCGTGCGGCAATACCTGGACACCTACGACTTCACCTGGCCGCAGGCCACCGGCTCGCCTGCCCTCGGCAAAGAACTCGGCATCAAGTCCACGTCGAAGCTGGTCCTCTCAAATCGGCGCGGCGAGATTCAGGCCGTGTTGCCGAAGGTGAAGTGGGACGATGAGATGTCGGCGGCCGAGTGGCGGGCCGCACTCGCGGAGGCGCTTCGGCACTAGGTCGCGAGCGCGGCATCGTGCACAACCCCGCCCCGCCCCGCGTTGCCCCCGTACATGAGCTCCCTCCTGCGCACCTTCGCCCTCTCCCTCGGCAGCCTCCTGGCCAGTCGGGGCGCCGCCCAGACGCCAACTCCCGCCGACGCCAGTGCCTGGGCCGGACACCACTTCCAGCGCAAGGCCGAGGCCATGACCGTGCTCTCGGGCTGGGGCGCCGCTAACGTCCTCGCCGGAGGGGTCGGAGCCCTCGTGAGCGACGATGAGGAGTTGCGGCAGTTCCACCTCATGAACGCCGGCTGGGGCGCGATCAACCTCGGGCTCGGGCTCCTCGGACGCCGCTCGGCCACCGCGGACCGACGCGCCAGCCACCCCCTCGACGAGGCCTACGCCGACCTGCGCCGCACCGAGAAAATTTTGCTCTTCAACGCCGGCCTCGACGTGGCCTACATCGCCGGTGGCGCCTACCTCCTCCAGCGTGCGAAACTCGATGGCGTCGACGATCCGGAGCGCCTGCGGGGCTTCGGGAAGTCGATCGTGCTGCAGGGCGCGGCGCTGATGGCGTTCGACCTGCTCGCCTACCGGCACCTCCACCGCTCGGAGGCCAGTCTGAGCATAGGTCCGGGGGGCGTGAGGGTGACGGTGCCGATCGGGGGCTAGGCCAGCGGCGTAGTCGACTCCCGGCACGGCGCCCGGCTTGAGTTGCGGCTTTCGCAAAAACTCGGCGCAGCTCCCTTTCCACCTTTGCCGGTATGAAGGGATCTCTCGACTGCGTGCTGCTCGGGTTGATCCTCGTGATGACTTCTGTCCCTACCGGGCGAGCGTTCGCGACGACGGCAAGTTTTGGCGTATGCCCAACGGCAATTCCCTCCACCGATACTACCGGGCGACCCAACGAATCGGGGGCAATCGCGAGACTAAAAAATCCAATAGGCGAACTGGAGGTCGACCTCTGGCAGGCGAGCGCGAGCGCCCTGGGCGCCGGAGACTAAGCCCGCGCCCTCACTCCACCTCCACCCGCACCTCACTCACGCCCCCTTCCAAAATGAACATCCCGCGCGCGCCCTCGAAGCCCCGCGGGAGGATGATCGGCTCGACGAAGGGGTTGCCCTGTGAGAGGTCCAGTTGACGGAGGCCATCGAAGTAGGTAGCCGCCTCGCGGTTGACGGTCCGTAGCGTGACGCGGACCACGTCGCGCGGCTGATCCTCGCACAACCCGCCGCAGCCGCTGATCGACTGCGCCCTACCATTCAACCGGAAAGCGGCCGAAGCATTCGCGAAGCCAGCGTCGGTGGTCGTAAACCGGAAATCGTAGTCGACGTAGTCGAAGTCCTCCCCGGTGGAGAGGTCCATCGGCGATACCGTCGAGTCGAACCGCTCCGCCGGCGGGCGCGTGGTATCGAACACCAGGTAGTAAGAAGTGTAGTATGCCTCGACCAAGTATCCACTCTCCCCCGCGCCGTCATCTATCGTGAAGGTCATGGCCTTGCTCCACTCCTGCCCGGAGGCCGACACCGAGCGCAGCCGCCCCGGCGCCAGCACCGCCTGCCGCGCCACGGCGCGCTCGCCCCGCGGCGACACGACCGTTAGCTCGAAGACCGCCCCAGGGACGAAGAGCTCGTCCGACACGCGGGCGCCGTAGCGGGCGACACCCCCGAGCGCGGGACTTCCTTCTGTGAAGGTGGCGACCTCGCGGCCGTCCGCGCGCAACGTTACCTCAGCACCGCCGACGTGGTCGTACGTGAAATCCTCGAGGATACTGCGCGTCCGCGACACGTAGACGTAGGAAGTATCGCCCGGGCGCACGGTCGCCTCGATGACGAGTTCGCGCTCCGAGGCCGGTAGGTCCACGTCGACGTCGGTCGTGAAGGCGTCCTGACACGCGGTGAGCGACAGCGCCACCGTGCCCGCGGCGGCGATGACTACGGCGCGATGGGTTTTGCGGAAGCGCATACCTAAAACTTGAATTTGTAAGACACGGAGGGGACCACCGGCAGGATGCTGATCTCCTGGAAGACGCGCTCCGAGCGCTGCGTCTGTTCGTTGTACCGACTCGTAGCCAGCAGGAAGAACGGATTCTTGTGGCTGTAGGCATTGTAGGCGCCCACCACCCACGCGCGCTCGCCCCAGCGCTTCTGCTTACGAAACTCGAAGCTGAAGTCGAGCCGGTGCGTGTTGGACAGGCGGTACTGGTTCTTGCCGTAGCCCTGCTCGAAGGTTCGGTACGCGCCGTAGGGCGAGGAGCCGACGTTGCCGGCCTGCTGGAACTCCGGGATCGTGATCGCGTTCCCGGTCGCGAAGACCCAGGCGCCCGTGAAGGTGATGCGCTCGGTGAGCTCGTACGAGACCAGCGCCGAGAAGTCGTGGCGGCGGTCGTAGCGGAAGGGGAAGGGCTCACCGCCGTTGATGCCCTCGAAGGCGCGCGTGTTCCACGAGAGCGTGTACCCGAGCCAGCCCGTCGCGCGGCCGAGTTGCTTCTGCGCGAGCAGCTCCAGGCCGTAGACCTCGCCCGCGCCCTGGAGGATCTTGTCCTCCCAGCGCTGGTCGAGTTGGAAGTTGAAGAACGAGCCGCCGGGCTTGTAGCTCACCACGTTGTCCATCGACTTGTAGAAGGCCTCGGCGCTGAGTTCGTAGCCGCCGTCGAACTCCCGGGCCGCCCCGAGGGCCGCCTGCCAGGAGCGCTGCGGGAGGATGCGCTCGTTGGAGGGCACCCACAGGTCGGTCGGGAGGCTGAGGGCCTCGCTCGTGAGCAGGTTGATGAACTGCGTCATCCGCGCGTAGCTGGCCTTGAGGGCGTAGCCTTTCGGCAAAACGTACCGCGCCGCGATCCGGGGCTGGAGGCTGGCGTAGGCGGTGTCGTTCGAGAACGCGCTGGCGTGGAGCCCGAGGTTGACGGCGAGTTTTGGCGAAAGCCGCCACTCGTCCTCGACGTAGGCCGCGAACTCCACCGCCTGCTCCTGCGCGGAGCCCAGCTCGATGCTCGTGGTCTCCACCTCGGTCTCGAACCTGCTCGACAGTGCGCCCGGGGAGTAGGTGTGGTGCGTGACCCCGAGGCCCGTGCGCAGGTAGTGACTCGGGTTGGGGATGAAGCTCAGGTCCGAGCGCAGGCCGTAGTCGCGGATGCCGGACACGTAGCGCGCGAGGTAGGTCTCCTCCTCGGTGCCGTTGCGCTCGTAGAACTTGCTGAAGAAGTCGATGGTGTAGTCGCTGAAGGTGGCCGTGGTGTTGAGGAAGAGCCGTGGGCCGAGCTCGTAGTTCCAGCGGGCCGCGGCGATCTTGTTGCCCCAGTTGACGCCCCCGCCGTAGGCGTCGCTGTACGTCTCGCCGGTCCCGAGCCGCGTAGACTCCGAGGTCTGCTCGAGGTCGAAGACGTCGCCCCCGAGGTAGCCGCTCAGGTAGAGCGTGTGCCCGGGGGCGAGCTCGTGGCGGACCTTCGCGTTGACGTCGAAGAAGTTGACGGCCACGTCGGTCTTGTAGCTGTAGTCCTCGCCCTCGTTGCGGTTGTTGGCCGCGGCGATGAAGGGCTTCGCGAGCAGGTCGGCGTAGGTGCGGCGCCCGCTGATGAGCACGCGGGTCTTCTTGCCCACCGGCCCGTCGAGCGTCAGGCGGCTGGAGATGATCCCGATGCCGCCCTCGCCGTGCCACCGGTCCTCGTGCCCGTCGCGCATGTTGATCTCGATGACGCTCGACAGCCGCCCGCCGTAGCGCGCCGGGAAGCCGCCCTTGACCAAGTTGACGGAGTTGATCGCGTCGGCGTTGAATACCGAGAAGATCCCCAGCACGTGGCTCACGTTGTAGACCGGGACGCCGTCCAACAGGATCAGGTTCTGATCGGGCGAGCCGCCGCGTACGTACAGCCCCGCCGTGCCTTCACTGCCGCCCGACACCCCCGGCAGGTACTGCATCGCCTTCAGGACGTCCGTCTCGCCGAGGAGCGCCGGGGCGCGTTTGATCTGCTCGATCGGGACGTCGATCTGCGACATCTGCACGCGCTGGTCGATGCGCTCGGTGGCGTCCTTGGCGCGGACCTGCACGGTGGTGAGCTCGTTCGAGGACTGCATCCGCAACACCACCTGCCCGAGGGGCGGCCCGACGATGACCGTGTCCAAGTCGGCAAGCCCCACGTAGGCGGCCGTGAGCCGGAGCGTGTCCCCGCGGTAGGTGTAGGAGAAGAAGCCGAAGTTGTTGGTGGTGGTCCCGAGGCCCGCCCCGGCGTCGAAGAGCGTCGCGCCGATGAGTCGCTCGCCGGAGCCGGCGTCCTCGACGTAGCCCGCGACGGTGCGGGGGGCTTGCGCCAAAACGCTCGACGCGGTGGCGAGTAGCACCGAGAGGGTGACACCGGCGCGGAGGGTAGTAAGGTTCATAGGCGTGGGGGCGGGGCGGGGCGGGTCGGTTGCTGGCAGAAAGCTCCACAACGACGGCTCGCGGGTCATTATGCAAGCGCCGTCTCGACCAATCCCAACGGACTGCCCGCCCGTCCTTACCTTCGTCGATATGCGAATGTTATTAGCGGCGGCCCTACTGTCTCTCCTGCCTGCGCTCTCGGCGCAGACCGTATTCATGCCGATGGCGGTCGAGGACGCGAAGGACCTGGCCTCCGCGCAGGGCCGGTTGATCCTCGTCGACTTCTTCGCCAACTGGTGTACGCCCTGCGTCCAGATGGACCTCGAGGTCTGGTCGGACCCGGAGGTCCAGGCTGCGCAGGCCGCGTTCGTCAACATCCGCGTCGACGCCTCCTACTCCAGCACCGAGCTACGGCGCTGGGGCTTCGCGGGCATCCCGGCGCTACTGATCCTCGACCCCAGCGGCCGGGTGTACTACAGGCAAGCTGGCTTCCAGAAGAAGGGCGAGGTGACGAAGTTGCTCCAGACCTACGCCGCCGACATGACCGAGGTCTACTTCTACGACCGCGCCATCGCCGCCGAGGACGAGACCTTCGCGAGCTACTACAAGCTCGGGCTCGCGCTCCAGGGCCTCGCCCGACTAGCGGAGCCACCGTTTGCCCGGACCCTGGTCTCCGGCAGCGACGACGCCTTCGGGGAGGCGGGCGAGCTGCTCGGCGAAAGCGCCCCCGCGGGACTCCGCACCTGGCTCGCGCTGCTGCACAGCGAAAACCTCCTGCTGAAAGGCAACGCCCGCAAGGCCATCAAGAGCGTCCAGGCCGTCGGCGACGAACTGGAGCCAAAGGCCGACGCCTTCGCGTGCTACCTCCTCGCCCTCGCCTACCACGAGCTCGGCAAGGACCGCGAGGCGGGGGAGTGCTACGCGAGGCTCGAGCAGCTGGCCGACGGCGAGCAGTTCTTAGAGCGGTACGCGGAGGCTCGTAGGCCGGCCCGGGTGGCCTCGCAACGGTAGCCCCCGCGCTCACGCCTCCCCCTCCCAGCGCCGCGGCAGCCCCTGCTCCTCGGCGGCCCGGTTCAGCTCCGGTGCGTCGTGCACCATCAGCAGCAGATCATTCAGTTGCGCCTCGAAGTCCAGCCACAGGTCCGGGTGCAGCTTACTCGCCTTCGGGAGGGTTGCCTTGAGGCGCCTCGCGATCCAGAGCGCGAGCTTCTCCCAGCGCTCGCGACTGCGGTAGCGCTGCCGCATGGCCTTCATGTTGTCGTCGAGGGCGTAGTGGATCATCTCGACGGTGAGTTGGACCTCGCCGAACTTGTCCTTCGTCACGCGGACGTGGCGCGTGAGGTCGCCGGAGCAGTACCGCAACTGCATCATCAGCTCCCCCGGCGAGATGCCCCCGCTCCAGCCGCCGAGCCGGTTGCGGTAGGCCGCCCGGAAGTCGTCCGTGCGCTCGGGCGTCGAGTTGCCGTCCTCGAGGTGCGCGAAGGTGAGTTGCTCGAGCAGGAGCGGGTCCTTGGCGATGAGCCGCAGCAGCAGCCGGTCTTTCTCGCGGGGGGCCAGTGCGCGGACCATGGCCTTCTGTTCGTCGGTGAGCTTCGTGCGTGCCATGCCGCAAAGCTGGCGCGCGTTTTCTTCGCGGCCCAACGCCCTGCCCCAAACCTCGTGCCCCCCTTGCGCATCGCCATCAACGCCCGCCTCCTCGCCGGCCAGCCACTCGAGGGCATGGGGCGCTACGTGGTCGAGGTGACGCGGGAGCTGATGCGGCACTTCCCGGGGGCGGCGTTTCTGTTGCTCACCGACCGCAAAGGCGCGATGCCGCCGCTGGCCACGACCTACGAGCGCGCCGTGGTGTATCCGCCGGCGCGACACCCGCTCCTGTTTTACGTTTGGTACGAGTGGGCCGTGCCGCGGGCGCTGCGCCGCTGGCGCGCCGATGTCTTCGTGAGCCTCGACAACTTCTGCTCCCTGCGGACGCCCGTGCCGACGGTGCTCGCCGTGCACGACCTCGTCTACCTCCACTACCCCGGCGGCATGAGTCGCCTACAGCTCGCCTACTACCGGCGTTTCATGCCGCGCTACGTACGCCGGGCCGATTGCCTGCTGGCCGTCTCGGAGGCGACCAAGGTGGACATCGTGCGGGCGTACGGGCTTTGCTCGCGCGAATCTTCGATTTCGCCAAAACACGTCACCGTGGCCCCCAACGGCGTGCGCCCCCGCTTCGTGCAGCTTTCGCCAAAACACGCCGATCAGGTACGCGCTTCCGTCACGGGCGGTGCGCCTTACTTCGTCGCCGTGGGCTCGGTGCACCCCCGCAAAAACATCGACGGCCTCATCCGCGCCTTCGACCGTTTTTGCGAAAGCGAAACCACGACCGCCGCACGTGCCCCGCACCACCTCGTGATCGTGGGCCGGATGGCCTGGCAGACCTCCGCCGTCGAGCGCGCCCTGGCCGCGAGCCCGCACCGCGACCGCATCCACCTCACGGGCTTCGTGGAGGACGAGCGGCTGGGGGAATTGATCGGGGCGGCCACGGCGCTGGCCTTGGTGTCGCTTTTCGAGGGCTTCGGCGTGCCCATCCTGGAGGCCTTCGCGTGCGGGGTGCCGGTGGTGGTCTCGGACCGGAGTTCGCTGCCGGAGGTGGCCGGGGCAGGCGGGCTGGTCGTCGATCCGACCGACACCGAGGCTGTGGCTGCCGCGCTTATGCGCTTGGCGACTGAACCTGGGCTGCGGCAGGTTTTGGCGGAAGCCGGGCGAGCGCACGCGCAGCAATACACCTGGGAGCGCAGCGGCCGAATCATCGCCGAAGCCATCCACTCCTGCGTAAGGAAGCCGCACTCCGACCCGTGAACCCCGCACCCCGCACCCCGCACCCCGCATTTCTTCACCCGTTACACCCCGCCTTCTTCGGGGGCGCGGCCGATTTGTCGGCCTTGTTGAAGCCCTGCTTCGAGGCTTTCTTGTACTTGCGGGCGCCCTGCTTGCGGGCGAACATCGTCTTGACGGCCGAGCCGCGGGTCTTGAGGAAGGTGCGCCGACGCGACTTGCGCGTGATCTTGCGGGCCTTGCGGTTGCCGCCGGGCCACTGCTCGAGCGTGGCCTCGGCGCCGGTAGCCCGGGCGAACGATAGGGGAAGTCCCTCGGCGGGTGTGTGCGCCTGGAGGGTCGGGCTTGCGCCAAAACAGCCTACGCACAGGCTCGCGACGAGGGCCAGTCGGGTGAAGGGGTCCATGTCGGTAGGCACGCAAAAAAGCTTCCGGAATAGCCGTATCGCCCGCGGCGCGCAGGGGCGAGCTAGAAACGACGGCTGAGTGGCCTGTTTGGTGGCTTTTCCGGAAGGTCCTGCCCCCGGCTCCGACATGCCTTTTCGCCCTACCTTGCGTAGATGAAAGCCATCACCGCCACCGCCCTGCGCGACAACCTCGACCGCTACCTCGAAGACGTCGCGCTCCGCGGCGAACGCATCGTGATCGCGCGCGACGGCGACGAGGGTGACGATCGCGGGGTGCTGCTCATGCCCCTCGACGAGATCGACGAGACGGAGTACCTGTTGAGCTCGGAGGCGAATCGTCGGGCACTTATGGAGTCGTTAGAGCAGGCCAAACGTGGCGACGTGGTCCAGGTGCAACTCAGTGACCTCCTCACGCAAGAGGTGGGAGGATGACGCTCGACTTTACGGCCAAGGCCCTTGCGCCACGAGTTGTCCGGCTATTGGTCGCGCCGGGTCACCGACGAGCACCGCCTCGTCTACCGCGTTTATACCGACGCAACCGACGTGGTGCACTGTGAGATTATCCAGTGCCTGCGCCACTACAATGGCTAACGGTCAGACGCCCCCCGCCGCACCTTCACCCACATCCCCGGCCACTGCACCTCCATCCCGTGCACCATCTGCCCGCGGAACCGCGGCGTCATGCCGGTGCGCAGCACGTTGCGCCCGGCCTCGAGGGCCAGCAGGTCGTGCGGCTCCGTGAAGGTGAGCTCGTGGTCGGCGTAGCGGTAGCACGGTCCGTCCCGCATCCACATTAGGTGATCGTTGAGGTAGACGCCGTTCGCGTAGCAGGGGCTCCAGCTGCGCCAGCCGAGTTGCAGGGCCGTGACGCCTCGGAGGCTGTCGGCGGCGAAGTAAAACGACTGCGCGAAGGTGTCGGCGCGCGTCACCCAGTTGGCCGGCGCCGGGTCCATGGCGACGAGCTCGACCGTCTCCGGCCGCGGGCTGAGCGCCAGTCCCGTCAGCGCCCGCCCGACGCGCCACACGCCGTCGCCGCCCTTGACGCGCACCTGCACACCGAAGGCCTGCGTCTGCTCCGGGAGCCACTCCGTGCGCCAGGTTTGCGCGAAGGCGCTGCCCGCGGCGGTCGCGCGGCCGATGGTGCGGTAGGGCTCCCCGCGGTAGGTCTGCCAGTGCGTGCGTTGGGTCTGCCCGCGGCCGCTCCAGTCGGCGTCGCGCCCGACGAAGACGTAGTCCGCCGCCGCGTCGCCCGGACGGACGCCCTTCACGCGCAGGAGGCTCTCGAGCGGCACCTGGCGGTAGGCGTAGTCGACCTCCGGGGCGTCGGCCCCGGAGGGCGCGTAGTACACGCGGAAGATTACGGCGTAGATGATGTTCTGCGGCCAGTTCCAGCGCTGGGCGCTATCGACGGTGAGGGCGAAGCGATTGCCGCGCCCCTCCCGCAGCGCCGCGAGCGGCAGTGCTAGTGCAACCTCGGTGTGGAACATATAGTCCCCCTGCGGCGCGGGCACGTCGGCCGGCTCCGGGAGGCGCAGCGGCGCGCGGCCGTTGAGGGCGATCGCGAGCCCCTGCGTACCCTCGTGCGCGAGCACCTTCTCGATAGTCACGGTCACCGCGCGGGCCCCTGCCAGGATGACGGAGTCCGGGAGCAGCAGCGTCGCACCGTCCTGGAGGCTGTCCGGAAATTTACCCGGCGTCCGCGCGTACCCGACGCGCCCGCCGACGCGCAGGAAGTCCTCGGCGCCGGCGAGGGTGCCGGCCTGGCCGGGGGTCGGCGCGCGCCAGACGTACTCGCGGTAGCGCGCGCCGGGCGTCCAGAGGGAGGCGTCGGGGGATTGGGCGGGGGATTGGGCGAGGGTAGGGGTACACGCGAGCGCCAGGAGGATCGGCAGTAGTGTGGATCGAGTGTGCAGGTTCATGTGGGTGCTGTCGAGTGGCCTAATGTACGTGCGCGGCCCAGAGTGGCTGCGCGAGCCAGTCACGGGGAAATCCAGCTTCGACATCCACTGCGTGTCCTAGGGACGTGTGCGCTTCGATACTCCGCTTTATACGGTCACGCAGCGTGTGGTGCGGATTGATCCGATCTAACAAGTACTTCATACAACAACAGGCCGCATAAAGCGTGAGGCCTTGGTTTGCGGCCGTGCCGAGATTGCGGTGCTGACTAAAATCGCTCGTCTCGATGGCCACGGGTGGCTCCCAGGAGCTTACCCACCCCCCTCGCCGAACCGCCGCCGACCGTGGCCAAACCGGTGGCGAGAGGAGGTTCACGTTCCAGATCCGCGCGTGGTGCGCGCAGGCATTACGGAGTTTGTGGAGCGACTGGAGCCAACTGAGCAGGACCTCATGGTTGACGCCGAACCGCCGCGCAATCTTACGCCGGACATCCGTTCTGTGTAGGTCGCGATACAGGTTGACCAAATCACCGAGCGACGCGAACTGTAGCGCGATCCAGGCCGGGGGCACCGCCGGCTGAGCGTTGTATTTCCGTTTGTACGTCCGCGCCCAGGACTCGTTAGAATCCTTCAGATACGAAACACATTTCCTGATGAAAGCCGCTTGTACCGTTGGATCTTTAAACAATGCAAAATCTGCAATCCACATACCCGTGCCTAACGTGTGGCTGACCTCGTACACGATCGCCGACCGCAGAGCGATCTCAATGTGATTGATGGCGTACAGGGTGTCTTGCCTCAGTCGACTATCGAACTGGTACCGCTCGTACACCTGTTCGAAGGTGGTGCCCGCGATGAAGTCGTCGGTCTCCCCCTCGAGCCTGTGCTTCCAGTAGCTCGACAGACGGGTGTACCCGATGGTCGCGAGGATATTACCGGCCGCCTTGCGCCTCCCGATCCTCATCCCCCTAGCCTCAAGCTGCGCGAGTTGGTCCTCGTAGGTGAGGGGCGGGAGGTTGTAAGCGGCCACGGGTGTTGCGCCTCGAGGCGTAGGGGAGACAAAAAAATAGGCTCACCTTTGGCGCTAGCGCCCCGGGGGACGCAAGAAGCGTGGTGAGCCGTATGCCACAAGTGTACGCTTTTCTACCCGAAGATGTTCGCTTGTGGAAATCGAGCACGGGGGCCGATCACTTCAGAATTTCCGCATTCCGCGCCACCATCTCCAGCCTGAGCTTATTGTTGCCCCAGGTCGTCAACGTGTCCTCGGGCGTTTGGAACGCATAGTCGATCAGGGCCTCCAGACTACACGTCGCCACGTGGAGCCGCGTATCACTCGCGCCGTAGTAGAGGTACACCGTGCCTCCGCGCTCGATCCAGCCGTTGCTAAACACGACGTTGCTCACGTCGCCTGTGCGCTCGTCGCGGCGGGGCGCGAGGAGGTGGCCCATCGGGCGCCGGATGACCTTCGTCGGGTCACTGAGGTCGGTCACGAAGGAGTACAGTACGTAGCGCAGCCCCGCCGCCGTCGGGCGTACGCCGTGCGCGAGGTGGACCCACCCGCGGTCGGTCTTCAGGGGCGCCGGACCCTGGCCGTTCTTCCCCTCCGTGATCGTGTGGTAGCGCCGCGGGTCGAGCACGTGCTCCTCCGTGACGACGGCCTCCTCCATGCTTTCGCAAAAACCGATGCCGATGCCCCCGCCCGAGCCCACGGTGATGAATCCGTCCTGCGGCCGCGTGTAGAGCAGGTACTTCCCGTCGACGAATTCAGGGTGCACCACCACGTTGCGCTGTTGCGCGCTCGGGGTTACGAGGTCGGACAGGCGCTCCCAGGTCTCCAGGTCCCGCGTGCGCACGATGCCGCAAGCTGCGGTCGCGGCCGAGAGGTCGGGCACGCTTAGGTCCTTGCGCTCGACGCAGAACGTGCCGTAGATCCAGCCGTCGGCGTGGCGCACGAGGCGCATGTCGTAATGGTTGGTCTCCTGCTCGTCGAGCGGCTCGATCCACAGCGGGTTTTGGCGAAAGCTGAAACCCTGCACCCCGTCGCGCGAGTCCGCCAAGCCAAAGAAGCTCTTGCGGTCGTCGCCCTCGACGCGCGCGCAGACGGTGAAGAGTCCGTCGTGGTAGATGGCCCCGGCGTTGAAGACGGCGTTGATGCCCATGCGCTCGAGCAGGTGCGGGTTGCGGGCCTCGTCGAGGTCGTAGCGCCAGGCCACCGGGGCGTGGGCCGCGGTGAGGATCGGGCGCTCGCGGCGGGTGAAGAGGCCGCCGTCGGAAGTGACGGCGGGATTGGGGCGCTCGAGTAATCGATGCTGCCGCTCGAGGAGGGCGTGGACGCTTTCGCTAAAACTCATGGGTGGGAAGGTAAATGCGCCGGTGTCGTTGTGCTGTGCCGGGGCATCCTTAACGGGGGGCTCGGCCAACCCGGCCCTGCGCGGTGACGCTGGGACTTCATAGCACATCCGGGTCGCGGCGCGCGCTACCCACAGGCGCTCGTGAGCTTTGAGGCCGCCCGTGCGATCGATCCCGACACGCACTCGCTGGCCGACTACTTGCGCGACGTGCGGCGGGCAATGTCCGGGGGCACTTAGGACGGGCCGCAGAGCACACGGTGACGGTCCTGACGGGTGCCTACCCGCCGGGCGTAGTGGTCTTCCGGCTCCGCGAGGGGGCGCAGGTGAAGGTGGTGCGCGAAGCTCGGCTATTGTCACCCTTCGCACGTTCATTCCCAAATCCTTCGTCATGTCCACGCTCGTCAACCGCGTCGCGGCCGCCAACCTGCTTACGCTAAAACTCGACACCCTCGCCCCACTCGCCCCCACGCTCGCCTTCGACCTCAAGGACTACCTGTGGCAGGGGCTGGCGTTGCGCGAGAAGGAGTTCCGGACTTCCGTCAAAACTTTCGACTGGTCGCTGGCCGAGGGCCGGGCGTTGTGCGTGTTCTGCAGTGCCGACGCCATCGTGGCGCAGTGGGCGTACATGCTGGTCGCGAGTGCGGCCGCGCCGTACGCGACCGAGGTCTTCGTCGGGACGCCGGCCGCGTACGATCAGCAGGTTTTGGCGAAAGCCGCCCGAGAACTGGACCTCGAGCCGTACCGCGACCGAAAAGTGGTGATCAAGGGCTGCACCGACGGCCGCGAACCCGGGCCGCAGGCCTACGCGACGATCATGCACCGCCTCGCGGACGTAGCGCAGTCCGTGATGTACGGCGAGCCCTGTAGCACCGTGCCGATCTACAAGAGGAGTGCTTGAGTGCCTGGGTGCTTGGGTGCCTGGGTGCCTGGGTGCCTGGGTGCGCTCGTATCTACTCGTCATTTGCTATGGCCAGGTGCATCTAAGTGCCATACCTTCGTGATCGCACCCCGCACTCCGCACTCCGCACCCCGCACCTAAGCACCTCCGCACCCCATGCAACGCGCCGCCCTCCTCTACGTCTCCGCCCTGGCGGCCATCTTCACGGTCATCCTCTTCGTCGGGGCCGGGCACCCGGACGAGGTCGTGATCCTGAAAGACAAGAACGCCGCCGTCGTCGACGAGATGGCCGACATCCTCGACGCCCCGCAGCGCGTGCGGCCCCCGCGCCTCAAGGAGCACTATAGTTTCGCCGGCGAGGATGTCCCCGTGGATGATTACGACGTGCGCGATCGCCTCGACCGCGAGATCATCACCAACACCTTCTACCACTCCAGTACGCAGTGGATCCTGAAGCACAAGGCGCGCTACTTCCCGACCATCGAGCGGATCCTGCGCGAGGAGGGCGTCCCGGAGGACCTGAAGTACATCGCCGTGGCCGAGAGCGCGCTCAAGGATTTCCGCAGTCCCGCGGGCGCGGCGGGGGTGTGGCACTTCATGCCGGCCACCGGTCGCGAGTGGGGCCTGGAGGTCAACGGCGAGGTCGACGAGCGCTACCACCTCGAGAAGTCGACGCGGGCGGCGGCCAGGTTCATGAAGCAACTCCACGGGCAACTCGACTCCTGGACCCTCGCCGCGGCGGCCTACAACCGCGGCCTCGGCGGGGTGCGCAGCCGCAAGAACGCGCAGCTCGGCGAGACCTACTACGACCTGTTCTTAAATGAGGAGACGAGCCGCTACGTGTTCCGCATTATCGCCCTGAAGGACATCATCGAGGACCCGAAGTACTACGGGTTCTTCCTCGACCCGGAGGATTACGACACCCTACCCTACACGTCGACCCCGCTGACGGTGACGGAGAGCATCCCCGACCTGGCGGCCTTCGCGCAGAAGTACGGCACGAGCTACCGGAAGTTCAAAGTGTTGAATCCGTGGTTGAAGGACACGAAGCTGACTATCTCGAGGGGCAACAGTTACGTGCTGGAGATACCGCAGTGAGGGGGGAGGTTTGTAGGTAGTAAGCGAGCGTATGCGCCTTTCGGCAAAACACGAACTCACGTATTTAATACCCTATCGGGTACTAGATTGGCCGTATGGATCCCGAACGGGTACGAAACCGCTTACCTTGCCGGCCATTACTCCCGATCAGGTACGCCATGCCCGACAAACTCTCCCCCCTCGCCACCTTCGTCCGCGCCCGCCGCAAGGCCGACGGCATGACCCAGGTCGAGCTCGCCTCCGTGGCCGGGGTCGGCCTGCGCTTCGTCCGCGAGCTCGAGAACGACAAGCCAACCCTGCGGATGGACAAGGTCAATCAGGTGTTGTGGCTGTTTGGGAGTAGGCTGGAGCCGGTGGGGTATGATACCTTCGAAAACACTGACGATGATGCGTAGGGCGGCGGTGTATTTGCGCGAACGGCAGGCAGGCCTGCTCGAGGAGCTGGACCGCGGCTACCGCTTCAGCTACCTGGCGAGCTATCGCGAGGAGGCCGGTGCCCTGCCCATCTCCCTCACGCTGCCCTTGCAGAGCGCCCCGTTCGACACCGCCCAGGGCCTCCATCCTTTCTTCGACGGCCTCGTTCCCGAAGGCTGGCTGCTACAACTCGCCCTCGGGACGCACGACCTCGAACTCCGCGATCGCTTCGGCCTCCTCCTAGCTACCGGCGCCGACACCATCGGTGCGGTGACCCTAAGACCACTCCATGACGAAGTGCCTTAAATGTTATGGTCCGCTGTCGAGTGGTGAGGAGCAGTTGCATCCGGCTTGCGCCAAAACCGTCTTCGGTACCGAGCGAGTCCCTGTCCTCGACCTCACGGAAGCCCTCGCCCGCGACGCTGCCGTGGCACAGCTCAACAAAGGCCAAGGTCTCACGGGCGTCCAGAAGAAACTGTCGGCCGACTACATCAATACCTCCAACAAGCTCCAACTCCGCGACGCCCTCAGCGGCTACATCATCAAGCCCCAAACCAGCGACTACCCCCACCTCCCCGAGAACGAGGCCCTCTGCATGGAGCTCGCCGAATTGGCCGGCCTCCCCGTGGTCCCACACACGCTGTTGCGCACCATCCAGGGTGAACTCGTCTACGTCACGCGTCGCGTCGACCGCACCGATGCAGGCCTTCCCCTCCAGCAGGAGGACATGGCCCAACTCACCGCGCGCCTCACCGAGGACAAGTACCGCGGCAGTCACGAGCAGGTGGCCGCGGCCATCAAACGCTATAGCGCTCGCGCGCAACTCGACCTCCTGCTCTACTACAAGGCTGTGCTGTTCTGCTTCCTCACCGGCAATAAAGACGCCCACCTCAAAAACTGGAGCCTCACCGCCACGCTCGATGGCGAGTACCGCCTCACGCCCCTCTACGACCTCGTCGCCGTCGCGCTCGTCATCCCCACGAAGCAGGACCCGGATGAGCTGTGCCTCACGCTGAACGGCCGACGCCACGGCTTCACGGCAAAGAATTTCGCGGCTTTCGCCAAAACGATCGACCTACCAGCGGCAGCGGCCGCGGCCCAGGTACGGGCGATGAAGCGGATGGGCGAGGCCTGGAAGGGGTGCATTGAGGCGAGCTTCTTGGGGGATGGTGAGAAGGAGGCGTTTTTGAGGCTGGTGGGGGAGCGAATGGGGCGGGTATGAAGGGGCCGTTCGACCCCTTCCGAGTGGCGGCCCCGACCCGAGAAGATTCCGACGTCCAATTAACGCAGAGCGTAGCTTGGCCTCCCTACCTTAGCCGAGATCGCCTCCTCGCGCAATGGCCAACCCCCACTACCAAACCAACGCCGCACCCGACGCAAAGCCGCACCCCGCGCACTTCGTCATAGAACGGGTCGACCTCATCGGATTTCGAGGCTACCGAAAGACTGCCATCGATTTCTCCTCGCCCGTCACGGCGATCATCGGCGACAACGGCGTCGGGAAGACCAGCATCCTAGAAGCCGTTCGCGTAGATATTGAGTTGGCCCTAGCCTGCAAGGATCCAGAGGTACAAGGGCGCGGCGGCAAACTCGCGCAGAGCGACATCCACGCCGAGCGTGACGAAACCGTGGTCGGGTAGGCGTTGCTTCCGAGAGGGCCGAGGCCTGGAACCTCGCAGCACACCACTGGCGCGTAGGCTCGAAACGAGACACGAGCCGGCGATAGCGTGAGCTACTCTCAGAGCCTACGTGCGTCGGCGACCTAGCCACTCATTTTACCACGACAGAACGTGAAGGGGCCAAGCCCCTGCCCCTCCCCGTCCTAGCCTTCTACTCCGTCGGCCGCTCCGTGGTCACCCTCCCCAAGCGCATTGCCGCCCGCCACAAATTCGATCGCCTCGACACCTACGAGGGCGCACTCGACGGCGGCGCGGCCGACTTCCGTAGCTTCTTCGAGTGGTTTCGCGAACACGAGGACTTAGAGCTCGAGCAGCGCCAACGCTCCGACAGCCGCTACGTCGACCGCAGTCTCGAAGCCACCCGCCAGGCTATCCGCAGCCTCATGCCCGGTTACGGCAGCCCATTCATCCGACGACACGCCAACGAGATGATCCTCGAGAAGGACGGTGCCGAACTCTCCGTCGCCCAGCTTTCCGACGGCGAGCGAACCCTCATCACGATGGTGGCCGACATCGCGCGCCGCCTCTGCCTGGCCACGGAGCTGACTGCCCTCCACGACTCACCGCTCCTGGGTTACGGCGTGGTGCTCATCGACGAGGTAGAACTTCACCTCCACCCCGCCTGGCAACAACAGGTGCTGGAGCGCCTCACGACGACATTTCCCGGCCTCCAGTTCATCGTCACAACGCACAGCCCACTCGTGCTCTCGACCATCGGCCGGGACGATATCCGAGTGTTGGCGACACAACCCCACGAGGATTCCCCCTACCCGGATCGCAGGGTCTACACCCCAGGCCGTGAGACAGAGGGCGTAGACGTCGACCAAGTGCTCCTGTCCGTCATGGGGGTCGACCCCACGCCGGACCGGCCGATCAACCGCACGGCCAATACCTACCGCGGCCTCATCCAAGACGGCGAATCAGGTAGCCCCCAGGCCGAGGACCTCTTCGCCGAGCTACGCGATCACTTCGGCGAAAACTCGCCCACTTTCCAAGAGATCTTGAGCCTTAAACGCATCTACGAGCGGCGGGCTCGGGTGGCAGCGTTGAAGCCTTCGTGAGAGGTCTAGTGCGCCCGCAACCAGGACCCGCCTGCCTCGACAATTACCGGCCAGGACGCGACAAATGGGGCGCGCTTTCAGAGGAATGCAAAGCCGACATCCGTGCGGCACTGCACAATATGCAAGGAGACAACTGCGCCTACTGCGAGCGTCCACTAGGCAAAGGGCTGCGTGGGCGGCACGTCGAGCACTTCGTACAGAAGGGCAGAGTCCCGGCGGGCACGTTCAAATGGAAGAACCTTTTCTGGTCGTGTGGGGGCTCGGAAACCTGCGGACGTTTCAAAGACCAGCAAGCAAAAGGCACGTACAGCGACGCCGATCTGGTCAAGCCCGACGTAGACGACCCGCGCGACTTCTTCGCCTACCGACTGAACGGGAAGATCATCGCGAGGCCAACCGCAACTGCCGCAGCCCAGCTTCGCGCCAGCGAGACCATTCGCGTCTTCAACCTCAATCCTTACAAGCATGCGCTCCAGGCGTGGCGGGTTACTGGGTTCAAGTCGCTGGTACGCGAGATCGAGGAGTTGCAGGGCTTGATGGCCGATCCTGAGTTGCGTCCGCTGCTGGAGGTGGAGGTCGATGAGTTGTTGGCCCGGGCTGGCCGTGCTGAGTTTGTAGGGTGTACGGCGTGGCTGGTGCGGGAGGTGTTGGGGGTTGGGTAGTGGTTTGGGCGCCTTTCGGCAAAACCTACCGACCTTCACCCACCATGGAGATGGACGAGCCGATCGACGACGAACTGCTGATACAGCTCCACGCGCGCCTGCAACGCGGAGAGACCGTCGAGCTGGAAGTCAAGGAAGGGAAGTCCAACCTACCCAATGAGATCTGGCCCACGGTCAGCGCCTTCGCAAACACGAATGGCGGTTGGATCATCTTGGGCATGCGCGAAGTCGGCGGTAAGATCGAGATTACGGGCGTCAAGAATCCAGAAGCTCAGATCAAGAACTTCTTCGACATCCTGCACAACCCCAACAAGCTTAGTTCACCGATCTTGCGCGACGAAGACGTGGGGACCGTGCGGAGCGGCGACAAAAGACTGATCGTCATTCGGGTCCCGGCTGCGCCGCGGAAGACCAAGCCCATCTACATCAACAAGTCCCCCTTCCTCGGCACTTACATCCGCAAGCACGAGGGCGACTACAAGTGTGGCGAGGGCGAGGTCACGCGCATGATGCGCGAGGCCTCCGCCGAGGATGCCGACGCCGCGATCCTGAAGGGTTACGATCTAGCCGATTTAGACATGGGCTCGCTGACCCGCTTCCGTAGGCGCGACCTCACCGCCAATCCAGACGCCCATCGCGCAGGCCTCTCCGATCTCGATTACCTCCGGGCGCTCAATGCCTACCGGCGCGATCGCCAGACCGGCCAGGAGGGACTAACGGTCACGGGTATTCTCCTCTTCGGTACGATGGCCGCCATCCGCGATTGGCGTGGACACCACCGCATCGACTTTCGGATCCGTGACTCCACCGACCTCGAGCAGGATCGATGGGTAGATCGCGTGCTCTGGGATGGCAACCTCTTCGGCGCCTTCGAGACCATCTACCCCAAACTCGTCGCCGATATCCCCACGCCCTTTTTGCTGCTAGACGGCGTTCGCGTCACGCAGACCGATACGCACGTGGCCATGCGGGAGGCGTTTGTCAACTTGCTCGTCCATGCGGACTATTCGGAGAAGGAAAGCTCGTTGATTATCAGGGATGAACAGGGCTGCTTCTTCAAAAACCCCGGCGACAGCCGCGTGCGCCGCCTCGACATGATGGCCGGCAATCGCTCCGATCCACGCAATCCTAACCTCGTGGCCGCCTTCCGCTACATCGGTCTGGCGGAGGAGGCCGGCTCCGGAATCCCCAAGATCGTGCGGGCGTGGAAGAAGCTCGGCTTCCGGACCCCGGACATCGATGTCGGCACGGAGCGCTACGAGTTCCAACTCAAGCTGGCGCGGCTGCACCTGATCGCCCCGGAGGATCGGGCGTGGCTGGCGCAGTTGCCGGATGTACACTCCGAGCCGGCACGCCTTGCGCTCGTATATGTGCGAGAGCACGGGCAGATCGACAACGCGCTCCTGCGCACGATTGCCGGAGTCCTCCCCCGGACGGCTACGCAGACACTCGGCGAGCTTCGCGACCGGGAGTACCTGGTCGCTGAGGGAAGCGGCCGCTATACTCGCTACTCGATGAGCGAGTGGCTGATGGGCATCGTCGCGAATATCTACATGGACCACGGGGTTACCGCGGAAGACGCTCGGCGGGCTGCCAGTGGCCTAGCTGGTACCACGCCAGATTTAGGGGATATTGGCGTGGAGCCCGGACATAAGGACGGTGAGCTAGGACATACTGAGGTAGAGCCCGGACATAAGGACGGTGAGCTAGGACATAGTGAGGTGGAGCCCGGACGTAAGCCTCCTGATCCCTCGCATAACGAGTCTGGCCAGATAGCCCAACCCCCGTCCTTCCAGGGCTTACCAGCCACGTGGGCCAGAATGCTCGAAGTGTCGGAAGGCATCAGGAGGACGGACCGGACCGCAAGCCCTGATGAACTCCCGACTGCGATCGTCGCTATGGCAGGCATCCAGCCCGTATCCGCGTCAGAGCTGGTGGTTTTGACGAATCGTAGCGCGAGGCACATCCGTCGAACGCTTGCTGAACTGCTCGAGTCTGGGCGTATCGTGCCCACGGAAGCGGTGGCGTCTCACCCTCGGCAGCGGTATCGGTTGGCGGAGGGCGGGCAAGTTGATTTAGAGGGGTTTAGGTCGTAGGTAGAACAGTGTGGCGCGTCGTCGGGGTGGGTAGGCTTTCGCCAAAACTCGACATGCCGAAGTAATGGCATGGCGGGTGACGGAGCTCAGGTCGCAGCTCCGCGAGATTGAGGAGTTGCAGGGCTTGATGGTCGATCCTGTGTTGCGTCCGCTGCTGGAGGTGGAGATCGATGAGTTGTTGGCCCGGGCTGGCCGTGCTGAGTTTGCGGGGTGCACGGCGTAGCTGGTGCGGGAGGTGATGGGGGTTGGGTAGGATAAAGGGCCGTTCGACCGCTTCCGAGCGGCGGTCCATAACCGAATACTCGTGGGTGGCACCGCTCGCACGCCGCCGAACGCCACCCGCACACTCGCCCCGAAAAAGACACTTGTCAATACTCCCGATCCCCTTTCTTACCCACCGATGCAAACCCCCTTCCAGTCCTCCGTTTTGCGGAAGCACCTCGACGCCCTCGACGGCGCGGCGTGCAAGCAGGCTTACGACCGCCTCCAGGCCTACTTCGGCGACCGGGACATGCAGTCGAAGATCGTCGGGATGAAGGAGGAGCAGTTCCAAGGACCCTTCCTCGAGCGACTCTTCGGCAACGTCCTCGGCTACACCGCGCAGTGGGAGCACGGCGATGGCTACAACCTCGTGGCCGAGCGTAAGAATGTCAAGAACGCCAAGAAGGCCGACGGCGCCATCCTCCGGCCCGTCAACGAGGTGCACGCGGTCATCGAACTCAAGAGCACGAGCACCATCGACCTCAACCGCGTCGAGGCGCAGGCCTTCGGGTACAAGTCCGAGCACCCCGAGTGCCGCTACGTCATCACGAGCAACTTTCAACGGCTACGCTTCTACGTCGGCGACACCACGTTTTACCTTGAGTGGAACCTGTTCGGCTGCACGTACGAGGACTTTCGCGTGCTCTACCTCTGCCTGGAGTGCAACAACCTGCTGAGCGACCTACCCAACAAGGTCCGCCAGGAGTCGACCGTCAAGGAGGAGGAGATCACGAAGGAGCTCTACCGCGACTACACGGCCTTCAAGCGCGACTTGTTCGGACATCTCCAGACGGCGTACCCCGAGCGCGACAAGCTGCGCCTGTTTCAGCTTTCGCAAAAACTGCTGGACCGGCTGCTGTTCGTGTTCTTCGGGGAGGACAAGGGCTTGCTGCCCGCCAACACCGCCAGCAAGCCCATCGGCGACTTTGATCAGCTCCGCAAGATCGACGCGGACCAGCCGCTTTACTCCCTGCTCAACAAGTACTTCGGCTACATCGACCGCGGCCACCAACGCGAGGGCTGGAAGATCCACGCCTACAACGGCGGACTGTTCGCAAAGGACGAGGAATTGGAAAGCCTCGAGATCCCCGACGAGCTACTGCGCAAACACCTCCTCAAACTCACGGCCTATAAGTTCGACTCCGAGGTAGACGTCAACATCCTCGGGCACATTTTCGAGCACTCCCTCAACGAGATCGAGGAGGTCCAGGCGGAGATCCGCGGGGAGGCGGTCGACAAGTCGAAGACCAAGCGCAAGAAGGACGGCGTTTTCTACACGCCGCGCTACATCACGAAGTACATCGTCGAGAACACAGTAGGCCGGCTGTGCCTGGAGAAGCGGGCCGAACTCCAGATCGACGAGCAGGACTACGCGCGGGGTCGCAAAGGCCGCCGAAAGGATACGGTGATGGCCTTGCGGCAAAACCTGGAGCGCTACCGAGCCTGGCTGCTCGACCTCAAGATCTGTGACCCTGCCTGCGGTTCGGGCGCCTTCCTCAACGAGGCGCTAGACTTCCTGATCCAGGAGCACAACAACGTGAGCGAGTTGGAGCGCCAGCTCTTCGAGTCCACGATTGCGTTTGACCCCGGCCCCGCCATCCTCGAGCGCAACCTCTACGGCGTCGACATCAACGACGAGGCCATTGAGATTGCGCGCCTTAGTCTTTGGCTCCGCACCGCTGAGCCGGGGCGGACCCTGACGGATTTGAGCGGGAGGATCAAAGTGGGCAACTCACTGATTGACGATCCAGCGGTGGCGGGAGAGAAGGCATTTGTGTGGGCGGAGGAGTTTCCGGAGGTGTTTGGGGAAGGGACGCGGGGTGGGTTTGATGTGGTGGTGGGGAATCCGCCGTATGTGCAAAGTCAAGCTACTGCTTAGCGACGAGGTCGTGGCGTACCTCAAAGCAAATTTTGATAGCGCGGCTTACAAGCTGGATCTGTACACCTTATTCATCGAGCAGTCTGTTAAAGTGGTGCGTCGAGATGCGCTGATTGGGCTAATCACGCCAAACACGTTTCTTAACAACAGGTACCACGATGGTTTGCGTGAGTATATTCGAAACGAGTCCGAGATTTTGCAGATAGTTGATACCGGAGCGGAAGTCTTCGACCAGGTGAGCGTTGACTCATTGATTTCGGTATTCCGAAAAACGCCCACACCAGGTGGCCCGTGCTTGGTACGTCATCTTCGCGCGGAGACACTTGCCGATGTCGATACTGTAGCATGGAAGGAATTGCAATCGCCGCCCTTGTTTGAGATTAGGGTAGGTCAGAAAAGCGGACTATCCTTCGAAAACACGACTCCGCTTGGAGCAGGGTGGGCCGTGTATTTTGGGATTCAAGCTCACAACAAAAGGGCTTCGACCTCGAATTCGATGGATTCAGCGCACCATTTGCCGATTGTTCAGGGAGCCGACCTGGCTCGTAACGCCCGGGCAGAGCCGCAAGCCTATTACGACTTTCGTGAGGTCACCATAAAAAGTGGTGGGCACTGGACAGTGCACCAGCAAGATAGGGTCGTGATCCGGCAGATCGGCCCTTACCCCATTGCCTCTCTAGTAGCTGGCGGTGTGGTTACGTCCAACACGATGTACAATATCACGCGGTCGGCAGCGAAAATGAGCCTAGAATGCCTAATGGGCATCCTCAACAGCAAGTTGATGTATCGCTACTGGGACGAGACGTACTCGGACGGCAAGAAGCTGTTTCCGAAGATCAAAGGCTATCAGATCAAGCAGTTACCGATTGCGAACGGAGATTCGGAAGTGGAAGAGCGAATCACTGGTTACGTGAAGCGAACGGTGCAGACGACTCAGATGGCTCAGGCACTTACTGCCACCTTCCTCCGCGCCCTCCACCGCCGTTTCCCCGACCTCCCGCTCTCCCGCAAACTGGAGGACTGGCCCTCGCTCGACTTCGCGGATTTCGTCGGGGAGGTCAACAAGGCCCTCAAGAAGGGGAAGCTCGCGCCGCTCTCGCTCGCGCAGGAGATGGAGTGGGAGTCGCTGTTTGAGGGGAAGCGGGCGGAGGTGCAGGGGCTGCGTGGAGAAATTTTGAGGCTGGATCGGGAGATTGATGTGGCGGTGTATCGGCTTTATGGGTTAAGTTGGGCCGAGGTGTTAGTGGTGGATGCGGGGGTGGAGGAGTGGTTAGAAGATGAACGATATCGAAAATTATGAGAAAGGAACTAGACATCCTACAATGGTGGGTCAAAGACGTGAGGTACGCAAGTTTCGAACTCAATCCCATAAGGACTCTTCCACATAGCTACGGCACGAATTTATCTACGATAGCTAGCGATTTTAGATCTTGGTTTGGAGACAAAGCAGTCATCTTCGAGGAAAAGACCATGCAAGCGGGTACACACGCCGACCATTTCCATGAAGACTGCCTAACTGCCCAACTTTGTTCTACTAGCAAGGATAGTGTGAGGAGCATTTGTGCATTCTGGAATGTTATTGCATTTGCTAAAAAGGTTAGTCTCGAAGGAATAAATAATCTGATCAATCTCATGAAGAAGAAACTTCGAAGTTTCAGAGATCTTTATACCGAGCTTTGGACAGGATACTGCTTTTACAGAGCTAGCTACGCTGTTGAAATAAAAGCTGTGAGTGGCGATAAGGAGTTAGATAAACTTTTGTCGATTAATGGGATCGAATACATCGTTGAGTGTAACAAGATCTATCATCGCACGGCAACAGAAATGAGAGGCACTTAGACATGATGTCAAAAATGACGATAATCGCTTTGTAAACAGCTGCTCATCAGCTTAAGCAACCTTAAAATCTTGGTTATGATCGAAGCAATTCAACAGCGAGCTATCACATACAGTCTACTAGCTCACATCAGGAACGGAGGTGAGCTTACGCAAGGCCCTGTCGACATCTTTGGACCATTGATTAAGCGAGCGATTGCTAAAATGGCTTCTGGCGGAATATACAAGGGTGAGTCATTACAAGAAGTATCAGACATATGCAAGGATTTGTACGGCATTGATTTCCCTGTGCCCGTACTGTCGGTGATACTATTGCAGATATCCAAGCAAATCAACACCGACCAAGAAACGTACGTAGTTCTACATGCCGACGGTTCCTTCGAATTTAGTCAATACACTTTTGACGACTACGAGAAAACCATTTCGAATCAGGAGGAACTTACTAACAAGTTAAATGAGGTATTTCGTAAGTTTTGTGACGATATGGAATTTCATGATTACAGAGACATGAGCATTGTGAAATTTGTAGAAAGTTGCAAATTTCAACTAGGTCGGTATTTTTCAGTTAATAGCACATCTGATACTGTCGATTATTCGAAAGAGGCAAAGTTTATAGAATACTTTAAGCGGTCTCCGATAGTTTATCGACAGATTCAAGACATCTACTTAGGATGTATAATCTCATCTTACTTAACTTACACCCCCAAGAGAAGTAGCGGAGAGGTTGAGTTGCTAATGGACACAAACTTTATCATTAGTCTATTAGATCTAAGTAGTGAAGAGAGCGCCGCGACATGTAAAGCGCTAATCAGTTTAGCAAGAGCCTCCAGTTTTACCCTTTCCGTCTTACCAGATACTATTCGTGAAACCAGTAACCTACTAAAAGCAAAGGCTGCTAACTACCGACAGTCTTTTCTCATTGGAAAGGTTCTTAAGGAAGATATATACAGCGCATGTGCTCGAAGAAATCTTAATAGGGCGGACCTTGAAAGAATAGCAGACAATCTTGAATCACTGGTTAAAACATTTGCTATACGAACAATAGCTAACACCGATACACTTCGAAGGAAGGCAAAATCTTCACCTGAGTATCCGATATTTCTAGCTATACGCAATTCTCAGGAAGCTGCAATTCATGACACTATAGGCGTTCTGTACGTAAAGCAAAAGAGAGGTGGATCTATCGCCGACTTTGAAAGGGTCAACTGCTGGTTTGTGAATAGAAATAGTATTGATAGTAACGTTCTTGGCAACCATCGCCGGTTAGGTCAACCCGAAATAATTCGCGCCGATGAGCTACTTAGTGTATTGTGGTTAAGTAACCCATCACTTTCGAGTACATTATCGTCTAAAGCCTTTTCCGAGGTTGGTTTAACATCCATTATTGCGCAGGAGATTTCAAAAGACCTGCCTCGTGCTAAAGTTTTGCGCGAATTGGATGACAATATTGTGAAATATGCACGAGATGCTATTAGTGATGCCGACATCGTTCTCGTGTCAACACGCATTGCCAATAACGAGATTTTAGAGTTAGATTCACTAAATGACCTCGCAAGAAAATCTCCAGAATTATTTATTAAGCGCTTAGAAGATGAAGCTAGTAAGCAGAAATCATTTGAGGCAGAAACGATGGAGCACTTCACTCGTTCTCTAGAGCTATCATCAAAAGGTCTTTTTGAATTACAAGAACAAGCGGCCCTGTTAGGTCAACAAAACAATGAACGTCAGCAGAAGGCATTATCCCTTCTCAATGAGTTGGAAGCGATGAGGGCAGAAAACCTTATGATTAGGCAAAGTCTTTTAAAATTGAAACGAGATGAATGGACTAAACTACAGATTCGGAAGTGGCAAGCCGTCAGTTGGGGGTATCTTGCTATCGTTATAAGTGTTATTGCCGTGATGGCATCCACTATCCTTCACCTTAATGACTGGTCTCTGCTTAGAATTAATGAACGGGCTCATAGTGAGAATCTGTACGCAGCTCTGCGTATTGTTGTTCCAGTACTATCTACTATAGTTCTTGCTTCTGTAGTCTACCCGCTTATTAATAAGTATACTAGCCCTAACCAAAAGAAAGCATTCATAGATTTGTTAGAATACCCTCCAGATTTGAGTGAATCTTAAATTTCTGCTCAACTAGTTTTAATCTATCGCAAGTGTGCTTCGTCGGAGACTTACTTTCATATTACGCTTAGTTGGTTACGAATCCCCACCGAGTCCAACACCAACCGCGAGATCCGCCGCCGCCGACGCCGACGCCGGTCGCACATCAGCGGCTTCGCCTTCACGGCCATGCCCCAAAACAAGACCCTCGAGGTGTTCGGCCACAATAACGCCGAGGGCAAGTTACTCACGAGCAGGGCCCCTACCCCATCTGTTCGTTTCACACGTACACCATGCCCCGGCCACCGAAGAGGGTTCCATCCCCGGCGTGCTCGCCCAGCACACCACGTACAAACGCTACTTCCGCCTTGCGACGGCCGGCGGTTTAGTCGACGGCGTTGAAGAACTCACCAACCGCGAGGTCGAACGCGATAAGGCCGGCCGCGTGCTCGTCAACCCCTATGACCTTCGTCCCCACGCCATCGACGCGAACGCCAACATCTCCCTTGAGCACTGCGTCGCGCACACCGTGCGCTAACTCCTCGCCGTCCGGCAAAATATGTGCGACCGGCACCTACCGTATGAGCTGTTCGTGGCGAGGACCTCGGCGCCGTGATGCGGGGCGACAACTCCGAGGCCTCCAAGCAGGAGCGCGTCAACAAGGCCGTCGACGACAGCATCACCGGCACCGTCGACGAGGCCGTCGATCTCTTCAAGAAACTCAGTAGCGATCAGGCCAAACGCCTCCTCCGCAAGGAAGTCTTCCGGATGCTCACGCAGCGCTGGGATCAGGCGGCATGATGCACCAATACATAAATAACGCCGGGTTGAAACCCGGGCTGGCCCACATGCAGACCTCCGGCCTGCTAAGATGTCGCAAGCAGGCCGGAGGTCTGCCTGTGGGCCAGCAAGCACTTCAGTGCTTCTGGGATCAGGCGGCATGATGCACCAATACATAAATAACGCCGGGTTGAAACCCGGGCTGGCCCACATGCAGACCTCCGGCCTGCTAAGATGTCGCAAGCAGGCCGGAGGTCTGCCTGTGGGCCAGCAAGCACTTCAGTGCTTCTCAAACAGTCGCAAACCAATCTCAACCCATGTCCACCCCCACCACCCAGAACACCGCCGCCTTCATCTGGCAGGTCGCCGACGATATCCTCCGCGGCACGTTCAAACGCCACGAGTACGGTGATGTCACCCTCCCTTTCGTCGTCCTCCGCCGCCTCGATTGCGCTTTCGCCAAAACCCGCGACCCCTTGCTAGCCGACGTAGCGCGTTTTGGCGAAAGCCTCGACGACGAGCAACTCGAGCGCGTCCTGCTCAAGAGCACCGGGGGCCTCGGCTTCTTCAACAAGAGCGGCTACGACCTGGAGCGTTTGGCCAGTGACCCAAACAACATCAGCTCAACTTCAACGCCTACCTCAACGGCTTCTCGGGCAACGTCCGCGACATCATCGAGAACCTCAAGCTCGAGGCCAAGCTGACCAAACTCGCCAAGCACAAGCTGCTCTTCCGGATGTGCGACAAGTTTACCGAGGTGGACCTGCACCCCGACCGCGTCACCAACCACGAGATGGGCGGCATCTTCGAGGAGCTGCTGCGGAAGTTTTCGGAGATGAGCAACGAGACCGCCGGGGAGCACTACACCCCGCGCGAGGTGATCAAGCTCATGGTCCGGCTCCTGTTCGCCGAGCACGAGGAGGACTTCCTCGGCGAGGGTATCATCCGCACACTCTTCGACCCGGCCTGCGGGACGGGCGGCATGCTCACTATCGGCAAGGAGGCCATCCAGCGCATCAACCCCGGCGCCGAGGTCTACCTCTACGGCCAGGAGAGCAACGACCAGACCTACGCGATCGCCAAGTCCGACTTCCTCATCACGGGCGAGAACCCGGAGAACGTTGCGCTCGGCAGCAGCCTGAGCGAGGACCAGTTCGGCGACAAGAAGTTCGACTTCATGCTCTCCAATCCGCCCTTCGGCGTGAGCTGGAAGAAAGACAAAGACTACGTCGAGGCCGAGGCCGAGACCCTGGGCGGCCGCTTCGACGCCGGTACCCCGCGCATCAACGACGGCAGCTTACTCTTCCTGCAGCACATGCTCCACAAGATGCAGACGCGCGGCAGTCGCATCGCGGTGGTCTTCAACGGCTCGCCGCTGTTCACGGGCAAGGCCGGTTCGGGCGAGTCCGACATCCGGCGGTGGATCATCGAGTCGGACTACCTCGAGGCCATCGTGGCGCTCCCGCAGGAGCTGTTCTACAACACCGGCATCTCGACCTACATCTGGCTGCTCACCAACCGCAAGCCCGCCGCGCGCCGGGGCAAGGTCCAGCTCATCGACGCCTCGGAGCTCTACGAGAAGATGCCCAAGAGTCACGGCAACAAGCGCCGCCGGATCTCGGACGCCCAGGTCGAGGAGATCGCGACATCTCTATACGGCTTTCGCCAAAACCCAGGACAAGCGCGTCAAGCTGTTCGACAACGCAGACTTCGGCTACGCAGAGATCCGCGTCGAGCGCCCCGAACTCAACGCTGCCGGCAAGCCCGTCCGCAAGCGCGACGGCACCCTCAAGCCCGACACCAAGCGCCGCGACTACGAGCGCATCCCCCTCAACGAAGACATCGACGCCTACTTCGACCGCGAGGTCGCGCCGCACGTCCCGCACGCCTAGTGGACCCGGACTACCGCCGCGTCGGCTACGAGATCAACTTCACGCGCTACTTCTACGAGTACACGCCGCTACGTCCCGTGGAGGAGATCGTAGCGGAGATCCGGAAGCTGGAGGCGGAGACGGAAGGCCTGCTGGAGCGGGTGTTGGATTTGTGAGGGGGGAATATCCAACCCCCGCACGAACCACCCAAAGCTCACCGATCGACTCCCCTCAATCGCGATGATCGGCCCCATGCGGCGGGCGCAATCGGTTTTGGCGAAAGCCTTCTTGGTAAGGGATTCCATCTCAGCGGCGCCGTTGAGTCTGTCACAGTCGCGGTACTTCCGCTTCGCGACGAGCTGGCTCGCCCGGGAGGCAGGGTAAAGCCGTTCCACTTCGGGGAGGCTACCGAGGTACCAATTCTCGAGTTCGCGGCAGGCGATGCGGACGCAGAGCGGGAAGTCTGCCCGTCTCCCTTTATCGATCGTGTCCGTGAGCGTGCGCTCTAGCTCGACACAATCGTTGGCATCTTGGTCGTGGATGACGAGGAGTCGGACGGGCGGATCGTACTCGTGCAGGCGCGGTGCCTTCTGACGTAAGGACTTGATCAGATCCGATTTGCCCTGGTGGGGCCGGATGAAGACATTGGCGTCGAGAGCGTAGCCTTTCGGCAAAACACGCGGCAGGAAGCCCTGTAAAAAATACATCATCGAAGATTCCTCCACGAAGATCTCGAGACGGCTGGGCGCAAACGTATCCACGGTTTAATTAGGTTCAGCACCCACGAAATACCGCTGCTTCCACAGCGCTCCGAGCTGATCGCCCCCCGCGGCGAAACGCACGATGTCTGCCTGGTCGGAGGCGCGCCGAACGTGCGTAAGGCCATCGCGCTTGGCGAGCCAAAACACTTCTTCCGGCGTGGCGGCATTGAGCAGATCAGGCGAGTGCGTCGTCACGAAGACTTGGCCCCCGCGCTGGGCGTACTCGCGGAACTCTTCCAGGAGCTCGGGCAACAGCCCCGGGTAGAGCTGATTCTCGGGCTCCTCGATGCAGAGCAGGGGATGGGGCCTCGGATCGTGCAACAGCAGCAGGTACGCGAACATCTTAATCGTCCCGTCGGAGACGAAGCGCGCGATGAATGGGTCGGCGAACGCGCCGTCGCGAAACCGGAGCACGATCCGGCCGTCGATGGTCTTCTCGGCGACGACGTCCTCCACGCCGGGAATTCGCTGCGACATCCGTGCCAGTACCCGCGCGAAGACCTCCGGGTGCTCCTCGTGGAGGTACTGCGCCACCAGCGGCAGGTTATCACCCGTCGCGGACAGGTGCTCGGCGTAGCCGGCGTCCCGCACCAGTCGCGCGTCGGAGATGTGGAAGTCGAGCACCTGCCAGCTCTCGATGAAGGTCCGGAAGGCGGTCGCGGCCTTGAAGCGCTCGAACTGCCCGAGGCCTTTAATAGCCAGGATATCGGGAGACTGTAGCGACTGCTGCTCGCGCTCCAGCTCCTCATCGGGCTTACTAAAGTCTTCCTCGTTCCGAATCGCGTAGCCCTCACCGTAGGCAAAGTCGAGGAAGCGGTAGGGGCTGCCGTAGCGGCCGCGTTTGTACCGCAGGACCTCCTTCGCGATCACGGGTCGGCCCTTTGCCTCCACAATCTCCAGCAGGTAGGTCACGAGTCTCTCGCGACCCGCGATCTTGAGCCGAAACTGGAGCTCAATCGAGATCGGACCCTCGCTACCCCGCGTCACGACCTCCGACCAGCCGCCGCGCTTGTCGAGGGCCTGCTTGACGTTGTTCCTGAGTGCATCCCTCAGGAAGCCAAACACGTCAAAGAGTGTGGTCTTGCCCGTGCCGTTGGCGCCGATGAACACGCCGAGCTCCGGGAGGTGCTTGAGCTCCAGGTCGGCGAAGGCCTTGTAGTTGCGAACCCGTATGGTCTCTATCCTCATAGCTTAGCCCTCACGGGAGAATGCCGCGAAGCTACCGAGAGATCACCACCTCCCGACTCACCGCCGCGCCCCCGGCCGCAAGCACCAGCGTATACGCCCCCGGCGCCAAGGACCCCACGTCCAGGCTCGCAGCGCCACCCCCTACACTCAGCTCCCGCGCCAGCACCAACTGCCCGGCCCCGTTAAATACCTTCGCCCGCACTTCCCGCAAGTCGAGGTCCCCGAAGCTTAGGTGCAGCACCCCGCGCGCCGGCACCGGCGAGACCACCACCGCCCGGGCGAGCCAATTGTCGACCGACACCACGACCTCGAAGGCGGCCACGGCCTCCGCGCTGTGCGTAATCCCGGCCTCCTCGGCGATCGCGCCGACCAGCGCCTTGACGACGTCGCTCATGAAGGCGAAGTCGAGCGTCCCGACTACGTCGCCGGGCGTATGATAGTGAGGGCTCCTGAAGTTGCCGCCCCCGGTGATCATCAAGGCCGGGATGCCCTTGCGCCAAAACGGCGCGTGGTCGGAGCGCCCGAGGTCCGGCGTTAAGGTGGCCCAGTTGGGCGGCGCCGCGATGGCGACCGTCTTGAGGCCCGGTACGTAGCGCGCGGCGGACCGGTCGTACGCGGCCATCAAGCGCCTCGAGTTCTGGTCGCCGATGTTCGTAATGTAATTCCCGCGAAACCGGTCGGCCACGAGGGCCGCGTATACCTCCGGGTAGAGTTGATTGAACCCCGGCGGCACGGTCTGGGTATTGGGTTGGTTCGTGAAGTAGCCGATGGATTCGAGGTTGAACATCCCCTTGATCAGGCGGGGGTCGGCAACGCTCTCGTCCGCGTAGTACGTCGAACCTACCAGTCCGATTTCCTCCAGGTCGAATTCGATAAAGCGGATCGATTTCTTGAAGGTATACGGCGCCAGCAAGCGGGTAATTTCCATGAGCGCTGCGATGCTACTGCCGTTGTCGTCGGCCCCGGGCGAGTCGCTCACGGTGTCGAAGTGTCCGTTGACGATGTAGGCGGAGTCGCCGTGCGTCGTGCCGGCCTTGACGCCGATGATGTTCTGCCCGGTGAAGGTGCCAAAGGGAAAGTCCTGGCGGTTCGTCTCTAGTCCCGCTTCCGCAAAACGCCTTTCGATACTGTCCTTGATGGCGTTGAGCTTCGCGAGGCCAGCGGTGCGGTGCTTGACGCCCTGGATGTCGATCCGGAACCCGTCGTCCGCCACGAGCTTGAGCCGGTAGTTGCCCCCGCCCGGCGCGACGGCCGCCCCCACGTCACCACTGGCGTCTCGGGTGTTGACGCGGTAGCTCGCCCCGCCGTCGTCGGAGACGAGGAAGGCCACCGCCAAGGTCTCGCCTTCCGCGTCGGCCACGTCGTAGGTGACGGTGAGGCGCTTCGCCTGCGCGTCGTAGCGCGGGGCCACGTTGCTGATGACGGGGAGGGCGTTTTGGGCGAGGAGCGTGGCGCCCAGGCCTAGGCACAAAAGGAGAGCGAGCTGGCGCATCGGAGGGTAGTTTCGGGGGTGGATAGTGGTGCCCGGAGACTCGGGCCGCGCCGGTGCCGAAGGTAGCCCGCCGGTACCTCTACGGATGTGTAGCCGACGGGGCTCGAGTAACGATCCAGCGGGGCGAGAGCCGAAGCTAAGCTATTGCACATCACTCGACCGCTGTTTACCTTGCGAAGCTGCCCGACTCCTCACCCGTCGACGTGACCCCATGCGGAAATCTACACTCCCCTTGCTGCTAAGCCTACTGTTGGGTAGCGTTTTGGCGCAAGCCCAAACCTTCCAGCCCGAAGCCACCCACGGGACACCCGAGGGGACGCGGCTCGACTCCGTCGCATACGTCAACTGGCAACGGTCGGATACGCTGGCCCGCAGCATATTCAGGTATTCCATCTCGACGGCCTCCGGGGATACCGTGGCTTATACCGCCGTAGAGACGCTAAAGGATCACGATGGCGACATCGTACAAACCCGCAACTCGATACTGTACACCAATGCCGATGTCTTGAGATACGAAAGACACGCGTGGGTCAACGAGGAAGGCAAGGTAGGTGCCGGCTATATCGAGTACTGGAAGGAGATTCCGGAGGCCAAGTTGCGCTCTATTACTTCCGTACCCCTGGAGGCTAACAGCGTTAAGTCTCCAAAGTACAGGGTACAGTTCGACAGCGTAGTCACCGCCTCGCCAACGGCGTACGAGGTGTATACTGGATCGTTAGCGTATGCCGACTCCCTGGCCCTCCCCGATGCAGCTTGCTTCGAGAATGCGAACACCCGCCACACTTCTTTCCCCTCTCCGGACCATCAGCGAACACTAACGACGGATACCTATTACAGCTTCTGTTTGCCGAGATACAGGACCGCAAATTTCGAAAACTCTTATTTCGACAACAAGGGCCGAATACTACGTCGGGTCGATACGATAAAAGGGATTCCATTAGATTCCGTAGGATCGGGCCCTTCCCTTACCTCGATTCAAACCACCACGTATACCTACCGAGGCAGGACGCGCACCGCGAGCACTGAATTTCGAACGCTAGGCTCCGGAACAGTCGTGAAGCGCAAAGAAGTAATCGTCTACGATGACCAGGATCGACCACTCACGGTAGAGCAGTTTGGAATGAGTTGGCACAGGCCCGAATACCTACTCGAGACGCGCACCTCGACGACGTACGCGCTCGATCGTGAGGTAAGTGAACGTGTCTCCTTCGAGGTCAACGGTCGTGTCCCCGGCGGCACCCGCTTCACGTACTATTTTAGTCCCCGTACTTCCGGTGTGAAGGAGGCGGCTTTCGCCAAAACCTGCGCCCAGCAGCCCCGCCGCACGGTGGAGGGCTTTGCCTTTAGCAACGAAGCGACGGGCGCACACACGGCCTACGACATGACGGGCCGCACGGTCTGGCAAACGCGGGCGAGCGCCTCGACGACCGTGACCTTCGCGCCGGGTCAACCGGGCGTCTACATCCTCCAGGGGCCGGATGGCTGCACGAGCAAGGTGGTGTGGTGAGGTTTCAGTACCCCCGCAACGCCGCCACCTCCAGCCTGAAGGCCCCGTCCTCGCCGTCCATAGTGTAGAATCCCACCCTCTCGACGGCCTCCTGGTCGGCAAGCGCGGGCTCGAACCCACGACCACTCCTCAGTGAGCGTGAACCCGACCCGCCGCCAGACCTCGCGGCCGCGGCTGCGTACGCCCTCGTGGCCGACTGGGCACTGCGCTCCGCTAGGATGTCCTACCCTCACGCTTTCGCTCAAAACATCCCATTCCCATTCTCCCCCACCTCCGGCACGCGCTGTATCGCGTCCCAGTGCTCACAGATCTTGCCCGCGGCGTCGAAGCGGAAGAAGTCCATCGTGACGTAGACCTCCTGCCCGGGCCAGACCTGCCGCGTGTGGAGCGCCACCAAATCGCCCTCCGCGATGCAGCGCAGGAACTCGATCGACTTCTCGGGATACTCCCGCTGCATCCGCTCGAAGTACGCGACGAAGCCCTCCGGACCGTCGGCCACGCCGGGGTTGTGCTGGGTGTACGCGTCGCCGACGTAGAGGCGCACGGCCTCGCGGGGATTGCCGAGGAAAGCCGTGCGGTAGAAGGCGATGGCGTTGGACTTGTTTTGCGGAAGCGGCATAGCAGACATTGTAGTGGTCACTCGCTCACCGGCACCCGGAACATCCGCACCTCGGCCGTGGCCCCGCCCCGCGTGATCACCTGCACCAACTGCTCGTAGTCGTCGTGCGGGATGTCGGTGTAGTCCTGCGTATTGCTCAGGGCATTGATGAGCAACGGGACCGTATTCGAGTGCCCGACCACGAAGACGTTGGTCCCGGCGTGCTGCGCGAGCAAGGTTTTGGCGAAAGCGTCAAACTCGAGACCGCTGGCGTACTCGGTGACGCTCAGACCCTTGGCCTCGGCCAGGGGCGTGGCGGTGGCGATGGTGCGGCGGGTATCGGTGGAGTAAATGGCCGCCAGCTCGACATCCTCGAAGAAAGTCGCGTAGAACTCGGCGCGGGCCGTGCCCTGCGGCGTGAGCCCGGGCGCGGTGCCCATTTCCTTCTCGGCGTGGCGGACGATGTAGAAGGTGGTCGGGGCGTCGGTCGTGCCGAGCTTCGCCCGCGGGGTGCAGGCGGCGAGGAGCACGGCGAGGATGACGAGGAGACGTAGCATAAGGTAGGGGAGTCATTAGCGCAACGACCAGTCGCCGGATGCCACTACGCGAAGGGGGTCGGTGGCGCGGTTGTACAGGTAGGCTTGCGCCAAAACCCGCCCGCCGTCCGCCGTCGTCACCGGGATGGTCTCGCGGCGGTACTGCCCAGTGCCATCGGCGCGGATGTCCTCGAAGCGGTCGAGCGTCTCCCAGGCCGACGCGTCGGTGATCTCCCAGACCTCGCCGGCGACGCTAGCGCCGCCGTCGCCGAGCACGATACCGGGGTAGTCGCCGAGGTCGTACAGGACGCCCGCGACGCTCGCCCGACCGATCAGGCGCGCCTTGCCCGGTACGAAGCCCTGGAGCCCGGCCGACATGTCGCTGCGCAGGAGGCCGTAGACGAAGAGCAGAGCGGCGGCGTCGGGCATACGTAAGGATGAAGTCCGGGGGAAGGTACGCTCGCCGATAGCGTCCAACATTCCGGGTGCCCCCGCCGGGATGAGGCTTACCTGAGACTCAAGAGCGTGTTACGGACTTACAGGGCCAGCGCCATCACTCCGCACCTAGAGCGTCTAGACGCTGCGCCCGCATGGAATCCGCCCGCCGCGCCAGCTCCTCCCGGATCGACACCCACGTCGCCGAGTCTAGTGCCGTAAAGCTGGGCGCCGTCGCGCGCGACGGCGGGCCCGAAGTTTCCTCGGCAGTCAGCATCACCAGCCCCCCGATCCCGATCAACCCCACCAGCAGCCACTTCAGACTTCCGAGCGTGTACTGGTACGCCGGCTGTGCCGCGCGCGCTCGTTTGATGGCGACCACGGTCTCGGCGCGCGCCTCCTCGTGGCCCTCCACCAGGGCGAAGCCGTCGAAGTTGAGGTAGTGCGCCCGCTCGCGGCGTTCGTAGTCGACGAGTTCGAGGGCGACGAGGCGGGAGAGGCGCTCGAAGAGCGCCGGATCGCGGGCCGCGAGCGCGGGCAGGTCGGCGTCGCGCAGGAGGTTGCCCCGGGCGGCGTAGAGCAGCGACAGCGTGGCCCAGTCGGCGGGGCTTAGCTCGGGGCGGCGGTCGCCTGCGGCGGGGGTGACGCGGGCCATGGGGTGGCGGGTTTTGCGGAAGCGCTAACCGTGGGACAACGGGGCGGCTACGAGGGTTGCGCCAGCGCGGAGATCGCCTCCGGACGGGGTGCTTCTCCCGGGAAAGTTCCTGGGGGCCCGGCCTAAGTCGCTGGCACACAAGTTGCCGTAGTGAGCGCGCCATGGCCCTCTCGTACGTCATCCCGCGCAAGTCCTACCGCGCCTTCGGGCTCGCGCTGTGTGCGTTCGCGGCCGTGCCCCTCGGTACGGGCTGGTACTACGGGGACGCCCTCCAGGTGAAGGGCGGGGCGGCGGTCATGCTCCTGGGAATGGTTTTGGCGAAAGCCGGACCGCAGCTCCCGCCCGCCGCCGCCCAAACCGCGCTGCACGGCACTAATCTCCTCACCATGGTGGTGGCCAGCCTCACGATGCCTTACGGCAGCATAACCGGCACCATGTTCATGGCCTTCGCGCTGAGTTCGGTGGGCCTGGCGGTGCGCAACTTCATCGCCTATGCCGTGGTAGGCCTCGGGGCCGCACTCGTCTGCGTGACGCCTTACCTCGGGGCGGGGACGAGCCCGGTGCCGCCCAATGTCAGTATTTTCGGGATCCTCGGACTGTACGCGTTGTTTGCCATTGGCGCCGTCGGGGCCGACCGCCGCCGCAGCGCCCGCTCGGCCGAGCGCCTACTGCTCGCCGGAGCCGAACTGCGACACGACCACCAGCGCCTGCTCGCCGGCCGCGACGCCCTGCGCGAGAGCCGCCGCGAATTGGAGGTGTACAGTACACAACTCGAGGACCAGCTCCGGCGCGAGCGCCACACCACCGCCCAGCTCGCGGCCAAACGCTCCGATGAGCAGGAGCTCGTGCGCGCCATCCACCACGACCTCCGCGAGCCCCTGCGCTCGATCGTGTCGTTTAGCCAGCTCATCCTCCGCACCCTCGGCGCGCGCTCCGATGCCGGTCGCGCCCCCGAGTTCATGGCCTTCGCCCGCGACGGTGGCCTGCGCATGACGCGCCTCCTCGACGACCTCCGCGCCTACACCGCGCCGCTCGACGACCAGCGCGCACCGGAGTGGGTGGCGCTCGCGAGCGTGTGCGCCGACGTGCGCGCCAACCTCCACGACTTCATCTCCCGCAGCGGCGCCAGCGTCGAGGTCGGTCCGCTCCCGGAGGTCCGCGGCTACCCTACGCAACTCACGCAGCTCTTCCAAAACCTCGCGAGCAACGCCCTCAAGTTCGCGCGCCCGGGCGTGCCGCCGCGGATCCGGATCTCGGCCCGGGTCGCCCACGAGCAACTACAGATCGAGGTCACCGACAACGGCATCGGGATTCCGCCGAACCAGCTCGAGAGCATCTTCGACCTCTTCCACCGCGTCGAGACCCAGGCCCCGGTCGAGGGCTCCGGCGTCGGGCTCGCGCTCTGCAAGCGCATCGCCCTCGGGCACGGCGGCCAGTTGTCCGTACGTAGCGTCCCGGGGGAGGGGAGCACCTTCGAACTGCGGCTCCCGCACTACCGCGAGGGCGCGCGCGCGGGCGCGACAACCGCCGCCCAGCCAACCGCAGCCCACGACGCCTCACCCGCATGACCCGAGCCGTGACCCCGCCCCCCACCCCGGCCACCGCCGGCATCACCGAGGAGATACTGCGCGCCCGCGTCCGGAAGAGCCAACGCTCTTACTGGCTCGTGGCGGCGGGGGGGCTCACCTTCACCGTTCTCCTTTTCGTCGTCGGCGCGCAGCCCTTCCAGACCGCGCTCTCGGCCCTCGGAGGCGTCACGGCGCTGGTCTGCTTGCTGAAACTGCGCCCGGACAACTACTCGATGCTCGACCGCGCGCTGACGGGAAGTGTGCTCCTCAACCTCACCTACATCGCGTGGGTGACGCCGCACCTGGCCACCACGATGCTGTTCGCGCCGCTGATGCTCCACGTCCTGTACTCCGAGTACGACAAGCGCTGGCGCCTCGCGGTGTTGGCCGCGACGCAAATCGGATTCGTCGTCGGGGTCGTACTCGCGGAGGGCGCCGACTACCCCACCGGCTCGGGCATGAGCTACGTGACCCTGGTCCAGATCCACTGCCTGATCGCCGGCGGGATCATCGCCCTGCTCACGGGCCTCAACCGCGAACTCAACCTGCGTACCTACCTCGGGGTCGTCGCCCAGGCCGACGTGGCCGCCGAGCAGAACGCCTCCATCGAGCGCGACAACGTGAGCCTCATCGGCCAGCGCGTCGCCCTCCAGCAGGTCCACGCCAAGATCAAGACCTCCATCGCGAGCGAGCGCGAGGTCCAGCACCGCCTCAACACCGCCCACGAGCAACTGCGACAGTTCGCGCTGGCGGCCTCGCACGACTTGCGCGAGCCCATCCGCACCATCCGCGCCTTCACGCAGCTGGCCCAGCGCGAACTCCCCGCGGCCCTGGCCGGCGACCCCAACCTACGGGAGGATTTCGCCTTCGTGGCCACCGGGTGTTCGCACATGCAGGGGATGCTCGACCGACTGCTCGACTACCAGCGCACGGGCGAGCAGGTGCCGCCCGCGGAGTACGTCTCGGTCGCGAAACTGTGGCAGGCCTGCCTCCAGGAGGTGCTCCACGAGCGCATCGCCGCGCGGGAGGCGCACCCGGCGGATCCCGGCCCGACGGTGGCGCAGTTGCGGGCGGTGGCGCTAACCCCGTCCGGCGCCGCGATCGAGGCCTACGGTCCCGGTGGTGAGTCGCTGCCGGCGCAGGGGCTGACGGTGCGTATGCCGGCGGCTTTCGCCAAAACACTCTTCACCGAGGTGTTGCGCAATGCGCTTACTTATCACGACGGGACGCGGGCGCCGGCGGTCGGGCTCACGGTCCGTTACGAGATCGACGGCGGCTTCGCGTGCGAGGTACGCGACAATGGCATCGGCGTGGCGGCGGAGTACCGGGAGCGGGTGTTCGCGATGTTCAAACGCCTGCACCCGCGCGAGGTCTACCCGGGGGCGGGCCTCGGGCTCTCGCTCGCGCGGCGGATCTGCACGGCGATGGGGGCGGAGATTGGTCTCGCGGAGCCCCCCGGCGGCGTTGGGACCGTCGTGCGGATCGCGATCCCCGCCGGGGGCTACGCAGGGCCAGACGGCGGGTAGGCGTGGAGCTGGCTAGGAGCTGGGCGGAAGCTGGGCGGGATCGGGCGACGACTGGGCTTTGTTGGCGCGGTAGCCTGCACTACCTTCCCACTGCCCTAAGCCACCAGCGACTATGAGATTTACCTTCCTCCTCGCCCTACCCCTCCTGCTGCTCTCCTGCCGGGACAAGGGACTCTCCAGGACCGATACAGGTTCGACCGGCACGACCGGCACCGCCCTCTCGACCGAGAAATTCGGCGGCCTGGCCCTCTACAGCGTCCGCGACGCCATGGGCGAGGATCCGAAGGGTACGCTGCGCAAGGTCGCCGCGATGGGCTACACGTCCATCGAGGCGGCCGGCTACGAGGATGGGAAGTTTTACGGCATGGCCCCCGCCGAATTCAAGGCTTTCCT
Source organism: Saprospiraceae bacterium (assembly GCA_965215115.1). GTDB lineage: Bacteria > Bacteroidota > Bacteroidia > Chitinophagales > Saprospiraceae > CALDTK01. The sequence goes on from OZ244050.1 coordinate 1,809,995, forward strand.
CCGGGAGGTGGGCCTGCGCCCGATCAGCACCCACATGGGGATGGCCACCACGGACAACGCCGCCCGCCTCGCCGCCGACGCGAAGGCCGCCGGCTTCGAGTACTTCGTGATCCCCGTGCCGCCGATGGGGGCCTTCGGGTACGACGCGGCGGCGCGCAAGCTGAGCATGACGCAGCCGATCGCGACCGTGATGGCGAACATCAACGCGATTGCCGCGGCCGTGGACGCCGCCGGGCTCGAGTGCCTGTACCACAATCACGACTTCGAGTTCAAGCCCGACGACAGTGGCGTGGTCCCGATCGAGTACTTCCTCGCGAACTCCGACCCGCGGACGCTTAACTTCCAGATGGACCTGTTCTGGGTCACGAAGGCCGGCGCCGACCCGGTGGCGTACTTCGGCGAGTACCCCGGGCGCTGGAAGGCGTGGCACGTCAAAGACATGGACGCGGAGGGCCGCTTCGCGCCCGTGGGCACGGGCAGCATCGACTTCGGGCGCATCCTGGCGGCCAAGAAGAAGGCCGGGATGGAGTTCTACCTCGTGGAGCAGGACCAGACCTTCGGCGGGCAGACCCCCCTGGAGGCCGTGGCGGTGAGTCGGGGGAATTTGGGGGGGATCGGGTTTGAGTGAACTGGCCTAACGCGCCAATGGGGCAGGGGCCCCGCTGGGGAGTCGGTGACTTGCGGTAGTGCCACCGGGAGAACTCCACGCAACGGGAGCGATGCTGGCCGGGCGAGGGCCTCGATCGTCGTCGGGTGGGTCACGTGCCGGTGGTTTTGGTACACCCCGCAGAAGTGTGCACGAAGCATTTGTCGGACCACTACACGTGGCAGGGGGCGAACCGTAGCGGGCCGTTGGTTTACCGGATTGTGAAAAATTCATGAAAATATTGACATCGGGCTTGAAAAGGTGCGGCGAGCGCTCTATTTTGGCGGTCAAACATCACGCTTGATGAGGTGATGGGTGTCTAACAAAAACGGCTGCTCATGACTCTCGCTCGATTCAGTCCAGTCTCTCTAGACTTCCTTTGCCAGATGGCAGATTACGAGTTCGCGGGGCAGACTAGAGTTGTAGTAGCGGCTATTCAGAAGCAAGGTTGTGATAGAGGATATAACGTCTATCAGTCTGTTACACTTGGTTCGAGCGGCGGTCCCGACGGTGGGCCGTTCACCTACTTATGGGAAGCTTCGCCATCGCCTTCCGGACCTTGGGCGACCGTATCTACATTAAGTGGGAACTGGTTCTATCCCCGTGCACCAAATACGGGAGTTGAGTACCTGCGCCTTACAATTACGAACAGCTCTGGATTTACTACAAGCGGGACGAGAGTTTTATCCTACTGTGAAATGGATTACCCTCTCGAGCCTGCACGTTACCGTCCTAGCACGGCGAAGGCCGACTATGAGGCAAAAGTAAGCATCTCGAGCCACGTGATTGAGGCTACTCTTCATCTGACTGATTTCCATCTGACTAAAACAAGCACACTACCTGAACCACAGGTCAAGTACAGTTGGTCTGTAAGTGATGCGCTCGGCAGGACCGTAATTAAGACCGAAAGCACCGCGCTCGGGGAGGTGGGGCTCATACCGACCACCGGCCTCTCACCAGGCCAGTACTTCCTTACGGCTCGTAGCGACGGAGGAGACATACTACACCACCAGCCACTCCTGGCCTTAAGCCAGTAGCCACTGTGATTATGGATAAGCACTATATTGTTTACGGTGTAACGCTCATCGTGTTGCTTTTGCAGGTCTGTGGAGTAGAAGCACAAACTCTGCCGTTTGAGCTTCAGGTGGGCAAACCCTTTACCTACGTTCCGGACGAGTTAGTGCCCGATAGTGTCAGCGATGATGCTGCCCGGAGAGAGACAATGCGGAAAGAGGTTTTTGGCAACCGCGAAGTCCGTTACATTTGGCGTATTTATTGGCATTATGAGCTTATTGATACATCCGCCGACACTATTCGAGTCGACTTGATCCGCGACCCTGGGGTGGTAGAGACAGTCACTTTTGCGCATACCTTCAAAAGTAACTACGTAAATATTCCGGCTTACCAGAGCATTCTGGGGTCAAATTGCGTTGAATACCCTTATGCTTCACTCTCTATTTCGTTTTACGATGAGACGAAGGACGAGGATCGGCCGGGATCGAGCGACTCCTCGTGGATCGGTAGCGTTAAGCACGCTCCGGTGGGCTACCTTTTCCGGGAAGGTCGCCGCGGCCAACGTCGATGGGGCTACTTCGTGCAGTTTGTCGATTCAATCTCCCATCCCCCGGTGAAAGTGAGTACAAAAGACCTATTGAAAGTCGAAGCGCCGCGGGTCTTCCCAAATCCAGCGAACGATCGAGTTAGCTTCGAACTGCCTCCAGGCTGGGGCGGAACCCCTGGAGAACTCGTCTTCTATTCTACTTCGGGAAGTAGGGTGCGCACAGAGCAAACCGTCTGGGTAGGTGATGGCGCCCGGCACGACATCGATATATCTACTCTAGCGGCGGGCACCTACATGGTCAATGTGCGGCAAAATAGTAGCCGAGAGTGGACCTCGTTCACCTTTACCAAACTGTAAGCCGTTTCGTCCCCAACCACTTCTTTTCAGCTAGGTCCCGCTGCGTTCCCTCGGTATTGACCAGCGTCATGCGTGTAGGTCCCGTCGGCGAGTTCGATCGCCTCGCAGCCTGCGCAAAGGCAAGATTGGCTAACCTCCTTTGATTACGCGAAGCTCGACTCAGCCCGCCACCCGCGCCCTAATCTCCGCCACGCACTCCGGATTCAAAAGCGTACTCACGTCGCCGAGCTGGTCCCCCTCGCCGGCGGCCAGCTTCCGCAAGATGCGGCGCATGATCTTGCCCGATCTCGTCTTCGGCAGGTCCTCGACCAACAAGATCTCGTCCGGCGTGGCAATCGGGCCGATGATGTCGCGGCAGCTGGCCACCACCTTGGCCTTGAGCTCTTCGGGCGGCAGCACCCCGAGCGGGATTACGAAGGCGTAGATGCCCTGACCCTTGATCGGGTGCGGGTAGCCGACCACGGCGCTCTCGACCACCTGCTCCACCTCGTTGACGGCGTTCTCGATCTCGGCAGTCCCGAGGCGGTGGCCCGAGACATTGATGACGTCGTCGATGCGGCCCACGATGCGGTAGCGGCCCTCGGCGTCGCGGCGGGCGCCGTCGCCAGTGAAGTAGTGCCCGGGGTACATCGTGAAGTAGGTCTGCCGACAGCGCTCGTGGTCGCCGTAGGTCGTGCGCAGGATGCTCGGCCACGGGAACTCGACCGCGAGACGACCCTCCTCGACCATGGTTTCGAGGCGCTGGCCTTCCCTGCCTAGCAACACCGGTTGCACCCCCGGCAGCGGATAGCCCGCGAAGGTCGGTTTTTGCGGAAGCACCCCCGCCAGCGTCGTGATCATCATGCCGCCGGTCTCGGTCTGCCACCAAGTGTCGACGATGGGGCAGCGCCCCTTCCCGATGTGCTCGTCGTACCACTCCCAGGCCTCCGCGTTGATGGGCTCGCCGACGGTGCCCAGCACCTTGAGACTGCTGAGGTCGTGCCTTTCGGCAAAACTTTCGCCGTGCGCCATCAGCGCCCGGATGGCCGTGGGCGCGGTGTAGAACTGATTGACGTTGAGCCGCTCGCAAACCTCCCAGAAGCGGCCCGCGTCGGGGTAGGTCGGCACGCCCTCGAACATGACGCTCGTGGCCCCGGCGCACAGCGGCCCGTAGACGATGTACGAGTGCCCGGTGATCCACCCGATGTCGGCGGTGCACCAGTAGACATCGCCGGGCCGGTACCCGAACACGTTGACGAAGGTGTACGTCACGTAGACCATGTACCCACCGCAGGTGTGCACGACGCCCTTGGGCTTGCCGGTCGAGCCGGAGGTGTAGAGGATGAAGAGCAGGTCCTCGGCGTCCATCGCCTCGGCGGGGCAGACGCTGGATTGGGTGTCGACTACCTCGTGCCACCACTTAGTCATTGCGAGCCGCGAAGCTGGCGTGGCAATCTCTTCCTCGTGCCTAGAGATTGCCGCGCCAGCTCCTGCGTCGCGGCTCGCAATGACGCCGGTGTTGCGGTGCACGAGGTTCACCTCGACCGTCGGGCACCCCATCGCCAGCGCCTCGTCGACGACCTCCTTGACGGGGATCAGTTTCGTGCCCCGGCGGTTGTAGTCACTGCAGATCACGGCCTTCGCGCCGGCGTCCTGGATGCGGTCGGCCAGCGCCTTCGCCGAAAAGCCCGCGAACACCACCGAGTGCACGGCCCCGATGCGCGCGCACGCCAGCACGGCCACGGCCAGCTCCACGACCATCGGCATGTACAGGATCACGCGGTCGCCGCGGCCGATCCCGAGGGATTTAAGGCCATTCGCCGCGCGGCAGACCTCCCCGTGGAGCTCGGCGTAGGAGAGGTGGCGGGTTTTGGCGGAAGCCCCCTCCTCGGATGGTGGGGCATTCGGCTCCCAGATCAAGGCAATGTCGTCGCCGCGGCCGGCGTCGAGGTGGCGGTCGAGGGCATTCTCGGTGATGTTGAGCCGGCCGCCGCCGAACCACTTGACGTCGGGCCCGTCGAAGTCCCACGCGAGCACCGTGTCGTAGGGTTTGCGCCAGACGAAGGTCTTCGCGATCTCGTCCCAGAAATCCTCGGGCTCGGCGACGGACCGGGCGTAGACCTCGCGGTACTGCGCCTCGGAGGTGATCTGGTGGTCGTAGATGGAAGTGGACATGAGGCGGAAGGTAGTCACCGCCTATCCCCCGGTGGCGTAGTCGAGGATGGCGCGATTCCCCGTGCCCCAGCGCACCTCCTGGCGCCAGCCGCTGATGCGCCAGCCCTCGGGCGTGCGGCGGCAACTGTGCACGTACATCCCCTTCTGCACGAAGGTGGGCGCGCCGTCGGGGTTGGCGAGGAAGTGCGAGGCCTGGAAATGCGTGAGCGCCTCGGCGGTGTCCCCGTGCACGGTCACCGCGTCGACGCTCAATAAATGGTGGGTCGAGTCGTACGGCTCGAAGCTCTTGCGCGCCACCGGCACCCAGGCGGCCACGGGCACGGGGGCCGGTGGCGAGGGCGCCGTGCGGGGGTCCAAATTCACGTCGACGGTTTCGGTAAAGAGATTGCCGAACAGGTCCCAGTCCCGGTAGTCGATCGCGACCGCGAAGGCCTTCACGAGACACTCGATGTCTAGGTGGTCGGAGAGCGCCACGGCCGTCCGGGGTGCGCCCGGCAGGTGAACGGGGATGGGAGCGGTCCCGGCGGGCGCCTCCGGTTTGGCTGGCATTGACATCGAGGTAGAATTTTTCTGCGTAACCACCGCGCTCGTGGCCGTGTGCGAGCGTGACCACTTACCAAGGCCAAAATGTTTAAGGGGGCGTTGTTAGGGCCATGTCCTACGACTTCACCGCCGAACTGCGCCTGACTGCGGCTTTCGCCAAAACCCGCCCCGCCAGTCCCCTCGCCCTCGGGATCACCTTCCGGGACTACCCCGAGTTCGTGACCCGGGCCGAACTGCGGATCGTCGGCGAGAAGGGCGCCGTGGAGGCCATGATCCTCGCGCAGGACTTCTTCGCCGGCAGGCTCCGCCCGGAGATGGTCTTCGACGGGGCGGTCGGCGGCCAGGCCGTGGCGCGCGGCATCGTCACCGCCGTGGCGAACGAGGCGCTGGCCCTCGGCGAGGGCACCCACCCCGACAGCGTCAACCTCCACCGCTACCCGGCCGACATCCGCGCCCGCATCGACGCCGACTTCGGCCCCCGGGCCGCGATCGCCTTCCGCGAAATCCAGGAGGCCATCGGCCAAACCCCCTCCGTGCGCCAGCCCCGCATCATCCGCGGCATCGTCTGGCTGGCGGGCGGCGACCTCCGCGAACTAGACCTCGCCCTCGACCTGGCCGTGCGCGACTACCGCGACGTGCTCGTGGCCGCGGAGTACGCGCCCAGCCCCGACGGCGAGCCCACGCGCCTCCGCGACCTCACGCACGGCTTCTAGCTAATCAGCTACCCGCCCCCGCCGCTACAATAATCTAATCTTTACGCCATGAAGCCACGCCAGCTCATCATCGCCACCGCCCTCACCCTCCTCGCGACCACCCTGCTGCTGTCCTGCCTACCCCCGGACCGCCGCGCCACCCGAACCACCCCCGCCATGACCTTCGCCGACAACCCCGTCGTCGCCCACCGCGGCGCCTGGAAGGCCCGGGGCCTCCCCGAAAACTCGATCGCCGCCCTACGGCACGCCATCGCGCTCGGGTGCACCGGCGCCGAGTTCGACGTCTGGATGACGGCCGACGACACCCTCGTCGTCAACCACGACGCCGAGCACGCCGGCCGCGCGATCGAGGAGAGCACCTACGCCGACTTGGTCGAGACCCCGCTGGCGAACGGGGAGCGCCTGCCGACCTTGCGGGAGTACTTGCTGGAGGGCTTGCGCCAAAACCCACGCACGCGGCTCGTCTGCGAGCTCAAGCCCTCCGGCGTGAGCGAGGCGCGCAGCGTCGCGCTCGCCCGCCGCGCCGTGGCCCTCGTGGCCGCGACCGGCGCCCGCGCCCAGACCATGTACATCAGCTTTAGCTACCCGATTTGCCTGGAGATCGGGCGCCTCGACGCGGACGCCCACGTCGAGTACCTCGAGGGCGACAAGGACCCCACCCAGCTCCACGCCGACGGCATCGGGGGGCTGGACTACAACTACCGCGTCTTCCGCGAGCATCCCGAGTACATCCCCGCCGCCAAGCGCCTCGGCCTCACGCTCAACGCCTGGACCGTCAACGGTGAGGAAGACCTGAAGTGGCTCATCGGGGAAGGCTTCGACGCCATCACCACCAACGAGCCGGAGCTGGCGTTGGAGCTGTTTGCGGCGAGCAAGTGAGGCTGGGCGCGGACACGTCGGCCAACGCCCGGCGTTCCGAACCACCCTCCTCCGTAGCGAGCCGGAGAGCGTTTTGCCGAAAGGCCGACTCACATTGACGAGGCCGTGGACACGGACGCCACCCACGCCCTAGAACGGCAGCCCGCTCTCGTCATCGCCCCCGTAGCTCGCGCCCGAGAGGTTCCCGTCTTTGTCGGAGACGAGTTCGACCTGCGCCTTGCGCTCGCTGTAGCGCTGTAGCTTCTCGAACGCGGTCACGACGATCTCCACGCTCTCGCGCTTCTCGCCGGCCTTGGTCTCGTAGGTGCGGCACTCGAGCTCGCCGGTGACGAGGACGCGGTCGCCCTTACCGAGCAGTTGCACCATCCGCTCGCCGGTGCGGCCCCAGGCCCTGAGGCGGAACCACTGCGTATCGTCGACGTAGTTGCCGCTGGCGTCTTTGTAGCTCTTCCTGACGGCGAGGCTCACGGTGGCGACGGCGCGGTCGCTGGCGAACTGGCGGGTTTCGGGGGCGGCACCGAGGTGGCCGGAGAGGATGACGGTGTTGTGGATCATGGTACGAAGTGTTTTGGCGTAAGCCGGATGAAGGGGTACGACGGTTTGGAGTCGTTGACGGTGCAAACATGGGGGGAGGATGTACCAGTGATTCCCATCATAAGCACTTACTTACGTAAGTAAGTGTTTGCAAACGGCTCCTGGAGGCGGTCCCTTTCGAGCGCTGCTGATGGCTACGCTTGGACAGGGGCTTTCGCCAAAACCCTCACCGGCACAGCGACATCTCCACCGGGCTAATCAACGGCGACCCGATCCGAAGGCGCAGGACCACGTCCCGCTCCAGCATCGTGACGACCGAATCGACGCCGATGCTGTCGAAGTCGGCCTGCGCGCGATCCATACTCTCGAACGAGATAGCCCCGTAGAAGACCGTGGCGTACGTCGCCCAGGCACTCTGCACGTCGCTGATCGTAAACAAGGTGCTGTCGCCGGCGGGCAGTAGCCTAGCCGTCGCTAAGACCTCCATGGTCTCGAAGCCCTCCGGCGGGTTAAGGTGGAATCGGCCGAGGAAGCAACTGTCGCCCGGGATGCCAACGGTAGGGTCGGCCACGGAAACGAAGTCCGCTCGACGCAGGTCGTCCACCGTTCGCACGACGACGTAATCGCGGTCGACGGCCGACGTGGGGAAGGTTTGGATGACTTGGTTCGTCGGCTCCCACCTGTCGTCACTCGTCGCCGCAAAGGCAAACACGCATACCGCGAGCGCACCGGCCCTCGCCACGGGCACCCACCGGGACGGGCGCACGCTCGGCAGGTTTTGCGCCCCGACGCCACCCAACAAACGGTAGCCCAGGGGCAGGACGAGCAGCGCCCACAGGTCTGTCGGGTCCACGACCCGCGCGATCGGGTACGCCCACGCCGACCAGGCCTCGACGAAGCCGTCCGCCCACGCGCTCTTGAACCACGCAAACCCGAGGCCCGTCACCACGAACGCCCACGCGCGCCACGCCCGCCGATCGGGAAGGAGCGCCGTCAGCACCCACGCGAAGGCCAGCAGTCCCGCCACGTCGCTGAGTTTACCGGTGACCCCGCCCGGGTACGCCGCCTTGAGGACGTGGTCGTTGAGCAGCAGTAGGGCAACGGCCACCAGGAGGATGGGGTGAGTGAGGGTCGCGCGCATGCGAGACGCAACGTTTGGGGCCCGGGAGTCGCTGCCTCTGAAGAGTGGCCGCGGCCTCGGCGCTGTACAGGGGACCGAATCCGCCGGACTTGCGCATCTTAGCGCGATGCGCGCTCCCACCCTGGCCACCGTGACCCTGCTGTTCGTACTCGCGGCCTGCTCCGCCCCCGAAGCCGCGCCCGCGCCCGCTCAAGACCCCAACCCCGCCCCCGAGATGACTACCGCGACCTCCGAAGACCCGGGCCTCGCCCACACGGTTTACTTCTGGCTCAAGCCCGAGCTCGACGACGCCGCCCGCGCCGAGTTCGTCGCCGGGATGCGCAGCCTCTCGGGCGCACCTACCGTGCGGCGAGTCCTCGTCGGCCCGGCGGCAGCCACCCCGAGCCGGGGCGTGGTGGACAACTCGTTCGACTACATGCTCGTGCTGTGGTTCGACGACGTGGCCGGGCACGACGCGTACCAGGTTGACCCCGTGCACCTGGCCTTCGTGGAGGGCAACGAGGACAAGTGGACGACGGTGAAAGTGTATGATGCGGAGGTGGAGTGAGGATGGAGTGTAGAGCACCCCGCTCCTCACGCATACCCCCCCAACACCGCCCCCACCAGCACCACCAGCCCCAGCGCCATCAACACCCCAAACAGCGGCGCCACGAAGCGCAGCCACCGGTCTAGTGGCACGCGGCACATGGCGAGCATCGCGATCAAGCCGCCCATCGTCGGATTCACCAGGTTCGTAAGGCCGTCCCCCAACTGAAAGGCCTCGATCGTGACCTGGCGCGTGAGCCCGAGCAAATCCCCGAGCGGGATCATGACCGGGAGCGTGGCCAGGGCCTGCCCGGAGCCGCTCGGGATCAGGAGGTTGATGATCGTCTGCACGCCCACCATCCCGACGGCGGCCCCGACGTCGGGCAGGCCCTCGAGCGCACCGGCCAGCCCGTAGGTGATCGTGTCCGAGATCTGCCCGTCGTCCATCACGATCCGCACCGCGTTCGCGAGCCCGACCATGAAGGCCCCCGGCGCCACCACCGCCACCGAGCGCAGCGCCTGCTCGACCTGCTCGCCGACGGGCGTCCGCGAGACGAGCCCAACGACGACGGCCACGCCCACGAAGACACCACTGATTTCGTCGAGGAACCAGTGATGCGTAAACACCCCCCACAGCATCACCGCCAGCCCCGCCACGAAGACCCCGATCACGAGCGTGTGCGTACGCGTGAGGCGGTAAGACTCGAGCGGCTGCGACAGGGCTAAACCTTCCGTGTCGAGCCCGACGGCTAATGCGTTTTGGCGAAATCGAAGATTCGCGCCAGCAAAGCCGTCTGCCCGTAAGCGTCTGTAGTAGCGCAGGTTGTACCCCGCCGTCACCGCCAGCGCCAGCACGCAAAAAGCAAGCCGCAGTCCCCACCCCGAGAACAGCGGCAGCCCCGCGATCTGGTGCCCGATCCCGACGGTGTAAGGATTGAAGGGGCTTGCGCCAAAACCTACCGTCATCGCGCCGACGCTGAGGCCCGCGGCCAAGATCAGGTCCCCGCCAATCGCGAGCGCCAGCACCGCCGCCACCGGCACCATCGCGATGTTGTTCTCGTAGCCGACGAACACGCCGAGCAAACCGTAAAAGATGGTCGCCCCGACGATCACCCCCGCGCGATTCCCCGCGCCGGCCCTGCGCACCAGCACCCCGACGCCGTTCTCGATGGCGCGCGTGCGCTCGAGGGCCCCGAACATCAGCCCGCTCGCGATGATGACGTACACCACCGACCCGGCCGCCTTGTAGCCCCGCGGCAGGGCCGTGAGCAGTTGCATGACGCCCACCGGCGTCGCCGGTAGTTCGGCGTACGTGCCCGGCACTACCTGGAGGCGCCCCCCGACCTCGACGCGCTCGAACGTCCCGGCCGGCAGCACGTACGTCAGCGCCGCCACCACGACGAGGATGCCGAGCAGCATGACGATCGGGTGCGGCAGGTAGTCGTACCAGCGGCGCGGGGTGTCGGCCATAGCGAGGCGAAGCTAGCCAGCCCACGTTACGCGCCCCGGAGTCGACTCACGCCGATTTACTCCCCGGCTCTTCTGCCGTTTTCAAGGTCGGCACCGGCGGCATCAGGTCTACTATGGCGAGCTCGCCGCGGAGTTTGCTGGGCAGGGGTTCGGCTTCCGCCAAAACGAGGTGTCGCCGGTATCCCGCCGGCGCGGGTGCGTCGAAGTAGTGCACCTCGCGCTTGCGGCAGTCGATGACCCAGTATTCGGGGATGCCGAAGCGGGCGTAGTCCTTGGCCTTGTCGCCGGTGTCGTAGTCGATGCTCGAGTCGGCCACCTCGACGATGAGCACGGCGTCCTCGTGCGTCGGCAGCGAAGTCACGTAGCCGTCGCCCCGCTTCGGGACGAGGTACACGTCGGGTTGAGGCTCGTTCTCGTCGTCGAGATCGATCGGACTCTGCCCGATGATGGTGTGGCGCTCGTGAAAACGCAGCGTGAGCCAGGTGGTAATGTGACTCGTGAAGCCCACATGTAAGGCGCCTATTGGACTCATTTCGACGATTTGACCTGCTACTAATTCGACGCGCGCGCCCTCCTCGATGAGTCCGGCCTCCGCCATGGCGTGGTACTGGCGCACCGTCCAGCGGTAGGGCCGGGGCCTGTGTTGCGCCTGCTCGGGCGGCACTGCTGGTATTGGGCTGGCCTCGTAGGCGACCCGCTGCTCGCTAACCATCATGCCGGGAAGGTAAGGGTTGGGGGGCGAGGCCAGCGCCCGGTAGAGAGCCCAGGGCAGTGAGCGTAGGGCGGTGAGCCCGTCCATCAACCCCGCCGTCGAAATATTTTCGGTCAATTCCGAGCTGTCTAACAACGCATTACGAAAATCTGCATAGCTCCCGGCGCGCAGGACCGCAAATTTTTTGCACCGCGTCCGAACTTCGTACGTACTTGCAGTCACGAAGCCGCCTTTCCGTAGGCGAGCAGGCCTCCCGGAAGATATATTCTACGCCCCGCCGGCCCCACAGCCGAAGCCCCCGCCCCCGCGTCCCACCTCCACATCGAACGATTACGCGCTTCGCCCGCCTGGGCCGCGCCGTGTCCAAAGCTCACTTACTACCCCTCAATCGTATTGCATGACCAAGTTTACGCTACTCGTTTTGCTCGCCGCGTCCGCGTCGACGGTTTTGGCGCAAGCCGACCGACAGGCTAACCGACAAACCGCGCCACGCCTCGAGGCCCCGCAGTTCGTCGAGCTCGCCGAGGCCCAGCCCCTTGCCGCGGCCACGGAGCTGATCCGGGCGCTTGCCCCCGACAACGCCGGGGTCGACTACGTCCTGAGCGCCACCGAGACCGACGAGCTCGGCCTGCGGCACGTCACCTACCAGCAGACCTACCGTGGCCTCGCGGTGGACGGCTACACCTACACCGCGCACGCCAGTGACGACGGCATCTACAGCCTGTCGGGGGCTTTCGCCAAAACGGGCGACCTCGACATCACGCCGCAGCTCCGTCCGGAAGCCGGCCTCGAAGCCGCCCTGCGCCACCTCGACATCGAGGAGCCGATGTGGGAGAGCGCCGACGCGCCCGAGGGCTACACCCGACCCGCCGGCGAACTCGTCGTCTTCTACGACGCGACTACCGACCGCGCCGCGCTCGCATACAAATACGATATCTATAGCGCCCAACCCCTCTACCGGGCCTGGGTGTACATCAGCGCCACCACCGGGGAGCTCCTCGGCGAGGACCTCCGCATCCACCACGCCAACACGCCCGTGACCGCCACGACGAGCTACAACGGCAACAAGACCATCACCGTCGACCTCAGCGCCGGGGTCTACCGCCTGCGGCAGACCGTGAGCGGCGGCGGCGTCGAGACCTACTCCCTTCGCAACGGCACGAGCTACAGCGGCGCGGTCGACGTCACCGACAACGGCACGCCCTTCGACGCCGACCCGACCGCCATCCAGGCGCACTACGGCGCGGAGCAGACCTACGACTACTTCAAGACCGCCCATGATCGCAACTCCTACAACAACACCGGCGGCAAACTCCTGAGCTACGTGCACTACTCGCGCAATTACGTCAACGCCTACTGGGACGGGAGCCGCATGACCTACGGCGACGGCGACGGCACGAGCTACGGCCCGCTGGTCGCCCTCGACATCGCCGGGCACGAACTCACGCACGGCGTGACGGAGTACGCCGCCGGCCTCGTGTACCGCAACGAGTCCGGCGCCCTCAACGAGAGCTTCTCGGACATCTTTGGGGAGATGGTCGAGTACTACGCCACCGGCGCCAACGACTGGCAGATGGGCACCGACATCGGGATCGGGCGCTCGGGGGCGCTGCGCTCGATGAACAACCCCAATGCCTTCGGCGACCCCGACACCTACGGCGGCACCAACTACTACACCGGGACCGGGGACAACGGCGGGGTCCACATCAACTCCGGCGTGCAGAACAAGTGGTTCTACATCCTGTGCGTCGGCGAGTCCGGCACCAACGACCTCGGCAATCCCTACGCCGTGACGGGCCTCGGGCGCGCGAAGGCCGCCCGGATCGCCTACCGCAACCTCGAGGTCTACCTGTCGGCCAACTCCAACTACGCCGCCGCGCGCGCCGGCGCCATCCAGGCCGCCACCGACCTCTACGGCGCCGGGAGCGCCGAGGTCGTCGCGACCACCGACGCGTGGTACGCCGTGGGCGTAGGCGCCGCTTACGCCGGGAGCCCCGGCGGCGGCACGACCACCGACACGCAGGCCCCGACTACGCCCGGGAGCCTCACGGCCGTCAACGTCACCGACGTGAGCGTCGGCCTCACCTGGGGCGCCTCCACCGACAACGTCGGCGTGACGGGCTACAGGGTCTACTCCGGGGCGAGCCTCCTCGGCACCGTCACCGGGACGAGCGCCAACGTGACGGGCCTCGCCGCGGGCACGACCTACACCTTCGGCGTAAGTGCCATTGACGCGGCCGGCAACGAGAGCGCGAAGGCGACCCGGACCGCGACCACGACCGGCGGCGGCGGCGGGGTGGCCGGCCAACTCCTCGCGAGCTTCTTCGAGACCGGCGACGACGGCTGGGTGCGCGGCGGCGTGGACGCCAGCCGCGTGAAGAGCTCGCGCAGCTACGAGGGGAGCTACTCGATGCGCCTCCAGGACGACAGCGGCGTGGCCTCCTCGATCACGACGCAGAACGCCTACAACGTGGCGGGCCTGGGCGCCGTGGACGTGAAGTTCTACTTCAACGCCTACTCGATGGAGAACGGGGAGGCCTTCGAGGTGGAGTACAACGGCGGGGCCGGGTGGCAGACGGTGGCGCGCTACGTAGCCGGGCCCGGCGGGTTCAACAACAACACCTTCTACACGGCGACGGCCACGCTGGGCGCCGCGGACTACACGCTGACCAACGCGGCCAAGTTCCGGATCCAGGTCAAGGCCTCGTCCAACAACGACCAGGTGTTCTTCGACCAGATCACGATTACCTCGCGCAACACCTTCTCCCTCACCGGCGAGCCGGTGCCGTCGGGCCAGACCCTCGACGCCCTCTACGAGCAGACCTTCACCGGCGTCGAGGAGGAGCCTCGCCAGCGTTGAGCGTGGGCCTATCCCCGAACCCGGCAGCGGACTACGTCAACGTCGCGATCGGCGGCGAGGGCGAGGTAGCCCGCGCGCAAATCTTCAACGTCACCGGCCAGCTCGTCCGCACGCTGATGGACAGCGAGTACAACGAGCAAATCACGATTGCCGAGTTGAGCGCCGGCGTCTACGTCCTCGTCGTCGAGGATACCGCGGGCGAGACGCGCTCCGTGAGATTCGTGAAGCGATAGGGAGCTCCCCGCGGGCGACCTACCTCTACCCAAACCCGTCGCCGGGGCGTGAACGTAGACCGTTCGCGCTCCGGCGACGGTGTTTTGGGGCAAGTGTAGCAGGTGGATACGATCGTATCTTCGAGATTTAACGACCGGTACGCAAACGTCTTCTCGAAGTACGTGCGGGAAGTGTGAACCTCCATGGGCGCCCCCCCGTGACAACGACACTACCGGTAGGCACGGTCGGAGAGCGCGACACTACCGGTACAGGTACAGCAGCGATCGACCGGCCAGACTCTGCGGCTCCGCGTTCAAAAACCCCCGCCGTGGGGCAACGGGGTCGAGGTTTTGAACGCGGAGCCGCGGAGCCGTGCCTCGAGGGCCGATCCGTGATTTGGTGCCGGTAGTGTCGCCCCCCGATAGCGGGCCTACCGGTAGTGACGACGGTTACTCAGCCTTGCTGCGGGACATCGTCTGGGTAGCGACCGGCATGTTGTCTGAAGTTTTCGAGGCGAGCGCCTTCGTGTGAAGGTAGCCTGGTGCCGTGGGGGAGGGGCCGCTGGTACGGGGCTCAGGCGACAGGCTAACGTCAAAGCTGCACCCCCAGTGCCTCCAAGGTCGCAAAGTCGAGATTGCCGATTGGCAACTCACGCGCCTCCTGATATTTGCGGAGCGCCGCCTTGGTCTCGGCGTTGATCAGCGGTCGCTCACCCGGATCGGTAGCCCCGCTCAAAAACCCCTCGTTGATCAGGGCCGCACGCAGGTCCATAACGAGCTCGGGCGTGACGTTGCTGGCGCAGACGATCTCCCGCCATTCAGGAGACGCCGGTCGGCCCGCCGCGCCGGGGATCGCGCACTTCGCGTAGCAGTGCCCGGGCTCGGGGTTCGGGGGCATGTCCCCTAGGGCGAACGCGGACGTTAGAGCCGCCGCCGGTTTTGGCGAAAGCCCCACCGACGTATCGTCCGCCCCCACCTTCAGCACCCCGAGGGCGGCGAGTGTCTCCAACGGCAAATGCTCGTAGGCCACGAAGAGATTATTGGCCCGCTGAAACTCGATCACCGCGCGGATCATGTGCTGCGTCATCTCCGTCGGGTCGATCACCACGCGCGTGGAGTCGAGCACGCCCGCGTCGTAGAGCGCGAGTTGCACCTTGCCGTAGTAGTTCGGGATGCGGCCGGGGTCGCGGATCGACTCCAAGTAAAACGTGTCCCGTTTGCCCTCGGCGTTGTCGGTGAGCGAGACGTAGCGGCGGCGGCACGTCACGTCGTCCCGCCCGAGCGCCACGTCGCCGGGGGGCACCTGGGCGAATCCCGCGGAACAGGCCGCCGCCAGCGCAGCGAGGAGGGTCATGAATGAGCGTGTGAAGCGCATAATCTTTTAGTTCCGGCTTCTTGCCTTGCGTTTGCGTACGCGCATGGTGCTGAGTTGCTGTTCGGCAGTCGCGCCGTCCTGGTGCGGCACCGGTTCAATCCCGAGGGCGCGCAGGGTCTCCATCGGGATCTCCCAGTAGACCTGCGGCAGGTTATTGTCGCGTTGGAACGCCGTGAGCCCCGTGATCATGTAATGCCCGAGGGTGACAGGCGCGCGGACGAGTTGCGTCGAGTCGAGGTAGCCCCGCCGCAGGAGCGCGGCCTGTATCTGGGCGTAGTAGTCGGGCGGGCGATTGTGCGGACACATGAACTCGAAGATGTCCCGCGACTCGACGGGGTCCGACCGCTGCGCGAGGGTCCCGTGCTGGAGACACGGCCGCACCGCCGGGTCGGGGCTCGGACGCCCGACCGGCGAGAGCTCCTGCGCCGCCGCCGTCTGCACGAACACTACGAGTAAGGTACCTGCAAACAATCTCACCACGCAAAAATAGGTGCCGAGCGGCTTAACTGAAGCCTCGCCGCTCGCATTCCCACACCCGGCGTAGATTCAGCGCCCCCCTGCCTCGCCCTAAACATCCTATGCTCACCTTCCCCCTCGACCCAACCCAACCCAACTCCCCGAGGTCCTGATTACCTGCGTCGACGGCGATTACCACACGCTGCACCGAGGGTCTGCGCGAGGCGGGCTACAAAGGCCCGATCGTGCTCTTGAGCGCCGACGACCAACTCCCCTACGACCGCACCGCCCTCTCGAAGGCCTTCCTAACCAAGGGCAAGACCGCCCCCGATCTCCCGGCCCAGCAGCAGGGCCCCATCGCCGGCTACAACATGGCCAGCGTCGAGCGCGACCTGCGCTCCATACCCTTCTCCTATTCGGAGCACTGGAACCGCAAGATGCGCTACGTCGGCCACCGCGACGAGACAAACGAAGTGCGTTTTGACGGAAGTCCCGAGGCCGGCCCCTTCATCGCCTACTGCTACCAGGACGGGCAGCTTGCCGCCGCCCTCGAAGTCGGGCGCGACCAGGAGATGGCCGAGCTGGCAGGGACGCGGACCTCCCCACCGCCGCGATGACGAAGTCCCTGATCCTCGAGGAGGTCACCCAGGCGCTCGGCCTCATGAACGACGCCACGGCCTACCCGCGGAGCATCTTCTACGAGACCGCCACCGACGGCGGCTTCGAGACCGAGTACGCACCCGTCGACCGCGAGCTCATCCGCCTGCTCTACCACCCGAGAATGTCCGCGGGTCTCGACGCCGAGGCCGCGGAGGCGCGCCTGATCGAAATTTTGGAGGCGGAATAGCCCCTTCCCAGCGAACCAGTGGCCTAGCGGCGCTTTAACATAGGCGTAGTGTCCGCCGAGTTGTAACTAGATGCTTCCCCCAGCGCTATGACTAAATTTACTCGCCGCCGATTCCTCCGCCAGACTTCCGCCGCTGCGGCAGGTACACTTTTGTTGCCTAGTTTGATCGGGTGCGCCAGTTCGAACGGGAGTGCCGAGACGCAGGACGCGTCGACGGCCACGGCTTCCGCCAAAACCAGTACTGGCGCCCGCAAGCTCGGCATCGCGATCCTCGGGCTCGGCGAGTACGCCAAAGGCCAGATCGCCCCCGCCCTCAGGCTCACCGAGCACTGCGAACTCCGCGGCCTCGTCACCGGCAGCCCCGACAAACTGCCCGAGTGGAAGTCGAAGTACGGCATCGCCGACGAACACTGCTACACCTACGACACGATGGACCGCCTCGCCGACGACGACGCCATCGACGTGGTCTACGTCATCACGCCCACCGCCACCCACAAAGACTTCTCCGTCCGCGCCGCGCGCGCCGGCAAGCACGTCTGGTGCGAGAAGCCGATGGCCATGACGGTGGCCGAGTGCCAAGAGATCATAGACGCCTGCAACGCCGCCGGCAAGACCCTCGCCATCGGCTACCGCATGATGCACGAGCCCAATACGCAGCAGTTCATCCAGGTGGCGAAAGACAAACCCTTCGGCGCCATCACCTCCGCGCGCAGCGACGCCGGCTACGGCGGCGACCGGGGCGGCCCGCCGGCGGACTACTGGCGCGGCCAGCGGCACATGGGCGGGGGCGCCCTCTACGACATGGGCGTCTACACCGTCAACGGCCTGCGCTACGGCACACAGCTCATCCCGGAGGCCGTGGTGCGAGCCACGCAAAAGCGCCAGGACCGCCCCGACGGCGTCGACCTCACCACGGAGTACACCCTGCGCTTCCCCGGGGGCTTCGAGGCGCGCGGCCGCACGAGCGTCGTCGAGAAGTACAACGTCCTCCACGTCGAGGCCGAGCGCGGCTGGTACGAGATGGAGCCGATGCAACCCTACCAGGGCGTCAAAGGCCGCACCTCCGACGGGCGGGTGTTCGGCCCGCCGGTCCCCAACCAGCAGTCGATCCAGATGGACGACGACGCGCTCGCCATTATAAACGGTACGCCGCTCATTGCGCCGGGGCGCGAGGGCCTCATCGACGTGGCCATCATCCGGGCCGTCATCGAGAGCGCGGAGAGCGGGCGCGAGGTGGCGATCGTGGTGGGGTAAGTTGAGATGTATAAGTAAGCCCCCCGATTAGACAGCGCCGCGACGAGGATGAGTCGGCGACCCCTGCGTCCTCCACCGCGCGCTGCAACGCAGAGGGCTCAGAGAGACATCGAGCCAAACTCCATCTGTTCCGTGATTTACGTTACTGTCCTCTCGCTACCACGAAACCGCTGATAGCACGTCCGCTGCTCAATTCGTGAATCCGCAAGACCATGGCCCCTACCGCTGTGGCCGGAGCGTCGATGAAGTGGCGATCCTCGGGTCCAGCACTTCGGAGTGGGCCGCTGGAAACGGTGCGTCCGTCCATTAAGTACCAGGTAAACGCGTAGTCCCCGGCGGGGAGGCCCTCGGCGACAGCCATACCGTCCACGGTACTCATTAGGCTCGCGCCGTCAATCCGCGTCTCACCGACGCTCGTGTAGCGGTGGATGGGGCAACAGGGGCCGGCGAGGGGGTCGATGTAGCCTAGGTTGATGTAGAAGCCGGGGATGAGCACCTCGCCTTTACCCTCGACTTCGTACGGGACAGATACAATACGCTGTTTGTCTACAATTGTGTCGGTCCGGAAGGCAATCGAGGTGTCATCTGCCATAAAAGCCCAGTCGTGCCCCATTGAATCGGCGTATGGACGTGTGAACTTATCGTATGGGTAAGCCACAAACGGGCTACCGTCATTCGTGATGTAACTCCCCCCGGCCCACGGCGATCGCCGAAATGTTTGTCGGCTCCACGAAAAGGTGATGGGGCTGTTTTTGGCGTAAACACTTAGGAAGATGGATGCGCTGCGGCTACAGTCCTGCCGCATAGGGTCGAACGTATAATTCCCTATTGCGAATGTCTTCCGATGTTCAAACCCTGATGCAAACTCCTGCCTAACCCTTAGATCCAATACGCTATCAAATGGCGCACTGATGGTTGTCTCTCCAAAAGCCTCATCTATCTCGCACGTGGCATCGACGTGGCGTATGATTCGGACGCTGTCGCGGTTACCTATTGCATCCGTAGCATACAAAACGAATTCGATAACGCCGTTGCCCGGGACAGCCCAGTGCCATTGGGCGGAAGCCTCTGTGAAAAAGCCAGCAAGTATCGCTACGCAGAGTATAGATACCATACTCTGGAAGCTTGTTTTTATGTCGGACATGCTCATCATTTCGGGTTTGCGCTACGGGTAGTCCCGACGCCCCCTTGTTCGTGCAGCACTTTCACGGTGTACGTACCGCCACTCGGCACCTCCGACACATCGATGGCTTGCTGGGTGGCGCCGTCCTTGTCTAACGTCCCACTCTGCTGATCGACCATCCTGCCGCTCTGCTCGTCGTACACCTGGACGACGATACGCTCGTCTGCCTGGCCTTCGCGAACGTAGAGTTCGGGGTCACCGCCACCGGGCGCTGCTACGTACTGTCTTGCTGGCGCCGGGACGCTCTCGGGTTCGCAACCGAAGTAAGTCGTCACGGGTGCTTGGTAAGATACCACCGGGCCACCGCAAGGCCCGTCGGCTTCGATCTTCACGGTGTAGTTCGTCCTGTCGTAGAAAGGTTGCCCGGGGATCGCGCGACTGGATCTGTCCGTCCGTTGCGGAAACCAGACCGTGCGTGGGACTTCCCCATTTACCCACCCTGTCGTCGCTACTTGGGCACCGGTGGGCGTCGAGACGGTAACCCGGTAACGGTCGTTGTTTTGCGAGAGCCCGGTGTACACGGTGATGCCACAGGCGCGTGAATCGGGAATTGCATAGACGAGCGCATTCGGGGGGCGGCAATCTGTGCCTATCGATGCAATCGTGCCGCATTTGTAGCTCCTTAGGTCTTCTAGGGTTACAGCGATCTGCCCAGCCGTAAGCGCGGGAGCATTGGCGATCGTATTGTACCCAGTGTAGTCCATTATGTTGTTGCTCGCCCACGTCCACGAAAGACAGGGGTAGTTAACCTGGCCATAGGTGTAGTCATTGACGCAATCGCCATTGTAGTCTACTTGCTGATCTGGATTGTCTATAACCATCCAGCAGCCAATACCCTTTGTCCAAGTCGGGTTTTCCGAGCCCGCCGCCTTACAAGCTTGGTTGGGAAAGTAGTCGTTCGTATCTCCGTCGTGGTTCCAATCAAAAGCAAAGCGCTTAGTGGGAGTATCGGCAATCATATCATCAAACGCATGTCTCAGGTCAAGGCAGTGTGCGAGTTCGTGAATAACCAGCGTCGGGCTCAGTAATTCAGCAGTAAAGTTTCGTGCATTCCTACCATAGCCTTCAGCTTCTCCTTGAGAGCCACCTACCCATTCCGTCAGAAATAAGTTAAACACCCCAGGTCTTCCGAAATTGGCGCCAAGGTAGCTTGGATACGAACCTAGTCCTTGCGCGGCAGTATTGTTATGAATGGTAACCCCGTCCAGGAGCAACCGTACCGGCATAAAAGGCGCCACAGTTGCCTGCGGAATCCCGAACTGTGCCTGGTCAACCCAAGCGATGTCCAAGTCGCCGAGCACGAGATTAGCATCGTCGATGAGCTTGTCGACCTCGGCGTAGATGTCGCGACGCTCGATTGGCCACGGCACATTAGTAGACTGGCCTTGAGAGTTGGTGATCGTCTTGGTGCGCCACTCGAAGAACTTCCCAGACCCATCGCTCTTGAGGAACACGTGGACGTGCAGCTTGATCCAAATCTCGACGCCGTTCTGAACGACGTAACTCGCATCGAAGCACGGGGTGCCAGCGGCGGGGAACCCACCCGGTGGAGGAGATGCAGCTGCATCGTCAGTTCCGCACGAGCTTATCCCAGCCTCCGTTTGGGCATCGGCTGCCGTAGCCAAGAGCAGAAAGGCAGCTAGCAAGACTAGCGCTCCGTAGGTAGTGTGCTGGAGGCCGCAGCGCCGCCCGCCCCCTGTGATTGTCACACGCGGGTGTGTGTGTGTGTGTATTGTCCCCATGCAGTAATATTAGCGATACATATTCTACCAAGCAATAGCGTTGTATTATTTAATTTTCACTTAACATTCACGTAACATTTATACCATATGTCAAAGGCCGCACCTCCGACGGGCGGGTGTTCGGCCCGCCGGTCCCCAACCAGCAGTCGATCCAGATGGACGACGACGCGCTCGCCATCATGAACGGTACGCCGCTCATTGCGCCGGGGCGCGAGGGCCTCATCGACGTGGCCATCATCCGCGCCATCATCGAGAGCGCGGAGAGCGGACGCGAGGTGGCGATCGTGATTGCGTAGACGCTACCCCCCGTCCACGAGGGCGTAAATCGCCGGCAGGTTGCGCCCGAGCCCATCGTAGTCCAGGCCGTACCCGACCACGAAGGCCGGCGCAATCGTGAAGCCGACGTGATCAGGCTCGAAGGGCACCACGCGGGCGGCCGGTTTGTCGAGCAAGACGACGGTCGTGACGCTGGCCGCGCGCCGTTCCGAGAAGGCTTTCGCCAAAACCCGTAGCGTCCGTCCCGAATCGGCAATGTCCTCGACGACGACCACGTGCCGGCCCGCGGTCTCGAGGTCGTCCGGGAACTCGACGCTCACCTCACCGCTGCTCTCGGTCCCGACGTAGCTGCGGGTCCGTACGTAGCCCACCTCGAGGTCGCCGGGGTAGGCCCGAATCAGGTCGGCGTGAAAGATGGCCGCGCCCCGCAGCACGGCGACGAACAGCGGCGGGGTGGCGGGCGGGTTTTGCGGAAGCGTACCCGCAGTCGTACCGACGAGCGCGCCCGCGAGCGTCTCGGCGAGGGCCGCGACGCGGTCGGCGATCTGTTTTGCCGAAAGGCTTTCCTCGAAAGCGAGGTCGCGTACGCGAATCTGGGTGGCCATCGGCGGCGAAACTAGACTGACGAAGATGACGAGAAAGTATTGTTGAACGAATTTGGGCTCATTTCGCAGCTCAAGTGACCTAAAATACCCGTCATATTGCGAACTGCCCATACCTACCTTTTGTGGGGCCATCTCCCGATCGAGGCAACGATGGTTCGGCGGTACGCGAGTTCGGTAAACGAAATTTCGACTTAGTGTGTGATTTACGGTAATGCACGCGCCGCAGGCCTGTTTTACGAGGCTCCCGTGCAGGAATAGCCGGCCGGGGGCCCTACTTTTGACATATCAACAGCACAAAACGCTAGTCTGCACCCGGCAGCAAAGCGCAAGACTCATTTGGTTTTATTTGGTTAGGGCTGAGGTAGCACGTCTTCGACGCGCTACCTCTTTTTTTGTCCGGTAGGCTCGCTGCCCGCCGCCGTTGCACGCCGCCGCCATACGCCGCTCGGTGATGCTCGCCGACGAGGCCACGAGGCCCACGACGCGGTGCAGGACGTGTTGGAACGCGTTTTGCGGAAGCTCGCCGCCTCCTCGGGAGACCCGGGCTTCGGTACCTACTTCTACGCCACCTCGAGCAACCACTGCCTCGACCGCCTGCGCGAGTGCCGCCGCCGGGGAGGAGGACTAGCTCGAGCGACAGGGTCCCGCAGCATTAAGTACACCCTTGGCTTCGGTCGACAGCGGCAATAACTCACGGCGCGTCGACAGCGGCGGTGACACACGGCGCTGTCGACGCACGGTGGCGTGCGGCGTCCAACCCGCGGGCGCTCTATAATTACGCCACGAAAGCCCACCGCCGCATGAACATCGCAAGCCCCACCGTCACGGCCCTCGCCTGCCTGATCGCCGTAGGCACCTACCTGCCCGCCCACGCCCAGAAGAAAGAGGCCGAACCCATTCCGGAGGGGTGGCAACGCGGCATCGGCTTCGGGGCGGACCTCGGGCAGCTGCTCCTGCTCAACCCGCGCGTCGGCTCGGGCGAGAACCGCATCGGCCTCGGGACCAACCTCACGGCCTTCGCCAAGCTCAAGCGCGAGAAGCTCAACTGGGACACGAACCTCGCGCTCAACTTCGCCGTCCAGAAGCTCGGCGCCGGGGTTTTGCCGCCGATCCCGGGGGTGGCCCAGACGCGAATCCCCTACCAAAAATCGATCGACGAGCTGCGGGTCGCCACTCAGGTCGGGTACAGTTTTAGCGAAAGCTCACCGTGGGGGTACGGCTTCGAGTTCACGCTCCTCACGCAGGCCACGCCGACGTACCAGGACTCCTCCGGGCGCAACCTCCTCAAGGACACCGACGGCAACAACGCCAGCGGGCCAATCGCGAAGTTCTTCAGCCCCGTCACGATCACGGCGAGCCCCGGGATCACCTACCGTCCGGGGCCGCACTTCGACGCCCTCGTGTCCCCGGCGAGCCTGAAGACCGTCTTCGTGGCCGACGACCAGGTGCGCGCGCTGCCGCTGTACGCCTACCTCGACAAGGAGGGCAACGGCGAGCGGCGCCTGCTCCAGCTCGGGGCCTCGGTCAGGGCCAACTACTCCAACAAGTTCCTGAAGGACGACCGGCTCGTCTTTAAATCGACCCTCGGGCTGTTCAGCAACTACCTGCGCAATCCGCAGAACGTCGACCTCGACTTCCGCAACGAGGTCGGCGTGACGATCGTCAAGGGGCTCACGGTGACCCTCAACGCCATCGCGCTCTACGACGACGACATCCCAGTGCAGATCACGGACTTCGACACCGTCGGCGGGATCGTGCGCGACGAGGAGGGCGAACCGGTGCTCGGGCGCCGCCTCACGGTCACGGAGCAGATCCTGATTAAGTACGCGGTGGTGTTTTAGGGGTCCCGGCAGCGCTGGCACAGAAATGGCAGTGGGGACGCCTGTCCCACGCCTATCGCTATGCCCCGACGCCGCGCCCCCGAGCCTACTTCGCCGCGGCAGGTCATGCTGATGGTGGGCCTGGGCTTCCTCGCGCTCGCGGTGGCGTTGCGGGTGCAGGCCTACCGCCAGATCCGCGACCAGGCCGAGCGGCTCACCCTGCACCACCTCCGGGCCACGGCCCACCTCGCGTCCGCGATGCTGGACGGCGACGCGGTAGCGGCCCTGCACGCCGAGTACCCACGGCGGGACGGCATCGGCAGCAACTACCAGGACCCACGCTACACCGCCGTCCACGCTCGCCTCGCCGAGATCGCGCGCGGCGCCCAGCTCACGAGCCCGATCTACCTGTTCGTGCCGACGGCCGACCGCGGCGAGATGGAACTCACGGCCACCAGCGCCGGGGAGCCCTACTGGCGTCACCGCTACAAGGTCTCCCCCCAGCTGGCGGAGCTCCCGTTCGGGACCCCCGGCGAGCTCGGCACCTACCGCGACCACTTCGGGCGCTGGCTCTCGGCCTTCGCGCCGGTGTACGACAGCCGCGGGGAGGTAGTGGCGATGGTGCAGGCCGACGAGCAGTTCGACGTGTTTTCGGCGAAAGCCAGTGCCGCCGCCCTGAAGGGCCTCTGGTGGAACGCGCTGCTGTTCGTCGCCGTCGGCGCGATCCTCATGCGCTTCCTCGGGCAGACCATGCGCAAGGAGCAACGCCTCCGCGGGGACGCCGAGGGCGCGGTGCGCAAGCAGACCGAATTTTCGGACGCCTTGGCGGCAAAACAGCTCGAGCTGGCCCAAAAGTCTCAGGCGCTCGAGCAGAGCAACCGCGACCTCACCGACTTCGCCAACATCGCCTCGCACGACCTCAAATCCCCCCTGCGCGGCATCGTCAACTTCTCGCAGCTCCTGGCGCGCCGCAACCGCGCCACGCTCGACCCCGCCTCCAACGAGTACCTCGACTTCATCATCTCGAGCGGGAAGCGCGCCGTCGCGCTCGTCGATGGCCTGCTCGACTACGCCAAATCAGACGGCGCCCAGACCCAGGCACACGCCTGCGAGCTCAACGATGTCGTAGCCCAGTCGGTGCAGGCCCTCCAGGCGGTCATCTCCGAGCGCGGCGCCGAGGTCCACGTCGGGCCTCTGTCCCGCGCGACCTGCGACCCCGTGCTGATCAGCCAACTGTTCCAAAACATGATCGGCAACGGCCTGAAGTACAACCGCAGCGAGGTGCCCGAGGTGTGGGTCGCCGAAGAGATCGACGGGGAGGGCCAGACGGTCTTCAGCGTGCGCGACAACGGCATC
Organism: Saprospiraceae bacterium; assembly: GCA_965215115.1. GTDB lineage: Bacteria > Bacteroidota > Bacteroidia > Chitinophagales > Saprospiraceae > CALDTK01. The sequence goes on from OZ244050.1 coordinate 1,835,216, forward strand.
GGGATCCCGGCGGAGTCCCGGGCGGTGGTCTTCGAGATGTTCCGACGCCTGCACGGCGGGGAGGAGTTCGAGGGCTCGGGCATCGGCCTGGCCTTCTGCACGCGGCTGGTGGCGCGCTACGGCGGGACGGTGTGGCTCGCGTCCGAGGAAGGGCTGGGGAGTACGTTCCACTTTACGCTACCGGGGGCGGTGGGGGTGCGGGCGGCGGTGACGAATGCGGTGTGACGGGACGGGCGCTCGAAGGTTCAGCACCCGCCCCCCCGCCGGCCTGACCTATAGCGGGCCGGTAGGTCCGCCATGAGCGAGGCCGGTTTGGCGAGGGAGAGCGATAGCGACCACAGCTGGAGTGGGTCACCGAACCACTGTGAGGCGCGTGCAGTGAGCTGGCGTCGCTCCTACTTTCCGCTGCCGCGGCCGCTGCCCGCGGCGGCTTCGCGGTTTAGTACTCCGGGGCGGTTGGCCAGGTTCCACGCAATCAGGAAGGCGTGCCGCCCCACCGTGGCCATCTTGTCGTAGTCCAGCTTGTCGGGGGTGTCCCCCGGGCGGTGGTAGTCCTCGTGGACGCCGGAGAAGAAGAACACGGACGGGATCCCGTTCTTCGCGAAGTTGTAGTGGTCGCTGCGGAAGTAGAACCGGTTCGGGTCGTCCTCGGCGTCGAAGGTGTAGTCGAGCGCGTAGTCGTCCGTGAAGCGGTTCATGCCCCGGGTCACGGCGTCGAGGTCGGAGGAGATGCGGCCCGCGCCGATGACGTAGATGTAGGCGCTCGAGTCGGCGTGGGCCTCGTCGTAGCGGCCGATCATGTCGATGTTGATGTCGGCCACCGTGGTCTCGAGCGGGAACACCGGGTGCTCGGCGTAGTAGCGGCTCCCGAGCAGGCCCTTCTCCTCACCGCTCACGAACAGCATCAGCACGGAGCGCTTCGGCCCCTGCCCGGCCCCGGCGGCCTCCGCGAAGGCCTCCGCGATCTCGAGGACGGTACTCGACCCCGAGGCATTGTCGTCCGCCCCCGGGAACATCGTCCCGTTGCGCATCCCGAGGTGGTCGTAGTGCGCCGAGACCACCACGAGCTCGTCGGCCAGCGCCGGGTCGGAGCCCCGCACGTAGGCCAGCACGTTCGAGCCCTCGAGGCGGCGGTGGTCGATGTCGAGGGTGAGGTTGAGGCGACCGGGCAGGTCGACCGCCTGCGTCGAGCGCCCCCCGGCGATACGCTTGCGGGCCTTGATCACCTTACGGCGCTTGCGGCCGATCAGCGCCTCGAAGATCTTGGGGGAGACGTGGACGATGTCGACCGTCTGCGCGCCCGGCTCGGCAGTGCCCACCATCGCCGGATCCACGGTGCGCAACCCCCGCTCGATCACGCGTGAGGTATTCGCCATCAGCGCCTTCTGGATGGCCGGCTCCACGATGAGCAAGGCCGCCAACCCGGCCTTTTCCGCGGCGGCACGCTTGCGGCTATCGTCCGCCGACCAGGCCGAAGTGTCACGCGTCTCGGTGATCAGCGAGGTCCCGTCTTCCCGGAAGGGCTCTCCCCCCAACACCACGGCTACCCTGCCGCGCAAGTCACCGGCGGCGGCGTAGTCGTTGTGGGCCGGGTCGTCGATGCCGTACCCCAAGAACACCACCTCGTCCGTCGCCAGACTGATGTCACGACTCTCGGCCGGGAAGGCGTAGAAGTCCTTCATGAGCTTGAACTCCTTGCCGTCGACGGTCAGGCCGGTGGTGTCCCAAACCGCGGAGGCGAGCGCGATCGGTTGTTCGTAAGTCCCGGTGCTCCCGAGGGTCGGCAGGCCTAGCGCCGCCACTTGTTTCGACAAGAACCGAGCCGCGCGCCGCTGTCCGTCCGTGCCGGTTTCGCGCCCCTGCAGACTGTCGCTCGCGAGGATGTAGGCCGTCGTCCGCAACTCGGCCGCGGTGATGGTCTTCGCGAAGGGCATCGCCGCGGCCAGCCCGAGGGTATCGATGCTCCGGACGGGTGCGGTGGCGGCCGTCTGTGCGTCGAGGGCGGCGGCTTTCGCCAAAACCAGGCCTGCCGTAAGTAAGAGGATTAGGTTTAGTCGCAAGACATTTTGGCGATGCGTCGAGCGTGGCGCCCGCCCTCGAACTCGGCCGCGAGGAAGGCGTCGAGGATGGCGATGCCCTCGGCCTCCGTGGAGGTACGCTCGGCAAGTGATAAGATATTGGCGTCGTTGTGCTGGCGCGCGAGCGCGGCGCCCTCCGGGGTCCAACACAGCGCGCAGCGGATGCCCTGGTGTTTATTGGCCGTCATACTCGCGCCCTGCCCACTGCCGCAACACACGACCCCGAGCGGGTACTCTCCCTTCTCCACGGCCGAGGCCACGGGATGGACGAAGTCCGGGTAGTCCACGGATTCCTCGCTGTGGGTCCCGACGTCCTTGACCTCGACCCCGAGCTCGGTGAGGTGTCGCTTGCAGGCCTCCTTGAGGAGGTACCCGGCGTGATCGGAGCCGATGATGATGGCGGAGGGGAGGGGCATGGGGCGGGATTAGAAGGCCGGACGATCGGAGGGCATTACAAATTAAAGCACCCGACCTGGAACGGGCCGTATGGAACACCAATGATACGGCACCGGATGTCGTGGGTCGGGACGGCCGCCGCGTGGCGTTGGGCGCGCCCCCTTTCTTTGCCGCCCGTGCGCCAACACCTCCTCCGCTTCCTGGCCGCGCCCCTGGCGGCGCTCTTCGGCATCGGCGTGGAGGTGCGGCTGATGCTCTACCGCTCGCGCATCCTGAAGCGCACCGAGTTCAGCATCCCGACGATCGGCGTCGGCAACCTGAGCGTCGGGGGGGCGGGCAAGACGCCGCACACCGAGTACCTCATCCGCCTCCTGGGCGAGTACTTCCCCGTCGGGACCCTCTCCCGGGGGTACGGGCGCAAGACCACGGGCTTTCGGTACGTCAACGCCGACGATACCGCGGAGCAAGTCGGGGACGAACCCCTGCAGCTCAAGCGGAAGTTTCCGGAGGTGACGGTGTGCGTCGGGGAGGATCGCGTGTTCGGCGTCTCGACGCTGTTGCAGTACGCCCCCGAGACCCGGACCGTCATCCTCGACGACGTGTTTCAGCACCTTGCGGTAAAACCGTCGCTCTCCCTGCTGCTCACCGAGTACGACCGACCGTTTTGGCGCGACAGCCTCATGCCCGTCGGCAGACTGCGCGAGTGGGCCACCGGGGCCGAGCGCGCCGACGCGATCATCGTGACGAAGTGCCCGGGCGTTTTGGCGCAAGCCGACAGAAGCCGCATCCTGCAGGAGCTCGACCCCCTGCCGCGGCAGCGGGTCTTCTTCTCGACCTACGCCTACGCGGACCCGTGGCTGGTGCTCGACCCGCGCTACACCACGCAGCTATCGCGCGAGTACGACGTGCTGCTCATCACGGCCATCGCGCGGGTGGACTACTTGCTGGCGTACCTGCGCGGACGAGTCGCCGAGGTGCACGAGGTCAGCTTCGCCGACCACCACGACTTCACGAAGCGCGACCTCGGGCGCATGACGCGGCTCTTCGGGGAGATCGAGAACCCGCGCAAGATCATCCTCACCACCGAGAAGGACGCGATGCGGCTCTACGGCCACGAGGCCTACCTGCGGCAGCAGAACCTACCGCTGTTTGCGTTGCCGGCCGCGGTGCAGTTCGTCCCGGAGGCCCCGGGGCGCGGCTTCGACGAGTACATCCGCCACGCGCTGCTGGAGTTCCGGTCATAAAAAAACCGGCACCCGCCCCGAGGGACGAGTAGCCGGCAGCACTATGAAACACTATCGATTTGGGCCGGGGCTATGGGTAGACGGCTAGGCGAATACCCAGATACCGGGATGTTTTGCAAACCAAAGATCGGACGAATCTTTGATATATACCAGATAACGTAGAGCGAACGGCGAAGGTTGCCCGGGCAACTATCCACATTTGTCGGGCGAGAGGTAGTATCTACGCCGCTAGCGGTGGGGCGGGCCTGTTGAAAACGGCCGCCGCTAGTCGACCAGCAAGCCGTCCACCTCGCCGGCCTTGGCCGTTTGGATCGTCTCGTCGGCCTCGTCGCGGTCGCCCTCGTCCTCCTCGGGGGTGTCCTGGAGGTGCTCCTCGTGGGGCACGTAGCGCAGCTTGATCGACATCGGGAAGTGGTCGGAGCCGATGTGCTCGAGGCGCTGCAGCTGCGCCACCTGGAACTCGTCCGAGTGGAACACGTGGTCGAGGGGCCAGCGCGCGAACCAGTGGTCGGCGTGGAAGCTCGCGAACAGCCCGCGGCCGACGCGCGGGTCGAGCAGTCCGCTCAGGCGCTGGAACAGGCGCGTCGAGTGCGACCAGGCCACGTCGTTGAGGTCGCCCGCGACGATGGTGTTGCTGTTGCCGGCGTCCTTGATCCGCATCCCGGTGAGCCCGAGCTCGGCGTCGCGGGCCGTCGACGCGCTCTCCTCGGTGGGCGAGGGCGGGGTCGGGTGGAGGCAGTGGAGCTTGATCCACGTCCCGCTCTCGAGTTGGACCTCGGTGTAGATGCTCGGGATCGTGTCGGAGATCAGGTGCTGGACCCGCGTAGCGCGCAGCGGGAACTTGCTGAACAGGTGCATCCCGTAGCGATTCTCGAGCGGGACCTTGACGGTGTTGGGGTAGTCCTCCCCGATGGCGGCGAGGAGGTCGCGCTCCCAGGCGGCGTTGGTCTCGAGGGTGAGCAGCAGGTCGGGCGTCTCCCGCGCGACGAGGTCGATGAGGCGCCCGTGCTCGTCGTTGCTCTGCAGCACATTGCTGATCAGCAGGTGGATCGTATCGGCGTGCTCCTCGCTGTCGACCGGGGCGGAGACGACCTGCGTGGACCAGATCCGCGTGTAGGGGAGGATGCGGTAGAGTTGGAACAGGAAGCACAGCGCGGCCACCGCCAGGAAGGCGAGCACCACGACGGGGTAAGGCTCGGGGCGGTGCGCAAACAGCAGCACCGCCCCCCCGACCGCGAGGATGATCGCGAACTGCACCCGGGGGTAGTCGCCCCCGCGGATCCACCAGTCGTCGTACGGGATGAGCGGCAACAGCGTCCCGACTGTCCCGAGGCCGATCAGCCCGTAGCCCATTATTCTAAGGAACAGCATCGAAGCGCGAAGCTAGTCCGCGGGGCTACAGCGCGAGCGGGGAGAATGTGGATAGCGTATGGAGAACCGACGGCCCCGGGCGACGAACCGAAGGAGGGGTGTTAGGCTTACGGGTGGGAGAGACCCACGCGCGGGACTCCCGAAAACAGATTCATGAAAATCGCCCTCATCGCACACCTCCACTTCCCGATCCGCGAGCCTTTCGCGGGGGGGTTGGAGCGCCACACGCACATGCTCGCCGCGGGGCTCGAGGCGCGCGGACACGAGGTCACGCTGTTCGCGGCGCCGGGCTCTACGGCCGCCGGACGCCTGCACCCCGTGGACCAGGACGGCTTCGACACGGAGGCCACCGCCGAGCGCGCCGCGCGGCAGGTCCAGGACGGGGAGGCGGCCTACCACCACATCTGCGACGCGATCCGCGGCGGGGGATTCGACCTGGTCCACAACAACTCGCTGCACTACGTCCCGATGCTGCGCGCGCACGAACTCGGGGCACCGATGGTGCAAGTCATGCACACGCCCTTCTTCTGGGAGCTGGAGGCCGGCGCCGAGGCGGCGCGGCGGCGTGGGTCCATCCGCTACGTGGCCGTGTCGGAGGCGACGGCTCGCGACTGGGCGCCCTACATCGGTGAGGCGACGGTGGTCCCCAACGGGATCGACCTGGCGAAGTGGACCTACGTCGACGCGCCCGCCCCGGGGCTTACCGTGTTCTGCGGGCGGATCGTCCCGGAGAAGGGCGTCCACCTCGCGATCGACGCGGCGCGCCTGGCCGGCAAACGCATCGCCATCGCCGGCCCGCGGTCCGACAGACGCTACTTCGCCGACGACATCGCGCCGCGCCTGGGTCCCGGCGTGGAGTACGTCGGTCACCTGAGTGAGTCCGAGCTGGTCACCCTCCTCGGGCAGGCCGCCTGTATGCTGTTCCCGAGCGTCTGGCCGGAGCCCTTCGGCTACGTTTTGGCGGAAGCCCTCAGCTGCGGCACGCCCATCGCGGGCTTCGCCGTCGGCGCCACCCGGGAGGTGCTCTCGGACCAGACCGCGGCGCTCGTCGAGTCCGGCAACGTCCGGGCCCTCGCCCGGGCCATCGAAGACGCCAGTAGACTCGACCGCGGCCTGTGCCACGACTACGCCGTCAATCGCTTCGGCATCGGGGCGATGATCGCGGCGTACGAACGGATTTACGAGGAGGAGTTGGCGCGTTTCCGCAAAACCCTCTACCACCGCCGCGCCGACCGCCGCGCGCGCCGCCCGAGACTGATGATTCGCCGCGAAAGGATTGCCGCATGAACCTACACGACTACTCCCCCACCGAAACTACCCGCTGCCGCCGCGGCGCCTGGATCCGCTGCCGCCGCCCGGCGGCCGATCGGCTTCTACGTGCACCACCAGGGCCGCGGCCACGCGACGCACGTCAAGTTGCTCACCGAGCGGCTCACGCGTCCGAGTTGGGTCTTCACGAGCCGCCCCGACTACTTCGACGACGACTGCGCGGCCACCGTCGTGCAGCTCCCGATGGACCTCCCCACCGCGGACGAGTGCTACCCGCAGCACCTGAGTCCCGTGGGTGAGAGCCTACACTACGCCCCCCTACAGGTGAAGGGCGTCCAGGACCGCATGGCGATCCTCGCGCAGTGGATCCAGCGACACCGACCCGCGCTGATGTTCGTGGACCTGAGCGCCGAGGTGGCCGCGCTGTGCCGACTGATGAGCGTCCCGACGGTCGTCGTGCGGCTCCAGGGTTGGCGGGACGACCCCGCGCACCTGGCCACCTTCGAGAATGCCCGCGCGATCTTCTGCCCCTACCCGCAGGCGTTCGAGTGGTCGAGGCTCTCGGGCGACCTCGAGCAGAAGTGCTACTACGAAGGCTGCTACGATCGCCTCGGCGCCCGCGAGCACAAAGCCGCAGAGCCCCCGGGCGACGCTGGCGAACCGGCACCCCCTCCGACGGACGCCGACCTTACGTCCACGAGTCCCGAGGCCAATCACGCGGAGGCGGATCTCCCGCCCGCGAGGGCCGACTTCGAGCGTATCGTCGTCCTCGTCGGCAGCGGCGGGACGCAGTTCACCGCGGAGCGCCTGCACGTTTTGGCGGAAGCCGTACCTCAGGCCCGCGTGGAGGTACTGGGGCCGATCAAGGAGCAGGGCTCGCGGACGGGCAACCTGTTTTTCCTCGGCGAGCGCGACTACGTACTGCCTTACCTCCAGCGCGCCGACCTCATCGTCGGGGGCGCCGGCACCAACGTCGTGACCGAGGTCGGGGCCTGCAACAAACGTTTCGTCTGCCTCCCGGAAGACCGGGCCTTCGGGGAGCAGCACGCCAAGGCGAAGGGCCTCGAGCGCCTCGGGCTCGCGGTGCGCCTCAAGCAGTGGCCCAGCGCGGAGGAGTGGGTGGGGGTTTTGGCGAAAGCCGCCGAGCTCGACCCCCGTGCCTGGGACCAGTACTTTTACGACCCCACCCTCGCCGATGCCGCCGCCTGCCTGGAGCGCCTCGCCGCCGAGAGCGAGGAGACCTGCAAACCCGCCGATCAGAAGCCGGTGCCGTCGTTCTTGTAAGCTGCCGAAATCTCGGCGTCGGTAGGTTCGCGGAGGAAGGTGAGGCGCCTGCCCCCGGGCCGCCAATCGATCAGACCGAGTTCGTGCAGTTCGGCGAGCCAGCCGTCCATCGGCCACACGCCCCACTTGTCGAAGAAGCGCTGGCTGTTGCGGGCGATGTCGCGGGCGAGCGTGACGGGCGGCCGGTAGACGGCGTGGTACTGGTGGAAGGCCGTCGCGCCGACGAGGTGAAAGGGGATGCCGCGGCGCTGGAGTTCGAAGGCGAAATCCGTGTCCTCCCCGCCGTAGCCGGTGTAGCCCTCGTCGAGGCCGCCGGCTTTCGCGAAAACCGAAGCCCGCATCGCGATGCAGAGGGTCCAGAGGAGATGGTAGGCGGGGCTCTCGATGATTTGGCCGGGCGCGACGCGGGGTCGGTCGGGGTGCGTGACGCCCACGGCCCGTAGTGCGTCCACCGTGAATCCGTCCCGTGGCTCCCCCTCCGGCAGGTAGCGGACCTCCCCCATGACGACGCCCTGCGTGGCGTGGGCGGCTTTCGCCAAAACCGGCACCAGGTCTGCCGCCGGGATGCAGTCGACGTCGAGGAAGAGGAGGGTGTCGGACGTGGCCGCGGCCGCGGCCGTATTGCGCGCGCGGGCCAGCGGGAGTGCGTCGGGTGGGTCGCCTCCGGTGGCGACCGCAACGATCTTCACGGGGAAGGGGACTTCGGGGAGCTGCTCCGGCGAGAGTGCGTCCATGGCGGCGACGATGAACTCGTCCGGGAGCGCGTCGGACTGCGCGAGGCCGAGCATGAGGTTGCGGAGTTGGCGTCGGCGACCCTTGACGATGGTGAGGACGGCGGTGGAGGGCATGGGGAGGGCGATTGCTTCGCAATCTAGATGGGCGGCCTGCGGCCTAGATGGGCTTTGATTTCGTACTGTACTTACTTGATTAGGACGCAAGGGGCGCGAAGGACCGCAAGGATCGCAAAGGGCTCGGTGTCCCGGGGGGGAGCCTCTAGCGCAGCGCCCAATTAGTGCAGCGCCCATCTAACCTCGCGCCTACCCAGAGATTGCCACGCCAGCTCGCAAGCTCGCGGCTCGCAATGACTTCGCGGCTCGCAATGACTTCGCGGCTCGCAATGACTTCGCGGCTCGCAATGACTGCCCAATTAGCGCAAGCGCCCATCTAGGCCACAGGCCGCCCATTTAGCGCAGCGCCCACATAGGTTGCGAAGCAACCGCCCTTCACTCACCCTGCCCAGTTTCCCCGATCCAAGGTCCTGAACTGGATGGCCTCGGCTAGGTGACTCGGGGTGATGCCCTTTTCGCCGGCGAGGTCCGCGATGGTGCGGGCTACTTTGAGGATCCGGTCGTACGCCCGGGCCGAGAGCTGTAGCTTCTCCATCGCCATCTCGAGCATCCGGCGACAGCCGGGGTCGAGGGGGCAGGTGTCGCGCACGAGGCGACTCGGCATCTGGGCGTTGCAGTGGATGTCCTGGTAGCGGCTGAAGCGCCGACGCTGGATATCGCGGGCGACGACGACGCGCTGGGCGATGGTCGCGCTCGACTCCCCGGAGCGGCCCTCGCGACTGAGCTCCTCGTAGCTCACGGGCACGACCTCGACGTGGAGGTCGATGCGGTCGAGCAGGGGGCCGCTGATTTTGTTGAGGTAACGTTTGACGACGCCCGGGTTGCAGGTGCAGGGCTTGCTGGGGTGGTTGAAGAACCCGCAGGGGCAGGGGTTCATGCTGGCCAGGAGCATGAACGCGGCCGGGTAGTCGACCGCCCAGCGCGCGCGACTGATGGTGACGAGGCGCTCTTCCATCGGCTGGCGCATGACCTCGAGCACGGAGCGCTTGAACTCGGGCAACTCGTCGAGGAAGAGCACGCCGTTGTGCGCGAGACTGATCTCGCCCGGCATCGGGTTGGAGCCACCGCCGACGAGGGCCACGTCGCTGATGGTGTGGTGGGGTGCGCGGAAGGGCCGCGTCGAGATGAGGCCCTGGCCGTTAGGCAGCTTGCCGGCGACGCTGTGGATCTTGGTCGTCTCGAGGGCCTCCTCGACGCTGAGGGGCGGGAGGATGGTCGGGAGGCGGCGCGCGAGCATGGTCTTCCCGGCGCCGGGCGGGCCGATGAGGATGGCGTTGTGTCCGCCGGCCGCCGCGATCTCCAGCGAGCGCTTGATGTTCTCCTGGCCCATGACGTCGTTGAAGTCGAGCGGGTAGCGATCCCCGTCGGACTCCGCCACGCGGACGCCGCCCCTGGTGCGCGGGAGGCAGGCCGTGTCCTGGAGGTGGTCGACGACCTCCTTGAGGTCGCGCGCGCCGTAGACCTCCAAGTCCTCGACGATGGCGGCCTCCTCGGCGTTGGCGACCGGGAGGATCATCCCGTCGAAACCCTGCTTCTTGGCGGCGATGGCCATCGGCAAAGCACCGCAGACCGGACGCAGCGCCCCGTCGAGGGCCAACTCGCCGATCATCATGTAGCGCTTCGCGTGCGCGATGCGGATCTGGTCGGTGGACTCGAGGATCCCGATGGCGATGGGGAGGTCGTACGCGGAGCCCTCCTTGCGCAAGGACGCGGGCGCGAGGTTGATGGTGAGCAGTCGGCGGGCCGACTTGAAGCCGGCGCTCTTGAGGGCGGGGTTGATCCGGAGGAAACCCTCGGAGACGGCCTTGTCGGGCAGGCCGACGATGTACTTGGTGGGGCCGTTGTTCTGGATGTTGCCCCCGGCGTGGGTCTCGACGGTGATCAGTTGGGCGTCGACGCCCTGCAGGGCGCTCGCGTAGGTCTTGGATAGCATTTCGGATTCGATTCTCACCGGGCGGGGGTGCCCAGCGGAGTAAAGACCACGAAATGTTTTGGAATGCACACTTTTGACAAGAAAAGTTTTGAAATGCCTTTCTACAGCTTGACTGATAGGCTCAAGCCGCCGCTGAGCACCTGCATTTTCGCGCTGAGCGGATCGTCCGCCCCCGTCGGGTCGCCCACCTTGTAGAAGCTCGCCTGGACGCCCAGCAGCCACTTCGGAGCAATGGCGATGTCCAGGCCGGCGGTGCCCCCGAGCCGGAGCCCGGGCCGTGGGTTGATCCACTCGCTGCCCGCGTTGTCGAGCGAGACTTCGTCGCCGGCGCGATCTTGGAGCTTGCCGCGTGTGGCGAGGAGGAATTCGTAGCCGGCCTCCGCGACGACGTAGGGCCGCCACGCCCCCCCGGTCGGGATGGCGTAGCCGGCGCCGAGCGAGACGGTGGCGGTCTGCTGGCGGTTTTGCGTGACGTTCCTGACGCGGTAGGCGCGCGCGAGGGTGTCCGTGCGGACGACGGCCCCGGAGCTAGGGTCGAGCACGGTGCGCGTGGTGGCCTCCTCGATGATGGCGCTCGTAAACGCGGACTCCCGGTGGTAAGCTTGGTAGCCGATGCCCGCGCGCAGGCGCAGGCCGCGGTGGTGCGTCTGTTCGTAGACCAGGGCGCCGACGAGGTCCGGTCGGTTGGACTCGAGGGTATCGCGGCGGCGGGCGTAGGCCGAGTCGTCGTCGCCGTGGGCCTGGAAGGCGCGTTGGGTAGCGGCCAGGCCGGCGGAGAGTCGAACCTGGCGGCTCCAGGCGGCGGCGCTCGGACGCGGGGGCGGGGGCGTGCGCATGGTGCCTCCGCGCTTGGCCAGCTGCACTTCCTCGACGCTAGGCCACGGGAGTGCAGTCAAGGGCGACGTACGGTCGGGCCTAGGGAGTGCGGCGGTGGTACTTGCCCGCTCTTCGCGGCCGCCCATTGGCGACAGGGCGGCTTGCGGCGGGACACTGGCGCTCGTGCCTGTAGATAGGCGTCTCGCAGCCCGCTGGTCGAGTTCCTCAATCGCATTGGCTGGGGGCAACGGAGCCTTGGTGCGCTGGGTGCTCACCCCGGCCTCGGGCGATGCGGCTGCGGCTGGTTTTGCCGAAAGGCGTACACTGCGTACTGGCATCCAGGGAGATGCTTCGGTCGTGACGGCAGCGGGATCGCTGGTTACAATTTGGAGTCCGGCGGATTTGACGTTTTCACGCGCGGCGTCACCACCCTCGGTGTCGTCCGATGCTGCGAAAGTGCTGGCGTTAATGTTGGACCCCTCCTCGACTTCGGATTGGGTGAGCCCTGAGGAGCCTTGCCGAGTCGCTTCATCGATGGCGTCGAGCGGACCGCCCGCCAGTACCCACCAGCCGGTGACTACCAGGAGCGCCAGGCCCGACAGTGCCGATGCCCGGTACCAGGCCGGCCGGCGCGTCGGCTTCTTGCGCGCGCGCACCACCGACGCCCAAGCATTGTCCGGGGGCGTCGCCTCGAAGTCGCGGAGGCGGCGGGCGGTGTCGCCGTCGAAGTGATCCGGGGTCAGAGACATAGCAGGGGGAGTTGGGCGAGGCGCTGGCGGAGGCTCTGGCGCGCGCGGGTGAGTTGGGAGCGGGAGGTCGCCGGGGAGATCCCGAGTTCGGCGGCGGCTTCGGCGTGGGTGTAGCCCTCGACGGCGACGAGGTTGAAGACTTCACGAAAGCCGTCGGGCAGTCGGCGGATGTGCGCGACGAGCTCGGCGGTGGCGAGGTGGGTGAGTGCCTCGGAAGAGACGCGCAACGCATCCGGGAGGAAGGCCCCCGGCCGGTCGATCGCGTCGGCGAGGGCGCGGTGGGCGCGGGTTTTGTCGGCGCGCAGGGCCTGGAGGCACGTGGTCACCGTGACGCGGTGGAGCCAGTTGGGGAAGGCCTGTGCGTCGCGGCAGTCCGCGAGTCGGTCGAGCGCCTGTACCCACGTGTCCTGGGCGAGGTCCTGGGCGTCGGCGTCGGTGGCGCCGTAGCGGGTGCAGGTCCCGTACACGGCCGCAGCACGGGCCCGGTAGAGCTCGTGCTGCGCGTGTCGGTCGCCGCGCTGGGCGGCTGCGAATACGTGGTGAGGGACCTGTGTCAAGGGTGGGTGTCGGGATTTACCTAGCTTGTACGGCCCCGTTGAAGTTAATGGTTACCGCGGCGACCCTGCCGTCGGCGTCGCGCCAGTCGAACGGGCCGATCTGCGCCCGGACCACCATTGGCGTAGTCGCGGTGGCGGGGACGACGGAGGTGACGTTCAGCGCGGCGCCCTCGAGGGAGACGCGTGGCGTCCGGTTGATGCCGCGCGGGTTGTACACCGCGCCGTTGGCCAGGGGGTAGCGGCCCACCTTGAGGAAGTCGCCAGCGCGGGTAAGTGCGCGCAGGTAGACGACGCCGCCGCCGGTGGTCGTGTCGACGACCGTGAAGCCGGTGGCGTCGGCGGTGATGAGGATGTCCCTGCGCCGGGCCCCGAGCGTGTCCCGACCGATGGTGGCGGAGAAGGAGTTGCGCTCCAAGGATGCCGCGGGTCCCTTCGCGCGGCAGGCCTCGATGTTGCCGAAGTCGTGATCGGCTCCCCGGGCGACGCCGCGGGTGAGGGTGACGGTCTCGCCGGAGGCGGGGTCGACGTAGCTGATGGCCACGCGGAGGCTGTCCGTACCGCAGTTGTCGACCCTCGCGCGGAAGGCGCCGTTCGGGCCGACCGCGGCCGCCGTGAATTCGCCGTCGCTACCGGTGAGTCGGACGCGCACCACGCGGCGCTCGCCGTCCGAGCAGACGATGCGCCCGCGGAGCGTGACTTGCGCGGGGCCGCTAGGGGTGAAGGTGATGGCGCCGAGGGCGACGTTGCTGCTCGACGGTGGCACGGTGGCGATCTCGACGACGCCGTCGCAGCCAGTGGCGGTGACCAAGGTGACGGTGGTCTCGGCCGGGACGATCCCGCAGAAGCGACCCTCGGCATCGGTGCCGACGGCGGCGTTGGGGAAGCCGTCCGCGCGAGCGAATACCCTGCGGTTGGCGAACGGTGTGGTGTTGCCGTCCTGGTCTTGCGCCAGGACCTGGCCGCAGAGCTTGATCCCCGTGCGCCCGAGCATCGCCGCCCAGAAAGTGAAGTGGCTCACCTCACCGACGTAGCCCTCGGCGGTGAGCGTGGCCTGCCCCTCGGCGACCCACAGGGCACTGGCCTCGTCGAAGTAGTAGAGGGGCGCGGTGGCGGGGGCCGTAGCGCGAGCGGCGGCGGGCACCGGGATGGTGAGCGTCGCCGTCTTCCCCTTGGCGAGTCGGAGCGCGTTGCCGCTGTCGTCGCGCAGCACGGTCGAGATCATGCCGAGGGGCGTGAGGGTCGTGACCTGGCCCTCGGCGTTGGTGCCGCGGAGGTCGCCCGGCATGCGGCGCAGGCTCGACTCGGCGTCGCCGGGGAGGTAGTGCGCCACGACGTTGACGCGCCCAGGGGCCGGCGCTCCGTCGGCGGTCGCGAAGGCCGCGGCCGGGAAGGCGACGCTGGCGCCGGTGGTGCCGATCTCGACGTCCGAAGCGCTGGCCGCACTGATGGCCTGGGCGTCGGTGAGGCTGAGGAGCTCGACGTCGACCTGGTGCGTGCTGCCGCCGTCGACGAGCAGGGTACGGCTGCCGTTGACGTAGCCCTCGCCGCGGACGGTGAGGTGGGCGCGGTCTGCGACGACGGTGGCGCCGGCGAGGGTGTAGGCGCCGTCGGCGTCGGTGACGGCACTCGTGGCGCCCGCGGCGACGATGACGCCGCTGAGGCCAGTGCCGTCGGTGGCGGTGATCGTGCCGGTGAAGGTGGCGGTGACGGTTTCGTCGGAGAGGCGCGGGCCGAGTTCGATGACCTCGGTGGTGTCCTTGGTGCAGGCGCCGAGGGTGAAGAGAGCCAGGAGCAGTGCGTAAAGCGGTAGGTGGAGACGCATAATCGGAGTTGGTTTTTAGGAATGGAGGCCTAGAGGATGCGCGGGAGGGAGGATGTGCTGCACGGGGGGAGGTTTTTTTCTAAAGGTCGGGGGGTAGGGATGCGCCCCGCGCTTCAACATCCATCGGGCCTCGCCACGTGTTGCCAGTGTACATGTCCATCCCCCCTCGTTTCAACCGCATAGAGATCCCGGAGCGCCCCAGCGGCTTCAACTCTTACTACCTGCTGGCGGGCCTGCTGCTCGTGGCGCTCGTCTACGTGGCCTTCAACTCCTTCCTCACCATCCAGGCCGGTGAGCGCGGGGTGCTCTTCCAGCGTTTCACGGGCGGGCTCGACAAGGAGAACATCTACTCGCCGGGCTTCCAGGTGGTGGCGCCCTGGAACACGATGTACATCTACGAGGTCCGCGAGCAGCAGATCTCCGAGCCGCTGGAGGTGTTGTCGAGCAACGGCCTCACGATCGGCACCGATGTCACGGTACGGATCGCGCCGCAGGTCGACAAGATCGGCGAGCTCCACGAGACCTTCGGCCGCGAGTACGTCGAGCGCCTCATCAAGCCCGAGATCCGCTCGGCGGTCCGCGAGGTGATCGGGCGCTACACCCCGGAGGAGCTCTACTCCACCAAGCGCGCCGAGGTGACGACGAGCATCCAGGAGAGCCTCGAGCAGGCGTTGGGCGACAACTACATCAACCTCCAGGCGACCCTCATCCGCGACATCGAACTGCCCGACCGCGTCAAGGCCGCCATCGAGCAGAAGCTCGAGGCCGAGCAGGAGGCCCAGCGCTACGTGTTCCTCCTCGAGCAGGAGCGCCGCGAGGCCGAGCGCAAGATCATCGAGGCGGAGGCCAAGGCCGAGTCCAACCGCATCCTCACCGCGAGCCTCAACGACCGCATCCTCCAGGACAAGGGCATCGACGCGACGATGCAACTGGCGAGTAGCCCGAACTCGAAGGTGGTGGTGATCGGGAGCGGGAAGGACGGACTGCCGTTGATCTTGGGGCAAGACTAGCGTCGAGGGCGATGGTCCTCGTCGCGGGGGCGGCCCTGGCCCTACCCGTCCACCTTCCCCGCCAGCCCCTTCAGGTACTTGTCCAGGCTCGTCGCCCGGCCGGCGGTCAGGTAGGTGTAGTCCGCGCTCACCTGCGGGGTGGCCGTGAAGCGCTCCGCGAAGTGAAGTAGCGTCTGCACGGCGGCAAAGCCGGGGTCGGTGCCCTGTCTGCGGAGGCGCAGGAAGTTGCTGATCGGATTGGGGCTTCGGTAGGTGACGGGCTTCGCGGTGTAGCGGCTGAGTCTTTGGGCCACTTCCGTAAAACCCGCTACGTCGGTGCCGGTGATGGTGTAGGCTTTGCCGGCGTGGAGGGTCGGGTCGAGCATCACGGCCGCCGCCGCACGACCGATGTCGTCGGTGCTGACCCAGACGAACCTGGCCCCCCCGGCCGGCACGACGATCTCGCGGCGCTCCCTGAGGTCGTCGAGGAAGACGTTCTCCAGGTTCTGCATGAAGTAGCTCGGCCGCAGGAGCGTGAAGCGCTTCGGGCCGGGCTCGCGCATCACGCGCTCGCGGATGACCTTCTCGACCTTGGCGTGCGGCAGGAAGGACCGCGACTCGGCGCCCTGCACCGACATGAACACCAGGTGCGGGAGTCTGCCGCTCGGCACGGCGTCGAGCAGCGCGCGGAACCGCGCAGGTGCGTCGGCGAGGCCCGGGGGCATGAGCAGGAAGGCGGCATCGGCGCGCAGGATCGTCTCGGCGCTCTCGTGCGGGTGCGTGAGGTCGAAGAAGGGCTCCGTGACGCCGACGCGCTCGGGGTGGCGCGTGGTGGGGAGCACGGTGTAGGCCGGGGCCTTCGGGAGGTTCGGCAGCGCGGGGGCCTGCCCGAGGGCCTCGACGACGGACGAGCCCACGGTGCCCGTGGCGGTGGTGACGAGGAGCTTGCGGGGGGCGGGCATGGTAGGTATATCGCCGGGGGGCGATGTCTTGTTAGCGGCTACTCTATCCGGATGGCCTGCGTCGTGAAGGACAGCCCCTGCTGGCCGGCCGTCGAGTTCATGACGGCCTCGAAGAGGGGCTCCGGGGCGTTCGCCGGGGTGCGCCACTCGATGATGAGGTTGGAGCCCGTGCCGCCGGTGAGGTCGGACTCCGCGATGATGATCTCGGCGGTCTCGAGGGGCGCCAGGTAGATGGGGGCGTCGAAGTACTCGCGCACCGAGACGCCGTGCGTGTCGTAGTACTCGGCGCGCGTGACGTAGACGGTGTCGGCGTCGCTGGTGTTGCGCAGGCTCACCATGGCGGTCAGGGGGTGGGTCTTGTGCTCGGTCGAGCTGTAGATCTCGGAGTAGATGGAGAGGTAGGACTTGCCGGCCGTGAGGGTGTCCGCGGTGGGGACGGCGGCGGCGCGGGCGGACCAGTCCTGGGGGGAGGGGTCGGTGGTTTGGTCGGTGGATTGGGTGCAGGCGAGGAGGAGGAGGGCGCAGGCTAGGGGGGTGGGGAGAGACTTCATCGGGGTGCCGTTCGAGCGGGTGCGGGGTGGTGAAGCTAGTGGAGTAGGCGGGCTAGCGTCCACGGCAGCACTGTCGCATCCCACCAGTACCCGCCAGCGGGCCGTGAGGTCCGCCTCCTGGCTCGAACGTTTGGCGGAGCCGGGCGTGAGTCATTATCAAAGGCCTTGCGGCAAAACCAAAGGCCCACGCTCCCACCCCGGCGGCGGGATCAACACACAATTCTGCGGCCAGGTAGAAAAGGTTTCCCCGACGCGTCTACCGGCCTCGTGCCGCTTCTTTTGCTCGAGATAGACGAGCTCGATCTTCAGTTTGTCGTTTATGTGTCCCTGCACCACCGCGGTGCCCCCGAGGCTTGCAGAATGAGTGGTGAACAGCCTCCGGTACCTAGCGTGTACGTGAGTGACGATGGTATCGCCCGGAAGGAAAAGCGCGAGCACTGCTTCCTCGTCTACTCTCCGCTGTCGAGCATCGGTCGAATCGGACCAGAAGCCACGATCTTTCCCACCCGCCCAATAAGCGCGATGGCTCTCGGCCATGTCCTCCAAGCCCAGTGGTTCTCCACGTAAGCTTCGGTGGTAAGCCGTAAGGATAGCGCTGGACATATCGTCGGGATGGGTGAAGCCACGGGCTACCATTTCCTTGCTCAACGAACTGCGGCCCTAGAGCCCCCAGTTGTTGCGCATCCACATGCCAAAGCCAGAGTGGAGGCTACTGGTAGCCACTCGCTCCGGAAACATCATGAACGAATACTTCGTCGTGTCGTCGAAGAGCTGATCGAGCGTAACGAGCGCTTCGCGGAGCGTAGCGGGCTTGACCTTCCAGGGATCTCTCGACTGCGCAGCAAGCACCGCGCTTAGCGCAAGAGAAAGGGCGGCAAGCAAAACAAGTCTAGCGCGCATCGGAAGTAAAGGTAGCGGGCAGTGCCGACTCCGCACGCGACTCCAACACCAGCGCCCCCCCAACCCCAGCGCGCCAGCCGGACTACACCGAGCAACGCTACGACTTACGACCCCGGGACGGGACGTAGAACGGGCCCCGCGCCCGCCACGTGCCCAAACACCCCCGTAAAGTCCTGCTCCCCCAGCCCCGCCGCCACCGCCCCGGCGTACACCTCCTTCGCCGCCGCCAGACTCGGCACCGGCTGCCCGGCCTGGTACGCCGCCAGCGTCGCCAGGTGCAGGTCCTTGTGCATCAGCGCCAGCGGGAAGTTGACGCTGTCGTCGTCGCCCTCGGTCTTCGGGCGGGTGCCCGCGAGGAAGGGCGCCGTCACGGGCGTGCCCAGCAGCACGTCGAACACCTGCGCCCGCGCGAGCCCGAGGGCCGTACCGAGGTGCACCGCCTCCGCGAAGGCGAGCATCCCCTGCGCCAGGAGACCGTTGACGAGGACCTTCATCGCCGCCCCCGAGCCGACCGGCCCGAGGTGCAGCCGCTTCTTGCCCATCGCGTCGAACAACGGCCCGGCCAGCGCCACGTCGGCCGCGTCACCGCCTACGAGGAAGAGGAGCTCCCCCGCCGCCGCCGGACCTTTCGTCCCCGCCACCGGCGCGTCCACGAAGCGGAACCCGTGCCGTCGGGCACGCGTGCCGAGGGTTTTGGCGAAAGCCGGATCGACGGTGCTGCTGTCCACCCAGAGCTGCCCGGGCGTGAGCCTTTCGGCAAAACCGCCCGCCCCGAACGCGACCTCCTCGACGGCCTCGGGGCGGGCGAGCATCGTGACGACGACCTCGGCGCCGGCGACGGCGTCGGCGGGGGTAGCGGCGAGCGTCGCGCCCCGGGCGACGAGATCGCGGGCCTTGTCGGCCGTGCGGTTCCAGAGGGTGAGCGTGTGGCCGGCGGCCAGACAGTTGTGTGCCATGCGGCTGCCCATGATGCCGAGGCCGAGGAAGGCTAGTTTCATCCGGCAAACCTACGGGCGTACCCACGGCAGCTATGCCGCGAAACGGCCAGCGATATGCTGAAAGCCTGGCCGTTTTGCGGCATCGGGCGACTGCGCGAGGCGCTACCTTCCCGCCGTGGTAAGCGTCCCGCAACGCCTTCTCGACCTGCCTTTCGTCGACTGCCTCTACGCAGATGACGACCTGGTCGTTTTGCGGAAACGCGTCACCGCCGCCCTCCACGAGCGCCCGACTTACGTGGCCATGCACGCGCTCACCCTCGTGCAGGAGGGCCAGCAAATCCTCTACGATGAGACAGGCAAACGACTGCGCGTCGGCCCGGGACAGGCCGGCCTGATGCGCCGCGGACTCTACGGCGTGACGGATTTGGTGGCGCCGGCCAGCGGTGCCTTCGCGACGGTAGTCGTGTTCTTCTCGGATCGTCTGTTGCGAGACGCATCGGCCTCCGCCCCCGGTCCGGATCCCGGTATGGACCTCTGCCTCTTTCCGGCGGGGGGCGCTGTGCAGGACTGGGTGGGTACGCTTCCGCAAAACCTGTCCGCCGAGCCTTCGCCCGGTGCCGCGGAGGCCTATCGGCAAGGCTTCCGTACCCTCCTCGATCGCCTCTCGACCGAGGGTGGGGAGGCGGTTCGCGCCACGCTGGGCGGTTTGCTCCGTACGCGGCGCCGGCCCCTGCGTGAGTTCATGCGCGCCCACTACGACAAGCCGCTCACCCTGCTCGACTACGCCGTGCTGAGTGGTCGCTCCGAGCGCAGCTTCCGTCGGGACTTCAAGACACGTTTTGGCGAAAGCCCCAAACGCTGGCTCGTGGCCCGCCGCCTCGAACGCGCCCGCGAACTGCTGGCGGCCGGGGAGACGCGCGTACAGGTTTTGGCGCAAGCCGTCGGCTACCGCAGCGCCTCACACTTCATCGAACTATACAAAGACAAATACGGGACGACCCCCGGGGTCGACATCGGCAAAGCGCGCCTACCACCAGTCGTCGAACCAACCCTCGAAAAGCCCCCCGAAGCCGTCGAAGAAGTCCCCGAACCAGGTCGATGAGCCGCCGCCGCCGCCGTAGTCCCCGCCGCCGTAGTCCCCGCCGCCGTCGACGCCAGCGAGATCGCTTTCGTCAAGGGCGGCGAGCGACCCGAGTGCGCCCGTCCGCGAGCCCTGCGGCCAGATCTTCTCCTCGGCGACGCCGGCGGTCATCTCGGCGCGCATGCTCGCGAAGTCGCACACCTCCCCCCGCGCGGCGTGGAAGGCGTCGAAGGCCAGTTCGGTGCAGTACATCGACAGCGCGTGGCAGTCCCAGTCCACCCTCACGCCGCGGACGCGTGCGCGCCGGATGGCCTCGGCGTTCTGCTTGATGTAGACGCGCATTCGGTAGCGCCGCGAGCGGTAAGGGCCCTCGGGGAGGCCCTCGATCAGGGGCTCGGCGCCGTCTACGTTATCGTGGGTCACGGCGCCGATGTCCTCGTAGGCGGGCCAGTCGCGGATGACGTCTTCGGCGGCGGCCACGACGTCCTCCGGGGTGTAGATCGGGCGTTCGCCGTGGCGCTCGACGAGGCGCCGGCCGACGGCCACGAGGTAGACGGTTTTGGCGGGGGGCGGCGCGGGACAGGAGGACATGCGGGGGGAGGGGGCGGGAGGTCCGAAAGTAGGGTGAGATTCCCGCAGTCGGAAGAGGGGGTAGCGCCGTCGGGAGGGGTTGCCGCGCGAGCACTCAGGTCACGTCTCGCGATGGCGGGCCCGACGGGCGGAGCGATCCGACGGGCGGAGCCGGTCCCATCAGAGCTTCACGAAGCGCCCCGCGAAGACTCGGCTCGGCGAACCGTAGAAGAGCAGGTGCAAATAGTACACCCCCGCCGCGTACTCCCCGAACGCGAGCGTCGTGACGCCGCGGAGCTCGCCTTGCTTCACCACGGCGCCGCGGGGGTCGATGATCTCGTACTCGACGCGCTCGCTGCCGCTGGTGAGCCCGCCGAGGTAGAGGGTCTCGCGCACGAGGTTGGGGAACAGTGCCGCGCTCGGGGCCTCGGCGGTCTCGACGCGGGAGGTCGGGCAGTCCGTCGAGGCGTTGCCGGTATGCCTGACGGAGATGGCGGTGGGGCCGGCGTAGGCGTTGACGGCGAGGTAGACGACATCCCCCGCGGCGATCTGCACGGGGGCCAGGAAGTTGTCCGACCGCAGGGAGCAGCCCGGGAGCTCGAGGGTGTCCGTGGAGGTGGCCGCCAGGCCCGTCGGCCCGAGGCAGATGCCGTCCTTGGCCGAACCGGCGTTGCGGCCGGCGAACATGCACCGCACGGGCTCCAGCGGCCCTTGCCCCCCGCGGGGCGCGCGGTAGACCACGAAGTCGATGTCCTCGCGACTGCCCTTGGCGGTGACGGTAAACGCGAACTCGCCGTCGGTCACGAACTCGTACCGCAGCCACGTCATCGTCGGGGAGAAGAAGGCCCGGGCCACCTTGTCGCTACCGTCGCAGAGTGCGTGGAGGCGCGGCCCCGAGAGCCTGCTGGAGTCCAGTTTGAGTCGCAGCGTCTGCGCCGTACACACGTCGAGCGCGCGCCCGAGGGTGGCGTGGTCCTGCGCGAGGGCCGTCTCCACGAGGAGCAGCGCCGCAAGCGCCAACAGGCGGGACAGGTGATTCACGAACGGGGACAAGGTGACGGGGGGCAAACTCAGCCATTTCCCGACCGACCGACCGGACGAGGTAAGCGAGCATCATCAAATATGTCGCCAGTCGCAACTCTCGCCGCCGATTACCCTGCCGGCCCTAGGTATTTGGAAACCTCACGACCACGAGGCGCCCGCGGGCGGGACTCCGGCACCCGCGCGCCTACCTACCCCTTCTTGAAAAAGTGAATCAGGATGTCCTGAAACGAGTCCACCCGCTGGTAGGTAGCCTTGATGTTGTAGCTGTAGCCACTGGACTCGAACAGCTGGAGGAAGCCGGCGAGGTTCGACTTGTTGTCGTCCATGTTGTGGTGATACTCGACGATGTACTCCCGGGCCTTGGTGATGGTGCCCGAGGCGAGGAGGTCGGCGAAGATCTTGACCTCGGCGCCCTCGACGTCCATCTTGATGAGGTCGACCTGGTCCATGTCCGCGAGGTAGGTAGACAGGCGCGCGGCCCTGACCTTGAGTTCGTTGCCGCCGCCGCGCTCCGGCTTGATGGACCCGAGCAGCGTGCCGACGTCCTCGCCGATGAAGAACGAGATCTCGGTCTCGGCGTCGTAGAGGGCGACGTTGTGGAGGTGGACGTCCTCGAGGTGGTTGGACTCCACGTTCTGCTTCAGCATCGCGAAGGCGTGCGGGTTGGCCTCGAAGGCGGTGATGCGGGCCTCGGGGTAGAGCTTCTTGAAGTACAGGATCGACATGCCGATGTTGGCGCCGCAGTCGACGATGATCGGGGCGTTGGTGGCGGCCTCGAAGTAGTAGTCGTTCGAGATGAACACCTCTTTGAAGAGGTACTCCAGGGTGAAGTAATTGTACCCGCTGAAAGAGTACCGCGAGAACCAATCCTTGGCGAGGGCGGCGTGGCCGTTGGCCTGGCCGTTGGCGTGGCCGTTGCTGCGACGGTACAGCCTGCGCTTGATCTGCAGGCGCGTGAGCGTCATGAAGACCGACATTTTGTCGGACGCGGTGCCGGAGAGGCTGGAGGAGTGGCGGAGGTTGTCGAGTACGGCTGTGAGTACCATAGTCACTTCTGTGTTGGAAGGGGTGTCGTAGAGAGTGGCGAAATTACGTTAACCGGAGTGGGGGGCCGAGACGGTGGCTGCTCCGCCCGGCGCGGCGTGAGCGTGGTGCGGCGGATCCGTAGCGTGGATGCCTCCGTCGTGCTAAACTAGGGACCTCCCAGGGCCACCGCCCGCGCTGCCCGCGATATAGATTTATCGGCAATTCATAAACGCCTGATGGCCAGCTCTGGATAATGCTTTGAAGGTAGGCGCTTTCGCAAAACCTAAACGACGACACTACGATTTCGTACCCGGAGCCTCTATTTGAGTAACGTAGCCCTCGTTTTGGCGAAAGCCGGCCGTACTTGCCGCGGCTTACCGATCTCGGTGACGCAATCACCCCCCGCCGACGCCCCCGCCTTGGACCTCCAGCCGACCCTCGCCGACGCCCACGTCCGCCTACGCCCCCTCGCGGGCGCCGACCGCGTGGCCCTGCGCCGCGCCGCCGCCGACCCGCTCATCTGGGAGCAGCACATCGACCCCGAGCGCCACGGCCCGACCTTCGACCGCTTCTTCGACGCCAACCTCGCGAGCGGCGGCGCGCTGGTCGTCGAGGACGCCGCCAGCGGCGAGGTGATCGGGCACACGCGCTACGAACCGCTGCCCGGCGTCGACGACGCCGTGGAGCTCGGGTGGACCTTCCTCGTGCTACACATCGCGGCCGACAACACGCGCTCGCGGATGGCCGCCGGGCGTATCGGAGGGCGCTTGCTGGGGCCGGGTGAGCACGCCGCGTGGCAGAGTACCAAGCCGAACTACACGAGCTATCTGTTGCCGGAGCGGATTGGGTAGCGTTATAACACCTTACCCAAAGTCCAGCGCGGGCTCCCCGAATCCCGCCAGCACCTGTCGGAGTTTGCCCGCCACCCCGTCGTTGCGCAGATTTCCCAAACTCCCGTCGTGCACGTGCCTCAGGGTCCGATCCGGCTCGAAACTCCCGTCGTCGATCGTTTTGGCGACAGCCCTGTACGCATCCCGGAAGGGCACCCCGGCCACGACCCGGCGATTCACCTCCTCGACGCTGAACAGGTCGCGGTACTTGTCGTCGTGGAGGTCGGCGGCCACGAAGGTCACGTCGGGCAACAGGCGCGCGAGCATCGCGACGAGCGTGTTCGCTTCCGCAAAACCGGGGAAGAGTTCTTCCTTGAGCAGCTGGTAGTCGCGGTGGTAGCCGCCGAGCAAGTTGGCCGTGAGGCTCTGGATGGCGTGCGGCAAAACCGCCAGTCGATTGGCGCGCGCGCGCAGCAGCTCGAACACGTCGGGATTGCGTTTGTGGGGCATGATGCTGGACCCGGTAGTGGCCTCGATCGGGAGCCGGACCAGGCCCAGGTTCTGGTTGCAGTACCACACCACGTCGTTGGCCAGGCGCCCGAGCGTATGCGCGAGGCCCGCGATGGCGTAGGCGCACTGCAACTCGGTCTTGCCGCGACTCAGGTGCGCCCCCACGGAGTTGTACATCTGGTCAGCGAACCCGAGCCGCCGCGTCGTCTCGGCCCTATCGAGCGGGAAGCTGCTCCCGAACCCGGCCGCCGTCCCGAGCGGGTTCTGGTTGCTGATCGCCCGCGCGGCCGCGAGGAGGCGCAGGTCGTCGACGAGGGTCTCGGCGTAGGCGCCCAGCCACATGCCCGCGCTCGACACCATCGCCACCTGCGTGTGCGTGAAGCCCGGCCAGTACGTCTCGCGCTCGCGCTCGCTGCGGGCCAGGAGGTCGAGCACCAGCGCCCCGACGCCCGCCGCCAGGCCGTCGAGTTGCGCGCGGTAGAAGAGCCGCAGGTCCACGAGCACCTGGTCGTTGCGGCTCCGCCCCGCGTGGAGCTTCTTGCCGACCTCGCCGAGGCGCTCGGTGAGCAGCATCTCGACGCGGCTGTGCACGTCCTCGACCCCCGCCGGGATCTCGAAGGTGCCCGCGTCGACCTCGGCCAGGATCGCGGCCAGGCCACCGACCAGGGCATCGTCCTCGCCCTCGTCGAGCAGACCGACCTTGCGCAGCATCCGCGCGTGCGCCATCGAGCCCTGCAGGTCGTAGCGCGCGAGCTCGAGGTCGAGTTCGCGGTCGCGGCCGACGGTGAAGTCCTCGATGGCCTGATCGAGGGGCTGGCCCTTGTCCCAGAGTTTCATGGGGGGAAGGTAAGAGCCTGCGGCGCCAGACTTGGTGGCGCAATAGGCACGCGGGCTCACGGTCGGGGATGGCGTCGGGCAGGGGGGGGCGCCTTTCGGCAAAACGGGGGACGGGCGCGCCGTCGTGGGGTGAAAAGTTCGTAACCTAGCATCCGCGTCCACCCACGAGGCCCTATATCATATAAGGTCCTCTGCCATAAAGCCCCCCCGTCATGACACATATCTCCCCCCGCACGGCGTCTGTCCCGGGCCTCGGCCTGCTCGCCGCCGTCCTCGCGTGCGCAGCCGCGCTGCACATCGCCTGCGCGACCGCCGAGGCCACCCCCCGCCAAACCACCCCCGCCTTCGACTCCACGGCCACCCTCACCATCTCTACCCCGACCGGCCCGCCCACCGGCCCCACCGTCAAAATCTCGCAACTCCGCCGCGACGAGTCCGGTCCGACCAGCATGCGCTACTACGCCCCCCGCGAGGGCGCACCCACGAAGACCGACGACTGGGTCTACCGCAAGGGTGCCGACAACGGCGGGGTGTTCGCCAAGTACTACTACCGCGACCGTGACCTCGGCCAGACCTTCACCACGGGCGCGGCGGGTTTTCGCCTCAAGGCGATCACCGTACGCCTCCAACCCGTCGATGTCGACGATGCCGACCCGGCCAACGCCCGCGTCTCCGTGCAGCTCATGCGCGTCACCGGTGCCCCCCGCATCAACGACAACGGCACGAGGGCCTACGTGAGTGAGGCGCTCGTCGGCAAAACCTCCCCCAACGGCGTCTCCGTCTGGACGGGCGGCGGCGACTACCAGGGCCCTTGCACCAACGCCCAGTGGTCGACCTACGCCACCGACTGGCCCCACGACCCGAACGAGGCCAACGCCCCGTACCGCTGGCCGATCATGCACTACTCCGACGACTTCACCGAGGGCGAGACCTACGAGACCGTCGCCCTCGCGCGCGGCGGCGTCATCCCGGCCAGCCTCCGCACCGACGACTACCTCCGCTGGGCCATCGACGGCGGGCAGGCCTGGGACCTGGCGCCGAACACCACCTACGCCTTCCTGTTCCTCTTCGACGAACCCGCCGCCCCCGGCGTCAACCGCAACCTGCCGCTGTCCAACGTCAACGTCACCCCCGGCGGCCGCCTCGCCGAGCCCTTCCCCGGCGGCCACATGATCCGCCGCGACGGCGCCTCTACCGAGCGCGAGGAGGTCTTCATCCGCGACGTGAGCGACACGGCGGATGTCGAGGCCTCCGCGCGCGCGGCCGCCTTCCCGATCAAGCCCAACGGCCGCTCGGACCTCATGCGCCGCCTCGCCATCCCCCCCGGCACCCTCGGCTACCCCGACGTGGACGCCTACCGCGACATGTGGTTCGTGCTGGAAGGAGAGTGAGCGGCGGGCACCCCGGTACTTAGGTTTGCACGCCACTGCCCCATGACCAACAACGACATCCTCCGCCGCCTCCGCTACACGCTCTCCCTCGACGACGGGGCCGTGGCCCACCTTTTCGAACTCGGCGGCCAGCGCGCGCACCTCGACGAGGTCGACCGCTGGACCCGCCCCGACGAAGACCCGGCCTTCGAGCCCCTCAACGACTACGCCCTGGCCACCTTCCTCAACGGCCTCATCGTCGACCGCCGCGGCGTCACCCAGAACGCCCCCACCGAGACCGAGGAGCGCCTGAGCAACAACGACATCCTCCGCAAGCTCAAGATCGCCTTCAAGCTCAGGTCCCACGAGGTGCAGGCAATGTTTAGTCTCGCCGGCAAACGCGTCGGCGAGCACGAGATCACCGCCTTCTTCCGCCGGCCCAACACCCGGCAGTACCGGGAGTGCAATGACCAGTACCTGCGGTGGTTTTTGACGGGGCTGCAGAAGAGCTACGCGGGGTAAGGGCGCGTTTGGCTCGTTCCGCGAGTGCGCCCCCCGCAGCCGAACCATCGTTTTGCTTAGCTTGCTCCCCCATGCGCACCCTCCCGTTCTTCCTCGCCGTCTACCTCCTTGCCGCCGTTACCGCCTGCCGCTCGAGTGACGGAGCGCGGGTTTTGACGAAAGCCGACACCACCGCCCTCCCGCAGCCCCCCGCCGACACCGTCGTCCCCGGCCGCTGGACGCCCGAGCGCGCGCGGGCTTACTTCGACGCCCGGCCCATCCCCCTCGGCGCCAATTACAACCCGCGTTCGACCATCAACCAGCTCGAGTTCTGGCAGGCCGCGACCTTCCCGCTCGCCCTCCGCGAGGCGCGCCAGGAACTCGGGTGGGCGCGCGACATCGGGATGAACTCGATGCGGGTCTACCTCCACGACCTGGCGTGGGAGCAGGACTCGACGGGCTTCCTCGACCGCGTGGACGCCTACCTTGCCGTGGCAGATTCGCTCGGGATCTCGACCACGCTCGTCGTCTTCGACGCCGTGTGGGACCCCGTATCGGCCGCGGGCACACAGCCCACCCCCAGGCCTCATATCCACAACTCCGGCTGGGTGCAGAGCCCCTCGCAGGAGCGCCTCACGCTCGACCGGCGCAACTTCCCGCTCTTCGAACGCTACGTCAAGAGCCTGCTGCGGCGCTTCGCCCAGGACGAGCGCGTCTACATGTGGGACCTTTACAACGAGCCCGACAACACCAACTTCGGGAAGTTTACCGCCACCGAGGACGTCGACACGAAGCACGACCGCGTCTACCCGCTGATGGTCGCCACCTTCGGGTGGGCCCGCGAGGTGGCCCCGAGCCAGCCCCTCACCGCCGGGGTGTGGACCCCGGCCTTCGAGCAGCCCGAGGCCGAGCGCGAGCGCTTCAGCCGCTTCCAGCTCAACAACTCGGACCTCCTCTCCTTCCACTACTACGGCCCCCCGGGCGGGGAGGCGCCCCACCTCGCGCTCGCGCGCTACGGCCGCCCCCTCGTGTGCACGGAGTACGTCGCGCGCGGCACCGGCAACACCTTCCTCACGATGCTCCCGGTCTGGGTCGACAACGAGGTCGGGGCCTACAACTGGGGCCTCGTCGACGGCAAGACCCAGACCAAGTACCCGTGGGGTTCGTGGGACTCGACCTACACGGCGAGCCCTTCGCTCTGGCACCACGAGGTCTTCCACGCCGACGGCACGCCGTACGACGCGCGGGAGGTGGAGGTGATCAAGAGGGCGGGCGCCGCCTTCAGTAGACGCTAGCGTCGATCAGGCTACATACCCCACCCGCGCCGCTACCCGCCCGCGCGTCCTACGCCACAGGAAGTAGCTCGCCAGCACGAACACCGTGATGATCACCCCACCCATCGCCTCCTGGAAAGCATCGCCGTACGTAAGGTGCGTCGCCACGGCGCCAAGACCGTAGAAGAAGAAGCCCGCGTAGGCGCCCACCGTGAGGTCGGAGCGGCGGCCCCACAGCAGCACGGCGATCCCGAGGAGCTTCAGCACCCCGAGGAAGGGCATCAGTCGAATCGGGAAGAAGCCCTCCTTCGACTCCAGCTGCTGCCGCATCTCGTCGGGGAGCGTAATGTGGCCGAAGGCCGCAAAGGCCAAGCCCGCGCACAGCAGGCCAGTCACAATCCAGTAGATGATCAGGAGGGTACGCTCGCTCATGGCCGAAATGTACTCGACGGCCCTAAACCATCAAACAAGACCACAGAGGGCATTCGCCGGACCTGGCGAAGCTTGCGTAGCAGGTTTGGGATAACCCTACCCCAAACCCGCCATTACCTTCCCCGCCATGACCCACCTCACCCCCGGCGCCCCCGCCCCCGCCTTCTCGGCCCCCGACCAAACCGGCGCCACCCGCACCCTCTCCGACTACGCCGGCCAGAAGCTCGTGCTCTACTTCTACCCCAAGGACGACACCCCCGGCTGCACGGCCGAGGCTTGCGACCTGCGCGACAACTACCACCGCTTCCGAGCCGAGGGCTACGCCATCCTCGGGGTGAGCCCGGACACCGCCAAGCAGCACGTCAAGTTCATCGAGAAGTACAGCCTCCCCTTCGACCTGCTCGCCGACACCGACCACGCCGTCGCCGAGGCCTACGGCGTCTGGGGCGAGAAGAAGTTCATGGGCCGCACCTACGACGGCATCGCCCGCACCACCTTCGTCATCGACGCCGACGGCAAGATCGAGGACATCATCGAGAAGGTCGACACGAAGGCCCACGCGGCGCAGCTGTTGGGGTAAAGGGATTTCCTCGGGGGGGCATTGATTTTTAAGTGTCTCGTGGGGCTCGGAGTGCCACCGGGGACGGGTTTCTGGTCGGCTCGCCGACCCCGTCGCGTTCCGCGACTTGGCGAAACCCGTCCCCGGCGGCACTCCGAGCGGGCGATTGGTGTTCCTAAGTTGCGCGAGGGAGGCTTTACTCGGGGTGCGTGCTCGGCGGCGTGTCCTGGGTAAGGCGCTCCCAGTCATACCCTACCGCCACCAGGCTCAGGCCCTGCGCAGGCGCAGCCCGCAAGCGTTTTGGCGCAAGCCCCGACTCCAGCGCCTGAGAAATGTCTTCGACCGTCATCCGGCCCCGGCCAACATCCAGCATCCGCGCCACCAGCAGGCGGACCATGTTGTGCAAGAAGCGATTGGCCTGGATCGAGAAGCGCAGCAGGCCGCCGTTTTCTTCGAGGGTGATGGCGCAGGCGTCGATGCGGCAACGCGTGCTCGGGTACTGCGTGGGACTGCGGCAGAATGCCCGGAAGTCGCTTGCGTTTCGATAAAGCGCCACGACCGCCTGCATGGCCGCGACATCGAACCCGACGCCGACGTACGGCGCGCGCAGCGCCTGGTGGAAGGGGTTTTGCCGCAGGGCGACTAAGTACTCGTAGCGGCGGTAAGTAGCGGAGCGCTGCGCGTTGGCGGTCGGCACCACCGGGATCCATTCGTAGACCGCGATGTCGGGCGGGAGCAGGCGGTAGAGACGCTCGGCGGGGTCGAAGCCGAGCGGCGCCCGGAGGTCGAAGTGTGCATAGTAGCTGCTCGCGTGCACGCCGGCGTCCGTGCGGCCGCAACCGTGTACGTGCGCCGCGTACCCGAGCATCCGCGCGAGCGCCGCCTCGAGGGTCTGCTGCACGGTAGGCAGTTCGGGCGTCTGCGTCTGCCAGCCGTGGTAGGCCGTGCCGACGTAGGCGAGGTGCAGGAAGATG
Organism: Saprospiraceae bacterium; assembly: GCA_965215115.1. Lineage (GTDB taxonomy): Bacteria > Bacteroidota > Bacteroidia > Chitinophagales > Saprospiraceae > CALDTK01. The sequence goes on from OZ244050.1 coordinate 1,864,931, forward strand.
CGCTGCGGTTCCATGGGCGCTTTGCTTGCGCGAGTCTCGGCTTTTGCCAAAACCTCAGCTCCCCGCCCCGATCCGCGGCCCGAGCCACGAGTAGGCGACGGCGATAATGATGAGGCCCGTGATGTCGACCAGCGGCGCCGTGCCGGCGATGGCCGCCGTGGCGTAGATCAGCGCGAGGACCGCGATCGCGCCGAGCGTAAGCCCGTTGACGAGCAAGGCCTTGCGGTGGCGCTCCTGCGTGATGATCTGCTGGAGCATGATCGTCGACAGGCCGAAAGACCCGGCCACGAGGTACCAGAGTGCATTCCCGCTCACGACCCCGAGCACCGCGAAGCCGACGGCGGCCACGAGGCACACGAGGATGCCGACGGCGTAGGGGCGGTCCTCGGCGGGGACGAGGTAGCGGCCGGTGCTGTGGAGCAGTAGGTAAGCCGTCGAGATGGGCGCCGTGAGCCAGTTCCACAGCAACAGCGCGAGGTAGAAGGGCACGAGCGCCGGTACGAGGTTGACGACCAGCAGCAGGCCCAGGATGATGCCCCAGCGGTACTTGCTGCCGATGTCGTGCATCCACACCCCCCAGGCCAGCAGCCAGCGGTAGAAGGGATTGGTGGCCTTGATGGTCTCGGCGAGCCCGGCCTGCGCGTTGGCGTTGCGGGGCTCGATGCGGAGGGCCTCGACGAAGTGATCTTTCGCCTGCGCGATACGGCCCTGGTGCAGCGCCACGTAGCCGGCGTTGACGTGGGCGTAGGGGTTGACGGGATTGAGCTCCAGGAGGTCATTGACGGCCACGCTCGCCTGGTCGCGGCGGCCCTGGAGGTTGAGCGCCAGCGCGAGCACGTTGCGGCAGTCCTCGTGGTCGGGGTCGAAGGAGAGTCCGGCGCGGGCGGTCTGTTCCGCTTCCGCAAAACGGTCTAGCTGCACCAAAGACTGGGCCTTGATGGCGTACTCGGTGGCGGCCGTCGGGTCGAGCGCGATGGCCTCCTCGATCACGGGCAGGGCCTCCCGGTAGCGGCGCTGGGCGTTGAGGCTCGAGGCGAGGAGGCTGCGGGCCACGGTGCTCTGGGCGTCTAGCTCCAGCGCGATCCGCGCGAACTCTTCGCCCTGGGGGTACTGGTTTTGGCGCAAGCTCATCACCGAGCGCAACACGTAGACGTGCGGCTCGTCGGGCAACTCGGCCGCGAGCTGGTCGAGGCGCTGGCGGGCGGCGTCGAACTTCTCGGCGGAGATGAGCTCCTGGACGAGGCCGAGGCGTTGGTAGGGGTTGGTCACAGCTTGAGGTAGGCTTTCACGTCGTCGTACATCCCGGAGGCGTTTGAGTAGAGCACGTAGTTGCGCGCGGTGTTCAGCCAGTCGGTCACGCTCGGGCGCGTGAGCTTGGCGGCGGCGAGTAAGTCCTTGGTGGTGATCGGCTCGACGTTGCCGGAGCGCATCGCGGCGGTGAGCTTGACCTCCACGGCGCGGTCGATGACCGCGGTGAGGTCGGCGCCGCTAAACTTGTCCGTCACCGCGGCGATCTTGTCGTAGCGCACGTCGTCGGTGGGTTTGTCGGCGAGGTGGAGCCGCAGGATCGCGGCGCGCGCGGGCTCGTCCGGCGGCGGCACGAAGATGACGCGGTCGAAGCGCCCCGGCCGGAGGAAGGCCGTGTCGAGGTGCCACGGCAGGTTGGTGGCCCCGAGCACGAGCAGACCCTCGTTGTCGTCGGAGATGCCGTCGAGTTCGCGCAGGAAGGTATTGATGGTGGTGTTGAGGCCCTGCCCGCCGATGCCCTCGCGGCGCTTGCCGGCCAGGGCGTCGATCTCGTCGACGAACATCACCGTGGGCTGGTGGCGCCGCGCCGCGTCGAAGCGGGACGCCAGGTTGTCCTCCGACTGCCCGAGCCACATCGAGAGGATGTCGTCGAGGTCGATCGACATGAAGCGCGCGTCGATCTCGCCGGCCGTGGCGCGCGCGAGAAAAGTCTTCCCGCAGCCCGGCGGGCCGTACAGCAAAATGCCCCCACCGGCCTTCTTGCCGTACTTTCGAAAGAGCTCCGGGTTGGCCAGCGGCGCGATGATCTTCATGCGGATCTCGTCCTTGACCGACTCCATCCCGCCGACGTTGGCGAACCTGACCTTCGGGCGCTCGAAGAAGAGTTCGTCGTCGCTCTCCTCGTCGCCGTCGGGGCGCGTGGCCTGGTGGCGGACCTTGAGCTTGGCCTCCAGTTCGGGGGCGCGCCAGCCGGGGTCGCGCTCGCTAAACTTCGCGAAGGCCTGCTGCGCCTCGGCCATTCTACCGTCGGCGATGAGTAGTCGCAGGTGCAGCGAGCGCAGGCGGTCGAGCATCGCGTCGTCGAGGTGCATCCCGGGCAGGAGCTCCTCGGTGACGAAGACCCCGGCCGACGGGCGCTCGAGCCCGAGGTAGGCGGCGGCGAGGTCGAGCTTGGCGAGGTCGGTCGGGGCGACTTTGAGGAGGTGGGCGCTGTGGTCGCGGGCCTGTTCGTACTGGCCGAGCTGGAGGTAGGCCGTGGCGATCTGCTGGCGGAGCAAGTGATTGTCGGGGGAGGCCGCGAGGGCCTGCTCGAGGGCGGCGAGGGTGGTGAGGTCCATGGGCGGGGCGTTGGCTAGTAGAGACAGTAAAGCCCGGGGGCGGGTTTAGGGTGTGGGATTCGCGGTGCTAACGCGCGCGCGCGGCTTCCGGTCTCCGCGCCGGGCGCGCCTCACGCGGTTGCCGCGCCTCACGCGGTTGCCGCGCCTCACGCGGTAGCCGCGCGTCTTTCGGATCGGATCGAACCCGCTACAGCCCAATCGGGGCGCGCCCGGCGCGGAGACCGGGATCCGTCCGCTCCGCCACCACTTTACACGCCACCCCCCACAATTCCGCGGCTTTCGCCAAAACCCCCGCCACGTGCCCCACGCCAATCGCGCAGTGGTGGTTCGGGCCGGCCTTCGTCCAGGCGTCCGTGAAGGCGCGGGCAGACATGGGGAATCGGTAGCGCGAGTTGGTGTTGCCGATCTCTAGCACGGGGCCGGGCACACTCTCGCCCTCGGCCACCGTGAGCCAGACATCGCCCTCGCCGCCCTCGCACACGGAGAGTAGCGTGACCGGCCCGTGCGCCACCGACATCTGGATGCTGAGCCCGGAGCCGGGTTTGCCGTGGTACACCGGCACCGGCACGAGGCTCACGGCCCCGTCGGCGATGCGCGGGTGCGCCGGCCCGTCGTGCCCGAACAGCACCACCTCGTCCTCGAAATCGATGGCGTAGAACTCGCTGAAGGAGCCTCCCGCCCCGAGCAGGTCGAGCATCTTCATCGCGAGCACGTTTTTGACTTCGTACTCGCCCGCCACGGGAATGCCCCGCCCCGTGAGCAAGGTGAGGCCCGGGATCAGTGAGGTGACCACGTCGAGCGCCTCGGCGTCGCCCGTGCCCTCGTAGTAGTAAGCGAGCGCGTCGAGGTCGTGGGTTTCGACAAGCTGGTCGAGGGCCAGGGAAGTGCGGGCGGCGCGGTCGAGTTCGGCCTCTGAGCAGGCGGGATCGATGGCGAAGGCGGTGGCTAGTTCGGTGCGTTTTGCTTGGAGGGGCGCTGGGGTGCGTGAGGTGCCTGGGGTGCCTGGGGTGCTTGAGTGCTTAGGTGCCTGGGGTGCCGCACCACCCGCACCCAAGCACCCAGGCACCCGGGCACTCTCAGCACTTCCTTCGTTTTGGCGAAAGCCTACCAAGCTCCTGAACTCCAACAACTCGAAGTGACACCCGAAGGCCCCGGCCAGGCGCGTCATGTCCGAGTAGACGTCGAGCATGCCGTTGTAGTAGTGACCGGCCAGACCGATGCGCGCCTCGCGCAGCCCCTTGACGACCTGGGCGGCGCGGACGTACTCGCCGAGCTCGCGCCAGAGGTAGTCCTCCTGGAGGTAGCCGGTCACGAGGCGGAAGGGCAGTCGGGCGCGCCGCATGACGCTCGCGATCTCGGGCGCGGAGCAGGCCTGGCAGTGCGCGAGCCACTCGCCGGTGGCGCGGCCCCTGTCACCCATGGCGTTGATGTGCGCGTAGTCGATGCGGGCCACGGGCTGGGCGTTGAGCACGACGATGGGCGCGCGCACGCCCTGGACCACGGGCAGCACCGTATGCGAGAGGGCGTAGGTCGTGATGTAGAGGATGATGAGGTCGACGGCGGCGGCGTTGAGTTGGGCGGCGGTCTCGCGGGCGCGCTGGGGCGTGTCGACGATGCCGAGGTCGACGACGGCGGCGTGGGTCTCGGCGGTGAGGCGCTCGGCCACCTGGGTCTGGTAGCCGAGGAGGCGCTCGTGGAGTCCGTCAAACTGCGGCCAGTAGGTGTCGAGCCCGATGCCGAAGAGGCCAACCTTAACGTCGGGCGAAGTAGTGGATGACGTAGAGGTTTTGGCGAAAGCTGAGGTAGCGGACATGGCGGCGGGACTGTCTTGGGGCCGTGGAAGGTAGCGGCGGCGGGCCCCACGCGGGGTCAGGACAGCGCCCGCGGGTGTGCGGCCTACTTTCCGGCACCCGCACAGCGACGCCGGGGTGGGTTTATGAATGCAGTCTTCGGCCTCTTCCTCCACGCCCTCGGGGGCTTTGCGGCGGGGAGTTTTTACGTGCCCACACAGAAAGTCAAGGGTTGGGCCTGGGAGTCGAGTTGGCTGGTGCTGGGGCTGATGGCCTGGCTCGTCGTGCCGGCGGTGGCGGCGGCGCTGACGGTGCCGGGGTTCCGGGCGGTGATCGCGGCGGCGCCGACGGAGACGCTCGGGTACACGTACGGCTTCGGGGTGCTGTGGGGCATCGGGGGGCTCACCTTCGGGCTGGCGCTGCGCTACCTCGGGGTTTCGCTAGGAATGGCCGTGGCGCTGGGGTTCACGGCCGCGGTGGGGACGGTGGTACCGCCGCTGTACGCCGGGACGCTCGGGGCGTTGGCGCAGACCACGGCCGGGGCGGTGACGCTGCTCGGGGTCGTGGTGTGCCTCGGGGGCATCGCGTTTTGCGGGCGGGCGGGCATCCTGAAGGAGGAGGCACTGCAGGCCGAGGCGGCTTTCGCCAAAACCGGACCCACGGCCGGCGACGAGCCCGTGGGCGACGCCAACGCCTTCTCGATGTCGCGCGGGCTGACGGTCGCGGTGGTGAGCGGCATCCTGAGCGCCTGCTTTGCCTTCGGGCTGGCGGCCGGGGCGCCGATCTCGGAAGGTGCCGTGGCGGCCGGGGCGGATTCGCTGTTCCAAAACAACGCCACGCTGGTCGTCCTGCTGCTCGGCGGACTCACGACCAACGGCCTGTACTGCGTCTGGCTCAACGTCCGGAAGCGCAGCTACGTCGACTACGGGGACAGCAGCGCGCCGCTGGCCGGCAACTACGCCTGGGCGAGTCTCGGGGGCGCGACGTGGTACATGCAGTTCTTCCTGTACGGCATGGGGGCCACTTTACTCGGGGAGCGCTTCGAGTTCGCGAGTTGGACCCTGCACATGGCCTTCATCATCATGACCTCGACGCTGTGGGGGCTGTACCTGGGGGAGTGGCGCCGGGCGGGCGCGGCGGCGCGGCGGGCGCTGTGGATTGGGCTGGCGGTGATCGGGGTGAGTACGGTGATGATTGGGCTGGGGAGTGGGCTGGGGTGAGTCTTTAGGGCGGCCTTCGGCCTAGTTGGGCGCACTTTGTGCTAGTTGGGCGCTTCGCTAAATGGGCTTTGCTTGCGTGCTTTGCGAACCTGATGGAACGCGAAGTTCGCGAGGGACCGCAAGGAGACGCAAAGAGCAGGGCGGCTTCTACCCTTTGCAGCGCCCATCTAGCGTAGCGCCCATCTAGCAAAGCGCCCTCCCCATGTCCCACGCCGACCTCTACCACCGCATTGCCGCCTCTCCTTCCTCGCGCGACTGGCCCGCGACAACGGCTGGACGGTCGCCTTCGCCGGGGGCGCCATCCAGGAGTACAAGCGCTTCGTGTTCCTCGCCTGCACCGCCGGGCACCCCGTCACGCCGTCCGATCAGGTCGACCAGGTCTGGCACCTCCACCTGCTCTACACGCGGAGCTACTGGGACGAGTTTTGCCGAAAGGCGCTACGGCAAGACCTCCACCACGGCCCGACGGTCGGCGGCACCGAGGCGCGCGAGCAGTACACGGATTGGTACGGGAAGACCCTGGAGGCTTACGCCAAAACCTTCGGCACCGCGGCCCCCGCGGCCTACTGGCCGGACCCGGCGCAGCGCATGGCCGAGACGGAGTTCGTGCGCGTCAATACGCACCGCAATTGGGTGGTGCCGAAGTGGTGGCGATGAGCACCGTACGCCGGTCACACACGTACTTTAATCGACCACGACGGCACCTTCCGCACCGAGTGGTTCGGGCTCCCGGACTACCTGCGGATCGTACTGAGCTCGCGGCCGAAGTCGCGGCAGGTCCGCATCGAGATGGAGCGCGCCGAGTCGCTGCGGCCGTACTTCCGGCGGGGCTTCCTGATCTGGCTGTCGCAGGCGGAGGAGCTGACTACCTTCGGGCGGGAGCGCCGTAGGCTCCTGGAGGCCGAACTCGCTGGATTGAGGACGCGCCCCGAGCCCCGCACCCCCGAAGAGCTCGACCGCCACCTGCGCTACGGCGGTCACGTGTTGCACTTCGGCACCCTCGACTACCGGTACTTCGCGAAGTTGGACGAGCGCAAGCGCCAACGAAGCTCCCGGGCCACGGAGGCGGATGCGGGCGGGGCCGCCGCCGGCACCGACGACCACAGTCGAGCCCCGACATCCTACTGGGAGCAGCCCAGCGGCTACACCGACGCCGGGGGATTCGCGGGTGGCAAAACCACGGTCTCGTTCTCGGGCACCGACGCGGGCGGCGGTGGTCTCGGCTACGGCGGCGATAGCGGGATGGCCGCCGTACCGATCCTCTTCGACGGCGGCCGCTTCGGCGGCGCGGGGGCCGGCGGCAGCTGGGGCAGCGACGCCAACGCCGTGAGCGATGACTTCACGACGGCCACCGACGCCGTCGGGGCCGACAGCGACGGTGGCGGCGGCGGTGACTCAGGCTGCGGTGGCTGCGGGGGCTGTGGTGGCTGCGGGGGCTGTAGCTAGCGCTCAGCGGCGCGCCTTCCAGTACTCGTTCAGCTCCCGGAAGTCCAGCGCCCCCCGCACCTCCACGAGGTAGTCTACGAGCCCTACCGCCTTCTCGAGCCGCGTGGCCTCCGACTTGTACTTCGCGATCATGTAGATGAGGTTGCGCTGGCGTCCGGGCGTGAGGCCGTGGAAGTGCCGGTCGCCGTGCGGGTCTTGCGCCAGCAGCTCGGCGAGCTCGGGGGGCATCGGGGCACCGTAGCGGGACTCGTCGGGCACGAGCGTCACGCGGAGTCGTGCCTTGTCGAGCCCCTTTTTCTCCAGGGCCCGGATGCGCTGCTTGTTGAAGATGATGTAGTGGCCACCCTGCCCGTCGGAGGTGAGGGCGCCGTGCCACTCGTCGGGTAGGTCGGGCAGGGCACAGACGACGCGCAGCGACCCATCCTCGCGGTGCGGAATCTGGGAGACGACGTCCGCGGGGATGAGCAGGCGACCGTTCCACCCGAGCGGATCATCGGCTTGCTGTTGGAGGGCGGTCGTGAAGGAGAGTTTGATGGGAGGGTGGGTTGGTGAGTTGATGGGTGGATGGGCTAGGGTCACGTTAGGCCTTTAGGGCCTCGTGCCAGTGTTTGATATCTACGGCGCCCCTTACGGCATGAAGGTATTCGATGGTGGCGACGGCCTTGCGGAGGCGCGTGGCCTCTCCTTTCGGCGTGCCGACGCCGTGCAGGATGCGGCGTTGCTGCTGTGGCACGAGCGCCTCGAAGTAGTCGTGCGCCACGGGGTCCTCGGCCAGGAGCAACTCTAGCTCCACCGGCATCGGGAGTCCGTACTTGCTGAGGTCGGGCGTGAGCGTGACCTGGAGTTGGGCGCTGTAGATTTCGTCCGGACGGCTTTCGCCAAAACTCCTTGCGAGTGCCCGGACGCGTTGCTGGTTGACGGCCACGAAGTAGCCCCCGCGGCCGTTGCCCTGCACCTTGGCCTGGTACGGCTCGAGCTGCTCGATGGCCACCCAGACGCGGCGCGTGCCGTCGGGGCGCTTGGGGATGGCCAGGGCGGTGGCCTTCGTGAGGGGAAGGGCCGTGCCGCGGCCTTGCGGGGTGGCGGCCTCGGCGGGGTGGAGGGTAGTGGTGAGGGTGGTCGGTTGGGTGAGGGCTTCGGGCGTGGCCGGCTTTGTGGAGGTCGAGGGTCTTGGCTTGGACACGGCGCGAAAATATACTGTAACGCGATGGGCCTAGACTCCACCGCCTTGTAGTAAGTGGGCCGTGAGGTCCACCTCCTGGCGTAGCGCGTTTGACCCAGGCGTAGCCGGTCGGGCGCGCTACTAAAGGCCGAGTATTCTCATGTAACTCGTGTAACGCTTCACCTCAATCCTTCGGGTGCGCCGGAATTGACCCACCTTTGGGGAATGCCCCCCCGCCTAATCACCCGGCTCGCCTTCCGGATACTCGTAGCCGCAGCGTGTGTCCTCGCCGGAGGTCTCCCCGGACGCTCACAGACCTCCGAGCCGAGCATCACGACCTGCCTCGGCAAGCAGGACACGTGCGCGACGACTCGGACGATCGCGGTGTGCTTCCAGATCAAGCTCAACAGCTTCAGCCAGGAGATCGACCGCTTCACGATCGACTGGGAGGACGGCAGCCCCGTGCAGGAGGTCCCCTTCGCCAACCGCGACGCCCAGATCGTTCACGTCTACAACCTTCGTCGCTTCGGGACCTGCAATCTCACGGAGCGCTTCCGCCCCGAACTCCTCACCTACACCAAGAGCGACCCGAAGAACCCCCTGGCCAACAGTTCGGCCTTTGTCTTCAAGTTCCCCCCGCAGTCCAGCTTCACGATCAGCCCCGGACCGACGGCCTGCGTCAACGACGCAATATCGGTCCGGCCGAACCAGTGCAACCAAACCGAAGACTCCTTCGACTTCGGCGACGGCGGCGGCTCGGGCACGGCCACCACCCACACCTACACCACGCCCGGCACCTACGTCATCACCCACCGCGTCAGGGGCGAGTGCGGCGAGGCCACCTCCACGCAGACCATCACCGTCCTCGAGAAGCCCCGCGCCGTGGCCGAGGCCACCGCCGGCGTCACCGTGCCCGGCGACCCGCTCACCGTCTGCCTCGACGGCGGCTCCGCGCGGGTCATCGTCTCCGGGCTCAAGTCCGCCGGGGCCAGCAGTCACCAGTGGACCATCACGGGAGCCGTGCCCTTCAACCAAAGCGGCCGCATCGCCGTCGACACGCTCACCTTCCGGAGCCCCGGCGACTACACGCTCACCCTGCGCGTCAACAACGCCTGCAATCAACCCGACGTGGCCACCTTACGCTTCAAGGTCGTGGCCGCGCCCCAGCTGCGTCTCACGCCCGCGCCCGACGCCTGCACACCCTTCAACTACACGCCCACCCCGCTGCTGCCCAGCGCGGCCTACGCCATCAACGGCGTGCCGCAGACCACCTGGCCCTTCCGCGCCGACTTCGGGACCTACACCGTCGTCGCCAAACTCAGCAACGAGTGCGGCGACCAGCAACTTACCGACGAGTTCACCGTCGCGGCCCCGGCCGAGATCACCGTGGCCTCCCCCGCGGCCCCGACCACCGTCGTCTGCGCCGGCTCCGGCCCCATCACCCTGTCCGCCTCACCCGCCGGGGGCACCTGGTCGGGAGCGCGCGACATCCGGGTTTTGCCGCAAGGCGTACAATTCGTACCCAACACGGCCGGCACCTTTACGCTCACCTACACGACCGGTAGTGGGGCCTGCGCCAAAACCGCCACGCGCGCCATCACCGTCGAGCGGCTCGACCTTACCCTCAACCCACAACCCGACGCCTGCCAGGCCATCCAGTACACGCCCGCGCCCACGGTGCCCGGCGCCACCTACACCATCGACGGCGCCCCCGTCACCGCCTTCCCGGTGACGCTCGATCTAGGGCGGCACATCGTCACCGCGAGCCTCTCGAACAGCTGCGGGGACATCAGCAAATCCGACACCTTCGAGCTGGCCGCCCCGAGCGAGGTGAGCATTGCCCTACCCACCGTCGCCGATACCGTGGTCTGCGTCGGGAGCGGCGCCCTCACCCTGCGCGCCAGCCTCCCCGGCGGCCGCTGGACAGGCGCGACGACCATCGCCGACGCGGCCGCCCAGACCACCACCTTCGACCCAACCCGCGTCGGGCGCGTCACCCTCACCTACACCCGGGGCGAGGGCACCTGCGCCAGGGCGAGCAGCGTGGCCGTAGACGTGCAAGGGGTCACCGTCACGGCCCAGCCCATCAGCGTCTGCGCCGGGGCCACGAGCGTGGCCCTCGCCAACCCCATGCCCGGCGGCACCTGGTCCTCGCCCGACTGCGCGACCTGCGTCACCGGCAGCACGTTCGCCTTCCCGCCGGGCGGGGCCTCCGCCGCGGCTACCTACACCGTCCGCTACGAAGTCACGAGCGCCAGCGGCTGCTCGGGTGTGGCCACGACGCTCATCGAGGTGCTCGACCCACGGGCGGGCTTCGACGTGCCGGGCGAGGTCTGTACGGGTGCGGCCGTCACGCCCCTGCTCCCCTTCGCGACCCCGGGGCAGCGCGTCACCTGGACCGTCGACGGGCGCGCGGCCGCCCCGCCGTTCACTGACCTGCCGGCCGGGCCCCACGTCATCGAGGCGACCGCGGGCCTCGGGGCCTGTCGCGATGTCTCGCGCCAGACCATCGCCGTCATCGCGCCGCCGCCCCCGGTCGAGATCGTCGCCGACCGAACCATCGGCTGCGGCCCGCTCGAGGTCGCGCTGGACATCGGCGGCTCGACCGCCACCGGGATCGACTACCGCTGGAGCTTCGGTCGCGGCGCGGCGGACACGCTGCGCGGCGCCACCGTGCCCGCGCCCATCACCTTCACCAACGTCACCGCCGACACCCTGCGCTACACCGTGACCCTCGGCAGCGCCAACGCCTGCGGCGACGGCCGCGCCCGCCAGGAGATCACGGTCTACCCCCAGCCCCTCGCCGAGATCGGCACCGACTCCGCCTTCGCGGGCTGCTCGCCCTACCGCGTCCTGTTCTCGAATCGCGGTTCGCGCAACGTGGACGCCTGCCGCTACTTCGGCGTGCCCGGGCTCGACATTCGCGACTGCCGCGACACCTTCAGCCTGGAGCTCACCGCCATCGGGCAGCCGCGGGTCTACCCGATCGTCATCGAGGCCCGCAATGCCTGCGGCACCGACCTCGACACGGCCCTGATCACGGTGCTGCCGCCGGGCATCGCGCCGCTGTTCAACCTCGACGACCCCGACTACGCCGTCTGCCCGGGGCAGGCGCTCGTGTTCAGCGACGCGTCCACGCCCCGGCCGAGCATCCTGCAGTGGGACCTCGGCGACGGCACCACGAGTACGGCCGATACGGTGCGGCACACCTACGTGGCCGGCGACACGAGTTTTGCCGTAAGGCTGCGCGTCTCGACGGGCTGCGGCTACGCCGAGCAGACGCGCGTCGTGAAGGTGCTGGCGCGGCCCACCGGAACGCTCGACGTGGACCCGTTTGCCTGCGTCGGGGCGGAGGTCTCGGTCGGGGTCAGCACCGCGGCGCCGAGCGTGCGGCTGGCGTTCGGCAACGGGCAGCGGAGTGGGGCGGCTTTCGCCAAAACACGCTACGATTCGGCCGGTACCTACAGCGTCACGGCGAATCTGCGCAGCGAGATCGGCTGTACGGACTCGCTCTCGGGGTCGATCGTCGTCAATCCCCTGCCGGTGTTGGAGCTGAGCGGCGGGGATACGGCCTGCGTCGGCCAGACCCTGCGCGTGAGCGCCGGCGGCCGCGACGTGCAGACCCTGGCGTGGCGCTTTCCGGATGGCGCGGTGGCCAGCGGCGCGGTAGCCACCTGGCGTCCGCCCGCGTCGGGTACGCAGGTCGGGACGGTGACGGGGCGCAGTCGGGCGGGCTGCGTGGACTCGCTGCCGTTTCGGCTCTTCGTGCGCAACACCCCGGTGGCGGGTTTTGGCGTAAGCGGCGACAGCACCTGCGTCCCGGCCGAAATCACCTTCGCCGACGCGAGCACCGGGCCGGGCATCACGAGCTACGCCTATCGTTTCGGGGACGGCGGCACGGCCGGGCGCGCGAACGGGACCTACACCTACCGCCGGGGCGGGACCTTCGACGTGCAGCAGATCGTCGGCATCGATGGGCTGTGCTACGACACCGCCACGGTGCGCGTGCGCGCGCTGGCGAAGCCGAGCCTAGTGAGTGCGCTCGTCGACGATCGCTGCGTAGCTTCCGATGCGGCCTACCTCGACGTGGCGGTGGGCGCCGACGAGCGCATCCGCGTGCGCGGGCCGGGGCTCGACACGACGGGCGGGACGCGCTTCGCCCTTTTCGCGGCCGGCAACTACACCGTCTCCGCGGTGACACCCTTCGGGTGCGACACGACGGCCGCCTTCGAGCTCACCGCCCGCGCGCCCATCGACCTCAGGCTCCTGCCCGACACCAGCATACGTTTTGGCGACAGCCTCCAACTCTGGTCCGAGGTCAACTACGCTGGCCTGAGCTACCGGTGGGTCCCGGACGAGCGCTTCGACAGCACCATCATCGAATCGCCGTGGGCGCGTCCGCGGACCTCGACCACCTACGAATTGTCGGTGTCGCAGGGGCGCTGCGTGGCCCGCGAGACGGTGCGCGTGTCCGTGCTCCGGCGCGACCCGGTGGATGCGCCCACGGCCTTCAGCCCCAACGGCGACGGCGTCAACGACGTCTGGGAGCTCTTCCCGAACGCGAGCATCCAGCGCCTGCGCGGCCTCAGCATCTTCGATCGCTGGGGGGAGCTGGTCTACTACACCGAGGGCCTCGGCGACTGGGTCCACGGCGGCCTGCCCCTCAAGGCCTGGGACGGCTACTTCCGCGGCGAAAAGGTAAACCCGGCGGTGTACGTCTGGCTGCTCGAGGCCGAGACTTTCGACGGGGAGGTGCAGGTGATGACGGGGGACCTGACGGTGATGGAGTAGCAGCGGGCACAGAAATCACAAAAGGACTTAGACCTCCGCGCGCCCGCGTCCGTTCATAGCCCAGTGGTAGGCTGCCGGTATATCGTGACTATTCTGCTGTCGATGTGGATGGGTGGCCTCTCCGCGCAGGGGCAGCCGTCGGGCCAGCAGGCCGAGCAGGCCTACCTCGTCGTCGGCTCGGAGGCGCTCAGGGCGTGTCTCGGGAGCCGTGGCGTCAAGGCCAGCCCCGCCGCTCGACTCCCGCTCTGCGCTACCCAACTGCGCGTTGAAGGCTACCTCGAGTTCAGCGTCGACTCTAGCTACCTGCGTGGCGACACGCTCGTTGTCCTCGCGCACGAGGGGCCGCGGTACGAGCTCGGGGCCTTCACGCGCGACCTCGACACGAGTGACGTCCACGGTCCCGTGCGCCGGGAGGTCTTCGAGCCCGTCGGCTCCGTGTCGGCGCTCAACGCTGATGTAAGAGCCTACCTCGCGCGGGGTGCCCAGGCGGGCTATCCCTTCACGCAGGTGCGCCTCGATAGCCTGGCCGCCGCCGAGCAGCGCCTGTCCGGGAGGGCCACGACCTGGAGCGGCCCGCTGATCACCTACGGGGGCGTGCGCTACGGGGACGGGGCCGAGGGCCCGGTGAGTGCGGGCTTCCTGGGTCGCTACCTCCGCGTGGAGGAGGGGCGGCGCTACCGCCAGTCCGAGATCGCGGACCTCGGGCGGCGCCTGCGGGGCCTGTCGTACCTCGAGCTCGTCCGTGAGCCGGTGGTGATCTTCGAGTCCGGCGAGGCGATCGTGTACGTGGATGCGCGTGCCCGCAAAACGAGCCGCTTCGATTTCCTCCTGGGCTTCCTGCCGAACTCCGACAACAACGACGGCCAGTTGCTCCTCACCGGGGACGCCACCCTCGAGCTCGACAACTCCCTCAAACGCGGCGAGCGCCTCTTCTTCTCCTTCGAGCGATTGCAGCCGCAGAGCACCGAGATCCAACTGCAGGGCAGCTACCCGTACCTGTTCGACAGTCCGTTCGGGGCGCGGGTGGAGTTCGGGCTCTACCGCCAGCAGGAGGACTGGCTGCGGGTCAACTACGAGGCCGGCTTGAATTACGCCTTCGGTGGGGCGGACGCGTACGAGTTCTTCTACGAGGGCGGCGTGGCGCAGGCGCTCGGGTTCGACACGGTGCAGCGTGCGCAGCCACGCAGCAACTGCCGGAGGTCCTGGATGCGCGCCGGAATGGTTTTGGCGTACGCCTCCGCCTCGACGGCCGCGACGACATCATCGACACGCGGCGCGGGTTCAGGGTCGTGGCGGATGCCGTGGCGGCGCTGCGGGAGGTGACGGTCACGAGCGGGATTCGGGACCTGGGCGAGGCGCTGGCCCGGGCGGCGGACAGCGTCGGCGGGCGGACGGCGCAGTACAGGCTCGGCGTAGACGTGACCGCCTACCGGCCGCTCGGCAAACGCTTCGTGGCCGTGGCGCGGGCGCGGGGCGGGGCGCTGTTCGGGGAGCAGGAGCCGCTGCGCAACGAGCTTTACCGGATCGGGGGCCAGCGGCTGCTGCGGGGCTTCGACGAGCAGAGTATCGATGCGCAGGCGTACGTGGTGGGGACGGTCGAGACGCGGCTGCTGATCGGGGGCGGGAGTTTCCTGTTTGCGTTCGCGGACCAGGGGTACCTGCGGGACCCTTACCGCTTCCAGATCAGTCGGGACGCGCCGACGGGCTTCGGGGCGGGCCTGCGGCTCGGGACGGGAGCCGGGGCGCTGAGCCTTACGTACGCCTACGGGCGGCGGAAGGGCGCGCCGGTGGACTTTCAGCGGGCGAAGATCCACGTGGGGTTCGAGAGTCGATTTTAGGTACTGCGGGGGGGCGCGGGAGCCTCTACCGAAAAACCAGGCGGCGCGAGCACCCGAAGGCACGGCGTACCTCCAACTCAACGCGTGAAGCCGCACGACGAAGTAGGTACCAGGATATGAACTACGCTCTCAACGTTTCTGAGCCTAGCCAGCGGAGTCCAAGGTAGGGCAGCAGGTAGCCCTATGGCCTATATGTCGCCATCGCGACATTTCGCTCGATGGCTCACCAATCCTCGGACGAAGGCGCTAAGTTGGGCGCGATAACCGCTTCGAAATCTCAAAGTTTGATGTATGAATTCGAATAGAACATGGTTAGTGTTGTTCATCTTACTCCTTTCTGCAGTGTGTCGATCGCAAATGATCGGCGAGCTAATGCTAGACCAGGCTGAGGACCAAAGGAACCTCAGTTACACCAAAGGTACTTTACGTGACATTGGTATATTTACCCCGTCAGAAACGTCAGAAGCCGAAGCTACCTTCGATGAAATATCAGCGGTGAGCGTTCACTTCGCAAGAATTGCTACTCTAGAAAATGTTTATCAGCGTGGCAGCGATCTCACAATAAGCTTGCCATTTTCCGAAAAGTCGTATAGGGTTGAAAGGATGCGCTATGTTGATAATGATATTAACGGAGTTGTAATTGCATCTGGTGATCTGGTTGATGTTGACCAGCGAAGAAAAGGCAGAAGGTATGAAGATATTGTTAATACTGAAAATAGATTACAACTAAGCTACTACAAAGGCACTTGGGGAGGATATATACTGCATGACGGAATCACTTATATAATATATTCGGTCAAGCCCGGAATAATTGGGCTTTACGCTACCAATCCCACAAACTTAGACGATGACTGCACTCCACGAGCTGCTGAGCAAGAATTCCATTATGGTAAGAGTGAACCTACATTCACCCCATCTTCACCTACGAACAGCACTGAATCCGTATGTGTCGTAAGAGTAGGGTTCGGTGTTGATGTGGCTACGAGTCAAATTGAAAATGTAGTTGCAGAGGCAGCTACCACTGTTGCGGATATGAATGAAGCGCTTCAACTTAGTGGCGTCTCTAATCTTAGGTACGAAAATGCAGGAACGATTATACTCCGGTCGCCGTCCTTTCAGGGATTTAACCCAAGTTCAGATCCGGACGCAATTGGTCTTGCTTCAATACAAGGATCTTTTGACGCTATGGAAGCAGATGTAGACTTTGAACTGGGCAACTTTATACATCAATATGGTCTGGACCAGTTCGCTCTCATCGTCCGCTACAGAGATGGCGTGGGTGCGGCTGGTTGGGCTGAAGGAGGAAGTCCAGCAACGAGAGATAAGGTTATTATACAAGGAAGAAGAGAAGCAAGACTTACCGGCCCACACGAGTTAGGACACAACCACGGATGTCAGCACGATGATGCCGCCGTGGGCCCAGCAAAAATCATAGGTGAACTCAACGACTGGGCTAGAGGTAGTTCATTTGCTATCAATAATCGAGGAGATCGAAACGGGACCGTGATGGGATACGCACCAAGCGCAAATAGTGTACGCAGGAAGTACTTTACACACCCATCTGCCAACGCTATTACTGGGTCCGTAGATTACGATAACGCTCGCCAATTACGAAATACAGCATGTTATGTATCTAATTTGGGACCAGAGCCTATGGTTTCTACAGCTCCTTTAACGCTGTATTCTACACAAAGCATCTACTGCCAGGAGGAAATTGCACGTTGGGGATTAGTTAGTAATGGAGGGAGCATAGCATCTGTAAGCTGGGCTCTGTCAGTAGGCGGCAACGCGTACGTTCATTTCGCCACGACTACGTTTCCTTCCGTTAGTCATACCTTACCCTATTTGTTGCACGGCAAACGCCGTGATTCGAAGGTTCGAGCTGTTGTTACGTTTGCAGACGGTAATGTTATCACAGTTGAGTACAGCTTTTATATATCCAATTGCCAGTCGGTTGATCCTACTTACGAGGAGGCACTTGTATATAAAATACCTGATACTTTAGCCGCTACAGTACCCTGCAGTGCTATCCTAAAGGAGACTACGTCTGAGCATGTAGTGATTGGATTAAATCAATTTGTCGGCATCGAAAGCATTCGCCTAAGCGACGGGTTGGGGCGTTCGACGATTGTCCCATTCGATGTAATGTCAAATGACTTGGAACATCCGACTAGCATTAGGATAGCTCGCCCATCCAGCTCCTCCATAACGATAGTCTCCATCGTTTCTCAATGTGGAGTCGTCTCCGTTCCAATGCTTCAATCTCAAAGATGAAAGTCCTACTTGCCTCCTCGCTGCTGGCTATTGTCGGGTTTGCATGTACGCTCGATGACACGTCACTTGTCATGGCGGCTCCGAATAGTTTTTCAGATCGTTCACTTATTTGCCCTTCAAATACCTCGCTGAATGAGTGTAGATTAGGTAAGGAAGAACCTGTTGCTAGCGGTGCAATTGTCTTTCCAGCCGGTTTTCTCGATTGTGCTTGGGGCGTCCCTCCGGCACCGGCACTATCAACAGTAGGCTACTACGTTGGCACCAGAAGTGGAGTGCCGATTATAGGTGCTGCCGTTGCCGAAAAGCGTTCGGGAGTAAGAGGCTTAAATGGGGACATTCACTTGCCTGCTGGCTCCTTTTACACGTCGATTCGCTTTAATTTTACAGAAGGATCTCATTCTGGATCCTGCTATGGAGTATCGCTAATGGCTGTTGGCCAGGTCCAAATAGAAGATTATCTTCATGAGGTCCGTACTCTCCGCAACACACGTCTGTTGTGCAAAGGCCTACGTAGTCCCGGCTATCCCGTTGAACAGCACGACTACTCGGGCACCGGGTTTAGCAACTTCTTCCACTTCTCGGAAGACATCATCCACCAGGGATTCGTTCCTTCGGTAGACTCTTCCCGCATGCCTATCATGATCGTGGATACGATCGATGCTAACGGGCAATTTATCGCGGGGCGTGTCTCGGGTACGTGGCATGCGGAGAATAGCTGCGGGGCCGAATTCGAGAAAACTCGCTTCTCCTACCCCGATTCCTTGGTCATAGACTCTTTGCGATTCGTCGCCCGCTATCAGTAATCCGACTGCTGGGCCTTTAGGAAAGATCAGTAAGGTGAAATCGTTGAGCATCCACAAATCAATGCAGACCTTTCTTTGAGCGCCTCACCCGCGTCCACCACGCCCCGCCCTCATACACTTGAGCTATACGCCCGCGCGACCCCTACCGTTTTGGCGCGAACCGGGACGCGCCGACCGGCTTCGGGGCGGGGCTGCGGCTCGGGACGGGAGCCGGGGCGCTGAGCCTTACGTACGCCTACGGGCGGCGGAAGGGCGCGCCGGTGGACTTTCAGCGGGCGAAGATCCACGTGGGGTTCGAGAGTCGGTTCTAATTGGAGCGCAGAGGCCGCAGAGGGCCGCAGAGCGCGTAGGTGACTTAGCCTGCGCGGTAGGCACGTAGGGCCCTCAGGCTCGGGCGGAGCGGCGCGCCTTGCCGGTGCAGGGGGCGCGCGCCTACTCCCTGGCGACCTCCGCGCCACCGCGGCGGCGCCAGCGGCTCAACGCCCGCCAGGCGACGCTCTCGGATGACCACGTTGGGTAGTGGCAAAGCTCACCCCCGAGGGCACGACGGTTGGCGGCCGCCCCGGGGAGGGCGCTACCCAAAAAATCGTGACACCCGAGTCCGAGGTCGTGCGCGTGCCCCACCTCGCTCCACAGGAGATAACTGCCGACGGCGAGTTCGCGCGCGTGCTCCGTGGAGGCGCTCACCCAGGCGTAGGCCGCGTGGCGGTCGAGGAGGAGTACACTCACGCCGAGGAGTTCGCCCGCGGCGTCGGTGGCGCGCGTCCCGATCGCCCGCCCTTGCGGCGCGAGCAGCGCGAGCGCGTCGGCGACCACGTCGACCGAAAACGGGAGTGCTAGCCGCTGCCGCGCGAAAGGGGCCGCGAGCAGGGCGAGGTCGTCAGTGGTGAGGGGGCCACGCTCGATGCGGACGGCGCCCTCGGCGCGTTTGATGCGCTTCCGCATCGAGCGCGACAGCCCCGCCCGGAGGCTCTGCGGTGGCTGCACGAGGTTGATGCGGTAGGTGGGCTGCATCGCGCACCGGAAGCCGGCGAGCGCCGTGGGCCAGGCGTCGGAGTCGAGGGTACTGGGTGCCCAGGCGAGGTCGAGACTGAGGGGTCCGGGCGGGAGCCAAGTTCCGCGACGGCTGATCGCGCGCACGCGGTCGAGGAGCCTCGCCGCGGAGGCCTCGGCCCCATCGCGCGCGAGCACCTCGGCATCGACGAGTGGTGGGGCGTAGCGCGCCAGCGGCGGTACGATCACCTGCGAGAGGCCGAAGCGCCGGCGCAGGAAGAAGGGGAGTACGCCCCTGAGGGCGGCACCCTCGCGCAGGTCGGCGAAGTGCAAGGCACCGCCGGGGACGCCGGCGGCGAGGCAGTCCAGGAAGTCGGCGTCGTGCCAGAGGGTGGCGCCGGGGTGCGCGCCGACGAAGGCTCGGTACTCCTCGCCGAGGCCGCGCGGGCCATCGTCGGTTACGCCGGTCGGCCTTTCGGCAAAACCCCACATCACTTGAGGCTGTAGCTCGTGCCCTCCTTACCGTCCTTGACCTCGATCTCGAGCTCGGCGAGGCGGTCGCGGATCTTGTCGGCGATCGTCCAGTTGCGGTCCTGGCGGCTCTGCGCGCGCAGGTCGAGCACGAGGTCCATGAGGCCGCGGAGGCGGGCCACGTCGGTGTCGGTGTCGCCGGCCGTGGCGCTCGTGAGGCCGAGTACGTCGGTGACGATGGCGCGCATGCGGTGGAGCGTTTCCGCAAAACTTGCCGCGCTCACTTCACTCAACCCGCGGTGACCGTCGGCGAGGGCGTTGATGATGCCCACCACTTCGAAGAGGCTCGCCAGGGCGCGGGGGGTGTTGAAGTCGTCGGCCAGGTGCGCCTCGGCCTCGTCGATCAGTCCCGAGAGCTCGGCGTCGAGGGCGGTATCGGTTTTGCCGGAAGGCGCCGAGTCGCCCGTTTTGCCGGAAGGCGCCGCGTCGCCCGTTTTGCCGGAAGGCGCCAGGCCCTCCGCCCGCTTGATCGCCTCCATCAAGCGTTGGTAGCCCTTCTCCGCGGCGGCCAGCGCAGCATCCGACATGTCGAGCGGGGAGCCGTAGTGCGCCTGCAGGAAGAAGAACCGCACCACCATCGGGGCGTAGCCCTTCGAGACGTGCGCGGAGTCGCCGGTGAAGAGCTCCTCGGGCGTGATATAATTGCCGTCGGACTTCGACATCTTTTTGCCGTTGAGCAGGAGCATGTTGGTGTGTAGCCAGTAGCGCGCCCCGCCGTGCCCACAGGAGGCCTCGTTCTGCGCGATCTCGTTCTCGTGGTGCGGGAACTTCAGGTCGTTGCCGCCGCCATGAATATCGAAAGTCTCGCCGAGGTACTTACGGCTCATCGCCGAGCACTCGAGGTGCCACCCGGGGAAGCCCTCGGACCAGGGAGACTTCCACTGCTGCAAGACATCTTCTTGCGCTCGCATCCAGATCGCGAAGTCGGCCGGGTGCCGCTTCTCCTGCTGACCTTTGAGCTCGCGGCTCTCGGCCAGCAAATCGTCCACCTTGCGACCGCTCAGCGCGCCGTACGTACCGTGCTTCGCGATGTAAGCCGGGACGTCGAAGTAGACTGAGCCGTGGGCCTCGTAGGCCAGTCCGGCGTCGAGGACCTCCTGCACCATCTCGATCTGCTCGGGAATGTGCCCCGTGGCCCGCGGCTCGATGGACGGCGGGAGGCAGTTGAAGCTCCGCAGCATGTCGTGGAAGCCGACGGTGTGCTGCTGGGCCACCTCCATCGGCTCCAACTGCTGGGCGCGCGCGCCCTTCGACATCCGGTCCTCGCCGTCGTCGAGGAGGTGCCCGACGTCGGTGATGTTGCGCACGTAGCGCACGCGGTTGCCGAGGTGCAGCAAGGTGCGGTAGATGACATCGAAGCTCACGAACGTGCGGCAGTTGCCGAGGTGCGCCGGGGAGTAGACCGTGGGTCCGCAGACGTACATCCCGACGAAGCCGGGGGTGATGGGCTCGAAGGGGACTTTTTGGCCGCGGAGGGTATCGTAGAGCTGGAGGGTGGGCATGGCGGGGGCGAAGGTAAGGGCGGGGGCGCGGGGTAGCTGAGCAGGCTACATCGGAGAGAGAGCGTATAGGGCAGGATACTAATCTAGGGAGCCCGGTACGGTGTGGAATTTAAGGGCGTCTTGGTTCGTTATGACGAAATACGAACCGATTGTGAACAAAAAATCAGGATTTACGTTTGCATGGGTGGCCTCCCACCGCTACAAGCTTAAAGCCTTCAGCATGTTCAACATTACTAAGATATATCTCACTCTATTTATTTACGCCATAACGGCAAGTTTAGTCCCAACACACGGGCAGCTCATTCGCCCCGCGCTGGAAACCGATCCAATAGTAAGATTACTTGAAGCAACACCCGATGCGCAACAGCGTATACTGAAGGTTCTGAATGATCCACAACTCAAAAAGGGATTACAGGTGCATGATGCCTGGATGAAGTTACCGGGTATTGGAACGTACTGTGTAGGAATCGTTCCAGATACCGCATACATAAAAATCGGAGAGGGGTTCACCCTCGAATTGCCGTTCTTCGATAATACTATGGTGTTAGAGCGTCCTCGGCTAACGCTCAAAGGAGATTTCTTCTCGCTTAGCGGAAATTTAGTTGAACTAGATTGGCGAACTAGGTATACGAGCTACACCAAAGCTATTGCATCTGGATCGCAAATAGATCTTTATGGTACTTTAGGTAAATCAATCAGGGGGAGTTTAAGATATCTCGGAAAGAGCTACGTAATCAATGGTCTAAATAAAAATTATATTGTTATTGCTGAAGACTACAGGCGATTCGGGTTAATAGAATGTCGGGAGTGCTACCGCCCAGGAGTTGGGAATACTATCGACCAATTGTACCAGTCTAATACGATTGAAAGGGGTAGCATCAGTGGGATATCTTCAACGCATTCAAACGAAGCTGTTAGCATGGCAGAAGAGATTGTTGGGCCATCATCTGGAATTTGCGTAGTCGACGTAGCATTCGGATTTACTGATAGCGCAGCATACTACGCCAACTTCATATACGATGAGGGAGAAAAAGTTGTAGTAAGTATGAACGATATTTTGGGATATAGCGATATATCTAATTTTAGATATAGAAATGCGGGCACATTTCCGTTGGTTCATAGTAGCTATCAAAACGATCACTCGCTTTCTGATGCATTGTTGGCGATAAGGCTCGATAACGAGGGGGAGGTCGGGGTAATTGAGAATGATACGAAAGCCGACCAATTTATGCTAATTGCTGGTAGCTATACTGCAGACGGGAAAGTTGGCACATCAGAATTACTAAACGCACCCCAGTTTAGAGATCAAACAGTGATCCGTACAGGATATGATAATCTCCTGGTTGGGCCCCATGAACTCGGCCATAATCATGGGTGTAAACATGAAAACGATAATAGTTCCGGAACTGCTGCCCAACTCAATTACGAATCGCGCGCGTTTGAGGGTTTCGATACAAATTTTGTCTTTAGATCGACGGTTATGGTTTCTGTAACAGGGCCAGGGAATGATCCGGTGGAGTATTACTCCTCACCTAGTAATCAGACTCAATACGGAATATTAGGAACGCAGGATAGAGATAATCGTTCACAAATGAAGGAGACTGGATGTTTCGTCTCTCAGTTCCGCAAGTCTTTGCCGACTGATGATGACATCACTATTTATGCCTTATCTAGCGATTTTGATGGAGGTGCCAATGTTGAATTTCAAGCGGTATCATTTTGCAATGATGGCGAGTATGGCTCACGGGTTTGGAAACTAGCGCTTGGCAGTGGTGGCTATAACCAAGTGGCGGTTACCGGAGGTGATTATGTCAATTTCAATCTACCTCACCTTTCTAGGTACCCACAACTTGCTTACCTCAGACTTGAAAGTAAGTGTGCAAACAATACCACTCCAGAAGTAGATACCTACGCTTTTTACATCACTGCCCCCTATGAAACACTACCCGAAACCCCCCAGTCCGAAAGGAAGTCAACATCTGGCACCAATTACGATGTGGTGTTCGCACCCAAGGACCCACAGTCCTTCGCGCTTGTCTCATATCCGGAGACTACCGCGAATGCAGTTACAGACGTGCTCTTGGTAACCTTTACCGATTTTCTAGGACGGTCGAGGATATTGGACGCACATTTTGCTGGCGATCGGCTTAGTAGTTCGAACAATTCCGTAGCACTATACAACATAGACATTTCCCTTAAAACCTTAGGTGCAGGTTATCTTACGGTATTCACTTCAAGTGGCTCAGCGTCCACGATAGTCAACCTCCGGTAGGTCGAGGTATCCGATACCACTCAAGGTGACCGGCATTGCCGGGGCAATCCTGCTGAGTTTTGGCAAAATCGAAGATTCGCGCGAGCAAAGCCGTACCCTGCCCCGGCGCTAGAGGCGACACCCGTGTTAAACGTCGAGACGCAGACCTTGACGTACGGGATGGCTTGCCTGTCAAGGTCTACGATCTAACAGGATTGTGCTTTCGCAAAACCGCTTGAACCGGTGAGAGCAGGGCTAGAGGATTGCTAGCAATAGCCCCTACAAATCCCCCTCGCAATACCGCTTAAAGCTTTCTAGGATCGACTGCCACCCTTTCTGTTGGTGGGCGTCCGAATTCGCGTCCTCGGTGGCGAAGGACTCTGTCACGGTCGTGACGCCGTCTTTCTCCTCGAAGGTAATGTCGACCGTGCGCCCGTCGGCGATCTCGTAGGCGATCTTGCGGGGCTCGTCCACCTCGGTGTAGGTGCCCGTGAAGTCCACGCTCGAGGACTGGTCCTTGGCCTCCATCTCGATGGTGAACTCGCCGCCGACGCGCAGGTCGTTGCTAGCGTGGGGGGCGTGCCAGTCCTCACTGGCGAAATACCACTTGGTGACGTGATCGGGCTCCGTGAAGCGGGTCCAGACTTGGTCGATGGGGGCGTTGATGTCGACTTGGCAGGTGAGGTTGGGCATGGATGAGCGGGTGGCGATTGAGGGAATGGATGTCGAGTGTAGAGCGCTACTTGCCGCGCGTCAGGGTGGCGAGCGGGGCGCGGCGCGCGATGTTGAGCGAGAGCACGTCGTCGTCGACGGTGAAGTTGTCGGTGGTGTTGACGGCCTCGAGGAAGGCTTTCTCGGTTTCGGCGGCGGGGCAGGCCGAGAGGCCGACGGCCATCTCGCTGAAGCGGAGCCGCAGGCCGTCTTCGAGGGTGTAAGACCCTTGCATCGGGTTGCAGCCCGTGAAGCCAGACACCTTACCGTCGGCCGTGAAGGTGAGCGAGGGCATCCTCTGCCCGGGCTCCACCGTGGGTGTCGCGCCGCCGAGGGTGCTGAGCGTCCAGGTGCCTGTCGTGATTGCCTTGCGGGCCTTCTCGGCGGACATGTCCACCGTCGTACCGGCGGCCCTGCGCTGACAGGCGACGGTGAGCCCGAGGCACAGGACGAGCAGCACTGAAAGCGTGGACTTCAGGGTCATGTTGGGCGTAACGCCAAAACGGGGGAGTTGTGGGATTGGCGTGGGAGAAATGTGGGGGCGGGGTGCGGGGGTATCGCCGGGCTGGTGTGCGGGCGCACGGGGGCATCGCCGGCCCGGCGTCCGGCGCTGCGCGCGCGGCCGCCAAACCGGCTACCGCAGGAGGCGGACCTCACGGCCCGCTGAGGCGACGATTACGTAATCGCGGCTTCGATTCTTAGCCTTTACCTTCCCCCCATGCTCCTCACCGTCCGCGACGCCACCTTCGGGGGCGACGTCACCCACGAAGTGTCCTTGCGCTTCGCCTCCGCCGAGGTCACCGTCCGCGAGATCATCACCGAACGCGTCACGCAGGAGGTCGCGGCCTACAACGAGAGCCGCCAGACGGAGGCCTTGGCGGGGCTCGTGCGCCCGGTCGACGCCGAGCGCCACCTCAACGGCCCGCGCAAGTCCCCCGCGCCCATCGACGCCGAGCGCCAGGTGTACGTCGCGCTCGACGCCTTCCAGCGCAACGGCTTCTTCGTACTCGTGGACGACGTCCAGGCCGAGACCCTCGAGCAGCGCGTCACCCTGCGCGACCACACCGACGTCTCCTTCGTGCGCCTCACGCCCTTGGTTGGTGGGTAAGGCGATAGATAAATTTGTCGCGAGACTCGAACGGCCGCGAGCGCCCGAGGCGCAGTCGGACCGAGCTCTCGACAGCGCCGAAGTCTACCGGGAGCTGCTAGGGGCCGTCAGGGAGAACGACCGGCATATCGATAGCAACCTGGCCGAGGTCCTACTCGCGCGCATGGCGCGCGCCTATGCGCCAGCTGAGCTCGGTGACTTCCTCGCGTACGGCCTGACGCACAAGCGCCCTCACCGTGTGTCCGTAGGAGCCGACGGAGAGCTAGCTAGCTTCATTCACCACAGACTTAAGATTCGTGTACCCACGTGGACGACCGCCCAACTCGAAGGCGTCGTCGCGACTGTCGAAACGCCGGATTTCCCCGCTGGCCAAACGACGCTCGGACTAGGTAGCGTGGCGGCGGCTTACGCCAAAACCTACACTTTCGAAACCCTCCCCGCCGATTTGCGACCACTGCTCACGCGCCTACGAGAGGTCATCTACCGGGCGCCGGTCTACAACAATGAATCGGTCCGCCGCACCATCCTCGATCATCTCGATAGCGTGCTGATTGACCCTAGTTCTTACGCACAGCTACTAACCAAACTTCCCGTTGATAGACTCGGCGAGCGCATTCACAGTGACTTGGCAGACCTCCCCGGCGAGCGAATCCACGCCTGGATGGAACTCGTCCTCGTCACCTATGATGCCAGTGGCGCGAAGCCGAGTGCAAAGTGGACGAAGAGCATGCAATCAGTTGTGCGAACGGTCGGCGAGGGCGCCTTCCACGAGAAGGCCCTCGAGTGGCTCGCCTTCGCCAGAGCTTTAGAGGTTACGGTGACCGAGCACCAGCACATTATCCCCGGGCGCGACGAGCCCTACGTCTACCACGTCAACGCCTACCTCTCCGACGAAAGCCTAAACATCCTCAAGGCCCTCATCTGGGCTTTCCCGGAGGAGAGCGATCCCGAGTTCGTAGACGAGTTGCGCCGGTGGGCCATCAAGGGCTACACCAAGGTGCCGGGCTCCGGTCCGCTGGCGGCGCGCATCTCGAATGCCTGCCTCTATAAACTCAGCCAACTGCCCGGCCTCGACGGCGTCACGCAGCTCTCGCAGCTGCGCCTCAAGATCCGCCACACCTCCGCCCGCAAAACCATCGACAAGTACCTCGCCGCCGCCGCCGAGCGCGAGGGGCTCACCGTGCACGAGATCGAGGAGCTCTCGGTGGACGACTTCGGTATGCGCCGCGGCACCCTCACGGAGACCTTTGACGACTACACCGCCACGCTCACCATCGACAAGCCGGGCCGGTCGACGCTGCAGTGGTTCCGCCCCGACGGCAAACCCCAGAAGTCCATTCCCGCCGCGGTGAAAAGTGGTTTTGCCGAAAGGCTCAAAACCCTGCGCACAGCCAAGAAGGAACTCGACAAGGCCACCTCCGCGCAGCGCGACCGCATCGACCTGCTGCTGCGCGGCAACTACCGCTGGAAGAAAGCGGCTTTCGCCAAAACGTACCAGCGCCACGCCGTGCTCGGGTGGTTTGGGCAGGACCTGATCTGGGAGGTCTACCTTCCTTACGCCGAAAGCCCCACCGCGGTCATCACCGGCGACGGCACCGGCGGCTGGCAAACCGTCGACGGCGCCGGTTACGAAGTGCCGAACGACGCGCAGCTCGCCCTCTGGCACCCGGCCAGCGCCACCTCCGAGGAGGTCATGGCCTGGCGCGCGCACCTCGAAGGTCGCCGGGTGCAGCAGCCGATCCGCCAGGCCTTCCGCGAGGTGTACCTCCTCACCCCGGCCGAACTCAACACCGAGGTCTACTCCAACCGCATGGCCGGGCACCTCCTGCGCCAGCACCAGTACGTCAACCTCGCCCGCCTGCGCGGCTGGCGCGCGACCCTGCTCGGGTTTTGGGACAGCCCCGACGACGGCATCGCCACCCTCGAACTGCCCGACCACGCGACCACGGCCAGCTTCTACGTACAGAGCGCCCAGGCCGACGACGCCCACAACGAAACCGGGATCTGGAACTACGTCGCCACCGACCAGGTGCGCTTCCTGCGCGACGACCACGCGCTCAACGTGGCCGAGGTGCCGCCGGTGGTCTTCTCGGAGGTGATGCGGGACTGCGACCTGTTCGTGGGCGTGGCCAGCGTCGGCAACGACCCCAACTGGCAAGACCGCGGCGAGACCCCGATCGTGCAACAGTTCGGCGGGTACTGGCGCGAGTACGCCTTCGGCGACCTCAACGAGCTGGCCCGCTCGCGCCGCGGCATCCTCGCGCGGCTCGTGCCCCGGCTCAAGATCCGCGACGTGGCCACCCTCGAGGACCACTTCCTCGTCGTACAGGGCAAGCTGCACCGCTACAAGATCCACATCGGGAGCGGCAACATACTCATCGCCCCGCGGGACCAGTACCTGTGCATCGTGCCCGGGACGGCGGATGTCGCGGGCTCGGTGGCCGACAAGACCTTCCTCCCCTTCGAGGGCGACCGCACGCTGTCGATCATCCTCTCGAAGGCCTTCCTCCTTGCCGAGGACGACAAGATCACCGACCCGACCATCACGCGCCAGCTCTGAGGCAACGCAAGACCATGGCAGACGCGCGCTACCTGCGGCAGGTGATGACGGCGGGCGTCGGGCTCGGCGGGCAGGCGCGCATCGCGGCGGCGCGCGTCGTGGTGGTGGGCGCGGGAGGTTTCGGCACGCACGTGGCGGCCGCGCTCTGGTCGGCGGGCGTCGGCGCGCTCCACCTTTACGACGGTGACGTGGTGGAGGCGAGCAACCTCGCGCGGCAGATCCGCTACGGCGCGGCGGATGTCGGGAGATCGAAAGTGGAGGTTTTGCGGCAACGCCTACTGCTCAATAGGGACGAGGCTGGTTTCGCGGCTTTCGCCAAAACGATCGACGGGGGTAATGCCGAGGCGGCCCTTCGGGGCGCGCAGGTAGTCTGCGACTGCACCGACAATGCGGAGGCGCGGCTGCTTTTGGACGAGACCTGTGCGCGACTGGGCGTGCCGCTCGTCTACGGGGCCGTGCGGGGGTGGATGGGTTACGTGGCGGTGCTCGGCGGGCGGGCCGGCGTGAGGCTCGCGGATGTCTTCTCAGCGGAACAACTGCGGGCCGAGGGCGAAGCTTGTGATGTAGCGGGGGTGCTGGGGGTAGCTTGTGGGACGATTGGGAGTATCCAGGCCGGGGAGGCTTTGAAGGTCCTGTTGCACATGGAGAGTAGGGCGGACGGCGGCTTGGTGGCGGTGGATTTGCGGGGGCTGGGGTGGCGGGTGTTTGGGGTGCGGAACAGGTAGGCTTATGGGCCACTCATGCCGCTCGACAGAAGCTTGACTACGCTGGAAAAGCACGCGAAGGCTCAACCACGCGGTAGCTTTCGGCGGGGATGTTCGAGCGTGCTGTGGACCTGGCGGAGCCAGGCAAACACGGCTCGTCATGCCGCACGTACAGCCGGCCCGACGAGCCGGTCGCCGCGCCGTGTTTGCCTCGCTCCGCGAGGTGCCGGGCCACCTTACCGTGCCTTGGACCTGGCAGCGTGAGAAGGGGAGGGGGCCCTTTCTCTAAGCAGGCAAACACGGCTCGTCATGCCGCACCTACGACGCCCCCGCGGCAGCGCCTTCAACAATTCCGCCTTACGCCTTCAACACTTCCACCAAAAGCAAAAAGCCCCTCCCCCACCGAAGTGAGGAAGGGGCTTTGTTGCGGACTGGACGGGACTCGAACCCGCGACCTCCGCCGTGACAGGGCGGCATTCTAACCAACTGAACTACCAATCCTGCTTTAGGAAGCGGCCGCAAATGTAGACCGACGGGCCACTTTCCACAACCAACGAGCGAATTTTTCCGGGACAAATTTTTGACGCCCCACCCGCAGCCCCCCCGCTACTGCCACACCACCCGCCGCGTCGCCCAGCCGCGCGCCACGCGCACACTCACGAGGTAGACGCCCGGGGCGAGGCCCTCCGGGGCGAAGCGCACGGTCGTGAGGCCCGGCGCCACCCCCCGCTGCTCGAGCACGCGCCCGCCCGCGTCCGTGAGGCGGAGCGCCTCGGTGCTCGTGCCCTCGTCGAGGGTCACGACGAGCTCGGCGCCGCTGCGGTAGACGGTGAAGGGCGCCGCGGGGGCGGGTTTTGGCGAAAGCCCCGACGTGCCGCCGATCACGACCGTGAAGGTGTTGAGGGAGTACGGCCCGGCGGTGATCGTGCGGCTCGCGGCGCTGGCCGGGTCGACCGCCACGAAGCCGCCGTCCACGTCGTCGCGCGTCGCGTCCGAGACGCGCTGGCTGATCTGGCGGATCGGGTAGGCCGTGCCGTCGGCCCGGAGGACCTCGAGCTCGACGACGCGATCACCGGCGGTGAAGTTGGCGTAGTGCACGTAGACCGTGTCGGAGCCCTCGCGCCGCAGACTCGTCACCTGGCCGTCGGCGCGGATGCTGGCGAGGCGCTGCGTGAGCACCCGCGAGCCCATCGGCTGCGCCGAGCCCATCTGCTTGAAGGCGTAGTAGTGGCGGAAGGGCAGCGGGCGCGTCGTGGAGGCGTCTACCTGCAGCAGGCCCGGATTGGTATCGGCGCCGGGGAAGAGGTTGAGGAAGTAGTACCAGGCGTTGACCCCGGCGTTCATGCTCGCGCCCATCGTGCGCGCCAGGGAGAGGATGCCGCGGTGGCCCTTCGTGAGGTTGGGCAGGTCCGGGAGGTCGTCCCCGCGGTTGGTGTGCATCTCGGACTGGTACACCGGCTTGCCGTCGGCCAGGCGCGTGATGCTCTGCAGCGCCGACGAAACGCCCCCCGTGTACTGGTGGTAGCTCACGATGTCGATGTTGGCCCAGGCCGCCGGGGCCTCGGTTTTGTAGTACTGCACGAACTGCACCGCGCCCCCCGGCCCGATCGTGCTCGGCCCCATGATCAGGGGCTGCTTCACGCCAGTCGTGTTGACGGCCGGGTCGTCGATCATGGCCTTCATCTTCGAGATGGCGCGGTCGAAGATCTCGGCCGTGCCGCGCCTGGCATCGTCGCCGTAGCCGTAGCGCAGCGTGATGAAGTCGGGCTCATTCACCGCATTGACGATGTCGATCGGGAGGCCGTTGTCGTGGTAGAACTTCAGCGTCTCGAAGTACCACCCCGCCACCGCGTCGTAGATCCCGGCGCGTCGGAAGTCGAGGCGGCGCTCGGTGCGGTTGCCGATCATCGTGTCGCGGCGCAGGTCGTCCGGGAAGATCGAGAAGGTCTGCGAGAGCTTCAGGTCCGGGCGGATCGCCTTCGCGGCCCGGAGGTACTCGACGCGGCGGGTGTAGTAGCCGTTCTGCGCGCGCGGGTCGTCGAGGCGGAACTCCGGGTAGTCCTGCAGGCTGTACAGGTCGAGGTCGCGCACGATCAGGTCCAGCGCCTCGGCCTGCCCGGCGGCGTCGAGGTTGAAGTGGCTGTTGAGGTACAGCGGGATGGAGCTCCCGACCCCGAGGAAGGTCTGCTGGTAGTCGTCGGCGTTGACGGAGATGCGCTGCGCGTGGAGGCGGCTTTCGCCAAAACAAACCACGGCTGCGACGGCGAGGCCGAGGGGTAGGAAACGAGTGTAAGGCTTGGGCATTCAGCAAAGTACGGTTGGGGGAGGAGAGTAACTGTACTGAGGTGGGGGGCGGTGGGTGCGACGCTCAAAAACTCCAGTCCCGCTTCCAGGTGTCGATCACGTCGAGGCTCACCTTAAACGTCCGCTCGGCCTCGAAGGCACTCGAATTAGCGGCTACGCCGTACACCCCCAATCTCAAGCGCCGTCTCACGCCCAACTTAAAGGTCCGCTCGATGCCCACCAGGACTTCCTCGTGTCGATAACCCTCGCCCTCGGTGAGGTACATAAACCCGCCCCCGACCACGAACTCTACGCCCGTCAAACGCAGCAACGGCAGATTATTAAGGAAGGCGCCGTTGAAGTGATGCAACGCGTGCACCTCGAAGAAAGGTTTCGGTGTAGTGAGTAAGGTGTCGATGATCTGGAAGCTCGCCAGCGGCGCTGAAAAGAGCACCGGGTTGCTGCGCGGGAAGCGCTTCGTATCAATGAAGGGCAGCTCTTGTGCACTCGTGAACTGCCCCGCCGTCGCCACGTAGCGCGTGTTGCCGAGCGGCCCGAGCAACAGGTTTTGGCGCAAGCTGACCTCCACGTACCCGAAGTCGACATCCGAGCCGAAGACGCCCGGTACGCCGCGCTTGAACCGCAGGCCCAGCGTCGGCCACGCACTCCCCAGCACCACCTTGCGCGTCGGCTCCGTGAGGTACTTCTGGAAGGGCGTGAAGCGCAGGCCGATCTCCCCCGTGAAGGTCTCGTACGGCTGGAACTCCGGGGCCACTGTCTCGTCTTCGATCGCCTCCCCGATGAAGCTCAGCGAGCCCGTAGCCGGTAGCCTTTCGGCAAAACTCACCGTCGCGTCTACGTATAAACCGTTGCGTACTTCGTACGAGTGCCCGACGCGACCGCGGTTGACGAGAAAGTAATTCGATCGCTGGAGCTGGTTGAGGATCGCGTCGTTCGGGTTGACGGCTTCGTAGCCGCGCTCCAGATCGAAACTGATCGTACCCAAGTGCATCGGGTCGTAACGCCACGACGTGAAAGAGCTGCCCTGGAGGTCCTGATCCGCCAGCCCAACGCTGCCACTCAGAGACGTGTAAACCCTGCGGCCATTCGGGTAGGTCTTCGCGAAGTGCACGTATGGCCCGACCCGGAACCCGCCCACGACGTTGAAGCCGATCCACGAGGGCAGACTCCCGAAGAAGACCTCCCGCTGGCTGCGCCAGTTGCGGAAGCCGACGCCGTCCCAGATCACTTCGAGGGGCTTAATCTTGTTGAAGGCCGTCTCGACGCTGTCGCGGTACTCGGGGGTGCTGCGGCGCGCCGTGATGCTGTCGCGCACGCGGGTCACGAGAGCTTCGTCGGCCTCCAGGGCCTCGGGGCGGGCGGCCTCCCAGTACACCGAATCCCGCTCGTACGCCTCCGCCCCCGTCACGGCCAGCTCGCCGCGGAAGAAGTTTTGCGGAAACGCCACCCCCAACTCGTAGTCACTGTACCGAATCGTGGTCTTGCCCTCGAAGCGCTTCTTCCGGCCCTGGTCCGTCGCGTACGTGAAGACCTGTCGCACCGGCAGCCACGTCGAGTCGCCCACCAGGCCGTAGCTCTGCTCGAAGCGCATCTCGTCGAGGAACTTGAGGGCGCCTTTCGGCAAAACCACGTCTACGCGGTTGATGACCCAGGTGCCGTCGTTGATCCAGATGCGCCCTTCCACGCTTGCGTCGCCCGAGCGCCGCGACGTGATCTCGATCTCGTGCACCAACTCCGAGGAGCCTCCCACGGTAGTCTCCGCGCGCGAAGCGAGCAGCTTGAACCGGTAGCTCAGCACGGCCGTCGGGGCCAGAGGGGAGAGCAGCTTCAAATCGAGCAGCGACCCGAAATCCACCTGCGCGCTGTAGAAGTCGAAGTCGCCGTCGCCGAACAGCGGCACGAACAGGCCCTCCTTCTCGCCCGAGACCCGGAAGCCGTGGCGCTCCTCCTTGTAGCTGCGCGGCGACTCGTAGTTGAGCGTGAGGCGCGTCTCGACGAGGTTGAGGTTGTTGAGCAGGGCCTGCGTCGTGGAGTCGAGTGCGGGGGGCTCGTCGGCGAGCATCTCGGCCGGGATGCCGCCCTCGGGGTCCTTGCCCTTCGCCTCGCGTCGTTCGCGGCGGCGGCGCTCGCGCGGGGTCTCGAAGCTCTCGATGTCCTCGCGGGCCTTGAGATACACCTCGACCCGGTAGCTGCTGATGTCGGTGAGGCGATCCTTGCGCCGCTCGGAAGCCTTCGCGATGATGGCGTAGGCCGGGTCGCGCTTGCCGGCGCTGACGACGATCTCGTTGAGTTCGGCCGCCGAGGTATAGAGCGTGAAGTCGTTGCGCACCGTCGCGTCCCCGATGACGAGGGTATCGTCGGTGGTCCGGTAGCCGAGCGCGCTCACGGCCACGCGGTACTCGCCCGCGCTCGGGAACCGGAAGTAGAAGGCGCCCGCGTCGTCGGTCGCGGTGCCGGTCTGGAGGTCCGGGAAAAAGAGGTTCGCGTAGGGCAGGGCCTCGCCGTCCTCGCCGCGGACCGTGCCCTCGAGGGCGGCTTGCGCCAAAACCTGGCAGGCGGTCGCGAGGAGCAAGGAAGTGAGGAGGGGACGCAGCAAGACGGAAGCCTAACGACTACGGTGGGCCTAACGTTATACTTGTTGGGACACGAGGCACACAAAGGAGACACGAGGAGCACCAAGGCAGGGCGGGCGGTAGGGCGCGTTAGACGAGCTCTGCTCGCGCGCTCACGGCCGATCACGCAGCCCTTGTGCGCCTCGTGTCTCCCTCGTGCCCTTCGTGTCCTAAAAGACCCTTACCCCTTACCCAAGCTGCCGCTTCACCTCCGCACTAATCGCCTTCCCGTCCGCGCGCCCGGCGACTTTGAGTTGCACGGCCTTCATGACCTCGCCCATGTCCTTCATCGACGTGGCCTGGAGTTGCTGGATGGTGGTGGCGACGAAGCGGGCCAGCTCCTCGTGGTCGAGTTGCTGCGGGAGGTAGCGCTCGATGACCTCGATCTCTTCGCGCTCGGTGACGGCGAGGTCGTCGCGGCCCTGCTCGTCGTAGATGGCGAGGCTGTCGCGGCGCGACTTGACGAGCTTCTGGAGGATCGCGATTTCGCGGGCCTCGTCGATGGCGTCACCGGAGCCGTCGGTCTCGGCGAGTTGGATGGCGCCCTTGACGGCGCGCATGCCGCGGAGGTCGGCCTTGTTCTTGGCCTTCATGGCCGCCATGATGTCGGCGTTGATGCGGTCTTTGAGGGTCATGGGGGCGAAGGTACGCACGCGCGGAGCGCGTAGGGCGGCTGCGGCCTAGGTGGGCGGCCTGCGGCCTAGTTGGGCGGCTGTGCCTAGATGGACCGTGCTACCGTCCCGTACGACGTCGTAACATAGTCCCGGGGCTCGGTGCCCACTCCGTGCAATTCCTCCTTATCTTCTCCGTGCGAGACCGAGTTTCGCACGGAGAAGATACGGAGGCGCTTTGGTGTGGCAATTCTACGTAGCCGATACGTCCGGCCAGGGACTCACTGCTGTCGCGCATCATCTCCGGACTCGCCGAGCCCAGAAGCACAAACCTGCCCTCCGTCCGATTGGCATCAATGGCGCTGCGGAGACCCGTGAAGAGTTCCGGTCGGCGCTGAAGCTCGTCGATGATGATTAGGTCCTGGTTCAGGCTATCGAGAAAGAGATCGACCCGGGCAGTGGCCGCGTAGTCCGCCTGGCGCTCGAGGTCGAAGTAGACCACACGCCGCCGCCGCCTGCGCCATGATCTCCTTCGCGAGCGTAGTCTTACCGGACTGGCGCGGACCGACGATACCCACCGCCGGGAAGATGTTCCGGTACTGCTGGATGGACTTCCAGGTTTGGCGTTCGATTAACTGCATCCCCGCAAATCTAACATCCAATGCTCAATTTGCGGGGAAGAGGGATGGGTTAGACGCGCTTGCTTATACTAGCCGGCCCGACGCCCGTCGCTGCGCTCCGACCGCCAAACCGGCTATTTCAGGACGCGGACCTACGGCCCGCTCCGGGCGCACGTGCAAGGCGTCACCTGGCGACCCCAGCGGGGTCCAACCACGAGTAGCCCGGGGTCGAACCGGAGACCTTACGCCGGAGGGCGATCTCGGCTCCGCCCCCGCGGCCCATCCCTCTCGAACGCCTACGACCCCGGGTACGAAAGCACGGCCCCCCGAACGGCACGAAAGCACGGCCCCCCGAACGGCCTGGCGACCCCAGCGGGGTCCAACCACGAGTAGCCCGGGGTCGAACAGTATACCTTTCTCCGAAGAACGATCTTGGCTCCGCCCCCGCGGCCCATCCCTCGCGAAGCGAAGGCCTACGACCCCGGGTACGAAAGGACGGCCCCCCGAACGGCACGAAAGCACGGCCCACCTAGCTCGCGCAGCGAGCGCCCTACCTAGTCGCTCTTCCGACTCGCCTCCACCCGTTTCGCCAGTTCCGCAAACTCCGCCACGCTCAGCTGCTCCGGCCTCCGCATCAGGCTCGGGTCCTCCGGGTCGAAGTCACTCCAGATCGGCTTCAATGAATTGCGCAACATCTTGCGGCGCTGCTGGAAGCTCGTGCGAATCACCTGCCGCAGGATCTTCACGTTGCAGTCGGGCAGCTCCTCGGGGGGGAGGCGCTCCAGGGCGATGACGGTGGAGTCGACCTTCGGGGGCGGGTTGAAGCTGCCGGGCTTGACGTGGATGACGTTCTTGCCGCGGTAGTAGATCTGCACCAGGGCCGAGATCGCGCCGTAGGCCTTCGAGCCGGGGGGCGAGAGCACGCGCTCGGCCAGTTCCTTCTGGAACATCCCCACCATCCGCGGGAAGAGTTCGTGGTGGTCGACGAGCTTGACGAGGATCTGCGAGGAGATGTTGTACGGGAAGTTGCCGACGAGGGCGGTCGGCCGGTTTTGCGTAAGCGTACCCACGTTGACCTTCAGGAAGTCCCCCTGCACGAGGCTCTCGGCGGTGGCCCAGGCCGGGAAGGTGTTCATGAGGTAGGCCACCATGTCGCGGTCGGCCTCGACGGCCACGAGGGGCTTGCCGCGCTTGAGCAAGTACTGCGTGAGCATCCCCTGCCCGGGCCCGACCTCGAGGATCTGGTCGACATCCCCGACGGCGAAGGCCTCGGCGATCTGTTGCGCCACCATGGGCTGGGCCAAAAAGTGCTGCCCGTAAGACTTCTTGGCCTTCATGCGCCGCAAGGTGGGGCAGAAAGGGGCATAGGTGCATGGGGCCCTGGGTGCCTGGGTGCCTGGGTGCCTGGGTGCCGCACCTCTCGCACCTAGGCACCCAAGCACCCAAGCACCTAAGCACCTAAGCACCCAAGCACAATCCGCACCACATGCCCGACCTTCCCCCGATGAAACTAACCCTCGGCATCTCCTGCGGCGACCCCAACGGCATCGGGATCGAAGTGGCCCTCAAGACTTTCGCCGACGGGCGCCTCTACGATTTCTTCCTCCCCGTGCTTTTCGCGAGCACCGAGCTGGTCAGGGTCCACCAGGAGGCGAACGACCTGCTCGAGGTCGACGTCCGCCCGCTCACGGTGGAAGAATTGGCGGGTTTTGGCGCAAGCCGCGACCGTGACGACGAGGACACGCCGGACCTGCCCAATGGCATCTACGTGGTGCAGTGCTGGGACGAGGAGCCGACCGTGGAGTTCGGGCGCGTGACGCCGGCCGGTGGGGCTGTCGCCAAAACGAGCCTCGACCACGCCACCGAGGCCCTTGCCGCAGGCGCCATCGACGCCCTCGTGACGGCGCCGATCCACAAGTCGGCCATGCAGCAGTCGAGCTTCGGCTTCCCGGGGCACACGGAGTACCTGGAGGAGAAGTTCGGCCAGGGGCGCAGCCTGATGCTGATGGTCGGCCACGACGACCTGCGCGTGGCGGTGGCCACCAACCACGTGCCCCTGAAGATGGTGGCCGCGGGCATCTCCCCGACCATTCTCCAAAACAAGATCGCGATGCTGCACCACTCGCTCGAGCGCGACTTCGGGATTCACGGCCCGCTGATCGCCGTGCTCGGGCTCAACCCCCACGCCGGGGACGAGGGCGCGATCGGGAGCGAGGAGGCCGAGACCATCCGCCCGGCCGTCGAGACCATGAAGGAGCGCGGGATGGACGTGTTCGGGCCGTACCCGGCGGACGGTTTCTTTGGCTCGGGCAAGTACCGCGAGTTCGACGGCATCCTCGCGATGTACCACGACCAGGGCCTGGTGCCCTTCAAGACGCTCAGCTTCGGCGGGGGCGTCAACTTTACGGCGGGCCTCAAGGTGGTGCGGACCTCACCGGATCACGGCACGGCGCTCGATATCGCGGGGCAGAACAAGGCCACACCGGACAGCTTCCGGGAGGCAGCGTTTGTGGCGCGCGAGATATTCATGGCGAGGAATGGCTATGACGAGGACCACGCGAATCCGCTGGTGCGGCGTGCGCGGGGGCGGAAGAAACGGTGAGGAAGGGCGCTGCGCTAGACGGGCTTTGCTTTCGTGCTGTACTCACGTGATGGGACGCAAGGGGCGCGAGGGACCGCAAGGATCGCAAAGGGGTGGGCGTCCCGGGAGGCCCATCTAGCGTAGCGCCCATCTAGCGCAGCGCCCATCTAGCCCCGCGCCCACCTAGCTTCTCTCATCCACGTACGCCCCGCCCACGCTGTGCAGCAGCCAGCTGTCCTCGCGGTGGCCCTCCCAGTCGAGGGCGTAGAGCTCGAGGCGCTCGATGATGCCGATGAGCTTCTCGCCGTAGGTCTCGTCGGTGGCGTAGCCGCACTGGCGCAGGCCGTGCGCCCAGGACTTGTAGTCGGTGATGGCGTGGCGGAAGAGCTGCGCGTAGCGCTCGGAGGCGCGCAGGAAGTCGGAGTGGTCGCGGAAGGAGTCCTCGATGTTGTCGTAGGCGCGGAAGCAGCTCTCGGTGAGTTGGCCCGCGGCGTCGCGGTCGTCGTCGACGTGGGCGACGGTGCGGCCGGTCCAGTAGCTCTTGCACTTGATGCCGAAGTAGTTGTTGCCCCGCTGCGCGATCGGGGCGCGGCCCCAGTTGGACTCGAGGATGGCCTGGGCGGCGGTGATGCTCGCGGGTACGCCGGTGCGGATGCGCTCCTGGATGGCCATGTGGGCCACGGCACGCACGAAGGCATCCTCGACGAGCCAGCTCGGGGGGGCGATATTGGCGGGGAGGTTAGCGGGGAGGCCAGCGGCGGGATCGGTGGTGGGCGGTGCGGCCGGTGGCGTGGCGGGCGGTGCGGCCGGCGGCGGGGCGGGCGGCGTGGCGCGGACCAGCGTGGCACTGGCGATCAGTAGGGGGAGTGTGAGCAGGCAGATAAGGCCCGGGAGAGGGCTCGCGGGGCGGCCGTTGTGCGGAGGTGTTTGTGTCATAGCACCCCGTTGTACTGAAAACAGGGCGCGCAGGTTTTGCCGAAAGGCGCCAAAGCCTACCGACACTACGCAAATACGGGGGTCCGGGACCTCGCGTGTGGAAAGGTGACGACCGCTTTCTCGCGGGCCTGTGCCGCTTTCGCGAAAACTCGCCCGCCCGCTAATCGCCGTGGCCCAAACACGATACCCGCGGGCGCGGCATCGCTACCGGGCCTGCGGTCGGACCCTCACGGCGCCAGTGTCGGCGATACCGCCTTTGGCGTAGTCTCCTTGCGTAAAGTTGAAACCCGTTAATACATTTGCGTCCGCCGATGCCGGGCGAAGGAAATAACGTCGCACCGGGGCATCACCACGGATTGACCGCAGTTATAGCCAACGACAAGATGACGAACGCACCTACACTCAGCTCACGCTACTCCGACGAGGACCTCGAGGAGTTCCGCAAGCTCATCGCCAAGAAGCTCCGCAACGCGCAGTCGGACCTCGATTTTTACAAGGAGTCGATGCAGGACATGGCCGACAGCCCGGAGTCGAAGGTCAAGGGCCTCGACGACGGCACCGGCTCCGCGGAGGTCGAGCGCCTCAACGACCTGGCCGGCCGCCAGCAGAAGCTGATCCGCCACCTGGAGGCGGCCATGGACCGGATCGACAACAAGGTGTACGGCGTGTGCCGCCAGACGGGCACCCTGATCCCGAAGCAGCGCCTGCTGGCCGTGCCGCACGCGACGCTGAGCATGGAGGCGAAGATGGCGAGGTAGGGTGCTTAGGTGCGGGGTGCGGGGCACCCAGGCACCCAGGCACCCCGCATACTTGCAGTCTTAAGACCTGGACCCGCTACGCCGTGTGGTGCGGGAGCCGTTATTTTGCGCGGCTCAATCTAGCCTTCCGCCTTGAAACGTTCTGCCTTCGTTGTTCTCTTGGTGGCGGTGGTCTTGCTGATTGATCAGGCCGTGAAGGTTTGGGTGAAGACCCACATGGTGTACGCCTCGGAGTTCCCGCTGATCGGGGGGCAGGACTGGGCGTTCTTTCGCTTCATCGAGAACCCGGGCATGGCCTTCGGGATCGAGTTCGGGGGGGCGTACGGGAAGCTGGCGTTGAGCCTGTTCCGCGTGATCGCGGTGGGCTTCCTGGGGTACCTCATTAACCAGCTTATTCAGGCGCGAGCCAGTCGGGGCTTGTTGGCCTGCTTCGCGTTGATCCTCGCGGGGGCGGTGGGGAATATCATCGACTCGGCCTTTTACGGGGTCGTGTTTTCGGACAGCGGCTACCACGAGGCGGCGACGATGTTCCCGCCGGAGGGGGGCTACGCGGGCTTCATGTACGGGCACGTGGTGGACATGCTGTACTTCCCGATCTTCGAGGGGGTATTCCCGGAGTGGCTGCCGGTGTGGGGCGGGGAGCCGTATCTGTTCTTCCGGCCGGTGTTCAACGTGGCGGACGCCGCGATCTCGGTGGGGGTCTTCTGCCTGCTCCTCTTCTACCGCGACTTCTTCCGTCAGGAGGTGGAGCCCGTGACGCCCGCCGAGTCCGCGAAGGTGGACATGGTCAACGTCGGTGCGCTGTGAGCGAGGTCGTCGAGGTCCGGGAGCCGGGCGAGGCGCGTGCGGTGATGCCGGCGGCCGATGTGCGCAGACGTACTTCTCTCGTGGTGGGTCTCGTGCTGATGATCCTGGTCATCGATCAGGTCACCAAGATCTGGGTCAAGACCCACATGCGGATCGGGGAGGCCTTTGGGCCGGGATGGTTTTTGGTGCACTTCGTCGAGAACGAGGGCGCGGCCTTCGGGACGAGTTTTGGCGGAAGCTGGGGAAAGATCGCCTTGACGTTGGTCAGGATAATCGCGATTGGGGGGCTCGCTTATTTGCTGCGTACGTTGATACGTGACCGCAAGGCGGAGACTGGACTACTGGTGGTCTTCAGTCTGATCTTCGCGGGCGCTATCGGGAACGTGATCGACTCCATGTTTTATGGACTCGTCTTTTCGGCGAGCGTGTACGGCGGGGGCGTGGCGGAGTGGGTGCCGTTCGGGGAGGGGTATACGACCTTCCTGAAGGGGCACGTGGTGGACATGCTGCACTTCCCGCTGATCGACACGACGTGGCCGGAGTGGGTGCCGGTGGTCGGGGGGACGGCGCTGGAGTTTTTCAAGTACATCTTCAACGTGGCGGACGCGGCGATTTCGGTGGGGGTGGCGGGGCTGGTGCTGCTTTATCGGAGGGGAGTGAGCTTGTAGGAGTGGTGCGAGCCGCGAACCACGACGTGGCAAGTATAACAGGGATGAGGTGCTCCCAGCTATGCTCCCAACCACCCATTTGAGTTAATGCAAAGGTACTAAAATGCTTATTATCAGCATTTTACACTTGGATATTTACTACTCGGCCTCTAGCTTAGCGGTACGATCGCGATGAATCTAGCCCATTAGGTCAATCGTGGATCGGCACTTCTACCACCAAGCCCCCCAGCGCCGTGATCCAGCAAGCCCTCCTCCGCGTGAGGGCCGGTGTCGCCAGCGGCACCGGACTCAACGTGGCCCTTACCCACCTCCACGACGACGTGGGCGCCGCCCCGACGGCCGGCAATCCCCCCGACCCGCAGCTCTGGATGAGCCTCGTCAACCTTACCGAGGAGCCGACCCTCCGCAACCAGGCCCCCTACCGCCGCCCGGACCCCAGCGACCCGCGCAATCTCCGCCGCCGTGAACCGCCGCTGTTCCTCAACCTCGCCGTACTCTTCGCGGCCCGCAACCCCGATTACGGTAGCTGCCTAATCGCCGTCTCGCAACTCGTGAGCTACTGCCGGGCCAACCCCACGCTCCTGCTCGACGACCGGGGCACGCCCCAGCCACCGGCCTCCGCCGACTCCACCCTCACCGACGCCGAGCGCACCGACCGCGTCACCCTCGAACTCGTGCCGCTCTCCTTCGAGCAGATCAACCACCTCTGGGGCGTGAATGGCGGCAAGTACTACCCCTCGGTGGTCTACAGGGTGCGCGTCGTCGTGCTCGACCCGCAGGTCAGCGCCCCCCTCGCCGTCGTCCTCGAGCGCGGCGAGGAGCGCGGCCCCGAACTCCGCCTCACGCCCGTCAACGGCACTCACAACTAAATCCTCACCCAGCACCCGCCCCCCATGATTTCACCGACCTACCCCGGCGTTTACGTCGAAGAGATAGACACCTTCCCCGCGAGCGTCGCCGCCGTCGCCACGGCCATCCCGGCCTTCCTCGGCTACGTCCAGCGCGCTGAGCGCGCGGGGCGATCCCTGTTGCGCACCGAGGCCGGCACCGTGACCATCGAACCGGTGCGCATCGGCTCCCTGCTCGAGTTCGAGGAGGTCTTCGGCGGCGGGGCGGCGGCGGCCTCGGTGAACGTCGCCCTCGACGCGACAAACCAAGTAAAGAGCGTCGACGTCACCCCGAGTTTCTACCTGCACGCCAGTATGCGGGGCTTCTTCGACAACGGCGGGGGCAACTGCTGGATCGTGCCGATCGGACTGTACGGCGATACCCGCGGCGGCACTCCCGACGCAGCACACTTTACCGAGGGCCTGGACGCGATCGCCAAGGTCGACGAACCGACACTCCTCGTCGCTCCGGACGCGATGCTCCTGGCTTCGCCCGGCGACCGTCCACCAGGCGATGCTCGCCCAGAGCGCCAAGCTGAAAGACCGCTTCGCCATTCTCGACGTGCCGCACGACAAGGACGTCACCCGGCTCGACGACGACGACATCACGGCCTTCCGCGACGGTACCGGCACCGCGGGCCTGCGCTACGGGGCAGCCTACTACCCGCATCTCCGCACGAGCTACCCGCTCAGCGCCGGGCTGGCCGCTATCAAGCTCACGCAGGGTGGGGCCAATATCGAGTTTAATACGCTGGCACCAGCGAGCCTGGCCGGTATCTACGGCGAGGCCCAAAAGGTCAAGGAGGACCTGGATGGTGCTCCCCTTGCGGCGTTATTGACCGCGCAAGCCCCCCCCGCTGCCACCGGCGACAAGGAGGAAGTGCAGGCGTACGTCACCCAGACCAAGAAGGTGATCGACGACTACTTAGCCTTCGTTCCAAAGGACGACGACGCCACCGCGAGCGATCCCGCGCTGGGTACGGGTGCGGAAAGCGGCAAAGACATTCACACTCGACTCACGGCTGCCGATGGGCCACTGAAGCGGCTCGTACAGATCTTGCTGGCCGCTAATGACTTCCCGGGCGGCGTCCTCGACACGCCCTACGCCATTTCCAACGCCAAGTTCAGTAGTCTACTTGCTGATTCACAGGACACAAATACCCTCTACGGTGCAGACCCGGCCGACGCCGCTGCAACTGCCCTGCCTAAACTCAAGCAGGTCCTCGCCGACGCCCGCGATGAAGTAAGCCTGTTCGCGAAGTGCCCTCCGCGCCCGCGCCGCCAGCATCGACGCCTACCTGGTCGCCAACGATCCCAACTACAAGCGCGTCCAGTCCGCGATCCGCCGTCAGGGCGTCGTCCTGCCGCCGAGCGCACTCGTAGCCGGAGTGTACGCCCGCGTCGACGCCCGCCAGGGCGTCTGGAAGGCGCCCGCCAACGAGGGACTCAGTGGCGTGATCGCACCCGTGGTCATGGTCGACAACGACGACCAGGGCCGCCTCAACGTCGACGCCGCCACCGGCAAATCCATCAACGTCCTGCGGGCCTTCGCCGGGCGCGGCACGCTGGTCTGGGGCGCGCGCACCCTGCTCGGCAACGACGACAACTGGCGCTACGTCAACGTGCGGCGCCTCTTCATCTTCCTCGAGGAGTCGATCGAGAAGTCGATGAACGCCTACGTCTTCGAGCCCAACACGGCCAATACCTGGGTCAAGTGCCAGACCGCGATCGAGAACTTCCTCTTCACCATCTGGCGCCAGGGCGGGCTGGCCGGCGCGAAGCCCACCGACGCCTACAAGGTGGCCATCGGGCTCGGCGTCACGATGACCGCCGACGACGTTAACGCCGGCCGCCTCATCGTCGACGTCATGGTGGCCCCGAGCCGCCCCGCCGAGTTCATCATCCTGCGCTTCTCGCAACTCGTCCAGGTCTCGTAGGTCACCTTCCGGCTTTCGCCAAAACGAGCACCCCCCCCCGGAGTCACTCTCGCTCCACATGCTTTTACTGAACGCGGCTTCCGCCAAAACTAACCCCTCCCATGACCCCCTACCCCCTCTCTAAGTTCCACTTCCAGGTCGACTGGGGCGGGACGCGCATCGGCTTCACGGAGGTCTCCGGCCTCGACGTCGAGACCGAGGTCATCGAGTACCGCGACGGCGCCAGCCCGGCCTACCACAAACTCAAGATGCCCGGGATGCAGAAGTTCGGCACCGTGACCCTCAAGCGCGGCACCTTCCGCAACGACAACGAGTACTACGCCTGGTGGAACACCGTGAGCCTCAACACCGTCGAGCGCCGCGACCTCACCATCTCCCTGCTCGACGAGGCCCACGAGCCGGTCGTCACGTGGAAGATCATCAACGCCTGGCCCACGAAGGTGCAGTCCACCGACCTCAAGGCCGACGGCAACGAGGTCGCGATCGAGTCGATCGAACTCGCGCACGAGGGGCTCACCGTCCAGCACAACTGACCCCGTGGCGATCCCGATGTCTTACTACCCGCCCGTCGCCTTCCACTTCAGCGTGGCGTTCGCGCTCCCCGGTTCGG
Source organism: Saprospiraceae bacterium (assembly GCA_965215115.1). GTDB lineage: Bacteria > Bacteroidota > Bacteroidia > Chitinophagales > Saprospiraceae > CALDTK01. The sequence continues at coordinate 1,908,531 of OZ244050.1, forward strand.
CCGCCGCGGAGCTCGCCTTTCAGGAGGTGAGTGGACTCTCGCGGGAGCTCGGCGTCGAGACCATCGCGGAGGGTGGCGAGAACCGCTTCGCCCACAAGCTCCCCACCCGCACCACCTACCCCAACCTCGTCCTCAAGCGGGGCCTCCTGCTCGACTCCGCCCTGCGGGCCTGGGTCGACGCCGCCGTCGAAGACTTCGACATCCGGCCCGTCGACGCCTGGGTGACGGTGCTCAACGCCGAGCACGAGCCCCTCCAGACGTACGCCCTCACCAATGTTTGGCCGCTAAAGTGGTCGCTGTCCACCCTCAATGCCATGACCGGCGAGATCCTCGTCGAGACCCTCGAACTCGCCTACAGTAAATTCAAAATCGCCACCTGATGCCCGTAGAGATCAAAGAACTCGTCGTCCGCGCCGAGGTCGTCAACAACAACGCCGACGCGCGCGCCACCGACTGTGCCCCCAACAGTCCCGCCGCCCGCCTCCGCGAACGCCAGGCCCTCGCGGCTGCCGCCACCGATAACGTGCTCGCCGTGCTCAAGTCCCGCCGCGAGCGCTAAGCACTCAGAACCCCAAGCCCCGCCATGCCAGCGCTCGCTCCTACCAACCTCAAAATTATTGCCTTCGACAGCCCGGATGCTGTGCTGCCGGTGCTGCCGGCATTCATATGCCCCGTCAATCCGGAGTCTTTCTCCATTCAGACCACCATAGATCACGTCTGCACCACGGGGACGGCGGCGCAGCAGGCCAACAACAAGTTTATTGGCGTGCAGCCGCGTTCGTTTTCCCTCGAGATCTTCTTAGACAGCACTGGCGCACTGCCGGGGCCGAATATCGACGTGGCTATCTACCTCAAGGTCTGGAAGGCGATGACGGCCATCGACCCCGCCATTCACCGCCCGCGCTATTTCGTGGTGCAGTACGGAGACTTCTTGGTGCGGTGCTTCCTCAAGGACTTCACCATTACCTATAAGATGTTCCGGTCCAACGGCCTTCCCTTGCGGGCCGTCATCGCCACGAGTTGGACCGAGTATATCCCCGAGACCCTGCTGGCCAAGTACCGCAACCTCATGTCGCCCGACGTCACCCACGCCCACCAGGTCACCGCCGGGGAGACCCTCCCCAACGTCGCCGAGGCCCTCTACCGCGACCCGGACCGCTACTACGAAGTAGCAGTAGCCAACGACCTCGACACCCTGCGCCACCTCAACCCCGGCCGCACCCTCCTCGTCCCCCCACTCGCCTAAGTGACCCTCCCCGTCCCCATACCGACCCTCCTCGGCGACCGCGCCACCGACCTGGTCACCTTCACGGTGCTCTCGGACGGGGACGCCCTGCCGGACACGATCGGCATCGTCTCCGTCGAGGTCGACGCCACCGTCAATCGGATCCCCACGGCGACCATCCTCATCGAGGACGGCGACCTCGCCGCGCAGACCTTCGAGGTGAGTAGTTCGGAGGCCTTCGCCCCGGGGGTCGAGATCGAGGTTATGGTGGGGTACCACAGCGCGGAGACGACCGTGTTCCGGGGCGTCGTCACGCGGCAGAGCCTGCGCGTCCGCCCCGACGGCGGCACCTTCCTCACGGTCACCTGCCGGGACCCGGCATTCCGGATGACGCTCGCCGAGCGCTCGCGCACCTTCGAGGACCTCGACGAGGCCGATCTACTCACCGCACTCGCGCGGGGGTACGCCGGGGTCTCCGTCGCGTTCGACGGGGCGGCACCGACGGCTTGGGTCGCGTTCGCCACCCAGTACCGCACCACCGACTGGGACTACCTCATCGCGCGCGCCGAGCGCCTCGGGCTCTTCTGCACCGTCGACAACGGCACCCTGCGTTTTGCGGAAGCGAACCCCGCCGATGCCCCCGCCCTCGAACTCACCTTCGGCATCGACATCCTCGCCTTCGACGCCGAACTCGAGGCCCGCGACCAGTACGAACGCGTCGTCGCCTCCGCCTGGGACGACGACGACCAGGCAGCCGTCTCCGGGGAGGCCGACCGGGCCCCCGTGCCCAGTCCCGGCAACCTCGACCCCGAGGGCCTGGCCGAAGTAGGCGGGGCGAACCCCGAGATCGAGTTCGCGGGCCACCTCCCCGCGTCCGACCTAACGGCCTGGGCGAAGGCCACGCTCCTGCGCAGCCGCCTCGGGCGCGTCCGTGGTACGGTCGAGTGCCAGGGCACGGAACGCCTACGGGCCGGGGCCACCGTCCGGCTCGCTGGCCTCGGGGATCGCTTCAACGGGACGGCCTACGTGGCGGGCGTCCACCACAGCATCGGGCTCGGCGACTGGCTCACCACCGCGCAACTCGGCATTGACCCGGCCTGGCACCACGAGCGCTTCGAACTCTACCCGGCGCGACCGGGAGGGAGCTTCGCGCCGACGGGTGGGCTACAGTGTGGCGTCGTGACGCAACTCGGCGGCGACCCCGCGGGCCGGGGCCGCATCCGCGTCCGCCTCGCCCTCGTCGACGCCGCGGGCGAGGCCGGGCGCTGGGTGCGCTGGTCGAGCCCACAAGCGGGCCCGGACCGGGGCCTCGTGTTGCGCCCGAGCATCGGGGACGAGGTCGTCGTCGCCTTCATCGACGACGACCCCGACCAGGGCGTCGCGCTCGGGGCACTGTACAGCAGCGCGCACGCAGCTCCCTTCGCGGCGCAGGACGACAACCTCGAATCCGGCATCGTCACCGCCGGTGGCCTCCGGGTCGCCCTGGACGACGGGGCCAAATCGCTCGCGCTCACCACACCCGACGGGCGCACCCTAAGCCTCAGCGACGAGGGCGGGAGCGTAGAACTCAAAGACGCCAACGGCAACAAAGTCAAGCTCTCCGGCAGCGGCATCGCGCTCGAGAGCCGGGGCAACATCAGCGTCGAAGCCAGGGGTAAGCTCACCCTCTCCGGCAATACCGTCGTGGTGGAAGCCCAAACCCAACTCACGGCCGAGTCGGGCGGCACTGCCGAAGTCAAAGGGGGTGCCTCGCTCGCGCTCAAGGGCGGGCTCGTCATGATCAACTAAACCATCCCACAACCGAACCCCCCATGCCGCCCGCCGCCCGCCTCACCGACCAGCACGTCTGCCCGCTCACGACCCCCAACCCCCACGTGGGCGGACCGGTGATCGGCCCTGGCTCCGCAACTGTACTGATCGCCGGGCTGCCGGCCGCGCGGCTCTCGGACATGTGCGCGTGCACCGGACCGCCCGACGTGATCGCGGCCGGCTCCGCGACCGTGCTCATCAACGGCCTCCCCGCCGCACGGCTCGGCGACCTCACCGCCCACGGCGGCAGCATCGTGTCCGGGTGCATGACCGTCATGATCAACTAAACTACTTCGCAACAGCAGACCACCCCAACGAGACCACCCCCATGAACGACGCAAATCCAGAAGCCTACCTCGGCCGTGGGTGGAGCTTTCCGCCGCGCTTCGACCGTGGCGTGGGCGGCGTGGCGATGACCACCGGCGTCGCCGACGTCACCCGGGCCCTCGAGCTCATCTGCACCACGCGACTCGGCGAGCGCCTCATGCGCCCGCACTTCGGGTGCGCCCTCGTGGACGGGGTCTTCGGCGGCACCACCGTCCAGGAGCTCACCTTCCTCAAGCACACCATCGAGACGGCCGTCACGCGGCACGAGGCCCGCGTCGACCTCGACGACGTACTCCTCACGCCGAGCACCAGTGGCGTGCTCACCGTAGAGCTACGGTACCGCCTCCGGGGCGCGAATTCGCGCTTCAACCACGTGTTCCCCTTCTACCTCGCCGAAGCCGATACCCAACCGTAATGTCCTGCTTTCGCGAAAACCCGCTCGTGCGGGAGGGGACCTCTCAGACCGGCCGCGCGCTGCCGGCTCTCGACCCCGCGAGCGCCCCGCTCGACGAGCGGACTACGGCCGACTTCCTGCGCTTCGCCAGGCGCTACGGGGCGCACCTCCGCTACGTCGACGGCGACAACCGGCCCGCGGGCGACTGGGCCTCGTTCTGGTCGGCCGACCCGAGCGTCGCCGTGGCGCGGCTCGCCGACCTCGGCGTGGAGCCCGCCCGCCACTTCTTAACCCGGCTCGGCCAGAAGATCATGAACCCGGCCAAACGGGATGACGACCAATTTTTGCTCGCTCACTTCAACCTGCTTTTCGTCGTGCCGCTCGCGCTGGTGCAGGAGTGCAACGCCGCCCTCGACACCCTCCCCCCCGACGACCGGACCCGCCAGTGGGGCAAGGCCCAACTGTCCCGCGCCGACGGGCCGCTCCGCACGCTGGCGGCGTACTACAAGGGTGCCGGGACGGCTTTCGCGACGCCCGCTCCAACCGTGACGCCGCTGCCGTTCCCACCCGCGGATTTTGGACGCGCCTCGTTCGAGCCAGATCCGCGAGACCCGCGGGATCCGCCGAACCCACCACTGGCCGACGCCATCGCGCTCACGGACCGAGTACGCGAGTGGCTCGAGGCTTCCCCCTTTACCGCCGGTCGGGTCCTCACCGAGGCCGTCGGTAGCTGGTCGGCACTGCTCGCGAGCGTCCGCGCCGACGGTGCGCCGTACAGCGAGGAGGCCACCGTCTACGGGCAGCTCTACGACGCCCTCCATTACAACCTGTTCGTGCGGGCGTACACCGGCGTCCTCGAGGTCGTCGGCCGCATCAGCGCCGGGGCGCGGCGCGTCCTCGACGCCGAGCCCGCCGACACCCCGGATCACCAACCCCACTACGCACTCTGGCTCACTTTTTTGCGCCTCTTCGAGGGCAGCCGGACACAGCTCAACGCCCTCCCTGGCCGGCACCTGCAGCACTACTACCGCGAGGTGTTGCACCTGCGGACGCTGCGGGCGCAGCCGAACGCAGCGCACTTACTGTTCGCGCTCAAACGCGGTGCCACCGAGCTCTTCCTCCCGACGGGCACGACGTTTCGCGCGGGCAAGGACGCCACCGGCGCAGCCGTCGAGTACGAACTCACGCAGGACCTGATCGTCAATCGAGCGAGTGTGGCGGCGGTGCGTTCGGTGTACGCTTCCCCCGAAGGCATTCGAGCACGCACCGAAGCTCTAGAGGGGACGAGCGGCCCCTGGCAAGATGGCGACACGGCTAGGGTAGGTTTTGCCCTGAGCGACCCGCGCCTCCTCGTCCGGGGTGGAGTAAGGACTTTCACACTTAGCTTCGGCAGGAGACTCACGTCCCGACCGAACTTACAGTGCTTTATCACGGGAGCCGACGGTTGGATCGAGGTAGAGCCGAGTTACGCGCTTTCGCAAAACGAGCGTTCCGTCGTCTCGGAATACGCGTCGGCAGTCGCCCGGGATCACCTGGCTACCATCGCACGAAACGACAACGTAAAGCACCTAACCCCTTCGGCAGCCTTCGGCGTAGAAGCTATCCGTACCGATGACTACGTCGCTGTCGCTAGGCGCGCTACACCCTTCGACCAACTCTCTTTCCAGCTCGGGTCGGACGCGCCACAGATCGCCGACTTCGACCCGGGCCTACACCTCGACGAGGAGCACGCCGACGCTTTTGCGCCGGGGGCGCCCGTGCTGAAGGTGATCGTACCCGGGCGGAGTGCGGGTTGGGGAGACGCAGCAGCTCGGTCGCCGACGCTCACGGTGAGCGTTACCGGAAGCCGCGACCTGAGCCTCCGGAATGCCGATGGCCCGGTCGACGTGCGATCGCCCTTCGCGCTGTTTGGCGCGCAACCGGGCGCGCAACCCTGGTTCGCCATCTCCGCCGGTCGCGGTCTGGGACAAGCGTTGGCCTCGCTGCGCGTCTATCTCACCTGGGAGGAGGCGCATAACGCCTCGATCAGTCCTGGGGGTGCTCGAAAGTACAGTGGAGGTTTTGGCGAAAGCCTCACCCTACAGCAGGCCATTGGCCTCGCCTCCGGATGGCATCCTGTGGGAGCGCCTGAATTGTCTCTCAAGCCGGTAAATACTCCGGAAAGTACTATCGATGCAGGAGCTGTGGTTTTGCCGACCGGAGAGCCCACCGGCGAGATCCGCTTCACGCTCGATCGATCTCTCGGTCACCAAGAGTACCTCCGGGCATACGCCCAGGCTATGATCAACGTGGCGAAGGGGGTACCCGGAGCTACGCTGCCCCTGCCGCCTTTCCCGGCGCGTGTGACGGAGGTGTCAATCGACATCAAGACGGAAGCCATTACCCCTACTCTGTACCACCTTCACCCATTCGGCTTCGAAGAAGTCCACCGGGGAGCGGTGGCCGATCCGCGCGAGCGCCTCCTGCCGCCGCAGCCGCAGTCCGGCGCACTCTACCTCGGTATCGCCGACTGGCGACCACCCGAGCGCCTGACCCTCCTCGTCGAGATCGCCCCCGGCAGCTCCGACCCCACCGTGGCCGCCGCTGGCCTCCACTGGAGCTACCTCGTCGACGACGCCTGGACCGACGCCGACATCACGGTCGACGACGGTACGGACGCGCTGCGGCAAACCGGCATCGTGCGCCTCGACGTGCCGGCGGCGGCCAACCTCCAACACACGAGTTTCGACGACGGACTGCACTGGCTGCGGGTCGCCGTACGGGGCGAACCCGCGGGACTCAACCGCGTCGTGAGCGTCCGCGCCCAGGCGGGGGCGGTGCGTTTCGTAGACCACGACAATGACCCCGCCTTCCTGGCCACCCCGCTGGCCGCGGGCACGATCGCGAAGCCCGTCGAGCCCCTACCGGCCCTGAAGTCGGTGGAGCAGCCCACGGCGGCCTTCGGGGGGCGCGGCCCGGAGACGGAGCCCGCGTTCCGGCAGCGCGTCAGCGAGCGCCTCCGGCACAAGGACCGCGCCGTGCAGGTGTGGGACTACGAGCGGCTCGTACTGGCGGCCTTCCCGGACGTGTCGCGCGTCAAGTGCCTCAACCACACCGACGGCCGCAACGGGCAGCGCGCGGGTTTCGTGACGGTGGTGTGCCTCCCGGTGCTGGTCGCCGACGCCCCGGATCCGCTGCGGCCCTACGTGCGGCGCCAGACCCTACTCGAGGTCGAGCGGTTCTTGCGCGCGCGCCTGTCGCCTTTCGTACAGCTCGCGGTGGTCCAGCCGCAGTTGGAGGAGGTGCAGCTCGCGTTTAAGGTCGGCTTTCGCCAAAACTTAGGGAACCCGGACTTCTACCTCGCGCGGATTCAGCAGGATCTGATTCGCGAGCTATCACCCTGGGCCTTCGGCGGCGAGGACGTTGCTTTCGGCGGGCGGTGGTACAAGGCCGACCTGGTCGACTTCCTCGACGAGCTGGGCTACGTCGACTACGTCACCGACGTGAAGCTGATCCACACCTACCCCGAGGGCACCGCCAGACGCCGCGTCGAAGTGGAGACGGTTGCGGCGAGTACGCCCGGCTCGGTGCTGGTCTCCGCGAAGCGCCACGACATCCGCCTCATCACCGCGACGGCCAGGGCCACCGTCGGTATGACTCCCGCCCCGTGACCGTCCCCACCATCCGACCGCCCGGGGCCAACTACGAGCTCCTCCGCCGCGAAGGGCTCGAACACCTGCGCGCGCTGGCCGGCGAGCAGTGGACCGACCACAACGCGCACGATCCGGGGATCACCACCCTGGAGGCCCTCTGCTACGCCCTGAGCGACCTCGAGTACCGGACGGCGTTCCCGATGCCAGACCTCCTGGCCCCCGACCCCGCCGACCCGAGTGCCGGCTACGAGACCGGCCTCTACCCGGCCCACGAAATACTCCCGAATGCGCCGCTGACCCTGCTCGACTACCGCGGCCTGCTGCTGGCCGTCGAAGGCGTGCGGAATGCCTGGCTGAGGGTGAAGCGCACCCACGGTCCGGCACTATTCCAGACCAATGACCCCACGGGTGCCCTGAGCCTGGTGCGGGCCACGGAGGGCGAGGCCGCCCGGCGCCCGGGATTCTTCGTGCAGGGCCTCTACGATGTGCTGCTCGAACTCGACGTGCACCCCGAGTTCGGGGCCCTCGGTGAGCGCAGCCGCGAGATCCGCATCCGGTCGCTACGCGGGGTGACGGTGCGCGTCGACCTGATCGGAGGCGCGGCCTTTCCCGATCCCGACACTGCGGTCGTTGCCGTCGATCCCGACGCGCCCGTGGCGAGTGCCGATCCGCCGGGCGCGCGGTCCCGCGCGCGGGGCAAGCTGTGGCGGGGGGGAGTGCTGCTCCGTGCTCCCGGACAGTCCGATCCGCCGACCCGTTGGGAGGTCCGCGTCGAAGTGATCGACGCGCAGCCCCGCGGTGACTTACCGCCTATCCCGGTGAGCGCCGCGGCCCTGGCCGACGCCCTGCTCGACGACGGCGGGCGCGAGGGACTGGTTCGGCAGTTTTTGCGAAAGCAGGCAGAGGTCGCCCGCATCCACCGCCGGGTGAGTTGCGCGCTGCACGCGCACCGCAACCTGTGCGAGGACTTCGCCGAGGTACGCAACGTGCCGACGAGCGCGGTGGCCATCTGCGTCGACGTGCACGTGGGCGCGGACACCGACATCGAGTTGCTCTACGCCCGGGTCGCGCTCGCGCTCGAGGCCTACCTCAACCCGCCGCTACGGCGCTACAGCCTGGCCGACTTGCTCGCCGAGGGACTGAGCACCGAGGAGATCTACGGCGGGCCGTACATCGACCGCGGCATGACCTGCGGCGGCGAGGCCGTACTTACCGAACCCGGTTTCGTGCGGCCCGCCGAACTCGCGGCCACTGAGCTACGGGAAGTGCTGTACGCCTCCGATGTGATCAATCTGCTCATGGACCTGGCGGGCGTCGTGACGCTCGAGAACCTCCTGCTGCGCGGGCCCGACCCGAAGACGGGTAAGCCGCTCGGCGTGTCCGAGCGCTGGGAGTTGCGCGTGCCGGCCGGCCACCAGCCCAATCTCGCCCGGGAGTCCTCGCGCATCGTCTTCTATAAGGACGGCATCCCCTACACCCCCAAGGACACTGAGTCGCGCGAGACGCTGGACTACCTACGCGCCATTCGCCTGAGCGAGGCGGCGGTGGTGCCGGGCGAGACCCTTCCCGTGCCTGCTGGCCGGTTTCGCGATTTGGGGGCGTACTACCCGGTCCAGGATGATTTCCCGGCCAACTACGGGATCGGCCGGATGCGGCTACCGCCGGGGGCGAGTCCGCAGCGCATCGCGCAGGCCCGCCAGTTGAAGGGCTACCTACAGGTATTTGAGCAGGTGCTGGCCGACTACCTGGCGCAACTCGCGGGAGCCGGGCGGCTGCTCTCGCCCGATGCGACGGTAAAGTCGGGTTACCCGTCGCGATTCCTCGGGTCGTCGGTGCTTACGCCCGTCGACGATGTGGCGGGGCTCGGCTTATATGTAGACGAAAACGCTACGGCGCGGGCTGCGGAAGCCGGGACGCTGTACGCGCGGACGGAGGACTTCGCGCAGCAGCGACACAAAGTCCTCAACCACCTGCTGGCCCGCTTCGCGGAGCAGGCCCCGGCGGCCGTCACGGAGCTAGACGACAAAATCGCTTTGTTTGCCGATTTGCCGAAGCTCGGCCGCAGTCGCGCACAGGCCTTCAACTACCGCCCCGACGACGCTACCGACCTGTGGGACACCGCCGACAACATCAGCGGCGCGAGTCGGCGGATCGCGCGCCTCCTCGGCCTCGACGAGCTCAGTCGCCGGGACCTGCACTGCGTCGATGTCGACACCGCGCTGCTCAAGGCCGCGGAATCGGGCAGTGGCTGGTCGGTGAGCGTCGTGGACCCGGACGATGAGGCCGCCCCGCCGCTGCTCAGTACGGGCGACGGCAGCCTCGACGAGGCGGCGGCTAGCGGGCTGGTCCGCATGCTCGGCCCGCACCTCGGCACGGGTGCGGCCTACGTGATTCGACCGACGGGTACCGCGTTCGAGCTGTCGCTGCGGGCGGAGGGCCAGGTGCTCACCCACCGAGATACCTTCGGAAGCAGGAGCGCCGCCCAGGATCGGGTCCGTGCGCTGCTGGCCCTGTACGCTCGCAGACTGCGCGACATCGAGTTTTGCGGAAGCGAAACCGCCGAAGGTTTCTACCTCCTCGAGCACGTCCTGCTCCGACCGCTCGCGGAGGCCCCGGCCGGCGACGAGGCGCTGCTGCGGGTTTGTACGCCCCGCGGCGCGACGCCGTGTACGCACGAGGACCCCTACTCCTTTCGGGTGTCGGTGGTGCTGCCGTACTGGCCGGACCGCTTTACGGATCTCAATTTCCGGGAGCTCCTCGAACGCACCGTCCGGACTGAACTGCCGGCGCACGTCCACGCCCGCATCTGCTGGGTGGACAACGCGCAGATGCGCCGGCTCGGCCGGGCGTGGCGTGCCTTTCTCATCGAAAAAGCTCAGCCCGAGCCCTCTCCAACCACTTTCCCCGCCGCCCTCGCGGCCCTCACCACCACCCTCGACAGTCTCGCGACGGTCTACCCCGAGGCTACGCTCCACGACTGCGAGGAGGACGGTGGCGATGCGCCCGTACAGCTCGGCCGCACCCGCCTCGGCCAATTTTAGGCTTTCGCCAAAACCCCCACCGCCATGCTCACCTTCGACCAGTATCCCATCTTCGCCGCCAACCAGGTGCTCCGTAACGATCACCTCAACCAGGTCTTCAACTACCTCGACGAGCAGGGGCGACTGACGCGCAGCCAGCTGCTGGGCGTCGGGATCGTATGTGGCCTGGAGGTGCGCCTGGACCCGGCGAGCGCCCGGGTCTTCATCGACGAAGGCCTGGGCGTGACCTCGGCCGGGCACCTCGTGCTGTACGACTCCCCGGGGCCCCTTACCCACCGGCGGCCGTACACGCCCCTGGTGAGCGACGGGGAGACCTTCGGCTCGGTGGCGGCCATCCCGCCGCTGTCCGAGTTGCTGCCGGGGAGCGGCGGCGCGGCGGGGACGGAGCCGCTGGACCGCGGCACGATAGAGCGCAGCGTCGTGGTGCTCTACTACGAACTCTTCGAGGAGGACAACCGCAACTGTGACCCGAACGGCTGCGACGACCGCGGCGCGACCATGCACGCCACGGTGGTGCCGCTGCTCGTGGCCCGGGAGGACCTCGGCAAACTCGGGGCCGCGGGTCAGCACACGGCGATGGCGGCGCGGTCGAGCCTGCCCCGCCTGAGACTGCCGCGCGTGCCGGGCGTCGCGAACGCGGTAGCCAACAGGAGCCTCCCGAGGCTGGCCACGACTGCGGACGTGACCGAGGCCTTCCGGACCGCCACCGAGGCGCTCGCCCAACGACTACGCGCCGGATTGCTGGCGGCCTACACCACCTTTCGCCCGGCCCTCATCGCCGCCGACGCCGTCCGCTACGCCGACAATCCCTTCCTGGCGATGGCGCAACTCTGGAACGCCGAGGGGCGCGTCGTAGCCGCTTCGGGATTTGCGCTGGCGGGTGGCTTCCAGGACCGCTTCGACCACCTCGTCACGCTGGCGCGTGCCTACGAGGAACTCCGCGCCGGGGCCGAGGGCGTGCTGACGGCCTGCCGCCCGGCCGCGGAAGGATTCCCTCGGCACCTGTGTCTCGGCGGGGTGTCGGACGCCCACGGGCGGCACCACTTTCTGCATTCGCCGCTATTTGCGGCGGGTGGAACGGCACAGGGGGAGCTGGTACGGCTGTTCGATCGGCTCGTGGCGCTCAAGGCGAGCTTCGCGTGGCCCAAACGGGGTAACGGCGGTGAGGTGCGGGCGACGCCCAGTCAGCGGGGCAAGGCCGTGCTGTCGGCCCGGGCCATCCCTTACCTCTACGCGCAGGACGTTTCGCAGGCGGCGCTGTGGCGAAGTTGGGCGGCGGCGCGGAGTTTGCTGGGCGGCGCGGGCGAAGTGCTCGGCTACCGGGCGCGCGACTGGTCCGCCGATCCCGATGTCGTCGAGCCGCTACGACACGACCTGGAGGAGTACGGCTTCCTGCGAGTGGAAGGTCACCTCGGGCTCGACTACCGCGAGGCCCTCGGCGAGGTGTTGCGGCTCAAGGCCGACTACCGACTCCCGATCGACGTGGTGGCCCTGCGGACCGGCAGCGGCGCGCCCGTGACTGCGACCGGCGGTGACGCTGGAGACGACTGCGACTTCGACGATCTGGAGACACTGTACCAGTCGCTGCGGGAGCAGTTCGTGTGCCACGCTGCGGAGGTGGTGCGGGAGCTATACGGGGTCGAGATTCAGAAACGAGACAGTACGGTTCGGCCGGGGCTCGACGCGTTCGCGGCCAACAACCCAGCGCTCCGACAGATACAACTGCCTCTCCTCAGCGACGTCGGTGTCGACGTTGAGTTGAATCCGGGGACCGTCGGTGCCCTCTACGAGATACAGTACAGTCGAATCGTGAAGTTCGGCTACGTGGGGCCCAGCGCGGATGCGGACCCCTACGCCAAGCTGCGGACCTACCTCGCGGCACAGCTAGAGGATGTCGGCGGGTCGAAAGCCGATCAGAACGGTGTTTTCGCGGCAGCGGCCATCTACATGCTCGGCCAACTGTACGAAATCATTACGCCGCAGCTCGGTGGCCTCGACCTCGGCGACTGGCGCAATCGTTATGCCGCGCTTCAGGCTACGCTCTCGCAGACGAGAACGTGGGTCGAATCGGGCTACCTCGCGCAGAACGACCTGCAGAGTGGCCCCTGGATCGACCGCCTGCAGTCCATTGCGACCATCTGCCTCCGCGGCGCCCTCACCAAGGTGGCCGAGGAGTACGCCCGCCGCAAGGCCAACCTCACGCGCCGCACGACCCTCGCCGACTTCGCCGCCCGGCACCCGGGGCTACAGCACGGCGCCGGCGTCCCGGTGGGTGGGACGCTCGTACTGGTCTACCACGGGGCAGACACCCCGGAGCGTAGGGTGATCACGGTGGACGACGCGTTCCGCAGGCGCGGCGAACTCTTCGACGCGTTCCGCGCGCCGGCGGCGACGATCGGGGGGCGCATCACGGCCGACCTTACGGGACGCATTGCGGACAGGGTCGATTGGAGGGTCCCGCTCGGGGGCGGGACGCCGAACGTGGTGGAGCCTTCCGACCCCCTCATCCGGCCCTTCGATCCGTCGATCCGACTCGAGGCCCAGCCGATGCGCTTTTTGAATCAGCCGCTCAGGGTCGTGAACGAGCCGCTCTACATGGCGAAGGAGCGCAGGATTCAGCTCAGCGATCGCATGAGGGAGTTGCTCGGGTTCGACCGCGAGCTCGTCGTGACCGAGACAGCCAACGGGGGCTTCGAGGCCAACGTACTCGAACGGTCGGGTACCGGCGAACAGGGACTTAGGCCCGGTGAGGTAATCGCCGATTTCTTCCTGCCCTACGTGCTTACCTCTGAGTGTGCCCCGATCCAGTTTACGCTGCCGGCCCGCCCACCGGTGACGAGCTTGACGCAGTCGGGCTGCGGGACCCGGGACGCGAATGGCGTCCTTACGGCAGTCGTTGACCTCAGTGCGATCGGGGGAACTCCGCCGTACCGCTACACCACCGACGACGGCCAGACCTGGACCGACCTCCCGGTCGACGGCGCGAAGGTGACCCTCACCGACGGCACGGCGCTGGGCCTGATGGACGCCGAGGGCACGCGAGGTCCGGATCGGACGGTGCGGTTGACGCCGCCCCTCGCTGTCCGCGTCACGGGCACCACCTGTGCCGACGACCGGAGCACTTACACGGCGGTGCTCAACATCAGCGGCGGCAAGGCTCCGTACGCGCTGGCCGCCGGCGTCGAGTTTACCTCCGTGGCGCCCGACGCCAACGGCCGCGCCTCGGTGACGGTCAGCTCGGAGATCGGCTCCGCGACCGTGACCGTGACCGACGCCTACGCCGAACCCTGCGCAGCGGAGGTCGGCATCGAGCGGCCGGCCGACTGCTCGGTGGCGGAGCGGTGCGACCTACCGTGCGATGGGATCGTGTCGGTGGGCAGTCTACCGTTCTGGCTACCGGTGCCCGTCGAGAACGGTAAGGTAACCGAGGTGAAGATCGAGGGCGTAGACTTCACCCTGTCTACGACGAGCGGGCGCGCGCACGTGGCGGTGGTCGAGGAGAGATTCGCGGCGGACTCCGCGTTGGTGACCGGTCTCAACACGAGTCTAAGGGGCTCCGTCTCGACGAACTGGTTCGCGACCGGCAGGGTCCCCCGCAAGCTCGCCGACCAACTGAACGGGGTGCTCACGCCCCTGGTCAACAATGCCCTCAACGGCGATGTGGATCCGGGTTTCGCGTTGGCCTACACGGACCAAAAAGCCGTGGCCCTCGGCGGGGAAGCAGGGCTCCAGAGTGCCGCCTTCGCGTGCCACCGGTGGAGGCTCGTGCTGCGGGTCGCCTACGTGACCGCGGGTGTCTCGTACGAGATGACCTACGCGTATACCCACGAAGGGCTCCAAGTTACGGGCGTGAGTGTCGCCGGGGCCGTAGACAGCAACGGTCCACGCGAGGTGGACTTCGAGACGACCGTCATTCCGTCCTTCCACCGCAGCCGGCAGGATCGCTGTCTCGAGACGGAGGAGTCCTTCTGTAAAGAGCCGCCGAAACCCGGCGAGATCAAGACCGTCTTACGCGGTCTCAAAGTGCAGGCGAGCCTGCGCTTCGAGCAGGCCAACGCGAAGGATTTTGTCGTCTACTGGCAGGCGCTCGGGAGCCAGGTGCCGGTGGTCGCGAACGTCCCCGGCAAGCCCGCCGAGTTTACCTACGTCCAGGCCGGGACCTACGAGATTTCGGCGATGGCCATCGAGCGGGAGACTGGCTGCGTGTCGGTGACGCGGACCCAGTTCGAAATCAAACCCTTCCGCTGATGCTCGGTAACCGACACATCGTCCGCCGCGTCACGCTGCCGTGGCGCTACACCGACCCGGCGGTGGCCAACGCGCCGCCGCCGGAGCTGGGGGCGCTGTTCCTGGAGGAGTTGCTGCCGACCCTCGAGCGGGTGTTGGACGAGGTCGGGGCGCCGGGTGCGTACGTGCAGCTCGATCGCCTCGAAGTTGATCTGGGACTGATTGATCCGGCGAACGTGGTGTCGCTACGGGAGACTTTAGCAGCCGCACTGCGAAGGGAGTTGCGAGAGGTAGGTTTTGGCGAAAGCCGCCAAACGTCGCTCGTCGAGCGGGCACTGGCGAGTCTCGAGTACTTCCTAAAGCACGGACGCCTCGCGTGGGACTGTCCGACGACCACGCTGGCCGAACTGGAACGGGTACTGTTGCGAGAGTTGGAGGTTAGCCAATCGATTCGCGCGCTACCGACGGCAGGCACGGAGGCGCTGAGGCAGGTATTGCGAGCGAGTCGTGCGGCGCGAGATCGCTTCGTCGCTCAGCTGAATCCTACGGTGGCGGGAGCGCTACTGCGGGTTTTTGGCAGAGAGTCGTTGGGGACCGCTAGTGATCGCGCGTCGGATTCGGATACTGAGATAAATCATCCAGGCAATCTGAGAGCCGCGCTACTCAATGCCTTGGGTACTGCGAAGCGGCAAAGGCTGTCTGCTCCTTCGGCTTTCGCCAAAACAGGTCCAGCATCGCCCGGTGCAACGGAGCGGTCGGCCGAAGGGCAGCACGGGCGGCTGGAACGAGATGGGTCTGATGCCGTCGATGCCGCCGCTTCCTCCAATGCCGATGCCGCCACTTTCGCCCCGGGTACCGAGACCGAGCAAGCATTAAGCGACGGCCTCCCCGTCACGAATGCGGGCATCATCCTCCTGCATCCCTTCCTGACCAACTACTTCGAGCGACTAGGACTCTTAGCCGACGGTGCGCTCACAGATCCGGTGCGGGCCATTCACTTATTGCACTACCTGGCGACGGGTGCGACGGAGCTGCCCGAGGCGGCGTCGGTGCTGTACAAAGTGCTGTGTGGGTACCCGCTCACCGAGACCCTTTCGCGGCGCGTGGACCTAGGGGAGGAGGAGCGTACCGAGAGCCTTACTTTGCTAGATGCGGCCGTGGCGCACTGGGGGAAGTTGGGCAAGACGAGTGCGGAGGGCTTGCGCCAAAACTTTTTGCAGCGGGAGGGAATCTTGCGGCGGACTGATAACGGCTCGTGGCGGCTGACGGTGGAGCGGCGGGGGTGGGATGTGTTGTTGGAGAGTTTGCCGTGGAATTTGTCGGTGGTGCGGATGGGTTGGGGGGCGGGGGTGGTATGGGTGGAGTGGTGAGGTGGAATATTTGAACTAAACAAACAAAATCACATGAGGACTTTGGACACAAGGAAGAGTAGCGCCACGAGCGTGAAGGCGAAGGAGAAGTTCTTCGTGAAGTCGAAGGCACCTAAAAGAACTCCGACGGATGCCGAACGCGAGCACATTCGAGCTATGGCAGACGCTAGTCCTGTAGGTGCGGGTGCAACTGGGCGGCAGCTACGATTCCCCGGCGATGACGTTATATACGTTCAATACCTCACCAGGTACGGCGAATTGTGGAGGGAGGCCTTTGAAGAAGTTGCTACCGGGCAGGGCGAAGATACTCTTATCAGAATTGAGGATGGCGAATTCTACACGATGCAAGAACTGCCTAATCCAATTCCTACAAAAGTGAGCTCAAAAAGCGAGCCTCCGCGAAGGAAAGAGAAGAAGAGGCCCGACGCGATAACGTCAAAAGAGGAAGTCCAGCCCGTCGAGAAGCCTGCCGTACAAGCGACGAAAAAGCCGGCTACGGTAACTGAAGCGGTTGCTAACGAAGATCAGGTAGGCGAAGGGGGCACGTTCTTCGGTACATTTGTAAACGATCTGGACAAAAGCAATAAGGATTTCGGGAAGGAGATGGCTAATCAGGGGGCCGGTACAGCCATCCTGGGTGGCATTACGTCGGCGTTCGCAGAAGCAGGGATTGGGGCGTTGAAGGCCGTGGATACGACGAGTGATTTGATGGCCTTCGGGATGTCGCTCGTGCTGGAGCCGACCGGTGCTACGACCAAAGCACAGACCCAGGAGATCGCCGACCGGCTCGATAAAAGAATTGCGGCTGCTAAGCAGGTAGTCGATGTCGTGACGAGTGACCCCGGCGGTGTGGTGAGCACGATACACGAGAAAGGGGTGGACAGTATGTACCGCGCGATGATTGGGGAGTCGAGTGGTTGGTATGATTTGTCCAAGGCAACTACGATTATCGTGTTGGGCGTAGTAGGTGGAATAAAAGCGAAGGGATTGGGTGATGCTGTTGAAGAAGCTGCGGAAGCGGGGGTCAAATCAGCTGTAAAGTCTTCTAGGTCTCCAAAATCTGGTAAACCATTGCGCGGGAAGGGAGTAAAAACGAAAGCCCGAACTCTTATTGAAAAGCACTTAAGTGATGTAATAAACGATACTCTTTCAGACATTCATAAAAGGTTAGATGAAATTGGAAAGAAAACTATTAACGACCTTACTGACGCCGACGAAATGTTTCTTGAAAATGCAAAGCGTATAATTCAACGACAAAGCCCCAAAGACTACTTTAGGTTTAATAATGTTGGAGGAGAGATTACGGATCTGAGATTTCCTAAGCAAAAGTTAAATAGTGCTTTAGAGTTGATAGACCCAGCTGAACACCGTGATCTAATAGGAAATTTTTTTGCTGATTACCAACAAGCGCAAGCGAGCGCAATTGCGAAAGCAGAACGTTTAATGGACAAGATCAATAATCCGGGTTCTGAAATCTAATTCGACTGAGGGCCATGGCCCTCGTCCGCATACAACCCCCATCAAGCGTATCTATTATCGTGATTAATGCATGGATTATAAGTTAGATATAGAAGTTGTTACGATTGGACTATAGCGCCTGCGTTTATCGCTTTGAAAGCTCTCAGTAATCGATAATCACCTGATGCCGTCGCAGCCTACGAACATCTCGTGCTCCCTATAGCTCAGATCCGAATGATACTCAATCCTCTCACCCAGTACCTCCACCACCGCCTTCACCCCGCCCCCAACCCTCTACCCCCACCACACCTCCCCGACCTCCCGATCCCCGGTTTTGGCGCAAGCCCCACCCCCTTCTCCCAACCCGAACTCCTCCTCCTCCACCTCGCCCTCGCCCCGCACCTCAATCCCGCGCTCCTCGGCGAGACCATCGCCGAGGCCCTGCCGGAGTCGCAGGACTTCCCGGCCATCGGGGGTACCAAATCGGCGGACGGGCGCTACGTGCTGCCGACGGGGGAGACCTTTTTGTTCCTCCTCGCCGGTGACGACGCGGAGGCGCGGGCCGAAGCGGTGCTGCTGCTCTCCCCTAATCACCGCCTGGCGCAGCGCGGGATCGTGACCCTGGAGGCCGTCGCGCCCGGCGAACCTCGTTTTAGCGGTAAGCTTATCCTCGGGGAGGACATCCTGGACGCGGTCACGTTCGGTCCGGGGCAAGCGCCGCGCTTCGGTCCGAACTTCCCGGCGCAGCCGCTAACGACCGACCTCACCTGGGACCACCTCATTCTGGACGACGGAGTGCACGATCGCCTCTGCGACATCCAGGACTGGCTGGCCCACGACACGACGCTACGCCGGGACTGGGCGATGGACAAGCAACTCAAGCGGGGCTACAGGGCGCTGTTTTACGGTCCGCCGGGGACCGGCAAGACCCTCAGTGCGACTTTACTCGGCAAGCGGATCAACCGGACCGTACTGCGCGTCGACCTATCGACGATCGTCTCCAAGTGGATCGGCGAGACGGAGAAGAACCTGTCAGCCCTTTTCGAGCGATCTCGCCGGGGGGACTACATTCTTTTCTTCGACGAGGCCGACGCCCTGTTCGGCAAGCGTACCGAAGTCAAAAGTTCGAATGATCGACACGCCAACCAAGGGGTCTCGTACTTGCTCCAGCGCATGGAGGATCACGACGGACTCATCGTACTCGCGTCAAACTTCAAAAGCAACATCGACGCCGCCTTCTTGCGTAGATTCAATACCGTCATTAAGTTTTCTTTCCCGGAACGAGCGGCGAGAGAACAACTTTGGCGGGTCACGTTGCCAGAGCCGTCGCGCCTCGCGAAGGACGTTGATATCCCCGCCCGGGCCGCCGCCTACGAATTGGCCGGTGGCGACATCGTGAACGTGGTTCAGTACGCCTGCTTGCGGGCCTTGGGGCGTGGCGATGAGATGGTGCAGTGGACGGACGTACACGACGGTATCCGACGCGAGGTGGAGAAGGCCGGAGGCATCTTTCAGAATCTTGGGTAGGGGGTAGGTTTAGAACTCCGCCGACCCCGGATACCTAGGAAAAGGAATCACATCCCTAATATTCCCCATCCCCGTAATAAACAAGACCAGCCGCTCAAAGCCCAACCCAAAGCCCGCATGCGGACAAGTCCCGTACCGCCGAGTATCTAGGAACCACTCCATCTCGTGCTCGGGGATCTCAAAGGCGGCCATGCGTTCCCGCAAAACATCGAGCCGCTCCTCGCGCTGTGACCCGCCGACGATCTCGCCGATGCCCGGGAAAAGAATGTCCATCGCGGCGACGGTCTTGCCGGGCACGCCCTCCTGATCGTCATTGAGGCGCATGTAGAAAGCCTTGATCTCGGCCGGGTAGCCGGTGAGGATGACGGGCTTCTTGAAGTGCTTCTCTACTAGGTAGCGCTCGTGCTCGGATTGGAGGTCGGCGCCCCAAGCGTCGATCGGGTAGTTGAACTGCCCCTTTTTGTTCGGCTTCGACGAGCGCAGGATATCGATGGCCTCGGTGTAGGTGAGGCGCTCGAACTCATTGTCGATCACGAAGGCGAGCTTCTCGCGGAGGGGCATGTCCGAGCGCTCGTGTTGTGGTTTGGACTTCTCCTCGTCGAGGAGGCGCTGCTCGAGGAACTCCAAATCGTCTGCACAACGCTCGCTCACGTAGGCGATGACGGACTTGAGCATGGCCTCGGCGAGGTCCATGTCGTCGTGGATGTCCGCGAAGGCAATCTCGGGCTCGATCATCCAGAACTCGGCCAGGTGGCGGGTCGTGTTCGAGTTTTCGGCGCGGAACGTCGGCCCGAAGGTGTACACCTTGTCGAGCGCCAGGGCCCCGAGTTCGGCCTCGAGTTGTCCGGAGACGGTGAGGTTGGTCGCCTTGCCGAAGAAGTCCCGCTTGAAGTCGACCTCCCCGGCCTCCGTGCGCGGGAGTTGTTTTAGCGGAAGCGTCGTGACCTGGAACATCTCGCCCGCGCCCTCGGCATCCGAACCCGTAATGATCGGGGAGTGGATATAAAAGAAGCCCCGCTCGTCGAAGAAGCGGTGGATCGCCATGGCCGTGGCGTGCCGTACGCGCAAGATGGCCCCGAAGGTGTTGGTCCGCGGCCGCAGGTGCGCAATCTCGCGTAAGAATTCCAGCGAGTGCTTCTTCGGCTGCAGGGGGTAGGTCTCCGGGTTGGAGTCCCCGACCACACTTACGGCGTCGGCCTTGAGCTCCACGCTCTGCCCGCGGCCCTGGCTCTCGACGAGGGTCCCGGTCGCGGTCACGGCGGCGCCGGTGGTGATGCGCTTCAGCAAGGCCTCGTCGGTGTGGTCCCGGTCCACCACCACCTGGAGCGTCCGCTGGCACGAGCCGTCGCTCAGGGCGATGAACTGCGTGTTGCGAAAGGTCCGCACCCACCCGGCGACGTGGACGGTGGTGCCGACGGGCTGGTCGGCGAGGAGCTGGGCGATGGAGGAGCGCATGGTCATGGCGGGCGAAAGTAGGGTTTGGGCTATCACTGCGAACCGCGGTTCTAAGTGACAGCCCAGACCCTACTTTCGTGTCTCCCACGCGTTACTCCCCGTGCTCACCGTCCTCAAATGGCTCCTCGGCCTCGCCGCCGCCGGCTACCTCGCCGTCGCCACCCTCGCCTTCGCCTTCCAGGAGCGCCTCATCTTCCACCCCCGCGCCCAGGCCAGCGACTACGTCTACGACTGGGGCCGCGAGGTCACCGTGCCCGTCGCAGGTGATGTGGCGCTGTCCACCGTCTGGGTCGACAAGCCCCGCGAGCGCGGCGTCGTGCTCTACTTCCACGGCAACGTCGGCGACAACAACCGCGGGCGCTACCAGGTGCGCAGCGTCGCGGAGCTCCCGTACGACCTCGTCTTCGTCGACTACCGCGGCTTCGGGAAGTCGGGCGGGGCCCCGGAGTCGGACGCGCAGCTTCTCGCCGACGTGCAGGCCGTCTACGATCGCGTCAAGCAAGACTACTCCGAAGACCGGATCCACCTGCTCGGCTACTCCCTCGGCACCGGGATGGCCGCCTACCTCGCCGCCGAGAACTCCCCCGCCCACCTCACGCTCGTGGCGCCCTACACCAGCCTCGACGACATGAAAGACCAGCTGTTCTGGTGGCTCCCCGGCGGCCTGCTCAAGTACCACCTCGCCACCGAAGACCGCATCGCCGACGTCGACTGCCCCATCGACATCTACCACGGCACCGCCGACGAGCTGATCCCCTTCGCGATGTCGGAAGAACTCGTCCGGCTTTCGCCAAAACACGCCACCCTCCACCCACTGAAAGGCATCAACCACCGCGGCGCTATCCTGAGCATGGGGACGGAGTGGCTGGAATGAATCAAGGGCGCTGCGCTAATTGGGCGCTGCGCTAGATGGGCCTCTCGAGACGCCTAGCCCTTTGCGATCCTTGCGGTCCCTCGCGCCCTTTGCGTCCCATCAGGTAAGTACAGCACGAAAGCAAAGCCCCTCTAGGCCGCAGGCCGCCCATCCAGGCCGCAGGCCGCCCATCTAGCACAGCGCCCTTCCTACCCTACCTTCCCACACGTGAAAACCCTCCTCCTCTCCCTCGCCCTGGCTTCGACGATGGCCGCCCGCGCCCAATCCCTCCCCCAACTCCAGATCGCCCCCGACCAGCGCCACCTCCAGACGGCCGACGGCGAGCCCTTCCTCTGGATCGGGGACACCGCCTGGGAGCTGTTCCACCGCCTCGACACCGCCGCGGCCGACCACTACCTGCGCACGCGCGCCGCCCAGGGCGTCAACGTCATCCAGGCCGTGGCCCTCGCCGAACTCGACGGCCTGCGCGCGCCCAATCCCTACGGCGACCTGCCCCTCGTCGACGAGGACCCCACCCGCCTGGGCGAGCCCTACTTCCGGCACGTCGACTGGGTCATCCGGCGCGCGGCTACCCTCGGGATGTACACCGCGCTGCTACCCACTTGGGGCGACAAGTTCAACATCGCCGACTGGGGCACGGGCCCGGAGGTGTTCACGCCCGACAATGCACGGGCTTTCGCCAAAACCCTCGGCGCCCGCTACGCCGAACACCCCCACGTACTCTGGGTCCTCGGGGGCGACCGTTGGCTCGAGGACCAGGACGACAGCGACATCATCGACGCCATGGCCGCGGGCCTGCGCGCCGGCGGCGCCCCGCAGCTCATCACCTACCACCCCAACGGCGCCCGCCGCGCCACCGAGTACGTCGACCGCCCGTGGCTCGACTTCGACATGTTCCAGACCGGGCACGACCGCCGCCAGCTCGACTTCGCCTACGTGCGCGCGAGCCTCGCCGTCCCCACGCCCCGCCCCACCGTCAACGCCGAACCCCGCTACGAAGACCACCCCGACCGCTTCGACCAGGCGCGCTACTTCTGGATGGATCAGAGCGACGTGCGCCAGAGCGCCTACTGGACCTTCTTCAGCGGCGGCGCCGGCTACACCTACGGGTGCCACGACGTTTGGCAGATGTGGAGCCCGCCCCACCAGCCCATCAACGGCGCGCGCACCCATTGGCGCCAGGCCCTCGAGCTCCCCGGCGCGCGGCAGCTCCCGTTTTTGCGAAAGCTCCTCACCGCCACCGCCTGGCACACCTGGCAGCCGCGCCAGGGCCTCCTCGTCTACGACTCCACCGAGGTCGATATGGTCCGCACGAAGGCTACGCCCGCCCCCGCCCCGAGCGCCCGCGGCACCGTGGCCGACTCCACGACGACGCTCGCCGTGGTGGCCGGCGACGGCGAGTACGTACTCGTCTACACGCCTTTCGGCAAAACCATCACCCTCGACGCTACGCAGTTGCCGCAATCGATCCAATCCCACGACGGCCTCGGGCTCCTGTACAACCCACGTGACGGCAGCGTCACGCAGATCGCGGCCGATACCCCGTCCTCCACCCCGGAAACGCTTCGGTACGACATGCCATCCCGCGGTTGGGGCAGCGACTTCATCCTGGTGTTGGCCGGACCTGCACGCGCGGCGCAGCTGGTCTCCTCCCTCCTCGAAGACTGACGCGCGCCCCCCCCTCGCCAGAAAGACCCCACCCCACCTTCGCCACCCCCGTCATGCACCTCCGCTACTTCACCCCCGCCCCGGCACTGCGGCCTTACGTCCGCAGCTACTACCTGCTCGAGGGCGACTTCGGCGGCGGGACAGACGACGTTTTCTTCGCGGACGGCTGCCCGGAGCTGGTCTTCAACGTCGGCGTAGACTTCTACCGCGACGGTGTGCGCGAGGCGTGGGCCAAGGTGATCGGGCAGATCACCCACCCGCTCCACGTCACGGCCACCGGGCGCGGGAGCAGCTTCGGGATCTGGTTTCGGCCGCAGGGACTCGCCGCATTTACGGGGCTCGCGGCGGACGAGTTGACGGACACGGCAGTGGCGGCGGAGCAGCTCTTCGGTCCCGAACTGCAGCAACTCGTCGGGGAGGGTTTGGCCGCCGGAGACGAAGCGCGAACGGTGCCACGGGTGGACGCGGCCCTCGTGGCGCTACTGCGTCCGGCAGGTGGCGGGCGCGGCGAAGAACTCGTACGTTTTGCCGTAAGGCGCCTCACCGACCACCCGGCGGACGAGAAGATCGAAGCCGTCGCGAAGGCCTGCCAGGTATCCCCGCGTCACCTCCAGCAACTCTTCCGCGAGCGCGTGGGACTGCGGCCGAAGCAGTTCCAGCGTGTGACCCGCTTCCAGCGCTCCATCGGGGCTGTGACGGCGGCGGGCAGCGGGGCCCTCACCGACGCGGCGTACGGCTCGGGCTACTTCGACCAGGCGCACTTCATCCGGGAGTTCAAGCGGTTCACGGGCCTCACGCCATCGAAGTACAGGGCGCAGGAGAGACTCATCGGGCGGCACTTCTAAACTTCCCACTTTCCACTCTCGCACTTTCCGCCACTTCGCATTTGTACAATTCCCGCCGGACGCGGCACGGGAGTTTTGCGGGCGATGAATAAGTTATCCTTCCTTTCCGCCGTCCTGACCCTCCTCTTCGCCGCCTGCCGAACGTCTGCTGGCGGCGGTCAAGAGGTGGTGCTCGACCTGTCCGAGCAGCGCGAGGTCGCAGCTATCCTACGTACGCTCAACGGCGAGACGCAGGCCTTCTGCCGGCGCGACCTCGAGGCCTGGCGCGAGTACTGGCTCCACGAGCCGGCGCTGGCGAAGACCTACATCAACTTCGCGGACGGTAGCCACGCCGAGCTGCTAGGCTGGGCGGAGATCGAGGCTTACGCCAAAACGTACATGGCCGAGCACCCCAACGTCGAGCCACCCCCGGAGCCACTCGAATCGGTAGACGTTCGCCTCTACGCCAACGGCGCCTGGGTGAGCTTCGAGCAGGTGGACCCCTCGCGCGGGCGCAAACGCGAAACGCGACTCATGGAGAAGGTGGGCGGGGCGTGGCGGATCGCGGGGATGGGGACGGTGATTTATTAGGGCTGTCGAGCTACCGCCAGCTCCACCGCCGGGAAGACTACGGCCGGTCGGCGCTTACTGAGGCCGGCTATGGCGGCGGCGTACACCCGCTCGTACCCATCCACCATCCGATCGATCGTGAAGTGGTCCTCGACCCAGGCGCGGGCGTTTCGCCGCGGGATCCGGAGGGCCGCCTCCATGGCCCCCGCGAGCGCCGGTACGTCTGCCCCGGGGACGATCCGCCCCGCCTGCGCCCCGATCACCTCGCGCACCGCGCCATTGTCGAAGGCCGCCACCGGTAGGCCACTCGCCATCGCCTCGACGGCCACCAGGCCGAAGGGCTCGTCCCACAGCGGCGTGAAGGCAAAGGCCCCCGCCCGACCCATCGCCGCGGCGAGTTCGTCGGCCGAGGCGTGGCCCCGGTAGCGGATGCGGTCCGAGAGGAAGGGACGGATCTCCGCGTCGAAGAAGGTGCGTTCCTCGACGGGGCCGTAGAGGTCGAGCGTGAGCCCGGCCATCGCCGCGGCGTGGACCGCCAGGTGCGGGCCCTTGTTGGGTGCGATGCGCCCGGCCCACAAGATCGAGCCGTCGCCACGCTCGTGGAAGGGCCAACGCGCGAGGTCGATGCCGTTGGGGACGATGTGCGCCTCCGGGGGCCACTCGCCCTTCCAGTAGCTCTTGGCGTGCGTGTGTGACGTTGCCGTAAAACGCGACCACGGGGCCACCCCCTCGTGCACGGCGCGCCGCAGCCAGTCGAAAGACGGGACGTGCAGCGAGGTGACCATCGGGATGCGTTGCGCACGCGCCAGGCGCGGCGGGTAGCGGTGCAGCGAGTTGTTGTGGACGATGTCGAAATCACGCTCCAGCAAGCGCTGCCCCGCCCGCGCGAAGGCCGCGTCGACGTGGTCGTTGAGGGCGTCCGTGCCGTGGTACTCGCGCATCGGGTAGTCGAGTTCGTAGTGGTGATCTACGATGGGGTAGACGGGTACGCCTACCTCGCTATCGCCGGCGCCGTAGAGCGTCACCTCGTGTCCGCGATCGCGCAGGGCGTGCGCGAGGTGGTAGACGTGGGCCTCCATACCGCCCATGAACGGCTCTCGGATGGGGTAGCGGCTGTGGGCGAGGAGGGCGATGCGCATGGGAGGTGTTTGGGGTGCGGGGTGCGGGGGTGCCTAGGTGCGGGGTGCCTAGGTGCAGGGTGCCTAGGTGCAGGGTGCGGGGTGCCTAGGTGCGGGGTGCGGGGTGCGCACCCAGGCACCCAGGCACCCACGCACCCACGCACCCAGGCACCCACGCACCCCACCCCTTCACACTCCACTCGGCTGTAGGAGTTCCTTTTGCTTTACCCTCACCGTGGCGTTGACTTCGTGGTAGGACAGGGCGCGGCCGAGCTTGCGCTCTTCCAAGATTTTCAGAACCCGCGTCGTGCTCGCGTAGGGCATGTCGCCCTCCTGGCGGCAGAGGGCGTACTCGGCCTCGCCGGGCTGCCGGATGACCTCGAGGCCGTCCGGGCCGTCGGCGATGAGGCCCATCTCCCGGAAGGCGTAGAGCCAGTGCTCCATCGTGCGGTGGCCCCACTTCTCGGCGAAGCGGTTGGTGTTGCGCAGTACGGACTCCACGTGGTGGACCGGCGGCATGGCGTGCGTGTGGAACTGGTGGTACACCCGGGCCCCGCGCACCCACCAGATCGGGATGTCGCGCTCGACGAGCGTACGGCCGTAGTCCGTGTCCTCGCCGCCGTACCCCGTGTAGCCCTCGTCGAAGCCCCCGGACCGCGCCCAGTCCCCGCGGTGCATCGCGAAGTTGAGCGACCAAAAGCAGCGGTAGTCGGTGCAGGTCTCGCGCGCGGCCTCCGGCGGGCCCTGCCGGTCGCAGTGCTTCTGCGCCACGGCGTCGAAGTCGGCGTAGGTCCAGCCGGCGCGGTTGGCGCCCTCGGGGAGGTAGAGCACCTCGCCCATCATCACGCCCAGCCCGGCGCGGGCCTCGCGGGCGTAGTCGGCCACGAGGGTCGGGCCGGGGACGCAGTCCACGTCCACGAACGCGATCACGTCGTGGCGCGCCGCGTCGGCGACGGTATTGCGGGCGCGGGCCAGCGGGAGCGACGCGCCGTTGTCGATGTGGATCTGGCGGATGGGGAAGCCCGTAGCCGGCAACTCGTAAGGCTCATCCTGCATGAGGCCGACGATGAGTTCGGCGGGGGCCAGGGTCTGGCGCGCGAGGCCCGCGACGACGTTGGCGAGGTGGCCCTCGCGACCGCGCGCGATCGTGACGACGGAGACGGCCGACTCGGGGCGCGAGCTGCTCGCGGTGTGAGGTAAGGTGGGGTTTGGTATCATACTGCGTGTTCGTTCGTAGTTTGGGGTACGGCGCCGGCGCGCGGGGCGCGATCAGTCCACAGGGCCGTCGCGAGGCCGTCGAGCCAGCGCGCGGCTTCCCGCGCCGGGGCCGGGTCGATGCAGGCGCGCTGCTCGTCGGGTCGGTGGGCGTCCCGGGCGGCGGCGATGGCGTGGCGCCAGGCCTGCGCCGAGGAGGGCGGGTGCGGCTCGTGGTGCGCGACGCCGGCGCGGGCGAGGGCCTTGGCCTTCTCGACCTGCTCGTCGAAGTAGCGCCACTCCGGGATCGCGATCCAGGGGCGGGCCGCGCTGAGGACCATGGCGCAGGTGGTGTTCCCGGTCGAGGCGACGACGAGGTCGGCCGCGGCGATGTAGTCCTCGGGGTTGTCGACCCACCCGGCGAAGGTGAGGTTGGTGGGCGTGGTGGCGTGCCAGTCCGCGGGCGCGCTCCCGATCACGATCCACCGGGCCCCGGGGGTCGCGCGCGCGCCGACGCCGAGGGGCGCGGTGCGAAAGCCGTTGCCGCCGGCCCCCGAGACGACCAGGAAGCACTCCTCATCTTCGCTCATGCCGAGTCGCCGACGGGCCTCCGCGCGGGTCGGCACCTCGACGCGGACCCCGAGGCCCGGCGCGAAGTGCGTCCGCGCCAGCCAGCCCGCGTCCCAGTCGGGCTGCGCGAGAGACGGGTGGAAGGGCGCGAGCACGCCGGCCGCCCCGTCGAGCGCCGCGCGGTGACCGGGGTCGTTGCGCCTGCCGTGCTGGAGGGCCACCACGTGCGGTACGCTCATCAGGCGGGCCAGCTGCGCCACCTCCGCACTTACGTCACACACGACGAGGGCCGGGTCGCAGGTCCACATCCACGCCGCCATCCGCCCCATCGCCTCGCGGATGCCGGGCCACCCGATGGGCGCGCAGTGCACGGTGTCGGGCTGCGGGACCTCGTCCATGGCCCGCTCCTCGCCGGTCGGCTCGAACAGGGAAGGGATCTCGACGACCTCGACGTGGGGCGGGGCGGCGTCGAAGAGGGCCGCTTTCGCGCAAAACACCGTGACCGGTCGCGACGGCGGCAGTGCACGCAGCAAATCCAGCGTGCGCTCGGCGTGCCCGCGACCCTGGTGGTGGACGAACCAACCGATGGGGCGGGGTTGCCGACGGACCAGGTGCTCACGTTCCGGTGCCCCGAAGGCCTCGCTCAGGACGGTCACGCCGCAAGGACTTTGGCCACGGCTTTCGCCAAAACGTTTGTGTTGGCGCTCTCTCTCGCCAAAACGTCAATGTCGGCGTTCTCTCCGCGAGTGTCCGCGCCGCCATTCGCCCCGTAGGCCCTCGCTCCAGGGATGGCCGCGGCTTCCGCCAAAACCACCTGGCCGCCGTCCACCCTTTTACCGCCGCTGTGGCCCGTCGTCGGGTGGCTACTCGTTTTGGCGGAAGCTGGGCCGTAACCGAGCCCCGCCAAAGCCTCGACGATACCCTCGGCGTGCGGGGCCCGCGTGCGGATGACGTGCTCGCCGGTGAGGTCGTCGAGTTCCGGGAGCGCGTTCGCGACGACGACGGCGCGGCCGGCGGCGCGCAACATCGCGGCGTCGTTGCCGCTGTCCCCGCAGGCGATGCAGTCCGCCGCCGTGAGGTCCCAGCGCCGGGCGACGAACGCAAGCGCGGCGGCCTTGTCGACCCCGGCGGGCGTCACGTCGATGTAGCGACCGTGCGAGTAGGTCACGGTGGTAGCGAGCCCGGCTGCGGCGAGGGTCTCGCGGACGCGTCGCGCGTCGTCGGCGTCTCCGAGGAGGCTCAACTTCCAGCGGCGTTGCTCTACGTCGCGCTGGAAGGTGAAGGCCCCGCGGTGTAAGGTTTTGGCGACAGCCGTACGGTCCCAACCCCGCGAGACGTGCGCCGCGTAGGCCCCGTCGAGCTGTAGGCGACCGCGCTCGTCCGGGACGTGGATCTCGGTCCCGACGGCCGTCACGAAGGCATCCGGCGCGGGGAGGCTCCAGCGGTGCATGATGCGGCGCGCCTCCGGGAGGGAGCGGCCGGTGGACAGCACGAAGGGCAGGGGTTTGCTGCGCAGGACGTCGTGCAGCGCCAGGACGCCCCCGCGAGAACCCGTGAGCGTGCCGTCCATGTCCGACACCAACACGTGGCGTACGGCGGGGCGGCGGGCGGTGGCCCGGACGGCGAGCCCACCCGGGGCAAATTGGCTGAGGGGCAGGCCAGCGGCGCCGTAGACTGAACCGGCCGCGGGGTGCGAAAGCGAAGCGTAGGTGGCCAGCGAGTGCCGGGCGTACGTCTCCCAGGAGTAGTCGCCGAGGCCCCGCGCGAGTGCTGCGTCGAGGGCGTTGCGGTAGGCGAAATCCGTGATCGTCCGCAGGATGGCCCCGCCGATGGCGCTCGCGTCCGAAGGGTCGACGAGGGTGCCGTGGCGCAGGTCGCCGAGGATGTCACACGGGCCGCCGCACTCGGTGGCGACGACGGGCAGGCCGTGCGCGGCGGCCTCGAGCAAGGTGAGGCCGAAGGGTTCGTGGAGGGCGGGATTGACGAAGCACCCCCCGGTAGCTGCGGCGAGGCGGTAGAGTTGCGGGACCTCGTGGGGCCGGTGGCGTTTCGGGAGGGCGACGCGGCCGTAGAGGTCGTGCGCGTCGACGGCGTGGAGGAGCTCGCTGATCACGGTCTGTTGCTCGGCGGCGCCGTCGTCGGGGCCGTCGCGCAGGCCGGCGACGATGGCGAGGTTGGCGATGTCGCGGAGGCCGGGGGTTTTGGCGAAAGCCGTCACGAGCGCGACCAGGTTTTTCTTCGCTACCGGCCGCGCGATGGCGAGGACCAGCGGGCGGTCGGGATGGCGCAGGAAGGGCGCGAGGAGGGCCTCGGCACCGGCGGTGCCGCCGCCGCCGGGCGTGAGGTAGACCCCCGGCGAGACGCGGTAGGTGCGCCCGGCGGCCTCGGCGCCGTAGCTGCAGAGCTGGCGCTCGGCCTCGTCGCGCGAGGAGACGATGATGGCGTCGGCCTCGGCGATGGCGCGGCGCTCACGGGCGATGCGTCGCTCGAGGCCGGGGCCACCGAGGCCGCACTCGCGTTTGCCGAGGGCCAGGGAGTGCGGCGTGTACACCACGGGGACGCCGAAGCGCTCGCGGGCGGCCAGGGCGATCTGGGCGGCGTCGGCGAAGTGGGCGTGGACGAGGTCGGGCAGGGGGCCGGTGGCGAGGAGGGTCAGGAAAGATTCGGTGAGTTCGGGCAGGGCCGCGAGCAGGTCCTCCTTCTCGAGGTAGGCCGCGCCACCGCCGGTGATTCGGCGGATGTGGACCTTGGCGTCGATTCGCTCGACGGCCTGGGTGTACGCCGGGCCGAAGCGGGGCTCGTCGAAAGCGCGGGTCACGAGGTCGATCCGGGCGACTCCCGGGCGGCGGGCCTGCGCGAGGGCGGCGCCGAGGAGGTAGGCGAGGTGTCCGCCGGTGTCCGCGGTGATGCCGTAGCGCACGGGGGGCGCGGCGAGGCATCCCCCGAGGGCGAGGTGTACGATGTGCATGTAGGGCTGCGGGTCGCTAGTGGTCTGTTGGGTGTGCGACTGGGCAACGAGGGGGGAGGGCGAGGGTTTATGACGTTGGGGAAATACCTGGGGTGGGGTATCGAGTGATGAGGACAGAAAGGAGAAGTGTCGGGGGGGGGGGCGCTGCATTCGGCTCCTCCTTACCCCGTTCATCGACTTTTTCCCTACGTACGTCGAGCAACTGTCCATAACCGACTACTATGCATAGCCAAGTACTTGGATTGTGACGTTGTTTGCGTCATGAACATCGAGAACACCAAGGCCCAACTCCGCAAGGGCGCCCTCGAGCTCGTCGCCCTCAGCATCATCCGCCAGGAGGGGGAGGCCTACCCGACCGACATCATCAACCGACTCAAGGAGTCCGAGCTGATCGTCGTGGAGGGGACGCTCTACCCCCTACTGAGTCGCCTGAAAGTGGGAGGCCTCCTCGACTACGTCTGGCGCGAGAGCACCAGCGGACCGCCGCGCAAGTACTACCGACTCACGCCCTCGGGCGAGACCTTCCTCAACGAACTCCACTCCAGTTGGCGCTCCCTCGCGGAGGCCGTCGACAACACCACCAAAACCCTTTCTTACCATGAATAAAGTAATCCAAGTCAACCTCGGCGGCCTCCCCTTCACCTTCGACGAGGACGCGTACGCCGACCTCGACGACTACCTCGCGCGCCTCGACGGCTACTTCCGCGGGAGCCCCGGCCACGCCGAGATCATGAGCGACATCGAGTCGCGCCTCGGCGAACTCTTCAGCCAGGGCACCAAAGGCCGCGCCATCGTCGGCACGAGCGATGTCTCGGCCGCGATCGCCACCCTCGGCCAGCCCGAAGACCTCGGCGCCGGCGTAGTCGACGACGACGACGACGGGGAGGAAGTCGTGCACGAGCGCAGCCAGCGCCACGACCGTCGCCGCGCCAGGCGCGAGAAGTCCTACGGCTACAGCAGCTACGGCAGGCGCCTGATGCGCGACCCGGAGGACAAGGTCGTGAGCGGGGTCTGCTCCGGGCTGGCCGCCTACTTCGGGACGGATACCGTCTGGGTCCGCGTGGCCTTCGCGGCGGCCTTCTTCGGCGCGGGCGTCGGACTCCTGCCCTACATCATCCTCTGGATCGTGATGCCGGAGGCGCACACGGCCGCCGACCGCCTCGCGATGCGCGGAGCGCCCCTCGACCTAAAGTCCATCTCGGACCAGGTCGAGTACGAGGCCACGCAGTTCGGTGACCGCGTCCGCGACTGGGGCGATGACGTCAAGCGCAACGGTTGGCAGAATCCTTTCCACAGCAATGGCAAGGGGTCACGCAACCAGCGTCCGGCCAGGAATGGCGGGGAGGCGCGCAAGCGCTACAGCGACGAGGGCTACGTGGCGTAGGGCGCGGGGGGCGCGTTCGACTGGCTCCAGCCAGTGCGCCCTCGGCCGATCGAGAAACCTTCTCACGGGCGCGTCCGGCTTCGGCCGGGCGCGCCCTTCTTTCGTTCGCTCTGTCTTACGTTCGCTTTGGCCTTCCTTTCGTTCGCCCTGCCTTTCCCTTTCGTTCGCTCCGCTCGCGGTCCCTCGCGGGGGTTGCGAGCGGAGCTCGTCGAACCGACCCCCGCGAGGGCCCGCGAGCGGAGCTCAGCTGACGCGGCCTCTTATTGCAGGGCATACGCCACGTAAGCGTCCCCGCGCCGCTCGCTCATCTTCCCACCGCCGGCGGCGATCAGGATGTACTGCCTACCGTTGTGCTCGTAGCTGGCGGGGGTGGCCACGCCGTCGAAGGGTAGCGTCGTTTGCCACAGTTCGGTACCGGTCGCGAGGGAGAAGGCCCTAAACTTGGCGTCCGTCGTGGCGCCGATGAAGACGAGGCCGGTGGCGGTGATCAGGGGGCCGCCGTAGTTGGCGGTGCCGGTGAGGGAGTCCCCGCGGCTCGCCCACACGGAGTCCACGCCGAGGGGCCGCTGCCAGGCGATCGTCCCGGCGTTGAGGTCGTAGCGCGTGAGCGTCCCCCAGGGCGGACGCACCGCCGGGTAGCCTTCGCGGTCGGCGAACCAATCGTAACCAGTGTGCGCGTAGCCCCGCTCCTGCCCCGCGGGCGCCCCCGCGTCAACGGGGAGGTCGAGCAGGTAGCGCGCCAGCTGCTCGAGGGTCTCCTCGCCGAGGAACCCGAACGCCGGCATGGCCCCGCGGCCGTGCGCGACGAAGCTGGCGAGTGTGGCCTGCGTGTACGTCGCCGTGAGCGCCTGGCGCTGCACGTTCGGGATGTTGCCGTGGAACGTCCCACCCGCGCGGTCGGTGCCGTGGCAACTGGCGCAGTAGCTCACGTAGGCGCGCTCGCCGGGGTTCGCGATGCCGGCCTCTTCGCGGAGCCGCACGACGCTCGGGTGGACGTTGGCGTTGAGGACGAGCGTCCCGGACCCGGGCACCGTCCCGGCGCCCCCCCAATTGGCCCCGCCGTCGTACCCGGGGGACATGAGCGTGCCGCCGAGGCTCGGGGGGGTAAACAGGCCTTTCCTGAGCGCGGCGAAGTGAGCCCTGACGCTGTCGTAGCCGGCGGCCCTCGGGTGGAGGTCGGCCTCGGTGAGGGTCTGCGGGACGAAGGGCGGCAGCGCGCTGTGGGGTTGCGTCGCGGAGGTCTGCTCGCCGGGGATGTCGCTCGCGGGCGCGGGCCGCTCGTGGATGTCGTACAGGGGCTCGCCGGTATCGCGGTCGAAGACGTAGAGGTAGCCGAACTTCGTAGGCTGCGCGACGGCGTCGATCGTTCGGCCGCCGCGGCGCACCTCCACGAGCGTCGGCGGCGAGGGCAGGTCGTAATCCCAGACATCGTGGTGGATGAGTTGCCGGTGCCAGCGGCGCTCGCCGGTGGCGGCGTCGAGGGCGAGGAGGCTGTTGGCGTAGAGGTTGTCGCCGAGGCGCCGGCCGCCGTAGAAGTCGTCGACGGCCGTGCCCGTGGGCACGAACACTGTCCCGCGCGCCTCGTCGAGCGACATGCCGCACCAGTTGTTGGCCCCGGCGGCGGCCGCGAGCTGCTCAGGGTCCCAGGTCGCCGCGGCCGGGTCGCCGTCGTCGGGGATGTTCCCGAAGCGCCACGCGAGCTCGCCCGTGCGTAGGTCGTAGGCGCGGATGCACCCGCGGACGGCGGGGTGGCGCTCGGCGGTCATGAAGCCGAGGATGACGAGGTCGCGGTAGATGACCCCGGGGGTCGTGACGGCGAGCTGGTCGGAGAGGGATACGCCACCGAGGCCGTCGCGGAGGTCGACCGCGCCCCCGTCCCCGAAGTCCGGTCGGAGCTGCCCCGTAGCCGCGTCAAGGAGATAGATCCGGTCGGCCACCGCCCAGACGACGTTGAGTCCGGCGGCGGGGTCGCGCCACAGGTGCATCCCGCGCGACTGCCCCGTCCAGGTTTCGGCGGCGCCGTCGGCGAAGGGCGCAAACCGCCACAGCTCCTCGCCCGTGCCCGCGTCGAGGGCCGCGAGCGCGAGCCCGGCCGTGATGACGTACACGCGGCCGTCGCCGTAGAGCGGGTTGCACTGTACGCGCGTGCCGTCGGTCGCGTCGCCGCTGTGGTACGTCCACGCGACCCCGAGGCGGTCGAGCGCCGCGCTGTCGATCTCGGTGAGGCCGGAGTAGTGGCGCCGGCCTTCGTCCCCGAGGTAGGCACCCCAGGAGTCGTACGTTTTGCCGGAAGGCGCACCACAGCCCACGACACCGCCCACGCCACAGCACACGAGACCCAGTGCGAGACAGCGGAAGGAAGATTTGCGTGGGAGCCCTCGAAACATAGCAGTAAAGGTAGCTTCGGCCCATGCGGGACGGCCTGGTACTCGATGAAGACCTGGGGGAGCTGGAAGGTTTGCGGGACGCGAGAGTGGAGGCGGCTTTCGCCAAAACGCGGGTCGCGGCGGCGTGGGCGGCGATAGCGATGGCGGTGCCTTTGCTAGGCTCCTGCGGACTGCTGATCGTCGGGCTGCTCGTTGGGGGGTGGGGTGCTATTGACCTCGGCTCCGTAGCGGGCATGGCAGCGGCGACCGTGCTCGGCGGCATCTGGGGCTTCACGGCGCTGTCGCTGTGGCGCGCGAGCGGGGCGGTGCTCGGGCGTGGACTCCCCGACCCCGGGCCGGTCGGCGTCGACCCCCACGCGGTAGCATCCCTGCGGAAGGCCCTGTTCGGCGCTGTGACCTTCATCGCGGCCCTCATCGCGCTGACGGTTGCGTTCAGCTTCCTAGTTTCTGATTTATGACCGACACCGACGCCTACTCGACGCTCTCGGCCGAACCGTCCGCCGCGGTGGTGGCCGACCTGCACCGCGTGGGAGAGGTAGCGCTCGTGCTCGGGGTCTTCGGCCTGTTCTGTTGCGTAATCACGGCGGCGGGGGGAGTGGTGCTCACGTTAGGTAGTTTGCAAAACGACCGCCCCGGGTCGATTGAATACCTAGGCATAGCGTGGCTGTGGGTGGGGCAGGCGGCGGCTACCTATTTCTGTTGGTACGCCACACGGGTTCGTCCGCGGATGAGGCTCGGGTCTAAGCACGGGAGCGCTACGCATTACGCAGCGGCATTCGAGTGCCTGCGACGTATGCTGCTGGGGCTGAGTGCCGCCATCCTCTACCTGTTGGTTTCCGCGATTTACGCGATGTAACCGTGGACTACTATCGCGTGCGCCTCGGCGAGCAGGCCCTCGTGCCGGAGGAAGTGGTGTGGGCGCCGCGCGAAGGACAGGGTGACGCCGTACGGGTGATTGTCGTTTTGCCGAAAGGCGTACGAGGCAGGCAGTACGTCTACGTCGACGTGCGGGCCTCCGCCGATGCGGACGATGACGCTTACGAAGGGCGCGGCGTGATTCCGGTATTGGTGCAGTAGCGTTTCCGCAAAACAGCCTTTATAGTTTCACGAATACCTTCCGTCGGTACATGACGTAGGCCACGCTCCAACATATGCTGACGACAAAAACGGCGAACAGCAGTGAGGCCAACTTCGGCACGGGGACGATGGCGCTGAAGACGTCGCGGAAGAGCCAAGCGTAGAGGTTGGTGGTCTCGCCGGCGGCGTCGGCCCACTTGATGCGCAGGGCCGTCTTGACGAGCACCCCCGAGAGCACGTAAACGATGAGTGGATTGCTGCCGAAGTGCACGAAGGGCGTCGCCCAGCGCCGGTAGCCCAGGCCGTCGACGAACCAGATCAGCAGCGCCAGTACACCCGTCGCGATCCCGGACGTGTAAACGGCGTAACTGCTGGTCCACAGTGGCTTGTTGATCGGCAACAGCAGGCCCCAGGCGAGGCCGATGGCGACGAGGGCGAAGCCGAAGAGGAGCAGTGACTTCACCGGTGTCTCCGGTTTTGGCGTAAGCCGTATCCGCCGGCCGACGCAGGCCCCGAGCAGCATGTTGATGGCCGTGGCCACGAAGCCGACCAGCCCCTCCGGGTCGAACGGTACGCCGAAGCCCTCGTACATGTGACTCGGGCCGATGGTAGCGAGGTCGACGGCGCGCTTGACGTTGCCCTCGAGACTATAAGGGTCCGCGCGCCCGCCGAAGTAGAGCAAGCCCCAGTACCCGAGCCCGAGCGCCGCCACTACCGCGAGCCACCGCCGCGGCGGGACGAGCACACACAGCGTTGCCGCAAAACCGTAGGCGAGGGCGATGCGCTGGAGCACGCCGTAGACCCGGAGCTCGCCGAGGGCGTGGTCGTAGAACGGGAAGTAGTTGAGCAGCAGGCCGACCAGAAAGATCGAGGCCGTGCGGCGGGCGATCTTGCCGAGTGCCGAGCCCGTGACGCGCGACAGTGAGAAGTACATCGAGACCCCGACGATGAACGTGAAGCTCGGGAAGACAAGGTCCGTGAGGGTGCACCCGTGCCACTCGGCGTGGAGGAAGGGCGCGTAGACGTGGCTCCAGCTGCCGGGGGTGTTGACGAGGATCATCAGGGCGATGGTGAGGCCGCGCAGGATGTCGAGGGCGAGGAGGCGCTGGGGGGCGGGGGCGGTGGTGATGGGCACGGGTGGGAAGGTAGGGGTTGGGACCGCCTCCGGAACCTACGCACAGCACAGCGTCACCACCCTCGCTTCTGCACACCCAGCGGGTACGCCACCACTACTTCAGTCGTCGTCAACCGAACGAAGTATCTCGTGCTCGAAAGCCCCGAAATAGACAAGCTCACGTCATTGCGCCCGACAACAAGCTGAACGCCTTGTCGCGCCACCACCCGCCCGACAACATCCACCACCGTGAGTTCCGCAGGTCCGGCCGCCGCAGCCTCGTAGCGCACCGTGCACACATCCACTGCCGGATTCGGGAAAATACTCAACGCCGACGCACGCGCCACTTTAGCCACGCCCGTCACCGTGGACTCAAGTTCGAGGACGGTAGCGAAGTCCGTGACGCCTAGCGTAATCTTATTGCCGTCAATGGTCAGTGGCGTGCGCTCGAAGTTGAAGTCGGACCCATAGCTGTACGGCATCACGCGCTTGATGCTGGCTGGCAGGCTGATACTCGTCGGCATGGGCGGAAGCGGCCTTGAAGGCCCGGTCGATGTCCTTCATCATGGCGATGGTCCCCTTGACGATGCCGTCGTTGCCCTGCTGCCAGCCCTGGCCTTTGTAGCTGATCTTGAAGCGGTCGGCCTTCCAGAAGAGGTCCGGCTCGTTGGGTCCCTCGATGGCGTCGATGCGGTAGCCGGCGGCGAGTTGGGCCTTGAGCCTGGCGAGCAGAGCGGCCACGGTCGCGTCGTTGCCATCGGTGTTGCGGGGGATGGTCGCCATGAAGGTGCTGCCGATGCCCGCGGCGGTGAGGTCGCCGAGGCGATTGTAGACCCCGTCGCGCACGTGCTTGATCCCCGACGCCTTCAGCCTCGCGAATACGGTGTCGTAGGCGTAGAAATAGGGCGTGTCGGTGTAGTCCCAGTGGGTGCAGACCCCGATGGAATTAACGAAGTCGTTGGCGCGGCGGGCCTGGACCTGGGCGTCGGCGGGGAGTTGCAACGCGAGTGCGAAGCCGCTAATAATGAGCATCGCCAGGCGGCGGAGCTGGAGCGGCGGACAGTAGGGGACGAGAGTCATCTTCAGCAAGGTCGGTAAAAAAAACCGTACAAAGGCACGAGTAGGTGCGGTGACAGCAGTTTACGATCTGCCGAGTCGGCGGGCAGGACCTGGGAATCCTAGCCTAAACGCGAAATCTACGTACGCAAAGGCTCGATACGCTCCAATTCGACCCGCTCCTTCGCGAGCGCCTCGTACAAATCCACCCGCTGCTGGAGGCCGAGCCAGAACTCCACGCTCGTCCGAAAATACTTCCCGAGCCGCAAGGCCATAGATGGTGTCACGCGTCGCTGTCCCCGGACCACCTCATTGAGTCGCTGGTAAGGCACCCCGATGCTCCGGGCCACCTGTTGCTGCGTGATGCCGTGCGGGCGGATAAAATCCTCGAGCAAGATCTCGCCCGGGTGAATGGGCGGCCGGTGTTTAGGTAGGCGGGAGGAGGGCATTATGAGCAAAGTACGGTAGAGCTACCACGTGGGAGCAAGGTTGGTCCAATCATTTACCCGGGGCCCGGGGGCGCACTGGCGGAGCCAGCCAAACGCGCCAACCGCGCTGCCTACCTTCCACCCCATGCCCGACACCTCCCTGCGCTCCTACATCCACGCCCTCCCCAAGGCCGAGCTCCACCTCCACGTCGAGGGTACCCTCGAGCCCGAACTCATGTTCGCCATCGCGGAGCGCAACGGCCTCACGCTGCCGTACGAAAGCGTCGACGCCCTCAGGGCGGCGTACGAGTTCAACAACCTCCAGGAGTTCCTCGACCTCTACTACGCCGGGGCGTCCGTACTGCTCACCGCCGAGGACTTCTACGACCTCACCCGGGCCTACCTCGCGCGGGTCGCGGCCGAGAACGTGCGGCACGTCGAGCTGATGTTCGACCCGCAGACCCACACCGAGCGCGGGGTGAGGTTCGGCGCGGTGGTCGACGGCATCACCTCCGCCCTGCGCGAGGCCGAGCGGCACTACGGCATGTCGACGCAACTCATCCTGTCTTTCCTGCGGCACCTCTCGGAGGCGGACGCCTTCGCGACCCTACGCGAGGCGGAGGGCTTTCGCCAAAACTTCGTCGGCGTCGGTCTCGACTCTTCCGAAGTCGGCAACCCGCCGAGTAAGTTTCGGAAGGTTTTTGCGGAAGCGAAACGGCAGGGCTACAGACTCACGGCACACGCCGGCGAGGAGGGTCCGGCGAGCTACATCCGCGAGGCGCTCGATCTGCTCCACGTCGAGCGCATCGACCACGGCAACCGCTGCCTCGACGACGACGCGCTCGTGGATCGCCTCGTCGATGAGCAGATCCCGCTGACGCTGTGCCCGCTGTCGAATGTCGCGCTGAAGGTGGTGCCGAGTCTGGAAGGCTACCCGGTCCAGGCGATGCTCGACCGCGGGCTGCTCGTCACGATCCACTCGGATGACCCGGCGTACTTCGGGGGCTACCTCACGGACAACTACGTGGCCCTCGCCGAGGCCACCGGGATCGGGGAGGCGGGCTTGGCGCGCTTGGCGGAGAATAGTCTGGCGGCGCGGTGGGGGTGAGGGTGGCGACCTTGAGTCCCCGGCGCCGCCGCTCACTCCGTCAATCTCCGTAGCGCGGTCTGCATCGCCTCCACTCGCTCTGCGTGCTCTGAGGCTGATTGACCAACTCCCCCGGATCGGCGGCGAGGTCGTACAGTTGCGCCTGCGCCGAGACCCCGCTCCGGATCTCCTTGTCGGTCGTGATCCAGTCGCTGAACCCCGGTCGCACCGGCCGATATACTTCCACGACCCTTGCCGCAGGAGCGTGAAGGCAGGAGGTAGTCCCGACCTGCCGTATCCCGCCCGCCAGGCCGCGAGGGCGTCACGGCTGTCGGGGGCGGCCCCGGGCTCGAGCCCGACGCCGACGAGGGCCGCGAGGCTGGCGTACAGGTCGACCTGCGTCGCGAGCGCCGCGCTCGCCGTGCCGGCCGGTACGCGCGCGGGCCAGCGCACGATGGTGGGCACGCGGGTCCCGGCCTCGAGGGCGCTGTACTTCGCCACTCGCCGAAAGCGTCCGGCGGGGCGGTGGGCGCCGAGCTGCTCGACGGCCCCGTCGGCGTACGTCGTCGAGCAACGTGAAGAACCTCGGCGAGGCCGAGACTGTCGAGCTCGCCATGAGCGCGCCGACCATCGCGCCATCGCCGATGGCGTCCCCGCGCCAGCCCATGCCGCTGCGCCGCGGTAGCGCGGGTGCGAGAAGGCGCGGGACGTGGATGTCGTGGAAGGCGTACCCGTAGAGGAAGAAGGGCCGGTCGCGGTGGGCCTGCAGGAAGCTGCGGGCGCGTTGCCCGAGGGCATCGGCGAAGTCCTCGTCGCGCCAGCGCGCGGCCACGCCCCCGGTCTGGAAGCCGATGCGCGAGATGCCGTTTTGATGGCGCCGGCGTGCTGGACATCGGCCGCGTAGCGCGTTCGGGGTCCGTGAGGCCGGTCGGTTCGCCGGGGAAGGGCGTATTAGCGTACGGCGAGCGGGTCGGCGGGCGCGAGGCCGCGTACGCGACCCTGCTCCACGTAGACGGTCGGCACGCGGTCGCCGGTGGCCGGGATCAGGAAGTGGTAGCGAAGCCGACCTCGGCCGGGCCCGGGCGGATGTCGCCACAGTCCACCACGCCGTCGCCGAGGCCGAGGTGCCATCCCGACGACGCCCGTGGCGTAGCCCGCGCGCTGGAGCACGGGAGGGTGGGCTCCACCGGGATCAGCAGCGGGGCGTCGCCCGGGAGCACGGCCGCGGCCCTCGCCGTGAGCAGGGCCGTGAGGGCGTGCAAGTGGCCGCGGCGAGTGGGCCGGTGAGGCGCAGGCCCCCGGCGGCGAGCCTCGACCGCCGGCGGCGGCCCCGTAGCGCCCACTCGCCTGCCGAGATCGTCGACGTAGATGATCACGATGTTGGGGCGGGCGCCGGGGGGCGGCGTCTCGGCGCACGGGTTCGGCTTGCGCCAAAACCTGTGGGTCCGGCGTACGTACGCAGGCGAGTGCCGTTAGTAAGGCCGTGAGCATCACCACGGCCGCGGCGACGCCCGCGGGCCGGCGGCCGGGCGGTAGCTGTATCATGGTCGATCGCGCGCGCCGGACTCCCAGGCGGGTTCGGCGAAATTCGTGAATGCCGTAGCTTGCGCGGCTTCACCAGGCCCGGATGCCCCTGCTTGTATCCTGCCGCGCGCGCGCGTCCGTGCGCACACTCGTTTTGGTCGTTGCGGTCTATCCTTCACCACTGCCTGCCGGACATCGGCTCCCGCCGGTACCGCGCCCGAAAGCGCCGCCGCCGCCGCCGCACCCGCCGCCGCGACCTACTCCACGGCCCAGGCCCAGGCCCGCCTCACGGCCCTCGCCGCCCGCATGCAGACCTACCTCGCCGACCTCCCCGTCGACTCCCTGCGCATCCCGCGTAGCGTGGCCGGGGACGGGGGCGTGGCCGGGGTGGCGAGCCCGGACTGGACGAGCGGCTTCTTCGCCGGTACGCTCTGGCAGCTAGCCGCCGCAGACGAGGGCACAGCCACGTCAAGGGCTCTCGAGCGGGCCGCCCGCACGTGGACGGCCTTCTCGACCAAGGAGCAGTACAACGCCGGCGACCACGACCTCGGCTTCCGGGTGTACTGCAGCTTCGGGGAGGGTTACGATCTGTTCGGCGTGGACGCCTACCGGCCCGTCATCGTGCAGGCCGCCCGCTCGCTCGCGACGCGCTTCGACGAGCGCGTCGGCGCGATCCGGAGCTGGGACTGGAACCGCGACCAGTGGCAGTACCCCGTGATCGTCGACAACATGATGAACCTCGAGTTGCTCTTCGAGGCCGCGCGCCTCAGCGGGGACACGAGCCTCTACCGCGTCGCCGACCGCCACGCCCGCACGACCCTCGCCAATCACTTCCGCGCCGACCACAGTTCTTACCACGTCGTCGACTACGACACCCTCACGGGCGCGGTGCGCCTCAAGCAAACGCACCAGGGCATGGCCGACGAGTCGGCCTGGGCGCGCGGGCAGGCCTGGGGGCTGTACGGCTTCACGGCGGCCTACCGCTACACGCGCGACCCGGCCTACCTCGCGCAGGCCGAGCGCATCGCGGAGTTCTTCTTTACGCACCCGAACCTCCCGGCCGACGGCATCCCGTACTTCGATTTCGACGCGCCTGCCGGCAAAACGACCCCGCGCGATGCCTCGGCCGCGGTCATCGCGGCCTCGGCGCTGCTCGAGCTCCTCGAGTACGTGCCCGCGAAACGGGAGCGCTACCTGGGCTGGGCGGATCGGGTGCTGGCGACCCTCGAGACGGAAGCGTACCAGGCGCGGACGCCGCCGTTCCTGCTCGGGCACAGCACCGGCAACCAGCCGGCGGGCTCGGAGATCGACGTGCCGATCAACTACGCGGACTACTACTACGTGGAGGCGCTGGGGCGGCGGTGAGGGGCGGCGGTGCAGCGGCCGGATTTCACACGAAGGCGCTTCGCTAGCACGAAGGGGAAGCACGAAGGGGAAGCACGAAGGGGCACAAAGGCCCGCGCACCCGCCGTTCGGGCGTTGGGCAGTTATTTCCCCCGCCTGCGCATCTTCACCAACTCCGGGTGCTCCCCGGCGGGCATGGCGGCGCGTACTTCCCGTAGCCTTTCGGCAAAACCCGCTACCCTGGTCGCCTGCGCGGGGTCCTCGGCGAGATTGCGTTGCTCGAGGGGGTCGGCGATGAAGTCGAACAAGGCCCGGGCGGTGACGTGGCCCTCGGCGTCGGCCCACTCGCTGTAGCTGTAGCGGTCGGTAGTGACGTTGTCGCCGTCGAACCAGCGCGTGAGGGCCTCCTGGCGCCAGGGCGCGCCGGGGTCGCGGAGCAGGGGCACGAGGCTCTCGCCCTGGAGGGCGGCCGGGGCCTCGACGCCGGCCAGTTCGCACAGCGTCGGGAACAGATCGACGAACTCCGCCACCGACGTGACGCGCTGCCCGGCCGGCATGCCGGGCGCCCGGACGAGGAGCGGGACCCGCAGCGAGCTCCTGAACAGGCAGTGCTTGTTCCACATGGTGTGGTCGCCGAGGTTGTAGCCGTGGTCGCCGACGAGCACGACGATGGTGTTGTCGGCCAGGCCGCTGCGCTCGAGCTCGGCGAGGATGCGGCCGACCTGCGCGTCGGCGTAGCTCATGGCCGCGTAGTAGCCGTGGAGGAGCTGTTTTGCGAAAGCGGTATCGAGGACCAGTTCCTTGGGCACCCCGGCGTACAGGTGTAGCTCCCCGCTGCCGTGGTAGAGGTTGCGGGGGGTGCTTTCCGGGAAAGTGTAATTGGCGGGCAATCGGAAGTCACCCGCGTCGTACAGGTCCCAGTAGCGCTGCGGGGCGTTGAAGGGCAGGTGGGGTTTGCGCAGGCCCACGGCCATGAAGAAGGGCTGGGCGGTTACCTGCGAGAACTCGCGCAGCCATTCG
This sequence comes from Saprospiraceae bacterium, assembly GCA_965215115.1. Lineage (GTDB taxonomy): Bacteria > Bacteroidota > Bacteroidia > Chitinophagales > Saprospiraceae > CALDTK01. The sequence continues at coordinate 1,951,203 of OZ244050.1, forward strand.
ACCGCATGGGTGGCGAGGCGTCCGTCGGCGTAGTCGTCATCCGCCACGTCGGCGGCCTCGAAGGCGGGGCCACGGCCGTTGGGAGACGTGCTGGCGAGGGCGACACTGGCCGGCAGGAGGTAGTGGCGGTCGGGGGAACCCGGCTCGGGTCGGGCGTCCCAGAAGGGTTCGCTCCAGTCGCCGGCGTGGTCGTCGGCGAAGTGCAGCACTTTCCCCATGCCGAGCGTGTGGTAGCCGGCGGATTTGAAGTGCCCAAACAGCGTGGTGGCACCGGGGGCGTCCTCGTCGATGCGGGCGGTGTAGTCGAGGAAGCGACTCACGTCGGGCCTGAGGCCCGTCATCATGCTCGCGCGCGAGGCCCCGCACACGGGCACGTTGCACACCGCGCGCTCGAACACGCTCGCGCTCGCGGCCAGGGCGTCGAGGTGGGGCGTCCGGGCCTGCGCCACGCCGTAAGCCCCAAACTCCGGGCGCAGGTCGTCAACCAAGAGGAAGAGGACGTTGGGGCGCGGGGCGGCGGTGGCGGCGGTAGTGGCGGCGGCGGTGGCGGCGGTGGTCCCGGTGGTCCTGGCGGTCCCGGTGGCGGTGCTATCGGTCCCTTGGCTCGCGCGTGGACCCGCGCAGGCGATGAAAGCGACGAGGAGGGGCGCCAGGGCGTATAGCAGGCGCGTGTGTAGCAGTGGCGCGTGTTGTAGTGACGCGGGGCGGGAGTTGGCGAGCGGCCGAAGGTTTGGCATCTGATTGTCGGTAAGCTACGTAGAGGATGGCGCGCACGACTGGCCGGTGGTCGTGCGTAGCACGATGGGCCGGTAGCCGTGCGTAAAAATGGGGAGTTTTGCGTCTCGCTGGGTCGGCATGCATGACGCGGGTGCCCGCGGCCGGTCGGTGACGAGATGACCTATGCGGATTTGCAAAGTGCAACCGAAAGTTCGTTCGGCAAGGGGTACGTCGGGTACGCTGGTGGCATCTTTCGTAAAATAGAGTTGTGAATCCGCGCACGTGATCTGGTCGCCGTCCCTTCGACGGGGCTAGCGCTCCGATCTGGGTATGCATGCGAGCTGGTTAGGGGCTCGGTTGTCCAAATCTCTCCATCGGGAAGTGCGAAGGGGCGATTTTCTTCCCGGCCTTACCTTCCGCGTAGTCCATTTTCGCACTTTACCCGACCGTATGCCCCTCACCCTATCCCGACGCAGTCCCCTCCTCCAGGTGATGACCTGGCCGCTGGCGCTGCTGGCGGCCGCGGTGGTCGCGTGCGGCGGTCCGGCCCAAGACCTCAGTATCGGTACACAGACCGACCAGCGCGACGCCACTGCCACCGCCGCCCGCGCCCAGGTCGTGCTCAAGACCCAGGACTTCCCCTTCGACCCGCTCCGCAAAGACAGCGTGGCCGGGGTTTACGTGGCGCGCGAGACGGTGGAGGTGCCGACGGGTCTGCTTCCGCAAAACAAGTGGGTCATGTTCGAGGGGCCGGTGCTCGAGAACGACCGGATCGCGTACCGTTTTTACATGGACGCGCGCCACCGCTTCGACATCTACGGCAAGCGCGTACCCGCGCTCGTGATGGACACCGTCGGCTGGGACTACCACGACGTGACCGACTGGGGGGCCGACATCCTGAAGGTGGGCGAGAGCCTCGGCTTCGGGAGTCCGGGGGTGCTGGTGGGGGACTCGCTGTACACGCTGTCCGACGCGCGCCGCAAGGTGGTGACGGTGACGAGCGCCGGGGGAGACGTGGCGAGTTTGCGCACCACGTTCGAAGACCTGCGCATTGGCGATCAGCTTATCAACCTCACGCAGGACTGGCGTTTGGCCGCCGGTGATTACGGTGCCGAGCTCACGCTGGCCGTCACGAAAGGGGTTTTGCCGAAAGGCGCCGCCTTCGCGACCGGGCTCAACAAACTCGGTCCGCCGCCGGAGACGATGGACGTAGGCGTCTGCCGAGCGCTCTACACCTACGGCGCGCAGAGCTACCACGGCGAAGACCTCGGGATGGCGGTTTTGGCGAAAGCCGAGTACCGGCCGCAGCAAGGCGACCACCGCCTGAGCCACCTGTTGGTCTTCGGTGCCGACCTTCAGAAAGTGAGCTACAAGATGCTGGCCGGCTGGAGCCGCGGCGCCGAAGCGATTGACACGCCGGAAAAATTCGTCGCCCTCGTCCAAAACGAATGTCGGTAGATGAGGACGCGCCTAACTGTCTATCCTGCCTGCGCATTAGCCGTGCTTCTGCTGGGACTCGTCGTGGCCTGCGGGGCATCCCGACGGCAGATGGATGCGAGGTATGGCCGTGGGTCCGCGAGCGGAGGTGGCGTCACGCTCGACACGGCGGAAGTTTTGGCGAAAGCTGCCCTCAGCCGCAACCTACCCGTCGTCACCGTGACGGCCACGCGCGCCGAGCGAAGTGCCGGCGGGCCGCACGATTACTTCTCGGAGGGCCTGTACTGGTGGCCCGACCCCGCCAATCCCGATGGCCCGTACCTCCGCCGCGACGGGGAGCCGAATCCCGACAACTTCAACGCCCACCGCGATGCCCTCCGCGCGATGACCGACGCGGTGTCCGACCTCACGGCCGCCTACCTCATCACGGATGACGCATCGTACGCCCGCGACGCCCGGCGGCACCTGCGGGCGTGGTTCGTGGACACGGCCACGCGCATGAACCCGAACTTACGCTACGGGCAGGCGATCTCGGGGCACAACGACGGGCGCTTCATCGGGATCATCGACACGCGCGAGTTGATTTACGCGGCGCTGGCGGCCGACCGGCTCGCGGCGCGCGGGCAGCTACGTGGCGAGGAGTTGGCGGGGGTGCGGCGCTGGTTCGAGGCCTACGCCGAGTGGCTCGTGTTTGACGAGTTCGGCATCGACGAGCGCTACAACGGCAACAACCACAGCAGTTGGTGGGGCGCGCAGGTGGCGGCTTTCGCCAAAACCGCCCAGCGGGCCGACCTGCTGGACACGGCGCGCACGCAGTACCGCGAGCAGCTCGCCCGACAACTCCGTGCCGACGGCCTCTTCCCCGAGGAGCTCGCCCGCACCAAACCCGGGGACTACAGCCGCTTCAACCTCGACGCCCTGTGTACGCTGGCCGCCGTGGCGAGCGCCCCGGGGCACGACCTGTGGCAACACCGCACGCCCGGCGGCGCGACCCTCGCCGCGGCGACGGCGGCGCACGCGGGGCTGTACGCCGCGCCCGAGACCTGGACCTACGGCACGGACCTCGAGCCCCAGCTCGAGCCCGTGGCGGCCGACTGGATCTATTTTGCGGCCCGCCACTACGGCGACCCGGTGTACGCGCGGCTCTGGCGTACGCTCGACCGCGACAACTACTACGGCTCCCTGTCGAAGCTGCTGCTGATCACGACTTCCGCCGCGCAGTGAGGCGCTGTACCACTAAAAAACCTCCCCATCGAACCCCCATCCACCCCCCGCACCGCCGCCGTCACGGGTGCCAACGGCACCCTCGGCGCGGGCTTCACGCGCGCGCTGGCGGAGGCCGGCTACCGGACGTACATGCTCGTGCGCCCCGGCAAGGACCTCGCCGCCCTCACGCACCCCTTCACCGAGGCCGGCCTGGACGTGCGCGCGCTCGACTGCGACGTGCTCGACCAAGACTCCGTCCAGGCCGCGGCCGGTGCGCTCCTGGCGGAGAGCGCGCGCCTCGACGTGCTCGTCAACTGTGCCGGCGGCAACCGCCCGGGCGCCGTCGTGATGCCGGGGCAGGGCGTGTTCGACGTCTCGGTGGAGGCCCTGCGGGAGGTCGTCGACCTGAACCTCCTCGGGACGATGATCCCGTCGCTCGTTTTCGCGAAAGCCATGTCGGGGCAGCGCTCCGGCTGCATCGTCAACGTCTCCAGCATGGCGGCCTCGCAGCCGCTCACGCGCGTGGTAGGCTACTCGGCGGCGAAGGCGGGGATCGACAACTTCACCCGTTGGCTCGCCGTGGAGCTGGCCACCAAGTACGGCGAGGGCCTGCGCGTCAACGCCATCGCGCCGGGCTTCTTCCTCGCCGAGCAGAATCGGGCGCTGCTCACGAATCCGGACGGCAGCCTCACGGCCCGCGGCGAGACGATCATCTCGCAGACGCCGGCCGGGAGATTCGGGGAGCCGGAGGAGCTGTTGAGTACGCTGCTGTGGCTCGTGGATGCGCGGTCGAGCTTCGTGAATGGGGTAGTGGTGCCGGTGGATGGGGGCTTTTCGGCTTTTGGGGGGGTGTAGTGTGGATCGCAGTGACAAGCCCGAATCCCGAAAGCCTCAGAATGGACAAGCAAAGAGCTCGAGCCGCCGCTGCGCCGCCCACGCCTCACGTACCCGCTCCGGGATCGGCTGGCCCCGCTCGGTGTACCACGCCACCACCTCCCCGACGCGCGTGCGCCACTTGCTCTCGGCGTTGAGCGCGATGGACCGCAGGCGGTGATGCAGGAAAGGATTGTCGAAACGCTCCAAGGTCGTTTTGGCGAAAGCCTCCACCTCGGCGGCGGGCAGGCCGTCTAGCAGCGTCGGGGCCACGTCTTCGTACATCAGCGCCTCTAGCCAGGGGCCCCAGGTCGGGTTTTGCCGAAAGGCGCGCACCGTCTCGATGTCGTTGGTGAGCCCCACGGGGACCATCATCGTGTGCACGGCGTTGAGGAGGCGCACCTTGAGGGCGCGGTAGGGCGCGAGGTCCGCGACGGAGCGTACGTTTAGTTCCGCTTCCGCAAAACGCCAGTGCCGCCCGAGGCGCTCGGGCGCGTCTTCGAGCAGCCAGCTGTGGTACGGCTCGACGCACACCGCGGCCGCATCCGCGAAACGCGCCTGCCCGTCGAGCGGGGTCTGCGGCAAACCCGGTACGATGCGGTCGACGAGCGTCGAGGTGAAGGTGCAGGCCGCGTCGACCCAGTGCTGGAAGTCCGCGCCCAACTCCCACAGCTCGCCATACTGCCTAACGCACGCCGCCAGCGCCGCACCGTTGTCGGCGATCAGTTCGCAGGGCAACACGTCGAGCCCGCGCGCCACGTCGCCGCCGCACCAGCGGTAGCGCGCGTACAAAAAAGCCGTGAGTTTGCCCGGGAACTCTACCGCCGCGTCGTCCCCCCGCCGGTCCGCAGGCTCGAAGGCGATCCCGGCCTCGGTCGTGTTGCTGATCACCGTGTGGAGCGTCGGGACCTGCGCCAGCGCCAGGTAGCCGCGCCAATCTCGGTACGGGTACACGGCGCCCGCGATGACGTCCACGAGCTCCACCCGGTCTACGGTCTTGCCCGCGTGCCGCCCGCGCGTCCAAACGTGGTAGCGCCAGTCTTGCGCCTCGAGCGCTTCGTATTTGCCGCCGGGCGTCGGCCGCACCACCACCGCGCGCCCCACCGCGTGCCCCGCCCCCCGCAGCCGCGACATCATCCAGGCCGCGAAGCCGCGCTGGAAGTTGCCCGCCCCAAACAGTACCGTCGTCACGTCTTCCATAGGGCTACAGGCTGAGGTCTTGGCGCCAGGGGATGAAGTCGAACTGCCGCAGGCGCTCGGCCTTCGTGGCGTAGGTTCCGCTCGCGGTCGCGATCAGCTTTCGCCAAAACGCCGCCGCGAGCTCCTCGGCGTTGCGGCGCCCACCGAGCAGTTCACCGGCGTCGAAGTCGACCAGGTCCGCGAGCCGCGTGGCGATCTCGCTGTTGCTCGACACCTTCAGCACCGGCGCCACGGGATTGCCGGTGGGCGTGCCGAGCCCGGTCGTGAAGGCGATGATCTGCGCTCCTGAGCCGGCGAGTCCGGTGGTGCTCTCGACGTCGTTGCCGGGGGTGCACAGCAGGTGGAGCCCGGGGCGCCGCGCGGGCTCCGTGTAGTCGAGCACGCCGCTGATCGGCGCGGTGCCGCCCTTGCGCGCGGCCCCGGCGCTCTTCATGGCGTCGGTGATGAGCCCCTCGCGGATGTTGCCGGGGCTCGGGTTATACGCGAAGCCGCTTCCCGCGCGCTCGGCCGCGGCGGCGTAGGTGGACATCAGCCGCGCAAACCGCTCGGCGTCCTCCGCGCGCTCGCAGCGGCCGATCAGTTCGCCCTCCACGCCGTTGAGCTCCGGGAACTCCGCCAGGATGCTGCGCCCGCCCGCGGCCACGAGCCAGTCGCTCACGGTGCCTAGCAGCGGATTGGCCGTGATCCCCGAGAAGCCGTCCGAGCCCCCGCACTCCAACCCCAGGCATAGCGCACTCACGGGGGCCGGCGCACGCGTGACGCGGTTGACGTGCCCGATCCCGATGACGGTCTGCCGCAGGGTGTCCCCGAGGAACTGCGCTTCGTTGCCGGCTGCTTGCTGCTCCGCGACCACGATGCGGCGCGGAGCGGGGGCACCTGAGCCGGTCGGCTCACCCGGGCTCGTCGGACCGTAAATCCCGGCCGTCACGCCCGGCCCGGCAGCCGCAAGGGAGGCCGGCGCCCCGCGCTCCGCGAGCACGGCCAGCAGTTCGGCCACTTGCGCATTCTGGCACCCGAGACTCAGCACCGTGGCCCCGCCCACATTCGGGTGGAGCAGGTAGCCGGCCAGCAGCCGCACGAGTCGCGCACTGTCGCCGCGCGTACCCCCGCAACCGCCCTCGTGCCGCAGGAAGCGCACGCCGTCGACGTTCGGGAAGTACGGCGAGCGGGTGAGCTGCGCGCCGTGCTCAGCATCCGCGGCTGCCGGGCCGGACCCCGCCGCCCGCCCCAGAATCGGGATCGCGTCCAGGGCTCGACCATCAGCACCCCCGGCGACACCCGCGGCGAGCGCGCGCAGGTCGAAGCGCTCGGCCGCGTCCGGGACGAAGCCCAACTGCCGCTCGAGGTGCGCCTGCAGCAGGTCGACGTTGCGGTTCTCGCAGAACACCAGCGGGACCACCAACCAGACGTTGGCCACGCCGACGCCCCCGTCGCCGCGGTGGTAGCCGTCGAAGGTCACGGGTAGCCCGGGCGGGAGCGTCGGGCGGGGCCAGGGCGCGGGCGGCGACCAGGTGGCCTTGCCCGGGTCCACGGCGTGGACGAGATTTGCGGTGGTGACTAGCGTACCGGCGGGTAGCGCAGTGACGGCCCGCCCGACGGTGACGCCGTACATGCGGACGAGCCCTCCGGCGGGGATGTCGCGGGTGGTGAATTTGTGTTTGGCGGGGACGCCTTGCGGCAAAACCAGCCGCGCGCCGCCCGCCTCGACGGTTTCGTGGGCGGCTAGGTCGTGGAGCGCGACGGCGAGGTCGTCGCCGGCGTGCAGCACCAGCGTACGCTGACCCGTGGCCTCGACCCTGGGCACTTGCGGAGCGCGCGCGCTCATCGGACGGTGAGGGTTTGGGTGTAGGTCACATCTCCCGCAGACAACCGAATGGCGTATGCGCCGGCCGTCTCGGGTGCGCGAAAGCGGAAGCGTGCCGCGGCCCCAGCGGCCACTTCGAAGCTGTCTACCTGTCGGCCCGCTGCGTCGAACACCAGCAAGCGTGCAGCGACGGAGGGGCTAGGTAGCGTCACCGAGACCACGTCGCCGGGCGCCGCGGGCGAAGGATACAGCTGCAGCGACTGCACCTCCCGCCGTTCGGCGATCCCGGAGGCGGCCCGGCGGCGCTGTCCGCCGAGCCAGGCCACCGAGCCCGGGTAGTTGATCACGTGGCCCCCGTCGAACACGGTGATGCGGTGCCCGCGCGAGACCCGCCGCAGGAGCACCGTCACGAAGTCATCCGGCTCGCCTTCGTTGCGCAAGTTCGGCGGCAGGGCGCGTCTGTCGTCGACGAAGTCCATCTCGGCCTGCGAAAAAGTGTCGCGCGCCGCGGCCAGCGCGTTGAAGGCCAGTAGGCTCTGCGACGGCCGCACGAGATTGTCGTCGATCCCGACGTTGATGTCGATCGCGAAGGGGTAGTCCGCCGCGGCGGCGAGGCGGAAGCGCGGCGAGCGGCGGCGGGCCTCCGCGCGGGCGCCCGGGTCGAGGTTCGGGTCCCCGCCCACGACGTTCTCGATGTCGCGCCAGTAGCGCGTGCCCCGGCCGCGACTGTACGCGTGCCAGCGCTCGAGGTCCGCGATCGGGACCCATGCGCTCACGCCGGCCCACAGCTCCGGCGCGCGCGCGGCGGCCAGCAGTGCCGTGAAGCCGCCCCCCGAGGCCCCGACGAGGTAGATTCGCGTGGAGTCCACCTCGCGGCGCCGCCGCACGTAGGCCACCGCATCGCGGATGTCGGCGATGACGAGGTCCGAGCCGGCGGCCTCCGGGCGGACGTTCGGGCCACGGAAGTTCGGGTGGATCACGACCCACCCCCGCTCGCGCGCCAGCTTGACGAAGGCCGCGTTGTCGCCCTGGGCGTAGTCGCTGCTCCAGGAGTGGAGCGCCACGAGCAGCGGGACCGGCACGTCGATGAAGGGCGCCGGGTCGTAAAAGTAGGCCTGCTGCGTGCTGCCGTCCACCGTCGAGGGAATACTCACGCGCTCGGCGGCCGGGAGCCACTGCGCGAGCGCGGTGGGTTTTGGCGAAAGCCCAATGGCCAGCGCCACCACGAATCTGAGAAGCATACTAGTCCGCGTTCGGGTCGGTGAGGCAGGCGCGGAGGGCCGCGAGGATGGTTGCGGCCGTGCGGCGCTGTAGGGTTGCGTCGAGGTGGACGCCGTCGCGGCTGTGCGCGTCGAAATCGTCGAGGAGGGTAGGGTGCACGTCGGCCAGGCAGAGGTTTCGTTCAGCGGCGGTCTTCCGGTACGCTTCCGCAAAACCCGCCACGCGCTCAGCTCCGCCCTGGTACTTACCGGCGAGTCGCGCGTCGGCGCCCATCGGGGGTGGCGTCACGAGGAGGATGTGGCGCAGGCCGTTTTGGCGCAAGCCCGCCAGCAGCGAGTCTAGCTTCCGGAGCACCTCCGGCTCGCGCGCCGCGAAGACGGCCTTCGCGTCGTTGGTCCCGAGCGCGACGATGGCCACGTCGGGCGCGGCTCCGAGTTCGGCCCTGGCGTCGGTGAGGTAGCGCTCGAGCTGGCGCAGGGTGTTGAGCCGCGGATTGTCGAGGTTGTCGAAGCCGACGGTGTTGCCGGGTACGCTCGCGTTGTAGACCCGGAGCGCCGGGGCGAGGGTGCGCAGTTGGGCCACCCAGCCGTCCTCGGCCGCGCCGTTGCTGTCGCCGAGGGCGAGGACGCGGACGCTGTCGAGCGTGACGACCGCCGGAGTCTCCGCGGCGGCAGCGGTGTCGCCGCTGGCCGGCGTCCCTACGCGGTGGCACCCGACGTACATCGCCACGCAGAGCACGCACAGCGCCGTGAGCCACCTAGCTAGAAATCCCATCCGAGGTCCTTTAGCCAGTCCGTGAACAGGTCGAACCACACCGCGGCGCTGCTGTGGGGGTACATCCCGTAGCCGTGTCCCCCTTTCGGGAAAACGTGGATCGCGTAGGGGACGCGCGCCTCGTCGAGGGCCCCGGCGTAGGCGAGGGCGTTGCGGGGCGGGACCACGCGGTCGTCGATGGTGCTCACGAGGAAGGTCGGGGGCGTGAGGGAGTCCACGCGCAACTCACCGCTGAAGGCGCGGCGCGTGGCGGGACTGGCGTCGGCGCCGATGAGGACGCGCGCCGAACCATTGTGCCGCCAGGCCGCGTCCATGCTGATGACCGGGTAGATGAGCGCCGCGGCGGCGGGCCGGACGGCGAGCGCGGTGTCGGTGCTCACGAGCATCGCGAGGTGCCCGCCCGCCGAGAAACCCATCACGCCGATGCGGGCGGTATCGAGTCGGAGGGCCGCGGCGCTGGCGTGTAGGAGTTCGAGCCCGCGGCGGGCGTCGGCGAAGACCTCGAGTTTCGGGAAGGACGCCGCCGAGGCGTCGGACTCATCGGGGAGGCGGCTCATGAGCACCGCGGCGCTCACGCCCTGGTTGGCCAGCCGCCGCGCCACCTCCGTGCCTTCCTTCTCGAAACTGAGACGTTGGTAGCCGCCGCCGGGGCAGATGAGTACGGCGGGCCGGGGGCTGCGGTGGCTACCCTCCCCGCGGAAGAACACGAGGTACGGGTCCACGATCGCGGACGCGCGCCGGTAGCCGTCGAGCGGCTGCTCGAGCGAGGTGTAGTGTCGCTGCACGGCGGCCGTGTCGACGCCGGGGTAGAGCGGGATGGCGCGCTGCGCCGAGGCTGGCGTGACGGTGCCCCCGGCGGCGGCGACGGCCAGGGCGGAGGCCATTACGTAGGGCAGCGCGAGGGCCACGACGTGGGGCAGCCCGCGAGCGCCCGGCCGGGAAGTATGGTCAGGGGTGGTCCTCACGGGCGGTGTCGAGGTTTTCGGGGGTGATGACCTCGGCCGGGATCGCAACCTGGTCCGGGGTGGTTTTGCCGATGAGGCAGCGGTAGAGGCCGTCGATGGCCCGGGCGCCCTGGGTGGCGGGACGCTGGTGGATGAGGAAGTCGATCTCGCCGGCCATGAGCAGGTCCGCGTTCGGGGCGATGACGTCGAAGCCGACGAGGCGGTCGTCGGGGTGGCGCGGCCGGGTGCCCGGACGCGTCGCGAGTTCACGCAGTGCCGCGCAGATGAGGAAGGCGCGGGAGTTGGGCACGAGGATGCTGATGGGCTCGGGCCAGGTCGCGAGTAAGGCGTCGAGGGAGCCGGAGAGGGCCTGGCCGTCATCCGGGACGGCGATCTCGAAGAGCTGTTGCGCCAGGCCCCGCTCCTGGAGGAAGGCCCGCAGGCCACGGATGCGCTCGGAGACGTTCGGGGTCGCGACGCCGTAGGGGTTCGTAACCGAGACGGCGAGGTAGCGTGCGCGCGCGCCGCGGCCGATCGACAGGAGGCGCCCCGCGAGACGCCCCGCGGTGTAGGCGTCCTGCCCGATGCGGAGCCCGACCTGCGCCCCGGGCAGTTCGCTGTCGATGATCGCGGTCGGGATGCCGGCCGCCGCGGCGCGCGCGAGGCACGAGGCCGTGGCCTCGCGGTAGACGGGGGCCAGGAGCAGCGCACTCGGGGCGCTGGCCAGGGCGCGCGCGGCCGCCTCCTCGAAGGCGGTTCGCTCGCCGTATTCGAAGAGGTGCTCCACGGTGGAGACCCCGCGGGCGGAGAGTTCGGCGGCGCGGCGGCGGACGCCGGCGAGGATGGCGTCCCAGTAGGGGGTGTGCGTCTGGGTCGGGAGCACGACCGCGATCTCGTACGCGCGGTTACGCCGCAGGTGGCTGGCGTGTTCGTTGAGCTCGAAGCGCTCCTCGGCCACGATCTTGAGGACGCGCTCGCGCGTACGCGCGGCCACCTGGCCGCGGCCGTGCAGGACGCGGTCGACGGTCCCGATCGAGACCTGGGCCCGGTCGGCGATCTCGCGGATGGTGACTTTGGTGCTCGACTTCATGATGGGGGAAGGTGCGGGCAAGGTAGGCAGTTTTCGTTAACGTACACGGCAGGCATGCCGCTTTCTCCCCCTTGCTTACCCTCTTAAGGTAGTCATCGCCTCGTTCTACGAGGTTTAGAAGAAGGAGTAAGTCGGTCCGCCGCCCTGAGTGGGAAGCTGCAATGATTGCGCTGATACAGTCGGGAGCCGCACAAAGCTGTGTAGATACATCTGTTTCGCATGAATATTTTGGTAGAGAGGATAGAAATTTGGAAAGTCCCTCTATATTTACCGCCGCCGTGTACGTACACGGTTTGAACCCCCCATTCTATGACTCAGCGCTACCCCCTCGTAGACGGCGCCCCCCGGGAGCCCGGTCGTAGTCGAGCGACCGTACTAGGGGTCGTGGCGTTCTTGCTGTTTGTGCTATCCGCATCGCCGGCCCTCGCGCAGTACACCGTCGGCGGCCGCGTCCTCGACGCCACCGGCGAGCCCCTCATCGGCGTTAACGTCCTCGAGGTCGGGACCACGGCCGGGACCACCACCGACGTCGACGGCGCGTATAGCCTCCAGGTAGCGAGCCCGACGGCGACCCTCGAGTTTCGCTACATCGGCTACGTCACGAAGCGCGAGGCCGTCGCCAACCGCTCACAGCTCGACCTGCGCCTCGCCGAGGACGTGGCTACGCTCGGGGACGTGGTCGTGGTCGGGTACGGGACCCAGGTCAAGCAGCGCGTCACGAGCGCCATCTCGCGCGTCGACGGCGAGGAGCTCGCCCGTGTGCCCGTGCCGGGGCTCGACCAAGCCCTCCAGGGGCGCGCCGCCGGGGTGCAGGTCACGAAGAACACCGGTGCCCCCGGCGGCGGGGTGAGCATCCGCGTCCGCGGCACGAGTTCGCTGCTCTCCGGGCAGGAGCCGCTGTACGTCATCGACGGCGTCCCGATCAACAACACGCCCTCCGGGTCGAACGACATCGGGAGCAACGGCGTGAGCGGCGACAACCGCGGGCAGGCCGGCAACGAGACCATCAACCCCCTGGCCGGCATCGCCGTCGAGGACATCGAGTCGATCGAGATCCTCAAGGACGCCGCCTCGGCGAGCATCTACGGCGCGCGCGCCGCCAACGGCGTCGTGCTCATCACCACGAAGCGCGGCAAGCCCGGCCCCCCGACGATCAACTTCTCGACCTACGGCGGGGTGGGCTTCCTGTACAACTCCAACCGCTACGACCTCCTCGACGCCACGGGCTTCCAAGCGCTCGTCAATGAGGGGCGCTTCCTCGCCAACCGCCCGCCGATCTACACGGCGGCCCCGGCGTCGAACACCGACTGGCAGGACGCCATCCTGCGGGCGGCCCCGATGTACAACGCCAACCTCGCCCTGCGGGGCGGGAGCGAGTCGATGCGCTACAACCTCTCGCTCGGGTACTTCGACCAGGAGGGCATCATGGTCAACAGCGCCTTCGAGCGCTACAACGCGAAGGTCAACCTCGACTTCGACCTCAACCCGAAGCTCAAGGCCGGCACCAACATCCTGCTCAGTCGCTCGGTGTCGAACCGCCTGCGCAACAACGGCAACGCCTCCGGGTCGGACGCTTTCAATAACAACGCCGTCTACGGGCCGAGCCTCCTGGCCAGCGCCCTGCGCGCCAACCCGGGCCTCCCGGTCCGCAACCCCGACGCGAGCTTCACGGTCGACACCCTCAACCTCGTCAACAACCCCGTGGCCCTCGCCGAGGCACAGAACCTGCTCGGCTACAACAACCGCGGCATCCTCAATGCCTTCGTCGAGTACACGCCCGTCGAGGGCCTGCGCCTCCGCGGCAGCCTCGGGGCCGACATCCGCGACGAACGCACCGAGTACATCTACCCGCCGACGCCCGGGATCGCGCGCGGGGGCTCGATCTACAACGGGCAGTTCACCGAGAACCTCTGGATCGCCGAGGGCTACGCCGACTACCAGGTGCCCATCCCGGGCGAGGCGCACGAGTGGAGCGTCCTCGCGGGGGCCAGTACGCAGTCGAGCCGCTCGCGGGGCTTCGCCGCGCAGGTGGCCGAGGTGCAGAAGCCCGAGCTCACGAGCATCAACTCGGGCATCTTCCAGCGCCTCAGCCCACTGGGCTTTCAGGACTACGGCATCGTGAGCTACTTCGCGCGCAGTTCGTACGCGCTGCAGGGCAAGTACTTGCTCACGGCCACCGTGAGGCGCGACGGCTCGAGTCGCTTCGGGCCGCAGCGCCGCTTCGGGACCTTCCCCTCGGCCTCGGTCGGGTGGCTCATCATGGAGGAGCCCTTCTTCAGGGAGGTGCGGGCGCTGTCGAACCTCAAGGTGCGCGCCAGCTACGGGATCACGGGCAACGACCAACTCGGCGACACCTGGGAGTGGCGCGGGACGGGCGGCCCGCTCCCGATCAACACCGGCAACTACCTCGGGGACCCGACGCTGCTCGCCAACGACATCGACAACCGCGACTTCACGTGGGAGACGACGCGCCAGCTCGACATCGGGCTCGAGGTCGGGTTCTTCGACGGCCGCATCGACTTCGTGGCCGACTACTACGACAAGACCACCGACGACCTACTCTTCCCGATCGAGCTCCCGTACACGACGGGCTTCACGAGCCGCATCGGCAACCTCGGCACGATCCAGAACCAGGGTCTCGAGTTCGCGCTGCGCACGGTCAACGTCCGCCGCGACGGCTTCGAGTGGTCGACGAGCGCCAACATCACCTTTAATCGCAACAAGGTCCTGGAGCTCGCCAACGGGGGCGCGGACTACAACCCCGGCGGCGGCGTGAGCATCGCGCGCGTCGGCGAGCCGATCAGCTACCAGGCCGTCCGCATCGCGGGCATCGACCCAGCCGACGGCGACTGGCTCCCGATCAACGTCGAGGACGGCCCCGACCAGCCCGAGGGCACGATCGACCGCCGCGACGTGGTCATCGTCGGGAGTCCGCTCCCGAAGCACTTCGGCGGCTTCGACAATACGTTGCGCTACAAAGGCCTGAGCCTCCAGACCTTCTTCACGTGGAGCTACGGCAACCTCGTCAACAACGTCACCCGCAGCTTCGTCGAGGCGACGGCCGTGCCGAGCAGTGGCCTCGTCGGCTCCAACATCCGCCGCGAGGCCTTCGAGCAGCGGTGGGTGGCCCCCGGGGACACCGACGCGCAGTACCGCGGGATCGACGTCAACAACCGCTACGACAACGTGCGCGGCCTCCCGATCGACGTGTACCTCGAGGATGGGAGCTTCCTGCGCCTGCGCACCGTCACGCTGGGGTATCAGCTTTCGCCAAAACTCAACAAACGCCTCCGGACCGACCAGGTGTCGCTCTACCTGACGGGCGCCAACCTGCTCACGTTCACGAAGTACTCCGGGTACGACCCGGAGGTGAACCACAACAACGTCGGCACCAACATCGCCGTCGGCTACGACAACGGCACCTACCCCAATTCACAAACGGTCACCTTCGGCCTCAACGCTACTTTCTGATGGAGCGCCACAGCAACACCACACCGCCCGGGGCGGGCCGCGGCGACGAGCGTCGTTTTGCCGGAAGGCGCGCGGCCACGACACCTGCCACCGCCTCGTGGCGTAAGTCCAGCGCCGGGTCCGCCTGCCGTTTTGCCGGAAGGCTCCTCCTCGGACTGGTACTCTTGGTCGGCGTGACGGCCTGCGAGGAGGAGATCCTGGAGATCAGCCCCAACGACCGCGTCGACCTCGAGGTGCTGTACTCCTCGCCCGGTGACGCGGAGGCCGGCCTGCTGGGCGTCTACGAGAACGTGTTGCGGAGCTGGAGCCAGAGCCTGATGCGCGACCTGAGCCTGAGCGCCTACGAACTCTACGACGCCAGCCGTGGGCTCGACAACCGGCCGGTCAACTACCGCCCGGCCCTGCGGGTCGACAACGACGGCGGCTCCTCGGCGCTCTGGATCGGGGGCTACGCCGCGATCGCGCAGGCCAACCTCGCGATCGAGAAGATCCCGGAGATCAACCCGGCGCTGTTTGGCGGGAGTCCGCGGCAGCGCGAGACGGTGGCCGAGGCGAAGTTCCTGCGGGCGTGGCTGTACTACCACCTCGTGCAATTGTACGGCGACGTGCCGCTGGTGCTGGCCTTCCCGACGACTTCCGAGCCGGTCGCCAACCAGGTGACGCGCACGCCATCGGCCGAGGTCTGGGCGCAGATCCGCGCCGACCTCACGGACGCCACCGAGGACCTGCCGCTCAATCACCTCACGATCCGGACCTTCACCTTCGACGAGGAACAAGGCCCGCTCAACAACACCAAGGGCCGCGCCACCAAGAATGCCGCGCGGCTGCTGCTGGCGCGCGTACACCTGCGTTTTGCCGAGTGGCAACAGGCCGCCGACGTGGCCGGCGAGGTGATCGCGAGCGGGGAGCAGCGCCTCGTCGAGGACTGGACCCTCAACTTCGACAACCGTCCGGAGGGCTCGCAGCGCTCGGCCGAGTCGATCTGGGAGTCGATCGCCTACCGGCTCGAGTTCGACAACACCGGCGGGTACTTCTTCACCGTGGAGACCTCCGGCCGGGCCTCGGGGACGCCCGACAACGCCTACGCCGTATTCGACGCACCCGCCGACGACGTCCGCGCGGGCTGGAGCCTGATCCCGTCGACGGACCCGCGGCGCTTCACGGCCGCGAAGTTCTACAACCGCGGCGGCGGCTACCAGGCGCCGGACAAATTCAACTTCGTGTTCTTCCGTTTGGCGGAAGCCTACCTCACGCGCGCCGAGGCCCTCAACGAACTCGGGTACCCGAACGCCGAGGCGCTGGCGCTGATCAACGCCCTGCGCGCCCGCGCCGCGGGCAACATCGGGACCACCGTCTACGCGGGCATTCCGCCGGCGACCTTCGCGACGCTCGACACGCAGGAGAAGTTCCGGCAGTTCATCCGCGACGAGCGCTTCCGCGAGCTGATGTTCGAGGGGACGCGCTTTTACGACCTGCGCCGCTACGACAGCTACGACGGCGGCGACCGCGCCCTGCGGGCGACCTTCCTCGACGACCCGACCGTGCCCGGGGCCGACCCCGGGAAGATCCTGCTGCCGATCCCGGCGCGGGACCTACGCGTCAACCCCAACCTCACGCAGAACCCTCCCTACTCCCGGGGCTAGGACCCGAACCACTCTCACGCTAACAACCCAACGATATGACCTTCTTCAATCCCCTCTTCCGGGCCGCCTGGCTCCTGGCCCTCGTGTGTTCGGTGGGTCTGGCGAGTTGCGACAAAGACGACGACACCGAGGACCCGCTCCCGGCGCCGACGGGCGACTTCACCTTCACGCAAGACGCGACCAACCCGCGGATGTTTCAGTTCACGCCCACGGGCGTCAACGAGAGCGAGATCCGCGTCAACTGGAACTTCGGCCACACCGACCCCGGCAACACGAGTTCGGAGTTCGCGCCGACGACGACTTTCCCGAGTAAGCCCGGCGAGACCGTGGTCTACAAGGTCTCGATGACGCTCACGCGGCGCACGGGCATCTCCGACCCGACGACGATCACGAAGGACGTCCCGGTGACGCTCCCGGCCGAGCGCAAGCTCTCCCCGGAGGAGGCGATCCTGGTGGGCGGCACGGCGCCCGGCAGCTCGAAGAAGTGGGCGCTCGGGAAGAACGTCAAGGGCCACAACCGCGCCACGACGCCGACGCGCTTCGTGTGGTCG
The DNA here is from genome assembly GCA_965215115.1 of Saprospiraceae bacterium. Classification (GTDB taxonomy): domain Bacteria; phylum Bacteroidota; class Bacteroidia; order Chitinophagales; family Saprospiraceae; genus CALDTK01. Next base: position 1,968,134 of record OZ244050.1, read on the forward strand.
CGCGACCCACGGCAGATGGAGTGCCTCGGGGTGTACAACGACGTGTACACCTTCAGCTTCGACGGGGACAGCCTGCACCTCGAGATGGACTACGGCAGTGACCTGTACATCCGCCTGAATGCACCCGACCGTGCGACGCGCTTCCCTACCGGCAGCTACGCAACATTCAATGAAGTATGTCCGAGCGGCACAGGGCTCTCCTCTACCGGGGACGCGGTGGTGAAGAACGCGAGTAACGTTCGCACCACCTGGTCGATCGGCGCCAACGCCGCCGGTGAGAAGGTGCTGATGGTGCGCGACGGCAAGATCCACCTGGACGCCAATCAGTTCAACGACTACACCTTCCTCACGAATGTGAATGGTCTGGTGGCCAACGGCCTCCAGGCGGATAGTCTCTGGTTGCGGACCTACCAGCGGGACTCGGTGATTATTTGGGACATGCTGCTAGTGCCGTTGGCGAAGGTGAATGAGGGTGGGCAGCCCGCCGGCTTCTCGTGTACCGACAACAATATCTCCTTCGACGTGAACCTTTTGCACGGCGGCAGTTCGAAAACCTGGAAGTATGCCGAAGGTGTGAAAGGCCACAGTGCCGCCCTGAGGCCGAACGGCACTTTCTTCTGGGAGCGCGAAGGTTCGGCGCTGGCGTGCCTCGGGATTTACAACGACCGCTACACCTTCAACGCCGACGGCACGTACAGTGCTAACTTCGGTGGGGACATCTACACGCGCAACGGACTCAACGGCGATAGTTTCACGAATGTCAGGTCTCAGGCCGACGCTGGCTGCGCGGCAGGACTCTCGGGCAATGACCAAGTGGCTGCCTATACCTCTCCGAGTGGCCTCAAGTACGTCGGGTGTAACGGGGGTATCCGTATCGAGGGTGGCTACCTCGGGTTAGGCGTTCAGCAAGAATTTTACATGATGGAGCGGATCACCGCCGACACGATGGTGGTACGCGCCGCGCAGCCCGATGGCAACGTGATTTGGCAGGCGATCCTCGTGCCGGACAAGTAGTAGTTTTTGTATGTCAAGCATTTTGTCATCGCGGGGGCCAGGCCGGATGGTCTGGCCCCGCTTTTTGCTGGTGGCGATTCATCGGAAGTGGCGATTCATCGGAAGGATTTCAGACAGCCGGGCTGAAGCCCGGGCTGGCCCACAGGCAGACCTCCGGCCTGCTGGGACGCGCGACGAGCCCGTCGGCAGGCCGGAGGTCTGCCTGTGGGCCAGCAAGCACTTCAGTGCTTCTGGCTAACACGCGGCTCAATTTTTAAACTTCAATCATCCGGGGGTACTATCCGCCTCGCCTGGCTGACCCAACTCACACTATTCACTCGCATCCGTCCGAAACATGTCCTTCCGAACCTTAACCCGCCTCCTTCCACTGGCCCTGCTCGGACTCTCCGCCGCCTGCGCTACCCAGCGCGAGATACCCCTGGCGCCCCTCGCGGCCGAGGCCCCCACGCCGCCGAAACCCACGCGCTACTTCTTCGAGGCGGAGGATGGCGCGCCCGGGGTCGAAGCCAAAATCCACCACACCGGCATATCGGTCGGGATCGGCGAGGGCGAACGTGACGCGCGGACGCTGAGCTGGTCGCTGGATGACGTGCCGGCCGGGCGCTACGCGGTGTGGGCCCTGGTGGGGGTGCGCAGCTACGATGCGGACGCCACCGAGGGCGTGCTCGATATTCAGCAGGGCAACCAGCGCCTGCCGCTCACCGTGCCCCACCTGCGCGCCCTGCGCTGGGAGAGGGCCGAGGGCTTCCTCGAGCTCGTGGGGGCAACGGGCGACGACAGCCGGATGACGCTTTCGCAAAACAGCGGCTCTACGCGCCCCGTGGTGGATGTCGTGATGCTGGTGTCGGCCGCGAGCGACTACGTGCCCGAGGGCCGCGAACTCGAGTACGCCGCGAAGCTGCCGCCGGTGTGGGCCTTCGGGGTGCTGTACGGCGGCTACACCGACCAGACCCGCAGCGCCGCGCGCGTCGACAGCCTGCTGGACCTGGGCTTCCCGGTGGCGGGCTACTGGGTCGACTCCTGGTTCTGGAACTTCACCGACGAGGGCAAGGGGCCGAAGGGCTACCTCGACTTCCGCGGCGACCGTGCGGCCTTCCCGGACGTGGCCCGCACCTGGCAAGATTGGGAACGCAAGGGGGTAAAGGCCGGGATCTGGGTCTGGGACACCGTGCTCGAGGACGGCAACGAGGCCACCTTCGAGGACTTTAAGTCGCGCGGCTTCTTCGATACGATTGCCCTGAACACCAACGGCTGGCACAACGCACCGAAGAACACGATGGAGGGCGAGGTGGACTTCGAGTCGCCCGCCGCCACTGCCTACTGGCAGCAGCGGCTCGACACCTTCTTCGCCGCCGGGCTCGACTTCCTGAAGCTCGACCGCTCGGCCGACACTGCCTACCTGGCCGCGGCCTACGACGCGACGGCCAGACTGGCGCGCGCGCCGCTGCCGAACGCCGCCCCCGCGGGCGCGCGGCGCCGCGGCTTCATCACGAGCCACATCCACAACGTCGACCAGGCGGCCATCGGGCGCTACCCGGCCAAGTGGACCGGCGACGCCAAGATCGCCTGGCAGCAGCCTGACTACCCCAACTTCAATGGCTACTCGATGGGGGCCTACCGCGAGAACGTCGCGATGCTGGCCGACTCCCGCCTCGCGATGTACGGCGCGCCCTTCCTCGCGCACGACCTCGGGGGCTACAGCTACTTCGGCTCGACGGAGCAGAGCCCGGAGCTGTACACGCGCTGGGCGCAGTTTGCCGCCTTCACGCCCCTGGTCACGGCCTTCTCGGCCTCGTCGAACGCGAGCGGCAACATGCCCTTCAACTACGGCGACGCCGCCCTGCGCACCTCGCGACACTACCTGCGCCTCCACGCCGAACTCCTGCCGCACTTCTACTCCCTGGCGCACGGCACCTGGGCCCGGGGCGAGAAGGTGATCCGCGACGACGGTCTGGCGGGGGACGACCAATTCATGGTGGGGGAGGAGCTGTTGGTGGCGCCGGTGTTGGAGCCCGGGGCCACGTCGCGCGCGGTGGCCCTGCCGGCGGGGGAGTGGTTCGAGTTCGAGACCGGGCGCCCGGTGGCGGGGTCGGGTCGTGTGACGGTAGCGGCGCCGCTGGATCGCGTGCCGGTTTTGGCGAAAGCCGGCGCCATCGTGCCCGTTAAGCCCTTCGCGCCCAACGTCCAGTCAGCGAGTTGGGACAGCCTGCGCCTGATCGTCTTCCCGGGGGCCGACGGCGGCTACACCCTCGTCGAGGACGACGGCCAGACGGAGGCGTACCTGGAGGGGGCTTTCGCCAAAACCCGCATCCGCAGTGCTACGTCGGGTGAGTCCCTGCGATTGAGGGTCGAAGGGCGCGAAGGTAGTTTTGGCGGAAGCCCACCCACGCGACACCTCACCGTGGAACTGCGCGGCGTACCCACGGCCCTCGCCTCCGCGAAACTCAACGGCCGGCCCCTCTCCCTCGGCACCGCCACCGCTACACCAGAGGCGGGACAGGTGGTCGAGCTCGGGCGCGTCGACGTGGGCGTGGCGCAGGATTTGGTGCTCACCTGGTCGCGCTAACGCCTCTCCCGTGCGCATACCCACTCCGACTTACGGCCTGTTGCTCGTCCTGGCGACGGCCTGTCTCGCGAGCCGCGTGGCGCCGCAGCCGCGGGTGTTCGTGATCGGCGACTCCATCTCGCTGCAGTACGGGCCTTACCTGCGGGAGGCGCTGGCGGGCGTGGCCACTTACGACCGCAAGCGCGACGACGGCCAGGCCATGCAGGACCTCGACCGGCCCGTCGGAGCCAACGGCGGCGACTCGCGGATGGTGCTGGCGTACTTGCGTGAACTGCGCGCCGGCCCGGGCCTCGCGGCCGACTACCTGCTGCTCAACTGCGGCCTGCACGACATCAAGACGAACCCCGGCAGCGGGCGGCCGCAGGTGCCGCTACGGGAGTACGCTCGCAACCTCGACACGATCTTGCGGGTGGCGCGCGCGCTGGACGTGAAGCCCATTTGGATGCGGACGACGCCTGTGGTCGACTCGATCCACAACCGGTCGATGGGGGGCTTCCACCGCTTCGCCGCGGACGTGGCGCGTTACAATGCCGCGGCCGACAGCGTGATGGCTGTCCACGGGGTGCCGGCCGTTGACCTGTGGACGCTGTCGCAAAGCTTCGGCCCGGGCGCATTCAAGGATCACGTGCACTACCGGGAGGAGTTTCGGGCGCGGCAGGGGGCGTACTTGGGGGGGTGGCTGGTGGGGTACTTGCGGGCGACGCGGTGAGGGGGGAGAGTGCCGTAGTGGCAGTAGGCGTAGATCGTCTCAAGCTTGAGCGTGAAGCGCGCCCGCTGAGGGTATGATGGACGCGTGGGCGATATTGCGGCGCAGGCGAGGCGTGAGGCTGCCGAGAACATAAAAAGGTATCGTATGAAGCCCCTCTCCCAACACATGCGCTGGTACGGCCCCGCCGACCCCGTCTCCCTCGCCGACATCCGCCAAGCCGGCGCCACGGGCGTCGTCACGGCCCTGCACCAAATCCCCAGTGGCGAAGTGTGGACCCCGGAGGCCATCCGGGAGCGCCAGGCCGCCATCGCGGCCGCCGGCCTCACCTGGGACGTGGTCGAGAGCGTGCCCGTCCACGAGGACATCAAGCGGCGCTCGGGTGACTTCCGGCGCTACATCGACAATTACAAAACCTGCATTCGGAATCTAGGCGCGGCCGGTGTGCCCGTGGTGACGTACAACTTCATGCCCGTGTGCGACTGGACCCGCACCGACCTCGACTACGCCATGCCGGACGGGAGCCGGGCGCTGCGCTTCGACCGGGCGGAGTTCGCGGCTTTCGAACTCTTCGTGCTGCAGCGCGCCGGCGCCGAGGAGGAGTACAGCGCTGAGGAGAGGGCTTCCGCCAAAACCACTTACGACGCCCTCGACGCCGGGGCCCGCGAGCGCCTCACGCGCAACATCATCGCCGGGCTGCCGGGCGGCACGACCGAGGGCGCGGACGGCCTGGCGAGTTTTCGCCAAAGCTTACAGACCTACGCAGGCATCGACGCGGACGTGCTGCGGGCCAACCTCGTGGAGTTCGTGACCGAGATCGCGCCCGTGGCCGAGGAGGCCGGCGTGCGCCTCGCGATCCACCCGGACGATCCGCCGTTTCCGATCCTGGGCCTGCCGCGGGTCTTGAGTACGGCGGCGGACGCGCGGCACTTGCTGTCACAAGTAGACGTGCCCGCGAATGGGTTGTGCTTCTGCACGGGCAGCTTCGGCGTGCGGGCGGACAACGACCTGCCGGCCATGGCGCGTGAGTTCGGCGACCGGACGCACTTCGTGCACCTGCGCTCGACGAGGCGCAACGCCGCCGGCGACTTCTACGAGGCCGACCACCTCGACGGCGACGTGGACATGTACGCCGTGGTGTGGGAGTTGATGCTGGCGGCCGGCCGCAAAGCCGTAGACTTGCCGATGCGCCCCGACCACGGCCACCAGATGCTCGACGACCTCCACAAACGCACCAATCCCGGCTATTCGGCCATCGGGCGCCTGCGGGGTTTGGCGGAGCTGCGGGGCCTGATGCTCGGCATCTCGCGGGGTGTAGCGGCGGCGGTGGGACTGGTTTTGGCGACAGCCGCACTGCTCTCCGGCTGCTCGGAGGCCATCGGCCCGAAGACCATCTACCTCGCGCACACCCTGCCGGTGGTGCACCCGGTGCACAAGGGCATGGAGGTCTTCGCCGACCTGGTGGCCCAGAAGTCGGGCGGCACGCTGGCCATCAAGATCTACCCCGACGGACAGCTCGGCGGCGAACGCGAAGTGCTGGAGTTGCTGCAGATCGGGAGCATCCCGATGACGAAGGTCTCGGCCGCGACGATGGGCAGTTTCGCGCCGGAGTACGAGATACTCGGAGTGCCGTATTTATTTCGCGACGAGGATCACCTGTTTCGCGTGCTCGAATCAGATATCGGCGAGGGTATCCTCGAGGCCGGGGCGGACAAACTGCTGCGGGGTCTGTGCTTCTACAATGCCGGCACGCGCAGTTTTTATACCGTCAAGAATCCCGTGCGTACCCCGGCGGATCTGGCGGGCCTCAAGGTGCGCGTCATGAATCACCAGATGTCGGTCGATATGGTGAACGCGATGGGCGGTTCGGCCACGCCGATGGCCTACGGGGAGCTGTACACGGCCCTGCAGCAGGGCGTCGTGGACGGGGCCGAGAACAACGAACCGAGTTTCGTGAGCTCGGGCCACTACGAAGTTGCGAAGTACTACAACCGCGACGAGCACGCGGCCTTCCCGGACGTGCTCCTGGTCTCGACCACGTACTGGCAAACGCTCACGGCCGAGGAGCAGGCCTGGGTCCGGGACGCGGCCCAGGAGAGTGTCGCCGCGCAGCGGGCCTTCTGGACGGCGGACGTGGAGGCGAGCCTGGCGAAGATGCGCGAGGCCGGCGTGGAGGTCGTCGAGCCTGATAAAGCGTTGTTTCGCGAGCGCGTCGCGTCCGTGACGGCGGCTTTCGCCAAAACCCCCGAGCGCCGGGCCCTGATCGAGCAAATACAGGCTTTGTAATGCAGCGCGCCTACGACATACTGATGCGGGGGCTGGGGGTCGCGCTCGTGGTCATCTTCGCGCTGATGGTCGTGGACGTGCTCTGGCAGGTCATCAGCCGCTACGCCCTCGGGGCACCGAGCAGCTTCACCGAGGAGTTCGCGCGCTTTGCGCTGATCTGGGTGGCGCTGCTGGGCGCGGCCTACCTCAACGGACTGCGCGAACACCTGACGATGGACTTTTTAACGCGTAAGCTTTCGCCAAAACGCCTCGCGCGTCGACAGCGCCACATCGAGTGGTGGATGTTCGGGTTTGCGCTGGTCGTGATGGTGATCGGCGGGGGCAATCTGGTGTACACGACGCTGCGCCTCGGGCAGGCCTCGCCGGCGATCGGGGTACCCCTGTGGGTGGTGTACAGCGTGATACCGGTGGCGGGGGCGTTGGTGTGCTTTTTTAGTGTATTTCACGCGAGACGCGAGACGCGAGCAGATGGGTGGATGGGATAAACAATCCACCCATCTACCCATCAAACCATCCACCCACCCACCCATCAAACCACCCGTCATGAGCATAGAAGTCATCAGCATCCTCGTGCTCTTCGTGAGCTTCTTCGGGCTGCTGGCCTACGGGGTGCCGGTGGCGTACGCGATCGGGATCTCGACCACGGCCACCATGCTGCTCAACATCGTGGCCCTGCCCGCGATCACGACGGTGGCGCAGCGGATGACGACGGGCATCGACAGCTTCGCGCTGCTGGCCATTCCGTTTTTTATCCTGGCGGGCGAGTTGATGAACAGGGCGGGGATTGCCGGGCGACTGATTGACTTGGCGAAGTCGCTGGTCGGGAGTCTACCCGGGGGCCTGGCCTACGTGAATGTGCTGGCGGCGATGCTGTTTGGGGCCATCTCCGGGTCGGCGGTGGCGGCGGCCTCGGCGATCGGGAGCGTGATGACGGACCGCATGGAGGACGAGGGCTACCCGCGGACCTTCTCGGCGGCGGTCAACATTACCTCGTCCACCACCGGCCTGCTGATCCCCCCGAGCAACGTGCTCATCGTGTATGCGCTCGCGAGTGGGGGCACAGCGAGTGTGGCGGCGCTGTTTATCGCGGGCTACGTGCCGGGGATTCTGGTGGGGCTCGCGCTGATGGGACTGGCGGCCATCATGGCGCGGCGGCGTGGGTTTCCGCCCGGTGACCCGGTCGACTTCCGGGGGATCGCACGTCACTTCGGGCGGGCGTTCCTGAGCCTGCTGATGCTCGTGATCATCGTCGGCGGCATCGTGGCCGGGGCGTTTACGGCGACGGAGGCCGCGGCCGTGGCGATCGCTTATGCCGGGGGATTAGGTTTCGCCTACGGCACGATAAAGGTGGGCGACCTGCCGAGTGTTTTGCTGGCAAGCGCCCGCACCACGGCCGTGGTCATGTTCCTGATCGCCACGAGCATTGCGATGTCGTGGCTCTTTAGCTTCGAGTCGATCCCGGCGCTGATGACGGGCTTCCTACTCGACACGGTGTCGAACCCGGTGGCTATTTTCATTTTGATCAACCTCACGCTGCTGGTGGTCGGCACCTTCATGGACATGACGCCGGCGGTGCTGATCTTCACGCCGATCTTTTTGCCGGTGGTCGTCGCGCTCGGGATGGACCCGGTGCACTTCGGGATCGTGATGGTGCTCAATTTGTGTATTGGGCTGTGCACGCCGCCGGTCGGGACGATCCTGTTCGTCGGTGCGGGGGTGGCGCAGGTGTCGGTCGCGGATGTCATTCGGCCGCTCGTCCCCTTCGTGCTCGTGATGGTGGGGGTGTTGATGTTGGTGACGTTCTTTCCGCAGATTAGTCTGTGGCTGCCGGCGGTGTTCGGGTTGTAGACGCTGTGCGCCCGCCCGCCAGGGGCATTGGATATGCCCGGTGCCACGGGGGCAGACACATTCGGCAAGCGCAGTTGTGGCTCGCCGACATGTACCCGGCGCCTACTTAGCGCGTCGGTGGGGGACAGCATTCGGCGTGAACCGCACTGGGTCGATTTCTCGGTAGGGGAAGTGCGCGCCTCCGACACTCGGGGACGGCAATCCGACAAACATCCCCCATGAAGCTAATCACTACCCTCCTGCTCCTCCTCGCGATCTCGACGGCCTACGCCCAAGATTACCGACCCCTCGGCTCCGATATTATCCCCCCCGCCGCGGACGGCAAGTTCGGACATGATGTGGCCGTTTCGGCCGACGGGCGTACCATTGTCGTTACGTCCGTTTTCGAGGTCGGTAGCCGCGGGGCCGTCCGCGTGTACCGCCGATCCGGCGGGCAGTACCAGCAGATCCGCGACAAGGTGGCGGGGCTGAACAGTGGCGACCTCTACGGCCGGAGTGTCGCGCTGACACCCGACGGCACCCGCTTCGTCATCGGCACGAGCCGGCGCTTGACCGTCGGTGGGACACAGACCGGCTTTGCGCTACTCGTCTACGACATCAACGCGGACGGGACCCTCACCGAGGATGCCGTCATCCGCCCCCCTTTCGCCAACGTCTTCCCCGGGCACGACGTCGCCATCTCCGATGACGGACGCCGCATCGTGGCTGGGGCCCCCGACAACGGACAATCCGGGGAGGTGTACATCTTCGACCGAGCCGCCGACGGTACGTGGGGCAACTCTAGTATCCTGACCGAATTGACCCCGGATAAGTTCGGGTGGACCGTCGAGCTCAACGGCGACGGTACCGTGCTGGCCGTCGGCTGCGAGGACGAGTCCGGGGACAGCAACGACAGCGATGTTTACCTCTACCGCTTCGACGCCGCCCGCAATAGGTTCCAGCGCGAGGTCACGTTCGCACGCACCAACGCCCGCAACTTCGGAATCGACCTCGACCTGGACGCCTCTGGCGACCACCTCGTCATCGGGGACAACCGGCGGCCGATGGGCGCGAACACCGAGGGCGCCGTCGACGGCTACCGCTACGACGGTCGGCAGTGGTCGGTTTGGTTCGCCGAGCTCACCGCCCCCGAAACCGAAGCCACCGCCGCCAACTTCGGCAACCCCGTCAAGATCAGCGGGGACGCCTCCACGATCGTCGTCGGCGATCCCAACTACACCCTACCCAACAGAACGAACGGGCGGGTGTACGTGTACAAGGTCACCCCCGAGGGCGAGCTCACGCTGCAGACACCGGAGCTCCTCGGGGAGAGGCGCCTGACGGGTCTCGGCAACGCCGTGGCGGTGTCTGCCGAGGGCAACGTCATCGTCGCGGGGCAGAGCCTCGCCCGTGGCAACGACGGTCGCGTGTCCGTCTACGAGGAGGTGGCCAACCCGATCTCGGGCGTCGGAGCGCTCGACGTGCCCGGACTCGCGCTCATCGTCCGCGCGGACGCCCTCGTCGTCGATTTCGGTCAGGACTTCGGGACGGCACCCGTCGAATCGCGCGTGTACGATGCGGCCGGCAGGCTCCTGCACACGCGTACGGACGTTGGCGGGCGGGGCTACACCTGGCCGGTGCGGCTTCGGGCTGGGGCCTACGCGTTACAGTTGATAAGCGGCGGGCGGCAGGTCGGGCGGGCCTTCGTTCGGTGAGTGGGGTTTGGGGCGGTGAGTGGGGCCTCGGGCGGTGAACGGGTATTTGTTTGGTGAGTGAGGGGGCGTAGGGAAAGTCTGCCGTCCCGGGGGTTAGGTCCCTGTGGTGCATCTTGCGTCGGCGCCATCGTAGGTTTTCGCGAAAGCGCAACCCGCGCGCCCCGCCCGACATTCACCCACCAAACCACCACCAAACCCAAGCCCCGAATGCCCCGCATCATCACCTTCGGCGAGATCATGCTCCGCCTTTCGCCCCCGGGCTTCCTCCGCTTCTCGCAGGCGCACGCCTTTGACGTCGTGTACGGCGGGGGGGAGTCCAACGTGGCCGTGTCGCTGGCCAACTTCGGCATGGACGCGGCCTTCGTGACGCGCCTGCCCGACAACGACATCGGGGACTGCGCGCGCAACGCCCTGCGCGCCCGCGGGGTCGACACCGAGCACATCCTCCGCGGCGGCGAGCGGCTCGGGATTTACTTCCTCGAGACCGGGGCCGTGCAGCGGGGCTCGAAGGTGATCTACGACCGCGGCCACTCGGCGATCGCGGAGATCGGGCCCGGGATGGTCGACTGGCGGGCGGTTTTCGCGAAAGCGGACTGGTTCCACTGGACCGGGATCACGCCGGCGATCTCGCAAGGCGCCGCCGATGCTTGCCTGGAGGCCATTCAGATCGCGAACGAGATGGGGGTCACGGTCTCGACGGACCTCAACTACCGCAAGAACCTCTGGCGCTACGGCAAGAACCCGAAGGAAGTCATGCCGGCCCTCGTCGAGGGTTGCGACATCATCCTCGGCAACGAGGAGGACGCCGAGAAGTACTTCGACATGCACCCCGAGGGCATGGACGTCACCAAGGGCATCGACATGGAGGCCAGCCACTACCTGCCCGTGCAGAAGGCGCTGATGGAGCGCTTTCCGAGGTGCAAGAAGGTGGTCGTGACCTTGCGCGGCAGCATCTCCGCGAGCCACAACTCCTGGGCGGGGACGCTCTGGGACGGGCACACGCAGTACTCGACGCGGACCTACCAGATCACCGACATCGTGGACCGCGTCGGCGGCGGGGACTCGTTTATGGCGGGGCTTATCTACGGGCTGCTTACGTTTAAGGATGACGACCAGCAGGCGCTCGACTTCGCCGTGGCGGCCTCGTGCCTGAAGCACACCATCTACGGGGACGCCAACCTGGTGAGCGTCGACGAGGTGGAGAAGCTGATGGAGGGGGACGGGAGTGGGCGGGTGTCTAGGTAGGGCTCTTTTTTAGGACACGAAGAACACTAGGAAGACACGAGGACCACGAAGGGAAGGCGGCGGCACGGCCTTGTGCTCCTCGTGTCTCCCTCGTGGGCCTCGTGTCCTATAAAACAAACAATGGCTAGTCACTCGAGAATCCACGTCCACCACCTGATGTCCTCCACGGGCATGGTGCCTTTGTTTTACCACGCCGACCTCGAGACGGCCAAGGCGATCGTCGGGGCGGTGTACCGGGGCGGGGCACGCCTGCTCGAGTACACCAACCGCGGGGACTTCGCGCACGAGGTCTTCGGGGAGCTCCGGAAGTTTTGCCGAAAGGCGTACCCCGAACTGGCGATGGGCGTAGGCTCCGTAACGGACGCTGCGCAGGCGAGCCTCTACATGATGCTCGGGGCGGACTTCATCGTGACGCCGGTGCTCCGCGAGGACATCGCCCTGGTCTGCAACCGCCGCAAGGTGATGTGGAACCCAGGCTGCGCGACGTTAGCCGAGATATGTCGAGCCGAGGAGCTCGGGGCGGAGGTCGTGAAGCTCTTCCCGGGCGATGTGTATGGGCCGGGCTTCGTGAGGGCCGTGCGCGGGCCGCAGCCGTGGACGAGCATCATGCCGACGGGCGGAGTATCGCCGGACAGAGAAAATTTGAAGGGCTGGTTTGAGGCGGGGGTGGTGTGCGTGGGGATGGGCTCGCAGCTGGTGTCCGGGGAGGTGGTGAAGAATAGCGACTGGGCGGGACTGGAGGCGAAGACGGCGGAGGTGCTGGCGCTCATCCAGGAGCTTCGGTGATGCGGGCCGTCACTGCGAACTGCAGTTCGCAGTGACGGCCCGCATCACCGAAGCTCTATCCCCCCTCTAAAGTTACCCATGCAAAATATCTTCTCTCTAAAAGACCACCTCGCCCTCGTCACCGGCTGCAAGCGCGGCATCGGGCGCGCCATGGCCGTGGGCCTCGCCGAGGCGGGCGCCGACGTCATCGGTGTGAGCGCGAGCCTCGAGTCCGGTAGCGAGGTGCAGGCCGAGGTCGAGGCGCTCGGGCGCAAATTCTACCCTTACCAGTGCGACTTCGCGAGCCGTGAGGATTTGTACACTTTCGTGAAAACCGTACGCGCCGACCACCCGACCCCCGATATCCTCGTCAACAACGCCGGTACCATCCTCCGCGAGCCGGCTGCGACGCACTCGGACGCGTACTGGGACCAGGTCATCGACGTGAACCTCAATGCCCAATTCATCCTCACGCGCGAGTTCGGGCGCGACATGCTCGAGCGCGGGAGCGGCAAGGTGATCTTCACGGCGTCTTTACTCACCTTCCAGGGCGGCATCACCGTGCCCGGGTACGCGGCCTCGAAGGGGGCCATCGGCTCGCTCGTCAAGGCCTTCGCCAACGAGTGGGCCGGGCGCGGCGTCAACGTCAACGGCATCGCCCCCGGCTACGTCGCCACGGACAACACCGAGGCCCTGCGCGACAATCCCGAGCGCTCGGCGTCTATCTTGGGCCGCATCCCCGCCGGGCGCTGGGGCGAGCCCGAGGACTTCAAAGGCCCGACCGTCTTCCTCGCCTCCCGCGCCTCCGACTACGTCCACGGCGAGATACTGGTGGTGGACGGGGGCTGGATGGGGAGGTAGGGTGACCCCACACAAACACAACACAACACACGCATGCAACAACGCTACGAATCCTCCCCCCGCGAGGTGTCCCGCATGAATACCGCCGAGCTGCGCGAGAACTTCGTTTCGCAAGGTGCCTTCAAACCCGGTGAGGCCAACTTCCTCTACAGCCACTACGACCGCATGGTGATCGGGGGCATCGTGCCCACGGATGAGTCGCTCGGCCTCGGTACGCACGACGAACTCCGCAGTGACTTCTTCCTCGAGCGCCGCGAGGCCGGCCTCATCAACATCGGGGGCGCGGGCTCCGTCGAGGCCGACGGGCAGACCTTCGCGGTCGAAAAGCTGGGCTGCGTGTACCTCGGGCGCGGTACGAAAGACGTGCGGGTTTTGTCGAAAGACGCCTCCGACCCGGCCGCCTTCTTCCTGTTCAGCGCCCCGGCCCACCAAACCTACCCGAGCACGAGCTTCACCAAGGAGCAGGCCACGCCCGTCGTCTTAGGTGATGCAAGTACCTCGAATCACCGCACCATCTACAAGTACATCCACCCGGCCGGCATCCCGAGTTGCCAGGTCGTGATGGGGCTCACGGTCCTGAGTGAGGGCTCGGTCTGGAACACGATGCCCCCGCACACGCACGACCGCCGCGCCGAGGCCTACCTCTACTTCGACGTGCCCGCCGGCCAGGGCGTGATGCACTTCATGGGCGAGCCCACCGAGACGCGCCACCTCTGGGTCCGCGACCGCGAGGCCATCCTCTCGCCGCCCTGGTCCATCCACGCCGGCGCCGGCACCGCGAGCTACTCCTTCATCTGGGCCATGGCCGGGGAGAACCAGGACTTTACGGACATGGACTTCCTGGAGCTCGATAGGATTTTATGAGATGGGTGGATTGGATCATCCACCCATCAGACCATCCACCCATCTGCCCATCCACCCGCCTCACTCATGCCCTTCATCCACCCCGACTTCCTCCTCACCACCGAGTTTTCGCGAAAGCTCTACCACGAGTACGCCGCCCCGCAGCCGATCTTCGACTACCACAATCACCTCTCTCCGCAACTCATTGCCGAAGATCACCACTTCGCCAACCTCCACGAGGCCTGGCTGGCCGGCGATCACTACAAGTGGCGGGCGATGCGCGTCAACGGCGTAGAGGAGCGCCTGATCACGGGGGATGCAGCGCCCCAGGAGAAGTTTAGGGCTTTCGCCAAAACCGTCCCTGCCACCCTTCGCAATCCTCTGTTCCACTGGAGCCACCTCGAGCTCGCGCGCTACTTCGACGAGTACGAATTGTTGAATGAGGGCAACGCTGATCGTATCTACGAGTCCGCTTCCGCAAAACTACAGGCGCCCGATATGGGGACGCGGGGCCTGCTGAAGCGCCAGAACGTGGTCTTCGTGTGCACGACGGACGATCCGCTCGACGGCCTCGAGTACCACACGGCTTACGCCAAAAGACCCCCCCAACCCCCGAGGGGGGAGCATGCCGAATCCTCCTTCGTGATGGTGCCGGCCTTCCGGCCCGATAAAGCCCTGTTGGCCGACCGGCCCGGCTGGAATGAGTACCTAAACAACCTAGCGAAACTCGTCGGCTTCAAGATCAACAGCTACAAAAACTTGCTCGCGGCCCTCGAGCAGCGCATGGATCACTTCGCCGCGCACGGCTGCACGCTCAGCGACCACGGCCTGGCCTGCATCCCGGCGGTAGCCTACAGCCGCTCCACAGCCGATCGCCTCCTCGTCGACCGCGACCGTGCCCCCAGCAAAACCGACGCCGAGGCCTTCCTCTTCACCTTGCTCACCGACCTCGGCCGCGCCTACGCCCGCCGCGGCTGGGTGATGCAGCTCCACCTCGGGGCCCAGCGCAACAACAACCGCCGCGCCGAGCGCGAACTCGGTCCAGACACCGGCTACGATTCCATCGGCGACTACCCGCAGGCGCAGGGGCTCTCCAAACTCCTCGACGGCCTCAACGACACCGACGAGCTCCCGCGCACGATCCTCTACAACCTCAACCCAGCCGACAACTACGTCTTCGCGACGATGGCCGGCAACTTCTGCGGCGGCGGCACCGTGGCGAAGGTGCAGTGGGGCACGGCGTGGTGGTTCCTCGACCAGTACGACGGGATGCGCGACCAGATCGACGTCCTGTCCAACGTCGGCCTGCTGAGTCGCTTCCTCGGGATGCTTACCGACTCGCGCTCCTTCCTGAGCTTCCCGCGCCACGAGTACTTCCGGCGCCTGTTGTGCGAGACCCTCGGCGAGGACGTGGCGGCGGGCAAGCTGCCGAATGACGAGGCGTGGTTGGGGGGACTGGTCGCGGACGTGAGTTACGGGAATGCGGCGGGGTGGATCGGGGCGACGCGGCAGTAGGTCGCCCAGCCCGCCCGCTGTCGGCCTAGCGGCCTCGGCGGGCAGACCGGCCGTTCACATGGTGGACCTACCGGCCCACTTAGCACGCCACCCGCGGGCCGGTAGGTCCGCCATGAGCACGGCCAGTCTGGCGAAGCGACCCGAGCCGGGCTGGGCGACGGCGGCAAGCCCTCCGCTCAAGGCCTCACCGTAATCGGCCACCCCGGGAACTCCTTCGCGGTGGAGCCCCGCGTGAGGTCGACCGTCCGCGGGTAGCAGTGGAAGGTGACGGTGCCGTCGGCGGGGCGGAACTCGACCATCCCGAAGCCCGCGCCATTGTCCTGGCGATCGGGGTTGGCGTAGGCGTGCATCGTGATGCGGTTGCGGAAACCGTCGAAGTAGTCCCCGACCCACGGCATGTCCCGCGGGGCGGTCGCGATGCCCGCGGCGGCGCCCCCGGGCTGCTCGTCGGCGGGCCACCACCAGCGGCTGTAGTAGTTGTTGACCACCGCCGGCACCACGAAGGCGTAGGGCCCGTCCCGGAAGTCGTCGATCCCGTGCTGCACGACGGTGGCGAGGTGCTGATCGCCAGCGACGTGCACGGCGTCGGCCTCCTCCAGGATGCGGAGGGCGTCGTCGCGCTTGGTCTGCGGCCAGCCGTTGGAGTCCATGTCGGCCAGCAGGCGATTGTCCGGCGTACCGTGCACGTGGGCCGCGTTGCAGAAGCCCGTCTGCGAGAGGACCGCGCGCATGGTCGTACCCGCGGGCCGGGCCTCTGCCCAGTCGCGCAGGAAAGCCAGCTGCTCCGCGCCGAGGAGGTCCAGGGTCGGTAGATCCACCGACGCCGGGTCGTAGTTCGGGTCCTGGATGTGGTCCGGGCGGGGCCCCTGCTGCGGCACCATTCCCTTCGGACCGGTCTTGAACTTACGGTCCTCGATGATCGCGAAGCTCACCGGCCCGAGGGGGTAGCTCGTGTGGTAGGCCGTGACCCCGACCGGCCCGTACGGTCCGGGCGCAACGGGGTCGGGCAGGTGCCCCATCTGCGCACGCTCGACCATGTTGACGTAGGCGGGATGGTAGAAGTACCCGCCGTCATCCCCCTGCGGCCGCGACGCGACGGCCCCGCGTTCGCCCCACAGGTTGGGCTGGCCGATGTCGTGGTCGTCGGTAAGGGCCACCATGGGTCGGTCGCGGAAGATGTCGCGGAACTGCATCCCGAACAGGAGCCACCCGGCGGTATGGTTTTTATGAAAATAAGACTGATCCCCGGCGAAGAACACCAGGTCGGGATCGAGGTGATTGACGTTGCTCACGTAGGTCTCGCGCCCGCCGGTGTCGAAGGAGCTGTTGCAACTCATAGCCGCGACGCGCAAGGGGGCATCGCCGGCGGGCAGCGCGCGGATACTGCCCCGGTAGGTACTCCCGCCGCTGGCGCTCAGGCGGTAGGGTACGTTGCGGCCCGCGGTCCAGTCGTCGACGCGGAAGGTCGTCATCCACCCGGGCTCGCTCACGGCTTGGGTGGCGTGCTCGACCCAGGTCCCGCCCCGGAGGAACGCCAGGGTGACTTCGCGACTCTCCGCGGGGTAAAGTGGGAAAAGCTGGGCGCTCAACTTGAGCGTGCCATTGGCGACGGTGTAGGCCCCGAATGCGATCACGGAGTCGCGGCTCACCTTCAGGTCGATGATCTCGTTGGGGGGGCGGTTCCACCAGTCGTTGACCGCGAGCACGTCCAGACTATCGAAGGGGGCGACGACGTAATCACCCTCGGTGCCGGGGGAGGCAGGTGAGGCCGTAGAGGCCGTCGGCACTCTGGTGCCGCAGGCGCCGCACAGCAACAACAGTAGGGTAGTAAGCGGGAGCGCGCGCATGGAGCGGAGGTTCAGAAAGGACATTAGTGTGTAGATGACGCAGAGCCGCCGCCGCTTAGGGGAGGGGTGCCCCGGCTAGCTGTAGCTCCTCCCACTCGCGGTGCAGGAGGTCGCGCCGCTCGCGGTACAACGCAGACAAGGGTAGGGCCCGCTGGGAGACGAGGGCGGAGGTGGCGTAGAACTTTGGCTCGACCGCGGTCGCGCGATTCATCTGGGCGATGAGGGCTTGGCGCAGTGGCAGCGCGCGGGTACCCAATACCTCGGCGCCGGTCATGGCCGTGAGTTCTCCCGCGTCAATCAGTTTCCGCAGGGCTTGCAGCCCGGGCTCCGGCCGTTCGCCGAGGGCAACAGCTGTCGCCAAAACGGCCGCGACCTGCGGGTAGGGGTCTTCGAGCGCGGGCAGCAGCTCCGCCGGGACACTCGTGAGTTGGCGATCAGTCACGAGGTTGGCCAGCCCGACCGCCCCCCAGTAGCGAAGGGCCGGGTCGGTCGCGCGAACCAAGGTCGCCAGGCGGGGGAGGTCGGCGGCGGTGGCCGAGCTGGCCGCGTGGGCCGCCTCGATCACGGCGGCGTAATCGAAGCCGTCCTGCGCCGCGGCGTAGACGGAGCCGTACTCACGGGCGAGTTCCGCGCGCCGGAAATTGGGTAGCAATCCCATGTCCTGGGTCCGGAGGCTGAACTGCCGTAGGGAGTCGGAGAGCTTTCGCAAAACGGCCGCGTGCTCCGGTCGATCGGCGATGTCGAAGCGCTGCCACGGGTCCGCGGCGAGGTCGAAGAGTTGGAGCCCGGGGCGGGGCTGGTAGTAGTCGTCGGTCGTCTCCGACAACTCGCCCGCGAGGGAAAGACTGTCGTAGGCCAGCTGGCCCGGCATGCGCCACTGGAACTCCTGTCGCAGGCCGTGCGGCAGGTAACCGACGAAGTGCCGCACGAGCAAGAACCGCCCATCCGTCACGGTGCGGCTCGGACTATAGACGTGGGCACTGTTGCAGCGCACGCCGTACTGGAGGGGTTTGCGTGGAGTTTGCCGGCCGTCCAGGAAGTTGCGCCCGTCCATGTAAGCGGGGGGCGTGAGGCCCGCCAGCGAGAGCACCGTCGGGGCGAGGTCCGTGAAGTCCACCAGGCGATCATCGGCGGACCCAGGCGGGCTCGGCAACAAGTGCTGGTAGCGGGGTGGCGCGTAGACGATCAGGGGCACCTCCAGGCCGGTGGTCGTGGGGTAGGCCTTGCCGCGCGGGAGGCTGCCGCCGTGGTCGGAGTAGAAGAAGATGATGGTGTCGTCGGCGAGGCCGCGGGCCTCGAGGTCGTCGAGGAATTGCCCCACCCAGCGGTCGACGCTCTCGGCCTTCTCGAGGTGCCAGCCGTAGTCGTCGCGCAGCGTCGGGTCGTCCGGCAGGTAGGGCGGCACCCGCAGGCTCCGGGGGTCGATGCGGCGGGGCGAGCGCCCGACCGTGTCGACGCTGCAGAGCCGCGACATGTGCGTACTCATGTTGTTGAACACGCTAAAGAAAGGGGCGCCGGCGGGGCGGTCGGGGCTGTTGTACGTGGCTCCGGCCCGGCGATGGTCCCAGACCCGCGGGGCGAACTCCGCCCACGGCCCCTCGAGCACGTTGTAGTCCTCCTTGCCGATGTTGCTCGTGAAGTAGCCGGCTTCCTCGCGCAGGAGCCGCGGGAAGAAGTAGCGTTCCATGGGCACGGGCCGTCCGCCGCGGTGCCAGTCGTTGCCGTAGCGGTGGGCGTACTGCCCGCTGATGATCGTGCTGCGCGCGGGGCTGCAGTAGGGGCTCACCGCGCTGGCGCGCGTAAAGCGCACGCCCCGGGCCGCGAGGCCATCGATATTAGGCGTCTGGACATCCGCATTCCCGTAACACCCGAAGGCGTAGGGGCTGATGTCCTCACAGGTGAGCCACAGGACATTGGGGCGCTCGAGTGGGCCTTCGTTCGGTTGGTCGGCCGGCGTAGCGGCTCGTTGACAGCCTACTGCCAGCGTAGCGGAATAAAGTACGGCAATGCCGATCCGAGAAAGTCGCATGACGGTGAGGACGGTTGGGTGAAGACCTAAAGGACCCCCGGCACTTCGGCACTTACATGCACTATTTGTGCAAATCCTTGCTAGGTGTCCTGCCGGGGCTCCCGGGCGTGGGCGAAGGTGGCTACGTTAGCGCAAAGCAAATAATATGAAGAACGCCCTGTCGCTGAGGAACGGTCTGTTGGTTTCGACCCTCCTTCTCGGATGTATCTTCTACTTCTCGACCGCCTCCTTCACCCGCGAGGCCATCGCCGAGAGCTACGTCGCGTACAAGGACGGTCGCCGTACCGAGGTGCGGGGGATGATCTCGGGACGCGTGCTCGCGAGCGGGACCGACGCCGCGCCCGTGCTCCAGAAAGGGCTCGACCAGCTGTCGGCCCGCGGGGGCGGGGGCCTGCGGATCGAGGCCGGGGACTACCAGATCGACACCCCGCTCGAGCTGCCGTCCGGCGTACAGCTCTCCGGCGCCGGTCGCGCGACGGTGTTGCGGCTCTCCGCGCAGAACCGCGAAGGCGTCGTCCTCCGCGCCTCCGGCAAGGAGCACCTCAGCATCGAACAACTCAGTCTGCGGGGCGACCGCCGGGGCGACACCCTGAGTACGGGCCTCTTGTTCGACGCGGTCGGCCTCTCGACGGTCGACCGCGTGTACGCAGCCGAGTTCGGCGGCGTCGGCATCTGGGTCCGCAACCACAGTTTCGCGAACCAGCTGCGGGGCAATTACACGAGCCGCAACGGGCGCGCCGGCACCCTCATCCAGGACACGGACAAGAGCCGGGGCGGGCGCTTCGTCCCCAACCAACTCAACGGTTGCTACTCCTACAACGAGACCGGGCACGGGTTCGAGTTCGACCGCGCGATCTGCCAGGACATCGTCGGCTGCGTCGCCTACCTCGCGGGCGGGCACGGGATCTACATGCACGACGGCACGAGCAACCTCATCACCGGCAACCGGGTCTTCATGAGCCAGGGCGACGGCGTCCGCCTGCAGGACAACTACGAGATGAACGTCTCGGCCAACGTCGTCGGGTGGAACTGGGGCGACAACCTCACGATGGACCACGTCGTGTGGGCGACCGTCACGGGCAACGAGTTCATCGACGCCGGCGGGCGCGTACGTCCGGGCTACGGGATCTACATGAAGCGGGGGTGCAAGGCCGTGCAGATCAGCGCGAATGCGATCTTCAACTGGTGGGACAACCAGATCCTCAGTGCCGGTATCTACGAGGGCGATGATTGCTTCGACAACCAGATCACCGACAACGTCATCAACTACTACCGCGACGAGGATGTCGTGAGTCTGGGCAGACGGACCGTGACCGGCAACAACCTCGGTCTACCCAATCCCTATGCGTGGCCAAAGATCGGCCCCGACGCCCCGGACGTAAAGCCGGAAGACATCAAGCTCAACCTCCACATCAACGAGAGTAAGAAGCTCGCCGAACAGTATTTGGAGGATTTGAAGAAACCTATGCGCTAAAGTAAGGGCACTTCCGTGCAAAACAGTCCGTCGGGCCGTATAGCCTAAACGCCAAATACCCACAGGCGTAATTCAAGCTGCGGCTCCGCCATTTAGCGCCATGTATCGTAGGCAAAAAAGGAAATCAATCCGTCGAACACTATGGATCTTCGACTCCTACTGTCGGATTCGTACACATCGGTTACAGACCAAGACGAACGCCATGAAGCATATTACCCTCGCCATCCTCCTACTCCTCTGTTCGATCGAGGTCACGTCGGCCCAAACCTTCGTTTACGTCGCCCCGAACGGAGACGACATCACCGGTGACGGCACGAGTGCGCTGCCGTACAAGACCCTCACCCGCGCCCGCGACGCCGTCCGCGCGCTCATCGGCAGTGGCCTGTCGGCCCCCGTGGAGGTCGTTTTGGCGCAAGGCACCTACCCGCAGTCCCAGCCGCTCGTCTTCGGCCCCGGCGACAGCGGTACGGAAGCCTACCCGATCACCTACCGCGCCGCCGACGGGGCCCGCCCCGTCATCTCCGGGGCGGTCGGGCTCAACCAGTGGACGAGGCGAGGCAATCTCTGGGTGGCCGACGCGACCGGCCTCAGCGAGGTATTCGCCCTGTTTACCCCCGATGAATTACTGACGCGGGCCCGGACCCCCAACGTCGGCGAGTTCTACTTCGCCAACGGCACCGACGGCCCCGGGGCCTTCTACACCCGACCCGCGGACGCGCCGTCGGCCGCGTGGGGCGACGGCCGCGTCGATGTCAACCTGATCCAACAGTGGAAACACTCGCGGCACAGCATCACGGACGTCAACGGCAACCGCGTCGCGGTAAGCCCGAACGAGCGGCAGACGCTCGGTTTCTACGATCACGCCTTCCCGTACTTCTTCGACAACCACCCGGAAATGCTAGACGCGCCCGGTGAGTGGTACCACGACCTCAGCGCCGGTGAAATCCTGTACGTCCCGAGGTCCGGGCAGGACATCAGCACGTTTTGCGCACTAGCGCCCGTCACGGATCGGATCGTAGAACTGATCGGTAACCCCGCCCAGGGACAGTTCGTGAGCCACCTCAAGTTCCGGGGCCTGTCCTTCCGGTACGCAAATTACGTAGCCCCCGACGCTGCTACATTGGCGACTGCGCATCTAGGTCTTACTGACGCAGCCATCTATGCCTTCGGGCTTACGGACGCCACCTTTGAGAACTGCGAGATCGCTTATTGTGGTGGCCACGGCGTCTGGCTGTACGACGGATCTAAGCGCAACCGCTTCGAGCAGACCTACCTACACGACCTCGGGGGTGGGGGCATTTACATGAAAAACGACCCCGGTCTCGAGCGACGCAACGTAGTCTACAGTGGGAATGTCCTCGTCGAGGGCAACCAGGTCGTCAACTCCATCATCACCAAACTCTCCCGTATCCACTTAGGATCGCACGGCGTCTGGATGGGCAACGTCAGCGACAACCTCGTGAGTCACTGCGACATCAGCGATACCAATGGTTCGGGGATAAACATCGGATTCTCGGACTCCCCAGACATCATTGGGGCACCGAACAACATCGTCGAGTTCACGCGTATCCACGACATCTTATACGATGTCAACTTCGACTGGAGCGGAATCCACTTGCTCGGCGGTACGGACGGTACGATCATGCGCAACAACCTATACTACAATATAGGCGGTTACCAGGCGGGCACCTACGCGGTGTATCACGACAACGGCAACGGGGGAACGCGCGTAGAAAACAGCATCATCATCGATGCGGCCGGCGAATTGGTTTTTGCCAAAGGACGCAACCACGTCTACCGCAACAACATCTTAGTAAACCAAAATGGCGTGGCGCACTTCCGCTTCCGCGATGATCTGCTCGGCGGCATGGACGTCCAGCAAAACGTCATCGTCACCGGTCGCAGCAGAGGGGTATTCAACTACGACGGCGGGCGGCCGCAGGTCGAGAAGCTCAAGTTCGACAACAACCTTTACTTCTGTCCGGACTGTGAGGACGGCGTCGAAGGGATGGACTTCGACGGCGGGGGATTCGATTCTTGGCAGGGCCTGAATCAAGACGTCAACTCGGTATACGGCGACCCCGGGTTCCGGGACCCCGGCAGCTTCGACTACGGCGTCACGAGCGGCCTCGCCGCCGGCCTGGGCATCACGCCAATCGACGTCACCGAGATCGGCGTGACGGGCTCGGCCGAGTGGACCAGCCTCGCGCCGACCACCCCCGTCCCGCAGTCGGAGGCCCAGCAGGAGGCCCAGCGCTACCTCGTCAACCAGGCCTTCGCCGACGGCTTCGAGGAGACCGCGGTCGGCTTCCTGCCCGACTTTACGGACAGTCGCGCGAGTTGGTCGGCGACGCGGTTCAACGGCGACAACGCCCCCGCGACCGTGATCACGGACGAGACCGCGGCGGGGGGCCGTCAGTCGCTGTTGCTGCGTGACCGCAAAACCGATCGGCAGCCCTTCAACCCCAATGTGCGCTACTACCCGATGTACACGCGAGCCGGAGTCGCTACGCTAGATTTTAGCGTCCGCCTTACCGCCGATGCGATCCTCGTCCTGCGCGCCGACCACCGCGACGGCAGCACCTTCGACCTGCGGCTGCTGCCCGGGCGCGCGGCCACGGTCGCGCAGTCGACCTTCGCGACGGTACTGCCCACCGACGAATGGTTTTACGTAAGTATCGCCCTCCCCATCGCCTCCGCCAATACGGAGATGACGGTGCGCATCCGGAGTAGCCTCGGCGACGAGACACAAAACGTCGCGCTCAAACCGGGATTTAAGTGGGCGCGGGCCTTGTTCCTGGCCGACGCCAACGCGGACGCGAACGTCTACTTAGACGATATCGCCTTCGACTTCACGGCCGGCGTCGAGCCCCAACCGACTGACGATGGCTACGTCACGCCTTTCGAGACGGACTTAACCGTGGATGCCCCGGGTGTCCTCACCAACGACGGCGAGGGCGGCGTCGTGAGCGGCGTCATCGACGGCCCCACGAACGGCACGCTCGCGCTGTCGGCCGACGGCAGCTTCACCTACACCCCGGCAGCCGGTTTCGTGGGCCTCGACCGCTTCACCTACGAGGTGGATTACGGCGGCGACCGCGGCGGCGTCGCCCTCGTCGAGATCAGGGTCACCGAAGGTTTCGCCCCCCCGGGCGGCGGCGAACCAACCGTTTTCAGAGTAGACGAAAATGCGCCCAACGGCACCGTCGTCGGCGTACTTACCGTCGCGCAGCCCGTGCTCGACCTACGGGACGACTTCGCCGACGGCGATGCCACCGCCTGGACCCAGCGTAGCGCGAGTTTTAACGAAAGTGGCGGAACCTTCAACAGCGTCGCCGACGGCGAGGCCTACCTGGGGCCACTCGACGCAGTCGATTACACGGTCGAGGCCACCGTCAAGCTCAGTCAGGGCGGCGGGGGCAATACCCTCGGGA
Organism: Saprospiraceae bacterium; assembly: GCA_965215115.1. Lineage (GTDB taxonomy): Bacteria > Bacteroidota > Bacteroidia > Chitinophagales > Saprospiraceae > CALDTK01. Next base: position 1,992,261 of record OZ244050.1, read on the forward strand.
TCGTGGGGCGCTACACCCCGCAGGGCAACTACTACGCCTTCCGACTCAACGGCAACGGGCGGGTACAACTCGTTAATTACGTCAACGATACACCGGCAGGCATCCTCGGGGCGGCGCCCGCGGGTATTGTCATCAACCAGGCTTACGTACTGCGACTCGAGATGAACGGAGAGCAGCTACGGGGCTACGTAGACGGACAGCTCGTCATCGACATCACTGACGCCACGCACGCCGCCGGCGCGCCGGGCGTGGTCTCGATCCGGGGCATAGGCACCGTCGAAGACTTTAGGGCCTTCACGGAGGTGCAGGTGAGTGTCGTCGCCGCGGATGACTTCGACGACAGCGATGCCGCGGCCTGGGCCCAGACCCCTGAGGTCTGGACCGAGTCCGGCGGTCGGTTCGCCAACTCCGGCGACGGCGTCGCGATTTTCACGCCCTACAGCGGCACGGATTACACCGTCTCGGCCGACGTACGCCTCGACTTCGTTCCCGTCGTCGACAACGGCAACGCCCGCACCATCGGGATCAGCGGTCGTCACGACGGCGCTACCGCCTACTACGTGTGGCGCCTCCACAGTCGCACGCGCCTGCAACTCGTGCGCATCGGGAGCCCGAACGCCGTGTTGTACGACCAGTTGACGCCCCTCACCTCCGGGCAGGACTACCGCATGGCCATGTCCTTCACCGGCGACACCATCCGGGCGTACATCGACGGCGAGCTGATCGTCACCGCCGTCGACGGGGCGCACTCGCGGGGGGAAGCCGGCGTGGTGACGCTGCGTGGCCTCGGCTCTGTAGACAATTTCGAGATCACCGCCAAAGAAGTGGCGGCCGTGCAACTCAACGGACTGAGCGACCCCGGCCGGGACATCAACGAGAATGGGGTGGCCCCGTTTGCGCTCAACACGCAGACCGGCGAGATCACCGTGGCCGACGTGGGGGATTTAGACAAGGAAGCCTTCGCGGGCCCATTCCGATTGGTCGCCAGCGTAGGGCGCCTTTCGGCAAAACTCCCGGTCGATGTCCGGATCAACGACGTGAACGATAACGCGCCAGTCATCACGGACGCCGGCCCAATGAATATCGATCGGGGCCTCGCGGCGGGATCGGTCGTAACGCGAGTAAACGCTACCGATGGAGACGTGAGTCCGACCACCTTCTCCGACTGGACCATCGTGAGCGGGAACCCGGATGCCGACGGCGACGGCGTCTTCCTGTTCGCCATCACCCAGCAAGGGGAGATCACCCTCGACGACGCCGACGAACTGAGCAGCGGGGACTTCGTGCTCGGCGTGACGGTCAGCGATGGAGTCAACGTGAGTGCGCCGGGCGGGGTCCGCCTGCGCTACCGGCGCCTGGTGCCCCCGGCGGGCCTGCGGGCCTTCGGCGTGGAGCCCAACCAGATCGCGTTGCGCTGGACCGACCGCAGCGACGAGGAAGGCGGCTACGTGATCGAGCGCACCACCGGCGACGGTACCCTCGGCTTCCAGACCCTGGACACCGTAGCCGCCAACGTGACAACCTACGTGGACGGAACGGTCTCGGTCGGCGTCACCTACCGCTACCGCGTCTCCGCTACCCTCGGCGCGCAGCGCAGCGACCCCTCCAACGAAGCCAGCATCACAGCGCCGGAACTCTACCTCTTGGCCAAGAACGCCGAGCGCCACCGCCCCGAAGACGCGCGGATCACGACGCAGCTGCGGGTCGTCAACCAGGGTGGGCAGGCGGTGGACCTCGCCGACCTCAGCATCCGATACTGGTTCACCAACGACAGCCAGAGCGACTTGCTCACCGCTTCCGTCATCGACCCCATCGACGGTACCACGGGTGAGCCCGTACTGCGGTACGGCCGCGTGACGGGCCAGAATGCCGATACCTACCTCGAGGTTGCGCTTCCGGGCGGCACGCTCGCCGGCGGGCAGCGCAGCGACCTTTTCGTGGTGCAGTCCGAAGCCGTCCTGGGTAAGCTCAGCGAACGGGACGACTACAGCTACCTCGACAACCTGGACATCCTACCGACTGCCAAGGTCACGCTCTACCGCGACGGGGAGTTGATCTGGGGCGTCGAGCCCGTCACCGTTGATCCTACCGGGCAGCTGGCGCCCATCAACCTGAGCGCGGCCGAAGCAGGTCCGAGTGCGGTCACACTGACCTGGACGGGCGACGCCACGGCCGCCAGCAGGTACCAGATCGAGCGCGCGCCCGCCGGCGGTAGCTTCGTCGTCATCGCCCGTGTCCCGGGCGGCGAGACGTTTACCGACCGGGCGGCCGCAACTCCGAAAGACCAGTGGACCTACCGCGTGGCCGCGCTCGATAGCCTGGATCGAGTCGGGCCCTACAGCAACGAGGCTAGACTGCGAGGCCCGAGCCTGGTCTTGCGGGCCAAGAACCTCGACCGCGTCAACCCCACCGGCAACGCCCTCATCAAGACGCAGTACCGCTTCCAGAACCTCGGCGAGGTCGGCGTAGACCTAGCTCGCGTCACCGTGCGCTACTGGCTCACCGCCGAGCCCGGGCTCGCGACGATCAGCACGCGCGTCACGCGCCTGCCCGCCCAGACCTCGGGCGTCACAGCGACGGCTGGGGCTGCCGCCGGTGGGGAGTACCTGCAGCTCGGATTTGCGGACGGCACGCTGGCCGGGGGCCAAACCCTCGGCGATCTGTACGTCACGCACGCCGCGCCGGCCGCGCTCGACGAAACCAACGACTATAGCTACCTCACTGGCCCCGACCTCGTCGCCACCGACCGGATCACCGTCTACTACGACGGGCGCCTCGTCTGGGGCGTCGAACCCGACCAAGCGCTGCGGAGCCGTACCAACCCGTCATTGCGAGACGCGACGCAGGAGCTGGCGTGGCAATCTGCTGATGCACGACAAGCGCAGAGTGTCCAGCTGGACGCCTACCCGAATCCCGCACGCGGCGGTGCGGAGGTGTCGATCGAGCTGCGGGGCGAGGTAGCGCGTGAGACGGACGAGGTAAGCGTCGTCGACGCCCTCGGTCGGATCGCGTACAGGATGTCGACGGGCGCGGGCGAGGTCCCTACCCAGACCCTCGCGCTGCCGACCGGTGGCCTGGCGACCGGTCTGTACACCGTGCGCTGCCTCGACGCCGCCGGCGCGCTGATCGCGACTGGCCGACTTATCGTGGTGGATTGACCGGGCACGGAAATGATGCATAGGCCGCGGGGCAGCGGGACTCGCCGGAGGGATCACCTGCTGCCCTGATAGCCGTCTATAGCCATACTACTGACTGGGCTTAGAGCGAACGCATTGCGGTAACTCACGGCTGGGCTTGTTTTCGCGCAAGCCAAACCGACTACGCGTCCAGATCTACAATGAGGTCGCACAAAATTTGGGTCTAATGTCCGCTACCGAATCTACTGCAAATCATGATCAGTTTAATTATCGCCCATAATGATATTAGAAAGACATGTTTTGGTGAGAGCGATGGGTTATGCAATCGCTGAGTTGTTTAGGATGTGTTTCCACAAAACCTGTGATCCCGCGGAAGCTTACCGCATCGATTCCACTTTTAAATGCATACCGCTTCCGCAAAAAAAACACCTACTACTATCCCCGCACAGCGATCACCATCGACGATCCCCGCAAATACCGACACTATCTGATCGGCGCGCCCGGGCGTACGACAAGGCACCTATGTTTAGGCCAAACACCTCAGGCATGCCTCAGATCGTCGACGCCGCTACGGCATTGACCAAGGTCCGCTCCAAGCAAACCGTCGCCATCGGGGGCGCCGGCGCGGGCCACGCCGTGCCGGATCGCCTGCTCGAAGCACTCGGGCAGCGTTTTCGGGAAACCGGTCAACCCCGCGCCCTGACGACGGTCCACCCCTGCGGCATCGGCGACAACGACCGTCGCGGCCTCAACCACCTCGCGCACGAGGGGCTCATCGACACGGACTTCGGGGGCTTCTGGGGCAACGCGCCCGCGATGGCCGAGCTCGCCAAGGCCAACAAGATCAAAGGCTACAACCTCCCCCAGGGGGTGCTCTCGCACCTGATGCGCGCCTCGGCCGGCGGCGAGGCCGGACTCCTCACCCACGTCGGGCTCCACACCTTCGTCGACCCCCGCCACGGGGGCGGGCGCGTCAACGAGCGCACCACCGAGGACTGGGTGCAAGTCCTCGAGGTCGACGGCCGGGAGCAACTCTTCTACCGCGCCTTCCGCGTGGATGTCGCCCTCATCCGCGGGACCACCGTCGACGCCGACGGCAACCTCACCACCGAGCACGAGGTCGGCTCGTTCAGTATGCTGTCCATCGCGCAGGCCGCGAAGACCAACGGCGGGATCGTCATCGCGCAGGCGAAGCGCCATATCCCCGGCCACCATGCCCCGGGCGCGGTCAAGGTCCCGGGCTGCCTCATCGATTACGTCGTGCTCGAACCCGCGCAGGAGATGACCTTCCTGACGCCGCACGAGCCGGCGCTGGTAGACCGTGCGGCCGCCTACGAGACCGAGGAACTCGAGCTGCGGGACACCAAGCGCGCCATCATCCGCCGGGCCGCCCTCGAACTGCGGCCCGGGCAGTTCGTCAACCTCGGGTACGGCATCTCGGACGGCGTGCCCATCGTCGCGCAGCAGGAGGGCGTCACCGACCGACTCACCTTCCTCATCGAGCAGGGCTCCATCGGCGGCACCCCGACCACGGGGCTCAACTTCGGCGCGATGTTCAACCCGTCGGCCATCATCGACGACGGCTACCAGTTCGACTTCTTCCACGGCGGCGGCCTCGACATCACCTTCCTCGGCTTCGCGCAGGTCGACCGCCACGGCAACGTGAACTCCAGCCGATTCGGCTCGGTCTTCACGGGCTGCGGCGGGTTTATCGACATCTCGCAAAACGCCAAGAAGGTCGTCTTCACGGGCTCTTTCGCCGTCCGGTCACAGCAGACCTACGGCCCCGAGGGCGTGACGGTGACCCACCCGGGCACGGGCAAGAAATTCATCGAAGAAGTAGAACAGATTACCTTCTCGGGCGAGTACGCCCGCGCCCGCGGCCAGGAGGTGATCTACGTCACCGAGCGGGCGGTCTTCCGCCTCGTCGCGGGCGGTCTCGAACTCTTCGAGCTGGCCCCGGGGGTGGATTTGGAGCGCGACGTCCTGGCGATGATGGAGTTCCGCCCGCTCATCAGCCCTCAGCTCGGTAGCGTAGCCCCCGCGGTGTACGGCGAGGAGGACCTATTGGATTTTCCAGCCCCGCCCGCCGTATGATCCGGACCCACCTCGACGATGCCGGCGTCCTGACGGTCCTGCTGGACAAGCCCGCGAAGCTCAACTGCCTGGATTTCGAGGACCTCGATGGCCTGGACGAGGCAATCGACCGGGCCGCGACGCAGCCTGCGGTTCGCTTGCTCAGCGTCCGTGGCGCGGGCGAGCGCGCCTTCTCGACCGGGGCCGACCTGAAGGTGTTCAACAGCCTCAGGGGCCCGGATGTCGAGCGGTGGATCCGCCGTGGGCACACCGTCTTTAGTGCCCTGGAGGCGCTGCCCAAACCCACCGTGGCCGTGCTGCGGGGTTACGTCCTGGGGGGCGGCCTGGAGCTTGCCCTCGCGTGCGATTTTCGCCTGGCTGCCCCCGGGCTCAAAATTGGAGCCGTCGAAGTGGCCAACGGCTGGCTCCCGGGCTGGGGGGGCTTGCATCGCCTCGCGCGCCTGCTCGGGGAGGCTTCCGCCAAACGGGTGATCCTCTCGGCCGAACTCCTATCGGACGAGGAGATGCGCACGATGGGGCTCGTGTCCAAGTGGCTCCCGGACGGCGACGCCACGGACGCGATCGACGCCTTCCTGCAACACCTTACTTCGCTCGACGCCGCGACCTACGCCCAGGCCAAGCACGTCCTGACCGGGCCGCCGCCCCCGCCCCACGCCATCGATTACGACGTGATGGCCGCCCACCGGAGCCTGGAAAGGAAAAACGCACAACGATGATCGTCGACCTCGACTTGACCCCACGCGCGCTGGGTCCGGACCTCGCGCGATTCTGGCCCCTCGCGGCCGGGAAAGCCCGTGGGCTCCTGAGCTACCACGAGCGCGCGGAGTCCACCCCGGTCTTCACCGTCGCCGGGCGCTACACCGCGCGGGGCTGGACGGAGTGGACGCAAGGATTTCAGCTCGGACTGCCCTTGCTCGTGTACGAGGTGACCGGACAGACGGAGCTCCTCGCCGACGCCCGCGACCTCATCGAGCGCCAGATGCCGGCGCACCTCACGCACTTCGGGGTCCACGACCACGGCTTCAACACCATCAGTACTTACGGCAACCTCCTGCGCATGGCGCGCCGCGGAGACTTCGCCGCCAGTCCCGAGGAGCAACGCCTGCTCGCGCTCGCCATCGGGGTGTCGGGTGCCGTGCAGGCCAAGCGCTGGACGCCCCGCGCCGAGGGCGGCTACCTCTACTCGTTCAACGGGCCGCACTCGCTCTTCGTCGACACCTTGCGCACCTGCCGCGTCCTCGTGGCCGCGCACCTGCTGGGCCACCGCTCGCTGGACGAGGGCGACGCCGAGGTCGACCTCCGGCGACGGGCCATGGAGCACGCCCGGACCACGGCCCGGTACGCCGTGTACTACGGCGAGGCGCGAGACATTTACGATCAGTGGGGCCGCGTCGCGCACGAGAGCATCTTCAATGTCAACGACGGGGCCTACCGCTGTCCGAATAGCCAACAGGGCTACAGCGGGTTCAGCACCTGGACCCGGGGACTGGCCTGGGCGATGCTCGGCTTCGGTGAACTCCTCGAATTGCCGGGTATCCCCGCCGAAGATCGCGAGACCTTCGTGCGGGCCGCGCGCGCGACCTGTGACTTCTACCTCGCGAACACCAGCGCCGACGGCATCCCCTACTGGGACACCGGCGCCCCGGACCTCCACCGCCTCGGCAACTACCGCGAGCGGGACGCCGACCCCTACAATGCCTACGAACCCGTGGACGGCTCCGCGGCCGCCATTGGCGCGCAGGGCCTGCTGCGCCTGGCTAACGTCTTACGAGACGAAGACGCCGACGCCGCAAACCGCTACCGCGCCGCCGGGCTCGGCGTCTGCCGCACGCTGCTGTCGGATCGCTACCTCGCGCTCGACCCCGCGCACGAGGGGCTGCTGCTGCACTCGGTGTACCACCGCCCCAATGGCTGGGACCACCAACCTGGCGACGCCAAGGTGCCCGCCGGGGAGTCTAGCCTCTGGGGCGACTACCACCTCACCGAACTCGCGCTCCTGGTGCAGCGCCTCACCGAAGACCGGTACTACACTTTCCTTGACCACCTAACCCCGCCCTCATGACGAGCCTACCGCCCCCCCGCTCCTACCAGATGCTCATCGCCGGTGAGTGGGTCTCTTCCGTCGGCGGGGCGACCTTCTCGCGGGAGAGCCCCGCCCACGGCACCGCCGTAGGGCACTACCCCGAGGCCACGGCCGCCGACGTCGACCTCGCCGTAGATGCGGCGTACGCGGCGTTCCGCGGCGGGGAGTGGTCCCGCCGCCCCGGGAGCGAGCGCGCCGCGGCGCTCCAACGCATCGCGCACGGGATCCGGGAGCGCGCCGCCGAGCTGGCCCTCGTCGAGTGCCTGGAGAGCGGCAAGCCCATCACGCAGGCCCGCGACGAGATGGAGTGGGCAGCCGGCAACTGGGACTACGCCGCCAGCCTCGCGCGCCAGGTCTACGGCCAGAGCCACAACGCCCTCGGGGAGGACATGCTGGCCGTGGTCTTGCGCGAGCCGATCGGCGTGGTGGCCATGATCACGCCCTGGAACTTCCCCCTGCTCATCATCAGCCAGAAGCTCCCGCTCGCGCTGGCCGCCGGCTGCACGGCGGTCGTCAAGCCGAGCGAGCTCACGCCCGGCACCACCCTGCTCCTCGGCGAGATCATCGAGGCCGCGGGCGTGCCCCCCGGCACGGTCAACATCGTGACCGGCTACGGGGAGCCCGTCGGGGTCCGCCTCGTCGAACACCCCCACGTCGCGATGGTGTCCTTCACGGGGTCCACCGCCGTCGGTCGCCGCATCGCCGCCACGGCCGGGCAGGGACTCAAGAAAGTGAGCCTGGAGCTGGGCGGGAAGAACGCACAGGTCGTTTTCGCGGACGCGGACCTCGAGGAGGTAGCCGACGCCGTGGTCTTCGGCATGCTCTTCAACGCCGGCGAGTGCTGCAACAGCGGCAGTCGCCTCATCGTCGATGCTACCGTAGCCGAGTCACTACTCGAACGCATCAGTACGCTTGCGCAAAACGTGAAGGTCGGCGACCCGCTCGACGAGGCGACCCGCGTCGGGGCCATCATCCACGAGGGCCACTTCGAGAAGATCCAAACCTTCATCGACGACGCGCGCGAGGACGGTGCCGAGCTTGCATTGGGCAAGGCCGAGGGCAACACCTTCCCCTACGTCGCGCCCACCATCCTCGACGCCGTCCGGCCCGAGATGGATGTCGCGCGGTCGGAGGTCTTTGGCCCCGTCCTGTCCGTGCTCCGCTTCACCTCCGAAGCGCAGGCGCTGGAGCTGGCCAACGGCACGGAGTACGGCCTGTCGGCGAGCGTGTGGACCAAGGACATCGACCGCGCCCTGCGCCTGAGCCGCCGCCTTGAGGCCGGGACGGTCTGGGTCAATACCTTCATGAACGGCTACGCCGAACTACCTTTCGGGGGCTACAAACAGAGCGGGCTCGGTCGCGAGATGGGCACCTACGCCCTGGACGAATTCACCGAACTCAAGACGGTACAGGTGCACCTCGGTCCGCGGACCTCCTGGTGGGCCCGATCGTAAAACACATACCATGAATCAACTCTGGCGCTGGGCGCTCACCGTGGCCCTAGGCGGCTTCCTGTTCGGCTTCGATACCGCGGTCATCAGCGGGGCCACCTCCCTGATCCAGGCCGAGTGGGGCCTCAGCGACCTCGCCCTCGGGCAGATGGTGGCCGCCGCGCTGTACGGCACGGTGATCGGGGCGCTGTTCGGCGGAGTCCCCGCGGATAAGTTCGGCCGCCGCACCACCCTGATCGGCATCGCCGTGCTCTTCTTCGTGTCGGCGCTCTGGTCGATGCTCGCCCCGGGCGTGGTGCACCTCAGCATCGCGCGCTTCATCGGGGGCCTCGGCGTGGGGGCCTCGTCGGTGGTCGCGCCGCTCTACATCACGGAGGTCGCCCCGGCGGCGCGGCGCGGAAAGCTCGTCGCCAGTTTTCAGTTCAACCTCGTCGTCGGCATCCTCCTGGCCTACCTGTCTAACTACGTACTCGACGCCCTGGGGTACGGCACGCAGTGGCGGATGATGCTCGGGGTCGAGGTCCTGCCCGCGGCGCTGTTCCTCATCCTACTGTTCCGCGTGCCGCGCAGCCCCCGCTGGCTCATCACCAAGGCCGGTCGCCCGGACGAGGCCTACCGCATCCTGACCCAGATCGACCCCACGAGTGCCGACGCCGAGTTCGCGCGCATCCGCGGGAGCAATGAGGCGGTCGCCGACGTGCCGATCCGGTCGTTCCTCGGGGCTCGCTACCGCCGGGTTTTGGCGTACGCCTTCATCTTCGCGACGTTCAATCAACTCTCCGGCATCAACGCCGTGATGTACTACGCGCCCGACATCTTCGCCAACGCCGGGCTCGGGCGCAGCAGCGCGCTGCTGTCCAGCGTCGGCGTCGGGGCCATCAACGTCGCGTTTACCTTCCTCGGCATGAACCTCATCGACCGCCTCGGTCGGCGCAAGCTCATGTACGCCGGGTCGATCGGGTACATCGTCTCCCTCGCCGCGGTGGCGTTCGCGTTCCTGAGCGGCAACGTCGGCGGGGTCGTCGTGCCGATTTGTCTGTTCGTCTTCGTCGCCGCGCACGCCATCGGGCAGGGCTCGGTGATCTGGGTGTTCCTCAGCGAGATCTTCGGCAACGAGGTCCGCGGACTGGGGACGAGCTGGGGCTGCGGGACGCACTGGGTGTTCGCCGCCCTGATCTCGGCGACGTTCCCGTTCCTCGCCTCCACTTTCGGCGAGGGTCCCATCTTCGCGTTCTTCAGCGTCTGCATGGTGGGGCAGCTCCTGTGGGTGCACTTCGTGATGCCGGAGACGAGCGGCGTCGACCTCGAGGAGCTGCAGCAGCGGCTGGAGGTCGATGTGCCTACCGCCACGCTCGCAAGAAGCTAAGTCGCTGGCGAGGCTCCCGCCGGTGAACGCTAGAATGAAATCGCAGCCAATTTACGGAAGAGTCCTTTAGTTTGGTACGGTGTCTACACTAGCTTTCCGGCGAGAAGACTTCTAGATCGCGGCGCCCTAGACTGCGTGCTCGAGCTACAACTCCGCTCTGCGCGAAATTTATAAACGTTGGGTCAACTGCATCGTAGGCTATTTACTCATGTAGGAACTCTGGCTCGACTATACTACGGTGTGTGCCAGCTTAAATAGGGCCGGCAGCTAGGATTGCTATCAGAGCTCCAACGCTTATTTTAGTGAGTTCTCGCATTATCTTCTTCGTTACGGAAGATGCGTCTCGACTACTGGTTTCAGAGACGCCTTTCGGCAAAACCCAGCCCACCGACAGACAGCGGGGGACTTGCAAATTACGACAAGGGTCTACGGTCTTAAAAGAAGGCGAGAGTCGAAAGCGCTGTCCCGCGCGTCGGACGGTCGGCCGAAAAGCGTTCACACGCAGGCCGACCGTCCGACGCGCGGGACAGCGCGAGTAGTCGCCCCTCACACCACCACCCCGTCCTTGACCTGTACCGAGCTAAACCACCCCGTCTTGTAGGTGCCGTCGGGGGCGGGTAGGCCTCGCTTCAAGACACGATGCTGCTGCGGGCCCCGTGCCCCCCGAGGAAAGTGAATTCAGAATTCTTCAGCGCTGCCTTTCTGATAAGTAGCATGCGATCGAAAGTCGCACTGCTGCGGCGCAACTGCCCCACGATAGCCTCTAGTTTCTCCCACACCACGACAGGACGAGTTTTAGCGAAAGCGGAAGATAGGCGAATTGTGGGCGAGACCCCAACACGCCAGCTACGATGGCTTTGGGGGCCGGGGCGCCACTCGCGCAGCGAGTCAAACGGCGCCTGACTGGCGCCTCCGTTACGATGGCTTTGGGGGCCGGGGCGCCACGAGCTAGAGCTCGCCGAACGGCGCCTCCTAACGCCCTTCGCGGCAGCCCCTCCAACACTTCCCCCTTCACACCTCAACAATTACAACTGCCCCAACACCCCTAGGTTCCTAATCTCTCCATCCCGCGCCATCAGCAACACCTTACTCACCACTTGCGCCGACTTCGGATCGTCATCTACGAAAGGCATGGACTCCCGCCCCCGGTGCTGGCCGACCTAGGCCCTTTGTGGGCGGAGTAGCTGAAGGGACCTGAATAGTCATGCGCAAGTTCCTTAAGCTAAGTTTGAATCACTTAAAACCACAGCTTGAGGACTAGCTTTACGGTTTTGCCGGAAGGCGCTAAAATGTCTTTTAGGCTTCAATTAATTATCGCGATGTTGACAGGTATGAAAGGATTCCTATCTCTCCCGTGGCTTGCGCTCACCCTCGTAACCTGTGTGAGCACGCGAGACCGCGCACCCGCCGAGTACCCACTGCCCCTCGACGAGCTCAGGGTGCGCGACCCCTTCATCTACGCCGACACCACTACGCAGACCTACTATATGTACGCCTCTGTCTTCAACCGCGCCGCCGGGGAAGGGCAGGGCGTCGAAGTCTACAAGAGCAAAGACCTGCGCCGGTGGTCGGCGCCCGAGCGCGTACTCACCGTGTCGGAGGACGACTGGGCGAGCAAATGGGTGTGGGCGCCCGAGGTTCACGCTTACGGCGGTCGTTATTACCTCATTACGACGCTCACGGCGGACGATACCCTCGCGGCTCACCTCACTACGCCCAGACCAATAGCGAAGTGGCCCCCGGCTTACGTGCGCGGGGTACAAATCTTCGTGGCCGATCGCCCGGACGGACCTTTTCGGCGCTTCCGCAACGCCCCGCACCTTCGTGCGGATTGGAAGACACTCGATGGTACGCTCTGGGTGGAGGGTGGCCGACCGTACCTCGTGTTTTGTCACGAATGGGTGCAGATTCGGGATGGTACTATTGATTTCGTAATGCTGTCGGATGATCTCTCCGAGATCGTAGGTGGAAGCAAAGTATTGTTTGCGGCTTCGGACGCGCCGTGGGTCCGGAGTACGGGGGGAGGCTACGGTTACATCACCGATGGTTGCTTTCTATATCGGACCAAAACCGGTAGGCTACTCATGCTCTGGTCGAGCACCGGGGAGGACGGCTACGCGATCGGGACGGCTATCTCGGCTACGGACAGCATCGGCGGGCCTTGGGTTCACCGTCCCGAACGGCTCTTCCCGGACAACGGGGGGCACGGCATGCTCTTTCGTACTTTCGGGGGACAACTCCTGCTCACGCTGCACCAGCCCAACCGCCATCCCGAAGAACGGGTCAAGTTTTATCGGATCGAAGATCAGGGCGACCGTTTGGCGCTCGGTGATGCACTATTCGATAGTGCGCGAAAGTAGGTCGCGGTACGGGGCCTCCAGACCGACTTGGTCGAAGAAAGCGGGCGCCGTCCCTTGTTTAGGGTTTGCGTAGACCCTGCTGAGGAAAAGGTTCGTCGGCTGGTTGAACAGCAGCCGCAGGTAGGGCGGCCCCTCGAGAATATTCTCGTCGAAGATCATCGGTCGCTCGGGAGTCCCCCCGCTCTGCTCGTCGAAGTAGACACAGTAGAGCAAATTTTGCTCTAACTGCGTGGGTTGCGCGATGTCGTGTACGTGATTGCGGTGGATGACGGTGCCCGGCTGGAGCGACAGGGTGTAGATGCCGGCGCCGTCGTTGAGTTCGCGCATGACGCCACTGATGTCGTTGTAGGCGATCGTATTCCCCTGCATGGCATTTGGCGTTTGCGTCCAGCCGTACCCGACGCTGATGCCACTGTAGGGCATGTCCCGCAAGACGTTGTGCGCCACGACGAGCCCGCGGGGGTAGCCTGCGGCAATGCCTACCGTCCCGAAGTAGTCCTGGCCGGTGGCCTCGATGAGGTTGCTACCGATCGTATCGCCCGTGCTTACCTCCCCGAGGTCACTGGGTAAGTAGGGTACGTGGACTTCCGTGTCTTCGTCGGCAGTGAACTTGCCTACGAATACCGCGCCACCGGCCAGGCCGGCGAAGTGATTGCCTTTCACGGCACAGCGCTCCGTTCCGTGGGCTAAGTCCAGCCCGCCGGCGCCGAGACGGTAGAAGCGATTGCGCTCGAAGCGTACTGTTTTGGCGAAAGCCACCTCGACCGCGGCCGGAGGTCGGTAGACGAAGAGATCGTTCTTGGTATTCACCGATTTGGCGTGCAGTCCGGCCTGAATGTTTAGGTAACCTTCTCGCGAGGGAAAATCCCAGTTGGTCTCCGCGAACGTAAAGCCGGTGAACGAGAGATTTTGTACCCGCTCCGTCGCTGTACCCGCGATGTCGACCATCGTCTCTAGCTCGGGGACGACCACCGTTAGCCCGGCGGGGTCCTCCCCGGGGCGCGGGAAGTAGTGTAGTTCTGCACCCTCGGGGTCGTAGTACCACTCCCCCGGACTGTCAACGAGCGCTGGCGCATTCATCAGCAGCGCCCGGTGGCTCTCCTTGTGTACGGGGTAAGGGCGTTCGAAGAGCATGCGGCCCTCCCGCTCGGCGAAGTGGAAAGTGGTGTACTTCGAGGAGGCGCCGTTGACCTTCACATCAGCCAGGCGCAGGTAGTTTTCCGTCCAGGACATGATTAAGAAGAGTTCGGCCGCCGTTGCCTTAGCGAGCTGGGGCGCGAAATTCCCTTTGATCGTAAGCGTGTTGTTCGCGAAGTCCCATCCATTCGTCGTGAGGTACCCCGCGTTCGGGTGCCGCGCCCGTTGCGCCCGCTGGCCGTTGACGTAGAGCTGCCGAAAGGGACCCTCGGCCCTCATCCCGTAGATGACTACTTCCCCCTCGCGCCTCTTCGGCTGGAGACGAAGCTCCCGGCCGCCACTGAGTACCACCTCGCCATTCGCCCGGTACACGACGCGTCCCTCGCCCAGCCCGCCGTCCTCGGCTCGGAACGTCATCGGCTTCGAGAGTTCGTAGCGTCCTGGTGCGAATACGACCTCCAGGGAGCGACCGCTCGCGTTATTCTGGCGGACCCAAGCCTGCGCCGCGTCCACGCTCCGCAGGGGAGCCGCCTCGGTGCCTGGGTTTCGGTCGCTCCCGTTCGGGCTGAGGTAGACTACCCGCTGCGCGTTCAGGCTTCCGCCGAACAGGCACAGTAGGGTGAGGCTCGCGAGGTAGGTACGCATGGTGGGGGGGCTTATTGGTTAGGCGAAGGCGAGGTATAGCCCGATCATTACGACGGCTAGTATGATCCAGGGGGACCGCGGGGATTGCTCCTCGCCAATCTCGGCCCGCATGTTCGCCAGCGACATCGTACTGACGGCGCGCGCATCCTTCCCGACCAAGGTCACGACGACGATCAACGTGCAGATGAAAACGAAGAGGAAGAAAGAAACGTAGAGGAAGTGGGGCCAGACCTCCGTACTGGGCCAACCGGACAGTTGCAGTGCCCCCACCAGCAGACTGGCGATGCTACCTACGAGGATGCCCGTGTCCGCCGCCCGCGTCGTCATCCGGGGCCAGAGTACGCCGAGTAAGAACACGGCCGCCATCGGCGGGGCCAGATAACCCAAAATGGCTTGGAAGAGACTGAACAAGTCGAAGTCGCTAACGGCGTCGCAGGCCAGTGCTACGAAGATGCTCAACACGGCGCCAATCAGCATAACTATCCGCCCGATCCGATTCAACTCCTGCTGAGAGGCTCCCGGGGCGAATCTCTTCCGGTAGATGTCCATCGTGAAGACGGTGCCCAGGGAGTTTAGTGCCGAATCAATCGTGCTGACCAATGCCGCGATCAGGACCGCGACCACCAGCCCGACCAAGCCCGTGGGCAACAACTGCGTCACCATGGTCATGTACGCCTCGTTCTCGTCCTCGAGGTTCGGGAACAGCAGCAGGCAGATGATACCCGGGAGGATGAACAGCGGCACGTCCAGGACCTTGAGCCAGGCCGTGAAATTGGTTCCCAACTGTCCTTGCTTCAGGGTCTGCGCCCCGAGTACCGACTGCACCATGCTCTGGTCGGTGCACCAGAACCAAATCCCCAGGACGGGGTACCCCAGGGCGATCGCGAGCCAGGGGTAGTCCGGATTGTCCAGCGGCAGCAGCAAATCCCAACGGTCGCCGGGGACGGCGTCGATCAGGGGCTGGACGCCACCGGCTTCGTAGAGCCCCACCGCCACCAAGCCCGCCGAAACCGCGAGCAGCAGGCCCATCTGGAACACGTTCGTCTTCGCGATCGCCTCCAACCCGCCGGCCACCGCGAAGAACGCGGACAGGACGACCAGGGCAACGACCGCCAACCACAGCGGCCAGGCCATGATCTGCGCCAGGAGCAGGCCGCCGGCGTAGAGCGTGAGCCCGAGCCACGAGAGCAGGATGGTCGCGAGCGAGTAGCACGCCAGCATGAACCTCGTGGACGGACCGAAGCGTTTGCCCATGAACTCCGGCAGCGTAGACACCTTCGTGACGCGGTAAAAAGGCGCGAAAACCGTCGCTAGTAAGAAGATGAAGGGGAAGGCATACCAACTGAAATTGCCCGCCACTATACCGGTAGTGTACCCCACGCCACAGGAGGCGATCAGCATCGAAGGACCGACGTTCGTCCCCCACATCGTGAGCCCGATGCTCGGCCACCGGAGCTTGCGTCCGGCCAGGAATAACTCCTCGTCGTCGCCGCGCTGACGCCCGGCGAAGCTGTAGTAGTACCCCAGCCCGATCATCAGCACCAGGTACACCCCTACGACGACGAAGTCGAGAGGGCGCAAGTAATCGTTTATGTTTAATCCTTCCATGTAACCGAATCGCGTATTTGCTTGCAACGCGCCAGAAGCGCCCAGTCTACCTGGCAGCCGATGCCAGGCTCCTCGGAGAGGGTGAAGCTCCCGCCCCGCTCCTCGGGTGCGAGCGCGAGGATGGGTTCGAGCGTCCGCAGCACGGGCATCAGGAACTCCAGACACCCTTGCTCGCCCAGCGCCGCCACGAAGGAGGCGTTGAAGTAGGAGGTGCCCCCACTCGTGAAGCGTAGCCCACGCCTGCGGGCCAGCCGGGCGACCTTACCCCACTGGTGCAGGCCACTTACGTGGCCCGCGATGGGCTGCAGGTGGTGCACCCCGAAATCGGCGAGCACGGGAAAGACCAGCTCACTCCGCTCGCTTTCTCCGTAACTGATCGGTATCGTGCTCACGGCACACAGGGTCTTGATGGCGTTGAGGTCGGCGGAGTGTACGGGCTCTTCCAACCAGGCTATCGCCTCGCCCCGCAGGGCGTTGGTGAGCTCCAGGGCCGCCTCCAGCCCGAGCGCCTGATTGGCGTCGATCGCCAGTTCGGTCTCGTCCTTGAGGAGACTCCGGATCAAGCGGATGCGCCGCAGGTCTGTCGCTAGCGTATTCGTGCGGCCCCCGAATTTTATTTTTATCGTCTCGTAACCCGCGGCCTCGATCCGCTGCGCCTCCTCTCCCGCGGCCTCGTCGCTGAGGTTGACGCCCCCGCCGCTCGCGTAGACGCGTACCACCGGGGAGGTGCCCCCCAGATAGCGGTACGCGGCCCGGCCGTGCCGCCGGGCGAACAGGTCGATCATGGCCCGATCAACGTGTCCCAGGCAAAGCGCCGCCGACCCCCGGAAGCCTTCGTTCCGGATGGCCCAGTAGAGACGTTCGAACAGGGTCGCGTACGTCGGGTACGCCTGGGCGAAGAGCAGTGGGCGCAGGACGTACTGCAGTAAGGCAAGCCCGCTCGCCGGGTACTCGCACTCGCCCCAGTGTCCATCCGCGTCCGTGATGCGCAGGAACACCGGCCGGTAGTGCGACATCGGCTCCATCGTGGCGTCGGCGAACGGAACGGCGAGCGGCAAGGGCGCGACGCTCCGCAGTTCGACCTTACTGACGCGGATGGGCTCCTTGAGATGCTTACTCAGGGCGTCGGTCGCCGGTTTGACCAAGGGAGGAGAGACAGTCTGCATCATGCGATATTGAGGACGTTAGCCGTGACCCGCTCATACACGTCGGCAGGCAGTGGCCCCCGCTGCAGATGGTCTAGGGTAGATTGTAGCTGTGCCAAGTTCCGCGGGCCGAGGACTAGGTAGTCGACTTCCGCCGTGGACATCAGGAAGCGGTGCGCCAGTTCGGGCAGGCTCATCCCCGCCGCCGACGCGATGTCCGCAGCCCCCGCGGCCGCGCGTAGGGCCTCGGGCGAGACCCAGATCGGCGGGTCGGCCCGGTACTGCTCGAGTCGGTTGCCCAGCAGCCCCATGTGCAGGGCGCTACCCTGGTACGTGACGACGGCGCACTCGCGGAACAGCGGAATGTCGTGGCGCAACGCATCGAAGCACACCGCGTCCAGCGTGTTAAAGCTCATGACCACGGCGAAGACCCCCGCGCGGATCGCGTCGTGGTACTCGGGCGAGACGTGACCTCCCAACCCAATGGCCTCCGCCCGCGGGCCGCCCGCGATCGAGTGCAACCAGTCCACGACGCGCCCTACCGCGTCGGGTCCGCCCGTGGGGTGCTCGCGCACGCGCTCCGGCTCGTGGAGGAAGACCAGGTCGGGCCTGCCGCCGAGTCGCTCGTAGCTGCGCTCCAGGCTCTCCCGCATGGCCGCCAGGCCGTAGTCGTTACTCTCCTCGTCCGCCCGTCGCGCGAACCCCTTGCCGACTTTCGTGCTCACGAACGGGCGCTCCCCTGCCCACCGCCGCAGGGCCTCCCCGACGAACAGCTCCGCTCGGTTGTACGCCGGCGCCGTATCGACCCGCGTGATCCCCCACTCCAGGGCGGCGAGGATGGTGGCCGTGCTCTCGTCGGCGTCCACGGCGCCCCAGGCTCCGCCGATGCCGGCGGTGCCGAGTACCAAGCCCGGGGTCGACCCGTCGGTCCGGTAAGACGGACGCGCGCCGGGGGGGCGGGTGAGTTGGGTCATGTTCGGGAGCGAAGGATTACGCGGGGCCACCTCGGCCACGGTGTCGGAGAGCGTGCGCCGCCCGGGCTGCGGGGCGCCGGTGGGGTGGGGCGGTCGTCGTAAAGGACGGAGGTCCGACGGCACAGCTGTACTCATTTCTCCGCACATCCTTACACTCATTTGCAACCTAAGCGACGCTTGCTACCGGGGGAGTGGCACTATTTCCACACAGGTGGGGCGCAATCGTCATACGTCGGTTACATTAGGCCGTGCCCTGGTCAAAATCGTGTTATGGTCAAGAAATTAGTCGAGAAGTGGGTGCGCATGCAGCACCACTCATTCATCGTGAAGCGCTACCCCATCAGTTACGATGAGCCTAACAACCAACAGATGGTGCTCCGGCAGCACGACGAACTAGAGATCACGATGTTGCTGGGTTGCAACGGCAAGCGTTGCGTCGGCAACACCATCGAGAGCTTTAGTCACGTGGACCTCTTCATGCTCGGCCCCCGCCTACAGCACTCCACCCGAGTGGACGACGGGGAGGCGGGCGAGGCCTACACGCTGCATTTCCTCCCGGAGACCTTCGGCACTGCGTTCTTCGACCTACCCGAGTGCGCTCCGATCGCGCGGCTGTTCACGGATGCACACATGGGCCTGGCCTTCGAGAAGTTCGACGTCAATCGGGTCCGGGACCATTTCGAGCACCTGGGATGCGCCACCGGCTTCGACCGCGTGCTGAGTTTCCTCAACCTCCTCGACTACCTGGCCAACGTGCCCCAGCGTCGTAAGCTCAGTTCCCGCGTATTCGCCCCGATCGAGAACAAGAAAGATTACGATACCGTCAATCTCGCTTACGGCTACATCGTCACCCACTTCAAAGACGACCACATCACCCTCGAGGACATCAGCAAACACCTCAATATGTCCTCGGCCACTTTCTGCCGCTATTTCAAGAAGCATTTCCATAAAACCTTCACGGCCTTCCTCAACGAGGTCCGCATCGGTCACGCGTGTAAGCTGCTCCAGGACACCGAGCAGAACGTCGCCGAGATCGCCTACGGGAGCGGCTACCGCCAGTTGACCCACTTCAACCGCCAGTTCAAACGCCTCATGGGGCGTACGCCAAAACAGTACCGCGACGAACTCCAGTACCGTAAGAACTAACTCACGTCCCCAGGTAAACCCGCCTGGCCGTCTCCCCGTCCACCAGGCGCTGATCCGCGGCGGAGGCCCCCGCCGTTCCCGCTCGGTAAACGTCCAACTGCGTCTCGTAACCACCCCCGAGCAGGCACACGGGCCAGTCGCTCGCGTACATGCAGCGCCCCGCGCCGAAGTGCTCCAGGGCCAACTCGAAGTAGGGCATCAGGCTGGCTACCTCCAAGTCCGGTCCGCCGGCTTCCGTGAGCAGGCCCGAGAGCTTGAGGTAGGTATTCGGTCGCTGCGCGAACGCCTGTAGCGTCTCGCCGTACGCGCGGGGACTCCCGTTGAGCAGGTCAGGTTTGCCGAAGTGATCGATGACGATCCGGAGTTGCTCCGGGACGCGACGTAGGTACTGGCCCGCGGCACCGTAGTACCGGTGGTCGATCAGTAGGTCATAAGTGTACTCCCGCTCCCCGTCCACCAACCGCTGCATCCCCCGCAGGAAGGCTTCGTCGAGTAGGAACTCGGGCGACTCCGCCTGGACGATGTGGCGAAAGCCGACCAGCTTCTCCTGCCCGGCGTAGCGCTCCAGTCGCCGCGCCAGGTCGGGGGCGCGCAGGTCGACCCACCCGACGACTCCGAGTATGCGCTCGTCCCGCTCCGCCAATGCCAGCAGGTAGTCCGTCTCCGCGGTGGATTGGTCCGCCTGCACGGCGATCACGCCTCCGACGCCGTGGCGCTCGGCCAGGGGCGCGAAGTCCGCCGGGAGGTAGTCGCGTTGCAGCACCGCCTCCTGCATCCAGCCGTCTCTCTCGCGGACGTAGCGCCAGTAGTGTTGGTGCGAGTCGATCACCGTCCGATCCTCCTGTTCGACGCCCATCGCCTAGGTTTTGACGACAGTCTGCCGGGCGCTACCCAGCCCGTCGATCCCCAATTCTACCACGTCACCCGCCCTAAGGTAGCGCGGCGGGCTCAGGCCCAGGCCCACCCCCGCCGGCGTCCCCGTGCTGATGACGTCCCCGGGCTCGAGCGTCATGAAGCGGGAGAGGTAACTGATCAGGTAGGGGATGCCGAAGACCAGGTCGTCGGTGTTGCTATCCTGCATCATCTCGCCGTTGACTTTGAGCCACAAGCGCAGCACGTGCGGGTCGGCAATCTCGTCCGGGGTCACCAGCCACGGGCCGAGCGGCGCGAACGTGTCGTGGCTCTTGCCCTTCACCCACTGCCCGCCCATCTCGAGCTGGAAGGCGCGTTCGCTCACGTCGTTGTGTAACACGTACCCAGCCACGTGCCCGATGGCGTCCGCCTCGGTGACGTACTTGGCGCGCCGGCCGATCACCACGGCGAGCTCTACCTCCCAGTCGGTCTTCTCGCTGTCGCGCGGCAACTCGATGTCGTCGAAGGGCCCGCTCAACGCCGAGCTCGCCTTGAAGAACACGACCGGGCTCTCCGGCACCGCCATCCCGCTTTCGAGTGCGTGGGCGCGGTAGTTCAGCCCGATACAGATGATCTTGCCAGGACGCGCCAGGGGGGCACCGAGTCGCTCTACCTGGATTTCGGGTAGTCGTCCCGCCGCCGAGGCGCCGCGCAGCGCAGCTAAGCCCTCGTCGTCGGCGAAGAAATCGTGGTCGTACTCCCGTACCACCTCGCTGGCGTCGTAGTAGGTCCCGTCGCGGTACACGCCCGGGCGCTCGGCACCCGCGGCGCCGTATCGGATCAACTTCATAATCGGCTCGTCTAGTTGTTTAGGCTGATGAATCCGCCGTCGATCGGGAAGCAAGCCCCCGTCACGAAGGCCGCTTCGTCGCTGCACAGGTACAGCGCCAGGGCAGCCACCTCCTCCGGGGTCCCCATCCGACCGATAGGCTGGGTCGCAGCGAGTTTCGCGAACATCTCCGCTTCCTGCCCCGGGTAATTGCGCGCCAGGAAGGCATCCACGAAGGGAGTGTGGACACGGGCCGGCGCGATGGCGTTGCAGCGGATCTTCTGGCCGACCAGGTCCTTCGCGGTGCTGAGGGTGAGCGCGAGCACGGCGCCCTTGCTGGTCGAGTAGGCTACCCGGTCGGGGATCCCGACGACGGAGGCCACGCTGGCCACGTTCAGGATCGCGCCCCCGCCCGCGGCCCGCATGGCCGGGAGCACGGCCTTGGAGCAGTTGAACACCCCGCGGACGTTGACGCCGTACACGCGGTCCAGGTCCTCGACGGTGGTCGTGTCCAGGCTACCGACGTGCGCGATGCCGGCGTTGTTGACGAGGATGTGCACTTCCGTAAAACCCGCCAGCGCCGCCGTCACTTCCGCGTACTCGGCGACGTTGCAGCGCCGCACGGTGGCCCCGACTACGCCGGCCTGCGCCAGGGCTCGCTCCGCGGCGTCCGCGTCTAGGTCGAGTACGGTGAGTTGGGCCCCTTGTCGGGAAAACAACCGACACATCGCCAGCCCGATCCCGCTGCCCCCGCCCGTGATGACGGCGTGTTTTCCCGTAAGGTCGAAGAGCCGACCCGCCGTTGCGCTATCCGTACTACTCATTGGCTGATCCCCCTTTCGCTCGGCAGGAGCGGAAACAATTCCGAAGGCTCGTGCGCGGTCGCCATGATCTGGCGCAGCTCCGCGACGACCTCCGGGTGACCCACAGACACGTCGGTGCGCTCGCCGGTGTCCTGACTCAGGTCATAGAGCTCGAACCGGTCGGGGTCGACGTAGTAAATCCCTTTCCACTTCCCTTTGCGGACAGCCTGCTTGAACTCGGTCTTCTTGAAGTACAGGTTTTCGTTGAACTCCCAGTACAGGTAGTCGTGCTCGGCCTGCTGCCCGCGTCCGGTCAGCGTGGGCGCGAAGCTGACGCCGTCCATCGCCTCCGGGCACCGCGCGCCCGTCAGCTCACACAGCGTCGGCATGACGTCGTAAAAGGCCGACAGGTGGTCGGAGGTGCTGCCGGCCGGGATGGTCCCGTCCCAGCGGGCGATGAAGGGACTGCGCACCCCGCCGTCGAGGAAGGAGCGCTTGTACTCGCGGTAGGGCCCCGAGCTGTCGAAGTAGTCGTACTTGTGCCCCATCTCGTTGTGGGCGCCGTTGTCGCTCGCGAACATGATCAGGGTGTTCTCGGCCTGGCCGCTGGCCTCGACGGCGGCGACGATCCGCCCGACGTAGGCGTCGAGGGCCATCATCATGCTGACGAAGGCCCGCTCCGGAGCGGGCAGCGTGTCCGGCACCGGGAAGTCCGGGTGGTACGTCATCGGCGAGTGCGGCAGCGAGTACGCCACGAAGAGGAAGTACGGCTGCTCGCGTTCGGCGCCGATGTACTCGACGGCCTTCTCGGTCACCATGCGGTCCTGGTTGATGGTATCGGCCGCCAGGTCGTGGGGGGTGAGATCGTACAGGGACCCGTTGAGGAACATCGGCTCGATGCCCTTGGCGATGTACTCCGCCTCCGGGATGTGCTTGCCGGCCTCGTCGTAGAGTCCGCCGTTGTAGACCCCGGCGTGGGCGTAGACCCCATCTGGGTACAGGGCCGAGAGCTTGCCGAAGTGGTAGTCGAAGCCCCGCTGGTAGGGCTGTTGGTCGGAGTAGATCCCGCCCAGGTGCCAGCGGCCGCTGATCGCCGTCGTGTAGTTCGTCCCGTCCTTAATCACCTCCGGCAAGATCGGCCGCTCGAGATCCAGTGGCACGGTCCCTATCTCCGGCAGCCAGTTGTTGCCGCGGATGCGCGTGTGCCCGGTGTGCTGCCCGGTCATCAGCGTGGCCCGGCTCGGCGCGCACACGGGGCTACCGGCGTAGTGGTTGGTGAAGAACATCCCCCGCGCCGCCAGGGCGTCGATGTTGGGGGTACGGAAGTGGCGCTGCCCGAGGAAGCCCAGATCGCCGTAGCCCAGGTCGTCGGCCAGGATGTAAATAATGTTGGGGGCCGCGGGCGTCGTAGCCGCCGCCGCGTCCCCCGGTGTCGAGTCTACGGCGCGGCCACAGGCGCCGAGTATCGACGCGAAGAAGTACGAGGAGTAAGGGGAGCCGCCCCCGGGAGGATGTGGGAGTACACAGGAGAGTACACATGGGGATCAACTTAGTGTGGCGACGGGCCACCGGTCTGGCCGGGCGAAGAAAAGTGTATCATTTGCGCAGAATGCCCTTACCCCCGGCCCCTCTCGACGAAGCCCGTCGTGTCCCGCGGGGCCGCGAGGAAGGCCTGGAGCTCGGCGCGCATCCGCCCGACGCGCTCAGGCTCGGCGTCCAGGAGGTTGTAGAGCTCGCGGTGGTCCTCCTCGAGGTCGAACAACTCGGTGGGCTCGCCGTCGAGCGCGAGCAGTTTGTACCGCCCGTCCAGCACCACCTCCGTCGCGTACGGCACCGGCTTCGGGCCCTGGTTCTGGAATGCGCGGTAGAGGTCCATCTGCCAGAACATCGGCTCGGTGCGCGCCCGGAAGCTCGGGTCCTCGAGCTGGGCCCAGATCGACTCCCCGTCGACCTCGGGCGCCGCCACCCCCGCCAGGCTCGCGAAGGTTGGTAGCCAGTCCGCCATGTGCGCCGGCGAGGCCGTCACGGTGCCGGCCGGGATGCGCGGCGGGAAGACCGCGAAGGCCGGTACGCGCAGGCCCCCCTCGTGCAGGTCCGTCTTGCCGCCCCGAAACGGCCCCGGGCTGCCCTCGAAGGCCGGACCATTGTCCGACGTGAAGACGATCAGCGTGTTTTGGCGCAAGCCCCGCTCATCGAGGTAGGCCACGAGCCGTCCGACCTGGGCGTCTAAGTGGCTCACCATGCTGCGGAAGTACAGCTGGTCGCCCTGGGCCCCCCGCTGGGCGTACGGCTCCAGGTGCGGGGCGGGCGCCGGCTCGTAGGGGGTGTGCGGTACGTCAAACCAGAGGTTGAGGAAGAAAGGCTCCCCGGCGGCCTCGCTGCGGCCGATCTCCCGGATCGCCTCGTCGACCTTGATCTCGGTCCAGTGCCCGGGGTCCGCGGCGGCCCGCTCGTCGTTGCGGACCATGAAGCCCCCGCCGTCGCGGTAGAGCCGCCGGCGCTCGATGAGGTCGGGCCGCACGGGCGCGCCCTCGATACTCGTGAGGCTGTGGTCGAAGCCGTGTTGCAGCGGGCCGGGGTTGGCCGCGCGGCCCTGCGCGCGCGCCTCGTAGTCCTGCGGCCGCAGGCCGCCGAGGTGCCACTTCCCGATGTGGATCGTGCGGTAGCCGGCGCCCGCGAGCAGCTCCGGTAGGGTGACGGCGCTCTCGGGCAGGTGCTCGGTGCGGTCGCTGAAGTGGCGCGTGATGCCGTAGCGCAAGGGGTAGTTGCCCGTGAGCAGGCTCGCCCGCGAGGGGCTGCACACCGCCGAGCCGGCGTAGAAGTGCGTGAAGCGCATGCCGCGGCTGGCCAGGGCGTCGAGGTGGGGCGTCTGCACGCTGGTCGCGCCGTAGGAGCCCAGGTCGCCGTAGCCCAGGTCGTCGGCCAGGAGCATGATGATGTTGGGCGGGCGGGCCACCCCGGCGACCGTCTCGGCCGCGGGCGCGCTACAGCCGAGGACGGCCAACGCGCAGAGTAAGCAAAGGGCGTGTTTCGTAGTCATCACAGCTGATCGTGCGTACGCGGCGGGTAGCTCATTGTCCGGGTGAGCGAAAGGTAAAGGTGTCCCGCAGCCGGATATCCCCCGACGAGCTGCCCACCATCACGTCCCACTGCCCGTACCCGATCGTAGGTTGGAGGTCCGCCCCCAGGTACGTGAGGTCGGTAGCACTCAAGGTAAAACGTACGGTTCGCTCGGTCCCGGCCGGGATGGCCACGCGCCGGAAACCCTTGAGCTCCTTGACGGGGCGCACGACCTCGGCCAGGGGGTCGCGCAGGTACAGCTGCACCACCTCGTCGCCGTCGACCGGCCCGTCGTTGCGGACCGTGACCCGCACGACGACGCTGTCGCCCTCGACCGACGATTCGATTTGCCCGTAGCCGAACGTCGTGTAGCTCAGGCCGTGCCCGAAGGGGTAGCGGGGCTCGCCCGTCATGTTGACGTAGCCGTAGCCGCGTCCGGAGGGCTTGTAGTTGTAGTACAGCGGGCACTGCGCGACATCGTAGGGGAAGGTCAGCGGGAGTTTGCCCCCGGGGTTGTAGCGCCCGAAAATCGCCTCCGCCATGGCGGTGCCCCCTTCCTGGCCCGGGTACCAGGCCTGCAGGATCGCGCCGGCCTCGTCGTGCCAGTCGTTCATCGTCACGGCGCTGCCCGTGGTGAGGACCACGACGACGGGCTTGCCCGTCGCGGCCGCCGCCCGGATGACCGCCTCGGTCGTGGCGGGCAGGTCGAGGTCGGCGCGGTCTTGCCCCTCCTTCTCCTGGACGCCGGCTACCACGACGATGGCGTCCGCCTCGGCGGCGGCGGCGCTTGTTTTCGCTGCCTCCACCTGGGTGTCCCCCGCGGGATACCACCCGAACTGCAGCCGGGAGTACTGCCCGGGCGAGCGGTAGTCCACCTCGACGGCGTAGGTCTTCCCGGCCTCGAGCTGGAGCGTGAGGCGGTGCTCGGTGGTGTAGGGGTCGGCGTAGTTGTCGAACACCTCCTCCCCGTCGATGCGGAGCCGCAGCCCCCCGGCGAGCTGCACCGCGAACGCGACGGGGCCTCCCGCGGGCGCGACGAACGCCCCCGCCGCCCGCAGCCGAAACGGCGCGCCGACGACGCCACGGTCGGGCGAGGGACTGTTGCTACCCCAGTTGAAATCGATCGCGGCGAGGCTGTCCGTGCGAAACGCCACCTCGGGGGCGGCGTCCGTGAAGTACGCTACGCGGTACTCCCCGGGGACCGGCGGCGCGGTGACGAGGCCCTGCCCTTCTAGCGGCAGGTAGGTCACGCGCTGCGGGTCCGCCGCGCCCGCCCGCAGCCCGTCGAGCAGGGTCACGGTCGGGATGTCCCACGGGCTGTAGTCACCGAGCTTGTCCAGGACGGCGTCGCGCCCGAGTACGAGGATCCGGTCGGTGGGGTCCAGCGGGAGGACGCTCCCTTTGTTGCGCAGCAGGACGAGCGACTCGCGGGCCATCTCGCGGGCCAGGTCGCGCGCCGGCGGCGTGTTAGTGACCGCGCGTACGGCGGGGGCCTCGGTGTAGGGCTGCTCGAATAGCCCGAGCGCGAACTTCTGCCGCAGGAGCCGTCGCACGGCCCGGTTGAGGTAGCTGGTGTCGAGTTGACCTGATGCTACAGCCTTGGTGAGTTCGCCGAAGGTGTTCTCGGGCCCGATGCGCGGGAGGTCGCGGTCGAGGCCCGCGCGGAGCGCCTGCACGGCCGCGTCCTGTCCGTCGGCGGCCGTGCCGTGCGAGCGGTACAGCCGCCCGAGCAGGCCGTAGTCGGTGACGACCGTCCCCTCGAACCCCCACTCGCCCCGCAGTACGTCGGTGAGGAGCCACCGGTTGGTCCCCGCCGGAATGCCGTCCAGGGCCCCGTAGGCCGCCATCACCGACCGTACCCCCGCCTCCTGGATGGCCGCGCGGTAGGGCGGGAAGTAGACCTCGCGCAGTTCGCGCTCGGAGTGGTGCACGGGGTGGCTGTCGCGGCCGCCCGGGCCGCTGTTGGCGACGAAGTGCTTGAGCGTCGTGATGATGTTCGTCGTCTCGAAGGGCCGCGTGAACGCGACCGCCATGCGGGACACCAGGCCCGGGTCTTCGCCGTAGGTCTCCGCGACGCGCCCCCACCGCACGTCCCGCGCGATGTCGACCGTCGGGCTCAGGACCTGGCGGAAGCCCCGCGCCCGGGTCTCCGTGGCGATCTGCGTCGCGACGCGCTCCAGTAGCTCGGGGTTCCAACTCGCCGCCATCCCGATCGCCTGCGGGAAGCTCGTCGCGCCACGGTCGACGAGCCCGTGCAGGGCCTCGGCGTGAAACAGGATTGGGATGCCGAGCCGCGTCTCCTCCACCGCCCGGCGCTGGACCTCGTTGCGGGTGGCTACCTCCTCCTCGAGGGTAAGGGGGAGCTTGATGCGGATGAAGGCCATCCCACCGATACCGTCCGCGGTGATCGGGGTGCCGTTGAGGACGTCCTGGAAGACGAGGCACTGGAGCTGTCGGACCTTCTCCGCGACGGTCATCCGGGCGAGCAGGTCCTCGGTGCGCTCGACAACGCTTAGGGTTGGATTGCGGTAGGGGGCCACCTCCGCGATCGACTGGGCGACACCTCGGCCGCCGATACAGAGGCAGAGCAGCGGGAGTAGACGGAGTGCGGCCTTGCGGCAAAACTTGATCGGCATCTGGTGCAAGAAACCCCGCTCGCCGAACTTGAGGGAGCTTACCCCGGCAGGGGGCCAGCCTGGGGCCGCTCCCGACAACGTGGTGCTAGGAATTGAGCGGCGAGGCACGCTTGGTGCTGCCGGTGGGCCGGTAGCGTAGTAGGGTGACTCCAGGGTGAGTGGTCTGCAGCGGGTGGCGCGGTTGCGCCGCGGCGGGCGCCGCCGTTGATGCAGGCTGGCGCATCAGGTGCCGCCTTCGATACGGACTACGCCCAGAGGTATTGCGTCACGCTATCGGGTGACGCAGTGTCCTCTAAGAGCTCGCTCGCCTGGCGTTTTGTAACCCCCCCGGCCCCCCTTATTCATCTTGTCATGTGACACTTTTCTCCACAGGCGTTGCTTTTGGCATGATGACGTGCCTCACTCCCGCCACCGCCGATGCCTACGCTACCGCTCTCGCGGCTGCCCCGATGCCCACGCGCCCGACGTGGGCGAACCTGCTCGACCTCCGCCGCCGAATCGGGCGCGCGGTGTCGACGGTGCGCCTCGACCTGGCCGGGGGCCCGGCCACGGCCAAGCGCTTCGCGCGCGCCCTCGGCGGCGGCGCCCGCCTCTCGGCGGCCGAACTCCGGGTCCGCCTGTGCGCCGAGCTCTACGGCGCCTGCGCCGACCGCGCCCGCGGCCGCGACGTGATCGCGATCGCGGACACGTCCGAGTTCTCGCTCGCGCCCCTGGCCGCGCGCGCCGCCGGCCTCGACGCCGACGCCCTCGGGGTCGTCTCCGACGGGGCCACCCCCGGGCTCAAGCTCCACGCCGTGGTCTGCTTCGAGGCCGCGACCCTGGCCCCGCTCGGGGTCGCGCACGCGCTCGTGTTCGCGTGCCCCCCGAAGGACCCCGCCGCCGCCGCGGCCGCCGCGCGCGCCCGACCCCTCGACGAGCGCCAGAGCGCGCGCTGGGCCGACGGCTTCGCCGCCGCCCTGGCCGGCCCCCTGGCCCGCGCCCGCGCGGTGACCTTCCTCGGGGACGCCGAGGCCGACCAGTACCCCCTGCTCGCCGGCGTGTTCGCCACCGGCGCCGACGGCAGCGGCCCGCGGGTCGACTGGTGCTTCCGGCTCGCGCAGGACCGGCGCCGGCGCGACGAGGCCCGCGGGTACTGGTCGGAGCCCAGCGTGCGGCTCTCCGACTACCTCGGCGGCGGCGGCGACGGTGGCGACGGCGGCGGCGGCGACGGCGGCGACGGCGGCGACGGCGCCACGGGCCACGGCGGGCCGGTCCGCGAGCACCGCCTCGCCCTGGCGCTCGGAGAGCCGCACGCCCGGCCAGCGGCTCGCGGCTCGCCCGCACGGTCGACGTCCGGGTGCGCTCGTGCGAAGTGCGCGTGCGCCGCCCGTACGACGCGAGCCACGCCGCCGGGACGCGGTCGTTTCGTGGGCGCGAGCTCCCGGCCGCGGCGAGCCTCTACGTCACGCGCGCCGAGGAGCTCGACGCGGCGACGGGGAGGCCGGCGCCGACGCGGATGACCTCGGCCGCGCGCGCGCGCTACCACCGCGACCCCGCCCACCGCGGGCACTCGGCCCCGGTGCACTGGACCCTGGCCACGAGCTTCCCCGTGGCCACGGCCGCCGAGCAGCGCGCGGCGCTCACGCTCTACGGCCACCGGTGGCTCGTGGAGCTGTACTTCCGGCTGCTGAAGTCGGACGGGCTCGGCCTCGAGGCCACGCGCGTGCGCCGCGTCGACCACTGGGTGGCGCTACTTTTGCTCGGGATGGACGAGGTGCTACGGGCCGAGGAGCTGGTGAGCCTGCGCAGCGGGGACGCGCGCGGGGCCCACGAGGCGTTCGGCGCCGACGAGGTCGCCGTCCTCGACGCCGACGCCCACGCGCGCACGCGTCCGCCGGGCCGCGGGGGCCGGGTGTACGCGTCGGTCAACGGGGAGCCCCCCGGGACGGTGAGCTACTACGTGGTCCAGGTCGCGATCCTCGGCGGGTACGCCGGGGGGAAGGGTTCGCCGCCGGGGCGGCGCGTCATCGCGCGGGGCCTGACGCGCCTCGGGGACCGCGTGAGAGCGTTGAGGCAGCAGCGCCGGTATGACGAGTTCAAAAAAAGTGTCACATGACAAGCTTATTCAGCCGGGCCGCCAGATTTTCGCTTCGCTCGATCCGGCAGCCCGGCTGAAAAAGGGGGGAGGCGACCGTGGAGGCTTGCTTCGCTCGGGGGGCCTGTGGTGCCCCTACACGACGATCGCCGGGGGCGTTTGCCTCCCCCCTTGTTTTGGTTTCGTCCGCGGGGACGCGAAGCGGGTCCGTGGACGAAACCAAAATAAGGGGGGCCGGGGGGGTTACCCCACGAGTGAAGAGAAAAATCCCAGCAACCGAAGGACTCCAAAAGTGATCGGACGGTCCCGGCGCTCGCCTCCTCGCGCCCGTTTTCGCGTCGGCGAGTACGGCTCGGAGGCTCCGGACAAGGATATTGACCAGGCCCACCCGCTGAAGGACCTCTGCTGCCCTAGTCGGCTCCGGAAGGACACGCTAGACGCGTTTTGGCGAAAGCCCCCAACAACTACCAGGTTTTGGCGACAGCCCCCCAACCGAAACCCTGCCCCAGGCCTACTCCCACGTCCGCTCCGCGGTAATCGATCCCTCCCACTCAAGCCGCGGCCAGTCCACCTCGACCCCGATTCCCGGCGCCTCGCCGAGGTGAAAACAGCCGCCGCTCACGCGGGGGTGGAGGGAGAAAAGGGACCGGAGAGGCCCGAGCACGGGCTCCAGGAACTCCTGCAACACGGGGGCCGGGGCGGCGGCGGCGAACTGGCAGTTGTACCACGAGACGCCCCCGCACGTGAGGGCGCGCCCGTGGGCGGTAGCCAGGTCGACCACGTCGAGCCACTCCTCGACGCTCGCCAGGCTCCCGGCAATCGGCTGGAGGTTATGAACGCCCGCGCGGACGAGCGACGGGAAGACCATACCGGAGCGCTCGGACTCCCCGAAGGCGATGGGGACGGTTGAGGCCGCGCAG
Organism: Saprospiraceae bacterium; assembly: GCA_965215115.1. Classification (GTDB taxonomy): domain Bacteria; phylum Bacteroidota; class Bacteroidia; order Chitinophagales; family Saprospiraceae; genus CALDTK01. Next base: position 2,022,584 of record OZ244050.1, read on the forward strand.
AGGGTCTCGATGTCGTGGAGGGCGCCCGAGTGGATGGGCTCCTCGACCCAGGCGATGTCCAGGTCGCGGAGGGCCTCCACGAAGGCGAGGGCGCGGCCGAGGGACATGAACTGGTTGGCGTCCACGGCCAGATGGGTCTCGGGCCGGAGGACCTCGCGCACGCGCGCGATGCGGGCGACGTCGTCGGCCACCGTCGTGTGCTCACCGCCGAACTTCATCTTGACCGTCCGGCACCCCTCGGCTTCCCAGCCCAGGAGCTCGTCCTCGAGGGCCGCGCCGCTGAGGTTGTTGCCGCCGCCACTTCCGTAAAACTCGACCCGCGCGCACGTGCCCCCGAGGTAGCGGAACAGCGGGAGGCCCCGGCGCCGGGAGGCCAGGTCGTAAAACACCCGGTCGATGTGCCCGAGGACCAAACCCGGTGCCCCGCGGACGCCCTCGTTGCGAATTTGCCAGTACATCTTGCGGAAGAGCTGGGCGTAGGTCTGCCGGCCGCCCTGGAGCAGGACGGGCACGAAGAAGGCCTCGAGCATCCAGATGTAGTGCGTCGGAAATTCCGCCTCGCCGTAGTCGCCACTCGCGTCGGTGATGCGCAGGGCGCTGAAGTGGTACGCGGTGAAGGGCCCCATGGTCGCGTCGGCGAAGGGCTGCGCGAAGGCGACCGGGGCCAGGCTCCGGATCGTCACCGAGCGTACGTCGAACTCCTCCCGGGGCAGTGGCGTGCGGAAGGAATGGTCGACGCCTGGGGAGTCGGTGGTCACGTGGTACATGGCCTCGTCGAGTCGATTAGTTGAAGAACGTATACAGCCCGGCCATGACGAGGGCCAGCAGGCCCCACAAGGCCCAGACGCCGGGGCTGGGCGCGGTGTTGCCCTCGCGGTAGGTGGCTACGATGGACGGCAACGCGATGCCCCGCTGGCCCGTGGTGACTAGGGATAGTCCCACGGCGAGCAGCAACAGGCCCGCGAAGAGGTAGAAGGACAGCATCAGGAACCCCGGCCAGAACTCGGCACTCGGGTAGCCCGCCACGAAGGCCGCCCCGACCAGGATACACAGCGTGCCCCCGAAGTACAGCACCCACTCCGCCGCGCGGCTGTGCATCCGCTTCCAGAGGACACCCAGCAAGAACACGACCGTGAGCGGGGGCGCGAGCAGGGACATGATCCCCTGTACGATCTCGAAGAGGTTCTTACTGATGCGCGAGAAGAGCAGGGCCGCCGCTACGGCGAGCAGGGCGGTGAGTAGCATCGTCGCACGGCCCACGCGCTGCTGGCGGGCCTCATCTGCGGCGGGGTTGACCCGGGTCAGGTAGATGTCCAGCGTGAAGATGGTGCTGAAGGAGTTGAGTCCGGCGGCGATCGTGTTGATGAGTGCGGCCAGGAGCGCGGCCACCACCAGGCCGATCAGGCCGTTCGGCAGCAGGCCCGTCACCATGGTGCCGTAGGTCAGGTCCGGATCGGCCAGGTCTGGATAGAGGATCCGGCCGGCGATGCCCGGGAACAGGAACAGCAGCGGCATCAGGATCTTGAGGTAGGCCGTGAAGAGGCCCGCCTTGTGCACCTCGGCGATGTCGCGGGCCGCCAGCATCTTCTGGACGATGAACTGGTCGGTGCAGAAGAAGTACACCGCGACCACCGGGTAGCCCAGCAAGAGCGCGTGCCACGGGTAGTCGGGGTCGTCCACGGGGCGACCGAGTTCCCAAAACTCCGGCGGCACGCCGTCGACGAGCCGCTCGACGCTCCCGATCTCGTCGAGCGCCATCCACAGCAGCACCACCGAGGAGGCGATGATGATGACGGACTGGAACACGTCGGTCTTGACGATCGCCTCCAAGCCGCCGGCCATGGTGTAACTCGTCGCCACGACGGTGATCAGCACGACCGACACCCACAGCTCCCACCCGAGCAGCTGGCTGATGATCAGGGAGCCGGCGTAAAGTGACCCGGCGATCCAGACCAGCAGGATCGACACGAGCGCGTAGTAGGCCAGGAAGTGGTAGCTCGGCTCGCCGTAGCGCAGCCGCAGGAACTCCGGCATCGTGCGGATGCCGTGCCGCAGGTAGAACGGGGCGAACAGCAGCGACAGCATCGCGAGGAATGGCCAGGCCAGCCACTCGAAGTTGCTCCCGACGATCCCGGTCGAGTACGCCAGCCCCGCGAAGCTCACCAGCATCACCGGCGTCACGTTGGAGCTGAAGATCGAGAAGCCGATCCCGGGCCACGACAGGTTGCGCCCGCCGAGGAACAGATCGTGCGAAGGGTCTTTGCGCCCCCCCGCCCGAAAGCCGATGGCCATCAGCGCGACGAGGTAACAGCCGATGACCAGGAAATCGAGGCCGGTGAGGGCCGACGACACATCCGCGCCCGTCATCGCCCGAGCGTGTTCATGACGGCGCCCCCGAGGTTGACGCCCCGCTTTAGGTAGTCCTCCTGTAGCCGGCGGCTGTACGCCGGGCTCTGCTCGTGGTAGATGACGTTGCCGCGCACCACGCACTCCTCCAGGGTAGTGCCGCCGTCCTGCCCGAAGGCGCGGCCCTCCTCGAAGATGCGCGCCGGGCCCCCGCGGTGGTGCAGCACGTTGTCCCGGATCACGGAGCCCTGGGCCGGGCCGCGCAGCAGGATGTACCCCCGGGCCTCGAGCGGCTGATCCGCGGATGCACTGCGGTCCATGACGTTGATGATGCGGTTGCCGATGATGTCGTTGCGGCCCTTGATGCTGATGCCACCGGACACAGCGTCCTCCAGCCGGTTGAAGGCAATCGTCACGTCTTCCTGGTAGTCGTCGCAGCGGATCAGCTGGATGAGTCCGGGGGCGTAGCTGTCGTGGAGGTAGTTGTTCGTCAGCTGGTTGCCACCGCCGGCCCCACTCACGTAGAGGGCGTTGCCGTCCCCCATGGACAGCACACAGCGGTAGACCTCATTACCGTCCACCCGGTTGTTGCGGGAGTGCAGAAACGGCGCGTAGGCGCGGTAGTCGGCGTAGGTCCCGAGGCCCTCGATGTCGCGCTCCGGCACCTCGGCGAAGCGGATCGTCGGCGTGGCCTCGCGGCGGAGGCCGCGGTTGCGCCGGTCGAAGTCCTCCGGGCGGACCCCGCTGACGATGATGCCGCTGTACGGCAGGTCGTGCAGGACGTTGCGGCTGATGAGGTTGTCGCCGCTCTGCCAGACCATGATCCCGGGCGAGGACCAGAGGCTCTCGCCGATGTGGGAGATGTGGTTGTTGGCGACCGTATTGCCGTGGTTGACGTCCTTGGTGCCCGGCCCGTAACCCGCCAGCAGGATGCCGGTGCCGCCGAGGTGCGTGAGGGTATTGTCGCTGATCAGGTTGCGCTGGGCGTGCAGGTCGAGGCGGATGCCACTGCCGCCGGAGGCGGTGAGGGTGCAGCCGGTGATGCGGCAGTCCTCGGCGTTGCGCAGGCGCACTAGGGCGTTGCCCTTGTCGTAGTACTCGAAGTCGTGTTGGAGGCCGGCGTCGTCGGGCCCGAGGTAGTCGCGGGCGCCGTGAATGAAGCGCAGGCCCTCGACGCTGATGTTGCGCGCGGGCCGCTCGTCCGTCCCGCCGATGAGCAGCAGTTCACGCAGCGTCGGCAGGTACACCCCCTCCGGCGCGCCGGGGAGTTCGGGCCAGAGATAAACCTGATGCGTCGCCGGGTCGTAGACCCACTCCCCGGGCTGGTCGAGGTGCTCGGGCAGGTTCAACAGCCAGGCCGAGGTGTAGACCTCCCCGCGCCACTGCGTGCGGTAGAGGCCGTAGGTGCCGGGCAGGGCGGTGTGCAAGGTGTTGCTGTCCCGGTCGACGCGACTGATCGGCAGGATGTTCATCGTCCAGGGCCACTTCGGGATCACGCGCAACTCACCGTGCTGCGGATTACTGATTGAGGCGAGTGCGCTGCCGGGCTCGAGTTGTAGGCGCGTGAAGTCCCGCCGCACCGCTGGGTCGTAGGCGAACTCGATCCACTCGGCGGGCATCTTCGCCGGGGAGAAGCCTTCGGATTCGGCGTTGTCGAGCCGGTGCTCTTCGAGGTACAGACTGTAGGGGCGGCCCTGGTCGGCGGGTACCTGGCTCACGTAGAGTTTGCCTTTTGCCCTTTCGGGAAAACCCAGCACGGCGTTGCTTACCGCTCGCCACTCCGTGAGCGGCACAGCCGAGGAGACGGTCGCGCGCTCCCCGCGGTAGGGTCGTATCCGCAGTTGGTGACCGCCGGCGGGGGAGTGATCGGCGGTGAGGTGCAGGGTCTCGGTGAGGTAGTAGGTCCCCTCGCGGAGGTAGATGACCACATCGGTGTTAGGGTCCTGGGCGAGTGTGCTCTCGACTCGGTCTAGCGCTGCCGCGATGGACTTAAGGGGGGCCTCTACGGTGCCGGCCTGGCCGTCCCGTCCGTCGGGGGCGACGACCAACTCCACGCTACGCGCCAGCGACGAAGTGCCGGGGTGGCCATAGGCAGCGTAGACCCCCGCCGCGCCACCCACACAAAACTGCAGTAGCGCCACGATCAGAACGCGGTGACAATACACGATCATAGGGGCTACGACTAACGGTTAGGGGTTCGCTCCTGCGGCATTGGCCAGGCATTCCCGCCCGCCACGGGGTCGACACGTCCCTCCGGGATGGCGGCATACCAGCTTAGTAACTGCTCACTCAAGCGGTCGACGAGGGCGGGGTGCTGGGCGGCAAGGTTGTCCAACTCAGAGGGGTCGGCTTCGACGTCGTAAAGCTCCTTGCGGCTACCGTCTGAATTCATCAAGAACTTGTAGTCGCCGTCGCGCACCGCGAGCATGGGCGATTTGTTGATCGGGTGCCCGAGGATGTCGTAGCGCCAGTCCCAGTACAGGGCATTGCCGCGCTCGCGCCGCTCCCCGAGCCAGACGTCGGCCATCTGCTCGCCGTCGCGCGCGAGGGTATCCGCCCCGGAGGCTCCGACCAGCTTAGCGAGGGTGGGCAGGAAATCGAGTCCACTCACCACGGAGGTGGCGTTGACGCCGGCGGGTACGCGCTCCGGCCAGCGGATGATGAAGGGCACGCGGATGCCGCCGTCGTAGAGGCTGCGCTTGCGCCCGCGGAAGGGCCCGGGGCTCCCGGCGCCGCTGTGCGCGGCCTCGAGGAGGTGGAGGTCCTCCGGTCCGTTGTCGCTCGAGAAAATCACTAACGTGTTTTGGCGTAAGCCCAAACTATCTAGCCGGTCGAGGAACAGGCCGATCTGCCGGTCCATCTCCCGCAGCGTCGCCAGGTACACCTGCTCGGCACCGTAGAAGGGCAGGTTGCGCGGGTGGTACTGCCCCACGGAGTCGAGCTGCTCCTCGGAGGGGTTCAGGGGGGCGTGCATGTCGTAGAGCCAGGCGTTGACGTAGAAGGGCCGGTCGCGGTTGGCCTCGATGAACCGCAGGCTCGCCGCCATGACGTCGCGGGTGGTGTGCGGGCGGTTGGCCGGCTCCCACCCGCGGATCATGCCGCCGTCCGGGAGGTTGGAGAACTCGTTGGTGCTGAAGCTGTCGATCCCGTAAGCGCTCGGCGGTACGTTGCCGAGGTGCCACTTGCCGAAGTGCCCCGTGGCGTAGCCGGCCTCCTTCATCACGTCGGTAACGGTGACCAGGTCCGGGTCGAGGGCGTCGGGCATGTCGCGCTCGGCGTTGATGCGATGCACCGGCATGAAGTGACCGAAGACCCGCTGCCGCGAGGGGTTGTAGCCGCTCATGATGCCCGCGCGGCTCGGCGAGCACACCGAGCCGGCGACGTAGAACTGCGTAAACAGCGTGCCTTCCGCGGCCAGGCGGTCCAGCGCCGGGGTCTCGATCCGCTCACTGCCGTAGCAGCTCAGGTCCCCCCAGCCGAGGTCGTCGGCGAAGATGAAGATGACGTTGGGCGACCCACTGGTGGCCTGTCCGAATAAAGTAGCACAGGGCCCGAGTGCAACCAGTAGAATAATCTGCCAATACCGCTGCAGCATACGTAAACGATTAGAAGGCTCAGGATACAAATTTGCACCTCAATGCTACTGTATCGGGCGGCCCGTTGCGCCGGAATGCCCCGCGGACGGCCGATAGGCCCAGCAATTGATGAGATAATGCGCACGCCCGGCGGCCCGAGGCCATCAGCGGGGGATGGCATCCCGGACGCGGCGGAAGTGCGCGGTGAGCCCCCGGTAGTCGCCGTCAGCCAGGTAGCGCTCGGCCAGTAGACTACTGCCCATCCCCACGCCGAGGGCCCCGGCGGCGAAGAAGTCGGCGATGTTCGCCAGCGATACCCCGCCCGTGGGGACCAACTTCACCTGCGGCAACGGGCCCCGTAGGTCCTTGACGTAATCCGCCCCGAGCCCCCCGGCCGGGAACACCTTCACGGCCGCCGCCCCGAGCTCCCAGGCCCGGTAGATCTCGGTCGGCGTGAACGCCCCCGGGAAGACCGGGACCCCCTCACGCACGCAGGTCCCGACGACCGCCTCGGCCAGCACGGGCGTCACGACGAAGCCGGCCCCCGCATCCAGCGCCGCACCCAACTCCTCGGGGGTGCACACCGTGCCGGCCCCAATGTTCATGTCCGTAAATCGCTCCCGCAGCGCCGTGAGAATCCCGGTCACCCCCGCGGTATTCATGGTCACCTCCAGGGTGGAAAATTCGGCCGCCCGCAGGGCCTCGGCAACGCGCAGACAGCGATCCAGGGGTTGATTGCGCAGGATGGCGATCACCGGGGTCGCGTGGAAAGACTCCCAACTGAAGAGTGGCATAGGCGTACGACCGCGGTCGATTTAAGTAGTGCGAAAAAGGAGCTGCCGCTGCCCGGCCAGCAGGGCGCGCACCAGGGCGGCGGGCGTGAAGACCGTGAGGCTGTCGCCAAAACCGATGGTCTCGAGGGCTGCGCGGTACAGTTGCGGTAAAGGATCGGCCGCGGCCACGTAAACGTGCACGTCGGCCCGGCGCGGGAGCCGGGCGAGCTCCTCGCCGATGAGCAGGCCGCTGAGCCGGTAGTAAGCCTCCCCGGGGTCGGCCTGCCCTCGCAAGTGGGCCGCCCGGATGGCGAACAGGTGCGCCGCGGAGCCATCGTCGTAGCCCTGGCGCACGGCCCGCCGGAAGCTGGCCTCCGTACCGGCGTTCCACTCCGCCGCCGCCGCCACCGAGTCCGCCAGGATGCTGCGGCGCGAGAGCAACTCGAAGAGCTCTCCGGTGAGGTAGGTCGTGAAGCCAGTGAACTGCCCACCCTGGTACTCGAGGTGCTTGGAGTGCGTACCCGGCAGCAGCAAGACCCCCGCGCAGGCCGGGTCCATCCGTTCGAGCAGCCCCAGGGCCTGCGTCTCCTCGCCGCGCATCAGCGCGGTGCCGCTGCCGACGCCCGAGACGAGCCGCAGCGCCTGCCCCGGCCACAACGCCAGGTCGGCAAGCACGAAGCTCTCGGCCTCCCGGGTGATGGGGAGAGTGCCGTAAGGCAGCTCCCGCAGGCCGATATTCGCCGAGGCCATCCCCGACACGACGAGGGGGTGGCCTCGGTGCGCCGGCGGGAGGGCGTCGATTTGCTCGCGGAGGAAGGCGGCGAAGTAGCCCTCCCGATCCGTGCTCCCGCTTTCGCGAAAACCCTCGTGCAGGCTACGGACCCCCCGCGGGGCGCTGGCCTCGGCGACGACCGCGAGCGTGCCGGTCTCGACGGCGCGGAGGCGGAAGTTGGTCGTGCCCCAGTCGCAGCTCAGGAAATACGCGGGGCCGCTCACGCGGGTAGGGCCTCGGTGACGCGCTTGCGGATCAGGTAGTCGTCGAGGGCGTCGGCCGAGCAGTCCACGCCGAAGCCGCTGTTCTTGATCCCGCCGTGCGGCAGGTAGATGGCGTACTTCACGCCGTTGAGTTGCACCTCGCCGAAGTCCAGGTGCTCAGCGAAGTAGTCCATCGTCTCGCGGTCGCGGGTGAAGACGTAGGAGGCCAGTCCGCTGTCGGTGTCGTTGGCCAGCGCGATGACCTCGTCGCGGTCGGTGAACGGGACGACGATCGCGACCGGGCCGAACACCTCCTCCCCGAGGATCGGCGCCCGCGGGTCGTCGAGGCGCAGGACGGTAGGTGGGTAGTAGTACCCCGGGCCCGGCGGTAGCGCCCCGCCGTGCACCAGTCGCGCGCCCTGCGCCCGGGCGCGCCCGACGATGTCGTGGACCTTGTCTACCGAACGTCGATTGGCGAGCGGGGCGATGGTAGCGGCGGCGAAGCGCTCGGCCAGACCCTGCGTGAAGGCCTCTATGACGGTGTCGTGGACGTAGAAGCGATTCGGCGCGACGCAGATCTGGCCGCTGTTGCCGGTCTTGAGCGCCGCCCCGATGGCGATCGCCTGCCCGAGGTCGGCGTCGGGGAAGACGATGAAGGGGGCGTTGCCGCCGCACTCCATGCTGAAGCGCTTGAGGGAGGTCGCGCTGCTCTGGCGGATGAGTTGCTGCGCCGTAGCCGTGGAGCCGATCATGGTGACGAGCCTGGGGATCGTGCTCTCGCACAGCGGGACCCCGACTTCGGCGGTGTCGCCGCACAAGACGTTGACGACGCCGGCCGGGAGCCCGACGGCGTGGCAGCACTCGCCGATGAGGTAGGCCGACAGCGGGGCGTACTCCGAGGGTTTTATGACGATGGAGCAGCCGGCGGCCAGGGCCGGGCCGAGCTTGAAGCCGAGATTGAGCAGGGGGAAATTGTAAGCCAGGAAGGCCACGACCACGCCCACGGGCTGGTGGACGACGCGGTGGCGGTGGGTGCCCTCGCGATCAGGGATCGCCTCGGCGACGAGGCGATCCCCGATGGCCTCGCCGTAGAATTCCAGTGAGTCGGTGATGCTGGACAGGTCCTCGTCGGTGCCCTCCCAGCTTTTGCCCATCTCGTGGTGGATGGCGCGGCGGAGGTGGTCGCGGCGCTCGAGGATCTCGCGGCGTAAGTCCTTTATGTAGGCCAGGCGCCTCTCGGGGGGCAGGGCGGACCACGTGCGGAAGCCACGCTCGGCGGCGGCCAGCGCGCGCTCGGCGTCGGCTCGCCCGGCCCAGGCTACCGTGGCGACGGGCGACTCGGTGGCGGGGTCGACGACGGTGAAGGTGTTGCCGGCGGCAGCCTCGGTGAGCTGGCCGTCGATGTAGAGCGGGCGGTGGCCGAAGTCCATACCTAAGTCGTTGGGTTGATAAATTGCTGTAGGGCCTCCTCGTCGACCGCGATGCCGAGGCCGGGGGCGGTGGGGACGTCGATGGTCCCTTCCCGCATGCTGATGGCGGGCTCGGTGAGGCGGTCGCGGATGCGGTTGGATGTCCGGTCGTACTCGATGTAGTGGTCCGGGGCGCGCAGGCGCCCGGGCAGGGGCTCGAGGTTGGCGATGAAGTGGAGCGCGGCGTGGAAGGCGATGCCGGTGCCCCAGGTGTGGGGCACGATCTCGACGCCGTAGGTGGCGGCGAGGGCCGCGATCCGCTTGGCCTCGGTGAGCCCGCCGGCCGAACAGATGTCGACCTGCAGGATGTCGATGCTCTCCTGCCTGAGCAGTTGGTGGTGGCCGTAGCGCAGGTACTCGCACTCCCCGCCAGCGATGGGGATACTGGTCCGCTGGCGCAACTCCTGGTACTGGCCGTAGAACTCGGGCGAGACGGGCTCCTCGAACCAACCGATCGCGTGGGGTTCGAGCGCCCGGGACAGCTCCAGCGCCTCCCGCAGGGAGTAGGCGTGGTTGGCGTCGACCATGAGCTTGACGTCCGGCCCGATGGCGGCGCGCACGGCGGCCACGTGGGCCTGGTCGGCGGCGAGCCCGAGGCCGACCTTCATCTTGATGGCCCTGAAGCCCTGGCTTACGTACTCGCGGGCCTCGGCGGCCAGGTCGGCGGCCAGGTCGGCGGCGTCCGTGAAGTAGAGCCCAGTGGCGTAGGGGACGACGTGCTCGCGGTGGCGCCCGCCGAGCAGGGTCGAGACCGGCAGCTGCAACGCCTTGCCGCGGATGTCCCAGAGGGCGATGTCGATGGCGCTGATAGACGCGGTCAGCACGCCGCGGCGGGCGTAGTCGAGGGTCTTGCGGTACATCTCGAACCAGCGCACGTCGGTCTGGAGGGGGTCCCGTCCGATGAGCAGGGGGGTAAGGTGCCGGATGCCCGCCGCGATGACGTCTGCCGGGCCGTAGCCCTCGCCCCAGCCCACGGTACCGTCGTCCGCGGTCACCTTGACGATGCAGATCCGCCGTTCGCTGTAAGTCCATTGCGAGAACGAAAAGGCCCGGTCGAGGGTGTCGGTGAGGACGAAGGGTTCTACGCGGGCGATCTGCACGGACGGGCGGCGGTCTAGGGTGCCGACAAAGTAGCGGGCGGCCATCATCACCGGCTAACCCTCCTCGGACGATAAGTAACCCTATTTTGCCGCCCCCGCCCCCGCCCCCGACGCACTCGGAGGTTCGCTCTTGTATCGCGTGGCCTAGCTCCGTTGGCGGCGTTCGGATCGTGGGACGCCTAGCGGGTTTTGGCGAAAGCCGATGTCCCCGACGCACGTGGAGGTTCGCGATTGTATCGTGTGGCCTAGCTCCGTTGGCGGCGTTCGGATCGTGGGACGCGTACTGGGTTTTGGCGAAAGCCGAACCGCGACAAGTCTAGCCTCAGAACCACGAGCCCGCGCCTATTTACGCGCGCGGGACCCGAGCCATATTATTACAAGGTGTAGCAGCACCTCGATGCCGTTGGGCGAGATGCCGACGCGGCGGCGGTGGAGACGCGGGGTGGCTTTCGCCAAAACACGCACGCCCGGAGAACGGTGTCCCCGCCGCCTGCCCCGACGACGATTGCGCCGCGCTTGGCCGCCTGGGCCGGGAGACTACATTCGCGACCCGCACTTCACGAATCTCCATTCCGACCTATGGCCATCCCGACGTACAGCCGCGACGGCTCACTTGAACTACAGCGCGTCTCGCCGGGGCGGCTGGGGCGGCTGGGGAGGCTGGGGCGACGCCTCGTGCTCGTGCTCGTTGCCTGTCTCTCGGGCCTTCGCCTTTTTGCACAGATGGCGCACCCCGCCCCGGCCTGGTACGACGAGGCGAAGTTTGGCGTGCTGATCCACTGGGGGGTGTACTCGGTGCCGGCCTTCAACTACCGCGGCCCTTACTCCGCGCCCCTCACGCACTGGAGCGAGCGCTACCAGGCCTACGGGGAGTGGTACTGGCACTCGGTGCGCCGCGGCCACGAACCCACGGCCTCGTACCACCGGCGGGTCTACGGCGAGACGACCTACCCGGAGCTTGCGCGGCTGTTCCGGGCCGAACTCTTTGAGCCAAGCGCCTGGGCGGAGGTCTTCCGCCGCGCTGGCGCCCGCTACGTGGTCATGGTCGCGAAACACCACGACGGCTACGCGCTGTGGCCGAGCCGCTACGCTTACAACTGGAACAGCCAGGACGTCGGACCGCATCGCGATCTCCTTGGCGAACTCAGCGGCGCGGTGCGGGGCGCCGGCCTGCGCATGGGGGTGTCGTACTCGCTGGACAGCTGGTACGACCCGCTCTACACCGAGGACCTGCCGCGCTACGTGAGCGATAAGCTCCAGCCGCAGCTGCGCGAGTTGGTAGAGCGCGTGCGGCCGAGCGTGTTGCTCGTGGGCGGGGGCTACTGGCAGCCGATGGCGGGCTTCGGGAGCGGCGACTTCCTCGACTGGCTTTACGCGGAGTCATCGGTGCGGGACAGCGTCGTGACGAACGATCGCTGGGGACGCGACGCCGGCCCGTACACCGGGAGCTACTTCACGACCGAGTACAGCGACCTCGACACTGCGCGCGCGCAAGCGGGCAAGTGGGAGGAGATCCGCGGGGTCGGACGCAGCTTCGGGTACAGCCGCGCCGAGTCGCTGGCGGATTACGCCACGGCCTCAGACCTGGTCGCGACCCTCGTGAAGGTGGTCTGCGGGGGTGGCAACCTCCTACTTAACGTAGGCCCGCGCGCCGACGGCACCCTCGACCCCCTCCAGGTAGAGCGCCTGCTGCAAGTGGGGGCGTGGCTGGGGCAAAACGGCGAGGCCATCTACGGCACGCAGCCTTACGAGCGAAGCGTGGAGCGGCTGGGGGTGCCGCACGTGACGACCGCCGGGGACCGCCTCTACGTCCACTTGCTCGACCGGCCGGCGGCGGGAGAGATCCACTTAACGGGACCTTCGGCACGGACGGTCGAGCGGGCTCGTGTGCTCTCCCCGGGGCTCGCCCTGCGGGTCGACCGAAGTGCCGACGGAGTGGTCATCCACTTGCCGGCGGAGTGGGGAGCGGCCCCGGGGGAGTGGACCCCCCGCGTGCTAGAGCTTTGTTGTGAGGGACCGGGCGCCAGGTAACAACTGATCCTGCAAAAAAGTGCTACGAATTGGCGCAAAAGGTCGCAGTCCGGCTCCGGGGGGAGATTTGCTTTGCCGAACAACATAAGTACCGGTGAATCCGGGGCAGGCCAAGATTTTATTCTACCCTTCCTCCGCTCGCTCGCCAAATCTACTCCTATGCAAATAGCTAAACTCAGCATCGCCCTCCTCCTGATTACGCTCTGCTATACGGGCGCCTTGTTCGCCCAAACCACCACGACGGTCAGCGGCACGGTAGTAGATGGCGCGGGGGAGCCCCTGATCGGCGTCAACATCGTCGTGCCGAATACGGGGATCGGGACGGTAACCGACGTGGACGGGGGCTTCACGCTCGCCGTCCCCAGCGGCACCGAAACCCTGGAGTTTAGCTACACGGGTTACGAGCCCTTAATCGAGCGACTCAACGGCCGTAGCACCCTCGACATCAACCTCCGCGAGGACATCGCGCAACTCAACGAGGTCGTCGTGGTCGGGTACGGGATCCAGCGCGAGCGCAACCTCATCAGCGCGATCTCGACCGTGAACGCCGCGCAGATCGAGCAGACGCCGACGACGAGCTTCACGAATGCGCTCCAGGGGGCGGCGGCCGGGCTGCAGGTCAGCTCCGGGAGCGGGGAGCCGGGGGCGGCCACGCGGATCCTGATCCGCGGCACGGGCTCGATCACGTCGGCGGCCGAGCCCCTCTTCATCGTGGACGGCATCCCGGTCGCGAGCGGGGGCACGAGCCCGCTCGACTACATCGCCCCGACCGACATCGCGTCGGTGTCGATCCTCAAGGACGCGGCCGCGACCTCGATCTACGGCTCGCGCGGGGCCAACGGCGTGATCTTGATCACGACCAAGACCGGCCGTAAGGGCCAGCCCCAGCTGACCTTCGGCGTGGAGCGCGGCTTCACGCAGCCCATCAACACCCTCGAGCTCGCCGACGCCAACGAGTGGCGCAGCCTCGTGCAGCAGGCGCGCGACAACAGCGGCCTCACCGAGCCCTACCGCTACGAGCAGAACGTGTTCGACCAGCGGACCATCAACCGCTACACCGCCCTGGACATCTACAATACAACCAACACAGACTGGGTGGACCTCACGACCCAAAACGGGGACATCGGGCAGTACACCTTCAGCGCCAGCAACGGCACGGAACGCACGAGCTTCTACGTCAGCGGGCAGTACCGCAACCAAGACGGCAACTTTGGCGCGACCAACTTCGAGCGCTACACCGGACGCGTCAACCTCGACTTCGACGCGACGAGTTTCCTGAAGATGGGAATCCGCTACACGTACGCCTACCAGAACAATCAGCCACGCAACAACCAAAACTCCAACGTCGACCTCCAGGACCGCAACAACAACTTCGGCGTGTGGCCCAACTTCAACAGCCTCTACGACCGCGCACTGCCGATCAATCCCGTGCGCTGGCCCGACGACGGCTCGTACTTCGACGTCCTCAACGACCGCAACCCCAACCTGGTCGCCTCCCTCGACCCGGAGAACTCCCTGCGCGAGATCCGGACGCAGCAGAACCTCGGCACGGCGTACCTGCAGCTGACCCCCCTCAAGAACCTCGCCCTCCGCACTGAGTTGGGGGTCGACCACACCGACCGCTTCGACTACAACTACATCAGCGGCGCGCTCCGCGTCGAGGAGTACGCCGAGGCGGACCTCACCAACGAGCAGCGCGAGCTCCTCGACTACCCGTACGAAACCGGGAAGCCCCGCTACCGCTGGGACGACGGCACGTTCACGACCTTTAACGCCAACGCGACGGCGAACTACTCCCTCGACTTCGGCGCCGATCACAGTATAGATGCACTGGTAGGGGTCGAGGCCCTTACCTCCAACAGCGACAACTACGAGTTCGACCTCGAGGACGTGGCCTCGGTGCAGGACCCGACCCAGGTCCGCAACTTCGTGCGGGACCCCTCGCAGTTCTTGCAGCTCTCCCACACCGGCGGGGAGTCGACCCGGTTCTTCAGTCACTTCAGCCGCCTCAACTACGGTTTCCGCGACCGCTACCTGTTCCAGGCCTCGCTGCGCCGCGACGGGAGTTCCAAGTTCACGCCCGACGACCGCTTCAGTTGGTTCCCCTCCGTAAGCGCCGGGTGGATCATCTCCGACGAGCCCTTCCTGGCCGACAACAACCTCGTGAGTTTCCTCAAGGTGCGTGGCGGCTGGGGGACGACCGGCAACGCCAACATCGGGAGCTTCCTGTTTTTCAATAACTTCTGGAACTGGCCCAACTACCCGGATCGCGCCGGGGCACTCACGCTCCAACGACTGGGCTCGAGGAGCATCCAGTGGGAGAAGTCCAACACCGTAGACGCCGCCGTGGAGTTTGGCTTGTTCGAGAACCGCTTGTCCGGCTCGGTGGGGTACTACAACTCTACGACCTCCAACCTGCTGCTGAGCTTCCCGGTGGCCCCCTCGGCCGGGATCTACTCGACCAACAACCTGAGCCCGACGGCGCTCGACAACGTCGGCTCGCTGCAGAACCAGGGCATCGAGATCGAACTGCGGAGCGTCAACCTCAACCGGAGCCGCTTCAAGTGGACCACCGACGTCAACTTCACCACCAACAAGAACAAAGTCATCGAGCTCTACCCGGGCTTCGACGGCGATCCGCGGCAGCTGTCCTTCAATGGCCTCACGACGGTGCAGGAGGGTCAGCCCCTCGGGATGTTCTTCCTGCCGGAGTTCGCCGGCTACGACGCCAGTGGCAACGTCCTCATCCGGGAGATCAACACGGAACTGGCCGGGGATCAGGTGTACGAGTTCACCGGTCGCGACATCCGCAACATCAACAACCAGGCGGACAACAACAGCGTCATCCAGTACGGGAAGACGGGCCTGCCGACCTTCTTCGGTGGCCTCACCAACACGATCTCGTACGGGGGGCTCAGCCTCAGCGCCCAGCTCACCTTCCAGGGCGGCAACTACATCTACGACAACATCGGCCTGCGTCGGGTCGGCAACGGCGTGACGAATCTACGGGCGGACCTCGTGGGCAATACCTGGACCCCGAGCAACCCCAATGCGAAGTACCCCGCGCTCTCCTTCGCCAACACGGAGCTAAACCCGGAGGGCGGGGCCGACGCGGCCGCCTCGTCCGACCGCTCGACGCAGTGGCTGCGTCGCGGGGACTTCCTGCGCCTGCGCAACGTCAGTCTGAGCTACCAGTTGCCCACGAAGTTCTTCGAGAACAACATCCTCAAGGGCGTACGGCTCTACACCAACCTCAACAACGTAGCTACGATCTCCGGCTTCGACGCAGTCGATCCCGAAGTCGTCAACACCGGTGATGCCGTCTCGCGCAACCTCGGCCAGGGGGTCGTCGGTGGGGTCCCGTTCTACCAGGTGTTCACCGCGGTCATCGGCGGGTCCGTTACGTTTTAATTCACCCATCAGTACGCACGATCATGAAGCTTAGACTCTTAGTCCCCCTCACGCTCACCTGCCTGTTCTCCGCCTGCGACGGCGAGGAGTTCCTCGCCGACGCCGAGGTGGGCTTCAACCAAGCCGACACCGAGTTCTCGACCAATGACATCCTCGACGACCTGGTCCGCGGCGCCTACTTCAACCTCAAGGCCCCGGGGGACTACGGTCCCCTCGACATGGGGATGTACCAAGACATCGCCACCGACCTCGTCGACCTGAAGACCTTCTCCAACAACAACACCGGCAATACGAACCTGCTGCCGCTCTACAACCGCGAGCCCGACGTCAACGACATCCGCTGGCTGGAGTACGTGTGGGCCGGGTGCTACACGCTGTTGTACAACGCGAACCAGGTCATCGACTTCTACGAGACCAACGGCCCGATCATCGACGGGACCGAGAGCCAGGTGCCGCGCATCCAGGGCGAGGCCTACTTCCTGCGCGCCTTCACGTTCCACCAGTTGTCGACCGTGTTCGCCCCGCCCTACAGCAGCAACCCTGCCGCGCCGAGCGTGATCCTGCGCCTCGAGCCTACGCAAAGCCCCACGGATTTCGAGGGCCGGGCCACCAACGAGGAGGTCTACCGCCAGATCGTCAAAGACGCCAAACGCGCCATCGAGCTGCTCCCGGAGGCCTACGACGCCGCCATCCACCGGGAGGACTACCAGGACCGCGCCAAGCGGGACGCAGCGCGCTTCCTGCTCGCCAAGGTGTACTTCCACATGGGGCCCGAGTTCCACACCAAGGGCTTCGACGGCGACGGCGGCGCCCTCGAGCAGATCAACGCCATCATAGCGAGTGGTAACTACCCCGTGAATAAGGCCCCGAACCTGCAGAACCTCATCTTCGGGCCACGTGGCATAGGGAAGAAGGCCCCCGAGACCATCTGGTACGCGAGCTACTACTTCCGTAACGCTTGGCGCACCCCTCGCTTCGAGCGGCACTACAGTCAGTTCGTGGCCGGGTCTATGGGCCTGGAGCGCGGCATCGCTTACGCAAAACCTACCCTAGAGAGGCTCAAGTGGACGCGCCCGCCAGCCGCCGGCGACGACCAACGCTTCAAGGATTTCGCCCGCTTCTACAAGGCCGGCGATGACCCAACCTACCCCAACGAGTACCAGGACAGCTACAACGTGTGGTCGAACAAGTTCCTGAACCGAACGGCGAATTTCGTCGTCATGCGCTCGCCGTTGCTGTACCTCTACCGCGCGGCAATCCGCGTCAACCAAGGCGACGCCGCCGGGGCCGCCGCCGACCTGAACGTCACCCGTACCCGCGCCGGCCTGGCTCCGCTCACGACCGCGACCCTAAACGATGTCGACGAGGAGTTCGTCCGGGAGATGGCCTTCGAGGGCTTCTACCTCAGCTTTCGGCAAGGACTGAAGCTCGACATCCTCCCCGGCGAGCGCAGCGGCGGCCCGATCCCATACGACGATCCGAGCCTGGTGCGTGACCTCCCCGAGATCGAACTCGCCCGCAACCCGGCGCTCGGGGGTTGAGACCCGCTGGCAGGTAGCTCCCCCTGTCCTTCGCTAGGGTATGCACTCCCGACAACTGCCTTAAACCCTGAACTCAGCTCGAGCCCCCACCGTCCCGGGGTGCGTATCGCTACCGACGGCGATACGCACCCCGGGACCTTTGTGTTAATTACCGAGCTTCCCGCGCCACGAGTACTTCCGGCGTCTCCTGTGCGAGACCCTCGGCGAGGACGTGGCGGCGGGCAAGCTGCCGAATGACGAGGCGTGGTTGGGGGGACTGGTCGCGGACGCGAGTTACGGGAATGCGGCGGGGTGGTTTGGGACGAAGACGAGGTAGTTGCCGCCGCGCGACCGATCGCCAGGCAGCGAGCGGCGTTACCGTGGCGAGCCTAATTTGCTGGGGCATCACGACGACCCACCATGCTCTTCTACCTCGCCTTCTTCATCGTCGGCGGCATCCTCATCGCCTACTGGCGCAATAGCGGTCGCTCCGAAGCTACCGTTCTACTTCACCGCAGGCTCGCACGTCAAAACCCGGACATAGAATACGAATACAATCGCTTCAACACAAACCCCCCCCGCGATGCTTCCTCCGAAGTAACCGATGGGGTGTTGCACTTCGAATCCGACATCCACCTCATTGAAATCGCCAACCAGACACTGGTTGCGAGAGTCAGGTCCGAACTTGGTGAAGTGCCCGTGCTATTCGATCTAGTCGTTATGCCTTTCGGGAAAGCCCTCTTCGATGCTGAAGGTTACCAAAAGTTTGATCAAGATGGGACCTTGCTGCTCTATTCGTACGGAGAGCCTACGAAAGAAGTTCTAAACTACCTCCCCGATCTCGCTAGTCTTGTGACGAAAATCCCCGACGAGCCCGGGGCTTCGTTTCTACTCACCCACACCTTCACAATCGATCCCGCCGATAGCGCAATCATCATCGAGGGTGCCCTAGGCGAAAATGGAGATTACAAAGTTAGCCTCGATCACAAGCGCTTTCGTTTAAAGGTCGAAGCAGAATTGAGCGCCCTCCTCACCGACGGCATATTCCGTCCCGAAAGTGAAGGGCCGTGGATGAATGACGATCGTGCCGACGCTAAGCCCCCAACCACCCCGCCACCCAAAACCCCAGAAACGTCCCCAGTGCATTCCCCAGACTCCCCAGCAAGATAGCCGGCAGGACCAAGTCACTCCGCCCCAGACTCCGCGCCAGGGCCAGCGCCGAGGTCCCGCCCCCGACGTTGGCCTGCGAGGCGACGGCGGCTAGGTCCAGGTCGAGTCGCATGAGCCGCGCGGCCGCGAGGATCACCACTCCGTGGACCAGCACCACCGCGAGCGCGAAGAACAGCAACACAAACCCCAAACGCCCCATGCCCACCAGCGCACCCAGGTCGCAGAAGGCCCCAATTACGGCCAGGAACAAGTACACCGCAAACATCCCCAGCGCCCGCGCCCCCGGCACCGCGCGCACCACCGGCACCTGCGCCAGCGCCAGCGCGATCACCGTCAGGATCAGCACCGACGGTACCCCCGTCACGTCCGCCAGCAGCCCCGAGACCCAGAGCGCGAGGCAGCCGAGGCCAATCACGAGGCTCAACTCCAGCGGGTGCACCGCCTCCGTGTCGTCGGCAATCCCGAGGTCCACCGTGCGGACGTGACCCTCAGCAATCCCGATCGGCACGCCGCGCGTCCGCATCCCGCGCCACAGCGGCGCCAGCACCCGCGGCATCCCGAGCGTGGCGACCATCCAGATCGTCGTGACGATGTTGTCGGCCACCACCGTCCCCGCGTACAGTGTCCCCTCGCGCACCATGTCGTAGTGCAGCGCCACGGCGTTGAAGTTCACCGAGCCCCCGGTGTACGTCCCCGCGAACATCCCGCCCACCGCCGCAAACCCCGGCCCAATACTATCCGCGCCATCCACGAGCCACATCCCGGCGATGGCCCCGAGCGTCGTGCCGAGCGAGCCGATCACGAACAGCGCCACCAGCGGTAGCCCCGCCCGCAGTACACTCCGCAGGTGCACCCCGAGCAAGATCCAGAAGATCGACAGCGGCGCGAGGTAGGCGAAGATGCCGTCGTACACCGCCACCGGGTGTTCGGCCGTGGAGCCTTTCGGCAAAACCCCCACGTTCGCCGCCACCGCCGCGAGCAGGATCACGAGCAGCGCCGTGCCGAAGTGCCGCAGCCACGTCCGCCGCACGAGCCACTCCGAGCCGACCACCAGGGCGCACAAGCAGGCGAGGACGTAGAGCGGATCGGCCACGGCGAGCAACCTAAGCTGGTTTTGGCGGAAGCCGCCCAAATCATCCTCCCGCTATCCCGATTCATTCTTGTTGGCGCGTGCTTCTCTCCTACCCCCCCCGTCCCGCCTACCTCCTCGTCCGCGAGCGCCGCGCCGACTTCCAGCCCCCGTGTGCTTGGTGTCAGCCGATATCATAAATAGTTCGTGACTGAAGTGTTTGGCATAAAATAACACAAAATGTTTATTATCCTTGCCGCTCACCAGTGTCCCACCCCGTGCGCCGCCAGAAGTACATCGACCCGAAGACCGACTTCGGCTTCAAGCTCATCTTCGCCCACAAGGCCATTATGCTGAGCTTCATCAACGCCATCCTCCCGCGGGCCGACCGCGTCGTTGACTTCGAGTACACCGCCACGGAGGTCATCGGCGACAATCCCGCGGGCCGGATCGTCATCTACGACCTGCGCTGCCTGACCAGCGACGGGCGCACCATCATCGTCGAGGTCCAGCGCCTGCCGCAGCCCTACTTCAAGGAGCGCTCGCTGTACTACACGATGCGCGGCATGGACGCCCAGGTGCGCCGCGGGGACGAGGCCTACGAGATCAAGCCCGTCTACCTCATCGCCGTGGTCGACTTCGAGCTCCCGGGCAACTACGAAGGCTACCTCCACCACTTCACGATGCAGAGCCAGCGCGGGGAACTGTTCTCCGACGTTTTGCAGTTGTACTACCTAGAGCTAAGCAAGTTCACCATGAGAGACGACACCGCGGTACTCGACCCGATCGAGCAGTGGACCGAGGCCATGCGCAAGATGCCGGCCCTCGACGGCATCCCGGACTGGGTCACGGAAGAAGACCTGAAGAAGGCCTTCACCGTGGCCGAGGTCGGCCGCCTCACCGACGAGGAGCGCCTCAAGTGGGAGCGTGCCTTCCGCGAAGATCGCGACCTGCGGGGCCAGGTGCTCCAGCAGTACATCTGGGGCAAGATGGAGGGCAAGGAGGAAGGCCGCGAGGAAGGCCGCGAGGAAGGCCGCGAGGAAGGCCGCGAGGAAGGCCGCGAGGAAGCAAATTATGAACGGCTGAAGGAGCGTCAAGCCACCGCCAAGCGACTCCACGCCAGGGGTATTACCGCGACCGAGATCGCGGAGGTCATGGGGCTGTCGGATGGTGAGATCGATGACTTCCTGGCGGCGAGCGCCGACGAAGATCTGTAACGCCGCCGGGCGCGCCCGCGCCAGCTTGATACCGCGGTCGCGAACTCTGGTCTGTCTCCGGGGGAAGCACTCGCGTTTCGGCAAGTCACTCCACCCCCACCCGCAACTCCACCGCGATTTCGTCCGCGACGGTGAAGCCGAGCCACGGGCCTTCAATACCGTGTGCTTCCCGGTTGACGGTCGTTTCGCCGACGAAGACCCCGCCGCCGCTATCGGTTTTGACGAAAGTAAATGGCAAATCATGTGCCTTCGTCACGCCGTGGAGCGTGAACTCACCCTTCGCGACATAGCCGGTGGGCGTTTTGGCGAAAGCCCTCGCCCTGTAGCTGATCCGCGGGTACCTCGCGACATCGAACCAGTCCTCCCCGCGCGCGTGCCTGTCCTTGGTCTCGTTGCCGGTGGAGATCGTGCCCGCGTCTACGGAGACCTCCATCCGGGCCGCGCCGAGGTCGTTCGGGTCGAAGACAATCGTACCGGTCAGGCCGCGAAACGTACCCGCGGCCCCGCGCCCGTCGAACCGGACGCTATAGTCGTCGGCGATCGCGTACGAGCGCGAGGTGTACAGCCCGAAAGCGCTCAGGCTCCCGAGGGCGACAAAGCTTAAGGCAACACGTAGCCATCCTCGTAGCAACATGCCAGCCTAACGCACGGCCGTCCTACGCGTTGCACCGCACCACCCCCGGGCAAGCTAACCGCGCTTCAACACTTCCCCCTCCAACCCTTCACCCTTCAACCCTTCCCCCTTCAACCTTTACACCCGCTGTATCGCCACCACCGGGTCCAACCGCGCCGCCCGCAACGCCGGGTACGTCCCGAACACCGTCCCGATCAGCACCGCCACCACCACTACGACCAGCAGCGTAGTCAGCGTAAACACCGCCGAGAAGTCCATGCCCTCGGTGAAGAGCCGTAGGATGGGCCCGCCGAGCATGGCCACGCCAATCCCGAGCACCGTCCCGAGCGCGCTCCCGAGCACCGACAGCGCCACGGACTCCGAGAGGAACTGCGCGACGATCATCCGGCGGCTCGCGCCGATCGCCTTGCGGATCCCGATCTCGGCCGTGCGCTCCACCACCGACATCACCATCACGTTCATGATCCCGACCCCGCCCACGACCACGGCGATGCCGATGAGCAGGCCCATGATGATCCGGAAGACGAGAAAGCCCTCGCCGACGCCCTTCAGGTAGCCTTCGTAAGTCGTGACACGCACCGCGTCGTCGATGCCGGCGAAACGCTTCTCTAGCCAGGGCTCGACGAAGGTTTTGGCCGGCAACACATCTTCGACGGAAGCGAACTCGAGCAGTAACTGGCTCTCGTCGATGTCGGCGGCGGGCAGGAGCGGCAGTTGCGCGTAGGGTAGCAGCAGGCTCAAGTCCGCGTCGTCGCCAATCGAGTGGCCCCCGCCGCCGCTCGCCACACCCGCGACGCTCACCGTGCCGTCGAGGAAGGCAAAGGTTCGGCCGATGGCGGCGGTCGGACTGGTATCCGGGGCGGTGAGTTTTCGCGAAAGCGCCTCATTGACGACGACTTCGGCTTGCGCCAAAACCCCCGTCAGTGTGTCTGCCGGCCAGCGTCCCGCGAGCAGTACGATGTCCTCGCCGAGCATCGGGAGCGTGACGGCCCGGTAGCGGACCCCGAGGCGCTGCGTGTCGCGGACCGTACCGATGGCGGCGCCCGCGGCGCTGAGTTGCGCCTTAGCGGCCTGCGGTAGTTCGGCTAGTAGATCGGTCATTAGGCTTCGGTCGAGCCGCGCCACCGTGTCCCGCGCCACGCGCAGGCCGTCGAGCTCGTCGCGGGTGTTCGCTCGGATCGACATCATCTCCAGGTCGGTCTGCGACGAAAGTCGCTCGCGCGCCAGCTGCTCGAGCCCGTCGATGAGCGACAGCATCGCCACCAGGGCCGCTACCCCGATGACGACCCCGAGCATCGACAGGAAGGTCTGGAGGAAGTTTTGGCGTAAGCTGCGAAAAGCGTCGGTGAAGGAGGTGAGGAGGGTACGCATGCGCCCGAAGGTGTGCTTGGACTCCCCAGAGCCGCGCAGCTTTTAGATGAGCGCTCAACTGCGCCAGACAGGCAGCGCCCGCGTCCGCCTCAGCGAGCCGCCCACACCAGCGGGCCGTGAGGTCCGCCTCCTGCCATCGCACGTTTGGCAAGGCGCAGCCAAGCCGGGCGCGCTCACGTGGTCATCACCGTCGAGTCATCGGTCGTGTCGCCGCTGGCGGTCCAAAGCCTCCAACGCGTCACGTCGCGTTGGAGTGTATCGGCGCCCTGCCGGCGGACGTGGATGACGGAGTCGAGCCTTGCGCCAGGGGTAATGACGCCGACGTTTGCCTGCAACGCCCCTCGGCGCACCATTCAACACCATACCTTTATCCTCGCACGCCCCTATTGCGTGTGCCCTCCACCTATGCAGCACTGCTACGTCGCTTCCCTACTCACGCTGTTCTGCGTGCACTCGACCGCCGGGGCCCAAACGGCTGAATTAGAGCCCCCGACCTACGGCGCTCACGCAACGGCTGCCGATCAGCCCGACACCTGGGCCGCGCCCCTCGCGATTCCCGCGGGTACGCGCCTGGACTCCACCATCGGGGTAGATTGGTCCGGCGCTGATACTTTCTACCGCGTCGCTACGAGGTACCAAATCGCTTCCGTGACCTATGATACCCTCGTTTACACCACCTCGATCAACCGTGTAGACCGTAATACCGGCACCGAAACTCAGCGACGGAGTGCCGTCAGCAGGTATTCAAAACCCGACGGCACGACTTGGCAAAAGACCCTCGACTACGGACCGAACGGTGAGCCGCTGGGTGGAGAGATCACCTACGCGAAGGCTCTGCCAGGCACCGACATTCGTATAAGGACCGCCGTGCCCCTCGACCCATCCGGCAGACGACTCCCGGACTATACGGTCGACTTCGATAGCGCGTACACCGATACTCGTCTCAAGTACGAGTCCTACCAAACCTTCGGCAAACGCAATCCCAGCGGACCTTATACCGATTCGCTCGCCGTGCCGAGCCCACTGTGTTTCCGCAGCCACTTCGTGCGCGATTCCAGTTTCCCGGCACCAAATCACCGCCGCAGCGTGACGCAGTCCACCCGTTACGACAGCTGTAGACAAGAGGTGCGCTATACTCACTACCGCAACCGGCTCTTCCATCCGGACGGTCGGGTTCGCGCCAGGGTAGATACGACGGTCGGGCTCTCTTATTCGCCGAGGGTCTACGTCGCTATCGACACGCAGATACTCAACGTCACCTATCTATATTTGGGCTCGACGGTCGTGCGGGAGTTCCGCTGGATCACGAGCAACGGTTATACGACGACGCCTTACGACATCACTTCCACCTACGATGCCCAGGGGCGCCTACTCACGGAGGAGCAATTCAACTACGAACGCTCGGGGGCGTACGTCCGGTACTACGTTCACACTTTCATCTACGAAGACAGCCGCGAGATCGAAGAGCACCGCTATTACGACAGCAACGGTGAGGTGACCTTCGGCTCCCGACGCATCCGCTACTTCAGCCCGCGCGTCTCTGCATTATCGAGTGTGGCGAGTACACCGGCTTGCGCCAAAACCTTCTCGCGCGCGCCCGACGGCATCCGCGTCCCCCTCCAAACCGCCGGCGTGTGCACCGCCTACGACATGACCGGCAGGCCCGTGTGGCAAGCCCGCGGCCAGGCGAACGAGGACTTGGTCTTCTTGCCGAGTGCGGCGGGCGTCTACGCGCTCCAAAATGCCGATGGGTGTTCGGCGGTGGTGGTGTGGTAAAGGTTCGAACAGTATACGCCCCCCACGCCGGCAGCACACATCTGCGCCTGCCCCAGGACTCTGGCCGTCGCTTCCGGCGGCACAGCGGGACGCGCAAGTACGTGCAGTTGGCGCTGTAGACGATCTACGGCCCGCTGGCGAGTCCGCTGGCGGTGGATCGCGTTTTGGCAATGGACGATGTATTAAGCGGGCCGTGAGGTCCGCCCCCTGCCCCGAGCGTTTGGCGAAGCCGGGCGTAGGCCACGATTAGAGGCCTTCCGGCAAAACGAAAGGCCTATGCTCCCACCCCGGCGGTGAAATCAAAACACAACTCCGCGGCGGGGTCGAGGAGGTCTCTCCGACGCGCCCCTCCGCGGTGTGCCGCTTCTTTTGCTCCAGGGAGATGAGCCTGACCTTCAACTTGTCATTGACCCGTCCCTGCATTACAGCGACGCCTTTGAGGCCGGAGGCGTAGGTGGTGAAGAGCTTCCGGTGGCTCCCCCACCGCCGACAAGTCACGCCCCAGCGCCGCGTTCGACTGCCTCCGGGCAGCGCGGCTCCCCCACCGCCGACAAGTCGCGCCCCAGCGCCGCTGCCTAGCGAAAGAAGCCGCAAGGTCCCTCTCTCCGAGCTAGTCGAGCGGTGCTCCGGCTCGGCCAGGAGGCAGACCAGCGGCCCGCTGAGAGACGACACGCGCCGCAACTACAACGCCACAGCTACAACACCGTCGTCACCTAAAATGGCCCAATCTTTGCCCACCACCCCCCGTGAAGCCCCCCTTTCACCATACCGCGCTACGGCTCCTCCTCGCCCTCACCTTAATAGGTTTTGGCGAAAGCCTCCACGCCCAGGCCGCCAAACGCACCAAGGCCGTCAGGGACGCCGAGCAACTCGCCAAAGAACTCCAGTTCGTCGAGGCCATCCGCCTCCTGGAACTCGCCATGCTCGAGGGCGACACCTCCGAGGCCCTCGTCTTCGACCTGGCCGACTACTACAAAAAGACCGGCGACCTCCGCATGGCGACCTCGCTGTGCAAACCCCTCGTCGATAAAGATCGCCCGCGGCCGTGGCACCTGCTCGAGGTCTCGCGCATGCTCGTCGACCAGGGGCGCCTCCGGGACGCCGAACCGTACCTCGCGCGCTTCGAGGAGCTGAAGCCCGAAGACCCGCGCGCCGCCGCCCTGCGCGCCTACGCCCTCTCGCGGCGTAGCATCGGCCGGCGCTACCCGAACGCCCGGCTCGACTCCTTCGTCCACAACACCAAGGCCGACGACAATTTCCCCTTCGTCCGCGAGGATGTCGTCTACTGGTCGAGCGACCGCGCCGGCACGCGTAAAATCAGTGGGTGGACGGGCCGCCCGATGGTAGGCCTCTACACCGCGACCCTCCAGCCCGAGACCGGGACCTTCGCCGCGGCCGAACGCCTCGACGTGCGCTTCAACCGCGGGGACGTCAACACGGCCAGCGCCTGCCTCTCCGCGGACGGACAGCGGATGTTCTACGCCGCCAACGCCGAGCGCCCGAACCGCCACGGGGAGTACAACATGCAACTCTACGTCGCCGAGCGCAAGAACGGCGACTGGCGCGCCGGGGAGCTGGTGCCCGGGCAGTTCGAGCAGGCCAATTGCCTCCACCCCACCGTAAGCGCCGATGGCCAGTGGCTCTACTTCTCGGCCGACGCCGCCGAATCCCGCGGCGGGCTCGACCTCTACCGCGTGGCCCTCCTCCCCGACGGCACCTTCGGCCGCGCCGAGACCCTCGGCGCCGTGGTCAACACCGAGCGCCACGATGGCTTCCCGGTGGCGTCGCGCGACGGCAAACTCTACTTCGCGTCCCAGGGCCACCTCGGCCTCGGGGGCTTCGACCTCTTCGAGACCTACCAGCTCTCCGACGGCACCTGGGCCACGCCCCTCAACCTCGGCGAGCCCATCAACAGCGAGCACGACGAGACCGGGTGGATGCCCGTACGCACGGGCCAGGCCTACCTCGTGAGCGACCGCGACGGCGGCGATGACGACATCTACGAGGTAAAGTGGTGAGGGCGGGCGGACCGGCTGCGCCTGATGGACCGGCTGCGCCCCAAAGGATCTCCAGCGTGGGTCCGGGTGCGAGGGGGTCGGCCGGGTACATAGCGTTCACACGCTGGCCGACCCCCTCACACCCGGACCCACGCTGGAGATCAGCACCCCAAGTCAGCACAAGTCCTCTACCCCGAGACACCCCCGCCAAAAAAGACAGCCGACGCCCCCCCTTCAGGAAAGCCGCCGGCCATCTACGAGTATCAGGAAGTAGGAATGCCACTTCACGATACCGAACATCTCATTCCGAATCCCGTGCGGGGACTGAGGCGCAGTGCTACCCCACGTACCGCCCCTCTACCCAGGGCAGCATCTTCGCCGCCAGGTCGCGCCACTCGCGCAAGATCCCGCGGCGCAGCTCGTAGCGATACCGCAGCATCTGGTGCGGGTCGCCCGCGCCGACGAGCTCCTGCAGGTCATCATTGAACAACAGCCGCTCGGCCTCGGTGCGGCCCTGCGCCAAGTTGCGCTGCCGGCTCGCCGGGCGGTGGCTCAGCAGCGTGGCCTCGTACTGCATCCCCGCGCGCCACTCCTCCGGCACGGCGTAGCCGATGAGCGCGAAGAGCGCCGCGTAATCGTCGAGCCAGCCCTCGTAGCAGATCAGGGGACTGAAGTTGAGGTCGACCTCGTAGCCGGCCGCACGCAGCAGCGGGATGGCCGCCAGGCGCTCACTTACGCTCGGGGCCGTCGGCTCGAGGATACGGCGGATGGGTTCGGGCATGAGGCTCAGGCGCACGCGCACCTTCCCGGGCTCGACGCGGATGTCCTCCCAGAGCGCCTCGCGGACGTACTTGAGCGAGAAGGCGCCTTTGGCGCGCGGGTGCTCGCTGAAGAAGCGGATGACGCGCGCCCAGTCGGTGGCGTCGTAGTGGAGCCCCACATCGGTGGAGGGCGCGAAGTCGTACGTGTAGTAGCGCTCGTCCGAGCGGTTGGAGAGCCGCGGCCAGGGCTGGCTGCAGATGTGCCGGTGCACGGCCTGCAGCACCTCCTCGACGTTGCCGCTCACCTCGATCTGCTTGCCGAGCGACTCGTTGACGTGACAGTAGGCCACGCGGCAGGCGCCCCCACACCCGCGGACGAAGTGCGGCGTGACGAAGTCCACCGCGCGCCCGCTCGGCTGAACGGTGAGCGCGGTGTTGCGGGTCGGAATCGTGGTAGTCATAGTGTTTCTGTTAGCGGCTACAAATAAAACAAAATGTTCTCTAACTATGTGCATAACTCTAGCTAGCTTGACTTTGGCATGACCGTAAACGATTCTATAATAACGCGCGCACGAGACCGGCCATCCTTCAGCGGCCCACTACACGGGCCATAGCTTGCACCCTTATGCCCTCACGCCTCCCTACCTCCGACGCGGCGTGGCGCGCACGACTGAGCCCCGAGTGGCTAGCGGCGGCGGAGTTTCACTTCACCGAACTGGCGGTGGCGCACCGGGCGAGCGACTGGCTCGTGGCTCGGGCCGGCGCCGGAGCGCACACCTTCGCGGACCTCGGCGCCGGGGCCGGTACCTTTTGCCTCGCGGCGGCGGAGCGGCACCCCGGGTACGCCTGGCGCGGCATCGAACTGCGGCCGGGCCTAGTAGCGGAGGCCGAGCGCTGGCGCGATGAGTACAACCTGCGCAACTGCGACTTCGCCGTGGGCGACATCACGACCGCCGAGCTCCCTGCCTACAGCGGCGCCTACCTCTTCAATCCCTTTGGTGAGTTGCTCGACCCGAGGCCGGACCTAGGCCAAGATTTGGTGCGCGGCACGGAGGCTTACCGTGCGGCGTGTGTGGGCTTGCGCCAAAACCTGCTACACACTCGCCCAGGCTTTGCGTTGGTGAGCTACTTCACGGCGGGTGACGAGATACCGGAAGCCTTCGAGCGGGCGTGGGCGGCGGAGGACGAGAAGCTCGTGGGGTGGGTTAGGACGTGATCAATTGCCTCGCCTGCGCCAGCACATCAGCCTGCCTTAGTACATCCCCCGCCGCATTCGCGTGCGCGCACACGGCCCCGCCCCAAACCATCCCCATGTATTCCGCCGTGAGCCGCAGCGGTGTAGTGATGCCCTCGAACTCGGACGCGTCACCGCCGGACATTGCTGACGTAGCGTAGAGTTGCTTACCGGCCATCCGCTCACGAAACTCAAGACCGGGTACGCGCATCCAGTGCGACCAGTGGTCGAGGTAGAGCTTCGCCGGCGCGGGCAGACTGTACCAGTACAGCGGCACGGCCAGTAGCAGCACATCCGCGGCAAGCGTGTGCCCGAGGAGCGTGGCGGCGTGGGCCGTTGGGTACACGTAGGTCCGCTCGCCGGCGTGGCGCACGTCCCGAAAGGGCGGCAGCGCATAATCGTCGAGGGAGAGCACGGTCCAGTCGACGGTGGCGGCCCCGGCCATGGCTTCGCGGGCGAGAATCTCGGAGTTGCCGTCGCGGCGGGCCGAGGCGAGGAGCGTGAGGCCGGTTATCATACATCAATTTTATAGTCCCACATCTTCGTCTCCCAGAGCGCCGTAGGTGCGACATCTGAGTGGCGGGGTGCGTGAGCGCCCCGAGTCACTCACCCCCCGCCGGGTCGCTAGAGCGCCCCGAGTCACTCACCCCCCGCCGGGTCGCTAGAGCGCCCCGAGTCACTCACCCCCCGCCGGGTCGCTAGAGCGCCCCGAGTCACTCACCCCCCGCCGGGTCGCTAGAGCGCCCCGAGTCACTCACCCCCCGCCGGGCCACCGGAGCGCCCCGAGTCACTCACCGTACCAACCAAACGTACGACTTAGCTTCCCCACCTATGAAGCGATTGCTCGCCCTCTGTTGCTGTACCTGGTTCGTGTGCGCCGGCTCAATCCAAGCCACGGCCCAGTCCTCGGCCCTGCCCCCCGCCCCGCAAATCCACGCCTGGGCCCAGCAGGCCGCCGCCGCCTCCCTCGACGAGTTGCGCGCCAGCCTCGCGCTCGCCAACGACGCCCACTACCCCGCACAGGTCGAGGCCAACGTACGCTGGACGGAAGAAGCCTTCCGCGAGCGCGGCTTTACGACGAAGCGCCTCGACACCGGAGGCCCGCCGCTGGTTTTGGCGGAAGCCGGACTCGCCCCCGGGCGCGACACCGTCCTCGTCTACCTCCAGATGGACGGCCAGCCCGTCGACAGCACGTTTTGGCGACAGCCCAACCCCTACGGCGCCGTGCTCAAGGAGGAGGTCGAAGCCGAGGGCTGGGTCGAGCGCGACTGGGACGCCTTGCGGCAAAACTGGCCGGCCGACCCCGAGCAGCGCGACTGGCGCATCTTCGCGCGCAGCACCTCGGATGCGAAGGGCCCGGTGGTGATGTTCCTGGCGGCTTTAGACGCCTTGCGGCAAAACGGGAGGGCGCCCGCCTACGGCCTCAAGGTGATCCTGGACTTCGAGGAGGAGCTCGGCTCGCCGCACCTCCCGGCCGCCGTGACGAAGTACCGCGACGAGCTTTCCGCCGAGCGCCTCATCATCTTCGACGGCCCGATGCACCCGAGCAACGAGCCGACCCTCGCCTTCGGCGCCCGCGGCATCTCGACCGTCACCCTCGAAACGTACGGTCCGCGCGTGCCGCAGCACTCCGGCCACTACGGCAACTACGCCCCGAATCCGGCCTGGGAGCTGATGCACCTCCTGGCCCCGATGCGCGACGACGCCGGGCGCGTGACGCTGGCGGGCTGGTACGACGGCATCGCCTTCGACGCGGCCACGCTCGCCACCCTCGCGGCCGTGCCCGACGACGTAGACGCGATGCGGGCCACGCTCGCGCTCGGACACGTCGACTCGGTCGGGCGCAGCCTCCAGGAGGCCCTGCAGTACCCCTCGCTCAACGTCCGCGGCCTGCAGAGCGGCTGGGTGCGCGAGGAGCGCCGCACGCTCGTGCCCGCGACGGCCATCGTCGAGATCGACATCCGGACGGTGGTGGAGAGCGACCCGGAGCGCCTGCTCGCCACCCTCAAGTCCTACATCGCCGACCGTGGCTACCACATCGTCGAGGGCCGCGAGCCGACCGTCGTCGAGCGCACGACGCACCCGAAGGTCATCCGCTGGGACGCCGAGACGAGCTACCTCGCCTTCCGGACCGAGCTCGACTCCCCGACGGGCCAGTGGCTCACCGGCGCCCTCGCGCACGTGCACGGCCGCGCGCCCGTCCGCATCCGCACGATGGGCGGCTCCATCCCGATCTCACCCTTCGTCACGACGCTCGGCATCCCCGCCGTCAGCATCCCGACGGTGAATGCGGACAACAACCAGCACGCCCCGAATGAGAACCTCCGGCTGGGCAACTACGTCGATGGCATCGCGACGATGATCGGAGTTTTAGCGGGCGCGAGCTCCGCTCGCTAGATGGGCGGCTGCGCCTAGATGGGCGCTCGCTTCGCTTGCTAGTTAGGCGCGGAGCTAGTTGGGCGCTACGCTAGTTGGGCGCTACGCTAGTTGGGCGCTACGCTAGTTGGGGCCATCACTCCGTGCACCTCCGTGCGAAATCCGTCTCGCACGGAGGAGACACAGAGGGTTTGCACGGGAAAGACACGGAGGCCCGCAGACATCGGCGCCCAACGCGCGGAGCGCGTCCCTGCCTACAGCTTAACCACCCGGGCGTGGGCCGAGGCACCGTCGGGGTAACCTATCCGTAGCACGTAGACCCCTGTGGGCAGGGCTTTCGCGTCGATGAACCCACGCCCATCGATCTCACCCACCATCGAGGTCGCGCCGAGTTGGTTGATGAGCTCGTAGCGGGCCGTAGGTTCGCCAGCGAAGTCGAGCACGAGGAAGTCGGCGAATGGATTTGGATAGACCTCCGAAGCCGCCAGGGCGCGGGACTCCTGGATCGAACTCGTGAAACAGTCCCCACCGGAGGGGTTGAGCAGTAAGGCGTTGTCGCGGTAGACGCAGCGAAGCGTAGTCCCGACATCGAGGACGCAGCCGACGACGCCCAGCAGACCGTCGCGCAGCGCGCCGATCCCTTCGACGACCGTGTTGGCCCGGCCGGGACCATCCGTGGAGCGCACCCGGTAGAGGCGGCGCGAGACGCCGTCGCCGAGGGTGGTGTCTCCGGTGGCGACGACGACGTAGGGGCAGGGTGCGGTCGGTCTGTAGCGATTGAACTGCCGGATGGTGTCCCCGACGCGGGCGCCAAAGTTGTAGAGTATGCCCTCCTCACCGGCTCTGCGTAGCACGATTCGGTCGGCGCCGTCGGCGCGCAACAGAAATTCGGTACCGCGGAAATCGTCGCCACTCGCCGACGTAGAGCTTAGCACCTTGCGGTAGGTCCGTCCGTCGACGAGGGTATCGCCTCCGATACGGAAGCGTTCGGTGACGGATTCGGGGGAGAAGTTCGAGTTGCGATCAATGTTCCACTGGAGGCCCGCGTCAAAGATGGACTGTGCGGCGAGGGGTGCGCCGAGACTGGCGAGCGGCACCACGGCGAGGAAGAGTAAGCGTCGGAGCATGGGTTTGGGGTTTAGCTGTGACAGAGAAAGGCTATTGGACGATGACACGTGCGCTGCTCGTGCCCCACTGTAGGACGTAGGCGCCGGCGGGGAGCGCAAGCGGCAGGGAGACACGGTGAGCGCCATCGGTCGGGGTGACTAGCAGGGTGCGCCCGAGAGCGTCGTAGACGGTAATCTGCGGCGGGCTAACCCCCTGCTCGTCGAGCCACTCGAGGCGTAGGGTCCCCCCGCTCGTCACGGGATTTGGCGCGTGACGGAAAGTGGGGCGGCGAGTGTCACGGCCGACGTATTCGACATCGTGGAGGTCGGTGAGCCGGATGACGCCGTCGGCGAGGCCGCAGTCCCCCCGGTAGCAGCCGTCGCGCCCGAGCCGCATGAGCAGGGAGCGCGCGTAGTCGAACTCACCGGGTTGATCCATCCGGAGGTCGGCGGCGAGCCAGATGGCGGTCGGGTCGTTGAGCGAGATATCGTTGATGAACGCGGCACCCTCGACCACGCCCAGGACCTCACCCTCGTACCCATATCCGTCGCGGCCGCGGCGCGGGTCGATGAGCCGCTCCCACTTCTTCTCCCCGGTATACGGATCGAGCGCCAGGAGGTACAGGAAGCTCGCTGCGTAGCCCTGCGCCTCGCCGACGGGGTAGGTCGCGATCCCGTAGAGGAGCATGTGGTCCGCGACCGGATCGTAGCGCATGCCCCCGAAGCGGTAGGTGCGGAAGTCGGCATACTTCGGGTAATACTCCCAGGTAGGCCCAGCCTGGTGGCGGTTCATGCCGATGATGCGGATGACGCCGAACCCGCCGTACAGGAAGCGGGTAATGCTGTCACGCTCCGGGTAGGCGACGACAAAGTTGTCGGCGTCGACGAGGCCAATCTTCGGGTTGTAAATGTCGTCGCGATTACCGAACAGGGTGGTGTTATGGATGAACCACTCCCGTTCCATCTTGCCGCTCTTTTTCGAGTATAAACTGATGCAAATGCTGTCACCGTTTTGAATCTCTTTGTGCGACCAGGTGTCGTACCCGACCACCGCGACGCTCGGGAGTTGGTCGTAGACATCCAGGTCGGTGGGGATGTACGGCCTGTTACCGCTGCCGACGTGATTCAAGTCGATGGTATCGAGCAGGTTGGCCCGGTGATCTGTGACGAATATGTGGGTCGTTAAGGGGTCCTGCCGACGGTTCTCGTATGTTTGACGATGACGCAGGGCGGTGTAATACCGCGTGGCAGTCATTCGCTCGGGTCCTTCTATCATTCCGCCAGTTGGACCCAAACACTGTATGTAGCTGTGGCCGGGGGTGGGTGTCGCGACCCTATTCCGAGCTAGGCGTTTACCCTCGGCATCGTAGCAGTCTATGTTGAAATAGAGCTTCGTGGAGGAGATGCTCGCGTCGGTGGCACCACCGCTCATACATACGTCTCCCGCCAGAGCGCCTTTCCCGCTGCTCGCCCCGGTCAAGCGGTCGTCGTTGGGAAGGGTGAGCTGGGAGTTTCCGTCCCCGCGAAGGCTGTAGTGCGCAACGCTAAAATAGTGGTTCGCGAGGTCACCCCTATACGTATTAATTCGCAGAGTGGCTACCTTAGCTGAGGTATCGTAGGTCATGGCCATCGCGTGTTCTAGGGTACCCAGGCCTACAATGACGGCGGTGTCGCGAAGGAGTTGGGCTCGCAATTGGGTGGAGATCGCGAAGGCGAGAATGATGATGTATAAAGTAGGGCGCCGCATACGGTGCTATTTGATGGGTGTACGGAGGATGCGTGAGCCCCCACCGCGCGCTCGTGCGTCGCGGCGGGGGCAGCAGCATGGATGGACAAGTCGTCGGGGACGGGAGTTGCCTCGGGGCGCTACTCTAACTTGGTAGCGCGCTCGGCCATTAGCTCGCGTCCGTCGGCGGCAAGGAGGCGGACGTAGTATACGCCGCTAGGTTGCCGCGCGAGGTCGAGATCTAGCTGGGACTGTCCACCGAGCGATCGATCGAGCAAGACCCGGCCGTTGGCGTCGACTACGACGGCCCTTACGGCCTCATCGATCAGTTCGGACGGAACCACTAGGAGAAAGCTGCCCAGGCTCGGGTTCGGGCTCAACAGCGCGGCCCCACGGTTGCCGAGGTCGAGACGGAGCTGCTCGGGGGCGCGGTCGCCGGCTTCCTCAGCGATATCGTAGCCGTAGTTGCCGACCACCTCGCCGGTGAGTAGCCAGAGCACCGCGCGGGCGTTGCCTTCGTTGTTGGCCGAGGTCTGGCCGTCACGGTTGAGCGCGAACGTGCGCAGCTGCGCGAGGGTAGCGTCCTTGGCCGTGTAGCGTCCGCGGGCCTCGCGGAAGCCTAGGTATGCCTCCTGGATTTGTACGAAAGCCTTATCCCGCAGTCCGATCTGGGGCAGGAGTTTGCGGGCGGCTGCGAGCCGACCCTCGGCCACGAGCCCGCCGTAGACGAACCGCACCTGATCCAACTCGACGGTAGGCCCACTCTCTAGGGTGCGCGAGATCAGCGCACCGACGGTGCGATCCGCGGACTCACCCATCGGACGGTAATGGGCTACTGGCCCTTGGGCTGCTCCGTCACGTTCGGACTCGTGCAATGGAGACAAGGGCATGGAGTACCGCACTGGCGCAATCGCTTGCCCACCGTCGGTGCCCTCGGCGATGGCCTTCTCGTAGTCTTCCAAGCCGATGACCGTGGACTCGGTAGCTTCGGGCTGGTTACCGCCCGGGGCCTGTAGGGGGGATAAGTAACCACAGCTCTCGCCAGAATGCGGGTAGTCGGAGAGGGTCCACCCGGTGCCGCTGGCCGTGATGTCGTAGCAGGAGTTATCGGTCTTAGACTGGTACACCGACGTGGACACCCAACCGATCGACCCGAGGTCCGTGCCGGCAATATTGGTGAAGCAGTTTGTCGGCGTGAACTGGCCATCGAGCATCCCCTGCTCCCCACTGTAATCCGCCTTGCGGATGCCGTTCCCGCCCGCGCCACTGATGTCGTTGCCCGTGATCTGGAGCTGCCGGTTGTCGCCCCCCGGGCGAACGCCGTTCCAAAAGCCCTCGATCGTATTGCACTCGATCCTACCCCAGGTCATGCTGTTGTAGGTCGACACGGCGTAGATGCCGATCCCGAGCGCGGTCGTGGGACTGCGGATGGTGTTTTGCTCGGCTACGAAGTGGCTATTGCCCGCGAAGACCAATCCCGCCGTAGCACCCTGGCCGTCGATGACGTTCCTAGCTACGTAGCTGTGGGTTTTGATGGCGCCAGCCTGTCCGAGCGTGACCGCGGAAAGGACATTATCATGGAAAATGTTGTCGGCGATGTAAAAACCACCGCTGATCGGCGTGGTCGACTCCGAGCGTACGCCGTGTTGGCAATCGTCGAAGTGGTTGTTCATAATCGGGCTGTCGTAGTCGATGCCGAAGATTCCCTCGCGATCGAGGTGCGCAAATGTATTGCCATTGAACTGAATGCCAGAGCAGTTCCAGACGGTTACCCCTTCGCTGTTCGTCACTCCGGCGATCTCCTCGAAGTGGTTGTTCAGGAAGGCACTTTTGTTCGGGTAGGTGTACTTCATGAAGGCAGCCGCCCGCTTGTTGTCGATGAAGCGAGTATTCTGAGCGTGGATGACCCCACCCCAGTAGGCGCTGTTCCAGCTCTCATCCGTGTCTGTGCTCGTGTTGTAGCGCGTAGTGTACACGGCGATGCCGGCGCCGGAGATGCTGGCGTGGTTGAGGCGGACGATCCCCGCCTGGGTGGAGAACGGAGTGGCGTAGGGGTCGGGCTGGGCGGTTTGGTCGTTACCCTCCACCATGATGCCCTTCCAGGCGCTGTTGGCACACAGGCGCGAGATATACCCGCCGTTGACCTCGAGGACGCCGCCGCGTTGCACTACGATGGCCGTCTCGGCCGACATGTAGACGCCACACGTGATGACGAGCCTTGCCCCGGCCGGGACCACGACATCGGCGCCAATGAAGCGCGTATCCGGCCAGAAGGTAGTCCCCGTACCGATCACAATATCCTGTGTGCTCTTCGAACAGTTGGTGGTGACGTACTGTCGCTCGAGAAGGCGCGCGTAGGTACGCGACCACTGACAGGGCGACAGCGCCAGCATGTTGGCGTTAACCCCCATGATGTTGTTGTTGTAGTTCCAATTGCAGCCCGAACTCGGCCCCCCGCAAGAGGTTTGCGAGGTGCCACCACACATGACGTTAGCGTTCATGTCGACGCCATCACAGGACCTCTCTGATCCGCAAGTGGACTGGCTATCGTGAGCGTGCCCGAGGTTGCCACCAGCATGGATGATCTCGTGGGTCATCACGGGGCCCCAGTAAACGTTCCCGCCGGTGTTGGCCTTCGGGAATCCCTCCAAGAAAATTTCGTTCGCCTCGTAATAAGTGTAGTGGGCAACGTCATTCGAGGCGGGCATCCGCACGTGCATACTCTGACGATTGGTCTGCGCCCACGTGGTGTACGCCTGGGTCGTGGGCCAGAGGTAGACCCCGGGGGCGAGCTCGTTCGGGTGACTCACGCCATCGTCGTAGAGGACGAAGCGGATTCGGCTGTCCCCGATGACGCTGTTGTGGAACTGATTGCCGTTGGGGTCGTTGTTGGCGGCGGCCATGTGCTGGAACCAGTAGTTCGCCGAGCCGATCGTACGCCCGACGGCGTCCTGTGGATCGGCGGTGATGCTCCCGACCACCCAGGGGTGAGTCGCTCCCGGGACCTGGATCATGTGGAAGTCGAGTTGGACGTTGAGCAGCGGCACCTGGAGACGGGTGGCGTCGCTGGTGTTGGCGAGGCAGTCGTTCTCAGGATTGACGAGTGGGCGGGCGAGCGGTACGTCGCCCGGGGGCTGGATGAGTCCCGCGCAGGCGGGTTGGACGGAAGTCTGGGCGCCCAGTTGAGTGGTGTACAGCGCACCGAGCGCAAGCAGCGTGCAAGCGACCGATCGAACGGCCTGGACCGGGCCCTTAGGGCAATCGGTCGAGTTCTCCTTCACCGCAGGTCCGTTGGGAAGGCGAGAGAGAGAGAGAGAGAGGAAGTCTAGTCATGATTCGAGGATTTTGGATGAAGAGACGTGATCGCGGTAGGCCTACCGAACGGGCGTAAAGCTCGGCCGCGGATCGCTTACCTAGTAGACCAGTTACTCTCGCGGCACCACAATCATCTGTTGCTCATTATTTTACGCCTCCTAGTGGGTGTCAAATTTGTTTTGCCGAAAGGCGACAACTGTCAGGCTGAGCTTTACACTTTAGCGACTTGCGTAAAACTGTGCTTGCCAGCTGCTCTGGCTGGAGGATCGCTGGAACCGTGGCGGCACCGTAACCTGCGCAGGATTACTTTTGAGTCCATGCTTACGCGCCAAAAATCTTTAGCCCACCTGCGTTCGGCTCTAGACTCCGATGTTTTCGGCGTGGCGATGCGGAGTTTTGGCGAAAGCCTCAAGGCCGCACTAAAGGCCCAATCGGTGTCTCAGCAGCAGCTGGCCGATGTCCTACGGGTAACGCGACAGACCGTGAGCAACAAGATTTCCTGCGCGACTCCGTGGACGGCTCAGGAGATGTTGCTCCTCTCGGAAACCTTTGGCGTACCCCTGCAGAACCCCTACTCCGCGGTACATAGCCTCCAGCTCACTCCGGGCTACGTGCCGGAGGGAGCTTTCTGCTTGGAGAGCTACTTGTCGGCGCTCGAGAGCGAGTTCTCACCCTCGGCGCCCCTGCACGCCCGCCTCGATATCATCTCTACCGACCTACCGATCTTTTATTTCTTACCCACCCTCGAACTGTTCGCCTTCAAGATGTACAGCTACGCCCGGGCGAGGGTGGGAGATTCCGAGATGGAGCCCTTTGGCGAACCGTGGATCGAGGAGGTGCGAAGGTTTCACTCCCGCGCGGAGGCTCTCGCTGCGAGGTACTTTAGGATTTACCGCCGCGAGGTGTGGGGGGCGAATCCGATCGGGAGCGTTTGTAGGAGACTCGAACGCCACCGAGACCTCGGTTACGTCGCGCCGGAGATGCTCCGGCTGCTCACCGGCTGCCTCCGCGTGCTTTTAGGCAGCCTCGGTGAGCGCTACCATGATTCGGATGAGGAATTGCAGTTGCGTTATAACCCGGACCGTTCGACGAGTACGATCTACTGTGCCTCTGTCAACAACGTCCCGGTGCGGGGGCACCTGACCTACGACCATCCGTACTACTTCACAGCCGATACTCCGGCGTCGCTTGATTTCCTTAAGGAGTGTACGCAGTCCGCCTGGCGATCCTCGGCGCGACTCCCCCTGAGCACATGGCGCGCGTACGACGAGCGGATGAGGAGAACGATCGCCCGGGTGGAAGCTGGGCGCTGACTACGGGGCTGCGTAACGCGGGAGTGTCGATACTATAGCCTGTCCCTGCTACAACTCAGTCACCCAACTCGACACTTCAGTCCATCCCACCCCGACATCGCCTGCATACCCCGTGATCTTTGGAGCGTCAAAGGGACGAAGCCACTCCGGCCGTCGTCTCCGAACTCTCATCTCTCAACGCTCAACTCATGAAGACCTTCCTCACCACCGCCCTCTTCCTCGCTTTCACCCTCGCCACCGGCACCTCCGTTTTGGCGCAAGCCGCCTGGGAGGCCCCGCTCCGCTCGCAGATTCAGCAATTCAACCTCCTCAACGATGGGGACGACCTCTCCTACGTCACCGCCACCACCGAGCGCATCGCGGCCGCCAACCCGAAGGCCTGGCTCCCGAACTACTACGCCGCGCACTTCAACCTGCTCAAGCACTGGGTGGCCGGCGAGAAGGGTTGCGAGGCCTGCGTCGAGAAGACCGACGCCTTCCTCGCCAAGGCCGAGGCTGCCGAGGCCAACAACTCGGAGGTCATGACGCTACGCGCCAGCTACTACCAGGCCATGCTGCAGCTGCACCCGATGCGCGCGCCCTTCTACGGACCGAAGGCCGGCGCCCTGCTCGAGGCCGCGATGGCGGCCGACGCCACCAACCCCCGCGCCGCCTCCCTAATGGGCCAGAACCTGTGGTACACGCCGAGCATGTTCGGCGGCGGCATGGACAAGGCTAAGCCCTACCTCGCGAAGGCCGTCGCCCTCTTCGACGCCGAGGCGGCCGATGCGGATCGTAGTGACCTGCTACCGACCTGGGGCGCCGGACGCGCGAAAGCGCTGAACGCCCAAGCGCTGGCGAGCAAATAAATATAGGGCGCTGCGCTAGTTGGGCGCTGCGCTAGTTGGGCGGCCTGCGGCCTAGATGGGCGCAACGCTAGTTGGGCGCTGCGCTAGTTGGGCGGCTTCGCCTAGATGGGCCTTGCGAGCGCGCCGTGCGAACGTTGCACGGGACGATAGCACAGCCCAATTAGCGTAGCGCCCATCTAGCACAGCGTGCGCCCATCTAGCACGAAGTGCGCCCACCTAGACTGCGAAGCAGTCGCCTTCAAACCTTCCTCATGTCTCCCACCGGTATCCTCCACACCGCCGCCGCCGTCACCGCCCTCGTCACGGGGACGGTGGCGCTGGCCGGTCCGGGCTTCTCGCTGCGGCACCGGCGCTTCGGGTACGCCTACGTGGCGGCGATGGCGGTGATGCTCGGGACGGCCTTCGGGATCTACCGCATGTTCGGCACCTGGGGACCGTTCCACTACCTGGCCGTCGTGTCGAGCGTCACGCTGATCGGCGGGATGATCCCACTGTGGCTCAAGCGCCCGCGCGACAACTACCGCGTGTGGCACCTGGCATTCATGTTCTGGTCGCTCGCCGGGCTCTACGCCGCCCTCGTCGCGGAGACGGGCACGCGCGCACTGCCGCAACTCGGCTGGGGCTTCGTGATCGGGGGCACCTTCGCCGTCATGGCCGCCGCCAACATCCTCTACCGCCGGAAGCTCAAAGGCTGGATGGCGCTCACGCAGGGTGGTGCCATCTAGAGTGGTCGAACGGCCCCTCCTCTTCTTACCTTGCCCATGGATCCCCAAACCATCGACCTCATCGCCGCTCAGACCAAAGGCCCCTCCCCCGGTGCGAACCCGGGCGCCGCCCCAACTACACCACTGTCGGCGCGCGTGTTCTCGTCTCACGTATTGATGAACCTACAGGCCGCACCGGTTTGGCAGGCCGTCGTCGTGGCGGCGGTCGGGAGTTTCCTCGTCAATCTACTGTTCGTGACGGCCTCCGGCGGCATCGACTCCACCGACTGGGCGAACACCCTGCGCGGGATGGGCCTCGGGTTCGCGATCGCGTTCTCGATGTGGCTCAGCCTCGCCTACCTCAACAACTGGCTCACGCACCGCGTCGATTGGCTCGACAAACCGTGGCCCGCTTTCGGGCTCACCCTCGTCGCCAATATCGTCGTCGGCACCACCGTGCTCGGCTTCGTGTACTTCACCTCCTTCGTGATCCTCGGCGACGAGACGGCCCTCGACTGGCTCCAGCGACAGAGGTTCGGCAATTACGTCGGCTCCGTGCTCATCGGACTGCTCATCAGCGCGATCTACCAGGGGGCGTACTTCATCAAGCTGTGGCGCACCTCCCTCGTCGAGGCGGAGCAACTCAAGTCGGCCAACCTCACCGCCAAGTACGAGACCCTCAACGCGCAGATCAACCCGCATTTCCTCTTCAACTCGCTCAACGTACTCTCGGCCCTCGTGAAGCGCGACCCGGACGCGGCCGAGGGTTTCATCCAGGGCCTCAGCGAGGTGTACCGCTACGTGCTCGACGTGCGGGGGGAGCAAATGGTGAGCCTCGAACGTGAGTTGCGCGCCCTCGACGCCTACGCGCGCCTCGTGCTCATGCGTTTTGGCGAAAGCCGCCTCCGGATCGACGTGTCCGTCGTCCCGCAGCCCGGCGATCTCATCGTGCCGCTCGCGCTGCAGATGTTGATCGAGAATGCCGTCAAGCACAACGGCGCCACGCGGAAGAACCCGCTCGTCGTCGAGGTCGCGCGCCAGGACGGGCACATCGTCGTGTCGAACAACAAGGTGCCGCTCTTCGAGGCGGTCGAGAGTCGCGGCATCGGGCTCGCCAACATCCGCGAGCGCTACGGACTGGCGCTCGGGCGGGAGGTCGTGGTCGAGGATACGGAGGGCACTTACGCCGTGCGCTTGCCGCTGTTCAGAGTCGAGGACAGGCGCGCGGCCGTCACCTCCCGATCCGCGCCAGCCCCGCCTTCGCCTGTTGGTGCAGGTCCGGCGCGAACTCGCTAGGCTCCATCTGGAGGGCCATCTGGTAGTAGACCCGCGCGGACGGCTTGTCGCGCTGGCGCTCGGCGATGAGGCCGAGC
The DNA here is from genome assembly GCA_965215115.1 of Saprospiraceae bacterium. Taxonomy (GTDB): domain Bacteria; phylum Bacteroidota; class Bacteroidia; order Chitinophagales; family Saprospiraceae; genus CALDTK01. The sequence goes on from OZ244050.1 coordinate 2,063,774, forward strand.
TCGACGGCCGACTTGCAGGCGTAGTAAGGCGCGGCATCGCGCCCGATGGCGATGGTGTTCTTGTAGCGCTGCTTCGCGAGCTCGACCTGGCCGCGCTTGTCGGCGATGCGGGCGGCGCGGTAGGGGAACTCGATGCGCTGCTCGGGACTCAACAGACCCTCGATCGTCTTCCCGATGGCCGCCTCGGCGCGGTCGTAGTAGCCGCCGTCGAACAGGAGCCGCGCGCGGAGGAGGTCGACGTTGGGGACGAGGTTCTGCTCGGCTTCCCGCAGGGCGCTCTTGTCGCTGCCGGCCACCGTGTTGCCCATCGTCCGCACCTTCGCCATGTACCCTTTGTAGCCCGCCAGATCGCTGGCCAGTAGCTGGTGCCAGGCCAGCTTCTGGTAGGCCTCCTTGACGAAGTTGCCGCTCGGCCGTCGCTTTACGTAGCTCCGTAGGTAGACGGGCGCCTGGTCGCTGAGCTTGCGCTGGAGGCAGACCCCGAGCATGAAGTCGAGGTAGGGGAAGGGGTGGTAGCGCGGGGAGTGCGGCCGCCGCGACAGCAGGCGGATGGCCTCGTCGTTGCGCCCGGACTGCATGGCGATGTTGGCCGTCACGAAGACGCCCAGCAGGCTCCGACTTTCGTCAAAACCCGCCGAGCGGATCTTGCTCCACGCCTCGTTTTCCTCGCGCTCGAGGTGCAGCAGCAGGAACGCGTACAGGGCGGTGGTCTCCTGGAGGAACGGCGACTTGTCGCGGCGTTGCTGCGCCAGTACGCGCTCGAGGTTGCGCTTCCCGCCCGCCAGGTCACCCTCCATGCCGGTGATCAGCTCGAGGCCCCACTGGTAGCCGCTCGGCACGGTGGCCACGGCCGCCTGCAGCAGGCCCATCTCCTTGCGGGAGAGCTCGAACCCCGGGTGCGCCGCGATGTTGTCCTCCAGCAACTTATAGGCCCGCCGCACCTCGCGCATCGTCGTGACGTACTCACCGAACTTGAGCCGCGCCAGGGCCCAGTGCAGCATGATGTTGGCCTGGGTGTAGAGGTAGTAGGGCGAGTCCTTGGGCCCGTCGCGCAGCCGATCCAGCCGCGCGCCGTACTGCTTCTCGAGCCGCGCGAAGGCCTTCGGGTCCTCGTCGATGTAGACCTCGAAAAAGTCCGCGTAGTCCTCGAGCCAGACGGCCACGAGGTTGTCCGGGTCGCGCTGCTGGATGGCCTTGAGCTGCGCGCGGCCCTCCGCGAGCCTGAGCTCGAGGATCGTCTCGTAGGCCGCCGTACACTCGGCATTGAAGTCGTAGCGCAGCGCGGCGCGCAGCGGCGGAGCACTCGCGCACACGATAGCGGCTACGAGGAGCAGGACTCTGGGTGGGTACTTCAAGGGCGGGGGTGGCGCGGCCGACTATGCCTCGGCGGCGGACGGGTTCATCACCTCCTCGTCGACGAGGATGCGGCCGCAGTGCTCGCACGCGATGATCTTCTTGTGCATCCCGATCTCGAGGCGCGTCTGCGGCGGGACGTTGTTGAAGCAGCCCCCGCAGGAGTCGCGCTCCGTGCCGACGACGGCCTGGCCGTTGCGGTACGACCCGCGGATCTTGTCGTAGGCCTTCAGGAGGCGCTCCTCGATGTTCTTGCGCGCGGCGTCGGATTGCTTCTGGAGCTTCTTCTCCTCCTTCTCGGTCTTGGCGACGATCTTCTCGAGCTCGACGCGCTTGCGCTCGAGGTCGGCGTTGCGGGCGGCGAGGCGCTCGGCGGCGGTGTCGAGGGTGGACTGCTTGGCCTCGCGCGCGACGGCGAGCTCGCCGAGGCGCTTCTCCGACAGCTGGATGTCGAGGTTCTGGAGCTCGATCTCCTTCTGGAGGGCTTCGTACTCGCGGTTGTTCTTCACCTCGTCCATCTGGCGCTGGTACTTCTCGATGGCGGTCTTCGCGTCGGCGATGAGGCCGTTGAGGCGCGTGGTCTGGTCGTCGGTCTCGGTGACGCTCGCCTGCAGGCGCTCGATGCGCTTGTTGAGCCCGGCGATCTCGTCCTCGAGGTCCGACACCTCCATCGGGAGCTCCCCTTTGAGGACCTGGATGTCGTCGAGGTTGGAGTCGATGAGCTGGAGCTCGTAGAGGCGGCGCAACTTATCGGCGACCGTGGTTTCTGGAGTGGCTGCCATAGCGGGTAGGGCGAGGTTTAGTGAGGCGGAGTGACGGGGACGTAGAAACGCACGGGATTAGTGTCCCGGCTCGTCATTCGGGCCGCGAAGGTATCGAATTGGCGCGATATGGTTTCGTACAGCAAGTCGATCGTGAAGCGCTCGGATTCGTAGTGCCCGATGTCGCAGACCACGATGCGGTTGTCGGCGTCGAAGAACTCGTGGTACTTGAAGTCCGCCGTGACGAAGGCCTGGGCCCCGGCCCCGATCGCGGCTTTCAGCAACGAGCTCCCGCTGCCCCCGCACAGGGCCACGCGTTCGATGTGTTCGCCGGTGGCCTCGGTGACGCGCAGGCCCTCGAGGTCCATCGCGTCGCAGAGGTAGTCGAGCCACTCGGCGTAGCGCATCGGTTGGGGCAGGGTTCCGACGGCGCCCATGCCGAAGTCGGGGTGCGTGGACTCGACGTGGTACAGGTCGTAGGCCATCTCCTCGTAGGGGTGTGCGGTTTTGGCGGCAGCTAGGACGGCTTTCGCCAAAACCCTCGGCACCAGCACCTCGAGCTTGTCCTCCGCGACGCGCTCCAGGTCGCCGACGCGCCCGAGCGCCGGGGCGGCCCCTTCCTGCGGTCGGAACGTCCCCTCGCCGGGCGTCCGGAACGAGGCCCGGTCGTAGTTGCCGATGCGCCCGGCCCCGGCGTCGAACATGGCGTGGGCCACGGCCTCGGTGGCGTCGCGCGGGCAGTAGACGGCGAGCTTGCTGAGGGTGCCGGGGTGTGGCTGGAGCACGGTCACGTCCTGGAGCCCGAGTTTCTGCGCGATGCGGCCGTTGACGCCCCGGGCGAGGACGCTGTCGAGGTTGGTATGGATGGCGTAGATGGCCACCCTGGCACGGATGGCCGCGATGACGGTGCGCTCGACGTACGTTTTGCCGGTAAGGCGCTTGAGTCCCCCGAAGATGATCGGGTGGTGCGCGACGACGACGTTGCAGCCGGTCTCGACGGCCTCCTCGATGGTGGTCTCGAGGCAGTCGAGGGTCACGAGCACGCCGGTGACGATGCTGTTGGGTTCGCCGACGAGCAGACCGCTGTTGTCGTAGGGGGCCGCGAGGGCCGGGGGTGCGACGGCCTCGAGGGCGTGGATGAGCTGGGAGAGGCGCGTCATGGGGGGGGGCGGGGGGCGTTTTTGGCCTGAAGGCGTTCTTTTCTGGGGTGCTGTGCCGGGGTGCTGTGCCGGGGTGCTTTACTGGGGTCCCGGGGTCGTAAGCTGTGGTGTGGCTTGGTCTTTTGGTAAAATTAGGGCTGCTGATTTCCTTGTCGTATTTGGTTCGACCCCGGGCTACTCGTGGTTCGACCCCGCTGGGGTCGCGTGCTGGGGCTGTGCTGGGCTGCTTGACTGGGGTCCCGGGGTCGTAAGTTGTGGTGTGGCTTGGTCTTTTGGTAAAATTAGGGCTGCTGAGTTCCTTGTCGTATTTGGTTCGACCCCGGGCTACTCGTGGTTCGACCCCGCTGGGGTCGCGTGCTGGGCTCGATGGTCCTTCGGCGGGCCGCGTAGGATGGCGCGCGCGTGCAGCAATCTATGCTCCTCGATCCATGCTCCACGTTCCTAATCCAGCTTCCGCTCCCACAGCATCTTTCCGGTCTTGTCGTAGACGCGTAGCGTGAGGGTGCGCGCGGTGCGGGGGCCGGCGATGGTGACGGTGCCGAAGTTGTGGACGCCGACGTGGGTGCCGTCGACGCGGTTGGCGTTCGGCTCGTCCTTCGCGCGATCGCCGGTGGCGCCGGCGGTGAGGGGGCTGACGGTGAAGTCGTAGAGCCGCACGTCACCGACCTGGAGGTGGCTGAGCTCGGAGTGGTGCCGATCGCCGGTGAGGAAGACGACGTTGTCGAGGCCCTCGGCGGCGACGCGGGCGAGGAGCCGCGCGCGTTCCTCCCGGTGGGCGGCGGCGTAGTTCTCGAAGACGGGGGCGTCGTTGAGGACCTGCCCGCCGATGGCGACGAATTTGAAGCGCGCCGAACTAGACACCAGGGCATCGATGAGCCAGTCGAACTGCGCCTCCCCGAGCAGCGTCATCGGCGCGCAGGTCTTGCAGGCGTTCGGGGCCCGGAAGGTGCGGTCGTCGAGGAGGAAGAACTCGGCGTCGCCGTAGACGAAGTTGGTCCCGATCCCGGGCGCGAGCTGCGGGTGTTGGGTCGGCGGGTTGGCCCAGAACAAATCAAAGGCCTCGCGCGACCAATCCTTGTGGACGTAGCTGCGATCGGAGTCGTTGGGGCCGTAGTCGTGGTCGTCCCAGATGGCGTAGTGGTGAACGTCGCGCAGCAGGCCCTGCAGCTCCGGGATGGCCCGCGAGTGGGAGTAGCGGTGGAGGACGCCGCCGCGGGTGTCGAAGTCCCCGGTCCGCATGTAGATGTTGTCCCCGAGCCAGAGCATGAAGTCGGGCCGCAGGGTGTCGATGGCTCCGAAGATGCCGTAGTCCCCGCCGTAGGGCGTGCCGGGGCGGTCGAAGGCGGGCTCGTTGGCGTAGTAGCAGCTCCCGAGCGCGAAGGTGATCGCGGGTGGGTCGGCGCGGTACTCCCAGAGGGTTTGGGTCTTGAAGCGCAGGGGTCTCGCGGTGGCCATCGCGCGTCCGTCCATGAGGATTTGGTATTCGTAGGTCGTGCCCGGCATCAGCGAGTCCGCCTTCAGCGTGGCGCAGTAGGCGTCGGTGCTAGTGGTTTTGGCGACAGCCGAGTAATGCAAGTCCTTGATGTCCGACACGGGCCAGTAGCGCAGTCGCACGCTCGCCGCGCCGTCGGTCTGCATCCAGACGGCCACTTCGCGCATGGTGTTGTAGCCGAGCATCGGTCCGGAGCGGAGGAGGGCTTGCGCCAAAACCGATCGCGGGAGTGCCGCGGTGGCCAGGAACGCGAGCGCGAGAAGGAGGGGGCGGAAGGGCATGGGGCGAAAGTAGAGAGGGCGATTTTTAGTTCTCAGTTGACAGTTCTCAGTTGACAGTTCTCAGTTGACAGTTCTCAGTTGACAGTTCTTAGTTGGCTGCCGCGTAGGCCCGGTAGAACGGCACGCGTGACGGGAATTGAGAACTGTCAACTGAGAACTGTCAACTCAACACGCCCCCGAATTTGATCCTATAGTCCTCCATCGCGCGCCGGATCACCTCGTGGGCCTCCTCCCGACCGTACGTCGCCAGGATCTGTACGCGGACCTCCTCGTCGGGCATGTTCTTGTAGTTGAGGAAGTAGTGCTTGAGGCGGTCGACGATGGCGGCGGGGAGCTTCGAGACCTCGTCCCACTCGGTGTAGAACTCGTCCGACGCCAGCACGGCGATGATCTTGTCGTCGGCCTCGCCGCCGTCGAGCATGCGGAAGCCCCCGATCGGGATGGCCGGCACGATGATGTCGCCGCGGTGGATGTTGCGGTCGGAGAGTACGCAGATGTCGAGCGGGTCCTTGTCGCCCTGGATGACGTCGGCCTCCGGGCTCCGCTCCTGGAAGTACTCGGCGGTCCGCGCGGAGCAGTAGGTCTGCGGGACGAATCCGTACAGTGCCGGCAGCAGCGACGAGAAGCGGTGCGGGCGGTCGACCTTGAGGTAGCCGGACACCTTGTCGATCTCGTACTTGACGGTGTCGTAGGGGGTCATCTCGATGAAGGCCATCACGGACTCCGGCGCGTCGGCCCCGATGTGGATGCCGTGCCAGGGGTGGGGTTTGCTGATCATGTTTCTTGGGGTAGGAGAGCGAGTACCTAGATCTAGGTATTCATCGCTCTTTCAAACAAAAAGTGTGTAATTGCAGAGGAGCCGTAGTCTTACTACCGAACCCTGGGCGCAAAGGTTGCCCCAGAATCGAATCGAAATGGCCGCTACACAACACCTCTACTACGCTACCAATCACCAACCCGCCCTCGTGATCGCGGGGCTCCTCGACGATCCGCTGGCCCTCGAGCTCCTGGCTCGGCTCCGCGGGCAGTCGATGACCTTGGCGCAACTCGACCTGGGTCCTGAGCAGCGGTTCTTGCTCCGCCGGCTGCGGCACCTCAACCTCGTGCTCGCCTACGAGATCGGCGGCGTCGTGAAGTACCGCGCCAACCGGTACCCACCTGCCGTCAGGCAGGCGCTCGCCGCGTGAACGACCGGTGGTCGCGCGAGTAGCTTCGCGCCATGATCCGAAAGCTACTTACCGGACGTGTGGTTGTGCTCGTCGCCCTCGCGCTCACCGCCGGCAGCGCAGGTGCGCAACAGCAGACGGTGATCTACCCCGGGTCGACGGGGACGAATCTGCTTAGCCGCTTGCAGCAGGGGTATTCTCCGAAATCCGGCCTCAACTACGGCACGGCCCGCAACCAGTTGTACGCAGATGTTTGGGTTACCAATAATACCCTCGAGTGTCAGTACACGGGCCTCACGATCTCGATGGCCGGCAACGGCGAGCCGAAGGACATCGCCTTCGGGAAGGGCATCAACACCGAGCACGTCTACCCCCAGTCAAAGGGGGCCGAGGGGGACGCCCGCGCCGACATGCACCACCTCTACCCCACGCAGATCGACGTCAACTCCGACCGCGGGAGCCTACCCTTCGGCGAGATCCCCGACGCGCAAACGCTGACGTGGTACCGCCTGAAGGAAGAGCTTCGGACCGTCCCCCCCGCCAACGTCCGCGACGAGTACTCCGAGGGGACCACCGCCGCCTTCGAGCCGCGCGAGAAGATCAAGGGCGACATCGCGCGGGCGGTGTTCTACTTCTGGTCCATCCACCGCGCCCGGGCCCAACGCGAGGATGCCACCTTCTTCGGGAAGATGCGCGCCGACCTGTGTACCTGGCACGAGACGGACCCCGTCGACGCGGCCGAGGCCACGCGCTCGAGGAAGATCGCGACCTACCAGGACAATGAGAATCCCTTCGTCCTCGATTGCTCGCTCCCGCAGCGACTGGCCTACTGCCCCAATCTATCGCAGGCGTGTCGCGACTTGACGCCGGTGGTGCAGCTTTCGCGAAAACCTTCCGTGGAGGCCTTCCCGAATCCCCTCGGTGAGGTGCTGCAGGTAGAGGGGATACCGGGTGGGTCGAGTCTACGGCTCCTGGATGCCCTCGGGCGGGAAGTGGCGGCGTGGACGGCTGCGGACTTCGGGCGCGCGGGCGCCGGGGGGGCTACCCTAACGTGGGTGGTGCCATCGGACCTGCCTGTCGGGATGTACTTCTTGCACGTCGGCGCTAGTGGGGAGGTGGTGCGGCTGGTGAAGCGATAGGGGGGCTGTGCTGGGGGGGCTGTGCGTTGGGGTCCCGTTTCCCGGGGTCCTATGCGGGCCTTTGGGTTGGTGCTTTTGTGAAGTTGGGTTTTGAAATCTTTATTGGTGTCGTTGGTTGGACCCCGGGCTACTCGTGGTTCGACCCCGCTGGGGTCGGTGGGGGGCTTTGCTGGGGGCTGTGCGTTCGTTTCCCGGGGTCCGATCCGGTCCGTTGGGTTATTGCTTTTGTGAAGTTGAGTTTTGGGGGCTTTTTTGGTGTCGTCGGTTGGACCCCGGGCTACTCGTGGTTCGACCCCGCTGGGGTCGGTGGGGGGCTTTGCTGGGGGCTGTGCGTTCGTTTCCCGGGGTCCGATCCGGTCCGTTGGGTTATTGCTTTTGTGAAGTTGGGTTTTGGGGGCTTTTTTGGTGTCGTCGGTTGGACCCCGGGCTACTCGTGGTTCGACCCCGCTGGGGTCGGTGGGTTCGGTGGGGGGCTTTGCGTTGGGTTTCTCGTGGTTCGGCCCTGGTGGGGTCGGTGGGGGTGCTTCGCTGGGGGGCCGTGCGCTCGTGTAATCGCGGGGACTTTGTGAGGCTCGATGCGCAGGGGGGGCTGCCCGTTTTACAAGCCTTGCATCCCCTCGCCCCAGAGCTTCTTCATCCGCGCCCAGCCGACGGCGCGGAAGATGACCGTCCTCTCCGCTGCGCTGCTGTTGGCGTCGCGGTGGCGGGTTTTGCGGAAACGCACCAAACCGGCCTCCTCGAGGAGCCCGAGGTGGTAGTTGAGCTTAAGGCTGGAGATCTGGAGCTGGTCGGCGAGCGGCGTGAAGTCGGTCGGGCCCTGCGCCTGCAGGACTTGCAAGAGGCGGCGGCGCGTCGGGCTGTCGAGCGCCTGTAGCGCGGCGGCCGGGCGGAAGGCCTCCGGCCGCGAGGGCAGTGAGTGCATAGTGTTTCGATTCTCGCACAAATATAAACAGAATGTTGGCAAGGGCTCGATGTTTCAACATTTGTTGATTTTTACGCTCGCCTGCGAGAAATGTCCGTAGCGCTCAACACGACCGGCATGCCTGCGTTGCGCTAGACGCGCCAGCGGTTTTGACGAAAGTCGACCCAAGCGCTAGACCCCTAGACCCAATCCCCTAGACCCCACCCCCATGCATCGTCCCCAAGTCGTCGTCATCACCGGAGCGAGCGCAGGCATCGGCCGCGCCACCGCCCACGAGTTCGCCAAGCAGGGCGCCAAGATCGGACTCCTCGCCCGCAACATCGACGGTCTCGAAGGGGCCAAACGCCAGGTCGAGGCCCTCGGCGGCGAGGCCATCTGCTGCGTGTGCGACGTCACCGACCCCGCCCAGATCACGCTCGCCGCCGAGATGGTCGAGGAGGCCTTCGGCCCGATCGAGGTCTGGGTCAACAATGCCATGGTGAGCTTCCTGGCGCCCCTCAAGGAGGTGAGCCCGGAGGAGTTCCGCCGCGTGACGGACGTGACCTACCACGGCGTGGTCTACGGGACGATGGAAGCCCTGCGGCGGATGCGCCCGCGCAACACCGGGTCGATCGTACTCGTCGGCTCGGCGCTCGCCTACCGCGGCATCCCCCTGCAGACGGCCTACTGCGGGGCGAAGCACGCGATCCAGGGTTTCTTCGACTCTTTGCGCGCGGAGCTGATCCACGAAGGCTCGGACATTAAGCTCTCGATGGTGCAGCTGCCGGGCGTCAACACGACGCAGTTCAAGCTGACGCGCAACAAGATGCCCAACAAGCCCAGGCCAATGGGTAAGGTCTACGAGCCCGAGGTCGCGGCCCGCGGCATCTACTACGCCGCGACCCACGACGAGCGCGAGGTCTTCGTCGGGTGGCCCACCTTCCAGACCATCTGGGGCAACAAGCTCTTCCCGGGCCTCGGCGACCTGGTGCTCGGCAAGACCGGCGTCAGCGGTCAGCTCACCGAGGAGCCCGCCGACCCGAACGCGAGCGACTACCTGTTCACGGCCGTCCCCGGCGACCACGGTTACAAAGGTGGTTTCGGCGGCCAGGCCACGGACGCGAGCCCGGCGCTGTGGCTGACGATGAACAAGTGGTTCGGCGCCGCACTCGTGGGCGGGATCGCGGCGGCCGGTACGGCCCTGCTGCTGAAGGGCCTGGGCGTCGGTAGCGACGGCGACGGCGATCGTTACGACGAGGACTACGTGGACGATCGGGCCGTGGGCGAGGACGTCTTCGCGTCCGGGCACGACGCCCGCCCGGGCGAGCCGCGTTACGTCGACCACACGGCCTATCCCGAGGGAGAGAGCCGGGACCTGCGCTACCCCGATCGTGACCTGAGCGGCATCCACGGCGGGGCACCGCGGGGGTTTGCGTACAGCGACGAGGAGGAGGGCGACGTGACCTACCCCGGGCAAGTCGGTTTGGGGGCAGCCCGTGGTCGCGACCGGGTGGTGTTGGACGGGGTGGATTAACCCAGGCCGTTTGCCCGTACGCGACCGTGTGAGGGGTGCGTTTTGCCGACAGGCGACTACCTTTCGGTTTGTCTAACCGAAGCACATGATCTTACCCCCGGGCGGTCCGTCGCGATCCCTAGCGCTTTTGTGCAGCCTCTTCCTCGTGTGTGGCCACGGCTACGCCCAGGAGGAGTCCACGCTCCTGCGTTACGACAGCGCCGGACTCTCGCGCATCCTGCGGGACCTCGCCCGCGAGCACGACGCCCGCCTCGTCTACAGCGAGGACGATCTCGCGCGGGTCCTCACCCTCCCCTTGCGCGGACTGCCGGGGCTCAACCTCCGCCAGGCCCTCGACTACCTCGGGCAGCGCACCACCCTCCGGATCGTACGCCTCCAGGTTTCGGCGGTGGCGCTCTACCACGACGAGGCCCTCGTGGGCCAGCTCCGCGCGTCGGGGGTAGCGCAGGTGACCGACGTCGAGCGCCAGGCCGAGACCTTCATCGGGACCGAGTACGAAGCCAAGCCCACCGACGAACTCGTCATCGAGGATGAGCCCCTCTTCCGGGCCTTCGACCAGATCGGGCAGCGCTACAACGTCACGGTGCTGTACCACCCAGATGACATCCCGCTCTACCGCGGGAGCGTCCGGCAGGCCCCCAACCCGGCCGACGCCTTGCGCCTCGCCATCGGGGGCACCAACCTGCGCTACGTGGGGCAGGGCCGCGATACTTTCGTGGTGGCGCCCGTCGGCAAACTCACGCGCGCGTACGCCGCCGAGGTCATCGCCGCCTGGCGCGAGGGCCGGTTCCGCTCGCCCGATCGGGCCGTGGCGGAGGTGCTACGCTACCGCGTCGGGGAGGGTGAGTCGCTGCCGTCGGGGGCTTTCGCCAAAACCGAGGGTGCCGCCCCCGGGGAGGCCCTCGTGACGGGGTACGTCTTCGACGAGCGCTCCGACGAGGCCCTCGTCGGGGCGAGTGTCGTGCACCCCGCCTCCGGGACCGGCACCGTCGTCGAACTCTCCGGGGAGTTCGCGCTCTCGCTACCGCGGGGGCGGCAGCTCGTCGAGGTGCAGTCCGTGGGGTACGTCCCGCAGCCCGTCGAGATCGAGGTCCTCGGCGACGGGGCGCTCCCGGTGCTGCGGCTCCGCGAGGGCGCGGCCACGCTCGCGGAGGTGGTCGTGTCAGCGCGCAACGAGGCGGTGCGTATGCGGCAGGCCGCCGGGGGGCTCACGGCCATCTCCTCGCGTGAACTCAGGCTCCTGCCCGCGTTCACGGCCGAGCCCGACGTGTTGCTCGCGCTCACGCGAACCCCCGGGGTCGCGGCCACGTCCGAGGGCTCGGTCGGGCTCTCGGTGCGGGGCGGGGGGCTCGACGCCAACCTCGTGCGCCAGGGCGGGATCCCGGTGCTGTACCCGGCGCACGCCCTCGGGTTCTTCCCGGCCTTCCACGGCGACCTCGTCGCGGGCGTTGAGCTCTACCGCGGCTACGTCCCGGCCGGGATCGGGGGGCGGTCCTCGAGCGCGATCGAGGTCGAGTGGCGCACGGGCGACTTCGAGGAGTGGCACCTCAGCGGCGCGACCGGACCGCTATCCAGTCGCCTCGCCGTCGGGGGGCCGATCGTCCCGGACAAGGTCAGCGTGATCGCCGGGGCGCGCCGCAGCCACCTTAACTGGTTGCTGCGCCGCCTCAACCAAGGGGACCTCCGGCGCTCGGTGGTGAGTTTCGGTGACGCGGGCATCGGCGTCGCGGCGCGGTGGGGGGCCTCCCGCCTCGACGTGCGCGCCTTCACGGCCACCGACGAGTTTCGCTACGGGCAGCGCTTCGGGTTCGCGTACCGCAACACGGGCGCCCGGGCCGAACTGCGGCAGCGCCTCAGTGCCGCCACGACCCTCAGTGCCGCAACTACCGTGAGCACCTTCGACGCCGAGCGCACCACGATTGCCGCCTCCCCGGACGCTTCGACGTTCACCTCGGGGCTCACCTACCTCCAGGCCGAGATCGGACTGGCGCGCGTGACTTCCGCGGGCGTGCGAACCGCCGCGGGCGTCGGCGTGGAAGACTACCGCAGCGCCGGGCGTCGGCAACGCCCGCGCGACAGGGGTATGACGCGACCGTTCGACTTCGAGGACCCAAACCTCCGCGCCGGGTACGCCTTCGCGGAGGCCACGTACGAGATCTCGGAAACGTGGCTCGCGGAGGGTGGCCTGCGTCTCCTCGTCGCACAAACCGTGACGCCCCCCGGGCGGAGGTCCGAGTACGGCTCGGGCGTCCCGGGCGAGGGCAACGTGATCGGCGTCGACTCCTCCGCGAGTACCTCCACCTTCGCGCAGCCCGCCGTGCTCCAGCCCCGCGCCCAGCTCACCTACAGCCCGCCCGACCGGGACTTCAAGGTCGGCCTGGCCTACAGTCGCCTCGCGCAGCCGGTCCACCAGCTCAGCCCAACGGTATCCCCGACCCCGGCCGACATCTTCTTCGTCTCCTCGGAGTACCTCCCGATCACGACCTCGGGCATCGTGAGCCTCACGGTCGCCAGTCGGGAGATCCGGCGGTCGCTGTCGCGCTGGGGCTACGAGGCCTCGGTGTACTACCGCCGGATCCGCCGCTCGCACATGGCGCTCTCCGGGGAGCTCCTGCGCGCCTCGGCGACCCCGGAGCAGTCGTACTACACGGCCGACGGATTCGCCGCCGGGGTCGAGGGCGCGCTGCGCTACCGGGGCATCAAGCACCGCGTCGAACTCGGGTACGCCTACGGGCGCAGCCTGCTCGAGGTCGACCGCCGCTACCGGGTCGTCCGCCTCAACGAGGGGCGCTACCTGCCGTCCAACACCGACCTCCCCCACCAGGCCAACGTCACCTACTCCTACCGGCCCACGGGGCGGTTCACGTTCTCCACGGCCTTCACGCTCACGAGCGGCCGACCCTTCACCGCGGCGACGGCGTTCCTGCCGCAGAACGGTGGCCTGGTGCCCCTGCCCACGAGCGTCAACGGCGCCAGGCTCCCCGTCACCCACCGCCTCGACCTCGGCGTCGACGTCGACAACTCCACCGCGCGCAGCCGCGGCCTCCGCGTCGGGTACTCCTTCTCGATCTACAATCTCTACCAGCGCGAGAATGCCTTCGCGGCCTTCTACGACCGACGCGGCGGGCGTCTGCAAGCCTACCAATTCTCGCTCGTCGGTCGGCCCGTGGCCTCCCTCAACCTCACTTTCCAATGGGACTAACCTCACGCACGAGCCCCGCCCGCACGCGCCTGGCCGTACTGCTACTCACCGTCGCGTCGGCCGTGGGCTGCGTCAAGGAGCTCGAGCTCCCGACGGCGACGCAGTCGACCACCTTCGTCGACGGCGCCGTCCTCGTCGGGAGCCCCATCCAGGAGCTGCGCTTCGGGTTCACCGTCGGCCTCGCCGAGGAGGCCCGCCCGATCAGAGGTGCCGAGATCACGGTCGTCAACCTCGCCACCGGCGATCGCCACCGTTACTCCAACATCGGTGGGGTCGACTACGAAGCCAATTACACGCCTCGCCACGGGGACGCCTACCAGCTCGAGATCCGCCTGCCGGATGTCGCGGGGCCCTACCGCAGTCGTGCGGACTCCCTGCCGTACGTGCCGTTTAGCCTCTCGGCCGAACTCGCGCTCAAATCCCGCCTCAACCGCGATGGCGTGGCCGTGCCGCAGGGGTCGATCACGGCCAGGACCACCGTCCGACAGGAGGGCAGCGCGCCGCTCGCCGGCGCCCTCACCGTGCGGCAATCCTTCGTCTGGGCCTACGCCGACCGCATTTGCACGTTCTTAGACCTCAGCCGCCTGTGTTACTTCGTGGACGACAACGAGGATGCGCCCCCGAGCCTGATCGACCTGTCCACCGTCGGGGGCTCGGGCGCGGCTACGTTCGACGTCGGTAGCGAGGCAATCGACTACCGCATGGCGGAGCAGGCGTACTTCGTGCTCCGGAGCCGACGCTACAGCGCGGCCGCGGCGCCGTTCTTGACGACGTATCAAATCGCGCAAGCGCCCTCCGGGACGCCCTTCGACGAGCGGCTCCTGCCGGGGATCGGGAATATCGAGGGCCCGCCGGAGGCCCCCGGGGTCCTCGGGTTCTTCGGTGTCGCCGAGGCCCAGCTCACGGTGCTGCCCGTGCGGGCGGTCGCGGGCAGCGTCCTCGGATTCATCACGCCCCTCTGTAGCCTGGATAACGCGGCCGGTCGATTCGACTGCTGCGAGTGCGCGAACACCGAGGGCGCCCTCGTGCGGAGGCCCTCTTACCTACCTTAGGGCAGTCCTCGCGGTAGTAGAGGTGACGGTCGCGCCTACCGTGTGGGGCCCTGGGATTCGTAGGAAAGATGAAATCCGGACCGATTGGTTGAGCTGTCCGTTTCGCTGTCTCGAGTTCATGGGGACCGTGCTAAGGACCGCCACTCCGTCAGTTTTGGCGACAGCCGCGTGACAAACTTGCAGTAATGGTTTTGCGGAAACGCCATTCCGTCCCCTCCCAACCCAAGGCACGCGGATTGATGTTAAGGCAGCAAAGCACTATTTATGACTGCCGACAACCTAACCATCAAGGGCCAGGAGGCGCTCCAGAAGGCGACCCAACTGGCGCAGAGCCGCGGACAGCAGGCCGTGGACACCGCACACTTACTCCAGGCCGCCCTTCAGACCGACGAGAGCGTGACCGGCTTTTTGCTCGGGAAGACGGGGGCGAACATGAGCGCCATCAATCGCCAGCTCGACGAGATCCTGAACTCCTTTCCGAAGGTGGCCGGGGGCGGGAACCCGTATCCCGAACAACGATTTCCAGGGGGCGCTGCGCGAGGCGGAGGCTTTCGCCAAAACCATGGGCGACGAGTTCATTAGCCTCGAGGCGGTGCTCTACGGCATCACGGCCGGGCGCGACAAAACCGCGCGCCTGCTGCAGGACCAGGGCGCGACGCCGAGCAACCTCAAGGCCGCGATCGACGAACTGCGCAAGGGTCGCAAGATCACGACGCAGAGCGGGGAGGACGCCTTTAATGCGCTGAATAAGTTTGCCATCAACCTTAACGAGCGCGCCGAGATGGGCAAGCTCGACCCGATCATCGGGCGCGACGAAGAAATTAGGCGCACGCTACACATCCTGAGCCGTCGCAAGAAGAACAACCCGATTTTGATCGGCGAGCCGGGCGTCGGTAAGACGGCCATCGTCGAGGGTATCGCCTGGCGGATCGTCAAATCTGATGTGCCCGAAAACCTGAAGTCGAAGAAGATCTTCGCGCTTGACATTGCCGCCTTAATTGCTGGCGCGAAGTTCAAGGGTGAGTTCGAGGAAAGGCTCAAGGGCGTCATCGAGGAGGTGACGGCGAGCGAGGGCGAGGTCATTCTTTTTATTGACGAGATTCACACGCTCATCGGGGCCGGCGGCGGCCAGGGCGCCATGGACGCGGCCAACATCTTGAAGCCTGCACTTGCCCGCGGTGACCTGCGGACGGTGGGCGCGACCACCCTCGACGAGTACCAGAAGTACTTCGAGAACGACAAGGCGCTGGTGCGCCGCTTCCAGACCGTCGTGATCGACGAGCCGAGCGTCGAGGACACGATCTCGATCCTGCGCGGCCTGCAGGAGCGCTACGAGGTGTACCACAAGGTGGAGATCCTCGACGAGGCCATCGTGGCCGCGGCGCAGCTCTCGCACCGCTACATCACCGAGCGGCAACTGCCCGACAAGGCGATTGACCTGATCGATGAAGCTTCCGCAAAACTCCGCCTCGAGCTCGACTCCGTGCCCGACGAGGTCGACGAGCAGCAGCGCCGCGTGCGCCAGCTCGAGATCGAGCGGGAGGCGCTCAAAAGGGAAAACGACGAGGCGAAGCTCAAGATCCTCGAGGAGGACCTCGCCAACGCCAAGCAGCAACTCGACTCGCTCACGGCCACCTGGCAACAGGAGAAGGACATCGTCGATACGATCAACCGCCTACGGGCCGAGATCGAAGACCTCGAGCAGCAGGCCGCCAAGGCCGAGCGCGACGGCGACTTCGCGACGGTGGCCCGGATTCGCTACGGGGATTTGACGGAGCGCAACGCATTGCTGCAAAACGAGGAGCTCACGCTCGAGGAGTTGCCGGCCGACAAGCGCTTCACGCGCGAGCAGGTCACCGCCGACGACATCGCCGAGACGGTGGCCCGGATGACGGGCATCCCGGTAGCCAAGATGCTCCAAAGCGAGAAGGAGAAACTGCTGCAGTTAGAAGACCAACTCCACCGCCGCGTCATCGGGCAAAAAGAAGCCGTAGAAGCTGTCTCGGACGCCGTGCGCCGCTCACGCGCGGGCCTGCAGGACGAGAACCGGCCGCTGGGCTCGTTCATCTTCCTCGGTCCGACGGGCGTCGGCAAAACCGAGCTCGCCAAGGCGCTGGCCGACGTGCTCTTCAACGACCCGACGGCCATCACGCGGATCGACATGTCGGAGTACTCCGAGCGCCACGCCGTGTCGCGGCTCGTGGGTGCGCCTCCGGGCTACGTCGGGTACGATGAGGGCGGCCAGCTCACAGAGGCCGTGCGCCGCAAGCCCTACAGCATTGTCTTGCTCGACGAGATCGAGAAGGCGCACCCGGACACGTTCAATATCCTCTTGCAGGTCCTGGACGACGGTCGCCTCACGGACAACAAGGGTCGCGTGGCCAACTTCAAGAACACGATCGTGATCATGACTTCGAACATCGGTTCGGACATCATCTTGGAGAACTTCGGCGACCTCGACGCCGCCGGGGAGTCGAAGCGCACCGAGATCGTAGAGACGACGAAGCTCGAGGTGCTGGATCGCCTGAAGCAAAACGTGCGACCGGAGTTCTTGAACCGCATCGATGACCGCGTGGTGTTCCTCCCGCTCGATAGGAATGAGATCAAGGAGGTCGCCAAGCTGATGCTGCGCTCGGTGGACGTGATGCTCAACCGGCAGGCGATGCTGATGCGGGTCTCGGGCAACGCGTTGACGTTCCTCGCGGAGCTCGGGTACGAGCCTGCTTTCGGCGCGCGCCCGATGCGGCGGGTACTGCAGAACGAGCTGGTCGACAAGTTGTCGAAGGACATCTTGCGCGGTAAGTTCCAGGCCGGCGACACGATCTACGTGGATGTCGATCCGAAGGGGCTGACGTTTTCGAAGGAGCCTTATGATGGCGTGACGCGCTACCCGGAGTCGGTGGACGGGACGCACCCGCTGAAGGATGCGGACGTGTTGGATGTGGAAGTGGAGGAGGTGAAGGATTTGCATGATGTGGAGTAAGGGGGGGGGGCGGCTTTCGCCAAAACGGATGATCGCGCCGTTGGACTGCTTACAGGAGGGGCCCCTACCCATCTTACGCTGGGCAGCGGCGCTTTACCAAACGGGCGTGTAGCCGCGCTGCCCGGACGTGGTGGAACGCAACTTCTAGCCTCGCGGCCCTCCACCCCAATGGGACAGGTGCCCTGTCGGCGAGCGAATCGGACGCGCTCTATGCCTTGAGGCTGATGTGCCGGGTCGCCCGCGAGCACCGGGCGGGACCCGGCGAGCTAGGCATGCGCTTGAGTTCCTCCTGCTAGCTCCTCTTTGCTACTTGCGATAGAGCTGCCACCTCACTGCACCCGCCCCCGCTCCTCCGCCGCGCTGTCGCGCGAGACACTCTTCACTCTCTTGTTGCCGAACGGCGCGCTGTACGTCACTTTCAACGTCGGACGAGAGAAATCGAAGCCGAAATCCGCCACGAAATCCTGCGCCGGGATCACCGTGCGGCTGCGCGCCCTAAGGGTGTTGAGGGCATCGTCCACGCCGACCGTGAAGCTCGCGCCACTCGCGAGCTTCTTCTGGAGCGCCACGTTGAGACTCCCGATCGCGAGCGTGCGCACGTAGCCGTTCACGTTCGGACCCGAGAAAAAGCCCGAAACTCCGAGCGACCAGTTTTGCGGAAGCGCAAAATTTTGACCACCCGCGATACGGACGTTGGCAAGGCTTCGCGTGAGGAGCGCGCCCTCGACGTAGGCCGTGTTTTCGGTGTACGTGAGGGTGGCGTTGAGGCGCCCGCTCCACCAGGGGGCTAGCTTGGTCGGCGTGCCCACGGTGGCCGACCAAACGCGCTGTCCACTGAGGTTGAGCGGCTGCGTGACCTGCGCTTGTAGCCTGGTATTGTACACGGGTTGAAAGCCTGCGATCGCAGAGTCGACGCTCGTGTAGCCTAAGCCGAGGCTGAGTCCGCCGCGCGTGATGGCCGCCTCGAAGGCGTTCGCGATCCCGGGTTGCAGACCTGGATTCCCGCCGAAGTTGGTGCGCGGGTCGAGGAAGACCACGAAGGGCGCCAATTGCGTAAAGGCCGGTCGGTTGATGCGCCGCGCGTAACCCGCCGTAAGCTTGATGCGCTCGGTGAGGTTATAGCCAATGCTCGCGTTGGGGAAGAGCAGTCCATAGTTGCGATCCACGAGCCTGCCGGCGGCGGCCTCGTCGAGTTCGGTGTCGGTGAGTTCGTAGCGGAGGCCGAGTTGGTACTCGAGTAGCTTCTTGTCCGCGCCGAGATTGGCGGTGGAGGCGTACTGCGCGTAGGCCGCCGCGATCGACTCGTCGAGCGTGCTTGCCGAACTGAAGCCCGAATCACGTTGGCCGTCGCGAAGTAGCGTCACGTCGTTCTGAAAGTCGGAAACGACCGCCTTGGCGCCGAGCGAGAGCGTACCCGAAGCTAGGGACTGGCGGTAGTCGGCTTTCGCGACGAAGATGTTGAAGGGCGATGTTTTGTCGCTCGCCAGACGCGCATCCCGCAGGCTGCCTGCGTCGCCGAGGTCGCGATAGTCGAGCGCGTAACTGATCGGGTTCTCGTTGTCGTAAACGAGGTAATCCAAGCTAAGGTCGAGCTTGGCCGCGGTGGTGAGTTTTTGCGAAAGCAGCACGCCCACTTGCCCGTGCCGCCAGTCGTTGTCCTCCCGCACGTCCGTGATCAGCAAGGTATCAGCCGTGGCGGCGAGTCCGAAGCGGTTGCGTTGCTGGCCGCCCATGTCGTAGAGGTCTGCGTAGCCGCTGGCGAGCAAGCCGAGCGTCGTCCCCTCGGAGAGCGTGAAATCGGCCCCGAGGCGCGCGTTGACCACATTGCGAAGGGGATTGCGGCGGAAGGCTAGGTCGGTAGTCTGTGGCCGCTCGCCGCCGACGGTGCGCCGCAGGTAACTCTGCTCGGGCGTAGCGTTGCGCACGTAGCTCACGTTGCCGAACACACTCGCCCTGCCCCTTCGGTACGTCCCACTCACCGAGCTCTGCACGATCTCTCGCAACTGCGCGCCCGGAAAGCTCGCCTCCGCGTAGGAGCCCCCGCCGGTCAGGGTGTAATTGCCGTTAAGCCCCTCGTCTGGCAGCCGCCTGAGCACGATGTCGACGTAGCCCGCGTTGCCGTCCGCGTCGAGGTCGGCCGGGGGCGTGGTGATGAGTTCGAGGCGCACGATGTCGCTCGCGGGGATGCCGGCGAGGTAGCTCACCAGCGCGTCGGCGGGCATGTAGTTGAGGCGACCGTTGATCATCACGCGGACGCCGTCCTTGCCGAGCATGTTGATGTTGCCCGAACTGCGGTCGACGATGATCCCCGGCGAGCGCTCGAGCACCTCGAGGGCGGTCTGCCCGATGGCCGTCGGCTGGTTGGCCACGTTGACGATGGTGCGGTCGATGCGGCGCTCGAAGAGAGGCTTTTCGGCCGTAACAGTGACGGCCGTGAGTTGGGCGGCGCCCGTGCCGAGGGTCAATGGACCCACGTCGGTGTCTTCGGCGAGATCCATTTCGGGACCGAGTAAGTCGCCGTAACCGATCGACGTGACGCGGAGCCGGTAGCGGCCTGGTGCGGGGCTCTCGATCTGGAAGCGGCCGCCCGCATCCGTGACGGCTCCGCCGATGAAACTGGTGTCGGCGGCGGCCAGGAGCACGACGTTGGCGTAAGCCACGGGTGCGTCGGCCCCGTCGACGACGGTGCCGGAGACGGTGATTTGGGCGAGTAGCGAGGTGGGGGCTTTCGCCAAAACAAGGAGCACTATCAATAACAGAAAGGTGCGCATGAGACGTGATTAAGCGTGAGGAAAGAGGTTGTGAAGCGTCCTGGCTCGCTACCGCACCCCCGTCACCTCCCGCACCCGCATCTTCAGCCCCCACCCAAAAAAATCATTGCTCAGCGCTACCGCCACTTCATTATCCCCGGCCTCGAGTGGGAGACGGAACTGCGCGTTGTCAATGCTCAAGCGCCCCTTCGGGTACCGCATCTGCGGCGTACCGTAGCGGTTTTCGTCGGCGAACAGCAACCGGCCGTTGACGTACACCGCCGCGGCGTCGGAAAATCCAAAGTCAACCGCCACCTCCCGAGCCACGTCGCTGTTTAGGGTCGTCTTCAACCAACAGAGCCTGCGCTCGCCGGAGGGCGTTTTGCCGAAAGGCCGACTCAGGTTGACGAGGTCCAGATGCTCGGCGTCTACCGTTCGCCAGGTCGTCGTGTCGCGCGGCACCTCCAGGCGCGTCAGCGAGCGGTCGAAGGGAATGGCCTCGGGCGGGCTCACGCGCCAACGGTTCAGATACCGACCGTCGCGGCCCCCGGCGAAGTAGCCGACCTCACCCGCGAGCTCCGGGGTGCCCGGATCGAACCGCACGTTCGCGTAGTAACCACGACCACTAAATCCGATGCGCCCCTCCCGAATACCGCCGTCGAGTTGCGGCACGTACAGCGCCGGCGCGGTCATGTCGTTGACGTAGACCAGGAGTTGCTGGCCGAGCACCACGAGCTTGACGTGGTTCCAGTCGTCGCCCTTGATCTCGACGGCGGCCTGGTACTCCGGGCGCAGGTCCCAGTAGTTGACGCCCTTCACGATGGCCGCGTACTGGAGGGCCTCCGTGACGCGCGACTCCCCGGCGAAGAAGGTCCGCAGGTAAACGAGTTCCGAATTGTCTTTGTCGACGCGCCGGAAGTGGACCCCCGCGAAGCCGTCGGTCTCGGGGAGGTAGTCGTACTCTAGGGTCCCGTCCCGGAGGACGAAGTCCCGCTTGTCGACGGTATGATCTTCTAGCGCCTGATCGGCGGCACCGATGTGTAGGGTTTGGCGCCCCCGGTGCTCGACGAAGCGGATGGGCAGATCATTGGCGTCCCAGGCCTCAGGCGTGAGCGGGAGCTGCTGGGTTTGGGCGGCGAGGGAGAGGGCGGCTTGCGCCAAAACTAAGGATAGGCAGAAACGCGAGGTCATAGGGTGGCTGGTTGTGCTTCCGCAAAACAGGTCCTACGGGCGCCACCGGGCCCAACCAAGCTGGCGACAAGGGCGTGCAAGTCGGTGCAAATCCGATAACCCGCTGTTGCTTAGCGAATTATCCGACCGTTTCACATGCCCTCGGGTACGTCCGTTGGCCAGAGCGCCACTGGAGTAGCCCCAGCTCCGGCCCCCAAACTCACCTCCGACACCGCGCCAAATCCATTAAAACGATACCGCACCCCCAGCAGGCGTCCGAAGCCGTGGGATAGGTTTTGCCGAAAGGCCTCCTCTCCGTCGCGCATCACACGTACTTCCCTGTCGAGCAATTCCACGTCCACCCGGACCCACTGGTCCGGGCTTACGCCAAAACCCGCCAAATCCGTGTGCCGACCGTCAATCATCTGCTGGTCGACGTATAGGTCGATATCGCCGGTACAACCCGTGAGCACGAAGGGGAAAATCATGGTGCCGCGCTCTCCATACAGCACCATATTCGCTCCGCGGCAAGCGTCTCCGCGCTCGTGCCGAAACGAAGTAGAAAACCGAAAACCCGCCTCGGTGTCGATGCCGTCGAGCCCACCGATGAAGTGTAATTCGCCCGAGTGCTGCGGCGCTTTGGCGCTATTTGTATTGATATCTGGCGCGGTGATGCGCAGGGCACCGTCCTCGCCGATCAGCTGCGACATCGATCGGTATTCCGGGGCCTCCACGGCCGGCTGGTCGATAGTCCCGAGCCAACCCTCCGAGGGGACGACGAGTGACTTTTCGGCGCCCACCACTCCGTCGATCAGCAGCTTAGCCGTGTAAACCCCCGGGTAGTAGTACGTGCAGGCGTAGAACCCGCGCGCCGGATCGACCGCGTGGCGCAGGCGTGGGTCCCACGACTGCTGAATGCTGAGCGTATCGAAGCTGCTGCCGTTGACGGCGTAGCGGAATTGCACCGTGTTGGGCAAGCCCCGCGCGATGGGCGCGAAATCAAAGCGCTCGACCTGCACCGGCGGACCTTTGTACGTCGGCGTATGCGTGGCGAGCGTACCAACCAAGATGGCCGCGAGCAGGACGCCGAGGAAGCCGACCGCGAGCGGCCGCCAATTGCGCGTGGCCGGGGCGGTGGCGTGGGTGGGCGGGGCGGCAGGTGCGGTAGGCACCGCCGCGGGCCGCGGCGGCGCGATGGGCACTTCAGGTTGCGGCAGCGGCTCCGGGGGCGGCGCCTGCATCCCGAGCCACGTCGCCTGCGCCTCCACCCAGCCCGCGAAACCCGCGAAGCGCGCCAGCGTGTCGAGCGTCGTCCTCGAGGGGGAGCTGCTGTAGGCAACGTGTCCCCAGACCCGCTTGAGGGTCGCCACCGAAAGTTGGACGCCGGTCTCGGCAAGGATTGACTCGGTAAGTTCCTCGAAATGCACCGTCTGCCAGTCGGCGGCCGCGCCCCAGTCGAGGCGGGCCTCGATGCGTTGTAGGCAAAGCTCGAGGGCATCGCGTGGGGGCGGGGGTTCGGCAGTCGACACCGGGGCAAAAGTAGCCGCCCGGGGGTCGGTAGCGAGTGTGCACCAACTTGTTGTGCGTTTGTGCGTTTGTGCGTGGTTTCAGCGGGGCGTGAGGTTTGCCTGTTGCGGCAGGCGATTCGTCGTCTGCGCGCAAGCATCGAGCGCCAAGCCGGCGGATTCACCTCTTAGGCTTTAGTGCAAACACTGACTACGTCACCCCCCCCGGCCAGCAGCAGCCCTGACTTAGCACCAGCGCCACCCTTGCCTTTCGGCGCCCGCCCGATGCGGCGCGTATTGCAGAACGAGCTCGTCGACAAGCTGTCGAAGGAGATCCTGCGCGGCACCTTCCAGGCCGGGGACACGATCTATGTCGATGTTGATCCGAAGGGGCTCACGTTCTCGAAGGAGCCTTATGATGGCGTGACGCGCTACCCGGAGTCGGTGGACGGGACGCACCCGCTGAAGGATGCGGACGTGTTGGATGTGGAAGTGGAGGAGGTGAAGGATTTGCATGATGTGGAGTAGGGGGGCGTTACGAAGCAGTGGGGTAGGGGCTCCGCTGCTGAGTAGCTCCACGAGGGTGCCCTCATTGGAAGCGCCACTCGCAGCGTGAGAAGGGGAAGGGCCTCTTCTCTAAGCAGTCGAGCGGCCCCCAGATGGCTCAGTCTGTTAACGTCGGCCCGATTTTCGCCTTTCATGAACCTGGTGCGCGACTTCGGCGTACCTTTGCGGCAACAGAACCTACCGCGCCTCTCATCTGCACGGCGGAAAATTGGGTAGGTCAATCTTTTTTTCCCTTCATGGGGAGGCCCGCTAGCGACATCACTAGCGGGCTTTTTTATGCACTACTCCAAGCAAGCCATCTCCGTCGAGGCGCAGGTCGCCCACTTAATCGCTCGGGGGATGCGCGTGGCCGATCCTGCCCAGGCGGCTCAGCACTTGCGCTACGTGGGGTACTTCCGTCTGCGGGGCTACTTCTCCTCGCTCGTCGTCGATCCGTTAGACTGGAGCCTCGGTTTTCGCCCGGGCACCGACTTCGAACTTCTGCTCGCGCTTTACAATATGGACCGCGACTTGCGCTTGCTGTTCATGCACCTGCTCGAGCGGTTCGAGGTGGCCGTCCGGACCTTACTGGTTCAGCATTTCTGCCCCGAGCTTGGTGCTGCCTGGTATGAAGAAGAGGCGAACTTCAAGTTACGACACTAAAGGAACAGTTACACAAGTTTGCAATTCTAAGCGGTGGTTTGTAATTTTCTTAGTCACTTTGAAATTTTTTAAGCCTTTCGGTAAGTATGTCGCCGTCTCCCTGAGTCCACAGAACCTCCAAAGTAGCACTCCCGCTTCTGGCGGCGCCCACCGACGCAACATACTTTTCCAGGTAATCAAACAATGTGCCTTCCTGCATATAAAATATACTTTCTTTATCGCCCATGAATATTTTCGGGATATACTTGTGCGGACGTTTGACCTTGTCGTAGCCTCGTACTGCACCATTCAAGTAAGAAACGACAACTGCCCCTCCGCCTGGTCTTTGAGACCAAGGGTGTGTGCGATGTTCGTCTCCGACCCAGAAGATTTTTTTGGTAAAATTGCGAAATGTTCGTTCGTCATTCGATGAATTGAATACATCTTCACAGTTGCAATCGAATGGAGAACATATGGGCACCGCCAAATTTTCGTCTTCCATCTCTTTGCAGAATAATTTGGCTACTGTGAAGCATGGGATGGACGCGGCTAAAAGATCGGTTAAGAGGTAGTAAAATAGCTCCTTATAGATGAATGGCGCTGCGTCCTCGTAGAACGACGTAAGCAGAATCGCTTTTAAGTTTGATAAGTTAACTTGATGTAAGTCCGTGCTGTGAAAATCAATCCGATATTTTGCGTCAATGAGCTGTGCCTCTTGCCAGCCTTCAAGTTCTTTGATCCTAATGCGGCGTAGGTCGCTATTATATGCTGCTATTTCTTCCTCACCAATTTCCCCGTCATCGTTCATATAATCTAGTATGTCCGACTGATAACGGTCCATTATAGCACTGTAGCAACCAAAATATTGCTCGCTCGATGTGCAAAGAAATTCGATCTCTTTATTGATATCTAGAGGCGTCCAAGGACTGTTGCTCGTATCTAGTTGCCAACGAGGTGTCATATACTCACATCCAACTTTAGACATACATATATCAGGATATAGGCGCCAAACAATTTTTTTGTTAAATAATATTCCGACTCTAGACTGAACACACCTTATTCCATTCTCTTCGTATTCGTAATCAGAATGGATGGCATCGCCGCGAACTACACGTTCATGACACTTCTGTCAATTCTTCAGATGTAAAATCGTGATGAATTGAATAAACCGTCCGAAAAACTATTAAGTTATCGCGAATGGTCTGCCAACTTATTTCTGTCATCATTTTTTCCTTTAGTCTTGTGTGTCATCTTAAATTTTGAGTCTACGTTTGAATCGCCGTTGAAGTTACACTCTCGACAATCCCCGGCAGCCCCGCCCGCTCCAGCGCCCGATCAAACAGCTGTGTAAACGTCTTGCGAAAAGCCGGGTCGGTGGCCCAGAGGCGGTAGAAGTCCAGGCTCTCGTCGCGGGAGCCTTGCACGGCGTCTTGGAGCATGTTGTGCTTGAGGCGCTGTCGATTGATTGGGTCTTGCGTGGCCTGGTACTCCGCCACGAAGCGCGGATCGGCCTCGGCACGCTTGAATTCCAGGTGTCTCCCCCCCGGCTGTCGGAGTACATGGTCGATCGCTCGCTGCATATCAAGGCATTGCGCCCGGTGTCGGAGTAAATGTCGGAGTAAATGTCGGAGTAACCTGCCCCTCGGCGCACGGCAGCGCCCCCCTAAAGTGTTCGGGATCCATACGCGACCGGGGAGTGCAGGCGCCCGAAAGACCGTAGAGACTATCGAGTTCGCGGTCTTGAGTCGACTAGAGCGATAGATCCGCTTGGCCCCCTTACCCGCATGAACCAGCGGACGCCGCATGCATAGCCCCTCACCCCACCCCCTTCCCAAACATCCCATACCCCACCTCCGCATACGCCAACCGCTCCGTGAACCGCAGCGAAGCATTCCCCTCGCGCATCAAACAAAAAATAGCGTCGTCGTAGTAGTCGCGGAAGCTCATCATGCCATAGGCGCCGAGGTAATTCATCAACCCGCGCTGGCGGTAGTCCGGGTGCACACCCTGGGTCTTGGCGAGCATCGTGCGGTGACGAAGCATGGGGTAGTGCTCGGCGAAGACCGGGGGCGTCTGCAGGCGCAAGGGGGCGTAGTTGGGGTAGCACAGACTGATCGCTACCAGGCGCCCCGTCTCCCGCTCGGCCATGAGCACGGAGGTGTGCGGACATAAGGATGCAGCGTAGGTCGGGTTGTACAACAACTCGAATTCCTCGGCGGCGATCCCGCGGTAGCCCGGGTTTTGTCCGAAGATGTCGGCGACGAGGGCGAAGATCTCAGGCGCACGTGCTTGCCAACTTTCGCGATTGAGAGGAATAAATTCGTACGGTAAAGTTTTTAAGCCTTCCAGCAAAACACGTTTATCCGTATAAGCTTGCGGGATCACCTCCGCGCGGATAAGGCGACTCACGAACCTTTGCTGTACCGCGTAACCCGCTTGCCTAAGCAGCGCGGGGTAGTAGCTGGGATTCACCGGCTCGCGCGTGAATTGCCCCCACGGCGCTCTGTCGAGTCGCAGGCGGTAATTGTGAAAGGTGTTGAAGTTTTTGAGCCCTTCCACCCGCGTGCAGCCGCGCGACCTCGCCCAGGTTTCGAAGGCTTTAAAGAGTGCGGTATTGAGGATGGAATCGTTTATGGTTTCCCAAAAACCAAACATCGCCGCTTCACTCCCATGCGGGTGGATCCCTAATAAACGCGCTTTACCTGGCGACCAAAACAACTCGACGGCAGCTTCGTCACGTTTTAGCGAAAGCAAAGCCTCGACGTGCTCGGGTGATTCGTCGTTGTGCAAGCCTTCAGCGGCGAACAGGTTTTGCCGTAAGGCGTAGAAACCTGCCGGAAGGGAGCCGTCTACGGAAGCTTGTTTAATCTCATTCATAAGCGTTCGAGTTGACCGGTCTGCCCGTCGATGCGGACGCGGTCGCCGGTGACGAGGGCGCGGGTGATGCCTGGGACGTTGATGATGGCGGGAATGCCGAGCTCGCGCAACACGATCACCGAGTGCGAGAGGCTAGAGCCGCGCTCGATGATCACGCCTTTGCAGCCCGGGAAGAGCGGCGCCCAGCCGGGGTCGGTCCGCAGCGCGCAGAGGATCTTGCCCCGCAACGGCGCGTAATCCTCGGGGCCGGAGATGCAGACCACCTCGCCCTCGGCCTCGCCGGCGACCGCGGCCTGCCCCTGGAAGTGTCTGCCGTCCGCGCTGGCCAACGGCGGCTGGAGATTGCGGCCCGGGACGTAGACGCGACCCGGCGGCTCGTCGCCCTGCCAAGCGCTCGCTTGCTCGCGGCGGCGCACCAACTCTTCGGCGACTACGGACTCGCCCGTTTGCCAGTAGCGCTCCAACTCCGCGAGACGCCAGAGGAAGATGTCGGCGGGCGATATCAAAGTGCCGCGAGCGTGTAGCAGATTGCCCATGCGTCGGAAGACGCTGCGGTACATGCCAAACAAGCGCGTGCGTTGCAGGCGCAACGCCTCGCGGCGGAAGATGCCTTCGCGTAGGGGCCGAAGCCACGCGGGCGTGGTGTTGGTGGCTTGCGTCGCGTGCGTGGGCGCGCTGTCTAGCATCGGGCGCAGGTAGCGCAACAGCACGTTTGGGTCGACGCGCATCGTGACGGTCTCCATCTTGAGTTCGCCCATGACACGGTCGCCGTAGCGCGCGATGTAGGCGCGTACCGATGTCGCAAAAGCCGGATACTTCGCGTCGAGTGTGTCGAATAGCCTAGGCGAATCTTGCTGTAATAAGGCTACCAATCCAGCGTATCCTTTCGCCTCCTGCACCAGAGCTTGTAGTCCTAGCATCGGTTCGAGTGACGGCAACGCCTGGTCCTGGTGCAGATGATCGCGCAAGTAAACGTCTGGCTCGGCGACCTGTATTTTCGCAAGGCGCCGGTGGGCTCGGCCATTCTGCATCATGACGTAGAAATCGTTGATGATCGGCACTTCCCAGTGCTCCAGTACGTCGGTGTTTAAGCGTTGATACCATTGCTGGCACTCGCTTTCTGTAAAGTTGTTTGGCTCGGCGGCATAGAAGTCGGTGAAGACCTTTTCGAAGTTGGCTTCAAAGCGCGCGGCATCTTTCGGTAGGCGGCGGAAAGCCAGTAGTAGGCGAACGAGATTGACGCCGAGTGCGGGCAGGCCGGTGCTGATGTCCCAGAGCGATTTGCGTCGATCTTCTACGAAGGCTACCGGACTTTCCAAGCCCATCATGCGCTCGAGATCGGACTTGTTTTGCCGAAAGGCGGGTAAGAGCGCCAGACCGCGGTACCAATTGTTGATGTTGTAGTAGACGCGTCCGCGGTAATGATGTAGCAAGTTCTGTACGACCGCTTCTTGGGCGGCCACCTTCGCTTTCGAGAGGCCGAGGGCGCGCATGGTCTGCCGGTAGACGGTGGCGTAGGCGCGCTCGGCGAAGGTGAAACTAAGTTCGGAGGTAAGTCCGCAGTAGCTCTCCTGGATGTTGGCGTTATCGAGCACGATCTGTACGGAAGGTGGCGTGGTGATGGGCCGCATCTGTAGCCAGTATATCTCTCCTGTCGGCAACGCAGAACTCTAGGTCGAGTCGGATAGGTCAAACTTTGCTTCTAGCGCCGTAGCGGTATCGAATAATTCCTGCAAAAGATCCGCGGGCAGCGCCTGCTCGCCTTCGGGAACCTCCTGCCAGTACACCTCGCCGCTCGCCTTGTCGAAGGCAGCTTCGGCCGGGTCTCGTTGGCCCTGCACCAGCGCTTCGCCCGCGCCCCGCACGGTGTGGATGAGCAGTTCGTTGGGATAGACCGGATAAGTAGTGAAGAGCACGCCGCTGTGCTCGGCCGCGATCCACTCTTGCACGATGACAGCGGGGAGCAGACGTGTATGCAGACCCATCTCGATGCGATACGCGCGCACACGGTCACTATTTGCACTGCGCACGACGGCCTCGATGGCGACGGGGATGTCCTCGGCCGCTACGCCGAGTTGCGTGTCGAGCATGCCGGGGTGGGCATAGTTGCGGCCGTCCTCGCCGAGGGCCGAGGAGCGCACGGCGTAGGCCCCCCTAGCCCCCGGAGGGGGTATTTGGGCTTTCGCCAAAACTTGCCACAGTTCCGCAAATGCTGGGTCGTCTCGCCAAGCTGGCCGAAGGCTATAATCTTCGAGCAAATAGGGTGCGAAAGCACTGGCCGGCAGCGAGACGAAGGGCGGGACGCGGCAACCCGATGCTTGGAGCAATCGTAGGCCTTCCGCCTTACCGCCGATATCCTGTGGATGCTTATTCATAACGAAGTGGCGACGATGAGGACGAGGTAACTGGCGAGCATGTAAGCCGACGTAGCCAACTCCGCTTTGCGAAACTTACCTTCCGCCATCGACGCGAGACCCTGGCGGTAGGCGACGCTCACCCACACCGCGCAAGCGAGAGCCAGTACGTAAGTCCACCACGGCAGGGCGAGTTGCCAAAACAACAGACCTTGCACGAGCGCGCTCGACCACAGCAGCACCAGGATAAAGCCAACGGCCCGCGGCACCCCGAGCAAACTTGAGTACGTATCAATTCCCGCGCGCTCGGCCATCGACGCGTGCGTCTTACGCGCCAGTTCAAACACGAAACCCGCCAGCAGACTCAACAGCATGAGCAAGCCCAGCACTGGCGTCGCATCCTCGCGCCACGCAAACCACAACCACGCGATGACCATCGGCATGATGAGCATGTGGCTGAAGGCATAGAGCACCAGACGCCGGCGCAGCCAATCGCCGACAAAGAATTCGTAGCGCATCAGCAAAGCGTACCCGAAGGCCAGCCCCCAGAACAGCAGCGTCTGCCAGCCGTGCACGTACGACCACCACACCTCGCTGAGCGTAAGCACCGCCGAGAGTCCAATAAGAGATCCAAGCGTCACGCCGCCCGACTGCAACACACGCTCAGGGTGATTGAAGGCATCAATGTCGTAATCCTTGATCTCGTCCATGACGCGCAGGCGGAAGAAGAAAGAGATCGTAGCCAGGACGCCCAGCCAGAAGATCGGTCCGAAGTCGCGGACGACCTCCGTCGCGCTGTACACAGCGAGGTGAAGGATGGCGAACAGCGCCATGTTGACCGGCGGGAAGCGCTCTTGCAAGTAAGCGGGTAGTCGCGTCATGCTGGTCTCGGATTTGTTGCTGTACTTGCGCGGATGGTCGAGCCGGGGAGTTGGCGCAGGCACCGCGTCGTCGCGTTGGTACTCGTCGTCACGTTAGTGGGCCTCTCGCTGCCGGGCGTCAAGGATGCGCTCGCGGTGAATAACTCGCTGGAGATCTGGTTCGACGGGGACAGTCCGGCGCTGGACGCCTACCGCGTGTACCAGGAGCGCTTCGGGAGTGACGAACAGGTGCTCGTGGCCCTCGACC
This sequence comes from Saprospiraceae bacterium, assembly GCA_965215115.1. Lineage (GTDB taxonomy): Bacteria > Bacteroidota > Bacteroidia > Chitinophagales > Saprospiraceae > CALDTK01. The sequence continues at coordinate 2,093,770 of OZ244050.1, forward strand.
TGGCCGGCGGCGGGATCGACACCGCCGAGGCGCGGCGACTGCGCCAATTGCACGCCGCGCTGTTGGCGCTCGACGAGGTGGCGAGCGTGCAGTCGCCGGCCGACCTGGCGATCCCTGAGCGGCGGCTCACGGGGCTGGTCTTCCGGCAACTCCTCGACAACACACCGGAGCGACAGCTGGTCTTGCTCGAGCGATTTCCGATCATTGAGCAGCAGGTGTTCAGTCCGGGGATGCGCGCGTGTAAGATGGTCGTGCAGCTCAACGCCGCGCGCGACATCGATGCCGAGCGTGGCGCGATGGTGGGCAAGATTAGGGAAGTCGTGGCCGAGCACTGGCGCGCCGACGTCTACGCGCTCGGCGGGATTAGCGTCGTGTTCGCGGCGCTTAACGAGCTCACCGAGGCGCAATTCGGGCTGTACGTGCCGATTACCTACGCGGTCATGCTGCTGTTCTTGTGGGTGGTGGCCCGCAGCTGGCGCGTGTGCGCGATCGCGCTCGCGACGATGACGACGGCCACGGTGCTGAGTCTCGGGGCGTACGGCTGGCTCGGGCACGAGCTCAACCTGATGACGGTGCTGATCCCGCTGGTGATCCTGCTGCTGAGCAGTCTGGACCTGATGCACCTGGTCTACGCCTGGAAGAGTCGGCCGGACGCAGGTCTCGCGGGCGCCATTGCCCTGGTGTGGCGCCCGGCGCTCTTGACGACGCTCACCACCATGTTGGGGTTTCTGTCGCTGCTGTTTAGCCCGATGGCTATCTTGCAGGAGTTCGGTTTGTACAGCGCACTCGGCGTGGGTTTGTGTTTGCCGTTGACCTACGTGTTCGCGGCCTGGTTGTGGCCTCGCGCGCCGGCAGGTGATGCGGTAGAACGTGGAGATCGACGCGGACGCCTGTGGCAAGAATGGGTGGCGAAGCATCGTATTGCCGTCGGAATAGGTTTTGGCGTAAGCCTCCTCTTCTTTGCCATCGGCATTAGTCAATTGCGCAGCGATACGTATACGCTCGGGTACTTGCCCGAAGATCACCCCGTGGTGCTCGACCACGAGAAGATACAGGCGACGTTCGGGGCGTACATTCCGCTCGAATTGCTGGTGCGACCCAGCGGCGGTGGCTCTTTTAAAGACAGTCTTACCTACGGCCAAATGGCCGCCCTGGCCAGCCAACTCGAAGCGGCGGGTTTCGCGCCGCAGATTGGCTTGCCGCAACTCGTCGACCTCACGGCCCGGCAGTACGGCGCGAAGACCCCCGAGGCGGTGGCCGGCAAGGCCGCGATCTCGCTGGCGACGCTGAAGACCAACTTCGGACAGTGGCTCGATTTGTACTACGACGAGGAGTCGGAAACGGCGCGCCTCACCGTCTTCGGCGAGATGATGTCGGCAGGTAAGTTGGGCGATAACATCGGCGAGATACGGACCCTCAGCGCCGGTGCGCCCGTGACGGTGCAGCCCGCCGGCTACCTGCCGCTGTACGCGCAACTCGTGCCCTACGCCACGGAGAGCCAGGTGGTCTCGCTCGCGATGGCGGCCCTGCTGATCGGCGTCCTGCTGTGGGTTTACTTCCGGTCCTTTGCACAGATGATCGTCGTGTTGGCCACGCAGATATTTCCGCTCGCCGGCATGTTCGGGCTGATGGGCTGGTTCGGCATCGAACTCGACATCGCCACGGCGAGTATTGCCTGTATTGGACTGAGTTATTGCGTCGATGACAGTATCCATTTTGCGTTGGGGTATCGGCGGCACCGTCGCGGTGGGGCGAGTCACGAGGAAAGTATGGTGAGCACCTTGTCGCACACGGGGCACGCGATCGTGCTGTCGAGTTTCATGCTGATGCTGGGCTTTGCCTGCATGTTGTTCTCTCCGCTGAAGACCGTATATCTCTTCGGGTTACTAAGCTGCATCATGGTGGCGCTCGCCCTCGTGTCGCAACTGCTGTTGTTCGGCTTTCTGCAACGAAGCATCAGCGCCGTCCAGCAGTCCTAAGTGCATTCCAATCGCGGCGTAACCCCGGAACACCCTCGGTAAGAATGGATACGGTGCCACCGCGTGCGCCATGCTGTACATGCCGAGCCGGTGCCAGCCGAAGGCGTACCAGGCGAGGCGCAGGGATTGTTGCCAGCAGCCCTCGTCGCGCCAGGCGGGCCAGTCCGACATAAGCTGCGCGCGGTAGTGTGACAGGTAATCGCCGGTCCGTGCGTAGCGCTCCTCGGTGAGGACGAAGCTGAGCAACTCGATGACATCGTAAACGGGCACGTGCTCGCTCGCCAATTCCCAGTCGTAAAGGCAGAAGCTGCCGTCTGCGCGGAAGCAAGCATTACGTGGGATTGGCGTCGTTGTGGATTAAGGTCTTGGGCAGCGTGGCGAATTGTGCCTGGAGATCTTTTATCCGGTTTAAACCGTCGTTTAAAGCATCGTAGAGTGAGGCGGTGTAAGCTTCGGGAAAGTGCGCGCGTCCGCTTTCGACTAAGGCGTGCCACAGCGGGGCTTGTTGCTGCCAGTAATTCGGGTAATCGGTGTCTCGCCAGGCCAATACGTCTAGATTGTTTCGTTCAGCTTCCGCAAAAACGTGCCACGCCGCCATATCCGACAAGGCCCTTGTGATGTGTTGATCCGACCAGGCATCTACGTCCATGACGGAGTTGAGCAGGGCGTGTTCGCTCAGGTCTTCGATCAGCAACTCGTAGATGTCCTGGGTGGGGTCGAGGCGGTAGCCGGCGAGGGTAGGCTGAACAGGGTGTCCGAGCTTGCGGTAAACCTCGATCTCGCGCAAGTGCGTATTCGCGAAACCGGTTGTTTGGCTGTAATCCACGTAGACCTTCCCGAGCGCCGGATCGCAGGCCTCGGCGAGTCCGGCGAGCATGGCGGCGATCTCCGCGCCCGGCGGTTTTACCTTGAGTACCCACCGGTCCCGCCTGCGCTCGTCGCCGAGTTGCCAGTCGACCAGGAGGCCGAAGTGACCGATGCGGCGCGCGGTCTGCTGCGCGGTGAGCGTCACGAGGATGCTGGCGGAGTTATCGATGTCGTAGGGCTCGACGGTGTGGACGACGACGGTTGGGCCGTGGACGGAGGAGAGGAGTTGTTGGAGGTGGTGTGTTCCGAGGAAAGCTGGGTCGTTCATGAGCGAGGTTATTGGCAGTTTGCGGGGACACAGGCCGTATCAAACACATGCAGCGCATCAAAATAAAAGCAGTCTTCTTGCGCGCTCAATTCCGCGGAGCGATCGGCCAGGTAGGACGGCAGCGCCTGGAGGGCGGCGCCCTGGTCGACGAGCAGGTTCCAGTAGACGAAGCGCATGTCGGGGCGCTGCAGCAAGCCGGAGACGGTCTCGGCGAAGACCGCCGAACTGGTGTACTCGAAGATGTTAGAGAGGCTTGCCTTAGTGACGTGCGCGCCGGCGGCACTTTCGATAAAGTCGATGGCCTCCCCGACGACGCATTCGAGCTTATGGAATTGCCGCCCGAGTCGCTCGTAATGCTCGGCGCGGTAGCACGGCGGCCGTAGGTGTTGCGGCATGTCGGCCGGGCCGTAGAAGAAGAATCGAGAGATAAAACTGTCGCCGAGCAAGTGGCTCTCGAGGTAGGCGCTCAATCTCTCGTAAAAGCGATCGCCGCCCGTCTCTTGCGTGTACTTAAACAGCGCCGGGTCGCGCCCGTTGCTGAGTTGCTGGCGACTAAAGTACTCGACGAAGACCTCCTCGAAATCGGTAGTCTGTAACTGCTTCCAGATCTCCTGTTGCCGTGCGATCGTCTTGGCGTCGAACAGGGCGTCCATCTGCGCGCGCTGCCGTTCGCTGAGCGTGCGGTAGAACTGGCAGATGTACTGTTCCAATCGCCCGGCCAGGAGCAATCCCGCGGGGTGCTCGGCGAAGATCGGCGCCCACAGCGCTCGCTGCTCATCGTCGAGCCCCCCCAGCACCCGCGTACTTGCCCGGGCCATGCCCACCGCCCCATCGAAGCCGAGCAAACCGCTGTACACCTCGTACGGACACTCGCGGATCACCTTCACCTTGAGTCGGAGTAACTCGATCTGCAGCGGGTTGAGGTCGACCGCCCAGACGCGTCTGCAGGGTTGCAGCAGGGCGTTGAGCACGTTGCAGCCCCCCGAGCAGATCACGAGGACCTCGTCGTCGGCGGTCGGCCGCAGGGCGTTGACGACACTTGCGGCGCCCTCCCAGACCATCGAGTAGCGGATCTGGTCGAAGGACAATTTGCTGAATTCAGTTTCCATAATCGATTCGGTGGTACAGTATTTTGCTGTGGTGACGGGCGTCTAAAGGGAGTTGGGCTTTTTTATAAACTCGTATCTGTTGAATTTCGGGAAAGGCGCGTCTGGTGGCACTCTCGATTGACGCCTTCGCGGCCGTTCCGCAATAGGCGATTTGTATGCCATCGCGTGCGGTTTTCACGGCAACGTGTTCGACGCCCGCTTCGCTGCGGAGCAGGTGCTCAATCTGGTAGTGTTGGTAGCCGGCGCAGGGCACCGTGTTACCGGTGCGCGCGGTGAGGTAGAGCTGCCCGTCGCGTAGGTACCCGTTGTCGCCGGTGCCGTGCCACGCGTCTTTCGTGAGGACGTGAGGGCCGGAGACGAAGATCTCTCCCGCCTCGCGCCATTCCCCGTTTCCGCGGACCGCGACGCGATTGCGGATCTCTAATCCGGACAGGCACGTGACGGGTTGTCCGACGCAGTAGCCGAGGCGCGGGTCCTGGGTTTTGGCGTAAGCCCGCACGGCGATGGGCTCGGCCTCCGTGGCGCCGTAGATGACGTACAGCGTCGCGTTCGGGAACGTGAACTGCATACGCGCGAGCAAGGCTTCCGGGACCGGCGCACCCCCGATGCCGCAAGCCTGCACGTCCGGGTAAGGCGCCTCGTCGAGCGTGAGGATGCGATTGAACACGTAGGGATTGCCGGTGACGCTACTGACGCCCCCTTTACGCCAATCGGTACTCAACTGGCGGTAATCGATATCGAGTAATCCTTTGCTCAAATCGGCAGGCAATTGACTCGCCGTACCCGTGGCCAGTTGGTGGAGTAGCACGTTGGCGAACACCGAACTGTCGAGTTGTCCGGCGAAAGGCGGGAAGCACTGCTTGAGGCAAGTGTGCTGTGCGAGCAGCAGCCGGTGACTGCGCAGTAGGATCTTTGGCGCGCCCGTGCTGCCCGAACTGAGGCTAATGAGCGCGGCCTGATCGCCGGTGAGGTCTACGGTGGTGGGCATCTCGTCTACCTCCTGGGTCGTGAGTCGCAGGACGCGGACGCGCATCGCCCACAGCAGTATCCGCAGGGCGAGCGGCGCGCCGTCGACGAGCACCACGCCTCCGAAATCAGCCCGTTTGCGCCACTGCCGCAGCACCGCGAACCACTGTCCGGCGGGCGGGACGAGGAGGCTTGCGCCAAAACCCATGAGCGCGAGCAAGGCCATGAGCCGGGGTGCGCTGAGGGCCTGGAGGGGGATGAAGGCCTTGGTGTTTAGGTTGCGGTGACCCGAGAGCTGTTGCGTGAAACCGGTGGCGACGCGGAGGAGGTGATCGGCCGTCCATTCCTCCATTCGGCCGCCCACGGGCCAGCGCAGCAGGACGCGCTGGTCGGCGGCGCGCATGCCGGAGAAGATGGTTTGGGCGAAGTTGGGCATCGGGGGCGGGGTGGGGCTGCTGGTGCGGTAGCAAAGGTGGGCGGCGGTAGGGGCGCCCGCGTTGCAGATTGCGCAACTTCGGCGCGGGGGAGTTGCGGGGAGTGGGAATGGGGGGCGCGTTTGGCTCGCTCCGCGAGTGAGAGTAGCGCCACTCGCGGAGCGAGCCAAACGGCGCTAGGCTTCCGATCCGCTACGCCAATTTTGACGCCTCCCGATGGGCATGTACGTAAAACGTGTCGACTGGATCGACATATGCGCGCGACGTGTCGATTGGAGAGGCATTTGATTGACACGTCCTCAAAATGTATAGATTGGATCGACGTGACATTCAAGCGTCCGCGCCCGTAAGCCCCGCCACCCAAACCCACCCCAGCACCGGCCACAATCCCCGATCCTCGCCCACGGGCAGCGCCGACCAGTCCAGCACCCAATCTCGCGGCAGCGCTGGACAGTTTTCGCGTAAGCTGCGCGCCAGGAGGCCCGGCTGCCGGTAGTAGTAACGCAGTAAAGTTTCGTCGTCGAGCGTAGCGTCGAGCGTCGGCAGCGGTCGGGTGAGGCCTGCAAGTTTTGCCGAAAGGCGCTCATCTATCGCCGCAAGTACGGCCGCTTTAGTCTCCGGCGGCACGGCGTCGGGAGCGTAATAGATAAACGGTTCGATCACCTTCCCGCTGCTAGAATATTCTATTTTCACGAAGGTGTCCGGGTGATGCCAATCGCCACTATAGTCGGATTGCGAAGCCGCCTCGCCTGCGTCTTCCTCGATGGCGTAAAAGCCGGGCGGCAAGGCGCCCGCGTCACTCGGCAAATCAAGCGTCTCCCGCTCGCGGGGTGCCACCGGCGGCATCACCCGCGCCGGCAGGGGCGGCGGCAGGACCTGCGGGAGGAAGCCGTACTCGTAGTCGAGTTCGAGCGAGCTGCGGGAGACGCGGTCGAGCGGCCACGCGGGCGTATCCAGGAAGTCGGGTTGGCCATCCGGCGCAAGTGCGGTAACATCCGCTAGGTCGAGTGGCCGCGCCGACCACTCGTGAATCAGACGATCGTCGCGCCCCTGGATCGGTCCGAAACCCGGCGGCTGCGGGGCGGGCACGGCGACGCAAACGGCGAAGCGGAAAAGGTTGGGCGCGTCGTCGCCGAGCTGGCCCGGCTGCGCCCGGTAATCGATGACCCAGGCGCGCAAGGGGTGGCGCTGGCTGCCGACCGGCCCCAGGAAATCGCGCAGCAGTCGCTCGCCGTCGGCGCGCATCAGGTAGCCCACCTTCACCGAGCCGGCCGTCCACACGCTCACGAAGTCGGTCCAGTGGCGGTCGCGGTGCTCGTCGTCGTACTGGCGCTCGTGCACGAGGTAGGCGACCTGCCCGCTGTGCAGGAGTGGCGCCCCGGTGTCGTCGCCGCTGGCGAAATTGCCCCCGCCGCCGCCTTCGTAGGTCCCGAGCCAGGTCCAGCCCCAGGGGAGTTGCGTGGGGGACGGTTCGGCTTGCGCCAAAACCCGCCGCAGCGCCTCCGGGGCCAGCGTGAGCGCCGAACCGGAGTGCGCGAGGTAAGGTCGGTAGTCGTGCTCGCCGGGCTGCGGAGCGTACGCGGCATTCGCGAACACCTGCGCGAGCGCGCTCGGCCAGGGCCGCAGGTCGGGATGCCGAATGTCGAGGCGGCGCCAATCGTCGAAGGCGCGGGGCCAGGGGGTGCCGACGTGGACGGTGAGGTTGACGTAGCGCCCGCGCGGGCTGCCCTCGAGCTCGATCGCGGCCGTGAGCGGGGTCGTTGGCGCGAGCACGCGACAGGCCTCGGCGTAGGCGCGGAAAGCCGCGGCCTCTTCGCTGGGCAGGTACCCGATCCGCAGGCCGAGCCAGTACACGGCCACGGCATTGCGGTCGTGCGCGTTGTCGGGTTCGGCCACGAGCACGGCCGCGGCCCGACCGTTTTGCGGAAGCGCCTCCCACTCCCGCGGCCCCTCGTTGTGCTGCCACCCGCGCAGCGGCATCCGCCAGAAGCTGTGGTCGTGATCGCCGGCGTCGAGGCGCGTGAGGATGCGCGCGGGCGGGATGGAGGTGGGGACGTAGTCGGGGGTGTGCATGGGGTGGCGTAGGCTCGGGCTATCTCGGCTTTCGCCAAAACAAGCTCTTCCGTCGCATACGCCGCGCGGGGAACTTGCGCGGGTGAGTCCGTTAGCCGAAAATCAATCGCTGTGCCCGGGCGACTTCGCCGCGCGGGTAGTCCTCGCCGATTATGAGGCGCACGCTTTCAGCAGCTGAGTTACCTCTCCGCGGGTGGCGCCGTGGTGGGAATGGAAGCCCGCGAGGATATAGGGCGGGCGGGGGGATGTTGTGTACGGCTATTCTTATGATCGATAGGCTCAGGCTACCAATTGCGTTGAGTGCTCAGACCGCCTAATTTTCGAGACATCCACACTCCGAAACGCACGTGACAAACGCCCCCGCCACCTTCCTCCACCGCATATCCTATGAGTCCGCTGCTTCAGAGGCGCTGCTTGCCGCGAACTACCTGCCCGTCGGACATGGCCAACTTGGCGCAGCCGCCTACTTGGCAGACGCCGACGATTGGACCGCCTTCGAAACAGTATATCGCGAGACGTACAGCGGCGCCATTGATCGGCAGCGGCATCAGCTCTGGCGCTACCTCGTCGGGATGCAGCGCCGCAGTCGGGTAGTTGTCCCGAGGCGCGGGTCGCTCGACGTTTACGAGATCATTGGAGAGGTGGCACTCCCGCGGGCGCAATGGCCAGCCGAACTCGAGGCCCTGGTCGCCTCGTCGGCCGGTGAGGATGTTGACCTCGGCTACGTCTGGCACGTGAAGCTCGTCGAGTCCAGTATCGATCGCGCGACCCACATCACCGACGATGTACGTCGCAGGCTAAAGTTCCGTGGAACGACGGCCGACATTTCTGATCTCTCGGAGGCCGTCGAGCAGGGCATACAGAACAAGCGGAACAATGTGACCGTCGGCCTCAGCCAAAGCACGGTAGATCACTTAGTAGAGTTGCTCGCCAAGGCCTTCGATAGTGGACTCTCCGACATAGCTTTCGAAGAACTCATCGAGCGATACTTCAGGGCCATAGGCGCGGACCAAGACCCGGAGGCGACCAAAGTCTACTCCAAGCGTGACAAGTACGGGGGCACCGAGAAGAGTGGGGACATCGATGTCATCGCCACGTTTTCGCGGTTGCGCACGAAGTACGTCGTGCAGGCGAAGAAGCATTCCGCTAAGACGGACGCGACAGCCGTTGCTCAAATTCGGTCATATTTGAGAAGCCCTGAGGCGGAAGGCTTTCGACAGGAGATCGATAAGGAGGACTTTGCTTTCACGCTCGTGCCTTGGGTAATATCAACGGGTGATGGGTTTAGCCCAGACGCTATAAAGTCAGCAGCGCTAGGGCTCGGAACCGACAGTCAAGATATGATCCGCGTACACCTGATCGACGGGAAGGCCTTCGCTAGGATGTTGCTGGAGGCTGGGGTCGGGGTGCTGTAAATAGGTTTTCAACCTATTGAACACCGCGTGATCGTAACATAGAAAACAATTGAAATCAGCCATCGAATGATCGAAGTAGTTTAGCCTGGTTTACGAAGAAACCAAATATTTTTACTTGATGGGCCATCATACAACGCTACAACTAACTTCTTCTCATTCTCTCCCCTAGCCAGGCCATGGTGTCGCCGAAGACCTTGGCGTGTGCCTCGTGTTTGAGTTGCGTCGTCAAGATCTCTCGGTCGTCCCCGAGTTGCCGGCGCTCGAATTCGATTAAGTCGATGTCATCGTAATGCATCGTCACCAACCTAACATAATGATCAGCGAGGGCGTGGGGCGGCATGTCGTCGCTAACGCAAAACAAGTTAGTCTTGCGGTGGTCAACCTTAGCCGGGACTTCGCTTACGTGCACGATATTCTTGCTTCTGAATCCAAACATACCTGAACATTTATGGTGTGGACCTATTTATTGTAAGCTCTTCAGTCAATACGCTTGTCGCGTCTTATATGTTACGATTATAAAAAAATATCCGGATTGGCTTACCTAGTGGCCATAATCTGCACGTGCAGAACGCTTCGGGCCTCCCGCCCCGTACCTTGCCTCTCATGAATCTGGACCTCGCCGCCGCCCGCGCCTTCCGCCCCGCCTCGATCGCGCTCACCGGCAATACCGCCAGAGACCGCCACCCCACCTTCGATGTCGGAGAGTTCCTCCCGCCGGAGGTGGGCGACTCAATCGAGGTCGCGCGCCTCGTGCTCGCGTCCACCACCGGAGACGTAGTGAGCATCCGGGCCACGCGCACGACGAACGGCTACGCCATCGACGTCTACGACGAGTACACCGCGGAGTACGAATACGGCTTCGAGGGCTACCGACGGGACTACGCCCAGATCCCGACGCAGGGCGAGATGATCGATCTCCTCACCGCAATGACCGTCGAGGAGGTGGCCATGTCGCCCGGGCAGCCGTACGTGCAAGCGGTGCTTGAGAACAACGAATTGTCGAGTATCGAGGAGGCGCTGGCGTTTCTACGAATCGACTCGCGACTGTACCCAGAGTTGAATAGTCTACTGCGAGCGTTTTTGGTGCAGGAGGGACTAAGCGCTGTGTAAGCCCGGAGACCAACTGCTGCGAATTCGTATGTCTAGGCACAACGTGATGAGCAATCCGTGAACGCCCCTCCGGCTGATCCCACCCCGCAACCTACATTGCACGTCCACGTACCCTCCTCAGGGCAAGCGGCCGCATGAACATCTTCCACACCCACCGGCGCATCGTCGCCGAGTACAAGCGCTACCTCGAGAGCTTCATCCACGTGCAGGACGAACTCATCGCCGCGCACATCCAGGAGGCACTCGACGCCGGGAAGCTCTTTCCCGATCCGCTGATTCAGTTCAATCCGAGCTTCGCGTACGGGCCTTCGCTCGCGGAACTCGTCGCGGAGGGGTTGCTCCACCGCACGCTCGACGACATCTTCCGGGGCTACAGCCTCTACCAGCACCAGGTGGACGCCCTGCGGCTCGGGACCAGTGGCCAGGATTTTATCGTGACCTCGGGGACGGGCTCGGGCAAGTCGCTCACCTACATCGCAGCCATCTTCGATCGCATCCTGCGCGCGCACGACGACGGCAGCTACCGTAAGGGCGTCAAGGCGGTGATCGTGTACCCGATGAACGCGCTCATCAACTCGCAGACCGAGGAGTTTCGCAAGTACCAGCGCAACTACCTCGAGCCGTTGGCGCCCGCGTCGCTCGACCGCGAAGGGCTAGCCAAGCTTCCGCTCGACGAGCAGGTGGCCGAACTGGAACGGGCTACCGGCGCCACTTTCCCGATCTCCTTCGCGCAGTACACCGGCCAGGAAGGCGAGGCCGTGCGCGACCGCGTGAAGGCCGACCCGCCCGACATCATCCTCACCAACTACATGATGTTGGAGCTGATGATGACGCGCCTGGCCGAGGCGCCGCTGCGAGACTCGTTCAGGGCGAGCTTGGACTTTCTGGTCTTCGACGAGCTCCACACGTACCGCGGGCGCCAGGGCTCCGATGTGGCGATGCTTATCCGACGGATTCAAGCGTTTACCGGGCGGCCCACGCAGTGTATCGGTACCTCGGCGACGATGTCTTCCGGGGGCGATAGCCTCGACGCGCAGAAGGAGACGGTGGCCGAGGTCGGCCAGCTGATTTTCGGGAAGCCTTTCGGCAAAACGCAGGTCGTCAACGAAACTTTGACCCGCGTGACGGCTTATCGCGACGTGGTGCCGAGTCGAGAAGAACTCTCACTCTCGCTCGACCCACAATCGATGATCGACGGGGATGAAACGCAACTCAGGAATCACCCCCTCGCGCTCTGGCTCGAAGCCGAGATTGGTTTGGAGCAGATCAGTCCCAAGTGGCTGCGGCGGCGTACGCCCGTTACGATGGAACACGTGTACGAGGTTTTGGCGGAAGCCGCCCGCGTCACGGCCGACGAAGCCGAGGCCGCTATTAAGGCCCTGCTTGCCTGGTCGGAGAAGATCAATGAGCAGCTTAAGTCGCGCGGCATCCGTCGCGCTTACTTCCCGTTCCGACTTCACCAATTCATCTCCCAGACGGGCGGAGTTTACGTGACGCTCGATCCGCCGGAGACGCGCAACATCACGCTCGAAGCGGGCTACTTCATCCAGGGCAAGAACGCTGATCGGCAACGACTTTATCAAATCGTGTTTAGCCGGGTAAGTGGGCATGAGTTTATCTGCGTCCGAAAGAAGATCAGCGATCGCCTACTTTACGCCCGCGACTTCAATGATTACACGGACGATCCGGAGGAGGAAGACCTGATTGCGGGTTATCTCATTCCCGACAATGAAGACGATCCGATCTGGAGAGACGAGTTCGCCGAGCAACTGCCCACCGCCTGGATCCGGCGCTACAAGGATGGCGTGACGCGGGTCATTCCGAAGTACCGCGCCCGTATCCCCAACGCGATTTACTACAACGCCGATGGGCGTTTTGGCGAAAGCCCCGATGGCATTCCCGACGCACAGTTCGGGTGGTTTATGCCTACCAAGCTGCTCTTCGATCCGACCTCCGGCGTCTTCTTCGACGCGAAGTCTTCCGAAGGCTCGAAGTTGATGCGGCTCGGAAATGAAGGTCGTAGTACGGCCACGACGACACTTTCGCTCGCCGCCGTCGATGCGCTTCGACTCGGTGGCTTGCCGGACGGCGACCAGAAGCTGCTCAGCTTTACCGACAACAGGCAGGACGCCTCGCTGCAGGCCGGGCACTTCAATGATTTCGTGAGCATCGGGCGTATTCGTTCGGCTATTTACCACGCGCTGCGTTTTGCGCCGGACCACATGCTTGGCGTCGACCACATTGCCGCCGCCGTGGTGCGGGCCCTCGCGCTCGAACAGGAGGAGTACGCCCAGGTGCCGGCGCGTTTTGCGGGCAAGCGCGCAGAGAATGAGTCCGCCCTGCAGGATTACCTCACGATCCGCGTGCTACAAGACCTTAAGCGGGGTTGGCGCTACACGATGCCCAACCTCGAACAGTGCGGCCTGCTCGACATCGGCTACCGCTACATAGAGGCCGAGTTGGACACCGACATCTGGACGGAGCTGCCGCTGCCGATCGTGGCGCAGATGAGTGTCGACGAGCGGCGGACCTTCTTCACGCAGACGCTCGACTACATCCGCACCTCGAATGCGATCTACCACCGCTACTTCGTGGAAGACCAGGTGACGGTGGCGAACGCCATCAAGAACAAGCTCACCGGCGCCTGGACCCTCGGCGAGCAGGAGCGGCTGGAGTCGCCCAACTACATGCGCTACCAGAGTGTGGGGCGTGTCCGCAGAACGCATACCGCGAGTATGGGCAAGGCTAGTAATTGGGGGCGTTACGTTTCGCAAATTCACCAACACCAAACTGGTGAATCGCTCAGCCAGAAGGACTTCGAAGGTTTTGCCGAAAGGCTACTCGACCTGCTCAGCCAAATGGGACTGTTGCGCGCGAAAGCCATTCAGGGCGAGACCGGCGAAACGACCGCCTACATCCTCGACGCCAATGCCATAGAGTGGCGCCTGGGGAAGGGCGAAACGGTGCGGCCCGACCTCGTGCGCCGCCGCTCTTACCTCGGAGACGCCCCGACGCCCGCGCCGAATACCTACTTCGAGGAGTTTTACCGTCGCGACTTCACCGTCCGTAAAGACCTCGTGGCCGCGGAACACACCGGGCAAGTCCAACACCAAGATCGGATTGATCGCGAAGAGCGCTTCCGGGCCGGCACCATCCGCGCGCTGTACTGTAGTCCCACGATGGAGCTCGGCATCGACATCGCCAACCTCAACATCGTCCACCTGCGCAACGTGCCGCCCAATCCGGCCAACTACGCGCAACGCAGCGGCCGCGCCGGGCGAAGTGGCCAGGGAGCGCTCGTGATCACATACTGCAGCCAGCTCAGCGCGCACGACCGACACTACTTCCAGCACCCCGCCGAGATGGTGGCCGGCGTGGTAGTGGCCCCGCGGCTCAACCTTGACAACGAGGAGCTGCTCCGCTCGCACATCCAGGCGACGTACCTGCTCGAATCCGGCATCAACATCACGAAGAGCGTCACCGAGGTAATCGATCTCGAGGACGAGCAACTCGGTTTGAATGCGGATACCAAGCACAAACTGCAAGCCGGACATCGCGCACGTAGCGAGAAAGTCGTGCATCTGTTTACGGACATTTTGCAACGCGACAAGGTGTTGGCGGGTGTGCTTTCGCCAAAACAACTGGCCGCCATCGTAGACGAGTGTCCGCAGAACTTTGACCGGGCGTTTAACCGCTGGCGAGAGCTCTACCGCAACACCCTACGCCTGGCCGACGACGCCCACCGCATTAAGACGGGCTCACTCTACGCTGCCGATTCCGACGAGCGCAAACAGGCTAATATTAACGCCCGCGTCGCCTACAAGCAGCTCGAGGAACTCAAGAACGATTACGAGCGCTACACGGGCACGCTGTCGGAGTTTTACCCCTTCCGCTACCTCGCTTCGGAAGGATTTCTGCCGGGTTACAACTTCACGCGCCTGCCGATCCGCGCGGCCATCAACGGCTACGAATCGGCGCAATTCCTCAGTCGTCCGCGCCTGCTGGCGCTCCAGGAGTTTGGCCCGCGCAACATCATTTACCACAACGGGCAGAGCTACGAGATCGACCGGCTCAACATCACCGATGTCGAGGGCCAGCGCGTGAGCGCAAAGGTGGCCCGGACCTCGGGCTACATCTTGATGGGCGACGAGTTCAATCGCGAGACCGACCCGATCAACCCGAACGTCAACCTCAACTCCGGCGGCGGGACCATCCTCACCAACCTGATCGAGATGCGCGAGACCGGCACCCGGGTGCTCAACCGCATCACGAGCGAAGAGGAGGAGCGCCGGCGCACCGGTTACGTCATCGAGACCTACTTCTCGCTGCCGCAGGGCCGCGCGGGTTGTGATACGATCTACGTCAAGTCGGCCGGAGAGACCTTGCTGGAGATCCTCTACATGCCGACGGCCAACATCGTGCAGGTCAACAAGTCGGAGCGCCGCACCGAACGCGAGCAGTTCTTAATCGACAAGACCTACGGCTACTGGAAGCGCGACACCGACGCCGACAACGACGACAAGGGCCGCATCATCCCGGTGAGCCTCTACACCTCGATCACCACCAACGCGCTCTACATCCAGCCCACCGCCAAGCTCGGGCTCGAGGAAGATCAGGTGATCACGTTGAAGTACGCTTTCAAGCGTGCTATCGAAGAACGCTACCAAGTCGAAGGCAACGAGATCGGCGTGACACTCATGGGTGACGGCCAGGTGGCCAACATCATGCTCTACGAAAGTTCGGAGGGCAGCCTCGGGGTATTGAGCCAACTGGTGGCCTCGCCGCAGGAGTTCCAGGCACTCGTGCGACGCGCCTACGAGCTGTGCTACTTCGACAAGGGTGAAGACCTCAAGCCAGAACTCGGCCCCGCCACCTACAACGACCTGCTGAGCTACTATAACCAGCGCGATCACGAGGTGATCGACCGGCACCGCATCAAAGAGCCGCTGGAGGATCTGATGAAAACTACTATCGAGATCGGCGGGCGCGGCACCGTTGGCGATTACGATGCACAGTACAAACACCTGCTGGCCAACTACGACGAGTCGAGTAGCACGGAGCGGCAATTTCTCGATGGTTTGTACAAACTCGGACTGCGCCTGCCCGACGAGGCCCAACCGAGCCTGAAAGATGTTGAAGGCCTGTACGTCACGCCCGACTTCCGCTACGACCGGCACGTGTACGTGTTCTGCGACGGTACGCCCCACGACCGTGAGGACGTGCGGGCCGACGACCACCGCAAGCGGCGCGCGCTGCGTGACCGTGGCCTGCGCTCCATCATCTATCACTACCGCGACTCCCTTGACGATCTCGTCAAGGCGAATGCCGATGTCTTTACTTCCGTCAAATGATCGACGCCAGAGAGTTCAAGCCCGGCAAACTCGTCCGGCTCCGCCGCCGCGAGTGGATCGTGCAGCCGACCGAGGACCGGGACGTGTTGCGCATCAAACCGCTCGGCGGCGCCGAGGAGGAGACGACCGGCATCTACCTGCCCTTTGCGTTCGAGAACGAGCGCATCGAGGAGTATTACTTTCCGCTACCCGAACGCGAGGACTTCGGTGATCTGGCCAGTGCCCGGCTGCTCTACGACGCCGTGCGCCTCGGCTTTCGCGACGCCTCGGGGCCTTTCCGCTCGATTGCCAAGTTCAACTTTCAACCACGGGCCTACCAGATGGTGCCGCTCATTTTGGCCTTGCGCCAGGAAGGACCGGTGCGGCTCTTCATCGCTGACGATGTCGGGATCGGCAAGACGATCGAGAGCCTGATGGTGGCTCGGGAGATGCTCGACCGTGGGCTCGTCAAGCGCGTTGCAGTCGTTTGCCTGCCGCACCTCTGCGAGCAGTGGCAACAGGAGATGCGCGACAAGTTCGGTTTGGAGGCGGTGATCGTGCGCAGCTCCACGGCGGCTACGCTCGATCGCAAGACCCCCGGCGACATCAGTGCTTTTGCGCACTATCCCTTCCAGGTCGTGAGCATCGACTACGTCAAGACGGCGAAGCGGATCGACAGTTTTGTGGCGGATTGCCCGGGGCTAGTAATCGTGGACGAGGTGCACACGGCCTCGGCGAGCCCGGGGGCCGGTCGGCAGCAGCGGCACCATTTGCTGCGACAGCTGAGCGAGAAGCCGAACCAGAATCTTTTGCTGCTCTCGGCCACGCCCCACAGCGGCAAGCCGGAGGAGTTCCAATCGTTGCTCGGACTCCTGGCCCCGGGGTTTGCCTGCATCGAGATCGGTAAAGCGACCGACGCGGAGCGCCGCCGTTTGGCTGCCCACTACGTGCAGCGGCGGCGCAAGGATATCGAGCGTTGGGAGGGCGATAAGCTCAAGGAGACGAAGCTTACTTTCCCGAAGCGCGATCCTAGAGAGGTGGCCTATCCTATGAGTCCGGAGTACCTACAGCTTCAGTACGACGTGATGCGGCTTGCGCAAAAACTCGCGACCAAGGATGAGTCTAAGACGCAGCGTAAGCGGCTCAATTACTGGACGGCGCTGGGCTTGTTGCGTGGGGTGATGAGTAGTCCGGCGGCGGGGATTACGATGCTGAATAATCGGGCGCGGAAGGTGGCCGAGGATGACGACGACGAGGGCGGCTATGAAAGTGCCGACGGTGATGGCGAACGTCAAGAATCAGACGCCGCCACCCTACTCGCCGAGGCCAACGACAATCCCGTGATCGAAAACGATTTCGACTGGGGGCGCGACCTGGAGCCGGAACTCTACGAGACCGAAACCGGCGAGAGCACTACGCTGCGCAAGCACCGCCACGAGTTGTCGAGCCAACTCCAGCACATTCACAAAGAAGGGCTCGACCTGAAGGTGAAGGCGCTCGTCACGCTCGTGAAGCAATGGCACAAGGACGGCTTCTCGCCCATCGTCTACTGCCGCTACATCCGCACGGCCGAGTACGTGGGGCAGGTTTTGGCGAAAGCCTTCCCGAAAAAGGTGGGCATCGCGACCGTCACCAGCAAGGTGCCCGACGAGGAGCGACAGGCGGCCGTCGACAAACTCGGCGACCACGAGCTGCGCGTGCTGGTGGCCACCGATTGTATGAGCGAGGGCATCAACCTCCAGCGCTACTTCACGGCCATCATCCACTACGATCTGCCGTGGAACCCGAACCGCCTCGAACAGCGCGAGGGCCGCGTGGATCGCTTCGGCCAGACGGCCCCCGTCGTGCGCACGGCGCTGCTCTACGGCGAGGACAATCCCATGGACGGCATCGTGCTCAAGGTGCTGCTCCGTAAGGCGCGCGAGATCAAGCGGGCCATTGGGGTGAGCGTCCCGTTTCCGGAAAACAACCAGAGCATCATGGACGCCGTCACGCAGGCGGTGTTGCTGAAGGCGCCACCCTCGCCCGGCGGGATGCAACTCGGCATCTTCGACCAACTGGCCGAGGTCAACGAGAAGGCGGCCGAGGTGGAGATTGCCTACAGACGCATCGAAGAGGTCGAGGTGGCCACGCGCAGCATCTTCGCGCAATACGCCGTCAAGGCCCAGGATATCGACCAAGACCTCGCCGACGCCATCCGCCTCATCGGCGACATGGACAGCGTCGAGCAGTTCGTGCTGCGCGCCGTGACGCACCTGGGCGGCAACTACAAGCCGCGCAAAGGCGGCTACCGCATCGAGCGGGAGGGTATGCCGGTGGGCGTCGATCACCTCTTCGGTGACGGCAAGAACCTCGACGTGAGTTTCGCGACGCCTACCCCAGAGGGCTTCCGCTACGTGGCGCGCAATCATCCGCTGGTGGACAGCCTCAGCCAGGTGCTTATGTCGGAAGCGATGGCGGAGGCCGATGGTGAGTTGCCGCTTTCGCAAAACCGCGTCCGCCGCACGGCCGTCGTCCGCACCGCCGCCGTGACGCGCACCACGACGCTGTTGCTGTTGCGCGTGCGCAATGTGATCGAGCGCACGGATATGAATCGCCAGCAGTTGGTAGCCGAGGAGCTGATGCTCAAAGGCTACCGCGGCACGCCGCCCGACCTGGAGTGGCTGCCCGAGGAGGAGAGCCTGGCCCTGCTCCAAACCGAGGCCAGCGCCGAGGTGGCCGCCGTCGAGAAGCGCGAGGCCATCGACGATGCACTCAATGATTACACGGCGCTCAAGGACGTGCTGAACGGGTTCGGGCGCGAGCAGGCCGAGCGCCTCGTCGAGGCCCACGATCGCTTCCGGGCCGCCGTCAAGGGGCCGCGCCGCTACCAGGTGGTCGAGCCCATCCTGCCCATGGACCTGATGGGCGTCTACG
This sequence comes from Saprospiraceae bacterium, assembly GCA_965215115.1. Taxonomy (GTDB): domain Bacteria; phylum Bacteroidota; class Bacteroidia; order Chitinophagales; family Saprospiraceae; genus CALDTK01. Next base: position 2,112,237 of record OZ244050.1, read on the forward strand.
TCTTCATCCCCGATCGCACGCAGTAATGGCCACGAAGTTCCCGTCCGTCACCCTCCAGGGCAACATCCTCACCTTCGAGGCGCTCGAGAAGATCGCCGCCGGCAAAGACGATGGCGATATGCCGCGGCAGACGGCGCGCGAGTACGGTTTCGCGAGTGAGCAAGAGCTGCGCAGCGAGATTCAGGGGCAGTGGGCTGTCGCCAAAACCCAGTACACCGCTTTCCAGCAGCAGGTCGAGCGATTAAAGGATTCTGAGCCCGGTACCACCAAAACTCGGAGCGGTTGGATGATACCGCTACTCAGTTTGTTGGGCCACGATCTGCGCTACCAGGCCAAGGCGCAAGAGATCGACGGGCGGGCGTACGCCATTAGCCACGTGGCTAGTGCGACCGCCGAAACAGGTTTTGGCGAAATCGAAGATTCGCGCAAGCAAAGCCGCAAAACCGACGCCCCGAGCACCAACTTCCCCGTGCACATCGTCGGCGCCAACCAAAGCCTCGACCGCCGGGGCGAGGGCATGCGCATGAGTCCGCACGCCCTGGTGCAGGAATTTCTCAATCGTCACGAGAGCCTCTACGCCATCGTCACCAACGGCAAGTCGCTGCGCCTGCTGCGCGACAGCGCCAACCTCACCAAACTGAGCTACGTCGAGTTTGATTTGACGCGACTGTTCGGCGAGGACCTCTTCACCGACTTCGCGCTGCTCTATCGCCTGCTGCACATCAGTCGCCTGCCGGAGGAGCCGACTGCCGGGGCGGACAGTATCCTGGAGAAGTATCACCAGGAGGCGCTGAAGTCCGGGTCGCGCATCCGGAGCAAACTCAGTGAGGCCGTCGAGCGGGGCATCGTGATGCTGGCCAACGGGCTGCTCGCCAATGCGGACAACCACGCCCTGCGGCAGTGGGCCGCCGAGCAGCCGGACGCGCCGGCCGCCTACTACGAGGCGCTGCTGAAGCTCATCTACCGCCTGCTGTTCGTGATGGTGATCGAGGAGCGCGACCTCATCTTCCCACCGCCCGAGACCCGGGCAGACGATGGGCTAGACGGCCTGCGCGGCCCGCAGCCGATGGCCCACCGCGACGTGTACTACCAGTTTTACTCGCTGAAGCGCCTGCGTGGCCTGGCCCTCAACCACCGCCTCGCCAACGCGCGCGAGTACGACCTGTGGGAGAGCTTGCGCAACACCTTCGCGCTGTTTGAGCCCGGGGGTACCGGCGCCAAACTCGGTATTGGCCCGCTGGCAGGGAGTCTGTTCGGGACGCAGGCGCTGAGCGCCTTGCAGGGCGGGCGCGTCAACAACCGCGTGCTGCTGGAGTGCCTACGGGGCCTTAGCCAGTTTGACAATGGCCAGGGCGGCGTGATGCCGGTCAACTACGCGAGTCTCGACGTGGAGGAGTTCGGTTCGGTGTACGAGGGCCTGTTGGAGTACGCACCGCACATCGACCCGAAAACGCTGGAGTTCCGGTTTGTCAAGGGCCAGGACCGCAGCAGCAGCGGTAGCCACTACACGCCTGACGAGTTGGTGCAGCCGCTCATCAAACATAGTCTCGAGCACCTGATCGCGGATCGGACGGTGGCCCCGGATGCGGCCGAGCCTAAACGCGAGGCCGCGATTCAGCAACTGCTGCAACTCAAGGTGACCGACGTGACCTGCGGCAGCGGCCACATCTTGCTAGCGGCAGCGCGACGCATCGGCCTGGAAGTCTCGCGCCTGCGCAGCCAGGAGGAGCAGCCCAATCCCATGGCCATTCGCGAGGGCACCCGCGACGCCATCCAGCGCTGCATCTACGGGGTCGACCGCAATCCGCTGGCCGTCGAACTTTGCAAGGTGGCGCTCTGGCTGGAGGCGCATGTCCCGGGCCGTCCGCTCGGCTTTCTCGACCACCGCATCAAGTGCGGCGACGCGATCGTGGGCGTGGGTCACCTCGAAGACTTGCAGAAGGGTATTCCGACGGAGGCTTTCAAAACGTTCACTTCAGAAGAGAAGTCACTTGGGGCAGCATTACGCAAGCGTAACCAGAAGGAGCGCAAGGACCGGGAAGCTCGGGTCGGGGGAGATTACCAGACGAATTTGTTAAGCGAGCAATTTAGCGTCAAAGACCGTTTGGCCGCCTTTCGGCAAAACTTCGCCCGTTTTGCCGAGATGCCCGAGCGCACGGTGGCGGAGATTGAGGAGAAGGAGGCGGCGTACAGGAAGTTGAGCCAGGGCAGTAACTGGTGGTTTATCAAAACCCTGTGTGACGTGCAGATCGCGCAGTTTTTTATTCCGAAGACGGATGATAAGCGGGTGGTGACAGACAGTCGGTTTTTTGAGATGATGCGTGGGGCAAGGGATACGCAGGCGGAAGGTGCGGCGGTGTCGGAGAGCAGTGAGCGACGCTTTTTTCACTGGTTTTTGGAATTTCCGGAGGTGTTTGCGGGGGGGGGCTTTGATTGTGTGTTGGGGAATCCGCCTTTTTTGGGGGGGCTAAAAATTCCCGACAAAATTGATGAAATTGCACACGAATACTTACAAAGTATGTTTCATGCATCTGGAAGAGCAGATTTAGTCTCCTACTTTTTTCGCAGGACATACACCCTTATCGGATCTGCTGGTAAAATTAGTCTCTTAGCGACTAATACGATCTCCCAAGGTGACACTCGAATCGCAGGACTTCAGAGCATATTAAAGCTTGGTGGAGTAATTAACTTTGCCATACCCTCAATAGTATGGCCAGGAGCCGCAGAAGTAAGAGTTGCGAGCGTATCACTTTCAACTAAATCCGGCGCTTCAGCCAAGAAATATATAGGTTCATCAGAAGTCACATTCATTAGCAGCTATCTTGATTCCGCGCCGGAGTTACATCCATACAAGATCAAAAGTAACAAAAATGAATCCTTTCAAGGTGACAACGTTGCAGGATTAGGGTTCTCTATTACCCGATCAGAGGTCAAAACTATGATTGAGTCGGATCCGAAAAATGAGCAGGTTTTATTTCCATACATCGACGGAGACACTCTCAACAAATCTCCAGAAATGGTGACTGAAAACTACATAATAAGCTTCGGAGAACGTACAGAATCCGATGCTATTTCGTTTAAAGAGCCGTATAGAAAGTTGATAAAAGATGTTTACCCGGAAAGACAAACAAAAAATGCGAAAAAGTATCCAAGAATGGTATATGAATGGTGGAAGTTCTGGAATTATCGAAAAGAACTACACCGACAGCTCGATAATCTGGATGAAGTACTGTGTGTTGCGAGAGTGAGCAGAACACTAGCTTTTGCGGTGGTAAATGCTAAGCAAGTATTCCACGAGAAGCTTGTGGTGATGACTCGTTCGCTTGATGAAACATTTCCTGTATTACAATCAGACTTCCACAACTACTGGGCTTGGAAGTATTGTACAACAATGAAAGATGATTTGACATATACTTCTAGCGCGATCTATCAGACATTTCCGTTTCCAGAAGCAAATTTGTTCAAACTTGTAGAATCTGGCTGCTTTTTTAGGTCTAAGAGACGCGAAGACCTATTGCTTCTAAGTTTAGGTCTGACAAAACTCTACAACCAATTCCACAACGCCCACCTCACCACCGATTACGACACCCTCTGGTCCGACGGCACCCTCACCATTGCCCCCGCCGAACTCAAAAAGCGCAAGCAGAGCAAGGAGACTTACAACCTCTACCGCCACCTCGACAAAACGCCCGGTACGATCTCTATGGGCGAGGCCGTCGAGCGCATCGCCGAGTTGCGGCGCCTCCACAAGGAGATGGACCAGGCCGTGCTGGCGGCCTACGGCTGGGATAAACCCGGCAGGTACTGGGGTCCGGCCATCCGGCTGCGGCACGACTTCCACGAGGTGGACTACCTGCCCGACAACGATAATGTGCGCTACACCATCCACCCGGAGGCCCGGCGGGAGGTGCTCAAGCGGCTGCTGCTGCTCAATCACGAGATCCATGCGGCCGAGGTGCGGGGCGTGGAGTATGAGGTGGTGCGAGGAGAGAAGATCCGGCAGTTGATGCGCGAACAGGTGGAGGCGCTCTACCCCTATGTTGATCGCCTCCACGAGCGGACGGTCACCTTCCTCTCCTCGGCCGAGGAGTCTTTTGCCGGCGTGGAGCAGACCTTGGCGAAGAGCTACAAGGGCTACGTCTCCGAGCTGTCGAGTGCGTTGGAGAATGAGTTGGCCGAGCGGGTGTTCGTGGCTTTTGATGCGGAATTTCAGGGGCGGTACCGCAAGGAGGACGGGACGCGCGAGGCTTACCTAGACGCACAGGCGGCCATTGATCCGCAGAAACTGGGTAAGTTTACGGGGCTGCTCAAGAAGCGCAGCACGAAATACGAGTTGGGGACGATGGAGTACTTGCTGTCGCTGGTGTATAAGGAGACCGGCTCGACGCTGCGGTCGAGTGAGTTGCTACAGGACTTTCGGGCGTTTGTGCTGCGCGAAGTTGGGATTGGGGTTTTGGATCGGGGCTTTTTGGATGAGTTGAAGGGCTATGCTGCTAGGTATCGCAATGAGGCGGTGCATTTGGGGGAGGTGAGTAAGGTTGAGGCGGAGGCTTGTCGGGAGGTGGTGCTGGGGTTGTTGGGGGTGGTGGCTAATCAGCACTTGTCACGTTAGCATATCTCTTCCGGAGATCAGCCGACAATTTTTCTAATGATGCATCTTGACTAGAAAAGATTGGTTCAGAGGATCGTGAGTTTGTTGGAAATGCAGACTTGTATGTGAGGGACGGTGCTTTGCGATATAGTTCACCTGCTGTAATTATGCGTAGTGGCGCAACGCTGTGCGAATGATTGAACTTAGGCACTTGATACTCATCTCCTATAAGCTTCGTCCAAAGGTTATCAATAACACTGTGAGTGTGAAGCGACTCTAGCCATTCGCCCATGACCACTAGACAGGGATAGATGATTAGCTTTTGCTTTGGCACAAGCAACCGCTTTGCTTTGTAAAGTACTGGTAGCCAGTCGATGCTTTTCTTCAGCTGCAGCAGTCCAACTGCTTCGTCAAATGGAACTTTATCGTTATCTTGCTTAAAAAGCTCATCAAAGGAAGTTCCGTACTCCTGGCTGTCTATCCAGCCAATTTGTTTTACTTGTCCAATGATGCACCTGTTCTGCTGATGGATGGTAAAATCTGCGAGTTCATCTCCTGAATTCGGGAGACTCTGCAAATCAGGCTTTCCTAAATAGGCGCGATTGAAGCGATTTGTTTTATTAATCAGATTAGCGAAGCAATCACCGACGAAAGCTTCAAGCTCATCGCCCTTGAATTTGCCTAGATCATCGGGCTGTACTCCCAAATTCTTTAACTTCGACCAGTAATATTGATCGATCAATCCAGACGAAAGATATTGAAACAAGCTAGGATAATCTGATATAACCTGCCCCGTTAAGTGCTCATTGACTTTCCCAGCGTCCACAACGGGCATCGATCTTATTAGACCTAAGCCCCGTACAGTGATAGCATTACTCTTAGCTCTAGCGATAACTTCCTCGCAATCGAGACCCATCTTCAGATTAGAGTAAATATCTGTGTTCGAGAATGGATTTGGCCATTTTCTCGCATCAAAAGTGAATTTAAAATAATGGTTGTAAAACTCTTGCATGTTAGTGATGCTTGTTGTCGATGCTAGATAGTTCTCAATACCTAACGGGGTCCCCTTCTTTGCCTTACGCTCCAAGACGCCTACGCGGTCTATCAAATGCTTTCCAAAAGCCAAATGGAAAGATTCATCTATTTTAGCATTATAAATATCAGATATAAGCCCTCTTATATTCAGACTTATTTCTGTTTGCCCAAGACTCGACGCGACAACATCGCTTTGATTTTGTATGCTAGTCTCGGCCTCAATAATGAGTGAGTAAATATCTACTTCAAATTGAATCGTTCTGTAAGACTCGTAAGTCTCTCGTTCAGGCAACCCGGATATGGCGTTAATATAGTTGCTGGCCGCTCTAATGCATCCACCACGAGACCATGGGAGATAGACCGCGTTCATTTCTTCGCGCAGACGGTTCAAAGTCTCGGCTATTTCGGGGTATATGTTTGGAAATAGCTCGTTTAGCTTAGGATCATAAACACCTTCGCTGTAGTTGCCGTAGTTGATCATTGCGTGCACCCAGTTGCACGAAAATAGCCTCGCTAGTACTTCACGCGGGTCATACTCCCAGAGCAAATCAGATTGCACAAACTGAGGAAAATCTTTGGTGCTCGGCAGCCCCCGCAGTCGAATAGTCGTCATTTTAGTATGCTTTATGTGGTCAAGCGCCTATTGAATCTCCAACAGAAGCTACGCCATGAGATATTGGCATCTCCCCCCACTCCCGTCCCGCCAATACCCGCCCGTTCGCCTTCTTCGAGCGCCGCTGGCCATCCTGTCCGTACGTACCCCACTGCTTAAAGAAGAAAGCCACGTTTTGGCGCAAGCACTCATCCCGCACCCCCTCCGCCCAACCGGATGACATCGGCCTAGCCTTGACGCCGCTCTCCCCGCCGACGATGACCCAGTGGATGCCGTCGAGGTTTAGGTCTCCCAATCCCTCGAGCAGAGGCTCGCAGGAAAGGAAGCGGGTGCGGGCCGGTACCTCGCGGAGGGCCTCGATGCGGTGCAGCGTACGTCGGTCTTCGACGGAGGTCCCGAGCCAGGCGTTTTCAGGTACGACGCGAGTGGTGAAGTAGGCGACCATGCGTTCAGGTCGCTTGGTGAGGATTTGATACGTGTGACGAGGGGTATCCCGGATGGTGGCGAAGACGGCATCGAGGTGCTCTTCGGTCGCGCGCTCGTGGAAGAGGTCACTCATCGAGTTTACGAAATAGAGCGTGGGCTTGCGCACCTGGCGTGGGCCGTCGACTCGGCCGGCGTGCTCGCGGAAGGCGAAGCCGTCTTCGTAGCCGGGCGTCCCCATGGCCTGCAGACGCTTGGCCATGACAGCGGCGTAGCACTCGCGGCAGCCGGCGGAAAGTTTCGTACAGCCAGTTGATGGATTCCAGGTGGACTCGGTCCATTCGATGGCGGAGGTGCTCATGGGGTGTAGGTGATGGTGACGAGGTCTTTTTCCTGGCCTAGGGCTGTTTCGTAGCGGGTCTTGGGGGATGTACCTGCGTAGGTAAGCTTCCTGGCTTTCTTGGCTGCTTGTAGGGCCTCGCGGCTGTGCGTTCCCGTGAAGCCACGGTTCTGGGTAAAGTGGAAGACCTCCTCATTCGTGACGGTACCGCGCTTCGCGATCCACTCCAGCAAGTCACGCTCGTATGTCTCGATCTTGCTCAGCTTCGGCAAACCGGTGAAGATGTCGAACTGCCCGACGCCCCTCTGCTCCGGCAAAATGTAGTTTGCCTGCCCTGTTTCTTCATCCATACTCCAGGCCTGGCGAAGGAACTTGTCGGGGCCACGTGGATGTTCAGAGGAGAAAATCACCCCGAAATAATTAGCTCCCCGCTTGAGTGCAAACGGAATGAACTGCCGACCTGGGCACACGAGTTCCTCGAAGCCTTTGGCTAGCGTTTGGTGCATGACCTGGACGGGCGCGTCAACGAGGACTGGGCCGACCTTCGGAAAGTGGCGCAGGATCGAGTCTTGAGTGATGAAGCGACTGAGGGTGAAAGTACTGATGAAAAGGAGGAAATCTGTTTTGTAACGATGGCAAAGCCGATCTACGATCTGTTCGTTACCGAACTTGACCCCGTTTTGGTCGAGGATCTGGAGGGAGGGGGCCTTTGGCGGTAGCGTGTTGAGCACGTGCTCAAAACACTCGACGAAATCCATGTTGAGGACCTCCACGCTGCCGACCATGTCCTTGTCCAGCTCTAGCCAGCCGTCAATAAACCGCTTCAGTTTCTTATGCTTCTCCGGCTTGAATTCGTTAAAAATTACGCGGACCTTCACGCTGCTGGTCGCTAGATTTTTCTTCTGCGAGCCGACTGCCTTCATGATTCTCTGGGGCGAACTGGGTACGCCGTTCGCATCGTAGCCGCCCGGGCCCGCAAAGTAGTCCACGATGTAGATCACGTCGTCCCTGTCGGCCTTCAGGAAGGTCGGCAGCCACGCTTCTGTGTACTTTTCGAAAAGTTGGAGCTTGGCCTGCGTGGTGGCGTCGTAGGGTTTGCCGTGGTGGTCCTTGACGGGCATGGTCCGGTGTTTGAGGCAATACTACACAAATTGTTTGACAACGTGATACAGTTTAGGGTTGCGTCCTCCGATTTTTGCGCCGTTCTCTTGCGCGATGAGTCTGTTTTGGCGAAAGCTCACTCCAAAAACCAGCGGCACCGACAGATCGAGCGGCTTGCACCCAGGCAACGCAGTCCTCTACGTCTCGACGGGCGGCTTCAGCGGCGACGCCCGCCGCAAGGCAGATCGAGCGAACACCCCCAACACCCTTGTCGACCTCGACTGCCTCGCCGCGCTCTTGACGCAGTACTACGAGTCCTACGACGCCGACACCCGGACGCCGGCCCCAATGCGAAAGGTGTGGAGGCCGGTGTAGCATGTGGTCGCTACAATCAGCAAAATCACCGTATCACCTTCGCCCTCCCACTAGCCGGCACTTCTATAAGCAGCGTCGAGGTCTGCTCCGCACTCTTTACGAGCAGCCGCACCTCGGGCCACGCACGGACCACCTGGACTACCGTGTCCCAGTACCGCGACTTCTTCGAAGGACGCTTAATAAATACCACGCCTACGCCGTGCTGGGCCAGTAAGGCAAACTGCTGTCGTCGGCGCTTGATGTTGACATCGTGCGTGAGGGCCATGGCCGACTGTAGTCCCAACTTGGGAATCCACTCCTCATCTAGAGCCCCGCGGCCAAATACATCGACGAGAGACTTCACCTGTAACTCGACACCGTCATCATCCTGCAGCCGGTCCTGCAGCACACTCAGTCCACGAATAAGGTTCGGTGACACGTTTTCATCCCCGTAGATAATCATGCGGCCATACAAAATTCGATTGCGTCTCGCACACGGCGCAGGGTCAAGTCATACTCCCTAGCGATCAACCTGATCGAGTCTCCGGCCTCGTGCATCCGGCACAGGACCTCCGCCTCGATGTTGGTGCCGACGATGACGGGTTGTCCGAAGCGGCGCTTAGGATTCAGTTCGATAGAGCCTTTGCCTGCACTCGGCTTGAAAGAACTCGCTGTGCCCTCGCTCGCGAACGACAGCTCCTGCACGAATTCACGGATCACCTCAAGGGCAAACTGGCGCTTGCCGTCGAGCGAGACTAAGCTCCCATTGATCTCCCAGTAGACACAGGCTCCGTCCGTCGCCATTTTGGACAGGATAGTCCGCTGCGCGAAAGGGTGACGCTGGCCCGTTAGCCGCTCCAGCTGCTCGGCCGCCTTGACGATCTTACGCGTGGTTACGCCAGCGGCGCGCAAGCGACTGAAGGTCTTGAGTTCGATGAGGGTGAGGAAGTCGATGGTGGGCTCGCCACCGAGCTGCCCGAAGCCATCCTGCTCAAAGTACCGCTGCGCCCACCCGCGCAGCCGCGTCACCGGCTCGCCGAGGAGGCGTGCCGCGTCTGGGGGTGTGTAGGTGCCGGTGCCGAGTGCGAACATGGTGGCGCAAGGTACGCCTCTCGTGCCTATAGGTGCTCCCGGCAGCCCCACGGCCGTGGCCAGGTGCTGCGCGAAGACCGCCGGATCATCCACCGAGCGAACGGGCTTCCCGTGCGGGACGGTCGGCACCTCGCCGCCCTCGTACAGTCGATATTGGTTCACCCCAAAACCAAGGATATCGGACATCCCCCGCGCCGACATCCCGTACCGCTGGCGGATGCGCCGGATCTCTTCCGGGAAGGAGGTACCGTGCCTTTCCTGCGTTGGGCGCGTTCGACTGCCTCCGGGCAGCGCGCCCTAACCGCGCCGAGAACTAGAAGTACTCTCTCATTTGGCGCCGCTGCCTGACGGTAATCGAACGGCGTAGCCGGCACTGGCGAAGCCAACCAAACGCCCGCTCCACTACATCAGCAATTGATAAATAGGCCACAGCCGCCCCATCTCCCCCGCCACCGTCTCCAAAATCCGATCCTCCCGCAAGCGCTCGTCGGACGGATCAAACGCCCGACTCACCATCGCGTACTTCCCCACCCGCACCGTCCGCAAGGCCGCCTTGAGGTCGCCGACCGTCTCCATCTCGCTGAACTCGAAGGTATTCCCCTCGCCCGTCCACAGGTGGTACTCCCGCAGGCGCTGCACCTCCGCCCACAGCGCCGCCAGCAGCTCCCGGTCCGCTTCCGTCGTCGGGCGCGCGGCGGCGCGTAGCTTCTCCTTCTCCCAAATCCCCGCCCCCGGCATCCCGACCCGCAGCCAAATCCCGAGCCCGGAGCCCGTCACCGTCACCTGGATCCGCATCTGGTACACCGGACTCTCCTGGCCCTCCGGTACGCGACCGTCCAGCCGGTCCGTCTGCGCCTTGCTCCGGCCGTAGTGCAACCAGATCTCCTGGATCTTCGGCGAGTTGAAGTAACTGCCCTCCTCGCGGTGCGCTACCCTCGACGTTAAGTACGCGCGGTCGTAGTGCGGGTGCAGGTCCAGACCGCGCTCGGCGAGTTTTGGCGAAAGCCGTCCCTCCAGCTCGATGAGCCTGTCCTGGACATCTTCCCTGGCGTGGCGCGCGGCGAGGGTCTGATCGCGGTGGCGAGCCGGCGCGAAGGCGGCGTAGTGGTCTTGCTTGAAGAAGTAGTCGGTGTCGTCGTGGCGCATGGGGCGGGGTAGTGGGTCGGAAGGTAAGCAGCGCTGTCGACGCCGCTGAAGTAAAATGCAGTCCCGCAAGCCTTGCCCCCTCACAGCTTCATACTCGTATGTGAAGTTTTGGCGAAAGCCGAATTGCCTTGCTAAGGATGAGCATTTTGGGGACATTTATTTACAACGGCTTTCGCCAAAACCTGAACGAGTCAAACGCCGCAAGCCTCTCGCGGAGCGAGCCAAACGGCGCTCACCCCAACCCCCGCCGCCACGCCCCCGGCGTACTCCCGACTTTAGCCTTGAACAGCTTACTGAACGATTGCGTGTACGCGAAGCCCAAACCGTATGCCACCTCGCTCACCGTGGCCTCGCCGGCCGCCAACTCGCGCTTCGCGCAGGCCACGAGCCGCGCCTGGATCAACTCCTGGGTGCTCTGCCCCGTGAGGGCCTTCAGGACGCTCCCGAGGTACTTCGGCGACACGGCCAGCGACGCGGCCACCGCCACCACCGTCGGCACGCCGCGCTCGCGGAGACGCTCCGGCGCAAAACCGGCGTCGAGGACGTGCTCCAGGCGCGTGAGCAGGTGGCGGTGCTCGCGCTGCCGCGTGCCGAACTGCCGGTGGTAAAACCGGTCGGCGTAGTAGAGCAGGCTCCCGACCTGCGCCACGAGGATGTCGCGCGTGAAGCGATCCGGCGCCGGGGCGGCCGACTCGCGCGCCAACTCCCTGAGCAGCCCGACCACCGTCGCCTCCTCGGTCTCCGACAGGTGCAGCGCCTCGTCGACGGCGTAACCGAAGTAGTCGTACCGCGTGATCGCCTCGGCCAGGGGCGTGCCCAACAGCAGGCGCGGGTCGAACATCAGCAGCCAGCCCTCGTGCGTGAGCCGCGGCTCGCCCCGCAGCGAGTACACCTGCCCCGGCGCGACGAAGACCAGCTTGCCGCCGTCGAAACCGTAGCTGCCCTGGCCGTAGCGCAGGGTCACGTTCACGTTTTGCTTCAGGGCCACCGAGTAAAAATCCTGGATCAGTTGCGCCGGCTCGTCCTCGCGCAGGCGCGCGATGTCCCCGAGGCGCACGACGCTCAGCAGCGCGTGTTTTGGCGAAAGCAAACCCCGAAACGCGTGGTACTCAGCGATGGAGCGCAGGCGGCGCGGCGGCATAGGCGCAACATTATCGACGGTACACGGCGGCGAACTCGCGGGCGAAATCATCCACCTTGACCTGCCCAAAATCGGTGGGCTTGTGCGCAAGGTAGTCCTCGTGCAGGAGGCCGCTGCGGATGGCGGCGTACATCTCCACCATGCCCGCGGCGATGGCCGGCTGCATGCCCGCCCCCGCGAGACTGTCGTAAAACTCGTCGTCGCCGATCTGCACCCACGGCAGGTCGGGCTGCCCGACGGCGGCCCCGACGGCGCTCGCGAGTTCGGCGTAAGTGCACTCGTCGCTGGTCACGTAGCGGACGCTGCGCCGCGCGGTGGGCGTCGCGTTGACCTCCGCGGTCACGGCGTCGGCGATGTCGCGCGGGGCCACCCAGGCGTTGCGGCCGTCGGGCGCGAGCGTGCCGCCCATGATGCCGTGGTCCCGGATGAGCCCGACCTGGGGGTAGAGGTTGTAGTAGATCTCCAGCGGGCGCACGTGCGTCACGGCCACGTCGTCGGGCAGGGCGTCGAGGCACTGCTCTACGTCGTAGGTGCCGCGCAGGATGCCGGTGCCGTCGCGGCGGTGCGCGCCGATGCTGCTGAGGTTGACGACGCGCGCGACGCCGGTCGTTCGTACCGCTTCCGCAAAACCGTGCCCGAGGGTCTGGAAGTAGGCCAGCAAGTCGAGGGACCGGTCGAAGTAGTCGGCCGGGGGCGCCATGACGTAGGCGAGGTCCGCTTCCGCAAAACTCGAGGCGAGGAAGGCCACGTCCTCGAGGCGACCGATCGCCGGGGTGGCGCCGAGGGCGCGGATGGCTTTCGCGCGGGCGGGATCGCTGCTGACGACGGTGACGCGGTGCCCGTCGGCGAGGAGGCGTCCGGCGAGCGGGCGCCCGATGCGCCCGAGCGATCCGGTGAGGGTGACGTTCACGGTGCGAGTGGTGGTTTTGGTGAACGGCGAAGGTGGCGGGGCGCGGGCCAGGGTTTGTGTTCGGATGTCGGGAATTTGGGTGGGGATGTCGGCACCACTTGAGAAGCGGGCAGACCGCTCACTAGCTCGGACCTTGCTCGCTTACCCAGGCTATCCATCCGTTTGTAGGGCGGTCGCCTTTACGCAGCTGTCCGGGCAGTACGGACGATCTGATTGATCAGTGCCTTTTGATTCGACTCCGCCCTCGTTTGCGGCCTCGACGTTTGCTGCATAGCTTTCGCCAAAACCGATCCTTTCCAGCTCCTGGCGAAACAGTCCAAATCAATCCCGAAAGGCGACAAACCCGACCCCAGCTACCCGAGTACGACCGGTCAGCCCTCCGGTGGCGGCAGGGGCAACAACCCGAAGAAGGGTTAAATCCGGGGGGGCATTTGGGTGGAGTTGCAGCTGCGGCGCTTCAGTATGCCCGCGATCCAACGAAGGATAATCTCTGCTGCTGATACGAAGGATCACTGCTTCATCTGATCGGCGTAGCGCTCGGTCACCGAGTGCAAGTACCGCTCAATTTGCACGTCCAGTCCCCCCTCACTACCGGACGCCAAACACCCCTCCGCCAGGCCCCCAATCGCGCGCGCCACGCTCCCGTCGCTGAGGTCGGCAAGCATCGTCGGCATCAGCGCCGCCAGGACGCCCGGCGGCAGATCGTCGAAGCCGCGCCCGTCGAAGGGGTCGGTGCCGTACCGCAGGCAGAGCGCCGTGGTCAGGCGGGCGCGCGCGGTATCGACGAAGTGCGCCGCCTGCCACGGGCGACGCCGGGCGTGGGCGACGCCCGCGAGCCGGACGTACAAAACCGCCTCTGCGACAAGTGCGCGCATGTCCGGCACCCGCTTCGGCGCGGGCGCGCCGGTCTCCCCGAAGACCAACGCGAAGCGGGCCGTCGTCGCCGCGAAGCTCGTCTGCGGCCGCGCCGACACGTCGAGTTGCATCCCGTGCTCGTGCAGGAACACGCGGTAGACGGCGTCTTCGTACGGGATGTCGAGCAGGCGCGCGAAGCCCGGGTCGTAGTCCGCGAGCCAGGACTCGGCTTGCGCCAAAACTTGCGCGACCTCTACGCCGGGGCGGGTCCCGAGCGCGAGGTCGATGTCCGAGTGTCGGTCGCGGAACCCTTCGGCCGTCGACCCGACGTGCGCCGCCGAGGCAACCTCCGGGTGCTGAGTGGCCCACTGGGTAAGGTCGGCGAGGAGTCGGGCGCGGGCGGTGGGGAGCATCGCGCGCAATGGTAAGGTGTGGTGCGCGAGCCAGGCGACGAATCGTTCGCCTGAACCTTAGCCAGTCCTAAAATACCTTTGAGCCCCCACCTCCATGCCCGACCCCCAAACCCACATCCTCACGCTCCTCCGCGCCCGCGGCCCCCGCAAATCCATCTGCCCCTCGGAGGTCGCCCGCGCGCTCTACCCCGACGACTGGCGCGACCACATGGACGAGGTGCGCGACGCGGCGAGGGTTTTGGCGAAAGCCGCAACGATACGCATCACCCAGGGCACGGTAGACCTCGACCCAGCCGGAACGTGGACCGGGCCAATACGACTGCGACTACCCAGCGCGCCAGGCGATTAAAGACCGTCCCCAATAGCCGTACGCACGCAACCGGACCCGCGGCGCACCTACCGCCTTTGCGCCCTACATCCAAGTTCCGCCCTCGTAGGTTGATGTACCTACATGGAATATCCAAGGACCATCGAGATCGGGATCGACAGTTTTGCGGCAGCGTCATCGGCGGGGACCTCCGGGGTGGCCGTGGACGACGTGACGTCGATGCGCCACCTCCTCGAGCGCGTGCGCAGGGCCGACGGGGCCGGCGTCGACGTGTTCGCCATCGGGGAGCACCACCGCCGCGAGTACCTCGACTCGGCGCCGCACGTCATCCTGGGGGCCGCCGCCGCGGTGACGGAGCGCATCAAGCTCGGGAGCGCCGTCACCGTGTTGAGCGCCGCCGATCCGGTGCGCGTCTTCCAGAACTTCGCCACCGTAGACCTGATCTCCGACGGCCGGGTGGAGATCGTGGCCGGGCGCGGCTCCTTCACGGAGTCCTTCCCGCTCTTCGGGCGGCAACTCAAAGATTACGATGCGCTCTTCCGAGAAAACCTGGACCTCCTCCTGCGGTTGCGCGAGTCCGAGACGATCAGTTGGTCGGGACAATTCAGGCCTGCGCTCACGGGGCAGGGCGTGTACCCGCGCCCGGTGCAGGAGCGCTTGCCGATCTGGGTCGGCGTCGGCGGCACGCCCGAGTCCTTCGTGCGCGCGGGGATGCTCGGCCTGCCCCTGATGGTCGCGATCATCGGCGGGGAGACGCACCGCTTCCGGCCGCTCGTGGACCTGTACCGCGAGGCGGGTCGGCGCGCCGGGCATGACGCGGCGCTGCTCAAGGTCGGCGTCCACTCCCTGGGCTACGTCGCGCCGACGAGCGCGGAGGCGACGGCGGACTTCTTCCCGGGGTACGCGCGGACCTTCACGAAGATCGGCAAGGAGCGCGGGTGGGCCCCGATCACGAAGGCGCACTACGAGCATCAGATCGGAGAGACGGGCGCGCTGGTGGTCGGGGACGTGAAGGAGGTGGCGGCCAAGATTTTGCGTCACTCCGAGGCGCTCGGGGGGATCTCACGCTTTGCGTTCAACATGGACATGGCGGAGGTGCCGCAGGAGAAGCTGCTTCGAGCGATTGATTTGCTGGGGGAGGAGGTGAGGGGAGTGGTGAATGCGGGGGGGGGTTAGGTGCTTGGGTGCCTGGGTGCCTGGGTGCCTGGGTGCCTGGGTGCTTGGGGGGCCGTAGCGGCGCCGGGCTGCCGTCGGGACCTGCCGTACTTGCTCACCGCCCCCGTGCACGCGCACACAAGCATTGACGCGGCTTGCGCCAAAACCCGGGCCGCGCTGCATCTTTAGCGCATGCAAATTCGCAGCACTCCTACTCCGCACCCCGCCGCACAGAGTGCCGCACATACTGCCGGTCGGCCCGATCGCTATTTTTGTTGGCTCCCGGCACTCCTGGGGCTACTCCTCGTGGCCTGTAGCAATAGCCCGGGCGACTACGCCGAGGCCGGCACGGAGAGCATGGCGGACGCGAGCTACGAGGAGCAGGAGATGCTGCGGACCGATGCCGCCGACCTCTCCCAGCCGCCCGCGGCACCGGCGCCGCCCCCGCCCGCAAACTCCTCCGCCCCCGCGCGCAAGCTCCTCCGCACCGCCCGCCTCTCCATCCGCGTCGATAGCGTCGACCGCGCCGCGCGTGCCCTCACCGCCCAACTCGAAACCCTCGGGGGCTTCGTCGCCGCCGAGAGCACCCTCGACTACGATGAGCGCAACCGCAGCATGACCTTCAGGGTGCCAAGCGAGCGCCTCGACGCCATGATCGCCGCCGTCGAAGGACTCGCCGAGAAGGTCGAGAGCCGCGAGGTCTCCGTCGTCGACAGGACCACCGAGTACGTCGACATCGCCGCGCGGCTCTCCACCCAACGCGCGCTCGCGGCCCGCCTGCAGGAGTTGCTGAAGCGCGCCCAGAAAGTGAGCGAGGTCATCGAGGTCGAACGCGAGTTCGCCCGCGTGACGGCCGAGATCGAGGCCTTCGAGGCCCGGCTCAAGTCCATCGACCGCGACGCCACCTACGCCACGCTCGAGGTCCAGTTGCTCGGCACCTACCAGCCGATCGTCTCGCGGGACTCCTTCTGGGTGGACTTCAAGGAGAGCTTCGTCGACGGCCTTCGCCTCGTGCGGGGCTTCGCGCTCGTGCTGGTGTCGCTGTGGCCGTTCCTGTTGATCGCGGGCGTCGGCGCCTGGTGGTGGCTGCGCCGTCGACGCCCACCGCTGGCGCGGGCGTACGATGTCTAGGCCACGGCGCCGTGGCCTCACTTGCAGCCCTCGATCGCCTGCGCGAAGGCGGCCATGAACTCCCGGGCCGACTGTACGTCCGCGAAGCGCACGCTCACGTCGTCCTCGTAGCGCTGCTCCCCGCCGTCCCTCACCACGTCGATGAGGCGCTCGCCGCGGCGCGAGCCGTACCCGACGAACACCCCGTCGCCCAGCACCTTCAGGGTGGCACTGCGCGGGTCGAGGTCCCGGAGGCTAAAGGTGGTCTGGGTTTCGCGGGTCCTCGAGCCCACGCGTTCGCCGAGGGTGAGGACGTAGCCGCATTCCGTGTCGGCTTCCGCCAAAACCTGCTCGGCGTCCCCCTCGCCGAAGTCCTTGACGTTGGCGGACTGGACCGCGTCGGCGAGGCTCGTCTCCGCGACGGCCGGGGGGCAGTGCTCGGCGAGGTACTCGACGGCGGCCACGGCGTCCCGGGCCGCGGGCGCCGAGGAGAGCCGCAACTCTACGTTGCGGTCGAACCCCTTCACCGCGCCGTCTGCGGTCCGCTTGACGTAGGAGTCGCGTTCGCGGGTGTTGAGCACCAACGAAACGTAGCCCCGCCGCCCGCGGACCTCGATGGCGCGCGGGTCGAGGTCCGCGAAGTTGAAGTCGTAGGTCTCGACCGAGGTGATCCGCCCGGCGTTGGCCAACTCCACGGTCGCCCTACAGTCGCCCGCGATGGTTTGCTTCGCGTCGGGGAGGCTCGTTTTGGCGAAAGCCGCCCGCAGCACCGCCGCAGCCGCCGAGGTCGATTGCGGTAGGGAGCCCGGGGCCCTGCGCTGCTCGACCGCCAGCGGGATCAACTTCGCGAACGCCTCACTCACCGCCTGCGCATCGCCGTAGTCACCGAAGCGCAGCACCACCTCGTCGCCGAAGCTGACCTCGCCGCCCTCGTCGACCTGGACGTACTCGCGGCCCCGGCGCACCGGCAGCGTGAGGGTCACGAGCCCGCCGCGCGCCTCGGGCCGCAGGCCCCGGTCCTGTAGGTCGGCGACGACGAACACTACATCCGAAGACTCGCTCCGTACCCCGGCGCTGGTCAGTTTGAGCGTCCCCGTACCCTCGGCGCCGTCGAAGGTGAGCGCCTGCGTGTAGTCCTCGCGGCCGGCCGCCACCGGGCGGACGCGCTCGGCGATGAAGGTTTCGAGCCCCGCCGCATCGGCCGGGATCGCGGCCGCGGCCCCGTAGGCGGCCTTCGCGAGCGGCAATATCTCCTCGATCAGCGCCACGAGCGCCCGCGCGTTGTCGGTGTCGGCGGCCAGCAGGTCGAACGCGTTTTGGTAGCGCAGGCGGCTCCCATCCTCGCTGCCGACCAGGAGATTGTTGCCCTCGCCGTAGACCGTCACCGGGAGGCGCAACCCACGGCCGTCGCCGACGCGGACGCGGCGCAGCAACGCGAGGTTGACCTTCGCCACGGTGGTCTCGGTGCGGCTGCTCGTCCCCTCGGTCTGCGAAACGGTGATTAAGTAAGGTGTCGCAGACTCGAAGTCGAGCCGCTGGTCGATCTCCTCCCGCCCGGCCGTGACGCGCGCGGGGAGGAGCGCGCGGAGCTGCTCGACCTTAGCTATCAGGTCTGCGGTACTGGTTGTGGTGTTCGGCTGTGCGTGGCCGCCCGCGAGGGTGATGAGGGCCGCGAGGAGTAGGAAGACACGTCGGTACATAGGTTCGAAGTCGTTGCGCTCGATGGAAGGTATACATCCGCCGTGATAACCCCCCCCCGCGATCGATCATCCTATGGCCACGTCTTACACCCAACGCTACGCCAGGCGCCACACGGGCTGGAAGCTGAGGCGCGGCCAGGCCCCAACCTCGGCCGCGGCCGCTCGTTGTTGAGCGTATGTACGATGCGGCCGTCGCCCAACTCGCCAGCCTGATGCGCGGTCGGCGCTTTTGCGTCCTCTCCGGGGCGGGCGTCTCGGTGGACTCCGGCATCCCGGATTACCGCGGGCCGTTGACGCGGCACATCCCGCGCACCCCCGTACAGCACGATGAGTTCGTCCGCGAGCCCGGGGCGCGGCAGCGGTACTGGTCGCGCGCCAGCCGGGGCTACGCGGCCGTCGGGGAGGCGCGGCCGAACGCGTCCCACCTGGCCCTCGCGGAGTTGGAGGCCGCGGGCCTCGTGAGCGGGGTCATCACGCAGAACGTGGACGGGCTGCACCTCGCGGCCGGGAGCCGCCGCGTCATCGAGCTCCACGGGAAGCTGCGCGACGTGACGTGTTTAGCTTGCGCCAAAACCTACCCCCGCGCCGCCGTGCAGACGCAGATCGCGCGGGAGAACCCGGGTTTCGTCGGCGGGGCTCACCGCGTGGCGCCGGACGGGGACGCCGAGGTGGCCCTGGCCGAGCAGGCGGCGTTCCGGGCGCCGCGCTGCGGGGCGTGCGCGGGCGACCTGATGCCGGATGTGGTGTTCTTCGGTGGGTCGGTGCCGAAGGATCGGAGCGAGGCGGCGTACGCGCTCCTGCGGGAGAGCGATGGCCTGCTGGTGGTCGGGTCGAGTCTTACGGTGTTCAGCGGGTATCGCTTCGTGCGGGAGGCGGACCGCCTCGGGCTCCCGGTGGCGATCGTGACCCTCGGGGAGACGCGGGGGCACCGGCACGCGGCCGTGGCGGTGGACGCGCCGCTGGGGGCGGTGTTGCCGGTTTTGGCGCGGGCGCTGGTGGGGTAGGGGTGGGTTTTGGCGAAAGCCGAATAAAATTTTCCCCAGGGTGACGCCTCCGGAGGTTGGTAATGTGTTGCGGTCAACAGACGCGGGAGCGTGCGTTGGCGATAACAATCCGCAAAACTTCAGGATACCTTGCGGCTCCTTCCGGCGATCAGTTGGGGGCTCACCAAACACACAGTTATGAAACCACTACACCCGAGACAGCTTCTTCTGGCTCTCTTCGTCTGCCTCTCGCCCGTCTGGGCGCTGGCGCAGGCCACGATCGAGGGCACCATCACCGACGTCGGCGGCGAACCCCTGATCGGGGTCACCGTGCGCGTCGTCAACTCGGCCGTCGGTACGGTCACGGACGTCAACGGCGTCTACGAACTCACGGTCCCGATCGTGCCCTCGACCATTCAGGCGAGCTACATCGGGTATGCTACCGAGGAGACCGTCGTCGACGGGGCTGGGCGCTACGACTTCACCCTCGCGGAGGACGCCACGAAGCTCGACGAGGTGGTGGTGACGGGCCTGGCGTCGAGCGTCAAGCGCTCCAACCTCGCGAATGCCGTCTCGACGATCTCGGGCTCGCAGCTCGCCGAGGTCACGACGCAGTCTACGGTAGACGGCGCGCTGTACGGGAAGCTGACAGGTGTGAATATCGTGAGCACGGGCGGCGCCCCGGGCGGCGGTATCGCCCTACGCCTGCGGGGCGTGAGTTCGCTGAGCGGCAACAATCAGCCGCTGTTCATCGTGGACGGGGTCTACATCTCGAACGCGGAGGTCACGAGCGGCCTGAGCGGGGCTTCGGGTGCGAACAGCGCGAGCGAGGAGGGCGCGTCGAACCGCCTGGCGGACCTCAACCCGGAGGATATCGAGAGTATAGAGGTCCTCAAGGGCGCCTCGGCGGCGGCGATCTACGGGACGCGCGCCAACGCCGGCGTCGTGATCATCACGACGAAGCGCGGGAAGGCTGGCCGGACGAACGTTAGCGTCAATCAGGATATCGGCTTCAACACGATCCAGCGCTACGTCGGGCGTTTTCCGTACACCCAGATCACCGCCGACTCTCTCCGGCAGGGCGACCAGTACCGCGCGTCTGTGGCCGGTGGTTACCTCACCGACCTCGAGCGGGAGTTCTACGGTGAGCAGGGGTTCATCTCCGACTCGCGCGTCTCGGTGCGGGGCGGGGGCGAGCGCACGACCTTTTATATCAACGGCAGCTACCGCGACGAGGCCGGCATCGTGAAGAACACCGGGTTCGAGCGCGCGAGCCTACGGCTCAACCTCAACCACGACTTCAGCGACAAGCTCTCCCTAACGACGAGTACCAACTACGTCAACAGCCAGGCCGCGCGCTCTTTCACGGGCAACGAAAACGACGGGGGCCTGAGCTTCGGGTACACGCTGGCCTTCACGCCGGACTGGGCCAACCTCCGGCCCGACGCAAACGGCGTCTACCCCGATAACCCATTCTACGCGGGGAACCCGTACCAGGTGCGGGACCAGGCAGAAAACAACGAATCGACCAACCGCATCATCCAGGGCCTCGGGCTTACGTACCGCATCCTCACGGCGGACAACTACTCCCTGAAGCTCGTCGGCAACGGCGGGATCGACTTCCTCGCGAGCAACACCGACGTTTACGTCCCGGAGACCTTCCAGTCGCAGCGCGGCAACGACAATGGCTTCATCGCCAAGGGGCGCAACAAAATTTTTCAGGGTAATTACAACCTCCTCGGCGCCTTCAACTACTACACCCCGACGAGGATTAACTTCGAAACCCAGGCCGGGGTGTCGTACCTACGGTTCGACAACGACTTCATCCGCTCGACCGCGACCCAGCTCGTGCCCGAGCAGCGGACCCTCGACCAGGGCGGGGCGCAGAACATCGCGCAGACTGTGAGCCAGGTGGAGGAGTTCGGTTACATCGCGCAGCAGTCGGTCAACTTCGATGATAAAGTAATTGTCACGGGGGGCGTGCGTCTCGACAAATCCTCACTCAACGGGGACCCGAATAAGCTGTTCGCATTCCCGCGCGCGAGCGTAGCCGTCAACTTCGCCAATTTTGGGATGCTCGAAGGCGGACCGTTCGATGTCCTAAAATTCCGGGCGGCGTTTGGACAAACCGGCAACTCGGCTGCGTTCGGGCGCTTATTCACGGCGCTCGCTCCCACTAATATCGGGGGGCAACTCGGCTACACCGTCCTCGGGAGCCAGGGCAACGCCAACCTCGAGCCCGAGCGCTCGACCGAGGGGGAGTTCGGGATCGACGTCTTCGTGCTCGACAGTCGCCTCGGCCTCGAGGCCACGTACTACGACCGGCAGGTGACCGACCTACTTTACGATCGAGCCCTACCGACGAGCTCGGGTTTCGGTAACGAGATCCGCAATGACCTGGACCTCGTCAACCGCGGGGTCGAACTCGCGCTCACGGTCAACCCCGTGCGCACGACCCAATTTAACTACAATACGACCGTCAACGTGTGGTTCAACCGCTCGACGATTACGCGGCTCGGAACCCCTGGCGGTCGCCTCGCCGACGGAGGCTTTGCCGAGGGCGACATCCCGAGCTTCACGCCCCCCGACGTTGCCTTCGGACTCGGGCTCGGGACGTTCTTCGTGGATGAAGGCTCTCCGATCACGGCGTTTTTCGGTCGCGATCCCGTGACCCGGAGCCCGATCATCATTGGGAACTCCGAGCCGAAATTCCAGCTCGGGTGGTTTAACCAGATGAATATTGGCGATCGCTTCGACCTGAGCTTTTTGTTCCACTGGAAGCAGGGCGGGGATGCCCTTAACCTCACGAACCTCCTAACCGACCTCGGTGGACTCTCGCCCGACCTCCCGCCCCCGGGACAAGAGCGCAGGGACTTTTCGCGCGCGACCTACATCGAGGACGCGAGCTACTTCCGCCTGCGCGAGATCGGCGCCTACTACCGGATCCCGCTCGAGAACCAGTTCGTGCGGGGGGTGAAGGTCGGTCTGAGCGGACGCAACATCTTCACGCTCACCGACTACTCCGGTTACGATCCCGAGATCTCCGCGAAGGGCGGCGCGGGCTTGTCGACCAACGTCGACGTGGCCCCCTTCCCCTCCTCGCGGCAGTTCTACGGCCACCTCGCCCTTACCTTCTAACCCCACGACCATGAGACAATTCTTAATTGCAGCCTGTGTCGGCGCGACCGCGTTCGGCGCCTGTACGATCGATGAACAGGTCGACCCGAATGCCCCGTCGATCAACTCGATCACTAACGACGCTACGCTTAACCAGCTCAACCTCCTCCTATACGGCCTCGAGTCCGAGATCCGCAACGCCGGCGGTTACGACGATTACGTCACGGCCACCGGGACGGTCGCACGCGAACTCTACCGGTTTGATGCCGACCCGCGCAACACCTCCGATCTGCTCAACGGCAAGCTCGACAATAACACTTTCTACCTCACGGCTCCATACGGTGGGTCGTACCGCGTCGTAAAGACGGCCAACCTCCTGCTCGACGCCCTCGAGAATACCTCGAGCGTCACGGAGCAGGCCAAGCAGGGCTACCGCGGCGTGGCCAACACCTTCAAGGCGCAGGCACTTCAACGGGTGGCGAATATGCTCGGGGCCAACGGCATCCGGGTAGACGTGAGCGACCCGAACAACCTCGGGCCGTTCCTGTCGGAGGAGCAGGGCCTTGCCGCCATCGAGAACCTCTACGACGAAGCCTTCCAGCAGCTACAGGGCGCCACCTTCAACTTTACCCTCGGCACCGGCTACGACGGCTTCAACACCCCGGAGACGTTCGCTAGATTCAACCGTGCTCTCGCCGCGCGCAATAACCTCCAGCAGAAGGACTGGGCCGAGACCCTCGAGAACGTGAGCGCGAGCTTCTTCGTCCGGGGCGAGCAACCCGAACTCGGACCGCGGTTTACGTTCTCGACAGCCTCCGGCGATGCGCTCAATCCTTTGTACCGCATCCCCGGGAACACCGGCAACATGATCTTCGCACACCCGAGCTGGGTCGCCGACGCCACCCCGGGTGACCTGCGCGTCGCGCGGCAGACCGCCACCCGCTTCAAAGAAGACGGCGTCACGCTCGACACCTTCGTGCGCGACCGCCTCAACGGCATCTACGAGACCCGCAAGTTCGCCTCCTCGACCTCACCGATCACGATCATCTCCAACGAGGAGCTCCACCTCATCCGCGCCGAAGCGCTCGCGCAAACCAATGACCTCGACGGGGCCGTCGCGCTCATCAACATCGTGCGCAACCTTGCAGGTATTGGTGACTATGCCGGGGCCCGTACACAGGCTGCCGTCATCGACGAGGTGCTCTACCAGCGGCGCTACTCCCTGTGGCAAACCGGTCAGCGCTTCGTAGACCTGCGGCGCTACGGGCGCCTCAACGCCAATTTCCTCCCGATCGACCGCGACGGTGATGTCGTCTCGCCGCAGTTCCCGATCCCGCTCGCGGAAGGGGTATAAGGTTTTGGCGCAAGCCGTCCGAAAGTGGGCGCTAGTGCTACTCTAAGGCCACCGCTCTCCCAAAAGGGCGGTGGCCTTTTTTTAGGCACACCCCACGGCCTCAGCTTCCGACTACCCCGCCGCGCTCGCGCTTCTCCTACCCACGCCAGGGCCACACTGTCCACGCCGGGTAGCCCGTCACGTCGTAGCGCAACGAACCCGGCGTACGCGCGCCGCTGGGGGAGGTGTGGCCGGTTTTGGCGAAAGCCCTGCTCTAAATCAGCAGCTACGCCACCTTCCCCATAGCCTTGGCGCGACGGCGCACTACACACCGTGTGTCGCGGCAGTCGTACCCTCGATGTGGTAGACTGCCCCAGCCGGCATACCCGTGTTGGGTTACTAGCCCCCCGAATGAGTACCACGATCCGGGTAAAAATTGCGGAAATACAGTGCTCGAAGCTTCCAGGCCTGCGCGCGAAGGGGTTACGCATGGGGGGATTTGCCCGATCCACCCTTCGTGTCACAACGCTTGCGGAGGCCCCGCGTACCTTGCCGCCGCATTCGCAACGCTATATGAACCGCCTTTCCGTCCTCCTATTCCTGCTCCTCACCTGCTCACTGGCCGCCGTCGCGCAGCAGATCAAAGTATCGGTCGACCGACCGCTCCAGGCCTACGAGGTCGGCGAGACGGTGGTCTTCCGGGTCGAGAGCCAACTGCGGGGCCTGCTCACCTACCGCATCGGCTACTCCGAGCGGAGCGGCCTGACCACCACGGGCACGATCGACTACCGGGGGGGCGTCCTCGAGATCTCCTACCCGACGCAGATCGCGACCTTCCTGCTGATGAAGGTGCAACTGGCCGGACAGGGCGCGGAGCTCGGCGTGGTGGTGGGCCGCGACCACATCGACGCGCTCGCCCCCGAACCCGCGGACTACGATGCCTTCTGGGCCAGGCAGAAGGCGCAACTCGCGGCCGTGCCCCTCGACACGAGGATCGAGAAGATCGCAGAGAGCGCGCTGTCGACCTCCTACCGCTTTAGCGCCGCCCAAATCGAGGGACGCCGGGTGTACGGATTTTTCGTGGTCCCCAAGGGCGACGGCCCCAAGCCCGCCGTCCTGCGGCTCCCGCCCTTCGGCAGCTCACCCAACATCACCGCGCCCCAGACCGACCTCGCCGAGAAGGGCAACATGGTGGCGTTCTCGATCTCGATCCACAACGCCCCCGTCGAGCAGCAAGACCCCCAGGCCTACGCGCCGGATGACCCACGTGACCCCGAGAAGGTCTACTACCGCTACGCGGTGCTCGCCGCGATACGCGCCATCGACGTGCTGGCGACCCTCCCGGAGTGGAACAAGCGCGACCTCCTCGTGTACGGCGACAGCCAGGGCGGGGGCCTGGCGATCATCGCGGCGGGCGTCGACCCCCGCGTGACCCTGCTCATGGAGAGCGTCGCGGCCCTGAGCCAACTCAACGGCGAGAAGTTCGGCCAGCCGAGCGGCTTCCCGTACTACCTCCGGGCCACCAGGGACAAGTACGGCGTCGAGGGCGTCGAGCAGGCCAGCGCCGCCGTCAAGTACTACGACGCCATCTACGCGGCGCGGCGCTTCACGGGGCCGAGCCTGCACTACAGCAACTACCTCGACGACGTCTGCCCCCCGGCCACCGTGTACGCCGCCATCAACGCCGCCGCCGGCCCGACGACCGTCCTCCACAGCTTCGACCTCGGTCACGGCAACCCGCCGTCGTTCTTCGAGGACCTGTTCGACTTCACGCGACTCCACTTCGAGGGGGCCCGCAATCCGCCGTTCATCTACGCTTCCAAGCGGCGGGGCTACGCCGTCGACGCGGGGCTCCCGACCGCGGGTAAGGTCGGCGAAACCACCGCGCTCGTCGGCACCGCCGGCGTCGACGGCAGTACGCTGGGCGCGGGGTGGAGCGTACGGTGGCGCAAGGTCTCCGGCCCGGGCGAAGTGACCTTCACGACTCCGCAGGCCCTCGCCACGGCGGCTAGATTCTCGGAGGCGGGCACGTACGTCCTCCAGTTCCAGGCCGTCGACCCGCGGCCCGACTATCCGCGGGGCTACGTCCTGCTCACCGACGAAGTGACGGTGACGGTGGCCGCGGGGACGAGTGCGACGGTGGCCTCGCTCGCGTCGGTCGACCGGGTCGAAGTGTACCCGAATCCGGTCGATAGCTACCTCGAGGTCGCGGCCGACTTCAACGCGGCAGACGTGGTGAGCATCGAGCTCTACGACGCCGTCGGGCGCCTCGTCGAGCGCCGCGGACCCTTTGCCGTCGGAGCCGCCGGGGTGGGGTGCCGCCGGGGCCTCCCTCCGCGAGCGCCTCGAGACGACGGACCTGGCGGCGGGTACGTACCTGCTGTTGTTGCGGGGCCGGGCCGGGGCGCACCGGCAGTTCGTCACGGTCGCCCGCTGATCCCGGGGCTACCTTCCCGCCATGCGGATCGGACTCATCGGCGGCTCCTCGCGCGCGGGTGGCAGTACGCAGACGTTTTTGCGGCAGCTGAAAGGGCTGTGGGGCGGGGCGGCTTTCGCCAAAACTCAACGCACGTTCGTCGACGGTCCCGATCTAGACCTCTTACCGCTCTTCAGTCCGGGACGGCTCGCGGCCGGGGTGCCGACATCGGTGGCGGAGTGGGCGGCCTTCGTCGCGACCGCGGACCTGCTCGTCGTGGCGACACCCGAGTACGCACACGGGATTCCGGCGAGTCTGAAGAGTGCCCTGGAGTGGCTGGTGGCCTCTGGCGAGTTTTCGCGAAAGCGCTGCCTGGCCGTGACGGTGACCCCGCACCCGCCGCGCGGTGAACACTGTATGCAGGCGTTGGTCTGGGTATTGCGGGCCATGGATGCGGAAGTACTGGCGGAGCTGCCGATCTACGGGACGCAAGCGGAGTTGGCGCAGCCCGGGGATGGTGCGGAGTGGGTGGAGCTGACGCTGGCGGCGTGGGAGTTGGTTGATGGGTGGGGCGCTCGAGCTCGTGCGCTGTGAGTGGGTGCGGTGATCGGGCGGTGTGATCGGGTGCGGTGATCGGGCGCGGCGATCGGGCGCGGCGCTCACGCACCCCGCCATTCAGATGTCGCACCTACGGCGCTCTGATTGGTTCTCAGTATAGCCGATGTACTCGCACCGTCGGCCAACTAGACCCCTAGACCCCTAGACCCCAAACACCATGCTCCCCCCCTCCTACGAATCCCGCTACGCCCAACTCCTCGTCGACTACTGCCTCGAGCTCACGCCCGGGGATAGGCTCCTGGTCAGCACCACGACGCTCGCCATTCCGCTCGTGCGCGAGGTCCACCGCGTCGCCATGGAGCGCGGGGCCCACGTCGAAGTCGACCTGGCGTGGGACGGTCGCGGGCGCACCTTCCTCGAGACGGCGAGCGACGAGCAACTCGCCTACGTCGGTGCGCAGAAGAAGGTCGCCTTCGAGACGTTCGAGGCGTACCTCGCGATCAAGGCGCCCTTCAACTTGCGGTCGATGGCCGGGGCGCCCGCGGGTAAGAAGGCGATCCGTGCGGCGGCCCTCGCGGACCTCAACCAGACTTACTTCCGCCGTACGGGCACGCGGGAGTTGCGCCGCAGCCTCTGCCAGTACCCCGTGCAGGCCTCCGCCCAGGAGGCGGGCATGAGCCTGGCCGACTACCGCGCCTTCGTGTTCGGGGCCTGTAAGCTCGATGCAGCCGACCCACGCGAGGCCTGGCTCCAGGTACGCGCGCGCCAGCAGGCCATCACGGACCGCATGAACGCCAGCACGCGCTTCCGCTACCGCAACGCCGCCTCCGACATCTCCTTTACGACCGAGGGCCGCACGTGGATCAACTCGGACGGGCAGACCAACATGCCGAGCGGCGAGATTTACACGAGCCCCGTGGAGGACTCGGTCGAGGGCGTCATCCACTTCGACTACCCGGCCGTGCGCGAGGGCCACACCGTAGAAGGCGTGACGCTCTGGGTGAAGGCCGGCGAGGTGCAACGCTGGGAGGCGAAGCGCGGGCAGGAGTATTTAGACCACGTTTTCTCGCTGCCGGGCACGCGGCGCTTCGGGGAGGCCGCCATCGGGACCAACTACGACATCGACCGCCTGACGCGCAACATGCTCTTCGACGAGAAGATCGGCGGGACGGTCCACATGGCCATCGGGCAGAGCTACCGGCAGTGCGGCGGGAAGAACGAAAGCAGTGTGCACTGGGACTTACTGGCCGGGATGCGCAACGGCGGCGAGGTCTACGCCGACGGCGAGTGCGTGTACCGCGACGGGCGCTTCTTGGACTTCGAACTTTGACGACGGCCGCGGGCAACTAAGAACTCGCGCGGGACGTACACCCAGTGGCGCTTACCTTAGCGCACCCAAAACCATTCGGGAAGACCAAGTCGCTGATGCCCTGACGCCCCAGACGTAAGTCGCGGGATACGGGATAAACCGCGATACACAACACACACTGATAGTGGAGAACAAGTTCGCCATCCTCGAGCTCAAGTACGGAAACGTGTACGGGGGCTACCCTAACTTCTTTGCCATCTCCGAGATCGCGCTGCTCGTCTTCGAGCCCGACACCAAGCGCATCTTCCTCGAGAGCTGGACCAACAACGCCGACATCGACTACGTGGCCGTCGACACGAAGGTCAACGAGCTCGGCCACACCCTCGAGCGCTTCCGCACGGTGGTCAACATGCGCACGCGCCGCCGCAAGGACTACGACGAGGCGTTCAAGATGACCGAGGAGGACCTCCAGGAGTCGTTCAACAAGCTCCGCATGACGCGCAACAACGTCAAGCGTTTCCTCGGCAACAACCTGCGCAAGTACCGCGTCGAGACGATCTACACCTTCGACGGCCGCCGCGATCTGTTCCTCTGCGAGCGCTCGGGGATCACCTTCGACCACACCCGGATCATCGACCTCCAGAAGGAGATCAACAACGAAACCAACTACCTCTTCTCGCTCAAGAAGCTCAGCGTCGTGGCGGACTTCGACTTCGACGGCAACTACGTACGCTCCCGCAACGAGGAGTTTTGGTTGCACCCGATCGCCGCGCGCCAGATCATGCCACGTTCGGCGGCCCTCGACGCGGCGAAGTTGCTGATGTGCCAGCGGGAGTACGTCCGGCACCACGACGACTTCCTGATCAGGGCGGCGCAGGTACTGAAGCAGATCGAGACGATGGAGGCGGGGTAGGGGAAAGTTGGAAAGTTCGAGAGTGGAAAGTTGAAAGTGGCTGCGCGGCTCGCCAGCTGCGCGGTCGTCTTCGACTGCGGGTCGCCGTGACCACAGACGCCGTACAGCCGCCGCGAAAAGTCTACTAGCGAAAAGTCGACTGCGAAGGCGACGACGACTGGTGGTAATGCCGCCGAGGCTTGCGCCAAAACTCCCGCCGCCCCTCCCGAACCTTAGCAAACACGAGTGGTTTAGCCTTCCGGGGGGCGGTCCGCGTCACGGTATAGCCTCCCGCGAAACCCCCGCTCCTATGTTTGGCCTCTTCAGTAAGAAATCAGAACTCGACAAGCTCCGCGAGCGCCACGCCGCGCTCCTCAAGCAATCCTTCGACCTGTCGAAGTCCGACCGCGCGGCCGCCGACGAAAAGACCGCCGAGGCCGCCGAGGTCGAGCAGCGCATCCTCGAGCTCCAGGCCGCCGCAGAGAAGTAAATTCGGCCCCACACCAAGCCCCAAGCTATGCTCGTCCGCCTGCTCTCCTGTTCCGCCATCCGCCCCGACCGCCGCGCCATCGGGAAGGTCCTCGAAGAGTACGCCGAACTCAGCTCCGGTGAGGCCGCCGAGCAGGCCGGCTTCCTGCTCGAGGGTTCCGAACTCGAACTCGAGGTCTCGGACGCCAATCTGAGCTCGGCCTACCGCGCTTTTCGCAAGCACGATATCGAGTACGAGATCGTGGAGTGAGGGAGAGGGTGCGGGGTGCCTGGGTGCCTGGGTGCCTAGGTGCGGGGTGCGCTAGCGTGTGCTGCAGCACCTGCGAGAGCGCATTATGGGCGCGAGCGTATGCGGTTTAATTCAATTGATGGCGGCCGTCGACGTGTTCGGCTGGAGGTAGATGCGCGTGCCGACGATGGGGGTCTGGGCGTTCGTTCTGGCGTCGAGCTTTAGCTCCTCCAGACTGATTTCGTAGTCGTCGAGTGTGGCCCGGACGGTGAGGGTGGCGCCTCTCGTGAGGCCGTCGACGACGAAGAGTCCGTTGGCGTCCGTGGTGACGGTGAGTTCGACGAGGCGCAGCGGGTCTAGGACGCGGACCTCGACGTAGCGAAGGCGGTTGCCGTTGCTGGCGTCGGTGACGATGCCGGCGAGCCGGATGGGTTTGGTCCCGGTGGCCGGTGTTGTGTCGTGAAAGGAAGCCGTACCCGTGGCCCGGGCCACCGTGTAGCGTTCGGCGAGGAGCTCGGCGAGCATGTCGTCACCGTTATCGCGAGCGCACTCCGCGAAGAAATGTAGGTGTATCGGGTTTTGCGAAAGCTGAACCACCTGCGCGTAGTAGCCGGCCGCCGCGATGCTCTCGCCACGGAGGCGGTGCGCGGTGGCGAGTTGGACGAGGCGCGCGAGTGCGGGTGTCTCCTGGGCGTCGGCGTCGGTGAAGGTGGGGACGGCCGGCAGGTGCTCGGCGCACGTCGACTGCATCTCGCGGCGCTCGGCCTGGCGGACGCGTGGGTCGTGGGCGGCGTCGGCGAAGGCTTCGTCGTCGATGGCCTCGCTGATGCCGAGCAGGATGGCGTAGTCGAGGTCCGGGGCGGGGCTAGCGGTCTGGGCGGTGACGGACGTGAGGGTGAGTGAGGTGAGTAACGCGAGAGGTAGGCTGCGGATGTGCATGAGCGAGGTGTGACGTGGTGTGTCACCCAAAGCTCGGGGGTAGGACAGGGCGGCGCTGGGGAGTGGGGGTGCCCGCGATGGTGTAGGTGGGGGGGGCAGAGAGTAGACCTCGGGGCTGCCGTGAGCTCTAAGGCTTTGGTAAATATTCTGGCCCGGCCGCGGGCGGCGCGCGGGGTTCACCCTTCGGGCGACCGATGGGGCTGCGCCCCACCGGGTGAACCCCCCACGCCTCCCGCGGCCTATTTCAGTAGACTTGAAGGTTGCTCTGCTACGAGCTGCTCTTGTAGACGTCGACTTGTATCTATAGACCTAGCGCACTTCTATCACTAAGTCGTCCAGGCCCTCGAACCTCAGGTCGAACTCCTTGTCGCGCCTCCGGATGTCGGCCAGGGAGAACACGATAGAGTCGCGGCCCGCCCAAACGCACTGCGTGCCGGGGTTCTCGACCACGTTAACGCCGACGACGTAGATCGGCGGGTACACCGTGAGTGCGGATCGCTGGGCCCTAGCCCTGACCGACGTGCAGTTGCAGCAGTAGTGCGCCACCTCGAGGCAGTCTCCCTTTAAGCGGGCGGTGTAAAGGCTGCCGCTCCATGGCGGGATATTAATTAGTGCCTCGTACACCTCCATACCTTGACAATCATCGGCGGGGAGGGCGTCATCGTCTTTGCCGCAGCCACTGAAAACACTGCACAGGGAGGAAACGACCAATAGGAATGCAAAAAGCTGAGGCAAGCTCATAAGTAATATTTTAGTCTAGACGCACGCCGCGTCCCAAACGCTGCGGCAGTTACACTATTCGCGCGCCCAGCACCTCGCGCGGTATCCCGAAGGCGTCCACGAGGCCGGCTGCGTGGGGCCTTACTTCCGCGCACAGCAACTCCACCTCCCGGCGGATCGCCTTCGACTTGGCGGGCGTGAGGAATTCGTACTCGAAGAACCAGCCCTTGTCACGCTCGATGGCGTGCAGGCCGTACAGCGAGGAGAGCAACTTCTGTACCTCCTTGAGCTCCTCGTCGGGCTGCGTGGCGATGCTTTCGCAAAACTTGTCGAACGTGAGTCGCTCGACGTAGGCCAGGGCCAGGTCCTTGAGTTGGGTCTGGATCTGCACGAAGGCCTCCCCGCTCGTCATCCCGCCCTTGATCTTGCGCCGGATCCGCTGCGCCACCGAGTACACCATTCGCTCCTCGCGGAAGCGGAAGGCCGTGCTCAGGAAATCCTTCGAGCGCAGGTGCTCCGAATCCGTGTTGCGGATGGCCACCGGGTTGAGGTCCGTGAACTGGCTCGTGACCCGGCTCGCGGCAAACCTGAGCACCCCGAAGGCCCCGTCTTCGTTGAAGCTCTGCTGGAATTTCGTGAGCAGCGCCCGCGCCACGAGGTAGCACAGCACCGTGTTGTCGCCCTCGAACGTAGTGTAGATCTCGGTGTCGCCCTTGCGCTGCCCGATGCGGTTGTCGAGCAGGTAGCCCTTCCCGCCGCAGGCCTCGCGGCAGACCTGCAGCGTCTCGGTGGTGTACCACGTCGCGTAAGCCTTCAGTCCGGCGGCCTGGCTCTCGAGCTCGCGCATGCTGTCGGGCGTACGCGCGGCGTAGCGCTCGTTGAGCCAGTCGAGGACGGCGTCGAGGGCGTAGGCTTTCGCCAAAACCGGCAGCAGTCGTCGCTGGTGGCTCGGGTAGTCGAGCAGCAGGGTCTCAGGGAGCATCGGCCCGGCCGCAAACTGCCGACGGCGCAGGCCGTAGTTGATCGCGATGGCCAGACCGGCCTTGGCGGCACTCAGGCCCGCGCGCGGCACACACACCCGCCCGCCGACCAGCGTGCCGAGCATCGTGAAGAAGCGCCGGTCCGGATTCTGGATCGAGCTGTGGTAGTCGCCGTCCGCGTCGATGCCGCCGAACTTGTCGAGCAGATGCTCACGCGGTACGGTGACGTGGTCGAACCAGATCCGCCCGTTGTCGACGCCGTTGAGGCCCATCTTGTAGCCCGAGTCCTCGACGGTGATGCCGGGCAGCAATTCGCCCCCCTCGGTGCGCAGGGGCACGACCACCGCGTGCACGCCTTGCGAGACGCCATTGACCAGCAGCTGCCCGAACACCGTCGCGAGCCGTGCGTCCAACGCATTCCCGATGTACTCCTTGCCGGCGCCCCAGTGCGGCGTGTGCACTTCGAGCGTGTCGGCGTCGGCGTCGTAGCTGATGGTGGTTTCCAACCCCCGGACGTTCGAGCCGTGGCCCGTCTCCGTCATCGCGAAGCAGCCCTGCAGCTCGCCGGTTCCGGCGGCCACGAGCCAGCGGTCGTGTTGTTCCCTAGTGCCGAGGTTGGCGATGCTCCCGGCGAAGAGCCCGAACTGCACCCCGAACTTGATCGCCAGGGAGCCGTCGTGGTAGCCCAGCATCTCGAAGACCACCGAGTAGCGACCGAAGTCGTCCTGGCCGCCGTACTCCTCCGGGAGTGCCAATGCGCCGTAGCCGCGCTCGGCGAGGTCACGCACGCGCCGGCGGGTCCACTCGCGCTGCGACTCCTTGTCGGGCGCATCCGAGTACGCGAAGGCCGGCGACCTGAGTACGGCCCGCAGCTCCTCCCGGAACTCTGGATACGCATCGTCGAGGACGCGGCGCATGGCCTCCACGTCGAAGGTGTACTTGGGCGCCCCGGCGGCGGTGTCGTCCGCGTCGTGGGCGGGCGGGAACACGCTCGCGATGGTGCGCCGGTCGACGGGGCCGAGCAGGGCCTCGAGTTCGCGCAGGGCCTCCATGGCGTCGCGGCGCTCCTGGGTTTTGGCCCATTCGGCTTCGCTCAGGGCAGGCCCCCTACGGGGAGCCGCCTGGAACGGACTCGACTCGTCGGCGCGGGCGGCCATCTCGGCACCGAGCTGCGCGAGGCTCTCGCGGTCTTCGCGGTCCAGGGTAGCGGCGCCTTCGTGGAGCATCCGGCCCCACTCTTCGAACTGCTCCTGCGTAGGCGGCTGGCGCGGGTCCCCGAGGCGGAAGAGGAGTTGCCGGTCGGCCTCGTCGAGCCAGGGGAGGGCGGAGACCTTTTGCTTGACGAGGTCTACCTCCGCGCGGGAGAGGCTGCGGTCGGCCCAGGCGACGTAGAGCAAGGGCAAGAGGGCGCGGACGGCGGGCGAGTAGGCGGTGGCGGCGGCGGCGGTGGCGGCGGTGGCGTGGCTGGCGGTGGCGGGCATGTGGCTATAACGCACGAAGGCCCCACCCGGCTATACCGGGCGGGGCCTGTGCGCATCGAGACGGTCGGTGCTGGCTAGTCCTCCACTACCTCGAAGGCGATCTCGCCCTGGACCTCTTTGTGCAGGTTGAGCTTCGCCACGTAGCTGCCGAGGGTCTTGATCTCCTCCTCGACGTCGATCTTGCGGCGCTCGAGGTCGACGTTGAATTGCTCGCGCAGGGCCTGCGCGATCTGGACGCTCGTCACCGAGCCGAAGATCTTGCCGTTGGCCCCGGCCTTCATCGGGATGCGCAAGCTTTGCTCCTTGAGCCGCTCGACGATCTCTTTGTACTCGTTGAGGCGCTGGCCCTCGCGGGCCTCGTCGAGGTCGCGGAGGTGCTGGAGGCGCTTGGTGTTGGCGGCGTTGGCGATGATGGCCTTGCCGGTGGGGATGAGGGAGTTGCGCGCGTAGCCAGCCTTGACGCTGACGACCTCGTGCTTGTCACCCACCTTGTCGATGTTCTCTAGGAGGATAATGTCCATGGTAGAAGGGGCTTAAGGGGTGGGTGGGTTACTTGTACTGGTCGGTGACGAACGGCATGTACGCCAGGATGCGGGCGCGCTTGACGGCCGTGGACACGCGGCGCTGCCACTTGAGGGAGTTGCCGGTGATGCGGCGCGGGAGCACCTTGCCTTGTTCGTTGACGAACTGCCCGAGGAACTCGGCGTCCTTGTAGTCGATGTACTTGATGTCGTACTTCGTGAACCGGCAGTACTTGCTCTTCTTACGCCCGATCTTCGGGTTGGACAGGAACTTGATATCGTCGCGGGATGCCATGATATGCTAATTGTTGAGGTGAGGGAAGCGGGTGGGCTTAGGCGCGCGCCTGGTCGTTGACCTGGACCTCCGACGGGGCCTCGGCCTCGGCGATGGTCTTGTCGGTCTTCGCGATCGCGTTGGGGACGGTCTCCGCGGCGCGCGAGGCGTTGGTGCGGGCCGCGGGGGCGGGGGCGGGCTTGGTGGCGGCGATGGTGTCGACCTCGTCGGTGAGTTCGTCGACTTCGTTCTCGACGCGCTCGCGCTTGAGGCCGATCTTGCCGTTGCGCTTGTCCTCGTTGTACTTGATGCCGTACTTGTCGAGCTTGACGACGAGCGAGCGCATGATGCGCTCGTCGCGGCGCATGGCGAGCTCGAGGGGGTCGACGACGGTGCCGGGGGCCTGGAACTCGATGCAGTAGTAGACGCCGGTGGTGCGCTTGTTGATCGGGTAGGCGAGGCTACGCAGGCCGATGGTATCGACGTTGACGATACTGCCCCCGTTGCTGGTGAGCATGTCCTGGTAGGTCTTCGCTGCCGACTTCGATTCCTCGCCCGACAGCACCGGATCGACGATGAACGTGACTTCGTATTGAGTCATAAAAAGTGAATTGGGTTAAGTCCGCGGCATTTTTGCAGCGGGGCGCGAAGGTAGGGGAAATTGTGAATAACTGTGGGTGCTTTTGGGGGGATGCCCGAGGGGTCTCTGGCTCGCACGCCCGGCTCGGCTGCGCCTTGCCAAACGTGCGACGGCAGGAGGCGGACCTCACGGCCCGCTGGCTCGGCGGGGGGGGGGGCGTGCCGGCCCGCTGTTGTCGTGGGCCTACTCTCCGAGGAAGCGCCCGCGCCACTCGGGTTTCGGGAGCCAGCAGCTCTCGTGCTGGCCGAAGACCCGGTAGCGGTACCTGGCGACGGTGTCGTAGACGAAGTCTTGGAGGCCTTTCGGCAAAACCTGTAGCACGCCGATCCACTTGTACGGTGCCCCGAGCGAACGCATGATGGCGTAGAAGGCGTCGGACTTGACGTGGGCCTCGTTGCGGGCGTCGATGAAGACTACGGAGTCGAGACCTTTGGTGTCGAGAGACGTAGACGCGAGGCGGGTTTTGGCGAAAGCCGACTGAAGCGGGGCGAAGTGCAGGACCCCGCGCTTGTCGTGCTCCAGGAGCGTCTGCACGAAACCAGAGCAAAGGGCACAGTGGCCGTCGAAGAGGACGAGGGGGGCAGGCATCGGGTAGGAACGCTGTTTGGAGAAGTCTAGATGTCTGGGGTCTAGAGGTCTAGAGCCTAGACCTCTGGACCCTAGACCCCTAGACCCCTAGACCCAACCCCCCTCAAGCCGCCACCTTCTTCGCCACCTCCGCGGTGTGCTTACCCTGGAAGCGCGCGCCCTCGAGTTCGTTGGCGCTCGGCTGGCGCTGGCCCTGGCCGCCGGCGACGGTGCTGGCGCCGTAGGGGGTGCCGCCGGTGATCTCGTCGACGGACATCTGGCCCTGCCAGGCGTAGGGGAGGCCGACGAGGACCATGCCGTGGTGCAGGAGCGCGGTGTGGATGGAGCGGATGGTCTCCTCCTGGCCGCCGTGCTGCGTGGCCGTGGACACGAAGCCGCCGCCGACCTTACCGACGAGGGCGCCCGTGGCCCACAGGCCGCCGGTGCCGTCGAGGAAGGCCTGGACCTGGCCGCAGACGTTGCCGTAGCGCGTCGGGCTCCCGATGATGATGGCGTCGTAGTCGGCGAGTTCGTTCGGGTCGGCGACGGGGACGTGCGCGAAGGCCTTCCGGGCCTCGGTGGCGCCCATCTTCGCGATGACCTCCGCGGGGAGGGTCTGCGGGACCTGCTTGACGAGGACCTCGTTGCCGGCGACCTCGCGGGCGCCCTCGGCGATGGCCTCGGCGAGGGTCCAGGTGTGGCCGTAGGTGGAGTAGAAGAGGATGAGGGTTTTCATAGGTGGGCAAATTTGATGTTGCTACATCGAATAAGTCGCCAGCGGGAAATGGGTTGAGGACTGGTGGAACATGGAACATGGAACATGGAGCACGGAACATGGAGGACGGAGCCCCGACGCGAGCGCCCTGCATAGCATCTATGCTCCATAATCCATGCTCTATGCTCCTTACCCTACCACAGCGTGTCGCCTTCCGGCTCTTGTGGCTCGGCCTTCTTCCGGCCGTTGCCCGAGTTGGCGCCGTTGCCGTCGCGACCCGTGCCGAAGTACTTCTCGGAGCGGTAGCGCAGCCAGACGCGCAAGTTTTGGGGGACACCCTCCTTTTCCTGATCGCTGAGCTTTTCGTAGAGCGCGAGCGCCTTCTCGCGTTCGCGGCGGGTGCCGGCGTTGTTGTGGGCCTTCCAGAGCTCCATGCAGAGGCGCAGGCGGCGGTTGACCTCCTTGACGAGGGCCGGGCCGGTGAGGGTGTGGGGGTCGAGCTTGTGTTTTTTGGCGGGCACGGACAAGTGTTGAGGGGTGAGGGGGGAAGTGTCGAGGTTGCTGCCGCGGAGATGTTAAGGCGAAGGACGGGGGTCAGGTTTCTAAAACGGAGATGGTAGACGACCGCAAGCCGCCTACCATCTCCCCACGGAATACAGTGATCGCCATTTACTGCACGATCAGGCTCTGTTGCAACTGCCTGCCGCCGGCATCGAGGGCGATGACCTTGAAGAGTCCGCGGCTCAGGGTTTGATCAATCTGCCAGGTCTGACCAGGCGTGCTAGTGAGGCGGGAGACCCGGCGTCCGGCGGCGTCGAAGACCTCGACGACGACGGGCTCGAAGTGGTCGAAGCGCGCGGTGGCCGTGCCGACGCTCGGGTTGGGGTAGAGGATGAAGGTGGGGGTGGCCCACTCGTCGGCGGCGGCAAGTGAGCTATGCGGCGGTACGGCGGTGCCGTCGTCGTCTGGGTCACCCGCCGAGGCCAGTGCTTGGGCAGCGACGCTTTCGCCAAAACTACCTGGCGCCTTACGCTCGGGTTGTTCGGGGTTGACGATTTCGCCGGGACCGAATCCGCCACAGGCATTCGACGAGCGCGCGGAGCTGGTCGTCACGTTATTCGGAGAGGTCTGACCGCCCAGCGTCTTGAGGTCGTACCAGGTTGCGCGTGCGCTGGCGGCGGCGCTCTAGAAGTTGCCCGTCAGATTGACCGGCGTCGACGCCGTAGGCAGGGGGCGCTGGCTGTACCAGAGGCGCAGGAATTTGCCGCCGCGGTTGGGGTCGTGTTCGAGGTCATTGCCGGGGCCGCTGAGGCTCACGTCCTGGCCGGTGACGGCGGTCTTGTTCCAGGCGACGAGCGTGCCCGAGAGTGTGATCACGCCCCTGGTCGCCGAACCGTAGCCGTAGATACCGACCTCGTTGCTCGTGACGCGCGCGCAGGAGGAGAAAGCGGCCGTCGGGACATCCGTAAAGTTGAAGGCGTAGCTGTTGTTTTCGTAGCTCCCACCGCGGACCGTCACGGTGGTATTGCCAATGATGCGCACGGCGGCGTTGTTCGGGGTGACGTCGTAGCTCGGGAAGCGGAAACCCCTCACGGTAACACTGTTGAGCGTCACACTCGCGGCATTGGTGACCTGCACGGCGGCGGCACCCCCGGTGAGTCCACCGTTGTCGAAAGTGCTGTTGGCCACGGTGACGGTGCCGCCTGCGCTCAGGATCAGCCCCGCGCGACAGGCGCGGAATTGGGAGCCACTGATACTATAGTTGGCGGCAGCGTTAGAAGCCGCGGTATTCCCGACGAAGATCCCCACCTGCATCAATTCGAAGACGGCGTTGGTGACGGTCACCGACTGGAGGGTAGCGGCTTCGATGCCGGTGGCTTGCCCGGCGGCCGGGTTACCTATCAGCCGGACGCCATTGAGTCGGACGTTGGCCTGGGGGTCGGTGACGCGCAGGGTGGCCTGGCCGTTGTAGTAGGCCTCGAGGCCGGCGAAGTCGAGGCCGCCCGGCCCGCGGACCTCCGGTGCGCCCATGACGAGGACGGACGTGCGGGTGACACCCTCGCCGCTGAGCTTGAAGGGGCTATTGGCCTGGACGATGGCCCGGTCGAGGAGTTCGACGCGACCGTTGCCGCCGTGCGTGAAGGCGCCGTCGACCTGGAGTCTGCCAGAGAGACCGAGCCTGAGGGCGGCGCGGCCCCTGGCGTTGGCGGCGTCGTCGAGGCGGAAGGTGGAGCCGGCCTGGAGGGTGATGTGGCCGCCGTTGGTGGCCTGGACGAGGCCCGCGCCGACGACGCGCACCGTGCCCTGGTTCTCGACGACGACGCGACCGGTGCCGTGGAGGAGCAGCGAGCCATCGACGGTGAGCGTGGAGCCGGCGCGCACGGTGAGGGTGGCCTCGTCGCCGACGATGACGGTGGAGCCGGCGGCGATGGTCATGGCGCCGCCGGAGAGGGTGACGGCGGTGTTTCGGAAGAGCGAGAATGTGGCGGCGCGGTCGAGGTCACCGACGTCGAGGCGGCCGCCGGGCTGGACGTCGATGGAGGTGATGTTGTTGCAGGCGTTGCGCAACAGGTTGACGGCGAAGGGTTGGGGGAGGGATTGGGGATTGACGAGCTCGGACATCTTACCGATGCGCCCGATCACGTTGATGCCGATGCGTCCGTTGTTTTGGACGATGTACTGACCGGAGATGTATTTCTCGGTCTCGATCTGGGCGACGGTGCGGAAGCCTTGACCGAAGTTGTAGCCGGTGTTGATGAGCTTGGTAACTCCTGTCGTGGCCCTGAAATCCGACACGACGGGCAGTGCAGACTCGACGAAGAACGTGGCGAGTTGGGGCGTGAAGGAGACGTGCTCGTGGTTGTAGACAGTGTCCGGGCGTGGACCAGCGCCCTTGATCTGGTTTTCGTAGCGCTCATTGACACTTGCGACGCCGAAACTGATGTCACCGCCACGAATCGGGATGGTCGGCTGCCGAACGAGGGGCGCGCCAATTTGCTGACTGCTCGTGGTGGGGACAAAGGCGAAGTAGCGGGTGTCCAACTTGAGTTTAAGACTGTAGCCAAAGACGCCGAGTGCGAGCTTCCCACCCACCCCGAAGATACTCTGATCCGTGATCGCTCCGAGACCGTTATCGGAAGTGCTGGAGGGAGTGATGTCATAGTTCGGGATGCTGGTTTCAAATTTATTGAGGAAGACGAGCGGAATCGGCGTCCCGAGGAAAGCGCTTCCGACGTAGATGAAGCCTCGGAAGGTGAAATTGCCCGGAAGGAAATTGCATCTCACGCTGATATCGCCGAATGCGTTGAACCCCTTAATCGAGAACCCACCCGTAGCGTCCGCCTTGAGGATACTTCCGCCTGCGGTGACGGTTCGCGTGCCGCCTAATGTTCCTAGCTGGTCCGAAGTGGTGCTGCCGTCGGAGATGGCGTAGTGAGGGACGTTGATCGTCCGCGTTTGGTAATAGGACTGGAAAGCCAGGAAGCTGTCCTGGGTGATGTGAAATTGCTTTTGCAAAACCCCGGGTGAATTGGTAGCGTACACGTGGTACAACTTCAACTGTTGGCTGGCCGGAGATTGATGCGCCGCCTTCAGCTGCTTCATTTTGTCTCCTCCGACGTTGAACCAGCTTTCGCTAACGGCTAAGGCGAATGCTGAAACGGCTTGCAAGTTCACCGGCACATTCGCCCCAAGGTGGGGGGCGTCCCAAGAGTAAAACCTCGAGATGCGGTGCGCGTAGTTCTCGTCCTTCAGCATCGACAAGCCGATCTTGGTGCACAGTCCACCCATGCTCTGGCCCACGATGATGCTCTCTGAGCAGACGCCATACTGGTCCTTGAGGAGATTGATGTGCTTGATGGCATTAGCGACCACCCGGCCGTTGGTTTGCATTCGAGCACCTCCGTCGGCCCAGTCGACGAAGATGATGTCGTACTTGGCCTCTGCAATCAACAGCTGAACACTTTTATTAAAGTAGGCACTCGTGGATTGCTGAAATACAAACTTGTCTAATTGTCCTAAAGTTACATCCTGTCCAGCTCTATTATTGTTGGGGTCGTAACCTCCTACGAAAATGATCACGTCGCTGAGACTACCCTGCGCGGAAGCGGTGTGATAGACGAGTAGACTGCCCCCGCCGCCTTGGATGGGAATACTATCAAACGGAAAGGGCGGTGGTCCTAGCTGCGCTGGTTCTTCAACGATCACTTTCGTGTGTGCCTGTAGGGTCTGGCCTCCTACTGTAACCCTGACCGTGATTGGATAGGTGCCTCGCGAAGGAAAGGTGTAGCTTAGCGATTGCCCGGGTGTGAAGGGGACAAATCCTCCGCCCAAGTTGATTTGCCATGTACCTGCACTAGCTAGGTTGCGCATCAGATCTCGGCTATCCAGTATTACCGTAGTAGAGAGACCCGAGATATTGGGAGAAAGATTCGTGACGACCAGTGCAGTGTCGGTATAATATGGCGTACGTGGCCTTGGAAATTTGTCGTAGACACGCTTTGCGCTCAGGTCTGCTCTTATGAGTCCCTGTTGTTCCGCATTGGATACGATGCGGTCGAAGCGCATGAGTACGGCTCCGAGATTCAGTACAGTACGCGCCCTGGCTAATTCCGTCCTAGCTAGGTAATTATCGCTGAGCCAAGCCGTAGCGGAGGTATTGCCCCGGCCCATTCTCCTCGCCATGGCTACAGCCATAGGAAAATCCTCCGGTGAAGTAGCTAAGCTATCGTGATACGGGAGGTTGCCGAGACAGTTCTGTAAGGGAAAAATTGGGTAGGCGCGCTCGGCGAGCAGGCCGGTTGAAAGGTAACTATCGCTAAGGCCTAAAAATATGGCCTCGTACTGTGCCGGTACGTCATCAAACACATTGGTCGACGTAGTTTGATTGACTGGCATTTGTGCTCTAGCAACACTGAATCCCGTAAGCGCCGTCGCGATGAGGCAAAGCAGTAGCTTCCGTGCATCTGTGTGCACGTTCTGAATGAAAGCAATCATGAGTGAAAGGTTTTGGTCCGCCTGTGGCGGGGTTGTTACAGGTAAAAAGAGCGCATCTTTAGTAAAGATGAGCTAGGTGAAACGCGGGGTGGGGGGGGCTAGGCATTGCCTAACTCTGTTTTGGATCAATAACTCATATCAAAGCGACCATCTGTAATTAGGATTGAATCTGAAGGGTTCTTATCGTAATATAGAGTTCCCGTGAACGAGCCAGATATCGTCTGCTTAATGGCATTGTTTAAAACATTAGAGGTTGCCACGGTTTTTTTCTTACTAAGGTATGTCTTGACAATTTTACCTGCTACCCCAGGTTGATACCTGAAATACGCAATAATTTCTTGATTGTTTAGGAAGTTCATTCCTAGCAACATCGTCCGAGAGTCGCCGATTTCTGGTCGAGGGCACCATCGACCTAGAATGGCGATTTCGGCATCAAACCGCGCATTCTGCCACCCCGGACAGTCCGTACTCTCCCCCCCGATCGGGTCGGGCCGCTCGATTCCCGAGGCGACAAAGAGCACCCGCCCCGTATCGGTGTGGACGTAGGCTCCCATCGTATTCGCACCGGTCTGCGTGATCGGCGGGAGCGCGGTCGGGGTCTGCGCGCGGATGTAGGCGGCGAGGTCGCCGCCGTTTTTGAGGATCGGGTTGCCTTCCTTCTCGCAGCCCGCGGCGAGAGCGAGGAGGCAGGCGAGGAGTAGGAGGGCGCCGCCGAGGCGGGAGGCGGAGAAGGAGTGGGTCGTCATGGTAGGAAAATGAGGTAGTGGTTGGTGAGGTGGGGGCGGAGAGCCCGGGAGGGCAGTAAGCGGGTGTGGGGTGAGTAAAGTGTCGGTGGTCAAGAAGAGTCGTACATGGCGGGGTGGATTGGGGGGCAAACAGAACAGACACTACGGATGGATACACTGCGGTGGAGCTAAGAGTCGTCGTACATGAGGTTGGATTTAGGAGGCAACTAGTAAAGACCCTACCGCGCCGCGGACTTTGGTGAGCCGCTTTGCGTGTTACAAATATCGGCGCCTACCGAGCGTCCGTCCTAAAGCTACTTGCGACACAAACCGCCGGGATTTTGTCGCTCGGAGCCAATTCCGAGCCTCCGTTGGGCGGATTTTGGCGTCTTCCGACAAAACCAGCGCGCGTTTTGGTCGGGAGCGACAAAAGTTGAGGGAAAGCGTCCTGGTTGCAGCTAGCAGTGACAAAACTTTGTGCTATTTTGTCGGCGATTGCTACTCCACCACATTCGCCCCCGCCTATGTCCATCGCTACCGCCATCACCTGCGAGAAAGAGTTCCGCGCCCAGTGGTTCGCTCGCTTTAAGGCACTCGAACCAGAGGTGAGCGCGCCGGAGCTCTCCGCCTTCCTCGGTATCTCGCTGAGCAACGCCTACAAGCGCAAGCGCGGCGAGACGGGCTTCACCACCTACGAGATGTGGCGCCTCGCCGAGCGCTACAGTATTCCCCTGCAGCCCAGCCCCGACGCCGACACGATCCGCGTGAGCTTCGAGGCCGACCGCGTGCCGGCGAGCGGGTTCGACCCCGAGCGCTACCTCGCGCGCCTCGAGCGCCCCATCGCGCGTTTTGGCGGAAGCCTGAGCGACGTATCGCTTACGATCTCCACGACGGACATCCCGATCCTGTGGCTCTTCAACGAGCCCACGCTCGCGCTCGTGAAGCGCTATGCCTTCACGTACTTCGCGGCGACGCGCGCGCCGGAGGCTTTCGACCTCGCCACGGCCCTCAACGAGCAGGCCGCCTGGGCCGAGCGCGCGCGCGCCATCGCACTCGCGCACGCGAGCGTGGCCTCG
This sequence comes from Saprospiraceae bacterium, assembly GCA_965215115.1. Taxonomy (GTDB): domain Bacteria; phylum Bacteroidota; class Bacteroidia; order Chitinophagales; family Saprospiraceae; genus CALDTK01. The sequence goes on from OZ244050.1 coordinate 2,155,503, forward strand.
GTCGAGATCTGGGGCCACCGCCCGCTGGCTACGTTCCTCAACCAGATCGAGCGCCTCGCCTACCTCCACGCCATACGTCGGCGCGATGTCGATGCGATCTTCGCGGCGCTCGTGCGCGTGGCCGAGCAGATGTTCGAGTCGGCGGCCACCGCGCGCAAGGCGGGCGGGGGCGCCTTCGCGCTGTACGTCAACGACAGCCACAGCACCTGCCCGCTGATCCTCGTGTCGAGCGGCGGACAGCACGTGCTTCACCTCACGCTCGACCATCCCCACGTGATGAGTTCGGCCGACCCCGAGGCCCGGGCCTACTACCTCGACCACGTCGAGCGCATCCGCCGCTACGCCGACCACGTCAACGGCGTAGGGCGGAGCATGAACAGTCGCGTGCTCCGGACCGAGATGTTGGAGCGGATCGAGGATAAGCGCGTGGTGGTGCAGGAGTTGCTGAGGGAGCGGGCGGTGGCGGAGGTGGAGTAGGGCAAGGGCGCGCCTCGGGATGACTTTCACCACCGTCGGATGGGGATGTCTAGCCTGCCGCCCCGGATGCGCAACGTATCCCCATTCCGCTCCTCGATTGGCAGGTTGAAGTACGTAATTATGAGATCGGCTTCGAACGTGCCGCACAACCTCTGCTGCTCGGCGTCGTAGGTCAGCGTGTGGGTCGATCTGAGAGGGACTGCTTCCGCTGTACGTATTTCGTGTATATACTTCCTGCGATCGCCGCTGTAGCCGAATCGCATGTATACTATGCTATCTCCACGAAGCCATAGTGACATATTCATGCTTCTCGCGTCGACATCGCTCGGCCTAATGCCCGTCTCGGCATCCACCTTAATGGTCTCTCCATCTTCATCCCATTCGGCAAAAATCCCATCTGGCCAGCCGTCCCTCCCCCACGAGGTGGTGTTCGGCGCGTAGCTGGCCACGAACATGATCGAGTCCACCATCGCGCCCATGGTGTTGGCCCCCATGCAGGTCGCGGGCGGAAGCTCGGTCGGTACCGGGTAGCACTCGGCGATGCCCTCACACTCATTGTCCTTCTCGCAGCCCGCGGCAAGCGCGAGGAGGCTGGCGAGGAATGTTGCGGCAAGCGTGGCGTGGCGGGAGGAGCACTTCGGTAGGGACATCGGATGGACGCGTTTGGTACACCAAAGATGCGGGGGTGGGGCAGCGCGGTTTGGGCCTCATTTCGGCACTTCTCACCGCGGCCGTGCCGATTCCCGTAACGGAGCAGGCCTCCTCCAACGCAAAGACCCAAAGAGAAGCACACCAAAGCCGCAAAGCCGACAGCCGTCGACGCGCTACGTGCCACGACGGACCCCACGCACAGCCCTTGCGCCCCTTGCGTCCTTTGCGCCGCGCCCGCGGACTTGCGTCGAAAAACAACCCTACTGAAACAACGCCCTTACCACGTCCTCCACCCGCGCCACCTCCACCACCTGGATGTTCGCCCGCACGGCCTCCAGACCCTTGTTGTACTTGCTCACGAAAATCCGCTCGAAGCCGTGCTTGTCGGCCTCCAAAATCCGCTGGTCGATCCGACTCACGGCCCGCACCTCGCCACTCAGACCCACCTCCCCAGCAAAAGCATCCCGCTTCGGAATCGCCACGTCGTCAAAACTCGAGATCAACGCCCCGACAATCGCCAGATCAATCGCCGGATCATCCACGCGGATGCCGCCGGCGATATTGAGGAACACGTCGTTTTGCGCGAAAGCGAACCCGCACCGCTTCTCGAGCACCGCGAGCAACATGTTCAGCCGCCGCGTGTCGAAGCCCGTGGCCGAGCGCTGCGCCGTCGAGTACACCGCCGTCGAGACCAGCGCCTGGACTTCAATGAGCAAGGGTCGCTGGCCCTCCAGCGTCGCCGCCACCGCCGAGCCCGAGAGCTCGTCGTCGTGCTGGGCCAGCAGCAGCTCCGAGGGGTTCGTGATCGGGTTCATGCCGTCGGCGCGCATCTCGTAGATCCCGAGCTCGTCCGTGGAGCCGAAGCGGTTTTTGAGCGTCCTGAGCACGCGGTAGGAGTAGTTGCGATCGCCCTCGAACTGCAGCACGACGTCCACGATGTGCTCCAGCAACTTCGGCCCGGCAATGGCGCCGTCCTTGGTGATGTGCCCGATGATGAACACCGGGATCCCGGCGTCCTTGGCGATGCGCTGGAAGACGTTGGTCGTCTCGCGGATCTGCGACACGCTCCCGGGCGCCGAATCGATCAGCGGCGACACCATCGTCTGGATGGAGTCGATCACGATCGCGGCCGGGTTCAGCTCGCGGGCGTGGCGCGCGATGGCGGCCGTGTCGGTCTCGGCGAGCATGTAGCAGCGCTGGTTGTTGCCCGGCAGGCGGTCGGCGCGCAGCTTGACCTGTTTCTCGGACTCCTCGCCGCTCACGTAGAGCACGGGGCGGTCGAGCTGCATCACGGTCTGGAGCAGCAGGGTAGACTTGCCCGAACCCGGTTCGCCGCCGACCAGTATCAGCGCCCCCGCCACGAGTCCCCCGCCGAGGCAGCGATTGAGCTCCGGGTCCGGTAGCGCGAGTCTGGTCTCGCCGTCGGTCTGGATGTCCTGGATCGGGGTGGGTTTTGCCGAAAGGCGCTGCGTACTACTCCGCTTGCCCTCCCCGGAACTGATGCCGTCGGCCGTCTGCTGCGCGGTGGTCCCCGCCGAGATCACCTCCTCGACCATCGTGTTCCACTCCTCGCACCCGGGGCACTTCCCCATCCACTTCGGGGAGGTCGTCCCGCAGGTCGTGCACGCGAAGACGGTCTTGACTTTACTCGCTACGGCCATGGGGGTGAAGGTAAGTCCGGCGCGTTTTAACACGAAATGTTTTATACGCCTTCCGGCAAAACCGGCTGTCGCAAGCGCGTCGACCGGGGGGCTTTCGCCAAAACGAGCCGTGGGTCAAGAGGCGCTCGCCCGGCGCAGTACCGCGTCTGCGGAGCGTTTTGCCGGAAGGCCGAAAGCGAACAAGGCCAGTGTAGCCCTGGTTAGATCGTCGGCAGAACAACATCCCACTGCATGAAACTCACGTTCGCCTTCCCACTGATGTTCCTCGCACTCGTCGCCACGTCCGCCTACGCCCAGGTAGATCACGGTCGCCAGCAACGCGACGCCGCCGCCTACCAAAACAACAAGGCCGCAGCGGAGCGCAATACACCGACGCGGGGCGGGGGGATCGATCGGACCCGCCTGAGGGATAGCCCCGCGGGTAAGTTCGTTGGCTTCGTCACGGGTAGGAAAAAGCGGGACGCAAGAAAGGAGGAGGAGCGCCAAGCAAACCTAATGGCCGTGTACCTCGCCGATGTCGACGAAGGCACCTACGGCGAGGACGATCCCTACCGGCTCCTCGACAACGGCGACATCACCGAGCACGGCCAGGTAATCGATTCCGCGGGCATGGACCGCGCGGCCAAGCGAGAGTGGGTGGCTCGCAAGAACAAGGACGCGTCTCGCGCGCGCTTCCTCAGGGAGTACGGGCCGCAGTGAGGGTAAGTAGCGTACGGCGCGCACGCCGGGTTCGTCGTCGAGTTACACGACGGCTACCCGATGACATTTAACGATGATATACCTGCTACCCCTTTTGTAGTACTTATTCGGCTTTCGCCAAAACAATCTACCGCCACACTTACCGTCCACGCTTGGGTGACGCACTAGCGGAGTGTTTTGCCGAAAGGCCACCGGTGAACAAGCGCTCAGGCAGCTTAGTTAGTTAGGGCTATCACCACTAGACTTTGCTAGGTGCACCCGGCGGTGGTCCGGCGGCGACGAGTCCGGAGTTCGTCGGTGCCGAATGGCTCGCCCGCACGTCCCCCGAGGGCGGCCTCACGATGCCGGACGGGACCGTGCACTACAACGACTCGCCCAAGGCCGAGAAGCAGCGCGCCACGAAGCGCGAGAAAATGCTCAGAGACCTCGAGACGGCGGCGAAGGGTCCAAATTAAAGTACTTGCAACTCTTATCAACAGTGTACTATGAAAACATTCCATAATCTAATGGCCATCGCGATCTGCGCGGCGATGCCGTTCGTGCTACAGGCCCAATACCCCGGTGCCGCCGCGCAGTTCGATACCCAGATGTCGCAGGCGAGTTCGGCGCAACAGCAGCGAGACGCGCAGGCCAATAGTACCTCGTCCGCACCTAGAAAGTTCGCCCCCTACACCGGTCTGGACGGCAAGTTGTACCAGTATCCAGCCAACCCCACGAAAGAAAACGTACGGCTTTGGAAGGAGGCGCGGGCTGCTCGTAAGCGAGACAACAGGCAAAAGGCGCGCGAGAAGGACGAGGCGAAACACGGCAAGCACCTCCCGGGCGGCTTCCGCGCGCTCGACAACGGCGACCTCGTGCGGCCCGACGGCACCGTCGTCGGGGAGGAGCCGTCGAAGGCCGACGCGAAGCGCAACAAAGAGAACCAGAAACTGCTCAAAGATTTGGAAAAGACAATCGAGAAGCCGAACTAGGATCGCACTTTTCGAAACTCACCTACGACGATCATTCACCTACGTGATATGAAAGCCAACTCCTCTTACTCCCGCTAGCCTTCGGCGCTACGACGCTACTCGCCCAAGACCTCCCGACCATCGCCTCGCGTAACGACGCCGAGGCGCAACAGCGGGCCAACCAGGCATCTACGACCACCACCGCCACACCGACCTACCGCGGCAAAAGGGGTCGCGCCGCCGAGAGGGCGTACCGAGCCGACAAGGCCGCCCGGCAGCGGCACAAGGAGGACAACGTCATCCACGGCACCAACCTCCCCGGCGGCTACTACATCACCCCCGACGGCACCTGGATGAACCCCGACGGCACGGTGGCCGCCGAGTCCCGAGAAACCGCAAAGGAGAGAGCGAAGCGCCTCAAGGAAACCGAGAAGCTCCGCAGGAAGCACGCAAGGCAGGATCGGAAGGCCGGTCGGAAACCAGATTGATCCATTTCGAACGCTCAATGAATACCATGAAAACCGCGACGATAATTTCCACAGCACTACTCGTGGGCCTACACATCGTATGTTTTGCCCCCGAGGCCTCCGCGCAAGCTACCGCAGAACAGCAGCGGGCCGCATCCGCCGCATTCCACGAGGAGCGCATGACGCAGGCCGCGCAGGCAGGTGCCGCCCAGCAGGCCAGTGGGTCGGCGGCATCAGCGCCGCGCCGGTATAAAGCCCCGAAGGGTACTCTGTGGGACTACCCCGACGGGGAGGCTTCCGATCGCTACAAGCGGGAATGGAAAGAGGCACACGCTGCCCGCAAAGCCGACAAGGCTCGCGAGAAAGCCTACAAAGCCGAGCGGAAGGCGGACCAGAACGCGAGCGGCGTGGCGGCCTCGCCAAAATCTAAAGCCGAGCCGAAAGCCAAATCGAAAGCCTACAAGGCTAAAGACTACAGCCAGTACCCCGACGGCCGGCAGCCCAGTCAACAACCACGCAGGACCCAGAAAGCTGCAACACGCCGGACCAACGACTACGAAATCAAGGACCTCGACAAGATGACCCCAGAGCAGCGCAAACTGCTACTCGATGCGCAGAAAGCCATCAATAATCCCGAGGGCAACTAGGTAGCACTACCGTCGAATACGCAAATCCAACGCCGCGACTATGACAATCAAAGCAATCGCGCTCATCGCATTCTCACTTTCTAGTCTGACGGTGCTTAGTTCTGCGCAGGCCCAGGTATCTCGGCAGCAGCACGACGCGGCGGCCTACGCGAACAACAAGGCCGCAGCAGAGCGCTCGACCGCCGCACCGTCGCGAGGGCTCTCGGTCGACCCCCAGTGGAAGCACCGAGGCCTCCCCGGTCTCATCAACCGCATGACCGACAAGGATCGCAGGGCCGACAAGAAAGCCCGTAAGGCCTACCGCGCCAACGTCGAAGCCGGCACGTACAACGCGTCGGACGTCTACCGCCTCACGCCCGACGGCGAGGTCGTCAACAGTGACGGCTCTCCCGTCGACCCGAAGCTCGTCAAGGGCAACAAGCGGAAGTGGGTCGCCGAGCAGAACTTTAAGCAACGGCGGATGATGGACGCCATCGACGCCATGGACCCCGATCGGTAGGTACGGCACTCGGGCGGGCGGGGTAATTGTGGAGGGGAGAAGAAAAATTTTCGGAGATTCCGGATTTGCTACTTGTAAATCCAGAAATTTTAGCCACTTTCACCGCTGTCAGCGACACGCGATTCTGGCGCAGCCGGAGTCGTCGCCGCTTTCATTTGGTTTTTTGGGGTTATACGGGGTGCCACGCGAATAGATGTGGCACCCCGTTTTTATTGACAACACGCCCCCCCGTCCGTACCTTGCGTGGACGCGTGAACCAGTACCAGTGGACCTTTCTCGACAATGCGGAGCGTCGCCACACCCTCGGCATCGCCCACAGCGCCAACAGCGGCCACCTCGTCGTGCACTGCAACCAGCAGATCGTGAAGATCGATTTCTCGGTGCTGGAGCCGAAGACCTTCAGCTTCTTCGTCGAGGACGAGCTCTGCCACCTCGCCATCGAGGGCGACAAGCAGTCGGGCTTCACCTACAAGTTCCACATCGACACCGAGGTCGATACGCCCGTCAACCGGGACCGGAAGATCAAGCGCATCACCTCCGCGCGCCGCAACGCCCTCACGCTCACCACCATGGTCCTCGTCATCGGGAGCCTCCTCGGGAGCGTCGCGTACTGGGGCTGGTCGGCCACGCAGGACAAGTTACACGACAAGCTCATCACCGGCGGCATCCCCTCCGAGGCGCGGCTGGTGAGCGGCGCGACCTTCGAGTTCATCGCCAACGGTGAGGTCATCAAGACCGAGCCCCTCGCCATCGACAGGGATCGTTTGGTGGCGCTCGGGGCAAAACCCACCGACCGCGTGCCCATCCGTTTTTACGAAAGTAACGCCCGCAAATTCGTCGTCGACTGGCGCGTCATCTTCCGCAACATCCAGGACCCGGTAGCGCCGAGTAGTGCCGCCGCGCTGCTCCTCATCACGGGACTGGAGGGCAGACTCCCCGCCGAGGCCGGGTCCCCGATCTGCGCCGTGCGTGCCGCCGGGGCCACGGGCAGCTTCCGCAACCAGCTCTCCCTCATGGACGCCTACCTACTCGACGTAAAGCCCCTGCGCGAGCGCTGGACGAACACGGTGGCCCACCCGGCCTACCAGACAACGCTACGCAAAGTGTGCCCGGGACCGGAAGGATAAGGCGCGAGCTTCGCTCGCTAGAGGGGCGGCCTGTGGCCTAGGTGGGCGGCCTGTGGCCTAGGTGGGCGGCCTGTGGCCTAGATGGGCGGCCTGTGGCCTAGATGGGCGGCCTGTGGCCTAGATGGGCGGCCTGTGGCCTAAATGGGCGGCCTGTGGCCTAAATGGGCGGCCTGTGGCCTAAATGGGCAGTTCGATCGACTGGTAAGACGCCCCGCCAGCACGTTGGTACGGCCCATCTAGCTCCGCGCCCATCTAGGCGAAGCCGCCCATCTAGCCCCGCGCCCAATTAGCCCCGCGCCCAATTAGCCCCGCGCCCAATTAGCCCCGCGCCCAATTAGCTCCACGCCCATCTAGCCCCGCGCCCTTACCTTTCCGCGTCATCGAACATCGATCATTGGCAATCGACAACGCCCCCGCCCGCTCCCGCCTCGCCCGCCACCTCGAGGCCTTGCTCTTCGGCGCCGGCGAACCCGTGGCCCCCGGCGAAATCCTCCCCGCCCTGCGCGACAGCCTCGGCGCCGACCTGCCGGAGGCCGACCTCACCGACGCCATCGCCGAACTCGAAGCCTACTACGCCGCCCCCGACCAAACCTTCCAACTCCAATTCACCGGCGGCGGCTACCAACTCCTCACCAAACCGGAGTACTACCCAACCCTCGCCAAGCACTTCAAGCACCAGAGCGGCAAGCGCCTCAGCACCGCCGCCCTCGAGACCCTCAGCGTCATCGCCTACCGCCAGCCCGTCTCCCGCCCCGACGTCGAGGCCATTCGCGGGGTCGGCTGCGACTACACCATCTCGAAGCTGTTGGAACGCGAACTCATCGCCATCGTCGGCCGCGACCCCGGCCCGGGTAGGCCACTGCTCTACGGCACGAGCCCTCAGTTCATGGACTACTTCGGCCTCGGCGACATCTCCGACCTGCCCAAGCTCAAGGAACTCGTCCGCACGGAGAACACCGTTGGAGAGCCGACAGAGTAAAAGTGGAGTAGTGGAAAGTAGAGAGTGAAAAGTGCCCCACCCAAGCCAAGAGCACGCTACAGGTCAATCTCCAGCAGCCCTATTGCCACCGGGGACGGGTTTCGCCAAGTCGCGGAACGCGACGGGGTCGGCAAGCCGACCAGAAACCCGTCCCCGGTGGCAATAGGGCGGAGACCAGCGCAATAAGGCGGAGACCAGCGCAATAAGGCGGGAAAGGACATCGAGATAACTCAAGCCCTGCGGCCCCCACTTTCAACTTTTTACTCTCGCACTTTCCCACTCCCCCCGCTCCTGCCCCCAGGCGTCCACGTTCACGTCATCCAGCGGCGGCGGCAGCTGCGTCGGACCTAGATTTCGCGACCCCAGCCGCTGCGCCAGCTTCCAAGAGCGCACATTCTCCGGATCGATCGTGTGGATCACCCGCTCCCACGCCAGTACGTCGAATACGTAGTCCATACACGCCACCGCCGCCTCGTGTGCGTAACCCCGCCCCGCGAAGTCCGAGCGCACGCCCCAGCCTACTTCCCGCCCCGGCCAATCCTCCGGCTGCCACGGCCCGACCCGACCGACCCACTCCCCCGTGCTCCGCTCGATCACCGAGAACATCCCGAAGCCCCGCACGTGCCACGACCCCACCATCGTGCACAGCTGCCGCCAGGCCTCGTGCCTCGACAACGTCTTGCCGCCGAGGTGCTCCATCGCGACCGCATCCGCCACGAAGGCCGCCCAGCCGTCCAGATCCTGCGCTTCGGGGATGCGGAGGGTAAGGCGTTCCGTGGTGAGGGAGGGGGAGATCATGGGAGGGAAGGTAGGGCGCGTAGGGCGCGTTAGACGAGCTCTGCTCGCGCGCCCTAACGCCCGCCCGCCGGGGCCTTCGCGCCCTGCGCACCCTCGCGTTAGCTTACTCCCCAGCGCGTTAGCTTAGACTAGATTCCCCAAAGGGCTACTTAGACTAGGTTCCTTCCAAAGGGTCCCTCCTAGTCACGTCCCATGTCACGCCCCATTCCCATTGCGTAGTCGCAGGCGCGCCAGCAAAGCAACTACGGCCTTACCTCCGCCCCGTAAATATCCAACTCCACCACTTCCCCCTTCCCCAACTTCTCGACCTCCGCCAACTGCGTCGCCTTGTCCCCGACCACCAGGTACACCATGTCGTCTTCCGGCAGGTAAGTCCCGATCGTCTCCCTGAAATCGGCCAGCGTCATCGCCTGCACCTCCGCCTGGTCCTCGTCGAGGTAGTCTACCGACCGACCGTACTTCGTCATCTCGTTCAGGATGCCCAGCTTGGCCCTGTCGCTCTCGTAGGCGCGGGTATTGTTCTTGAGGACCTTGTTTCGCGTAAGCGCCACATCACCCTCCGTAAAGTCGGTGCCGTAGTTGCGCAGCAGGCTGTCCATAATCACCAGCGAGGGGAGCGTAGCGTTGGCGCGCACGCTCGTCGAGACATAGAACGGCGACGGGCCCCGGCGTCGACTCAGGCCCGAGCCCGCGCCGTAGGTGTAGCCCTTCTCGATGCGCAGGATCTGCGTGAGCTTGCCGCTCGAACCACGACCGAGTACCTCGTTGGCGGCCTCGAGCCTGTTGACCGCCGGATCGTCGCCCGCCAGGGCCAGGCGCCCGATCATGATCACGGATTGCTTCGCGTTGGGGACGTCGATGAAGTAGACCTTCTGCTCGCCGGTGGGCTCGGGCTCGGGCAGGTCCGGTACCTCGACGGCCGTCGGCGCCCAATCCTTCCACAGGTACTCGAAGGCCTGGGCCACCGCACTCGCGTCCACCGGGCCGACCACGTGCAGGTTCGCCACGGTCGGACTGAGGTTGCGCGCGTAAAAGGCCTCGAGGTCGGCGAGGTCGATGTTCTCGACGGACGCGGTCGTCCCCGCGGCCGGGGTGCCCATCACGTGATTGGCGCCGTATACGAGGCGGAAGAAGTTGTTCTGCGCCACGGTGCGCGCTTCGGCCTCGCCGCCCTTGAGGTTCGTGAGCGCGGCCTGTTTGAGGCGCGCGAACTCGGCGGTGTCCCAGCGGGGCTCTAGCAAGATCTCGCCGACGAGGTGGGCCGTCGGCTTGAAGTTTTTGGCGAGGCACGAAGCCGTCAACACCACCTCCTCCGTGCCGGCGTACATGGTGATCGACGCCCCCAGGAGGCCAATCGCCTCCTCGAGCTCGGCGGGGGTGCGGCGGGCCGTCCCGGCCATCATCACGTCGGCCAGCAAGTTGGCCGTGCCCGCCTTGCCCGCCGGATCGAGCAGGTGCCCACCCGCGATCACGACGTTGAAGGTCACCAGCGGCAGCTCATCACTCAGGATCCCCACCACCGGTAGCCCGGCGAGGGCTAGCGTATCGCGCCAGACCTCCGGCATCCTAAACAGTGGCACGTCGCCGAAGGCAGGCTCGCTGCGGTCGTACCTGGAGGGCGTCTTGTCGTAGACCGCCTCCGTACCCTGCCCGACGTTCTCCGCCGCCACGTCGGCCACGATCCGCTCCTCGAATACCTCCGCCTCCACGGCGTCACTGAGCGCGAGCTCCGGCCGGCCCTTCGGGACGAAACTCGTCATCACGCTCGGCTTGCCCCGCAGGTACTGATTGTACACCCGCACGACGTCGGCGCGCGTCACGCCGGCCAGCCGCTCGGCGCGCTTCGTGAGGAAACCCGGGTCGCCGGCGTACTCGTTGTCGTTCACGAGGGTGAAGGCCTTATTGAGCACCGTCTCGATGCTGCGGTAGAGCCTGGTCTCGCTCTCGGCCTTGATGCGCACCAGTTCGCTGTCGCTAAAACCCGCCGTCTCGAAGCGGCGCATCCCCTCCTCGAGCGCCGCCCGAACGGTGTCCAGGTCGACGCCCGCATTCCCGCGCACCCGCACCACGAACTCCCCCGCGATCTCGTGCCCGCTCTGGTAGGAGCTCACGCCCGGCGCCAAGGCACGCTCCTCGACGACGACGCGGTACAGCGGCGACTTCTTCGAACCGCTCAACAGCTCCCCGAGCACCTGCAGCGCCGCCTCGTCCGGGTGGTCCTGCTCCACGCTCGGGAACACCAACCGCAGCTCCGGCAGCGTCGCGAAGTTGTCCTCGAAGTACAGCGACCTGTTTTGCGGAAGCGTCACCGGCATCACCCCCAGCGGCTCCACGGCCGGCCCCCGCCTGATCTCGCCGAACCACCGCTCCACCAGGGCCTTCGTCTCCGCGATATCGATGTCGCCCACGATGGCCAGCGTCGCGTTGGCCGCCCCGTAGTACTCCTCGTAGAACTCCTTCACGTCGGCGAGGGTCGCGGCCTGCAGGTCGGGCAGGGCCCCGATCACGGTCCAGTTGTACGGGTGCCCCTCGGGGTACATCGCCTTGCGCATCACCTCCTCGGTAAAGCCGTAGGGCGCGTTGTCGACCCGCTCGCGCTTCTCGTTCTTGACGACTTGCTTCTCGCGCTCCAGCGCGGCGGTGGTCACGGTGTTGATCATGTACCCGAAGCGGTCCGAGTCGATCCACATGATCTTCTCGAAGGCGTCCTTCGGGACCACCTCGTAGTAGATCGTCCCGTCGTTCCAGGTCCCGCCGTTGCGACTCCCGCCCCACTCCGGGATCATCTTCCGGTTCGCGCCCACGGGCACGTTCTCCGAGTCGTTGAAGCTCATGTGCTCGAAGAAGTGCGCGAAGCCCGTGCGCCCCGGCTTCTCGCGGTTCGACCCGACGTGCATCAGCGTCGCCACCGCCACGATCGGGTCGGAGTGATCCTCGTGGAGGATGACCTCGAGGCCGTTGCCGAGGGTGAACTTCTCGTACGGGAGCTCGAATTTATCCTGTTGCGCGAGGCCAATTTGGGGGCTTACGCCAAAACAGGCGACGGCGAGGCCGACGGCGGCAAGCCGTCGCGCGGGTGCGGTGCTAAGGGAAGGTGCCATGCCGCCAAATTACGACAGCCATCGCCCGCGGACGCGATACCGGTGCGGGCCCTAAACTCGGAGTATGATGGGGCCGCGCCGAACAGCGACGGTAAAGTAGTGTTGTGGAATTTGAGCATCCAACCAAACCACCTAATCATGACCTCCACCCAATCCTCCGCCACCGTCCAGCAAGACGCCCTCAAAAACCTCATCACCCAGGGCCTCCCCGCCCTCAAGGCCGGCCTCGAGGAAGCGAAGAAGCACATCGACGACATCATCGACTCGGCCACGAACCCCAAGCTCAAGCAGGTGCTCGAGCAGGGCAAGCAGACCTCCGCGCAGTGGGAGCAGCGCGTCAGGAAGGCCATGGAAGACGCCGGGGCCAACGGCGAGCGCGACAACCCCATCATCGAGGCCCACGGCGAAGTAGCCGAGCGCATCCGCAACGACGCCCCCACCGACGGCGTCCGCGACCTCGGCATCATCGCCTCCGGGCAGCTCGCGCTCCACTACTGGATCGCCGCCTTCGGCACCATGGCCTCCTACTGCGCCTCCGCCGACATGACGGACGCCGCCGAGCGCCTGTCGCAGTGCGTCGACGACGCCAGGCAGGCCGACGAGATGCACACCGACCTCGCCTACGAGATCATGGGTCGCTCGCGCGCTAACCAGAACGGCTCGAGCCAGTCCAACGGCAATCGCACGAAGTAACCCATTCCGATACCCAGAGGTGATTACTTCTTGATCAATCCGCAGCCGGTCGCGCCAAGGCGTGGCCGGCTGTTTTCGTGTGCGACGAGCCGTCGGCGGCGGCGTCCACGTTCAGTGGTTTGGCGGCATTACGCCGCCGAACCACCAGACGCCCGCGGCGGCCCACCTTCGCACCGTGAGCCTCGCCCCCGACCAAACCGCCCTCGACCAAGCCGCCCTCGACTACGCCCGCGCCGCGGTCGCCATCCGGTACCTGCGCGCCGAGGCGCCCCGCCAGCCGACACTCGCCGAGGTGGCCGCCCAGGTGCACCTCAGTCCCGCGCATTTCCAGCGCCTCTTCACCGCCTGGGCGGGGCTTTCGCCAAAACAGTTCGCCCGCACCCTCACCCCCGAGCACGCGAAGCAGTTGCTGAGTGGCGCCGCTCAGCCCCCTAGCCTCTTCGATGTCACCGGCTGCGTCGGCCCGTCGAGCCCGAGTCGCCTCCACGATGCCTTCGTGCGCCTGGAAGCGGTCACGCCCGGCGAATCCGCCAGCGGCGGCGCCGTGGTCGACATCCGGTACGCTTTCGCGAAAACTCGTTTTGGCGAAAGCCTCATCGCCAGCACGCCACGCAGCATCTGCTCACTGAGTTTCGGGGAGGATCGCGAAGCGGCGCTGCGGGTTTTGCGGAAACGCTACCCCCGTGCAAACCTCCGGGAGGACGCCCTGAGTGGCCAGCAAACCTCCGCCCTGGACCTCGTCAACGGCGGCGCCGCCGACCCTACACGACCGCTCGCGATCCACGTGCAGGGCAGCCCCTTCCAGGTGCAGGTCTGGCGCGCGCTGCTCCGTATCCCGCACGGCGAGGTCGCCACCTACGGGCAGATCGGGAAGACCCTCCGGCGGGCCGGCGCCGCACAGGCCATCGGCGGGGCCGTGGGGGCCAGTCGCATCGCCTGGCTCATCCCCTGTCACCGTGTCCTGCGCGGCGACGGCCACCTGTCCGGCTACGCCTGGGGCAACGACCGCAAGTCCGCCATGCTCGGCGTGGAGCAGGCGGGGGCGATGCGCTACCTGGACTGAAGCCTACGTCGTGCGGTAGAGGTACCAACCGTCCCCGAGCGACCTGAGCGTGATCACCCCGCCCGGGGTCGGCGTCGGCATGCAGGAAGCGTCCCGGCAGTAGAGGTAGCCGACGTCGTCGCCCTGGATGCTCGCCACCTCGAGGCGCAGCGGACCCTCCGTGTCGTGGAAGGCGCGTTTGACGAGCAGGTAGGACAGGTCCCGCCCGACGGTCGCGTCGTCGTGCTCGACGGCGAGCGGGGAGCGGGGCATGCGCTCGAGGTTTTGCCGCAAGGCCTCGAACCTCGGCTTCAGGGCCTCGAAGTGGCGGACCATGTCGCGGTCGCTCGAGGACGCGAGCCGCAGGTTGAACACGTAGAACACGCGCTCGTCGGCCGAGCCGTGGACGGCCTCGTGCTGCGCGCGCGTCACCCCGCGCGAGGCCGAAGCTTCGTAGCGCGCCTCCCAGTCCTGGCGGATGGCGTTCTCGCCCTTGTTGCGGTAGTGGTTGAGCTGGTTGTAGAACACCCCCGGCAACTCCACGTCGCGAAAGGCCGCGATGCGCCAGCCGGCACTGGTGCTGTCGAGGAAGACGTACAGGTCCTGCGCCGAGATCTCGTTGCTGAACTCGGCCGCGACCAGGGCCCGGCCGCCCCCGCGCCACAGCAGCTCGGTCGTGACGCGCGGTGCCTTCGGGAGCTTCGTGGCGCTGATCGGGTTGGCGGCCGCCTCCCCGGTGAGGGCGGCGGTGGCGGGCTGGAGTTGGTTGCGGACGAAGGCCTCCGTGAGCTGCGCCGGGTCGACGGCGACGCGGTCGAGCGGCACCTGGGCGGCGAGGGCCCCGGCGGACAGGAGGAGTGCAGAGACGAGAAAACGCATAGAGTCGACGACTGTACGGTACAACGAGCGCTACCCGGCTTTAGGTACGGCGCCTCAGGCGGCTGCGTTGAGCCAAATCTGTGCCCGGATGCGGCGCCCCCCCCGCTCGACGAAGGCGTGCCGCCGGCGGTAGCCCGCGCCACTCGGGTGCAGGTCGAGCGCCACCACGTCGGCCGGCGGCAGGTAGACCAGCATACCCGGCGTGCGCTGGCCCGGGGCCGACCGCGGCGCCTGGCTCGGCGAGAGCCCGCGGATGCCGTAGTCGAGCAAATCGGCGGCGAAGTGTGGGTAGGCCCCGAGCCACTCGCGCTCGGCGTCCGGCATGGCGAGTTCGCCGTAGAAGAAGACCGGCCACAGGCTCGCGTCAACCGTCGCCTCGGGCGCGGGTCTGCCGTCGAGCAGGAGGAGCTCGCCCGCCCGCATTACCGTGTGCAGCCCGTGCGACGCGAAGTATCCCCTCACGTCGTAGCCCGCGTCGGTGGCGAGCGCCAGCGCGAAGTCCCCGCCCCAGGCCCCGAGGCTCTTCACGATCCCGGGGAAGTCCGCGAAGCGCCCGCGTCCGAGCGGCGTGCGGTGGGTCACGTACCCGATCATCGCCTCGTGGCGGCGCAGCAGTTCGATGGCCGCGCCGCGGTCGGTACACCCCGCGATGGCGTCGGTGAGTTCGTCGGCCACCGCGACGAAGCGCGCGAGCTCCGCGCCGGCCCGCTCGCGGTAGTCGTGGATGCCCTGGCGCGAGTCTTGCTTCCGGCCGAGGTGCACCAGGGAGGCGCCCGCGAGCCACGCCGGCGCGAAGGCCACGTGACGGCTGCTCGGCGTCCGGTCCGCGCCATCGAGGCGGTAGACCAGCGGCCCCTCCGCCGCCGCGCAGGCGACGTCGTAGCCGGAGCCCCCGAACTCCGCCCGGTTGACGGCCTGCGCGTCGGCCCCGGCCCAGGCGGCCAGCAAGTACGAAAGCGTCGAGCTGGAGCCGAGGCCCCAGTCGCGCGCGAACTCCAGGTGGCAACTCATCTGTAGTCCCGTGCCCCCGGGCCAGAGCAACGGGTGATCGGCGATCAGGCCGCCGAGGAGCCGTGCGAGGCGCGCCTCGGCGCGGGTATCGCTCGCCGGCGGTGGCTTCTTGAGACCGCGTCGCGAGAAGGCGCAATCGACCCAGGCCTCGCCTCGGGCGTCGTAGCTGCGCCACAGGAGGACGTCGACCTCGTCGGTGCGCTCGACGCTCAGGCGCTGCCCCAACACCGTCGGCACGGCCAGCGCCCGCGCGCCGTCGAGCACGAGGTATTCCCCGGTGAGCATAAGTTTGCCGCGGGCGAAGAAGGTTTGCGCCGTCACCGACGTCGGAAGGCTGGCCACGGCCGCGAAGGTCGCACGGCAGGACCTAACCCACCCGCCCCGCCGCCCGCTTTTGCCCATGCGCGACCCCGCCCCCACCGTCCGACCCCGACTAGCGCAGTGGCTCATGGGTGGCACGGTGCTCGTGATGCTCATGATGCTGGCCACGGCCGTGGTCGACCTGCGGGTCCACAAGCGCCTCGCCGAGGAGGATGGTTTCGTGGAGTGGCTGACGGTGCTGGGGCTGCTGGCGGCGGGCGCGGTACAGGGGGTGCGCTGGTGGGGCTTTCGCCAAAACCAGTCGCCCGCGTGGTCGCTCGTCACCCTCGGGAGCGTTGCGCTGTTCGTCTTCGGCGCGGGCGAGGAGCTGAGTTGGGGCCAGCGCATCTTCGGGTGGGGCGCCGAGCTCGACCTGTCGGCCAACCGGCAGAACGAGTTGAACCTGCACAACATGGAGGTCGGGGGCCTCAACATGAACAAGGTGATCTTCACGTACGGTCTGGGCCTGGGGCTGGGCTTCTACCTCGTGGTCCTCCCCGCCCTGGCGAAGCGCTACACCGGTCTGCGGCGATGGCTCACCGACCTCGGGATCCCCGTGGGCAGCTACCAGGTGGCGGGCTGGTTCATGGTCTGTCTTTTGATCGTGTTGCTCATCCCGTGGACGAAGAAATGGGAGACTCTGGAGGTCGTGGTGCCGATGACTGCGCTGGTGATCCTGATGATGCGGGGGGTCGTGGGGCGGGGGTTGCGGCCGGCGATTTGAGGTAGGGCGCGTTAGACGAGCTCCGCTCGCGCGCCCGAGGCCCGCCCGTCAAGCTGAGCGGGCGCGAGCGGAGCTCGTCTAACGCCCTCCACGCCGGCCTACACGGCGCGTTAGACGAGCTCCGCTCGCGCGCCCGGGGCCCGCCCGTCGAGCTGAGCGGGCGCGAGCGGAGCTCGTCTAACGCACTCCACGCCGGCCCACAGGGCGCGTTCGACGAGCTCCGCTCGCGCGCCCGAGGCCCGCCCGTCGAGCTGGGCGGGCGCGAGCGGAGCTCGTCTAACGCCCTCTACGCCGGCCCACAGGGCGCGTTCGACGAGCTCCGCTCGCGCGCCCGGGGCCCGCCCGTCAAGCTGAGCGGGCGCGAGCGGAGCTCGTCTAACGCCCTCCACGCCGGCCTACACGGCGCGTTAGACGAGCTCCGCTCGCGCGCCCGGGGCCCGCCCGTCGAGCTGAGCGGGCGCGAGCGGAGCTCGTCTAACGCACTCCACGCCGGCCCACAGGGCGCGTTCGACGAGCTCCGCTCGCGCGCCCGAGGCCCGCCCGTCGAGCTGGGCGGGCGCGAGCGGAGCTCGTCTAACGCCCTCCACGCCGGCCCACAGGGCGCGTTAGACGAGCTCCGCTCGCGCGCCCGGGGCCCGCCCGTCAAGCTGAGCGGGCGCGAGCGGAGCTCGTCTAACGCCCTCCACGCCGGCCCACAGGGCGCGTTAGACGAGCTCCGCTCGCGCGCCCGGGGCCCCGCCCGTCAAGCTGAGCGGGCGCGAGCAGAGCTCGTCTAACGCCCTCCACGCCGGCCCACACCCCCACACTACCTTCGCCCCATGATGAGAGCGTTGGCGTTATTTATACTGATCGGCGTAAGTCTAAGTACCGCGGAGGCACAGTGGCGACAGACGCCCCCCAGCAGTGTGCTGCTCCACGATTTGCGCAAGCTGCGGACCACCAGCTCGGCGCTCTACCTCGCGGCTCACCCGGACGACGAGAACACCCGCCTCATCGCCTACCTCGCCAACGATCGCCTCGCCGAGACGGCCTACCTCTCGCTCACGCGCGGGGACGGCGGCCAGAACCTCATCGGTCCCGAACTCCGCGAGGGCCTCGGCGTCATCCGGACGCAGGAGTTGCTGGCCGCGCGCCGCACCGACGGCGGGACGCAGTTCTTCACGCGCGCCAACGACTACGGCTTCTCGAAGCACCCGGACGAGGCCTTTACCTTCTGGACGCGCGACTCCATCCTCGCCGACGTGGTGTGGACGATCCGCAAGTGGCAGCCGGACGTGATCGTGGCGCGCTTCGACCCCAACTCGGCCGGGCAGACGCACGGGCACCACACGGCCAGCGCGATGCTCGCCGTGGAGGGCTTCAGGGCGGCCGCCGACCCGAGGCGCTTCCCGGAGCAACTCGTCGCGGGCGTCGCGGTCTGGCAGGCCAAACGCGTGCTGTTCAATACGAGTTGGTGGTTTTACGGCAGCCAGGAGGCCTTCGACGCGGCCGACAAGTCCAATCTCTTCACGGTGGACGCCGGGGGCTTTTACCCACTGCTGGGCCTGAGCAACGGCGAGATCGCGGCGCGCTCGCGCTCGCAGCACGCGAGCCAGGGCTTTGGGTCGAGTGGGCAGCGCGGTAGCTCGATGGAGTACCTCCAGCTGCTCGACGGCGCGACCGACGAGGACCGCACGGACCTCTTCGCGGGCGTCGACCAGACCTGGGGCCGCGTGGCGGGCGGAGCGGCGGTAGAGCGGGTTTTGGCGAAAGCCGAGGACAAATTTCGCGTCGGCGAGCCCGCGGCCATCCTGCCCGAACTCATCGAGGCCCTTCGCCTCGTGCGCGCCCTGCCCCACGGCCGCTACCGCGACAGCAAGCTACCGGCGCTACAGCAACTCATCGCCGACGTGATGGGCGTCTACGTCGAGACGACGGCCACCGACTCGCTCGCGACCCCGGGCCAGACCATCGGGCTCGAGTACGAGGCCGTCGTCCGCAAGGGGCTCCCCGAGACGACGCGGCTACAGTCCGTCCGTTTCGCGGGCGGCGGTGACACCGTGGAGGTCGCGGTGCTCGACGCCCTCAAGGTCAACGAGGGCCTCAGCGGCAAGGCGCGGCTCAGGGTGGGACAGCGCACCAGCAGTCCGTACTGGCTCGCGGGCGAGGCCACCGAGGGCATGTACGCGGTGCCGGGCTACGACCTGCGCGGTTTGGGCGAGAACCCGCCGGCGGCGACGGCGCAGTTCTCGTTTACGGTCGACGGGCAGGTGGTCGAGCTCACGACGCCGGTGCTGTACAAGAAGACCTACCCCGACCGCGGGGAGATCTACCGCCCCCTGGCCGTCGTGCCGGCGGTGAGCGTCGGCTTCACGGAGCCGGTTTACCTGTGGGCCGACGCGATGCCCCGCGACATCGACGTGGAAGTCGAGCACCTGGCCGGCGACACGCAGTCGGGAGACGTGACGCTCGTTTTGCCGAAAGGCTGGACGGCCGCGCCCGCGAAGCACTCCGTGAGCCTCGCCGCGGGGACCCCTGCACAGACGCTTCGCTTCAGGGTGACGCCCGTCGCCGCGGCGGGGGAGTTCAGCCTTTCGGCAAAACTCACCACCGCCGCCGGACAGACCTTCGATCAGCAGGTCGAGCTGGTGCGCTACCCCCACATCCCGCTGCAGGTCATGGTCGCGGGCGCCGGGGCGAAGGCCGTACGGCTCGACCTCAAGCGCGCCGGCAAAAAGGTGGGCTACGTGATGGGCGCCGGGGATGCCGTCCCGGAAGCGCTGCGGGCCGTCGGCTACGAGGTGGACATGCTCGACCAGGCCGACATCCGCGCCGCGAAACTCGCCGACTACGATGCCGTGGTGTTGGGGATCCGCGCCTACAACACCCTCGACTGGCTGCCCGGGGTCAACGACCAACTCCTCGATTACGTCAAGGCCGGCGGCACGATGGTGGTGCAGTACAACACCAACCGCGGCCTGGACATGGACAAGTTGGCCCCCTTCCCCCTGAGCCTCTCGCGCGACCGGGTGACGGTGGAGCAGGCGCCGATGAAGTTCGTGGACGCGAAGGCCAGCGTCTTGACGACGCCCAACAGACTCGGCGCCGCCGACTTCGAGGGCTGGGTCCAGGAGCGCGGGCTGTACTTCCCGGGTAAGTGGGACGCAGCGTACGCGCCGGTGTTCGAGGTGCAGGACCCGGGGGAGGCGCCGACGCGGGGGAGCCTGCTCGTGGCCGAGTACGGGAAGGGCCACTACGTGTACACGGGGCTGAGCTTCTTCCGGGAGCTGCCGGCGGGGGTGCCGGGGGCGTACCGGCTGTTCGTGAATTTGTTGGAGTTGTAGGGGGGCTTTGGAGATGTGCGTGGGGGCTGGGCTTAGCGAATCCTAATTCGTGGCCTGGCTATATGTGCCGGAAGGTCGGTCGAGGAGGGGTGGCGTAAAATTTTGCTACCGGTAAATTTGATGTTACCGGAAGGATCGTCTGCGAGGTGGCGGTCGGGCGCCTGGCTTGGGACGACATCTCAACAAAGCGCCAATTCACGGCAGGGCTTGTGCTAAGTTTGCCGCTACCCAACCGATAAGACCGCTACACCAGACCCGCCCCGCGGGTCAAAGACCACTATTCTATGGGTAAGCGGATACCTTTCCTCGTCCTCGCGACGTGCATCTTCATCTGTCTGGCCTTCGTGCCGGAGTACGTCGCGTACGACGCCGCCACGATGGGCGCGCTCGACACCGGCGACATCGCCTGGATGCTGATCTCCACGGCGCTCGTGCTATTGATGACCCCGGGCCTGGCCTTCTTCTACGGCGGCATGGTCAACCGGCGCAACGTCATCTCGACCATGATGCAGTCCTTCGTCTGCATGGGGGTCGTGGCCCTGCTCTGGATCATGTTCGGGTACTCCCTCGCGTTCGGGGAGTCGGTGGGGGGCTTCATCGGCAACCCGACGACCTACGCCTTCTTCAACGGCGTGGGCCTCGGTCCGAAGGAGGGCTCGACCATCCCGCACCTGCTGTTCGCCTTCTTCCAGATGAAGTTCGCGATCATCACCCCGGCCCTCATCACCGGGTCCTTCGCCGAGCGGATCCGCTTCCGGAGCTACATTCTGTTCACGATCCTCTTCATCGTGTTTATCTACTGCCCGCTGTGTCACATGACCTGGGGCGGGGGCTGGTTCGGGGAGTGGGGCGTACTCGACTTCGCCGGCGGCACGGTGGTCCACATGTCGGCCGGGTTCGCGGCGCTGGCGGGGGCCTTTTACCTCGGGAAGCGCAACAACCTCACGCACGATCCGGCGAATGTGCCCTTCATCGTCCTGGGCACGGCACTGCTGTGGTTCGGGTGGTTCGGCTTCAACGCCGGCAGCGAACTCGCGGCCGACGGCGTCACGGTGCTCGCCTTCGCCAATACCATGATGGCCTCGGCGGCGGCGATGATCACGTGGATGTTCTTCGACCGCTCGCGCGACCAGAAGATGTCGGCGGTCGGGGCCTGCATCGGGGCCGTGGTCGGACTCGTGGCCATCACGCCGGCGGCCGGTTTCGTGAGCCTCGGGGAGGCGATCTTCATCGGGGCCATCGCGTCGTTCGTCTCGAACCTCGCCGTGGAGTACAAGAACAAGCTCGGCTTCGACGATACCCTCGATGTCTTCCCGTGCCACGGGCTCGGCGGCATCGTCGGGATGCTGCTGACGGCCGTCTTCGCGGACGCCGACCGGGGCGGCCTCCTCTCGTCCGGCAGCTTCGGACTGATGGGCGGGCACTTGCTCGCGCTGCTGATCACGGCCGTCCTGGCCTTCGGGGGCTCCCTGCTGCTCTACAAGATCGTCGACATGATGCTCCCGATGCGGGTACGCGACTACCAGGAGGAGAAGGGCCTCGACCTCAGCCAGCACGGCGAGACCATCTTCCAGCGCGAGCGCCGCGACGAGATCATGGCCGAGGCCCGCAAGACGCGGGAGCGCGGGGCGTTTGTGTAGGGGGGGCTTTCGGCATTATAGACATCCCAGAAGCACTGAAGTGCTTGCTGGCCCACGGGCAGACCTCCGGCCTGCTCAGCACCGCTGGCATGGCGGCAGGCCGGAGGTCTGCCTGTGGGCCAGCCCGGGCTTCAGCCCGGCTATTTTATCGTCGCCATAATCCCCAGCTGCCAGTTGGCTCCCGTGGGCTCGATTTCGACGCCGGGCCTCTGGGTCGTAAAGTTGTCGCGTTCGAGGTCCTGGCTTACGCCAAAACGGTAGCCGACGCTGCCGACGACGCGCAGGCCGCCGCTCTTGGTCTTGATCTCGATCGACTCGAGCGTGAGGCGGGGACTGATGCCGGTCGTGCCGACGGTAAATCTGTTCTCGACCAAACGACTGTCGAAACGGCCGCCGTCCGTAGTGCTCGTCACTAAGCGTAGCCCGCCGGCGTCGATGTTGGCGCCCACGTAAACGTTCCAAGCGCTCGGGTAGAGCAGGTCGACGTCGAGCGCGTACGAGATGCCCGCCGCACTGGCGCGCGTACTGAATTGCTGGGTGCCGAAGCCCTCACCGGCTCGGTCGTCGGGGGTCGCAAAATTCTCGCTATAGACCCCGAAGGTAGACCTGAACCTGCCTGGGTATCGCCGACTCAACAAGAGGTTCACGCGCGCCGTATTTTCGGCGAGCTCGGGAAATCCTTGCGTACGGAGGGCCGCATTGAGTTCGCCGAGGTCGTAACGCTGGAGGCCGGCGGTGACGCCGATGCCTCCCGTCCCTGCTCTCTCGGCGGCCTGCGCCAGGGCTGTCGTCGCGCTCGGGGCGAGGGCTAAGAGTACGAGTGCAGCGTAGTAGGAGGGTGAGGCTAGCTTCATGATCGTTAGAAGACACAGGGAAAGTCGGTTTTGCCGCACGGCGCCGGCATGCAACCTTGCACCACCTTGAAAGACGCCCAGCTGATCCAACACTTCGCCGCGCGATTCGGTGCGCCCCCCGCCCTCCTCGCGCGTGCCCCCGGCCGCATCAACCTCATCGGCGAGCACACCGACTACAACGATGGTTTCGTGATGCCGGCGAGCATCGACCTGGAGGCCGTATGCGCCTTGCGGCAAAACGACTCGGGCCGCTACCGACTCGTCGCCGCGGACCTCGACGAGGAGGTAGATATCCTCGCCGCCGATCTCGCGCCGAACGAACGGCAGTGGGCCAATTACCTACTCGGCGTCGTGGAGCAACTGCGGGTCCGCGGTCACGTGGTACCGGGCTTCGACTGCGCGATGACCTGCTCGGTGCCGTCGGGGATGGGCCTGAGTTCGAGCGCTGCGATCGAGTGCGCGCTGGCGGTCGGACTGGACGCACTCAATGGCTACGGTCTCGATAAGTGGGAGCTGGTCCGTATCGGGCAGGGCGCCGAGAATGGCTTCGTCGGGGCGAATACCGGCATTCTCGATCAGTTCGCGAGTGTCTTCGGGGAGGCGGATACGGCCCTGCTGTTAGACTGTAGGCACCTTACGGTAAAACGGCAGGCCATTCACCTGCCGGGCCACCGCCTCGTGGTCCTGGACACGGGCGTCAAGCACAACCACGTGACGAGCGGCTACGCGGACCGCCGCGCCGACTGCGAACGCGCGGTGGCGGGTCTGCGGGCGGCAGGTTGGGAGGGCCAGAACCTCCGCGACCTCGACCTGGACCAACTCGCGCGTTTTGGCGCAAGCCTCGACGATAAAGCCCGCCGGCGCGCACGTTTCGTCGTGGAGGAGAATGCCCGCGTCGCCACGGCCGCCCAGCAGCTCAACGACGGCGACGTGGTCGGTTTTGGCGAAAGCCTCCTGGCCGGACACTGGGGCCTGAGCGAGCTTTACGAAGTCAGCTGCCCCGAGTCCGACGCCGTGGTACGTTTTGCGGAAGCGCACCCCGCCGCGAAGGGCGCGCGACAGATGGGCGGCGGCTTCGGGGGTTGCGTACTGGCCGTCGCGGAGGAAAGCCGCGTCGACGACTTCGTGGACGAGCTGCAGCAGGAGTACTTCGACAAGTTCGCGATCAGTCTGGAGCCGCTAGGGGTGAGGATCGGGGCTGGGGCGCGGGCTACCCCCGTAGACTAGGTGTCTGCATTACCGTTCACCGCCCGCCCAACTTCGTGCCCGCGGCCCCGAGGGCGTCACTGAGGGGCTTCAGGGCGGGGTTCTTCAGCTCCGCGACGTCCTCGCCGAGGGCCTTGAGTACGGTCCCGACCTTCTTGCCGTCGATACCGTCCTCGTCGGTGAGGTCCTCGCGGAGTTCCTTGAGGCCCTCGCGGATCTCGTACATCCCGTCGACGCCGTCGAGGCGCGCGAGCCAGTCGTCGATCGTCGCCACGGCGCTGGCCGCGGGGATCGCCGTGAGGTCGTTGCGGTTGCTCTTGACGGCCTTCATGGTCTGGTCGAGGTACGCGATATCGGTGCCGCTGCGGCGGGCCGTAGCGTTGCCCGCGTTACCGGCGTCACTAGCGGCATCCCCGACGCGATCGCCGGCACGGTTGGCCGCGTTCCCTACGTCTTCAGCGCCGCGCTCGATGGCGTCCCCGGCGTTTTCGGTGCCGCGCTCGATGGCGTCACCGGCGTCGGCGGCGGCGTTTTCGATATCGTCTTCCATTTGCTCACCGGTATTGGTGTCGCCGCAGGCGGTCATCGCGAGGGCGAGCGGGAGGAGGAGGAAGAGGAGTGGCTTGTGCATGTTGGGTGGAGGTCTTTGCTCGGCGGTGAGCAACGCCCGTCCGTGGCGCGGGGTTCGCTCGGGGATACGCCGGGTGGAGCGGGTGTTTCGGACACCAAAAAGCCTCCCCGACGTACGTCCGGGAGGCTCTCCGAAGGTTGAGCCGTAGCGCTCTTCGTTTACATACCGCCTAGCTTCCCGCCGGCTGCCGTGAGGGCGTTGGCGAGGGGGGCGAGGGCGGCCATGTTCTTCTCCGCGACATCCTCGCCGAGTTCATTTAGCGCAGTGCCGACGGCCTGGCCGTCGATGCCATCATCGTCGGTGAGCTCGTCGCGAAGGTTCTTGAGGCCCTCTACGATTTCGTAAGTCCCATCCATGCCGTCGAGCCGGGAGATCCAGCCGTCGATGTTCGCTACGGCAGCCGCGGGTGGGATAGCCGTCAGGTCACCGCCGGCGCCCGTGACCGCAGAGATGGTCTCTTGGAAGTAGCCCATCGTGGCGGCGTCCGTACCGGAGGCGTCGACCACGACCTCGTCACCGTCCATATCCATGTCGTCGGCGTCGGTGTGGGGCTTCTCCTCGCCGCAGGACGCGAACGCGAGAGCAAGGGGGAGTAGGAGCAAAAATTGCAATCTCATACTACAGGGGTTTAGTGTACAGGTCCAAACGTACCGTATTCTAAGTTGTTCGGCGGCACTTATCCACCGGGACTTACCCACCGTGGCCCAGCCTTAGGCGCCGCGCGAACTCGTTCCAGACGACGTGTTTGCCCTCCGGCGGGTTGCCGTTCTCCCCCATCCGCACCACCACCAGGCCAGCGCTCGGCACTACGTAGCAGACGTTGTGGTTGAAGCCCGACATGTAGGCCGCGTCCGCCGGTGCGTCGGGCATGCGGTGTCCCCCGCGGCCCCCCACCAGTGCCCAGCAGGTGCTGGTGAGCGCCTTCGTGCAGGAGTAGATGTCGTGACCCACCGTTTCGTCGAGGCCGTCGCGCCCGGATTTGGTTTTGAGGTAACTCAGCGCATCATCTAGTAGCGCACTGTCCGTGCCCACCTCGGCCGGCGAACGACGGACCCAAGCCTCGCCCGGGAAGACCGGCACGGGGCGCGCCACGCCCGTGGAGTCACTGGCCCCCCGCCGGGCGCCCCCGAGCTTGCGATCGGCACAGGACGCGACCACGCCAAGGATCGCCAGGGAGATGGTCACGAGTCGTAGCTGGCGTCGCGCGGGTGAGGCCTCAGCGGAGGGGCTTCAAGATAGCCACCCAATCCCGCTCCGCGTCCGGGGCCCGCAGCACCAGCGCGCCCTCCTCCGGGACATCGAGTTCCACGCTTTCGGCGGGTTCGGCCGTCCGCGGATCGTACCAATCCGCCCGGACCTGCCCCGCGTCACGTAGGCGCCGCGGGAGCACCAGCGCGGTGGAGTCCCCGTACGGCAGGTAGGCCACGAAGGTCGACGTAGCGTCGGTGAGGCCCCAGCCCACCGTCAGCAGGGAGTCGGCCGGGTACATCTCCGCGAGCGGCAAAGGTTCCAGGATCGTACGCGCCGCCCGCGTCTGGCGCCAGAGTCGCTCGCGCGCGCGGAAGTCTTCGGCGTCGAGGTCGTTCTGGTCGGTGAGCCAGCCGTAGTACCACTCCACGCCGTAGGCCCCGGCCATGAGGCTGCCCCAGAGCACTTCGCGGCGCAGGGTGTCGTGGGCCGGGTCGTCGGCGTCGGAGAGGCTCCCGGAGTAGTAGGGCCCGATCTCGTCCATGGCCAGCATCCAGCGGTGCCCGGCGCTGTCGGACAGGCGGCGCCACCGAAGCACGTCGCGGTGGACATCTCCCGCGTACGAGATCTGGAGGCTGAGGCCGCCGAGGGCGGGTACGCCGAGCAGGGGCGCCAGCACCGTGTCCTTCTGGTCGGAGCCCGGCAACGTGTGGATGACCACGGGGTGCCGGTAGGGGTCGTTGGCCTCGAACCACGCCACCATCCCCTTGCGCTGATCGTCGGTCTGGTGCGGGTCCTCGTTCCAGGGCGTCGGACCGTTCTCCTCGCCGAGGTTCCACGTCAGCATGCGGTGGTGCCCGAAGCGCGCGACGAGTTCGCGGTAGTAGAGCCGGCGCAGGGGCCCGACGTCCCCGCCGTCGAGCATGGTCTCGTTTTCCGTTTCCTGCGTCACGATCTGGACGTGGATCCCGAGGCGCTCGGCGTGCGCGAGGACGCGCTCCCACTGGGCGAGTTTACTTACGTCAAAACGGTCGAGCGTGTCGGGACTGAGGTAGGGCCACACGTCGCGCGCGTCACCGCCGATGTTGTTGGTGAGCACGTAAATGCCGTTGACGCCCTCGGCGGCGAGGTAGTTGAGCGCCCCGACGATGCCCTTGCCGCGGGTCGAGTCCGCGCCCCAGGTCGGGTCGCCCGCGCGCCAGTCGCCGACGTGCGTGGGGTAGGTTTTGACGAAAGTCTTCGCGCTATCGTAACTGTACGTCCCGTCGAAGTCCGCGAAGGCGAGGAAGTTCTCGGGGCTGTTGGTCCCACCTTTGAGGAAGAGGCGCCCGCTTTCGCTAAAACGCGGGTACCCCGAGTCGTCGTAGCGGAGCCACCCGTCGAGATTGCCCGGGGCGCCGCCGAGGGTATCCGCCACCGTGAACGTCCCCTCGAGCGTGACCCCGATGGCCTCCCCGACGTGGGCCAGCTCCCGCACGGCGATGGAGTCGTCGCGCTCGAGGAGGCCGCGGTAGGTGTAGGTCCCGGCGGTGAAGCCCTGGAGTCGCGCGCACCACTGCCCCCCGGCGGTGGCGCCGGAGCTGTCGGCCCGGCCGTCGGCGGCGAAGTAGCCCGGGACGGTGTAGTTGCCCTCCGGCCCGGACACGCGGACGTTGAAGCGGTAGTGGAGGAAGGGGTTGAGGGAGTCGCGCTCGGCGAGGAGTGGCCCGGTGTGGCAGACGGTGAGGGCGCCGGTGCGCGGGTCGTGGTTGTCGCGGCGGGGGATGAGCGAGCAGGCGGCCACGGAGGCCGCGAGCGAGAGGAGGGCGAGGGTGCGCATGTGGGGGAAGGTAGCGGTAGGTAGCCGGCCCGGCATCGGTCGCTGCGCTGCGCGACGCCGGGCAATGACCAGTCTATCGTCCATCGTCCATCGTCCATTGTCCACCGCCCTAGTTTGCCTCCTCCAACTTCCGACTGTTTTCCGCGAGCGCGAGCGCATCTAGGATCTCGTCCAGGTCCCCGCCGATGATGCCGGTGAGGTTGTGGCTCGTGAAGTTGATACGGTGGTCGGTGACGCGGTTCTGGGGGTAGTTGTAGGTGCGGATCTTGTCGGAGCGATCCCCGGAGCCGACCAGCGACTTGCGCGCCGAGGAGATGGCCGACTCGTGGGCCTCGAGCTTGGCGTCGTAGATCTTTTGGTAGAGGCGCTGGAGGGCCGTCTCGCGGTTCTGGTGCTGCGAGCGCCCGTCGGTGCTCTCGGACACGATGCCCGTCGGGAGGTGCGTGAAGCGCACGCCGGACTCGGTCTTGTTGACGTGCTGCCCGCCCGCGCCCGAGCTGCGGAAGGTGTCGATCTTGAGGTCGGCGCGGTTAATGTCGACATCCTCCATCTCACGCTTCGGCAGTACGGCCACCGTCGCGGCGGAGGTGTGGATGCGACCCTGGCTCTCGGTCTTCGGGACGCGTTGCACGCGGTGGACGCCGGACTCGAACTTCATCCGCGCGTAGACATCCTCCCCCCTTACCTCGAGCGTGATCTTGGAGTAGCCCCCAGCCGTGCCTTCGTTCTCCTCCAAGAACTCCGTCTGCCAGCCCTGCGTCGAGAAGTAGCGCTGGTACATGCCGAGCAGGTCGCCCGCGAAGATGGCGGCCTCGTCGCCGCCGGTCCCGGAGCGGATCTCGAAGATGACATCGCGCTCGTCCTCGGGGTCGCGGGGCACGAGCAGCATCTTGAGCCGCTCCTCCATGGCCTCGGCCTCGGGTTCGAGCTCCGCGAGCTCGAGCTCGGCCATCTCGCGCATCTCCGGGTCGGGGTCGCGGCGCATGGCCTTGGCGTTGGCGACGTTGGTGAGGACGAGCTTGTACTTGAGGTACACCTCGACCACCTTGCCGAGGTCCTTGTACTGCTTGGAGATCTTGGCGTAGCGCTCCTGGTCCGAGATCACGTCGGGGTCGGCCAACTGCTCCTCGGTTTCGCGAAAGCGGATGTAGAGGTCTTCGAGCTTGTCTAACATGCGGGCCGCAAAGCTACGAGCTTCCCGTGCCCCGGGCGACCTTCGCCGGCAGACATGGAGGATTTGGTGCTGATGATCGAGACCTCGGGACCGCACTGCTCGGTGGCGCTCGCGCGGGCGGCGGGGCACGAGTGGACGCTGGTGGCGGAGTTGCCCACCGCGGGAAAGGCGCCGCCGCCGGAGATGGACCACACGGCGCAGTTGCTGCCGCTCATCAAGGCGATATTGCCGGTGGACGGGTTCGAGCGCCTGCGGGCCGTGGCCTGTAGTTCGGGGCCGGGCAGCTACACGGCCCTGCGGGCGGGACTGAGTTCGGCGAAGGGCATTTGCCTGGCGCTCGGCAAGCCGCTGTTGCAGGCTTCGACCCTGGGGGGATTGGCAGCGGCGGCTTTCGCCAAAACCGAGGGCGCCGCCCGCGGCCACATCCTCGCCCTCGTCCACGCGCGCCGCAACGACGTGTACGCCGCCGTATACGACGCCGACGGGCGCGAGGTCGAGCCCCCGGGAGTCACGGAAAACACGGAGCGCTGGCGCGAGGGCATCCTTGCGCGGGGCGTTTCGCTGGTCTGCTCCCCGCACGCCGACGTCTTGGCGAGTTTTGGCGAAAGCCGCCTCAAAACCGTGCTGATTCCCCTGAGCGCCAGCAACCTACTGGCCGAGTGCGCGGTACGTATCAAAAGTTTGGCCTTCGATGACCTCGCATCGGCGGCGCCGCTGTACCTACGCGCTCCACATATTACGAAACCCAAAACCCGACTGTAGCGAAGCGGTTGTGGAGAACGAGCCCCCCGGCTAATCGGCTATGCATGAACGTATTAACGTATGTTTGGCCTACCGCAAGGGTATTCCCGCACGACCGAAACGCTTTACGAATTTGGACAAGCACAGATGTGTGCCGCCCGCTTGGCATTATTTTAGGATGCCTAGCGTAACACATTGAGAAAACAAACAGATGGGAAATTCAAACAGTGAGGCCGGGGTGCTTCGCACGGGCCTCTCGGGGCCGGACCTCGACTACGGCGACCTCCGCAAGGCCGTCCTCGTGCTGCGGGCCGTCAACCACGACTTGCGCCAGCAGATGATCGCGCTCCTCGTCGAGCACAAGCAACTCACGGTCACGGACCTCTACGTCAAGCTCCGCCTCGAGCAGAGCGTCGCCTCGCAGCACCTCGCCATCCTGCGCAGGGCCGGCGTCGTCAACACCGACCGCGACGGCAAATTTATCTACTACTCGATCAACCCCGAGCGCCTCGACCAGATCGGGCGCCTCATCGACGAGCTCGCCGATTAGGAGACGCTACACGCCTACACACGTCGCGCCGTACCGAGATCCGGGGGTACCCCCCTGGGGTTGACCACCGTCACGACCTAGCTCCTAAGCTCAGCCCCGCGGGCCACTCCTTCCTGAAGGTGTGGCCCGTGTGTATTTCGGGAATAGGGCATGTGTGCGCCGCGCTCACCAAGCCTGGGTAATTGTGGCAAAATCAAGAGTTTAGCCGGGGCGGGCTGCTCGCAAGCAGGTAGATTGGACGTTCTTTGCCGCGCTCGACGTGCCCCGCCAGGGCCGTCGGGACTCACGACCGGAAACACTACCCAAACGATGTCCACACCGACCAGCCCGCTGCCGCAGCGCAAACTCGACCAGGCGGCCGAGATCCTCCACGCCCTCGCCCACCCGCTGCGCATCAAGATCGTCGACTTCATGTCCGCGACCGACGAGGCGACCATCGCCGATATGCAGGACGGCCTGGGCCTCGAGGCCGGGATGCTCTCCAACCACCTGCGGGTGTTGCGCCAGTCCGGCATCGTGGACACGGCCCGCAACGGCAAGTACATCAGCTACCAACTGGACGGCGAGCGCCTCGCGGGCATCCGGCGCTCGGTGGCGATCTTCGGGTCGGAGGTCGAGGAGGTCACGGCCTAGCTGCCGACGCCGCCGGCGGCGCTAGCGCGTCATCAGGAAGTTCTTGCTCACCGTGCGGATGTCTAGTCCGTCGACGACGTTGGCCTCGATGGTGAGGCGCGCGGGTCGGCGGCCGACGAATTTGGCGAAGGTTTTCTCGGCGGGCTTCTCGAGGCCGCGCGTGATGAGCTGCTCCTTGCGTCCGCCGCGCTCCACGGTGTAGACCACCTCGGTGATCTTGAGTTCGGTGCCCTGCGGATTCGTGACCGAGAGGTCTTCCTGGCTCACGAAGGCCACGAGGTCCTCGCGGGTCACCTCGACGTCGACGAGGGTGCCGGTGTGCAGGACGTACTCGTAGAGGTTGGCCTTGAGCCCGAACGTGATCGGGAGCGTGAACTGCGTATAGACGTACTCCCCCTTGTAGATGGCGGGCTGCCAGCGCGGCATCTCGCCGATGACCCGGACGGCCTCCTCGGCGCATCCCCCGCCGATGCCGCGCAGGATCTGGATCCGCTCGATGTCGCCGCGGTCGCTCACCACGAAGGAGAGTACGGCCACGCCCTGGATGTCCTGTTCGCGGGCCTCCTCGGGGTACTTCAGGTTGCGGGAGATGAAGCTCATCAGTTTGCCGGTCGAGCAACTGGCCTTCTCGTCGGTGCCCTCGGGTGAGTCATCGCAGCCGGGGTAGTAGGCCGGGATGGTGGGGCGGAGCACGATCTCGGGCGGGGCCTGGCCGCCGTGCGCGGTGTTCGGGAGGTCATCAGCTTGCGCCAAAACCATCGACGCCTGCACGAGGCA
Organism: Saprospiraceae bacterium; assembly: GCA_965215115.1. Lineage (GTDB taxonomy): Bacteria > Bacteroidota > Bacteroidia > Chitinophagales > Saprospiraceae > CALDTK01. The sequence continues at coordinate 2,186,804 of OZ244050.1, forward strand.
ACAGCCGGTAGCGAGTAAGAAGTGACGTAAGGTGACCATGGGGGGGGAGTGTCGAAAACTCGTCTTGCAAATATGGTGCCCATCGGCACTCACCCGCCTAGTAGGTACACTACTACATATCAGCGACGAAAGATATCCGTGAGGACCCGGTGGCTGCTCACCCCGCCAAAACGATCGAAATGCCCGCGTAAGTAGTCCAACAGGCTGATGATCGCCTGGTGCCGCGCGGCCCGCGTGCTCGGCACCTCGTGCGCCTCGTCGAGGGAGACCGCGGCGAGGCGCACGAGCAGTTCGCTGGCCTCCGGGTCGGTGTAGCGGAGGTGGTCCGGGGGCTCCGGGACGAAGTAGCCCTGCGTCTGGTCGAAGTAGTACGGTCCGCCGAACAGCGGCGTCTCCGGTTGGACCCCGAGGTAGCTGGCGAGTTGGACCAGGAAGAAGGCCGGCAGGTTGGCGAGCGGATCGGAGGTCACGTCGAGGAAGACGACGAACTGCTCGACGAAGGGGAACAGGTCCGGCAGGGCCTCGGACTCCCGCAGGGCGCGCAGGAGCATGTCCGCCACGAAGAGCGCCACCGAGCCGCGCGCCAACTCGAACGGCACCCGCTCGAAGGTGTAGGCGGCCCGCAACTCCTTGGTGCGGAACAGGCTCCGCTCCGCGCGCCAGTACACCACCATGTCGAGCATCGTGAGCGGCTGGAGCAGCGAGCTGTGCACCTTCGGCTTCGCGCTGCGCACCCCGCTGATGATGTAGCTCTGGAGCCCCTTCTCCTCGGTGTAGACCTGGGCGATGACGCTGGTCTCGCCGTAGACGGTGGTGGAGAGGCAGATGCCGCGAGTCTTGATGAGCATTCCTAAATTTTATAGACCCAGCGGGCCGTGAGGTCCGCGTTCTGCGGTAGCCGGTTTGGCGTCACGGAGCGCAGCGACGGACGCCGGGCCGGCTACCGTCGAGCGCTCAAGCCCTCACCAACTCATATCCCCCAGCTCCGGATCGTACGGCTCCTGCATGGGGCTGTGGTCGCGCCGCGCTTGCGCCCGCTCGTAGTGCCGGTCGAGCACCAGGCGGGCGAGGCCGGCGGCGGCATCGGCCTCGGTGGCGAGGAGGCGCCTCAGGTCGCGCTCGCGGACGTCGAGGCGGTAGAGCTTGCTGAGGAGCCAGTCCCGCTTGGTGGCGAGGAGGCGGGCGATGTGTTCGGAGAGGAGGGCGTGGACCTGGGCATCACACAGGCCTTCGGCGGGTGGCGGGAAGGCGAGTTCGGCGTAGGGATCCATCGGCGGTAGTTCGGCTGTGGCGGCGTGGGAATCCGTCGGTGGCGCGCGGGCTACAGGTTAACCCCGGGGTTCGGCGAGGAGCGCGGGTTCGCTGCGTTGACGGGTGACGCCGGTGCGGAGGACGGACTCGAGGTGTTTGCGGTCGTTGTCGAGGCGCGGGACCTTGCCCTGGCCCCCGAGCTTACCGCGGTTCGCCATCCAGGTGTTGAAGGTGCCCTGGGGCACGGCGTTGACGATCAGGCGGACCAGCGCCATATCCCCGCGGCGTTTGGCGGCGTAATCGCTGTTGACGGCTTGCAGGTGGGCGTCGAGTGTTTTGGCGAAAGCCTCCAGGCTCCGGGGCGCGCGCCCGAACTCGACGACCCACTCGTGGGCGCCCTGCTCGCCGGCGGCCCTGACGAACACGGGGGCGACGGTGTACTCGGTCACGGCGCAGTCGAGCTCCTCGCAGGTGAGCGCCAGGGCGCGGTCGGTGTTGGCGACCATGACCTCCTCGCCGAAGGTGTTGATGAACTGCTTGGTGCGCCCGGTGATCTTGAAGCGGTACGGTACCGTGGACGTGAACTCGACCGTGTCGCCGATGCTGTAGCGCCACAGGCCGGCGTTGGTGCTGACGACGACGCCGTAGGGTTCGCCGACGCGGACCTCGCCGAGGGGGACGGCGTGCGGGTGCTCGCGGCCCCACTCGCTCTGCGGCATGAATTCGTAGAAGACCCCCGAGTCGACGAGCAGCAGCATATCGTCGCGCCCGAGCTCGTCGCGGAGCCCGAAGTAGCCCTCCGAGGCGTTGTAGATCTCGAGGAAGTCGAAGTCCTCGGCGTGGCCGATGAGCTCGCGGAACTGTGCCTCGTACGGCGCGAAGGAGATGCCGCCGTGGGTGAAGAGCTTGAAGTTGGGCCAGACCTCGCGCATGTGGGCGGCGCCGGTGAGCTCGAGGATGCGGCGCATGAGGAGCATGGTCCAGTTCGGGACCCCGCCGATGAGGCCGACGTCCTCGTGCATGGCCTCGCGGGCGGTGGCCTCGATCTTCTTCGCCTGGTCGGACATGAGCATCGTCTCGAAGCTCGGCGTGTAGAATGGTTTGCCGACCTCGGGGAAGTTCGCGAGGATCACCGCGGAGATGTCGCCGACGCGGACCCCGCACGGGCGCGTCTCCTGGATGGAGCCGCCCATGATGAGGTTCTTGCGCGCGAACATGGCCGCGTCGGGGCGCTGGTCGTAGTAGAGGCTCATGGAGTCCCACCCGCCGCGGATGTGGTTCTTGCTGAGGTTGTCGGCGGAGACCGGGATGTACTTCGAGCGATCGGACGTGGTCCCGGAGGATTTCGAGAACCACTTCACGAAGCCGGGCCACAGCACGGAGTGTTCGCCGTCGAGCATGCGGTGGATGTACGGCGCGTGGGCGTCGTAGTCGCGGACGGGCACGTTTTGCCGGAAGGCCTCGTAGCTGCGGACGTCGCGCAGGCCGTGGTCGCGCCCGAAGCTCGTGGCCCTACCGTGGATCAGCAGGGCGTCGAGCCACCGCTCCTGGAACGCGATGGGCTGCGTGCGCGTGCGGTCGAGGCGTGGGACGCGCCAGCGGAGGTACTGCCCGAAGGCGGCGTTGGCGAGGCGGAGCGGGAGGGACATAAGCGGGGCTTAGGGCTTACGAAGCTACGTGTGGGGCGGGGGATTTGGGGTGGCGGTGGGCTTATATCAACGTGTGGGGTGAGGGGAGTTGTTCTACAGAGGGGGGCGCGCGGGCGCGGTGTCAAGATTTTGGCCTGGGATGCTTTTGTGGATTTTGGTTCTTGTGTGCGGCCGTCCGTTTTTGCTTCGCGAGGCCCGTGGGCTCACCTTAGGAAGGGCTTCTTAATTTGGATACTAGCTCCACGGACGCTCTGGCTTCCGCGAGCCCGAAGCCTTCTCCGCGGGCGATGGCCTCGTAGCTGGCGGTGTGGAGGGTCTCGAAGCCGCTGGAGAAGTCGATGTCGTGGCCGTCGACGCGGAATTGGCGAAAGGGGCCGGCGTGGCCGGGGGGAAGGTCTTCGCGGCGGACGCTGAGGGTCCAGTCGACGGTGGCGCGTTTTAGCGAAAGCCGGCCGCGGGCGCGGTCGATGGCCATCTCGCTTACGCTAAAACCCGTGGGCTCGCCGTAGACGCTCAGGATGGCGTCGAAGAGGTGGATGCCGATGTTGGTGACGACGCCGCCGGAGCGCTCTGCGTTGCCCTTCCAGGAGTAGCGGTACCAGGGGCCGCGGGGGGTGATGTAGTTGATGGTAATTTGGGCGGCTTCGCCTAAGTGGGCGCTACGCTGAGTTGGCGCTTCGCTAGGTGGGCTCGCCAACTGTCGTAAGCGGGCGTAGCTGGGGTGGAGGCGGCTCTGGAGGATGCACCAGATGCGGCGGCCGGTCTCCGCCTCGAGGGCCTGGAGGCCGTCTAGGTTCCAGGGGTTGAGGGCGACGGGTTTTTCGCAGATGACGTCGGCGCCGAGGCGGAGGCCCAGGCGGCAGTGGGCGTCGTGGAGGTAGTTGGGCGAGCAGACGACGAGGTAGTCGATGCCGCGGCCGTCGCGGCGGAGCTTGTCGAGGTGTCGGTCGAAGCGCTCGACCTCGGTGAAGAAGGCGGCGTCCGGGAAGTAGGCGTCGAGGACGCCGACGGAGTCGTGGGGGTCGTGCGCGGCGACGAGCCGCCAGCCGACGTCGCGGATGGCGGCGAGGTGCCGGGGGGCGATGTAGCCGGCGGCGCCGAGGAGGGCGACGGATTTAGAGGACAAGTGTTGAGGGGGTTAAGGGGTTGAGGGTCGAATGCGCTGTAGGGGGCGAAAACTATTCGAGGTCTGCCAGGAGCTTCTCGGGGGATTGGCTCTCGTGACGGATGGAGACGATCAGCACTTCGGCATCAGCTTCGATGAGCTCGTACGCGATGTAGTGATAGTACGCCTTGGCTACGCGGTAGTGCAGCTGTGAACTACTCACCGCAAGTCGTCTGTATCTCGTCGGTCGATGCTCGAGTTCCGCGAATACCGAATCGAAAGCTTCGTTGGCTGCTTTCGCGGAAGATGGTCCTACGTGCTCCTCTTGCCACGCTAACAATTCTTCGAGTTGTCGTGTGGCCAGGCCGCGAACCTTGACAGTGTAGCTCATCGGTACTTACTGAGCGACTGCCGCAAGTCTGCCAAAGTCACGAAATCGCCTTGTCGCACGGCGACAGATCCTTCCTCCAACTCCGCCACGTACGCTTCCATGGTCATGCGCTCGGAGGGCGGGAAAGGGTCGGCGGGGGCGGGCGCTTCTTCGCGGACGACCGCTTCGCGGACGGCCACGGCCTCCTCGCTCGGGGCAGAAGCCTGCCGAGACGCGGCAGATGGGTCGGGCGCTTCGGCGACGCCCAACTGCTCGGCGAGGTCCCGGAGCGCGGCTCGGTCGAGGCGGTGGAGGTGGGCCACGAGTCGATCGCGGAGGAGGGCGGTGCGGACGGCCTCCGGCAGGGCGGTCTCGGGGGCGGCGGTCTCGGGGGCGGCGGTCTCCGGGATTTGGGTTGCGGTCATGTCGGAAAGGTAGGGAAGATTGACCTGCGTTAACCCTTACTTTCGCTGTCCTATGCGCCACGTCCCCCTTTTGCTCCTACTGCTCGTTTTGGCGCAAGCCGCCCTCCTCGCCCAGACCACGCGCACCGTCTACTTCGACGCCGACACGGCCAACGAGGTGGACGACCTCTACGCCATCGTGCGCGCCTTCGCCGAGCCCACGTGGGACATCAAGGCCCTCGGCTCGGCGCAGTGGCAGGCGAGCCAGAACGCGACCGGCAATACCCTGGAGGACAGCCAGAAGCTCAACGAACGACTCGTGCAGTTGATGGGGCGTAGCAAAGACGTGTACCTGCCCCGCGGGGGCCACCGCCGCCTGTACGACTGGGGCGAGCAGGCCATCCACTCGGCGGCGAGCCACGCGATCATCCAGCTCGCGAAGGGCATGCCCGCCGGCGAGAAGCTAACCGTGATCACGGTGGGCGCCCTCACCAACGTGGCCTCGGCCGTCCTGATCGACCCGGGCATCGCCGACAGGCTCCAGGTGTACTGGCTCGGGAGCACGTACGATTTCGAGAAAGAGCGACTGGGATTCACGGAGTTCAACGTCGTCATGGACGTGCAGGCCGTCAACAAGATGATGGCCTCGACGGTGGAGATGCACGTCCTGCCGACCGACGCGCTCTACGGCGCGCGGACGTCGTTCGCGGCGGCCGAGCGACAGCTCAGCGGCAAGGGACCGCTGGCCGATATGCTCCTCGATCGGTGGCGCAATCACCTCGACCCCGGTACGGAGAGCCGCATCCTCTGGGACCTGGCCCTGGTCGAGATACTGGCCGACCCGAGCTTGGCGTCGGAGCGCAAGGTGAGCGGGGTCGACAATCCGAACGTGCGGTACTACCACGACGTGAAGGCGGGGGCGATGGTGGCGCGGAGTCTGGAGCGGCTGGGGGAGTATTTGGGGGGATTGGGGCGGTGAGCTAGGAGACTCGCGCCCCTCGGGTGATGCCAATTCTGCTTTCGCCAAAACTCTTTACCTTGCCTACTCTTTGAAGAGTTCAGAACTAGTGAGGCGCTTGAAGCGGGACGGGTGGGAGATCTACAGTCAGCGCGGCAGCCATGCTAAGATGCGACACCTCACTAAACCCGGTATTCTAGTGGTCACGATTCACGGATCTTCGGAGGTCGGTAAGGGTCTCGAGAAAAAAATACTAAAGCAAGCAGGACTATTATGAGTAAGCCTATCCACAGATTCGTCGTCGAGGCTACCGCGACGGGGTATTCGGCTTACGAAGAGACGGAAGCCATCTTTACGACGGGTACGACCTTGGACGACCTACTCGCTAACGTCCAGGAGGCGCTAGCACTTTACTACGAAGACGAGGAGGATACTAAAGCCACGAGCTTCGAGGTAGAATTTATTGGTCTTAAGGCAGCGAGGGTTTAGCGATTAGTGTAGGTATATGTGTCACCTCGAACCGGAGGTTCGAGCTACCGCGCCCTCCCCCACGTAGTCGTCGATCCGCCCCCCCGGCAGCAAGTGCATCACCTCCGCTTCCAGCCACGCCTCCACTTCCGCGGTGATGGCCTCGGGGTAGAGTAGGTGCACGTTCGGCCCCGCGTCGAGCGTGAAGCAGACGGGGAGCCCCGTGTTTTGGCGAAAGCCCTGCACCGCCTTTACCACCGCCACCGTCGCCGGTTCCATCAGTAGGTACGGCGGGTGACTCTGCATCATCAGCGCGTGTAGGTCGAGCGCGTCGGCCTCGACGAGGGTGCAGAAATCATCGAGCTCGCCGCGCCCCAGGATGTCCAGCAGGCGCGCGAAGCGACGCGTGGCCTGCTCGTAGCGCACGGCGGCGTAGGGCTGCCGGTCCATCAGGGAGTGGCCGGCCGTCGAGGAGACCGACTTCTCGGCTTCGCTCACCAACAGGATGGAGTCGCGGTAGTCGTGGAAGGTAGGGTGGAGCCGCTCCCCGAGCCCGACGGCGTACTCGTCGGAGCTGCCGGGCAGGTCGGGGCTCTCCCCCCAGGCGGCCGCTTTCGCGAAAACCGACCGCGCCGCCGATCCCGAGCCGAGTCGCGCGAGGTAGCTGGCCTTGCGCTGTCGCTCGTGGGCCGTGAGGCTTTCGCCAAAACCTTCACCAAAGTGCGCCCGCTCGAATTCGACCAGGCACATCGCCAGCGCCGCCATCGCCGAGGCGCTCGACGCGATGCCCGCGCCGTGGGGGAAGGTGTTGCGCGTCCGCACCGTCCAGTCGAATTGCCCGAGGAAGGGGTAAATCGGCAGCAGGGAGGTGAAATACCCGGCGACGCGCTCGGCGAAGGCGGGGCGGAGCTGGTCTTTGTAGAAGAGCTCGACCCGGACCGCATCCGTCGTCCCGCCCGCGCGCGGCACCCACTCGAGCGTCGTGACCGTCCGCGCGACGGTGAGCGTGAAACTCGCGTTGGGGTTGCGCGGCAGCTGCCGCCCGTGCTTGCCCCAGTACTTGACGAGCGCGATGTTGGACGGCGCCTGGAAGGTGGTCGCGCCCGGGGCGGCGGCGCCGTCGGCGAGGAGGAGGCGGGGGTTGTCGTACACGGGGGGGAAGGTAGGCCCGGGCGCAGCGTCGGCCCGTACCCACGCCGCGGTTGAGCCCCCGGTTTACTGCCCGAAGTACCCCCACATCTGCCACACGAAAAGCCCCACGCCCGCAACCACCAAGTACCAGTTGACGGCCTTGTAGAAGGCGTCGTAACTCGGCTTGGTCCTCCACCAGGTGATGACGACGACGATCGGGACGAGCGCCGCGATCTGTCCCAGTTCCACGCCGAGGTTGAAGCTCGCGATCTTGGCGAAAAACTGCGCCGAGCCGATATCGAAGGACTGCAGCCGCGTCGAGAGCCCGAAGCCGTGGATGAGCCCGAAGGCAAACACCATCGCCAGTAAGTTGGGCGAGCGAACCCCGAGGCGCGTGAAGCCCCCCAGGTTCTCGAAACCTTTGTACAGCACGCTCAGCGCGATGACGGCGTCGATGAGGTGCTCGTCCGCCCGAATCCCGAAGTACGTGGCCCCGAGGAGCGTGATGCTGTGCCCGACGGTGAAGACCGTGATGAAGCGCACCACGTCCCGCAGGCCGCTCAGGAAAAAGATCACCCCCGCGAGGAACAGCAGGTGGTCGTAGCCGGTCACCATGTGCTTGGCGCCGACCCAGACGTAGTCCACGAGGCCACCGCCCGCGAGGATGGCCTGGTCGCCGTCGCTCACGCCGTGGGCCTCGAGGCCGAGCGGCAGGAAGAGGAGCAGGAGGGCGGCGGTTACGCTTCCGCAAAACCCGGGCTTGACGTTCTGCACCTAGCGACCGCGGTTGAAGAAGTAAAACAGGCCCCCGACCAGCGCGAGGCTCCCGATCCAGTACACGTAGCTCGGGACGCCGCCGTGGTCGTGGTCGTGGTCGTGGGCGTGGGCACCGTCGGCGTGGCTGCGGTCGTGCGAGACCTCGAACGAGAGCGTCGCCCAGTTGGACTCGTGCGTGAGGCCTTCGGCGGCAGACTCCACCATGTGGATCGTGCGCAGGTGCCAGAAGCCATCGTGGGCGGCGGCAAAGCGGACGACGCCGTCGGCGTCGGTGCGGAGCTCCTGCGTCGGCGCGTGCTCGTGCCCGTGGGCGGCGGCTGCGGCTGCGGCTGCGGCTGCGGCTGCTGCTGCTGCGGAGGCTGCGGCGGTGGCAGCGTCGGCGTCGCCGGCGTGCTCGTGGTCGGGGTCGTGCCCGTGACTGTGCGTGGTGCCGTCGGCGTGGGCGTGCTCGTGCGTGTGTGCGGTCGCGGCGGCGCCACCGGCGTGCTCGTGGTCGGGGAGGTGCCCGTGGCTGTGCGTCGTGCCGTCCGCATGTGCGTGCTGATGCTCGAGCTCGTCGCCGTGGTCATGGCCGTGATCGTGGCCGTGCGACTCCATCGATCCGAGCAGCACCAGTTGGTTGGCCAGTGGCTGCCCTCCGAAAAGTAGCCTTACCCGGAGCTCTTCGCCGGGGTGCAGGTCGTACGGGTTGCTCAGCGGCACGAACTCGATCGGGTAGCCGAGGGTCGTGTTCCAATCGTCGGTCTTCGCGTCGCCGACCTGGAAGATCGCCTTGGCGTGCTTGGCGTACTGCTCGACGGCATCCTCCTCGAGGACGCCCTCGGCGCGGCGACTCTCGAGCATGTCGGCCCCGCCGTCGGAGGCGAGGTAGTCGTTGAAATCAGCGGCGGCGAGTTCGATGCTGTTGGGCTTCAGGGAGACGCCGGCTACGTAGGTCCCGGGCGCGCCCGTCGTGAGACTGAGCACGGTCATGCTGTCGCGGTTGCTCCACTGCGCGGTGTCGACCGCGGCGCGGGTCCCGCCCGAGACCAGCGACACGTCGGCCATACGGGCGCGCTTGATGAAGTTGCCGCTCTCCTCGAAGGTGCCGTTGTAGAGCTTGACCTCCGCCGGGGCATTCGGCTCGAGGAAGTAGGTGTCGAGCTTGAGGAACATGTCGTGGCTCTGGAGCACGACGAGGGCGGCGAGGGAGACAAGCGTGAGTAGCGTTCTTTTCATCGGAAGAGGTAGAGAGCCGGGGGTGGCTGGTGTAAGCCTACTGTGTGCAAGGATAATCCGTGGGAAGATGCCGGACAGGCGGAAGTACAGGAGTGTCGTGGAAGGCGTAGGGGAAGGAGGCCGTGGGCTGGGTGGAGTTGCGACACGCGAGGCTCGGGGCTTTGCCCTTCGCGTCTACCACGGCCTGGTCATGTCGGGCGCGCTAATGGCGTCGCGCGCTTTTACGGGGTGGAAGAGCGCGGCGGGTACCTGTTCTTTGTGGGATGCTCCGCTGCTTGGGTCTTGTCGTGATGGTCTGGTTTTGCGGAAGCGGCACACTGGCCCAGACGGTGGCGGGCACGATCACGGATGCCGCCGGGGAGCCGCTGCCGTTCGCCACCGTGACGTTGAAGGAAGATCGCAGCGCCGGGACGACGGCCTCGCTGGAGGGACGCTACAGTATTGACCTGGGCGGACGTGGCGGCGTACTGGAGTTTCGCTACATCGGCTACGAGGTGGCCGTGCGGGAGGTGGCGCCGGGGGCCGCGGCACGGACGGTCGACGTGACGCTGACGCCGGCGACGTACGAGCTGGAGGTGGCCTCGGTGAGTGCCGCGGCGGAAGACCCGGCGTACCGGATCATGCGGGAGGCGGCGGCGAGGCGCAAGGAGTACCTGCGGGCCGACCAGCGCTACGAGGTGGAGGTCTACGTGAAGGGGCAGGTCAAAGTGGAGAAGGCCCCCGAGCGCATCATGGGGCGTGACATCGGCGACATGGGCGGGCTGCTCGACTCGTCGCGCGCGGGCATCGTGTACCTGTCGGAGACCTACTCGACGGTGCAGTTCGAGCAGCCGGACAGGTTTAAGGAGACCGTGACGGCGTCCACGGTCTCGGGCGACCCGCGGGGCTACTCCTTCAACACGGCCACGAGCCTGAGCTTCGACCTGTACCAGGAGCGGGCGGACTGGGGCAAGCCGGTGGCGAGTCCGCTGGTGAGCCATGCGGCGGGCGTGTACCGCTTCGCCCTCGAGGGCGCGCGCCGGGGGGACGACGGCCGGCTCGTGTACCGCATCCGGGTCGCGCCGCGGAGCACAGCCGTACCGGCGTACGCGGGCGTGGTCTACGTCGAGGACGAGAGCTACCACCTCGTCGACGCGGACCTGTACCTGCTCGGCGCCACCGTCAACGCGCCCGGGCTCGACACGCTCAAGTTGATTCAGCGGTTCCGGCGGCGCGGGGGTGCCGGGTGGGAGACCTACCAGCGGCGCGCCGAGCCGATCATCGAGCTGCTGGGCTTCCGGTTCCGGGGGATCTTCGCGGCCGTCTACGGCACGTACGACTACACCCCGGCGTGGCCGCGGAGCCCTTTCGGCGCGATCGTCTCCGAGGTCTTGCCGGAGGCCAACGCCGTCGACAGCACGCGTTTTGCCGAAAGGCCCATCCCGCTCACCCCGGCCGAACAGCGGGACTACGTCCGCAAGGACAGCATCCGCCGGGCGGTCGATTCGCCGCTGCACAAGGATAGTCTCGAGCAGCGCGGCAACAGGCCCGGTATCGAGAACCTCGGCGGCTACACCCACACCGATTGGCGCAAACACAGCCGCTACCACATCGCCTCGCCGCTCACCGACCTCGGCTTTCACTCCGTGACGGGCGTTCGGCTCGCGACCGGGTTCGAGTACGAGAAACGAAGCGACGCGGCGGGCACGCGCGAACTCCGGACCGAGGCGCGGCTCGGCTACGGTTTCGCCGACGAGGAGTGGTACCCGACCGCTGCCGTCGCCTACCGCTTCGACCCCGTCTACCGCCAGACCCTGCGCCTGAGTGGCGGTCGCGAACTGGCGGACTACCATCGCCTCCGGCCCGTGAGCGGGATCACGAACACGGTGTACAGCCTGCTCGCCAAGCGCAACGAACTGAAGCTCTACGAGCGCCGCTTCGCGGAGGTGACGCACGCGACGGCGTTGCGCGGCGCGCGCGCGGCGCCGTGGGCGCGGCTCTCGCACGCGCTGGCTTACGAGTGGCGCGGCTTTCGCCAAAACGAGTCGACCTACAGCCTGCGCCGCCGCGAGCGCAGCTACGAGACGAACGCCCCGCTGTACACCGCGCGCGGCGGCGACCCCACCTTCGCGATCGAGGCGCCGACCACGCTGCTGCGCTACAGCGGGACCGTGACGTTTAGTCCCGGACAGACTTACCTCCTGCGCCCCGACGCCCTCGTGCCGACGGGTACGGCCTGGGCGGAGGTGAGCGTGGACTGGCGCTACGGCGTCTCGGTCGCGCGGGGGGAGCCCTCGGCGGAGCGCTACCAGTTTCTGTACGTGGGCCTTTCGGCAAAACGCTCCGCCGTCGCGCTCGGTCGCTTCGGGAAGCTCGGCGCGCGGGCGTCGGTGGGGCGGAACTTCGTGCGCGACAGTCGCCCGAACGTGATCGACGCGCAGCACTTCGGCGGCAGCGAGCTCCCGGTGGCGATCTACGTCGACTACCTCGACCGCTACCTGGCGGCGGACTACTTCACGTTTTCGACGGCGACTACCTGGGTGGACGGCGTCGTGGAGCACGACTTCGACGGGTGGCTCTGGCAGCGCCTGCCGCTCCTGAGAAAATTGGGTTGGAGCGTCGTGACGCGGGCGGCGATGATCTACCTCCCGGAGGAAGGCCGGCGCCACGGGGAGCTGGGGGTGGGTTTGGACAAGGTGGGCTTCGGTCCGGCGCGGCCGTTGCGCGTGGACGTGTTGTGGGCGCGCAATCAGGTAGGAAGTCTGCGCGAGGGAGCAACTTGGAAGGGCGCCATCCTGAGGGTTGGGGTGCGGGTGCCGGAGGGGTTGCTCTGAGGGGGCGGGGCGGCGGCTTCCGGTCTCCGCGCCGGTGCCGCCCCGCCCAGCCGCTGGTGCTGCCCCGCCCCGCCCCGCCCCGCCGCCCCGCCACCCCGCCACCGCGCCACCGCGTTCTCGGAGTTCTACGCCCGAGCGCCCAGCGGCGACGCCCTACCTTCACGCACCCGATGCGGTACTCGATCTCCAACCAAGACTTCCGTACCCTCCGCGAGGCGGGCGCGACCTACGTCGACAAGACAGAGCACATCGCTCGTATCCTCGACTCCGGTAGCTACTTCTTTCTCTCGCGCCCGCGGCGCTTCGGGAAGTCGCTCACGGTCTCGACGATCCGGGAGCTCTACTCCGGGGACCGGGAGCTGTTCGGCGGGCTATGGGCGCACGAGCACTGGCGTTTTGCCGAAAGGCAGCGGCCCGTACTGTGGCTCAAGTTCTCGAGTATCGCTTTCGAGAAGCTCGGCGTCGAGTCGGCGATCCTTTATGAACTCTACCGCATGGCTCGCAAGGCCGGCTATGAACTCCCACAGGGGCTTCCCGTCAAGTTGGCCTTCCGTGAGTTGATCGAAGCCGCTGCCCAAACTCACCCCTCGGGCCGCGTCGTCATCCTGATCGACGAGTACGACAAGCCGATCGTCGAGTACATCGACGACATACCGAAAGCCGAGGCCAATCGCGACGAACTCAAACCCTTCTACAGCGTCCTCAAGGACGCCGAGCCGTATATCGAGTTGGTCTTCATTACCGGGGTCTCGGCCTTCTCGAAGGTCTCACTCTTCTCCGAGCTTAACAATCTGGCCAACCTTACAATGGACCCGCTGGCCGACACCCTCGTCGGCTTTACGGAAGCGGAGCTCGACTACACCTTCGGCGCGCGACTCGCGGAGATCGGGTCTGCGCGGGAGAAGGTCAAGCGCTGGTACAACGGCTACTCGTGGGGCCGGCCCGCGGTACGGGTCTACAACCCGTGGTCTATCCTGCACTACCTCCGCAACGGCTACTTCGAGAACTACTGGGTCGCGAGCGGGACCCCGACCCTGCTCACGAAGATGATGCGGATCGGCGGCGAATTTGACGTCGCCGGGACGAGTGCCGACGCCGTCGGGCTCACGAGCCTGGACCTCACCCGCATCACCCCCCTCCAACTGCTCTTCCAAACCGGCTACCTCACCGTCCGCGAGCGCGGCGCGGTGGACGGGATGTACGTGCTCGACTACCCCAACGCGGAGGTGAGGGCGTCGTTCCTCGACAATCTACTTGCCGCTTACTCCTTCAGCGACATCACGCAGCCTTCGCAGCGGCTCGACCGCCTGATGAAGTCCCTGCGCGCCGGAGATGTCGCCGGGGTCATCGGGGTCATCAACGACAACTTCGCGGGCATCCCGTACCAGATCTGGGAGGCGCACTCGGAGCGTTACTATCACGCCATCGTCCACACGATGTTCTCGATGCTCGGGACGCATTTCCGCTCCGAGGTGTCGGTGGCCGGGGGCCGGGCTGATGCCATCGTCGAGACCGACGGCTACGTCTACGCCTTCGAGTTCAAGCTCGACCGTCCGGCGGCGGCGGCGCTCGCGCAGATCGAGGCGAAGGGCTACTTAGCCCCGTACGCGGACTCCGGCAAGGAGCTGGTCGCGGTCGGGGTGAGCTTCTCGAGTAAGGAGAAGCGGGTGGCGGAGTGGAGTAAGGGCGACGGCTTCGCCATCTAGATGGGCGCTGCGCTAAATGAGATGTGCTATCGTTGGGTATGACTTAGCGAGACGCCAGTACAGCCCATCTAGGCGAAGCCGCCCATGTAGCTCAGCGCCCAGATAGGCCGCAGGCCGCCCCTACCTACCGTATCCGCCCCCGCGCCCTCCTCTCCCGCACGTCCTTGCCGATGTCCCAGGCCGCCGTGACTTGCGCGCGCTGCTGCTGCCAAACGCGCCGGTACGCATTCGAGAAACTGGCCGTCTCCGTGCCGCCGCGGAAGACCTGCAGCCCGCCCACGTTGCGCACATTCAGCGTCACCGTGAGCCGGTCGGACAGGAGAGCTTTGCTCACGCCAAGGTCCAGGTCGACGAAACTCTGGCGGAACGACTGCCGGTAGCGCTGCCCGCCGACGAAGTCGAACCTCGACTGCACGCGCAGGTCCCACCAGACCTTCCCGCGCACGCTCACCTGCGCATTGCCCGTCCGGAAGTCATTGCCGAAGTCCACGCCCTCGTACACGCCGCGCTGCTCCAGGCGCAGTAGGTAGCCCTCGGCGGTCAGCTGCCAATCGTCGTCGATGGCGTAGGTCATCACCATCCCCCCGCCGTACTGCAGCTCGCGGTCGAGGTTGATCGGGAGCGTGAACACGGTCCCGTCCGCGGCCTGCTCGACGTAGGTGTCGAAGTAGCCCAGCACGCGACTGCCGAGCAAAAAGGGGTTCAGCGTCAGCTTGTCGTTGCGGTACAGCAGCTTAAGTTCGACGATGTCCGGGAAGCTCGGGTCCAGGTCCGGATTGCCGAACTCGATGTCATTGGGGTTGCTCAGTCCGCCGAAGGGATTGAGTTGCCAGAATCCCGGTCGCCGCACGCGCCGACTGTAGCTCAGGCTTGCGCCAAAACCCTCGGTCACCTGGTAGCTCACCGTGGCCGTCGGGAAGAGACGGTTGTAACGTTTTTCTATCGGAGCGGCACCGTCTTCCGAGAGCACCTGCACGTAGGTGTACTCGTTGCGCAGGCCCAGCTGTAAGCCCCAATCGTCCTTCTCGTAGCCCCACTGCGCGTACGCCGCCCCGATGCGCTCGGTGTAGTCGACCACGTTCTCGAGGCCCAGCAGCACCTCCGACGATTGCCCGATCGTCTGCTCGGCGAGGTAGTCGCTGCTGATGAGGCGCGTTTCCGCCCGGAAGCCGAGTTCGAGTTTAGTGTGTTGCCGTAACTTCTGCTCGTAGTCGCCTTGTATTAGATAATCGTTGCTACTTTCGAGACTGCGGGTGTCGAGGCGTCTGTCGGGTGCGCATGGAGCCTGCCCTGAGCAAGGTCGAAGGGGCAAAACCGTCACGAAGCGTTGTGCTTCCTGTTCGTTGTTGTCCCAGAAGTCGTTTTGAAACAGGAGCCTGAACTGCTGGCCCTCTTTCAAATCTTGCGTGTACGCAACCTCGATCTGGTGATAGTTCTCAGGCTCGAGGTAATCGTAGGCTTGTTGTAGGAGTTGGGTAGTTTTACCATCGCCATCCGTAAAGCGATAGGTGACATCAGAAAAGTCATCGTTGGTCTGGTGATAAAACGAATAGCTCGCGCTTAAAGTCGTTTTGCCGGAAGGCCGCCACTCCACGCCCCCGAAACCGTTCCACGCGCGGTCTTGGCGCTCCTGGTCGAGGTCCTCGCGCAAGGTTTGCGTACCCGTCGGCAGGCGACTCGTCCGATCAGATGAGCCGGTGCTGAAGTAATTCGACAGCCGCAGGCCACCGTTGCCGAAGTAGGTGATGGTTTGGTCCGAACCCGCCCGCACGGGCTGCGTCGCGGTAAAGCTGCCGTTGAGTCGGTAGTCGGCCGGAATCCCCACCGAGGCACTCACCTGCCCGCCGCGCGCGGTCTCGATGGCGCCCCGCGTGATGATGTTGATGATGCCGCCGGAGCCGGCGGCCTCGTAGCGCGACGACGGCGTCGTGATCACCTCGACGCGCAGGATGTTCGCGGCCGGGATGCTCTGCAGGGCATTGTTGTCCGCCAGCGCCGAGGGTTTGCCGTTGATGAGCACCGTCACGCTGGCATTCCCGCGCAAAGACACCACGCCCTCCGGCGACACCTGCACCATCGGCACGTTGTCGAGCACCTCGTTGGCCGTCCCGCCCTGCGAGACGAGGTCCGCGCCGACCTCGAAGATCTGCTTGTCGAGTTTTAGCGAAAGCTGGCTGCGCGTGGCGGTGACGGTGGCCGCGTCTAAAGCGACGGCATTTATTCGGAGTTTAATATCCCCGAGATTCACGTCTTGTTTTAGCGAAAGCGTCGTATCGAGGTCGGTATAGCCGATGAATGCGAAGCGCAAGGTGTATTCGCCTGAAGCCTGCCCTGAGCCTGCCGAACGGGGCAAAACGAGTTGCCACCGTCCGAGGCTATCTGTGCTCGTGCCGTCGACGAGGGTGCCGCTTTCATTCAGGGCCGAAACGGTAGCGTACTCCAGTGGGAGCAAAAGCTCCGCGTCGACGATGCGACCCGAAACCGTGATTGCGGCGGGCAAAGGAGTGGCCGGGAGCGCCGTGGCGAAAGCCAGTGCGCTCAGCAGAAAGACAGACTTCATGGAGTTGGGTTGTTCGGTGGGCGGGGCGGCGGCTTCCGGTCTCCGCGCCGGTGCCGCCCCGCCCACCCGAAGACGGAGGATTTTTACTCAGAAGATTTTCCTCCGCGCGCTCGGCTCGGGGGGGCAGCGCCCGGCGCGGAGACCGGAAGCCGCGCTGCCCACCCGAGTCCCCTGCGCTTGGCGCGCGTCAGTCGCGCTTGCGCACCGGTGGGCGCGGGTCGGCACCGGCGGCGAGGAGGAGTTCGGTTACCGCGGCGTTTTTGGTTTTCGTGGCCACCATGAGGAGGGTCTCGCCATCCTCCCGCGTGTGATCGGGATCGATGCCGCGCTGCTGCAAAATCGCGCTGGTCGTAAGCAAATCGCCATCTTCGACAGCCTCGAAGAGCGCCTCGTAGAGCGCATCGGTTACGAGTTGCGCCTGCTCAGGGGCGGGCGTACCCGGCGGTACGCGGACCTCGACCTGTCGTTCCATCTGCCGCTCCTGCTGAAGCTCCTGTCGCTCCTGCTCCCGCTCTCCTAGCGGACTGCGCCCCGCGGGGCCGCCCTCCAGCAGCCCCAACATTTTCGCCAGCTCGTCGTGATCCTCGTGGACGGCGTAGTCGGCGGCGCTTCGGCCTTCCCGGTCGCGCAGGGCGGCGTCCGCGCGGCGCGAGAGCAGCAGCGCCACGGCGTCACCCTCGCCCTCGGAGGCGGCGTACATGAGGGCCGTGCGACCCAGCTCATCACGCATGTCGATGTCGGCGCCATGTTCGAGGAGGTAGCGCATGATGTCGGTATTGCCCTCATTGGCGGCGCCGTGCAGCGGGGGGTGGGCCGACCAGCCCCGGTGGCCGTCGGGGCTTACGCCAAAACGATTTACGTCAACCCCGTGCTCCACCAGCAGGCGGGCGACCTCGAGGTGACCATTGTCGGCGGCCTTGATGAGTGGGGTATACCCGTTGGCTGGGCTAACGGCGTCAGCGTCGGCGCCGGAAGCGATAAGGAATTGCGCCATTTCGAAGGCGCCCTCGTCGGCGGCCTCGGTGAGGGCCGGCCACCCTTCGCGGCTCTGACCATCGACCTTGGCGCCGCGGGCGAGGAGCTGGCGGGCCATGTCGACGCGGTTCTGGTGCGCCGCCGCGGCGATGGGCGTGTAGCCACCGGCGTCGCGGGCGTTGAGGTCCTCGACCTCGGCGAGCATGGCTTTGAACAGCGCCTCGTCCTCACTGAAGATCGCGGCCACGAGGGCGTCGATCTTCGACGAGCCGAGGCGGACCTCGTAGTTGTCTGTTGCGCCGTCTGTGCGGTTGTCTGTGCGGTTGTCTGTGCGGTTGTCGGTGCGGTTGTCTGTGCGGTTGTCGATGCCGATGTCTTCGTCCATGTCCTGATCCACGTCGTAGTCGTAGCCGGTGGGATCGACGAGGGTGTCGAGGGGACTGGTTCGGCTGTCGCCAAAACCCGCCGCGCCCGCCGCAGATTCGTCGCCTGCGAGCGCGCCATCAGCGGTGGTGTCCCGTCCGGTTTGGCTGCTCGCGAACCCGGCTACGGTGAGCGCCCCAAACAGAATACACGCCGTCGCAAAGCCCTCGCGGAAGTTCCCGGTCGCGGCCTGTGCGGCGAAGAGTCGTTTGACGCGCGCCGCGAAGCCACCCCCGCGCCGCTTGCGCCCGGGTCGTGGCTTACCCTCGAGCGCCATCGCGAGTGCCGGGGGCGCGGCCGTGGCGGGTTTTAGCGAAAGCTGACTCACGTTGATGAGGGTCTTCGCGTACGGCAGGGCTCCCCCGAGCGCCTGCACCGCCAAATCATCGCAGGCCTGCTCGCGCTCCTCGTCGGCGCGGCTCGACATCCACCACACGCCGGGGTGGAAGAAGAACACATTCGTGAGGATGGACTGCAGCAGGTTGACGGCGAAATCGTCGCGCCGCACGTGCGCCAACTCGTGGGCGAGCACCGCGTAGATCTCCGTGTCGGCGAGTCGCGCGAAGAGTTCCTGCGGCAGGAGCACCACGGGCTTGAGCCACCCGATCACCATCGGCGAGTCGATGCGCGGACTGAGGGCGTAGGCCACGGTTTTGCGGATGCGCAACTTGGCCTCCAGGTCCGCTAGTCGCTCGCGCCAGCCTTCCGGCAAAACCTCGTTGCCGTAGTGCTTGAGGCGCTGCACGTAGGCGAGTTGCCCGAGCCACCGCAGTTGCATCACGAGCACGCCCAGTAGCCACAGCGTCACGAGCAGCGGCAGGTGGCGCTCGTAGTACTCGCCGAAGCGGGCGGCGAGGGAAGCGGAGGGCGTGGCGATTTTGGCGAATCCACTCGTGGATCGCGTAAGCAAAGCCGCGTCTGGGCTAGGTCCGCTTTCCCGCATTTCGCTAGCTGCTGGCCCGAGCGCCGCAGGCTTCAGCGCCGCCAGGCTCTCCGCCGGATGGCCCAGCGCCGCAGGCTCCTGTATGTAAAGGCGCCCGAAAGTCACCAAGCCCGTAAGCGCGAAGGCCGCCAGCAAGCCGACGCTCACCAGGTAGCGCGCCTGCGGGGAGTAGCGCCGGAGCGCCACCAGGAGTACGGCCAGCGCGAGCGCGAAAAGCGCCCCCTGCCACAGCGCGTGGAGGAGCGTGAACCCGAGGGCCTCGACGAGGCGCGGGGGGAGGAGTTGCGTGATCATGCGTCTGGGTTTTGGCCGCGCTCGAGGTCAGCGATGAAGGACTTGAGTTCGTCGAGTTCGTCGGCCGTCGGGGTGTGCTTGCCGAGGGCCCGCATGACGAGGGTCTGCGCCGAACCCGCGAAAGCCCGCTCGAGGAAGGTGTCGAGGAGCCGGTCCTGCGTCGGGGCCCGCTCGGCGATGGCGCGGTAGATGTGCTTGCGGCCGTCGGCTTCGCGGTCGAGGAGACCTTTCTCGGTCATGAGCTGCATGAGCTTGAGGACGGTGGTGTAGCCGACGGGCTTGTCGTCGGCGGCGCGCTCGGCCTCGAGGGCCTCCTGGACATCCTTGACGGGCAGCGGGCCGCGCGTCCAGAGCACCTGGAGGATGGCGAGTTCGCCCGGGGTAGGCGGGGTGGTGGGGGAAGGCTTGTTCATGCAGTTACGAATTTGTTCGTAGGCAAACCTACGAAGAAATTCGTAAACGCATGGACTTTTTACGAAAATATTCGTAATAAACTGCTTCAGTCGCCGGCCCGCCGCCGGTCGCTACGCTCGCTGGCACCAAACCGGCTATTGCAGAAGGCGGACCTCACGGCCCGCTGGGTGACGCCCGCACGGTAGCCCGGACGGTAGCGCCTTCAACACTTCACCCGCCTTCCTTCGACACCTGCGCTCTACCGCTCCAGGATGTACCGCACGCCGAGCCCGCCCGAGGTTCCGTAGAAGCCGCGGCGGTAGCCGTTGCCGAGGAAGACGACCGGCACCCAGTCCAGCGTCAGCACGATGGGCACCTCGCGGAAGGCGTACTCGAGCCCGAGGTAGCCATTGATCCCCGCGGAGGTGGTCGCGAAGTCGCCGCGCCGCCGGTTGCCGCGGTAGAAGTCGTCGCGGTAGTTCCAGAACTGCACCGAGGCGCCGCCGCCCCAGTACCACCGCAGGGGGCTCAGCTCGGCGTCGAGCCCGAGCGGGTACGACTTCTGGAGCGCGGCCGTGATCGAGAAGCGGCTGTGGTCCCGGTAGGTGCTGCCGCCGCCGTAGACCTCGAAGGCCGTCGAGCCCGAGTAGTACTGCTTGTACGACACGGCCAGCGGGTAGCCGAGCCGCAGGCCGATGGCGCGGTCGTAGCCCTGCGCGCTGGCGGTGGCGAGGCTGAGGCAGGCGAGGACGGTAGCGAGGAGAACGCGGCGGGGGTGCATAGGTCGAGGGGCGTTGTGGCGCGCAAATAGACGCCGCAATTGGTGCACTAAGCAAGGACGATCCGCAACGTATGTTCAGGAGTCTACATCTGTCGCCGGGAGTCGTAGCAAACAATGTACCCCTTGTGCCGCGCGCCATCTACCTTAAGCCCCCATGCGCGCATCGCACTTTCCCGTACTCGGACGTACACCCCCGGCGATCATCGTTGTTTGTTGGCTGCTCTGCGCAGGGTACGGCTGTCGCCAAAACTCGGCCCCAATCGCCACTGCCGCCCGGGCCTCGCTCCCGGCCCCGGCCCCGGCCCCGCCGCCCAACTTCGTCTTCATCCTCGCCGATGACCTCGGGTGGGGCGACCTCGGCAGCTACGGCCAGACGCAGATCCGGACCCCGCGCCTCGACGCACTCGCGGCCGAGGGTGCGCGCTTCACGCAGTTCTACGCCGGGAGCACCGTGTGCGCCCCGAGTCGCGCCGTGTTGATGGCGGGGCTCCACACTGGTCACGCGCGCGTACGCGGCAACGACGCGAATGCCGGCGCGCGCATGGGCGACGGCGTCCCGCTCGAGCCTTCCGACACGACCCTCGCGACCTACCTGCGCCGCGCCGGCTACCGCACGGGGGCCTTCGGGAAGTGGGGCCTCGGCGTGGCCGGCACCACGGGCTCGCCGGAGCGCCAGGGCTTCGAGCAGTTCTACGGCTACCTCAACCAGGCCCACGCGCACCGCCACCGTACGCCGAGTCTGGTGCGCGTGCGCGACGGCGGTCCGGCCGAGACAGTCCCCGTCGATAGCACCGCCCACACGCAGGGCCCGATCGTGGACGCGGCGCTGGACTTCGTGCGCGCGAGCGCCCGCGAGCCTTTCCTGCTCTACCTCCCGCTGACGGCCCCGCACGCCGACCTCGACCCGGACTCGGCGGACCTCCGCGCCTACCTCACCGACGGCCGCAGCGTCTTCGCGCCCGAGACGCCCTTTCCCGGGAACAGCTACCGCGCGCAGGCCAACCCCAAGGCCGCCTACGCCGCCCTCGTGACGGGGCTCGACCGCGAGGTAGGACGCGTGCTCGACCTGCTTGATTCTTTGGGCTTGCGCCAAAACACCTACGTCTTCTTCACGTCCGACAACGGCCCCCACGCCGAGGGCGGGCACGACCCCGACGCGGCTTTCGACAGCAATGGCCCCTGGCGCGGGTACAAGCGCGACCTGACCGAGGGCGGGATTCGCGTGCCGCTGATCGTGAGCGGCCCGGGCGTGGCGGCGGGCCAGGTGGTCGATGCGCCGGCCGGCTTCCAGGATGTCCTGCCCACTTTTCTACGGCTGGCGGGGGCAGCCCCGGCGGCGCGCACGGACGGGACCGACATCTCGGGCGTTTGGGCGCGCGTGGGCACCGGGTCGGCCGCCGCCCTCGCGCGGGCGCGGCCTTACCTCTACTGGGAGCACGAGATCACGTGGCAGCAGCTTCGCCAGCAGGCCCTGCTGGAGGCAGCTACGCAACTCAAGCTCGTCCGACTACAACAGGGCGACGGCCCCGTCGAGACTTTCCTGTACGATCTCAGGGCCGACCCCGGTGAGACTAATAACCTCGCCCAGGCTCGCCCGCGTGATCTCGCCCGGCTTAGCGCGGCGGCGCGGGCGGAGACGAGCCGGCCGAGTGTGGCTAGCTTTTTTGATGCGGGGGCGGTGTTTGGGGGATGAGGGCTGTGGGGCTTTGGGGGCCGGGGCGGCGCCAGGGGCCCGTTGAACCAGTGGGCTGGCCTGGGATTGTGGCTGGTGTCTGGCATTATCGGCAGCCCACTCGTCCAACGACCGCCCTGGCGCCGCCTGCGAGACGTGGGCATAGGATACACTGTAGATCTTTGTGCTCTCTGCGCTCTTTGCGTGCGCTAGTGGGCTTACCTGCCTACGACTACGCGCTGGTTAGGCTCGGCGCGGTAGGTTTTGCCGCGCCAGGTAAGGACGACGGGGCGGGATTGTGCCTCAATGGTGCCGGTGAGGCGGGGGCCGTCGCGGCGGAGGTCGAAGCGGACGCCGGCGTCGGGGCCGTAGGCGGGGCAGTAGCCTTGCAGGTGCGTGAGGTTGCCGAAGGTGGGGGCCATGCGGATCGGGTCTGTCGTGGGGGCCTCGAGGTCGATGCCGGCGAGTAACGAGTAGACGAAGAGCGCCGGGGAGGCGCCCCAGGGGTGCGCTTCGGAGCGGGTGGGTTTGCGTGGGTCCTCGAAGCGCTCCACCATCGTAGTCGCACCCTGGGCCTCGATCGCGTACCAGGGCGCGAGCGCCGCGTCTACCGCCGCCGCGAAGCGCGCCTCCGAGGGGAAGCGCGTCCGGTTTTGCCGCAAGGCCTCCAGTAAGTAGTAGCGGAAGTAGTAAGTCGCCGGCACGAGCGACGCGTCCTGCAGCGCCGCCCCCAGCGCCCGCGCGCGGTCTTCGGCCGGGACCACCCCCGTGAGCACCCCGAGGATGGTAGCGTGCTGCCCGACGGGCGCGCCGTGCGGCTGCTCGGCCACGAGGCCCGGTCCGGGTAGGTAGCTGTGGTCTCGGATGGCGGCCACCACGCGCGCCGCCTCCTCGCGATACTGCCTGGCACGGAAGCGGTAGGCCTCCGCGCGCGGCGGCTCGGCCTCAGCCAGGGCGTCGAAGAGGCGCTCCGCACTCTGGAGCGCGTGCGCGTACTGGAGCGCGTACGGCACCGAGCGCTCATCGTCGCCGGAGGCGTCGATGCCGTAGGTGCCGCCGACGTACCAATCGACGAAGGGCTTGTACGGCACACCCACGAGCATGCCGGTGACGGGGTCGCTGTGGCGCGCGAAGTAGTCGAGCGTCTGCGTCACCCCGGCGGCCACCTCGCCGACGAAGGCCGTGTCGCCGGAGCGCGCAAGGTAGTCGGCCAGCATATCCACCCAGATCAGCGAGTACGAGCCGTGGTAGAAGTGGTACCGCAGGGGCGCGCAACTCTTCAGCATCCCCTCGGCGTTGCGACTGCGGTGAAAGTCGAGCAGGGCGTTGCGCGTGTGGCGCAGGTCGCCCGTGAGGGCCTGCCACGCCAGGGCGTGCACCTTCGTGTCGCCGACGTACTGCATCGTCTCGTAGTAGGCGTCCGAGAGGAAGTAGTCCTGCGTGCAGAGCTCGACGGTGCGCCGGCCCATCGCCCACACCGAGTCGAGTCGCGGGTCGTCGCTGCGCCACTCGGCCACCATCGGGATGGTGCTCGTGACGCGCTCGTAGGTCGGGGCGTATAGCTCGAGCGGCTCGGCGTCGGTAGTCACGGCGACCTCGATGTAGCGGAAGGTCCGGTACCACGTAGGGCGGTAGCTGCGCTCGGTGGCACTGCCGTCGGGCTTTATGATGTCGAAGTAGCCCTTCGCGATCATACCCTCGACGGTGTCGCGGTGGATCTTGGCTTTATCGGGCGCGAAGAGGTTCTCGGCGTAGGTATACCGGATGGTGCTGCCGCGCCCGCCGCGCCAGCGCAGGTCGGGGTAGCCGAGCGTGACCTCACCCGCGTCGAGCAGGAAGCGCACGGTGGTGTGCGGGGGGACGGTGACGGCGCGGGCGGCGGCGGGAGCTTCCGCGGTCCAGTCGCTCGGCACGGGCACCGGGGCGGCCTCGCGCCGCCGGTAGGGTTCGGTGGCCCCGCCGGGACCTACGGCACGGACCTCGAGCGCGAGCCCGGGGCGGCGCACCTGCGGCGGGGTAGTCCGCGGGGTCAGCATCCAGAGGAAACCCGAGCCGCGCTCCACGAGGTGCCCCGCCTCCAGGAAGGGCGCCGCGACCCAACTGCCGGTGTCGAAGTCGCGCTCGGCCCATCCCCAGGGGTGCCGGGCCGCGTCGAAGCTATCGGTCGGGTTGTTGGCGTACAGTCCGCCGATGATGTCGGGATCGGCTACGCGCCAGCGCACGGGGTGGTCCGTGATGCTCGGGTCGAGGGTCGTGAGCCAGCGGTTGTCGTAGCCGCGGGTCGTGACCAGGGAGTCGCTCTCGCGCGTGAGTCCCTGCACGAGCAGGGCCGTGTGCTCGGACTGGATCCCGAACATGCGGTAGTGGCCCCAGTTGATGACCTGCACGGCGACGACGTTCGGGCCGGGGCGCAGGTAGGCGGCCAGGTCGAGCGTATCGTAGCGGTAGTGCGACACATCCCCGAGCTGCGGCCCGAACCCGACCCACGCACCGTTGACGAAGAGGCGGAAGTGATTGTCGGCCGAGACGGCGACCGGGAAGCGCGCCGGCTGGCGCGCGAGCGTGAAGGTGTCGCGGAAGAGGGCCACGGCCTGCTCGCTGCTCTCGAGGGCGGGGTGGGAGACCCAGTTGGCGCGCCAGGGTGGGGGAGACTGGGCTTGGACGGAGCCCAAGGCGAGCGTTAGGCAGGATAGAAGCGTGGCGAGCATGGGACGGTAGTTCACGAGGGGAAGGTAGGGTGCGGGGTGCGGGGTGCGGGGTGCGGGGTGCCTGGGTGCGGGGTGCCTGGGTGCCTGGGTGCGGGGTGCCGGGTGCCGGGTGCCGGGTGCGTGGGGTGCGGGGGTGCGGGGGTGCGGGGGTGCGGGGGTGCCGGCCGCCGGGCGCCGGGCGCCGGTGCGGGTTATCGGTCGTCGGGGGAATCGTCAGGCGTTTGACGGTGGGCGTTGGTCGTTGGGGGGCGGTCGTCGGGCGTTGTGCAGTGGACGTCGGGCGTTATGGGGTGGTCGTTGGGGGTCGGGCGTCGGGCGTTTGACAGTGGATGTCGGTCATCGGTTGTTTGGCGTCGGGCGTTTCACGGGGGGGGCGCCGGCCCGCCGCCCGTCGCTTCGCTCGGGCGGCAAACCGGCTATGCCAGGAGGCGGACCTACGGCCCGCTGAGGGAAGCTCCCCGCGGCAGCCCTTCAGCACCTCCCCCTTCACACTTCAACACTTAATCCCTTACTCCACCCCGAACCCGTACCGCAGGCTCCGCCCGCGCCCGTCCACGACCACCAGTTCATGCTTGCCCTCGGCGGGCTTCAAAAATTGCTGGTGCGGACCGGAGGTCTGCCCGACGAAAGCCTCGTCCAGGTACCAGTCCAGCACCGCGCCGGTCTCCTGGTGTGCCACCTCGAAGATGGCGGCCTGCCGCTCGCCGGCCAGGTTGCGCGGCAGGTGTAGTCTGCGGCCGCCCCGCGGGTACACCAGGGCCATCGGCGCGGCACCGCTCGGACTGCAGGCCGGGCTCCAGGCGGGCGTGCCGACGTACTCCGGGTGCCGACCGCGGTAGTAGAAGGCCCAACTCGGCGGTAGCGCAAAGGCGGCCACGCTCCTGGTCTCGGCCAGTTGCGCGCAGGTGTTGTCCACCCGCAACCCCTGCGCGTCCACATGCACCCGCTCGTGGTACGGACACACCGGCAGCCCGTGCGCGAGCGCCGGCAGCAGCGTCGTATCTACTGCCGGGCAGGCCGCCGCCGCGTGCAGGCCAGAGGCGCGACACACCGGCACCGACCGCATGTCCGCCACCGGCGCCACGAACCACCGCGTCGGCGGCAGCGCGTCGTACACGTCGAAGAGCAGCGGCGCCGCCACGGCCGAGCCCGTCATGTCGGGCCGGCCCTCGCCGTCGGCATTCCCGACCCAGACCGTCACCACGTACTCCGGCGTCACGCCGACGGCCCAGGCGTCGCGGAAGCCGAAGCTCGTGCCGGTCTTCCAGGCCACTTTCCGGCTTCCGCCAAAACTCCGCCAGGCCGCCAAATCCCCCGGCCTCTCGAGCTGGGTGAGGGTCTGTAGCGTGAGGTAGGCGGCCGCGGCGCTGTAGACGGGCGGCTGGCCCGAGAGCACGGGCTCGTCGTCCATGCCCGCCTCGCGCTCGCGCAGGTGCAGCTCGCCATAGCTGGCGCTGCTGTACTGCCGATTCGTGCGGTGGTAAGTGAGGACCGTATGCGCCAGCGCGCGGTAGGCCCGGGTCACGTCCCAGGCCGTCACCTCGGCGCCGCCCAGGATCAGCGACAGCCCGTAGTCGTCGGCCGAGCGCGTCAGGGTCGTGAAGCCGCTGATGCGCAGGCGCTCCAGCATCGGTTGCACGCCAAACTCCTGCAGCGTCCGTACGTGCGGGATGTTGAGCGAGCGCGTCAGGGCCTCCCCCGCCGGCACGGCCCCGTCGAACCCGTGGTCGAAGTTCTGCGGTGCGTAGCCGCCGATGAGGGTCGGGATGTCGGGCAGCAGGGTGGTGGGCGAGAGGCGCCCGGCGTCGAGTAGGGTGGCGAAGAGGAAGGGCTTCAGGAGGCTCCCGCTCGAGCGGTGGGCGCGGAGGATGTCGACGCGGTCCTGGTGCTCGGCCCCGGCCCCGGTGGCGTTGCCGACGTAGGCCAACACCCGACCCGAGCTGACCTCCGCCACGATGACGCAGGCGTTGTGGACGCCGTTGCCGCTGTTGCGCAGGCGGTGCTGCTCGACGACGTCGGTGACGCGGCGCTGGAGTTCCCCGTCGAGGGTGGTGCGGTTCTCCTTACGGGAAAACTGGTCGCGGAAGCGAAACGGCGCATCCGGCAGCGTCAGGGCCGGCGCCAGATCGGGTAGGCGCACGGGCTCCCCGGGCAGCGGTTCGAGTTTGGCGAGCGCGAGGGTCTCGGCGTCGATGTCGCCGCGGGCGTGGAGCTTGGCGAGCAGGCCGTCGCGTTTTTGCCGAAAGGCCGCATCCGAGCGACCGGGATAGATCACCCCCGGTGCGTTCGGCAACACCGCCAGCGCCGCGGCCTCCCCCCACGAAAAGTGCGTCGGCCCGCGACCGTAGTACCGCCACGCCGCCGCGTCCAAACCCACGACGTTGCCGCCGAAGGGCGCGTGCGCCGCGTAGAGCCGTAGGATCTCGTCTTTGGAGTAGGTCAGTTCCAGGCGCGTGGCCCAGGCCACCTCGACGAGTTTCTCCCAGACACTCCGCCGCGCGTCCCCGCGCATCAGTCGCACCGTCTGCATCGTGAGCGTCGACCCGCCGCTGACCGTGCGCCCGGCCCCGAGGTTTTGCCGCAAGGCCCGCCCGATCGACACCGGATTCACGCCCGGGTGCCAGCGGAAGTACTCGTCCTCGAAGAGCTGCACACACCGCGCGTAGCGCTCGTCGAGCGAGTCCGAGGGCGCGAATCGCCACTGCTCGTCGGCGGCGATGCGGGCGGAGAGCAGCCGGCCGTCGCGTGCCTCTACCACAGTGGAGTAGGGCGCGTCGAAAAGGGGCGTCGGAAGGCAAGTGAGCCACCAGACGAGGGCGGCGACGCTTAGCACGGACGCCGTTCGCCAGCGCCAGCCCAGGCTCCGCCAGCGGTTCCGAACCTTGCTGATCGAAGGGGTCAAACGGATTTAATTTGCGACGTACGTCCGGGGTCGAAAGCGCTTGCCGAGCGCAGGGAGACGAAGTAACGGCAAAACACGGTTGAGGCGGCGTCAAGATCGTTCGGATGGATACCGTGACTTACGCTCTGATTGCCGAGAGGCTGGCGAAGTGGAACCCTATCGGCGTCCCAAATGAGCTCGCCGAGGATGAGTACCTGAGTTACGTACCAGGTGTTTATGGCGCTGCGACATCTGGGTCACTGCCGGAATACCTCTGCGCAATAGCGCGTGATTTTGGGAGCGGGCTTTCGGTAGCAGAATTATACGACCATCCGGAGATTGTCGATTTGATACACGATATTGAACTGATCGTGTTCGAGGCTTAGCGCAGACGTCGACGGCGGCGTGGCTCGTTTTGGCGCACGCCCCCGCCCCCGGAGCCCGACCGTCCCCATTACCCAAACATTCACTTCGCCCGCGACAACCCCCGGCCCGGCGCCCTCGTTTCGGTGGTCTATGCTACTACGTCTCCGTTCCCTGGCGGCCGCCGCGGCCACGCTCCTGCTCAGCGTACAGTTCGCCGTCGCGCAGGAGGTTTTGCCGAAAGGCCTCCTGTGGCGCATCGACGCCCCCGGCGCCGCGGCCCCGAGCTACCTGTTCGGCACCATCCACCTCATCGACGCCAAGGACTTCCTGCTGTCGGACTCCCTGATGTCGGTCGTCAACCGCGTCGACGAGGTCTACTTCGAGATCGACCCCGCGGACATGACCGACATGAGCAAGCAGATGCAGATGTTCACGAAGGCCATGATGCGCGACGGGACCACCATCAAGGACCTGCTCACCGCCGAGGAGTACGCGCGCGTCAACGCCCACTTCTCGGAGATGGGCCTGCCGATGATGTTCCTCGACCGCATCAAGCCGCTGTTCCTGAGCATCCTCGCGAGCACCGACCCGGGCCAGATGAAGGGCATGATGGGCGGCGGCGGCGAGAGTAGCATCAAGAGCTACGAGCTCGAGCTCAACGAGATCGTCACCGGCCTCGAGAAGCCCGTCGCCGGCCTGGAGACCATGGAGTTCCAGATGTCGCTGTTCGACTCCATCCCCTACCCGGCGCAGGCGAAGATGCTGATGGACGCGATCGACAAGCCCGCCGTCGACGGCGAGGACCCGCTCACGGCGCTCACGAAGGTCTACGTCTCGGGCGACATCGAGAACATGTACGCCATGAGCGTGAGCAGCGACGGCGGCGTGGCCGGCTTCGAGCAGATGCTGCTCGTCAATCGCAACCGCAACTGGGTGGCGCCGATGAAGGCGAGCATCGTCGCGAAGCCGTCGCTCTTCGCCGTCGGCGCCGGGCACCTCGGTGGCCCCGAGGGCGTCATCCGCCTGCTGCAGGCCGAGGGCTACACCCTGACGCCCATTAGCATACGCTAGGTTTCGTTGCCTATTCACCCGAACGAGAAGCGGGCGCGGGCCTTTCTTTGCTTACCATGATCGCACGCCCCACCGCCCGCCTCTATTGCTGCCTACTCGCAATCGGTGGGGGGCTCCTCACCCACGACCTCAGCGCGCAGAGCCGGGTCGCGGTCGACTTCCTCGTCGCCGAGCAGATCAGTTCGCGCGGCGAGGCAGATGTCCTCGTCGTCTTCGACGCCTACCCCGACCTCAGTGGGGCGCAGGCGCTGGCGACGAAGGAAGAGAAGGGCAGGTTCGTATTTGAGGCCTTGCGGCAAAACAGCCTGCGCCACGAGCCACTCCTCGCCCGCCTCCGTGGCGCCGGGGTAGCCGTGGAGCACCTCTGGGCCGCGAATGCCGTCCACGTGCCGCGGGCCAACGCCCAGACGCTGTCCTTGCTCCGCGCCACCGCGGGCGTCGAGCGCGTCGCCGCCGTGACGCAGTGGCAACTCGACGAACTCGAACGGCAGGAGGTCGAGCAGACGCCCGAGCGCGGTGCCGAACTAGAGTCCCGCGCCGCCGTCCCGACCTGGGGCGTGCGCTACCTCGGGGCCGACAAAGTCTGGGCGATGGGCATCCGCGGCGAGGGCGCCGTGGTCGCGGGCGCGGACACCGGTTACGACTGGACCCACCCCGCGCTCAAGGGCAAGTACCGCGGCAACAAACCCGGCGGCGTCGAGCACGACTACAACTGGTTCGACGGCGTCAAGGTGGCCTTCCCCGGGACGAGCGACGCCAACCCCTGCGGCTTCGACGCCCAGGAGCCCTGCGACGACGGGAGCCACGGGACACACACGATGGGGACGATGGTCGGGTCGGACGGCGCGGCCCACCAGATCGGCGTCGCCCCGGACGCGACCTGGATGGCGTGCCGCAACATGGACCGCGGCAACGGTACGCCGACGAGCTACCTCAACTGCTTCCAGTTCTTCCTCGCGCCGACGGACCGCGCCGGCAACGATCCCCGCCCGGAGTTGGCGCCCGATGTCATCGCCAACTCCTGGTACTGCCCGCTCTCGGAGGGGTGTGACTCGAGCACCTACCCGGCGTTCGCGAAGGTGGTCGGGGCCCTGCGGGCGGCCGGCACGGTGGTGATCGTCTCGGCGGGCAACGACGGGCGCAAGGGCTGCGCGACTGTGAGTGACATCCCCGCCCGCATCGAGGGGGCCTTCGCGATCGGGGCCCACGATTCGCTCGGGCGGATCGCGAACTTCAGCAGCAGGGGATCGTTTGCGCTCGACGGCCCCGTGATCCGGCCGGACGTGGCCCTACCGGGCGTCGCCGTCCGCTCTTCGGTACCGAACGACGGCTACGCCTCTTTCAGTGGCACGAGCATGGCCGGCCCCCACGCGGTAGGCGTGGTCGCGCTCATGATTAGCGCCAATCCCAAACTACGGGGGCAGGTGGACACCATCGAGGCAATCCTTCGCCGCAGCGCCACCCCGACGCCCGCGCCCGCCGGGGACGCCTGTAGCATCCCGGGGCAGAGCGTGCCGAACAACGTGTTTGGGTACGGGCGCGGGGACGCGATCGAGGCGGTGCGATTGGCGCGAGGTTTTCCGGGGATGCCGGCTACGGAGGTCCAGATTGATCTCTTCCCCAACCCCGCCTCCGACTACCTCACCGTGAGGGTGCCGCGGTCGTGGTCGGACGTGGGGGTCGTGGTAACGAACGCGATGGGCCAGGTGATCTCCCGGGTGCAGACCCATACTTCGCACACGCGGCTCGAGACGATCAACCTTGCGGCCGGTCTGTACGTGGCGTCGGTGTCCTACGAAGGGGCTACGTGGAGTAGGAGATTCGTGGTCATTCACTGAGGCTGCGGCCGGGTGATAACTCGAACCTGGGGGTTCGAGCTACCGGAACCGCAGCGTCATCTGTCCGCGGCGCACGCCGGTGCACAGCGTGTGGCTGACGAGGTTGCTGTGCCACGTGCGCTGGGGGTTGTGCTGGGCGCGGCGAGACGGCTTGACTTGGCGGAGGCGACCTGCTACCTCCCTGAGAAAGACGATACGTACCATACTTACTCTATCGAATTGCGCCGACGAATGTTGGCCGTGTGGAGAGCGTCGACGTACGATCGTTGTCCACAACCACTGTTGGGAGGTGATCCGTCGGTGAACTGCACCTTTCGCCAACGTTACGTCTTAGCCGTGGCGCCGACGGCACCGGGGCCCGCGAAGTCTGGCGTTCCGCCCCACCTTAGCCGCGATGTCTACGCTCTACGATCACCTCGGGGAGGCCGCCGCCTACCTGCGCGAACACACCGACTTCCAGCCGCGCACCGGCCTCATCCTGGGCACGGGGCTGGGCGGCCTCATCGACGATCTCGAGCTCCACATGCGCTGGGACTACAGCCTGCTGCCGCACTTCCCCCTCAGTACGGTCGAGGGACACGGCGGCGACCTGCGGATGGGCTACCTCGCCGGCGAGCCGGTGGTGGTCCTCAACGGTCGCCACCACTACTACGAGGGCTACTCCGCCGGGGCGCTCACCTTCCCGACGCGGCTGCTGTGCTACCTCGGCGTCGAGCGCGTCCTGATCTCGAACGTGGCCGGCAGCACCTGCGCCGACTACCGCGCCGGGGACGTGGTCGTCGTCAGGGACCACATCAACTTCCAGCCCGACAATCCTCTGCGCGGCACGAATGACGCGCGGCTCGGCCTGCGCTTCCCCGACCTACTGCGTGCCTACGACGCGGATTTGCGCCAGCAGGCCACCGCGGCGCTCGCGGCCCTCGGGATGCCCGCGCACCAGGGGGTCTACTTCGGGCTGCAGGGCCCGAACCTCGAGACGCCGGCCGAGTACCGCATGATCCAACGGATGGGCGGCGACCTGGTGGGCATGAGTACGATCCCCGAGGTGCTGGTCGCCAACCACATGAAGGTGCCGGTGCTGGTGACGAGCCTCGTGAGTAACGAGTGCCACGACGTCGACCACCTCACGCCAACCACGATCGAGGAGGTCATGGACGTCGCGCGGGCGGGCGGGGAGCGTATGCGTCGGCTGTGGCTGGAGTTGCTGGCGGCTTTCGCCAAAACCGATAACCCTTCCGAAGCGTGAGTCCCCTCGCTGAATCTGAACCCACATCTCACCGCGACCCCGCGACGGAGTACGCCGCGAACGCCGAGGCTGCCCGCCTCGAAGAACGTGCCGCGGCCGCGCGGGCGGATCGGATCGGCTACCTGCGCCTGGCGTACTTCTTCGCGTGGATCGGGCTGTCGGTCTACGGCTTCGTGGACTTCGGGATCGGCTGGGGGATCGCGGCGCTGGTGCTCGGCCTACTCGGCTTCGGGCGCCTGGTGGCGATGCAGCAGGCCGCGGACGCCGAGCGCGCGCGTCAGCAGCGCCTCGTCGAGATCAACGAAGGCGAACTCGAGAGCGTCGCCTACCGCTTCGAGCGATTCGACGGCGGGGCGCGGTACGCGGATGCGCTACACCCCTATACCGGCGATCTGGATGTGTTCGGTCCGAAGTCCGTGTACGCGCTCGTCAACCGGACGGTGTCGGTGAGCGGCGAGCAGGCCCTGGCCGACTACCTGCGGCACTGCCTCACCGAGGAGCGCTTGATCGCTGAGCGGCAGGCGGCCATCGCCGAGTTGGCCCCGGCCCTGGCGTGGCGGCAGGCTTTCGCCGCTGCGGCGCCCCGCGGGGAGCAAACCGTGGTCCAGTTGGACAAGCTCCGGGCCTGGGCGCGGGCCGAGCCGCAGTTTCGGCAAGGGTACTGGGCGGTGCTGCTGTGGGTGGTGCCGCTCCTCAACCTGGCCTGGCTGGTGAGCTTTGCGTACCTGCCGTTCTACCTGGCGCTGGTGGGCTACGCGCCGACGATGTGGTTGCTGTGGCGCAACAAGGCGCGCGTGGACGAGATCGAGGCGGCCACCACCGAGTCGGTGGCGCAGTTGCAGCAGTTGTCGGCTACGCTGGCACAGATCAGCGGTCGGGATTGGGGTGCGCCGTTGTTGACGCAATTGGCCGCGTGTCTCGGGGGGGTAGGCACGGGCGGGGGGCGAGGTAAGGTGACGGGGTTGGCCTCGGCCTCGGCGCAGATCGCGCGTCTGGCCTCGGACGTACGACAACTGGCGGTGCGGGCGAACCCTTTCGTGTTGATCCCGAATATCTTCAGTCTCTGGGAGATCCGGTACGCGCGCCGGATCGAGACCTGGAAAGTCAAACTCGCGCCGGGGGGGCAGGTTTTGGCGACAGCCGACGTGATCCCCGCCGCGGCCAGCTTCGGGCTTCCTTCGGGGTCGGCTGCGCCCAGCCCACCGACTCATCCGATCGAAACGTGGTTGCTCGTCGCGGGGGCCTTCGACGCGTTGAGTTCGATGGCGGGGGTCGCGTACCGGTATCCGGGTTGGCGGATGCCGCAGGTCGGCACAGCGCCCGTGGACGGCGTTGCTCAACTCTCGGGTCTAGGGCTCCACCACCCGCTGTTGGCACCGGGCAAAAGTGTCCCGAATGACTTCCGCTCGCCGTTGCGCACGCACGTCTCGCTGCTCACGGGCTCCAACATGGCCGGCAAGTCGACGCTCCTGCGCACGATCGGCCTGCACCTCGTGATGGCGCAGTGGGGCATGCCGACGCCCGCGCGCGCGCTGTCGCTCTCGCCGGTGCGTGTGTACACGAGTATGCGCACGCAGGACAACCTCCACGAGGGCGCCTCGGCCTTCTACGCGGAGCTCAATCGCCTGAGGATCGTCGTGGACGCGACGCGCGCCGGGGAGCCGGTGTTCTTCCTCCTCGACGAGATCCTGAAGGGGACCAATAGTCAGGACCGGAATGCCGGTGGGCGCGCACTGATCGAGCAGTTGCTGCACTACGGCGGCGCGGGTGTGGTGGCGACGCACGATCTGGGTCTCGGTGAGCTGGCCGACGAGACGAGGGCCGTGTCGACGCTGCGGCTCGAGGTAGAGACGAATGCGGAGGGGGAGCTGTACTTCGATTACACGGTAAAGCCGGGCCTGGCGCAAAGTCGGAATGCGAGCGCGCTGATGCGGAAGCTGGGACTGGGGGTAATCGAAAGTTAGAAAGTGCTTGAGTGAAGAGTGCAAAGTATCCCGGTGCGGCGCCCGCCTAGCTTCCTCGATCCCGACGGGGTCGAACCCCGGGTACGGATTCGGAAGCTGCTCCCCCCGAACGAAAAACGCCCGGGCTCCTCGCGGAACCCGGGCGTCTTCGTTCGTGATCCCGTTGACCTGTGCCTTGGCGCAGACGGACCACGCGGCGATTACATGCCGCTCAGCTTCGAGCCACCGGCGCTCAGGGCGCTGGCGAGGCCGCCGAGGGCTGCGTTGTCGGGAGCCATCGCAGCGGTCTCGGTACCGAGCTTGCTGAGGAGGGCGCCTACTTTCTTGCCGTCGATGTTGCCGGCGGTGAGCTCCATCTTGAGGGAGTTCAGGTCGCCGACCATGCCTTCGGTGCCGGGCATACCGGAGAGCTTGTTGCTCCAGGCGTCGATGACGCTGACGGCGGTGCCGGCGGGCAGGGCGGTGATGTCGCCACCGACGCCGTTGACGGCATCGACGGTTTCGTTGATCGAGATCATGCCTTCTTCGGGCATGGCGTTCATCGAAGTGGCGGGGTCGACCACCTCAACGGCGGGGTCCTCGACGACTTCGGTTTCGGTGTTGCCGCCGCAGGCGATGGCGAACAGGGGCAATAGAAGGAAAGTGTACTTCATCATGGTGATGTGTTTGTGGAGGCAAAGATTGGCCAGGTTCGTCGGATGTTGGCCGTTTGGCCGTGTAGGAGACCTAAAAAATTTAAGGTGGGATTGTTTGGCAGATGCGGTACTTGACTCGTGTGACGGGCGGGAAGTGGGCTGATCCGACCTACGTTTTGCCGAAAGGCGTACACCCCGACCGACGGGTCGCGACCGCGGAGGCATCGGAGGGGCGATTTCGCGCGTTGGTGAAGGGCCGAAGCCGATCCACGCCATCTGTGTGGAAAAGCGTAATTTTGCGCCCCGCATGAGAATTCGCCCCCTGTACATACTGATTTTTGCCTGCCTCGGCGTGCTCGCCGCCTGCAAATCCCAGTTCGAGAAGGTCCGCACCTCCGGCGACAACGAGCGCATCCTCACGGCGGCCAACGAGTACTACGAGGAAGGGAAGTTCGCCAAGGCGCAGACGCTGTACCAGATCGTGGTGACGAGCCTCCGGGCCGACCCGCGGATACAGACGGTGCTCTACCGCTTCGCCGATACGTACTTCCAGACGGGCGACTACTTCTCGGCGGCGACCTACTTCCGCAACTACGCCGAGAACTACAAGGCGGCCGACAACCGCGACGAGGCCCTGTACATGGAGGCGATGTCGTACGTGAAGCAGTCGCCCGACTTCCGCCTCGACCAGGACAACACCGAGAAGGCCATCGAGGCCCTCGAGGCCTACATCAACTACTACCCCGAGACCGAGCGCCTCCCCGAGATCAACGACCTCCTCGACGAGCTGCGCGTCAAGCAGGAGACCAAGGCCTACGACGCGGCCGACCTGTACTTCAACATGAAGCAGTACCAGGCCGCCGTGCAGGCGTTCGAGCGCGTCCTGCAGGACTACCCCGACTCCGACCAGACCGAGGAGATCCGCTGGCGCATCGCCCTGGCGTACCTTCGGCTCGCGGACAACTCCGTGATCGCCAAGCGGCGCGAGCGCTACGAACTCGCCACGGAGTCGGCCAACCTCTACCTCAAGAAGTACCCCGACGGCCCCCACGCCGCCGAAGCTCGCGAAGAGCTGCTGCGCATCTCGCGCCTCCTCGAAGAAAACGAAGATTATGTCCGATATTAAGTCCAAAGCCCTCGGCATCAACCCGAACGCCGCGGGCCGCAACCTCTCGCAGATGGTGGCCTCGACGGGCAACATCTACGAATCCCTCGCCATCATCGCCCGCCGCGCCGCCGTGCTCCAGCGCGAGATCAAGGAGGAGCTCAACGACAAGCTCGCGCAGTTCGTCGAGACCGGCGAGACCATCGAGGAGATCACCGAGAACAAGGAGCAGATCGAGATCTCGCGCCAGTACGAGCGCCTCCCGAACCCCGCCATCATCGCGACGCAGGAGTTCCTCAACGGCGAGCTCAAGGGCGAGTACCGCGGGGAGAGCGGCCGTGAGGTGGGAGACTTTTAGGGAAGTTCTCAGTTCTCAGTTCTCAGTTTACAGTTCTCAGTTGCGCTACCGCGTAGGCCCGGCAAGACGGGACGTATGACGGGCAACTGAGACCTGAGAACTGTAAACTGAGAACTAAAAACCGTCACTATGCACGGCTCCCGCATTATCGTCGGTGTATCGGGCAGTATCGCGGCTTACAAGGCGGTGGTGCTGGTACGGCTGTTGGTGAAGGCCGGGGCGGAGGTGCAGGTGTTGATGACGCCCGCGGCGACGGCGTTCGTGTCGCCGCTCACCTTCGCGACGCTGTCGAAGCGGGCGGTGTTGACGAGCGTCATCAGCGAGGAAGGGTGGAACAACCACGTGGAGCTGGGGCTGTGGGCGGATGCATTCGTGATTGCCCCGGCCACGGCCAATACCCTGGCTCGACTCGCGCACGGCATCTGCGACGACATCCTGGCGGCCGTCTACCTGTCGGCGCGCTGCCCGGTGCTCTTCGCGCCCGCGATGGACGTGGACATGTGGGCGCACCCGAGTACGCAGGCGAACGTGCGGCTCCTCGAGTCCTACGGCAACGAGATCATTCCGGTGGGCGAGGGTGAGTTGGCGAGTGGTCTCAACGGCGCAGGTCGGCTGGCCGAGCCGGAGGAGATTATGGCGGCGCTTTCGCGAAAACTTGGTTCGGCTGCGACGGCTGGTGTCGATGAGGATAAGGCTACACGCCTTTCGGCAAAACGCGTCCTCGTGACGGCGGGTCCGACGCACGAGCCGATCGACCCGGTGCGCTTCATCGGCAATCGCTCGAGCGGGCGGCAGGGCCTGGCTATCGTGGAGGAGTTGCTGGCGCAGGGTGCGCGCGTGGAGCTCGTCTTAGGGCCGGTTCAGCTTACGCCAAAACCACACCCGCGGCTGCGGGTGCACCCGGTCCAGACGGCGCGGGAGATGTACGAGGCCTGCACAGCGCACTGGCCCGACTGCGATGCCGGGATCCTCGTCGCGGCGGTGGCGGACTACCGCCCGGCGGAGGTCGCGACCGAGAAGATCAAGAAGGGCGCCGGCGGTGATGAGGGACTACAGCTTGCCCTGGTCCGCAATCCCGACATCGCCGCTACGCTCGGGGCGCGCAAGGCACCGCACCAGCAGCTGATCGGCTTCGCGCTCGAGACAAACGATGGGTTGGCGAATGCGGGGGCCAAGTTGGCGCGCAAGCGGCTGGATGCTATTGTGTTGAATATGCACAGCGAGGCCGAGTCGGCCTTCGGCGGGGGGGAGAACACCGTAATGATCGTGACGGCGGGGGGGCACACGGAGTACGGTCGGATGTCGAAGGCGGGGGTGGCGGCGGCGGTGGTGGGGGTGTGTTTGTCGGTATGAAGGTGTGAGTCGCCGGCCCGGGATTGGTCGCCGGCCCGGCGTCCGTCGCTGCGCTCCGTGACGCCAAACCGGCTACCGCAGAACGCGGACCTCACGGCCCGCTAAGTCCCGTATCCATCAGGCGCAGCCGGTCCAGTGTCTATCAGGCGCAGCCGGTCCAGTGTCCATTAGGCGCAGCCGGTCCAGAATCCATCAGGCACCGCCGGTCCTTACACGCCCAACAACATCGCCGTCGGGTCTTCCAGCAGCTCCTTCACCTTCACCAAAAAGGTCACCGCGCTCGAGCCGTCGATGATGCGGTGGTCGTAGCTCAGCGCGAGGTACATCATCGGGCGGATGACGACCTGGCCGTCGACGGCCACGGGGCGCTCGATGATGTTGTGCATCCCGAGGATGGCCGACTGGGGCTCGTTGAGGATCGGAGTCGAGAGCATCGAGCCGAACACGCCGCCGTTGGTGATCGTGAAGGTGCCCCCGGTCATCTCCTCCATCGTGAGGGAGCCGTCGCGGGCCTTCTTGGCGATGTGCTTGATGGCCAGCTCGATGTCGGCGAAGCTCATCGACTCCACGTTCTTGATCGGGGGCACGACCAGGCCCGTCGGCGTGGAGACGGCCACGGAGATGTCGACGAAGTCGTGGTAGACGACGTTGTCGCCGTCGATGAAGGCGTTGACGTCCGGCATCTCCATGAGGACCGTCGCGCAGGCCTTCGCGAACAGGGACATGAAGCCGAGCTTGATGTCGTAGCGCGCCACGAAGCGGTCTTGGTAGCTCTTGCGCATCTCCATCAGGGCGCTCAGGTCCACCTCGTTGAAGGTGGTGAGCATGGCGGTGTTGTTCTTCGCGGAGACGAGGCGCTTGGCGATCGTGCGGCGCATGCGCGACATCTTCTCGGT
The DNA here is from genome assembly GCA_965215115.1 of Saprospiraceae bacterium. Classification (GTDB taxonomy): domain Bacteria; phylum Bacteroidota; class Bacteroidia; order Chitinophagales; family Saprospiraceae; genus CALDTK01. The sequence continues at coordinate 2,225,116 of OZ244050.1, forward strand.
GCGCTCGGTGCGCTCGTTGCGGGAGCCGGCGGGGCGGCGGGGGGTCTTGCGGCGGTGGGTTTGGGTGCGGGTGCAGCGGCAGCTGGCTTAGCGGTACCTCCCGATGCGTTCGCGGGAGCGTTCGATGGGGCAAGACCGCTCGGCGGCGCGGTGGCCGCGGCGGGGGCTTTGTCGGTGGGTTGTTGGGTAGGGGCGCCGGTGGCCCGGGCGGCGTCGGCGGTGGTGATGCGGCCGTCGCGCCCGGAGCCGGTCACGCTGGCGGGGTCGATCCCTTTCTCGGCGAGGATCTTGGAGGCGGCGGGGCTCGGGTGGCCGGTGGCGTAGGTGGCCTCCCTGGGGTCGGCGCCGATGTGCTCGGCGGGCGGGGCGTCTCTGCTGGTGTCGTTGCCGTCGCCGTAGCTGACCGTGGCGCTCACGTTCTCCGACGGGCCGGCCGGCGTGGCGCTCGACGCGCCTGATGCGCCCGTTGTGCTTGGTGTTGCTGATGCTGCGTTGCCGTCGGAGGCGCTGGCACCTGCGCCGCTTGCCGAGTCGCCGCCCCCGGCGGCGTCGGTGTCGATGGTGGCGACGACGGCGCCGATCTCGAGGTCGTCGTCTTCCTTGGCGACGAAGGTGATGCGGCCGGCGGCCTCGGCGGGGAACTCTAGGGTGGCCTTGTCGGATTCGAATTCGCAGATCGGCTCGTCGAGGTCGACGATGCTGCCTTCTTCCACGAGCCACTGCGAGAGCGTGACTTCACTTACGGACTCCCCGATGACGGGGACCTTCAATTCGACGATGGGCATAGGGTTGGCTTCGGTAAGGGCGAGGGGTGGCCGCGGGTGGGGTTTTGGCGAAAGCCGGACCTCCGACGATCAGGATGAACAAGGCGCTGGAGGGGCGGCGGGTTTTGCGGGCACGCGCGAAAGTAGACCGCACGCGGGAATGCGAGCACGGATATGGCGGGGGCGGCGGCGGCACCTGTAGGTCCTTGCACCGAGATTTCTCGAGTAGGGGAGTGTAGAACTTAGTGATGAGTGCGGCGTCGCGGCGGTGCAACGACCTCGCTGCGGCCTTAAAGGCCTCACCCCCCAAGGAAGTACAGGACATCCCAGCCCCGACGATACCCGACCTTGCCGGACTATGCAGATGCGACTCCTGGCTACCGTCACCCTCGCGCTCGCCCTCGCGACGGGCTGTGACGAAAAGCTTCCCATCGAACGGCCCGCCGGCACCAACAGCGCCCAGCTTGCGCTAAAACAGGACCTCCCGAACGTCATCCTCATCGTGGCCGACGACCTCGGGTGGCTCGACCTCGGGGCGTACGGCAATGACTTCATCGAGACCCCGAACCTCGACCGACTCGCCGCGGAGGGCCTGCGCTTCGAGGAGAGCTACGCCTCGGGGGCGATCTGCTCGCCGAGCAGGGTGGCGATCCAGACGGGCCTCACGCCGGCGCGGCTGGGGATCACCGAGCACTTCCACGGCCCGAATACCCCGAAGCCCTGGCAGAAGATCATCCCGCCGAACAACGAGCCGAACCTCGCGGCGAGCTACAACACCATCGCCGAGGAGATGCGCCGCGCGGGCTACGGGCGCCGCCTGCACATCGGCAAGTGGCACGCCGGGGGCAACGGTCCGATCGTCCACGGGTACAGCGGCGTCTACGGCGACAACGGCGGCTACCAACTCAACAGCTCTTACCACTATCCCTTCTGGCCGAACATCAATCCGAACGGCACGAACCCCTACGCCGCCATCATCCGCGACGCCAGGCCGGGCGACTACCTCACGGACGTCCTTACGGATCGTGCCCTGCGCGAGATCACGGAGGCGAATGCCGCGAAGGCCGCCTTCTTCCTCCACGTCGACTACTTCGCGCCCCACGTCCCCATCGACGGGAAGGCCGACCTTACGGCCAAGTACACCGCGAAGAAAGCTACGTACGCCGGCGCGATCGATATGGACCCGGAGTACGCGGCCATGGTCGAGACGGTGGACGCCAACGTCGGCCGCATCGTCGACTCCCTACGCGCCCTCGGGATCGCCGACGAGACGCTCATCATCTTCACGAGCGACAACGGCGGACTGTCCTCGCGCGAGCAACCGCCCTTCGATCCGCACACGCCGGCCACCAACAACGGTATCCTACGCGAGGGCAAGGGCTTCGTCTACGAGGGCGGCCTGCGCGTGCCGATGATCGTGTGGGGCAAGGGCGTGAGCGGCGGGCGGGTCTCGCGGACGCCGCACGTCGGGCACGACATCTTCCCGACGGTGGTCGACTACGTGACGGGCAAGGTCCTGGAAGACATCGACGGCGTGAGTCACGCGGCGGAGTACCGCGGGGGCGGGGACGCCTACCCCGAGCGCATGATCTACTGGCACTACCCGCACTACAGCAACCAGGGCGGCTACCCGATGTCGACGCTGCGGCAGGGCAACTACAAGGCGATCTACGACTGGGGCGACAGCACCCTACAGCTCTACAACCTCCGCGGGGACCTCGGCGAGACGATGGACCTCTACGGCTGCGGCCAGTGGGTAGCGGATTCGCTCAACGAGCAGCTCTTCGACGAGCTCAGGGCGGCGAAGGCGAAGCTGCCGGTGCGCAACCCAGGCTACAAGCCTTGAGGCCAAGGTTGAAATCCGAAGGGAAGAAGTATTGAATGCGCCACCGCGTAGGCATCACAGGGCAGAGCAGACTATCTTAACTAATCGCTTCCCTACGTCTACTCAACCCAAATTCCTAGACTCCCCTAGACCCCTAGACTCCAGACTCAAAACATCATCTTCTTCACCCGGTCCAGCTCCCGCTTATTGTCCTTGCTCTTCAGGGAGTCGCGCTTGTCGTAGGTGTTCTTGCCGCGGGCCAGGGCGATGCCGCACTTGACGATCCCGCGCTCGTTCATGTAGATCTTCGTCGGGATGATCGTGAGGCCCTTCTCGCGGATCTTCTTGTCGAGCTTTTTGAGTTCGCGGGCTTTGAGGAGGAGTTTGCGCACGCGCGTGGCCTCGTGGTTGTTGTCGGTGCCGTGCTTGTACTCCTTGATGAAGAGGTTCTTGATCCAGAGTTCGTCCTTCTTGAAGTAGCAGTAGGCGTCGGCGAGGTTGGCCTCGCCGGCGCGGAGGGCCTTGACCTCGGTGCCCTGGAGCATGATGCCGGCCTCGTAGGTGTCGACGAACTCGTACTCGTAGCGCGCGCGGCGGTTGTCGATGACGGTGAAGCGGGGTTTGTTGACGGAAGCCATAGGGGGGGCGGCCCTTTGGGCCTAACTGGGCGCTACGCTAATTGGGCGGCCTTCGGGCCTAGATGGGGCGGCGGCCTGCAAAGGTAGGGTTTTCCTTCCGGGAGACGCCGGCGTAGGGTAGGGAACACGGCGGCGGAATTGCGGTTGAATTAGGGTCACCCCGGCCCCCGTCCGCTCCTTGGCCTCGACTGTCCTCGTACCGTATGAAACTTCGTTCAATCCCGTTTTCGACCCTCTGCCTGTCGGTCGCCCTCCTTGCCTGCAACACCGGTGGCGAGGCCCGCCCGGACGGTGTCGATGCCGCCGACTCTACGGCCGTTACTACCGCCGACGCCACAGCTACTGTCGGTGGCCTCGAGACGGAGACCTACACCACGCCCTCGATCCGCGGCTGGAAGGCGACGATGCAGAAGCCTAAAGCCCTCGACGTGTCCATCTTGGGTGACGGAATGGAGCTCAAGTACATCGGCCCCGAGGCCCTGCCCGAGACCGAGATCACCGACGGTATCTGGTCGTCGATCATGCCGAGCGAAGGTTCGGACGCCTCGGGGGCCGACGAGATGATCCGTGGGTACTTCCTGGCGCCGGTCGGGGAGATCAGCGACGTCGAGATCAACGGCACGCCTGCGAAAAAGTACCGCGCCGAGGACGCCATGGAGGGGGAGCCGACCTACAACTACCTGTTCGTCCTCGAGCCGACGGTAATGATCAACGTGGTGTACAGTCCGATTGGCGCACGTGCCGACGAGTACGGCAGAGCGATGGAGGCGATGGTGGAGACTATGGTGTGGGAGAAGGGGTGACGGCCTGCGGCCTGATTGTGACGCTACCGCTTGACAACGTCTCGTTGTGGCTTAGGCTGCCGCTTGCCCTTCGTGCGCCTCGTGTCTCCTTCGTGCCCCTCGTGTCCCGCAGTAAAGTACCGCGTGCCCCTCGTGTCCCGCAGTAAAGTACCGTGTGCCCTTCGTGTCCTAACCCACAATACCTCGTGTCCCAACCCCACTCTTTACAGCCGCTCATTAATAAACTCCGTCATTCGCTCATACAAATTTAGGCGCGTCACCCCGCCATATATTCCGTGGTTGCGATTCGGGTAAGCCATGAACTCGAACTGCTTATTCGCCGCCACCAGGGCATTCGCCATCTCGATCGAGTGCTGGAAGTGGACGTTGTCGTCGCCCGTGCCGTGGACGAGCAAGTAGTGCCCCTTCAGCAAGTCCGCGAAGTTCACCGGTGAGTTGTCGCGGTAGCCGCTCGCGTTCTCCTCGGTGGTCCGCATGTAGCGCTCGGTGTAGAGCGTGTCGTACCACTTCCAGTTCGTGACCGGGGCCACGGCGATGGCGAGCTTGAAGACATCGGCCCCCTTCGTGATCGCGAGACTCGACATGTACCCGCCGTAGCTCCACCCGAAGATCCCGATGCGCGCGGCGTCGATGTAGGACTGGGCCCCGAGGTACTTCGCGGCCGCGATCTGGTCCTCGAGCTCCATCCTCCCGAGCTCGAGGTAGGTCTGCTTCTGGAAGTCGGCCCCGCGCGCGCCCGTGCCGCGTCCGTCGACGCAGGCCACGACGTAGCCCTGCTGCGCGAGCATCTGGAACCACCACGTGTTCTGCCCGCCCCACTGGTCCACGACCTGCTGCGAGCCCGGCCCGGAGTACTGGAACATGAACAGCGGGTAACTCATAGTCCCGCTTTCGCTAAAACCCTCGGGCGTGATCCGCCACCCGTGCAGTTCGACGCCCTGGGGATTTTTGAAACTCCAAAACTCCACCGGGCGCACACCCTCCTCCCTCGCGATCTGCCTCATCTCGGCGTTGTCGATCAACTGCCGGACGAGCTTGCCGCCCTGGTCGTAGATCGCGTACGTCGGCGGGGTGTTGGCCGTCGAGTGCGTGAGCATGTATCCCGAGAAGTCACTGCTGAACACCGCGTCGTTCCAGCCCGGTAGCTTCGAGATCGCGACGGGGTTGCCGCCCTTGAGCGGGAGGCGATACACCTCGCGCCGCAGCGGACTCGTCATCGCGGCCTGGAAGTAGAGTTGCCTGGCCTTCTCGTCGTAGCCGTAAAACTCCGTGACCGGGTAGTTACCCCTCGTGAGTTGCGCGATCAGCTTGCCGTCGGCGCCGTAGTGGTAGAGGTGCGTGTAGCCGGACTCGTCGCTCGTCCACAGGAAGCTGCCGTCCGCGAGGAAAGTGAGGTCGTCGTGGACGTCGAGGTAGGTCTCGGAGCCCTCGGCGAGTAAGGTCGTGAGCGGCATCCCGGGCCTCGATTCTATCCTGAGCGACATCGAGTCCTGGTGGCGGTTCGTCACCCAGATCAGGGGTTTGTTCTGCGGCGTCCAGTAGATGCGCGGGACGTGCGTGTCGCCGTCGCCGGTGGTGAAGAGCTGGCGGGTTTTGGCGGAAGCCACCTCGTACACGTGCGCGCTCACCGTGGCGTTGGCCTCCCCGACCTTCGGGTACTTCCACGTGCGGTACTCGGGGTAGAGCGCGTCGGCGCGGTAGAACTCCATCGTGAACTCCGGCACGGCGCGCTCGTCGAAACGCAGGAAGAGGATGGACCTCGAGTCCGGGCTCCACGCGAAGGCCTGCGCGATCGAGAACTCCTCCTCGTAGACCCAGTCCGTGGCGCCGTTGATGACGGCGTTGCGCTCGCCGTCGCGCGTGACGCGGGTCGTTTTGGCGGAAGCCAGGTCGAGCACGTACAGGTCGTTGTCCCGCACGTAGGCCACGCGCCGGCCGTCGGGCGAGAACGTGGCGTACATCTGGGCCCCGGCCGTGTCGACGGGCGTGACGGTGTTGGCCTCGCGGTCGAAGACGAAGAACTTCCCGCGCGAGCTCCGCCGGAAGATCGGCTCCTCCTCGGTGGTGATCAACACGCGCCGCTCGTCGTCGCTGAAGGCGTAGCCGTCGAAGCCCTCGGCGAGCCCGAGCCCGGCGTTGGCGCTCCGCAGCGCGGCGTAGTCGAAGATGGTCCCGGTGGTTTTGCCGCTCGCGAAGTCGAGCTCCCGCACGCTCGACTGGTCGATGCGCGTGTAGCGGTTGCTCCCGGCCGAGAAATTGAAGCCCGGCACGCTCTCGGCGATGTACTTGTAGTCGCGCCACAGCTCCTCGAGCGTGATCTCGGTCGCGCGCGGGGCCGCCGGCGCCACGGGTGCGGGGGCGGGTTGCGCGCGGGCGGTACGGCTTTCGCCAAAACCAATTACGGCGACGGCGAACAGGAGGAGGTGGAGGAGACGGGTCATAACGGGTAGTGAGCCTGGATCGTGAGCGCGGCAAGGTAGCCCGGGGCCGCGGGCGCCGGTGTCGGAACGCTTACGCGGGGGCGCACCATATTCGCGGCGTACCTCCCGGCTACCGCGGGCGCGGCCGGCGTCGGGGCGCGCGCTACCTTCGGGCCGGCACCCGACCTATCGACTTGCTTATGAACGGCTGGCTTACTCTCCTCCTCGTGATCGTGTGTGCCGTCGGGGGCCTGTTGTGGTACCGCCAGTGGCACCAGCGCCGCCGCCGCGAGACGCGCCTGCGCGACCGCGAGACGCTGGCGCCGATGACGAGCTTCAAGACGGTCTTCCCGGACGCCGAACCCATCACCGACGACGCGGCCCACCGCATCGTCGAGGCCGAGCTCCACCACCGCTCCGCCGCGGAGATGACCCCCAACGAGGTGGCCACCGAGACGATGCACGACGAGGCGTCCCCGGCCGAGGAGGCGCCCGTGCTCCCGGCCGAGGCCCTGCCGGCCTTCGGGGACAACGTCGTGGTGGCGCGGATGGCCGGTCCGCAACTCCTGCTCGAGAGCGCGCGCGAGATCCTCTCGCGCCTCGCCGACGACACCGACGGCGAGGACCTGCCCGACCCGCTCGTGCGCGCGCTCGACGGCGGGGGCGCGGCCATGGTGATGCCGGCGGGCGCGGGCGTGGAGACGACGCTGTACGTGCTCGACCTGCTGCGCCACCCGGGCTACGGCGACCCGGTGCCGGCGGAGGCCTGGGTGACGATCCGCCACGACGACGTGTTCCTGTCGGTCAACGACGCGGAGGCCAACGCCGCCCTCGAGCGCGCGATCGACGAGACCACCGCGCGCCTCGGGGAGGGAGACGCGCGTTTTGGCGAAAGCCTCACGGCCGCCATCAGCACGCGGCTCGTGGAGCGGGGCCTGCCGTACGGCGCGCGGCTGTACGCCTTTTACGCCAGCCGCGACCCGCAGGCCGGGCTCTCGCTCACCGACGATGCCGGCGGGGGGTACGTGACGCAGTGGGACTCGCTGGAGGTGCCGCGCCTGCGCGCCGTGGAGCGGGTGGAGCGCGGGTTCGTGGACGTGCCGGAGGACGTGCGGGAGGTGATGGGGCTGTAGGGTGTGGGGTGCCTGGGTGCCTGGGTGCCTGGGTGCCTGGGTGCTTGGGTGCTTGGGTGCTTGGGTGCGGAGTGCGGGGTGCTAGGTGCCTTCGTACGCCAGTCTTACGACGCCACCGGTGCCGATCTTGCCCTCGGTCGAGAGCCACATGTCGCCGTTGGGCATGAAGTCGATGCCCTCGGGCTGCTCGAGTTGGAGGGGCTTCATGTCCCAGGCCTGCTCGACGCGGCCGAGGGTGTCGAACACGATGAGGGCCTCGCGCTTGGCGGAGATCATGACCCAACGCCCGAGCCTCGGGTGCCAGGCGGCGCCGGAGGGGCGGAGCCCACCCTCGAGGTAGCCCTCGCCGCTCTCGACCCGGAAGAGGGGGCTTTCGCCAAAACGCGCCCGGGCGAGGTCGACGCCGTAGGCTTCGTTCGCGCCGCCGGTGGTGTGTTTCTTACAGACGAGGAGCAGCTGTCTGCCGTCCCACCCGAGGCTCTCGGTGTCGCAGGTGCGGGCGGCGGGGGTGCCGAAGAGCTCGTGGAGTTCGGGCTTGCCGCTGCGCCAGTTGACGAGTTCGAGCAGGGTCGCGTCGGAGCGGAGCACGAAGAGTCGGTCGCCGACGAGCTGGATGTCCTCGTAGTCCTCGCTCGGGCCGAACGTGAAGGAGCGCACGGCCTCGCCGGTGGCCATGTCGATCTGGTAGAAGCTCCCGGTCTCGTCCTCGACGGCGCCGAGGGTTCGGTCGTCGAGGACGGTGATGCCGGAGATTTCCTTGAGGAAGGTGGGCAGGCCGAAGCGCGCGGTCGGCGCCCCGAAATCGTACGGTGGCTCGGTGAAGGCATCGAGGGGCTCGTCCGTTTTGGCGACAGCCGTAGCGTCCCCGCGCGGACTCTCGACCACGGTGCCGTCACCGCCGGAAGCACAGCCCGCGAGCGCCATCGCCGCGAGCGCCAGCGCGACGAGCAGCGAGCCGGCGCCCGCCGTCGGGAGCCGTCGGAATAGTTGGAGACCCATGCTCACCGAACGCCCTAGAGCGGCTCCGGGTCGACGGCGCCCTCGAAGATGTCCGAGGGCTTGAGGTCGTAGCTAAACATGAGGATGTCGTCGGTATTGTAGACGTCCACGTAGATGGACGAACTCCCGCGCAGCACCTCCGCGGCGATGGTATCCCGGGCCATGAGCTCCAGGACACGCGGCTTCATCTTGAGGAAGGTCGGGTAGCCGGTGGGGGCGTCGGCCGGGACGTCGTAGAACTGGAGTTGGTAGCGGAGGATGCGGTCGTTCTGGACGAAGAGCTTCTTGAGGTAGGCGTTCTTGCCGATCTCGCGGGTGGTCATCCCGTCGATGGCCTCGGCCTGGAGGCTGAGGGCGTTGACGGGGAAGGTGTCGGCGGCGGGGGCTACGTCGGCGTCGGCGCCGGTGGTGGAGGGGTTGGTGCAGGCGGCGAGGAGGGCGAGGAGCAGCGCCGCGGCGGTGAGGCGGAGGGTATCGGGGGAGGGGCTCATGAGCGGGAAGGTACGCTTGGCGCGCAGGGCGGCGCGCGGCAGGGTAGCGCCCGGCTGAAGGTGGCGCTGCTCACTCGGACTTTCGCGCCGCTCGGTCCGGGAGTCGCCTCGTCGAGCGAACCACGACGGTGCAGGGCGGCCCATCCGCAGTGGGCTACCGCGTCGACGACGGCCTCATCCGGGAGATGTTTTTGCTGTGCTACGCGGTCGCGGGGTTCCGGGCCCTAGTTGAGCGGCGCTACGACGAGGCGCGCGTGAGTGGGCAGCTGTCGGGGGCGAGGTTGTGCGAGGTGGTCGAGGCGCTCACGCTCGCGTACGACCCTACGAGCGGCTGCCGGAGGATTTCAAGTAGTCTCCCCTGAGCCACATCGGCTGCAAGGACATCTCGGAGGCGCCTGAATTACGCCGCGATCGCGACGGATAGATCATCCCGCGACACAGTATTTACGAACTCGTGCCCGCGCCGCACGTCTCGCTCGACGGACGCTATGAGGGGTAAGCCCGATTCATGACTTACTTCACCACCGCCAATCCCGTCCAGCAATTCCTTCCCCCATGCGCCACCTCGCCTTCGCCCTCGCGTTAGTCACCTCCCCGCTCACGGCCCTCGCCCAAAACCCGTCCCTCGCCGCCGCCGCCGCCCACCCCGGCGCCATCCGCTACTCCCTCGACCTCGCGCGCGTCCAGCACCACGAACTCCGCATCACGGTCGACTTCCCCGCCGTCGGCACGGACGTCTTCACGGTGCGTATGCCCAACGCGAGCCCGGGGCGCTACGCCCAGCACGACTTCGCCAAAAACGTCTACGACCTCTCCGCCACCGGGGCCGACGGCCAGACCCTCGAAGTTTACCCGGCGGGCCTGGGCGTCTGGCAGATCGCCGGCCACGGCGGGGCCGTCCAGCTCGCCTACACCCTCTTCGCCGACCGCGCCGACGGCACCTACTCCGGGGTCGACGACCGCAAGCTGCACCTCAACATGCCGGCCACCTTCCTCTACGGCGAGCAGCTCAACGACCGCCCCGTCGTTTTGGCGATAAGCCCCACGCAGCGCCCCGAGTGGACCCTCGCCACGCAACTCGTCAAGGTCGGCGGCGACCGGCTGCGCGCGGCGCCCGACTATTACTACTTCTACGATTCGCCCACCTTCGTCGGCGACATCACGCGCGATAGTTTTAGCGTAAGCAATCCCGACGGCCTCGCGCAGACCATCGAGGTCGCCATGATTCACGAGGGGACGCGCGCCGCGTTCGACGCCTACGTCGACGACGTCGAGCGGGTCGTGCGCGCCGAGCAAGCCATCTTCGGGGAGCTGCCGCGCTTCGACTACGGCCGCTACACCTTCCTGTGCGCCTACAACCCCTACGTGAGCGGCGACGGCATGGAGCACCGCAACTCGACGGTCTGCTCCGCCGACGCGAGCCTCGCCGAGGACGCCGACCGCCTCATCGGCACCGTGGCCCACGAGTTCTTCCACTGCTGGAACGTCGAGCGCATCCGTCCCGCCACCCTCGAGCCCTTCGACTTCACGCACGCCAACCAGTCGGGCGAGCTCTGGTTCGCGGAGGGCTTCACGAGCTACTACGACGACCTGAGCCTCGTGCGCGCCGGCCTCCTGAGCCCCGAGGACTACGCCGCCAACCTCACGGGCCAGCTCAACTACGTGCTGCTCTCGCCGGGGCGCCGGCACCGCAACCCGATCGAGATGTCGCAGCAGGCGCCCTACGTCGACGCCGCCACGGCCCTCGACCCGACCAACTTCGCCAACACCTTCGTGAGCTACTACTCCTACGGCGCCACGCTCGGCCTCGCTTTAGACTTAACTCTCAGAGAGCGCGGGCATACCCTCGACGAGGTGATGCGCCTGATGTGGGAGCGCTACGGCCGCCCCGAGATCCCGTACCACGTGCGCGACATCGAGCTGGCGGTGGGGGCCGTGACGGGCGATGCGGCTTTCGCCAAAACCTGGTTCGCGGAGCACGTCTACGGCAGCGGGTTGCCTGATTTCGCGAAGGCGCTGGAGGGTTACGGGCTTTCGCTAAAACCCGCTGCGCCGGACACGGCCGGCTTTTACCGCCTGCGTTTGCGCGAGGAAGGGGGGAAGGTGTACGTAGACGGGCCGGTACTGGAGAACAGTCCACTCTACGCGGCGGGCGTCACGGGGGGCAGTCGCCTCATCAGTATCGGCGGGCGGGAGATGACGGGTAAAGCGCAAATGGCAGCGGTGGTGTCCGGGCTCAAGCTCGGGCAGAAAGTGGAGATCCGCTTTGAGCAGCTGGGGCGGGAGAGGACCGGCACCTTCGTAGCGGCGGCCAGTCCGGAGTTGGTGCTGACGGTGGATGAGAAGGCGGGGCGCAAGGAGCGGGCGAGGAGGAAGGCTTGGCTGGGGGTGGAGTAGATAGACTTTTATCGGAGAGAGTCGGAGAGAGTCGGGTAGCGTCCCCACCTGCGGCCACCGGGGACGAGGTCCTCGCCGCGCAAGGCGGCGGGTGACGCCCTGCGGGCGTCACCGCGGAACTCGTCCCCGGTGGCCGCAGGTGGGGACGAGGTGGTGCTTTCTCGAAGTTGCCATCCAGGGCGGCGGCGCACGCGCATCCGGTGGTTTGGCGGCATTCAGTGGTTTGGCGGCATTATTGAGTTTTAAAAATTAAAGCGCTGCTTTGGCTTGGTAGCTCTCGCAGGCCTGGGCGTAAATCCCATCCTTGGCTTGCAGCCCGATGTAGGACAACACCTCCGCGGAGCCCTCGGTGAGCTGCTCGAACACGACCCCGAGTCGGTCCTTGAGCTTTTGGAACCTCGAGGCATCCCGGTGGCCGTAGAGGTATTGCTTCGCGATCCACTTCCAGAACCGCTCGATCGGGTTGAGCCACGGCGCGTACGTCGGCAGGGACACCACCTGGACGGCGAGCTTGTCGGCAGCCTGGGCCTTCGCCGAGGGTTTTACCGCCGCCCATGACCTCGGGAGCCGGTACCCGAACGGCGCGTAGCGCTGCGGCTCGAGCTGCGCGACGACATCGGGATGGTGGTGGACGGGCCAGTTATCCCAGATCACGATCGCGCGCTCGTACCCGCGCTCGTACCCGCGCTCGCGGGCGTGCGCCTCGCAGGCGCTTAGGAGCCGTACCACGTTGTGCGTCTCGATCTTCGCGCGCCGGATCGTCACGACAGCCCCGGTCCCGATGTCGATCGCGCCGGCGACCCGGAGCGTGCGCTCGCCCTCGAGCGCGAGTTTGGCGCGGGGCTGGGCCGAGGCGCCGGCGCGAGCGTAGTCGTACCCGCAGGCGGCGTGGTTGTAGATCGTAATCGCGTCGGCAAACATCACGAGGGCTCGGTCGGCGGCGGCGTCCTCGGCGATGATGCGGCGGACGAGGGCGAGCTCGGCGTCGTAGTCGCCGCCGGGGGAGTGGATGTAGGCGCGGTGGCGCTGGCGCGAGAACCCGAGGGCCTTGAGGTAGTGCCACATCCCGCTCGAGGTGTGGCCCCGGAAGCCGTGCGGGATGTGGTCGCGGATCTGGGCGAGGGTCCACGTCGCCGACGCTGGCCGTGCGGGGTCCCGGGTGCCTGGCGGCGGACCAGCCGCGAGCGCATTTGCGAGGGCGTCAATGGCGGCGGCTCGCTCGCCGCAGCCGCGGATGACTGCGGACGCGGCGGCGCTGGACGCGGCGGCGCTGGACGCGGCGGCGCTGGACGCGGCGGCGCTGGACGCGGCGGCGCTGGACGCGGCGGCGGCAGAAAAACGGCGCTCGCGACCACGGCCAGGTTTGATCAGCAGGCCAGCCGCGCCGTGTTTACCCACAGCGTGGCACCACTTGCGAACGGTGCCGGGGCGGCGGGGGACATACAAGAGGGTACGGGCGACGACAGCGGCTGGGGTTCCGGCGGCAACCTTGAGGACCGCAGTGGCACGCTCGCGTAAGTATGGCTTCGTGGCATGTCTGCGGAGGCGCTCAAGGTCGGCGGTGACTTCGGGAGAGAGGGGAAGGTGAAGCTGCTTCATAGGTAAGTCTCGGCAAGTTGACAACCGAAAGTTACTAACAGGCGCTTTAATTTTTAAAACTCAATTATGCCGCCCCTACCCGCGGAGCGGGCGCCCGCGGTGGACGGGGTGCAGTGTTCGATGCGGCTCCGCAACGGTGACGTTCGGCTTCGCCGAGGGGGGGCATAAATGCCGCCAAACCACCACGGGGCCCGGCTTTCGCGCTGTGCATAGACTTTTCTGTAAGCTGGTTGTCGCTGCTCTTGCGTGGGGCGAGGCGCGCGCCGCGATCCGACAGCGAAGCGGTCCATCAGGCGCAGCCGGTCCCGCGTCCATCAGGCGCAGCCGCTCCTCTAATCCTTCCCCCCCGTCACCATGCGCACCATATCCTCGACGCTCAACTTCGCACTTCCCTCCGTGCCGGCCAGCAGCTGATCCGCCAGGTCGCGCTTCTCGGCGTGGAGGGCGATGATCTGCTCCTCGATGGTCCCGGTCGACACGAAGCGGTAGACGGTGACGGGCTGCTGCTGGCCCATGCGGTGGGCGCGGTCGGAGGCCTGGTCCTCGACGGCGGGGTTCCACCAGGGGTCGAGGTGGAGCACGTAGTTGGCGCCGGTGAGGTTGAGGCCCGTGCCGCCGGCCTTGAGGCTGATGAGGAACAGCTCCGCCTCGCCGGCCTGGAAGCGCTCGACCAGCTCGGCGCGCTTCTTCCCGGGCGTGGAGCCGTCGAGGTAGAAGTACGGAATCCCGGCCGCCGCCACGTGGGCCTCGACGAGCTTGAGGTGCTTGACGAACTGGCTGAAGACCAGCGCCCTATGGCCGCCCTCGCGCAACTCCTCGATCGTCTCGGCGACGAGCTCGAGCTTGGCGCTCGGGAGCTTGCTCGTCGGACGGACGAGCCGCGGGTGGCAGGCCGCCTGCCGCAGGCGCGTGAGTTGCTGCAACACCATGAAGCGCTGCTGCTCGGCGTTGGCGCCACTCAGGGCCTCGACGGCCTCGCGGCGGATGGCCTCGTACAGGGCGCGCTCCTTCTCGCTCGGCTCCACCTCGAGGACGATCTCGGTCTTGGCCGGGAGCTCCTTCAGCACCTGGTCCTTGCGGCGCCGCAGGATGAAGGGCTGCACGAGGCGCCGGAGTTGGTCGCGCAAGACATCGGAGGCGCCCTCCATGGCCAGCGGCCGCGCAAACTTCGCCGTGAAGGCCTGCTGGCTGCCGAGGAGGCCCGGGTTGAGGAAGCGGAACAGACTCCACAGCTCCACCAAGTTGTTCTCGACCGGGGTCCCCGTGGTCGCCATGCGGAAGTCGGCCTCGAGCTCGAAGAGGAGCCGCGAGCGTTTGGCGGCCGGGTTCTTGATGGCCTGGGCCTCGTCGAGCAGCAGGGTCGCGTAGCTGCGGGCCTTGAGCTCCTCCTCGACGTAGGCCAGCAGGCCGTAGCTCACGATGAGCACGTCGCCCGGACCGGCCTGCTCTATCACGTGCGCCTCGGCGCTCCCGGCCACGAGGATCGGGATCAGTCCCGGGGCGAAGCGCTCCGTCTCGCGGACCCAGTTGCGCGTCACCGACGCCGGCGCGATCACCATGGCCGCGCCTTCCTTGGCCCTCGCCGTGAAGACTGCCAGCGCCTGGATGGTCTTCCCGAGGCCCATGTCGTCCGCCAGACACGCCCCGACGCCCCAGGCCGCGAGCCGCATCGCCCACCGGAAGCCGTCCTCCTGGTAGTCGCGCAGCGTCGCGTCGAAATTCGTCGGCAACGTAGGCACGAAGGCCTTGGCCTCCTCGGCGCGGGCCACCTGCTCGTGCCAGCGCTCGTCGAGTTCCACGTCCGCGAAGTCGTCGATCAGGTCCGCGAAGGCGCCCACGGCCAGGGGCGCGAGACTCGCCGTGCCCGAGCGCTGGTAGAGCAGCGCCTCCATCTCGGCCATGCGTTTTTGGAGGTCCTCGCTCAGGGCCACGTACTCGCCGTCGTCGAGTTGCACGAAGGCGCCCTCGTTCGCGCGGCTGTGGGCCAACAGCTGCGCGAAGTCGAGCACGCGGTTCTCGTCGATCTTGAGGTTGCCGCTCACCGCAAACCAGTCCCGCTGCCGCGTCACGCCGAGGCCGAGGTCGGCCGTGTCGCGCAGGCCGCCCACGAGCTTGAGTTTCTGGCCGCGGGGGTACTCGACGCGTAGGGTATCGGGGTGCTCGGCCTGGAGGCGCTGGAGGTCTTGCAGGAGGTGCAGCGCGGCCCCGGGCGTGGCGAAGGTCCAGTGGTACTGCGGGGGGTCTTCGCCGAGGAATCCCTCGCGCAAGCTGGGTGCGGCGGCGACGAGGGCCTCGACGGCGGCGGTCTCGGCGGGGAGGTCGCGCGACAGCATGACGCGCTCCGGCGCGTCGGCCTCGGGGTTGAGGGTCACGATGTCCTCCGCGAGGCCCTCGCCGGGGCGGACGTAGTACGCGGAGCCGGGCAGGGGTTCGATGAGGAGCTCGAGCTGGTAGCCGGCCTCGAAGGGGAAGAGGTTGGCGCGCACCACGTTGGCGGAGGTGCGGCGCTCCAGGAGGCTCGTGTCGATGTCGAGCGTGGAGCTGACGTTGATCGACTTGCGCAGCTGCGGCAACACGCGCTCGAGGGCCTCGCGCTGCGCAGCCGGTAGGGTGGCGGGCGCGGTGAGTTTTTGCGAAAGCTGTACCTCCTCCGGGGTGAGCTTATAGGCCGTCACTTTGCCGGGGGCGGTGAGTTCGTAGTGGTACTCGGCGGTGGCGCCTTTCGGCAAAAACGCGAGTTGGATGCCCTCGCTCGTCTCGACGACGCTGAACTGGGTCTTGCCGCGCGTCACGAAGAGCTCGCGGCGGACGTTGCGCTCCTCGTAGACGACGTTGTCGTGCCCGGCCAGCGCGTACAGTCCCCTGGCGAGCGGCAGGTAGGCCTCGTAGTCCTGGCAGTACCAGCCGCCGTAGTAGTACTCCATGAACTGTAGCGGGCGGCCGTAGCCGTTGACGATCTCCGCGGCCACGGCGGCGTCGGGGCGGGGCAACTCCCCGGCCTTGGCCTCGGTAGCCACCTGCAGGAGCGTCACCTGCGCCCCGGGCGTGAAGCCGCCCTTCTTCGAACGTTTCTGGCGCTTGGCGCTGATGTACTGCGTACGGAAGTCGGCGATCCACAGGAGGCGATCCTTGCGGACCACGTCGGGCGGGGCGGCGGGCTCCGCGGCGGCCAGGCCCTCGATGAAGCGCAGGAGTAGCGTATCGTCCGCGGCGGCGGCCTCCGGTCCGACGAGCAGGTCGGTGAGGAAGTGGAAGCCGTGCGCCTCCGTCACCGCCGAGCGCCCGAGGCCCCAGTCGGTGGCCGCGGCGTGTTTTGGCGAAAGCCGCAGCATGGCCGTGCAGTATTCGCCATCGAGGTAAGGGTATTCCTCCAAGTCGTCATAATCACTGGCCAGTAGGTCGACGATCTCCCCGTTGACGGGGGCCCTGCCCCACAACAGCATCACCGGCAGGAAGGCCTGGAGCAGGCGACTACCGTGGTACTCCATCAGCAGGCTCGCCACCAGCCCGAGGGCATCTTCGTCGCGACCCGAGAGCAGCAGCACGGCCACCGCGAAGGCGTTGACGAGGGCGGGGGTGGCGCTCGCGCCGGGTTTAGAAATCAGTTTTGCGAAATCCTTAATCGTCGCGCGGCCCTCGCCGTACTCGAGCAGCAGGGACAGGAGGTGCGCGAAGTCGATGCAATCGGCGTCGAAGCGGTGGCGCGTGAAGTACTTCGCGGCCTCGGCGCGCTGGCCGCGCAACATCGCCGCCGCGCCCTGCACCCCCGGGAAGGCCGCCATGCGCTGGAGGTTTTCGGGGAGCAGGTGCAGGCGCTCGACGGCAGCCTTGACGAGGTAGGCCCGCGCGTTGGCGTTGCAGAAATTGGCGCTCGAAGAGGTGAGCAGCCGCACGTACGCCTCGTCGAGCGCGGTCGCGTCCACCATGTCGGTGTGGGCGAGGTACTCCAGGGCGACGACCGTGAAGAACGGGTCGACCCCGCTGAGGAAGCGCGGCTCGAGCCCCAGCAGCGGCATGTGCGCGTCGAACTCGAAGTCCTCCTGGTAGACGGCGTCGCGGTCGGCGATGAGCTCGGCGCGCAGGGCGTAGACCCGCTCCCAGACGTCGGGTTGGTTGGTGAAGGTGAGGGCGTGGAGCCAGCCCAGGACCTGGTTGGCCGCCCGTCGCTGGCCGAGGGTGACGTGCTTGCCGCTTACGGTCGGTGGCTTGAGGCGGTGCAGGGCGAGGTAGGCGTTGCAGACCCCGCGGCAGCTGCCCGGCTGCAGGAGGTAGAGCTGCGTGGCGACGTCGACGTCGAGGGCGTGGTTGAGGATGTAGTCCCGGCCGTGCGCCAGGATCCAGCCGTCGGCGTCGAGCTCGGCGAAGGTCTCCCGGACGCGCGCCAGCGTCATGACGGGCATCAGCGAGGCGCCGCGTGTCTGCGTGTTGTACAGCGAGTGTACGTCGCCCGGGTCGGCCTCGCGCGCGAGGGCGATGGCGAAGAGCGTAACCTGTTGGTTGGCGGAGAGTTGCTTGAGCATCGAAGGGGTTGTGGCGCGCGGCGGCAAATTAGCGGCACTCGTGGGTTAAGTGTAGTTTGGGCGCGTTTCCGCAAAACCATCACGCCGTGCCCTTGCCCACCGACCTCGCCGCCAAGTTTGCCCTCATCCACGACCACTGGCACCCGCGCATCGTCGGGGCGCTGAACGGGCAGTTGGTGAAGCTCGCCAAGGGCCTCGGTGAGCTCCCGATGCACCACCACGCCGGGGAGGACGAAATGTTCCTCGTTCACCGCGGCGAACTCACGCTGGCGTTCGCGGACGGGACGGAGGTGACGATTGGCGCGGGACAGTTCTACATCGTGCCGCGGGGCGTGGACCACCGGCCGGTGGCGGCGGCCGAGGTGGAGATCGTGCTGTTCGAGCCGGCGTCCACGGCGCACACGGGCAACGTGACGGTGGCGGCGACGCGCGAGGTGCTGGAGTGGATATGAGGAGTTGGACCGATATTTCAAAACTTTCAGAAAATAATGAAAGTTTGTTTTGCGTGGCTTACTTTCGCTTCCGCAAAACCCACCGCGCGTGTCCCGCTACACCTTCCTCTACGACGACGCCTGCCCGATGTGCCGGGCGTACACGAGCGCATTCGACCGTTTTGACGTAAGTCGCCGTCGCGCCTTCAGCGAGGTAGACGCGGCGCGGTGGGGGCAGCTGGACGTGGACCGCGGGCGGCACGAGATCCCGATGCTGGATGGTGTCACCGGCGAGGTCCGCTACGGGCTCGACGCGATGACGTGGGCCTTGTCGGCAAAACTGCCCGTGTTGCGGCCGGTTTTGCGGAGTCGCACGCTGATCGCCGCGCTAAAGCCGCTGTACTGGCTCATTACCTACAACCGCCGCGTGATCGCCGGGACGAAGGCGCCGGCCGAAGGGTTCGATTGTGCGCCGGACGTGCACGTGGGCTGGCGCCTGGCCTACATCGCGCTTGCGGGCGGGTCGGCGGTGGCGCTGGGGCTACCGGAGTGGATGTTGGCGGGCTTCGTGGCAGCGGGTGGGGTAGGGGTTGTGGTGGCGAAGGATCGGCTGAGTTTCGCGGGGCAGCTCGTGACGGTGGCGTTGGTGGCGGCGATCGTGGCAGCGGCGGTGCCTGGGGTCTGGGGCGTAGGATTGTCTGCGGCAGTGGCACTGTGGGAGGGGCGCCGGCGGCTGCGGCGCCGACGATAGGCGCTAGGGCATATGGCCTCGGTCTCCCGTAGCTGCGCGCGCGGGATGCTATCGGTAGCCTATCCTTGCGCCTGGCCCGACTTACCTTCGCCAGAGATGAGAGATGCAGAACGGCCGCGGTTTAAGCGGCGACGTTGGTCTACCCTCTTGTGCGTCGCCGCCGGCGTCGCCTGGAAGACCGTCGGGCTAAGCGCCCAGGCGCTTCCGTCACCTAATCCGAATGACACCGCGCCGCGCTACGGGGTCGACTTCATTGACGGAGCCACTCTTGGGATAGGTGTCGCCCTTCCACTGCCGAGGTCTTCGCCGATTGCATTCGGTTTTGGCCTGGGCGTTCGCCTGAGCGAGGGAGCAGCCGTCGGCATCGACTATGGCATACTCCCGAAGGGCAATAACCGCTTCGGGATTTCAACCCTCGGCGTGTCGGGGCGCGGCTACATCGGACGCCTCAAACCTGCTCAGTTCCTGGTCGATGTCGGGATAGGCGGCGTAAACTTCCTCACCGAGGAGCGCCGCTTCGAGGGAGGGTTGGAGGCGGTGTCGATCGGAGCCGCTCCCGGGTTCAGTTACAGCCTATCCAAGGTGCGGTTCGTAGTCGGCATCGTAGGATTTGCGTATAACCTCCCTACTGATCGCGGTGAAGAATTCATATCGTCCGGCGGCGCGATCCAGTTCGCGCCCAGTATCGGGATCGAGTCCTTCTTCGCGCAACGCGTCCGTCGGCCCTCGCGAATAAATCCCGGGCAATAGTGGCTGCCGAGTCCAATCTCCCTACGCAGCACGGTTCACCCACTCACTCCACCCGCTCGTACGCATACACCGGCCGCACGCGCCGCACGAAGTACCCCCCGACGCTCTGCGCCATCGCCAGACCCTTCGCCACGGCGTAGGGCACGCCGTGGTAGTGGTACACGGCCCCGGACTGAAACTCGACCTCGAGCGTGCGCGTCGGCGCGTCGTACCCGATACTGGCCAGGCTCGTGCTGGCGACCTCCGTGCGTTGCATGCCTTATCAACGCTTCGGGGAGGAGAGTGTGTAAAACAAAATGTTTGTTTTACCGTAAGGTGACCCCTCTCAGGTCCATACTCGCACGCGGTGGCGAGCCTGCGTGACTACAGTTTTTGGTAGGTGTAGCCGAACTGGTCGCAGCACTCGCCCTGGGTCTCGAGCCGCGTCTGGGCGACGAGCCGCATGCGGCGCGACTTGAGCGGCTGTGGGAGTTGATCGGTGAACCTAAAGCTGAGGGTGTCTCCCGCCCGCGCGACCTCGGTCATGAACCAGTTGCCCGTAGTGGTGTCGGCACCCGTGCTGAGGCCCCGCTCGATGTAGGTGTACCTACCCTCGTCGTCGAAGGTCACCGTTTGGGGTGCATCACCGATGCTGTAGGTCTGGTCAATCCCCGCCGCGCCCCCCGTGAGCCTCACGAGTGCCCACTCGCCCTCGATCTGCCTGGCGATGGACTCGTCCTGCGGTTCGGGCGTACAGCCTACCGCCCCCGGTCCCAGCAGGAGGGCAGTGAGCAGGAGACTGGCCAGGCGGGTGAGGCGAGCAGGGGCGTCTTCGCTGGTGCGAGTCTTCGATTTCGGCAGGGCGGGTTTCGACATGGCAGCGGGTGTGGAGTGCGCGGGTAAGGCATAACGCCGCCCGCTGCACGACGGTGCGAACGCAGGTTTTGGCGAAAGCCCCATCGTCGGCGAGCACGCCATCTCACGGGCGCGGGCCCGCAAGCCCTAAAAAATCCAAAACGCCGGGCCCTGCTTTCCTAAAACCCAGGTTAAAGTCCCCCGCCGAACCCCCGCCTTAACGCTTCGGCAAGCCTTCCGTAAGAGGGCTTAACGGCCCACCCCCCGTTGTTTGTGGCATCGATCGGCGGTAGCGCAGCACTCGCTCACTCCCGATTCGGCTTTCGCTAAAACCACACAAACTAACCCTCATGCACACCCGATCCATCGCCCTCGCACCCGCTGTCATCGCCTCCCCCAAAACCGCCCTCCAGCGCCTCACCCTGGCTACCCTCCTCACGCTCCTCACCGCGGCCGTCGCCTTTGCGCAAGGGGGCTCGGCCTTTTACATCGGGGTCAACGGTGGGGTCAACGGCTCGAAGTTTCGCTACACCGAAGACCTCGTCGAACTCTACCCGACCTCCGAGCGCATCCTCGGCGTCAACGCCGGTCTGGACGCCGGCTTCCAGCTCGGCCACTGGAGCTTCGCCACGGGCCTGTCCTACCTCCAGAAGGGGGGCCAGTACGAGACCGGGACCTTCACCGGGGACGACGGGCGCCGCGGCTACTTCTCCGCCCGCGAGCGCCTGCACTACCTCAACGTCCCCGTCACGATCGGGTACTCCGACTACCTCACCAACCGCATCGGCTACACCCTCGCCGCCGGGCCGTCGTTCAACTTCGGCATCACCGGCCGCATCGACGAGACCACCGAGTACTTCGGCGAGGAGTTCCCGGTCGTCCAGAACCAGAAGGTCTCCTTCGGGAACTCCGTCAACGACGACTACCGCGGTACGCAGGTCGACCTGCGCCTCCAGCCCGGGCTCTTCTTCGACATCAACCGCAACTCGCGCCTCGTCCTCAACGCCACCTTCGACTACGGCGCCAAGGACGCCTTCAACCCGCGCTACCGCCAGGCCAACGAGTTCTTCCTCGACAACAAGGGCACGCTCACGAGCCGGATGCGCGCCATAACCGTGGGGTATCAGTACCGGATTCCATTTGCGGATCGGTATTGAGTGTGTGGGTGCGGGGTGCCTAGGTGCGGGGTGCTTAGGTGCGGGGTGCCTAGGTGCGATAGACGTGCCCGCACCCAAGCACCCAAGCACCCCGCACCCGATAGCACCCAAGCACATTGAAAATTGACAAGACAATTGAAAACCCTCTCCCATGCACTGCCACAACTGCTCCGCCCCCAACCCCGCCGGCGCCACCCACTGCCACCGCTGCCGCATGCCGGGCGACTTCGGCCAGGCCACTGTCCAAGAGGCCAAGGTCGTCGCCCCGCAAATCGTCGACTGCCACAACTGCGGCGGGCACGCCCCCGCCCAGGCCGCCCACTGCCCCACGTGCCGCTGGCCCCTCCCAATGGCCGCCCTCGCGCAGTCCCAAACACTGTCGCACACGCAGGCCCCGGCCCTCTACCCCCGCCACGCACGAACCGCCTGAGCAGCATCGTCCAGCCCCCCCCACCCAAGCTCCCCAGCCATGCCCCAACGAGGCGGCAGCCACAAACAAACGCCGCTGCGCAGCAGCTCCTTGGATTCCCCCACCGGGGGCTGGTGGGAAAAACGTCCCCCACAGCACCCCCGCAAAGCCCCACCCGCAAAGCCCCAACCCACCTCCACCCTCAACACTCAAACCATGCGCCGCGAATCCTCCCCCTTCAACCTCTCCCTCCTCGACCTGCTCACCGCCGCCCTCGGAGCCGTGATCTTCCTCTTCGTCATCACCCCGAAGGGCGGGGCGAGCGCGTCGAAGTACCAGCAGGCCGCGATCTTCTTCGACACCGCCACCATGCAGATCCACGGCACCCTACCGGACTCCCTGCGCAGTAAGCACCGCGGCGATACCCTCTTCGCGATGCTCGTCGACTACCGCCCCGTCGACGGCCCCGACGTCGGCGGGCTCGAGGCCGAACTCGCCGCCCAGCGCAGCCGCGCCGCCCAGGCCGTCGCGGCCGCCCAGCAGGCCGAGGCCGAGCGCCAGGCGGCCCTCGCCGCCAGCCGCGACGCCAAGACCAGCACCGAGCGCGCCCTCGCCCAAAAACAACTCGCCGAGGCCGAGCGCAAGCAAGCCGAGGCCGACCGCCGCGCCGCCGAAGCCAAGGCCCAGCAACAAGCCCAGGCCCTAGCCGCCGCCCAGGCCAACCAGCGGAGCACCCCCGAACAGCCCAATCCACCCACCAAACCATCAACCAATCCGCCCACCCCCAAACCCACCGAAGCCCCCTACCGCGGCACCCTCCCGAGCGTCCCGGCGCGCGTCTCCTTCGAGCTCAAGTGGGCCAACGCCGCCGACAACGTCGACCTCTACGTCTGCCAGGGCTCGACCTGCGTCTACGGCAACGACAAGCGCGACAAAGACATCGGCGACTGGGACTCCGGTAAGTCGCGCAACCGCCTCTTCGGCAACGACCTGCGCACCAACCAGGAGGCCGTCCGCCAGTTCGACCGCATCAACCCCGGCACCTACACCGTCTACGCCGTCTTCAAGGAGTCCGACCGCGGCAGCACCTCCGTCGCCACCGACCTCCTCGTCTACACCAAGGACGACTCCGGCAAGCCCCGCGGCGAGACCCTCCGCCGCACGCTCCCCCGGTCCGAAGACCGCACCCGCCTCGCGACGGTCACGATCGCGGCCGACGGCAGCTTCAAAGTGCAATAGTGGATGAAAAGTTGAAAGTGCACACGATGTCCCGCCAGGACGCTAGCCAGGCAACTTTCAACTCTTCACCTTCCAGTCTCCAACTTTTCACTCTCCACTTTTCAAATTCCAAACATGAAAACCTCCTCCAGCTTCCAGGCCATCCTCGCCTTCGTCATCGGCGTCGCCGCGTGGCTCTCCTTGCTCTTCGTCGCGTCGGTGCTGCCGGCGGACTCTTCGCTCACGCGCGTCGCCGTCCTGCTCGGTGGCTCGGCGGGGGGCTACATCCAGGCGGCCATCTACGCGGTCTTCGTCTACAGCTTCCTCCTGCTGCGCGCCAAGCGTACGGCCATCGCCCACGAATTTGACGCGCTCAAGCTCGGCATGTTGCCCGAGCAGGACCAGCTCGTCCTCACGCCCGAGGAGGTGGCCGGCATCAAGCTCGAGGTCATCCGCCGCGAGCAGGCCGGGCACCGCTCCGAGGTCTCGGACCTCGTCAAGAAGGCCTGCACGCAGTTCCGCAACGCCAACTCCGTGTCGGAGACGCTGCAGGTCTTCGAGGCCCAGGTGTCGACCCGCAAGGAGGCCACCGAGGGCGGCCTCGAGATCGTGCGCTACCTCGCGGGGGCCATCGTGTCGATCGGCTTCATCGGGACGCTCATCGGCCTGAGTGGCTCCATCGGCCTGAGTCACCTCGCCCGCACCGAGGAGGGCATGTCCGAGATCACCGGCAGCCTCAATCTCGCCTTCGACACCACGCTCGTCGCCCTCGTGGCCGGCCTGCTGCTCAACTTCCTCTACCACCGCTACCTCGGCGAGGTCGACACCTTCTACAGCCGCACGCGCGCCTACGTCATCGACAACCTCATCTCGCGGATCTACCGTCCCGATGAGACGGCTTTCGCCAAAACCAGCCGCGGCAGGAGCTACGCTACGAATGGGTACGCAAGCAACAACAGCCCGGCGCTGGACCTGACGCACTAACGCGGACCGCTCGATCGAGCGATTGACTCTGTTGTGAAGGGGGGGGGTAGGCGTGAGCTTGCCCCCCCCCCCCACGGAGCGCCGGGAGGTCGCAACGGGCTGTAGACCCGGGCAAACACGTCCCGCGCACGGTCTCCCCAGGCGTGGCCTCTTACCGTCGCCAGACTTTACTCCCGTCCCAGCACCAGCGGCAAGGTCTCCTGCACGCCGTCCGTGCCGACGAGTTCGAGCAGATACATGCCCGAGGCCACGTACGCCGAGATGCTTACCCTGAGCTGGTCCCCGTGGCGCTCGGTGGTCGTGGCGAAGCGCTGCCCGGTGATGCTCCGCAGGTACACGTGGCGGAGTTCGCGCTCCGTCCCGAGGCCACTCACGAAGACCTCCTCCCCCCAGGCCGGATTGGGGTAGAGCCGCAGGGCCGTCCGCTCGACGTAGGTTTTGGCGGAAGCTACCTGCCCCCGGCCCTCGCCCAAGTGCGCGACGACGGCACCCGGTTGGTATAGTACACTGTACGCCGAATGCGGCAGCGCCTCCTCCCAGAACACGCCCGCGCGGTCGAGGCGGTGGAGGATGATCGGGAAGTCGACCGTGCCCCGGAAGTCGCTGTCGGTCGCCTCCGCGATCTGCAGGTTCCCGTCGATGACGACCTGCCCGCCGGCCCGGACCTGACCGAAGCCCGCCCCGGCGGCGGTATCCCTCAACACCGTGCGTAGCGTGCCCTGGATGAGCACGTCGCCGTCCGTGACGAGGAGCCCGTTGTTGTCGAGCGAGCCCCCGTCCTCGACGGTGACGTCGCCGCCGATGACGCTCACGCTAGAACCCGGCCCGATGGTGAGACTCGAGCCTTCGCCGATGTAGATCTGGGCGGTGGCCGCCAGGTGCGTGAGCGAGGCCCCCACGCAGAGGAGCGCCCAGGCGCTCGCCCTTAGGAGTGTAGTGTTCTTCATAGTTCTATCCGACCTGCCGCACAAACGACGCCACAACAGGCGGTTGGTCGGAAGGTACCGTCGAGTGGCGGATAAGTCGGGGTGGTTGGCGATAAACGGCAGGAGAATGGCCGGGTGCGCCCTAATGAGGGTGCCCCGTGGACGTAGCGAGGACACCTTCCCCGGCGTTTCGTTGGAAGGAGCAGGAGGACTTGCGTCAAAACGCGAAGGCCCCACTATCCATATAGGTAGTGAGGCCCGCGTTTGATGGTGCTCAATTATCGTCCAGCGCACGCGCTAGCGTTACTGGGCGCGCTCGAGGGCGCGCTCCGGGGCCTTGCCGTGGGCGTAGCGGATGTTGGCTGCCGTGGTGGGTTCCACGTCCTTGACGGGCGCCGCCGGGGTGGTGTCCGGGGCCTTGCCGTCGGCGTAGCGGATGTTGGCGGCCGTGGTGGGTTCCACGTCCTTGACGGGCGCCGCCGGGGTGGTGTCCGGGGCCTTGCCGTCGGCGTAGCGGATGTTGGTATTGCTGTAGTCCACCTCTGCGGCAGCCTCTTCCTGGTTCGTGTTCGGTACTGCGATATCTTCCTTCTCGCAAGCCGTAAATGCGAGTGCGGAGATGAGTAGGGCGGCGAAAGAAAGTTTGTCGTTGTTCATAGCCTGCGTGTTGTCCGGCGAGCTCTTCTCGCCGGTGTGTGTTTGTGAGAACATGATCGTTCTTGGTGCGGACTATTCAAGAGGTGTGCCAAATGATATACTAATTTTATTACATATATTAGAATTATATGTGGTGGCCTCAGTAGTACTAAGCAAAAGCCCCCGCCGCCTCGTGAGGCGGCGGGGGCTCCGATTTCTTGCTGTGTCCTCGGCTTAGGCTGCCACGGTCGCCACGGTCGCCGCGGTCGCCTCCTGGTGCACCACCTCGCGGCCGATGGAGTAGTACGTAAAGCCGGCCTCACGCGGAGCGTCCAGGTGGTACAGGTTGCGACCGTCGAAGATCACGGGCTCCTTGAGCATCTTCTTCACCGCGGCGAAGCTCGGCGTGCGGAACACCTTCCACTCCGTGCAGATCGCCAGGGCGTCGGCGCCGTCGAGGGCTTCGTACTGGTCCATGCACATCTCGACCTCCGGGAACTCGCGGGCGACGTTGTCCATCGCCTCCGGGTCGAACGCGCGCACGCGGGCGCCGGCGTCGAGCAAGTCGCGGATGATGTAGAGGGCCGGGGCCTCGCGGATGTCGTCGGTGTCGGGCTTGAAGGACAGGCCCCACAGCGCGATCGTCTTGCCCTGGAGGTCGTCCCCGAAGTGCGCCTTGATCATGCGGCTCAGCTTGCGCTTCTGCTCCTCGTTGACGCTCATCACGCTGTCGAGGATCTTGAACTCGTAGCCGTGCTGCGCGGCGGTCTTCCCGAGGGCCGAGACGTCTTTCGGGAAGCAACTCCCCCCGTAGCCGATGCCCGGGAACAGGAAGCGCTTGCCGATGCGCGAGTCGGTGCCCATGCCGCGGCGCACCTGGTCGACGTCGGCCCCGGCGAGTTCGCACAGGTTGGCGATCTCGTTCATGAACGTGATCCGCGTCGCGAGGTAGGAGTTGGCGGCGTACTTCGTCATCTCGGCCGAGCGCTCGTCCATCACGATGACGGGGTTGCCCTGGCGCACGAACGGATCGTAGAGCCGCTTCATCACCCTGGCGGCCCGCTCCGAACTCGTGCCAATCACGACGCGGTCGGGCTTGAGGAAGTCGTCCACGGCCACGCCCTCGCGCAGGAACTCGGGGTTCGAGACGACATCGAAGAGGCTGGTGTCGAGGTTGTCGGCCAAGATCGCGTGGACCTTCTCGGCCGTGCCGACGGGCACGGTGCTCTTGTCGACGATGACCTTGTAGTCGGTGATGATCCTCGACAGATCGGCGGCCACGCCGAGGATGTACTTCAGGTCGGCCGAGCCGTCCTCGCCCGGGGGCGTCGGCAGGGCGAGGAAGATGATCTCGGCGTCCTTGATGCCGGCGGCGAGGTCGGTCGTGAAGGTCAGGCGCCCCTGGCGCTGGTTGCGCTCGAAGAGCGGCTCCAGGCCCGGCTCGTAGATGACGACCTCTCCGGCGCGGAGGCGATCGATTTTCTTCTGGTCGATGTCGACGCAGATGACCTGGTTGCCGGTCTCCGCGAAGCAGACGCCCGATACGAGTCCGACGTAGCCGGTACCCACTACTGCAATGTTCATAAATGTGATTTTCTCGAAGGATAGGGCCGACACGCGACCGCGAAGCTCACGGGGGCAAAAGTAGTCCCGCGGGCGGGGAGGCATCCAAAACGGTGCCAGGTCGTGCCTCACGCGCCGTAGGTCAATACCTTATCATACGGTCCTGGTATGTCGCCGGGGGGCCTTAACGCCGCGGTAACCCCCGGGGGCGAGCGCGGTGTAGCTCAAGTGCGTTTCTTTTACAGCCGCCTGGCCGATAGTCGACGCCCCATGCCCAATGCCTCCGACCTCCTGTACGCTGCCCCCCGGCACCTGTTCCGCACCTCGGAGCGCGTGTGGCACAGCTTCCCGGTGCAACTGATGGTGTTGCAGTTGCGCCAGAACCACCTCCTGCTCATCCTCTGGGTGCTGCTGGTGCTCTTTATCTCCGACCGGCTCGCGGCCAAATTCGGCGTCAAGTACCTCTTCCTCGAGCCGGAGTACGCCGGGCAGGTCGGCGGCCTGAGCTTCTTCCTCGTCGGCGTCGGGCTCGGGGGCATGATCATGACGTGGAACCTCACCACCTACCTGCTCAACGCGCGCTACTTCCCCTTCCTCGCCACGCTCGCGCGCCCGTTCGGGAAGTACTGCATCAACAACGCCCTGCTGCCGCTGGGCTTCTTCGGCTTCTACGTCCTGCGCCTGCGGGCCTTCCTGAAGGCCGAACTCGACTACGGCAACGGCCAGTTGCTCGGCGCGGGGCTCAGTCTGCTGGCCGGGGTCCTCCTCGTCGTCGTGGTGTACTTCCTGTACTTCCGCTTCACCAACAAGGACATCGCGAGTTACCCCGACCTGCGCGACCTGCTCCGCGGACAGGCGCGCCGCCGTCGCAAGCGCCTCATCACCGGCCACCGCGGCGTGAGCCTCGCGCAACTCATCTCCGGGGAGAACGCCTGGCGCGTCGACCACTACCTCACCGAGTCGCTCACGCCCCGCCGCACGCGCTCCATCGCGCACTATAAGCCCGACCAGATCTTAGGCGTCTTTCGACAAAACCACCTCAACGCGCTCCTCCTCCAGGGCGCGATCCTGCTCATCTTGGTGCTCAGCGGCCTCGGGATGGACTTCGCGTGGGTGCGGATCCCGGCCGGGGCCTCGATCTTCATCCTCTTCAGCGTCATCGCCGCGGTGGCGGGCGCGGTGACGTACTGGTTCCACGCCTGGCGCACGAGCATCTTCGTGCTCGCGCTCGTGCTCATCAACCTCGTGACCGGGCAGGACTGGTTCACGTTCCGCAACCGCGCCTACGGGCTCGACTACTCGGGCGAGCTCCCGGCCTACTCCTACCAGCGCCTCGAGGAGTTGGCCGACCCCGTGGGCGTGGCCCGCGACCGCGACAGCATGCGCCTCATCCTCGAGCGTTGGCGCGCGCGCACCGGCGAGGACAAGCCCCGCATGATCCTCCTGTGCGTAAGCGGCGGCGGCCTCAAGGCGACCTACTGGACGACGCACGTCCTGCAGGAGGTGCAGGCGGCCACGGGCGGGGCGTTCCTGCGGCACACGACCCTCATCTCCGGGGCCAGCGGCGGGATGATCGGCGCGGCCTACGTCCGGGACCTGACCTGGGCCGCCGGGGTGGAGCGTGAAGGCGTAGGTTCAGCAGCCGGCCAGCCCGAGGCCGTGCCCGTGGTTTTGCGGACACGCGACCCAGTCCCCGCGCAGCCCTCCGTAAGCAACGCGTCCGCCAGTCGCGCGGGCGATGTGTCCGTCGGCGAGGCCGAGCAGTCGAGCGGCCGTACGTCCGGGGGCGCGCAGTCGAGCGGGCGTGCGTCCGGGGGCGCGCAGTCCAACGGGGCAGCGGTGGGCGGCTTTCGCCAAAACCCTGTGCGCGATGTCAGCTTTCGCCAAAACCGTTGGTCCGAGCTCGACCTCCAGCGCGATGCCGAGCAGTACGCCCGCGCCCTGGCCGAGCGCCACGAGACCCTCGTCGACCGCCGCACGGCCGACTCGATCCACCTCGAGGCCGCCGGCCGCGACCTACTCAACTCGGTGGCGTTCGCGATCGTGAGCCGTGACCTGTTCCTGCCGTCGAGCCACTTCACCCTCGACGGGAAGCGCTACCGCAAAGACCGCGCGTACGCCTTCGAGCAGCAGCTCAACGAGAACCTCGGCGGCATCTTCCGCAAGCGCCTCGGCGACTACGAGGCCGCCGAGCGCGCCGCCGAGATCCCGATGCTGCTGCTCACGCCGAGCATCGTCAACGACGCGCGCCGCCTCATCATCTCGCCGCTCGGCGTACGGCACATGACGCTGCCGCCGGCGGGCGTCGGGCGCGGGGACGACTTCGAGGTGGACGCCGTCGACTTCGGGGCGCTCTTCGCCGATCGCCTCCCGGGGCGCCTCCCGATCTCGACGGCGCTGCGGATGAACGCCACCTACCCCTACGTGCTCCCGAACGTCTACCTCCCGTCGTCGCCCCCGGTCGAGGTCATGGACGCGGGCTTCCGCGACAACTTCGGCGTCATGGAGGCGAGCCGCTTCCTCCAGGTGTACCGCGAGTGGATCCTGGAGCACACCTCGGGCGTGACCCTCGTCCAAGTCAGCACCCTAGAGAAGTTCGAGCGCCCGAAGGAGCGCAAGCCGCGGGGCTGGATCTCGAGCCTGTTCTCGCCCCTGGGCGTGGCCGGGCAACTCATCAGCCTGCAGGACTTCCAGCTCGACGACAACATCGGCCTCCTGCACGAGCTCTTCGGCGAGGACTACTTCGAGTTCGTGCGCTTCAGCTACCGCCCCGCCGAAGACCGGGAGGCCGCCGCGATGACCTTTCACCTGACGGAAGGGGAGAAGGCGGATATTCGGGCGAGCATCCGGCATCCGGATAACGTGCGGGCGATGGGGATGGTGAAGGGGGCGGTGGGAGGACACGAAGGGCACTAAGGAGACACGAGGAGCACGAAGCTATGCCGCCCGCTCCCCTTCGTGCGCCTCGTGTCTCCCTCGTGCGCCTCGTGTCCTATCCGCTCCTATAAGTCAAACTTGATCCCCTGCGCCAGCGGCACGTCCCGCCCGTAATTGACGGTATTGGTCTGGCGCCGCATGTAGGCCTTCCAGCTGTCCGAACCGGACTCGCGCCCGCCGCCGGTGTCCTTCTCGCCCCCGAAGGCGCCGCCGATCTCCGCGCCCGAGGTGCCGATGTTGACGTTCGCGATGCCGCAGTCGGAGCCTTGTGCACTCAGGAAGAGCTCGGCCTCCCGCATGTCGGTGGTCATGATGGCGGAGCTGAGGCCCTGCGGCACGTCGTTCTGCAGCGCGATCGCCTCCTCGAGGGTGCGGTACTTCATGAGGTACAGGATCGGCGCGAAGGTCTCGTGCTTGACGATGGCCGTCTGCTCCGAAACCTCGGCGATGCAGGGCTTGACGTAGCAGCCGGAGGCGTAGACGCCCGTGGCCGCTTCATCGGGTTTTGGCGAAAGCCGCCCACCCTCGACCACGAAAGTCGCGCCTTGCTCCTTCGCCTGCTCAATAGCCCGCTCGTAGGCCTCGACGCTGTCGCGATCGATGAGCGGACCGACGTGATTGTGCGTGTCGAGCGGGTCCCCGATGCGGAGCTGCCCATAGGCCCGCGCCATCGCGTCGCGCACCTTGTCGTAGACGGACTCGTGGACGATGAGGCGCCGCGTCGACGTGCAGCGCTGGCCGCAGGTACCGACGGCCCCGAAGACGGCCCCCGCGAGCACCACCTCGAGGTCGCAGCTCGGCGTCACGATGATGGCGTTGTTGCCGCCGAGCTCCAGCAGGGTCTTGCCCATGCGGCTGGCTACTTCCGCGCCGACGATCTTCCCCATCCGCGTCGAACCCGTGGCCGAGACCAGCGGCACGCGCCGATCTTTGGTCATCAACTCACCGACGCGGTAGTCGCCGTTGATGAGGCAGGAGATGCCGTCGGGCAGGTCATTCTCCGCGATCACCTCGGCGAAGAGCCGCTGGCAGGCCACGCCGCACAGGGGCGTCTTCTCCGACGGCTTCCACACGCACACGTCGCCGCAGACCAGGGCGATCATCGCGTTCCAGCTCCAGACGGCTACCGGGAAGTTGAACGCCGAGATGATCCCGACCACGCCGAGCGGGTGGTACTGCTCGAACATGCGGTGGCTGGGGCGCTCCGAGTGCATCGACAGGCCGTACAGCTGGCGGCTCAGGCCCACGGCGAAGTCGCAGATGTCGATCATCTCCTGCACCTCGCCCCAGCCCTCCTGGAGGCTCTTGCCCATCTCGTAGCTCACGAGTTTGCCGAGGGCCTCCTTGTGCTCGCGGAGCTTGTTGCCGTACTGCCGTACGATCTCGCCGCGCTGGGGGGCGGGCGTGAGGCGCCACACCTTGAAGGCCGCTTCGGCTTCCGCCAAAACCTGTTCGTACTGCGCGGCCGTCGTGACGCCGACGCGGCCGATGGTGCTGCCGTCGACCGGGCTCGTGCTGGTGAGTTCGGTACCGCGGCCGCCATCCGGAGGGAGGGTCCGGCGCCCGATCCAGGTGCCGGCGTTCTGGTCCTCCAGGCCGAGTTCGGCGAGGAAGGCGTGTTGGGTCGTGGTCGGTGTGGCGGTGGCGGTCATATCGGTGGGCTTGGTTTGGGTGCGCGAAGGTACGGGCCTTTCTTTGCGCCCCCAGGCGCGCCGCCGCCGGGGCCGCTCACATGCACCCTCCCCCCTCTCCCGCCCGCCGGCTCAACGTCCTGTTTGTGTGCAGCCGCAACCGGTGGCGGAGTCGCACGGCCGAGGTGATGTACCGCGACGACCCACGCTTCCGCGTCAGGTCGGCGGGCACCGCGGCGTCCGCGCGGACGAAGGTCTCGGCGGGGTTGCTGGCCTGGGCGGACGTGGTCTTCGTGATGGAGGATCGCCACGGCGAGATCCTCACGGAGCGCTTCGGAACGCAACCCCGGGCCGGGGCGCCCGTAGTGCTCGGGATCGAAGACGAGTACCGGTATATGGATCGCGAGTTGGTAGACATGCTTCGGGCGGACGTGGAGGCCTACTTCGCCGCGCGGGCGGGGGCTGGCGACAAGGCTCTAGGCGCGTGAGGTCGGTCGATCGGGGCCTCGTCCTTGCGCTGCAAGCGCTTACCGCCGGCGGGGTGGCGCTCGCGCTCGTCAACTACGGTACGTTGCGATCGCTGTGGCTCGACGAGGCGATGCTGGCCTTGAACCTGGCCGAGCGCTCCTTCGCGGGACTCACGGCGCCGCTGGACCTGCTGCAGGCGGCGCCGATTGGGTTCCTGTGGCTCGAGAAGGGGGCCATCGCGGCGTTCGGGGACCGGGACTGGGCCCTGCGCCTCGTGCCGCTGCTGGCCTACCTGGCGGCCGTCCCGCTGTGCTACGCGTTCGCCACGCGTATGCTGAGCACGCGTAGGCAGGCCTGGCTCGCGACGGCCGTCTTCGCGAACGCCTACGCGGCCAACTACTACGCCACCGAGGTAAAGCAGTACATGCTCGACGCGACGCTCTCGGTGGCCATCGTGCTCGCGTGCTTGCGTTTTGCCGAAAGGCGTACCCTCGGCACCGCCCTCGCGCTGGGGGCCTTCGGGGTGGCCTGTCTGTGGCTCTCGCACGTGGCCGTCGTGATGCTCTTCACCACGGGGCTCTACCTCCTGTACGAAGCGTGGACGGACTCGCCGAGGGATTTTCGGCTGACGGTGCTGCCGGTCGTCCTCTGGCTCGTCAACTTCCTGGTCTACTACCAGGCCTTCATTCACGACAATCCGAACGGGCCGGGGATGGTGGCGTACTGGGAGCCGTTCGGGGTCTTCCTGCCGCACGATCCCACCGGGGTCGCCTTCTGGGAGCAGCTGTGGGGCAAGGTCCAGGTCACGGCGAAGTTGGTGTGTCAGTACCGGCGCTTCAGTCTGCCGCTGTTTACGTTCGTGGTGCTGGGAGTGTGGGCTTTCGCCAAAACGAACCGACCCGCGTTCTTCGTCCTGGCCGCGCCCTTCGGGGTGCACCTCGCGATGGCGTACCTGCGGCTGTACCCCTTCGAAATGCGGATGGTGCTGTACCTCCTGCCGGCGGTGGTCGTCTTCCTAGCCGCGGGCGTGGCGGTGGCGTTCGGGTACCTGAGGGTCTACCTACCCAGGGCACCGGCGCTCGCCGTGGCGCTCGTGCCGCTGCTGCTGTTCGGACTCAACGTACGCACGGTGGGCCTGGAGGTCGAGGAGGTGAAGGATGCGCTCGACTACCTCGACGCGGAAGCGGAGGCCGGCGACCGGGTGTACGTGTACTTCCAGAGCTCGGCGGCCGTGCAGTTCTACCTCCGTGAGCACTACCCGGAGCTGGCGCGGCGCGCCACCTTCGTCTACGGCGTGGACGGCAAGGAGGACTGGGAGGTGTACGCCGAGCACCTCCGCGCGCAGGAGGGGATCGACTACTTGGTCTTCACGGGGCCGCCGGGCCTGCTCGAGGCCGAGGGCTACGGCCTGATGGACTACTTCGTGTGCGTGGCGCGGGAGGGGGGGTTAGCCGTCGCGGAGGCGCGGCACTTCGTGGGCTCATCGGTGTTTTGGATGCGCGGGCGGGGAGAGAGCCTGTCTGCTGAGGGTGGCGGTGGGGAGCGGTAAGGGGGGGGGTAGCGGAATGCTCGCGAGTATTGCCAGCTCGCCGGCCGCCAGACCGATGCGCGGGATGGCCAAATGGTGCGCGACTTCTACGCCTGCGGATTTCTACAGCATTCCCTCTACGCCTTCCTAGCGGCTTTCGCCAAAACCACTAGCCCCACCGCCACCGACCCACCCCCTAGCCCGAGACCCCACGCGAGGTCCGTACGCTACATTAGTGCCCCCGGAGGACAATCGCTATTTTCAAGATGGATCTAGGACCTTACCTCGAACGGGTAGACGACTTCATGCCCGCCTGGAACGCGAACCTACTCGCGGCCATCGAGCGCCGGGGCGTGAGCGTCGCGCAGGTCGCGGCGCAGTTGGACATCGCGCCCTCGACTTTTTACAGGCGTACGGGCGGGGGCGCGGCCTGGCCCCTGAGGCACTTTTTACTCCTCAGTTCTGCCTTCGGCCTGAGCGTAGGCGAGCGATTAACCGACGAGCACAGTAGCGTAGCGGGCCTGCGTCGCGTTTTGCCGAAAGGCGCCTTCTCGCCGGCGGCTTACCTCGCGAGCCTCGAGGCCTGCACCCGGCTCGCCGAGGCACCCGGGGTCCGGCTGCAGGTGTCGTCGGGGGAGCTGCCGGTGTTCTACCTGTTCGCGCACCCCGTGCTCACGGCCCTGAA
Organism: Saprospiraceae bacterium; assembly: GCA_965215115.1. Classification (GTDB taxonomy): domain Bacteria; phylum Bacteroidota; class Bacteroidia; order Chitinophagales; family Saprospiraceae; genus CALDTK01. The sequence goes on from OZ244050.1 coordinate 2,259,613, forward strand.
GCTGTACCTTTTCGAGCACGTCCGGGGCTCGGGGGCGCGCCGGGTGTTCGACCCGACTACGGCCGGGGAGGCTTACGGCCCCTTCGTCCGGCAGGCGCAGGGGATGTGGCGGCGCTACGCGGCTCTCGACCGGGACGAAGTCTGGGGCAATGCCCCACTGGCGAGCCTCCTCAACCAGGTCGAGAGCCTGATCGCCGAGGAGCTCCTGGACCGCGCTGAGCTCCCGCTCGTGACCGGGGCGCTGCGCGAGCTCGTGCGCGACCTCGACGACGTGATCCAGGCCGACCGCAGGGGCGCGGGCGGGCTCGACCTGCGGGCGCAGCGCATCCACAACGCCGGGCCGATCTACCGCATCAACTGTCCGGATGCGACCTGCCACGCCTTCGTGACGATCGACCCGCCGAACTTCCTCCAGGCCGTCGGCCCCGAGGCCGACGACCTCCTCGCGACGGCCTTCGCGCGGGCGTGGCACTCGGCCACGAGCCTCTCGAACGCGCCCGGGCGTTGGCGCAGCTACCGCGAGAAGCTCCTCGCCGCCGTGGACGATGTCGAACGGACCTACACGAAGTAGAGCGGCGCGCTGTGGCCCCTACTTCATGATCGCCAACCGGTGACGCGTCCGGGTCGGCGCGGCACCTTTCTTCTGGCTGCTATCTTCCGGGGCCTGCTCAACGGCCACGATGTAGCTGCCGGCGAGCAAGTTCGCGGTGTTGATCTCGACCGTTGGGCCGGGCGTCTTCTCGAAGACCTCGAGGACGAGCTTACCGCCCGCGGTGTAAACCTCGACCTTAACGCTGGTCCCGCTCAGTCCGTCGACGACGACGTAGTCCCGCGCGGGATTCGGGTAGAGGGTGGTGCCGGGGCCGGTACCGCGGAAGGGGCCTTCGACGGTACCTGGAACTTCGGTTTCGCAGCCGGGATCATTCGGGTAGGCGACGCAGAACTGTGGGCAGGAAGGCGAATCGCATTCCGTGCCGCAGCCGCCGTTGGGCGAGGTGGTGTTCGCGCCCTGAACGCAGAAATTGTTGGTCTCGTAGCTACAGAACCAGGACGGGTCCGGCGTCGCGGCGCTGCCGTTTTGGACCCAGCCATTGTGCGTGAGGTCGACCTGCGGGATCGGAGTCCCGGGCGCGTACCGCAAGGAGAAGAATCGGCTCGAGCCGGCGGGATAGGTCAGGCGCCCGAGGGTGTTGCGGATTTTGTTATTGGCCGAGTTGAGCCGCCGCTGGAGCGTGACGGACTCCCCGCGGATGCCGTAGTAGTTACCGGTGATGGTCGCGCCGGCGAGGATCACCGTCGCGGCGGTGGCCTCGATCCCGGAGGTGCTGTGGCCGCTTATGCCCACGCAGCTGCGCAAATCCAACGTAGCGTTCTCGACGACGACGCCGTGTTCGGCGTTGGTGTACTGGCCTCGCTCCAGGACGAACTGCCCGCCGTTGCGGACGTCGACGAGGGTGACGTACTCGCCGCCGCCGCTGGCGCTCCCCCCGCGGACGTGGACGTAGTTGAAGTCGGCCGCGTTGATGGCCCGCCCGACGTAGCCGGAAAAGACTGGGTTATCGATGCTCGTCCAGTCGAGCCCGATCACGTTGATCCCGGTGGCGCAATCGGTGAAATTACAATCCCTCAAGTAGGGGTGGTACGAGGCCGTTGCGTAGCGGCCCGGACCGTAGAGCTGGATGCCGAGGTCGTTGTCGATGAAGTCGCAGTACCAAATGAGGGTGGACTGGAGGGCGGAAGGGGTGATGGCGTCGAGCGCAAAACCGGTAGCGGATCCGACGAACGTGACGGTACGCACTAGGGTCTCTCCGAGGCCATCGGTGGCGAGGGCGATCCAGCCGCCGTCGACGTAGGAGTTCGTGACGCGGAGCTTTCCGCCGCCGTTGACGGCGATGCCGCCGTCCTCGGCGAGGAACTTGAGGTTGTGTAGACGCAGGCTTTGACTGGCGCCGAGGGTCACGAGGACATCGGTCTGGAGGCGGCGGTAGCTATTGCCGTTGCCGATGAGCTTGAGTTCGCCCGTGCCCGCGATGGCCTTCGGGTCATCGAGGTGGAGGTAGCCCGGGCCGGACCAGTTGTAGGCGCCCTGGAGTTCGAGCTTGCCGCCCGGGCCGACGTAGACGACGCCGTCGGATTGGTTGGGGTTTTCGGGGTCGACGAACTGGACGTTGGCGCCGGGTTCGAGGATGATCCGCCCACCGTTGAGGACTTCGACGCGGGCGGCACGCGAGATGCGGAGGGTGCCGCCGGACTTGATGCGGAGGATGCCGCCGGCGATGAGGAACCGACCAACTCCGTGAGCGGGAGTAGCGCGAACTTCAATTAAGCCACCCGACTCAACCGCCACGCCTGCGATGTCATCGGGGCCCTTCGAAAGGAGCCGGAATTCAGTATTCGGATTGACGACCAGCGAGGAGCCACTGTTGAGCCTCAAGCGGGTCTGGGGCAAGGCCGTCACCGTCGCAGCGCGACCCGAGCCACCGAGCACGAAGGTCGAACCGTTCTCCATCGTGACGTCCGCGAGTGGGGCACACTCGCCGTCGGTAAGTGCGATAGCGAAGGGGCCCGCGTTGATGAACGGACTCGAGAGGTTGTCCATGTCGAATATCCGGGCATCGGCATTAACGTGGATCGCGCCGGAGCCGCCGACCGTGAGCTGGCCCGCCAGAAAATCTGGGGTAGCCACGCCTGGGTTGGCCTCCCCGAAATTGTAGCGAAAATTAAGCTGCGACCCGAGGAATCCCACGGGCGATGCCGATAGATTGGCATTGAGCACGCCGTCGAGGAAGAAGGTGACTAGCTGCGGCGTGAAAGACACATGATCATGATTTTGGGAAGCTGTGGGCCCCTGGTAAGCCGGTGGGGGTGAGATGGATTCGGCGTTGCTCAGCACACCGCCGTCGGTGTCGAAGCCGGCGATGCTCGTGCTCGGCGTGAAGCTGATTGGCAGGTTTTGAGCTGACTGCGTCGGGACGTAAGCATAGTATTTGCCGGGCAGCGCCACGTCCGCTGAGTATGCGAGTGTCCACGGAGCGGCAATGGCAAGCAACCAATGCGGCCGTACGGTGCCGTTCGGTAGCTCCTCCGCGGCCTCCCCGATGCCCACGTTCGAGATGCTCGCCGGCATGATATCGTAGTTGGGTAGGCCATTGACGATGTCACGGTTGTGCGCGAGGTCGATGTCGACCAGGCGCACGCCGAAGAGGTACATCTCGAAGGAGATCTCAAAATTCCCCGGGAGGTACTCCGCGACGATCACGGTCTGCGTCTTCGATACGAGCGAAGTGCGTCGCTTCGTCGTAATGGACAGAATGTCTGCACCCGGCAGCACGACGCGATTGGCCTGCGGCGTCGCACTCAACTGATTGCTCGTCCCGCTGCCGTCGCTCATCGCGAAGTGGGGCACGCTGATGTCGAAGGACTGTTAGTACGCCTGCCAGGCGTCGAACTCGAGCGTGGATCGGTTGCCCTGAATGTCGACCGAGAGCAGCCGCAGCTGCCGTGGGCCATCGGCGAGGTGGGCCAGGTAGGCACGCTTAATCCCGTCTACGTTGTTGCGAAGGATATCGTTGTCGCCGAAGTAGACAATGAGCGACTGCATGCTGATCGGGTAGTTGGCCCCGCGGTGGGGGGTATCCCAGCTGTAAAAGCGCTCCAGGCGTGGGTCGATCTGCGCGCTGTCGAGCATGTGTATCCCCGCCCGCACGCACAGCCCGCCCATCGACTGCCCGACGATGATCGAGGGGGTGCCGTCCCCGTCCCCGGTCTTGAGCCGGTTGATCGTCTGGATGGCCCGCGCCACCACCGCGGCGTTGGTCCCGAGGGAGGCCGCGCCATCGTCCCAGTCGACGAAGATGATGTCGAAGTTGGCATCGTCGAGATGAGTTAACACGGTCTTGTTGTCGTAAGCCGTTCCTATTATCGGCACCAGATATTCAAGCTTAGGCCTCGTCACATCATCGTACCCCCGATCATTCTCCGGATCGAGCCCACCGACGAAGATGATGGTCTTCGACAGGCGTTCCCCACAGTGTCCGCTGTACTGAATACGGAGTGTGCCCCCGCCGCCGTCGATCGGGACGGTAAAAAAAGGCCCGCCAGTGAGCTGGAGCTGCTGGGGCGCGGGCGGCGGCACCACGACATTCGCGTGTGCCCACTTGTAGCTACCCCCGACGAGGAACTGTAGGCTCACCGCGTAGGTCCCGCTGGAGGGGAAGGTGTAGCTGCGGCTGGTGTTGATCCCGAAGGAGAAATACTGCCCGTTGACGCGCAGCCCCACCGCCTGCGCCCCGGGCACGTTAGCCAGCAGATCGCGGCTATCGAGGTAAAACGTCGCATGCGGTCCGGTGAGGCTCTCCGTTAGCGGGGCCATCAACACCGCGGTCTGCACGACGTAAGGGCTACGTGGCCGTCCCGGCACGTCATACACCTTCCCGGCGGTCGTATTTAGCGACACGAGGTTGGCGCTCAGCGCGTCGCTCGCGAGCTGATCGTGCCGCACGAGCAGTGCCCCGAGGTAGACCGTGTCCGAGTGGGTCCGTCGCCGGCCTGTGTAGCGGTCGGCCCCGAGCCACGCGGCGTTGGCGGGGTTGTAGGCCATGGTCTGCGCCGTGACGGCGGCCATCTGGAGGCCGTCGGCCGAGAGCGTGAGGCTGTCGTGGTGGGGGAGTCCGAGGGTGTAGCTGTAGAGCGACATAAAGGGGTTGCCGCGCTCGGCGAGGAGCCCCGTCGTGAGCGCCGCCGGGTTGAGCTGGTCGAAAGGCGCGGCCGCCGCGGCGAAGGGGTCGACCTGGTACATCGACTGCGCGTAGGTAGCTCGCGTTGGGAGTAGGAGCCCGAGCAGCAGTGCGGCCAGGGCATAGGGGTAGTATTCGGCTTTCATGTCCGTTCTGAATTGTGAGGGTGAAGAGGTAAGGGAGCGGGCTTCAGCTTACGCCAAAACCTGAGTTACTATGGAGTTACGCCGTAGGTGATGTCGAATCGACCATCAGTAATCTCTACGGTGTCGTAAGGGCTAGCACGGTTAAGAACTTGCCCAGAAAACGTTCCGCTTAATACTCCAGTCGCTCGGTCGTCCCGGAGGATAGTGTAATTCATATCTGCCCCGGAAAATTCTCTTGTCCAATAATTTGTCATCGACAAAGCTTTTCGAAGTGAAACGTTTAGCGCTAGTTGGACGCTGTCTTTTGGTAGGTATCCGAAATTCAAAGCGATGAACCGATCGTCGCCTATTTCTGGCCTCCGGCAATAGATCCCTTGCACGGAGATCCAGCTGGTGCTTTTGATAAGGTAGTTATTAAACGCCCCACAGTCCAAGCTCTCCGCCAGGGCCGTCTCCGGCCGGTCCACCCCCGAGGCGACGAACAGGAACGAGTCCACGCGCCCGGCCTGCTCCCAGAGCGGGCTCCCGGGCTGGGGGTGGATGTAGGCCCCCATGGTGTTGGCGCCCGTCATCGTGATCGGCGGGAGCTCCGTCGGGGTATTGGCGCGGATGCGGTCGGCGAGCTCCTCGGGGGAGAGCGAGAGGGGGTCCTTGTCGCACGAGGCGGCCGAGAGGAGGACGGCGGTGAGGGCAAGGCCGAGTAGGCGGTGGATGTGGAGACGCATGATGATCGTATTATAAGGTGTGGGCTGAGGCGTGCGTGATCCCCCGCCGCTGCCCCCACAAGTTACCGGGGCGCACACGGGCCGTGCAAGCATTATTTCTGACTAATTTTCGCGTCTGGTGCGAATTTCGAGGTTCCGGGAGGACGGAATTACCGTGTGGAGAGAATCGCGCTAGCGAAAGTCGCGTCTGGTGCGAATCGGGGGCGCGGAAGTGGCGTGTGGTGCGAACCGCGGAGATTACCGAGGGCGCGGCGGGGAGAGGTAGGCGGCTTGGCCCGTCGTGACAGGCACAGCCGCCCAGCTAGGCGCAGCCGCCCCGCTAGGCCCAGCCGCCCCGCTAGGCGCAGCCGCCCATCTAGCTTGCGCCCCTAATGCTCCCTTACCTCATCACCGTCCTTACCGTGGCGCTCGTCTACGCCCTCGACCGCTACCCGCGGCGGTACCTACGGGTGCTCTTCGAGTGGGTGCCGGCCATCCTCCTGGCGTACGTCCTCCCGGCGGTGGCGTCGGCGCTGATCGGGGGGGACTACTCGGCGCACCCGATCCACGGCCTGTCTCGCGCGTGGCTCATCCCCCTGGCCATCGTCACGGTGATGAGTTCGCTGTCGGTGCGGCAATTGCGGGCGGTGGGGTGGCGGCCGATCGGGCTTTTCGTGGCCGGCTCGGCGTGGATCGCGCTGTTTCCGGTGGCGCTCATCGCCTTGCTCGGGCAAACGTCCTTGGTCACTGATCTGCTCATCGAGCGCGGCTTCTGGCGCGGGATCCCGCCCATCATCGGGAGTTGGATCGGGGGCTCCACCAGTCAGCTGGTGCTCAAGGAGGCCGTCGAGTGCCCGGAAGGGATTTTCCTCACGGTACTGGTCTTCGACAATCTGCTGGTCAACGTCTGGACGATCCTCATGTTCCAGGCCATCAAGCGCAGCGACGGCGTCAATCGGTGGTTGGGGATCACGACTGCGGAGGCGCCCCTGGCGGTCGTGGCCGAGGCGGGGGCGCGGCAACCCCGGTGGGTGACGGTGGCGCTGCTGGGGTCGGCGGTGTTGGTAGCGCGGTGGCTGTTGGCGGACTTCGTGGCGCAGGTGCTGCTGTTGAGTGCGCTCGGGCTGGGCCTCGGGAATCTAGTGCCGCGCTGGGACACGGGGCTAACCCTGCGCCTCGGGGGCTTACTGATCCTGGCGGTCATGGCGGTGCTGGGCCTGAAGCTCAACTTCTCGCGGCTGTCCTTTGAGCTGGGGTTCCTCGGCTTCCTGATCGTCTGGCTCGTGAGTCATTACCTGTTTATGCTGTCGGTGGCGAGGGTGTTGCGGGTGCACGCGGCCTGGGTCCCGATCGCGAGCATGGCCAACGTCGGGGGGATCGCCACGGCGCCGGCGGTGACGGCGGCCTACGAGAAGGCCTGGATGCCGCACGCGATCCTGCTCGCGATCCTGAGCATGGCCACGGGCACGGTCTGGGGATTGCTCGCGATCGCGCTGCTGCGGGGGCTGGTGTAGGTTTTGGCGAAAGCCGTAGCACGACGGTCGGCGCCGCGTGGCACAGGCTTTGCACCTGCGCGGGCATGTCCTCTCCCTCGGTGCCCGCCCGGGCCTCGCGCAAGCTCGCGCACATCGACTCCCTGCGTGGGGTGGCCATCCTGATGGTGGTGCTCGTGCACTCGGCGCAGAGCTACGGCCTCGTCGGCAACGCCTTCGACGCGCTGGCGCGCTACGGGCAGATGGGCGTGCAACTGTTCTTCGTGCTGTCGGCCTACACGCTGTGCCTGTCGGCCGATCAACGCGGGGCCGAGTCGCGGCCGCTGCTCAAGTACGGCCTGCGGCGCCTGTTCCGCATCGCGCCGATGTACTACCTCGGGATCGGGCTGTACGCGGGGGTGGCGTTCGGGGGGTGGTTTACGGACAATCCCCACGTCCAGGGGGCGAGCGGCTATACGTTCGTCAATGTGCTGGCCAACGTGTGCTTCGTCCACGGCTTCTACGCGCCGGCCACGCAGGCGATCGTGCCGGGGGGCTGGAGCATCGGGACGGAGATGGCGTTTTACCTGTGTTTCCCTCATTTGTTTGCTTTCGCCAAAACCTGCTTCGCGGAGTCCGGCGCCGGGCGGGTGGTGTGGGTGATGCTGGCGGTGTGCTTCTCGGAGATCGTGCTGCTGTGTGTGTACCCCCTGGGACTGCGAGTCGAGAACGGGGGCTTCATGTACTTCAACCTCGTGACGCAGGCCCCGGTGTTCTTCGTCGGGATGGCGTACTACTTCCACGAGGCCGCGCGCGAGCGCGAGTACGCCGTGGCCTACGACCTGCTCGCCTTCGCGGGCCTCACCGCCGTGGCCCTCGGGATGTGGAGCCTGTACATCGGGCACCTCTACGCCATCGTCGCCATCGCCGCGGCGGTCTCGTTCGTGCACCTCATCCAGGTCTTCCGGAAGCTCCCCTGGCTCAACGTCGGCCTGCTGCAGCGGATGGGGCGCGTGAGCTACTCGGTGTACCTCCTGCATTTCGTCGTGGTCTGGAGCCTGGCCGAGTGGTTCGCCGCGGACCTCGGGCGGGCCATCGGCGGCGTAGCCGCCATCCTGGTGCTCTTCGCAATGAGTTCAATCCTCTCCTACGCCCTCGCCGAACTCACCGCCCGCGCCATCGAAGCCCCGGCCGGGCGTTTTGGCAAGAGCCTCACCGAAGCCCTCGACCGCCGCGACGAGGCCCGCGCCAAACGAGAAGAGCTACCCCCACTCGCCGTGGAAGCACTCCAGTAGTACAGTCCCCCCGTGCTAGTCCGGCGCTGTACGACCTGATGCACGAGCCTCGGTGCACGGCCCTTCGTGCCCCTTCGTGTCGAACTTCGTGCAAGCGCAGCGCCTTCGTGTAAACCGGTGCACGGGCCCCAGTGCGCAGGCCTTCGTATCTCTCCGTATCGAACTTCGCACAAGCGCAGTGCCTTCGTGTAGAATACCGCTCCACCAAGCAATCACCAGCTAAGAAGATACTACGACGCAAAGCCAGCCAGCGAGAACACCCCATTGGCCACGCCACCTCCATACCGCATCTTTACCCCCCAAACAACCCCCACATGCGCCTCCGCCAGAGCTTCCCCATCCTCCTCGTCGCCGCAGGTGCCCTCGTCAGCCTGCCTTCTTGTGGTGACAGTACTCCCGCCGCCACTACCACCACCACCAGTGGTGAGTCCGTGATGGAAGCGCCGGCCGACCCCGAGATCAACGGCATCGAGATCGTCGGGGACCCCGCCCAGCAGATCGACGCCTTCGTGGCCCACAACGCCCAGGCCCAGGAGCGCGTCAAGACCCCCTCCGGGCTCGAGTACGTCATCGAGAATCCCGGCGGCGACGAGAAGCCGACGCCCTCCAGCGAGATCACGATCTACTACCACGGCTACCTCGTCAACGGCAAGACCTTCGACCGCACCGAGGGCGAGCCGCGGACCTTCCCGCTCGCCGGCCTCATCCCCGCCTGGCAGGAGGCCATCCCGCTGATCGGCCGCGGCGGCACCATCCGCATCTTCGCCCCCCCGAGCACGGCCTACGGCAGCAACCCACCGGCGGGCACGGGGATCACCGACAACACGGTGCTCGTGTTCGACATTACGCTGGTCGATTTCCGGGGGTAGGGGGGCGTTAGCCGAGCGGAGGCGGTGGGCCGCCCTGCCGGAATCCCCCGGACTCGGGCTCGTCGGGCGAGTCTGCGCCCGTGGACACGCCGATGCACCGCCCCGGGAAGACCTGGTCCTCGCGGTAGTTGGAGCCGGCTACGCAGATGATGTAGACGTTATTTTTGGGAACATCTACAGTTAGGATGCCTGAATTGTCGCGAAAAGCCGAAATATAGAAAAAGGCAATGCCTTTGCCCGACGTTTTCTGTACAGTATACATCGCTTTAGTATGTAGGGGTTTATTTTGCTCTCGGTTTGTCCATGCAATAGTTAGACGAATGTTATTATTAGCTACACCAGCTTGCGAGACCAGTGAAAGGTCATACGAATTAGAGTGATTTGGATATAGAAGCCGCATCGCAATGCCGTCGGCAGTATTAGCGGGCACAATCAAATGCGCAGGAGAGTTCATCACCGATGGTGGATCGAGCTGGCTTAAGAAAACATACTCCGTATCACCATCGTCTTCATTTGTATGTCTAAATCCAGCTACATGTCCCATTTCGTGCTGTAATATTTTGTAATAACTTCCGTCGTCCGACCTATTCATCCTTAGATTGTGGAAGACTGACTGGTATCTATCTAAGTTAAACCTAATTCCGAAAGGGTCTCTGTTGCCATCCGTAGTAGGTTGTGCGGCTAATGCAAATGTGTTGAATGATGCGAGTTGAAATACTTGGACTTTTGATATGTTAATAGAGCTGGATGTATCGTGGGAGAAAAGTATGCCAAACGATACTCGGCTATACGATGGAAGCTGTGAATTCCAGTCGGCTACCGCTGATGTAAACTCATTGTAAATATCATCTAGTTCTCCATTACTTAAGTTCATCATGTTAAATCCAGATTCGGCCATCTCGGTTGGGGATCCTCGATTTGGTAAAGCGATAAATAATAGAGTTGACCGGGTTCAACCAACTGATTATCAACAATGTTGATTAGGAAAACTCGCTCCCCACTATGCCCATCCGCCACGAAGATATCAAAGGAGACCGCCTGTGGCGTGCCGCCACCGGCCTCACGGCCAAGCAGTTCCACGCTCTCACCGCCGTCTACGCCGATGCCTACGAACAACAATACGGACAGTCGATCGCCGAGCGTCGGGCCAATTCTACGCAGGCCCCGATCTTCACCACCTACGCCGAGCAGCTGTTTTATGCCTTATACAGCATCAAGAGCGGCCTGACGTACGACCTCCTGGCCGTCTCATTCGGGATCTCGCAGTCGAGCGCTCACGAGCTACAGTCAAGGACCCTCGCGACTTTGCGTCGTGGTCTCGCGGGGGCGAGCCTCATGCCGACGCGGTCTTACGCCACGGTGGAAGCGTTCGTCGCCGACTGGATCGCCGAGGGGGCGATCCTGATTGACGCTACCGAGCAAAGGAGACAGAGGCCTGAGGCGCAGGAGGCTCAGAAGGCTACGTACAGCGGCAAAAAAAAGCCCACACGACAAAAGTGATGGTCCTCGCGACGGCCTCGGAGGTGATAAAGTTCGTGAGTCCCCCGTACCTCGGTAAGGTTCACGATTTTGCCTTGCTCAAGTCCGAGCTCCCGCCCGAGGCCGGGTGGTGGTTTAGGGGTCGCGAGGTTCACGTGGACCTCGGCTACCTCGGATTCGGGAAGGCTTACGGCGGGGCGACGGTCTCGATCCCGGTGAGGAAACCGAAGAATGGAGAGCTCACGGGAGAGCAAAAGGAGTCAAATAGGGCGAAAAGTAAGCAGCGAGTCGTGGTCGAGAATGCGATCGGAGGGATGAAGCGGTACCGGTTTTTATCCGATCGATTACGTTGCCACGATTTACAGCTGTATAGCATGATAGTAGCAGTCGCGGCAGGGCTATGAAATTTTAACCTAACTTGCTGATAATCATAGACGATCAATTCTAATGTACTGATCTGCGAATTCAAGGTTTTCCGAAAATTAAGTCTCGTAAAATGACGCGAGCTTAGATTGGCGTCGGAGTGGTTTCCGGAATTATAATTTTTCAACAAGCTTTCAAGAGGATAAGCTTCGTCGCTGTCGATGCGATAAAAAAAACTGTCTCGATAGCTATATTGAAGGCCATCCGTTAACTTGATCAATTCCTGCATTGCTTTCTGTTTAGTCTGTGCGTCAAGCTTGAGATTACCCCAGCCATCTTTCTCCAAATTCCACACCTCCCCCTCGGCAATGACGAAGTCGGTGTCTTGCTGGGTAGCGTCCTCGCTGCACGCGGAGGCAAACCCCAGGAGCAGTAGGGCAAATAGTGCGCTGGAGAAAATGGCGGCGTACGACATGGTGCGTGGTTTAAAAGGTGAATGTCACCCCCCCCTCAATGTTCACGCTAGCCGCGAGTGGCGACCCGCCCCCGCAGCTGTGTACGCGCACCTCTGTGTTACCTGGTCCTCGCCGCCGAAGTCCCATATTTCCCCGTTTTGGCGAAAGCCGACACACCCGTGCGCCGCCGGCGTCGTTGCTTTGCGGCATGAATATCCTGTTCCGCGCCCTGGCGCTCTTCGCCCTGCTCGTGACCCTCGCAGCCTGCAACAAGGACGACGACGTGCCGGAGGTAGAGCTCGGCATCCCGCCGCCGGCCTGGAAGACCGGGATCACCTTCATTGACCCGACTAACATACCAGACTCTCTCGTCAACCGCTTCGTGCGGGCCAACAACATGGACACCGTGCAGACGGCCAGCGGGCTCGTGTACCAAATCGACGAACCCGGCGGCGCCGAGAAGCCCTCGAGCACCTCCACCGTTACCGTCCACTACCGCGGCTACCTGCTGAACGGGCGAATCTTCGACCAAACCGACGAGCGCGGACCGCGTACGTTCAACTTGGATGGCCTCATCCCCGCGTGGAAGGAGGGCATCCCGAAGCTCGGGCGCGGCGGGAGGATGTGGATGGTGGTGCGGCCGGGCCTCGCGTACGGCAACAGGGCCTCGGACCGGATTCCCGCCAACTCGGTGATCGTCTTCGAGATCCAGTTGCTCGACTTCGAGTAGATAGCCACGCCACAACCTCCCCCGCCCCCGCGGCGTCATTACCGCATGCACGCCACCTTCCACCCCGCCGCCTCGCGCGGGCACGCCAACCACGGTTGGCTCGACTCCCGCCACACCTTCTCGTTCGCGAACTACCACGACCCGCGGCGGATGAATTTTGGGGTCCTGCGCGTGCTCAACGACGACACCGTGGCCGGGGGCAAGGGCTTCGGGACCCACGCGCACGACAACATGGAGATCGTGTCGATCCCGCTCGAGGGCGACTTGCTGCACGAGGACTCGATGGGCAACCGTACCGTGATCCGCGCGGGCGACGTGCAGGTGATGAGCGCGGGCACGGGCGTGCGCCACTCGGAGATGAACGCGAGCGCGACCGAGCCGGTGAAGTTCCTGCAGATCTGGATGCTCCCCGACGAGCGGGGCGTGACGCCGCGCTACGACCAGATTACGCTCGCGCCAAAACCGAATGCCTGGCAGCAGATCCTCTCGCCGAGCCAGGACGACGCCGGGGTCTGGGCGCACCAGCATGCCTGGTGGAGCATCGGTGAGTTCGACGCCGGCCACGGGGCCACGTACGAGCTGCACGCGCCCACGACCAATGGCGTGTACCTGTTCGTGCTCGAGGGCGAGACAAAGGTCGGTGAGCAGGCGTTGGGCCAGCGGGATGGCTACGGCCTGTCGGGCGTCCCGTCGTTCGATTTGGAGGCTTCCGCCAAAACGCGTGTCCTCATCATGGAGGTCCCGATGGCGGTCGGGTAGCGCGTCCGTACCTTCGCGGTCCGCAAAAACCCTTATGCGCCTCTCCCTCCTCGCCTGTCTCGCCGTGGTGTGTTTTGCCGGAAGGCCGACCGCCGCCGTGGCCCAGCCCGCCGCCGCCCGCGACGTGGCGAGCCTGGCGCCCGGAGACATCGCGCTCGAGCTGCGACGCGCGCGGCGGGGCGCCGGCGTGGACTACGGAGAGCAGCTCCGACTTGCCGAGGTAGAATTTGCCGCCGGAAAGTACGCCGCCGTGGATGCGCGCCTGATGTCACTGGCGGCGAAGAGCTTCCTCGACAGCCGCGCCATCGAGCTGGCCTACCGCTCGCGCCTGGCGATGGGGCAAGACGCGGCTGCCGCCAAAACCCTCGCCGAGGGTCTAGCTATTTACCCGCACGCCGTGCGTCTGCTGCGGCTGGCCCCGACGCGTGCGTTGCTGGACGACACGCTGGCCCTGGCGGCCGTCAACACCGACCGGCGCTACCCGGAGGCCCTGCGGTACGAGTTGAGAGCGGGGCTGGCCTTCCGGCAAAACGCCTTCGCCACCGGTCTGCTCGAGGCGGAGCGCGCCAGCTACCTCTACGGCGGCGGCGACGAGCTCGGCGTGGAGACGAAGCAGGCCGTGGCCGAGGCCTACGCCCGGCTCCTCACCTCGGAGACGGAGGTCGCGGGCGAGGCCCCGGACACGATCGGGACCTTCGACGAGACCTACGCCCGGGCCTTCCGGCTCGCGGCCGCGAAGATGCGCGCCGGTGGCCTCGACACACTGTCCAACCTAATGGCCGTCGCCAAGCTGCGCGCCGTGGCCCTGCGGCTCTTCGTACGCGAGGGCGGCCTGGCGCGCTGGGCCGACCCGATGCTCGTCGACCTCTACGTACTCGACCGCGCCGGCCACCTCGAGACGGCCACCGCGCTGCAGCTCGGGTGGATGTTCCCGCAGGAGTTGTTGGCCTTCGAGCAGACGCGCCCGGGGGAGGTGTTGCGGTGCCGGACGTACATCAACGAGGAGTGGCGCGCGGCGGCGGATAAGTACGTTAGGTAGGGAGGGGGGTTGATGGGTGGATGGTTTGATGGTTTGATGGTTAACCAATCCACCCATCTGTCTAATATCTCGTTTCACACTTCCACCTCTAAACTTCGACCCTTGACCACCCAAAGACTCTCCGACTTTACGCTCGGCCGCTGGCAGCCCCACACCGGTGCAGGGCGCCCACAGTACGACGCCATCGACGGCTCCGTGATCGCGACGGCGGGCGAGGAAGGGCTCGACTACGGCGCCATCCTGGACTTCGCGCGGGGCACGGGCGGGCCGGCCCTGCGCGCGATGACCATCCCGGCGCGCGGGCGTATGCTGAAGGCGCTGGCGCTGTACCTCGACGAGCGCAAGGCACGCTACTACGAGTTGTCGACCCGCACGGGGGCCACGCGGGCCGACTCCTGGATCGACATCGACGGGGGCATCGGGACGCTGTTTGCGTACGCTTCGACGCGGCGGCAGTTTAGCGACCAGCCGTTTCACGTCGAGGGGGACGCAGTGCGGCTCTCGAAGGAGGGCACGTTTTCTGGACACCATATCCTCGTGCCGCGTTTGGGCGTCGCCGTGCACATCAACGCGTTCAATTTCCCGGTCTGGGGGATGCTCGAGAAGATCGGCGCCAACCTCATGGGCGGGATGCCGGCGGTCGTGAAGGCCTCCGAGATGACGAGCTTCCTGACGGCCGCGGTCGTGGAGGACATCGAGGCGTCGGGGGTTTTGCCGAAAGGCGCCCTACAACTCGTCACGGGCACGGGCCACGGCATCCTCGACCACGTCATGCACCAGGACGTGGTGACCTTCACGGGTTCGGCGCACACGGGCAGGAAGTTGCGCGCGCACCCGCGGATCATCGCCGAGAGCGTGCCCTTCAACATGGAGGCCGACTCACTGAATGCCTGCGTGCTGGGGCCGGATGCCCCGCCGGGGACGCCTGAGTTCGAGCTCTTCATCAAGGAGGTCCGCCGCGAGGTGACCGCCAAGACGGGCCAGAAGTGCACCGCGATCCGCCGGGTGATGGTGCCGGAGGCGATGGTGGAGGACGTGCAGATCGCGCTGGGGCAGGCTTTCGCCAAAACGACCATCGGCGATCCGCGCGACAAGTCGGTGCGCATGGGCGCGCTGGTGAATCGGCAACAACTAGGCAAGTTCGAAGAGCAGATCGAGGCGCTGGCGCAAAACGCCGAGGTGGTGGTGGGCGGCAAAGACCGGCTGCGGCTCATCGGCGCGGATGCCGAGAAGGGCGCCTTTCACGCCCCGACGCTCCTGCTCGACGCGGACCCCTGCGGCCATGATGCTACTCACGAAATCGAGGCCTTCGGACCGGCCGCGACGCTGATGCCGTACCGTGATCTGGGCGAGGCCATCGAGCTGGTAGCGAAGGGCAAGGGCTCGCTCGTAACGACGATCGTGACCCATGACGCGGCCACGGCGCGGGAGTTCGTGTACGGCGCGGCGCCTTACAATGGCCGCATCCAAGTCCTGGACCGCGACGCCCGCGAGTCGACCGGCCACGGTTCCCCGATGCCGGGCCTCAAGCACGGCGGACCCGGGCGCGCGGGCGGCGGCGAGGAGTTAGGTGGTGCGCGCTCCGTGTTGCACTACATGAACCGCTGCGCCGTGCAGGGCCACCCGACGATGGTCACGGCCTTGACGCAGCAGTACCAGCCCGGGGCGGCGCAGGTCGAGGATAGGATGCATCCCTTCGCGAAGTACTGGGATGAATTGGCTATCGGCGAGACCTATACCACCGCCAATCACACCGTCACGGTAGCCGACATCATCAACTTCGCGAATGTGTCGGGCGATCACTTTTATGCGCACGTGGATGAGACGAACCTTGGCGACACTTTATTTGATGGTCGGGTAGCGCACGGCTACTACTTACTATCGAAGGCGGCGGGGCTATTCGTGTGGGCGAAGAAAGGTCCGGTGTTGCTCAATTACGGGATTGACACGTGTCGCTTTACAAAGCCGGTGTATCCGGGGACGACTATCGGGGTGCGGCTCACGGTGATGGACAAGACGTGGCAGGAGCTGCGGGAAGGCGAGACGATTAAGCGCGGGATCGTAAGGTGGCGGGTGGAGCTGCGGGATGTCGCTATCGAGGCTCTGGACCAGACGCACTTGCCCTTGGAGGAGCGGGAGTCGGAGGTGATTGGCGTGGCGGTGATACTGACGATGGTGCGGCGGACGATGTAGGGTCTGGGCTGTCACTGCGAACTGCAGTTCGCAGTGACAGCCCAGACCCTACATCGCCTCTATCCACGCCTTCACCACCGCCAGCCCTTCCTCGTGCGCCACGCTGCGCCCTACCTCGGGCATCCGCACGGCGGCTTTGTCGGAGGCCATGCGGTAGTAAAGGATGGACTTGTCGGCGTGGCCGGGGTCGATGTCGTAGGTGAGGCCTCCGGAGCCTTTGCCGGCGGCTACGGGGCTCTTGCGGACGCCCGTCTCGGGGCCGGTGGGGTAGTGGTAGGCGAGCATGAGGCCGGAGGTGGAGGCGGGGCCCTCGTGGCGGTGGCAGTAGCCGCAGTTGGCGTCGAGGTAGGCGCGAGCGGCGAGTTCGGCGGTGATGCCGGGGGCGCGCCAGTCCATGGAGGGCCAGGCGGTCTGGGAGCCTGTCCCGGGTTTGCTCGAGGGAGCTGGCGCACCGACCAGTAGGCCACTGTCTACCCACTCACTTACGTAGCTGTGCGCGCCGCCGTGGAGCTGGCGTACGCTCGGGCCGATGGGTCGCATGTCGCCGTTGTAGCTGTGGCAGGACTTGCACTGGATTTGGTTGGGCGACTCGTAGGCGATGTGGCGGGTTTTGCCTTGAGCGTCCACGAAATTTACGTCGGTCTTGCCGCCGAGGGGCTTGTAGTCGGCGTCGGTCTGGGCGTCGTTCCACCAGTAGCCCCAGGCCTTCCAGCCTTGCTCGGTGTGCTTGAGGAGGCGCGTCTCGATGAAGCGGCGCTCGGCGTCGGGCTGGCGCTCGTCGGCCGGGTAGTAGAAGTGCTTGATGAGGACGGTGCCCACGGGCATGTCGAGCACCTCGCGGTCTTGCCAGCCGAGGGTGGAGTCCTGGGGCACGTAGATGAAGCGCGCCTTGCTGGCGTAGTCGCTGAAGAGCGGTGTGTTGAGGGCGTAGGGGTGTACGCCGGGGGCAGGCTCGAGGTCGGTGATGGCGCCTACGAAGAAGCCGTAGTCGCTGAGGTGCGGGAGGGCTTTTTCTCTGTCCGCTTCCGCAAAACCCGTCCCGGCCGCGCAGGTGAGGAAGGCGATGGCGTCGCCGAGGAGGAACAGGAGCAAGTACTTGGTGGAGGACTTCATCGACGATCGGCTTTGGAGAGGTCGTCGGCGGGGCTTTGGCTCGGCTCCTCTTCGCACTCGAAGCCAGCGGGGTTGCGCTCGAGGTGCTTACGGCCGCGCCCGAGGTCGAGATTGACGAAGTCGACGCCGTTGCCGCGCACGCAGAGGCCGTAGGTGCCCACGGGCGCGCCCTCGCCGTCGATGATGCCCTGCGTGATGCCGTCGTAGATGATGGGTGGGACGTTGCGTCTGAATTTCAGGGCAAGGAGCTTGCCGATTTGGTGCTTCGTGCTCGGCCAGGCTCTGTCGCGCTGGATGCGGTTGTCGCGCACACGGACATCGCGGGGGATGGGTGCGTAGGCCGTGTCCTCGATGGGGAGTTCGGTGACGTAGTAGCTCACGACGGCGACGCTGGCGGTGCGGTGTGCGGTGATGTCGTTGGCGTAGATGTCGACCCCGGAGGTGGCGAGTACCATGACGCCGGTGCCGGCGGGGACCTGGGCGACGATGTTGCCGGCCGGGGCGAAGTTGTCGAGGTTGTTGGCGAGGATGCGGTTGTCGTGGACGCGGACCTTGCCGCCGGCCTTCTTGACGAGTCCCGGGAGGTCGAAGACGAGGATGCCGCCGGTGTTGCCTTCGGCGAGGTTGTCGTAGACCTCGGCATTGGTGGAGTTTTCTATTTCGATGCCGGCTACATTTTCGAGGGCGTGGCAATTGCGCACGGTGATGTTGTCGCTCTGCCCGACGTAGATGCCGGCGTCGGAGGCGCCGCGGGCGCGGCAGCCGTCGATGAGGACATCGGTGCACTGCACGGGGTAGATGCCGTAGCCGCCGTTGCTCGCCCTCGGGGGCCCCGTCCAGCTCGTCTCTACGTTGACGAAGGAGATGTTGTCGCAGCCCTGCGCCTTGATGGCGTCGCCGGCGGCGTCGAGGATGGCGAAGTCGCGTAGGGTGGCGCGGGGGCAGTTGGTGACTTTGAGTCCCTCGGCGCCGTCTCGCTGGCCGCTGAATTGGAGGATGGTGGCCTCGCGGCCGGCGCCGATGATGACGAGGTCGGCGATGCCGTCTACTAGGAGGCTTTCGGTGAGGTGGAAGGTGCCAGCGGGGAGGCGGAGGGTGTCGCCGTCTTCGGCGGTGATGAGGGCGAGCTGCCAGGCCTGGGCGTAGTCTCCCTCCTCGGGCTGCGTTTGTGCTTGGGCGAGGGTGGGGAGGGTGGCTAGGGCTAGGGCGATAGCGGCTAGAGATAGGGCTAGCCGCGCTGGGGCTTGGAGTGCTGGGCTGGGCATTCGGGGAAGGTACGGTGGGGGTGGTATTATTTGTGTGCTCACCGCCTTCGGGCCGGGCTCAAACGGTCGGCCTGCGTGTGAACGCATTTCGGCCGACCGTCTGAGCGCGGCCCGGAGGCGGTGAGGTGTGCTCTCGGGTGTTTGGTGTACTTTGGGACGCATGCACGACTACGATGGGGGGCGGCGCGTGAAGGCTTACTTCATGCAGGACGAGTGGCAGCCGGGGCTCTTCTATCACGTGATCGGGAAGGCGATACCGGGGGAGACGCTGTTCGAGGGGGAGGAGGAGATGAAGGAGTTTATCCGGACGGTGTTGCGGTTTAAGCTGTATCACTTCTTCGAGATACTGGTGTATTGTCTGTGTGGTAATCACTTTCACCTCGTGGTGCGGACGCGTACGCCGGAGGGTATACGCGAGAGCTTGGCCACGAAGCCGAAGAAGGTGTGGAGTCCTTCGGATGAGCTCTTTGATGCGGGGGAGCTGGGGTACACGAAGTTCGTCACCCACTCGCTCTCCGGCGCGCTCTCAGGTTTTGCGCGAAAGCGTAACAACGACAGCGGTCACGAGGGGCAGCTTTTCATCAAGCCTACGCTGCACGGGCTTACGGACAAGGGTGCTCCCGGGGTGGAGTTCTCGCGGCGGCTATACTGCTACGTCGGCTTTAATTTCGCTAAGCACCATATGGCGAGGGCGGACGAGCTCTATTACGGTAGCTCTCTCACAAATCCGCTGTACGGGGTAGTCGATCATACTTTGGTCCTTGAGCTCTTCGGTGGGGCTGCGGCCTACAAGGAATTCTGCGGCAGCTACATGCGTCGCTTCGGTCGGAATTTCATGGCCTTCAACGAGGCCCTTTTCTACGGCGCCCTCCGCCCGCGCTACTTCGACCAAGTAATGCGGCTCTGGGTAGAAGGCGAGTGGCGCAACTTCGACTAGCGCGCTGTATACGGAGGCTGGCCGGGGGCTCAGACGGTCGGCCGTGATGCGTTCATACGCAGGCCGACCGTCTGAGCCCCCGGCCAGCCATTATCAGCCACCAAGAAGAGCCCTCAGCCTAACCCCCCCCCCCCAATATGCACTCCCACCCCCCACGCGCATCCCTACCCTAAATTCACCACATGCCCCGCCCAGCCCTCCCGCTATCCCTAGCCTCCGTGCTCTGCCTCGCCAGCTACCTCTCCCTCGCCCAGCTCCCCAACCCCACCTCCACCCTCACCGAAGTCACCGTCTACCGCCAGGGCGCCCTCGTCAAGCGCACCGGCCGCGTCACCGTCGCGGCCGGCAATCAAGAGCTCTCCTTCGCGGGCCTCGAGCAGAGCATCCGCCCGGGCTCCGTCCAGCTCGCCGTGGCCCCCGGCGTGAGCACCTTCGCCCTCGACGTTACCCAGGACCCGGGCCGCGCCCCCGCCGAGCCCGACTCCCTCCTCTCCTTGCGCGACCGACTCGCCGCCCTTACCGACTCCCTCGCGCGCCTCTCGGCCGAGCGCGCCGGCCTCACCGAAGAGCTCGCCGTGCTTGCCGCCAACCGCGACCTCACCGGCGAGCAGGCCACCCCCGCCCCGAGCGCCACCGCCGTCCGCGACGCCGCCCGCCTCTACCGCGAGCTCACCACCGAGGCCCAACTTGCCCTCGCGCGCCTCAAGCCCCGCGAAGAGCGCCTCCAGAAGCGCCAGCAGCAACTCCAGCAGCGCATCGGCGCCATCCGCCCCCGGCCCGCCGGCAACGTCGGCCGCATCACCGCCGAAGTCATCGCCGAGCGCGCCGGCACCTTCGCCTACGAACTGAGCTACATCGTCAACAACGCCTCCTGGACGCCCGACTACGACCTCTACGTCCAGGCCGACACCGACACCCGCGCCCGCCTCACCCTCAGCGGCAACGTGCAGCAGTACACCGGCATCGACTGGACGGATGTCAAGCTTACGCTCAGCAGCAGCGACATCAATTCGAGACTGGCGCCGCCGGAACTGTCACCGCTGTATCTGGGACGGGAAGTGGCGTCGTTGCGGAGTAACGTAGCCGGCTATGCCAAGCGTGAGGCCGCCGACGTCCGAGGTATCTATCAGAAGCGCAACGATGAATGGAACTCAACACGTGATAGACGGGCTCCCCGTTACTTCGACGCTGTTCCCGCCACCTACGCCACCGCCACCAACTCCGCCGCCGCCCGCCTCTACACGGTCGACCGGCCCTTCTCCCTCGCCGCCAACGGCCGCCCCTCCGCCGTGCGCCTCACGAGCCACGAGCTGCCCCTGGCCTTACGCTACCACGTCGTGCCCAAGCGCGAGCCCACCGCCTACCTCACGGGCGTCGTCACGGGCTGGGACACCCTCAACCTGCTCGGCGCCGACGTCCGCCTCCACCTCGACGAGCGCTACCTCGGCGACACCTACCTCGACCCCGCCCAGGACTCCGACACCCTCACCGTCGGCCTCGGCCCCGACCCCCGCGTCGTCGTCGAGCGCAAACCCCTCGGCCGCGGCTCCGACACGAAGCTCATCCGCAACCTCAAGACCTACGACCTCGGCTACGAGATCAGCTTGCGCAACACCCGCAACGTGCCCGTCCAAGTCCTCGTCGAAGACCAGATCCCCGTCAGCCAGCGCGACGAAGTCGAGGTCGAGCTCCAGAGCGCTACCGCCAGTCCGAAAGTCGAGGCCTCTACCGGCAAGTTGACGTGGCAGCTTTCGCTAAAACCCGCCACCCGCGAGCAGCTCACGGTGCGCTACGAGGTCAAGGCCCCGAAGGAGGTGGTGGTGAATTTTGAGTAGGGTTGGGACTGGACCGTAGGGGCCGCAGAGTCTCGGAGAGCTAAGGGTGCACAACTCTGCGTCTCCTCATACTCACCGGTGTGCCCCCTCCCGTATGGTCTCGATAGCGCTCTCCGCGATTCGGCCCCTCCCAATATGCAATCCCGTCCCCGCCCGCATCTAGGCCCCAAACCCACCTAGATGCTCTCACGCCTACTCCTCGCCTGCCTCCTGCTCACTGGTTTTGCCGAAAGGCTCCCCGCACAGAAGCCCCGCGCAACACTCACCGTCGAGGCCCCCGCCGTCGACCACATCACCGTCTACCGCCGGGGCGCGCTCGTGACGCGGAGTGGGACCGTCGACCTGGGCAGCGCCGAGGCTACCGTCGCCTTCGCGGGACTCGAGACCGGGATCGACGCGAGTAGCATCCAACTCAAGCTCGACCGCGGGGCCGCCGTCCTCTCGCTCACCGCCGCCGTGGCGAGCGACGCGGAGCTACCGCTGCCCGACAGCCTACGGGTTTTGCGGAAGCGCACCGACTCCATCGCCGTAGCCATCGCCGAGCTCGAAGCCGAGAAGGCCGGCTACGTGGCCGAGCGTGCCCTGCTCGCCGCCAACCAAACCCTCGCCGCCGCCGAGGGTTTCACCGCCGCACAGTTGGCCGCCGCCGCTGATCTCTACCGCGGGCGCACCGTGACCCTCACGCGCGGCATCTCCGACCTCGACAGGGCCCTCGCCGCGCTCAGCGAACTCCGTACCCGCACCGACGCCCGCGCCGAGGCCATCCGCACCACCGAGCGCCGCGCCGTCAGTACCATTCGCGCGCAAATCATCGCCGAGGCCCCGGGCGCGACGGCCTTCGAGTTGAGCTACCTCGTCGCCGACGCCGGCTGGGACGCCGAGTACGACCTCTTCGTCGACACCGAGGCCGAGACCTACCTCACGCTGCTGGGGCGAGTGTACCAGCGCACGGGCATCGACTGGACGCAGGCAAACCTCACGCTGAGCACCGGGGACCCAAAGCGGCAACTGCGGGCGCCGAGCCTCCAGCGGCGCAACGTCGGCTCGGCGGGTGCGCAAGGCCAGCAAGGCTACAGCCGTATCGGGACGTATGACCCACGCCCGCAGGTAGTAAGCGGCGAAGTGCGGGACGTAGATGGCGAGCCACTGATAGGCGTGAATCTCGTAGTAGCGGGTACGAATATCGGCACCGTTACCGACCTCGACGGGAGGTACCGCCTGGAGTTGCCCGACGGGCGCGATGGTCAGTTGCAGTTGGTGGCCTCGTACCTTGGGTACACTCCGCTACGAAGAATCGTCAACTCCCCGCAGATCGACTTCTTCCTCTCCAGCGATGGGGTAAGCTTAAACGAGGTAGTCGTCGGTTACAGTGGTAACGGTCTCGATCGACTCTTACAGGGTAGAGTGCTCGGCGTGGCGGTCAATAACGACAAACCCGCCCCCCCGCCCGTCACCTTCGCCGAGGAGGTCGACCAGCTCACCGCCCGCGCCTACCCGCTCTCGCGCCCGCTGTCCGTCCCGGCCGACGGCAGCGCGCGCGCCGTGCGACTCGTGTCTAGCCCCGTGCGTCTCGACCTCCGCTACCGCATCTCCCCCAAGCTCGACGCCACCGCCTACCTCGAGGGCCTCGCCACCGGCTGGGATACGCTCGGGTTGACGGCCGGCGCCGTACGCCTGCACCTCGACGGTCGCTACCTCGGCAAGGATTATTTGCGCCTTTCGGCAAAACGAGACACCCTCGCCTTCGCGCTCGGCCCGGACGACCGCCTCATCGTCCAGCGCCAACGCCTCGCGCAGGAGTCGGACCGCAAGGTGTTGCGGGCGCGCACCGAGTACGACCTCGGCTACCGCATCACCCTGCGCAACACCCTGCGCCGCGCGGCCGCCGTGGTGATCGAAGACCAGATCCCGGTGAGTACGCGTGACGAAGTCGAGGTCGAGCTGCAGTCCGCAACCGGCGCGCCCAGTGTCGATGCCGAGGAAGGCCTCCTGGAGTGGCGACTGTCGCTGGCCCCGGCGGAGACGAAGGTGCTGGAGGTGCGCTACGGCGTGAGTGCCCCGAAGGAGGTGGCGGTGAGCTTCGAGTGAGGATCGGGACGCCAGGCCTGTGGCCCGCGATAGAGACGCAAGGGGCGCAAGGGGCGCAAGGGGCAGGGCGTGACGGCCTTGCGGTCCTTGCGTCTCCATTGCGTCCGTTGCGTCCAAAACCTACCGATACTTGTCGAACCACCCCAAGGTCCAGTTCACTTGCTGGATCATTTGGCTCGGGCGCCGCGCGATGTCGTGGCTCGCGCCCGGGAACTCGACCAGGGCCGTCTCTACGCCTCGTAGTTTTAAGGCGTGGTAGAGCTGCTTGGCCTCCGAGGGCGGCGTGCGCAGGTCGTCCATCCCGACCATCACGGCCGTGGGCGTCGTGACGTTGCCCACCAGGCTCAGGGGCGAGAATTTCCAGAAGCCCATCGGGTTTTCGTAGGGCTGCCCCTCGTAGCGGGCGTTGGCGTAGCGGTAGTAGTTGTCGGCCACGAGCGTCTTCGAGATCCAGTTGACGACGGGCTTCGCGACCATCGCCGCGCGGAAGCGGTCGGTGCTCCCGACGATCCACGCCGTCATGATGCCGCCGGCCGAGCCGCCCGTCACGTAGAGCGAGTCCGGGTGCACCATCCCGACGCCGATGAGGTAGTCCACGCCCCGCATCACGTCGTCGTAGTCCTCGTTGGGGTAGTTGCGGTAGAGCTCCTGCGAGAAGGCCTCCCCGTAGCCGGTGGAGCCGCGGGCGTTCGGGTAGAAGACGATGTAGTCGTGCGCGGCGTAGAGCTGCATCTCGGCCGAGAAGTTGGGGCCGTACGCGAGGATGGGCCCGCCGTGGTTCTCGACGAGGACGGGGTACTTGCGCGATTCTGTGTAGCCTGGCGGCAAAACCACCCATCCCTGCACCTCGATGGGGGTGGTGGTGTCGGCGCCGTAGTGCATCGGGAGGCTGCCGTACTTCACCTCGCGCACCTCGCCGAGTTCGCGGTAGGGCAGCAAGTCCTCGTTGAGCTGGGTGAGGGTGCGGGCCGGGCCCTTCCTGCCGGCCCCGGCGTGGAGGGCGACGTCGGCCGGGCGGGCGGGGCGGGCCTGCGTGTAGGCAATCTGTCCGTCGTCGGCCACGGAGTAGGTGCCGTTGGTGTACGGGCGCCCGCTGCCGGCCCCGCCGAGGTCCTCCAGCAACTCCGTGACGCGACCGCTGCCGAGGTCGATGCTGGCGAGCTTGGTGCGGCCGGCGTCGGTGTAGGTGCCGTACAGAGACTTGCCGTCGGCACTCCAGGTGAGGCTCTCGAACTCGCGGTCGAAGGCCGGGGCGAGGGCGCGGGGCGTGGCGAGGGTTTTGGCGGAAGCCGTACCGGCGTTGGCGCTGGCACCGGCGGCGGCCGTCCGACCGGTAGCCGCGGCGCCCCCCCTCGGCAGCTCCAGCAGGAAGACCTTCGCCATCTGGTAGTCCACCTTCTCGTTGGTGTAGCGCAGGTACGCCACCGACTTGCCGTCCGGGCTTACGGCCACGCCGTTGTCGGGGCCGTAGTTGTCGGTGAGCTGCGTGAGGGAGGTATCGGCGACGCGCAGCAGGAAGAGGTCGTCGTCGAGGAACTCCGTCTCGCGGTCGGGGCGGCGGTTGGTGCTCAACACGATGCTCGCGCCGTCGGGCAGCCAGTCGAAGTCGGTGCCGTAGTCGAAGTCGCCGCCGGTGAGCTGGCGGGCCGTGCCGCCCTCGGCCGGGAGCGCGAAGAGGTGCGAGTGGCCGCTCGGCAGGTAGCCCGAGCCGTCGGCCTCGTGCTTGAGGCGCGTGGTGACGCGGGGCTTGTCGGCCCACTTGGCGTCCTTGGGTCTGGCGGGCATCTTGAGGCCGAAGTCGCCGCCGGCCTCGGGTCCGTCGACGTGCATCGCGAAGGCGAGCCGGCGGCCGTCGGGGCTCCACTTGATGCCGCGGGGGGCGTTAGGAAGGGTGGCGAGGCGGGCGGTCTGCCCGGTGGCCATCCAGCGGACGTAGACCTCGGCGCCGTCGTCGGTGGCGAGGGTGTAGGCGAGGCGGTCGGCGGAGGGGCTCCACGCCGGGCTCGACTCGTTGCGCTCGTGGAGGGTGAGCTTGCGGTGGGCCCCGGTGGCGAGGTCGAGTTCCCAGAGGCGGCGGTCGGTGCCGTCGGTCATGACGTTGAAGCCGTTGCGGATGTAGACCACGGTCTGGCCCGAGGGCGCGATTTGGGGGTCGGTCGCGTACTCGAGCGCGAAGACATCGGCGGGTGAGAAGCGGGGGAGGGTGTCGACGGCGGTGGGGAGCCTTTCGGCAAAACCCGTACTGGCGGCGGAGGTATCGGTTTTGGCGAAAGCCGAAACCAGGAGTAGGAGGAAGGCTTGGCGCATGGGGGGAATGTACTTATTGGAGAGTGTTCTACAGCGCCTGCGGCGGGCTGCTTTGGGGGGCGTGGCCCCCCCTAGGCTTAGATTTGGGTCCCTTCCCAAATCACGCTGGGGGGGAATCTATGGAGCTGCTACGCAGCAGCGACGTTGGTTTTTATGGCTACCGCCTGTTGACGGGCGCCTGCGGTGGGCTTGACTTGGAGGAGCTAGGCTACTTTGTGTGAGGGGGTTTGCGGGGGGGGGGGGAGCGTGAGCGCTTCGTGGATAGAGACGTGGCGCCGGAGAGGCAATTGCCGCCGGCCCGGCATCGGTCGTGGCGCGCCTTGACGCCAAACCGGTTAGGGCAGGCGGCGGATATATATTACGCTCCGCTGGGGAGGTATCCCTAACCCCTATGGGTAGCGCGGGGCCTTGGGGCGGCGCGGGCGGCTAGCTTTGGGGCATGGGAAGGTTGGTTGGTATTGTCCTCTTACTTTGTGCTTGGGTACCGATGCCCTTCGCGCAACAGAGCGTCGCGGAGCTCGTAACTGCGGCCCGGCAGAAAGGGAAGGAGGGTGATTTTGCCTACGCGGCGGCGATCTACGAGAAGGCAATCGCGCTGGATACGAACAACCTAGAACTGCGACTGGACTACGCGAGTGTGCTCGAGGACGACGAAGATTTCGAGGCGGCCCTGGCGCAAATCGCGACGGTGCTGGCGATTGATCCAAAGATCTCGCGGGCGTACAATCTCGCCGGCATCATCTATCAAACGCGGCGGCAGTACGGATTTGCACTTCGGGCCTACAGCTCGGCTATACCGCTGGCCGACTCCGCCAGGCAGAAGGCTGCTCTCTTCTCGAACCGTGGTGCCGTCTACCAGAACGTGCAGGAGTGGGATAGCGCCCTCGCCGACCTCGATAGCGCCCTTCACTACGACCCAACCTCTCACCCAGTCGCCAACAACCGCGCGACCGTTTTGCTGAGGATCGATCGTCTCCCGGAGGCGATCGCTACCCTCAAGACCATCGCCGGCGACACCACCGCGGGACAGATCAGGGAGGCTGCCTACAGCAACATCGCCCTCACGTATACCCGCATGGATAGCCTTGATCTAGCCTTTCTCTACTTCGACACCGCGACCACCTACCTCAGACCCACTGAGGAGCCCACAGGCGCCGGCCTCCACTACAGCAACCTCGCCGATGCACTCCGCCGCGCGGGGCGCCACCAAGAAGGCATCACGAGCATAGAGAAGAGCATCAAGTACTACCCCGGCAACAGTTACGCCTACCGGACGATGGGCCTGCTGTACCTCGGCCTCGCGAAGCTCACCGAGGCGTGCCGGAGCCTGTCCTACGCGCGCGATCTCGACTTCGCCCGGGCCTACGGACCGGAAGTCGCCGAACTCCTCGCCGAACACTGCGGCGACGATAACGACGGCGGCGGCGGCGGCAACTGAGTGCATCACCTCACGTACCGCACCAACAAGTACACCGAGTACGCCAGCCCCAGCACCGCCGCCCCGGGAATCGTGAAAAAGCAAAACCACGGCAGTACGGCCCACACGCAGCTGTTCTCGCCGCAGGGCAACCCCGTGGCGGCCGTGTGGTAGCCCGAGCCGACGAGGGCAACGAGGAAGGGGGACAGACCCAGGCAGATGATCAGGCCATACATCAACAGGATGGGTCTGGCGCGGGGGCCGCTGTTCGTCGTCATGGCCCGGCAAGGTAGTCGCGAGCCGCCGCGGGACCGCCCGCCGGACGGACCCAATCAGGCGTCGATGCCGTACACACTTTCGCCTTACTCTTACACCGTGAAACTGGCCCGCCCCCGACTTCGCCTCAGGCTCCTCCTTGCGCTCTGCCTCTGGATGGGCGTGGCGTGTTTTGGCGAAAGCCTCCTGGCGCAGAGCTCGTCCGCCCGCAGACAGGCCGCCCGACGCGAGGCGGCGCGGGTGGACAGTATCCGCCTCGACTCCCTGCGGCTCGACTCCCTCCGCATCGTCGGCCTGCGGCGCGACTCCATCAGGCGCGACTCCACCCGCCGCGACTCCGCCATCGCGGCCCGCATCCGCGCCGAGATCGAGCGCGAGGAGAGCGACGAGCCGCAGACCATCGAGGAGCTGGTGCCGAGCGCGCTCGTGATCCGGGGCTCGGACTCGCTGCGGCGCTCTGGGATTCCGGTGACGTTCAAGGGCGATACGCTCTTCCGCGTGTACCGAAAGGTGGGCGCCTTCTCGCCCGAGCAGCGCGCGCGCATGGTGTCGAACTCCATCCGCGAACTGGCCACCGTCTCGCGCGCGCAGATGGACAGCCTCCTGGTCGAGGAGGACGAGAGCGGGCGCTACAACGTCATCTACCAAGACCGCGTCATCAACTCCGTGAGCCCCGAGGACGCCTCGATCCTCGACACGACCGCCCTCGCGGTGGCGACCCGCAACCGCGACATCATCGTGGCGGCCCTCATCCGCGACTACGAAGACCGGACGCTGCTGTCGACCCTGCGCGACATCGGCATCTTCGTGGCGCTCACGGCCCTCCTGGTGCTGCTGTGGATCGGGATCAAGCGCGTGTTTCACTTCCTGCAGCTCTCGCTGCAGAAACGCCTCAAGGTGTTCATGTCGCGGCAGCTCGTCGGCGGGCAGAGCCAGTTGATGCGCGTCGTCAATCCGCGCGCGCAGATGAACGTACTCCTGGCGCTCATCAAGGCCCTGCGCATCCTCACGCTGCTGTTCCTGCTGTACCTGTACCTGCCGTTCCTGTTCAGCCAGCTGAGCTACACCAGGGGTTTTGGCGAACGCCTCCTCGAGTACGTGCTCACGCCGCTGGCCTTCGTGCGCGACAGCATCGTCGGGTTTGTCCCGTCGCTGATCTTCATCGCGATCATCGTGTGGCTCTCGGCGCAGCTCGTGAAGTTCATCGGGTGGGTCGCGGGCCGGATTCAGTCGGGCGAGCTCTCGATCGACGGCTTCTACGCCGACTGGGCCAAGCCGACGGCCAACCTCGTGCGCACGCTCGTGATCGTGCTCACGTTCGTGGTCATCTGGCCGCTGCTCCCGGGTTCGGATTCGGACGTGTTCAAGGGCGTGAGCGTCTTCATCGGCCTGCTGCTCTCGCTCGGGGGCGCCTCCACGGTCGGCAACGCGGTCTCGGGCGTGATCCTCACCTACATGCGGCCCTTCCAGATCGGGCACCGCGTCAAGATCGGCGACACAGTGGGCGACGTCGTGAGCAAGACCCTGCTCGTCACCCGTATCCGCACGACCAAGAACGAGGAGATCACCGTGCCGAACGGCAACCTCCTGAGCGGGGGCATCATCAACTACACGTCCCTCGCCGATACCGTCGGGCTCGTGCTCCACACCAGCATCACGATCGGCTACGACGTGCCCTGGCCCCAGGTGCACGCGTTGATGTTAGCGGCTGCCGCCAAAACCCCCGACATCGAGGCCACACCCGAGCCGTTCGTCTTGCAGAAGTCACTGCAGGACTGGTACGTCGAGTACGAACTCAACGCCTACACGCGCAACTCCCACGGGATGCCGCGGACGTACTCGAACCTGCACGCCAACATCCAGGACGCCTTCCGGGACGCGGATGTCGAGATCATGAGCTCGCACTACATGCACGTGCGGACCGGCAACGAGACGACGATACCGAAGAAGGAGTAATCGTCGAAGGGGCAAGGATGAAGTGTCGAAGGCGCTAGCGCGGGGGGCGGTTGGAATACCCAGAACTGATGCAAAGAAGAGGATGTGCGTAAACGCGTAACCGAGCGCTGCCGGCCGGCTTTCGCCAAAACCTTTACTCCCTGGGAAAAGGCAGATCGGCGGGCTTCTCCCCGTCGAGCCCAGCCCAGTCTAGAAACACAATCGTATTCTTCGAAACACTATTGGCGTACTGCGGGTCGTCCTTTAGCCCTACCCACTCGGGTGACGCAACAAACTCCTTCCACAGTGAATCCCGCACGGCCATGCTCGGGAAACTCGTCATGTACATGAGGTTCGGCATCGACGGGCCCGCCAGCACCTCCCCGAAGAACACCGCGTGGAAGCCGAGTCGCTCGAAGAGTGGGATCTCCCCGCCCTCGTTGAACATCCGGAGCTTCGCGCGGTAGCGGTCCTCGGTGGCGGACTCGTAGCTGCGCAGCTCGAACACCCACCCATCGCGGGCGTCCCCCGGAGCCTCGGGCGCAGCCATCCGCGGCATCTCCGCGAAGGCCCGCATGACGATCGTCTCGATGCGGCGGTAGGGCGGGGCGTCGTGCGGGGCGTTGAGGTAAGCCCCGGCACCGGCGTCGCCGCCGCTCGTGGTGAGCGCATCCACGGCCTCGAGCTGCGACAGAGACCGGAGCGGGATGAGGACGTAGGTCTGGCGCGTGGGGTTCTCGGGGTCCAGCCTGCGGTGGAAGACCAGGGGCCGCCCGTCGGCTACCGACCCGAGCGCCGGGAGGTAGGCACCGCGGAGGTAGGCGTCGGTGGCGGTCTGCTGGGCCTCGGTGTCGAAGGAGTACACCTTGAGGGCGTAATACTGGCGGGTGTCGGCCATGCTGGCGTCGGGTGCGGCGGCTTTCGCCAAAACTTGGGTTTGCGCCGTGGGGGCGGTGGCCTTGCAGTTAAAGAGCCCCGCCACCAGAAGCGTCGCCAGACCCGCGGCGAAGAGCTTTTCGATCATGGCGCGGAAGGTAGGCGCGCGGCCGCGTCAGCTGGCGGTGATACCCCGCAGGTCGCGCCCCGTCGGCCCTCAGGAACGGCTGCCAGCAACGTCGCGTAGCCTCCAATAGTACGTAGCACGGCACGACTCCAAACACTTACGCGGCATCCCGGCGGCACGACCCGGCGGCGGCCCGGCGGCAACCCGACGGCAGCGCTTTTGCAAACTGTAGCACCTTTGCACGCCGTAGGCCCCGCGCTGCGGAGCCTCACTTTACCGCGACCCTTCCGCTCACCGCGCCCCGTCCACCCCTCCATCGTCTTGTACACCCCCATTACCTTGCCCGCGAACCAGTCGAAGGCATCCACCGACATCAGGGCCTGCCCGATGCGCGTGAGGCGGTACACGTAGCCGGGCATCGTCACCAGGCGGCGGTTGGCCTCGATGGCCCTGACGATCGTGCGGGAGGCGGCCTCCGGGTCGAGGATCGGCAGACGGCTCTTGACGCCGTCGAACATCCCCGTGTTGATGTAGTACGGCATGACGGTCGTGACGCCGATGTTTTTGTCGAGCTGCTTCATCTCCAGACGTAGGCTCTCCGACCAGCCGATCAAAGACCACTTGCTCGCCGCGTACACCGACATCCTCGGATTGCCCAGGAGCCCCCCCGAGGAGGCGACGTTGCAGACGTGACCCGCGTTTTGCGAAAGCATCCCCGGCAGGAACTCGGCGGCCACCAAGAGCGGGGCCGTCGCGTTGACGTCGATCGTGCGCGTGATGTCGGCCGTGGTGTGCTCGTGGAAGTACTTCCCGACCACGACGCCGGCGTTGTTGATGAGCACGTCGACGGTGCCGTGGGCGGTCGTGACCTCGGCGGCGCACGCGGCGATCTCCTCCGCCGAGGACACGTCGACGCGGTAGGCGTGCAACTCGCCCCGCCCCGCGAGCGCCGCCTGCGTCGCGTCGAGGTTGGCCCGGCTGATGTCCCAGATCACGACCCTGGCCCCGCGTTCGAGCAGGAGGCGCGTCATGATGCGCCCGATGCCCGAGCCGCCGCCGGTGACGAGGACGAGTTTGCCGCGGAGGTCTTTCATGGGGGATCGGGGTGTTTTGCCGCCAGGCGGATCCAGGGCGTGTCGACGGATACTCTTACGGGAAGGACTACGCAAATGGTAGGGTTAGCGCACGACCGGGGCGAGCAGCAGGTGCGGACCCGCGGCCCCGAGCGCGTCGGGGCGGGCATGCCCAACCGAACTGTGGCGCAAGATCGACGCCGCTAGATACGCTCCGCAAACGCTGCACACGCGGGGCGTTAGATGTTTTGGCGAAAGCCCTCGATGCGACAGATGATGTACACGAAAGACCGCCAAGTGGTAGGGACCCCGAAAGGCCAAGCACAGGCGCCTTCGTTACCTCGGGTGTGCGCGAGCGCTACCTTGCGAGCGCCACCCCCGCCGCCCATGTCCGATAAAGAATCTAAAGCCCCCGCCGCCACCGCTGCCAAAGCAGATGCCGCCGAGGCCAAACGCTGGCGCGAGGAGTTCGAGGCGAAGCGCGCCGCGGAGGCCGCCGAACTGCGCGCCGAGCACCCCCACGGCTGGCACGGCGACCTCAACGTGGCGCCGGCCCCGACGCAGCGCCTGTACTTCGAGCGGCTCACCGGTGAGAATGTGGAAGCCCTCGCGGCGATCTTCGCGGACGACCCCGACCGCTTCCTCGACAAGCGCTTCAAGTCGCTGAAGAAGTACCGCGAGTACCTCGCCTTCCTCAACGACGAGTCGCCGTGGTTCCGCAAGCACGGCGCGGTGGATTACGTGGCTTTCGCCAAAACGGCTTTCGCCAAAACGGACGCCCCGCAGGTCATCGGCGTGTTTCACGTGTACGATCTATCCCTGGAGCGCTTCATCGATGCACCCTACCGCTGCACGGTCGGCTTCGCGATCGGGGCGGCGTTCCGGCGGCGGGGCTACGGGGCGGAGGGTTTTGCGGCAACGCTCAGGCACGCGCGCGACTACTTCGGCAAGACGCGCTTCCTCGCGATGACGGCCAAGGGCAACAAGGCCGCTAAAGGGCTGCTACTCGGGGCAGGTTTTGCGGAAGCGAACCACCGCTACGCCGCGAGCAGCACCCGTGGCGAGGATTTCTACGAGCGCTACCTCGGACTGCCCCGCGAGCGACTGCAGGCCGGCGAATACCCCGCGGAGTGGCGGGTCGACATCGAAGCCGTCCCGGCGGGATTGGACGCCCTGGAGGCACTGCAGCGGGGCGTCGATGTCTTGCGCGCCTGGATCGAGACCTTCCACAAGGATCGGTACACGGTGACTTGGTCGGGCGGCACGGTCGGGCAGACCCTGGGTACGCTCTGCGCCCTGGAGCGGCGTTGGGCCTTGGCGCTCGAACTGTCCGCCCGCGGCCTCACGCCCCCCGCGGCACTGCTCCGGGAGGCCGAAGCCGAGCTGGTCGATACGTACGGTAAGGGCGAGCATCCCCACCCGCTCAAGCTCTACCGCCTCGACCACGATGAGTTCATCGCGGACCTCGCACGCCTGCGCGCCTGTACGATCGACCTCCTCGGCGGACTGACGGAGGAGGGTCGCGCCCGCATCCCAACCGCCGAAGGAGGACGAGACGCGGCCGAGCTTGCTAGTCCACAGGCCTGGGCCTTCCGCATCGCCGGACGCACGCTGCGGCTGGCCGAGGAGATGCGGGTGGCGCTGCCGGACGTGCGGGAGTCGCCTTATAACCGGGGGGCGTAGCGAGACCTCGCTAGCGCAAGCTCCCCCGGGGACCCCAGCGGGGTCCAACCACGAGTAGCCCGGGGTCGAACCGTCACCGCTCAGCGAATTTCGAAGCCACTAGCGCGCCAGCCGGACCACCCCCGACCAAACCCTCCCTACGACCCCGGGTACGTTAGCAGTGCCCCACGTCGAGAACGCCGCAGGCCATTGCCGCCGCAGGCCATCGCCGCCGCAGGCCCTACGCCGCCTTCAGGCCAAACAAACATTTTGTGTTGTTTTCGCGAAAGCGTATCTTCACCCCCCGAATCGAAATACGCCCCCATGTCCAACGCCCCCGTCGCCTACACCGAAGACAACATCCGCTCCCTCGACTGGCGCGAGCACATCCGCATGCGGCCCGGGATGTACATCGGGAAGCTCGGCGACGGCTCCACGCCCGACGACGGCATCTACATCCTCGTCAAGGAGGTGCTCGACAACACCATCGACGAGTACGTCATGGGCTTCGGGAAGGAGGTCCACATCACGATCGCCGACGGGCAGTGCGTCATCCGGGACTTCGGCCGCGGGATTCCCCTCGGGAAGGTGGTGGACTGCGTGTCGAAGATCAACACGGGCGGCAAGTACGACTCGAAGGCGTTCAAGAAGTCCGTCGGGCTCAACGGCGTCGGGACGAAGGCCGTGAATGCGCTCTCGGTCGAGTTTATCGCGGAGAGCTTTCGCGACGGCGAGGTCAAGCGCGCCGAGTTCACGGGCGGGGAGCTGATCAAGGACTCGAAGATCGCCAAGACTACCGAGCCCAACGGCACGCGGATCACGTTCCGGCCGGACGACTCGATCTTCAAGAAGTACAAGTTCCAGGACGAGTTCGTCGAGGCGCAGCTGTGGAACTACGCCTACCTCAACGCCGGACTCAAGATCCGTTTTAACGGAAGTCTGTACCAGTCCAAGAACGGCCTGCTCGACCTGCTCGAGAAGCGCACGAGCGCCGAGGAGACCCGCTACCCGATCATCCACCTCCTCGGCGACGACATCGAGGTGGCGATCACGCACGGCAACCACTACGGCGAGCAGTACTACTCCTTCGTCAACGGGCAGCACACCACGCAGGGCGGCACGCACCTCGTGGCCTTCCGCGAGAGCATCGTGAGCACCCTGCGTAGTCACTTCAACAAGGCTTACGACGCGAAGGACATCCGCGCGTCCATCATCGCGGCCGTGTCGGTGCGCATCGAGGAGCCGGTGTTCGAGTCGCAGACCAAGACCAAGCTCGGGTCGACGAATACGGGTCCGGACGGCCCGACGCTGCGCACCTTCGTCAACGACTTCCTCGCGAAGCACCTCGACGACTACCTCCACCGCAACCCGAAAGTGGCCGAGGCCATCAAGCGCCGCATCGAGCAGTCCGAGCGCGAGCGCAAGGAGATCGCCGGCATCAAGAAGCTCGCCAACGACCGCGCGAAGAAGGCCAACATCCACAACAAGAAGCTGCGCGACTGCCGCCTGCACTTCAACGACGAGAACAAGAAGACCCCGGAGGAGGACCGCCTCGGTACGACCATCTTCATCACCGAGGGCGACTCGGCCTCCGGGTCGATCACGAAGGCGCGTGACGTGCAGAAGCAGGCGGTGTTTAGCCTCAAGGGCAAACCGCTCAACTGTTTCGGGATGACGAAAAAGGTCGTCTACGAGAACGAGGAGCTCAACTTGCTCCAGCACGCGCTCGACATCGAGGACGGGCTCGACAACCTGCGCTACTCGAACGTCGTGATCGCCACCGACGCCGACGTGGACGGGATGCACATCCGGCTGCTGTTGCTGACTTTCTTCCTGCAGTTCTTCCCGGACATCGTGCGCGCGGGGCACGTGTACATCCTGGAGACGCCGCTGTTCCGTGTGCGCGACAAGAAGCAGACTTTCTACTGCTATTCTGAGCAGGAGAAGATGGAGGCAATGGACAAGCTGCGGGGTCGCGCCGAGGTGACGCGCTTCAAGGGTCTCGGGGAGATCAGTCCGAATGAGTTTAAGGATTTCATCGGTGAGGACATCCGCCTGCGCCCCGTGGTGATGCGCGACGACCTCGACCTGGATCAACTCTTGCTCTACTACATGGGCAAGAATACCCAGCAGCGCCAGGAATTCATCATCGACAACCTGAAGGTCGAGGAGGACATTTTGCCGGGCGAGATCCCGGGGATGGAGGTGGATGAATTGCAGGACGCTGGTGATGCGCCGAAGGCGCGGGGGCGGAAGGCCGCCAAGGCGCGGGCGGCGATGGCGGTGTAGCTCGAACCTCTGGTTCGAGGAGGCACACGTCCTCGAACCAGAGGTTCGAGCTACCGCCCCATCCCGAACACCGCCTCCCCGTACCCAAACTCCGCCACGTGATCCAGCTTCGCCTTGGCCTCCGCGAGCGTCGGGACGTGTCCTTCCGCCACCCACCACAGCGCCACGTACGGCTGCCGCATCCGCTCGAACCACTTGCGGCGACTCTTCAGGAAGTAGCTGTGCGCCGTGTCGTAGACGAAGTGCCGCAGGCTAGCCACGTCCTCCCAGACCGACATATTGACAATTACCATGTCGTCGCCGAAGGGGTGCTCGACGCCGGTGGCCCCGCTGCCGCCCTCGTCCGTGAGGCGCCACACGAAGCCGGGTTGGGCTTCCGCCAAAACATTCACCGGTGCGATAAATTCTCGAAACTCGAGCATCTCCGCGCTCGCGAGCGGCGCGACCATCCGCGCGACGTTGATCTGGGCTACGTGCATGGCGGCAAGGAAAGCCGTTGCGCAGATATGGAGGTGGCTGGCTCGGGGCTCAGACGGTCGGCCGAAATGCGTTCACACGCAGGCCGACCGTCTGAGCCCCGAGCCAGCCAGGCCCTGATAAGCCCTGGTAAAATGCCCTAGACGAGGACAACACTTACCACCTCGAACCTGGAGGTTCGAGCTAACTCCGTCCACCTCGAACCTGGAGGTTCGAGCTACCTCCGTCCACGCCAGGACGCCCCGCCCCGCCTACACTGCTACTTTCGCTGGCGATGCCCAAAGCTCTTAACCTTCTCCTCTTTACGCTACTGCTGGCTATCGGCACCCAGCTCCCCGCCCAAAATCCAGCCCCAGCGCAAGCCGACTGGCGCACCCACCCCGCCCTCACCGGCCGCCAAACCCCGCCCGACACCTGGCTCCGCGCTCGCACCCAAGTCAAGCTCGACGCGGCGCCCCGCACCTTCCCCCTCACCATCGCCGCCGACACCAAGTACTGGCTCTACGTCAACGGCGTGATGGCCGTCCGCGAGGGTGGCCTCAAGCAGGGGCCGACGCCCACCGACGTCTACGCCGACACCGTCGACATCGCGCGCTTCCTCGAGGCCGGCGACAACGTCATCGCGCTCGAGCTCTGGCACTTCGGCAAGGACGGCTTCTCGCACCGCAACCTCCGGCGCGCGGCCTGGAGCGTGACTGGCCCCCCGGAGCTGCGCGAGTGGTGGGTGGCGCGCGACCCGGCACACTTCCGCGACACCATCGGCGCCCATCCCAACTACCGCCTTCCCGAGTCCAACGTCGCCGTCGACGGGCGGCTCTACGGCACGGACTGGCTGCAGGTCGACTACGTCCTCAGCCAGGACACGGCCTTTAGGCGTGCCGTCCCGCTCGACACGGCCCTCGGCGCCCTCGTCCTGCGCCCCATCCCACAGTGGAAGGACTTCGGCCGCAGGCCCTTCCCCGATCCCCTCCCGCGCGGCTTCGTGAGCGACGGCGATACGCTTTCGCTAAAACTCCCTTACAACGCCCAGGTCACGCCCTTCTTCGCGATCGACGCCCCGCGCGCCGGGATGCGCGTCGACATCCGCACCGACAACTACCGCGGCGGCGGCCCACCAAACGTACGTACCGTCTACCTCACGCGCGCGGGCTCGCAGGCCTTCGAGACGCCGGGTTGGATGAACGGGCACGCCGTGCGCTTTCACTTCCCGGAGGGCATAGCAGTCCGTGGCATCGGTTTTCGCGAAAGCGGCTACGCCACCGAACGCGCCGGCGGCTTCCGCTCCGGCGACGCGGCCCTCGATACGCTCTGGGAGAAGGCCGCGCGCACGCTCTACATCACGATGCGCGACACGTACATGGACTGCCCCGACCGCGAGCGCGCACAGTGGTGGGGCGACGTGGTCATCGAGCTCGGCGAGGCCTTCTACGCCTTCGACCCCGCCTCAACCCTCTTGGCACGAAAAGGCTTCAAAGAACTCTTCGACTGGCAGCGCCCCGACTCGACCATCTTCTCCCCGGTGCCGGCCGGCAATTGGAACCAAGAATTACCAACGCAGATGCTGGCTTCCGCAGGCTACTACGGTCTTTGGAATTACTATTACTTCAGTGGCGATAAAGCGCTGCTGGAGGAGGTCTACCCGGCTTTAGATCGATATATAAAACTTTGGCAAGTCGACGACGAAGGTCTCGTCATCCCGCGCAAGGGCGGCTGGACCTGGGGCGACTGGGGCGAGCGCAAGGACCTCTACCTGCTTTTCCAGGGCTGGTACGGACTTGCGCTCAAGGGCTACGCCGAGACAGCCGAACTCACCGGCCACTCCGCCGACGCCGCCTGGGCCCGCGCGCGCATGGCGAGGCTCCGGGACGCCGTCCGCAGCAAGTACTACACGCCGAAGGGCTACGTGACCCCTGAGCACGAGTTCGCCCCCGACGATCGCGTGCAGGCCCTCGCGGTGCTCAACGGCTGGGCGACGCCCGACCAGTACGACGCCTTGCGGCAAAACTTACAGTCCGTCTACCAGGCCTCGCCGTACATGGAGCGCTACGTGCTCGAGGCCCTGATGCAGATGGGCTACCCCGACGACGCCGTGGCCCGCATGAAACTCCGCTACGCCAAGATGATCGACTCCGACCTCACTACCCTCTGGGAGGGTTGGGGCCTCGGCGCCGAGGGCTTCGGCGGCGGCACGTACAATCACGCCTGGAGCGGCGGCCCGCTCACGGTGATGAGCCAGCGCATTGCCGGCCTCACGCCCGCGGAAGCGGGGTGGGGGCGGTACCGACTCGCACCCCAACTCGGCAGCCTCCAGGATGTCGAGGCCTACGCACCCACGCCTCAGGGGGAGCTGCGCGTCAGGTGGAGCTGCGGTGAGAAGGGGCAACTCGTCGGAGCCATCAGTGCCCCCGCGACCCTCGAAGGCGAGTTGTTGATCCGCAGGATCGACGGCGCAGGCGCCCCGAAGGTGAAGATCGACGGGAAGCGCGCTTCTTCGAAACTTGGAACAGAAGGCTACCTCTACCGTCTGCCGGCGGGCGCGGAAAGGGTGGAAATTCGTTAGCCAAACCCCAAAACGAGAAAGAGGGCACCCCCGGGCCGCCCACCTGCTTTGCGTCCTGTTGCGTCTCCATCGCGTGGCCGCAGGCCCTCGCGTCCTAAGTATCGAGCCTCAAGCCAGCGGCACTCCAAAACGAGAAAGGGGGCACCCCCGGGCCGCCCCCCCCCCCTGCTTTGCGTCCTGTTGCGTCTTTATCGCGTGGCCGCAAGCCCTCGCGTCCTAAGTATCGAGCCTCAAGCCAGCGGCTGCGCCCGCAGCCCCTCCAGCTCCTCGCCGACCTTCTTGTTGTACGCCTCCACGGTCTCGCTGAAGTCGGTCTCGTTCACGTACTGGCGCTCCCCGAGTACGCCTTCGTCCTCGAGTTTGGCGAGCAGCCGGGCCGTGAGCATCTCCTCGGTCATCTCCATCATCCGCTCGCGGTTCTGGAAGAGGTTTTGCCGGAAGGTGTCGAAGAACTGGTCGCGGAACTGGTCCGGGTCGAGGCCCATGCCGCCGAGCTGATTGCGGTACTCGTGCTCGACCATGGCGTCGATGTCCTCCTTCTGGAGTTCGACACCGTGACGTTCGACGAGCACGCGGCGCAGCGCCATCCACTTCAGGCGGCGTCCGAGCCCGTGGCGGTCGGCCTCGGTGAGCTCGTGGTCGTACTCGGGCTTGCGGTTCTCCTTTTTGGCGGCTTCGAGTTCTTCGTTGCGCGCAAGCTCGAGGCGGGCCTTGATGGCGGCGCGGGGGGTGTCGATCGGGTTGGCGCCGTCGAGCGCGTCGATGATTTGCTCGAGGGTAAAGTCGTCGAGGTTGTCCTGGCTATTTGCGGCGAACATCCGCTTGAACTCTTCGCGGGCCTCGTCCTGGGTTTTGACGGAAGTCTGCTCCCCGAAGATCTGCCGGTACAGCTCCTCGCCTGGCTCGGGCTGCTGCTCGCGGTCGACCTTGGCGATCGTGAAGGTCGTGGTGCCGTCTTCGGTGATGGCCTTCGCGAAGCGCTCCCTGACCTCGTCCTTGAGGTCGGCGAGCGCGAGGATGATCTCCGTGCCGCGGCCCTTGTCGACGAGCTTGTAGCGCGACTCCTCGATCATCTCCGACGGACGCAGGAAGTAGCGCTGGCGGGGGTCTTTGGGCTTGTCGGCGATGCCCTCGTCGTCGTCCTCGTCGAAATCATCGTCCTCGTCTACGACCTCGACATCGAGTTCCTCCACGTCGTCGCCGTCGGTGTTGGTGTCGGTGTCGGTGTCGTGCTGGTGCTCGGCGGTCTCGGCGTCGGCCCCGTCCTTGGCGTCGTTGCCGACGGTTGGCTCGGCGCTGTGGGCCCCGCCGGCGTCACCGTAGTACTTGGCGTCCTGCTCGGGGTCGCTCACGACGAGGGTCGCGAAGTCGTCCTCGGTCTCGACCACGTCGCGCTCGATGTAGTCCACGAAGCGCCTGGCGGCGTCGGCGATCTTCGCGTCGGCCTCCGCGTCGGTGAGGGCCACGGTGTAGCGGCTGATCGACTTGAGCACCGCGGTGTCGACGTCCGTGACCTTCGGCATCATGCCGCCCTCGAACTTGA
This sequence comes from Saprospiraceae bacterium, assembly GCA_965215115.1. GTDB lineage: Bacteria > Bacteroidota > Bacteroidia > Chitinophagales > Saprospiraceae > CALDTK01. Next base: position 2,299,633 of record OZ244050.1, read on the forward strand.
AGGTAAGCGTCTCGTTGAGGTCGGGCGAGAGGTTGCTCAGGTCGGGCTCCTCGACGGAGGAGAGCTGGCCGAAGACCTCGAGGTTCTCGTCCTTGACGGTCTGCTCGATGACCTCGTCGAGGGACTTCGAGATCGCGTCCATGACGATGCCTCGGCCGTACTGCTTCTTCATGAAGGCCGCCGGGACTTTACCGGGGCGGAAGCCCTTTATCTTGGCGGTGCGGGCGAGCTTCTTGAGTTCGGCGTTGGCGCGGGTCTGGTAGTCCTCGGGGGCGAGCTCGACGGTGATCGTGAATTCGGCGGCGGAGGTGCGGTCGACGGTGGCTTGGGGCATGGCGGGCGTTCGTTTGGGGCAAACGGGGCGCGAAAGTACGGCGCGGGGGGGAAAGGGGGTTGGGTGGGCGGCTGCGCCTAGATGGGCGGCCTTTGGCCTTGATGGGCGCTTCGCTAGATGGGTGAGCCGTGATGGGGCCGGGGCATTCTCGACTACCCTTGCGGGACTTCGTCGTGGTAGACCACGATGGTCTCCTGCTCCAGGTCGGGGTGGAGGGAGCGGCCGACGGGGCAGGCTTCGGCGACCTTGGCGATCAGCTCTCGCTGGGCCGGGGAGTAGTCGAAGTCCGGGGCGTAGATGACGGTGCGGACCTTGGTGATGCGGCGCGGGGGCCCGCCCATCACCTTGATGACCTCGGCGCGGGCGCCCGCGAAGTCGATCTCGCGATTCTCGAGGAGGATGGCGACGGTGGTGAGGATGCAGGCCGCGAGCGAGGTGGCGGCCAGGTCCGTCGGGCTGAAGGCCTCGCCCTTGCCGTGGTTGTCGACGGGCGCGTCGGTGATGATGGTCTGCCCGGAGGCGACGTGGGTGGCGGTGGTCCGCAGGCCGCCCTCGTAGGTGACGGTGGCGGTGAGGAGGGCGGCGGCGGAGTCGTGCATAGGGGGTTGGGGCCGCAAGTAAGAAATTTCCTACGCGGGATATGGCTGTGAACGTCTACGTGCCGGCGCTTTCCGCGCTTTCGTCTGGCCGGCGGGGGTGCGCCCGCTTACGCGGGATACGCACTTTTGCGCCCGCTTTACGCACCGCGCTAGCTGGTGCGGCTTTCGCCAAAACCTATTGTCTGGGTTTCGGCGACCACGGAGGAGTGGCAGAGCGGTTGAATGTGCCTGATTCGAAATCAGGTGTACTCGCAAGGGTACCGGGGGTTCGAATCCCTCCTCCTCCGCTGGGCGCGTTTGGCTCGCTCTGCGAGTGCGCCCCCGCCCACGTCGGGACGATGCTTGCACAGAAGTTTTTCTCGGGCTGCTGTAACATCGTCGCTACCCAATCGTCCCGGCGTCATGGGCGCACGCCACTACTTCCTCCTGCTAGCCCTTGGCCTGTTTTGCCGAAAGGCCGACGCTCAGGCGCTCAACGGCGTAATCGTCGACGCCGATGGCGCGCCCGTCGCGTATGCCAACGTCTACCTCCCGGCGCTGGCCACCGGCGACGTGACCGATCCGCGCGGCAATTTCGCCTTCACGGCGGCCCAACTTACCGAGGCCTCGTTCACCACGCCGATGACGGTGAGCTGCATCGGCTTTCGGGACACCACCTTGTCTTTAGGCGCCTTGCGGCAAAACCCGCGGCTCGTTTTGGCGAAAGCCGCCTATGACCTGGCGGAAGTGGAGGTGCGGGACACGCGGCTCAGGTACGGGAAGTCGAAGCGAATGGGCGTAAGGGCACTAGCGATACCCGGTATTGTCTGCATGGGGGGTTACCATTTCCAAGGCCTCGAGTATGCCGTTGAGGTAAAGACCGACGCAACCTGCCGCCTCGAGAACTCATCATGCAGACGCGGTACTTGACTACGGATAGCATCCTCATCGAAATCTATACGCTTAAAGCCGATCGACAGATTGGCGTGCCGATCCAGCGGGAGCCCCTGCGGAAGGTGCTCACGAAGGCGCAGGTGGCGAAGGGCGTACGTCTCGACATCGACGAGTTAACCATTAATGTGGCGGGCGATTTCGCGATCGCTATCGAGGTCCTCGATTTTTTCCGGCCCGACCAAAAAGGCTTCTTAGCGATAAACATGCCCTGCCTCCCCGGCCGCAACCGATCCTGGGACAAGCAGCCCGACGGCACGTGGAAGGAGTCCGACTACGGCGGCGCCATGTACGTCCGCGCCCGCTGCGCGAAGTGACGATAGCCTAGCAGTCCCCCATCCATCAGCGCAGCGGTCTACTGTCCATCAGGCGCAGCCGGTCCACCAATCCTCATCACTCCACGATCGTCACCTTCATCATATTGGTCGTAAACCGCTTCTCGATCGGCATCGAGCCGGTGTTGACTACGCGGTCGCCTTTCTCGAGCAGGCCCTTCGCCTTCAGCAAGTTGATCGTGTCCTCGATCGTGTCGTCGGTGCTCGTGAACTTGTCGTAGTAGAAGCCGCGCACGCCCCAGACCAGGTTGAGCGCACCCAGCAGGTGCTCGCGGTTGGAGAAGATGTAGATCTTCGTGTTGGCCGCGCGGTAGCTCGACACCTTGAAGGCCGTGTAGCCCGACACGGTGAGGCCACAGATCGCCTTCGCGCCCAGTTCGCTCGCGATGCGCGCGGCCCCGAAGCAGACCGCGTCCGAGAGGAAGTTGCTCGACTTCTCGCTCGTGACCGGGTGGCGCCCGTCGAAGTTGTACGCCGCCTCGGCCTGCTCGATGATCTTGTTCATCGCCTCGACCACCTTGACGGGGTGACGCCCGACCGAGGTCTCGCCGGAGAGCATCACGGCGTCCGTGCCGTCGAGCACGGCGTTGGCCACGTCCGTGATCTCGGCGCGCGTCGGCGACGGATTGTCGATCATCGAGTCCATCATCTGCGTCGCGACGATGACGGGGCGCGCGCGCTGGATGCACTTCTTGACGATCATCTTCTGGACGATCGGCAGCTGCTCCATCGGGAGCTCGATCCCGAGGTCGCCGCGCGCCACCATGATCGCGTTGGAGGCCTTGATGATCTTGTCGATGTTCTTGATCGCCTCGGGCTTCTCGATCTTCGAGATCACCTTGGCGTGGTGGCCGGCGGCCTCGATGCGGGCCTTGAGGTCCTTGACCTCCCTGGCCGTACGCACGAAGCTCAGTGCGATCCAGTTGACGGTCGGGTGGTTGGCGAGGATGTACTCGAGGTCGCGGTTGTCCTTGTCGGTGAGGCTCGGCAGGGAGATGTTGGTGTTCGGGAGGTTGACGCCCTTGTTGTCCTTGAGGGTCCCGGCGTAGAGCGACTTGAGTTGCACCTTCGAGACCCCGTCCGTGCTCACGACCTCGAAGACGAGCTTGCCGTCGTCGACCATGACGCGCTCGCCGACCTCGACGTCCTGCGCGAACTGCGGGTACGACATGTAGACCCCGTCCTTGTCGCCGACGCGCTTCTCGTTGGTGAAGGTCACGACGTCGCCCTCGGCGAGTTCGAGGCCCTCCCCGGCCATCTTGCCGACGCGCAGTTTCGGCCCCTGGAGGTCGGCCATGATCCCGACGTGGGTCCCGAGCTCGGTGTTGATGGAGTCGATGCGGGCGATGGTCTCGGCGTGGACCTCGTGGCTCCCGTGGGAGAAGTTGAGGCGGAAGATGTCGACGCCCTCCTCGACGAGGGCCCGGAGCACGTGGCGCTCGATGCAGGCCGGGCCGACGGTGGCGACGATCTTGGTGTTCTGGCGGTCGTTGATTTGCATGTGGGGTCTTGTCTTTCGGGGGGTGGGGGCGGCTCAGCGTATCGGTGATGCGGTAAGCTCCCGGGGCGCAAAGTAGTGCGCGGGCGGTGTGGTGGGGCGGGGGCGGGGCGAATGTTCGCGGGGTGGGGGCTTTCGCCAAAACAGCTCACTTGACTATTTGCGGAAGAGGTTCATTTTCGGAACGTTTTGCCTCCTTGGCGCCTCGAGCCGCGCTGCTGCACTCCAAACAAGTGAGTAGGGCTCGCTCTGCAAGGACTTCAACCCGCAGCGAAGCCTTGTCTTCCCCCGGAATCGATTTGTCATATTTTCGCCGGTGCATGAATAAACGAAACCGGAGCTTAGCTTTGACTCGCGGGAGACGGCGATCGGCGGCGAAGAGGAGTCTCTGCAGCCGTCGCGTTCGCCCCGAGACCGATGTAAGGCCCTAACTGCTAACTTATCACGCAATGAATCCGCCGTCCTCTCTCTCTACGCTAGCGCCCTCTACCGGACGTGGCGTAAGGGTCAAGTCATCGTCGCCAGCCCACTAGTGGTGCTGCTGGCCTTCTCTCTCCTGGTAGATGCATCGTCGGCGCAGGCCCAGTGCTCTTCGGAAGTGTCCGACGCGCACTGGAGGATAGGGCCAACCTGGGGGAGCAGTCGCCTCGCGAACTGTGATAACAATCAAATCTATAACTGCCATAAATATGCGATGGTCTATTTCGAGAACGGATGTACGGCTTCGAATGTATCCACGCTCAACTGTCCGGCTGCCGTAGGGGCCATCAGCGAAACTGTTTACCAGGCAGCTAATAACCCGAAGTACGTCGAGGTATGTAATGAGCCCGAGGCAAACATTGCGTACTGGGTATTTCCAACTGCGAACGGCGGGCCGCATTCGGCTGTGCGGTTGGGCGTCGGCAATCAGTATAGGTCAAAGTATGGACCCGACGGCCCCCTCGTGCAGCACCTCCTCGGAGGCTCATTTTACGACCATGAATATGGTGCGCCGACGCAGACTTCGTATTGGGCCTACGTCGGAGCCGTTGCCGGTCCTTCAACGATCAGTGGCACGGCGCCTGTCGCCTACGCTCTAATCAACCGACCCGGTGTCACCTACCAATGGTCTATCGTAAGCGGGTGGGACCGCATCTCGATCTCCGGAGCGACCAATCAGGCGAGCGTCACGGTTCAGCCCGTTCACAAGGGGTCGGCCGTCCTCCGACTAACGGTCTCCTCGCCGTGTGGCGTGGCCAAGACACGAGATATCAACATCACGATTGGTAACGTCACCTGCGGTGAGGCGCTCTACTCGGTGGGCGGTGGGACACCCAATAAGGTGGTTAACACGACCAACGCCGTGCCGACGGGCCTGATCACCGCGACGGCCTTCTGCGAAGGGTCTTCCACCATCGCTTGGACACGTACCTCGGGCTCGATCACTCAGATTAACAACAACGGAGCGACAGTTTCCTTCACGATGCCGAGCGGCGGCAGCGTTAGCTTTAATCTACGGACGGTGAAGGCGGGCGTCACGACCAATCGTTCATTTACCTTCTATAATTACGGCTCGTTCCGAATGGCATCTGATCCAGCCAGTAACGAGATTGCGATTGACCTGAATCCGGACCTCGACTTTACCATCGAGCTGCTCGATATGAAAACGGGCAACGCACAGGTGACAAGCAGCCAGAAAAATGCCAATCGTATACCGAACGAATACCTAAAGCAGGGTGAATACGCCGTGCGTATTTACTACAACGGTGAAATCCTTCACACCCAGCAACTTCACGTGGGGGCCGGAAAATGACCAGCGATATATAATTAACAAAAATGCAGAGCATCCGTGTCCCCTTAGCCGCTACGCTTACACTAGCCCTCGGCACCCTAATGTACGCGCAGACGGCCTCGCCTGCGTCCCGGCTCCGCGTCGAACTCACGGCCGGGCCCTCGCTTCCACTAGGGACCTTCGCCGATGCAGGCCCCGGCCCGACGCTCTCGGCGACCGATCCGCTCAGCAACACGGTCTACGTCCGTCACGACGAGGCCGGCTTCGCGCGCCGCGGGCTCGCCATCGCGCTCGGGGTCCGCTACCGGGTTGCTCCCGCGCTCGCGCTCGGGGCGGAGGTCGCGCACACGCGCCACGCCACTGATGTGTCAGGCTTGCAGCGCTTCGCCGCGAGTATCCCGGTGGTACGGGACAACTATAGAACTGCCGAGCATGCGCCCTACCGCGTCGCGTGGCTCGGTGCGAGCCTGCGGTATAGGTTCGCTATTTTGCGTAGGCTCGCGCTCGAGGCCGGACCCGAAGGTGGGTGGGCACGCGCTGGCTATCCAGATTGGGGATTCATACTGCGGAGTGCGGACGGTACCTTCGTGGGGGGGTATGCCCCGTTGGTACCCGGGGCGAGTGTGGAGGAGGTTTGGCAGAACGTCAATGGCCCCTACGACGATGGGCTCCACGTCGGGGGCGCTTACTTCGGGGCCGCCGTGCGGGCGGGTTACGACACGGAGCGCTTCGGGATCGGGCTCACGGCGCGGCTCCGGCACGCGCGCTTCTCCTACGACGTGTTCCCGAGTGCCTACCCAGGCAACTCTAATCCCCCAAAATTTTACCAGGACCAACTCCGCGTCACCACGCTCGATATCGGGGTATCTGTGTCGTGTCTGCTCCTAAAGCCCCGGGCCAGCCGCCCTGAGGCTGACGCGGGCGCCCGTGCGGGCAAGCGGTAAGGGAAGTTGCCCGCGCTGGACTTTAGGCCGACTCCCGGTGTGCCTTGGAGCAGCTACCCGCGAAGCCCCCGGGGTATCCGGGCAACTCGAGCCCCCCGAAGCAGTACCAAGACCAGCTCCGGATCACGACCCTAGACCTAAGCTTCTCGGTCGCGTACGCGCTGCTAGGCGAGCACTCCGGTCGCGCACGCTCCCGGGCCGGCGAGTAGCCGGAGGCGTGAGCGTAATTACCGGTTAGGCTTCAGGACCCAGCAAGTCGTTCAACTCAGCCGACGAGAGGCCCGTCAACTCAGAGATTAGCGGGCGAGGCATCCCCTTGGCGGCCATCGCGCGGGCGATTGCGCGCGCTTTCTCGTCGAGGCCCTCCTCGCGGCCCTCCTCCTTGCCGTAGATGTACTGCTGGAGCCAGGCACCCCGCAGGTCCCTGTCCTGCGCCATGGCCAGTTCCCAATTCTCCCGCTCCTCGGCGCTCATATTGGCGACCTCCATCGTCGTGAAGGCCTTGCGGATCTCCTCCTCGGTGACCCAGTCGGGGATCCTGTCCATCGCCTTCATGTTGCGCATGGCGAGGGCCCACTGCTCGAGGGGCGCCAGCGTAGTCGTATCGGCGGAGAGGGTGTCGGTGGGCATGGGGAGCTTGTTGAGTTCCACAAAGTACAACTGAAGAACGTCGGAGAACAGTTCCCCCGCCGTGGACATCAGCCGGAATTGGTGGAAGTAGCCTCCGTAGCCGCCCTTCCCACTGGCGCCGGGCAGGTCGTAGTCCACGAGCGCGATGACGTACACGGGCTTCAGTTCGTAGAATCGGTCGCCGGGCTGGACCTGCTCGGCAAACGACCGCATCGCGTAGTAGAGCGTGCGCTCCTTGAAGTAGGGCTGCGCGAGCCGCTGGACCTCGATGATGATCGTGCGACCGTCGGCCGTGACGCAGCGCAGGTCGTACACCACGGTCCGGGTCGCGACGCCGTCGCCGATCACGTCGGTGCGCAGGTAGGAGATGGCCGTAACCCTGTCCTTCGCCGGGAGTACGGCATTGATGAAGGCAATCAGGGTGGCGTGGCCGGCGAACATGCGCTTGAAGCCGAAGTCGGTGATGGGGTCGGCGTAGCGACCGGCGTAAGTAACTTCCATGGCGAGGGTGTTGAGTGAAGCGGCAATATCAACACAAATTGTTTAACAAAATTTTCAACCACTTCACTTACGTGAAAAAATCCACCAGCACCCACATAGGGTATGCAGCCAATCAAGAGAGCGTGCTTATCCTCTCCTCGACCATTCGATCACCCTCCGCCCCCGAATACCTTCCCCCCCATGCACACCCCCGAAGTCTACCTCGCCGTCGACGCCGTCGTCTTCGCCTACACCGACGGCCAGCTCCACGTCCTCCTCATCGAGCAGCGCCACGGCCCGCTCGCTGGCCAGCGCGCCCTACCCGGGGGCTTCGTGCGCGCCGGCGAGGGCCTGCGCGAGGCAGTCGAGCGGGAGCTCATCGAGGAGACGGGCCTGCGGGTCGACTACCTCGAGCAACTGTATACCTACGGCGACGATACGCAGCGCGACCCGCGGGCCCAGGTCGTCACCGTGGCCTACTACGCGCTCGTGCCGCCGGATAGGGTAGCGTCGGCCCCGGAGGGCGACGCCCGGGACGCCGCCTGGACCCCCATCGCCGAGCTGCCGGCGCTCGCCTTCGACCACGCCACAATCATCCGGGACGCCGCCGCGCGCCTCCGGGCCAAACTTTCTTACCAGCCCATTGGCTTCGAGTTGCTGCCGGAGCGCTTCCCGTTCTCGGCGCTCGAGGACCTGTACGAGACCTTGCTCGACCGCCCCATCGACCGCCGCAACTTTAGACGCAAAATGCTGAGCTTTAATGTTTTGGCGGAAGCTGGGCCGTTGGAAAAGTCCGGCCCAGGTCGCCCGGGCATGGCCTACCGGTTCGACAAAACCCGCTACGAGCAGCTCCAGCGCGAGGGCTTCCTGTTCGACATAAAGTGAGGCGCGCTGAACCATTTTTACATTTTGCGTGATATTTACGCAAATACCGCGTACATTTGTCCCACCATGCAAACCCCCACCCACGCCCTGCACCTCGATCCGGACTTCCGGGCCTACGGCTCCCTGCCGCCGATCTCCTTCGAGGCCTTCGAATTCGCTGGCGGCGAACCGCACGTCAAGCTCGGCGCCGTCGAGCCGGGTGCGCGGGTCATCGTCACGCAGCGCGCCCGCTCCTGGCAAGACCTCGGGCTCGTGGCCATCGCGGTGGATGCGCTCCGTAGGGCCGGCGCGGACGAGGTGAGCCTGCTGCTTCCCTACCTCCCCGGCGCTCGCCAGGATCGCGTCATGGTGCCCGGTGAGCCGCTCACGGTCAAGGTCTACACCGACTTCCTGAATTCGCTTTCGCTAAAACGCGTCACCGTCTTCGACCCGCACTCCTCGGTCGGTCCTGCGCTGCTCGATAACGTAGAGGTGGTCGACAGTACGGCTTACGCCAAAACCGTCCTCGCCGACCTCCCCGCCAACACGCGCCTCATCTCCCCGGACGCCGGTGCGCAGAAGAAGGTCTACGCCGTAGCGCAGGCGCTAGACGGTAAGTATGCGGTCATCGACGCCGGCAAACACCGCGACGTGCGCACGGGCGAACTCACGGGTTTCGCGGTGTACGTCTACGACAAACAACTCCGCGGCGAACCCTGCCTCATCCTCGACGACATCTGCGACGGCGGCGGCACCTTCCTCGGCCTCGCTACAGCCCTCAAGCAAGAAGGCGCCGGCGATCTCTACCTGGCCGTGAGCCACGGCATCTTCTCGAAGGGCCCCCAGGTTTTGACGAAAGTCTTCAAACACGTCTACTGCACCGACAGCTTCTCGACGCTCCCGCCAACGGAAGGCATCACACAAGTCCCTCTCATGCGACTATTATAGTCACGCACGGACGCCCCCCGCGGCAGCGCATCCTCCCATCAACTCATCAGCCAATCCTCTCATCTCAACTATGAACCCTCTCCTCCTCACCGACGGCTACAAGCTCGACCACCGACGCCAGTACCCCGACGGCACCACCCTCGTCTACTCCAACTGGACGCCCCGCAAGAGTCGCATCGAGGGCATCGACCACGTGGTCTTCTTCGGGCTGCAGTATTTTCTCAAGGAATACGTCCAGACGCAATTCCAAACCGATTTTTTCGATCGGCCGAAACAGGAAGTATTAAACGAGTACGCCGCGCGCGTCAACGCCTATCTCGGTCCTAATCAGGTCGGTACCGATCACATCGGCGCACTGCACGATTTGGGTTACGTGCCGATGAGTTTTAAGGCCCTGCCGGAGGGTGTGTCGGTGCCGATCCGCGTGCCGATGTTCACGATGGTGAATACGCTGCCCGAGTTTTTTTGGCTCACCAACTACTTCGAGACGCTGCTGTCGGCGGTGGTTTGGCTGCCGTGCAACTCCGCCACGATCGCGAAGCAGTACCGCCGGATCTTGGATGCGGCTGCCGCCAAAACTTCTTCGCAACCGGGTTTCGTCGACTGGCAGGGGCACGATTTCTCGATGCGGGGCATGGGCGGCATCGAGGCTTCCCTGAGCAGTAGCGCGGCCCACCTGTTGAGTTTTAGCGGAAGCGACACCATTCCGGCCGTCGACTGGCTGGAGAAGTATTACCACGCTGATGCGCAAAACGAACTCGTGGCCGGCAGCGTCGCGGCCACGGAGCACTCCGTGATGAGTATGGGTAAGAAAGACGCCGAACTCGACACCTTCCGCCGCCTCATCACGGAGGTTTATCCCGCGGGCATCGTCTCTATCGTGAGCGATACGTGGGATTTGTGGCAGGTCTTGACGGAGTATCTGCCGAAGTTGAAAGGCGAGGTCCTGGTGCGCGAAGGGAAGGTGGTCATCCGGCCTGATAGCGGCGATCCGGTGGATATTATCTGCGGTAAGGTTTCCGCTACCACGGACGACGAGCGCAAGGGCGTCATCGAACTCCTCTGGGACGTCTTCGGCGGCACGACCAACGACAAGGGCTACCGCGAGCTCGACCCCCACATCGGCGCCATCTACGGCGACTCCATCACGCTCGAGCGAGCGAAGCAAATCTGCGAGCGCCTGGCGGCGAAGGGTTTCGCGAGCACCAACGTCGTGCTCGGCGTCGGGAGCTTCACCTACCAGTACAACACCCGCGACACCTTCGGCTTCGCGATGAAGGCCACGTACGGTGAGGTAAACGGCGAGGGCCGCGCGATCTACAAAGACCCCGTCACCGACGACGGCACGAAGAAGAGCGCCCGCGGCCTCGTGCGTATCGAAAAAGAGGACGGCGAGTACGTCCTGTACGACGAGCAGACCTGGGACCAGGAGGCCGGCGGCGAGCTGCTGGAAGTCTTCCGGGACGGCGAGCTCCTGGTAGAGCACACCCTCGCCGACATCCGGGCGCGCGTCCGCGCTTGAACGGAACGTAGAAGCCGCAGGGCCGCAGGGCCGCAGATATGAAATGCGGTCGCCCGACTTCCTCGCGACTTAGGTTCCGTGAGCACTGCCCTTCACCAATTCACCCTTCACCCCTCAAACCTTCAAGACTTCACCCCTTGACCCTCTACATCGACCTCGACGATACCCTCTGCGACTACAGCGGTCGGCACGCCGAGATGCTCACGAAGCACCCGACGGTAGGCTTCCCGCAGAGCCAGGTAGATTTCTACCGAAAGCTCGAACCCTTGCCGGAAGCGATCGATGCGGTCGGAAAGCTCCGAGAGAGCGGGAGGTTCGATCTTTGGATACTGTCCGCCCCATCGGTCTACAATCCGATGTCCTACCTCGAGAAGCGGCTCTGGGTGGCGGACCACTTCGGGATGTGGGGCGCGGAACACCTAATCCTGTGTCCGGATAAAAGTCTACTTAGGGGCGACGTCCTCGTCGACGATAAGCGTAGCGGGCGGGGGCAAGAAGGTTTTGCGGGAACGCTGATCGAATTGGGGAGCGGGCAGTATCCGGACTGGACGAGTGTCCTGAGTTATCTCTTAGCTCAATCCCCGAACAACTCGGCGACGACGATCTCTCCGAGCAAATCATGTTGAATGGTCTCGCCCTTCTTGTAAGTTCTCTTGGTGTCGTACGTTCCGTCTGGTTGCGGATCAGTATTACATTCGATTTGTGAGGCATTAATGTTGATGATCCAGTACTCTGGGATGCCGGCTACTGCGTACATAGGCAACTTAAAAACCCGATCGATGTCGATACTGGAGTCGGCGACCTCCCCCAACCAGAGGATGTCATCGGCCGTGGGGATTCGGGTAAGGTACTGGCGAAGCGGCCCCTTCGCAACGCGGAGGTCGGGCTCCGGGCGCGATGTCTCGCTGAGCTTCACGGGATTTTGGATCCCGATAGCGTAGCCTTTGCCGGCTAGATTGGTGTACAACATGCCGGAGAGTGCATCGGTGGCGAAAGCGTGGGGGGTGTTGATCGACATTTTCTCCGTGATGTATCCGTCTAACAATTCTACCGCATCAGATTCTTCGATGACGCCACGCTCGATCCCGGCTTCGAACTCTTCCACCGTCCAGCGGTGGAGCGCGGGCGCATCACTGGCATCCGTAGGCTTCTCAACGGGCTGTACGGGCGCTTGCGTCGGGGCTACCGGCGACGTGGCCACGGTCTGCCCACGCTCGATGTGTGTCGTTTGCTGCGTCATAACGTTGCCCAAGGTACCCCCCCGCCGCCGAACGCGCGACCGCCTAGCCACTTTCCACTTTTCACCATCCCACTTTCCAACTTTGGACTACCTCTCCCACTCCTTCCGCGCGCAGCGCCTCGAGGGCATCGGCCGCACGGCGATGTTCAATCGCGTCCTCGACGACCTGGCCGCGCAGCCGCTCGACGACTTCGACGACCTGCATTTCTTCTGGCAAACCCGTAGCCCCTTTTCGCAGTGGCACAAGGCGAGTTTTGCCCTGAGCGGAACCAACTACACCTCCGCCGAGCAGTACATGATGCACGGCAAAGCGCTGCTCTTCGAAGATCAGGAGACGGCGAGCAAAATCTTGGAGACGCCCGATCCGAAGCGGCAGAAGCAACTCGGTCGCGAGGTCAAGAACTTCGACCCCGAAGTCTGGAAGGACAACGCCCGCCGCATCGTCTACGAGGGCAACTGCGGTAAGTTTATGCAGAACCGGGAGCTGCGCGACGCCCTGATCGCGACCGGCAACGCCCTACTCGTCGAGGCCGCGCCCGACGATACCGTCTGGGGCATCGGCCTCGCCGCGGACGACGAGCGCGCTCAGGCGAAGGAGACCTGGCGAGGGAGGAACTGGCTCGGGTACGTATTGACGCTCCTGCGCGAGGACGTGCGGGCTTTCGCCAAAACGATCTGATCGCGACGCTACGTCACTTCCCCCAGCGGTACCCAAACCCGAGTCGAAGGCGGGGCAGCAAGTAGCCTTGGCTTTCGTTGCCTTCCGATCTACGGCGTATCCGCGCCAACACCAGTAAAGCCAACACGCAACGTTCGCCTCGGGTCTAAGGCAACGAAACGCTCAGTTTTCTCCCAAGTCAACCGCAACGTACACCTCAGCCCGGCCCTCGGCCGCCATCCCGCCCCGCGAACAACCGCCACCCGACCCCAAACCTAATCCGCGCGCTCACGAACCCGTGGTACCGGTTCGGCTCCAGGAGCTCCCCCTCGCGACCGCCGTTCGGGAAGAGCGCCTGCGCCGAGAACATCCCCCGCCCCCCGACCTCCCCGCCGACGGTCGCCTCGAAGAACAGCGGCGTGCCCCCCGGGAGCCACCGGTGCACCCACTGCCCCTCGACCCCGATCTGCCGCAGGCTCCCGCGCCCCCCGTCCCCGAGCGCGACGAAGTAATTGCCCGACGGCGCCAGGGAGTAGCCGTCGAAAGCGAAGGGGCACCAGGCGTAGCCGAGGCGCGCCCCGAAGCCCATCCAGTAGCCGCTGGTCACGTCGAGTCCCGTCATCAGGCCGAGGCCCAGGTCGAGTCCGCCGTAGCGCCTGGTGAGCCTGCGCAAGGCCGGCGGCGGGTCGGCCGGGCCGGCGTCGACGACGAAGGTGGCGGACTCGCGGAGGGTAGCCTGGTAGGCCAGCCTGAAGGACTGCGGATTGTTGCGGAACTCGTCCGAGTCCGAGAGCCAGTAGAAGACGTTTAGGTCCGGCGGGTGCAATACGATGGCGTGGCGCCAATCCCTCTGCGCGGCCGCGGGGAGTACAGCCAGTACGCTCAAGGCAAAACCTGCCGGTGCCGCGCGCCAGCGCCTCAATCGCGTCGGTAGCCTCATCGCCCCCGCCCTAGGCATTTTGGCGCTTCGAGGGTGTCGACGACCCAGCCGCCGAAGGCCCCGCGCGCCGGATCGTAGCACTCGAAAGCCCCGAGGCCCCGCGCGTAGATCTCCGGCTCCACAAACCGGTCAGGCGTCCGCGAGACCACCGTCACGCTATCGACGGCCCCAAAACGCAGCGTTACCTCGTCCGTAAAGTTGGACGCCCGCACCGTGGTCGAGTCGAGCACTTCGAGGAAGGCGATCCCCGGCACCCGGAAGTAGTAAGCCGAGTCCCCGCCCAGTCGCTCGCCCCGCGCACCGACCACGAACAGTCCCGAGAGCGTATCCACACTGATGCTCCGTGACCCGAAGGGCTGCACGAGACCCACTCCCCGGCGAATCCCCGCGTAGCTAATCTCCCGTGCGCCAGCCGCATCGACGTAGATCGGCCGGAGCCCTACGGTGCGGCGGGGTTCGAATTCGATGGGCTCGTACGGAAGGATGGACGGGAGGCAGGCGGGCAGCAGCACCGATACGCAAGCAAGCACTACGGCGAGAGCCCCGCGGGTGCTGCTGCTGCGTACCGACGGGAGCGTAACGTTGGGGCGGCGGCGGTCGATGTGGGCGGTAACGTCCCGGGTGTACGCGTCGCTGCCTGGCGATCACTCGCCCGCCGCACCCGACCCCGGCCCTCACCGCAACCGCCCGATCCTGCACGCTACCACCAACCTCGACCGCAAGCCCCACACCTCGTGGTACTCGTTGTGGCGGATGAGATCGGTACCGAAGTAGCTACCGGGATCGAGTCTGAACCCGGGGTAGAGGTCCGTCGACGTAAACACGCCGCGTTTCCCGCCGGCGATCCCGGTCTCGCCCTGGACCGCCCACCGCCCGCCCTCGTCCCAGCGGAGGAGGACGCCGACCTCGCCGAGGGTCTGCCGGAAGCGCGCCCGCTCCCGGGGCCCCGCCACCGTCACGTTCGGGTCTGCGGGGGGCGAGTTTTGGCGAAAGCCCTGATACGCGAAGCCCGACTCCGTGCGGTCGACCCGCAGGTAGCCCCCGAGGTACACGCCGGCGCCGAGGTCGCCTGCGCCCTGGAGGCTCGCGCCCGCGACGTGGCCCCAGACCAGCGGCGCGAACGAACTCGTGTGTTCGGGGCGGAACGAGGGCCCGACGTGCACCCCGGCCGCGAACGTGCCCCCGTAGGCGAGTTGGTAGCCGAAGCTCACACTCGTGAAATCCGAGGCCTCCGGCGTGGTCGCGGTGAGGAGGTGACTCCACGTGCGTTCGGCGGCGGGGGCTTGCGCCAAAACGGTGGTCGCCGCAAGCCATGGCGCCAGGGCGAGCGCGAGGGCACGTAGTGCCTGCGTGTACGAGGTGAAGTGTTTCATCGGAAGCGGCACTGTGGTTTGCGTAGGGTAGTCATCTCCCAGGCCACGACGTAGCCGGCGCTCGAGTCGACGCACTCTAGGGCGAACGAGCCGTCGTAGTGGCGCTCGAGGTCCGGGAAGGCGTCCGCGGCGCGTCGGTCGCGCAGGAGGGCGTAGGGGTCGGGCGCCGGCAGCCGGTCGCGCTCGCGCCGGCCGAACGTGTACCGGTCGAGGCCGTCGATCCGGATGGACACCCGGTCGGTGTAGCTTTCGTAGGTGAAGTAGTTGCCGACCACCTCCGTGATCCGCGAGAAACCAGGGATCTTCAGCACGGAAGACGGCCCCCCGGGCGCGCCGCCGCCGGTGCGGATGGTGATCCCGAGGCCCGTCGCCGGCGCGAGCGTAAAGTCGGCCAGGGCGACGGTGGCGCCGGTGGCCTCGAAGCTGGTGTCGACCACGAGCTCGAGCGAGCGGGCGTCCTCGTACGGGAGGTAGCTCGCCCGCAGGCCCACCATCTCGTCGCGTACGATGATCGGCTCCTCGGGGAAGTAGCTGTCGCAGGCGGGGAGGGCGAGTACGGCTGTCGCCAAAACGAGTAAGCCCAGGCGTGGTCGCTCGCGACGCCGTCGGTGGTCTTGCTGCTGCATAGCGGCAAAGCTCGCGGTAGCCGAAACCGGCCGAGTTTCGAAGTTCGCAAAATCTGCTAAGGCCAGTTGCGGAAAACGACATCCCGGCACAAGGCCGCAGTTTTCGCGCATGACGCTAGCCACATCTTTGTGCCCGTATCCCAGGGTAGCTAGCCGAGTCTAAAGCCGGGGTCCGGGACGCCCCCCCCGCGGCAGCGCCTTTAACCCTTCGACCTTCACGCTTCCACCCTTCGACCTCCACCCTTCAACACCTTCCCCTCCTTGCCCCCGCAGCGCTCTCCGCTCTTCACGATCTTCCTGACCATCTTCATCGACATGCTCGGGGTCGGGGTGATCATCCCGATCCTGCCGGTGCTGTTCTTCGAGCCGGGCTCGTCGCTGTTCGGACCGGAGGTCGCGCCGGCGACGCGCTCGGTGATTTACGGCTTCCTGATCGCGGCCTACCCGCTGCTGCAGTTTTTCGGCGCGCCGATGCTCGGGAGCCTGTCGGACCAGTACGGCCGCAAGCCGGTGCTGCTCATCTCGCTGTTTGGGACGCTGGCGGGCTACCTGCTCTTCGCCTACGCCATTCACGAGAGTATTCTGTGGCTGCTGTTTGCGGCGCGGATGCTGCCGGGCTTCACGGGCGGCAACATCGCGGTGATCTTCTCGAGCATCGCGGACGTGTCGACGCCGGCCGAGCGGACGAAGAACTTCGGTCTGGTCGGGGCGGCCTTCGGGATTGGGTTCGTACTAGGCCCGACGATCGGCGGCCTGCTGGCAGACGGGGACTTGGTGAGTTGGTTCTCGCCGACGGTGCCGCTGCTGTTCGTGGCCGGGCTCACGGTGCTCAACCTCGCGCTGGTCGTGGCGGCCTTCCCGGAGACCTTGCGTGAGCGCCTCCAGACGAAGCTCGACGCCTTTAGTGGCTTTCGCAACATCGGGACGGCGTTTGCCTCGCCGCGGCTGCGTGAAATCTTCGCGGTGGTGCTGCTGATCTCGCTCGGGTTTACGTTTTTCACGCAGTTCTTCAGCGTGTACCTCATCCAGGAGTTCGGGTGGGAGGAGCGGCAGGTGGGGTTCTTGTTTGGGTGGGTCGGCATCTGGCTCGCGATGACGCAGGGACTCATCGTGCGGCGGATGGCGGGGCGGGTTTTGCCTGCAAAGGCGCTACAGTACAGCATTGCCGGCGTCGCGATCGCGATTGCGCTGCTGCTCGTCCCGCAGGAGGACTGGCTCTTCTACGTCATCAACCCGCTGGTGGCGCTCGCGTACGGCATCACGTCGCCGAATCTCACGAGCGTGGTGTCGGAGCAGGCTGGTCCGAGTGAGCAGGGGCAGATCATGGGGATCAACCAGTCGATGCAGAGCCTGGGGCAGTTCGTCCCGCCGATCATCGCGGGCTACTTGAATGCGATCGACGCGCGGCTCCCGCTGGTGGCGGCGGCGGGTCTGGTGGCCGTGGCGTGGGTCCTGTTCATGGCGGTGGGGCGGGGCGCAAGGGTGGCGGTGCCCCCGCCGATCGTACGCTAGGGGGTTGGTTGCTCCGCAGCGAAGAACCCCCCGACGATCAGCGTACCGAAGGTCTCGTGCACGAACTTCTCCTCGGCCCCGAAGCTGCGCTCTGTGGCGTAGGCCTTGACCCCGTCCGGCTCGGTAAAGACGAGCAGGCGCCGCCGGGCGATGTCGACGATCCAGTACTCCGCCACGCGGGCCTCGGCGTAGAGCGCGTACTTGGTGGTGCGATCATACTCGAAGGAGGAGTCGGCCACCTCGCAGACCAGCAGCAGGTCGGCTGCCGTCGGGTCGTGGGCGGCGTAGTCGCGATTGGTGCCGCGAGCGACGAAGGCGTCGGGTTCGGGGCGGGAGCTGGGGTTTAGGACGACGGGCTCTTGACTGCCGATGACGGCATCGGGTCCGAGCTTGCGTTGCAGCGAATTGCGGAGTTGGCGAGTGCCGAAGGCGTGCGGCGTTCCTATGGACATGTGTTCGACGAGCACGCCGTTGATGAGTTCGCACCGCGTTTCTGGCGGGAAGACCCCGGCCTCGATGGCGCGCAGGTAGCTGTCGAGCGTCCAGCGGTGCGGGCGCACGCTGGGCTCGTTGGGTTTGGCGGCGACGGGCACACTCGCTGCACTCGATACGTCTTCCGTGAAGTCTAGCATGGCGATCCGCAAGATACGAAGCCGCGGCGTGAGGGACGGGCGCGACGGCAGTTGGTTTTGGCGAAAGCCGCACGTTCACAACGCTACCCCAAACTTTAACCGCAATCGCCGTTGTCCCACAGGCGCGGCCGCTCCTACTCCACCACCCACACCTTTCGTCCGTTCAGCCCCTGCTTCTCGCGGTAATTATTCAGCGGCATGCTCTTCTTGATCGCGGCGATCTCCTCGCTCGAGGCGCGCATCGGTTGTTGGAACACGACCCAGTTGACGCCCTCGGTGCAGGGCGGGGTGGTGAGGGAGCCGCCGTAGGTGAAGTAGGTGCGGCGCTTCGGGAACAGCGTGTTGAGGTCGAGCGAGTCGCTCACGGTCTGGCTCTGCTGGTAGCCGATGGGTAGGAAGCGGCGGAAGTACTCCATCAGTTCGCTCGGGTTGCCCTCCTGGCCCATGACCCCGAGGACGGTGATCTCGTCGTCGGCATTCACGTGGACGAGGTGGATCTCGATCGGGTAGCGCACGCCGTTGATCGTGTGCTCGGAGGGCTCGTGGAAGTGGAGTTGCCGGAGGTGGTAGACCCGGCCGCCGTAGCGGATCGAGTCGCCTTCCCCGATGCGGAATTTGATCGTGTGGCCGTTGTTGATGATCTCGGTGAAGGGCGTCTGCCGGGCGTACATCACCTCGAGTTGCTGGGCGGCCGAGTCGGTCGCCGTGGCCTTGGTGTCGATGATGTCGATCGGGGACTGGCGCCGGCCCCCGCAGGCGGACTCGGTCTCGATCTCGACCCAGTGCTCGGGCGCGGTCTCGCCCTCGTAGCTCCACTCGGCGTGCTCGAGGGCCTCGGCCTCGGTGGAGTCGATGCCGCCGTCGGTGAGGTCGGCGGGCGTAGTGTCGGGCTGCTTGCAGGCCGCGAAAGCGGCGGCGGCTAGCAGGGTGAGCAGGGGTAGGAGACGGGCCATAGGGAAGCGGAAGGTAGCGATCCGATAGCGCAGCCGCTCCGACCTCCGACCTCCGTCAGCGCAGCGATCCTAACTTACCTTCCCGCATGTCAACTCCCAGACTCCTCATCGTCGGCGGCTCGAACGGCGCGGGCAAAAGCACTTTCGCCGTGCCGTACGCGGCGCGCGAGGGGCTACCGTTCTTGAATGCCGACGTGCTCACGCGCCAGTACGCCGCCGCCGGCGAATCACAGCCCTTGATCAAGGCCGCCCGCGAGTTTTTGCGAAAGCTGTACGAGACGATCGACGCGGGCGAGTCGGTGTGCTTCGAGACGACCCTCTCGGGGGGCTACGTCGAGACGGCCGTCGCGCGGGCCACGGCGGCGGGCTACCGCGTCGAACTCGTCTTCCTCTTCGTGGCGAGCCCGGAGGTGGCCATCGCGCGGGTGGCGAGTCGCGTCAAGAAGGGCGGCCACCACGTGCCCGACCGGGACGTACGGCGGCGCTTTCACCGGACGCTGGTCAACTTCGAGTCCTTGCGGCACGAGGTCGACATGTGGGAGCTCTACCGCTCGGATACGAGCGAGATTACGTTGGTTGCCAAACAGGACGGCCAGGAGAGCCTTATCTTCGTAGCGTCCGACTTTCAACTCTTCACCACTTT
Organism: Saprospiraceae bacterium; assembly: GCA_965215115.1. GTDB lineage: Bacteria > Bacteroidota > Bacteroidia > Chitinophagales > Saprospiraceae > CALDTK01. The sequence continues at coordinate 2,319,065 of OZ244050.1, forward strand.
ACTCGCCGCGTCATGAGCCAGAATCCAGCCCCACAGTTCAGCCGACTGCTCGACAAGGCGACCCAGGAGCGTTTGCAGGTCATGCAGGCCGCCGCCGCCGCCGCCGCCGCCGAGAGCAAGGCCATGGGCCTGCCGGCCTTCCGTATGCAAGACGGGCGCCTGCTGTACATCCTGCCCGACGGCACGGAGACTTTCGAGCGGCCGGCGAGTCTAGTGCTGACCGAGGCGGAGGAGGGGCAGTTGTAATCAGCCAAATAGTTGGGTCACCTCCACCGTGCCCCACGGTTCACTCTCGAGGCTTTCGCCAAAACGCAGGACTTCTTTATTGTCGTAAGTCCCGTCCTCACGGGGGCCGCAGTAGCGCTCGAGTTGCTGGTCGACGAGGTTGACGATCCAGTACTCCGGGAGGGCGGCGCGGGCGTACATCCCTAATTTCTTCACGCGGTCGATCCCGAGTGAGCTGTCGGCCACTTCGACGACGAGGTAGAGGTCCGCGGGTCTCGGCGAATCCGTTTTGTAGTTGCTCTTCGGACCCTTCGCCACCCAAACATCCGGGGCGGGGCGCGAGTGGTCCGGCAGCACGATCGGGAACTCACTCGCGACCGCGTATCGCTCGTCGAGACGGTCTTTGAGGAAATCACGCACTACTTCGGTGGTGTAAGCGTGCGGTGTTCCGAGCGACATATTTTCATAAACTAGTCCGTCCATTAATTCCCCCTTGAAGCCTTCAGGGAAAAGCCCGAGCGCAATGATCTTCTCGTACGTCGCCACGTCGCAGCGCCACAGCGTCGGTGCTTGCGGGGCGGGCACCGGCTCAGGCGGCGGCGGCGTCGCGGCTGTGCTCGCGTAAGCTGCCCGTTGCTCGCGCACCGCCGTCGGCGCGTCGGTCGTCATGGTACTCATGCCCACAAGGTATACGTTTTACCGGTAGCCGAATCGCAGCTGGACCACACTACCTGAGGTGAGCATATTGTTGCGCTCGAGGCACACATTGTATCACCCAAACAACCCCGCCACCTCCACCGTCCCCCAAACCTCGCTCTCGAGGCTTTCGCCAAAACGCAGGACTTCTTTATTGTCGTAAGTCCCGTCCTCGCGGGGGCCGCAGTAGCGCTCGAGTTGCTGGTCGACGAGGTTGACGATCCAGTACTCCGGGAGGGCGGCGCGGGCGTAGAGCTCGAGCTTCGTGGTGCGGTCGTAAGGGAGAGTGGACTCGGAGACCTCGACCACGAGCACGATCTCGGAAGCTACTGGTGAGCGTTCGTCGTAGCGGTCGAGGGGACCCTGGGCAATCCACCCGTCCGGTTCCGGGCGGGAGAAATCGGGGAGCACGATCGGCTCCTGGCTACCCATCAGGTATCCCGCATCTTCGATATCCTTGAACACCCGCCGGAAACCGCGCGTCGCTTTGGCGTGTGGGTCTCCAATGACCATTTTTTCGAATATTAAGCCGTCTATCAATTCACAGTTGACCTGGTCGAGTAGCCCCAGAGCGATGATCTTCTCGTACGTCGCCACGTCACAGCGCCACAGGGTCGGTGCTTGCGGACTGGGCACCGACTCAGGGGGCGGGGGCGTCGCGTCCGTGCTCACGTACGCCACTCGCTGCTCGCGCACCGCCGTCGGCGCCTGCGTCATCATCGCACTCATGTCCGAAAGGTAAACCCGCTAGTGACCGCGGAGCAGCTCTCGCGCCACCCGCTTCACCACCCGCGTCCGTCGTACTAGTGAGCCTCTGCAAGAGGCCCAGGCGGACTGCGCTCGCGCGGGCTGCCGCATAGGTTCGTGCAACGTGATCGCACAGCAGCTCACCCTATGATCGGGGACGTATGATTACACCGGGGATTGGGGCACGTCTACTACCGGTACGGGCAAAGATTCACGTGCGCCAACTGGGACAGCAGGAGACGATCCGCAAGAGGTGCTCAGATACAGACGACAAAAAATCTCCTTCGCGCGCGAACATCCAACAAAATATGGAGTTTCAAGGCTATGGATCTGTGCTACGGTACTAACTCAGCGTTTCTCCAGCACTCACCCGACTTGGTACGATTTGGGGCATTGTGGCGGTTCAGGCTCACCACATTTGCTGTACTTACGCTTGGTGCAAGTGCGGCCATTGGACAGCGCACGGTGGATTTGATTATCCCAGTGGCATCCGACTTGGTGAAGGTAATTGATCGGGAAGCGCTGTCTAAGCTGTCCGCCAACCCAATGTACTCTTCCGCCGAGACCGTGACTTTTGGCTTTACCCCTAGTCTTATCGGAATAGACAGTAGCGTATCCGTTCGCTTGCCGAACTGGGTGACTCCTTGTGGGCAATTAGAGCTTCAAGGTACATTGGTAGAGCTCCACTCTGAAGGCGAATATGCTTACTTTGGCAAGTCAGAAGGCCCCGAGGGTCTTGGCGCAGAAGTCGGGCTTTGCCCAGACGCTTACTTCGACATCACTCATACCCGGACGGGTTTCCTTGGACACCTTGCCGTGGGCGGGCGTAGGTTTGTGATTTCCAGCCTTCCATCTGGATTGGCCGCTTTCGCAGAAGTGGATACTACTTTTACGAGTCGTGCGGTGTGCGGGTTAGCGAACGAAACGGATAGTCTCCGGCGCGACCCGGAGATGCCGGGTGAACTGTCCCCAAGGACGAGGCAAATATGTACTATTAGCATCCTCGTTGCCGCTACCGACGAAGCGGCTGCGGAAGCGACGCCTAATTTAAACACCGTAGCTCAATCCTGCGTAAACTCGTTCAACAACGTCGTGGTAAATAGCCGAATCGAGAGAAATGAAGCCCGTTTAGTGCTAGCTGGAACGGTGATCACTGCGTTAGATCAAACTGATGACAGCCTGTTTGACTTGGGAAGAGTTGAAAATGAGCTCCAAAGTAACGGTGCTAGATCAAATGTCGAGGCGGATGTGGTAGTTTGGTTGGCAGAGGATGCGTGGGACAATGGAGGCGTCTATGGCGAGGCAAGGTTGTCATCAACAGTTGCTAACCCTTACGCGGTTGTAAACATCGATCATGCTACAGGATCTACCCTTGTATTCGCACACGAAGTAGGCCATCTTTTTGATTTGAGGCATGAAAATGATTTCGCTAGCCAAGGTTTTAATCATGCGTATAAACAATATGGAAGACGATCTGTTGTGTATCAGGGAACAAATGATAAAGTTCCATACTTCAGTTCGCCGGAGTATTCATTGGGGACTTACGCTAGGAGTAATAACGCTCGGACGCTCTTCAATCGCGCATGTCTAGTTGCTGAGTATTTTCCCGACATACCGGTTGACCTCGACGTTACTATCAAACACCCTTTTGGAGCGTGTGAATACGAAACCGTGGTGGTTAGTTCGAACGCTCAATCCGGACCCAATGGGACCTTGACGCACCGCTGGGAGTTCTCTTTTGATTACGTGACTTGGCAGACCCACCCGTCGACTACGGAGGCAGCCACGGTTCAAGTTGGTACAACTGGGGTGTATGTTCGCGTGACCGTCACCTCAGACAACAACGGAGACACAGATACATTCTTCAGATTCATAGAGTCTTACCCAGAGGGGAGTAGCGAGTGTGGCGGCTCTAGCGGTGGACAATACCTTCGGATGATTCCGAAGCCGGGCGCTATGGAACCCGACCGTACGTATGACCTCCTGAGTAGCACAACCGCTGGAATTCGGTTGGTATTTTACAATGAAGGCCGTAGTGCGCCAGCAATCGTCCGCATTGCCGACTTAGCCGGCCGAACCCTGTCGCAGTCACCTAAGATAGCCAACGAGAGCCTGTTAACTCTTAATGTAGCCGCTTTCCCCTCCGGGGTGTACATACTTTCCGTTGAGTCGGAGGCAGGGGCTGAGTCACAGGTCGTCGAAATCCGATAGCCTATACATTCTTAATTCACAGATCTGCAACAAAGTTATCTCAAAATAAAAACAGCGCATGATGCCGATATTGTCGAATTTCAGCGCGAATAACCAAAGCTGGATTAGGTTTTTGCTATCGTCGCGGTGGAGTGCTTTTGCAGCTTGGTTTTTCGCAGCACTTTGCACGATTGTTTTGGTTTCGTGTGATAAGAGTTTGCTTAAGAAACGGGGCTTTACAGATGGAGATATTAGTATTCGTGTCAATGGCGAAGCTAGATACGGCAAGGCTAAATCAGGAACTGGAAGCTATGAGAACGAGTATTTAATGTCTTTTCTGTTTCCTTATCGTGCAAATGAGGGTGATTTTAGAATTGTGATTAGCTTTCACAGCAATATGTTCGATTCGGATGGAGATCTTACTTTGCGGAGCTCATGCGATTACAATCTTCCTTCCTGCAGCACATCAATCATTGGTCAGTACGATAACGGACCCGCCAATGACCTTCTTCTTTCCAGTTACCTGCCAGACTCTACCTACGACAATCGATTAACTATATTGTCCGATGGTCGGGGCGGCCTCGAGGGCATGGTCGGGGGGCGGTTCGTTCGTCCGGTGGCCACAGATCCTCTCCTCACCCGTTATCCCGATACGCTCCTTCTGACTGATGGCCGATTCGAGGTCCAGTTCGATTGGCCGTTGTGACGGACCGTCGGCGTGGCCATCGGACGTACACGTAGTCTAACGCCTATCCAACAGCTCCCGCGCCACCCGCTTCACGACCCCGCCGCCGTCGTACTGCCAGGTCGTATCAAAGGCCCCGACGATCTCCTCATTCGCGTGCTCGCCCAGCACCAGCGCATGAAACTCCGTAGCCTTGTTGTGCTGGAAGTGCCGCATATCATTCATAATATCCACATCCAATTTATACATAATAAAATCCGAAATCACGAGCACATCCGCGTCCCGATAATCATCGCCCCTCAACTGTCGGAAGCATTCGTAAAGCGGCAGCGATATGTCCGTACCCCCACGAAAGCTCATCCTGAGAAAGCCCGCGATGTCCTCGAGGCTGCGCGCCACGTCGTGCAGGTCGAGCGTCTGTATCCCAGTCGAGAAGTTAATCAGGTAGGCACGACGCTTGACGCGCCCAGCCATCTTCAATATACCGAGCGCCAGCACCTTCGCCACCTGCTCCGGCCTGCCCGACATCGACTCACTCGTGTCGACGCACAGGATGAATGGCCCGCGCTCCTTTTCGCGGACGCGGTTGTAGACCTCGGTCTCGTGGTCGGTGCTCGTCACCAGCTTACGGTCGTCGTAGCGGAAGGTGAGGAGCTGCCTTTCGGCAAAACGCTTTAGGAACGCGCTCTCTGTGGCGCCCTCGGCCAGCAGGGCGACCTCGCTCGACAGCACGTTGCTCAAATCTGCCGACTCGTGCACGCCCGAGATCTCGGACCGCAAACTCGGGTCCGACACCCACTGCTGCCGCACGATCGTCTTCTCGTGGGTCTCCTCCTCCAGCTCGATCTCGGCCTCGCGCCATTGCCCCAGCAAGTCCGCCAGCTCCCGCAGTTCGTCCTCGCGCGCGAGCAGGTCCGCGTAGTGCTCCAGCACGTCGAAACTCGTGTCCTGCCACAGCCCCCGGCTCATGTCCCAGTAGCCCGCGAGGTAGTCGCTGAACGGGCTCACGATCTTGATCAGCTTCGTGTACTCCTGCACCTTCGCCTCCATGAGTTGCTGAAAGTCCTCGGCTTTTTCCTTCAGGTTCTCGAGCTGGTGCGCGAGGATCTTGGCGTGGAGGAGGGCGTCCCACTGGGCGAGGAGGTCCTGGACGAGGACAGCGTTTTGGGACACGAGGGACACGAAGGAGACACGAGGAACACTAAGCTGGAGGAGCGCCCCACCGCTGCCGTCGCTGCCGTCCTGCCCTCGTGCGCCTCGTGTCCTCTCCGTGCGCCACGTGCCCCTACCCTCCAGTCGCTGCTTAAAAAACCCGACCGGCAATTCGTGCTCCGTATACGTATTCTCCAGAAAGGTCGTCAGCAGCGGCCAGCGCTCGACAAACAGGTGCTCCGGCGTGATCGCCCAGCTCTCCAATCTCGACACCTCGTCCCCGTACGGATGCTTCGCGCGCAACTCCTGGTAGGTGAGCCGTAGCCACCGCAGGGTATCCGTGGCCACCTGCCGCCGCAGTCCCGCGTTGGCGCGACACAAATCCACGAGCGCATCGAGCGACAGTACCCCCTGCAGCGCCTCGCGGAAGTACCGGAAGTACGCATCGTCCAGGTCGTGCGGCAGGGGCCGGTCGGGTTCGAGGCGGTGGCGGATGTACTCGACGAGGTAGCGGCGCCCGGTGCGGTCCAAGACTTGCCCGAACTCCACGAAGCGCTGGTACTCGAGCTCGAGCAACTGCTGCGGCGAGCTCGAGAGGGTAGGGGCTTCGGGTTTGGCGGACACGGAGGAGGTACATGCTGGGAGAGCGTTTGGTTGATGACTCCCCCGCACCGTTTTGCCGAAAGGCGCGTTGCCCGAAGCGTGAAGATGACCGCGCGCAACAATCCCCTCACCTGGTTGCTGGGGCTCGCCCTCGGTGTGGTCGTACTGATCCTGCTGATCAACCTGCTCTTCGGGAGCGCGCCCTACGAGGGCATGCCGGCCAACGTCCTCATCGACCCCACCACCCCCGGAGAGGCTTTCGCCGCGGACTCGGTGACGCTATCCGCGGCCGAGGTCTTCGCGGCCAACGGCGTGCAGCGCTTCCTCTACGGCGACATGTACCGCGACGCCTGGGCCACGCCCGTGACGGTGCCCGTGCTCCGGCTCGATACCTTCCGCGGGGGGCTCAAACCCGTCAAGCAGGGTGGCGGCTTTCAGACCCTGTCCCTCGACCTCGTCGACTCCGCTGGCATCGTCTACACGCTGCGCTCGGTGACCAAAGACCCGAGCAAACTCATCCCCGGTTGGGCGCCCAAGATCGGGATCACCAACGTCATCACCGACGGCATCTCGGCGGGTCATCCTTACGGCGCGATGGCCGCGGCGAGCCTCTCCGATCTGGCGGGCCTGCCGCACATGGACCCGCGATTGTATTACGTGCCTGCGCAAGCGGCGCTCGATAGTTTTGGCGAAAGCTTCGGCAATCGGCTCTTCTGGATCGAGTACGAACCCGACGACCACCGCGCCCCGTGGCTCGGGATGCCGAACTTTGTGAAGTGGGAAGACTCGGATGACGTGTTCGAGGCGTGGCAGGCGGATAGCCTTTCGGCAAAACCCGACTTGCGGGGCCTCATCCGCGCGCGCCTATTCGACATCTGGGTGGGGGACTGGGACCGGCACGACGGGCAGTGGGGCTGGGCGACGACCGTCGATTCGGCGACTTCCGTCAAAACCTACACGCCGGTGGCCAACGACCGCGACAATATCTTCTACGGTATCTCGGGGGTGATCCCGATGACGGTGGCGGCCTTCGAACGGAGGTTGCAACCCTTCGGTCCGAACGTAGATGATATGGAGGGCCTGACGCTCAATTCGCAGTTCTTCGATCGAGCCTTTTTGTACGGGGTCCCGGAGGAGGTATTCGTCGAAGAAGCGCAGGCTTTGCAGTCGAGACTTACCGATGCGGGGATAGAGCAGGCCTTACGGGTTTGGCCAGAGAATATTTACGCTTTGGACGGCGAGCGGATCGAGGAGTGTTTGAAGTCTAGACGAGATGGGCTGGTGGAGTATGCTAGGGATTTCTATGAGGTAATTCGGGAGCGTGGGCCGAGTGATCGGGTGGAGAATGAATTTTGAGCGAGGTACGGTAGGGTCGGCGCGCGGTGTGCTCGACCGGTAGCCTCCGTCCGCCGCGCCAATGACTGCCTTCGTCGAGAGCCCGATCAAGTCTGGCGGACAGATGCTAAGTTTACGCGGTCTGGCGGCGAGTCTCCGCCCGCGAATCATAACTCCCCCCAACCCATGTCCCTCGGCCGCGTCATCCTCGCCATCGTCTTCCCGCCGCTCGCTGTTTTAGGCTACGGCTGCGGCTCCATCCTCCTCGTCGCCATCCTCACCGTCGCAGGCTGGATCCCGGGCGTCATCGCTGCCCTGATCATCCTCAACCGCGATCGCGGCGTCCACTGAGCGCAGGTCTCGCCCTAGCCGAAGAAGGTTTTGGCGGAAGCCCCCACCTTCTCCAAGTAAGCCTCGTTGGCGGCGCGGTCCTGCATCAGCACGCCGAACTCCTCGTGCCACTGCACCTCGGTGATGCCGCAGAAGTTGAGGGTCCCCTTGACCATCGGCTCGTTGAGCGACGGGATGTCGGTGCCGAGGTGGTGGTAGAGCGCCTCCGGCGAGCCGTAGGTCACGGCCACGAAGGCCTTCTTGTCGGTGAGCTTGGAGATCAGGCCCTGCTCGCCGAAGTCCCAGGCCCACGGGCGCGTGAGGACGCGGTCGCACCAGCCCTTGAGCTTCGCGGGGCGCTCGTTCCACCAGATCGGGTAGACGAACGCGAGCGCGTTGGCCCAGTCGACGTCGGCCTGCTCGGCCTTGACGTCGTCGGGGACCTCGCCCTGGCCCCACTTCTGGAAGTCGGCCACGCCGAGGCAGCAGTCGAAGCCCTTCTCGTAGAGGTTGTTGCGGCGCACGCTGTGGCCGGCGGCAGTGAGGGTGTCCTCGATGCGCTGCGCGATGGCGGCGTTGAAGGATTCGGGATTGGGGTGCGTGAGGGTGAGCAGTACGTTCATGGGTAGCGTAAGGCACGCGGGGGTACGTACGGTTGCGTAAGTGCAGGCAGAGAATTCGGGAACAATCGATCCACGCGGGGCGATTCGCTTACCTGCGATGGATATACACAACCACCTCCTCCTCCTCACGACCCTCGGCGCGGCTACCTTGCTCACGGCCTGGCTGCCCGCCATCAGTGAGAAGCTGAAGATCAGCGGGACCGTGATTCTGTTGGGGGTGGGCTTCCTGATTTACTACAGTGGGGCACCCCTGCCCTGGCCCGACCCGGTGTGGCCGGACTCGTGGACGATGATGTTCACGGAGGCCGTGGTGATCATCAGTCTGATGAGCGCGGGCCTGAAGGTGGGGCGGGTGTACAGCGCGCACCACTGGCGCGGGCCACTGCGGCTGCTCGCCATCACGATGCCGCTGTGCATCATCGCCGCGGTGGGGCTGGGGCACTACCTCATCGGTCTGCCGCTTGAGACGGCGGTGCTGCTCGGGGCCGTACTCGCGCCGACGGACCCCGTCATGGCGGCCGAGGTGCAGATCGACCCAACGGAGGTCAAGTCCCCGTTCGATGACGTGCGCTTCAACCTCACCGGCGAGGCGAGCCTCAACGACGGTCTGGCCTATCCGTTTACCTGGCTGGCCGTCTTGTTGGCGCAGGCGGGCGGGGTTTTGACGGAAGTCGACTGGGTAGACTGGGTGTTCGACAAGCTGCTACTCAAGGTAGGCCTGGGCCTGCTGCTCGGGTGGGTCGGCGGGCGGGCCATCGGCTGGTTGTTGCAGCGCCTCCCGGAGACCCTCGGGATCAAGACCCGCGACGGTTTCGTGGCCTTCTCGGCGACGTTCCTCATCTACGCCGGCACGGAGCTGCTGCACGGCTACGGCTTCCTGGCGGTCTTCGTGGCCGGGGTCACGATCCGGCGCGTGGAGGAGAGCTACGCGGGCGATAGGATGAAGTTCCGCCTGCACGACTTCGTCTCTGAGATCGAGCGCCTGATGCTGGCGGTGTTCATGCTCCTGCTCGGGGGCTCCATCGCCAATGGCCTCGGCTCCGGGCTCGGGTGGAAGCCCTGGGCCTTCGCGGTGGCGTTCATTTTCTTGGTCCGGCCGATCACGGGGTGGCTCAGTCTGTTGGGCAGTCAGTTTACGCAGCGCGAGCGCTGGGCGACGGGCTTTTTGGGGATACGGGGAATTGGGTCGCTGTTCTACCTGACGTGGGCCTTTTTGCAGACGGAGTTCCCGGAGCGGGTGCTGGTGTACAACACGCTGGGGATCGTGATTCTGCTGTCGATCCTGACGCACGGATTGACGGCGCGAAGTCTGTTGGTGTGGGCGACGCCGGGGCTGGACGAAGCCGAGGCCGAGGAGGCGGGGTATGAGGTGGCGGGGGAGATATAGTTGGCGCTGCGCGCGGCGGTGGCCTGCGGCGGCAGTGGCCTGCGGCGGCAGTGGCCTGCGGCGTTGCCCGTCAAACGTGCTTGACGTGCGTGCCCGATAGGCGGGCCGCTCCAATGAGAGAGGACGCTTTATGAATGCGACGGATAGCTTGATCCCGGCTAGGGCTGTTTAGGCACTGGCCCAGCCCGTGGGAAGGTTGTGCTGTGGCGTATGTTCTGCCGGCGGTGTGCGCCCATGGACCGTATGGGCACACCTATCCGGGTGGGTACTAGCAAGGCGCACCGCTACCTAACCCCTGGGGTTCGACAAAACCTCGAAAAAAACTTTTGGACCCTATTGCACGGTCGATTTCCCAAGCTACCTTGCATGTCTAAACCAAACCGTTTTCGGCATGAGACCTGAGTACTTCTCTCTCTCTCTCTCTCTAGGAGCCTAGCCCGACCGGTGGCTACCTTCCTACTGCTGGGGTGCCTGGGAGCACCTTTCGTGGACGCCCGTGCACAACGTCCTGGCTCTCCGGCGGATCACGAGGCTGCCCAATTGCGTGCCGACGCGGACCTCGAAAGCGTCCCGGGACCGGCGGAGTCGGACGGGTTCTTCACCGTCACGCCTACCGGGACTTTCCACGATTCACGCTCGCTACTCGACCCGCGGGTGCTCGGCGAGCGCACTTACGCCTCGAAAGAGGACGAGGTAGCGACCTTGCGCACTTACGCCGCTGTCTCCTTCGGCCTCAAGGCGGACGGCACTTCCGACCGCAGCGCCAAGCGTGGGGCAGCCGTAATCATTAAGGACAAGATGCTCTTCAGCCCTAAGGGGCAATTCGAACTCAAGTTGCCGTGGACTGAGGATCGCCTTACGGTGGTGACGAAAGGCATCGAAATGACGGCGGAGGACGACTACCAGTATGCCGGGAGCGTGTTTGCGGGTAAGGATCGCGTGGGCGAATTTATGTTCACGCGCGTGGGCGAAAAGGTCGGAGGCCGGATGACGGTACGGCAGGCCAGCTACATTTTCGATCCTATCGGTAAGGACGCCGCGGCACTCATTGAGCAGTATCCGAGCGAGTCTAACCAGAACTGCGGGGCATCCGTCGCAGGGGCGGTCCCGCCCGAGGAAGGACCATCTGGAGGCATTGGCGTGGAGGAGAAGTCCTCGATCATGTGCTCTACGCGAGAAGTCCGGGTGCTGGTCATGTTCACGGCGGCGGCGCAGGCTAGGCTGGACCCTGTGACAACTACCCGTGAGTTCATTACTGAGTTAGGTAGTGCCCTAGGCAACTCTTCTATCGCGCAGCAGACGTTACGTTTTACGTTCACTGAACCAGAATTGCTAAGTAGCTTTACTGAAGACCCTACAAATATTGAGGGTGACAGAGATCGCGTGTCGACGAATAATGAAGTAGCCGCCGCGCGTCAACGGACTCAGGCAGACTTAGTTGTTGTACTCACCGACGGGAACTATGCAACAACTGGCGGATTCTTTTTAGGCGCTGCATTCGTTGAGCCTGGCTTTCGGGATATGGCGCACGCTGTTGTCGAGATTGACTCCCCCGTCAATGAATATACTTTCTCGCATGAGATTGTGCATTTGTTCGGTGCACAGCATACTATTGAAGACCCTAGTCTGCCGAACCTTCGCAATGTGGCTGCTTTTGCCAGAGCACACATGTGGGAAGATAGACGTGGTGCCCCATTTTCCAGGGAGGATACGGAAGTATTCACTATACTCGATAATTCCGAACAGAATCCCTTTATTCCTAATGAGTTTTACCTCGGGTACTCTAATCCATTTGTGAGCCACAGAGGAGAGCATACCGGTGTATCGAATCAGCGCGATAACGTTTCCCAAATTATCGCCTGGGCATCGCGGGTAGGTTGTTACTACGAAAGGTCTCTGCCTTCATCGAGCATCAGCGGTCCTTCAGATCTCCCTCCTGGAAACTCAGCGATTTATTCTGCGACGACGATTAATTGTGACGCTTCTCCCACGTATCGATGGGAGACGAGTCCGGACGGGTATAACTACAGTTTTGCTGGGACAGGCACGTCGGTCAGGATCTACGCAACATATTCTCGCCTAATGTACATCAGACTAGTCACTACTTGTGGTACGCAGCAGCACGTCGCGTTCATGACGGTGCACGTCGGTATCGAGGATTGCGGGGATGGGGTACCTTGCTTGCGAGGTCCAAATGCTCCAGGAACAGCCGCTCAGAGTAGGTCGATACATGCGTTTCCGAACCCAGTTGTAGCAGATGTCATGGAGCTGGAGCTTACAGGTTTCAGCGCCGGTTCCTACAGCCTGACCGCCACTCGTGTCGGCAGCGAGGAGCTGGTCTACACGTCGAAATTCAACTGGGAGGGGGATGCGCGCAGCGCCGAACTTGAGCTTCCGTTGGCTCACTTGCCGGCTGGTAGCTACGTCATCACCGCGACTGATGCTGAGGGGGTGGTCATCTCGACGGTAATCACCCGACTATGATGCGCCTACAGTGTACAGCGAACCAACCCAAGTGTAATGCTTGGGTTGTCTCTGTTTTCGTAATGGTTGTGCTCAATTTTGGAGCTTGCGAGAAGGAGACCCAGGGAGTACCCCCGGCGCGGTCACCACTCCCTGAAGAGATTGTAGTGGGCCGGATGGTCGGGACCATTAATGGGGTGCCGGTAGAGTATCTCGCTTTCACGCTCTACAATGAACGTTGTAAGTCGACTTTCATAAAGTTAGAGCAATACTACGAAGGAACGCGTATACGAATCCGTTCCACAGGTTTTCCGGTGCGCGACCTAGGCCGCTTCGATAAAATTCCAGTAGCCTCCGAAGAATGGTCAATGAGGCAGAGTATCCTGTGTCCCGAGAGTAAGGACACTGTTTATTCAACGCTCTACACGATGGTCGACGATGGGATCAATGGCCAGTACAGGCCATATTCCTTGGCGAGCCATCCCAGCTACTTCCAGTTGGACTCTGTCGACGCGGTCACCGGTCGCGTAGCTGGCCACTTCGATGTCCGCTACGCCATCGACGGCATCCGGCCGACCAACCGCAACCGCGCATACGGCCTCCCCGACACTGTGGTCATGGTTGGGACGTTTTATGCGTACCCTTTACCGGAGAACCCGTAGCATTTTAGTCGACATCAGTAGTCAGTCGAGGGAAGACACAAAAGCCCCGCGTACCCATAAGGTGCGCGGGGCTTCTGCATTTGGTTTTGGCGAAAGCCGATCAGTCGAGTTCTAAAAGGACGCGGATAGCCTTTACTCCGGCTTCTCCTTGCTCGCCGTCATCGTCTCCTTCCCGCCCATCGGCGCGGCCTTGCCGCCGTCGCGCAGGCCCGCCACCACCGGCACGTCACCCTCGGCGACGTCGGCGCGGCGCAGGCGCGCACTCGGGATCACGTAGCCGTCGCGCTCCCCGGTCGGGATCACGAGGTCGAGCTTGAAGTCCTCACAGTACGGACGCTTGACGTCGATGTTGATGTCGCGGTCCACCGGGAGCATCAGGGAGTACGTCCCGTTCATCGAGCGCTGCGCCAGCATCGGCTTGCGCTGCAGGCCGTCGGGGTTGACCATCACCGTGATCGTCGGGTCGGAGATCGGCTTGCCGGTGTGGTCGTCGATCACCGCGAATTCGACGGCGATGTTGGGGTTGTCGTAGGTCACGACGAAGATGTCCTCGTTGGAGAGCTTCGTCTGCGAGAGGTCGGCCGAGCGGTTGCTCGATAGGTAGGCCTTCGACTGCCCGATCACCTCGCGGTAGTAGTAGTCGTCGCCGGAGGAGTTGATCGGCGTACCGGGGTTCTTGCGCGGGCCCCAGCTCGCCAGACCGTCCTTGGCCGTCACGTGGACGATGTCGTACCCGCCCATCGTCACGCCGCCGTCGGAGGCGTAGCTCAGGACCTTGGTCTCGGTGTTGAAGAAGGGCGTCACCTCGTTGCCGGGCGTGTTGACGCTCGTGCCGAGGTTGACGGGCACGCCCCAGGGCGCGTTCTCGACGGAGGCCGAGCGCTCCGAGCGCCACAGGTCCATGCCGCCCTGGCCGTTCGGCCGGTCCGAGGCGTAGATCATGACCTCCTTGCCGTCCTGCGTGAAGATGAACGGCTGCGCGGCCGTCGAACCCTCGGCGTTGATCGGGCCGCCGACGGGCTTGGGCTCGCCCCACTTGCCGCCGCTGCGCTTCATCTCGTTGATCGTGCACCCGACGGCCGGCTGGGCCATGTGCGTGGCCTGCGGGCAGAGGCTGAAGACGAAGTGGTCGGCGGAGACGAGCGTCCCGCCGCCCATGTGGCCCTTGTCGAGCACCGGCAGCTCCGGCGACGGGCGCATCTGGCTCCAGCCCTCGCGACCTTTCGTCGAGGAGTACCCGCGCATCGTACCGTCGAAGTCGCTCATGAAGATGATCGTCGTGCCCATCATCATCGGGGCGATCTCGTTCTTCATCGAATTCACCGAGCCGCCGAGCTTGTCGACGAAGATGGTCGGGTCGACGCGCTTGAGCTCGGCCTCGGCCATGTCGATGCCCTGGAGCTCGAGGTCGATCTTGGCCTTGTAGGCCGCCGAGTCGGGCGCGGTGTAGGCCTTCCGGTTCTTGTTGAAGGCCGTGCGCGACTCCTCGTACTGCGCCATGCGCTTCAGGGAGCGGGCGTACTTCAGGGGCGCATCCGGGTAGGCGGTCGTCGCCTCGAGGACGGCCTTGTAAAATTCGGCGGCCTTGGCGTAATCCTTGACGTAGTAGTAGAGTTCGGCGGCCTGGTAGCCGTAGCTACTGGTGGCCTTCTGCTTGAAGGCATCGGCGTACAGGTCGGCGGCCTTGGCGTGCTGCCCGTCGACGACGAGCCAGTTGGCGAAGTTGTCGGCCTGCTTGTGGGAGATCTCCTGCGCGGAGGCCAGGGACGGCGCGCTTACCCCGAGGGCGATAGCGGCGGCAATTGCGGTGAGTCGTTGCATAGTAGGCTCCACACGCCAAATAGCGGGCCAATCCGCAACTTTCAGTTCTCAGTTCTCAGTTCTCAGTTCTCAGTTTACAGTTCTCAGTCCGCTACCGCGTAGTGCGCCACCCGCGGTAGCCAACTGAGAACTGAGAACTGTAAACTGAGAACTCTCTACTTTCGCCCGCATGCCCTTCGACCCGACCACCCAACGCAACCTCGACACCTGGCTCACCGGGGATTACGACGCCCAGACTAAGGCCGAGATCCGGCACCTCCTCGACGCCGGCGACGAGACCGCCGTCACGAACGCCTTCTACCAGGACCTCGAGTTCGGCACCGGCGGCATGCGTGGCATCATGGGTGTCGGCCCGAATCGCGTAAATCGTTATACGCTCGGCGCGGCGACGCAGGGTTTCGCGAATTTCCTGAACGAGCAGCACGCGGCTTTCGCCAAAACAGATACGCCTTCCGGCAAAACCTCCGAGCGCCCCGCCGTGGTCATCGCGCACGACTGCCGCAACAACTCGGACCGCTTCGCCAATCTCGTGGCCGACGTCTTCAGCGCCAACGGCATCACGGTCTACTACTTCGAGGGGATGCGCCCGACGCCCGAGTTGAGTTTTGCCGTAAGGCGCCTAAACGCCCAGGGCGGCGTCATGCTCACGGCTTCTCACAACCCCCGCGAGTACAACGGCTACAAGGCCTACGGCACCGACGGTGGGCAGCTCGTGGCCCCGGCCGACAAAGACGTCACCGACCACGTCCGCGGGGTGAAGTCGGTGAGCGACATCGAGTTTTCGCGAAAGCCGGAACTCGTCCACACCATCGGCGCCGATATCGACGAGGCCTTCTACGAGGCGCTCGCGAAGCTGAGCCTCAGTCCCGACGCGATCGAGCAGCAGGCCGACATGCCGATCGTCTTCTCGCCGATCCACGGGACGGGCATGGTGAGCGTGCCGCCGGTCATGGAGCGCTTCGGCTTCACGAACGTCGTGACCGTCGAGGAGCAGATGACGCCCGACGGCAACTTCCCGACCGTGGTCTACCCGAATCCCGAGGAAGAGGAGGCCCTCACGATGGCGCTGGACAAAGCCCGCGAGGTGGGTGCCGACCTCGTGATGGCCACCGACCCCGACGCCGACCGCGTCGGCATCGCCGTGCGCGACGACGCCGGCGAGATGGTGCTGCTCAACGGCAACCAGACGGCCTGCCTGCTGGTGCACTACGTCCTGAGTGCGCACAAACGCGAAGGGGACATCCGCCCGGATGACTACGTCGTGAAGACCGTCGTGACGAGCTACCTCATCGACCGCATCGCCGAAGACTTTGGCGTCGAGTGCATCAATACGCTCACGGGCTTTAAGTACATCGGCGAGGTCATGACCGAGCGCGAGGGCAGGGGGCGTTTCCTCGTCGGCGGCGAGGAGAGCTACGGCTACCTCGTCGGCGAGCACGCGCGCGAC
Organism: Saprospiraceae bacterium; assembly: GCA_965215115.1. Classification (GTDB taxonomy): domain Bacteria; phylum Bacteroidota; class Bacteroidia; order Chitinophagales; family Saprospiraceae; genus CALDTK01. The sequence continues at coordinate 2,335,431 of OZ244050.1, forward strand.
AAGGACGCGGTTGTGTCTTGCGCGATGATCGCCGAGATGGCCGCCTACCACAAGTCGCGGGGCTCGTCGCTGTGGGACGCGCTGAAGGCGCTGTACGCGGAGTACGGGTTCTACAAGGAGAAGCTCGTCTCGCTCAAGAAGGAGGGCAAGTCCGGCGCCGAAGAGATCCAGTCGATGATGGCGGGCTTTCGCCAAAACCCACCTCAGTCGCTCGGCGGCAGCGAGGTGGTGACGATCAAGGACTACAAGTCCGACACGAGCGCCGACGTGTCTACCGGCGAGAAGACCAAAATCGGCCTGCCGAGTTCGAACGTGCTTCAGTTCTTCACCGCCGACGGCACTATCGTGAGCGCGCGCCCGAGCGGCACCGAGCCAAAGATCAAGTTCTACTGCCAGGTCAAGGACGTCGACCACGACGGGGACACCTTCGCCGAGGCGATGGCGAAGCTGGACGAGAAGGTGAGGCGGGTGATGTCCGATCTTGGGGTAGCCTAACTGCCAGCCACGCCCCGCGGCCGATGAACTTGCTCGACGAGTACTTCCTCAACCTCCCGCCGGCCCACCAGTCGACGATGCTCGTGGTGCGCGAATTTCTTCTTGCGGAGCCCTATCGCCTCGTCGAGAAGTATAAGTGGCGCACGCCCGTCTACCACCACGGCGATCGTTACGTTTGCTACGTCTACCACGAGAAGAAGAAGCGTCGCAGCTACCTCGCCTTCGTCAACGCGCAGGCCTTCGAGCACGAACTCCTGCGCGCCGAAGGCCGGGAGATGATGCGCTTCATCATCCTCGACCCGGACGCCGACGTACCACTGGAGGCGATCGCAGAGGTTTTGGCGCAAGCCCTGCCCGACCTCCCCGGTACAGCCTTAGCACGCTAGGCTACCCGTCGGCGGGCCAGTGCACCCCGGCGGCACCAGCGCCTTTCGCGCAGCCCAACGCACCGCAGACGCGCGCGGGTGCACCCGTAGCGCCCTACAGAAAGGCAATTAGGTTGATGATCGTCAACACCACTGTCATCCCAGCCCGCGTGCGCCTCGGCCCACGGTCGAAGTAGTACGCATTGCCGCCGGCGCCCGTGCGCTCGAAGCGCTCGAAGGTCTTGCGCGACATGCGCTCCGTCAACTCGTCGACGAACACGTGGGTGTAGGTACGTCGCTCCGTACGCGAGTACACCTCCAGCGTGTACACACTCCTGTTGGGTTTGTGGTGCCCCCCGTAGCGCCGCTGCGGCATTTGCGCCATGCCGTAGACGCTGTGCCACCGGCGCGGGAAGAGCATCACCGCGCGCCCGTCCGGCGTGAGCCGTAGCTCGGGGTAGTTGTAGGCGATGTCGAGCGCGTAGGCCGTGCCCCCGCCCATGAGTCGCGCGAGCGTCTCACGCCCGAAGCCCGCGTCGACCTCCGAGGCCGAGAGGTCGAGCAGCAAGGTGTCGTCGGTCTGGTTGAGGAACGATACGTACGGCTCGCCCCCGAAGCTCCAGAAGTCGTAGGCGATGACGAGGGCGCTGTCCTCGAAGACGTACGCGTCCGGCTCCGGCGTAAAGTTCGTCGCGCGCACCTCGTGGATGCTGTAGCGCGGCGAGCAGGCCGTGGCGCTGCCGAGCACCGCGACGAGCAGTGACCACATGACTAGCGCGAACGAGCGAGATGGTTTTGGCGAAAGCCGCATAATCGCGAAGTAAACCCCCGTCCATAACGCCGACCCCCGAGCCCCAAGACTTTAACCCAACCCTAACGCACCCCGCACCCCGCACCCCGCACCCCCGCACCAAGGCACCCAGGCACCCCGCACCCCGCACCCCGCACCCCGCACCCCGCACCCCGCACCCCCGAACAATCCCCCCACCCCAAGACTTGCACTACCGAAGGCCCACGCCCACCGCCCAGACCCTGCCATGGACCAACACACCCCCCCCGCCGACAGCCACGACGTCGCCAACGAGGGCGAGCTCAACGACGCCCTCCTGGCGTCCCTCGACAACTACAATCCCGACGGTTACAATCCGAGGGGCGTCGGCGCGGGCATCGACCTGCTCCGCGGCGAGGGCTGGCTCTCGCGTAGCCACAGTCCCGCCTTCGCCTGCCACGGACACGACTCCGAGGCCGGCGCGCGGGAAGGGTTCTCGCGTCAGCTCCAGCTCCTGTACGACGTCGGGCGCGGGAGCCTCCCGCTCGGGCGTATCTTCGAGGGACACGTCAACGCCATGGAGCTCGTGGCCCGCTTCGCCACGCCCACCCAACTCGCGCAGTACCACGCCGACGCCGCCGCCGGCAAGATGTTCGGGGTCTGGAACACCGAGGCCGCGGGCGGTATTAACGTCTACGACGAAGGCGAGGGCCGCTACCGACTCACGGGCGCGAAGACCTTCTGCTCCGGGGCTCGCGACGTGGAGCGCCCGATCATCACCGGGCACCTCTGGCGCGACGGGAGGGTGGTGGGCTGGCAGATGCTCATCGTCCCGATGGAACGCGTCGGCGCCGAGCGCATCGACGACACCTTCTGGAGCCCCCTCGGGATGGAAGCATCGGCGAGCTTCGCGGTGGACTTCGAGGGACTCTACGTCTCGCAGGAGGACCTCCTCGGCGAGCCGGACGATTATCACCGCCAGCCGCACTTCAGCGGCGGGGCCATCCGCTTTGCGGCCGTGCAGCTCGGGGGCGCGCGCGCGCTCTACGATCAGGCCACGGCCCTGCTCAAGGCCATGCACCGCGAGCACGACCCCTACCAGTGCCACCGGATCGCCGACATGGAGCTCGCCCACCAGACGGGCCTCAACTGGCTCCAGCTCGCGCCGCAGTTCGCGCTGCCGGGCTGGCACGCCGACGAGGACGTGATCCACTACGCCAACATGACGCGCACCGCCATCCTGCGGGTCTGCAACGAGGTCTTGGACACGGCCGAGATGGCGGTCGGGGCGCGGGGCTTCCTACAGCCCAAATCAATCCAGCGTATCTACGCGGACCTGAAGATGTACCTCCGCCAGCCCGCCCCCGACAATGCCCTCGCCGCCGTCGGCCGCCACGCCGCGGAGCGTGCCCGTCTGCCGCAACGCGATCCCGTCGCTGTATGAGTTTCCCGTATGAGTGAGATGCCGTACGCGGAGGCCTGGGCGGCTTTCGCCAAAACCGCCCGCCCCCTGAGTCCGAACGCCGTGTCCGGGAAGGTGCTCGCGCTCGTGCCCCACGCCGACGACGAGGTACTGGGTTTCGGGGGGCTGTACCGCGAACTCCTCGACCGCAACGTCGCCATCGACATCGTCCTCGTCACCGACGGGGTCGGCTCCCACCCGAAGGCCGCGGGACACAACCCGGGACAACGTCGGCGCGTCCGCGAGGCCGAGATCCGGGAGGCGGTCCGCAGGCTCGGCGGACAGCACACGCAGATCGAGTTTTGGCGAAAGCCCGACACGCAACTGCCGCACCTCCCCGCCGCCCGCCGCCGGCGCTGCATCTCGCAAGTCGCCAAGACCATCCGCGGCGGCTCGTACGCGACCGTGCTGACGCCCTGGCGCCGCGACCCCCACGGCGACCACCGCGCGATCACCGAGTGGGTCCTGGCCGCGCTGCCGCTCCTCGAATCGACCGAGCGCCCCACGCTCCTGGAGTACTGCGTGTGGCTGGGCCACCAGGGCAGCGCCGCCGACTTCCCGGCGGCGGGCACGGTAGACCTCGTGAAGGTCGACGTCCAGGCGCACAAGGCCGCCAAGCGCCACGCCCTCGACGCGCACCAGTCCCAGCTCGGCGGCGTGTTCGACGATCCCGACGGCTTCACGATCCCCGCCTCCCTGGCCGCGGCTACGCAGCGCGATTACGAATACTTCCTCCGCTCATGAGCGAGCCGCGCCGGCGTCCGACCGAGAGCCTCGACGAGGCCTACTTCGACAAGATCTACTCGACCTCCGACGACCCCTGGGGCTTCGAGACCCGCGAGTACGAACGCGAGAAGTACGCCCGCACCATCGCGATGCTCCCGCGCGAGCGCTACCGGCGGTGTTTGGAGATCGGCTGCTCCGTCGGCGTGCTGAGTGGCCTGCTGTTGGAGCGTTGCGACGCGCTGTTCGCCACGGAGATCAACGACCGGGCGCTCGCCGCGGCGCAGAGGCGACACGCGGGCCGGGCCACGGCGCAATTGGTGAAGATGAACTTCCCCGAACAGGTGCCGCCGGGGACCTTCGACCTGGTCGTCCTCTCGGAGGTGGCGTACTACTGGGCGGCGCCGGCGTTTCGGCTTGCGCAAAGACTGATCCTGGACCAACTGTTGGAGTCCGGCGGCACACTGATGCTGGTGCACTACACGCCCGTCGAGACGGACTACCCGATGACGGGGGATGAGGTCCACGAGGCCTACGTAACGGAGAGCGAGGAGGGCGACGCGAGGCTAAAGCACGTGGGGGACTACCGCGGGGAGCAGTACCGGATCGATGTCTTCGAGCGACGGCTGCGCTGAGCGTCAGTCGCTTCCACGTCCACGCTGGCCGAGCCGCCCGCAAAGCCGTGTTTGCCTGCTTAGAGAAGGGGTGGGGGCCCCTTCTCTAAGCAGGCAAACACGGCTCGCCACAATGGTGCACCCAAGAGCAATCCTACGCCGCGATCCCGATCCGGCGGTGGGGCGTGGTGGTCCGGGTTTGGGCAAGCGCGAGCGGCTTCGCGGCCAGCAACTGCCCTTCCCCGAAAGCGGCCTTTAGGGTGGCGTAAGCCTCGGGCAGCGGGCGCTTCGGAAAGCGCGCTTCGCGTAGCTGGACGGTATCCGCGTCACTCCAGAACGCGCGCCACCTCGCCTCGAAGGGAGCCGTCGTATCTGTCCTTCCCCAAGCCTCGACGAGCCTGCCGCTCGGGTCGAAGTAGTTGATCGGCGGGCGACCTTCCCGCAGGGAGGCCTTGAGGGCATACTTCCAGACCAGGCCATTGACGCAGGGCATCAGCGGCCACTTCTGCTCGGCGTAGTCATTCTCCCAGGCGGCCAGTTGCTTCGCCATGCCCCACTCCGCGCGGCCGTCGGTGCGTGTGCTCGTGTACACCACGAACGAACGCGGGTAGGCGACCACCTGGCCCGCGTCTAGCAGGCGGCGGCGCATCAGCTGGTCTTCGTCGTAAGAGCGGATCGGCAGGCCACCGACCTGGCGGTAGGCTTCCAGGCTTACGCCAAAACCTGCCCCGCCGAAGTCGCCGTGCGTAGGTTGTGTGTCCAGCGCTCCCCGGTAGTAGCGGTAGCGCAGGGCGGCGTGGAGGGCCCGGTAGGCGTTGATCACCGCCCCGATCTGCGACGGGTCGGCCTCGCCGGCGAGGATGTGCGCGCCCACGGCATCGGCGCCGCGCTCGAGCCAGGCGTAGGCCTCGGCCACGGCGTTGGGCGCGAGGCGAGTGTCGGCGTCGGTGCTCAGCAGCATTCGCTCGCCAGTGCCGTTTTGCTCGAGTAGACTGGCCGCGATCTCCATCCCGAGGCTCCGTGCCGAGCCTACGTGTGCCTCGGCAGCCGGGAAGTCGATGTCGACCAGGACCAGCGGTACCGTCGGGTGACTCGCGTGCCAGCGCACCACCTCGCCGCAGGTGGCGTCCGTGGTACCGTTGACGACCACGACGGTGACGAACTGCCCCGCGAGGCTCCGCCCGTCGACCGACCACTGGCAACGGATGGCCTCGAGGCAGGAGAGGATACGGTCGACCTCATTGCGCGCGGGGATGACCACGGCGGAGTGCCACGCCTGGTCCGCCGCCCCGACAGAGACAGCGTAACGCCCGCCGTGGGGGAGCTTGGGCAGCAGTAGGGTTGGCATGCGGGAGATGTGCCATTGCATATCGGTTCGGCCATAACAATAGTTCGGCACACGCGCGTGCCGGCTGTATGCCATTTTGAATTTGCCAACAGGTGGTCGCCGGGCACCGGACCCACGTTTTAGAATGTGCTAATGTGTAATTACTTACAGGACAGATACTCCATTCGCATCTGTAACTAGCACATGCGACATGTAGTCCAGGAAAGGACGCATCGCGACGAAGGTCCGCAGGACTTCTCCACTGAAGTTTTCGTCGGCCACTTCCTGCTTCGTGAAGGTCCGGACGAGGACGAAGCTCTTGTGGCGCAGCAGGTCGATGGCGGGGTGGTCCTTGGGGTAGTCCCGCGGGGCGGTCTTGAGCATGTCTGCCCGGTGGAGCTCCCCGCCGAACACGGATTTGATTGGCTCGGAGGCGAGCAGTTTCCGGAAGGCTACGTGGTCGACGGCGAGCTCCTCGCGGATACGCTTGAGGTCGTCCTTCTCCGGGGCCCAGAAGCCGCCGCCGACGAAGCACTCGCCGCCCGTGGGCACGTCCGGGAAGTACTCCAGTCCGCCGGGCTCCACGTGCCAGTAGTAGCCCCCGCGGCGCTCCTTGCCGAGGCGGTCCATGCCCCCGCCCCAGAACCGTTTGTACGGCGTCTTGTCCTTCGAGAAGCGCGTGTCGCGGTAGATGCGCATCGTGTGCGAGCGCTTCGGCTCCAGCTCATCGGTCTCGGCGAGGGCGTCGAAGAGTGTTTTGGCGAAAGCCTCGACCTCGTCCTTGGCGTCCGTGTAGCGGTCCTTGTTGTCGTTAAACCAGTCGCGGTCGTTGTTGCGCTGGAGGTCGCGCATGAAGGTGGCGGGGCGGGAGGGGAAGCGCATGGGGGGGGGAGATGATGGGTGGATGGGTGGATGGTTTGATGGTTGGATGGGTGGATGGGTGGATGGGGCGATGGGCCTACGGGCAGCGTCTGACGGGCAACATCCACTCATCAGACCATCCACCCATCCACCCATCCAAAATCCACCCATCCAAAATCCCTACTCCCACTCCTCTTCCAAGAAATAACACGTCGCCTTAAACAGCGCCACCGACTCGCCGGCCCGCGTCAGCCTCGCTTCGTAGCGCCCGAGTCGCCGGCCGCGGTGCTGCTCGCGCGTGTGGCACTCGACCACGTCTCCGGCGTACAGCGGCCGCAGGTACGACATCGTCGTCTCGGCCGCGACGGCCTTCGCGCCGTGACTGTTGCACGCGAACGCGAAGCCCGAGTCCGCCACCGCGTGCGCGATCCCGCCGTGGGCCGTGCCGTGGCCGTTGAGCATCTCGTCGCGGACCTTAAAGCGGATGCGGCTTTCGCCAAAACCCACGCTCAGGACTTCCACCCCGAGCCAGGCGCTGAAGGCATCGCGGTCGAGCATGCGGGCGGTGATGGTCTCCGGAGACATAAAGTTGGAAAGTTGAAGATTGAAAAGCGAAAAGTGGCTTTGCTGGCGCGAGCTGGCGGCTGTGTGGGCGCGCTAAGGTGGGACGGGCGCCAGCGTGTGCACGATCGAACGGCTAACTTTCCCGCTTTTTCCTCTCCAACTCTCCAAGCTCATGCCTCACGCCTTCCTCGTCGACGGCCTCCGCACCCCCATCGGGAGTTTTGGCGGAAGCCTCGCCCACGTCCGCGCCGACGACCTCGCCGCCCTCCCCATCCGCGCCCTGCTGGCCCGCCACGCCGACCTCGACCCGGCCCTCGTCGACGACGTCATCTTGGGTTGCGCCAACCAGGCCGGCGAGGACAACCGCAACGTCGCCCGCATGGCCGCCTTGCTGGCGGGCCTCCCGTGGAGCGTCCCCGGCGAGACCGTCAACCGCCTGTGCGCCAGTGGCTTGTCGGCCGCCGTCCACGCCGCGCGCGCCATCGGCGTCGGGGAGGGCGAGTGCTTCGTGGCCGGGGGCGTCGAGCACATGACGCGCGGGCCCTACGTGATGTCGAAGTCTGCCCGGCCCTTCGGCAACGACAGTGAGCTCCACGACTCGAGCTTCGGGTGGCGCTTCGTCAACCCGCGCATGGAGGAGCTCTACGGCACGCACGCCATGGGCCAGACCGCCGAGCACCTCGCCGACGAGCGCCACATCTCGCGCGGGGACCAGGACCGGTTCGCCGCCTGGAGCCAGGCCAAGACCGCCCGGGCGCAGGCCGCCGGCATCCTCGCCGAGGAGATCGTCGCGGTCGAGGTCCCGCAGCGCAAGGGCCCCGCCACCGTCGTCGACCGGGACGAGTTCCCGCGGCCCGACACCACCGTCGAGGTCCTCGCGCGCCTGCGTCCGGCTTTCGCCAAAACCGGCAGCGTCACCGCCGGCAATGCCTCCGGCCTCAACGACGGCGCCGCCGCACTGCTCATTACGAGTGAGGCTTTCGCCAAAACCCACGGCCTCGAGCCTATCGCCCGCATCGTGGCCAGTGCCGTGGCCGGCGTCGAACCCCGCGTCATGGGCATCGGCCCGGTGCCCGCCACGCAGCTTGCGCTAAAACGCGCCGGCCTCACGCTCGCGCAGATGGACGTCATCGAGCTCAACGAGGCCTTCGCCGCGCAGAGCCTCGCCGTCACCCGCGCGCTCGGCCTCCCCGACGACGACCCGCGCGTCAACCCCAACGGCGGCGCCATCGCCCTCGGGCACCCGCTCGGGATGACGGGCGCGCGCATCCTCCTGGCCTGCGCCAAAGAACTGCAACGCGGCGGCGGGCGCTACGGCTTGGTGACGCTGTGTGTTGGCGTCGGGCAGGGCATGGCGACGGTGATCGAGCGGGTGTAGGGCGATTGGGTCAGGAAGCCGAATCGCCCGATGGATCTCGGTGCCACGCTGTACCTTTGAGACATGGCAGATGCAACTATCAATGTACCCGTCGCGAAGGCATTACTGCCTCAAGTGATGGAGGCAACGGGCGTTCAGAACGAACAGGAGGCTGTGGAGGCTGCTCTGCGCGCGTTCATCCAACGCAATGCGGCGATGCGGCTCGCGGGTATCGGCGGCAAGTATGAGTTTCACGAAGGCTTCCTCGAAGAGGAGTTAGCTGGTCGGATTTGAACGAGCGGTTCGTCGTCGATAGCTCGATTTGGATTGATGTCGTCGCGCAACGCGACGGTCCGAAGGTCGAAACCCTGCAGTATGCCCTTTTGGAGAATCCGACCTTAGTGCTGTTGAGTGACCTCGTCATTCATGAGGTCCTCAAGGGCGTTCGGGGATCGAAGAACCGCCGTGAGTTGCGCGTAGATTTTGCTTTACTGCCACAAGTGGAGATGGTGAACAGTGCCCGCGCCCAGATCGCCGCCGAGCGCTACGCCATCCTCCGCGAGCAAGGCATCACCATTCGCAGCTCTATCGACACCCTCATCGCGAGCTACTGCATCGACGAAGATCTGCCGCTGCTCTTCACCGACCGTGACTTCCTACCCTTCGTGACGCACTTCGGCCTCCGCGCGGCCTAGGCGGCGCTAGTTGTTCTTCGCGTCCACCAGATCCCGAATGATGCCGCCGTCGTCGATGCCGAGCCGCAGCGCCGAGCTCTTGTCGGCCGCGCCGAGCTCCTCGATCGTGTCCTCGCGGGCGCTCACGACGTAGATCGTATGATCCTCGGTGATGGTGGCGGCCGACTGGCTCACGCCCTCGCCGTCGACGTAGCTCCCGGCGATGACGCGGTTCTCGACCGGCTCCCCGCGCTTGTCGAAGGTCACGATGCGGTAGTGGTTGTGCAGCAGGCCCGCTTTCCAGTACACGAGGGCAGTGTACTCCTTACGGGAAAACTGCGCGCACGCCAGCACCTCCGTGAACTCGTCGAGCTCCGGCTCGAGCGGCGCGACGAACTCGGCCAGCGCTTCGTCGGGGATGAGTTTACCGACCGCCTCGTACGTACGGTAGGTGTCCTCCCCGAAGTGCAGCGGGAAATCGGCTTTCGGGAAGAGCTTCGTGAAATCTCTGAAGGACATGGGGGGCTTTTGGACGATGGACCGGCTGCGCCTGTCGGACCGCTGTGCTGTCGGATGCTTGGCAGGAGCGAAACCGTTTACCGAGTCCTGAGCCACGGCGTCGGCTGAGCCCGAGGTCGTAGGTTTTGCCGAAAGGCGGACAAGGAACGCGATGTGCATCGAGCCGGTTGAAGGACGCCGGGCCACGCGCGCCGGGCCCCCGGGAGGCGGTAGCCAAAAACAAACGTCGCTGCGCAGCAGCTCCGTAGATTTCCCCTCGGGGGCTAGGGGGGACCACGCCCCCAACGCACCCCTGTACAGCCCCCAATCCTTAAACCCAGTATAAATAACCCCTTCCGCCCCCACGCCCCGCATCCCGCCCGCCGTCCATCTGTGCCGCGCCCCGTCTGGGTAGTACCTTTGTGCAAGTCTAAAAGCGGTACGCGATTATGGATTGGCTAATACGATTTCTAACCTCGAGCATCGGGCAGAAAGTGGTGATGAGCTTCACGGGCTTGTTCCTCATCTCCTTCCTCGCGGTGCACCTCGTCGGCAACCTCCAGCTCCTCGCCATCGGGGAGGCCGAGCCCGGGCAGGCCTTCAACGAGTACGCGTACTTCATGACGACCAACCCGCTGATCGGCGGACTGAGCTACGGACTGTACGCGGGCTTCCTGCTGCACGCCATCCAGGGCCTCGCGCTGTGGTACCGCAACCGCCAGGTGAGCGCCGGCGGCGAGGGTCGCTACGCCGTGAATGCCATCAGCTCGGCCTCCAAGCACGCGCCCGCCCGCGCGAGCTCGGGCGCGGCCCTGCTCGGGACCATCATCCTGGTCTTCCTCGGGATCCACATGGGGGACTTCTGGTACTCGATGAAGTTCACCGACGGCATCGACACCGTCGTCTACGGGGAGGCCGGGACTGCCGGGGTGAAGAACCTCTACTACAAAGTCTCGCAGAGCTTTAGCCAGTGGTGGATCGTCCTGATCTACGTCGTGTCGATGGTGGTGCTGGCCTTCCACCTCATGCACGGCTTCTGGAGCGCGTTTCAGACGCTCGGACTCAACCACCGCAAGTACACGCCGCTGCTCAAGGCCATCGGGATGGTGTACTCGATCGTCGTGCCGCTGGCCTTCGCCGCGATCCCGGTGTACATGTACTTCCAGCTCAACTAGCCGGCCCGCCGATTGTCTTTATACCACAACCCCCGACTGCTATGCGACTAGATGCTCACGCCCCCGCCGGGCCGCTTACCGAAAAGTGGAAGACCTTCAAGGGCACCGGCCCGCTGGTGGCGCCCAACAACAAGCGCCGCATCGACGTCATCATCGTCGGCACGGGCCTCGCCGGCGGGGCCGCCGCGGCCACGCTCGCCGAGCAGGGGTACAACGTGAAGGTGTTCACCTTCCACGACTCGCCGCGCCGCGCGCACTCGATCGCCGCGCAGGGGGGCATCAACGCCGCCAAGAACTACCAGAACGACGGGGATTCGGTGTACCGCCTCTTCTACGACACCATCAAGGGCGGCGACTACCGCAGCCGCGAGTCCAACGTCTACCGCCTGGCCGAGGTCTCGACCGCGATCATCGACCAGTGCGTGGCGCAGGGCGTGCCGTTCGCCCGCGAGTACGGCGGCCTGCTCGACAACCGCTCGTTCGGGGGCGTGCAGGTGAGCCGCACCTTCTACGCCCGCGGCCAGACCGGCCAGCAGCTCCTCATCGGCGCCTACCAGGCCCTGAGCCGCCAGGTGGCCAACGGGCACGTGAAGCTCTACAACCGCCACGAGATGGTGGACGTGGTGAAGGTCGACGGCGTGGCCCGCGGGATCATCGCCCGCAACCTCGTCACCGGGGAGCTCGAGCGCCACTCGGCGCACTGCGTCGTGCTCGGCACCGGCGGCTACGGCAACGTGTTCTACCTGAGCACCAACGCCATGAACTCCAACTCCTCGGCCGCCTGGCGCGCGCACAAACGCGGGGCCTTCATGGCGAACCCCTGCTTCACGCAGATCCACCCGACCTGCATCCCGGTCTCGGGCGAGTACCAGTCGAAGCTCACGCTGATGTCGGAGTCTTTGCGCAACGACGGCCGCGTGTGGGTCCCGAAGAACATCGCCGACACCAAGAAGCACCCGAACGACCTCGCCGAGGACGAGCGCGACTACTACCTCGAGCGCATCTACCCGGCCTTCGGCAACCTCGTCCCGCGTGACGTGGCCAGCCGCGCCGCGAAGTACGTCTGCGACGAGGGCCGCGGCGTCGGGGAGACCGGCCTGGCCGTCTACCTCGACTTCGCCGACGCCATCGAGCGCCTCGGGCAATCGACCGTCGAGGCGCGCTACGGCAACCTCTTCGAGATGTACGAGAAGATCACCGGCGAGAACCCGTACAAGCAGCCGATGCGCATCTACCCGGCCGTCCACTACACCATGGGTGGGCTCTGGGTCGACTACAACCTCCAGACGACCATCCCCGGTCTGTTCGCCATCGGGGAGGCCAACTTCTCCGACCACGGCGCCAATCGCCTCGGGGCCTCGGCCCTGATGCAAGGCCTGGCCGACGGCTACTTCGTGTTGCCGTACACCATCGCGACCTTCCTCTCGAAGGAGATCCGCACGGCGCACATCCCGATCGACACGCCCGAGTTCGAGGCCGCCGAGAAGGCCGTGGCCGGACGCATCCAGCGTCTGCTCAGCGTGCAGGGTAATCAGTCGACCGAGAGCTTCCACCGTCGCCTCGGGAAGATCATGTGGGACTACTGCGGCATGTCGCGCAACGGCGACGGCCTGGTGAAGGCCAAGCGCATGATCCGCGAACTCCGCGAGGAGTTCTACCGCGATGTCTTCGTGCCGGGCTCCAACGAGGAGTACAACCCGGAATTGGAGAAAGCCCTCCGCGTGGCCGACTTCCTCGAACTCGGCGAGCTGATGTGCACCGACGCCCTCGACCGCGAGGAGAGCTGCGGCGGCCACTTCCGCGAGGAGCACCAGACGCCCGAGGGCGAGGCCCTGCGCCGCGACGAGGAGTACGCCTACGTAGCGGCCTGGGAGATGACCGACGGCGAGAAGGTCGAGTGGACCCTCAACAAAGAAGAGCTCACCTTCGAGAACGTCGAGCTGAAGACTCGGAGCTACAAGTAGAGAGTTTATAGTTCTCAGTTTATAGTTCTCAGTTTACAGTTCTCAGTTCTCAGTAGCTGTTCAGACGTGTAAGCTGGTCGCAAGACGCCCCCGCGGTAGCCAACTGAGAACTATAAACTGAGAACTGGGAACTGTAAACTGAGAACTAAACCATGGCAGATATCCTCACCGCGCCCGCGACCTCGAGCACCGCAGCCGCCCCGGCCCACGGCAACATCACGCTCCACCTCAAGGTCTGGCGCCAGCGAGGCCCGAAGGCCAAGGGGGCATTCGAGACGCACACCGTCGAGGGCGTCAACGAGCACATGAGCTTCCTGGAGATGCTGGACGTGTTGAACGAGCAACTCATCCACGAGCGCAAGACGCCTGTCGCCTTCGAGCACGACTGTCGCGAGGGCATCTGTGGGACGTGTAGCCTCGTCATCAACGGCCGACCGCACGGCCCGCAGAACGGGACGACCACCTGCCAGCTCCACATGCGTCACTTCAAAGACGGAGAGACGGTCTACATCGAGCCCTGGCGCTCGGTGGCGTTCCCGGTGATCCGCGACCTCGTCGTGGACCGCAACGCCTTCGACCGCATCATCCAGGCCGGGGGCTACATCTCGGTCAACACCGGGGCCGCCCCGGACGCCAACGACATCCCCGTCAACAAGCACGACGCCTCGGCGGCCTTCGACGCCGCGAGCTGCATCGCGTGCGGCGCCTGCGTAGCCGCCTGCCCGAACGGCTCGGCGATGCTCTTCACGGGCGCCAAGGTGTCGCACCTCGCGCTCCTGCCGCAGGGCCAGGTCGAGGCCAAGCGTCGCGTCCAGGCCATGGTGGCCCAGATGGACGCCGAGGGCTTCGGCCGCTGCTCCAACGTCACCGCCTGCGAGGCCGAGTGCCCGAAGAACATCTCGGTCGACAACATCGCCCGGCTCAACCGCCAGTACATCGGCTCCATCTTCGGCGCCCAGGAGGAGGTCGACGTGATGGTCGAGGCGTAGGCCGGACCGCGGGCAAGCTTGGAAGCCCCTTCAGCGCAGTAGGCTCACCGCACCCCCCGTGTGTACGAGTGAGTCGTCGGAGAGCCTGAGTTGCGCACTGTAGACGTAGACGCCGGGGTCCAGCTCTAGCTCCTGCCCGTCGTCGCTGCGCCCACGCCACGCGCAATCGTTGGCCACGCCCGTGGTCGTGCCACCGGCAATGGCGCAGCCCACCCTGCGGAAGACCAATCCGCCCCAGCGATCATAGATCTCGAAGCGCTCCACGGCGACGACATCGGTCCGCTCCACAATCCAGAAGGTGTCGTTGACGTCGTCGCGGTTGGGCGAGAAGGCCGTCGGAAAGTACTCCGGTTCCGTGCCGCCGCTGCTCAGTGTCCGCGTCGAGGGCCACACGCAGCCGGAGGCGGTCACGAGGGTGAGGCCGAGCGCCCCCGTCGTTCGCGCGCCGAGGACGATCGAGGTGTCGGTCCCCACGGTGACCCCGTCGAGCGTCCACGTCGTAGATGCCGCGGCCGCGGGCCCTCCGGTCCAACTCAGTACTTTCGCGCCACCGCTGCCGGACGATTCCCTGATCGCTAAAGCTAGGAGGTCGCCATCCCGCGGGACCTGGATCGCGGTATCGATGCGGCAACCGCGGGTGTCCACGGCGCTCAACTCAGCCCTCCCCGGCCGCAGACCCTCGCGGGCCACCTCTAGCAAGTTTTGGCGAAAGCCCAACACCACAGCGCCCGTGCCGCCCTGCGTCGCGACGTCGAGACTCTGCGGACCCGCCCCCGGGCAGTCCTCCGGCGCGAAGGCCACCGTCGTCCACGCCAGCCGCTCCGGCGTCTCCAGTACAAACGACCGCCGCTCTGTACACCCGGAGGGCGTCGTGATCGTCGCCACGTAGGTGCCGCCGGCCAGTCCGGCCCGCGTCGCACCTTCCGCCCCGTCGGCCCAGGCCACGCGGAAGCCCGCGCTAGGCTCGGGGAGGCGTACGTCGATGCGACCGTCGGTGCCCCCGGCGCAGCTCGGCCCTTCCTGAAGCACCGTGATTTGCGGCGGCGCGAGGAAGGTTACGCTTTCGCAAAACAAGCTATCGCAGCGACCGGCCCTCGGGATGCGGGTACAGACGGTGCTGTCGGCGCGGGCCGTGAAGTACGCCCCCGTGAACACCTCCCCCGGGCACAGGTCTCGCGTCTGGGCGAAAGCCGTATCCGCGGCGATAATGCGGACGCGGAAGGTGTCGACGCGCGCCGGCTCGAGTTTGGCCGTGAGCGTACCGTCGATCGCGTACCCGAAACCCGGCCGCCGCGACTTATCGACGATCGCGATGTCGTACTCGCCCGAGCGCGGCGCCCGGTAGACGGTATGAAACTGCCGCCAGCTGCAGTTGAAGTTCGGCAGGCGGAGTGAGGCCGCGAGGGTGACGCCGTCGACGCGCACGCCCAGCTCCCCGCCCTCGGGCGTATTGCCGACCCCCGTGGTGGTCGCGAGGAAGGTGATGACGTAGAAGCTGTCCCGCTCGAGGGTGACGCGGTTGCGGGTGATCGCGCGGGTGTCATCGCCGCTGCCCCTCAGCACCAGCATCCGGTCGGGCCCCCCGTCGCGCGTCACGTCGGGACAGTCCCGCCAGGTCGCGTCGAAGTTGCGCAGATCGGCGAGTACGGCCATTTCCCCGGGCTTTCCCGTCGACGGGGTGACGACCGTGTAGTCGGTCGCGTACCCGGCCAGGCCATCGCTGAAGTTGTTGTTGGCGATGAGGTTGGGGCCGAGCGGCGGTTCGCTGCGGAGGATGATGTCGCGGTCGCGGTCGGCGACGAAGTAGAACTGCCGACCGTCGCGGCGGCCGAACTGGTCTGGCTTCCAGTCGTAGGTGATGTAGTAGGGCGAACCCTCGAGGCGGACGGTGTCCCCGAGGCAGGCCGTCGACTCCGCGAGGGCTTGCCGCGGGAGCTGGCCGAGGCAGGCGGCCGCCGTCGCCGCCAGTGCCGCCAGGGTGATCGCGTACCGCCGCACGGCCGTCGCTACTGCGCACGAGAGGGTGTTGCGGGGCGGCGGCATCGAGGTGAAGGTAAGGCTCGCGGCAGTGTACGGCCCGGGCGGGGGGGTTAGCGGACGAGGGTTACGTCACCGGATTGCTCAATAATCCGCCCGTCGATAAGTTCGATGCGCGCCACGTAGACGTACGTACCCGTGCCCGCGACACGGGCCTCGCCGGCGGGGCGGCCGCTCCAGGCGCAAGCCTCGGCGAAGTCTCCCGGGCCGCAGTCGCTTGCGCTAAACTGCAGTCCCCCCCAGCGGTCGAAGATTTGGAAGTTCAACACCCTCGCGATCGCGGGGTCGGCCACCGGCCCGAAGCGATCGTTGACGCGGTCGTCGTTCGGCGAGAAGGCCGACGGAAAGTACGGCCGCGTACCCGTCTTGACGCGCAGCGCCAGGCTCACCTCTTCGCTACAGCCATTGCGGTCCGTCCCGACCACGCGCACCCGCCCGGACCCGCCCGGCACGAACGACGCGGCGTTAGCGCGCACGAGGCTATCGATGGATCGTAGGTCGAAGTCCCAGCGCGTGAAGACGCTGTCGCCGGAGATGCGCAGGCGGTAGGAAGCCGTCTCCCCCAACCGCAGGAGGGTATCCCCACGCAGTTCCAGTTCGACCGGCGGCGGGGAGCCGATGGTGAAGGGCCTTTCGGCAAAACACCCGAGCGAGTCCGTAGCGCGGATCACGTACGTCCCCTGCGGCAGGCGCTGCGCGTCGAAGGCGCGGACGGTATCGCGGACGGTAAGGTCGAAGGGGCCTGTCCCGCCGGTGGGCACGACGACGACCGTACCGTTGGACTCCGAGAAACAGCGCGCCTCGGTGGTGACTAGGTCCGTGATCTCGATCGGCGGCGGGTCGGGGATGCGGACGGTACGGGTCGCCGAACATCCGAGTCGGTCCGTGACACTCACGGTGTACTCGCCCGCAGACAAATCCGTGCGCGTCGTATCGGAGCTGCCGTCCTCCCAGACGACGGTGAAGGGCGGGCGGCCGGCCAGGATGGACAGGTTCAGCCGGGCATCGCCGTCCCCGACGCAACTCGGTCGGCGGATGCGGATGCCGAGGGCGGTCTCGTCGAAGAACTTCACCGTCAGGCAGTAGGTACTGTCGCAACCCTGCCGGGAGACGCCCTCGCGGCAGATGATGGTGTCGCTACGGATCAGTAGGCCCTCGAAGGGGAATACGTCTCCCGGGCAGAGCGTGTCGGTGCGCTCGCGGACGAAGATGGGCCTCGCGAGGGCGGTGCGGACGAAGACGGTCGAGTCGCACCCCAGGCTGGTGAACAGCCCCGTGGTCCGGGCGCTGTCCCCGGGGGCGAGGTCCAGTCCGTTGTCGCGGTAGCGCTCCCCTTCGCAGAGGTCGACGTCGAGTGTGTCCGAGGCCGCGCGCGCCACCGTGACCGCGTAGCTGCGGGTGAGCAGGTCCGAGACCTCCACGAAGGAGATGCGGTCGAGGGCGAAGTCGTTCCCGTCGGCGATGGTGTTGTTGTTGACGACGCAGATCTCGGCGGTCGTGACGTTTGGCGACTCCCAGATGGTGTAGAACTGCTGCCACTCACAGGTATTCGTGTTTGCGCGGGCCTCGCCGAGTCGCGCGCCGTTGATCGTGAAGACCAGCCGCGGCGGGTTGAAGCCGACCAGGGACGTGAGGTAGACCTGGAACGCGTAGCGGCGATTCGGATTGACGGGTACGCGCTGGCACCAGGCCTTCGCGCCGTTCACCTCGCTGCCGTCGGCCACGAGCATCCGCCCGCCGGGGATCGCGGAGTCGAGACACTGCCGGAAGCCGCGGTTGAAGTCGCCGGGATTGGTGAGGATCGCGTAGGTCCCGCGGTCGAAGGTCCCGCCGGGCACGTAGCGGTAGTCGGTCGTGAAGTCGGCGTTGCCCGCCTCGAAGTCGCCGTTCTTGACGAGGTTGCCGCTCGTCTCCCGGAGGAAGCTCACGGTGTAGGTGACGTCCTCGAGGGCGGTGAAGGCCTTCGTGCGCGCCGTCGTCCGCGACCCCCCCCGCGAGGCCGTCCAGACGTAATCGTACCCGGCGGGGGCGACGAGGTTGACGCTCGACCCGGCGCAGGCGACGAAGGAAGAGTCGGCCTGCGCGGGGGCTACTCCGGGGAGCGCCAGCAGCAGCGCGGCGAGGACGGCCGCGCCGACGGTGTGGGGGTAGTGCAAGGTCGCTGAACTAAACTGCCAATCTACGGCCTTTCGGCGGTGGATTAGTTAAGGCTGTAGTGCATGACCGACGACGAATCGTTGGTGAACAGCAGCGGCTGCCAGTCGTAATCGGCGAACTCGATGATCGGGAAGTCCCGCATGAGTTCGTCTACCGCGAAAGGTGTATCTTCTACGACGAGTACGAGCCACACCTTCCGCCGGTCGGCCGAGACGCTGTAGCTCTGGATGCTGCCCTCGGCCAGGAGCCGGTTGACGAGCTGGCGCTGCGCGGGGATCGCCTCCGCGAGGGCCTGCGGCCAATCCGCCGGCAGGTCGAGCGTCACCATGACGGGGATCTTGTTGCTGGGCGTGTGGAACATATCGCCCGAATAACCGCGGCGCACCGCTCCCGGTTGCGCTTCGTCGGGAGCTGGCCCCGGTGAGCGAATCGGAAACTGGCATAAAATCCGCAGTGAATGACGCATCTATGGTCGCCAGTCCCGCGTAATCCCATCGGATCGAGATATGGATTTACCGCTCTCACAGCAGCGAGAGGCGCACTACGTCGAGGCCGAAAAGGGCCGCATGCGGGCCAGCACCTGGGCGATGAACCAATCGGGTCTGCTGCTGAGCGTGCTGTACCTCGCGTACACCGTCGCGTTCGACCCGGCGAGCGTCGTGATCCCCGTCGCGATGATCGCGGGCTTCGCGGTGGCCTGGGGGATGCTCCAGTACGATGTCTTCGGCGGCGGGCGGGCCCTCGCCATCGCGACGGCCTACGTCGGGATCACCGCGGGGACCATCCGTTTTGGCGGCAACGCCAACGTACATCTCCTCTTCGCTATCCTCATCCTCAGCATCCTCGCCTGCCTCAACGGCCTCACGCTCCGGGTACTGCTGTGCGTCATCGCCGTGTGTACCGGCTTCCTCGCGGGCGGTGGCTATCTCGACGGCCTTTTCCTCGGTTACGGAGCCGGCGTCGACGCCCCGCACGAGACGGCATTCTACACGATCCTCAACATGGTGGCGTACTACTGGTTCTGCGACGACCTCCTGAAGATCAACCGCAAGTTCAGGCTCCAATCCAGGCACTACGTCGACGCCATCGGCGCCCGTAGCGCACAGCTCCACCTGGACCTCCGGCGCCTGGGCCGCCAGTCCGAAGACCTCCGCGCCGCCAACGACGCCCTCGGCGACGAGCTCGCGAAGGGCGAACACGTCCAGCGCCAGCTCCGCGCCAGCAAGGAGCAGCTCGAGCAGTTCGTCTACGCCGCGAGCCACGACCTCAAAGAACCCCTGCGCTCGATCGCGGGCTTCATCCAACTCATCCGCCGCAAGGTGAGCCACCACGAGGACGCGAACCTCACCGAGTACTTCGACTTCGTGCTCAACTCCTCGACGGCGATGACGCAGCTCCTCGACGGCCTACTCGCCTACAGTCGCGTGAGCCGCGACGACATCCCGCCCGAGGACGTGGACCTCGACCGCCTCGCGCTCGTCACCAAGGTGGAACTCCGCCAGCGGCTCGCGAGCACCGGGGGGACGGTCGAGATCGACGGCGGGATGGCGCCCGCTTTCTGCAGCAAACGAGCCGCGCAGGAGATCTTGCGACACCTCGTCGACAACGGGCTCAAGTTCGTACGGCCCGGCGAGCGGCCCCGCGTCGTCATCGGCCCCTGCCCCGCCCAACCGACGGACGCGATCTGCGTCCGCGATTACGGCATCGGGATCGATCCGGCGTTCTACAACAAGATCTTCCTGCTGTTCCAGCGCCTCAACCTCGTCGACGACTTCGAGGGCGCGGGCATCGGCCTGGCGATGGTCCGCAAGCTCGCCGCCGCCAACGGCATCACCGTCGAGGTGCTCGCGCCGCCCGCGGGCCCCGGGACGGTCTTCCGCCTACAGTTCCCCCGCACCGCCGCCGCCCAAGCCCCCGCGCATGCCTGATCACTCCCGCCGCTCGAGTACGTGGTCGAGCGAAATCATCACCGTCATCTGTGGCCTCGCCACCGCGAGCGCGCTCCTCACCGTGGCCACGGCCTACTTCTACCAGGCCGGGAGCCTGCTCCGCGTCGGGGTCGCGTTTACGGGCGTGTACATCGGTATCGAGCTCCTCAACCGCCGCGCGGCCTCGTCGCGGCTCAACTTCAAGCCCATCCTCCTGTCGGCTATCTCGGTCCACTGTGTCGCGGTGGCCTTCGGGAGCGGCCTCGGCGACGTCCAGCTCTCGTTTTTCATGGTCTCGCTCGTCGTGTGGCTCCTCATGTACCACGACGCGGCGATCCTGCGGCTGATCGGCGCGGTCCACCTCGCGGTCGCGATGGTGACCGTCTACCTGAGCGGCGGACAAATTGCCCCGGACGCCTACTTCACCCACGCCGTCCTCGCCATCATAGTGGCGTCCTTCACGGCGGCCAACTACTTGAACATTCGCTCCAACCGCGCCTACTGGTCGCGGATGGCCGACCTCGAGGACGAGCTCTCCCGCAATGAGCTTTCGCTAAAACAGACCGCCGGCCAACTCGCCGACCAGCACCGAGACCTGAGCGACAGCTCGCGGCGCCTCCGCGAGACCGCCGCCCGCAACGCGCGCCAGGTCGAGGAGCTCAAGCTCGCCCTCGCCGAGCAGTCGCAGATCGCGCAGGCCGCCAGCAGCGACCTGCGCCAGCCCCTGCGCAACATCAGTTCCTTCGTCCAGCTCATCGGCCGCCGCCTCGACAGACTCGGCGTCGCCGCCGAGGTCGGGGAGTACCTCGACTTCGTCACCGACGGCGCGGCCCGCATGAACCAGATGGTCGACGACCTCCTGCGCTACTCCGAGAGCCCGGAGCCCTCGGCCCCCGTCCCCGTCGACACCGCCGAGACGATCCGCTCGATCCAGCGCAACCTCGACGATCTGTTCGCGCGGGAGCGCGGGACGCTCACGTTTTGCGAACACATGCCCGTCATCCACGGCCAGCCCACGCAAGTCTTGCAGCTCTTCCAGAACCTGATCTCCAACGGGATCAAGTTCAAGCGCCCGGGCGTCGCGCCGACGTGTCACGTCGCCTGTGGGGTCGTGGACGGGGTGGCGTGTTTTAGCGTAAGCGACAATGGCATCGGGATCCCGCAGAACCGGCTCAAGGACGTGTTCGGGCTCTTCACCCGCCTCCACGAGCGCGGCGCCTACGAGGGCACGGGCATCGGCCTCGCCACGTGTCGCCGGATCGTGATCGCGGCCGGGGGCCACATCTGGGCCGAGAGCACCGAGGGCGAGGGGACGACGTTTAGGTGGACGTGGCCGCTCGGCCAGGACGTACGCGCGCTCGCCGCCGAGGCCACCGCGCCGCTGGCCGCGCGACCGAGCGAGGTCCGGCAGGCTACACCCGCCGGGGCCCTGATGCAGTAAGCATGGTGAAGTGGGTCCGCGGACCTGCGTTTTGCCGAAAGGCGCCCCCTGCGTCACGGCAGGCCGGCGCGCAAATCCCGGACATCCGCCGTAACCTGCACCGGTATGGCACCTGAGGCAGCAGCACCTGATTTCGGACTCCTCTCCCTGGCTCCCCCCCTGCTCGCCGTCGTGCTCGCGATTACGACGCGGCAGGTGTACATCTCGCTCGTGGCCGGGATCGTGGCGGGGCAGGTGGTGCTCGGGACCTCGGCGCTCGACGTGTTCCTCGCGACGCTGCAGCGCTTCGTGGCGGTGTTCGAGGACAACGGCAACACGCGGACGATCCTGTTTTCGTGTCTGGTCGGCGCGCTGATTCTGCTGATGCAGCGCTCGGGTGGGGTAGCGGGCTTCATCGACGGCGTGCAGCGCCTCTTGGAGCGGCGCAGCGCGGCCGGGGCCACCAAGCAGGTGCAGATACTGGCCTGGCTCACGGGCATCGTCGTGTTCGTGGAGTCGAGCATCTCGGTGCTCACGGTGGGGACGCTGTTCCGGCCGATCTTCGACCGCATGCGGCTCTCGCGCGAGAAGCTGGCCTACATCGCGGACTCGAGCTCGGCGCCGGTGTGCATCCTGCTGCCGCTCAATGCCTGGGGGGCGTTCATCATGAGTCTGCTGGGGACGCAGGCGGTGGCCAATCCGCTGGGGATGTTGGTGGAGTCGATGGCCTACGCCTTCTACCCGATCGTGGCGCTGGCCCTCGTGCCGGTGGTCGTCATGACGGGCGTCGACCTCGGCGGCATGCGCGCCGCGGAGCGCCGGGTGCAGACCACGGGTGCGCTGCTGGACGAGGGCAGCGTCGCGATGGTGGCGAGCGAACTCACGGAGACGGAGGTGAAGCCCGGGATTCCGGCGCGGGCCGTCAACATGCTGCTGCCGATCGGGACGATGGTGCTGCTGATGCCGGTCTTTTTGGCGGTGACGGGTTGGGCCAGTGGCCTTTCGGCAAAACCCGAGGGCACGTTCGTGGAGGTGCTCGGGTCGGCCATCGGGCAGGGGAGCGGCTCGACGAGCGTCCTCTCGGCGGTGACGGGCGCGCTGATCGTGTGCTTCGTGCTGTACAAGTCTCAGCGCTTGATGGGGGTCCGGGAGATGGCCGACCTGAGCCTGAAGGGACTCTCGGCGATGCTGCCGCTGGCGCTGCTGATGATGTTCGCGTTCGCGATCTCGGCGCTGTGCAAGGACCTGGGCACGGGCGACTACGTGGCCGGCGTGGCGCGGGGCGCGCTGGCCGGGTGGCTGGCGCCGGCGCTGCTGTTTGTCGTGAGCGGCTTCATTGCCTTCAGTACGGGCACGAGTTGGGGCACGTTCGGGATCATGGTCCCGATTGCGTTGCCGGTGGCCGCGGCGATGGGGCTCGACCCGGCCATTGGGCTGGCGGCGGTACTGGGGGGCGGGGTGTTCGGCGATCACTCGAGCCCGATCTCGGACACGACTATTCTGGCGAGTATGGCGGCGGCTACCGATCACGTGGACCACGTGCGGACGCAGTTGCCGTATACGATGATCGCGGGGGGGATTGCGGTGGTGGGGTACGTGGTGGTGGGGGTGGTGGGGTAGGGGGGTGCTCGCTCGCGCTGCGCTAGATGGGTGCTGCGCTAGATGGGCGGCTGCGCTAGATGGGCGGCTGCGCCTGAATGGGCTGTGCTTTCGTTAGGCGGTTGTCCAGGTTTCGTACGCGTTCTTTTGGGTGCGTGACTCGGTTGAGCAAATGTCATCGGTCTGTCCGCGCTCCACGTTTGGACCGCGGGCTAAATCACTACTGCCGGCCGCCAGCAGCTCGGGGTGCGCTCGTGGATTACCTCCTGTTTATCGGTCGCGGTGGCGTCGCCACGTGTGGTCGGGCCGAAGCCGGATGGTGGCGAAGGAAAGCAGGAGCGCGCCCATGACGAGGCTCCCGACGAGGGCGCCGTTGGCGGCGAGGTAGATGGTGCAGGCCACGAGGAAGCCGAGGAGGGCGAGCATCACGAGGGTGGGGAAGGCTTCGCCGCTGTGGGCGCCGTGTTTTTCGGCCAGGACGATGGCCTCGCCGCGGCGCAGGCGGGCGTGGGGGGTTTGGGTGTGGGGGGGTGTTTAGGGTGGGGCGGGGCATGGGGTTGGGGAAGGTAGGGGTGGGGGCGTAGCCGCTCACTATCCGTGCGGCAGGGCAGTGATGAGTGTGGTGGTGTCGGGGGCTTTCGCCAAAACTTAATGCGGGCAAGCCCGCTTCCGAGTTCAAGTAGGTTCGACTTCGACTGGGAGCGATTAAGACCGACAAGCTGGAGCGTGACTTGGATGTCCTAATTGAGTTTCGATTCTAACTAGAAGCGATTAAGACGAGCGCGTAGATAACGTCATCGAGATCGACCTGGGGTTTCGTTTTCAACCAGAAGCGATTAAGACGTCGAGCTTCAGTACCTCGCTCGGCGCGGGTACGTGTTTCAACTCCAACCAGAAGCGATTAAGACGTTGAGGTCGCGGGTGTAGGTGCGGGTGGCGTAACGAGTTTCAACTCCAACCACAAGCGATTAAGACGCAGGAAACTTATTTGGATAAGGGTGGTAAGCGACCTGTTTCAACTCCAACCAGAAGCGATTAAGACCCCCGAACCGGTATGGACACCCGTGCGCGGGTTGAGTTTCAACTCCAACCAGAAGCGATTAAGACGCTTGCGCTTGAGGTCGGCCTTGAGCTTGGCGTTCTGTTTCAACTCCAACCAGAAGCGATTAAGACGATCTTGGATCTGATACAGGAAGCCGTTCATGAGGGCATCGTGTTTCAACTCCAACCAGAAGCGATTAAGACAATATAGCCAAGGCATACATGCGGCGCGCATCTTTGGTTTCAACTCCAACCAGAAGCGATTAAGACGAAGAAGGAGCGCTCGACCAGGGCCTCGCGGACGACGGAGTCTACGGTGGCTTGGTTTCAACTCCAACCAGAAGCGATTAAGACTTCATGCTGTCTCGAGTTCGGAAGGCGGCGACGTAGGAGGTTTCAACTCCAACCAGAAGCGATTAAGACGCCGGGCAAGGTCCTCACGTCCGACATCAACGGCAAGTTTCAACTCCAACCAGAAGCGATTAAGACGTGGACCGCGCGCTCGGGGTCGGAGTAGCAGACGAGTTTCAACTCCAACCAGAAGCGATTAAGACGCTTGCTCGGACTCGTCTTGAGCGACGGACACACGCAGTTTCAACTCCAACCAGAAGCTATTAAGACGGCGACTTCGACGTGGACGCGCGTGAGGTGAAGCAGTTTCAACTCCAACCAGAAGCGATTAAGACATCGCTTCCCATGGATCCCCACAGCCCCAAAACCAGTTTCAACTCCAACCAGAAGCGATTAAGACACGTACGCCGTGGCGTAGAGGTGGGGCGCGAGCCCGTTTCAACTCCAACCAGAAGCGATTAAGACCAGTTGTCCTTGTTGATGCGCCACTTGGCGAGCCCTGTTTCAACTCCAACCAGAAGCGATTAAGACTGTCCCCCAGCCGCCCCACCCGTGCCGCCACCTTGGTTTCAACTCCAACCAGAAGCGATTAAGACCGGCATTATCGCGTGAGCGCGCGATCAATTTAGCATGTTTCAACTCCAACCAGAAGCGATTAAGACGGCGACGGCTGCGCTCACGGCGCGCGCAGACTTACAGGTTTCAACTCCAACCAGAAGCGATTAAGACTGCGATCCTGCGCACCCGCCAGTATATGTTATCCGCGTTTCAACTCCAACCAGAAGCGATTAAGACCGGTGAACCGGGGAAAGTGCTCACGACCGACGTTAAGTTTCAACTCCAACCAGAAGCGATTAAGACTATGCAGCGTACACACACCGAGATCGACGACCGCGGTTTCAACTCCAACCAGAAGCGATTAAGACCGGACTAGACGTGTTCGGTGCCTATTTACGATTCAAGTTTCAACTCCAACCAGAAGCGATTAAGACGTGGGCGGCGCTTTGGCGTCGCCCACTTTTTAAAAGGTTTCAACTCCAACCAGAAGCGATTAAGACAGGTAAGCGGTATCGGACGGCTGCGCCGCGAGAAACGTTTCAACTCCAACCAGAAGCGATTAAGACACGACCCTGAGTATGATACGCTTATTAGTAAAGTACGTTTCAACTCCAACCAGAAGCGATTAAGACGGTGCTCAAGAGCGTCGCCGGGACCCCCGCCGTCAGTTTCAACTCCAACCAGAAGCGATTAAGACCGTAGAGCCGCGCGCGCACGGCGGCGCAGACTTTCGTTTCAACTCCAACCAGAAGCGATTAAGACAAGAGTTCAGAGGGCCATCTGACCCCCTCGACCCCCGTTTCAACTCCAACCAGAAGCGATTAAGACCCGCAGATTTTGTCAGGCGCGCCGTCGCGAAACGAGTTTCAACTCCAACCAGAAGCGATTAAGACCAACGTATTTCCGACGCCGACCGATTCGGCATAACAGTTTCAACTCCAACCAGAAGCGATTAAGACTCGACGACGAGCTGCCCCACGACGAGCTCCACCTCCGTTTCAACTCCAACCAGAAGCGATTAAGACTATGCAGCGTACGCACACCGAGATCGACGACCGCGGTTTCAACTCCAACCAGAAGCGATTAAGACCATCTGGCGCACGCGTCGCTTCGACCGTGAAAACCTCGTTTCAACTCCAACCAGAAGCGATTAAGACCCCGCAGCGCGGCGCGCCAGAGCTTCATCGTCATCTGTTTCAACTCCAACCAGAAGCGATTAAGACCCTCGAGTTCGTCGTGGAGCAGGGAGAACTCTTCGGTTTCAACTCCAACCAGAAGCGATTAAGACCGCGACGCCCTCCGCACCGCCGCCCTCGAAAACCGTTTCAACTCCAACCAGAAGCGATTAAGACTCTTGGAGTTCCTCGTTCCATCTGTGCTCGACGCCAGTTTCAACTCCAACCAGAAGCGATTAAGACCGTTAGGCCCGATCTGCGCCAGCTCGCCAAAGCCTTGTTTCAACTCCAACCAGAAGCGATTAAGACAAGACGTGGTGGCCCCGCACGTCACCCTCCGACGCTGTTTCAACTCCAACCAGAAGCGATTAAGACGCGTTGCGATCTCCTCGGAAGGCGAGGCAGTCACCTGTTTCAACTCCAACCAGAAGCGATTAAGACCAAGATGATCGCCGAACTCAACGCAGTGGCCTGGAGGTTTCAACTCCAACCAGAAGCGATTAAGACCAGATGGCGAGGCCAAGAAGACCGTGTCCGTGGCCGAGTTTCAACTCCAACCAGAAGCGATTAAGACCTATGCTAGGTCCACATAAACGCCTTAGTTTTTTTGGTTTCAACTCCAACCAGAAGCGATTAAGACCAAGCTTTCGTGAAGCTGCAAAACGCTTAAAGCTTGGTTTCAACTCCAACCAGAAGCGATTAAGACCGAGGGCGAGAAGAAAGCAGATCGCATGTGCGCCTCGTTTCAACTCCAACCAGAAGCGATTAAGACTCCACGCCATTATCTGGCTCGTTCGTGAAAATAACGTTTCAACTCCAACCAGAAGCGATTAAGACTGGGCTCCACCTCATCAGTCACGACGTGAAGGACGAATTTCAACTCCAACCAGAAGCGATTAAGACTCGAGGAGATCCGCCAGTGGATCTACAGCCTCCCCGTTTCAACTCCAACCAGAAGCGATTAAGACCGTAGGCGGCGGCGCGGCGCTCGCGGAGTTGGACGCGTTTCAACTCCAACCAGAAGCGATTAAGACCAGGTGGCCACCTGGGGCGCCAACGCCAAGTTCCTCAGTTTCAACTCCAACCAGAAGCGATTAAGACCGGCGACGACATGGTGCTCAACTACGTCGACCTCGAGTTTCAACTCCAACCAGAAGCGATTAAGACCGTTAGGCCCGATCTGCGCCAGCTCGCCAAAGCCTTGTTTCAACTCCAACCAGAAGCGATTAAGACGAGGCCGCCCACCTCAAGCAGCGTTTCGAAGATGTGTTTCAACTCCAACCAGAAGCGATTAAGACCGGCGGCGTCCTGGCCGACGCGGGCCTGGTGGGCGAGTTTCAACTCCAACCAGAAGCGATTAAGACCCGGCGAGTTCGCAGGGTATGACTATGGCATCAGCATGTTTCAACTCCAACCAGAAGCGATTAAGACCTTCAACGAGCACCGCACCCCCATCGACGCCCTCGGGTTTCAACTCCAACCAGAAGCGATTAAGACTCGGCGCGGGCCTCGGTGAGCGGGTCGGATGCTTCGGTTTCAACTCCAACCAGAAGCGATTAAGACGCGGCGGCCATATTGGCGTTCATCGCGTCCATCAAGTCGTTTCAACTCCAACCAGAAGCGATTAAGACATGGCGTCAGTGCGCGTCAAGGCAACTACGACGTCGGTTTCAACTCCAACCAGAAGCGATTAAGACGGGGGAGGTGGAGGGGAAGTTGGACTCGGCGTAGCGTTTCAACTCCAACCAGAAGCGATTAAGACATGATTAGGTCTATGAGATGGTAGAAGGCTAAATGTGTTTCAACTCCAACCAGAAGCGATTAAGACGAGGATTGCCAAATCCCGACACTCAGGTTTAGAGTGTTTCAACTCCAACCAGAAGCGATTAAGACTCCGCCAAAACCCGCCACCCCCATGCAGCTCACCCCGTTTCAACTCCAACCAGAAGCGATTAAGACCCACCGCGAGGCGAGCTACAAGAAGCACGTATGACGCGTTTCAACTCCAACCAGAAGCGATTAAGACTCGAGGTCGTGCTGGAGGGCGGCGACGTAGGCTTCAGTTTCAACTCCAACCAGAAGCGATTAAGACTCTCCTGACTGGCTTCGCGCTTGGCGAGGGCGGCGGGTTTCAACTCCAACCAGAAGCGATTAAGACAGCATCCACCCGCAGGGCTTCGAGAAGTCCTACCTGTTTCAACTCCAACCAGAAGCGATTAAGACGCTCATGGCCATCGGCCTCGGCGGCATCAGCTCGTTGTTTCAACTCCAACCAGAAGCGATTAAGACGGAAGATGGGTTGGTCGTTAGCGACCTTAACGTGATGTTTCAACTCCAACCAGAAGCGATTAAGACATGGCAAGGTGGCCAAGTACCGCAGCCCCCGCGGGTGTTTCAACTCCAACCAGAAGCGATTAAGACACCCAACACGGCCGCGCTCGCGGCCCATAAGCGAAAGTTTCAACTCCAACCAGAAGCGATTAAGACCCACGCGCCCGTCGAGTCGCGCGACCTCGGTCGCGTGTTTCAACTCCAACCAGAAGCGATTAAGACGCATCGAGAGAACGCTTATCGATCGTGATGATTTTCGGTTTCAACTCCAACCAGAAGCGATTAAGACAAGACGAGGATTCGGGTTTTTACTACAACGAGATTAGTTTCAACTCCAACCAGAAGCGATTAAGACACGGCTTGCTAGACGTCGACGCACGTGACATCGCGGTTTCAACTCCAACCAGAAGCGATTAAGACAGCGAGCGCGCGCCCGGCAAGCGTCAAAACGCTCAGTTTCAACTCCAACCAGAAGCGATTAAGACGTCAACGGAGTATACCGCTATCGCGGGCGCATCCGAGTTTCAACTCCAACCAGAAGCGATTAAGACGCTTCGCTTCGCGACGCGCGGCATCGGCGAAAGCGTGTTTCAACTCCAACCAGAAGCGATTAAGACGACGTGATACCTGGCGGTGTTAGGTACATGGTCAAGTTTCAACTCCAACCAGAAGCGATTAAGACTCGAAAAACTCCACACCGATCTCGCCAGCGACCCAAGTTTCAACTCCAACCAGAAGCGATTAAGACAAGGTTTTGGTCACGTGGATTTCGGGCTTTACCAAGTTTCAACTCCAACCAGAAGCGATTAAGACCACGAACGCCAACACGCTGGCGGTGCAGCTACCGAGGTTTCAACTCCAACCAGAAGCGATTAAGACCACCGACAACTTGCGAAAGTACGTCTCGTTCACTTAGTTTCAACTCCAACCAGAAGCGATTAAGACCTACGATGCCGAAACCCGAGATAGCATTCGACATCGGTTTCAACTCCAACCAGAAGCGATTAAGACGTCCCGCGCTCGTTCAAAAACCCAACTTTGCGCGAGTTTCAACTCCAACCAGAAGCGATTAAGACCTTGCGCGCAATACCGTACGTACGCTTGCCAGTCTTGTTTCAACTCCAACCAGAAGCGATTAAGACACTTCGTGGTCACAGCGGCTCCGAGCGACTCCGAGGTTTCAACTCCAACCAGAAGCGATTAAGACGGCTCCGCTTAATCGCTCACTTAACGTGCCGCTTTAGTTTCAACTCCAACCAGAAGCGATTAAGACGCTTTAGTGGCCGCACACGAGAACAGAGTACACGCAGTTTCAACTCCAACCAGAAGCGATTAAGACCGCTCACGCCACACGTGTGGGTACGTTTACTACTAGTTTCAACTCCAACCAGAAGCGATTAAGACCCGACTGGCGCGATGTTGCGGAGTGGCCGAGCGTAGTTTCAACTCCAACCAGAAGCGATTAAGACGAAACAGTAAGCGCGCCATGTCGCTTTCAGACGCGCGTTTCAACTCCAACCAGAAGCGATTAAGACCATCGTCGGCACCACGTTCAACGTCAAAGCGGACGGGTTTCAACTCCAACCAGAAGCGATTAAGACCATCGTCGCCATCGCCACGAGCGTCGGGATCGTGCTGTTTCAACTCCAACCAGAAGCGATTAAGACCCGATGCCCTCGGCGGCTACGACCCCGACGAGATGAGTTTCAACTCCAACCAGAAGCGATTAAGACTTGGTCAGGAGGGTGAGACGGGGGTCGGTGGAGAGGAGTTTCAACTCCAACCAGAAGCGATTAAGACCTGAAGTCGTCGGGCCGCACGCCCTCCGCTTGGTTGGTTTCAACTCCAACCAGAAGCGATTAAGACAAATCACGTGGGTCACCGACCCACCGACACGTATACGATGGAGTTTCAACTCCAACCAGAAGCGATTAAGACGTGCACGCCCGCGGCGCTCTCGCGGGCCGCGAGCATGTTTCAACTCCAACCAGAAGCGATTAAGACGGGGGGGGGGCACACGTGTCCCCCCCCCCCAGCCCGTTTCAACTCCAACCAGAAGCGATTAAGACCCGCGAGGGCCGCGGCGCACGCCCGCAGGTCCGCGGTGTTTCAACTCCAACCAGAAGCGATTAAGACCGCACAGGGCCTCGTGGTCGGCGTAGCGCTGCTCAGTTTCAACTCCAACCAGAAGCGATTAAGACGCCCGGGCGGGGCGAAAACGTAGAAAGGCGCACCGTGTTTCAACTCCAACCAGAAGCGATTAAGACGCGAGATGCTCATCTATGGTGTCGTGGGTCAGACCCGTTTCAACTCCAACCAGAAGCGATTAAGACGCCGTCGCCGGGAGGGGCGTGGAGTTTTGTGAGAAAGTTTCAACTCCAACCAGAAGCGATTAAGACGGTGGCGAGGCGTCCGCGCCTGGCATCCGTTTCAACTCCAACCAGAAGCGATTAAGACACGCCCCCGCGTAGATCGGCCGTGAGATCGCGAGTCACCCAGTTTCAACTCCAACCAGAAGCGATTAAGACGTGTGGTTGGGCGAGCGCCATCGTCGTGTTTCAACTCCAACCAGAAGCGATTAAGACGCGGAGCCCAGGGCGACGCCGTGCCGTTTCAACTCCAACCAGAAGCGATTAAGACCTCAACTGTCGGTATCTTCGTAGGCCATCAACCCGTTTCAACTCCAACCAGAAGCGATTAAGACAGCCACCGCAAAAATACATAACCTCCTCATCACCAAGCACTCCGCACTCCAGAAACCCGCCATCCTACCCGTCGAAATGCCTCAACCGCTAGTACCGCAGTCTTCCCCCGTCAGCGACGACTTGCGTAAGCGTCTGTCCGACAGTGCATTGTCTATCTCCCCGATGTCAAAGAACCCGCCCCGACCGCTCGCACCTCGTCGGTCGACGACTACACAAACTGATCCGTCGACCCCTTCTCTACCCCCACGACCTCCTTGTCCAGCCACTTCGCATCCCTGTTTTTGAACAAGATCAACGAGTCCGTCCGCACGTCCATCACCTTCAGCGCGGCCTCCGTCATCTCGACGAGCTGGAGCTCCGTCATCTCACCCTCCAGCACCGAGTTCTGAACCCAGTTGAGGTACCGCCGACAGACCTTGAGCATCTTCTGCGTCCGGTCCGCCTGGACGTCGTATACCGCGATCACGTACATATCCCGCAAGGTCGCCCACACAGCGGACTCCCGCCACCGCCTTACCACCAGATCTTGAACGGCTCGTACGCCGGCTCCATGCCCAGTACGTGCTTCGCGATCTTGTAGCACTCCAGCAACACCAGTCTCCGGTAGCTGACCCGCCGACCGAGCTTGCGGTGCTCGATCGTCTGATCGAGGCGCTCCTCCCAGGCCCGCAGAAACACCTTCCGTCCCGTATCCGACAGGAACGACGCCCCATCCACGATGTCGAAGTGCTCCTCGCGGATCTCGCGCTTGTTGCACAGCCGGAAGATGAGCCGATCGACCAGGATAGGCTTGAACACCTCCGACACGTCGAGTGCGAGGGAGTACCGTCGCGTCCCCGGCTCATGCAGGTAGCTAATCGTTGGGTTGAGCTGCGAGTTGTAGATCGCGTCGACACACAACGCGTAACACATCGCGTTCCCGAAACTCACCAAAGCGTTCAACTCCCCGCGCGGTGGGTTCTTCTTCCGGCCGTCCCACGCAAAACCGTCCACGATCTCGTCGAAGGCTTCGTAATACTGCTGCCGGCAGTTGCCTTCGATACCCATCAACTCCGCTACCTCCATCACGTTCGGTAAGTTTTGACGCAAGTCCTCTAACCCACCCACGGCCGCACTCACGTCTCTCCCGCGATTGCCGTAATACCGCAGCGTCTTCAACATGTTGAAGGTCGCTCCTTCGATCAAACCCGTCGCAATCGCGACCCGTCGTTTCTTATTGAGGTAGGCCTTCGTTTGCTCGACCACCATCTTTCCGGCCAGCAAATACTCACGTGGACTGAAGCTCCCGGTGTAGTGCTGGTAGTAGTCGAAGAAGTGTACTGGAATGTGTTCCCGACCAAGAAAATTGTAGAGCGCTGAGTTGGTATCCAAACTTCCAAACACGTATAGCGCCGATACGTCTTCGACTGGAATATATCGCGTTTCGCCGACTACCCCATCCGCATTTACTGCCGTGAACTTCAGCGTATTGTCTCGCCGGCTCATCCGGCCGGGATTGAAGAGGTAGTAAGCTCGCGGCATGTCTCGTCTATCGATTAGGCTTTCGCCAAAACTTACGTTAGCAGTAACAAAAATCGTAGAAGGCGCACTTCCCGCAGTAACTCTTCAGGATCGCCGGCGGGGCTACCTCCAGCGAAACGATTCTCTCGATGTCGTTTAGCCACTCTCGGATGTTCGCATGTGCCTGCTCGTCGAGCGACACGGCGACCGTCTTGCGCTGCTTCGGGTACTCGATCACACCCGTCGACCCACCCACGCCGTGGCGTTCCATTTGCCACAGGTAGTACTGCACCTGCGCGACGTGGACGTGCTCCAGCTTGGGCGACTTCTTCACTTCGTGGATTAGGCGCGCTTTCGGGTCGTAATGGTCGATCTTCACCGGCCCCACGACCAGCTCCCGCCAGCGGCGCGCCCGCCGATCGTAGGCGCTCTTGCCGATGACCTTCCCGATGTGCACGTCGGCGGAGTTGTCCTCCATACGCATGCCGTGGTGGTGGAGCCACAGCTTGCGGTGGCACAGGAGGAGGTAGGTGACGTGGGAGGCGTCGTAGGTGTCAACCGGCATCATCGGCGAGTTGAATTGATGATGCCCCTAAATCGTAGATACCGTATAGTCCGAGTTCGGCATTGTAAACCTCATCTCCGGTCCCGGCCAATATACCCAAGCTCTCGTCCCCTTGCGGCGTGTGGTAGAATGCTATCTTATCTGGTTCGTCCTTCCATCCGATTTCCACAGCAGATAAGGTTAGCTTTGGCGCAAGCTGTCTTTGGTCCTTCTCAACCTGGTACACAGGCACCTCTAAACCAAATCGCAACTTCCAGGCCTGCCACTCACCCCAGTTGTCGAGGTGGGATGGGACTTTCGTCAAAACCGTCGCCTGCGGCCCAATCTGTCGTGCATTCCATGTATCAGATTCGCCAGCGTCGTCCGACTTTACGTTTGGCAATATCAACATCGTCGAACGGACCAGCTCTTCGTAAGCCTTAACATTGCGACGTGCATTCGCCGTGAGTTCCTCAAGTTCACCATAAAGTTTGTTGACGTATCCGGTCATTTCCACCGGGGTTACATACTGGCCCTCCTCGTCAAAGCCCTGTACGTGCGTAAGAGTTCGATTTAAGTAATGACTTTCGCGCCAGCCCTCGGTGCGGACGTACTCTCCGTAGGGCGCAGGATATAGCTTGCCGTCTTTTATCGGCGCGACTACTACGCACTCTGCGTTCTCTTGCTCGCGAAAACGATTGAGTCGACCTAGGCGCTGTGAGAGTCGGTCCCAAGGACATACCTCGCTTAACATAAGAGAAGTCGAAATATTAATACTCATCTCGCCAATCTGCGTGAGCACCGCTATTGCGTCGACCTTGCCCGCCGCCCAGGCTTTTGGCCCTAATCGTCGTTCGAGTTCGAGTTCCTTGTCGCGTTTGTGCGGCTCGGTAAAGCGACTGTGGTACAAGATCACTTCCGCCTCGCCGTCGGGGTCAATCTCCGCCTGTAGCTCGCGTAAGTACCGGCGGTACGCCATCGCGCGAGCGACTGTATTCGCGTATATGATTCCATTGCCTCGGCGCAGCATTTCCACCAGCACCGCTCGCTGGTCTGCGGGGGCGCTTACCTCCCCACCGTAGCGGACGCGACGGCGTGGAGGCGCCTCCTCGGCGGCTTCCGCGCGGTCGGCATCGATGATCTCTGCCCGCACACCGTAGAACTCACGCGCGCTCTCTGGCACGGTGGCGCTCATGATGAGCACCGGCACCTCCAAAGCCCGCAGCGCGTCCAACAGGAATCGCATGTTGGCCTGCACGAAGGCATCATAGAAGTCGGCTTCATCCAAGACGACGGCCGCGTTCGCTAGGAAGAAAAAAGTCGCGTGGTGCGCCTCGCGCACCCCGGTCAAGGCCAGCAGCAGGTGGTCGATCGTGCAGACGGTCGTTGGCGTGGCAAGCCGTTGCGCCATGAGATGCGTCTCGCGTGCCTGCGATTGCTCTGCATCGGTTAGGTCGGCGTAGCGCGCGAAGAACGCAGTGGAGTGGTAGAGCCCGGTGGCGCCGGCTAGGTCTTCCGCACTATTAGCCAGGGCGTTGGCCGTGAAGCGGGTCGGCATCGCCACAACCAGGCGATCGGCTCGCCGACGTACGATCTGCCGGTCGGCCCAGAGCATGGCCGCCGCCGTTTTCCCGCTCCCGGTCGGCGCCCTGAGGATCGAAACGAAATCGTCCGATTCCGCCATTTCGAGGGCGAGGCGCTGAACGGGCTTATAACTTGGCTTCCCATTCGGCCGCCAGTCTTCAGGCCACTTGAACGACCAGCGCTCGAGCAGAGCCAGAGCCTCGCGTTCGAGGCTTTCCATCCGCGAGGCGCGGGTGTCTGCAAATTGGAGCAGGGCGCGCACAGCGTCGTATTGGTACCGCTTCCGCAAAACGGTCGCCAGGTCCAGAGCCTCGGGCTTCTTCCTATCATTGGCGTCATCGCCTCGCTTGAACTGCGTGTAGAGCGCCCAGAACGGGCCCTCCTCGTCGCTAGACCGTCTTCCGTCCTCGCGCCACCTCCGCTCGTGCCTTACGGCTAGCTTGCCGTGATGGGCGGCGACCGCTGCGTAGATCACGGGAGTACGCTTGGGCATGTGCAGCAGGCTCGCGAGCTCGTGTCGCAGGCCTGAATGCATGAGATGGGCCGGCCGCTGGACGCTCTTCCTTCGCACGGCCGCCTCAAACTCGGCGTACCGTTCGCGCTCCACGCCATCCGGGTTGAGGCCCCGCGACTTTCGCCAGGCCCGGTAAACCTCGTAGTCCGCGCGACAAGCGTCCTGCCACTCCGGATGAGCTTTCCCCAAATCATGGTCGGCGGCGGCCACGCCCAAAATTTCGGACAAGTCTTCGCCCGTGAGCCGGCGATACTTTTCCGCCAAGAAAGGGTAAGCCTCCATGATGCGTCCCGCTTCCTCGATCACGTGACGGGTATGGTCGGCGAGCGTAATGCCGGACGGCTTCGCGAGCGGTTCTCGTGTGTCCCGCATGACTTACAGTGGGCGGTAGAGCTCCCCGGACTCGAGCGCATCGATGGCCTGCTTGTAGGCTTCGAAAACGGGGGTGTCACTGTGGATGCCCTTGTCGTCCCCGACGAAAACCTGTGCGCCGCGGTCGCGCAGTTCGGCGAGGATGCTCTCGCGCTCGGCGTCGGTAGTTGTGTCTTTCCAGTAACGAACGGCCTTGCGGCTGTGCTTGGGGTCGAGGACGATGAGTACGCGGCTCGGCTCACCGCTTACGGCGTTGCGGGCCTGATTGGCGTAATCAGTGATGGAGCCAGTGGCCTCGAGGAAGAGGCGTACACGGCGCGCGTGTTCGGTCTCGTCGATTTGTCGATTGAACGTCGTCGCGACGTGCGCGAAGGTCTCGCCGCTCGGGCCGACCTTATCGTAGCTGTACTCCTTGACCGCGCCTACCGCCGCCACGTCCAGCGAGAAGTTCATCACCATCTCGTCGTGCTGACTGAACTCGTTCGTGGCCAAGGCCTGCTTTTTGCTGCCGTCTTCCTTGTTACCGTCGTCCATCTTCAGGCGCACGAGGAGGTCCCGCCCCACCTCACTCTCGCGCAGCGCCACCGCAGGCGTTGCGCTCACGGGCGCGGTGCGTCGGCCGGAGTAGTCGCCCTTGTTCGTGTCGAGGAATCCGCCGAGGTCGCTACGGATGTCTTTGTCGATCTCGGTCGAGGGCGCGTCTCCGTTGGCGACGTACGTATCGCCGGCGCCTTCGGCGTCGCGGTTGAGGCGATCGATCGCGCTAAAGAGCGCGTGGCGCTGCATCTGTCCGCTGACGTACACGCGGCCATCGGGCCGACGCTTCACCGAGGAGGCATTACCGAGCAGCTTCTCGCCGCGGTTGGCGGCGTGGTCGTCGAAAGGCGCCACCGAAGTGACGAGGATGGATTTGATCTTCATAATTTGCAGTTTTGAGTTTTAAGTGGAAGGCCGCCGGAGTTAGAAGCCCATATCGAGATCGGCGGAAGCTTCGACCCCCGCTTCGTCGTTTTCTGGATCGGCGTCGGCCCCCGGGTTGTCGGTTTGTTTTGGCGACATCAGCCGCATGAATGCCATAGCGAGCTGCCTGGCGGTATCGATATCGATCGCCTCGCCGGCCACGACCGCGTGCATGAACGGCCTGGCATCATCGGTGAAGTCCAAGCCACTGGCCCTGCCGACGATGGTAGACAGCCTCGCGATGAGTTCGGGACCGGTCTTCGCGCTTCCGATGCTGCTTTCTAGCTGAGTGAGGATGCGGTTCTTGTAGTCGCGCAGGCTAGTGGCTTGGCGTCCGCGCCGCTTGTCGTCCTCGATCTCGGCTTTGGCACCGAGGTAGGCGGCGTAGTTGAGGGTTCGCCCGTAAGCCTCGGCGGCGCTGACGATGGGTTCAGGTATCTGCATAACGGTCTGGTAGTAGGTTCGAAAAATGGGTCGGAACGAAGCTGGGTACACCGCGCGGTAGGCGAAGAAGTCTCGCGCGTAGGCCGGTCGGAAGAGCGTGAGGAAGTGGCCGGCTGAAATCTTGAACCGATCCCACTTTGGGTTGCTAAACTTGTTGCCCTCGATGCTCGTGAGCTCGACGCGGTTCAGAGACGTAGCCGCCGCGTGTAGCGCGCCCGATAAGGCTAGGTCTACGAGGTGATGTGAGTAGGTCTGCTGGCTCGAACCGCCGTTGGCGAATAAGTAGATCGGCCGCTCCGCCATGGCGGCTAACACCGGCCGGGCCTCCGCCTCGTCGAGGTCAGTCGCCTCGCGTGCGTAAATCCCAACGGCAGCCAGTAGGCCGAGGGCGCCCACGTCTAACGAGTGTGGGGCCTTTACGAAGTTACCTTTATAGAGTGGTGGACGGGTAAACTTCTTCGATTTGTACGAGCCCAGCCAGGCTTCAGGCGGTAGCTTACGCAGTTTGGCGATGATCCTGATATAGGGGCCGAGTTGCGCAAACGGCAGGTCTGGTATGAGGGCCACGTTGCTACCGACATCATAGTCGTAGGCTGCTGGCTTGAGGTGGTGGAGCGACGCGAGCGCGGTAAAGAGTGCCTCCTCGAACCCGACGCGCGGATTGCTCATGCTCTTGCTGCCGGCGTTGATCTTCGACACCGTCGGCGCGAAGCTCTTCTTTAGCTCTACGCTCGCCGGAGGCTTCGGCTTGCGTGCCTCGGCCACGCGGGCCGTCGCTTCCTTAACGATGTCGGCGGCATTGTTGCCCGTTACGATGTGTGGCGCTGAGAAGAACCCGTTCGCGCTCACCTGTCCGTTTGCTCTACCGGGCTTTGCGTCAGCGTAGTAACCGTAGATCACGGTTTCGGCCGCCTCGTCGGGCGCAGCGCTCGGGGCGATCATGAAGGTCGTTAGTGCCTCCTCGATGAGGTCCGCGGCCGCGTCGATCCGGGCGACCTCATCGCTCAGGAGTTCGTAAGAGGTTTCGTGAGCGAGTAGGGCGGCGCCGTAGCGTGGCAGCGGGTGCCAAGTGTCTGGAGTGAAGCTCATCGTGCGATCCATTTTGCGTCCACCCACCCGTCGTTACTCCCGAGGTACAGCGGGCCGGCGGGGTCGGCTACGGCTTTCGCCAAAACTGCGGATAGGGCCGCTGTGGTCGAAATCTCGTAGCTAAAGAATGGCGGGGACTCCGCATCGCCGTCCCCCGCGAACTCTACGTAGGCGCGCTTTTTAGGGCTCACGTAGTACAGCGGAAAGGCCTCGCGGATACTATCGACGTGAATCTTCGCGCCCCGCGCCGCCATCGCTTCGGACAGTGACATGCGATCGAAAATAGTGCGATCGCCGAACTCTACTTTGACGGCCTCGTCCTTCGATCTCGCAGCCGTCATCAGCGCCTCTAATGCGGCGTCGTAGTTGCGGCTCCCGCCGAGGAAACTGCCGCCCTTGTCGTGCAGGTGCATCGACCACAGGTCATCATAGCTGATCGCTGGCCTAGGAATCCGTTTTGGCGAAAGCCGTACGTGGTGTACCAAGAGTGACTCGTAGCCCGACCCCGAGGCCTCGAGCTTGCCGGCCAGCCAATCGGTGCCTTTGTAGGTTTTGGCGACAGCCCTGTCCTTCTTGGCGAGCTTAGACAACTGCTTACGCAGTTCGTTGCGGAGGTCTTTGTGGAAATGCCACCCGAGTGCATTCTCGAGGAGCCCGTAAATCATGTGATCGGTAGGGGCGACTTCGCTCAGGAAGTAAGTGCCCGGCTGGCTCGACACCATCGATAGCGGCGCCAGGGGCGTGATGACGAGTTCGGCGTGAGCGGTGAGCTCCGGCGCCTCCAGAAAGAAGGACAGGTCGAGAGTGTTCGACATTCGGTCTATAGTAGTCTCCATCGTTATTTCACTTTATCCAGCGCCCCAAACCCAATCCCCGTCGAGTGTCCCGCCCCCACGTTCCACGCGAACGAGCATACCTCCGGGCCACCCTCCACCACCACCGGACAAAGACTCGCGCGGTTCTGGACGCCCTTGTATTTGATCAATTTCGTGCGCGGGTTCTCGAAATCGGGCTGGAAGTACATCCGACCCACCTCCGGCAGGCCCGCCAGCCGCTGCTTCGTGTGCAGCGTTCGGGTTAGGAGGTCGCCCGCGCGTGGGTCATCGTAGATCACGTGGTCCCGCCCGCCGTCCTCGCGCTTTACGCGCACCAGCACCGGGCTTTTCGCCCAGAACAGTGTCCGCTCCCCGAAATGCGGCTCGCGCTGGATGTCGACGCCCTCGACCTTCATCCCGAAGGCCACTTCAGTGTCGGAGTTAAAGAGGTTGCGCATCAGCTCCACGAGGATGGCGTCGTGGTAGGAGGAGAGGAAAAAAGTGCTTCCGCCCTCGAAGTCGAGTTTGCCGCGTCGCACGGAGCCGCGCGCCAGGTCGCTGAGCGAGTACAGGCTGGTGCCATCGTGGAGGTCGGAGTTGTCCCCTAGCTGGTTGTACATCCAGCCAGCCAGGTTCTGTTGGTAGTCGAAGGGCACGGGTTGGAGATTCGGCGAGAGTCGGAAGAGAAGCCTCATGTAGTTCGGGTGCGATTAATGTACTGGCGAAGATGAGTATAAGGTGGCGTCAGGTTCTGAGGGAGGGGGTCTCGTCGCCCAATATCGCTCGCGCCACCCCCCAGCACCGCTCCCGCAGGCCCTCCGGCGCGTGGATCTCCACCCCCGCCCAGTGCCCCATCACGAACGGCAGCAGCCCGCGGAACTCCGCATTCACCAGGGCGTCGAAGTCGTAGGTATCGGGCTCGCGACCGGGCTCCACGCAGGTGCGGGCCTGCGGGTACCGCTCGACGAGCTCGTTGTACGCAGCCACGTTGAGCGTCAGGTGCACGCGCACCTGGCGCGTCATGACGATTCGGAATGGGTCGGCGGGCTCCACGCGGTGCTGGTCGTCGTGCGTCCAGGGCTCCGTATCCAGTAGCTCCACCCGCTCCGTTCGGTCGAGGCGGAAGTGCCGCAGGGCCTTGCTGCCGAGGTCGTACGCCTGCACGATCCCGCTGGCGGTGTCGAGGTGGAAGGGCTCGATCAGGCGGTCGGAGGCCATCCCGGACGAGGTCGACCGGTAGTTCTGCAGCCGGACGCAGACCTCCCTCGCCTGTGCCGCCTCGATGGCGTCGATCTTGCCGAGCTCCGGCGAACGCAAACTCCTGAGCCCGAGCCGCTGGAAATCGTACAGGGACTCGAGCTTGCGCGCCACCGCCTCGGCGTCACGGGTTTTGGCGAAAGCCTTCGGGAGCACCGTCAGGAGCTGCTGCCGCTCGGTGTCCGTCAGGACGAGGAGCCGCCTGAGTTCTTTCCCGCCCCGCTCGGGCAGCACCGCGTACCGAAACGCCGCATCGTACTGTAGGTCTAGCCCGGCGTCGCGGATCAAGGCCAGGTCGCGCTCGACGCTTTTCTCGCTTACGCCAAAACGCTCCTCGAGGTCGCGCCGCGTGAACCGGTAAGGCTGCGATACGAGCGCCAACAAGATCTCGATCACCCTGCGCGTACGCGTACCCTCGGCCATCGCCGGAAACTAGTTCGGCGTCCGTGAAGTCACCACCCGAACGCGAGCACATCCGCGCGGTCTGCTACTATCCGACACTAATGCCCTCCCGCACCCTCACTCCCGCCGAAACACCCCCACCCCCAACGCCCCGTCCACCCCCGCCGTCCGCAACACGTACCACCCCGCCGCCAGCGCCGACGCCTCCACCCGGCCGTTCCGACTCCGCCCCCGCAGCACCACCGACCCGCCCGCGTCGTACACCTCGTACTCGAACGCCTCCCCCACCGAACCCCGCACGAACACGTCCCCGCGCGTCGGATTCGGCCAGAGCCGCAGGGCCTCCGGCAACGGCGCTCGCGCAGTCCCCGACGCTCCGACCCTGTCCACCGCCACGATGCTCGCCCCGCCGGCGAAGTACAGCCGCCCCGCCTCGTCGATCACGAGGCCATTCCCGGCATCGTAATAAGGGTCGTCGCGAAAGGTCCCCTCCGGGCCGAGCAACTGCCGGATCGCCACCGCGCCCGTGGCCCAGTCGAGCGCGTAGAGGTAGTAGTTGCAGTCGCCCTTCTTGCCGCTCGAGTACACGAGGTTTGTCGCGCTGCTGTAGGTCAGGATGCCGTTCATGTTGATGTCGCGGTTGACCCAGTCGAGTTCCAAGCGCCGCGTCGCCGTGTCCCAGCGCAGCTTCTGGACGCCCTTGCGGTTGTCGCACCCGTAGCCCAGGAAGCCGTTGAACTGCGCCACCGCCACCTCGTACCCGCGCACCGTCGGCGAGTTCTCCATGCTCTGGAAGGTGTTGTTGCCCGCCACCGCGGCCGGGAGCGCGACGGCGTCCGCGAAGCGAACGTCACGTCCGGGCCGGGCCGTCCAGCCGTCGGGCAGCTTTCGCCAAAACGCGACGAGGTTGTTGTTGCGGTGCCCGTCGGCGAGCACGATGAGCTGGTCGCGGCCTTCGCCCCAACCCATCAGCGTCGGGGTCGTGCCGCTGCCCTCGGCGAAACTCCCGCGCGGTCCGTCGGCGACGAAATCGTAGGCCGCGTCCCAGGTTTTGCGGACACGCGCCCCATCCCAGTCGAAACGGATCAAACGACTCGTCGTTGCGACGTAGCAACTGTTGTCCTCCGCGACCGGGAAGGCATTGTGGTGCGTGATCTCGCCCCCGGCCACCGCAAACTGCACGGTATCGAGCAGCTCGAGTTTTGGCGAAAGCACCCCGAAAATGCCCTTGTCACTGCCCGCCGCCGGCTCCGCGTTAAAGGCCAGATTGCCGTCGTAGAGCATCGCGTAGTGTTGCACGCGCCCCGCCACGCCGACGTCCGCGAAGTCGAGCCTCTTCGTCACCGCGATCGCCGAACTGTAGTCGTCCTCGACGGCGTCCCCGAGGCGGTACAGCAGCGTCGAGGCGTTGCGCCGCGGGTCGTACGTGTACCAGACGTGCTCGCGCCCGAGGATCATGTTCCACCCGAAACTCGTGATCCCGTCCCGGTCGATGCGCAGGCTGTCGATGGCCACGATCGCATCCCCGAGGTCGATGAATTTGAAGGCGTGCGTCGCGTTCGAGTAGTACATCACGCGCTCGCCGCCGGGGTAGCGGTCCGACAGGTAGATCCACGGCGAGGTCCCGCCCTCGATGCTGGTCCGCGCCCGCACCCGCAGTCGGTCGCCCGCCGTCGGACCTGCCACACAAGTCGACGCCTGCCGGTAGGAGTTGCGGTGGTACGTCGGCCACGGCGAGTCCGCGAGAAAGGGATTTAGCGGCGGATCATCTCCGCAGGTAGGGGTCTGGGCTTTCGCCAAAACGCAGGACGCCGCCACCGCGAGGACCCCCAGAAAAGATGGCAGTGACATACGAATCGAATTGTAGCGAGGCGAGCGATGACCCAACGCTAACGCGCGCCAAAGCGTCCGCCGCCTTGCGCGCGAGTACAAAGTTGGGAAAGCCCCAACGAAGCGGCAGCCAAAAAAACGCCGCTGCGCAGCAGCTCCATAAATTCCCCCCCCGCAAAGCCCCCCCCCCAACACCCG
This sequence comes from Saprospiraceae bacterium, assembly GCA_965215115.1. Taxonomy (GTDB): domain Bacteria; phylum Bacteroidota; class Bacteroidia; order Chitinophagales; family Saprospiraceae; genus CALDTK01. The sequence goes on from OZ244050.1 coordinate 2,378,079, forward strand.
TGGAATACCCGCCCGCACCCATCCTACCATTATTGCGTTAACTCGCATAGGACTCCCCGGCGGCACCTCCGCCGCGGCGTCGGCATGAAACCCGTTTATGACCAATAAGAAACGCCGCTCCAAGCGCGGCCCGTCCGACAAGGGCGGCGACAAGCTCACCGCCAAGCAGCTCCAGCAATCGATCCTGCAACTGTTCCGCAGCAACCCCGAGCGCCGCTTCACCCCGAAGCAAATCATCCAACACCTCCAACTCAAGAACAACAAGGACGCCGTCCGCTACGCCATCGAGCAGCTCCAGGCCAACGGCAAACTCAAGACCGTGCCCGCGCTCAAGCTCAAGGAGACCCCCAAGGAGCCCGACGCCGACCGCGACTTCAACCGCAACGCCACCCGCGAGATCAACCGCGGCGAGCAACCCGGACGCGCCAAGCGCAGCGGCCGCCGCGACGACGACGGCGCCGCTACCGACAAAACCAGCAAACCCGACGCCCGTCGTTCGTCCGCCAAGGCCGACGGCAACGATCGCCGCAACGGCCGCTCCCGCGACGCCGACGAAACCACCGACCGCCGCAAGGACAGCGGCGAGCGCAACGGCGACAAAGACCGCAACAACCGCCGCTCGGGTGGCTTCACGAAGGCCAACGGCGAAGCGGCCGGCCAGCCGCGCTCCGGCGAGAAGCCAGGTCGCCACCGCCGCTCCTCCTCCGCCGACGACGAACTCACCGGCAAGCTCGACATGAGCCGCTCCGGCTCGGGCTACGTCGTCGTCGAGGGCCGCGAACAGGACATCTTCATCACCGCGCGCAACCTCGGCGGCGCCATGAACGGTGACACCGTCCGCATCCGCACGTGGACGCCCCGCGGCCGCAACAAGCCCGAGGGCGAGGTCCTGGAGGTCGTCCAGCACGCCGTCGAGTATTTCCTCGGCACCTACCGCGAGTCGCGCAGCCGCGGCGTCGTGATCCCGGACCGCCTCGAGTACGATTTCGACATCGCTGTCATGCCCGACGACACCATGGGCGCCGCCGACGGCGACAAGGTCGTCGTGCACATCGTCGAGTGGCCCGATCGCCCGGGCCGTAGTCTTCGCGGCCGCATCACCGAGGTACTGGGCGCCACCGGCTCCACGGACATCGAGATGAAGGGCATCCTCATCAACCAGGGCTTCGACCTGCGCCACTCCGAGGAGGCCATCGCCGAGGCCGAGGCCATCCCCGAGGAGATCGACCCCCAGGAGGCCCACCGGCGCCTCGACCTGCGCGACGTGCTCACGTTCACGATCGACCCCTACGACGCCAAGGACTTCGACGACGCCATCTCGTACCGCCGGCTCGACAACGGCCGCCTCGAGATCGGGGTCCACATCGCCGACGTGAGCCACTACGTCCAGCCCGGCTCGGCCCTCGACAACGAGGCCGCCCGCTCGACGACCTCCGTGTACCTCGTCGACCGCGTCCTGCCGATGCTCCCGGAGAAGTTGTCTAATGGCGTGTGTAGCCTTCGCCCCAACGAGGACAAGTGCACCTTCTCGGCGATGTTCGAGTTCGACGACCGCCTCGCCATTAAGCGGACCTACTTCTCCAAGACCCTCACGCACTCCGACCGCCGCTTCACGTACGAGGAGGCCCAGGAGCTGATCGAGGGCAAGTCCGACCCGCTCGGCGAGGTCATGGTGCACTGCAACGAGATCGCCGGCAAGCTGCGCGCCCGGCGCTTCCGCAACGGCTCGATCGACTTCGACTCCGAGGAGGTCCGTTTTCGCCTCAGCGAGGACGGCGCCCCGCTCGACGCCTACGTCAAGCCGCGGCAGGACTCCAACATGCTCATCGAGGACTTCATGCTGCTGGCCAATCGCTCGGTGGCCGAGTTCATCGCCGGCAAGTCCAAGAAGATCGAGATCCCCTTCCCGTACCGCGTCCACGACGAGCCCGACCCGGAGAAAATGGAGAACCTCGCCACGTTCGCGGCGCGCTTCGACATCAAGCTCGACCTCTCGAGCCCGGCCAACATCTCGAAGAGCTACAACCGCCTGCGCAAGCTCGCCAAGGAGCGCCCCGAGCTCGCCGTGTTGGGCCCGCTCGCGATCCGCACGATGGCCAAGGCCGAGTACACCACCGACAACATCGGCCACTACGGCCTCGCCTTCGAGCACTACACCCACTTTACGAGCCCCATCCGCCGCTACGCCGACGTGCTCGTCCACCGCATCCTCGAGCGCAACCTCGCCAAGCAGGAGTACCGCCTCGACAAGGACTGGCTCGAGGACAACTGCCGCCACATCTCCGAGCGCGAGCGCGCCGCCGTCAAGGCCGAGCGCGAGTCGACCAGCTACTTCCAGGTCTTGTATATCAAGGACCACGTCGGGGAGGAGTTCGACGGCACCATCGCCGGGGTCATCGAGCGCGGGGTGTTCGTGAGTTTGGTCGACAACTACTGCGAGGGTTTCGTGCCCTTCCAGCACATGGACGAGCGCTACGAGCTCGGCGCCGATCGCCTCGTCGCCACGGCCGTCAAATCGGGCAGCAAGCTCCAGATGGGCTCCAACGTCCGCGTCCAAATCGTGAGCGCCGACCTCGACTCGCGCCGCATCGAGATGAGCCTCGTAGCCAATTACGGGCACGAGCACCACCCGGGGCGGAAAACTCCCGTCAATCAAGAAGCCCTCACCGAGGCCGTCGATCCGGAGGCGGTGATTAGGACGGAGCACGCGCGTGGGCGCAGGCGGGGTGGGGCGGCGCCCGATGAGAAGGGGGCGGCTTCCGCCAAAACCGAAGGTGCGTCGGGTGAAGAGGCCTCGAAGGAGGCTAGCGGCCGTAAGTCTGCAAGTAGCAAGGCCAAGGCCAAGGCTAAAGCCAAGCCTGAGGCGGCTTCCGCCAAAACGGAGGACACTGGTGCGGGTAGAGCTGAGCAGGAGAAACCGAAAGCCACGAAGTCTACTTCTCGCAAGTCTGCGGCTGCGAAAGCTAAGAATGCGGCTTCCGCCAAAACGAGTGAGGCGGCTTCCGCCAAAACCGAAGGCGCTCCTGCTGTCGTAGCCGCGCCTGAGCCTGCACCCGTGGAGCCGATTGAGGCCAAGCCCGTCGTTCAGAAACCCGCTACCAAAAAACCCGCTGCCAAGAAGCCCGCTGCCAAGAAGCCCGCTGCCAAGAAGCCCGCTGCCAAGAAAGCGGCCACGAAGGCCAGCGCTACGAAGGCTACTAGCGACAGCAGTAGCTCTTCGGAGGACAGCGCTTCTGAAGCGGGCCCGGCTGCTAAGCCCGCCGCCGAGAAAGCACCCGCGAAGACACGTGCGACTAAAGCGATTGGCGCGAAGAATAGCGCTACGAAAGCGGCTGCTACAAAAGTTACGAGTGCGAAGGCTGCTGCTACTAAAGCAAAGCCTGCTGAGAAGGCTACCGCCGCCAAAAAACCCTCTGCGAGTCGTGGGGCGCAGGATAAGCCGAAGGACAATATGAATGAAGCCTGAGCATTAGTGGCAGCTATTTGGGTAGGACTTCAAGGCGCACCTATCCCCATGTCGATGACGTCGAAAAGATCACTGAAGCGATATACGTCTCAAAGCGCCCTGGTCGTCGGAGGGATCTCGGTATGGCGGTGTGCTGTTTGGGAAGGCAACCGCTTGCGAGTTCTGTCGTTAAGGGCCTGATGGTCCAAGTATTTCATGACCTTGAAGGCTCGCCAGATAAATTGGAAGTGATCATTTGGCAGAGTCGGCAATACCTGTCATTTTATTTCAGGTTGTGAGTTTGACTTGAGTCCGGGGTTGTTTAACTCGGCTATAACTTTGCAGTTTTGAAGCCATACAATGTAACGCGTTATCGGATCCATCATAACCATGCCCGGCGGTGGGTTAGGGCTTGTATCAATGATCAGCAGATATGCCTCTGGGAGGCTATCTACGTAAACTATTGATCTATCAAACTTTTCGGTCCCGTAATAGGCAGCGAAATCTTCTAGCACGCTTTGCGTGGTGCAATCTTCCCGCAAACGAACTCGTTGACATGCTGAACACAATATGATTATTGCGATCATGGCTTCGGCGAGTAGGGGGGGGTATTTTGATATACGACACGGCATCGATACAAATTTACTTTGTAGTATCTTCATGTTGATCATCTTAATTTGTGTCGTTAGAGATGCCTAAATATTTAACGAAGGCCTTTTGATCCGAAGGCTTAGCCCGAAGGATGTGCGGGCTCAAGATAGTATAATTTTTGGGAACGAATACTTTGCGCAGGCCCGTTGAGGTCCTACGCTTGTACTTGATCAATCTACAGAGGAGACTTTGACCCGGGTGCTCCACATACGAAGCCTTCAATCCAAGTTCCCCGTATACACCACTCAAGGTCAACCGTCGCGCTAGTGTACCCACCGTACCTGATCCGCAACCCGAAAAGCTTCCCCCTATAGCTGACCCCAGCGACCGAACGAGCCAGGGCCCCCCGTGAGCAAGGAGTGAGCATGCCCCCCCACAATCCATCCCCCCCATCCCACCATCTCGCACTAACTAGCCTCCCCAAACCCCGCCCCCTCACCAACCGACCCCCCATGGCACACCCCCCCGCCCGCCACGCGCGCCTCGTGCCCCCGCGGTCCTTCGAGCCCGACGTTCACTACTACCCCAAGGCCCTCAACGCCACCATCCACCCGATGGTCAACTTCTTCCTCAACCTCGAGGAGGAGCGCATCGTCACGCGCTACTGCCACCTTAACCCCCAGGTCGACCGCGCCGTACTTCAGGAGGTCCTCGCCACGCGCTGCAAACACTTCCACTGGGCCGGGGCCGACCTCATCAACGTCACCAGCGCCGAGGGCAAACGCCAGATGGTCATCATCGAGAACAACTCCTGCCCCTCGGGGCAGAAGTCCATGCCGCTCCAGGACGACCACCAGGAGCAGGGCGGGTACAAACTCCTCGTCGAACGCACGCTCGCGCCCCTGCTCCGCAACAAACGCGGCGTCGAGGGTCGCGTCGCCGTCATCTACGACAAGAACGTCATGGAGGCCTCCGGGTACGTCGCCGCCCTCGCCGACGCCCTCGCCGAACCCGTCTTCTTCGCCGAGTGCCACCACGACGACCCCGACGCCCCCCTGCGCTGGGACGACGGCGTCATGCACCTCCGCGACGAGGCCGGCGACTGGCACCCGATCAGCGGGTGCTTCCGCTACGTGACGCAGAAGCCCTGGGCGCTCCTCCCGATTCATACCAAGACCCGCGTCATCAACCCCACCGTCGCCTGCATCGCCGGGGGGCGCAATAAAATGGTGGCCGCGAAGGCCTACGACCTCTACAACGGCAAACTCGCCGGCTCCGGGCTCGCTATCCGCACCCCCGACACCATCCGCGATGTCTCCAAGAACGAAATCCCGCTCTGGGTCGAGCACTTCGGCGGCCAGGCCGTCATCAAGATCCCCTACTCCAACGCCGGCCAGGGCGTCTTCACGATCGTCCAGCCCCACGAACTCGACGCCTTCATGGCGCGCGACTTTCCCTACGAGCGCTTCATCGTCCAGAGCCTCATCGGCAACTACCACTGGTCATCGACGACGCCCTCCGGCAAACTCTACCACGTCGGCACCGTGCCCTCGGCCAAGGGCAGCACCTACGTGAGCGACATCCGCGTCATGGTGTCCAGCACGAAGGCCGGCATCCGCCCGATATGTGTTTACGGGCGCCGTGCGGCAAAACCTCTCCTCGACGCCCTCGCCGACGCCACCGACAGCTGGGAGATGCTCGGCACCAACCTCTCCTACCGCCGGCCCGACGGCACCCCCGACACCGACACCGCGCGCCTCGTCCTCATGGACCGCCGCGACTTCAACAAACTCGGCATCGCCCTCGACGACCTCATCGAGGCCTACATCCAGACCGTCCTCTCGACCCTCGCCATCGACGAGGTCTGCCAGCTGCTCTTCAACAAACAAGGCCGCTTCCGCCAGAAACTCTTCGGCAGCCTCAACGACGACCCCGTCCTCCTCGGCGAAATCAAGATCCAATCGTGAAGCTCCTCGTCCTCACCGATCACCGGGGCCACACCGCCAACAACTCCCTCTACGGCCTCGTGCGCGAGATGCTCGCCGACGGTCGCGCCACCGAGATCCGGGTCGCCTCCCGGGGGACACCGTACAACGCGCGTTTCTTCGCCTGTCTCGCCGAGACGGACACCCGTGCAGCCCTCACGTTAAGCGCCCTACGTGCCGACGAAACCTTCGCCCGGGACACCGCGGCCACGCGTTTTGCGGAAGCGCCACCCGCCCATCAACCAACCAACCCATCCTCCAATCATCCTCAGGCCACCCCCCTTACCTGGCCGGACGTCATCTTCCTGCGCGTCCCACACCCCGTCCCCGACCACTGGGGCCACTTCCTCCGCCTAGCCTTCGGCCACCGCCCGATCTTCAACCGACCCGAGGGCGTCCAACTCACCACCGACAAATCCTGGCTCCTCAACGTGCCCGAACTCTGCGCACCCATCGCGCTGTGTGAAAGCCCAGATGACATCGCGGCTTTCGCCAAAACCCACGACGCCGTCCTCAAACCCCTCCACGGCTACGGCGGCCAGGGCATCGCCCGCGTCCTCGACGGCCACGTGACCCTCGACGGCGAAACGACCCCCCTGCCAGACCTGGCTCCAGCGGCCCGTCGCCCACCGCCGCTACCTCGCCATGCAGTACCTCCCCCGCGTCACCGAGGGCGACAAACGCATCGTCGTCGTCGGCGACACCGTCATCGGGGCCGTGCTCCGCGTCCCGCGCCCGGGCCACTGGCTCGCCAACGTCTCGCAGGGGGCCACGGCCGAAGCGAGCGACGTGAGTTTTGCCGAAAGGCGCATCGTCGACACGCTCAGCCCCAGACTCGCCGCCCTCGGCATCGTCATGTTCGGCGTCGACACCATCGTCGGCCCCGACGGCCACCGCCTCCTCAGCGAGGTCAACACCATGAGCGTCGGCGGCCTCCTCGACCTCCCCCCCACCGACGGCACCCCCGCCGTCACCCGCGCCGCCCGCCTCCTCCTCGACGCCTTCGCCGCCGCCCTCCCACCCGCACCAACCCAACCCCCCCAAACAACCTAAGCCCCCCGCGCCCCGCACCCCGCCCCCACGCCCAGCCCTTGCGCCCCTTGCGCGCCCTCCTTCGCGCGGCCGCAGGCCCTTGCGTCCAAAAAACCCCGCACCCCGCACCCAAGCACCCAGGCACCCCGCACCCAGGCACCCCGCACCCCGCACCCAAGCACCCCGCACCCCGCACCCCCCCCATGACCCAAAATCCCTTCCCCCACACCCCCGACGCCCAGTTCATCAACGACCTCGTCCTCGAGGACGCCCCCCGGGGCGCGGTCACCAAATACCTCCTCCACACCGTCACCAACGGCATGGCGCAGCCGATCTACGTCCCGGTCATCGTCGTGCGCGGCGTCGAGGAAGGACCGGTCGTCGGGATCACCGCCGCGGTCCACGGCAACGAACTCAACGGCATCCCCGTCATCCAGCAGGTCGTCGCCGCGCTCGACCCGCAGACCCTCAAGGGCACCCTCGTCGGCGTGCCCGGCGTCAACATCCCGTCCCTGCTCCAGCGCCAGCGCCGCTTCGTCGATGGCACCGACCTCAACCACATCATGCCCGGCCGCGCCGACGGCACCGTCTCGCAGGTGTACGCCTACCGCGTCTTCGACCGCATCGTCCGGCACTTCGACTACCTGTTCGACCTCCACACCGCCAGCAACGGGCGCGTCAACAGCTACTACATCCGCGCCGACATGGACAATCCCCGCGTCCGGGACATGGTCGAGCGCCAGGGCGCCCAGATCGTGGTCCACAACCCCCCGGGCGACGGTACGCTGCGCGGCGCGGCGGCCGACCTGGAGATCCCCGCCATCACCCTCGAGGTCGGCAACCCGAACACCTTCCAGCGCGACATGATCCTCTCCACGTCACTCGGGATCATGAACTACCTCAAGACCCTCGACATGCACGGCGGCGCCCTCGCGGCCACGAAGTACGACACGATCCTGTGCGAGCGCTCCTACTGGCTCTACGCCGACACCGGCGGCCTGCTCACCATCAAGCCCAGCATCACCCAGTCCGTCGTCAAGGGCGACACCTTCGCCACCCTCACCAACCCCTTCGGCGACACGATCCGCACCTACGAGGCCCCCGAGGACGGGATCATCATCGGGCACAGCGTCAACCCCGTCTGCCAGACCGGCGGCCGCTTGATTCACCTAGGCATCAGAAAGTCGGAGAGTGGAAAGTGAAGAGTGGAAAGTAAAAGGCAAAAAGTGGAACAGTAAAGCGTAAAGATTCATCATCCCGCCCACCGCACGCACAGCCCCCCTGTGGTTTGGCGGCATTCATGCCGCCCCCACCCGCGAAGCGGGCACTAGGTCGGTGCCGTCGGCAAGGGCGCCAAGTCCTTCGCTATTGCCACAGTGCACAATACACGACGGCTCGCCTCCGGCTCGGGGGGGCGGCATAAATGCCGCCAAACCAATATACGGGCCCCGTCTCACGCCCTGCGCTAATGCAGCCAGACAGCAGCACCATACGCCCGCGCCACATCCCAGATCGTATCCCTCAGATCCCGGTACACCGCCCCCGCCGCCACGCTCTCCCGATGATCGTACCGCACCACGCGCATACTCTTGCGCGCCGTCTCCCTGGTCAGCACCGGGTCCCGGCCCCGCAGTTTTGCCGAAAGGCCAGCCCCGCGCCACGCCAGTTCCGCCTGCCAGGCTTGCGCTAGAGTTGTCGGCGGTTCGACCCCCAGAACCCTGGCCACCTCCGCGAAAAACGCCCGGAAGCTCCAGTTTTCCGCACTCACGACGTAGCGCCGATTGGCGGCGCCCCGCAGCAAACAAGTTTTGGCGAAAGCCGCCACGTCGCGCGCGTCCACGTAGCCCGTGCCCCCGGGCGGGTAGTACGTCTGCCCCCGCGCCACCCAGTCGATCAGCGCCGCCGAACTCCGCCCCCAGTCGCCGACCCCCAACACCACGCTCGGGTTCAGGATCGTAAACGGGAGCCCTTCCTCGCCCGCGCGCCAGACCTCCAGCTCCCCGGCGTACTTCGAGCGCGCGTAGGCACTCGTGTCATCGTGGTCGTGGAAGGCGAACGGCAGCTCGGCGAGGGGCTTGTCGTACTGCGCGGGGCTGATCGCGCCGACGGAACTCACGTGCAGGAAGTGCTCGACGCCCAGGTCGAGGGCCGTATTGGCGAGCAGGGCCGTGAGTCCGACGTTGACCCGACGCATCGCCCCCCGGTCGCGTTTGGCGTAGCTCACCACGCCGGCGCAGTGCACCACGGCACGAGCGTCCGTGAGCAGCGCCGTCGCGAAGTCCGCGTCCTCGAGGTCACCGCTGCTCCAGGTTAGGTTGGGCAGATCGCCGAGCCCGCTCACGTCACTACCGGCACGCCGCGTCGCCACCACCGCGAAGCGACCGTCGGCGCAGAGCTCGTACAGAAGGTAGCGCCCGAGCAGACCCGTCCCCCCCGTCACCACGACGCGCCGCCGATCCGCCGCCGCCGCCGCACTCACGACCGCTGGACCTCGGCGCGGATGTCGAACTCCTGCATGTGCGCCGTAAACTCCGTCACCTGCGCGGGGGCCACCGCGACGCGCGCCTCCTCGCCCTCGGCGATCGCCTGCACGGCGGTGTAGACGGCCGCCTTATCGTCCGGGACGTACTCCGAGAGCGCCTCGACGAGTTCGGTGAGGTCGTCCCAGTCGTCGCGGCGCGACGAGAGCTTGAGGGTCGTCACGCGCGCTTACTTCTTCAGCGTGATCGTGTACTCGGCCACGGCCTTGATCTCGTCCGGCTCGAGGATGCCCTTGAAGGCTTGCATCCCCTTGTCGAGCCGACCGTGCGTCACGGTCGCGATCCGCTCCTCGAGCGAGATATTGCTCTGCTGGAGGTTGGCCGCGCCGTTGGCGCCCATGTCGCCCTTCGAGCCGTGGCACGCCACGCAGCGGGTCTTGAAGATGCGCGCGCCGTCGGGCCCGACCGAAGCCGTGGCGGGGGTTGCGCTCTTCGCGAAGTTAGGATTATCGGTTTCGCCGCCGTCCCCGCAGGCCAGCAGCCCTGCCACCATGAGGCTAGGCAACCATAGGTATCTTAGCATAGTCCGTAAAAGTACAGTCGCGCGGTGTATTGGTAGGTACGCTTCCGCAAAACAAACTGTTGACCCGTCGTTTCCCCCGCCGATCCCCCTCCGGAAGGTCGCGCTTGCCTTACCTTGACCCGCGATGCAGAGGTGGAATGTTTCGACGTTGATGGTGGCGGTGGCCTTCGGGCTCTCGGTCGTTCTGTTGTTCGCCAAGGCGGGCCTGATGCGCGAACGCGCCACGGCCGGACGCGCCGTGGTGACCAACCACATCTACAGCCCCGCGGCCGCCGATCCTATCCTGCGCGACCAGCACCGCGCCGACGCCATCTCGCGCCGCCCCGCGGCCGCCGCCCAGACCGCCTCCCGGGCCGTCGTCATCCGCGAGGCCGGTGACGAGCGTCCGACGATCGCCAGGACGACCGGCGCGAGCGCGGCCGATGCCCCCGCCGACGAACGACCCCTGCGCCGCACCCCGATCGACCCCGACAAGCCTTACTACGTCGTCGTCGGTGCCTTCGAGGCCCGCGAAAACGCCGAGAAAGACCTGCGCCGCCTACAGGCCAAGGGCCTCACCCAGAGCTTCCTCGGGGTCTTCAACGAGGGCAAGTACACCACCGTCATCGCCAGCCACTTCGCCCGCGAAGACCAGGCCCGCCTCCACCTCGCCGAGCTAGAGGACAAGCACGGGGTGAAAGGCTACATTTATCACAAGACGGAGTAATCCACCCATCACCCCCCCCCCAACCTGCTCCTTCCACGCCAGCACCCCGCCCGTCACGTTCGTCACGTTCGTGAAGCCCTGCGACTCTAGGTAGCGTTGCGCGTTCCCGCTCCGCGCGCCCGAGCGACAGTGCAACACGATGTCGCTGTCCTTGTCGCCGAAGTCCGCGAGGCGCTCCGGGATCGACCCCAGCGGGATGAGCTCCGCGCCAATGTTGTACTCCTCGTACTCGTGCTCCTCGCGGACGTCTACGAACTTAAAGGACTCCTTCGCGTCGAGGCGCGACTTGAGGGCATGAACGTCGATCTCCTTCGGCATAGCGGCTTGGCTTAGTAAGCGCGCAAGAAACGACCCGCGATCCATAAAGTACGCGTCCCCCCCGAGCGCCCCGTGTCGCCTACTGCACCACGATCCGCTCACGTCCGTACACGAGCCCACCGCGGTCGAGCAAGCGGAGCGTGTACACCCCCGCCACCAGCCCGAGCTCGAGCTGGCTCGCGTAGGCGCCCTGCGCGACGATCCGCCCGGTAGCGTCGAAGACTTGGTAGCGGGCCGGCTCCCGCGCCGCGTCCTCGATGCGGAGGTTGACCTGCCCGCGCGTCGGATTCGGGTACACCGCAAAGCGATTGACCCCCGCCTCCTCGACGCCGCTCGACGTCCGGATCTGCCCGAAGACGGGGCGGATGATCAGGCTTCCGCGAAAACGCGTGAGTACCGTAGGCAGTGCCTTCCACCCGTCCCCAAACTCGGTGAAGATGGCCCCGGCGTTATCGTTGTTGAGGTCGACCCCGACCTGGATGGGGCGCGACACGTCCGAAGACTGCTGCCACCCGACGTAAAACTCCCCCGGCGGAATGTAGATGGGCGTCGGCTTGCCGTCGCGGTCCTCGAAGCGGTAACTCGTCAAGGCCTGCGTCGTGTCGCCGTAGACCGACGGGAAGAACGGCCGCGCCAGCTCCTGCACGTAGTCGGGCCTGCGCGGCGGGTCGTTAGGATTGCTGGACGTGACCAGCGGCCCGATGTACACCTCGAGGTTGATCAGCTGCCGGTCGGCGTCCGCGACCGATAGGTTCGGGAACGCAAACCGCAGACCCTTCAGCGTGTCCCCGACGAAGGCCTCGTACCGCACCGCGATCCGGTCGCCCTGCCTACCGTTGACGAGCCCCAGCTCGGCCGTGCCATCGTCGTAGGCGTACTCGTCGCGGATGTTGATCGTCGTGGTCGCGGTGTCGTTGCGGCGCACGCCCGTGATCCGGCTCTGGTCCTGGTCGATGCCGAGTTGGTAGACGAGCCTCAGCTCGCCCACGCTCCGGGCGTTGAGGCCACTGGCGAGGCGCTTGTACGTAGCCAGGGGCTCCGCGGGGATGGGGTTGTTGATGCGACTGAAGCCCGGCGGCAGGTTAAACTGCGCCCCCGTCAGGAGCCCCGCGCTCAGCAGCTCGATCCCGAAGGAGTCCTCCACCACGACGCTGCTGCGCGAGACGTTGTTCTGGATCGCGAAGTGGTTCCACAGCTCCACCGGGAGTCGCTCGCGCAACAGCGTCGGCCGCCCGGTGAACTGCGTGTACGGCACCCGGCTGTAGGGCGCCAGTGGGCTCGGCGGCCGCGAGGCCAGCGCGATGTCGCGAAAGGCACGGCTCGTGTCCTCGGCCTGCTCGATGCGGACGTAGTCCAGGTTCCACGAGTCGTTACTGCCCGCCGCGTTGGCCCGCATCAAAAAACGCACCTGGAAGTCGCGGTGCCGAAACTCCGACCCGGCGATCGGCAGGGCGTGGTACTCGAACACCGAGTCCGCGCGACTGATCCGCGACCCCACCACCGTCCGCTGCGTGACCCACTCCCCGTCGTCGCGCCGGAACTGCGTGATGAACTTGTCCTCCGCCTCCGGGGCGAGTCCGCGGCCCCCGGTCTGCAGGTAGTACTTGACGAAGAGGCGATTGGCGCCCGCCACCGCCGTGAGGTCCACCGGGACGCTCGTCAGCTGGTCGATGTCCTGGATGCCCTCCCCGTAGTTGCGCCCCCCGCCGTCCACGCCGTCGAAGGTGGCCACGCCGTAGCTCGGGTTGCGCAGACCGTAGGCGTCGTTGACGTACACCACGTCCTCGAGCCACAGATCGGCGTCGGGCTCGGGCCCGGCGTAGGAGAAGTCGTCGAAGAAGGGTAGGGTCGTGCGCCGCCCCACGACCCGGAACGTGAGCTCGGTCGTGTCGCAGGTCCCGAAGGTGTTGCACAGCACCACCTCGAAAGCGTCGTTGCCGCCCCCGCGGGCCGATCGGTACAGCAGACTATCACCCGGGGCGTACTCGCTGAACCGCGCCTCGCGGTAGCGCGCGTACTCGTAGTTGCCAAAGGGGGTGACGCTTCCGCAAAACAACGAACCCGCCGGCGACAGCAGCCCCTGCGTACTGCGCTGCCCACCCTCGATCGGCACCGTCCGCACGGCCTTCGCGCCCGGGCGACCGATCCGCACGGTCACCGTGCGCTCTTCGCAATTGGTCCCGGCCGCGTCGAAGCAAGACCGGATCCGGATGACGTCGCTCACTCGGTCGAGCCCGGTCGTGGCCCGGTAGTACAGGGTATCGCCGCTGAGGCGCACCGTCCCGCCCGCGGTGGTCGCATCGGACGTGAGCGTGTTTTGCCGAAAGGCGTTCAACGAATCCGTGTCCACCACCAGGAGCGCCCCGGCCGTCACCGTGTACCTGGGTCGCTCGCAGGGCTCCATGATCGCCTGTGCGCCCCCCGCCACCGGGATACTCTCAGGGTCGAAACGATCCGGCCACAGCGTCACGGTAGGTTGCGCCAGGGCCGCATCCTGCGCCAGCCCACACAGTACGAGGGCCGCCACGAGGGAGAGTAGAATACGCATACTGGTGTCGGTAACGATGCGACCGGCGGCCTTGTTACCGCGCCTGGCCGACCAAACCCGAGCCCGGGCCGCCGCGTCGCTACAGGCCCCCGCAGTCGGCCGGCAGGTCCTGCGTCAGGTAGATCGCGATCTCGGTGTCGAAGGGCACCTTCTCGCCGTACGAGAAGCTCGGCTCCTGGCGCCAGATGTAGGCCGTGGCGGGGTTGGTGACCGTCGCGTCCTCCTCGACGAGCCCGATCCGCAGCCGATTCTCCTGCACGAGGAACCGCGCCTCGTCGTAGCTGCGGCACCGGAGGTCGGGCAGGTCGGCCGTGCCGCCCTCGTCGCTCGACACCACGAACTCCAGGGTCGAGCCCCGCGGCACCTGGTAGCCGTCGCGCAGCTCCTGCTCCCGGACCTCGCGGCCCTCGTAGTACACCCGCAGGATGGTGTTCGGCTGGTAGCGGCTGTTGTACTCCTTGTCGCGCACCCGGCTCGACAGGTCCATGAGGGCGAGCTTGCGCACGTAGCGGTCCAACTCGTAGGTGCCGGCCAGGGCCGGGAGCGTCACCAGGTCGGGGATGGTCTTGGTGACCGTGAGGTAGATGCGGCGGTTCTCCTTGACGTAGGCACCCGCGGGCGGGTCTTGCCGCAGCACCGTGCCCGGGACCTGGTCGACGAGGTAGATCGAGTCGATGATCTCCATGCGGAAGTCGTTGCGCTCGATCGCGTCCTCGGCCTCGGCGACCGTCATCGAGACGTAGTCCGCCACCTCGAGGCGCTGTCCGTGGTTGGTGTACCACTTGAGGCCGAGGTTGACGAGCACGAAGGTCGCGACGGCGGCCAGGGCGAGCCCCAGGAGGGTGAACCCGAAGTAGCGGCTCCGCAGGTAGCCCGCGAAGGTGCCTCTCGGGGCGGCGGCTGGTGTCTTGCGCTTGGTGGTTGGCTCCATGTTTCTAGTTCGCAAACGTAGCGATTTGCGCGCGACGGCGGCCGAAGTCCATGATGCGGTCGATAAACCCGAAGGGCGTCAGCCCCTCGAGCGCCGCCTGGTGGTAGATCACCGTCGCCGGCGTCATCCCCGGGAGACTGTTCACCTCGATGATGATGGTCTCGACGCGGCCGTCGGCCCAGGCCCGCACGAAGGCATCGATCCGGGCGTAGCCCTCGACCCCGAGCACGGCCGCGGCCCGCCCGAGCGTCTCCCGCACGCGACTCGCGACGTGCTCGTAGCTCACGTCCGCGAAGGCGAAGCGCGCCGGGGTGATGTTCTGCCCCTCCCCGGCGAGGAACTTCTCTTCGAGCGTCAGGATCTCCCCCGTGCTGAGGGCCTCGGAGGGTTCGAAGACCTGGTACACGAGCGCGGGCCCGCCACCGTCGCCGCCGCCATCGGTACGGCTTTCGCCAAAACGCGTGAGCAGTCCGCCGGTGATCTCGAGGAACAGGTCGGCGCCCCCGCGGTCGATCAGTTTCTCCGCCAGCGCGACGGCCTTGACGGGGACCTCGTCCTTCGGGTGGATCCCGAGCCGCGCCCGGAGTTCCGGGTTGCGCTGCGGCTCTACGTTGAGCAACAGCGTCAGGAATTCGTGCAGACTCGTCGCGTCGTTGATCTTCTGCACGGCCGACGAGCAGCCGTCGTCCACGGGCTTGACGATCATCGGGTAGCCGAGTTGCTCCCCGAGGTGCCGCACCGTCCGCTGCGGATCGGCCGTGAAGGTGGCCGCGTCGACGAGGATCTGTTGCGTCGTCGGGAAGCCCGCCTCGCGGAGGCGGTGGAGGGTCTCGAACTTGTTGATCGTCACCTGCGAACTGTCGTAGCCGCTGCCGTTGTAGGGCAGGCCCACCGCCTCGAGGCGGCGCTGTACCTCGCCGTCCTCCCCGGGCCTGCCGTGGAGCGCGATGAAGACCTCGTCGAAGTCGCGCGCCAGGTCGGCGTAACTCACCTCGCGAATCGCGTAGGCCGCCTCGTGGTCGCCGAACAGGCGCGTGATGGGCGCGGCGTCGCGGCGCACCTGCGCCGTCACCTCGTGCAATTCACCCGGGTGCGCGATCGCCTGGCTGATGTCGTCGGCGTTGTCCTTGAGCAGCAGGTTGACGGGCAGTTCGTAGAGGCGGTGCCCGCGCGGGTCCCCGGCCACGAAGACCGCCCGCGGTGCGTACGCCCCGGAGCTGGCGAGCTTCTCGAACACGTTGCGGCCGCTCTCCACGGAGATGTGCCGCTCGGAGGAGTAGCCGCCCAGCAGCACCGCGATCCGTCGGCGCGAGTCCTCCCCTTGCTTCAGGGCGTGGAGCGTGTCGTCGATGCGCCCGGCCGTTTTGGCGAAAGCCTGGGGCACCGTACTGCGCCGCGCCCGCTCCCGCAGGCTCGTCCGGATGATGTAGGTCAAGATTTCGCGAGGGCTCAGGCCAATCTCGGCCGCCTGGTGGAAGAAGAACGAACTCGGCAGCATGCCGGAGGTCGTGTTCGGGTCGTTGAGCGCCACCTGCCCGTCCTCGGCCACGAAGCCGTCGATGCGGGCGTAGGTGTCGAACTCGAAGTACTGAAACAGGCGCTCGGCCTCGGCGCGGACGGCGTTGAGCTGCGCGGTCGGCAACTCGGCGGGGGTCTTCTTGCGGCTCAGGCCCGGGAGGTACTTCGAGCGGTAGTCGAACACCTCGCCGCCCTTGACGATCTCGGTGGGCGGCAGGGCCAGGGCGCCGCCGTCGTCGGTGCGCAGGACGATGGTCGAGACCTCCTTGCCCGCGAGGAAGCCCTCGACCACGACGCGGGACTCGGCGTGTTCGCTTTCCAGCAAAACCTCCCCCGCGGTGGTCGTGTCGAGGAGGTGTTGCAGGGCCGAGGGCTGGAGGAGGTATCGCCCGTCGGCCCGCATCGGGAACCCGACGCCGTGACGCAAGTCCGCGATGTTGCCGATGAGGCTGCGGCGCGACTCGGCGCTGAGCACGCTGTATAATAAGGTATCGACGCGCTGGCGGAAGAGCGCCCGGTCGACCGCCTCGGCGAAACTCTCCGGCGTGGGCTCCCGGAGGATCGTCACGCCGATGCTCGAGCCCTGGTTGGCGCCCCGGATGACGAGCGGTGTGCCACAGACCTCCAGCGACCTTTCGTAAAGCTCGCGGATACCGGTTTTGCCGGAAGGCGTACGCGGATCGAGCCCCGTCCACGCGTCGCGCTCGATACTTAGCGACGGTGGCACGAAGAAACCCCCGCCGGCCATGAGGCGCTTCTGGAGCACCTTGTCCATCCCGATCGCGCTGCCGGCCATCCCACTCCCCGTATACGGGATGCCGAGCATCTCGAGCGTCCCCTGGATCGCGCCGTCCTCCCCGCCGACGCCGTGGAGGGCCACGAAGGCAACGTCGATGAGGGAGGGCAGCTCCGCGAGTGCGACGGGGCGCCCGATCTGCGCGGCGAGTGCGTCCTGCTCCTCGGGGCTCCGTTCGCCGAGGCTCTCCTCGGAGAGTTGGTAGGCGCCCGCGTCGGCGGGGTACGCGCTCACCGGGGGCCAGAAGTCGCGGATGGTGCCCTTGTAGACGTACGGCCAGTCGAGCAGCACGAGTCGGCGCGTCGCCGTCACGAAGAGCGGCACGGGCTCGAAGAGGCGCTTGTCGAGGTTGTCGTAGACGGTGCGCCCTCCGGCAAAACTGATCTCCCGTTCGCGGCTCGGCCCCCCGAAGATGATCCCAACTCTTAAGCGTGTCTGCATAGCGGCCGCAAAGGAACGCAGGGGAGGGCTTGCCGGGCGAGTGCCCCTTGGGTGCGTGTGGGCGCTACGCCCGCCAGGCGTAGAGGAGGTCGGCGTCCCGGCTCTCGGCCCCGCGGTCGGTCTCGAAACCGAGGTCGAGAAGGTAGCGGTTTAGGTCTTTTTGGTTGTACCGGGGGGCGGGATTCTTGTGCGTCTCGATGCAGAGGACGCTCAGCTTCGCGAGGACCTCGGGCGTGGCGCCGTAGAGCGTTGGGTATTCGCCGCCTTCGCAATCGAACTTCGCCAAGTCAACGTGCGTGAGCCCGTGGTGGAAGATTGCCTCGTCCAGGGTCTGCAGCATGATCGGGATCGAAGCGGTGTTGCGATCATCCGGCCCGATCGACGAGATACTCGTGAAGTCCGCGACGAGATTCGTGTTGAGCGTGCCCTCGCCTCCGTGGTCGGAGAGCGCCGTGCGGTCGATGTGCCAGTCGTATTGTCCGAACCGGGCGGCGGTCGCGTCGAGGACGTCGAGGCAGTAAGGGTGCGGCTCGAAGGAGATGACTTTCGCCCGCGGGTAACGCAGGAAGCTTGCTAGGGCGAAGTAGCCGACGTTGGCGCCCACGTCCAGTATGACCGGTGCTTCGCCGAAGCGATCGCGCAAGTGTTTGGGTACCCTGCTGTAGTACACGTCGTCGAAGAAGTTCTCCCGGAAGGGGCCAAGGGCCCTCCCCTTTACCGCGAGTTGCCCCAGGCCACGGATGTCGAACACGAACTCATCCGAGCGTCCCCCCGCCTTCCACAGCAGGTAGGCCGGCCAGTTGCGGATAGTCCGTACTAAGCCAGCGTAGCGGGCGAGCTTGAACGGGGCTTTGGCAGCGGTTTGCGCGAGACTTGGCAATGGCGTAGCGGTATCGAGAGCGGCAAGGTAGTGAGGGTCGCCCCCCGGCAGCGGCCGCCGGCGAAGATTGAACCTCACAAACGAAAGCAGGGTCCCGCTACCGAAAGCGAGACCCTGCTGAGTCGTGTAGTCCATCAGGCGGAGCCGGTCGCCCGTCCATCAGGCGGAGCCGCTCCATAAGTCCTAGCCTACTGCCTCACCAACCGCATCGTACGCACACCCTCGGCCCCGCGGTAGTCCACGAGGTAAATGCCGGCGGGGTAGGCGCCCGCGTCGATGTCGACTTCGGACTGCCCGACGCTTACGCGCTCGGAGTGGACCCGGCGGCCCTGCGCGTCGAGGATGGTGAGTTGACCGCCCTCGCTCGGGGTGTTGAATCGCAGGCGGCTCCAGCTGCCGGCGGGGTTGGGCGCGAGGGTCATCCCGACGGTGGCCCGCTCCTCGACGCCGGTCACGTTGCTCGGGTCGATGTTGAAGTCGACGCGCGGGGTGGCGATCAGGTTGCCGGCGTTGTCGGACAGCACGATGCGCATGCTGTCGTTGCCGGGGGCGTTGGCGTCGTCCACGTAGGTCACGCCGCCGGTCTGCGACTGCGCCTGGAGGAACTTATCGCCCTTCTCGAGCCGGACGCCGTAGAGTTCGAGGTGGCCGCGCTTGGGCTCCTCGACGATGATGTACTCGAGGTCGGCGGCGTTGTTGTCCGGGTCGGCGGCCGAGAGGTACTCCCCGACGAGGTACTGGAACCCGCCCTGCGGCACGGGGACCAGCTTGGACTGGAAGGTCGGGGCCTGGCTGGTGATGTTGGCGCAGAACTCGAGCTTGAAGGACTTGAACTCGCCCCCGGTCGGGCTGGCCTTCGCGATGTCGAGGCGGAGCTTCCACTCGCCGTTGATCTCCTTGCCGTTGAAGGCACTCAGGGGGCGGTTCGGCCTGCGGAGCTGGCCGTCGGTCGGCTGCGGGCTACAGTTGTTGGGCAGGGGCGCCTCGTCGTCGTAGCCCGACTTCAGCGAGCCGCCGGCGCAACGCTTGTTGTAGAGCGTCACCTCGGTGCCGTCGGGGCTCACGAGGGAGACGGTCAGGTTTTCGATACCTCCCAGGTACCCGATGTCCACGAGGGGGACACTGACGTCGTTGACGGGACCCGACTCGGCGACCGGCACGGGGATCGTCACCGAGGCCGTGGAGTTCGGGGCGATCGGGAAGCTCTTGTCGTTCGTGAAGGTCTTGCACTCCGCCGCGAAGGTGTGGAAGGCGTTGACGGGCACGTCGTAGAACTCACCGCAGCGGTTCTTCGGGATCACGCGCCAGAAGTAGACCTGGTTGGGCTCCAGGGAGAAGCCTAGCTGGTCGCCCTCCGGCTTCGGGTTCAGGATCTCGAAGGTCCCGAAGCCGAAGTTGGGATTGGTGTTGACCTGCACGGTGTACTGCGAGGCGCGTCGCGAAGGCGTGAACGCGAAGGTCGGAAAGTCGCTCAGGCCACTCTGGCCATTGGCCGGCCCCCGGAGGGCGAGGTCGTCGAAGTTGGTGCTCACGAGGTCGAACACGAGGCGGCGCGTCACGGTCTCGGCGCCGTCGGCGGTGGCCTTGAGGTCGACGTTGACGATGGCCGTCTCCTGGAAGGCCGTGAAGTCGAGCCTGAGCTTGGCGTTCTCCCCGGGCTTGAGGGTGGTCTTCGTGAGCGTGGCCTTGACCCCGGCCGGGAGCGTACCCTCGAGCGACACCGTGATCTCCTTGTCGAAGTTGAGCAGGGAACTCGTAAACAGGTCTACGGTCGTGGTGTCGGCCTCGCAGATGAACGCCTGCGAGACGGAGGGCGCGAAGCTGAACCCGGGCGCCGTCGGGGTGATGATGCTGAAGGTCGACCCCGAGATCGCGTAGTAGACGTTGCCGATCGGGCGCACCATGATGCGCGCGCTGGCGACTTCGGTCATGGGGAGGGTCACGTCCTGCGTACCGTCGTTGGGCGTCGCGGCCGCGAGCACGGTGGGGAAGGTGCGGCCGCCGTCGGTCGAGAGCAAGATCTCGACCTGTTGCGTATTGACCGTAGCGGGATTACTGGTCCCGGCCACATCCCAGCTCACGTTGATGAACTCGCCGGTGACGTACTGTACGGCCGCCGTGGCCTGGCTCGTGACGCGGAAGGGGCCGGCGGCGCCGTCTACCTTCATCTTCACCTCGCGCCAGGCGGTCCCCCCAGCCACGGCCTTGCGGTCGCGGGCCGTGAGGCGGAAGGTGAGGTCGCGCCCGAACTCCGGTAGTTGCTCCTCGCAGCTGCCGCGGCCCGTCAGGACGGCTTCGTAATTCGGGAAGTAGCGTTCGTTCCCGCCGGAGGTCGGCGGCACGCTTCGGAACAGTGGCGTATCCTCTTTCTGGTCGCACAGGTCGACCGCCGAGCCGAGGTCGTACTGCTCCCAGTTGTAGAGCAGGGCATCGCCGTCGCTGTCGGTCGCCGAGCCGCGCAACACGAAGGGCGTCTCGCGGGGGATCGTCCGCCCGTCGATGTTCGGGGCCACCACCTCGGGGAGGTTGTTCTCGACCGTGCTAACCTTGGCGCAGGTGGCGCCGTTCGGGCTCTCGAGGTAGTTCTTGAACTGCTGGATCGACCCGACGTGGTAGTAGACCGCCTGCGGCGCGATATTGCTCACGTTGTTGTCCGGGCCGCAGCTGCCCTGGTAGCTCATGATCGTCGAGCCGCTGCCGGGCTCGAAGGCCGCGCCGCCCGCGCGCTGGTTGTCCGAACTCGGGCAGTTGTTCCACGAGTGGCTCACGGCAAACTGGTGGGCCACCTCGTGGGCGAGGACCCGCTCGACGATGCGGTTGAGGTTGGTCGAGGAGTGGCACGTGACGCCGCGGGCCTTGCCGCGGGCATCGCAGGTGCGCCCGCCGACGACCCCGCCGACGTCGCTACAGCCGTTCGTGAAGACGTGCCCTATATCGTACTCCTCGATGGGGATGCGGTTGTTGATCGCCGGTGGGTTCTCGTCGAGGAGTCCGCGGCCGAGCGAAGGCTGGAGGTAGGGATCGGTGCCGGGGTTGAGGAAGATCAGGGAGTCATTCTGCGGGTGGAGTTCGAACTCGACGCCGACCTCGCGAATCGTGATCGCGTTGAGGAGGTTGAGCGCTTCCGCAAAAACAGCATTGACGGAGGCCCTCGTGCCGCCCCTCGTCGTCGCGAACTCACCCGTGCAGGCGAGGGCCATGATGAACTTGCGCTTCGTGACCAGGGCCGAGGTCTTCTGGTTCGTCTGCGTGGCTCCGGTTTTGGCGGCAGCCTTTGCCTGCGCGGCGTCGAGCCGGGCGTGGATCTCGGGCGTGTACCCGCAGCTCAGCGGGGCGCTCGTCCCGGCGTCCGCGGCGTCGTCGACGCGGGAGATCAGGGCCAGGCCGGGGCCATCGGCCGTGACCTGCCAGCTGCCCTCCGCGCCGGCCACGTAGACGTTGATCCCGAGGGGGGTCTGGGTGACGGCGGACACCATGCCCGTGGCCACGTCCCGCCCGCGGTAGGTCGTGATCTCGGGGTAGCGCAGCTGCATGTTGAGCGGCATCACCGGGGTCTCGCGAAGCTCGAGGACGGTGGTGCCGCCACCGGGCGTAGGCACGTTAAGACGGAAGCTGGACTTGGTCTTCGGCAAGACCACCGACTGGTCAACGGAGATCGCCTGCGACTTGGCGCCCCGCGCCGCGGCGGTGGAGGTGTACGGACTAAAGGTCTGCGCGGCGGCCAGGCCAACGCTCAGCGCGGTAGCCAGGACCAGGCTCGAGATTCGGGTAAACGTGGACGCCATAAAGGTGGGGCTTTGGAGAGGGAAAACTAACGGACGCCCCGGATCGAGGACGCGCAATCAGGCGCCAAATTACTTCCGGGCCCCGCCAGCGTTCGTCGCCTGACTTTCATATCCGCGCACATTATCGACGGATCGCCTCAATCTCCGGATATTGGGTGAGTCAGCGGCCCTAAAACACCGCCTGCAGTTGTGCCTGCCCGGTGTGCACCACGCGCCCGCCGCCCAGTTGCCGCCCGTCGTAGCGCAGCGAAAGCTGGAGCGAGCGACCGAGTTGCTGATCGGTCGTCAGGCTCCAGACCCAACTCTCGCCCGGGCGCAGGCCCTCGAGGAGCGCGAAGCCCAGCGGCGAGTTGACATCCCCCTCGAAGGTCTGCGCGATGCGCTCCACGCTCCCGCGGAGGGTGGCCCCGGCCAGGGGCGACCTGCGTTCGCCGCCCGGGGGCGCGTCCCTGAAGCGGAGGTCGGCGGTGAGTTTCGCGCTCGCGGCGACGACGCTGCCGGCGGCGTCGGGGCTGCGGCCCCGGCGGTAGCCCCCGGCGAGCTCGGCGCGCAGCTCCGGCGTCGGTTGGAAGCTCACGCTCGGGACGTACTCCTGCGAGACGATCGTGAAGTTGCGCTGCGCGAGGGCCTCGCTCTCGGAGCGCCGCAGCTCCCGCTCGAAGGCGGCCCCGAGTCGCCAGGCGTCGCCGAGGGGCTGCTGCGCGCGCAGGGCCTGGCCGGTGGTGCGGTTGAGCTGGAGGCCCTGCAGGGAGATCCCGCGCACGGCCACCTGCCTGTACTCGGCCTCGACGCGGAAGGCATCGCGGTTGCGGTTGAAGTACAGCGCGTTGCGCCACCCGAGGTCGTCCCCGACCACGGTCGTGTCCTGGCGCGCGACGTCGGTGGCGAGCAGGCGCCCGTAGCCCGCCGACTGCAGGGCGCGCCGTTTGAGGTTGGCGTTCGCGCTTGCGCTAAAACGCTTCCACCACGCCCCGTCGGCCCCGCGGAGGCGACCGGGGTCGAGGTCGATGCCCTGGGTGACGGTGAGGGTGTTGGTGGCGACGAAGTCGTCGGTGAGCAAGACCGTCCGCAGGTAGGCCGCGCTGTCGGCGAAGACCGCGACCTCGAACTCGTCGAGCTGCTCCACGCCGTCGCCGTTGTAGTCCTTCCAGACGTACTCCCCGAGGCCCGACTGGACGCGCAAATACTGGATCGACACGCGGCGCTCCTGCCCGCTCCCGGCCTCGACGAGGCTCTGCGTCCGGACCCAGCCCTGGCGCGCGGAGGTGAAGCGGTGGTTGAGGCGCCCGAGGTAGAAGTTGCGCGGCGTCGGGGTGCCCGTCGCGGGCCCGTCGCCGGGGTCGGTGTTGCGGTAGCTGGCCGTGAGCTCGAGGCGGTTGCGGCGCGTGGTCGGGTTGGCGATCGCGACGTCGAGTTGGTGGTTGGTGCCCTCGTCGAGCGGGGCGGCGCCGGCCAGGGCGAGGAGGTCGCGGCGACCAGTGTACACGAGGCTCTGCGTCCAGGCGCTGTCGCCCCGGGCCCGCAGCGACGAGGCCGACCACTCGTAGAAGGTACGGTCGGCGGGCGTGCGGTCGTCGCGGACGAGGTCGTAGTTCTGGCTCGTGGTCCGGGCGGCGCTCGCGGCGTGGGTCCAGGTCTCGCCGCGATGGTTGACCTCGGCGCTGAGGCGCGACTGCCCGGTTCGCTGTCGGTCGCGCTCGGCGGAGAGCAGGTCGCCGGCGTGACTCGCGGTGAGGCGGCCGCTGCGGTAGACGGCGCGCCAGTTTTGGCGAAAGCCCCGGTACGCCTCCCCCTGTCGGTAGGCGTCGAGGCCGTAGCCCAGGTCGAGCGCCTCGTTGGACAGGCCGACCCGCCCGCCGGCCAGGACGTCACCCCCCGGCTCGGCCGTCGGCTGCGCGGCGAGGCTCCCGAGGTTCCACAGGCGCCGGAACTCCGCGGCCCGCCACGGCGCGATCGCCTCGAAGCCGTCGCCGGTCACCTCGCCGTAGCCCCGTAGCGAGACGGTGGTCGCGCCGAGGCGGCGGGCGTGGACGCCGTTGACGTAGCCCGCGAAGGCGTTCTCGGCCCCGGGACTGTAGCGGTTGAGGTCGTTGCCGTTGAGGGCCACCTCGAAGTCGACCGACGAGACGCTGTCGATGCGGTAGTCGCCGCCGAGGGTGAGGAGCCGCAGGCTGCGGGGCGTCTGCACGAGCCGCAGGGGCGCGTACCGGCCTCGCCGCTGGCAGGAGTCCCCGCGGGGGACGTACTGGAAGGTGGCCCCGTTGGCGCTGCCGCCGAACTGGAGTTCGTAGTCCCCGAGGCCCTGGCCGACGTCGGTGAAGTTGACCAGGAAAGTCTGGACGTTCTCGCGGGTGCTGTCGGCCAACACCCAGATCGAGTCCCGCCCGCGGCAGGTGGAGTCGACGCGGAGGCGGTACTGCACGGGGTTGGCGCTGCCGGCTTCGTCGACGGGGATCGGCGAGGGCACGAGGGTCCCGCGGCGGTCGCCGTCGCTCGTGGCGAGGACGCGCTGGGCCTGCGCGGAGAGCGCCGAGCCGCTGCGCCGCAGGCCGTCCTGTTGCTGAAGGCCCTGCACGCGGAGTCTGACGGGCCCCAGTCGGTACTCGGCGTCGGCGCTGGCGAGGGTGCGGAGGTACTCGCGGTCGGAGTACTCGTACTCGACGATGATGCGCTGGAAGCGGTTGACGAGCAGGCGCGGCATGAAGGTCACCTCGCCGCGGTTGTAGTCGATGATGTAGTCGCGGTCGATCCCGCGCTCCAGGAGGCGACCGTCGAGGAAGACGCGCTCCGTGCCCGCGAGCACGATGACGAAGGGTTCGCCGCGGGCCCCCGTGAGGCGGTAGGGGCCCTGGTTGCCGTCGACGGTGGGCAGTTGGATGCGCTGGAAGTCGCCCCGGGTGGCCGCGACGCTCGCCTGCCCGCCGTAGCCCTTCCCCTCCTGCGCGTCGAGGCGGTAGCTCAGGCCCTGGAGGTTCTTGTCGAAGCGGATGAAGTGCCCGGCGTTGCTGCGGAGGGTGTAGTCCCCGGCCGTGACGCTGTGGGGCGCCCGGGCGACGGTGACGAAGATGCGGTCGAATTCACGGAGCTGGACGGTGTTGCCCTCGGGCTGGAGGGGGATGTTCTGGTCCGAGACCACGGCCGCGACGGTGAGGCCGTCCCCGAGGTCGCCGTTGAGTTGGAGGTCGAGCCGCGAGTCGAGCACGAGGTTCTGGCTGTTGCCAAACCGCAGGCCCCGCCCGAAGACCCCGCTGTAGTCGACGTCCCCGAGGCCGCGCTGGAACTCCGAGATCGAGATGGCGCGGTCGGCCTCGTCGAAGGTGAAGATCGGGCGGTCGTAGCCGAGCAGGGCGGAGTCGAGGGTGGCCTGGCGTCCGCGCAGGTCGGTGTCGAAGCGGCGGTAGCGCCAGCGGACGCCGGTGCCCGCGGGCAGGCCCTCGACCCAGGCCGCACTGCCGCGGACCACCACGGGCAGGCCGTCCCTACCGCCCGCGGTCTGCGCCTTTAGCGTGTGGACGAAGATGGCCCCGGGGGCCCACCGCAGGGTATCGCCCGCCCCGAGGAGCGTATCGACGAGGTTGGAGAGCCCCGCCGCGGGCGCGGGCGCCGGCGTTTGCGCACCGGCGCGGCCACCGGCCGCGCCGACGAACCACAAGAGCAACGCGCCCCCCCACCAAAGCCGCGACGTGCCCACAGCCGCTAAACGTAAGGCGCGCCGGATTGGTGCCGCCCGCGCTCGGGAGCGGGCCCGTCGGCGCGTAGCCATCCAAACTTACCACTTTAGGGCATTTCGCGACACGGCACGATTGTCGAGCTTTGGCAATCCGCGCGGTAGGCCCCCCGGCCGTAGGCAAATCACACGAACACACAGTCACAAACGCCCGCAATGCTGAAAGCGCTACGCTTCGCTGCACTACCCGCCTCCCTTGTCGCCGTCGCCCTCCTCGGCGGCGCCGGCGCCGCCGCCGCCCAGAACGTTGAATACCGCGCCATCGACGGCAGCGGCAACCACCGCAAGCACCGCGGCTGGGGCGCGACCCACGACACGATCGTCAATAGCTGCCGGACCAACTTCTCGGACGGGTTCAGCGAGCCGGCCGGGGTCGACCTGCCCAACGTGCGCGCGATCTCGAACGTGCTCTTCCGCCAGACCGAGGACATGCCGAGCCCACAGGGGCTCAACGACCTGTTCTGGGCCTTCGGGCAGTTCCTCGACCACGATGTCGTGCTGACGCACAACTCCAAGACGGAGGCCTTCCCGATCAGTATCCCGATGGGGGACGCGATGTTCGACCCGCAGCGCACCGGCAGGGCAACCATCCCGATGATGCGCTCGGGGGCCATGGGCGGGGACGCCAACGGCGTACGACGCTACCCGAAC
The DNA here is from genome assembly GCA_965215115.1 of Saprospiraceae bacterium. Lineage (GTDB taxonomy): Bacteria > Bacteroidota > Bacteroidia > Chitinophagales > Saprospiraceae > CALDTK01. Next base: position 2,404,496 of record OZ244050.1, read on the forward strand.
GAACTCACGGCCTTCATCGACGGCTCGGCCGTGTACGGGGAGTCCGCCGCGCGCGCCACCTGGCTCCGCAGCTTCCGCGGGGGTAAGCTCAAGGTCTCGGCCGGGCACCTGCCGCCCTTCAACACCCTCAACGGCGAGTTCGGCGGGCCGATCGACCGCGAGGCGCCCGCCATGGACGGCATGCGCTCGCCGACGCAGCGCGTGATGGTCTGCGGGGACGTGCGCGCCAACGAGAACTCCCTGCTCGCGAGCGTGCACACGCTGTGGCTCCGGGAGCACAACTGGCTGTGCGACTCCCTGGCCCAGACGCACCCGACCTACGACGACGAGGCGCTGTACCAAGCCGCGCGTCGCCTGCTGATCGCCGAGCTCCAGCACGTAGTGTACGACGAGTGGCTGCCCGCGCTCGGGATCAGGCTCGGGGCCGAGGTGGGCTACGACGCCGAGGTGCACCCGGGGATCTCGAACGAGTTCGCCGCGGCGGGCTTCCGGTTCGGGCACTCGCTGGTGGGTAGCGCGCTCGTCATGGTCGACGAGCGCGGCGCGCCGACGGCCAATTCGCCGATCGCCCTGCGGGACGTGTTCTTCGACCCGGTGGCGGTCGTGCAGCGCAACGGCGTCGGGGCCCTGATCCGGGGCGCGTCCACGAACCACCAGCAGACCCTCGACGCCAAGGTGGTGGAAGACCTGCGGAGTTTCCTCTTCGGGGCGCCGGGCCAGGGCGGGATGGACCTCGTGGCCATCAACATCCAGCGCGGGCGCGACCGCGGGCTCGCGGGCTTCGGGGCCGTGCGCGATGACCTGGGGCTCGCCCCGGTTAGCTCCTTCGAGCAGCTCACCGGCGAGACGACGACCGCGGCGCGCCTGCGCGAGTTCTACGGCACTGTCGACAACGTCGACCCCTGGGTCGGGATGCTGTCCGAGCGCCGGGACGGCGTGCTGGGCGTCACGCTGCGGACGATGCTCACGGACCAGTTCCGCCGCCTGCGCGCGGGCGATCGCCTCTTCGCCGCGCACGAGGGCAACTTGAGCGCGGAGGAGCGTGCGTGGGTCGGGCGCCAGACCCTGTCGACGCTCGCGGCGCGGAGTTCGGGCATCCAGATCGGGCGGCAGAGCTTCCGGGCGGCGCCGCTGGTGGGGCTGGCTTTCGCCAAAACCGACCGCGCCGAGCCGATCCAGGCCCGGGTGAGCGGGGGCGAGTTGCTCGTTTCGGGCAGCGCGCGCGAGGTGCGGCGGATCATCCTCACGGATGTCGTCGGGCGGACCATCGCGGCGTGGACACCCGAGGCCAACGGTTTTGACGAAAGTCGCGACGACTGGCAGGTGGCGCTGCCGCTCGGGGGCGCGGGGCTGCCGGCCGGGACGTACGCCTGCGCGGTCGAGGGCGAGCGCGGGGTGGCCTCGGCGCTCGTACAGGTTTTGCGGTAACGCGTAACCTCCGCGGCCGAAGTCCGTATGGCGCGCCCGAGAGGTTGGCACGAAATTTAAGCGATTACGGGTAGAAACACTTCTGCCCAATGTCGATCCACGAAACCATCAACGTCCTCATCGCCGAGGACCACCAGATCTTCGCCGAGGGTCTCAAGTCCGTCCTCGAGAGCAGCCGCCAGTTCCGCATCAAGGTGGTGGCCGAGGAGACCTCCGGCGAGAAGCTCCCCGACGTGGTGGCCGAGACGAAGCCGCACGTCCTGCTGCTCGACCTCAACCTCTCCGGCGAGGACGGCCTCCTGCTGCTGCCGCGCATCAAGCGCGAGAACCGCGGCGTGCGCGTCATCGTGCTCACGATGTACGACGACCCGAAGATCGTCGCGGCGGCCTTCAAGGCCGGTGCCAACGGGTACGTCCTGAAGGGCTACGCCATCCAGGACCTCTTCAAGGCGATCGAGTCCGTGATGCAGGGCGAGGAGTACATCGGGCAGGGCGTCGACGCCCCGACCGAGCGCACCGACATGCCGACCTCCCTCACCGTCCACCAGTACGCCGACCGCTTCACGAAGCGCTACCAGCTCACGAAGCGCGAGATCGAGGTCCTCAAGCTCATCACGCAGGCCCTCAGCAATAAGGAGATCGCGCGCGAGCTCTACATCTCGGACCAGACCGTGAGCGTGCACCGCAAGAACATCATGCGCAAGCTCGGGGTCAACAACACGGCCGGCCTGCTGGCCATCGTCTACTCCGACGGCGTCGGCTAGGGACGGGTATCCCGCTCAGCGCCCTAGCCACCCAACGACCACCAACCCATGTCACACAAGCACGTCCTGCTCGCCGAGGACGACCCGACCGAGCGCCGCATGATCTGCGACGCCTTCGCGGCCGTGGACCCGGCCACCAAGTTCACCTGCGTCACGACGGCCCGCGAGGTGATCGACTACATGAGCAGCGACGGCGTGTACGACCTGTCCTTCGCGCTCATCGACCTCCACCTCGCCGACGGCGGCGGGCAGGAGCTGCTGCGCGAACTCAACGACAACCCGCAGATGCGGATGCTGCCGGTGGTAGTCTTCAGCGGCACCACCGACGCCGAGGAGGTGATCCGGTGCTACGACTCCGGCGCGAGCGCCTTCGTGAGCAAGCCCGACGACATGGAGGGCTACCGGCGGGCCGCGCAGGCGATGAGCGACTTCTGGCTCGACATCAACGTGACCGCCAAACCCGAGGTGAGCCTCTTCTAAAGGTTCGTTCGGCACCCGGCACCCGGCACCCGGCACCCAAGCACCCAAGCACCCAGGCACCCAGGCACCCAGGCACCCAGGCACCCAGGCACCCAGGTACCCCGCACCCTCACCCGGGCCGAAGACTAGACTTGATGCCCGCGAGGCCACGTCGCTTCAGGGGCGTCTTCCCGAACACCTGCCCGAAGGCTTCCTCGGTGAGGGCGGCCCAGTCGGCGTGACCCATGCTGGCCAGTTCCGGGCTCGGCGCGAAGGCCGGCTCGCGGTGCGGCTTCGCGAATCGGTTCCACGGACACACCTCCTGGCAGATGTCGCAGCCGAAGATCCAGCCGTCGAGCGGGTCTTCGGTACCTCCGTCGAGGCTTTCGCCAAAACCCGCCGGCAGTGCCTCCTTGAGTTCGATGGTGAGGTAGGAGATGCAGCGCGCGGCGTCGAGGAGGTAGCCCTCCGGCGCGATGGCGTCCGTGGGGCAGGCGTCGATGCACCTGCGGCAGGTACCACAGAAGTCCCTGGTCGGCGGGTCGGGCTCGAGCTCCAGGTCGATGATCAGTTCGCAGAGAAAAAAGTAACTCCCAGAGTCACGCCGGAGTAGCAGGGTATTCTTCCCGAGCCAACCCTGGCCCGCGCGCTCGGCCCACTGCCGCTCCATGACGGGCGCGGAGTCGACGAAGACGCGGCCCTCGACGGCGCCGTAGCGTTCGCGCACGCGGTTGAGCAGCGCCTTGCCTTTCTTGCGGACCACCTTGTGGTAGTCCTCCCCGTAGGCGTAGCGCGCGATCTTGGGGTTTTGCCGCGAAGGCGAATCATCCTCCGGGAAGTAGTTGTAGCCCAGCACCACGACCGTCTTCGCGCCGGGCACGAGCTTGGTCGGGTCGACGCGCAGGTCGAAGTGGTTGGCCATGTACCCCATGCCGGCGTGGAGGCCCGCGTTGAGCCACTGCTCTAAGCGGCGCGCCTCCGGCTCCATGAACTCGGCGCGGGCCACGCCGCAGAAGGCGAACCCGAGGTCGAGGGCGGCGGATTTGAGGGGGGCGGGGGAGTGCATCAGCTACAACAGCGGGTAACGGGAGTCGTGTAGCCCAGTGATGACTATGGTATCTTCGGCCTCGTTCCCGAGTTCCGGGGTCATCATACCTAACTCCGGATGGGTCGCCAAATGCGCGACGCTTCGCTTGAAGCTGTCCTCGAATCGGTCACGAAAAGACTCTCCGTAGTTCGAGACTCGCCGCAGCAAGACTTTCAGTGTGTCGAGGGCGTCTCGGGACCAAATTACTATCGCCACGACTGGATCTGAGTCGTAGTCACAGCGCTAAGGTAGGCCAAGATATCTTACGTGTTCAGCGCCCCACAGACACTAATCGTCTGCCCGTTGACGTAGCTACTCAGGTCGCTGCCTAAGAAAACGCACACGTCGGCCACCTCGCGCGCCTCCCCGAGCCGGCGCATCGGGATCGCGTCGAGGAAGCCCTGCCGGGTCTTGTCGTCGAGCACGCCCGTCATCTCGGTGGCGATGAAGCCCGGGGCCACGGCGTTGCAGCGGATGTTGCGCGAGCCGACCTCCTTGGCGATCGACTTCGTGAAGCCGAAGATCCCGGCCTTCGAGGCGGCGTAGTTGGCCTGCCCGGCGTTGCCGAAGTCGCCGACCACCGAGCTCATGTTGATGATCGAGCCGGACTTGGCCTTCATCATCGGGCGCAGTACGTGCTTGGTGAGGTTGAAGACGGACTTGAGGTTGGTGTGGATCACGTCGTCCCACTGCTGCTCCGACATGCGCAGCATGAGGTTGTCGCGCGTGATGCCGGCATTGTTGACGAGCACGTCGACGGTCCCGAAGGCCGCCACGACGTCGGCGATGAGTTGTTCCGCTTCCGCAAAACTCGCCGCGTCGCTCCGGTAGGCCGTCACTTTGCCGTTGCCGTACTCGGCGTTGAGCTCGGTCGCGAGGGCGTTGGCCCTGTCGGCGGAGCTGGCGTAGGTGAAGGCGACGCGGGCGCCCTCGGCCACGAAACGGCGGACGATGGCCTCGCCGATGCCGCGGGAGCCACCGGTGATGAGGGCGTTTTTGTCGGAGAGGAGGGGCATACTCGGGGGAGGATTTGAGGTGGCGGCAAATAAACGACGCTGGGTGGGACGTCGGCGCGTTAGACGAGCTCTGCTCGCGCGCCCACTGCGGGCGGGAGGCCCACTGCGGGCGCGAGCGGAGCTCGTCTAACGCCCGCCCAGACGAGCTCGCCTAACGCCAGTTCACTGCGGGCGCGAGCGGAGCTCGTCTAACGCCCGTTCACTGCGGGCGCGAGCGGAGCTCGCCTAACGCCCGCCCACTGCGGGCGCGAGCGGAGCTCGTCTAACGCCCGTTCACTGCGGGCGCGAGCGGAGCTCGCCTAACGCCCGCCCACTGCGGGCGCGAGCGGAGCTCGTCTAACGCCCGCCCACTGCGGGCGCGAGCGGAGCTCGTCTAACGCCCGCCCACTGCGGGCGCGAGCGGAGCTCGTCTAACGCCCGCCCACTGCGGGCGCGAGCGGAGCTCGTCTAACGCCCGCCCCGCAACACCAGCCCGTCGTAGGCCACGTGCGCGACGCCCGCCAGCCGGGCTTCCAGGTCGCGGTGCCGCGGCGCGAGGTGACTCATGTGGATGAAGTAGGTACGGCCGGCGTTGAGGGTTTTGGCGAAAGCCGACGCCTCCTCGATCGACATGTGGCTGTGGTGGCCGTAGTCGTGCAGGGCGCTGGTGACGAGGGTGTCGAGGCCCCGCAGGCCGGCGAGCGTCTCGGCGGGGACGGTCTTCACGTCGGTGAGGTAGGCCAGGGCGCCTACGCGAAAACCGAGGATGGGCAGGGGGCCGTGCATGACGCGCAGGGGCGTGATGGGCGGGAGGGTGCCCACTTCGATAGGCTGGCCCGGCGTGAGGCTCCGCAGTTCGAACTCCGGGGCGCCGGGGTAGTGGTGCTCGGCGAAGGCGTACGCGAAGCGCGCGCGGATCTCGGTCTGGACGCGGGGCTCGGCGTAGACGAGGAAGGGTTTGCGCTGGCGGAAGATGAAGGGGCGCAGGTCGTCGAGCCCGATGATGTGGTCGTTGTGCTCGTGCGTGATGACGACGGCGTCGAGGCGGGTGACGCCGGCGCGGAGGAGCTGCTGGCGCACGTCCGGACCGCAGTCGACGAGGACGCTCGTGCGCCCGTCGCTGACGAGTCCGGCGCAGCGGAAGCGCCGGTCGCGCGGATCGGGGCTCAGGCACACGCCGCAGCGGCAGCCGATGACGGGGACCCCCTGCGAGGTGCCGGTGCCGAGCATCGTGAGCGTGGGGCCGGGACTTACGATGGCTGGGCGATTTCGGGGGTGGCGACTAACTCGCCGGCGAGGTTGCGCAGAGTGTCGAGGCGGGCGGCGGCGTCGAAGAACTTGTTGACGATCACGACCTTGCGCGCGTGCACTACGCAGTAGCCCGCGCGGAAGTGCCCGCGCTCGTAGCGGAGTTCGTAGCCGGCGTCGCGGAGGCGATCTTCGAGTTGGACCAGGGCGCGTTTGTCGGAAGGCATCGGCCGGCAAAGATGCGACGCGCGCCGCGGGTCGGCCCCTATCTTCGCCGGTGATGCGTGGACTTTTGCAAATAGCGGTCGTGCTGGTGGCCACGTTCTGGCGGATCGGCCCCGGCGAGGCGCAGGTGTTCCGCGGGTACGTCGCCGGGGGCGCCATCGCGAGTCAGCTCAACGGCGATATGCTGGCGGGCTACAACCGGATCGGGCTCCTCGGCGGCGTCGGGGTGTGGTACGACCTGTCGGACAAGTGGCGCACCTCACTGGCGTTCGCGTACGCCCCGAACGGCAGCAAGGCGAGCGGTCGGGAGGTGGACCGCCCCGCGGGCATCAGTCCCTTCCTGGAGATCAAGCTCAACTACGTGGCCGTGCCCGTCCACCTGCACTACATGGACTGGTTGAGCGACGACGAGGTCTACTACCGCCTGGAATTCGTGGCCGGGTTCGAGTACCGCCGCTTGGTCAGTACGGAGACCATCAGTTCGGTCGGGGTCGATATCTCGAGTGCGTTTGACTACCGACCCAATGGCCTCGGGGCCAACCTCGGGGCCTACTATAGCCTCCGGGAGCGGACCGCGATCGGGGCGTTTCACCGCTGGGGCGTGCTCAATGCGAACGAGCGGACGGGGACGCCGCTGTTGAGCAAGCAGGTGTCTTTGCACGTGCGGCAGGCGTTTTGAGGAGGGTGGAGCATAGACGATGGACCGCTTTGCTGATGGACGATGGACCGGCTTCGCCTGATGGACGATGGACCGCTTTGCTGATGGAGGATGGACCGGCTTCGCCTGATGGAGGATGGACTGGCTGCACTTCCGGACAGCAGACAGAGTAGCCTTATAGATGACGAACCGACCGTGTCGAAGGACCCGTCATTGCGAGACGCCGCGAAGCAAGCTGGCGCGGCAATCTGCTTTACGAAACTGTAGCACTTACTTCATGAAAACCCTCCCGCTCCTCACCGCCATGTGCTTGCTGTGCTGCTGCAAAACCGATCCCGCCTCGGATCCGACAGCTGCTAATGATGCCCCGGCGACGCAGCCGACCTCCGCTGGCATCCAGCCCCTGCCCGCCACGCAGTTGCAGCGCCTGCGCGACAGCGTGACCCACATCGACTACGTGTTCTACGAGCAGTCGTTTAGCATGAGCATGGATGAGGCCGCGGGCGTCGACTACGCCCTGGCCGGTATCTCCGAGGCGCCGCCGGTGATCACGAACCGCTGTCCGGCCATCGGGCGGGCGTTCTACAAGATCGGCGGGCGGACCGTCGAGGAGGCGGACATCCACTTTGCGTCGGGGTGCACCTACCTGGCCTTCGCGGGGCCGGACAAGCGGCCGACGTACGGCAATGCCTTTACGGAGCAGGGGAAGAGCTTTTTTAATGGGCAGTTTGGGCAGTTGGTGCCGGGCTTTACGCCGGTGGAGTAGGGGACGCGCCCGCCGCAGTCACCTACTGCACGATGAGCGTGACGGTAGTGTACCGGCCCTCGGCGGTGGAGCCTACCTGGAGGAAGTAGGTGCCGGCGGGGAGGTCCGGGATGGGGTAGGGCACCTCACCGACGCCCCCGTCCATGGCGCGGGTCTCGGCGACCTGGCGTCCGGACGCATCCACGAGCCGCGCGACGTAAGACGCGAAAGCACCACCGGACGCACTACCCTCGGGAATTCCGTAAATTTGGATGGTGGAATTGGATCGCGCGGGATTGGGGTAAACCGTGAGCGCCAGCGCCTCGGTCGGTGGGGTCTCGGTGGCGGTCAGCCAATCGTAGTAGGCGGGCGGTCCGATGTTCGGGTTGCAGACCGCCGTGTCGTAAATGGGGGGGAGGCCGCGGTCGACGCGGGTGCGGGCGTAGAGGTGGTAGTCGGGGATGGAGTTGGGGATGGCGCCGAAGTGATAGCGGCGGATGTAGAGCTGCGAAGGTTTCAGGGCGCACGCAGCGCCCTTTTGGTCGGGCTTATCGATGACGGACAGGTCCTGGCGGTTGACGTCGGCCGCGGCTACATATATACGACAGTCTGGTCCGCGCTCGATCTCTTTGTACGAGGTGTGGGGGAAGGTTTGGTAGTCTCCGGAGAGGCGTACGACAGATCCGGCGACATTATCCGCGTATGTATCGAATTGGTGGAGCATCGAGTCGTTGGCGACATAGAGGAACCGACCGGAAGCCGACCAGGCGATGTCGAAGTCGGTGCGGCCAAGTACGTGGGGAGTAAAGTCTAGCGGGATAAGATCAGTCCGCGCGATATTGGCGTCGGCGCGGTCGAAATCACATATCGAAATTCCGTTAAGCGAGGAAACGGATGCGAATCTCGAGCCATCGGGAGCGAATTCCAACCGGGTGGTCAGCTGTTCGTAGTCGGAACCTGTTTCGCCGAGCATTATTGGTGGTAAGACCTCTACGGTATCGAGAGTAAGTCGAAATCTAAAAAACAGTGGTGCTTCTTGTGGCTTTGCCACTCCCCACCACCCGCCGTGGAGATCAGGCACGTAATCGTATGTTTCTCTCAAAAGCGTATCCCCAAGAGTGAAGCTGTAGGACTTTAGGACAGCACCAAAATTCGATATATCGACAGAGTCTCGCAATACATTCTCGTCTAGTAGCGAGATATTGTAACCAGCAATGTAAAAGCCCGGATTGTTCGCGTTTCTCAACTTGACTTCGGAGGAATAAGCTAACACATTGTCGCCCATCGGAAGTATGTGTTGGTAGCCATGGGCCTGCGTCCGGGGCAGGTATTCCTCACAGTATTCTTGAAATCGCTGCGGGGGGTAATTTTTGAAGGTAAGGTCCACGGTATCAGTAAAATTACGGACGAGTGCGCAGCCGTTGCCGTCTAGTCGATACTGAGGCGTATAAAAATTGACCACGTTCCGATTAAAGGCAAAAGCGCTAATGGAATCTGGGCTTTTCCATATTACCTTACTTCCTGTAAGATCGAGAATAGTAAGTCCAAATTCTTCAGAGTATGTGGTCTGGTCATAACCAAAAGCCCATACGCCATCGGGACGAAGCAACGTTTGTTGCTTTTGTCCATGACCTGCGATACTTCCGGTCGTTAGGAATATGCCTAAAAGCATTGCACTCCCTACTGTACGCAGCATAATCATCGACCTGTAGCTACGAGCCTAACGGAGGTTTCCGCGCCATGCGCATCGACGATACGCAGTACATATACACCGCTTGCCAGTGGATTACGCGTTCGGAATTTGGAGCCATTGAATTTTGATCGACTCTCAATCACCCTTCCCGTGCCATCAACGATTTGTATGTCTGCATCAATCAAGGATCGAGAAAACGTAAGTCTTGAGCTGGCGCCGACAGGGTTCGGAGATATGAACAAGTCTGTTTCCGGTAGGTCGGAAAGTCTTAACTGCTGCTTGTTTGGTTGACACTGGACATAATCCTCATAGACTCGGTCAGTGAATTGCCGCGCCAAGAGAACTCCAGGCCCCTTTGTTTCGTAGCAGAGGGACGCTATTGTATTGAGGCGAGAAACGGTTTTCTGTTCGGCAGTCTCGCCAGAGAGTCGACCCTTGCGAACCTGAATGGCGAGATCGAGGGCCTCTTGCCATAATTGCTCGAGATCGGTTGCTGAAGCGACACTGCCTACTTGAGCCTGAAGCCGGCCTAGGGAAGCAAGCTTGTCCAAATCTGAGCTGGAACCTTTTTCAATCGAGAGGTACCGCTCTCGTAATTGGAGTGAAGCTTTGGCGTTCTTGTCCGAATTTCGAAACTCATTGAGTGCGTCAGCCCGCATGGTGTAGTTCACTTCGTCACTTCGTTCCAGAGAATATTTGAGCAACTCGCTCTCGAATCGGGCTAGTTCCCCAAGAATCGGGTTCGTTTCTGATGTCTGTCCGGACGTTTTCGACGTGCGTGCTTCAGCGCGTTGCGCGTCTCTCGCCAGAGAAGTTTCTTGCCGAGAATCTAACTCGGTGTTGCTGTCTGAGCTTCGACTTACCTGCGTCTCCTCTTCCTCTGGAGGAGCAACCTCGAACCAGCCAGGCGGAAGCGTAGCACAGTTGCTCGGATAGGGCTCGGGCGCATTTGGAGCTACGTATGTGTAGAACCAGTTTGCTAGATTGCCGGTAGTTGGATGGAATGGGGAGGAACTGCGGACATCAAATCGGTTATTCTCCTTTATCGTTTCACTTGGATAGTGATACGCCCGCGTATTATTAATCCACTCATTCCCTGGAAAGGACTGTGCCCCCCCGATATACGCATCCGGCACGTTATTCGGATCCCCGGAGATGAGCCCTACAACCAGCCCCGTACCCGTGGATTCGAAGCGATTGCGGCGATACTGCCCGGAATACGACGTGCCTAGCATCTGTAAGCCGTATCCAATATGGTTCAACGTGTTGAACTGAACCGTGATGCCGTTCACGCTTTGTGTGACGACCCCGAAGTTCTCCGCCGAGTTAAAGGATGAATTGAACTTTCCGACTCGATTACACCTTACTACGTTGTTTTGGCCACCCACTACACTAAGGCCAGTGGCCACCAGGTATCTCGTGCGGATAGCGTTGTTGCTCGCCGTCGTATTGCTGCTGTTCAGCATCTGGACCCCAGTCGACTGCTGCGTAGGAAGCGTGATCTCGTTGTCCGATATGGAACTCTGTCCGTTCGTACTGGAGTAGTGCCGTACTCCAATTCGTGGCTCGTACGTGAAGTTGCCTCCAGGCGTTAATACGATCTCGTTGTTCGTCGCATAGAGCGAGGGATCGATCCCAGTACTCACAATGCCGTGTCTGCCGGAAGATATTATATTGTCGTCGGCCTCGAGGTAGGTGTAGTAGCCGCCACCAGACTGGATTGCAGTATTCCCGCTGGTGATGGAATTGTCCTCTAAACTTAGAATTCCAAAATCATCGTAGGAGGCAATGAACCCATACTGCGTGGCGCTAAGCGCAGAGTTTATTAGTCGGAAGTATGCTTTTTTTGTCTGGTACAACACTATGCCGTTCGTCACATCTTGGATAGTGCTATTGGATACGACCGCGCTGAAATCTGGCTCGTAAGTTCCACTTACGTCTATGCCAGTGGCGAAATCCTCTATGTGAATGTCGTTAGCGAGGAGGTTCTCGTTTGCGGAAATCAGACCCGGTGGTGTAGTGCTTGCCGTCCAATTGACCTTTATTCCGACCTGACCGGGGCCCGCAGGATTATACTGTACTCCGAATGGGTTGTCGTCGTCGGTGACGATCGTCTGCCCAAAATGTACATCGACGAGGTTTGCAGAACCGTTATGGTCAATGTTTAGGCCATTGGTAGAGCCAATGATGCGCCCTTGACGCAATTCGAGTTGCGCATACTCTTTGACCGTGATGCCATTAGCGGCCCCCAGCACCAGCGTCCTACTGCTCGTACTGCCGTTGTACATCGTCACCACTGTCCGGGGCAGGATGACGATCCCATCGTACCCGGTGCTTTCGCACGGCATGAAGTCGGAGCCGGCGATGTTGTAGCCCGCGAAGGACTGTCCGTGACCACCGAAATTGAGCCTGGACCCTGGAGTGAATAGGAACTCTACGCTCTGCTGCCCGCCGATCCCATTGCCCGGCCAGCTTGAAGCGTTGTACGTGCAGACGCCATCGATCACGATGAATCCACCGGGAGCGACATCGACTGCGCCCAGAGATTCATTACTGAACGAACCCACCTGCGAGGTCCGAAAAACGTAGTTGACATCACCGAAGACCTGCGAAGCGTCGAGATAGTTCCAGATCGGGGTTGTGGCAGCCACCGGATCGCATCCGCCGCCTACGCATCGCTGGAGCCGACTGTCGGTCTGTATGATGTTCTGTGCCACGTTGTTGATGACGTCATAGCTCAGCAGGAGCTGGGCGCAGGGTACGGTCCCGGAGCCAAAGTACGCGTCGTAGCGGATGATGAACCTGTCAACGGTGTAGGCCTTTCCGCGCAACAACCGCTGAACGGGGGTTAGCACGGTCAGCGAAGCCCCCACCCCGTAGAACTGGTTTTGGGGCACACCCACCACAGCAATGTTCGCACTCAGGTTGACCGGTCTCACCAGCTCCAGCAGCATCGCGCTGCTCTGGTTCTGTCGGTTCGAACCCATGAATAGGACCTCCCCCGGGGCACAATCGAAGATCGGTTGCGAGAGGATCGACTCGGAGGCAAGGCCCGCATCGTTCTTGCGGGCAAAGAGTGCCGCGTCGTACGAACCGGTCTGTAGCGAGTAGCTCCCGACTGGCTCCAGGCTGGGTTCTTGCGAGCCGCTAGGGTTGGAGCAGACATTAGCAAACTGCCCGCGAGCACCACAGATCGTGCCACCGATCATGAGGCAGGACAGCAGGAGGCGGAACAGAGAGAGAGAGAGAGCCGATTAGCGCCCCCGAGTGTAGCAAACCACATATTCTAACAACTTAAGAACGTGAGCAAATAGCAACAATCGACGGGTCGAGATCGAGCCGTATGCTTGCCTCAAACGGATGTTTCGGCGTTTGGTTCGGTTGCCTGGGAAAATTTTTTGCCACCGCTTGCACCCATCCAAAATTTGGCTAGTGGGGCCAGTGGGCAGTTGTCGACGTGCCCTTCATAGCCGTACAGGTTTTGGCGAAAGCCCTGCCTACCTTGCGGTCGCGCCCCGCGGCGCCCCCCAACTTTACGCCCCTTGCCAAACCCCCTCGCCGCCGTCGTCGACCTCGGCACCAACACCTTCCACCTGCTCGTCGGCCGCGTCGGCGCGGACGGCCTCGTCGAGGAGGTCGAGCGGCAGCGGCATTTCGTGAAGGTGGCCTCCGACGGGATCGAACGCATCGGGGCGGCGCCGTACGCGCGCGCCGTCGCGGCCTGCGAGGCGATCGGCGAGGTGCTGGCGCGCTATCCCGATATCCCGCGGGTGGCCTTCGCGACGGCGGCCATGCGGACGGCGGACAATGGGCCGCAGCTCAGGCAGGCGCTGTCGGAGACGCTCGGGGTCGAGATCCAGATCATCGACGGGGACCGGGAGGCGGGGCTCATCGCGAGGGCCGTCCTGGCCGCGCCGCTGCCGCCGGCAGCGCACTACCTGATCATGGACATTGGCGGGGGGTCGGTGGAGTTTATTTTGACGGACCACCAAGAGACGCTGTACCGCGAGAGCTTTCCGGTGGGGGCGCAGGTTTTGCGGAAGCGCTTCCATCGCGAGGAGCCGTTTGGGGGTGCGGGGGGTGCGGGGGGTGCGGGGGGTGCGGGGGTGCCTGGGTGCCTGGGTGCGGGGGGTGCGCTGGGGGGCGCGCAGCCGCGGGCACTCATGGAGTATTTAGGCGTGACTTTGGCGCCGATGCTGAAAGCATGTGAGGGATTGGAGGTGCAACTCGTTGGGTCGAGCGGGACCTTCGACGTGCTGGCGGAGCTGTACGGGCGAGTTTTGGCGCAAGCTGTCTGGACGCTCGACCCGGTGCAGGTGCGCAACTTATATACCGAGAGCGCGGGGATGACCGAGGCGGAGCGTTTTGCGGACACGCGTATACCGGACGACCGCGCGGACATGATCGTGGTGGCGCTGGGGCTGATCGACTTCGTGGTGGAGAGGCTGCCGCAGGCGCAGGTCGTGACCTGTGCGTACGCCCTCAAGGAAGGGGCGCTCATGGAGCTCCTGGCCTAACAACCGCGCGCGACTTCCGCGGGTTTGCCGCACGTACCTGCCATGGCTGAGACTCCCGAAGAAATTTAGTTACGGCCTGCTCGGGCGCATCATCCGCGAGGCGCGGCCGTACCGTGGCCTGCTGATCATCTCGGCCGTGCTCGCGATCGCCTCGGCGCCCATCTCGGCGGCGCGGCCGTACCTGGTGCAACTGATGGTGGACGACTACATCATCGAGTTCGACCTCGCCGGGCTGCAGCGCATGACGCTGCTCGTGATCGGGTTCACGGTGCTCGAGGCCATCGTGCGCTACGCCTTTACTTATATCACGAACTGGCTCGGGCAGAGCGTGGTGCGGGACCTGCGGGATAAGGTCTTCCGCCACATCCTGTCAGTTTACGCCTCACGTACTTCGACCGTACCCCGATCGGGACCTCGACTACACGTACGATCAACGACATCCAGACGATCAATACGGTCTTCACCGAGGGTGGCGTGTCGATCATCGCGGACATGCTCGTGGTCGTGGTGGTGCTCGGGCTCATGCTCGCGATCGACTGGAAGCTCACGCTGGTGTGCCTCACGACGGTGCCGCTGCTGATCTGGGCGAGCTACCTCTTCAAGGAGGCCGTCAAGGAGTCGTTCCAGAACGTCCGTACGCAGATCGCGCGGATGAATGCCTTTTTGCAGGAGCGAATCTCGGGGATGGCGGCGGTGCAGGCCTTCAACGCCGAGCGCCAGGAGGCGGCGAAGTTTAAGGTTATTAATCGCGAGTACACTTCGGCTAATCTGCGGTCGATCTTCTACTACGCCATTTTCTTCCCGGTGGTCGAGATTCTGTCGGCGGCGAGCCTAGGACTGATGGTCTGGTGGGGCGCGCGTGGGGTGATCGGTGGGCGAGGTAAGTCTGGGGGTCCTGGTGGCGTTCCCGATCTACCTCAACATGCTGTTCCGGCCGATCCGGACGCTGGCCGACAAGTTTAATACGCTGCAGATGGGGTTGGTGGCGGCGGAGCGTGTATTTGGCCTACTCGACCGCGACGATAAGATCACGGATGAGGGAACGCACGCGCCCGATGAGATCCGGGGCGACATCGAGTTCGACGAGGTCACCTTCGCGTACGTGGAGGCGGAGTGGGTGTTGGAGGAGGTGAGTTTTAGCCTTTCGGCAAAACAGACTTTGGCCATCGTGGGCTCGACCGGTTCGGGTAAGTCGACGATCATTAATCTGCTGAACCGCTTTTACGAGATTCAGCGCGGGGAAATCCGCCTCGACGGCAAACCGCTGCCGGAGTACTCGCTCGAGTACCTGCGTTCGCGCCTGGCGATCGTGCTGCAGGACGTGTTCCTGTTTGGGGGCACCGTGGCTGACAACATCACCCTCGCCGACGACAGCATCTCCCGTGAGCGCGTCATCGAGGCGGCCAAGATGATCGGGGCGCACGACTTCATCATGCGGCTGCCCGACGGCTACGATCACGTCGTCCACGAGCGGGGCGCGACGTTGAGCATGGGGCAGCGGCAGTTGATCAGCTTCGTGCGCGCGCTGGTGTTCGAGCCGGACATCCTGATCTTGGACGAGGCAACGAGTTCGATCGACCCGGAGTCGGAGGCGGTGATCCAGTACGCTATTGAGAAGTTGATCGAGAAAAGAACTTCGATTGTCATTGCGCACCGCCTGGCGACCATTCGACACGCGGATAAGATTCTGGTGTTGGATAAGGGGAGGGTCGTGGAGTTCGGGACGAGGGAAGAGTTGTTGGGGATTGAAGGGGGGCACTTTCGGGAGCTGTGGGAGCTGCAATATGTGGGGGCGTGAGGGGGGGGATTACTGAAAGATCTGGTCCCCACAGCGACTGTCTAGCGCTAACGTTTGAAGAAGGTGTCGTTTCGAGACTTTATCGTACAGCATCACGAATACCTGTTCACCGTAGGTGTCAATGTCGTTGACGCGGAAGCGGCGCCAGTCGTAACGGGCGAGCCGATATTCGACATTGAGGTGGGCATCCCGCTTCTCAATGTAATTATACGGCTCATTGATGTCGGCGAAGCGGCCGTCGAAAACGTAAGACTTGGTAATGTAGCCGTCGCCTGCGGACTTTATAATATCTATGGGCCGAGCGTCTGCATCCTCGAGTGTCCACGCCTCAATCGTTTTTCCCGACGTATCGGTAACGACTACGTCTCTGCCATTGCTAGACAGCAACCCTTTGGGGTGAGGTAGGCCAGCGGGTAGAGTGCCCATAAAGTTCCACGCAGTGTTGCTATCGACCCTGAGTTCTGTAAAGTGTCCCTTCAGTATCCATTCATCGTCCTGTCGTTGATATTTACTAAATGCATAGGTTGACGTATCGAAAACGGCTTGTTCTTTAAGGTCAATGAATATGTTTTTTGATGTAAGTGCGTTAGCTCTTGACGACCCATGGATGAGATCCATTTGGTTCCGAATAAGCGCTGCGTCACATAGCTTTAGGTCGTAGTCAAATGTCATTGTATACATCATATTTTCGAATGCCCACCCCTCTCTAACGGGTACTCCTTCTGCAATAACTGCCAACATGAGTTCTATTCGACCGGATTTTCTGTCATGGTGGAGACCGCGAACTGTGAATATTGTATGTGTGCACAAAACGGAATCTAACACTGATGTGCGTCGTTTTATCGATGCTGAGGATCCTAATAATCTTTTAATAAACAAGTCTCCAACGCTATCAATTTGAGCGAATGGCAGCCTCGAAATTAGCTCTCCATTCGAGTTAATCATTACGACATCTAAGTATCCAATATTTACTACATGGCGGTTGGCACTGATTGTAACTCCTGAGCCCCACTCATTTAGTGTAGTTCGAGATGCATGACTTGATGCGTCCAATTTAATGGGCACTGGGTTTTTGTAGCAACTATTAACGGCGGTGGCACTCGTCTGAGCGAGCACCACCGCCGTGAACAGCACTGCAAAAAATATGCAGAAATTCCGAACGTGTGTCACGTAATTACGTGTGAAAGTTTGTGGAATACAAGGTTCTACCCTGCTGGTTCTAGTGGCGCCGGAGCGTTGCGGTCGTAGCAAGTCGCGCTAGGATTTGTTCGGCACGTGTAGTTGTATCCGCCGTCGTTGTTGGGTGTAGGATCTGCTGTGCGTTCGCCGTAGATTATTGGGCTCCTGCTTTGTAGGACATCTGGAGCATCGTCCGTCTGGAGAACGCTTCCGTCCGCGAGGTAAGTGAAGGTAGTGGTGATCACGCGATCATTGACAGCGTCCGTGAGTACGACGCGATCGACCCGATTCTGGGTGGTGGCATCCATATCGGATGCTGTAGTGTCTTGGCAGGCCGCCACGGCAAACGCAGCGATACACGCCAAGCTTGGTAGTAAGGTTCTCATGTGTGTTTTTTGAGAAGAAGAAGAAGAATGGTTGTCGGTAGGTTTAACGCCCCCCCCCCAACATGTTCACGCATGCAGTGCATTATTTTGCGTGTATGGCAAATTTACGCATTTTATGTGTCTTGTAGGCTCAAGGGCACATATGCGTTTATACGCTGGCAACGGCGTTGTCGCTGTCAAGGGAGATCAGGCCAAAGACTCGAAATGTATGATGTGAGCCCTCGACGTACGCCCCCCCGTCACTGTCCGCCCTCAACTACCCCCACCCACCCCGCGTTACTCCCCCGATGCTCCATCGCGCCCGCTCCGTCCGCCCCTCCATCGGCTCCGCCATCGTCGGGGTGTTGGTCTTCGCCCTCTTCGTGTGGCTACTGCTCAAGATGGCCGCCTTCGCCTTTAAGCTGCTCCTGTTCGCCGGGCCGCTCCTTTTGGTAGCCGCGTTCTTCATCGACCGCGAGACGGTGCTCGGGTTCTTCCGCTGGCTCGGGGCGACGTTCCGGGCGGACTTGTTGCGGGGCGTGCTGTATGCCGTTTTGGCGATAGCCGCCTACCCGCTCGTGTGTGGCTACCTGTTCGGCAAGGCGCTGCTCAAGCGAACGGTGCGTAGGAAGGTGGCCGATTTGCAGGACCAGATGCGGCAGCGGGGCGGCTTCCCGGGGGCGGGCGGGCCGGGCCTCGGCCACGAGGACGACGGCTTCGAGACGGTGCAGCGCGAGGGCGGGGTGGTGATTAGGATTCCGCGGGAGTAGTCTCCGCCACGTGACCCATCTTGCCGGCGCATGAAGCACTGGCCGCTCTCCATAGTCGCGTTGGCGCTCGCTGGCGGGTACGCGGCCATCCAGATGCGGTTCGTGCGGGCGTGGCGTCGGGTGCGCACGGAGGTACAGCCAGCCGCGACGAGTGATGGGCTACGGCAATCCTGGTCCATCGTCGTGGCCTGCCGCAACGAGGCGGCCAACCTACCCCGGCTTTTCGCCTCCCTCCAGCCGCAGCTCTCGGACCGCGTCGAACTCATCGTCGTCGACGACCACAGCACCGACGCTACCGCAGCCGTGGCGCGCGCCCTGCCGCGCGCCCGCGTCCTGTCCATGCCTACCGGCGGAGAGGCTCACGCGGTGGGGAAGAAGGCCGCTCTCGCGCACGGCATCTCGCAGGCGCGCGGCGAGTGGATCGCGACCCTCGACGGCGACGTCGGGGTGGGGCCGCGGTGGCTGGCGACCCTAGACGCGCATACGACGGGTCGCGTAGCCCTCGCCGCCCCCGTGCACCTCGCCCACGGCGAGACGTGGTTCGGGCGCTGGCAGGCGCTCGACTTCTGTGGGATGATGCTGATCACGGGGGCCAGCCTGCAGATCGGCAGCTTCGCGATGGGCAATGGCGCCAATCTAGCTTTCGCCAAAACAGCTTTCGACAGGGTCAATGGCTACGCCGCCGAGACGGGCGCCGAGTCCGCGAGCGGAGACGACATGGTCTTGCTCGGGAAGTTGCTCGAGCGTTTTCCCGGAAGGGTGACCTTCGTCAAAACCCCCGCCGCCGCCGTCGTTACCGCTGCGCAACCCACGCTACGGGCCTTCGTCCTCCAACGCTGGCGCTGGTCGGCCAAGACGGGCCTCAATCAGCAGCCCGCCCTCACGGCCACCCTGGCCCTCGTGTGGGCGTACCACGTCGGCCTGGCGCTCGGTGTGCCGCTGGCCGCGTCCGGGGTGCTACCGCGGGGCGTTTTGGCGACAGCCTGGGCCGTCAAACTCGCCGCGGATTACGTCCTACTGCGCGAAGCCACCCGGCACTTCGGGCGCGTGAGCCTGCTCGACGCGACCTACCCCCTGCAGTCCGTCGCGCACGCGCTGTACGTCGCGGGCGTCGGGGCCCTGGCGCTGCTCCCGCTCGACTACGAGTGGAAGGGGCGGCGGTGGCGGGTGTAGATCTTTACTCCAGCCTCTCGTCTCGGATCAATTGGTTGATCTCCTCAGCGGTGTAAGATTCGCGTTCCGTTTTGGAGTATAGCACGAGTAGGTACGCGGCTTCATCGATTATGATATAATAAATGAGCCGGAAGCCACCGGACTTTCCGCGGTTAGCGTCTTTGTTGGCGAGACGCACTTTATACGCTGGGTAGGTGGTTCCGGAGATTCTGTCGCCGGGTTCCTCGTCGTTAGCAATGGAGATGGCTGCGGCCTTGACCTCGGCACCGGTAGAGGGGAAGCGCTTCTTGAGCTTGCGAAGGCTTCTAGTAAAAAACTTCGATGACTCAACCTTCATGGTCGTCCTCGTTTGCCTCGTCTTCCTCGTCACAAATCTTCAGTAGCTCTTCGAAGGACACCGTCCGCCCCGCCCTTATGTCTTCGAGCGATTTACGCATCTGCACCAGGGGCGGGTCTTGGCTCGCCTCCCACAACGCCTCCTCCATATCCTCGAGGCGCTCGTCGTCGGCCTCGTCGATGAGGGCGCGCATTTTGGCGCGGAGTTGTTGGTACTTGTCGAGGTGGAGCTGCGTCATGGCGGTACGAAGGTAGGGCATCAGAGGGGCTTTACCCTACGTCGGATGGCGGTTGCTCTCCTGGCAACTCCTGGATCAGCTCATTGATCTCGGCCGCGCTCAGGCTCGCAGTATCCGACTTTGAGTAGATCGCGATGAGGTAGACGGTGTCCTCGACCACCACCACGTACACCACGCGGAAGCCGCCGGACTTCCCGCGGTTGGCGTCGCGGTTCGGGAGGCGGACCTCGTAGGACGGGAGGGTCGTCCCGGAAACACGGTCACCCGGGAGCTCGCCGTTCGCTAGCGTAATGATGAGTTGGCGAACGGTGGCGGCGACTGAACTGTAGGACTTACTGAGGCGCTTGATCTGCTTCTCGAACGGTTCGGAAATCTTAACCGTCACGGTCGAGCTCGTCTAAGGTTTCTAAGAACTTGTCCATTGGAATGGTGCGCCCCTGCTTCACGGCTTGGATCCCCTGTGCGAATAGTACGTACGGCGCCTCCTCCGGGTCGTCCTCCTTGTCGACGACGTCCAGCACAGCTAGCAAAGTCTTAGTGTCAGCCTCGTCGATGGCGCGCTTGAGGCGCTCACGGAACAGGTCGATCCCGGAGCGGGTGGCGGGGGCGGTCTCGGTCATGGGAATAAAGGTAGGAAGTGTTGTGACACGTGGGGCGCAGAGAGGCGGTGGTCGCGCGGCCCCCGGTCTCCGCGCCGGGCGCGCCCACCGCAACTCTGCGCCACCTAAGCGCCCAGCGCGCAACTCAACTCGCCCACTGTACTCGGCACGCCCGGCCCGGAGACCGGGAGCCGCGCGCCGAGCACGTGTCCTACGCCTCCCGAACCGCCGCCAAGAACTCCCCCTCCGTCATCACCCTTACCGTGCCCAGCGCCTCGGCCTTCTTCAGCTTCGAGCCGGCCTTCTCGCCGGCCACGAGGATATCCAACTTAGCGCTCACGCCGCTCGCGTTGCGCGCGCCCGCAGCCTCGGCCAGGGCCTGCGCTTCCTTGCGGCCGATGGTCGTGAGGGTGCCGGTGAAGAGGATCGTCTTGCCGGCGAAGGCCCCGTCCGCATTAGGCACCGCCGGCTTGTCCTCCGCGGTCTGGCGCATGTTGACCCCGAGCTCGGCCAGCTCGTCCATCATGCGGCGGTTGTGCTCCAGGGCCCACCAGGCCATCATGTTGTCGGCCACCGTCTGGCCCATGCCGTGGAGCGCGAGGTAGCGCTCGGGCGGCCACTCGGCCAGCTCACGAACGTCGGTAACTTGCTCGGCGAGCATCCGGGAGGCCGTGCGACCGACGTGGTGAATGCTCAGCGAATAAAGGAGTCTCTGGATGGGATTTTGTTTCGCCGTTTCAATCGCCGCCTTCAGATTTTCTACCGACCTTTCTTTGAATCCTTCCAGCGCTAATATCTCCTCGTACGGCAATCGATAGATATCCGGCAAGCCGGTGATAAAGCCGTTTTCGCGAAAGCGCAACAACTGCTTTTCGCCCAAACCATCGATGTCCATCGCGTCTTTCGATACGTGGTGAATAAGCCGCGCGATGACCTGCGCCGGGCAATCATTATTGATACACAACCACCGCGCCTCGCCCTCGGGTCGGACGATCGGCTGGGCGCACTCCGGACAGCGCTCCGGCCACCTGACCTCTTGTTGCGTCCCATCGCGATACTCCGGCAGCGACTTCACGATGTAAGGGATGACATCGCCCGCGCGCTCCACCAAGATCCTGTCCCCGAGTCGAATGTCCTTGTCGCGGATGAAGTCCTCGTTGTGCAAGCTCACGTTGCTCACCGTCACCCCGGCCAGGGCCACGGGCGTGATCCGCGCCACCGGCGTCACCGAGCCGATCTTCCCGACCTGGAAGTCGACCTGCTCCAGGGTCGAGGTCGCCTGCTGGGCGGCGAACTTGAACGCGATCGCCCAGCGCGGGTGGTGACTCGTGTTCCCGAGCCTGGCCTGGAGCGAGAGGTCGTCCACCTTCACTACCATCCCGTCCAACTCGTACGGCAGGTCCACCCGCTGCGCTTGCATGCTTTCGCAAAAACTCGCCACCTCCTCAATCGTCTCGCACCTGCGCATGTAATCACCGGGGATCAGGAAGCCGAGCCGACCGAGCGTCTCTACGGAAGCGAAATGACTCCCGAGTGCCTGGACCCGATCTTGGCCCTCCGCATCGACGCCGTAGCCTAGCGAATAGACGAAGGCATCCAGCTTCCGCTCGGCCGTCTCCTTCGGGTCTTTCATCCGCAGGGCGCCCGTGGCGGCGTTGCGGGGGTTGGCGAAGAGCGACCCGCGCTCGGCAGCGCGCAACTCGTTGATGAGCGCGAAGCGATCCTTACGGATCAGCGCCTCGCCGCGCAACTCTACTCGTGACATGCCGAGTTGACTGAAGGCAGCCCGGAGCGGCACCGAGGGCAGCGTCCGCAGGTTGTTGGTGACCTCCTCGCCCTCGGCGCCGTTGCCGCGCGTGGCCCCGCGCACGAACAGGTCGCCCTCGTAGACGAGCGCCACCGAGCCGCCGTCGTACTTCGGCTCCACCGCGAAGGTGAGCGGGGCGTCCGGGGCGAGATTTAGGTAGCGGCGCACGCTCCCAGCCCAATCCTGGCGGCCTTCAGCAGACATACCTCACCCCTCGACGGAGGTATTCAACTAGGCCTTTGCGCCCCGCGTTATTCCCTCGATGCTCAACCGCGCCCACATCGTCCGTCCGTCCGTCGGCTCCGCCATCGTCGGGCTACTGGTCTTCGCCCTCTTCTTCTGGCTGCTCTTCAAGATAGCGGCCTTCGCTTTTAAGCTGTTGCTCTTTGCTGGGCCGCTGCTGTTGGTCGTGGCGTTCTTCATCGACCGCGAGACGGTGCTCGGGTTTTTCCGCTGGATTGGGGCTACGTTTCGGGAGGATTTTTTGCGCGGGTTGCTCTATGCCATAGTGGCCGTTGTTGCCTACCCATTGGTGTGTGGCTATCTCTTCGTCAAGGCGCTCCTCAAGCGGACGGTCCGAAAAAAGATGGCCGACTTCCAGGAGCAGATGCAGCAGCGGGGCGGCTTCCCGGGGGCGGGTGGCCCGAGTCTCGGTCGCGAAGACGACGGCTTTGATACCGTCGAGCGCAAAGGTGGTGTGGTGATCAAGATTCCGCGGGGGGAATAATACCTGCGTATCCAGTGCTTTAGCGCGGATGGTGCAAGACGATACCTTGCGCCGCAAGTGCTTACCTTCTTCAGTATCGCTGCCGTCGCGCTCGGCATCGCCTACGCCGTTCTTCAGGGCTGGTTTTTGTACGGTTGGTCTCGCGTCCCGGAGCCTCAGCGACGCGACCCTCGGCGCAGGTGGAGCATCGTGATTGCCGCCCGCAACGAGGCGCGGCAACTCGATGACCACAGTTGGCACGGTCTGCTTGGTTCGCTCAGTCACGACTGGCAGCGTTTCGCACTCCGACACAGTGATTCGGGTAGCCCTTCGCCGCCTTACGAGGTCATCCTCGTCGACGACGACTCCACAGACGGCACCGCGGAGGTCGCGCGCGCCTTCCCGCACGTGCGCGTACTCGTTTTACCGAAAGGCCGCTCCGGGAAGAAGGAAGCGCTCACCTACGGCATCGAGCACGCCACCGGCGACTGGATCGCGACCCTCGACGCGGATGTGTACCTGCGGCAGGACTGGCTACGGCATTTGGACGACGCGACGACGGGGCAGGTCGCGGTGGCGGGGCCGGTCGAGTTGTACCCGAATCCTAGCGATTCGTGGTTCCAGCGCTGGCAGGCGCTCGACTTCGCGGGCCTGATGGTGATCACGGGGGCGAGCCTGCGGCACGGGCGCTTCGTGATGGGGAATGGTGCCAATTTAGCTTTCGCCAAAACGGCCTACGAGGCGGTCGGTGGCTACGCGAGTCGGGACGGCCGGGAGCTGGCCAGCGGGGACGACATGGTGCTGCTCGGCAAACTCGTCGAGCGTTTTCCCGGAAGGGTGACCTTCGCCAAGGACCCCTACTGCATCGCGCGGACGGCCGCCAAGCCGACGCTCGCCGGATTCATCCAACAACGCTGGCGCTGGTCGGCGAAGACGGGGCTCAACCACCAGCCGGCGCTCACGACGGTGCTGGCGTTCACGTGGCTCTTTCACGTCTGCCTGCTGTTGGGCTTCCCGCTCGCGGCCGCCGGACTGCTGCGCTGGCCGGCGCTCGGGGCGGCGTGGGCCCTGAAGCTCCTGCTCGATTTCGCGCTGCTCCGGGAGGCGGGGCGTCTTTTCCCGGCGGGGCGGTATCTGGACTGGACGTACCCCCTGCAATCCTTCGTACACACGATGTACGTGGCGGGGATCGGGGCGCTGGCCTTGCTGCCGTTGGACTACGAGTGGAAGGGGCGGCGGCACAGGGTGTGAGGCAAACTACTTGCCTTCGGACCCGCCCGCAAGATGATTCGCGATCACGTCATTGAGTTCGGCGGCGGTGTAGGAGGCGCGATCGGATTTGGAGAAAATCGTGAGAAGGTAGGTCGCGTTCTCGACGACGCTGAAATAGATGAGGTGGATGCCACCAGACTTGCCCGTTCGTGTACTGCGATTGGCGAGCCGCACTTTGTAAGTAGGTAGTGAGGTGCCCCGGATGCGGTCTCCGAATTTATGGCCGCCACGGAGCTGCGTGGCGGTGACCTAGACCTCGGCGGCTACCGAGGCGTACTTCCGGCTGAGCTTGCGGAGCGCTTTCTCGAACGAGCGCGTAGTCTCAACCCTCATGGCTGCCCTTGTACTCGTCTTGAAGTCCGTCGCATAGCGCCATCGACTCCTCAAAAGAGATCGTTCGTCCCTCCCGGATATCCTTCAGGGACTCCGCGAGCTGCTCAAGTTCCGGGGTTTGGCTCGCCTCCCGCAGCGCCTCCTCCATATCTTCGAGGCGCTCGTGGTCGGCCTCGTCGATGAGGGCGTACATTTGGGTCCGCAGGACGGCGTACTTCGCGGCTTTGGAGCGGTCGGTGAGGAGTTGAGTCATGGTGAGCGGTAGGTAAGCCGTCGGACGAACCGCGAGGGCGCAAAAGGGTGCGAAGTATGCGCGAAGGCTCTCGCGTCCCATGCGGGCGTGCGGTTCGACCGCCTATCGCACGATAGCCACCTTGCGGGTCGCGACGACCCCACCATTCGTAATCGTCGTGACGACGAGGACGCCGGGGGGGAGGTTTCTGCGGCGCAAGTCGGCGTCGCCGACCTCAGGCTGGCCCGGGAAGCGGAGCAGAACGCGCCCGTACGCATCGCTTACGATGGTCTCGACCTCGACGGCGGGCGCGGCGCCATCGCCGGGCCAAGGGGCGCCGGGGATACTTGGGAGGTCGAGCTCGAACCTCGGGATCTCGGCCGGGACTTCGAAATAGCACGTCGCCGGTTGCATGTCCGACACCTCCTCGTGGGGTTCGATTGTGATCGCGATCGCGGTGGAGCGCAGGACCTCGGGAAGCAGACCGAAATCGAGTGCGGGACCCGAAAGACGGACGCCCGTCTCGTATCGGGCCCCCCGCTCTAGGTAGATCCCGGGGATGACGACGCGACGCAGGGGTGCCAGGTCGAGACGGACACCATCGCGGTGAAGTAGGGCATCGAGGGTGCCACCTACCTGTGCCGCGATCTCGGGCGCGAGCAGGAGTTCGACGAGGCCTAGGTGGAAGGCTAGGTCGGACCCTTCGGTGAGCTCGACGACAATATCGAAGCGGCCGGAGCGCTCGGCGGTGTTGCGGAGGAAGAAGTTAACGGGAGCACCGTGTCGGACGAGAGTTAGGCCACCTGCACGGGTTGCGTTTGATTTCGCGAAGGAACCGGAGGCGGGATGGCGGGCCGCGAACTCTGGTTGCAAGACATGGTCCTCTGGCACCGGCGCCCCGGGTGCCGGCGCGAGGGCGGTGTTGACGGTAGCGAGGTTGTTCGAGTTGATGAGGTTAGGGTGGATGTCTGTATTGTCGGCCTCGGCGAATATGTAGTCTTCCGTGTCGACGATGCGCGCGAGAAAGCACACCTGATACGTCTGTTGGTCCTCGTCCCACGGGTAGCGATACACGCCGCAGTTCTCCAGTGTGCTGATCATCGGGGTGGTCCACCCGCGGGAGACCTTCCTCGTCTGCAGTGGAGCGAGCGTGCCGAGACCAGAGTTCCCGATGTAGCCACCGATCTGGCAGCCGTTTTGGAAGTCACTGATCCAATCCTCGGTCCAGACCTCGCCCGTGCTCCCGATCGTCCAGTAGAACTCGACCTGCCCGCCAGTTGCCGGCGCGAGGGCGCTGACATTCTTGACTCTCGCATGAACGTAGTTGGTGGATCCCTCCTCCGGTCTCTCGTTTACCCCGTTGCAGGGGTCATTCGGGCCGTCTTTGCAGTTCCATACATCCGGACTCTTATAGATCGCGGCCTGACCTCCGGGATTGGTGGCGAGGGCGTTGCAGTTGGGTTCGGTATAAGCGTCGGGCGGGACTCCGGGGTGGTTGTCGACGTTATAATCGCGCATAGCGTAGTCGCCATGGGGGGTGAATTGCGAAATGGAGTTGCAGTTGCTAGTCGAAAGAGTCCTTTGTATAACTATGTTCAGAGCTTCGATGTCGGCTGCCTGTAGCGTTGTTGGTCTGAGCTGAAGGAACGGGTCGGGACCAGCGTTCATGATAACGAATGGACCCGACGAATTCGCAGAGAAAGTATGTAGCAATCCGAATGCATGTCCTAATTCATGGAGTATAGTCGATTTATATGTCGTCTTTGATTGGGGATCATTAGGATAGAAAATACTCTGATTGCTGTTAATAAATATTCCATACTGAGTATGGGAAAAATAGGTTCCCACAGATTTGCGGTGTACCTATTCTATATTGACCAAAGATTCCGGGTTCCTGAGTTCCATTTGGACCGACATCAAAATTGATGTGGTTGTTGGCCGAAGTGCTGCTGACCCGGCACTACTTGAGTCGCTTGGTAGTTTATCCCAAGAAGACTCCGGTAATCTTTTGTTGCAGCGATGAGCTCACTTGAAGCGTCGCAGTTGCTAAATGGAGAAGCACCATCATAGACCAAATCATGGTCAATGGAAACCCGAATAATATCATCTAAAGAATTTCGACTAAGAACGAAAGCTAATTTTTGGGTAGGCTGGGTGTATACAGAGCTTGGTGGCGGCATGGACTCCTCACTGATGTTGTAGCGTACCACTACCTTAGATGATGGGAATGACGTGAGCCCATCTGCACTTGTTACTCTCAGTCTGCCAGTAGCAAAAATGCCGTCTAGGGGAGTCGGCAAAGGACCAGTTGTGATGTACCTAGCTCTAGACGGAATTCGCAGTGTGACTGACGTATTCGTCCAAAGCAATATATCTACATCGTCGAATGCAATGTATGGCGGAGCGAAAAGGGACTCTACACTACTCTCGAATTCGACGGCGATTCGGCGACGAACGCTTCGACCGTGGCCCGGCTGAAAGCCAAAATCCAAACCTTCAATCGTAAGCTGATCCCCACCGCCCGCGCCAACATTTGTCGAGCTTAATGATCCCCACCGCCCGCGCCAACATTTGTCGAGCTTAATGAGGTGATGAGAGGAGCGGCATAATTTGGTTCACCGCCACTCGACGCGCGCAGTTCGCTTGATTCTCCTTGAAGCTTGTCGGTCGAGTCAGGCATGTTCGACCTTGCTGGAGCCTTCTCCGTGACAGTATCTCTAGCTGGAGAGCGCCTCGATGTGTTTAAGTCCTGCGTCCTGGGTATCTGCTCATGTTGGCTTTCCAACTGGATTTTCTGGATCAGATTTGATACACTACTGGCGAAACTGTCGAATTGAGCCGTTCTCTCTATATCAAGAATCGGCTGAAGAGCACTCAAATCTGTTATGCCAGCCCGCCCCTGTATATTGTCATCTATTATGTAGCCGCCGGAACTGCGCCTTGCCTCGGCATAACCTAACCTAGTAATTCCGAGGTTAGATAACATTCCTGAGGAAAGGACCGGCTCCCAGTAGATAGCCATTAGCATCGTATCAGTGCCTCTAGCAGGAACTGATCCTACATTGTGTCGACTGTAGCTGTCATTTGATTTGAGGATATCCCACAATAGAGATAAATCAACAGTGTCGACTATAACCGCGTCTATGTATTGGCTATCCGAGGCATCTACTATCTGGTGCGTTACCTCGTAGAGTTCTTCAGTGCCGGTTAAATCCCTTGCGGATACTTGAAAGAGCCGTGCGATAATGGGATCTCTCTTATGAGTTGTCCTCCCGTCTATTGTGCCGCCATCTATGCTATCTTTGAGGTCGGTCGTACCGATGTCGGTTTGTGCCTGCAATCCGGCGCAAATCAACGCAAGTGTGAGGAGCACCGAATTCTTACGTAAGTTGTAACCCATGATTGCAATAGTTAGTATATTAAATAAGTGCACAATCGAGGACCTAAGCTACGCATCAAACAGCCTGTTGTTGTGTCTGCCATTGCGTCCAGCGAAAGCAACACCTAGCAAGGTCATCCTAAATTAGTAACTCGGCTTTAGTTGCAAATGTTCTGTCAGCTCTGAGCTTGCGGATAAGCCTTTTGTGCGTTTTGTCGGCTGGCTTACATTCTTGCGGTTCTTGCTTTGCGGTCACGGTGCTCCGCTATGTTGTGCACTTCCCTCATTACCGCACCGCCCCCAGAAACTCCTCCTCCGTCATCACGCGCACCGTCCCCAGCGCCTCGGCTTTCTTCAACTTGCTCCCGGCCTTCTCGCCGGCCACGAGGATATCCAACTTGGCACTCACGCCACTCACATTCCGTGCGCCGGCGGCCTCGGCGAGCTCCTGCGCTTCCTTGCGCCCGATGGTCGTGAGGGTGCCGGTGAAGAGGATCGTCTTCCCGGCGAAAGCCCCGTCCGCATTAGGCACCGTCGGCTTGTCCTCCGCGGTCTGCCGCATGTTGACCCCGAGCTCGGCCAGCTCGTCCATCATGCGGCGGTTGTGCTCCAGGGCCCACCAGGCCATCATGTTGTCGGCCACCGTCTGGCCCATGCCGTGGAGCGCGAGGTAGCGCTCGGGCGGCCACTCCGCCAGCTCACGAACGTCGGTAACTTGCTCGGCGAGCATCCGGGAGGCCGTGCGACCGACGTGGTGAATGCTCAGCGAATAAAGGAGTCTCTGGATGGGGTTTTGTTTCGCCTTTTCGATCGCCGCCTTCAGATTTTCTACCGACCTTTCCTTAAATCCTTCCAGCGCTAATATCTCCTCGTACGGCAATCGATAGATATCCGGCAAGCCGGTGATAAAGCCGTTTTCGCGAAAGCGCAACAACTGCTTTTCGCCCAAACCATCGATGTCCATCGCGTCTTTCGATACGTGGTGAATAAGCCGCGCGATGACCTGCGCCGGGCAATCATTATTGATACACAACCACCGCGCCTCGCCCTCGGGTCGGACGATCGGCTGGGCGCACTCCGGACAGCGCTCCGGCCACCTGACCTCTTGTTGCGTCCCATCGCGATACTCCGGCAGCGACTTCACGATGTAAGGGATGACATCGCCCGCGCGCTCGACCAAGATCCTGTCCCCGAGTCGAATGTCCTTGTCGCGGATAAAATCCTCGTTGTGCAAACTCACGTTGCTCACCGTCACCCCGGCCAGCGCCACGGGCGTGATCCGCGCCACCGGCGTCACCGAGCCGATCTTCCCGACCTGGAAGTCGACCTGCTCGAGGGTCGAGGTCGCCTGCTGGGCGGCGAACTTGAACGCGATCGCCCAGCGCGGATGATGACTCGTGTTGCCGAGCCGCGCCTGGAGCGAGAGGTCGTCCACCTTCACTACCATCCCGTCCAACTCGTACGGCAGGTCCACCCGCTGCGCTTGCATGCTTTCGCAAAAACTCGCCACCTCCTCAATCGTCTCGCACCTGCGCATGTAATCACCGGGGATCAGGAAGCCGAGCCGACCGAGCGTCTCTACGGAAGCGAAATGACTCCCGAGTGCCTGGACCCGATCTTGGCCCTCCGCATCGACGCCGTAGCCTAGCGAATAGACGAAGGCATCCAGCTTCCGCTCGGCCGTCTCCTTCGGGTCTTTCATCCGCAGGGCGCCCGTGGCCGCGTTGCGGGGGTTGGCGAAGAGCGACCCGCGCTCGGCAGCGCGCAACTCGTTGATGAGCGCGAAGCGATCCTTACGGATCAGCGCCTCGCCGCGCAACTCTACTCGTGACATGCCGAGTTGACTGAAGGCAGCCCGGAGCGGCACCGAGGGCAGCGTCCGCAGATTGTTGGTGATCTCCTCGCCCTCGGCGCCATTGCCGCGCGTGGCCCCGCGCACGAACAGGTCGCCCTCGTACACGAGCGCCACCGAGCCCCCGTCGTACTTCGGCTCCACCGCGAAGGTGAGCGGGGCGTCCGGGGCGAGATTTAGGTAGCGGCGCACGCTCCCAGCCCAATCCTGGCGGCCTTCAGCAGACATACCTCACCCCTCGACGGAGGTATTCAACTAGGCCTTTGCGCCCCGCGTTATTCCCTCGATGCTCAACCGCGCCCACATCGTCCGTCCGTCCGTCGGCTCCGCCATCGTCGGGCTACTGGTCTTCGCCCTCTTCTTCTGGCTGCTCTTCAAGATGGCGGCCTTCGCTTTTAAGCTGTTGCTCTTTGCTGGGCCGCTGCTGTTGGTCGTGGCGTTCTTCATCGACCGCGAGACGGTGCTCGGGTTTTTCCGCTGGATTGGGGCTACGTTTCGGGAGGATTTTTTGCGCGGGTTGCTCTATGCCATAGTGGCCGTTGTTGCCTACCCATTGGTGTGTGGCTATCTCTTCGTCAAGGCGCTCCTCAAGCGGACGGTCCGAAAAAAGATGGCCGACTTCCAGGAGCAGATGCAGCAGCGGGGCGGCTTCCCGGGGGCGGGTGGCCCGAGTCTCGGTCGCGAAGACGACGGCTTTGATACCGTCGAGCGCAAAGGTGGTGTGGTGATCAAGATTCCGCGGGGGGAATAATACCTGCGTATCCAGTGCTTTAGCGCGGATGGTGCAAGACGATACCTTGCGCCGTAAGTGCTCACCTTCTTCAGTATCGCTGCCGTCGTGCTCGGCATCGGCTACGCCGCTCTTCAGGGTTGGTTTTTGTACGGCTGGTCTCGCGTCCCGGAGCCTCAGCAACGCGACCCTCGGCGCAGGTGGAGCATCGTGATCGCCGCCCGCAACGAGGCGCGGCAACTCGATGACCACAGTTGGCACGGTCTGCTTGGTTCGCTCAGTCACGACTGGCAGCGTTTCGCACTCCGACACAGTGATTCGGGTAGCCCTTCGCCGCCTTACGAGGTCATCCTCGTCGACGACGACTCCACAGACGGCACCGCGGAGGTCGCGCGCGCCTTCCCGCACGTGCGCGTACTCGTTTTACCGAAAGGCCGCTCCGGGAAGAAGGAAGCGCTCACCTACGGCATCGAGCACGCCACCGGCGACTGGATCGCGACCCTCGACGCGGATGTGTACCTGCGGCAGGACTGGCTACGGCATTTAGACAACGCGACGACGGGGCAGGTCGCGGTGGCGGGGCCGGTCGAGTTGTACCCGAACCCTCCGACGTCCTGGTTCCAGCGCTGGCAGGCGCTCGACTTCGCGGGCCTGATGGTGATCACGGGGGCGAGCCTGCGGCACGGGCGCTTCGTGATGGGGAATGGTGCCAATTTAGCTTTCGCCAAAACGGCCTACGAGGCGGTCGGTGGCTACGCGAGTCGGGACGGCCGGGAGCTGGCCAGCGGGGACGACATGGTGCTGCTCGGCAAACTCGTCGAGCGTTTTCCCGGAAGGGTGACCTTCGCCAAGGACCCCTACTGCATCGCGCGGACGGCCGCCAAGCCGACGCTCGCCGGATTCATCCAACAACGCTGGCGCTGGTCGGCGAAGACGGGGCTCAACCACCAGCCGGCGCTCACGACGGTGCTGGCGTTCACGTGGCTCTTTCACGTCTGCCTGCTGTTGGGCTTCCCGCTCGCGGCCGCCGGACTGCTGCGCTGGCCGGCGCTCGGGGCGGCGTGGGCCCTGAAGCTCCTGCTCGATTTCGCGCTGCTCCGGGAGGCGGGGCGTCTTTTCCCGGCGGGGCGGTATCTGGACTGGACGTACCCCCTGCAATCCTTCGTACACACGCTGTACGTGGCGGGGATCGGGACGCTGGCGCAACTCCCGCTGGACTACGAGTGGAAGGGGCGGCGGTGGCGGGTGTAGACCTTCACTGCAGCCCCTCGTCCCGAATCATTTGGTTAATCTCCGCAGCGGTGTAAGACCCGCGTTCCGTTTTGGAGTACAGCACGAGCAGATATGCGGCTTCGTCGATGACGATGTAATAAATGAGCCTGAAGCCACCGGACTTGCCACGTTTGGCGTCTCGGTTGGCGAGCCGCACTTTGTAAGCCGGGTAGGTAGTTCCCGAGATTCTGTCGCCGGGTTCCTCGTCACTGGCGATAGCGATGGCTGTGGCCTTGACTTCGGCGCCCGCGGAGGGAAAGCGCTTCTTGAGCTTACGGAGGCACCTCGTGAACAGCTTCGACGACTCAACCTTCATGGCCGCCCTCGTCTTCCTCGTCGCAAATCTTGAGCAACTCCTCGAAGGACACCGTGCGCCCCGCCCTAATATCTTCCAGCGATTTACGCATCTGCACCTCGGGCGGATCCTGGCTCGCCTCCCACAAAGCCTCCTCCATGTCCTCGAGGCGCTCGTCGTCGGCCTCGTCGATGAGGGCGCGCATCTTGGCGCGGAGCTGCTGGTACTTGTCGAGGTGGAGCTGGGTCATGGCAGGTACGAAGGTAGGGCGTCAGAGGGTCATTCCCCTACGTCGAATGGCGGGTGCTCTTCCGGAAGCTCCTCGATCAGCTCGTTGATCTCGGCCGCGCTCAGGCCCGCGGTGTCGGTCTTGGAGTAGATCGCGATGAGGTAGACTGTGTCTTCGACCACCGTCACGTACACCACGCGGAACCCGCCGGACTTGCCGCGGTTGGCGTCGCGGTTCGGGAGGCGGACCTTGTAGGACGGGAGGGCCGTCCCGGAGACACGGTCGCCCGGGAGCTCCCCGTTCGCTAACGTAAGGATGAGTTGTCGAACGGTGACGACGACCGACCTGTAGGACTTACTGAGGCGCTTGATCTGCTTCTCGAACGGTTCGGAAATCTTAACCGTCACGATCGAGCTCGTCTAAGGTTGCTAAGAATTTGTCCATCGGGATGGTACGCCCCTGCTTCACGGCTTGGACGCCCTGTGCAACCAGTACGTACGGTGCCTCCTCCGGGTCGTCGTCCTTTTCGACGACGTCCAGCACGGCGAGCAGCGTCTCGATGTCGGCCTCGTCGATAGCGCGCTTGAGGCGCTCGCGGAACAGGTCGATCCCGGAGCGGGTGGCGGTGGCGGTGGTCTCGGTCATAGGAATAAAGGTAAGGCGGGGCAGGGTCACCTAGCGCCCTCTACTCCTCCGCCGGCAACTCCTCGATCAGCTCGTTAACCTCGGCCGCGCTCAGGCCCGCGGTGTCGGTCTTGGAGTAGATCGCGAGGAGGTAGACCGTGTCTTCGACCACCGTCACGTACACCACGCGGAACCCGCCGGACTTGCCGCGGTTGGCGTCGCGGTTCGGGAGGCGGACTTTGTATGCGGGACGGGTGGTGCCGACGATTCGGTCGCCCGGAAGCTCGCCAGTAAGAAGTAGATCAATTAGCGTGCGGACAGTTCCTCGCACGGATCGAAATGGTTTGTAAAGCTGTTTCAGGTCCTTATCGAACTTCGATGTCGACTTAACCCTCATCGTCGAGGGCATCCAGTTCTTGCAAAAGCTCTTCGACGGGTCTCGTACGCCCCTCCCTAATATCCCTCACGCCCAATGCGACCTTCACGTACGGCGTCTCCTCTTCCTCGCCCTCTATCCCGACGGCATCATATACAGCGAGCAAGGTCTGCAGGTCAGCCTCGTCGATGGCGCGCTTGAGGCGCTCGCGGAACAGGTCGATCCCGGAGCGGGTGGCGGGGGCGGTCTCGGTCATGGGAATAAAGGTAATAAGTGTTGAGACACGAGGCGCACGAAGGAGACACGAAGCGCACGAGGGAAAGGCAGCCCTGCTTCGTGCGCCTCGTGTCTCCCTCGTGCGCCTCGTGTCCTAACTCCCCCCCCCCTTCGTGCGCCTCGTGTCCTACCCCCCACGCACCGCCCCCAAGAATTCCCCCTCCGTCATCACGCGCACCGTCCCCAGCGCCTCGGCTTTCTTTAGCTTGCTGCCGGCCTTCTCGCCGGCCACGAGGATGTCGAGCTTCGCGCTCACGCCGCTCACATTCCGTGCGCCGGCCGCCTCGGCCAGGCCCTGCGCCTCCTTGCGGCCGATGGTCGTGAGCGTGCCCGTAAAGAGGATCGTCTTGCCGGCGAAGGCCCCGTCCGCATTCGGCACCGTCGGCTTGTCCTCCTCGGTCTGGCGCACGTTGACCCCGAGGGCCGCCAGCTCGTCCACCATCTGCCGGTTGTGCTCCAGGGCCCACCACGCCATCATGTTGTCGGCCACGGTCTGGCCCATGCCGTGGAGCGCCAAGTAGCGCTCCGGCGGCCACTCCGCCAGCTCGCGCACGTCCGTGACCTGCTCGGCGAGCATCCGCGAGGCCGTGC
This sequence comes from Saprospiraceae bacterium, assembly GCA_965215115.1. GTDB lineage: Bacteria > Bacteroidota > Bacteroidia > Chitinophagales > Saprospiraceae > CALDTK01. The sequence goes on from OZ244050.1 coordinate 2,438,748, forward strand.
GACCGACGTGGTGAATGCTCAGCGAATAAAGGAGTCTCTGGATGGGGTTTTGTTTCGCCTTTTCGATCGCCGCCTTCAGATTTTCTACCGACCTTTCCTTAAATCCTTCCAGCGCTAATATCTCCTCGTACGGCAATCGATAGATATCCGGCAAGCCGGTGATAAAGCCGTTTTCGCGAAAGCGCAACAACTGCTTTTCGCCCAAACCATCGATGTCCATCGCGTCTTTCGATACGTGGTGAATAAGCCGCGCGATGACCTGCGCCGGGCAATCATTATTGATACACAACCACCGCGCCTCGCCCTCGGGTCGGACGATCGGCTGGGCGCACTCCGGACAGCGCTCCGGCCACCTGACCTCTTGTTGCGTCCCATCGCGATACTCCGGCAGCGACTTCACGATGTAAGGGATGACATCGCCCGCGCGCTCCACCAAGATCCTGTCCCCGAGTCGAATGTCCTTGTCGCGGATGAAGTCCTCGTTGTGCAAGCTCACGTTGCTCACCGTCACCCCGGCCAGCGCCACGGGCGTGATCCGCGCCACCGGCGTCACCGAGCCGATCTTCCCGACCTGGAAGTCGACCTGCTCGAGGGTCGAGGTCGCCTGCTGGGCCGCGAACTTGAACGCGATCGCCCAGCGCGGGTGGTGACTCGTGTTGCCGAGTCTGGCCTGCAGCGTGAGGTCGTCCACCTTCACCACCATCCCGTCGAGTTCGTACGGCAGCTCGGCGCGCTGGGCTTGCATGCTTTCGCAAAAACTCGCCACCGCCTCGATGGTCTCGCACCGGCGCATGTACTCGCCGGGGATCAGGAACCCCAGCCGCCCGAGCGCCTCCACGGCCGCGTAGTGACTCCCGAGCGCCTGCACGCGGTCCTGCCCGTCGGCGTCCACGCCGTAGCCCAGTTGGTAGACGAAAGCATCCAGCTTGCGCTCCGCGGTCTCCCGCGGGTCCTTCATCCGCAGCGCACCCGTGGCGGCGTTGCGGGGATTGGCGAACGTCGAGCCTGCCCCGCGCTCGGCCCCGCGCGACTCGTTGATGAGCGCGAAGCGGTCCTTGCGGATCAGGGCCTCGCCGCGCAGCTCGACGCGTTGCATCCCGAGCGAACTGAAGGCCGCCCGCAGCGGCACCGACGGCAGCGTCCGCAGGTTGTTGGTGACCTCCTCGCCCTCGGCGCCGTTGCCGCGCGTGGCCCCGCGCACGAATAGATCGTCCTCGTAGACGAGCGCCACCGAGCCGCCGTCGTACTTCGGCTCCACGGCAAAGGTGAGGGGGGCGTCCGGCTCGAGGTTGAGGTAGCGGCGCACGCTCGCGGCCCAGTCTTGGAGGTCTTCGAGGTTGTACGAATTGGCCAGCGACAGCATCGGGACCACGTGCGGCACGGTCGCGAACTTCGTCGTCAGGTCGGAGCCGACGCGCTGGCTCGGGGAGTCGGGGCGGACGAGGTCGGGGTGCGCCTCCTCGAGGCTTAGCAATCTTTGGTAGAGCAGATCGTACTCCCGGTCGCTGATCAGCGGGTCGTCGAGCACGTAGTAGCGGTGCTCGTGGTACTTCAGCACGCGGATCAGTTCGTCGATGGCTGCCGCGGGCGCCTTTTCGCGCGCCTTGGGCCCGCCGGTGTTTGCGTCGGCGAGGAGTTGCGTGGAGAGCTTGAGCAGGTCGGGTTCCGCCATGCGGGCGAAGGTGCGAAAGCCGTAGCATCTTAGCCGCATGAGCTACGCCGCGATCCGTTTCGTGCTTCCCTTCCTGACCATGGGGTGCGGGTCGCTGGTTTTGGCGCAAGCCGCCCCCGAGGTCGCCGCGTTGCCGGAAGTACGCAACGGCACCTACCACTACATCGGCGCCCGCGCGTACGCCCCGACGTCGGCCGGGGAGAGACGCGAGCTGGACTTCTACCTGCCGACGGACACCACTACGTCGGTGCCGCTCCTGGTCTGGTTCCACGGCGGCGGCCTCACGGGGGGCGCGCCGCACCTGCCGGAAGGACTGCGCGGACAGGGCATGGGCGTGGCCATCGTCCGGTATCGCCTCTCGCGGGAGGTGAGCGTGCGGGACAAGATCGCGGACGCGGCCGCGTCGGTGGCGTACGTCCTCGAACAGGCCCGGGCACTGGGCTACGCGCGCGGCGGGGTAGTCTTGACGGGCCACTCGGCGGGCGGCTACCTGGCGAGCATGGTGGCGCTCGACACGGGCTACCTCCAGCGTCACGGTCACCACCCACGCGAGTTGCGCGCGGTGGCGCCGCTGAGCGGTCACACGATTACGCACTTCACGGAGCGCGCCGCGCGCGGTGTCCCGGAGACGCAGGCGATCGTGGACAGTCTTGCGCCGCTGTACCACGTGCGCAAACAGCAGCTGCCTTTTCTGATCATCACGGGCGATGCCGAGCTAGAACTACTCGGGCGCTACGAGGAGAATGCCTACTTCGCGCGGATGATGCGCCTGGCCGGCAATGAAGCGGTGACCTTGTACGAGTTGGAGGGTTACGGCCACGGCATCGTCGAGCCGGCCCTGCCGCTGGTGGTGAGTTACGTGCGACAGTTGGGGCCGCGGTGAGGCCAGGTCTAGCGGCGGTTGGCGTCCACGTTGAAGGCCGTGGCGACCTGCTCCTGGCGGGCGTCCGCCGCGCCGCTCACGCCGTCGACGGCGTGGGTTTCGGCGGGGCGGCTGGTCTGCGTGGACGTGCGGTAGCTGAAGCCGAGCATGCACAGTAGCGCGATGGCGATGAGGACGTAGGCCTCGACGAGTTTGTTAGACGATTGGGACATTGGGACTGGTTTTCTTCTGTCCCTACGCTGTTTCAAGTACGGTGCCACCCCTACCGAAATAGGGTAGACGAGGGGGTGCGCGGGGGCGGGCCGGCGGGCGGCTTTCGCCAAAACCCGTCGCCCGTCTGCTGTTCGGCGGGCGGGGAACGCCGGGGGGCGAATAAGTCAGAAACCATGACCCCGCGTGGCCTCCGTCACCATGCGCGGTGGCCTAAACCGGTTCGTCGGTCCGCCGCGGCACCGGATCGTAGCCGTGCCCGGCCCAGGGGTGACAGCGCCCGATGCGCCGGAGGCCGAGCCACGTGCCCCTCAACGGTCCCCACTCGGCAATGGCGCCGGCCATGTACTGCGAGCAGGTCGGTCGGTAGCGGCAGTTGGAACCGAGCAGGGGGCTCAGTACACGTTGGTAGGCGCGGACCAGGAAGATGAGGATGTCGCCGAGCCACTTCACCTCCCGAAGGTACACTCGAGGCGCTGGCCCGTCAGCAGGTCGTAGTCCGCGGCCTCGCCGTTGCGCTGCCAGACGATGACGTTTTGCTGATCGCCGTACAGGTCGATGAAGAAACGCGAGCGCACCGTGATCGCGGGTTCGCCGGCGGGCAGGGGCGCGCTCAGGTAGATGTACATCGCGTACGGATCATCGGCCGCCTCCATGCCGAGGTAGCGCAGGTTCGGGAGGAGCTTACTTCCGTGCATCAACTGGATGCGCCGGCGGACGTAAGCCTCGACGAGGCTATCGGCGAGCGGGTGTTGTTTTGGCGAAAGCAGATCGAGACCCTCCTGCGTGACGCCCCCCGCGCCCGAGAGCGCATCCTTCGGCAGGCGGTGCTCCTTCGCCACGGCCGTCTCGAGGTCGTCGACGAAGGTCTGCAAGGTGAGCTTGACGCGCCGGTCTTCGCTGTCGACGTTGACGGTGAGCCGCGAGACGTGGAAGTCGTGCGCGACGGTGGCGGTCGAGAGGAGGGCGAAGAGGTAGGGGAGGAGCAGCGGCATCTGTGGGAGAGAACGTGAAGGTAGGGCGGGGAGTGTGGGGTGCCTGGGTGCCTGGGTGCCTGGGTGCCTGGGTGCCTGGGTGCGGGGTGCTTGGGTGCGGGGTGCTTGGGTGCCTGGGTGCCTGGGTGCCTGGGTGCCTGGGTGCGGGGGGTTAGGCTACGCGGCTAGAGGACGCTGAATAGGATGCGCAGACCGAGCGCCGCTACGGCGACTAGGAATAGTTTGCGGAGCAGCAAGGGGCGCCACTGGAACATCTCGAAAAGCAGGTACGTGACGACCCACAGTCCGAACAGCATCAGCACCTGTGCGGCCTCCACGCCGAGCGTGAAGGCCAGCAGCATCTGGAATAGCTCGCCGGCGCCCTGCCCGTCCCCCAAGATCGACACGAACGCCCCCCCGAAGCCGAGTCCGTGCACGAAGCCGAAGCTCTCGACCAGCAGCAGCGTGACCGCGTACTTCACCCTCCCGAAGCGCAGATCGTAAGGATCGGCCTGGAGGAAGACTAGGTCGACGAGCGCCAGCACCACGATGCTCCCCGCGATCGCGGGCTCGACCCACGCCATCCCCGCCGGCACCGTGCCCACCGCCATCATCGTGATCGCCGTCGTGTGCCCCAACGCAAACACCGTCGCCAGCACGAGCCACCTGCGCCACAGCACCGGCGCGTACGCCAGGGCGATCGTGAGGAGGAACAGCTGGTGGTCCCAGGCCCCGGCGTCGGTGAGGTGGCGGTAGCCGAGGTGGAAGAAGGTCGGGAGCACGGGGTTGAGAGTTGAGAGGGGGCAGGTGGGAGCGGCAAAGCAAGGTTGTACAGACCCAAACCCCGAAGTATCGGCACCATCCACGAGCGTACTCGGTGATCCGGCTCGCGGGCACTTATGACTGTCCACCCGAACGATTTGCCGGCCGTGCGCGCTCTCGCAGTAGGCGCGGGCTATGAAGTTTACAAATGGCGTAAAAATATTTCCTTAGTAGGGCATGCAGCCAAACAAAACCCGATATACTTTTCCGGCCTAAAGCACGTTGCCATGCTCTACCGCTACACACACACACACACACACGGCTAGCAGCTACCTGAGTCACTGGCTCCTGGTGCTTGCGTTGCTGTTCGGCGGCGCCGCATTCGCCCAGCGAACCCCGCCCGGCTGGCGATCGGCGGATGAGCTAGTCGAAGATGCCGTGCAGCAAGAGTGGGCGACGGCGGTGCTCCCGGGAGAGGCTGGCGACTTCTTTACCTTGGTCGGGCCCGAGCAGTACACGGACACCCGCAACATCCTCAACCCCGTGAACGTCGACGCGCTTTACTTCCCGGACCGCGAGGCGGAGCACAGAGTCAAAGCAAACTTCGCCAGGGGCGTATCGGGTGTCGCCGGTCGACCTCAAATGGCGCGTGGCGCCGCGGTTCGGCTCGACGAGAAGATGCTCTTCAGTAAGGTGGGGCAGTTCTGGCTGCGGCTGCCCTGGGCCAAAGAGAAGGTACTCGTGAGTCGACAGACTTCCGAGTTCCAAACCGACGGCAACTACAAGTACCATGGCAAAATATCGGTTGACGGTGTCGAGGTCGGGTACTTATCTGTATTGCTCGAGGGGGATAAGCAATTTGGTAGGCTCATCATCGATGAACGAGCCTACCGCCTGGATCCACTTGGGCGTAAGGCTATGGCGTTACTGGAAGAATATCCCGACGATGCCCCAGGGTCTGGATGTGGAAATAGCGTAAGCCCTAAGCCACAGGCTTCGCTAGGGGGCGGGACCAAGAACAATTTGCATGGTTCACAGGTGAGACCTCGAGTTTCTGAGACTGCGGCGAGTAGTTTCAGCGCTGCCCCGGTTGTCAGGGTACTTGTGATGTTTACGGATAGGGCGGACGCGATCTGGGACCCGGTCGTCTCGGCGCAAGCTTCGATGGCGGAGCTAAACCAAGCGCTACTCAATAGCGATATTAATCAGGCCCAATTAAGGTTTGAGCTAGCGGGTGTAGAGCGGCTACCTGGGTTTGTCGAGAACGCGATTACTCCGGACAATGATGTACTTCGATTTCGTACAGACCCTTTAGCGCGCACCCGCCGTGTTGCTCAAGAAGCGGACATCGCTATTCTCCTCACTGACGGCAATTATCTAGGTGGGACTCGTTTCGGGCAAGTAGCTCGAACTGCGCCGGGAGATTCGGCTTTGGCCTATGGCATCGTAGAAATCGACGCGCCGGGCGAGCGACAAACCTTCCCTCATGAGGTGGCACACCTACTTGGAGGGCAGCATGATGACACAACCATCGATCCAATCAATTTTCCTAATGTAAGTAATTACGCTCACGGATACCAGTGGCGCCCCCTCTACAACCCAGTATGGTGGACACCTCGAAGGAGCATCTTGCACACTACGGGCACCAGGCGGCGCGAATTGCGGTTTAGCAATCCAGACCTCCGGGACGGAGGAGTGCGTACCGGTACAGATAATGTGTTCAACGTAGCGCGTCAGTTACGCGATCGCGCAGGAATGGTAGCCTGCTACGTGGATGTTCCCCAACTCTCGGCCAGTGTTAGCGGCCCCTCACAAATTGAGCCATGGGGGGCTGGTAGTTTTTCGGCAGTCGTTGCGAACTGCGGTGCTGCACTTGCATACCGGTGGGAACTGTCCGAAGACGGCGCGAATTACTTTTTTGTCGGTTCTGGAGCTAACGTGACCATTAACGTCGGAGATGTCTTTGTTGCAGTACTCCGGTTAAGAGTTACGTGCGGAACGGAGACTAGGACGGTGTTTCACAATATTTTTGTGGGCGGAGCTGGCTCCTGCGATCCCAGTCGACCCTGCGTACAGAACCCTAACATCCCTGGAGGTGTTCAAGCGAACTTTCAGTCACCTACAGGCCCGACAGCTGGAATCAGCCTTTGGCCAAACCCGAGTCGCGGAGAAAAAATCAGCCTGTCCGTTGAGGGAGTAGTGGACGAAACGCTTACAGTTCATGTCGTTTCGACGGTCAACCGTCAAGTCGTGAAGACAATACCAGTAAATTCATCGGACCTTGAGGATGGCAAGGCGCTTCTTCTCGCAGGCCTTCAGCCTGGCCTCTATACTGTAAAGATAATTGGGCAGGCGACCAAATTGCAGCAGTCCTTAATCGTAATCGAATGATTAAGGCCCTTTGCTGTAGAGGTGCGGCATTGCTCCTAACAGTAATGCTCATAGGTGCATCTTCATGTGAGAAAGAAGAAGATCGTCTGAGAGATCGAGCGGTTGTAACAGGATTACTCAACGGTAAACCTTGGTCGGCTAGGGGAGAATTTGCCGAAGTCGATGGCTGTGATTGGCTATACTTGCGATTCACGGTGAGAAGTAAAGAACTCTTCGATAGGCAGACTGTATCCATATTCTTTCCTGATCCCAGCATTCGTAATTACGAGTTGTTTAAGTATTACCCCGACGGGCCAGCAAGTGATATTTGTGGCTCTTTTAGCCCTGATTCGGCAAACGCTTCTCTCTTCCGAATAGCCGAGGATGGAGACGTGATCACGGGCTTCTACTTCATCTTTGATAGCGAAAAATTCAAAAATGAACTAAGCGTTACTCGGTTCGACCGAGAACAGAATACTTTGGAGGCTTCCATGCGCGCCGCATTCGCCATTGAGACCCCCGGCTTTCCCGATCCAGCCTTACCGGACACCGTCTACCTCGAAATAGACCACTTCAAGGTTTCGAGCCACTGACCGATCGACGGCCGCCCTGCCACCGTTCAATCCACCCAACTCCCCCAGTACTCCCCATCATCCAACCCCGCCCCAGCCTCCGTCAGCCTCAGCGGCCGAAACGTGTCCACCATCACCGCCAGCTCATCCGTACTCTTTTTCCCGATCGAGCGCTCGTAGGCCCCCGGGTGCGGTCCGTGCGGGATGCCGCCGGGGTGTAGCGTGAGCACGCCCGGACCGATGTCGTTGCGGCTCATAAAATCGCCGTCCACGTAGTACAGCACCTCGTCCGAGTCGATGTTGGAGTGATTGTAGGGCGCCGGGATGGCCTCGGGGTGGTAGTCGTACATCCGTGGCACGAAACTGCACACCACGAAGGCCTTCGTCTCGAAGGTCTGGTGCACCGGCGGCGGCTGGTGCACGCGCCCCGTGATCGGCTCGAAGTCGTGGATCGAGAACGCGTACGGGTAGTTGTACCCGTCCCAACCGACTACGTCAAACGGGTGGTGCGCGTAGGTGTAGTCGGTCAGCGTGCCCTGCTTCTTGACCTGGATCACGAACTCGCCGGTGGCGTCCACGGGCGCGACGTAGGTCGGGCGCCGCAGGTCGCGCTCGCAGTACGGACTGTGCTCCAGCAACTGCCCGAAGTGATTGCGGTAGCGCTTCGGCGTGTACACCGGGTGGCGGCTCTCGATCACGAGCAGGCGATTGCCCTCCGCGGCGTCGAAGTCGATGCGGTAGATGACCCCGCGCGGGATAAGGACGTAGTCGCCGGGCCCGAAGGCTAGGTCGCCCATCAGCGTGTGCAGGGTCCCCGTGCCGCGGTGCACGAAGAGCAGTTCGTCGGCATCCGCGTTTTTGTAAAAGCGCCTTTCGGCAAAACCGTCGGTCGGGGCCGCCAGGCTCAGGTGCACGTCGTCATTGACGAGCACGGGCGTGCGCGAGGCCAGGAAATTCCCCTCCATCGGTAGCATGAAGCCCTTGAGCTTGCGCGCCTTCATATTCTTGGCTTCCGCCAGTTTTGGACTTACGTCAAAACTCTCCCCGACCGCCGTCACGGCCGTCGGCGGGTGGACGTGGTACAGCAAACTCGACATCCCGTCGAAGCCGACTGTCCCGAACAACTGCTCGTGGTACAGCGACCCATCGGGCTGGCGGAACTGCGTATGGCGTTTTGGCGGAAGCTGACCGAGGCGGTGGTAGAAAGGCATTCGGGGGAGGTTAGGCCGCGGGGGCGAGCGGGCGCGTAGTTAAACTTTCATTCGCAAGATACCTTAGGGCAGCCTCCCTACGTAGACGAGCACAGCTTTTGCCAGAACGGCTGTCTACGCTATGAGGACGAACTACTTTACGCCACTAGGTACCCTGCTGTTTCTCTGCCTCTGCGCAGCTGATACGGCCATCGCACAGGAGAAGGCCTCCCCCGAATTCGCTCGCCACTTCGTCTCGACCAGACTCATCGCAGATGTTTCAGGACAGTACAACCTCCGTTACGAATACGGCCTCAGTGAGCGCGAAGCTCTCTTCGTCGAGGGGAGCCGGGCTTCCGCTGAACGTAATCCATACTGGCAATTGGGCCGGGAGTTAACCGACCCAGAGCAAAGTGTGAGTATTCTGGCTTATCGATACACTACGATCGGCGCGGGCTATCGGCTTTACCTCGGGAAGCTCGACAAGAAGGGTGCCTGGTGGGCGGAGTCCTCCGCGTCTGTCCGGTCCGCATACCGGTATCAATCCGCGTATACGGACATCGCCGCTACGTCTCCAAACTACCGAGCCACGCGTGCCCTGTGGAGTCCTGGGCTCACCGTTGCCATAGGTTACCAGCACTCTTTCTGGAGGAACTTTACCGTCGGTGCACAAGTGGGCGGGCTGTTTTCACTCGATCGTTCTCGGACGGAAGCTCCGGGACGACAAGGCGGAACCTCTGCCGCGTTCTCCTTTACAAACGTGGCGCCGGTGTCGAGTCTGCTGACGGTAGGAAAAAGATTCTAGGGCACAAAAAAGGCCCGCCAGCGGGTGCCAACGGACCTTATAGTATCGCGGTTTGCGCTACGCCTAGTACCGGTAGTACTCCGGCTTGAACGGCCCCTCCTGCTCCACGCCGATGTACTCGGCCTGGTCCTTGGACAAGGTCTCGAGCTCGACGCCGATCTTGGCGAGGTGCAGGCGGGCTACTTGCTCGTCGAGGTGCTTCGGCAGCATGTAGACCTTGTTCTCGTACTTGTCGGTATTGCGCCACAGCTCGAGCTGGGCGAGGACCTGGTTCGTGAACGAGTTCGACATCACGAAGCTCGGGTGCCCGGTGGCGCAGCCGAGGTTGACGAGGCGCCCCTCGGCGAGGAGGATGATGTCGTGGTCGCCGACGGTGTACTTGTCGACCTGGGGCTTGATGTTGACGTGCGTGTGGCCGTGGTTGGTCTTGAGCCACTTCACGTCGATCTCGTTGTCGAAGTGACCGATGTTGGCCACGATGGCCTTGTCCTTCATGCCCTCGAAGTGACGCCCGACGAGGATGTCCTTGTTGCCGGTGGCCGTGACGATGATGTCGGCCTCCAAGACGGCCTTGTCCATCGGCTTGACCTCGAAGCCGTCCATCGCGGCCTGCAGGGCGCAGATCGGGTCGATCTCCGTGATGATGACGCGGGCGCCGGCGCCGCGCAAACTCGCGGCCGAACCCTTGCCAACGTCACCGTAACCAGCCACGACGGCCACCTTCCCGGCGATCATGACGTCGGTGGCGCGGCGGATGGCGTCCACGCAGGACTCCTTACAGCCGTACTTGTTGTCGAACTTCGACTTCGTCACCGAGTCGTTGATGTTGATGGCCGGCATCGGGAGCGTGCCCTTCTTCATGCGCTCGTAGAGGCGGTGTACCCCCGTGGTGGTCTCCTCGGAGAGGCCCCTGATCCCGTCGACGAGCTCCGGGAAGCGGTCCAGGACCATGTTGGTCAGGTCGCCGCCGTCGTCGAGGATCATGTTGAGGGGCTTGCCGTCCTCGAAGGCGAACAGCGTCTGCTCGATGCACCAGTCGAACTCCTCCTCGTTCATGCCCTTCCACGCGAACACCGGGACGCCCGTCACCGCGATCGCCGCGGCGGCCTGGTCTTGCGTCGAGAAGATGTTGCAGCTGCTCCACGTCACCTCGGCGCCGAGGGCGGTGAGGGTCTCGATGAGGACGGCCGTCTGGATGGTCATGTGGAGGCACCCGGCCACGCGGGCGCCCTTCAGCGGCTGGCTCGCGCCGTACTCCTCGCGCAGGGCCATGAGTCCCGGCATCTCGGCCTCGGCGAGCTCGATCTCCTTGCGGCCCCAGTCCGCGAGATTGATGTCTTTTACTTTGTACTGGGCCGTTGTCGTCGTTGCTTGCATAGGTGAGTCTTGCCTTTTGCGGATTCTTTTTGTTCGAATGAGCGCGCGAAGGTAAGCCTTATGGCTATAGGCCCGCCAGGCATCACGAAAGAGGCCCAGCCGTGACACTGTCGCGACTGGGCCTCTTTCGTGCGTACTTTAAATCACGCCGGGAAGACCGGCGGTGCCTACGACGGTGCGTGGTGCGGCACTACCGATTGCTGCCCCCCGTCAGGTCCCCGAACACCGGAAAGGCGCCCGTGCTGTAGTGCGCGTACCCCTGGTCGCCGGTGATCGGGAAGCGGTACTGCCGCGCGAAGCCTTCCAGCAGCGGCACGATGACCTCGGCGTCGAGTTGGCGGCTATTCGGACGCAGGTGGTACGCGATGTGCTTCACCGAGCCATCGGCGTTGTAGAAGACGTGGAGCCAGAGCTTGACGCCGCGGATGTCGACGTTTTGCTTGCGGGCGTAGATATCGAGTTCGTTGAGCATCCCGATCCACTTCGAGAAGGCGTCCTCCTTGCTGCAGGCGCAGGCCTCGAGCATCGACAGGGGGTAGGTCTGGACCAGCTCGTCGTAGTTGGCCTCGTACTCGCCGAGGAGGAAGACCGTCGGCAGGGCCTTGGTCTTCGGCTGCGGCCCCGCGGGCGAGAAGGCGGACGCGGCGGCGGCGCCCAGGACGAGCGCGAGGGTGAGGATTTGCTTGGTCATGTCGTTGGTCGTTTTGTAGCGAGCGGCTCGGCGGTACGGATCAGCAAAGCTACGCTTTAAGTGGTACACTACGGCAAAAAGGGTACCGTGTTTCATGAGCTACCTCCGCGCCCCGAGGAAGTTGCCGCTGCGGGGGTGGTTAAGTTTGCGGGCATGTGGATCGACATCGTCTTCGCCGCCGTGGTCGGGTACGGCTTCTACTGGGGCTACTCCCGCGGGATCATCGGGACCGTGGTCTCGATCGCGGCGGTCGTGGTGGGGTTCGTGCTCGCGGTGCGCTTCTCGGCGGAGGTGACGGACCTCCTGGCCGAGCTCTTCGGTACGACGGCCACCGGGGCCATGCCGCTGATCGGGTTCGTCGCCACGTTCGTGCTCGTGTTGCTGTCGTTGCGGCTCGTCGTCACGGCGGCCGAGCGCCTGCTGTCCGCCCTGCGGATCAACTTCCTCAACAAGGCCGCCGGGGGCTTGGCCGCGGCCCTGATCGCGACCTTCGTCCTCGGGCTCGCGCTGCTGTCGCTCAACTCCGCGGGACTCATCTCGTCGACGGCCAAGTCGGACTCGATGACCTACGACGGCGTGGCGGCGTTTCCGCAACAGGCGAAGGGCGCTTTTCAGCAAAACCAGTCGACAGTAGACAAGGTAAAGGCGGCGGGCCAGAAGGCGATCGAGCGCGGCCGCGAGGAGCGCGAGCGGCGGGATTGACCGATCGGCACAGGCGGGGGCAGGCTATGCCGTCACCGAATTAATGCGCGCGACACGCTCCCGCTGGAGCTCGTTGAGGACCTCGAGCATGAGGCTGTCCACGAAGAACTCGACGTTGCCCGCCGAGTGTCGTTGGCTCGGGGTCCGCATCGCGCGCGTGGCCGTGCGCTGGTAGAGCTCGCGCGCGAGGTCCATGTCCTCCGCCGACATCCGCAGTGCCTTGGCCTGGAGCTCGGGGGTGTACTTGTTGAGGTAGGAGTAAAAGTCGAAGGTCGACATGTCGGGCGGGCTAGGGTAGGTTTTGCCGGAAGGCGTGGCCAAGATGCGACGCCCGTCCCGCGGGTGCCGCACTTTAACGCCAAGGTAACACGTCGCGATTAGTAAGCGGTAACCCCAGGCAAGATTTCGGTCTGCTACGTCGGAATTGCCGCGCACGCCCTACGCCGGCGCAGCCTCGTCGCCCCAGTGCCGCTTCTCGGTGAGGTGGCGCCAGTAGCGCGGCGGGACGTGGAGTTTGTGCAGCTTCGGGTTCTTGCGGGCCTCGATGTTGACGCTGTCGAAGTACGTGCCCCAGAGGCGCTGGAAGCCGTCCTCGTGGGGGGCGGCTTGCGCCAAAACCGGTTGCGAGAGGCTCGGGAGGGTTTGCGATTCGCCTTCCGGCAAAACGCTTGGCGGCGGCAGCTCCACCCTCGTCGACTTCGCCTCGCCCGGGGCGTACCAGAACCCGTAGTCGCGCCTGCCGTCCCAGATGAGCCACTCCTGGTCCTGGTAGCGCTCCTCGAAGTGCTCCACGGCGAGCGGCAACACGTCGAAGTCCGGGTCGATGCGCGCGAAGTACAAGCCGTCTTCCGCCTCCGCGAAACGTACGAACGCGTGCGTGCGGTGGATCTCGCGGAACATCTTCTTGTGCACCTGCCGGCAGCGAAAGATGGCCTCGTCGCGGTAGTCCTCGGCCACCTCGACGCTCTGCTCGCGGAACATCCGCACCATCAGGTGCACGATGTCGGTGTCGCTCTCGGTGGTGTCGAAGAGCCAGTTGCGCAAGACCAGCTCCCGGTCGAAGCCCTTAAACTTCCCGAGCCCCTCCCAGACGCGCCGGGCGTGCGCCCCGTCGGTCGCGACGGTGACGGGCTCGCCGAACATCCCCGGCGCGTAGCGGTGCGCGCGCTCGAGCCGCCCGACGGCGAGCCCGTTGGCGAAGACCTCGAAGACCACGGACAGTAGGCCGGCGAGGGAGCCGTCGAAGAGGGTGGTAATCATACGCGCAGGTAGTAAGCTACAAATTTCCCCCTACCTTCACTGCATGGCTACGATCATTAAGGCAAGCGAGCTCCGCGACGAAGACACCCGCGCCATCGAGGACCTCCTCCGCGACGACGCTGCGTGCCACCTCCCGAAGGTTGCCCAGCAGGTCCTCCAGGAGTTGGTCGAGGCGCAGCGCGCTGGCAAGCTGACCATCGTCGCGCAGGAGGGTGCGCTGCTTACGCCAAAACAGGTGGCCCACGTGTTGGACATTAGCCGCGAGCGCGTCGATGCCCTCATCCGGCGAGGCGCGCTGAAGTCCACGCCGGTAGGCAAGCAGCGGCGGGTGGCGCTGGCGGATGTACTGGAGAAACAGCGGCGGCTGGAGGCGTTGGAGGAGATGCGCGTCATCAGCTACACCCAAGGCTTCCCGTTGTGAGCGATCCAGAATTGCTGCCGCCGTTGTTTCTGGATGCAAACGTCCTGTTTGGATCGCTCAAGCGCGATTTACTCATCACGTGCGCGGAGGCCTTGGAAGTTAAAATTGCTTGGTCTGCCGAAGTATTAGACGAAGTTGGGCGCAACCTCCGGGTTTACTTCGAAGAGCGCGGCGTCGTGGACGGAGAGCAGCGTATTGCGAACTTGTTTGCTGCGCTCAACAAAACCTACCAACAGCCGCCCTCTACCCCGGAGAGCACCTACGACATAGGTGAAGGCTGGCCGGATGCAAACGATCGACACATTGTGCTCGGCGCGATACGGACGGGCTCTAGCATCATCGTGACCGAAAACTCCTCCGATTTCCCGACGGCGCTGCTGGGCAAGGTGGGTCTTTCGATTTTGACGACCGACCAGGTGCTCACCGCGCTGATGGGTAAGGCCCAGGAGGATTTAGTATTCGCGATAGAGGATTGGCTCACGAAGCGCCACCGCCCCGCCTACACCCGAGCGGAACTCGCGGCACGCTTGCGGGAGGTAGGCTTGCCGGATTTCGCCGACGAGTTAGAGAGAGCTTGGGCGCGGTAGGTCTGCCGCGCCCCGACTGAATCTCCTAAAACAAACTCATCTGCGCCGGCCGCGCCTTCTGCGCCATCGGCGCGATCAACCGCTGCCGCAAAACCTCCGGCTCCCAGCTCAGGTGGTGCGTGCCCTGCCCCGGCACCGTCACGAAGTACTGCGCGCGACTCCACACCACGCCGAGGCGCTTGAGGTCTTCGACGCGAAGCTGGCCGGAGCGGCGCGCGGCTACGATGCGCTGGGCGGACTTGTGGCCCAGGCCCGGGACGCGCAGCAGGTCGCGCTTGTCGGCGGTGTTGATGTCGATCGGGAAGGACTCGGGGTGGCGCAGGGCCCAGCCGAGCTTCGGGTCGACCTGCTCGTCGAGGTTCGGGTTGGCCGGGTCGAGGATCTCGTCGAGGGCGAACTCGTACTGGCGCATGAGCCAGTCGGCCTGGTAGAGGCGGTGTTCGCGGAGCAACGGGGGCGTGGTGAGGTCGGACGAGATGCGGGCGTCGGTGGCGATCGGGATGTAGCCCGAGTAGTAGACGCGCTTGAGCTTGTTCTCCTTGTAGAGGCCGTCGGCCAGGCGTAAGACCTCGGCGTCGGACTCGGGCGTGGCGCCGACCACGAGCTGGGTGGTTTGGCCGGTGGTCGTGAAGGCGGTTTTGGCGGAAGCCGATTTATTCCCGACGCCCCCCGCCGTCAAGTAGAGTTGGGTTTTGGCGGAAGCCGCCTGCTCCTGCTTGCCTTCCGCGATCCTATCCCGCAGGTAGGCCATCGGCTCCATGACCTCCCGGTAGTTCTTCTCCGGGGCCACGTGCTTGAGCGACATCTCGCTCGGGATCTCGATGTTGACCGACAGGCGATCGGCCACGCGGCCGGCGCGCTCGAGCAACTCCGGACTGGCGCCCGGGATGGCCTTGAGGTGGATGTACCCGCCGAACTTGTGCTCGTGGCGCAACTTCTCGCCGATCTGCACGAGGCGCTCCATGGTGGTGTCGACGTCTTTGAAGATGCCCGAGCTCAGGAAGAGGCCCTCGATGTAGTTGCGGCGGTAGAAGCCGATGGTGAGGTCGACGACCTCCTGCACCGTGAAGGCGGCCCGCTTGATGTCGTTCGAGCGCCGCGAGATGCAGTAGGCGCAGTCGAAAATGCAGTGGTTGGTGAGGAGGATCTTGAGCAAGCTCACGCAGCGCCCGTCGGGGGTGTACGAGTGGCAGATCCCCATGCCGGTGGTGTTGCCGAGGCCACCCTTCTCGGCGGCGCGCTTCGAGCCGGAGCTGGAGCACGACACGTCGTAGCGGGCGGCGGTGGCGAGGATCTGGAGCTTCTCGCGGATGCGTTCGGTGAGCAAGGGGCGGGTGGGTTAGGGACGTCTAAAGATACCACGCTTTGTGTCGGAACGGGCGGTACGGGGGTCTTGTTGACGGTGGGTTAACGGCATATTGTACACACTATCGTGAGGGGGGTAGAGCGCTCGGGTTTTGCCGAAAGGCCATTTAGTTTGGATCTCCCATGAAGTACTACCGGAGAATCCCCCTTGGTCGAGAGTCGATGCGGCCTTTGCGCCTGGAATCGCGCGTGTTGACGAGCGATAGGATACGGTGCGCATCGCAGAGTCGGCAGCTGCGCCTACTGGTCACGCCGGGGGAGCCTGTAGTGCGCGACACGAGTGCGCTTGTCGCAGTAGAGGAGCGGGCATCGCTGCAAGTCGATAGTCTCGAAGACGAGGGCTTTCGCCAAAACCCCTCCCACCCTGAGCTACCTTCCCCGCCGTGGCCGCAGCACCCGATCCAGAGCGCCTCCTGGCCGACCTCGAGCGCGTCGTAGCCGAGTTGACCAGCCTGATGGCCACCTACGCTCCGTTGACCGATCGGCTCGACGGCGCACGCGTTCACATCCCCGGCACGGCCCTCACGATGGTACCGCCGCCGGGCTTCGTGCCGAGCGAGCGCTTCCGCGGTTTCGAGAGCGTCGAGCACTTCGGGGCGAGCATCATGGTCGTCGCCACGCCGGCGCCCTACGCGGAGGCGACGGCGGGTTTTGACGAAAGTCCACTGGCGGCGGCCGGGATGGAACTGCTCGGGCGCGACCCGATTCGCGTGAGTGGGGTGCGCGGCCTGCGGCTCGACGTGGCCCAGGCGGTGGAGGGGTTACGCTTCCGCAAAACCGTCCTCGCCTTCGGGGACGCTACCGCGACCACGATTGTGAATGCGTCGTGGCTCGACGACGACGACGACGCCACCGCGGTCGCCGTCGCCCCGCTGATCGCCGCGAGCCTCGCGACCCTCGAGTTCGACGCCACCCGGGCGGCCGACCCCCGCATGGCCGACCCCCGCGGCGCCCTCGGCTTCACCATCGACGAAACCCTCGGCCGCCTGCGGCAAGCCGCCGTCGTGGGCACGGGGCTGCTCATCAACCGCCACGGCCGCATCGCCCCCGACGAGGCCGACCAGACGGCCGTCCTCGTGGACCGTAGCCATTCCGCGCCCGCGATCGAGGACAAGGCACTCTTCGTCGAGCTGCGCATGCGGCAGCTGCCCGGCAACTGGCACCGTGCCCCGGGTGCCCAAGCAGAGGCCGTCACCTACGGCGGGTTGGACGGCTACCGCGTGCGCGCTATCGACGAGGCTTCCGCGCGTGAGGAGGCCGCGACTATAGCCGTAGTCTACGAGCCGGCCGGCGGCTACTACGTGCTGATGGGGATGTACAGCCTCGGTGATGAGGTAGGTCGCGCGGACGCGGAGCGGGTGATGGGGAGCTTTCGGATGCGGGGGATGTGAGGCGCGTTTGGCTCACCCCGCGAGCGTCCCCGATTGCACGCAACGCTAGTTTTGGCGAAAGCCTACCCGCGTGACAGTACATACCTACCTACCGAGAGCCTGCGCCACGCTAACGATTGCGATGTCCTAGCCTCACTAGCGAGCGCCAGAAGCTATAGGGGAACAGTTCATAGCTGTGTTTTTTTTGGTTAATCGTCTGATAATCAGTAACAAAAGTTTTTCTCGCTTCGTCGAAACCGCGGTTACTTTTGCGGCGTTACCTTAAAACGCAACATGCTGGCGCGATTCGTGTACATTAGTTCGACCGACGCGGTCGACTTCTACACGATAGAGGTAGCGGAACACGATGAAGCTGCGTGGACGCAACTCCTCGACCGCTTCCTCAACCGAGGCCTCGTCGGCCCCGGCGCGCAAAAAGCACGTACGATCATGCAAGCATGGCTCATAAACATAGGACGCTATGGCATCGACCGCCTCGTGTTGCGCGACGAAAACGACGCCGACGCCATCCCGCCCAAGCGGGTGACGGGGCGGCAGCGCGCCGGTGACAACGCACAATCGCTGTTGCAGGCCTTCCGGGGCCTCCCCGCGCCCCGCCTCTACTTCGCGCGATTCGGTAGAGCGCTGATTTTGCTCGACGGCGGCATGAAGACTGTTCGCCAGGCGCAGAGTTGTCCAATCGTCGCCCCAAAGTTCGAACTCGCCAATCGTATTTGCAGAAGCCTCGACCGCTTGTTGGAGCGGGGCGATCTCCGCATCCTGCGTGACGGAAGCCTAGAAATCCCCGACGAGTTGGTGTTTTCAGTCCCGTAGTCAACCCTCTCCCCCGCCTCACGCACCAGACACATGACAAAGCCCACCCAAGCCATCCGAGACTTCTTCGCTCAGGAATTACCGCACGCCGAAGACCGTTGGGTCGAGCTCAGCGTGCTCCTCGCTCAGGAGATCAGCGCAGAGCGCGAGCGCCGGGGTTGGACCCAGCGCGAACTCGCGCGCCGCGCCGGCGTCCAGGCGCCACACCTGTCGCGCATGCTCTCGGGCCAGCACAACTTCACGATCCAGACGATCGCCAAGCTCGAGGCCGCGCTCGAGGTGCCGCTGCTGGAGGTCTGCCGCCGGGAGGCGCGGTCGTTCTTGGAGCGGGGGCTGCCGGGGCGTCCGTCGGCGGCCTACCGTAATACGGCCAGACTGCGGGCGATCCTCGAGGACGAAAATCACCTCCTGCCTTACGCCGGTCCTGTGACCATAGCCGCGGCGCCGGAGCCGGCCGGCAACACCACCTTCGCAATGGCCGCCTGATGGACAGCTTCGATCCGAAAAAGCTTCGACTGCTGAACTGCGCCCTCATAGATCAGCAACTGAGCACACCCCTGCTCACTTTCATCGACCCCGCCGCTCAAACGTTCGGTTTTGACTTGAGCCGCGGGATCGTCATTAACGAAGAGCACGGGGGCGTCATGCTGTTCCTCTTCGTGTCGCTCGTCGTCGACGACGCCGAAGGCGAAGAGCTGGCGAGTTGTCACGCGAGCTACCGCTGCACGTTCGCCTACGATGACACGGCGGATCTCTTCGGGGCGGAGACGCAAGTTTCGACTGAGTCGGAGCATGGCCCCGCCGTGCGTCCACTCAGCTTCAACGCGGCGGCTACCTTGCACAGCGTCGCTTTCTCGACGGTACGGGGGATGTTCCTGATGCACCTCGCCCACACGCCCCTCGCGGGTGCGATCCTCCCGATCTTTACGATCAACGAACTGCTCGCAGCCGACCTGGTAGTAGTGGAGTAGTAGGTCGAAGTCAGGGGTTTCTGACGCTCCACAGCGAACGTCCGCGGGTCGGGACCCTCGACCTCCACCGCCGGCAGGTGCTCGGACTCGACCCTTGCGCCGCGCTGCTTTGGTGCCGATACAAACCCCCAGAAAGCGCGCTGCGATGTGGGGATAGAGCGGGCGTGTGGTTCGCTCTACAACTACCCCTTCGAGATGCAAGTAGCGCTCGCGGCACGGATCGAGCGTCACGAGTTTTGGCGAAAGCCCCCGTCTGTACAAGTAGTGACCCTTCCTTCGGACCCCGCCGCACGCCCTAGTGCGTTGTCACGGTATGCCAACGGATATAGGCAGTCCACCACAGCTAATACCGGCTGCTACAAAGTCATAGCCTAGCCGTGCCGCATCGCCTAAGGCAAGCCCCGCTTCGCGGGTAAGTGCGCCAAACCACCAGCAGATTGCCACGCCAGCTCCTACGTCGCGTCTCGCAATGACGGGTCCGCCACCCCTCACGCCACCGCCAGCCGCTGGTTGAGCTTGCGCAGCCGCAGACCCAACGCGATCAACATCGCGCCCGCAAACACGGCGTAGGCCCCGAACAGCCACACCCACGCCAGCGCCCCGGCCCCCGGTTGGAACAGCATGAACAGCCCGAGCAACAGACTCGCCAGGCCGCTCAGTCCGAGGAGAAACTCCCCCTCGATCTCCTTGCGGAGCCGCACGGCCGCCGCAATCTCGAGCACACCCGTGATGATCGCCCACGCCGAGACGAGGTACAGCAGCGCCAGGGCCGCCGTCTCGGGGATCAGGAAGGCCGTCACCCCGGCGCCGATCCCGAGCAGACCCGAGAGCGCGAGCGCCCACCAGCGCTCGGTCTCGCGCCGGGTCCGGATCCCGGCCACGAGGTTGAAGCCCCCGTCGAGCAGCGCGTAGGCCCCGAACGTCAGCACGAGCGCGTACAGCGTCACGCCCGGCAGGAAGAAAGCCACGATGCCCAGCAGGATCGCGAGCACGCCCCGGATCACGAGGGCCCACCAGTTGTGCGCCACCTGCGCCGCGCCGGCGGGACCGTAGATCTTACCGGTGGAGTGGTCGATGATGGTGGCCATGGTGGGTGAGGGACTAGGTTTGGTGTAACTGTTGTTATAGGTGAGATTTGGGTTCAAGGTTCGGTGTTCGGACGGGGGCCGCGGCGGTCGGTTCGACGCGCTCCGCGCGCAACCGCCGCGGCCCCCGACCGAAGACAAGCGGAGGATCAGGAATCACGGAGCGCCGCAGCCTCAAAACGCCGCCACCATCTCCCGCACCACCTCAATACTCTCCTCGTGCGGCACTCGATCACCCACCCCATCATAATCCCACAAGCCAGAATTATGGTAGTGACTCAGATCATCCCAGTCCGGCCGATCGATAACGGGATAAATACACACCCCCATGAAATCCGGATTCGCGTACTGGAGCCTACCGCACTCCTCGGTCACCATCCTGAGCCACAGCGGTCGATTACCTCCGAAGTGGCCCGTCTCCGATAGGAAAAAAGGCCGGCGGTAGCGCTCGTAGGCCAGCTGCAACAACTCACCGAGCGGCATCCTGTCGGCCTCCCCGCGCGCCAGTCCGTCGAACGGCAACTCCTCGACCCGGGGCCAGGCGAGCGGCCCGACGCCGTCGGTCCACTGCCCGTCGTAGTAGCAGTTGAAGCCCAGGATGTCGAGGTAGCTCTCGCGGCCACCCAGCTCAGGGCAGATGCGCCCGCCGATGATGTCGGCCGCCTGGAACTGGTGGTTGTTGAGGTTGGCCACGTGCACGGGGCTGCTGTGCGGACCGGGGTGTACGCGGATCAGCGGCTCGATGGTCATGATGCGGCACGTGGGGTCGCGTTGCCGCAAAACGCGAATCCCGGCGATTGCCGCGCGACACAGGTGCCACTTCATGTCCCAACCCGAATTGGTCGCGAAGGGCACCGTCCCGCGCACGTCCCCGCTGTGCCAGGCCAAAAAACTAATCTCGTTGATCGGGCAGACGAACAGCGTCGCCGCGGTCTGCGCTCGGTAGAACTCCACGAAGGCCGCGCACAGCGCCTCGAAGCGCGGCACGAACTGCGGGTGCGTCGGGAAGAGCCCGTCGGGGTAGCCGAAGTGACACAGGTCCCAGAGGATTTGCACGCCGGCCACCTCGGCAGCGCGCATGCGGTGGGCGACCTCGGCGAAGTCGAACACGTACGGCGCCGTCTCTACCGCGCTCCACACCACGCCCTCGCGCGCGGTCCGGATCCCGAGCGCGGTGAGGAGGCGGTAGTCCTCGAGCGGCCGCGTGTCGTGTCCCGTCTCGCGCAGGAGGTTGATCCGGTGCCCCGAGCGGTTGATGTGGTCGGCGCACTCGAAGCCGCCGGACACGAAGGACTCGAACAGCATCAACCCAGCGCGACTTGCATCTCCGCCACGTCGGCCTCCTGCGGCACGGCCTCGGCTCGAGCTCGGCAAACAGATCGAGCGCGTTCTTGAAGGCCTGATCCATGTTGAAGTACTTGTAGTTCGCCAGGCGCCCCACGAAGTACACGTTGTCCAACTTGTCGGCCTCGGCGCGGTAGCGCTCGTAGATGGCCTGATTGCGCGCGTTCGGGACGGGGTAGTACGGGTCGCCCTCGTCGGTGGTGTACTCCTTGACGATGGTCGTCTTCGTGCTCTGCTGGTCGCCGAAGTGGCGGTACTCCACGATGCGCGTGTAGTCCACCTCGCGACCGGGGTAGTTCATCACCGAGTTCTGCTGGAAGATGGGCCGGTCGACGGTCTCCGCGCAGAAGTTGATGCTGCGGTACTCGAGCTGCTCCTTGAGACTGTGCTTAAAGTCGAAGTAGCGGTCGATCGGCCCGGTGTAGAACAGCTTCTCGTACCCGAGGTAGTTTTGACGCACGTCGAAGTAGTCGGTATTGAGCAGCACCTCGATATTAGGATGATCCAGGATCGACGCGAAGAGCCGCGTGTAGCCGCCGACGGGCAGCGCCTGGTACTTGTCCGAAAAGTACCGATCGTCGAAGTTGGTCCGCACGGGGATGCGGTTGAGCACCGAGGCGTCCAGCTCCTCGGGGTACTTGTCCCACTGCTTCTTGGTGTAGTAGCGGAACATCTTCTCGTACAGGTCGTGGCCCACCTTGTGGATCACCGCGTCGCGCCCGTTCTGCGCATTGGGGATGTCGAGGCGGTTGGCGTCGAGCCAGTCCTGCATCTCGTCCTCGGTCTCGAGGTCGAGGCCGTAGAGCGTATTGACGGTCGTGATGTTGACCGGGATCGGGACCACCTTATCGCCGACCACGGCCAGCACCTTGTGCTCCCACGGATACCAGTCGGCGTGAGTTTTGACGTAAGTCCACACGTCCTCGTAGTTGGTGTGGAAGAGGTGCGCCCCGTACTTCGAGACGAGGATGCCGTTGTCGTCGACGTAGTCGTAGCAATTGCCCGCGATGTGGTCGCGCTTCTCGATGACGGTGACGCGCTTGCCGTAGTCGGCGTAGGCGCGGGCGAGGACGGCACCGGAGATACCGGCGCCGATGATGACGATTTCGGACTTCAAGAGACGGTCTGTTTGGAGATGATGCGCTGCATGCGCTCGGCGGTGCGATCCCAGGAGGTGGCCTCGAGGATGCGGTCGTAGTCGCGCGGGCGCGGGTCGGCCAGGGCCTCGTCGACCGCGGCGACCATCGCCTCCGCGGAGTCCACGATGGCGACGACGTCGCTGTACTCCGCGACCACGTCGGCGATCGCCGTGGAGACGATCGGCCGGCCGGCGGCCATGTACTCGAGCGTTTTCGTGGGACTTATAAACCTCGTCGCGTCGTTGAGCGCAAACGGCATCATCGCCACGTCGAAGCCCTTTAGGTAATTGGGCAGTTGTCGGTAGTCGCGCATGCCGAGGTAGTGCAGGTTGGCGCCTTTCGGCAAAACCCGCTCGTCGATCTTCGCGAGCGGCCCGATCATCACGAACTGCACCTCCGGGCGCAGTGCCGCGGCCGCGGCGAGCAAGTCGAGGTCGATCCGCTCGTCGATGACGCCGAAGTAGCCGACCACCGGCCTCGGGAGCTCGGCTAAATCTGCGGGGACCGCGATGTCGGTGAGGGCCTTCGCGAAGTGCGCCCGATCTACCGAACTCGGGAAGCAGTGGGCGTTGCCGTGCCGCCGGCGCTTGGCCTCGAACAGGGAGCGGCCGCCGGTAAAAACGACATCGGCGCGCGCGAGGAGCTCGGCTTCCTGCTGGATCAACGCCGGTGGCGCGCCCCTGAAGAGACTGAGTTCGTCCATGCAGTCGTACACGACGACCTCCGGATCAATACCTTCGAGTAGGCCCACGAAGGACGGGGAGTAAAACCACGCGACATCCACCGCACCGCCCGGTAGAAAGTCGCCGAGGACCTCCGCGATCTGGTCGACGTGATCGACGTTCGGCTGGAGGATGTCGAGTTTTGCGGAAACGCGTCTGAGCGGACTGTACGACATGTCGTGCCGGCGCCAGGGCTCCTCGACGACGAGGACGCGGCGCTCGCGCGCGAGGCGACTGATGATGTGTTGGGGCCGCTGGTAGACGAAGTCCCACCGCAGGTGACAAAAGACGACGAGGTCGTAAGGGCGGCGGGTCGGACGCTCAACGCTGAGCGTCGGGGGAGTCGGGTTTAGGTTCAAGATGGGTTCGGTGTAGTAGTTCCAACATGTGTTCTACATGAGTTGGGCTAGTTCGTAACTTGAATTTTTCGGGAAGGTTGACGGCATTGAAAATTTTTGTGTCTGATCTGCGGATCATAAATTTTTCATGTGTGTACGCGCCTCACCCCCGGGCGCCCGATCGCCCCGGTGGCCCTAGCTTCCGGCCGTGAACTCCCGACAGCTCCCCTACGCGACGTACGACCCGAGCCGCTGTCTAAACTGCGGGTCGGACCTCGCGGCCGGCATGGCGTACTGTCCTACCTGCGGGCAGCGCAACCGCGAGCACCGCAAGCCGCTGGTGCAGTGGATCGGCGAGGGACTGAGCACCTTCCTCCACCTCGAAGGCAAGACCGTCACGACGCTGCGGGACCTGCCCGTGCCCGGGCGCATGGTGCGCAACTACCTGGACGGCAAGCGCGACCGCTACATCCACCCGTTGCGGCTGCTGCTGCTGAGTAGCCTGCTGTGCTTTGCGGTGGTACGCTTCACGGACGGCGGCGAGGATGGCGCGGTGGAGGTCGATACGGAGGCGCGCAGGGCGGCGGCTGCGCGGGCGGAGTTCGACGAGGCCCTCGCGGACGTGCTCTCGGGCGAGGAAGCGGCGCTCGACTTCGACGCGGGGGACTACGATTCGGCGAGGGTCGGCCGGCTGCTCGACAGCGCGCGACGGGCGGTGACGCTGGGTCCGGACGGCGACGGCGCCGGGGCAATGCCGGGGGTGGTCGCGGCGCTCGACAGTGCGGGGGCGCAGCTGCGGCGCCTGAGTCTGCGGCGCCGGAGGTACAACGTGTTCGGACTTCGCGAAGACGAGACGATGACAGCGCCGATGCGGTCGATAGATCGACTCCGGATGGGGTACGCGACCCACGACCGGGTGGAGGCCCTGACGGCTTTCGCCAAAACACGCTACGCCGGGTCCGACAGTCTCGCGCGCGCGCTCCTCGACAGCGTCGCGGCGGCCTTCCCGGAGCCGGACGGCACCAACCTACCCGATACCTTCCTCTACGGGGAGCCGACCGGGCTCGACAACCGGCAGTACGCCTCGCTCACGCCCGGGCAGCTCGTACACGCCTCGAGCCTAAAGTCCGGGATGAACCGGCTCGCCCTGGCGAAGATTGCGCAGATCAACCAGGAAGGCCAGCAGAGCATCCAGGAGGCCCTGATGGCGAACGTCACGTGGATGGTGCTGCTGTTCACGCCGATGCTGGCGTTCGGGTACTGGCTGCTGTGGTGGCGCCGGATGCCGTACTACAGCCAGCACCTCGGCCTCGTGGCCATCACGCTATCGGTGGCGCTGCTGCTCGGGGCGGTGGCGCTCCTCGCGAAGGCAGCCGGCCTCCCGGAGGGAGTGGCGTACAAGGTCCCGTTGGTCGCCTTCGTGGGGTACGTCTTCGTCACCGAGATGCGCGTCTTCGAGGTGGCGTGGTGGAAGGTGTTGCTGAAGAGCCTCGCGACCTTCCTGCTCGGCTCGGTCGCCCTCGTGCTAGCGTTGGCGCTGTGGATCGCGCTGACCTTGTTGTTGGCGTGAGGGGTCGCCCGGGCCGGTCGGACCACCGTGAGCGAGGTCCGCCTGCCCGCCGAGGCTTCACGGAGGGGGCGGCAGCGGGCGGGATGGGCGTCCTTCACTTAATTGGGCCACCTCACCTACCTGCCAGACCACCTACCTGCCCACCCACATCACGAGCGGGAGGCCCTGTTGCACCCAGCCCGCGAGACGACCGTTGTCGGGCACCGGCTCCATGGCGAGCGTCGTGGCCACGAGGTCCGGGCGACCATCCCCGTTCACGTCACCCGCGGCGAGACGGATGAAGCGCCCGCGGTCGGAGCCCGGGAGCGGTCGGAGGGGCCAGGCCGCGGAGCCGTCGTTTTCGAACAACACCGCCGAGTAGGGCTCCGGCTGGCGGTAGTCGGGGAAGAACGAAATCGCGGCCAGGTCAACGTCGCCGTCGCCGTCGAAGTCACCGAGCTCCGCGTCGTAGGCGCCGGGGAGTGGCCAGAACCGTGCCTCGGCGTAGGTGCCGTCGGCCGCTCCCCGGAAGACACGCACGCCGTGGTACGGTTTGGGGTCCGAGATGTAGTCGGCCCCGTCGCCGCAGGTGTACAGCAGGTCCTGGATGCCGTCGGCGTCGAAATCGACTAGCTTCAGGGAACTCGACCCCCAGCTGGGCGGGAACCGCAACACCGACTCAGCCGCCACCCCGCCGCTCGCCCCGACGGTGTAGCGGATCACCTCCTCCTTGCCCTGCGCGTAAAGCACTAAGAAACTTCGACCGGGACCGGGGAGGGCCAACACCTGGGTCGCGCCGGTCTGGGAGGACAAATCGCTGCGGGTGTAGCGACCGTCGGACTGGCGATCCCAACGGCTGAGTCCGCCGGTCCACTTCCCGAACTCGGTGACGACGAGCTCCTCCTCCGGATCGTCGTCGAGGTCGAGCGCGATCAGACTCGTCGGGCGTCGCAGTCCCGTCCCGACGGTCCGCGGGCGACCATCGGCGAACTCGACGATGGTGCCGAGGCCGGCGTCGGTCGGCGAGAAGGACCCGATCACGGTCGCGAACGCACCCGCCCTGCCGTAGGAGATATCGGTGAGCCCGCTGCCGACCGCGACCTGTTGTTTTGGCGAAAGCCCACCGTCGAGCGAGAACAACATACCCTTGTTGATGTCGGCCATCACGACGCCACCCTCGCGTGGGACGGCCACGTAGGTGCCGCTCGGGGGGGAGAGGAAGAAGTCCGGATACTGCGCGGCGAGGGTCGCGGTCGGCCCGCGGGGGTAGTCGGGCATGAGGAGGGAGTCGGGGGCCTGCGCCAAAACCCATTCCTGTACGGCGAGCCAGTCCTCCTGGCTAACGGTGGGGCCGGCGGGGTAGACCTGCGCGGCCTCGAGGCGGGAGCGGGCCTGTGGATCGGCGGAGAGGAGCTCCTCGCGCTGCGTGGGGGAGGCGTAGTGGCCGAGGAACTGCCCCATGCGCGGGAGCACGACCTCGGCCCAGACGGCGCGCGGGAGGTCGGCGGGGGAGGGCAGGGCGTGACAGTTGCCGCAGACGGCCTGGAAGCGCTCGACCGCCGTCGGGGGCGCCCCACCGTCGGCCCCGGCCTCGACCCCCTGTCTGCAGGTCCATACGCTGAGCATCACCGCGACCGAGGGCAAGAGTTGGAGCAGCTTCCGCACCGCGGCAAGGTGCGGGCGGGCGGCATTACCGGAAGGTTAACTTTGCGACCAGCCCCGCCGCCCCGCCCTACCTTCGCGCCCCCATGGCCGACGGCACCTCCCTCAACAAGTACATCGCCGCGAGCGGCCACTGCTCCAGGCGCCAGGCCGACGAACTGATCAAGGCCGGGCGCGTGACCGTCAACGGCGCCGTGGCCACACTCGGCAACCGCGCTAATAAAAAGGATACGGTCGCCATCGACGGCGTGCCCGTGGGCCGCAAGCCGAACGCCGTCTGGCTCGCGTACCACAAACCCGTCGGCATCACGTGCACCACCGACGAGCGCGACCCCGACAACATCATCCGGGCCGTCGGCTTCCCGGGGCGCGTCTTCCCGGTGGGGCGGCTCGACAAGAACTCCGAGGGCCTCATCTGGCTCACCAACGACGGCGACGAGGTCAACAAGATCCTCCGCGCCGCCAACGAGCACGAGAAGGAGTACGTCGTGACGGTGGACAAGGCCGTGAGCCTGAGCTTCATGCGTCGCCTGGCCGAGGGCGTGTACCTGCCGGAGCTCAAGGTCAAGACCAAGCCGTGCTACGTGGAGCAGGTCGGCGAGAAGACCTTCCGCATCATCATCGTGCAGGGGCTCAACCGGCAGATCCGACGGATGTGCGAGGCGCTCGATCACCGCGTGCGGCGGCTGCGGCGCACGCGGGTGATGTTCATGCCGCTCGGGGACCTGGCCTACGGCGTGGCGCGGGACTTCACGAGCGAGGAAGTTCGGGCCCTGAAGGTGGCACTCAAGCATAGCAGTGGGGCGCCGGCGAGCAAGGGGGGGAGCAGTGGGAAACCGGGACGCAGCGCGCGCAGCGAACGCTCCCGGGTGGGGCGTGACTAGATGGGGGAGGGCCTGTCCAGACCCACCGCCCGTACATCTTCCCCGACGGTCGGTACGCCAGGACCGCGGAGGTGTCGATCGCCGTCGAGACCTTACTCCCGCCCGGCGAGGGAGCCCCCTGGGCCTACTGCGCCGAAGACGAATATCCCCGCAGCACCCGACCGGTGATCCTGATGGCGCTGGCGCCGCCGGTACTGACCGGGAATGAACTGGCGTGGGTGCGATGGCGAGTGAGGCGGTGGGGAGTCGAGCTATCGCAACCCAGTTAGCCAGGACACGAGCCCCGGGAAATACGATTCCTGGCTGTCGTACTGCACGAGGTGCCCGCCGCCGGGATTGAGGAGGTAGCTACCGTTCGGGAGGCGCTCCGACATCATCTTGAGGTAGGCCGGGTCCATGGTGTCCTCCTCGCCGGCGATGACGAGGGTCGGGGTTCGGATCTCGGGCAGGCGCGCGGTAATGTCCCAGCCCTGCAGCGTCGCGTCGCCCTTGATCCCGAACTCGCTCGGGCCCTGCATATGTACGTAGACCTCGGGATTGAGGTGCTCGAAGGCGGCCGTCACGCTGGCGGGCCACTCGGCCTGCGGCATGTTGAGCACGTGGCGCGGGTAGTAGTGCTCCATGAGCAAGCCCATGTAGCGTGGGTTGCTGTAGTCCTCGGCCGCCTCGATGACCGCGAGGGAGTCGCGCACGGCCGGTGGCAGTTTTGGCGCAAGCCGATCGGCCACGTACGCATTGTAGGCCGGGACGCTCGACATCATGTTCGACACCACGAGGCCCTTCAGCGCGCCGGGGTGCGCGAGCGCGTATTCCATCGCGAGTATCCCGCCCCAACTCTGGCCGAGGAGGATGAAGTTGGTCGAGTCCAGCCCGAGGACCCGGCGCACCTGGTCCACCTCGTCCACGAAGCGCGGGATGTTCCACAGGCTCGTGTCGCTCGGCTGGTCGGAGTGGTGACTCCCGAGCTGATCGTAGTAATAGACCTCGATGCCCTCGGCCGGGAGGCGCTCGCCGAGGGGCGCCCACGTCTCGTAGGTAAGCCCCGGCCCGCCGTGGAGCAGCAGGACCTTCAGCTCGTCACTCCGTCCGAGCTGCCGCGTGTACACCTCGAAGTCGCCCTTCGGCGTCGTGATCGGGATCATGCGTACGCCGGCGGCGTCGGCGGGGATGGCCGTAACGTCCGTCGGCGGGGCCTTGTCGGAACCGCAGGCGAGGAGGGTACTTACGGCGGCAAGGAAGAGGAGGTATCGGTCGGGACGCATCGGCGAAAGGTAGCGCAGCGGGCGACCGCGCTTCGTCACTCAGCGAGCCGTGGGTCCGCGTCCGGCGGACCCCCGGTCACTTCAGCACTTCCTCGACCACTGGCACCAGTTGCCGCACCCACTGCCCGTACATCTTCCCCGACGGATGTAGCCCGTCACCGGCCACCAAACTCCCGTCCGTGCGCGCCGCCTTGCTACCCGGCGTGATGTCCACCACCGGCAGACCGCGTCGGGCGCTCTCCTCCGTGATGACGGCGTCGAACTCGTCCAGCGCCACCCGGATCGCCATCGTGTCGGTGCCCACGGCGAAGGGCGTCGCCGAGTAGTCCGGGATCGTCACCACGACGATGTCGTCCTTGCCGCCCTTCGCCAAGGCCTCGGCCCTGTCGAGCAGGGTCACGAAGTTTTGGCGAAAGCCCTCCGCCGGGCGACCTTGGTACTGGTCGTTGACGCCGATGAGGATGGTCACGAGGTCGGCCCTCGGACCGACGTTGTCGGCCCGGATGTTGGACAGCAGCACGTCGCTGCGCCAGCCGGTCTGCGCGATGACGGTCGGGGCGGCGAAATTGTAGCCCGCGCCCTGGAGCGCGGCCGTGAGTTGGAAGGGGAAGCTCTCGGCCCGGGGCACGGACTCGCCGATGGTGTAGCTGTCGCCGAGGGCGAGGTAGTGGAGTTGGTCGGGCGTCGGCGCCGCGGGCGGGGACGCGGGATCGTCGCCGTTCTTACAGCCGGTGACCAGGAGGAGCGCCGTCGCGGCGGAGAGCAACAATTTCATGTGTGCGAAGTAAACGTAAGTTTCTGCGCAAGCGGATGCAGCGTTCGGCACGGTAGTTTGCGTCTGGTCCCCAAAGCTCCCCCGATGAGTCTACGCCCCTTCCCCGAGCTCCTTACCTACTTGCTGCTCGCGGGTCTCTTCGTGGCCTGCGAGAAGGAGGGCACCGAGATCACGCAGTACTTCACCGTCAACGTCCCGATCTACGCCCTGCGCAAAGACGTGCAGGACTCCATCGGGTCCCTGCCCCCGCGGGCGATGTGTACGCCCGGCAACATCTACGCCCGCGGCACCCTGCTGTTCGTCAACGAGGGCGGCCGCGGCTGGCACGTCATCGACAACGGCGACGCGCGCCGGCCGCGGCCCCTGGCGTACTGGCAGATCCCGGGTTCGCGCCAGTTGGCCTTCGTGGACGGCAAGGTCGTGACCGATAACTACGGGGACCTGGTGGCGCTAGAAGTCAGCGCGGACCTCGACCTCAAGGTCCACAGCACGGCCGCCAACCTCCTCGCGGGGCACTCGCGAGCGTCCGCGCAGGACCCGGCCGCGTACGCCAACCTAATCACCGGCTACCGCCTCGAGACCCACCAGTACACCTACCGCCCGGACGACCAGGTGTGGGACGCGGACGACCTTTCTTCAGGCATTAGATCCTTGTCTTCGGGCTTTGCCGACCGCCTAAACGCCTCCAGCGGCGGTGTCGAGGCCCAGGGCTCGCTGTCGCGCTTCGCGAGCTACCGCAGCTACATCTACTCGGTCGAGGACAACTCTACCGGCGTTTACCGCCTGACCGACTCCATCCGCGCCATCACCGTCGCCGACGGTTCTTTCGAGCGCCCCGTCCGGCTCCGCGGCGGCGAGACCGCCCTCGTCGACGGCGACCAGCTATTTATCGGGACGCCGCTCGGCATGCACATCTACTCGCTCGACGACCCGGCCCTCCCGGTCTACGCCTCCACCTTCCAGCACACCTTCGGCTGCGATCCGGTGGCCGTGAGCGGCGACCGTGCCGTGGTCACCGTCCGCGACGGCGCCGAGTGCCGCTCGAGCCGCCCGGTCAACGCCCTTTACGTCGTCGACATCACCAACCCGCAGAGCCCCGTAGAGCTGTCCCGCACCAACCTCACGCACCCGCACGGCGTCGCCATCCACGGCGATCGGCTCTACGTTTCGGAGGGCGAGCACGGCCTGAAAGTCTTCGGCTTCAGCGGCGTCCGCGATCGTCCGGGCCGGCTGCTGGCCGAGAGCAAGGTCCCGAGCGTGGACATGATGGTGCTGCCGTACGACAGCGGCACGAAGCTGCTGTCCATCTCCCGCCTGGGCATCGCGCAGTACGCCACCTCGGCCGCCGCGCCCCTCGCGCTCGAAAGTACGCTGGCCACCGTCGGCTGTCCGTGAGTCACGCCTATCCTATGGGTCCGAAGTTTGTGCACCGACTATTGATCGCAGGCCTGTGTGCCTCAATCGCCGTCGAGGCCGTCGCGCAGGAAGCTCCCATCAGGCCCTACGCGGACCTATCGGCGGGTATCGTCGACTGGGGACGGGACAGTCCCTGCGGGTGTACCTCGTTCAGTGCCGCGGTGGCGGCGGGCGTACGGCTCCCGGGTCACCTCCGCCTCGGGGCCCGTCTCGAAAGCGTGGAGGCGCGCCGGGGCAACCTGTACCTCGGGCCCGAACTCAGCTACGGGTTCCTCCCCCACGAGCGTCTGCGCGTGTCGGGGGCGTGGGCCGGGGCCCTACGCCGCCGCAAGTCCCTCGACGGCGACGCTCGCGCCGAGTACAGCGGGTACGTCGTGGCCCTCGACCTGCGCTACCACCCGTGGGCCAAACGCAACGGTTGGCGTGGGCTGTGGCTCTCGGGCGGGTATCGGTACCTCTCGCAGGAGGACCGCTTCTACTTCGACGATCGACTGGCGCAACGGGAGCGCGACATCCACATCGGTTGGCGGATTGGCGTGGGCTACCACTTGTAGCGTAGGCCAACGCCCGCCGCGCTGCCGAGCCCCCCGAGGCTGTAGTCGACGCCGAGGTCGAGCTTCGGGTTTAAGGCGTACTCGATGCCGAGGGCCGCTTTCGCGAAAACGCGCTGGCGTAGGAGTATCGTCTCCGGTAAGACGGGATCGGCCGAGGCGAGGACCAAACCCGTGCCCCGGGAAGGGACCTCCCGGGCGGGCACCCACCCGGCACCCAAACTCAGGCTCGGGGTCCAGCGGCCGAAGCGAGGTGCGTAGCCCACGCCCCCGCCGAGGACCAGGCGCGTCGCGCTCCGCCGGGCGACCATCACGTCCGTACTCGCTAACCCGGTCGTGGCGAATCTGCCCGGTAGTGCGACGGTGACGGACGAGGTCTGCGTCTGCGTGCCACCGACCTCGAGGTGGAGACGAAGGCCCCGGCGCGAGGTCACGGCCAACTGCGCGGCGTAGCCGAGAGGAAGAGTCGCCTCGTTGGAGGCCAGCGGCGGCGCGACGACCGTAGCGCCATTATTGTCTTGGAAATTGAATGCACTCAAGCTCTCCGCAACGCCCCCCGAGACATCCAGGGCACGGTCGTCCACGACCCTCGGGACGTAGGCTACGTGCGCGCGTACGCTCCACCGCCAGGCGGGTGGACCCACGGCGGCCAGCTTCGGGATCGAGAGTACGTCGGCACGGTCGAGGCGCCCGACGAGGTCGAGTGCCGACGTGGAGAGGGCATCTGCCGGTCGGTCGATCCTCAACGCGAGCGAGGGGGGCGCCAACGCTACGAGCGCGACGGTGGTCGGTAGGGTAGGGTAGGCAGCCGCGGGGGTCGCGCGTTGGTCGGAGAGACGAAGGTCCGATGACGTGGAGCCCGTGGCGGCCTCGGCGACGAAGCGCACGGTCGGCACTCGGTGGGGCCTTGGCTTACTGCCTGGTGCGGGCCTGCGCGATGGGCTGGTAGAAGCCGAGGGTGCTACTGCGATGCCCGGGGCGGCCTCGTACGTCGCGTCATTCGCGTCGCGCGAGCCCTGGGCGGTCGTCGGCGTCTCGGGGGTCTCCTTTGAGGGGGCGAAGGTTCGCGACTCACTATCCTGGGGCGCCGCATCCCGCAGGAGGTGGCCACCGCCCACGAGGACGACCGTCGCGAGCGCCGCCACACCCGACAGCCACCAGATCGCGAAGGGGCGCCGCCGCCGCTCCTCCGGCAGGCGCGCCTCGATATCGTCCCACAGGTCGGCCGGCGGGGGCGTGCTCACGCCCCGCAGCTTCCCGCCGATCCCCTTGTCGAATTCCGAATTCACAGACATAGCGTTGAGATTTGGGCCAGGCGGCGTTGGAGCGCCTGGCGGGCGCGGGTGAGTTGCGAGCGCGACGCACTCTCGGCGATCCCGAGGGCCTCGGCGCACTCCGCGTGCGAGAGCCCCTCGACGGCCACGAGGTTGAAGACGAGCCGGTAGCCCTCCGGCAGGGCCGCGATCTGCGCCAGGATCTCACCGACGGCGAGCTGTTCGATGGCTTCCGGGGCGAGGTGGGCGCCTTGCGGCAAAACCGTCGGTAGCTCCTCCAGTCTCAGCCCGCGTTTGCGCAGCAGCGTAATGCACTGGCGCGCGGTCAACTTCCTGAGCCAGCCCTCGAAACTCCCCTCGTGGCGGTAGCTACCGAGTTTGGCGAAAGCCGTCAGCCAGGCTTCCTGCGCGAAGTCCCGCGCCGCGTGCGCGTCCCCGGCGTAGCGTTCGCAGATGGCGTAGACCACCCCGGCGTAACGCTCGTAGAGCGCCCGCTGCGCGACCCGCCGGCCGTCGGTTGCGTCCTCGATCAATTGCCGGTGCTCGTCGATCAGGAAAAGGTTTTGGCGAAAGCCCGCACAAAGTGGTTTGGCGAAAGCCGTAAAGTACTCCCGACCAGTAGACGCAGGCTTGCGCCAAAACGCTGCACCGCCGAAGCATTTTGTCCACCCGACCTCCCCCACGCCGCGCCGCCCACCAACGTACGACCCCTAGACCCTCACCCCCCTAGACCCCTAGACCCCTAGACCCTCTGTTATCCTCCCCCAAACCCCAGCGCCCCCCACAAATTCCCCTTACCTTTGCGCCCGCTTAGCGCAAAACCGTCGCCGCGGCCCCAGGTCCGGCAGCGCTACGGCATGTTTCAGCTACCCCATCGATCCTCCCCCGAGCTGACGGTTGTCCGGGCGGTCATTACCGCCAAGATTCCATTTCTTGAAATTTTCAGACTTCGCGCTCGACGAGCGCATCCTCCGCGCCGTGTCCGAGAAGGGCTACGTCAAACCGACCCCCATCCAGGAGGGGGCCATCCCCGCGATCCTCGACGGCCGCGACGTCATCGGCGTGGCCCAGACCGGCACCGGGAAGACGGCCGCCTTCGCGATCCCGACCATCGAGATCCTCACGCAACGACTCGGGGCCAACCAGCCCCGCCGCGGCCGCAAGATCAAGGGCCTCATCCTCACGCCGACGCGCGAGCTCGCGATCCAGATCGCGGAGAACCTCGAGGACTACGGCAAGCACCTGCGGCTAGATTACTTCGTGATGTTCGGGGGCGTCGGGCAGCACCCGCAGGTCCAGGCGCTCCAGCGCGGGATCGACCTGCTCGTGGCCACGCCCGGGCGCCTGCTCGACCTCATCGGCCAGGGCTACGTCCACCTCGACGCCATCGAGTTCTTCGTCCTCGACGAGGCCGACCGCATGCTCGACATGGGCTTCGTGCACGACGTCCGTAAGGTGCTGAAGCTGCTTCCGCAAAAACGGCAGAACCTGCTGTTCTCGGCGACGATGCCCGACAACATCGTCGACCTGGCGCGGGGCTTCATGCACGACCCGAAGATCATCGCGGTCACCCCGCCGAGTACCACGGCCGAGCGCGTGGAGCAGGCCGTGTACTTCGTCGACAAGACCGACAAGCGCGCCCTGCTCAAGCACCTGCTCACGACCACGATCGAGGGCCAGGTGCTGGTCTTCTCACGCACGAAGCACGGCGCCAACCGCATCGCGACCGACCTCGAGAAGGACGGCATCCAGGCGGCTGCAATTCATGGCAACAAGTCGCAAACGGCGCGGCAGAATGCGCTCGGGAGCTTTAAGGATGGCTCCTTGCGCGTCCTCGTCGCCACCGACATCGCCGCGCGCGGGATCGACGTCGAGGAGCTCCCGCAGGTGATTCAGTTCGACTTGCCGAACGTGGCCGAGACCTACGTCCACCGCATCGGGCGCACGGGCCGGGCCGGTCTGTCCGGCTTCGCGATCTCGTTCTGCGAGACCGACGAGAAGGCGTACCTGCGCGACATCTACAAGCTCACGAAGCAGAAGATCGAGGTCGTCGAAGACCACCCCTACGTCCTCCCGGACGACGGCGAGCCCGACCCCCAGCGGCCGATCCCGGCCGACGGTCGCGACAAGCACCAGCACCCGCGCAACCCCGAGCACATGGGCGGCGGCGGCAATCGCGGACGCGGACGCCAGGTGGCGGCGGCGGCGGTGGCGGACGTGGTCGCTCGGGTGGCGGCGGCGGGAATAGAGGCGGCGGCGGTGGCCGACGTGAAGGTCGCCCGGCGGGCGCGAGCTCCGGCTCGTGGCGGCGGCGGCGGTGGTCGCGGGCGTGGACGGAGCGGCGGGCGTTAGGCGCTGAGTTCAGTAACTTCACATACTACTTGACGGACGAGACGCGGCTGGGCTGCGGCTCGTCCGTTTGTTTTGTGGACACACGCAAGCCCCCCTCGCCATGACCATCAAGTTCCAGCACATCGTCTACGTCTTCATCCTGGGCCTGGCCGTGTCGCTGCTGGGGTTCTACCTCAAGATCGAAAGTGTCACGGGGGCAGACACGGTCATCACCGCGGGGGCGGTGATGACCGTGTCTGCGGCGGGGTCGTGCTACTGATCTGGCTCCTGCGGCGCTTCCGGGAGTAGGGCGGGGGTTCGACGCGCTCCATTAGACTTGCGCCTGATCACTTGTGCACTTTGACAATACGTACCGGTGATCTCTCGGAGTAGCTAACTTGGCGACTCCTCCGCTCTTCTTCACCCTCTTCGTTTCCCCGGCCGGGGAAACATCCCCGGGGGTGGGCTACCCTACGACGCGCTCTAGATGCACTCTACGCACAGATTCAGGACCCACCCCCTTCGTTCGGCCGCGCAACCCATATAGGAATCCGATCCCTCGGGATCAGTAATGGAGGCGGGAGCGGCCGCACACGGGATGTCTCATCCGTCGCCGGACCTCGTAAACCACCGCAAGGTAACCCGCATGACTCTTCCCCCGATAACCCCCCCGGCACCCCTCGGCACCGCCGCCCCCGCCGCCTCCGCCGGCGCAGAGGCCTTCACGCACTTCCTCGGCGTCGATGTCGCCAAGGCGACCCTCGCGCTCCACCTCCTCGATGCTCACGGTCACACGCTGCGCGCCGAGGAGGTCCCCAACGCCCCGGACGCCTTAGAGGCGGCCCTCCGCGCGGCCCTCGACGCGTGCGCCCTCCCGGTCGCCGGAGCGCACCGCCTGCTGGTGTGCTGCGAGCACACCGGCCAGCTGTCGACCTTCGTCGTGGCTACGTGCCGCCGCCTCGGCGTCCCGTGCTGGCGCGCCGACGCCGCGCTCGTGCAGGCGACCTCGGCGACGCGGCGACGCGGCAAGACCGACGCGGCCGACGCCCTCATGATCGCGCGGTACTGCCTGCGGTACCGCGACCACTACGCCGCCGAGCCGACCGACGAGCGCGAGCTCGCCGCCCACGCCGCGGCGCGACGCCTCGGGCTCGTTAAGTCGATCCGCGGGGCGTTCGTCAAGATGCGCACCGGGCTCAAGACCCAGCTCAAGGAGATCGACGCCTTCGGGTTCGGGGCCTTCCTCGCGGCCGACGACGCGGTGGGCGCGGGCGCCGCGGCCGTCCTCGCCGAGGCCCTCGAGCACCTCGGGCGCCAGATCGCGGCCCTCGATGCGCTCCTGCGCCAAGCGGCCGCCGCGCCCGCGATCGCCGACGAGATGCGGATCGCGCAGTCGTGCCCGGGGGTGGGCCCGGTGCTGAGCTCGCAACTGGCCGTCGCCACGCACGGCTTCACCCGCCTCGGGCGCGCGCGCCAGCTCGCCGCCCACGCCTGCGTCGCGCCGTTCGAGCGGACCTCGGGGACGAGCCTCAACCGCGGACCCCGGACGAGTAAGCAGGGGGACCGCGAGCTCAAGCGCCTGCTGACGATGGGGGCGCAGAGTTGCGTCCGGCACTGGCCCCCGTACCGGGAGTACTACTGGCGCAAGAGGGCCGAGGGGAAGAAGCACCTCGTCGTGATCAACAACATTCGTAACAAGATCCTCCACACGCTCACGGCGTGCCTGGCGAAAGGGGTCATGTATGATAAAAACTACCAAATGAATACCTAAACCGCTTGCGCAAGTCATAGGAATCTGCGCGCAACCGCCCTACTCCCGGGAGCGCCCGCCGCTCTCGGCACAGCGGCCCCGACGGCTTGGGGCGGTTGCGCGCGGAGCGCGTCGAACCGCCGCCCCAAGCCGTCGGGGCCGCTGCGCAGATGCTAGGGAGGCCCTGAATTTTTTTTGAGAAAGCACTTTGCATTTCAAAGTGCGGGGGTTTACTTTGCATCACAAAGTAGATATCCATGACTCCCTTCACCCCACCTCCCGCGATCCCCGCCGAAGCAGCCGCGGTCCCTCCGACGGCTGCAGCTACGGCGTCCCGCATCGCGCCAACCTCGCCCTCGCCCATCCCCCCGGGCGTCCGCGCCGGCGAGTCCGACGCCGGGCGCCCCGCCGAAGATTGGAGCGTCGACCGCGCGGCCATGCGCCACGGCTACCGACTCCTCCTGGCAAACGCCGGGCTCTTCCTGCTGGCCTTCCTCAACACGGAAACCCAGCCCAGCGACGGGTTCGTCCCCATCATCCTCGCCTTCGTCGGCTACCTCCTCACGCAGGCTTACGGCATTTACCTCACGCGCGGACCGCGCCGCGCCCGCCCCCTCGGCTTACTCTACCTCGCCAATCTATACGTCTGCTGCTACGCGCTCGACCTCGCCTTCGAGATCTTCTCCAACTATCCGGGGTGGTGGGCGGCGGCCTCCGCGCTCGCGGTCGCGACCGTGGCCGTCGAGCCACTCGTACACGACTGGAGTCTTCGCTGGCGTCGGGCGTACGGCTTCGCCGCCGGGCTTACAATGGTAGTGTGTCTGCACCAGGCGCTGTTCTTCCTGAGCACGCCCGAGCTGTACGGCTTCGGGTTCGTGGGCATGGCCCTGCTCGGGTTCGGGGTGCTGCTCTTCGTGCCGATCCTCGCGGGCGTAAGTCTCGGGGTGCACCTGGCGCGGTTCCACCTCCGCCCCGCGACGAGGCGTTGGTTCTTCGCAGGAGTGGGCCTGCCGGTACTGGGGTTATTGGTTTTGGCGACAGCCTACCTCGCACGGCTCGCGCACCTGAACGGAGTCATCACCGAGCAATCTGAGGTCCCGGCCCTCGTGCGCGTCCTGGAGCAGGTAGACCACGGCTTCCTCGACGAGGTGGCCTTGCTCGGCTCGGCGAGCTACCAGTCGGAAGCGGCCAACGACTGGGGCAGCAACCGGCTCTACCACCACCCGCTCGCCTTCTGGCTCCTGCTCACGGGTGAGGTCGATGTCTACGGATATACGCTCGACCGTCGCCAGCTCATCCAATTTTTCGAGGGCTCGAGCCACGGGCTCGAGGAGCAGCTCTGGCGCGGCACCGAGGTGAGTACGCCCCTCGTGGACGTGCGCCACGTCGTCCATCCTGCGACGCGCACTGTGCGCAGCCGCTACGATCTGGTGGCGACGGCCCCGGTGAGTCGCTGGGGCCAGAACGAGGCCATCTACACGTTCCACCTCCCGCCCGGCGCCGCGGTCACCAACAGTTCGCTGTGGGTCAACGGCGTCGAGCAGCCCGGTCGCCTCACCACCAAGGCCCGCGCCGAGGCCGCGTACCGCGCCGTGGTCGGTGTCGAGCGCCGCGACCCGATGTTGGTGCAGTGGCGCGACGGCCAGACGGTGTCCGTGCGGGTGTTCCCGATCTACGCCGAACTGCCGCGCGCCTTCAGCGTGGAGGTGGTGGCGCCGCTCGGCACGACGGGCGCCGACCATCCGAAGGGCCCGGGCCGGCCTCTGCTCCAGTCCGTCCACATCGAAGGCCCGGGCCTCACCTGGGCCCTGAGCGCCGAGGATGTCCTGGTCGATGACGGTGACGCGAGCGCCGGCCTGTTTTTGGCGAACGCCACCGAAACCGCCACCGAACGGCCGCGCCGCAGGGGCTACCACGAGCGGGCGCGCGTGCTCGACGACAGTGATTGGGCGCCTTCCGGCAAAACCTCCGCTTTCGTACACCACGGCGTGCACTACAGTCTGGAAGCCGCCAAACCCGTGGTCGCCGCGCCGACGCCCGGGACCCTCGACGCCCCGAACGCCGTGTACGTCGACCTCACCGCGGGTTGGACGGCCGCAGCGCTCGCCGAGGTCGAGGAAGCGGCTGGCACACTGCCGGTCCGCGTACACCTCGAAGGTCGCTGGCGCAGACTGGGCGAGGGCCTCTCCGTCGAGGAGGCCACGGCTTTCGCCAAAACCCGCCCCCGCAGCTTCGTGCCGATCTACGAGTTGCCGAGCCCGCGCGGCGCCCTGCTCGTGACCCGCGACCAGACCCAGCCCTTCGCCCTCAACACGGTGGCCGCCGCGCCGACGGGCAAACGGCTCGACGACTTCGCCTGCGACCTGCGCCCCGGCGCCAACCTCGCGGTCTTCCACCTCGGTGCAGAGGCCCCGCCCTACCTGGCGAGCCTCGCGGAGGTCGGCGCCGTCACCGTCGAGCGCGGTGACCTCGCCACCCTCACCGAACGCCTCCTCACCGGCGAGCGCCGCGTCAACGCCGACGGCCCCGGCGTGGTCGAACTCGACGGCGGCCACCGGCGCATCGTCGCGATGCCTACGTCCCTGCCGGACTCGGACGACAGCGATCCGGCGCTGCTGCAGCTCTTCGCCGCGCGCCAGGCCATGCTCGCTAGCCAAACCGCCGAACTCACCCCCGCCGAACAGGAGCGCCGCATCGACATCGCGCGGGTGGCCAACGTCGTGAGCCCCTTTTCGAGCCTCATCGTCCTCGAGAAGGATAGCGACTACGCCCGCTTCGGGATCGACAATCGCGTAGGCATCAACCGGGAGGCCCCACCCACGGCCGGCGCGCCCGCGGTGCAGGCCCCGGTCGTCGACGTGCCCGAGGCGCAGGTGCTCGACCAGGTGTTCCAGAGTGGCCAGGGCAGCGTGCCCGAACCAGAGGAGTGGGCCCTGATCGCGCTCGGGCTGCTCACCGTCTGCTTCGTGGTCCTCCGTCGCCCCCGCGCCTGATGGCCGATCTATTCCTCACCGACGGTGCGTTCTGGCTCACCCTGCTGGCCTGCGCCGTGGCGATGGTGCGGCCGGGGCGGGGGCCACTGCGGCACGGACTGGCCTGGTGCGTGGTAGCGGCCGCGCTCGCGACGTTGGTCCCGCTGCGCAGTGTGTTGGGTTTTGGCGTAAGCCTCCTGGCCCTCGGCGGCGTCTACCTCGCGCGCCCTTACCGCAGCGTGTTGCCCCTGCTGGCCCTCCCGCTGCTGAGCCCCTTCGCGCGCTACCTCGACAGCGTAGCGGGCGTGGAACTGCGTTTGGGACTGAGTGATGCCGCCGGGCGCGCCTTTCGGATGCTCGGTCGCGAGGTGGCGGTCCGCGGCACCGAGATCGCGCTCGACGGGGTGGCCTTCGGGGTCGACGAGGCCTGCGCGGGGCTCCACATGCTGCTGGTCGGACTCGCCGTGGCGCTCTTGCTGCTGGCCGTCACGGAGTTGCGCGGGGGCAAACCCTTCCGGCTCTGGGTGGCGGTCGGCGTGCTCGCAGCTACGGTGGGCCTGGTGCTGATCAGCAATCTCTCGCGCATCATCGTGCTCGTGGACCGCGGCTGGGGGCCCGAGACGGCCTGGCACACCTGGGTGGGACTGCTCTGCTTCGGGGTGTACGTGCTGGTGCCGCTGGCGGTTGGCGT
Source organism: Saprospiraceae bacterium (assembly GCA_965215115.1). GTDB lineage: Bacteria > Bacteroidota > Bacteroidia > Chitinophagales > Saprospiraceae > CALDTK01. The sequence continues at coordinate 2,479,509 of OZ244050.1, forward strand.
GGCTTGGCTAGGCGGGCAGGCCTGGGCTACGCGGGAGGCTGCCGAAGGGCGTCCGTCGATTTTTACGCGGATGCTCGAAGGGCGCCGCTTTAGGGGGCTGGCCTTCCGGGCGACCTTTCTCCTGGGGGTGGGTGCCTTGTTTGCTTTCGCCAAAACCCGACCCGCCGAAGTGAGCGAGGCGGTAAGGACTATGCCACAGTTGTGTGGTCAAACCCCCGAACTCCGCGAGCACGACGTGTTGGCCTACCGGTTTGCCGATGCTCTCGTGTACCACAAGCCCATCCCGGCCTTCTACAACGCCGAGCACTCGCCCCTCATCTGCTGGCGCGGGAGCGGCTACGAGATCGTCGACATCCGTAAGGAGCGACTCGGCGGCGGCGGTGGTGGCCAGGACATCTACCGCGGCACCCTCCGGCGCGACGGCCACCAACTCCAAACCGCGTGGTGGATGAGCAACGGCGAGCAGGTCACCGTCGAGCAGTGGACCTGGCGCAGCGAGATGGCCACCGGGGCCCCGGCCTTTGCGCTGGTCAACGTGACGGCGGTGGGGGAGCCCGAGTTAATGTGCTGGGTAGAGGAATTGGTGAAGCCCTCAGCCCACGCCACGTCGCCCACGCCGCCACTGCCTCACCCTTCGCCACGCTAGGAAGCCCAGCACCAACACCATCACCACCGCGACTGGCGCCGCTACCACACTCAGCGCCGACAGGCTAAAGGCCCCCACCGCCTCCCCGGTCGACACCACTGGGTTGCCCAGCCCACCCGTCGTCGCCGTACTCGCCGCCCGCAGCAGCGTAGATCCGCCCTGCACCAGTCCCGCGGAGGTCCCGCCCGCGATGAGTCCGAGGATCCACCGAAAGGCATCGTTGTCGATGTCGATCATCGAGGTGGCCATGAGTCCGCCCGCGAGTACCGCACCCGGGCCGGCAATCGCGTCGAGCGCATTGTCGATCCACGGGATGTAGTACGCCCCAATCTCGACCACGGTTGCCACCCCGAAGATGGCCACCGCCGGCCAGGTGCCGAGCCACTCGAAGCCCTCCCCCGGCGATACCCAGCCCTGCTGCGCCGCCAGACTCGCCACGAGCGCCGGGACGAAGACCCGCAGTCCCATCGCCGCACTCAGTCCGACGCCCAGGAGGATAGACAGCGTGATTTCCATAGCGGCAGTTTCGGTGGCGGGGGATTAGGCTCGAGCCTGTAGTCTAGTTGATCTGTAGCCAGTACGAGCCACCGTGCCGCTCGACCCCCGCCAGGTTGGGATGCTCCCACACGGGGGCCAGGCGGGCGCGCAGTGCCGGGTCTTCGGACACGAAGTAGTTCGGCAGCAGCGTGCGGTACTTCTCCGGATTCGCGAGCAGGTACATCGCCAGGCCGTACTGCTCGGAGTAGAACCGGTCGCACATGAACTGCGGGTAGTCGTACGGCAGGTAGATGTCGTGGACGTGGACGATGACCCCGGGCCTGAGGCGCGGCAGGATCTCCATGTAGAAGACCATCGAATCGGAGTTCGGCAGGATGCGGTGCGAGTTGTCGACGAAGAGGATGTCGTTGGGCTCGAGCAGCGCGGCGAGGTCGTAGTCGCTGTCCTCGAAGCGGCCGCGCACCACTACGTCGGCCAGTTGATCGATCTCCGCGCGGGGCATCGGGTCGATGGACGTGATCTCGGTGCGGAGGTGGTGGTTTTGCTTCGCGAGGTAGGCTACCTTGGTCGAGTTGCCGGACCCGATCTCGACGTAGCGCGCGGGCTTGAAGTGCGCCAGCATCGTGTACAGCGCTACGATGTCGAGTCCCGGGAGGAAGCCGTTGTTCCAGGTCGGGCGCGAGCCGTCGCGCTCGGCGCCGGACGGGCGGATGGCCTGTAGTTGCTCCCGGAAGGTGAGCGCGGTGTCGATGAGGTCCTCGTACCGGCGGCGCCCGGCGTCGATGAGGTCGTAGAGCTGCGGGTGGGGCGGCTTCCCGTGGCCGTAGCGCGGCCGCATGTCCACCTTGTACTCCAAGTGCAGCGTCTGGAACCTCGGACTCAGGAAGCGGAGGAAGTCTTTGATCATGCGGGTGCCGTTTTGGCGAAAGCCGAGTGCGCGCGGGGCTCGCTACGGGCGGGAAGGTACGTGTCGCGGGTAGCGGGGGGCGGCGTGGGGGGCGATTGCCACGTCAGCTTCGCGTCTCGCAGTGACGCCGCGCCGCGGCAGGCCCTTCGACACTTCCCCCGTCACCCCCTCAACACTTCCCCTCCCTACCTTCCGCCCCGCATGACCGACAAACAGCAAATCGTCGACAACTGGCTCCCGCGCTACACCGGGATGAAGGTCGAGGACTTCAGCCAGTACATCCTGCTGACCAACTTCTCCGGCTACCTCGCGAAGTTCGCCATGTGGGGCCAGACCCAGATCGTGGGCGCGTCGCGGTCGATGCCCTGCGCGACGGCCGACGGGATCACGATGGTCAACTTCGGGATGGGCTCCCCGAACACGGCCACGGTCTGCGATTTGCTCACCGCCATCGGGCCGAAGAACGCCGACGGCAAGCCCGAGGGCCCCAAGGCCGTGCTCTTCCTCGGGAAGTGCGGCGGGCTCAAGAAGAAGAACCAGCTCGGCGACCTGATCCTCCCCATCGGCGCCGTCCGCGGCGATGGCGCGAGCGACTCGTACATGCCGCCCGAGGTGCCGGCCCTTCCGGCCTTCGCGCTCCAGAAAGCCATCTCGACCACGATCCGGGAAGCGGGGCGCGACTACTGGACGGGGACCGTTTACACCACCAACCGCCGCGTCTGGGAGCACGACGCGAGCTTTAAGCGCTATTTGCGCAAAACCCGTTGCATGGCCATCGACATGGAGACCGCGACGCTGTTCACGGTGGCCTTCAAGAACAAGTTTCCCGCCGGGGCCCTCCTGCTCGTGAGCGACACCCCGATGACCCCCGACGGCGTCAAGACCGAGGCCTCCGACGCGCGCGTCACCGAGAACTACGTCGACCTCCACGTCCAGATCGGGATCGACTCGCTGAAGCAGTTGATGAATGGGTCGCAGACGGTGAAGCACCTGCAGTTTTAGTCGGGGATGGTCCGGCGAGGCGCGCGGCTACCGGGCTCCGGCCCGGTAGCCGCCCAACCCCACGATCCCAACTCAGTTCCGAATTCCCCGTTCCCACTTCCCAGACTTCATACCTTGGTCCAGCCCCTAATCGTCCAATCGTCCCCGCCGGTTACGAGGATCGCCCCGATCCAGCAGCACGCATTCACAGAGTGTGCGTGTCCCCTGTCCCTGGCCCCATGAGGGCTTTCGCCAGCGCGAGCTTCGGCTCGGTCTCCTAGACCCTCACCTCCCGGTCCCGCCCCGCGGAGGCCAGGCAACCGGCCCCGTCTAGCGCCACCGCATTCACCGTGGCCCCGTGGGCGGCGACGTACTCGTTTTGCCGATAAGGCGCCCCCGCTTCCCAGACCCGGATCGCCCCGTCGCGGCCGGCCGTGTAGAAGTGCTCCCGCCCGACGGCGATGCTGAAAATCATCGCGTCGTGCGCGCGCTTCCGCACGTCCACCGTACGCAAACTCGCCGGATCGACGAAGTGCAAGTCCCCGGTCGCCGTCGCGGCCACGAGCAGTCCCGCGGCGGGTAGGTACGGCACCGATGGTAGCCTCACGGTATCTACGCGGCGACTCCGCTGGAAAGTGCCGTCGGCCAGCCGCAACCGCGACAGTTAGCCCGCGCCGCCCACCGCGAAGGCTGCTTCCGCGGGGGCGCACAGTCCGAAGAGCCCGTCCTTGTGCAGGTCCCAGTGGCGAGGCAACGCCTTTGATGCCGCCGCCCCCGGCCAACCAATGTAGCTTCTGCATCGTACCATCTGCGCAGCCGCTTGAGCCTGTCGAGAACCTCTGATCTAAAATAGATCAATGGCCACGGACCCAGAGGCCGAAGTAGATTTTCCAAAGCCTTGCGAGCACGCCGATACTTGCAACATGAAAAATCACTACCATATCCGAGCGGCGACCTTCTGGTCATGTACCCTCACCCTGGGCTCAGCGCTCAGTCTCTTTAGCGTCGAAGCCACCGGTCAACAGGCCGATGCGTTCCGACTTACCTACGGCCAGCGTGTCGAGAAGACCAAGGCCATGCACGATCCCTCGAGTATCGAAGGAATGGACGCTTACGAGTTGACGAGCATCGCCGGGGAGAGGCCTGCGAATTATCGGGTGCTCGAAGCCTTTAACCAACAGGTGGGTGCCTACGACGAACTGATCCGCCTAACGGCGGACGACAGGCACGAAGCGTGGATGGGTCCGGAGGTCCAGAAGGTCGTCACGCAGAGCGGGGGCAGTCGCTACTATGATATTACCGGGGCACTAGTTCGCAAAAACGACGATGTAAGCCTGCTGAAGCGCAGTCAGGACAGCGTGATCGCTGTTCTCGTGGCGGCTGACGAATACGAGCCATTCACCCGCAATCCGTTTCCGACAGAAGAAGACATCCGCATTGCAGCAGCGAATGGCTACCAGGTAGTGAGGACATCGGGCTTGCGATACGGCCTCAATACCAGCAGCGAGCCAATTACCCAAGGGCCAAAGGGGTGGCGGGCATCCACGCCTGCGTACACGCAGCTCGTAGCTGCTGATCACGCGATCGGCTTCGACAGCATTGCGATGGTGGTGACCTTTACCGACTTCGACGAGCGCGGTGAGGTGACGCGGTTTTACGCGAGGTCATACGCGAGGTTTGAGTTGCCCGATGGTGGCTACGCGTACCTACCTCGTTATATGGTCGAAAGCCACGTCGATACCACCGTCTCCGGTCAGCGCTTCACGCAAAGCCTCGTGGACCAGCGCGTGGACCACCGCTACGAGAAGCACGGACAGTTGGTCTTCCCCCGCGAGAAGGCCAAGAGTGACAAGCTGCTAGTCTATCCCAATCCCTTGGTTTCGGGTGGGCAGCTCTCGATCGTGCTTCCGCAAAACCTCGGAGACGACGGCACTATCACAGTATACGACGCGCGGGGAGTAATCGTGAAGAGCTACTCAGCAGCCCTGCTCTCCGGCGCGACACTCCCGGTCGAGATGTTCGATGGCTTACCGGCGGGCACCTTCGTCATCGTGCTCAAGGACCAGAGTCACAGTTGGTCCAGCACCATCATCCTCCATTAACACCAATAAATCCTACTTCACATGAAATTTGCACAAGCCTTCCTTACCTTCATCGTCACATTCGCTTGCGCGACCTACGCAACGGCGCAAGCGAAACTTCCCGTTGGCGTGATGATCACGGAGACGGTTATCCTTGAGCCCGAAACCGATCCTCCCCTGCCACCGACTCCGCCGCTGCCCCCTTCGCTGCCCCCGACGGCACCTTCGGTCAATAACATCCGTGCGGTAGTCTTTGTACACGGCCTCGGAGGGAATGCCGCCGGCTGGCTGCCCGCCTCTAGCGCTCTACAGGACACGTTCAGGATCGTACCGCTTCGGCCGAGCTACTCTTTAGCCCAGACCGCTCAAATCGAAAGCCTCGCGTCTGCTTTGGACGAGGTGATTCCAAAAGCTACGGGTCAAAGAAAGCTCGTAGAGCTTCCGCTCACGGTTGACCCATCCCAAACCTTCATCGTCGGGCATAGTCTCGGTGGGCTCATGGGCCGCGAGCTGTGGCGATGGAGGGATCAAACGTTGAAGGAGCCGCTCAGCAACATTGCTCACCGCGGTCTCGTAACCTTCGATACCCCCCATGGCGGCGCGCCGATTGTGGGCAATAGCCTTGGGATTAGCCATTTGGTGTCGACGGGGTGTACGGCATTGACGAAAGGTCCACTCACCGAAAAAGCAGCGAGCTTCAAGGGCAGCGGCCTCCTGACCTTCTTTGGGATGGACCTCACGAAGATGATCGCGAGTGCAGCAGATTCGCTGTGTGGAGGTAAGTTGCTCGACTCACTGGTCGCCCAGATTGGCTACAATTCGTTCAAACCGGTAGCGGGACCTGGCATCAATAAAAACTCATTTTTCATAACTAGGCTCAACGCATACACGGACCCCTACAACTTTCCGAAGCTCAATATTACGAGTTACGAGGAACAACCTGTGACCTTGAGGCTCATTGCTTCCACGAAGACCACCTCCGCCGGGCGCTGGCAGGCCAACGACGACACGAAGGCTATCGACTCGCTCAACAGCTCGGTGTTCAAGTATAAAAAATCAGCAGCTGATTTGCGGAGCGAGGCAGATAAGACCGATAACCTTCGGTGGTACCAACCGCTTGGAGGGATTATTCCAGCATTGGACTGGGCCGCCCGCCAGAAGAAAGCCGCTAGTATGCGGCAATCCGCGAGCTACTACGAAGCTGCGGTTCCCTGGCTCCAAAACCTGAACACCCAGTGGCAAAACTTGATCGGCGCCTCCGTGCGCAGAGAAAGGATTGGCGAGATCTATGCGTGTAGTTGTACCGAGTCCAACGACATCGAGCCTTATATGCCGACCGCCAGGGGATGTGCTGACCAAAGCAGCCAGCGAACGGGGTCTTGTAAGGGCACGTTCTTCGATTACGCATACAGAGACTACAGGGAGGAAAACGACGGCGCAGTGCCGATCTCGTCGCAGCAGGCATGGCTCAGGCCAGACGGAACTCCGGTGCCGCGAGTGCTTTACACAAACAGCAATCACTTTCAGATTCGAAACGACCGGAATACGAGGGATGCGTTTCACAACCATATTTTCAAGCAGACTTTCCGAAACGATAACTGGTTCGCAACCGACAAGCGATGATTGATTGTATCCCTACGCTCCGGGCCTTGGCCATCCTTCTGATCAGCACGGCTTGCCTGGCGAGCAGTTGCGATCCCGACGACGAGCCCCCGATCTCCGTGCCGCCGACCCCGGGGGACACCTCGGGCGTGATCAGGTGGGGCGACATCTCGTCGGTGTGGGCGCGGGACATCGCCCACGGCGACGGCGACGGCGGGGGCTTCACGGCGCAGCTGATCCGCCCCGGCGTACTCGCCTTCCTACACAACGGTGCGCGTTCGAACCGGCTCTACCACCTCGACATACAGACCGGTGCGACCGTCGACTCCTTCCCGGTCGAAAGCCCGACCCTACGCACCGGCACCATCGATGACATCGATGGCGCCGGCCGTGGCGAGGCCCGGATCGGCGACGACTACGTCCTCCGCATGGACACGTGGCCGTTCCGATTCAGCCTCCTGGACGGTACCATCCGGTGGATCGACTCTAACTACGCTTATGCGTCGCTCATCAACGACGGGCAGTTGATCGGGACGCAGAGCTTCCAGCGCGATAACGCTGAGGCCCGGATAAATTTCATCGACCTCGAATCCGGTTCGCATGCTCGATCGATCGTCGCTCCGCCGGTCCCGGCCAGGCAAACGTTTGGCTCTCCAGCGGTTTACGCACACCCTGAGACTGGAAGGCGCAGCGTTTACGTGAATTACGGAACGCTCAAAACCGAGACGCGTTTCGAGTACACGAACTCCCGCCGCGCATACGATGTGGCTAGCGGCGAGCTACTATGGGAGCATCCGTGGGATTTTGACTCCTTAGGACGAAGCCCAAATGGCGCTCCCGCCATCGTCTACGACAGCCTCGTGATTCAGGTTGGCTTCGACACGGTCTACGCCTACAGCCAGGCCACCGGGCGCGAGGTCTACCGCTACTGGGGGTGGACGCGGCCCGAGGACAACCTCGGCGACTCGTACTTCCAGTACACGCCCCCGCTGCTCTCACCCGACGGCCTGGTCTATGTCTCCTCTACAAACACCCGCCACTTCTGCTTCGAGGCGGCCACCGGGCGCGAGCGCTACCAGTCACCTGGGTACGGCGCCATCGGCGTGGTACAACTGATCGGAAAAGGGATGATCATCAATTCGGTACTCGGTAGGGAGATCGAGATCCGCAATCGCTTCACGGGCGAGCTACTCGGGGCCTTCCCCAATCCCGAGGGCTCGACGCAGTCCTCGGGCTTCTACTACGACGCGGCCACGCGGCGGCTCTTCAGCTACTCCGGGACGATGGCGTACTGCGTGCAACTCGACTTCGTACCGCCGGGGGAGTAGGGACGCTCTACGTCGTCCGCGAGGACGCAACTGGTTCGCAACCGACAAGCGATGATTAAATATAGCCCTACGCTCCGAGCGCTCGCCATCCTCCTGATCAGCACGGCCTGCCTGGCGAGCAGTTGCGAGCCCGACGACGAATCCCTGATCCTGGTGCCGCCGACCCCGGGGGACACCTCGGGCGTGATCAGGTGGGGCGACATCTCGTCGGTGTGGGCGCGGGACATCGCCCACGGCAACGGCGACGGCGGGGGCTTCACGGCGCAGCTGATCCGCCCCGGCGTGCTCGCGTTCCTACACAACGGCGCGCGTTCGAACCGGCTCTACCACCTCGACATGCAGACCGGTGCGACCGTCGACTCCTTCCCGGTCGAAAGCCCGACCCTACGCACAGGTACAATCTCCGACATACAGGGCGGCGGGCGGGGGGAAGCCCGCCTTGGGGATGACTACATCCTCCGAATGGACAGCTGGCCGTTTCGGTTTAGCCTCCTAGACGGCCGGATCCGGTGGATTGACTCAAACCACGCCTATGCCTCGCTAATCGACGATGGGCAGTTGGTCGGGGCAGAGAACTTTCAGCGAAATGGCGCCGAGGCAAGGATTAACTTTATTGACCTGGCCAATGGATCTCACATAAGTTCAATTGTCGAACCGCCCGCACGCACATGGCAGTCGTTTTCGGGGACTGCGGTATTTCGTCACCCGAAGACCGGGAGGCGATCTATTGCCGCAGAGTACAGTACGCTTCAGACGGAGCCGCGATTCGAGTACGAATACTTCCGCAGGGCATATGATGTGACGACTCACGAATTGCTATGGGAACACACCTGGAAATTTGACTCTCTTGGACGTAGTGTAGGTGGCTATCCGGCATTGGTGTTCGACAGTCTTTTGATCCAAGTTGGCTTCGACACTGTCTACGCTTACAGTCAGGCAACAGGACTTGAAGTCTACCGCTACTGGGGGTGGACGCGGCCTGAAGACAATCAAGGCGACTCGTATTTTGGCTATACCCCCCCACTGCTCTCACCCGACGGCCTGGTGTACGTCTTCTCCACCGGGACCCGGCACTTCTGCTTCGAGGCGGCCACGGGTAAGGAGCGCTACCAGTCGCCCGGCCGCGGCGCCATCGGGGTCGTGCAGCTGATCGGCGAGGGGATGACGATCAACACGACGCTCGGGGGCCCGATCGAGATCCGCAACCGCTTCACGGGCGAGCTCCTGGGGGCCTTCCCCAACCCCGAGGGCTCGACGCAGTCCTCGGGCTTCTACTACGACGCGGCCACGCGGCGGCTCTTCAGCTACTCCGGGACGATGGCGTACTGCGTGCAGTTGGACTTCGTGCCCCCGGGGGAGTAGGGACGACTTAAAAGAAGCGTTCATTGATCACTCTCCAACGCTTGACGCTCGAAACACATCGCTATACGGCGTTGTAAATTGATTATCTCGCCCTGGAGAGCGGCGCGGAATTGCTGAACGGCAATCGCTCCTTCGGACCCGACCTTCAGCGACCGCCGCCGTCGCTTACGGAAAGCCGAGGTAAAGCCTTCGTGCGCGAGCGAGTCCATTGATGTCATGTAGTGCGGCGCATCGTACGTACTCGCCGTAAAACGGAAGCTACCATTAGCAATAGTTATGTTAGGTCCATCGCCGAAGAGTGGGTCCTGGTGAAGCGAAAATGAGCCCCTACCCCCGAGGAGCACTTGACCGGCAACGCCTTCGACCAACTTCCCAACCAAAGTATGCATGGCCTTGATCAGACGAGCTCCATCTATCGATGAGATCGCATTGGCATCGACTACGCGGTAGATTTGATTACTGAGCGCCTTGAGGGGAAGCCCACCCCACACCTCCTCTAGGTCCGTGTCTGCGTACAGTCGGTAAAGCTGCTGCGCTTTCGCGAAGTGTTTGTTGTTCTTGAGGAGTTCTGCCGAGAGCTCAAACGGAGTCTGGATAGAGTGGCCATTGTCGTATCTGAAGATAAAGAACTTAAACGCCGTTAGCTCTGGAGAGTTAAACAAGTGAAAGACCGGTAGCTCCGTGCTCGAAACGGTAATTCGCGGTCTTTCGGAAGGTTGTCGCTCCTCCAAGAATTGCCCTAAGGCAGAAAGGCCGTCCATGTATGCCTCTGGCGAAAAAGGCCGGTCGGAATCGGGGATCGCGAATGTGATGCGCGACGGGTCCGGTACTGAACTCGTGCTCGCCATCAGTCCGTAGCGCTCCGAAAGCCGCAGGAACTCATAGGTCGTAAACTTCACATCGCCGCGACAGCGCTTATTGAAGTCACTCACATCTAGGCCTATACTCTCGGCGACTGTGGCACGACGGTGCTTTGCCTGGATCATTGCAGCGATCAGCCGCTCACGCCATCGTTTGAGCATTTCGTACTCTGAGGCAGATTGATGGGGGGGGGGTTATGCGCGGCATGTTGAGCGTGTTTTGAGCAGCCAACTTAATCAGTTTGCGCGGTATAGACCCGTACAATAGCCAACATCCAAGCCGTTCATCGGGAGGAGCCGCATGGTCGCTGCTTCTGCGAACAGGACTCGCGCTAGGCTGGTGGTGGCTACGTACGCCGTTCCACCACTCAGCTGCGGGTCCCCTAACCATTGCTTCGTAAGGGTAGCGTCCCCGGCACTGAACGTACCACGCTGCTTTAGTGCCCTTGGGGCCGGGGGCACGCTCGCGGGCCGGGGGCACGCTCGCGGAGCGAGTCAAACGTGCCCTCACGACGGGCGCACCAAACCGCACTCCACTGCCACCAATACCGCCCGGGGCACTTACGGCAATCTTGCGGCATAGCCTCTATTTCCACCGTCTGAAGCACATAGAATTTGCCATGCTAAGCATCAACGACGAGTACGCCGAAGGCCATCGCCGCCGAAGGCCATCGCCGCGCCCCGCGCCAACGCCGCCGCAGGCCACCTCACACCCGCACCACGCTCGTCACGCTCTTCAGTCCCGCCAGCGCCCGGATCGCGATCTCGAGCTGGTCGACGTTGGCGACGACGATGCTGATGCTGCACTCGTAGTAGCCGCCGTTGCCCTCGATGTTCATCGAGCGGATGTCGAGGTCGAGGTGCTTGTAGATCTCGGTGGTGAGCTGGTCGATGACGCCCTTGCCGGTGTCCATGCCTTTGATGAGGAGTTCGGCCACGAAGTCGCGCTCGACGGTCGTGCCCCAGTCGGCCTGGAGGACGCGGTAGCCGTAGTTGCTCAGCAGGTGCTCGGCGTTCTTGCAACTCGTGCGGTGGATCTTGAGCGAGCTCGTGCCCGAGAGGTAGCCGAAGATCGGGTCGCCCTGGACGGGGTTGCAGCAGGTGGCGAGGGTGTAGTTGTACTGCGCGGCCGGTTCGCCGTTGACGAGGAGCTGGGGCGTCGGGAGGCGGGCGGTGCGGCCGGCCTTGGTGCGGTCGTTTTGCTCGGGCGCGGCGGCGACCGTCGGGGCGTCGGCGGGTTTTGGCGAAAGCCGCCCCTGCTCGATGTCGAAGGCCTTTAGGATGTCGTTGGTCGACAGCTGTCCCGTCGCGATGGCGTAGTAGAGGTCGACGCGGCTCCCGAAGCGGAAGTGCTTGAGGATGGTGTCGACGGCGGGGTCGAACTGGACCTTGCGGTGGGTGAGCTTGCGCTCGAGCTCCTCGCGGCCGAGCTCGCCCGTGCGGCGGCGCTCCTCCTTGAGGGCCGAGCGGATCTTGGCGCGGGCCTTGCCGGTCTTGACGAACTTGAGCCAGGACTCGTTCGGGCGCTGGTTGCGGTTCGTGAGCACCTCGACGCGGTCGCCGTTGGACAGCTCGTAGCCCATCGGCACGAGGCGCTGGTTGACGCGCACCGACTGCGTGTGGTACCCGACCATCGAGTGGACCCCGAAGGCGAAGTCGAGCGCGGTGGCGCCTTTCGGCAAATTGATCATGTCGCCCTTCGGGGTGTACACGAAGACCTCCTCGGCGAAGAGGTTGGTCTTGAAGTCGGCCAGGAACTCCGCGGCGTCCCCCGACCCGCCGTCGAGCAACTCGCGGATGGTGTCGAGCCAGGGCTCGTAGCGGTCGGGCTGGCGCGAGATCCCCTTGTACTTCCAGTGCGCCGCGAAGCCCCGCTCGGCGATCTCGTCCATGCGCTCGGAGCGGATCTGGACCTCGACGTAGCGGCCCTTCGGGCCGATGAGCGTGGAGTGGAGCGACTCGTACCCGTTGGACTTCGGCTGGGCCGTCCAGTCCTTGAGGCGCTCGCTCACCGGCACGTACACGTCGGTGATCAGGGAGTACACCTGCCAGCAGGTGCTCTTCTCCTGCGCGATCGGGACATCGACCACGACGCGCACCGCGAACAGGTCGAAGATGTCCTCGAAGGCGACCTCCTTGTTCTGGATCTTCTGGTAGATGGAGTAGATCGACTTCGGGCGCCCGAAGATGCGGTAGGGGACGCCGATGGTGTCGATCAGCTCGCGCAGGGGCCGGATGAAGTCCGCGATGTAGCGCGCGCGCTCGCGCTTGGTCTCGTCGAGCTTCGCGGCGATGTCCCGGTACTCGGCCGGCTCCTGGATCTTGAGGACGAGGTCCTGGAACTCGGTCTTGAAGGCGTAGAGCCCGAGGCGGTGCGCGAGCGGGGCGTAGATGTAGGCCGTCTCGGCGGCGATCTTGAGTTGCTTGTGCCGCGGCATGGCCCCGAGGGTGCGCATGTTGTGCATGCGGTCGGCCATCTTGATCAGGACCACGCGCACGTCGTCGAGCAAGGTCAGCAAGACCTTGCGGAAGTTCTCCGCCTGCGGGGAGTCGCCCGACAGCGAGCCGTCGAGTTTGGTGAGCCCGTCGACGATCGTCATGACCTTCGGGCCGAACTCCGCGCGGATGTCGTCGAGGGTGACGTCGGTGTCCTCGACGACGTCGTGGAGGAGGGCCGCGACGATGGCCGTTGGCCCGAGGCCGATCTCCTCGGCGCAGATCGTCGCCACGGCGATCGGGTGGAGGATGTAGGGCTCGCCGGACTTGCGGCGCTGCTTGCGGTGCGCGCGCACGGCGAGCTCGTAGGCCTTGCGCATATCGGCGCGGTCCGTGCGGTTGACCTCGACCTTGATGGCGCGCAGCAGCCGCCGGTAGGCCGACTGGATGAGCCGCACCTCGTCCTCCGGGGTGCCCAGCTGGACCAGATCTTGGATGACGGTGTTGGCCATGGGGAATTGGTAAAATTACAGTCCGCCCACCGGAGTGTTGCAAGATCTACCCCGCATTAATGGCGCTACGGCCCATTGGTCGGCGAGCCACCAAATCCACCCCCTACGGCTAAGAACGGCGAGTTGGGTGTCTGAATGGCGGGTTTGGGTTCACAAGTGGTCGAACGCCCCCGTGGGTGCCCGCCTACATTTGGACCACTCCCGGACCGTATCCCGGTTGTGCTTCCGTAAACCCACCCAGACGACATGAATACCACCTATGCCCCGCCCGCCGCGCGGACCGACCACAACTCCGCAGGCTTCCGATCCGCGGGCGCCCCCCCGCGCAACATTCGCTACACCCAACTCCCGGAACAGTCCGCGGCCGCGGCCGCGCCCCCGCCGAGCTGCCCCTACAGCGACCGCCAGATCGAGGTCCTGAAGCTGCTCGCCGAGGGCTTCAGCAGCGCCGAGTGCGCCGGGGTCCTCGAGATCAGTACCGAGACCGTGCGCACGCACCGCCAGCACATCCTCCACCGCAGCGACCGCCGCAACATGGTGTCGCTCATCGTGCAGGCCGTGCGGCTGAATTGGATTTAGGTCCGTACCTTCGCGCCCGCTTACGCCGCCTACGGGTTTTGGCGAAAGCCTACGCGGGCGTGGTGGAATGGTAGACACGCTAGTCTTAGGAACTAGTGCCGCAAGGTGTGAAGGTTCAAGTCCTTTCGCCCGTACTGAGGTCAAAAGCCGTAGTTCCTCCTTCGGAGGACTGCGGTTTTTTAGTTTTCAGTTCTGAGTTCTCAGAACTCAGAACTGCGCGAAAGCCGCAAAGCGCCTTCGCGCGTTACCTTCGCTACCCATGGTCGACCAAGTCCTCGAATCCACCATCACCGAAGTCAAGCGCCGCTTCGCCGAACACCTCGAGCGCGCCAAGCAGCGCAAGACCCCCGAGCGCTTCGCGATCCTCGAGGAGATCTACCGCCGCACCGACCACTTCGACGCCGAGGCGCTCTACATCCACATGAAGACGCAGTCGTACCGCGTCTCGCGCGCCACCGTCTACAATACGCTCGACCTGCTGGTCCACTGCCACCTCGTGACGCGCCACCAGTTCGGCTCCAACCTCGCGCGCTACGAGCGGGCCTTCGGGCGCCACCAGCACGACCACCTCATCTGCACGCAGTGCGGGCGCGTGCTGGAGTTCTGCGACCCGCGCATCCAGCAGATCAAGGACATGATGGGGGAGCTGTTCGCCTTCGAGGTCGAGAGCCACTCGCTGAATCTGTACGGGCGCTGCAAGAACGGCTGCGACGATCGCGCCAACTAGCCCCGCCATGCCGCAGAGACTCCTGGTCGTTTCGAATTACGACGACTTCGGTCCGAGCCGCCCGGAGGCCGAGACCTTCCTCGACCTGGCGGCGCGCGGGCACCGGATCACCGTCGTCACCCACGGCGACGCGTACTACGTAGGGCGTTTTCGCGAAAGCGGTATCAAAGTCCTGTACGGCCACCCCGTCGGGCGCGACGACAAAGCGGCGCAGGCCGTCATCCGCGGCGAGCTCCTGTCCGCGCCGTACGATACCCTCCTGCTCTACAACAGCCGCGCCATCGCCAACGGCATTCGCGCCGCCCGGGGCATCGACGTGCGCGTGGTCGTGTACCGCGGTTACGCCGGCGACCTGCGGTGGTTCGACCCGAGCACCTACCTCAAGATCTACCACCCGCGCGTCGACGCCATCCTGTGTAACAACGTCGGGGTGCAGCGGCACATCCGGGCCAATCGATGGTGGGCGCGGCGCGACATCACGCACGTAGTGCGCAAGGGGCACGACCGCGCCTGGTACGCCAGCGTGGAGCCGCTCGACAAGACGAGCCTCGGCGTGCCGCCCGACGCCCCGATGGTGGTCTGCGTCGCGAACGCGGCCAAGTTCAAGGGGGTGCGCTACTTGCTCGCGGCCATGGCGGAGGTCGAC
Source organism: Saprospiraceae bacterium (assembly GCA_965215115.1). Classification (GTDB taxonomy): domain Bacteria; phylum Bacteroidota; class Bacteroidia; order Chitinophagales; family Saprospiraceae; genus CALDTK01. The sequence goes on from OZ244050.1 coordinate 2,494,674, forward strand.
CAGGCGCTCGGGGCCTACCTGGTGCTCTGCGGACACAACATGGACACCCCGGCCCACCGCGCGCTCGCGGGCCGTACGCCGCACCCGGAGCGCATCCTGTTCCCGGGGCACCGCACGGACGTGTTCGAGATCGTGGCCGCGGCGGACCTGAAGGTGCTGCCGTCGATCTACGGCGAGAGCCTCACGAAGGCGGTCTTCGAGGCGATGGCCATCGGGACGCCGGTGCTGATTACGGACATCCCCGGCAACGAGGAGTTGGTCGAGCACGGGGTGTCGGGGTGGAAGGTGCCGCCGCGGGATGCCGGGGCCCTCGCGCGCGCGATAGAGCACCTGTTGCGGGAGGGGGGCTTGCGCCAAAACCTGCGCCACGGGGCCTTCGCGAGGCTCGACGGACCGCTGAGTCACCGGCAGACCGTCGACGCGATGGAGGCGTTTTTGTTGGCGAATGAACCGCGAAGGCCTTAACTTGGATGCAAATACCGCTTACCGCAGAACTGAGGGGGGCTAATCTGGCGTTAGGTTAAGTGATCGTAAACTCGAAACATTATGCTAGCCCGACCTCACGCCCGCGATTACACTGTAGCGATCAGCGCGATGGTGCTGGGTCTGTTGACGTGGAGCAGCTGCGCCAACATCAATGGCCTCCTCAACGCCCCGGAGGTAAAGCCGAACGCCGATCTCCAATTCGAGCGCCAGCCCTCGGGGGATTACCTACTCACGGTCAACAACTCCGGCGTGCAGCCGATCTACCTCGGGACCCGTGCCTCGAACATCGACTGGAGCGAGCCCTACGGCCAGCGCCAGGGCAAGAAGACCCTCATCAAGAACCCCGGGCCGGCAGACCGCTACTTCGTCGGTATGCTCGCCAACAACGGGGATACGCTCATCGTCTCCGACAAGCGCCTGCCGCTGTCCGGGTCGAATAACTTCCGCGACATCGGCGGCATCCCGACGCGCGACGGGCGTTTCGTGCGCTGGGGGCAGATCTACCGCTCCGACCGCCTGAGTGCCCTCACGAAGGAAGACCAGGCCTACCTCGCGAGCCTCGGGCTCAAGACCGTGATCGACTTCCGGAGCGCCGCCGAGATCGCCAAGGACCCCGATCGCCTGCCCTCGGGCGCGGAGTACGTCCAGGCCCCGATCATTTTCGACGTCGAGGACACGACGCAGCTGCGCGAGCGCATCATCGGCGGCGAGATCACCGTCGAGGAGGCCGGGGACGTCCTCGTGGAGGGCAACCGCCTCTTCGCCACCGACATGGCCTCGCGCTTCCAGCCCTTCATCGACTGCGTCCTCGAGAACAAGGGTCCGCTCGTCTACCACTGTACCTCCGGCAAGGACCGCACGGGCTTCGCGACGATGCTCTTGCTCAGCGCCCTCAACGTGGGCCGCGACACCATCGTCGAGGACTACCTCCTGAGCAACTACTACCGCTACGACATGAACTCGAAGCGCCTCAACAAGCTGCGCTACGCCGGGATCGTGAAGCCGCGCCTCGACCTCGGCACCCTGGCCCCCCTCATGATCGTCGACCGTCGCTACATCAACGCCGCCTACGACGCCATCGAGGAGAAGTACGGCGACGTCAACACCTTCCTCGAGGCCGAGTACGGCCTCAACCCCGAAAAGCGCGCCGAACTCATCGACCTCTACACCTACGGCCCGGCGATCACCATCGACGGGGAGTACGTCCCGGACGCCGAGGGCGACCTCGAACTCCCCGAGGCGAGCGAGATGGACAAGGAAGTCAAGGCCGCGCCGACGGATACGACCGCGACCGACGCCAACACCGTCCCCGCCGAGGTGACGACCGTGAAGCCGACCGCCGCGAAGGCCACCGAGACCAGTGAGGCCGACGCTCCGGGCGCACCCGACGCGAAGGCGCCTACTGTCGTGACCACCGCCCCAAAGGAGGACGAGTAACCGAGGCCAAGGGTGTAATCCCGACGAATTGTCGATATCGCCGCCGCGGCATGACCGTGCCGCGCGTTAGAGTGTGTTATTTCGCGGCCGATGGACTCAGACCTCCTGCGGTGTTTGTCGGCTTTCGTTGGGGTCGTGGCGTGTCTGGCGCTCTCGGTCGGACCGGCATTCGCGCAGCAGCCCAAGCGCGCTACTGTCGTCCACGTTGACGTCGCCCCCGAGCTCGACGGCATCCCCGATGAGCCCTTCTGGCAGCGGAGCACCCCGGCCACCGAGTTCTGGGAGAACTTCCTCAGCGATAGTTCCCTGGCGACCTACCCGACCTACATCTACTTCGCCTCCGACGGGCTCAACCTGTACGTCGCCGCTCGCTGCGAGAGCCCCGGCGATGAGTACGTCATCCCGAGCCTGCGGCGCGACTTCCGCGCGGGCGGCAATGACAACATCACGTTCGTCTTCGACCCCTTCCGCACGGGGCGCAACGCCATCGTCTTCGGGACCAATCCGCTGGGCGTCAACCGCGAGGCCCTGATCAGCAACGGCGGCGAGTCGAGCGACGACTTCCAGGAGGCCTGGGACAACAAGTGGCGCGGCAACTCCCGCATCACCGAGGAGGGTTGGAGTTGCGAGCTGGCCATTCCGCTTCGCAGCCTCCGGTACCCCACGGGCGACAGCGTCTGGCGCTTCAACGCGTACCGCTTCGACACGCAGAGCAACTCCCGCTCGAGCTGGAACCGCATTCCGCGCAACCAGACCATCATGAGCCTCGGCTACCAGGGTGAGTTGGTGTGGGAGCGGGCGCCGGACAAGAACGCCGGCATCGGGACGCTGATCCCCTACGTGTCGGCTAATCGCACGCGCGACTTCGAGTCCGACGACGACGGCGCGAGCAATGGCTTCGGGATCGGCGGCGACGCCAAGCTACAGCTGAGCAGCGGGCTCAACCTCGACCTGACCGTCAATCCGGACTTCAGCCAGGTGGAGGTCGACCGGCAGGTGATCAACCTCACGCGCTTCGAGGTCAATTTCCCGGAGCGGCGGCAGTTCTTCCTCGAGAACGCGGACCTGTTTGGGGACTTTGGCTTCAACACGGTCAACCCCTTTTTCTCGCGCCGCATCGGCATCGCGAGGGATACGGCCACGGGCCTCGCGATCGCCAATCCGATCTACTACGGGGCGCGCCTCAACGGCCAGCTCGACGACCGGTGGCGCATCGGCCTGCTCAACATGCAGGCGCAGGCCAGTCGGCAGAACGGCCTACCGAGTTACAACTACACCGTGGCCGCCGTGCAGCGCCGCGTCGGCGTCCGCAGCAGCGTCGGCCTGATTGCCGTCAACAAGGAGAACTTCACCGACTTCCGCGACTCCAGCCTCCTCAACCGGGAGTACAACCGTGTGGTCGGCGTGGACTACAACCTGGCGTCCGCGGACAACACCTGGAACGGTAAGGCCTTCGTACACACCAGCATTACCCCGGAGTCGAGGGCGGCCGAACCGGGTGGGGTTTTGCCGAAAGGCGACCCCCTCCTCCGTACGACGCACGGCCTGCGGATCCAGTACCGCAAGCGCCGCTACGACATCGGCTACGACCACGCCATCGTGCCCGCGGGCTACCGGGCCGAGGTGGGCTTCGTGCCGCGGACCGACTTCGTGAGCGTCTCGCCGGAGTTCAACTACCGATTCTTCCCGACGAGCGGCAGGGTGGCCGAGCACGGGCCGAGCGCCGAGACGCGCCTGTGGTTCGACGCCGGGCTGACGCGCTACACCGACCAGCGAAGCACGGTCGGCTACCGGGTCACCTTCCGGAACACGGCCCGCGTAGACCTGAGTGCGCGCTACCAGTACACCTTACTCACGAGCGATTTCGACCCGAGCCGTACGGGTGCGCGGGCCCTGCCCGCCGGTACGGGCTACGGGTATTTCGACACGCGGATCAACGTACGCACCGACTCCAGGAAGGCCTTCGCCCTGGAAGGCGAACTCTCCGGCGGGCAGTTCTTCAACGGTCGGCGCTACGGCGTCGAGGCCACGGCGAGTTACAGGCTGCAGCCGTACGCCGCGCTCTCCCTCGACGCCGTGTACAACTACGTCGACCTGCCCGAGCCCTACGCCACGACGGGCCTCCTGCTGCTCGGCCCACGTGTCGACCTCACGGTCTCGAAGTCGCTGTTCGTCACGGGCGTCGCGCAGTACAACGACCAGATCGACAACGTCAACCTCAACTTCCGCCTCCAGTGGCGCTACGCCCCCGTGAGTGACTTCTTTTTGGTCTACACCGACAACATCAACAGCCTCAGCGGGGAGACGCGCAACCGGGCCATCGTGGCGAAGCTGACGTACTGGTTTAATGCTTGAGAAAGTGAGTATTGAAGTGTGAAGTATTGAAGGGCTGCCGCGGGTGCCGCTTGCTTACTTCAAGTACTCCGGCTTCACTATCTCCCTGAACTCCTTCTCGACCTTGCGGACCTTTGGCCAGCTCACGTTCTGGACGTAGCCCTGGTTGGGGTTATTCGGATCGCGGAGGTAGTCCTGGTGGTAGTCCTCGGCGTCGTAGAAGGCCTCGAAGGGGACGACCTCGGTGACGATGGGGCTGGGGTAGCGTTTGGCGGCGTTGACGCTGTCGATGACGGCTTTCGCCAAAACTTGCTGCGCGATAGCTACCGCTGCGGACCGTAGTTTGCCGAGCGCGCGGACGTGTTCAGGTCTTTCAACCCGCAGGTTGATCCATGGTCTGAGCTTCGCGGTAGTTGTGCGCCATCGCGAAGCCGTCTAAGAAGAATATCTCTGCAGCACTTCGGTCCGGCTTTCGCGACTTTGCGCCTTCCCACCGTGATCGCGAGTGTTGGCTACGGGATTTGCGTTCGCAATTCTTCAGGCTACTCACCCTCGCAGCTTACTAAATAGGGCGGGCAATCCCAGTCGCCGTCGCGGTGGAAGTACAGGTCCATCCGCCGGATGCCGAGGTCCTAATTGAGGAAGTTGGCGTACGTCGCGAAGAGCTCCGCTCCGCTACGGGGCGGTTCTCAATGACCGCCTGGGTGATGATGAGTAGGCGTTGATCTGCAGCTCCTTGAGGCCGAGTTCGCGCTCGAGGGCCTCGACGGGGTATTCGGGGGTGAAGCTGGTCGGCGCGGGGGGGAGGTAGTGAGGCTGGGGATCTGGGGGCTGGAGTGGGGCGTAGTGGGTTACTTGACTTGCGGTGCCCGCGATGTCGGAGTTGCGAGACGTAGGATTGGGCTTACGGCAAAACGGTGACGGGCGGGGCGGCGCATTGTCTATGTGAGATTATCGCCTTGTGGCAGGGCAACCGGGGCCAGCAGTGGATCAAGGCGCCGTCCCGGCCGCCGACGTCCTCGCGCGCCTCGCCGACGCGCTGGCCACCTCCGGGGACTTCCTGATGACCGGCACCGCCGACGAACACGCCGCCGCCCACCTCACCGACCGCGACCTGCTCGATCAGTTCCGACAGGTCGAGACCCTCCCGGCCGAGGACCGGTCCGTCATCAAGAGCCTCATCGACGCTTACCTCACGAAGCAGCAGCTTAGGAGGCTTGTGGGATGAGGGCTACGATGCTCTACGGGTGCAGTTTGAAAATCCAGGATTTAGCCGCAGAAAAATCTTTGATGCTGTCAACTCGAACAGCAGTCGCGCGAACATTCGAAACAGGATCTCGGAGCAACACTAAATTTCCAGATGACTCGTAGCAAATATGCTTTCTAACATTAAGTTTAGAATTGCTAATCCCGTGGGGTATGTCTTTGATTTTAATTACTGTCATCCCTGGTAAAATATCATCATGTATTGGGAAGCCGTATTCGAGAGACTCAAAAGCTACATCAGTAATTTTGTCACATTCACTCGCAGTTAAATTTACAGAGCCAAAGCTAGAAGTAACACCGCCCACTACTTTTCCGTTACATTTTCCGCTTACGGTCAAGTACTGTACTGGCTCATTTGATTGTGAAAGCACCCTGATGTTAAATCCTTGATCATTACCATTTTCACTCATTGCAATATCGTAAAATCTAAACTTAGATGGTAGTAGGTGTATTTTACGCTTACCTATAGTGCATATACCAACGAAGTAGCTAAACGTAACCAATCCGCCGGGGTTTTTAAACCGGACACTGATGGAATCTCCAATCACGCAAAAAGCAATACTGTTACTATTGTAACATCCTTCAGCAATCTGAGAAGAGGCATCTAAACTCACAAGCAAGCTAAGTAGCAAAGATATTACGATCTTCATTATCGGAAGAATTGCCAAAAGCCAGAGCCGCCTACAGCGCGAATATTGCTTGTAGATCGAGGGACTAGCCAAGTGGGAGACGTCTCCGAGAAAAACATTCTATATCGCCCGCTTGGCCAAACTTTTAGCTTATTAACCATGACAGCATGATTACCTCCGGAACTTGTACTAAGTCCCATCATGACTCTCTTTCCGCTCTGGAACGCACTAGATATACTACTAACATCTCCAGTAAATGGATTAACGGGAATAGCATTGGCTGTATAGCGGCCACTTCCGTTGACCAAAGGCACTACATCTTTACTTGCCACACCAAGTCCTCCATTTTGCTTTAGCCAATAGTTGTAATCGTATCCAACGTCTCCATAAGACTCAGAAAATTCTTCCAAGCATCGTAGTACACATTCGCCATTCTGGTTTCCATAGTTACTCGAGACAGGAGATTTGAATACTTGCGGCCCCTCTGACCCAGTCCAGAATGTTTTCCCCTTTATCAATGCATCTATGCCTCCTGTTAGCCCTCCTAGGACCGCACCACCGAAGGCTTGAGTCACTCCACCCTGAAGTCCGCTCGCAAAGGCGTTTCCGATTGAGTTATCACCCATTAGACTATAGCCAGCGCCAGTAGCAAATCCATTTACAAGCCCAGCACCGGCACCAGATGCAGCTCCGGCCGCGAATCCTGTACTCGTAAGTGTTGCAGTGCCTAAAAAGCCTGCACCAAAGCCGCCACCCGCTGCTGAAGTACCCGCAATCGCAGCGTTAATACCACTTCCAACTCCAGCACTTAAAGCGCCTGCACCCGCACCTATGGCCACGTAGCCCCAAAGCTTACCACCCGTAGCTCCGGCATTCTTACCGGCAATATAGCCAGATACACCACCAACCACAGCGCCGATAGCCAAGTGAATCCAGTCACCGTCCGGGTCATTGTAACTGATTGGATTAGCGCCATTTACGACATAAGGACTGAAGTGGTACCCTAGTTCCGCCTTCGGGTCGACTTGCCCCCACAGCCCCGTCTCCAGCGCCATCGTCCGGTAAGTGGTCAAGTGCAGGTCCAACGCATCGCTGTACTCCGCGCCATTGTACGCGAACGGCAGCCCCGGTCTGCCCGCTGTATACCCGTTACGCGTCATCCCGTACGGGAAGTACTGCTGCTCCTCGAGGTACTCGTACCGCGGGTCGATCCGACCGTCGGCGACCGGCCGCAGCCACGGGTCCACGATGTCGCTGTACGCGAGCACGACGTTGCCCAGGTGGTCGTGGTGATACCTGATGTGGCGCGCGTCGTTGTTCGCGTCCAATACCGTCGCCCCGACGCGCGTCGCGTAGTAGACCTCGTCGCGGACCGCGTCGTAGCGGTGGCCGTCGATGTAGTACACGTGGGCCACGAGGGCGCGCGTGGCGTCGTAGGTCTTCGACTCCACGAGGGCCCCATCGGCGGCGTAGTAGAACAGCGACTCGGTCCCGAGCTTCGGGCCGGCGTACACGTAGATCCGTGACGCGAGGCCGAGGGCGTTGTACTCGTAGCGGAGCCGGCGGTAGGGATCGACCTCAACGTCGCCGGCGGCGTTGTAGATGTAGGCTGCCGTCTGTGTAGCGCCAGTGGGGTGCCCACCCGGCTCGTTGGCGTAGTCGGTGATTCCCTCGGGGCGCCCACTCGCGTCGTAGCGGTACGCGAGGTTGTCGAACTGCGCGTACGCCGGGGTAGCCCCCGCGCTGAATCCTGATCGCCGGGTCGTGACCGGGCGACTCAGCTCGTCGTAGGTGTAGTCGGCTGCGGCGTGGAGGGCGTACGGGTACGTCGCCACGGCCCCGGCGTCGCTGGCCGCCACCTCGTATGCACGGAAGCTGCTCAGCCTGAGCTTAGCGTCGTAGCCGTAGCTCTCGACGACGGGGCGGCGTCCTTGGACCGACTTGACGACCTCCTGGATCAGACCCGGATGAGAAGTTGCGGTCGCTGCGCCGCCGAAGATGCGCGCGTCGTAGCGGATCTCTTCGTGGGACAGGTCCTTGGCCGATTGATCCGCCCAGTACTGGACGTCCGTGAAGTTGCTTGGCGCATTGGATACCTTCGCCCCGAAAAGACTAGCGCCATTGCCGACCAAGTACGCAGCCTCGGACTCCCTGTGCAGCGGCTGATTGATGGCCGTGCGGCGCCCGAGGGCGTCACGGCCGTAGCCGCAGTTGCGCTCCCGTGGCCAGTCCGCAGGCACGCAGCCGACCGACTTGCGCCGGTGGTGCCGCTCGTAGGCGAGCCGCTCGTAGAAATCGGACTCGGGCCCGAGGGCGGGGCCGTCGGATTTGGTCGCGCTAGACAAAGGCGCCCCCGTACGTTTTGCCGAAAGGCGCACCACCGTGGCCTCGGGCGGCGGGCTTGCGCCAAAACCTGCGACTCCCGCCACCACTCCCGCTGCCGCCCACCGGGCCGCGGCGAGCGAGGTCACGACTAAACATGCGATGAGCAGGCTGCGCACGTCGCGAAAGTACACTCCGACAGCGACCTAAGTCGCGATTCGTGCAGAGCGGTAGCACGCCAGGGCCCCCCTGCGCCATCGTGCTATCCGTGGCCGCCGCGGTCACCAATCTCGCATGCGTCCTCAAGATAACCGTCGACTACCTTTTGAATGGAACCTTAGTCGGCGGTGCCGCCGACGCCGGACTCGAGCGCGAACCCGTCACGCGGTTCAGGTAGGTCCAAGGCTTGCCCCCGATGAACAACGAATTGCTCTCTCGCTATCCTATCTTAAAACGTGGAATTTAGATATATTCATCCGGAACGAGCGACAACTGGACCAAGAGTTCCCATTGCGCAGGCTTTCGGCTGTCATCCAACCAATCACCTCCAGAACGGATCCACTTACTTCGATATGCTTTTACGGAAGGTTTGTCGATATCTTCGTATCCGAACTCCACTCCACAACAGGAGCAAATCTCGTACGTTGGACATGTTCCTTCTATCCCCCACGGCGCATCGCCTTGGATCAATCCACAAACCCGGCATCTAAATACATCCTCACTCATAGCTTAATCCGCCGGGTGGGCAGGCCCCGCGCTCCCACCCCGCCGACTTACTTCAAGTACTCCGGCTTCACGATGTCCTTGAACTCCTTCTCGACCTTGCGGACCTTCGGCCAGCTGACGTTCTGGACGTAGCCCTGGTTGGGGTTGCTCGGATCGCGGAGGTAGTCCTGGTGGTAGTCCTCGGCGTCGTAGAAGGCCTCGAAGGGGACGACCTCGGTGACGATGGGATTGGGGTAGCGCTTCGCGGCGTTGACGCTGTCGATGACGGCTTTCGCCAAAACTTGCTGTGCGGGGGTTTTGTAAAAGATGGATGAGCGGTACTGCCGACCGACATCCGGGCCCTGGCGGTTGAGGGTGGTCGGGTCGTGCGCCACGAAGAACACGTCGAGTAGCGTGCGGTAGCTCACCTCGGTGCTGTCGTAGTACACGGCGATGGCCTCGGCGTGGTCGGTGAGCCCGGCGCTCACCATTTTGTAGTTCGCGTCTTCGGCGTCGCCGCCGCTGTAGCCGCTCACGACGGCCTGCACGCCCTGGATGCGCTCGAAACTGGCCTCGGTGCACCAGAAGCAACCGCCGGCCAGGTAGGCGACGCTGAGCGACTCGTCGGGTGCGGGTACGCCCGCGGCGGTGGCGCCCATCACCGAGGCGCTGGCCTTGGCGTCGGCGTCGGCGTCGGAGCTGGTTTGCGAAGCGCCACAGGCCCCGAGCCCGGCGAGGAAGATGGCGGAGGCGGCGAAGATCGAAGTAGACATAAGGTGTGTTTTGGCGAAAGCCCCAGCCCCCGAAACACGGGGCATCGACTTCCTGACGTGCCCTACGAACACGTCCGCGGCCGCGTGGGTTGGACCGTGCGCCGTTTACGGTTCGTGAATGGCGACCACGAGGCAAAACCGGTCGAGCCAGCGCCAGAACAGCCGCGCGCCCATCCTCTCCGCCCCGAAGCGCACCTCCCCGCCGAAGGTCCCGAGCCCCGCGGAGGCGTCGAAGGGCCCGACGATCAGGTGCTCGTGCCAGTCGATCTGGCGGCGGCCCCAGAGCTTGTAGAGCGACTCCTTCGCGCCCCAGAGGATGTGCAACGCGGCCACCTCATCGGCCTGCGCGGAGACGTAGGCCCGCTCGTCGGCGCGCTCGAACTTGCTGCGCAGCCGGGTGATCTTCTCGACGCGCAACTGCAAATCCACTCCGCAGGGAGCGTCGGCCAGGAGCGCCGCGGCGTGACCGTGGCTGTGGGAGAGGGAGAAGTGCTGTGTTTGGTCGCCGAGCAGGTAAGGCTTGCCGAAGGTGTCCTTGGCGAGCTGCCGGTCCTCGAGTCGCTCGTCGAGCGCGAGGAGGGCCCGTCGCGCGCCCAGGGTCTCGCGGCGGCGGGCGGGGTGTGGCGGGAGGCGACCGCGCCAGGCGGCGGGCAGTGCCGCGCTCAGCTCCTCGGGCGACTCGGTGCTGTCCCACACCACGCTGCGGGAGCCGTCGGCGTAGCGGTCGAATTGGAGGGCGGGCATCGGCGGCAAGTACGGGACAAACCGCGATAGCGCGCCGGCGTGCGCCATCTTCGCGCGTCCCATGCCGATGCTCCGATTCCAGCGCCCGCAAGTGCTCACGGGCCACACGGCCGCCGTCTACGCGCTCGTGCCCTGGCGCGGGGGGCTGCTGAGTGGCGGCGGCGAAGGGATGCTGGTGTACTGGGCGACGCCCTTCAGCGGGGACGGCCGCCTCGTCGCGCAGATCGAGGACCGGATCTTCTGCATCCTGCCGCTCGCGGGCGCGCAGGAGGGGCAACTCCTGGTCGGCACCCTGAGCGGCGATCTCTACTGGATCGACGTGGCGTCGGAGGGGGTGCCCCGGCGTTGGGACTTCCACCGGGACGGGCTCTTCGGCCTGTGCGCCGCCGCCGGTGCGGCCTTCGCCGTGGGTGGCGCGGGGCATCTGTCGCGGTGGAGCCTCGCCGAGGGTACGTTCGAGCGGGGGCGCCGCGTGGACACGGTACGGCTCCGCTCGGTGGCGTACCTGCCGGGCGCCGGGTTGCTCGTCATCGGTACGGCCGCCGGCGATCTGCACTTCGTCGACCCGGTGAGTCTGCGCACCGTAGACGTGCGGGAGCGCGCGCACGACGCGACGATCTTCAGTATCGTCGTCGGTCGAGGGTCCTTCTTCACGGCCGGGCGCGACGGGGCCATCCGGGCGTGGGACTTAGTGGCGCCTTATCGGCAAAACGGGCACGTCGCCGCGCACGGGGCCACGGTAAATGCGTTGGCGCTCGACCCGCACGGACTACTCGCCTCCGCGGGACGAGACAGAGAGGTGAGGCTCTGGGAGACCGCGCCGGAACTGGTTTTGGCGAAAGCCCTCACGGGGGCACGGGACGGCGGGCACGCGCACTCGGTGAACGCCTGCTGCTGGTTGGGCGACACGCTGGTGACGGGCGGGGACGACCGCACGGTGCGGGTATGGACGCAGGTGTAAAAGCAACGCCGGAGGCCCTGCGCCGCAGGCCAAACCTTAGTCCGTCAGCTTCGCCGCCACCTCGTAGATCTCGTACGTCTCGATGACATCGTCGACGCGCACGTCGTTGAAGTTCTTGATCACCAGACCGCACTCGCGGCCGGCGGCAAGCTCCTTGATGTCGTCCTTGACGTGCTTGAGCGAGGCGAGCTCGCCGATGGCGCCCTCCTTGAGCGGGAAGACCACCACGCCGTCGCGGATGACGCGCAGCTTGTCGTTGCGCGCGATCCGACCGGAGTCGACGTAGCAACCGGCGATCGTGCCGACCTTCGAGTTCTTGAAGATCTCCCGCACGATCGTCGTCCCGACCACGCGCTCCTCCCTCGTCGGCTCGAGCATCCCCTCGATGGCGAGCTTGATGTCGTCGATGACCTCGTAGATGATCGAGTAGCTCTTGATCTGGACGCCCTCGCGCTCGGCGAGTTTGCGGGCCTGCGGGCTCGGGCGCACCTGAAAGCCGATGATGATGGCGTCGGAGGCGCTCGCCAGCAGGACGTCCGACTCGGCGATCGGGCCGACGGCCTTGTGGATGACGTTGACGGCCACCGTCTCGTGGGAGAGCTTGATGAGCGAGTCCGAGAGTGCCTCCACGGAGCCGTCCACGTCGCCCTTGACGATGAGGTTGAGCTCCTTGAAGGTCCCGAGGGCCAGGCGCCGGCCGATCTCGTCGAGCGAGATGCGCTTCGTGGCGCGGTTGGTCTGCTCGCGCATGATCTGCGCGCGCTTCGAGGCGACGGTCCGGGCCTCGGTCTCGTTGGGCATGACCTTGAAGCGCTCACCGGCCTGCGGGGCGCCACTGAGGCCGAGGACGAGCACGGGGGTCGACGGGCCGGCCTCCTTGACGGCCTTGCCGCGGTCGTTGAACATCGCCTTGACCTTACCGGAGGCCTCGCCGGCCACGATGGCGTCGCCGATCTTGAGGGTACCCGTCATCACGAGGGTCCGGGCCACGTAGCCGCGACCCTTCTCGAGCGAGGCCTCGAGCACCGCGCCGATGGCGTCGCGGTCGGGGTTGGCCTGGAGCTCGAGGATATCGGCCTCGAGGATGACCTTCTCGAGGAGGTCGTCGATCCCCTGGCCCGTCTTGGCCGAGATGGCCTGGCTCTGGATCTTCCCGCCCCAGTCGTCGACGAGGACGTTCATCTGCGAGAGGGCCTCCTTGATCTTCTCGGGGTTGGCCCCCGGCTTGTCGACCTTGTTGATGGCGACGACGAAGGGCACGCCGGCGGCCTGCGCGTGGCTGATGGCCTCGCGGGTCTGCGGCATGATCGCGTCGTCGGCCGCGATCACGATGATCGCGATGTCGGTGACCTTGGCGCCGCGGGCGCGCATGGCCGTGAAGGCCTCGTGCCCCGGCGTATCGAGGAAGGTGATCTTGCGGCGGTCGTTCTTCTCGCCGACGTTGACCTCGTAGGCGCCGATGTGCTGCGTGATGCCCCCGGCCTCCCCGGCGGCCACCTTGGCCTCGCGGATGTAGTCGAGCAAGGAAGTCTTACCGTGGTCGACGTGGCCCATGACGGTCACGATCGGGGAGCGGGGCTCGAGGTCGGCGGGGTCGTCGACGATCTCCTCTTCCTCCTCCTCGATGCCGGTGTCGGCGTTGATGAACAGGACCTCGCGCTCGAATTCGCTGGCCACCAACTCGATGACCTCCTTGTCGAGGCGCTGGTTGATCGACACGATCACCCCGATGTTCATACACGTCAGGATCACCTCGGTGACCGGGACGTCGAGCAGGGAAGCGAACTCGGATACGGAGATGAACTCCGTGAGCTCGAGGGTCGAGTGGTCGACCGAGGCGGCGATGCGCTCGCGGCTGTCGCGGTGGCGGTCGCGGGTGTCGCGGCGCAGCTTCGAGCGGCGGTTCTTGCCCTTGCCGGACAGGCGCGCCATCGTGGCTTTGATCTTGTCCTCGATCTCCTTCTTGGTGACCTCCTTCGGCTCGTCGTTGCGGCGGCCGCGGTTGCCCGCGTTGGCGCCGGGGCCGCGTCCACCGGCACCCGGTCGGCCCGCGCCACCGACGGCGACGCGCTTGCGGGTGCGCTTGCGCTTCGAGTCGTCGCTGGGCTTCTTCTCGAACTGCTTGAGGTCCACCTTCCCGAGCACCTTGAGGCCGCGGAGCTCCGGGGCCTCGGCGCGCTTGATGGCTTCGCCGGGGGCCGGGGCGGGTGTCGCTGGCGTAGCGGGTGGCGTGGCGCCGGGCGCAGGGGCGGGCGGCGCCGGCTGCGCGGGCGCGGCTGGTCGTGCGGGGGATGCGGGGGCCGCGGGGCGGGCGGGGGCCGCCGGCCGTGGCGCGGTCTGTTGCGGTTGCTGGCGCGCCTCGGCGGGCTTGGCCGCGGGGCGGGGTCGCGGGCTGAGGTCGACCTTGCCGACTACCTTGAGTCCCATGCCCTCGCGCTCGGTGGCGCCGGGTCGGGGACCGGGAGATGGCGTCGTCGTGGCGGGTCGCGCGGGCGGGGGCGTCGTGACCCCGGTCGAGGGCGCGGTACGCTGGCCGTTGTCGTTGCTGTTGCCGGGGGCCGTGGCGCGGGTCTGGCCCGGGGTCGGGGCCGTGATGGAGGGGCGCGATGAGCCGGGGGTGCTGATGCTCGGGCGCACCGTCGGCCGGATCGATGGGGCCGTGCGGGGCTCCGGGGTGGACTTCTGGGGGAGGTTGACGTTCTTGGAGGCTTTCTTGGTCTGCAGCGAGGAGGCAAACTCCTTCTCGAGCGCGGCGACCATGGCCCCGTCCAATTTGGCGGTCGGCTTATCCTCCACCGCGAACCCCTGACTCTTCAGGTAGTCGACGACGCGGGATTTACCGACGTTCAGTTCTTTGGCGACTTGGATTAATTTCATGTAAGGTCTTCTCCGTACGGTGCCCCGTGAATTCGGTTGGAGGGCACTAGGTTCGAGCTCGCCGCGAGCCTCTCGCGTCAAAGCCGGTGCCGGAGCGGCCGCGAAGATACGCCGCCGCCCCGGGGATTACTAACATCCCCGCGCGCTTTCGCAGGGGATTGACAACACGAAGAAGGCCGACCTGGTCGCCGGCTGGCCCGGGCCCCGCGCCGTTACGCGTCCGACTTCTCGGCCCCGCCGGGGGCGGCGTCCGCACCGGCCGACTCGCCCTCGGGCGAGGCGGGTGCGGGGACCGTGGCGGTCGTGTCGATCAAAGCGTCGGCCACCTCGGCGCCTTGGGCGTCCGTAGCGTCGGCGGTAGCCGTCTCGTCGGTGGCGACCGGGGTGGCCGCAGCCGGCTCGGCAGCCGGTTCGGCGGGCGTCCCGACCGTGCGCACGGAGCGCGCCCGGGCCTCGGCGGCCTTGGCCTGGATCTCGGCGTCGGTCGGGGCCTTCGACATCGCCCCCGGCGAGGCCTCGCCCTCGAACTCCGCGGCGAGGACCTTGAGGACATCCTCGATGGTCTCCTCCTCGAGGTCGGTGCGGCGCAAAAGTTCCGCGGGGCTGAGCGCCAAAACGCTCCTGGCCGTGTCGCAGCCGATGCCCTTGAGCTCCTGGAGGATCCACTCCTCGATCTCGTCGCTGAACTCGAGCAGGTCGACGTCCTCGACCTCGTCGTAGGTGAGGTCGTTGCGGAACACGTCGATCTCGTAGCCGCTGAGCTTCCCGGCGAGCTTGATGTTAGACCCGCCGCGCCCGATCGCCAGGGACACCTGGTCGGCGTCGAGGTAGACGCTCGCGCGCTTGGTCTCCTCGTTGGTGTCGACGTGGGTCACCTTGGCGGGCGTCAGCGAACGCTGGATGAGCAAGGTCTCGTTGTTGGTCCACGGCACGATGTCGATGTTCTCGTTGCGGAGCTCGCGGACGATGCCGTGGATGCGCGAACCCTTCATCCCGACGCAGGCGCCGACCGGGTCGATGCGCTCGTCGTAGCTCTCGACGGCGACCTTGGCGCGGTCGCCCGGGATGCGGACGATCTTGCGGATGACGATGATCCCGTCCTCGATCTCGGGGACCTCGTTCTCCATGAGCTTCGCGAGGAACTCCTCGGAGGTGCGCGAGAGCCAGATCTTCGGGGTGCCGTTGTCGTTCTCGACGCTGTGGATGATGGCGCGGATGATGTCGCCCTTGCGGACGAAGTCCCCGCGGATCATGTGCGTACGCGGCAGCAGGAGTTCGTTGCCGGTGGCCTCGTCGGTGACGAGGATGTCGCGCTTGAGGACCTGCTGCACCTCGGCCACGACGAGCTCGCCCTCGCGGTCCATGTAGCGCTTGTAGATCTCCTCCTTCTCGAGGTCGCCGATCCGCGAGACGAGCGTCTGGCGCGCGGCCATCACCGAGCGGCGCCCGAAGTCCTCCAGGAACATCTGCTCGTAGCACTCCTCGCCGACCTCGTAGTCCTCGTCGATGGCCTGCGCCTCCGACACGGCGATCTGCGCGAGCTCGTCGGCCACCTCGCCGTCCTGCACGATCTCGCGCACGCGCCACAGCTCGAGGTCACCCTTTTGCGTATTGACGATGACGTCGAAGTTGTCGTCCGAGCCGTACTTCTTCTTGATCAGCGTCCGGAAGACGTCCTCGAGGACCTTGACGAGGGTCGGGCGGTCGAGGTGCTTGCCTTCCTTAAATTCGGAGAAGGTCTCCACTAGGTTCATCATGGCGGTACTGCTTTAGCTGCGTGTTGTGCGGTGGGCTACTTGAAGGAGAACTGTACGGTGGCCCCGGCCAGGTTGGCGAACGGGACCTCGTGACGGAGTTCTTCCTTGATTTTTTTGTTGTTCTCCCTGCGGACGACCTGCTCGGTGAGCACGAGGTGGTCTGGGGTGGCTTCCGCCAAAACGCCCGTGACCGGGTCCCCGTCCACGAGTCGGACCTCGAGGGTGCGGCCGATGTGCTTCGGGAACTGCCGCGGCAGCGTGAGCGGGCGCGAAGGCCCGGGGCTCGAGATCTCGAGCGTGTATGTCTCCCCGAGGAGTTGCGTCTCGTCGAGGCGCTCCTCCAGGGCGCGGCTCACGCGGCGGCAGAGGTCGAGGTCTACGCCGGTGTCGGCGTCGAGGAAGAGTTCGACGCGGCCCGTCGCGCTCACCTTCGCCTCCACGAGGAAGGCGTGCGCGAAGTCGGGGTCGGCGAGGACTTCCTCGAGCCAGGTAGTGATTTGTGCTTTGGCTTCCAGGGCGTGGGGGGTGTTTGGGAAACAAGAAAGGGAACCTCGTGGGTTCCCTTTCCGAGCGGATAGGCTTGTTGTGGGTGCAAAGATACGCGAAACTCCGGCGAATGGTTGCGGGTCCGAGGAGATGGACCGAGGCAAGCCCCCCCCCCCCCGCAAGCCAACGTTAACGCCCGCGCCCTACGCAACCCCGCCCCCCCAGCGCGGGTTAAGCACGCCATGAAGACTCTCCTCCTCTCCGCCGGCCTCGCGGTCGCTAGTTTTGGCGCAAGCCTCCACGCCCAGGACGTGAAGACGCAGCCGCGCGCCGACCGGATCACCTCGACGGCCCCGGTGGCCAAGAAGTCGCCGATGAACTCGGCGTCGATGGCCTCGCCCGACGGCTACGTCCGCATCGTGTACTCGCAGCCGATGCTGCGCGGGCGCGACATGCTCGGCGACCAGAACGCGTACGGGAAGGTCTGGCGACTCGGCGCCAACGAGACCACCGAGATCTTCCTCACGGCCGACGCGATGATCGGGGGGCAACTCCTACCCGCCGGGGCGTACAGCATGTTCGCCATCCCGACGCAGACCTCGTGGACGCTGATCTTCAACCGGGCCCTCGGGGAGTGGGGAGCCTACAACTACTCCGAGGCCGACGACGTGCTCCGGGTCGAGGTGCCCCTGACCTTCGGGGACGACAGCTTCGAGGCGTTCACGATCTGGTTCGACGAGGGCCAGATGAACCTCGCGTGGGGCAAGACCCGCGCCTTGGTGCCGATCGCGTTCAAGGCCGCGTAGGCCGTCGACTTCGATTCCGCCCGAAAGCCGCCCCTGCCTAAATCCCGCCCGTGACCTCGTAGACGAAGTCGATCCGGACGGTGATCGGGTTGGCGGTGGCCCGGGCGAGCCGGAAGCTGCCGCTGATCTCGATCGGGTCGTCGAGGACGTACTCCCGGAGGTTGAGGTCGACGACGGTGAGCTGGTCGGAGTTGATCGGAGAGCCCGCCCCGGCGTAGGTCGCGATCGTGACGGCGGGTTGGTTGGCGGTCTCGGCGACGACGGTGACGTCCTTGATGTCGGCGAGCGTGACGTTGCCGCCGGGGTCGTCGACGGTGAGCGTGATGGCCTTGAGGCGGGCGGACCTGAGGTTGCCCTCCGTCATCCCGTACTCCGCCAATCTGTCGCGGGTGTTGGTCTCGACGGTGGTGACCGGGAAGGGGATCGGGGCGTCGACCACGATCGGCGTGGCCGGCACGGTGTGGGTGACGGGATCGCCCTCGAAGGAGCGCGTGATGCTGAGGAGGTCACTGGCCTTCTCGCAGGACAGGAGCGTGAGCAGTAGCGTGACGGCGGAAACGCGCGCGAGTAAATTCATAGCCGGGAGAACTACGAGAGTAATGACTTTGGTGCCTTTCGGCAAAACCTGCGCCACCCTCAGAGCCTATCGCCCCGGCGGTGCGATGATCCCGAAGCGCAATTCATTGCCGCCGAAGGTCCTGTAGCGCGTGGCGAGGAACACGACGCGGTCGTCGTCGAGGCGCGTGGCCGAGCGGGGGACGATGATCACCTTGCCGGCGTCCTTGCGGGCGAAGAGGGGGACGCGCTGGAGCTCGCCGTCGCCCTGGTCGTACCCGAGCACGGCGAGGGCGTCGTTCCAGTTGGTGCCCTTGGCGTTGCGGTCGGGGTCGCGCGTGAAGTTCTTCGGGTTGTCGTTGTAGATCACGGCGGCCTTGCCCTCGTACTCGACGAGGTTCAGGCGGGCGTACGGCAGGTTGGGATTGGGCGTGGTCTGGAACTTGGGCACGGTGATGACGCCGTCGAGCTCGCCGCGGGTGTCGAAGTTGAGCAGGATGCCTTCCTGGAACTCGAAGGTGAGGTTGCCGTTGCCGTAGGGGTTGCCGTACAGGCCGCCGGTCCCGAAGCGCCAGGGGTTGTAGAACGAGGGCCCGAAGCCGTTGTAGTAGTTGTTGTCGCGCCGGACCTGGAAGCCCTCGAGGAGCAGGCTGAGCTTGCCGTTGCTGAGCCGCAGGGCGTCCCTGAACTCGAACGTCGTCTCGAGGGCGAGTTGTCCGCCGACGCGGTTGGTGACCTTGGGGCCGAGGGCCTGGAGCATCTCCTGGGGGAAGGGCCGGGGCTTGAGGGTTTGGCCGTTGCGGATATCGTCGCTCGAGAAGTAGCCCTGGATGCGGCGCCCGATGCGGTCGGCGTAGAGCCCGACGATGGCGGGGGAGCCGAGGTCGTTGGGCACCAGCGAGACGCCCTCGATGTACTGCCCCTCGAGCTCGAGTTCGGTGGTGACGAAGTCCGCGGCGCCGGGGTCCATGGTGTAGAGGTAGAGCCGGGCGTCGGAGCCGCCGCGCAGTTCGCGGCCCTTGGAGTTGGCGTAGACCTTGGCGAGGATGTAGGCGCGGCCCTCGCGGTCGACGGTGGCGGTCTGGATCTCGAGTTGGTCGCGGTTGGCGTTGAGGCGCTGGCGCTCGTTGGTGACGACGTTGCCGGCCTCGTCGACGACCAGGACCGTGACCGAGGCGCGCTCGTCGTCTCTCTTGCTGAGGATACGGTTTTCGGACACCTCGCCGTAGACGCGGACGTAGTGGCTGCGGCTCGGGGTGTAGTCCTCGAAGGCGGCGATGCGGGCGGACTGGTAGTCGCGCTGCGCGACGGAGGCGAGCTTGTGCGCGGAGAGGAGTTTGCCTTGTTGGTCGAGTATCTCGGCGCGGAGCTGGATTTGGTCGCGGTCGTCCTCGAAGGTGGCGAACGTCCAGACGAAGTGCTCGCCGACGGACACGATGTTGATGTGGTCGCGGGGTTCGTTCGGCCACGCGATGCGGAGGCCCTCGTCGCGGCGCAGGTCGGCGTTGTAGCGGTAGAGTTGGAGTTCGGCGAGCTCCTGGAAGTTGCCGCGCAGCCCGGCGGTGTACTGCTCGTCGATGACGGTGGCGATGTAGAAGTCGGACCCGAAGGGCATCACTTCGTAGGAGACGCTGGCGAGGTTGCCGAACTTGGAGACCTCCGAGAGGGTGACCCCGCGGGCGCCGCGCTGGGCGGCGGCGGCCGTGGAGCGGGGTTGGGCGGCGGCGGCCGTGGCGAGGGCGGTGAGGAGGGCGAGGGCGAGGGGGCGGATCAAATGGGTGGGGCTTGTCCTGCTTGAACGCGTCGGGGGGGCGTGAGGTGCGTGTGGTGGGGCTGGGGGTGGGGGTTTAACGGTTTAGTAAGGGGGGGGCGGTTCGCAGCGACCTTCGCCAAACATTCCGTGGGAAGGGTGTTTGTTTTGCGACCAGCGCCATGACCGACAAACAGTACCAAGAGCTCGTACCCCTACTCCCGGACCTGCCGGGGGTGTACCGGTTTTACGGAAGTGACAACACCGTGCTGTACGTCGGGAAGGCGAAGAGTTTGCGCAAACGCGTGGCCAATTACTTCGTCGGGAAGGTGCGGGCGCACTCGCACCGCACGCGCGTGATGGTCAAGAACGCCGCGCGACTGGAGTTCACGGTCACGGACACGGAGGCGGACGCCCTCCTGCTCGAGAATTCGCTGATCAAAAATTACCAGCCGCGCTACAACGTCAACCTGCGCGACGATAAGAGCTACTCGTACGTCGTGGTGAAGAAGGAGCACTTCCCGCGGGTGTTCCCGACGCGGCAGGTGTGGCGCGATGGCTCGGTGTACTTCGGGCCGTACACGTCGAAGAAGAGGATAAAAGTGATCTTGGAGTTGGTCAAGCAGCTATTTCCGTTGAGGACGTGTACGCTTCCGCTAAAACCTGAGCTGATTGCGGAAGGGAAGTTCAAGGTTTGTCTGGAGTACCACATCAAGAATTGCATGGGCCCCTGCGTAGGCGAGGAAACGGAGGCGCAGTACGACGCTAAGATCGACGCGATCAAGAACATCCTGAAGGGAGACTTTAAGCCGGTGCGTAATTATTTCGAGGGCGAGATGGCGCGGCTCGCGGAGAACATGGAGTTCGAGGCGGCGCAACAGTTGAAGGTACGGCTCGGGGCGCTACAGGATTACCAGGCGAAGTCGACGGTGGTGAGTGATTCGATCCAGGACGTGGATGTCTTCGCGGTGTCGCTCGACGAGAAGTCGGCCTACGTCAACTACGTCAAGGTGGTGAACGGCGCGATCATCAACACCTACACGCAGGAGCTGGAGCGCGGGATCGTCGACGAGGAGTTCGAGGACGACGGCTCGGAGATCGACGAGCGCGCGAGTATCCTGAGTTACGTCATCCCGATCGTGCGGGAGCGCTTTAACTCACTGGCGCCGGAGATTTTGGTGCCGATTCCTGTCGTGGTCGGTCCGGAGGTTTTGGCGGAAGCCGGACGCAACGTCACGGTAACGGTGCCGAAGATCGGCGACAAGCGCAAGCTGCTCGACATGGCGCTGAAGAACACGGAGTACTTCCGGCTCCAGCGCAAGAAGGACGAGATCAACCAGATCAAGCGGCAGACGCCGGCCGAGCGAATCCTGAAGACGCTCCAGCACGACCTGCACATGAAGGAGGTCCCGACGCACATCGAGACCTTCGACAACTCCAACTTCCACGGATCGTACCCGGTGTCGAGTTGTGTGGTGTTCAAGAATGCGCGTCCGTCCAAGAAGGACTATCGGCACTACAACATCAAGACGGTGGTGGGGCCGGACGACTTTGCGTCCATGAAGGAGGTGGTGCGCAGGCGCTACACGCGGCTCGTGAACGAGGATCAACCGCTCCCGCAGCTCGTGATCATCGACGGAGGAAAGGGGCAACTGTCGGCGAGTTACGAGATCATGAAGGAGTTGGGTCTGGAGGATAAGATTCAGCTCGTCGGCATCGCGAAAAGACTGGAGGAGATCTTCTTTCCGAACGATTCGGTGCCGCTGTACATCAACAAGAAGTCCGAGTCGCTGAAGCTGATGCAGCAGTGTCGTAACGAGGCGCACCGCTTCGCGATCACGTTCCACAGGGACCAGCGGAGTCGGGGGTTGACGCAGACGGAGTTGACGGGGATCGCGGGCGTGGGCGAGAAGACGGCCGAGAAGTTGCTGAAGGAGATCGGGAGCGTGAAGCGCGTGCGGCAGAGCAGCCTGGAGGAGATACAGGCGGTGGTGGGGAAGAGTGCGGGGCGCAAGGTGTACGAGTACTTTCAGCGGCAGTTGGTGGGCGGGGGGGAGGAGGAGTAGTTGGCCTGGGGGCGGCGGTGGCGCAAGCGCGGCGATGGCCTGCGGCGTTCTGTGCTATCGTGCTTTTGGGGAGTGCTTTTCTTTAGTTTCTACGTGCGAACTTCAAGTATCTCGTTTCGACCACCGATTGTGTAATCTACGATAAGGCAAATAGCCTAGTATTGCCCATAGAGCAAATACGATCGTGCCCGGTATAAAAACGTCGGCCGCTAGGTATTGAGATAGATCGCCGTATCTGCGCTCAGGTGAAGGTACAGCCCTAACATAGGCTATAAATACGGCGCTAGCCCAAGCCACCAGCGCAGAGAGTATGCGAAACCAAATTTTCATAGCACCATCACCTGCAGACTCGCCATAGCTCTTGACTCAAATCTACTGCATCTCCAAGGCTGGAGGTGGTAGCGCCGACAATAGCTGCCAATGCGGCAAGCGGTAGTCCAGCTTCAGGAAGCGCAGCGGATAGCGCGGCGCCGCCAGGGGTGCCCAGTATCAACCAACCTCCAAGCACTGCTCCACCAGCATCGGTCAACGCGATGTCTACTACTAGATCCGCAATAACAGGATTATACATGGAGCAGTCGTTGGAGTAGTCTGGCCCGCCACCACCGCCACCACCGCCGCCGCCGCCACCACCGCCGCCGCCTGGACATCCATCGCTCATTAAGAAACGGCCACACGTGTAAGAGCAGTACCTCCACCCCCCGGCCTCATCCAAGATCATCCCCCCATTTGCGCATCTGGAGCTTAGCTCACCTGTGAGGTCTTGGGTAGTCGAGAAGTTGTCCGGGAACGCAATCCACAATCTGTGCGAGTAAAGTGCAACCTCGAAAAAAATCCTGAGTAGGTTTCGGTCTAACTCTGGTATGCTGGGCGGAATTGAATTTCGATAGTCAAGTATAATTGATTCTCTAGCATGGTGCATTCCTGCGCCGCTGTAGGGCTTTAATGAGTCTCTGAACACGTGTAAGTACAACCTAGTGTCGGGATGCAGTCTTTGATCATTAAGCAATTGATCCATCTTATTCGTCGAATCGCATCTGGATGGAGAAGATAGGAGTTTCGCTTGTGCTGTTTGTATTCCCTCGGCAGATTGGGGTAGAAGATCGGTCAGTACGATAGACACTCCCGCATAAGCGTCTTTTTGGCCAAGGCAAGAAAAATCGTCAAAGTCGGCAGGGCGAGTTTCCAGAGCTTGCCTACAAGCCTGGTTGTGCAACTTGCCAATGTGCGTTTCGCTGCTTTCATCGACCATTTGGTCTACTAACGCAGTTAGAGAAACCGTGGCAGGGCTCGGTGCAGAGTTGTCCTTTTGGCATGAGCTCAGTCCTATCAGAAGGAAGCTAAGCATCAGGACGATGGACGTAATAGTCGTGGAGATTTCGGTGATCTTCGAGGTCATGGACACAATCTACCTACCCCCCCCCCCCCATATATCCTCATACGATAGCGGGTTCTTTCATTTGCATGACAACTACGGGCCAGTGGGAAAAGGAGTGAAGGGCTAGCGCTTCGCGAGCGAGGGCGCCTTCGGGTGTCCCCTTCTCCAAGTAGGGGGAAATCCAAAATCCGTTTGGATTTCCACATAGCCACCTGCGACAACGTTGGGCTGCGGCGTTCTCGGCATTTATGCCGTTCGGGCGTGTACGTCCAGCGGGGCGTTGCGTCGAGCACGAATGACAGGCAACGCCGCAGGCCACCTGCTCGCCAACGGGGTTAGCTTACACTTGGCTCCTCCCAGAGGGTCCCTCCAAGTCACGCCCCATCCCCATTGGGTCGCTGCAGGCCAACCCCTACCTTCGCCCCCCCATGGGAATCCTCAGCGCCTTCACCGGCAACGCTTCCGAAGTAGATCGCGACAAACTCCAGCAGCGCATCGGCGGGATGCTCGTCGGCGGGGAGTCCGTCGCGCAGGCCTTCCAGCTGGTCCGCGACCAGATCGTGTTCACGGACCGCCGCCTCATCACCATCGCGAAGCAGGGCGTCACCGGCCGCAAGCAGGAGATCCTGAGCGTGCCGTACAAGAGCATCACGATGTTCTCCGTCGAGCAGGCCGGCACCCTCGACCTCGACGCGGAGGTCAGGCTGTGGGTCCGCGGGCTGGACGAGCCAGTGGTGCTGACGTTCGGCAAGGGCACCGACCTGGGCAAGATCGGGAAGGTGCTGGGGGAGGCGGTGTTGTAGGGGAGGTCGGTGGCTTCTCAGATCAAACCGCGCGCTGGCGCCGGTGCCAGTTCCGCGATCACCAGCTTCCCCATCGCCTGCATCCGCGCGCCCACCCGCCGGGCCGTCCGCGGATTGCTGAGCCAGTCGGCGAGTTGGCGGGGGATGATTTGCCAGCTTACGCCAAAACGGTCTTTGCACCAGCCACAGCGCCCGGGTTGCCCGCCCCCCGCGGTGAGCGCCTTCCAGTAGCGGTCGATCTCGGCCTGGGTATCGCAGGCCACCATGAGGGAGCCACCCTCGGTAAACTTGGCGTCGCGGACGCCAGCCGAACCGTGGGCGTCGAACAGGACCAACTTGCCCCCGGCCATCTGGAGTTCTGCGTGCTTGAGTCGACCCGCGTCCGCCCCTGCAGACTCGGGGTGGTAAGCTTCGGAGAGGACGGCAGTTTTGGCGAAAGCCGAACCGTAGAGCGCCAACGCCTCCGCGGCCTTGCCGGCCTGCGTACCCGCGAACATTAGGGCTGCCGAGAGGCGCGGCCGGGCGTCCGGGACGCAGATCAGTTGCCAGTGCACGCCCCAGGCATCGACGATCCAGGCGTAGGCGGAGCTCCACTCGTAGGCGCCGAGCGGCGTGAGGACCTCGTGCTTGCCCTCCGTGAGCCTGGCGTAAGCGGCCTCGACGGCGGCCGCGGCGGGGAGTTCGGCGTAGACGGAGAGCGACGCGTTGGGACGGTAGCCCGGCCCGCCATTCATGCCGCTGATCACGGAGCGACCGAGGGTCGACTCGACCAGGAATCCATTGTCACGGGTGACTTCGGCGCCGGGGAAGGCCGCTTTGTAGCGTTCGAAGGCCTCACTCGCGGCGGAGGCGTACCAGAGGCAGGGGGAGAGCACGGGGGGAAAGTAGGGCACTCGCCGCGGGCCGCAGTGTGGGCAGCCGGGCCTGGGGGAGAGCCGCGTAATAGCACGAACAGGTGCCCGAATATCGAGTTACCAAAAGCATCCAACCAAAAGCACTCCCATGCCCACCGCCAAGCAAGACCCGAACAACAGGAACACCGACGCCGAGAAAGACGCCCCGACCGCCAGCGGCGCCGATAGCCCCTCGCGCATGAGCTCGGGCTACGGCTCCGCCGAGGACGGCTCGATGGACGCCGGGCACCGCTACACCGGCAACGACGACGAGAAGCCCGAGGTCGACGGCGACACCTACTCCGCGACCGAGCGCCGCACCGCCACGCCGACCAGCGGCCTCAACGCCCCGGAGGACGACGACGCCGGCACGATGGAGGCCCGTAAGCGCTAGTGGCCGATCTTCGCCTCCGTCGGCGTAAGTTGTTGAGTACTAGGCACGCTCCTTGCTCTACGCGTTGACGCTCCCATGATGCCGAAGACGTACGCGCAAGTTGAGGTCCGTTGGTGGCGACTCCTGCTCGGGGTCGCGCTCGCCTGCGCGGCGCCGTCCGGTGGTCTCGCGCAGCAGCAGGTCCCGGTCTTCACCAGCGACTTCACCGACCCGGCCAGGGAGCCGCAGCTGCTGATGGGCAACTGGCTCGTCGCTACCGGGGGACTTTACGAACCGGGGGAGTTCCCGCTCGCGACGGCCACCCCGGTGGCGATGCCGCACGAGTGGGGCAGCGGCGCCGAGATGCCCGGGATCTACGGCTGCGCGACGTACCTCGTGCACGTCGTCGCCGAGACCGACGACGGGCTGCTGGCCATCCAGGTCCCGGACCTCCAGAGTGCCTTCCGCCTGTACGCCAACGAACGGCTCGTCTTCGCGAACGGGACCCCCGCCTGCGATGCCGCGGCCGAGCGACACGAGTTTCGCCCGGGCATCGTCATCGTCCCCGCCGAGGATACCGTCGAGCTCCTCCTCCAGGTCTCGAACCATACCCTGCACCGGGGCGGGGTGAGCGAGGTGCTCACGATCGGCTCGCAGACCGCCGTGCGTGCGGTACACCACGCGGATATCGTGAGTACGTGGGCCCTGTTCGGCGTCGGGTTCATCAGCGTCTTCGTCCTCGTGGCGCTGTGGACGCTCGAGCGCCGGATCCGCTCCGCGCTCGCGTACGCGGCCTGTGCGGCGATGCTGGCGTTCCGGCTCGTGGCCACGAACGCGTACGCGCTCCACGAAGCCTTTCCGTCGCTGCCGCCCGACCTGATGCTGCGGATCGACTTCGTGTCGTGCCACCTGCTGTTGGCGGCTTACGCGACGAGCTTTTACTACATCATCAACCGGCACCGGCTGGCGCGCTTCCACTACTTGTCGTGGGTGTACGCGGCCGCGATGACGGTCGTGACGCTGGTGTCGCCGCCGCCGGTGTTCGCGCCCCTGTCGATGGTGCAGCTCTACCTGATGATCGCGTTGATGGCCTACGGGATCGCGCTGTCGGTGTTCCTCGCCGTGACCGAATCCCGGCGCTACGTAGGGAGTCTGGTCGGGTTGCTCTCCTTCGCGGGGCTGCTCGGTTACGAGATGCTGACCGGGAGTGCCATCCTCCAGGAGGGGCACGGGTTCATGACCTGGGCCTCGGGCGTGAGCTACTTCGGGGTGCTGCTCGTGTTCGCGGGGCGGGACTTCCGTCGCCTCCAGGCGGAGCTCACCGAGGCGGCCGTGGCGTCGAGTAAGGCCAAGGGCGACTTCCTGGCGACGATGAGCCACGAGATTCGCACGCCGATGAACGGCGTCATCGGGATGACCTCGCTGCTGCGCGACACCGACCTCGACGAGGAGCAGCGCCAGTACGTCGACACGATCCGCGCGAGTGGCGACAACCTCATGGCCGTGATCAACGACATCCTCGACTTCTCGAAGACGGAGGCCGGGCAGGTCAACCTCGAGGTGCAGGCCTTCAGCGTGGCGCAGGCCCTGCGCGACATCACCAACCTCCTCGGCGAGCGCGCCGAGCGCCAGGGCCTCACGCTCGCGACCGCGTTCGGCCCCGCGGTCCCGCCGTGGATCGAGGCCGACCCGACGCGCCTGCGGCAGATCCTGCTCAACCTCGTCGGCAACGCGATCAAGTTCACCGAGCGCGGCGGCGTGACCGTCGGCGTCGACGTGGACGAGCGTACGCAGCGCATCCGTTTTGGCGTAAGCGACACCGGCATCGGCATGGACGCGGCGGGCCTCGCGCGACTGTTCACGCCCTTCGCCCAGGCGGACTCCAGCATCACGCGGCGCTTCGGGGGCACGGGCCTCGGCCTGGCGATCTCGAAGAAGCTCGCCGAGGCCATGGGCGGGGGCATCGCCGTGGAGAGTCGCCTCGGGGAGGGCACGACGTTCACGGTTTGGCTTCCGCTAAAACCCGCCGCCGCCCCGCCGGACACCGCGGTCCTGGCCGACGACGGCGACGAGGCTTTCGCCAAAACCAGCGTCGGGGAGGGCACTCCCGCGCGTGCGTCGGCCTTCGTGCTCGTCGCCGAGGACCACCCCGTCAACCAGCAGCTGATCACGAGGATGCTCGAGAAGTGGGGCCACCGCGTCGACGTGGTCGCCAACGGGGTCGAGGCCGTGGAGGCGGTCGGGCGCCAGCGCTACGACCTCGTCCTGATGGACATGCAGATGCCGGAGCTCGACGGCATCGGGGCCACGGTCGAGATCCGTCGCCACCGCTCCGCGGCCGAGCTGCCGATCCTCGCGATGACGGCCAACGTGCTCGCCGAGGACCGCGAGCGCTGTGCCGCCGCCGGGATGCAGGACTTCCTGACGAAGCCGATCTCGCCGAAGGTGGTGCGGGCGGCGGTGGAGGAGTGGGCGGTGGTGCAGCAGGTGCAGGTGGTGCCTTAGGGGGGGGCTTGGATTGGGGTTGCGGACTGTCTGGCGCCGCTATCGGAGGGGCGGGGTTGTGGATACTCCTCCACGGGATGGCTCGGTGTCGCCCCTTTTGCGCCTGGGCACACACGCGCTATGTCCTCGTATCCAGGGGGCAAGGCTGCTACGTCGCCGGCGCAGGTCTCGGTCGAAACTCCCGCGACGATCCGCCGTGGGCACCGTCTACATGGAATGCGGTTTGTGGGGCGGCGGCACCTCCGTCTACACTGAGGTTGACGAGAGCAGTTTCGGTGAGACTATGCGCTAGCCGATTGACGCGGGGTGGGATGGATGTGCCGCGCATGGTCCCCAACGGTCGAACCGGGGGACGCGGTGAGCATGTGCGAGACTTGCGTCGGGGATTGAGGCAAAGCGTTACGTCGGATCGTAACAAAAACTTTGCAAAGAGACCCTACTTCCGCTCCGCTCGCCTTAGATTGCAGGACGGTAACTGATGTTTCGCCGTCCGAAATCAGTCGGTATGCTTCGATTCCTACCCCCAGGGCCAAACCTTATTCCGCTCTTCCTG
The DNA here is from genome assembly GCA_965215115.1 of Saprospiraceae bacterium. GTDB lineage: Bacteria > Bacteroidota > Bacteroidia > Chitinophagales > Saprospiraceae > CALDTK01. Next base: position 2,523,133 of record OZ244050.1, read on the forward strand.
CTGCTTACTTCAACGGTAGCGTTTTCGCAAAACGTGAGCGGGGTCGTGACCGACGAAGCGGGGGAAACCCTCATCGGCGTCGCCGTACTGCGCGTGGGCTCGTCCGTCGGGACGGTGACCGACCTCGATGGGGCGTACCAACTGCAAGCTTCCCCCGGGGATACCTTGGAGTTTACTTACCTCGGTTACGTCCCGCAGCGGGTCCCCGTCGGCAATCGGTCGATCATAGACCTAACGATGGAGACCGACGTGACGACCCTCAGCGAGGTGGTGCTGACTGGGTATCGGTCGGAGCAGAGGCGAACCACGACCGGGGCCATCTCGACGATCGACTATGCCGACGTCGAGGCCCTGCCCGTGCTCGGGGTCGACCAGGCCCTCCAGGGGCGCGCCGCCGGAGTCCAAGTCACGAACTCCACCGGGGCCCCAGGTGACGCGGTGAGCGTCCGGATCCGCGGGTCGGCCACCATCGGGAGCAATGACCCCCTTTACGTCGTCGACGGGGTCCCGATCCAGGGCGGTCTCAATCAGCTTGCCCCGGGCGACATCGCCACGGTGACCATCCTCAAGGATGCGGCGGCCTCGATCTACGGTTCGCGAGCCGCGAATGGCGTCGTGCTCATCACCACGAAGCGCGGCACGACCGGCGCGCCGCAGGTGAGTGTCGAAAGCTACGTCGGCGTCCAGCAGGTCCGCAATCTGCCGGAGATGCTCAACACGAGCGAGTTTATCCAAATTCAAAACGAGGCGATCGCAAGTACCAACGTCCAGCGTGCCGAACGCGGGCAGCGTCCGCTCGAGCTGAACCCCGACAATGCGGCCGACCTCCCGGACGTCGATTGGGTACGCGCCATCTTCCGTACCGCACCCATGCAGTCCTACCGCGTCGGCGTGAGCGGCGGTACGGACATGGTGGATTACCTCATCAGTGGCAACTACCTCGACCAGCGCGGGATCATCCTCAACTCCGGGTTCGACCGCTATGGCTTCCGCGTGAATACGGGTGTACGCTTACGCGAGAACCTGAAGGTGGGGACCAACCTCAACCTATCGCGCACGGGGCAGGACGTAATCGGGAGCTCGGGCGACGGCGCCGGGGGCAACGGCGGTGGCGTGGTCCGCTACGCGCTCTTGCGTCCCTCGGCCATCCCGCTACGCGACGAGAGCGGCGCGCTCACCGATTTGCCGAGCGCGGTCAACTTCTACGGCGATGCCTACAATCCGGTGGCCTTGCTCGAGAACACCGACTGGCGTCGCGACAACGAGCGCATCCTCGGCAACGTGTACGCGGAGTGGACGGTGCTCGAGGGCCTCGACCTGCGCTCTAGCCTCGGCGTCGACCGCCTCAACCGCGAGGAGAAGCGCTTCAACGCCACCTTCGGGGATTTCGACCGCATCAACGCGACCAACTCCCTCAACGTCACCAAGGCCAACGAGTCCATCATTACCTGGACGACGACCGCGGCTTACGCCAAAACCTTCGGTGCGGCGACGAGCTTCGACGCACTCCTCGGCGTGGAGACGATCGACCGCCAGGGTGAGGGGCTGTACGGGGCGCGGTCGGGCTTCGCGAACCAGGACCCGAACTTCCGTTTCCTCGGCGTCGGTACGGAGCAGTTCTTCGCCGACGAATTCGCTTACGCGAGCGGGCTATTCTCCGTGTTCGGACAGGCGAAAGTGGGCCTGGCCGATCGGTACTACCTTACAGCTACCCTCCGGCGCGATGGCTCGAGCCGCTTCGGGGCCAATAATCGCTTCGGGTATTTTCCGAGCGTCGCGGTGGCCTGGTCGGTGCTCGACGAGCCGGCGCTGGTGGGCTTGCGCGGCAGCAACGTGCTGAGTAGCGTGAAGCTGCGCGGCAGCTACGGTATCCTCGGCAACCAGGAGATCGGCGACTACGGATTCGCGAGCGTGATCGGGCAGGGGCGTGGTTATAACTTCGGTGGGACGACCGCGCGGAGCTTCACGATCGCGCGGCTCGGCAACCCCGACCTCAGGTGGGAGACCAATACGCAGGTCAACGCCGGACTGGATGTCGGCATCCTCGACGGCGCTATCCAATTCAGCACCAACGCCTTCCAGATCACCACCGACGATATCCTCGTGGCCGTACCCGTGCCTTACCTCGGCGGGGCCGCCGATGCCCCGGTGATTAACGCGGGGTCGGTGCGTAACCGCGGTCTCGAACTCGAGGCTAGCTACCGCCACAGCGGGGCCTGGGACTGGTCCATCGGCGCCAACGCTACCTTGCTCCACAACGAAGTCCTGAGCCTCGGGAGCGGCCAGCCGATTCTGGCCGGCTCCACCGGGGGCCAGGTGAGCTTCCTGACGCGTACCGAGCCCGGATACCCAATCGGCAGCTTCTACGTCTTCGAGGCGGATGGCATTTTCCAGACCCAGGCGGAGGTCGAGGCACACGTCGGTCGGACGGCCGACGGGACCACGAAACTCCTCCAGCCGGATGCCGTACCCGGGGACATCCGCTTCGCCGACCGCAACGGCGACGGTGTCCTGGACCCGGACGATCGCTTCCACGCCGGCAGCCCGCAGCCGAAGGTCGCGTTTGGCTTGATCGGCGACCTTAGTTGGAAGGGGTTCGACGCCAACATCGTCTGGCAGGGCGTGCAGGGGAATACCATCTACCAGTACCAGCGGCGCATCTCCGAGGATGCCTCGCGACCCTTCAATAGCTACGCGACCTTGCTGGACCGATGGACCGGCCCCGGCACCTCGAACACCGTCCCGCGGGTGGTGCGCGTGGACTATAACGACAACCTCCGTAACTCGACGCGTTTCCTCGAGGACGGTAGCTACGTCCGGCTGAAGACCGCCACGTTGGGTTATCGATTCGCGCCCGAGCGCCTCGGTAAGATCAGCAGCCTCCGGGTGTACCTCAGCGGTTACAACCTCCTAACGTTCACGGCCTACACTGGCCTCGACCCGGAGTTAGGCACGAACGACAACGACCGTACCGCCGGCGACTTGGCCCGCGGGATCGACTGGGGTACGTACCCCGTGGCCCGCACCTACACCCTCGGCCTCAACGCGACGCTATGAGGAGGGTAAAGCATGGAAGGGAGTGGGTCGCGGACCTGCCACCGCGTGGTTCGGGCCTTGCGGCGGGCCATCCAGCAGGAGATGGAGGAGGCTATACGGCAGGCTATTACTCTGCCGTCCTACCAGGTCGGAGGTCTGCCCGCGGGCCGGCAAGCACTGCGGTGCGTCTGGCTTCGGTTGTACTGGCTACCGTTGCGCTCTCGACGTTCGGCTGCACGGACGACTTGCTCGACAAGCAGGTGCTCGGCGCCTACGATTCGTCACTTTTCTTGCTGAATGAGCAGGACGCCATCGCGGCCCTCAACGCCGCGTATGCGCCGAGCAACTTCACCGCCACGAACGACAACCGCCGTTGGGTCTTCGGCGATGTCGCCTCCGATGACGTGGTCGCCGGCGGGGACGGGACCCAAGCCGACATCCTGGCGATCGACCAGTTCACGATGACGGCCGACAACACCAATCTCCTCCGGCAGTGGCGACTCGGCTACGAGGCGATCACCAACGCCAACCTCGTCATCGCGCGCACTCCCGACATCAGCATGGACGCCGCCCTGAAGAGTCGCATCATCGGCGAGGCGCACTTCCTGCGGGGCTATCACTACTTCGAACTAGTAATCATCTTCGGGGGCGTCCCGCTGATCACCGAGCCCAAGTCCCCGGAGGCGCTCCAGATCGCCCGCGCGACCCAGGAGCAGACCTACGCCCAGATCGAGGCCGACCTCCGGGAGGCGGAGTCCAGGCTCGGTCTGTCCTACCCCGCGGCCGAAGCCGGGCGGGCGACGCGGGGCGCGGCGTTGGGGGTTTTGGCGAAAGCCCAACTCTACCAACAGAAGTGGGCCGCGGTGCTCGAGACCGTGGACGCCATCGAATCACTCGGACAGTACCGCCTCCTCGACGACTTCGGTTTGCTCTTCCGGGTAGCCGGCGACAACGACGCCGAGAGTATCTGGGAGCTGCAACACGCGCGCGGCCTGCAGCCGACGCAGGGCAACTACCTCAACGTCTGGCTCGCCCCGCGGCTCGACAACGGCGGCTTCGGCTTCGCGCTCCCGACGGAGAACCTGAAGGACGCCTTCGAGCCGGGTGACCCCCGGCTCGACGTCACGCTCGGCTACGTGGGCGGGTCTTGGTTCAACGGGCGCAACTACATCGGCAACGGGCTCTACAGTGCGACGAACATCAGTCAGAAGAAGCTGATCGAGGGCGGGAACATCAACGAGCCCCGCGTCGAGAGTGGCCTCAACGTCACCTACCTACGCTATGGCGACATCGTGCTCATGGAGGCCGAGGCCGCCGCCGAAACCAACGACCTCGACCGCGCTCGAAGGGCCGTGAATCGGATTCGCGCACGCGCACGGGCCGGCAACGCTGATGTCTTGCCGGACGTACCGAGGGGGCTATCGCAAGCGGAGTTGATCGACCGCATTCGCCGGGAGCGCCGCGTGGAGCTCGCCGTCGAGATGCACCGCTTCTTCGACATCCGGCGCTGGGGGGTGGCGCAGCAGGCGCTCGCGGCCGTCAACGTCGCCTTCGACCCCCGGACGAATGCCGTATTCCCCATCCCGCAACGCGAGCTCGATGTCAATCCCGCCTTGCGGCAAAACGACGGTTACTGATGCTGCTAGCCCGACGGTATAAGTTTTGGCGACTGCCGCTCCCGACGGCGCTACTCCTCCTCGGTAGCGCGGGTCTCGCCGCACAGATAGGTCAGCTATCGCCCGGCCGCATCGCCGCGATGCCCAACCTGCCGCAGCCCTACGAGATGCGGGACTGGAAACGTGTCGCGCGGGGGGCGGACTCCTTGATGTTCGACAAGACGGCTACCGGGGAGTATCTGCCGCTGGTCCGCTTCCGGAGGCCGTACAACGGACGCAGACTTACCGACAGCATCTTCGGCGTCCCGAGCTACGTCGGGGACCAACGTGGGGAGGGGCTCGAGGGTATCCTTACGCTGCCGAGCGTGGTGAGTGGTTTGCTGGTGGGCGTCGACAAGCGCGACCAGCAGGGCGTCGACTACGTGGCGGCGAGCCAGGATTGGTACAGCCGCCGCGACAACGAGAACGTCTACCTCAACCTACCGCTCACGAGTACCGGGAGCGACTGGTGGTACGAGACGATGCCGAACGTCTTCTTCCACCACATCTACGACCTGGCCGGGCCCTACGGCGACGCCGAGCTGCACTTCACGCGCGTCGGTGAGCAGTGGCGACGGGTGGTGACGGCGCTCGGGGGATCGGCCACGCCCTGGCGCGCCGGTGACTTCAACTACCGGAGCTTCAGGATTCGCGACCTGACCCCGGTAGCCGGTGGCGTACCCGAGCCCGAGGCCGCCGGCGCGATCGCGTACCTGCTCGACAACACCTACCGCAAGACGGGCGACGTGCGGTATCGATATGCCGCGGAGCAGTCGCTCGACTACCTAAACGGGCTCACGAGCAATCCGCGCTACGAGCTACAACTCTACTACGGGGTTTTGGCGGCAGCCCGCATGAACGCCACCGAGCGCACCAGTTACGACCTCGGGAAGATGCTCGGGTGGAGCCTAAGCCAGGGTCCGCTCCGGCGGTGGGGCGTGAGCGTGACGAGTGCCGGCGGCTACGACCTGCACGGTCTGGTGGGCGAGTCGGAGCGCGGCAACGATTACGTGTTCTACATGAACGGCGCGCAGGCCGTGGCGGCACTGGCGCCGGTGGCGCGCTACGACACCCGCTTCGCGCGGGCAATCGGGAAGTATATCCTCAACGTCGCCAACAACAGCCGTCTGTTCTTCTCGAACTACCTGCCCGCCGAGAACCAGGACAGCTACGAGTGGGCGCGTGAGAACGACCCGAACGGCTACCTCGCCTACGAGGCGATCAGAGAGCGACTCAATGGCCAGTCGCCCTTCGCGACCGGTGACGCCATTCGGCTGGGGTGGGCCCCGACCAATATCGGTCTGTACGGATCGGCCCACACGGGCTACCTAGGTGCGGTAGTGGACACTACCAACGTAGAGGGTGTCCTGGAGCTCAACCTGAACGCAACCGACTTCTTGGGCCCACCGAGTTACCCGACGCGTCTCTACTACAATCCATACGATAGGGCGGTGAGCGTAACGGCGCGGCGGCCGGCAGACGTCGCCGACGGCAACGCCGACGTTTACGAACCCATTTTCAGCAGGTTTATCGCACGTGACCTCCCCGGCGACTACACCATCACCATTCCCGCCGACGAAGCCGTCATCCTTACGTGGACCCCGACCGGCGGCGCATTCAAGGGTGATACGGAAGCTCGCGTGAATGATATCGCGATCGACTACTTCACTTCCTTGGGGCCGCGTGAGGGCCGGTCCCGCGTTAAGGCGGCTGCTTTCGCGGTGGACTCCGTCGCGAAGGGCGATACGATCCAGCTTCACGTTACGACGCGGTTCGCGGGCGACACGCCGGATTGGAGCATCACGAACATTGACGATCTGCCGCTCGAGGTCGTTCGCTTCCGGCGGCTCGATCCCGAGCGTGCTATCTTCACCTTGCGTGCCGGGGATCGGTTGGGGAGCTACGAACTGCGGGTTCGCGTCCAACTCGAAAATATTCCACAGCTCCCCGACACGATGAGCGTCACGCTGCGGGTGGTCAATACGGTCTCGGGGGTACGTGACCTATTGGACGCCCGCGCCATCGAGTGTTTCCCGAATCCAACTTCGGGGGTACTTTCGCTAAAACTTCCTAAGGGGGGGTATGCTCTAACGGTTAGTAACGCCGTCGGGCAGACCGTGCTTGCGGGAGAATACACCGCCGATGCGTCTGGCATAGAGCTAGAATTATTACACGTCACTAACGGTTTGCTCTTCGTGCAGGCCATTCACCACTCCACTGGCGCGCGCTATACGGCGCGGGTCATCCTTCATCACTAATCACTTCTCAATCCTTCAACCATGACACGGACACTCACCCTTCTCCTCCTGCTCGCGGCTGCGTTCGGTTCGACTGCGCAAGCGCAGCAGACGCTGGTGGCTCACTATCCTTTCGATGGTAACGCCAACGACGTATCCGCTTTCGCAAACAATGCTACCGTCGGCGGGGCCACCCTCGTGACCGGATATGACGGCAAGCCCAACGGCGCTTACTCCTTCGACGGAAACCGCGACTCCATTTTTGCGCCGGCGGCGCCGCAGCTCAACACGCCAGAGGCTACGTACACCTTCTGGGTGAAGGTGGATTCGCTCGTCAAGAGTGGCGAGTACTATCTGTTTAGCTACGGCGGCTACCAGGATCGGATCAAGATGTCGCTCCCGAGCCACGGCTACCCCGTGATGACGACGAATACCGTCAACGGCATAAAGGACGGCGACGCTAACCCGGAGTCGCTCAAACCTGGCGTGTGGACGCACCTGTCCTTCGTGCACGCTCGCGACACTAACTTCATCTACATCAACGGCAAGTTAGCGAAGTTCGAATTCGACGATAAGACCAAAGGTGGCTTGAACCCGACCAATAAGGTCCTTGGTGTCGGATACGACGCAGCCTTCACCGGCAGCTACTTCTCGGGCGACATCGACGAACTCCGAATCTATGGCGGGGGCCTAACCAGAACGGAGGTGGCTACCCTCTACAGCTCATTCAGCCCAAGCGTTGGATTGCGCGAGGTCAACTTCACTGAAGTTGGCAAGCTCTACCCCAACCCCGCCACCGGCAGCGTCACCTTCGAGAATTCGATCAGTGATCAGTCGGCGCGCTACGAACTCAACGACATGCTCGGCCGCACCATCGGCCGTGGCTACGTCAACAGTCCGCGACAGCAGATCGACCTGGCGGGTGTGCCGGCGGGTACCTACGTGATGCGCGTCTTCGGAGACGAGGTCCAGTCGTCGAGTAAGTTCTTCGTAGAATAGCGACGTGGATGCTCGCCTACATAAACCGTGGCTACGGCTGGCACTCCTCGTGGTGCTGGCCGTAACTGCGTTGGGGTGCAGGCGAAGCACAGACAGAGACACTGGCCCCATCACCCTCTGGACCTCCAACAACCCACCCGAGATCCAGACCGCGGACTGGGCCGTGGAGCGTTTTCGCGAAAGCGGCGGCGCGGCCGAGGCGCAGCCCGTCCCCGAGGGCCAGTCCTCCGAGGAGGTCATCCTCGCGGCCGTGGTCGGCGGCACCACGCCCGACGTGTACGCCAACATGTGGCAGGGGTCGGTGGCGATGTACGCGGAGGCACAGGTGCTGGTGGCGCTCGATACCCTGGCGGGCTTCTTGCCGTGGCTACGCGCGCGCTGCACCCCGGAGACGATCGCCGAGGTGACGGCGCCCGACGGGCACATCTACCAGGTGCCGTGGAAGGTGAACCCGATCCGGATGAGCTACCGCGTGGATGCGTTCCCGGACGGGGCGCCGCGGACCTACGGCGACTACCTCGCCGCCGGGGCGCGCCTCAGCGAGGACAGTGACGGCGATGGCTACGTCGACACTTACGTCGGGTACACGAGCCCGCGGACGATCTGGTACGAGCGCCTCTTCAACTTCTACCCGCTCTACCTCGCGGCCACCGACGGCGCCCCCCTCGTCGAGGACGGCCAGGTGGCGTTCGACCGACCGGAGGCGGTGGCGGTCTTCGCGTTTTTGCGAAAGCTGTACGAGCGAGACTACTTCACGCGCGACAGGCTCGACGCGCAGGGCGACCCCTTTCTCTCGCGCAAGATCGCCTCGAAGTGGACGGGCCCCTGGGACATCAGCTACCTGGAGCGGTATGCACCGGCGGACTTTGAGTACGAGTTTGCGGCGATGCTGGTGCCGGGCACGCCCGCACGGCCATCCACCCATCAACCAATCCAACCATCCACCCATCTACCGTTTACCTACGCCGACCCCAAGAACATCGTCATCTTCGCGACTTGCCCCGACCCACAAGCCGCCTGGGATTTCCTGGCCGGCGGACTGCTGAGTCTCGAGGGCGACGTGGAGCTCTTGACGCGCAGCAACCAACTGCCGCGGCGAGGCGACCTGCTCACGAATCCTGCCTTCGCGGACTACTTTCGTCAAAACCCGCGCATGGTGCCCTTCGCGGAACAGGCCCGGCGCGTCGCGGGTGTGCCGCACGAGCCGCTCATCGTCGAGGTGCTGGACGTCATCAGCCAGGAGTACGAGGCCTGCGTGCTGTTCGGGATGAAGTCGCCCGAGGACGCCATCCGCGACGCGGCCGCGGCGGTGAACGTCATCCTGAGAGCCGAAAACCCGACCTGAGGATGCGTAGACGGTTACCCGAAAAACTGCTGCCGTACGCGATGGTGTCGCCGTACCTCATCTACCTGATCGTCTTCGTGGCCTTCCCGGTGGCGTTCTCGATCTGGCTCACGTTCCACCGCTGGAACATCATCGGGGAGCCGGTGGCGGCGGGGTTCGACAATTACGCGCGGCTCTTTCAGGACCGGCTTTTCTGGTTGTCGATCTTCAACACATTGAAGTTTTTGCTGCTGCACATCCCCTTGCAGATTGCGGTGGCGCTGGGGCTGGCGGTCTTGCTCGACAAGCCCATCCGCGGGCGGGCCTTCTTCCGGGGGGCGTACTTTTTGCCGGTCATCGTGAGCGGGGTGGTGGTCACGATCCTCTGGCAGCAATTGTTGGCCACGGACGGCGGGGTGATCAATCGTTTGCTGACGGGCGTGGGCCTGGGCCGCGTCGGGTGGCTGGTCGATCCGGACGTGGCGATGTACGCGATCGCGGTGATGGCGACGTGGAAGAACGTCGGTCTGTACGTCATCCTCTTCCTGGCGGGGCTCCAAAGCGTGCCGGAGCACTACTACGAGGCGGCGCGTCTGGAGGGCGCCAGCGCCTGGCAGCAGTTCCGCTTCGTGACCTTGCCGGCCATCAATCCGACCTTTTTCGCGGTGGTGGTGCTGAGTACGATCGGCGGCTTCTCGCTGTTTATCGAGCCGTACGTGTTGACGGGCGGCGGGCCACTCAATTCGACCTTGTCGGCGGTGCTTTACATTTACAAACAGGCTTTTCAGTATTACCACATGGGCTATGCGGCGACGCTGGGTTTGGCCTTTAGCATGTTGATTCTGGGGGTGGTGGCGGTGCAGCAGCGGTTTATCGAGCAGGAGGAATGATGGGTGGATGGGTGGATGGTTTGATGAGTGGATGTGCCGTCCGGACGTGCCATCCACCCATCCACTCATCTAACCATCCACCCATCCACCCATCCAACAAGTAACCGTAAAAACAAACCAGCATGTACACAGGACCCGAAAACGACAATTCATTCCTCCGTGATGAACGCGTGCCTTACGGCAAAACAGACAAACGCGATGCGTTCCGGCAAGAGCTTCGGGAGAGGACCTTCCGCCTCGCCGTTGATGTCGTCAACTTGATGAACCGCTTGAAGCCGGAACCGGCGCTCAAGGTATGTCAGTACCAACTGATCAAATCTGCGACGAGCGTGGGCGCTAACTACCGCGCCGTGTGCCGCGCCCGAAGCGACCGGGAGTTCTTCGCCAAGCTCTCGATCGTCGTCGAGGAGGCGGACGAGACCGTCTTCTGGTTGGAAGTGCTACTCGCGGCTGAGGTCACGATCGACAAAGCCATCGTCGCCGAACTGCTATCCCGTGCCGAGCCGCTGTCAAACCTCTTCAGTAAGTCAAGAGCTACTTTAAGGGAAAGGATGGATAGGAGGGGCGAGTGATTGATGAGTGGATTGGTTGATGGGAGGATGGGTGGGTGGCCGTTCAGACGTGCCATCCACCCATCCAACCATCAACCAATCCACCCATCTCATAACAAAGCACTATGAAAAAGGCAATCGTCTACACCCTGCTGCTGATCGGAGCCCTGAGCTTCCTTTACCCCTTCGTCTGGATGCTCGGCGCGAGCCTGGCCACGGAAGAGCAGTTGCGCGACCTGGCCCTCTTCCCGTCGAGCCCCACGCTCGACAACTACGTCGCGATGGCGGAGCGGATCCCGATCTGGCGGGCGCTGTTCAACTCGATCTTCGTGGCGACGGTCGTGACGGGCGGGGTGCTGGTCCTGGGGAGCCTCGTGGGCTACGCCCTCGGGACCCTGCGTTTTGCCGGAAGGCAGGCCATCTTTTACATCTTGCTCTTCACGATGACCCTGCCGTTCCAGATTACGCTGATCCCTAATTACATCATCATCGTGGAGCTCGGGTGGGTCGATACGTACTGGGCGCTCGTGGTGCCGTTCCTGATGAACGCGTTCGCGATCCTGCTTTTCCGCCAGGCCTTCCGGGCTATCCCGCGGGACTTGATCGACGCGGCGAGGGTGGACGGCGCGGGGCAGTTGCGCATCATCTTCCAGATCCTGTGGCCCAACATCATCCCGACCCTCGTCACCGTGGCGATCCTGACCTTCATGGCGACGTGGAACGAGGTGCTCTGGCCGCTGATCGTGATCCGCGACGAGGCCGTGATGACGATGCCGCAACTGGTGACGCTGTTTGCGGTCGGCGGTAGGGCGGATGGGCAGCTGGGCGTTAAGTTGGCCGCCGCGGTGGTGCTCGCCTTGCCGATCGTGATCGCGTACCTGTTTGCGCAGAAGCACTTCATCCGGAGTATGGCGAGTAGTGGGTTGAAGTGAGGAAGTTTGATGGGTGGATGGTTTGATGAGTGGATGGGTGGATGGCCGTTCGGACGTGCCGCTCAGACGTGCCATCCACCCATCAAACCATCTACTCATCCACCCATCGGTCTATCCACGGATCAAATAAACAAAATCATGCGCTTAACCTACTTCCTGGTTTGCCTCGCCACCGTGGGCTCGCTCGCCTGTCGTGAAGCCGGGGAGGAAAGCAGCTTGCGCCAAAACCCGCCAACCGCGCCCGCGCCCGACTCCTCGCTCACGGTCAACCTCGCGCACCTGGAGCACCTCTACGACGAGATCGTTTTGCCGAACGGCGACACCGGCGGCGTGGTGTGGATCTACTGCGAGGCGCCGGATTACGTATTGATCGGCGACGATGACGAGGGTTATACCTGCGTGGACGACATGGCGCGCGCGGCGGTGGTGTACTCGATGCACCACGACCTGTACGGGGATTCGCTTTCGCTAAAACGCGTCAATCAGTTGTCGCGCACGATGCTTTCGATGCAGGCGGAGAATGGGTATTTTTATAATTTTCTGTGGCCTGGGGATAGCATCAATACCACCTTCCGGACGAGCGTGGCCGTGCCGGACTGGTGGAGCTGGCGGGCGCTGTGGGCCCTGGAGACGGCACTTGCGGCGGGGCAGTTAGACAGTGGTTCGACGGCTTTCGCCAAAACGAGTACCGCGCGTCTGATCTACAACGTGCAACGCGACCTGGCCATGGACTCGGTAGTGCGCGACACGATCATCAGCAACATTCGTCTGCCGAATGACCTGCCGGCGGGCGGGGGCGCGGACCAGACCGCGGTGTTGATGCTAGGCTTGAGTAAGCACGCTCAGCGAAGCGGCGACACCAGTAGCTACGGAATGCTAAGGGGTTTTGCCGAAAGGCTCATCGCTATGCAAACGAAGGAAGGGCAGTGCTTGAGTTGGTACAACTACTGGCACGCGTGGGGGAACCTGCAAGCCTACGCCCTGATCGAGGTCGGGGAGGCGATAAAAGAGCCTGACTACGTGGCCGCTGGCGTGCGGGAGGTGGAGTCTTTTATGAATACTTTTCTCGTGAACGGGCGCTACTCGAACTCGCAGGTCACGTCGCGAAGTATTACCACGCAGGTGCCGGGGCAGCTACCGCAATTCCTGAAGTGGGAGCGCGATACCTTCCCGCAGATCGCCTACGGGCAGCGGCCGATGGTCTGGGCGGCACTGGCGGCGGGGGCGCAGATGCAGGACACGATCTATACGAATCGCGCAGATCGGGTGGCGGATTGGTTCCGCGGCGAAAACGCGGCTGGGGTGGCGATGTACGATTTTCGCACGGGGCGCGGGTACGATGGAATTATTTCGAGCACGAAAGTGAATTACAATGCCGGCGCGGAGAGTACGGTGGAGGCGCTGTTGAGTCTCTTGATGCTAGAGCGGGCGCGTTTGGCTCGCTCCGCGAGTGCGCCCCCTGATTAGGCCGTCGCGGGCGCTCGCGGGCGGCGTAAGATGGGGTTAAGGGGCCCCTTATCAAAGCAGTCAAACGCCCGCCGTGACGCCGCCACCTTCCTTCAACAATTTCACCTTCACCCTTCACCACTTGCCACGATGGACGCCCTCATCTTCCTCCCCGCCGACGTAGACCTCGCCCGCTCGCCCCTGCGCGGTCATGACCTCCCCCAGACCTTCGTCCTCGGGGCCTTCAACCCGGGCCTCACGCGTCTGGCGGACGGCCGGCTCCTGCTGATGGTCCGCGTCGCGGAGGCCTTGCGCGAGCCCGCCTGGGACGGCGAGGTGCACTGTATCCGCTGGCGGGAGGGCGAGTACGACACGCCGGGCTTTGCGAAGGAGGCGCTCGACCTGTCCGACCCGCGGGTGTTCGGTTTTCGCGACAGCGGCAATACCACCATCGGGCTCACGTCGATCTCGTGGCTGCTGCCCGTCATCCTGAGCGCGGACGGGGCCACGGTGGAGGAGGTCCGCTACGATCTGGCGATCGAGCCGCGCGACCGCTGCCAGGCCTACGGCGTCGAGGACCCTCGCATCAGCAGGCTCGGCGACGGCGAGTACTACATGACGGTCTGCTCGGTGTCGGCCGATCGCCTCGGGACCTCGCTCTACAGGTCTGGCGACGCCCTGCACTGGGAGCACCTCGGCCTGGTGCTCGACCACCAGAACAAGGACATGCTCATCTTCGAGGGTAAGCTGCCGGACGGGCGTTTCGTGGCCCTGACGCGGCCGCAGGGGGATGTCTTCCTGGCGCCGACCGCCGACGCGGAAGTGCGCACCGGGCCCGCCATTCACCTCGGGGCCTCGCCCGACCTGCTGCACTGGCGCCCACTCGGCCCACCTCTGCTGCGACCGAAGAAAGGCGGGGCAATGAAGTTAGGTGGTGGCACCCCGCCCGTCCTCACCGACGCCGGTTGGCTGATGCTCTACCACGCCGTGCACGCCGGGGCGGAGGTCGGGCGCTACTCCACGTACTGGGCGCTGCTCGACCGCGACGACCCGACGCAGGTTTTGCACGAAAGTGCCGAACCCATCATCGAGTCCAAGCGCGCGCTCACGGCCGGTGTGCAGGACGAGCTGTACCTCACGGACGTAGTCTTCACGACGGGCATCGCGGGGACCAAAGGCGGCTACCTTGTGGCGAGCGGCGAGTGCGACCTGGCGTGTCGGATGACCTTTCTGAGAGATGGGTGGATGAGATGATCGGTTGATGGGTGGATGTGCCCGTTACGACTGCACGACTGCATGGTCATCCACCCATCAAACCATCCACCAATCCACCCATCAAACGCTCCCCCCCATGGCCACCGTCTCCCTCCGCTCCATCAACCGCGTCTACCCCGGCGGCACGCACGCTGTGAAAGACGTGAGCCTCGAGGTGGCGGACGGGGAGTTCATGGTGCTGGTCGGGCCGAGCGGCTGCGGCAAGTCAACGACCCTACGCATGGTGGCGGGTCTCGAGCCCATCGACGGCGGGGAGCTCTTCATCGGCGAGCGGGAGGTGAGTAGGCTCGAGCCGGCCGAGCGCGACATCGCGATGGTGTTCCAGAATTACGCGCTGTACCCGCACATGACCGCCGCCGAGAACATGGGTTTCGGGCTACGCGTGCGCGGGACGCCGAAGGCGGAGATCCGGCGGCGCGTGCAGGAGGCGGCCGAGTTGCTCGAGCTCGGCGACCTCGTCGACCGCAAGCCCGGGAAGATGTCCGGCGGGCAGCGCCAGCGCGTGGCCATCGGGCGCGCCATCGTGCGGCAGCCGGCGGCGTTCTTGTTCGACGAGCCGCTGTCGAATCTCGACGCGAAGCTCCGCGCCGAGATGCGGGCCGAGCTGTCGAAGCTCCACCGCCGCCTCGGGGCCACGATGCTGTACGTGACGCACGACCAGGTGGAGGCGATGACGCTCGGCGACCGGATCTGCCTCTTGCGCGGGGGCGTCGTGCAGCAGGTCGGGACGCCGATGGATTTGTACGAGCGTCCGGCGAATGCCTTCGTGGCGCGCTTCATCGGGACGCCGCCGATGAACGTTTGGGCGGGGGAGGTGCTGGCCGGCGGGACGCGCTTTCGCTCGGCGGGCGGGGTGGAAGTGGTTCTGGCGAAAGCCGTGGCGCCCGGTCCGGCGGAGGTCGGGATTCGGCCGGAGCACCTGCGGGTGGCGGGCGCGGACGTTGATCCGGCGGTGGTCGCGGACGTGGAGTTGGTCGAGCGCATGGGGGCCACGAGCCTGCTGCACGCGCGGATCGGCGGCGAGAAGGCGCTCGCGAGCCTGCCGGGGTCCGTCCGGCTGGCGGAGGGCGAGCGCGTACGACTGGCCTACGCGGCGCAGGACATTCGGGTGTTCCGGTGAGCGCTACGGTGGTCCGGAGCCCGTGCGTACGCCTTTCCCCCGCCCAGCCGACAATATTAAGTTGGCCTTGCATGATGATTTGGGGACACCTTTACCGCACCGTGCAACACCCCCCCGCGCACATCGGCCCCGCCAACACCGCCGTCCTCGTCTTCGCGCGATCGACGGCCGCTGAGCTGCGGGCCGAACGTCTGGGGGACCTGGGCCTCGCCGCGCGCCGGCTCGTGAACCAAGGTTTGCTTCAACAAATCCGCCGTGCCGTGGCGGCGTCCGGTCTGCCGGCGATCTACTCCACGGAGCGCGACCAGCGCGGCGAGACCTACGGCGAACGCCTCGGCAACGCTTGCGAGGCGGCCCTCGCGGAGGGCTACGAACACCTCGTGGTCATCGGCGGGGATTGTCCGGGGCTCCGCGCGAGGCACCTCGCGGAGGCGGCGCAGCAGTTGGCGAGCGGCCGTGGGGTGGTAGGTCGCGACCTGCGGGGGGGCGTGTATTTGATCGGCCTTTCGGCAAAACACGTCACGACCGCCGCGATTTCCGCGCTGCCGTACCGCGAGCCGGTTTTGGCGAAAGCCCTCTGCCAGTACCTAGCCACCTGCTACGCGCAGGGCGTCCACGAACTCGAACGCCTGGGTGACCTCCACGACGTCGCCGACCTGCGGCGCGAGTGGCGCTCCCTGCAGGCGCGTGTGCTGAGCCGCCTGGCGAAGGCCTTCGTGACGTTCGACGCCGAGCTGGCGTGTATCGTGACCCACGTGTCGCCGCCGCGCCGGGTGTATTGTTTGGCCCACGCCCACCGCGGGCCTCCGAGGGGCTAGCCTTGGCGGGGTGGCCGGCGTGGTGTAGGTCGCTGCGCGCCTGGTCGCCAAATCGGCTACCGCAGAACGCGGACCTCACGGCCCACTGAGGCAGGGTGCTGCCGGGTTAGCGTCCTTTGTCTTGAGCAAATTTGGTACGCCAGCTCGTGGTTGACGCGCCGGCTGCGCATCTCGCAATTGCTTCGCGGCTTGCGATAATGGCTGTATCGGCCAGCGGTTTGCGATGATGGGTGCTTCCGGCTGTCAGCCGGCCCGGCGTCGGTCGCTGCGCGCCTCGACGCCAAACCGGCTACCGCAGAACGCGGACCTCACGGCCCGCTGAGTTGGGGGTGTTGGTGGGTTAGCGTCCGTTGTCTTGAGCATACTCCACCATTCATCGACGCAGCGGTTTCATAATTGCTTATTCCTTATGTTGAAGTTTCTACTCGTTTGTGGCGTCAGTCTATTTGGCGTGTCCCTGGTTGCCCAAAACACGCTCGTGGGTCGGGTCACCGATGCCGAGACGGGCGACCCGCTCGTTGGGGCGACGGTCCTGCCGGGCGCCGGCACCGCGCAGGGCACCGTCACCGACCTCGACGGGCGCTACTCGCTGGCCCTGCCGGCCGGCACGACGCAGATTTGCGTCTCTTACGTCGGGATGGCGCGCTCGCGTTGTGAGCCTTTCGCGGGTCAGACCGAGCTCGATCTGGAGGTCAATACCTCGGTGGGCCTCGGGGAGGTCGTCGTGACGGCGCTCGGGCTCCAGCGCCAGAATGCCGAGCTCGGGTACGCCCTCCAGGAGGTGGACGCGCGGCAGATCGCGGACGTGACGGCGACCAACTTCCTCGACAACCTGGCCGGGCAGGTGGCGGGCGTCAACGTGACCACGGGCGCGACGGGCGTCGGGTCGACGAGCCTCGTGAGCATCCGCGGGGAGGCGAGCTTCTCGCGCAACACGCCGCTGTACGTCGTGGACGGCATCCCGATCGACAACCGCGCGATCCTGAACGTGACCACGGAGGCCTCGCAGGGCTTCCAGGAGGTCGACTTCGGGAACGGCGCGCCCGAGGTAAGTCCCTTCGACGTGGCGAACGTGACGGTGCTGAAGGGCCCGGCCGCTGCGGCGCTCTACGGGACGCGCGCCTCGAACGGCGTGATCCTGATCAACACCAAGAGTGGATCGCGGGCGCAGGGCCTCGGGATCAGCGTCAACTCGCAGACCACGCTCGACAGACCCTTCCGACTTCCGGAATTTCAGAATCGCTACGGCCAGGGCCGCGGTGGCAAGTTTGCGTACGTCGACGGCCTCGGCGGGGGCGTCAACGACAACATCACCTTTTCGTACGGGCCGGAACTCGACCAGGGCTTCCTGACGACGCAGTACGATAGCCCCGTGACGCTCGCCGACGGTACGGTGGTGCGCGCGGGGGATCGCCGGCTGTACACCACCGAGACACCGACGCCGACGCCGTTCGTGAGCCATCCGGACAACGTGAGCGACTTCTACCAGACCGGCGTGACGACGCACAACAACGTGGCCATCTCGCAGGGCTTCGACCGCGGGGACATGCGCTTGAGCTTCACGGACCTGCGCTCGGACAGCTACCTGCCGGGCGTCGACTTCGGACGCAACAACGTGGCGGCGCGGCTCAACTTCCGGCCCAACGACCGCATCCGCCTCAGCACCTCGCTCAACTACGCCAACTCGCGTTCGGACAACCGGCCCGCCGGTGGCTACGGCTCGGAGAACCTCAACTATACGCTCATCGCGTGGCTCGGGCGCTCGACGGCGCTGGAGCCGCTGCGGGACTACTGGCAGCCGGGCTTCGAGGGCGTGCAGCAGTTTCAGTTCAACACGACCTTCTTCGACAACCCGTACTTCATCCTCAATGAGAATCGCAACTCGTTCAACCGCGACCGCGTGACCGGCTACCTCTCGGCGGCCTTCGATTTGACGGACAAGCTGGAGTTCCGCGTGCGGACCGGGATCGACCGCTCGAACGAGGGCCGGGAGTTCAGGCGGGCGTACTCGACGAATCGGTTCGCGCGCGGGGCCTACGCCGAGAACGCGATCACCTTCTCGGAGCAGAACACGGACGCCTTGCTGACCTACAGCGACAAGGTGGGCGACGTGAATCTGGCCGTTTCGGTGGGGGGCAACCGCCTGGATCAGCGCGCGGAGTTCGACCAGACCCAGGCCGAGGCGCTTACGGTGCCGGGGGTGTACCGGTTGACCAACTCGGCCATCCCGCTGGTCACCTCCGGCAACCTGAGCGAGCGCCGCATCAACAGTGCCTACGGCTTGGTTAGGGCAGGTTTTCGCGAAAGCGTCTTCCTGGATGTCACGGGCCGCAACGACTGGTCGAGTGCCCTGGCCACGAGCGCGAGTGCCGACGGGACCTCCTTTTTCTACCCTTCGGTGGGCCTGAGCTGGATCGTGTCGCGCGATTTGGACCTGCCGTCGGTGGTGAGTTACTTCCAGCTGCGGGCCAGCGGTGCGCAGGTCGGCAACGACACGGACCCGTACCGCACGGGCGGGACCTTCCTGCCGTCGACGCCGGTGAACGGCGCGCCGACCTACACCGACCAACTCCAGCTACCGGCGAGCGGTCTGCGTCCCGAGCGGGCGACGGCGTATGAAGTGGGTTTTGACGTACGTCTCTTCGAGGAGCGCATCGGCCTCGACGTGACGGCGTACACGCAGTTGAACGAGGACCAGATCTTGGCCCTGCCGGCGCCGATCAGTTCGGGTTACGAGAGTCGGGTGGTGAACGGCGGCTCGGTGCGGGCTGAGGGCATCGAGGCAGTGATTAATGTGCGGGCCGTGCGCCGGGGCGACTTCCGTTACGACGCGACGATCAACTTCAACACGGCCATCGCGCGGGTGGTGAGTCTGCCGGACGGCAAGGCGACGACGCTGGCGTACGCGCGGGTGTACAACACGCCCGGGCAGACGGTCTTCATCATCGCCGAGGAGGGCGGTCGCATCGGCGATATGTACGGCACGGGCTACCTGCGCAACGAGGCCGGACAGTACGTCGTCAACGCGAGAGGCGCCTTCATCGCGGACAATACCCTGCGCAAGTTGGGCAACTACAACCCCGACTTCCAGGTGGGCTTCACCAACCGACTGGCGTACCGCAACTTTAACCTGAGCGCCCTGGTCGACTGGCGGCAGGGCGGGGAGGTCGTAAGTCGGACGCAGGCGCTCGCGGGTTACTCCGGGCAGCTCGCCATCACGGCTGATCGGCCGGCCGGGGGCATCCTCGTCCCGGGCGTCATGAACTTCGGGACGGCCGAGGCCCCCAACTACCGGCCGAACACGACGCCGATCTCGGCGGAGGACTACTACATCAGCTACTACAACCGCGAGCACGAGGAGCACAACACCCTCGATGCCACTTTCGTAAAACTGCGGGAGGTGCGGCTGGGCTACGACTTCGGCACCGCGCGCCTGCCGTGGCTCCAGGACGCGAGCGTGGCGCTGATCGGTCGCAACCTGGCGATGTGGTCGCCGATCAAACTCTTCGACCCGGAGCAGTTCGCGGCCCAGGGCCAGGGCTTCGTGCGGGGCGTGGAGGACATGAGCTACCCGACGCCGCGGAGTGTGGGGCTGAGCTTGAGTGCTAATTTTTAGTGGTCGGTGAGTCATGCGCGGTGAGTCATGCGCGGTGAGTTATGCGCGGCGCTCACGCACCCCGCCACTCAGATGGCGCACCTACGGCGCTCACTGTGTGCCAAACGGATTAATGGTTCTGGAAACAATTGGGCATTTTAAAAGACACGTTCGTATGAAAATTCAGTATCTCTCGCTGCTTCTCACTGTGCTCCTTGCTGCGTGCACTAAGGACTTCGAGGAGCTCAACACCGACCCGAATGCCCCGGTCGACGTGCAGCCGAGTTTGCTGTTGCGGCAGGTGACTTACGACGTGGTCGAGAACCTGAGCTACGAGGGCTTCACGGGTGGGGCCAACCTCGGGCAGTATTTTTCGGCCGACCCGGGTTTTAATGCTTTCGATCGGGGGGATTTGCTCGCGCCGCAGTTCGGGGGCAATCCCTGGCCGGTGCTGTACCGCAACCTGCGCGACATCAACATCGTGCTGGAGAAGAGTCGCGCCGCGCCCGTCAACGCGGTGTACGAAGGTCCGGCGCTGGTGATGCGGACGATCATCGCCGGCAACCTTACCGACATCTTCGGGGACGTGCCGTACTCGCAGGCGGGCGAGGGCCGCGAAGGTGTCGTCAATCCGGCGTACGACCGGCAGGAGGACATCTACCGCGGGGAAGAGGGTTTGCTCGCGAGTCTGCGCACGGCGGTTGACGTCATGAAAGCTTACCGCGCCCCGCAACGGCTGGAGGGCGACCTACTCTTCGGTGGCGATCTGGACGGCTGGATTCGCCTGGCGAACTCGCTGCGGCTCAAGTACCTGTTGCGGGCGAGCGCACAACTAAGTCCTGGTGAACTGGCTGAGATCGGACGGATCTTCGCGGAGGATCGCTACATTGAGACGAATGCTCAAAACGCCGTGTTTCGCTTTGGGGCGGCGCCGAACGACTTCCGCTTCGCGCGGGCGCGCGTGGGCGATTTCAACAACTACCTGATGTCGGAGACGATCGACTCGGTGGTGGACGTGCTCGGCGATCCGCGCGAGCGGCTGTGGTTCCGCGCGGCGACGGGCGGGGGCTACAACGGTATCCGCAACGGCCTGCCTCCGGGGGCGTCCGTGGACGGGGCGACGGTTTCGCTGCCGGGCCGCGTCTGGCGCGAGGACGCCGGCCAGCTCAAGGGCAACTACATGACGGCCTGGGAGACGCACTTCGTTTTGGCGGAAGCCGCCGCGCGGGGCTACATCAGCGCCAACGCTCAGGTCTTGTACGAGGAGGCCGTCAGGCTCGCGTTCGAGTACTGGAACACGGAACTACCGGCAGGGTATATAAGCTCGGGCCCCGCGGCGTACGGTAACGACCTCGCGAAGAACCTCGATCAGATCGTCACGCAGCGCTGGCTCGCGAGCATCGGCCACGGCTACGAAGGTTGGATACTGTGGCGGCGCACGGGCGCCCCGGCCTTCCTGGCGCCGCTGTCGAGCCTGAACGGGGGGCAGATCCCGGTGCGCTTCCCGTATCCCGCCAATGAGCAGGCTTTGAATCTCGCGAATTACACCGAGGCGATCGGGAGGATCGGGGGGAGTAATTCGCCGAATGCAGCGGTGTGGTGGGATGAGTGAATTCCAAATTTTTAATGGCTAATTCCAAATGACCCTCCGGACGTGCCCCATGTTAACGCCTACGCGGTAGCGCATTTGAAATTGAGAATTTGAAATTGGGAATTCAAACTTTACAATGGCTCCTCGTCGTCGGGTCCTCGCTCGGCTTGCTCTGGCTGGCGCCGCTCGCGCGGACGGCCTCGGAGTTCTTTGCGGGGACGCGGCGCGAGCGGGCGCCTGGGTTCGCGATGCTGCTCAGTAGCCTGGTGATCAGCTGGTTGTTCGCGAAGTCCTTGACGAATGCGGCCAATCTGGGGCGCGACTTCGGGCTCGTCGGGGGCGTGGCCTACGCTGGGTATTACCTGAGTTTTGCGGTGGTGGGGGCGGTGGTGTATCAGCTGCGGACGAAGGGTGGCTTCGGGAGCATTCACCAGTTCCTGGAGACGAAGCACGGGCACTCGGCGGTGCTGTTGTTTTCGCTGCTGATTAGCTTTCGATTGTTTAATGAAGTTTGGAGCAATACGATGGTGATCGGCAGCTACTTCGGAGAGGCTGGGAGCGCGCCTTACCTGGCGGCGGTATTGGTGTTTACGGCACTCACGCTGGCGTATTCGCTGAAGGGCGGGATGAGTTCGAGTATCCTCACGGACGTGGTGCAGATGGGGCTGTTTGTGCTGTTGTTGGTGGGTTTGTTGGGGATGATCGGGTGGCGGGTTGAGGGAAGATGGGAGGATGGTTTGGTGGGTGGATGGGTGGATGGGGCTGCGGTGGGGAGCTGGACTTTTGCTGGTGGGCTCGACTTCTTGCTGCTCGCGCTGGTGCAGGTGCTCAGCTACGGCTTTCACGATCCCGTGATGACGGACCGGGGCTTCCTGGGTGATCCGAAGACGACGCGGCGGGCCTTTTACTGGGCGGTGCCGGTGGGCGGGCTCTGCATCGTGTTGTTCTCGCTGGTCGGCGTCTACGCGCGGGCAGGGGGCATGGCCGGCGAGGCCGCGGTGGAGGTGGCGCGCAGCCTGGGGCTGGTGGCGCTGCTGGTCGTCAATCTCATCATGGTGACCTCGGCGGCGAGCACGCTCGACTCGACGTTTTCGAGTTGGGCGAAATTGACGGTGGTGGATTTGCGCACGCTTCTAGGAAAGGTCGGCTTTGCTGGCGCGAACCTTCGGTTTCGCCAAAACACATTAGACGCGCTCGACGCACCCGACACGTTCGGCACACCCGACGCCCTCGGCGAGCGCGATGTCTTGCGGGGCCGTTGGGCCATGGTGACGCTCGTGGTCCTCGGGACGGTCCCGGTGTTTTTCTCGCCCGAGATCATCAGCGCGACTACCATCAGCGGTTTGATGGTGGTGGGGCTGGCACCGGTCTTCCTGTTTTGGCGAAAGCCCGTCCCCGCCTGGTCCTTCCACGCCGCCGTCGGCGCCGGACTCGCGATCGGCATCGGGACCCTGGTCTGGGGCACGCCCGCGTGGATGAACTGGGGCGACACCACCTACTCCGCGACCCTCGGCGCGAGCGTCGTCGGCACCGGCCTCGCGTTTATCCTTTTCCTCGGCTCGTCGTTACTCACTCCGCATGACCGGGCGTAGCCAGACCAAACACATCGACCTCTCCGCGGCGGCGCCGGGCACGGAATTGCTGCTATTCGGAGGCGCCTACTCCAACCTACAGGCCCTGGAGGCCGTGCGGGCTTTCGCCAAAACACGTGGCATTTCGCCCGCGCACACGCTGTGCACCGGCGACACCGTGGCCTACTGCGCGCACCCGTCCGAGAGCATCGCCTTCGTGCGCGACTGGGGCGTACACGCCATCGCGGGCAACGTCGAGATGAACATCCGCGACGGCCTCGAGGACTGCGGGTGCAACTTCGACGACGACTCGCGCTGCGACATTTTCTCGCGCATCTGGTATCCGTTCGCCCAGCGAAACACCGACGCCGAGGCCGTGGCCTACATGCAGACCTTGCCTGAATACCTCGACGTGAGTTTTGGCGAAAGCCGCCTCACCGTCGTGCACGGTAACTACGGCGCGACGAGCGGCTACGTGTGGCGGAGTTCGGACTGGGACGAGTGCAAGGCGCCGGCTTTCGCCAAAACCGGTAGTGACGTCATCGTCGCCGGCCACTGCGGACTGCCCTTCGCGCACGAACGCGACGGCAAGCTGTGGCTCAACCCCGGCGTCATCGGGATGCCCGCCAACGACGGCACGCCCCGCACCTGGTGCGCGACCTTGCGCCTCGACGCCGACGGCGCGCTCGACTACGACTTCCACGCCCTCGACTACGACTACAAATCCGCCCGCCGCCACATGCTGGCCCACCCGCTGCCCAAGAGCTACGCCCTCACGCTCGACGACGGCCGCTGGGACAACACCGAGATCATGCCCGCGCGCGAGGCCGCCCTCACCGGCGTCCCCATCGACCCCCAGGCCCTCAAGGCCGAAGCCACGGGCCCATCCACCCATCCCCCCACCAAACCATCCACCCATCCAAAAATGGAAAAGCAGTACTTCGACCCCAAAGACCTCAAGCGTTTCGGGCGCATCAGCGAGCACCAGCCGGAGATGGGCAAGCGGTTCTTCGACTGGTACGAGGACGCCACCTACGGCGACACGGCCCTCACGCAGCGCGAGAAGGCCCTCATCGCGCTGGCCGTGAGCCACACCATCCGCTGCCCGTACTGCGTTGACGCCTTCACGACCAACTGCCTCGAGTCCGGCGCCGACGAGGAAGCCATGATGGAGGCCGTCCACGTGGCCGCCGCCATCCAGGCCGGCTCGACGCTGATCTCGAGCGTGCAGATGATCAAGCAGGCGGAGAAGTTGGGGATGTAACTTTGAGACCATGAATGTTGTAACCCACACAGACAAAACCTCAACCTTGCTGGATCGAGTCGTTCGGACACCCGGCGTCTGCGGCGGTCGACCCAGGATAGCTGGGACCCGGATGGCCGTCGATGTAATGCTCGGGATGCTCTCGGCCGGGGACGATCTCGAGTTCCTGCTCGCCGAATTTCCCGAACTCTCGCGACAGGACTGGCTGGCGGCGGTCGCGTATGCTCGCGAGCTCGTAACCGCAGTGCCCCCGGCGACTGCGCAGGCGGCATGAGGTACATCGTAGATGCGAATACCGGACGCAGGCTGCGCCGCTGGCTCGAGGAACGCGGGTACGACGCGCTTTACTCGATCGACGTCTTCGACGACCCCGAAGAGGGCGACCGCTCCATAGCTGAGTACGCCGATCTACACAACCGCGTAGTGATATCCAGGGATCAGGATTTCAGAGATCGGTTCGACCGTGGTGCCGCCCCCAGGAAACTAATAAAGCTCGATACCGATAATATACCACAAAAGCAATTGCTTTACCTTTTTGAGCGAAACATCGCAGACTTTGAGCAGAGCCTTGCATCTGCGGACAGGGTCATTGTAGAGGTACGAGACCTCTATCGGTGGACCTACAGATAAGCACCCCCATGGCCATCAAGCAACGCACCAAATCCCTCTCCGCCCGCGGCTCCGAGCTCGCGGACACGATGTTCCAGCTCAACGTCCTGAGCGGCAAGGATGTCGAGGACCTCTCCTTCGCGCCTTTCGGCAAAACCATCGCCGCGCTCGGGCACCGGCCCCTGCGCCCGACCCAGATCGAGGTCTTCCAACTCAACATCGGCAAGCTCTGCAACCAGACCTGCGCCCACTGCCACGTCGACGCCGGCCCCGACAAACGCGTCGAGAACATGGACCGCCACACCCTCGAGCGCTGCCTCGCGATCATCGCCGCGACCCCGAGCATCCGCACCGTCGACATCACCGGCGGCGCCCCCGAGATGAACCCGCACTTCCGCTGGTTCGTCGAGGCGTGTCGCGCCCTCGGCAAGGAGGTCATCGACCGCTGCAACCTCACCATCGTGATGGCCAACCCGAAGTACCGCGACCTCCCGGAGTTCCTGGCGCGCAACCGCGTGCACGTCGTGTCGAGCCTCCCGTACTTCTCCGCCAAACGCACCGACGCCCAGCGCGGCGACGGCGTCTTCGAGGACTCGATCAAGGCCCTGCAGCTCCTCAACGAGCAGGGCTACGGCCGCGAGGGCTCGGGGCTCATCCTCGACCTCGTCTACAACCCCTCCGGCGCCTACCTCCCCGGCGACCAGGCCACGCTCCAGGCGGAGTTCAAGCGGCAGCTGTTGCGCAAGTACGGCATCACCTTCAACAGTCTCTTCGCCATCACGAATCTCCCGGTGTCGCGCTTCCTCGACTACCTGCTCGAGTCCGGCAACTACACCGAGTACATGGGCAAGCTCGTCGAGGCCTACAATCCGGCCACCGTCGAGGGCCTCATGTGCCGCTCGATGATCAGCGTGAGTTGGGACGGCTACATCTACGACTGCGACTTCAACCAGATGCTCGACCTCAAGGTGGTGCACGACACCAAGCACATCAACGACTGGCGCCCGGGACACGACCTCGCCGACCGCCCGATCATCGTCAATCAGCACTGCTACGGTTGCACGGCCGGGGCCGGGAGCAGCTGCGGGGGGACGGTGGCGTAGGGAGTTAGGACATCAGGGCATTAGGACACGAAGAGCACTAAGGGGACACGAGGATCACGAAGCTAGGCGCGCGTCCCCCCTCGGGCGCCTCGTGTCTCCTTCGTGCGCCTCGTGTCCTCACAGGCGTTTACACCCCGTGCCCAATCCCCGCCGCCGAAATGTTAAAGTCGGCTGGCTTGTCTACCGCCGGTCTACTTTCGTCAAAACATACGACATGCGCCGGGCTTCCACCATCACGCTAGCGCTGTGCCTGTGCGCTTGCCTCAACCACGCCCTCGTCGCCCAGGTCAGCCTCCGCTTCGGGACCAACCTCGAGATGGCGCGCGGGGGCAAATCCTCGAGTGACTCCCCCTACGATGACTTCGAGCAAGTCGCCACCCTCGACGACAGCACGTTCGTGTACCGACGGAGCGGCATCCGGCACCAGTACAGCAACAACCAGTACCGCCCCTTGCCGAGCGCGAGCCTCCAGGTGACGGTGGCCTGGCCAGTCACCCCCCGCCTACAGATCCTATCGGGGGCCGGCGCTCGCTTCGAGGCCTTCTCAGTCGAGCCCTCACGGGGGGATGGATTCACGCCCGTCGAGAATGGCGCACTCGACACCTTTTATACATATCCCTCGCGCAGAACAACTAACTTCTCCGAGCAGTGCCTCGGGAGCTACGGCTACAACGGCCGCCTACAGTTCCGACAGGTGTATCTGAGTTTACCTATTGGCCTCGAGTACGCGGCGATCCCGGGCTTCCTGTGGGTCAACGCTGGCGGACACGTCGAAGCCCCACTCTACAGTTCCTACCCCGGGCAGCGCGGGGAGTACGAATTCCAGGAGCACAACGGCCGCGTCTCCTGCCAGATTAGGTACGAGCAGTTCCGCAACACCAGCGGGCGCTACATCCGCAACCTCCAGTACGGCGCCCACCTCGGGTTCCGTCTCGCGGTCGCGAAGAACACCAGCCTCACGGCCGCGGTCGCGGGACAGTTCACGAGCGTGTTCGTCGACCACGACCTCCAGGGCGACGCGGACTTCACCGCCAGGAGCAACCCCGAAGCCAACCTCTACCGCAGGATGACCTACAGGCCCCAGCGCCTCAGCGTCGGGCTCGCGTGGACGATCATTGGGCCACGACACGCGGGCGTGGACCTGTAGTGCGGGGTGTTTCGAATGCGGGGCAAAAGAATTGGGGAACAGCCTGTTCACCTCGCCGTGGGAGTGCGATACAGCAGCGAACATCGGCCGCGCTACGGTGCCGGCCGATAGATACGCAACCCATCACGACTTAACTCCCGTACCCATGCGCCCC
This sequence comes from Saprospiraceae bacterium, assembly GCA_965215115.1. Lineage (GTDB taxonomy): Bacteria > Bacteroidota > Bacteroidia > Chitinophagales > Saprospiraceae > CALDTK01. Next base: position 2,550,450 of record OZ244050.1, read on the forward strand.
CTCCTCTTCCTCGCCTCCCTCCTCCTCTTTGCCACGTCCTGCAGTAAAGACGACGCGGACGAAATGGAGCCCACCAAGACCATCGGCCTTACCGGCAACTACGTCGGCCAGGTGCCCTCCACCAACTCCAACCCCGACACCGATGTCACCCTCAACTTCGGCACCACCACTTTGGTGCCGGGGGAGTCCGCGCAGGCCCGCTTTACCTTCGGTGACTGCATCGGCTCAGGGTGTAAGGGCGCGGGTTCTGGCCCGGCCACGGTTAACCTAACCACCGCCAACAAGCTCACGCTCACGTGCCCCGCCTGCGACAACCCCTACGGAAATGAGCGCTTCAACATGGCCGCCACCGGGACCGTCGACGGCGACACCATCCGCCTCAACGTCACCGGCACCTGGAACATCGGCAACGTGACCCTCATCAAGAAGCGCTAAGCCCTACCGCCCCTCAAACGCTCGACCATGCGAACCATCTTCGTGCTTGCCTTCGTCCTCGCCACCGTAGCCTCGTGCGACAAAGACGACGATGGTGCACAGTCATCCGATCGCCTCGAACTCTCCGGCCGCTACGCCGGCGCAATCCCCAGCACGACCGCCCGCGCCGAAGACGGCATCGAGGTGTCGATCGACTTCAACCTCCTCACCCTCGCCCCGGGCGGCTCGGACCGCGTGAGCTTCAATTTCGGCGATTGTCCCGCCCCGCGGTGCCGCGGCCAGATCGAAGGCTCCGCCAACATGCAACTCGATAGCGACGGTGCGGTGCGCCTCACGTGCACGTCCTGCATCAATACCAATGACGCCTTCCGCGACTATGCCATGTCGGCGACCGGTACGGCAAGCAGGGACACCATCCGCCTCGATGTCACGGGCGAGTGGCCCTTCGGGAAGGTGGTTCTCGTCAAACAGTAGCGGAGGGAAAAGTGAAAAGTGTGGGAGTGAAGAGTGAAAAGTGGCCGTGCGGACGTGCCCTCGTGACGGCGTCGCGCAGAACATCCTACGCGGTAGCGCACTTTCCACTTTTCACTTTAGTACTTTCCAACTTTTGCCTTCCCCCCGCCGCTTCATCAACCGCGCCATCGTCCTCAAAGGCGCCCGCGAGGAGCGCGCGCGGCGCATGGCCCAGATCGCGCAGACGGCCTGGGGCCAAGCCTGGCTCCAGGCCTTACGCCAGGTCGACCACGAGAATCGCCTCGGGCGCGGCCTCGAACTCGCGCGCCAGGGTGCCGTCGCGGACCTCCACTTCGAGACCGGTGGCGTCGTACGGGCGTCCGTGCGGGGTACGCAGCCGCAGTCTTACCGCACGCAGCTTTCGCTAAAACCCTTTACCCCGACCCAAACCAAAGCGATCACCGCCGAGGTGGCCCGCCGCCCCGAGTGGCTCGACCTGCTCTTCAACGGGCAACTGCCGCAGGGCATAGAACAGGTTTTGGCGCAAGCCGACGTGCAGCTCTTCCCCAAGGACTGGCGCGACCTCGACCTCCGCTGCACCTGCCCCGACGCGGCCGTCCCCTGCAAACACCTCGCCGCCACCCTCTACCAACTCGCCGCCGACATCGACGACAACCCGACGCTGCTCTTCGCGATGCGTGGCCTCGCACTCGAGGACGAGCTGCGCAGCGTGAGCGAAGCCGACGGCCTCGCGCCGACGGCCCTCCGGGACTTGCGGACGGAGCGCGCGGCTCCCGGGCTCCGCCCCGGGCGCGCTCCGTCCGCGAGTCCAGCACCAGCGCGCCTATCCGACGAACCCCCACTCATAAACGCTCCTTCGGGAATTGCACAACCTGAACCCTCAATTACTCCCTCCGAGGAAGTTCGGGGCGACGCGCGCCCGGGGCGGAGCCCGGGAGCCGCGCGCGTCGCCCCGAACTTCCTCGACACCTGGGCCCTCTTACTGCCGGCCCGCCCGCCCTTCTTCAAGACCGGCAACCTCGCCGAGCTCTACGTGGCCTACCTCCGCACGGCCGCCGAGTTCTGGCGCACGAGCCACGATGAGGACGACGATGCGGCCTCCGAACCCGCCCCCGAGTCCCGCGCCATCCCCGCCTACGGCCTCCCGGACGTCCCGCCCTGGCGCGCGCACCACCTCCGGCTCGACCTCGACGCCGCCGGCAGCTTCCGGGAGGCGACCCTGCACGACGTCCACGGTGAGGTGGTCCACACCTTCGCCAAGGAAGTCGCGCTGCTGTCCTACCTCGAGCGCCTCGCGGGCAACGCCGCCGCCACATCGCCGGTAGCGAGTGGGGTAGTGGCCCAGGCCTTTCGGCTCGCGAGAAGTCTGGTCGCGCAGGGCGCCGTCGTCCCACGTTTGCTGAGTCTCGGCGGTGACGACTACCGCATTCGCTGGGGTGCCGCCACCCAGGACGTGACTGTCGCCGAGCGCGTCCGCCGCCTCGCCGAGCACCCAGATCTGCCCAACGCCGTCCGCTACCTCGAGACGGTCCACGAAGACGAAAGCGAGGAGGCGTTTAGGGCAAGGCTCTCGCAGGAGATCGCGCAAGTGCTCGATGATGGCGATGATGACCTGACGGACGAGACTGCGCCATCGGCGGACGCGGAGGATAACCCTGATGGATTGCCACGCCAGTTCGATAGATTGCCACGCCAGTTCGCCGACTCGCAAGCTCGTCGGCTCTCGGCTCGCAATGACGAACGCGCTCGGACGGCCCCTCTAGGCGAAGCCGCCCATGTAGGCGAAGCCGCCCATCTAGGCGAAGCCGCCCATCTAGCGCGGCGCCCATTCACCCCCACCCCGGTCGACGCTCCCCACGCCCTCCTCGGCGCCCTGCTACGCCCCATGCTGCTGGCTGGTGTGCAGGAGGTTTTGGCGCAAGCCGAACACCCGGCCGCGCAGCTGCTCTTCCTCGGTCGCCCCGTCAATCTCTCCAACACCGGCGACACCCAGCTCGCGCTCGCGATGCAGCTGTGGTTGCGGCGCCTGAGTCTCGACACGAGCAGTCACCGCCTGCTGCTCCAGGTCGACGAGCTGTTCGGCTCGCCCGGGCGCTATGCGCTGCGACCGCTGCTGGTGTTGGAGGCCGCCGATGCGCCCGCGCCGGTGCCCTTGCCGGAGGTGATCGGCGGGAGTCTCGGGGAGTTGCTGCGGCTGCAGGTGTTGCGCGACATGGCGCTGCTGGCGGAGGGTTACGCCCCGCTGGCGACCTTCGCCGACGTGCGGGGTGGCGTCCCGGAGTACATCGAGTTGTACGGCGGCGATTTCGCGAAGTTCCTTTTCGAGGTGGCGCCGGCGCTGCGGCTCGTCGGTGCGCAGGTGCTGATGCCGCACGGCCTCGAGTTGGCGGCGCGACCGAAGCTGAGCGCGGTGGTGGTGGCGGGGGGCGGCGGTGCCGAGGGTAGTCCTGCGAACCGCAGTTCGCAGGGCGAGCAGGCCCGCCCCAAGGGTCTGCTCGGCCTCAATAGCCTCGTGGCCTTCGACTGGCAGGTGGCCGTGGGCGATGAGTTGATCAGCGCCGACGAATTTCGCCGACCTTACCGATAAGTACGAGGGCATCGTGCGCCTGCGCGACGGTTTCGTGTGGCTGGAGCCACTGCAGACGGCGCGCTTGCTCCAGCGGCTGGCAAACCCTCCGCAGCCCTCGGCGGCGGTGACGCTGCAGTCGGTGCTGGCGGGGAGCTTCCAGGGCGCGCCGCTGTTCTTGTCGGCGGAGGTGGAGCGCTCGCGCCAAAACCTGCTCGACCCGACGCTGCCGCAAACCGTCGAGCTGCCGGGACTCCAAGCCACGCTCCGGCCTTACCAAGTGCGTGGCTTCCACTGGCTGCTGCGAAACGCGGAGGCGGGGCTGGGGAGTTTGCTGGCCGACGACATGGGCCTCGGCAAAACCTTGCAGACCATCGCCTTGCTCGAGCACTACCGCGCGCGCGGGCGCTGGCAGGAGAGTCCGGCGTTGATCGTTTTGCCGACCAGCCTCATCACCAACTGGACCCGCGAACTGGCCCGTTTCGCCCCCGAACTCCACGTCGTCACCTACCACGGACCGGGGCGGAAGTTGCTGCGGGTTTTGGCGCAAGCCGAAGTCGTCCTCACGAGCTACGGCATCGTCCGCTCGGATGTCGACAAACTCGCGAAGCTCGACTGGGGCGCCATCGTCATCGACGAGGCCCAGCAGATCAAGAATCCCGGCGCCGCGCAGTCGGAGGCCGTCAAACGCCTGAATGCCCCAATCAAGCTCGCGCTCTCCGGGACGCCCGTCGAGAACCGCCTCTCGGAGTACTGGTCAGTGCTCGACTTCGCTAACCCGGGCTACCTCGGTCCGCTGGTACAATTCAAGGCCCTCTACGCCGACCCGATCGAGCGCGACCGCGACGCCGACGCGTTGGAGCGCTTCCGTCAAATTACGGCGCCCTTCATCCTGCGTCGCCTCAAGACCGACCGCTCCGTGATCGCGGACCTGCCCGACAAGATCACGCAGATCGAGCATTGCCACCTCGAGCCCGAGCAGGCGGCGCTGTACCAGCAGGTCGTCGAGACGCAGCTGCGCGAGCTCGCCGCCGCCGACGAGACGATGCGCCGCGCGCGGATGCTGAAGTTCATGACCGCCGTCAAGCAGGTCTGCAATCACCCCTACCACTACCTCAAGCGCGGCACGACCGGCGCCGGGGCCAGCGGCAAGGCCCAGCGCCTGCTCGAACTCGTCGACGCTGCCCTCGCGAATGAAGAGCGCGTACTCATCTTCACGCAGTACCGCCAGATGGGTGAATTGCTGGCCGACATGCTCCGCGAGCGCCTCGGGTACCGCCCGCCCTTCCTCCACGGCGGACTCCAGCGCGAGGAGCGCGACGCGATGGTGGCCGGGATGCAGGACGGTACCGGCGCCCCGATCCTCATCCTCAGCATCAAGGCCGGCGGCACGGGCCTCAACCTCACCGCCGCCAACCACGTCATCCACTACGACCTCTGGTGGAACCCCGCCGTCGAGACCCAGGCCACCGACAGGGCCTTCCGCATCGGGCAGGCGCGCAATGTCCACGTCCACCGCCTCATCACCGCCGGCACGTTCGAGGAGCGCATAGACATGATGCTTTCGCAAAAACGCGAGCTGGCCGAGCTGACGGTCGGGAGCGGCGGGGCGTGGCTCGGGGAGCTGGCGGTGGAGCTGTTGAGCGTGCGGTAAGGGCCATCGCGCTCAACCTCCCATCAAACCATCCACCCATCTCCCCCCGTACCTTCGCCCCCCATGCTCCTCGAACTCCGCCAAGTCTCCAAGGCCTACGGCCCGAAGACCCTCTTCCACGAGGTCTCCCTCCAGATCAACCCCGGCGACAAGATTGCCCTCGTCGCCCGCAACGGCACCGGCAAAACGTCCCTCCTCAAAGTCCTCGCCGGCGAGGAGCTCCCCGAGGGCATCGGCGCCGAGCGCCACCAGGCCAAGAACGCCCGCATCGGCTACCTCCACCAGGACCCGATCTTCCAGCCCGGCCAGACCGTCCTCGAGGCCGCCTTCGACCACGAGACGCCCCTGTCCAACGCCGTGCGCGCCTACGAGGCCGCCCTGCTCCACCCCGACGACCTCGACCGCCTTACCGAGGCCATGGGTGTCATGGACCAGCACAACGCCTGGGACTTCGAGGCCCGCGTCAAGGAGGTCATCGGGCAACTCGGCCTCCAGGACACGTCGCAGCCGGTCGCGAGCCTCTCCGGGGGCCAGCAGAAGCGCCTGGCGCTCGCGAGGCTACTGATCTCCGAGCCCGACGTGCTCATCCTCGACGAGCCCACCAACCACCTCGACCTCGAGATGATCGCCTGGCTCGAGGACTACCTCCAGCGCCCGTCGGTGACGCTGTTCATGGTGACGCACGACCGCTACTTCCTCGAGCGCGTCTGCAAGTCCATCATGGAGCTCGAGGACGGCCAGATGCACGTCTACCCCGGCAACTACTCCACGTTCCTCCAGCGCCGCGAGGAGCGCCACGAGAACATGGCCGCCGACCAGCAGAAGCGCCGCAAGCTGTTCAAATCTGAATTAGAATGGGCACGTAAATCACCCGCGGCGAGGAGTACGAAGTCGAAGAGTAGACTCGATAGTTTTCACGAATTGAAGTCGTCTCTGCGGAGACTCGATTTTGATGAAAGCATGGAGTTGGTATTTGAAGGATCGCGCCTCGGAACTAAAGTAGTTGAGTGCCACAACGTGAGTAAAGGTTTTGGCGAAAGCCCCTTATTTGAGAAGTTCAACTACAAGTTTGCGAAAGGTGAGCGCGTCGGATTGGTCGGTCGCAACGGCGCAGGCAAGTCCACTTTCTTAAACGTCATTACCGGACAATTGGACCCCGATACGGGCAAGTGCGTCGTCGGGGACACGGTCGAGTTCGGCTTCTACACGCAGGGTGGGCTTTCGCCAAAACAGCTCGAGCGCAAGGTCATCGAGGTCGTGCGCGACGTGGCGGAGTTCCTGCCGCTGAAGAAGGGCAAGCTGATGGCCTCGCAGCTGCTCGAGAAGTTTCTATTTACGGGCGAGCAGCAGCAGGTCTACGCGAGCCAGCTCTCCGGCGGCGAGAAGCGGCGCCTGTACCTACTCACGGTGTTGATGCAGAACCCGAACTTCCTCATCCTCGACGAGCCCACCAACGACTTGGACATCCTCACGCTCACCGTGCTCGAGGACTTCCTCCAGACCTACCCCGGGTGCCTGCTCATCGTGAGCCACGACCGCTACTTCCTCGACAAGCTCACCGACCACCTCTTCATCCTCCCGGGCGACGGCGACGTGGTGGACTGGAACGGCACCTACGAGGAGTACCGCCAGCACCTGCGCGACGAAAAAAGCGACGCGCGCGCCAGCAGCGCCGCTGGCCCCGCGCCGCAGGCCCCTAGCGTCGCAGGCCCAGCGCCGCAGGCCCAGAGAGAGCTCAAGAAGTTAGAGTCCCAGGTCGAGAAGCTCAGTAAGCAGGAGGCCGACCTAGAGGCGGCTTTCGCCAAAACCGACCTCACGCCGGCGGATTTCGAGCGGCTCGGCAAGGAGTTGAATGCCGTGCGGGCCGAGCGCGAGGCGAAGGAGGAGCGGTGGATGGAGTTGGTGGAGGCGGTGGGGTAGGGGCAGTGGGTAGGTACGTCTCGCCGCCCAGCGAGAGCACGTGGTTTTAACGACGCACAGGCCTACCTTTACCCACGTGCAGACCCTAGACCCGGCCGCGATCGCCGACCCCACCGAGGCCGCCATGCGGGCTTACTACTCGAGCCCCGTCGACCTCGCCAACTGTGAGCACGAGCCCCTCCACCTCATCCAGGTCATCCAGCCCCACGCCTGCCTGCTGGTCGTCGACCGGAAGTCCTTCCGGATCGAGGTCGCGAGCGAGAACACCGGGGAGCACATCGGGCGCACCTGGCGCGAGCTGCTCGGCCAGCCGCTCGACACCTGCCTCGAGGAGGCGACCGTGGCCCAGGTCAAGCGCGCCATCGACGCGGACATCGACCAGAGCCGACCGCTCTTCGCGTTCTTCATGATCGCGGGCGAGACCGAGGGGCGGCAGGTCATCTACCACTCCACGAAGGACAAGATCGTCCTCGAGATCGAGCCGGTGCAGGAGGGGTTCGAGACATCGATCTTCCAGCAGCGCCTCGGGGAGGCCATCGAGCAGGTGCAGCACCTGACGGACTACTCGACGATGTTCGGGGAGATCGCGAAGGTCGTGGCGCGGATCAGCGGCTACGACCGGGTGTCGCTCTACCGTTTTGACGCGGACTGGAACGGCGAGGTCGTCGCCGAGGTCCTCAACCGGGAGGGGTTGGAGTCTTGGCTCAACCTGCGCTACCCGGCCAGCGACATCCCGGCGCAGGCGCGCGACCTGTACCTGCGCAACCGCGTCCGGATGCTGTCGGACATCAACGCCGACCAGGTGTTTTTGCGGAAGCACGCCGACGGCAACCCCAAGCCGCAGGCCCTCGACCTCAGCGCCGTCGACTGCCGCGGCCTCAGCCCCGTGCACCGGGAGTACCTCCAGAACATCGGCGTCGCCGCCACGATGAGCATCGCCGTCATCCTCGACGGGAAGCTCTGGGGCCTGTTCGCGCTGCACCACGACACGCCGCGCTACCTCGACTTCGAGCTGCGATCCTTCCTGAAGTTCGTCGGGCAGGTCTTCAGCGGGCACCTCTCCCTGCAGAGCGCGTCGGAGTACCGCCGCCGCGTGCTCGAGGTCAACTCCTACCGCTCGCAGCTCGGCGACCAGATCTCGGAGCTCAACGACATCGGCCTGGCCCTCACCGAGGGCACCGTCACCGTGCTCGACCTCATCCCGAAGGCCCACGGCGCGGCGGTGAGCGTCGAGGGAGCCGTGAGCACGATCGGGGCGTGCCCCCCCGACGACGAGAACCGCGCATTCGCCGACTGGGTCCGCAAGGCCGCCGACGATCCGCTCGTCTACCACCACAACTGCCTCAAGGCCGTGTACCCGCGCGTCGCCGAGCTCGGCCACGGCATCGCCGGGGCCCTGCTGGTGTGGCTCGACAAAGACCGCAGCGAGTACCTGGCCTGGTTTAGGCAGGAGATCGTGCGCAACGTTCACTGGGGAGGGAAGCCCGGGAAGCTCGAGGTCGAGACCAGCGACGGCGGCGTACGCTTCGCGCCGCGCAAGAGCTTCGCGAAGTACACCGAGACGGTCCGCGACCACAGCGACCCCTGGACCGAGAGCGACGTGGACGCGGCCCTGGCGCTACGGAGCCACATCAAGGACGTGGTGCTGCGCCGCTACCAGCACGTCAGGCGCGTCAACTCCGAACTGGCGAGCGCGTACAAGGAGATGGAGACCTTCAGCTACACCGTGAGCCACGACCTGCGCGCGCCCCTGCGTGGGATCAATGGCTTCGCCGAGATCTTGCTCGAGGACTACGCCGATAAGCTCGACGAGGACGCCCGCATGATGCTGCGCCGCATCCAGAGCAGCACCACGAAGATGAATCTCTTCATCGACGACCTGCTGCAGCTCGCCAAGCTCGGCGTGAGCGCACCCCACCTGCACAGGCTCGACCTCGGGGCCATGGCGCGCGAGTGCTTCGAGGACACGTCGTCCGGGTACCGCAAGCGCAGCATCAACTTCGAGGTAGCCGACGGTATCCCGGAGGTGATGGCCGACGGACGCCTGATGGGCATCGCGCTCAACAACCTCATCAGCAACGCCATCAAGTACTCCCAACACAACGACCACACCGAGATCACCTTCGGGTACGACCCGGACTCGGCCCGCGGGCGGGGGGCATTCTACCTCAAGGACAACGGTGAGGGCTTCGAGCCGCGCTACGCCGAGCGGGTGTTCGAGATGTTTACGCGCCTCTCGGAAGATGCGACCATCGAGGGGTCGGGCATCGGGCTCGCGCTCGTGCAGCGCGTCATCGAGAAGCACAACGGCAGCGTCTGGGTCGAGAGCGAGCCGAACGTCGGGACGACCTTTTACTTTACCCTCCAGTCGGCCTAGCTTGAGCGCCACCACCCCGAAACCTACCTCCACGTGCCGCACGCCATAGACCTCGTCTTCGTGGAGGACGACCACATCGACGCGCAGTTCTTCGAACGTGCGCTCAGGAAGTGGAATCCCGACTGTACGTTCCGGCGCTACGCCGACGGCCAGGAGGCCGTCGACTACATCGACGCCGTCGCGCAGACCACCGAGCCGCTCCCGAAGCTGCTCGTGCTCGACATCAAACTCCCGAAGCTGCTCGGCTTCGACGTCCTGAAGGCCGCGCGCCTGCGCAAGCGCACGCACTTCCTGCCGGTGGTCATGTTCTCGAGTTCGACCCAGCAGCAGGACATCGACCGCGCCTACGAGCTCGGGGCCAATGGCTACCTCAACAAGCCGCCGACGATGCGGGAGCTCAACGCCACCGTCGCGTCGATCATGGAGTTCTGGATCGGGGCCAACCGCCTCGCGGCAAGCGAGAATTGAGACGCCGGGCTTACCGCCTGGAGGCCGGCTCGCGCGACGACCTCCGGGCCGGCGAAGAACGCCTCGCCGCGCCGGGGCCCCACGAGGTCTGTATCGCCGTGCGCGCGATCGGGCTCAACTTCGCCGATGTCTTCAGCGTGCTCGGGCTCTACTCCGCGACCCCGAGCGGGGCTTTCGTGCCGGGTCTCGAGTTCGCCGGCGACGTCGTGGCCGTCGGGAGCGCCGTGCGCGGTAGGGCGCCCGGGGAGCGCGTCTACGGCGTGACGCGCTTCGGGGCCTACGCCACTGCCGTCAACCTGGACGCGCGCTACGTCTTCGCCCTGCCCGCCGACTGGACCTACGCCGACGGCGCGGCCTACCCCGTGCAGGCGCTCACGGCGTACTACGGCCTACTCACGCTCGGCAATCTCCGGCCCGACCACACCGTCCTCGTCCACTCGGCCGCCGGCGGGGTAGGCGTCTGGGCGGGGCGCATCTGCCGGCACTTCGGCGCGCGGGCCGTGGGGACGGTCGGGCACGAGGACAAGGCGGCTTTCGCCAAAACGCAGGGCTACGACGAGGTCATCGTCCGCGGCGATCTCGACACCCTCCGGTCGCGGCTCGAGGCCGCCGGGCGACTCGTGCGCGGCGAAACGGTCATCGAGGCCGCGAACGGCGCCTACCATGCCCGCGCGCTCACCCCGCAGTACGACCTCGTCATGGAGCCCACCGGCGGCCGCGTCCTGGTCGACAGCTTCGCGCTGTTGCGGCCGGAAGGTCGCCTCATCGCCTACGGCTCTGCGCACTTCGCCAGTCCCGCCGCCACGCCCAGTAAGCTCCGACTGCTCTACAAGTACCTTCGCCGCCCCCGCATCGACCCCCAGGCCATGATCGCCGAGAACCGCGGGCTGCTGGCCTTCAACCTCATCTGGCTCTACGGCCAAACCGCGAAGCTCCAGACCCTCCTCGGGGAGCTGGACCAACTGCATCTCGGCAAACCCCACATCGGCGAAGCCTTCGCCTTCGAGGACCTGCCGAACGCCGTGGCGACGCTGCAGGGCGGGCGCACAGTCGGGAAGGTAGTGGTGCATGTAGCGGTGGACAGGACGCCGTAGGCGCAGGAGTTCGCGAAGCGTCACCACCAAGCCGCAGGCCGTCACAGTCCCTCCCCCCGCATTGCCTCCGCCCTGATACTCGCCAACAGCGTCTGCCGGTCGTCGACCCCCGTCACCAGCAGATCGAGAACCTTTAACGCCCGCTCGATCCGCCCGTCCGAAGTCGTCGCGTTCGCAATTCGGTGCAGTAGGGAGCGCTGCGTTCCGCCCGTCAGGTTTTCGCGAAAGCGGCGTAGGCCCTCCGGGTCCGACTCGGCCACGGCCAGGAATTCTTCGCAGGGTCGCATCCCGAAAGCGGACTCGTCGTGTGCGAGTTTTAGCGAAAGCGTGTCGCCGACCTCGTAGCCGAGCGGCTCGAAGTAGTTGCGCCCGACCTGGATGTAGAAATGCCCACCGCCGAAGGGATTGAGGCCGCAGTGCCAGGTCACCCCGTCGAGGGTAGCCAGGGCCCGGCCGCGGTGCTCGCCCCGCCGAATGTCGTCGGCAATGGCCGGCGGGACGACCACGAGGTGCGAGCCGCCCTTGGCGGAGATGCGCTGCAAGACCGCCGAGAACTCGTGTGTCACTGCCACGCCCTGTCCAACGCAGCGGCGCGTACCCCAGGTTCGATAGCCGGGACCACCGTAGATCTGCGTTCTTTGCAGACCTATGGCCGAACTCCTCGAGCGACTCCGCAGCGCTACGCGCCCGCTGCACGACCAGCTGGACGGGGCGGCGCTGTCGGGGCGCATCACGGACGGGACGCTCGACCTGCCCGCCTACCGTCGCCTGGTCGACTGGCAGCTCCACGCCCACCTCACGGCCGAGCCCGGCCTGCACGACTTCGCGTGGCCCGCGAGCTACACCTACCGCGCTCGGACGCTCGTCCTCACGGAGGAGGCTGTGCTGCTGGGCCTGGAGCTCCCGGTCGTGCACGAGGCGCTCCGTCCGCCTGCGAGCCTCGCTGTGGCGGTCGGTCGGGCGTACGTGCTCGAGGGTTCGTCGCTGGGCGGCAACATGATCCTGGGGCACCTACAGCGGAATCCGCAGCTCCGCGGCGTACAGCACTTCGGGTTTTACGAGTTCCAGCGCGCGAATGGGGTGGTGCAGTGGCGCCATTTTCTGGCTTTCGCCAAAACGCTCACGTTCGCGGAGGCCGAGGCGGCGGCGTGCGTGACGGCGGCGAGGGAGGTGTTTGAGGTTTTCGCGAAAGCGCAACCGCGGGACGCCTGACGGCAAACCCGGACTGTACCAACACTTCGCCCCCCCCCCATCGATAAGCTCTTCGCCGAAGCCACACACCCGCGCGCCCACGGCTCGCGAGCGCCGCAGACCCAGCGCCGCAGGCTCAGCGCCGGAGGCAAAATCAGCGCCGCAGGCAAGTAGCCAGCACCGCCTGCGCCGCCCACTGCCGGTTGCCCGCCTGCTCGATGACCAGACTGTCCGGCCCGTCGAGCACCGCGTCGGCCACCACGACGTTGCGCCGCACCGGGAGGCAGTGCATGAATTTGGCGCTACGGGTCAGGGCCATCTTCTCGGCCGTCACCTGCCAGTGGTCGAGGCCCTCGCCGATCTTCCCGTAGTCACTGGTCGAGCTCCAGTTCTTCGCGTACACGAAGTCGGCACCGGCCAGGGCTGCGTCCTGGTCCTCGGTGACCGTAGCGCCAATTGTGAATTCTGCGTCGAGCGCAAAACCCGCCGGCGCGGCCACGGTTAAGTCGTAGCCCGCGGCCAGCGTCCACTCGGCAAAGCTGTTGGCGACCGCCTGCGGCAAGGCCCGGACGTGGGGCGCCCACGTGAGCACGATTTTAGGTTTTGGCGAAAGCCGCCGCTCGCGGATGGTGATCACGTCGGTGAGGCTCTGGAGCGGATGCCGTAGGGCGCTCTCGAGGCTTACCAATGGCGCGGTGGCGTGTTTTGCGAAAGCGCTCAGGCCGAGCTCGGCGGCGTCTTCGGCGCGGTCTTTCAGGCTCGCGAAGGTCCGCAGGCCGATGATGTCGGCGTACTGGCTGATGACCGCGGCGCCCTCGCGGATGTGCTCGGCCTTGTCGGCGTCCATGCGGACGCCCTCGCCGTACTCCATCGCCCAGGCCGAGCCGGCGTCGAGGGTCGAGACCCACATCCCGAGGCGCCGCGCGGCGACCTCCGTGGAGAGGCGCGTGCGTAAGGAGGGATTGAGGTAAATCTGGACGAGCGTCTTGCCGAGGCCGAGGGTGGCGTCGGCGTTGGGGTTGGCCTTGTAGCGCAGCGCGGCGTCGACGAGGGCCTCGATGGTGGCGCGGTCGGGGGCGCGGAGGAAGTGGTGCATGGGGTGGGGAAAGTAGATTATGGTGCCCGCCGCAGCTAGCTTATTAGTGCGCTCAGAAGCTCATCACACGCCTCCCTATCCACCGTCAGCGGCGGTAGCAGCCTTACCGTCTCCGGATTCTTCGCTGAGCCTACGAAGACGCCTTTGTCCATCAGCAAGGCCTTCCGCAAGGCCGGTCCATTCGACTCGACCTCGAAGCCAATCATCAGCCCGCGGCCGCGCACGTCGCGGAGTTTCGGGTTTTGCCGTAAGGCGTCTAGCAAGTACGTGCCCTGCGCGGCGGCATTGTCGACGAGCCGCTCCTGCTCCATGACCTCGAGCACCGCGATCGCCGCCGCGCAGGCGAGGTGATTGCCGCCGAAGGTGGTGCCCAGGGAGCCTTTCTCCTCGGGGAAGCGCGGGTGAATGAGCACGCCCCCGACCGGGAAGCCATTGCCCATCCCCTTCGCCACCGTGATTAGGTCCGGCTCGACGCCCGCGGCGTGCTGGAAGCCGAAGAACGCGCCCGTGCGCCCGTACCCGCTCTGGATCTCGTCGAGGATGAGCGCCGTGCCGCTGGCTTGGCAGGCTTTCGCCAAAACCTGCAAAAACTCCGGCTCCGGCACGTAGATGCCGCCGATGCCCTGGACGCCCTCGACGATGACGGCGGCCAGGTCGCCGCGGGCGATGCGCGCGGCGGCGGCGTCGGCGTCGTTGAGCGGGAGCCACTCGGTGGGGACGCCGTGGTTGACGGGGGCCTTGATCGGCGGATCGTCGGTGACGGCGACGGCGGCGGCGGTGCGGCCGTGCCAGCCGCGCCCGAAGGCCAGGACCTTCGTGCGGCCGGTGTCCCAGCTCGCCAACTTCAGCGCGTTCTCGTTGGCCTCCGCGCCGGAGTTGACGAGGAAGAGCCGGTGGTCCTCGAGTCCGCTGGCGTGCCCGAGCTTGGTGGCGAGCTCGTCCTGGAGGGGATTGAGCACGGCGTTGCTGTAGAAGGCGAGCTTGTCGAGCTGCTCTTTGAGCGCCGCGACGTAGTGCGGGTGCGCGTGCCCGATGGAGATGACGGCGTGCCCGCCGTAGAAGTCGAGCACCTCGCGCCCGTCGTCGAGCCTGACGCGAAAGCCTGCGCCGGAGACGGGCGTGACGGGGTACTGGGCGTAGACATCGTAGGGGCGCATGGGGGGAAGGTAAGCGATGGCCATCGCCGCGCTCGCGCCACCTAAATCAACCCCACCCCCCGCTCCAGCCCGAACATCAGATTCAGATTCTCGATCGCCTGGCTGCTGGCGCCTTTCCTGAGGTTGTCCAACATCGTGATGACCCCGAGCTGGCCGTCCTTGACGATGGGGTGGACGAGGGCCTTGTTGGTCCGCACGACTTGCTGCAGATCAGGATTGTCGGTGACGGCGAAGGTGAGGCTGGCTTTGGGCCCGGCGCCGGCGTAGAAGGCGGCGAAGAGCTCGTCGGCCTGCGCTTGCGAAAGCTCGGTGGGGAGCTGCGTCACGGCGAAGATGCCGCGGGCGAAATTCCCGCGCACGGGCACGAAGTGGATCGGCGGGAGGGTAGCGTCGTCGACGTCGGCGAGGTGCCGCAAGGTCTGACGGATTTCGCCGAGGTGCTGGTGGTCGAAGGGTTTGTAGGCGCTCAGGTTGTCGGCCCGCCAGCTGAAGTGCGTCGTGGGGCTCGGGGCCTGGCCCGCGCCCGTGCTCCCGGTGATGGCGGTGACCGAGACCGGGTCCCGGAGCCAGCCCTCGCCCGCGAGCGGGAGCAAGGCGAGTTGGATCGCTGTCGCAAAACACCCCGGATTGGCGACGCGCGTGGCGGTGCGGATGGTTGTGGCGAAAGCCTCCGGTAAGCCGTAGACGAAGCCGTGATCCCCGTTTTGACGAAAGTCCGTACTCAGGTCCACGATGCGCTTGCCCTCGGCTGCGACGGCGTACTCCTCGACGAAGGCCTTCGCGCGACCGTGGCCCGTGCACAAGACCCAGGCATCGATCTCGACCCCGGCAGACTCAACCTCGCGCTGGAAGACCAACTCCGTACGCCCCCGCAGCCGTGGGTGCGCCTGCCACACGGGCTTGCCGGCCTGCGAGTTGCTCTGCGCGACGGCGACGCGGAAGTGTGGGTGGTCGAGGAGGAGTTCGAGGGCCTCACCGCCGGTGTACCCGGCGGCGCCGACGATGGCGATGTTGAAGTTGAGCATATAAACTGTTTTGGGGACACCCTACGCAGGACCCAAACACGGAGGTCGACAGGTCGTGCGCCTCGTGCGCCTCGTGTCTTCATCGTGCGCCTAGTGTCCTTTCACCGCCCGCGCCATCCGCGCTCCGTTGGCCAGGATCTTCGTGAAGCCCCGCACGTCCTGCCCGCTCCACGCACCTTGCGTCTCGCCGTAGGTCCCGCCCTGCGCCCGCATGATGTCGAGGTCCGACGTGACGCCGAGGAGTTCGAAGCGGTACGGGTGCAGCTCCACGTGGACCGTGCCCGTGACGTTGCGCTGGCTGCTGTCGAGGTAGGCCTCGATGTCGGGCAGGATGGGGTCGAGGAACTGCGACTCGTGGATCAACGACCCGTAGAGCTCGCCGAGTTGCCGCTTGTAGGTCTGCTGGTTGCGCCCGAGGGTGTGCTTCTCGAGCAGCTCGTGGGCCTTGATGATCAGGGTCGCCGCCGGTGCCTCGAAGCCGACGCGGCCCTTGATGCCGATGATGGTGTCGCCGACGTGGATGCCGCGCCCGATGCCGTAGGCCCCTGCTACCTCCGCGAGGGCCTCGATGGCGCTGATGAGCGGATTGGGGCCGTCCATGTTCTCGTAGCTCGCGTCGGAGAGTGACGCCCCGGTGGCCGCATCGCGCGCGAATTCGAGTTCACCGTTCGCGAACTCCAAGTCGATGCGCCTCGGGGTCGTAGCCGTGACCTGTGTCGGCCAAGCCTCTTCGGGCAGGCCGAGGTGTGAAGTCAAAGTCTCGGCGCCCCCGACGCTCGTGCCCCACAGTCCCTTGTTGATCGAATACTTCGCCTTCGCCGCGTCGAACTCGTGTCCGTGCTCAGCGAGGAAAGCCACCTCCGCCTCGCGGCTCAGGCGCTGCTCGCGGATGGGCGTGACGATTTCTAAGTCGGGTGGCCCCAAAACCTGAAACGCGTAGTCGAACCTCACCTGGTCATTGCCCGCCCCCGTGCTCCCGTGCGCGACGGCCTTCGCGCCGATCTTGTTTGCGTACTCGATGATGGCCAGGGCCTGGAACATCCGCTCGGCCGAGACGCTCATCGGGTAGAGGCCCCCGCGCAGCACATTCCCGGCGATGAGGTAGCGCAGGCAGTCCTCGTAGTAGCGCTTCCGCGCGTCGATGCTCTCGAAGTTCACCGCCCCGAGGCTCAGGGCCCGCTCCCCGATGGCGGTGATCTCGCTTTCGCTAAAACCACCCGTGTTGACCAGCACCGCGTGCACGTCGTAGCCGCGGACCTTCGACAGGTACACGGCACAGTAGGAGGTGTCGAGGCCGCCGGAGTAGGCGAGGACGATGGAGGGCATATTGGGGGATCTTCTAAAACCTCAGGCAATTCTGAGGCGGGGGCTAAGCTAGACTTGTAAGGTTTGAGAGTTCGACAGTGGAAAATGGAAAGTGCCGTTCGGTCGATCACGCCGGGCCAACTTTCCACTTTTCATTTTCCCACTTTCCAACTCTATGGTATCGCCCGGTCCACGACCCCCAGCTTTTCCTTGGCTTTCTTCTCCCTGCGCTCGAGCTTGCGCTGCTCGGCGATCTCCAACAGTTCGTTCTTGCTCGGCGCGATCATCGCCGTGCACAGGCACATCTTCTGCTCGTTGCGCTGGAGGATGTCGTAGTTCGGGCACGACATGCAGCCCTTCCAGAAGGTCTCGTCCTGGGTGAGTTGGTTGAAGGTGCAGGGGCGGTACCCGAGGTTGGAGTTGATCTCCATCACGCGGCCGTTGGTCGTGATCCCGAACACGCGGGCGTCGGGGTACTTGTCGCGCGCCAGGTTGAAGGCCGCGCCCTTGATGCGCTCGGCGAGGCGCATCCCGCGGTAGGCCGGGTCGACGATCAGACCGGAGTTGGCCACGTAGCGACCGTGCGTCCAGACCTCGACGTAGCAAAACCCGAGGCACTCGCCGCGGTACAGCGCCACGACGGCATTCCCGGCGGCCATCTTCGAGCGCACGTAGGCCGGCTCGCGCTTGGCGATACCGGTGCGGCGCGCCTTGGCGCTCTCGGCGATGAGGTCGCAGATGCGCTCGGCGAAGACCCCGTGGGTAGCGTTGGCCACGACGATCTCGACCTCGCGCGGGTCGATAGGAGGCAAATCAGACATGAGCGGAACTGAGGAGCGCGGACGTGTAGTCCTGTAAGAAAGGAACGGCGCACCGAGTGCACCAAGGACGATTCTTGCCGACGCGATGCGGCAACCGGGCAGCTCCAGCGGCTACCCCTGCACTCGCACGCGCAGCCGGAGGGGGGTGCCGGCTGGCCTCAGGGTATATGCGAAGGGTAGCGTCATGGAGGCGCGAAGGTAAATGCTTTTTGGGTGTCCTACACTTGAAGGAATGGTTAAGGATTTTGGCCTTCACGCCAAAATCCCCTAGCGCAACTCCACCACCCAAGCCCACTGCCCGAACTCAGGCGTAAAGGCCGGCAAGGTGACAGCCCCTTTCTTCTTATCTACCGCCAGCACCCCATCCTTCCCCAACACTCGCGCCTCGCGCCACGTAAAGTCCCCGAGCTCCGGCAGCACCAGCGTCCCATCCGTAGGCCACTCCTTTAGAATCGCATACATCCGATCCCCCTTGCGCGTAAAACGTACGTGCTCACTCGCCGAGGTCACGCCCGCCTTCTGCGTCCCGTAGATGGCCTCCCCGTTGCGCGCGAGCCACGTCCCGATGTCCGTGAGGCGCTGCTCCATGATGACCGGGATGCGCCCGTCCGCGGTCGGTCCCACGTTTAGCAACAGGTTGCCGCCCCGACTCACCACGTCGATCAGCGTGTGCACCAGCTTCTCGCTGCTCGAGTAGTGCTCAAGGTTTTCTTGCTTGTTGTACCCAAAGCTCCCGCCGATGCCGCGGCACTCTTCCCACGGGCGCGTCTCCAGTTCCGCGCCGCCCCCGCCGCCGTGCACGAGGCCGTACTCCGTGGTGTAGTAGCCGCCGTGCTTGCCGCGCGTCTCCTCGCCCCAACGGTCATTGACCACGACTTTGTCCCGCACGGGCGACTCGTTGTAGAGCCACGCCAAGAACTCCTTCGCGCGCCAGGTCTCGGACGGGTGCTCCCACTCGCCGTCGGTCCAGACGACGTCCGGTTCGTAGCGATCGACGAGGTCGTACATCTGCGGCAGCATGTGTCGCTCGACGTAGGCCGGCACCGAGTCGAGGTACAGCGGGTGGTACCACTCGTACAGCGAGTAGTAGTACCCCATGCGGAGGCCTTCGGCGCGGACGGCTTTCGCCAAAACACCACACACGTCTGCGTTCGGCCCGAGCTCCGCGGCGTTCCAGTTCCACGCCTGCGCACTGGGCCACAGCGCGAAACCGTCGTGGTGCTTCGAGGTCAGAACCACGTACTTCGCCCCCGACCGAGCGAACAGCCGCGCCCAGTGCTCCGGGTCCCAATTCTCCGCGGTGAAGTCGCGCGCGAAATCCGGGTACGTCACCGCCGGACCGTACGTCTCGGCGTGGTGTTTTGCGAAAGCGGGCTGCCCATCGCGCAAGTGCTTCCAGTACCACTCGGCGTACTTGAGGTACTGGCGCTCTACGTCCGTCGGCCCGAAGGCCGGCACCGAGTACACCCCCCAGTGGATGAAGATCCCGAATTTGGCATCGCCGTACCACGCTGGAATGGGCCGCGCGTCGAGGGAGGCCCAGTCGGGGGTGTAAGGGGCCTGCGCGGGGAGGGCGGGGAGGGTGGCGAGGAGCAGGAGGAGGCATAGGGCGGCGGGCCCTGCGGCGCGGTAGAGTACACTGTGTATACGTAGGCTCATGCGGCCTAATGTAGAGATTGAGGGCTCGGGATGGGTGTCCCCAAAATCCTTCAGCGAGTTGTGTTTTCTACCACCCACGCCCGCACCCCCGCATAGCTCACCGCCGCCGTACTGAAGTGCTGCGTGGCCGCCGCCCGCACATCGTCTTCCACCCCGATCTGCGTTAGGATATTCTGCAGGTGCATGCGCATGTGCCCGGCCTGGATGCCCGTGGTCACGAGGCTGCGCACGGCCGCAAAATTTTGGGCCAGGCCCGCGCTCGCCACGATACTCATCAAGGTCTCGGCCCCGGGGTTGCCGAGCAGCTCCAGGCTCGCCGCCGCCATCGGGTGCGCCTTCGTGAGCCCGCCCACCGTCCCGAGGGCCAGCGGCACGTCCATCCAGAAGCGAAAGCGCCCACCGGCCATCTCGCAGTGGCTCAGGGAGCGGTACTGCCCGTCCCTCGCGGCGTACGCGTGCCCGCAGGCCTCCACGGCGCGGAAGTCGTTGCCCGTCGCGATCACCACCGCGTCGATGCCGTTGAAGACGCCCTTGTTGTGCGTCGTCGCGCGGTAGGGGTTCGTCTCCGCCAGGCGGATGGCCCGCGTGAACCTTTCGGCCAGCTGCACCGCCGTGAAGCCGCCCGCCCCGGCCCCCATCTCCTCCACGGTGCAGCCCACCTCCGCGCGCACGACACAACCCGGGGTGTAGTTGCTCAAAATCGCCATGATGATCTCCGGCGGGCCGCACGCCCCGCATTCGCTAGGCAGGGCTTGCGCCAAAACCTCCGGCAGCGCCGCCCCCCAGCTCTCGAGCACGGTGTTGATGAGGTTCGCCCCCATCGAATCCCGCGTGTCGAAGCGACCGCGCAGTTCGTAGGTGCCGGGCAGTCCGCCTTGCGGCAAAACCTCCACCCCGAGTACGCCCCCGCCCCGCACTTCCATGTTACGGGTGTGCGCCGCGGAGGCGCTTAACAGTTTTGGCGAAAGCCGCCCCACCGCATCCAGTAAAGCCTGCCGCGGGCCGTCCCACTGGAAGAACAACTGCCCGATCTTCTCCGTCCCGAGGATCGTCGTGCGGAAGCCGCCGCGCGCGCCCCAGTACTTCGCCGCCGCCGAGGCCGCCGCCACGACGCTCGACTCCTCGACCGCCATCGGCACGGCGTACGTCACGCCGTCGATCAGGAAGTTGGGCGCGATCCCGAGCGGGAGCACGAAGTTGGCTACGGTGTTCTCGGCGAAGCGGTCGAGGCCCTCCTGCACGCCGCCGTCGGCGTGGTCGAAGCCCCGCATCCGCAACAGCAACTCCCCCGGGTCCGACCCGTAGGCCTCGGTGACCCACGCGCGCCGAGCCGCCTTGTCGAACTTCGAGAACCCGTCGATCCAGCGGTCTAGGGCGGGCGGGGTAGTAGCGTCGCTCATGGTCTAGTCGCGGACTTTTAGGTACGCCTGCGCCATCTCCAAACCGCGGACCTGCGTCTCGCAAAACCGCTGCAGGCTCGCGTAATCATCGACCGCGTGGCGCAGGAAGGCCGAGGCCTGGCCGTACACACTGTTCAGGCGGCACCTCGAGCGCAGGTAGTAGCCGTCGAGGAAGTCCGTCACGCCCCCCGAGATAATCACCTCCCTACAGCGCAAATCGTCACCGAGCTCGGCCGCCGCCGCGTTCACGAAGCCGACCATCTCCTCGGCCGTGTGCCCGATGTGCTCGAGGCCCCGGTAGACGGCCTGCCGGTCCGGCGCGGAGCGCAGATTCTCGAGGCGACTGAAGTTGGTCCCGCCCGCCGCCGCAAACTCGACCGCCACCAGTTTTAGCGAAAGCAACCGCCGCAGGCTCGCCGGCCCGAAGCCCTGCCCGACCTCCTTGACGATGATCGGCTGGTCGGTAAGGGTCAGCAGGTGCTCGACGGTCTCGATCGGCGCCACCGCAATCGCGTCGCCCTCCGGCTGAAGCCACTCCTGGAAGGGGTTGACGTGCACGATGAGGCCGTCGGCGCGCAGCAACTCACACAGCGCGTCAATGCGCCAGACTTCGTTGTCGGCGATCAGGTGCTCGACCTGCGCCACGCCGAGGTTGGCGTACAGCGGGAGGTCCGGCCCGATGTGCGGGCGCATGTCGAAGTCCCCGAGGCGCGTCTCGTCGTGGAGCAGCGCCCGGCACGACCCGAGCCCCATGCCCATCCCGAACTCCCGGCAGGCGCGCGCGAGGTGGGTGTTGATGTGGCGCGCGCGCTCGGTGCCGCCCGTCATGCTCGACACCCAGAGCGGGGCACGTAGCGTGTGCGTGCCGAACTGGACGGGCCGCAGCGACCCCGGGGCCGGGTGGGCCGCCAGCGCCGGCTCGTAGTAGAACCTCGGGTCCAGGGCGCCGGCGCCGGTCTTCGACGCGAACGCCAGCTCGATGTGGTCGGCTTTGCGCCCGGCTGCGATGGGGTCGGATTCGGGGGTGGCCCGCCTGGGGAAGGGTGGAGTAGACAAATCCGGCATCGCGTGAGTCACAAAGGAACGGCGGGTTTGGTTGGGGGCGAGGCCCGCCGTAGCGGACGCAGGATAAGTGTTTTTGCCCTGATGCTCGACGGTTCCGCTTCCGCAAAACGTAGGTCGCGTCGGACCCTCTCTCGCGGGCCGTTTTCGGGGCGTGGCGAAATATCTACTGTTTATCAGTGGGTTAGCTTTCGCCAAAACCCGAAAATAATTCTTCCGGCTATTGTGTACCGTGTGGAAAAGGGTACTTTTGCGTCCGCTTTCGAAAAATCGCGACCATGAATACGCTCAGTTACCGTACCACCAACGCCAACGCGGCGACCGTGGACCCGAAATGGATCCTCGTCGATGCCGAGGGCCAGACCGTCGGGCGCCTCGCCAGCCGGATCGCCACCGTCCTGCGCGGCAAGCACAAGCCCTCCTACACGCCGCACGTCGACTGCGGTGACCACGTCATCATCGTCAACGCCGACAAGGTGGTCTTCGGGGGCAACAAGGAGCTCACCAAGGAGTACCTCCGCTACACCGGCTACCCCGGTGGCCAGCGCATGACCACGCCGGCGCGCCTCCGCGAGAAGACCCCGGAGCGCATCCTCGAGCACGCCATCAAGGGCATGCTCCCCCACACGAAGCTCGGTCGCGCGATGTACCGCAAGCTCCACGTCTACGCCGGGCCGACGCACCCGCACGCCGCGCAGCAGCCCGGCGACATGCCCGCCGCCTAAGCCCCCACCCCGCACACCAGCACACCAGCACCACTCCCGCTATGGATTCAATCAATGCCATCGGCCGCCGGAAAGCCGCCGTCGCGCGGGTGTACCTGCGGCAAGGCTCGGGCCAGGTCACGATCAACGGTCGTGAACTCGCCGAGTACTTCCCCCAAAAGGACATCCAGTACAAAGTCAACCAGCCCCTCGCCACCGTCGAGGTGTCGAACCTCTACGACCTCGTCGTCAACGTCAACGGCGGGGGCTTCAAGGGCCAGGCCGAGGCCATCCGCATGGGGATCTCCCGCGCGCTGCTCAAGGTCAACGAGGACTACCGCCCGGCGCTCAAGGCCGAGAAGTTCCTGACGCGCGACGCGCGCGTCGTCGAGCGCAAGAAGTACGGCAAGCCGAAGGCCCGCAAGAGCTTCCAGTTCTCGAAGCGCTAGACTGCCGCCGCCCCGACGCCACGACGCCGGCTGCGAAACGCAAACGCAGCGCGCCGCGTCCGCGGGGCTCCTCCACCACCCGCCGCGACCCCCCGCGGCCCCATCACTACTACCATGGCTAAGCCCACTTACAAGCAACTCCTCGACGCCGGGGTGCACTTCGGTCACCTCAAGCGCAAGTGGAACCCCAAAATGGCGAAGTACATCTTCACCATGCGCAAGGGGATCCACATCATCGACCTCAACCGCTCGCTCGACGAGATGGACCGCGCCGGTCGCGCGATGAAGGCCCTCGCCCGCTCGGGCAAGAAGATCCTCTTCGTCGCCACCAAGAAGCAGGCCCGCGACGTCGTCGCCGAGATCGCGCGCGAGGTAAACATGCCCTACGTCACCGAGCGTTGGCTCGGCGGCATGCTCACCAACTGGCAGACGATCCGCCGCTCGGTGCGGAAGATGCAGTCGATCGACAGCATGCTCTCCGACGCGAGCCTCTCGAGCATCACGAAGAAGGAGCGCCTCATGCTCACGCGCGAGCGCGAGAAACTCGAGCGCGTCCTGGGCGGTATCTCCGACCTCAACCGCATCCCGACGGCCATCTTCATGGTCGACATCATGCACGAGCACATCGCCCTGTCGGAGTCGAAGCGCCTCGGCCTGCGCACCTTCGCGATGGTCGACACGAACTCCGACCCGACGACGGTGGACTTCCCGATCCCCGCCAACGACGATGCCTCGAAGGCCATCGAGATCGTGGTCCGCTACCTAGCCGAGTGGATCAAGGAGGGCCTCGCCGAGCGCAACACCGCCAAGGCCGAGAAGGACGCCATGGAGGCCAAGGGCGAGGAGGAGCAGGCGCGCGCCTCGGCGCCGTCGTTCGTCGGACCAGCCCCCGCCGAAGCATCGGCAGCACCGGCACCGGCAGCCGCAGCACCAGCGTCCGAGCTGGCGGCCACGGCCCCGACCGCCGCGCCCGCGCCCGCCGCTACGGAGTCCGCCGCCCCGGCAGCGGACGCCGCCACACCAGCCGCAGAGTAAGACCTGCGCGCGGTGAAGCCACCTTCGGTTTTGGCGAAAGCCCACCCCGGAGACATCCCATTCTCAGCCGGCTTTCGCCAAAACGTGCTCTCCGTAGCGTGTTTTGGCGAAAGCCCTTAAAACACAGATTATGAGTGCAGTAGCTATTTCGGCCTCCGACGTCAAGAAACTTCGCGACGTGACCGGCGCCGGTATGATGGATTGCAAGAAGGCCCTCGCGGAAGTCAACGGCGACTTCGACAAGGCCATCGAAGAACTCCGCAAGAAGGGCCAGAAAGTGGCCAGCAAACGCGCCGACCGCGAGGCCACCGAGGGCGTCGTGATCGCGAAGGTCAACGAGGCCGGTACGAAGGGCATCGTCTTCAAGCTCACGAGCGAGTCCGACTTCGTGTCGAAGAACGCCGACTTCATCGCCGTCGCCGAGCAAATGGCCGACGCCGCCATGGAGAGCTTCCCCGCGGACCTGGACGCGTTCAACGCCCTGAGCTACGGCGACGGCATGACCGTCGGCGAGAAGGCCACCGAGCGCACCGGCGTCATCGGGGAGAAGATCGAGGTGGCCGACTACGCGACCCTCGAGGCCCCGCTGGTGGTGGCCTACAACCACATGGGCAACCGCGCCGGTGTGATCGTGGCGCTCAACAAGGCCGGTGACGACTTCGTCGCCCCCGGTCGTGACGTCGCGATGCAGGTGGCGGCCATGAAGCCGATCGCCGTCGACAAGGACGGGGTAGACGCTTCGATGGTCGAGAAGGAGATCGAGATCGGCAAGGAGGTCGCCCGCAACGAGGGCAAGCCCGAGGCCATGCTCGAGAAGATCGCCCAGGGCAAGCTCCAGAAGTTCTACAAGGAGCAAACGCTACTCAGCCAGGCCTTCGTGAAGGACGGCAAGCAGACCGTGGCCGACTACCTGAAGGCCCAGGATAAAGATCTGACGGTAACGGCATTCAAGCACGTGCAGCTGGGGTAGAGGAGGATAGGATCTAAGAGGTCTAAACCGATGGGTGGCCCGTGGAACATGGAGCATGGACGCTCGAAACCTGCTTTCCTCTTACGGTTCCAGAGATAGAAAGGGCCGCTTCCACTGTGTGGAGGCGGCCCTTTCGTATTGTGCATGTGTCTTAGACTTTTAGCTACCAGCGCCCCCTACAGCGCGTAGCGCAGGGTAGCCGCCACGCCCTCGACGCCTTCCGGCAGCAGTGTGTGGTCGCGCATCACCACCTTGCCGCCGTTCTCGACGGTTTTGCGGATAGCCAACTCAATCAGGTCCTGGCTGTCTTCCTGGCGCTCGTCGTGGAACGTGACAGCATTTTTGTCGGCATCGTACTTGCCGTAGACGGTAGCTTGGTCCTGGTTGACGAGCAGCGTCGCGATTTGGCCATTGATCGCGGCCGGGATGACATCGTAGACGCCGTTCGCGTAGGTCTGCGCGCCGACGGCGTCGGAGTACTGCTGCTTGAGCTCACTCGACGATTTGTCGAAGTGCGGCTTCATCACCTTCCAGGTCTCGGTGTGGAGCTCGGCGGGCGTGAGGACATCCGGGTTGATGTCGAGGTTGGCGTCGACGACGTGCGGGTACTTGAGGGCCTCGGTGAAAGCCTTGTGGTGCTGGGCGTCACACACGACGACTAGCGGCTCTTCCTGGCCGGCCAGCAGGACCTCGAGGCCGTTGGACACGCGCTTGTAGTAGATCTCCTTGCGCTCGTCGATGCGGTCTTCGTTGCTGCCCTGCCCGTGGTGGATCGCCTTGCCGGACCGCGGGCTGAGCGTGTGGAACTGTAGGCTCTCCGAGCCCTCGTACACCTCGAGCACCTCCTCCATGTCCTTGGGCACCTCGTCGGCGATGTAGACGGAGGTGATGGTGTTGCGGGTCGCCTCGAAGAAGGCGTTGCCGCCCATGGCGAGCGTGAAGATGTAGTAGCGGGCCTCCGGCTGGAGCATCGCGGCGGCGGGGGTGAGGTATAACTGGCCACCGACCCGGACCTTGGTCTCCTCGGTCTCGATCGGGAGCGCGAAGGTCTCCAAGCCGTCTTCGCTGAGGAAGGCAGCGAGGGTATCGCTCTGGTGGCGCCAGAGGTTCTGGTCCTCGGTGAGGTCGGTGAGGGGCTTGAGGTATTCGTCGAGGCTTTCGCCCTTGTGCTGGCCGCTGGCTTCCAACTGGCGGCGCGCCTCCTTGACGGCGTCCTTGAAGACGATTCGATCGTGACCGTTGTGCGTTTGCTCACCCGCGCGGTGCGTGGGGATGTAGATGGAGACGGCGGAGTCGCCCTCGACCTGGGCGAGGCGCTTGAAATCAGCGGGACTGAACATACGGCGGGTTTGGGGTGAGGTAGGGGTCTGAGGGCTGTGGCCTCCCGGTAGGTAACCGGACAGTCGCGCGCCCTGTTCGTTGACGGTCTCCGGACAAGTGGCTTGACGGCGCACGGGTGCCCGCCTTACCTTCGGGCCGCTTTGCCCGAGATTTTATGGGCTTGCGCCAAAACCCACCGCCCATGTCCACGAAATACAAGCGCATCCTCCTTAAGCTCAGCGGCGAGAGCCT
This sequence comes from Saprospiraceae bacterium, assembly GCA_965215115.1. GTDB lineage: Bacteria > Bacteroidota > Bacteroidia > Chitinophagales > Saprospiraceae > CALDTK01. The sequence goes on from OZ244050.1 coordinate 2,576,884, forward strand.
CATGGGCGACCAGGACTACGGTATTTCGTCCGACATGCTGATGCACTACTCGAAGCAGGTGGCGCAGTTGGTGCAGGGCGGGCTCCAGGTGGCGATCGTGATCGGGGGCGGCAACATCTTCCGTGGGCTACAGGCCGAGGCCAGCGGCATCGAGCGCACCACGGGTGACTACATGGGGATGCTCGCGACGGTTATCAACGGTATGGCCCTGCAGAGCGGTCTGGAGGCGCAGGGCCTGCACACGCGCCTCGTCTCGGCGATCAAGATGGACGCCATCGCCGAGCCGTACATCCGGCGGCGGGCCGTGCGGCACCTGGAGAAAAAGCGCGTCGTGATCTTCTCGGCCGGCCTGGGGAGTCCCTTCTTCACGACCGATTCGGCGGCCGCCCTGCGCGCCATCGAGCTGGAGTGCGACGTAATCCTCAAGGGCACCCGCGTCGACGGCATCTACTCGGCCGACCCCTTCAAGGACCTGACCGCGACGCGCTTCGAGAAGCTCACCTTCGGGGAGGTGATCTCGAAGGGGCTCAACGTGATGGACATGACGGCCTTCACGTTGTGCCAGGAGAACAACCTCCCGATCATCGTCTTCGACATCAACCAGCCGGAGAATCTACAGCGGATTATCGCGGGTGAGGCAGTGGGCACGCTGGTGGAGGGGTAGGGGCGGGCGCACGCTGCGCGTGCTAGATGGGCGACTACGTCTAGATGGGCGACTACGTCTAGATGGGCGACTACGTCTAGATGGGCGACTACGTCTAGATGGGCGACTACGTCTAGATGGGCGACTACGTCTAGATGGGCGACTACGTCTAGATGGGCGACTACGTCTAGATGGGCGACTACGTCTAGATGGGCGACTACGTCTAGATGGGCGACTACGTCTAGATGGGCTGGGCCGGGGCACTACGCTGACGTGATCGAACGCAATGAGCACTAAGCACCGCTAGGTCTTGCCCGGGGCTGGGCAGGATGCGCCTACAGATGGACACCTGAGCCGGGGGCGCCAGGGGCCCCAGCGGGGTCCAACCACGAGTAGCCCGGGGTCGAACCGATAGGATTAGCAAAAAGGTAAACAAGGGGTCCTAACCAACTACCAAACGAGCAATCTGCGACCTGCGACCCCGGGTACAAGAGAACGACAGCCCCGAAAAGCATTTACCAAAAGCATCTCCCGCGTAGCACCCTGTCCTATTTCAAATTCCCAAACCGAATATGCAATCCAGCACTCCCCCGCAAGATGGCGGGTTTGTCTAAGGTCTGCAACAAGCCCGCAAGTTCGAGTTGAAGCCCGATGCGCTTGCGCGCGAACGGGTAAGCGCGGACGCCGATCGGAACGACGAGAGCACGACGTAGGTTGCCACCAACTCCAGGCTCGTATCCTCAAAGAAGTTATCCACCCCCACCCGCAGCTCCGGCAACACACCACGACCTACGACCCCGGGTACTGAAGTCCGACGAAGGGGAGATTAGATTGATGATAGCTCACGCCAAACTGTGCGTGGCCGGTGAGGGTCAGCAAAAGGAGACCGAGGGAGAGCATTGTTTTCACCAGGGGCACACTTAGGACCAGGTAACTAACCGCAAAAGTTTGTGGGGGCGAGAAGCAAATGCGTGACACTACTAACGGAAATAGCAAAGGGCAACACCGCTGGTAGCAGCGCACACCGCTCAGAAATCTTCAAGGGACAGGCTTACGACCGGAACCCACAACGTAACGCTTCAGAAATGACCTACGAACGGAACGCCAAAGGCCATCGCCGCCTTCAAGCCTATCCTATCTCCAACGCCCGCAGCATCCACCGCGGCAGCGCCTTGTCCTCCGGACGCTTGCGCAAATCCAGGCCCCAACCCAACTTCTTCAAGATCGGCAGCTTGTGCGTCTCGACGAACTCGATCAGCGCCCCATCCGGGTCCTCGCAGTACGCAAAGCGGCCGGCCGCCTCGCCCATGTCGAAGCTCTCGCCCGTGTCGACCGTGAAGGGCGCCCCGTGTTTTGCCGAAAGGCTAGCCAACTCATCCATGCCCCGCACGTCGAAGCACAGGTGGATGAAGCCTTGGTCACCCCAGTCGCGACCCTCGAAGATGCGGCGACCGGCGTGACCGGGCGCCTCGACCAACTCGATCTCGGCCGGACCCAGCAGTGGCGCGAACGCCCCCTTGCGCGCCTGGCTCGCCCGCAACACGACACGCCGCACCGCGCGCTCGCCGCCCGGAAGCGCAGAAAGCCCACCCGGCTCCGTCGTGTCGAACACCTCCTGATCGTAGCCCAGCACCCGGCTGTAGAACTCCCGACTCCGCTCGATGCTGCTACACCCAATCACCGCGCCGTACACACCCCCAATCGGGTGCGCCCGCTTCGTGAAGTGCGTCGGCTCCTCGACCACCTCGTAGGGGTTGCCGTACAGGTCACGCACCCAGAAACTCGACCGATTGTCCGGCCGGTGCATGACCGGGCCCGGCAAGTCCGCGCCACGTCGCAGCAGGAAACTGCGCGCCACGTGCGCGTCGACGCACTTGAGTTTCCCGGCGAAGATCCCGAGGTCCCCTACCGCGATCTCGAACTTCGGCGCCACCGGCTCGCGCTCGGTGTACTGCCAGAGCTCGAAGCCGCCGCCGCCGCGCATATTGACGGCCAGAATCGCGTGGCGCATCCGCTCCTCGCCCTGGGTGTACGGCTTCATCTTGGCCGCGACCGCCGCCTCGTCGAAGACCGCGACACTCGCGCCGAAGTGAGCCTTGTACCAGGCGAAGGCCGTGCGCACGTCCGTGACGCCGACGCCGAGCTGTTGGATACCGGAGATTAACATGGGAGGATCATGGATTTAGGAGCATGGAACATGGATTTAGGAGCATGCAACATAGAGCATGGATCGAGGACGCGGGCCCCGCGACGGGCAATCCATGCTCCCTGTTCTATGCTCCATGCTCCCCCCTTACGCCTCCGCCAGCATGTTCGGCGCCAGCTCGGCGTACTCCCCGCTCTCGAGGCGCGCGCGCACGGCCTCGAAGGCGGCGAGCGTGGCGTCGATGTCGGCGTCGGAGTGGGAGGTGGTCGGGATGAGGCGCAACAGCACGACGCCCTTCGGGACGACCGGGTACACCACCATCGAACAGAAGATACCGTGGTTGGCGCGCAGGTCCTTGACCATCACCGTGGCCTCCCCGAGGGAGCCCTTCATGAAGACCGGCGTGACGCAGGAGCCGGTGACGCCGATGTCGAAACCGAGGTCACGCAGGCCGCCCTGTAGGCGCTCGACGTTGTGCCAGAGCTTCTCGCGGAGCTCGGGCATCGTGCGGATCATGTCGAGGCGCTTGAGGGCACCTTTGACCAGCGGCATCGGCAGCGACTTCGCGTAGATCTGCGAGCGCATCGAGTACTTGAGGTAGCGGATCACGTCGGCCGGACCCGACACGAAGGCCCCGATCGAGGCCATCGACTTCGCGAAGGTCGAGAAGTACAGGTCGATCCCGTCCTGGCAACCCTGGTGCTCGCCGGTGCCCGCGCCCGTTGCGCCCATCATCCCGAAGCCGTGCGCGTCGTCGACGAAGAGCCGGAAGCGATACTTGTCCTTGAGGTCGATGATCTCCTTGAGCTTGCCGGTTTGGCCGCGCATCCCGAAGACCCCCTCCGAGATCACCATGATGGCCCCGCCGGTGGACTCCGCCTTGACGGTGGCCTTCTTGAGTTGCTGCTCGAGCGACGCCATGTCGTTGTGCTCGAAGGCGAAGCGGCCGCCGAGGTGCAACCGGATACCGTCGTAGAGGCAGGCGTGGGCATCCTTATCATAGACCAGCACGTCGCGCCGGTCCACCATCGCGTCCACGATCGAGACCACGCCCTGGTAGCCGAAATTGAGCAGCAGACACGCCTCCTTCGAGGTGTACTCCGCGAGCTGGGCCTCGAGTTCTTCGTGGAGACTGGTCTCGCCCGACATCATCCGCGAGCCCATCGGGTAGGCCATCCCGTACTCCGCGGCCGCGTCGGCGTCGGCCTTACGGACCTCCGGGTGGTTGCCGAGCCCGAGGTAGTCGTTGATGCTCCACGAGATCACCTCGCGGCCGTCGAAGCGCATGTGCGGCCCGAGCTCACCCTCGAGTTTCGGGAAGAAGTAGTAGCCGTGGCCGAAGTCGGCGAACTGGCCCAGCGGACCGAGGTTCTCGGTACGTCGCGCGAAGAGGTCTTGGACAGTGGAATCGGGCATGAAACGCGTTTTGCGGAAGCGTAATAATAGCTAGGCTCGGGGTAGGTTCAGAAGACTCGCTCGGCACTCGGGCTCGTGAGCCACTGGCCCCAGCGCTGGTTGTAGGTATGGACGCGGTCGGTGGGCGCGCCCGTCGAGTCGACCACCAGGTGCCCCCGGTCGACCCACTCGAAGAGGGCGCCGTAAAGATTGCTCACTTCCGTAAAACCGGCGGCGCGCAGGTCACGGGCGTATTTCTCGCTGCGGTAGCCGACGCTGCAGTACACGACGATCGGCCGGTCGCGGGCCACGGTGTCGAGCCACGCGGGCGGCGCCTGACCCGGCTCCACGCGTACGGCGCCCGGCAGATGACTGACCTGGAACTCCGCACGCGCGCGGACGTCGAGCAGCAGCGGCTCCGTCATCCGCGTGAGGCTATCGACGCTGATCAGCGGCACGTCGTAGCGCAGGAGGCGCGAGAGCTTTTCGTCGAGCGCTTGACTGACGAGCGCCGGTCGTGCCGGGGGCGGCTTTCGCCAAAACACGCACGCCGTCGACAGGCTGAGCGCTAGGGTTAGCGCGAGCGAGCGGAGCGTGACGGCGAGCGGGAGGGGTGACGACAAAGCGGCGGTAAAGATTGGCGAATCTTCGCGGGGGAGGGGTCAGGGCATTGTAGAGATGGGGGGCGAGCGTCGAAGGCGCCGCCGCGGGGGCGTCACGCAGCGGGCCGGCGGCTCATACGTGGTCGTCGCGGACCCATTCGCCGTTGCGTTCGTGGAAGACGTGTGGCAGGACAGTATGCATAAATGGAAGGTAGCGTTTTAGGTGGAGCAAGATACGAGGGAGTGAGCCGCGGCCCTACCTTGCCGCAACCGAAGCCCTACCGCCATGCCAACACCGTATACACCACCTGCGGCCTCGCGCCGCCGCTTCCTCCGCACCGCCGCCCTCGGCGCGGCCGCCTTCACGATCGTCCCGCGGCACGTCCTCGGCCGGGGCTTCACGGCCCCGAGCGACCAGGTGACCCTGGGCTTCATCGGGCTCGGCAAGCAGGGCAACATCCTCGCGGACTTTTTCGTCAACGAGACCGACGCCCGCATCCTGGCCGGGAGTGACGTGTGGGACGGCAAGCGCAGCGGCTTTCGCCAAAACGTCAAACGCCTCTACAGCGAGCGCAAGACCCCGACGCGGTACCGCCAGCCCGTCACCTACCCCGACTACCGCGAACTGCTCGACCGCAAGGACATCGACGCGGTGGTCGTGGCGACCCCCGACCACTGGCACCACCGCCAGACCCTCGACGCCATCGCGGCCGGCAAGGACGTCTACTGCGAGAAACCCCTCACCAACACCATCCTCGAGGGCCGCGCCATCGTCGACGCCGCCGAGCGAGCCAAGACCGTCTTCCAGGTCGGTAGCATGCAACGCTCGTGGGGGCGCTTCCAGAAAGCCCACGAGATCGTGCGCGCGGGCCTGCTCGGCAACGTCTCGAAGGTGCTCGTCAACGTCGGCAATCCCGCGGGCACGTATAATCTCCCGGCTGAAGTTTTGCCGAAAGGCGTCGACTGGGGGATGTGGTGCGGCCCCGGACCACTCGTCGAGTACAACGCGATCATCGCCCCGGCGCACGCCAACACCTACCCGGCCTGGCGCGACTACCGGGAGTTCGGCTCCGGGCGCATCGGGGACTGGGGCGCGCACATGTTCGACATCGCGCAGTGGTGCCTCGGCAAAGACGACACGGGTCCGGTGCGCTACCTCCCGCCGGCGAGTGTGCCGGCTGATACGGAAAAGGTCCGCGGCCTACGCATGTACTACGCCGACGGCACGGAGATGGTCCACGAGGACTTCGGTCGCGGTTGGGCCGTACGCTTCATCGGCGCGGACGGCACCCTCGACGTAAGCCGGGACTTCCTCGAGACGACCCCCAGTACCATCCGCTTTTCGGAGGCGGCGGAGGTCCCGCTCGAGCCCCCCGCCGCGCCCCTCAACCACTACGAAGACTGGGTCTCGGCCATCAAGACCCGCGGCGAGACGATCTGCCCGGCGGAGGTCGGGCACCGCTCGGCCACGATCGGCAACATCGGCAACATCGCCTACTGGCTCGGGCGCGAGCTGCGGTGGGACCCGGCCGCGGAGGTCTTCGCCAACGACGCCGAGGCCAACGCGCTGCGGGGCGTGGAGGCGCGGGCGTGGGGGGTGCGGACGTAGGTCTCGGAGGCGACGCCGCCCAGCGACTCGCTAGCCCGCTGCCTTGGCTGTCGTTCGGTTGTGGCACCTTGAAGGTCCGCGTCTGAGATGCGGATTTTCTAGGTAGAGTTGCTCCGTAGTGCCGTTCGTCCGCTGGCCGAGGGGACGTTGCTTAGCTCGCGTAGCCTCCAGGCCAACTCTCCTACCTTGCCGGCTTTCGCCAAAACCTGCACCCCGCGCGCCTACACCCTTGCATGCCAACGCCCACCACCCGCACCCACCTCAACCGCCACTCCCGTACCATCACCCAGAACGACGAGCTCCCGGCGGCGCGCTCGATGCTGCACGCCGCCGGCCTCACCGACGCCGACCTGCACAAGGCCCAGGTCGGGATCTGTAGCCTCGGGTGGGACGGCAACCCCTGCAACATGCACCTCAACGGCCTCGCCGCCGAGATCAAGGCGAGCGTCAATGCCGCCGACCTCGTCGGACTCACTTACCACGCCGCCGGCGTCTCCGATGGTATCTCGATGGGGACCTCCGGGATGCGCTTCTCGCTCGCGAGTCGCGAGGTGATCGCGGACTCGATCGAGATGGTGAGCTCGGCGCAGTGGTACGACGCGACCGTGGCCGTGGTCGGGTGCGACAAGAACATGCCGGGCGCGCTGATGGGCATCAACCGCGTCGACCGGCCCGCGATCATGGTCTACGGCGGCACGATCGCCTCGGGGTGCGCGGCCAATCGCAAGCTCGACATCGTGTCCAGCTTCGAGGCCCCGGGCCAGCTGCGCTCCGGAGAGATTACTCCGGAGACGTTTAAGGAAATCATCCGCCACGCCTGCCCCGGGCCGGGGGCCTGCGGCGGGATGTACACCGCCAACACGATGGCCTCAGCGATCGAGGCCCTCGGGATGGCGCTGCCGTTCAACTCCTCCGCCCCGGCCGCGCGCGAGGCCAAGCACGCCGACGTAGCCCGCCTCGGGGCCGCCATTCGCCACTGCCTCGAACGCGACCTGCGCCCTTCGCAAATCCAGACCCGCGAGGCCTTCGAGAATGCGATGCGCCTCGTCATCGTGCTCGGGGGCTCCACCAACGCCGTCATCCACCTCATCGCCATCGCGAAGTCGGTCGGGGTCCCGCTCACGATCGACGACTTCCGCTGGGCCTCCGACAACACGCCCTACCTCGCCGACCTCAAGCCCTCCGGCAAGTACGTCATGGAGGACCTCTCCGACGTGGGCGGCGTGCCGGGCGTGCTGAAGATGATGCTCGCCGAGGGCCTGCTGCACGGGGACTGCATGACCGTGACCGGCAAAACCATGGCCGAGAACCTGAGCGAGGTGCCGGGGCTTTCGCCAAAACAGGACATCATTCACTCAGTGAGCGCGCCGATCAAGCCCGATGGCCACATCCGCATCCTGCGCGGCAACCTGGCCCCCGGTGGCTCCGTCGCGAAGATCACCGGCAAGGAAGGTCTGCGCTTCGAGGGGACGGCCCGGGTGTTCGAGTCCGAAGACGAGGCCAACGCCGCCATCCTCGGGGGTGGGGTAGCGGCCGGCGACGTGCTCGTGATCCGGTTCTGCGGGCCGCGGGGCGGACCGGGCATGCCGGAGATGCTCAAGCCGACCGCCTCGGTGATGGGCATGGGCCTCGGCCAGCAGGTCGCGATGGTGACGGACGGCCGCTTTTCGGGCGGGACGCACGGTTTCGTCGTCGGTCACGTCACCCCCGAGGCCCAGGACGGCGGCGCCATCGCCCTCGTCGAGGACGGCGATTCCATCCTCATCGACGCCAGCGCGAATACGATAGAAGTGGTTTTGCCGAAAGGCGAACTAGAAAGTAGGCGAGCCGCGTGGGTACAGCCGCCGCTGCGCGCGAAGCACGGCCTGCTGCTGAAGTACGCCCGCAGCGTGAGTACGGCCAGCGAGGGCTGTGTGACGGACGGGGCGTGAGGGAACGATTGGCGCCGTGCCAGCGTTGTGCCAGCATGAAAGCCGATAACCCGAAGCTCGCTCCGCCCTTTGAGCCGTCGACGCGCATTTATTTCAGCATCGAGGAGCATGAAGGCCGACGAGCCGAGGTGCACGGCGCGCACCCCAGCGCAGGAGACTTACTTCGAGCAGTTCGAGCGTGACATGCGGGCCGCAGCGGCTCTCGGATTAACGAAGGAGAGGCGAAGCCGCAAGCCGGTACCAGTCGTGATCCCGCGTCACCGCGAGCTGGTGAGTATCTGCTCCGCCCTCGAGAAGCACGACGTAGATTATCTAGTGGTTGGCGGCGCCGCAGTCATACTCCACGGCTACTATCGCCAGACGAGTGACCGACACGGCAGGCCCCTGGACCGACTCGATATCGACCTATGGTACCGTGCGGATCCCCACAGCTTCTTCGATATGCTACGAGCGTTCGAGGAAATCGGTCTCGACACTTCGTACTACAGAAAGCAAACCTTGATCGACCCGGCGCGGTGGTTCGTGCGCTTCGAAGAGGAAGCCTTTTCGCTGGACGTGCTCCCGAAAATTCCGGGCCTCGGCACCTTCCGCGAATCCTACGCCCGTAAGCACTGGGCCAGGCTCCACGACACCGATATTGCCGTGCTCAGCTACGATGAGCTGATCCTCGCGAAGCAGACCGCTGGGCGCCCCAAGGACTTGATCGATATTGCCGAACTGGTGAAGATTCGCGGACGCCTAAGCCTCTATGGACCTACAGCTCCCGCACCCGGATATTGCGGTACCACACCTGGTCGCCGTGGTCCTGTAGCGCGATCTTCCCGGAGGTCGACTCCCCGAAGCGGGGCATGTCCTTGAATTTCGACCCGGCAATCATCCGCCGCCACTCTCCGCCGGTGTTGTTGTAGACGGCCATCTGCCGGCCGTTGAGCCAGTGCTCGACCCGGCCGGCGCGATTGACGAGGCGCGCGGTGTTCCACTCGCCGGCCGGCTTGACGACGGTGCTGTCGCCGGCGATCATGTCGTACAGGTCGCCGGCCTTGTGGGTGTAGATCTTCGCGTCCGGGTGGCAAGCGTCGTCGAGGACCTGCATCTCAGGGCCGGACTGCCAGGGGTACTTGAGGCCGTCCTCCTCGATGACGTTGTAGATGATGCCCGAGTTGCCGCACGCGGCGATCTTCCACTCGAGCTCGAGTTCGTAGTCGTCGAACGACTCGTCGGTGACGATGTCGCCGCCGCCGACCACGCCGCCGCGGTCGCCCTTGCTGGACACGTCGAGCGTGAGGCTGCCGTCGGGCGTGACCTTCCAGGCCTCGCCGACGGGCTCGCCGCCGTACTTGTGCCAGCCGGCTAAGGACTCGCCGTCGAACAGCGGCCGCCACTCCCCGGGCGCCGCGGCCAGCGCGGGTGAGTCGCGGGCGGCGACATCGGTATCGCCGGCCACGACCCGCTTGCCGCCGCAGGCGTACACGGCGATGGCAAAGGCGGGCAGGAGTAGACTTTCGAAACGCATGTGGGTCAGGTCTATGAGTACGCAAATAACACTAAAAAATATCGAACGCCCACGAACCGACGCCGCCCTCGCGACGATGCGCCCACCTTTGCAGATCGACCGCCGAGTCGCGGGCCCACGATAGTCACCATGCTTCAGCTCCGTCGCTACCTCGCCCAACCCGTCGGCAACGCCCCGCTCGTCGTGTGGCGCGTGGCCTTCGGGCTGCTGATGTTGCTCGAGTCCTGGGGCGCGATCGCGACGGGCTGGGTCCGCGCCAACGTCGCGAGCCCGGACTACACGTTCCCCTTCCTCGGCTTCGACTGGCTCGGGCACCTGGGCGGCCCGGTGGCCTACGTCTACTTCGCCGTGATGGGCGCGGCGGCGGCCGGCGTCATGCTGGGGTATCGCTACCGCCTGAGTGCCACCGCCCTCGCCCTGCTCTGGGCGGGCGCCTACCTCTCGCAGAAGACGAGCTACAACAACCACTACTACCTGGCCGTGCTGCTGTGTGGGGCGATGGTGCTGACGCCCGACGCTGCGGAGCGCGCCTCGCTCGACGCCCGTCGGCGGGGTTCGACACGACTGGCGCACCCGCGGTGGATCACGCTCGGCGCCAAGCTCATGCTCCTCATCGTGTTTAGCTACGGGGCGGTGGCCAAGCTGTACCCGGGCTGGCTCAACGGCGACTTCGTGCGGGTAGGTTTCGGCGGGAAGGCACACTTCTGGCTGATCGGAGACCTGCTACAGGAGCCGCTCTTCCAGAGCTTCATTACCTACGGCGCGCTCGCCTTCGACGCCGCCATCATCCCGCTGCTCTGGTGGCGCCCGACGCGGCGCCTGGCGTGGTTCGGCCTGCTGGCCTTCAACGTCTTCAATTCGGCCGTCTTCCACATCGGCATCTTCCCGTACCTCGTGCTCGCGTTCACGGTGTTCTTCTTCGACCCGGCGCAGGTCGAGCGCTGGTTTCGGCTTCCGCCAAAACCTGCCGCGGGTGCGCTACCGGGCGGGCAGGACGTTTTGGCGACAGCCCCACCGCAGGCCCCCGCGCAACCGATGCCCGTTTTGGCGACAGCCGCCTTCGGACTCTTCTTCGCCGTCCAAGCCCTCCTGCCCCTGCGTCACCACCTCTTCCCCGGCGACGTCAACTGGACCGAGGAGGGCCACCGCCTCAGCTGGCGGATGATGACGCGCAGCAAGTCCGGCTCCGTCACCCTCGAGGCCCGCAATCCGGCCACGGACCAACGCGAACGGGTCCCGAGCGGGCTGGGGCTTTCGCCAAAACAACGCAGCCAAGTCGCCACCAAACCGGACTTCCTCTACCAATGGGTCCAGCGCCTGCGCGAGCACTACCGCGACGAGCGCGGCTGGCCCACGGTCGAGCTCTACGTCACCGAGAGCGAGGTCTACCTCAACGGCCGCGGCCCCTACCCGCTCTTCGCCCCCGGCGTCGACCTCGCCGCCGCGCAGTGGAACTACACCGGCCACCAACCCTGGGTCCTCGACGCGCCCCCCGATCTCTACGAGTGACGGACCCACCTATATTCCCACCGCAATCCCCGAGTAACCTTGCTCACCCCATCTAGCGCAGCGCCCTATCCCCTTCCCATGCGTACCGACGTTAAGATTGTCAACCGATCGCCCTACCCCCTGCCCGAGTACCAGACCACCGGGAGCGCCGGGGTCGACCTGCGCGCACACCTCGGGGAGGCCGTCACGCTGCAACCCCTCGAGCGACGCCTCATCCCCACGGGCCTCTTCCTGGAGATTCCGTACGGCTACGAGGGACAGGTGCGGCCGCGCTCGGGGCTTTCGCTCAAACGCGGCCTCACGTGCGTCAACGCCGTCGGGACCGTCGACTCCGACTACCGCGGCGAGGTGCGCGTACCGATCGTCAACCTCAGCCCCGAGCCCCAGACCATCGACCCCGGCGAGCGCATCGCCCAACTCGTGCTCGCGAGGCACGGCGTGATTGCCTGGGTCGAGGTCGAGCAGCTGGAGGACTCGAAGCGCGGCGCGGGCGGCTTCGGGAGTACCGGCAGCTAGTCGGCTCTCGGGCGCATGCCCCTTGTCACCGCCCGGCGCCACCTTCGCGCCCGCCCCACTACTTTGGCCACCGTGCAAACCCCCGCCCCCGACCACTACGCCTTCCGCCTGCGCCCCGGCCAGGACCTCAAGCGGGAGTTGGAGGCTTTCGCCAAAACCCACGACCTGCGCGCCGCCTGGATCGCCGCGGCCGTCGGGAGCCTCACGACTTACCACCTGCGTTTCGCCAACCAGGACGCTGGTTTTAGCGAAAGCGGACACTTCGAAATCGTGAGCCTCTCCGGCACCCTCGCCGCCGACGGTATGCACGTGCACATGAGCGTGGCGGACTCGACCGGGCGCACCGTCGGCGGGCACCTGCTCGACGGCAACCTCGTCTACACCACCTGCGAAATCGTGATCGGCACGAGTCGCGAATTCAGCTTCGAGCGAACCGTAGACTCGACCTTTGGGTATAGAGAGTTACACGTCCGTCTAGCGCAACCTTGAACCCCGAACCCCGAACCCCGTCCCCATGCCGACCATCTACTTTATCTCCCCCTGCGACACTTGCCAACGCGTACTCGCCACCGTGCGATCGCTGGCCGACTGGAAGTTGCGCGAGATCAAGGAAGAGCCCCTTACGGAGGATGAGGTCGACCAGCTCGCAGCGCTCGCGGGCGGCTACGAGCCTCTCTTCTCCCGGCGCGCCAGGCTGTACCGCCAACGCGGACTCCACGAACGAGAACTGAGCGAGGCGGACTACCGGCGCCTCATCCTCGAGCACTACACCTTCCTCAATCGCCCGGTGATGGTGACGGACGACCAGATCTTCATCGGGAGCTCCCCGAAGACCGTGAGCGCCGCGGTGAGGGCCATCTAGCCACTTCGACCATCACGGCCGCCACCGCCGGAAGCTCTCGATCGCCTCGTACTCCGGCATCCCGAGCGCGTCGTAGGCCTCGGCCGTGGCGCGGTTGCGCTCCTCGGCGCGCTGCCAAAATTCACGGGTGTCGTGGCCGGGGAACAGCGGGCGGTCCTTCTGGCTCTGGTGCTTGAAGATGGCGCGGCGCTTGCGGAGCAGCTCGTCGGGCGAGATCGGGATCGCCATCTCGGTCTCCTCCACCGACCACTCCTGCCAGGCGCCGCGGTAGAGCCACACCCAGCAGTTCTGGGCCCAGTCGGTGTGCTCGTTTTGCCGAAAGGCCTCCATCACCGCCGCGAGGCACGTGCGGTGCGTACCGTGCGGATCGGACAGGTCGCCGGCGGCGAAGATCTGGTGCGGCCTCACCTCGTTGAGCAGGTCCGACACGATCTTGATGTCCTCCGGGCCGATGGGCCTCTTGCGCACGGTCCCCGTCTCGTAGAAGGGCATGTCGAGGAAGTGCATCTGCTCGTCGGGGATACCGACGTAGCGACACGCGGCCTTGGCTTCCCCGCGGCGGATGAGCCCCTTGATGGTCTGGATCTCGCCGGAGTCGACGTCGCCCGGCTTCTTGCTCTGGAGGGACTCGCGGACCCCGGTCAGGAGGTCGGCCGTACGCGCGCCGGCGAGGTCGAACGCCTCCGTGTAGTCGGCGGCGAAGTCGGCGAACCGCACGACGTCCTCGTCGAAGACCGCGATGTTGCCCGAGGTCTGGTAGGCGACGTGGACCTCGTGGCCCTGGTCGACGAGGCGGATGAAGGTGCCCCCCATCGAGATGACGTCGTCGTCGGGGTGGGGGCTGAAGATGACCACGCGCTTGTGGGCCGGCTCCGGGCGCTCGGGGTAGCGGCTCGCGTCCGAGTTGGGCTTGCCGCCGGGCCACCCCGTGATGGTGCGCTGGAGGTAGTTGAACACCTCGAGGTTGATGTCGTAGGCGCCGTCCTCGCCGCGGGTCAGGAGGTCGGCCATGCCGTTCTCGGCGTAGTGGCGGTTGGTGAGCTTGAGCACCGGTAGGCCGACGGTGCGACTGAGCCAGATCACGGCCTTCCGGGTCGAGTCCGTGTCCCAGGCCACGTCCTCGAGGAGCCAGGGCGTGTCGACGCGCGTGAGCTTGCTCGACGAGGCCTCGTCGAGGATCACCGTCACCGCCGGGTGCCGCTGGAGGTACGTGGCCGGGATCGTGTCCATGATCGGGCCCTCGACCGCCTCGCGCACGACGGGCGCCTTGCCCTCGCCCCAGGCCATCAAGATGATCTCGCGCGCGTCCATGATCGTGCCGACGCCCATCGTGATGGCTTTGCGGGGGACGTTCTCCTCGCCGAAGAAATCGCTGGCCGCATCCGTGATCGTGATGTGGTCCAGGGAGATGAGGCGCGTGCGCGACTGCGACCCGGAGCCCGGCTCATTGAAGCCGATGTGGCCCGTGCGCCCGATTCCGAGGAGTTGGAGGTCGATGCCGCCGGCGTCCGCGATCGCCTGCTCGTAGCGGCGGCAGTAGGCGTCCACCTCGTCGCGCGGGATCGTCCCGTCGGGCACGTGCCACTGCGCCGCGGGGAGGTCGACGCGGTCGAAGAGGTGCTCGCGCATGAAGCGCACGTAGCTCTGGAGCTCGAGCGGGTTGACGGGGTAGTACTCGTCGAGGTTGAAGGTGACCACGTTCGCGAAGCTCAACCCCTCCTGCTGGTGCATGCGCGCGAGGTGGTTGTAGACGCTCACGGGCGTGGAGCCGGTGGCGAGCCCGAGGACGCACCGTCGGCCGGCGTCGGCGCGCTCGCGGATCAGGTCGGCGATGCGCTGCGCGACGGCCAGCGAGGCACCGGCGGAGTCGGGGTAGAGCTCGAGGTCGAGTTTCTCGACTTCGCCCTTGGGGATGACCCGCGCTCGGGAGGTCTTTACAGAGGTTTCCATAGGGTGACCAATGTACTCGATTACCGCAGGATGACAAGCGCGACTGCGGGGGGAGGTGCGAATCTCTACCGCCGCTGTTCGTTCTTCGAGCCCCAGCTGAACCCGAACTTGAGGCTCGCCTGCCCGTACGCGCCACTCAGGAAGTCACTGCCGAATCCGACGGTGCCGACCCCGGGGTCGGCAACGTTGAGGACCGCGCGGTACCCGACCTCCGCCCCGAGCCTCGCCCAGCGAAAGACGTTGAGTTCACCGCCGACGCTGGGCTGGAGGACGAAGACCTTGTCCTCCGGTAGGCCCCTGACATTGACTCGCCCGAAGCCCGTCTGGAGACCGAACTTGGGGTGGAGCACGCTACGGGCGTAAGGCGTGTAGTACAACATCGGACCGTGGTAACGGATGTCCACCGGGAGGGTGGCATCAGTTGGGAGGATGTAGTTGGCCGGTTTCTGGAGCTTGTACAGTCCCCAACCTACGTAGATGGTCTTGTTGAATTCGAGTCCACCGTAGCCGCCCTGGAAGAAATCGCCCGAGCTCTGAAAGTAAGTGAGTTGCGTATGCCACCCGCCCCAGAGTCCGGATAGCTCAAGGTCGAATTTACTAGCTTCCTTTTGCTCTTGTGCGCTTACGCTAAAACTCGCCAATAGGGCCACCGCGAGCAGACAGAGGCTTACGCCAAAACGGGGAGTGTGGGAGTAGCGACGGCGGTGGGTTTTCACGTAAGTGGGCTTTGCATATAAGTTGCGGGACGATAGAGCGGAGGAAAGGTAACAGAGGATCGCCGCACCCCGCACCCCGCACCCCGACCCGTTTTTTCCCATCTTCGCGCCCGCAATCGCCAAACCGATTCCCTCATGAGACCTCTCCTCGCTGCCATGGCCGCCCTCACGCTCCTGTTCTCCGTAGCCTCCTGCGACGAGGCCGCCGACGGTACCGTCAAGATCGCCGCCAGTGCCGGCGACGCCCCCGCCGGCCTCAAGATCGGCTACGTCAATACCGACTCCATCCTCACGGGCTACGTCTACCTCAAGGACCAGGCAGAGATCCTCGAGCAGCGCCAGCTGGACGCGAGCGCCAACTTCGAGCGCAAGGCGCGCAAGCTCCAGGGCCAGATCGAGTCCTTCCAGCGCCGGGCCCAGGGCGGCAACATGACCCCGAAGGCCATCGAGAACGAGCAGGCCGTGCTCGGGCGCTCGCAGCAGGAACTCCAGCAGGAGGAGCAGCGCCTCACGATGGACCTCCAGGGGGAGGCCGCCCGGATCCAGTCGGAGCTGTCGACGGTCCTCAAGCGCGAGGTCGAGGCCATTCAGCAGGAGGAGGGCTACGATTTCATCCTGCAGCAGGGTGGTGGCGCGGGCGTCCTGGCCGTCAATCCAGCCTTCGACCTCACCACGCAGGTGCTGGCCCGCATGAACGCCGCCCCCGCGGGCGCGGGCGCCGATTCGACGACGTTGCAGTAGTCGCCCGATGGTCCGCGCGCCTAGCGGATCACCAGGACGCGCTGCGTGGCCGCCAGAGTGCCGTCGCGCCAGAGCGTCACGAGGTGTACGCCCGCCGGCCACGAGGCGGTCCCGAGCGATAGCTCCGTCTGCCCCTCGGCCAGGCGCTCGGAGGCGAGTTGTCGACCGTCCGCGCCGTAGATCGCGACGCGGTCACTGCTCCGGGGGCGGGGCGGGCCGGCCACGACGGTCAGTTGGTCTCCCCGCAGGTACGCCTTCAGGGCGCTATCCTCACGGGCGAGCTCCGCGGTCCCGACTACGTTCGCGGCGTACTCCAGGCTCGCGGGCTGGCCGAGGCTATCGACGCGGATGACGTAAGCCGGCGCCCGACGGCCCGCCGTGAGGAAACTGTAGTCCACGACATTTAGTCTGGCGGGGGGGAGGAGGCTATCGGGAACGAGCCCGAGCGCGGTGATGTCTATCCACCCGAAGGGCCCCGCCTTGACCTCGAGCGCCTGGCGCACGCCGGTGGTGCGTTTGACGCGCAGGGCACTCACGCGGCCCGCGTCGAGGACGTTGACGGTGCCCCAGCTATCGACCTCGAAGGTGGCGGTTTGGTCGATCCGCAAACCGACGCTGTCGACGAGCTGCGCGTAGGAAGGGTCGCCGGTCAGGGCCGTGAGGACCTCCGAGCCGAACGTAAACCGCGAGCTGCTGGCGTCCGCCACGGAGGTGCCGAAAGCGAGTTGCGCCGGGGCGTAGAGCAGCGGTTTGGACAGGCGTAAGGCGGGCAGACCCTCGCTCGTATCCGCCGCCGCGAGGCCGAGGAGCTCGAGGCCACGTTCGCTGCGCCGCAGGTAGAGCTCGGTTTCGGTATCGAAGCCGCCGAGTTGGGACCGCGAGCGGACGGTGAGGTCGGCATCGGGGAAGTCGGCCGCGGCTGAGCCCTCGCGGGCGGCGCTTACGGCGGTGTTGATGGTGCGGTCGCGGGCCGCGGGGGCGAAGACCCAGGTTTGGTTGCCGCCGTCGCGCGCGAGGTTGCCCGCCGGATCGGTGTAGCCTTCCTGGACGTAGGTGACCGCGGCGTCGCCGACCCGCGGGAGGTAGGCGTCGTCGAGGGTGATCTGGGCCGGGGCATTCGCCGCCGCCCCGGCCAGTAGTAGGGCCGCGGCAAGTCGATTGGTAAGTGTCATGGTACAACCTCTAGGAGGTCGCCAAAGGTAGCGGGTGGCCCAGGTCGCCGTCGTACCATATAGCTTGTAATCCTCGGCGACTGTCGCGGCGCAGACCACGACCGGGCTTCAGGCACCCACCTTCTGCAGCTCCAGGAGCCGCGCGTAGGCCCCGCCCTGCTCCACGAGGGTAGCGTGGTCGCCGCGCTCGATGACGCGGCCGTGGTCGAGGACCACGATCTCGTCGGCGCGCTGGATGGTGGCGAGGCGGTGGGCGATCACGAGGCAGGTCCGCCCCTCCATCAGGCGAAAGAGCGCGTCCTGGATCAGGGCCTCGCTCTCGGCGTCGAGGGCGCTGGTGGCCTCGTCGAGGATCATGACGGGCGTGTCGCGCAGGATGGCCCGCGCGATGGTGAGGCGCTGGCGCTGCCCGCCGCTGAGTCGCGTCCCGCGCTCGCCGATCACGGTGTGGTAGCCCTGTGGCTGCTCCTCGATGAAGGCGTGGGCGTTGGCGAGTTTTGCGGCAGCGATCACCTCGGCCTCCGACTTGCCGACACTCCCGAAGCGATGTTCTCGAGGATCGTATCGTGGAACAGCACCACGTCCTGGCTCACGATCCCGATGTTTTGACGCAAGTCGTTCATCGTACGTCGCGCACGTCGTGTCCGTCGATCGTGATCCGGCCGCGGTCCACGTCGTAGAAGCGCGGGAGCAGATCGGCGAGGGTGCTCTTGCCCGCGCCACTCGGGCCCACCAGCGCGATGACCTTGCCGACGGGCAGACCGAGGCTCACGCCCGCGAGCGCCGGCCGCTCGGTGTTGGGGTAGCCGAAGTACACGTCCTCGACGCGGATGCCTTCGGTGATGCGCGGGAGCCGTACCGCGCCGGGCGCGTCCGTGATGGCGTTGTGGGTGTCGAGTAGCGCCTGCACCCGCTCGAAAGCCGCCCGCCCGCGCTGGAGACTGTAAAACGCGTTCGAGAACTGCTTCGACGGCTGGATCGTCGAGAAGAAGGCGTAGATGAAGGCGATGAAGACGGCGGCCTCCAGGCGCGCGGCGTTGATCTCCTGGAAGCCGACGTAGATCAGCATACAGACCACCGCTACGCCGAGTACCTCACTCAGCGGACCACTCAGGTCACGGCGCCGCAGCAGTCGCACGAGGAGATCGCGGTAGCGGTTGTTGCTTTCGCCAAAACGCGCCTCGACGTATCCCTCCGCGCCGAAGGCCTTCACGACGCGCAGGCCGCCAATGGTCTCGTCGAGTTGGTTGGTCATGTCCGCGAGGCTCTCCTGCACCTCGCCCGACTGCGCCTTGAGCCGCCGCCCGATGCCGCCAATGATGACGCCGGTGACGCCGATCAGGACGACCGTGAAGACGGTGAGGTAGGGACTGATCGACAGCATCACCGCCAGGGCCCCGAGGATGAGCAGCGGGTTCTGGATCAGGGATTGGATCGAGTTGAGCACCGAGTTCTCGACCTCCTGCACGTCGGCCGTGAAGCGCGAGATGAGGTCGCCGCGGCGGGCCTCGGTGAAGTACCCCACCGGCAGGTGGATGATGTGGCGGTAGAGGTCGCGGCGCAGGTCCCGGATCAGGCCCGAGCGGATGACGGCCAGCGTGGTGACGGACAGGTAGCCGAAGAGATTCTTCAACACGAAGACGGTCACCAGGAAGACGCACATATAAATCATCGCGCGCTCGTAGCCGTGGTCGCGGATCACTTCCGACATCCAGAAATTGAAGTTGGCCGTGAGTGAGCTTACGCTAAAACGTAAAGGCGGGGCGGTGTCGGTGAGGTCGGTTTGCCGGAGGAGGATCTGGAGGAAGGGGATCAGGGCCGGGATACTCACCACACTGAAGAGCACCATCAGGAAGTTGGCCACGAGGTTGACGCCGACGGTGGGGTAGTAGGGTCGGATGTAGTGGCGCAGGGCCTGGGTGAGGGTCACGGGGGCGAAGGTAGGGGTGTGCGCGTTCGGCGAGCTCCAGCTCGTGCGCACTGCGAAGTGGCTCGGTATCGTGCGCACGAGCTGGAGCTCGCCGAACGCGCACTACGCCACGCCCCGCCGCTTCTTCGCCGCGATCTTGCTGAGGTAGTCCGCCACCGCACCCGAGCCGATCGCCGACCACTGATTGTCCTTGCGCAGGTACAACCCAGCATCATCGCTCGGACCGGCGGGCGCGTCCGAGATGCGGGGGTAGCCATCGTCGGCGAGGCGGAGGAGGTCCTGCGCGACGGGCGTCGAGGCCATCGCGTGGGCACTGTACGCCGCGCCCTCGCGGCCCATACCGGCCACGGTGACCTGTAGCAGGACGATGGACAGCTTGCCCGGCTCATCGTGGCGGCCGACGGTGCCCTTCGGTTCGACGAGGTCGAGGTAGGCGCGGTAGAGCTGCCCGGGGCGGCGCTTGTCCGTGAGACGCAACAGCCGCTCGCCCTCCTGCTTCTGGAGGAAGCCGAGTTGGCGCGAGCCCGGGAGCCAGACGCTCACGCGTTCGTGGAACGCCTCGGTAGCCTCCTCGCGGACGAGGTAGACGTGCTGGTACGGCAGAAAACGCGTCCGCAGCTCCCGCGCGGGTGTGGCCTCGGCGGGGGCGGCGGCGTAGGTGGCGACGTGGCGGTAGCCGATGCCCGGGTCGTAGGCGGCCGCCATGCCGGCGGCGGTGAGGTCGGCCGGAAGCGCGGTGAGCAAGGCCTTGGTGCGCGCGGCCTCGAGGAGGGCGCTGCTAAACTCGGAGACCGGCGGGAGGCTGGGGCTCGCGAGCTCCGCTAACCCAGCCGGGGCCTCGGTGGTGAGTTCGAGGGCGATGACCTCGCCGGTGGTCTCATTGACGCTGTGGACGGTGGCGCGGACGTGGTCCTCGCCGACGAGGGTGCCGTAGTCGGGTGCGGCGTGGGCGGGGAGGTAGCCGATTTGGGCGCTTCCGCAAAACACGGCAATGGCGTGCGGGTCGTGTGGGTTGTCGGGCTCGGGTTTTAGCGAAAGCTCTTCGCCGACGGGGATGGCGCGCCTGCGCTTCGGACCCTGGTGGAAGGCCCAGCCGGCGAGGCGGAGGTGGGCGAGGACGGTCTGAGTGGCGGTCGGCGCCGCGGCGGTTTCGGTGTGCATTTCGATCGTGTTTCCGGCTGCTAAAGTAACACGATTTGTGTTGAAATTGTGTGGAGAAGTGCTTCCGGAGTGTCACGTAATGGGGCTTTCGGGGCGTCTATTCTCGGGTACGCGGACGTTTGCGGAAAGCCTTACCTTCGAGATATAATGACCGTCTCGGCTCCACTCGACGCACCGACTGAGCTGTACTTCCGGCCCTTGGCACACTTGGCACATTTGGCGCCGGCCGCTAAGCAGCAGCCTGATTGCTAGGTTGTAGGTCTCGCGCCGCTTTACACTTTCGAGATCTCCGTAGTTATATTGCTCTTCGGAGCGTACGCGAGCCAGCGTCCGGCGGATCACCTCGGGCTTGCGGACCGGGTTACGCGCAGCGTACGAACGTTGCCCATCGGTCCCGTACTGGAGCGCTAGGCTCAAGAAAGAGCGCGGTTGCGCCGCGCCGGTACGCCCGTGCGCGATTTGGATATCCTCATCGGCGTGACCGCCGTCGAGCACGGGCTCACGATGGTGACCGACAACGAGCGCGACCGCGGGAAGATCGCGGGGATCGAGTTGGTGAACTGGGTGAGGCGGTAAGGAAAGTGTGGCCGGTGCGCCTGTTTCGGCCGGGGGCGCACTGGCTAGCGTGAGATGGGGGGGGCTTCTCTAAGCAGTCGAACGCGCCCTGCGTACCGCCCGTTTTGGCGCAAGCCTACCCTCCCCGCAAAGTCACGTTTTGCACACCCGCGAGCCGCTCTTACAAACTGCACAAAGTCAACGACTTACACCCTGTTTTGGCGAAAGCCCCCGCCCCCTGAATCCGGGTAAAAAGCCGTACTTTTGACCCCTTATGGTAGAGGAAAATCTGAATCCCACATCCGCGAACTACGGCGCCTCCAACATCACCGCCCTCGAGGGCCTGGAAGCCGTGCGGATGCGGCCCGGGATGTACATCGGCTCCACGGACGCGAAGGGCCTCCACCACCTCGTCTGGGAGGTGATCGACAACTCGATCGACGAGCACCTCGCCGGGTACTGCAACGAGATCACGACCATCGTCCACCCCGACAACTCCGTCACCGTCATCGACGACGGCCGCGGGATCCCGACGGGGATGCACCCGAAGCTCGGGAAGTCCGCCCTGGAGGTCGTCATGACGGTGTTGCACGCCGGCGGTAAGTTCGACAAGGACACCTACAAGGTATCGGGGGGCCTGCACGGCGTGGGCGTGTCTTGCGTCAACGCCCTGTCGATCTACCTGCGGGCCGAGGTCCACCGCGAGGGCAAGGTCTTCGAGCAGACCTTCTCGGAGGGCAAGCCCACCTCGGAGGTGAAGGTGATCGGGGAGTCGCAGAAGACCGGCACGCAGATCACCTTCCGCCCGGACGAGAAGATCTTCCCCGAGCGCGTCTACAAGTACGACACGCTCTCGGTGCGGATGCGCGAACTGGCCTACCTCAACTCGGGCCTGCGGCTCACGCTCGTCGACGAGCGCGAGGAGGTCGAGGACGACGACGGCAAGCCGGCCGGTTTCCGGACGCAGCACTACTACTCGGAGGGCGGACTCAAGGAGTTCGTCCAGTACCTCGACGAGTCGCGCGAGCCCCTGATCGAGGAGCCGATTCACGTGATCGGTAAGGAGGAGAACGTCGAGGTGGAGGTCGCGATGCAGTACAACAACTCCTTCACGGAGAACATCCACTCCTACGTCAACAACATCAACACCCGCGAGGGCGGCACGCACGTGTCGGGCTTCCGGCGCGCGGTGGCCCGTGAGTTCGGGAAGTACGGCGAGGACTCGGGGATGTTCTCGAAGCTGAAGTTCAAGATCAACACCGACGACTTCCGCGAGGGCATGACGGCCGTGGTGAGCGTGAAGGTGCCCGAGCCACAGTTCAAGGGGCAGACCAAGGGCGAGCTCGGCAACTCCGAGGTGACGGGCATCGTGAGTCGGGCGATGGGCAATGCCCTCAAGATCTTCCTGGAGGAGAACCCCTCGAAGGCGCGGCGCATCGTCGAAAAGGTGATCCTCGCGGCCACGGCCCGTCACGCTGCCCGCAAGGCCCGCGAGACGGTGCAGCGCAAGAACGTCCTGGCCGGTGGTGGCCTTCCGGGAAAACTGTCCGACTGCTCGTCGAAGGACCCGGGCGAGTCGGAGATCTTCCTCGTCGAGGGGGACTCCGCCGGCGGGACCGCCAAGCAGGGTCGCGACCGCGTCTTCCAGGCCATCCTGCCGTTGCGCGGCAAGATCCTCAACGTCGAGAAGGCGATGGAGTACAAGATCTACGACAATGAGGAGATCAAGAACATGTTTACCGCCCTCGGGGTAAGCATCGAGGAGAAGCACGGCGAGCGCGTCCTGAACATCGACAAACTCCGCTACCACAAGGTGGTCATCATGTGTGACGCCGACGTGGACGGCTCGCACATCGTGACCCTGATCCTCACGTTCTTCTTCCGCTACATGCGGCCGCTCGTGGAGCAGGGCTTCATCTACATCGCCGCCCCGCCGCTGTACCGCATCGCGAAGGGCACGAAGTACCAGTACGCCTGGAACGACGAGGAGCGCCGGGAGGCCATGCTCCGGATCGGCAACGGGCCGGACGACACCGGTGTCAAGATCCAGCGCTACAAGGGCCTCGGGGAGATGAACGCCGAGCAGCTCTGGGACACGACCATGGACCCGACCACGCGCATGCTGCGCCTCGTGACCATCGACGACGCCCTGGAGGCCGACCGCATCTTCGCAATGCTGATGGGCGACGAGGTGCCGCCGCGCAGGGCCTTCATCGAGGCGAATGCGAAGTACGCGAAGGTGGATGCCTGAGGTAAGTGTTGAAGGGTGAAGGTGGGATTGTTGAAGGGGGGGCACGTTCGGTCGCTACAGTACGGATGCCTGTGCCGTAGCGCCTTTCGGCAAAACGCGCCGTCCACTCATCTGCCTTCACGCCACCACCTTTAGCCCAGCCGTCTCTGGCCAGTCGCCCCTGGTGAAGTCCGGAAACATCTGAGGGGCTCCACCACTCGCAACCGACTTTTCGCTGAGGGGCGCGACGGCGCTCCAGAGGCAGCCCTCGTAGAGGTTTTGGTCGAGTGGTTCGCCGCGCTGGAGGCACTCCACGATGCGGACCATCATCAGGCCGTCCATGCCGCCGTGGCCGCTTGACTTGGTGCTGTCGTTGAGGCGACGGTAAAGGGGGTGCTCGTACTGTTCGCGCAGGGCGTCGAGCTGTTCGCCTTCGGCCCAGTGGTGGTGATCCTCGGTGGCCCCCGGCACCCCGCCCTCGAGGGCGACGCGCGTCGGGAAGCCCGCCAGGCAACCGCGCGTACCCTGGATCAGGTTGAGGCGCGTGTACGGCCGCGGACTCGTCTCGTCCCACTGCACCATGATCGTGCGGCCGAGCCGCGTCTTGATGATCGAAGTATTGAGGTCGCCGCCCTTGTACGTTAGCTCGTTCCACTTGTGCGCTGGCGGGTAGTGGGTTTTGGCGAAAGCCGCCCGGCCGATCGCGGGCGTCGAGTAGGACACGAGGCTCCCGAAGGTGTCTTCGCCGCGGGCGAGGTTCATGTACTGCGCCACGGGGCCGAGGCCGTGCGTCGGGTAGAGGTTGCCATCGCGGCGGGCGTAGTGACCCGTGCGCCAGGAGCCGGTGCCGCGGTCGACATCGGCCATCTGCTTGCGCAAATCGTGGATGTAGGCGGCCTCGCCATGCAGGAGCTCGCCGATCTGGCCAGCGCGCACGAGGTTGAGGAAGAAGAGTTCGTCGCGGCCGTAGTTGACGTTCTCCAGCATCATGCAGTGGCGCTGCGCGCGCTCGGCGGCGTCGACGATGGACCACATCTCGGGCACCGTGACCGCGATCGGGACCTCGACGAAGACGTGCGCGCCGGCCTCTAGGCTCGCGATGGCCATCGGGGCGTGGTTGGTCCAATTGGTGGCCACGAACACGACATCCGGGCGCACCTCGGCGAGCATCCGGCGCCAGGCCTCCGCCTCACCGGAGTACGGAGCCACACTAGCGTGCCGGGTGCCGCCGCCGATGCCGGCGGCCACGGTGCGCCACCGTTCTACGTTGTCGGCGTAGAGGTCGCAGATGGCGACGATCTCCGTACCGGGCAGGCGTCCGAAGGACTCCAGGTGGTCGCCCCCGCGAGCCCCGACCCCGATGAAGGCCGCGCGGATGTTGGGCAGCGGTGGGGCCGCGAAGCCGCCGAGGTAGGTGGCGCCGGGGGCGCGGGCGGGCGTGTCGGCCCCGGCGAAAGCCCCGAGGAGCGGTGCGGCGGAGATGGCCCCGGCCGACAGGGCGGCGCGGCGGAGGAACTGGCGGCGGGGGAGGGGGCGCATGAGGTGACGTGTGAGAGGTGGGAAGCTACGGCACGGCGGCCACCGGGGCCCCGTCGGCGCCCGCCCGCGGCCGTGGCCCCTTGCGCTGAACCATTACCGCCCCGGTCGCCTTCCCCCAAGCATGCTCGCCCACACCGAAACCGTCGCCCCCGGCGTCACCCGCCTCCCCGTTGCATTCGTCAACGCCTACGCCCTCGCCGCGGACGATGGCTCGTGGGTACTGGTGGATACTTGCCTGCCCGGGGCGGCGGCCTACCTCCGGCCCGCCGCCGAAGGTCTGCTCGACGGGCCGCCCAGCGCCATCGTGCTCACGCACGGACACTTCGACCACGCCGGGAGTGCCGCCGAACTGGCCCGCGCGTGGGGGGTGCCCATCTACGCCCACGCCGAGGAGTTGCCTTTCCTTACCGGGCGATCCGACTACCCGCCGGCCGATCCGTCGATGGGCGGGGCGATCGCCCAGCTGGCGCGGGCTTTCCCGTCGGCGGGCTACGATTTCGGGGAGCGCGTGCGGGCCTTGCCGGCCGACGGCAGCGTACCGGGACTCCCGGGCTGGCGTTGGCTACACACCCCCGGACACACCCCCGGCCACGTGTCACTGTGGCGCGAGTCGGACCGCACGCTCCTCGCCGGAGACGCCTTCGCGACGATGGACCTCGACAGCTGGCTCTCGCAGGTGACGCACGCGCGCGAGCTGGCCCGCTCGCCGGTGCCCTTTACGCCCGACTGGGACGCCGCCGAGGCCAGCGTGGCGCGTCTGGCCGAGCTCAGGCCCCGCGCCGTCGGGGCCGGGCACGGGCGTGCGATCACGGACGCGAAGCTCGCCGGACGGCTCGTGATTTTCGCGACTGAGCCTCAGCGACCGGGCTACGGGCGCTACGCGGACACGCCCGCGACCTTCGACGAGGACCGCGGGCTGGTGTCGGTGCCGCCGCCGGTGTTCGACCGGGCGCTGGTGTGGTTGCTCGGCGGGGTAGCCGTCGCGGGGCTGTTGGTCGCAGGGCTGTCGGTGCGCAAGGGTCGAGACGGGCGGCTCAGGGAGTATCGCGCGCTGCATCGCTGAGCAGTGGCACCGCCGCCTACGCTGGCTGATGACCTAAGGTCTTGCCGGCCTTACTTATCATCCGTCAAGTCGTGCGTAACTGCCCCGCGCTTACCTTCCCGCTATGCTTACCCACGACGTTTCGGCTTTCGCCAAAACCAGCCCGCGCCACCGTCCACACGTCGATTACGAGCTCCCGCGACCGGGCTACGTGCTCCACGGGCCCGCCCGCCGCGCCGCCGAGGTCATCCAACTCTGGATCCTGCCCTTCGTCGGCCTGCCGGTGGCGTGGTGGGCGTGGACGGCGCTCGGCTACGGCGCCACCGAGGTCACTGTCGCGCTGGCCATCCCGGTGGTGATGATGATGGGGGTCGTGTACTGGGGTACGCAAGTGTGGCAGGGGTGGACCTTCCCGGTGCCGTATGCGCCGAACGGCTACCTGCTGCAGATCGGGCTCATCTACTCGGCGACCGAGCACTTGGTGTTGCTCGGCGTGCGTCCCTTGCTGACCCTGGGCCTCGGCGAGGCGGTGGACACGGTACTCTTCGTTGTGGCCGGGGGCATCCTCGGCGGCATCGCCGGGTGCGTATTTGATTTTTTTGCCCTCAAGTACGATATCCTGCGGGTCTTCGTGCGGCCCTTCCGTGAGGGCAAACCACCCGCCGAGGTCGTGCCGGTGTACGGGCCTAGGTTTTTTACGCTGGTCGCACTAGCCGTCTCGACGAGCACCGCGCTCGTGTTTGCCATCTTATGAATTGGCGCTACGTCCTGATTGGTCTCGGGGTCCTGTTGGCCGTCCCGCTGTGCGTCTTCGCCGGGCACCACCTCCTGGCCGCCTTGGCGCGCATCGGCTACGAAAGTCGATTGGCGAACGAGCAGCAGGTACCGCGCACGGGATTGATCCCGGGTGGCGACCGCCTCACTGTCCGCAATCCCATCAGCGAGACGGGCCAGGACCCGTGGATCGCGCACGTCGCCGCCGACAGTGCCGCGCCCTACCACTACGTCTACACCGAGGTCACCGAGCGCGGCGAGCGGCTCTACGTCAAGCGCGCGCCCGACATCTTCGGCTTCGACACGATCGCGCCTTACTTCACCTGGGACCCGCGGGCCGAGGCCACGACGGCCGAGCTTCAGATGCTGTGGGCACCGGAGTTGCACCAGGTCGACGGGCACTGGGTCATCTACGTCGCGGCCAATTCCACCAACAGCCTCTTCGCCGGTACGCACCGCATGCACGCCCTGGTGGCGCACGACGATGCCGACCTCGGCCAGGGCTTCCTCTACATGGGCGAGCTCGAGCTGCCGGGCGATCGCTGGGCCATCGACGGGACCTACTTCCGCCACGCCGGCCAGGGCTACTTCGTGTGGAGTGGCTGGGCCGCCGACGAGAAGCTCAACCAGCGACTCTACATCTGCCGCATGGATGACGCCCTCACGCCGGCCATCGGCGAGCCGGCCGTCGAGATCAGTCGCCCCACCTACGACTGGGAGTTGCGCGGGCGGCGCCTCAACCTGTGGCCCTCGATCAACGAGGGTCCGGTCCAGCTCCAGCACGCGGGCCGCAACTTCCTGGTCTACGCCGCCTCCGGATCGTGGAGCGACTACTACTGCCTCGGCCTGCTCGAGCTGACCGGTGACGACCCGCTCGACCCGGCCGCCTGGACGAAGCACCCGGAGCCGGTGTTAGCGGGGCGCGGCGACGTGATCGCGCCCGGGCACAACAGCTTCCTGCGGCGCGGCGACGAGCTGCTGTGCGTCTACCACGCCGCGAAGTTCTCCCGCGCGGGCTGGGACCGCGAGGTGCACATCGGGGTGATGGACTTCGATGAGCGGGGGTGGCCGGTGTTCCCGGAGCCGAAGCGGGGGGTGGTGGTGGCGAGGTGATGCGTGGGGGGGGAGTAAACACGGTGGCGCAATGCTTTACCACCCCACTACCCTCCTCAGCAGCAGCTTGCGCACGGCGTACGGCATCACCTTACTCAGCCGCGCGAAGACCTTCGTGTCCCGCCCCACGTAGGTCCGGAAGCGCTTGGTGCGCACGATCTCCCACACGGCGTCGGCGATGTCCTCGGCGGTGAGCTTGATGTCGGGCGGGCGGCGGTGCTCAGTGTAGACGTCGCGCACGATGGGCGTCTCGGCGTACATCGGCAGCAGGTCGCTCACGGCGATGCCGCTGCCGCGCAGGCTGATGTCGAGGCTTTCGCTAAAACTCAGGATCGCACGTTTCGTGGCTGCGTAGACGGGAAGTTCGGGGTTGCCGTGGATGGCGCTCGCCGAACTCACGCTGATGACGTGCGCGCCCTCGATGCCCTGCATGTGCGGCAGCGCGGCGTGCGTGACGTTCATCACGCCGAAGAGATTGACGTCGATGATGGCCTTCGTCTGTTCGATGCGGCTTTCGCCAAAACCCCCTACCGCGGAGATGCCGGCGTTGTTGAAGAGGACTTGGATGCCGTTGCCGCTGGTTTTGGCGAAAGCCGCACACACCTCGCGCGCCTGTGCGGGATCAGTGACGTCGAGCACGGCGTGGAATGCATACGCCTCGCCCCCGAGCGACGCCGCGAGTGCGCTGAGCGGGTCGGCGTCCAGGTCGGTAAGGCCGACGTAGTAGCCCTCGGCCGCGAAACGCCGCGCCACCGCCTGCCCGAAGCCGCCGGCAGCGCCGGTGATGAAGATGTTGGGTCGGGGCATGGGCTAGTAGACTTCTTCGAGGGTCGTGGCGGTGGCGGGCCGGGCGAGGGGCACGTTCGTGTGGGCGGGCAGTTGACTCGCGTAACCCCGCGCGAAACTCGCGAACCGCGCGTAGTCCTTCATCTGCTTGGCGATCCCGCGGATGACCTCGTAGGGGTCGACCAGGTGTGTGTCGCGAATCTTGCCGCCGCGCTCCCGGATCACCTCCCCGAGCGGCCGCGCGATCTGCGCCTGGAGCTTGATGTGCTCGGCGACGAGCTGGCCGTACGGCTCGAACACCTGCCCGACGCCCCCGCGGAACTGGTACCACCCGAGGAAGTACAGCCCGCGGTAGTCGTCGAGCATCGACCAGTCGTACACCTGCGCCACGACGCCCTCGACGCGCTGGAGTTCTTTCGGTAGGAAGGGGTAGGACAAATGGTAGCCCGTGGCGCAGGCCAGCAGATCACACTCGACGCGACTCCCGTCCGTAAACTCGACGAAGTCCCCGTCGAGGCGCGCGACGGCAGGTTTTGGCGTAAGCCGTCCGTGCTTGATGTAATGCAGCACCTCCGAGCCGAGTGTCGGGTGCTTCTCGAAGAGCTTGTACTCCGGGTCGGGCAGGCCGTAGTCGCTCCACGGACCTTGCACGAGCGCGATGACGAGCCGCGTCACGGCGCGTTGGAACCACACCGGCCACGTCGCGAAAGGGCTGTCGCTCAGGGGCTTGCCCATGAAGGTTTTCGGGAGGAACCACACGCCACTGCGCAGGCTCAGGTAGGCCGCCTCGGACAGGCGCGCGCTCTCGGCGGCGAGGTCGCAGGCGGAGTTGCCCCCGCCCACCACCACCACCTTCCGGTCGAGGAGCTGCTCGCGCCGTTTGTAATCCTTGGAGTGGATGACCTCGCCGCGGAAGGTCTCCTGGCCCTCGAAGCGCGGCATGTTGCGGTGCCAGTGGTGGCCGTTGGCCATGAGGACGCCGGCGTAGAGGCGGCGCTCGCCACTGCTCAGGGTCACCTCCCAGCGGTTGTCGGCTACCGGGCGTACGAACTCCACGCGGGTACGGAACTCGATGCGGTCGTAGAGCCCGAAGTGCCGCGCGTAGTCGATGTAGTAGGCGAGCATGTCCTGCGCGCTCGGGAAGTCGGGGTAGTGCGCCGGCATCGGGTAGCCCGGGTACTGGGTGATCTTCTTGGAGGAGATGATGTGGGCCGTGGGGTAGACGCCGTGGTACCAGTTGCCGCCCACCTCTTCGTCGGCCTCGACGTGGTCGTACGCGACGTGCGCCTCCGCGAGCCCGCGGGCCGTGCCGAGGCCGCAGGGGCCGGCGCCGATGAGGAGGTGGCGGTCGGTGCGGTCGGTGGGCGGGTGCGTGGTTGGCGGGTGCATGGTCGGCGGGTTAGGTCGCTAAAGGTGCGGTTTTACGGTCGGCTGAGCCGTGGTCTGCCGCCCGAATGGCGATACGTGCGTAGGTATTTGATATTTGGTAAGCGCGCGGGCGTCGCCGGGCCGCGGGCAGGCCTAGGTCTCGCCCCTCGCGAGCTGGGCCCTGGTGCGGCTCAGGGTCTCGGGCGTCATCTGGAGGTAGCCGGCGATGATGCTCAGCGGCACGCGCGCGATGATCTCGGGGCTCGACTCGAGCAGCTCGACGTAGCGCTCGCGCGCGGACATCAGGGCGTTGTGGTAGAGGCGCGAGGTCATGGCGCGGAAGTAGTGCTCGACCACGAGGCGCCCGAGGCGCTCGGCGCCCGGCACCTCGCGGTAGGCGCGCTGGAGGTCGGCGGCCGCGAAGGCCAGCAGCTCCGTCTCCTCGAGGGTCTCGATGCTCTCGAGGGAGGGTTCGCCGCTGGTCATGCTCGCCATCGCGGTCACGAAGTTGGCGTCGAGCGTCAGCCAGGTCGTGCTGCCGTTGCGCCCGCCGTCGACGTAGTTGCGGACTACGCCGCGATGCATGAAGTAAAAGGCCTCGGCGGTTTGGCCGCTGCGCAGCAGGAGTTCGCCCTTCGGCACGCGTCTGTAGGTGCCGCGCGCGGCCAGTACCTCGCCGACGTGCCGCAGGTCGGGATCGAAGGCGGCGAAGAAGTTGGCGCAGGCGGCCCGGAGCTGGGTAGCGGCGGCGGGCGGCGGGGGTGGTGACACAGCGCAGGAAGGTAAGCCGGAGCGTGGCGACGGGAGGCACTCTTTAAGGGGCCTCCGCCAAAACGATTACCCGCCGAGCGCTTTCCGGACGCGCTCCGCCCTTACGTACGACCACCATGAGAGTACCCGATCTCTAAACAGATCGATGTGTGCGTACTGTAGATCGTCTACCGGTAAACAGAAGGAGCCCTGGGTTTTCGTGTACACGTAAAGTTCATTAGCGGTCACGTCACGGGCGTAATCGCGGATGCCGAACCGGATGTCCAGCACTTCCTTCCATGGTATCCGCACGGGCTTTCGTTGGTGTTTGATCACGATGCCGGACCCACCGATCTCCAACTGGTTTTCTTTGTCGGTCAGCATTCGCCAAAGCTGGAACTCGTTACGGTAAAAGAGGTCCAAAATGCGTAGATTTCTGTAGGAGGTTAGCCCAGATAGTAGATAGCGCCAGCATTTTGAGCGATCAAAACGGGCGGACAAGGGCGGTGGGGCCAAGGCCTTTACTTGCATTTCGATTCAAGTTCGTAACTCCGGTCTAGGCTTATGGCCGGTCCGGTAATGGGTGATGATCTTGCGTGGATATCGAATTAACGAAAACGACTATGAATCCCGGGGCGCTTCCGTTAAGGAACGGTAGAAAGGCAGAGGCTTTGTCGCTACTTAGCACTGTTGCCGTTACCCGGCGGGACACCCCACCGTACGACGGGGACGGTCGGCTCCGCCGAGGGGGGCGGCATAAATGCCGCCAAACCACCGGGGGGCTCTTCAGTGGGTAAAGGACCGCTTGTATTTGCTGCTCAATTTGCGAGGCCTCCCCACCCCCCCCCTACCGGTACGTCACCTTCGCGTGCACCTCCGGGCGCACGATGGGCGCGGGCTCCGCCTTCGGGTACCCGAGGTAGAAGAGCCCGAGGCACTTCTCGCCCTCCTGCATACCCAAGTACTCCTCGGCGCCGCTCGTCATGGCCCCCGGCGAACTCCAGTACCCGCCCAAACCCTCGGCCGTGGCCGCGAGCCACAGATTTTGCACGGCGCTGGCCGTGGCGCTGATCTCCTCCCACTCCGGGAGTTTCTCGAGATCGGGCTTCATGACGATCGCGATGGCGGCGGCGGCGAGGCTGGGGCGCTCGCGCGTCTTGCGGAGCTTGATCTCGGGCACGGGCGCCGCCGCGTTGGCGGCCTCGACGTCGGCGAGGTACTCCCCGAGGTGGGTTTTGGCGGAAGCCGACTCGAACACGATGAAGCGCCACGGGTAGGTGCGCTTGTGGGAGGGCGCGGCGTTGGCGGCGGCGACGAGCTTCTCGATGGTCTCCTTGGAGATCGGCTGGTCGGAGTACTCGCCCGGGCGCAGGGAGCGGCGGTTGTGGATGGCTTCGAGGGTGGTCATAGTGGGGGGAAGGTAAGGTGTCGGCCGGGGCTATCCCTCCACGAATCCGCGGATCCAGGCCGCGAAGAAGGGATCGACGAAGGCCCAGCGCCTTGTCTTGCCGTCGGAGAAGTCGTCCCGGAGGATGTCATTCTGTAAAAAGGCCTTACGCGCCGCGCGATAGGAACTCGGCGCAACGTTCGCGCGTCGGGCGGCTACTGTATCGGACTCAGCGGCACTCCTCCGTTTGGCCATGCCGAAGATAACCTTCCGCTGGATGTTGGTGAGCGTGAGAAACAGTGCCAGATAGGCTCCGTGAGATGCTTTCAGCAAACGTTCCATTGCCCGGGTAACCTCCGTGTACGATATGTCGGTGGGCGACCCAATCGTCCCGAGGTCCCAAGCGTACGCGCATAATTTCTGGATGTTGTACGGGACGTCCTCCGCGTGGTCGAAGATCGAACGGAGGGCTTCCTCGCTGATCGTTTGATCTCGGGTCGCAAATGCTTTCGTGATGTAGTGCGCGAAGTCCTCCCGCGGAATGAGTCCTAAATGTTGCGAATCGCCGAGTCGGTAGAACGGTCGCCTGTGCTCCGTGATCATCGCCGACATCATTCGCGTATCCGAACCCGAAAAGATATAGCTCAAGTGTTCGTGATGTTGTACAACCGCCCGGAGAATCCGCTCGGCCGGGATTCCTTCGTGAAGACTAATACTCTGAAATTCATCGATGATAATCCCGATTCGAATCCCTTTCTCCTTGGCGACCTTGTCGAGACTGTCCAGCGCATCGGCGATGGACTGACTCGCGGGCACACTCTCCCTCGCGGCGACGGAGACCTTGATGGAGTCGGATGTCGCGTCGTACTCTGCCTGTGGTTGAAGCATACTGAACCACTCCAGGATCTTTAGTATCCTATCGCGTAAAGAGGCCTTAACGAGTGTACTCGCCTTGGCGACGATGCCACCGGCAAGTGCATTCAGCGTGGTGTAACTCTCAGCGTTGACCAGGATCGTCGGGACGCCAGCCGCAGTCGCACTCGCCGCGGCCGCTTGTAAAAGCGACGTCTTCCCAAATCTCCTTGGACCGATCAAGAAGTGCCTCTCGCCTTGGACAAGCCGCAAATGAAGTAGCGCCAGCTCTTGCTCCCGGTCGATTAAGTGCTCCGGTGACAAAATTTGGCCATACTGAAAGGGGCTATTGGAGGACTTATCAGCCATGGTCTGAGTTGGTTAGAATTTGCACGCAAAGTACGCCACGCAAAGTACGCCACGCAAAGTACGCCGGCCCTACTTCCTCCGTACCGTCACGTACGTCAGCAATTCGTTGAGGCTGTCTCGGTAAGGGCTTTCGCCAAAACCCGCCAACCCCGCCCGCGCGTCCAGCAGGTACTCGTCCATCTTGCGGCGCGCGTAGTCGAGCCCGCCGCTCGCGCGCACGAAGTCGACTACCTGGCGCACGTTGTCCGGCCGGTCCGAGCCGTCGCGAATCAGCTTCAGCATCGCGCGGCGCTCTTTCGGGTCGGCCACCTGGAGGGCGTAGATCAGCGGCAGGGTCATCTTCTTCTCCTTGATGTCGATGCCGAGGGGCTTGCCGATGCTCTCCTCGCCGAGGTCGAGCAGGTCGTCCTTGATCTGGAAGGCGATGCCGGCCTTCTCGCCCATGACGCGCGCCCGCTCGATGGTGGCCTCGTCGGCACCGGCCGAGGCGGCGCCGGACGCGCAGGCGGCCGCGATCAAGCTGGCCGTCTTCTGGCGGATGACCTCGAAGTACACCGCCTCGTCGATGTCGAGCCTGCGCGCCTTCTGGATCTGCAGCAGCTCCCCCTCCGACATCTCCCGCACCGCCACGCTCAGGATGTGCAACAGGTCGTAGCCCTTGTTGTCGAGCGCCAGCAACAGGCCCCGACTCAGCAAGTAGTCCCCGACCAGCACCGCGATCTTCTTACCCCACAGCGCCTGCACGCTGAAGAAGCCCCGCCGCTCCTGCGAATCATCTACTACGTCATCGTGCACGAGCGTGGCGGTGTGCAACAGTTCCACGAGGCTCGCCGCGTGGTAGCTGCGCTCCGTGACGCCCCCGGCCAGCCCCGCGCTCAGGAACACGAACAGCGGTCGCATCTGCTTGCCCTTGCGCCGCAAGATGTGGTTGGTGATCCTGTCGAGCAGCGGCACAGGGCTCTGCATGGCGCCGCGGAAGTGGCGTTCGAACTGCCGCAACTCCGCCTTCACGGGGGCCTGGATCTCGCCGAGCGAAGGACTTGCCATGTGGGGCCCGAAGGTAGGCGCACTACCTTGGCCGGCGACTATGATCCAACTTTTTCGGTCGTTTCAGTGGGTGGCGCTCGTGCCGCTGCTCGGGATCGCCGTCGTGCTGCGGCTCGCGGTGCTCGCCCTCGGCGGACCGGTACCCGGCGATGCCCTCGGCGCGGGCGACGGGGCCTGGGCGCAGCCGATCCACGGGGCCCTCGCCGACCTCGACTGGATTCGCTGGGGCCTCGGTGTGCTCGCGGCGACCCTGATCGGGTTCGTTGGCTCCCTCTCGCTGCAGCGCTACCGCCTCGCCGTCGCGGGCACGGCCCCGACGGTGGTGAGCATCCTGCTCTGCTCGGCGCTCGTGCCCTGGCTCGGTTTTGACGCACGTCTCCTCGCCGCCCTCGCCGTCGCGCTCGCGGCGCACCAGCTTTACAACTCCTACCGCCAGCAGGCCGACGCCCTGCCGATCTTCAACACCGGCCTCTACGTCGGCGCGGCGTGGATGCTGCACGTGTCGTTCGTGTGGTTCGCGGCCTGGGCCCTGGTCGCGCTCGTGCAACTGCGCAAGGTGCGAGGGGCGGACTTGCTGGGCCTACTGCTCGGCATCTGGATCTTGCCCGTCCTGTGGCTCATGACACGATTCGTGTTCGGGGACCTGAGCGCCGACGTCGGCCTCCTCTGGCGGGGAGCGTTGGTTGTGCCGACCATTGCGGAACTCCGGGCGGCCGTGGTGCCGCTCAGTATCCTGGCCGTCGTGAGCCTCGGGGCCGTCGTCGGGTACGGCGCCCTCACGACGCGGCGCCCGGTCCAGGAGCAGCGCGCGCACCGGATGTGGTACACGCTCCTGTTCTTCGGGTGGGTGGCGCTGCTGCTGAGTGGCGGTTTTGCCGCATGGCCGATCGCCTACGTCATCGCGCCGCTGAGCGTGCTGGTGGGGGTGCTGCTGATTGAGCTTCCGCCAAAACCGTCGGATGTGATCCTCTTCTCCGGCCTCGTATGTATCCTCGGCGGTTATGCGTACGTGGCTACGCTGGGGTAAATTGCGCCCTCCGTGTTCTCCAGTCGGGTAGTCCAGCATCCGACAGCGCGCAGGGCGATCCGACATCCACCAGCAGATTGCCACGTCAGCTACGCGCCTCGCAATGACAAATTCCCCCTTATGAAATACGGCGTCCTCGTCTTCCCCGGCTCCAACTGCGACCACGACCTCGTCCACGTCATGGGCACCGTCCTCGCACAGCCCGTCGAGGAGCTCTGGCACAAGCGCTCCGACCTGAGCGACTACGACCCCACCACCGACACCATCCTCGTGCCGGGCGGCTTCAGCTACGGCGACTACCTGCGCTCCGGGGCCCTGGCGCGCTTCAGCCACGTGATGCGGGGCGTCATCGCGTTCGCGAAGGCCGGCGGCAGGGTAGTGGGCGTGTGCAACGGCTTCCAGATCCTGTGCGAGGCCGAGCTGCTGCCCGGGGCACTCCTGCGCAACGAGGGCCAGCGCTTCATCTGCCGCAACGTCTTCCTCAAGCCCGAGACCCTCGACTCCGACCTTACCAGCCAGCTCGACTTGACCCGCGCCTACCGCATCCCCATCGCCCACGCCGACGGGCGCTACTACGCCTCCGAGGCCGTCCTCGACGAACTCGAGGCCAACGACCAGGTCCTGTTCCGCTACTGCGACGCCGACGCCCGCGTCACCGACGCCGCCAATCCCAACGGCTCGGCCCGCAACATCGCCGGCATCTGCAGCGCCGGGCGCAACGTCATCGGGATGATGCCCCACCCCGAGCGCGCCGCCGAACCCCTACTCGGCAATACTGACGGGCGCCTGTTGCTCGAGGGCCTACTCACGGGCAATGTGGCGCGGGCATTGTAGTTTTACTTGTTCGATACGTGGATGGCTCCAATCCACCCATCTCAATCTTCAGCCTCCATGTCCCACCGCCCGTCATCCCTCCTCCTGGTCGCCCTGGCGCTCGTGCTCGGTACGGTGGCGTCGGCCGGGCAGGTCCTCAAACCCGTCAAGTGGGCCTTCACCACCGAGCAGGGGGCCGACGGCAAGACCTACCTCGTGTCCACGGCCACGATCGCGAAGGGGTGGAACGTCTACTCGCAGTACCTCGAGAGTGACGAGGGCCCCGTGGCCACGGAGATCACGTACGAAGACCTCAACGGCGCCAAACTCGTCGGCAAAAGCACCGAGAGCGGCGGGAAGGACGCCGGTTTCGACGAGGTGTTCCGCATGAACGTGACGAAGTTTCACGACCGCTACGTCATCCGGCAGCAGGTCACGGGTTTTGGCGACCAGCCGATCAGCGGCTACCTCACGTTCATGGTCTGCGACAAGACGCAGTGCCTGCCCCCGGGCGACGTCGAGTTCGCCTTCGCGGCGCCGACGGCGACGCCTGGGCCTGGTCCGGGACGTACGGACGTGACGCCCGCGACGACGCCTGCCGGTTCGGCTGTCGCCAAAACGCCCGCCACCGCGACGCCTACTCCCGGGGGTGCGGCTTCCGCCAAAACGTCCAGCGGCCCGGCCGGGTACCCCGAGTACGGCTACTACGGGTACGGCTACTACGGGTACGGCTACCACGGGTACAGCTGTCGCCAAAACCTCCCGTTTTGCCGCAAGGCCTACCGTGCGTACGGAAGGGCAACCCACCGCCACGCCCGCCATCCCCACCGACGCCGAGCCGGTCGTTTGGCACTTCGAGACCACCGTCCTCGACGACACCACCTACCTCGTGACCGCCGTCGCGACCATCGCCAAAGGGTGGAACATCTACGCCCAGGACTCCCACGAGGACGGGCCTATTCCGACGAGCTTCAGTTTTGACGAAAGTCCCGCCTACCGGCTCATCGGCGGGGTGACCGAGCGGGGCAAGCGTAAGGCCGGGATGGACGAGACCTTCAAGGTCAGGGTCGCGAAGCTCTACGGACCGGAAGTGCGCTTCGAGCAGCGCCTGGTGTTGCTCGAGCCCAACGCCCGCATCGAGGGCTACCTCGAGTTCATGAGCTGCGACCAGGCGATGTGCCTGCCGCCGCAGGATGTCAACTTCGCCTACGCACCCGAGCAGGGGATCGCGCAACAGGGGCTCTTCAGCGAGGCCCAACTAGCGGCCGTCGATACGGCGGCCGCGGCGACGGCGGAGCTTGCCGCGGTGACGAGTGGCGGCGACCCGATCTCACGCTACGTCATCGACGACTCCGCCGAGGACGCGACCTGCGGCGCGGAGAGCATCGCGACCGTCAACGTGAGCGCCAAGGACGGGAACGGCATCGTCTTCCTGCTAGGCTTCGGCGGCGGGCTGCTGGCGCTGCTCACGCCCTGCGTCTTCCCGATGATCCCGCTCACGGTAAGCTTCTTCACGAGCCGCGGCAAGGACCGCAAGCGGGGCTTCCGGCGGGCGTTGCTCTACGGCGCGAGCATCATCGTGATCTACGTGGGGCTGGGCCTGCTGGTGACGAGCCTCTTCGGGGCCGATGCCCTGAACGAGTTCTCGACCAACCCCTGGGTCAACATCGCCTTCGCGATCCTCTTCATCGTCTTCGCCCTGAGCTTCTTCGGGATCTTCGAACTCAATCTGCCGAGCTCCTGGGCCAACAAGACCGACCGCGCCGCCGATCAGGGCGGCTTCGCGGGCATCTTCTTCATGGCCTTCACGCTGTCGCTGGTGAGCTTCTCGTGCACCGGGCCGATCATCGGGACGCTGTTGGTCGAGACGGCGTCCGGGGCGGGGGAGGCGCTGTTCGGACGGATACCCATCGCGCCGCTCGTCGGGATGCTCGGCTTCTCGACGGCGCTCGCGCTGCCGTTTACGCTCTTCGCGCTCTTCCCGAGTGCGCTGTCGAGCCTGCCGAAGTCCGGCGGCTGGATGGACAAGGTGAAGGTGACCCTCGGCGTGCTCGAGATCGCCTTCGCGATGAAGTTCCTCTCCACGGCGGACCTGATCCTCAATACCAAGTGGATGCCGTACGAGCTCTTCATCGGTATCTGGGTGCTGTGTGCGCTCGTGCTGGCCGGGTACTACTACCGCTTCGGGGACCTACGCCGGGATTTGGCCTCGGGCGCCAAGCAGTGGTCGCGCACCAACCTCGGCTTCAGTCTCGCGGCCCTCGGGATCGCCGTGTACCTCGGCATGGGCTACCGCTACAACGACGAGACGCGCACGTTCGAGACCCCGAACGTCCTCAGCGGTCTGGCGCCACCGGCGGGGCACTCGTACATCTACCCGAAGGATTGCCCGCGGGACTTCGACTGCTTCAAGGATTACGAGGAGGGCCTGGCGTACGCGAAGAAGGTCAACAAACCCATCCTGCTCGACTTCACGGGCCACGGCTGCGTCAACTGCCGCCGCATGGAGGACCAGGTCTGGGGCCAGCCCGGGGTCCACGACCGCATCAAGGAGGACTTCGTGCTGATCAGCCTCTACGTCGACGAGCGCGAGGAGCTCGCCGAGCCCTTCGTAAGCGACTTCAGCGGACGCAAACTGCGTACGGTCGGTAATAAGTGGGCCGACTTCCAGGCACGCGCCTTCGACCGCAACTCGCAGCCGTACTACGTGCTGCTGAGCCCGGAGCAGAAGGTCTTGAACCAGCCCGTGCCCTACACCCCGGACGTCGAGGAGTACGCGGCGTTCTTGAACTGTGGCTTACAGCAGTTCCAGGAGATGAGTGGCGCGGGGGCCGTGGGGATTGTGGAGTAAGAGGAGCCGCGATTAAAGCTTCGACTCGGCTAACCAATTTTCACATTTTAGTCCTTCGACTAGTTCGAAGTCTTTGATGTTGTCGGTAACGACGATTAGATCGCGCGTCATCGCCGTCGCGGCGATCATGAGGTCGAGGACAGGCTGTTCACGCCCAGCCCGCCTCATGCGGGCCCGCTCTCGGCCAAACCACAAAGCGGCTGCCGCGTCGAAGTCTATCAACGTAAGTTCGTTGGCTAAGGACGCATTGGCATTCTCTATTTCCCTGCGTCGCCGCCCCTCGGGAAGTAACTCCGAACCGAAAGTGAGTTCGGCTAACGTAACTACGGAGATAGCGGATTCTGGAAGTGCATCGAGGATTCGGAGTTGAAGTTTGAGATTCGGGATCGTAATGGTAAATGCCGCGAAAATATTAGTGTCGAGTAAGTACTTCATCGTTACTCGGCTTCGTAGATTCCTGGCCCTCCTACGTCCGTTCGTTTGGTTGCCTCAACGAAGGCTTCATACTCTTCCGGGGTGCGAAGACCATTCCAGTGTTCTCGTCTAAATTTGAGGAGCCACATGAATGCCTCGTCGTCGCGGTCTACTGAGGCAAGTGGGTCCACCCAACCCTCTGGGGGTGGCCGCTTTTCGACTTTCGGTAGTTGTGGAGGTTTATCCTTGATAATCCTTTGGAAATTGTCCGACTCCTCATCGGTCATCAGTCCATCCCAATTCTTCCGACGAAACTCCAAGAGCCAACGAGCCTCAGGATCATTACCAAACTTCGCCTCTAGAGGATCTATCCAGTCGTCCGGCGGTGGAGCCGATCCTACACGGCCTTCGTCATCGCCATTCGAATCAACGACAACCGCGACGTCCGCGGGTGCTTCCGAAGATGGTATGTGGACCTCCCTCCTGAGCGCTTCCATCATTAATTCAATAAGGTCCACTCCTCGGGCCTTCGCCTTTTTGCGAAGACTTCTGTACAGGTCCTCGTCTACGTTCGCTAACAGAATCTCGGGCATGGTGGGTAGTTTTGAATCCGAAAGCCAATATACACAAGACCTCAGCTTACGCTTCCGCCAAAACCCGCTCCTCCTTCTTCGTCGGCGCCTCCAGCTTGTCCAGTGCCTGGCTCAGGTCCTCAATCAAATCATCGACATCCTCGACGCCGACGCTCAGGCGAATCAGCGAGTCCGTGAGCCCGACGCTCAAACGCTGCTCGCGCGGGATACTCGCGTGCGTCATCGAGGCCGGGTGACCGATCAGGCTCTCCACGCCGCCGAGACTCTCGGCGAGGATAAACAACTCCGTATTCGCCAGCACCGAAGTCGCAAACTCCAGCGTGTCGGTGTGCAGGTCGAAACTCACCATCCCGCCGTACATCCGCATCTGCCGCGTGGCCAACTCGTGCTGCGGGTGATCCTTCAGACCTGGGTAGTACGTGTTCTTCACCTTCTCGTGCCCGTCGAGGAACTCCGCGATCCGCTGGGCATTCTCCGAGCAGCGCTGCGCCCGCAGGTGCAGGGTCTTGATCCCGCGCAACACCAGGAAGCAGTCCTGCGGACCGGGGCAGGCCCCGACGGCGTTCTGGACCCAGTTGTAGTGATCGGCCAGGGCTTGCGTCTTGACCACCACCGCCCCGAGGATCACGTCGGAGTGGCCCCCGAGGTACTTCGTCGCCGAGTGCAGCACGATGTCCGCGCCGAGGTCGAGCGGCTGCTGGAGGTAGGGGCTCGCGAAGGTGTTGTCGACCGCTACGAGCGCCCGCCCACCCACGGCCTCGCAGGCGGCTTTGATGTCGATGAGCGTGAGCATCGGATTCGTGGGCGTCTCGAGCCAGACGAGCTTCGTTTTCTCGGTAACGAGCTCCTTGAGCTTACCGGCGTCCTGGAGCTTGACGAAGTCGAAGCTGATCCCGTAGCGCTCGTACTGCTTCACCATCAGGCGGTAGGAGCCGCCGTAGAGGTCCGAGGTCGCGATGACGTGATCGCCGGGCTCCAGGAGGCGCAAGGTGGCGTCCAGGGCCGCCAGACCGCTACTGAAAGGCAATGCCCGCCAGGCCATTCTCGAGGGCCGCCAGGTTGTCCTGCAGCACGTCGCGCGTCGGGTTGTTGCCGCGGGCGTACTCGTAGCCCTTGTGCTCGCCGGGGGCGGTCTGGGCGTAGGTACTCGTCTGGTAGATCGGCGTCATCACCGCGCCGGTGGTCGGGTCGGGGTGGACGCCCGCGTGGATGGCCTTGGTGGCGAATTTCATGGTTGCGGTCTTTCGTGGAGGCCTGTAAACGGGGCGGGCTGTGGAGAGGTTGTGGGGGGAGGAGAACTGTCAAAGCGCCGCGTACCGCTCCACCGCCGCCTCGATCGCGTCCTGCTTGACGGCAACCCCGAGCCGGGGCTCCCCGATGCGGTGCAGCAGACTCATCCGCGTCACGCCGCCGCGGTTCTTCTTGTCGTTGGCGATGAGGGCGAGGAGGTTGACCATGTGATCGGCGTGGATCCTGAGTTTGCCGTAGACCGCGAGCAGGGTCCGCTCGATGTCTTCGACCTCGAACTCGCCGAGGCCCGCGAGCTCCTGGCTGAGGTAGGCCTCGCAGATCATGCCCGCCGCCACGGCCTCCCCGTGGAGGGCGGGGTTGGAGCTCGTCAGCAAAACGCTTTCCACCGCGTGCCCGACGGAGTGTCCGAAGTTGAGGGTCTCGCGGAGGTTTCGCTCCTCGGGGTCCTGGGCCACGATGTCCAGCTTGATCC
The DNA here is from genome assembly GCA_965215115.1 of Saprospiraceae bacterium. Lineage (GTDB taxonomy): Bacteria > Bacteroidota > Bacteroidia > Chitinophagales > Saprospiraceae > CALDTK01. The sequence continues at coordinate 2,618,513 of OZ244050.1, forward strand.
GCTGGGACTGTTCGATGAGGGTTTTGGCGGAAGCCTGGCCCAACAGATCGCCCTTCGTCGCCTTGAGCTCCTCCCAGTGCCGCGCGTCGTGGACGAGGGCGTGCTTGTACATCTCGGCCATGCCGCTGCGCACCTCGCGCGGGGGCAGCGTGTCGAGGTAGCCGACGTCCGTGATCACCGCCGCGGGCATGCGGAAGAGCCCGATGCCGTTCTTGACGCCCCCGAAGTCGACGCCGGTCTTGCCGCCGAGCGCCGCGTCCACCATCCCGAGCACCGTGGTCGGGACGTGGACGAACTCGATGCCGCGTTTGTAGCAGCCCGCCGCGTAGCCGCCGAGGTCCGTGACGACGCCCCCGCCGAGGTTGACGAGCAGGGCGCGTCGGTCCGCCCGCGCGTCGATGAGCCGCTGCCAGACGGTCTCGGTGGTGGCGATGGTCTTGTGGGTCTCGCCCGCGGGGATGGTGATGACTTCGGCTTTCGCCAAAACGGGCTGATCCGCGCGCAGTTTGGGAAGGCAGTGCCGGGCGGTGTTGGCGTCGGCGAGGACGAAGGTCTTGGTGAAGGCGGTGAAGTCCATGGGGGGGGGGCGGGTTTTGGGGTGAGGGCGCTGAGCGAGGGCGCGAAGGTCGCACAGGTGGAGCGTGGTGGGGGTGTGGGTTCGCGTGGGTCGCCGGCCCGCCGCCGGTCGCTTTGCTCGGGCGGCAAACCGGCTAGGGCAGGCTTGCCTGGCGCACGGCCTACGCGGCAGCGCCTTCGACACTTCCCCCTTCGGACTTCGACACTCGGTTAGCCTTCGAACTCTAGTTGCACCAACTGATCCCGCTCCAGTCCGTACAGCGTGGCCACCTTCCCCATGTTCATCGCGATCTCGACGTAGCCCATGGCGTTGTAGCGCGTGAGCAGGTCGCCCTCGGGCACCTCGTGGTAGTGGTCGACGATGTCGAGGATCGGCTCGGAGTTCGGGAGGCGCGTCTGGACGCGTCGGCCGCGGGCCATGCGCTCGACGAGGTCGCGGTGGACGTTGAGCACGGCGTTGCCGTAGCCGTCGATGTGGACGATCGAGCCGCGGATGTAGTGCTGGTTGGTGATTGGCTCGGCGCGGATCGAGTGCTCCGGCGCGGGGAGGGCCGCGCCGAGGTGGCGGCAGTCGAACCCGAGGGCGAGCTTGCGGATCGCGGCCGAGAGGATGGCCTTCGTGGAGGTTTCGCCGTCGGCCTCGAGGCGGTAGATGCCGTCGGTGAGGTGCGGGAACAGCAGGTACGCCAGGCCGTTGTCCGGGCACAGGAAGGAGTGGCCGTTTTGGCGAAAGCCGATGTACGCCCCGGGCTCCGCCGGGGAGTGGCGGTTGACGGTGCACACGTGGATGGCGCCGGCGGGGAAGTGCGACCACGTGTGCGAGAGGTGGTAGGCGGCCTCGATGATGTCGTACGGGGAGATGAGGTGCGTGCAGTCCGCGATGACGGCCGTCGGGTCCGCCGACAGGATGGCGCCCTTGAGCTGGCCCACGTAGGGGTCGCGCAAACCAAAATCTGTTGTTAGCGTTACGATCGACATTCGGAAACGGGCCCGCGGACGGGGTTGGTCGGCGGGCGAAAGTACAACTTCCGCTTTGCCATCGCTGCTCCGGCGGCCCGCGACTACATTACGCGCTAAAATTCGGCATTTGAGCGATATCCAACTCCGCGTCGACCAGGTGGACCCGGTCGAGCTCTTCGGCGAGAACAACGCCAAGATCCGCCTCCTGCGCGAGGCCTTCCCCGAGCTCACGATCTCGACCCGCGGCAGCACCGTGCGCGTCTCCGGCGAGAAGGACCAGGCGCAGGCCTTCAAGGGCAAGCTCGAGACGATGATGCGGATCCTCAAGGAGCGCAAGGAGCTCGGCGTGGACACCGTCAAGGAGATCATCGGCGGGGGGCAGCCCTGGCAGACGCAACTCGCCACGGCCGTGAGCGAGGGCCCGGCCGGCGTGGGCGGGGCCACGATCACGACGACGACGAAGGGCTTCCCGATCCGGGCGCGGACGCACAACCAACTCGCGCTCGTGCAGTCGAGCGGCCACAACGACGTCGTGTTCGCGGTCGGGCCGGCCGGCACGGGCAAGACCTACACGGCGGTGGCGCTGGCGGTGGCGGCGCTCAAGGCAAAACAGGTCAAGCGCATCATCCTCACGCGCCCCGCCGTGGAAGCGGGCGAGAGTCTAGGCTTTTTGCCGGGCGATCTGAAGGAAAAAGTCGATCCGTACCTGCGCCCGCTCTACGACGCGCTGTTCGATATGATCCCGACGAAGAAGCTCGAGGAGTTCATGGCCAACCGCACGATCGAGGTCGCGCCCCTGGCCTTCATGCGCGGGCGCACGCTCGACAACGCCTTCATCATCCTCGACGAGGCGCAGAACTGCACGACGATGCAGCTGAAGATGTTCCTCACGCGCCTCGGGCCGACCGCCAAGGCGATCATCACGGGCGACCTGAGCCAGATCGACCTGCCGTACTCGCAGAAGTCGGGCCTGCGCCACGCGATCGACATCCTCCCGAACATCGACGGCATCGACATGATCCGCCTGACGACCGATGACGTGGTACGCCACCGCCTCGTGAAGAAGATCATCATGCGCTACGACGCCGATGATGAGAAGCGGCGGGAGTTAAGGGAGGCGCAGAAGGGGGATCGGGAGGAGCGGGTGGACCGGCCGAACAGGGGTGAGACGAATAGCCGGGGGCAGTATGACGTGCGGAGGGGCTTTGGGCGTCCGCACACCGGGGAGGGTGGGGATGAGGGGCATCCGGATAATGAGGTGGGGTAGGGGAGAGATGCCTTCTGTGCTCGGATGTTTGGCTGTCAAATAAAAAACCATCTAATGCTGTGGCGAATACTTTGAGCCTTTCGGCAAAACCTGCAAGAGCCGTTGCCATGTAGGGGCTATGGCGAAGCTTAAGTCTTATCCATTTTTTCCGATGCTGGCGCTTGCTTGCCCCGCCCCCACCGCGCGACGCGGTAGCTCAGGGCGAGGCGCCACTTCGCCGGGTTGTACGGGTCGACGCGCAGGCCGTTGTTGAGGGCGCTGTCGTCGAGGTATTTGCGGTGGAGGGCGCGGTACTGGACGTCGAGGCGCACGGGGCCGGCCGCGGCGTACCCCGGGGTAGACCTCGACCGCGAAGGGCTCGCCGACGTACTCCGTGTAGCCGCGCCTCAGCCACAACGCGTTACCACCGTTGTTGACCACCTTGTAGAACGTCCAACTGTACCGCCCCTGGACGGAGGCCCCGACCGCGAGCCGGCGCCACCGCCAGGCCGTGAACGCGACCTCCGGCGCGACCTGCAGGAGGTACGTTCGGTAGTCGCTGCGGTAGGGGATGTCGTCTGGTCCTCCGACGTTCTGCCCGCGCCGGTTCTCGTCCTCGAAGAAGTAGCCGTAGTCGAACACGGTCCGGAAGTCCTGCCCGAGCCGCGCCACCGCGAGGCCGCCCCCGATCGTGAGGCGGGGGGTGAGGCCGTAGCGGTAGGTAGCGCCTATCGCGTACTCGCGGTCGTTGTCGATGGTCCGGTTGTAATCGCGGAGGGCCGCGGGGGCCGTTGACCAGGGACCGAACCACGCGACTATGGGCCCGTCGCGGCGATCGGGGACCCCGGACGCGAACGCGGCCTCGACCCAGAGCCCGTGCCGGGGTACGCGGGCAGGCTGGGCGTCGGCACGCTCGTCGGCTTGGGGCCGCTCCGGCGGCGCCTGCGCCGAGGAGGGAATGGGGAAGAACGCTAGGGCGGCGAGGCCAGTCGCGACGGCTAGCCCGCTAGGGCGTTGTAGCAGGAGAAAGACGAGAGAAAAGTTTGGCATGGTTGCGGTCAATTCGAGAGTGGAGTTCGGGGATGGCGCGCGCGGGAGCCCCATTCTCAGCGCACGATGACAACCTTCGCCGTCTCCCCCCCCCCCCCCCCCGGCCCGGCGACCTCGGAGAAGTACAACCCCGGTGCAACGGCCGAGACATCATGAGTGGCGGCTAGTTCAAAAGGGTACAGGGCGGCCGCTGCGTCGGATAGCCCTACCCCGGGGCGACGTGCCCCCGCCCCGCCCCCACCGCGCGACGCGGTACTCAGGGCGAGGCGCCACTTCGCCGGGTTGTACGGGTCGACGCGCAGGCCGTTGTTGAGGGCGCTGTCGTCGCGGTACTTGCGGTGGAGGGCGCGGTACTGGACGTCGAGGCGCACGGGGCCGGCCTCGGCGTAGACCCCGGGGTAGACCTCGGTGGCGAAGGGCTCGCGGACGTTGACGCGCAGCACCGGACGACTGAAGTCCAGTCCTCGGTTCGAGCCCGCCGTCTTGCGGAAAGTCACGCTGTACCGCGCGCTCACGAGACCCCCGCCGCGTCATGCGCGGACCGCGAACGCCACCTCCGGCGCGACCTGCGCCAGGTACGCGCTTAGCCGTAGCGAGAGATTATCGGGTCCGGTACTCTCTCCCGGGTACCAATACTGTAGGTCGCTACGTCGCGAAGCCCTGCGAGAGCCGTGCGACCGCGAGGCCGCCCCCGGCGGTGAGGCGGTCGGAGAGCCGGTAGCGGTAGGTCGCCTCGAGGCCGTACTCGCGGTTCGGGGATAGTCTTGTTGAAGTCATACGCTCCATATTGGGAGCACGGCCTTCGTCATCGCGCCGGTCGGGGGTGTTGCTCGCGTACGCGGCCCCGACCCAGACCGCGTGCCGGGGTGGACCTGCGGGGCGCGTAACGGTTTGCCCGGAGGCTTCAGCTGCGCTGGGCACCACCTGCGCTCCTGCGGAGGCTGGGGCCAGCGTCACGGTTGCGACGCCGGCTACGAGGGTGAGTGCAGCGAGGCTGCGGTTTGGAAAGTAAGCACGTCGGATACTCGGCATGGCGGGGAGTGGAGGCTGTGGAAGGGACTCGTCGCTGGGTACGGTGCTCGCCACTGGCTCCTCATCCAGGACGAAGTAGAGTTCCGGTATAGCCGCGTCGGATCCTGGCCGCTGCATGCTGTTCGTGTAGTTAGCCCGGACTCGGTTGCGATCGGCGATGACCACGTCGATCGGAGTGCCCCGCTCGAAGATTAGCTCGATGACGACCTCTCGGATCCATCCCACGTCGTTGTCCTTGAGGCGTAGGTCCACGACCGCATCGCTCACGCCAGCGCGGAGTTGCGTGCGTACTTCCTTGGCAAGAGCGCCATCATGTTACGAAGGTAAGGCAGGGCAGCGGATGATGGGGAGTGACCCCAATGTGGGCCATGTGCGGGGTACTGCTCGAATCGACGGTGTATCCAGCTAAGTCTCTAGCGGCTCTCGTTGGGGCGGTACGGACCCGAGTGTATTTGGTAAAATGGAGTTGTTTTGGTGAGCGTGTGCGGCTTTCGCCAAAACTGGTGGGGTCTGGGTTTGGTGGAGGTCGTGTCTAGTGATGGGACCCCTATCTTATGGCATGGACCATACTGCTAGACACTTCAGGTGATGCCGTGTCTCGGGCAATCGAACGCAGAGGCGTTGCCCTACGCAAAGACGGCAGAGGCTCGCTGTCGTAGGGCCGGAGCGCAGAGGCGCTTCGCGCTAAGGAGAGCGCGGAAGCTCATCGCGATTGCATTTGAGACTTCAGAAACACAAATGTCCAGCGGCATGCCTGACTGCTCACGAGGGTGGGAGTGCACAGCAGCCCTTGCCTTACCCACGCGCCTCCGGCAGCTCATCCCAGAAATCGGCATCGAGCTTCTTGATCTCCAGCGTTTCTTCGGTCTGCATGCCGAGATTGTAGGTGTAGATGTAGGAGGCGAACTGCTAGCCGGCGATGAGGATGAGGGAACGAGCGCTGCTATTAACAGGTAATACGCTTGATGCTATTTATAACATGGTTTTATTTCATGAGGCGTAGGAACATAGCGAATAGTATATTTCTTATTAGCAAGCTCAAATCTCCGTGACATTAATCGCCTAATGTTGAGCCCGTAGTCGATTGATTTGCGATTCAGCACACCAACTAAAACCAAATTAAACTTCACAGCGTTCCTTGCTATGTAATCATCTATTATGCGATTGCAAAAATGTTGTGTAAAACATGTGAACTTATTTTCTATTTGATTAAGATCGAGATGTTTTCCTCTAGAACTAGACTTTAGTTCGACTGCATGAATCGCGTATGACTTTACGCTACATTTGATTACAACTATACAATCAACGCTTGGTAGGTTATTTCCCTCAACATAGTCGCGGTAATATTTATCTGAATTGATAATAACTACGTCTAGTTCATTTATACTATTAGACAAAAAAGCAGTCGCTCCATGCTCGGAACATGTGTCTACGAAACAATGCTTTAACTGCGGATGCTTACGAATTTGATCTATCATCTTCGGCTTCTAACCGTTCAGCATAAAGAAGTTCAGTTGACTCAACAAAATTTGTATCCGGAACCCCCTCTTCAGTTACAGAAACATCTGGATTGAGATAACTGCCATCTTTACCCATGATCATGTGGTATACTGAAAGCTTAGAGTGATCTATTTTGCTACGCAGAATAAGATTAGTCAGCTTATCAAACATGTAACTACTATGAGAAGTCACGATTACTTTGATGTTATAGTTTGAGAGTTCTGCAAACAGCTCCAACAGCTTAATTTGTATAGATGGATGCAAATGTGCTTCCGGTTCTTCAATTACCATAATATCAAAAGTCTGTATACGACGGGACCATGACATATGTTGAGTATAGTAGTAATAATAGTACTCTTCGTATAAAAATCTAGAATTGGAATGAGATATCTTATGATTGATTATGTATTTTAGGTAGAGAACAATCGGAGCCAACTCAGCGACCATTGAGGATGATTGCGATAGATCTAGCTCGCCGGACATACCCTCTGGTTTGAAGGTGATTCGTTTTGACTTGGCATTATACCTTACTGCACCACCTAAAATCGACATCTCCAACTGATTAACTAGATGGCTGAGTTCTGGGTTGTCATTTTTTATGCTTACTGTGCTCAAATCTAGAAAATAGTCACTCAAGGGTTCAGGAAGATTTGGAAGTTCAATAGTTCTATTCGCCATAAAAAATCGATTCTGCGTCAACTCTGCAAGGATAGGAGTAAATGCACTCAGAGCTTGATACAGACCCGATCTAGAGGCAGGCAAAAAATATATATCTCGAATATTATGACTAAGTTTCAGGGTTGCGCTTGTAGAAATCTCTGTCAAGCTTCGCCAGAATGATTCTTTGAATTCTTTGAGGGTGGCTACACCAAACTCCTTCGTGCCGCTTTTTAGCAAAGTATATTTAGTTGTTTTTGTCTCTTTCAGAAGAATTTCGTACTTCGGGAGTATTTCAAAATATTTTACTTTAGGTATTCCATTCTTATCTGCCTTTATCAGCAGCGTATTACCGTTATCGTAGATTAGTTCGATACTATACTGCTTTGAACTATAGCTGTTCCTTAAGTTAGCCAAACTCGAAAATGTATTCTGTAAACTGTTCCGCAACGATGGTGTGACTGATTTATTTAGCTGTACTACAATAAAGTCTTGAAGTAAGGTATTTATCGCAACCGATGTTTTGGATTTGTCTGAAAACTTCGCAACTACACTATCCGTTAGCGAATCATAGATGGTTTTCTCTTGTTCAAACATCCTGTAAGGAGGTAACAAGAGAAAATTGCTAAAGCTTTTGATCAAGCAATATAAGCAGTATGTAGCATAAGATTTACCTATGCTATTCTTACCGAAAATGAAGTGCAAATCTTTGCTTAAATCAATTTCAATACTTGCGATCGGACCAAAATGAGTCAGTCGAAAAATCATATTTTGAGTTTGTCAGGCATCACGGACTATTATTAACGCGCTATTTTTTTAATTTGATTCTTTATGCTAAAGCTGCACCCCCCTCCCCAACCCAAAACTCCGGGTCAATAGTACGAACCTCCTCCCACGTCAGCCCATACAACTTATACACAGCCACGTCAATTTCCTGGTCCAGCCGCCGGATTTCCGCCCGCAGCGCCGCCACCTTCGCGCGCTCCGCCCCGAAGTGCGGCTTCGACTCGACGTCCTCGGCCAGGGTCGGGGGCGCGAGCTTGGTCGACTTGCGCACTTTGTTGACCTCCCGCACGAACTCCCCGTACGTCAGGCTCGGCCAGTCGGCCAACTTCCGCGTCGGCGTCTCCACCGCGAGCCTATGCGCCTAAATCAACTACGCTGCTGGGGATTCCAATGAGCAACAGCGGACACGGATTCCCAACCCCTCGATCTACCCGCACCTGGAGCTTGTCCCAGTGCGTAGTCGCTTGCCCGTACTTGTCCGCAACCAAGAGGGCAGCCCAGGATTTCGCAAAGTCTACTCCCAGACAGATGACGCTTCGAGATGCCCGCTACCTGCCTTCGGGTAAGGTTGGTGTGGACCCGCGCGCTATCGATGTCGTAAATGTTGTTCAGCATTGCGTAACGAAGGAAAGTGTCGTACATCGACTCTTGTAGCGACGAACCCCGCGTTACGATAACCCCGAGAGAAATCGCGCCGTCCTGGTGGAGGCGTTTGAAGTTTTCCAAATCCCTATCGTAAAACGGGTCTTTGTTATTCCACTCCAGCTCTAAGGCGATGGTACCGTTAGCGGACTTCCAGACGTGGTCGATCTCGTGCGAGGTGCTTTCGACCGTGATTCCATCCACCGTCTTCGTAATAATGAAGTTGTGCTTACACCAGCCGTGATCTTTGCAGAACGCGTTCCTCAGGCGCTGCGTGGGCGTCGATTCGCCGCCGCCACCACCGACTAGTTCGCTTGCCGCAATCTGAAATTAATCAGGCAACTCTCCATGACCTCAATCGCATCGCTCAGGTCTTCACGCAAGATCGCACCGGCGTGGTGCCGGAGCCTAATATCGAATCCGCGCTCCTTCAGGCTCTCGAACGTGGCCTATAGCGATAGCGTCGCTTGCTGCGGGTGAACCCCCGGGATCAGGGCCTGAGAGTGATTCGCGTAAGTGTCCCAGTCCGGGACGTACTCCTCGGCCTGGTTCCCCCAGCAATCCCAATTCTTCCTTTGCCCTCGGGCGAACATCTCTAATCTCGGACCCCAGCTACACTCCTCGATCAACGAATACTGTTCGTCGGGCTTACGAGAGTGCTCGCGCTTCCGGGAACTGATGATATTCTCTTGCGTACGTCCGCGCTCTAACGTCCGGATGTTTTTGCCACGTACGCCGAATAGCAGAATCTCGGTGACGTTTCGGAAGTAGAACCCGACGCCCCGGCGGTCCGGGCCGCCATCCTTGCGGACCTTATACCAAATAAGGTTGCTCTTGTATTTGAAACCCCACGCCTTCATCACTTCGAGACCCTCGGGGAGCAAGGCATTCGGGACCCATAGGTATAGGTGGGAACGCTCATCCGCGATCCGCTCCACCGGCAAGGATTTGATGTCCTCCAGGTCCATCGTCGGATATCGATTTAGGCGGCCGTGCTCAGGGGCGACTTTGCCGGTTCGATTCGTGAACTGCCACGGCGGGTCGGCTAAAATCGTGGCGTAGGTCCGGTCGCCCGCGAATTGGAGCAGGTCGGTTGCCGCGGGATGGGGGGCCGTCGTTGAGCTTTTCATGGACGCAGTGTTGAGTGCGGAAAGCTACGCGCAATGATCGAGATAGATCTCTTTTGTTTCAAAAGCTTTATACACTGTCTCCACACGCCCCGTCCGACCCCCTGTTTTGCCGCAAGGCCATGACCTCCTCCTTTGGCCGATTTGTTGTCCACGCCCTTACCTTCCCCGCATGCAATCGAGTATACCGCTCTCCCTCCTCACCGCCGCCCTCACGCTCCCCGTTTTGGCGCAAGCCCAAACCGCCATCACGCCCGAGCTCGAAGAAAAAGTCATCGCCTGGCGCCGCGACATCCACGAGCACCCCGAACTCTCCAACCGCGAGACCCGCACCGCCCAGCTCGTCGCCGATCACCTCACGGGGCTCGGTTTGGAAGTCAAGACCGGGGTCGCGCACACGGGCGTCGTCGGCATCCTGCGGGGCGGTAAACCCGGACCCGTCGTCGGCCTGCGCGCCGATATGGACGCCCTGCCGGTCGTCGAGCGCGTCGACCTGCCGTTCGCCTCCAAGGTCACGACCACCTACCTCGACAAGGAGGTCGGCGTCATGCACGCCTGCGGGCACGATACGCACGTGGCGATGCTGATGGGCGCCGCCGAAAACCTCTCCGCCATGCGCAAGGACCTCGCCGGCACCGTGGTGTTCGTCTTCCAGCCCGCCGAGGAAGGTCCGCCCCCGGGTGAAGAGGGCGGCGCTGAGATGATGGTCGAGGAGGGCGTGCTCGACGACCCGAAGGTGGATGTCATGTTCGGGATCCACATCAACTCCCAGACCCCGGCCGGGACCTTGCGCTACCGACCGAAGGGCACGATGGCCGCCTCCGACCAGCTCCACATCGAGGTGAGCGGCACGCAGAGCCACGGGGCCTACCCCTGGAAGTCGGTCGACCCGATCGTCGCGAGCGCCGCGATCGTGTCCGCGCTCCAGACGGTGGTGAGCCGCAACACCGAACTCACGAAGGCCGCCGCCGTGGTCACGATCGGCAAGATCGACGCCGGCGTGCGCGGCAACATCATCCCCGAGTCCGCCACGATGATCGGGACCATCCGCACGCTCGACACCGCCATGCAGCGCAAGCTCCACGCCGACGTGCGCCGCGTGGTCGAGCACACCGCCGAGGCCTACGGCGCGACGGCCAAGGTGACGATCAGGGAAGGGACGATGGTGACCTACAACGACCCCGCGCTCACGGCCCGCATGCTGCCTACCCTCGAGCGCACCGCCGGCAAGGACCACGTCGAGCTCATCGACGCCGTGACGGGCGCCGAGGACTTCAGCTACTACGCGGCGAGGGTCCCGAGCCTATTTGTCTTCGTCGGCGGCATGGACCCGAGCAAGGCCGAGTCGGAGGTGGCCCCGCACCACACGCCCGACTTTTACATCGACGAGCGCGGGCTGAAGACGGGGGTGGCGTTGTACACGAATTTTGCTTTGGATTATCTGAAGTAGGTGCCTGGGTGCTTGGGTGCCTGGGTGCCTGGGTGCTTGGGGAGCGCTACATTGGCGGTCTATGGCAAAGACATTTCAGGAGCTTGACGTGTATAAGTACTCGGTGGAGCTAAATGAGGCGGTATGGCGATTTAGGGCTCGTATCGCGTCGGAGAGCCCGGGGACGTGGCATCAGTTAGATCGTTCGGCGGGATCAGTGTTCGATAATATTGCCGAAGGTTTTGGTCGGGAGTCTCGCCCGGACTTCGCTAATTACCTGCGTTTTGCCACGGGGTCCGCAATGGAGGCCCAAGCTCAGATCGCGAGGGCACTCCGGAGGGAGCTCATTTCCGAAGCGGAGTCCAGAGCCGCTCAGGACAAACTCGATAGTATCATAGGAATGCTTCGTAGCTTCCGCAAGTACCTCAAGCAAACCAAGAAACCTTCCAACGCCCTACACGAAGACCCAATTCCATACGGCGAACCCTACTGGCCTTCCGCAGACCAGCTACCCATCTGGTGGCACCAAGCCATCAACCAAATCGATCTGTAGTCCCAGCGCACCTAGGCACCCGCACCTAGGCACCCCGCACCTAGGCACCCCGCACCCAGGCACCCAGGCACCCCGCACCTAGGCACCCCCGCACTCAATACAAATACCGCTCCCGCAACGCCTCCTTCCGCTCCTTCGTCAGCCCGTACTCCTTCACCAAAAACGAATCCACCGTCCCGTACTGCGTCTCGATCTCCGACACGGCCGCCTGGAGGTACGCCGGGTCGACGAGCATCAGGGGCTTCAGCACCTCCGGGTCGACCTTCTTGACGTACTGCGCGAGGTTGATCTTGCGCAGGTTGCGGCGGTTGCGGTCGAAGCGGTAGTAGTTCGACATCAGGTAGTCGTTGAACACCATCGCCGAGTCGACCCCGAGGGTGTGGAGCAGGAGGTAGGTCGCGAAGCCGGTCCGGTCCTTGCCGCTCGTGCAGTGGTACACGACGGGGACCTGCTGCGGGTCCTGGATGAGGTCCACGAAGGCCTGGAAGCGGTAGGCCTCGCGGCTGGCCAGCAGGCGGTTGACCTCGACGAGGAGGTTGTCGGCCTCGTCGCGGCCGAAGGTGCCCGCCATGATCCGGCCCTTGATGTCGGTCGTGTCCTCGGCCTCGTTGTAGATCGGCATGTGGACGTAGTTGACGTCCTGGCCGTTGAGGCCTTTCGGCAAAACGTCCGGCGCGCTCGCCACCTCCTGTTCGGAGCGCAGGTCCACGACGCTGCGCAGGTCGAGCGACCCGAGGTACGCGAGGTCGTCGGCGGTGAGCTCGGTGAGCTTGTCGGCGCGGTAGAACTGCCCCCAGCGGATGCGCTTCCCGTCGGCGGCCGGGAGGCCACCCAGGTCCCGGAAGTTGTCGGCCCCCTCCAAAGGCAGGCGACGCTCCGAGACGCGGACCTCCGACCCGTCGTCGGCGACGAGGTCGAAGTAGTACCGGATGTCGGGGCGGACCTGCGGGATCTCGAGCCGCGCGGGCGTGTCCGGCACCCCCGGCAGGAGTCGCCCGACCCAAGCTCCGCGCGGCTCCGTGCCCGGCGCCTCGCTCATGTACACGTCGAAGGCCTCGGGGAGGATGCTCTGCAGCACGTAGGCCCCGCGCTCGCCGAGGCGCTTGGCGGTGACGGGCTCGACGAGCGTCGCCTCGGCCTCGGGGAGTTCGGCGAACTCCTTACAACTTGCCAGTACGAGCCCGGCCGCGAAACCGAGCAAAAATCTTCCGAGGATCGATAGCGACATAGACTTAAGTTAACGTAGCGCGCCGCGGCGATTGTTCTTCGAGCGCGAACGGGGCGCCCTGTGGATTGGGGTGTTATAGGTTTTGGCGAAAGCCGCACCGCGATTGCCGCGCCAGCGCCTGCGTCGCGGCTCGCGATGACTGCCCTACTTTCGCCGCCGAACCATGCTTTCGTAGCGTCGTTCATCCAGGCGACGGGTCTGCCGGCGGGCCCGCGCAAAACTCAGTGCAATGTTCAGAGCAGGCCAGCGGATCGTGTGCATCAACGACAACTTCGACGCCATCCAGCAGGCGACCATCCCGAATCTGCCGAAGCGCGACGAGCAGTACGTCGTCCGCGATGCCTTCCAGGTGACGCGCAACGGGACGAGCTCCGGGATCTGGGCCGTGCACCTCAAGGAGCTCACCAACCCGCACCTCCCGCACCCGAGCGGCCTCGGGACCTTCGAGCCGAGTTTCGCCGCCGATCGCTTCGTCCAACTCGCCGACGACGACGCCGTGCACGAGCGCGACGCGGAGGTGATGCTGCGGCAGATCGAGGAGGAGGTGGAGCTCGAGGTGTTGGCTTAGGGGGCAGCCTTCAACATTTCGCCCTTCACCACTTCAAAAGAGTGCGTGATCGCGACGCTGGCCTTCAGCATGATGCTCACCGAGCAGTACTGGTCCATCGACATCGCGACGGCCTTGGCGGCCTTCCTCTCGGGCACCTCGCCGGAGATGCAGTAGTGGAGGTGGATCTGCGTGAAGACCGCCGGTACGGCGTCCGCGCGCTCCGAGGTGACGGTGACCTCCACGGCGGTGGCGGGGGCGCGCATCTTGGCGAGGAAGAGCTCGACGTCGATCGAGGAGCAGGCGGCGGCGGCCATGAGGACGGTCTCCATCGGGCTCGCGGCACCCTTACGGCCGCTGAAGGTCTGGGTCTGGCCCCGGTCGTTGGTCCCGACGTAGCCGAGTTCGTCGTCGGTGGAGCGGAGGGTGATGGTCATGAACGTGGGAAAATAGGAGAGTGGAAAGGGGAAGGTGGGCTTTGCTGGCGTGGTTCGGGGGGCTTTCGCCAAAACAACCTGCGAGGGCAGCGCTGGATGAGCCAGGCTTTGTTTGACGGAATTTGTGTTTTTAAACAAATTTGATCAAACAAGTTGTTGGTATTGGCGTGGTCGCCTACATTAGCGGCCAGAAAACACGCCGCCATGATCGCCATCGCCGAACTCCTCGACCCCAGCCAGTCCCGCCTCCCGGTCAACCAGCGCCCCGTGGAGCCGATTCTGGTCCACCTGAGCCAGCCGCGCCGCCGCGCACTGATCCGCGCGATCGGCTTCGACCAGCTCCCCGAAGCCTACCTCAAGGCAAGCTACGGCAACAGCTGGGGCGACGTGCAGCATGACTTGCGGACGCTCGTCAACGCCGGCGTGATCATCATCCAGGACCTCAATGGCAAGCCGCACTACCACCTCGACCTGAGCGCCTTCCCGCGGTCGATGGCGGCGAGCATGTTCAGTCGCGAGGTAGCGATGGCGGCGTAGGGCTGGGAGGTAGTGAGCGACGCCAATAATCGTATACCCGCGGGAGTCGACTTGCACTGCCGTGTTTGCCTGGCTCCCGCCAGGTCCACAGCCATCCTGGCGCGGCTTTACCATCGCCCTCGGCACCTGGCGGGAGCCAGGCAAACACGGCCCGTCACGCGCTCACGTCGGACGTGACACGGTGTCCTGCTCCCCTCGGCCCGGGGTAAGAGTACCGACAGTAAACTTCCTGTTAGCCTAGCTTAACTTCGCCGGCTAACATGGAAGAACTCTGGACGGCCTTCGACTACCCTTACGCCTGGCGTGCGCTGGCGGCGAGCGTCATGGTGGGCTTGATGTGTGGCGCCCTCGGTTGCTTTATCGTCCTGCGCAACATGGCGATGTTCGGGGATGCGCTGAGTCACGCGATTCTGCCGGGGGTGGTCGTGGCCTTCGTGGTGGCGGGCGGGTACTCGGCGCTGGGCTTTTTCCTGGGGGCCGTAGGCGCGGGCCTCCTGACGGCGGTCGCGATCACGTGGATACAGCAGCGCGTCGCGACCAAGAATGATGCGGCCATCGGGATCGTGTTCACGACCATGTTCGCGCTCGGGGTCATGGGGATCTCGTACCTGTCCAAGAACGAACACGCGCACATCGACCTGAAGGACTTCCTGTTCGGCAACGTGCTCGGGGTATCGGATACGGACCTCGTGCTCACGGGCATGATCTGCGTCTACGTACTGGCCAGCATCTACTTCTTCTACCGACTCCTGTTCGCGACCACCTTCCAGCCGGTCATCGCGCAGACCATGGGCATCAACACGACCCTGGTCCACTACTACCTGATGCTGTTGCTCAGCTTTGCGGTGGTGGCGGCGTTGCAGACGGTGGGGGTGATCCTCGTGGTGGCGATGCTGATTACTCCGGCGGCCACGGCGCTGTTGTTGAGCAGGCGTTTGCCGGTAGTGCTGATGATTGCTTCGGGCTGCGGCGCGTTGGCGGCAGTGCTCGGATTGATGCTCGCCTTCGCCTTCGACACCACGCCCGGGCCGGCGATGGCGGTGACGGCCAGTACGCTTTACGGCATCGCCGTGTTCTTCGCGCCCGAGCGGGGGCTGCTCTTTAGGTTTTTGCGAAAGCGGACCAGAGGTCGTCGTATCCAGCTCGAAGACGTGCTGAAGGAGGGGGTCCGTTTACAGCAACGCGGTGAGCTCGAGTGGGTGGCCCTGGTCGAGAAGACGGTGCTGCCGCTCAAGGTCGTCCGGCAGCGCATCAACACGCTACAGCGCCGCGGTTGGGCCACGACGAGCCCGCTGGCCTTCACGGAAGAAGGTTTTGCGGAAGCGGCCAAACTCGTCCGTGCGCACCGCCTCTACGAGACCTTCCTCGCCGATCGCCTCGGCCTCACCGAAGACCAGATCCACGACGAGGCCGAGCGCTACGAGCACCTGCTCACGGACAAGCTCTTGAACGAGATGGATGAGGAACTCGGTTATCCCGAGACGGACCCACACGGGAGTCCGATCCCGAAGGGGCGGTGACGCAGAGGCATGTCGGCGCTCAGGAGGCTACGGAGAATTAGCGCCCCACTGCCTGGAGGCACCCGAACGGGGCGCTGGGCGCTACTCTTTCTTATCCTCCTTCAACTCCTCAAACACCTCCCGCAGGCGGTACATCTCGTCTAGGGTATCGTCGAGGTAGAACTGCAATTCCGGCACACGGCGCAATTGATTCTTCACACGGTTGCCGAGGGATTGGCGCACGCGCCCGTACTCGTCTTCGAGTTTCAGGATCACGGCCTGCTTATCCTCGGTGCCGAATACGCTCAGGTACACCCGGCAGATCCCGAGGTCGGAGGTGGTCTGCACCTCGGTGACGGTCACGAAGGCCTGGATGCCGTAGATGTAGGAGCCCTCCTGCTGGAGGACGGTGCCCATGTTGCGACGGACGAGTTCGGAGACTTGCTCCTGGCGGATGCTGCTGGCCATGGGGAAGAACGTTTGTGGCGCGAAGGTAAGCCGCTACAAAACGTTGGGTCGGCGGTAGGGTTGCCTGGCCGCAATCCGTACTTTTGCAGACGTGCTGCCCGCGTGGAAAGACTTCCTGGCCAAACCCGTCGCCGTCCTCAAGGGGCTCTCGGCCGAGCGGGCGGCGCTGTTCGGCGAGGAGCTCGGCGTACAGACGCTCGGCGACCTGGTCTACCTGCTGCCGATCCGCTACGTCGACAAGACCCAGGTCATCCCGATCGCGAACCTCCGGGAGATGCCCGGGGAGGATGTCTTCGTGCACGGCCTGCTCAGGCGCGTCAACCACATCGGCACCGGCGCCAAGCGCCGCGTCACCGCCACCCTCGAGGACGAGACCGGGCAGGTGGAGCTCACGTGGTTCCGCGGGGGCTACTACGCGGCGCGCTCGCTCACGGTGGGGCGGGCGTACTCGGCGTTCGGGAAGTGCAACGTCTTCCGCGGGCGGGCCAGCATCGCGCACCCGGAGGTGTCCGAGCGGGCGGGCGCTAACGAGACCTTCGAGCCCGTCTACCCGAGCACGGAGAAGTTCAACGCGAAGGGCGTCGACATGAAGACGCGCCGCCGCATGGTCAGGGCGATCCTGAGCCAGTTGGAGGAGCGTTTCCCGGGGGCTATTGATACGCTTCCGCTAAAACTGGCTGAGCAGTACCGTTTGGTGAGTCACTTCACGGCGCTCCACGATTTGCACTTCCCCGCCAACGAGACGGCGGCCCACGAGGCGACACGCAGGATCAAGTTCGAGGAGCTGTTCTTGTTTCAGCTGCGCCAGCAATTAGGCAAGTACCGCCACGACCGCGATACGCGCGGTTATGTGATTCCGGGGCCTGGCCAGGTGTATGAGACTTTCGTCAAAACCAAACTCCCCTTCGATCTAACGGGGGCGCAACAGCGGGTTTTGACGGAAGTCGCCACCGACCTCGCGAGCGGGACGCACATGAACCGCCTCGTCCAGGGGGACGTCGGGTCGGGCAAGACGGTCGTCGCGCTGCTCGCGATGCTGATGGCGATCGACCACGGGTACCAGAGTTGTATGATGGCCCCGACGCAGATCCTCGCGCAGCAGCACTTCGACGGCCTCACGGAATTGCTGAAGGGCACCGGCGTGATGATGAGCTTCCTCACGGGCAACACCCCCGCCCGGCAGCGCACCGGCATCCTGCGCGCCTTGAAGGAAGGCCAGATCAACATCCTGATCGGGACGCACGCCCTGATCGAGGACCCGGTCGTGTTCCAGAACCTGGGCTTCGTCGTCATCGACGAGCAGCACCGCTTCGGGGTCCAGCAGCGCGCTAAGCTCTGGCGCAAGAACGCGCCCCACCCGCCGCACGTCCTCGTGATGACGGCCACGCCGATCCCGCGCACGCTCGCCCTCGTGACGCACGCCGACCTGGACGTATCGAAGATCGACGAGCTGCCCCCGGGCCGCAAGCCCGTCACCACGCGCCACCTCACCGAGAAGCACCGCGCCGAGGTGCACGAGTGGATGCGCTCCGAGATCGACAAGGGGCGCCAGGTCTACGTCGTGTACCCGATGATCGAGGAGTCGGAGGCGATGGACCTGAAGAACGTCATGACGGGTTTCGAGCGCATCCAGGAGCGCTTCGAGCCGCCCGAGTACCACATCTCCGTGGTGCACGGCAAGCTCAAGCCGGCCGACAAGGACTTCGAGATGGAGCGCTTCGTCAAGAGGCAGACCCAGATCATGGTCGCGACCACGGTCATCGAGGTCGGGGTCAACGTCCCGAACGCCACGGTGATGATCATCGAGAACGCCGAGCGCTTCGGGCTCAGCCAGCTGCACCAGCTGCGGGGTAGAGTAGGGCGGGGCGCCGAGCAGAGCTACTGCATCCTGATGACGGAGGGCAAGCTCTCGGACGGGGGCCGTGAGCGCCTCCAGGTGATGTGCGACACGAACGACGGCTTCGTGATCGCGGAGAAGGACCTGGAGCTGCGCGGCGCGGGCGATGTCGAGGGCCTGCGTCAGAGCGGCGAGTTGCTCTTCAAGCTCGCCCGCATCCCCGAGGACGCCGTGATCCAGGAGGTCGCGGCCGCGGAGGCGAAGAAGCTCCTGCAAGTCGACGCCGAGCTGGCGATGGAGGAGCACCGGGGCCTGGCGCAGCACATGGAGGTGGTGGGGGAGGTGCGGCGGGCGTGGACGTTGATTAGTTGAGGGGGACGGGGCTCTGATGGCCCGTGAGAGGTCGGTAAACTTGCAGATCGCCGTCCAGCGTACTCATACAATTTGGTAATGTGGCATCAATACTCTTACATTGGCCGAATGACGTTAGCAAAATTGAAGCCCGTACTTTCAAGATTTGGATACTAGTTATCGCGGTTTTTGGGTTTGGATGTCAAAAAGAGGCTCTCAATTTGCCTGCGGAGGTTACTCCGCAGGAAACTAGGATGTCCATCGAGCGGCTTTCCGAAAGTCTTTTGGCGACACTAACGGGTACTACGGAGTCGCTCAACGTGATAGAAAGCCACAAGCAAAGCTTGCTCAGTGCCCGGGCGGGAATCTCAAAGGATTCTCTGTTGGCTCAATTTGTTCATGAATTTTATAGTGAGCAAAACATTTGGTCATTTATTGATCGGGTTGGTATTCCGCAATGGAACTACGCACTGTATGATGACGAGTCGCTTGTGCCGACTGGAGTGATTGTGCCTGTCTCTAAGGATGGAGAGTGGGTGGCTTCGCTCATATCCTTCAATCAGGATTCGACATATAAGTTAAATGAGATTGATCTAGTGACTCGGAACCATATGGATAAGCCCATGCGGTATTTAGATGGTGAAATTAGCGAAGGTAAATTTAATCAACTTCGCACATACACGCTGATGCACGCAGCGATGCAATATGCATTAGAAGGTCGAATCGATTCTGGTTACACAGAGCTTTTGGCAGCCAACAATATAGGGTTTTCTGATCTAGGAGGCGACCTTGGCGGACGCTGTATGCGAATCCGAATTTGCGTGTACTATCACGTTGAGCCCCCGCCGCCACCCGGCCCCTACGTATTCCGTGTCCCTATTACCAAGTTTCCCGAGATCGCAGATGAGCTAGCTCGCGCATTAAGCCCGAGGGGTTGGAAATGTTTTACTGTCTATGACTGTTCAGACCCAAGGATGGGCGAAATAGACTATGGGACCAATGGGCCTCGCAGAGGCGGCGGCGGCGGGAACGGGCCCAGCGCAGGTAGCTCAACCACTACACCGACACCGAAGCCACCTCTTGCATGTAGTCATCGACTCAGTCTCGAAGGCGGGGGTATGGGCGCAGATCCGGAGCTTTCTCAAAATTTAATTGCGAGTCTTAATGCTCAAGCGAAGGCGGATGCTGCGGATGCATTTGCGTCTTGTCTTGGGTTAGATAAATCCACGGGATTTGGTGCATATCTTTTAGCAAATCCCAGTCTAGGAGCTAGATTGCAGGAACTCAACACTAGTTCTGAGCAAAGGGAAGTCGTGGCTCGCAAGACTTTCGAAGCAATGCAGATTGATCCTCTGTTTTATGCTTTAACGGCTCTTCAAGTACTGGAGGAAGCGGCCATCCTTCGACAAATGTATGATGGGAAAGATGGGAGAGAGCTATGGAGCGAAGCTGCTATCATCTCGAGTGCATGTTGGAATGTCGTCGGAGGCAGCGTCCATACTATTTTAGATTTAGCGGGAATGGTCCCGGGGTTTGGCGAGCCTGCCGATTTAATAAACGCCGCTGTGTATGCTATCGAGGGGGACTACACGAACGCCACCATTTCGGTGGTAGCGACGATTCCGATTATTGGAATGATCGGGACGGGTGGCCGAATCGTGACAAAAGTCGCTGGGTTGACGAGAAGATTTGATGGGACGTTCGCGCCGGTAGTGTACCATCGCGTTAACGACTACATACATTTTTGTACTGGGGCAAATACGTCGTGTCGGCATGAGTTGAGGAAGATCCTGGGAGGTATGATTGGGGATGGAACCCAGGCTCATCATATTATTCCCGTCAAGCACCTTGATTATCCCGTGGTACAACGATTGGCTGCGAAAGCCAGATTCCACATGAACAACCTTGAGAATGGAATTCTTATTGATGCTGCAAAACATAGAGCTGGCCATCCTGTGTACAATACAACAGTTCGGCGGCTTCTTGATGAAGGTCAGCGATTAGGACTTCCTGATTTGTATATCGTAAACGAATTACAACAAGCTCTCCGCAGGCACATTGCTAGTGGCAAAGATATAGGTCTATTCACTCACACCTGGTAACTATGTACGAGTTGGATTTTGATGTTCGTAGCTCGGGCGGACCTCTTGGGTTTGTTCCTCAGGTTCACGGGTGGCGGGGTGTCCCTGGGATCCCTTACCATCCCGCGGATATAGATCCTAAACAGCCAGGTATCCTGCCCTTAGATCCCCGGTCCAAGTTGTCTACAATACTTATGCACCCCTTCGGACCTGATGGACTGTTGATCGATTCCGGTTTCTATGAATTCTTGCGTCGAAGGTTGTCCGTGTCGTGGGCGGGCGGCACGGTGCCTGTACGCAGATCAAATGGGGCAACTGTTAATTACGAATGGAGAGAAGTTAACTTTGCGCACGCGGAGCAAGTACTCAACGCTCAGAAATCATTGCTAACTCTAATACGACGTTCCTATCAGATAGTGTCGGGCATCGAGACGAGCTTTGCTCATTTGTCGGAAGACGAGGTAGAGTTTCTGCCAGTCCCGTTTCACTTCCGTGATTACGCTAGGCCAGTTGGTTGGCCAGGCCAGAGTTCGTACCGAGTTATCGAGTTTAAAGCAGGTATGACTCCTCCCCCGATCTTCTCGCTCATTGGAGGTGATTTTTGCACGGATGAGTTCTACGACCTCTATCACGAGTTCGGAGCCACGGGCTACAAGTTCCGTAAGCTCGACCCAGGAGAGTTAGCGTTGGCCGAAGATCCGCCGTATCGGCTGACGGGATTGGATAAGGTGCTTTGATGAGTTTAGCCGTCGCAACTCTTAAGGGCCGCTCGCACCGTAGCCAGTGGTTCGTCTAGTCTTGGACCGGAGTAGCATTGTGGTTTCCACTACGTGGGTCGAGCGCTCCCGGGGTTAGCTTACAGTCGGCTCCGCCAGCAACTCGGCAAGTACCGCCACGACCGCGACACGCATGGGAACGTCATCCCGGGCCTTGGGCCAGTGTACAAGACTTCCGTCAAAACCGAACTCCCCTTCCTTTCGCGCCCACGGGGGCGCAACAACGGCTTTTGTCGGAAGTCGCGACCGACCTCGCGAGCGGGACGCACATGAACCGCCGTCATCCAGGAGGTCGCGGCCGAAGAGGCGAAGAAGCTGCTGCAGGTCGACGCCGAGCTGGCGATGGAGGAGCACCGGGGCCTGGCGCAGCACATGGAGGTGGTGGGGGAGGTGCGGCGGGCGTGGACGTTGATTAGTTGAGGCGTCGTTTGACTCGCTCCGCGAGCGACGCATTCTAATGAAACTGGGTCGAATGACCACGGTTCGAGGGCTTTCTGGAACTGTGTACCTTTCTCGAAAGCATTCGTCGTAGCTTCGCGAGGTCGCGGTCGCTATTTGCGCTGCGCACAAAAAAATACACGCCTCATGTCCGACCACAAGGAGATACTCGCCGCCATCCGCCAAGCCGTCCTCGGCGTCGACCCCACGGCAGAGGTCATGCTGTACGGGTCGCGGGCCAGAGGAAACTTCAGGGAGGAGTCGGATTGGGATGTGCTGGTGGTAGTGGAGGGGGAAGCCGGGACTGGTGTCGAGCAGCGGTTCCGCCATGCCTTGTTCTACGTCGAGTTGGCGCATGGAGTGGCGATCTCGACTATGGTTAAGTCACGAGAAGAGTATAACGGCCGATTTCGAGTAACGCCTTTGTACCATAACATTGCCCAAGATCGCATACGCTTATGAACCCGATAGACAGACAGGCTTACATCGACTACCGATTCGACAAAGCCGACGAGACGATGGAGGTCGCTAAAATCCTTATGGAGCACGAGAAATGGAACTCAGCCATGAACTGACTCTATTATGCGGCGTACTATGCGGTATCCGCACTGCTATTCAGGGATCATAAAAGCACCAAGACGCACTCGGGTGTCAAGCCGCAATTTTTCCAGGGCTACGTCAAGAGCGAGCTGATCGACGCTCACCTGGGCCAGGCCTACAGCGATCTTTTTGACTGGCGTCACAAGGGCGACTACAGTGATTTCTTTGACCTCACCGAAGCAGATGTTAAAGGAGTGTACCCACACGCGGTAAAACTTATCGCGGCCATCAAAGCTCAGTTTGCCGCCGAGTAGACAGAAACACAATCATGGCGGTGGCTACCATCCTGACTCAGCGTCTGTAGATTGAGAAGGGCAGTAGTCGCAACGGAGGGTGCATAGTTACCACGAATGATATTGCCTGCTATTTAATCAATTATAGGATAATTCAGAAACATATGGAGAATATAATCGAGGATCAACTCCCGGATAAATGGATGCTCGTCACCAAAGATTCAAAGATAGCCTACGAGGATGAGTTCAGAAAGGAAGTTGGGCCACCATCAAGAAGCAGACTTTCTCGTTTTCTCTCTCATCCACACCCCTTAGCACACCTTAAGGTTTGCGCAATAGCCACCGCGGAGGCCAACGATGATGTGCTATTCTAAGTTAGAGATTCGGAAAGCCCCGAGCCGCAAGGATGGCCTACCTATGTCCGTTTTCGAGCTTCGGCGAATTCTACGACACTTACCAGAACATCGGCTCGTAAATGTCTAGCCATGCACCACATCATCTTCGACCTCGAGGCCACGTGCTGGGACCAGCACGACCGCCAAGACAACGAGACCATCGAGATCGGCGCCGTCATGGTCGACGACGCGGGCCGGACGCTGTCCGAGTTCCAGACCTTCGTGAAGCCGATCCGCTACCCGCAGCTCAGCGCATTCTGTACGAAACTCACCTCCATCCAGCAGGCCGACGTCGATGACGCGCCCTACTTCTACGAAGCGCAGCGGCAGTTTAGAGCGTGGATCGGCGAGGGCGCGTACGTGTTGTGCTCCTGGGGCTTCTACGATCGCCGGCAGCTCGAGCAGGACTGCGCGCTACACAATCTCGCTGCCGACTGGGTCACGCCTCACGTCAGCCTCAAGCACCAGCACGCCGAACTCCGGAAAGTGCGGCGGGCCCTCGGGATGGATCGGGCGATGGAGTTCGAAGGACTGTCGCTCGAGGGTACGCACCACCGCGGGATCGACGACGCCCGCAACATCGCCAAGATATTCGTGAAGTACCGGGGGCAGTGGGTTTTGCCGAAAGGCGTATGATCGATCCGCAACTCCCTACCCCATCAACGCCGGCCGTTGACTAATCTCGTGATAGCAGATGTGTCCCTGACTGAAATAATGAAACACCATACTCTTGCGCGTCCTCCCCTTGTCCAGGTGCGGCTCGCCGCCGTGTAAAAGGTTGGCGTGCCACAGGAAGACGTCTCCGGCTTTCGCCAAAAACACCTCCCGCGGTAGCTCCTGCTCGGCGACCCTCTCCTGGATGAAACTCTCGTACGCCTTGTAGTCCTTGTCGCCCGTGAGCCAGCGCGTGCCCTCGTTGTCGTAGTCGGCGTTGAGGTAGTACGGCAGCTTGTGGCTCCCGGGGTAGTAGTGCAGCGGACCGTTGTCGAGCGTGATGTCCTCGAGCGCCACCCAGGCCGCCACCAGGCCCCCGAGCGGGTACGTACTCATGTGAATACTGTCGGAGTGCGTCGGCTGCTGGCTGCCGCTCAGGAAGTTGATGCTCTGAAACAGCGTCGCCTCGTGTCCGAGGAGCGCCGAGACCAACTCCCGGAGCTGGCCGGTACCCGCTTCCCGGATCACTTCCGACTGCCGGAAGGCGAACATGTACTTGTTGACCGAGTTGGCGCGAAGGTCCCCGGCGGCGATGAGGCCGTCGAGACTCGCGTTGATGGCCGCGACCCGCTCCGCGGTGAGTAAGCCCGGCAGCACCGCGTACCCCCTTTCGTGAAAATCCAGCAAGCTGGCCTGGCCCTCAGCCGATACCCCCGCGAAAGCCTCGCTCCCCCGCAGCCGCGCCGCCGACCCGGCTGAAGCCTCCGCGTCCGTCACCGCTGGCAAATGCGCAAAATCCCGACTGCTCACCGGCGAAAAGTAGGCCTTCCCCAAGCCCAGCTTGCGGTACAGCGGGAGGTTGTGCGCCAGGCGCCGCCGCTGAAACAAGTTGTACAGCGCATACGCAGGCTTGAGGCGACGGACGAGGCGGGCAATGGACATGATAGCGTACGGGGCTCTGGCTTACGCCCCGCAAGGTAGCGGTTGCCCTCAGTACACCACGTTCACGTTTCCCTTGTAGACAATCTCGCGACCGTCCAAAAAGACCACCTTCGCGAGGTAGACGTACACGCCTGCGTCGACCAACTGCCCGCGGAAGTTGCCGTCCCAGGCCACCGTCTCGCCGTAGCTGCTCAGGGGCAGGTCCTCGGCCTCGCGGATCAGCTCGCCCCAGCGGTTGTAGATCACGAGGCTCTTGATCTGCCTGACGCCCGGACCGGTGAAGACCTGGAGCTGGTCGTTGACCGCGTCGTTGTTCGGCGAGAAGGCCGTCGGGATGAAGAAATTGCGATTGCGGTCCACGTCGATCAGGACGCTGGCCGACTGCCGACAGCCGTCTTCGTCGACGACGGTGAGGGTGTAGGTAAGGTCCTCGAGCGGCTTGGCGAAGGGGCTCAGGCGGGAGTTGCCGACGTAGACGAGGTTGGTGTCCGGCGACCAACGCAGGCTGTCCAACACCAGCGGCGCGCCCCCGGGGAAGACACTCGGTCTAATGCGGACGCTATCGCCCAACTCGACCGTGAGTTTTGCCGGAAGGCGCACCGTAATGGCCGGCGGCGTCTCGACCAACAGCTCGCCGAAGGCCTGGCAACCCGTCGGGTCGACCACCTCGACGGGGATCGGGAGTCCCCCCGGCACCTGGAATCGCGTGCCGATGACCTGGAAGCTGCTCCCGTTGACGGACACCTGGTAGTCGGCCGGCACCTCGCCGCGCCCCCCGTAGGCGCTGTCGATCTCGACGAACGTAAAGTCGCCGAAGCACTTGATCGGGTCGTAGGCCGCCACGCGGTAGATGATCTCGTCGGGTTGCGTAAGCACGACGGTCACCTCGTCGGTACAGCCCTTATTGTCCGTCACCTGCGCCGTGTAGCGCCCGGCCCTGAGGCGGCTCGCCTCGACGGAGTTGCGCGTCGGCTCGTCGTTCCAGCGGATGGCCTTGCCGCCGCCGAGGTTGCCGCCCTGCACGATCAGCGAGATGAAGCCACTCGCCTCGCCGAAGCAAGCCGGGTCGACGGTGCGGAGCGTGTCCTCGGTCAGCGTGAGCTCGGGCGGCTCACCGATGACGAACGTGTCGCGGTAGGGGCAGTTGTCCTTGTCGCGGATCAGCAGCGTGACGGTGTCGGCCGCGAGGTTGATGGCCCGGTTGCCGCTCTGGGTCGCGGTCGAACTCCGCCACTCGAAGGTGTAGCCCGGGATGCCGCCGAAGACCTCGGTCACGTCGATGAGGCCGGAGCTTTCGCCAAAACAACGGGCGTCCCTGACTTCACCTACCTCGATGGCGAGGGGGTCGGGCGCCGGCACGTTGACCGGGAACTCCTGCGGGGGACAGACCAGGCTCGTCTCCTGGATGAACAGGGCGTTGCGCCCGCCGCACAGCATGCTGGCCTGGCTGCGGAGCGCGTCGTCGGTGCGCTCGCCGCTGTCCCACACGAAGTTGAAACGCGCGTCCGGGCTGCCCGGCAGCGTCGCCACGGCCACCGCACCGCCGTCGCAGACCTCGATGGCGCAACTCGCGCGCCGGATGCCGCTGAAGTCCGGGTCGATGCTCGGGGCCTCCGGGAGGCGGTAGTTTTTCCGTAAGGGAGGGCAGTTGTTGGCGTCGACGATCGTCACGCCGTAGTTGCCGGCCGTGATGGCGGGGCCCTCGATGCGGTGGGCGCCGATGCCGCTGGTACCGTCGGTCCAGGAGTACGTGAAGGGCGCCGTGCCTCCGGCGACGGTGACCTCGATGGCGCCGCCGCCCTGCTGAAAACACTTCGGCCCGAGCACCACGGAGTCCGCGACGGCGAGGCGGTCCGGCTGGATGACCACCGCGGAGTCTACGGTCGCGCAGCCGGCCTGATCGAAGACGGTCACCGCGTAGGTGCCGGCGGCCAGGTCTCTGATCGTGGCCGTGGTCGCGCCGTTGCTCCAGAGCAGCCGTGCGATCGGGGAGGTCGTCGGCGAGGCCGCGACCGTGAGCGTGCCGTCGGTATTCCCGAAGCACGCCAGCCTCGTGTCGCGCAGACTGTCGATACGCGGGCGCCGCGGCGAGGCCACCTCGACGGGGGCCGCGAGGGTCGCCGTGCAGCCGTTGCCGTCCGTGACGACCACCTGGTAGACGCCGGCGCGCAGGCCCGTGGCCCGCGCATCCTTGGCCATGATGTCGCCATTCTCGTTGGACCACGCGAAGCCGTAGGCGGGGGCGCCCGGCGTGCCCCCCGCCACCGTCACTTCCGCAAAGCCGTCGGCGCCCGGGACGCAACTCTCGTCGCCCTTGCCCGCGAGGGTAGCCACGAGCAGCGGCGGCTCGGTGAGCCGGAAGGTGTCACGCGCCTCGCAGCGGTCCGCGTCGGTGAGCAGCACGATGAAGGTGCCCTCGGCCAGGCCGCTCACGGTGCTGGACGTGTTGGTGTTGTCGGTCGTGCCCCGCGGGTCGCCCGACCAATTGAAATTGAGTGGCCCCCTCGGAGCCGCCCCGAAGACAGCCCTCGCCGTGACCAGGATCTCGCCGTCGGTCAGGCCGAAGCAGCTGATCGAATCGACCACCGGCACGGTGCCTACCTCGCGCTCGGCGCGGATGGTGGAAGTGGTCTCGGCGCGACAGCCGTTGTCGTCCGTGACGGTCACGAGGTACACCCCGGGATTGCCGTTGAGCCGCAGCTCCGGGCCGCGGCGATTGCTGATCGAGCCGTTCGGCAGCGTGATCGCGTAGGCGTAGTCGCCCGTGGCCGTCGTCCCGCCGGAAGGCTGCAGCTCGACGAGGCCATCGGCCGGGCCGACGCAGGTCGCGTCGGTGACGGCGGGTCGGGGCTGGATGGCCGGCGGCGAGAAGATGGACCCCATGCCCTCGGCCACGCAGCCGCGCCGGTCGGTGATCCTGACCTTGTACTCGCCGACGCCGAGGCCGTTGATGGACTGCGTACTCGCGATCGTCACGCCGTTGCGCGACCAGGCGTAGGTGTAGTCGTCGGGATTGCCGGGTGTGCTGAAGTCGAGCAGCGGTACGGCGCGCAGGGCCCCACTCACGTCGTCGCGACAGCGCAGCTCACTCACGATCGCCACGTTGACGGATAGCTTCGGCCCGTCCGCCACGCGGATCGTCCCGGTGGAGACGGCGCCGTTTTGGGCCGTCACGCGCACGACGTAGTCGCCGGGCGGCAGATTGGCCGGCGTCCTTACGCGAGCAGCGTCACTCGCCAAAGTGAGCGGCCCGCGCGCGGGGCCACTGGCTACGGGACCGTACATCACCGTGTAGGGCGCGGTGCCGCCGAAGGCCCCGATCGAGATGGCATTGGCGTCTTGCCCACCGCAACCCGGCAGGGCCTCGAGCAGTAGGCCGAAGGGCTGGTTGGTGATCAACACGCCGCCGGGCTTCACCGCGAGGTCGAGGGCCTGGGCGCCTGCCTCGAAGAGGATGCCCGCCGGTGGTGCCGTCACCACGACGCCCCCGAACTCTCCCTCGGTGCCGAGGGTCTTGAAGCAAACCTCGAAGAGGATGGCCCCGTCGGGCACGGTCTGGGACCTACCCGCGGGCACGGTGACGTCGATGTTGAGCTTGGTCGGCCCGGCGCCCACGAAGAGGGGCGCGATGGCGGGGTGGACGTTCTGCGTCCGCTCGTAGCGCAGCCGCACCTCGTCGTAGTCGAGGTCGAAGCGGTAGCGCGTGACCCCGGCGAAGCCGCTGGCGCGCACGGGCACGCAGACCTCGACGTTGGGCGCCGACCGCACCGAGTCGATCCCGATGGACACCTTGGGCTGGGGCACGCAGGCCGTGACGTCGGCCGCGAGCGTCGTCGCGGTGCAGCCCTTCGCGTCGCGGACGATGATGTCGTAGGTCCCCGCCTCGGGCACGCTGAACCGCGCCTGCTCACCGGCGCGCACACTCGGGTTTAGCAGCTTACCGCGTACGGTGGGCCTGGCGCGATGGACGACCTCGACGCTGTAGCGCGCCCGCGAATTGTACTGCGGCAATCCACCCTCCACCCTGAAGGCCCCGCCGCAGTTGCCCACCGCGAGATCGCTGGCGGTCAACTCGTTGAGGTACACCACGGCAAAGGCCGCGCGCGTGCTCACGCTCACGCAGGAGCCACTCCGCTCGTACTTCGGGCCCGTGGCCTCGAGCCTGTCGAAGGTGATGGGCGCGAACCAGATGAGCTTCGGGGCGCCCGCGCCGAAGCGGGTCTGGACGCTGCCGTCGTTCCAGAACTTCTGGTCGCCGTCGAGGCGGTTGGCGGTCGAGATGAAGAAGGCGGCCGTGCCGGGCGCGGTGGTCGGGTTCGGGAGGATGCAGCGGTCCTGCTCGACGGCGATGCGCGTCGGGCCGGTGGCGGTGGGCCTGCAGTCGTACCAGGCGTAGCCGACGCCGGCGGGGGTGCTCTTGTCGGGGTCGCCGTCGAGGCGCTGGTCGCCGTTGTGGTCGACGAGCACGGTGTCCCCGAAGCACAGGAAGAGCGTGTCGAGGCTCAGGTCGGTCGACTGCCCGATGCCGCCGCCGATAGTCACGGTCCCGGCGTCGTTGTCGCTGCAGGGAATCATCTTGCGGGTCCGGTCCCACTTGGTGACGTGCTCGCCCTCCTCGTGGGTGACGGGTTGCGGCGTCTGGGCTACGGCCATTCCGCTTCCGCAAAACAGGAGGGCGACGGCGAGGCCACGAGCCAGTACGTCGGCCGGGGATCGGGGCGGGGTGCGTGGGGTAGCGAGCATACGTGGGGCGTGGCGCAGGAGGCGTCACATGGCTCGCGGTGCAAATATGATGCCGGGGGAGGGGGGGTGTATGGGCGCCTGTGGCTAGGTAGGCGCCTGTGGCTAGATGGGCAGTCATTGCGAGACGCGAAGCTGGCGTGGCAATCTCTACATGGGCAGCTGCGCCTAGGTCGCCTTGGGGGGGCACCCGGATTGCGTAAGGGCTTCGAAGCGACCGGGATCGACCGTGCGCCCGGTACGTGTCAAGGTGATGCAGGGTGCAGCCCGGCCCGTTCCGTTAGCGAGACGCCGAGCATTTGCTCGATGCGCTCCCTCGAGGATCGGACGGTTTGCGGGGACTACGAGCGCCTGAGTACGCTGTCCATCCCGCGGGCCGCCATGTCGGCCTGCTGGGTCCTGGCCCAGGCTTCGGTGCCGGACTGGCGGAGGGTGACGCGGTAGATGGTGGGGGCGTTGGTGTCGTCTGCGGTGATTTGGATGGGGTGGGGGGTGATTTGGCGGAGGGTTTCGGCGAGGGTGGCGGCGTTGGCTTCGGAGGTGAAGGCGCCTAGTTGGAGGGTGTAGTGGGCTTGGGGGGCGTGGGGCTCGGCTTGGGGCTCGGCTGCGGGCTGGGCTGTGGGCTCGGCTGAGGTTTTGGCTGGTGTTACTTCGTATTCGTCTTCGTCGGGGTACTCGTCGTCGTTGGGTGAGGCGGCGGCGAGGTCATCGGGTGGGGTGGCGTTGATTTCGAAGGTGGGGGGCGCGGCGGGGGCGATGGCCTCGGGGCGGGTTTGGCTCGCGGGGGTAGCTGGGGTGAGGTCGGTTTTGCCGGAAGGCCCGGTAGCGCCATCTGGACTGGTTTTGCCGGAAGGCGTGGGCTCGGCTTGCGTCGACGTTTGCGCGTAGACATTCGTCATGCGGGCGAAGGGCTCGCTCCAGTCCTCGGAGGCGTCGGGGGCGGTGGCGCGGGGGCGATTCTGGGGGAGGTTGTTTTGGCGCAAGCTGACCAGGAGCTGCTCGGCGGAGACGGAGCCCGTGAGTCGGTCGACCTCCTCGCCCCCGCTGGAGAAGATGAGGATCGTGGGCAGGGACTCGACCTCGTACTGCTGCTGGATGACGAGGCCGTCGAAGTTCTCGACGTCGATCTCGATGGAGACGTAGTGCTCGCGCAGGTACGCGAGCACCTCGGGGTCGGCGAAGGTGGTCTCCGCCATGACGCGGCACGGGAGGCACCACGCGGCCGTGAAGCCGACGAGGAGCACCTTGCCCTCGCGGGCGGCCTTCGCGCGGGCGCTCGTGAAGGAGACGGTGGGGGCGGGGGCGGCGGCGGCGCCGAGGGCGGTGCTGCCGAGCAAGAGGGCCGCGACCAAGACGCTGGCCACGCGGCGGGGGAGGGTAGGCATGGGGGGTTTGTGTTTGTTCGAAAGACGTTACGCAGCGCGGGCGCCCCGTGTTGGGCCGCGTCGAGGGAGCGGGCGGCGGGGTTTAGGCAACGGTCGGCGCGGTAGTCCTTGCCTTACTTTGCGCCCCATGATGAGAGCCGCCGTCACCGGGGTCGCCGGATACGTACCCGACTATATCCTCACGAACGCAGAGCTCGAGCGGCTCGTCGACACCAACGATCAGTGGATCCGCGAGCGCACCGGGATCGTGGAGCGCCGCATCCTGAAGGGCGAAGGCCTCGGCACCTCCGACCTGTGCGTGCCGGCCGTCGCCGAGCTCCTGGACAAGACCGGCACCCGGGCCGAGGAGGTCGAACTCGTCATCTGTTGCACCGTCACGGCCGACTTCCGTTTTCCGGACACGGGCACGCTCGTCGCCCACAAGGCCGGCCTCACGAACGCCTACGGCTACGACCTCTCGGCGGCCTGCTCGGGCTTCCTCTTCGGACTGCAGGCCGGGGCGCAGTACATCATGTCCGGCACGCACAAAAAGGTGATCGTGATCGGGGCGGACAAGATGTCGAGCATCATCGACTACACCGACCGGGCCACGTGCATCCTCTTCGGCGACGGGGCCGGGGCGGTGATGCTGGAGCCGACCGAGGAGGAGATCGGCGTGCGCGCGGCGCGACTCTACAGCGACGGCTCCGGGGGCGCGGAGCTAAATATGCTGGCCGGGGGCTCGGTGTTGCCGGCGAGTCACGAGACGATCGACCTCAAGCAGCACGCCATTCGGCAAAACGGCCGTGTGGTCTTCAAGCAGGCCGTGTTCGGGATGAGTAAGGCGGTGGCGAAGTTGCTGGAGGACGAAGGCCTCACGGCCGCGGACATCGCGTGGCTGGTGCCGCACCAGGCCAACCAGCGCATCCTGGAGTCGGTCGCCAAGCAGATGGACTTCCCGATGGAGCAGGTGATGATGATCATCGAGCGGTTCGGGAATACGACCGCGGCCACGATTCCGCTGTGCCTCAGGGAGTACGAGTCGAGGTTGCGCAAAGGCGACGAGCTGGTGATTACGGCGTTCGGGGGCGGGTTTACGTGGGGGGCGTTGCGGCTGACCTGGGGCTATGACGGGGGTGCGTGAGGGGGCTTTCGCTAGAACGGGCTTTCGCCAAAACCGGCTTTTCGGTGGGGTGCGTGTGGCGGGCTGGGCTGATCTGATCTGATCAGTGAACAGTTAGAACAGCAAAAACAAGGTCCTTGGCCCCCCCAGGGCGAGCAGCAACTTTGCACGACCTTAACAAGCACGGTCTCCCCCACGATCTACCGTGTGTCCCGCCTTAGGCTACGTATCGTCGGTGCGATCACAGCAGGCGCAATAAGCTGCTGGAACACGCGCCCCCCGTTTTGCCGAAATCGAAGATTCGCGCAAGCGAAGGCGCCAAAGCCACCCGCAGGTAACGGCCCCCCGAGCCAACCCCCTACCTTTGCGCGCTTTTCGAGAGCCCTCCCCGGGAGGCCACCACCCCGAAAGCGTATGCAAGCCCTCCTCAACCTCTTCGACTTCGAGCAAAAGGTCGACTACAAAACGGAGATCCTCTCCGGGCTCACCGTGGCCCTGGCGCTCGTCCCCGAGGCGGTGGCGTTCGCGCTCATCGCCGACCTGAGCCCGATCACGGGCCTGTACGCCGCCTTCGTCATGGGGCTCGTCACGTCCGTGTTCGGCGGGCGCCCGGGCATGATCTCGGGGGCGACCGGCGCGGTGGCCGTCGTGATCGTGGCGCTGTCGAAGACCCACGGCGTCGAGTACGTCTTTGCCTGCGTCATCCTCGCGGGCGTCCTCCAGATGGCGGCCGGCCTGCTGAAGCTCGGCAAGCTCATGCGCCTCGTGCCGCACCCGGCCATCTACGGCTTCGTCAACGGCCTGGCGATCGTGATTTTTATGTCGCAAATCGTGCAGTTCCGAGAGTCGCCCACGGGGCCCTGGCTCTCGGGAACGTCGCTGTACACCTTCGGCGGACTCGTGGCGCTGTCGATGCTCATCATCTGGGGACTTCCGAAGCTCACGAAGGTGGTGCCGGCGGCCCTCGTGGCCATCCTGAGCGTCTGGGGCATCGTGGTCGCCTTCGGCATCGACACCAGTTCGGTGGGCGACATGGCCGGACCCGCAGGGATCGCCGGGGGCTTCCCGCCGTTCCACCTCCCGGACGTGCCCTGGACCTGGGAGACGCTCGTGATCGTGTTCCCGTACGCGGCCATCGTGGCGGGCGTCGGCCTGATCGAGAGCCTGCTGACCCTCAACATCATCGACGAGATCACCGAGACCCGCGGGCACGGCAACCGCGAGGCCGTCGCGCAGGGCGCGGCCAACTTCCTGTCCGGGCTGTTTAGCGGCATGGGCGGCTGCGCGATGATCGGGCAGAGCCTCATCAACATCAGCTCCGGGGCGCGGGCGCGGCTCTCGGGCATCGTGGCGAGTTTGCTGCTGCTGTCGTTCATCATGTTCGGCTCGAGCCTCATCGAGCTCGTCCCCATGGCCGCGCTCACGGGCCTGATGATCATGGTCGCCGTCGGGACCTTCGAGTGGGCTTCCTTGCGGACCATCAACAAGGTCCCCAAGGCCGACGTGATCGTGATGGTGCTCGTGACCCTCGTGACGGTCTTCCTCCACAACCTCGCCCTCGCGGTCATCGTCGGGGTCATCATCTCGGCCCTCGTATTCGCCTACGAGAGCGCCAAGCGCATCCGCGCCCGCAAGCTCGTCGACGCCGACGGCGTGAAGCACTACGAGATCTACGGTCCGCTGTTCTTCGCGTCGGTCTCGGCGTTCAACGACAAGTTCGACGTCCTCGGCGACCCCGACCGCATCGTGATCGACTTCACCGAAAGCCGCGTCGTCGACATGTCCGCCATCGAGGCCCTCGACCGCATCACGGAGCGCTACCACCGCGCCGGCAAGCACGTCGAGATCACGAACCTCTCGCAGGACTGCCGCCGCCTCATGGCCGACGCCGAGAAGATCCACGGCGTGAACGTGGTGGCGGAGCGGCGGGGGAGGGTAGTGGGGGAGGTGATGGCGTAGGGGGGGCTGGTGCCTCGGTGCCTCGGTGCGCTCCCACGTAGGCGCCACGCAGCGGGCCGTAGGTCCGCCTCCTGGCGTAGCCGGTTTGGCCCCGGGAGCGCAGCGACGGGGCCGGGCCGGCGGCATGGGTGCCTGGGTGCCTGGGTGCCTAGGTGCGCTACCGCGTAGGCGACAGGTACCGATGACCACGGCCTTTAGAACGACGACGACCCCAGCGGGGTCAAACCACGAGTAGCCCGGGGTCGAACGGTCCGGAACAGAAAAGCCACGAGCCTAGATCCCCCCCCGGCACTAACCTCCACTACGGCCTACGACCCCGGACGAGAGAACAGCACATCAGATTGACGCAAGGCACGGGCACGTCATACCAGCAGCGCAGCAGGCCTCACCGCCGCAGGCAAATCCATCTTCCAGATATTCCCCACCTTCGCCCGTATGCGTTACGCGGCCCTCCTCATCGCCACAAGCCTCCTCCTCCTGGTGCTAGGGGCCTGCCGCGGCGGCGACAACGCCGGCGCACCACCCAAGACCTACCCCTACACCAAGGTCGTCGACTCGGTCCAGGGCCTCTCCTTCGAGGTGCTCGACCCGGCTTTCGAGGACGTGATCGAGGTGGCCTCCGCGATCGAGGTGCTGGCGGGGGGCTTCGACTGGTCGGAGGGGCCGGTCTGGGTCGAGGACGGCGGGCGCCTGCTGTTTACCGACGTGCCCGGCAACGTGGTGTACCGCTTCAATCCCCGCAACAACGAGGCGCGCCGCGACGGGGTCTGGGGCGTGGATACGTTCATGTTCCCGTCGGGCTACCTGGCGTACTACTTCATCGAGGGCGAGCCCGGGGCCAACGGCCTGCTGCTCGACCGCGACGGGGCCCTCCTGATGGCGCAACACGGCGAGCGACAGGTGGTCCGCTTTCGCCAAAACCTCCAGGAGGCGCTCAAGGCAAAACGCATCACCCCGGACTCCACCGCGTTCGAGGTTTTGGCGAAAGCCTACCGCGGCAAACGCCTCAACTCCCCCAACGACCTGGTCCAGGCCAGCGACGGCACGATCTACTTCACCGACCCCCCCTACGGCGTCGACAAAACCTTCGGCGAGCAGGCCCGCGAACTCGACTTCTCCGGCGTGTACCGCGTCGAGCGTTTTGGCGGCAGCCCGACCTTACTCTACAGCCGACTCGAGCGACCGAACGGCATCGTGCTCACGCCGGACGAGTCGGCGCTCATCGTGTCGAACTCCTTCGCGGAGCGCATGCTCTGGATGCGGTGCCCGCTGGCCGGCGCGAACGACTCCACCGAGGTCGAGTGCACCGTCTTCGCCGACCTCACCGACGAGGTCGGGGAGGCCAACCCGGGCTCGGCCGACGGCATGTATATGCTCGAGAGTGGCGTGTTGCTGGCCACTGGCCCGGGCGGCGTCATCGTCTTCGACGCGGAGGGCGACGTGCTCGGGAAGATCCGCACCGGTAGGCGGACGGCCAACGTGACGGTGGGCGGGCGCGACGGGCGCGACGTGTTCATCACCGCGGACGATCTGCTGCTCGAGGTTCGTTTGAAAAAATCTTAGGGCCTACTTTGTCGAGCGTATGAGATTCACCGGTCCGATCCAGCCCAGCTTCTACCTCAGCTTCGACGACGGCATCACGGCGAGCGCCGCGGGGGCGGGGGGGCGGCTGCGCGTCATCGGCTCCAACGGCTACCCGCACGACATCAAGGTAACCGCCGGGCAGCCGGCGTCGATGCGGCCCAAACGCATCTTCGCCCCGGTCGTGGAGGCCGGCGGGACCCTGGAGCTCCAGGTCTCGCCCGAGGCACACCTCAACTTCAAGGTCCTGTGTGCCAACTGCTTCGCCGAGATGTACTCCAGGCCGATCGACGTGACCAAGGAGGCCATCGCCGGTGCCGAGGCCACGTTCTGGGAGACGGACGCGATCCGGGACAAGGGCTGCCCGCGGTGTTTTGCGGCGGCGGCCAAGCCTCACTGAGGCCAAGTGTTGAAGGGGGGAGGGTACATCGTTGAAGGGCCCTCCGGACGTGCACGACATCCGCGGCAGCGCCTTCGACACTTCCACCCTCAATACTTCAACACTTCACCCTTCAACACTTGACCCTCTACTTCGCCTCCGACCTCCACCTCGGCGTGGACGCCCGCCTCCCCTCCCGTGAGCGCGAGCGACTCTTCGTGCGCTGGCTCGACGAGGTCGTGGCCCCGGACGCGGATGCGCTCTACCTGATGGGGGACGTGTTCGAGTTCTGGTTCGAGTACAAGAAGGTGGTGCCGCGGGGCTACGTGCGCCTCCTCGGCAAGCTCGCCGAGTTGCGCGACGGCGGCCTCCCCATCCATTACTACACCGGCAATCACGACCTGTGGATGCGGGACTACTTCCCGCGGGAGCTCGGCATCCCGCTGCACACGCGGCCGACGGTCGAGACCTTCGACGGGCGGCGATTCATGCTCGGTCACGGCGACGGGCTCGGCCCCGGCGACAGGGGCTACAAGCGCATGAAGAGGGTCTTCACGAATCCCGTGGCCAAGTGGGCCTACGCGCGACTCCATCCCAACTTCGCGGCCGGTCTGGCGGAGCGCGTGTCGGGATTCAGTCGCGCCCACACCGACATCGCGGAGGTCGGCTTCATGGGGGCGGACAAAGAGTGGCTCGTGCAGTACTGCGAGCGCAAGCTTTCGCTAAAACCCGAACTGGACTATTTCATCTTCGGTCACCGGCATCTGCCGATAGACTACGTACTGTCGGATGGGCAATCGCGGTACGTCAATACGGGGGACTGGTTACATCATCAGAGTTACGTACGGTGGGACGGGGAGCGGTTGGGAGTCGAGTTCTTCGGGCGGGAGGGAAGGATTTTTAGTTGATACTTTTCTAGGTTTTAAACCAGCTGTTGCGGGGGAAGTGCTGAGGTAGAAAGTGCGTAAGGCGGGGGCGTAAGACGAGAGCGTTTGGCGGGGGCGTTTGGTGGTTTGGCGGCATCTATGCCGCCCCCCCGAGCCGAAGGCGAGAAACACCGAAGCAGAGCAATCGCTCCGGTCGGCTCCGCCGAGAGGGGCGGCATAAGTGCCGCCAAACCGCTGCGGGGCACGCCCTACCTGCTGCCGCCGCCCCCCCGGTCTACACCCCGCCGCCCGAGCCGTACGTTTACCCACCGTGCGCCCCCTGTCTTTACTCCTCCCGTGCCTACTGGTTTTGGCGCAAGCCTGCACCCCGCACCTACCCTCCGCGGCCACGCTCCCTCAAGAAGCGGCGGAGCGCACGGGCGGCATCGACACCGCCTCCGCCACCGCGGTCGAGATCCCCCGCGATGTCGTCCTCGACGAGGCCGGCGCTGACGTAGACGCTCCCATTCGCGCACCTACCGCAGCCACCGCCAGACCTTCCGCCACCCGCGACACCTTGCGCGTCGCCGTCGACACCGCCACCGGGCGTCCGCTCGACAGCTTCCTGATCGACGC
Source organism: Saprospiraceae bacterium (assembly GCA_965215115.1). Lineage (GTDB taxonomy): Bacteria > Bacteroidota > Bacteroidia > Chitinophagales > Saprospiraceae > CALDTK01. The sequence continues at coordinate 2,655,742 of OZ244050.1, forward strand.
CCTCGGACAGGTCTACCGCTGGCGCCCGAACGGGGCCATCACCAAGTACGCCGTCGCCTCCGAGGTGCTGTCGGGCGTCGCGCCGGAGCTCCGCTACCAGAACACCCGCCTCGGGCGCCTGGCGCACGTCGACCTCACCAACCCCCTGCGCCCCGTGCTCTTCTACCGCGCGGCCCAGACCGTGGTGTACCTCGACCGCAACATGGCCGAACTGCGCCAACTCAACCTCGTCGACCTCGACCTCGGCCAGGTAGACGCCATCGCCTACGCCCGCAACGACGCGCTCTGGGTCTACACCGCGGACCGGCAGCAGCTCCTGCTCATCGATCGGCAGAACCGCGTCACGCAGCAGAGCCCGGTCTTCTCGCAGCTCTTCGGCAAGCCGGTGCGCGTGGCCGAGATGGTGGCCACGGCCCAGCAGGTAGCCCTCGCCACGGAAGACGGGCGGCTGCTGTTCTTCGGGCCGTTCGGCAGCTTCCGCACGCAGGTGCTGCGCCCGGGGCGCTACTTGGTCGCGGACGAGGAGCGCCTGCTGTTCTTCGAGGGCGGCGGTTGGGCCGCCGTCGCGCGGGAGTTGGGCCTCGTGCAGGAGATCGATCTAGGCGGCGGCGGGCGGTCCTTGCTGATGGTGCGGGGAGAGCGGGTGCTGTGGTACCGGGGCGGGGTGGTGTGGGTGGATTGAGGAGGGGGGTAAGTGAGCGTAAAGATATCCGGACGACCCAATCGTCGCTGCCGTATTAAACAGCCAGTTCCATCGATAGCAATAGAACGGGCTTAAAAGGCTGATTTCTGCTTTTCTTATCGCGCCACGACCACCAAGTGCGTCGCCGATGAGGTAGCCGTCGTCAAGGTTACCGTATACATGCCCGCGGGGAGGTGGCTCACGTCCGTGACGATGGTAAGCTGGTCGCCGCCACTGATCCGGGAGATCTGCCTGCCCTGCAGGTCGTGGATCGTGAACTCGGAGATCGGCTCGCTGGCGCTCGTCGTCAAGGTGTTGGTGACGGGATTTGGGAACACGTATGACTCGAGAGCCGGACGCTCGGTCGCCGCGATGCTCGGCATGCGTAGCCCGAGTTTCTCGGTTGTCGCCTTGCTCGCTTTGCGGGTCGTGAACTTGAACGAAGCCACGTCGGTGGTCGAGTACTTGTAGGTATTCGTGGTCGCAATTCCTCCCTTCGCGGACGGTGGCTCCGTTTCGGCTTCGCAGTTAGTTGGTACGGCCGCGCCGTAGTACGTGGTCCCCGGGGTAAGCCCGTCTAGCGCCAGCATAGACTCGCTGCCCCGCGAGGCAGTCACGGCGTAGGCTTTCGGAGAGATCAGAGAGCCGTCTTTCGCGATAGCGGTGCTCAGCGCAATCTCGTACGCCGGTGCCGTAATGCCCGCGGCCCGATCGGTTGCCGGCGTCCACGTCACGCGGGCGCTCGTCTCGGCGATCGCGTCGACCTCCGTCTCCAGAGTCTTTGCGTAGGCCGGCTCTAAGCACGTCGATTGCGTTGCACAGATCAACACGGAGTTGATGTTGACGGCGCCTTTGCGGAAGCGAATCTTGGTGACCCGGCCGCGAGTGTTCGCGTGGGTCGTCCAAGAGAAGGGCACCGTATTGCGGTGGTAGGCGTAAGGCTTCCAGGTAGTACAGTTACACGTCTGGACCTCGATGTCCATCCCGGTGAAAACCTGATTCGGCGTTATTCCGCCCTGAAAGACCTTGATGCTCGAAATATCGATCGGGGTCGGAAACGCGATCTCCGCAGTGAATACGCGGTCGGGGTTGAGTCCGTCGATAAACCAAGCGTCGCCCGAGATCGAAGTCGCTGAACATTTTGGTGAGGCACTAATATTGCTGCCACTGAATATTCCGCTCAGGACTTGAGTGCTGTAGTAGTCCGTCTGGGTAATCCACGAAGGCGATACTGGGTAAGCGCAGTCATTGGCGCTGGTGCAGCCCTGCAGCGTAAGCGTATAAACGTAGCTGGACCCGGAGGATGGAGCGTTGAGCGTCGGAATCCCGCCTTCGACATCTAGGGAGTAGCCGTACCCATTGGTAGGCAGGACCACGATGAAGTAAGGCACCCCCGCCAGTAATCCCGGTATCACCTGAGAGGTGTTACTCACGTCGTTCGCGACGATGGTGAGCTTGGTGGCATCGATGAGGCCGTTGGTCACCTCGCTCTGTTTGATGTAGCCGAGCGTGAAGCTACCGGAGTAGCGGCTGTCGTGACCGCCCCACTGTACCTTCGCATCTCCGCAGCAGAGGTTGGTGGCTGCAAAGCTGTGCACCGGGAGCACGGTGGTGTAGCGCGGCTTGTTGCCGGCGGTAATGATCTGTGGGGTTTCGCTTACGCGCAGCTTATCGGGGAGCTGCCGACCGCGAAGCGCGCGATGCCGTTGACGACCTGATACTCTTTGACCACCCCACGGTTGGAGAGGTTAGAGAGGCGGTGGACGGTGATGACGGTCGGTGTTCCAGAAGGAAAAAGCGCAGCCACATTTAGTTCCACCTCGTAGTCGTAGCCTTGCTTGGTGGGTGACCAGAGCACATATTTGTTCTTGATGTCGTCGGTAGGTGCACCAGGAAGCGTAAAGCGGTACAACATCGGGTTTTCGTCAGCCAGCGTTGGAGAAGGCGTGCCGCTCGATGGGACCTTGGTAACAACTGAAGTGATGGCGTAGCGACGGCGGGGGTAGAGATCACCGGCTGTTGGAGGCTTGAACACTGTCTCTTCGTGGACGTAGGCGCCTAGGTGGTGCAGAAGCGCCTTGGTGTAGTAGTGTGCCACTTTGGGCGCACCTGTCTTGCCGAGCAGCCCTGAACTCGCAAATTGTAACCTTCCTGGCGCATCGTCTGGTTTGTCCGAAAGGTCACGCATCTCGTACTGGAAGAATTTATCTAAACGTTTGAGGCTATTTCCGGCAAGAGGAGGAATTGAGGCATGAACGCCCATCAGTTCGATATACGACCGTGCGAGCCACTGCCCGTGGACAATCTGCTTGTTGAGCAGTACGCCTGGAGCGCCGGCTTTCGGTAGATTGGGAATGTGTACCCCACCCGAGGCGATGTCGTATTGACCTGGGCCAAATCGTGTTCCCGGAGCAAGATTGTCGGAGTCATATCCGAATTCACTTAACCAAACCTCTTTACTCGCCATCTCTGGGTAGATCGCCGGATGGGCGGAGTTGACGTAATGGTATAGGCGGCTTATCGTGTACATCATTCGCTCCCGGAGCCAGTGCTCCTCGGGGCTCTCGGCGGATGCGTTTGGGTTATACTTGGATCCCACTGAAGCTCTTGTAATACCCGTTATACTCATCGGTCCATGTCGTCGATTACAGCGTCTCGGAAGCCACCCAGTCCTGCAGCGATTGCTGATAGTCATTTGTTGCGTAGTGGTGCAAGCTGATAGCATCGAACGGCAGCTTCACCCCGCTCGAGTAACCATAGGCGTTGGTGATTCTATTCGTTGCAAACCATTGTATCATCTCCTCGATGTAAGCGCCGCGCAGCCCCGCCATACCAGCAATTGCTACCTTGTTAGTCGGGTTGACAGAGTTTACGCCCAGCTTGACCCCGTTGGAGGTGTTCGCACCGTAAGGCCAGAGCGATAGGCTGCTCCGACCGTGCCCGTCGTAGATCATGCTGGTCTGTGCGGCAAGCATGGAAGGCGAGGTTTGCCACATAGTCCTAGCGGTTCCCAAATCTTGAGCAGGGTCCAACCAAGAACGATCTGGCTCGTTCTCCGTCTCGAACCACTTAACTCGTCCCGAAGCTGTCGTGGCATGCGTCACGTAGGGCGTAGAAGCGTTCGTGCTCGCACGGTGGAGCTTGTCCCGCTCGCTACTCGGCAGGTTCGTAACCCCAAAACGGTCGGCCATCACGGTCATCCAGTGCGCCTTCAGTAGCCAATGTTGCGGATCGGCTTGGTTCGGCGCCTGCAACGCGAGCCAATCCCCGAAGTAGGTCGACCCGTTGACTGCCGAGCTCATCGTCTTGGTGTTGCCCAGACTAAACGGTGCGACCGAACCCGGTCCCGCAAGTGGAATGAACGGCTTCTGGACGAGCCAAACTTGGGTGTCGTAGATGCTAATCCCCCGCATCTCGCCAGGCAACCCGAACGCCGTCTGGATGATCTCGCCGCTCACGCGGCGGTAGTAGTCGTCACTTCTGGCGAACGTGAAGGCGTTGGCTGGCCAGTTAGGGACGTTGTCGGAGTCTAGCCCTTGATCGCCGATCCACTCGTGGTACTCGCGGATGCGGGGGTAGAAGTTTTGCTGGTCGACGGGGTCGTCTTGACGGCTGTTGGTCCCAAAGGCAGCCCGGAGGGTCTGGCTGAAGACGGTCTCCGGCACGACGGCCAGGAGACAAAACACAAAAACCAGAAACGTAGACTTTCGCATGGCGTGGTAAGTTTGTAGCTTTGAAGTTCCTCGTCTATAGCAAGGTAAAACCACATACAAACAGCTCGTACCATGTTTTGGAGATTATTTTCAGTGGTTATAATGTTAGGTGTTTTTGGACGGGTTGACGCGCAGTCCCACTGTTCCGAGGAGAACCTTGCCTTCGGGAGCCAGGCCCAATTCGAGGCCTTCATGGCCTCCTTGGGGTGCCAACTGGACACCATACGGGGTGACCTGCGCTTCGGTCCCGGGATCACGGACCTCTCCCCTATCTTGGGCCTGCGCTACATCGGCGGGAGCCTCTCGCTGGAGTACAGCCGGGCGCGGACCCTGGACGGGCTGGACTCGCTGAGGTTCGTAGGTCACAGCGTCTACATAGAAGGCTCCGTCACGGATGTCTCCGGGCTCGCGCAACTGAAGTCCGTGGCCGCCAACCGGACAGGGAACCAAGCGTTCCCCTACGGCTACGGCTTCCACCTTAAGGCCGCCCCGCCTGTCATCGGGCGCGATTGCGACGGCGGCGCAGCCCTCGATCTTTCAAGCCTACGCGGATTGGATCTCAACGGCCACTCCTTATACCTCCTGCTGGTCGGTCGCTGCACAGACCTAACGCCCCTCTCCGATATCATCGGCGTGTCGTCCCTGCAGATCAGCGCGGAGTCCACACATTGGCCCGAGGTACTGCCATACACCTCTCTGGAAGAAGTGTGGATAGTCAATTCCCCTGGCCTTAAGCGCATCGACTTCTTTCCCAACCTACGGCAGGTGGAGAGACTCCGGATCTCCGACTGCGACTCTCTGACGGCCGTCTCCTTCCCTAGCGGCCTCCGCTTCGAGAATCCCACCGGCTCGGCGGAGTTCAGCTTCTATCGCAACCCCCTGCTCTCCACCTTCGACGCCGACTTGTCGGAGGGGCCGATCAAACGTGACTTCAAGCTCGCGATCTTCGGCGCGCCGGGGCTACGTGAGCTGCGGGGCCTCGACGAGCTGCACTTCAGCGCCGCCACCGTCACCGGCGTCGGGCTCGAGACCCTGGAGCTCAATGCCGACCGCCGGGGCTCCGCAGTCGAGACCACGGCGGAGGTCGTCGGCATGCCAGACCTGAGGCAACTCCGGCTAGGTCCCGGCTTCCAGCAAGTCAACATCGCGTACAACGACTCCCTCGAGGTCGTCGAAGGGCCGGGTGTCCCCACGGAGTACACCTACCTCCACGTCGAGCACTGCGCGGCGCTCCGCACTATCGAGCCCCTGCGGTACCTGACCAGCATCAAGGATTCCGTCGGTCTCCTCCTCCTCGATGAGCTTGCTAGTTTCTCGTTCCAACCGGGGGACCTCGACCAGTTTACCGGCGGGGGTGGGGTAGGATTTCACAACCTCGCGTCGACGCGCCGCACGCCCACCTTCCCCGCCCTAAAGACGTTACGGCGGCTCGGCTACTGGAAGGCCAACTTCGATACGATCCACATCAATGCCCCCACCGCTGTCATCACCCACGGTCTAACGATCTACCCACCGCTCGACAGCCAATTGGGCAGGGTCGTCCGCCTCGACGTGTCCGCTCCAAATCTCGGGCGCCCAACCTACAATAGAGTTAACGTTCAGCACTATAGCGACCGCGCCCTAGCGTTTGATGGTCTCTTGATAGGGTTTGGTTACGGGGGCGTGCAGTACTCAGGGCTCGCGGATTGTGAACGCATTGAGTATCTAAATATCTGGCATACCGGGCCTGCCTCTGTCGAGCCTGGTCCCGACTTCCTTCCTAACCTCAAGTCGATCACACGACTCGCGTACGATTACATCGAGCACCCGCGGCTCTTCCTCCCCGGGGGGGCTACGCGACTCTCCGCACCCGCCGCCAACTTGCGCGAGCCCAAGACCTTTCGGATTGTTTGGTCACCGAACCTCGTCGACGCCTCCGCCGCCTGTCCTTTGCTCAGGACTGGTGGCTTCGAGTCATTTGACCTGTATTCCGTCCCGGCGCCTTTCGATACCCGAGAGGGCCTCCTCAAGTACTGCGACACCGTCCGCACCTCGGGCCTCACCACCGTCGAGGCCGGGCCCTGGCGCGCCCTGCGCGTCTCGCCGACCGTGAGCGCCGCCGGGGCCGACGTGCGGCTCTCGGGTTTGGCCTTCCTCGCACCGCGCTTACGGTACCGCCTCGTCGGCGCGAATGGCGCCGTGCTGGCCTCCGGGCCCCTGGACCACCAGCAGCTAGACGTGGCTACCCTCACACTCCCGGCGGCCCTTTCCTCGGGTGAGTACTGGGTGTACGTCATAGACGAGCGCGGCGGTAGTGCTACTGGGGTAGTGGTGGTGCAGTAGCTTGGCCAGGTAGCTACTGTACCAAGGGGAGGGCACAAAGCGTGTTTTGGCGAAAGCCGCCTTATCCGCGATCGGCCGAGTAGGGTTATAGCCTAACAAAAATCCTCCCCCTAACAACACCCTTCCCAAGCCCACTACCGTAATCTTGGTACATTCGCCATCCGTCGCAGGTGCGACCCAAGACCACAACCACATGTTCGGAGGAAAAGACAAGGGCGGTGCCGGGGGCACGAACGCCCCGGGATCGGCCGGGGGACTCAACTCCCTCGTGCAGGACACCCACATCGAGGGCACCATCCGCACGGCCAGCGACATACGTATCGAAGGCACGCTGATCGGCAACCTCGACTGCCAGGCCAAGCTCATCATCGGCGCCAGCGGCAGCGTCCGCGGGGAGGTGCTCTGCCGCACGGCGATGATCGAGGGGACCTTCGAGGGCAAGATCCACGTCACGGAATTGCTCGAGGTCCGCGAGACGGCCAAGGTCAACGGCGAGATCGCCTACGGGAAACTCAAGATCGACGCCGGGGCTACGATGACGGGGCAGCTCACCCTCGCCGACGCCCACAAGCCCGCCGCCGCCGTGTCGACGGCGCAACGCAACGGTAAAGCCGCCGTGATTGCCTAGTCCCGGGCGCGAGCGAGGCCCCGGCGAAGGGCGCGAGCGAGGCCCCGGCGAAGGGCGCGCATCCAAGCGGAAGGCCACCGTAAGCCAGGCCCGCAGCTACGCCTACTACTCGGGGATCGCCATCCAGATGATCGTCACGCTCCTGCTCGCGCACTTCGGCGGGGACTGGCTCATGCGAACATTCGGGCTCGAATCGCCGCTCCTCAAGGCCGGCATCCTCCTGGTGGGTGTCGGGCTCGCGCTGTGGCTTCCGCTACGCGGGCTGATGAAGTAGAACCCCGAGCCTCAACCCCCGCCCATGATCCCCGACGGACGCTTCGTTCGCCAGCTGTCGCTACTCACGCTCGTCACCGCGGCGGGCCTCGGGGTCCTCTACCTCGCGATCCTCGACCTCCACGAGCGTAAGGGCTACCTGCTGTTGCTCCTGCTGGGCTTCGCTGCCTTCACCTACGTCGCGCAACTCGTCGCCGAGCGTATCGCCCGCAGCGCAAATCCCGCAGCCCTGCTCAACTTCGTGATGGTGCTCACGTTCGCGAAGATGGCCTTCAGCCTCGCGCTCGTCTACGGGTACTACCTCTACGAACGTCCGGAGGGCAAGTCTTTCCTGTGGCCTTTCTTCCTCGTGTACCTGGCGTTCACGAGCTTCGAGACCTACGCCCTCGTGAGGCTTAGCTTCGCGACCGCCCCCACCCGCAGCAATGAGCACACCTAAATCCCCTACCCCCTGGCGCGTGAGCGTCGACGGCCGAGACGCCATGGCCGTGGCCGAAGTTCTCGAGATCGATCTCGCCAGAGCCCCGGATGGCAGCTACAGCTACTTGTCCCCCGCCGGTCGCTCACACCGGATCGAGGTCGGGGACATCGACCTGCGCGCCCGCACGATGACCTTACTCGTCGACGGCCGGCGCCACCGCGTCGCGCTCCACAATCCGCTCGACCAACTCATCGCGAGCCTCGGGATGGAGGCCGAGCCCAAGCCGGTCCTCACCGAGGTCCGCGCGCCGATGCCGGGCCTGGTGCTCCGCGTCGAGGTCGCCGACGGGGCCGAGGTCGAAGCCGGGGACACGCTGCTGGTCCTGGAGGCGATGAAGATGGAGAACGCCATCAAGGCCCCGGCGGCAGGACGCGTGAGGTCCGTCGCCGTCGCCGCCGGCGAAGCCGTCGAGAAGGGCGCCCTCCTGGTCGCGTTTTAATCTATGTACGACGGGTTGCTAAGGCGGAGCGTCGCTTCTTTTGGGCGTTTAACGCGTCCCCCCGGGCCCCCCGCTCGCTACTGAATCGTATCCCGCAGCTCGTCCCCGAACGGGTCCCGATCGTACGGCGAGCTCCCAAACGGATCCGCTCCCGTCGGGAGGCTTCCGCCCAGCGGATTCGCGCCGAACTGATCGCCGCCGCCGCTGTCGAACTCGTCGTCCGTCTCGACGTAGCGCGGCACGTTGCTACAGTCGAACTCGATCGAACTCGCCGCGCTCGGCACCTCGAACCTCGCATTCATCTCCCAGTCCAACTCCTCGGCGTTGGCCTCCACGGATTTGAGGAAGCGCGTGAAGTACGGTCGCGCCATGTAGGCCCCCTGCCCGTAGTTAATGTTGAGGAAGCGGATGTGGCGCTGGTCCCCGCCCACCCAGGTGCCGACCACGAGGTTCGGCGTCACGCCCATGTACCAGCCGTCGACGTAGTCGTTGGTCGTGCCGGTCTTCCCGCCGTACTCCGCGGTCACGTCGCCGTAGCTCGAGTGCTTGCCGGCGTACTGCAGCATGCGGACCATGGAGTAGTTGCTGGCCGGGTCGAGGGCGGTGCGCTCCTCGGGCATCGCCTGGTAGAGCACCTTGCCGTTGGCGTCCTCGATGCGGCTCACCATCACGGGCTTGACGTAGACGCCGTTGTTGGCCCAGGTCGTGTAGGCCCCGGTCATCTCCTCGACGCTCAGGTCGGTGGCCCCGAGGGCGATGGCCGGGCTGTTCGGGACCACGAGGCGACCGTTCGGGTACTTCGCCGAGGAGTCGATCCCCATGTTGTGGATCAGCGCGCGGACGGGCTCCGTGTCGCCGAGTTGCTTCATGAGGAAGACGCTCACCGTGTTCTTCGACTTGCGCAGGGCCTCCATGAGGCTCAGGTACCGGCCGGAGTACTTGTTGTCGGAGTTGGACGGCGACCAGGTGCTCAGGAGTTTGAAGTTGCTCTCGCCGGGCTTGATGCTGATCGGCAGGTCGGGCACCTGGTAGCAGGGGCTGATGCCCTGCTGCGAGATGGCCGTCGCGTAGACGAAGGGCTTGAACGTCGAGCCGACCTGGCGCCGGGTCTGGACGTGGTCGAAGGGGAACCACTTGTGGTTGACGCCCCCGACCCAGGCCTTCACGAAGCCCGTGTGCGGGTCGACGGCCATCGAGCCGATCTGCAGAAACGAGCGCATGTACTTGATGGAGTCCAGCGGCGACATCGTCGTGTCCGTCTCGCTGCGCTTGTTGTACGCGAAGACCGTCATCCGGATCGGCTTCTCGAAAGTCTCCTCGACGTCGGCGTCGAGCTGGCGGCGCGCCTGGCGGACGCGGGGCCAGAGGTTCTGATCGGCGAGGAGGCCGCGATAGTTGGCGGTCACCGTCTCCCCGATGGAGTTGGAGGCCTGGAGGCGCTTGATCACGCCGCCGTCCTCGTCCTCGCCGAGGAGTCGGTCGAGGTCCTGGTCGGTGACCTCCCACTCGGGGTACTGGTCGGCGACTTCCGTCAAAACCCCGTCGAGGTAGCGTTGCCTGAGGCGCTGGTAGCGCTCGGTGTCGCGGATGTACTGCTGCAGCAGGCGCGCGCGGTAGGCCACGTCGTCGCCGGTCTCGCTGCTGAACTTGTAGGTCCACGGGTCGCGGTTCTTCCAGACCTTCCAGTACTGCGCCTGGACGGACTTCATGTGCTCGAAGGCGGCGGCCTCGGCGAGGCGCTGCATCGCGGGGTCGATCGTGGTGTAGATCCGGAGGCCGTCGCGGTTGACGTCGTACTCGCTGCCGTCGGCCTTGCGGATATTGGGCTCGCCGAGGATGCGCCAGATCTCCTTGCGGAGCTCCATGCGGAAGTAGGGCGCCAGGCCGTCGACGTGCGTCACGCGGTTGAGGACCACCGAGAGCGGGGTGGCGCGCAAGCTATCGTACTGGTACTCCGTGATGCGGCCGGCCTTCTGCATCTGCTTGAGGACCACCTCGCGGCGCTTGCGCGAGAGCTCCGGGTTGCGCGCCGGGTTGTAGCGCGTCGGACTCTTCAGCATCCCGACCAACACGGCGGCCTCCTCGCGCGTGAGCCCCGACTGTGGCTTCCCGAAGTAGACCTCGGCGGCGGCCTCGACGCCGAAGGCGCCGTTGTTGTACTCGAAGATGTTGAGGTACATCGCGATGATCTCCTCCTTGGTGTAGGCGCGCTCCAGGCGCGTGGCGATGATCCACTCCTTGAGCTTCTGGATGACGCGCGCCGCGAAGTTGTCCGACACCTCGCCGGTGAACATCTGCTTGGCGAGTTGCTGCGTGATCGTGGAGGCGCCCCCGTCGTTGCCGAGGCGCCCGACGGCCCGCGTGAGGCCCCACCAGTCGATGCCGGAGTGGTCGTGGTAGCGCACGTCCTCGGTGGCGAGCAGGGCGTCGACGAGGTAGGGGTTGAGGTCGGGGTAGCGCACGGCCACGCGGTTCTCGGTGTAGTAGCGCCCGAGTTCGGTGCCGTCGGCGGCGTAGACCTCGGAGGCGAGGATCGACTTCGGGTTCTCGAGCTGCGTGAGGGTCGGGAGGTTCGTAAACGATAGCGCGAGGAAGAGCGCCGCCACGAGGGCGACGCCGACCGCGAAGAGTTTCCAGAGGACGCCCGACCAGTTGCGGTAGGCGGGGGGGATGGTTGATTTGGGATTGCTCACGGGCCGAAGGTACTGTGCGGCGGCGGCGCGGGGCCGTTCGACCACTTCCGAGTTGAGGCCGTTTTGGGCGGGGGCCCTCAGTGGTGGCGCCACTCGGAAGTGGTCGAACGCCACGTATCATTGCGCCCCTATGAACGCCTACGTCATCCTCTCGCACCTGCACTCGATCAACCGCTGGCTGGTGCTCGGCTTCCTCCTCCTCGCCATCGTCTCGGCGATCACGAGCCGCTCGACGATGAACGTGGCCCCGGTAGCGGCGGGCTTGAAGACGGTTTTGCCGAAAGGCGCCCTACCCGCCTTCATCACGTCGCACATCCAACTGCTGCTCGGCCTCATCATGTACTTCGGGGCCACGGCTGGCCTGTCGAGCGTCGGGAGCCCCTACGTCATCATGGACAAGGAAGCCTGGGCGGCCGACGGCGGGGAGATCATCAAGTTCTACTCGCTCACGCACTTCACGTACATGCTGGCGGCCATCGTGATCCTCACGGCAGGCTACATGGTCGCCAAGCGCTCGGCCACTGAGGCGCGCGCCGGCTTCTGGATTTTGGTAACGTACTCGATTGCGCTCCTGATCATCCTGTTTAGCATACCGTGGCCCTGGCGGGCGCTCGGCGGCGGCTGGTACTAGAGCGCAAGTGTCGAAGGGTGAAGGGTTGCGTGTCGAGGGCGCTACCCCGCACCCCGCACCCTTCACCCTTCAACACCTAAGACCTGCCCCACTCTACCCACCCGATCGACCTCGGCATCATGACGCTCGACGTGGCCGGGCGGGAGGGGCCGCGGCCCAACCCCATCGTCACCGACGCAACGGCCTACTTCGAGACCGCGATCGCGCAGTTGAGCCGCGTACGGGTGCAGTCCGTGCTCCTCGCCCAGCCCGACCTACGCCCCGGGGAGGAAGGCTACCGCGCGCTCGACTTCGTGCAGCTCGGCATCAACGAAAAGACGGAGCGCCGCCTGGCCTTCTTGCTGATCGTCACCGAGGTCGAGGTCGAGGCCGCCTCGCTTTCGTACCTCCTGGCGCTCCCGTCACAACTCACCAACGTCGCGATCGTCTCGACGCGCCGCCTCGCCGAGTACGGCTCCGAGGAGCGACACGACGACGGGCGTATGGCCAGGCGCCTCGGCGCTTTGCTCGTGCACTGTTTCGGGCGGCTCCTCAACCTCGACTACGACGAGAGCCCCGGCAACTTCATGTCGCGCGTCGCGGTACCCGCCGACCTCGACGCCATGACGGGTTTCACCGGGGCGCAACTCCGGCGGATGGCCACCAACCTCCCGCTCGAGGCCAACGACCGCTTCTCGGACGGGAGCCGCGGGAAGTTCGTTTTGACGCAAGTCCTCGCCAACCTCCCCCGCATCCTGCGCGGTGCCCTGCGGGCCAACCCCCTGCGCCTGGCGACCAAGATGCCCACCATGGTGGCCACGGCGCTCTCGGTCATCGTCGTGCTCATCTTCGGGGGGGAGACCTGGGACTTCGCCGCGTCGGCCTCCACCGGGCAGATGGCCATCTTCGTGGTCGCGAGCTTCGCGATGGCGACGTTCGTGTTGTACCGGGCCTTCTCGTTTCGGCTCGTCGACACACGCCACGGGCACACCTCCGAGAGCGCCGTCGTCACCGCGGGGGCCACCTACCTGGCGCTGGTCCTCACGCTGGTCTGCCTGTTCCTCACGTTCGCGCTGCTGATGTACGGCGTCGTCGTGTTCGTATTCCCCGATCCGCTGATGGACACGTGGACCTCGGTGCGCGCCGGCACGACCCTCGGGGCGCACGTGCGGCTGGTGGCTTTCCTGGGGGCGGTAGGGGTGCTGTCGGGCTCGCTGGGCGGCTCGGCGGACTCTCGGTCGGTCGTGCGGAACGTGCTCTTCGCCGTGGACGAGACGTGAGGGGGGCTTTCGCCAAAACCCGCCACGTGCCTACCTTCCGGCATGTCTTACACGCTGGTACAGCTAAGGAAAAGGCCCGGGCGTACCTTGGCGCGGTGAGGTTTCCGATCGGTATACAAGATTTTCGAAAGCTCCGCACCGACGGCTTCGCCTACGTCGACAAGACCCGCCAGATCTGCGAGATCGCCGACCAAGGAGGCGCGCTATTCCTAGCGCGGCCGCGGCGCTTCGGGAAGTCCCTCACGGTCTCGACGATGCGGGAGCTCTACTCGGGAGACAGGGAGCTGTTCAGAGGGCTCTGGGCCTACGACCACTGGGACTTCGCCGCCAGGCAGCGGCCGGTGATCTGGTTGAAGTTCGCCAGTTCGGGCTTCGTGCTGGGGGACATGATCACCGCCTTACACAACGTCCTCGACGCGAATGCGAGAGACCTCGGGCTCGAGCTACCGGACGCGACACCGGAGGTCAAGTTCAGTGCCCTCATCCGGGCGGCGGCCGACTCTACACCCGCGGGTCGCGTCGTGGTCCTCGTCGACGAGTACGACAAGCCGATCAACGAGTTCCTTACCGACCTCCCGCGGGCGCTCGCCAACCGCGATCTCCTCAAACCTTTCTACGGGGTCCTCAAGGACGCCGATGCCTTCACGGACCTCGTCTTCCTGACCGGCGTAAGCGCGTTCGCGAAGGTGAGCATCTTCTCGGACCTCAATCACGTCCGCGACCTCACCCTCGAGCGCCTCGCCGATACCGTCGTCGGACTCACGGAGGCCGAGCTCTACGACACCTTCGGCACACAGATCGAGGCCACGGGCGAGGACCGCGAAGCCATCCGGACGTGGTACAATGGCTACTCCTGGGGTGGGTCCGCCCGGGTGTACAATCCGTGGTCGGTGATGCGGTTCATGCAACACGGGCAGGTCCAGGGGTTCTGGTTCCAGACCGGGAAGCCAGTCTGGCTCGTGGCGCTGATGCGGGACCGGGGCGTATACCACATCGAGGACGCCCAATCGTCTTACGCGGCGTTACTGGATTTCGACATCGAGTCTATCCAAATCATTCCCGCGCTCTTTCAGACTGGATACCTCACCATCACCGGCAGTTCCGCCAAGGGCAAGTTGCTTACGCTCAACTACCCGAACCTGGAAGTGCGGGAGGCCATGGACGGCATGCTCCTCGAGGCCTACCTCCCCGACGACAAAGAGCTTTCGGCCGTGAGGGTCTTTCGCCTCGCCGATGCCTTCCGGGCGAATGACCTCCAGCGGGTGTTCGACATCGTGAACGCCACCTTCGCTGGGCTCCCATACGATTTTTGGCACCGCGACAATGAGCACTTCTTCCACGCCCTCGTGCACCTCACCTTCTCTCTGCTCGGGGCCGAAATCGACTCGGAGGTACACTCCGCCAGCGGTCGCTGTGATGCCATCGTGAAGACCGACACCCACATCTACGCACTGGAGTTCAAACGCGATTCGCCCGTAGGCGAGGCCCTTGCACAAATCCGCGAGCGCGGCTACCTAAAGCCGTTCGTCGGCGACAGTCGTAGCCTGGTGGCTGTCGGGGTGAGTTTCGACGTCGTCAAAAAGCAAGTGGGGGAGTGGCTCGCGGAAGCGTATTAGGAGATGTTTACGCGCGTAGTCATCCCCCTACCGCTCCTTGACCTTCTTCACCGCCGCCACGACATCGCCAACGCTCAGGCCGTACTTCTCCAGCAGTTCTTCCGGCTTTCCGCTTTCGCCAAAACTGTCGTCCACGGCGACGTACTCCTGCGGGACGGGGTGGTGCTTGACCAGCACCTGCGCGATGGCGTCGCCGAGGCCGCCGATGCGGTTGTGCTCCTCGCACGTCACGACGCGACCGGTCTTCCTGGCCGAGCGCAACACCAGCTCCTCGTCGAGCGGCTTGACGGTGTGGATGTTGATCACCTCGCAGCTGATGCCCTGCTGCTCGAGTTGCTCCGTGGCGGCCATCGCCTGCCAGAGCATGTGGCCCGTGGCGAAGATCGACACGTCGGTGCCCTCCTTCAGGACGATCCCCTTGCCGATCTCGAATTCGTAGTCCTCCGGCATCACGACGGGCCAGTTCGGCCGACCGAACCGCAGGTACACCGGGCCGTGGTGCTCCGCGATCGCGATGGTGGCCTGCTTGGTCTGGTTGTAGTCGCACGGATTGATGACCGTCATGCCCGGCAGCATCTTCATCAGGCCGATGTCCTCGAGGATCTGGTGCGTCGCGCCGTCCTCGCCGAGCGTGAGCCCCGCGTGCGAGGCGCAGATCTTGACGTTCTTGTTCGAGTACGCGATCGACTGGCGGATCTGGTCGTAGACGCGCCCGGTCGAGAAGTTGGCGAAGGTGCCCGTGTACGGGATGTGCCCCGCCGTAGCCAAGCCCGCGGCCACGCCCATCATGTTGGCCTCCGAGATGCCCATCTGGAAGAAGCGCTCCGGGTGCGCCTCGATGAAGGCTTCCATCTTGAGGGAGCCCACGAGGTCGGCACACAGGGCCACGACCTTGTCGTTGGCGTTGCCCACCTCGGCGAGGCCTGCGCCAAAACCATCGCGCGTGGCCTTTTTGCCGGTGACGGGGAAGTTCGGGAAGGAGGAGAGGGAGTCGGACATGGGGAGGGGGGGATTGGGCGCTAAGCTAATTGGGCGCTGGGCTAATTGGGCGCTGGGCTAATTGGGGTCTAGGGGTCTAGGGGTCTAGACCCCTAGACCCCCTAGTCTTCCACTCAATAATCCCCGAGCGTCTCTTCCAGCTGCGCGAGCGCAACCCCGGTCTGCTCCTCGTTCGGAGCCTTCCCGTGCCAGGCGTGACCTTTCATCATGAAGTCGACCCCGGAACCCATCGTGGTGCGCATCTCGATGAAGATCGGCTTGCCGTGGCCGCGCAGGGCCTTCGCGGCCTGCAGGGTGGCCAGCACCTCCGCCATGTTGTTGCCCTCCATCTTCATCGTGTTCCACCCGAAGGAGGCCCACTTGGCGGACAGGTCCATGAGGTCCATCACCTCGTCGGTCGAGCCGTCGATCTGCTGGTGGTTGCGGTCGGCGATGACGATGAAGTTGTCGAGCTTGTAGTGGTGACCGAAGAGGGCCGCTTCCCAGACCTGCCCCTCCTGCTGCTCGCCGTCGCCCGTGAGGCAGAACACCCAGCGGTCGTCGCCGTCGAGCTTCTTGGCCGCGGCCAGGCCGGCCGCCACGCTGATGCCCTGCCCGAGGGAGCCCGTCGCGACGCGGACGCCGGGCAGGCCCTCGTGCGTAGTCGGGTGCCCCTGCAGGCGGCTCCCCATTCGGCGGAAGGTGTCGAGTTCGGCGATGGGGAAGTAGCCCGAGCGCGCCAGCACACTGTAGAACAGCGGCGAGATGTGCCCATTCGACATGATGAACACGTCCTCGCCCTTGCCGTCCATATTGAAGGACGGATCGTGCTTCATGACCTCGAAGTAGAGTGCCGTCAGGAGGTCGGCGCACCCGAGGGAGCCGCCGGGGTGGCCCGTGCCGATGCCCGCGACCTGGCGGACGATGTCGCGGCGGACCTGCGTGGCCGTGCGTTGGAGTTCTTCGAGCTTGGCCATGGCCGGGGGGGGGTTGGGTGTTTCGGGTAAAGCGTGCGCCGCCGGCGAGCCGGGCGGCGGCTGTAAGAAAGGCAAAGCGGGTCAATCGGTTTGCTCGCGGGCACCTGCGCCACGAAAAAAGGCGACCCCAGCGCTCGTGGGATCGCCTTCCGACCGGCGGGCACCACTCGCGCGATGCCGTGGGCCGACCGTGGCTGAGCGCGTGGGGCAGGTCCTAGTTGACGCTGTCCGAGAGCTCCTTGCCGGGCTTGAACTTGACTTGGTTCTTGGCCGCGATCTGGATCGTCTTGCCGTTGGAGGGGTTGCGGCCTTCGCGGGCGGCGCGGTGGTTGAGCGAGAAGGTGCCAAAGCCCACGAGGGTCACTTTGTCATTCTCCTTGAGGGCTTCGCCGATGGCGTCGAGGGAGGCGTTGAGGGCGTCGGTGGCTTGCGCTTTCGAAAGACCGGCTTTTTCGGTGATCTTGGCGACGAGGTCTCCTTTGTTCATAAGAGGGTTTTTAGGTTGAAACGGTGGCAAAATTAGACGTAGGTTTCGTATAACCAAACGCGGTGCAATCTGGCGGCGTTTTTGGTGGAAAAGTAGTGCCTTCCGGCCTCCTGGTCCCCGCTGCCGCCTGTCGAGACGGCCAAATTGTCCTATTGTATCATCACTGACGCAGGTAATATGTTCACCTTAAAAAAATCTCCCCTTCCCGCGCTTCATAGGTGGCATGTTTCGTTCCTGGCCGCGGTCATTGCCGTGACTTGCCTGGGCGGGACGGCCTGCTCGCGCAAATCCGGCTGCCCGATCAACGAGACCGCCACCCTGCAGACCGACAAGAAGGGCAACGTGAAGAGCGGCAAGGGATCGAGCAATCTGTTCCCTAAGGACATGCGTAAACGTATGAAAAAGAGCTAGTTGTAGTTTTGGCGCAAGCTGCACGAGCTGTATACGCCTTTCGGCAAAACCTGCTACCCCCGCATTCGCCGTAGCGCCGGGTGTGCAATCGGGGCCCGCCCGCCCCGCCGGTCAACCCCGCCCCCGCCGCGACGTTGTATGCCCGAACCGCGGCGGCCTCGTGCATCGGCCCCGCGCTAGACGGCACGCTATGAAAAAAACGATCCTCATCGGTGGCGGCACCGGGCTCATCGGCACGCGCCTCGCCGAACTCCTCCGGGATCGCGGCGACGAGGTCCGCCTCCTGAGCCGCGACCCGGCCCAGATCACCCAGTACGAAGCCTTCGACTGGGACGCGGAGGCCGGTACGATCGACCCGCGCGCCCTCGACGGCGTCACGCACGTCGTCAACCTCGCCGGGGCCGGGATCGCCGACGGGCGCTGGTCGGCGGGCCGCAAACGCGTCATCATCGAGAGCCGCACCAAGACCACCGCCCTCCTCGCGGAGGCCATCCGCGGTCGCGGCGAGCAGGTACGGGCCTTCGTGAGCGCCAGCGCCGTGGGCTACTACGGCAACCGCGGCGAGCAAGTCCTCACCGAGTCGGACCGGCCGGGCGAGGGCTTCCTGAGCGAGAGCACCATCCTCTGGGAGCGCGCCGTCGGCGAGGCGGCCGGCCTGACCGGCGTCCGCACCGCCGCCCTGCGCACGGGCATCGTCCTCGCGACCGGCGGCGGGGCCCTCGAGAAGATGCTGATCACCGCGCGCCTCGGGGTGTCCGGCTACTTCGGCGACGGGCAGCAGTGGTACTCGTGGATCCACCTCGAGGACATCTGCCGGATGTACGCCGCCGCCCTCGACGACGAGCGCTACATCGGGCCCGTCAACGCCGTCGCCCCGGAGCCGGCGACGTGTAAGACCTTGGCGCAGGTTTTGGCGCAAGCCCTCCCCAATCCGGCCGTGCCCCTGCCGGTGCCCGCGTTCGGCCTCCGGCTCGCCCTCGGGGAGATGAGCCACACCGTACTCGACTCCACGCGCGTGAGCGCCGCGTACGTGCGCGAGGCGCTGGACTTCGGATTCGAGTTCCCGACCTTGCAAGGGGCCCTCGATGACTTGGTGAGCGAGCCGGCCCCGGCGCGGGCCTCGTAGCCGATCGGCGCTAAGTAGTCTGCCCGACGCCCATCGCGTCGAGCCCGACGAATACCCGGCGCTCGACGTAGATCACGGCAAAGGGCACGAGCGAGGCGGCGAAGCCCCACAGTAGAATGCGTACCGGCCATCGCCGACTGGCCCACTGGTAGCACAGAAACGAGACGAATATCACGGTGAGCAGGCCGTGGACGAGGCCGAGCACCTTGTTGGGCCCGGGGATGTCGAGGCCGTACTTGAGCGGCATCGTCACGAACAGGAGCGCCAGCAGGGACAGGCCCTCGGCCCAGGCCAGGCCGCGGAGCCAGCGCACGGCCGTCGAGACCTTTGACGCGGGTACCATACGAGAGGCGGGTTTAGCTGCGGAAGACCTCGATCTCCTTCGACTCCACCACCAGGTCCGTGAAGCGACCCTTGTAGCGGGTGGCCTTGACGATGTGGTTGTCGATCCAGTGGTAGTTGCCGCCGCGGGGCTTGTCCATGAGGAGGCCGTGGTACTTGAAGCCGTGGCGGTCGAGCCACTCGATGGTGATGGCGCGCTGGTCGGAGGTGCGGCTCGTGAAAAAGGTGATGATGTGGCCTTCGTCGTACCACTTGTTGACCATCTCGAGGGCGTCGGAGTACGGCAGTACGGTGCTCATGCGCTCCGGCTCCTCGTTGGGGACATCGTCGCAGACGGTGCCGTCGATGTCGACGAGGAAGTTCTTGGTGTTCTCGTCGAGGACGGGGCTGATGGTCTCGCCCTTCTCGTTGAAGGCTACGTGGAGGTCTTTGCTCGGCATGTCGGACGGGTGTTTTGGGGTGCGGGCGCGGTCGTCCGCGGCGCAAAGGACGGTAAATCAGTCGGGACGCGCCGGTACGTTTTGGCGAAAGCCGCGGTTCCTGACACGTAGACGCCAATCTGGGCGCCAATCTGGACGCCGGGTGGTACGCCGACCGGGGCGCTAGTCGAAGCGCAGGTAGCGACCCGGGTTGATGGGCTGGCCGCGGTGCCAGAGTTCGATGTGGACGTGGGGTCCGTCGGTGTGGGTACCGGTGTTGCCGATGATCGCGATGGCCTCCCCGGCGCGGACGAAGTCCCCGGTGCGCTTCAGGAGGCTCGCGTTGTGTTTATAGAAGGAGAGCAGGTTGCCGGGGTGCTGGACGGCGATCACGTTGCCGGTCTCCATCGAGTAGCCGGCCTCCACGACGTAGCCGTCGAGGACGGTCTTGACGGGCGACCCGGACGGGGCCACGACATCGACGCCGAAGTGGCGCCCGGTGGGGTCGAACTCGCCGGAGAGACTGCCGTCGATCGGGCTCGCGAGCCGCATCTGGTCGATGGGCAGGCCGACCTCGACCGCGGAGGCGCTGCTGCGCGAGCGCCCGCTGGCGACTTCCTCGCGCAGGAGGGCGTCTTCGGGGATGCGGTCGACGGCCCGGGCGCTGTCGGTCTCGGGGAGGTACGCCTCGGCGGCCTCGTCGTAGGCGTCGACGTCGCCGACGAGGACGCGCTGCATGTTGGTGGTGAGCTTCTCGTTGGCCGCCAGCGAGGCCTCGATCTCGCGGAGGCGCCGGTTGAGCGCCACGACCTCCTTGCGGTCGTCGGCCACGCCGTAGCCCGGGACGTAGCGCCGCAGGGGCGTGAAGGCGACCACGGCGAAGAACAGGAGCGAGATCACGACCAGCAGGCCCAGCGACAGCGACAGGAGGCTGGCGAGCGTGACGTTGTACACCCCGGTGACCTCGAAGGACTCCTCCCGCTTGACCGTCACGCGGAAGGGACGGGTGAGTTTGGTGCGGAACCGCTGCCAGCGGGTCGTGTTCTTCATGGGGGGGGCGCGCTGATGGGGCCACGCAAAGGTAGGCGCGACGGGCACCACACCCGCCCCGCGAATCGTTTCGCAACTTTGCCAGCCGCTAATCCGGTATAAGCTTTGACCTATATCCGTATGCCCTCCCGCCCCGTACCCCGCCCCACTCACCGCGCTGCCCCGCGTCGACACCCGGCGGTGACGCTGGCTTTGCTGATCATCGGCGTGCTGCTCGTGGGCTCGGCCTGCCGCAAGGAGGGGCGCCTCTACGGGGAGCGCAAGCCCCTAGGCAAGGCCTACCACAGCTTTACCTCGCACTACAACGGCTACTTCAACGCCAACGAGTTGCTCGTCGAGGCCGAGGACCAGCTCGAGGAGGCGAACGTGCCGGACTACAGCGAGTTGCTGTCCGTCTACCCGGCCTACACGGCGCCCAACCCAGCGTCCGCGGCGCCCCTGCTCGACAAGTCGATGGAGAAGGTGTCGATGATGGTCAACATCCACCGCCCGACCAACTACGAGGACGACGGCTACCTGCTGCTCGGCCGCGCGCAACTCCTCAAGCAGGACTTCGAGGCCGCCGAGCACACCTTCGAGTACTCCGCGGCCGACTTCGCGCCCGAGAACGAAGCGGCCCGCCTGCGCCGCATCGAGAAGGACCGCATCGCCGACGAGAAGAAGAAGGACAAGGAAGACGGCGTCCGCAACGCGCCCCAGCGCCGCAAGGCCTCCCCGGCCGCCCGCCGCAAGTCCGCCCCGAAGTCGCGCCGCAAGTCGTCGAGCCGCAAGAAGGGTAAGAAGAAGAGCAGCACCCCGACGCGCAAGGCGTCTACGCGCAGCAAACCCAACCTCGAGGAGCGGACCAGCACGGCCCCGGCCCGCGGGGCCGTGAGCGCCAAGGACAAAAAACTCCCGAAGAAAAAGAAGCGCAAGACCCAGGCCGAGATGGCCAGAGAGCAGCGCGAGGCCCGCCTCGCCGCCGAGAAGGAGGCCCTCAAGGAGGAGCAGCGAGCCGAACGCGACGCGGAGCGCGACGCCCAGAAGGAAGCCTACGAGGCGGAGAAAGCCGAGATTGCCGCTGCCGAGCAGGCCGAGAAAATCGAGGCCAACGAGGTGCCCGACGCCGATGACGCCCTCCTCGACGGCGAGGGCCTCGCCGCGGTCACCACCGACGAAAAGCGCCCCAAACACGGGATCTTCGTCCACGAGACGGCCAACCAGGACTTCGAGTACTGGATGGCGCGGACCTACATCGCCCGCGAGCGCTACATCGACGCCGAACGTATCCTCGGGCGGCTGGCCCGCAGCGGTTCGACGTGGAAGCGGATCCGGCGGATGTTGCCCGCCACCTACGCGGATATGTACCTGCGGCGCGAGATGCTCGAGGAGGCCGTGCCCTACCTCGAGGACGCGGTGGCCCTGACGAAGGACAAGACCGACCGGGCGCGCTACGCCTACCTGCTCGGGCAGGTGCAGCAGCGGCTCGGCAATCCCAAACCGGCCATCGCGAGCTTCCAGCGGGTGGTGAAGCTGAAGCCGGCCTTCGACATGGCGTTCAACGCCCAGCTCAACCTGCTCACCACGGGGTATAAGGTCGGGCAGAATACCGCCGCCAGTACCCAGCGCGAGCTCAAGCGCATGGCCAAGGAGGACAAGTACGACCTGTACCGCGACCAGATCTACTACGCGATGGCCGACATCGCCCTCGGGAACGGCGACCGCGAGGAGGGGATCGGGTACATGCGCGAGAGCCTCGCCAACAACGCCGGCAACGTCCGCCAGGCCGCCCGTGGCTACCGGCGCCTGGCCGAACTCTACTTCGAGGACGAGGACTTCGTGTCCGCGAGCAACTACTACGACTCGACGCTGCAGGTGCTCCCGAACACCGACCCGAGCTACGCGCAGGTGAGCGCCTACCGCGACAACCTCAAGCCAATCGCGGCGAACCTGTCGGCGGTCCAGCTGCAGGATAGCTTGCTGAGTATCGCGGCGCTGTCTCCCGACGAGCAGCGCGCGGTGGCCGTGCGGATCGACCGCGAGCGGCGCGAGGCCGAGCTCGCCAACGCCATCGCGCAGAGCCGCGCGGCGGCCTCGCAGGCGCCCCGGCGAAACGCCGGTGCCGCGGCGGCAGCGGCGGCGGCGGCGCGGCGGCCGACGCCCCAGGCCGGTGGCGACGCCGCGGTGGTGGTGGCCGACTTCTTCGCCTACGACAGCAAGGCCGTGCGGCGCGGCGAGCGGGACTTCGCGCGGGTGTGGGGCGACCGCCAGCTGGTGGACAACTGGCGCACGCTCTCGTCGCGGGAGTCCCTGGCCGCGGTCGACGACATTGACTCCCCGCAGACCACGCTCGTGGGCGCGACCGACGGCGACCTCGACGCCCTGCTGGCGGACGTGCCGAATAGCCCGGAGGCGGCGCTGCAGGCCAATAGCATCATCGAGAACGCCCTCATGGAGCTCGGTCGCGACTACCGCGACAAGCTCCAGAACGCCAAGCGCGCCTCCGAGGCCCTGCAGGACTTGCTGCGGCGCTACCCCGCGACCGAGTACGCCCCCGAGGCGCTGTACCTGCTGGCCTTGGCCTACGACGACCTCGGCCAGGGCGCCGCCGCCGCGGCGGCGCGCGAGCGCCTCGAGCGTGAGCACGGCGATACGAAGTTCGCGCGCTCCCTGAGCGATCCGAAGTTCTTCGACGAGGCCCGCGGCGCGGAGAAGGCGCTGGTGGACTACTACGACCAGACCTACCGGCTGTTCCAGAGCGGACAGGCGGAGCAGGCGCGGACGCGGCTCGCGGATGCGGCTGCCAAGTTCGGGAGCGAGCACTCGCTGATGCCGCGCTTCGCGCTGCTCACGGCCAGCGTCGCCGGCAAAATCGACGGGCGTGAGGCGTACACGGATGCGCTGAAGTCGGTCGTGGCGACCTACCCCTCCTCGGAGGAGGCGATCAAGGCGAAGGATATCCTCCGGCTGCTCGGCGAGAGCGTCTCGGCCGGGTCCAACCTCATCGACGCGGCCGAGGCCGGTGGCGGGGTGACGACCTCGGAGTTCGAGATGGGCACCGGGCAGCCGCACTACTTCCTGGCTGTTTTGCCGAAAGGCGCCAACATGTCCGAGTCCCGCATCAAGGTGAGCGACTACAACGGCAAGTACCACCGGCTCGACAAGCTCGCCGTGAGCAACGTGTCGATGGTGAGCGACGGCGAGCAGGTGCCCGTGATCGTGATCCGGCGCTTCGACGACGACAAGACCGCGATGCAGTACTACCGCGACGCGATGACGCGCCAGGAGGAGCTCGTGGGCGGGACGACCTTCGAGGCCTCGGTGATCTCGCAAAACAACTACCGCGAGGTGTTGCGCAACAAGAGCTTCGGGGAGTACCTGACGTTCTTTAAGGCCAACTACCGCTAGGGCGCCGCGGCCGGGCGGGGCCTCCTGATTTGTGATATGCGGGTATGTTTGCCGGGTATGCGGATGATGCGGTGGCCGCGGCTCGGGGGGGGTAACTGGACGGCGTGGGGTCTCGCGGTGGCGCTTCCGCTCCTGTATCTGGCCGCCTGCGTGCCCGCGACCGAGACCGTCGAGCAGAGCCGCGACCTCGCGATCGACTATAAGGACCCGGCGATCCGGAAGATCGCCACGTTTCAGGACCGGATGCTGGTCGACTCGCTGTTGCCGTACCTGAGCAGCAGCGTCGCCGAGCAGCGCTACCTCGCGGCGCGGGCCTTCGGGAGCATCCGGGCGGACAGTCTGCCGCTGGCGCTCGTGGGTCTGCTCAACGACCCGATCCTCGAGGTGAGGACGATGGCCGCGTACGCGATCGGGCAGCAGGG
Source organism: Saprospiraceae bacterium (assembly GCA_965215115.1). GTDB lineage: Bacteria > Bacteroidota > Bacteroidia > Chitinophagales > Saprospiraceae > CALDTK01. The sequence continues at coordinate 2,680,078 of OZ244050.1, forward strand.
ACAGGCGAGTGCCGTGGCGCCGCTGATGGCCTCGTTCGAGCCTTACGACACGGCGGGTTTCTTCGCGCCTTTCCACCGGGCCGTGTTGGAGGCCGTCGGGAAGGTGGGCGACACGGCGGCCCTGCGGGCGCTCGCGACCATCAGTACGTACCGGCCGCGGGACACGCTGCTGTTGCTGGGGCAGACGCAGGGCATCTACCGGCTCGGCAATCGTGGGATCGTGTCGCCGCGCGGCACCTCCGTGATGATGCGCGCGGCCCTCGACCCGGCTTACCCCCCGGGGGCGAGGCTGTACGCGGCGCACTACGCCGGGCGCGCCAGGGTGACGCTCGACAGTTTTGCGCCGGCGCTGCTGGCTGCGATCCAGCCGCGGCTCACCGAAGTGCAGACGGACACGAGTAGTGTAGACCTCCTGATCGCGCTCGCGAAGGCGCTCGGCAATACGACGGACACCGCGGTGAGCCTGGCGCTCCCGCGGCTCGTGGCCCAGGCCAGGGACGTGCGCGTGAAGGTGGAACTGCTGCGGGCCGCGCGTAAGCACCCGCACCCGGCGGTGCTGTACTTCCTCAAAGCCGCCGTGATGGACACGAGCGAGTGGGTGGCGCGCACGGCGGCCGAGCAGTTGCTCGAGGTCGGGGTCGCGAGCGAGGCGACGGCCTACTGGAGTCTCGCGCGCGACAGCGTGGCCCGCGCCGTGAAGCCCGCGATGTACGCCGCGGCCCTGCGGAAGCTGCCGCCGCTGTACGGGGAGTACCGCAACTACATCAACGGTGAGCTCCGCCGGGCCGTGGCGGCGCCGAGTGCCGGTAAGGCCGACGACTACTACAAGGCCGACCTCATCCGCGCGATGGCCGAGTGGCCGTGGAACTTCCGCTACCTCATCGAGCTGTCGTTCGACCGGGCCCGGAGCCGCGCCGAGCGGACGGCGGCCGCCGAGGCCCTCGACGCGATCGCGCGCCGGGCCGACATCGTGGAGTACCTACGGACGAGTTTCCCGGCGTTCAAACGCGAGTACGCGGACTACTTCCGGCGGGTGTTCGCCGGCGATGACGCGTCCTTGCAGGCCGTGGCCGCCGGCACGATCGCCATCCCGAACCTGTACTTCAGGACGGAGTTTGCGGAGGTCGGGTTTTTGGCGAAAGCCGCCGGGCGGTTGACGCTTCCGCAAAACGTCGAGACCCTCTACGCCATCGAGGACGCGCGGGCGGCGTTGGAGCCCGGCTTCGAGGCGACGAAGGCCGCGCCGGAGTACAACCACGACGTCAACTGGGACATCTTGCGCAGTCTCCAGCCCGGTCTGATGGTCGTGATCACGACGCCGCGCGGGCAGATCACCGTGGACCTCTTCGAGCAGCGCGCGCCGGCCACGACGGTCAACTTCGTGCAGTTGGTGCGCACGGGCTTCTACAACGGCAAGGTCTTCCACCGCGTCGTGCCCGGCTTCGTGACGCAGGGCGGGGACCCGAGCGGGGACGGCTACGGGAGCCTCGACTTCACGATCCGCTCGGAGACGCCGCTGGTGTACTACGACGAGGGCGGCTACGTCGGCATGGCGAGCGCGGGGTCCCACACCGAGGGCGTGCAATTTTTCTTCACGCACACGGCCACGCCGCACCTCGACGGGCGCTACACGATCTTCGGGCAGGTCGCGTCGGGGATGGACGTGGTGCTGGCGCTCAGGCGCGGGGACGAGATGCGGATGCAGTTGCGGTAGAGGACTACCGGAAAATTCCTTCGTCCCATCTTCGCCGCCCCAAACTCTGCTCAGATGACCACGCCCGAGACCCTCAAGACCACGCCCCTCCACCAGCGCCACCTCGAGTCCGGCGCGAAGATGGTCCCCTTCGCCGGGTACGATATGCCGATCAGCTACGCGGGGCTCCGCGAGGAGCACGAGGCGGTGCGGACGCGGGCGGGGATGTTCGACGTGAGTCACATGGGGGAGTTCATCGTGCGCGGGCCGCAGGCGCTCGACCTGATCCAGCACGTGACCAGCAACGACGCCTCGAGGCTGGCGATCGGCCAGGCGCAGTACTCGGCCTTCCCGACGCCGGGGGGCGGGATCGTGGACGACCTGCTGGTCTACCGCCTCACCGAGGAGCACTGTTCGCGGGGGGAGCGGGCGTACATGCTCGTGGTCAATGCGTCGAACATCGCGAAGGACTGGGCGTGGCTCGGGGAGCACAATCGTTTTGACGCAAGTCTGGTCGACATCTCGGAGCGGACGGCGCTGCTGGCGGTGCAGGGCCCGAAGGCGGTGCAGGCGCTGCAGTGGCACACGACGGTGAAGTTGGACGAGATGAAGTACTACACTTTCGTGAAAACGACCTTCGCCGGGGTGGACAACGTCATCGTGTCGGCGACGGGCTACACGGGGGCGGGCGGCTTCGAGCTGTACCTCCCGGCCGAGCACGCGCCGGCGATCTGGGACGCGATCCTCTCGGCGGCGCACCAGCCGACCGAGCGCATGAGCGACCACCACGTGACGCCCGTCGGGCTCGGCGCGCGCGATAGCCTCCGGCTCGAGATGGGGTACGCGCTGTACGGCAACGACATCGACGACACGACGAGCACCCTGGAGGCGGGCCTGGGGTGGGTCACGAAACTCGGCAAGGGCGACTTCGTCGGGCGCGCGTTCCTGGCCGCGCAGCAGGAGGAGGGGCTGAAGCGCCGCCTGGTGGGCCTGCGGATACACGATCGGCGCGTGGCGCGGCACGGGTACCGCCTCCTCGACGCGGCCGGGGGGCCGATCGGGCACGTGACCTCGGGATCGCAGTCGCCGACGCTCGGCTACCCGATCGCCCTGGGGTACGTACCGTTCGCGATGCGGAAGCCCGGGACGCGAGTCCTCGTGGACGCGGGCACGAAGCGCCTCGAGGCCGAGGTGACGGCGGTGCCCTTCGTCGGCGGCGCGTAGACGAATCGGCGGGACAAACTATTTATTGAGCTCCCGGCTTGTTAGCTTGGGCACTTATCGACAGGCTCCGAGTAAAGGCCCCCCCGCGCGCATGACATTAGAAGAAGGCAAAGAGAAGTTCATCCAGACCTGGGGCACGGTGGGCTCGGAGTGGGGCGTCAACCGGACGATGGCGATGATCCACGCGCTGTTGCTCGTGAGTCCGGAGCCGTTGAGCGCCGAGGAGGTCATGGAGCAGCTCAACATCAGTCGCGGGAACGCCAACATGAACCTGCGCGCGCTGATCGACTGGGGTCTGGTGTACAAGGCCCTCAAGCCCGGCGAGCGGCGTGACTTCTTCGAGGCCGAGAAGGACATGTACAAGGTCATCAAGGCGGTCATCGTGCAGCGCAAGAAGCGCGAGCTGGAGCCGCTGTTGCGGGTGTTGGATGAGTTGGGCAAGGTGGGCGGCCACAGCGACGAGGAGCGGCAGTTCGCAGAGGTGATCAAGGATATCAAGCTCTTTAGCGGGAAGGCGGATTCGGCGTTGGATGCGCTGGTGAACTCGAATGCGGACTGGCTGGTGAGTCGGGTGATGCGGATGTGACGCGGCTCCGCCGCTGGTGACGGCCTGCGGCTTGGTTGTGATGGCCTGCGGCCCGGGGTCGTAGGTCACAGGCTTTCTTGAGATCTTAGGGGGTTATTGGCGGGGTGGGTTTTTTTTGACCGGACTTGTTCGACCCCGGGTTACTCGTGGTTCGACCCCTCTGGGGTCGCTAACGCCCTCGGCTAGCGTCGCCTAATACGACGTCGTAGGTACCGGGCGCGTGAGTCGACGGCGCAGACGCTCCATCAGGCGCAGCCGGTCCAGCGTCCATCAGGCGCAGCCGGTCTCTAAGTCCTCTTTAACGACTTGTCGTAAGCTCGCATTAAAGCGGGGGGGTCGGTGTAGCAAAGCTTGGTGGGGGGGCGTCTTGGGGGGGAACAGACTTTTTCCTGACCCTCTAATGCACCACACCGTGAAAACCCTCACCACTTCCGCCCTTGCCCTCTCGCTCTTCTTGGGGGCTAGCCTCGATGCCGCCGCGCAGTATTCGCGCAAGGATTACCCGAGTTCGCGGACTTCGAGCCGTACGACGACGGAGCCGGCGGCGAGCGGCTCGACGACCGCCACCACGCCCTCGCGAAACAGTCCCCGCGTCGAGCGGGAGACGGTTGAGGCCAAACCCGCGCCCGCGGAGGTTTCCGCCCGGAGCTACCCACGGGAGTCGACGAGCCCGAGCCGGACGAGCTCGCGGACGACGACCCGCGGGACGAGCGCACCGACGCAGCCCCGCTACGAGAGCCCGCCCACGACGGTCTACCGACGCACGACCACCACGACCCGCCCACAGCGGCCCATTGGCTACGCCCGCGTCATCTACTACGGCGGCCTCGACCGCTTCGAGCGCCGCAACCTCCAGGCTCGCCTCGAGCGCCGCGCCGAGGAGGTCGGGCAGTGGGACTACGATCTCGACGCCTGGGAGGCCGACCTCTACGGCCGCGACTACCGCCGCCGGGATCGCTACGATCCGTACTACGGCTACAACACGGCGCGTCTGCTGTCGGAGCGCGAACTGTGCGACTGGAGCGACCGCCTCGACGACGCCACCCGCATTCTCCTGGATCGGGAGCAGCGCCTGGCCAATTACGAGAACAATCGCTACCGGACTAGGGGCAACGGCAACAGCAATGGTAATGGCAACCGCGGGCGGGGGCGCGGCAATGGTAATGGCAACGGTAACCCGAACGCCGGCGGGATGTGCCCTCCGGGGTGGTAGCGGCTGCGCGGCTCGGATCCGAATACGCGGGGCTGGCTCGGCGGGTGAGTTTTCCGCGGCGCTCACGCTGCTCACCACCGAGGCCCCAACCCCAGTGCGTCGCTGCCATTCATATGGCGCACCTACGGCGCTCTTGGTAGGCTTTCGCCAAAACGTACCCCGTCTGAACCCCAAAGCTCTCTGTGATTCCGTCCCCGTCGGCCAGTGTGTCGGCGGGGATTTTTTGTGGAAGCTGCGTGATCGTCGCGCTCGTGTGGAGGATTAGGCGATCGGGTTGACCTCCGCGAGGAAGGCGTCGAGGATTTCGTTGAAACGCGCCGGGTGCTCCATCATCGGGGCGTGACCGCACTGGTCGACCCACTCGAGGCGGGAGTTGGGGAGGAGCTCGTGGAACTTCTCGCCGACGAAGGGCGGGGTGACGGTGTCCTGGCGACCCCAGACCAGGAGCACCGGCTGGCGGATGTTGCCGAGCTTGTCGGTGAGGTTGTGGCGCACGGCGCTCTTCGCGGTCATGACGACGCGCAGGGCCTTCTCGCGGTTGGTGGTGATCTCGAAGACCTCGTCGATGAGTTCGACGGTGGCCGTGGCGGGGTCGTAGAAGACGTCGCCGACCTTTTTGTTGATGTAGTCGCGGTCGCCGCGCTTCGGGAAGCCCGTCCCCATGGCGCTCTCGAACAGGCCCGAGGAGCCGGTGAGGGTGAGGCTGCGGACGCGTTCGGGACTGCGCAACGTGTAGAGTTGGGCGATGTGACCGCCGAGGCTGTTGCCGAGGAGGTTGACGTTGGTGAGGTTGCGGGTTTTGGCGAAAGCCGTCACGAAGTCGAGCAGGCCCCCGAGGCCGGTCTCGCGGATGGACAGTTCGTAGACCGGGAGCATCGGCACGACCACGTTGTAGCGCTTGCCGAAGTGCGAGATGATGCCCTCGAAATTGCTGAGCGCGCCGAAGAGGCCGTGGAGGAGCATGAGGACCGGCCCCTCGCCGGCGCTTTCGATAAATCTGAACTGGCCGTCGGTCTTGATGTCGTACTTGGCCATAGGTGCGCTTTGCCCGGCCGAAGGTATTCGCCCGGGACGTAAGGCGGGGCGGGGCGTCCCGCGGCGGACGCGCACGGGTCTCGGTAGGGTTCGCGCGGCTGAGTATTGTAGCGTCTCGTGAAGCCTTGGTGTCGAAAGTGGCCTAACCAAGTGGGCGAGAACGGCGTTTTGCGTAAGTTTCCTCCGAATCAGCTAAGTTTTACGTATCTAAGTCCCATGTCCAACACTACACCCCCCCGCGCGACCTCCTCCCACAGCACCAAGCCCTCCTCCGACTACGATAGGGGCGGGGTGGTGCGCGATCGGTCGATCTTCTCGGCGACGCGCTCGACGCTGTCCGAACAGGGCGAGGCCAGGGCGGCGGCGGAGGGCGAGACCCTGCTGCAGCGACTGCCCTCGGCGGCGCAGGCGCTGCGCTACGAGGCGGTGCTCGATGCGTTTAGTCACATGGGCAAGGAGGTGATCATCGAGGAGTTCCGCGACTACGCCTCGGCGCGCAACCCGGTGCCGTTTGCGTGCGTGCGGCCCGTGGACGGTGACCACCTGGAGGTCGGGATCGCGCTGGACGCGAGCGAGGACGAGATGCTGACGGCCTGCGAGGGGCAGTGGGTGAGCAAGTCGATCAAGTCGAAGTTTCGGCTCGGGAACAATGAGCCGATCAGTGGCGGGCAGTTGCGGTTGATTCGGCTGTCGAGCCGGGCGGTGGCGATCGGGAAGTAAGTAAGTGTTGAAGGGGGAGAGCCGCCCCACTACACCTCCTTCATCTCCAGCAGGTACGCTCCGTAGCCTTGCAAGGTCAGCAGGTACCTGTCGCCGATGTCGGGGAACTGGGCGCCGCCCATGATTTCGTAGGTCTCCTGGCCGGCGTAGGCGCTGAGGTCGAGGCTGGCGGCGATGGCGCGCTTGCTGAGGTTGCAGACCACGAGCACGCGCTGGCCCCCGTACTCGCGCACGTAGGCGAGGATGGCCCTGTCGCTCGGCTCGAGCATCGTCATCGTGCCGCGCCCGAAGCAGAGGTAGCGCTTGCGCAAACTGATCATCTTGCGCATCCAGTGCAGCATCGACGAGGGGCGCCGCTCCTGGACGTCGACGTTGATGGCCTCGTAGGAGAACTCCGGGTCGGTGATCGTCGGGAGGTAGAGGCGCTGCGGGTTGGTGTGCGAGAAGCCGGCGTTGGTCTCGGCCGACCACTGCATCGGGGTGCGGACGCCGTCGCGGTCGTTGAGGTAGACGTTGTCCCCCATCCCGAGCTCGTCGCCGTAGTAGATGACGGGCGTGCCGGGCATCGTGAACAGGAGGATGTTCATGAGTTGCTGCTTGCGGCGCGAGCCCTCCATGAGGCGCGCCAGGCGCAGGCGGATGCCCATGTTCTGCTTGGCTTCGGGCACGTAGCAGTAGTGGTCCCACATCCACTGCCGCTCCTCGGGGGTGACCATCTCGAGGGTGAGCTCGTCGTGGTTGCGCAGGAACGTGGCCCACTGGCAGTTGTCCGGGATCGCGGGCGTGCGCTCCAGCACCTTGACGATCTCGGTGCGGTCCTCCTGCGCGAGCCCCATGTAGAGCCGGGGCATGAGGGGGAAGTGGTAGTTCATGTGGCACTCGTCGCCGTCGCCGAAGTAGGCGGCCGAGTCGACGGGCATCATGTTGGCCTCGGCCAGGAGGCAGATCTCGCCGTTGTACTTCTCGTCGACGTGCTTGCGGAGGCGCTTGAGGAAGGCGTGCGTCGGGGCGAGGTTCTCGCAGGTCGTGCCTTCCTCCTCGAAGAGGTAGGGGATGGCGTCGAGGCGGAAGCCGTCCACGCCCATCCCGGCCCAGAAGTCGATCACCTCGTAGATGGCGCGCTCGACGGCGGGGTTCTCGTAGTTGAGGTCGGGCTGGTGGTGGAAGAACCGGTGCCAGTAGTACTTCTCGACGTCGGGCTGCCAGGTCCAGTTCGAGTCCTCGGTGTCGAGGAAGATAATGCGCACGCCCGAGTACTTCGACTTGTCGTCCGACCAGACGTAGAAGTCGCGCTCCGATGATCCCTCGGGGGAGTTGATGGCGCGCTGGAACCACGGGTGCTGGTCGGAGGTGTGGTTGATGACCATCTCCATGATGATCTTGAGGCCGCGTTTGTGGGCCTCGGCGACGAGCTCCGAGACATCCTCGGCGGTGCCGTAGTTGGGGTTGACGCCGTAGTAGTCCGAGATGTCGTACCCGTCGTCGCGCAGGGGGCTCTGGAAAAACGGCATCACCCACACGGCGGTGACCCCGAGGCTCTGGATGTAGTCGAGCTTGGAGATGAGGCCTTTGATGTCGCCGTAGCCGTCGTCGTTGCTGTCGCTAAAACTCTTGACGTGGACCTGGTAGATGACGGCGTCTTTGTACCAGAGGGAGCCGTCGGCGGACGTGGAAGAGCTTGGGGCGGGAGCGGTGGCGGTTTGCGACATGGGCGGACAATTTAGGGGGAAAGCGTAAACGGGGCTGGCTGTGTTCGGGGTGGGCTTCGAAATCGTGCGGAGGCAAAGATGTAGGTACGGATAAGACTTCGGGAGATTAAGTCCCGGCGCTGCAAATTCGGCCTCCGACAGGCGCCGCCGGTCCGGCCCTACCTTCCCGCGCTATGGCTCCAGTGTTTACGAATGACGCGGTGGTGCTCGGGATCCTGATCGTGACCCTGGCCCTCGTGTTCACGGCCGAGCGGCGGTTCCCGGCGGTGTTCAAGTTCCTGCCGGCGCTGCTGCTGTGCTACTTCATCCCGGCCCTCCTACACGACCCGCTCCACCTCATCGCGCCGCACTGGTACACGCCGGAGCTGTGGCCTGTTTTGGCGGAAGCCGGTATCTCGCTTCCGCAAAACGCCAGCTTCGCGGAGGTCCAGGAGGCAATCAGTGCGGCGGGGCTGTCGAAGGACGACTTCGCGGCCTACGAACGCGGGTCGAGCCTGTACTTCATGGCCTCGCGGTATTTGCTGCCGGCGGCGCTGGTGTTGCTGTGCCTGTCGATTGACCTAAAGGCAGTGATCAACCTCGGTCCGAAGGCGCTGATCATGTTTTTTGCGGCAACCCTCGGGATCGTGCTCGGGGGGCCAGTGGCGCTCGTCATCGCGACGACGCTCTTCCCGGGGGCCTTCGTCGTGACGCCGGACGAGCTGTGGCGCGGGCTCTCGACGATCGCCGGGAGTTGGATCGGCGGCGGCGCGAATCAGACGGCGATGCGGGAGATTTACGAGGTGCCGGACGGGCTGTTCGCGAGCATGGTGGTCGTGGACATCATCGTGGCGAACATCTGGCTGGCGTTCCTGCTCTACGGCGCGGGGCAGGCCGAGCGCGTGGACCGGTGGCTGCGGGCCGACTCCAGCGCGATCGAGGACCTGAAGCGCCGCGTGGCCGACTACCAGGCGTCGGTGCTGAAGGTGCCGACGACGTACGAGACGTTTGCGTTGTTGGCCGTCGCGTTCGGGGCGGTGGCGGCCTCGCACGCGCTGGCGGACGTGGTGGCGCCCTGGGTAGCGGGTTTTGGCGAAAGCCTCAAGACCTACGGCCTCACGAGTCTGGCGTCGGGCTTCTTCTGGCTGGTGGTGTTCGCGACGACGCTGGGCTTGCTGGCCTCCTTCACGTCACTGCGGCGGCTGGAGGGCGTGGGGGCGAGTCGGTGGGGCGCGGTGATGATCTATATTCTGGTGGCCACGATCGGGATGGAGATGAACGTCTCGGAGGCGATCTCGAAGCCGGCGCTGTTTGCGGTGGGGGCCATCTGGATGCTGGTGCACATCACGGTGCTGCTGGCGGTGGCGAAGCTGATTCGGGCGCCCTTTTTCTTCGTGGCGGTGGGGTCGCAGGCCAATGTGGGTGGGGCGGCGAGTGCGCCGGTGGTGGCGACGGCGTTTAGTCCGAGTCTGGCGCCGGTGGGGGTGCTGCTGGCGGTGCTGGGGTATGCGGTGGGGACGTACGGGGCTATCCTTTGTGCTACTTTGATGCGGGGGGTAGTGGGGGGGTGAGTGTTGCGGGGCACGTCGTTGGGGCGCGGCTTGTGGGGGGGCTTTCGCCAAAACACTATGTGAGAAAGCCTCTCGGGCGCGTGGGCCCGAGAGGCTTCTTAGGTGGCTCTGTGGTGTGCGGGAAGGGTTATTGCTGGTTCGTGGAGCCGGATTGGGTGCCGTTGGAGGCTTGGTCTGCGGTGGCGAGTTCGGGCTCGTTGGACTGGGCACCGGAGCTGGCGTTGGTGCCGGAGTTGGAGTTAGCGTTGGCGCCGTCGGAATTGCTGGGTGCGCTCGAGCCGATCTCGATCGTGCGGCGCTTCGGACCGCTTTCCTCCTCGCTCATCTTGGGGAGCCTGAGCTTGAGGATGCCGTCTTCGTAGGTGGCCGAGATCTGGTCGTCCTTGACGTTGGTCGGGAGCTGGAAGCGGCGCTCGAAGCTGCTGTAGGAGAACTCGCGCCGGTGGAAGCCGGACTGGTCGTCCCCGCTCTGGCTCTCGGACTTGGTCTCGGCGCTGATCGTGAGGACGTCGTCTTCGACGTCGACGCGGAAGGCGTCGCGCTGCATCCCGGGGGCCGCGACCTGGATCTCGAAGTCGCCGTCGTTCTCGCGGACGTTGACGGCCGGGAGGCTGGAGTTCGGCGAGCTCTGGTTCTGGGAGGCGCGCAGGCTCCCGCCGTAGGGGTTCATGCCGAAGAAGCGCTCGAGTTGCTGGTTGAAGAAGTCGTCCATCGCGTGGGACGTGCCGCCGTAGTAGCGGCTGGGGCTGCGGGTGGGCATGGTAGGGAGGTTTTTGTGATTGGTTTGTTAGGATAATGTCTGGGAGGTGGGGGTAGGTTCGGTGGGGGGGTGGAAATTGGGCGAAACCGACGGCACGCTCTTAGCTGCGGCGGCGGCGGCTTGGCCAACCTTGGCGATCCCCCTGGACCTAGAGGCGACAGGGCGCACGCACACAATGCTCAACCAAAGTAGAACCACGCAAAATATTGACAATCAATTTGTTAGGCCATTTGACACAGAGGTGCTCCCAGGACACGGATACAACGGGCAGACAACATTAGCTCGCCTAATTGCCTGATAATGAGCGGAATGAAGCGTGCGGCACTGGAAAGTTGGTGGAGGTGTGAATACAACGGGCAAACAACATCCAATTACCTAAATGTCTGATAATGAGTCGAATGAGGGGCGAGGCGTTGCCGAAATGATAGGGGTGTGAATACAACGGGCAAACAACAGTGGGCAGGCTAAATTACTGATTATCAGTAGGTTAAGGAGGATGAACTAGGTTAGGTCGCCTCAGAGTGAATACAACAGCCAAGCTACCGCAAGCGCTCAATGCGGAGATCAGAACCGACGTAGCCTGCGGATCGGAGCTGGACGGAGGCGACCACTCCAAAGCTCATAGCCTATCACGCAAAGAATGGCACGTACTTCATTGCGCGGTTGCCGGCCTGAGGATCATAGGGTTTTATCAAATTTCGAATTAAAGCCTCACGTAGTAACCTAGATATCTGCGTCGTCATGTCGCTCTGGAGACCAAAACGTTCACGTAGGGTTGTGTTAGTGCAATAGTCGTTCTGAATATACTTCAGCACGGTATGAAAATAACAAGCGCGGACTTTCTCTTCGATGTTCATTGCGTCAAACGGTTTTCGTGAAAATATTTTGACCACCATGTTCTGGCCAGAAACTTCGAACAGAGGAGCTGGTAGGTTATAAACCTCTGTTTGAATGACCACTTTATCGACACCCGTGCCTTCTTCTTCACATATTTTCATTTCTCGCATTCGCTTAGCTAATTTCTCGTTTCTAGAAACGGGAGCACTGTCGAGAATCCGAGTAACGTCGACGAGCGGCTGGCCAGGATTAGAAAATTCAATTCGATTAGTAAAGATTGTAATCTGAGGTCCGGTGCCCCGTAGAGTAAAATCCTGGTGGATGAGGAGATTCGCAGTTAACTCACGAATAGCGACATCCGGATACTTAAGTATGGTCTCTAAATAAGCTTCGCCAACTACTTCGTTCGCTCCCGATAGAAAATGAATTTGTTGAATCAGACCTTCGAATCCTGCCGCATAGCCCGCTGTAATCAAAGGCTCGATCTTGGGTGCATCCCTCGATATTCCGCCATAAGCTGATAGCCTCACGGTTTTCCGCGATAAGGATGGAAACTCATTCAGATCTTTCGCAAACAAGGCTGCCCCAAGGTTGGTTATCGACCAGTTACCGATTTCGGAAGGCATTATCAATCCTCGGTCCAACAAGTCTTTGGCTATTTCCGCGCCTTTGGATGGTCGATTTTTTCGATACAATCGATAGAAAGCTTCTAGGTCTAAAAGTGCCACAACCTTTGGCAGCGAGCAGTTTTCTGTAGCCGCGCCATCTTCAAAGTTTTTGCTGAGTAGTTTTGTCCATAGCCTGGACTCAAAATTATCGAAATCTGTTAGGCGGGGCGTCGTTTCCCCGACCCGAATGTATGGCACGTCGTCAAATTTTGTGGGCGATCCAAAGGCAGCTTGTATCTTGAGTCCTACAATATTTCTGCCATCCAAGTCATGAGCAGAAAATTCTATAAATATATCTTTTCCGATTTTACTGTTTAGCCAGATCTCAAGCGGCTGATTACCCTTTTTGGCCTTGTTGTAGTTGAAAGTCGTACCAACCATTTCTCTTGTGTTGTCGGCGATGCCCCAAAAGATATAACCCGAAGCCTTGTCTTGCATGGCTGCACCATTCGACAGCGCAGATATAAGCTTGCCAATCATCTCCGGAGTGTCATTATTATGCTTAAACTCCAGCCATGGAAGCTCATCCTTCATAGTAAGCACATACTGCAACATGCTCGTGAAATGATCTTTGTCCTTAAAGTCTCCCATTGGTCAATTGCTAGGTTGAAAATGCTTCTCGTGTTTCAATCTATCTAAACACCGCCCCCATGCCACCGCATTCACCCCCGCCCCACATCCAAAAGCCCAAGCACCGGCGTCGAGCTAGATGCGTCCAGCACCGCGCTGGCGCCCAAAGATAATCGCTCGCTCAGTAGACACTGGTAATAGGTCGGGGGTCGAGAGTCGGGAGCTTAGGGTGTACAGTTGAGGAGCCTTCGCCAAAACGCGCTTCTGCCAGCCCTACTTAAACCCCACCCCCATCCTGGGCACCGCGGTCTCTTTCAGCAACCGGCGCTCCGCCGCACTCAGTCCAAACGCATCTTCGACGAGTGCGGCGAGGCGAAGCTCGAGCGCCCGCCGCTCGGCGCTGGCCAGCTCGTCGATGCCGCGCTGGGTGGCGTACGCGTCCGCGAGCGCCGCGTGTGCTTCGAGGCCGAGCCGCTTGCTTTTGCCGCGTTTGCGAACCTCCTCTAGGAATGTCTCCCGGTCGAGCGCGAGCGGATCGGCGAGTGCCTTGCCGGGTGTCGCGACGCCGTACTCGGTGGCGAGCCAGTGGAGCAGTCGGGCGGTCCGTTGGGCGCTTTCGGCGGCCAGGGCCTCGAGCCGCACCACCGCGACCTCTACTTCGGGGCCGGCACCGGGTGGTGGGGGCGCGTAGGGCAGGCCCTCGACGGCATTGCCGTACCAGCGCAACACGTCGTCTTTGCCGTGCTGGAAGGTGCGCCAGGCCACCCACCACGTGAGGGGCGCGTTGAGGAGCGCAACGAGCCAGGGGTCGTCGCCGGGGAGGAAGTAGGCGGAGTTGTTGAGGTAGGCGCCGGACGTGTCGCGGGCCAACTCCGGCTGCCAGGCGATGTCGGTGAAGAGGATCTTCGGGCCGGCGAAGAGTTGGTAATAATTGCACGATCGCAACTCCCACCAGTACTCCCCCTGGTCGCTGCGCTTGATGAGCTTGGCCCGGCGCTGTTCATCGGGTTTTTGATCTTGGCTCAGCCACCGATATATCGAAGGGTAAGTCGAGGCGAACGTGGACTCCGCAACTTCGTCGGGTTGCTTACTCCAGGGCCAGTCGCGGCTCGAACTCGATGCCAGCGCAAGCATGAACTCCTCCCCCGCCGGCGCGTGCCAGCGCTTGATGTCGGTTCCCCGCAAAAACGGTTGAATGATCTCGGCCGAGCGGGCGTCCTCGGCGACGAGGCGGTCGCGCGTGGTGCGGTCGATGATGAAGGCGTCGTTGTAGCCGGTCTTCACGCCGTAGTAGGTTTTGGCGAAAGCCCCATCGGCAAGGGTCTGGAAATCGACTGTCAAGCGCTCCAACAACGCCTGCACCTCCGGGGGCTCCAGACTCCAGGCCTCCGCCCCGAAGCGCTCCGGTGGCACGCGGAAGGCACGTTCTTCGACGAGTTGCGCCAGGCCGGCCGCGCCGAGCGACTCACGGGGTACGCGCGCGAGCTTGACCTCTCCGCCGCCGCGTGGCGTGGCCCCACGACTGCGCAACAGCGTGATGATCGGGAAGGCGTCGGCGTCCTCGAACACGGGGGAGTGGCCGAAATCGATGAGGGCCTTGAGGTCGGTGACCTCCGAGAGGTAGCGCCGCAGCGGCTCGCCGTACCCGGCCCGCAGCCACTTGTTGCTCACGATGAAGCCGTGGTGCCCCCCCGCGGCGAGCAGGCCGACGGATCGCTCGTAGAAGTAGGTAAGCAAATCGGCCTTCCCGGTGTAGACGGCGTAATCGGCGGCGAGCACGGCCTTCACGTCCTCCGCGAGCCACTCGCCGCGTACGTAAGGCGGATTGCCGATGACGACGTCGAAGCCGCTGCGCCCGCGCTCGGTGCCCGCGTCGAAGACCCCGGCGAAGGTCTGCCGCCAGTCGAAAGCACGGTCGCGCAACTCGGGCGACAGCGCGGCGAAGGCACTGCGGTAAGCTGCGGACGCGCCGGGGCCGGGGGGCGCGATGAGGCTATCGCCCACGCGGATGGTGGCGTCGAGGGAGGTGAGGGACTGGTCGGGGTGGGCCGTCTGGAGCCAGAGGCTCAGGCGCGTGATCTCCACGGATTCGCTGTTGACATCGACGCCGTAGAGGTTGTCCCGCAGGATCTCGCGCGTCGGGCTGAACAGGGAGCCCGTGCCGCTCCCGAGGCCGACGAGCGCTTCGCGGACGCGGCGGTGCTCGGCGAGGAGGTAGTTGAGCGCCGCCACGAGGAACGCGCCGCTGCCGCAGGCGGGGTCGAGGATGCGGACGCGTTGGAGCTCGTCCTGGTAGGTGCGCCAGAAAGCCGTCTCCGTGCTCGTTCGCCGGTCGGCGGCGGCGTTGCTGCGCAGGGCATCGAGGCCCGAACGCTCGCGCGCGAGTTCTTCCCGTTCGTGGAGGTAGGCGCCGAGCGTCCGCTCGACCACGAAGCGCGTCACCCACTCCGGGGTGTAGAAGACGCCGTCCTGGCTGCGCTTGGAGCGGGCCTGGGCACCCTCGGCCGCCGTACCGCTGTCGATCTGGCGGTGGAGGTCCTCGAGGTCGACGATAGAGCGCTCGAACACCCGCCCGAGCACCTCGACGCCGAGTTCTTCGGAGAAGTCGTAATCGGAGAGTTGGGCCAGGAACCCGAGTGCTGCGTCGGGGACCGTGAGCCGTTGGATGCGGGGCTCGGCGGCGAAGAGTCCGCCGTTGTAGGCGTTGATCTTGCGGGCGGGCAGGCCGGCATCTACGGCGCGGAACAGGCCGAGCAGTTGCTGCCAGCGCGTCGTGACGACGAAGCCGGTGCCGGCCTCGGCGACGGCGGCGGCGAGGACGTTGCGCGGGAGCAGGCCGGTGTCCTCGGCGAAGGCAATGAAGATGAGGCGGTCGAGGACGGTCTGCGTGTCCCGCAGCAGCTGGCGTTCGTGTGCGCGGGGATCGAAGAGTGCGGTTTCGGCGCTGGGGGGATTGGCGGCGAGGAGGTCGGTGAACAGTCGCCGCCGCGTATCGCGGTAGAAGTTGTAGAAGCCGTCGGCGAGTTTGCGCTCGACGGAGATCGACTGCTCGACGAGTTGTGCGGTCGCGGACTCCCCCGCCGCGGACAGCAGGCGTTCGGCGCGCAGGACCGCGATGAACTCCCGGAGCTTGCCCTCGTGCCGCAGGTCGGCGAGATCGACCTCGTAGGCGTAGCCCTCGCCGCGGGTGGTGCGGTAGAGGCGCAAGGTGCGGAAGTTGGACACGATGACCCAGCGGCACCCCGGGAACTTCGAGACGTAGCCGAAGGCCTGTTCGACGGGCGTGCGTTTGTCGCTCGTGCGGTGTTGGCGCGCGTCGAGGTTGGCGTTGGGGGCTTTCAGTTCGACGACGGCCGCGATGAGTTCGGCGGCCGCGTCGCCGCCGAGGTGTCCGAGGATGGCGTCGGGGGTCTGGTTGCCGCGCGTCTGTTTGGAGGCGCTCTCGGCGCGCATGGTGTAGGTGCCGTCGGCGGCCTCGACGAACTGTCGGTAGCCGAGCAGGCGCCCGAAGATGTCTGCGAGGAATTTGCCCTGCTGCGACTTCTCGGTCTGGAGTTGGAACGCCGGGTCGGCCGCGGTCCGCGCCCAGGACGCGGCGAGGTGGAGGGCGGCGGGCTCGATGGCCGGCGAGCGATTCGCGGCCTCGGCGAGGACACGTTTGGCGATCAGGGGGGCGGCGGTGGGCATGGGGTAAGGATAGGGTAGGGCCGGGGAGCGGTCGGGGTCGAGCGAAGGCCCCCGTTGTGCTCGCGAGATACGTCACGGGCGGCAGGTAGTTGGGCTGCTGCTACTACCGGCTTCTGTAATGTCGAAGGAAATTTAATTGCTAAGGTCCGTGTGCTGAGTTTGGGGCAGGCCATTAGGAAGGCTTTCGCCAAAACAGTGGATGGAGCTGTGGTGCTTCGTGTTGCTTGGCTCGGAGGCGGCGCGGTGATATTTTTAGAGTGCCAAATTTTTAATAAAGTAAACCCAAGTCTTCATCCTACTTACCCTGGATGCAGCGCTGTGATGCGGGGCCAACCTCTTTTTCTAACTTAAAACTAAAGCCGTCTTAATCCTACTTACCCTGGATGCAGCGCTGTGATCTTGCATAGTATTATGCGAGGCCTATCTTCGCCAATGCCAAGTCTTAATCCTACTTACCCTGGATGCAGCGCTGTGATCCAGATCTTCATCCCGCGACGTTCGACGAGCTCTGCTCGCACGGGGGGAGTCTTAATCCTACTTACCCTGGATGCAGCGCTGTGATTTGCCAGCCTCGATGAGGCTGATGGACCAGACCCTCGACGCCCTGTCTTAATCCTACTTACCCTGGATGCAGCGCTGTGATGTCAATCACATCTCAACAAAAACTCCGAGATGGGAAAGATTGTCTTAATCCTACTTACCCTGGATGCAGCGCTGTGATTCATCAAAGGCGTTATCGCCTTTGACCGCGACAACGCGGAGTCTTAATCCTACTTACCCTGGATGCAGCGTTGTGATATCGCCCAAACCATCAAGGCCGATCTCGCCGCCAAGTCTTAATCCTACTTACCCTGGATGCAGCGCTGTGATGAATATGACAAATAGGCAGACGGCCGTACTACTCCGAGTGTCTTAATCCTACTTACCCTGGATGCAGCGCTGTGATCTTGATCATCTCGTTGGATAACGGGGTATCATTCCAAGTCTTAATCCTACTTACCCTGGATGCAGCGCTGTGATAAGGTAGCGAACGCATACCGTGCCGTGGCTAAGCGCTTAGGCGTCTTAATCCTACTTACCCTGGATGCAGCGCTGTGATCACATTCATGAACAACAGACAACGGCGCAACGCCGAATACCAGTCTTAATCCTACTTACCCTGGATGCAGCGCTGTGATCGGCTGATGGACCAGACCCTCGACTACGTCGAGGGCGGTCTTAATCCTACTTACCCTGGATGCAGCGCTGTGATTTCAAGATTTCGATGGGTTCTGATTTCCGCAAGCTGTCTTAATCCTACTTACCCTGGATGCAGCGCTGTGATGCCTCGATGAGGCTGATGGACCAGACCCTCGACTACGTCGAGTCTTAATCCTACTTACCCTGGATGCAGCGCTGTGATTCGAAGTCTCTACGGAGACTTCGGTGGACGAAAAATGTCTTAATCCTACTTACCCTGGATGCAGCGCTGTGATCTGCGACGCCTACCGCCGCACCGGCGACCTAGGTCTTAATCCTACTTACCCTGGATGCAGCGCTGTGATATCGCCTACAGCATTACCCTTTTAGGGCTTATCGCCCTTCTGTCTTAATCCTACTTACCCTGGATGCAGCGCTGTGATGATGGGGTTACACTTTCGCGATGACTATGACCACACCACGTCTTAATCCTACTTACCCTGGATGCAGCGCTGTGATCATCTGATGTCTGATATTCAAACGCGAGCTAGTAGTCTTAATCCTACTTACCCTGGATGCAGCGCTGTGATTATATTAAGGGTAGACTACCCCGCCGCAACAACCATTCTGTCTTAATCCTACTTACCCTGGATGCAGCGCTGTGATGACGTATCGCGTCCCCCTGTGGAGCTTTGACAAAATGTCTTAATCCTACTTACCCTGGATGCAGCGCTGTGATCAGCTCCAGGCTCAGGGCGTCGCGATCCGCAACGCCATCCGGTCTTAATCCTACTTACCCTGGATGCAGCGCTGTGATCATGGACCTCGAGGGACGTGAGTGCCCAGCGCGCTTCATGTCTTAATCCTAATTACCCTGGATGCAGCGCTGTGATGAGTACTCCACCGAGGAGTACACGAACCAGATCTCGGAGCGTCTTAATCCTACTTACCCTGGATGCAGCGCTGTGATGAGGCGACCATCGAAGTCTCTACGGAGACTTCGGCCGACGAGTCTTAATCCTACTTACCCTGGATGCAGCGCTGTGATCGCCATGCGTTACGGCAATCAGAAGGGTCAAGGCGTCTTAATCCTACTTACCCTGGATGCAGCGCTGTGATGTTCGTTAATAAAACGACGAAAGAAAGTTTCATCAAAGGGTCTTAATCCTACTTACCCTGGATGCAGCGCTGTGATGTTGTGGCGACTCGTCTCCTTGCTCCAAGTGGGGATCTCGTGTCTTAATCCTACTTACCCTGGATGCAGCGCTGTGATGAGTTCGAGCTAGAACTCGTCGACCTCGACGACTCAGCGTCTTAATCCTACTTACCCTGGATGCAGCGCTGTGATACTAATGTCACGAACTACGAGCAGGGCAGGGCTTGGCTCTTCTCGTCTTAATCCTACTTACCCTGGATGCAGCGCTGTGATTCGCCGAGGATTTCCTCAGTCAGACTACGCCGATGGCGTCTTAATCCTACTTACCCTGGATGCAGCGCTGTGATTGCTGGTAGCAGCAACGGAAAAGCCGGCGACTACGTGACGTCTTAATCCTACTTACCCTGGATGCAGCGCTGTGATGGGGGCCTGCAAATCTTCATCCCGGACGGACACACGCTCTCCGGGTCTTAATCCTACTTACCCTGGATGCAGCGCTGTGATACACGTGGGATCGCGAGGAGCTTACGGACCTCACTAACGTCTTAATCCTACTTACCCTGGATGCAGCGCTGTGATGTGATCTTCGAGTCGTACGACAACGACGACTTCTGTCCGCAGTCTTAATCCTACTTACCCTGGATGCAGCGCTGTGATCGCTGGTAGCAATACTAGCGGGGCCAACCTCTTTTTTGTCTTAATCCTACTTACCCTGGATGCAGCGCTGTGATGGCTCGACAAGAAGGTTACCCCGAGCCAGGTCACGAATTGTCTTAATCCTACTTACCCTGGATGCAGCGCTGTGATCCGGAGACAATTTGTTCAGTCTCTACCAGGGCGTGACGTCTTAATCCTACTTACCCTGGATGCAGCGCTGTAATCGCGCCCTATCTTCGCCCACGTCAACGGAGCAATGGTCCGTAGCGGTGTCACGCCCTGCGCACGCCTAGCCGGGTGATCGTAGGCCAGAGCGCGCGAATTCTAGCGCTGTGTCGCTCGAATCCACACAGCGAAATTATCCTGCACGCCTGATATCGGTTGACGTACAGGGTCTTGACGTCCGCGATCGAGAAAGGCCTCGCGCGCTGCTCCCCGGAGGTGAGGTGGTGGGCGACCTTGGCCAGCGATCCGACCGTCATCGCGACGTTGAGGTGGGTGTCGATCTTCTCCCACGAGCGCGCCTGGCAGTGCCCCAGGCCGAGTTCCTGCTTGGCGTCGCGGAAGAGGAACTCCTGTTGGAAGCGGGCACTGTATCGGTGGAGTACCTCGCCGCCGTCGAGGTCGACATCGGTCGACGCGTACACGCGGTGGCCGACGATCCGCCCGCCGCGGTCGTAGTCGTGGACCACGACCACGCGCGCGGCCCGGCCCCACGCCCGCACGTTTACCACGGCCTCGTAGGCGCGCCACGCCCCGTCACCGGGCTCGGCGCAGGCTACGAAGACATCTTCGCGCAGGTTGCGTACGTCCACGACGCCATCGTATCGGCGGGGCCGCCCCGGCCCCACCCTCCGCGGACCCATGTAGCGGTAGCGCAGCCGGGCGTCGCGCCGCAGTCGCGTCACGAGGGTGAAGCCCGCCGCCGCGAGGGCCGAGACGAAGGGTTCGCGCGAGAAGTACGCGTCGCACACCACGCACGTGCCCACGGCCCGCAGGGCCGCGGCATTGATCTCGAAGATGCTCGCGTAGTACTCCAGGCGGGTCTCGGCGGGGTCGTCGAGGACGGTTTGCACGGCCATCACGTGCAGGGCGGTTTGGTCGGTGAGGTCCACGGCGGCGATGCCCGAGAACTCGAGGCCCCACTCGGCGCGGCCGGCGCACCCGCTGTAGTGACGGCCGACGCCGGGGGTGTGGCGCCCGGCTTTCGGGAGGAAACACGGGTCGAAGGCGAGGATGCGGTCCGGGGAGAGGTTGTCGGCCACGAGGCGGGCGTTGAAGGCCAGGAAGTCCAGGGGGCGGGCGAAGTTGTGCCGGTAGGTCGCCTCGGTGGCTTCACCGTAGCGAGCGAGGTGGGTGAAGTTGTAGCGGCCCCGTATCGAGAGCCACAGCGTGAAGACCTCGAGGAAGAAGGCGCGCTGCCAGGCGCCGACCCCGGGAAGTTGTCGTAATATGGAGGCAGCGAGGGTTCCGACTTTCGTGAGGTGGGCCATGAGCTCGTTGGGTTGAGAATCAACAAGTTAAGGCCCACCGCCTTTTTATCCACATCGCGAGCTAGCCACCGAAACCGCTACGGACCATTAAACGGAGTACACCAGGTCTTAATCCTACTTACCCTGGATGCAGCGCTGTGATGCGCGCCCTATCTTCGCCCACGTCAACGGAGTACACCAGGTCTTAATCCTACTTACCCTGGATGCAGCGCTGTGATTCGTCTACGGTACGCGTCGCGAGCGGCGCCGTGTACGGCACGTCTTAATCCTACTTACCCTGGATGCAGCGCTGTGATGGGCCTCACAGGGCTTGCATAGCAGTATGCGCGCCCTGTCTTAATCCTACTTACCCTGGATGCAGCGCTGTGATTGGGCGCATCCGACGACGATATGTTAACAAGGTTGTGTCTTAATCCTACTTACCCTGGATGCAGCGCTGTGATCGCGGGAAATTAACCGCAAGTACGATACCCGCGCCTACGTCTTAATCCTACTTACCCTGGATGCAGCGCTGTGATCAGTCCTCGAGTACGGCGGGGCGCACTGGTGGGGTCTTAATCCTACTTACCCTGGATGCAGCGCTGTGATACGTACTTGCGGATTGCCCGTAGGGACGTATGCGTATCCTACGTCTTAATCCTACTTACCCTGGATGCAGCGCTGTGATCGCGCCCTAACCCACTAGTGGAGGGGTTGCGGAGTTCTGTGCATGTCTTAATCCTACTTACCCTGGATGCAGCGCTGTGATGACCACACCACCGACGACGTGCTGATTTCGTGCGCGTGGGAGTCTTAATCCTACTTACCCTGGATGCAGCGCTGTGATACGTGCTGATTTCGTGCGCGTGGGAGACCCAAGAAGGGGTCTTAATCCTACTTACCCTGGATGCAGCGCTGTGATACTTACCGTCACAATGACGAACAACACGAACGGCCCCGTTCGGTCTTAATCCTACTTACCCTGGATGCAGCGCTGTGATACCGGCACCGCCGGGCGCATCCTACGACATGTTAACAAAGGTCTTAATCCTACTTACCCTGGATGCAGCGCTGTGATAGCCCTAGGTGGCTGGCTTTGCAGTGCAGCCGCGTTGACGCGTCTTAATCCTACTTACCCTGGATGCAGCGCTGTGATCCGGACGATCCGACGAACTGCATGCGGATCAGCCGCAAGTCTTAATCCTACTTACCCTGGATGCAGCGCTGTGATTCTTAAATAGTTTGTAGTATGTCTAACGAAACGGAGAAGAGTCTTAATCCTACTTACCCTGGATGCAGCGCTGTGATCATGATCTACAAAGTAGCAACCATGCTCTCCGGAGCCATGTCTTAATCCTACTTACCCTGGATGCGGCGCTGTGATTCTTCCTCCCACGACTCGTGGGAGGAAGAGTGCGGGGGGTCTTAATCCTACTTACCCTGGATGCAGCGCTGTGATCCCCGTTCACAAGGATCACCAAGGACGGTGAAGTCCGTCCGTCTTAATCCTACTTACCCTGGATGCAGCGCTGTGATCTGCAGGTCTTCGTCCCTGAGGGCCACAAGCTCTCCGGGGGTCTTAATCCTACTTACCCTGGATGCAGCGCTGTGATACCGCGGCGCGGGCATGGTGGGGGGGCTGCAGGTCTTCGTCTTAATCCTACTTACCCTGGATGCAGCGCTGTGATGGGCCACAAGCTCTCCGGGAAGGACAAAGTGACGCTCTTCGGTCTTAATCCTACTTACCCTGGATGCAGCGCTGTGATGGGTAGCGGGGATGAGACCGAGAGACTATGGCTGATCGCGGTGTCTTAATCCTACTTACCCTGGATGCAGCGCTGTGATGCGGCTAATGCGCAACTCCTGGTCGATGGGGCTAGTGGTGCAGTCTTAATCCTACTTACCCTGGATGCAGCGCTGTGATAACGGAGAAGAAACTCCGAAAAATCTCGACAGGATCTCGTCTTAATCCTACTTACCCTGGATGCAGCGCTGTGATGGGTGCGGGAACTGCAACGCATACACCTATTCCGGCGCGTCTTAATCCTACTTACCCTGGATGCAGCGCTGTGATATGAACCGAGTAATCACAGGTGGTTGCGGGAACTGCAACGCGTCTTAATCCTACTTACCCTGGATGCAGCGCTGTGATTGCAGTGCAGCCGCGTTGACGCGGCTAATGACCGTCTTAATCCTACTTACCCTGGATGCAGCGCTGTGATACACCATCGCGCAATACGTTGAGCGGATGTACGAGAACGAGTCTTAATCCTACTTACCCTGGATGCAGCGCTGTGATTCGTCGAAGGCAAGTCCGAGTTGAGGACTGCGAATCACCAGGTCTTAATCCTACTTACCCTGGATGCAGCGCTGTGATGTCGCACCAGTTAACGTCGCCAAGGATAGTACCTCGGGTCTTAATCCTACTTACCCTGGATGCAGCGCTGTGATTAATGCGTACCGTTGTACAGTTCTTCAAAGACGGGTGTCTTAATCCTACTTACCCTGGATGCAGCGCTGTGATAAGTAACCGTAGGCCGAAAAGCGTACGTGAGCCAAAGGTCTTAATCCTACTTAGCCTGGATGCAGCGCTGTGATTCTATGGAGCTTTGATAAAATCAAGACCGGCATCTTGTCTTAATCCTACTTACCCTGGATGCAGCGCTGTGATAAGCCTGCTTCTGTCCCGGGGAAGTCCCGGGACGTAGATGGGTCTTAATCCTACTTACCCTGGATGCAGCGCTGTGATCAATCACAGACAAGGCTAACAGCCGGGTCGAAGCTGTTGAGTCTTAATCCTACTTACCCTGGATGCAGCGCTGTGATAACGCGGATCGCAGCGGATCCACGGTTGACCGTGGATGTCTTAATCCTACTTACCCTGGATGCAGCGCTGTGATGCTTGAGCTCGTCGACCTCGACGAATCAGCGTATGAATGATGTCTTAATCCTACTTACCCTGGATGCAGCGCTGTGATATTGAATTCTACAGCCGTCTATCACAGGAACTGCTCCACGTCTTAATCCTACTTACCCTGGATGCAGCGCTGTGATGACCAGGTATCGCACGGTCTCGTGACCAAGGGCGTCTTGTCTTAATCCTACTTACCCTGGATGCAGCGCTGTGATGCGAAGGTTGTCAACTTTGCCACCGCCGTGGCCAACGTCGACCGGTCTTAATCCTACTTACCCTGGATGCAGCGCTGTGATTCCAAGTTGGACCTGACCGCTACAAGAAGGAGAGCTTCAGTGGTCTTAATCCTACTTACCCTGGATGCAGCGCTGTGATCACAAGCTCTCCGGGGACGACCGCGTCACCCTCTTCGAGGAGTCTTAATCCTACTTACCCTGGATGCAGCGCTGTGATGGACGTCTCAGAGACGTCCTGTTGAACGCAGGGTTCTCGTCTTAATCCTACTTACCCTGGATGCAGCGCTGTGATCGATCTTCACCGATGAAGGTCGCAACGACGAGGGGCTGGTCTTAATCCTACTTACCCTGGATGCAGCGCTGTGATACGGCGTTCCTTTCCTGCGAGGCGTTCTCGCTTTCCAGCGGTCTTAATCCTACTTACCCTGGATGCAGCGCTGTGATGAGTAAGTCAATTGTCAATAACCCGGGAGAGCCCGGTCTTAATCCTACTTACCCTGGATGCAGCGCTGTGATCAAGGTCTTAATGGACTCCGTGGTACTAGCCACCGTGTCTTAATCCTACTTACCCTGGATGCAGCGCTGTGATGGGACCACACCACATTCGACATCACAATCATCGACGCCCGTCTTAATCCTACTTACCCTGGATGCAGCGCTGTGATGGGGACCGGGTGGTATGCCACGGCGCACGACACGGCGTCTTAATCCTACTTACCCTGGATGCAGCGCTGTGATTGGAGGGGGTATTTCCGATGACTCGCAAAAGCGGAGAGCTGTCTTAATCCTACTTACCCTGGATGCAGCGCTGTGATCACAATTTCAGTAAGGGTATCACTGCCTCCCCTTTAAGTAGGCAGTCTTAATCCTACTTACCCTGGATGCAGCGCTGTGATTCTTCGCCCCGCTTCTCTTCATCGCGCAGACCGCACAGTTGTCTTAATCCTACTTACCCTGGATGCAGCGCTGTGATACGCAGGGAAGGAATTCCCTTACATCCAACCAAAGTAGGGTCTTAATCCTACTTACCCTGGATGCAGCGCTGTGATATCCTAAGCTTCCTAGGAGGCACAGTCCTTACCTGCTATGCGTCTTAATCCTACTTACCCTGGATGCAGCGCTGTGATTGCTAACCAAACAAGTTCTTATTATGAACGAAGTACAAAGTCTTAATCCTACTTACCCTGGATGCAGCGCTGTGATCCGCGCCCGGCAACCGGCAACTGTCGTTCGTGCCCGTCTTAATCCTACTTACCCTGGATGCAGCGCTGTGATTTCGTCTACGAAATGACGGGGAACGAAGACGTCTTCCTTAATGTCTTAATCCTACTTACCCTGGATGCAGCGCTGTGATATCTGTCGCAAGGCACGAGAGCGGACACTGGAGTTCCGCATGTCTTAATCCTACTTACCCTGGATGCAGCGCTGTGATCCTCCCCCCTTTCCTCCCCGAACGCTCTTCCGACGAGTCTTAATCCTACTTACCCTGGATGCAGCGCTGTGATAGTTCGACGATTGCATTAGCTGGCGTGTGTTCTAGTCTTAATCCTACTTACCCTGGATGCAGCGCTGTGATACCTCGAAGTACGGTTACGCGTACCTCGGGGCCCACTCCGTCTTAATCCTACTTACCCTGGATGCAGCGCTGTGATTCGGACAGGTCGACGGCATCGACGTACACCAGACGTCTTAATCCTACTTACCCTGGATGCAGCGCTGTGATCTACATTGCCACGCAACTCGATCCGACTTCCGTTCGCGAGTCTTAATCCTACTTACCCTGGATGCAGCGCTGTGATGCGTACCTCGGGGCCCACTCGGTCGGCGAATACCACGAAGTCTTAATCCTACTTACCCTGGATGCAGCGCTGTGATCCTTCTTCGTTTTGGCGTGACGCCAACCCGACAGACTGTCTTAATCCTACTTACCCTGGATGCAGCGCTGTGATATGAGGAACAACCTCATCATCACCGATGAGAGCTTCGATGGTCTTAATCCTACTTACCCTGGATGCAGCGCTGTGATACATCGTCGTCGTCGGCGGATTCGTCGTCGACGTCGACCGCGTCTTAATCCTACTTACCCTGGATGCAGCGCTGTGATAAGTGGGTCTTAATCCTACTTACCCTGGTGCAGCGCCACTTATGGAGGCACTTAGGAGCGCTGTGACCAAGTCTTAATCCTACTTACCCTGGATGCAGCGCTGTGATCGACTACGATCACAAAGACCTGATTGTCAATGGGGCTCTACCCAGATCCAGGGAGACTTCCCCCGGACCGGCACCCGCTTCCGGACGCCCGGCAAACATACGACCCGCACCCTACACAATGATCACGTTCGGGCGCGCCAATACCATCCGAACGTCCAGATCCAGGCCGATCACCCGCATCCGGTAGGCCTTGTCCTCCGGCAGCGGCATCACCAGGATGCTGTCCTCGTTGCGGTACATCGCGTTCATCGCCTTGAGCTTGTCGGCCAGCGTCCGGTACGCCGCCACCGGGCGCTTCCCCAGAAACACGCTCTTCTGGATGCGCGTCAGGCCCTCGCGCAGCAAAAAGTCCGACACGTAGCGCCGCACTTTGTCGTCCGAGATATCGTACATCACCAAAAATACCACGTGCCGTATCGTTGTCTCCGGCACCTCGGCCCGGAGCCACGCCCCCACGCGTGACATCCGCTCCGCCGCCGGTAGGTCCATCAGGTCTCGCGCCTCCGCCGGGTCGTACACCACCCGCGGGCGCCGCGGGCGCCACACCCGCTAAAACGGTAAAGGCTCATCCGGGGGAAGCCCCCGCGCGGGCGCGGGCACGGGTGCCGTCGATCCCGTATCCTCAGGCGTTCGCGCGGGCGACCCGTCCTCCGCCTGCCGCACCCGCACCACGGGCCGCAGCTCCGGCTCCGGCTCCTCCGCACTCGGCTCACCGTCCGCAACCGGTTTTGCGCCCGACGCGAAGAAACTGTACGTCCCGTCATCCACCAGCTCCTCGAGCCCCGCCGGCCGCACTCCCGTCTCGTAGGCGACATCCTCGAGCAGGGCCACGATTTGTGCCCCGAGCTCCGCGTCCGTCCCGCGGCGGTTCTCGACCACGATCCGGAAGCCCTTCTTGCCGTAAAACAGATTGACCGCCGCCTGGCGCCGGTCGAAACTCACCAGCAGCTTGATCCCGTACGGGATGCGCGACTCCTCGACCGGCGTCACGTCGGCCGCCCGCAACGCCTCGGCCCACGCCGGGATCATCTCCAGGAGCTCCGGCGGGGCAAACGGCCGACCGGGCGCGCGCTGCGTGTACAGGTTGCCCGCCCGCGGCGGCGCCAACACCCGCCGGATATCGCGGTACGGCGGTGAGGCCGGCGGCTCACTGCCCGCTGGCGTCGGCTGGGGACCAACCGACAGCGTCCCCTGCCGCACGACTGTTTTGCCGGAAGGCGCCACCGCGGTCGGCGCCTCCGTCCCCCAGACGCTCGGCGACACCTCGTTGACCCACGCCCCCCACGCCAGCGGCAGCGCCAGCGGGAAGTAGTGCGCCTCCGGGTCGTAAGCCAGGAAGTTGGCCCGCGTCACGTCGTGCGTCACGGCGTCGAGCCCGCGCAGGTCCGGGTGGCGCCGCAGCAGCTCCGCGCTCGTGCGCTGGTACACGAGCTTGTACACGCGCGCATCGGTGATCGGCTCGGCGAGTGCGTACACGAGTCGCCACCCCTGCCCACTCGGGGTCACGTACGCGAACAGGCACTCCGGGTCGGCGTAGGTCCGCGCCCGCACCTCCGTCGCGAGCCGCACGTCGGTCGCGCCCCAGTCCACGTCGAAGGTCACGAGCGTCGCGGCCTCGAAGTGCTCGATGCGGCGGTGGTTTTCGCGAAAGCCGCTCCCGCAGAAGTACGGCAGGTTCGGCTTGCTTTGCTTGTAGGCCCGCGGGTCCATGCGCAGCAAGTTGCGCAGGCTCTCGGTCTCGCGCCTCAGGCGCGGGTCGGTGCGGATCATGTCCACGAGGGTCGCCACCGGGACCGCCACCAGCGGGTCGGCCGCGGCGCGGAGGTTGTGGCCGAGGTAGGCCGTTAGCTGGGTCTCCATTTCAGTAGGTATTGCGCCAGGGCGTGGGCCCCGGCCTGTAGGTGCGTGAGGCGCGTGCGGGACAGCCCGTCGAGCTCGATGATCTCGGAGTAGTAGTCCACCGTCGCCTGTACCAGTACGCGGCGCGCGCCGTCGGCGAGCCAGACGCCGTCGGTCGGGTCGCCGGCGGGGTCTTCGGCGGGGCGGAAGTCGTCGGGCGTGAGGGCTTTCGCCAAAACCAGGTGCACGACCGTGAAGTCGACCCACGCGCGGTAGGGCTCGATGGCGTCGTACACGAGGCTCGGGCGCCGGTAGCCGTCGGCGTGGAAGACCCCGATGGCCGGGTCGAGTCCGGCGGTGAGCAGCGCGCCCTCGACGCGGTGGTAGAGGATGCCGTAGCCGTAGTTGAGCAGGGCGTTGAAGGCGTCGCGGGCGGGGTGTTGCGACCTTTCGGCAAAACGCCACTCGCCGGGGAGCGCGGCGCTGAGGGTCTGGAAGTACTCGCGGCTCGCGGCCCCCTCGGCGCTGCGCCAGCGCTCGAAGTAGTGCTCGGGGCGCCGCGCGGGTGGTTTTAGCGAAAGCCGCTCCACCGCCTTCGCCATGCGGCGGTCGGCCTGCTCGAGGGCGCTGTCGGTGGCGTGCCCGCGGCCGCGCAAACTGTACAGCAACGCGCGCTGCGCGCCGATCTTGTCGCGGAGTTGCGCCTCGACCCACGGGCTCGCGTCCGGGTGCTGCGACCACTCCAACTGCTGGCGCCGGATCGTCGTGATGCTCCCGAAGCGCTGCGACCACAGCCGCCCGATCGGGTCGCCGGCCCGGCCCGTCAACACCACCTCGATCCCGCGCTCGAGGGCCGTGAAGAGCACCGCCGACGAGAGCCGGCACCGCCGGTCGAGCGTGATCTGCGTGAGCTCCCCGAGCGGCACCCAACGGTCTTGCTCGCGCTCCGGCTCGCGGATGCGGAGTCGCCCGCCGCTGATCGACAGGGAGGCACCCGGCTTGACGATGACTAGTTCCACGGCGTTTCGATTCTGGGTACCGTCGCGGACCGGCGCCGAGCAGGCGGGAGCGCGCCTCGGCGCCCACGTGTGGCACGTCGTTTGGGAATGTGCAAAAGTTGGGCCGATCCGGCCGCGACCGTGCCAGAAACCGTCCCCGAAGTATGTCCACTCCCTCAGGCCCGCCCCCGCCCCCGCCAGCCGCACCCCGCACCCCGAACCCCGCACCCCCGGTACAGCTTACGCTAAAACAGCTTTACGACGCCCAGCGCTACGGCGAGGCCATCGACGAGTGCCGCCGCGTGTGGCAGGCCGAGCCCCACCGCCGCGACGGCATTAAGTTCCTGTACGCCTGGTCGATCTACCGCCACGTCGTCAAGGCCACTAAACCGAGCGCCAAAGACCTCGTCCGGGCCGTGGCCGGGATCGCCGCCCTGAACCCGACCCACGGCGTGCGCGACCCACTCCCGCTCGCCGCCTTCGCCGCCGCCGACGCCCTGCTCAACCTCGGGGCCCCGAAGCCCGCCCTCGCCCTGGAGTGCCTCGCGCAGCTCCGGGAGGGCGAGCTCCACGCCGAGCCCGAGACCCGCGACGAGCGCACGTTCGCGAGCCCGCGCGAGCGCTACGTGCTCGCGTATTCCAAGGCCCTCGAGAAAGCGGACCGCTACGCCGACTGCGTGGCGTTCTGCGACGAGCGACTCGCGGGCGGGTTCGCGTTCACGGACAAGAACGAATACCACCTCCGCTACCGCGCCGCCAAGTGCCTCGAGCGCGCCGGCGACCCGGCCGCGGCCCTGGCGCGCGTCACCGACCTCGAGCCGTACTTCCGGCAGTTCTACCTCCCGATGCTCGCGGGCACCTGTTCGCTCGCGCTCGACCGGCCCTACGCGGCGCTCGGTGGTTTTGCGGAAGCATTGCTGCAAAACCCCAAGCCCGCCTACGCCCGCCAGGCCCTCGAGGCCATCGCGAGACAGTACGAAATCATGGAGGTCCCGCGTGCGCTCGCCGCCGACCACGCGCGCCTCGACCTCATCTGCTGCGCCCAGGAAGGGTGGAACGCCCGTGACTACGGCGAGCTGCTGCCCGAGATCGACGACGACGCGCGTGGGTTTCGCCGACTCCGCGAAGGGCTCGTACCGCACTGGCGCGAGTGGGCCGTGCTGCGGTTCGAGCCCGGGACCGGCAAGGTGCGGCAGTGGCTCGGCCAGGGCGACGCCGGCTTCATCCACTGCGACCGCTCGGGACGCTCGCTCATCTTCCGGCGGAGCGCGTGCGTCGGGGCGGTGCCATCGGTCGGGGCGGCGGTGGCGTTTCGGGCGCGGCGCTCACTGGACCGCAAGAAGGGGCGGTTGGGGTGGGAGGCGGTGGGGGTGCGGGGGCTGTAGCGCCGTTTGGCTCGCTCCGCGAGTGGCGCTCAATCAGTAAGGGCGCACTCGCGGAGCGCGCCAAACGCGCCTACTCCACCGCCTTGCGCACCTTCCGCACCACGCGCAGCAACTCATCCCGCTGCCGGCGGAGGGCTTCGATCTCGGCCTCGAGCTCGGCGCGGGTCCGCTGCCGCACGGAGTCGGTAGGGTGGGGGACGGTTTGCGCGGGGCCGCTTTCGCCCGGCCGCGGCGGCGTTACAGCTGGGAAGCGTGGCACGAGCTTCGGAGGGGCAGCGGCGCCGTCGATGGTTTTGGCGAAAGCCGCATCACTACCCGGCGGCAAGGGCTGTTGCGCATCTACCCAGCGCTGGAACGCAATCGCCTCACGGGCCACCCTCACGTCCTTGCCGCGGATACGCTCCTCGAGCATCAGGCCCTCGAAACTACGTACGCGGCTCAGGGCCACGTAGGTCTGCCCCGTCGTAAAGGCCGCCGAGGCATCGACGCGCGCGGTGTCGAGCGTGAGGCCCTGGCTCTTGTGGATCGTCATCGCGTAGGCGAGCCGCAGTGGAAACTGCTCGAAAGTGCCGATATCCCGGCGGCGCAGACTCTTCGACGCTTGGTCGAAAACGAACTCCAACTGCTCCCACGTCTCCCGCGTGACGCTCACCTCCAGGCCGCTGTGGGTGGCGATACTGATTACCTGCTCGCTGATTTCGCGGACGATGCCCAGCGATCCGTTGACGTAGCGCCGCAGGGCCCCGGCGTCGTTGCGTACGAACATCACGAGCGCACCCACGCGTAGCTCGAGCTGTCTAGGCGCCGGGAAATTGGTCTCTGGGAACGTGCCCGTGATGCGGGCGCCAAACTTGTAGAGTGGGGTGTCGAGCTCGAGCAGGGCGGCGCTGTTGCGCTCCTCGACGCGGGCTTTGGTGGCGGTGAGCAGGGGTGTTTCGTTGTCGTTGACGAAGCCTACCGCGAAGGGCGGCACGATGCGTTCGTTGAGGGCGTCGAGGTCGGCCTGGTCGTGCTCGCCGACGCGGATGCGGTTGAGGATCTCCACGAAGGCCGTCCCGCCACGCTGCCGCATGACCTCCGGTAGTTCGATCGCTGTCCAAGCCTCGCGGTCGAACGCACGAGCCGAGAAAAAGGCGTAGCCGTCCTCGTAGGCGTGTTTGAGTAGCGCGCGCTCCTCGCGATCAGCGACGACGGGCGGGAGCTGAAAGGCGTCTCCGATGAGACACAGCTGCACCCCGCCGAAGGGTGCATCCGCAGCGCGGACGTGTCGGAGGATCTTGTCCATCGCGTCTAGGTAATCGGCGCGTACCATGCTGACCTCGTCGACGAAGAGGAGGTCCAGCGCTTCGAGGACGGCGCGCTTGTCGTCGGGGTAGTCGAAGTTAGCGCCGATCTGGGCGTTGAGTTCGGGACCTTCCGGGTGGTAGGCCTGGAGCCCGAGTTTGAAGAAACTATGGATCGTGACCCCGCTCGCCTGCACGGCGGCCATGCCGCTGAAGGCCACGACGGCGACGTTGCGTCCGGCGTCGGCGAGGTCCCTGCGGGCTCGGTCGAGGAAGGTCGTTTTGCCCGTCCCCGCGCGGCCGGTGAGGAAGAGGTTGCCTTCGCGCGCGTGCAGGATCGCGAGCGCCCGCGCGACGGCGGCGGCGTTGTCGACGTAGCTCATGCCGCCCCGGGTGACTCGACGTAGAGGGGGGTGTAGTCGCGGAAGCTGTGAAAGCGGAACACGAGTCGGCGCTCGCCGTCGGGCCCGTCGGTGGCGATGCGCTCGGTGGTGCTCGCGAGTACGCGCGTGCCCTCCCCCTGGAGCCTCGCCACGAGCGCCACGACGAGCGTCATCTCGCCCATGAGGTGGACGATAAGGCTGGCGGCGGTATAGCGGCTGAGGATCTCGGCCGTGAGTTCATCGGCGAGGGCGTCGACCTGTGACGTAGTGGCCGACGGGGCGACGTTGGGGAAGGGCATGTCCTCGATGGTCAAGTCGTCGGCGAGGGCGACGGCGGCGTCGGTTTGCTCGGGGGGCCACTTGGTGGAGGGGTGGTGAGTGAGGTTGAGGAGGGTGGTGGCCATAAGGCGAAGTAAAAGCTAGGGATTGTCGTTGACGTAATCGTGCCCGCCAGTATGCCGGAGGCGCAACGTGCCCGATTGGGGTTCACAACTGACGCGGTCTCCGCTATTGAGGCGGAAATGACCATATCGACTGTGCTTACCGCTAAATTGATCGTAAAGTAGACCCCCGCCACGATTGCCTTTCAGTGCTCCCGTATCGCCATTGGCAGCTTCGAGGAGTTGGTTTACGCGTGCGAGCGTCTGCTGTAAGTCGACTCGCTGTCGGGTGCTGAGCTTGCGAAAGTCCTTTTTAAAAGAGTCTTCGTACGTGATGCGCGGCAGGGCGACTAGTGCATCGGCTAGCCAGGTTTCGCGAAAGCGGTTCCAGATTAATTCGCCCCAGACACTAAGGCCGTACCGGTCGTCTCCCGCTTCCTCGAGGAGCGCTGGCGAGAGCGACGCGACTTCGGCGGCGGGCAAGAAGTCGTCGACCGACATGCGCAATAGGGCATCTACGGATTGCCTTAATCCCGATTCATCGAGACGGATCGGTAGTTTCGGGATGCGCAAAAGCTCTGGACTGCTCTCAAAAACGTAGACGACCTCGTCGGCGTAAAAGTTTCCAATCGCGGTCATGAATCCGAGCAAGGACTTGAATCCCCCGGTGAGGTTGAAGATAACGTGGTGGCTTTCGCCAAAACCTTCGATATCATCGTCGAGGAATCGGAGGAGTTCCTTGATCCCGTCGCGGAATCCCGTCGCGGAGGCTGTGGACAGTCCGGCAATCGATATGACCTGAGCATTCGAGCCGCGCGCACGCAGGTAGTCGGCCACGAGGTTGGCCGTGGCGCTACCGAGGTGAGTGTCGCTGGCGATGAGGTAATGGAGGGTGTTCGGATCGAACACGCCGTCGAGGCGGTGGAGAGTATTGAGCTCGGCGCTGAGCCGGCTGGCGGTGGACTCGTCGGCGCCCATGATGCGCTCTCGCGCCTCTGCTAGGAGAGCGAGGAGATTGGCGCGATCGTCTTCCGCGAAATCCTCGGCCGTTCGAGCGTTGGCGTTTGGGTTGATGCGCGAGCGCAAGGGGGATGCCCCAGCGACGTTGGTGAGGATGGACGTACCGCAGGTGGAGAGGATGAGTTGGGGCATGGGCTCAGGCTAATTTATCACTATCTATCAAGTTAATATGTATCAAGACAGCTTCTACACGCTCCAACGCTAGTCGAACACCTTTCGCCACCTCCAAAGCCGGCCTTGCATTGTTGCTTACTAGGCCATGGTAGTATCCCGAGTGCATGAGGTCATCTCGAAATGGCGTGAGCGAGGCAAAAGTTTTGTAGAGGATGCTTAGAGTGTGACTTTGCATCAACAATTCAAAATCTTTGATTCGAAAAGTAGGCGCGTCCCATCGATCTCTAGGTACATTGTGACCGGTAACATTGAACGCCTTTTCAACAAGTATCCGGTCGAGCGGCTCGCCGTACTTTAATCCCTCCTGCTTACACACGTACGTCACCATCCCTTCCCTAAGCAGCGAGCAGGCCTGCTGGATGAGGCCGTCGTCGAAGGCGAGCCGCGCGGCGCGCAACCAGTTGAGGTCGTCGGGGCGGGCGAGGCCGGCGGTCTTGGCGGCGATGCGGTCGACGAGGACGCCGAGCGGGCCGCGCTCCAGGTCGCTCCCACTGCCGAATTGAGCCGCGTGCTCGGCAATCGCGGTGGCGACCTCGGCAAGCTGGAGCTCGTGCCCTCGGTTGGTCCGCAGTTGCGCCTCGAAGTCGCAGGTGGCCCTGAAGAGTTTGCTTACGGATTTCGCGCCGGCATGCTGACCCTGCGTGAGCTTCAGGAGTTCGGCACTGTCGCGGGTCGCGAGCTTACTCAGGGGCGCGGCGAATCCGTACTCGACGTAGCCGTAGGCGGCCGTGGTCCACTCCTGTAGTTCGAGTAAGTAGGCGAGGTCGTAGACGGGCGTGCGTCCGCCGTGCTCGCCGCGGTCCTCGAAGGCCCCGTAATAAATCGCCCGGACGTGTGCCCCCTTGGCGACCCGCAGGAAGTTGCCGAGCACGAGCGCGAGCATCGGCAGCGAGCGGAAGCCGTGAGTAACATCGAGGAAGACCGCATCGCCGGTGCCCACCTCCTGCGCCATGCGGTCAAACGTTTCAATGACGGAGTCGCGGTCGTGGCCGGTGGGTACGGCGACAGTCTTTGTCACGGCAGCATTGTTGGCCTTGAGAAGTTCAGCCCTAAGCCCATCGTGTTCGGCCGGGGCATCGTGCGGCTTGGTGGCCGCGAGGTAGTTGCGTTTGCGAGCAGCGTCACTGAGGAGCAGTACGTGCCGGTCTGTGGGGCCAAAGCCCTCGTGCTGCTCGAGATACTGCTGAACGGCCACCTGAATCAGCGGCGTAGCGTAGGTCTCCGCGGCGTGTTCTCCAGGGAAGAAGTAGTCGGTGTTGCGGTAGGCGCCGGTGCCGAGGAAGGAGAGGGAGATTTTGCGGGGCATGGGGGGGTTACTCGGGGATTCGGACAAACTGCACCGACTGAATCTGCTTGCCTTTTTTGGTATTTTGGACGCGGATGGCTACGGTGACCGTCTGTCCGATTGGTATTCCGGCAGGATATTTAAACGAAAATTCAGTCTGGCCTTGCAAATTGGTGATTAACGGCTTCACACTTACTACCCCCGCAGAGAATTTAACGACATCCGCAAAAATTTCTCTGCCGTCTTGAAGGTTAGCCGCGTCGATGGTCATTGAGACGCGTCTCTGGGCAAGCTTCTCCTGGCGTATGCGCTCTTCTTCGGTAAGCCGTTCTCGTTCACGTTGCGCTGCCTCTTCTGCTGCTCTCTCCTGAGCCTTCGTCTCGGCTATTTGCCGGGCTTCCTCGCGAGCTTTCGCCCTCGGATCATCCGTGCGGAAGGATTCGCCGGTGATCTTGAACCGACCATACCCCACCGTCGTCTTGCCACCAATCCCATCTTCAGTGAGGGCGAGCTTGAGGGCATGCGCGGCCCGCGCAAAACCGTCAACCTCCTCGCCCACTGCAATGTCTTTAGCATCGGCGACGAGGCCGCGCGATGGGTCGAGCGCCAGGACGACTTCGAATTCGCCGTCCTCGACAGCGAGGAATTGCACCGGGATCGGATTGTAAATGTCGGCCGGCGGCAGCGCGTCCTTGTAGTAGGGGGCGTAGTGCGGGGTGAGGATGTCCACCACCACCTTCGGCGCCCGCGTCGGGAGCGCGTCGAAGAAAATGAGTGCGCCGCGGCGATCGCCGGGGTCTCTTGAGCCTTGCTCCCGTGCGACCCTCAGGTAGTGGCATACAGCATCGTAAGTTTCCGGTTTCCCATTCTGCTTGCGCACGACGTTACCGTTTGCGTCAAGCTTTTCTAAACGAGTTAGTCCTGTGCAGCCGAATAGGTCGCAAAAGGTTTGGTCGGCCAGCGCGGCGACTTCGCTTCCGTCGTGGTACTCGTCGATATATGTACGTCGCGTAATTCCTTTCAGGCTCGACCCCGGCAAAAAAGGGCACCCGAAGACAGGGTGCAACGTAAATCCATTCCCGTAGACGCTGGCCTCCCCCATCCCGATCACAAAACGGGCGTTCTCCGGTTGCTCGACGGTGAGATGAATGTAGGTGGCATAGGCTGAAGCGAGAGCCTTTTGGCGCGCGGTAAACTCGGAGAAGGGAACGCGATCGAATTTCTGATCCGAAAACCCAGAACCTTCCGCAGCGCCTTTGCCTCGGAAAGGATTGAAAACGTATTTGTTGTTTGAGTCACGGCCATACCGGACGTGCTTCGCCATGCGTAGGCCGAGATTGAGCGCTCCAACTTTAGTCTGCGCTTCAAATCCGGCATCAACGTCAGGGGTGACGAGCGACTTGAACTCTTCAATCTTATTCGCCATCGTCGTCGTTTTTATCCGCTGCACGACGGGCCGCCGCAAAGCGCTTCACCCAGCCCAGGTAGCGCTGCGTCTCCGCGGTGATTTGCCGGTATTGCTGGCTGCTTAGCGCGGTGAGGTCGCCTGGGCTCCTTACGGCTTTCGTGAGTTGTGACAGGGGGCAACCGGGATCGCGTAGCCAGGACAGCACCTCAGCTTCGAGGTTGCCGAACTGATCTTTCTTTTTCTCCTGCGCAAAAAGCAAGGCTGGAACGAGACCATTGATTTTGATGAGCATCGGGAGCTTCTTGCAGCTGTTGGCGTACTCCTTCTTTTTGTCGGCAGCGCTGTAGCCGCTTTCGACGGCTTTGAAAGCGTGGGCGGCGCGCCCGCTCTCGACTGAGTGCATCGTGGACTCCGGCATGGCTTAGGCGTCTTGGGTTTTGGCGAAAGCCGCGAAAAGGTGCCCCTTGCCAAGCGTAGCGTTGCCGCCGAGCTGGAAGCGTGACCCTTTGCCCGCAAGCGTATCGGTGATGTAGCTCATGACATCCGGGGCCTTTAATCGATCAGAACTGTCGTCCTTGGCCTTAAACTCGCCACTCGCGAGCACCACGGAATAGAGGATCGACTCACTCGGCAGATACTCCTCCGTCCAGAGGGCGCCGCGCTCGACGGTGCCGGTGGCCTGCGAGATGCGTACGCGCGTGATGACCTCGGTGGCGTTCTCGGCGAAGTAGGCGAAGTCCTCGTCGGTGAGGACGCAGAGGTTATTCTTCAATTTTTGGTAAAGTGCACCCTTGTCTTCCGGAAAGACGGTATCGGCAATGAGGGTAGCGATCTTCGTGATGCTATCCTCCGGCTGCTTGGTGAAGGCGTACTCTTCGAAGATGAGCTTCGTCGTGCCACCGACGGTGATGTCGCTGTCGCTCCCCGACACCGCCGCATGACTCGGTTTGACCTTAATGCTCGGCAGTTCCTGCCCGAGGTCCTGCGCGAAGCGACTGAGTACGCCCGGGCACGTGATCCACGTCCACACGCCGGCTGCCGAGCGCACGGGCATGCACAGCAGGCGGGCGTCGGTGAAGGCGATGCAGCCGGCGTGGGTGTTGGCGTCGACGCTGTCGGGCGCTGGGCCAAAGGTTTGCGCCACCTTCGCATCCTTTTCGCCGGTCCCGAGGCGGCAGAAGTGCTCACGAATAGCGCCCTTCAAACTCGAGGCCTCCACCTTCGGGTGTCTTGTGTGCCGCTCGCGCTGGATGGGCAAGTCCACAATCCCGAGCTCGGAGCCTGAGCCGGCGTGCAGGGGCGTCTCGCAGTAGAGGTAGAGGAGTCTTCGCTCTTGGTACATATTTTTTTACTTGCTTTGGTAAGTGGCGGGGCCAACCCCGAGGTAAGCGATCCCGAAGCCCTGAGCTTCGTAGCGGACGTGATCGCCGTCGGCGCGACCGCTGTGGGGGAAGCCCGATTTGAGCGGCTCACCATGGACGGCTTCCGCGTCGAGTTCGCCGGCAGTGACTTCGAAGTGGTAGACTGAGCCGGCGGGCACGGCTTTGCGCATGGGCTTCGGCCGGCGCGCGACGATGTCCCAACCGCCGAGCGGCTCGTAGCGCCCGATACTGGCGGCGAGGAGACGGACGCTTGCGCCTGCGAGTTCTCCATCAAATTTGCGCTCGCCGGTGGCCGTGAGGAAGTCTGGCAGCCAACCATTCTTAAACACCGCAGGCGTCGCGAGGTAGAGCGTGACGTAGCTCCCTTTGCCGAGCGTTTTGCCGGAAGGCGCCCCTGCCTGCGGCCAGCGTAGATTTCTCGCCTCTAAGACCTCCACTGCGCGCGCCTCGGCGCCAAGCCGCAGGATTTGTCCGCTTTCGCCAAAACCTTCCGTGCGGACGGCCAAGGTCACGCCGGGGCAGAGGCGCTGCATGGCCATGGTGTACAGGAGCCCGTCCTTAGTGGTGCCCGAGCTGTAGTCGAGCCCAATGCCGAGCTTGGGCTCCGGCTCGTAGAGTTGCTTCGGCTCGAGGAGCTGATCCGCTGGCACCTCCGACCCATCGAGATATCGAGCGAGGCCAGTGGCACTGATGTACCCGCCGACGCTCTCGACGACTGGCTTTGGCGCGCTCGGCTGGAGCAGCATGGGCGTAGGAGCGCTCGTGAGACCGATCTCGTCGCAGACCCCGAGGCGTTGTGCGCTGAGCGCGGCGCGGGCGGTAGCATCCTTCTTTTTTTCCCGCACGAGATCGCGAGGCGCCGGGAAGTAGAGTTCGGTGTTGGTGTCCTGGGTGTTCGCGAAAGCGTAGCCCGTGAGGCGAGCACCCGCGTGAGCGGGGTCTTGCGGCGTACCGATACTATCGCTGGGTAGGTCGGCTTTCGCCAAAACCGCCGAGCGCAGTGCCCCGAAGACGACGGAGGGCGGTGGCGGAAACAGGCCAGCCGCGGCTGAGTCGTCTTCGAGACTGAGGGGCCGCCCATCCTTGACGAAGAGCTTGTCGAAAGGGCGAAGGAGGTAGGCGTGACTCATGCGGCGGTTGCTTCAAGACGCGTATCGTCGGTGATCGCAAGCGTTATCAATGGCAGATCATTGACGTGGCGTTTGAGAAAGTCCACCAGCTGAAGGGCATGAACGAGATTGCGTGCGGCGCGCTTGCCGGAGGCGTGCTCGATGAGGTAACGGAGCCCCTGCTTAGTAGATCGACCCATATCACCTGAATTGCCGCGCCCAAAGTCCCCGGAGCGATCGAGCAGGCGCATCAGCTCGGCCTCCAGCATCTCCAGGTGCTCGTGAGAGATTTGCCCTTTTCCAAATAGCGCGCTTACCGTCCTCGCGCTCTCGGTAAGCCAGGTGCGGGAATTATATTGTTGTAATCCGGCTACAAGATTCTGAAGCGCGTGAAGACTCCCGTAGCCGGACGTGCCATCGGTCCTCGGTTCTACCCTGCCCCAGGGCAGCACCACCTCCTGTTGCTCGCCGGAGCGCTTGACGACCCGAATACACAGCGCGTCACGTTGGATGGCAGCTCCCTTTGCGTCGATACCGCGAACGGTGTTCTTAGCCGTTTTCTCGGCCTCGTGAGCCAGTTGCACAGTATCGCCCAATGGCCGCTTATAGTGTGCGATCACAAGACCAGCCGAGAAGGTAAACTCTTCTGTAACGCTAAAACGGCTGTCATTCTGGATGGCTTCACTGACCTCTCGCTTAAACGCTTGTCTGAGCCGCTGGAGAACATCAAAGGCAGCATCTAGGGTGAGTAGCCCTAGGTAGTCATCCCCGCCGGCGTAGACGGTGAGGCCGTTGGCTTCGTTGTCGACGATTTGGCGTGCGGTCTCTGCGAAAACAGCTAATCGCTCACCTATGAAAGTGTGGAAGTCACGGAGCGTCTCACCCTTTGGTGTGTCAAGTTTACTACCGCTGAGCCACTGGCCGACGTTATCGCCGTCGAAGGAGAGGACGGCGTAGTACGGGCTCTGGCGTAGCCCGTGACGCTTAATAGCTTGATGCAGTTTGAGGTGCTCGGCACGCATATTATCGAGCCGAAAGCCCTTGTCGAAAAGGCCCTGCTTCTCGAAGTATTCGTCGGTAAGATTTTCCGCGAAAGCTAATTGCCCGTCACCTCCTGATTGGCCAGGATTGACGACGGTTAAAAAATCGGACACGGAATAGTCTTTTTGATCTTTCAGTTCAGCGTCCAGGCCCAGCAAGGCCACATCGGCCGTAGAAAAGTATTCTTTTCCTAGGTCGAATTGACGAAGACGCTTGACGGCGCTCACGGCGCTAAGGCCCTCGTTAGGGCCGACGAGGGGCCCTTGGTCTACGAGTCGACGTGGCAAGTCAACGTCGGTGGTAGCGGGAAATTCCTTTGTTTTAGCTCCTTTCTTGTAACCAAATACCAGCGCGTCCCGCTCTCCAGTGAGGGCGTCTTTGCGCGACGATTCGTCGGCGCCGAAACTCGCGCCGATTTGCTCAAAGACACGCACATTCTTGACGGCGCCGAGACGAGATTCGATCGTACGGTAAGCGCGATCATAGTCGTTGTCGCCGTCGTAAGGCTCGACGGCCCAGTAGCATTCCAGGAGCTGATTGGTTTGCTCGTGAAAGCGCTTCGACCAATCGTCGCCGCCGCCGCGCTTCGGTAGTTTCGCGAGTACCGCGGCCGCGATAGAGTCCCACGCGCGTTGTACTGTGCGCTCGATCTCTGCTGCTATGGCGATGGCTTCCTCGTCCGACTTGCCCGATATGGTGCCGAGCATACGGTTAGGCAGCCCCTGCGCCGACGTGTCGCCAGGGACGATGACGGTGCCGCCGGCAGCTTTGAAGGCGTCGCACATAGCCTCCGTTAACTCGCTGAGTAGCCTGGAGCCCGAGCGTAAATCCCTCAGCTTGCGCGCCTGGGAGATGAAGGACTGGACGGGGCCGATGGAGAGGAGGATGAGGTGGTGGGTCATGCGATACCTTCATTAGCTTTTACGGCATTCATAAAATACTGGATGACTGCTTCGTGCGAGAGGTCTGGCTCGCGAAGAACTACCAACCCTCCGGGACTTTTAACCTGCGCCCGTTGGTAGGTCACACCGAGTTGATAAGGCAGCGCAAGCATTCCAGCTCTATACCGCCCGTCCTGCTGGCGGCGGATATACAACTGAATGGTTTTGGCCTTTCGAGGAAGGACATTTTTATCACCGGACGCTGTAGGGTCGACTTTAAATTCCTTGTGTCTAAATTGATTAGGCGCATGTGCTGCAAACAGATTCTTATTGCCAGCTCCCATTAAAAACTGCTTGGGCTCTTGCCCTTTCAAAGGATTCTTCGCAGCACGATAAGCCTTACCTACCGCTTCGTGAGCTCGCCGGGCACTGCCAAAGTAGATTGGGAATTCAATCCGGGTCCAGTCGCCGAAGCTTGGAGCGTGCGTGAGACCCGTTTGTTTTAGCAAGTTTAATGGCATGTCCGCAGTTTGATCACAATGTAGTTGTCCATAGCCATTTCGATGCTTTCATCCCAAAACCGCCATAGTTCAGCATAATCGCAACCGCACGCTCCACCTCTTCAGCACGAGCCGCGTCGATCTTTAAACGTAGTTCAAATATTCCCCCTGAATCAAATGCCTTACGTTCTGGCTTATTTTTTTCAGGCTGCCTATCGTTCTGCACAGCTTCGGTACCGTAGGCAAGAAAATTTAATGGGGTGTTGCGCCTGTCGGAAAAGCTGTTTGGGCCTACAACCCGAGGACGCTCAACCCATGCTACATCAACATTCACCTTACTCTTCGTCTGCTTATCATCCCCCTCCCCGAAGATTCCCCCAAAGATCTCGAACTCCCGCCGGCGCAAATCCTCGTAGTCATCCGTGGGATTCAAAGCCCGCCACCACCACCTGAGCGCCCCCTTTATACTTGGCGCCCGCAGCTCAGCTTTCGACTGATCGGCGCCACTCATGATCATCGGCGTGAGCAACTCACACCGGTACGTCCTCCTCACCACTCCACTCATCGCCGATCATATTTTAGCGGCCGCACGGGCCACGTGACTCCAAATCCCATCGCCACACTCTTGCCGAGCGCAATCCCCGGCGGCAAGTCCAGATTGCTCCGAAACCGTACGTCGAAGGCCACGCGCTTGACGCCTTTGTAGAGGATCGGCCGCAGCATCCGCGCCGCCTCGAGCTCGACGCGGATCCGCTCGTCGATCTGCCACCCGATCCCGCCCGCGAAGGCAAGTAGATGGCCGGTGAGCAAGCGACTCAGGTAGTCCCCCTGCGCGTAGGCGTCCATGTCGAGGAAGGGGCGCTCGTTCTCCTGATTGACCGGGAGGTAGTCGCGCACCTCGTAGCTCAGCAACCCACTCGCTACCTCCGGCTGGTGGTAGTCGATCTGGACGTCGTCCACGCGCATGCCGACGCGGCGCCCGTTGATCGTGAGCATCGGCATCGGACCGTTGAGCACGTCGCGCAGGTCGTCGACGCCGTCCCCGAGCGTCAGCAGGGCTGCATTCCGCCCCTCGACACGGTACTGGACCAGTGGGTAGCGGTAGAGGAACTTGTCTCTGCCGGGGGCGTGATTGTGGAACCGATCCACCGCCCGCCCGACGTGACTCACCAACGCCCCCCGAAACGCACTCAAGTCCCGCTGCGCGAGCTCGAACCCGAAGCGCACGCGCATCAGTTTGAGGTGCGGCCCCGCGGTCGATGATTCGGCATCCGCCGTGGGGGAGTCTCGCTTCAGGGTCATGTAGGGGGTGTCACGGTACTTCGTGTCGCCGCGGGCGCCGAGCGGCAATATATGCGGCGTAGGCTTTACGTGGGCATCAATTCTCGATTATCTCATTTGCACCCAGCCAGAGCCGCGACCGAAGATGTCGGTTGCGGTCCGCGAGCTAATCCGTGGCGCTCCCCACCACCCCCTCCAACACCCTCCGCCCCCACGCAAACGCCCGCACGCTCCCCAATCCAAGCGTTTCCCAGCCCCGCATCGCCCCCGCCGGCGCCAGGCCGATCAACTCGCTCCCCGTCACCCCCACCCCAAGCCCCTCGGCTACGACCTGAGTTTTGGCGAAAGCCGCCGCCATATCCGTCACGCGGTAGTCCAGCAGATTGAGCGACACCTGCGCGCACCCGAAGGCGGCCTGGTACCACCCGATCGCGCGCACCTTCGGCAATCCCTCGCGGACGTGTCTCGCGATGCGCCGCGCCAGCCGCACGTCGGTGGTGTCGAGGTTGATGTTGTAGGCGACGAGGACCTCGCGCGCGCCGACCACGCTCACGCCGGCCGTGGGGTGGGGCAGCGGACCGCCGAGATCGGGGGCGTCTGCGGGGGGCCGACGAGCGATACTGCTCAGGCCACCCCGCCGTACCTCCGCCAGGCTCCTGAACTTCTCTCGCCGCGCCGAGTGCTCGTAGAAGTACACCGGGACCCCGAGCTCCCCGGCGATGTAGCGCCCGACGTCTTCGGCCACGGCTTTCGCCAAAACCTCGTCCAGGCCCCACAGCGGTACGAACGGACAGACGTCGAGTGCGCCGACGTAGGGATGGGTCCCGCGGTAGTTGCGCAGGTCAATGAGCTCGACGCAGGCCGCCGCCAGGTGTT
Organism: Saprospiraceae bacterium; assembly: GCA_965215115.1. GTDB lineage: Bacteria > Bacteroidota > Bacteroidia > Chitinophagales > Saprospiraceae > CALDTK01. The sequence goes on from OZ244050.1 coordinate 2,723,380, forward strand.
TTGCCGAAAGGCGTACGCACTCGGGACTCCCCACGAACGTGAAGACCGTCCGGTTGGCGTCCGCGCCGATGTCGCGGTGGAGCAGGCGCGTGCCCGCGACAGACGTGATCGCGGCCGTCAGCTTGTCGATCACGTGTAAATCCCGCCCCTCGCTGACGTTCGGGACGCACTCCAGCAGCGGTGGGGGCATACCACAAAGGTCGTAAACTAGTTTTAGGCCCACATGCCTCTACGCCTACTCTTCCCCTTCGTCGCCCTCCTCGTCGCCGCGCCGGCCCTCGCGCAGAAGGTCGTCGTGAGCCAGGAGATCACCCTCAAGGACGACGACCGCTACGAGGTCTTCGCGGGCACCAACAACACCGTGGTCCTCTACCGCGACGACGCCAACTCGGCCGAGCTCTCGGCCTACACCCCGGCCATGGAGCGGAAGTGGACCCGCGAACTCGATTTCGACAAGTCCCGCCCGAAGCCCATCGGCGGGATGATGTCCAACGGGGAGACGGTCGTGTTCTACACCTACCGCCAGTCGCGCGGGCTGTTCCTCAAGATGCACCGCTACTCCGACGCCGGCAACCTCTCGGACTCCCTCACCGTCACCGAGCTCCAGGGCGAGTTCCTCACGGCGGGCTACGACCTGAGCTACGACGCGGCCGGGCGCTACGCCATCCTCACGCACCAGCGCGACTCGCGGACGTGGCTCGCGCTCGGGGTCGAGGTCGCGACCGGGCGCCTGCTCTACAGCCAGACCCTCGAGTTCGGGACCGACGGCCGCTGGCCCGACGAGGTGAGCGCGCCCCACGTCGACGACGGCGGCACGCTGCTGATGTGGTCGCAGTCCGACAACCGCCGCAGCCGCCTCGCGGAGCACACCATCCAGGTGACGCGCGTCACGGCCCAGGGCGAGCTCTCGCTGCTCAACATCCCCCTCGAGGAGACCCTCGTCTACGACCTCGAGCTCGCCGTCGACGAGCGCAACCGCCGCGTCGTGCTCGCGGGCTACTACGCCGACGACCCCGACGAGGCCGCCGGCGTGATGATGCTGCGGATCCCGTACGACTTCGCCGCGGCGCCCTCGCTCGTGACGCGGGCCTTCCCCCCGGAGATCATCGCGGCCATCGACCCGAAGGACAAGCGCCTGCGCGGGATCGAGAACCTCAACGCCCTCCACGTCTTCTTCCGCCGCGACGGCGCCGCCCTCGTGGTCGGGGAGCAGCGCCGCGCCACCGTCCGCACCGTCGGCGGGCGCGGGGGCACCTTCGGGAGCACCATGAAGACCGACTACCTCTACGAGGACATCGTCTTGAGCACCATCGGGACCCCCGGCGGCGCGGTGACGGACTGGAACGAGGTGCTGCCGAAGAAACAGTTCTCCCAGGACGACGGCGCGGCCTTCTCGAGCTACTCCTTCGCCGTCACCCCGAGCGCCCTGCGGCTCATCTACAACGACGAGGTCCGCAGCGGGGGCACCGTCTCCGAGTACACCCTCGACGGCACGGGCCGCATCGAGCGCCACTCCGTGATGAACACCGAGTACCAGGACCTGTGGCTGCGGCACGAGGCCGGGATCCAGCTGTCAGGCACCGAGATGGTGATCCCGAGCGAGCGCCGCAACCGCCTGCGCCTGGTGCGGCTGAGCTACTGAGTGCGCCGACGGCGCGATCGTCGAATGCATAGTCGAAATCTTCATGCGTCGGCACGGGAATTGCAACACGGGAAGGCAGGCGTCCTCGGCGCCCACAGTCCGGAACCCCATATGACCGTCTCTCCCGCCGCCCTCACCGCTCCCGTCCAACCGGTCTTCTCGAAGATCTGCCGCATCCCCGACCTCCTCGCCGAGGGCGGCGAGCCGATCCTCAGCCTCTACGCCGACGACGACCAGGTGCTCCATATCCAGTGCCGCCTGCAGACCAGCGGTCACCTGGTGCTCTTCCCGGTCACCTTCCGGCTCGTCAACCGCTACCTCAACGGCGACTACACCCTCGCGCAGCTCATCGAGTGCGCGCCCTGCACGACCCTCATGCTCGTGACCCGCGCCCACAATTTGCTCGAGCTCGACAAGGACGACTTCGACGTGTCCCGCCTCAGCTTCGCCGGCATGCGCTACAACGAAATCCTGAGCCACAAGTCCGCCAGCCTCGAGGAGATTCGCAGCGGCCTGCACGCCTGCCTCCGCAGCTAGGGGGTGGGTCTAGTGAGTCTAGAAGGTCTAGGGTCTAGATCGTCCTAGCCTAGACCCTAGACCCCTAGACCTCCTCCCCGCACTACATTGGTCCGATTATGGACCTTGTCAACGCGCAACATGACGGTCCCATCGGCGTGTTCGACAGCGGCCTCGGGGGACTGAGCGTGCTGCGGCACCTGGTGCGCGACCTGCCCCGCGAGTCTTTCGTCTACGTGGCCGACTCCGCGCGCGCGCCCTACGGGGCGAGGAGCGCCGCGGAGGTAACGGCGTTCAGCGAGGAAATCGTCACGTGGCTCGTCGAGCGCCAGGGCTGCAAGCTCATCGTCGTGGCCTGTAATACCGCGACGGCGGCTTCCGCCAAAACCCTCCGCACGCGTTTTCCCGCCGTCCCCGTCGTCGGCATGGAGCCCGCCGTGAAGCCCGCCGCCCGGGCCACGCGCACCGGCGTGGTCGGCGTCATGGCCACCGCCGGCACGATCGCCTCCGAGAAGTACGCCGCGCTGCTCAGGGCGTACGGCGAGGGCTTGACGTTGGTAGAGGACCCCTGCGTCGGGCTGGTCCAACTCATCGAGGACGGCCACCTCGACGACGAGCTCCTGCGACAGCGCCTACGCGACATCATCGCCCCGATGCTCGCCCAGCAGGTCGACACCATCGTGCTCGGCTGCACGCACTTCCCCCTGGTCGAAGCCTCGATCCGCGAGATCGCCGGGCCGGACGTCACCGTAGCAGCCGACGGCGAGCAGCGTGTCGAGCTCTTCACGACGGGTGACGTGGGCGCCTTTCGGCAAAACGTGGGGCGGGTGCTGGGGGCGGGGTTCGACGCTTACTGCGCGCGATGCCCCACGACCGTACCGGTACGCTTGTAAGGACCAGAGCGAAGTGCAGCATCGAGGTCGGACATCGGCAACGTTGGGCTTATTATATTTAGCCAAAACCAGTCCGCTTCCGAATTCATCAACCGCTGCTACGTCAAGATTCCAGCAAAGTGGCGCTCGGGACTGACAGGGTGTTTGTCAACGTCGCGTTATGCGCGGCTAAAGGCTATGTATAGATTCTGCCGCTTACCTTTATCTTAGCTCTGTCGGCTACTTGCGACCGCGACGCCTACCTCGACGAGCGCTGTGGCATCGGCGAGCGTTTCTCCCCCGCGTACGAGGGCGGGCCTTGCACCCGCTGCGCTACCGAGGACGGCTACGTTAAGATGGGCAAGCAGGGGCAATTTTGTCTTGATCCCAAATCAATACCTTCGAGGTCCGCTCGTCACTTTCGCGAGGCCTATTCCCAATGTGCCCGTCGACACCTTCGTCATGTGGATAGACAAAGTGCAAAACCCCGGCACCGCGCCCGCCGTGTACGCCCAGGCCGGCGAACTCCATTACGGTTACCATAGCGAAAACGACGTGGAGTTTCGACTCGTGTGAAGGTAGTCTGGCTAATCAAACATGGGGTTACCAGATGATGTGCTGCACTTTTTGGGACCTCAAGCTCGAGAACTCCGACACGTCCGAAGGCACAAACTTCGAATTCGAGATGATCGATTTCGATATTGATTCCGACTGCTACCCGGACTGGGGTTGGGTAGTCGGGGAGGTAAAGGGTGGGCGCGGCGTGGCCGACGTGTATTGGCGCCCCTACCGGCCGCCCTTCGGTCTCGACACGATTCGCCACGACACGCTATATTTAGATCCGCTGCCAGGGGAGTGGCGATAACTGCCAGTCCGGTGTCGGAGCTTGCCGCGCCAGTTCGCCGATCCGCAACGTTGCCGCGCTAGGCCGGCAACGCTGTGACGCCTCACCCCGCCGAAACCTCCCCCGCCCCCAGCGCCTCACTCCCGTACCGGAACGGGCTCGGCGGCAGCTCCGCGTTGCGCTCCCAGCTCATCCACTTGATGGTGGCGCCCTGCCCGCGGTGCTTCTGCTCGTAGTAGGTCGGGTGCGCGAGTTCGGGGTGGGGGAGGGTCGCCTCCGCGTAGATGTCGGGGTGGTCGGCCACGAGCGCGAAGTGCTTCGGGTCGGCCTTGATCTCTTGGGCGTATTCGTAGAGGCCGTCGTTGTCGGTCTTGAGGTGGAGGCGACCGCCGGAGGCGAGCAGGCGCGCGTAGTCCGTCCAGAAGCGCGGGGCGATGAGGCGGCGGTTGACGCTCGACGGGAAGGGGTCCGGGAAGGTGATCCAGACCTCGGCGACCTCCCCGATGGCGAAGAAGTGGTCGATTTGCTCGATGCGCGTCCGCAGGAAGGCGGCGTTGCCGAGGCCTTCGTCGCGGGCGGTGGTGGCGCCCTGGTAGATGCGGGCGCCCTTGATGTCGACGCCGATGAAGTTGCGGGCCGGGTTGGCGCGCGCGAGGGCGACGGTGTACTCCCCGCGTCCGCAGGCGAGCTCGAGGGTGATGGGGTTGGCGTTGCCGAAGTGGTCTGCGGCCCAGACGCCGCGCAGGTCCCTGGCCGTGCCGTCCGCGCCGATGACTTCGGGGTGGTGGAGTTCGCGCGGCTCGAAGTAGTTGTCGTAGGTCTGGAGCTGGGCGAACTTCAGGAGTTTGTTGCGGCGGGCCATGGGGGCGAAGAAAGGGCGGAAGCTTCGCTTGCTGGATGGGCGGTAGGTTCGACGCGCTCCGCGCGCAACCGCCCTTATCGAATGCGATGTGCCCGGAGACGTGATGTGGTGAAGGGTGCCTAGTCCGTGCCAGGAGGCGTCTGGCGGGTTCGAGCAGAGCTCGTCGAACCCCCGCCCTGGTGCCTGGAGACGTGATGTGGTGAAGGGTGCCTCGTCGTGCCAGGGGGCGTATGGCGGGTTCGAGCAGAGCTCGTCGGACCCCCGCCCTGGGGTGCTTTGCTAGCGTCCCGTAGTGTCGCCGTTGGGGCACGGCGTCACAGTTCCTCCACGGCGCCCTCCAGTTTGCCGCCTTTGACGCGGTCCCAGAGCTGGTGCATAGTCTCACCAAAGTTGACCTCACCCCGGAAAGGTTTTTGGCGAAAGCCGTACTCCTCCCCCTCGCCCCGTGGGTAGAGTTCGAAGCCGAACACGGGACTCGGGTCCTCGGTCGGCAAGCTCCCGAAGCGCAGGTCGAAGACCTCCAGCGTGTCGCCGCGGCCGCGCTCGACCACGTAGTAGCCGTCGCTAAACCAGCGTAGCACCTCGACGCCCCGCTCGCCCGCGATGGGCTCGAGGAGTCGATCGTTTTGCGGAAGCGCCGTCAAGCGTTTTGGCGAAAGCCGGAAGGGATCGTCGAGGAGGCCGAGCTGACCCACGCGCAGGGTGTCGCCCTGGTCGATGGCCACGCTCCAGAGGACGTTCTGGAATAGCGTCGGCGTGACGAGGAAGCGCTCGTAGGAGATGTCGGCAGCCGCGAGATCGCTGGCGACCTGCCCGCGCACGCGCAGGAGGTTGACGCAGGTGAGCACCAGGTAGGCCGAACTCAAACCGACGCCGAGCCAGGTGACGCGGCGGCGCAAGGGGCTCTCGCGGAGGGCGCGACTGGCCACCAGGAGGCAGACGAGGAAGGGTAGCGTGTAGGCCGGATCGACGACGGAGACCGTGTCCCAGGCCACGCGCAACTCGGAGAAGGGTTGGAAAACCTGCGTGCCGTAGGTCGTGAAGCAATCCAGCAGCGGGTGCGTCCCGATGCCGAGGAGGAAGAGTCCCAACCAGTGGGCGTAGGTGACGGCGCTGCGGCGGTGGAGCGTCTTGTTGCGACGCGGTCGCAGCGTGCGCAGGGCCCAGACCAGCAGCGGCACGACGGCCGTGAGCCCGGCCACCACCGCGCTGTACACCGGGACGCCCTCCAGCGGCGTCGGGGAGGCGAGGCTGCCGACGACCAGGAGCACGTACAGCGCCGCCGTGGCCGGGAGCCAGACGCGCCACAGGTAGCCGGGCTCGGGCCGGCCGTCGCGACCGTAGAGCGCGCGCGCCATCCAGGCCAGCACGGGGCTCGCCAGCAGCGCGTAGTAGACGGAGTGCGTCACGCAGCGGTGGAAGGCGAGGCTCGTGATGGGGTCGGCCACCCAGCCGGCGGACACGTCGAGGTCGGGGATCGTGCCCGCGACCGCGCCCCAGAGCATGGCGCGGTTGCCGATCCGGCGCCCGGCGGCGAGCTCGCCCATGGCCGCCCCGAGGACGATTTGCGTGAAGGAGTCCAAACGGGGGGCAAGCTACGCGACCGGGTGCACCGTGTGCAGCGGCCAGGCCCCCGGGGGCCAGGCGCGCACGAAGTCGACTTCCTCGCCACGGGTCGGGTCGTCGGTGGTGATCAGGATCGGCAGGAGGCGATCAGCGGGGATGACGCCCTCCGGCAGGTCCACGTGGCGGTAGTAAGGCGTCACCCAGAAGGTTTGCGCGTTGCCGGCCACGCTGAGGGGGATGTGGCGGCTCAGGTCGTCGGACTCGGCCTCGAGGCGCTGCGCGATGCGGGTCTCGTCGGCGGTCTCGGCGGCGTGATCGCGGAGCCACCGCAGGCGCCGCGCCATCCACGCGAGCCACGCGGGGTCGTTGCGCCAGGTCGGATCGAGCGTGAAGACGGCCACGAGGCCGTAGCGCGCGAGGTCCATCGGCGAGGCGTGCCCGGGGTCGAACAGTTCGTTGCGGGCCTGCACGACGGCGGCCAGGACGTGCGGCAGGGTCCGCATGTCGGAGAGCTCCCCGTCGGTCACGAACTGGTCTACGTCGTCCTCCGACACCGAGCCGACGGCGTGGTTCTTGCGCAGGGACTGCACTACGAGGGCCGCGAACCCGACCACCAGCAGGATAAGCCCGATCCGTACGACGTTCCACCCGCCGCTGCCGGGGATGAGCCACGCCAGCAGCCCGACCACGACCCCCGCGACGACCAGCACGAGGGACAGCGAGAACACGAAGCCACTCTTCGTCATCGGGCTCGGCGCGTGCGTGAGGGCCTCCGGGATCTCGCGCGGGGCCGGCCCCTGGTACTTGGCGAGCTCCCGCAGGCGCATCTGTCGGTCGTGGTGCTCGCCGAAGATGGGTTCGAGCCCCCGCACGTACGCCGCCTGCTCGGTGTCGGTCTCGCCGTCGAAGACGTACACCACGGGTTCGGGGATGTCGTCGAGGCCCGGGGCGGCCAGGAGGCGACTGCGCAGGTCGGCCTCGGCGTCCTCGCGGGCGGCCTCGCCGACGGCCAGGCCGCGGAGTTCGGCGGCGATGAGCCACGTGGTCTCCCCGGCGAGGTCGCCGGGCTGGTAGAGCTCCTCGACCCAGAGCCGCCCGATGCGCCCGGCGCCCTGGTGGAGCGAGTAGCGCAGGTGTTCGACGAGGCCGGCGGGGAAGGCGCGCGCGGGGCGCGGGGCGAAGGCGTAGGAGTCGGGGTCCACAGACGGGCGTTGGGGGTGGCGAAATATAGTTCCCGAGCTTACGTGTCGGTCGGCACTTCGTCCCAGTCGTCGCCCTCGCCCCAGCCCACGAGCCAGCTCAGGCCGTAGCGCCGCTCGTAGACGATGCCCGGGTCGAGTTCGGGGGGCATCGGCTTCCCGAAGAGTTGCGCGTCGCGCACGCGCCAGTGCTGGTGGTAGAGGTGCTGCTCCATGGCGTTGAGCTCCTCGTCGGGGCGGGGGGCTTTCGCGAAAACCAGGTGGGCATGGTTGGTTAGAAGTCGGCTTGGGGTCTTGGGTTTGCGGTTCGGGCGTAGCGTCGATCGGTCGTACGCGCGATTAATTTTCTGAGGCTTCACGTGAGCACCGCCCCGATCTTCGCGGCATGAGGCAGGCGTTCGTGCTGGGGTTGGTGCTGTTGAGCACGTTGATGTCGCGGGCGCAGCAGGTGTCGAGTGTCCTCGATTATGAGATGCGTCCGCGGCTCACGGCTGATTTTTTCCGGGGGCAGCAGCGGGCGGATTCGGGGTCAGTGTTCAAACCGCAGATTCAGTACGGAGTCGCGGAGAGTGATCCTGCCAATATGTACGCGCCGAGTTTATACGATGCACGGGCTATTGCCTTCCCGTACGCCAACACCCTTCGGTCTGGTCCGGACAGCACGCTGGTGATAACCTACTTCGATGCCCAGTGGCAGATTGCGGGCTACCACGCGCGCTTACTCAAGTCTCGACTTCGGAGGGCGTTTGTTCCACGGGGTATGTTCGGTCAAATCCAATACCAAGGCTTTAGTGCCGATGCCATACATGCCGGCGTGGTGACCGAGTGGGATGCGGCGTTGGAGGCCCTCAGAGAGGAAACGGCCCAGGGGCAGGATTTCCTTCGGTCCACGGCCTTCTTAAACGAGTACCGCCGAGCTGCGGATACGGTCACCTTTCCGCTGATCACGCTCAATCCCCACGGGCTGGAGATGCACTTCGCGGTGGGTTTGGCGCTTCCGCAAGGAGACTTGAGCCAACGCCAGGCGGCTGGGTATGCGGTAGACTTTGGGATGGGCTACACCTACGATCGCTGGATGGCGCTGTTGACGGTCATCGTGAACCAAACACCACTCACCCGTGGAGTAGACGCACCGGCGGAAATCGTGGACCGCCGCTCGCAGTGGAACAACTTCGGACTCGGCGTCGGCTACCGCTGGCTGCGCTACAACAAGCTCGAGGCGGCGAGCAGGATAAGTTTGCTCGGGGCCAACCTACTCACTGGCAAGCCGGACGAAGACTCGGACCAACCTAAGCTGCGAAGAGACTTAGCCTTCGGCATAGCGCAAACTTTAAGCTATAGCGTAGGTCATCGCTACAGGGGAGAGTTCGACTCCGGGCGAGTGAATGGGCTTCGCGCGATCGCCATCATCAACTACACCCCACAACGGTGGATCGAAGACTTGCGGGGGCCGGTCGTGTCGGTGAGCGTAGGAATCCAAGGTACGGGGTACGGGATTGCGTATAAGTAGGACCTGCTAGGCTGGTGGGGCGGATGAGTATGTTTTGCCGGAAGGCGCCCCCGCCCTCACTCCGGCTCCACCCGCGCCACCACCCCCAGCACGAGCGTAAACACGCCCACCCGCCCCACGAACATCAGCCCGACCAGCAGCAGCTTCAGGCCTTGCGTCAATTCGGCCGTAATGCCGCGACTCAGGCCCACCGTCCCGATGGCGCTCACGACCTCGAAGGCGAGGTCGGCCACGGCGAAGCCGCTCGGCGCGAGGTAGAAGGCGCCCGTGAGCCCGAGGGCCATCAGGAGGGTGTAGAGCACGATGACGCTCATGGCCGTGCGGATGCCGCTGGGCTCGAGGTCGGTGCCGAACAGACCCGGGTCGTCGTCCTCGGAGCGCTGCGCCCAGAGCACGGCCGCGGCGATGGCGACGTTGGAGAGTTTGATGCCGCCGCTGGTGCCCGTCGGGGCGGACCCGATGCACATCGGGAGCCACAGCGCGGACAGGGTCCCGAGCGAAAGCGCCGCCGTATCGACCGTCGAGAAGCCGGCCCCCGTCAGGGCGGTGCCACTCAGGAAGGCCGCGTCGAGCCAGGGGTAGGCGGATGCGGCGATGGTCTCGGAGGTGGTGGCGAACAGCACGGCGAAGGCCACGAACGCAATGACGAAGGTGAGGGCGACGGCCTTCGTGAGGTAGTCGACGTGCTCGATCTGCCCGCGGACCCGTGCGTACACCCCCGGCACCGCCAAGAAGCCGATGGCCCCGAGGATGGCGAGCACCAGGATGGTGGCGCTGATCAGCGGCGTGTCCCGAAAGCTGACCAGGCTCTCCGCGTGCAACCCGAAGCCCGCCGTGCAGAACGCACTCACGCTGTGGAACAAACCCTGCCACAGGGCCTCCCCCCAGGCGTAACCGTTTTGGCGAAAGCCCACCGCCAGCACGCCCGTCCCCACCAACTCCGTGAGGAACGTAAACTCGACGGCCATGCGGAGGAAGCGCCGCAGCTCGAAGCTGTCCGGGATGTAGCTGGCCGTCGTGATCAAGCCCTCCTGGAGCTCGGAGACCTCCCCGCGCGGCAACGCGATCACGGAGGCGAGCATGAGGTAGCCGAGTCCGCCGATCTGGAAGAGCAGCAGGACGAGCACCTGCCCCCAGGTGCTGTAGGCCTCGGTGATGGTGACGGTGGCCAGGCCCGTGGTCGAGATGGCGGAGGTGGCGGTGAAGAGGTGGTCGAGCCACGTGGCCGGGCGCGCCCCCCCGGCACGACCGGTAAACTGCAGCAGGAGCGTACCGGCGGCGATGAGCCCGACGAAGCCGATGAGGAAGAGCCGGCGGGGCGTGAGGGCGGTGGGCATCGGCATCGGCGGGAGGGGACGCTAGCGGGCGGCGTAGTGGCCAAGGTAGGACACTTCCGGGAGGGCACCCCGGCACCTTTGGTTACGGGAGCCCCTCCGCGGGGGGGGGCGGGACGTGGGTGGCGTAGCGCGCTAGCCGTCGACCCACTTGCGCAGTTCCGGGGTCCGCTCCCGGCTCGCGACCACCGCATCCTTGATGCCCCGCAAGTGGATGGCGAGGCGATCGCGACCGTAGTTTTCGAGTCTTTCGACAAAACGCATTTGCACCATCTCGGCCCTGTTGGCGCGGAACCAGCGCTGCGGGTCGAGCTCGGCCTCGAGGGCGTTGAGCGTCTGGGAGAGCGGGTGGCGCTTGCCGTGCGCATCGACCGCGAAGGTGACCTTGTCCTCGCTGAGCAGGAGCGCCACGTCGGCGACGGTGAGGAGGCTGATGCCGGCGCTTCGCCGCACGGTAAAACGCTCGCGGTACTCGTGCTGCGGCTGCTGGAGGGCGGCGCGCAGGGCGGAGAGGGTGGTGGCGTCCAGGCTGGCCGCGTTGGCCCGGGGCGCGGCCGGACCTGTACCCTGCGTGAATCGAACCAGCTTGTCCATCGCCGCGGCGAACTGCTCGTAGGTGTAAGGCTTGAGCAAGTACCCGACGCCGTTGGTTTCGAAGGCCCTGAGGAGGAACTGGTCGTACGCTGTCGCAAAAACGACGGGCGCCGTCACGGTCCGCCGTTCGAAGAGCCCGAAGACGTTGCCGTCGAGGAGTTCGATGTCGCTGATGATGGCGTCGGGCTCGGGGTTGGCGGCCAACCACTCGAGGGCGTCGCCGACGCTCTGGAGCCAGGCCGCGACGGTAAGGCCCTGGCCGTAGCGCTCGATGTACTGGTGGGTGCGTTTGGCCGCCAGGGGCTCGTCTTCGAGGAGGAGGAGGTTCATGGGTGCGGGGTGCCTGGGTGCGGGGTGCTTGGGTGGGGGGTGCTTGGGTGCGGGGTGCTTGGGTGCGGGGTGCTGTCGGTGTGTAGGGCTAGCAGCGGTAGTCGCACCACCCAGTACGCGCCGTCGCGGCGGGCGTAGGCCTCGCGGTCGGTGAGGAGTCCGTAGCGTTTGACCAGGTTGGCGGTCCCGGAGCCGGAGCGCTCGTGGGTGGCGAGCTCGCCGGGTTTCGGGGCGAAGTCGTTCGTGACGTAGAGGGCTGCGCCGCCGGCGTCGCGGCGGAGGTCGAGTTGGATGGTGACGGGCCGGCGCTCGGTGGCGAGGTTGTGCTTATAGACGTTTTCGAGGACGGTTTGGAGGGCGCCTGGCGGCAAAACCCGACCTTCTAGGTCCACGGGTGTCAGGTTTTCACGAAAGTGGAACGCCGCCCCGAAGCGACGCTCGACGAGGTAGTGGTAGTCCTTGGCGTAGGCCAGCTCCTCGGCGGCGGGCACGAGGTCTTCGTTGCGGTGGCGGATGAGGTAGCGGTAGAGATTGGAGAGTCGGTGGACGAAGGCCTTGGCCTCGGCGGGGTCGTCATCGATGAGGATGTCGAGGATGTTGAGTGAGTTAAACAGGAAGTGCGGGTCGACCTGTGCGCGGAGTTGCTGGAGTTGGGCCTGGTGGCGCTCGGACTCGAGCCGCAGGGAGTGTTGTTTCTCGTCGTAGAACTTCTTCCCCGCGAGGATCGCGACGATGGTGAGGAGGTTCTGCGCGTCGTTGCCTACGTTGAAGTTGAGGGTCGCGTGCCACCAGCTGTCCTCGGTGTGGTAGATGGCGACGTCGACGATCCAGTAGGTCCCCGTCGAGATGAGCAGCAAGACGCCGAGCAGCGCCATCATCGCGGCGAAGTAGCGGCGCTGCGTGAGGAGGCTCGGGAACAGCACGTTGGCCGTCACCCAGGCCCCGGTGGTGTACGCGACGACCATCCACGCGTAGTAGACCAGGTCGCGCGCGTCGAGGGGGGCGTCTCCCTGGCTTAAACTCGACAGGATGAACGGCGAGGCGAACACCCAGTAGGCCACGAACACGAGGGCGTCGGTGCGGTGGCTCGGGCTGATCTCCCAATCGATGCCGGGGCGGCGGCGGGTGCGGGTGGTGGGCATGGGCGTCGGGTGCGGCGGCGGGGAAGATGGGGCCAGCGGGCTGGTGCGGCGGCGCTGATTTGTGACGAGCGGGGGAAGCGGCGTGCCGAATGGGGTGCGGCGCCTACCTTTAGGCCACGATGAGCTTGACGGAGATGATCGCGAAGCTGGATGAGTTGACGGCGGCGGAGCGCAGGGCGCTCGTCGAGGAAGTCGTCAGGCGGGATATGACCAACGGTAGTAAGATCGAGCCCCACACCCCGCCCCCTGCCGACGCGCCTGCGTGGGCGCCGAAGCTTTCAAAGGAAGAGTTCGCGCGGCAGTTATGGGAACTCGGGCCCATGTCGGACGAGACTTATGCCGCCTACCAACAGGCGCTCGCTTGGTCGGGCGAAATCCACGAGGATGACTGGAAATAGGCTTTTAGATAGCAGCGTCTTGATCAACCTCTTCCGGAGTCAATTTTCGGATGTAGACTTTGGCATCACCGTCTACGCTCAATCTATCTCGGTGGTAGCCTGGGGCGAACTGCTCATCGGCAATCATCTCGTCAACCAGTCCACTAAAGAGCGCCGACGGATCGCCCTCGTTCAAGACAACGTAAACATTCTAGCGACAACTGAGACAACCGCCTCTTTATACGCCCGCATCTTCGCCCAGCTCCGCCGCGCCGGCAAGCGAATGTCCGCAATTGATAGGGGCTGTCCTAGAGGCGCGTTTGGCTCGCTCCGCGAGTGCGCTGTACGCAACGAGCGCCACTCGCGGAGCGAGCCAAACGGCGCTCACTCCGCCCGCTTCAGCACATCCCCGGCAGCACTCTCCCTTCTCTCTGCCTTCTTCACGAATCGATCCCCGAACTTGTAGCTCACGTTGAGCATCGCGATCTTCGTCTCCCAGGTGTTGACGATGTTCATGCGCTGGTCTTGGTAGCGGATCTGGCCGTCGTACGGGTCGAAGAGCGCATCCTCGAGACTCATGACCGAGCGTCAACTGATCATCCATAAACTTGCGCTGGAGTCCGACGCTCGAGCCGTAGACGGTGCCGTTCTGCAGCATGCCGCGCTGCCCGCCGGACTGAATCCAAAAATTCAACTCCGCCTTGAGTTTTAGCGGAAGCTCGACATTCGCGTTCGCGAAGCCCGTGAAGCTCCAGCCGCCCTGGTCGAGCTGCCCGCCGAGAAAGTTGGACTCGTACAAATCGTAGTACGCCATGCCGCCGAAGTAGCCGTCCACCTTCGGGATGAAACTCAGCGGCGCGAACAGGTGCCCGCCGTAGCGCGTGTAGGTGTCGAGGTTGCGGTCGTAACCTTCCGTAATCTTCGTCACCGGGTTCTGCTCCGTTACGAGCGCGATCACGTCGTCGGTGCGCTCGTAGGCGAGGCGGAAGAAGGGCTGGCCCCCGTAGTTGAGGTTGAACTGCGCCGAGTGCGCGTACTCCGGGCGCAGCATCGTATTCCCGCGCTGGATCGTGAGCGGGTCCAGGAAGCGCACGAAGGGATTCAGGCTCGTATAGTTGGGCCGGTTGAGGCGGTAGCTGTACGCCAGGCTCGCGCCGATTTTGCCTTTGACGGGGAGGCTTACGCCAAAACTCGGGAACCACCCGCCGTAGTCGCGCACGAAACTCGAATCAGAAGTCACGTTCTCGCCGTCGACGTAGGTGTGCTCGTAGCGCAGGCCCGCGTTGGCGCTCACCTCGCCGAACTTCGCGTCCGCCGACACGTAACCGGCCGCGATGCGCTCGCGGTAGAGGAAGCGGTTGGTGAGGCGGGCGTCGTTGGCGAAGGGGCGCTCCGTACCCATGGTGCGGCTCTGGGCCTGGAGGTCGGCGTCGACGTCGGCGTAGGAGTACTTGGCACCGGTCTTCAGGGACAGCGTCCGTCCTTCACCGCTGAGTTTCAGGGGATTGGTGTAGTCGACCTGCCCGGCGGCCACACGCGTGGCGCCGAGCTGGCGGTTGCGGATGTCGAAGATGGGGGCGTCGAAGGTGCCGCTGCGCAGGTCGGTGCGGGTGCCGAGGCGGCCGTCGCGGTCGAAGGCGCCGTAGCTCAGGTCGGCCTCGAGCCGGCGGCCGGCGGTGTCGATCTTCCAGCGGTAGTAGGCGTCGGCGGCGTAGTTGACGCGGCGCTGGTCGTCGGTGTTGAGGGTCGCGAGTTCGAACAGGGGCGTCCCGGCGCTGATCGGGTCGTCGAGGGTGATGCCGCCGTAGCCGAGGGTCGAGTTGGTGCCCGTGGCGTCGTCGCGGGTGTGGCGGTAGGTGCCGCTCGCGCCGACGGTCGTGCGCTCGGTGAGGTCGTAGTCCACGCCGCCGCGCAGGCTCGCGGTGTTCGGCAGCGAGGGCTCGACGTTGTCCTGCACCACGCGCGCCCCGATCACCTCGCGGTCGAGGATGAGTTGGTCGAAGCCCGAGCCCCGCCGGTAGCCCGCGGAGCCGTAGACGTTGAGCGGCCCGGCGCGGTGGCTGAGTTGGAGGTTGGTATTGAGCTTGTCGTAGCGGCCGCGCCCGAGCCCGACCGTCACCGAGCCGTTGGTGCCGAGGCGGACGTTTTTCTTCAGCACGATGTTGATCACGCCGCCGTTGCCCTGCGCGTCGAAGGCGGCGCCCGGCTGCGAGATGACCTCGATTTTCGAGATGTCCGACGCCGGCAAATCCCGCAACAGCGAGGCCATGTCCATGTAGCGCGTCGGCTTGCCGTCGATGAGGATCGTGACCCCGGCCGAGCCCGCCATCGAGACCTGGCCCTGGCGCACGACGAGTCCCGGGACCTTACGCAGCAACTGCTCAGCTGAGCCGGTCTGCCCCGTGATCGAGTTCTCGACGTTGACGATCATCTTGCCGGCCTGCTGCTCGAGGAAGGGCCTCTTGTGCGTCACCACCGCGGTGCTGAGGGTTTTGGCGGAAGCCCCGAAATCAACGGTGCCGAGCGTCGTATCCCCGCGCAGCGTAAAGGCCGCCGTCGCGAAGTCCCCGTAGCCGATCATCGTGGCCTCGAGGTAGTAGCGCCCGGAGTCGGCCACGAGCGTGAAGCGACCGTCCGCGTCCGAGAGTTCGGCTTTCGCCAAAACCGAGTCTGCCGCATTCATCAACAGCACGTTGGCAAACTCAACCGGCGCCTGCGTGGTGGGGTCGACGAGCCGCCCGGTGACGGTCTGTGCGCTTGCGCCAAAACCGGTGAGCAGGAGGCTAAAGAGGAGTAGGGTAGAGTAGCGGTGACGGGTCATGGCGGCGGGGTTCACGAAGGCTTTCGGTGGCTTGGTGCTCCAAAAGTGGGCCGCGACCGCCGTGGAGACGAGCCGCAATTGACGAGCGGGGGGAACGGGTGGACGAGCGGGGGGCGCCGTTCGACTGCCTCCGGGCAGCGGCGCTTCGCTTTACGGTAGCCGCACTGCCCGGAGGCAGTCGAACGCGGCTCCTTCACTCTGTGCCAGATATCGCATCTACTCCCGGCAACAGTTGCGAAATCCGTAACCCCGTGGTACTTTATGGCCACTAACCTTGCCGGACGAAACCCAGATAGTCATGCGCAGACTACTCCCCCCCGCCCTGCGGTCCCTAATCCTCCTGCCCATCCTCGTGTGCCTCGCCGCCTGCACGGCCAACCTCTACGAAGACCCCGCCGCAGACCCGGCCTCGACCGTCGACGATGAAGCGAGGCCCAACTTCGAGACCGCCCTCCTCTTCGACGTCGAAGCCGCGATCGGGGCGCGGGGCAATCCCTACAACGACGAGCTCTTCGTACTCGAAGACGGTGGCGTCGGCCTGTTCGTCGAGATCAACCAACGTCCGCAGTACCTCCACGTCGACGCCCACGGAACCCTGCGCCAAAAGGTCGACCTCGCCGCCGCGCTCGGGAGCACAGACGTCCGCCCGCGCTACGGTACGCCATTCCGCGACGGCGACCACGTCCTCCTGCGGTCGAGGCGTACGGCTTACTACTTCGATATGCAGACCGGGGCGGTGAGCTGGCGATTCCACACCGAGGGCCGCGTCATCGAACGCCCCAACGGCCTGTTCGTCTACAATACGCCCTGCCCGGGCACGCAGTCCATCCAGGGCGTCGACCCCGCGATCGGAGATCTGAGAGATCTCGTTAGCTGGCCCTTCGTGCCCGGCCACCCTAGCGTATCCGTCGTGGACATCGACTGGCTCGATGGCGGGGCGGGGCGTTCGGACCAGGAGGCTTTCGCCAAAACGCTCTACGTGACCCTCAGTGGCGCGAAGGATACGGTGGTCAACGGCGACACCAGCGTGGTTTCCTTCGTGACCAGCACCCTCTACGACGCCGAAACCTTGGCGCCCCTCCGGGCCGTCCGGCGCGCCACGAGCCCCGACAGATACTCCCTTAGTTTCAACTCCGTCGCCGCGCAGGGCCCCCGGCGTGTGCTGCAACTCAATGACGAGGTCTGGGCGGAGGACGTGCGCACGGGGGAAGTGTTTTGGCGAAAGCCCACCAGCCAGATGCCCGGCATCTCTAAGTTTGGACCGACGGGCTACCACGTCATTACGTCGGACCTGATCTTCGGCGAAACCCTCGACGGCGACCACCTCGGGTACACGCTCCACGTCCCGAGCGGGCGGCTTACGCCCGTAGCCTACCCGTCCCGCAGCTACACCTACGGCAACGTTTACGTCGTCGGCGAAGGCCACCTGGCGCTCAGCGAAAGCACCGGCAACACAAAGGTGATCGACAGAGGCACGAGCGCCGTCGTGCGGCAGATCGGCCCGCTCTTCCCCGCCCGCAGCCCGCCGGCCCCCCGCGTCACGTACGCCCCCGCCAGTGATCGGCTCGTATTCTACACCGGCCAGCACCTCTACGCCGTGGACGGCACGACGACCGGCGAGTAGAGCGCTCGGCGTATTCTAGCGGAGGTCGTTTAAGTTAGTTTTCATCTAGGCAGTCAATAGATCTTTATGTCGCGAGCTCCGCAGATCGCGGTTCAACGACCTCCTCCGCGCCTACCTAGCCTCAACGACCTCTCTACGTAGCCTCGACGACCCGCCCCGCCGCATACCGCCACGCACTCCCCATCACCTCTTCCAAACCCCGCCTCGCCCGCCACCCCAGCACGACTTCCGCCTTGCGGCAATCCCCGTAGCTCGCCGCCAGATCGCCCTCGCGCCGTGGCGCCACCTCGACCTGGAGCTCTTCGCCCGTCGCCCGCTCGAAGGCCGCGATCGCCTCGCGGACGCTGTACCCGCGCTCCGAACCCAGGTTGACGAACTCCAGGGCCGGCGGCTCGTCGCGCAGGGCCCACGCCAGGGCCGCCACGTGTGCCTCGGCGACGTCCGACACGTGGACGTAGTCGCGTACGCAGGTCCCGTCGGGGGTCGGGTAGTCGTCCCCGAAGATCTTAACGGGCTTGCCGTCGATGGCCGCGCGACACAGTACCCGCGTGAGCCCCGCGTAGTCGCTCGTGCCGGCGTCCCCGAGCAGGCCCGACGCATCCGCGCCCGCCGGATTGAAGTAGCGCAACGCCATGCAGCGCATCTCCGGCACGAGTGCCAGCAGCCGCTCGCCGAGTTGCTTCGTGTGTCCGTACGGCGAGCGCACCGCCCCGAAGCCCGCCGCCTCCGACACCGGCAGCGGCGCCCCGTCGCCGTAGACGATGCACGAACTCGAGAACACGAAGGCCCGCACGCCCGCGTCCCGCGCCCAGGCCAGCAGTCCGATCATGCCGCCGACGTTGGTCTCGTAGTAGCCGACCGGGTCGGCGACGCTCTCCGGGACGCTCTTGCGCGCCGCGAAGTGGAGCACCGCGTCGAAGCGGCCGTGAGGCAGCAGGTTTTGGCGAAAGCCGCCCCCATCACACAGGTCGAACGCGTGGAAAGCAAAGTCCCGCCCGCCGGCCCGCGCGATGGCCTCGACGGCGCCCGCGCGACTGTTGCTCAGGTCGTCGACCACCACCACCTCCGCGTCCGTGTGCCGCAGCAGCTCCGCCACGGCGTGCGAGCCGATGTAGCCGCAGCCACCGGTGACGAGGACGCGCGCGGGTGGAGGCATAGGGACAGCGATTGGTAGGCGAATAAAAGCCCAGCGCCCGGGCGCACCGTCTCGGGCGCGTCATGTTGGAGAAAGCACGCGAAAGGAATGTCGCCCCGGCTGTAAACGATTTGTTTGACCGTAGTTTTAGCCGTTCAAACCCTACTCACAGACCCGCCAATATGCCTTCCGCCCACCCAGAATCCACTTCCACCCTCGGCATCGCCATCGTCGGCCTCGGCGGCGCGGTGGCCTCCACGGCCGTCACCGGCGCCACCTTGATCCGTAAGGGCCAACAGGACACTACCGGCCTGCCGCTCGCCGAATTCACGGGGCTCGACCTCGCCGGCTACGACCGACTTCGGTTCGCGGGGTGGGACCTGTACCCCAACGACCTCGCCGAGGCCGCGACCCACCACGGGGTCGTGAGCGCCCGGCAGATCGAGGCCTGCCGCGAGGAGTTGGCCGCCATCGCGCCCTGGCCCGCGCTCTCGAACGCGCGCTTCTGCGGGGGCGTCGTCAACGGGGCGAACTCGGACGACTGCCTGCGCGACCAGGTGCGGCAGGTCCAGCATCATCTCGAAGCCTTCCGCGAGGAGTGCGGCGGGCGCGTCGTGGTCATCAACCTCGCCAGCACCGAGTCTTACCTCGACCCGAGGTCGCCGGCCTACCAGAGCATCGACGCTTTCGAGGCCGCGCTCGACGACGACGACGAGAGCATCAGCCCCGGCATGGTCTACGCCTACGCCGCCATCACGGCCGGGATTCCGTACGGCAACTTCACGCCCTCGGCCGCGGCCGATATCCCGGCCTTGCGGGCATTGGCCTTGCGGCAAAACGTGCCCGTCGCAGGCAAGGACGGCAAGACGGGGCAGACTTTCGTCAAAACGGTCTTAGCGCCGGCCCTGCGTGCGCGTGCGCTCCGCGTCGACGGCTGGTTCTCGACCAACATCCTCGGCAACCGCGACGGCGAGGCCCTGCGCAACCCGGACTCCCTGAAGAACAAGATCACCACCAAGGGCGACGTGCTCGGGAGCTGCCTCGGGTACCCGGTCGAGGACCACGTCGTGATGATCAACTACTACAAGCCCCGCGGCGACGACAAGGAGGCCTGGGACAACATCGACGTGACCGGCTTCATGGGGGAGCGGATGCAGCTGAAAGTCAACTTCCTGTGTAAGGATTCGATCCTCGCCGCGCCGCTCGCCATCGAGATCGCGCGCTGCCTCGACCTCGCGCAGCGCAAGGGCCAGGGCGGCGTCGTCGAGGAGATGGGCTGCTTCTTCAAGGCTCCGGCTACGCAGGACGGCCGGCCCCCGCTGCACGCCTTCCCGGAGCAGCAGCGCATCCTCGTCGAGTGGCTCGAGGCGACGAGCGGCCAACCCGACGCCGCGCCGTCGAATGGCGTAGCGCACGCCGGCACCGCCGCGGCGCCCCTCCTCTCCGAAGCGACCGCCTAGTGGTCGCCTTACTCACGGCCCTCCAGGACCTCAAGCGCCAGCACCCCGCGCACTACGGCGGCGACTCCATCGCGACGGACCTCTTCCGGCGGGCGTGGTCGGGCCTGCTCGACGGCAAAGGCACCACGAGCGTAGCCGACGAAATCAGTGCACTCGCTGTCGCACAGATCCTCTTCCCGGGATGCGACGAAGGCTTTTGGCCGGCCGCGGGGATCGAAGAGGCCGAGGCCGTGCGGCTGATGCAGGCGGCAGTGGAGGAGAGCGCGGGCGGCGCAGTCACTCAGACCCAGCTCAAAACGCTCCACGACGCGGTAGCACGCTGGGGGCGCGTTCGACTGGCTCTGCCAGCGCGCCCAACGGCCCCCTCAGAAGTCCCAGAAGAGCGCACTCGCAGCGTGAGATCGGGTGAAGGGCCTCCTTCTCTAAGCAGCCAGACGCCCCTCCCCGACTCCCTAGACCTCCTCTGCCGCCAACCCCGCGCCGGCGCCACGCGCCCGGGCTACCAACGCCTCGTACTCGTCCCGGCCGAACTCCACGGCGAGCATTGCTTGCTTACGGCGGTCTACGCCTACCTCTCGGCCGAGGGCTACGGCGCCGACCGCGGCGTGGCCTTCCTGGCCGGCCTCGCGCACCACCTCCACAATGCGCTGCTGCCGGACTGCGGCTTCGCCGGCGAAATCTTGCTCGGCGAGCACCTCGCGGGCGTCATCGCGACCGGTCGCGACCGGGCGCTGGCGGAGTTGCCACAGGAGCTGGCCGGACGCACGCGCGCGGCCTTGCGACACCACGAGACCATCGACGCGCCGGAGGGCCGCGCCATCTCCGCCGGGGACGTGCTCGACCGCGTGCTCGACGTGAAGTGGCGCACGCGCGCGGCGGCCGTGCTCGACGCGGACATCCTCGACGACTTGGATCTGGTGCACGCCGGGCCACTTAAGGAGTTTCAGACCGACCTTCTCGCCAAAACAGGATTATGGATGGGGAGCTAGATTTTGACGACTTCGAGGACGGCGACGACTTCGAGGTCTCGCACCACGTCGAGTTGCCGGGCGGGTACGCGCTCATCGGCCCGCACTACCGCGACTACTACGACGAAGGTCTGCGGGTCGCCTCGCCGGGCGTCCTCACCGACGGACGCGACGAGTACCCGGTGGTGGAGGGCATCCCGTACTTGATTCTCGCGAGCACGCGACCGGGGTTGGAGGACCTGCGCGAGCGCGCCTGTGCGGCGGTCCGCGCCGGGGACGAGGACGCGGCCCTGCGACTACTTCTCCGCGACCAGGACCGCTTCTCGCCGACGGAGCCGCCCTCCGAGGATGCCATCGACGAGCTGCTGCGACGGCGCGTGACGAGATCAGTCTGCGGGAGGCGATGGCCCTGCTCAACTACGGCGCCGTCGGGGACTACTTCGCGCACCGCTGGAGTTCGCCGACGTTTCAGAGCGGTCTGGCGCTCCTGGAGCGTGGCGCCCTGCCGTCGCGGCCGGTCGTGGAGGTGGCCTGCGGGATCGGGCACTTCCTGCGGCACCTCGAGGGGCAGGGCTACGCGACGGTCGGCATCGACATCGTGTTCTCGAAGCTGTGGCTCGCGCGGCATTTCCTCGGGGTGGAGGGTCCGTTAATCTGTTCGGACATCGAGCGTTCGCCGACGGTGTTCCCGGGGTTTTCGGCACCGCAGGCGGGGCTGCCGCACACGGCGTTCTGCCACGATGCCTTCTACTTCTTCGAGCACAAGCGCGAAGCCTGGACGAACCTCATGATGGCCTCCAACCGCGGTACGACGATCTGTGGTCACGTGCATACGCGGGGCGATCAGCACGAAGCCGGTTTTGCCGAAAGGCTCGAAGACTACCGAAAGCTCATCCCGAAGCACATCGACCTCCTCGACGACCTCGCGCAAGCCTCCACCTACGTCTCGCGCGAGAGTCGCAACACGCCGGCCACGGAGCGGAGCACGGCCATCGCCTGGATCGAGGGTCGGAAGTTGCGTAACGTGCGTGATTTACGTCCGTCGCGCGAGCGGCTGCGCGTCAACCCCCTGCTCACCGCCGAGGGCGAGATTGCGTGGCCGAGCGAGGGCTGGCGCGAAGAGTTCGAGGCGGATGCGGCGCGGATGGGGCTCTTGAGTTTGCAGGCTTCCGCCAAAACCGAACGCGTGCGTGGGCTCGTGGCCGGGGGGCAGGCGGCGATCGATGCGTTGAGCGACGAGCAGGTGACGAGTTTGTACCGGCACCGGGTGCTACTAGACCTGCCGGAGCGATGGTGAGGGCGAAGGAAAACGTGTACCCCTCGGTGGCGCCGGGCGGGGCCGTTCGACTGCCTCCGGGCAGCGGCCCCGAGACGCAGCACTCAGCGGTGGCGCCGCTCGGAAGCGGTCGAACGCCACCGCTGCGCCTCGGCATCGTCGGTCTGGGCTGGGTGGCGCGTGACTTCATGCTCCCGGCGATCGCCGAGACGGCTGGCGCAAAACTCGTGGCCGTGTGCGACCTCCACGAGCCGGCGCCGGGCGTTTTGCCGAAAGGCGTATCCTACTTTGCGGAATTGGCCGAGATGCTTTCGCAAAAACTCCTCGACGCCGTCTACATCGCGACCCCGAATCACCTGCACGTCCGCCAGGCGACGGCGTGTCTCGAGGCGGGCGTGGCGGTACTGTGCGAAAAGCCCATGGCCCCGACGGCGGCCGAGGCGGACGAGATCGGGGCGGCTGTCGCCAAAACCGGTACGCCCTACGCGACGGCCTTCGACCAGCGCCACCACCCGGCGCACGTGCGGATGCGGGAGCTGGTGGCGGCCGGCGAACTCGGCACCCTCACACAAATCCGCCTCGACTACGCCTGCTGGCTCCCGGGCGACTGGAGCCCCGACGCGGCCACCGGCGGCACCCCCGCGCCCGACAACTGGCGCATCGACCGCGCCCGCGCCGGCGGCGGCGCCGTGATCGACCTCGCGCCCCATGGCCTGGACCTCGTCGAGACGATTAGCGGACAGCGCATCGAGCAGCTCGCGGGCTACCTCCAGCACAGCGTCCATGCCTACGCCACCGGCAACACCGAGGCCACGCGCGTCGACGACGGTGGCGTGCTGATCGGCAGCCTCAGCGGCGGCGCCCTCCTCACCCACTCCGTCGGCTACAATCGCCCCGAGCGGCTCCCCCGCCGTCGCCTGGAGTTGATTGGCACGAAGGGCATGCTCGTCGCCGAGAATACGATGGGGCAGACCGCTGGCGGTACGCTCGTCTTTACCGACGCGCAGACCGGTGGGGCACGCGCGGTAGGTTTTGACGTAAGTCGAAGTCCTTTTACGGGACAGCTGGAGGCGTTCTTGGGGATGGTGCGAGGGCACTTCACTACGCGTGATGTACACGATGACCTCCGCCTGGCTCACCTCCTCGAAAGTGCCATGACGGGCGGCGGGGGCGGCACCGGCGCGGAGACCGGGAGCCGCCGCCCCCGCCACCCCTAAAGCCCTCCACAGCACTTTTCACTTTTCACCTTATCACTCTCCCACTTTGCTCACCCACTACGCCTGCACGCACTGCGGCTCCTGGATCCTCTGGTTCGACTCCCGCGAGCCGATCGCCTGCGCCAACTGCATGGACGTGCGCAACGCCCTGCCGCCGGAGGACTTCACCTACCTCCACGTCGACGCGGCCGAGGGGCACTACCGGACCTACTGGCGCGAGGTGTTGCCGAACCTCTGGGACTTCTGGACGGAGCCGCAGCTCGGGCTCGGCTCGCACGGCTGGCTCATCGTGCGGCCGAAGAGCGATGGCGGCAACGTGGGCTACGAGGCGGCACCCTACTACGACGAGGCCGCACGGGCGCAGATCGAGCGTTTGGGCGGCATCGAGATTCTGGGCGCGAGCCACCCCCACGGCTACGGCGCGCTGTGGCAGTTGCAGGAGATGTTCGGGCCGGAGCTCATCATCCACCGCGACGACCTGCAGCACACGAAGGCCTTCAGGGTCAACCGCCCGATCGACGACTTCCACCGCCTCGACGCGCGCCTGGAGCTGCGGCGCCTCGGGGGCCACTACGAGGGCCAGACGGCGCTCTATGACCACGAGTTAAAGCTGCTTTTTCTGGGCGACGCGCTGAAGATCGACTTCGAACCCGGTACCGAAGAGGCGCAGGCGCTGAGTTGCCACAAAGGCTACCACTACGCCATTCCCTTGACCGAAGCCGAACTCCTGCACTACCGCGAAGTATTCATGACCTACGATTTTGAGCACGTTTGTACGCCCTTCGAGTTTGGGCGGGGGGTGAATCAAGAGCTGGCGGTGGGGCTGGTGGATTACCTCTTGGCAAATGGCATCCATACGGAAGCCGTGCCGGTAGACGTGTTAGCGGGCGTTCGACGAGCTCCAGCTCGTGCCCGCTAACGCGTCTATCGGCACAGCTTTCAGTTGGCGCCACTCGCAACGTGGGAAGGGGTCAAGGGGCCCCTTCTCGAAGTAGTCAAACGGCGCCGTAGGCCGGGGGCGCCGCTGGCTGGAGCCAGTCGAACGGCGCCCATCTAACGCCCCCGTCTAACCGTCAAAACCGAAGTATGAAGTCTAGCCCCGAAGCCCTCCAAACCGCCATCACGCTCTACCGCGCGGCCCTGCCCCCCGGCGAGGTCCACACCTTCCGCATCGACCCGATCGACCGGCTCGGGATCCCCATCCTCGACGCGACCTACATGCCGACGACGGCCGCCGACTACACCTACGGCGTCGGCTACGGCGCCACCGCGGACGAAGCACTCGTCGGGGCGTACGGGGAGCTGTGCGAGGATTACTTCCACACGGAGGCCTGCCTGGTGATTGAATTCGAGCGAGGCACGTTTCCGGCGATGCGCGAGCGCTACGGGGCGGACGCGGTGATCGACCCGATGACCCTCGCCCTGGAGGCCGGCACCGAGCGCGTCGACGAGCGGCACCTGCGGTGGGCGCCCGTGACGCGCCTGCGCGACGGCGCCGAGTGTTGGTGTCCGGCGGAGTTCGTCGTGAGCTACGAGTCGCACGTCCCCGACTACCCCGACCAGCTCACCACCGCGATCACGAACGGCATGGGCGCCGGCGATACCCTCGAGCGGGCGCTGCTGCACGGTCTGTGCGAGCTGCTGCAACGCGACGGCAACGCCGACAGCTTCCGGGCGCTCGACCAGGGCAAGGTCATCCCGCACGAGGCACTCCCGGCCGAGGTAGCCGAGCTCGTCGATCGACTCGCCGAGCGCAATTTCTACGTCACCACCAAACTCGCGCGCGTCACCTGCGGCTGTGCGAGCGTGTACGCCGTCGGCCGGGACGCCTTCTCGGGGGAGGCCTTCCCGTTGAGCGTCACGGCCTGCGGGGAGGCCGCCGATCCGGACGTTTCGCGACGGCGCTCCGTAAGGCCGTGCTCGAGTGTGCCTCGGCGCACACGCGCAAGATCTGGTACCACTCGCCCTTCGAGCGCAAGGCCCCGCACGCGCCCCCGGGCTACGTCGAGGGGCAGAAGGCCGCCCTCGACCTCGACGCCGAGGAGCCGCGCGCGATGCGGGCGATGATGCGGTGGCTGCGCATGAGCCGCGACGAGGTGTACGCGGAGCTGGCGGAGACCGTGTTCTCGCGATCGGGTAGCAGGTATCGATCCGGCCACGTTGCCGGCTTTCGCCAAAACCGACCAGGCCGCCCGTCTGGAGCGCGTGCTGGAGGGCCTGCGCGGCGAAGGCATCGAGGAGGTGTACTACTTCGACTCGAGTCCGGCGGGGGACGCGGGCGTGCGTACCGTGAAGGCCATCGTGCCGGGGATCGAGATGGAGTTCGGGAGCTACCACCGGCTGGGGGAGCGCGGCGCGCGGCGCTTGTTGGAGCGTGGCGACGATTTCATCGGTCGGGCGCCTGGCGAAGGCAGGGCGCGCGTGGTGTTGCGACCCGAGGCGGAGGCACGGCTGGGTGGGGCTGTTTATCTAGACGTGACCGAGCTCGATCGGCGGGTGGGGGCGCTTTATCCGCTTTACCGGGAGCCGACGGCGCATGCGGCGCCTTATGCGATTGATACGGGGTGGGAAGCGTAGGACACAAAGGGCACGAGGGAGACACGAGGAGCACAAAGACGTGACGCCCTTTCTGCTTTGTGCCCTTCGTGTCTCCCTTGTGCGCCTTGTGTCCAAAAGAAAACTATATGCTCCGCTACGCCTACAACACCAACGGCTGTGCCCACCACCGCCTCCGCGATGCCATCGACCTCATTGCCGACAGCGGCTACGACGGGGTGGCGCTCACGCTCGACTGGCACCACCTCGACCCCTTCGCCGAGGATTGGGAGCGGCGCGGCGACCTCGTCCGCGAACAGCTCGACGACCACCGCCTGGGCTGCGTCATCGAGACGGGTGCCCGCTACCTGCTCGACCCGCGCCAGAAGCACGAGCCGACGTTGATTCACCCGGTAGCGAGTTGGCGCGCTAGGCGAGTCGCCTTCCTCAAGCGCGCCCTCGACATCCAGGTGCGACTCGGGGCGGAGACCATGAGCTGCTGGGCGGGCGTGCGGCAGGCCGCCGTCTCGGAGGCCGACGCGCGCCAGCACCTGCGAGACGGTTTGGCGGAGGTACTGGAGTACGCTAATCGGATCGGCGGGGAGGTGAGCCTCGAGCCGGAGCCCGGGATGCTCGTCGAGACGAATGCCGAGTACCTACGTTTGGTCGACGAGCTCGGGGACGCCGGCGAGAGCCTACGCCTGGCCCTGGACCTCGGGCACGTCTGGGTGACGGGCGAGACCTTCCCGGAGGTCGCGCAAACGGACGTGGCGCCCGCGGCGGCGGTGTACGGTTTTGCCGAAAGGCTAGGCACGGTGGCCATCGAGGGCATGGACCGCGGCGTGCACCTCCACAAGCCGCTGGACGAGGGAGACATGCCCATAGCGCCGCTGCTCAAAGCGTTGACGGACATCAACTTCCCGAGGCTCGTCACCGTGGAGCTGAGTCGCGATTTGGCGATACCGGAGAGTATTGGGATGCTCAAGGCTGCTGAGATTTGGCGATACCGGGAGTGGGATCAAGGGTGAGAGAGATGGGTAGAGGGTGTCATCCACCCATCCACCCATCTCAAAAACCTCCCCTCATGAACCTCCTCTTCCTCTCCCGCCGCTACTTCCCGGCCGTCTCCGGCATGAGCGTCTACGCCCGCAACATGACCCGCGCCCTGGCCGCGCGCGGCCACCACGTCACGATGATCTCGCAGTACCGCGAAGACCCGGTCGGCGTACAGGTCTACGGCGGCGGCCCCCCGCCCGACGAGCCGTGGATGCGCGTGGTCGGCATGCGCTCGGTCGGGGAGGAACTCGGGAGCGTCGAGCCACCCGCCGACTGGGAGCGCGACATGCGGGACATGGTGGCGCGGAGTCTCGAGCTCCACGCCGAGACGCCCTTCGACGTGGTGCACGCGCAGTACTGCTACCCGACGGGACTGGCGGCGATGGAGGTGTCGCGGCGGCTCGGCATCCCGAACGTCGTGAGCATCCAGGGCGGGGACGGGCACTGGGTGGGGCCGTGCTGCCGGACGCACCAGCGGGCCATGGATGCGGTGCTCGGGCACGCCGGGGCCCTGATCATCGGGTGCGAGAGCTTTCGCGAGGAGGTGGTCGGGATCCACGGGACGGCGGTCGAGCGCTTTACGATCGTGCCGGGGGCAACGAATACCGAACAGTTTCGGCCGACGCGCGAGTTGGGGGCGTTGCGCACGCCCGCGCGCCTGCTCTACCACGGCCGGGTAGACGCGCGCAAGGGTTCGGTGGACTTCGTGCGGGCGGGACGCATGTTGCTCGACCGCGGCCACGACGTGCGCCTGATCATGAGCGGCATTGGCCCAGACTTCGAGGCGACGCGTGCGGAGGCGGAGCGGCTGGGGATGGCGGACGTGGTGGAGTTCCCGGGGGCGGCCAGCTACGCGGAGTCGCCGGGGCGCTACGCGCTCGGAGATATCTTCGTGAGCCCGACCTACGCGGAAGGTTTTTCGAATACGATCCTGGAGGCGATGGCGTCCGGCCTGGCGATCGTGAGTACGGCCACCGTCGGGGTCGTCGACGCGATCGATCACGAGCGCAACGGCCTGCTGCACGAGCCGGGCGATGTTTTGGCGCAAGCCGACCTCACGGAGCGACTCTTGGAAGATGATGTTTTGCGAAAGCGCCTGGCCGAAAACGCGCTCGAAGACGTACGGACGAAGTACAGCTGGCCCGTCGTCGCCGCGCAGATTGAGGAGGTTTATGAGCGCCTTATTGGCAAAACGGTAGACACGTCCTGGACCGACATTATCTCCGTGGCTGAACGGGTCGAAGACCAGGACCTGACCTGTCGCTTTCGGACGGCACCGCAGTTACTGTAAGCTATGATCCTGTGTCTCTCTCCCCACCTCGACGACGCGGTCTTTTCGGCCGGCGCCTTCATTGCCGCGTCCACGGCGGCGGGTGAAGCGGTGGTCGTGGCGACGGTCTTCACGGCCTCCATCCCGGGGGCGACCGGCTTTGCGTTGCGCTGCCAAACCGACAAGGGCTACGGTCCGGAGGTGGACTACATGGCGCTGCGGCGAGCGGAAGATCTCGAAGCCTGCCATATCCTCGGCGCGGGCGTCGAGCACTGGGGTTTTGCGGAAGCGCCCCACCGCGGGTACGAGTCGCCGGCGGCGCTCTTCGCAGGGATGCACGACACGACGGCGGAGCGGCGGCTCTGTGAAGAGATCGCACGGCGCATCACCATAGCGATCGGTGCTCACCGTCCGACGCAAATCCTGTATCCCATCGGCGCCGGCCATCACGTTGATCATCTCGTGTTGATTCGGGCCGTGGATCAGGTGCGTAGCGCAAACCGGGAGATAACCTGGCGGCAGTGGTACGATCAGCCTTACGTGGCGCGCCATCCGGAACTCTTAGGAGGGGCGGCTTTCGCCAAAACGCCCGACGGCTCACCGCCACCGGAAGCGGCAGTCCTGGCGCGGAAGTGGCGCGCCTGCGCCGCGTACGCCTCGCAGGTCGGGTACCAGTTCTACGGAGCGCTCGGGGAGGTGCGCCCGGATGGCGCCGACGACGCGGCCCGGATCGCGGCGGTGCTGGGGGGGCGGGAGTGGCTGCGGGCGCCGACGTGACGCCGGCCCGTGCGCCGCCCCACCCAGCCGTGTACCTTGCCGCCGTTTTGTTACCCACCCCGCCGCCCCACCCAGCACCCGCGCCCGACGACGGGCCCCCGCCCCTCCTCGGCACCTGGCCCCGGCTCTACGCCTTCGTCATCGCCTGGCAGGTGGGCCTCGTCCTGGTGCTGCTGTACTTCCAACGCGCCTACGCCTGATGCAGACCCTCGACTGGATCGTGATGTCGGTCACGCTGCTCGGCATCGTCGCCTACGGCGCCTGGAAGACCCGCCGCATCGAGACCGCGGAGAGCTACCTCCTCGGCGACCGCGACCTCCACTGGTCCACCATCGGCCTCAGCATCATGGCCACGCAGGCCTCGGCGATCACCTTCCTGTCCACCCCCGGGCAGGCCTACGAGTCGGGCATGGGCTTCGCGCAGTTCTACTTCGGCCTGCCGCTGGCCATGGTGCTCCTAAGCGTCTTCGTGCTCCCGATCTACTACCGCCTCAAGGTCTACACCGCGTACGAGTACCTCGAGGGGCGCTTCGACCTGCGCGCGCGCACCTTCACGGCTGGGCTCTTCCTCCTGCAGCGCGGGCTCGCCGCCGGGATCACGATCTACGCCCCGAGCATCATCCTCTCGACCATCCTCGGGTGGAACCTCACCGCCACGCTGCTCGTCATGGGCGGGATCGTGATCGCGTACACGGTCTTCGGGGGGACCAAGGCCGTGAGCGTCACGCAGAAGCAGCAGATGCTCGTCATCCTCGTCGGCATGTTCACGGCCGGGGTCTTCCTCGTGTACCAACTCCCGGAGGCGATCGACTTCGGGGACGCCGTCAACATCGCCGGCAAGATGGGCAAGCTCGACCTGGTCGACCTGGAGTTCGACCTCTCGAAGCGCTACAACATCTGGTCGGGCGTGCTCGCGGGGCTGTTCCTGTTCACGAGCTACTTCGGCACCGACCAGTCGCAGGTCCAGCGCTACCTCTCGGGGGCCTCCCTCACGGAGTCGCGCCTGGGCCTCCTGTTCAACGCCATGATCAAGGTCCCGATGCAGGTGCTCGTGCTCTTCGTCGGGGTGCTGGCCTTCGTGTTCTTCCAGTTCCAGCGCCCGCCGGTGCACTTCAACCGCGCCAACGTCGAGCTCCTCGAGCGCAGCCCGAAGGCCGATAGTTTCGCTTCCGCCAAAACCCGCTACGACGCCATCCACGCCGAGAAGGCCACCGCCATGGCGACCCTCGCCGCCCAACTCCGCGCCGCCGACAACGACGGCAACGGTGACGGCGACGGCGACGGCGACGGTGCAACGGGTTTTGACGAAAGTCTCGAAACCGTCAAACGCCTCGACGCCCAGGAGCACGAGGTCCGCGCCGAGGTCGACGGCCTGCTGCGGCGCCTCGACCCCGACCTCGAGGCCAAGGACGAGGACTACATCTTCATCAGCTACGTACTCAACTACCTCCCGATCGGGATCGTCGGCCTGCTCATCGCGGTCATCTTCTCGGCCGCGATGTCGTCGAGCGCCTCGGAGCTCAACGCCCTCGCCACCACCACCGTCGTCGACGTCTACCGCCGCCGCATCAAGACCGACGGCACCGACCGGCACTACCTCATCGCCTCCAAGCTCTTCACCGTCGGCTGGGGACTCGTCGCGCTCGCGTTCGCGGCCGTGGCGAGCCTGTTCGACAACCTCATCGAGGGCGTCAACATCATCGGGTCGGTGTTCTACGGCGTCATCCTCGGGATCTTCGCGGTGGCCTTCTTCTTCAAGTCGGTGGGCGGGCGGGCGGTCTTCTACGCGGCCATCGCCGCGGAGGTCTTCGTCATCGTGGTGTATGGCCTGAATTACTACGGCTACATCGAGTTCACGTACCTGTGGCTCAACCCCCTCGGGTGCCTGCTGTGCGTCGCGCTCGCCGCCGCGCTCCAGCGCATCCTCCCCGCCGAGCCCCGCGGGCAGCGCCGCACAGCGGACGCGTAACCCCGACGGCGCCGACGCTAGATTTTGACTCCGACCTGTGGGCAATCCCGGATGCGCCGCGGCAATTTTGCGCCACACTATGAAACCAACACCCATCACCCTCCTCGCGCTCGCGCTACTGCTCTCCCTCGGCGGCGCCCCGGCGTACGCCCAACAGTTCCGCACGGCCGTCGGCGGGCGCGTCGGCGATCCCTCGGGCTTCTCCGTCAAGCACTTCCTCGACGACGCCATCGCCGTGGAGGGCGTCGCCGCGGCCTCGCCGTTCGGGTCCTACCGCTACTTCGGCGTCGAGGGCCTCGGGCTGTACCACTTCAACGATGTCGACTTCGGGGCCGACCTCGAGACCATGCGCCTCTACGCCGGCGTCGGGGCCGGGGTGCGGTTCTTCGACTACGACCGCAGCCTCTTCGGCGTCGGCGTCGACCCCGACGACTTCTCCGGCACGGCCCTCAACGTCAAGGCCCTCGTCGGACTGCAGTACGTCTTCGAGGACGCGCCCCTCGAGCTTACCCTCGACGGCGGACCGAGGATTTACGCCGGGAGAAATTTATTTGGAGGCCTCGGCGTATTTGGCGTCCACTACTCGCTGGGGGTGCGCTACATCCTCTCGCGGTAGCCATATCGAAAATTGTAATGTGTACTCTTCTTGAGTTAAGCACATTCGCGTACATTGGCGGCTCACACACCGTGCTACCGCCATGGCTTTTGTTCGCCCCGCCTCGCCGCTCTGCCAATTTTCGACAAAATACCCTAAAAGGTTTGGCCTAGAGTTTGGATGTTGCGTCGGTACTATGAAAGCACTACACAGCATCCTCGCCGGGCTCGCGCTCGTCCTCGCCACCTCGCAAGTGGCCACTGCCCAAAGGGCTCCACAGGCCCGCCTCGCCGCCGGCGCCCGCGTCGGTGCCCCGATGGGGGTCTCCGCCAAAGCATTCATCACCGACGCCATCGCCTTCGAGTTCAACGCCACCGTGCGCCAGCCCTCGGCGTACAAGGAGACCAGCATCAACGGCGGCCTCTTCTTCTACATGGACGCCGGCCTCAATACCCCGATGCTGCGCGACGTGCTCTTCTACGGCGGCGCCGGCGTCGGCCGCAGCTACTACACCTACGACGCCGACTTCATGGCGAGCCGCGTGCACTACACCAACCCCGAGACCGGCGCGGTCTACCAGCCGGCCTACGCCCCGATGTCGCTCAACTACAAGGCCTACATCGGCGCGCAGTACCTCCCGAAGAACCTCCCGCTCGAGTTCACGCTCGACTTCGGCCCGACCATTACGCCCGGGAAGGTCGTCCACAGCATCGGCGGCCATGTCTCCCTCGGGGCCCGCTACGTCGTCTTCCGCCAGAAGACCAAGGCCTAGTCCACGCTCCGCACCCGCGAACACTATAACACAAACCAGCGGCCCCGCCCGCGCTCGACCCACGGCGGTCGGGCGCGGGCGATGTCGTTCGAGGACCGCTGGCACCGTGGGTACCATCGTCGCCGTCGCCGTCGCCGCCTTTCGCCAAAACCTGTCGCAGGTGCCGTCCTTCGTCCCCGCTAGCTAGGCTGGGTCGCCGTCGCATCGCAAGCCCCCGCCCCGTGACCGCGCGCCTGTCTATGAACATACCGCTCCACTTCGTCAGGTGCTCACTCAGCCTGTTGCTCGCGTGCGTGTCGCTGGAGGTCGCACACGCGATCCATGCGGCTGGGTCGGTTGCAGAGCCCGCGCTTAGCGCGACGAATTTCCCGCTGCTCCGCAAAAATCGCGCGCACGAAACCGCCCTCGCGCTACACCACCCGACCCGCGGCCCCGGGGTCAAGCAAGGCCGCCGCCCGCGCCGCGTCGTCGACCGACCCAAACTCTTCGCTGCCCTCGGGTGGACCGCGGGGATCATCGGTGCCGGTCTCGCGGTCGCCGGACTGATCGGGGGGAGCGCCCCCGTGCTGGCGGCTGCGGCGGGCGCCGCGGTCGTCGCCGGCGTCCTGCTCTATCTCGGGCGCTCCGAGCTCACCGACAATGCCGTCTTCGGGGTGCTCAAGGGCAGTGTCGAGGTCATCGGCCTGATCGTCCTGGGGGCGGTCCTCGTGTACCTATGGGCCACGGGGCGCCTCGGGGAACAGTAGTGCCTCCTGTGAAGTGGCTACCACTCCTTTCGCCGCACCAGGCCCAGCACCCCGAACACGACGTAATACGCCGCAACCCCGGCATCGAGTAGCGGCTGCCAAAGCACTAGGTCCCGCTCGCGGAGCCCGCGGTGCAGGCCCGCCATCCGCCACCAGACCACGGCCATGCGGACGGCGTAAAGACCCAGCGCCACAGTCCACCAGCCGCTCAGCGCGAGCGCCACGACGCCCGCGTAATGTCCGACGTGTGAGGCCACCAAGA
Source organism: Saprospiraceae bacterium (assembly GCA_965215115.1). Classification (GTDB taxonomy): domain Bacteria; phylum Bacteroidota; class Bacteroidia; order Chitinophagales; family Saprospiraceae; genus CALDTK01. The sequence goes on from OZ244050.1 coordinate 2,756,651, forward strand.
CCCCGATCCACGATTGGCTGCTGCGCTCGTAGGCCAGACCGACGGCCACGTGGCGTCGCTTCTGACGCAGGTACGCACGCCAGGTCCGTTTGGGCGCGGAGTAGACCCAGCTCTCCGGCGCCAGACAAACCTCCGTATTCGTGGCCGAGGCGCCGGCGTTGACCAGTAAGTCATCGTCCCCGCCGGTCAGGTGCGCGTGCCCCCCGAAGCCTCCCACCCGATCGTACACGTCCCGGTGGTACAGGAGGTTGCGCCCGACGCCCATGTACGGGCGTCCGGCCAGCGCCGCGCTGAGGTACTGCGCCGCCGTGTAGACGGTCTCGTAGCGGATCCAGCGGTTGAGCCAGCCGGGGCGGCGGTCCTGCGGCCCGTACCCGAGCACGATCTCGGTGTGGGGCCCGCGGGCGTCCATCATGGCGGCTACCCACCGTTCGCTCGCCGGGCGGCAGTCGGCGTCGGTGGTGAGCAGCCAATCGTGGCTTGCCTCGGCGATGCTGCGGGCGAGGGCGCCCTTCTTACCGGGGTGCGTTTTGTCGGTCTGATCAATCACGCGGAGGGTGGGGGAGAGCCTGCCGCCCCCGCTCATGCTAGCTTTCAGCTTCGCTAGGACGGCCAGGCTCTCGTCGGCGCTCGCGTCGTCGGTGATGACGACTTCCAAGTTGGGGTAGGCTTGCGCCAAAACCCGGGATAGGTTCGACGCGAGGTTGGCGGCTTCGTTGCGGGCCGCCATCACGATGGACACTCGCTGCGACCAGGTGCGGGGCCGTCGGGACGGGTTTTGCCGAAAGGCGTCCAACAAACGCCCGAGCGGCCACACGTAGGCCGCCGCGTTGACGACGGTCGCCAGGGCCGTAAGGGAGATGATGAACGCCAGCAGCACGCGCCAAAGGTGACGCCCCCGCCGAACTTGCGTATCCTCGTGCCTCACCGCACCGCCCTCACCGCTCCCGCCCTCACGAACGTCCCCTCCTCATGCGTACCGTCCTCCAGCGCGTCACCGCCGCCAGCGTCACCGTCGACGGGGCCACCGTCGGGCAGATCGACCGCGGCCTGCTCATCCTGCTCGGCGTCGAGGTCGGCGACACCGCGGAGGAACTCGACTGGCTCGTCCGCAAGATCGTGGGCCTGCGCATCTTCAGCGACGCCGCGGGCCTCATGAACCTCGACCTCGCCGCCGCCGGGGGGCGCTGTCTGGTGGTGAGCCAGTTCACGCTCCTGGCCTCCAGCAAGAAGGGCAATCGCCCGGGCTACACCCGCTCGGCGCGGCCGGAGGAGGCCGTGCCGCTGTACGAGACTTTCGTCAAAACGCTCGCGTCCGCGACGGGCACGGAGGTGGCCACGGGTGTCTTCGGCGCCGACATGCGGGTGAGCCTCGTCAACGATGGCCCGGTGACGATCGTGATCGACACGCGGCTCAGGGAGTAGCGCCGGGCCTGCCGCGAGATTCGCGACGGGGCAATAACTTGCCTGCCGTGCAACGCTACGTCCAGCAACTCGTCGACCGGTATGCGGCTGTCGCCAAAACCCGCGACGACGCCGCCGCGGCCGCCGCGGAACTCCGCCGCGAGGAGGCACGCCTGCGGGGCGGGCCGAATCCCGAACGCAACCCTTTTAAGGAGTGGGACGGCGACCCGGAGGATCTGCCGGAAGGGGAAAATCTCTTCGACGTGGACGAGGAGACCAACGATGGCGCTTTCGACGAGTACATCTCGCGGGTCGAAGAATTTACCGGCCCGCAGAGGGTCATCGCCGAGGTGCCGCTCGGGGAGTACATCGGCGTCGACGTGGCCGAACTGCCGCCCGTAGATAACTTGAGCGACGAGGAGGCGGAAGAGCTCTACGAGGCGCTCAACTACCTGGGCTACACCTTCGGGCATTCTTTCTTCCTCGACCACGTCGAGGTCCCTTACCGATTCATGTACCGCGCCATGGTCGACCTGTTGGGCGAGACCGTCAAGATCGTCCCCGGCGACACCGTGTACGGCTGCCAGTACTGGGCGCCGGGCTGTCGCCTCGGGAGGTACTGCGGTTGCTTTAGCGCGTGGAGCAAGGAGCACTACATCGCCGACGGCGGCGACCCCGACATGCCGCAGGAGTGCTTCCCCGAGCTCGAGGAGCTGAAGCGCGGATTCCCGGAGTTCTACGACCCCGACAGTTCGGAGTACAAGCAGGTCGAGCGCCAACGCGCCCGCCAGAAGCGCGACGAGGCCCGCGGCGTCATCCCCAAGATAGACCCCATGAATCCCGACAACCTACCCTTCGGCCGCGAGGATAGCCGCTACAGACCCCGCCCCGACTTCGCCGAGCTCCAGGACGTCGTCGACGAGTGGATCCAGGACACGGGCGTGCGCTACTTCTCGGAGCTCACCAACACCGCCATCCTCGCCGAGGAGGTCGGGGAGGTGGCCCGCCTGGCCGCGCGCCGCTACGGCGAGCAGAGCTTCAAGACCGCCGAGGCCGCCGGCTCGGCCGAGGCCGACTGGGCCGACGAGCTCTCGGACGTGCTGTTCGTCCTCACGTGCCTCGCCAACCAAACCGGCGTCGACCTCACCGAGGCCTTCGCGAAGGGCATGGCGAAGCGCAACACCCGCGATGCGGATCGGCACCGGGGGAATGAGAAGCTGCGGTGAGGCCCCCCCCCTCACCGTACCTCCACCACCAATTTCTCCCCCAGCAGCTCACTGCTCGTCCCTACGTACACGTTGAACGCCCCGGGCTCCACGTGCCAGCCGTCCTCCGGCGTCCAGTACTGGAGGTGTTTTGGCGAAAGCTCGAAGGTCACGGTCGTGGACTCGCCCGGGGCCAGGCTCACGGACTGGAAGCCCTTGAGTTCCCTGACGGGGCGGACGCGCCGGGCGACGGGATCGTTGACGTAGAGCTGGACGGTCTCCTCGCCGGGGCGAGACCCGGTGTTGCGGACCGTGGCGGTGACCGTGAGCGCGCCCGTGGCGCTGGCGGCGGAGAGGGTGTTTTGCGAAAGCGTCGGCGCGCCGACCTCGAAGGTGGTGTAGCTCAGGCCGTGCCCGAAGGCGAACTGCGCCGTGCGGGGCGCGTCCATGTAGTGGCTGTTGAAGACAATCGTCTGCTCCGTCGGGCGGGCCGAGGGGCCGGGGCGCCCGGTGCTGTACTCGCGGTACGTGAGGGGCTCCTGGCCGACGGTGTAGGGGAAGCTCACGGGCAGCTTGCCGTCGGCGTCGTGCTCGCCGTAGAGGACGCTCGCGATGCCCTCGTTGCCGAAGGAGCCGGGCTGCCACGCGAGCAGAATGGCCCTGGCCCGGTCGGCTACCGAGCCGAGGGCCAGCGGGCGACCGGCGTAGAGCACGACCGCCACATTCGGGTTGACGGCCTGCACGGCGTCGAAGAGCTCCTGCTGGAGGCCCGGCAGGCGGATGTCGGCGCGGCTGCGGGCCTCGCCACTCATGAAGCCGGGCTCGCCGAGCGCGAGCACGACCACGTCGGCGCCGCGGGCCGCGCGGATCGCCTCCTCGATGCCGCTGCGGTCGGTGGTGTTGACCTGGAGTTCGTAGAGGAACTCGCTCTTGCTGCCGGCCCGGAGGGTGTTGGGGCCCGCGGTGTAGGGGAGGGTAGCGCCGGTGGCGTAGCGAGCTTGGAGCGCCTCCCGCAGGGAGATGGCGGTGTTGCGCTCGGCGCCGAGGCTCCAGGTGCCGAGGGGGGAGTCCTTGTCGTTGGCGAGGTCGCCGATGAGCACGACGCGCTGCTGGCCGGCGGGTTTTAGCGGAAGCAAACCACCCTCGTTTTTGAGGAGCACCGCACTCGACGCTGCCGTCTCGATGGCGGCGGCGCGCATGGCGGCTGACTCGGCGACGCTCGCCTCCCGCGCGGGGTCACAGTAGCGGTAGGGGTCGTCGAAGAGCCCGAGCGCCATCTTGACGCGCAGGATGCGGCGCACGGCGTCGTCGATCACCGAGGTCTCGACGGCGCCGGCCCTCACGAGTGCGGGCAGGTGCTCGATGTAGGCGCGGGTCTCCATGTCCATGTCGGAGCCGGCCTCGACGGCGGCCTCGGCGGCGCCTCTGTTGTCGGCCACGAAGCCGTGCGCGGCCATCTCCCCGATGGAGTTCCAGTCCGAGACGATGAAGCCGGGCCACGCGAGCTCGCCCTTGAGCCAGTCGCGCTGGAGGTACCTCCCGCCCGTGACCGGGACGCCGGCCAGGGTGTTGAAGCCGTTCATGAACGTGGCCGACCCGGCCTCGGCTGCGGCGCGGAAGGGCGGGAGGATGTCGTTGTGGAGGGTGTAGTCGCTCACGTCGACGGCGTTGTAGTCGCGGCCGCCCTGCCCGTAGCCGTAGCCCGCGAAGTGCTTCGCGCAGGCGGCGATGGTGTTGGCGGCCGCGAGGTTGTCGCCCTGGAAGCCACGCACGCGCGCCGCGGCGATCTCGCTCCCGAGGAAGGGGTCCTCGCCGGCGCCCTCGACGATCCGGCCCCAGCGCGCGTCCGGGCTCACGTCCACCATCGGCGCGAAGGTCCAGTGGATGCCGTGGGCGCTGGCCTCGGTGCCGGCCCAGCGCGCGGCCCCGCGGATGAGAGCGAGGTCCCAGGTGGCGGCCTCGGCGAGGGGTACGGGGAACTGCGTCTTGAACCCGTGGATGACGTCGAACCCGAAGATCATCGGGATCTTGAGCCGGCTCTGCATGGCGAGTTCCTGGACTTTGCGCGTGTTGGCTGCCCCGGTGACGTTGAGCATCGAGCCCACGAGCCCGCCCTTCACCTGGTTGAAGCGCTCCTCGGCGGTGCCCCCGGTGGGTGCGGGCCCGGTGAGGTCGTAGAAGCTCGTGTACTGGTTCATCTGCCCGACCTTCTCCTCGACGGTCATCGCGGCGATAAGGCTGTCGATGCGCTCGTCCTGCGCGGGCGAGAGGTAGAGCGGGTGCTCGGGGGTGAGGGGTTTTAGCGAAAGCGGACCGGCATCGGTGATCGGCCCCTCGGCGATGGACTCGGTGATCCCGATGATGGGCTCGGAGTCGGAGAGCGGGGCGGCGGCCTTCGGGTTGCAGGCGGCGAGCAGGCAGAGGGCAGCGGGGAGGAGGTGCAGTGGGCGCATTGGCGAAAGGTAGCGTGGGCCTGCGGCGCTCAACGCACAGGCCGCAAAGAAGAACGCAAAGGTCGCAAGGCTAGACGTTGGTAGGGCGCCGCCTTTCGGGCGCATCTTTGCGAGGATGACCGATCCGACATCGGACCGCTGGCACAAGCGCTACCACCCGCTCAGGCGGCAGTGGGTCGTGTACGCGGGGCACAGGAATACGCGGCCGTGGAGTTTCGAGACGGCTTCCGCCAAAACTCGGGAGGTCCCGCGCTACGATCCGGCGTGTTACCTCTGCCCGGGCAACGTGCGCGTGTCCGGGGAGCGCAACCCCGACTACGCCAGCGTGTACCTCTTCGAAAACGACCACCCGGTAGTGGGGGCGCTGGCGCCGGACGTGGTCGTGGGCGAGGGCCTCTACCGAACGGCGCCCGCGCGTGGCCACGCCAAGGTGCTGTGCTACCACCCCGAGCACCACCGCACGATGTCGGACCTGCCGCTGGCCAGCGTGGTGGAGGTCTTCGGGACCTTCCGCGCCGAGACCGTCGCGATGGCCGCCGACCCGACGGTGCACAGCCTGCTCATCTTCGAGAACAAGGGCGAGCTCGTGGGCGTGTCGAATCCGCACCCGCACTGCCAGCTGTACGCGCTCGACTTCCCGCTGGGATTAGTGACCACCGAGTTAGCAGCCGTGGCGGCCCACCGCGAGGAGACCGGCCGAAACCTCTTCGCCGACATCCTCGACGCGGAGCTGGCGGACGGGCGGCGCATCATCGCCGCCAACGAGCACGCCGTGGCCTTCGTGCCCTTCTTCGCGCGCTGGGCCTACGAGGTGATGATCTTCCAGCGGCGCCGCCACGCCACCTTGGCGACGGTGTCGGACGAGGAGTTGGCGGGTCTGGCGGCCGTGTTCCGGGAGGTCAACCAGCGCTACGACGCTAACTTCGGGATGTCCTTCCCGTACGTGATGTCGCTGCTGCAGGCCCCGCTGGACGGCGGCGCGTACCCAGACTACCACCTGCACCTCCTGCTGCAGCCCCCTTTGCGCCAGCCGGGCCTGCCGAAGTTCTTGGCCGGACCGGAGACGGGGGCCGACACTTTTATGGCCGACACGATCCCGGAGGAGAAGGCTGCGGAGTTGCGTAACGTGAGGCTCCCATCGACGAACCCATGAGTGACTCCTACGAAGCCTCCGCGCCCGGGCGTCTTGACGTACTCGGGGGCATCGCCGACTACGCCGGGAGTGCCGTGCTGCAGCTCCCGATCAAGGAGCGAACCTACGTCACGCTAACGAGGCGAGACCATGAGCGGATTACACTCACCACGGCGCTCGAGGCCACCCAGGAAACGCAGCGCTCGGCGGAGATCGAGGTCGAAGACTTGGTTCGTCTGACAAGCCTGGACCTTCCGTCCTGGAGCCGCTACGTCCTCGGGTGCATCGCCATAGGTTCCGCCGACGGACTATTCGAGGCCCGCGGTATGGACCTACGTGTGCGAAGCGACGTGCCCGTCGGCGCCGGCCTGTCCAGCTCGGCGGCGCTCACGGTGGCGACGTGGCGGGTTTTGGCGCAAGCCTACTCTTTACAGCTTTCGCCAAAACGACTCGCGCGCCTGGCGCAGCGCGTCGAACACGAGATCGTAGGGGCCCCCTGCGGATTGATGGACCAGCTCGCCGTACACTGCGGCACTCCGGGGGAGCTAGTCCCGATCATGTGCCGCCCCGATCTGCTCGGACAGCCATTCCCGGTGCCGTCGGGGTGGCGCTTCTGGGCCGTGGACAGTGGCGTACGGCACTCGGTGCGCGACGACGCCTACGGGACGGTGCGCGCGGCCTGCTTCATGGGACTGCAGATCCTGCGCCGCGACCACGGCTTCCGGGGGCAGTACCTCACGGAGATGGGGGCTACCGGTCCGCGACACGCCGAGAAGCGGGCCGAGCAGCGTGTGTTAGAGGAGCTACCGGAGACGATCACCGGGAGGGAGTTTGTCGCGCGGTACGGAGGGCTGGAAGACCAGCTCAGTCGCGTGGTACAAGACCGGGTGTACCCCGTGCGCGCGGCCACCGTCTTCCCGATCCTGGAGCACGAGCGCAACGTTATGATGGTGGCTGCGCTCGTGCGGCTCCAGCAAACCCCCGACATCACCGCGGGTCATGCGATGAACCTCGACGCCTTGGAGCAGTGCGGCATGGCGATGTCGATCGCGCACATGGGCTACGGCCTGCTCGGGCTCGGCCACTCGGCCACCGACAAGATCGCGGCGCAGGTACGCGCGCTCGGGACGGCGCACGGGCTCCACGGGGCGCGGGTCACCGGAGGCGGGAGCGGCGGTTCGGTGGCGGTGCTCGGGGATGAGCGCAGCGACGGGCTCGACCTGGCCAGTGCGCTCGGCGTGCCCGCGCACCGCGTCATCCGGGTTTGGCCCTAGCCGGGGCTCAACCTGAAGCCGCGCCAGACGTTTGGCCCCGCGATGCCTATTCACACCGATATCCTCATCATCGGCGCCGGTCCGGTCGGCCTGTTCACCGTCTTCGAGGCCGGCTTGCTCAAGCTCCGCTGCCACCTCGTCGACGCCCTCCCGCAGGTCGGCGGGCAGCTCACCGAGATCTACCCGAAGAAGCCCATCTACGACATCCCCGGCTACCCGAGCGTGCTGGCCGGCGAGCTCGTCACCAACCTCGAGGCGCAGATCGCGCCCTTCAAACCGACGTATTCCCTGGGTCAGCGCGCCGAGAAGTTGGAGCGCCTCGACGACGGTTCTTTCCGCCTCACGACGAGCCGCAAGGAGGTCATCGAGGCGCCCGTCATCGCGATCGCCGGGGGGCTCGGCTGTTTCGAGCCCCGTAAGCCGCCCATCGCGGGCATCGAGCACTACGAGGACAACGGCGTCGACTACATCATCCGCGACCCGGAGGTCTACCGCGACAAGCGCATCGTGATTGCCGGGGGCGGGGACTCGGCTTTGGACTGGAGCATCTTCCTCGCCGAGGTCGCCGCCGAGGTCACGCTCGTGCACCGGCGCACGAGCTTCCGGGGGGCACTAGACTCGGTCGAGAAAGTGATGGTTTTGGCGGAAGCCGGCCGCATTAACCTCGTCACGGATGCGCAGGTCACCGGGCTCCTCGGCGACAATGAACTCACGGGCGTCGTGCTCGAGGAGGCGGGCCAGGAGCGTGAGCTGCCTTGCGACCACTTCATTCCGCTGTTCGGGCTTTCGCCAAAACTCGGCCCGATCGCCGACTGGAACCTCGCCCTCGACGGCAGCGCCATCGAGGTCAACACGGAAGACTACTCCACGAGCGTGCCCGGGCATCTACGCCATCGGCGACATCAACACCTACCCCGGGAAGCTCAAGCTCATCCTGTGCGGCTTTCACGAGGGGACGCTCATGGTGCAGAGCGCGTTCAAGCGCATCCACCCGGAGCAGAAGCTGAGCTTTAAGTACACGACGGTAACGGGGGCGCCGGCGGGCTTTGCGTGAGGGCGCCGGTGGGCCGCTCCGCGAGTGGCGCCTCTACCCTAACCTCGCTCGCGCTCCCCGCCGGCCGAACTCTCTAAAAACGCCGCCGGCCTAACAATCCGCACCCGTGACGATAGTCTCAGCGCGCCCGTCGAGCGCCAGGGCGAGGAATTTGTCGTCTTTCGGGTCCCGGCAGTCGTGGATGTCGGAGACGACTTTGACGAGGGTAAATTTTGACAAATACAGACTTCTGAGATCATTGAGGAAGTCATCGCTAAACCGAGAGCGGAACTTGGGAGCATCGAGTTTTTCGTCAAGCTCAGCCGTCGTTGCAACGGAGCGGATGCCGCTTCGCTGTCGGACGCAGTAGTTCACGACTTGCTGGGGTATACCCGTCGCGGAGAACAGCGAACTCAATAGCACATTTGTGTCGACGACGATACGCGTCAGCTCATCCGCTCTAGCTCCTCCTCCAGCTCCCTGCGGTCCGCGTCAGTGAGTCCAGCCGAGGCCTCCTCACATATGCGCATGAACGCATCGGCTGCTTCGGCGGGGCTCAGACTGGCCCAGTACCGCAGGCGTGCGGCGCGCTCGACGGCGCGGCGGGCGGCCTCGACGGCGGCCGCGTTGACCTCGGTAAGCTCCTCGGGCGAGAGGTCCTCGTAGGTGCTCCGGAGCTCCTCGCTGAGCTCGATGACGATCGTCTGGGCCATGGTATTCAGCTTGAGTATGATTACGAAGGTACGGCGCCGCAGGCTATGCGCCGCAGGCTATGCGCCGCAGGCGACTACCTTTGCTACATGTCCGCGATCGCCAAACCCCCAACCACCCTCACGGCCCTCGAATTCGAGCAGGACCCCGCGCGCGCCACGCGTGCCGCCGCCGAGGGCCCCGTCGTCGTCACCGATGGTGGGCGCCCGGCGCACGTGCTGATGAGCTACGAGGCGTACGAGGCGTACGAGGCGCTCGTGCCGCCCGAACCAGCGAAGGGCCGCACGGTGTTTGACGTGATCAATGAGCCAGGCATGCAAGAAATCTTTGCCGCGGCGGCATCGGTCGACTTCGAGCTGCCGCCTCGCACCGAGGTCATTCGGGAAATTGACTTCGACTAGATGTACCTCCTCGACACCAACGTTCTCTCGGAGGTACGCAAGCTCGATACCGATCGCACCAGCCGGGATTTTGCGGAGTGGTTCCGTATCGTACCCCAGGCCTCATACTTCGTCTGCACACCTACCATTCTCGAGATCGGCCTCGGGATCGAACGATTACAGCGACGCGACGCAGCGCAGGCATCGATGCTCCGGCGGTGGTTCGACTCGTACGTGTTGCAAGAGTTCGCAAATCGTATTCTTGACTTCGACCTGGCCGCCGCCCGCGCCACTGCCCAACTCCCGGTCGTGCGTACCCTCCCCACCATCGACAGCATGCTCGCCGGCATCGCCAGAGTCCGCGGCCTCACCGTCGCGACGCGCAACGTCAAGGACTTCGCGGGCACCGGCGTCCCCGTCGTCAACCCCTGGGACCGCGCCACCTGGCACTAGCCGCAGCACATCTACCGGCTCGGCGGCGTTCCCCCCGGCGTGACCCGCTTTTCGTTCCTCTCCCTCGTCGCCTGCGCCTGCGCCGCCTGCAATCCCTTCGCCTCCCGCAGCATCCACGACGCCGCTTACGATCCGGCCGCCGTCCCCGCCGCACCCGACTACAGCCTCGACGCCAACTGGGCGGCCCTCCCCGACCGCGAAGACGCCGCCGATGGGTTCCCGCCCGACAGCCGCTACCCCGACCGGCAGGCCACCGCCCCCGCCGATGTGTTCTTCGTCTACCCCACGCTCTACACCGCCGAGCCGAAGGGCCGCTTCCCGTGGAACGCCTCCGTGACGGACGCCGAGCTCAACGAGCGTATCGACGACTCCACCATCCGCCTCCAGGCCAGCGTCTTCAATGCCGCCGGGCGCGTCTACAGCCCGCGCTACCGCCAGGCACACATCTCGGCCTACTACACCGACGACGAGTCAAAATCTTCGGCCGCCTTCGACACCGCGTACGCTGATATCAGGCGCGCCTTCGAGGTGTTTTTGCGAAAGCACAACGACGGCCGCCCCATCATCATCGCTGGACACTCGCAGGGCACGACCATGACCAAGCGCCTCGTGCGCGACTACTTCGACCCGGGCGGACCGCAGCTCGCGGGCAGTGGCCTTCCGGCAAAACTCGTTGCGGCCTACCTCGTCGGCATCCCGGTAGAGCCGGATTGGTTTGACGATTTCGAAGTTTGCAACACCGCCACACAAACCGGCTGCTTCGTGAGCTGGCGCACGTGGCAACGCCCGGCCATGCCGAAGGGCACCGGGTCCGGGAGCACCGCGCGGCGACCGGCCCTGGTCGTCAACCCGCTGTCCTGGACGACCGACACCACCCTCGTGTCCGCGTCCGAGAACCCCGGCGGGACCCTGCGCAAGCTCGAGCTCATTGATGAGATCGCCGACGCCCAGGTGCACGACGGCATACTGTGGACCCACCGCCCGGACTTCTTCGGCAAGCGCATCATCCGCATGGACAACTGGCACGTGGCCGACTACGGACTCTACTACGAGAGCGTGCGCCGCAACGCCGTGGCGCGCGTGGAAGCCTTCACGCAGCGCGAGCAGCAATAGGGCCGTACGGCCAGCGGCTACGATCTCATCGCGGGCCATGCAACTTCACCGCCGCGCGAACTGCCCCGCCTCCCGCGCGAAGGCCTCGTCGTCCATCAGGGCCGTGAGCGTACGGAACACCCGCGCGTCGGCCTCCGCCGCGCGCGCGGCTAGCTCGAGGCCCTTCTCGCGAAGCTCCGCCCTGCCCTCCGGGTACAGCGATCGCAGGTGCGTGAGGCCGACCAACAACTGCCGGGCACGTTTTGGCGGGAGTTCACCGCCGAGCGCCTCCACGTACGCGACGCCCGCTTCGAGCGAAGGCAGGTAGTCTAGGTAGGTGGACAGGCAGAGGGCGGCCTGCTCGTTTTGGCGAAAGCCCCAGTCTAGCAACTCCTGTGCCCCTCGCTGATCGGCGATCTTGGTACGCAGAAGCTCCGCGGCGGCCACCGGCTTGCCACCCTGCGTGAGCTGCGAGACGCGCCGGCGGTACAGGCCCTCGGCGTCGTCGTGGCGACCGAGCTCCGCGGCGCAGTCCCCGGCCTCCTCGAGGCGGTTGCACTCCTCGAACAGCGCGCGCGCCTTGCCGAAGGCCTTGCCGGCGCGGTACTCCTCCGCGGCCCGCGCGCGGTCGCCGAGCTTACGGAGGTAAATCTCCGCCGCCTGGAGCGGCTTGCCGTTCGACGCCAGGTAGTTCGCCGCGCGCCGCGGGTCGTTCATGAGTTTGAGGTACACGAAGGCCACCTCCTCGTGCTTGCCGAGCTTCGCGAGGGCCGTGGCGTTGCGCTCGTACATCTGCTGCAGGGCCACGAATTGCTCGTTGTCGTAGGCGTAGCCCGCGCCGGAGCCGCTGTTGCGCGAGCCCGTCATGTACGACAGCCGCGACCAGTAGCGCCGGAGGCGGTAGTCGACCTCGCGCAGGTCACGCGGAGCGCCATCGGTGCCGAGGGTGTCGAGCGGCGGGGAGCAGCGCATGGCCGCGAGCGGGTCGCGCTCGTAGAGGCGGCGCAGCAGTTCGAGCTCATCGCCGTCGCGCTGGCGGAGTTCGTCGAGGACCTCCTGGGGCGGGCGGTCGCCGGCGAGTTTGCGGGCGAGGGATTGCGAGAGCTTCCCCCCCTTTAGGAGGGTTTCGAGCGATTCCATCTTAATGAGTTCGACGCCGCTCAGGGGGCGGAGGGCATCGAAGGGAATGGGCTTTTGGTCGGCTTTCGCCAAAACCTGCTCCTCGAGCGCCGGCGGGGCCGCGACCTGGATCGGCGGGAGGCGCCACGATTGACGCTCGGCCACGGGCGGGACCCGCAGCTCGAGCGCACGCTCGGCGGGCGCCGCAATGAGGCTCGACCAGGCGGGCAGACGGTGTAAGCGTTGAGGCTCCTTACCCGGCAACCATAAAATCAACTGTCCCGCCTGCGACGGGAACGCGCCCGCGAGTTCGGCGGGCATCAGCGGCGGGAACAGCGCCGCGCTCGGTGGGGCAAACAGTTGCTCGCCGAGGCACTGTAGGGAAACGCTGGCGCGCGAAAGACGGCCCAGGCGCGGCCTCACGCCCCCGGCCCAGCGCAGCACCGCCGCCCGATCGTCGACGGGGTAGAGCTCGAGTTCCGCGGCGGGCAAACCCGTCTCGTCGAGCGCCCGCAGCCACGCGGCCGGTCCGCCGGACGGGACGTACAGCGCGGCCACCTCGCCGGGGGTGTCGTGTGCGTAGCGCAGGTGGAGCTTCATCGCGAGATCGGTTTGCGGGTCGGTTTGTCGACCTGAAAGTAGCCCAGCGAGCGCCGCCGCGTACCCTCGACGAGGAAGGATTCGACGCGGCCCTCGCGCGCGACGGCGATGAGGTGGACGCGCAGACCCGGCCGCTCCCGCAAGACGGCGTTGAAGCCAAGGTCGGCGAGGATGCTAGCGTGCGAAATCAGCGTGATGCTGGTCGGCCCACCAGCTCCCGATTTAGCGGCCTTCGACTCAGCGGCGAGCAATGCGCTCAGGCTGGCCGCGCAGCTGAGGCCCGCGCTCTGGACGTTGAGTCCCGTGATCCAGGCTTCCTTCGTCGCGGAAGCCATCACGTGGGGCTCCTCGGCGAGGAGGTAGGCGTCGATGCCGCGCTTGCGGTAGTGGTTCTGCTGCAGCGCCAGCGCCGTCGCGAAGGCCAGCAGTCGGGGCGTCCCCCACATCGGGAGCGTGCAATCCACCGCCACGACGGCGCTCTCGGTCTGCGGCAAGGCCGGCGGTTCGCGCTGGAGGTAGAGGGCCTCGCCGTTGGCGACGCGCGCCGCGAAGGCCTCCGGGTCGTAGGCGTGTTCGGACAGCAGCAGCCCGTCGAGCGGGCCGCGGTTGCTGATGTCGGCGACGCCCCCGAGGCGCGGGGCCTGGTTTTGGCGAAAGCTGGCCGGCACCCGCAGGCCCGCCGACACCAGCGGCACGTACTGCGCGAAGCGGGCCGTGTCAGGACGAGCGAGGAGTTGACTCACCAGGTCATCGGCCAGGCCGCCGATCGGGGCCACATCGACGCGGAGGCTATCCTCGTCTATCCAGTCGGGCTCCATGAGGAAGTCGGCCGCCAGGAGGAGGGCATCGGTGGTGGGGTAGCGGGCGAGGGCGTAGCTCAGGGCCGTGAGCCCGGTGTAGAAGTTGGCGCCCTTGCTGGGGTCTTTGGGACTCAGGTGTGCCTCCAGTCGGCCATCTCGCGCACGAGGCGGCGGCTCGTGGACTGCTTGAGGTGCTGGTGCGTCTTGTTGAGCAGTACGTGCAGCACGCGGATGCGCGCCGGCCCGCGGCGGTAGTGGTCGGGGAGCCCACGCAAGACCTCGATGCCGGTCGTGTCGTCGGAGCTGCGCGTGAGCCAGTTGTAGCGACTCGACGCTAAGTCTTCGAATAGATCGGCGACGCCCCCGGTCATCGTACCCGTCAAAGCCATGGCGAGGACGACGGCCGAGAAGGGCGGCAGGTGCTCGTCGGGTAGGGTGCCCAGCACCTCGGCGACCTGCGGGAGGTAAGCGACGGTGAAGCGGCGGCCGGTGGACAACGCTGGTGGGGGCTTGAACGGGGGCTTTGCCTCCAGGCTGACGGAAAAAAGGACGCCTGTCGCCCCCGGCCCGACGAAGCCCACCGCCCCCTCCTCGTAGTCGATCTCCCAGAAGGCCTCCGGCGGGGGCGTGACGTAATAGGCGAGGGTGAGCATCGGGATGAGCGAAGGTCGGGATCGAAGCTTGGGTTTTGGCGAAAGCCGGACCGCCTTCACGCGCTTTTGCCTGCACACACGTATGCATGCACACACGTTTGCATGCAAGCGTATGTGCACACTCGCTACACCCCCCATTCCACCTTCTGCACGAGCCTGCGGGGCGGTGTCGCCTCACTGTACCTAGCGTTCGCGTACGCGAGCGACTGCCACGCGTGTGCGGGTACGATGGTGTAGCTCCCGTCGGCGTGCCACACGACGGTGTCTGAGTCGGCTTTCGCCAAAACCTGCCGCACCTCCATCACCAGCGCGGGGTGTTCGAAGCGGTAGCCGAGGGGCACGAGGTCGCCTTCGCCCGCGAAAGCCTCGCCGGGCAGCGGCAACAGCGGCGTACCACGCAACAGCGCCCGCCCGTCCACCCAGCAAAATCGGATGCGCTCCAAACGAACACTCGCGAAGGTGGCGGCGTATGACCGACCGCTATCGAGCAACTGCGCACAGTAGGCCGCGTCGAGCCACAGCGCCGTCGGAGCCGGCGGCGTAGGATCGGCTACGAGACGCCAGGGCAAAACCTCGATGCTGGCTCGCCCGGACTGCACAACCGCGCCTTCGTCGACGATCCCGGGAGCAGCGAGCGGTAAGCGCTGGTGCAAGGGCCACCACGCCAGCCGCGGCACAGTCGCAAACGGGAGGCGCTCCCCGTCACGGTGGAGTCCGTCCTCCGCGACGGTGAGCAACTCCGCCCCCGGGATCGCCGGCGCCGCACCCTCCGCGAAACCCCGCAGGTAAACCCCGCCCGGAACAGCGTCCGCCGACTCAACGCCGGCGTCCGCGCGGTAGGCGTAGAGCAGCGCCACGCGCTCCTCCGGGACGTAGAGCCAGCGCGTCACGAGCGGGCGAGGATGTTTTGCCAGAAGGCCTCCACCCTGCCCGTGAGCGCGTCGCGACCGACGCCCTCGGCGAGCCACGGCAGCTGGTCCTGGAGGTGGCGCAGTTCGTCCTTGAGGGCACTGCGGCGGCGAGCATCGGCGGCGGACCACTCGGCCTCGATGCGGTCGAGTTCGACGGCGAGGGATTCGGCGTCGGGGCCGCGGCGGTGGGCCTGCGGGTGCGCGGCGGGGGAGGTGGCCTCCTGTAGCGCGGCATCGACGAGGGCGGCGAGCGGCGCGATCTGCTCGTCGCTGTCCCACACGTAGCGCATCACCCAGAGGTCGGAGCGGTCGACGGTGTCGCGACCGCACAGCAGCGCGCTCGCCGCGATCAGATTCTGGATCTTGACCGCGCGCCGGTCCGAAATCTGGACGCCGAGCCGGCGCGCGGACAGGATCAGTTCGAGGTAGGCCTCCGCCACGGGCGCTACGTCCATATTTCGACACCGCACCTGCAGCGCGCGTACGCTTTCCGCACTCACCTGCGGTAGTTCGGCCACCGAACGTGCACTGAGCGCACGCCCCGCGGTGAGCACGTCCGGCAACTGCGCGGGCGACACCTGTTGACAGCGGACCCTGAGCAAAAATCGATCGAAGAGGGCCTCCAGGGCCTCGTCGTCGGGCAGGTGATTGCTGGCGCCCGCGAAGAGCAGCGCCGGTAGCTCGCGCGTCTCCTGCCCGCGGCGGAAGCGCCGTTCGTTGAGCGCCAGCAGCAGACTGTTGAGGATGGCGGAGTTGGCGTTGAAGATTTCGTCGAGGAAGACCGTCGTCGCCTCGGGCAGCATCCCGGCCGTATTCGTCACCAGATCCCCTTCGCGCAGGCGCCGCAGGTCGAAGGGCCCGAACAGTTCGCTCGGTTCTGTAAAGCGCGTCAATAAATACTCGAAGGCCCCGCCCCGCCCGCCCGCGGGGTCCGTACCCACTCCGTCGTCGCTGATGCCGGCGGTGAGCGTGCTCACGAGGGCCGACTTGGCCGTACCCGGCGGGCCGTACAGGAACACGTTCTCGCCGGCAACCAGGGCCACGGCCATCACGTCGAGGATTTCGTCCTTCCCGACGAAGCGCCGCTTAGCCTCCGCGACGAGCTCGACGAGGGCCGCGGCGGTGGTCGGGGGCGGGGATGTAAGTGTGGTCACGCTGGCGAAGTACGTTGTTTCTGTGCATCCGCGTAGGCGGGCCAGAGCTGGGCGGCGTACGTCCCGAGGGCGGTCTCGACGGCGTTGGCGATCTGCGGCGCGACCGTGAGGGCAAGGTGCGAGCGCTCGATGAGGCGGTCGACGTAGAGGCGGCGTAGTGTCGGGTGTGCCCACCAGGCGTCGAGCGCGGGCGCGGGCGGCTCGGGCAGCAACAGCGCGGTATAAGGCCAGGGCGCGAGCGTAGTCTCGATGGCCTCGACGAGGAGATCGTCGAGGTAGCGGCTCTTGATTTGCGCGCGGAGCGTGGTGAGGTACCCGAGGCACAGGTCGGCCGAGATCATCTCGCTTGCGCTAAAACCGACATCCGAGCGTTGGCCGAGGTAGCGCGGGAGCAGGGGCGCGGGCGGTTCGGCGGCGGCGGCAGCGCCAGCGGCGGTGTCGTCGGCACCCTCTTTACCTGCTGTCGCTCCCGACGACAGCAGGTCCCCCGGCGGGGCATACCACTCGTGCGCCGCGGCCACGAAGCACTCGAAACCATAGACGGCGGCCGCATGGTGGAACTCCGGCGCGGGTCCCGGCAGGGCGGCGGCGTTGCGGTGGTAGCGTTGCCGCAAAACCTGCGCTACTTCGTCCCGCTCGGTCGGCAGGAGCGGCGTGAGGTCTCGCGCAAGCTCGATGGCCTCGCCCTGGAGCAGTGCGTACGCTGTGCCCGCCGCAGAGTAGCTTGTCACCGCCGCAAGATCGGCCGCCTATGTCGATGCCGCCGCGCCGTGATCTATTGTTTGTGGGGGTGCAGTTCGCGTTGCTGTTCGCGTTGGGGATCGACCCCGTAGACTTCGCTTACCCAGTTCCGCCGCTCCTCCGCTACGTCGGGTGGACGGCGGCCGGCCTCGCGGTGCTCGCAGGCCTGCTGGCCGTACTCCAGCTCGGCACCAACCTCACGCCCTGGCCCACGCCCAGGTCGGGCAGTGCGCTCGTCACCACCGGACTCTACGCCTGGGCGCGGCACCCGATCTACGCTTGTTTAGCCGGCTTCGCCCTCGCGCTCACCCTCGCGACCGGCAGCGTCTGGCGCCTCGGACTCGCCCTGGCGCTCCTCGGCCTGTTTTGGCGCAAAGCCACCTACGAAGAAAGCCTGCTACAGAAGCGCTACCCATCGTACGGCTCGTACGCGGAACAAGTCGAGCGCTTCGGCTTTTTTTGAGGAGCATGGATCTAGGAACATGGAACATGGATCCAGGAGCATGGACCCATGCTGGGGAGCTTTCCTGGATGCGTCCCCCAAAGCAATCCAGCCTCCATGCTCCATGCTCCATGCTCCTTAAATCCCCCCCATGGTCTACCTCACCGTCCAGTTCTACATCCAGCCCGACAGGGTCGCCGAGGCCGAGGCGCTCTTTCGCCAACACGTCGCCGACGGGAGCCGCGACCGCGGGAACCTCATGTTCACGATGCTGCGCGACCCGGAGGACCCGGCGCACTTCACGAGCCTCGAGTGCTGGGCGACCCGCGCCGACATCGACCACCACGACGCCCAGCCGCACCACCCGGTGTTTTTGCGGAAGCTGAAAGAAATTCAGGCGCGGGAGAAGGAGGTCCGCATCCTGGAACTCTTTGCGCGGGGGCATGCGCTGTAAGTACGAGTCTAGGCTGGTCTAGCGAGTCTCGGGTCGGTCGTGTATGCTAGACCCCTAGACCCCTAGACCCCTAGACCCAGTCCCCTCAAACCTTCTCCAACACCACCCGCCGATTCCTTGCCTTGTCCGAGGGCGTATCCCCGGTCGCGATCGGGTCGGACTCCCCGGCGCCGGCGGTGCTCAGGCGATCCGCCTTCAGGCCGTAATCCTTGACCAGGATCTTCTTCACGGCGGCGGCCCGCTTCTCGCTGAGGGCTTGATTGCTCTCGGTGCTGCCGTCGGCGTCGGTGTGGCCGGTGATGCGGAGCTTCATGTCGGGGTTGTCGCCGAGGACGTTGGCGATCATCTTGAGGGTACCGGCGCTGCTGGCCTCGACGTCGGCCGAGCCGCTCGCGAAGGTGATGCCGTAGGTGGTGAGCTTGCCCTCGGTCTCGAGCTTCGAGCGGGTGTCGGGGGCGCCCTCGGCGAGGCGGATGTTGGACACGAGGTAGCGGTCGTCGTCGGTGCTCATGCGGGCGTAGAGGCGCAGGCCGCCGATGGGGTCGGCGTCCGGCCACGCGAGGGGCACGTCGAAGACCTTCTGCTCGTTGACGTACATGCGCACGCGGCGACCCTGGCGCCAGAGGGCAATGTGTTGCGGCTCGCCGCGGGTGGCGTCCGAGAAGTGAGCCTCGAGGTCAGTCGCGTTCCCGCTCACCAAGTCACCGCCCTTCACCCACTTCGACAAGGTGGAGCTCCACCCGCGCGAGATGTCACGGTCGATCCAGAACGAGGCACACTTCGTGCCGACGCGCATGTAATCGTCGAGGTCTCTCTCGGGATCGGTCACGTCGGTGAGTATGACCCCGAGGTCGGCCGAGTAGCGGTAGCCCTCCTCGGGGAGGTCGTGGATGATGTCGAACTCGAGCGTGAAATCGCTCGGCAGCGGCGGGGCCTCCATGAAGTGAAGGCCACCGGTTTGCTTACTTACCTGGAGCCACTTCCCGGGCGCGGTGTTGGGTTTGACGACTTCCGCCGAGCCGAGGGTGTTGAAGCCCGTCGGGAAGTCACCGACGGCGGCGCGGGCGAAGTCATCGTAGTACAGTACCTCCGCCCCGGGCTCGAAGTCGTACTTGCTCGCAACGCTGAAGGGGGTCACGGGGGCGGGGGGGACTTCTAGCGTTGGATCCGCGGCGCCGCCGTCACCGTCGCTCCGGCTCGGTGACGCCGTGCGCTCCCCGGGGGCGTGGCCGGCGTCCGCGGGGTCGCTCCCGCCCGGGTCGCTCCTACTTTGCGGCTTCTTCAGCGCCCCGTCGACGGTGTTCTCGACGGCCTCGCCGGTCTTCTGCTCGGCCTTGCGTTCGAGGGCGCGCTCGGCGCCGCGCTGGGCGGCCTTCAGGAGGCGATCACCGAATTGAGCGTGGCCTTGCGGCAAAACGACCAGCAGACAGAGGGTGGTGAGTACAGCGCCGAGACTGGCGCGGTAGAGGGCGTGGATACGGGACACGAACATGGGTTTGGTTTGCGGTTGAGCCCGAAACTACCTCGCCGCCCCGCCGCGCGCCCGTCGAAATGGACAGTTGGGCTGTTCCAGTTCATAGTCGGTCGCCTTCGGTTGATAACCTGCGTGGCGACACCTGCCGCACGTCCTCGCTAAACCATTGTGCGAATGGTGGCGTCTCTTCTGCACCCAGGCACCCCGCACACACCCCGCACCCAGCCACCCTACCGCTGCATGTCCGCACTCATCGTCACGGCCCTCATCCACGAGGACGACCTGCGGCCTTTCCACCGGCTGCGGCGGCGGTTTTTCCCGCGCAACCGCCACTTCGTCTCCGCGCACGTCACGCTCTTCCACCACCTCCCGGGAGAGCGCGAGAAGGAGGTTTTGACGCAAGTCCACCAGAGTGTGGCAGCCTTCGCGGATGGCTACGACGGCTTTCGCCAAAACGTACCGACGACGGATAACGACTCGGCACTTGCAGTAACCCGAGATCCTTCGCCAGACGCCCGCTTCGTGCCCGTCGGGCTCAGGCGCGTCTTCAACATGGGCCGCGGGGTCGCCTACGCGCTCGATCCGGAGCCCTTGGTGCAGCTGCGCCAGCCGATCGCTGCCTACTTCGGGGACGCCCTCACGCCGCAGGACGCGCGGCCCTGGCGCAATCCCCACATCACGGTCCAGAACAAGGTCGACCCGGCGGCGGCGCGGCGGCTCTACCGCCACCTAGACGCGCGCTTCGAGGAGTGCAGTCTGCGCGTGGGCGGGCTGCAGGTATTCGAGTACAAGCAAGGGCCGTGGCGCTTCGTGGACGAGGCCCGGTTTTAGTTCCGCTCGTCGATCAGGTTCACCGTCATCGCCACCACGGCGTCCTGCTGGTCGGACGGGCTCATCGCGATGAAGAGCGTGAGGGCCACGAGGGCATTGTCGGCCACGCGCTTGGACCCGTCGGCGCGGTAGAGGCACTCGTTGCGCTCGAGGTAGTAGATGAACAGGCCCGCGGCGATGCGCTTGTTCCCGTCCGAAAAACTGTGGTTCTTGACGAGGAAGTACAGTAGGTTGGCCGCCTTCTGCAGCACACTCGGGTAGACTTCCTCCCCGCCCCAGCTCGCGTAGATGCCGTCGATCGAGGCCTGGAAGGAGCCGTCCTTCTCGATGCCGAACAGGTCGAGCTTGTAGGCGGGCGTTCCCTCGAGCGGCGCGCGGTCGGGTCCCCAGCGGCTCAGGCGCCAGCGCTGGACCTGCTCGCGGGCGTCGGCGTACGTGAGGCGGTACTTCTCCTCGGCCCCGCCGTGCGCGCGGTCGCCGTCGAGGGCGCCGTGGTCGTACTGGTCGAGCAGGGTCAGGCCATGCTCGTAGCGCTCGAGCAGGGCCAGGAAGTCCTCGCGGACCTGGGGCTCCATGTTGGAGCGCAGCGCCTGGCGCAGCAGCGCGTTGACGGCGTCGAGATCGCCGACGCGGCGCTTGTTGAGCACGTAGCCCTCCTCGAGGTAGGTGCGTAAAGTCCGCGTAGCCCACTGGCGGAACTGCGTCCCGCGCTTGGACTTCACGCGGTACCCGACGGAGATGACGACGTCGAGGTTGTAGTGTTGGACATCGCGCGTGACTGCTCTTGATCCTTCGCGACGAACTACCGCAAATTTTGCGGTAGTTGCGTCGCTATCGAGTTCTGCTTCCTCATAGACATTGCTGATGTGGTAGCCCACTGTGTCGGAGTCACGATCAAAAAGCGAGGCCATCTGCGCCTGCGTGAGCCACATCGTCTCCTGGTCGGTGAGCAGGTCGATTTCGACTACGCCATCTTCGGCGCGGTAGGTCAGGGGGAGGGTATCTGAGGTTTTGACGGAGGTCGACATGTAGTGACGTGTGGTGGGTGCAACCGGGGAAGGTACAAAAAAATTTGGCGAGCTAGCCCGTCACCGATCGCCTTTACCTGACTAGAGTGACGACAGGGGATTGGGCCGTCCGCGTGGCTCACTGGCGGAACTGTGCGCCGCGCTTGGACTTGACGCGGTACCCGACGGAGATGACGACATCGAGGTTGTAGCGTTGGACATCGTAGCTTTTGCCATCGGCGGCAGTTAGTGCAAATTTTGCACTAACTGAATCAGCGTGAAGTTCCCCGTCGTTAAAGACATTAGCAATGTGGTTGCCAATGACTGTGCGCGTTCTATTAAACAACGTCGCCATCTGCGCCTGCGTGAGCCACATCGTCTCCTGGTCGGTGAGCAGGTCGATCTCGACTACGCCATCTTCGGCGCGGTAGGTTAAGGGGAGGGTATCTGGGGTTTTGACGGAAGTCGACATATGGTGAGCTGTCGTGAGTGCAACCGGGGGAGGTAACGCAATTCGGGTAGGGTAGCACCGAGGGGGCGGGGGGCGGAGCGTGGTATCGCAGCGGGTTGAGCATCTTGTCCTCTCTTACGCCGCCTCGCTCGCTATGACCTACCGTACTCAACTCGCCTCACTCCTCGCGGCCCTTGTCGCCTGCGTCCCAGCCGCCCACGCCCAGTACGCCGACCGACTCGCCGCCGACCGGCCCGGCGTCGGGATCAGCGGCACGACCGTCGGGTCTAAGACGCTCCACCTCGAGCAGGGCCTCACGTTCGCGCGCGCCAGCTACCTACCGGGCGGCACACGGAGCGTCGCCACCGAGCAGGTCCTGCGCCTCGGGCTCACCGAACGCATCGAGGTCCAGACTGCGCTCACCTTCCAACACGAGACCGACAGCCGCATCGACGCCCGCGCCTTGCGAGGCCTCGGCCAGACCGCGGTCGGCCTGCGCGTGGCGCTCCTGGAGTTCGCCTACGGTATGCCGAGGGTGGTCCTCCAGAGTCGCCTCCACCTGCGCGCCGTGAGCGCGGACTTCCGCCAGCCTGCGGTCGGCAACCGGACCACCCTGAGCGCCGAACACAGCCTGACCGACGCCCTGGGCGTCGGCTTCAACGTCGGCTTCGAGTACGATGGCGCAGCGGCCGGACCGAACGGCTTCTTCACGCTCGTCACCGGGTATGCCCCGGCCGAGCGGTGGTCCACCTTCCTCGAGGTCTACGGCACCACCGGCGACTTCGACCTCAACGCAGATGCCGGCGTGGAGTACTGGGTCACGCCCGACATCAAGGTCGATGCTTCGGCGGGGTGGGAGAGCTTCGGGAGCTTCGCGGCGGACGGCGCGGACCTGCGGCACGCGTACTTCCTCGACGCGGGCGTGAGCTGGCGGATCGACTGGCGGTAGCGGCGCCGGACCTCGGATCACCGTCGCTCGGCTCACACCACCACCCACTTCGACTCCCCCGCCATACTGATGTCCAGCACCTCGTCCGTAAACGGGTACGTCTCCCCGTCGATCTGGCAGTGGCTACAGTCCGTCTCGATGCGAATGTGCTTCCCGCGGTGGTAGCTCACGTACTTCGTGCCGTCCTGCCTTCCGGCAAAAACCTCGGCCAGGAAGAGCAGCGCGTTGAGGAAGGGCATCGGCCGCACGAGCACCACGTCGAGCAGACCGTCGGAGGCATCCGCGCGGGGGGCGATGCGGGCGTTGTTGCCGAACTGCGGCGTGTTGGCCACCGTGATCATCGAGTACCGCCCGCGGTGCACCTCGCCGTCGATCGCGACGGTGGCCTCGATCGGCTCGAACTCCCGGTAGGCCTTGGCCGACTCCAGGATGTAGGTCTTGAGGCCGCGCTGGTCTTGCTTGGCGAACTCCCGCGCCACGTAGCTATCGAACCCGACGCCGATCACGTTGCAGGCGTAGTGCGACTGGGTCTGCATGACGTCGATGCAACTGGTGTGGCCGCGGCGGATGGCCTTCAGTAGACCCTCGAGGTCCTTGCCGAACCCGAGCTCCTTCGCGAATCCGTCCCCGGAGCCGTTCGGGTACACGGCGAAGACCTGGTGCGTATTGACGGCATACGGCAGCACGCTGTTGACCGTCCCGTCGCCCCCGGCCACGACGACGACTTTGTGTGTTTTGACGGAAGTCGCGAAGAAGGTCGGCACCGCCTCCTTGCTCTCGCACAGGAAGTAGTCGATGGAGCGCTTCCCGAGCGCCGCCACGATCCGCTCCACGGAGTCGGTGCCGGCGTGCGGGTTGATGAGGAAGACGATGTCGCTGTCGGCGTAGGGCATGCCGGACTGTAGCGCAGGGCGAGCGGCGGCGGTTCAGTCGCACGACCACTCGTCCTCCTCGATCGGGGTGGCGGACTTCGGGAGGCGGTAGGAGTAGTGCCACCACTCCGAGCTCGTGCGCCGCCAGTTGTGGCCTTCCATGAGGGCGAGGAGCCGCTCGCGGTTGCCGCGGACCGGCTGCGGGTAGCCCGCCGTCGACGCGTGCCAGGCCTCCTTGCCGAAGAAGTCGTAGGCCGTGCCCATGTCGAGTTCCCGGCCGGTGGCGAGGTCGACGAGCGTCAGGTCGACGGCCACGCCGCGGTTGTGCTGGCTGCCCCTGCGCGGGTCGGCCACGTAGCGCCGGTCGGGCACCTCGTTCCAGAGTTTCCACTGCACGCTCAGCGGCCGGTAGCAATCGTAGAGCTTGAAGCCGAGGCCGAGGGTGCGCAAGGAGTCCTGGATGCGCTTGAGGCTCTGCGCGGCGGGGTTTCGCAGGTAGCAGCGCCCGCAGTCGTACATCTGCGCGCCGACGAAGTTGTTGGTCGTCGCGTAGCGCAGGTCGAGCACGAAGCTCGGGTCGAGGGCCGTGAGCTCGGTCCACTTGTCGCCGTCGAGCATGGTGGCACGCGCGACTTCGGGCCCGGCGGCGGGGGGTGCCCCGGCGCTCCGCGGCTCGGGCGCGCCCTTACGCTCCTCCGAGCTCGGCGCTAAGCCTAGCCCCGGGAGGGCCTGCGGTACCTCCAGGGCGCCCGTATCCGAGCGGATCGGCAGACGCATCTCGGTGCTGTCGATCATGCGCACCGAGGCGGGGTCGGCTTGCGCCAAAACCGGGGGTACGTCTTTCGGGAGGTCGTTGCCGCAGCTTACGCAAAAGGCCAGTAGCACGCTCGGTACCGCTATCGGGATGGTGAGATACGACTTTTGCAAACTAGCGGCGTTGGTAGAGATCGGTCCAGTCGAGGAGTCCGACATCGGCGTAGAGCTTGGAGAGCGTGAGGTCGGGGCCGAGGTTCGGGAGCGCCAAGACATCCCCGAGTCCCGTGAGGAACCGTACCTGCGTTGCGCCGTCGGAGGAGCGGGAGTATTGCGTCACGCTGTGGTCGTGGATCGAGACGTAAGCGTAGTCCCGCACCGGTGAGTCCTCCCTCAGGAACCGTACGCGGCGATCGTTCAGGCCACTCGACCCCGAACCGTCGTCCACGTCGACGACCGCTACGACCTCGCCGTCTGGACTGGTGAACTCCGCACCCGTCGCGGTCTGCGTACACCGTTGCGCCGCCGCCGCCGCTGCGACGGTCTCGATCCACTGCCAGAGGTTGCGACGGACGGCCTCCCGGACGGCGAGTCGGTGCGCGGTCTGCGCGGCGGAGGGCGCGGGCAGGCCCTGTTCGTTGAGCGCCCGCACGTCGAGCAGGTACCCGTCGTGGTACTCGAGCTTCGTGCCGCGTCGTTGCTCCTCGGCGATCCACTCCTCGACGGTGTAGCGCCGGTCATTGATGAGGATCTCGCGCTCGGGCTCCATTGCCCAAAGGTACGTCCGGTCCGAACCCCCGAGATAACTCTGCCGATCTTAGCAGCCCGTATGCGCAGCTCCCCCCACCAAAACCTTGACGGAAGTGCCCCCCGCACCGCATTTTGTCAAACCGCGCTTATCCTCGCCGCACTCACGCTCCCGGCTTGCTCCCTGCTCGCCCCCACCGCCGCCGAGCGCGCCGACGCCGTCATCGTGGCCACCTACCGCCTCGACGCGGCCAAGGTCGGCGAGGTGGACGGGGTCGACATCCGCGACGGGGGGTACTCCTCGCTCGACATCGACTCGGCCGGCCGCCTGTGGGTCGTCACCGACCGCGGCCCTAACCTCGAGGCCACGGCCCACGGCGGCCAGCCCGCCAAACGCTTCCCGCTGCCGGACTACCGCCCGGTGGCCGAGCGCATCGAGATGGCGACGGAGTCCATTCGCGTGGCCGAGCAGCGGACCTTCATGGCGAACGAGGGGCGCCCGGCCACCGGCCTGCCGCCACTCAACCGCGACCCGAATGCCGTCATCGAGGTGGCCTACGACGCCGCCTTCGCCGAGCTCCCGACCGACCAGGAGGGCCTCGACTCCGAGGGGATCACCTTCGCGGAAGACGATATGTGGGTCTCCGAGGAGTACCGCCCGAGCCTCTGGCGCCTCGACGCGGCCACGGGCCAGCTCCGCGAGCGCTACACCCCCACGCCCACCGGGCCGCGCGACAGGAGCCTGCCCGCGTGGTTGCTGTCGCGCAGCCCCAATCTCGGCTTCGAGGGCATCGTCGCCGCGCAGGGCTACATCTACGCGGCGCTCCAGGGTCCGATCCACCCCCCGGGCGGCGACCGGACCACGCGCATCACGCGTATCCTGCGCCTCGACCCCAACAACGGCGAAGTCGAGAGCTACGCCTACGCCCTCGAGGGCTCGACCCGTAAGATCGGCGACCTGGCCGCCCTGCCCGACGGTCGACTCCTCGTCCTGGAGCACGGCTTGATCCCCGGCAAGGGCTGGTCGGCCGAGATCTACGCCGTGCCCATCGCGCGCCTCGCCAAGATCGGCGACGGTACCCTCCCGCCGGAGCGCTTCCGCGACCCGGAGTCGGCCCTCATCGGCGGGGTCTCCCTGGCGCCCAAGACCCTCTACGTCGACCTGATCAAAGCCGGCTGGGACCCCGTCTGGGAGAAGCCCGAGGGCCTCGCCGTCAATGCCGAGGGCCAGGTGCTGCTCGTCAACGACAACGACTACGGCATCGCGAGCCCCGACATGAGCGGCAAGGCCGTCGCGACGAGCGCGGAGACGGTGTTGGTGGTGATTGAGTAGTTTGAAAGTCGAAAGTGAAGAGTGGAAAGTGGCTCTCCTGGCGTGCACGATTGCGCGGCCACTTCCCACTCTTCACTTTTCACTCTTCAACTTTACCAGCATCAGCCCGTCGCTCATCGGCAGCATCAGTGTCTCCCACTTCGGGTTTTGCGCAAGCGCCAGGGTGAACTCCCTCAGCAGCATTGTGGTGGCGCGCCGCTCGCGCTCGTCGAGCACCTGCCCGTCCCAGAGCACGTTGTCGAACAGCACGATCCCGCCCGGGGCCAGTCGCGCTTCGACGGCCGCGAGTTGCGATGGGTAGTCGTCCTTCTTCGCGTCGAGGTAGACCACGTCCCAGGGGCCGGGTAGGGTAGGGATGACGGCGTTGGCGTCTCCGATGTGGAGGTGGATGCCCGGCTTACGGGGCGTGGGGCTTTCGCCAAAACCAGCCATCGCGATGTGCCCACGGATGCGGGCCTCGAGTTCGTCGTTGATCTCGACGGTGTGTACTTCGTCGCCGGCCCGTAGCCTTTCGGCAAAACACAGGGCGCTGTACCCGGTGAAGGTCCCGACCTCGAGGACCCGAAACGGTCGCCCGCGAACGAGGGGCCGCAGCCAACCCACGAGCCAAACCAGGAACCGGCCCTGCATATGCCCGGTGAGCATCTGGGGCTTCAGGACGTGCAGGTGCGTATTGCGCTCGACGGCGCGCAGGTACGCCGGCACCGGCCCCGAGCGGGCGTCGAGGTAGTCGTACAGCGCGGGCTCCCTCACGGCAGGCGGGCGGCGAGTTCGGTGACGGCGGCGCGGCGGCGGGTCTGGCGGCGCTTGAGGAACGGGTGCGCGACGATGGCCCCGACGATGAGGGCCGCGCCGAGGTAAAACCACGGGGTCAGCTCCCGGTCTTGCCGCAGGAGGAAGATCGCGAGCACGATGGTGTAGACGGGCTCCAGGCCGTAGGCGAGGTTGCTCGTGAAGGCCGACAGGTGGCGCAGGCTCCGCATCTGCAACAGGAACGCGAGCGTCGTGCACCCGAGCACGAGCACCCCGAGCCACACCCAGTCGAGGCCAGCCGGCCAGAAGCCGCCCGGCATTACCCAGCCGACGGCCAGGGCGAGTGGGTAGGCCGCCGTCAGGAACAGGGCCGCGCCGCTCATCTCGGCGAGGCCGATGTCCACGGGGCGCGCCCGCTCGACGTAGCGTTTGTTAAGGACCCCGAAGGTGGCCGCCAGCAGCGCCGAGAAGATGCCCACCGCAATCCCGAGGTAGTAGTCCACCCGTACGACCCCGATGATGAGCGCGATCCCCGGCACGACGAGGCCCCCGAGCCCGACCTCCATCCAGTCGTAGGGTTTGCGCAGCAGCCAGGGCTCGAGCAGGGCCGTGAACAGGGTCATGAGCGAGAAGCACACCACGGCCACCGAGGCGTTGGCGAGTTTGATGCTCGCGTAAAACGTCACCCAGTGCAAGCCCACGATGGCCCCGATGCCGAGCAAGCGCAGGACGAGTTTTGGCGAAAGCCGCACCCTGTCGCCGAGGAGGAAGTACAGTGGCGCCAGGCTCAGGGCCGCGAGCACGACGCGCCACCAGACCAGCGGCAGGGCCGCGAGCGTGATGAGCTCCCCGAGGATACCGGTGAGGCCGGCGAGCAGGACGGCGAGGTGGAGTTCGATGTAGGGGCGGGGCGGCATGCGGGGGCGGCGGCGAACTTACGCGCGAACCGCGTCCCCTACCGCGCCTTCCATTTCGCGTACAGCTCCCGCCAGGTGGTTAGCTCAATCTTCTCTCTTGCCAACAGTGCCTTCAGGCTGTCGGAGGTGAAGTAGTCCAGGTCCTCCTGTCGCCACTTAGCCCCGTAGGGGATCTGCGGCGCGACGGCGGCCTGTAGTTCGGGGTCGTCGAGGCCGCAGTGGAGCAGGAGCACCGACACCCCCGGCCCGAGACCGGCGATGATGCCGTCGTAAGCCTCCGCAAAGCTGCCCTGCGCGTCGACCGGCGCGCCGAGGATGTAGTCGACCGTCATGTCGCCCGGCTGTAGGTAGGCCCGTAGCGCCGCCGTGCTCCCGCGGACTTGGTGCCGGTCTACCATCGCCGGCAGGTCGTACGCCCGCGCCACCCGGAGGTAGGCGCCGAAGAACTCCGGATCGGTCCAGAATAGGCAACCCATGTGAGAGTCGAGGTGCGTCGGCTCGAGGCCTAACCGCAGTGCCTGCTCGACCTGCGCCCGCAGTTCGCGCTCCACCTCCGCGGCGGTGGCCGTGGACTGCATCTCGTCGCACTGCCCGTGGAAGTAGTGATCCGCGTCGAGGAGGCTCGCGACGCTGTCGCGCGACATCGGCCCCCAGCGATAGTTGTGCCACTCGCTGGTCAACGTGAGGTGCAGGCCTAGGTCAGCGGTGGGATTGGTTTTGGCGAAAGCCACTACCTCCGGTACCCACGGCGTCGGCATCATGATGCTCGCCGAGCTGACGCTCCCCTCCGTGAGCCCACGGAAGCTCGCCACGTTGACGCTGTGCGACATCCCCAGGTCGTCGGCGTGCAAGATGAGCAGGCGCGTACCGGGCGGGTAACCCAGATCTTCGGCGAGCGTCGTCTGGGCGGCTAGGGTGACAGTTGCAGCCGTCAGGAACGTCAGGAGGAGATATCGCATGGCCCTAAAAGTAGCACAGCCCGACAGTAATGCACCCTTCCGTACAGCGCTCTCGACGCTGATCCCTCAACGCTCCACCACCTACGCCTTACTCCGCAGCCGCACCACCGGACAGATCATCTCCTCGAGCGAGATGCCCCCGTGCTGGAAGGTATTCTTGTAGTAGTTGTGGTAGTGGTTGTAGTTGTTCGGGTACAGGAAGAACTTGTCCTCCTTGCCGAAGATGTAACTCGAACTCACGTTCGGGGTCGGCAGGCCCGCGTCTGCCGGCTTGCGGATCTCCAGCACGTCCCGCTTCTCGTAACTCAGGTTGCGGCCGAGCTTGTAGCGCAGGTTGGTGGTCGTCTCGCGGTCGCCGACCACCTTGCTCGGGGTGTTGACGCGGATGGTGCCGTGGTCGGTGGTGATGAAGAGCTGCACCGGGCGCTCGGCGAGCTTCTTGAGCGCCCCCCAGATCGGGGAGTGGAGGAACCACGAGCGCGTCAGCGAGCGGTAGGCCGACTCATCGCCGGCGAGCTCCTTGAGGACCTCCATCTCGGTACGCGCGTGGCTCAGCATGTCGATGAAGTTGTAGACCACGACGCTGAACTCGTTGTTGAGCAGGTCCAGCGCCTTCTCCTCGAACTCCTTCGCCTTCGCGATCTGCGTGATCTTCGTGTACGAGTGCCGCAGGTCGCGCCGCAGCACCCGCTGGATCTGCTCCGCGAGGAAGAACTCCTCCTCGTTGTTCTTCCCGCCCTGGTCGTTGTCGTTGAGCCACTTGTCGGGGTAGGCCTTCGCGATCTGCGCCGGCATCATGCCTGCGAAGATGGCGTTGCGGGCGTACTGCGTACTCGTCGGCAAGATCGAGTAGAAGCTCTCCTCCTCCTCGATGGTGTACAGCTCCGAGATGATCGGCTGGAGGATGCGCCACTGGTCGTAGCGCAGGTTGTCGAACAGCACCAGCACCGTCGGCACGGCGTTCTTGTCGTCGAGGTGCGGGAAGACCTTGGTCCGCAGCAGTTCGTGGCTAAAGGTCGGCCGGTCCTCCGCCGGGGCGTTCATCCAGTCGAGGTAGTTCTTCGTGACGTACTTCGAGAACTCCCCGTTGGCCTCCGACTTCTGCATCGCGAGGATGTCGGCCATGCCCTCGGCGCGGCTCTCGTCGAGGCGCAGCTCCCACTCGATGAGCTTCTTGTAGATCACGGGCCACTCCTCGTAGTCGGGCCCGGAGCTGATCTCCATGAGGAGTTCGCGGAACTGCTGCTGGTACTGGCTCGCGGTGGCGAGGCGCACGAGGTTGCGGCCCTCGGTGAGCTTCTTGAGCGTGAGCAGGATCTGGGTCGGCTTGACGGGCTTGATGAGGTAGTCGGCGATCTGGCCCCCGATGGCCTCCTCCATGATGTTCTCCTCCTCGGACTTCGTGATCATGACCACGGGCAGGTCCGGGCGCACGGCCTTGATGTCGGGCAGGATCTCGAGCCCCGACCTGCCGGGCATGTTCTCGTCGAGGAGCACGACGTCGAAGTCGGCCCGCTCGGTGACGAGCTCCAGGGCATCGTGGGCGTTCATCACGGTCGTGACCTCGTACCCGCGCTTCTCGAGGAACATGAGTTGGGGTTTGAGGAGGTCGATCTCGTCGTCGGCCCAGAGGATACGGAGGTTGGACATAAGTGCGGGGTGCTGAGGGTGCGGGGTGCTGAAGTGCGCCTCGCGGACTATGCAACGTGTGAGGCACGGGGGCGGTGCGCGGGGGGCGAAATATTCTACCGGTATGCCCGCGGACTAGCTTTGCCGCGTGCCGCTGCGACCCCACAAGATCATCAACGACCCGGTGTACGGCTTCATCGCCGTGCCGAAGGGGCTCGTCCTCGAGGTCGTCGACCACCCGTGGTTCCAGCGCCTCCGCGGCATCCGCCAGCTGTCGCTCACGCACTACGTCTACCCGGGCGCGCAGCACACGCGCTTCCAGCACGCCCTCGGGGCACTCCACCTGATGACCATGGCGCTCGACAGCCTCCGCCAGAAGGACGTCGAGATCTCGCCGGCGGAGTACGAGGCCGCCCAGCTCGCCGTCCTCCTCCACGACATCGGCCACGGCCCCTTCTCCCACACGCTCGAGGGCGACATCATCGACGCGCACCACGAGTCGCTCACGCTGTGCTTCATGCAGGCGCTGAACGCACACTTCGACCGGCGCCTCCGGCTCGCGATCGATATCTTTAAGGGGGCTTACGCCAAAACGTTCCTCCACCAGCTCGTGAGCGGGCAGCTGGACATCGACCGCCTCGATTACCTCAACCGCGATACGTACTTCACCGGCGTCTCCGAGGGGGTAATCGGTTCGGAACGTATCATAAAGATGCTACATGTAGTCGACGGCAAACTCGTCGTCGAGGAGAAGGGCGTGTACTCGATCGAGAAGTTCCTCATCGCCCGAAGGCTCATGTATTGGCAGGTTTATTTACACAAGACCGTGCTCGCCGCCGAACTCATGCTCAAGGAGGCCCTGCGGCGCATGGCCGAGGTAGTCCGGGCCGGCGCCCCCGTCGAAGGCATCAGCGAGGATCTGCGGTACTTCATGACCCACCACGTCGAGGCCTGCCACTTCGAGGACGAGGGCTCCGGGATGCTCGCGCGCTTCGCGACCCTGGAGGACGTGGACATCGTAGCTGCCCTAAAAGGGGGAGCACGTTCGCCGGACAAACTCCTCGCCTACCTCTGCGGAGGCCTACTCCACCGGCGTCTCTTCAAGCTCCGCTTCCTCGATGCGCCACTCTCGCCCGAGCAGGTTGGGCACCTCCGCGACCACGCACGTCTCCGCTTCGGCATCGACCGCGAGCAGGCCCGGCACCTGGTCATCGTCGGCTCGGAGAGCAACAATGCATACGTCGCCACGAAGGACGAGATCGCCATCCTCCGCAAGGACGGACGCGTGAGCCCCCTGTCGGACCACGTGGATTTCGGCGTCGAGACCCGGCGCGTCGTGAAGGACTACCTGGCCTGCCCGGCGGAGGTCCTTGAACAATTCGACGCCCGAGACCGATTCAATAGGTAGAGCCCAGTCCACGACACGTGGAAAGCTACATCTTTAAGTGAATCCCGAGCGCGATACTGTCGCGCTCACACGAAACCAACCCGTAAACGCTAATCTTTCACAATACTGAAACATGAGGAAATTAACCCTTACACTCTCCGCCGCCGGCTTCCTGCTGGCCGGCACCCTGAACGCCCAGATGGTCGACGGCGACATGCCGCCCAACGCCGAACCCGGCAAGTGCTACGCCAAGTGCCTCATCCCCGATGAGTACGAAACCATCACCCAGGAGATCGAGACGCGCTCGGCCAGCGTCCGCCAGGAGGCCATCCCCGCCGAGTACGAGACCGTCACCGAGCAGAAGCTCAAGAAGGCCGAAGCGACCCGCGTCGTGACCATCCCCGCCGAGTACGAGACCGTCACCGAGCAGGTGATGGTCAAGCCCGAGACCACGCGTCTCATCGCCGTGCCCGCCGAGTACGAGACCGTCACCGAGCAGGTCCTCAAGACCGCTGAGTCGACCCGCATGATCACCGTCCCCGCCGAGTACGAGACCGTCACCGAGCAGATGACCGCCAAGGAAGCTTCGACGAAGCTCGTGGCCGTCCCCGCCGAGTACGAAACCGTCACCGAGCAGTACGTCATGGAGCCCGAGTCCAGCCGCGTCGTCGTCCGTGAGCCCAACTACGAGACCGTGACCGAGCGCATCGAGACCGCCCCCTCGAGCACGAAGTGGGTCAAGCGCAAGGCCGACGCCAACTGCCTCAGCGCCAACCCCGACGATTGCCTCGTCTGGTGCCTCGTCGAGACGCCCGCACAATACCGCACCGTCTCACGCCGCGTCAACGTCGGTTGCTCCGGCGGCGACGGAACCCCTAATAGCAACTGCGTGACCACCGAGACGATCCCCGCCAAGATGGGCACCCGCACGAGCCGCGTCGTCAAGACCCCGGCCACCACCCGCGAGGAAGTCATCCCCGCCGAGTACATGACAGTCACCAAGCAGGTCATCAAGACCCCCGCCACGACTCGCACCGAGGTCATCCCCGCCGAGTACATGACCGTCACCAAGAAGGTCGTCAAGACCCCCGCCACGACCCGCGAGGAGACGATCCCTGCCGAGTACAAGACCGTCACGCGCCGCGTCCTCAAGACGCCCGCCACGACGAGCGTCGAGACGATCCCCGCCGAGTACGAGACCGTCACCCGCCGCGTCGTCAAGAACGCCGCCACGACGCGCTCGATCGACATCCCCGCCGAGTTCACGACCGTCACCAAGCGCAACCTCGTCCGCAAGGGTGGTTTCACCGAGTGGCGTGAGGTCGTCTGCAACAGCAACGTCACCACCTCGATGGTGCGCGGCGTCCAGGACGCCCTCCGTGCCCAGGGCTACGATCCGGGTCCGACCGACAACGTCATGGGGAGCCGCACCAAAGCAGCCCTCGTGAAGTACCAGAAGGACAACGGTCTCCCCGTCGGCCAGCTCGACTACGAGACGCTCAAGGCCCTCGGTGTCAACTACTAGTCGCTAGACTACACACGTGCTGAGGCGCCTTTCGGCAAAACTCAACACGACCCAAAGAGCCCCGTTCATCGTAAGATGGACGGGGCTTTCTTTCGTGGCGGCGTTAGACGGGGCCGCGAGCGGAGCTCGTCGAACCAGCCCCGCCGCCCCGCGTTCCACCCGCCTTGACTTCCAGAGACTACCTCCTCCTACTCGTCCTCGGCGCACTGCAGTTCTGCCACATCGTCGACTTCATGATCATCATGCCGCTCGGCGAGAAGTTGATGGAGAGCTTCGGCATCGGGCCACAGCAATTCTCCTGGCTCGTAGCCGTCTACGCGGGCAGCTCCTTCGTGGCGAGCCTGGGGAGCGCGGCGGTGGTGGACCGCTTCGACCGCCGCAAGGTGCTGCTGCTCGCGCACGTCGGCTTCACGGTGGGCACCCTCGGCTGTGCGCTCTTCGACAACTTCACTGGACTACTGATCGCCCGTGGGGTAGCCGGGGCCTTCGGCGGCATGGTCGCGACGCAGGTCCTGGCCATCGTCGGGGACTACTTCGCCGCGGAGCGACGGGGCCGGGCCATGGGGATCGTGATGATGGCCTTCAGCGCGGCGTCGGTGATCGGGGTTCCGGCCGGGATCGCGATCGCGAGCTACGGCGGCTGGCGGGCGCCCTTCCTGGCGGTGGGGGGGCTTGCGGTACTCGCCGGCATCGCAGCCTTCTTTCAGGTCCCCTCCCTGCGTGCACACATCACCAGCGCAGACGAGCGCCCCGGTGTACTCACGATGCTCGGCGATGTACTCGCCAACGAGAATCAACTCCTCGCCCTCGTCTTTACCGTCGTCCTGATGCTCGGGCACTTTACGGTCATCCCGTTCATCGCCCCGTACATGCAGATCAACCTCGGGTTCGAGGACACCGAACTGAGCCTGATGTATCTGGTCGGGGGACTGTTGACGATCGTCACCCTACCGCTAATCGGGCGTTGGGCCGACAGCGCCGGTCCGGCGCGCGTGTTCACTTTCGGTACCGTCGGCACCATCGTCGCCATCCTCGCCGTCACGCACCTCCCCGCGGGACTCGCCACGGGCCTCGTGCTCGTCGTCACGTCCTCCTTCTTCATCACCTCCGGCGGGCGGACCATCCCCGCGCTCACCCTCGTGACCAGCGTCGTCCACCCGGAGCGACGCGGGGCTTTCATGAGTCTGCGATCGGCTTTCAATCAGCTCGGCATGGGGGCGGCAAGCGTGGTGAGTGGACTGGTTATCGTGAAGGATGCTGGGACAGGCTTCCTGCTACACTACGACACGGTGGGGTGGCTAGCCGCGGGCGCGTCGTTGGTGGCCGTATGGCTCGCGTGGCAGTTGAAGCGAATCGCTTAAGGTGCTGCGGGGTATCAAGTTTTGCGGTAACGCGGCTTGTTTTGGCGGAGGCCGTCAACGTGCAACCGCCCGCGGGCACAGCCCTCCAGGGTTACTGCTTACGGGCCGCCGCAAACGAAGAGAGCCGCGCCACTTTCGTGACACGGCTCCCTTCGGGTAGACGAGCACGAACTGTATCTCAGAGCGTGCGGGCCGGACCATAGGATTAGTAGCCCGGATTTTGCGTCAGTTTCCCGCCGCTCAGGTCGATCTCCGATTGCGGGATGGGGAACAACTCGTGGACACCCTCACGGAAGTTCCCCTTGCCGACATCATCCATCACCTTCGCGGCGCGGCCCTGGCGCACGAGGTCGAACCAGCGGTGCTGCTCCATCGCGAGCTCGAGGCGGCGCTCCAGCCAGATCACCTCGCGGGCTTGGTCTTGATTGTCGGCCCGGAGGTCCGGGAGGAAGTTGCGGGGCAGCGGACCGCGCGCGCGGGTCCGGACGCGGTTAGCGAGCTCGAGGGCCTCCTCGCGGTTGCCGAGTTCGTTGGCGGCCTCCGCGGCGATCAGCAGCACGTCGGCGTAGCGCAGCACGCGGATGTTGCCACCGCCGTTGCCGTTGCCGAGCGGGCCCTGCGGCACCCAGGCCTTCTGGTTTTGCCGTTGGTTGGGCACACCCGGGTCGCCGACGATGACCGCCGAGCCGTCCGGCAAGACCTCGCCCACCGTGAAGATCGTTGCGTCGCGCCGTGGGTCGCGCAGCGGCCAGGCCGCCACGAGGTCGTCGCTCGGGCGGTTGAAGCCCCACCCGAGGTTCGGGGTCCCGCGCACGCCCTGCACCTCGTTGAACTGCGAGCCGCCGCCGCCGGTGCCGAGGGCCACCGTGCTGATCTCGAAGACGCTCTCGCTCGAGTGTTCGCCCTCGGGCAGGAAGATGCGGTTGTAGTCCGGCAGCAGCGCGTACTCGCCGCTGTTGATCACGTCCGCGGCCCGGTCGCGCGCCAGTTGCCACTCGCGCCGCGTGAGGTGCACCTTCGACAGCAAGCCATTGGCGGCCCCGCGCGTGGCCCGGCCCAGGTCTTCCGAAGCGTACTCACTTTTTTCCGGCAGGTTGGCCGCCGCGAAGGTGAGGTCTTCGACGATCTGCGCGTAGACCTGGTCGGCGGGCGTACGCGCCTGCTCGTACTCGTCGGGATTTAGCTGCCGCGTGATCAGGGGCACGTCCCCGAACCAGCGCACGAGGTTGAAGTAGAAGTAGGCCCGCAGGAAGCGATTCTCCCCCAGGAGGCGCGTCTTCAGGCTCTCGTCCATGTCGATCTCGGGGATGCGCTCGAGCGCGAGGTTCGCGCGGAAGATGCCCTTGTAGTAGCCCTCCCACACGGCCCCCGGCGCGATGTTGGAGGCGTCGTACGTGAAGTCGTCGAGCTCCCGCAGGAAGGTCGCGTCGTTCGGGGTCGAGCCCTTGTCCGCGTCGTCGCTCACGATGTCGGTCATGCCGATGTAGCTGAAGACACTTACGTCAAAACGGCGCAGGATGCCGTAGGTCGCGTTGGTCGCCTGCACGGCCTGCTCGCCGGTCTGGAAGAAGGTGTCGGCCGTCTGGTCGACGAGGGGCTGCTTGTCGAGGAAGTCCTCGCCACAGCCGAACAACAGCGCCGGCGCAACGAGGCCAAGGGTGATTTTCTTGAGGATATGCATGATCGTATTGGTTTAGAAGCCGACCTGCAGGCCGACGTTTACGGTACGGGGCACCGGGTAGATCCCGCGGTCGATCCCGTTGTCGATCGGGGTGTTCGAGACGACCTCCGGCGAGTAACCCGAGTACGAATCCCAGATCGCGAGGTTGGTCCCGCTCGCGTACACCCGCAGGCGCTGCAGCTGGAGTCGGTCCCCGATCCGGGACGGCAACGTGTAGCCGAGGGTGAGATTGCGCAGCCGCAGGAAGTCCCCTTTCTCGATGAAGCGTTGGCTCACCTCGTAGTTGCCGCCGCCGTTGAGGAGCCGGGGTTCAGTATTGGAGCTACCCTCGCCCGTGAAGGACTCGAGGAAGCGGGTCTCGAAGTTGTACGTATTAAATCGGCTCGTCACCTTCTGGTTGTAGATCTCGTTGCCGGCCTGCCCGGCGAAGTCCACCGCGAGGTCGAACCCGAACGCGTCCGCGCCGATGGTCGCGCCGAAGGTCACGTCCGGGATCGGACTCCCGATGAACACCCGGTCGGCGCCGTTGATTACCTCGTCGTCGTTCTGATCCACGAACACCAGGTCTCCGACGCGCTGCCCGGCGCGCGTCGGGATGGATTCGAGTTGCTGTTGGTTCTGGATGACGCCATTGGTCTCGAAGCCGTAGAACGAGCCCACGGGCTGCCCGACGACCGAGCGCGTCGCGAGGCGTCCGCTGCCGACGTCCCCGCTCTCGATCGCCTCCTGGCCCTGCCCGAGACTGCGGACCTCGTTGTCGACCGTGGCGCCGTTGACGCTGATGTTGTAGCCTACCTGACCGATCCGGTCGCGCCAACTCAGCAACACCTCGACCCCGGAGTTGCGGATCGTGGCCGCGTTCACGGTCGCCGGATCGGCCCCGATGTAGTCCGCGATCGGGACGACGAGCAGGATGTCGCTCGTCTCCTTGACGTAGTAATCCACCTCGGCGGTGAACTTATCGCCGAGGGCCCCGAGCTCGACGCCGACGTTGAGGCTCGTGGTCTGCTCCCAGCGCAAGTCCGGGTTGGCGAGCGCCAGGGGGGCCGCACCAAAGTTGAGCGCCTCGCCCGTGCCGAAGACGGCATTCGTGAACGGGTTCGTAGACACGAGCGGGATACTGCGGTAGTTGCCGATCTTGTCGTTGCCCACCGTCCCGTACCCGAGGCGCGCCTTCATGCGGTTGAAGAAGAAGTCCTCCGGGTAGAACGGCTCCTGGTCGACGCGCCACCCGAGGGCCGCGCTCGGGAAGTACCCGTAGCGGTTGTTGCGCCCGAATCTGCTCGACCCGTCGGCCCGCAAGCTGACGGTCAGCAAATAGCGGTCGTCGAAGGCGTAGTTGACGCGCGCCAGGTAGCTCACGATCGCCGACTCCCCCGCGCCGGAGCTGTTGGTCTGCGTCGAGTCGACGCCGTTGGCTAGGTAGCGGAACTCCTCGTTCTCGGCGGCGAGGCCCTGCACGCTGCCGGTGATGAACTCCGAGCGCGTCTCCTGGCTCGTGATGCCGCCGAGGAGGCTGAGGCGGCTGTCGCCAAAACTCCTATCGTACGTTGCGGTATTCTCCCAGAGCCAGGTCCGGTTGGCGTCCCGGGTCTGGCTCAGGCCGTTGACCATGTTTTGCTGTAGTGGGCTCACGAAGAACTCCGGGACGAAATTCTCCGACTCCCCGTCGGTGCGGTCGAGCCCAAACGAGCTGCGCAGCCGCAGCCCATCGATCGGCTCGTACTCCGCGTAGGCGTTGCCGACGATGCGGGTGCTCTGCCCGGTGGAGTTCTGGTACTCGAGCTGCGCGAGGACGTTGCCAATGGGCGCGGTATTCGCGAAGCTCCCGTCCGGATTCAGCAGCGGCAGCGTCGGGTACCCGCGGTAGGCGTTCTCGATGATCCCCGGGCCATTCACCGAGCGCCGGAGGCTGAAGGCCAGGTTCTGGCCAATCGTCACCCGGGGCTTGACCTTGAATTCCCCGTTGAAGCGCGCCGTCGTGCGGTCGAACTCGCCCCCGCGCACGATCCCCTCCTGGGCGAAGTGGTTGGCGCTCACGAGGTAGCTGCCGCGGTCGGTCGCGCCCGAGGCCGAGATCTGGTAGCTCGCGATCGAGGCCGGGCGGAAGATCGCGTCCTGCCAGTCGGTACCCTCGCCGAAGCTCGTCGAGTCGGGGTACGGGATCGTCGCGCGACCCTCGTTGCGGGCGAGCTGATTGGAGAGTTGTGCGAACTCGTTGGCGTTGGCGAGGTCGATCTTGCGCTCGAGGTTCTGCTGCCCGCGGTAGACGTCGACGCTGATCAGCGAGCCCCCGCCCTCCTTGCCGCGGCGCGTCGTGACGAGGATCACGCCGTTGGCGCCACGCGAGCCGTAGATCGCCGTCGCGCTCGCGTCCTTGAGCACGTCGATGCGCTCGATGTCG
Source organism: Saprospiraceae bacterium (assembly GCA_965215115.1). Classification (GTDB taxonomy): domain Bacteria; phylum Bacteroidota; class Bacteroidia; order Chitinophagales; family Saprospiraceae; genus CALDTK01. Next base: position 2,795,695 of record OZ244050.1, read on the forward strand.
TTCGGGTTGAGGAAGGTGATGTCGTCGGTGAGCATCCCGTCCACGACGTACAGCGGCCGCGAGTCCCCGAACGTGCCGATCCCGCGGATGCGCACCACCGAACTCGCGCCCGGGGCCCCACTCGTCGGCACCACCTGGACACCGGCGATCTTGCCCTGCAGCGCCGAGGACACGTCGCCGGTCGCGATGCGGGTAATCTCCTCGGCCTCGACGGTGCTCGTCGAGCCCGTCACGTCGGATCGGCGCTGGACCCCGTAGCCGACCACCACGACCTCGCTCAGGAGTTCGCGCGCCTCGGCGAGCGTGACGTCAATGGTCGTTCGCCCGGCCACGGCCACGCGCTGTTCGTCGAACCCGACGTACCGAAAGGCGAGCGTATCGGCTCCGTCGACGTCGAGGCTATACGCCCCGTCGAAGTCGGTCACCGTGCCGGTCGTCGTCCCGGGGACGAGGACATTCACGCCGATTAGGGTCTCGCCCGTGGCGTCGGTCACGACCCCGGACACGGTTTGTGCCCGGAGCGAACCCACCGCCGCGCAGCAAACCAGCAGGCCGGCGGTGAGACAGTGTGTAACAGGTTTATTCATTAGGTCGCTTTTTGGAGGTCTTGGTAGAGGGGAGGATCGGTTGCGCGGCCTCCGTCGCCGCGGTCGGGGCGTACTGCACCAGCGTAGACTGTAGCCGGTCGCTCGATGGCCCGACGAAGAAGCGCATGTCGCCCGCCTCGAGCGTCGGGGTCCGGCCGTCGGGCCCGAGGTAGGTAAGCTGTTTTGCGGACACGCTAAAGGATACCGTCGTGCTCTGCCCGGGCGCCAGATCCACCTGCCGGAAGTCGATCAGCTCGAGTACGGGCCGCGTGCGCAGCGCGACCGAGTCGCGTACGTAGAGTTGGACCGTCTCACGCTGGGCGTACTTGCCGGTGTTGGTCAGCGCGACCGTCACCGTGAGCGGAGCCGCGTCACCGAAGGTTTTGGCGGAAGCCGTCATCTTGCCGTAGTCGACGGTGGAGTAGCCGAGCCCGTAGCCAAAAGCGTAGAGGGGCGTGTTCAGCTGGTCGAGGTACTTGCTAGAGTACTTATTGGCCTCGTCGCGCGGGCGGCCGGTGTTCTTCTGGTCGTAGTGCAGCGGCACCTGCCCGAGCGAACGCGGGAAGGTCATCGGGAGGCGCGCACTCGGGTTGACGGCCCCGGAGAGCACGTCGGCCAGGGCATTGCCGGCCTCGGTGCCGGGCCACCAGGCCAGCAGCACCGCGTCGCTCAGGCTGTCGACCTCCGGCATGGCCAGGGGGCGTCCGGTGAAGACCACCGTGACGAGGGGCTTGCCGAGCTGCTTCAATTCCCTAAGGAGCGCGAGTTGCTCGCCGGGAAGGTCGATATTGGTGCGGCTGGCGGCCTCCCCGCTCATGTCGGCCTTCTCGCCGACGCAGGCCACGATGACGTCGGCGGCGCGGGCGGCGGCGATCGCTTCCGCAAAACCTGCCCTAGCGCCGCCCGTCGGCCTCCCGTCGAGGCCGAAGCCCGCGGCCGTACGCACGTCTAGGCTCGCGAACACGGGCCGCAGGCCCATCTCCGGCGAGATGGCTTCCTCGCCGCGGCCGTCGGCGTGCCACGCGCCGATCATGTCGTGCTGCGAACTCACGAGCGGCCCGACCAGCGCCACCTTGCGGGTGCGGGCGAGCGGTAGGGTAGCGCCGTCGTTCTTGAGCAGCACCATGCTCCGGGCGGCCGTGCGGCGGGCCTCGGCGCGATACTCGGGCGCGAGCACGTAGCGGCGCTGGCGGGCGGTGTCGCTGTAGCGGTAAGGGTCGTCGAAGAGCCCGAGGGCCATCTTGGCGCGCAGCACGTTCTTGGCCGCCTGCCGTACCGTCGCCCGGTCGACCTCGCCGGCCCCGACCAGCGCCACGAGGTGCTCGTGGAAGGTCGCGCCCTGCATGTCCATGTCGACGCCGGCCTCCAGCGCCAGCTCGGCGGCCCCGCGCTCGTCGACGACGACGCCGTGGGGGATCATCTCGTTGATCGACGTGTAATCCGTCACCACGAAGCCGTCGAAGCCCCACTCCCCGCGCAGGATGTCGGTGAGCAGGTAGCGGTTGCCGCTGGCCGGCACGCCGTCCACCTCGTTGAAGCTCGTCATGAAGGTGCCCACGCCCGCGTCGACGGCGGCCCGGAAGGGCGGCAGGTAAGTCTCGCGCAGGACGCGATCCGATATATCGACGGTGTTGTAGTCACGCCCGGCCTGGGCCGCGCCGTAGGCCGCGAAGTGCTTCGCGCAGGCCAGGATCGTCGAGTCCGCCGAGAGGTCGGTGCCCTGGAAGCCCCGCACCCGCGCGCGCGCCATCTTGCTCCCGAGGTACACGTCCTCGCCGGAGCCCTCCATCACGCGTCCCCACCGTGGGTCGCGCGCGATGTCGACCATCGGGGCGAAGGTCCAGTGGAGCCCCGCCGCCGAGGCCTCGCGCGCGGCGATCTGGGCGGCGCGCTCGACGGCCACCGTGTCCCAGGTCGCGGCCTCGGCCAGGGGCATCGGGAAGATGGTGCGGTAGCCGTGGATGACGTCGTACCCGAAGATGAGCGGGATCTTCATCCGCGTCTCCTCCATCGAGACGCGTTGGAGTTCGCGGTTGTAGTCGGCCGTGTGGGCGTTGAAGATCGCGCCGACGCGACCGGCCTTGACGTCGTCGCGGTAGCCCTCGCGCAGGGTCGGACCGGTCACGTCCCAGTCGGAGGTGAACAGCGACAGTTGCCCGACCTGCTCCTGCAGGGTCATCCGGTCGAGCAGCGCCTCGACGTCGGCCTCTTGTTTTGGCGAAAGCCGGAACGTCTGCGCGTGGAGGTTGCTGATCAAGAACAGCGCCCCGCCGAGCAGTAGCAGCTTGAAGGCCACGAATGCCACGGCGAGCTTCGTGGCGCGTGAAGGAGTCTCGGTGTTCATCTGGTGCGCGGTTGGAGGGTAGTTGCCTTTAGGTCGTCGGTCGGGCCGGCCTCGTCGAGCCAGCCGCCCCGGAAGCCCGCCTTGCGGAGCCCACGGACCACGTGCGGCGAGGTTTTGAGTAAATCCCAGACCAGGCCCGTGCGGTAGTTCTCGATCTGGAGGACGATCGGCCCCTGGTCGATCCCGAGGTAGTCGTTATTGAACCACCCCGGGGCGCCGGGCTGGTCGGCCCGCGGCGGGGAGCCCAGATTGTAGGCGTCCCGCAGGCCGTAGCGGCCCACGAGCCACGGCTGGTAGTCGTTCCACATCTTGCCGAGGGCACGTTCGCTGAGCTCGGGCGTGAAGGGCCAGCTCCCGCCGGCGGCCGTCGGGGCAATCGTGCCGTCGTCCTTGAGGGTGCGCCCGTCCACGCCGCGTGCCCAGTAGGTGCGTACGCGGATGGAGTCCTGGGCCTTGGTGACGGCCTCGTTGGCGGGCAGCTCCGCCGGGGGCACGCCCGAGGGCATTGCCCGCATCTCCGAACCGGGCCCGTCGCAGGCCGTGAGGCCCCAAGTGTCGACGTTGTAGCCCCGGAAGCCGTAGGGATTCTGCGAGGCGTAAGCGTGCTGGAGCTTCGTCGCCCGCACGCTGTTTTCGAAGTAATCGATACCGCGTGCGGACATATAGTCGTCCTGAATGCCGCGGAAGTCTAGGAATAATTGAGAATACTGATGGCCGAATAACGGATCGAACATGACGTGCTCCTCGGAGCCGTAGCCGCTGCCCCAGTCGTAAGTGCTGGTCCACGTGTCCCAGGCGTCGTCGGGGATCGGGTGGGTCGGCGAACCCATCGCGAGCAGTAGTAAGATGCTGGCCTCGTTGTAGCCGCGCCAGCGGGCCTTGATGTAACCCTTGTCGGGGTGCCAGCCCATCGAGAGCTGTCCGTCTTCCGGCACCCAGGCGAAGTCCCACTCCACGCGTCGGTAGAGCTTTTCGGACAGGTCGCGGATCGCGCGCTCGTCCGCCGAATCGCCGTCGAAGTACTGCCCCGCCGCCAGCACACCCGCCATGAGGAGGCCGGTGTCGATGGTGGAGAGCTCCGTGGTCTGGTAGCGGGTCGCGTCGTCGTGACGGAGGAAGTGATAAAAGTAGCCCCTGTGACCCGCGACGCCGGACATGGCATCGCCTTGCGGCAAAACCCACAGCGCCTCTAAAGTTTGGCGGGCGCGCTGTGCAGCCTGGGCACGTGTGATGTACCCACGCTCCACGCCGACGGCCAGGACGGGCAAACCGAAACCGGTCGCCGCGATGGAGCTAAAGCGCTCGGTCGGCCAGCGATCGGGGATTTGTCCGTGGGCATCGGCGAGGTCCCAGAAGTAGTTAAACGTCCGGTGTTGCAGCGTGTCTACGCTAAACGGCACCGCCGGCAGGGCGTCGACGTGGTCGGGCCAGGCTTTCGCGGTGACGTCGGTAGGCTCGGTAGACACCGGGGTGTCTGCCCCGGCCTGCGCCGTGGTCCCCGTTCGGGGGGCGCAGGCCGGGGAAGACGCACTCGCCACGGCCAGTAGCGCGGTGGCTGCCGAGATAAAGCGGAGGTGAGTTCGCATATCGGGTGGCGTGGTGAGGCTTCGGGGTGGGTGAGCCGTGGAGCTTAATCGGTGACGGCGACGCGGACGCGGGCGAGGGCCACGCCGGTGCGGTCGAGGGCGACCACGGTGTAGAAGCCGGCGGCCTGTGCGTGGACGTCGAGTTCGGCGAGGCCCCCGTCGACGCCTACGTTGATGGCGAGGTTAGCCACCTGGCGTCCGAGGGCGTCGAAGAGCTGCAGGCGCTCGGTCGAGGCCGGGGCCTCCACGAAGAGCTGCCCGCTGGTGGGGTTCGGGTAGGCCCGCAGGTCCGTGATCGCGCGGCGCTCTTCGCGGGTGCTGCTCGTGACGCACATGGCGCTCCCGATGACGATGTCGTCGAAGTAGACCTGGCGCGTGGCGGCCGGGCGGAAGCCGAAGCCGGGGATCAGCGTGAATTGCGTAAACCTGGCGGCTTCGGTGTCGAAGGCGGAGTAGTCGAACGTGAGCTCCTGCCACTGGCCCTTCGTCGTGTACGGGGCCACGGGAAAGATGTCACCGGTTTGGGTCCCGCCGACGCCCTGCTCCATCTTGAGCACGAAGCGCGCCGTGTCCGGGGCCCAGACCTTTACGCGGACGGTCTTGTTGGCGGGGTCCGGGAAGACGATCGGGGCGCCGAGCGGGGCGAAGATGCCGGCGAAGGTCCCGGCGGCCATGTCGCTCGACTCCGTGAAGCGCCCGACGCGCGCGGAGGTATTGATCCCGCTACGGTCGGGGTTGTTGACTACCGCGAAGGCCGTATCGTTAGCGTTCCCGCCCGCAAACCCGCGCCAGTCGGCAATGGTCGTATTCGGGGTCTCGAAGTTGGTCACGCACCCATTCACCGGCCCGCGGGCGCGGCGGACGTTGTCGATGTAGTACTTCGAATTGCCGGTAGCGGCGGGGTTGTTGAAGTCGAAGAAGATCACGAGCCGCTCGTACTTCCCGTCGGCCACGTCACCGAAGCTCACGCGGTAGGTCTGCCACGAGTTCACCGCCGTCACCGGCACGACGATCTCCTTGGCGGGCGAGCCATTGGTCGAGCCCTCGAGCTTGAAGGCAATGTTGGTCATCTTCGGCGACCAGATATCGGCGACGAAGTTGTTGAAGACCGCGAGGTCGGGGGCGTTCGCGCCAAAATTGTAGACGATGTTGGCGAACTGACTGTTGTCGTGCGTGAACTCACCCACCTTGTCGGAGGTATTGGGTGCGGTCTTGTCGGGGTTGTTGACTACCTTGAGCAGGGCAGCGCCACCGGTGATGGGGACGTTGCGCTGGCACTCGAAGTTGTCGATGAGGTTCGCGACCGGGGCCACGCCCTCGCAGGGGTCGACGCTACTCTCCCCGAGGGAGAGCTGGTCGAAGTAGTAGGTGCGCGTGCCCGTGATCGTCGGGTCGAACACCACCTCGAACTCGCTCACGTCGGTGGCGGTGGCGAGGTCGGGGAAGTTGAAGCTCACCGCGATCCACTCCTCGGTGGCGGTGATCTCGCGGGTCACGTCCCGGCGACCGCGCGAGGCCGAGAGCGCGGACACGCGGATGGACCGCGACCCGGCCGGGGCCCAGATCAGCATGTTGAGCTGTGGCGTGGTGGTGAGGTCGAGCGCGGTGGCGGTCTGGATCGACAGCGTCGAGAGCGCCGAGGAGCCCTTGACGTGCTCGCCGACGCGCGGGGTGGTGTTGAGCCCGGTACGGTAGGGGTTGTCGATCACGCGGAAGGTACCGTTGAGGGCGGTGTTGTTGCCGCGCGGCTGCACGAACACCGTCTGTTCGGTCCTGTCGAAGGTCTCGAGGAAGTTAACCTCCTTGGCGGCGAAGCGGATGTCGTCGAAGTAGTAGACGACCCCCGGGGCGTTCTGTCCGGCGTTTGCGAAGATCGTCAGCGAGCGGAAGTTGTCCCCGGCGAAAGCCGAGAAGTCGAAGGAGTACTCCCGCCACTCGTTGGTGGCCGTCACGTCGACCCCGATCTCGCGCCCGGGGCTCGTCCCGCCCTCGAGCTTGATGAGGAGACGATTCGCGCGAGGAGCCCAGTACTTCAGGCGGACCACCGGCCGCGCCGCGATATCGATGGGTCGGTCGAAGTTGTAGACCAAGGCCGCGAAGTCACCCGGGGGGTCTGCGTAGCGACCGACCTTACCCGCGCCGTTGACGGCGTCCGGGTCGGGGTTGTCGACCACCGTGAGGGAGTCGAGCCCAACCCGCAGGGGCAGTTGCCGCTGGCAGTCGAAGTCGTCGACGATGCTCAGGTCGCGCACGGTGCCCGCGCACGGGTCGCTCCCGAGGCGAATGTTGTCGAAGAAGTACGTCGCCTTACCGGCCGCGTTGCCGGCGTCGAAGAAGAAGATGATCTTCGTAAAACTGCTGGCCGCCGTCGCGGCGGAGAGGTCGAAGCGGTAGCGGCGCCACTGGTTCGAGACGGGGATGTTGAGCGTCACCTCGACGGCCGGCCCGGTGCCCTCCATCTTCGCGATCACACGCGTGTCCTGCGTCGCGCGGATGTCGACGAAGAGCTGGTTGTTGGCTGCCGTGAGGGTCGTAGCGGACGGCAGGTCGGCGATCAACAGCGAGAAGGCCTTCGTGGAGTCCTTGACGTAGCGCCCGACATTGGTCGAGCGGTTGATCGTATTGGTGGAGTCGGGGTTCTTGACCACCGCAAAGACGCCGTCGCCGCCGAAGTTGAGCGTCCGGGTCGCGCCCTCGAAATTCTCGAGGACTTGCGCGCCCGCCGGCACTACCAGTCCGCAGAGGACCAGCAGCAGCGTGGAGTAAAGCTTATTCATGGTTGGAAAATTTGTTAAGGTGTTTGGATGACGTTGAGTGAAGCGCGGTAGGCGGGACCCGCGAGGGCGCCCGCTGCGTTGTTGATCGGTTGTAGGAGCACCTGGTAGGTCCCTGCAGCGAGGCCGCCGAGGTACAGTCGCAGCCGCTCATGGGGCAAGCCGCTCAGGTTTTGCCGAAAGGCGACTCGGCCTAGGGCATCGTAGATCGTGACGGAGGCGGCGCCCCGGAGGTCTGCCGGCCACTGGATGTGCGTGTAGCCCGCGGCTGGGTTCGGCGACACTCGGAGGTCGGCTTTCGCCAAAACCCGCACGCCGAGTCCCACCGTCGTGGAGTCGCGCGTGAAGCCCGCCCTGAGGAGCGCCGGCGCGATCTCCGGGTTCTTCATGAAGTTGCGCCACAGCAGACCCGAGCGGTGGTTCTCGATCATGCCGACGATCGGGCCCTGGTCGATGGCCAGCAGACTGGTCGTGTACCAGTTGAGGCTCGGGTTGAAGGCATCGTAGAAGCCCATCTCCCCGAAGACGCGCGCGCCGTAGGTATTGTAAAAGTGCCGTAGGGCATTCGTGGCGTCCGCCGGGCGGTAGGGCATGCTGGCCAGGGCGGCCGTCGGCGTGATGGTGCCGTTGTCCTCGTTCTCCTGCGCCGCGTGGACCGCGTAGCCGCGCTCCGGGTCGTCACTGGCGGTGAAGCCCCAGCTCACCGCCGAGTAGCCGAGGTGGCCTTCCGGGTTGTCCTTCGCGTAGGCCACCTGGTAGTCGACGTGCCGCTGGTTGCGGAGGAAGTAGTTAGTCACCCCATCCTTCCAGTAGCGTGGGTCGAAGCCCATGTAGCTGTAGTGCGCGAAGAACATCGGCCCGCCCGAGCGCGGCCCCGCCGGAATGAAGACGCCGTAGCGCCCCTGAAAACTGCGGTAGTCGTTGCCGATCCACCCCGTCTGATACAGGCTCGCTGGAATCGGGTGCGTCGGGCTCGCGATGCCGAGCAAGTACACGATCTGCGCCTCGTTGAAGCCACGGATCTTCAGGTTGATGGCCCAGGCCTGGTCGGGGCTCCAGTGCCACGTCAAGACGTCCTCGCCCGGGCGCCGGTACCAGTCCCACTCGATGCCTTCCCACAGGCGCGTACAACGGCGGCGGATGGAGTCCTCGACCGGGGTCTCGTCGTTGAAGTACTCACGCGCCGTCAGCAGGGCCTGCGCCATGAAGGCCGTCTCGACGAGGTCGCCACCGTTGTCGCGCGGGCTAAACGGGATCGTCCGGCCGGTGCGCCCGTCCATCCAGTGCGGCCACACCCCGTGGAAACGGTCGGCCTGCTCCAAAAAAGTCAGCGTCGAGGCCATGCGCGCGGCCACCTCCCCACGCGTGAGCCAGCCACGTTCGACGCCGACGAGCCAGTTCATGAGCCCGAAGCCCGAACCCCCGATGGTCACGGTGTTGCCGCTCGTGTTGCGCTCGCGCGAGAGCCCACTCACGGGGTGGGCGAAGTCCCAAAAGTAGCGCAGGGTGTAGCGCTGCGTCATGTCGTAGTACTCCGCGTCGGTGCCCTCGGAGAGGGCCGCCACGGCCACGGACGCGCCGTCGGTCCCGAAGCCGAAGCCCGGGGTGTAGGTGGTGAGTCGATAGTTGGCAGCCCCGGTGGCGGCGCCGTTGGCCCAGGCTAGGAACAGGCTGTCGCCCGCGGTAGCCGTGACGACCTTCACGGGGCGTCCGTCGGCGATCAGTGCGCGGTACAGTCCGGTCCCGCTGCCCTTCGCGAAGCGGACCTCCCGGTGGCGGGGGTAGTTGCGCACGGTAAACGTCGCCGGGGCCGTCCCGAAGGCCTGCGTTCGGGCGCTGAAGGCCGTCACCTGGTCTACGTATAAGGTGTGCGCCTCGTCGTCGGCGGCGGCCTGCCCGAGGATGACGGCTTTCGTTTTGGAGAAGTCGAAGCCCACGTTGGCGGCGTCCGCGCGGAGTCTGGCGAGTGGGATGCTCACGGCCTGCCAGCGCCCGGCCGTCAGTGCTCCGCCCTTGAGGAAGTCGCCGAGGGGGTAGCGTGCGCTCTTGCTCGCGCCGGTGGCCCCCTCGAGGAAGACATTCGGCAACTCGGCAGCGGTTAGCATCTCCGGGCTGTAGACCCAGAAGCCGATCGAGTCCGAGGCGCTCAGGTCCTGAAACGAGAAGCCCGGCGCAATGACGAGGGCGGACCAGTCGCCGCCTGCCTTGCTGGTCCAGCTCACGCGCAGGGCGTCGCGGTCGAAGAGGGCCTCCGGGCTCACGGGAATCTTGTCGCCGGTCGGTCCGGCTTGCGCCAAAACGCTCGGCGCCGTCGCGAAGGCGAGGCCGGTATCGTAGTAGCCCGGGTTGGTCGACTCGCCGAAGAAGCTTTGCGCCGTAGCCGAGGCGCAAAGGCCCGCCGTGAGCACTACGTACGTAGCAAGGGTAGCGAGACGTAAAGCCAACCTTGGAATCGGCAGCAAATTTGGGTAGGGTAGTCTCAAGGGAGCTTCGTGTAAGTGTGACACTCGTAATTCCGTACAATGTAAGGAAACCGTAACCTGTGTTGGTTAGTTCGGCACCTCACCATGACTACGCCAAATCAACTCGGATAGCGGATTTGCTTCATGTAACCTTGTGATAATGTGAGTGTTAACGGCACGGCGCTTATGTTGTGCACCTCACCACCCCGGATAGACGGATTGCGCTAGGTGACGGACGCACGACGATTAGCAGATGGCCCGGAACCGCGCGCGCCCTACCTGCTGAGGATCCAATCCGTCAGGTTGTCCTCCCCCACCAGATCGAGTTTCTTGCGCAGACGGTAGCGCTTGTTCTCGACGCCACGCACGGAGAGGTGTAGCAGGGGGGCGATCTCCTTGCTGGGGAGATTCATCCGCAGGAGGGCAGCCAGGCGTAGGTCGCCGGGGGTAAGCTCGGGGTAGTCTTCGTGAAGCCGGTGGAGAAAGCCGACGTGGACCGCGTCGAAGTGCTCCGAGAAGCGCACCCAGTCCTCCTCGGAGGAGAGTTGTTGCTCGAGGACGTGGTTGAGCTGGCGCCGCAGCTTGCCGACCTCGCCCGATTTCGGCAGTGCCGCGATACCCTCTTTGATCTGTAGCAGGGACTCGTTGTGACGTGCCTGCGCCAGGGTGGACTGCGCGAGTTCGCGGTTGCGCTGCTCGAGTTCGTTTTGCCGCAAGGCCAACTCCCGGTGCGACAGCTCGATCTCGCGCTCGGAGACCCTGACCTTGTCCTCGAGCCGATCGGCGTGGGCCTTGAGGCGCGCGGCCTGGAGTTGACGCTCGCGCTCGACGTCGGCGGCGCGCTGCTGGGTGGCGAGGCGGCGGCGGTAGTAGACGCGTAGGCCGTAGAAGCCCGCCCCGACGAGCAAGCCGTACAAAACATACGCCAGCGGGTGTTGGTAGAACGGTGGCGGGACCTCCCACTCGACGCGGCCGCGCTGCCCGTCGTCGCTCTCCCAGTCGAGGACGTAGGCCCCGGGCTTGAGTTGGGGGAAGGGATACTCCCCCTCCGTAGCCCAGGCCGTGAAGCTCGTATCGCCGCCCGCGAGGCGGACGCGGAACCGTGGCGCGCGGTCGTAGCGAGCCTGCGCGAAGCGCACCACGACGCTGTTGCCGGTCTGCTCCGTCGTGACGCGCACGGGTGCCGTCCCCGGCGGACGTCCTTCGCCGTCGAGGTCGATGATCGCCAGGCCGCGGTGCAGGCCAACCGCGAGCGTGCCGTCGAGAAGTTGCTTGAGTAGGGGGTAGTCGAGGCGCACGTCCAGCGACCAGTCCGCCGTGCCTATCCCCTGGGCGTCGGGGTCTGCTTCCACACCGATTCGGAGGAGCCTGGGCGCCAGGGAGGCAACAGCCTTGCGGCCTGCGTAAACGACGGGGATCGAGTACGGCTCAGGTCCGACGGAGGCACCGACGCTACCCTCGCTGCCCAGGGACAGGCTGCGGGTGGGGGTGTAGTAGTCGAGGGTCCTCCCGGAGTCACCGACCGTTTCGATCAGTCGGCCGGGCAGGGAGTCGACGACTACGCGGCTGGCTACGGCCGTGAGGGAGTCGTCGAGCGTGAGGAGGCTGAGGCCTTCCTGGGGGTGGACGATGTAAAATTTTCGACCGGAGTCATCCCCTGGCGCGCGGTAGAGTTGCCGGACGGGCGAGCGCAGGCCCCGGATGCGGCCCCGGGAAGCCCAGTCCCGACCCGGTGCGCGGGCGTAGCGTTCGACGCCGACGTAGGTCCCGGCGAGCGCGGTGGCGGAGTCGATCTCGAGCCAGGTCCAGCCGCCGTTCGACTGGGAGATGCGGGTGGCGCGGAGGCCCTCGTCGAGGAGGAAGGTGCCCTCGTTGGTGCCGGCGACGATGCCTGCGGAGGACGCGGTCACGTGCCAGACCTGCTCGGTGACGTTGGACACCGGGCCGATGAGGTCGGCCTCCCTGAGGTAAAGGCCTTCGTTGGTACTGAGCAGCAGGCCGTCGGCGACGGGCAGGACGTCGTACACCGGCCCCAGCTCCGCGGCGACGATGGCGGCGCCCGTGCCCACGGAGAGGTAGGCGAGCCCGTCGTTGAGCCCGACCCAGAGCCCGCCGCGCTCGTCCTGGTGGAGCCCGAGGACGGTATCGTCGCCGAGTTCGTGCTGGGCGTCGAGGTGGCTGGTGGCGCGTCCGTCGCCGGACAGGAGGTACAGGCCGTTGGCACTGGTGGCCAGGGCGAACCCGCCGTTGCGCAGCGCGAGGAGGCCATTGAGCGGTTGGCCCGCCCAGGGCCTGGGTGCCGCGGGGTCGGAGGGCCAGGGCGCGACCCGGCCGCCGCGCAGGGACGAGAGACCGCCGCCGCGCGTGGCGACCAGCAGGCCGCCGCCGGGATGCGCGGCGATACCGGCGATTTCGGTTTTGGCGAAAGCCTCCCCGCCGGGGTAAGGGCGCCACGTGCCGCCGTCGCGGTAGTAGAGACCCTGCGCGATGACGGGCAGGAAGAGCGTGTCGCGGATGGCCCTCGCGAAGAGGATGTTGCCGGGGGTGGGGAGGGATTCGTAGCTGCCGGACGCCGGGGACTGTCGGACGAGGCGGGAGAAGGTTTGCCAGAGCAAGGTCTCCGGCGCCCCGGGGTCGGGGAGGGTGTGCCACCACTCCTCCTTGGGGTTGTTGGGCGGGCTGACGCGGACCGGCGGATCGGACGGCCGGGCGGCCGACCAGCGCCACCAGCCGTCGTAGCTCCCGGCCCACCAACTGCTGTCGGCGGGGTGGTAGGTGACGGTGCGCAGGACCTGTCCGCTCGGCACCGGCAGCCTACGCCACCTCACGCCGTCGAAGAGCAGCAAGCCGGCCGCATTGGCGAGGGCGATGGTGCCGTCGGGCGCCGAGGCGATGTCCCAGACCTGGCGCTCGCCGCCGAACTCGGTCGCCTCCCAGCGGCGCAGGGGCGGGGTGCCCTGCGGGAGCGCCGGCGTGCAGGACAGCAGCGCGAGCAGCAGCGGGAGCAGTGTAGACGAGGGCTTCACGGTTGGCGAAGATGTGGGCTGTCGGGTGGTATGCCCTAACTTCCACGCATGAGTGACCCCGGGATTGACCTGCTGTCGGATTTTGGCTTCAAGTTCGTCTTCGGGCGCGAGGAGACGAAGGAGAACCTGTTGCACTTCTTGAACGCCCTACTGCCGGAGGAGGACCAGATCGTGGATTTCGTCTTCCTGGGCACCGAGCAGGTCGGCGCCTACGAGTTCGACAAAACGATCATCTACGATCTCCTGTGCCTGACGAGGGACGAGCGCCAGATACAGATCGAGGTCCAGCGGCGCTTGCACATGCAGTTCATGGATCGCGTCCTGCACTACGCCGGGCGGCTGCTGAGCAACGTGACGCAGCAGGGGATGCCCGTCTACCGCGTACGGACGACGTACATGGTGTTGCTGCTCGACTTCGTGCTCGACGACAGCTCGGAGGATTACATTAAGCGCGTGGAACTCAAAGACCAGCACGGCGTGTTGTTTACCGACAAGCTTCGGCTGTACTGCATCCAGCTGCCTAACTTCCGCAAGGGTCTCTCGGAGCTCGAGACCCCGATCGACCAATACCTTTACGCCTTTCGCCACATGAAGACGCTAGCCTCCCTCCCCCGCGAGCTTTCCGAAGCCCAGCTGCAGCGCATCTTCGACGCTTCGCGCCGGAGGATCCTGGACCCCGAGCAGCGCGATCTCCACGACCGGCTGGTGAAACGCTCTATCGACTACAGGACGGAGTTGGTGAGTATGCACTTCGAGGGCAAGGCCGAGGGCAAGAGCGAGCTCCTCCTCAGCATCACGCAGGCGAGATTGGCGGCCGGCGAGAGCTTGGCCGACATCGCGCGCTCGCTGCTGACCACCGAGGAGTACCTCCTGACGCTCCTGGAAGCGGCACAAAAGCTAGGCTAGCTTGAACATAAAACGACCAATCCCCCCGCCGACACCAGTGTCAACGGGGGGATTGGTCGTTTTGCCGAAAGGCGAGTAGCTACCGACTAGCGCGCCGGGATCGTGGCCGGGGCCTCGAGGAGCTTGAAGAACTGATCGAGCTTCGGCGTGAGGATGATCTCGGTGCGGCGGTTCATGGCGCGGCCCTCGGCAGTCGAGTTGTCGGCCTTCGGGGCGAACTCACCGCGGCCGGCGGCGCTCAGGCGGCTCGGGTCGACGCCGTACTGGTTCGAGAGCGCCTTGACGATGGCGAGGGCGCGCGCGCTGGACAGGGCCCAGTTGTCGGGGAACTTCGCCGTCGCGATGGGGACGTTGTCGGTGTGGCCCTCGACCGTGACCTCGAGGTCGGGGTTGCCCTTGACCACCTTGGCGACCTTCCCGAGGATCTCGGTGGCCTTCCCGCCGATGTCGGCGGCGCCGGACTGGAACAGGAGCTTGTCGGAGATCGACACGAACACCTTCGTGCCCTTGACCTGGACTTCGATGTCCTCGTCGTTGAGGTTCTCGAGGTCCTTCTTGAGGTTGTAGACGAGGGCCACGTTGGTGGAGTCCTTGACGCGGATGATCTTGTTGAGCTGCTCGATCTGGCCGGACTGGCTGTTGATCTTCTCGAGCGAGGCCTGGATGGCCTTCGCCTCGGACGCGGAGGTCACCTGGTTGGCGGCCATCTGGTCGAGGAGCTGCTTGTTCATGGTGTTCATGGTGGCCTGCTGCTCGGCGAGGGTCTCGGCGCGGGCCTTCTCGCGGGCGAGCTCGGCCTCTTTGTTGCGGAGCGTCGAGGTGAGGCGCTCGTTGTCGGCGGTGCGGCCCTCCTGGAGGTCCTTGATGCGCTCGAGGGCCTCCTGGAGGGCGAGGTCGGTCTTGGCTTTCTCGCTCTGGAGCGAGTCGTACTTCTTCTTCCCGACGCACGACGGGAGTGCGATCGCGACGAGGAGGGCGAAGAGGATGGCTTTGTACTGCATAATTGGTTGGTGGATTCCGGCGGCGAAGCTAATGTTTTTCGGGTAGTGCGCCCAGCGTAAAGCCATCGTGATTTTTCCGACGGCGCCCGGGGCCCGGCGAGAGCAAATGTGACTGCCGGGAGGGACATCTGCGCTACGGTGGGGAGGTTAATCTTTGGTGAAAGCCGGCCCCCCGCGACATCGTTCGCGCTATGTAAGCGGCGCCCCGTAACTTCGCCGCCGGTATGCAGCCCGCCTCGATCATCGCCCGAATTAGCGACGCGACCCCCGGTCGCCGGTAGCTCGTGCCTGCAAGCGTAGACTGCATCGCCTCGGAGAGCCTCGGTAGCCACTGTGCCGCCGGGGCTCTCCGGCATTCGTAAGACCACATCCATGAGTACGTTCCCCGAGTATAAGTCCCTCGCCCTGCCCGCCCTCGACGAGGTCATCCTGGAGCGGTGGGCTTCCGCCAAAACCTTCCGGCGCTCCGTCGACGAGCGCCCGGTGGACAGGCCGTGGGTGTTCTTCGAAGGTCCGCCGAGCGCCAACGGCCGGCCCGGGATCCACCACGTGATGGCGCGCACGGTCAAGGACCTGTTCTGCCGCTACCACACGATGCTCGGGGAGCGCGTCGAGCGCAAGGGCGGCTGGGACACCCACGGGCTCCCGGTCGAGCTCAAGGTCGAGTCCGAGCTCGGGATCACGAAGGACGACATCGGGCGGTCGATCTCGGTCGCGGAGTACAACGCGAAGTGCCGCGAGACGGTGATGCGCTACAAGGCCGAGTGGGACGAACTCACCGTCAAGATGGGCTACTGGGTCGACCTCGACCGGCCCTACGTCACCTTCGAGAACGACTACATCGAGAGCGTGTGGTGGCTGCTGGGGCAGCTGTACGAGCGGGGCCTGCTGTACAAGGGCTACACCATCCAGCCGTACTCGCCGGCGGCGGGCACGGGGCTGAGCAGCCACGAGCTCAACATGCCGGGGGCCTACCGGGAGGTGAAGGACACGACGGTGGTGGCGCTGTTCGCGCTGCGTACGGACGCAGGTGACGCCGCGCAGCCCCCGCTCCCCGCCCCGCTCCAACTCGCCGTCGACGCCGGCCACGCGGTCTACGTCTCGGCCTGGACCACGACGCCCTGGACGCTGCCCTCCAACACCGGCCTCACCGTCGGGCCGCGCATCCAGTACGTTTTGGTGAAAACCGAAAACCCTTACACGCAGGACATCCAGCACATCGTGCTCGCCGCGGACCTGGTGTCGAAGTGGTTCGGGGGCAACCAGCAGCCGACGGTCCTCGAGCAGTCCGAACCCTTCACCGGCGAGAGCTTGGTCGGCCTGCGCTACGCGCCCGTGTTCGACTACGGCAACGCCATCGAGCCCGTCGGCGAGGGTAGGGACGCCTTCAAGGTCATCGCGGGCGACTTCGTCACGACCTCCGACGGGACCGGCATCGTGCACACGGCCCCGAGCTTCGGGGCGGACGACCGGCGCGCAGGCATGGCCGCTGGCCTCGGGGCCCTCACCCTCGTCGATGAGCAGGGTAAGTTCAAGGCCACCGTCGGGCCCTTCTCCAATCGCTACGTCAAGGACTACCGCGACGAGGAAGGCTACGTCGACGTCAACGTCGACCTCGCCGTGGATTTGAAGCTCCGCGGCCGGGCGCTCAACGTCTCGAAGTACGAGCACAACTACCCGCACTGCTGGCGCACCGACAAGCCCGTGCTGTACTACCCGCTCGACTCATGGTTCATCAGAGCCTCCGCCGTCAAGGAGCGCATGTCGGAGCTCAACGAGGCGATCAACTGGAAGCCGGCCTCCACGGGCACGGGGCGCTTCGGCAACTGGCTCGACAACCTGCAGGACTGGAACCTCTCCCGCTCGCGCTACTGGGGCATCCCGCTGCCGATCTGGCGCAGCGAGTGCGGCACCGTGGAGCGCTGCATCACGAGCGTCGCGGACCTGGCCACGGCCATCGAGGAGGCCAACGTTCAGCTTTCGCTAAAACAGGCTGTCCCGCCCGATCTCCACCGCCCCTTCATCGACGAGGTGGTGCTCTACAAGGACGGCAAGGCACTGCGCCGCGAGGCGGACCTGATCGACGTGTGGTTCGACTCCGGGGCCATGCCCTACGCGCAGTGGCACTACCCGTTCGAGAACGCGGAGGTGTTCGGGCGCAACTTCCCGGCCGATTTCATCGCCGAGGGCGTCGACCAGACGCGGGGCTGGTTTTATACCCTCCACGCCATCGCGACGATGGTCTTCGACTCGGTGGCGTACAAAAACGTCGTTTCTAACGGGCTCGTCCTCGACAAGAACGGCCAGAAGATGTCCAAGCGCCTCGGCAACGCCGTAGACCCCTTCGCCACGATCGACCGCTACGGCGCCGACGCCGTGCGGTGGTACATGATGACCAACGCCGCGCCCTGGGACAACTTGAAGTTCGACGAGAAGGGCATCGAGGAGGTGACGCGCAAGTTCTTCGGGACGCTGTATAACACGTACGGGTTCTTTGCGCTGTACGCGAATGTGGATGGGTGGGCGAGATCGGACACGAAGGGCACGAGGGAGACACGAGGCGCACGAAGCGAAAGCCAGGAGGCAACAGCGCCCCTGCCTAGTGGTCCTCGTGTCTCCCTCGTGACCCTCGTGTCCGAGACCCCCGAGATCGACGCCTGGCTCCGCTCCCGGATGAACTCGCTGCTGCGGGACGTGCGCGCCGCCTACGACGACTACGAGCCGATGACGGCGGGGAGGTTGGTGCAGGATTTCGTGGTCGATGAACTGAGCAACTGGTGGGTGCGCCTCAACCGCAAGCGCTTCTGGCGGGGGAAGTTGACGGACGACAAGCGGGCGGCCTACCGGGTGTTGCACGAGGCCCTGGCGCTCGTGGCGCAGTTGATGGCGCCGATTGCGCCCTTCTACGCCGAGCGGCTCTGGGGGGACTTGGGTTTTGGCGAAAGCGTACACCTATCCCTGCTGCCCGAGCCGCGGGCCAGTGCCATCGACACCGCCCTGGAGGAGCGCATGGGCTACGCGCAGCGCATCTCGAGCCTCGGCTTTTCCCTGCGTAAGGGCGCCAACGTCCGCGTGCGCCAGCCGCTGGCCAAGATGCTGATCCCGGTGATGGACCCGCGCTTCCGGACGCAAGTCCAACTCGTAAGCGACCTCATCCTCCAGGAGCTCAACGTCAAGCAGATCGAGTACGTAAGCGGCGACGCCCTCTCGAAGACGATCAAGCCCAACTTCCGGGTGCTCGGCAAGAAGGTCGGCAAGGAGATGAGGGCCGTGGCGGCGATCATCGGCGCGCTCGACGCCGACGCCATCCGGGCGTTGGAAAGCGAGGGCCACTACGAGATCACCGTCGGGGATGCGCCCTTCACGCTCACCTCCGAGGATGTCGAGATCTCCGCGCGCGACATCCCCGGGTGGAGCATCGCCTCGGACGGGGCCCTCACCGTGGCCCTCGACCTGACGCTCACCCCGGAGCTCGAGCGCGAGGGCCTGGCCAGGGAGCTCGTCAACCGTATCCAGAACCTGCGCAAGGACTCAGGCTTCGAGGTGACGGACCGGATCCGCGTGGCGCTGGCGCCGAATGCGGCCGTGGCTGCCGCCGTCGAGGCCCACGGGGCGTACGTACGCTCGGAGGTGCTGGCGGAGGAGTTGGTCTACGAGGAAGCGTTGGGCAGCGGGGCCGCGACGGTGGACCTGGGCGAGGGCGTCGGCGAGGTGGGCGTACGCGTGGAGCGGGTGTGAGGCGCGGGCCTCAGCGCCCAAGCGCCGCAGCCCAAGCGCCCAAGCGCCGCAGTCCAAGCGCCCCCGCCCCGCCCTACCTTGCGCGCCATGCGAAAAGAGCGCTCCCAACATAACACTGCCGCGCCCGCGCCCGCCCCACCCCCACCCCTCCGGCGCGCCTTCCGCCTCATGGCCACCGCCCGCGCCATGACCCACCTCTACGAGGCCAACGTCCGCGAGGCCAGCCGCTACGTCCACGCCACCGCCCGCGGGCACGAGGCCATCCAACTCGCGGCCGGGATGCAACTCCAACCCCAGGACTTCGCCTACCCCTACTACCGCGACGACGCCATGCTCCTCGGCATGGGCCTCACCCCCGAGGCGCTCATGCTCCAACTCCTCGGCCGCGCCACCGACCCCTTCTCCGCCGGGCGCACCTACTACGCCCACCCCAGCCTGCGCCGCGACGACCTCCCCAAAATCCCCCACCAGAGCTCCGCCACCGGCATGCAGGCCATCCCCGCCGCCGGCGCCGCCCTCGGCCTGCGCTACCTATCGGCACCGAAGCCCCAACTAGCCAAAGACGCCCAACTAGCCGAAGGCGCCCAATTAGCCAAAGGCGCGCAATTAGCCAAAGGCGCCCCTATAGTCCTCTGCTCCCTCGGCGACGCCGCCGTCACCGAGGGCGAGGTCGCCGAGGCCTTCCAGATGGCCGCCCTCAAGCAACTCCCGATCCTCTTCCTCGTCCAGAACAACGAGTGGGACATCTCCGCGCACGCCTCCGAGGTGCGCGCCATGGACGCGGTCGAGTACGCGCGCGGCTTCAAGGGCCTTTCGGCAAAACGCATCGACGGGACCGACTTCGCGCTGTGCTACGCCACCGTCGCCGAGGCATTCGCCGAGCTTCGCGCCGGTCGCGGACCCTGGCTCCTCCAGGCCGACGTGCCGCTGCTCAACCACCACACCTCCGGCGTACGCGCCGACTACTACCGCGCCGAAGAACTCGAGGCCGAGCGCCACCGCGATCCCTTCGACCGACTCTACGCCCGACTACTCGCAGAAGGTTTTGGCGAAAGCGAAAACCCGGACGAACGAACGTCAACCCTGCCCACGCGCAGCGACCTCGACGCCATCATCGCCGAGGTCGAGGCCGAGGTGGCCGCGCAGTACGAAGCCGCTCGCCAGGCCCCCGAACCCACCGCCGATACCCTCTTCGATCACGTCTACGCCGAGCGGGGCGTCTGGAAGGACAGCGCCGTCATCCGCGAGGAGCGGGGAGTGCGGGGTCCGAAGGGGGCGCCGGTCGCCAACATGGTCGACGCCGCCCTGCGCACCGTCGGCGAGATCCTCGCGGCCTACCCCGAGGCCCTGCTCTACGGACAGGATGTCGGTGCGCGCCTGGGGGGCGTCTTCCGCGAGGCAGCCCTGCTTGGCAAGCGCTTCGGCGACGAGCGGGTGTTCAACACCCCCATCCAGGAGGCCTTTATCATCGGCTCGACGGCGGGCATGTCGGCCGTCGGCTGCCGCGCCATCGTCGAGGTGCAGTTCGCGGACTACATCTGGCCGGGGCTCAACCAGCTCTTCACCGAGGTGAGTCGCTCGTGCTACCTCTCGGCGGGGAAGTGGCCCGTCGCCGCGCTCATCCGCGTCCCGACCGGCGCCTACCGCCACGGCGGGCCGTACCACTCGTCCAGCGTCGAGAGCGTCCTCACGTCCATCCGCGGCATCAAGGTCGCCTACCCGAGCAACGCCGCCGACATGAAGGGCCTGATGCGCGCCGGTTTCGAAGACCCGAACCCGGTCGTCATCCTCGAGCACAAGGGGCTCTACTGGTCGAAGCTCCCCGGCACCATGGCGGCCCTCGTCTCGGAGCCCGAGCCCGGCTACGCGATCCCCTTCGGGAAGGCCCGCACCGTGCTCGCCGCCGAGACCTCCGGGGCGCGGCCCTCCGTACTCATCGTGACCTACGGCATGGGGGTCTACTGGTCGCTCGACGCCGCGAAGCTCTTCGACGACCAGGTGGAGGTCCTCGACCTGCGCACCCTCGTGCCCCTCGACGAGGACGCCGTCGCCGAGGCCACCGAGCGCCACCACCGCGTCCTCGTCGTGACCGAGGAGCCCGTGGCGAACTCCTTCGCGCAGGCGCTCGCCGGCCGCATCCAGCAGCGCTGCTTCCGCCACCTCGACGCCCCCGTCCGTACCCTCGGCGCCGCCGAGACCCCCGCCATTCCGCTCAACTGGCCCCAGGAGCAGGCTTGTTTGCCGAGCGAGGACGAGGTCGCGGCCGCGATCTCGTCGCTGCTGGCGTACTGAGCCGAGATTTATTCTAGGGTCCGGGTAGGGTGTAAGGGGCTCACGGCGCAGGGCGTACGCATGGTGGATATCGTGCATGGGTCTACCGTTCGACGGGCGAAAACCCCCTAACCCGGGCCTTGGCACGGCCCTTGTCCTACCGGGGGTACACACCGCCAGACCCCCCGTCTAGCCTCCCGCCCAGAGCCGGCATTCGGCGGGTGCACCACCACGTACTCGTGCACCCAACGGACCCCAATGTTCAATCCTCGCCTGTGCCTCACCGCGAGCGCCCTTGCCCTCGCGCTCGTCTTCGCGGCCACCGCGTCCAGCGCGCAGCGCCCGACGGCAGAGGCGTCGATGGCCACCGGGGCACCGCAGTTCGCCCAACTCGACCACCCGCTCTCGGCCGCGACCGCCGAGCGCATCAGCGCCGCGGGCATCCGCATCCTCCACCACTACGGCGAGGGCCGCTACCTCCTGAGCGCCAGGCTGCCGGGAGCGCAACCGTTTGATACAGCTTCGCTCGCGCTCGCCAAAACACGCTCCGCCCGTGCGTTCGACCACATCCCCGCGTTGTCGGCAGACCAGCCCCGCGAGGGCACCGGGACCCAGGCCAGACCCTCGGCGAACACCTACCACGTCGAACTCGTGCTCGCCTTCCCGGGAGCGGAAGCACACCTGCGGGATGTTTTGGCGAAAGCCGCCTTCGAGGCCGACGAAGCGCAGGTCCAATCGGGCGTGAGCCTCCGCGGCACCGTCGACGCCGATGGCCTACGCCAACTCCTCGCCCACCCATACCTCCTCGATGCCTCGCCGATCCTCGAGGAGACCGTGCCCTACAGCGACTTCCCGCTCTGGGAGCACCGCGCTACGGTGCTCAACAATAGCTCGCCGGGGGGGCTCAACCTCAACGGCGAGGGCGTCGTGATCGGGATCGGGGACGGCGGCCGGCTCAGCGGCCACCCCGACGTGGCCGGGCGCGTGGTCTACAGTACGGGCTACTACAACCCCGCCTGGGGGACGCACCCCGACTTCGTCTCCAGCCTCGCGGCCGGCGCCGGGACCCTCAATCCACGCTACCGCGGCACGGCCAGCAAGGCCAAGCTCGTCATCGAGGGCAGCAGCTCGATCGTGTTCTTCGGCCCGTACCACTACGAGGACTACGGGATGACGATCACGAACAACTCCTACGGCCCGCCCTTCGACTGCGAGTCCGCCAACCGCTACTGGGGTTCGTCGGCGAGCGTCGACGAGCAACTCCGCAAGCATACCAAACTCACGCACGTGTACGCCGCGGGCAATAGCGGCCGCGGCTCCTGCAACGAGGCCGGCGCGCCTTACGCGAGTATCCCGGGGGGCTCGCAGTGCGCCAAGAACACACTCACCGTCGGGAACGCTACCTCGCTGCGGCAGCGCTTCGAGTCGAGCAGTTGCGGTCCGACCTTCGACGGGCGCCTCAAGCCCGAGGTCATCGCCGTCGGCCACGGCGTGCTCGGCAACGACCGCAGCAACTCCTACTCCTGGGGTACGGGCACGAGCCTCTCGGCCCCGGCCGTGGTCGGGATGCTGGCGCTCTTCACCGAGCACTACAAGCACCTCCACGGCGACTCCCTGCCCGACGGGGCCCTGCTCAAGGCCGTGACCTGCAACACTGCCGACGAGATGGGGCGCCCGGGGCCCGACTTCGAGAACGGCTTCGGGATGATCTCCGGGACGGGCGGCATTCGTGCGCTTTCGCAAAACGCTCACGTCCAGCGCTCCGTGGACATCGGCCAGACCTTCCGCCACGCCCTCGCGGTGGCGCCCGGCACCGAGGAACTCAAGGTGCTGCTCTACTGGCACGATCGCCCGGGGGCCACGCAGAACACGGCCCCTACCCTCGTCGACGACCTCGACCTGTACCTGCTGGGCCCCGCCGGGGATACGCTGCGGCCCTGGGTGCTCGACGCCCTGCGCCCCGCGGCACTGGCCGTCCGGGGGCGCGACTCCGTCAACAACATCGAGCAGGTGACGATCGCCACTCCCGCGGCCGGTACGTACACGTTGGTGGTGACGGGGCGTAGGCAGCCTTTCGGCAAAACCGATTTCGTGGTGACGTGGTCGGCGTTGCGGCCCCACGTCGAGATCGTGCAACCGGTCGGGGGCGAGAGCTTCGATCCGGGTGCGGGCATCCCGATCGCCTGGGAGTGCTCCCCCGGCCAGGCGGGCCACTGGCAGATCGAGTACGCCGAGGTCGGACTTCAGAGCGGTCAATCCGGCAAGGCCCCCGCGCAGCGTGGAGCCTGGAAGGTGATGTACGCGAGCCTGGAGCCCTCCTACCGCTCCATCAACTGGGTGCCGCCGACGGCCCACAACCGGTACGTCTTGCGGGTCACCAACCTCGGCACGGGCCTGAGCCACGAGATCGCCGCCCCCGTCACCGCGCTGGCGACCCCGACGGCCCTCAAGGCCGAGGACGTTTGCGCGGGCCAGATGCGCCTCAGCTGGCAAGCCGTCCCCGACGCGGTCGGCTACGAAGTCCTGGCCTTCGACGGGAAGGAAATGGCGCTCGTCGACACGGTCGCGCAACCCGAAGCGCTGATCGCCAACCTCACCGCGGGATCGCAGAGCTTCTTCAGCGTCCGCTCCGTCGACGCGGCTGGCAACAAGAGCGTGCGCGCCGTGGCGCTGGCCAGTACGCCGGCTACGGGCGGGAAGAATTGCGGCAGCCCGCTCCCCGTGCAGTGGGCCTCCCTCGGGGCGTCCGACCTCCCGCTCGCCGTACGCGTCGCCTGGGGGATCCTCCAGGAACTCAACACCGACTACTTCGAGGTGCAACGCTCGACCCGTGACGGGGGGGGCGGGGACTGGGTCGCGGTGGGCACCGTCAGAGCCCGCGGCTACGCGGACGCTCCGACGACCTACACCTTCGACGACGAAGCGGTAGCAGACGGCACGCGCTACTACTACCGCGTACGCCAGTATGACCTCAGTGGGGAGTTTGCGGACTCGGAGATCGTGACGCACTTGCGGCCGGCCCCCGCGGTGGCGGGGCAGGTGTTGGCGGTCGCCCAAAACCCGGTGGGCGTCGAGTTGTCCGTGAGATACAACGGCGAGACCTCCGGCGAGCTCGAGATCTACGACATCGCCGGTCGCCGGCTGGGTGGGTTGCCGGTTGCCCCCGGCATCAATCACCTCCCTTGGCCAGGCGCGCTCCCGACAGGTCTGTACGTCCTGCGCATCGCGGACGGTAGCGAGGTGCAGACGGTGCGGATCGTCAAGAGCTAGTCGGCGCGGGGGCCATCAGGTACTGGCCATCCGATAAAGGACAAACGGCACGAAGGGCCTGCGTCGCGGGACACAAGCCCTTCGGGAGTGGCGTACGGTTAGGTGTTTTGGCGAAAGCCGCCCGCGACAGTCCTAGCGAACGAAACGCAGGGTCGTCTCGCCGTCGGTGAGCAGGTAGATGCCCGCGGCCAGATCGGCGACGCGGACGTCGTGGCGCCCGGCACCGAGTTGGAGCGCACGGACCACGGCACCGCGCGTGTCGACGATGCGGAGCGTCCCGGGGGTCGCCAGCTCGACGACGAGGTCTTCCACGAGGTGGTTGGCGCCGTTGATCGAGAATTTTTTACCGCTGCGCGCCAGGTCGGCCGTCACGATCGACGAGTAGTTGACCTGTCCGTCGTAGTCGTGTTGCGCGAGGCGGAAGTAGTAGCGCCCGGCGGCCGGAGCGTCGTAGGCGAAGCCATAGCTGTTGTAGCTGCGGGAGGTACCGGCGCCGTCGACGCGGCCGGCCTCCGCGAAGTCACCGCCGTCGCGGCTCACCTCCACGGAGAAGAAGGCATTGTCGAGCTCGGACGCGGTGACCCACTTGAGGTCGGCCTTGGAGCCGGCGGGCGTGGCGTCGAAGGAGACGAGGGAGACGGGGGTGGGGGCGTTGGCAACCACCAACAAATCACGTAAGCGCTTCTGGGTCGGGCTTGCTGCGCGATTGAAGCGGAGCACGTAATCACCGGGTGCCGTAAGCTGGAATTCCGCACTGACGTACGTCGAACTGGTCGGCGTAGGGGAGGTGTAGACGGTGGTAAATGGTCCCCCGTTGAGTGAGCTCTCGACCGTGATAGGACCATCGCCGCCCGAGCCAAATTTCGCTACCTCGAAGGAGACAGTAGCACCAGCGTTGGGGACAGTAAACGAGCGAGTCGTGAGCGTTGCAGTAGTAGCGTCAAAGCGGGCATAACCGCCTGCTGATGTTTGGAAAGTCACCTCGGATTGGCTGAAGCCTGCTGGGAGTGTTCCGTCGCGAAGGGGCTCGTTGAGTAACTGCGCCGATGCCGCCAGGGACAGTATGGTTAGCAGAGCGGTGGAGAGTAGATTTTTCATCATGTGTAAGTCTCGTGTTGTAAGAGGGGTGAATGTGTCTCAGCCCTGCAAACTTAACTGACACGCCACGCGGGAGGGGCCATTTTCACATTAAGGCTATGTAAAGTACGGCAAACCCCCTGGTTATAGGTAGATCGTTCGGAGGGGCACACAAATCACCGATCGAGCTGAAACCACGCAGAAAGGGGAGTCTCCGCGCTGTGCGTAGACTCCCCTTCCCGAGAATGCGTGGCGAAGATTATTTTACGAAGCGTACCGTGGTCTCGCCGTTCGACAGGAAGTACATCCCGGCGGCGAGGTCGCTCACGTCGACGGTCTGACTACCCTCGACGAGGCGCACCCGGCGGATCTGCTGGCCGGCGGCGGTCACGATCGTGCCCGTGCCGGCGTCATCGGACTCAAGTTGGATTTGCGCGGCGACGTGACTGGCCACAATCGAGAAACCTTTCTTCGGTCCGTCGATCACGACGCTCGTCACCGGGGAGTAGGTCACCTGTCCGTCGTAGTCGTTCTGCGCGAGGCGGAAGTAGACGGTCCCGGCGCGCAGGCCGGCGAGGTCGAATTCGTACGCCTGGGCCTCGTTGCTGTTGCCCTGGCTCAGGACGCGGCCCATCTCCTCGAAGGCGAGTCCGTCGCGGCTCATCTCGACACCGAAGAACGCGTTCTCCTGCTCGGTAGCGGTAGACCAGGTGAGGCGGGCGCCGGACTGGACGGGGGTGGCGGCGAAGGCGGTCAGCTCGACGGGGAGGGGCTGGTTGTAGGTCACCGACACCGTGAGGTTGTCGACGCCGAGGCCGTTGTTGCCCTGGGTGGTCTGGGCGCTCCCGGCGAACCTGATCTTGAAGGTGCCGCCCTGCGGGATCGACAACCCGGTGAGGGTCGTGGCCTTCGTGGTACTCTTGACGGTGCCGTCGACGAGGCCTGCGGCGGGTGCGTCACCGGCCTGGCTCAGGGCGCTCACGTCCCCGAGGGTGGAGGTGACGGCAATGCCGCTGGTATTGCGGTAGAAGTACTGTTCGAAGTTGTAGCCGATATACACCGCGCTAATGGTGCGGGGCGAATTGTTGACGAAGTTGAACTCGTAGTACATCGGGTCGGCACCGTCATTCTGGAGCCCGAGGGACACCTCGTTCGAGTTGCCCACCTCGTGGTAGGCGTAGTAGCCGCCCTGCCCCGGGATTCCGGTCTGGCCCGGGTTGCTGGGGTTCGAGCTCTGGCTGAGGCCATCGCCCTTCCCGAGGTAGAGCTGGAAGTTGCTCTCGACGCCCATAGGCAGCGTCGCGACGGTACCCTCGTACGGGGTCGTGCCCGGGAATCGCCCGTCGAAGTCGTTGACGTAGATGCTGTTGTTGTAGTCCAGTCCGATCGGGGAGACGTTCTGGGGGTTCTGCGCGTGCAGGGTGTTGGTGGCCGCGAGGAATCCCGCGGCTAGGAGTAATTGTGTCGTCATGGTTGGTGTGATGTGAGAAGTCGAGCTCAACGTGAGCCGCAACAAACATAGGCGGCACGTGAGTGTGATGTAGGATTATCCCCTGCAATGTCGATCAAACTATTATATCTTAGGTATCTAAATAGACGATAAGTGTTAGAAAAGTTCTGCTATGAATATGGTATACAAGAGTAGCAGGGTGGCTCCCTCCCAGCGGCTCACGTTGGCCGCCGCGGCCAGGAAGCCCAGGATCACCGTGACCGCCAGCATGAAGGCGAGGCTAAACGAGACCTCCGGCGGCACCGCCACCGTGTCGATCAGGGCGGGGATCCCCAGTACCCCGAAGCTGTTGAAAACGTTTGACCCGATCACGTTCCCGACCGCCATCGCGGCGTTCCCCCGCCGCGCCGCCGCGAGACTCACGAGTACTTCCGGGAGACTCGTCCCGATGGCCACTGCGCTCATGGCTACGATCCCGGAGGAGATCCCGAGGGCGGCGCTGATCTCCTGCACGCTCGACACCGTGTAGGACGCGCCGAAGTACACGCCCACGCCCCCGATCAGCAACCACAGGTACGCCATCGGGGAGGCCTTGGTGACCTCCCCCGGCAAGCTCGGTCGACTCAGGAACGAACTCAGCAGAAACACCACCAGCAGGGCCACCAAGATGAGCCCATCGACCAGGGTGACGGCATTGTCGTAGGTCACGGCCCACAGCGCTACCGCCGAGGCCGCGAGGATGGGGATGTCGAAGTCCATGACGCCCTCGTCCATCGTGATGCCCTTCCCGACGATGGCCGTGAGGCCGAGCACGAGGCAGATGTTGGCCACGTTCGACCCGATCACGTTCCCGGTCACGATCCCGGAGTCCCCGGCCAGTACGCCCGCGACGCTGGAGGCCAGTTCCGGCAGGCTCGTCCCCATGGCCACGATCGTCACCCCGATCACGAATGGCGATACGCCGAGCCCGAGCCCGATCTCCTCCGCGCCCCCGATCAGCCAGTCCGAGGACTTCACGAGGAGCGCGAGGGCGAGGACGAAGACGACGAGGGAGAGGAGCATGCGGGGTGCGGGGTGCGGGGTGCGGGGTGCGGGGTGCGGGGTGCGGGGTGCGGGGTGCGGGGTGCGGGGTGCGGGGTGCGGGGGCACCCAGGCACCCAGGCACCCAGGCACCCAGGCACCCAGGCACCCTTACCGCGCGAACGTCACCGCCCGCTTCTCCCTAATCACCGTCACCTTGATCTGCCCCGGGTACTGCATCTCCTCCTGGATCTTCTGGCTGATCCGGAACGAGATGTCGTCCGCCTCCTCGTCCGACACCTTGTCGGCCTCGACCATGACGCGCAGCTCGCGCCCGGCCTGCATCGCGAAGGCCTTCTCGACGCCGTGGTGCTTGAGGGCGATCTCCTCCAACTCCCCGATGCGCTCCAGGTAGCTCTCCAGGATCTCGCGGCGGGCCCCCGGGCGCGCGCCCGAGATGGCGTCGCAGGCCTGGATGATCGGCGAGAGGATGTTGGTCATCTCGATCTCGTCGTGGTGGGCGCCGACGGCATTACACACCGCGGCGTGCTCGCCGTGCTTCTTGCAGATCTCCATCCCGACGATCGCGTGCGTGAGCTCGGTCTCGTCTTCGACCACCTTCCCGATGTCGTGCAGGAGGCCGGCGCGCTTCGCCATTTGGATCTGCTTGCGGTTGAGGCCCACCTCGGCGGCCATCGTGGCGCAGAGATTGGCTGTCTCCACGGAGTGCCGCAGCAGGTTCTGCCCGTAGCTCGAGCGGAAGCGCATCCGCCCCACCATCTTGACGAGGTAGGGGTCGAGCCCGTGGATGTCGAGCTTGATGACGGTCCG
The DNA here is from genome assembly GCA_965215115.1 of Saprospiraceae bacterium. Lineage (GTDB taxonomy): Bacteria > Bacteroidota > Bacteroidia > Chitinophagales > Saprospiraceae > CALDTK01. The sequence continues at coordinate 2,824,038 of OZ244050.1, forward strand.
CTCGCCGATCTCCGCGATCTGCGCGTCCATCTCCTTACGCACCTTCGCGACCACCTCCTCGATGCGGCTCGGCTGGATGCGCCGGTCGGCGACCAGTTGTTTTAGCGAAAGCCGGCAGATCTCTCGCCGGATCGGGTCGAAGCTCGAGATCATGATCACCTCCGGGGTATCGTCCACGACGAGCTCGGCCCCGGTGGCCGTCTCCAGCGCGCGGATGTTGCGACCCTCGCGCCCGATGATCTGGCCCTTGATCTCGTCCGAGTCGATCTTGAAGACGCTCACGGTGTTCTCGATCGTGGCCTCGGCGGCCTGGCGCTGGATGGTCTGGATGATGATCTTCTTGGCCTCCTTGCCGGCCGTGATCTTCGCCTCCTCGAGGGTGGACTTGATGAGCGCCATCGCGTCGGTGTCGGCCTTTTCGCGCACGGCGTCCATCATGTGGTCGCGCGCCTCGGCCTGCGAGAGGTTGGCCACCTTCTCGAGGGCCCTGATGTGGTCTTCGGAGGCGCGCGCGAGCTCCTGCTCGCGCTCGACGACCACCTTGTGCTGGGCCTCCAACGAGCGGCGCTCCTCGGCGACGACGCGCTGCTCGGAGGCGAACTCCTCGCGCTCGCGCTCGATGGCGGCCTGGGCGTGCTTGATCTTGTCCTGCTGGCTCTGGAACGTGCTCTCGAGCTTGCGGACCTCGGACTCGCGCTCGCGCATCTCGGCGTCGAACTTGCGGCGCGTCTCGTCGGCCTCCTTGCGGGCCTCGGCGACGCGCTCCTTGTTCTCCTTGATCTTGCGCTGCTTGATCTCCTCGTTGCGTTTGTCGGCGCGCTCGATGCGGCGCTCGGCCTCGGCGTCGGCTTTCGCCAAAACCTGATCCGCCTGGGCGTTGATCTCGGCGGCGCGCGTGCGGGCGGCGGCCTCGATGGCGGCGGACTGGTTATCGGCCGAGCGTTTGCCGGCGAGGAACCCGGCCACAGCCCCCACGACGAGGGCGATGACGGCGTAAATAATTTCCATGGAGGGTAGCGTTAGGGGGGCTACGCTTTCGCTAAAACCCTCGCCGCGGGGGTAGCCGACTGATGCGCGGGGCGAACGTGGCGGCGACCCGGGGGCGGGTGCGCCGAAACCAAAAACCTACAGCGGGAGGATAGCGTCGTCGCCGTCGCCGTCGTCGTCGTCGTCCCCGCCGCCGTCGTCTCCGTCGGTGTCGTCGGTACCGTCGTCGGCCCCGCCCCCGCCGTCCCCGGCGCTGGCCCACTCGGGGCCGCCATGGAGGGCCGCGGCGAGGTCGCGTTCGAGGCGTGCGAGCGTCGGGGCGAGCGCCTGGTCGGCGGCCGGCGGTTCGCTGGCCTTGGCCTTGTAGAGGTCGACGGCGTAGATGAACAGCAGCATCGCGAGGCAGTCCTGCTTGTCCTTACCGGAGTAGGCGCGCTGGTACTCGACGACCTTGTCGTTGAGCTCCTTGGCGATCCGGCGGATCGGCTCCTCGTCGGCCGGGAGTACCCGCAGGGGGTAGGGGCGGCCCGCGAGGGTCACCGTGAGGCTGAGGGACTCCGCGTCGGCGACAGGCTTAGACATATTGATTGCGTCCCGCCAGGCGGGCATCTATTTCGCTGAGGTAGGCATCTAGCTCGGCGCGGAGGCGCTCGAGGCGTAGTTGGTCACGTTGCGCCTCGTCGCGGAGCAGGTCTTGCTGGCTCGCGGGAGGGGCTTGTTGAGAAAGCGTATGAGAATCCGCCGCGCGGGCGGTGAGTTGGTGATTAAGTCGTTCGATGTGGTCGTAGAGGGAGTCGCACTCGGCGGTGAGGTCACGGTTGCGCTGGATGAGCTCACCCGCGAGGGCCACTACTCGCTCCAGACTTGCGGGGATATCGACGCTCGCTTGACTCATTCTACGGGGTGAAGGTAAGTGGGGCCATCGGATATTTACGCGGCCCGCCCACCCGCCCGGCGAAGTGCCCGAACCCGAGTCATTCGTCCGAGTACGCATAGGTCGAACGATTGTGAATAAATCGACGCCAACGCTTGTACACATACTGTTGATTTACTCGTAAGCAAACTGCGCAGGCGCCGCTACCGACGGCTGGTATACTCCTTAGGGCCAGCCAGGTATCGCCACCCCTGCCCGCCCGTCACCTCAGTCCCCGAAACCACCCAGACCGGTCCTCCCGGCCGGGGGTCAACACACCAGAATCGTGAATATCCTCCTCACCGGGGCTACCGGTATGCTCGGCTCGGCCGTCCTGCTCGAGGCCCTCGACGCCGATCGCGTATCCGCCGTGCGCGTACTTACCCGTCGCCCGCTCACCCACAGACACCCCAAGCTCACGGAGGTCATCGTGCCGGATTTTTCCGACCTGAGCGCACACAGCGCCGCCTTCTCCGGGATCGACGCCGTGTTCCACTGCATGGGGACCTCCGCGCTCGGCAAGTCCGAGGCCGACTACACCTACGTCACGCACGAACTTACGAAGGTCCTCGTCGACAAGGCCCGCCGCTACGCCCCGCGGTGCACCTTCGTGTACGTCTCCGGCACCGGGACCGACAGCACCGAGGGGGGGCGCGTCATGTGGGCGCGGGTCAAGGGCCGCACCGAGAACATAGTGCTCGGGGCCGGCCTCGGCGACGCGTACGCCTTCCGCCCGGGCGTGGTCCTCCCGGAGCGCGGCATCCGGTCGAGTACCCGGTGGTACGATGTGCTTTACAGGCTCATGCGCCCGCTGTACCCCGTGCTCAAGCGTCTCAAGAGCGTGATCCTCAGCACGGAGTTCGCCCGCGCGATGATCAACGTCGTCGAACACCCGAAGCAGAAGAAGATCCTGGAGAATCGCGACATCGCGGGCCTGGCGAAGCTGTGGCGGTAATTCGGTAAGCAGCGGTCCGGCCGTACCTTCGCGGCCACCTGCCTCGCGGGAGGCCGTCAAGCGCGTTTTGGCGAAAGCCGCCCCCAGCCCAGCCCCAGACTAGCCCCAGAGCCCTCCGGAGCGACTTGACGCCGCTGCGACGTACCGCCACCCCAACGGATATGCCGAACGACTACCCCCTCCTGCACGCGGCGCTGCGGTGGGGCCCGACGGTCGCTGCCCTCCTCCCCCTCCTCCTCCTCGGCGCGCCGTTTGTCGCCGCCCAAACTCCCGGCTGCACGGATGCGCACGCCCAGAACTTCGACCCCGGCGCGACCCGCAATGACGGTTCGTGCACCTACCGCGACACCGTGCTCGCGCCCCTGCGCCAGACGCCCCTCGACGCCAAACTCGTCGAGACCTCCGGCCTGGCCTTCGTCGGGGACGCGCTCTACTCGCACAACGACAGCGACGACGCGCGCGTCTACCGCGTCGATACCCTCGCCGGGGCCGCGCTCGACGCCGCGTCCCTCGCCCCGCCGCCGCCCTTCGACTGGGAGGCCCTCGCGATCGAGGACGGACTGGTGTACGTCGGGGACTTCGGCAACAACGCCAGCGGCAACCGGCGCGACCTCCGCATCCTTACCCTTCCCCTGGCCGACCTGCTGGCCGGGCGTACGCGCGCCGATACGATCCACTTCGCCTACGCCGACCAGGCCGACTTCGCCGCGCGTCCCGGCAACACCACCGACTTCGACTGCGAGGCCTTCTTCGTGACGCCCGACAGCATCTACCTGCTCACCAAGGAGTGGACCGGCCTCGGGACGGCGTTGTACGCGCTGCCGAACCGGCCCGGGCGCCACCTCGCGCGGTCGCGCGGCCGGCTGGCGGTCGGTGGGCTCGTCACCGACTGTAGCTACCGGCCCGCCGATCGTAGCCTCACGCTGGTCGGGTACTCCAGCAGCTTCCAGCCCTTCGCATACTTGCTCTACGGATTCTCGGACGGGGACTTCTTCGGTGGGAGCAAACGCAAGGTGGCGCTCCAACTGCCCTTCCACCAGGTGGAGGGCGTGGCCACGCGCGACGGGCGGCGCTACTACGTGAGCAACGAGCGTTTCTCGCGGTCGATCATCGATGTCCCGCAAGGGCTCAGCGTCTTCGACCTCGGCGGACTGATGGCGGCGGGGCCCGTGGTCGGCACCCGCGGGCTCGCCCCTCCGTCGGCCCCGCGTGGCCCGGCCTTCTTCCCGAACCCCGCGGGGGAGCGCGTCGCCTTCGACGGGGCGCTCCTGCCCGCGGTGGTGACCCTGCGCGACAGCGCCGGCCGCGTCGTGCTCGCCAGGCGTCTGGTGCCCGAGCGGCCCGTCCTCGACCTGGAGACGCTGCCGGGCGGGGCGTACAACGTGTTCGTCGGCGGGGCTCCGCACGGTACGCTGGTGAAAGTCGAGTAGGCAAAACGTAAATTTGCGCTCCGCACGTGAACCTTTGGCCCGGCTCAAGCGCCTTAACTTGCACGTCGGTCATTCCGCTTCCGCAAAACCTCCCGCCACGACTTACGACACCAGACCCCTTTCGACCGCCGACGACGCGGGCCTGCGGCGCGAGCAGACCCGGCGCAACCTCCGGGAAGTCCTGGAGGTCGGCGGGGTGGTGCTGTGGCAGTGGCCGCAGATCGGCACGACGACCGTCGGTTTCGGCGAGGAGCACCCCGGGGAGCACTTCATGGACATCGGCGACCGCTTCGGGGCCTGGCGCCAGCACATCCACGGCGACGACTTCGGGCGTTTTGCGGAAGCGCTCTCGGCCTCGACGCAGCAGCCGGACAGCTTCGAGGTCGAGGTCCGCTTCCGGGAGACCCCCGGGGCGCCCTTCCGGTGGCACAGCTGCAAAGGCGTCTCGGCACTGCGGGACAACGGCGAGCTCGGCGCCTCGGGTACCTTCGTCGACACCCACGAGACGGTCATGGTCAAAGAGCGCGCGGCGGCGACGCTGGACCGTCTCTCGCGCGTGATCGAGGGCGTCAACCTCGGCGTGTTCGAGTGGGAGCTCGGCACGGGGACGGCGCCCTTCGTGTCCGACATGTGTTACGACATGCTCGGGTACCGCCGCGAGGACGTAGGGCTCACGGCCGCGTTCGTGCGTACGATCCTCCACCCCGACGACGCCTCGCACGTCGAGGCGGAAATGCGGCGCTTCGTCCGCGACCGCGCCCCGCACGCCATCGACATCCGCCTGCGCCGCGGCGACGGCGCCTACCACTGGTACGAGTTCCACGCCATCGCGAGCGAGGCGCGCGACGAGCCCCTGCGGCTCACGGGTAGCCTGCGCGACATCGACGGGCGCAAGGCCGAGGCGGTGGCGTCCGCGACGATCTCGGAGCGGCTGGCCCTGGTGGTGGCCGGGATGGGCGGCGGCGTGTGGGACTGGCCCGACGTGACGCAGGACTTCATCCGCCTCCACGACGACTACGCGCGCTTGCTCGGGTACGGGCACGCCGAGATGCGCAACTCGGTCGCATTCATGGTCTCGCTCATCCACGCCGAAGACGTGCCGGCCGTCTGGGCCGCGCTCGACCGCTCCTGCCGCACGGGGGAGAGCTTCAGCTGCAAGTTCCGCATCCTGTTCCGGGAGCGCGGCTACCGCTGGGTCAACTCCGTGGCCGCCGTGACGCTCGACCACGGCGGCCCGGGCAAACACCGCCTCACGGGGTTCATCGTCGACATCCACGAACAACTCCAGGCCGAGCGCCGCCTCGAGGAGAGCAACCAGCACCTCGGGGAGTTCGGCTACCTCGTCGCCCACGACCTTTCGGCACCCCTGCGCCACATCCAGGCCTTCGCCGAGGTGCTGCTCGAGGACCACGGCGCCTCCCTCCACCCCGAGGCCCGGGGCTACGTCCGGACCATCGGGACGTCGAGCCGGCAGGCCTCGGAGATCATCCTGGCCCTCCTGGAGTACGCCCGCACCGGGACCAACGAGCTCCACCTCACGACGGTCGACCTCGCGGCCGTGGTCGCGACCGTGCGCGAGATCCTCACCGTCGGCGGGGCGCACGCGGGCGTCCGGTGGGAGGTCGGCGACCTGCCGACGGTCCAGGCGGACGCGACGCTGATGCGGATGCTGTTCCAGAACCTCCTCTCGAACGCGGTCAAGTTCACGAGCCAGGAGGCCTCGCCGCTGATCCGGATCACCTCCGAGCCGGAGGCCGGCGTCAACCGCTGCGCCATCGTGGTGTCGGACAACGGCGTGGGCTTCGAGCCGAACTACGCCGAGCGCATCTTCCGCGCCTTCGAGCGCGCGCACTCCGACGAGGTGTACGAGGGGATGGGCATCGGGCTGGCCAACGCGGCGCGGGCCGTCGCGCGGCACGACGGTAAGCTCACGGCCACGGGGGAGGCCGGCGTCGGGGCGAGCTTCCGGGTGGTGTTGCCGCTGGTGCAGAAGTGAGAGCGGGGGGGCGCCCGGGTAGCGCGACGAGCGGGCGACTGCGTCTACGTGGTGGCTCGTCTCGCGGGAGGGTATCGCGTTTTGGCGACAGCCGCGCCTGACTTAGTTTGCTGCCGGTGACGCCGAGACGTGCCGCCGCCCCGCCTATGCTCCCGATCGACTACACCCCGCCCGCCGCCTACGCCCGGTACTACGACGCGCGCCGTTACAAACTCCTGATCGACGAGTCGGTCCGGATGCTGCGCAAGCGTTTCGAGCTGGCCTTCGTGTCGCAGGGCGTGGTCTACATCAAGGACGCGACCAACAGTGGCTCCAGCGCCACCCTCGTGCCCCTCATCGAGGCGGCGGCGGGCACCATGGACGACGGCGCCTTGCTGGACCAGGTCCACCGGCACATGTCGACGATCCTGTACGCGGTCGAGGCGCGGGAGGGGGCTGCCGCCAAAACGTACGCGCAGGTGAAGAACAAGCTCACGGTCAGGCTCTACCCCGAGGCGCAGCGGTCGCTACTGCACGACATCGTGACGCGCGACACCCTGGCCGGTGTACTGGTCGTGCTGGTGCTCGACGACGAGGGCGCCTTCATCACCGTCGACGAGAAGACCCTGGCCGACTGGGGGGTGAGCGTCGAGGAAGCGTTTAAGCGCGCGATCGGCAACGCTGCCAAGAAACGGGTGACGACGAAGACCCTGCACCCGAAAACCCCTTCCGGCACCTTCCCGATCCACTGGATCCAGGAGGAGAACCACGCCTCGGGGTACGGGCTGGGTCTCCTGATTCACGGCAGTAAGTACGTCGGGCCGTACGGGGCCCTCGTGAGCATCCCGAGCCGCGCCCTCGTGATCGCGACGCCGCTCGGGCCGAGGAGCCCGCCGGATATCTGCAACGCCTTCGTGGCGACGACAGGGGGACTGGCGCGGGCCGAGTACCGGCGCCACGACCGACCGGTGTCGACGGCGGCGTACTGGCTCAGTCCCCTGGGCCAGTTTACGGAGCTGGCGGTGACGCGCGAGGGCGGACGCGTGTGGACCGAGGAGCCGGCGGGGTTGAGTGCGATGCGCGAGTAGGGGGGAGAACGCCACTCCGCAACAGAACCCCGCCTGGCTTCGTACGTTGCGCCACGTTCAGACACCTCGTACGTAACCTATGGTCCTCCCCGTCTCCCGCTCTCCGCTCACCGTCCCGCCGAACATCAAGCGCGTCGTCGCGCGGTTTTTCTACAACTCCACGCCGCGCGCGCTCACGCTCGCCGACCACATCCTCGGCATGACCGAGGAGGAGGTCTGGGGGCAGCTCCAGCAGACGCTGCGGAGCTTCGCGCGGCGCCACCGCGACGTGTCGAACATCTTCCGCCGCCACTACGCCTTCGTGGAGTCGACGCTCCTGGAGCACGGCAAGGACGTCGAGGAGATCTCGGAAGACCGCCGGATGTTGATGGGGGCCTACTTCACGAAGGAGTTCTCGATCGAGGCGGCGGCGCTGTTCAACCCGAGTTGCGTGATCGCGCCGGACCAGTCGGGCCTGCTCCCGGACGAGGTGCGGCTCGTGATGAGCCTGCGGGCCACGGGCGAGGGGCACCTGAGCTCGCTCGAGTTCCGCTACCTCGTGGTCGACGTCAAGACCGGCGCCATCGAGATCGACCCGGCGGCCGACCGCATCGAGGAGGCGCGCTACGTCCGCGACCACGAGTACGGCCGCGAGGAGTTTTTGCGCAAGCTCACCGACATGGCCGACGAGAGCCACGGCGGGTACGACATCGTGGCGAGCTTCCCGGAGACCTTCACGTACGACGACCTCAAGATTAAGCTGGCGCAGGGGCTCCACGGCAAGGACGGGCGGAAGATCGACCAGACGGAGTTCCGCGAGGTGCTGTGGCTGGCGGACTCCCACCACGAGGTGACGTTCTCGAAGGACACCGACATCTCCGAGCGGGTCATCCTGCCGATCAGCGAGTGGGAGAGCCGCGGGATCGAGGACGCGCGTTTCGTGCGCTTCGAGGACGAGGGCGGCGACGTGACGTACTACGGGACCTACACCGCCTACGACGGCTTTACGATCTTGCCGAAGCTGATCGAGACCAAGGACTTTTACCAGTTCCGCATCCGCCCGATGTACGGCAACGGGGCGTCGAACAAGAACCTGGCGCTGTTCCCGCGCAAGGTGGGCGGGAAGTACGTGATGCTGGCGCGCATCGACGGGGTCAACAACTACATCATGACCTCGGACTCGCTCACGATCTGGGAGGACCCGGAGCTGTTGCTGGGGCCGAAGTACCCCTGGGAGTTCGTGCAGATGGGCAACTGCGGCTCCCCGATCGAGACGCCGGAGGGCTGGCTGCTGATTACGCACGGGGTGGGACCGATGCGGACGTATCGCCTCGGCGCCGTCCTGCTCGACCTCGACGACCCGATGACGGTCCTGAAGCGCCTGCCGTACCCGCTGTTGAGTCCCGAGGAGGACGAGCGCGAGGGGTACGTCCCGAACGTGGTGTACAGCTGCGGCAGCCTGGTGCTCGGCGAGCGACTGCTGATCCCATACGCCGTGAGCGACTACGCGAGCGGCTTCGCGTGGACGAACCTGGAGGCACTGCTGGCGGAGATGGTGGAGGTGTGAGGGGGAGGGCGCGAGCTTCGCTCGCTAGGTGGGCGCGGGGCTAATTGGGCGCTGCGCTAATTGGGCGCGGGGCTAATTGGGCGCGGGGCTAGATGGGGTGCGCGAGCGTTGGGGGCGTCGGGCCGTCCGACCACTTTTGATCGGTGGCCCCGCAGCAGTACTCCCCTGGGTAGCACTATACCCGTACCATCCTTAACTTAAGCACCTCAAAAGCTTAAACAGGCTAGAGACGGTGCGTCCCTACGTTTGCGCCGCACCAAGTCCACCCGCGGTATGCTCCGTCCGTTACCCGTTTTCTCGCTTTGTATCGTCCTCGCGCTCAGCGCGCAGGCGCAGCTCCAGTGGACGCTTAGCCCCGAGCTCAACCGCGGCCTCCCGGCCGGGGTGACGGTCTTCACGACGGCTACCGAGGTGGCAGCTGGGGTGCCGACCAGTGGCGTGTACGCGCGGGCTAAGCTCGACGACCGCGGCATTGCTTTCGAGAGCCTCGTGGCCACGGGCGGCGCGCTTACCCCGCGGCAGTTCGCCGACCAGCACTTCGATACTTTTCGCGACAGCGTCTACGTCGCCATCAACGGGGGCTTCTTCTCGGCGACGGCTTCGCTGAGCCTCGCCATCTCCGACGGGCGCCTGCTCGCCCCTAACGTCCGGGCTCTGACGCGGCCTTTCGGCGGTCGTGACACGACTTACTTTCCGACCCGCGGCGCCTTCGGGATCGACGCGGCGCGGCGCCCCGAACTCGGGTGGGTCTACACCACCACCGGGGACTCGACCTATTTTTACGATGATCCCGCCCCGAACGCCCTCGGGCGGGCGCCCCTCGCTCGCCCTTCCAAGAACTTCCCGAATGGTGCCCGGCTCTGGGAGGTCGTCACGGCCATCGGCGGCGCGCCCGTGCTCGTGGACGGGGGCGTGATCCGCATCACCGCCGCCGAAGAGTTGATCGACGTCGAGAACGACAGCCGCCAGCCGCGCTCCGCCATCGGCTACACCGCCAGCGGCGAACTGCTCCTCGTCGCCATCGACGGGCGCCGGGCCGGGGTCGCCTCCGGGGTCACCCTCGCCGAACTCGCGCGCATCATGCTCGACCTCGGGGCCGTGGCCGCGCTCAACCTCGACGGCGGCGGCTCGACGGGCCTCGTCGTCAACGGCGCGACCGCCAACCGCCCGAGCGACGCCACGGGCCTGCGCCCGGTACGCAGTGCCTTCGTCATCAAGAAAACCAACCGCGTACTCGACACCGAGACGGCCACCAACTACGCCGAGCCGCTAGGCAGCTGGGGCGAGACCAGCAACGCCGGTTTTTTCGGTCCGAGCCGCGCCCGCATCACGGGCGTAGCCACGCCCGCGACCCGCAGTGCGCGCTACACCTTCGGCGGACTGGCCCCCGGGCGCTACCGCATTGGCGCGTGGTGGGTGGCCGCCGGCAACCGCGCCATTAACACGCCCTACGTCCTGCGCCGCGGCGGCGTCGTCGGCGGACCCGACACCGTGCGCTTCGACCAGAGCAAGAATGGGAGTCGCTTCAACGCCTTCGTCCTGAGTGACGGCACCGACGAGTTCGAGCTCAGCGCCGGGGACACCCTCACGGTCTTCAATGCGGCTACGGGCGCGGGCTCGGCCGTATTCGCGACCGTGGACGCGGTCAAGTTCGAACGCGTCGGCGCGGCGGCCGAACTGAGGCTAAGTCTCGCGGGGGGCGTGGACAGCTTCTCGCTCGGGCGCCTCGATACCCTCCGCACCACCGTGACGTATGCCTCGCGCAACTCGGGGGTTTTGGCGAAAGCCTACCGCGTAGAAGTGTTGAGCGCCGACGGCACCGCGCGCACGGTACTGGCGGGTGCGCTTCCGCAAAACCTGAGGGGCGAGGTCCCGGTCGCGCTCCCCTTGGCTTCGCTGGTGGTAAGCGGGCGGGCGAGCCTGCGCTTCGTGGTCGAGGACACGCTGGGACGCGCGGCCACGCTTCCGCTAAAACTCAATGTCCTCCCGGACCTCGAGATCTTCTTCGAACCCGACAACCGCGACACGATCCAAGCGCCGGTAGAGTCCGACCTCGCCGTCGACATTCGCCTACGACGACTCGTGGCCAGCGGTGCCCCCGACACTTTCCTCGTCCAACGCCTCAATCCCGGCGAGCCGGAGCTGCTCTTCTTCCCGCAGGTCTTCACGACCGACACGACGCTGCGCCTCTTCGACACCGTCAACCTTGCCGTCGGGCAGTACATCAACTACGTCATCTCCGTGCGCGGGGCCGACCGCAACTACACCCGCCGGCTCACGGTCGAGATCGTCGACGAGGGGCCGACGCTCACGGCCACCGGCGCGCCCCTGCCCACCTTCGTGAGCCAGGGCGATAGCCTCGCGCTGCGCTTTGCTGCGGACAGCCGCCGGACGACCGTCGGGCTGCAAAAGATCCTCCTGCGCTACGTAAGCCCCGCGGGCGACACCACGACCGTCGTCGACTTTGCCCTCGGCGGCCGCGCGGCACCGTTCAACCTCGACCTCCCGGTGGAGGGGCGCCCGCTGGGCCGCACGCGGCTCGTGGCCGAGATCGTGCGCGCCGACGGCCGGCGCGCGAGCCTCACGTACGACCTGGTGGTCGGGCCGGCGCGCGGCGACACGCGCATGGTGGTGATCTCGGACTTCAACTCCGCCTTCGGGTCGGTGACCTACGGCTGGGAGGTAGACAGCATCGCGCAGCGTATCCCGCGCATCTGGCAGCCGGACCTGGTGGTGAGCGGCGGCGACATGATCGCCGGGCAGAGCCCCGCCCTCACGCCCGAGCAGGTGGACGCGATGTGGGCGGGGTTCGACCGCGCGGTGGCGACGCCGATCCGCGCGGCCGGCATCCCGTACGTGTTTACGATCGGCAACCACGACGGCGCCATCCCCGTCGACAGCGCCGCCGCGGAGCGCTACTGGAACGACCCGCGCCACTTCCCCGGGTGGGTACCCGTCGACACGACCAACTACCCCTTCTACATGTCCTTTTTCGGGGACAGCTCGCGCCAGAACTTCTTCATCGCCTGGAACGCCAGCGACGCCAATCTCTCCGACGCCGAGCTCGCGTGGGTCGAGGCGCAGCTCTCTACCGACATCGCGAAGGCCGCGCGCCACCGCTTCGTCGTCGGGCACCTCCCGCTCTACGCCTCGAGCAACGAGCGCAACTCAGCCGGCAACATCCTCAACGACTCCGAGCGCCTCCGGGAGCTCCTCGAGCGCAACGACGTCCACACCTACATCTCGGGCCACCACCACGCCTTCTACCCGGCGAAGCGCGGGCAACTGGAGCTCCTCAACGCCGGGGCCGCCGGCTCCGGGCCGCGCTCGTGGATCGGGCTCGACGAGGTGTCGCCGAACACCGTCACGGTGGTCGATGTGTTCGCGGCCGCCAACCCGCGCTACGGCCGCGATACGCTCGTGTACACGACGTATGAGACGCGGTACCGCGACGCGGCCGACATGCCGATCTTCGACGACACCCGCCTGCCGGAGGTGATGTTTTCGTACAACGGCCAGTACCACATCCGCCGCGACCTCCAGCTCACGAGCGCGGGCAACGGTAGCCTCTCGGCCCTCAACGTGACCGACAACGCGCTCGCGCCGTCTGGTTCGGGCGAGGTGAGCGTGGCGCGGATGCCCGACGGGCGCCTCCGCGTCGAGGGCACGTTCCGCAACTTACGCGGGCGCGTGCTCCCGGAGCCGAGCGCGGTGGCCATCTACCGCGCGCGCCACAACGAGCAGGGGACTCTCGTGGCCACGCTTGAGGTCAACTCTACCGACGGTACGAGCGGAAGTTTTGGCGAAAGCCTCCCGGCCGGACTGCTCTCCGCCGAGCTCCTCACCGTGGGTAGCTACTACGTCACCGTCCGCACGACGGCCGCCCCGACGGGCGAGGTCCGCACGCAACTCTACCGCGCCGACAATCAGGGTCCGGCGGCCGTGACCTTCGCGGACACCCTGGCGCGGGGCGTCGTGCCCATCCGCGATGAGCCCGCCGTGCTCGTGCAGGAGTGGGCGCGCGCCACCGACCCGGAGCTCGACCCCGTGACTTACTACTACCAGGCTGCCCTCGACAGTGCCTTCACGTCGGTGGTCTTCCAGGAGGCCACCGGGCAGGCGACCCGCGTGCTGCTGTCGGAAGCGGAGCTATACGCGCTCATCGGCGAGCGCGGCCGCGGAGACTCCCTGCGGCTCTACCGCCGGGTGATCGCCTCGGACGGCCGCAATCTCAACTTCCGGGGTACGGGCGCGCTCACGCTCGTGCGCAGTGACATCCCGATCGCGGGCGACATCACGCTGCCGGCTCCGGGCTACCGCTTCGACTGTACGGCGGGCCGCGACGAGTTCACGGGGGCCTGCCTGGCGGCTTTCGCCAAAACCGGCTTCTCCAACGGGCACGGCGTCGCGGTCGACGGCAACAGCCGCGTCTGGGCGGCGGCCTTCAGCGGGGGGCTCCGCGTGACGAACCCGGACGGCACCCCGTACACGCTCACCGACCCCGCCATCGCGTACAGCGCCACGGCCCTCCCGTACGTCGTCTCCGTGACCGTGAAGGGGGAAACGATCGACTCGCGCAACATCCGTGGCCTCGGTCGCGCGGCCGACGGCAATATCCTGATGGTGATCCAGAACTCGCGCCTCCTCAAGCTCGACGCCGTCACCGGGCACCCGCTGCGGTACTGGCGTGGCCCGACGAGCTTCAGCAACCCGAGCGTCGACAGCGCCGGGCGCGTACTGCTCGTCTCGGTGGTCGGCAACCGGGCTTTCCTACTGAAGGAGACCCTCACCGACTCCTTCGACCTGGCGCGGCCGGAGTTCGCGCTACCGTCCCGCCCGAGCGTCATTCGCGCGGCGGCCATCAGCTACGACGGCGCGAGCGTCTTCTTGCCGAGCAACGGCGCGGGCGGCATCCAGCGCTACGTCTTCTCGGCGGACACGGGCTACGCCCTCGTCGACACCATCTCGACCGACAACAGCTCCAACAGCATCACCACCGCGCCCGGGGGCCGCGTCTACGCCGTCGTCAACCGTGGGGCCACGGCCCCCAAGCTCGTCTACCGCGAGTACTCACCCACGGGCCGGACCTTCGCGTGGGAGCTGCCGCTCGACGAGGTGGCGAGTACGGACCTGCGCGGGGTATCGTTCACGCCCGATCGAGACACCTTTTACGTGGTCAACAGCACCAACGGCGATGTGCAGCGCTACGTCCGCGGCGCCGGCGGTGGCCGCACGGAAGACCTCGGCCCGGCCGCGGAGAATACGATCCCCGGGGTGCGCCCGAACGACGGCGCCGGGCGCAACCTCCTCTCCGGGCGGCGCGTGCGCCTGCGGGGCGCCGTGATCAGCGACAACCAGGTGCCCTACGGGCTCAGCTTTTACCTCGCGGAGTTGGGGGCGGGCCTCCAGGTGTACAGCGACACCGCGCTGCAGGACTACGTGCCGGTAGTCGGTGACAGTCTCGAGGTCACGGGTGTGTTGCGCCAGCCGGCCGGCCAGTTGCAGCTGCGGTTGGATAGCCTCCGCGTGCTCGGGAAGAGCCGGGGCGTACGGGCGTCCGACGAGCGCGTCGTGGAGGCGAACGAGGGCTACTTCGTGCGCCTCGACTCGGTGCGCCTGCGTAGCCCGGATGCCTGGGCGCCGGGTGGGCTGCTCGGTTTCTCGGCGGCACTGGCGGGCGTGGAGGAGGACAGCGTCCAACTATACGTCGGGCGGCAGACGGTGCTCTATAATCTGCCCGCGCCGCGGGGCCGCTTCCGGGTGCGGGGTCTGCTCGACCAGCGTGACGCGACTGCGCCCTTCGACGGCGGCTACCTCGTGCGGCCCTTGCGGGCGCGCGACATCGAGCTCTACATCGAGCCTGTGTTGCGCCTCTCCGCCGACAGCGTGTGTGCCGGGGATTCGGTGACGCTGAGCGCGACGACCTCCAATCCCGTCGGCAACGCCGCCCGGTACACCTGGCTGCGCGGCGGGGAAGTTTTGGCACAAGCCGTCGGCCGCAGTAGCCTTACGGTCGGTGCGGGTGACACGAGCGCCGTGTACAGCGTGCGCGTCAAGGCAGGCGGGGCCGACCTGCGGTACGGGTACGCCGCGGCCGATAGTACGGGCGCGAGCGCGGGGTTGCGGTTGCGGGTCCTGGACCGCCCGGCGATCACGGGTCTGCGCGTCGTGGGGGACACGACCGAGGGCAGCGACATCCAGCTCCAGGCAGCGGTGGGCGATGCGGCGCGCGTCGAGTACTACGCCCCGGACGGGCGCCTGCTTCCGGACGGGAAGTTGGACAGCGCGCGCGTGAGCGACAGCGGTCGCTACACGGCGGTGGCCTTCGGGCGCAACGGCTGCGCCAGCGACACGGCGAGTGTACGACTCACGGTGGTGAAGAGCTCCGGCACGCGGGAGCTCGCCAGCGTGATGCGCTTTGAGGTGTACCCGAATCCAGTGGCGGCCGGGGGCACAGTAAGTGTGGCGCTCGAGCTTACGGCGGCGGCGAACTTGGAGCTCGTGGACGCGCTCGGGCGCGTGATCTCAACGCGGGCGGTGCCAGTGCGGACGCGGGGCGTGCTCGAGCTGCCTGCGCCGGCCGAAGCCGGGGTATACACGTTGTGGGTTACCAATGGCGAAGGCAGTGTGAGCCGGGCACTGGTGGTGGAGTAAGGGCATGGGCTTGGGTGCGCGTCGGCGGCGGCTGGCGCCATTCGGTAGCGTCTACGGACTTATAATCTGAGCGTACACCGCCTCATACCCCGCCACCATCGCCTCCCGCGAGAACTTCGTTTTGGCGTAAGCCGCACACGCCCCGCGGTCGACGCCCTGCGTTTTGGCGACAGCCGCACAGGCCCCCTCTAGGTCATCCACTAAAAAGCCACTCAGGCCTTCGGCAATCAACTCCGGCATCGAGCCGCGGCGGTAGGCGATGACGGGCGTGCCGCTGATCATGCTCTCGGCCACGCTCAGGCCGAAGGGCTCCTCGAAGTAAATGGGGTGGAGGAGGGCGTCGGCTTCCGCCAAAACCCGCCGCCGCTCCTCCGGGCCGACGTTGCCGAGGTAGACGACGCGCGCGCCGTCGACGTGGGGCGCGACCTGCGTGTCCCAGTACGGCGCGTCCTGGATGAGGCCGGCCATGAGTAGGCGGCGACCCGTGCGCCGCGCGATCTCGACGGCGTCGTGCGGGCCTTTGTCCGGGTGCATGCGGCCGAAGTACAGCAGGTACGGACCGTATTTGGCTTTCGGTCCGTCGTGGCTGTCGCCAAAACCGAAGGCGTCCACGTCGATCCCGTTGTACACCGTCGCCGCGTAGCGCAGGCTCGGGTCCCGGTCCGCGTCGGAGATGCTTACGTAGTGCACGCGGTCATCGTAGCGGCGGTACATCGGTAGGATGCGCTCGCTCGAGAAGCCGTGGATCGTCGTCACCATCGGCGTGTCCACCAGGCGGCTGTACGCCAGCGGCATAAAGTCGAAGTGATTGTGCAAGAGGTCGAACTCACAGGCGCGCTCGAAGACCTGGCTCAGGTGGGTGTACTCGCAGATTTTGGCGTCTAGGGTCCGGTCTTCCTCGTAGCCGGCGGGGGTCGTCCCGACGAGTCGAGCGCCCGTGACGCTATCGGCCGTCGCGAAGAGCGTCACGTCGTGCCCGGCCGCCACGAGGCCCTCGGTCATGTTGCTGGCCACCTGCTCCCACGGGCCGTACGCGCGGGGGGGCGTACGCCAGGCGACGGGGGCAATGACGCCGATGCGATACTTTCGCCGAGGGCCACTCACCTACGCTGCCTCACTGCGGTCGGGCAGCGCGCGCGCCACCTCGTCGAGCTGTTGCTGGAGGTCACCGTCGATGCTGCCGCGCACCCACCGGGCGCCTGGCTTGGCGTGGCCGGCGGCTCCGTTGCTGGCGAGGCTCATGGCGGCGGCCACGCGGTTGCGCGAGATCCAGAAGGCGAGCGTGCTCTCGGCCCCCTGGTTCTGGTTGATCCCGCGCTCCATGAGGCCGTCGAAACAACTGCCGCGCTCGGCGTGGAAGAGCGGCAGCCCGAGGTCGTTGCGGCCCATGAACCACTCGAAGCTGATCGTCGCGCGGCGCAGGTCGCCCTCGTCGTGGGTGTGCTCGTACCAGCGGGTGTAGAGCATCACCATCCCCATCGCGTCGATGGGCTGCTGGTCGAACTTGCAGGGCTCCTCGCCGCGGCGCATGAAACTGTGGCACCCGACGGGGTGGATCATGTGGTCCTCGAAGGTGTGCGTCTCGAGGAAACGCGTCGTCGCCTCCGCGATCTCGCGGTAGCGGGCCTCCCCGGTGATGAGGTGGAGCTCGAGCATCGACAGCGGCAGCACGGCATTCCCGTACGTGAGCACGTTCTCGAACCAGTGCCACGTCCCGTCGCTCACGGCCGCGAACTCAGTGACGAGGAACTCCCCGAGCTCGCGGGCGTAGGGTTTGACGTTCTCGGAGTACTGCTCGGACCTGCTCAGCGCCGCGAGCCCCATGATGACGTAGGCCACGGCCCGGAGGCTCCGCAGGCCCTCGAGGTGGGGCCGCAGCCCGAGGTAGAGCTGCCACGCGAGGTCCTTGTGGTCCTGGCTCACGGCCTCGCTCGCGAGCAGGGTCCCGAGGCACCAGGCGGCGCGCCCGAGGCTGTCGTCCGAACCGACCTTGTCGAGGTAGTTGCGGTCGTAGCCCACGAAGTTGTGCATCGCGCCGTCGCGCTTCTGGAGGTAGTGCAGCAGCGCGAGGTAGTTGTCGAGCAGGGGCTCGATCTCGGGCCGGGGCAGGCCCTGCTCGAGGGCCTGGACGCAGAAGATGATCGCGCGGGCGTTGTCGTCGAGGCAGTAGCCCTCCTTGCGGTTCGGGAGGTGGTAGCTGGCGTGCTGCAGGAGCCCCGTGTCGTCGGTGAGGCGCCGGATGTGCTGCACGTCGACCTTCGGCAGCTGTTGCACGCCGCGCAGGGGACTCTTCTGCCGGCGGTAGTTGGCGCGCACCTGGTCGAGCACGTCGAGGTAGGTCCGGCCCTGCATGGTCCAGGTGGTGAGTTGTCCGTAGGCCTTGGCGGCTTGGCGCAGGCGCTGCTGTAGTTCGGGGTTTTGCCGCAAGGCCACCAGCTCCTCGCCGAGTTGGCGGCTGTCGCCAAAACCGTAGAGCAGTCCACGGCCCTCGGTCAGGATCTCCTTGGCGTGCCAGAAGGGGGTACTCAGTACAGCACAACCGGCGCCGACGGCGTAGGACAGGGTCCCGCTCGTGATCTGGGCTTCGTTCGGGTAGGGGAGGACGTAGGTGTCGGCGGCGAGCAGGTAGTCGCTGAGCAGCTCCTCGTCGGCGAACTTGTTGTCGAAGCGGACATTGCCCGCGAGCCCCAACTCTTCGACGCGCGCCCACAGGCTCTCGCGGTAGGCCTCGCCCTCGTGTGCGAGCACGTGCGGGTGGGTCTTGCCGAGCAAAATGTAGAGGAAGTCCGGATCGACGGCCTGCAGCGCCGGCAGGGCCTCGATGGCGGTCTCGATGCCCTTGCCACGACCGAGGTGCCCGAAGGTGAGCAGCGTGTTGCGCTCCCCGAGCCCGAGCAACTCGCGCGCCTGCCCGCGGCGGGAGTAGTCGTAGCTCGGCGACCCGTGCTCGATGCAGCTGATGCGGTCGGCCGGGATGCGGTACACCTGCTGCAGCATGCGCACGGCGAGTTGGCTCATGACGATGAGGCGCTGCGACAGGGCCCCGAGGCGCTGAATGATGAGGCGCTGCTGGTCGTTGGGTTGGCGCAGGACCGTGTGCAGGGTCACGACGAGCGGTTTGTGGAGCCTTTCGGCAAAACTCAGGATGTGCTCCCCGGCCTCCCCGCCGAAGATCCCGAACTCGTGCTGGAGGATGACGGCGTCGACGTCGGAGCGGTTGAGGTACTCGGCGGTCTTGATGTAGTCCTTGCGCTCGTGCTCGCCGATGGCGCGGATGACCTCGGGCGGGTACGCGTAGCCCTCGCGGTCGTTGATGGCCACCACGGCCGTGGTGACGGCCTCACGGCGCTTCTTGGCGGCCTTCGCGATGCCGTCGGCGATGTGCTGCGTGAAGGTGGCGATGCCGCACTGGCGCGGGGGGTAATTTCCGACGAAGACGAGGTTCATCCGCTGCGTTTGGGGGTGAGCTCCACGGGCGGATACCGGGTGGAGTCATTTTAGGGTTTTGGTCGGGGTGCCGACGCCCGGGCGTCTGAGGGTATAAGCACCGGGAGGGGTGTGTTTGTTCCCGGGGGCGGTGTATGAATTGCGTACGTCGGGAGGGGCGGGGACGGGGCGCTAGCGCCGTGGCTCGGTGAGGGGGTGTCGGGGGGCCTGGTGTATAGTAAGGTCGAGACGCCTGACGGGCCGTCGTGACGGGCCGTGTTTGCCTGCTTAGAGAAGGGGCCCCTTCCCCTTCTCTAAGCAGGCAAACACGGCTGTGCTACCGGCCGTGCATACGTGCCGAGCGTGAAGTATGTTCCCCCCCCGGCACCCACGTACGGCAACGCCGCAGGCCATCACCGCCGCAGCCCGCCCTCACCCCATCGTCTCCAACTGCCGAATCAACCGCCCGCTGATCCGCAGGAAGTCCATCTCGGTGATGATGCCGATCAACTCGTCGTCCTTCACCACCGGCAGCGAGCCTACCTTGTTGGTGCGCATCAGGTCCATCGCCTCGACGATCGTATTCTGCGGCCCGACGGTGATCGGCTTGTCGACCATGATCTCCTTGATCGTCGTCTTCTCGGTGGACATCGCGCGGCTCAGGCGCACGTGGTGACGCAGCATCAGGCGCGCGGTCACGAGTCCGCACAGGTGCCCCTGGTCGTCCTCGACGGGCATGTAGCGGATCTTGCGCCAGTCCATCATCTCCGCCACGAGGTCGATCAGGTCGTCCGAGTGGCACGTGAACAGGTCCGTCTCCATGAACTCCTCCACGAGCAGGCGCTTCGGCGCGTACTGCGGCATGGCCTCCGCGTCGGCCAGGGGCCACTCGTGCACGGGCTTGCCCCCGGCGGCGTTGTGCATCATCGCGGCCGTCATGTTGCTCAGGGCCTCGTCGCGCCCGACGCTCGCCTTGAGCTTCGTGAAGCTCTTGAGTTGCCAGCGCGCACCCGTGCTTACCCTCTTGACGCGCTCCTCGACGATCCCCAGGTAGCGGTCGACGTCGCCGGCGTCGATCCCGCGCTCGGCGAGGCCCTCGCGTGCCATCGGGAGGATCTCCTCGGTGAGCAGCGTCGAGGCGAGCACCTTGCCCTCGCCGAACCAGTTGAACTTAGAGTCGATCCCGAACTGCGCCGCCTTCGCGAAGTTGTCGGCCACGTCGTCGAAGGACATGTGGTCGCGGATGTCGTCCACGCGCTTCGCCATCCCGACCATGGCCCCGAGCCACAGCGCGGCGTTGGCGATCTCGTCGGCGGTGGTGGGGCCTGCCGGCAAAACGCGGTTCTCGATCCGCAGGTGGGGCTTGCCGGTGTCGGAGATGCCGTAGCAGGGGCGGTTCCACCGGTAGACGGTCGAGTTGTTGACCTGGAGCCCGTGCAGGCGCGGCACCTTGCCCGCGGCGATGTCGGCGAGGCTATCGTCGTCGATGTCGGCGGCGAGCAACACGCGGAACCGCGACAGGTCCTCGCGGTAGATGTCGAGGATGGACTTGTCCACCCAGCTCTTCCCGAAGCTCACCCGCGGCGCGCGCTCGCGCATGTGGTCCTTCGTCGAGCGCGTGTCGAGGGCCTGCTGGAACAGCGCGATGCGGTTCTCGTGCCACAGCCTGCGCCCGAACACGATCGGGGAGTTGACGGCTGTCGCCAAAACCGGTCCCGTGAGCGCCTGCGAGATGTTGTACATCTTGACGAACTCCCGCGAGCTCACCTGCAGGTGCACCTGGAAACTCGTGTTCGCCGCCTCGATCAGCGGTGAGTCGTGCGTGATCGTGAGCTCGTCGATGCCCTTGAGGCGGATCTCGTAATTGCCGCCCGACTTATGGCTGTCGATCGCCTCCATCAGGGCGCGGTAGCGCGGGCGGGGCGTGAGGTTGGAGATGTCGAGGTCGCCCTTGCGCAAGGTGGGCAGGATGCCCGTCAGCACCACGGCCGCGTTGTGGGGCGCGGCGGCGGCGTTGATGAGCCGCAGGTGCTCGTCGACCTCCGCGTGGATCTTCGCGAGGGCATCCCCGGAGAAGACGTGCGGCGTGAGGTTGGTCTCGAGGTTGTGCTTCGCGAGCTCGGAGTCGGCCCAGGGGTACTCCTCGAGGGCCTCGAGGATCGTGGTGTTGATCGGGGCGGCCTTGTAGGTGCGCCGGTCGACGAGGCACATCTCCTGCTCGGCGCCGATGCGGACGATGTCATTCTCGAACCAGTCGTTGTCGAGCATGTACTCCAGGGCCTGCAGGTCGCGGAGGATGTGGCGCACGAAGGCTTGGGACTGGACTGGGTCTCCGGGGAGACGAACGTTGGCAACACCCATAATTAGCGCACAAGTAAGCGTGAAAGGTAGAGACCTACCGTACGGGCTAAGTTATTGTCGCCCGGGAAACGCTAACACGCCTCGGCGACGTTGGTGTAGCCGTATGCTCAAACCGTCGACCCTCGCCGCGCTCGCACTCACGCTGGCCGCCTCCCTGCTCCTCGCGGGCTGCGGCGAGAAGGAGGTCCAGGGCACGCGCCTCCAGTTTACCCCCCGAGTCTTCACCGTCGGCGCCGGGCTCAATCAGGCCTTCTCGCACTCGTTCCAGCTGCAGAGGCTCCCCACCGAGCAGGACCGTTTCGAGCGCGAGACCGGCAAGCCGTGGGGCGAGTGGAAGCGTGTCGTCCCGGAGCGGGCCTCCCTGACGGTCAACGAAGCCGGCCTCAACTGGGGCTTCGCCTACGAGGTCATCGTGAAGGCCTACACCGACGACATCCGCGAGGCGCGCGAGATCTTCTACCGCGACCAGATCCGCGACAACGTCGGTCCGCGCCTCGACTTGATACCCTCCGAAATAGACCTCAAGGAGCTATTCGGCGGACCGGAAATCAACCTCATCGTCGAGTTCCGCACCATCAAGTCCTCCCCCGCGCAGAGCATCCCGGCCACGTTGACCTGGTCGTTCAGTGGGCAGGAGTAAAGGGCGTTTTGGCGAAAGCTAAACCCTCATATCGGCGCCAGAACGGACGCTGTACGAGCCCGCAGCCTACGGTTTAGCGTGTCTTCAGCGCGCGACCTCTCGGCGGAGCCGACCTTAACGATGGCTTATCCCACCTGGCTGCAGCTCGCCACACACAGCTCGCCTTCGGCTCGGAGGGGCACGCTAAAGCGCGCTGAACCGTGGGCCGGCGTGTCCGTCTAGTGTTTTCGCTAGCGCTTAATGCCCCCCACATCCCGATACCCCTCCCGTACGTTAGTCGCATCTTCGCGCTGCCCTAGGTGACTCAGTAGCCCCCCCCTTGTCTATGCATCCAGCCCTACGCATCGGCCTCCAGGTCGTGACCGTGCTCGCGCTCATCGCCGCCGGCGTAGCCATCAGCTACCGCCTCAAGAACAGCACGCCCCCAGCGCCGAAGAAGCCCAGCGTCACGGCCGTGCGCGAGGTCGACACCCAGGTGCCGGTCGCGGCGAAGGTCGACCTGGACGTGCCGCTGCAGGGGCGCCTCGTCGCCTTCCAGACCGCGCCCGTGATCGCGGAGGTGACCGGGGTCTTCGACCAGTCCGCCCACGCCTTCAAGGTCGGGGTCACCTACCGCAAGGGGGAGGTGCTGGCGCGCATCAACGACACCGAGGCCCGCTACACGCTCCTAGCCCAGAAGAGCACCCTGGCCCGCATCATCGCGCAGGCCATGCCGGAGCTCAAGATCGACTACCCGGAGACCTTCCCGGCCTGGGACGCGTACCTGCGGGCGTTCGACCCCGAGCGGACGCTGCCCGCCCTGCCCGCCGCCGCCACCGACGCGGCGCGGTTCTACCTCAACGCCAAGGACATCTACGGGCAGTACTACAACATCAAAGCCTCCGAGGAGCGCTTCAGTAAGTACACCTTGAGGGCACCGTTTACGGGTGTTTTGACGGAAGTCTCGACCACGACCGGCGCACTGGTCCGCTCGGGGCAGCCCCTGGGCACACTCACGGCCTCCGACTACGAACTGGCGGCGAGCGTGCCGGTCCGGGACCTCGGCTTCCTGCCCGTCGGCGCGAAGGCCACCCTCACCGGGCCGAACGGCGAGACCTACCGCGGGACGGTGTCGCGGCTCTCGACCCAGATCGACCCGAACACGCAGGCGGCCACGGTGTACCTGAGCGTCTCGGGCGCCGGCCTGCGGGAGGGGCTCTTCCTCAGGGGCGAAGTCCGCGGCGCCTCCCTCGACGGCGTCGTGGAACTCGACCAGCGACTCCTGGTCGGCGAGGACGAGGTGTACGTCGTGCCGGACAGTAGCCTGGCCTTGCGGCAGGTGGAGGTGGTGCGGAGGGTCGGGGACAAAGTGTACATCCGGGGGCTGCCGCGGGACCTACCGGTCTTGAACGAATCGGTTTCGGGGGCGTACGAAGGGATGAAGGTGCGCTCGCGGGGGTGAGGGGGCCTTGGCGGCAGGCCGGACCGTATTAAACACTTCACCCTCGAACACTTCACCTTTCGATAATTAACCAAGAGCATGCGTAGCGTCATCACCTACTTCGTGAAGTTCCCGATCGCGGCCAACCTGCTGATGGTGGCGATGCTCGTGTTCGGGGGCATCGGGCTGTCGAACATGCGGTCGACCTTCTTCCCGGAGGTGCCGAGCCGCGTCATCTCCGTGCAGACCGTCCTGCCGGGGGCGAGCCCCGAGGAGATGGAGGAGGGCGTGGTCAACAAGATCGAGGAGAACCTCAAGGGCGTCTCCGGGATCGAGCGGATCACGAGCTCGAGTTCGGAGAACGCCGGGACCCTGACCATCGAGGTCCTGAAGGGCTACGATACCGACCTGGTGGTGGACGACGTCCGCAACGCCGTCGACCGGATCCCGAGCTTCCCGGCCGGACTGGAGCCGCCGGTGGTGTACAAGCGCGAGAACATCGGCTTCGCGATCGCCGTGGCGATCTCGGGGGACGTGAGCCTGCAGGCCCTCAAGCGCTACGCCCGCCAGATGGAGACGGACTTGATCGCGCGGGAGGGCATCTCGAAGATCGAGCTGAGCGGCTTCCCGGAGGAGGAGATCGAGATCGCCTTTCGGGAAAACGACCTGCAGGCCTACGGTCTGACCTTCGCGCAGGCAGCCACGGCCGTGCGGGGCGCCAACCTCGACATCACCGGCGGGACGATCAAGACCGTCGACGAGGAGCTGCTGCTGCGCTCGCGCCAGAAGGAGTACTACGCGCCGGGCCTGCGCGACATCGTCGTCAAGACCACGCCCGGCGGCGGGGTCGTGCGGCTCGACGACATCGCCGACATCCGCGACCGCTGGGCCGACAGCCCCAACCGCGTCTACATCGACCAGAAGCCGGCCGTCGTGGTGTCGGTGTCGAACACCCTCGAGGAGGACATGCTCTCGATCACGGACGAGGTCAAGGAGTACGTCGAGGAGTTCAACAAGGCCAACGCCGAGGTCCAGATGGCGATCACGCGGGATGCCTCGACGACGCTGCGCGACCGTATCGACCTGCTGTCGAGCAACGGGATCATGGGCTTCGTGATCGTCTGCGTGACGCTGGCGCTGTTCCTCAACTGGCGACTCGCGTTCTGGGTGGCGGCGGCGATCCCGATCTCGTTCGCGGGGATGTTCGTCGTGGCGGCGGCCATCGGGTTGAGCATCAACGTCCTGTCGCTGTTCGGGATGATCCTCGTGATCGGGATCCTCGTCGACGACGGGATCGTGATCGCGGAGAACATCTACCAGCGCTGGGAGGACGGGCTCGACCTCGAGGAGCCGGACACCGACGAACTGGTTTTGGCGAAAGCCGAACAAACCGACAGCCTGGCCCTCCTCACCGAGGAGCAGCGCCGGGCCGGGGAGAAGTCGCGCCTCGCCCGCAAGAAGCGCGAGGCCGAGAACGCGGCCATCAACGGGACGCTCCAGGTGCTGCCGGCCGTCTTCAGTGCCGTGATGACGACGGTGGTGGCGTTCATGCTCTTCTTCTTCATCGACGGGCGCCTCGGGGACTTCTTCGGGGACATGTCGATGGTCGTGATTCTGTCGCTGGTGTTCTCGCTGGTGGAGGGCGTGCTGATCCTGCCGACGCACGTGGCGCACTCGAAGGCCCTGCAGGTGAGCCCACACGCGCCGAAGCCGAAGTTCATGCAGTTCTTCGACAACGTCATGGACTGGCTGCGGGACCGGCTCTACCGCCCGGTGCTCGACTTCGCGATGACGCAGCGCGTGATCACGGTGGCGATCATGGTGGCGCTCCTGATCATCACCGTCGGCGCCGTGCAGGGGGGGCTGATCTCGACGACGTTCTTCCCGAACATCGAGCGCGACGAACTCTCGATCAACCTCAAGATGCCCGCCGGGACGCGCGAGGAGGTCACGCAGCAGTACCTCGACCGCCTCTACCGCGCCGTCGAGCAGGCGGACGACTCGCTGAGCCAGCACTTCTTCAACGACGAGAAGCGCGCCGTGGAGCAGACCGAGATTCGCCTCGGGCCGAGCACGTACCAGGGGAGCCTCACGGTCAACCTGCTCGACGGCGACAAGCGCGACTCGCTGAAGCTGCGCGCCTTCGGCAACGCGGTGCGCAAGTTCGCCGGCGACATCCCCGAGGCCGAGACCCTCACCTTCGGGGGGGCGTCGGCCTTCGGGAAGCCGGTCACGGTGTCCTTGCGCGGTCGCGACGGCGAGGAGCTCAAGGCCGCCGCCCGCGAGGTGTCGGACGCCCTCAAGGACCTCAAGGAGCTCAGCGACGTGACCGACAACAACCAGGAGGGCCTGCGGGAGATCAACATCACCCTCAACGACCGCGGCCGGGCGCTCGGGCTCGACGAGGGCAGCGTCCTGGCGCAGGTGCGGGGCGGGTTCTTCGGCGCGGAGGTGCAGCGCCTGCAGCGCGGCCGTGACGAGGTGCGGGTGTGGGTCCGCTACGCCGAGGACAACCGCGCCACCGTAGATCAGCTCGCCAACATGCGCATCCGCACGCCGCAGGGGGCCTTCGTCCTCGGGGACGTGGCCCGCCTCGAGACCGAGCGCGGGACGGTGGCCATCAACCACATCGACGGGCAGCGCGACCTCAGCGTCGAGGCCGATGTCTCGAGCGACGAGGTGAGCGTGAGCGACGTGACGGCGATGGTCCAGACCGAGATCGTCCCGGCGATCCTCGCGCGCCACCCCGGGATCACGGCCGACTTCGAGGGGCAGAACCGGGAGCAGAACAAGACCTCGAGTTCGGTGGGGCTCATCGGCCCGATCGTGCTGTCGCTGATGTTCTTCATCATCGCGCTCACGTTCCGCTCGATGTCGCAGACGCTGATGGTCGCGCTCCTGATCCCGATCGCGTTCATCGGCGTGGCCTGGGGGCACTTCTTCATGACGACCGTGATGCCGAGCAACTATCCGCTGAGTCTCTTCAGCGGTCTGGGGCTGATCGCTTTGATCGGCGTCCTCGTCAACGATGCGCTCGTCCTCGTGACGAGCTACAACGAATTGCTAGAGGAGGGCAAACCGCAGATGGTGGCCCTGCGCGAGGCCTGTCTCGGTCGCTTCCGCCCGATCATCCTCACGACGGTGACGACGCTCGCGGGGCTGGCGCCGATCATGTTCGAGAAGAGCCTGCAGGCGCAGTTCCTCATCCCGATGGCGATCTCGGTCAGCTTCGGCCTGCTGGCGACGACGATCTGTCTGTTGGCGGTGCTGCCGTCGCTGCTCATCCTGAGTAACCGCTTCAAGGTCACGCTCCACCGCGTGTGGACGGGCTTCGGCGGCGGCTACGAGGACGTGGAGGCGGCCGCGCCCGCGAACGCCACGCGGAACTGGGGCCTCTACTTCGGGGGCATGCTGGTGTTGGTGGGCCTGATGATCTTTTTGCAGACGGCGCCGGCTTTGTTTGCGGGGAATTGAGGCAATTCTCAGTTCTCAGTTCTTAGTTGCTACCGCTATGTTGTTATTGCGAGTAGTGAAGGGGGGTGGCCAAACTTTTTGTAAATTTTTGACTTTTGATCGTTGTGTCTAACCTGATTTAGTGAGCAGCGTCATTTGCTAAATAAGCGTACTGCTATGTTTGTGTATCCATCGTTACTTCCATTCGCTGAGGAACTTTCTGAGTTTGATCATATTCCGGTATTTAGCGATAAAGCTCTATTGATCGAGGACTTCGCGCAGGAGCATGAGGCAGTTGTATCCCCCCTGGAGCGTCAGATGTTGCGTGAACCTACCAGCAGTGCAGGATATGGCGATAGCCCGACACAGGTAAAGAGTTTCAGTTTTGCTGTGGACGCGGGTAAAACGGCAATGATGATCTGTGCATTGCCGAAGGCCTTTTCGATAGGGAATCAGCTGCTGCGGTGCTCCTCGTCGGTTGGAGCAAATGTCGAAGAGGCCAACGGTGGCTCCTCTCCACGCGACTTCGCTATGAAGATGTCAATCTCCCTCAAGGAAGCTCGGGAGTCTAAATTTTGGATTAGGTATACCCTTGCCCTCGGGCTGATCAACCAAGCCACTTACGACAATCTCTACCCTAGGGCCGACGAACTCATCAGGCTTTTAGCTAGAATCGTCAAGACTACAAACGAACGTTACCCTCGCAATAAGTAAAAATCGCATCGACGAAAGCCCGATCGGCCCCGCCCCCGTGGCAACAACTGAGAACTGAAAATTGAAAAATGAGAACTCAAATAAAGACCATCGCCATCGACCTCGACGAGGTCGTCGCCGACCTGATGCCGAAATTCCACCGGCACTTCACCGAGCGCACGGGGCGCGTCGCCACCCCCGCCGAACTCGAAGGCCGCAAGATCTACGCTCTGGCCGGCGGCGAAACCCTCCGCGAAGTGATCTACGAGCGGGGCTTCTTCCGCGACTTACCCTTCATCACCGGCGCGGCCGAGACGCTGGACTGGTTGCGGCATCACTACGGGATCTACTTCGTCTCGGCGGCGATGGAGTTTCGCAACAGCCTCGAGGACAAGTACGACTGGCTCCACGAGCACCTGCCCTGGGTGCACTGGCGCCAGATCGTGTTCTGCGGCGACAAATCCATCATCGGCACCGACTACATGATCGACGATCACGCGTTCAACCTGGAGACCTTCCGGGGCACCCCGCTGCTGTTTGACGCGTTGCACAACCGGGGGGAGGCGCGCTTCCGGCGGATGAAGACCTGGGCGGAGGTGCGCGAGTTCTTCGAGGGTGAATTGAGCAAGGACCAAAGCCGAACGGCATGAGTGGGAGATACCTGTTTTGCGGCCTGACCGCCATCGCGATTACGCTTTCGCAAAACCCGCTAAGGCTGGCTGCGCAGGGCCCGACCGACCCCCTGAGCCTCGCCGAGGCCATCGCGTGGGGCGTCGACAACAACCTCTCGGTGGCGGGGCAGCGCCTCAACGCCGAGGTGGCGGCCAACAACAACAACTACGTCACGGCGGGCCGCGCGCCGCTCGTGCAGGCGACGCTCGGGTTCAACAACTCCTTCAACAACCAGAACAATCCGGCGAGCTTCATCAACGGTACCTTCTACAGCGGCAACGCCACGGCCGGCCTGCAGGTCAACTACACGCTCTTCAACGGCTACCGCGTGCGCTTCGACCTGCGGCGCCTCGGGCAACTCGAGCGCGTGTCGAGGGATCAGGTGCGGCAACTGGTCGAGACCTCGATCTTCGACGTCGGACTGGCGTACTACAACGCCCAGCTCGCCGAGGCGAACGCGAGGGTAGCGCGGGAGGTGAAGGCCTTCAGTCGCGACCGACTCGCCTTCCAGGAGCTGCGGCGCGCCTACGGGCAGGGCCAGTCGATCGACCTGCTGCAGGCGCGGACGGCCTTCCTCAACGACAGCGTCCGCGTGGAGCAGACCCGCCTCGCGGTCGAGAACTCCCTGCGGGCCCTCTACATCGCGCTCGACGCGGAGCCGGAGACCTTCGACGGTCGCGCCCTCGGGGACACGCTCCTGTTCGACCCGCGCGACTGGAACGAGCGCGCCGTAGCCGCCAAGATCGACTCCGGGGCCAACCTGCGACTCCTGCGCACGCAACGATCCCTGGCCCTCACGCAGACCGAAATCGCGCGCGCGGCCTTCAAGCCGAGCGTCCAGGTCAACGGCGGGCTTACCTTCTCGGAGAACGGGTTCAAGTTCTTCGGCGACGACCCGCGTACCGGGGAGCCGAGCGAGTTCGTCCTCGGGAACACCTCGGGCTTCAACGCCGGCATCACGGCCGCCTACACGCTCTTCGACGCGGGCCTGCGGCGCCGGTCGCTCGAGAACGCCATCACCGGCGAGCGCATCGCCGAGCTCGAGGTCCGCAACGCTCGACGCGACGCCACGCTCCAGGCCCGGACCCTCGTCGAGACCTACGACAACCAGCGCGCCCTGCTCGGCCTCCAGGACGCCCTCATCGCCAACGCACGCGCCAACCTCGCCCTCGCCGCCGAGCAACTCAGGGCGGGCAACATCAACAGCTTCGACTACCGCCAGCTGGAACTGGAATACCTGAACGCCGAGCAGGCGCGGATCACCGCGATCTACAACCTGCTGGTCACGGATCTACAGTTGCGGCGGGTGACGGGGGGGCTGATCGAGAGTTGAGGTGCGGGGTGCGGGGTGCGGGGTGCCTAGGTGCGGGGTGCGGGGTGCCTAGGTGCGGGGTGCCTAGGTGCGGGGTGCGGGGTGCGGACTCCACGTCTGAAGAGCCGCACCTAGGCACCTAGGCACCTAAGCACCCAGCACCTAATCACCCGTCAATCATTGAAACCAATGACTTCCAGGTCATCGACCACGATCAGTCCGCTCAGGCCCGGCTTCCAGATCGAGAACTCGATCTTATTGAATTTGCTCGCCCGCGGCAGCTGTCCGTAGAAGGTGATCCGCTCCCGCCCCCCGTCCAGGAGTCGCTCGGGACGCACGAAGTAGCTCTCGACGATGTCGTCGTCCCGCTTGATCAGCAGCATCGTCTGCGCCATCGCCCACCAGTCCCAGGTCTTGGCGCGCACGTCCAGGTCGTAGCTCACGCGGATCCACTCCTTCGGCGCCGTCGGCAGGGGCACGTCGTACACTTGGCTGTACGTATCGCCGTCGCGTACGCACAGCGATTGTGCCCCCGCGAGCGGGCCCTCCGCACACCGCATCCCCTCGTCGGTCACGGTCTCGAAGCCCTCGCTCAACAGCGTCTCGGGATTCGCCATCTCCCCGTCGAAGCCGTCGACCCGGTCCAAGAACATGAAGCGCTGCCGATCGCGGTCGAAGCGCCCGAACTGCGCCCAGTAGTAGTCCGTCGTCATCTGCCCCGCCACGAACATCCCCCCGCGGTGCGCCTGGTGCATCCAGAACAGACTTACGAATAGGCTTACGCCAAAACCTACCCCGACGAGGGTTTTGCGGAAACGCCCCCCCTCCGACGCCCACCGAAAGCAGGCCGCGAGCGGGAGCGCCAGCAGGGGGTACACCTGCACCATCGTCCGCTGCCCGAGCGAACCGCCGTACTGCCAGAGGTCCCAGCTCCAGACTACGTACATGAAGAGCAGAATGTACAGCGCGATCCCCGGCATGATGCGCGGGTGCTGCCGCCGCAGGGGGATGAACCCCAGCAGCATCATCACCCCCAGCGGCGTGTACGGCAGCCACCCGCCCTTGAAGCTCGCGAGCCCCTGCGTGAAGTGCGTCTTGATCCACGAGAAGCCCTGGTCTTGGTAGCTGTACACGATCCAGTCCCCGGACACGCTGTGCCAGTAGAGCGGCTGCAGGAAGAGGATGGCGCCGCCGACCAGGGCCGCGGTAAGCAGTTGCGGCCAGGCTTTCGCCAAAACCTGCGCGCGTTGTAAAACCCCAGCCTTCGTAAGCGAAATCCCCCAGAGCAGCGGCACGAGCGCCATCATGATCTCCGTCGGCCGCGAGAGTGCCGAGATCCCGATGCAGGCCCCGATGGCGGCGGCGTACAGGAAGTTCGGGGTCTGGTAAAAGCGCCGCGTCGCGAGCGCGAGTAGGGCGTAGTAGCAAAAGAGGTTGAGGTGCGTGTGCCCCCCGGCGATGCTGGAGTAGTCGAGGTAGTTGGTCGCCAGCCCCACGGCCACGATCGTCACCGCGGTCACGCCTTCGGAGTAGTAGTGCCTGAGCAGGCGCCTCAGCAAAAACAGACTCAGTAGCGCGAAGCACAGGATCTCCGCCCCGACGCTGAGCTGGTACGGCAGCGAAAACCCATCGGCGGGGTAGGCGTCCGAGGTTTTCGCGAAAGCGTGCGCCACCGCGAAAAACGGCGCGAAGTGGAGCGCCTGCCCGAGGGAGTACTTCATGACCCAGGCCCCGGAGGCGTGCTGGAAGGCGTGGTCGAACACCGGACTCGGCCCGTACTCGGTGGTCACCGCCTCGTGGTAGCTGTCCCCGGCCAAATCATCGTAGACGAACAGCGCCGGGAGGTACATGTAGTACCCGGCCACGTCCCAGGAGATGTAGGCCTCGGTGCCGCCCTGCTCGTGCTTCGGGTAGTAGACCGTGACCGCGAGGACCTGCGCGAGGAAGACGAGGGCGATGGCGAACGAAGTAGGTGACTTCATGGCGTGAAAGAAGCACGGTAATGCCTAAGCCCCGTCTTCGACAATACTAATACGTCTGCCGGTCTGCACAAAACAGCGTGTCGTCGGCTATCTCGATCTTATCCACCGCGGATGGACGCCTCGCGCGCGCCGATCCACCCTCGGCGGGGCCGGCCCCCCTAGGACTTTCCCATCGCTTTTATACTCCTCTCTGGCGGCTGAGGTTTTGCCCTTCACTCGCGGGTAACCCCCCCGGCCCCCCTTATTTTGGTTTCCTCCGCGAATTCGCTTCGCGTCTCCGCGGAGGAAACCAAAACAAGGGGGGAGGCGAACGCCCACGTGCACCGTCGAGCTGAGCGCCGCAGGCCCCCCGAGCGAAGCGAGCCGCACGGTCGCCTCCCCCCTTGTTCAGCCGGGCTGCTGGATCGAGCGAAGCGAAGGTCTGGCAGCGCGGATGAATAAGGGGGGCCGGGGGGGTTACACTACGAGTGGCGGGAAAGTCCGGGGCCGGCCCCCCCGCCTTAGTCACGCCTCGTCCAACTGGTCTTCAGGATCTGGAGGAAGTTCCGCGTTTCGGTCCGGAGGATACCGAGGCCGAAATTCGTGAAGACGACATCGGGGCGGAGTTCGACCCGCACCGGCGTCACCGAGACCCGCCCGCGGCACCGCGCGATAAAGTCCAGGTCTACCAGGAATCTATCGACGGACGTTTCGAGGAAGACGGTCTTTCCACTTTCGTCAAAACCCTTCAGCCCGGCCTGGGAGTCGCTGACCGGGAGCTTGAACAACCGCCGCATCGCGTAGCGGTGCGCGCGCGACAGGAGGCGCCGCCAGAAGGGCACCGTGACGTAGTACTCTTCGTAACGCTCCCCGGTCACGACGCCGCCGCGGGCGAGGATTCCTTCGGCGACGGCCGTCATCGAGGCCGTCGTGTAGGGGAGGTCGACGTCGGTGTACATGACGACCGGCGCCGCGGTCGCCGAGACCCCCCGGCGCAGCGCGGCACCCTTGCCGCGGTTGACCGGGTCGTCGAGCACCAAGACCTCCGGCAGGCGAGATCGCAGGCGCCGGAGTTCGGCGGGGTCGAGCCCGCCCGGGGTCCCGTCGTGGACGAGGACCAGGTCGACGGCGAGGGGCGCGAGGGTTTTGGCGAAAGCCTCGAAACGGTCCGCCAGGCGGTCCGCCCACGCCGCGGACGGTCGGTAGCAGGGCACGACGAGGGTGAGGTCCGCGGGACGGGAGGTGGGCACTGCGCGCAAGAATAACGCCTTCCGCCGGATTGGGGACCCGCCCCGGCGGCCCTCGTCGCCGTGCGGACCGCCGTCGTATCATTGCCCCCGTATGCCCGAGACGCTCTCGATCGTGATCCCCGCCTACAATGAGGCCCGCACGATTCACCTGATCCTCGACCGCGTCCGCGCGGTGGACCTCGTGCAAGGGATCGGCAAGCAGCTCATCATCATCGACGACTGCAGCTCCGACGATACCGCGGCCGTGATCCGCGCCTACGCCCGCGCCCACCCCGCGCTCCCGATCACCTTCGTGAGCCACAGCGTCAACAAGGGCAAGGGCGCCGCCCTCCACACCGGGATCTCCGTGGCGAAGGGCGAGTACGTCATCATCCAGGACGCCGATCTGGAGTACGACCCGGCCGAGTACAACATCCTCCTCCTGCCGATCCTCAACGGCCACGCCGACGTCGTGTACGGGAGCCGTTTCATGGGCGGGCGACCACACCGGATCCTGTTCTTCTGGCACTCGATCGGCAACCAACTCCTGACCCTGCTCTCGAACGCGGCCACCAACCTCAACCTCACCGACATGGAGACCTGCTACAAGCTCTTCCGCCGGGACCACCTCCAGTCCCTGGCCCTCGTCGAGCGCGGGTTCGGGTTCGAGCCCGAGGTCACGGCCAAGGTCGCGCGCATCCCCGGGGTCCGCATCTACGAGGTCGGTATCTCGTACTACGGCCGCACCTACGCCGAGGGCAAGAAAATCAACTGGCGCGACGGCGTCCGCGCCGTCTACTGTATCGTGAAGTATGGACTCCTCCGCTTTTAGCCCCCGCGGCGCGTGGCGGCCGACGTACGCGAAGGCGATCTTCGCGATGTGCGTCCTGTACGGCGTCTACCTCCACTGGGACATCTGGACCCTCGACATCCAGGGCACCCACACCTGGCGACAGGCGGCCACGATGTGGAACGTCCGCAACTTCGCGCGCTACGACTTCAATATCCTCAACCCGCGCGCCATGACCTTCACCGAGGACGGCGAGGCCCTCATCCAGCGCCTGGAGTTCCCGATCCTCCAGTACTTCATCGCGACGCTGTACAAACTCTTCGGCGAGCACATCGCCATCGCGCGGGCCACGGTCTACGCCGTCTCGGTGGCCGGGGCCCTCGGCCTGGCGCTGGGCGTCCGCGACCTCACCGGCAACGCCGTGGCCGGGGCCCTCACCGCCGGCCTGTACCTCAACGCCCCGGTGCTGTTCTACTACAGTGTCTGCCCCCTGCCCGACCTCCTGGCCCTCGCCGCCTCGTGGTGGTACCTGCGCTACGCCCTGCGCTACTTCCGGGCCGCTCCCCCCGACAGGCGCCGCGCCGACCTCGTGCTTGCGTCCGTCGCGCTCATGGTCGCGACCTGGGCCAAGATCCCGTACCTCATGATCTCGGTCGTGAGCATCTACTACTTCGTGCGGCAGGTGGCGCGCCGCCGCCCGGACCTGCGCGGGGGCGTGTCGGATGCCCTGCTCCAACTCGGCATCATCACCCCGGCCCTGGCGTGGTACGCGTGGGTGATCCCGACCTGGGCGGCCTCCCCGACCATCCAACCCTCGGTCATGACGGTGTTCCGCAGCGAGGACGCCGGCGAGTGGCTCGACCTGTGGGTCAATCAGTTCTTACCGCAGCGGCTCCTCGGCGGCTGGAGCGTCCCGTTTGCGGTGTTGGGGGCGGTGCTCGTGTTCCTGCGTCGCAGCGGCGGCTGGTGGCTCACGCTCCTGCTCATGACGGTGCTGTACTACCTGCTCGAGTACGAGGCGATCGCCAACATCCACGACTACTACATGCTGCCGTTTATGCTGCCGGCCTTCGCGGCGGTCGGGTTCGCGGTGGCCTGGGCGCAGCGGTTCGGGCCCTGGGCCGAGGTCGGGCTCGTACTCCTGGTCGCGTACGCCGGTTACACCGCGGAGTGGAAGTCGGACATCGACTGGAGCCCGCAGTACACCTACTTCGACGCCAACGTCCTGGCGTACAGCCGCGAACTGGAGGCCCTCGCGCCCCGCGACTCCCTCGTGCTCATCATGCGGGATGTGTCGGCGAATACCTTCGGGTGGCGCATCGACAAACGCGGCTTCGTCCTCGACCAGGACTCGATCCCGGCCGAGTGGCTCGCGGACTACATCGATCGCCTGGGCGTGAGCTACCTGTACAGCAACCAGGCGAAGGTCAACAACGATCCCGCGCTCGCGCCCCAGATCGACTCCCTGCTCGGGACCTTCGGCACGGTGCAGGTCTTCAGACTCCGCGAGCGCCGCGCCCGATAGTCTCGCGCCCCGCGTCTAGCGGCACTCACGGTACCGGATGCCGTCGAGGAGGTAGTCGCCTTGCGGCAAAACGTGCTGGTACGCCGCGCCCTCCGGCACCCAGGCGAGGTAGCGGATCCGGAGGGTGTCCTGCGGGCCGGAGCGCGGGGAAAAACGTGCGCTCAGGTGCAGACTCTGCGGGGTGCCGTAGGCCGGTACCGTCGTCTTGACCCTCGCGCCCTCGCGCTGGAGGACGGTCGCCATCGTGGCCGCGCGCAGGGTAGTCGAGTAGACGGGCGTCCCGGTGGCGAGGTCGCGCGCCTCGAGGTAGAACTCGTGAAACGGTCGCGTCGCCCCGGAGAGCTCCGTGGTCCACGACACGTCGACCGCGGCGCTGTCGGCTACGGTCCACTCGGCAAACGTTTGCCACCCGTCCGTGCCCGACCCCTCGCCGCTCCTCGTGAGCGTGACCACGGCCTCGGCGTCGGTCACGAAGTTCGGCGATGCGTAGGTGTGCCTGGCGATCTCAGCCTCGCAGTACGCGCGGGCCACGTCGCGCAGGCCCTCCGGCGTGCCCCGTAGCCGCATCAGTAGGTAGTTGTCGTCGTCGATCAGCGTGTCGCACTCCGCGACGAGCGTGGCGTAAGGGTTAGACCCCCGCGCGTCGATCGTGTTCTGAAGTTGCTGCTTCGAGACCGCGACGAGGAGGTCGCGCCCGGACGGCAGCCCCTCGAGTACCGCCGGCACCGACGACCAGGGGTGGTCGAGCGGGAGCCTCGCGTAGGTGTTGGCGACGCCCTGGCGACTCATAAACACCCCGAGGTTCGACAGTCCCGTGGCGAGCGAGAGCTGGGTCGAGACCGACAGATCTTCCTGGCCGAGCGGAGCGTTCAAGGTCTCGCCCCCGAGGTGGAAGTAGGGCACCGGCAGGATGGCCTGGTACTGATCGGCCGGCCCGATCGCCGCGAGCCAGGTGTCCATCCGCTCGCCCCACGGCAGCGGGAAAGGGTTGGTGTCGATGGCGTGCAAGTTGTGGACACCCTCGAACAGCGCGATCCCGAGCGCGAAAATCGAGAATCGCTTGGCGTACTTCGTCCAGAAACCCGCCGTCTCCGGGTCTCGGCGCGCGTTGGTTCCGCTTTCGCTAAAACGGTAGAGCGCCAGGAAGGCCAGCAGGTTGATGACGTAGAAGAAGTTCCAGTTGAATCGCCCGAGGGCCCTGAATTGCCGCAACAAACCGATGTCCGGGGCGATGGCCTCGAACCAGTCGTACCGCAGTGGAATCCCGAACGAGAGCAAGAGCGACAGGACGCCCGCAAACAGGATCGCCGCCAGGTACAGACCTTCCGCCCGGGGGGGGAGCGCCGTAGCGGTCGTCGCGGCGGACGCTGTCGGCTCCACTCGAAGGTCGGTACCTTCGGTAGCACCCGTGTTGCGTTTTGCGGAAACGCGCCCCACCACGTAGCGGACCGCCGCCCACACGAGCACGAGGCAAAAGACCACGGCCACCGTACCGACGTAGCCCAGCTCCTCGATCGTCGAGGTCTCCGGGTAGAGCCGACCTCCGAACTGCCGCACGAGCGCCGGCAAGGTGTACGGCGCGAGGAAGACCTCTTGCCACGAACTCGCCGCATCGAAGAAGCCGTCCGGGATGGCCGGACGATCGTGCGTCGGCCACGCCACCACGACGTAGACGTAGTACCCGAGCCCGAGCACGAGCACCGAGGCCACCAGGGCACCGAGCGACGCCCAGCGCCGGTACCCGTCCACCGCACACACGTACGCCACCGTCGGAACGACTAGCGCTAGGCTCAGGGCCAGCAGGTAGAGGTGAAGCAGCGCAAACGCCCCCGCGAGAGCACTGCACGCGAGTAGGTAGCGAAGTCGTCTGGTCTGCGTCCAGGTCAGGAGCAGGTGTAGCAGTGCCGGCACCACGAACAGGTAGCTCAGGCCGAAGTGCCCTGAAGCGCGGGCCAGCTGCGGACTCAGCGCACAGACCGCCAGAGCGGCGAGGGCGGCGTACACGTTGGACACCCCGAGCCTCGCGAGCAGCCAGGCGAACAGCCCCAGGCCAACGGCCGCCCCCAGCCACGGCGCCAGCTGTACGGCGGCCACGGCCGTGCCCGGGGAGGAGACCCCGAGCGTCTGGAGGGTATTGCTGAACAGCGGCTGCCCGTCCGCAAACACGATGTGCTCCCCGGCGGGGTAGTTGAAGGCATCGGTGCGGATGAAGCTCGTGTCGTGGAGCGCGTGGTAGGCGACGGAGTAGACGTTCTTCCAGGCGTCGACGCCCCCGTGGTAGGCCACCGTGGCGGGGTGGCTGAGGACAGGCCCGAGGTTCGGGCTCGTGTAGGCCAGCGTCAGGAAGGTGAGCACCGCCCCGGCGACCGCGATCGCTAAGCCTACCCGCGACCTATTCAGGCCTCGATCGATGTTGAGCATAGACTACCTAGGTTCGGATACAGACACCGCAGCCGCGCGCCGCAAATATGGGTCTGTGCCGGGTAGTGGCCGCGCCCTCAGGGCACGACGACGTAGGTGGCCGAGCTATCGGGATTGGCGAAGAGGTCTTCGCGTAGCTCATCGAATATGGGCTGCGTAAACGTCATCACGCAGCGCCCCGCGTCGTCGAGCGCCCACCGGTAGGCGTTCTGGTCGACGTGCACGATGTACCCCTGCGTCGGCCGGCCCTCGCGCGCGCTGATCACCCAGGCCTCGTAGGGCGTACCCCAGGTCATGATGAGCCGCTCGGTAAGCTCGGGTGTCTCGACGCGGAAGACTTTCTGCTCGCGGTAGGTCGCCAACTCCTCCTCGAGGAAGTCGAGCCGCGGCTGGTAGAGCGTTTGGCCAAAGTACAGGATGTGGACCACGCGGATGAGCCCCAGTACCGCCACGCCCGCCACCGCGTACGCGGGGGCCGCATAACCATTCACGCGTTGCCACCCGAAGGCAAAGGCGACTCCGGCCATCCAACCGGCGGGCAGGTACAGGTTCTCGATGTAGAAGTCGACCGTGTAGTCGGTCGGGTAGCTCAGCGCCACCAACAGCAAGTGCCCCACGACCGCCGCTGTCGACCAGGCCGCCGCCAGTTTTGCGCCCGAGCGCCACAGAAAGTACACCCCGAGCGCGGCAACGAGGACGAAGGCGTAGTAGACCAGCACCAGATTATGCAGCAGGTGTGTAATGGCGTATGGGACATCCCCGCCGAGCAGACCGGTGATCATTACTTCGAGGTCTTGCCCCGCCGCCTCATCGTAGGACGTGCTAAAGAAGGTGGACCTTACCCAGTAAAAGCTAAAATAAAGGCCAGCGGCGCCCGCAGTACTCCAGACGATATCTGAGTTACGAACTTGCAGCAGCGCGATGAGCCCAAATCCGAACGACGCCGGTACCACCAGCAGCGGATGCGCAAAAGCCGCCGTAAACAGCAGCAGCGGCAGTGCGGCTTTCGCCAAAACCTGCGCCCACCGTGCCCGCGGTTCACACCCCACCAGCGCCATCGCGAGCGTCAGGACTGCCAGCCCCTGCGGCAGCTCCGACTGAATCCAGAAGTGGACGTGTGTCGCGAACGCCAGCCACGTCAGCGCCCAGCCTAACGCCCAGGCCCGCGCCCGCATCACGAAGTACAGCAACGCCCACGTCCCCGCGTAGAGCAATGGAAACACGAGACTGTACGCGAGTTGCACCGTCGCCATACTCGCCCCGTGGTTGATGAGGTAGGTTGGCACGACCTGCGAAAGTCCTGATACGAAGCGGTAGTTCTGGATGGCCACCTTCCCCGTGGTGGCCTGCTCGAAGAGGTGGAAGGCGATGTCGACGAAGGTGGTGCGGGCCTCGGTGTAGAAGATCGCCACGGCAAAGAGGAGGGCAATTGATACGAGGCCAATCGCTTTGTCTGGGGGTAGCTTCATGGGGGATCGAGGCGCTAATTTAGGCTGCTGTAGGTGCGGATTTTACCTCGAACCGGAGGTTCGAGCTACCGCCCCCAACATCACCCGCAGCGTCTCGCCCGCGCGCAGCACATCTACGAACGTGTTGTACAGCGGCGAGGGCGCCATCCGGATGACGCTCGGCCCCGCGCCCGTCGGCGCGTCGCGCCAGTCGCAGATGACGCTGGCCGTCTTGAGGGCGTCGTACATCCGCGCCCCGTACCCGCCGTGGATGGCGACGCTTAACTGCGCCCCGCGCCACTTCGCGTCACTCGGCGTGATGATCTCGAGGAACTCCGCCTCCGGGTCGGCCCGCCGGATCATGAACTCGAGGTAGCCGGTCAGCCCCCGGCTCCGCTCGCGCAGACGCAGGATGCCGGCGTCGTCGAAGAGCTCGAGACTGGCGCGCAACGGAGCCATCGCGAGGATCTCCGCGCAACTCACCTGCCAGCCGGCCGCCCCGGGCGTCGGCCTGAATGGTTTGTCCATCTCGAAGCGCGTCGCCAGCTCGTGGCCCCACCAGCCGGCCAGTCGCGGGTGCTCCAGGTTCTGCCCGTGGGTTCCGTGGACGAAGATGCCCGAGGGCGCGCCCGGGCCGCCGCACAGGTACTTGTACCCGCACCACACCGCGAAGTCCACGCCCCAGTCGTGCAGCTGCATCGGTACGTTGCCGATCGCGTGCGCGAGGTCGAACCCGACCGTCGCCCCGACGGCCTTCCCGGCCCGCGCGATGGCCTCCATGTCGAACAGCTGCCCCGTGAAGTACTGCACGCCACTGAACATCACCAGCGCCAACTCGTCGCCGAGGTCGCCGATGGTCTGCGTGATTTGCTCAGTGGTGAGCAGGTAGCGCCCGTCCTCGGGGCTCACCTCCACGATCACCTCGGCTGGGTCGAGCCCGTGCCACCGCACCTGGCTCTCGACGATGTAGCGGTCGCTCGGGAAGGCCCCACCCTCCATGAGGATCAACCTGCGCTCACCGCGCGGTCGGTAGAAGCTGGCCAGCAGCAGGTGCAGATTGGCCGACAGCGTCCCCATCGTAATGACTTCGCTCGCGTCGGCGCCGACCAACTTCGCGAGCGCCGGCGAGAGCCGCTGCGGCGCGTCCACCCACTTGTCGTCCCCGAGGAAGTAGCCCTCGACGCCGTACCTGCTCCAGCGGTCCATCTCGTCCTCGACGACATCCACGGCCGACTTCGGCTGCAGCCCGAGCGAGTTACCGACCAGGTAGGTCACGGTCTTCCCGTCGCGCGCGAGACCCGTCGGCAGGAAGAACTTCGCCTGGTAGCCGCCGAGCGGATCTCGCTGATCCTCGGCGCGGGCGAAAGTGAGGGTAGGGGAGTAGTCCATGTGTCGAATTTTGGACGCGAGTCTCGCGATGGAGCGCAAGGTCCGCAAAGCTGGGGCGGGCCGCGATTGGCGTTCCTCGCGTCTCTATTGCGAACCTAGCGTCCGGGTCAATGTCTGGTGCGTAGCACCTCCACCACATCCCCCAGCCGTTGCCCCTTCGCCCGCAACAGCAGCAAGTAGTGATACATCAGGTCCGCCGCCTCCTCGGTAAACAGTTCGTCCGTACCGCCGACGGCCTCCAGGGCCATCTCCACCCCTTCCTCGCCGACCTTCTGCGCCACCTTCATGACGCCCTCGGCCAGGAGCCGCGAGGTGTAGCTCTCGCTCTGCGCATCGGGTAGGCGGGAGTGGAGGAGGGTCTCGAGTTCGAGCAGGAAGGCTAAGTCGTGGGAGGGGTCGAGGGTTTTGGCGAAAGCCGTCTCCGCATGCGCGCCGCGCGACTTCCTTATTATAAGGTGTCGACACCCCAGACGCATCATCGAAGCAGGTCTCTTCCCCCGTGTGGCACGTCGGGCCGTTGGGCTCCGCGAGCAAGAGCACCGCGTCGCGGTCGCAGTCGGCTTTCGCCAAAACGAGCCGCAGGGTGTTGCCACTCTCCTCGCCCTTGGTCCAGAGCCGGCGCTTCGACCGGGAGTAGAACGTCACGAGGCCCTTGCCAAAGGTCTCCCGCAAGCTCTCCGCGTTGACGTAGCCCAGCATCAGGACCCGTCCGTCCGTGGCGTGCTGGACCACGGCCGGCAGGAGTGCGTCGGGGGTTTTGGCGAAAGCCAGCTGGTCAATGTTGTCGGCGGTGAGGGTCATCGGGCGGCAAAGATGCCCAGCGCGCGGGCCAGTCCCAAGGCGGGGGCGCTAGAATCTGTAGCCCCGTTTGAGCTGGAGCGTGTGATTTCCGACATCTGTCGCATTTTCTCAGCGCCTGTCTACCTAGGAGGACGTGCCAATGGGTAGGTTTGCCGGGAATTCTGGCCTTGTTCGATAGTCCGTGCTCAAACTTTGACGCATAGGCAAGTACGTCCCAGATACGGAGTTGGGCGGCAGAGGACACGGCTACAGCAGACTAAACCTCTTTTGATGAAAAGATTTGTACTCTTTCTGTCCGCAACCTATCTGAGCTTCGGGCTGGTGCTCGCTCAGCAAACTGTAGGCGGCACCGTGATCGATGCTCAGGGCGAGACGCTGATCGGCGCAACTGTACTCGTAAAGGGTACGAGCACTGGGACGGTGACGGACGTCAACGGCGAGTACTCCATCACCGTCCCCGATGGATCGAGCGTACTCACGTTCAGCTACACCGGCTACGAACCGCAGGAAATCGAGGTCGCTGGCCGCAGCTTCGTCAACGTCGAACTCCTCGCCTCAACAGAGGTGTTGTCCGAGGTCGTGTATACGGCCTTCGGGATAACGACGAAGGAGGCCTTCTCGGGTTCGGCCGATGTGGTTAGCTCGAAGGAGCTGGAATCCCGCACGGTGACCTCGCCCATCGAGGCGATTGAGGGTAAAGCTACCGGGGTGCAGTTCACGAGCGCCAGTGGGGGGCCGGGGTCCTCGCCCGGGATCGTTATCCGCGGCGTCGGAACCCTCAACGGGGATACAGACCCGCTCTACATCGTGGACGGCGTCCAGTTCGAAGGTGCGCTCAACAACATCAACCAGGAAGACGTCGCGTCGATCACAGTCCTCAAGGACGCCTCCTCGACGGCGCTCTACGGTTCGCGCGGTGCCAACGGCGTGGTCCTCATCACGACCAAGCGCGGCAACCGGACGGGTAAAACTAGCGTGTCGGCCTCGGTGCAGCACGGCGTAGTCGACAATGCCATTCCTTTCTATGACGAGGTGACCCCCGGTCAGTACTACGAGACGATGTGGGAGGCCCTGCGAAACTCGACCGCCGGCAAGGGCGACCCGCAATTCGCGAGCGCTAATATCTTCACCAGCCTCGGCTACAACCCGTTCGACGTACCCAACGACCAGATCGTGGGTGTAGACGGCCGACTCAACCCCGAGGCCGATGTCGTCTACAATAGTCTGAACTGGTATGACTTCCTCGAGCGCGACAACGCTCGCCGCAGCAATTACAACGTCAACGTCGCGAGCGGAGGCGAAGGACACAGTGTGTTCTTCTCCTCCTCGTACCTCCAGGAGGACGGCTACATCAAGACATCGGAGTACGACAGATTCACGAGCCGCGTCAATGCCGACTTCGACGCGAACAACTGGCTGACCTTGGGGGGTAGCGCCAACGTGACGCTGTCCAATTCCGCCGGGCCGAGTTCGGCCGGGACAAACAGCATCGTGAACCCGTTTGGGTTCGCCAAGAATATCGGTTCGATCTATCCTGTATTCGTCAATGACCGCGAGGGCAACTTCCTCCTCGACGCTGGTGGCGACCCGGTCTTCGACTCTGGTGAGGGCTTCCCCGCCGTCGGCATCGGTTCACGGCCGATCAGTCAGGGCCGCCACGCGCTGCAGGAGTTGATCCTCAACGACGAGCGCGACCGCGACAATACCTACGGTTTTCGCTTCTACGGTACTTTCCACCTCTTCCCGGGGCTCGACCTGACGCTTAACTACGGTCGGGACATCAACGAGGGTCTCGAGAAGGAATACGAGAACAACATCATTGGCGATGCGCAACCCACGGGTCGGT
Organism: Saprospiraceae bacterium; assembly: GCA_965215115.1. Classification (GTDB taxonomy): domain Bacteria; phylum Bacteroidota; class Bacteroidia; order Chitinophagales; family Saprospiraceae; genus CALDTK01. The sequence goes on from OZ244050.1 coordinate 2,866,973, forward strand.
ACAGCGAAACGCGCTTCCGCCGCCAGGTGATCAACTTTAATCAGTTGCTTAACTACCGTACTCAATTTGGGGGTTTACACAACGTCGAGCTAACGGCCGGCCACGAGAGTTTTGACCGGAACTTCACTTCCAACAACGCCATAGCCGTCGATCAGACGGCCGAGGGGATCTATGAGTTTGCTAACTTTGCTACGCCGGTGTCGGTCGGCGGCGCCACTACCGTTAAGCGCATCGAGGGCTACTTCGGCCGCGCCAACTATGACTTCGACAACCGCTACTACCTGAGCGCGTCCGTGCGCCGCGACGGTTCATCGGTCTTCTCACAAGACGCGCGCTGGGGTACGTTCTACTCCGTGGGCGCCTCTTGGCGCATAACCAACGAGGCCTTCATGCCAAGGATCGGTTGGTTGAGTAATCTGAAGCTGCGCGCCTCCTACGGTGAAGTAGGCAATGACGACCTGAACGACTTCTTCCTCAGTCAGGCTCGATACGACCTTAACTCGAATGCAGGCAACCCGGCCATCATCTTTTCCGAGATCGGGAACCAGCGGCTCCAATGGGAGACGATCGAGAGCTTCGACGTTGCGCTGGAGTATGGCCTCTTCGATGGGGTCATCGACGGGTCGATAGAGTACTACCGCCGCAATTCGTCCGACCTTCTTTACAACCTACCTATTGCCCTGAGCAATGGCGCCAATGCCTTTCCCGCCAACGTTGGCGACATGTACAACTCCGGTCTGGAGCTTGGCCTCACGTACAACGTATTCCGTCGCGGCCCGGCTCGTTGGTCGGTGCGCGCGACGGCCAGCACGTTGAACAACGAGATCACGAGCCTACCCGATCCCTTCATCGACGATCAGAGTCGCTGGGATGTAGGTCGCTCACGATTCGACTATTACATCCTGCGGACCGCGGGCGTCGATCCGGCAAACGGCGATCAGCTGTTCCTCGACTACGACATCGACGAGGCGGGTAATACCGTACCGGTGCTAAACGCAGACGGCACCCAAGCGACGACCAACGACTGGCAGGCGACGGAGCGCGAATACACGGGTACGAGTCCGATCCCGGACCTGATCGGCTCCGTTTCGACCAACGTAGGCTACCGTGGTTTCGCGCTCGACGTACTATTCAACTATAGCATCGGGGGCGAGATCCTCGACTTCGGCTACGCGGCCATGATGCACAGCGGTAACTTCGGCAACTCCTACCACCCCGATATCCTTAGCGCGTGGCGCGCGCCTGGTGACATCACCGACGTACCCCGCCTGGAGAACGGAAATCCTAATCTCGTCCGCGCGGCCTCGGACCGCTTCCTTACAGATGCCTCCTTCTGGTCGCTTCGCAATGTCAACCTCAGCTATACGTTCGACTCCAGGCTCGCCGAAAGGCTCGGGTTGGGTAACGTTCGTGTATCGCTGACGGGCGAGAACCTCTACCTCAAGTCGGCGCGGGATGGACTGAACCCGCAGTTTGAGATCGCCGGTACGCCCGCGGGAAACACTTTTAGTCCCGCCCGCATCGTCTCCGCAGGTCTAAACGTTAACTTCTAACAATCGATAACGCATGTTGTCTAAGCTAAAATACAGCGCCCTCGTTCTGCTGGGGCTAGGTCTGTCCTCCTGCGAGGAGGAGTTTCTCGATACCACACCAACGGACGCCATCGCAGCGGCGGATGCACTCGCTACCGAGTCAAATATTCGGCTCATCATCGACGGGATGCACCGCGCGATGTATTCGCAATCGCAAACGGTCCTACCCGGCGGCGACGACGCGGCGAACACTGCCTATGCTAATGAGCACTACTGGGTCCCGCTCGGCGACAACCTCGGCGGTGGTCTGATTCACAGCGCGGACGCTAACAATCTATCCTGGCGCACGCAGGCGCAATGGGTTGGGCATACCGACGAAACGTCGCTGGTTACCCAGATACGCTGGTATCACCGCTACAACATCATCTACAACGCCAATACGATCATCAATCGAGTTGCCGAGGGTGAGCTAACGATGACCCCGGAACTCAATTACCTGCTCGGGCAGGCGCTGGCCTACCGGGCCTACGCTTACCTCGACCTCGTGCAGCACTACGCGAAAGGCTACCTCGTCGGATCGCCGGCTACAGATCCCGGCGTACCGATCCTCTTCAGCTCCGACGCCCCGTTCGAGAGCGCGGGCCGCTCCACGGTACAGGAGGTGTATGACCAAGTGTTTGCGGACCTCGACGCAGCGATCGCGGCATTCGCCGACGGTATCGCACGGCCGACTGGCTCGGCCTTCCATAAGGCCGATTTCAACAGCAACGTTGCTCAGGGCCTCAAGGCGCGCGCTGCGCTCGCCTCGGGCAAGTGGGCGATGGCTGCCGAGGCCGCGGCCAAGGCTCGTGAAGGCTTTCCGATCATGGGGGAAGCGGATTGGAAGAGTGGATTCAATACGACGCTCTTGCCCGAGGTTATGTGGGGAAGTAACGTAATCGGTACGGAGACGACTTTCTTCCGATCTTACTTCTACCTGGCGAGCAACACTTTTAACGGAAGTCAGAATCGGAACAATCCCAAGATTGCTGATCGTCGACTCATCGACTCAGTCCCTGAAACCGACTACCGCAAGGACTTATTCCTCGTAGACGCGCCCAACTCCAACACCTCTGCCGCCAATGGCCTCGGTGGGTACGGTAATGCGGACAAAACTCGCTTTCCTACTAGGGCTAGCTTCGACGCGGAGCGGGCGCGCTTAGCTTCGGAATGGGGATGGGTTAGGACCCAAAACACGCACCCATATATGCAAGTCAAGCTCCGCAACTCGGTTCCTGGTACCATCGAACCCGATGACATCATCTACATGCGCGCCTCAGAGATGGTCCTCATCCAGGCGGAGGCCCTCAATGAACTAGGTCAAACGGCAGAGGCGGTCAAGGTCCTCAGCGAACTCGCTAAGGAGCGCGATCCGGCCTGGAACGGCGATGACTATGACGACTCGCAGGAGACGTTCCTGGAGCACATCAAGTTTCAACGCGGGATCGAACTCTGGGGCGAGGGTTTCCTCTTCCAAGACAAGATCCGTTGGGATGACCCCATCGATCACGGTGCTAACGGAGGTTCGGGCGCTTCCGAAACCCTTTACCAGGCTGGGTACCGCGTTGAGCGCCCTAGTCTGAACGATGACTGGGTCTGGAAAATCCCCCAGCGCGAGATTGACGCGAACCCGAATCTCACGGCTGCCGACCAGAATCCTTAAGACCATCGGCACCACGATCTTCGTGAGAATCGTACAGGAAGGCCCGGATGCTGCGGCTGTATTGCTACGCCGCCCGGGCCTCCTCTGCGTAGTAGCGCTTTGAGCGCAGGTTGGGTATACACTACTGCGATTGGCGCAGCGCAGACACCTGCCGAACTCGTGGCTGCGAGGACGCCATTACAGGTTTTGCCGAAAGGCCTCTAAAAGCGGTAGCCCAACTGCACGGCCGCGATGTGGGGGGAGCCGATCCCGACTTCGGCCCCGAGGTTGAGCGCGGGCGTGAGGTAGGCCCGCAGGCCGAAGGGGATCAGCGTGAGCTGCGGCGTCACGCCCGCCGTGACGCGGGCGAGGTCGTCGATGCGCTCGATCTGGCCCTCGCCGAAGTCTCTGAGGCGCACGTTCCAGACCGTGAACCCGGCCCGCAGCCCACTGTACATCTCCACGGTCTCGGAGCGGCCGTAGTGGAACAGCACCCGCGCCCCGACGAGCGTGCGGTTGATGCGGAGCTCGGCGTCGCGGTCGATCGGGCGCTCGTCGTTGCGGAAGTCGTGAAAGCGCAGCGACTGGTACGAGGCGACGCCCCCGAGGCTCACGACGTTGGAGAGGCGATAATCGTACGCCAGGCCGGCGGCGGGCGTCCCGGTGATCGTGGTGCGGTACTCGCGCGCGTCGCCGTCGATCGTGATGGTCGTCGTGGCGTCGGCGCCGCGGACGAGCCCGAACCACCCGATGCCGGTCTGGGCGGTGAGCAGTTGGCGCCGTTCGGTGGCGGCGCGCTCGGTGAGTTCGCTCGGCTCCCGCATGTTCTCGGGCCGCTGGGCGAGGAGGTTGGCCACACCGAGCAGGAGCAGGGCGGCGGTGGCGGCGGCGCGTGGGTAGGGAGTCGGTGTATTCATGCGGCAAGGCTACGTCACCGGCGGGTGCGGCGCCGGGCGGGGGCGGTTTCGGTAACGGACTTTAACGCGGGTGAGACGGGCTTAACGGTGTTTAACGGGGCTTTCGCCAAAACGCCCACCTACGTGGTTGCTACGGCGCTCGTCGCGAGCGTCGATGTGTTTTGCGCAAATCTTTTTCCACAGCCCGAGATTACGGATAGTTCACTGTCACGCGAATCCGAAGATCGTTCGGCGGGCGGTGCGGTGTGCGGCTCTAAATTTTGGCCTCCGTGCGGTGCTCGCACTAATTTCGGAGACTTGCGCAGGATGTCGGATGCACGGCTTTATGAGCGGGTGCAAACCCGGAATTCCGTGTTAAGTTTGCGGTTCACTGTTGGTCTTCCCAACCGACGAAACGCGTCGCAGGGTCGACGACCGACCTGATTTGACCGACTGAGCCCCGAGGCGAAGTTCACCTAACAAGACACCACCGCAGGGCGATCTGTTCAGCCCTCCCCTGCAGAAGGTCAATTTTTGTACCACAACTAGTCACTGAAACTAAATTTTTTGGAATTATGAGAAGACTTACACTAGTCCTTTCGCTCGTGATGTGCGCGTTTTTTGCCTTCGGGCAGGAGGCCGCGCGTACGATCACGGGTGTTGTCCGTGACGACGCCGGAGAAAGCGTCATCGGGGCATCGGTCCTCCTGAAGGGGACCACCACGGGTACCGTCACCGATATTGACGGTAATTTCTCCATCACGACGACGAAAGTCGCGCCAGTGCTGGTGATCAGCTACACCGGCTACGCCTCACAGGAGATCCAGATTGGCGACGGCAACAACTACGAGGTGACCCTCGCCGAGGGGATCGAGATCTCCGAGGTCGTCGTGACGGCCCTCGGGATCGAGCGCAAGAAGGACGACGACCTGAGTTCGGCGACGCTCGTCAACACCAAGGACCTGCAGCGCTCCGGGGAGACCGGCGTCATTCAGGGCCTCGCGGGCAAGACTTCCGGCGTGCAGATCACGCGCAACTCCGGTGACCCGGGTGCGGGCGCCTACATCCAGATCCGCGGCCAGAACACGATCCTCGGCAGTAGTTCGCCGCTGATCATCCTCGACGGGGTGCCCATCTCGAACTCCAGCATCACCGCCGGTGGTAACGGCGCTGGGGCGACCGCTGGCGTCGTGCAACAGTCGCGCCTCAACGACATCAACCCGAACGACATCGCGAGCATCACCGTCCTCAAGGGCGCAAGCGCGGCGGCCGTCTACGGTACGGGCGCCGCCAACGGTGTACTCGTGATCACGACGAAGTCCGGTGCGACCGGCAACCGCAAGCGTTTTAGCGTAAGCGTAAACAGCTCGGTGAGCTTCGACCAGATCAACCGCGAGCACGCCAAGCAGAACGTCTTCGGACAGGGCGTGCCCTTTACCGAGGACAACTTTGAGCAGTTCGGCCGTTTCGTACCCAACACCTCACTCAGCTGGGGCGATCGTATCAGCAGCCGCCCCGGCGGGCCCGATGCCGTCAACGAGACCGGTGCTTACTTCCTCGGCAACCAAACCGGCCGCCGCTACTACCCAATCACGGAGAAGCGTAGCCAGGAGACCTTCAACGACGTGAACCGCGATCAGGTCTTCCAAACCGGTCTCCTCGCGGAGCTCGGTGCCTCGGTAAACTTCAATACGAACTTCTCGAATACGTTTCTGAGCTTCAGCCGTGCCGACCAAACCGGCGTAATCCGTGGTGCCAGCGATTACGCGCGCAACACCGTACGCCTGAACAACAAAATCAATCTGACCGATAAGCTCGACTTCCGACTCAACACCTCCTGGTCGGGCGTGTCCTCGAACCGGATCCAGTCCGGGTCGAACCTCAACGGGCTTTACCTCGGGTACCTGCGTACCTCGCCAGATTTCGACAACACCGATTACGACGGTCAGTACTTTGATGCGAGTGGCGTCCCCCGCCCCGCCCACCGTGGCTACCGCCGGTACCTCGGCGACCGTGCTCCAGTCTACAACAACCCAGGCTGGACGATCTACCGTCAGACGAACAGCAGTAACGTCGACCGCTTCATCGTGACTCCTGAGATCAACTGGACGGTCGTGAAAGGCCTTACCGCAACCGCGCGCTACGGTCTCGACTACTACACAGATGCGCGCCAGACGTTCTTCCCGAAGAACTCCGCAGGCGACTATGCCAACGGTGGGTACTTTCGTGACGACATCAATGAGAAAACGCAGAACCTCTTTCTCTTCGTGACCGGTAACTACGATTTGCCCTCTAAGATCGGACTTGGCTTCAACGTTGGGTACAACGTCTACTCCAATCAGTACTCCCGGCAGACTGGCTCGGCAAACAACCTCCTCGTTGATGACCCAACGAAGCTGATTTTTGACAACGCTACGCTTCCGAACGTTTCCGTCGCCCAGGCGCTCTCGGTCGATCAGAAGAACGGAGTATTCGCAGTGGTCAACGCCGATTACGACGACAAGCTCTTCGTCGAGTTGACGGGTCGACTCGAGCGGACCACGACAGTCGACGATCAGATTTTCTACCCGAGTGCCTCGCTTGGCTACAAGCTGTTCGACGATCCCTCCGCGGCCGTAAGCTTCGCTAAGTTCCGCGCTAGCTACGGTGAGGTCGGGATCGAGCCACAGCTTTACCTTAACCAGGATGTGTACTTCTCCAGCCAGGTAGGACAAGGTTGGGGGGACTACCTCGATGGCAACAACTACGGTGGCGCTTTCCGCCGTGGTTCGACCCAAGGAAATCCTAACCTCACGATCGAACGCGTATCCGAGATTGAGTTCGGGGGGGACTTCCGCTTCCTGGCCAACAAGATTAGCCTTGGGTTGACCTACTACGATCGTACTACGCGGGATGCCCTTCTCCCTAAGGAGGTGCCAGCGTCGAGCGGCTATTCGGATATCTACGATAACGCTGCTGAGATCACGAACAAAGGTGTCGAAATCGATGCCGGTTACCGCCTGTATGCCTCCGAAAAGTTTCAGGCGAGGATATTCGCGAACTTTACTCACAATGAGCCAGTCGTCACCGAACTGCCCGACGTGAGCCGGGTAATCCTCAATGGATTCACCTCCACGAGCTCGGCCGTCGTTGAGGATGCGGCATTCGGCGCTATCTACGGTGGACGGTTCCTCCGTCAAGGCGAGCTAAACGATGGCGCTCTGATCCTTACCGAGAGCGGCTTCCCGCAGTTGGCGGAGGAGCAGGGCGTGATCGGCGACCCGAACGCCGACTGGCGCGGTGGTCTCGGGGCGGAATTCAACTACAACGGCGTTAATCTTTCCTTCCTGTTCGAGACGAGTCAAGGCAACGACGGATGGGCTGGTACCCTCGGGGTGCTTAATTACTTCGGTATCTCCCCGGAAACGGCTAACATCACCACGACGACTGAGGATCTGCCGAACGTACTCGGTACGGTTTATCCCGCGGGGACCACGTTCCGGGGCAACATCGGCAACTTCGGCGCTCAAGATGTCATCCTCGATGCGGAGTGGTACCTTGGGAACGGCGGTGGTTTCGGGCCGATCGGTGAGATCTTCGTCCGGGACGCCAGTTGGACGCGTCTGCGCGAAGTCTCTCTTTCGTACAGCCTCCCGCGGACCTTCGCTAAGACCATCGGATTCGACAACGCTACTATCGGGTTCACGGGCCGTAACCTGGTGCTGTGGACCCAGTTCGAAGGAGTTGATCCCGACCTGAACCTCACTGGTGCATCCAAGGGTCGTGGGTTGGATTACTTCACGAACCCCGGTACCCGTTCCTACATTGCTAACCTCAACTTCGGTTTCTAAATCGGACCCAACATGATTAAGACTAAATTTTTCGGGGCGTTTGCCCTCTCGGGTTCGCTTCTCCTAGGCCTCGTCGGCTGCGCCGAATTCGTCGCCGAGAACAACGACCCCAACAACTTCACCGACAACACCCTCGCACTCGCTTTGCGGCAGGCGGCTCTGGCCACGGCTTCACCGTCGAACCAGCACACCGCACGCATCGCAACGATGTTCAGTGACCAGTTCACCGGCACTGACCGCCAGTACATCTCGATTAGCAACTACCAAGTAGATGCTACCGACTTCGAGACTACCTGGGAAGACATCTACCAGCGTGGGCTTCCCAATGCGCAGTTCGCCAAGCGGCGCGCCCAAGAAGCCATGATCGAGCCGCTCGTCGGTGCGGCCACTGCGTTCGAGGCCTTTTACTTTGGGGAAGCTGCGATGCTCTTCGGGGATGTGCCCTTCAACGAGGCGAACAAGATCGACGAGTTTCCGAACCCGACGTACGAGCCACAGGCTCAGGTGCTGCAAGGTACCATCGCGTTACTCGATGAGGCCATCGCAAAAGCCGGATCGCGCAGGATGACCGCAGATGCGCCACTCGTCTGGTCGAGTACGGCCACTTACGGACAGTTCGCTAACGCCCTAAAGGCCCGGTACTATTTGGGACTCAAGGACTATGCTAACGCCCTGGCTGCCGCCGAGGCGTCCGGCATGGACACTAACGCCGAAAGCGTCCGGATCCGCACCTCTTCGGACAACTACGGCGAGAACCTCTACTGGCAATTCGAAGTCGAGCAGCGCTCCGACTACCTCAGCATCGGGAACTCTAAGCTCCGCCGAATCCTATCGGATACGACGCCTTCCTCACGGAAGAACATGAAGACCAACGACGCCGCTCGGTACAGGTACTTCGTGGGACCAACCTCGGGTGGGATTATCCGCCTGAACACCACCAATGGCTTCGCCGCTATTGACCAGCCAATGGACCTGATCACCTCGCGTGAGGTGCAGCTCATCATCGCCGAGTCCGCAGCACGCCTCGGGCAGAAGGCTAAGGCCATCTCGGCCCTCAACGCCGCGCGCGAACTTTGGGACGGGCTGCTCGGTGGCGATAACTACCAGGCCTACGAAGAGTCGGACTTCAATACCGGCGGGATCGCCGGCCGCCCCACTGGGACGGCGGACGAGACGCTCATCTACCGTATCCTCGAGGAGAAGTTCGTTAGCGTCATCGGCGTACCGACCTACTACGATGTCCTTCGCACGAAGAACCTCATCGGTGCAAGGGTCAAGGGTACGAGCTCCAACATCCCACAGCGCTTTCTGTATCCGCTCAGCGAGCGTTCGTCCAATAAGTTCCTGCGAGAGAGAACTCCTCCAGGTCTGTTCGAGCCCCTTCCGATTTACCAGTAGGTGCCTAGGTCATCTACGATGTGTCATAGGTAAAGGCACGTTTTATGGGGGCCTTCTCTTGCGGGAGGCCCCCATTTTTTTGTAAAGTCTTTGCTATCTTCCACCCGAGCGGCCTTCGAGTCGCCTTCGTGCATGCGCTGAGCGATGACTGCCCAGAGTCACGCAAGCCCTTTCTCATCTTTACGACAGTATACCGCATACACTATCCCAATGCTTCCACGCTACTTTAATACCTCTATCACAGCTAGTCTCTTAGCGGTCGCGACCATGCTCTCCGCGCAGTCGAATACCGGCCAAGCGTCCCCAAGCCTCCGGGCCTTTATGGAGTCCCCAATGGCCATGCAGTACTACAAGGCCGGGGGCGCCGCCTACGTCAAGAACAACGGCGACCAGGAGCTGTACGCCCGACTCTCCTACGATTACCCGGACTTCGCGGAGGCCACCTTTACCGATGCCAATGGCGTGACCTACTCTACGCTGGCGCGCTACAACCGCGAGACGTGCAAGATCGAGGCCCTGCTCAACGGCCGCCTTTTCGCCATCAAGGAGTCCGATATCCCGGAGGCCGTCATCGGGGCGCGTACTTACCGTGCCGCCCTGCTCATCACCAAAACCGCCCGCGAGCCTTGCTACCTCGAGGTCCAGGCCGTGAGCGACGACGGGTCGCGCCTCGCCGCCAAGAAGTTCCTCATCTACCAGTCGAGCAACCAGACCCAAAACCGCGGGATCGTGACGCCGGCCGGGACGGAGGCCTACAAACTAGACTCGGTGACCTACCTGATCGGCTTCCGCGAGCTGCCCTTCGAGGTGCCACGCAAGTCAAGGGTCCTCGTTACGTACCTTGACGCCTGCGAAGGGCGCGCCCTCAAAGCGAGCGGTCGCTTCAAGCGCCGCGACGATGACTTCATGCGTACGTTCATCGGCCTAACTGGCGGCTGCGAGTGACCAAGCGCGACACCGACCTCCCGCCCTGCGAAAAGCTACTCCCCGCCCTGGCCGGCGTCCCGCACGTGCACTACCTGCGCCGGTGGGGCGGCTCGCCGTGGGACTTGATCGTGGGCTTTCCGGAAGAGAAGATCCGCGGGCGCCCTTCGGTCCGTGAGGTGCGGCGTACCATAGCGCGCAGGCAGTCCACGCTACCCAAGCAGGACACGGCCGCCCTGGACCTCCCGGCCTTCACCAGCGGCTGGCTCGGCTACGTCGCCTACGAGTACGCCCGGCAGATCGACCCCACGCTCGCCATGGACCTCGACGATTTCGCGAACGACATCTACCTCGGCTACTACCACGGTTGCCTGGCTACGCATACGCCTTCCGGCAAAACCTACTGTTTCGCGAGTGAACAAGAGCAGGCCGAGGGCATTGAGGCCACGTTCTGCTTGCTGTACGAGACGTTTCTCTCGCGCGACGTAGAGATCTACGAAGAGGCGGCATTCGCAGCGACGTGCAGCCCGGCCCCGCTTTCGACCGCTGCCGATTTCGAGCGCGGCGTTACCGCTGTACGGGAAGCCATCCTCGCGGGCGACCTGTTCCAGGCCAACCTAACACGGTCCATCGAACTGCACTCCCCGGCGTTCGACCAGGGGGCCGCCATCCGTTTTGCCGAAAGGCTCTTCGCCCGAACCGACGCGCCCTTCGCAGGACTACTGCAGTACATCGGGACGACCATCGTCTCCGCCTCGCCGGAGCGCTTCTTCCGCGTCGAGCATTGCGCGCAGGGCCTGCGCGCGGTGGCCGAACCGATCAAAGGGACGCGTCCCCGCAGCTCGGACCCGGCCGAAGACGCGCGCCTCGCCGCCGAACTGCTCGCCTCCGAGAAGGACCGCGCGGAGAACGTGATGATCGCCGACCTCGTCCGCAACGACCTGAGTCGCGTGTGTACCGACGAGAGCATCGCCGTCGAGCGGCTCTGCGAGCTGCGGAGTTTCGCGAGTGTCCATCACCTCGTCACGACGGTGAGTGGGGTGCTGCGGCCGGGCCTTTCCGCGCTCGACGCCCTGCTGGCGCAGTTTCCCTGCGGCTCGATCACGGGGGCGCCCAAGGCGGCGGCCATGGACCTGATCGCGCGACTCGAGCAGCGCCGACGCGGGGTCTACTGCGGGGCCATCGGCTTTGTCGACGACCGCGGTCACGCCGATTTCTCGGTCGCGATCCGCACGGCGAGCCTGCGCTACGGCTCGCGGTTCGGGGACGGAGCCGACGATCGCGACCTCCCCCCCGGGGCCGCCAGCCTGCGCTACGGCGTCGGGGGCGGCATCACCACGCTCAGCGACCCGGCCGGGGAGTACCGCGAGACCGAGCACAAGGCCGCCGATCTCCTGCGAGCTTTGCGGCCGTGATCCTCGTGCTCGACAATCGCGACTCGTTCGTGCACAACCTCGCGCGCTACGTGCGGCTCGCGGGCGCCCGTACCGAGGTCATCCGCTCGACCGAGCTGACGGTGGCGCGGGTTTTGGCGGAAGCCCCCACCGGCGTCGTGCTCTCGCCCGGGCCGGGGCGCCCCGAGGACGCCGGCATCTGTATTGACCTCATCCGCGCCGCGCCCGAGCTACCTATATATGGTGTCTGCCTCGGGCACCAGTGCCTCGCCGAGGCGTACGGCGGGCGCACGGTCCGCTCGGGTGACCCGACGCACGGGCGCGCGAGCGCGCTGGTGCACGACGGGGACGAGATGTTTGCGGGCGTCCCGCGGGAGTTCGCGGCCGGTCGCTACCACTCGCTCACGGTAGAGCCCGGTGCGGGGCTGGTGGTTACGGCCCGGACGCTGGGTGGGGAGGTGATGGCGATGCGGCACCGGCGGGCGCCGCACTGGGGGGTGCAGTTCCATCCGGAGAGTTTGCTGACGCCCGAGGGACAGGTCATGGTCGATACTTTCGTGCGGCTATGCAAGTCGAGTATGCCCCGCACTACTGGCGCAACGGACGGCTGTACGCCGGTGGTGAGTCCGCGCCTGCACTGAGCGGCTACGGCCTCGGCGACGGCGTGTTCGAGACGATCGCCTTCCGGCAAAACACCCTAGAGTACTTCGACGAGCACATGGCCCGCTTGCATTCGGCGGCCAGCTACTTCAACTTAAGCTCAGTGCCCTCTGCCGCGCAACTCAAACGCGCCACGCTCGAACTCCTCGATACGATCAAGCCGCGTACCAACTACCGCATCCGCGTCACCGTGAGTCGATTGGGCACCAGCACCGATGTCACCATTGGATACGCCCGTCTCGAACCGGTAGACGCAGCCCCCCGCACCCTCGTCCTCACCGACATCCTCCGCCCGGCCGGCAACCCCACCGCCCGCTTCAAGACCCTCGCCTACACCGACCATCTCGACGCGCAACGCGGTCTTGCCGCGGGCCAGGAGGCGCTGTTGCTCAATCAGTGGGGCAGGGTAGCCTGCTCGGCATTCGCGAATGTGTACGCCTACGTGGACGGCGTTTGGATCACGCCGAGCGTGAGCGAAGGCGCGCTCCCGGGCATCATACGGGGACAGGTTTTGGCGAAAGCCGAACAGGTGTTGGGCGTTGGAAATCTGCAAGGCCAAAGCGTCATCGAAGGTCAAATAACACTCGGCACCTTCAGCGAGGCGCCCTTGCTGATGAGCAATAGTCTGCGAGGCCTCGTGGCGTGTCGTCTGGCGCCCCGTTCGACTGGCTCCGGCCAGCAGGGCGCCTAACGTAAGCTAACAGCCGCGGCCGCTGCCCGGAGGCAGCCGAACGGCGACCCCCTACTCCACCCGCATCACCGGCAAGCGCCCGACACCACTCTCGTAATGCTCACTCCGCTCGTACAGCCACCGCAACTGCGCCTCCGCGTTTTGCCGAAAGGCCGCATCCCCCTCGCGCATGGCCTCGAACTCGGCCCTCAGCCTCGGTTGCGACCGCAGCATCCCGGCCGCGGTCTCCTCGAAGACGTAGGCGCTGAAGTGCTCCTTGCCCTGTAGCCAACTGTCGAACAGCCCCCACGCGAAGTAGCTGTCCGGCGCCTCGGGCTCCAGCGTCGCGGCGAGCACCTGCAGATTGTCGGCCGTGACCTCGACGAGGAGATCGCCGGGACGCGCGTTCACCACCGTGGGCTTGCGACTCACCCGTACGCCGTGGTGGAGGTAGTGCCCCTCGTAGGGCCTGGCGGTCGTCTGGTAGTCCTCGACGTGGTAGGCGACGGCGGAGAGGGTCGTGTCGCCCCGCAACACGGAGTTGGAGTCGGGCAGGTCGCGCAACACGAGCCCGGCGTAGGCCTTCGGGACGTAGTAGTAGCGCGGCCGCTCGATCGACACGGCCGGCGTAGCGTAGCTGCGGAAAGGCACGCGCGCCGAGATCGGCTGCTGCTGGTCGTAGCGCAGGCGCTCGCCGCCGGTCACGACGCTGCGCTCGCGGAGGGCCCGATAGCCCCGGAAGTCGAGCGTGTCGGCACGCGTCGCGTCGACGCTCCACCTCAGTACGACGCTGTCGGCGGCGAACAGCTCGGCCGCGTTCTCGGCACGCAGTTGCTTGACCTCGGCGAGGTTGGCCAGCCAGAACTCGATGGCGCTCTCGAGGAAGGCTTGCGTCGAGCGCACGCGCGCCGCGAAGGGCTTCAGCATGTGCGCCTCCGAGACGAAGCCGATGGTGTGCCCGAGACTCGTAAATCCCGTCGAGTACCGCGGACTTTCGACGAAGATGTCAATGCCGCCCTCCTGCGGCGGACCGTCGGCGTTAACGTAGGGCACGATGGGGTGGCCCCTGGCCTCGACGGCTTTGTACAGCGCCGGTTCCATCCGCTTTCGCAAAAACGGCCCGAGCACCGGCCCGAGCTTCTCGTACTGGGTCGCGATCACGGTCATGACGTACGGGTAGTCCGCGCCATTGGTGGTGTGCGTGTCAATGAACACGTCCGGGTCGAGCTCGCGCAGGTAGCGCGTGAGGGTCTGCGTGTTGCGGCTGTCGCGCTTGACGAAGTCCCGGTTGAGGTCGAGGTTCTGCGCGTTGCCGCGAAAACCGTAGCTCTTCGGACCGTTCTGGTTGGCGCGCGTCATCGCGCCGCGGTTCAGCATCCCGCCGATGTTGAAGGCCGGGACGATGACGATGGCGTTGTCGCCGAGCGCGACCTCGGCGAGGGTTCCGACGAGGAGTTCGCGGGCCAGCATCATGCTCGCGTCGACGCCGCAGGGCTCGCCGGCGTGGATGCCGTTGTTGATGAGGAGGCTCTGCCCGGCGGTGGTCCCGGAGGCGGAGACGCCGCCGTCGCTGATGACGAAGGCCAGCAGCGGGTAGTGCGTATCGCTCTCGCCAATATCGACGAGGCGGCAGCGCTCAGGGTAGGCTTTCGCCAAAACCTCGTAGTACGCGATCGCCTCGGGGTAGGTGGTCGTGCTGAGGGTGTCCCGCTCGAAGGGGGTGAGGTAGGCCGGGCGGTCCGGCAGGGTAGTGCGCGGTTGGGCCGAACCGGCGCTGATACTGCAAAACACCAATACCGCGCCACCGAGGCATTGGCCCAACCGATACTTTAACCTCCCTTTAAGACCCATACGCCCGGTGAAAGTAGCTAAAGTAGTGGCCTCGTGCGTTTTGGAGGGTGCTGCCCCCGGCGGCACGACCGTAGCAGGTTTTCACGAAAGTGGCCCCCAAACAACGACACATGCCCACCATCAAGTCCCATCTCACCTCCCACGGCTGGCAGTACCTCGCCTTCGCGCTCCTGGTCGCCTTCACGGTGGTCTCGCGCAAGGCCGAGGCGCAGTACTTCGGACAGAACAAACCCCGCTACGAGCGTTTCGACTGGCGGGCCTACCAGACGCCTAACTTCGAGATCCTCAACTACCTCGAGGCCGGGGACGGCGGTGTCAACCCGCGCCTCAACTGGATCGGGCAGCTCTCCGAGGACTGGTACGCCAACCACAGCCGCGTGCTCGGGGACACGATCGCCGGGCGCAACCTCATGCTGCTGTACAACAACCACGCGGACTTCCAGCAGACCAACGCCATCTCGGGCGGGATCTCGACCGGGACCGGCGGCGTGACCGAGGCGTTCAAGAACCGCGTGATCTTCCCGTTCGCGATGTCGAACCACCAGACGGACCACGTGCTCGGGCACGAACTCGTGCACGCCTTCCAGTACGACATCGTGCTGCGCGGGGACTCGACCAACATGCGCAACCTCGGCAACCTCCCACTGTGGATGGTCGAGGGCCTCGCGGAGTACATGTCGATCGGGCGCGTCGACGCCCACACGAGCATGTGGATGCGGGACGCCGTGCTCGAGGACGACATCCCGACGATGAAGAAGATGAACAACCCCAAGTACTTCCCCTACCGCTGGGGGCAGGCCTGGTGGGCGTTCGTGACGGGCCTCCGCGGCGACGACGTCATCCGGCCCCTCTTCGAGAAGACCGCGCAGTATGGGCTCGACTACGCGCTCAAGAGCGAACTCGGGATGCGGCAAAACCAGCTCGACACCCTCTGGATCGACGCCCTCGAGCGCACCTACGGCGAGTGGAACGACACGCGCAACTCGAACGCGCCGGCCGGCAAACTCCTCATCGACGACGAGCGCGGCGGCGGGGAGATGAACATTGCCCCGGTCGTGAGCCCGGACGGGCGCTACGTGATCTTCCTCTCGGAGAAGAACCTCTTCTCCATCGACCTCTTCCTGGCCGACGCCCGCACCGGCAAGATCATCCGGCAGGTGTCGAAGAAGACGCGCGCCGGGCACATCGACGACTTCGCCTTCGTCGAGAGCGCCGGGACCTGGGCCCCGAAGTCGGACCGCTTCGCGTACGTCGGCGTGGCGAAGGGGCGCAACGTCCTGCTCGTCAACGACGTCGAGCGCGGCCGCACCGTCGAGGAGTACGAGCTCCCGGGCCTGGAGGCCTTCGACAACCCGACGTGGAGCCCGGACGGCAAGACGATCGTCGTGGCCGGGCTCAAGGAGGGGCAGGTAGACCTGTACGAGTTTACGCTTTCCAGCAAAACGCTCCGCCAGCTCACCAACTCCTTCGAGTCCGAGATGCTGCCCTCGTTCAATGCCGATGGCTCGGAGATCGTCTTCGCGCAGGACGCCGCCACGGGCACGGGGATGGCCTCGCGGCTCGGGGCCTCCGGCGGGCACGACATCGCCGTGCTCGACGTCGCCTCCGGGGCGGTGACCGTCGTGCCGACCTTCGCCGGGGCCGACAACCTCAACCCGGGTTTCGACGACGAGGGCAACATCGTGTTCCTGAGCAACTACGACGGCTTCCGCGACATGTACCGCGTCACGCGCGACGGCGCCACCGTCTACCGCCTCACGGAACTCAAGACCGGCGTGAGCGGCATCACGGCCTACGCCCCGGCCATCAGCCTGAGCCCGCGCCGCGACCGCATCGCGTACACGTTCCTCGCCGACGGGAAGTACAGCATCTACTCCGCCAAGCGCGACGACTTCCTCCAGACCCCCGTCACGGACCGCACCACGACCCTCGCCGCGGCGGTGCTCCCGACGCTCAACAAGCGCGCGCCCCTCGCGGTGGACACGTGGCTCCAGACGCGTGCGGACTCGCTGGCGCCGGAGACCTCCGGGGCCTACGTGCCCTTGAGCAATCCCTTTAAGCTCGACTTCATCGGCGGGGGCGCCGGCGTCGGGACGGCCGTCGGCAACCCGGGCCTCGGGACGCAGTTCGGGGCCGCCGGCGGGGTCAACGCCCTGTTCAGCGACGTGCTCGGCGGGCGGCAGCTGTTCACGGGCGTGAGCCTCAACGGGCAGATCTACGACTTCACGGGGCAGTTCGCCTACGTCAACCGCGAGCGACCCCTCGGGTACGGCTTCAGCTTCAGTCACGTGCCTTACCGCGGGGGCTTCTTCTCGCCGCAGGGCCGCATCGACACCGTGCCCGGCACCAGCTTCGAGGCCATCCGCTACGACCTCGTCGAGCGGCGCATCTTCGAGGACCGCCTCGGGGTCTTCGTCGACCGCCCGTTCTCGCGGACGCTGCGCGTCGAGGGCGGCGCGAGCTTCGCGTTCTACAACTCGCGCCAGGACGTGACGCAGCTCTACTACGACCGCTTCGGCCGCGTCGTGTACCAGGAGCGCGAGCGCGACCGCGAGGCCGACCTGCCGAAGTTCAACCTCGGCTCGGTGAGCGCGGCGGTGGTCGGCGACAACAGCGTCATGGGGCTCGCGAGCCCGCTGCAGGGCTACCGCTTCCGCGTCGGCGTCGAGCAGCTCTTCGGGGACTTCGGCTACACGCAGAGCACCGTCGACGGCCGCATCTACCGGCGCCTCAAGCCCGTGACCCTGGCCGCGCGCTTCGTGCACTACGGCCGCCACGGCATCGGCGAGGAAGGAGCGGGCCTGGCGTTCCCGTTCTACGTCGGCAACCAGTTCTTCGTGCGCGGTCTCGCCAACCAGAACGACGTCGCGGCACTCGGTGGCCTCAACAATTTCAACTTCAACGCCCTGGTCGGCAACAACATCGGGTTCGCGAACGCGGAGGTGCGCCTGCCGTTCACGGGGCCGCGGCGCCTGTCGCTCATCCCCCTCAAGGCGGTCTACTCCGAGCTCACGGCCTTCGTCGACGGGGGCCTCGCGTACGACGACTTTTCCGACGTGCGGCGCTACTTCGACGAGCGCGACCAGATGGGCGCCGACGGCGTGCCCCCGAGCAGCGACTTCGCGTCCTTGAGCCGCCCGATCCTCACGGCGGGCGTGAGCCTACGGGCCAACGTCGCCGGCGCCATCATCGTCGAGCCGTACTACGCGCGGGTGATTAACCAGCAGGGCGCCAACTGGCGCTTCGGGGTTAATCTCGTGCCTGGTTGGTAAGGTGGCGGCCACCCCCTTCTGCGGGGCGCTGCGAGTGACTGAAACCAACACGTGGTTTGTGTAAGCTCAATGAATCAGGAACAGCTGTGGGCGGTAAGTGGCCCCACCGCTACAGCCCCCGCACCACGAATCCCCACCGCACCGGTGCACTCGGCACGATGTACGGCGGGTGCGGCGCGGCCTCCAGGTTCCAGGTGTTGTCGCCGCCGACGCCGCGCTGGGCGTAGTCGACGTTGAGGGTCACGAAGGGACGTGCGTCGAGGTCGTGGAGGTGGTCGGCGCGCTCGAGGTCGGCCATCGAGTACGGCCAGGCGCTCACGCTCAGCGGCACGCTCGTGGCCCGCACCTCGATCCCGGTGCCGTCGGCGCGCGTCATTCGCCACTGCGTTACGTCCGTGCGGTTGCCCGACTCCTGCGGGCGTGGGTAGGCTACGAAGTCCCGCGTCACGTCGAAGCCGTAGTCGCCCCACGCCATCCCGGTCTGCTTGTCGAGGTAGCTCTCGCCCGGGCCGCGCCCGAGGTACGCGACGCGCTGCAGGCTCGAGTCCACGACCCACTGCATCCCGATCCGCGGCGGGGGCGGCAGGCCCGGCGCCGGCACGTAGCTGTGCTCGACGAAGAGGTGCCCCGCCTCGTCGAGTCGGTACTCGATCGTGAATTGGCTGCCGCGCAGTTGGGGTAGGGTGTAGCGGGCGATCAGGCCCACGGCGCCAGTGCCACGGAGGGGGCTCAGCGACGCGAGCGCCAGGTCGAGGCCCGACGTGCGGTACATCCCCTGGCGCGCGAGCATCGCGGCGGCGCGGTCGTTGTCGGTGTAGGGGCGCCAGAAGTTGGGCAGCGGGGCGTGAGTCGGGCGTTTGTAGGGCGTGCCCGTGGCGGCGGCTTTCGCCAAAACCCCACCCGCGGTCGGGAACTGGTCCAGCGCGAGCGGCCCGTCCCCGAAGCTCCCGTCCTCACCGATGACGAGCGCGTTGGAGAGCATGTCCAAAGGGGCGGCTTTCGCCAAAACCTCACGCCCGTCCACGACGAAGCTCGTGAGGTAACCCGTGCGTGCATCGAAAGTAGCCACGGCGCTCGCGCCCGGCGCCGCGAGCACCACGGAGTCGCGCCCGAAATTCGAACTCACGCGGGCGCCCCCGGTGCCCACCGCCCGATCTAATGGCGCGGGCACCGAACCCCCGCCGCTGTCCGCGGCAGCCGTCGCCGCAAAACCCACCGCGAGCGGTCCCGGCAACTCGAACTGGTTCCAGGCCACGACGTAAGCCGCGGTGTCTCGCGGCGGCAGCCAGTGCATGTGCGGCGGCAGAGCCGCGCGCTCCGGCTGCACACCCGCGTACGGGAGCCATTCTACCAGCAGGTGGTAGCGCATACCCGCGGTTTTGGCGAAAGCCGCGTACTGCTCCGCGAAACCCGGTAGCGCGAAGTGCGCTGTCTTGCCGGGCGGCACCGACGGGACTGCGATCATTCCGCTCAACACCGTCACCCCGTCGGCCGTCACGCGCCAGCGGCCGTGGAGCGAGTCGAGATTGGTGTGGAAGTAGCGATTGTCGACACTCAGGCGCCCGGCGATGAGCTCGTCCCCGTACATCGCCTCGTAGACGTGCACGGGCTGCTGCGTCCACTTCGCCTGGATCGCGCCGGAGGTCGGGGTGTGGTCCGGGAAGAAGATGCCGTCGAGGACGCCGTTCTTATCCGATTCGCCCTCGTAGAAGTCGCCGCCGTACAGGTAGGTCGAGTCCGGACCTGTGGCCCCCGCGCCGGGCAGGGCCTCGCGCCGATCCGCGGGCAGGCCCCGGCGCCGGTCGTACACCGCGAGAATGCCCTGATCGACGAGGTCCCAAATGTAGCCGCCTAAGAACTTCGGCTCCGCGCGGATCGCGGCCCAGTAGCCGTCCATGTCGCCGGTGGAGTTGCCGTTCGAGTGCGCGTACTCGCTCCAGAGCACGGGGCGCTCGTCGTCGGTGTTGCTGGCGAGGGCCTCCATGAGGTCGATCGGGCGGTACATCCGGCTCCGTAGGTCGGTAGCGGCGCGGTCGCGGGGCTCGGGGCTGGGCCAGTTGTAGCCGTAGATATTTTGGGCGCCCTCGGCGTGGATGACGCGCGTCGGGTCGAGCTCGCGCCAGTAGCCGACCAGCGCCGAGAGGTTGGGCCCCCAGCCGGCCTCGTTGCCGACCGACCACGAGAAGATCGACGGGTGGTTGCGGTCGCGGAGCACCATGCGCGCGCCGCGCTCGAGGAAGGCCTGCGCCCAGGTGAGCTCGTTGGCCGGGAGGCTGCCGTAGCTATGGCTCTCGACGTTGGCCTCGTCCATGACGTACAGCCCGT
The DNA here is from genome assembly GCA_965215115.1 of Saprospiraceae bacterium. GTDB lineage: Bacteria > Bacteroidota > Bacteroidia > Chitinophagales > Saprospiraceae > CALDTK01. The sequence goes on from OZ244050.1 coordinate 2,887,406, forward strand.
AGCGGTCGCAGAGCTCGAGCAGGTACGGGTCGTTGGGGTAGTGCGCCGTGCGTACGGAGTTGAAGTTGCGCCGCTTGATGAGCGCCACGTCCTGTTCCAGTTCGGCGCGCGTCATGGCGTGGCCCCCGGTGGGGCTCCAGTCGTGGCGGTTGACGCCCTGGATCTTGACGGGGGCGCCGTTGACGAGCAGGCGGCCCTGGTCGATGCGGTACTCGACGAAGCCCACCGGCACGGCGTAGGTCTGCACGGCCTGCCCGCGCGGGTCGAGCAGGGTCACCTCGACGCGGTAGAGGTTCGGCGTTTCGGCCGTCCACAGCCGCGGGCGCTCGACGGTGAGGCGCAGGAGGTTGTCGAAGAATCGGTCCCCGATCATGGGGTAGTGCTCGGTGAGGATCCGTTTTGCCGAAAGGCGCACGGCACTGTCGAGCGCGGGGAGGCCGGCGTCGTCGTAGAGTTGCGCGCTGAGCGTGTAGCCGTCGGCGCGGGCCATGAAGTCGGCTTCCGCCAAAACCCCACCCGCGCGCGCGTTCGCTGCCGCCGCCGCCGTCACCGTGGCCGCGATGCGGAGGCTCGGCCGCAGGCCCACGGTCCAGGCGCCGTCGTAGCGGCCGGGCGCGACGAGTTGCGGGCGCGCGGCGAGGTCCCAGACCGCGACGGCCGGGAGGGTCTCGAGCCAGACGTCGCGGTGGATGCCCGAGAGCCGCCAGTGGTCCTGGTCCTCGAGGTAGGAGCCGTCCGACCAGCGGAGCACCTGGACGTGGAGTTCGTTGCGGCCCGGGCGCAGGTGCGGCGTCACGTCGAACTCGGCCGGGAGCCGCGAGTCCTCCGAGTAGCCGACGAAGCGGCCGTTGAGGTACACGTACGCCGCCGAGGTGATGCCGCCGAAGTGGAGGATCGCCTGCGTACCGGGGTCCGGGGCGTAGTCGAAGCTCCGGCGGTAGAGCCCGACGGGGTTGTCGGTCGCGGAGACGCGCGGCGGCGTGATCGAGTCGCCCCAGAGGTAGCGCTGGAGCTTGAAGCGCGGCACCCCGAAGCCCTGCATCTCCCAATTCGACGGTACGTTGATCGTGGCCGCGGTCTTGGGGGTGCGCGCCTGGAGGGTTTTGGCGACAGCCCTGCCGTAGGCCTCGCCCCGCAGCTCGCCGTCGAGCCCGAGCGCGCGGTGGAAGGCGGTCGGGTTGGGGAAAAGACGGAAGTCGTAGGCGCCGTTGAGGGACTGGCGGGTCGGGTTGTCGGCGGCGTCGGTGGCGCGGGCCGGGAGGCGGTGCCGCTCGGAGGTGCGGGGGTCTTCCCAGTCGGGTAGGGTAGCGGTGGCGTCGTCGAAGTAGCGCTGGGCGGGGAGGGCGAGCGGGGCGCAGGCGAGCAGGGCGCAGGCGAGCAGGAGGGCCGGGAGGCGTTTCAAATGGACGGGCTTTGGGTTCAAGGTCGGGCGAGGTGGACGGTGTGCTGTCCCGCAGGTACACGAGGGGTCCGGAAGCGTCGCCTGGGTGATTCTGCCGATTGAACCTCGGGCCCGCACGCGGCTGCCGCTGTCGGGACACTACCGGTAGGCTCCTGCCGTACCGTGTACGTCCGCCCAATTCGCCCGACCTTGCGTCAACCCATGTTAGGCCCGCGCATGGCCCTCCTCAACCACGCCCTCCGCTCTTGAACCAAATTCAGCCACCGAAGCCCACGCCCCCGAGCGCGCCCGCATCCGCGAACCATTCGAACGTTCGTCGTTGCTGTCGTGCGCTCTTGGTTTCGCTCGCGGCGACGCTCACGGTAGCGGGATCGCTCTCGGCCCAGGTCATCGCCGCGGACGCCTTCGCGGCGCCCGCGACCCGCGCGCTCGCGGGCGCGACCGGGGGCCAGGGCTGGGGCTCCGCGTGGAATAGCGTCGGCCCCGCCGACGCCCCGGCTGCAACCTTGCTTGCGGGCGACTCCCTCGTGATGACGGGCCTGATGCTGGCCTCGCGCCCGGGCGTAGCGCAACTGCTCACCGGCCCCGGCGCGGACGCGGCCTACCGACGGACGCTCGGCACGGCCCTTACCCCGGCCGGCGGACCGTTCTGGATCGCGGTAGCCATCCAGACGCTCGGCCGGGGGGAGGCGGCCCTCTCGGTCGGGCTCCTCGATGCGGCGCGCGACAGCCTCTTCGACCTTCGCTTCGCGCTCGGGTCAAACTACGGGGACGGGACGGCCATCGTGGACGGGGTCGGACGTTATCCGCGGAGTTTGGGCACCTCGGTGCGGCGCGCGCGCTGGCTCGTGGCACAGGTCTTTCCCCTCGGCGGTGAACGCTGGCGCGCCTACGCCTGGACGGATGTCGACCCGGCGGCCCCCGCCCCCGACACGGCTGGGGCCGCGAGTAGGGACTTTCGCTTTACCGCGGGCGGGTTTGACGCCGTAGAGCTGCGGTTCGACGGCCTCCCCGGGGCAAGTGCCCGCCTCGACGACATCCGCGTCGGTCGGGCCTTCGCGGATGTCGCGTCCCCGGACTGGCGTGCGGCCGTCGGCGCGCCCGTCACCGCGGCGCGGGACGACTTCGCCTACGTGCCCGGGATCGCGCTGGCGGGTGCCGGCGCCGGGAGTGGGTGGGGCGGCCCCTGGCGCCTCGTCGGTGGCGCATCCCCGCGCACCGACACCGCGCGCTTTCGTTTCGGGGCGTACGACACCACCGTAGTAGTGTCCGGCGCGCGACTCGTGCTCGGCGCGGGGGAGCCCGGCGGACGCATCGCCCGCGATTTCGTCGAACCGTACCCCCTCACCGAGAGCGGCGAGGTGCTCTGGGCCGGGGCCATCCTCGAGGTCGAGCTCGGCACCGCGTCCCGCAACGTGGCGAGCGTAATCTTCACGCAGTCCGGATTCGCACCCACTGGTCCAGGTGGCCAGCCGGTGCTCTTCGGGAAGGGTTTCGACTCCGACCGCGTGAGTATCGGTCCGCCGCAGCGTACGCGCTTCGGTCCGGGACCGATCGCGGCGCCGCACTTTCTCGCGGTCCGCGTGGAGCGTGGTGCCGGCGGCGTGAGCGCGCCCGACCGCGCGTGGCTCTTCGTCGACCCCCCACTCGACAGCCTTCCCCCGGCCCTCTCTACGGCGCAGTCCATCGTCGACGTCGACCTGGGCAGCGGGATAAGTGGGCTCGGGCTCAAGATCGAAGGGCAGGGACCGCTCGCGGCCTTCGTTGGGGCCCTGGCCGCGGCCGAGACCTACGCTGCGGTCCGCCCGCGTGTCCTGTTGCCGGCCGGGGCATCGTCTTTGGCCGAGCCGGTAGTGCCGCGTACGGTCATGCGGGTGTGGCCACAGCCCGTGTCGTCCGCCACGCAGCTGCAGGTGGCCCACCTCACGCCCGGCGTCTACACCCTGCGCCTCTCGGATGTCGCCGGCCGCGAACTCAGTGTCGCGCGGTTTGACGCAGTCGACCTCCGGGGCGGCGTCGCGCTCGAGGGGGCGTTCGGGCGCGCGATGGTTCCCGGGGGCCTTCACACCCTGTCTCTTTACCGCGGCCCGCGTTTCCTCGGCGCCGTCAAGCTCGTCCGATGAACGTGTCCGTTTTACTCCCGGCGCTCCTGCTCACGCTGCTCTCCGGAGGCCCGGGGGGCGGCGGCCGGGTAGTCGGTTTTGGCGAAAGCCTTCCCCCCGAAACGAAGCGGGCGACTGCAACTGAGGTGAGCGCCGGGCCGCTGGGCGTGCGCCCCAACATCGTCTTCCTCCTCGCCGACGACCTGCGCTACGACGGGCTCGGGTACACCGGCAACCGCGTCATCAGGACGCCCGCCCTCGACGCCCTCGCCGCGGAGGGGACCGTGTTCGACTCCGCCTACGTGACGACGAGTATCTGCTCGGTGAGTCGCGCGAGCATCCTCAGTGGACAGTACGGCCGTCGGCACGACCTGTGGGGCTTCGGCGGGGGCTTTGACTCGGTGGCTTTCGCCAAAACCTACCCCGCGCGCCTCCGGGCGGCCGGCTACCGCACGGGCTTCATCGGGAAGTACGGCGTCGGGGAGTACGCCTACGCGAGCCGGCAGTTCGACTTCTGGGCCGGGTTCGACGGACAGGGCTCGTACGCGGGGCGCACCGGCCGCGACGGGCGCCCGATCCACCTCACGGCCTGGATGGCGGAGCGGGCCGAGGACTTCATCGCGGCGGCGGGGACCGGGGGCGACACGACGAGTTTTGCGCTCAGCGTAAGCTTCAAGGCCCCGCACGCCGACGGCCTCAATGACTTCAGCAAGTTCGACCCGGCCTTCGCGGACGAGTACGTCGGGGCGCCGTTCCCGCAGCCGGTGCAGGCGGAGGTGGAGCACTTCGACTACTACCCGCCGGCGTGGCAGGAGCCCAACGAGGCACGGCAGCGGTGGCGGGCGCGGCTCGGGGACCCGGTCGATGCCCAGGCCCACCTCGAGGGCTACTACCGCCTCGTGCACGGGCTCGACAGCGCCGTGACCCGCATCGTGGCCGCCCTCGAGGCCGCCGGCGTGGCCGACAACACGGTGATCGTGTTCACGAGCGACAACGGCTTCTACCAGGGGGAGTACGGCCTGAGCGGGAAGTGGTACGCCTCCGAGGCGAGTATCCACGTCCCGATGTTGCTGTGGGACGGGCGCGACCGGCAGGCGCGGCGCCGCCCGGAGCTCGCGCTCAACGTCGACGTGGCCCCGACGCTGCTGGCCCTGGCGAACCTGGCGCCCTCCGAGGGGACGCAGGGCGAGAGCCTACTGCCGCTCGTGAGCGATGCCCCGGCGGTGGCCTGGCGCGAGCGCTTCCTGTACGAGCACCTGTGGCCCGGGCCCAACCCGATCCCGAGCGTCGAGTGTGTCGTGGCGCCACCGTTTAAGTACGCACGGCACTTCAGGGGCTTTCGCGAGGGGCCGTTGGTGTTCGAGGAGACGCTCGACCTCGCGGCGGACCCGTATGAGTTGCGCAACCTAAGCGGGGTAAGGCCGGCGTTGCGGGACAGTCTGGCGCGGGAGCTGGCGGGGTTGATCGAGGCGTTGGAGTAGATGTGGGGGGGCTTCTTTATGGCTTCTGGGGAGCCCTTGATTACTAGATTTTTCCGTCCTCCGTGGGGTAACCCCCCCGGCCCCCCTTATTTTGACCCGCTTTTCCTCCGCGGACCCGCTTCGCGTCCCCGCGGATCGAGCGAAACCAAAACAAGGGGGGAGGCGAACGCCCCCGGCTACCGTCACGCCCCCGCCTGAGCGCCGCAGGCCCCCCCGAGCAAAGCGGTGCCGCACGGTCGCCTCCCCCCTTGTTCGGCCGGGCTGCCGGATCGAGCGAAGCGAAGGTCTGGCAGCGCGGATGAATAAGGGGGGTCGGGGGGGTTACAAGTTGATAATCGAGCTAAATCTTGTAGTGCGCCAGATAGCAAGCTAACGTGAGGGCAAAGTCCTGCGGCGCGCCTGCTCTAGTGCGCCAGATAGCAAGCTAACGTGAGGGCAAAGTCCTGCGGCGCGCCTGCTCTAACGCCATGACCGCCATCCCAATGGTAGTCTAGGCGACAGTCTAAGCTGGGCTGTGCGAGACCCTGGAGGTCTGCACGCCAAGACCCGAGTCTACACATCCGCAAAGCGAAAACCCTGCGGCATTTGCACGTTCCCAAGCAATATGCTTGCGCGGTGATGCAGTCTCGGCGGTATATGTTTCGTTCCTGAAAGACGGTACTGCATTTTTCTCCCAGGTTTGGGCAGGATAGCTTAAACTACGCCGCTTGGTAGCTTGCGTCGCCATCCGGGTCCCGACCCCCGGATCGACGGTGATCTATGCAGAAACCTCTACCCCCCAACTACACGATCCGACTACTGCCGCTGTTGCTTTTGCTGTGCCTGGCGTCCGCGCTCGCGGCGCAGCGCACCATCACCGGGCAAGTGACCGACTCCGGTGGCCTCGAGGTCATCGGCGCGAACGTGACCGTCACCGGGGCCGCCGGCCTCGGCACCATCACCGATCTCGACGGGCTGTACACGCTCGATGTCCCGGCCGACTTCGACAGTCTTACCTTTAGTTACGTCGGGCTCGCCCCGCAGACGGTCGCGATCGCCGGACGGAGCACAATCGACATCCGCCTGGACGACGGCGCCCTCGCGCTCGAGGAAATCGTCGTCGTCGGGTACGGGACCGTGAAGCAGCGCGACTACATCGGGGCCGCCGACCAGGTCACGTCGCGCAACCTCGAGAACGTTGCCGTGACCAGTTTCGACCAGGCGCTCGCCGGGCAGGTGGCCGGGGCGCAGATCCGGACCGGGACCGGGCAGCCGGGTTCCGGGGCCGAGATCCTCATCCGTGGGGTCGGTAGCCTCACCTCCGGCAACGAACCCCTCATCGTGATCGACGGCGTGCCCTTCGGGAACTACAACGGTCAGACCAACAACCTCCTCAGCCTCATCAACCCGAACGACATAGAGTCCGTGTCCGTGATCCGGGACGCCGCCGAGAAGGCCATCTACGGTAGCCGCGCCGCGGCGGGCCTGATCCTCATCACCACGAAGCGCGGGCGCAAGGAGGCCAAACCGACGATCTCTTTCAATAGCTACGCCGGGGTCCAGACCATACCGGACTACGAGAAGCCTGATGTCCTCAACGCCGAAGAGCTCGCGACCTTCCTGCGTCAACGCATCGAGGATGAGGCCGCCTTCCGGGGCACCGAGCCCGTCATCCCCGACAACCTCCAGAACCCGGCGAGCTACGGCGAGGGTACGGACTGGTTCGACGCCATCACGCGTAGCGGGCGGATGTACAATACCGACATCTCCCTGCGGGGCGGCTCCGACAAAGCGCGCTACGCGATCAGCCTCGGGTACACGAAGCAGGAGGGCGTCATCATCGAGAGCGGCTTCGAGCGCTACACCGCGCGCGCCAACTTCGACCTCGATGTCACGGACTGGCTCACGGTGTCGATGAACCTGGCCCCGAGCTGGACCGAGACCCGCACCGGGGACACCGACGCCGGCGCGCAGCAGTTCGCGGCTTACAATATCCTCGCGGTGACCCGCTGGGCCGACCCCTCGGCGCCGCTCACGGATGCGAACGGCGACCCTACCCTCACGACCTTAGGTAGCCTGATCCCCTTTTACCAGGCCAACCCCGTCTACAAACTCCGGAACCAGTACGCCCTCCGTAACAACCGCCAACTCCTGAGCCGCATCAGTGGCGTGGCGCAGTTGCCGATCCCCGGGCTGACGCTCAACTCGGGACTCGCGGGTAACCTGGTGTTCAACAACAACCGCTCCTTCGGGCCCGGGAGCGTCGTCGGCGGCAACCTGACCCCCCTCAATACGGACCCGGGCGCCAACTCCTTCGCGAGCGCGGGACGCTTCGAGAACCAGCGCCTCGTGTGGGAGACGCAGCTCGCCTACCAGGCCGAGTTCGGGTTGGACAAGAGGCACAACCTTAACGCCTTCGCGGGGTACACCACCGAAATCGCGCGCTCGATCAACTTCGGGATCAACGGTAGCCGCGTCATTGACGAGAACTTCGAGTACTTCAACTCCGGCAACATCGCCACGAATCGCCCGGCGACCCCCGAGACTCCCGAGACCTTTTTTTCCGGTAGCGAGCAAGTCGACGAGAATAGTCTCATCAGCTACCTGGGACGCGTGCGCTACTCCTTCGACAGTCGCTACTTCGTCAACCTCGCCGCCCGCATCGACGGTTCGAGCCGTTTCGGTCCGAACAACAAGTACGGTGCCTTCCCGAGCGTCTCGGTGGGGTGGCGCCCGACGCGCGAACCGTGGTTCCCGAGCGCTTACTGGCTCAGTGACCTCCGCTTCGAGGTGGCCTACGGGCTGAGCGGCAACAACAACATCGGCGACTACCGCTGGCAGGGGGGCGTAGGCGGGAGCGCCTACGTGATCGGCAACAGTCGAGCCATCGGTCGGCAACTCGGGGCCCTGCCTAACTTTGACCTCGGGTGGGAGGAGGCGGCGCAACTGGACGCCGGCTTCGACATCGGTCTGTTCAAGGACCGCGTGACCCTGAAGGCCCTCTACTACGAGCAGACGACCCGCGGCGGTCTCTTCAATACGCCGATCCCCAATATCTCCGGCTTCGGGACCAAGATCGACAACGTCGGCGAGATCCTCAACCGCGGCGTCGAGGTTCAGCTCAACAGCCGCCCCGTGGTCCGCGAGAAGCTCGTCGTTAACATTGGCGGCAACGTCTCCTTCAACCGCACCGAGGTGATCAGCCTCGGCCCGGCCGAGAACGCCGCCATCCGTACGACGAACGCCGGCAACTCCGCCCCGATGTCGTGGACGCTCGTCGGCGAGCCCGTGGCGCAGTACTACGGCAACAAGCTCCTCGGGCTCTACACCCCCGAGATGCTCACCGATGCGAGCGTGCCGAAGTATCCCGGCGCGCAGGTCGGCTCTCCCTTCTACGTCGATGGCGACGGCGACGGGGTCCTAGAGTTCGGCGTCATCGACGACTTCGTCAAGATCGGTAACCCCTTCCCGGAGTTCACCGCCGGCCTGACGGCCAACGTGAGCTACGGGCCCTTCGACCTCCGCGTGATCGGAACGGGCGAGTTCGGCTTCGACATCCTCGACCTCGTCCAGGAGATCCAGCTCAACACCGACGGGGTGTTCAACAATGATCGCGTGGTGCTCGACCGCTTCCGCCCCGGGAGCACCGACTACTCCTTGCGCGTCCCCAACACCTACGGCGGGGCGGCGGCCTCGCAGCGGTACCGTGCCTCCTCGAGCGCCTCGGTCAAGGACGGTACGTACTTCCAGATCGCAAACGTGACCCTGACCTATAAGCTAAACGACTTGGCCGCTAGGGCGCCGTGGCTCGCGGCGGGCAGCGTGTACGTCTCCGCGCAAAACGCGCTGATGTTTACCAAATTCGACGGCAACCCCCAGATCCAACGCGCCGCCGCCAACAACGCCACGGAGCGCAACGTCCGCTACGGGGCCTACCCCGTGCCCCGGACCTTTACCCTCGGCTTCGCCCTCACGCTCTGAGCCCGCCCCCCCCCAACGAACCATGACCCATCGCATGATCTCATTTTGCCACAAGGCGACCCCCGCTCACGCCGCCGCTCCGCTCGCGGTCGCGGTCGCGCTCATGGTGGTGAGCTGTAGTGAGGACTTCATCGAGCGCACGCCGCTCGACAGCTATACCGTGTCGAACTTCTACGAGAACGCCGACCAGATCACGCAGGCCGTCAACGCCCTGTACCCGGTCATCCGAGGCGACTACACTGGCGAACTCTGGCAGCTCGGCGAGTTCCGCTCCGACAACACCACTTACCAGCTCAACGCCCAGGACCGCGGCGCGATCCGGACCGAGGAGATCGACTACTTCCTGTCCAACTCGGCGATGGCCCCGGCCAATAGCCTGTGGAACTCCAGCTACCAGGCCATCTCGCGGGCGAACCTCCTGCTCGACCGCGTCGACGAGGCGGACTTCGCCGGGCAGGAAGACCTGCGGACCCTGCGCACGGCCGAGGCGCGCTTCGTGCGGGCATTCATGTACTGGCAACTCGTGCGCAACTTCGGGGACGCCGTGCTGATCCTGGAGCCAATCTTCGAGGAGGCCGCGCTGCTCCAGTTCGACCGGGTACCCGTGGACCAGATCTACAGCCAGGCGATCCTGCCCGACCTCGAGTTCGCGATCGCGAACCTACCCGCGACCTACCCCCGGACCGAGACCGGGCGGGCGACGCGGGGCGCGGCGCAGATGCTGCTCGCGCAGGCGTACTTCACCCGTAAGGATTACGCTTCCGCAAAACCGATCCTCGACTCCCTCGCCGCCAACCAACAGTACGGGCTGTTCCCGGATTACCGTGGGCTGTTCGCCCCGGAGAACGACAACAACCGCGAGATCATCTTCGCGGCGCAGTTCTCGGTGGCCGCGGGGCAGGGGTCGTCGTGGATGCTCAACTGGGTACCGCTCGGCACCGGGAATACGCTCTCCGGCGGTGGGACCGCCCCGGCCGTGGGGCCGCGGGCCGGGTTCAACATCCCGACCCGTGATCTCGTCCGCGCCTACGAGCGCGGGGACGCCCGTTTTGGCGCAAGCGTCGGCATCTTCGTCAACCGCGGGGATACCGTCTACTACAACCGCAAGTTTCTCTTCCCCCCGCTGCCGTCCGATGTCGACTTCCCGATCTTCCGCTACGCGGAGGTGCTGCTGATGCAGGCCGAGGCCGCGCTCATCGTCGACGGGGATGCCGGCCTGAATACCGCGCTCACGAACATCAACCTCATCCGCGATCGCGCCAAGCTCCCGCTGGCCTTCCCGGGCAATCCCGACGAGGACCTCGACATCCGCGACGCGACTAGCGGCCTCGAATTCGTGCGCCGCGAGCGCCGCATCGAACTCGCGCTCGAGAACAAACGCTGGTACGACCTCGTCCGCTACGGCACCTACGAGGAGGTGATGCAAGCGCACGGCGTGGAGCAGAAACGCCTCCAGCCGCAACTGCGCGACCTCCCCGAGGCCTACACCCGGATCCCGGCGCTGTTCCCGATCCCCAACCTCCAGGTCGTCCAGTATGGCTACACCCAGAACCCCGGCTACTAACTCTTTATAATCACGACAACCGAATCAAGAATGATGTCTCACCGATACCCCTTACTCCTCCTGGCGCTGTGCGCGAGCCTAGTGGCCTCCGCGCAGGCGGTCGTCGAGAAATTTAACTACGCCGCGGGCGCCATGCTCACCGGTCAAACCGGGGGTACGGGCTTCAGCGGCCCCTGGCAGGCGCTCTCGGGCAACGGCGGCTACGTCATCGCCGAGGGCGGCATCCAGGCCGCGGGCGTGCGCTCGCAGACCAGCGGTACCCACGTGATGATCGACAAAGCCGCCGGTACCGACGTGCGGTACGTGCGCCCGCTCACGACTGCCTTCGCGGACAACGCGGGCGAGATGGTCTACCTGTCGAGCTTCCAGCGCCACGAAGGCGGCGGCGGGTCGTACGTCCTGTTCGCGAACTCGAGCTTCGGCGCGGGTGGCCCCGGCGGGCAACTGTCGATGACGGGGCAGAACCCCGGGCAGGCCACCTTCGGTCATTCGCGCCCGCCGCAGACCAACGCCAACACCAGCGTCGCCTCCGCGGACGGGAGCTTCGTCGTCACGGCGATCCGCTTCAACGGCGCCGGGGTCAATGAGGCCATCTTCATATGGGTCAACCCCGCCCTCGACCGGGTGCCGGACACCACGAAGGCCGACCTCGTGGTGCGCAACCTCGCCCTCGACGCCGGTTTCAACGCCATTGGCCTGAAGGCCACCGGCGGCGCGGTGATGAGTATGATCGACGAGGTACGCCTCTCGAAGGTCTACGCCGAGGTCGTCCCCGATGACCTGCGTCCCTTCACGCCGACCGCGGCCGGGGGCTTCGCGTTTGACCAGTTCAAGTACGGCATCGGCGATAGCCTCAGTGGAGAAGACGGTGGCCAAGGCTGGAACGGTCCGTGGCGGACGGTCTCGGCGAAGGCGCAATCGACGATCATCCCCGGGGGGCTCTCCAACGACGAACTCAACGTCGCGACCTCGGGTCCGGCGGTGGAGATGCGTACCATCGGGGAGAACAGCCGCATCCAGCGCCTCTTCGCCAACCCCATCGTCCCCGCCGACGGGGACTTCTGGTTCTCGATCCACATGTCGGCCTACGGCAACCTCAACACCGTGGCGACGGTCAACCTCGTCGACACGTCCATCGCCTCGGATCGCGACAAGCAGCAACTCTTCGTCGGCCGTCAGTTCGGCAATCGCCAAATCTTCGCCGCCGGCTTCGGGGGGCCGAGTGGCGCAAGCTCGACGGGTCAGACCTTCGAGGGCAGTGGCGCCGAGTGGATCGTCTCGAAGGTGGTGCGCAACGTGGATTCGAGCCGCTGGGAGCTGTTCGTGTGGGTCAACCCCGACCCCGCGGCCGCGACCCTCGACACGGCGACCGCACAGATCAAGCGCAAGCCGTACATGACGACGAAGTTCAACGGCGTCTGGCTGAAGTCGGAGGCCAACAACGGTGCCGTGGCGCGCTTCGACGACCTACTTTTCGGGCGTAGCTACGCCGACGTGATCGCGCCCGACCTCACGCCCATCCCGGCCGCCGGCACGGGCGCCGAGGAAGGATTCGACTACGCCGCCGGCACCGCCCTCGAGGGCCTCGCCGGGGGGCGCGGTTGGGGCGGACCCTGGGATGTCCTCACGGAGGCCCCGGGCATGGCCATGATCGCCGACGGGGGCGTGACGAGCTTTGGGGTGCTCAGGCGCACCGCCGCCGGCCACGCGGTGATCAACAACGCGCGAGTCGTGCGTCCGCTCAACACCGAGTACGGCGACTTCGGCCGTACGTACTGGGTCGGCTGGTGGACCCAGAGCGAGGGGACCGTCACGGGCAACGTGGCCAACCTCGTACTCGCCAGTGACGCCTACGCCGCCGGTGGTCCAGCGGGTCAACTCGTGCAGATCGGCAAGGGCTTCGGAGCCGACGACATCGGTTTCTCCGGGGGGCCGTCGGTCCCGAATGTGCTCGCGACCGAGGGTCACTTCCTCGTCGCCGAGATCGTCACCAACGGCGTGGCCGCCAACGACGAGATCTACCTGTGGGTAGACCCCGACCTGCAGACGCAGCCCTCGCGCGATTCGGCCACGCGCCACACGGCCAACCTCAGCGGCTGGTCCGCGATCGGCTTCAAGGTCGAGGGCAACGCCAACGTCACCGCGCGCTTCGACGATGTCTACGTCGGGCGTAGTTTTACGGAAGTGGTCCCGACCGACCTCACCGACGTCCTCCCGCCCAACATCCCGATCCCCGCCGTGGAGACCTTCGCCTACGCCGCCGGCACCCCCATCGCCGGTAAGGACGGCGGCGAGGGCTGGGCCGAGCCCTGGATGGGCGACGGCACCGTCACCGACGGTTCACTGAAGAGCCCCCGCGTCAAGGACGAGGGCAACCGCCTCACGCTCACGGCCGCGAGCAACACCCGCACCGCGACCCGTAACTTCTTCGCGCCCTTCGGCGAGCAGGCCGGACCGGTCTGGGTGAGCTTCCTGATGCAGATGCCGCTCAAGGACCTCGGCACCTTCGGGCGCGTGGGCCTCGCGCTCGACGGCGTCAACGTCATCAGCATCGGCGGGGAGCCGGGGACGGCCAACCTCGCGATCCGCTACGCCGGCGGACCGACCAACCCGAGCTCGAATGCGAGCGTCAAGGTGACCGACCTCCACTGGTACGTCATGCGCCTCGACCTCACGGCCGACGGCACCATCGACACGGCCTACGTCTGGGTCGACCCCCCGGCCGACGCCCTCCCGACCGACGCGAGCGCTATCTTTAGTCCCAAGAACCTCACGGCCGATCTGCGCTTCAACGAGGTGCTCGCAACGGCGGGCGGCGTGGTCGGTAACGCAACGATGAACGTGGACGAGTTCCGCATCGGGTTTAGCTACCGCGATATCTCGACCAACTTCGGATCGAGCGACCCGAACCTGATCGCGTACGAGCCCTTCAATTACGATCCGGGCACGAGTTTGCTCGGCAGCGGTGGCATCAACGCTTTCTGGGATGGGCCGTGGGTGGCCGGCCCGCAGGCCGGGAGCCTTGACGTCAACAAGGCCAACGTAATCGCCGGCAGCATTCCCGGCGCTCCGGCCCCCGAGGGCAACCGCGTAGAGTATCAACTCAACGATGGGGCGACCGCTAACCGGATTCGGATCCAACGACCGCTTGCCGAGAAGTTTAGTATCGAGGGCGGCGGCTACTGGCTAGCCTTCGCCATGAATACCACCTCCCCGGATGTCTTCCGCAACGTAGGTCAGGTGATTCTGACCTCGTCGGGAGGCCCAGGAGCCCAGGGTCAGCTCATCGGTATCGGGCGGGGCTTCGCTGAGGCCGCCGGTCCCCTAGGGATTACGCTCCCCGGCGCCAACCCCGGCTTTATCGCGTCGTTGGATGGTGCCGTCGATGACCAGGGCGCCAAACTCCTCGTCATGCAGGCGATCCCCGCCCCGGACGATGCGGACGGCGACTACTTCGCTTTCTGGGTTGACCCTCCGACGAACGTGACTCCCGACACGTCCACGGCGGGCGTCATCATCCAGCGCACACGTACTCGCGGCGCCACGATCGACGGCGTCATGATCAAGGTCGAGGCCGCCGGCGGCATGCCGGGTTACGTAACCCAATTCGACGAGGTGCGCATCGGGCGCCAGTTCGGCACCGTGGTCGGGATGACCGTCGGCGCCGAGGAGGTGAGCGGGCCCTCGATCTCGGTCAATGCCTTCCCGAACCCCGTCACCAACGAGCTGTCGCTCGTCTGGGAGACCGAGCGCCCGGGCCAGGCCCTGGTGCAGGTGTACGACCAGAGCGGGCGCATCATCGCGACGCCGTTCGCGGGCCAGACCCAGGCCGGGGAGCAGCGCGTGACGTGGACCGTGGACGCCGGCGCGAGCGCCGGGGTGTACTTCGTGCGCGTGATGCAGGACGGGAGCGTGAGCACGCGGCGGGTCATCCTACACCGCTAGGCGCGTCCGCGCGCTTTGAGTACTTTAGGGGGCAATCGTCGTAACGGCGGTTGCCCCCTGCGTTTTGGCGAAAGCCGTATGACAATGTCGATGCCTATGTATCCCTACCCAGGGTGCGCCGCAGCCCCCGGTCGCGCGCGACTGTATCTCCTCGCATTCGTCGTTGCTGCCGCGGTGGCCGGGTGTGCCACTCAGGCGAAGCCATCTGCGTCGGCATCTCCGTCGACGGCGAGCCCGGCGGACGAGCGCCCGAACATCATCTTCCTCCTCGCCGACGACCTCCGCTACGACTTCGTCGGCTACGCCGGGAATACCATCGTGCGTACGCCGGCTATTGACGCACTGGCGGCCCGCGGGACGCGCTTCGACTCCGCGTACGTGACGACCGCAATTTGCTCTGTGAGTCGCGCGAGCATCCTCAGTGGGCAGTACGGGCGGCGACACGGGCTCTGGGGCTTCGGTAAGGGCTTCTCGGAGGCGGCTTTCGCCAAAACCTACCCCGCGCAGTTGCGAGCGGCCGGTTACTTCACGGGCTTCATCGGGAAGTGGGGCGTCGGGCCGATCGAGCCCGTACGCGAGGGCTTCGACTTCTGGCGGGGTTTCGACGGGCAGGGCACGTACCACCACGCCCGCGCCGACGGGGAGTACGTGCACCTCACGCGGCTCATCGGCGAGCAGATCGATACTTTTCTGGCGGCGAGCGCGCGGGCGGGTGCGGGGCGGCCCTGGCAGCTGTCGGTGAGTTTCAAGGCGCCCCACGTCCAGGACGGCGGCGCGACGCCGGCGGCGCAGTTCGCCAATGACCCTGCCTACGACACGGTTTTTGCGAAAGCTGACTGGCCAAAGGCCGTCGCCGCCGACACGGCTTACTTCGCGGCCTTCCCGCCGGCGCACTTCGGGGAGGGTAGCGAGGCCCGGAAGCGCTGGCGGACCCGCTTCGCCTCCGCGGCCGACCGGCGCGAGAGCATCACGCGCTACGCGCGACTCGTGTACGGTATAGACCAGGTGGTGGGGCGGCTCGTGGCCGAGCTCGAGCGCCGCGGCGAGGCCGGCAACACCGTCATCGTGTTTACGAGCGACCACGGTTTCTACCTCGGGGAGTACGGCTTCGCGGGCAAGTGGTACGGCTCGGAGCCGGCGATCAGAATCCCGCTCGTGGTGTACGACCCGCGGCGAGCGCCGGCGCGCAACTCCGCCTACGCCCTCAACGTCGACCTCGCGCCGACGATGTTGGACCTGGCGGGCGTACGGGTCCCGGCGGAGATGCAGGGCCGTTCGCTCGTGCCGCTGTTGGGTACGGACGAGCGTCCGGCGGACTGGCGCGGGGAGTTCGCCTACGAGCACCTCTGGCCCGAGAGCGCGTACGTGGGCTACCCGATCCCGAGCACGGAGGGGCTCGTCGGCACCGGGGCGAAGTACATGCGGTACTTCCGCGGGGCGGACTACGACCCCGGGCGGCTGCTGTTCGAGGAGTTGTACGACCGGCGCGGCGACGGCGACGAGGTAGACAATCGCGCGGGTGGAGCGGCGGCGGGGGTGGAGGTGGCGCGCTACCGCGCGCGGACGACGGCCGTGCTGGAGGGCTTGCGGTAGGCGGGGGCGGCGGTTCGACGCGCTCTGCGCGCAACCGGCCCGGCCTATCGCAAGCCCTCCAGCGCCAGCCGTCCCCTCGACGCAATTCCATTGCGCCGTCCGGGTATTGCGCCATTCGGAAATTCTGCCATTTCGCCACGGCCCGCCGCGGCCCGCCACGGCCCGCCGCGGCGTACGGGGGCTTGCGGTAGGCGGGGCGGGGCCGGTTGCGCGCGGAGCGCGTCGAACCGCCGGCCCCGCCCCGCCTGCCGCAAGCCCTCACCGCTCCCCCCTCATTCCGCCGCCACCAGCTCCGCGACTTTCGCGCGCAGGGCCTCGCCGCGGAGGTTCCTCGCCACGATCTTCCCGTTGCGATCCAGCAGGAAAGTAGCGGGGATGGAATTCACCCCGTACTGCTGCGCGGCGGCATTCGTCCACCCGCGCAGATCGGACACGTGCGTCCACGTTAGGCCGTCCTTCTCGACGGCGCCGGCCCAGGCGGCCTGCGTCTTGTCGAGGCTCACCCCGAGAATCTCGAAGCCCTGGTTCTTGAACTCGTTGTAGGTCGCCACGACGTTCGGGTTCTCGCGGCGGCAGGGCCCGCACCAGCTCGCCCAGAAGTCGATGAGCAGCACCTTCCCGCGGAAATCCTGCGGACCGGCCTCGCCGGAGCCGTCGAGCAAGGCCTGCGTGAATTCGGGGGCGGGCTTCTCGCCACTGAAGGCGGAGAGCCGCGAGACCTCGGCGTTGAGGATCTCGGCGGCCTCGGGCTCCTCGGCGCCGTAGCGCGTGAGGTACTCCTTCGCGAACGTGAGCGCGATGGGGCTCTGGGTCTGGCGCGCCGTCGCGATCACGCCCCCGAGGGCCATCTTGTGGGTGGCGGGGTAGTTGACGGCCAGGGCGAGGTAGCCGCTCAGGTACTCGGCAGCCGCCTCGGCGGGCAGGCCGCTCTGGAGCAAGATCCCGGTCACCTCCCGGAAGCTCTCGAAGACCCAGGGGTTGCCGGCGAAACTGGTTTTGGAGAAATCCGCATACTGAAACCGCTCGTTGGCGAAGTAGTCCAGCTCCGAGGAGTAGCCCTTCTGCGTGTTGGCGAAGCTCGTGTACAGGTCCGCCGCCCACACGGCCGCCTGGAAGCCGTCGGCCTGCTGGTCGAGCGCCTCGAGTCGCCTGACGCGCTTCTCGTCGTTGGCCTTGAGGTCGGCCTGCGCCTGGGCGTAGGCCGGCGAGTTGACGGGCGCGAGGCCGAGGGCCTGCGTGAGCTTCGCGCTCTCGGCCTTGAGTTCGGCCATCTCGGCCTTGAGGGCGTTGTAGTCGTCGTTGCTCTTCGAACCCGTGATGACGGCCTGCGCGAGCGCCTTACAGTTGCCGCTGATCGCGAAGCTCTCCTCGCCGTCGAGCACGACCGGGATCTGCCCGCCGGACTCGGGGCCGATGTAGACCACCGTGGTTTGCTCGACGTCGTTCGGGAACGTAAGCGTACCGTTATCGCCGGTGAGCTGTGCGACCTTCGTGAAGTTGACGCCGTTGAAGGCGAAGCGGTAGACCGGTTCGGGGCAGTTGGGCACCCGAACCGTTACCGTCTGGGCGACGAGGGCCGCCGTGGAAGACGTCGCGAGCGCAAGGCCGAGTAGAGAGCTAGTGAGGCGCATAGGCACAATTACGGTAAAGGCCTGGGCTAAGTTGTGCGGCTTTCGCCAAAACCCGCCCCCCGGAGTTCATAACGAAGCTATAATAAGGCCCCCCGACCCCGGTTACAGCCGTAATTTACGTGTTCGGGATCGATACCTTTCGCGCTTCCCGACGTTAGCCATACGAACGCCGCCGCGCCCGAACACCCCGCACCCCCAATCCCGCCCCCATCCATGACCAAGCTTACCGTCCCCTTCCCCCAGATCAACGAAGCGATGATCAAGCAGGAGCTCGCCGACTGGAAGAAGATCGTGGCCAAGTACCAGCGGCCCGACTCCCGCAAGGCGATCTGGCAAATGGTCAACACCTTCGGGCCTTTCCTCGGGCTCTGGGTCGCGATGTACTTCGCGCTCGACTACAGCCTCACGCTGACGCTCGGCCTCGGGGTCCTCAACGCGTTCTTCCTCGTGCGCATCTTCATCATCCAGCACGACTGCGGCCACTTCTCCTTTCTGAAGAGCCGCAAGGCCAACGATATCATCGGCTGGGCCTGCTCCTTCTTCAGCACCATTCCGTATAGCTACTGGAGCCGCGTGCACTCGTATCACCACGGCCACACCGGGCAGCTCGAGCACCGCGACATCGGCGACATCGACTTCCGGACCGTCGGCGAGTACCAGGCCATGAGTCGGTGGGAGCGCCTCAGGTACCGCATCTTCCGCAACCCCTTCGTGACCTTCGGCATCGTGCCGGCGATCTACTTCGGGATCGTCCTGCGCCTGCCGCGCATCAGTTTCCCCGGGTGGAAGCCGGTCCACGTCAAGCAGCACATCAATAACGTCGCCCTGTTGGTGGTGTACGTACTCTTGGCGTCCATCCTCGGCTGGCGTCACTTCCTCGTGATCCAGGGTTCGATCGTGCTCTTCTTCGGGACGATCGCCTTCTGGTTTTTCTACGTCCAGCACCAGCACGAGGAGACCTACATGCGGTGGACCGAGCGCTGGGACTACCTCCTGGCCGCCATCCGCGGGGCTACCTTCTACAAGCTCCCGAAGGTGTTCCACTTCTTGACCGGCAACATCGGCTACCACCACATCCACCACCTGTCCTCGCGGATCCCGAACTACCACCTCGCCCGCTGCGCCGAGGAGAACCCGATCCTCCAGAAGTACGTCACGAAGGTCACCTTCTGGCAGTCGCTCCCGATGATGTTCAACAAGCTCTTCGACGAGGACACGAACCGGATGATCAGCTTCCGGGAGTACCGCAAGCGCTGGGGGGACTAGGCGTCGATTGGCTCGCTTTGCGAGTGACGCCGCGCTGGGATCACGGGTACACTCGCGGAGCAGGCCAAACGTGCCCCCTCAAGCCACGTCGAATACCTCGGGTGCCGTATTGCGGCCTTTCGGCAAAACGTCCTCCCCGCCGTACCTGAAGACGCTGATCTCGCCACTGCGCTCGAACCACGCCAGGCGCACCTCGGCGAGGTCTTCGATGTCGCGCAGGCGCAGGAGCGCCAGCACCTCGTCCTCCCGCATGCGGGCCTGGCGCACGGCCTCGTCGACGAGGGTGCCGTCCCGGACGATGAGGAGGGGTTTGCCGTCCATGAAGTCGTTGAAGCCGGCGCTCCGGCGCTGCCAGTTAGCCATCACGCGACTCAGCCCCACGATCACCGTCACGACGAGGCAAGCGTACGTAAGGGGGATCTCCGGGTAGAACATCGAGTCCCCGACCGCCGAGCCGAGCGCGATGATCACGACGTTCTCGAGGGGCGACAGGTACGCCGAGCCGCGTTTGCCCATGAGCCGGACCATGAGCACGGAGTACGTGTAGACGAATACGACGCGGAAGACGATCTCGGCGTAGAACAAGACGGGCTCGTCGCCGACGAAGATGCGGTGCCAGTCGAAGGGGGTAGCGGGTTCCATCGTGTGTTTTGAAGGTTTGCGGGGGGAGTTTAATCGTCTCGGGACAAAGGCCTACTATCCTCTGGGCTCCCTACCGCTTCGCAATCCGATTCCCGCTGATGCTGCGCTGCCGATCGCTCTTGAACCGGCCCAACGTGTTTTGCCGCAAGGCCCGATGCTTCGTCGATCGACCCTGCACGCGCCTGCGCCACATCTGGAAGGAGCTCGCCTTCATCTCGCGGCGCATCAGGGAGATGACGTCCGCTTCCGCCAGGCCGAATTGCGCTTCGATGGCGCCGAAGGGCGTGCGGTCCTCCCAGGCCATCTCGATGACGCGGTCTACGTCGCGCTCGTCTAGTCCTTTGCTCATACCCGGGTCAACGTCGCGTGGCCTCGACTTGTAGGCGGTGGCGCTCGCCGTGGATGGCGGTGAGGTAGAGCCACTCGAGCATCGTCATGCGCCCGAACATTGGGTGGGTCCACCCGAGTACGACGAGCCCTGGGTCGTCGGCGAAGTCGACGGCGCTGAGGATGTCGGCGCGCTGGTCGACGAACTCGTCGAGCTGGAGCGTGGGGCTGTACTTGAGTTCGGGCGTGGGGTGCAACCGGGTCGGGGCCGGCAGCGGGACGGTGGTCGCCTTAAAGTTCGCGTCGATGAACGCGCACTTCTCGTCGGCCGGGCGCTCGGTGGCCTCGAAGCCTTCGGCCGGGCCGGTGAGGAGGAGCAAGGTCCCGCGCTCGGCCTTGGTCAGGTGCTCGACCATCTGTCCGGGCGACCACTTGCCCTCGGCCACGGGCGTATTGTAGGTCACTTTATCGAAGGCGGAGAAGGTGTCGATGAACTCCTCGAGGTAGCGGTCGTAGGCCTGGGTGTACTCGGCGAGCGGGCGGGTCGTCATGTGGCGAAGTTAGGCGTTCGGCAATACGGGCGACATATGATCGTAGTTACTATGTTTCGCTTTGCAAACAGCGTAGGCTGCCTCCTGAGCCGCCCCAGAATGATTGCCGTTACAGTCTTTCGTCCCCATGATTCTCCGCGTCTACAAGCTCATCCTCCTCCCGGAACAAGTTGGCCCCCTCCTCGTCGCCTTCCGCGACGCCCTCGCGCGGCTGTTCCGCGGCTGCCACGGCAACCGCGGGACCTACCTGTTCGAAGACCAGAGCAACCCGCACCAGTACTTCATCCTCTCGTACTGGGACGACCTGGCGTGCCTCACCGCGGCGCTCGCGCACGAGGACTACGCCGAGCTCCGCTCGCGCCTGCACGCGGTCCTCGTCGAGCGCCACCGCGCCTACCACCTCGAGCGTACGCGCCACGACCGACAGCCCTTCCTGCCCATCGACCCCGTCAGTGGCGCGGCGCGACTCGTGCTCGTGGTCGAGCCCCCGAGTGAGTTGGGTGTGCTCGCGGAGCTCTTCGACCGCTTCGCCGATGCGCACGCCCGTGACCAGCCGGGGTGCCGCTGCATCGACCTGTTCCGCCAGAGCGACTCCCCCAACCGCGTCTGGGTGTTCGGGTTGTACAAAACCCGCGAGGACCTAAATGCCTGGCTCCACCACCCGCTCATCTTCGCGGTCCGCGAGGATGCGCAGGCCCTGAGCTACGAGCGGATGGAGTCGTGGAACATGCAGCTCCGCATCGATGACCCGCGCTACCCCCTCAGTGCCGTCTCCGGGGCCACGGAGGCGCGGCCGTCGTGATAGACGCTAACCTTGCCGCATGTCCGCGACCTTTCGCCTCGCCCCGACGCCCTCCGGCTACCTCCACCTCGGCAACGGCGTCAACTTCGTCCTCACCGCGGCACTCGCGCAGTCCAGGGGCGCCAGGCTCCTGCTGCGCATCGACGACCTGGACCAGGCGCGCGTGCGGCCGGGCTACGTGCGCGACATCGACGAGACGATTCGGTGGCTGCTGCCCGACCTGGCTACGGGACTGCTCGCCGAGCCGATCTACCAGTCCAGAAGGGTGCGGCGCTACGCGGCGGTGCTGGAGGGCTTACGCCAAAACGACCTCGTCTTCGCGTGCTCGTGTTCCCGCAAACAGCTCGCCGCCGCACAGAAGCGCGGCGGCCGCGAAAACGTCGACATCAACGTCTACCCGGGGACCTGCGCGGGGGCCAAGCTCGAGCTCGACGCCCCGAACACCGTCTGGCGGATGCGCGACTCGGGCACCGTCGTGCGGCAACGCAACGGCCGGGTGAGCTACCAGCTGGCCAGCCTCACGGATGACGTCGACCACGACGTCACGCACCTCGTGCGCGGCGAGGACTTGCGCACCTCGACGGCGATGCAGTCGGTTTTGGCGAAAGCCCTCCGGCCCGAACGCCTGCCCACCGTCCCCGGGGACTGGCCTACCTTCGGCGCCTTCCTCGACGTACGCGCCTGGCACCACCCCCTGCTCCTCGACGACGACGGACGAAAGCTGAGCAAGTCCGACGGTGCCCAGAGCCTGCGGGCCATGCGTGCCGCGGGAGCTGCCCCAGCGGTAGTTTTGGCGAAAGCCGCTCAACTACTCGGCGCCCCGCCCGTCGAAAGCTTTGACGAGCTCACGTCGTTAATATCGGCAGGCGTACCTACTTCATGGTAGGACGCGTACACAACTTTACCCCCAATCCCCCGTCCGACAACCCGTCTGCGTCTATGTCCATTCTAGCTGGCCCCCGCGCCCTCTTCACTGTCCTCGTTTGCTGCTGTACGATTCTGCTGCCGCGCCCGGCCGCCGCGAACGAGGGCATGTGGCTCCCGCTGCTGCTCCAGTCCCTCAACGAGGCCGACATGCGGGCCCTCGGGATGAAGATCTCCGCCGAGGACATCTACTCGATCAACGAGGGCAGCCTCAAGGACGCCATCGTGCACTTCGGCGGCTTTTGCACCGGCGAAATCATCTCTAGTAATGGGCTCGTGCTCACCAACCACCACTGCGGCTACGACGCCATCGCGAGCCACTCGACGGTGGCCGACAACATCCTGGAGCGGGGCTGGTACGCCGCCGACCCCACGAAGGAGAAGAGCAACCCGGGCCTGTACGTGGCCTTCATCGAGCGCATCGAGGACGCGAGCGCCGAGATCCTGAAGGACGTGACCCCGGAGCTGAGCGAGGCCGAGCGCGCGAAGGTGATCCAGCGCAACACCCAGCGCTACCGGGACGGGTTCGACCTGGGGCCCTACGAGGAGCTGAGCGTCAAGGCCTTCTACGACGGCAACCAGTACTACGCCTTCGTGACGAAGCGCTACAACGACGTGCGCCTCGTGGGCACGCCCCCGAACTCCGTCGGGAAGTTCGGCGCCGACACCGACAACTGGGAGTGGCCGCGGCACACGGGCGACTTCTCGCTGTTCCGCGTGTACACCGCGCCCGATGGCAGTCCGGCGGAGTACAGTCCCGAGAACGTGCCGCTTTCGCCAAAACGTCACCTCACCATCTCGCTGGCCGGGGTGCAACCGGGGGACTTCTCGATGGTCTTCGGGTTCCCCGGCCGCACCGATCAGTACCTCGCCTCCTCGGCGATGGCGCAGCGCACGCGCGTCGTCAATCCGATCCGCATCGGGATGCGCGACCTGAGCCTCGCCGTCATCGACAGCGCGATGCGCAGCAGTGCGCAGACGAAGATCGACTACGCCTCCAAGCAGGCGCGGATCGCGAACGCGTGGAAGAAGTGGCGCGGGGAGTCCGAGGGCGTGGAGGCCAGCCAGGCCATCGCCCGACGCAACGGCGCCGAGTACGACTTCGCGCGCGCGCTCGGCAAACCGATGCTCAACGTGGCCGAGGTCAGCCCGGCGCAGCGGCGTCGCTACCAGAAGTTGTTGCCGGCCCTCGATAGCCTCGTGCGCCTCAGCGAGCCCTACGCAATCACGAATGCTTACGTCGGGGAGCTCAACTACAACGTCGATCTCTTCCGCTTCGCGAACGTCATCGCGCGCCAGCTCAGGTCGTACGACGCCGACGCCCCAGAGGTCTTCGCGAGCCGGGCGGCGGGCCTGGCCGAGTACCTGCGGGAGAACTACGCAGGCTACGACCCAGCCATTGACCTGCGGGTGTGTATGGCGCTGCTCGGGCGCTACGCCGCCGAGGGCGACACGAGTCACATGAGCGCGTACGTCCGCGACCAACTGGCCTTCGCGGGGAGCGTGCCGCCGCTCGTGGTCGCGATGTACGGCCAGAGCTACCTCACGCACCCGGAGCGGATGCTGGCCCTGCTCGAGACCGACCCGACGGCCTTCGCGGAGTACCTGATGGCCGATCCGGCCTACCAGTTCGTGCGCCAGCTCAACGGCTACTACGAGGCCAACGTGCTGTCGAAGTACAACGCCTACCAGGAGGCGATGGAGCCCCTGCAGCGCGACTACATGCAGGCCCTGATGCTCGTCAACCCGAAGCGCAAGCTCTACCCGGACGCCAACTCCACGATGCGCGTGAGCTACGGGAAGTTCGAGGGCTTCACGGGGCTCGGGGGCGAGACGTACGACTACATGACCGACCTCGACGGCGTCGTGGCGAAGTACCAACCGGGCGACTACGAGTTCGACCTGCCGGCGCGGCTACTGGCCTTGCACGAGGAGAAGGACTACGGGCCGTACGCCACGGAGGCGGGCAAGCTCCCGGTCTGCGTCCTCGGGTCGAACCATACCACGGGGGGCAACTCCGGCAGCCCGGCCCTCGACGCCCACGGCCGCCTCGTCGGGATCAACTTCGACCGCACCTGGCAGTCGACGATGTCGGACATCAACTACGACCCGACCATTTGTCGCAACATCATGGTGGACATCCGCTACGTGCTGTGGCTAATCGATAAGCTCGGGCAGGCCCCGCACTTGGTGGCGGAGATGGACGTGGAGTAGGGTGCTTGGGTGCTTGGGTGCCTGGGTGCTTGGGTGCGGTACGTACTGCTAGACCGGTTCGGCCACTCATTGGTCTGCTTCCCTCACGGCGCTCACCGCCTCTTTCACTAACTCCTCTACGCCCTTGCGTAGGTCCAACTCGATCGCGTCCGTCGGCCGCTCCAGCGTTTCCAACTGCGAGTCGAGCAGGCGGACCGGGAAGAAGTGGCCCTGGCGCTCCGAGAGTCGCTCGGCCAGGAGTTCCTGGGAGGCGTGCAGGTAGACGAAGGTCGGTTTTGCCGAAAGGCGACTGCCGAGCGTATCGCGGTAGGCCTGCTTGAGGGAGCTGCAGGCCAGGACACAGCCGCCGCGCGGAGCGGCTTCCGCCAAAACCTGCGCAAGCGCTTCCAGCCAGGGAGCGCGGTCGGTGTCGTCGAGGGGGATCCCGGCGGCCATCTTGGCCCTGTTGTCCTCGGGGTGGTAGTTGTCGCCCTCGACGAACGGAAGCGCGAGCTCCCGCGCGAGGCGCGCCCCGATGGTGGACTTGCCGCTGCCCGAGACCCCCATGACGATAATGACCATGGGTGCAAGTAAGGCCACCGGCTCCGAAGCTTCATCGCCGCGCTCACGGCCCCCCGACCGGCGCTACATTTACCGTTCGGTAACCTTGTCGCGAATGCGCCAGACGCGCCCACCGTGGACCACGAACCACGGCCCGTGTGGTCTGGCGGCAAACTCTTGAGGCTTCGGGATGGTCAACGCTGGATTTACGGGCAAACTCCTCGACCGCTACCTGGCCAGCGGCTGGTACCGCATGGGGCCGCGGATGTTTACGTGTCGGTATAACTTCTACGCGACCGGCTTCCTCACCACCGTCTGGACGCGGCTGCCGCTCGCCGGGCACACCTTCCCGAAGCGCGTCCGCAAGCTCATCCGCCGCTGCGAGGCCCGCTTTACCTACGCCGTGCACCCGGCGCGCGCTACGGACGCCGAGGAGGCGGTCTTCGCGGCCTACCGCGCCACCAAGGACTACGACCTCCACCACTCCGCGGCGAGCTACCTGCGCCACGATCCCGACGTGCCCTTCGACACCTACCAGGTGAGTGTCTTCGACGGGGACCGCCTCATCGCCTTCAGTTACTTCGACCGCGGTGCCGCCTCGGTGCAGTCCGTGTGCGGCTACTACGACCCCGCCTACGCCCACTACTCCCTCGGGCTCTACACCCTCACCGCCGAGGTGACGCAGGCCAAGGGCTGGGGGATGGCCTACCACTACGCCGGCTACCTGGTCCCGGGCAACGACGTCTTCGAGTACAAACGCAGGGTCGGGGCCCTCGAGGCCTTCGACGACGTGGCGCGGACGTGGTACCCGCTCGCCGAGATGGACCCGGGCGAGTTGCCCGACGCCGTCCAGCGCGCGGCCCTCGTCGAGTACGACGCCCTCTACCGCGGCGCGGGCAAGTCCTACGGCCTGCGCTTCAAACCCAGCATCCAGATCTCTTTCGGGCGTTCGGGAATGAGCTGGCTGCGCCGCGAGCAGTTCCCGTTCTGCGTCGTGGACGTCGATTCGATCGGCGACACGTACTGGGCCTGCCACTTCTACAGCTACAACTACGGACGCTACTTCACGCTACTGTGTACGCACGCGCACGAGTTCGAGACCGAGCCCGGACCCGGGCGCTACCTCGCGCCCGGCGGCGGTGGCGACCCCGGTAGCGAAAGGCCTTTCGGACTCTTCGACCGGTACGATCCCGGCACCGGGGTGGCCCTCGAGTGTCTATACTATTCTTCCTACCCGTACACGCCCGCCGATTTGGCCCGCCTGCGGGCGGTGGTGGCGCGCACCAACGTCTTCGGGGTAGGGGCGAGCCGCCGCAAGCGCGTACCGCCGGGCGAGTAGCTTGCCGCGCATGAGTAACGTGGTATCCCTGCTGAGGGACTTGGTCGCCTTCCCCGTCATCGGCGGCGCGCCGAATCTCGCGATCGTCGACTACATCGAGGACTACCTCGGCGGTTTTGGCGTAAGCTGTCAAAGGGTGTACGACGAGACGGGCACCAAGGCCTGCCTCCACGCGCGCATCGGCCCGGCCGTGGACGGCGGCGTGATCCTGAGTGGGCACACCGACGTGGTCCCGGTCGAGGGGCAGACCTGGACATCCGATCCCTTCGCCCTCGTCGAGCGCGACGGAAGGCTCTACGGCCGGGGGGCCTGCGACATGAAGGGCTACCTGGCGTGCGTGCTGGCGGCGGTGCCGACTTTCGTCAAAACGGACTTGACCAAGCCCATCTACCTGGCCTTCAGCTACGACGAGGAGGTCGGGTGCGTCTCGGGCCAACGCCTCGCCGAGGCCATCCGCGACCACTACGCCGAGACGCCGACCTGGTGCATCGTCGGGGAGCCCAGCCACGTCGAACCCGTCGTCGGGCACAAGGGCATCATGGTGTACGAGGTGACGGTCCGGGGCTCCGCCGGGCACTCGAGTCGGGTCCGCACCGAGGTGAGCGCCGTCCACGAGGCGAGTCGGATCGTGGGGTGGCTCGAGGGCAAGATGGACGCGCTCGTGGCGGCCGGGCACCTCGACGATCGCTTCGACCCGCCGCACACGAGTCTCCACGTCGGGATGATCCGCGGGGGCACGGCCCACAACATCGTGGCCGACAGCTGCTGGTTTACGGTGGATATTCGCTGCCTGCCGAGCGATGACCTGGCGGCGATAGAGGCCGACTTTAGGGCTTTCGCCAAAACGCAGGCTGCGCAGATGCAAACGCGTTTCGCGGGCGCGAGCATCACCATCGAGGAGTACCACCCGAACGTCCCGCCGCTCATCACCGAGGAGTCGAGCGAGGCGGTGGCGCGCATCCGCGAACTCACCGGCGTGCAAGGCCTGCGGACCGTCGCCTACGCTTCCGAGGGCGGGCAGTTTAGCGCGGCCGGGTTCGAGACCGTGATCTGCGGCCCGGGCGACATCGCGCAGGCGCACCGCGCTGATGAGTTCGTCGAGATCGCGCAACTACACCGCGGCGTAGAGGTCCTGCTGAAGCTCGCGAAGTAGTAGACATAAAAAAAACGGGCGCCCCACCTGGTGGGGCACCCGCTTCTACTGGGGATATCGATTGCCTTTAGAAGTTCTTGTCGAACCAGTCGACGACTTCCTCCTTTGTCTTGCCGATGGCCTTCTGAACGCGACCGAGAGACTCGTCCTCCTTGCCGTCTTCGTAGGCACTGGACTTGTTCGCGGTGGGGGTATTTCGGAGCGCAACGCCGGCATGCGACGCGCTGTTCGGAGTTGCGGAGGTCTAACGGCAAATACGCCGGGGAGTATTTGCGGCGGCATTGCCTCCCCGCGCGCTCCCGCGCGGCAAACGGTATGTTGTGCTTCCTTAGCTGTATGAAGCGATACCTCCCTTACCTCGTGCTGGTGATCTCCACTGCGGCGGCCGGGGCATGCGGGTACGATGCACCCGCCACGGCAACAGCGACCTTGTCGACTGCGGCCGTTGACTCCAGTACCGCCGGACAGGAGCAGGCGATCTTCGCGTTCCCCCCGCCGCTCGATCGCCTCGTCGAGATCACGGGTCGCGACGCTGGCGAGCCTTACCGGTTCCAGTTATATCGCAGCGAGAACACGCAGGACATCGGCGGTACGCTGCGCGGCTACCTGCGGGGCTACGGCTACCTGCACGAGGAGGTCCAGTTCGAGAACCGGGGCGGGGACGAGGTCTTCGACGGGGCCGTGGTCACGAAAGACCTTCGCGAGATCGACTTCGCCTTCGCGCCGCGGCGCGGGAGTTCGCCGCCGCCGCAGCGCGGGGTCGCGGTCACGGTCGGCGGCCGCGCTAGCGAAGCTACCTACCGGTACCTCCCGGCGGCGTACGCTTCGGTGGATGGCTTCGTGATGTATTACGACACGCTCGAGCACGAGGTGGGCGGTGACTTCACGCGCGTCCTCGTGCACCTCACCGGCGAGGGAGATGCGAACCGGAGGATCAACGACGCCCTCTGGCGCGACTACGACCAGCAGCGCGCGCGCCCCGATAATCTCACGCAACTCAAGCGGACGCTCGACGCGGATATCGCGACCAAGCACGAGGAGAACGTCGCTCGCCAACTAGCCCGTAGCTCGAACGTCGGCGACGGGAGCCTCTACTACGACGCCGCGGAACTCTATCTGCAGACCGTCCACTACCTCGACGACACCTTGCTCAGCGTCGGGGTCGAGCGCATCCTCAGCGACGAGGAGCCACCGCGCAGCGAGCTGCGGCTGATGAGCTTCGACCGGCGGACGGGGGAGCGGCTCGGACTCCCACTCGCGAGCCTCGGGGAAGCCCGTCTGGGGAGACTCCGCGCCGAACTCGCGCGTATGGTTCGACGCGAGTCGCAGCGCTTCGGGGTGGGGGGCCAAACCGCTGACCCGAGTACCCTCCCGCTCGACGGGGCAGCCCGCGTGCCGGGGGCGTGGGTGTTCGTCATCGGGTCGGCACTGTTGGGACAACCCGCCGGAGGGTATTTTGTGATCCCGGTAGCGGACGAGGACTGGCGATAGGCGCTGACCTCCTCACGATGTTCGCCGGGGTTGCGGCTCGGGCTTCACGATTCGTGATCCACGGCTGGGGGCTCAGTCGCGCTGCGTAAGCGTCCGCAAGGTTCGCCAGCGCGCATCATTTACGGTCTTGACGCGGGCGCCGTCTTCGAAGTACAGCACGCGCTGGGCCTCGGTGCCCTCGACCGCGGGCCAGACCGGCAGCCCTTTCGGCGTGCCGCCCGGCCCGTTTGGGTTGCCCGACTTGACGAAGTTGGCGATGTAGTGGAGCATGGCCCGTTCGGTGGCGACGTCGCCGCGGCCGTAGGGCTTGTCGTCGTGGACGGCGAGGTTGCCCATGGCGTAGGGGATGTCCGAGGCGTGGCTCGCGCCACCGGGTTTGCCGGGGCTCGGTTGGGCGAAGACGTAGCGGTAGACAGGCTCGGCGGTGACCTCGCGGTGGAGGGTCGACCAGAGCCAGGTCCCCATGACGATAAACTGGTCCGCGTCGAAGTCGGCGGCCGCCTGCTGGGCTTTCGCCGGGGTGTCGTGGGGGTAGATGGCGAGTACTTCGGGAGCCTTATCGGCAAAACGCTCGGTGACGGTTTTGGCGAAAGCCGCACTCGGGTCGAGGTCCTTGCGGACCCAGTCGCCGTTGCCGCCCTCGGCGGAGGTCCAGCCGACGAGTAGGGGCACCTTCGCGACCGCGCCCGCGGCGTAGCTGTCCTCGAGGGCGGTGGTCTTGAAGTAGCCGTCCGCAAAGAGCCTGGGGAGCGTGGGCCGCGTGCGTCGGTAGCGCGCGTACAGCGTATCGGCCGGGATGGCGCGCAGGGCCGCGAGGCTCACGTCCGGCGTACCGTCGGCCACCGGGTCCGCCACGGCCCGTGCGGCGGCGAGCCCCTGCGCGAAGGCCTCCTCGGGCGTGGTCATCTCCCTGAACGGGTTGGTCGCGCCGCCGCTCTGCCCGATGGCCCCGGCGAAGAGGTTGCGCGAAAGCGGACTCGCGCAGTGCGCGCTCACCGACCAGCTCCCGGCCGACTCCCCGCCGATGGTCACGCGCGCCGGGTCGCCCCCGAAGCCGCGGATGTTGTCGCGCACCCACGCCAGGGCGGCGGCCTGGTCGAGCATGCCGTAGTTGCCCGAGGCCCCGTGCGGTGACTCGGCGGCCAACTCCGGCAGTGCCAGGAAGCCGAACACGTTGAGGCGGTAGTTGACCGTCACCACGACGATGCCCTCGCGCGCCAGGGCCGCCCCGTCGTAGCGCGTCTCGTCGGCCGCGCCCGCGACGAAGCCACCGCCGAAGAAGTACACCAACACCGGCCGCGGCCGCGGCGCCCGCGCGGAGTCCGGCGACCAGACATTGAGGTAGAGGCAGTCCTCCGAGAAGCCCGGCGAGCGGTACTTCATGTCGCCGAACACGTTGTGCGACATCGGCGAAGACGCGAAGGCCTTCGCGTCGCGCGGGGCCGACCACGGCTGTACGGGCTGTGGTTCACGCCACCGCAGGTCCCCGACCGGGGGCGCGGCAAAGGGCACGCCGAGGTGCTTGATGACGCCGCTGTCGCGAAAACCGACGATCTCCCCGCCGGTGACGCGGACGCGGAGTGGGTCGGTGGCCACCGAGCCGGGCAGGCGGCTGCAGGCGTAGAGCAGGGCGAGGGCCGCGCCGCAGAGTAAGCTGAGGGGGAGGGTGCGCATGGAGGGCAAAGTACTTCGCCTCGTTATGATGGGTGGATGTGCCCTTCCACCCATCCAAAGCCGGAAACCTTACCGCGGAAACACCAACCCCGTCTCCTCCTCGGCGGTCAGCTCCGGCAACGACAGGGTCGAGGCCGCCTCCATCAAACGAATGGCCTCCGCCCGGTAGCCCTTGTCGTCCCTTCCGCGGGCGCCCTCGGCCAACTTCAGTAGCTCGTCGTAGCCGAACCGCTCGTCGATCAACTCGCTCTCGCGGAGCATCAGGCTCCACGCCGCCACACTCGCCGCCCACGTGAAGTCCTGCGAAGGGTTCGCACTCGGGTCTGCGGCCACGCTCACTTCTATTTTCTCCTTGCTGACCTTGGCGTCCGGGGCCTTGTACTTCATGCGCACCGTGGCGAGCTCGCCGTTGGCCGCAGCCCTTGCGTCGGATCGCTGGTCGTTTGACTGGTACTTCAGGTCCTCGACCTTCGGGAGGTAGGCGCTCTCGGTGCCGGCGGGGATGATCTCGTAGAGGGCCGTGACGCGGTGGCCGGAGCCTACGTCGCCGGCGTCCTTCTTGTCGTCGTGGAAGTCCTCGGCGTCGAGGAGGCGGCTCTCGTAGCCGATGAGGCGGTAGGCGCCCACGTAGGCGGGGTTGAACTCGACCTGGAGTTTGACGTCCTTGGCGACGGTAAACAGCGTGCCGCCGAACTCCGTCACGAGCACCTTCTGGGCCTCGAGCAGGTTGTCGATGTAGGCCGCGTTGCCGTTGCCCTTCTCGGCGAGGACCTGCATCCGATCGTCTTGGTAGTTGCCCTGCCCGAAACCGAGGACGCTGAGCGCCACGCCGGACTCGCGTTTCTCGGCGACGAGGTCCTCGAGGCGCTGCGTGCTCGTCGTCCCGACGTTGAAGTCGCCGTCGGTGGCGAGGATGATGCGGTTGTTGCCGCCCTCGATGAAGCTGCGCTCGGCGAGTCGGTAGGCGAGCAGGATGCCGGCGCCGCCCGCGGTGCTGCCGCCGGCGCTGAGGCCCTCGAGCGCCGCCAGGATGCTGTCGCGCCGGTGGCCGGCGGTAGGTTCGAGCACGGTGCCCGCGGCCCCGGCGTAAACGACGATGCTTACCCTGTCGACGGGTCGCAGGCGGTCGACGAGGAGCTTGAAGGACTGCTTGAGGAGCGGCAGCTTATCGGCGTCCTGCATACTACCGGACACGTCGATGAGGAAGACGAGGTTGGAGGCCGGTAGGTTGGCCGTGGGCACCTCGCGGGCCTGCACGCCGACGCGCAGGAGTTGGTGCGCGGGGTTCCACGGGCAGGCGGCGAGTTCGTTGCTGAACGCGACCGGGTCGGCGCCGGTCGGCTGCGGGTAGTCGTACGTGAAGTAGTTGACCATCTCCTCGGTGCGCACGGCGTCCGGGGGCACGGGCTGGCCCTGGTTGATGAAGCGGCGCACGTTGGCGTAGGCCGCCACGTCGACGTCGGCGCCGAAGGTCGAGAGCGGGGCGTTTTGCGGAAGCGTGAAAGCGTTCTCGGAGTGGCGTCGGTAGCCTTCGCCGCGGGCGTCGAGCGGGGGTTCGGAGTAGCGTTTGCGGTTGGCCCGGGCGGCGATGCCCGGGGTGGCGACCCTCATCAGGTCCGCGCTCGAGATGCTGGCGGGATCAGATTGATCGTAGTGTTTCGGAAAATGTCTACCGGTGACGACAACCTCCTGAAGCTCGATGCCCGGCGAGAGGGCTAGGTCTAACTTCGTGGCCTTCCCGGCGAGGATGGCTACCTCCTGGCGCCAGGGCTGCATCCCGGTTGAGGAGACGTGTACTGCGTAGGGACCGGCGGTGAGCTCGAGTGCGTACCGACCGTCGATGTCGGTGACGCTGCCGGTGATTCGACCCAAGCTATCCGTGGTTACGACGTTGGCGCCGATGACTACGTCGCCGCCATCGTCGACGATGGTGCCGTACAGACCGGTCGTGGGGCGGGGCGTGTGCGTGGGTTGGGCGAAGAGGGCCGTGGCGGCTGTCGCCAAAACCAGCAGGAGGGTAGCGCCGAGGCGTTTGATCGAGTGCATAGGGAGTCGTTTAGACTTCTGTGATGCACGTTTTCACGAAAGTGCATAAGCCCCAACCAATCAACCCCCGAAATAGACCATCAAACCTCCCAGTAGTCAAGCAACCGCCCCCTCAACCCACCACCGCCTCCCCGGGCTTGCGTAGCGCGTGCTTCACCGAACTGCTCGTGCCCACGCCCTCGGGCCTGAACGTGCGGATGATGAGGCGCATCGGCGAGTCGTACGTGAGGTAGTTGATCGTCCAGTCCGTCATCGCGGCGAACTTGTTGCGGAACCCGACCAGCAGCATCACGTGCACCAGCATCCACGTCACCCACGCGAAGAAGCCGGCGAACTTGTAATTCGGCAGGTCGACCACGGCGCGGTTGCGGCCGATCGTGGCCATCGTGCCCTTGTCGTTGTACTCGAAGGCCTCGAGGGCGCCGCCGCCGAGGATGGCCCTGAAGTTTTTGGCCAGGAGCTCACCCTGCTGCTGGGCCACGGGCGCGAGCATCGGGTGGCCGCGCTCCAGGTCCGCGGTCACCATCTCGGCCACGTCGCCGATGGCGTAGACGCGATCGACGCCGACCACCTTGTTGTAGACATCGACGCGGACGCGGCCGTTGGGGACGCTCTCCGCCGGCAGACCCTCGGGGACATTGGCCTTCACGCCCGCGGTCCAGATCATCGTGTCGGTCCGCATCTCGAAGCCCTCTTTCGTACGCAAAGTGTCGCCGTCGTACTCGGTGACGCGGTCGTTGAGCCTGACCTCGACCCCGAGTTCGGTGACGTACTCGAGGGCCTTGCGGGACGCGTGGTCGCTCATGCCGGCGAGCAGCTGCGGGCCGGACTGGAACAGCACGATCCGCATGGCCTTCAG
Organism: Saprospiraceae bacterium; assembly: GCA_965215115.1. GTDB lineage: Bacteria > Bacteroidota > Bacteroidia > Chitinophagales > Saprospiraceae > CALDTK01. The sequence continues at coordinate 2,920,912 of OZ244050.1, forward strand.
GTCGAGCTCGGGGTAGTCGAGCGGGAGGATGTACTTGCGCATCTCGCCGAGGGCCCCGGCGAGCTCCATACCGGTGGGCCCGCCGCCGACGATGGCGATGTTGGTGAGCTCCTCGAAGTACTCCGGGTTGCGCTCGGCGACGGCCTTCTCGAAGTTCTGCAGCACGTAACTACGCAGGTTGAGCGCGTCGGGCACGGTCTTGAGCGTGATCAGCTTGTCTTTGACCGGCTCGAAGTTGTAGTAGTTGGTCGTGCTCCCGGTGGCGAGCACGAGGTAGTCGTAGTGGATGTCGTGGAGGGTGGTCTCGAGCACCCGGGCCGCCGGGTCGATCCGCAGCACCTCCGCGAGCCGCACGGCGACCTTGCGGCCCTTGCGGAACACCTTGCGCAAGGGGTACGCGATCGAGTCCGCCTCGAGCCCCCCCGTCGCCACCTGGTACAGCAGCGGCTGGAAGGTGTGGTAGTTGTGCTGGTCGACGAGCGTCACGTGGGCGTCCAGCTTCCCGAGTCTCTTGACGAGCTCCAACCCGCCGAAGCCACCCCCGACGACGACGATGTGTGGGCGCGTGTCGGTAGGGGTTTTGCCGGAAGGTGCGGTCGTGATGGTCGCCATGTTGCTTGGGGGTATTGCCTTCGGCAACGCCAGGCGGGCGCCGGTGTTCCTTTTTGCCCGTCTGTACGGTCACAGTTGGTGGCGCCCCTACGGAAGAGCCCGCGCCACCTTGCGGTGACGCGGGCTCTCAAGGAGTTGGAAAGTTGGAGAATGGAAAGTGGAAAGTCCCCTTGCGGGCGGGCGCCGCGACGGGCCAACTTTACACTTTCCACTATCCACTCTCACACTTTCCGATTTTTACGCGCCCCACTCCTTGAGGCTGGCTTCGTTCATGCGGACGTAGTCCATGTTGCCGGCGGCCTTGGCGAGTTCCATCGACCGCTTCGCCGACGAGATGGCTTCCTTCTTCATCCCGAGCTCGGCCTCGATGAGGGCCTGGCGGCGGACCATCCAGAAGGCGGGATTCGCGTTCATGGTGTTGGCCTGCTTGATCCACTCGTAGGCCTTCTTCATGTCCTTGCCGGCGTCGGCGTAGTAGCTCGCGGCGGCGAAGTAGTCGTTGGCGCTCGGGCCGGCCATGACGCGCTCGATCGAGGCCATGGTCTCCTTGTCGGTCCCGACCGTGAACGGGATCGCGACCATGGTCTTGTCCCACCCGAGGTACATCGTGGCGCCGGCGGCGGTGATCTCGTCGAAGAGGATCGTGAAGTTCTCCATCGTCTCGGAGATATTCATCGACTTCGCCATCACCTTGGCGACCACCTTGGCGTCGTCCCACTCGCGCGGCATGCCGGAGTTGTTGGCGTCGGCGTAGAAGTACACCTCCCAGTCCCCGGCCATCGGCTTGGTGTAGAGGGCGTAGGTGCCGGCCTTCAGCTCGGTGTTGCCCACCGTCACGGGCTTCGAGAAGGTGACGGCGGTGTTCTTGTTGGCGCCGGTGCGCCAGCGCTCGCCGTAGGGCACGAGGCCGTCCTTGGCGAAGATGGTGCGGCCCTTCATCGCGGGGCGGGAGTACTCGACGGTGACGTCGGTGAGGCCGACGGTCTGCATGACCTTCGCGGCCGGGCTCGGGGCCGGGGTCATGATCTGCGCGTGGAGCGTGCCGATGGCGAGCAGCGTGACCGCGAGTATCTGGAGGGCTATTGCTTTGAACATGGGGGGTAGTGGTTGATTTGCGGCCGCGAAGATAAGAGGGTTTGTGGGCGCTCGCTGCGCTTGCTAGATAGGCGCACTTCGTGCTAGTTGGGCGCACTTCGTGCTAGTTGGGCGCACTTCGTGCTAGTTGGGCGCACTTCGTGCTGGGCGCACTTCGTGCTAGTTGGGCGCACTTCGTGCTAGTTGGGCGCTCGCTGCGCTTGCTAGATGGGCGGCTGCGCCTAAATGAGCCGTGCGAGCGTCCCATACGGCCCATCTAGCCCCGCGCCCATCTAGCCCCGCGCCCATTCAAACCGCAGCTCACCCGTCTAGGCGCAGCCGCCCCACCAGCCCCGCGGTCTTACTGTCGAAGCCTACGTAGAGCTCGTACTCCCCCTCCTCGGCGTGCCAGTCCTCCTCCGGGGTCCAGTAGGCGAGGGTGGCGGCAGTGATCTCGAGGGTGACCTCGGCGGTGGCGCCGGCGGCGGCATCGACGCGCGCGAAGGCCCTTAGCTCACGCAGCGGTCGGGCGCGGCGGGCGGCGGGGTCGCGCAGGTAGAGCTGGACGACGGTGGCGCCGGTGCGCTCGCCCACGTTCTCGACGGTTGCCGCCAAGGTGACGGTCTCGGCGGCGGTCATGCGTTTTGCCGGAATCGAGGATGCGCCCGAGCAAAGGCGGACGTCCCGTAGCTCGAAGGTCGTGTAGCCGAGCCCGAAGCCGAAGGGGTAGAGGGCCTCGTTGGGGGCGTCCTCGTAGTGGCTCCACCACACGGAATTCTGGGGCAGTTCGACGGGGCGACCGGTGGCGAAGCGGCGGTAGGTGAGGGGGCACTGCCCGACGACGTACGGGAAGCTGACGGGGAGTCTCCCGGTGGGTTCGCGGCGGCCGAAGAGCACATCCGCGATGCCGTGACCGCCCTGGGTCCCCGGCTGCCAGGCGCACAGGATGGCGGGGCAGGCCTCGGCGAGGTCGGGGATCGCCAGGGCGCGACCGTGGTAGAGCACGGCGACGGTGTTGGCGTTCGCGCTGAGGACGGCTTTCGCCAGAACCTGTTGCAGGCGCGGCAATCCGATGTCGGTGCGGCTGCGGGCCTCACCCGACATGAAGCCGTGCTCGCCGACGCCGAGGACCACGAGGTCGGCCCAGGCGGCGAGTGCGACGGCTTCCGCCAAACCGCTTTCGTCGTCCTCGTTGAGGTACATGCGCTTGACGAAACTGCGGTCCGAGCCGGCGCGCAACAGGGCCGGCCCGCGGGCGTAGCGCAGGTCACAGGCTGCGGCGCCGCGCTCCAGGCGGGCCGGGTCGAAGGACGTGGACGTGGACGCGGGCGTGACCGTGCGCTGGTCGCCGGTGGTCCGCGTCGGAGCCAGCGCCGTCGTCGCCGATTTTTCTCCGTAGCCCAGCGCGGCGGCTACCCCTTGTAAGAGACTCACCGCCGAGCCCGGCACCGCCGTCACGCGCCACGAGCCGAGTGGGCTGTCGGTTTCGGCGGCGAGCTCACCGATCACGGCGATCTTGAGTCGGCGGCCCGGGTCTAGGGGCAGCAGCGGACGGGTTTTGCCGAAAGGCGCCTCATTCTTGAGCAACACACAGCTCGCCGCCGCCGCATCGCGACTCGCCGCCCCCAATGCCTCGTCACCGCCGAAGCTCGCCTCCCGCACCTCGTCGCAGTAGCGGTACGGGTCGTCGAAGAGCCCGAGGCGCTCCTTGAGCCGCAGCACCCGCAGTACGGCGTCGTCGATGAGTGCCACGTCCACCTCGCCGCTCGCCACTGCGGCCTCGAGGTAGCGTACGTAGCCCGAGGCCTCCATGTCAATGTCGCAACCGGCCTTCAGGGCGATGACGCTCGCCTCGGCCCGATCCGCGGTGATGCCGTGCGGCTCCATCTCCCCGATGGAGTTCCAGTCGCTCACCACCGCGCCCGCGAAGCCGAGTCCGTCCTTGAGCCACTCGCGCTGGAGGTAGCGACTCGCCGTCACCGGCTGGCCGTTGAGGAGGTGGAAGCCGTTCATCACCGTCGCCACGCCCGCCCCGACGGCGGCGCGGAAGGGTGGTAGCACCTCGTTGTGCAGCGTGTAATCATCGATGCGCACGGTGTTGTACTCGCGCCCGGCCTCCGCGTAGCCGTAGCCCGCCAAGTGCTTCGCGCAGGCGGCGATAGTGTCCGGCGCGCTCAGGTCCTCGCCCTGGAAGCCTTCGGTGCGGGCTTTCGCCAAAACGCTCCCGAGGTAGGGGCACTCCCCGGCGCCCTCCATGACGCGACCCCAGCGCTGGTCCGGGGCCACGTCGACGTTGGGCGCGAAGGTCCACGCGATGCCCGCGGCGCTCGCCTCCCGCGCCGCCCAGCGTGCGCCCTCGCGGGACCTGTCCGCGTCCCACATCGCCGCGTCCGCGAGCGGGATCGGGAACTGCGTCCGGAAGCCGTGCACGACATCCAGGCCGAACACCAGCGGGATTTTGAGCCGCGACTCCAGGGCCAAGTCCTGTAGTTCCCGTGTAGCCGCGGCGCCGACGACGTTGAGCATCGACCCGACGCGCCCGGTGCGGATGTGCTCGCGGCGCTCGTCGAGGTCCATCGCGGCGGCCTCGGGGCCGGTGAGGTCGGCGAAGTCGGTGTACATGTTGAGCTGGCCTATTTTCTCGGTGAGGGTCATGGCGGCGAGGAGGGCGTGGAGGTCGGGCATGGGGCAGAGGTAACTCGAACCTCCGGTTCGAGGAGAGGCAGCTCGAACCTCCGGTTCGAGGAGAGGTAGCTCGAACCTCCGGTTCGAGGAATAAAACCGATAGGCGGACAGGGGATGTGGTGGCGCCGGTGGTCGGAAAGGTCGTGAAGGTCTAGCTTACCCCCTAAGGGTTAGGGAACGGTCCGACGATCGACTGCCTACAGACTGGACAGGACCGGAACAGTAGGGTTCGTAAGGAATTAAGGGTCTGTGCGCAGGCCCGACGGGCGTTGCACGCCCCCCGCGCACGCTATCCGGTGGCACGGTAATGGCATAGCCTTATGGCTATGGTGTTTCTATCGATCGGCAGTGCGGCTCGCTTCGCGGGGATTGCGCTATTCGTCGCACTGCTAAGTCTGTGGGGCGCGGACGTAGTTGCGCAGTGCCCGGCCTCGGCGGTCGTGAGCCAGACCGGCGTCGTCAACGCTGCCGCCGCCACGGGCCCGGCCGACGGCGTCGGGGCCGAACTGTATGATGTGGCCGATGAGCTCCGCCTCGAGATGCCGCACACGCTCGCGGCCGGGGACTTCCTGAAGCTCGCCCTGCGGCGCAAGAACTACGGCAACGGGGGCACGGCCAAGATCCGCGTGAGCACCAACGCCATCGACGTGCCGCTGAGCTACGTGGTAGCCGACGACGTGAACGTGAGCTCGGAGGCGGGCTACGTCACGATCACGATTCCGGTGCCGGGGCCGACGCGTTTCGTGCGCCTCGCCGCCGTCGACGGCAACGGCGACGACTTCCTCGTCGACGCGGTGTGGACCAACTGCCCGCCGCCGCCGCCCGCGGGGCAGACGTGCCTGAACGTCAACGGTGATTTCGCGGGCGGGCTGATGGGTTGGACGCTCGCGCCCAGCAACGCGGGCGTGATCGAGAACGCGGGCCTCGTCCTCAACCGCGTCGGCAACGCCTTCACGAGCGCGCCGGTGACGGCGGGCCGCGTGTACGAGCTCGCGGCCTACGCGCAGTCCAACGACGGGCGCGTGCGCGTGGAGTTCGTGTGGTACAACGCCGGCGGCACGCTGCTGAGCCGCGAAGACGCGATCACGATGACGCCGCGCATGGGGTCGAAGTACACGTGGACGGTGCGCGCGCCGACGGGGGCCGCTTCGTGCCGCACGTACTTCCACAACCTCGACGCCGTGCGCACGCGCATCGACGACGTGTGTTTTAGCGAAAGCCCCCTGGCCACCCCGCCGGTGGTGGGCTGCCTCAACCCGCGGTCCACCTTCGCCGACGGCAGTACGTCGGGCTGGGAGAGCAGCAAATCTTCCGAGATTAAGTTTAAGCACGACAAGGAAGACGACGAGGACGACAAGCGGCCGGCCATCGAGATCAGCAAGGAGTACGTCAGGTTCTGGACCGACGTCCCGGCCCGCGGCAACGGCGTATACCAGGTCGACATGACGCTCCTCGGCGAGGACGCTGGCGACAAGCGTACCCACGTCACCATCGAGTGGCTGACGCTGGCCGGCGTAAAACTGGCAGAGACGAAGGTGCTCGACGGACAGCAAGTCGGCGATGAGTGGACGGACTACGCCCGCACGGTGACCGCGCCGAACAACCCCCTGATCGTGAGCGCGCGCCTCGTGTTCGAGACGCGGACCAGCGGCAAGACCTGGATCAACCGCGCCTGCGTGGCCGAGGTCGGGCTCGCGGGCGCGAGCGCGTCGATCTCCGGGGGCGTGTTCGAGGACCGCAACAAGAACGGGCGCTGGGACAGCTACTCCGGGGGCGACCCCTGGGTCGAGGACGTGCTCGTGATCCTGTTCCGCGACAACGGCGACGGCGTACAGCAGCCCGAGCGCGACGAGGAGGTCGACCGGATGTACACGACCGCCGCCGACGGCTACAGTTTCGCGGGCCTGGCGGCGGGCAAGTATTTTGTCCTGGCGTACGTGTCGCCGACGCGCCAGCTCGGCCCGACCAACGCCCACGGCGCGAGCAGCGACGATGTCGACAACGACTTCTACCTCCGGACGTGGCGCTCGACGAGCGTCGGGTGGACCGACATCTACACCCTCAGCGGCAGCAACGCCATCCGTGACGTGGACATGGGCATGACGCGGAGCGGCCTGGCCGCCGTCGTCGGCTACATCTGGGCCGACACCAACGGCGACAGCTACCGCAACGAGCCCGTCGGCAACGGCCTCAACGGCATCACGGTGCGCTCGGTCGGGACGGCCGGCACGCTCACGACCGAGACCACGTTCGGGCCCGACGGCACGCCCGGGTACTACGTCTTCAACTACGTCCAGCCGCAGACGGCCCGCATCGAGTTCGCCCGCCCGAGCGGGACAACGCTGCGGGCCAAGGTCGGCGACAACACCTTTAACCCCGACGGCCGCACCGACGTCATCACGCTCTCGCCCGACAACACGATCTGGAACCGCTCGGCGGCCCTGGCCGTGAGCGGGGTCGAGGTCTGCGGCAACGGCATCGACGACGACCTCGACGGCAAGATCGACGACTTCGACGCCGACTGCTCGGTGTGTACCGTGCCGGAGCAGGTGTTGTGCGGCGATGACCTGACCTACTACATGCCGCCGGTGTGGGCTATGGCCGGGGACGCCGCCATGTACTCTGTGCCCGCGTACCTACGGTTTACGACCGCCGCCGACCTCACGGAGGTGCGCATCCGGACGCAGGATGGGTCCTTCAATCAGGTCGTCACCGTGAGCAGGAACAGCCCCCGCGAGGTGCTGCTGCCGACCTCGCACCTCGGTCGCACCGCGCAGCACAACCTCGTCCAAGCCGACGCCGGCTTCATCATCACGAGCCCCCTACCGATCGAGGCGACGTACTACCTCGACGGCCTCAACAATAAGGAAATCATCACGCTCAAGGGCCACCACGCCCTCGGCAACCGCTTTCGGGCCGGCTCGCAGGTCGCCCAGCACCAACTGCGCACGGTCTCCCCGGTGGCGACATGTTCCGTGGTCTGGCCCGACACCGCAGACCAGCTTTTGCGCGAGGCGCACTTCGTGTCCGCGATGGCGTCCGAGAGCAATACCCGCGTGACCTTCACGTGGGATCCAGCCCGCTTCACCCCCGCCGGCGGTATCACCAGCCCGCACACCGTCACCCTCAACCGCGGGCAGACCTACTTGATCCGCGACAACTATACCAACCAGACCGTGAGCGGGATATTGGTCCAGAGCGACAAGGCCATCGCCGTGGTGTCCGGCTCGCAACACACGGCCATGTGTGAATCCTACGGCCGGGACGCCGGCATCGACCAGCTCGTACCGACGTGCTACCTCGGCAGCGAGTACGCCGTGACGAAACACCCGGGACTCGGGATCCAGCACTACGCCATCGTCGTGGCGGATGTCGACGGGACGCAGGTGACGGCCGACGGCTCGCCGACCGTGCTCGCGACCCTGAGGGCGGGGGAGTGGTTCCGCTACATGATCACCGGCGCCGTGGGCGACGTGCACCTCGTGCGCACATCCCGGCCGGCCTACGTCTTTCACCTGTCCGGTATCTCGCAGAGCAACAACGAGGTCGGCATGGCGATCGCGGCGGCCGTCGATCAGTGCAGTGGCAACAAATACCTACGCTTCTTGCGCGGGCGCTCCGGCGAACAGTACCTTTCCCTGACGACGGCGACGGCGGCGTTGGCGGACCTGCGGCTCAACGGTGTGCGCGTAAGCACCCTCGCGGGCGTGACCGTCCGGCCCGTGCCCGGCAAGCCTACGCTTTCGGGCCTGACCGTGCCCCAGGCCCACCTGCTGGCCGTCAACGAACTCACCGGACGGGACTACTTCCAGGCCGCGCTCCTCATCGCAATAGATGACAAAAGTGGTCTGTTCGGCTACCTCACGGCCTTCGCCCCGACCATCGACGTACTCTCTCCGAGCACCAACCGCCCCGCGCCCCGCTACCGCATCCCGACCCTGTGCGCCGGTGAAGTAATCACCCACAATATCGCGGCCTCGAGCTGCCAGGGCGGCGTCCAGATCATCAGTATCTCCAACAACACGAGCCTCGGCACCGTCACCCAGACCGGCCCGCTCGCCCTCGAGTACCGCGCCTCGACCACCGGGGGCGGCGATGACCTCGTGAGCGTGCGCCTCCGCGACGCCAGCGGCCTGGAGACCAGCGTCTGTATTAACCTGAACGTCTGTGGCCCGAACATCAACATCGCCGGCCTCCCCGAGAGTGCCACACTCACGTGCTCGGACGTGATCCCGACCGGGAGCCCGAGCGTCGTCGGGGCCACCTGCCCCATGGCTACCCCGATCACGTACGCCGATGTCGTCACAGCCGGCGCCTGCGCCAACGAGTATCGGGTGCGTCGGACGTGGAGCGTGACGGCCGACTGCGGCTTCGTCGTCACCCGTACGCGCGACTTCATCTTCGTCGACCAGAGCGCGCCCGTCTTCGCGACCATTCCCGCCGACATCGTCGTAGAGTGTAACGCCAACCCGCCCGTACCCGCGATGACGGCGACCGACCTGTGCGACCCGGCCCCGCGCATCACCTACCGCGAGTCGGCCTGCGGGCAGGGCGAGAGCCCGGCGTACTACAAGCTCGGCGGCAACAGCATGTACCTCGCCGAGGTGACCGCCGATCCTCGCCTCACGTACCCCGCGAGCTTTCAGCCTTTAGCGCTCACGTCATTTAATACGTACGACCCCAACGTCGAGCTTCGGTGGCGCGTGCGCAACAGCAACCCTTTCCCGGTCTACTTCCGCTACGAGGGTCACGGCGCCACCGCCGTCACCGGGCACTTCGTCGCCCCGGCGAACGTGGACCTGTTCTTCTTCACCCCGCGGATCGCGGGGCCGCTGAAGGTCCACTACTACGACCACGCCGGCGCCTGGCGCTTCGAGACCAAGGCCCCCTCCTACGCCAAGGCCACCATCGACCCCGAGGGCACCTGCGGGTGCACGACCGTGCGCACGTGGACCGCGACTGATGTTTGTGGCAACGTGCGCACCGTGGCGCAGCGCGTTCATTACGTCGACCGTACGGCCCCCGTGCTGAGCGACATCCCGAGCGCACGAACGATCTGTACCGAGGCGGAGTTCCCGACCGACGTCCCGGACGTAGCCGACAACTGCGGCGCCGCCACCGCGATGGTGATCAGCCGCGCCGCCGTCATCGGCCCCGGGCTCGACAGCACCATTACGCGCACCTTTACCGTCACCGACGCCTGCGGCAACAGTGCCACGGCGAGCCAGACCATCCGCAAGCTCGCGCGGCCCGTCGCGACCGTCGTCGCGCAGGCAGCTACCTGCGGCGCGAACAACGGCAGCCTCACGCTCAACTTCGCTGACAATCCTACGCAGTCGAGCATACAGTTCAGCCGAAACGGCATGTGGGCCCCGGCCGTCAACGACGCCACCGGCAGCTTTACGTTCGCCAACCTCGCCCCGGGCACGTACGCCCTCTCGGCGCGGTGGGGCGGGGGGGGCTGCCCGGTCGCACTCGGCACGCACACCGTCGCCAATCACTCGGCCTCCCTCGGGGCTACGCAAGTGTACAACCTCGCCACCGGCGCCCCCACCATCACCCTCGCCGACGGCGGCACCTACCACCTCGGCACCTTTCCAGCCAGCTGGAACGTCCGCACCGGCGTCACGGGCGCCGAGGCGAGCGTTCGGCAGCGCGTGAGCGGCGCGAGCACTGCCACCCGGACCACCGACGCCCCGGCGGGCTTCCTACCGGCTGTCGGGACCCCGGCAGCGTGGGGGATCGGGACCTACACCCTTCAGGTGGAGGCTTTCGCCAAAACCGGCGGCACGGGTCCCGTTTGCCAGACGCAGACGATCACCTTCCGCCTGATCACCAACGAGGTCTGCGACAACGGCCTCGACGACGACGGCGACGGCCTCACCGACTGCGACGACCCAGACTGTGGTTTTAGCGTAAGCACCCCCGCCCCGCAGACCATCTGTAGCGGCACCTCGGCTACCGTAACCGCCACGCCCACCGGCGGCAGAGCACCCTACACCTACGCGTGGAACAACGGCGCCGGGAGTGGCAGCAGCCGCGCGGTGACTCCGACGGTCAACACGACCTACACCGTCACCGTGACCGACGCCAACGGTTGTGTACGGACCGCGACGGCGACTGTCAACGTCACCCCGACCCCGAACCCCGGAACGATCTCCGCATCACAAACGGGTTGCGTCCCCTTTGACCCAGCCCCCCTCACCGGAGCCAACGCGGGCGCCGGCGTGACGTACCAGTGGCAAATCCGGCAGGGGGCCGCCGCTTGGAGTAACGTATCGACCAGCCAAAACTGGGACCCCGGTTGGCTCACCGCCGAGACCGAGGTCCGCCGGGGCGTCCGCCTCGGGACCTGCGACTGGCAGTACTCGAACACCGTGACGCTTACCCCCGTCGACAACGTCGTTTCCGCGGGTACCATCGCCGGGGATGAAGACGGGTGTCCCAATTTCAGCGCCTCGGTCATCGCGAGCGCGAGCGCGGCTTCGGGTGGGGCAAACGCCGGGGGCACCGTCCTCTATCAGTGGCAGCAGCGACCCCCGGGCGGCGGGTGGAACGCCATCGTCGGCGCTACGGCAGCCACGTACAACCCAGGTAACGTAACCGCGACCACTGAGTACCGCCGTGCGGCTCGCCGCGCGCCGTGCGGCACGTGGCAGTTCACGGGAAGCGTGACCAAAACCGTCATCGACGATCTCACCGCCGCGGGAGCCATCGCCGGGGATCAAGATCTGTGCGGGGGGTACCGTCCGTCGGTGATCACGTCGACGGCCTTGCCGTCCGGCGGCAGCGGCGGTACGATCGTCTACCGTTGGCAAGTAAAGACCACCGGAGCGTGGGCCTGGCTCCCCGGCACCGCCGACGCCGCTACCTACGCACCCGACCCCATCACCGAGACGACTAGCTACCGCCGTGCCGCCAGGCGGGTGGACGACAAGGGCAATAATTGTGCGGTCTGGACGATCTCGGAGGCTGTCACCAAAACCGTCACCTCCGCTCCTACCGACGCCGGGGCCATCGCCGGCCATCAAGACCTTTGTGGCGGCTACGACCCGGGCAACATCACGTCTACCTCGGCGGCCACCGGTGGCGCGGGCGGCAACGCCATCGACTACCAGTGGCAGCAACGCACCACCGGTGGTTGGTCCGCGATCGTGGGTGCCACCGGCGCCACCTACGACCCCGGCGCCATCGCGATCACGACCGAGTACCGCCGCGGAGCCCGGCGCCAGCCCTGCAACACCGACTGGGTCTTCACGGACGTCGTCACGAAGGCGGTCTCGTCCGCGCTCACTGATGCCGGCACGATCGCGGGGGATCAATACGGCTGCGCGGCCTTCACGTCCGCGGTCATTGCCTCCACGAGCCCCGGCTCCGGGGGCGCCGGTGCGGGCGCCATCTCGTACCAGTGGCAGGCCCGCCCCGCCGGCGGGGCCTGGGCCCCGATCGCGGGCGCGATCGCCGAGACGTACAATCCCGGCGCGATCGGGGCCACGACCGAGTACCGACGTGCCGCACGGCGGATGCCCTGCGCGAGCTGGGTCTACTCCGCCGCCGTCGTCAAGGAGGTCGCCGGTAGCGCCACCGCCGGCGGGACCGTCGCCGGGGACGAGGAGCAGTGCGGGGGCTACGACCCGGGCCTGATCACCAGCACAGCCGCGGCCGTCACCGACGGCACCGGGACCCCGGACTACCGCTGGCAGGAGAGCCCGAACGGCACGGGCGCCTGGGCGTGGATCGCGGGCGCGACGAGCGCCACGCTCGACCCAGGCCCGATCACGGCCACGACCTACTACCGGCGCACGGTCCGCAGCCAGGCCGGCAACGGCGGGCTCTGCGGTGCGTTCCAGTTCTCGAACACCGTCGTCAAGACCGTCGCCGAGGCCGTCGCCGACGGCGGCGCCATCGCCGGTGACCAAAGCGCCTGCGGGAGCTACGATCCCAGCTTGATCACGTCGACGAGCGCCGCCTCCGGTGGGGCCGGGAATACGGCAATCGCCTACGGGTGGCAGTCCCGCACCACGGGGACGTGGTCCTGGATCAGCGGCGCCACCGAACTCACGTACGACCCAGGTGTCGTCACGACGACCACGCAGTACCGGCGCTTCGCGCGCCGCGGGACCTGCGGCGCGTGGGCGGGCAGCAACACCGTCACCAAAACCGTCCACGACGCTCCCGTCCTCACGGCGAGTCCGCTTCAGACGATCTGCCTCGGGGAGGAGGCCCCGCTCACGGTCGTCGCCTCCGGTGGCCGCGCGCCGTACACCTTCGCCTGGACCGGCGGCCCGATCGTGGGCTCGAGCACGACCGCGGGCGTCCGCGCCAAGCCGACCGCCACCGGGGCCAACGTCTACACCGTGACGGTGCGGGACGCCAACGGCTGCCAGTCCACGGCCACCGCGCAGGTCAACCTCAACTCCGTACCGCAGGTCACCGTCTCCACGACCGACCCGGCCAGTTGCGGCAGCGCCACCGGGAGCGTCCGCTTCGCGTTCCCGGATGACCCGGCCCGCACGGGGATCTCATTCTCGCTCGACGGCGGGGCCACGTGGCTCCCGGCGGCGACCAACGCAGGAAGCTACACCGCGAGCGGCCTGCGGGCCGGCAACTACGACCTGCGCACGCGCTGGGGCAACGGCGACTGCCCGGTCGACCTCGGGCGCGTGACCCTGGCGGACCCGTCGGCCCCGGTGGCTGCGATCACGGTCGCCGCGCCTGACCGGTGCGAGAACTCACAAATTGCATTCACGGCAGCCGACCAGGGCGCGGGCGCGACCTACGCCTGGGACTTCGGCCCGCTCGCCACGCCGCGGACCGCTACCGGCCGTAGCGCCTCCGCGCGGTTCAACACGACCGAGGGCGTCGACAACGCAACGGTGACCCTCGCGGTGACGCGCACGGGCTGTACAGCGACGGCGACCCAGGTGGTGACCATCCGTACGAATCCCACGCGGACGATCTCGGCCGTGGTGTCGAGCTCGCCGACGACCTGCGGCGGAGCCGACGGCAGCGTCACGTTTACGGCGCCCGACCCCTCTGGCTCGTGCATCCGCTTCTCGGCCGACGGCGGCGCGACGTGGACCGGGGCGCGGACGATCACCGGGCTCGCGGCCGGGACGTACACCCTGAGCGCGCAGTACTGCAACGGCGAGTGCACGGCGGACTTCGGGACGTTCACGATCGCGGCGCCCACGCCCCCGACCGTGAGCGCCGGGGCGACGCAAACGATCTGCGACGGTGCTACGGCCACGCTCGTAGCTTCACCAGCCGGCGGTAAGTCGCCTTACACCTACACCTGGTCGGGCGGCGCCGGCACCGGCGCGACCGCCTCGGTGTCGCCGAGCGCCACCACGGACTACACGGTGACCGTTCGCGACGCGGCGGGGTGTACGGCCACGGCCACGGTGCGCGTGGTCGTCAACGCGACGGTGACCTCGGCGGGCACGATCAGTGGCGATCAGGACCTCTGCGGCGGGTACACCCCTTCGCCGATTACGAACGCGACCGCCGCCAGCGGGGGAACGAGCACCGCGGCGCTCGGCTACCAGTGGCAGGCCCGCACCTCGGGCGCCTGGTCGGACATCGCCGGGGCCACGGGCCCTACGTACGCCCCGACCGCGATCACGCAGACCACCGAGTACCGTCGGGGCGCGCGTCGCTCGCCCTGCGCGACCTTCGCGTACTCGAACACCGTCACGAAGGCGGTGACGACGCCGGTGACGACCGCCGGGACGATCTCCGGGAACCAGGACGAGTGCGGCACCTACACCGCCACCGCGATCACATCCGCAACGGTCGCCTCGGGCGGCTCCGGCTCCGCCGCGATCGCCTACCAGTGGGAGCGCAAGGTCGGAACGGGCGCCTGGACCCCGATCACGGGGGCAACGGCCGTCTCCTACGATCCGGGGAGCGTCACGCAGACGACCGACTTCCGCCGGGTAGCCCTGCGTTCACCGTGCACGACGCCCGCTTACTCGAACGTCGTCACCAAGGCGGTGACCGTTGGGGTCGCGAGTGCCGGAGTCATCGCGGGCGACCAGGACGAGTGCGGAACCTACACCGCGACAGCCATCGGCTCTACGGGTCCAGCCTCGGGCGGCAGTGGCGCGGCGGCAATCGCGTACCAGTGGGAGCGTAAAGTCGGGAACGGCGCCTGGGCCTCGATCGCGGGGGCCACGGGCCTTACGTACACCCCCGGGAGCATCTCCCAGACGACCGACTTCCGCCGCGGCGCCTTCCGCGCACCGTGCACGTCGCCGATCTACTCTAATACCGTGACCAAGGCCGTCACGCAGGCCCTCACCGACGGCGGCGAGATCGGCGGCGACCAAACCCAGTGCGGGACCTTTGTCGCGACGGCCATCGTGTCGGTTAACCCGGCGAGCGGTGGGACCGGCGCCGCTCCGATCAGCTACCGGTGGGAACAGCGCACCGGGTCCGGAGCGTGGACGCAGATCGGTGGGGCCACTGCCGAGACCTATGCACCTGGCAGTGTTTCGCAGACCGTGGAGTTTCGACGGATCGCGACCCGTGGGGCCTGTGCGACGCCACGGTACTCCAACGTCGTCACGAAGACGGTCATCGTAAGTGTCAGCAACGGCGGCACGATCGCCGGCGACGAGGAGGCCTGCGGCGAGTTCGGCGCCGCGGTACTCACCTCGACTACGCCGGCCACCGGTGGCACGGCGGCGCAGCCCATTACCTACCAGTGGGAACGCAAGGTGGGTGCGGGCACATGGCAGGCCATCGCCTCGGCCACCGGGGATAATTACGCCCCCGGCACCGTGTCCCAGACTACGCAGTTCCGCCGCGGAGCTCGGCGTTCGCCCTGTGCCGCGCTGGAGTACTCCAACACCGTTACGAAATCCGTCGTCGCCTCGGTCACGGTCGCCGGCGTCGTCTCCGGTGACGAGACGAACTGTGGGAGTTTTGCGGCAACGCCTATCGCCTCCGATGGTCCCGCCAGCGGTGGCACGTCTACCGCGGCGATTAGCTACCAGTGGGAGCGCAAGGTGGGTACGGGTGCCTGGACCGCGATCGCGGGCGCCACCGCGGCCACTTACGCGCCGGAGACGGTGACGCAGACCTCGGAGTACCGCCGCGCCGCCCTGCGGGGACCCTGCGCGACGCCGATCTACAGCAATACGGTCACCAAGCGCGTCAACGAGGCGCCCAGCCTGACCGTAACGCCGACCCAGGCTATCTGCCTCGGGGAAAGCACGCTCCTGACCGCGACGCCGACCGGCGGACGGACACCCTACACGTACGATTGGTCCGGAGGCGCGACGGTGGGGGGGACTACCGGCGCGACCGTGGAGGCGAAGCCAACCACCGTCGGCACGTTCGACTACGCCGTTACCGTCCGCGATGCGAACGGCTGCTCGCAGGTGGCCACGGTGCGCGTCAACGTCAAGTCGACGCCGCGGGTCACCTTCACGACGGTCAATCCCGCCGCCTGCGGTGCGTCGAGCGGCAAGGTCGTCTTCGCCTTCCCCGACGACCCTACGCGCACGAAGATTGGCTTCTCCGTGGACGGCGGTGCGACCTGGGTGGACGTCAACGACGACACTGGGACGCACACGGTCTCGGCGCTGCCGGCCGGGAGCTACGACCTGCGCACGCGCTGGACCGGGGGCGAGTGCCCACTGAGTCTCGGGACGGTGACGCTGAGCGACCCCGGCTCCCCGGCGGCCGACTTCGCGATTGTGGACCCGGACGAATGCGACGGCGCGACGGCTGGTTTCACGGCCGTAGACCAGGGCGTGGGCGCGGTGTACACCTGGAACTTCGGTCCCGGTGCCACGCCGCGGACCGCCGGTGGGAAGACGGCCTCGGCGGTGTTCCGGACGAGTCTCGGGGTCGAGAACATCCCGGTGACCCTGACCGTGGCGCGCCTCGGGTGCACGGCCTCCCTCACGAAGGACATCCGCCGCCGGACGAGTACCGCGCAGTTGATCTCCGCAGTGGCGACCAACGCCCCGAGCACCTGCGGCGGGTCGGACGGCAATGTGTCCTTCACGGCGCCCAACCCGGTCGGGTCCTGTATGCAGTTCTCCGTCGACGGCGGGACGAACTGGACGACGGACCGGACGATCACGGGTTTGGCGGCCGGGGTGTACACCCTGGAGTCACGCTACTGCAACGGCGAGTGCCGCGAGGCCTTCGGGACGTTCACGATCGCTGAGCCCGCCAAACCGGTGGCCAATGCCGGACCCGGCGTCGCGAGCTGTGCCGGGGCACCGGTGTCACTCGTCGGCTCGGCCACCGGCGGACGCGCGCCGTATACCTACGCCTGGTCGAACGGCGCCACCACCGCGACCGCGGAGGTGAGCCCGACGACGACGCAGACCTACACGCTCACCGTCCGTGACGCCGGCGGTTGTGCCTCGACGAGCACCGTCACGGTGAGCGTCGGCGACGCCGGTCTCGCGCAGGTGCGCCTGCTGGACCTCAGTCCGGCCGCCGAGCACACGACGCTCACCGACGGCATCAAGCTCCACGTCTCCCGCCTGCCGGCGAACTGGAACATCGGCGCCGTCACGTCGGGGACGGTGGGGTCGGTGAGTTTCGACGTGCCGCAGGGCACGCCGACGCGCAAGGTCGATAACACGACCGCGCGCCGCTACCCGGCCGCGACGCAGGCCGCCAACTGGAGGGCCGGGGTTTACGACCTGCGCGTCCGCGCCTACACGGCGGCGAACGCCGCCGGGGACGCCTGCGCCGACGAGACCATCCGGGTGATCATTGAGGACTACGAGATTTGTGACAACGGCATCGACGACGACGGCGACGGCAAGGCCGACTGCGACGACGACGCGTGCCAGAAGGCGACGCCCGTGCGGCAGGTAGGGCGGGAGTAATCGCGGGGGAAAGCATCGGGGGGCGGGCACAACCAGCTCGCCCCCCGTGCCCTTCTCTAGGTATGGCCCTCCTGACCTTCACCGACCGCGGCATCTACTGCGAGCAGGCCGACGTCTACCTCGACCCCTGGCGCCCGGTGCCGCGGGCGCTGATCTCGCACGGGCACTCCGACCACGCGCGCTGGGGGCACGACCACTACCTGTCGACCGCGCGGACGGCGGCCATCATGCGGCACCGACTGGGCGATATCAATGTCGAATCGGTGCGTTTTGGCGAAAGCCGTACGATCAACGGCGTGAAGTTCAGCTTTCACCCGGCGGGGCACATCATAGGCTCGGCGCAGATCAGGTGTGAGTATAAGGGGGAGATTTGGTGCTTCACGGGCGACTATAAGCTCGAGGACGACGGGATCTCGGAGCCGTACGAGGTTGTCAAGTGCCACAGTTTTATTACGGAGACGACCTTCGGGTTGCCGATCTACAAGTGGCGTCCGCAGGCGGAGATCATGGCCGAGATCAACGAATGGTGGCGGGCCTGTGCCGCGCAGGGCAAGACGGCCCTCGTGACGGGCTACTCCCTCGGGAAGGCCCAGCGGATCATCGCGAATCTGGATACGAGCATCGGGCGCATCTACACCCACGGCGCGATCGCGAACATGAACGAGGTGCTCGAGGGGCAGGGCGTCAAACTCCCGCCGACGATCCGCTCGACGCGGGAGGTCCTGAAGGAGGACTACCTCGGGAGTCTCGTGATCGCGCCCCCGGGGGCGATCAACGGCGGTTGGGCCAGGAAATTCAAGGCCGCGAGCACGGGCATCGCCTCGGGGTGGATGGCGCTGCGGGGCGCGCGCAGGCGGCGGGCGGTGGATCGGGGCTTCGTGCTGTCGGACCACTGCGACTGGCCCTCCCTCAACACCGCCATCGCGGCCACGGGCTGCGAGAACGTGTTCGTGACGCACGGCTACACGGCCGTGTTCTCGAAGTGGCTGCGGGAGCGCGGGTACAACGCGCACGTCGTGAGCACCGAGTACGAGGGCGAGAGCCAGGAGATCGGCGAGGGCGCCGGCGCGAAGGCCGAGGCGGAGCTGGAGGCCGCGGCCGAGGGGTAGGGTAGCGGCTAGTAGTAATGCTCCCGTGGCAGGGGCGGGATGCCCGTGCGGGCGTAGTCGTCGGCGGCTGTCGCCAAAACGTTGATCTTCGGCTGCAGGAACCAGATGCCGATGGGCCAGTAGAGCATCGCGATGACCGCCACCGCGACGGCGCCGTTGTCGCGGTAGTAGGGCCGCTGCGCGCTCACGTACACGCGGGCCGCGGCGATCGTGATGTAGATCTGCACCCCGAGTACGGCGAACATGACCCCGTACATTACGAGCATCCCGAAGAACATACTCTCGAATCCGCTCGGGTCGGACATGCGCCCGGCCATCTCGACGTTGGCGACGAACGTAGTGAAGATCCAGTAGTAGCTCCCGACCGCCAAGACGCTCCCGATGATGAAGGTGAGGTGGAGGGGCTTGAACAGGGACGGTCGCGGGCGGTCCACCGGGTCGGCGAGGGGTCCGAGTCGCTCGACGATGGCCCCGAGCCAGGCCCAGCTGAGCACGAGCGTGAGGAGACTCGGGAGGTAGACGTAGATCATCCCCTCGTACATCCCGCCCAGGAAGTCGGGACTCAGTCCGTTGGGCGCGCGCTGGGCCTCCTCCACGTAGCGGAACATCTTCGAGAAGGCGTAGGCTATCCACGCGATGCCACCCAGGGCGGGCAGCGCGAAGCCGATCACGAAAAACTGCCAGTGTTTGAGCCGCAGCACCTTATCGTACATACGCCAAAGCTAGCCTACTCGATGTCGCGGTAGTACTGGAGGTCGAAAAGTTCGTCGAGGAGCTTGGTCCTCGACGCGGCGGTGTACACGTCGCGGCAGCCGCCGACCCCGCTGGCCATCACGCTCAGGCAGACGTCGTTCGCGTCGGCGTCCTCGCGGTGCTTGCGGAGGCGCTCGCAGTGGCCGAGTTCGTGGAAGACGATGTACTCGCGGAGGAGGTCGCCGACGTTCGGGTTGTCCCACAGCACGGCGTCGATGACGAGGTCGTTCGGTTCCTGGATGTTGAAGCGGCACTCGCCGACGACGCCGTCGCCGCCGAGGGTGTCGATCGCGGCGGTGAGCTGGCGCTCGCTGAGGTCGACGGTGATCCCGCGGCGCTTCGCCTCGGCCTCGTAGCGGTCGAAGTAGGGCTGGAGGCGCAAGTCGACGCGGAGGTCGAGGGTCTCCTCGACCGGGTCCGGGCCCGCAAGCTTCTCCTTGCACCCGAGGGTCAACCCGATCGCCAGGGCGATGACGAGAGAGACGGAGCGGGCGGCGTGAGGCATCGTGGGTGGCGTTGGCGAGCGAAATGTACGAAGCTCGGAACGTTTGCCCCTTACTGCAAGGTGTATACCGGAAAGGCAGTAGGGACGACAGGACGCCAAAGCGACATTGCGGGGGCGGCGGCGGCGGCGGGGGCAGCGGCGGCGGCGGGGGCGGGCTTTCGCCAAAACCTGATCCGAGGGCTGTGTCCGGGCTCGGGGTCCGATAAACACCATCGGGTGTTGTTCGCGCGAGCTATTTTCCTTCGCGCTACGGGGCAAGAGGAAATTGCTTACATTTGCGCTCCGATTGAAAAAAGCGGCGGAGATGAATACCTTCCAACTGAATGGCGAGCCACGCCTAGACACCGGCAAGAAAGCGACCAAGGCCGATCGGCTCAACGGTCTCATCCCGTGCGTGGCCTACAGCCGCGGCGGGGCCGAGCACTTTACCGTCACCCTGTCCGACGTCCGCAAGCTGGTTTTCACGCCGAACTTCAACGTCGTCGACCTTACCCTCGCCGGTGCCGAGAAGCGCGCCATCCTCAAGGACGTGCAGTACCACCCGACCACGGAGAACATCGAGCACATGGACTTCCTCCTCGTCGAGGACGGACACGCCGTCAAGGTGGACCTCCCGCTGCGCACCGTCGGCAACTCCCCCGGCGTCAAGGCCGGCGGTCGCCTCATCCAGAGCGTGCGCACGATCAAGGTCAAGACCCTGCCGGGGACCCTCGTCGACGAGCTCACCGTCAACATCAGCAAGCTCGAGCTCGGGGAGGCGGTCCGCGTCCGCGACATCACCGTCCCGGAGGGCGTCCAGATCATGAGCAACGGCGCCATCCCGGTCGCGATGATCGAGATCCCGCGCGCGCTGCGCTCGGCCGCTACCGCCGCCGCCAAGGACGCCGCTCCCGCGAAGAAGAAGTAAACGACCGCCGCGATGCGCGTACTCCTCGTCCAATACGACATCGTTTGGCAGGACCCGGCCGCGAACTTCGCCCTCATCGAAACCTCCCTCGACGCCGTCGGGGGAGGTTTCGACGTTTGTGTCCTGCCGGAGATGTTCTCGACCGGTTTCACGATGACCCCGGACGCCCTGAGCCCGGAGGTCGGCGGGGAGTCCCTGGCCAAACTCGTCGACTGGTCGAGACGCTACGGGGCTGGTTTTTGCGCAAGCACCGTATTCGCGACCGACGGCGGCTACGCCAACCGGATGTTCTTCGTGGCCGAGGGTGCGGCGCTGGGGTTCTACGACAAGCGGCACCTGTTCAGGCCCGCCGGCGAGGCCGACGTGTACGAGGCGGGGCCATCGACGCCGGTCGTGGTCGAGTACAGGGGGTGGCGGTGGCTGCTGCAGGTCTGCTACGACCTACGTTTTCCGGTCATGGCCCACAACGTCGGGACCGCCTACGATGTCGCCCTGTACGTGGCCAACTGGCCGCGGCCCCGCCGGCTCCACTGGCGGACGCTGCTGCAGGCGCGCGCGATCGAGAACCAGTGCTATACGATCGGCGTCAACCGCGTGGGCGTCGACGCCAACGACAACGCCTACGTCGGGGATAGTCTGGCGGTAAGCGCGGCGGGCGAGATCCTGAGCGACCTAGGCGACGGCGCGTCGGCGACGCTGGTTACGCTGGACCTGGAGAGCCTGACGGCCCTGCGCACGCGTTTGCCCTTCCTGCGGGACACCGATGTGTTTACGTTGGGCTAAGCCATCGCCGCTTAAAGGCCCTTCACACACGCTTGCCCCGCGCTCGCGACCGCTTCCTCGACGGGAGCGACCGCTGCGTCACGCAAACTGTCCACACACGTACCAGACCTTGCGCCGAGGGGCGTTTGGGCGTAGCGAGCCGCCCCCGACCCGTACCCCTGTGCCGCCGTCCTGCGTACACAGGGTCGAACAAACACACACACCATGCGCCTTCCTTCCGTCCAGATTCCCCCCGGCCTGCTCGCCCTCCTGATGCTCGCGAGCCTGCTGTCGCTTGCGAGTTGCCACAACAACGATGCCCTGCGCTCGACGGCGTCCCGGCAGCACTACCCGAAGACGGTCCCGCAGGATGACCTGCCGCTCTTTCCGGGCCTCAAAAAGAAAGGGAAGCGCAAGCGGGTCGCCACTCGCGAGGGTGAGCGCCGGCCGTTCACGCGTGAGTCGGGCGTCGCCTCCCGGACGACGAGCAGGCGCGGTAAGTCGTCCCGCAAGAAGTCGTCCCGTAGCGGTTCCCGCGAGGGGGCTGTCGCCAAAACCCGCACGCCCGCTCCCGCCGCGGCCCGCGAGGACTTCGCCAACGAGGAAGAGTGGCTCCGGCACGGCGTCGAGACCACGGCCGAGGCCTACATCGGGACACCTTACCACTACGGCGGGACGACCACCGAGGGCTTCGACTGCTCCGGCTTCACGCGCCACGTCCTGCGCGACTTCGGCATCGGCCTCAACCGCGTGTCGATGAGCCAGGCCAAGCAAGGCCGGGCCGTGGACCCGAAGCAGGCCAAACCCGGTGACCTAATCTACTTCGCGAACGGCGACGGTCGCGTCAACCACGTCGGCATCGTGGTGGCGAACGGTCGGGCCGGACTCGAGATGGTGCACGCGAGTTCGTCGCAGGGGATCGTCCGGGACAACGTGACGACCTCGGAGTACTGGTCGGGCAGACTGGCGGGGGCGCGCTGCGTGGTGGAGTGCCGCCTCGACGAGGGCCTGCAGGCCCGCAGTGGGCGGTAGGACGCTGCCCCCCCCCGCGCCGGGGCCACAGCCCTCCTTCGGGGTAGGTTCGTGACGCGGTGTACCGTTAAGGCCGGGCGCGCTTACATTAGCGACTTCGCCGCGGGGCCACTGGTTTGGTTCGCGCGCCCGCTCACGTCTCGCGAAGCTTATGACCAATTTGATACTCTTTGGCCCTCCCGGCAGCGGCAAAGGCACCCAGGCCCTACAGCTCGCGGAGAGGTACGCACTCGTCCACATCTCGACCGGGGACCTGTTCCGCGCCGAGATCAAGGGCGCCACGCAACTCGGCGTGGAGGCCAAACGCTACATGGACGCCGGGCAGTTGGTGCCCGACACGGTCACGATCGGGATGTTCCGCAGCAAGCTCGAGAGCCACCGCGAGGCCGCGGGCTTCATCTTCGATGGCTTCCCGCGCACGGTCGCGCAGGCGCAGGCGCTCGACCACCTGCTGGCCACCTACAGTGCCGAGGTCGACGTGCTGATCGCCCTCGACGTGGACGAGGACGAGATCACGCGCCGCCTGCTCGAGCGCGGGGCCACGTCGGGGCGCGCGGACGATCGCGACGAGGCCACGATCCGAAACCGGTACCAGGTGTACTTACGGCAGACCACGCCCGTGTTCGACTACTACGACGGCCACGGGAAGGCGGCACGCGTCAACGGCGTCGGCGGGATCGACGAGGTGTTTGCCGCCCTGGGGGAGGTCATCGACGGCGTGGTGGCGGGGAAGGAGGCCTAAGCCGGGCCCGGAACACAAAGCGCTATGGCCAACGAGAACTTCGTCGACTACGTCAAGATTCACTTCAAGTCCGGCAAGGGCGGGCAGGGGAGTTCGCACTTCTACCGCGCGAAGGGCATCCCCAACGGCGGGCCCGACGGCGGCGACGGCGGGCGCGGCGGACACGTGATCCTGCGGGGCAACTCCCACATGTGGACCCTGCTCCACCTGCGGTACAACAAGCACATCGCCGCCGAGGAGGGCCAGAACGGCAGCTCGAACCAGGCCTCCGGCAAGGACGGCAAGGACTACGTGCTCGAAGTGCCCCTCGGCACGATCGCCCGCGACGTGGAGACCGGCGAGGTCGAGTTCGAGATCACGCGCGACGGCGAGGAGCAGATCCTGCTGCCGGGCGGCAAGGGCGGCTGGGGCAACCAGCACTTCAAGACCTCCACCCACCAGGCCCCCACGTACGCGCAGCCCGGCGAGGACGGCATCGAGGCGTGGAAAGTACTGGAGCTCAAGGTCATCGCGGACGTTGGCCTGGTTGGCTTCCCGAACGCCGGGAAGTCGACGCTGCTCAGCGTCATCACGGCGGCCAAGCCGGAGATCGGCGCTTACCCCTTCACGACGCTGGTCCCCAACCTGGGCGTGGTCCAGTACCGCGACGCGAAGAGCTTCGTGATCGCGGACATCCCCGGCATCATCGAGGGCGCCGCCGAGGGCCGCGGCATCGGGCACCGCTTCCTGCGCCACATCGAGCGCAACGCGACCTTACTGTTCCTGATCAGCGTCGACAACGACGATATGGTGGGTACGTACGAGATCCTCCTGAAGGAACTGGAGGCCTACAATCCCGAACTGCTCCACAAGCCCCGCCTCCTGGCCCTCACCAAGTCGGACCTCATCGACGACGAGCTCGAGGCCGAGATGAAGGCGCTGTTGCCCGAGGACGTCCCGCACGTCTTCATTAGTTCGGTGACGGGCAAGGGGCTCGACCGGCTCAAGGACATGCTCTGGAAGACCATCACGGCTGGTATGCCGGAGGGTAAGGCGGGCGTCGCCTGGGAGTAGAGAGTTGGAGGGGTTAAACGTGGAAAGTGGAAAGTTGGCTGGCCGCGTGGTCATGCTGGCGTTGCGGAATGACACTTCGAGGCTGCTCGAGTCACCAGTTCCTGCGAGTCCACACTACACCGTAAGTCGGGAGACGAGCGCCCCGAAGCCATCTGCATCCTTGTAGACGCGGTCGTGATAGATGGTAGCGGAGAACTTCAATCGCCAGGGCTGCTCATTGCGGACCACCAACTCGATCAGGATGTTCCCGAAGCCCTGCCCGAATTGGTCCGCGGTGTAGGAGTCGGGCGATGCGGCGATGGCCGGGTCCTCGTGTAGGATCAGCAGCGGCTTGAGGTAGTAGCGGTCGGTGCGCTCGGTCTTGTCGCCCTTCTGGTAGACTTTCGCGTCTGCCACCTGCGTGCGATAGCGCTTCTCGCCATCCGGACCGGGCTGGAGGACGCGCTCGCGGAGTAGCAACTGAAACATCTCCGCCTCCTGCAGGCTGTACTGCAACTCGTCGAAGTGCACCACGAAGCCCTTCGAACTCGGGGTGTCGAGGAAGTCGATCGCCTCGCTCGGGGGCCGGTCGTGCAGGAGGTAGTGCCCGTAGGACTCCGCGAGCCAGTCCCGCATCGACTGCGCGACCACGCCGTCGCGCCAGGTCTCGAACGCGGCCCGGCGGTCTTTGTGCCGCGTGAGGACGCTGTGGAGCACGGGGTCCTTCGACGAGGAGTCGGCCGCTTTCGCGAAAACGCCCTTGATCTGCTCCCACCAGCCCGTCGTCGCCATGCTTCTAGAAGCTGCGGGTGCGCGACAAGGTTCTGTGGCGCGGGCGCGGATCGCCTACTTTGCCGGTCCCTTGCTGGACCTCCAACACCTCTCGCGCTACGATTTACTGGCCGCCGGCCTCCAGGCGGGACTGCTGTGCGTGACGGCGGCCACGGCGGTGCTGTACCTCACCAAACGGAGCGGCAACCGGACGGCCAACCTGTTCTTCGCCCTGCTCCTCACGGCTTTCGGACTCTGCGTGGCCGATCTGATCCTCGAGCACCTGGCCGTCACGGACCGCCACCCACGCCTCCACTACCTTCCGATCTGGCTGACGTGGACCATCGGGCCGAGTTGGTTCTACTACGTCAAGCTGTCGCTGTTCCCGGCGTACCGACTCAGGCGCACGGACCTCAAACACGCGGTCTTCCCGGTCTCGCAGGTGCTCTACTACGCCTACTGTTTCGTGAGCGGCGCGGACGGCCTGCGGCGACCTTTCCTGTTCGGCTTCGCGGCGTCGACGTTCGAGGAGTTTATCTTCATGGCGAGCATCCTGGGCTACTTGTTCGGGGCCTATCGGTACCTGCGGTTTCGCGCGCGGGAGATCGGTCCGCGGGAAGAGCGTTGGGACTACTGGTGGGTGCGGCAGCTGCGGCACATCCAGCGGGTGCTGGTGGTACTGTTGGTGTTCAACTTCGGCTTCGTGGTGTACAACTTCGTCGTGGCGCAGAGCAGCGGGGTAGGGGTGCTGCACCTGCGGGGCTTCTACGCGTCGAGTTCGCTGAGCTTCGGACTCATCCTGCTGTATCTGCTGCGGGGTGTCGCCCACCGGCAGCACTTCTCGGCGATGGTGCCGCGGCGGGTTTTGACGCAAGTCTCCCCGGAGCCCGTGGGGCGGCTGAAGGACCTGATGCAGCACGGGCGCGGCTTCCGGGACCCGAATGCGCACGCGGTGCGGGCGGCGCGCTCGATCGGCGTGGACCCGCAGGAACTCGGGGCCCTCGTCGCGAAGCTGGGCGCGCCGTCGTGGGCCGCCTACCTCAAGCGCCTCCGCCTGGCCGAGGTGGCGCGGCTGCGGGAGCGGGGCGTGGCCCTGGGCAGCGCGATGCTGGAGGCGGGCTTTTCGTCGCGGGCGGAGGGGGTGCGGGCGCTGCGGGGAGGGTAGGCGGTGTTAGACGAGCTCTGCTCGCACCGCATACGCCTGATGGGCCGTGGGCGTGCGGTGTTAGACGAGCTCTGCTCGCACCGCGTATGCCTTGGGCGAGCGGTGTTAGACGAGCTCTGCTCGCACCGCGTATGCCTTGGGCGTGCGGTGTTAGACGAGCTCTGCTCGCACCGCGTATGCCTTGGGCGTGCGAGCAGAGCTCGTCTAACACGCCATCGGGCGTGCGAGCAGAGCTCGTCTAACACGCCCTTAGCGCACCCCCACCTCCATCAGGACATCCACGAAATACTTCCGCCCGTCCGTCCACTCCTGCACGATTTGCGCGCTGGCGGCTTTCGCCAAAACCTGCAACTCCGCGGGGCTGTACTTGCGGCTCACCTCCGTGTGGATGACCTCGTGCGTCCCGAAGGTGCGGTCGATGCCGAGGGCGGGGATGCGGATGCGCTGCGGGCCGCCGATGGGGTAGAGGTAGCTGCGCACCTCGCCGGACTCAGGGTTGTAGGTCGGGTAGAAGCCCCAGTGCTTGAGCTCCAGCTCGGCGTCGAACTCGTTGCGGAGGCGGTGGAGGAGGTTGAGGTTGAAGGCCGCGGTGACGTTGTGGTCGTCGTCGTAGGCGGCGAGGATTTGGCGGGGGTCCTTGCGGAGGTCGACGCCGATGAAGAGCTGGTCGCCGGGCGCGAGTCGCGTGCCCAGCCGTCCGACGAACGCCCCCGCCCCCGCGAAGTCGAAGTTGCCGATATTGCTCCCGAGGAAAAGCACCACGCGTTTGACGGCGGCGTCGGCGTCGAGGGTGCCGAGCGCGTCGAGGTACGACCCGACCAGGGGCTCCACGCGGAGTCCGGGGAGGGTGTCGTGGAGGTCGTCCCGGAGGACCCCGAGGATGTCGGCGCTGATGTCGACGGGGCGGTAGGTGAAGTCGGCGCCGAGGGAGCGGAGGGCGCCGAGGAGGAGCTTGGTCTTGGTCCCGTCGCCGGCGCCGAGTTCGATGAGCTCGACGTGCTTCCCGCCGCTCGCGAAGGCGCGGGCGATCTCGGGGGCGTGCGCGCCGAAGATCTCGAACTCCGCCCGCGTGAGGTAGTAGCTCTCGAGGGCCATGATGCGCTGGAAGAGCCGCGACCCGCGCTCGTCGTAGATGAAGCGGCTCGAGAGGTAGGCCTGCGGGGCGGCGAGGCCCTCGCGGACGTGCCGGGCGAACTCGCCGTCGGTGTCGATGGCCGAGTCGATGGCCGTATCTGTGGCCGTACCGGTGGCCGGGCTGAGTGTCGAGTCCATAGTCGCGTCTGGGCCGCTGTTCGGTGTTGAAGCCGCGGGTATACTGTTTTGTTCAGGTCTGCCCGAGCGCACCTACCGCGAGCGCGCCAGGCGCAGGCCCGAGTACTGCCAGCGTTTGTCGGCGTGGAAGAAGTTGCGGTACGTCGGGCGGGAGTGCCCGGGGCTCGTGGCCACCGACGCGCCGCGCAGGACTTGCTGATTCACCATCCACTTGCCGTTGTACTCCCCCAGCGCACCCTCGGCGGTCGCGAAGCCGGGGTAGGGCCCGTACGCGGAGCTGGTCCACTCCCAGACCTGGCCCCAGTCGAGCTCGTCGTGCGCGGCCTCCCACTCGAACTCGGTCGGGAGGCGCGCGCCGATCCAGCGGGCGTAGGCGTCGGCCTCGTAGTAGCTGATGTGCGTCACGGGGGCGTCGAGGCGCAGGGGCTCCAGGCCGGCCGGCGTGTACTGGCACCAGTCCCCGTCGCGGACGTGCCAGTGGAGCGGGGCCTGCTGGTCGAGCGTTTTGGCGAAAGCCCACCCCTCGGAGAGCCAGAGCTCCGACTTCTCGTAGCCGCCGTTCTGCATGAACTCGAGGTACTCGGCCACGGTCACGACCTGCGGGCTGATGCTGTAGTCCTCCAGGAACACCCGGTGGCGACGGCACTCGTTGTCGAAGCAGAAGCCGTCGCCGGCGTGGCCGATCTCGTAGACGCCGGCCGGGATGTCCACCCACTCGGCCACCGGGGCGAGCGCGAGGGCCAGGGGCGTACTGAGGTGCTCGTCGGCGCCGAGGAAGTTGGTTTTGGCGAAAGCCGGAAACAGCGGGTTGTGCCCGAGGATGTAGAGGATGTCCGTGAGGAGCAACTCCTGGTGCTGCTGCTCGTGGTGGAGCCCGAGGGTGACGAGCTTGGCGAAGGCCTCATCATCCGCCTTTCGGCAAAACAGCTTTTGCATCGCCGCGTCCACGTGCGCCCGGTAAGCGTAGACCTCGCTCGTCGTCGGGCGCGTCATATTCCCGCGCTGCGTGCGTAAGATGCGCGGACCGGCGGCCTCGTAGTAGCTGTTGAACAGGAAGGCGAAGGCCGGGTCGTACGGCTTGTAAGTGTTGTCGTGCGGCTCGAGGATGAAGGTCTCGAAGAACCAGGTCGCGTGCGCGAGGTGCCACTTCGGCGGACTCACGTCGGGCGTGGGCTGCGGGACGAAATCCTCCGGCGCGAGTCCGGCGCAGA
Source organism: Saprospiraceae bacterium (assembly GCA_965215115.1). Classification (GTDB taxonomy): domain Bacteria; phylum Bacteroidota; class Bacteroidia; order Chitinophagales; family Saprospiraceae; genus CALDTK01. The sequence continues at coordinate 2,949,404 of OZ244050.1, forward strand.
TGTCCTCGCTGCGCTGGCGGACGGAGGTGTACTGAGCGGCGAGGGTGGCGGCGGGCGTGGCGGTTGCGGTCAAGGGGCGGGGATTGCGGGGGCGTGTACCGGCTACAACTTAGCGAGCGGGGCTTGGGTTCTTTCGCAAACCCCCCGCCCGCATGTCCGTCGCCACCGAAACCGCCGAGCTAGAAGCCCTCTGCGTGTTGCCCGAGCCGATGCCGGCCGACATCGTGGACACGCTGGCGGGCTTCCCGGTCTTCAGGGATGTCGAGCGCGAGGCCGTCGAGTGGTTCGTCGCGCATAGCCAGTGCGTGCGCTACGCCGAGGACGCGCTGATCGCGAAGGCCGGTGACCCGGTGACGGCGATGTGGGTGATCGTGTCGGGGCGCGTCAAGTTCTCGATGGAGAACAACAAGGGCTTCAAGGACCTCGGCGACAGCTTGCCGGGGGAGACGATGGGCGTGCTGCCCTTCTCGCGGATGACGGTGACGCTCGGCAACGTGCGCGCCTGCGAGGAGACGGTGCTGTTGCAGATCGACAAGCGCTGCTACACGGAGATGGTGCAGGTGAGCTACCAGCTCGTCCAGAACCTCGTGGCCACGATGTCGGACCGGATCCGGGAGTTTTCCGATTCCCGCGCGCAGGACGAGAAGATGATGAGCTTGGGGAAGCTCTCGGCCGGGCTGGCGCACGAGCTCAACAACCCGGCGGCCGCCGTCGTGCGGAGTGCCGAAGCGCTGTACCAGCAGCTCCACGCCACGCCCGAATCCTTCAAGAAGATCATGCTGATGCAGGTGACGCCCGCCGAGGTGGACGCCGTCAACGGGGTGATCTTCGAGCGCCTCCGCAGACTCAGCGAGGACGACACCCGCACGACGATGGACCGGCTCGACGCCTCGGAGGCGATCGAGGACTGGCTCGGCGACCACGACGTGCCGGTCCGCGACGAGATCGTCGAATCCCTGGTGAGCGCGCGCTTCGAGCCTGCGCACCTCGCCCGGATCAACGAGATCGTCGACGGGCGCAGCCTCGCCGACCTCGTGGAGTGGGTCGCGAAGAACATCGAGATGGAGGTGCTCACGGCCGAGATCAAGGACGGGGCGGCGCGCATCTCGGAGCTGGTCGGCTCGGTGAAGAGCTACACGCACATGGATCGGGCGGCCGGGCCGCAGGCGCTCGACGTGCACGAGGGCCTGCGCACGACGCTCATCATGCTGAAGCACAAGTTCAAGCGCAAGAACGTGGCGCTCGTCAAGGACTTCGACACCACGCTACCGCTGGTCACGGCCTGGGGCGGGCAGATCAACCAGGTGTACACCAACCTGATCGACAATGCCATCGACGCGGCCGCCGATGCGCCTTCCGGCAAACCGACGGTGACCGTGCGCACGCGGAGTCTCCCGGCGGGCGTCTGCGTCGAGGTGGAGGACAATGGCCCGGGCATCCCGGAGGCGTACCGCGAGGAGATCTTCAGTCCATTTTTTACGACCAAGCCCGTGGGCGAGGGCACGGGGATGGGTTTGGATATCGTGAAGAAGATATTGGACAAGCACGGGACGCAGCCCGTGATCGAGAGTGGGGTAGGGCGGACGGTGGTGCGGTTTTGTTTGGGGGTCGGGAACCGAGAGGCCGGATAATTGAGATCTAGGGATAACAGCGGTTGTTGAGTCTCGGTCCGTGCGCAACAGACAGCCGGGCTGAAGCCCGAGCTGGCCCACATGCAGACCTCCGGCCTGCCGACGGGCTCGTCACGCGTCTCGGCAGGCCGGAGGTCTGCATGTGGGCCAGCAAGCACTTCAGTGCTTCTGGCTTCTCCCGGTCTACGTTGCAGGTTAGGGTTTACCCAGGTGACTATAGACTATAGTCTCCACTAATGAAGCGGGCGAAAAATGGATCTACGAATACGTGATCCTTGGAAGTAAGCGCTGGCCGTAGTATATCCTGCTCTACCAAGATCTTGAGTGCAGATCGGATTGTGCTGTCGGGACTCTTCGTGGCTCTTGCCAAGTGAGCTGGAGAGAGTCTACTCGATCGTGGGTCGGCCAGTGCGCTAAGGATCTTCTGTCGGCTGAGTGGTTGGGTCCTAAACAAAGTTTGGTAGATGAGTGCCTCGCCCTGGACGATATGATCTATGGCAGCCTCCACCACCTCGCTGTCTATCGCTCCCAACCCCTTGAGTACCGCGCGACTGTAGGTGCGGTAGCAAAGCTTTTGGATATTGTAAGGTACCCCACTGCACTCACGTAGGATAAGCTCGGCGACGGCCTCCGATATTGAGATGTTCCTGTTGCCGAACGAAGTTTGGATGAATTCAACCATGTCCGCAGAAGGGATTTCGCCCAGCATGAGCGTGTCACCCAGGCGGTAGAAAGGTCTTTTGTATTGCGTGACCATCGCTGCCATCATCGTCGTATCCGAGCCAGCAAACACGTACGCGAGATGTCTGTGCTCCTGGATGCATGCCCGAAGCTGTTTCTCCGCAGCGATTCCCTCGCGCCGCGAAATCTCCTGAAACTCGTCGATCATGATCCCGATGATGATCCCGCGCTCCTGGGCTAACGCATTGGCGCGCCCGAGGACCTCGATCAGACTCGGAGTGTCTTTGTCGGGGTTGATCGGGGTCACACCTACCGAGATTGAATCCGTCGTCGGCTCGTAGGTGACGTGCGGCTGCAGCGAGGCGAACCATTCTATTACTTTGAGGCTGCGCTCCTTCAAGCCCATCGGTAGCGCGTTCGCGATCGCAGCCACGAGTTCGCCCGCAAGATCATTGAGCGTAAGGGTCGCCTCCGCATTTACGAGAACCGTAGGCACCCCCCGTGCAGATGCTTCGGCCTTCGCCACATTCAGGATCGAGGTCTTCCCGAAGCGCCGCGGACCGATCACAAACAACCTCGCGCCATCGAGTAGGGTCTGCGTTACGTTTTGCACTTCTTCGACCCGGTCGACGAGGTCTTCGCGGGTGAGCGAAGTGCCGAAGCGAAAGGGGTTTCGGGCTCTGTCCATCGCTGCAAACTACGTCGCGAAAATTTAGTGACGAAAATTTGGCCACCAAATTTTGGTCTTCGATATCGCGATAAGTTCGCGATAATTCTGGGCTCGTCACAGTGGCGGACGTGTCCCCACACGTTTCTCAAATGTTTGCCCTACCGCAACACCCCCATCCACAACTCCGCCGCCTTCTCGGCCTTCTCCCGGATAAAATCCCGGTCCTGCTCATCCCCCACCTCGTACGTCACGCCCACCGCCCCGTAGTGGGTCGCGATCCAGCTCGCGCTCGTCGGGCGGCCGATGGCCTCGGCCTCGATGCGCAGCGTATCCTGCCCGAGCACGGGGTAGTAGTAGTCGGCCTTCGTGCGCGCGGGCCGGTACGGCGGCGCGTAGCGGTCGGCTACGAATCCGTTGAGGCCCTGCGTCCACGCATCGAGCCGGTCGGCCCCGCGGAAGATCACCTTGTCGGGGTCGTGCGTGTAGAGCACGTCGTACTGCGTCGAGTGGAAGTCCATCCCCCACACCACCTGGTCTTGCGTGGTGTGCTCCTGGAGCCAGGTCACGATCTGGCGCACCTCCGGTTGGCGGTAAAAGCCCCAGTCCCGGTTCAGGTCGATGCCGCCGGCGTTGTGGCGCCAGTGACCCTCGTCGACGCCGTCCGGATTGACGGTCGGGAAGATGATGATGCGGTGGTTTTGGCGAAAGCCCTCCGCCAAGGCGTCACCGGCGAAGACGCGCTCCACGAAGCTCTGGAACGCCATGAAGCCCGTCACCTCCGGCGGGTGCTGCCGCGTGAAGAGGATCACGGTCGGGCGGCGGTCTTCGTCGTCGGAGCCCGTGTCGAGCTTCCAGAGCGGGCGCCCGAGGCGGCTTTGCCCGATGGTGTCCCAGCGCAGGGTCGGATTGGCGCGCACGAGCCCCGCCACGTAGCGCCGCACGCTGTCGACGTTGATGATCTCCTGCCCGCTGAGGTACACGCCCGCCGGCCCGATCGTGAGCCGCACGTCGTTCGTATTGGCCGTCGTGTCGAAGCTCGACGTCGGCAGATACGTATACGGTCCACTAATCGCCGGCGCCGTCTTCGGCAGGTAGCGATTCCCGACGCCCGTGGGGTAGGTGAGCCGCACGGTGACCTCGCGCTCGGTCGGGGCCGAGAGGTGGAACGCGAACCAGGGACTCGCGTTGATGGGCTGGTTCTCGGCCGGGATCTCGGCGAGGAATAGCGGGCGCCCGAGCGTGTCCGTCCCGCTTTCGCTAAAACTCGCCAGCCGTGCCCCGGGGAAGTCGGCTTTCGCCAAAACCCCGGACGGCGTCACGAAGGTCGTGTCGGGCAGGAGGCGCACGGGCCGCGTCTCGGTGTCGACGGGGGAGGGCTGCTCGTAGGTGAGGAGTTGCGGGCGGCAGGCGCTCGCGAGAGAGACGGAGATGCCGAGGAGGAGGGTTGCGCGCATGGGGCGGTGAAGATATTTGTAGCACGCCTAGGTTTAGGCGTCGGGGCGCGGGGCCAGCAGCTCGATGCGTTTCCTGCACGTGCGCGGCGTAGCTGTGTTGGGTATATCAGGCGCAGGCCAATCGCAACGGGGGGGTCGACGATGACGCACCCCGCCCCCGCCCTACCTTCACCCCACCATGCAGGACTGGCAAATCGACTTCGCGTGGCTGCGGGTGCGCCACTTCGTCAAGGACGCCCTGCGCCACGATCGCCTGCCCGACCTCCAGGCCGTCCTCATGATGATCGGCGTCCAGGAGTTGGGCATCTGGCGCAAGACCTTCACCAAGGAGGAGAAGCAGGACCTCATGCACGTCGGGACCTGCGAGGTGCTCGCGCCGGCGGGCTACTACGCCTTCACGCACCGCGACGCCGACGGCTGGCCGCACTACCGGCCCTTACGCAACGTCGAGATCAAGGGCGAGGCCGCGCAGGAGCGCCTCCTCAAACTCCACATCATCCAATACTTCGAGACATGGGAAGCCTTCGACGCCGAGGCCGAGCTGCCGCACGACGCCGCCACGGACTAGCGGGCGCGTGGGGCCTCGCGTGGGCGCTGGCGCTCGTCGGCGCGCTGCTGGCCGGCGCTTGCCAGGGCGACGGCCGCCGGTACGTCCTGATCCAGACCGACTTCGGCGACATGCGCGTGCTGCTGTACGACTCGACCCCGGTGCACCGCGACAATTTCGTCAAACTCGTCGAGCAGGGCTTCTACGACAGTCTGCTGTTCCACCGCGTCATCCCGGGCTACATGATCCAGGGCGGGGATCCGGATTCGCGCCGGGCCGCGCCGGGGGCCATGCTCGGCGAGGGCGGACCCGGCTACACCCTCCCGGCGGAGATCGGCGCGCCGCACCTGCGGGGCGTTCTGGCGGCAGCCCGCTTCGGCGACCCCGTCAACCCGGACAAGCGCTCGAACGGTTCGCAGTTCTTCATCGTCGCCGGGCAGCCCGTCACCGACGAGGTGCTCGACCGGATGCTCGCCAACTACGCCGCCACGGTCACCGACGAGCAGCGCGCCCGCTACCGCAAGTACGGCGGGGCTCCGCAACTCGACGGCGGGTACACGGCCTTCGGGGAGGTGGTCGAGGGGCTGTACGTCATCGACAAGATCGCCGCCGTGCCGCGCGACCGGCTCGACCGGCCGCGGGAGGATGTGTACATGCGGATCGTGGTGGATTGATGGCTCGGGCAGGAGGTGGACCTTCGGCCCGCTGGGGGGGCGGGGCATCATTCGGGGTGTTTGGACTGTTTTGCCGAAAGGCGTCCTCTGTACCTTTGGGCCGTCCTGATCCGTCCGCTCGTCTATGCTCGTCTCTCTTACGTCCACGAGGCTTTCGCCAAAACCCGCCACCCTCGTTTTGCTGACAAGCGTACTGGTCCTCGCCTGCGCCCGCCCCACCGCCCGCTTCGCCGTGGATGCACCCGACAAAACCGCCCCGGCCACCGTCGGCTTCGAGAACCAGTCCGAGCGGGCCCAAACCTACTTTTGGGACTTCGGCGACGGCAACACGAGCGAAGAAGCCTCGCCGAACCACCGCTACGCGACCAGCGGCAATTACCTCGTCACCCTACGCGCCCGGGGCAAGCGCCGCACCGGCGTCGACACCCAGCGCATCCAAATCATCGGACCCCTAGCTTGTATGGTAGAGATCACCACCCCCTTCGGCAAAATGCTCGTCAAACTCAGCGACCAGACCCCGAAACACCGCGATAATTTCATCAAACTCGTCGAGCAGGGCTTCTACGAGGACCTGCTGTTCCACCGCGTCATCGACGGGTTCATGCTCCAGGGCGGTGACCCGAACAGCAAGAATGCCGCCCCCGGCGCCCAGCTCGGCAGCGGCGGCCCCGGCTACACCGTCGACGCCGAGTTCACGCCCGAACTCGCCCACGTCAAGGGCGCCCTGTCCGCGGCGCGCCTCGGGGACCAGATGAATCCCCAGAAGGCCTCGAGCGGCTCCCAGTTCTACATCGTGAGCGGTCGCCCGGTCAGCGAGCAGGAGCTCAAGCGCACCGAGAGCATGAAGGACGTTCGCTACACCCCCGAGACCCGCGAGGCCTACCTGGCCAACGGCGGGGTCCCCTTCCTCGACGCGGAGTACACCGTCTTCGGCCAGGTGGTCGAGGGCCTGGACGTGATCGACAAGATCGCCGCCGTCAGGACCGCCCCCGGGGATCGCCCCGTGGAAGACGTCACGATGCGGATGCGGGTGATTAATTAGGGTGCAGGGTGCCTAGGTGCGGGGTGCGCACCCCGGCACCCCGGCACCCCGGCACCCCGGCACCCAGGCACCCAGGCACCCAGGCACCCAGGCACCCCGGCACCCCGGCACCCCGGCACCCCGGCACCCAGGCACACTTTACTCCCTACCTTCCCCCCATGCACAACCCACAGCACATCCTCGGGATCGACGTCGGCGCGACCGGCATCAAGGGCGCCATCGTCGACCTGTCGACCGGCAGGCTCCTCACCGAGCGGCTGCGCGTGCCCACGCCTCAGCCCGCGACCCCGGAGGCGATCACGGAGGCGTTCCACGAGCTGTACCGCCTCTTCGAATACGGGGGCGACGTGGTGGGGGTGGGTTTCCCGGCCATCATCCGCAAGGGCGTGGCACTGTCGGCGGCCAACATCAGTCCCGACTGGATCAGGACCTCGGTGGCGGACGCGTTCTCGCGCGTGTGCGGGAAGCGGGTGTACGTGCTGAACGACGCCGACGCCGCGGGGCTCGCGAGCGCGACCTACGGTTCGGCGCAGCACGCCTCCGGGGTGACGGTCTTCCTCACGATCGGGACCGGCATCGGGTCGGCGCTCTTCATCGACGATGAACTGGTGCCCAACTCCGAGTTCGGCCACGTGTACATGCCCAACGGCATGAAGGCCGAGCACTACGCGAGTTCGAAGACCCGCAAGACGCTCGAGCTCGGGTGGGAGGAGTGGGGCGCGCGTTTCGGGGAGGTGCTCTCGCAGCTGGAGCGCGTCCTCTCGCCGGATTTGTTCGTCCTCGGCGGCGGGGCCTCGAAGCACTTCGAGTTGTACAAGCACAAGTTCGACACGGTCGTACCCGTGGTGCCGGCGGAGTACCAGAACGAGGCCGGGGCCGTGGGGGCGGCGCTGTTTGCGTATAAGCAGAGCCAGGTGCCGGCCGGCGGTAGGCACATTGTAGAGCGGTCGGGTGGGCCATCGTTCTAGACCTAGCCCGGGCGAGCTACCGCTCGCTTGCTAGCCCTCCGGCACCGCGCGCCGCAGCACCTCCCGGTACCGTTTCACGTACACACTATCGCTCCCCGCACAGTCCGCCACCCGCGCGTTAAACTTCGCGATCCACGTCCCGCCCGCCGGCCGGGCCTCGCGGTAGGGCGTTTTGGCGCTCAGCCGCTGCATCGCCTCCGGAAGTGCCTCGTGGAGGTAGTTGCTGGGACAGACCAACACCGCCGCCAGACTGTCCGCCACCGCCAGTTCCGAAGCGGTGTACTCGAGTTTTGGCAACAGCCGAATCAACTCACCGTAGGCTACCGGATTGTCGAGCAGGATATCTCCGAGCAGCACGTTGTCGTCGACGAGCCGTACGAGCGCCCCCATCGCGGCCCCGCTCTCGATCAGCGATAACTCGCGGGCCATCACGCCGACCAACTCCGCCTCGCTGTGGAGGGCGTACAGCAGCCCGGTATTCATCACCAGGTGTCCGCCCGGCAGGGCATACGCGTGCACACTCGTATCCATCACGAGGTGCACCCGCCACCCGAAACTATCGCGGCGCGTCACCGGGGCCTGGTCGACGAGTTGCTGCAGCAGCGGGTCGACGTACGCAGCGGCCTCGGCGCGGTAGCCCGGATCGCCGGGACTCAGGAGCGCCACGTTCGCATTGCGCCAGTCGGCCGCCATGAGGCGATCCCCGATCACGGCCTCGTCCGCCGCCGAGAAACTCTTGGGATGGAGTCGAACGAACTCGGTGGACTCCTCGCGGCACGCCCCCACCGCAACGGCGATCAGGGCGAGCGACACACAGAGCGCGCGAAAGTGGAGGAGGGCCATACCCCGTGCGAGCGGCAAAATCTAGGCCATAGGTCGTGCGGCTTTCGCCAAAACACGCCGGCGCCTACGTCTTACGAAAAGCACTTGATCACCTGGTGCACCAGGTCGTGGTCGGCCAACTCGGGCGCGATCGAAAACAGGGACTCGCGCGCCTCCCACTCCTCCGGCAGGACCTCCGCCAGGAGCCGCAGGGCCTCCGCCTCGCGACCGAGCTGCATGTAGACCGCCACGCGGGCGTAGCGAAGCTCCGGGCCGTAGGTGTACGCCTCGGCCTCGTCGAGCACCATGAGGCCCTCCATCCCCCGGTCGTGGTCGAGGAGGAAGGTCACGTGCGCGAGCCAGTAGCCGCTGGTCTCCGGGGCGATCTCGCAGGCTAGCGCGAAGGCCGCCTCGGCGCCCTCGAAATCACCGATCTGCACCATCGCCTCCGCCATCGAAAAGGCGTAGCGCTCGACGCGGCGGTTGATGCGGACGGCCGCGCGGTAGCTCTTGATCGCCGGGACCCACCGACCCTCGGCGGCGTAGCACAGACCCCGGTAGTAGAGCGCCTCGTCGTGGCTCGGCGAACGCGTGAGCACGCGGTTGAGGCACAGCCGCGCCTGCGTGAAGGCCTGCGTGTGGAGGTAGCACTGCCCGAGGCGCAGCAGCACCTCGTTGTCGCCGTTGACGTACTCCAGCATCACCTCGTAGATCTCCACGGCGCGGGCGTACTGCTCGGTCTCGTAGCAGATCTCCCCGGCCTCCCGGTAGGCGTACTCGTAGCGCGGGTCGATGATGTAGGCGTACTCGAAGGCGCTCAGGGCCGTCTCGGTCTCGCCCTGCGCGTAACGCGCGTGCCCGAGGTTGAACCACGCCCGGCTGCAGTACGCGTGGTCGCGCACGATCTCGGCGCAGATCTCCTCGGTCTGCGCGTGGCGCCCGGTCAGCTCGGTGCTGATCCACAGCAAGGACAGCGCCTCCAGGTTGGTGGGCCACTCGTGCAGCGCCTGCGCGAGGAAGAAGTACATGTCGGCGTAGCGGCTCATCTGCTCGAAGACCACCGCCTCGGCCACGGCCATGGCGCTGCGCAGCTTCGGGTCCGACAGTTCGTCGAGGTCGTCGAGCACCCCGAAGGCCTCCTCGTGCCTCCCCGCGCCCGCGAGCGCCTTCGCGCGCTGGATCGTGATCTCGGGCAGGCCCCGCCGGTAGGTCTCGGCGGCGCTCAGGGTCTCGAGCGCCTCGTCGTAGAGGTGCAGATCGCACAGCACCACCGACTTCGCCAAGTAGAGTTCGACGCTGAAGGCGAAGTGTCGCAGGCCGGCCTCCGCCACGTTGAGGGCCTCGTCGTACATCAGTCGCTCGCGGTAGTGCGCCACGATGTCGAGGTAGGCGCGCTCGTCGAAATTCGGATCGTTGGCGTCCGTGAGGCTCCGTTGGTAACGGCGGGCGAGTTCGTTCGGGGCGGCGCTGGGCGAGGGTCGCTTCGAGTTCATAATGTAGCGTCGTGCGGGGTGACGCTACGAATGTATCCGGCCGCCCTGCGGCAGCACGCAATAGCTAGGGTATGGCGGGGGTGGGTGAGGGAACGGTCCTAGGGGGGCAATTGCTTCGCAATCTGGATGGGCGGCCGGTGGCGTAGATGGGCTTTGCTTTCGTGCTGTACTCACGTGATGGGACGCAAGGGGCGCGAGGGACCGCAAGGATCGCAAAGGGCTGGGCGCCCCGAAAGGCCCATCTAGCGTAGCGCCCATCTAGCGCAGCGCCCATCTAGCGCAGCGCCCATCGAGCTCCGCGACCCTCAAAACAGGTCACACCCGCTTCAGCACCACCACGGCATTGTGGCCGCCGAACCCGAAGCCGTTGCTCAGCGCCACGTCCACGGGCCGCTGCTCGGCCTCGTTGAAGGTCAACCGGAAGCGCGGGTCGATCTCGGGGTCGTCGGTGAAGTGGTTGATCGTCGGGGGGACGAAGCCCTCGCGGATGGCCAGCACGCAGGCGATCGCCTCGATGGCGCCGGCGGCCCCGAGGAGGTGGCCCGTCATCGACTTCGTGGAGGAGATGTTGAGGTCGAAGGCGGCATCCCCGAAGGCCTGGCGGACGGCCTTGAGTTCGGCGATGTCGCCCAGTTGGGTAGAGGTGCCGTGGGTGTTGAGGTAGTCCACGTCGCTCGGCTGCAGCCCGGCCTCGGCGAGGGCCAGCTTCATCGCGCGGCGCGCGCCCTCGCCCTCGGGGTGGGGCGCGGTGATGTGGTGGGCGTCGGCCGTGGCGCTCGTGCCGACCACCTCGGCCAGGATGTTGGCGCCGCGCTTGCGCGCGTGCTCGTACGCCTCGAGGACGAGCGTCCCGGAGCCCTCCCCGAGCACGAAGCCGTCGCGCTCGGCGTCGTAGGGGCGGCTGGCCGTGGCCGGGTCGTCGTTGCGGGACGAGAGGGCCTTCATGGAGCCGAACCCGCCGACGCCCGTACGCGTGATGGCCGACTCCGCGCCCCCGGTGACTACGATGTCGGCCTTGCCGAGCTTGATGGCGTCACAGGCGCACATCATGGCGTGGTTGGCGGTCGCACACGCGCTCACGGTGCCGAAGTTGATGCCCGTGAAAGTGTACCGCATCGAGATCAGCCCGGCGGCGATGTCGATGATCATCTTCGGGATCATGAAGGGGTTGTAGCGCGGGTCCGGCTTGCCGGTGTTCTCCTCGATGTCTTCCTGGAGGGTGGCCAGGCCCCCGATGCCCGACCCGAAGATGACCCCGATGCGCGCCGGGTCGATGCCGTGGTCGCCGTCGGCCAGTCCGGCCCCCAGCAGGGCCTCGTGCGTGGAGGCCATCGCGAGCTGCGTGAAGCGGTCCATGCGCCTCACTTCGCGCTTGTCGATCGTGAGGGTCGGGTCGAAGTCCTTGACCTCGCAGGCGAACTTCGTCCGGAAGGCGCCCGCGTCGAAGAGCGTGATCGGGGCGGCGCCCGGGGTCCCGGCCCGGAGGCCCTTGCTGAATTCCGCGACCGAGTTGCCGATCGGCGTGAGGGCTCCCATGCCCGTGATGACGATGCGCTTCATGGGGGCAATATAGCCGCGGCTTTCGCCAAAACTCGCGCAGGCGTAAACGACGACGGCCAGCCGCGCGGGTTGCGCGCGGCTGGCCGTCCTGTGAGCGGGCGCCCGCGGGGGGGCGCCTGGGGGCTACGCTGCCGGGTTAGGCGGCGGGGTTCTTCTCGAGGTAGTCGATCGCCTGGCCGACGGTCTGGATGTTCTCGGCCTGCTCGTCGGGGATCGAGATCTCGAACTCCTTCTCGAACTCCATGATGAGCTCCACGGTGTCGAGCGAGTCGGCCCCGAGGTCGTTGGTAAAGTTGGCCTCGCGGGTGACATCCTTCTCATCGACGCCGAGCTTATCGATGATGATCTTGTGAACGCGAGCGGCGACATCTGACATTGTACTTCCCTTTTGGTAAGGCCGCAAAGGAAACACGCGCACCGGAATTTCCAACCCTAGTTTTCGACGCCGCCGCGAGCGTCGCCCGCGCCCTACCTTCGCCCCCGCCAAACGCACGATCCACATGTCCGACGACATCCGCAACGCAGGCCTCAAGGGCTGGCTCTTCGCAGGGTTCTTCATCGCCTTGCTCCTCTTCGTCGCCATGTGCGTGTACATCTACGCGAGCAACAACGACGGGCTCCCGCAGTAGCGCCCCCGCCCGCCGCGCCGCCCGCGGAACCTCGATCCGGCCGCGGGCGCACCGTTTGCCAAAGCATTGCACAAGGCGTCGTGAAACAAGCGCCAAGCAGGTGTTAAACCCCCGACTTTCGGGTGTTAACGGACTACCCACCTCGGGGCAGGACCCAACGGCGCTCACGGACAACGTGTTGTTTTGGGGTAACCCACCGCAACTCCATTGCCCCGAGCTCTACTCCTCCGCGCCTACCCCCGCACCGTGCGTGCGCTCCGCTGCGCCGCCGTCGGCCTGGCCGGCCTCGCGACCCTCGGCGCCATCGCCGTCGTGACCGTCGCGGCCGTCTTCGAGTCCGGCACCTACGGCGCGATGCCGACCGACGCGGAGCTCCGCAACGTCATCAACAACGAGGCCTCCCGGGTCGTGTCTCGCGACGGCGTCCAGCTCGGGAAGTACTTCGTCGACGAGCGCGTCGAGGTGACGCGCGACGAACTGCCCGCGGTCCTGATCCAGGCCCTCGTCGCCACCGAGGACGCCCGTTTCTACCGCCACGACGGCGTCGACCTCATCTCCTGGGGGCGGGTCGCCTACCGCACGGTGCTCGGCGGGGACGCGTCCGGGGGCGGCGGGTCCACCATCTCGCAGCAGCTCGTCAAAAACCTCTACCCACGTGTCGAGCGCCACGCCGACCCCGACTACAGCCTGATCATCAACAAGATCCGCGAGGTCCTCATCGCGCGCGACATCGAGCGCCTCCACTCCAAGGACGCGATCCTCACGATGTACCTCAACACGGTGCCCTTCCCCGACAACACCTACGGCATCGGCGTGGCCGCGAAGCGCTACTTCTCGAAGACGCCCGCCGAGCTGAGCGTCGAGGAGGCCGCCACGTTGGTCGGGAGCCTGAAGGCGACGTACTCCTACGACCCGCTGCGCCACCCGGCCAGTGCCTTACACCGGCGCAACCTGGTCTTGCGCCTCATGGCCGAGCAGGGCTACCTCACGCCCACCGAGATGCGCGAGGCCCAGCAGCGCCCGATCCAGGTCTGCTACCAGCGCGACGAGCACAACGTCGGTCCGGCGACGCACTTCCGTGAGAACGCCCGCCTCGAGCTCAAGGCCATCCTCGCCGACCTCGAGCACCCCGAGGGCCGCGCCTACGACATCTACCGCGACGGGCTCAACATCTACACCACCATCGACGCCGGCATGCAGCAGCACGCCGAGACGGCCGTCAAGTCGCACCTCGTCGAACTCCAGGAGCAGTTCTACGCCTCGCTCAAGGAGGGCGAGAAGCCCTGGGAGGTCGAGGTCGTGTACACGCGCGCCCTGCGGCAATCCGACCGCGTCCGCGGCCTACGGCGGGCGGGTTTTAGCGAAAGCGCAATCGACAGCGTCATGGCCATCCCCGTCACGATGACCATCTACGACTACGCCACCGCCGGCGAGAAGGACGTCGAGATGAGCCCGGCCGACAGCGTCGCGTACTACCTCGGGATCCTCAACTCCGGCTTCCTGGCCGTGGAGCCGGGCACGGGCGCCATCCGGGCCTGGGTCGGGGGCACCAACCACGAGTACTTCAAGTACGACAAGGTGCGCTCGCGGCGCTCGGTCGGGTCGACCTTCAAGCCCATCCTGTACGCCGCCGCCCTCCAGCAGGGCATCGACCCGTGCCGCTACTGGGGCAACTACCGCCGCACGTACGCCCGCTACGAGTTCTGGCGCCCGCGCAACTCCGAGAACGACTACGGCGGGAGCTACAACATGCGCGGGGCCCTCACGAAGTCGCTCAACACGATCTCCGCGCAGCTCATCATGAAGACCGGCGCCGCCAACGTCGTCGCGCTGGCGCACCGCCTGGGGATCGAGCACGAGATCCCGACCGTGCCCGCGATCGCGCTCGGGGCCAGCGACCTGAGCCTCCACGACATGGTCCAGGCGTACAGCGTGTTCGCCAACCGCGGCCAGAAGGTCCGCCTGCGCTACATCGACCGCATCACCGATCGCGACGGCGAGATCATCTACAGCTACCGCATCCCGGACCTGACCGAGGAGAACCAGGTTTTGTCGCAAGACCACGCCGACCTCATGCGCGGCATCCTCGAGCACGTCGTCGACGACGGCACCGGCCGACGCCTGCGGTGGCGCTACAAACTGGAAGGGCGCCTGGCCGGCAAGACGGGGACCTCGCAGAACCACTCCGACGGCTGGTTTATCGGCTTCTCGCCAAAACTGCTGGCGGGGGTCTGGACCGGGGCCGAGAGTCCGGCGGTACGTTTTCGCTCGATCAAGTACGGCCAGGGCGCCAACATGGCCCTGCCGATCTTCGGGGACTTCATGCAGCGCCTCCAGGGCGACGCGCGCTACGCGAGCTACCTCGAGGGCGAGTTCCCGACGCCGAGCGAACTGGTCACCGAGCAGCTCGCCTGCCCGCCGCGGCCGGTCTACCGCGCCCCCAGGCCCGCCCCCGCCGAGGCTGCCCCGGCCGCCGCCCCGCTGGTCGTCGAGCGCGTCGTTGAGCAAAGTCAACCGACCGCCGACAGGGGCGTGGCACCCGAATAGCCCTTTAGCGCGTTCTTTGCGTCCTTATGGCGGATTCTTGGCAGGAGAGATGGAAGGCGTTTAGCACGGGTGTAAGCGCCCGGGCGGCTTCCGCCAAAACACGCATCAACGATTACCGCAAGCGACGCCCGGTCGTGTTCTGGGGGGGTACCCTCGTGGGCATCCCGGTGCTGCTGGGCCTCCTGGCCGTCGTCACCCTGGTGGCGCTCGTGTACACGGGGACCTTCGGGAAGATCCCGAGCCGGGAGGTGGTGAAGAACGTCGAGACCCCCGAGGCCTCTTACCTACTCGACCGCGACGGCGAGTTCATCGCGCGCTACTTCGACCAGAACCGTGAGTCCGTCGACGGGAAGGCCATCCCGCAGGTCCTCAAGGATGCCCTCGTCGCCACGGAGGACGAGCGCTTCACGACCCACTCCGGGATCGACTGGCAGGCGACGGCGCGGGCGGTGGTCTTCTCGGGACTGTTGCGCCGCGAGGAGCAGGGCGGGGGGTCGACGCTGTCGCAGCAACTGGCCAAGAACCACTTCCCGCGTTCGGGCGGGGGCAAGTTCTCGCTCGTCGTCACGAAGATCAAGGAGGCCATCACGGCGAAGCGCTTCGAGAAGGAGTACACGAAGGATGAGTTGCTGACGCTGTACCTCAACACGGTGCCCTTCGGCGAGAACATCTACGGCGTCAAGCTGGCCTCGCGCCGGTTCTTCGACGTGGAGCCGCTCGAGCTCAAGACCGAGCAGGCGGCCGTGCTGGTCGGGATGCTGAAGGCCAACACGAGCTACCACCCCGTCTGGCACCCGGAGGCCTCGAAGCAGCGCCGCAACCTCGTGATGGCGCGGATGACGAGCCAGGGCTTCCTGCCCGCGCACGCGCTCGACAGCCTCCAGGCCCTGCCGCTCGAGGTCCGCGAGACCAAGGAGACCTCCCGCGGGCAGACGACCTACTTTAGCGATCGCGCCCGCCAGGAGATCGAGGGGATCCTCGAGGGGATGGAGGACAGCCGGGGCAACCCCTACAGCGTCGACAAGAGCGGCCTGCGGATCTACTCCACGCTCGACGGCGAGCTACAGCGCCTGGCCGAGCGCGCGCTCCAGGACCACCTCGCGTACATGCAGCCGAAGTTCCGCGAGCAGTGGCGCCGCGACGACCCGGAGGGTTTCGCCGATCAGCTCGACCGCGCCATTAAGGCGAGCCCGCGCTACAAGGAGATGATCGCCGGGGGGATGAGCCTCAAGGAGGCCATGGACGGTTTTGGCGAAAGCCGCCAGATGACCTTCGCCGACTACTCCGCCTACGGCATGCGGAAGATGAAGAGCAGCTACCGCGACAGTCTGCGGGCCGAGCTGCTGCGCCTGCGCGCGGCCTTCATCGCGGCCGACCCGCACTCCGGCGAGGTGCTGGCGTACGTCGGGGGCGGGGACTACTTCGCGATCCCGTTCAACAGTGCGGCCGCGAAGCGACAGGTCGGGTCGACGTTTAAGCCGCTGGTGTACGCGGTGGCGCTCGAGAACGGCTTCCGGGTGTGCGACTACTTCAGGAACCGGAAGGAGACCTACGGCACGGGCGAGGACGAGTACACGCCCGAGAACTCGGACGGGCGCTACGGTGGGGAGTACTCGATGACGGCGGCGCTGGTCAACTCGGTCAACACGATCGCCGTGGCGATGGCCAACGAACTGAAGCCCGAAAAGATCGTGGCGTTCTCCGAGCGGCTCGGTTTCGAGAACGTCCCGAACGACCTGAGCAACGCCCTCGGGACGGCGAGTCTCTCGATCGAGGACATGATCCGGCTCTACGGCATCTTCGCCCGCGACGGGACGGTGCCCACGTACCGGATGGTGAGCCGGATCGAGACCCGCGAGGGCGCGGTGGTCTGGGAGGCGCCCGCGTCGATGCGGGCCGAGCGCGTGGTGTCGGCCAATACCGCCGAGGCGATGCGCTACATGCTCACGCAGGTGGCGGAGCGGGGGACGGGCGCGGGCCTGGCGCGCAGCTACGGCGTCGAGAGTGACGTGGCCGGGAAGACCGGCACGACGCAGGACCAGGCCGACGGCTGGTTCATGGGCTTTACGAATGAGCTCGTGGTCGGGGCCTGGGTCGGGGCGGAGTACCCGAACATCCGGTGGAAGAGTCTGTCGCTGGGCCAGGGCGCGAAGACGGCCCTGCCGATCGTCGGGAAGTTCCTGCGCGGCTACGAGTTGAGCCGTGGGATCACCGAGTTCCCGGAGCTGGAGCGTTTCCCGGAGGACAGCACGCGGCGCTACGAATGCTCCGACCGGCGCTGGCCGCGGCCCGTCTACGACAGTCTCTGGATGGACAACGGCGAGCCCTACGAGCCGGGCGTCGGCTACGACGAGGACGGCAACCCGATCTACATCGACGGAGGCGAGGGCGGCGGCGCGCCGGGGGCGTCCCCCGCGGAGCCGGCCGAAGGGCCGGACCTGCGCCCGCGCGACGACCCGGCGCGGGTCCGCGAGCGGGAGGAGAACAACCGCCGCGTGGAGGAGCGGCGCGAGCAGCAGCGCCAGGAGCGGCAGCAGCAGCAACAGCAGCAGCAGCAGCAACAACAGCAGCCCGGCGAGGCGGGGGAAGGCAATAAGGAGACCCCGGTGAAGGATGCGCTGCGGGGGATATTTAAGAAGAAGCCGGATTAGGAGGGGGCGGGGGTGGCGTGCGGCGGCGATGGCCGTGGGCGGGGTTGGCGGCGCTACCGAATAGGATAGAGGCCCGCTCGGGGGTTGCTCGTCTTTCACTCTCGGCGTTGCTGTAGCTCCCCGACCCGAGGACAGTTACTTTTGTCGACCTACCGCCTGTCCTACTTCCACCTTATGTCCGCCGTCACCCCCACCGCCACCGAAGCCTCGCCGACGCTCCCTACCACCCTCCCCCCCACCCCCCTCCACTTCACCCGCGCCGGCTTCTCCGACGCGCAACTCCTCTCCTTCTATCGCCACCTCCTCACCCCTCGCCTCATCGAGGAAAAAATGCTTTCGCTCCTGCGCCAGGGCAAGGTGTCAAAGTGGTTCTCGGGCATCGGGCAGGAGGCGATCTCGGTGGGGTGCGCGCTTGCGCTAAAACCCGACGAGACCATCTTCACGATGCACCGAAATCTCGGGGTCTTCACCGCGCGCGAGGTGCCCTTCGGCAAACTCTACGCGCAGTGGCAGGGCAAGGCCACGGGCTACACGAAGGGGCGCGACCGGAGCTTTCACTTCGGCGCGCCAGCGCATCACATCGTGGGGATGATCTCGCACCTCGGTCCACAGTTGTCGCTGGCGGCGGGCGTGGGACTGGCGCACCGGCTCCGCGGCGAGGGCAAGGTCTCGCTCGCGTTCACCGGCGACGGCGCCACGAGCCAGGGGGAGTTCCACGAGGCGCTCAACCTCGCGGCGGTCTGGGGGCTGCCGGCCATCTTCGTCATCGAGAACAACGGCTACGGGCTGTCGACGCCGACCTCGGAGCAGTACGCCTGCGAGAGCCTCATCGACCGCGCCGTCGGCTACGGGATGGAGGGCGTGAGTATCGACGGCAACAACATCCTCGAGGTCTACGGCACCATCGATCGCCTCGCGACCTCGATGCGTAAGTCCCCGCGGCCGGTCCTGGTCGAGTGTCGCACCTTCCGGATGCGCGGCCACGAGGAGGCCTCCGGCGTGAAGTACGTTCCGCAGGAGCTGCTCGACGCCTGGGCCGCGCGCGATCCGCTGGACAATTACGGGGCGTGGCTGCGGGACGAGGATCTGCTCAGCGAAGAGGCCGAGGCGCAGATGCGCAGGGAGATTAAACAAATGATCCTGGCGGGCCTGGCGGAAGGCGACGCGGCCGAGGAGCCGAGTTCGGACCTGGACACGGAGTTGGGCGACGTCTATGCGACAGTGCCAAAATCCGCACTACCGACGCTAGCCGAAGTCGGTGGCGAGCGCGAGGAACTGCGTTTCGTGGACGCCGTTTCGCGGGGTTTGGCGCAGGCCATGGAGCAGCACCCGGGCCTCGTGCTCATGGGCCAGGACATCGGCGCGTACGGGGGCGTCTTCAAGGTGACCGATGGGTTTGTAGCGCGTTTTGGCGAAAGCCGCGTCCGCAATACGCCCCTGTGCGAGAGTGGGGTAGTGGGGGCGGCGCTCGGCTACCACATGGCGTCGGGGGCGCCGGCGATGGTCGAGATGCAGTTCGCCGACTTCGCGACCTGCGGCTTCAACCAGATCGTCAACAACCTCGCGAAGCTGCACTACCGCTGGGGCCAGACGGCCAACGTCGTGATCCGGATGCCGACCGGCGGGGGGATGAGTGCCGGGCCCTTTCACTCGCAGTCGAATGAGGCCTGGTTTGCGCACGTCCCGGGCCTGCGCGTCGTGTACCCGAGCACGCCCGCGGATGCGAAAGGCCTGCTGCTGGAGGCTTTTGCAGACCCAAATCCCGTCATGTACTTCGAGCACAAGGGCCTGTACCGCAGTGCCACCGGCGAGGTGCCGACGGAGGCTTACCGCGTGCCGTTTGGGGAGGCGCGCATCGCGCGGGAGGGGACTGCGGCTAGCATCATCACGTATGGGCTTGGCGTGCGCTGGGCGGAGGCGGCTGTCGCCAAAACCAGCCACGACGTGGAGATTGTCGATCTGCGGACGCTGGTGCCGCTCGACATCGAGACGGTATTAGCGTCGGTGCGCAAAACCGGTAGGGCCTTGATCGTCCACGAGGACAACCTCTTCGGCGGCATCGGGGCGGAGTTAGCGGCACAGATCACGGAACAGGCCTTCCGCGACCTGGATGCGCCCGTGATGCGGGTCGGCGGCGAGGAAACGCCGATCCCGTTTGCGGCGAGCCTGGAAGCGGGGTATATGGGGAGCGCGCGGATAGAGGATGCCCTGGAGCGGCTGGTGGGGTACTAGCGCCGTTTTTCACGCAAAGGCGCAAAAAGGAACGCGAAGCGCGCAAAGCCCGGCGGCCTGGCGAGCCTAGCAGGCAGCCGTAAGTACCAAACGCAGGCCCGAGGTCACGAAGGGTCGAGCTCGATCTTGATCGTCGACTTCATGCCGAGTGCCCGGAAGACGCGCTCGATGGTGGAGAGGCGGGCGTCGCGGACGTTGTTCTCGAGCTTGGAGATCTGAGCCTTGCCGACGCCGAGGCGTTCGCCGAGTTGAGCTTGGCTAAGGCCCTGTGAAGTACGGGCCTGCTTTATCGCCTCGCCGACGAGAGCGAGTTCGACGCCGGCGTCGAAGGCGTCGCGCTTGGGTGTACCGGGGAGGCCGTAGACGCGGTCGAGTCGCTGGTCTAAAGTAATGATGTTGGTTGGACGTGGCATGGATTTACGCGAAGTACTCGTCACGCCTTCGGAGGGCGATCGCGATCTCCTTCTTCGGCGTCTTTTGAGTGGTTTTGGTGATCGCATGGCAGCATACCATGCGAGTGTCTCGGGGGTTGGTTTTGTCGTAAAAACAGAATATGCGAATAGCTACGCCGTCACAGGTGCGGCGAAATTCATAGAGCGTCGTGCCCTGCAATTTCGCTAGGCTTTCGCTGTCTGGGGGAATATCGAGTCGCTCGGCAATCTTCATTTGTTGATCAAGTGCTAGAACGCATTTTTCTGATAAGTCATTTAAAAAATCATCAACTTCGGTCAATAGGTCAACCGTAAAACGTTTCTTATTCATAAGCATAAAGTTGGGCTAACTCGTGTGCATTGCGCGGCGCTCGCTATCGGCAGAGACGGGAAGCATACTACAAAGGTAGCCAGGTTTCCTTAACCGGCAACTGGGCTCTGCAATTTTACCCACCCAATCATCGCCACCACGACCCCATGCTCACACCTCGGCCCTACACCCTGCACCTCACCCGCGGGCGCCTCAAAGTCTCGCGCGTGGCGATCGACCACTGCGCAAAGCCCCATCCGCCAGAGCGGAACCCATGTGGCCAAGGAGTAAATGGCAGGCTTGCGACGCCAACGCACCCGGCTTTCGCCAAAACTTTTAACCCCCCGCGCCGCAGCTCATTGGCTTGCCGACGCGGGCTCCCGTCCCGGCAAATCGCCGCGGGCCAACCCCTACCTTCGCCCCCATGAATCTCCAAAAGCTCCTCTCCGTCTCCGGCAAGCCCGGCCTCTACCGCATGATCGCCAACAAGCCCTCCGGGCTCATCGTCGAGGGGCTCGCCGACGGCAAGCGCGAATTCATCTCCTCGCGGCAGCACCAGTTCACGCCCCTGGAGTCGATCGCGATCTTCACCGATGACGGAGACTCGGTCCCGATCCGCACGGTGATAGAGAAGATGTACGAGCAGCGCGACGACACGCCCCTGCCCGACCCGAAGGCCGACAAGGTCGTCTACCGCGAGTACCTCCTCGACATCCTCCCGAACCACGACCAGGAGCGGGTCTACGTCTCGGACATCCAGAAGCTCACGAAGTGGTACCGCCTCCTCGACGAGACCGGCGCCCTCACCGCCGAGGACCCGGCCGCCGACGAAGCCGAGGCCACCGACCCTGAAGCCGGAAGCGAAGGCGCTGAGGCCGAGGTGAAGGAGGTCGCCCCGAAGGCGAAGAAGTCGGGCGGCGGGAAGGCCGGCATTAAGCCCGGCGCGACCGGCGGCGGGATGCGCGGCAAGCAGTCGAAGGTGGGTGTGAGCAAGGCCGGCGGGCAGCGTAAGATGGGGGGCGGGTGATGTCCGACTCCTTCACGCGCCGCAATCTGCCACACTGGTACGAGCAGGGTCTGTCCTGCTTCGTGACCTACGCGGTGGCGGGGGCCTTGCCCGCGTCGGTGCGGACGCTCTACGAGGACACGAAGCGCGCGTACCGCGAGAAGGTCAATCGTGCCGTGCTCAACGACGAGGACCTAGTACTGGTCTGGGACCGGGTCATCCTCCGGCTCGAGACTTTCCTCGAGAAGCACGCTGGGCGCGATACGTACCTACTATCCGATCCGGCGTTCTCGGCGATCGTGCTGGAGAGCCTGCTGTTCTTACATCGACGGGGGGAGTTGCGACTCTTGGCCGTTTGCGTGATGTCGAATCATGTCCACGTCGTCGCGGACAGATGGACTTCTGCGCCGAGCACGATGATGGGGCGGCACAAGAGTTTTAGCGCAAGCTCGATCAATAAGCTCCGGAAAATGACCGGCCGCATTTTTCAGGACGAGTGCTGGGATCACTTGCCGCGGACACTGAGTAGCGTGTTGGACAAAGCGAACTACACCGTGCTGAATGCAGTGACGGCCGGGATGGTGGAGCGCGTCATGGACCACCCGGGGACGTGGTTTAATCGGGAGGTGTTCGAGCTGATCGACGAGCGGCTGGTGCTGCGGGCGGACTGTGTGGACGTGCCGCGGGGGTTGTGGGACCGGTAGCTCGAACCTCCGGTTCGAGTTATCTCAGCCTTGAACCGGAGGTTCGAGCTACCGCGTCTCGAACCGGAGGTTCGAGCTGCCACGGTTCGAGCTACCGCGACACCATCACCACGCTCGGGAACACCACCAAGCTCTCCACGTCCCCTCCCCCAACCGCGCTCACGCCAAAAAAGTAGTTGTCCACCACCAGCCCTTCCGCTGTGTGCTCGGTCACGTCCCCGCCCGGCACCCACAGGTACCGCTCCCACTGGGGATCGGTCGTGAGGCGGTAGTACACCTTGTAGCCAATCGCCCCCGGCACCGTGGTCCACTTCAGTCGCGCGGCCGGCTCTACCGTACCGCCGATCTCGACGGGTCCGGGTGCCGCCGGCGCCATCGCCAGCGCGGCCAGCGTCGTGGCATTCGCGGCCGTCAGGCGCGCGGCGTACCCGAAGTTGACGTGCTCGATCACGTCTCCGTACGCCACGCCGTCCTCCACGCGGATGTCCTGGTGCTGCTGGGTGTAGTTCTCGTGCGCCTCCATGATGCGCACCCCTGCGAAGCCCTCGTCGTTGAACGGCCGGTGGTGGCCGCCGCGCCCGAAGCGATCGAGCCGGTAGACCATCATCGGCCGGAGGTCGTGCAGGTAGTCCGTCGTGATCGTGTGGATGTAGCGCGCCAACTGCCGGCTCGGCCCGTCCACCTCGCCGCCGTAGAACCGTCGCCACGTCTGCGTCCGCAGGTCGGGCTCCGGGAAGTTCGGCTCGGAGAAGATGCGGAACTCGCGACTGTCCGTGATACCGTCCACGCCGGTGATGTTGCCGATCATGTCGTTGTTGAGCACCCCGACGATGTTCCAGCCCGCGGCCTTCGCCCTCTCGGCCATCGCGCGCCCGCCAAAAAGTCCCTGTTCCTCGCCGCTGAGGCCCGCCAGCAATATCGAACCATCGAATTTGTACTTGCTAAGCACCCGCGCCGCCTCCAACACGCCCGCCATGCCGCTCGCGTTGTCGTTGGCGCCCGGCGAGTCCGACGTGCGATCCATCGGGTCGGACACGCGCGAGTCGATGTCGCCCGACATGATGACGTAGTCGTTCGGGCGCTTCGTCCCTCGCAGAACGGCGTACACGTTGACGATGTCGGTCGGGCGGTCGATGCGGCGGTTGCCGGCCGAGTCGAAGACCGTGTGCTGGACGTACACCTCCAAGCAGCCGCCGCAATCCCTCGAGATCCGCCGGAACTCTCCCTCGATCCAGCGCCGCGCCGCGCCGATGCCGCGGGTCTGGGAGACGGTGTCCGAGAGCGTGTGCCGCGTCCCGAACCCAACCAGTCTGCGGACATCGGCTTCGATCCGCGCCGCATCAGGTGCGTCGGCGATGGCCATCAAACGCGCGTTGCGCTGGGCCTGTAGACCGCCGGCGAGTTTTGGCGAAAGCCCTCCGGCCAAGACCAAAAGCGCGCAAATAAATATTTTGTACATGGCCGCTAATGTATGGCAAGCGTAAACCGTCGTCAACACTGCGATAACAGGCTAGGCATAGGTTTGCGCTCAGATGGCAATAGCCCCACCCGATAAACCTGATGTCGACATCGTCGTGGTCGCCGCGCGTGAGGCCAATCCCCTCGATGCCCTCGCGCTGCTGCGTTACCTACAGTCCGTGACGCCCGAGATCGTCGTCATGATCGGCTCGGCGTGGGTGCGGCACTTTACGAACGTCGACACCTTCAAGGACGCGCTGCTGGCCGATCGCCTCGAGCAGTTGAGCCGCTGCGGCGCCAAGTTGTACCTCGTCGACCCGCGTCGGCGCACCGACGGCCACATCGCCCTGCCGCGGGGGCACCGCATCGAGGTCCGCAGTGACCTGCAGTTGCGCGTCGACGGCCACTGGGTGCTGTTCGGCGCGCACGACTACCTCCTGCGGCCGTTCACGCGTCTGCGCAACTGGACGAGGGCCTGGTTCGCGGGCGTGCGCCAGCAGCCGGCCGTCGATACCGATGGGGCTTTCGCCAAAACCGTCTTGGCCGTGGCCGAGGACCGGCGCGTCGGGACGGTGGTACTCGACTTGCCGCAGTGCCTGTCGCGCCGCATCGAGGCGGGTGATCAGCGCCACCTCACCCTCGTGAGTCCGGGGTACTGGTCGGACGGGCAGCAGTTGCTGGAGTATCGCTGCGGGCAGTGGACCCCGACGCGTGCGCAGGCGCAGGCGGTGTCCGTGGGGCAACATCCGACGGCGGCGCAGCCGAAAGGTGCGCGGTAAGGGCGCTGCGGCGGGCTGGGCGAGGCTTTCGCCAAAACGACGGACGGCCGCGTAGGTAATGGTCCGGGGCGTCGGACCGACGATCCCGGACATAAAAAAGCGAGCAAAACTCGGCCCTTACCCCCCAGCGGAACCGGTTTCACTCGCTTAATAAGCCGCGTGGCGACTTACTTTTTGCCGCGCGGCCGGGGTGGCCACGTGGACGATGTCGTTTTTCTGCCGCCGCGACGTGGGCGACGGGAGAAAAAGTGATTGAGCTTCCGATCCAAACCCTACCCCCCGATAGTCGGATCTTTCACTCAATCTAGGTCTCGAGAGACCTTGCTTTTAGGCGCTTTCTACTTGCTTGGGGAGAGCGCGATTCTTCGTTTGACTGTGAGTAACTTGGTTCGAAAACCGTGCCATTCGGGTTAGGAAGCGGCAGTTTCTCGTCGCTCGGCTCGTTCGCCGGAACATGGGGGGTAAGGCAATTTTGGGGCCAAGATGGGCGGCCGGGGGGCTGGGTGGGCGATCTATGTGGGCGGCCTGCGGCTTAGATGGGCGCTCGCTTCGCTTGCTAGATGGGCGGCCGGTGGCCTAGATGGGCTTTGCGTTCGGCCCATCATACGTACGTACGTACGTACGGCGCGTTGGTCCAGCCCAATTAGGCGCAGCCGCCCATCTAGCGCAGCGCCCCACTAGCGCAGCGCCCATCTAGTAAGCAAAGCGAACGCCCTTCCCCCCCGTCATCTCGTCAGCTTCCGCGCTTCCCTACTGCCGCCGCCCAGGGTTTTGGCGAAAGCAGCCCGCCACCCTGGCAGCTTTCCCCCGCTGGACTGGACTTTGATGCCCCTCTTGCCTTACCAAAACCATCACCTATGTCTACCATGACCCACGGGCGCATCTCGGTCGAGACCGAGAACATCTTCCCGATCATCAAGCAATTCCTGTACAACGACCAGGAGATCTTCCTGCGCGAACTCGTCGCCAACGCCGTCGACGCGACCTCGAAGGTCAAGGCCGCCGCACGCAAGGGCGACTTCGACGGTGACCTCGGCGACCTCACCATCCAGGTGAAGGTCGACGCGGACGCCAAGACCATCACCATCTCCGACCACGGCATCGGGATGACCCGCGAGGAGGTCGAGAAGTACCTCACGCAGGTGGCCTTCTCGAGCGCCTCGGAGTTCTTGGAGAAGTACAAGGAGGGCCTCAACGTCATCGGTAAGTTCGGGCTCGGGTTCTACTCCGCCTTCATGGTCGCCGAGCGCGTCGAGGTGGTGACGAAGTCCTACCGCGACGAGCAGGCCACGCGCTGGATCTGCGAGGGCAAGCCCGAGTACGAGATCGGGGACGCCGAGCGCGACGAGCGCGGCACCGACATCATCCTCCACATCGCCGAGGACGCTGCCGAGTACCTCGAGGAGGACCGCATCCAGGAGCTGCTCACGAAGTACTGCCGCTTCCTGCCGGTGCCGATCCAGTTCGGCACCAAGACCGACACCGACTACGAAGAAGTGCCGGTGCTCGACGCCGAGGGCAAGCCCGAACTCGACGAGGACGGCAACGAGAAGACCGAGGAGAAGAAGGTCGAGACCGAGGGTCCGAACGTCATCAACGACACCGACCCGATTTGGAAAAAGGCCCCGGCCGACCTCACCGACGAGGACTACACGAAGTTCTACCGGGAGCTCCACCCCTACAAGCCGGAGCCGCTGTTCCACATCCACCTCAACATCGACTACCCGTTTAATCTGACGGGCGTGCTGTACTTCCCGCCCTTGCGCGACCAGTTCGAGGTGCAGAAGAACAACATCTCGCTGTACTCCAACCAGGTCTACGTCACCGACGAGGTGAAGGACATCGTGCCGGAGTTCCTGATGTTCCTCCACGGAATCATCGACTCGCCGGACATCCCGCTCAACGTGTCGCGCTCGGCGCTGCAGTCCGACCGGCAGGTGAAGCAGATCACGGGCTACATCTCGAAGAAGGTCGCCGAGAAGCTCCAGGAGATCTTCAAGTCCGACCGCGCCGACTTCGAGTCGAAGTGGACCGACCTCGGCCCGGTGATCAAGTACGGGATGCTGACCGACGACAAGTTCTACGACCGCGCGCTGAAGTTTGCCGTCGTCAAGGACCTGCAGGACAAGTACTACACCCTCGACGAGCTCAAGGAGGCCATCGGCGAGACGCAGAAGGACAAGCACGGCAAGATCATCGCGCTGTACACCAGCAACGCCGACGCCCACGCGAGCTACATCGACGCGGCCGAGGGGCGCGGCTACAAGGTCCTCGAGCTCGGGCACGTGATCGACAACCACTGGGTGCAGCAGATCGAGCAGAAGGGCGGCGACTTCACGTTCGTGCGCGTCGACTCCGACACGATCGACAAGCTCGTCCAGAAGGACGAGACCCGCGAGAGCGTGCTGTCGGAAGACCAGCAGAAGGCCGTCAAGGCCACCTTCGAGCGCATCAAGGGCGAGGGCGGCTCCATCCAGCTCGAGCCGATGTCGCCGGAGGACTTGCCCGTGGTCGTGACGCGCAACGAGTTCATGCGCCGCATGACGGAGATGCAGCAGTTCCAGCAGATGGGCGCCGGGAAGATGCCGGAGTTCTACAACATCGTCGTCAACACGAATCACCCCCTCGTGGCCGAGAAGTTGGCGAATGCCGAGGAGGCCTACGGCGACATGCTCGCCAAGCAGCTCGTCGACCTCGCGAAGCTCAACCAGGGATTGCTGAAGGGCAAGGACCTGGCGGAGTTCGTGAAGCGCAGTGTGGGGGCGCTGGAGTAGGGGAGTGGTGAAGTTTTGAAGACTGAATTATTGAATGGCCCGGCTGTCGTCCTCTTCGGGGGGCGGCGGCCGGGTTTTTTTAAGGTTACAGCTTCGTACGTCGATTTGACGTACATTTGCGGTCATGGCACGTACACAGACCAGCGACGCGCGCATTGCGCTGCGGCTACCGCTCGCGCAGAAGTCGCGATTTGAAGCAGCCGCTGAGGCGGCTGGCTACTCATCGTTGAGTGACTTCGTGCTCACAACTCTGCAGACCAAATCTGCGGAGATTTTAGATCGGGAAGCCCGCTTGGTATTGAGCGAGCGAGATTATGATACTTTAGCGGCCGCCGTAAAAGAAGGGCGGGGGCCATCCAAAAAAACACTTAAATTTTTTAAAAAATATGGTAAAGATTTTATTCCGGCTCCTAAAGGCCAACGAACCGACGACCCTTTTTAGATGCGGGGACGAAGTGATGGATGCGTACTTTGCGTCGCGTTTCGAACACGATAGATTAACCCGCCAGTGCTCGGCTTACGGAATGTGGTTCGAAGACCATCTGGTAGGCATAGTAACGTTATCGCCTACAACAATCTCGCGAGATTTACTGACCAACAGGGTTAAGCGATCACTGGGCCTGAATCGTGGGTCATACCAGGAGTTGCCTGCCTACCTAATCGGAAGGCTAGCCATTCAGGAACAATATCGTCGTCGGGGCTTCGGGCCACGATTGTTAGTAGAAGCACTCCGAACAGTGAGACGGCTGGCCGATGAAGGCGCAAATGCCGTATGCTGCGTAGTAGACCCTATAAATGACACCGTAATTCCATTCTACCTTGAGGCAGAGTTTGCAAGTTGTGCCGATTCCGCGATGATGTATAAGACCGTTGCGTCTATTCCTTCCGACCTGTGAGAATCGTTGGGGCGACTGTAGCGGGGGGGGCATACCGCAGCTCGTGAAGGGAGTGGTTGTCGGGTAGGCAAAAATTGGATCATTGACTTGAGCGTTCGCGGTACGGTCCGGATGACGTCAGTCCGGTAGCGACAGCCGGACCTATTGTTTGTCTACTTTGCCGACGTGAAAGCCATTGGCATCGACGCCATCCTTGTCCCCTACGCCGAGGCCCGGATCGACCCACTCGACCTCGGGCTCCACCGCGGCTACGCGGTGTTCGACTACTTCGCCGTCCACGACGGGCTGCCGAGCTTCCTGCCGGACTACCTGCGGCGCTTCCGGGCCTCGGGGCGGCGGCTCGGGCTCGGCCTCCAGCCTTCCGACGAGGAACTATCCGAGCACCTGCGGACACTCGCCGCGGCGAACGAACTCACGCACGGAGGCTGTAAGCTCATCCTCACCGGCGGACCGAGCGCCGACGGCTTCACGCCAGAGCGCTCGCGCCTCTACACCTACGCTTTCGCGAAAACCCCCAACCCCGAGGCCGCCGCGGGCGGGCCGCCGATCCGGATCAACCTCCTCGAGTACGCGCGCGAGTGGCCGGCGATAAAGACGACCAACTACGTGGCCGCCCTCGCGCTCCAGGGCCAGCAGGTGGCCACCGGCGCGAGCGAGATCATCTACCACCACGGCGGCTACATCAGCGAGGCTTCGCGGTCGAACGTATTCGTCGTCACGGAGCGCGGGGAGCTCTGGACGCCTCCGACCGAGACGGCGCTCCGGGGCGTGACCCGGCACCACGTCACGGCCGCCGCGCGCAAGGCCGGCCTCACGGTGCTGGAGCGCTCGATGCCGGTGGCGGCTCTTACCGAGGCGGCGGAAGTCTTCCTCACCGGGAGCGGGCGCCAGGTGCAGGCCGTTGGGCAGGTGCAGGAGCACGTCGTCGGCGAGGGGGGCGTGGGCCCGGTGACGCGGCGGGTCGCCGCACTCTTCGCCGAGCGCGCGCGCGAGCGGGCGGGGTGGGAGCTACGGACGTAAGCACGCGGCGCAGGGCATTTTCGAACCGGAAATACCGCCGCGATCTATTAGGTTCGGGCCGTCATGCTACTCTGCCACCGCCGCCCCGACCGATCGTTCTTCTGGAAGGGGAAGCAGTTCCCGGTGTGCGCGCGGTGCACGGGTGTACACATCGGCTACCTTAGCTACCCGCTGTTCCTCCTGCAGGTACTGAGTTTCGGTTTTGGCGCAAGCCTCCTGCTGCTCCTGCCGGCTTTACTCGACGGCGTCCTCCAGGCCGCGACCCCTTACGAGTCCCACAACGTGACGCGCGTGGTTAGCGGCGTCGCGGCCGGGCTTGGGGTCATGTCCGTCATCGCGATCATCGGGCAGGGCATCGGGTACTACCTCCTAGACATCATCCAACCCTACTTCGCATGAGTACTATCAACAACGACCCGATCGACCGCAATCCGTACGGCAACAACGAGGACCTCTCGACCATCCTCAAGGTGGTCTCGTTCTGCATCCCGCTCGTCGGCGGCATCCTGTGGTTCGTCAAGAAGGACGACGAGCCCGTCGCCGCGAAGTCCGCCGGCAAGCTGGCCCTGTTCGGACTCGCCCTCGGGATCATCCTCCAGATTATCAGCGTGGTGCTCGGCGGCCTTTTCGGCCTGGCGGGATAGCGCCGACCTGCACCGATCGCCGAGGGGCCCGTGTCTGAGTTCGCTCGGGCACGGGCTTCGCGCGCTACGCCAATCGGGGGCCTTTCGGCAAAACCGTCGGGCGCCGCGGGGGGGCACTGAGGCTGGGCGGTACCTGCACCGAAGCGCCCCACCGACGTGGTCTGGCGCCGAGTCCTACGAACACCCGCACGAACGCCCATACAGCAGCTTGGTGTCGACCCGTTGCGAACTTCGGCTAGAGCGGCGTCGTGCGTACCGGCTCGGGCGCCGACGAAGCGAATGAGATCATCGGACGTGGGCGAGGTATGTCGCACGATTATCTTTTGTGGCGGGTAGGGCAGGTTTTGGCGAAAGCCGCGGTGCCGAATGCGACCGCTCGTAAAAGGCACACCGGGCGCGGGGGAGTCCGCCGGAGCTGCCCTCTATCACGCCACGCACGTGGGCCAAAATGGACAATCTTTACGCTTGACGCCGCTATGCTACCTGCCCTATGCTCCGCCCCAACCTCGACCGCTTCACCCCGACGCAGCTGATTGGGGCCTTCCTGTTGCTGCTAGTCCTGTTGCAGTTCGGCTACCCGGTCACGCTCTACGGCGAGGGTTGGCTCATCGCCTACCAGATCTGTTACGCGAGCCTGCTGGTGTTCGGCGCCTGGGCCACGCGGACGCCACTGTCGTCCTCGTGGGCGGCGGTGGCCTCGGGGGTGATCTTCCTCGGGGCCAGTGTGTACTACCTTTTTAATCCCGCGAGCACCAAGGCGACGCTCGTCACTTACTTCGCGCTCATCCCCTACCAGGCCACGCTGATTCGTCGCCTGTGGCACTTCGTAGAGCGGCGCGACGAGGACGCGCTACCGGACATCCTCGCGGCCGTGTGCGTGTACCTGCTCATCGGCGCGATCTTCGTCCCGGTCTACGGCTTGCTCGAGATTTTGGAGCCGAACTCTTTCGTCGACATCGGGCGCGACGGGCACGTCGTGGGCTGGCAGGAGTTTCAGTACTACAGCTACATCACGCTCAATACGGTCGGCTACGGGGACATCCGCCCGGTCGGGAGTTGGGCGCGGAGCCTCTCGACCCTCGAGGCGATGACGGGCGTGCTCTACATCGCGATCCTCGTCTCGCAGTTGATCAGTCGCGTGCGCGACCGCGAGCGCCGGATCACGAACCGCGAGATCGCCGCGGGGCGCGATTCCGATACCGCCGAGGCGAGGGACCCCGATGTGCCGGAGGTGTTGCAGGATGGCAAACCATAGTGCCGAAACGCCGCCCGCCGACGTTTTCGAGGTCGGTGCGCATACGCTACACAGGGTAAATTTGTGTGCTGTTCCACTTGCTCAATGCTACACGCATGATCATTAGATCCTACACGCTCGCCGCCGTTTTCGCGTTGCTCACCACCGCGCTGCTCGCGCAGCGCCGCGAAACCTACGCGGTGACGATCCCGGCGCCGACCGAGAAGCTCGGGGTTCGCTCTTTCTACATTGACGCCGTCGAGGACGCCCGGCTCGACCGCACGAGCATCGGGTCGGCCCAGATCGGACTCGACAACCGGCGGGTATTGGCCGTGCTCGCGCAGCCCTTCGAGGTTGCCTTTGGGAGCGTCTGCTACCAACTCCTCGCGTCACGCTCCGAGGCCCAAGCTCTGACGCTGCGCGTGGAGGAGCTCTTCGTCGACGAGGTGACCAAACCCATGAGCGAACGCGGCAGCGCGAGGATCGCGATCTCCCTCGTGCTCATCGGCGAAGACGGCGCCGCGCGCGTTGTGGGGACGGCCTCCGGGAGCGCCGAAGAAGGCGCCGTCGACGCTTCCGGCAAACTCGGTCGACTCGTCGTAGACGCGCTCTCGGAGGCCCTCCTGAAGATCGACCGGAGCGACTGGCGCAGCGTGGCCGCTGGCGCGATCCTGCTCACGACCGACGACAGCCCGACCTTCACGCGCGTCGTGGCCCTCCCGACCGAGAACGCCGTCTACGCCTCGGCCGACGACTTCGGGAAGCGCGCCGCGATGAGGGCGCCCTACCAGCTGAAGCCCGTCGGCAGCGCCGACGGGTACACGTACAAGCTCAAGGGCGCCGATGGGGCGAAGGCCCCGCGGGCCGAGGTCATCGTGCACGGGGGCGAGGTCTACCTCGCGACCTCGAAGTACAACGGCGGCATGGCGTACGGGGGCGTGTTCCGCAAGGCCCTCCAGTCCGGTCGCTACATCTACTTCGTCGACGCCTGGTCGTCGGCCGCCGCCGGGGCGGCGTTCGGGCTGATCGGGGCGATGGCCTCGACGCGGCAGCACGGCGTGGTGCTCGACCCGATGAGCGGCCAGGTGTACGTGCTCACGCCGGAGATCGTGACGCGACTCGCCGAGGGGCACCCGGATCTGCAGGCGAGCATGACGGACACCAAGCGCGGCGATGCGCTCGGGATGCTGCGCGTGATCAAGGAGCTGAACGCGCGCTACGCCGAGCGCAATTGAGCGCAAATGAAAAAAGGGCAGCCGGCACCCTAGTGCCCGGCAGCCCCTCTTCAGTTGCGCTCGCTCCGCTGGCCCAGGTAGGCGTTGCGAAGGCGGTTTAGGCTGCCTTCTTCGCGCCTAGTTTCTGGCCCGCGGCCACGAGAGCCTTGCCGAGCTGATCGACCTTCTCGATGCCTTTGACCTCCTCGTGCCCGGCGGCGCGGCTGGTGGACTCGCCGAGCTTCACCATCAGGTCGCCGATCTTGGCGCCGTCGAGCTTGTCGCCCTCGAGGTGCTTGCGCAGGCGGCCGAGGTCCTCGTGGATGGTCTTGGCGCCGCGCCACTCGGCACTCTCGAGGGTGGTCTCCCACTTCTGGATCGACTTGGCGGCGGTTTTGGCGGCAGCCTCGTCGAGTTTGCCCTTGAGCATCTCGATGGTGTCGTCTAGTTTTTTGTTCTGCATAGTCGTTTGGATTGGGTCTCTGTTGCGGCGGCGCAGTTGATGCCGCCGTGAGGCCGAACAGAGCATCCGCAAGGGTGTTCGGCGGTGGGTCATAGGATTCTGTAGTTCGGGCGAGAAGTTTTTGATCCGCTGCATGTCGGTGGGGCAGCTATGACGCGAGGCCGGGCGTTGGTTGATTCGTGTGGCAGACCATGCTCCTCTTGCTATTGTTTGTTTTTTGTGGCTGGTCGCTGGGCCAGTCCACACGTCCCACATCGAGCGTGCCGAGTGATGCAGTCGACAGCTTACGGACGGCCGCTCCTGGACCCATCGTTCGACCTCCCGCCGAGTTCCGCGTCGGAGCGGCCTTTAGTTGGGGTGGCGAGTCCAAAATCGGCTTCCTCTTCCCTCGGGTGATCATCGTGCGCCGCCACGGATTCGCGCGGTGGCGACCTTACTACGGTGTGAGCGTCGGGCTTCACCCGCTACTCATAGCTGGCTCGGGCAGCGGCGGCTTGGTCGTCGGTACGGAATGGCGCCCGTTCGATGTAGAGGCCTCGCTCAACCACTGGCGCACGACGCGCATCTCAACCGCGGTCGACGATGTATTCCGGGGACCATTCGCGCAAAACCTCATCACCCTCCGTGGGGGCGTTCGGGTCGGGCCACTGCGTCTTCGCGCGGGTGGTTCGTGGGTGCTCAGCGAGCGCGTGCCAGCCGGTGAAGAACGAGATCGACTCATGGACGTAGGAGTCATTAACGGGCGGCGGTATACGCTGGAGCTCGTGTGGGATGGATTGCTAAACGAGTAGGAGGCATTGACTTAGGAGGCTTTCGCTAAAACAGGTTTTGCCGAAAGCCACCGCAAAGCGCGCTGCAGTCGCGATGTCGACCCCGGCTTACCTCAGTCGATACAGCTCCGTATCCGCGCCGGTGCCGAGTAAAGTGGCGCCCAGAAACAAGGCGATCTCGTCCGGCCTGCGCAACAGGCGTGTGGCCAGTGAACGCCCAGCCTCATCGACGACGCCGACACCGGCCTGCACGAGTAGGTATTGTTCGTAAAAGGTCTCGTCCACGCAGTAGACTGTGGACCCGGGAGGGACGAGCGCCAGCGATGCAGTTGCCCGGTCGTCCGTCGCGGTGATGTCGTAGTAGTAAAGGCGGATGAAGAACTCGCAGGGACCGGTATAGGCTAGGCCCGCGGACAGGAGCAACAGGGCGACGGTCACCGATCGCACGACGAGCGCCGTGCGCGCCGACCGCCTCATCGTCCTCGCCGCGGGGTTACACAAAATGCGCGTGGCGCACCGCTACCGTACGTACGTGAACTCGCAGGCGCGTACCCAGCCGCGTCTACATCCTTTTCGTGGCTAAATTCTGATTAAGATTTTTTCCCAAGAAGTTCTAAAGCTTTTTCGCCAGCCTGATATACACTGATCGTGTGTTGCATTTCAAGTTCATTGATAGGATCGGACATTTCGTCGAGCGTTTCGCCGGCCTGCTCTCGCTTCCAGGCCTTTTCGATAACGGGATAGGTCCGGGCGATATCGCTATGTGCTAATTCTGCGATGTAGTCTTCAAAAGTCTTGTGTGAAGATGGGTCGAGTTGATTTTTTACCTCAACTAGCATCTCAGCCATAGCATCCACGTCTATACCTTGCTGAGCAATGACGACTGCTAGGTAGTGAGCTATGAGACTATCGCGATGGGCACTGCGAGGTTCGCGAAAGGCCGCCCGGTGGCCAGCTTCAAGTGCGGCGTACTGCAGGCTCGATGCTCGAATTGCATCAAATCGAAGCGGGTTCACGCTGTGAAGCGCGCAGTAGGCCACTACGTACTGGTGTGTGGTGTCAAGCGAAATCTTGTAAGCAGAGTGATTAAGTCCATAGGCGATGCGTAGCCTGAGGTCGCGATCAGCAGCTTGGTGATCAACGTAGTCTTTGGTAATATAGCTCTCCATTGCTCCCGGCTCGAAGT
Source organism: Saprospiraceae bacterium (assembly GCA_965215115.1). Taxonomy (GTDB): domain Bacteria; phylum Bacteroidota; class Bacteroidia; order Chitinophagales; family Saprospiraceae; genus CALDTK01. Next base: position 2,983,894 of record OZ244050.1, read on the forward strand.
TTTGGAGAATCAGGTTTGCGGCAGATCGTTGGGCGATTATTGGGTCGACCGCCGACGCGACGGTCGCGTCTTTAGTACAGGCAGTTGCAAGGCCAACGAGAAAAGCAATGTAGAATGTTTGATATGACATTTTGAAAGTTTTTGTGCGTTAAAGTGTATATCCAATATCAGCAGCCACTACAACTCGCTTTGCATTGTAGCCATGCCTTAGCAGAACTACAACTGCCGCATGCGTTTGTAAAATTACAGCTTGTATTAGCCCCTGTATGACCAAAACCAGAGCCGCCGCCGGCGAACCGTTCAGGGCAGCACCCCCAGTAATTGAAATCCATGGTTTGGTAGCAACGTTGATCATAGACGGACCCTGAGCAACCTGGGAGTAAATGATTGAAAGAATTATCCTCCCGAATAGTTCCATCCGTCATGTATAAATAACGTACCAATCGTTCGAGATGCAGTCGTTTGGATCAGACAAGTTGTCGATGAAGAAAACTTCGAACCAAGAAACTGGCCCAGATCCGTTTCCGATGCACGTGCGTGGGCCGCCGCCGCCACCTCCATATCCACCTCCGGGCTCCTGCAACATTGGGTATCCTTGTGCCCAGCTACTCACAGACCCCACAAGCAGAAACCACAAGAAGCCAAATCGAGCCACGGCGAGCAGGTTGCACGGATAGGATGTACTACAACGCATCGGAAATTACTTTTGGCGAACCTAAGCCCCCCCCCCACATATCCTAACCTTTTGCGTAGAGAATTATCAAAACTGTGTCACGATCGGATTTGAGAGTATTCGATCTATCACCCCATCCCCCACGGCCGAAGTGCTGAGCGCCTGCCCGCCCGAAATGTCCTCCGTCACCTCACTAGCCTCGAGCGCCCCCTCGACAGCCGCCCGCACGGCATCCCCCGCCTCCCGCGCGCCAAAGTGATCCAGCAGCATCGCCGCACTCAAGATCGTCCCGAACGGATTCGCAATCCCCTTGCCGGCCGCCTGCGGGTAGCTGCCGTGAATCGGCTCGAACATCGCGATCCCATCCCCGACCGACGCCGAGGGCAGCAGCCCGATCGAGCCCGTGATGACGGACGCCTCGTCGGTAAGAATATCGCCGAACATATTCTCCGTGAGCACGACGTCGAACTGCGTCGGGCGCTGGATGATCTGCATCGCGGCGTTGTCGACGAACATCTTCGCGAGCGTGACATCGGGGTAGGCTTTCGCCAAAACGTCCACGACCTCCCGCCACAGCCGACTCGTCTCCAGGACGTTGGCCTTGTCGACGAGGGTAAGGTGCCCCCGGCGCGCCCGCGCCGCCCGGAAGGCCAAATGCGCGATGCGCTCGATCTCGAAGCGCGCGTAGCTGATCGTGTCGTAAGCACCGTCCGCACCCGTGCGACCTTTCTCCCCGAAGTAGGCCCCGCCAGTCAGCTCCCGGTACACGACGAAGTCGACGCCGCGAACGCGCTCGGTCTTGAGTGGACTGGCGTCGTAGAGCCGCTCGTAAGTAGTGATCGGGCGGATGTTGGCGTAGAGCCCAAAGGTTTTGCGTAAGCGTAACAGGCCCTGCTCCGGGCGCACCTTCGCCGTCGGGTCGTTGTCGTACTTGGGCGTGCCGACGGCGCCGAGTAAGATCGCGTCGCTGGCTCGGCAAACCTCGACAGTGGCCTCGGGCAGCGGGTCACCCGTCGCGTCGATGGCGCGGGCGCCGATGAGGGCTTTCGTAAAAGTGAAAGTATGGCCGAATTTCTGGGCCACGGCCCGCAAGACCTTAATGGCCTCGGCTACGACTTCAGGGCCGATACCGTCGCCGGGGAGGAGGGCTATTCGCTTGTGCATATCGCTGGTCGCTTAGGCCGCAAAGCTGCTCGCCCGCTTCGATTCGAAAGCCTCGATCTCGCCCCGGATATTCAACAGGTAATCGATATCGTCGTACCCGTTGATCAGACACTCCTGTTTGTAGTCGCTGAGTTCGAAGCGTTCGCGGGTGCCAGTAGCGGGGAGCGTAATCGACTTATCGCGCAAGTCGATATGGAGTAGGGTAGCGGGACCGGCGGCGATGGCGGCGAAAATCTTTTGCAAGAAGGCTTCGCTCACCTGTACCGGCACGAGTCCATTGTTCAGCGCGTTGCCCTTGAAGATATCCGCGAAGAAGCTCGACACCACCGCCTTAAATCCGTAGTCGTAAATGGCCCAGGCGGCGTGCTCGCGGCTCGACCCACAACCAAAGTTGCGCCCCGCCACGAGGATCTCGCCGCTGTACCGCGGGTCGTTTAACACAAAGTCCGGCAGTGGTTGATCCTGCGCATCGTAGCGCCAGTCGCGGAACAGGTTGTCACCAAAACCTACCCTGTCGGTCGCCTTCAGGAAGCGCGCCGGGATGATCTGGTCGGTGTCGACGTCCTGGATCGGGATCGGGACGGCGGCGGAGTGGAGGGTGGTGAGCTGTTTCAAGGGTTGAGAGTTTAGAGATGAGGGTTGAGGGTTGAGGGTTTAGAGATGAGGGTTGAGAGTTTAGAGATGATGAGGTTTAGGGTTTAGAGATGAAGGTTTAGAGTTTAATAGTGAGGGGTGAGAGATGAGATTTCAGGAAGAGGGCTAAGGGACTATAATTGAGAGTTTAGCCAGGTACAGTCGCGCCCCTAAACTCTCAACTCTAAACCCTCAACTCTAAAGTCCGCACATCCGTCACGCGCCCTGTCACCGCCGCCGCCGCCGCCATCGCCGGACTCGCCAGAATCGTCCGCGCCCCCGGCCCCTGCCGCCCCTCGAAATTCCGATTGGAGGTCGACACGCAGTACTCACCCGGCGGAATCTTGTCCTCGTTCATCGCCAGACAAGCCGAGCAGCCCGGCTGCCGGAGCTCAAAGCCGGCTTTCGCCAAAACCCGATCCAGTCCTTCCGCCTGCGCCTGCCGCAAGACGGCCTGCGAGCCGGGCACGATATAGGCGTTCACGTGATCCGCCCTCCGCCGCCCGTCCACCACCTCGCAAAACGCGCGCAGGTCCTCGATGCGGCCGTTCGTGCACGAGCCCACGAACACGTAGTTGATCGGCAGCCCCAGCAAGCTCTGCTCCGGGGCGAGCGCCATGTACTCGAGCGACTTGGCCAAGGTTTTGGCGGAAGCCGCACCCGCGTCCACGGCCGGCGTCCGCGCCGTCACGCCCATGCCCATCCCGGGGGTCGTACCGAAGGTGACCATCGGCTCGATGTCGGCGGCGTCGAAGTGGAACTCCTTGTCGAAAGTGGCACCTTCGTCGGTGACGAGTTGACGCCAGGCCTCGACGGCGCGGGTCCAGTTCTGCCCTTGAGGCGCGAACTCACGTCCTTGTAAGTAGTCGAACGTCGTCTGGTCCGGCGCGATCATCCCGCCGCGGGCCCCGAGCTCGATCGACATATTGCAGACCGTCATACGGCCCTCCATCGAGAGGCTCCGGAACGCCTCCCCGGCGTACTCGACGAAGTGGCCCGTGCCGCCGCTCACGCCCACCTGTGAAATGACGTACAGGATCAAATCCTTCGCCGTCACCCCCGCGCCGAGCTCGCCGTCGACGGTGATGCGCATCGACTTCGGCTTGGCCTGCATCAGGCACTGCGTCGCCATCACCATCTCCACCTCCGAGGTCCCGATCCCGAAGGCGATCGCGCCGAAAGCCCCGTGCGTGGCCGTGTGCGAATCGCCGCACACGATCGTCATCCCGGGTTGCGTAATGCCTAACTCCGGACCGATGATGTGGACAATACCCTGCTTCGGATGTCCGAGCCCCCAGAGCTCGACGCCGAACTTCTCACAGTTCTCCGTAAGGGTCGCCACTTGGTGCCGCGACAGCGCATCGCGGATCGGCAGCTCCTGGTGGAGCGTCGGCACGTTGTGGTCCGCCGTGGCCACGATCTGCCGCGGGCGGAAGACCGGGATCCCGCGCCGCTCCAGACCTGCGAAGGCCTGCGGGCTCGTCACCTCGTGTATCAGGTGCCGATCAATATAAAGCACATCCGGGCCGTGCGCGATGGACTTCACGACGTGCGCGTCCCAGATTTTGTCGAAGAGGGTGGAGGGCATTGGCGTGGTTGGTAGGGGTCTAGGGGTCTAGGGGTCTAGGGGTCTAGGGGGGCTAGTAGGTCTAGGGGGCGCCTCCGTCGAGCTAGACCCCTAGACCTACTAGACCCCTAGACAAACTATATCTCTTTAAGCGTTTCCGTAATCTCCGTCTCGGCATTCGTGCGCAGGATGTTGTAAAACTTCGAGATCGCATTTAGATACGCCTCGACGGACGCGGTCACGATGTCGGTGTCGGCCGAGAACCCGGTGTAGGTCGCGTCCTTGTGCCGGATCGACACGTGCACCTTGCCGAGGTCGTTCGAGCCCCGCGTAATGGCCTGGACCAAGAACTCCTCGAGCAAAATCTCGCGGCGGATGATCTTCTTGACGGCCGTATACGCCGCGTCGATGGGGCCGACGCCAGAACTCGTCATCGTGTGTAGCTCCCCGTCGATCTCGAGCTGCAGCGTCGCCGTCGGCATCACCTTCCGGCCGCACTGCACGCTCAGGTACTTAAGCTTGAACGGGTCGCGGCGGTTCTTGGACACCTCCATGATCGTGAGCAGGTCCTCGTCCTGGAGCTCCTTCTTGCGGTCGGCCAGCGCGAGAAACTTCTCGTAGGCGCGGTCGAGCTTGTTCTTCGTGAGCTCGAACCCGAGCCGCTCGAGGTGGTGCTTCAGCGCGTGGCGCCCGGAGCGGGCCGTGAGGATGATCGAGGAGTCGTCGAGCCCGATGTCCTTCGGGTTGATGATCTCGTAGTTCTCGCGGTTCTTGAGGTGCCCGTCCTGGTGGATCCCCGACGAGTGCGCGAAGGCGTTTCGGCCGACGATGGCCTTGTTGGGCTGCACGGGCATGCGCATCAGCGACGACACGAGGCGACTGGTCTTCAGGATGTTCTTAGATCGAATGCCGGTGTAGACGGGGACGTCCGCGCGACTCTGGACGATCATCGCGATCTCCTCGAGGCTCGTGTTGCCGGCCCTCTCGCCGATGCCGTTGATCGTCACCTCGACCTGGCGCGCGCCCGCCATCACGCCGGCCAGGGTATTGGCCGTCGCCATCCCGAGATCGTTGTGGCAGTGCGTCGAGAGGATGGCCCGGTCGATGCCGCGCACGTTTTCACGCAAGTACTTGATCTTCTCGCCGTACTCCCAGGGCGAGCAGTAGCCCGTCGTATCCGGGATGTTGAGCACCGTCGCACCGGCCTTCACGACGGCCTCGATGACGCGCGCCAGGTACTCGTTGTCGGTGCGGCCGGCGTCCTCGGCGTAGAACTCGACGTCCTCGCAGAAGCGCTTCGCGTACTTGACGCAGGCCACGGCGCGCTCCAAGATGTCCTCGCGGTTCGACTTGAACTTGTGCAGGATGTGCTGGTCGGAGGTCCCGATCCCGGTGTGGATGCGCCCGCGCTTGGCGTACTTGAGGGCCGCGGCGGCCGCGTCGATGTCGCCCTCGACGGCGCGGGTTAGGGCGCAGATGATCGGGTAGGTGACGGCCTTCGAGATCTCGACCACGGAGTTGAAGTCCCCCGGGCTCGACACCGGGAACCCAGCCTCGATGACGTCGACGCCGAGCTCCTCGAGGGCCTTGGCGACCTCGACCTTCTCGATCGTATTGAGTTGACACCCAGGCACCTGCTCGCCGTCGCGCAGGGTGGTGTCGAAGATGTACAGCTTGTCTTTGTCCATGACCTTGGGGGGGGTAAAAGCGGAGGTATGCTTGGTCTTGGTTTGGCTAGGTCGGGACAGCACGCAATTTTGGACGGGGCTTTCGCCAAAACGCGAGCGATGTGCTTAGGACCGGGAAAGGTAGGGAGTGGCGGGCGAATATTCGCCGGAAGTGCATGCTACTGCGACCCGAGCGGCGCTATGGTCTCACGGCTGCAGCATCGTCATCACCTCCCGCACCTGCTCCTCCAGCTGATCATAGTACCTCAGGATAAACGATCTGTTCTGCTCGATGCTACGGAGGATGAGCAGGAACTCCTTCCGATCCGCCGGCGGGAGTGGCCCCGCGTCTGCGAAACTCAGCTTGCTCCCCCCCTCGTCGAAGGCGAGGTGGTCGAGCAGCAGCCGCTCGATGTCCCGGTGGTGATTGGTGAAGAACTGCTGCTCGCCGTACTCCTCCTCGAGCTTTTGGATCAGCGAGTAGTCGTATTCGTAGAGGGACACGATGCGGTTGCGCAGGCTGTCGTCGCGGACGAGTTCCAGGCCGCGAGACTTCAGATTCTCGTACCCGGCCGTGTTCTGCGCGTTGATGAAGTCCCGCGTCAGCATGTAGTAATAGTACGGGAAGGAGTCGCGAGGTACGGCGCGCCCGAGCGCGTAATTGCGAAAGAAACTGATCGCGGCCAGGCCTTGCCGGTGCCCGAGCATGTTGCCCTCGAGATCGACGAGGTCTTTCGTGAGCCCCTGCCCGATGTCGGCCAAGATCCGCTCCTCGGCGCGGCGGTCCCGCTGATCGGTGGCGTAGTTGTTGAGCGCAAAGGCCAGGAAGACGGCCAGGAATACGCTCGCGAACTCGAATAGGTAGCGCCCGGCGGCGCGGCGGAAGCGGGTACGCCTCGATGGCCTGGGGTCTGGAAGCAGATCGTTCGTGAGGTCCCGGTTCGCGCGGGTGACTTGCGGCATGAAGGCAAGGTAGCGTAGGGTAGGGTAGGCGCCCCGCCCCGTCGGATGCGAACCGTACAGGTCCTACTCGAGGATCCAACGCGCACCCAGGAAGCCGCGCCGTCCGACGTTGCTGGCGTACACGTAGCTCGGGTCGAAGACCAGCGCGTTCGGGTTGTCGGGGGTGGCCAGCGGGGCACCACTTGCGTCAAAACTTACCCCCTCGTCGAAGGGGTCGAAACTGCGCGCGATCGCGTTGGCGGCCGGCGTGAAGTCGAGCAGATTCTTGACCCCGCCGTAGATCGCCCAGTTGGCGTTGCGCGGCGTCCAGGTCACCTGGACGTTCTGGAGCGACCACCACGGACTCCGGTCGGGGCGGGGGTCCAGGTCGCTCTGCACGGGCAGCAGCATGGGGCCGTAGAAACTCGACGTGTAGTCGACGAGGAACTTGCCGTGGCGTCCGTTCGGATTCGGTAAGGTGTAGTCGGCCGAGGCCACGCCGCTCCAGCGCTCGGAGAGGAGCGGGCGCCGCAGCTCGTCGCCCCCGACGATGGCCACGTCGGTGTGGGTGACGCCGAGGGTCGCGCCGAAGACCTGGCTGCGGGCCTTGACCTCCGCGCTCGCGCCCCGGTTGCGGCTGTGGCCACTCAGGTTGTCGTAGAGGATCTCGTCGACGTTCGTGAGGTAGTCCGGGATGATCTGGTTCGAGAAGCGCGTGTACCAGGCCGAGGCGTCGAGCGTGAAGGTGACCCCACTGGCGGCGACGATTCGCTTGTCGAAGTTGGCCAGCAACGACACGCTCCGCTCCGGTGCGAGCTCATTCGCGATCACGACCGTGCGCGCGCCCGTGAGCGCGGCGTGGTCCTCGGTGAAGAGGTTGACGACCCGAAAGCCGGTGCCGAGGTTGAAGCGCACATTCGTGCCTTCTCCGACGGGCATTTTGTAGGCCACGCGCGGGGTCCAGATGTGGCCGTGGCGTGCGTCGTGGTCGTAGCGAATGCCGGCCAGGACGCGGTGGCGCCCGAAGGTGTACTCGTCCTGGAGGAAGGCACCCGGCAGCAGGACCTGGTCCGGCTGGTTCGTCCCCTGCGCCTCGGCGGTGGCGGGGGTATTGTCGTCGTAGTACGTGAAACGTGTCGCCGCGCCGAAGAGCAGTCCGTGGCGACCGAGTTTTCGCGAAAGCGTCACCTGCCCGAAGGCGATCCCCTGGTCGGCGTCATACTCCGTGGTGCCGTAGTCGGAGCGCTGGCGGTGGTAGTTGGCGCTCCCCGCGAAGGCCAGACCCTCGACGCCGGGGAAGTCGTAGCGCGTGAGAAGCTCCACGCGGCGCGTGTCGACGACCTCGCCGTAGCGCTCGTCCCCGCCGCGGTCGAGGGTTCGGTCGAAGCCCACCTCCCCGCCCCAGCGCGACTCGGCGAGGAAGCGGCCGGCGAGATCGAGCCCGCGCGCCGCGCCCGTGCCGAAGTGCCACTTCTGGAAGAGGCTGATGCGCTGCGCGAGGGTCTGGTCCGTGAATCCGTCGCCGTTGTGGTCGACGCGGTGGTTAAAGTAATAGGCGTTGGCGCTCGTGAGCACGTTGGCGTGCGGCCCGACGCGGTGCGTGACGCCGGCATCCAGGGTGAGGTCCCCCCAGGCCGTCGAGAAGGCATCGATGGCCAGGCGCGGCGCGCGGTCCACGTCGCGCGTGATGACGTTGATGAGCCCGCCGATCGACTCCGAGCCGTAGATCGAGCCGGCCGGACCCTTGACGACCTCGACCCGCTCGATCATGGCGTTCGGGATGCCCGCCAGCCCGTACACCGTCCCGAGCCCGGAGACGATCGGCATCCCGTCGACGGTCACCATGGTGTACGGCCCCTCGAGCCCGTTGATGTGGATATCGCCCGTATTGCAAACGCCGCAGTTGAGTTGCGGGCGTACGCCGTTGACGTTCTGCATCGCCTCGAACAGCGAGGGCGTCGGGTTGGCGAGCAGGAAGGTCCGGGTGTAGACCTCCACGGGGATGGGGCTCTCGGTGCGGATGGTCGGCGTCAGGGTCCCGGAGACGACCACGTCGAGCAGTGCCGTGGGGGCGGGTTTTAGCGAAAGCGGAACCGTCGGAGCTGCGCCGAAAGTGGTGTCGAGTGTGCCGAGGCCGACGCTCGAGATTCGGACGCGGGCGGGGTAGCCTTTCGGCAAAACGAACACTAGTCGGCCCTCGAGGTCGCTGGCGGTGCCCTGGCCGCCGGGCAGGAGTTGGGCCGTGGCGCCGTAAAGTGGCTCTCCGGCATCGTCGAGCACGGTCAGGCGGAGGCTGTCGCGCTGCGCGAGGGCTACCGAGAGCGAGCAGAGCAACGCCGCGAACGAGAGTAAGCTTGCTCGCATGGTGTTTGGGTAGATGGGGTCTGTAGGTTCGGCAAAGCTACTCTTTATTGTTAAGCTATCCTAACTCGGAATCCGTGACTCTCTCGCCCTCCCACTTTCCCAAACCCGTACCTTCGCGACCATGCCCTCGCCGACCGTCGAAAACTACCTCAAGGCCCTGCTCGCGCTGAGCCGCGACTCCGGCGAGGTCAACGTGACGGACCTGAGTGCCGCACTAGGCGTCAGCAAACCCGCCGCCAACGGCATGGTCAAGACCCTGGCCGCCCAGCACCTCGTCAGCTACGAGCGCTACAAGCCCCTCGTCCTCACCGAGGAAGGCCGCCGCGCCGCCGCCCTGATCATCCGCAAGCACCGCCTCACGGAGATGTACCTCGTCGACCAGATGGGCTTCGGGTGGGAGGAGGTCCACGAGATTGCCGAGCAAATGGAGCACATCCAGAGCCCGCGGTTTTTCGCGCGCATGGACGAGATCATGGGCTTCCCGACCGCCGACCCGCACGGCTCGCCCATCCCCGACCGCGAGGGCGCGATCGCGCGACCGGACTACCGGATGTTGGCGGAGGCCGTGGCCGGGGAGACGGTGGTGCTCAAGGCCGTGTCTTCGCAGGCGGACGAACTGCTGTCCTTTTTGAACCGCAAGGGCATCGGCCTCGGGACCGAGATCACGATCCTCGAAATCGAGTCCTTCGACGGGAGTCTAACCGTCGGCCTCGGGGAGGGCAGGGTAGAGATGCTAACGAAGGAGGTGGGGCGGAGTCTGTTGGTGGGGTAGGGGGCACCCACCCCAGTGGCGTTTGCCGACACCGCCTATCTTCGCTACCCCTCATCGCGCTTCCCCTGTGCCAGGACCACCACCGCTCCCGACATCCCCGAACCCGCCACCCGCGGCCACCCCGCAGCACTGGCCGAGCGGCGCACCGCGCCAAAGTCTCGGAGGCGTGCCCGCGGGCGCCCGCGTTGCCCTCCCGCCGCCACTCCCGCGCTACGCCCCGCGGCGCGTCGCCAAGCCCCCGCCGCTCCCGAAGCGCGTCATCGCCTACGTCACGTCGATCGACAAAAATTCGTCCACGGCCATTTGGTCGGTCATCGCCACCGTCATCGTCGTGGTGGCCGTCGCGGTCGTCGCCTATCGACAGACCGTCACGGTGCCCGCCCAGCAGGCGGTCGTCGCCGAGGAGGCCGCTCGCTTCATACCCATACGGGAGGCCGTACGGGCGGCGCAGCCGACGGCTATGCGGCCGCTCGCCGGCACGGTCGCCTTCAGGCGGATGTACATTCAGAACGACTTGATCCTCCGCTACCAGGTCTACGCCAATCACCTCAAGAAGCAGGGCCTCCAGCTCTACATCAGCTACACCACCGAGAAGCCTAAGTTCCTCTCCATCATCGCCGCCGACGCAATCGCCGAGCCGGCCCTACGGCAGGCGTCCTCCATCTACGTCGACGTGTACGACGCAAATAGCGAATTCCTGTACAGCTACGACCTGCGCCCCTCGCACCTCTGGCCGGACGCCGTCGATCCGGAGCCTATCGAGTAGAGGGCTTTCGCCAAAACACCCCAACGCTCACCCGCGCGGCTTAGGCCTTTGCCTTCGGGGCCTTCGCCGTGACGTGGAAACAGGGCTGCAGGAACTCCTGGAGCGCAATCACGCGCCCCTCGGCCCCGAGGGCAACGAGGGTACGGGCCATGGCCGCGGCGTAGGCCTCGGGATGGCGCTCGATGATGCCCGCGGCGTAGCCCTCCTCGCGGACGCTCACGGCGTGCTGGAGACTGGCGAGCAGACGTGGCGGAATCCCGCCGTCGATCTGGTAGAAGCCGGCGCTCGTGCCTTCCTGCACCGGGAGGAAACGGTTGTACCCAATGTCGAACGACCCGCCGAACTCGTGGCTCGACTGTCCCTTGGTAGCGTTGCCGTTCGTCTCGCGGAGTTCGGCCTGGCGATCGGCGCTCCGGAAGGTACTCGTCACGATGAAGCGCGCGGCCGGCAGGTGCACCCTGCGGCACTCCTCCTGAAAGCGCGCCCCGATCACGTCTAGGGTAGCGATGGCCTCCTCGGCGAGGAGTCCGTCCCAACCGATGGAGTAGTACTGGTTGCCCGAGGTCACGGCCGTGAGCCGGCGGCTGTAGCGATCCGAGGGGACCCCGATCCGGCGGCTGGCCGTGATGTGCTCGTGGTACGGTTGCTGGAGGGCGAGGCGCTCGGCGGCGCTCAGCGGCGCGAAGGCCGCCACCTCGGCTTCCCAGCGCAGGAGGGAGTCCTCCACGGCGACGAACATGCTGTCGCGAAAACGCTTGTCTAGTTGGGCCAGCTCCTCGGCGAAACCATCGGATACCGGCGGGGTGGGTTTCGTGAAGGGCGCGAGGCTGAGGACGAGCGAGAGGGCGAGGGCGCCGAAGGACTGTGCGAGCATAGACGGATTAAAGTGCGGGGCCAGGAAGGGCCGGGGTTTTAACGCCGGAGCCACTGCCTTTGGTACGCGAATGTATAGTGTTGAGTCCCCGCAGCGTCACGTATCTGTGATGGGTAACTCCTTGACCTACCCCACGCTAGGCAAGATGAGTGCCGGAGCCGGGATCGGGAGTCGATTATTCGGAGTTTGGTAGAATCCGGGCCCCGAATGGCGCAATCGGCGCCCCGAGAAATTATCCGCAATTTTCTGCACAGTGGCCGCGTCGCCCAGACCAGCGGGGGCGTCGGTGCCTCCGCGGCACCGACGCTCACTCCGCATCCAGCGCTACTTCGCCCTAATCAGCGTCTTCAGCAAGTCGGCGTGCGAACGACTGATCCGGTGTCCGGCGTTCGGCAGCAGGTAGTAGTCCGCGCGCTCGCCCAACTGCTCCTTGGCGTAGGTAAAATTGTCCCGCGTGATTACCCAGTCCTGCTCGCCGTAGAGCACGTCCGTAGGGATCGTGATGGCCTTCCAGATCCACTCCACCGAGGCGAGGTCCTTCTCGTGGGCGAACTTCTCCCGCGTGGCGGTATTGAGGCGCCTGGGCAGGAACAGTTTCACGGCCCAGAGCCTGCCCCAGTTCGAGAACCAGAAGAACTTCTCGGCCCCCGGGTCGATCGCCGGGGACATCAGGATCAGGGCCTCGTAACTATCGGGATTGGCGGCCGCCATGTACGCACCGACCGGGGCGCCGTAGGAGCGCGTGACGAGGATCGGTTTTGACGTAAGTCCCAACGCCTTGAGTCCCTCGTGCAGCAGTTCGGCCTGGCGCTTGATGGGCAGGGCCCTGCCCTTGCGCTTGTAGTAAGACTTCCCGTACCCGGGCCGGTCGAGCCCGATGAGGTAGTAGTCCCGGTGCAGGGTCGTGTCGTCGAGTTGCTTCCAGTACCCGTCCCAGCGCCCGGGTGCGCCGTGGATGAAGACCAGGGGCTGGCCCTCGGGATTGCCGAAGGTCGCGAACAGCACCTGCGAAGAGTCCGTCGTGACGGTCTTGTAGGTCGGCTCGAAGTCGAGGTTCTCGTAGTGCGCCGCGATCTCCTTCTCGGTGTTGATCCACCCCCGGAAGCAGCCCCCGAGCAGCGGCAGGCAGGCCATCACGAGCAGGCGAACGTAGGGTGCGAACATCCCCCACACAACGCTGTTGCGCGGGCCTCGGTTTCGGGCTTTCGCGCACGGTCGCCGCCGGCCTGCTCAGAGGCTCCGCAGCTTCTCCCGCACCCAGGTCCGCGTCACGAGGCGCCCGCTGATCTCGGCGCGCGCGGCCAGCAGTTGGTCCCAGTGGTCGGTCCCGGTCCACAGCACGCGCTTCATTTCGGTTAGCGCCTCGACGTGCCATCCGGCCAGGGTTTCAGCTTTCGCCAAAACCGCCTGATCGAGTGCCGTCACGTCGGCCAGGACCTCGGTGTAGAGGCCAGCCGTTTTGGCGTAAGCCGCCCCGAACCACTCGTCGGCCCGGATGGCCATCTCGTTGAAACTCGCCAGGCCCACCTTGCGCTCCACGGCCGGACCGATGACGAAGGGCCCGATGCCGATCGCGAGTTCGCTCAGCTTGACGCTCGCGAACTCGGTCGCGTACGCCAGGTCGCAGGCGCTCGCCAGCCCGACGCCCCCGCCCACGGCCTTGCCCTGCACCCGCCCGATGATCAGCTTCGGGCAGGTCCGCATGGCGTTGATGACGCGCGCGAAGCCGCTGAAGAACTCTAGGCCCCCGGCTTCCGACGTGACCGCCCGCAACTCGTCGAAGCTCGCGCCGGCGCAGAAGGTCCGGTCCCCGCCGGACCGGAGGACGATCACGCGACAGGCCCCGTCGCGCCCCGCGGTCTGGATCGCGGCCTGGAGGTCGGCAAGCTCTCGCGCGGGCAGGCTGTTGTGGGCGGGCGTCTCGAAGGTGATCGTCGTGACGCCCGACGGGGCAGTATCGGTAGTGATGGGCATAGGGCGAAAGGTCGCAAGTCCGCGCAAGAAAAAAAGGGCGGCCCCCCTGTTCGGAGGACCGCCCTCGGCGAGGACGTAAAGTAGGTTTTGCCGAAAGGCTCCCCCACCTCGCAAAGTCGCTACTTCACCAGCACCAGCGGCACCGAGTAGCGCACGGCCTTCGTCTGGACGTGGACGATGTAGCTGCCCTCCGGCAGGTGCCCGACCTCGAGGGCGTAAGGCGCCTCGGTGGCGTCTTCGACCTTGCGGCGGAGCATCGTCTGCCCGAGCGCGTTGATCACCTGCACGTCCACGTCGAAGCCAGCGAGGCCCTTCAGGACCACGGAGGCCGTCTCGGAGGCGGGGTTCGGGTAGACCGTAATCTCACCCGAGGCCGTGAAGACGGCCTCGGCGACGTTGGACTCGCGCTCGCCCTGCGGCGACGTAGCGACGACGCGGTAGCGGTTGACCCCGAGCACGGGGCTCTCGTCGGCCGCGCGGAGCGTGGTTACGCCGGGCTGCCGGGAGTCGGCCGCGAACTGGCCGAGTTCGACCCACGCCCCGCGCTCGTCCTGGCGCTGGAGCGAGAAGGCGTCCTCGCCGTCGCGTAGGGTAGCCGACCACTTGAGGGCGATTGCTTCGTAGTTGGCGTCGGCGAAGAGCTGGACCGGGGTCTCGATCCGCAGGCCGGTGGAGGTGCAGCCCGTGGCCCAGTCGACGGCGTTGCGGAAGTAGAGCCAACCGTGGGCGTTGAGCTTGTCGGCGGTATCGTCGTCGAAGAACCAGCCGATGCGCCGGCCGGGGGCCGTCTTGCCGACCATATGCGCGCCGGCTTCGTAGGCGAAGATGACGGGCTTGTCGTGCATACCCTCGGCGACGGCCACGACCGTGGCGGCGGCGGAGGGCTTGCCGTAGCGGAAGTCCTCGGTGCTCGTCACCACGGTGCGGGTGCCGCCGAGGTCACGGTTGATCGGGTGGTCCGTCTTGGCGACGAGCTTGGTGTAGCCCCAGCCCCCGCCGTAGTCGACCTCGGCGGTCGGGCCGGTCATCTTGAGGTCGTCGTAGAGGTACGCCTCCCACGTGAGCACCGGCGTCGCGACGTGCGTGAACTTCGAGCCAATCGTCGAGCTGTTGTTGGTCGAGCTGATGATCACGAGGCCCTTGCCGTCCGCGTCACTCGTATGCACCTCGTGCTGGTTCTTGATCGTGACGTGGTACCCGTACGAAACGAGCTTGTCCTTCACGGCCTTATCGCCGGAGTTGAGCGCGCTGTTGCCGACGACGAAGAGGATGTCCTTGTCGCAGTCGCTGGCGGGCGGCGGGGTCGGCGCCTCGCAGCAGGCCCCGACCTGGTAGTGCTTCGTGACCTCGGCGGCCGACAGGTCGCGCTTGTAGATGGCCACCTTGAAGAGCTTACCCAACCACGGACGGTCGCCGCTGGCCTCGTTGACGAGGATCAGGCGATTGTACTCGGCCCAGTTGCCGAAGTCGCCGCCGCGCGTACCCGTCTTGACGAGTTCGCCGTCGACGTAGAAGCGCTCGTGCCCGGCGGAGTTCCGGGTGTAGACCACGTGCTGCACCTGGGACTTGACCTTACCGTGCCCGGTGCTGAGTTCGGGCAGGCCGTTGTGGTCGGTGTGGGTCGTGCGCAGGCGCGTGATGTACTCGGTGTCGTCCTGGCCGAGGGTCACGTTGCGCAGCAGTGGGTTCTCGCTGATCGTCACGATGCGCGCGGGGCCCCTCTGCCAGAGGTTGCTGGTCTGGACCCAGGCCTCGAGGGTGATCTCGTTGGTCTGCTTGACGGCCTTGATGACCTTCTCGGCCGAGGTAGCGCTCTGGATAATGGTGTGGGCCTTCACTTCCACCCCACAGGTGCCGTTGAGCCAGCTCACCTTCCCGAGGTCGAGGTGGAGGTTGAGCGGCGTCCCGAAGCCGGAGCGGTCGAAGACCGTGGTCCCGGAGCCGGTCTCGAAGTCGTACAGGGCGATGAGCCCGTCCTTCGAGCGGTCGTCACACTTGTCCGCCGGGGCGGGGGCGGCCTTGACGGTGACCTTGAAGGTGCAGGTCTCGGAGTTGCCGCACGCGTCGGTCGCGGTGTAGGTCACGGTGTAGGTCCCGGCGCCCTGGCGTGAGCCGCGGGCGGGGCCGGCGGTCTGCGCGAGGTGGAGCCCGCCTTTCGGGCAGGTCGTGCTCGCCGTGGCGATCGCGTAGTTGACGGTCGCGTGCTGCTCGCCGGCGGCGATCTGGAAGGTCTGATCCGCCGGGCACGTCAGGGTGATCTTACCGTTGTTGACCGGTCGCGGCGTCACGATCACCTTGAAGGTGCAGGTCTCGACGTTGCCGCAGGCGTCCTTGGCCGTCACGGTCACCACCGTCGTGCCGACGGGGAAGTGCGGCGTACGGTTGGCCGGCAGCGCGGGGCTGTACGTGAGCACGAGGCCGCCCTTGGGGCAGGTCGTCGAGGCCGTCGGTTGTGGGATGAAAACATCTGCGCCGTAGTCCGCGATCTGGGGGGCGGTGATGTCCGCCGGGCACGTCAGGGTGATCTTGCCGTTGTTGACCGGTCGCGGCGTCACGATGACCTTGAAGGTGCAGGTCTCGACGTTGCCGCAGGCGTCCTTGGCCGTCACGGTCACCACCGTCGTGCCGACGGGGAAGTGCGGCGTACGGTTGGCCGGCAGCGCGGGGTTGTAGGTAAGCACGAGGCCGCCCTGGGGGCAGGTCGTCGAGGCCGTCGGCTGCGGGATGAATACGTCCGCGCCGTAGTCCGCGATCTGGGGCGCGGTGATGTCCGCCGGGCACGTCAGGGTGATCTTGCCGTTGTTGACCGGTCGCGGCGTCACGATCACCTTAAAGGTGCAGGTCTCGACGTTGCCGCAGGCGTCCTTGGCCGTGACGGTCACCACCGTCGTGCCGACGGGGAAGTGCGGCGTACGGTTGGCCGGGAGGGCGGGGTTGTAGGTAAGCACGAGGCCGCCCTTGGGGCAGGTCGTCGAGGCCGTTGGCTGCGGGATGAATACGTCCGCGCCGTAGTCCGCGATCTGGGGGGCGGTGATGTCGGCCGGGCACGTCAGGGTAATGCGGGTCGCGGGCGGGGGCGTGGTGCCGCCGCCGACGCAGACGAGGTAGTCTTCCACCTCGCCGACGGAAAAGGACTCACACGCCCCTGCGTACTTGTCTACCTGCAGGGCGACACGAAGCCGGGTGACGCCAGTTTTGGCGAAAGCCGGCACGGTCACCTGCACGGTCACCCCCTTCGACACGGCGTTCTGCCGGAGGACGGCCTCCTGTGCGTCGTCGAAGTCGCCGTCGCCGTTCCAGTCGACGAAGGCGGTGTAGTAGAGGTTCGTGATCTGGCCGGACCAGCTGAGGCCCGGGGTCACGGTGAGCGTCAGCGTCTGTCCGGTCGACACCTGCGCGGGGGAGACGTTGCTGAAGAACTTGTAAGCGTCCTTGAAGCTCGTGTTGTCGATGCTGCCGAACTGCACGCGCCCGATCCACTGCTGCCACGGCTCCCAGCCGCCGACGTTGGCGCCGCCGCAGGGGTAGTTAGGACCAGTGCCCGTGCAGTCGCCGCCGCCGCCGCCGCCGCCGCCGCCGCCGCGCGGCGTGACGGTCACGCTGAACGTGCAGGTGCTCGTATTGCCGCAGGCGTCCTTGGCCGTGACGGTCACCGTGGTGGTCCCGACGGGGAAGTGCGGCGTGCGGTTGGCCGGCAGCGCGGGGCTGTACGTGAGCACGAGGCCACCCTGGGCACACGTCGTCGAGGCCGTCGGCTGCGGGATGAATACGTCCGCGCCGTAGTCGGCGATCTGCGGGGCCGTGATATTGGCCGGACACACGAGCGTGATCTTGCTACCGACCACGGGCGCCGGCTTGACGACGACCTTGAAGCTACAGGTCTCGGTATTCCCGCAGGCGTCCTGCGCGCGGTAGGTGACCGTATAGGTGCCGGGGCCCTGGGCGGAGCCGGGGTCGATGCCGGAGACTTTCGTCAAAACGAGTCCGCCCTTCGCACACGTCGTGCTCGCCGTGGGGACGGGGAAGCCGACGGTGACGTGCGACTGGCCGGCCGCGACCTGGAAGGTCTGATCGGCGGGGCAAGTGAGCGTAACCTTGGTGGCCGCGGGCGGGAAGCACAGGTCGCGCCCGCCGGAGAGCCTCACGTTGATGTCGACGACCGCGTCGGGGACGATCGTGACGTGGTTGTTGGGTTGCGAGGCGACCGTGTACACGAACCAGCCGCTGGCGCCGAAGACGTTGGCCTCGTTGCCGTTGGCACCCTTGCCGACCTGGAAGGCCTCACCCTTGCGCGTGAGGTTGAGCCTAGCCCCGGCCACCAGGTGGAGACCCGTGAGTGTGCCCGTCGCATTCGTATAGTAGTAGAAATCCTCCCCGGTGAGTTTCGGTCCGCACAGGGGCTCCTTGGGGGAGCCCGCCGGATCGGCCTCGGTGCGGCCGCTGAAGTTCACCACGAGGTCGAACGCTACCCCGGCGACACCATTGTTGGTCAGACGCGCCACGTAGCGGGCGGTCCCGTCGGTAAACTCCGCGAAGCGTCCGTTGCTGACCGTGAAGTAGTCGGTGTCCCCCGTGACGCCACGGACGAAGTCCCCGAAGAAGCCGTAGCTGATGCCCTTGGCGCACTCGACGTTGTTGGTTGCCGTACGGTCGGCGCAGACCTCCTTCGCGGGCGGGGGCGGCGGCGCGACCGTGCCCGGCATCAGGACAGCGAGGTAGTCCTCGACCTCGCCGAAGCTAAAATTCTCGCAGGGCCCGGCGTACTTGTCGCGCTGCACGGTGACGCGGATGCGCGTACAGCCCGCCTGGATGCCCCCGGGGATCGTGATCTCCTGGTCGACGGCCTTGCGGTTGCCGCTCGTGCGCAGGACGGCCTCCCCGGCGTCGTCGAAGTCGCCGTCGCGGTTGTAGTCAATGTATACGGCCCAGAATAGGTTGGTCTGGTACCCGCCCCAGCTCAGCCCGGGCGTAAGCTGTACGCGGACCTTCTCGCCGGACTTCAGGACGGCCGGACCGGCGTCGTCGAAGAAGGCGTACTGGTTCTTGAAGGACGACTTGTCGATCGCGTCGATCTGGACGCGCTCGATCCACTCCCACCAAGATTCCCAGCCGCCGACGTTGGCCCCGCCGCAGGGGTAGCTGGGGGCACCGGTACAGGCGGTGAGGTCTTCGGCGCTCGGACCGGCGGCCGCGGAGGTGGCCGGTGCTGCGAACAGTGCCGCGGCACCGATGAGTAACGAGAGCCAGTTGGCCCAAGCTCGTGCCCGGGCGGGGAGTAGTGTTGTATTCATCAATCTGTTTTGTTTGTCTGACGGGTCGCCACCGCTGAACTCCGGCAGCTTAGCGGCGATGAAATTAACAATCTCGCTGTCTCACGCTAGTGTCACTAAGGTATTTGTTCTATAATGGACGATAAATACCATAATTGGGCTATAGCGGACGAGATGTCCTTTGACTGATTAAATTATCCGCTGCGTGCCGCGCCGTTCGGGGAGCGGGCGAGGTAGTTAGTTGCCCCGGGCTTAGGCGCAGGTTCCTGAGGTACAGCGTCTTGTGGCGCCTTTCGGCAAAACTAAAGACATGCGAATATATCGTATGTATATTGGGTTGAACTGCAGGTCGAAGCGGTACGCACTGCCTTGATATGGCGGGTCGGTTTTGGAGTTAGTTTGCTAAAACCCAAACCTGGGTCCGTCGATAGGACGGCAGACGATCGCGTCCCGTGAGCCTCAGGGTTCGCAGCTTCTGGGAACACCTTATGGTAAAACCTTATATGTTTCCGGAATCGAACTTGCCCTGGGCCTGCTTTACGCCCTGGGCCTGCTTTACGCCCTGGGCCTCCGGTACGAACGACCCCGCTCGCCGCGAACGACCCCGCTCGCCGCGACGTGAAGGGCAAGCCTACCGTTTGCGACGGGCCGCAACGGCGCGGCAGACGACCCCGCTCTTTACGGCCGAGGCGCGCTTCCGGGCATTGCGATTTGAGCAAAACGCGCCCTGCCCCGGTTGCGTGTCGTATGATCCTACCTGTACGCCTTGCACTGCTGACGGGCCTCGTGGCGGCGGTGTGCCCGGGCCTCCTCCACGCCCAGTACGCCGAGTACATGCGGTCGGGTCGCCCGGGACAATCCATCGGGACCTACGCCGTCGGGGCGAGGACGTTCCAGGGGCAGCACGGCGTCACCTTGCGCAGCGTCGAGGCCGGCGTCAACACCACCCGCACGACGGCCATCACGAACGTCCTGCGCCTCGGGGTCACCGAGGACTTCGAGGTGAGCGGGGTGCTCCGCTACCAGATCGACGAGACCCCCAACGACGGCAATGCCTTCAACCCGCGCAACCGCTCCGGCCTCAGTAGTACGCAGCTCGGTGTGCGCTACAACGTCACCAACGAGTCCGCGAACGTCCCGTCGATCTGCGTGCAGACGCGGCTGCTGCTCAAAGGTACGAGCGGCGACTTCGGGCGCGTCGGCGTGGGCCAGACCACGATCGTGGCCGTGGGCAAGGGCCTAGGCGACCGCTTCGGCCTCACGGGCAACGTCGGGTTTAGCAACAGCGGCAACGCAGCCGGGATGACTAGCTTCTACACCCTGGCCCTGGGTTTTGGCGCAAGCCGCAGACTGTCCTTCTTCGTCGAGGGCTACGGCAACCTCAACGACGTCGACCTGGGCGTCGACGCCGGCGTAGGGTACTTCCTCTCGCCCGACGTCAAGCTCGATCTCTCGGCCGGGCTCGAGGGCTTCGGCGCGTTCGAGGGGGACAACACCGGGCTGGATTCGGACTACTTCGTGGACCTGGGTTTCAGCTGGCGGGTCAACTGGCGAAAGGGGTGAGGCGCGTGGCGTCTGGGCCCGATCACGCCCCCTCGTCCATGGTGTGGAAGACGTTGACGACATCCTCGTCCTCCTCGAGCTTGTCGATGAGCTTAATGACGTCGTCGGTCTGGGCGTCGGTGAGCGTCTTTGAGTGCTGGGGGAGGCGGACCAACTCCGAGCTGACGACCTCGAGGTGCTGTGCCTCGAGGCCGGCGGCGAGCGAGCCGAAGTCCGTGAAGGCGCACTGGAACACGAGGTGGCCCTCGTCGTCCTTGGTGATCTCCTCGAGGCCGGCGTCGATGAGCTCGAGCTCGAGCTCTTCGAGGTCCTGCCCGGCCTCGGCGACTTTGAACTGCCCGACGCGCCGGAACATGTAGTCCACCGAGCCATTCGTCCCCATGGCCCCGCCGTGCTTCGAGAAGGCGTGCCGGACGTTGGCCACGGTGCGGGTGCCGTTGTCGGTCGCGGTCTCGACGAGGATCGCGATGCCGTGCGGGCCGTAGCCCTCGTAGACGATCTCGTCGTAGCTGGCCGAGTCCTTCTCGGTGGCTTTCTTGATGGCGCTCTCGACGTTGGCCTTCGGCATGTTGGCCGCCTTCGCGTTCGAGATCGCCATGCGGAGGCGCGGGTTGTAGTCCGGGTTGCCGCCCCCTTCCTTGACCGCGATCGCGATCTCGCGACCGATGCGCGTGAAGGCCCGGGCCATGCCCGCCCAGCGCTTCATCTTCCTCTCCTTGCGGAACTCGAATGCCCTTCCCATGAGGACAAACCTACGGTGAGCGAAGCGATCCGAAACCACCCCGACGCGTTAGTTGGCCACATGAGAGGAGCTTACCGCATCGCCCGCCTCGCCGGGATCGACGTCAAAGTCCACTGGACCTTCCTGATCCTGCTCGGGTGGATCTTCTTTAGCTACTACCGCGAGACGAACTCCGTGGAGACCGGGCTCTACGGCATCGGGTTCGTGCTGGCGGTGTTCGCGTGCGTGCTGGCGCACGAGTACGGCCACGCCCTCACGGCCCGGCGCTACAAGGTGCGCACGCGCGACATTACGCTGCTGCCGATCGGGGGACTGGCGTCGCTGGAGCGCCTGCCCGAGAAACCGAGCGAGGAGCTGGTCGTCGCCATCGCCGGGCCCCTGGTCAACGTCGCGATCGCGATCGTGCTAGCCATCTACCTGGCGCTCACCTCGCAGATGGGGAATTTTACGCCGGACTTCAACACCATCGACCCGCGCTACTTCGCGGAGAACCTGCTGCTGGTCAACGTGGTGCTGGTGCTCTTCAACCTCATTCCGGCCTTCCCGATGGATGGCGGGCGCGTGCTACGCGCCCTGCTCGCCATGCGGTGGACGCGCGCCAAGGCGACGCGTTTCGCGGCGGGCATCGGGCGGACGCTCGCGGTGGGCTTCGTGATCATCGGATTTTGGGGCACCAACTACTGGCTCGTGTTCATCGGACTGTTCGTCTACCTTGGCGCCGGTGCCGAATCGAGGCAGGTGTCGACGCGTACGGCGCTGTCGGGTTTTCGCGTACGCGATGTCCTCATGACGCAGTACACGCCACTGTACATCCACGAGCCGATCCAACGCGCGGTCGACATCATGCTCTCGAGCCAGGAGAAGGAGTTCCTCGTGTTCGACCTCGACGGCCTGGTGGTCGGGGTGCTCACGCGCGAGGGCGTGGTGCGGGCCCTCGCCAGCAAGGAGCCCAACCAGCGCATCAAGGACGCCGCCCTCGCCGACCCGCTCGAGCTCTCGCTGCAGATGAGCCTCCAGGAGGCCTACATGCTGATGATGTCGAAGCACGCCACGGTCTGCCCGGTGTACGACGGGGAGCACCTGGCGGGGATGCTCAACCAGGAGAACATCCAGGAGTTCATGCTCCTGCGCGCCCAGGACATCCGCGACGACGAGGAGGACATCTACGACGGCCGCGAGGACCTGGACGTGGTCAAGGACTCGAGTGTCGGGTCACGCTCCCTGTAGTAGCCCGGCTTGGCGTAGAAGCAGTACTCGGCCTGGGATAGGCGATGTGTAGAGGTCGTTGAGCCGAGATTTGTGGAGACCCCGGGTTCAAATTTTCCTCCTTGACAAGCTAAAAACCGGTTTGACGACCTCCGCCGCCCCAGCCTCAGCCCTCGCCGCTCTCACGCCCGTCGCGGCTCGACCTCCGTTACCTCGCTTTGCCAAATCCGCGGCAGGGTCTGGTACAGCTCTGTCCCGGCCACCTTGGCGGCGAGTCGCTCGTCGTCGACGTGGCCGATGACGCGGGCGGGGTTGCCGACCACGAGGCTGCGAGCGGGGATCACGAGGCCCGTTTTGACGAAAGTCAGCGCGCCGACGATGCTGCCGTCGCCGATCACGGCGTCGTCCATGATGACGGCGTTCATGCCGATGAGTACGTCCCGGCCGATGTCCGCGCCGTGGACCACGGCCCCGTGGCCGATGTGGGCGTTTTGGCGTAAGCGCACCGGTTTGCCGGGGTACATGTGGAGGGTGCACGACTCCTGGACGTTGCAGCCATCCTCGACGATGACCTCGCCCCAGTCGCCGCGCAGCACCGCGCCCGGGCCGATGTAGCAGTCGGCGCCTATCGTGACCTCGCCGATGACGGCGGCCAGGGGGTGGACGAAGGAGGACTCGTGGCACACGGGCGTGCGCCCGCGGAAACGGTAAAACATTGGGCTGAAGGTCTGAGGTGTTCGAGGGATGGCGCAAAGTCCGGGCGCGCCGTGTCCCGCAAGTACGCCGAAGAGGACAATCTCGCGACGGCGTCGGCTCCGAAATGCTGGCGGCAGACACCTCGATATGATAATCTCGGCGCGCCCGAGAAACCGGATGCCCGAAGGCAACCGATGGTAACGCAAAACCGTTTCACCGGCTTCGCAGTTGCCTCTCCGTACCCCGAGGCTCAACCCCCGCGCATGACAAACAGACGCTTACGTATTCTAGTCTCGCTGGGCGGCGTTTTGGCGGCAGCCCTCCCCCTCGTCGCGCAGACCAGCCCCCGCGACACCCTCGAGAAGGCGGAGGCCGTGGTCCGCGACGAGACCTTCGCCACGGGGCCGCTCGACCGCGTCATCGACTTCCTCACCATCGAGCCGAACGAGAAGCGCGTGGCCCGCGACCCGGAGCGCTACTACCCCTCGAAGGTCGTCTTCGCGCCCTACGTCATCTACACTCCGGAGACCAACTTCGGCTTCGGGATCGGGGGCTCGTACTTGTTTAAGTTCCCCGGGTCGGGCGACGAGGAACGGACGCGGACCTCGGCGATCCCGATCGCGTTTACGTACACGCTCGAGAACCAGCTCCTCTTCTACAGCGGGTTCGAGATCTTCACCCCGGACGAGGCCTACGTCATCAGCGGCAACGCCCGCGCGCAGGTGTTCCCGCGGCTCTTCTACGGCGTCGGCAACAGTACCCCGCGGACCAACGAGGTCGTCTTCGAGAGCACCGAGCTCACCTTCGAGCCGATCTTCTCGAAGCAGGTGTTCGTCGACAAACTCTTCCTCGGGGCGGGGGTCCGCATCCGGGACATCTCCTCGACGGACTTCGTGCTCGCCGAGGACGCCGAGAACACCACCGCCGACCTCGCGGCCTACCGCAACATCCGGGGCGCGGGTGGCTCGCGGAGCGTCGGCGCGGAGGTGGCCGCGCTCTACGACACGCGCAACTCCCTGCTCAACGCCCAGCACGGCAGCTACTTCGAGCTCACGTACGGCCGCTACGGGACCCTGCTCGGGGGCACCAGCGAGTACGCCCTCACGCGCGCCGACGCGCGGCACTTCGTCCAACTCAAGGGCAACGAGCGGTGGCGCGACGTACTCGCCGTGCAAGGCATCGGCTATTTCGCCAGCGGGGACGTGCCCCTCGTGGAGCTCGCGCAACTCGGGTCGGGGGAGATCATGCGGGGCTACTACGAGGGTCGCTACATCGACGAGGCGTACGTCGCGGCGCAGGGGGAGTACCGGCTCAACATCAAGAACAGTCCGTTCGGCTTCGTGGGCTTCGCGAGCGCGGGCACGGTGGCGCCCTCCCCGGGGCAGTTTTCGCTCGGCAAGCTCCGCACGGCCGCCGGGGCGGGGGTTCGCTTCATGGTAGACCCGGTGGAGCGGTTGAATCTGCGCGCCGACGTGGCATTCACGGGCGAGGGGGACTTTAATTTCTACATTCAGATCGGGGAGGCTTTTTAGGGTGACGGCCTGTGGCCTGGGGGTGACGCTACCGCTTGACGATGTCTTTGCTGGCGCGGACTGGTGGCGCCTACATTGGCGCGCGCCATCGACACCTGTCCGCCGAGCGCGAGCGCGCCGTTGAAGCGGTGAATCAGGTTGATGCCGCCGGCGTGGATGTTGACGCCGTTCACGCGGTTGAAGGCGTACTGCAGACCTATCGAAGTCTGCGTGGGGCGGGGAGGGTCTCCAGAAGGGAGGTCGCCTAGTGTTTGGGCAGTGAGGCTTGCGCCAAAACATGCCAAAAAGGTAGCGGCAATCGAACTACGTAGCGCTCTATACATAGTGTGGGGAGTCCACCGATCAGTAGACTTTCCAAATGTATACCGCCGCTCAACACCCGTGACGGGTTTTGCCGGAAGGCGTCTCAGACAATCGCTTGAGCTAAAACGAAAGCCGGCCAACGAGAAAAGCCCGCACGGCAGCGAGGCTGTCGTGCGGGCCTTCCGAAAAGCGACTGTCGTGTGGCCCCACCGGCCATCCAACCTGCCGCCGTCAGGCTTCGACGTTCGCTCTAGTCCCTGTTCATGATCGCGATCAGGCGCAGGATTTCTACGTAGAGCCAGACGAGCGTGACGAGCAGGCCCATCGAGAAGACCCACTCGTAGCGGCTCGGCAGGCCCCGCGCGACGCCCTGCTCGATGTTGTCGAAGTCGAGCAGGAGGTTGAAGGCCGCCACGCCGATGATGAGCAAGGAAATGCCGATGCCGATCATCCCTCCCTGGTGGAGGTACGGAATCGTGATGCCGAAGAAGCTCAGCGCGATCGACGCGAGGTAGACCACGAAGATGGCCCCCGTGGCAATCATGACCCCGGAGCGGAGCTTGGCGGTGACCTTGATGGCGCCGGTCTGGTAGAGGAGCAGCATCGTGAGCAGCACCGCGACCGTGAGCGAGACGGCCTGGAAGATGATCCCGTCCATCATGTAGGCGTAGATGCTGGAGACCGCGCCGACGAACAGACCCTCGAGGAGGGCGTAGGCCGGGGCCGCCCAGATGGCCTGCCGCGGCTTCATGCTCGCGATGACGACCATGACGAGGCCACCGATGGCCCCGCCCCATAGGTACAGTTGGCTCGGGTTGACGAACGAGATGGCCGCCGTGATGAGCATCAGGAGCGTGAGGATGCCGGTCTTGACGACGGTGCCCGTGGCGCTCATCGGCTCGACGAAGCTCCGGTCGAGCCCGGACTCGATCACGTCGCCGTAGTCGCCGCGCTCGGTCTGCTTCTCGATGTTGCGCAGGAAGGGATTCTTGCTGTGGCCCCCGTCTTTGGGGGCGCGGTTGTTACCGAACATAGTTTCTTGGTTTGGGAGGCCAAAATAGGGCACCCGGGTGTTGGATGCAGGCCCTGTCATAAAACCGACCAACGGCAAATTGGATGCGAGCTGAGCCTGGTTGGTTGTCGAATAACAACGAACCTACAGGTCGCCCGGTGACATTTTCAAGGTGAGCCCCCCAGGGCATTCTTTACACCGCCAAAATCCCCCCCGCACCTATGCCTTACCTATCTCACGTCACCGGCGCGACGCCGACCGACGCACAGCCCGACCTCTACTACCGCGACTACGGCACGGGCCCCGACACGATCGTCCTGATCCACGGCTGGCCCTTCTCCCTCGACATGTGGGAGCACCAGTGGATCACCCTGCCGAACCAAGCCTTCCGCGTGGTGGGCTACGACCGCCGTGGTTTCGGCAAGAGCGGCAAGCCCTTCGCGGGCTACGACTACGACACGATGGCGGCCGACCTCCAGCGCCTCCTCGAGGGACTCGACCTGCGGGCCGTGACGCTCGTCGGCTTCTCAATGGGCGGCGGCGAGGTGGCGCGCTACCTCGGCAACTACGGTTCGGAGCGCGTGGCGCGTGCGGTCTTCGTGAGTTCGGTGACGCCCTACATGATCAAGGCCGACGGCAACGAGGACGGCGTCGACCCGTCGATCTTCCAGGACATGAAGGACGGTCTGCGCAAAGACCGCGCGGGCTTCCTCGCCGGCTGGGCGAAGAAGTTCTACGGCGTCGGCCTGCTGTCGCACCCGGTCGGCGACGCGTGGCTCGACTTCACGCAGATGAAGGTGATGGAGGCGAGCCCGGTAGCGACGCTGGACTGCGTGGACGCTTTCGCGAAAACGGACTTCCGCCAGGACCTCGCCAAGATCGACGTGCCGACGATGTTCGTGCACGGGGTCGACGACCAGATCGTCCCGATCGACGCTTCGTCGCGCCGCGCCAAGGACATGGTCCCCGGTGGCGCCGTCGTCAAGGAGTACGAAGGTGCCCCGCACGGCCTGGCCGTTACGCACTGGGAGAAGTTCAATACCGACCTGAAGAACTTCATCGCGGCGCACCCGGCCCGTCAATACGCCGGCAGCGGCGCGGTCGCGATTGAGCGGCCGCTGTACTAGGGCGCTTACCTTCCGGAAGACGGGTTTTGGCGAAAGCTGAACCCTTTCGATAATCAGCCCTTCGGCAAAACCCCCACCCCCACCGCCGCCGACGCCCCCCCCGCAGGACGTCGGCGGCTTTTTTTTGCGAAAGCTAGGGTGAGTCGAGATTTGGGATAGCTTTGTGCAGCAAAGCACTTTACATGGATGTCTCCCAAGACTACGATGATCCCCGGGTGGCGCTGGCGGACATCCGGCAGATGATGTCGCGGACCTCGCGCGTGCTCTCGCTCAGTGGCCTCTCGGGTGCGTGGGCGGGGCTGTGTGCCCTGGTCGCCGCCGGACTCGCCTACGCCAAGGCCGGCACGTATCCCCTGGAGGGCGTCGACTACTACACGGCCTTCTTCCGGCAGACGGGGCAGGTGGCCGGCATCGAGACCTACGTCTTCACCTCGGGCATCCTGACCATGGTGGTGGCGCTGGCGGGGGCGGTGTTCTTCACGGCACGCCGCGTTCGCCACACGAAGACCCGTCTGTGGAATGCGCAAACGCGCGCGATGCTCACGGCGATGCTCGCGCCACTGATCGCCGGTGGACTCCTCGTGATCGCGCACTGGCACCACGGCGACTACGGCTACTCGGCGTCGATCACGCTGATCTTCTACGGACTGGCGCTGCTGGCGGCGGGACGGTACACACTGGACGAGATTCGGACGCTCGGGTACTGCGAGGTGGCCATAGGCGTGGTGACGGCTTTTTTCCCGGACTACGGCACGGATGCGTGGGCGTTCGGGTTTGGGGTGTTACATATTGTGTACGGCGGGTTAATGTGGTGGCGGTATGAGCGAAGCGAAGCATGAAACACCTCCTCAACCAGCTCGACAAGACCCTCGACTCGCGGGTGCGCCTGGCGCTCATGGCGATGCTCGCGGCGGCGGAGTGGGTGGACTTCACGACGTTCAAGGAGGAGCTCGATCTGAGTGACGGAAACCTCGCCTCGCACCTGCGGAAGTTGGAGGACGAAGCTTACGTGGAGCTGCGCAAGGGCTTCGTCGGACGCAAGACCCTGACGAGCTACCGGGCGACCGAGAAGGGCCGCGACGCTTTCGAGCACCACATCGCGATATTGGAGAAGATGCTCCGACCGGGCAAGTAGAATATTTTTGACTCATAACTTTGTAACGCAAAGCACTTTTTTATCTGTTGCACTTCCCTGAGCTTCAACCTATGACCACGACCCCCCTCGTCGCTGCGCGCGCGCAGTCGGCACCGCATGCGCTAACCCTGTACGACATCCGCCTCCTCGGGCTGACCATCAGTGCGCTCAGCCTACGGATCGTTTTGCTGCAAGAGCTGACCTACGGGTTCCTCGTGTGGAACCTGGTCCTGGCCTACGCCCCGCTGCTCTTGTGTCGACTCCACCAGCGGTACGGCCATCGGTGGGGCGGGGCGGCAAATGCGGGGCTGTTCTGCGGCTGGCTGCTGTTCCTCCCGAATGCCCCTTACCTCGTTACCGACTTCGTGCACCCGCTCCGGGCGCTGGCGGCGGGTCACCTCACGGGGGCCTGGTTGGGCTTGGTGATTACCGCGGGTTCGACGGTGCTGGCGCTGGGCTGGTTCCTGCGGGCCATGCGATATTTCGACGAGGCGTTGGACGTGCGGGGGTGCGGGGCACAGGCACGGGCGTTGGCCTGCGCCGTCGTCATTGGAGCCTGCGCGGTAGGGGTGTGGCTGGGGCGCCTGCTGCGGTTCAACACCTGGGACGTGGTGGTGGCGCCGGGAAGGCTAATCGAGGCGTCGCTCTCGTTCTTGGCCGATGTCGCCCACCTCGAATTGGTGGCGGTCACGGCGTTGGTGCTGTGGGGGCTTTGGCGCGGGTACGTGAGGTGGAGGTGGATTTTGGGGTAGATGGCTTTTCTCTTTCCAGGGTTGTTCTCTAGGGTCACGACTCTCGACCTCGCGGGGGGCTGAGCCGGCTTGTGCCTTCGGTGTCCTCCATTCGCCACGTGAGAAATTGGCGCCAGCGAAACCGCTATACACCAACTATACCCCGACCTTTACCTACCCAAAAAATTCGCCCCACCCTGAAGCCCTCCATCTTCTCTACCATCTCCGCGCTCGCCCGCGAACACGGCGCCGTAAATCTCGGCCAGGGCTTTCCGGACTTCGCGCCCGACCCGGCCCTCGTCGATCGCTTCGTCTACCACCTGCGGCACTCCAGCAACCAGTACGCGCCCATGGCTGGGGTCCCAAGTTTGCTCGCGGCCATCGCCAAGAAAATTGAGCGGGTGCAGGGCGTAGGCGTAGACCCCCAGACCGAGATCACCGTGACCAGTGGCGCGACCCAGGGTCTGTGGACGGCCATCCAGTCCGTGGTCGAGCCCGGCGACGAAGTCCTCCTGTTCGACCCGGCCTACGACTCCTACGCCCCCGCCGTCGAGAGCCGGGGCGGGGTCGTGACCGCGATTAATCTCGTCGGACCCGATTTCCGTATCGACTGGACGCGTTTTGCCGAAAGGCTCAAGACCCGACCCAAACTGGTCATCCTCAACAATCCGCACAACCCAACGGGGAAATGCCTGCGCCACGAGGACCTGTCGGAACTCGAGCGCCTACTCTCTCCCACCGACACGCTGCTGCTCAGTGACGAAGTGTACGAGCACTTGGTCTACGACGGTCGCGAGCACCTGAGTGTGCTGCGCTACCCAGGTCTGCGCAAGCGTGCCCTGGTGACGAGCAGCTTCGGGAAGACCTTCCACGTCACGGGCTGGAAGGTCGGCTACATCGTCGCGCCGCCGGAGTCGACGCAGCGCTTTCGGCAACTTCACCAGTTTACGGTCTTCACGGTCAACACGCCCGCGCAGTACGCCATCGCCGATCAGCTCGCCGAGCCGGTGCACTACGAGGGTTTGCCTGGTTTCCTTTCGGCAAAACGCGATCTCCTCGTCGGGGCCCTGGCGGGTAGCAAATTCGGGCTTCTCCCGAGTGAGGGCAGCTACTTCGTCCTGGCCGACTACAGCGCCGTGAGCGACGAGGAGGATGGGCGTTTTGCCGAAAGGCTCATCACCGAGCACGGCGTGGCCACGATCCCGATCTCGGGCTTCTACCGAAATCCGCCCGAGGGGCAGCGGTACGTGAGGCTGTGCTTCGCGAAGCAGGAGGAGACGCTGGCGGAAGGGGCTGAGCGGCTGGTAGGGGTTTGAGATGGGTGGATCGGATGATGGGTGGATGGGTGGATGGCCGTGCGGACGTGCCATCCACCCATCAGCCCATCTTCCCATCTTCCCATCTTCCCATCCAACCATCTCCTAAACGTCAATCCCCTGCACGCTCCCGCCGTCGACGCGGTAGTTCGAGCCCACCACAAAGCTGGATCTCTCGCTGGCCAGAAACGCGATCACCGCCGCCACCTCCTCGGCCTTGCCGCGGCGCTTGAGCACCAGGTGCGGACGCTCCTCCTCGAGGAAACTCTCGATCGCTTCCTCCTTCGAGGTGCCGCGCTCCCCGGCGCGCTTCTCCATCATCTTGTCGGTCATCGGGGTCTCGATGAAGGCCGGGGCGACCGTGTTGACGAGGACGCCGTCCGGGGCGTAGCGTTGGGCGATGGATTTCGCGAAGGTGAGCAGCGCGGCCTTGGCGCCGTTGTACACCGACTCGTCGCCGTAGGGCTGGGCCACGTTCTCGGAGGTGACGTAGATGGCGCGACCCCAGCCGCGTTCGCGCATCCCGGGGACGAAACGGCGCGAGACGCGAACGGCCGTGAGGAAGTCGGTCTCGAAGGCCTCTAGGTAGTCGGCGTCCGTCACCTCCAGGGGGTCGCCCTTGGCCCCGGTGATGCCGGCGGTGTTAATGAGGATGTCGACCGCCCCCGTGAACTCGGCGAGGGCTCTGAGATCTTCGTCCTTCGTGAGGTCGGCGGTTTTGAAGGCGAGGAGGTCCGCGTGGCCGAGGCGCTCGACGGTGGCCCGGAGGCCCGGTTCGTGAAGGGAGGTGAGCGTGACGCGGCACCCGTCCTCGAGCAGGAGGCGTGCGGTAGCCTCGCCGATGCCGGAGGCCCCGCCGGTGATGAGGGCGTGGCGCCCTTCGATACCTAGGTCCATAAAGGTGGTTTGTTACCTAGGATACGATCCGCGCTGGCCTTGTTCGCTGGGGCCTACGTCGCCGGCGACAATAGGGCATCTTCGCGGCATGGAGGCAATCAAGGTCTGGCTACACCGACGTTTCGAGCGCATCGTCGGGAGTATCGCCTTCTGGCCGACGCTGCTTGGCGCGCTGTTCTTCACGCTCGGCGTCGTGATGCGGACCTTCACGACGGAGGCCTTCTTCACGGCCGTCGACGAGACGATGCCCTTCTTGCTGGTGCGCGACCGGACGGTGGCGCTCAGTCTGCTCACGACCCTGATCGGGGGACTGATCTCGCTGATGGTGTTCAGCTTCTCGATGGTGATGGTGCTGCTCAGCAACGCGACCTCGAATCTCTCGCCCCGCCTGCTGCCGAGCCTCATCGGTAGCCGCCGCCACCAGATGGTGTTGGGGTTTTACCTCGGCACGATCCTGTACTGCATCGTGATCGCGATGGGGTTCGGCCTCAACACCGAAGACGGTACGCCGCCCAGCACCTCGCTCGCGCTCGCCGTGATCTTCGGGATCATATGCCTCGGCCTGTTCATCTACTTCATCCACGGCGTGAGTCTCAGTATCCAGGTCGGGGTCGTGTTGCGGGGTGCGCACAAGCGGACCTTCACGAGTCTCGAGGACCTCCTCGCGCGGCAGAGGGGACAGTCGCCGGACGAGCACCTGCCCGACGTCGGCGACTGGCACTGTATCCCGAGTTGGCGCGCGGGTTTCTTCCGGGGCGTCAACGAGGCCGGGCTGGCGGCTTTCGCCAAAACCCACGACACGCGCTTCGCCTTCATGATCCCGCTGGGGACCTACGTCGTCGAGGGCGACCCGCTGTTCTACACGGAGCGCTCGCTCGGGGAGGATGTCCTGAAACTGGACCACTTCCCGCGCAACTTCTACTTCAACGATAGTTCGGACACTGGAGACTCCTACGGCTACGGCGTCGAGAATATGCTCGAGGTCGCCCTCAAGGCCCTGAGCCCCGGGATCAACGACCCCGGTACGGCCGTGCTCGCGATAGACTACATGCGTCAGATCTTCCACCACGCCCTGCCGCTGGCGCCCGTGCTGACCAAAACAGACGAAACTGGGACCACGCGGGTGTACCAGGCGGTGGAGGACCCGCTTGCGTTCCTCGACCGACAGGTGGTCGCCATCCAGGCTTACGGCAGGGAGGACCCCATGACGCAGGCCGCGCTCCGCAAGATGCGCGATAGCCTGCTGCGGCAAGCCACGAAGGAGGACCGGCCGAACGTCCGCATCGCCGCACTGCAGTCGATCTTCGATTCCGTGCGGACACCAGAATACCGAAAGCCCCCGCAACCGTGAGGCTGCGGGGGCTTGAAGGTGTTCACTCGGTGAAATCTGCTTAGGTCGTACACCGACTAGGCGGCGACGCGGCCCTCGATCGACTTCTTGAAGTTCTTGAGGTCGTCGGTGATCTGCTTCTCGGGATTCTCCCCGAAGGCGGCGGCGATGGCCTGGCCGACGGCACCGGCTGGTGGTTGGTAGGTGAGCGTTACCTCGATGAGGGTCTTGCCTTTCGGCGTCTCGCTGAAGAGGATCCGACCGCTGTTGGGCACGTCGGCCTTCTCCTCGGCCTGCCACGAGATGGCGCGTCCGGGCTCGTCCTCGGTGATGTTGGCGTACCAGTTCACCTCGGTGCCGGCGGGACCCTTCGCGGTCCAGAGGCTGCGCTTCTCGTCCACGACCTTGACCTCCTTGAGGTGGCTCAGGATGGTGGGCAGGTTCTCGAGCTTACGCCACTCGGCGT
Organism: Saprospiraceae bacterium; assembly: GCA_965215115.1. GTDB lineage: Bacteria > Bacteroidota > Bacteroidia > Chitinophagales > Saprospiraceae > CALDTK01. The sequence continues at coordinate 3,016,616 of OZ244050.1, forward strand.
AGACGACGCTCGACTTGGCGTCGACCTCCTGGCGCTTGCGGATGGTCACGGCCTGGCCTTTCGGGAGGAGGGCGGCGAGGGTGTTGCCGGCCGACTTCTGGGAACCGTCGGTGTTCTCGCCCGACTTGTAGAGGGCGTAGGCACCGGCGGCGAGTCCACCGAGGACGGCGGCGCCGATGGCGACGTTGCGCTTGGTCTTCTTCGGCTTCATCTTGCCCTGGACGTACGGCTCCTGGTCGGTCTGGACGCGTGGGCCCTTGGCGGGCTTGTTGGCGGCTAGCGGCGGGAGGTCGAGGCCGAGGTGCGTGTGCTCCGCGGCGGTCCGGGGGGTACCGGCGAGGGGCCTGTTGGTGCCGGTGGCGTTGTTGCTTTTGGGGGTGGTGGCCATGTTAGGGTTTTGGTTTGCTGCGGGCTCGCAGTTGGTGGCGTCCTCCATTTTCTGAGCGAGGATGTCCTTGGCTGAGCTTGGCATGAGTGTGTTATTAAAAAGGGTTTCTTGATGTTAGCGTACCCTTAAGGTATGTCGAAAAAGGGCGAAGTGTTCTTGGTCGAGGGCAACGTTGTGGGTTGGATGGGCGGCCTGCGGCCTAGGTGGGCTTCGCTTTCGTGCTGTACTCACCTGATGGGACGCAAGGGGCGCGAGGGACCGCAAGGATCGCAAAGGGGCGGGCGTCCCGGGAGGCCCATCTAGCCCCGCGCCCATCTAGCCCCGCGCCCATCTAGCCCCGCGCCCCTAGCCCCGCGCCCATCTAGCCCCGCGCCCATCTAGCCCCGCGCCCATCTAGCCCCGCGCCCATCTAGCGAGCGAAGCTCGCGCCCATAAACCCCCTTGCGTCGTGGCCCGTTGCTGCGAAGCATGCAACGCTTCGCCCAACTCTACCGCGAGCTCGACGAGACCAACTCCACGCTCGCCAAGGTCGAGGCCCTGCGCCGCTACTTCGCCGAGGCCGACGACTCCGACAAGCTCTGGACCATCGCCCTGCTCTCGGGGCGCCGCCCGAAGCGGCCCGTCAACACCACCTTGCTGCGCCACTGGGCCGCCGACATCGCGGGGGTGCCACTGTGGCTCTTCGAGGACTCTTACCACACGACCGGCGACCTGGCCGAGGCGATCAGTCTGCTGCTGCCCGACCCGACCCGCGCGTCCACGCACGACCTGAGCTACTGGATCGACTACACGCGCGCCCTGGCCACCTACGACGAGGTCGGCAAGAAGGAGGGCGTCCTCGAGGCCTGGGACGAGCTCGGCGGCACGGAGCGCTACTGCTTCACGAAGCTCATCACCGGCTCTCTGCGCGTCGGCGTCTCGCAGAAGCTCATGGTCCGCGCCCTCGGCCACGCGACCGGGATCGAGGAAAACGCGCTGGCCCACCGCCTGATGGGCAATTGGGGCCCGGACGACACGACCTTCACCGAGCTCGTCCTCGAGCACTCGCCCCACGAGGACATCTCGAAGCCCTACCCCTTCTACCTCGCCTACCAGCTCGAGCAGACCATCGACGACATCCACGAGCTCGGCGACGTGCGCGAGTGGCAGGCCGAGCGCAAGTGGGACGGGATCCGCGGGCAGCTCATCGTGCGCAGTGGCGAGAGTTTCCTGTGGAGCCGCGGGGAGGAACTCGTCACCGACAAGTACCCGGAACTGCAGGTTTTGGCGGAAGCCGTCCCCAATGGCACCGTCATCGACGGGGAGATCTTGCCGTACAAGGAGGGCAAGCCGCTGCCGTTCGGCCAGCTGCAACGCCGCATCGGCCGCAAGACCATCGGGAAGAAGCTCCTGGGTGAGGTGCCGGTGGTGTTGATGTGCTACGACCTGTTGGAGTACGACGAGAAGGACATCCGGGGGCTTCCGCTAAAACAGCGCCGCGAGTTGCTCGAGCTCGTGGTCGCCGCCGCGAACCAGCCGACGCTACTTCCCTTGAGCCCCGTCGTGGCGGCCGACGAGTGGCGGGTTTTGGCGAAAGCCCGCGACGAATCCCGCGAGCACCTCGCCGAGGGCCTCATGCTCAAGCGCCTCGACTCGCCCTACCGCATCGGGCGCAAGAAGGGCGACTGGTGGAAGTGGAAGGTGGACCCGCTCACGATCGACGCCGTGATGATCTACGCGCAGCGCGGGTCCGGGCGCCGCGCCAACCTCTACTCCGACTACACCTTCGCCGTGTGGGACACCGACGAGGCCACGGGCGAGCGGACGCTGGTGCCCTTCGCGAAGGCCTACTCCGGGATGACGGACGCGGAGTTCCGCTCGATGACGGCCTGGGTGCGCAAGAACACCCTCGAGCGCTTCGGGCCGGTGAGGAGCGTGCCGCCGGTGCACGTGTTCGAGTTGGCCTTCGAGGGCATCAACCGCTCGACGCGGCACAAGTCCGGCATCGCGCTGCGGTTCCCGCGGATGCTCAGGTGGCGCAAGGACAAGCCGATCGAGGAGGCGAATACGCTCGCCGACCTACATGCGCTGCTGGCGCTGCAGGGCGAGGCCGCGGAGGAGTAGTCGCACGCGGGCCGACCGGGCGCGGGCAAGGGTGGCATCATTCTGGTATCGGTGGCGCGCGACTTGCGCGCTTCCTTCGATGCCTACGCCCAGCCCCACTACCGGTCCTCACTACCTGCGCAACAACCTGTGGGGTATGGTCGTGCTGGCGTCCGGGCACCTTGTGGCGGCGGCTTGGTACGGCGACCGACTCCCCGTACAGCTCTGGACGGCGTTCGTGCTCGGGGGCTGCGGCCTGGCGCTGGGGGTAGGCAAGACATCAGCGCGGCTGGGCCTGTACGCCTCGGCGGCCTACATGACGCTCGGGGTCTGGCTCGGGCACGTGGCCCTGCCGTTTGGCTCGGCCGTCCTCGCGCCTTACCTGGCGTACTGCGTGACGCTGTTTGCCTTGTTCAGCGACTTCCGGGTGTCGATCGCGCTGCTGGCCTTCAGTCTCGCCGTCCCGATGGCCTTGCTGCAATTCGGGTACGCGGACGCCGGGCCCCGCCTCGTGCCCCCGTGGGTGACGGTGACGTGGACCTTCGGGCTGCTGTCGGTGGCGGCGCACCTGCAGTTCGCGGCCGCGCGCCTGCGTCTCGGGCGATCCGTCACGCAGCTCAAGATCCTACGCCACAAGATGCTCCACGAGCAGACGGCGCTCGCGCGCGACCAGGCCGAGGTAGCGGACGCGAGTGAGGCCAACCGCCTCGAGATCGATCAGCTCACCGCGCAGCTGATGCAGGAGGCGCGCCTCATGGACGACCTCCGCCTCCGCCAGCAGGACAAGAAGAGCGTCGTGCACGCGATCCACCACGACCTCAAGGAGCCCCTCCGCAGTATCGTGAGCTTCACGCAGCTCGCGCAACGCAAGATCGGGCGCTACCCCAGGAGCGAGGCCCTGGCGGACTACCTCGGCTTCGCCGAGGACGGCGGGCGCCGCATGTCGCTGATGCTCGAGGACCTCATGACCTACGCCAACGACGCCGAGGGCGAACACGCCACCGAGGTCGAGTTGGCCACGGTCCTCGACGAGGTGATCCTCAACCTCGGCGACTCCATCGAGCGCAGCGGCGCGGGCATCCACGTCGGTGCGCTGTGCCGGGTCCGCGGGCAGCGCACCCAGCTGCTTCAGCTCTTCCAGAACCTCCTCAGCAACGCTCTCAAGTTTACGCGCCCCGGGGTGCCCCCGCGGATCGAGGTCACGGCCGCCGCCGAGGGCGAGGACCGGTGGTACACGATCTGCGTGTCCGACAACGGGATCGGCATCCCGCCCAATCAGCTCGACAAGGTGTTCGGGCTCTTCAACCGCGCCCACGCCGAGCACGCCTACGAGGGAAGCGGGGTGGGCCTGGCGCTGTGTCGCAAGATCGTCATCGCGCACGGGGGCCAGATCCGCGTCACGAGCGCCGCCGGCGAGGGCACCCAGTTCCACCTCCGGCTCCAGGCCGTGGCGCCCGCCGCCCCGCCCGCCATCCCCGACGCCGCCGCGGCGCCCGAAACTCGACCAGCCCATGCACAATAGCGCCGCGGTAGACCTACACGACGCCGAACTCGCCGACGCGTGGCACCTCACGCGCCTCCGGCGCATCGGCCGCATCTACGCCGGGATATGCGGGACCTGTACCGTGTTCGAGTACTACGTCGGCATCGAGGCGCTGGCGCTGATCTACCTGGTCAATACGTGGTGGATACTGTTGCTCACCGGCTTGCTCAACGGCCGCAACACGACCCTCGTCGAGCGCGTCGCCATCGCGACCGTGACGGTTACCTGTCTGGCGAGCGTACTCATCTCGGAGAGTCTCATGAACATCTCCTACCTCGTGACCCTCCTGTGCGCGGTGAGCATCCACGAGCGGAACGCTCGCTGGCGGCGGATTTGGCTCCTGGGCTACGTCACGGCCTTCGCCTGGATCACGGTTCACTTCGCGTACCACCCGCCGGCGGCCTCGGGGGCAGGCGACTTCTACCACGGCCTCATCGCCTTCGCGTGCTCGGTCGCGGTGCTCGCGTTTCTCCTCTCGGAGTACGTGGACGCCAACCGCGAGGTCTACGCCGGGCACGCCCGCCTCAACGACGAGCTCCTCGAGCGGGTCGAAGTCGAGCGCCAGACCGGGCTCGAGCTCCAGGAGCAACTCGCGGCCCGGCAGCGCGTGACGCGGAGCATCGAGCAGAGTATCGCGAGCGCCCACTTCACGCGCGGGCGCCTGGAGGCCAACAACGAGCAGTTGGAGCAATTCGCGTACGCGGCCTCGCACGACCTCAAGGAGCCCGTGCGCACGATCCGCAGCTTCATGCAGATGGTGAGGCGCAAGCTCCCCGCCGAGGCCGCCGCCGACGCCTCCCTCGCCGAGCACTTCGACTACATCGAGTCGAACGCGCACGCGATGCACAACGTCCTGGAGCGCCTCCTGCTCTACAGTCGCGCGAGTCGGGTGGAGGCCTGCGCCAAAACCTGCGCCGTGCAGCGGGTCTGGCTCACGGCGCTGTTGAAGTCGACGGTGGAGCCCGAGCTTCGGCAGGCGCACGTCGCCGCGCTGTCCGTCGGGGACACCGTCCTGGTGCACGCGGACCCCCAGAAGCTCCAGGCCGTCTTCGCCGAACTCCTCGACAACGCCGTACGATTCGTGGCCCCCGGACAGGAGCCCTCCTTCGCGATCGAGGTCGACCCCCCGCGCGACGGGCGGGTCACGACGCGGCTCACGGACCGCGGCATCGGGATCGACGGGGAGTACCTCGAGCAGGTGTTCGGGCTGTTCCGGCGCCTCCACCCCCGCGAGCAGTACCCGAGCGCGGGCGTGGGGCTCGCGCTCGTGGCGCGTCTCCTGGAGCAAATCGGGGGCACGATCGCGATCCGGAGCGCGGCTGGGGAGGGGACCACGGTCGAGGTCATGTTGCCGGCGGGGCCGGGGGGGGGCTAGGTGCTTGGGGTGCCTAGGTGCTGGGGTGCCTAGGTGCTTGGGTGCTTGGGGTGCCTAGGTGCTTGGGTGCTTGGGGTGTGCTCCGATGAAGCTTTTTGTGTCGATAGGCCGCGCTCCATTCAGCTTTCGCCAAAACCCTCTTCGTAGTAGCCGCTGTAGACGTGTCCGGCGCTCAGTGGATCGCCGGTCGGGCGGCGGTGGTGGCGGGGCTTCTCGCCGACCTTGCGGAGGCCCTCGCGGCGGTCTGCTTCGGCGCTCTCGATGTCGGGATCGGTGGTCGGGTGGCTGGGGTAGAGCAGTGCTACCTCGACGCTGAGACTGCGGTAGGACTCTCCGTCGGGCTGGACGCCGACCAGGCGGCAGGTCACGGGCAGGCCCCGGCGGATGAGCTTCTCGAGGATGAGGTTGTCCTCGCGGGGGAGGTAGCCGACCTTAGTACCCTCGGCGTAGACGGCGATCGCGCGGCGGTCGTGGGGGTTGTCCGGTTCCTTGAGCAGGTCGAGCGCCTGCGGCACAGCGAGAGCCGCGGGCCAACCCTCCGGCAGTTCGCGGTACTGAAGTCCGCGGACGTAGCAGCGGTAGATGGGCAGCGTGAAGAAGTCCGCGAAGGGGTCGACCTCCGGCGCGGTCGAGGTCTCCGTACCCGCGAAGCCCGCACCCGGGAAGGCCGTGACGAGCAGGCCCGCCTGCGCGGCATTGCGGAGAAAGTCGCGTCGATCCATCGCCGCAAAGTAGGCTTTAGGGGGATGCGGGGTGCCTGGGTGCGGGGTGCGGGCGTGGGGCACTCAGGCACTCAGGCACTCAGGCACTCAGGCACCCAGGCACCCAGGCACCCAGGCACCCAGGCACCCAGGCACCCAGGCACCCAGGCACCCAGGCACCCAGGCACCCAGGCACCCAGGCACCCAGGCACCCAGGCACTCAGGCACTCAGGCACCCCGCCAGGTCCTCGATCACGTCCTGCGGGTCCTCGAGGCCGACGTTGAGTCGGAGCATGTCCTCGGTGATGCCGACGGCGAGTCGGGCGGGCTCGCCCATGCCGTGGTGCGTCGTGGAGGCCGGGTGCGTGATGAGGCTGCGGGAGTCGCCGATGTTGTTGGAGATGTCGATGAGCTGCAAAGCGTCCAGGAAGGCGTGTGCTCCCGCGCGGTCGCCGCCGAGCCACAGGCTCAGGATGGTGCCCCCGGCCGTCATCTGTTTTTGCGCAAGCTCGAAATCGGCGTGCGACGGCAGACCTGGGTACAGCACGCGGGCGACCTTCCCTTCGAGCCACGTCGCCACCGCGAGGGCGTTGCGACTCTGCTGCTGCGCGCGCAGGTGCAGCGTCTCCAGGCCCTTCAGCACCACCCAGGCATTAAAGGGCGAGAGGGTCGGACCAGTGTTGCGCAGGAAAGGCATGAGGGTCTTGTCGACGAAGGCTGCCGTGCCGACGATGGCCCCGGCGAGGACGCGTCCCTGTCCGTCCATGAGCTTCGTCGCGGAGTAGGCCACGACGTCGGCCCCAAAGTCGAGCGGTCGCTGGAGGGCCGGGCTCGCGAACGCGTTGTCGACCACGGTGGTGATGTGGCCGCTGTGCGTGTCGCGGGGGTGGGCTTTCGCCAAAACACTCAGCGCGGCGATATCGACGATCTCGAGCGTGGGATTGGAGGGCGTCTCGAAGAAGAACACCTTGGTGGCGGGGCGGATGGCGTCGCGCCACTGGTCGAGGTCGCGCCCCTCGACGAGCGTGGTGGCGATCCCGAACCGGGGCAACAGTTGGTCGACGAGGTAGCGGCACGAGCCGAAGAGCGCCCGGGCCGCCACGACGTGATCCCCCGCCGAGAGTTGGCACAGCAGCGCGGCCGTCATGGCCGACATCCCGGAGGCCGTACAGCGGCAGGCCTCGCCCCCGTCCATCAGCGCGATCCGCTCCTCGAGCATGCGGACGGTCGGGTTCTGGAGCCGCGAGTAGGTCATCCCGTCCTGCTCCCCGCGGAAGCGCGCCGCCGCATCCTCGGCGCACTCGTAGGAGAACCCGGAGGTGAGGAAGAGCGCCTCGGAGGTCTCGCCGAAGTTGGAGCGCTCGGTGCCGCCGCGCACGGCGAGGGTGGCGGGGCGCCACGTGGCGGTGATGGCGCGATCGCGGCCGGTGTGGGGCTTCATGGGGGGCGAAGGTATTCGGGGGTGGGGCAGGACGGCCCGTCTAACGCGGGGCCTCCGCACCCAACGCCCACAACATACGCCTCACCTCCTCCACGCTCGTCACCTCGCGTTCGAACTCGTCGAGCCCCGGCGCACCCATGTACACCTCCGGATTGCGGTGACGCATCGGCGAGTCTGTTTTGGCGAAAGCCGTGGCGTGGACCTCGGTGACGCCCGTGGCGCTGATCAACGCCCGTGCATTGTCCGGCGTGATGCCGCAGCCCGGGAGGATGGTGATGCGGTCGGCGGCCTGCCTTACGAGCGAAGCGATGACGTCGGTGCCGAGGGGCGCGGTGGCGGCTTGGCCGGAGGTAAGGACGCGGTCGATGCCGAGGGTGATGAGGTCCTCGAGGGCGGCGTAAGGATCGCGCGTCACGTCGAAGGCGCGGTGGAAGGTAACGCGCAACGGGCGGGCTCGGGCCACCAATACAGCGGTGCGCAGCTTGTCCACCGTGCCGTCGGGGAGCAGGACACCGAAGACGACGCCCGCGACGCCCGCGGCTTTGTACGCGTCGACATCGGCGAGCATCCCGGCGAACTCGGCGTCCGTGTAGCAGAAGTCCCCCGCGCGCGGGCGCACCATGCACATCACGTCGACGCCGGGGATCTTGACGGCCTCGACGACGGTGCCGATGCTCGGACTGAGGCCGCCGGTGAATAGCGACGCGCAGAGTTCGACGCGCTGAGCGCCGGCTTCGGCTGCCGCCAAAACCCCGTCCACACCTTCTACACAGACTTCGAAAAGGACCTTGCTCATAGCTCAGATTTGGCTTCGATGAGGTGGGCACCGTCGGCGTCGTGAACGGCGTAGGAGAAACCGGGGGCGATGCAGTAGGCACCCGTCGCGCCGGCCTTGTCGACGGCGATGAAGCCGACCTGTATCTCTCGCCAGTCGGGATTCTTGGAGATGACGCGCGCGACGGCGGCCTCGCAGGCGGCCTGGGGCGTGAGGCCCTGGCGCATGAGTTCGACGACCAGGAAGCTGCCGCAGGCCCGGATGACGGCCTCGCCCCAGCCAGTGGCCGTGGCGGCGCCGACGTCGTTGTCGACGTAGAGCCCCGCCCCGATGATGGGGGAGTCGCCGACGCGACCGGCGTACTTGTAGGCTGCGCCGGAGGTGGTGCAGGCGCCGGCGAGCTGGCCCGCGGCGTCCACGGCGAGCAGGCCGATGGTGTCGTGGTTCTCGATGTTGATGGCGGGGCGCTCGGGACCGTTGTCGCGCTTCCAAGCCTCGTACTCGCGGCGGGCCTCGTCGGTGAGGAGTTCGGCGTGCGCGAAGCCCTGCGCGCGGGCGAAGTCGTAGGCGCCCCGGCCGACGAGCATCAGGTGCGGCGTCTGCTCCATGACGCGCCGCGCGACCGAGATCGGGTGGGCGATGTTTTGCAGGTAGGCCACCGCGCCCCCGCGACCGTCCGGCCCGACGATGCTGGCGTCGAGCGTCACGTTGCCGTCGCGGTCGGGGTAAGCACCGAGGCCGACGGTGCGCACGGCCGGGTCGGCCTCCGGGACGCGGGCCCCGGCTTCGACGGCGTCGAGGACGGTTTTGCCGGACCGGAGCGCGGCCCAGGCCTCGGCGTTGGCGGGCAGGCCGTGGGGCCAGGTCGAGATGACGAGGGGGCGGCGGGTTTTGGCGAAAGCCGAAGCTGCCTGGTCGGCGTCATCAGCCGCCTGAGCCGTGGCCGAGTGCTGTTGCGCGGCTGGGCTTTGCTTACGCGAATCTTCGATTTCGCCAGCACCCGTTCGCGGGCTACAGGCAGCGCTGAGGCCGAGCCCGAGGGCCGGCAGGTGGGCGAGGAAGCGGCGGCGGGTAGACATGTCGGGCAAGCTAAGCGGCGGGCGCAATAATGTGGCAGCGGTAAGCGACTAGGTTGCGATCGGACCTCCGTTGGCGTGACCTCCGGCTTCTTTCGGATAGATCCCCAGCCTCGTCCGCCCCCCCCTGCGCAGAGTACGGTGGCGCTTCGGCAAACGAGTGATCGGTAGCGCCCGGGGTGGGTTACCTTCGGCGATTGCCTGGCGGGTCGCGAATGCGATGCGGCGGGCGAACGAACCCCGTATCACGCCACAGAAGGTGTCCAGAGGCGAGGGGCGCGGCCCGCGGGGGCGCGCGTCCTACGTCGCTTGGCACCTGCAGGCAACTCCTTGCCGGGGGTATGCCCTGCCATCGCCGAGTTTATATGACTGCATCCCTCCCGACCGCGGCGACGCAACGTACGCACGACATCCAATCCGAGCTCGCCGACTGGAAGTCAATCGTGTCTCCGTATCAGCAGCCCAGTACCGGCCGCGCGGCGTGGCAGGTGCTCAACACGGTTGTCCCGTTCCTAGCGCTGTGGGCCGCGATGTACTTCGTGTATCCTTACAGTCTGGTCGCCACCTTCGCCATCGGCACGCTGGCGAGCTTCTTCCTCGTGCGGGTGTTCATCATTCAGCACGACTGCGGGCACTACTCGTTTCTGAAGAGCCGCCGGCAGAGCGACTGGGTGGGGTGGGGCTGCTCTTTGCTGAGCACGATCCCGTATACGTACTGGAGTCGCGTACACGCCTTCCACCACGGGCACGTCGGGCAGCTCGAGCACCGCGACGTCGGGGACATCAACTTCCTCACCGTGGACGAGTACCGGACGCGGACGCCGTTCGGTCGGTTGCGCTACCGTATTTTCCGGAGCGGCTTCGTGATCGCCTTCATGGCGCCGCTGCTGTACATCACGGTCATGTGTCGGATCCCCAAGATTTGGTACGAGGGCTGGAGTGGGGTGCATACCAAGTTGCACCTCAATAATCTCGCGATCGTGGGCGTGTATGCCGTGCTCGGGTACGTGCTCGGGTGGGAGCGATTCCTCGTCATCCAGGGCACGACGGTGCTGGGATTTTCGATCATCGCGTTTTGGTTTTTCTACGTACAGCACCAGCACGAGGACACCTACATGCGGTGGACGAGCAACTGGAATTACCTGCAGGCCGCGATACAGGGGGCGACGCTGTACGACCTGCCGCGCGTGATGCACTGGTTGACCGGGGACATCGGGTACCACCACATCCATCACCTGTCCTCGAGGATTCCGAACTACAATTTGGAGCGGTGCGCACGCGAGAATCCCCTGCTACAGAAGTACGTGAGGAAGGTAACGTTTATGGAGAGCCTGCCGATGATCAACAACAAGTTGTGGGACGAGGACCGCAAGCGGATGATTACGTTTGCGGAGTATGCGAGATGCGAATCACGTGCTGAATCCTAGTAGACTTTTGGCCTTCGCGAGGAAAGCTTCGGCTTGGGGGAGGAAGACATTAGCATCCGCTATGGAGAGATCGGTGAAATAACCGTAGTCGGCAGTTGCACGCATGTCGATAAGCGCTTGGTACATCTCGTTCTCAGACTTTGAGATAATACCAGGTTTGATGAACTCCTTGGACAAAAAGGTGTAAACTCCCTCGTGAGATTTTGTTTCGAGGTCTTTGGACAGAATCAACGCACGCGCAGCGTGGAACACGGTATAGTACAATCTGTTGAAGCAAGCATCCACGATGCCTGCTTCTAGCGTCACCCGCGCGGCTTCCAAGCAGGAGTCGGCGTGGCGGAATTCGTTGTTTATGGACTTCGTCTGCATCAGATAGGTATTCCGTCGTTGAGTACTTGTTTTAGGAAAGGATGATCAGCTTTTTCCTCCTCCCACCGGCCTTTGGAGACAAAGAACATGGACAGCAGCTCTAAATGCCTCAGGTTCACTTCGCCAATCTCGGCATAGTAAGGCCCCCGCTCGAGCACCCGCACCTCCTCCGGCGTGATGACCATCAAATCGAAATCCGACTCCTCGTGCGCCTCGCCGCGGGCCCGTGAGCCGAACAGGATCACCTCCGCACGCGGCTCCACGGAGAGGATGGCGGCCTTGGCTTCCTGGAGGATGAGACGTTCGCGATCCGTCATAGCTGAGGCAAGATAGGCGAGGGCGGGGGCTTTCGCCAAAACCCCCGTTTTCGCGAAAGCGTTGCTACGTGCGTATGCCCAAGCGCGTAGACCCGATCCCCGAGCACGTCTGGCAGCCGCGCGAACGTGTCGTGGCCTGCGAGCTTTGCGGGCGCCGAGGCCTGAAGCTCACCGAGCACCACCTGATCCCGAAGGCCGTCCACCGCAAGGGGCGCTACCGCCGGATGTACGACAGGGAAGACATGCTTACGCGAAAACTCCTGGTGTGCCGCCCGTGCCACTCGGCGATCCACCGGTGCGTCCCCGACGAGAAGCAGCTCGCCGCGGAGTATCCGACGCGCGAAGACCTGCTGGCCAACGACTGTCTGCGCAAGCAGGTTGGGTTCTGGCGTAAGCAGAAGGTCCGCGGCTAGCGGGATGCCCTGCCGACCGTGTTGACCCGCGTCCCGAAGTCGACTGCGCTTCGTTCGGCGGCGGGCCCGAAATCAGTTAGTGTGCACCACGACCGTCCCGGCGCCGACGCCACCCTCGGTCGCGATCGCGAAGTGGAGTGCGCCGCCGGCCACCGAGAGCGGTATGACGGGGGCCTGCTGCCCCGCCGGGACCACCGCCGTCTGCACGAGCCGCCCGTCACTACTGTACAAGAAGAGCCGCCCGTCCCGCGCGAGGGCCTGGCCGAGGTCGAGGTGGAGTTCGCCAGCGGTGACACGAGCGCCGACCCGCAAAACGGGCGCGGGCGGGACATCCGTAACCTCCGGCCGCGCGTAGGCCAATTGCTGCACGGGCGCCCCCGCGAGCATCGTGAAATCGCCCGCGAGCAGCAGGGAGTCGCCCGTGCGGACGACGGCGGACAGGGTGCCGTCGATCGGGATCTCCTGCGTGTAGAAAAACATGGTAAAGCTCATCGACGTAGCGATGAGGCGAGTGTCGTCATGTGGATCGAGGGGGGCGCCGGGCGGGGCGACCTTACCGCTAATCAGGAGCCCGTCGTCGGAGAAGGCACTCAGCTCGGCGAGGTCGCCCCCGATCGCGAAGGTGGCGTTGGAGTGGCGGCTCTCCATCCAAACTGAGCGTGGCCCGGACTCCACACTGAAGTGCTGAAGCTCGAAAGAGTCTCGCGCCACGTTGATCGTCAGGTAGTCGCCCGACAGCGAGCGCTGGTCGAGGTAGCTACTCGACTGGACCCCGAAGAAGCGATAGACGGGACGGTTAGTATGCCTGAGTGAGCCGCCGGATAATGGATTGATGGCGTTGTCGTCTGCGAGGAAGGCGTCCCGCACGTAGTCGTAGCGGACCTGGTTAGAGTCGATGGCCGCGCCGGTCGCATCCGTCACGCGGAAGGCCCCGCCGAGTAAAGCGTTGTCCATAAAAGTGTAGCTGTCGTAGATCGCGCCCGTCAGCGTGTAGCCGGGCGCCGCGGGCGAGAGTCGCAGACTGTCGAGCGCGAGCGCGAACACCGCGATGGTGTCGGTGGCCTCGCGCATCGCCCCGACGAAGAGCATAGGATGGTGCGCGGAATCAGCGTGCACGTAGACGCGCGGCTCGCCGGGAAGGTCCCAACTCGCCACGAAGGTTGCGGAGGACATCTGGTATAAGCTTACGCGCGTCGCGGGCGCCGACGCGTCCGCGCTCCCGATGCAGACAAGCACGTCGGCATCGGGCACGACTGTGAGCTGCGTAATGCGGCCGAAGTCATTGGGGACGGGCGTGACGCGCGTGCCCTCGACGCGGACCAGGCCGCGCGCCGGGACACCGTCGAGGTCCGTAAAATCGCCCGCCAGGTAGCTGCCGTAGTCCGGATGGTGGGCTGCCGCCAAAACCTGCCCCCCGCGCACGCCGAGGCCCCGACCGAAGGGCTGCGGCTTGAGCAGGTAATTACCAGGGTAGCCGGGCTGGATCCAGGCGAGCTCCTCTGCCGTAAATCCGTGTTCCACGGCCCAGGTCCCGACGGCCGGGTCGCGGAGGAGGTCCTGCAGAACGTAACCGTTGTTGTTTCGCGAGCGGATGTCCTCGACCAACGCAGCGTCACCCGCGCGGTACATCAGGTAACCGACGGCGCAGTGGGTGCCGTCGGCGTCGACGAAGTAGGGCGTCCGCGCGGGGTGGGCGGTGTTGAGCGGGAAGCGCCCGCGCTGCGCGTAGGCGAGGAGTTCTGCGAGGGACGCCTGGCGAGCGGCCCGTTGTTTTGCCGAAAGGCGACTGGTTTCGCGAGCGCTCAGGATGCCGTGTACGGCCAGGAGGTGGTAGCGGATGCGAGCCGTCTCGTCGGCGAAAGCGGCATCGCGCAGGAAGGCCTCCGGACTCGCTTCCACGAGCCATCGCGCGTTGACCTCGGCCAGGTGGGCGTAGGCGGTGGTGACGGCGGTGGGGCTGAGTTTTGCCGAAAGGCTACCGACGGAGAGTAGACACGCCAGCACGGCTACGGGTATTTTCATCGAGGGTGGTTTGACGTGAAGGTAGGCGTGAGTCCAGCGAGGAGCAAGACGAGTGAGCGGCGGAATACGGGATGCGGGAGGCGCTGTCGGGCAACGCTAGCTTGATGAGGCAGGTGCCGTATTTCGTCGGTAACTCGTGAGGGGCCCCTAAGCGAAAGTATGCACAGGTGATCGTGCCGAAGTACTCGACGATGGGGCCGGCTACCGTGTATGCTTCCGCACGGGGGGCGGTCCTCTCCGCGTTCGTAGTCTTCCGCGGGATCTTACTTTGCCGCACGTGTCTATCCGAGCGCTCATCGCATTTACCACACTCACGTCCCTCGGGGTCGTCGCATCGTCGCACGCGCAGGTGAACCCCCGGGCCACGCCCGCGGCCCGTGCCCTGCTCGCGCGCATCACCGCACTGCCTCCGGGGACCCTCCTGAGCGGACAGCACGAGTACGTCCACCAGTACGACTCGACCTACCCGTACGTTTATGAAATCACGGGCGCGCACCCGGTAATCTGGGGTACCGATTTGTCCACGTACCGCGGGGACCCCGCCGCGCGCCTCACCGCCATGGCGCACGCCGTGGAGCGCCACCGCCAGGGCGCCGTCGTGACCGTGATGTGGCACGCGCCCCGCCCCCACGACACCGGGGCGTACAGCTTCCGCGAAAACGTCCAGGGCGAACTCACGGACGCGCAGTGGGATTCGCTCGTGACCCCGGGCACGGTATACCACGCGCGGTGGCTCGCGCAGGTCGACGAGGCCGCCACCGCGCTCGCGGTATTGCGCGATGCCGATATCCCCGTGCTGTGGCGCCCGTATCACGAGATGAACGGCGCGTGGTTCTGGTGGGGCGCCCGTCCCGGTCCGGAGGGCTACCAGCGACTCTACCGCCTGCTGTACGCGCGGCTGGTGGATCACCACCGGCTCGACAACCTGATCTGGGTCTGGAACGCGAATGGCCCACGCGACATCCCCGGCGACGCGGCCGGCGCCTACGCGCCATACTACCCCGGACCCGATGTCGTGGATGTCCTCGCCACCGATGTCTACCACTCGGACTACGAGCAGCGCGACTACGAGGAGCTGCTCGCGCTCGCCGACGGGAAGCCGGTCGCCCTCGGGGAGGTCGGCACACTCCCGAGCGATGCCGTGCTCGCGGCCCAACCAGCGTGGCGGTGGTTTATGGTGTGGACCACCTGGATCCACGACCACAACACCCCCGCGGACGTAAGGCGGGTGTACGCTCGGCCGACGACGGTGGACCGGGCGCGGTGGCGCGAGGGGGCCGAGCGTTAGCCGAAGCGCCGAAGCGCCCGCCGGTGTGCAGCGCGTTTTGGCGAAAGCCGCCCCCGGGACGGCGGCCTCGTCGGTGGCAAATCCCGTTTTCGCGAAAGTGTTGCTACGCCAGATGCCCAAGCGCGTAGACCCGATCCCCGAGCACGTCTGGCAGCCGCGCGAACGTATCGTGGCGTGTGAGTTGTGCGGTCGGAAAGGCCTCAAGCTCACTGAACATCATTTGATGCCCAAGGCCGTCCACCGCAAGCAGCGCTACCGACGGATGTACGAGCGTGAGGACATGCTTACGCGAAAACTAATAATTTGCCGACCGTGCCACTCGGCGATTCACAGATGCATCCCGGACGAGAAGGTGCTGGCGGCGGAGTACGCGACGAAGGAGGCGCTGATAGGGAATGAGTGTTTGATGAAGCAGGTGGCGTACTTCGGGCGGCAGCGGGTGCGGTGACGGCCCAATAGGTGTACGGGAGGCTAAATGAAGAATTTAAAAGATCATATTTTGTTTTTATCGACAAGTTTCCGCAGGTTTTCTTTCGGAATATCACTCTGAAGCCGCCCGACTTGCCCCGACGAGCACCGGGGTTTGGTAGCCGAACCTTATACACCGCGATCTCATCGCCGCCCTTTCGGTACTTTTTCGCTAAACGGCGCGTCTCACGATCGAACTCTTCGGTGATGGAGACGGTAATCACGCTTTGCGCTCATCTTCGCGAAGATCGTCGAGTAGCGAGTCGAGCGCACCGGCCGCAAGTACTCTACCCTCGACGTAGTCTTGCAGGCCGCGCTCGATGGTGTCGGTGGCACTGGGCAGGTATTCGCGCGCCGCATCGAAGGAGTCGGGGCGGGCCTCGCGGACCTGCTTAACCAGCGTGTAGAGCTCATGCAGCACTGATGCGTCTGCTGCCACGACCCACTAGAAGATCTGCTCCCGCATGTCCTCGACTTCGATGTCGGCCTCGTGCGGGGCAGTGATGGCCTATTGTTCGTGGTTCATGCGCACTAGATAGGCACGGAGTTTCTGTTGCACGCGGACCCTTCTTACATTCTCCTTTTTCGACAAGCGGCTTGGTCACCCGCGTCGGACCTTGGGGAGAGCGACGATGGACGATAGACCGCTGCGCTAATGGATAATGGACCGCTGCGCTGATGGACGATTGACCGCCGAGCTAATGGAGCCCGAGACCACAATTCGGGCTGGACTACCGACTCGTAATCCTCGCTTCGCAGGTTTGGCTGCGTCGAGGCTGGCGACTTCCGTCAAAACGCCAGCACCGTCCATAAACTGAGCAGTAGCAAAATTCGATGCGGAGTTGATCCCTGATGGCTCGCACCGTGTCGTCGGTGCCCGGGAAACGGCGTGTGATCAGCTCAGCCACGACGATCTGTTCTCCGGGGGCCATGACGCTGCTGTCGACTTGTTGATTACTGCTGAGGTCGATGTCGAGGCCCGGCATACGTTCGGCGACAACATCATCCAAAAAGTAACTCTCAGTCTCGATGCCGCCGACGAGGTAGCGTGCGTCGCCGATGATAGCCGGGCCGATGCCTTTGTTGGTAAGGATGTACCTGATCGTGATGTCATCGGCGCCAAAATTGGTATAAGGGATAGCCTCGATGTACGGCCACGCAGACGCGGCGCGTTGCTCGATGAGGAGCTCCTGTTGCTGGCGCGTGAGGTAGGCTTCGAAGGCAGCAACACCCGTGCCCACGAGGCTAATCGCAATGGCGACAATAGAGAGGGCGAGGGCGCGATCGATGCGCCGTCGCGGACTGTTGCTCGCGGGTGGGGTCTCTTCCGACATCGCGCTAAAAGTAGTATCGTCGCTCACAACCTGCCGACGTGGTGCATCCGGCAAATGTGGACCCGGGCTTCGTCGTCCGCACATTCGAGCACGTCTGGCAGCCACGCGAACGCGTCGTCGCCTGCGAGGTGTGCGGGCGCAAGCACCTCAAGCCCACCGAGCAACACCTGGCTCGCCAGCGGGGCCACATCCACAATAGCTCGCAAGGCCGTCCACCGCAAGCAGCGCTACCGCCGGATGTACGACAGGGAAGACATGCGTACGCGAAAACTCCTGGTGTGCCGCCCGTGCCACTCGGCGATCCACCGGTGCATCCCGGACGAGAAGGTGCTCGCCGCGGAGTACGCGACGCGGGAGGCGCTGATGGGGAATGATCGTCTGATGAAACAGGTAGCGTATTTCGCGGGACAGCGGGTGCGGTGAGGTACAACTCATTTAGCACCGTAGTGTCGGCCGCCTCAATCCACTCGTAGATCCGCTCCCGCTTGTCGTAGTCATCGGGTTCGGCAACGGGGGTAAGGACTTGGGTTTCCCGCTTTCATGCGCGCAACATAGACACTGCCCTTGTGTCGTGATCGGCGAGCCCCATTTGCCAAGAAGCGCGCATGGCTCATTTCATGCGGGCGTGTCGGCCGCCACCGCTGCGCTCGGGTCGGGTTTTGCGGAAGCGGTGTTCAAAGAATGTGAAGACTCGGCCCCTTCCCCACAACGCCCTTTTTTGACAAGCGACTAGGGCACTCGTGTCGGACCTTTGGGAGAGCGATAACGGACGATGGACCGCTGCGCTATTGGACGATGGACTGGGGACCAGCTTAGCCAGGCACACCCGGTCTAGTATCCACCAGGCGCAGCCGGTCCAAAGTCCCACGGGCGCAGCCGATCCAAGGTCCACCAGGCGCAGCCGGTCCATCAGCAACGCGGTCCCAAATCCCTCAGTCCCCCTCCCCCTATGCCCAACTACGCCCACCTCCACTGCCACACGCAGTACTCCTTGCTCGACGGCGCCGCGCCCATCGGGGCCATGATGGACAAGGCCAAGGCCGACGGGCAGCTCGGGGTCGCGATCACGGACCACGGCAATATGTTCGGGGCCTTCAAGTTCGTCGCCGAGGCGCGCAAGCGCAACCTCAAGCCCATCATCGGGTGTGAATTTTACATGGTCGACGACCGGCACCGCAAGGAGTTCTCGCGGGCGAAGGGCGAGAAGGACAACCGCTACCACCAGTTGCTGCTCGCCAAGAATCGCAAGGGCTACGAGAATCTGTCGAAGCTCTGCTCCATCGGCTACGTCGAAGGACTTTACTCGAAGTGGCCCCGCATCGACAAGGAGGCGCTCGAGGGGCGGACCGAGGGCCTCATCGCGACGAGCTGCTGCATCGGGGCCATCGTGCCGCAACTCCTCTGGCAGGGCAAGGACGCCGAGGCCGAGGAGGAGCTCAAGTGGTGGCTCGCGCGCTTCGGCGACGACTACTACATCGAGCTCCAGCGGCACAAGGGCTTGGAGAATATCGACAACACGGGGGTCTCGCAGGAGGATATCAACCAGAAGCTGCTACGCCTTGCGGCAAAACACAAGGTCAAGACCATCGTCACGAACGACTCGCACTACCTCGAGGAGGAGGACGCCGAGCCGCACGACATCCTGCTGTGTATCAACACCGGCGAGCGCCAGGAGAACACGGACCGCTTTAAGTTCCCGAGCTCGGACTTCTTCTTCAAGACCCAGGAGCAGATGTCGCGCCTGTTCGCGGACGTGCCCGAGGCCGTAGACCGGACCCTGGAGATCGTCGACAAGGTGGAGGACATCAAACTCGAGCGGGATATCCTGTTGCCGAATTATCCGTTGCCGGCGGGTTTCACGGATCAGGATGCGTACCTGCGTCACATCACGTACGAAGGCGCGCAGCGGAAGTATGGGTTGGGTTTTGGCGAAAGCCACCGAGAGCGTCTCGACTTCGAACTCGATGTCATCAAGCAGTCGGGTTACCCGGGGTACTTCCTCATCGTACAGGACTTCACGACCGAGGCGAGGAAACTCGGCGTAAGCGTCGGACCGGGTCGTGGATCGGCGGCCGGGAGTGCGGTGGCGTACTGTCTCGGGATCACGAACGTCGATCCGATTAAATACGACTTGCTGTTCGAGAGATTCCTGAATCCGGAACGCGTATCGATGCCGGATATCGACATCGACTTCGACGATGAAGGTCGCCAGAAGGTGATCGATTACGTGGTCGATAAGTACGGCAAGAATCAGGTGGCGCAGATCATTACCTACGGTTCGATGAAAGCCAAGTCGGCCGTGCGCGACGTCGGGCGCGTGATGGACATCCCGCTCTCGGAGGTCGACACGGTGGCGAAGTCCTTCCCGGACCACCTCGCGGCGAGCCTCGAGAAGGTGCTGAAGCCCGGCGGAATGGACAAGGACTTCCGCGGCCTGCTCAACGCCGAGGACGCCGAGAAGGCCGAGCGTTTTCGGCAGTTCGCGACCCAGAAGGACCACATCGGGCAGATGATCCGCACGGCGCAGCGGCTCGAGGGCTCGGTGCGCAACACCGGCATCCACGCCTGTGGCGTGATCATCACCCCGGACGACATCACGAAGTACGTCCCGGTGCTCACGGCCAAGGATTCGGACCTACTGGTGAGCCAGTTCGACAACTCCGTCGCCGAGGAAGCGGGCCTGCTGAAGATGGACTTCCTCGGCCTGAAGACCCTCACGATCATCCGCGACGCCGTCCGGATGGTGAAGGACAACCACGGCGTCGACCTCGACATGGACCTCGTCGACCTGGCCGACGAGAAGACCTACCAACTCTTCCAGCGCGGCGAGACCGTGGGGGTGTTCCAGTACGAGTCCGGCGGCATGCAGAAGCACCTGATCGCGCTCGCCCCGACGGAGTTCGCGGATTTGATCGCGATGAACGCGCTCTATCGGCCGGGCCCGATGCAGTACATTCCTGATTTTTGTGACCGGAAGCACGGGCGGGCGCCGGTGACGTTCGATCTACAGGATATGGAGGAGTACCTCCACGAAACGTACGGTATCTGCCTCGCGGGCGACGCCCTCGTGTACGATGCGGATACGGGGGCGCAGGTGCGGATTGATCAGTTAGAAGATCGCGTCGGCAACTTCTACGTCCAGGGTGTCGACGATGACCTTAACGCACAGCGAGCGAAGGCGACTCACTGGATGTGTAACGGCGTTCGACAGACGTACGAAGTCAGATTGCGGAGTGGCAAAAAGTTGCGGCTCACGGCAAATCACGAACTCCTGGGTGAGGACGGTTGGCAGCGGCTGGACGCATTCAATGCCGGGGATTACCTTGCGACACCGGAGCGTTTAGATGTAATCGACGAGCAGGAGTTTGACGAAGATCGTCTGCGGGTGCTCGCCTACCTCATCGCAGATGGGTCCTTGTCTAGCGTCGGTCCGACGGCGGACTTCGTGAACAAGGACGCTCGCCTCTTGACAGCGTACAAAGCGAGCGTCACGAAAGCCTTCGACAGGCTCGAGACCACCTCGCTAATGCAGGTACGGGGCGTCGAACGCGTGATGGTACGCGGCGTGGACAAGACCCACTACCACGAAGCGAATAGCCTGGTGGCTTGGCTTCGGGACTTGGGTTTAAAAACGACGACGGGCGGCTGCCGTTCGCAGGAGAAGTTCATACCGGATTTCGTATTTGGGCTCTCGCCAAAACTCCTTTGTAAGTTCCTAGCCGCTTACTGGGATTGTGACGGGTACATCGGTAAGAAGACGGCTTTCATTAAAACGATCAGTCCGCACCTCGCTAGTGGGCTACAGACCCTACTACTCCGTCTGGGCATACAATCGACGGTTTACGAGAGCTACTACCGCACTCAACTCGACGGCGGCGCAGCGCGGACCGCCTACCAGGTCACCGTTCACGACCTTCGTGCATTAGAGCGGACGATCAAACCCTACTTGATCGCAAAAGCCTTCGAGCCATCTTACTACACTGAACCCGTATCGTCGGAATCTATCCGTCGTCAAACTTTTCTCGCCGAACTCGATCAAGTTTTCCACGGCACGGGCCGCGAACTCATGGAGGAATATGAGTTGGATTGCCAACAAGTGATGCCGAAGGCGCGCAAGCGGCCCCGTATCTCAAAGGACATCATCGCGGTCGCAGCGGATCGTCTGATGCTGGAAGGAACGCAGAGGGCGATGCGAGTCCACTGGGACGAAATCATCTCAATAACGCCCGCCGGTGAAGAAGCAGTCTACGACATTACCGTAGAAGGCATTCACAATTTCGTCGCCAATGGCATCATCGTACATAATTGCGTCTACCAGGAGCAAATTATGCTGCTTTCGCAAAAACTCGCCGGCTTTTCGAAAGGCGAGGCCGACACCTTGCGAAAGGCGATGGGCAAGAAGCAAAAGGCAGTACTCGATAAGATGTACCCGCGCTTCGTCGAAGGCTGTAAGGCGAAAGGTCACCCAGAAAACAAACTCGAGAAGATCTGGAAAGACTGGGAGCACTTCGCCGCCTACGCGTTCAATAAGTCGCACTCGACTTGCTACGCCTTCGTGGCCTTCCAGACGGCCTGGCTCAAGGCACACTACCCGGCCGAGTATATGGCGGCCGTGCTGACGCACAACAAGTCCGACCAGAAGAAACTCACCTTCTTCCTGCGGGAGTGCCGGCGGATGAATATCAAGGTGCTCGGACCGGATGTCAACGAGTCGAAGCTCGACTTTGGCGTCAATGCGAAGGGACAGATTCGCTTCGGGCTTTCGGCGGTGAAGGGCGTCGGCGAAGGTCCGGTGGAGGAGATTCTGTCCGAGCGCGCGAAGAACGGTCCGTACGAGAGCCTCTTCGGGCTCGTGCGCCGGCTCGACCTGCGGCAGATCAACAAGAAAGTGCTGGAGAGTCTGGCGCTCGGTGGCGGGTTCGACGGCTTCGAGGGTCTGCACCGCGCGCAGTACTTCTGCCCGAGCGACGACGGGAAGTACGGTTCGCTGTTGGAGTACGCCCTGCGGTACGGGCAGGCCTGGCAGCACCAAAAGGCCACGGCCGCCAACAGTCTCTTCGGAGCCACCACCGAGACGATGGTTCCTGAGCCCGACATCGCCGACTGTGCACCCTGGCCCCTCATCGAGGCGCTCGACCGCGAGAAGGAGGTGGTCGGGATCTATATTTCCGGCCACCCGCTCGACGACTACGAGAAGGAGGTGAAGCACTACTCCAACTGCACGATCGAGGACCTGGAGACGAAGAAGGGCGAGCCGATCAAGCTCGCGGTCGTGGTGCAGAGCGTCCAGCACCGCGTCTCGAAGAAGGGTACGGGCTGGGGTCTGTTCGTGGTCGGCGACCAGACGGCCACCACGGAGTTTGCGCTTTTCTCGGAGGACTACCAGCAGTTCAAGCACGCGCTGGAGGCCGGGCAGGTCGTCCTCATCGACGCCAAGTACGAGGAGCGGTGGGGCCGCGAGGGCGAGTTCCAGTTGCGCCTCAACGAGGTCACGATGATGGAGGCGGTGGCGATCAAGCGCGGGAAGGGGATTACGCTACATCTGCCGGTCCAGATCATCTCGCAGGACTTCATCGACCGGCTCGATGATTTGTGTAAGGTGCACCACGGGCCGCACTCGCTGAGGCTCCTGCTCATCGAGCCCCACTCGGAGACGGCGATGCCGTTCGTGAGCCAGCGGACGGTGTTGGCGAATACGGAGTTTATTAGGGAGGTGGAAGGGTTGGGAGTAGAGTATGTGATGGGGTAGGGAGCGTCATTTTACACAAAAGGACACGAAGGCCGTCTTTCGCGCGGACGACGCGCCGTCGAAACCGCCCGCGCTGCACCCCCACTGCTTCGTGTTTCTTTGTGCATAAAGCGAAGCGCCTTCACCGCAGTACGAGCCTATAAAAAAGGAGCAACCGCAGTCCTACCGCCGTTGCTCCTTTAAGCAGTAATAGCCAAAAGCGGCTACTCAGATGTGTTGACGCCCTCGCCGAACTTAGTTCTCGAACGTAAAGCTCACCTCGATCTTCGTGTCGAGCAACTTCGACACCGGGCAGTTCTTCTCGGCGTGGCGGAGCTTCTCCTCGAAGTCCTTTTCGGAGATGTCCGGGACCTTGGCCGTCACCCTGATCCTGGACTGCGTGATGGTGCCGGAGTCGAGGCTTATGGTGCAGACGCTGGTGAGTTCGGTGGCCTCGTAGCCGGCCTCCGTGAGGTTGGCCGTGAGCTGCATCGTGAAGCAGCCGGCGTGCGCGGCGGCGATGAGCTCCTCGGGGTTGGTCCCGCGACCGTTCTCGAAGCGGGTCTTGAACGAGTACTGGGCCTCGTCGAGGATGCCGGATTTGGTGGTGAGGTGGCCTTTGCCTTCTTTGATGGTGCCGTTCCAGACGGCGGTCGCGTTGCGATCCATGGAGTACGTTGTTTTAGACTCCCAGCAACGCACGAGCCGGGCGATGGTGCGAACGCGGGCAAGAAAGGCCGGTTGATGGGACACGAGGCGCACGAAGGAGACACGAGGCGCACGAAGCTAACCGTCTCGCCCTTCGTGCGCCTAGTGTCCTAACCCCACCTCGGCCCGTAAGAAGTAGTTCCGCCCCGGCGCCGGCTGGAAGTAGCGGTTCCCGAACTCCGGATTGATGTCGTTGCCGAGGGAGTAGCGTACGTCGCCGAGGTTGTCGACGCCCGCCGCGACGCGCAGGCCCGTCCGGACGGAGGTGCCCGCGAGGAGTTCGTAACTCGCCTGCAGGCGCACCAGGACAAAGCCGTCGGCCACCACCGTCCCGGCGTCGTTGAGGGGGTTGGTGGACTCGTGGCGGACGTTCAGGTCCAGCGACAGTAGGTTTTGGCGAAAGCCGTAGCCGCCGTGTAGCAGCACGTCGAGCGTGTGTTCGGGGACGCCCGTCATCGGCCTTCCGGCAAAACTCACCCCGGCCACTTCGTAGTCGAGGTAGCGGTAGGGCTGGTAGCTGTAGGCGGGCGAGAGCGACACCTCGGACGAACGCGCGGCAGCGTTTTGCCGAAAGGCGAACCACTCCGCGGCCAACTCCAGGCCCGGCTGACGCGCAGAACCGGAGTTGCGGAACAGCTGCACCTGGCTGTCGTCCTGAAACGTGGTGATCGTCTCGGAAAGGCGCGTGTAGTAGGCATTCGCCTGAAACGAAAGCGCGTTGCTCAACTGGTAAACCGCGAATAGTTCCGCCGAAACCCCCTGCTCGGGCGCCAGGTCCTTGTTGAGCGAGCCCTCGTTGGTGCGAAACTCCCGCAACGTCGGCGCCGACGATCCCCGCGCCACACTGGCCGTCACGCTGAGCGCGGGAGTGGCGTACGAAACCGCCACCCGTGGCGCGAGAAACGGCTCGAAATCCGAAACCGCCGAACTAGTGCCGGCGCCGCGCTCGAAGGTCCGCTCGACGGCATACGCCTGCTGCGTAAGGCTCGCCCCGACAGTGTACCGCAGGGCTTTCGCACGCCACAGCGGCCCCTCCACCTGCGCGAAGGCCACCCCCCGCTGCGTCTGAATGTCGTCGGCGTACTGCAATTCGCCCGGCGTGCCCATGTTCGGGTCGTACTGCCGCGAGTCCCGCAACTCCGCCTGGTACTCCCCGCCGAACTCCAGCGAGGTGCCGGGCGTGATGCGGTACCGACCCCCGGCCCGTGCGCCGAGGCCGACGTTGGTCTCGCGCTTGTGGTTGACGTTGAAGGGGTTGTCGAAGCGAAAGCCCGACACCTGCGGCGTGAGGTAAAGGCGCACGTCCTGTCGCTCCGCCTCGATCGACGTGCCGACCAGTACGTTCTCGTAGTCGATCGCCGCCTGCGCCGCGGCGCTCCCGGGACGTGCCTGGCGAGGGTCGGCGGCGTACTGATCGGGCGTCAGGGCCCCCGGCAACTCGTAGTCGAGGCGCGTGGCCAGGGCGTGGGCGTTGGTCCGCACCCGCCAGCCCTCTCCCATGAAACTCTGGAGCACGGGCGCGTAAACACTCAGTTGGGCCGTCGTCCGCCGCAGGGCCGAGTGCTCGCGGTAGTTGTCGCCCCGGCGGTGGTGGAGGCGCAGCTCGACGTGCGGCTTGAGGGAGTCGCGCCCGAGGCCCGCCGTCGCGCCGAAGACCCGCTGCCCGTAGCTGCCCACCTGCGCCGTGCCCGTCGGACCTGCCTTCGCGGCCGTATTGAGGTAAAGGCTGCCGCCGAGGGCGCTACCGGCGCGCAGGTCGTTCGGGCCCTTGCCGACGTCCACGCGGTCGATGTTGCCGAGGTCCACGAAGTTGAGCGGCGTGTCGCCCCCGGGCTCGCTGAGCAGTAGCCCGTTCCAGTACACCCGCACGTCGCGCACGCCGAAGGGACTGCGCCGCCCCGTGCCGCGGATCAGGACGCGGTAGCTGCCCGGGGCCCGCGTCTCGAAGCGCACGCCCGGTATGCGGTTGAGGGCCGGGGTGAGGTCGCTTGCGCCAAAACGCACGATCTGCCGTTCGTCGACGCGGGCGGTGGGCACGGTGTAATAGGTCTGCGACTGTGCGGCGCTCAAGGCGGCCAGCGGCAACAGTTGCGGCTCGGCGAGCGTGTCCATCGGGGGTGGGGCCGGGGCTTGCGCCAAAACGAACGACGTCGAGATCGCGAGTAAGGAAAGGAGCCTGAGTTTCACGTGCACGGAACACCTTGAGATGGGAAGAAGATGGGTGGATGGTTTGATGGGTAGATGGGTGTACGGGCGCCCACGCCATCCACCCATCTACCCATCAAATGCTCACTCATCAAACTCCGACCCATCAAACAAGTCGCCCATCGAGCACCTTACCCTCTCGATGATGACCGCCCTCCACACCCTCGCCGACCTCGACGCCGCCCTCGCCAAGAGCCACGACCACCCGATCGTGCTCTTCAAGCACTCCGTGAGCTGCCCCTTCTCCGCCCGCGCCCAGGAGCAGGTGGCCGAGGCCAAGCACGACGCGGATATTTACGCGATCGTGGTGCAGTACTGCGAGGAGTTGAGCGATGCTATCGTCGAGAAGCTGGGGGTGGAGCACGAGAGTCCGCAGGCGATTATCGTGGAGGACGGGGAGGCTACTTGGCATGGGTGGCGTGGGGAGATTACGACGGAGGCGTTGGTGGGGTAGGGTGGCGTTCGACTACCTTCGGGAAGTGCCATCCATAAGACGGTTGATTTAATATTAGTCTCTCACCCGGCGACGGTAGTAGTCTTACGCGACGTGCCACAAGAGTTCCGCGCGGTTCATCGTACGACACTTCTCGCCATTGTCGGTACGGTCGAGGACTGTGGCGACGACGAGTTCCAGGATGTAATTGCCCCTGCGTGCAGGGATTAGTTGGCGGACAGTTCACAAAAGTATCTTAACGCTGTTGTTGGAGACTTTCGTGCTAGGATGTGGGATCAATCCCGCCTGAATCGGGCCTGGCGGCTTGTGGTTTAAAGGGTTACGTCGCAATCGAACTCCCCCCTTACGGAAAATACTTTAATCGACTCTCGGCTGTTGTTGCCTAACGTTGTATATGAATGGTGTTATGGAAGGCTATAAATTGGCGTGCAGTCCTCAAGGGAGCCTATTGCTGGATGAATTACTATGTCCATGTATGACAAAATGTACGTAAATTGACCGTTATTGACTGTAACCTGATCTGTGTTCCATGGGTGATTGTCAATTAGCGTGAAATGTCCAATCTTCGATGCACCTCCGTCTGCCTCAAAGAATGTGATACGGTAGGTGCACGAATCTACTCCAACCACCTCTCCATGATGTATGGATACAGATTTATTGCAATTTACGTTGTTTAGCTCATCTTTATGAAAACGAACGGCAATTACATGTTCTGCAAGTCTTGTTTCTACACATCTGCTCTGACTTAG
Organism: Saprospiraceae bacterium; assembly: GCA_965215115.1. Lineage (GTDB taxonomy): Bacteria > Bacteroidota > Bacteroidia > Chitinophagales > Saprospiraceae > CALDTK01. The sequence goes on from OZ244050.1 coordinate 3,043,479, forward strand.
GACGGCGAGTAGCGATAAGGCAATAGCTATCAGTGGAAGCAAGGATCTATTTTGTTTAAACATCGATCGATTTTTTATTTCACCCGCAGACTCTTTGCACAAATGTGCTAAACGAATCAGCGTTGAGTTTGCCCAAGTATGGACCTAGGTCACTAAAGCCTGATTCTCCTTCGTATTTTAGGTCCGCGCTCAGGTAGTATAAGTGCATCCATTCGTGAATCAGGGTCTCAGCTCGGTCTTCAGTAGTAGCCTGATTAAAATAGTTAGCACCGCACAAGTGTACACTCGCTAGACCTAGCACTGGATAGGTAAATGCCCTAGTCCCCGCATCGCAAAACTCTTGTCCTGGTTGCGTAACGACATAGCTGCCATGATCTGCAACCGAGTGGATGTACCATAGAATTGTCCGCACTGCTCGCATGTGACGCTTTGCATCTGAGCCAAAAATTTCTTTGAAGCGCGCTTTCGTCTCCGTACCATACCACTCGTCGCTTATCGCTCCTTGTAGTTCAAAATTGATGCAATTTAGCATTTCGGCTGCCCTGGCCTCATCCGCTTTGAGTGTTGTTAATTGAGCCGTAGTGCAGTTGCTGCAGGTTATTGCTGATATACTTGGCTGGCAATTCGCCAACCCTATGCCTAGAAGGGACTCGCCATTCACCTTTATCAAACTCGCCACTTGAGCGTCTATCCACTCCTGGCCCTTCACCATATCCCCCAAATACTGTTGCACCGCGTTATCGCACCCCCAAATGCTCGCTGCATTCAGCGCTTGCGTTATTGCTCCCTCAGCAGAGTCCCCGGAGCAGCTGACGTTTCCTCCATACGAATCCAACGCACCCTCTGCGGCCCGGCGCCACCCGGGCGAATCTGCCAGAAACGCCAAGGCGTTGCTATTTAGTCCTGGCAGCTTCGCGATGATCGCGTCCGCCTCTGCTTGGAAGGCGTCTTGCTGCCGTGGGTCGGGGTCCCCCTCCTGACCCCCGAACCCACCCTGCGGGAACACGTTGCGGCTGTGCCCGCTGCCGCCGCTTCCGCAGGGGCCACCCGACGGGGAAGATACGCCATCGCCAGTAGCCAAGTTAGGCCCTTCCCCATTTCCGCCTTGGGTCCCCCCGGGAATATACGGGCCATCGTACGACGGTACACAGGCATCAGTACAAACCGTAATCTCGCCGGACCAGTACCCAGTCACCCATAACCCACCGTAATCCTCCTCGGACAGCGTGTACGCAAAGGAAGGAAGGTCCTCTACTTGGTAGAAGGCACCAGGATTAGAGCTGCATGAACTAACGATAGATCCAGAGCACCCCCGGCCTGTCAGCACGCCGCGATTAATCAATTGATCTGTCTTTAACAAATATCTAAATCCAACGGTGTCAATTTTGCCTTGGAGCCAATAGTCAATCTGGACAGATGCCCCCGCAAGGATCCACATGTAGCCCAATAAGTCATCCTCAATCGTAGCTGGATCACGCGCAAGTTGGAGATCGAGCGTAGCCCTTGTGACATAATCTGCATAATTCTGATCTGATCTTGAACGGTCGCTACCGATGTACATAAAAACATAACTGTCTACCTTTCCCGAGTTCACCATCGGCACAACCGCGGTGCGCTCACGCATTGTTTCTCCCGGGTACATCGCATATTCGAATGCCGGCTCCCCGCGGGTGTCCAGGAATTCCACCAGGCCCTCCTCATTCCCAAACTGCCTCAACATCAGCTCACCCAACGTACGCCGCGTTACGCTGTCGCCACTCCGCGCCCGCAGTCCGCGGAGCAGCCGGTGCGCGTTAGGTCCTAGATTGTCGATCGTGCGCGGAGCCTCAAACCGGGCGTAGACCTCGTCGCTGAGGTCCTCGTAGCGCAGGTACCCGGCCCCGGGGTCCTCTATCTTCGCAGCCACGTCCTCATCCTTCTGACACGCCACCAAACCCAGCAGGCCAGTTACCAACCCGTAAACGAGGGGCGAGGGGCGAGGGGCGAGGGGCGAGGGGCGAGGGGCGAGGGGCGAGAGGAGAGCATAGTCTAGTGTTGGGTGCGATGCTTAGCAATGGATACGCCCCAGGCCGCAAGGAAGTGATTGAGCTCAACTCCGCCAAACGCTTATCGTAAATTTTTTCTTACCTCGATTTTCGGACCGATGGGGGGACGCCCCGCGCAGCGGTGGAGCCCGTCGAACGCCCCCCCCTCACTCATCCAGCCCCTCCACCTCCTCGCTCACCAACTCCACCCCGTTGCGCTTCAGGTAATGGAACTTGCACCAGCTGCAGTTCTTCCGGTCCCAGTCCGACTTCTCGGGGTCCTCGTGGCAGCCTGAGTAGTCCTCGCAGTCGAGGATGCTGTGGTAGGTCACGTACAGTTCCTCCTCGAACTGCGCCACGAGGTCGGCGTCGAGCGGGACGTTTTGCACGAAAGTGCCCTTCGGACTCATATTGATAATCCTCTCGGTCTCCGACCTGGATCCCGGCCGAGTGCCTTTCGCTCTCCCCATGCGGTGCGAGCCTTCGGGCCAATCGTTAGACTCGCTGGCGTGAAGACCTCTCTGGGGCGCTATGAAGTGTTTTGACGAAAGTCAACAACTTAACCTACCTTCAGGTACGTAACCTCTCCGCATGTCGACAACTACCCTTCGCCTAGCCGCACTCCTGGTCCTCGGTAGCCTTTCGGCAAAACCTTCACTGTTTGGCCAGAACGCCCTGGCGTGGGAGTTCTCCCCGCCGGAGGAGCCGCGCAATGAGGAGCTGCACGTCGTCGAGGAAGGCCCCGGAAGGGAGCTTCTCGTGGCGGGCGTCGTGGATGTGAGGGGCACGATCTACAGCGGACTGTACGTCGCGGCGCTCGGTCCCGACCGAAAGGAAACCTGGAACTACTTGCAGCGGCCCGACGGCAGATCACTGCTGCCCTTCGGCATCCGGGTCATGGACGCGAACACCATTCTGGTTGGTTACACGGAGGCCACCACGCCGGTAGCCGGGCGCCTACGGCTTCAACAGGTGAACATTAAGACGGGCGCACCGGGACTCCCACAGGCGGTAGCCTTACCGTCGAGCTACGATTACCGACCGACGACGATGCGGCTCGTGCCAGGCACCGATGAGGTCATCGTCGTGGGCACGGCCTACCGTCGCAACAAATCACAGAGTTTTCTCGCACGGGTAACGTTCTCCGGGACCGTGCAGTGGTTGGTGGAGGACATCGCCCTCGATGCCGAGACCTTCGAATCAACGATCCAGGACCTGGCCATCCTAGGGGATACAGTGTACGTCGCGGGCGAAAGGGCGCGTCTGGGTAAGTTCGGCTTGCGCGACGGCGGCTCGGGAGGTGTGTACAGCCCCGACGGGGTCGACCTTGCGATGCAACCGGCAAATCGCTTCGTCAAACCAGAGGACAGTAGACTCTTCTGGTTAGCCGCCGACCGGGATAGCTTTAAGGTTACCGAGTTCACGGCCGCTGGCGCGAGCAGGTTCGCGAGCGCGGAAGTGCTATACACCGATACGCTGGGCGCGGAGCGCAATTACGTCAACAAGATTTACAAGATCAGTTTGCGTGATGAGGAACTGCAAGTGTTCGGGGAAGGCATCGGTAAACTCCTACGACTCACCATCAGCAGGGGCACCAAACCGGTGATCGTCGCCTCGGGCCGTACGGACTATGTCTCTACCGAGAGGGCGATCGTTACGGACTACCAAAGGTCTACCTTGACGAAGTCGGGCCACCTGGTGCTCGTCGGTAGTATGACGGACCAGAAGTCCACTATCAATAAGCAGGACCTCAACGGCGTCTTAGCCACGTACTATTCGCTGCCTAATAGCTTAGCCGGAGAGGTCGAGTACGAGTTCGGTGAGGTAGCTCCACCCTCCGACGAGGTGGTAGAGGGAATCTACCCCGGTCTGAACGGCCAGGTGCAGATTGTAAGTCGGCGCAACTTCGTGGTAGGCCGCCGAGTATTCAATCGCGACGGTAAATTTGCCCAGTATGTGCAGTACCCGAGCCTGCCGGCGTCGGCGTTCTTGCGTTCTTCATTCGTAAGACCCGACGGGTCCATCATCGCCGTCCGCACGTCGGGCACCTACGGAAATCCCTATACCGCTGCTATATTGCTCTATGACGCATCGGGTAGGCTTGCGGCGAGTGCGCCGGTGTCTGAGGGTCGAACGATCTACAGTGCGACGGCGAACGACCTGGTGGCCCGCCGGGCGGGGGGCTACTACGTGAGTGCTTATCATTGGGTCGGGCAGCGAGCCTTGACCTCCCTGGACGCTTTCGATGCCGACCTGCGGGCCCTCGGGAGTGTCGCCCTGAATGACATCCCCGGCGTCGAGTACGTTTTTGTCGTGCGGGCGATCCCCGACAACGATGACCTTTACGTCGTTGCGCTCACGGGGGAGCGCTATCAAGCACCTCTTGCACTGTATAGGATCACGTCCTCCGGCGAGGTCGTGTGGCGTCGAGACCTACGGCCGGCAGGCGTCGAATACCCAACGTCTATAGACCTAGGGGACGTCTTCGTGACCAGCGATGGTCATGTCACCATCTATGGACAGGTGAGTTTCTTTGAAGATTTGGGCGCCTTCGCCGTCGAAATGGACCCCGGCGGAGAGGTAGTTTCGGATGTCAAGTTCAAGGTGCCATACGCCACACCATCCATCGGCCTCGCTTCCGAGCTCGGGGGCAAGCAGATCTTATTATCGTCACTTACGTTTGCCCAGGATACGTCCAGCGCCTACCAAATAGGCGCGACGCCCGCTTACAAAGCTGTGCTGGCGACCGGAGCCGTGCAGCCCATTAATCTGAGCTACGACGCAAATGCCGAGATCACCCACTACCGTGAAATCGACGGCAGGACTTACCTCGCGGGTGCAGTACGTCAAGGCACCGTGCGGCGGATGATCGTTTACGCGTACGATGGTGTAGCAAGTCCCGCCTCCGAGTTGAGTCGACGAAGTGTCACTACGGCCTATATTTACCCGAACCCCGCGCGTTCGGGGCAATCGGTTCAGATTGAAGGGGCGGCTACGACTTTCGTTTTCTTCGATGCCTCTGGGCGGCGAGTAGCAAGTGTAGCCGGATCATCGGGGTCTGGTCGCGGGTCGGCAGCGACCTACGCGCTTCCTGCGCTGGCTTCGGGTATATACAAGGTCGTTGGAATGGATGCGGGACGGATTGAGTCGGCCTGTACGTTGGTGGTGGAGTAGGGGGATCTACTCGCTAACAAAGTTTGAATCTTAAACTGCACGTTGTAGAGTAGCGGCCCTCGGCGCACGAGAGTCCCCAGGCAATCATGGTCGGGGATGGGAAGGCGACTTGGAAAGGGCGCCGTGGGGAGATTCGGACGGAGCGGCTGGTAGGCGGGTGAGTCGCACGCCAGGCGGCGCCACACTTTCGTAGTAGGGACAGCGGGTTCTTTAAATCGCCTAGCTTAGTGGTTTGCAACGTCCCGCGCCGCGCGTTGATTAGCCGGCGTGGGCGTGTAGGCAGTGTTTCAGTAGCTCTACTCAACGGCCTATATTTGCCACCCGCTTGAGAGGTAGTAACCTTACTCTCTGTAAACGCACGCGATTTTCTTTCGTGAGAAGTCCACTGTTTTTCTTTGTAGTATCGCAGTATCTAGATCTCTTGTACACAGATTGCAAATGGTCGTATAAGTCTTTGCCCCAAAGAGAAGCCTGGCAGTTTTCTCTCTTCAGGAGATCGGCGATTGCCTCATCCCTATCCTGCCAGCGAACGTTAGCAGATTGAAGTGATTGAGCTAGCCGTTGGCACCTTACGACTTTCGTTTTCTTCGATGATCCTCTGGGCGGCGAGTAGCAAGAACACTGGTGTAGCTAGGGTATCATCGAGCGGTATCAGGTCGCGGGTCAAATTCCGGTCAATCCTGCGACCTACAGATATTCTCTAGCTTCTGAGGGAATAGGCCGCAGAGGATTAGGTCGCTTCTTGGCTTCGGGTGCTATATATACAAGGTCGTTGGAATTGGATGAACGAAAATAGAGTCGGCCCTCCAACGTTGGTGAGTGGAGTAGGGGGATCTACTCGCTAACAAAGTTTGAATCTTAAACTCCACGTTGTAGAGTAGCGGCCTTGAGCCGATAGATACGTTTCAAAAGATCGGCGCACGAGAGTCCCTCGTTATCAGGCAATCATGGTCGGGCGATGGGAAGGCGACTTGGAAAGGGAGTCTTCTGCGCCGTTTGGGGAGCTTTCGGACAGAGCGGCTGGTAGGCGGAAGTCGCACGCCAGGCGGCGCCACACTTACAGGGCTAGCGCTACAGTTCATCACAGGCCTCTGCCGTAAATCGAAGTAAAGGCACTTGTACTCATTAGCGGGTTTAGGCGATATCACCATTTAAATCGCCTAGCACTTAGTGGTTTGTCAACGTTAGGCTATGCGCTCGTGCCTGGCGATTAGCCGGCATGGGCGTATAGGCAGTGTTATCACTAGGCCTTTTTTGTTTTCGTTTGCTGTTTAGCCGCCTGAAAATTTTTTGTTTCTGATCTCGATCACCTTACCCTCTGCGATTACTCTTGGCCCTTCTCTAATTTGGACGTGCTTACCCTCTTGAAATTTGCCGTGATGTATAGCTTCGTTAGCGGTTGCCACCTCCAGCCGCACCTTATCTCCAGGCTTGGCTTCTGTAGCATCGACGATGGTGTAATTTACGAGCCAATTCGCTTTGTCGTAATAGAATTGACCTCTATAACCATCGTAGAATGGAGTTCGTCTTCCTCCTTCCTCTGCCGTGAGTACGCGCACCTCGATTACTAAATCGGCTGTCTTCATAGTCTCGGACAGTGGCTCGGTTTGCTTGGTGATAACACCCCGCTTCACGCACCCAGTGGCGTATACATCCACTCTCTCCGACACCCCGAGTGCGTAAAGCAAGCCCATACAGCTCGGTATGCGCACCTCCTGAACGCCCGCGCAATGTAACCCGCCCTTCCGACTCTAGCAACACCTGGTGCGTATATCTCCAAATATCGCGATATATACGCACCTTCCCTCCCAGAACGTCCGAGATCGAGGCCTGCGCTCCCTCGATAGTCCGTCATCTGGCAATCCGTGCTGCTGGGTGACCTCTCCGCCTGCGGGGGCGCTTACCTCACTGAGGCCCCGTCCCACAGGCGGACTATTTCGGACTTCTCGGGAGGCGACTCGGTCAGGCGTGTGCATCGGTATGCAGGAGGAGCGCTGCGTCGTCGAAGAGGCACCGGTCCGGAAGTGCTTCTGAGCGGCCTGTGGTCAGCGTGGGGAGCACGTTTTACCCAAGTCCATCAGGCGCATTGCCTCCCTTACCCCCACGCCAGCTTCGTGTCTCGGGTCGGGCTTGGCAGCACGTCTCAGGGCAGACTCGACTTTGCGTCTCGCAATGCGGTGCACCGTCCATCAGGCGCAGCCGGTCCATGACTCGAAGCCGGGGCCCCTACCCCAGTTCCTCGTGCAAGCGCAGCCGGTCCCCCAAATCCGCCCCCCCCTCACTCATCCAACCCCTCCACCTCCTCGCTCACCAACTCCACCCCGTTCCGCTTCAGGTAATGGAACTTGCACCAGCTGCAGTTCTTCCGGTCCCAGTCCGACTTCTCGGGGTCCTCGTGGCAGCCTGAGTAGTCCTCGCAGTCGAGGATGCTGTGGTAGGTCGCGTACAGCTCCTCCTCGAACTGCGCCACGAAGTCGGCATCGAGCGGGACGTTTTGCACGAAAGTCACTCATGCCCTTCGGGCCGAGGTTGACGATCTTGCCCTCGCGCGGCAATACGCCCTTATTGACGCCGTCGCGCAACAGGATCGCGTAGTAGGCCAACTGGCGCCAACGAGCGTCCTTGAGACATTTGTGCTCCCCGCCGCGGGTACGGCCGAAGTCGATCTCGCGGGGGGCGCCGATCTTGTAGTCGACCGGGGTCCCGAGGGTGGTCTTGTTGTCGATGTCGACGCGGTCGATGCGGCCCTTGACCTGCACCCCGCTCGGGAGCGTGAGCGCGAAGCTGCGCTCGAGCAGGACGTCGAAGCGGAAGGGGTCCTCCTCGCTGTGGTACCAGGCGCGCAAGGTCGCCTCGCCCTCGGCTTGGTACTGGTCGAGCTCCTCGGTCTTGATGCCGCCGCGCTCGCGGTTGAGGTGGTGCGTGAAGAGGGCCACGAGCTCCTCCTCGCTCGCGAAGGCCTGGTCTTCGGGCTTGAGGGCGTTTCCGTAAAACTCCTGGATCGTCGAGTGCAGCGCGTTGCGGTAGCGGTCGCGACTGCGGGTCGTGCGCGGGACCTCCGACACGTACTGGTAGTAGAAGCCCACCTTACAGCGGTCGAACTGCGTGACGGCCCCGAGGGACACGGCTTGCTCGAGCCACTTCGTTTTGGCGACAGCCGGACTCAGCAGCGGCGCGACCGGCGCGAGCGGACGGGTGTGGATGCCCTCGAGCGCCCCGTACAACTCGGCGTCGTCGATCTCGGGCGCGACGGACTCCACCAAGGATTCGTTGATGAGCAGGCCCACGTCGGTGGCCAGGCTCTGGCCCCTGCCGGTCTCGGCCTCCGTGGCGACGGTGAGGAGGAGCTGCTGCTTCGCGCGCGTCAGCGCGACGTAGAGCAGGCGGCGGTTCTCCTCCTCGCGCTCCTCGTGTTTGTCGAACTCGAAGCTGAGCTCGGGCGGGAGCGTAAAACCCGTGCCCGAGCGGCGGTTCGACTCCCATTTGGCGGAGTTGACGTCGTAGAGCACGACACACTCGAACTCCAGGCCCTTGGCCGAGTGCGCCGTCATGAGCGTGACGGCGGGGCGGGTGTCGGCCTGCTTGTTGAGCCGCAGGGCGAGGTCGTAGCCGTCCATCTCGTCCCAGGTGCCGCACAGGCCCTCGAGCGTGAGGGCGGGGTCCTTGCGGACGCGCACGTTGGCGTCGCGCACGAGGGCGTCGAGGCACTCGAGCGCCAGTTGCTTCTCGTCGCCGTCGAGGGCCTCGCGCAACAGGCCCGTCTGCTGCGCGACCTGCTGCACGAGCGTCCCGAGCGGGTAGCGGTCGACGAGGCCACCGAGGGTATTGATGAGTTCGGCGGCGCGGCGGAAGCGGTCGGGGTGGTCGATCGGGTGGTCGTCGCCCTCGAGCGCCTCCGGGTGCTGCAGCAGGTAGCGCCACGAGGGCACGCGGCGGCTCTCGACGAAGCGAAAGTTCTTAATGTTGTCGAGCTCCGTCATCGTGAGCCCGATCGCGGGCGAGAGCATGAACTCCATGGCGTGCGCCTCGACGGTCTGCCGATCAGAGCGCAGGCCGGCGATGAAGCCGAGCGTGGCGCGCAGGCGCTGGACGAGCGGCTGCTGGAGGACGTTGATGCTGCGCTCGAGGCGGTACGGCACGCTGAGCAGTTCGAGGCACTCGATGAGGCGGGCGGCCTGCGCGTGGTTGCGGTAGATGACCCCGATCTCGTTGGGGTCGATGCCCTCGGCGATCCAGGTGCGCAGCTGGCGCGCGGTGTAGTGGGCCTGCGCGAGTTCGGTGGGGTAGTGGAGCACGCGGGGCAGGGGCCGGTTCGGGTCCTGCGGCTCATCCTCCACGACGCTGCCTTCGTTGCCGAAGAGCTCCTCGAAGAGCGTGGCGGGGGTGGTGGCACCGTTGGGTTTGCTGCTGCCGTTTGACTTGCCGTTTGACGGGCTATTCGACGGGCTTTCGCCAAAACTTCCACTAGCCTTCGCACTACTCCCGCCGGAAGTTTTGGCGGAAGCCGTACCGAGGCTCGTCCACCGCGGGTGACTCTCGACCAACACCTTATCCAGGGCCTGCTCCTGTATTTCGGTGAGCCGCGTCTGGTTGAAGTTGATGACGTGGTGCGCGGCGGCGAGGATGGCCCGGTGCGAGCGGTAATTATTGGTCAACTGCGAAGCCTTCAGGCCGTCGTAGCGCTGCCCGAGTTTGAGCAGGTTGACGATGCGCGCGCCCTGGAAGCCGTAGATCGACTGGTCGTCATCGCCGACGATGAAGAGGTTGGGCGACTCGTCCTCGGCGAGCATCGCGACGATCTCGGACTGGATGCCGTTGGTGTCCTGGTACTCGTCGACGAGGATGTACTGGTAGCGCTCCTGGAGCTGCATCCGCAGGGTGGGTTCGTCCTGGAGGGCGCGGTAGAGCCAGGCGAGCTGGTCGCCGTAGTCGTAGAGGCCCTTCTCGCGCTTGAGGGCGGCGTAGTCGGCGTAGAGTTCGGCCGCGGCGCAGAGCTTGCGCATGCGCTCCTCCTGCTCGGCGGCGGAGGGCTTGAGGTCGCCGGGCTGCTTGTCCCTGTACTTGCGTTGGTAGACGTACTCGGGGATGTTCGGGAGGTCGAGCACGTGGTGGTTGGCCGTGGCCACGACCTGCTCGGCGCTCCACGACTCCTGCGCCATTTTGTCGAAGAGCCACATGAGGTTTTTCGCCTCGGCGTACGGCTCGTGGCCGGGCCCGCGCATGTCGTGTTTTGGCGGAAGCCCGTCGATCATCTCGTTGATGATGCGGTGGCGGTCGAGGTCGTCCATCGGCTCCCAGGCCACGGAGTCGAACATGGCCGGGAACTCCTCGATGACATCCCTCGCGAAATCGTGGAACGTGTGCACCGCCACCCTCGAGCCGGCCGCCCCGATGAAGCGCACGAGCCGGTCGCGCATCGCCTTCACGCCGGCGTTCGTGAACGTGAGGCAGAGGATGTTGCGGGGCTCTATCTGCTCGCGCATGAGGATATTGCCGATGCGCGCGGCCAGCATGTGGGTCTTGCCGGTGCCGGGTCCGGCCAGGACCATCATGGGGCCGTGGATGTTGTCGACGGCGTGGCGCTGGGCGGGGTTGAGGCCGGCGAGGGTACGTTCGAATTCGGGGGTCGTGACGATCATAGGCGGGTGGGCGCGAAGTTGCCACAAAATGTGGTGGGATGGGCGGGGGGCGTTGGGGTGTGTTTGCTTGGGTTTTGCACGTATGGCGGTTGTAACCCCCCCGGCCCCCCTTATTCGGTCGAGCTCCCGAACTCTCGCTCCGCTCGGTTCGGGATCTCGCCCGAACAAGGGGGGAGGCGACCGTGTAGCTCGCTGCGCTCGGGGGGCCTGCGGCGCCTAGCGCGACGGTGCACGAGGGCGTTCGCCTCCCCCCTTGTTTTGATTCTTTCGCTAAAAACGCGAAGCGGATTTAGCGAAAGAATCAAAATAAGGGGGGCCGGGGGGGTTACAAAACGCCAGCAAAGCCACTGCTAAACAAGGCATCAAATCATCGCCCTAAACTTCGACCTTCCCCGCCCTCGCCTCCCGCCAGTCCGCCCGTCGCGTCAATACTAAATTACTGCCGTAATCCCGCTCCAGGCTCGACGGGTACTCCCGCAAGATCAGCCGCGACAAGTAAAGGAATTCCGCGAAGCGCTCCTCGCCCGACAGCGCCAGGAAGGCCTCCTCGCGCCGCCGATTCGACTCCGCCTTGGTCGTGTACTCGATCGTCATCCCCCCAAAGGTAAGCCCCGCCCCCGAACCATCTTCGCGCCCCACACCTTTCCCCTCCCACATGAGACCCAATCCCACCCTCACCCTCAACTCCGGCTACGAGATGCCGCAACTCGGCCTCGGGGTCTGGCAATCGACCGACGGCGACGAGGTCACCGCCGTCGACTGGGCCCTGCGCCACGGCTACACCCACATCGACACGGCCGCCATCTACAAAAACGAAGCAGGCGTCGGCGAGGGCATCCGCAAGTCGGGCATCGCCCGCGAGGACCTCTTCCTCACCACCAAGGCCTGGCTCGACGACATCCGCGGGGGCACCGTCCGCAAGGCCCTCGAGACCAGCCTCAAGAAGCTCCGGCTCGACTACGTCGACCTCTACCTGCTCCACTGGCACGTCGACGGCGGCATCGCGGCCTACCAAGAGATGGAGCGGATGAAGGCCGAGGGCCTCGTCCGCTCGATCGGCCTGAGCAACTACATGCCCGAGCACATCGAGGAGCTGCGAAAGCACACCGACGTGGTGCCGGACAACAACCAGGTCGAACTCCACCCCTACAACCAGCAGCGCGACGTGCAGGACTACTGCCGCGAGCACAACATCGCCGTCACCGCGTGGAGCCCCCTCATGCAGGGCAAGTTCCTCGACGAGCCGCTCTTCAAGCAGATCGGTGAGCCTTTCGGCAAAACGGCCGCGCAGGTGCTCATCCGCTGGTTCATCCAGAAGGGCCTCGTGGTCATCCCGAAATCGGTCCACGAACGCCGCATCTCCGAAAACGCGGATGTCTTCGACTTCGAACTCACCGACGAGCACATGCAGCAGATCGACAAGCTCGACCGCGAGGACGGCAGGATCGGGCCGGACCCACGCAACATCAGCTTCTGACGCTGCGAAGCGTCACACCCAGCGCGTAGCGCGTCACCCATCGAAGCGCCACCGTGAGCAAATCCGGACTCCCTAACGTTGTCGTTCTCAGAAACTTAGACCCACACACACAAACCTTTACCTCATGACCTCCCTCAAATCCTCCCTCCGGCTCCCGGCCCTCCTCTCCGCGGCAGCCTTCCTCGGGGCCTGCGGTAGCATCGGCGGCGGCAAAGTCGTCGGCTCCGGACCGCTCGTCCCCAACCAGCGCATGGTCACCGAGTTCGACGAGATCGAAGTCGACGGCGCCATCGACCTCGTCATCCGCCAGGGCGAAACCCAGAGCATGATCGTCAACGCCCAGGCCGACGCCCAACCCTACATCACGACCGCCGTCAAGGGCGACAAACTCACCATCGACACCAAGGGCAACCTCAGCAGCGACGCCGGCACCAACATCGAGATTACCGTGCGCGAACTGTCCTCCCTGTCCGCCGACGGCTCCGGGACGATCGACATCATGGGTTTCGACAACGGGAACAAACTCAAGATCAGCAAGGACGGCTCCGGGAACGTCCGCGTCACCGACGGCCGCTACGAGACCCTCGAGATCGACACCGACGGCTCGGGCGACATCACGCTGTCCGGCACGGGCGACAACCTCAACATCAAATCCGATGGCTCGGGCAGCATCAGCGCCTCCGATTACGCCTCACGCGACGTCAAGGTCGAGACCGACGGATCGGGTGACGTGCGCGTCTCCGCCTCGGACGACCTCAGCATCAAGCTCAGCGGCAGCGGCAACGTGTTGTATCGCGGCAATCCGAAGTTGAGCCTCGAGGACAAGGGCTCGGGGCAGGCGACGGCGGAGAACTAGCCCCCGGGAACTTGAAGAGAGGAAAGTGTAAAGTGTAAAGTTGCTGCCGCCCGTTACCACCCCAGAAACCGTCGCTCAACCACTTTCCACTTTTCATTCTCCCACTTCCCAACTTTGCAAATCCTCCTCACCGGTCGGCGCGAGTTCGACTACAACCGCACCCGCGTGCTCCTCGAAGGTCTCCGCGCAGTCGCGCCGGGGGCCTTCGAGGTTTTTCAGTTCAGCGGTCGCACGCGCGCGAACGCGCGGCGCTTGCGCGAGCTAGTTGCCGACTTCGACCTCGTCTACGTCCCGCCGTTTCGCCACAACGACGTGCGTTGGGTCAAGCGCCACGTCGGCGACACGCCCGTGCTCTTCGACCCGCTCATCAGCAACACCATCACGCGCGTCGTCGACTACGGCTGGTGGTGGCGCCGGCCGTTTGCGCTGCGCCGCGACCGCCGTTCGATGGGGGCCGCGGATCACCTGCTGTTCGACACGCAGGCCCACAAGGCCTGGAGCGTACGCACCTTCGGTTTTGACGAAAGTCGCTGCCACGTGCTCCACATCGGCGCAGACACGGCGCTGTTCCCGATGCAGGAGCGGACGGCTGTCGCCAAAACCGTCACCACCGTCGGCTTCTACGGTTCGCTCGTGCCCCTGCAGGGCGTCGACACCATCATCCGCGCCATGCACCTGCTGCGCGACCGCGCCGACATCCGCTTCGAACTCATCGGCCACCTCGGTACGCGTCCCGACTTGCGCAAACTCATCGACGCGCAGCCCAATCCGCAGGCCGCGTACATTTCGGAGCTGCCGTACGAAGAATTGGCGAAGCGCGTCGCCGCGTTCGACATCGCCCTCGGGATCTTCGGCCCGAGCGAGAAGGCCAACGTGGTGATCCCGAACAAGGTCTACCACTACGCCTCGCTCGGCCTGCCGATCATCACGCGCGAGAGCGCCGGCGTGGCGGAGCTCTTCGAGCACGGGCGCGACGTGTACACGGTGCCGCACTCCGACCCGGCGGCGCTGGCGGCGGCGATCGTAGAGTTGGTAGATGACGTCGCCTTTCGGCAAAACCTGGGGCGTGGGGCGGGGGAGTTGATACACGGGAATTTTGATGCCGCTGCAGTGGGTCGAACCTTCTTAAATATAGCGGGTAAAATCGTCTGATCAGTGTCACCACCCCGACGCAGTACGGTGTCTAGCTATCGCGAGTTTAGGTGTTTCTTGCGCTTATGCTACGACTCCGCTATCTTCCGTTACTCGCTGCTTCGTGTCTGGTTACCGCGGCGAGAGCTCAACTCAGTGTCGCGGTCGCGCCCACGCCGATCTTCGACGAAACCATCCGCCCCGGTGAGGGCGGGCCTTACTTCCTCGACGACACTACTTTGGTCTACGCCGACCGGCTTGGACTGTACACTATGCATACGAGAGCTGGCAGCCGACCGGTTCGTGTCCCAGGCATCTTCGACCCGCCTCAGGGGCTCAGGCAAGACAGCAGCGGCCGCGTGTACTTTTACGACGGCGGCTCCTGCGACGTGGTGTTTCCGGTACGGCGCGTCTACACGTTCGACCTCGACGCCTCGGGCAATTGGGACGTCGCCACTGCCGCAGAACTGCCGCGCGACGTAAGTTTCGGTACTCGTCAAGTCCAGGGCTTCGATGTCTCCGACGACGGCACGGCGTGGTTCTGGGTCGGGGGCCAAGTGTATACCCTTCGGCTAGCCTCCGGGCGGTGGCGCAGCTATACACCGAGCGGTGAGTTCAAATTAATCGGCAACGGACTCGAAGCGGTGGACTCCACGCGGGCCTTCTACCGTTGGGGATTTCGCGTCATCCACATCGACTTGCTGCGGCGTCCTCAGATGCGGGAAGTGTTGCAGGGCAGAGGCCGGGTGTTGCGTTGGCACGGGGGCGGCCTTTCGGTCCTCACCGGCGAAGAGTACGTGCGCGCGAACGCCGACGGCGCTATCCGCTCCCGGCAAGCGCTGCCGGTTATGGATCCGAGCCATTTCGTGTTCGCGGCGGACTCAGTGGCGCTGCTCGTGCACGGGGATACGCTCACCCGTTGGAACTTCCTTAGGAATACGATCTCGTCCGAGTCTTACTACCCGGAGGATGTGTATTGGAGACTAGAGGCAGCGGCGCTCTCGCGTTCGGGTGGACTCGCGGTGTACGGCTTTTCAAAAAAGTTTAGTGCCTTCATCCCGGAGGCGATCCCTCCGGCCCCCCAGGGCTTCATTCAGTTCACTCCCACGGGGGAAAGTGCGCGCATGCTTGGCCCAAGGCTTGGGCTGGAGGTCCGCCTCCGTCCGATCTCACAGGTCTCTGGCGCCGGACAGCTCACCTACGAGATTACGCTTACCAACCTCAGTGATGAATTGATTGACTCGGCCGAAGTGCGGACGCCAGACTTCTTCGGAGCCCCTTGCCGAGAGTTTTATAATGGTGGGCGAGTGGAGGATCTACCTCCGGGCACGCGGGCGAGAGCTAGCAACACGCACTCGATCTACTACACGTCCAACAATAGTACTCCTGGACCGGGCGACACCTTCGAGGCGACCTTCACGGTGACGCACGCCAACGGTCGCCCCGTAGCTGCTACTGATACGACGTTCGATCTTACCCTCGTCGCCCTCCATGACATCACCCCCGCGCCCGACGTCACACTCTACCCAACGCTCGCCGCCACTACCGTCACCGTTGAGTACACCGACCCCCGCCGGGAGTTGCTCGTCCTCGACGCGCTAGGCCGGGTCGCCTTTCGGCAAAACCTGGACGCGGGGCAGACGCGCGCCACCGTCGACGTGACGGGTTTTGGCGAAAGCCTGTACTACTTGCTGCTCAGTAGCGACGACGCGACCTCGGTGCACTCCTTTACCGTGCAGCGCTAAGCCCCGCCGTAGCGAACGCCGTGCGGTAATTTGCGGCCCCACCCGCGCCCGCGCCCCATGATCCGACTCACCAAGGACACCGACCACGTCGTGACGCTCACGCTCGACATGGCCGACTCGCCCGACAACTTGCTCAACCACGAACTCGTCGAGGCCTTCCAGCCCGTCATCGAGCACCTCCAGGGCGAGAAGGCCCGCGGCGCCCTCCGCGGGGTCATCGTCCGCTCCGCCAAGCGGACCTTCCTCGCGGGCGGAGAGCTGGAGTACCTCCAGAAAAACGACCCCCCGAGTCGCGTGTTCGAACTCACGCAGCGCCTCAACAAGCTGTTGCGCAGCATCGAGTCGCCCGGCGTCCCCGTCGTCGCGGCCCTCAACGGCACCGCCCTCGGGATCGGCTTCGAGTTCGCCCTCGCGTGCCACCACCGCGTGGCCCTCAACGTCCCGCGCGCCAGCTTCGGCCTGCCCGAAATCAACCTCGGCCTCATGCCCGGGGCCGGGGCCTGCATCCGCCTCATGTGGCTCATGGGCATCGAACTGGCCTACCCCCTGCTCACGAGCGGCCACCGCTACACCCCGAGCCAGGCCCTCGCCCACGGGCTGGTCGACGAACTGTGCGAGAGCGAGGACCTCATGATGGAGGCCTGCAAGCAGTTCATCATGGACACCCCGCACGGCGCGCGGACCTGGGACCGCGGCGGGCACATCCCCGGGGGTACAGCCCGCAAACGCGACGTGGCCGCCTTCATCGTCGAGCAGACCGCCCTTATCGCCGCCGAACAGAAGATGCACTTCCCGGCCTACGCGGCCATCCTCTCGACGCTCGCCGAGGGCTCGAAGGTCGACTTCGACACGGCCCTCCGGATCGAAACCCGCAAGTACACCGAACTCCTCACCGAGTCCACGGCCGCCAACATGATCAACGCCTTCTGGTTCGAGCGCCGCGGCCTCAACCACGGCGCCAACCGCCCGAAGGGCTTCGGGAAGTTCCGCGTCCGCAAGGTCGGCGTCATCGGCGCCGGGCAGATGGGCATGGGGATCGGGTACGCCTGCGCGCGCGCCGGCCTCCAGGTCGTCATCAAGGACGTGAGCCGCGCCGTGGCCCTGCGCGGCCGCGAGATCGCCGAGCTCGAGACCGAGGCCGAGGTCGACCGCGGGACCCTCAGCGTCGCCGAGTCCAAGCTGCTGCTCGAGCGCATCTCCTTCACGGAGCGCAACGAGGACCTCGACGAGGCCGACCTCATCATCGAGGCCGTCTTCGAGAACGAGAACCTCAAGACCAAGGTCATCCGCGAGGTCGGGCAGCGCATCGACGAGTTCGCGCTCCTGGCCTCGAACACGCTCTCGATCCCGATCACGCGCCTCGCGAAGGCCTCCCACCGCCCGGCGCAGTTCGTCGGCCTGCACTTCTTCTGGCCGGCGCAGACCGTGCCGCTCGTCGAGATCGTCCGCGGGGCCGAGACCTCCGACGAGACCATCGCCCGCGCCTTCGACTTCGTGCGCGCCATCCACAAGGTCCCCATCCTCGTCAAGGACGAGTGGGGATTCTACGTGGCGCGCGTCCAGAACACCTACATCCTCGAGGGCATCACGATGGTGCTCGACGGCTACCCCGCGGCCCTCGTCGAGAACCTCGGCCTGCAGCTCGGGTTCCCGACCGGACCCCTCGCCCTGGCCGACCGGCTCGGGCTCGAACTCGTGCTCAGCTACGAGCAGCAGGCCGCTGAGCACTACGGCAAGCGCTACAAGCAGAACCCGGCCGTGGCGGTGCTCACGCGCCTGATCGCCGAGGGTCGCAAGGGCAAGGCCAGCGGCGGGGGCGGATTCTACGACTACCAGGGGCAGACGGCCACCCTCTGGACGGGCATCACGGAGCTATTCCCGGCCAAGAAGAAGGGTTTCGACCGCACGCACCTCGAGGAGCGGCTGCTGTTCGCGCAGGTCCTGGAGGCCGGCTGGTGCCTCGAGGAGGGGATCCTGTCGCTGATCGCGGAGGCCAACCTCGGGAGCATCTACGGCTGGGGTTTCCCGGCCAACTTCGGGGGCGTCGTGCAGTACGCGAAGCACTACGGCGCGGAGCGTTTCGTGGCGCGCGCCGCGGCGCTCAGGGCCAACAATGGCCCGCGCTACCGGGTGGCGGATGCACTGAAGGAGGCGTTGGGGGTCGCGGAAGTAGCGGCGGCGTAGTGCGGGGGCGCCGTTGGGCTCGCTCCGCGAGTGGCGCCGCGGCGGTGAGAGGGGAGCGCACTCGCGGAGCGAGCCAAACGCGCTCGATCCAACACAATTTGTTTAGCTTTCCGCCGCCCATACGTTTTGGCGAATGCCGTACAGTCATCGTGCGCCTTCCGGCAAAACCCTCGTCATATCCGCCGCGCGATCACCCCCGCGGTTACGTGTTTTGGCGAAAGCCGCCCCACCTTGCCCACCCCGTAAACCCCGCCCATGACCCGCGCCGCCGAAACCGCCATCGCCCCCGACTTCCTCAACGGCCTGAATCCTACCCAGCGCCAGGCCGCCGAGGCGATCGAGGGCCCGGTGCTCGTCGTGGCCGGACCGGGATCGGGGAAGACGCGCGTGCTCACGTTCCGGATCGCGAACATGATCGAGCACGGGATCAAGCCCTGGGAGATCCTCGCGCTGACCTTCACGAATAAGGCCGCCAAGGAGATGAAGACGCGCCTGGAGAAGGTGGTCGGGCAGCGGGGCCACTCGGTGTGGGCCGGGACGTTCCACTCTATTTTCGCCAGGCTCCTGCGCGGGGAGGCCGAGCGCCTCGGGTACCAGAAGTCGTTCACGATCTACGACTCGACCGACTCCGGCAACGTCATCAAGGCCATCGTCAAGGAGATGTCGCTCGACACCACGGTCTACCCCCACCGCGGGATCCACTCGCGGATCTCGTTGCTGAAGAACAACCTCATCACCCCGAAGGCCTACGGCCAGCGCGAGGACCTGCTGCTGGAGGACAGGATCGCCAACCGGCCGCACTTCGGGACCATCTACACGCGCTACGCGGCGAGGTGTAAGCAGTCCGGCGCGATGGACTTCGACGACCTGCTGTTCCGGATGTTCGAGCTGCTGCAAAACCACCCCGACGTGCGCGAGAGATTCCAGGAGCGCTTTAAGTACGTGCTCGTGGATGAGTTCCAGGATACGAACACGCTGCAGTACGCGATCGTGAAGAAGTTGATCCAGTACGAGGGCTCCCCGCGCAACATCTGCGTCGTCGGCGATGACGCGCAGTCGATCTACGGCTTTCGCGGGGCCACGATCCAGAACATCCTCGACTTCGAGCGCGACTTCGCCCGGCACAACATCCGGACCTACAAGCTCGAGCAGAACTACCGCAGCACAGAGCACATCGTGCAGGCCGCCAACGAGGTCATCAACCACAACCGCCGCCAGATCCAAAAAGAGATTCGTTCGGAGAAGGGGGTGGGGGAGAAGATCAAGGTGATCCGCGCCCTGAGCGACACCGAGGAGGGCAAGCGCGTGATCGACTCGATCCAGGAGCTCAAGAACCGCCACCACGTGGCCAACTCCGACATCGCGATCCTGTACCGCACGAATGCGCAGTCGCGGATCTTCGAGGAGTACCTGCGGCGCTCGAACCTGGCGTACAAGGTGTTCGGGGGCGTGAGCTTCTACCAGCGCAAGGAGGTCAAGGACGCCCTGGCGTACCTGCGGCTGGCGGTCAACCCGCGCGACACCGAGGCGCTGAATCGCGTCATCAACTACCCGCGCCGCGGGCTCGGCAACACGACACTCGGCAAGCTCAACAGCTACGCCGTCGACAACGAGGTGACGCCGTACGACGTGATCGTGGGCGGTTTGGCGGAAGCCGGTCTGGCCGGCAAGGCCGCCTCGACGCTGCGGGACTTCGGTCACCTGATGACGCTCTTCGCCCAGAAGGCCGAGAAGGAGGACGCCTACGAGGCCGCGATGTACATCCTGCAGACCTCCGGGCTGTACCCAGCCCTGCAAAAGGATACCACGGTCGAGGGCGTCTCGAAGCTCGACAACGTGGAGGCCCTGCTCGACGGCATCAAGGAGTTCGTCGACGACGACGAGCTCGTGGTGGGCCTCGTCCTACCGGGCCAGGACCAGGAGCCGGCGCCCGCGCCGACGGACAAGTCTTTGAGCAGTTACCTGCAAAACATCGCCCTCGTCACCGACGCCGACTCGGACGACCCGAACAACCAGGAGTACATCAGCTTGATGAGCGTCCACGCGGCGAAGGGGTTGGAGTACCCGGCGGTGTTCGTGGTGGGCCTCGAGGAGCAGTTGTTCCCGGCGTTTCGCGCGATGGACAACCCGGACGAGTTGGACGAGGAGCGGCGCCTGTTCTACGTCGCGATCACGCGGGCGGAGAGCCATTTGTACCTGTGCTACGCCAACCAGCGCTACCGCCACGGGCAGGCGCGCTTCAACGAGCCGAGTCGCTTCCTGGAGGAGATCTCGGACTCGCACCTGGAGGACTCGAGCGGGCAGCTCCGCCGCCGCCGCTTCGACCCGACGGCCTCGCCGTCGGCGAGCATCGTCCCGACGGCCCGCGTGACGGGGGCCTTCGCGCAGCGCAACGAGGCCCGCGGCCTCAAGATCGACCCGGACGACTTCCGGCCGTCGCCAGCCGAGCGGATCGTGCCCGGGGCGAAGGTGTTGCACATGAAGTTCGGCTACGGCAAGGTGCTCAGTGTGGACGGCGGCAAGACGAACCGCGTGGCGACGATCCACTTCGACGGGATCGACAACCCGCAGAGGAAGCTGGCGCTGAAGTTCGCGAGATTGCAGGTGGTGGGGGCGTTGGAGTTGTAGAATCGCACCGTCGAGAGCGGTTTGGCGAGCCATCTGGTGGTTTGGCGGCATTTATGCCGCCCCCCCGAGCCGAAGGCGAGAGAATGGTCGAGGGCCGTCTGGTGGTTTGGCGGCATTTATGCCGCCCCCCCGAGCCAAAGGCGAGAGAATCGATAGACAATAGATATCGTCATCCATTATCATTTGCTATTATTTTGTTCCGCTTCGCGGATGTGGGCGGCATAAATGCCGCCAAACCACTATGGGGCCCCGCTACTGTTTTGTTCCGCTTCGCGGATAGGGGCGGCATAAATGCCGCCAAACCACCACGGGCGAAGGCGACGCTACTCTAGGTGCGCTTGTAGGTCCCCGGATAGTCCGGTAAAACCCTCGGCGAAGGCCCCAAGGTGGTGTCCCTGCCGACGTACGCGCCGTGGCTCAACCCGATCCCGGATAGTCCTCCCAATTATTCGCTAGCCCTGCTTTAACCGCATTGTGCAGGATGTAGTAAGTGGAGTCGTCGAAGTGGTCTGCATTCCGAATGTAGCGATCGTGATAAGCGTGGCCCCAAAGGGCTCCGGATCTTCCGAGGGCCTTATTGACCGCGTGAGCACTACCGCCCTTCAAGCGGCCTACGATCTTGTCGAGTGGGATCTTTGGCTGCGCGTCGTCCTCTCTGTTAAATTGTGGCTCTAGGTCGAAAAGGAAGTGGACGTGATTCGACATCACCGTGATACTGTGGAGGCGGTATAGCCTATTATCCTCCTTGAGAAAGTACGCAATGATGAGTTGTTGGATCGCGGTTGGCCGCAGCAGGTGTGATTGGTCATGTTGTTTATGGAGTAGCGCCTCGAGGGATTCGAAATGCTCGGAGTGTGCTTTGGCGAGCTCGGCTTCCTTCGTTGTTGATAAGGATTCGTAAATGTCCCTAATTCGCTCCTTGTGCCCATCTACCAGTTTTGCTAAAACAGGTTGCGGGATGGCATCCCAGAGGATAATCGTGATTTGATAAGCCGTCCGGTGGCCTTGGAGGTGAGGTTGGTTTCGGCGGGTGAATTCTCGCAAGGCGTGTGGGGCGTTGTATGGGGGTTTGGCGAGCCGTTCAGTGGTTTGGCGGCATTTATGCCGCCCCCCCGAGCCGAAGGCGAGAGAATGGTAGCGCGCGAGGGCTAAGGTAGTGTGATTGTTTGCGCGTTGGTCGTGGTGGCCCGCTCCGCGGATTGGGGCGGCTTAAATGCCGCCAAACCACCACGGGCGAACACTGCGCTCTAAACTCCCATACTCAGTACGCCCCCCGTACCTCCCCATCCACTTCCTTCCTGTAAAACTCCGCCAGCCCGTCCAACACCTCGTGGCTTAGCGCCGGCAGGTGCATCACCGCGGCGTTGTCCCGCACCTGCGCCACCGTACTCGCCCCCGGGATCACCGTCGTCACGCCGGGCTGGTCGAGCACCCACCGTAGCGCGAACTGCGGCATCGACATGCCGTCCGGCAAAAACTCGTCCTGTAGTTTTTGCGAAAGCTGTACCGCCCGCTCGAACGGTAGGCCGCCGAAGGTCTCCCCGACGTTGAAGGCGTCCCCGTCGCGGTTGAAGTTGCGGTGGTCGGTTTTGGCGAAAGCCGCCTGAGCGCTCGTCTGCCCGCCGAACTTCCCGCTCAGCACGCCGCTGGCGAGGGGCACGCGCGCGATGATCGCCACCTCCTGCTGGTGCGCCCGCGGGAGGAGCCGGTCGAGCGCCCGCTGTCGCAAGACGTTGAAGATGATCTGGAGAGACGCGATGCCCTCCTGCTCCAGGCAGATAAACCCTTCCTCGATGGTCTCGACGCTCGCCCCGAAGGCACCGATCAGGCCCTCGTCACGAAGCTTGCGCAGCCAGTCGAAGACTTTGCCCTCCCGCAGGACCTCGGTCGGGATGCAGTGCAGCTGTAGCAGGTCAATCGTGTCCACGCCGAGCCGCTCCCGCGAGGCATCGACGGCCTTACGCAGGGCAGCCCCGGTGTAGCCACCGGGATACACGCCCCCGGCCCGCCCGAATTTGGTGGCGACGGTCACTTGCTCATTCTGCTTTCGCAAAAACGCACCGATGAGTCGCTCCGAGCGTCCGTCCCCGTAGACGTCGGCGGTGTCGAAGAAGCGGACGCCCGCGTCGACGGCGGCGCGGAGGAGTTCGTGGGCGGCGGCCTCGTCGAGGTGCCGGGCCCAGTCGCCGCCGAGTTGCCAGCACCCGAGGCCGACGGGGGAGAAGTGTAGATCGTTCATTACTGCGAGTTCAACGGCGAAAGTGCTGCGGCGTTCGACCACTTCCGAGTGGCGCCGCATTGGGCTTGCGTCACGGAGCGCCCCGCCGCTCGGAAGCGGTCGAACGGGGCGCCCCACGCGGCAGCGCCTTCGACACTTCCCCCTTCGACCTTCAACACGTCGGTACTGTCACCAAAGATACTGTCACCCAACAACCAAACCACCCGGCCACCGAACAACCCACTGCACGTAGGCGCACCATTCCCCCCTCGCATCACGTTCCCCTTACACCTACCTTCCCGCCCGTGACCCTACGCCTACTCGCTCTCCTCGCCGTGCTGTCGGTTTTGGCGAAAGCCCCCCCCGCCGCCGCCCAGCAAACCAACACCCAGTTCGGCAAGAACCGCGTCCAGTTCCACGACAAGTTCGACGAGTGGCTGCAGTACGAGTCCGAGAACTACCTCACGTACTGGTACGGGGAGTCTCGCAACATCGGCCAGGCGGCCGTCCTGCTCGCGGAGGCCAACTACGCCGACATCCAGCAACTCCTGGAGCACCAGATGTCGGACAAGATCGAGCTCATCGTCTACACCGATGTCTCCGACCTGAAGCAGTCGAACATCGGCGTCACGGACGCTTTCCAGACCCAGCCCGGGCGCGTCAAGGTGGAAGGGAATAAGGTATTCGTGTACTTCGACGGCGACCACGACGAGCTCCAGCGCCAGATCCGCGAGGGGACGGCGAGCGTGATCCTGAGCTCGATGATGTTCGGGGAGAACCTCCAGGAGATCGTCCAGAACGCCGTCCTGCTCGACATCCCCCTGTGGTACTCCGAGGGCCTGGTGGCGTTCTGCGGGCAGACCTGGACCCCGGAGGCCGACGAGGCCCTGCGCCAGTACCTCATCGCCGAACCCAGGGCCGACTTCGAGGACCTGATCGCGTTCGACCCGCGGCTCGCCGGGCACTCGTGGTGGCACTACGTGGCGCAGACCTACGGCCGCGGCACGATCGGGAATCTGCTCTACCTCACGCGCATCTCGCGCTCGGTGGAGTCCGCCATCGACTACGTCTACGGACTGAGCTTCGACGAGGTGGCGGCGGGGTGGCTCGCCTACCAGCGCGACCGCGTCAACACCGACCTCCAGAACCGCCAAGCCTTCGAGGAGGGCGGGGCCGTGCGCGGGATCGAACCCGGGGCCTTCCGCAACAAGCACCGCGCCGCCATCACGCAGCTGCGCCTGAGTCCCGACGGCCAGCGCGTGGCGTACGTCCTCAACGAGATCGGCAAACAGCAGGTCTACGTCGAGGACCTCGCCACCGGCAAACGCGAGAAGGTCCTCCGCGTCGGCTACCGCAACGCCATCCAGGCGACCGACTACGGTTACCCGATTCTGGCGTGGAATCCCAACAACACCGAACTCAGCGTCGTCTACGAGCGGCGCGACGTGCTGTACCTGAGCCGCACGACCCCCGGCACCAAGGAGAAGCCTATCACCGAGCCGCTCGACCCGCAGTTCCAGCGCGTGTACTCGGTCGACTACTACAACCCGGGGCAGCTGCTCGTCTCGGCCACCGTCCGCGGGATCACCGACCTGTACCGCTACTTCCCAGAGAATCGGCAGAGCACCCGCATCACCGATGACTACTACAACGAACTCGACGCCCGCCGCACCGTGATCGGGGGGCAGTCGGGTATCGTGTTCAAGTCCAACCGCACCGATACGCTGCTGCGGCGCGTCCAGCTCGACAGCGTGCTGCCGACGGGCCCCATGAACCTGTGGTTCCTCGGCGACAACCGCGACGAGTACCCCTACCTCATCCGCCTCACCAACACCAGCGGCGGCGACCCCGGGAGCGCCGTGGCGATCGACAGCCAGCGCTTCGCCTTCCTCGACGAGCGCACCGGCATCCGCAATCTCTACACCGGGACCGTCGAGGAGTACACCGCGTACTTCGAGAAGGTCGTCACGCTCGAGGACGGCGACATCCGCCGCCTCCCGATCGACTGGGAGCCGAGCGAGGAGCTGCGCCCCCTGATCACGAGCATCCGCGAGGAGCCCGTGCGGCGCCTGCGGGGCGTGACGCGCGGCCGCACCGACGTGGCCTTCGGGATCGACCTGCTCGACGTGCAGCCGCGCGGCTCGCGCGCGCTGATGCTCACGCAGTACCCCAATGGACTGCACCGCTACACGCCGATCGACTTCGACAGCCTCCAGGCGCGCGCGCCGCGGCCCACGCGCTTCGCCTCGCCGAGCACCCGCGGGGGGGTAGTGCGGCCCGACCTGCGCGACGTGCTCCCGGCCTGGCTCAGCGGCCAGCGCCGCGGCGGGGACACGGCCTCGGTGGCGCCGCCGCCCGACGCGGAGCTCCCGGAAGGTGCCAAGTTCCAGACGCGCTTCGAGGACCCGCCGGCCGCCGAGACGCCGGCGCGGCCCACGCCCGCCACGGAGTCCGCGTTTGGGCTCGAGCTCCTCACCGACGTCGGCGACCGGCAGCGCAAGACCGAGCCGGAGGAGTTGCACGACTTCAGGCCCGCGCGGATTCGGGCCTACAGCCTGCGCTTCCGCACCGACTACCTCACGACGACCTTCGACAACCAGCCGCTCTTCGGGGGGCTCGACAACTTCGCCGCGACGCCGGAGAGCTTCCGCCAGCAGCCCACGGGCCTGCTCGTGAAGCTCAACAACAAAGAGCTCTTCCAGGACTACGTCCTCGAGCTCGGCGCGCGCTTCGCGACCACGTTCGACAACTCCGAGTACTACGCCTACCTCGACCAGCGCAAGGGCCGCATCGACAAGCGCTACGGCCTCTACCACGGGACGCGCCGCCAGCGCCTCCCGCCCGAGGCCGGCTCGCTCGACGAGCGCCGCAGCAAGGCCCGCTCCATCATCGGGATCGCGCAGTACGGCTACCCGTTCGACGTATTCAGCGTCCTGCGCGCCACCGCGACGCTGCGCTTCGACCGATTCACGCCGCTGCTCGTCAACGAGACCAGCCTCGACGACGTCACCGACCGCGAGCAGCGCGCCGGCGTGCGCCTGGAGTACGTGTACGACAACACCCTCAACTACGCCCCCAACATCCTCCACGGTAGCCGCGCCAAGGTCTACACCGAGGTCGCCAAGCGTTTCGACGTCGAGCTGACCGGAGACCCGTCGTTCGACCTCCAGGACGGTTTGCTCACGCTGGTCGGTTTTGACGCACGTCACTACATCCGGGTCCTGAAGCACAGCGTCTTCGCCGTGCGGGCGGCGGGCGCGACGACGTTCGGGGCGGAGAAGATCCTGTTTTACCTCGGCTCCACCGACGGCGCGGTCGGCGGCAGCTTCGACCAGTCCATCCCGGTGGCCCCGGGGAGCTTCGCCTACGAGATGGCGATCACGAACCTGCGCGGCTTCCGGATCAACATCCGCAACGGCAACAGCTTCGCGATCACGAACGCCGAGTTGCGCGTCCCGGTCTTCCGCTACCTCCTCCCGAACACCCGGAGCAACTTCCTGCGGCAGTTCCAGCTCGTCGGCTTCGGGGACGCCGGCACGGCGTGGACCGGCCCGACGCCCCTGACGCGCGACAACCCGATCAACACCGTCGTCTACGACGACGACCCGGCCTACACGCTCACGGTCAACTACTTCCGCGACCCGGTCGTGGCCGGGGTCGGCGCCGGGGCCCGCGTTAATCTCTTCGGCTACTTCCTCCGCGTCGACCGCGCCTGGGGAATCGAGACCAAGCAAATCCTGGACCCGCGCTGGCACTTTAGTATCGGGTTGGATTTTTGATATGGGCGCGGGGGTAGGTGGGCGCGCGGGCTAATTGTGAAGTTGTTGAGAGCTAACAGCGGCCCACTGGGGGAGGGGCACAGGACTTTCCCGTCACTCTTGGGGTAACCCCCCCGGCCCCCCTTATTCATCCGCGCTGCCAGATCGTCGCTTCGCTCGATCCGGCAGCCCGGCTGAACAAGGGGGGAGGCGACCGTGGGGCACCGCTTTGCTCGGGGGGCCTGCGCCTGTGGCGCTTTCGCGCGACGATCGCCGGGGGCGTTCGCCTCCCCCCTTGTTTTGGTTTCCTCCGCGGGGACGCGGAGCGGGTCCGCGGAGGAAACCAAAATAAGGGGGGTCGGGGGGGTTACCCCGCGAGTAAAGGGAAAGATCTCAGCGCCTAAAGAGGACTATACAAGTGATGAGAAAGTCCTGGGGGAGGGGCCCCGGTCACGAGTAATCAATCTTTAATTGAGCGCTGCGCGAGTCCGAATTTCCCGTATTTCTCCGACTTAGCTGCTCGCGCTCCTACCCCCGCGTACCCCCGGCCCCCTCACCTTCGATTCGTAAATACGCCGGGGCACGGTTTTAGCAGGCCCACCTGCGTGAAATCCGCAGTCTTCGGTATTTGTTGCCTCCTGGGCAGTTTGACGCTTCCGCAAAACGCGTGGGCGCAGTCGCAGGCGGCCCGCGCGCTGGAGTACCCGCCGTCGACTTCCGTCAAAACCTCCCCCGCCGCCGACCTCGCCGAGGCCCGCGGGGACATGATGCGCCTCCCGGACCTCAACGACCTCATCGACCTCGCCCGCAAACTCTCGCCGAACCAGAAGTTCCTCGAGAAGGCCGCCGAGATCGAGGCCGAGAAACGCAAGATCTTCCGGTACGCCGACTTCAAGCCGCTGTCCGTCAACGCGGACGCCTTCCGCGGCAACCAGGACGTCTTTAGCCTCAACTCCGACGGGGTCCTCATCCGACCCTCGGCCACGGTGCAGAACCGCACCAACACCCAGGCCGCCGTCACGCTGCGCCTCATCCCCGCCGACATCCTCATCAACAAGGCCAACCGCCGCATCCACGAGATCGAGCGCGAGCGCATGGCCCACCTCGCCGACCAGGGCGCCCAGGCCGCCGCCGGCGAGATCGCCTACCTCCACGGCATGACCGAGAAGGCGCTCGACCTCATGGACCTCTTCGCCGAGTCCGCCGAGCTGATGCAGACCAACGCCGAGATGGGCAAGCGCCTCTACCAACAGGGCGCGATGACGCTGGCCGACTACTCGGCCGTCGTCACGAGCGCCGTGGAGTCGGGGGCCAAATTCGAGAACGCCAAGGGCGAGTTCCGCCTGTATTTCCAAATGCTCATGACCAAGGTCTACGGACGCGTCCCCTAAACCCGGCCCCCGCGCCCCCGCCCCGCCCCGGCCGCACCCCGGCCACCCCCGCCAATGAATCTCTTCCGCTGGAAACGTCTGTTCGTGAGGGCGCTCGCGCCCGCGCTCCTCTGTGCCGCGCTCGCGGGGTGGGGAGTGTACGTGCTGACCGGCAACGAGCGGCCGAGCTACCGGAGCCAGGCCCAACTCGCCACCGGGCTCATGAGCGGGGCCGACAAGGCGGAGTACGTCCGTGACCTCGTCATCAACGAGATCGAGGGTATCCAAAACCTCGCGCGCAGTTTCGAGACCCGCGAGGAGCTGGCCACCCGACTCCTCGCCACATTCCTGGCCCTGCGCCAGCCAGACCCCGCGATCATTTCGGCACGCGCCTACCGCGACCTGCACGCGGAGCTCGACCCGGCCATCGTCCGCCGCCACGCGCGGTCCGGCAACGAAGAACTCATCTACCTCAGCCTCGTGGCCGAGCGCGATTCGCTGCGCCGCTACGGGGAGGCCAACGCTGGACACCCGCTCGTCGAGCTGCTCTACGGCGACAACGACCTGGTCGGCATCGAGCACCTCGGCGAGGCGCTCGAGGTCCACCGCGTCGGCCTCAGCGACATCCTCGAGGTGAGTTACACGACCGTGGACGCGGCCTGGTGCAAGCGCACGCTCGACACGCACATCCGCCTATTTCTCGACGCCCACGAGGCCGTCAAGGTCGAGCGCACCGACGGGGCCCTGGCGTACTTCCGCCGCGCCACCGCCGAGGCCCGCGCACAACTCGCCGACGCCGAGGAGCGCCTGCGCAATTTCTCGGCCACCAACCGGATCATCAACTACTACGAGCAAACCCGCGCCATCGCCACCGAGCGCAAGGACATCGACCAGCAGTACACCGAGGAGCTCATGCGCGCCGCCGGCGCGGTCGAATCCATCCGCAGTCTCGAGCTGCGCCTCGCCGACCGCGTCAACCTCGTCCAGCTCAACCGCGTCATCGACGAGCGCCGCCGCGATCTCGCCGAGCTCGGCCGCCAGGAGGCCCGCCTCCGGGTCATGAGCCCCGACTCGAGCCGCGGCAACACCCGCGCCCTCGACCGACTCGGCTCCGAGCAGGCCAGGCTCCGCCGCGAACTCTCCGACGACGTCGTCCGGCTGCAGGGCGTCTACCAGGGCCCGGAGGGGATCGAACTCAGCCGCCTGCTCAACGAGTGGATCGCGGCCGTGCTCGTGCGCGAGAGTTCGCGCGGGAAGGTCCAGGTGTTGGAGAAGGTCAGGCGCGACTTCGACGACACCTACGAGGAGATCGCCTACCAGGGCTCGACCCTCAAGAAGATCGAGCGCGAGGTCCACATCGCCGAGGAGGACTACCTCGAGAACCTCACGAGCCTCAACGACGCCCTCAAGCGCGAGCACTCGACCACGTCGACCTCGGAGTTGCGCCTCGTGGACGCGCCCACGCTCCCGACCTTGCCCCAGGCCTCGCGGCGACTGATGATGGTCGCGGCCGGGGCCTTGCTCGGGGGCAGTTTCCCCTTCGTGCTCGCCGTAGTCATGGAGCTCCTCTCCGGTGGCTTGACGAGCTTCGAGGAGGCGGAGCGCCGCAGCGGACTCAGCGTCGTCGGAGGCGTGGCCCGGTGGAGCACGACGCGGCGGGTTTTGCGGAAACGCTACCGAAAGAGCCTCGACTCCATGACGGGCGACTTGCTGTGGCAGGGCATCCGCGCCAGGACCGGCCAGGCCAGCGCGCGGCACGGCCCGCAGTTACTGGCCGTTACGAGTCTGCAACCAGGCGCCGGGAAGACCCGCGTCACCGAGGTCCTCGCCCAGCGTCTCGCCGAGCGGGGCTTTCGCGTTGCCGTCATCGCCGACCGCGCCGGCGCCCTCCTGCCCTCCGCCAACCTCGATGTCTACACAGCCAACGTGCTCAGCGCCGGTCCGCAGTCCGAGCCCTGGGAGTTGTGCGGCTTGCGCCAAAACGAGTGGGCCGCCTACCGAGTCGTCCTCTGGGAACTGCCGTCGGTGGCGACAGGGCGCCTCCCGGTCGACCTCGTCCGTCGGGCCGACAATGTGTTGCTGGTCCAACCCCCGAGCAAGGGCTGGACGAAAGGGCATGACTCCGCGACGGATCTGCTGAGTGAAGCGGCGGGGGCAAAGCCGCTCCTCGTACTGAACGGGATGGCGGCCGACGTGCTGTTGCACCTGTGGGGGGCGTCCTGGGGCGAGCTGA
Source organism: Saprospiraceae bacterium (assembly GCA_965215115.1). Classification (GTDB taxonomy): domain Bacteria; phylum Bacteroidota; class Bacteroidia; order Chitinophagales; family Saprospiraceae; genus CALDTK01. The sequence continues at coordinate 3,073,916 of OZ244050.1, forward strand.
GGGCCTGGGCGGCGCCAGTGCAGGGTGGGCCGGCTACAGCGCCCGTACCTGCGCCTCACACGCCGTCGACGAAGCCTCTGGTGGTCAGTCCGCTGGTGGCAACTCCTCTTGCACCTAGGCCGGCTCGTACGGTGCCGGCCACTCGGCTTGCGCCAAATGTCCCGGTGCCGGACCTGCACATCGCCTCGCTGCAAGACCTGCAGACAGCTGCTGGCACGTACCCGGACGATGCTTGGGCCGCGGGACTCGCCGCCCACGCTGGTGCGCGCGGTCTGGCGAGCAGTCGACCGGAGCACCTGCAGGAGCACGCAGCAGCGCCCGCCGAAGACTGGGAGTCTCAATTCCTCCTGCCATGACGGGGACGCGTAGCCTCCGGGACGCCGGGGATTGGCTCGGTCACCCGCTCGGGGTGCTCGGTACGGTGCTGACGGTGGTGGCGGTGGTGGGGCTGGCGTTCAGGATTGGGATGGCGGGGGCGATGGCGCTCACGGTACTCCTCTACGGACTGCCGGTGCTGCTGCTGGTCGTGCGCTACCCGATCCTCAGTGTGTACGCCCTCGTGGCGGTGGCCTTCTTCGCGAACGGTCTGGCGAGATACGTCGACGCGCCCTGGGGGTTGCTGGTCGACGTGCTGCTGGTCGTCGGGTGGGTAGCGACGCTGCTGCGGCGTTTCCCGCGCAACTACGACACGACCGGGGACCCGCGGCGCTGGCCCGAGCTGACGCAGGACGGCTTCGTGTTGTCGTGCCTGTGGTTTGCCTACCTCATCGTCGAGATCGCGAACCCGGAGGTCCAGAGCGAGAAGGCGTGGCTGTACTCGATGCGCTCCGTCGGACTTTACCCCGTGCTGGCCGTCGGGCTCGGGTACCTCCACCTGCGCGAGGAGCGACAGGTGCGGACGATGCTGCGGATGATCCTGACCTTCAGCGTCGTCGGGGCGCTGTGGGGGATTCGCCAGAAGTTCTTCTTCCTCGACGCCGCCGAGGAGCACTGGCTCTACGCCGAGGATCACGCCCCGCAGCACGTGCTGTTCGGGGTGTTGCGCACCTTTTCGTTCTACTCGGACGCCGGCCAGTTCGGCGCCTCGCAGGCGATGGTGCTGCTGATGGCGGCCGTCATGGCGATCCGACCGCCCTCGGAGGGGGCGCGCGTGTTGTACATCGTCACGGCGGTGCTGTGCTTCGTGGGCTTCGGGATCTCGGGGACGCGGGGGGCGCTGGCCGTACCGGCGGCGGGGGGGATGATGTACCTGCTGGTGAGCCGAAACGCGCAAGTCTTCATCCTCGGGGCGCTGGTGTTGGGGTGTAGCTACGGCCTGCTGCGCTACACCTCCGTCGGGAGCGGCGTGCAACAGGTGCAGCGGATGCGCTCGGCGCTCGACCCCGAGGAGGCGAGCCTGATGGTCCGCCTCGAGAACCAGGAGACGCTGGGGCACCACCTCGAGGGCAAGCCCTTCGGGGTCGGGATAGGCGCGGCCGGTTTCTGGGGCCTGCGCTTCACGCCGAACACGATCTGGGCCAACACCGCCACCGACTCCTACTACGTCCGACTGTGGGTGGAGGCCGGGGTGATTGGGCTCGGCTTGCACCTGTTCGTGCTCGGGTACATCCTCGGCGCGGGGGCGTACCGCGTGTGGCACACCGAGGACCCGGTGTTCCGCCACGAGCGCGCGGCCCTGCTGTGCGGCTACGCTGGCATACTATTGGCATGCTACGGCAATCAGGTCCTGAGCCAGTTCCCGACGGCGCTGATCGTGTACTTCGCGATCCCGGTGGTGTTGTCGGACCGCTGGAGTGCAGCGGCCTGAACACCGCTATGACACCCACACTCACGCTCGTTGCGTACAGCCTGCTGTGCGTCCTCACGGCCTACCTCGCGTTCGGGGTCCTCTACCAACTCTTCTACGCCGTCGCCGGTCTGCTGCCCGCGCCCGAGCCCGCGCCCAAGGATGCGCGACTCAGGCGTTTCGCCGTCTTCATCGCCGCCTACCGCGAAGACCGGGTCATCGTCGAGACGGCCCGTAGAGCCCTCAAGCAGCGCTACCCGGGCGATAAGTTCGCGGTGATCGTCCTGGCCGACCAGTTGCGCGCCTCCACCGTGGCCGAGTTGCGACGCCTGCCGGTCGGACTGGTCGAGGTGCGTTTTTGCGAAAGCACCAAGAGCAAGAGCCTTCGCGAGGGACTGCTCGCGACGAGGGGCCAGGGCTTCGACGCGGCCCTCGTCCTGGATGCCGACAACCACATGGCCCCGGACTTCCTGCTCGAGGCCAACCGCTACCTCGCCGCCGGCTTCCGCGCCGTGCAGGGGCAGCGCACCGCACCGCCGCGGGCCCTCAACGAGACGGCCGCCTGGGACGCGATCTCGGAGGCGGTCAACAACCACATCCTGTGCAGCGGCCACCACGCCGTCGGGCTCTCGGCGCGGCTCGCGGGCTCGGGGATGGCCTTCGAGTACGGGCTCTTCGACGAGGTCATGCAGGAGGTCAACGCCATCGGGGGCTTCGACAAGGACCTCGAGCTGCGCCTCACGCGGCGCGGCGTCTCGATCGGCTACGCCCCGAAGGCCATCGTGTACGACGAGAAGGTGTCCACGCCCGAGGTCTTCGCCCGGCAGCGCGGACGCTGGCTCGCGGCGCAGTACACCTACGCCGGACAGTACCTCGGGCCGGGCGTGAGGGCGCTGTTCCGGGGGCAGTTCGACTTCGCCAACAAGGCCCTCCAGATGGCGCTGCCGCCGCGGCTCCTACTGCCGGTGGCCCTCCTGGTCGCGATGACGCTCGCCCTGCCGTTCTCGCTCGAGTGGAGTGCCGTGTTCGGGGCACTCTTCCTACTCAACTGCGCGAGCTTCGCGCTCGCGATCCCGCCGCAGCTCTGGGAGTCCGCCTCGTGGATGCTGCTGTCGCAGTTGCCGACCCTCGTGTGGCAGGCCTGCCGGTCGGTGGCGATGATCCCGGCTTCCGCCAAAACCTTCTACCACACGCCGAAGGGGGAGGAGGTGAGGGAGGGGGCGCTGCGCTAGATGGGCGCTGCGCTAGATGGGCGCTGCGCTAGATGGGCGGCTTCGCCTAGATGGAGCCCACAGTACGCATAAGCTCTCAGCAAACTTTGTGGACCTTTGTGTTCAATCACAACTTGAGTAGCACGACTGCTCAGCCCATTTAGGCCAAAGGCCGCCCACCTAGATTGCGAAGCAATCGCCCATCTAGGCCGCAGGCCGCCCAACTAGATTGCGAAGCAATCGCCCAATAACTCCTCATGCTCCTGCTCGAAGGCATGCCCTGGAACATCCTCGTCTGCTTCCTCCTCGCCGGGGTCGCGGTGGGCGTCTGGCGGGCGAGCGTCAAGAAGGGCCGCTGAGCGGTAGATAACTCGCGCCGGGGGTCGCCGTGGCCCACCTTTTGCATACCGAAGGGTCGTGCACCTGCTCTTCGTCTGTAAATCCCTCCCGTACTCCTTCAAGGGAGGCATCCAGACCCACGTCTGGGAACTCACCAAGTACCTCATCGGGCGGGGCTGTCGGATCACGATCCTCACGGGGGGGAGCCTGCGGCGCGGGAGCTACACGGAGACGCACCAGGGGCGGGAGCTGATCTTCCTGCCGTACCTGCCCGGTCGGCGTTTGCCTTTCTTGCAAAAGACCACCGAGGACGTGAGCTTCAACGCCACGGCCTTCGTGTGGCTCCGCAGGCACGGCGCGGCGTACGACTGCATTCACGTGCAGGGACGCTCGGGCTGCTTCTACGCGGCGCACGCCCGGCGCAGTCCCGCGCCACCGGTGCTCACGACGTTCCACCGCCTGCTGTCCATCGAGTACGAGTACGACGGGCAGGCGACAGGTCCCGTCGATGGGTTCCTCCACCGCCGGCTCATGGGTTTTGCCGAAAGGCGCGCGGCCCGCCACTCGGATCAGGTCATCGCCGTGAGCGAGGAGATGCACCGGGAGTTGCTCGGGTGTACGACCGAGGCCTTGGCACCGGTGCAGATCCTACCCAATGGCGTGAGTCGGGACTTCGGGGAGCCGGTGGCGGTCTCGGACCCGCGGCAGCTCATCTTCGTCGGTCGGCTAGAGCGCATCAAGGGGGTCTACTCCCTGCTCGAGGCCATGCAGAAGGTAGACGAACGGATATGCCTCAAGATCGTCGGCGACGGTCCCGAGCGCCGGGGCCTCGAGCGCATCATCCGCCACGACGTGAGCCTCCGACGCCGCGTGCACCTGCTCGGCGACCAGGACGCTGAGTCGGTGCGCGACCTCATCCAACGCTCGCACGCGCTGGTGCTGCCGAGCTTCCACGAGTCGCAGGGGATCGTCTTGATCGAGGCCGGGATCTGCGGGCGACCCGTCATCGGGGCTTCGGCACCGGGGATCGACGAGGTGGTCGTGCACGGGGAGACGGGCCTGCTGTATCCTCCCGGAGATGCGCACTGCCTGGCGGTCGTGATCGATCACCTGTTCGCCAACCCCGACGTCGCGCGCCGACTCGGCCACAACGGCCGCCTCCGTGCCGAGGCCGTCTACGACTGGGAGCACATCGCGGCGGACACGCACGAGTTATACGGAAAGCTAATCGGAGTGGAAGCGGACAGGCTCTTGCCGCCCCAGGCTTCGCCGTGTCGCGGTAGCCAGACACGGCCCGCCGCCCAAATAGGCGCAGCCGCCCAAAAAGGCGCAGCCGCCCAAATAGATCGCGAAGCGATCGCCCCCAAGGTCTCCGTCGTCACGGTCAACTACCGCCAGGCCGAGGTGACCTGTGACCTCCTCGATGACTTGCGCGCCTGCACGTACCCCAATCTCGAGGTCGTCCTCGTCGACAACGGTAGCCTCCGCGACGAGCGCGCCCGCTGGCAGTACCACTACCCGGGCGTGGTCCACGTGCGGAGCGAGGAGAACTTGGGTTTCGCCGGGGGGACCAATCTGGGCATACGCCACGCGGGCGGGGAGCTGATCCTGCTGCTCAACAACGACACCTACGTCACGCCGGACTTTCTCCAGCCGATGGTCGAGGTCTTGCGGCGCCACCCCAGCGTCGGTACGGTGAGCCCGAAGATCCTGTTCGCCGAGCCCGCCGGGACAATCCAGTACGCCGGCTCTTTCATCTCGCAACCGGTCCTCGGGCGCGGGACCCAGATTGGGCACCTCGAGCTCGACCGCGGGCAGTACGACGACACACGCCTCACGGACCTCCCGCACGGCGCCTGTATGCTCGTGCGGCGCGAGGTCTTCGAGCGGGTCGGGATGCTGCCGGAGTTCTACTTCATGTACTTCGAGGAGCTGGACTTCGCCGTGGCCGCGCGGCGGGCGGGCTTCGAGACGATGTACTGCGGGGCGACCAGCATTCGCCACCGACAGAGCGTGAGTCTCGGGGTGGGCAGTCCGCGCAAGACCTACTACCTCCATCGCAATCGGTTGGTCTTCTACCGCCGGATGTTGAGCGGGGCGAGCTACTACGTCTTCCTCCTTTACTACCTGGTGGTCGCCTTGCCGTTCAGCGCGCTGCGCTTCCTACGGCAGCGGCGCACGGACCACGTCCGCGCCCTCGGCGAGGCCCTGGACTGGAATGCGAGGCGGGCGGTGAGCCGCAAGCGTGCGCCGCTCGGCCTCCCGCACTTAAGTCCCAGGGAAGTATGAGCCGGCACCTCGATCGCATCCGGGCGCCCTACGCCGCGCAGGGCTACGTGGGCCTGCATTTGGAATGGATGGTGACGCGGCGCCTACTGGGCTTGGTCTGGGCCTGGCTCATCGCCCGCGTCTACCTCCGGAGGGCCGCGTCGCTCGGGCGGCTGGTCTTCGCGCACGGCCGACCCGACATCCACCTCGAGCGCGCCGCGGAGCTTCGCCTCGGCGAGGACGTGCGCCTGAATGGCGAGATCCACCGGACGCGCTTAAGCGTTCGCCACAAGGCCCGCCTGATTATCGGGGACCGCGTCCTGCTCAACGGCTGCATCATCGCGGCCAACGCCGAGATCACCATCGGCAACGGCGTCACGCTCGGGCCCTGGGCACACCTGATGGACGGAGACTTCCACGGCGTCGGCAATAGGGATGCCGCCGCGGTCAATCGCCCAATCGTCATCGAGGACGACGCCTGGCTGGCGACGCGGGCGATGGTGCTGAAGGGCGTGACGATCGGGCGCGGCGCCGTCGTGGCCGCGGGCGCGGTGGTGACCAAGGACGTCGAGCCGTACACGGTGGTGGCGGGGGTGCCGGCGCGGGTGGTGAAGCGTTTGCGGCCGAAAGAAAACGTCGCGACGGTCGGTGCGGCTCCTCTTTGATCTTACATCTCCGCCCGCGCCGCCGCCTCCACGGCCCGGGCCACGTTCCACGCCACCTGCTCGTTGAGGCTCGCCGGGATGACGTACTCCGGTGTCGGCGTGCGGACCATCTCGGCAATCGCCTCGGCGGCGGCGAGCTTCATCGCCGTCGTGATCCGCTTGGCGCGGGCGTCGAGGGCCCCGCGGAAGATCCCCGGGAACCCGAGCACGTTGTTGACCTGGTTCGGGAGGTCCGAGCGCCCGGTGCCGACCACTACCGCCCCGCCGGCGATGGCCTCGGCGGGCATGATCTCCGGCGTCGGATTCGCCATCGCGAAGACGATGGAGTGCGGAGCCATCGTCGCGATGTCTCCGCGCTTGAGCAGGTCGCCCTTGCTCACGCCTACGAAGACATCCGCCCCGCGGATGGCGTCGAACACGGAGCCCTGCCGGTCTTCCTTGTTGGAGTAGGTGAGCGCTTCCAACTTGGAGTCATTCAGATCCGTGCGGTGGCGCCCGATGATGCCCTTCGTGTCGCACAGGATCACATCCGCCACCGGCTCGAAGCTCACCGTGCCGCCGCCGGTACCGTCGGTGCCGAGGATCAGTTTCGCGATCGCGATCCCCGCCGCCCCCGCGCCATTGATCACCACCTTGAGGTCCCTCAGATTCTTACCTACCACATTGGCGGCATTGATGAGCGCGGCCAGGGTCACGATGGCCGTCCCGTGCTGGTCGTCGTGGAAGACCGGGATCCCGAGGTCCTGGAGTCGCTCTTCGACCTCGAAGCTGGCCGGGGCGGCGATGTCCTCGAGGTTGATTCCCCCGAACACCGGCGCGATGATCTGGCACGTCCGCACGATCTCGTCGACGTTTTGCGTGTCGAGGCAGATCGGGAAGGCGTCGATGTTGGCGAAGCGCTTGAAGAGCAGCGCCTTGCCCTCCATGACGGGGATGCTCGCGAGGGCCCCGATGTTGCCGAGCCCGAGCACCGCCGAGCCGTCCGACACGATGGCGACGGTGTTGCCCTTGATGGTGTAGTCGTACGCCTTCTCCGGGTCGGCGGCGATGTCGAGGCAGGGCTGGGCCACCCCGGGCGAGTACACGAGCGAGAGGTCGTCCCGGGTCCGGACATCGATCTTGGGCGTGACGCGGATCTTCCCCCGGAGGGCACGGTGGAGGGCGAGCGACTCGGCGTAGTAATCCATGGGGGGAAGGTAGGAGTTACGGATCGCTGCGCAGCTGGTCTAGTAGTCCTGGCTACACCGTCATGATGTCCTTCTCCTTCTTCGCCACCGTCTCCTCGATGCGGGTGGTGTGGCTGTCGGTGAGGTCCTGGATGACTTTCTCCTTGGCCTTCCCGAGGTCTTCGGGGTAGCCGTCCTTGACCTCCTTCGTGATGACGTGGTTGGCGTCGCGGCGGGCGTTGCGGATGCTGATCTTCGCGTCTTCGCCGTAGGCCTTGGCCTGCTTGGCGAGGTCGCGGCGGCGCTCCTCGGTGAGGGGCGGGATGTTGATCCGCACGGCCTCCCCGTCGTTCATGGGCGTGATCCCGATGTTGGACTCGAAGATCGCGCGCTCGATGGCGGCGAGCATCGACTTCTCCCAGGGCTGGATCACGAGGCTGCGGGCGTCACCGGCGCTGATGTTGGCCACCTGGTTCATCGGCGTCGGCGTACCGTAGTAGTCGACCTTGATGTCGGACACGAGGTCGCTGGAGGCCTTGCCGGTGCGCAGGCGCATCAGGTCGCGCTCGAGGTGCGCGATCGCCTGGTCCATCTGTTCGTTGGCCTTGTCGATGGCCAGTTTGATATCGTCTCTTTCCATGGTGTGTAGCCTGATGAAGGTCTGGCTCCCGGGGGGAGGTTCAGGGGCGTCGGGCCCGGGGGCGGGGCGCGCGGGTCGGATGCGCCCGCGGTGCAGACCGTGGGGCGGCGCGAATATAACGAGTCCCGTGGTGCGTCGCGGCGCTGGGTTGCGGTGCTGGGTCGACGCTCAGCGACATCCTAAAACGTGTACTTCACCACCGACCCGTCGAGCTCGATCTCGCCCTTGCGCCGCATCAGGCGGATGACGTCGTCGACGAGGTGCCCGGTCCTCGCCTCGTCGCTGTGCAGCAGGATGTAGCTCCGCAGCATCGACAGGTCCTTGGGGCGATTGCCGGAGCGGATGAGCTTGCGGATCACGTCGTCGGCCAGCGGGGTCACCTCCGCGATCACCTCGGCCTCGGGGCGCTGGGGGCGGAGGGGCTCGCGGGGCGTGCCGTTGGTCTCGGGCCGCACCCGGGCGTGGTGGCGGCGCTCGCGGCGGCCGCTGCCCGCAGAGGCGTCCGGGCGGGCGTCGACCAACTCCACGATGGCCGCGCTCACGCCGGCGTCCGGGGTTTTGCCGAAAGGCGTACTGCGGCTCTCGCGCTCGGGAGCGTCACCCGTGTCGGGCGCCTCGTCGTAATCGTCCGCGTCGCGCGGCTCACCGTACCCGCCGTCGTTGAGGTAGGCCGTGAGATCCGAGAGGTCTACCTCCTCGTCGAGGTCCTCGATGTCGTCCTGGGGCGCCTGGCCGGAACTCGCCGTGGTGTTTTGCCGAAAGGCGTCCGCGGCCTTCGCGCCACCGGGTCCGGACTCCGCCCCGGGCCTCGGCTTGGGCTTGATCCGCAGGCACTGCCGGCCGCTTTGCTGCAGGTGCCCCACGAGGGCATCTAGTTCCGGGGCCTCCGAGAGGATCGCGAACTCGACCCCGGGGTCGGCCTGCTCGTGGAGGGTCCCGATCCGGAACGCCATCAGGAGCTTCGACTCCTCGTAGCTCACGAGCCCGAGGTCGATCCAGGCGAGGTCCCGCCCCATGGCCTGCACCTGGCGCACGAGCCAGAACGGCACCTGCGCCACGTCGGACGGGACGAAGACGTACAGTTTGTCGGTAACTTTCTCGAGCTGGCGGAAGCGAACCTCTAGCAGGTCTTCGTAGTGCACGAAGACGAAGCGCCTAACGTAATTCATCTGAGCGGGGACATTTGCGGACTGCGCTTCCGGGACGGGGGAGGGCGCGGGGGTCTGTTTAGCGGGGCCAAGGTAGCCGCCCGCGCGACGCACCGCGACCAGACTACCCAATTAGGGTTAGCATACCGCGATCAAATCGGGCTGCAGCAGAAGAATACCCGGATACAGGGAACGCCGACGCGGCGACTGCCCGCTCCGCTAGTCCCTGCTCCCCAGAAGTCGTGCCAACAGGAAGAGCAACTGCGTCACGGCCGCCAGCGCCGCCGCCACGTAGGTCATCGCCGCCCACCACAGCGTCGTCTTGGCGCCCGCGTGCTCGACGCCGACGGCCGTGCCGGAGCTGTCGAGCCACGCCAGCGCCCGGCGGCTCGCGTCGAACTCGACGGGCAGGGTGATGAGTGCGAACAGGGCAGTCACGGAGAAGGCCGCGATCGCGACCACGAGGAGTAAGCTCCCGGCGGGGCTGTTCGCGCCGATGAGGGCGAACCCGAACATGAACAGGTACTGCTGGAGCTGCGCCGAGACGTTGACCACCGGCACCAGCTTCGACCGCAGCCCGAGCGCCGCGTAGGCCGTCGCGTGCTGGACGGCGTGACCGCACTCGTGCGCCGCGACCGCCGCCGCGGACACGTTGTGGCCCCCGTAGACCGCCGGGGAGAGATTCACCGTCTTGGTGGCCGGATTGTAGTGGTCCGTGAGGGTGCCCTGGCCCTGGACGATGCGCACGTCCGCGATGCCGTAGTGCCGCAGCATCGCCTGCGCCACCTGCGCGCCGTTCATCCCGGAGGCGAGCGGGACGCGGGCGTACTTCGCGAACACGCCCCGCAGGCGACTGCTCAGCACCCAGCCGATGCCCGCGAAGACGACACTGATAACGATGAGACCGATGTACATAAAGGGGGTTTGCGGTGAGACACACGCGACCGCGGTCGCGCTTCCACTAACGCCCGATCACGGTTTTGGGATCAAACCGAAGCCGGTGTACGGCCGCAGTGCTTCCGGGATCACGATCCCCGCGGGCGACTGAAAGTTCTCCAGCAGCGCCGCCACGATCCGCGGGAGGGCCAGCGCCGAGCCGTTGAGCGTGTGCGCCAGCCGCTTGTCCTTGCCCTCGCGGACCCGCAGCGCGAGGCGATTCGTCTGGAAGGTCTCGAAGTTGCTCACCGAGCTCACCTCCAGCCAGAGCCCCTGCGCCGCGCTCCAGACCTCGAAGTCGTACGTGAGGGCACTCGCGAAACTCATGTCGCCCCCGCAGAGGCGCAGGATACGGTACGGGAGCCCGAGCTCGTCGAGCAGGCCGGACACGTGCGCGAGCATGTCATCGAGGGCCGCGTAGCTCTCGTCGGGGTGCTCGAAGCGCACGATCTCGACCTTGTCGAACTGGTGGACGCGATTGAGGCCCCGCACGTGCGCGCCGTAGCTCCCGGCCTCGCGGCGGAAGCACGGCGTGTAGCCGCAGTACTTGATCGGCAGCCGCTCCGCGTCGATGATCTCGCCGCGGTGCAGGTTCGTGATCGGGACCTCGGCCGTCGGGATGAGGTAGAGGTCGTCCACGGCGGCGTGGTACATCTGACCGTCCTTGTCGGGGAGGTTGCCGGTGCCCCGGGCGGAGGCCTCGTTGACGAGGTGCGGGACCTGCGTCTCCTCGTAGCCGGCCGCGGTGGCGCGGTCGAGGAAGTAGTTGATGAGCGCGCGCTGCAGCCTCGCGCCGTAGCCGCGGTACACGATGAATCCGGCGCCGGACAACTTGACGCCGAGTTCGAGGTCGAAGAGCTTGTACGTCTTGCCGATCTCCCAGTGGGGGAGGGCGCCTTCCGGCAAAACCGGCAGTGGGTTCGCGGGCGCGCGGTAGACTTCGTTGTCCTCGGGCGTTTTGCCGGAAGGCACCGAAACGTGCGGCACGTTGGGCAAGCGCAGCAGGGCCGCCTCGAGGGCCTCGGCGGTGGCGGTGTGCCCGGCCTGCGACCGCTCGATCTGGTCTTTGATTAGAGCGACGGCATCCTTGCTGGCCTGGGCCTCCGCGGGCTTGTTGGCCTTGTACAGATCACCGATGGCGTCGCTGCGGCGCTTGAGTTCGGCGCGCAGTGCGTCGAGGTCGGCCTGCTCGGCCTTGCGGCGGTCGTCGAGGTCGATGACGGCCGTGACCTCGCCCGGGTCGACGTCCTTCTTGGCGAGGCCGGCGTCGACGGCGGCGCGGTCGTTGCGGAGGCGGGTGACTTCGAGCATAACGGGGGGGGGAGGGCGTTGGCGGTAGGGCGGACCCGATCGATTGGCCAGCGGTAGGCGGCGGCGAAGATAGGCGTGTGGCCTTGCGGCAAAACCTTTATACACCGCTTACCGTAGGTTTGCCGAATAGGTGTACTTTCGCGCTGCCAACGGCAAAGCGTCTCCGCACCCCCTCGCATACGGTGCGTCTCCGAGACCGCTTCGTCCGCCTATACGCCACGAACAGCGTGGTGGCTACTAAACCTTCACATACGGCCCCTTACCGTCCCGGCGCTCCACCGCCGCGCCGGGAGTCACCCAAACGCAACCTCCTCTCGCCGGGTCGCGGGCGCCGCGTTATTCTTACTGATCGTTTTCGGATGTCTGATATCAAGGAACTCAACCGCATGCTCGTCGCCGACCTCCGCAAGAAGGCCACCGGCCTCGGGGTCACCGGCACGGCCAAGCTCAACAAACAGGCCCTCATCTACCAGATCACCGAGCGCGAAGGCAGCGGTAACGGGAACGGTGGCGGGAACGGTAGCGCCGACGACGCCAACGACACCAAAGCGGCGGAGGCCCCGTCGTCGAAGTCCGCAGACCATGCCGGCGCCGAGGAGAAGACCTCGCGGCGGGAGCGTACCAAAGACGGTGCGGCTTCCGCCAAAACCAGCGACGCGGGCAACGACAACAAAGACGGCAACGCCGGGGCCTCCAACGATTCACGCACCGACAAGCGCGGCGGCGGCTCAGGCGCCGGCGGCGACGGTGAGTCCGACGACCAACAGGACAACGACTGGCGCGCGCGCCGCGCCCGCAACCGCGGCAACAACGCCGACGACTCCGACGCCACCCCGACCGACCGATCCAGCGCCAACGACGGAGACGACGACGGCGCCGACGACAACCAGAAGCGCGGCAACAACCGCGACCGCGACAACGGTGGTGGCTCCGGCAATGACCGCGGCAACCGCCGCGACCGCTTCGAGCGCCGCGGACGCAACCGCGGAAACAACGCCGACGACGCCAACGACGCGGACGGCGACAACGCCAACGCAAAAGACAGCGACGGCAACGACCGCAGCAACAACGACCGCAGCAGCAACGACGGCAACAGCGCCGACCGCAACAACAACGACGGTGAGTTCCGCAGTCGCCGCGACCGCAACCGCGACCGCCGCGATCGCGCGAAAAACAACGGCGGCGACGACGGCAACGGCGGCAACAGCGGCAACAACCGCGATCGCTCGTCCAACAATCGCAACGACGACAACGCCAGCAACCGCGACCGCTCCTCGGCCAACAACCGCGAGAACGGCGGCTCCGGCAACAACCGCGACGACAAGGACACCGGCGGCGGCAACCGCGAGAGCTTCCGCGACCGGCGCGACCGCCGCGACCGCGACCGGGATAACAACGGCAACAACAGCAACAGCAATAACAACAACGACCGCAGCAACAAGAAGGAGAACGCTCCCGACCTGTTCGACGTCGAGCTCGACGGCGGCATCGACGGCCAGGGCGTCCTCGAGGTCATGCCGGACGGCTACGGCTTCCTGCGCTCCGGTGACTACAACTACCTAGCCTCCCCCGACGACGTCCTCGTCGACAAGGCGCAGATCAAGCGCTACGGCATCCGCACCGGCGACACGATCCAGGGCAAGGTGCGTCCCCCGAAGGAAGGCGAGAAGTACTACGCCCTCCACGAGATCCACATGATCAACGGGCAGCTCCCGCGCGACATCCGCAACCGCGTGCCCTTCGACTACCTCACGCCGCTGTTCCCGGACGAGAAGTTCAAGCTCACCGGCGCCCCGCAGGGCAAGGACTACGGCATGCGGATGGTGGACCTGTTCTCGCCGATCGGCAAGGGCCAGCGCGGCCTGATCGTCGCGCAGCCCAAGACCGGTAAGACCTTCCTGCTCAAGGACATCGCCAACGCCATCGCGCGCAACCACCCGGAGACCTACATGATGGTCCTGCTCGTCGACGAGCGCCCGGAGGAGGTCACGGACATGAAGCGCTCCGTCAACGCCGAGGTCATCAGCTCGACCTTCGACGAGCCGGCCACCAACCACGTGCACGTCGCGCAGATGGTCCTCGAGAAGGCCAAGCGCCTCGTCGAGAGCGGTCACGATGTCGTGATCCTCCTCGACTCGATCACGCGCCTGGCCCGCGCGTACAACACCGTGCAGCCGGCCTCCGGGAAGATTCTCTCGGGCGGCGTCGAGGCCAACGCCCTCCAGAAACCCAAGAAGTTCTTCGGCGCGGCCCGCAACATCGAGGGCGGCGGCTCCCTCACGATCCTCGCCACGGCCCTCGTGGACACGGGTTCCAAGATGGACCTCGTCATCTTCGAGGAGTTCAAGGGCACCGGCAATATGGAGCTCCAGCTCGACCGCACGCTCGCCAACAAGCGCATGTACCCCGCCATCGACCTCCCGCGCTCGTCGACGCGTCGTGAGGACCTCCTCCTCGACGCCGCGGTCGTCAACCGCGTGTCCGTCCTGCGGGCCCACCTCTCCGACATGAAGCCCGACGAGGCCATGAGCTTCCTCCAGAAACAGATGTACGGCACCTCCGACAACGAGGAGTTCCTAGTGTCGATGAACCGTTGAGAGTTTTCTGAGAGTTCTCAATTGCCAGTTCTCAGTTCTCAGTTCCCGCTGTGTGTCTCGTCAAGGTGGGCCTACGCGGCAGTGGACTAAGAACTGGCAACTGAGACTTAAGAACTTTTCTCTTTCAGCTTTCGCCAAAACCCCGTACATTTGCGTCCCCTTACGGGAAAAATCGAAGAGTCATGAAGCGTACGTACCAACCATCGCGCCGCCGCCGGGTCAACAAGCACGGCTTCCGTACCCGTATGAAGAGCAAGAACGGTCGCCGCGTCATCAACGCCCGCCGCGCCAAGGGTCGCCACAGCCTGACGGTGAGCTCGGACACGCGCCGCGCCAAGTACTAGTGACACCGCGGGGGGGGTTGCCTAGCGCTCAACCCTTGCTGCTTACCTCGAACGCCAGTTGCTCCCTTGGAGCAGCTGGCGTTTCTCGTATCGGAAGATGGCGCAAGCTGAGGTCTTCGCCGCCATCACGCGTGTCGCCTCGGCGGAGTCGCCAGGGGTCCTTTCCGGCGTCGGTTACGTTTCTCGCAGGAGCTCAAGCGTCGCTCCGTCCCGCTCGCCGTCGTAAAATTCGTCGAGCACTTTCGTGAAAACTTGCTCGTCCCCCCCGGCGGCCCGTTCGAAGAGCGTCATGCACGAGCGTAGTTTCAGGTCGTCCGGCGTTCCAAACACACGCCGAGCATCGCGGGCGTCCTGCCCGAGGAGCGCATGCGTAATCTCCCGCAGTCGAGTGCCGAGCACCGGGTCGGCGAGGTAGGCCTGGGCCTCCGCCACACCCGCGATCCCGTACCGGTGTGCCATCTCGCTGCGGCCGAGGCCACGTAGTTGCGGGAACACGTACCACATCCAGTGCGAGCGCTTGCGGCCCGCGCGAACCTCGGCGAGGGCGGTGGGATACGAGGCGGCCTGGGCGTCGACGAAACGTGCGAGATCATCCATGCGTGGGGAACAGGCTTGTGCGACGAGACCGAAAGAATGAGACTAGAGTCAAGCGTACCTAATCGTGAAGGTAGTTGCGGCTTCACCCTACGCACTCAGCTGTTGGGTGACCCTACGTTCGACGTCACTGCGCCTCGATCCTGATCTCCTGTATCCGCGGGCTCGCATCCCCGATTCCGTAGATGTACACCCGGAACTTGCGCTCGCCACAGTTCAACGTCCCGATTACGTAGGCGCCGACGTCCCCGCGCGAGGTGCCGCCGTGGACGCGCGCGAAGCCCGTCGGCGGGTACAGCCCGAAGAAACCCTTCAGCTTCGCGCTCGCCTGCTCCTTCGTGAAGATGTCGTCGATCCCGGGTAGGGCCAGCTCGACGGTCTTGTCGAGGTAGGTGCTCAGGCTCGCGACATCCCCCCTGGCGATGGCCCCCGTGACGGCGTCGAATTGCGTGACGTCCGAAGTCACGGAGCGGCTATGCTCCACCGGCGCGATGGGCGCAGGCGTGGCCGCGAGGTTCGGCGCCGAGAACAGGGAGGCTAAGTAGAATAGTGTGTTCATGCGTTCAGTCTGCGGTGAGGCTACGGGTGTCGGGGAGGATCGCCGCCCGGTGGGCCTAACGTCTCGAAGCTTACAAAACGCGCGCCACGCCCGACCTTCCCCCCAAATCTACCACCCCCCGCGTTTATGTCCACTCCCGCCCTCGCGCCGCGCGCCATCCTCATCATCCTCGACGGCTGGGGCCTCGGCGCCGATCCCGCCGTAGACGCCATCGCGCAGGCCAACACGCCCTGCTTCGATGGACTCGTGCGTCACTATCCTCACGCGACGCTCGTGACCTACGGCGAGGAGGTCGGGTTGCCGGAGGGGCAGATGGGCAACTCGGAGGTGGGCCACCTCAACATCGGCGCCGGGCGCGTCGTGTACCAGGAGCTGGCACGTATCAACAAAGAGGTCCGCGAGCACAAGCTGCACGTCAATCCCGTGTTGTTAGAGTGTTTCGCTTTCGCCAAAACCCGCCACGCCGACACCGGTGCCCCGCGGACGCTGCACCTGATGGGTCTGGTGAGCGACGGCGGCGTACACAGTCACGTCAATCACCTCCTGGCCCTCTGCGACGCCGCCGCCGAGGCCGGCGTGGCGCGCGTCCGCATTCACGCCTTCACGGACGGACGCGACACGGCCCCGCACGCGGGCCTCGGGTACCTGACCCAGGTCCAGCACCACATCGCCGGCACGGACGCCCGCCTCGCCACCGTTACCGGGCGCTACTACGCCATGGACCGCGACCACCGCTGGGAGCGGGTCCAGCTCGCCTACGATGCCCTGGTGAAAGGGGACGGCCAGCGGACCACCGAACCGCTGAGCGTTTTGCGGGCACGCTACGAAGACGGCCAGACCGACGAGTTCATCACGCCCATCGTCTGCACCGACGGGGCGGGCGAACCGATCGGCGCCATGAGGGACGGCGACGCCGTGGTATTCTTCAACTTCCGCACGGACCGCCCGCGCGAGATCACCCAGGTGCTCACGCAGCCGACGCCCCCGGTCGCGACCATGTCGCCGCTCGCGCTGCACTTCGTCACCATGACGCGCTACGACGAGTCCTTCGAGGGACTGCACGTCATCTACACCAAGGACGACCTAGTGGACACGATGGGGGAGGTTTTGGCGAAAGCCGGCAAGACCCAACTCCGCATCGCCGAGACGGAGAAGTATCCCCACGTCACGTTCTTCTTCAACGGCGGCCGCGAGGAGGCCTTCGCGCACGAAGACCGCATCATCGTGCCGTCGCCGCAGGTCGCGACCTACGACCTCCAGCCCGAGATGAGCGCCTTCGAGCTGCGCGACCAACTCGTTTCGCGGCTCCAGACCACGACGCCCGACGTGGTGACGGTCAACTTCGCGAACACCGATATGGTCGGGCACACGGGCATCCTCGCCGCCGCCGTCGCCGCGGCTGAGGCGGTCGACGCGTGCCTGCGCGTCGTCGTCGAGGAGGCCCAGAGGCTCGGCTACGCCCTCGTCGTCATCGCCGACCACGGCAACGCCGACATCATGGCCAAGCCCGACGGCAGCCCACACACCGCACACACCACCAACCCGGTGCCCGTCATCTACGTCCCGGCCCCCGGCGCGGTAGCCTACCCTTTGCGCGACGGCAAACTCGCTGACGTGGCGCCGACCCTGCTCGAGCTCGTCGGCGTGGCCCCCTCGCCGTTGATGGACGGGGCTTCACTCTTGCGGCGATGAGGCGGGCCTACGTACTTGCCGGGGCGGCGCTCGTCGGCGCGCTGTCGGCCGGTGGCTGCGTCGGTGGCCCTACCGAGGTCGACCCCGCGGCCCCGCGCGCGCTGTTCGACCTCTCCGCCTTCGTCGACTACCAGGCCGGCCGCCTGGCCGGCACGCCGATCACGAAGCGCGTCCGCATCAACGAGGTCGACGAGACCCGCGCCATCGACACCGTCGATTGGGCCACCGAGCTCGCGCCTTTCGCGCAGGCGAACATCAACAAGCCCGCCCTGCTCGACAGCTACCGCGAGGACAGCACCCGCGGTGCGGACGGCGGCCTTACCATCGAGTACGCCGCGCTCGACAGCGCGCTCAGGGTGCAGCGCCTGCGGGTGGAGTGCGCGGGGGACTGTGACTACGGGCAGGTGCGCGGCATCGTGATCTACACCCGGTTCCGGAGCGTCATCGCGGACACGGAGCAGCGGCTGAGCTGGCGCCCGGAGGGCTACGAGGTGTACAGCAAGCAGGACGCCATGTTCGCCGATCCGTACGAGTTATTTCTGTCGGGGCGCGCGGGGGGCGACTAGCGCGTGAGCACGATGTAGTCGCGCAGCACTTGCCTCAAGAACTCCAGCCTCCGCGGCGGAATGGCCTCGATGCCGAGGAAATCAGCCACGCGCGTTGCCGTCGGCTCGACGAGCGCGCGGACGCCGTCGGTCGGGGTGCGGTCGCAGCGGACGAGGAGTTCCTTGATGGCGAGGGCCTGCTTGATGTCGAGGTTCGCGGCGGTGGGGTAGTGGACCTCGTGGTCGTCGACGGTCTTGATGTTGAGGAGGTCCCGCAGGGAGTACAGCGTCCGGAGGCGGCTGCGGACCACGACCGTCTGCGCGATCCGGTCGCCGGTGCGCTGCGTGTTCGGGCTGCTCGCCGCGGAGAGCAGGCCCAGGCTCCCGAGGCTCATCACGAAGTCGATCATCAGCATCGCGGCCCGGATGGCGAAGGTCTCGAAGGTCGGGGCCTCGCCGTCGGTGCGGACCGTCCGCAGGCCCATCGTGTACTTGCCGAGCGTGCGGCCCTCGCAGTAGTACTCCGTAAGGCACCAGTAGCCCAGCAGCAGCAAGAGCGGCACGGAGACGTACAGGAATAGCATCAGGAAGTCATCCGGCCCGATGATCCTCACCAAAACCTGCGCCACGGAGGCGACGAAGATGTAGCTCACGAAGGACACCAGGCCGAAGTCGATCAGGAACGCGACCGCGCGCTCGGCCAGGGGCGCGATGGCGTACTCGATGGCGACGTTGGACGGGCTCCGAATTTCTAGCGTATTCACGGCCGTAAGGTAGGCCGCGGGCGTACCTTGCCGGCCGTGCCCCTGCGTGAGACCACCTTCATCAACCGCAACCTCGAGACCTGGCGACAGCTCGAGTCCGAGCTCCTCGCCGAACGACCGGACCCGGACGTGCTCCGCGACCTGTACGCGGCCGTGTCCGACGACCTGAGCTACGCCCGGACGCACTACCCGAACCGGTCGGTGAAGTCCTTCCTCAACACCAAGGCCGCCTCGCTGTCGCTGTCGCTGTCGCGCAACCAGCGCCGCGGGATCGAGGTCCGGAAATTCTTCACGGAGACCGTCCCGCTGGAGCTCTACACGCAGCGCCGTACGCTGTTGGTGGCCTTCCTGATCTTCCTCGGGGCCTTCCTCATCGGCTGGTTCAGCTCGGTGGCCGACCCCGACTTCGCCGCCACGATCCTGTCCGGCAGCTACGTCGCCATGACCGAGGAGAACATCGCCAACGGGGACCCGATGGCGGTCTACAAGGACGGCAGCCGCATCGGTGGCGCCCTCGGGATCACGGGCAACAACCTCCAGGTGGCCCTGCTGTGCTTCGTGTTGGGCGTCGTCTGGGGCGCCGGCACGCTCGTGGTCATGATCTACAACGGCGTCATGGTCGGGACCTTCCAGCAGTTCTTCTTCGTGCGCGGGGTCGGCTTCGAGAGCGTCCTCGGGATCTGGACCCACGGCACGATCGAGATCAGTTGCATCATCGTGGCCGGGGCGGCGGGCCTCGTGTTGGCGCGCGGGATCATCTGGCCGGGGACGCTGAGCCGCTCGCGCTCCTTCCAGCTGTCGGCCCTGTCCGGACTGCGGATCATGGCCGGGATCGCGCCCCTGATCGTGCTCGCGGGCTTCATCGAGGGCTTCCTGACGCGGCTTACCGACCTGCCGACGGTGCTGCGACTCATGTTCCTGATACTCAACCTGGCCTTCGTGGTCTACTACTTCATCGTGCGCCCCTGGCAGGTCGGGCGATTCGTCGAGCGCGCGGCCGACGACTACGGGAAGCTACCGCCCGACCGGCCGCTCGACTGGCGCGCGGACACCGAGATGGGCGTCGGGGAGATGTTTTTTGACGGTTACCGCTTCTTCGGGGGTAGGGGCGCGCGGCACCTGTGGCGCGCGGCCCTACTGAGCTTCGCCGTCGTAGCCTTCGCCGTGCTCGCCGCCGCACTCCTCGCGGAGGCCGACTCCGAGGAAATCTCTGCCTGGATGTACGCCGGGGCGGGGTACTTCGCCGAGCAGGTCAACGGCCCGACGGCGGTGGGCTCGGGCGCGCTGGTCATCCTCGGGATGTCGATCATCACCTACGGCGTCCACCGCAGCCTGCCCGCGCGCCTCGCCAGCTCAGCTAGCGCACCCGGGGTGGCGGAGCAGGCGGCGGTGAGCCCCCGGCGGGAGTTCTGGGCGACGACCATCGGGCTCTGCGTCCCGTGGACCCTCCTGGTCGCGGTCGCCTACCTCAACCTGTGGGTGGGGCTCCTGTGCCTGGTGCCGTCGGCCATCTGGATGCGCGGCATCACCTTCCACGAGGGCAAGGTCTTGCGGGGCCTGAGCGACGCGGTGAGCTTCACGCTGACGAAGTTCGGTAGCTTCCTCGGGCTTACCCTGATGCTGGTCGCCAACCTTCTCGTGCTCGAACGCTTTTACGCCCTCGTCATCCGCAACTACGTGCTAGACCTGTTGACCATGAGTTTCCCGGGGGAGGTGTCGGGCATCAACGTCGCCGAGTGGATAGGCCTCAGTTTCGACGTGAGCTTTGCCGCCCTGTACGCGGTGTTCTGCGTGCTCGTCATGGGGCTCTTCTTCCAGTCCGCGCGCGAGCACAAAATGGCCTTCGGGCTGCGGCAACGCCTAAACGCCATGTTCGCTTGAGGGGCAAACGGATCGGTGGCTGGCCTCGGCTCGGGGGCTTGCGTGGCTTTGCCCTGGCGATGCTGTGTAGCGTGGCGTTCGTGATTTTGGGCTGTGACCAGCAAGAGCCTCAAACGGCGGACGAGTACTACGATGACATCACCGTGGAGGAGGGCTACGCCGATGTCACGGAGGACATCACGGGGGACACCGAGCCGCCCTACGTCGAGGCCTACGAACCATTTGTGCCGCCGCCGGTCTACGACCCTGTCGCCCCCGACCCCCTTACCGCCGAGGAGTGGCGCGCCGTGGCCGACCGCGAACCCTTCGAACGCGAAGGAGAGTTAAAACCGAAGCCCCGCGAGCCCCCACGAGTGCCCGACCCATCGGCCGAAAGGCTGTTCGACTCCCTCTCGACGGTGGCGTGGGTGCTCTTGATCATCCTGCTGCTCGCGGGGCTCGGCTACGTGATCTACCGCCAGCGCCTCAGGCCCGACCTGAGCGTGTCGCGCAGCGACTACAGCGCCACCGACGCCCTGCTCAACACCGCCCCCGATGCCCTCGCGGCGGACCTAGCCAGCAAGATCGGCACCCGCGACTTCCGGATGGCGATCCGCCTGCGGTTCGGGCAGGTGCTGCAGGAACTGCGCAGTCGCAAACTGCTGGTCTGGGTCCCGGGCCACACCAACCTCGACTACGAGCGCGCGTTGCCGGCATACCTCCGCGGGGACTTCGCCGCCCTCGCCGACGACTTCGCCTACGCCACTTACGCCGGGCGCGAACTCTACGAAGAGCGCTTCGAGCGTTTTGCCGATAAGGCCGATACCTTCCTGCTCGTCGCCTACGGGCCGAACGACCCCCGCCGCGCCGCGGCCCTCGCCCCGCAACTCCCCAGCGCATGATGGCAACCGCTCGGGGGCGCCGCGCTCGGTATCGATTCGGTAATCTGCTTTGGGGCTTGGTGGTCATCTGCTGCGCGTCGCTGGCCAGCGGCTGCAAGGAGCAGTGGAACCGCTCTTACGATCCGGAAGGCGACGCCCCGCACGACCTGCGTACGCTGCCGGCCCTATTGCAGACGCAGTGGCCCTCGGCGACGTACCGAGGCCTCGAGAGCAAAGCCCTCGCCGATCTCCCCGTAGACGATGCCCGTGGTTCGGTCTACTTCGCGATCGGGGACGGCCTGCCCTACGATTCGACGCACGTCGATCGGCTCCTGCGGTTCGTGCACAACGGAGGTACGGCGTTCCTCGCCGCGGAAGAGCTCTCGATCGCCCTGCCGCGGGCACTCGCGGGGGACGATTGCCTGTCCGATCGCTACGCGCTGTATTTCTACGACGAGATCGCGCGCGGCGACACCGCGCTCGACTCCCGCGGCCGACGCGTGGTGTTGGACCCCGTCACGCGGCGCGTCGGATACCGAGAATACGCGACGAGCTACGTGTTCGCGGCCTACTGTCGCTCCCGGGCCAACGTCTTGATCCAGGTCCTGCAAATGGATCGGGCACTCCCGCCCGGCGGTGACACGGACGGCACGTATGACACGTCGCCATCCGAGGCATCCGTGGAGGACTCTACCGACTACGGGCAGTACGAAGACGACGACTACGTCGACTACGACGATTACGACGACTACACCAGCGACGAGGAGTATTACGATGACCTCACGCCCGCGCAAAGGCTCGTCCTCAACGCGAGCAACCTGCTCACCGAAGTCCCGTACGGCGAGGGGCACGTGCTGCTGTACTCGGCGCCGATCATGCTCACCGACGCCTACATTGCCGACTCGATCGGGCGCCCGCACATCACGCAGGTGCTGTCCTACCTACCGGCCGACACGAGGGCCATCTACTTCGACGTGGCCCGTCGCGCGAGCGCCGAGTCGGTGGCCTACGACAATGAGCCCCCGCACGAGGACTGGGACCCGAGCCCCCTCCCGCGCGAGAGCATCCTGCGCGAAGTCTTGAAGCGCCCCGCCCTGGCCACGGCCTGGTACCTCATGCTCGGAGCCGTGCTGGCCTTCGTGCTCTTCGGCGCCAAGCGCCGCCAGCGCGTCGTCCCGGTGGTCACCGCTCGGCGCAACACGACCCTCGCCTACCTCGGGAGCGTGACGCGACTCTACCTCACGCGGCCCGACAACCGCCTCATGGCCCGCAAGCAACTCGCGATGTTCGAGGCCTTTTGCGTACGTAAGTTCGGGCTCCGCCCGGTGCGCAACCCCGACGACCGGCGCAGGCTCGCCGAGCTGCAGGGCGTCGACGACGACAAGGTCGAGGCGCTGCTGCGCTACCAGACCACCGTCGACCGCCAACAGGGCGTCAGCAACGATGCCTTCCTGCGACTCGTCCACACCTTGAATTCCCTCTACCGTCAGCTCGGTCGCCGTAGCAAAGACGCCCCCAAACCCACCGCCTAGCCTCCGCTCCCTATGGACGACCACAACGACCTCCCGCCCGATTCACCGGGCACGACCCCCGCGTCGGATCTTGCGAACGTATCGGTGCCCGTGAGCCTCCCGCAGACCCCCGCCGAGCGCGTCCGCGAACTGAGCACCCGCCTGCGCGAAGAGCTCCAGCGCGCCGTGGTGGGCCAGCGCGACACCATCGACCTGATCGTGGCGGCGCTACTGGCCGACGGCCACGTCCTGCTCGAGGGCGTGCCAGGGGTGGCCAAGACGATGGTGACGCGGCTCCTGGCCCAGGTCATCTCCCTGCCCTACAGCCGGATCCAGTTCACGCCCGACCTGATGCCGAGCGACCTCCTCGGCACCAACGTGTACGATATGCGGGAGGGGAGCTTCCGGTTTCACCCCGGGCCGATCTTCTCGCAGATCATCCTCATCGACGAGATCAACCGCGCGCCCGCCAAGACGCAGGCCGCGCTGTTCGAGGTCATGGAGGAGGGCCAGGTCACCACCGACGGCGTCACCCGGCAGCTCGCGGAGCCCTACATCGTCGTGGCGACGCAGAACCCCATCGACCAGGAGGGTACTTACCGCCTCCCGGAGGCCCAGCTCGACCGCTTCCTCTTCAAGGTCCAGGTCGACTACCCCGACCTCGAGGACGAGAGGCAGATCCTGCGACGCTTCCGCAAGGACTTCCGCCACCAGGTCGAGGACCAGCTCCGCAGCCTCATCAGCGGCGAGGACCTCCTGGAGGCGCGGCGCATCGTCGAGAACATCCACATCGAGGACGCGCTCCTGGACTACATCGCCCAGCTGACCGTCACCACGCGCCGCGATCCCGGTATGTACCTCGCGGCCTCCCCGCGGGCGAGCCTCGCGCTGATGCAGGGCGCGAAGGCCTTCGCGGCGATGGCCGGGCGCGACTACGTCGTCCCGGAGGACATCCGCCACGTCAGCATCCCCGTGCTGCGCCACCGCCTCATGCTCACGCCCGAGCGCGAGATGGAGGGCGGGGACCTGGACAGCACGATCCGCAACCTGATAGAGGCGACGCCGGTGCCGCGGTAAGGAGGGCAGCCCCTTGGGGTCCGCCGCTCATCTTTCGTTGCTTTAGAAAGATCGCCACGCCAGCTCCTACGTCGCGGCTCGCGATGACGAGTCCATCCCTCAATAGCGTAGCGATCCATTCTCCCAAACCTCCTCCCTTGGCCGCCTCCTCCTCCCGCCTCACCCCCCTCTCTCCCGCCGGCGGCAACTGGCGTTGGGGACTGTTCCTGCGGCCGCGCTTGTTCCAGGCCTGGGGCGTCTGCGTGACGATCACCGCGATCGGGTTCTTCTACCCGCCGTTGATGTACGTGGGACTCGTTTTGGCGACAGCCGTACTGCTCGCGGCCGCCCTCGAGTACGCCGCCCTCAACCGCGCCGCCGGGCAGCTCTCGGCCAGCCGCACCCTGGAGCCGCGCCTCAGTTTGGGAGATGACAACCCGGTGAGTGTCCAGGTGGCTAACGCCAGTTCGATGCGCCTTGCGGCAGAACTCGTCGAGGAGCTGCCGGTCCAGTTTCAGGAGAGGGACTTTCGTCAAAACTTCGTGATCGGGCCCGGGGAGACCAAGCTCGTAAAGTACCAACTCAGGCCACTGGAGCGTGGCGCCTTCGAGTTCGGACGTTTGCTGCTGATGGTCCGCACGCGCCTCGGGCTCGTCGAGCGCCGCTTCGGGTTCGGCCCGGAGACGCAAACGGTGGCGGTCTACCCGTCGATCCTCCAGATGCGCCAGCAGGCCCTGCGGATGAAGATGCTGCTGCGCCGCGAGGGCTCGAGCCAGCGGCAACGGCAACTCGGCCGCAGCTACGAGTTCGACCAGATCAAGACCTACGTGGCCGGCGACGACTACCGCAGCCTCAACTGGAAGGCCACCGCGCGCGCCAACGCCCTGATGGCCAACACCTACGTCGAGGAGCGCAGCCAGCAGATCGTGGCCCTCGTCGATACGAGCCGCACGATGCTCTCGCCCTTCGAGGGCCTGAGCCTGCTGGACTATGCGGTCAATAGCACCCTCGCGCTGCTCAATGTCGCGCTGCTGCGGGGAGATCGCATCGGGTTGGTCGGCTTCGACAAGACGGTCCACTCGCGCCTCGCCCCGAGTGCACGCCCGGAGCAGCTGTTGCGGGTCATGGAACTGCTCTATGCCCAGGCCCCCACCGACTTCGAGCCCGACTACGACGCCCTCGGGCAGTACGTGCAGCGCTTCGTGAAGGGCCGCAGCCTGCTAATGCTGTACACCAACTTCGAGACCATCGTCTCCCTGGAGCGCAATCTCCCGGCCCTGCGTCGCATGTCGCGTACGCACCTGCTGATGGTGGTCATCTTCGTCAACGCCGAGGTCGCCGAACTCGTCCACCAAAACCCGCGTACGCTCGAAGCCGCCTACCTCGCCACCATCGCCGCGGAGTACGAAGCGCGCCAGACGCAGATCGCGAGCACCCTCGTACAGAACGGCATCCTCGTGTTGCGGACGCGCCCCCAGGAGCTTACGGCCACGGCGGTGAGTAATTACCTGAGCGTGAAGCGCGGCGGGCGGCTGTAGGGCGCGCGGCTACCAAGTTGCCGCCCCGGCGGCGTGCCCTAGCGCAACACCACGAACTCCGTGCGCCGATTTAAGCGACGCCCGGCCTCCGTCGCGTTCTCCGCAATCGGCCGGCTTTCGCCAAAACCTACCGCCTCGAGCCGTTGGCCGTCCACGCCCTGCGCCTTGAGGTAGGTCGCGACGGCCGTCGCGCGCGCCTCGCTGAGCGTAAGGTTGGCCGCCGGCTCACCGACGTTGTCGGTGTGGCCCTGGAGGCGAATCCGCAGCGACGGGTTGTCCGCCAGCAGTCTCTGCAGCTTACTCAACTCGGGGAAGCTCGCGGGCAGGAGTTCGGCCGAACCGGTCGCGAAGAGCACATTGCGCAGGACGATCGGCTCCGCTTCGGCGCCGGCTTGGACGCCCGGGGGCTGCGCGAGCGGCTGCAAGCGGATCTCGATCTCGAAGGGCTGCGTCGCATCGGCCGGGCGCACCACTTCGAAGCGGTCGGAGTAGAACGAATACCCCGGCTCCTCGACGCTGAGCGCGTACGTTTTGCCGGAAGGCAGCACCGCCAGGAACTGGCCGTCCTTGGCGTCGGCCCGGCGCCGCAGGAAAGGCGCGTCGGCGGCGGCGTCGGCGATGAGGGCGGTGGCGCCGATGGGCTCGTCGGTGACGGCGTCGAGGACGGTGGCGCGGACGTAGGTCACGACGGCGGCGCGGGCGGCGGGCGGGAGTTGGAAGGTGTAGAGGTCGGTGCCGCGGCCGCGGGTGCCGCCGACGCTCACGGCGGTGGTGTCGACCGCGGCGGCATCCGACGTGTAGTACGCCGTGCGTCCGTCTAGCCCGACCACGAGTGCCCCCTCGTTGCCCGCGGTGTTGAGCGGGTAGCCGAGGTTCTGGGGCGTGGTCCACGCGTTGGCCGTATCGAGCTGCGTACGGTAGAGGTCGAAGCCCCCCATGCCGGGCCGCCCGTTCGACATGAAGTACAGGGTGCGTCCGTCGGCGTGGAAGAAGGGCGCGTTGTCGTCGTCGGCGGTATTGACCGCGGGGCCGAGGTTCATGGGTTCGGTCCAGCCGCTGCCCGTGCGGGCGCTTGCGTAGAGGTCCGAGCCGCCGTGTCCGCCGGGGCGCTTGCTCGCGAAGAACAACAGATTCCCGTTTGCGGACAGCGACGGCTGCGACTCCCAGGCTTTCGTGTTCACGGGGCCACCGAGGTTGGCGGCCGGGGTCCAGGCCCCGTCGATCATCTGCGAGAAGTAGAGGTCACAGCTGCCGATACCCTCCTTTCGGTCACAGGCCGTGAAGACGACCAGTTTGCCGTCGGCGCTCACCGTTTGGCTGGCCTCGTTGCCGGGCGTGTTGAGGTTGCCCACCGGGGTGGCCGTCTGCCAGGCGCCGTCGCGGTACTCGGAGATGTAGATGTCCTCCTGCTTGTTGTTGACGCGCCGCGTGAACATCAACTGCCGCTGGTCGGCCGTGAAGCTCGGCAGGTACTCACTACTCTCCGGCGTGTTGATCGCCGGCGGCATGGCCTCCAGCTCGAAGTCGACGGGGTGGGCGAGGGCGTACGCCTGGAAGGCCGCATCGTCGCGGTAGCGTTGCGCGGCCCCGCGGCGATCCTCCCGCAGGCCCTGCGTCGCGAGGTAAGCGTCGAGGTGGGGCACGGCCTCGGCCTGCTTGCCGGCCTTCATCTCCGCGAGGGCCAGGAAGTAGAGCGCCTCCGGGATCGCGAGGTTCGCGAAGGCCGCCACACGCTCGAAGTAGGTCTCCGCCCGCGCGAAGTCGGCCTCGCCGTAGTAGACGCCCCCGAGTTCGAAGAGGGCCTCGGCGAAGCGCGGCTCCTCCTCGGTGGCGCGCTCGAGGTAGCGCACGGCCTGGCGGTTGTCGCCCTTGCGGGCCGCGGCCTTCCCGACCTGGAAGGCCTCGCGCGCCTTGGCGGAGACCTCCCCCGACCCGAGGGACGTCTGCTGCCCCCGCGCGGTAGTCGCCGAGGCCATGAGCAAGGCGCAGCAAATGACCTGGGCGATCTCGCGAAGCAGTGGGTGTAGCATCTGCGGCCTTTAACGGCCCCCGGCGCTCGGCTGTTATCGAATGGCGTCCTAAGGCACGGGCTCCAACAGCAGCCTCTGCTCAATCACGAACCGGTCGGAGGGCCACCGCGTGATCCGACGCCGCGTGGCCAGCCGTAAGCCCCCGAAGGTGACCGGCGCCTCGTAGTAGATCCACTCCCCCGACCCGTTGAAGGAGTCGAAGCGGACGGCGCGCATCCACTTACTCACCGGGTCTATCAGGAGGTGCCAGCGCTGGCCGCCCGGATCCTCGGCGAAGGTGAGGGTCACCACGACGACGCGCTCGCCGTCGAGCGTCTCTTCCTGGGGGCTTTCGCCAAAACGCGTCCGCTCCCCGAGGGCCGACATCGGTAGGCCCGTGAGGAACTCGTTGAACTGCCGCGGCGGTAGGATCGCGAGGCAAGCATCGCCGGAGAGACCCAGTCGCACCCGCTGGGCCTCGCTCGGGTTGGGGTGCGGCCAGCGCGCGCGACAGCGCCCGCCCGGGCCCATCGTCTGCTCGAGGAGGTGATCCTCGATGATGATCCTGCGGCGAAACGTATCCACGGCGCGATCGAAGTACAGCTCCTCCTGCCACCCGAAGCGGCCCGCCTCGTCGTAGTTCCCGACCGTGACCTCGGCGGCGAACCTCGGCCACAGGCCCTCCGGATCGTGCGCCCGCGCCGAGGCGGCCACCCACTCCGCGCCGGTCCGCGGCTCCGGTAGTCCCGGTAGTTCGGGCTGGCAGGCCACATCGGCGAGTACGGATAGCGCCACCGCGGCGTAGGGTAGCGCACGGCGGGTGATCTCGAACATGGGACAGGTTGGCGGGTGACCCTCACGTCCTGCGGGGACGAGGTGCGGACAGCTTAGCGTGGCGCCGGGGAGGGCAATGTGCTGCTAAACAAACGCTAAAGTCGCCCACGGCCGGCACATGTCTCCCTTATCTAGCGTATTGTACGGTATGCGACTTCGTCCGTTCCTCGTCCTTTGCCTCGTAGCGTGCCTCCACGGCGCTGGTCTGGCCAGTAAGCTCGTCTCCGATTCCGATCCCGGGCCCGGCAAGGGCTCACTCTCGATCGAGGTCGTCGGCGTAGAGAGCGACCGCGGTCACGTCCTCGTCGCGCTGTACACGAGCGGAGACGCGTG
Organism: Saprospiraceae bacterium; assembly: GCA_965215115.1. Classification (GTDB taxonomy): domain Bacteria; phylum Bacteroidota; class Bacteroidia; order Chitinophagales; family Saprospiraceae; genus CALDTK01. Next base: position 3,102,503 of record OZ244050.1, read on the forward strand.
GCCCGAGCCCGACGGCGCCTACGCGACCAGGGAGGTCCGCGCCAGGAAAGGCAAGGTCGTCGTCTCGTTCGACGAGCTCCCCGCCGGCGCCTACGCCATCGCGATCATGCACGACGCCGACGACAACGGCCGGATGACCACCTCGATCGTCGGCATCCCGAAGGAGGCCTACGGATTTGGCAACGACGCCCGGGCCACGTTCTCCGCCCCGAGTTTTGGCGAAAGCCTCGTGGAGGTAAGCGGGAAGACGAAGGTGGTGGTGAACATTAAGTAAGGCCCGCCGCCAAACAGCCGCCGCCGCCGCCGCCCCCCCCGGTGGTCACTCGAATAGGTCCGTGAGCTGCCCCAGCACGCCGCCTTCGCCCTTCCCGCCCATCGGTCCGGCGTTCTCGAGCACGCGACTCGCCATCCGGGCGAAGGGTAGGCTCTGGATCCACACCCGGCCCGGGCCCCGGAGCCGCGCGTAGAAGAAGCCCTCCCCGCCGAAGAATTTGTTCTTGATCCCCGGCACCGTCTCGATGTCGTACTGGACGCCCGCCGCGTAGGCCACGAGGCAGCCCGTGTCGACGCGCAGGGTCTCGCCGGGGGTGAGCAGGCGCTCCACGACCATGCCGCCGGCGTGGCAGAAGGCCATGCCGTCGCCCTCGAGCTTCTGCATGATGAACCCCTCGCCGCCGAACAGCCCGCGGCCGAGCTTGCGGGAGAACTCGATCCCGACGCTGACGCCCTTGGCCGCGCAGAGGAAGGCATCTTTCTGACACACCACCTTGCCGCCGAGTCGCGCGAGGTCGAGCGCGACGATGCTCCCGGGGTAGGGACTCGCGAAGCTGACCCGGGCCTTGCCCTGGCCGTGGTGCGTGAACACCGTCATGAACAGGCCCTCGCCGGTCACGAGGCGCTTGGCCCCGCCCATGAGTTTGCCGAGCAGACCGCCCCCCGTGCCGGCGTCCGAGCCGTCGCCGAAGATGGTCGCCATGCGGATGCCGTCGTCCATCATCATGAAGGCCCCCGACTCGGCGACGACGGATTCCTGGGGGTCGAGTTCGATCTCGACGAATTGCATCTCCTCTCCGAAGATCTCGAAGTCTATCTCGTGCGCGGGCATGGTGCTTGAATTGTTTGGTGTGCGATGAGGACCGAAAGTAGCCCGGATCTCGCCATTCGGATCACCCGGATTGCCATTTGGTGGGCTCGGGTGTAGCGTCGGTAGGGGACTACCACATAGCGGGTAGGTTGGAACGGTATGTGCCAAGCATACAACATCACCAACGATCGCGTTAATGCTCCGTATGATGTCCTTCCTCCTGTACCTGCTCTGCTTCGCCTGCGCCCCCGACACACTGCCCGTCGGCGCCGACCCCGATCCGAGTACACCCGGCGCCCCGCCCACCTCGCCCGATGCCATCGCCGCCGACGCCACCGGTCGCGCCACGCTGGTGAGGGATAGCCTTGCGGCAAAACGCCCCAAGGCCACCGTCTACCGCGATAAGCTCGGGGTCAACTTCACGTGGGCCTCCGACCAGCTCATCACCGGCGACCCGACCTACGCCTCGACGGCCTTCTCGCACGTGCGCTACTTCCAGATGATGGAGAAGGACTACAACGGCGGCCTCCCGGGCAACACCATCCTCAAGCCCTGCACCGACCTCCAGAATCCGTGGAGCTGCCCCGAGAACTCGATGCGGCAACACCTCGTGCGCGTCACCAAACTGCGGACGATGTTCCCGAACGGCTACGTCTGGATCTCGCCCGAGGTCATCGGCGGGAAGGGCTGGCCCTGCAAGGGCTACTCCGAGGCCGAGATGGGGCCCGACCCCGAGGAGGCCGGCTACCAGTGGGCCCGCGTGGCCCTGGCCACCTACGGGCCGGTCGGCAACGTCATCCTCCAGATGAGCAACGAGGAGTGGTGCCAGGACGCCGGCCGCGTGGCCGCCTACGACCAGTGGCGCCGCGGGATGATCCGCGCCCACAAGGAGAACCCGAGCTGTGAGTTGGCCCTCGGCGCCAGCCACGTCCGCTCGCGCAACTTCAACGGCAAGCGCGTCCCCGACAACGTCAAGGACATCGCCCCCGACATCTGGGCCTACCTCAACAGCGTCGGCGGCTGGGCCGACCACCACACCTACGCCCTCGACGACAGCTTCCACTTCTACCCGCACGCCACGGCCCACACCGCTACCGACGTGAGGGACTTTTACGATTGGAACCGCTGGATCCGCACCCACTACCCCAACATCCGCACCGCCGTCGGGGAATCGGCTACACGACCTCCCCCAACGACGTCGTCGCCACCCCGGAGCAGAAACTCGCCGACTGGGCCACGTACTGCCGCCTCATCACCGACGCCGCCAAGGTGGCCGACATCGTGTTCTTGTACCAGATCCAAGACCACACCTACCCCGAGGGCCCCTTCAGCGGCACGGGGGTGTTCCCGGCGCTGAAGAACAACATCGAGCAGCTCGCCGCCAAGTCCCTGCCGGCGACGCCCAACTAATCCAAAGGGGTTAGTTTCGGGCCTTGATGCGTACCGTACTCTGGGTATTGAATATCGTTGTGCTCCTGGTGTTGGTGGCGCACTTCGTACTCCCGGGAATCGTCGAGCGCAAGTTCAACCTCGTCACCACGCCCGGGCCGTACGTTTTGGCGGAAGCCGACCAGGCCCTTTACGAAAGGCTCGACTTCGTGGCCGATCTGCACTCGGATGCCTTGCTGTGGGGCAGGGACCTGGCCAGGCGCTCCGCCCGCGGCCACGTCGATGTCCCGCGCCTGATCGAGGGTGGGGTAGCCCTCCAGGCATTCACCATCGTAAGTAAGACCCCCAAGGGCCAGAACTACGGCGCCAACACCGACCAGACCGACAACATCACCGCGCTCATGATCGCGCAGGGGCGCCACCCGCGTACCTGGAACAGTCTGCTCGCCCGCGGGCTCGAAATGTCCGCGCGACTCCACGAGACGGCGGCGGACCACCGCGGCTTCCGGATCGTCAAGAGCGCCGCCGACCTGCGCGCCTACGTGCTCGACCGCGAGCGCAACCGATCGCAGACTGCGGGTCTACTCGGCGCGGAGGGCCTGCACCTGCTGGAGGGGGACTCCGCCAATATCGACCGCCTCTACGAGGCCGGCTTCCGGATGGTGGCCCCGGTACACTTCTTCGACAATGAGACCGGGGGCTCGGCGCACGGCGTGAGCAAGGGCGGGTTGACGCCTTTCGGCAAAACGGTTTTGGCGAAAGCCGAACGCCGCGGCATGCTCATCGACCTTTCGCACGGCTCGGACCAACTCATTTCCGACATCCTGGACGTCGCCACCCGGCCGCTGATCGTCTCGCACACGGGTGTGCGGGCCCTGTGCCCCGGCGGCCGCAACCTCTCCGACGCTCAGCTCCGACGCATCGGCCACGGCGGCGGGCTGGTCGGTATCGCGCTGTTCGAAGGGGCGGTCTGCACCACGGACCTCTCGGGCACGGCGCGGGCCATGCGCCACGCCGTCGACGTGATGGGGCTCGCGCACGTGGCGCTGGGCAGTGACTTCGACGGGGCCGTGACCACGCCGGTCGACGTCACGGGCGTCAAGATGCTCGTGCCGGAACTGCGGGCGGTAGGTTTTGGCGAAAGCGAGATCGCGGCCCTGATGGGCGGCAACGTGCGCGACTTCCTGCTCGCCAATCTCCCCGCCGAGTGATGGACGACGGGGTGCCAAAAGGCATGCGGCAGGTGGAGCACCACGAACACCGCCCCCGCGCCGCGCACGGGCGTCCCGTCGAGGTGGCGTTGCTCGACCTGCGCGACCCGCTCAACGTCGGACAGGCCTTCCGCCTGGCGGCCTCGCTCGGGGTGGCGCGCCTGCACCTCGTCGGCCAGACCCCGGCCCCGCCCAACGCCAAGCTCAACCGCACGGCCCGGGGGGCACACCACGAAGTGAGTTGGTCGCGGGCTACCTGGGCCGACGCACTCGCGGGCTTTCGCGAGCGCCGGTTGTGCGTCATCGCCGTCGAGTACGCGACGGCCTCGGTGGACCTCCGGGAAGTCTGTACCGAGGTGGGCGACCGACCCTGTGTGCTCCTCGTCGGCAACGAGGCGCACGGTTTGCCGAAGGACATCCTGGCCACCGTGGATCACGTGGCGCACATCCCGATGTACGGCGCGATCTCCTCGCTCAACGTCGCCGCCGCCCTCGCGATCGCCCTCTGGGAGTGGGTTCGGCGAGCTCCGACGGACATCACCGCATGAGTCCCAGTATCTCGTCCTTGCGACTCCGCGCCACCGTCACTTCGCTGTCGTCGCTCATGACGAGTAGGCCCCCGTCTTGCCGCAGGAAGCGCACCACGTGGCGCAGGTTGACGAGGTGGGAATTGTGCACCCGGTAGAACGTGGAGCTCGACAAACTCTCCTCCATCTGCTTGAGGTTGCGCGAGATGGTGATCTTGCGTGCGGAGGTGAGGTAGATGTCGCAGTAGGAGCCGTCGGACTGGCAGCGGACGATGTGGTCGATGTTGACGAGTTCCCAGCCTTCGCTCGTGGGCAAGCTCAGGCGCATGGGGCGGCCCTGGGCGGCCTCGTTTATGTTGTCGAACAGCACCTTCAGGAGGGTCGGGTCCTGCGGGTTGGCGTCGTTGGCGTCATCGGGGCTCGGCACCCGCGCGAGGGCTTTGTTGAGCTCGTCGCGGTCGATGGGTTTGAGGAGGTAGTCGACCGCGCTGTACTTGAAGGCCTTGACGGCGTACTCGCTGTAGGCGGTCGTGAAGATGACGTGGGGGCGGGCCTGTCGCGTGGCCTCGAGGCGGTTGAGGAGTTCGAACCCGTTGAGGCGCGGCATCTCGATGTCGAGGAAGAGGATGTCGAAGGCCAGGGCGGGGAGCTCCTCGAGGGCCTTCGGGCTGTCGGTGAAGGACGCGACGAGTTCGCAAGGCGGCTCGGAGGCCTCGAGTTCCCAGGCGAGGGTGCGGATGCAGTGGTCTTCGTCGTCGACGATGACGGCGCGCAGGGGGCGTGCGGTAGGCATGGCGGGAGGAGACTTTGGCGCAGCCGCAAGCTACGCACTACGGGGCGTGAGTGTCGGCGGGGCGGGTGCTAGAAGTGTGCGCCACGGATTGTTCCCGGCTTTGGGACTAGCCGGGTGTCGCCCTCGTCGTCGAGGGCGTCCCCGACGGGTTGGGAGCCCGGCGTGAGGTAGATCGTGACGCGCGTACCGGCGGCCTCGCCGTCGGCGGCGTACAGGTCGGTCACCTCGACGGTGGCCTCGAAGCCGTAGTACTGCCGCAGCATCGCGATGCGCTCGGCGGTGATCTGCATCCCGAGGCTCTTGTGCGTGGTGGAGGACTCGGCGCGATTCTCGGTCGCGTACACGCGGCCCACGCCGTTGTCCTCGATGACGAGCTCGAGGCGACCGTCGTCGCGGCTCGAGATCCCGATGGCCAGTTTGCCGCCGGCGTCGGGGCGGTGGAGGAGCCCGTGCCAGATGGCATTCTCGACGTAGGGCTGGAGCAGCGTCGGCGGCAGGTACACGAAGTCGACATCGATGTCGGGGTCGACCGTGATGCGGTACGTGAAGCGATCCCCGAACCGGAGGCTCTCGAGGCGCAGGTACAGCTCGAGGGTCTCGAGTTCTCGCGAAAGCGGGATCAGGCTCGCCTTCGAGTTCTCGAGTACGAGCCGGATCAGTCTCGCGAAGCGCGACAGGTAGTCCCCCGCGAGCCGGGGCTTGTTCTCGATCACGAAGAGCTTGATGGAGTTGAGGCCGTTGAACAGGAAGTGCGGGTTCATCTGCGAGCGGAGGGTCTCCATGCGGACGGTCGCCAGGCGGCGGTTGAAGTCGCGCTCCAGGCGGGCCTCGCGCTCCTTGGTGAGCAGCGCCACCGCGAACGCGAAGAACAGGGCCATCCCGACGATGCCGCCCTCGATAATATATGAAAACACCGGCGTCACCACGTCGATGTAGACCCGCACCGGCCACAGGTCCGCGAACGGCATGAGGTAGGAGCGCATCGTGACCAGGAGCACCCCCGTCACCAGCGAGAGATTGCCGACGAGGAAGGCGTAGGTGGCGCGGTCGCGGTTGGCGCGCAGGTGACTCACCACCGCGTAACTAAACAGCAGCAGCGTGAGGATCAGCGTGATGCGGAAGGTCTCCGGGATGACGGCAGCCAGGGACTGCAGCCAGGCCGGCCCCCCGGCCTCGAAGCTCACGATGCACAGGAACAGCGGCGCCTCGATGGCCTTCTCCCACACGAGCCACCCGAGGAGTCGGTCGCGCCGCGGGTGGAAGTCCACCGCGCGGAGCGTCAGTTGCGCGAAGCGGAAAAAGCCCAGCAAGCCGATCGACCCGGTGAAGTACAGCCACCGCTCGCGGACGACGCGGTCCGGGAAGGCCGCGTGGAAGAGGTAGTCGTCGTAGCACACGAAGGCCAGCAGCCCGAGCAACATCAGGCAGTACGTCGCGTCGAGCTCCGTGCGGTAGACGGTCCACTGCGCGGCTTGGTACAGGAGCAACAAGAACATCCCCCCGACCATCAGGCCCGAGAGTACGAGGTGGAGCCTCGCCGACCGGTCGTACGCCCGGGCGTCCGTGAAGTCGATGCTCAAGATGTCGTTCGTGCCGTACAGGCTCGCGCCCAGCGGGTTGGCGTACCGCAGGTACAGCTCGTAGGCCCGGCCGGGATACAGCCGCAGGGGCGCGACGTTGCGGTTGGCGCTCGCGGAGATGTGCGGGTAGGCGCGCCGGTCAAGCGGGAGGTCGTTGCCCATCTCGTGCGACCCGATGAGGCCGGTGCTGTCGAATACGTACAGCGTCGACTGGCCGTGGAAGCCCACCTCGGCCATGACGTCGACGGGGTCGGAGGCGTCGCCGCTACCCGGGACCTCGACCCTCGCCTTCAACCAGTAGCAAGTCTCGCGGTCGAGCGGGAAGAAGGCCAGGCCCTCGGTGGAAGCGAAGTCACTCCGCAGGGCGGTCTCGATCGACAGTCGGCAGGAGGTATCGCGGAGGATGCCCAGGTCCGGCCCGCTCGTGACGTCCGAAACCGGGGACTGATCCGACGGTGGCGTCTGCGCGACGGCCACCGCGCCGACGAGACACACCAGGAGCAAGCACCCGCGCGAGACGAAGCCCCTGCGGACGAGACGAACCCTACCTGGCGACACGGCGGCGGTTTAGCGTGCAAAAAAGGAAGCGCAACGCACATTGCTGTACGTTGCGCGCCTGGAGGTAGGCCGCCTGCACTTCTGGGAATCGGCGGACCTGTACTATCTGGGTTCTGGTTGTGGGTTTGAAAAGCTTCTGAGACCTCACGGGCGCCGAGTCAGCGCCGGGTTTGATCTTGAGGGTGTCGTAGTAACGCTGCGAATATGGGCCGCGGGCCGCGGGGCGACCTGCCGGAACTCGCGGATTGCCTCATTCACTTTACAAATGGCGGCTCCGACTTTGTGGACGGCGAGCAGGATCGCGCGCGGTAACGTTATAACAGTATGCCCACCCAACTCGAGGACGCGCCCCACCTCAGCGGACGTCACGCGGCCGACAATCAGATCTCGCAGGCGGCGGCCGCGTCGCACTCGCACTTCGCCGCGGATCCGCGCCGCGTCGGCCGCGCGGCCCGCCTCTGGAAGCCCAAGCGCATCCTGTTCACGAAGAGCGCCTACGCCGAGCGCCACGGCCGCCACATCGCCGAGCGGCTGAAGGGTCTCGACCTCGGTTTCGAGGTCCTGAAGGGCGACCGCCTCCCGAAACTCACCCAGGGCGACACCCGGAGCACCTACCGCTCCGCGAAGGACCTGCTCGCCGTCGTCACGGCGCCGAAGAGCCAGATGACGCTCGACCCGATCCCGCCCTCGGCCGACTTCCAGTTCCACCTCGCGAAGGGCTGCCCGGCGCACTGCCAGTACTGCTACCTCGCCGGGAGTCTCCCGGGCGCGCCCATCACCCGCGCCTACGCCAACCTCGACGAGATCCACGACAACGTCCGCGCCTACGCCGAACGCGGGACCACTGTGCTGAAGCGCCGCCCCGCCGACGCCCACCGCCACCCGGAGGACCTCACCTTCGAGGCCAGTTGCTACACCGACCCGCTCGCGCTCGAGCACCTCACGGGCAGCCTCAGCGCTACGATCGCGGCTTTCGCCAAAACCCCCCACGCCCGCCTGCGCTGGGTGACGAAGTACGACGCGGTCGACCCGCTGCTCGACATCGAGCACGACGGCAAAACGCGTTCACGCATCAGCCTCAACACCGACCGCGTGGCCCGCAGACTGGAGGGTGGCACCGCGGACCTCGACGCGCGCCTCCACGCCATGCGCCGACTGGCCCTCCCGAAATCCCGGGGCGGGGGCGGCTACGCCGTCGGGGCCGTCATCGCGCCGATCATGCCCGTGGACGGCTACCGAGCCGCCTACGCCGACATGCTCGACCGCCTCGCCGCCGCGCTCGACTTCGACGGGGTCGACCTCACCTTCGAGCTCATCACCCACCGCTTCACGCCCAACTCGAAGGAGGTGCTGCTCGACTGGTACCCCGCCACCCAGCTCGACCTCGACGAGACCGCCCGCGCCGAGAAGCGCAACAAGTTCGGCGGCGTCAAGTACGTCTACGGCAAGGAGCAAATGCTGGACCTCAAGGGCTGGTTCGGGGAGGAGATCGAGGCCCGGTTCGGGGCCGGCAAGGTGCTGTACTTTACGTGAGGCAGGACCGCCGCCGACGCGCTCGCTGGCGGTATGCGTTCCCGAACACTCCCGCGCCTACCTTTCGGCCATGCGCACCCTGCTCACGCTCATCGTCGCCGTCACGTGTTTTGGCGCAAGCCTCCCCGCCCAGATCGCCGGCCTCCCCGGCGTCCTCCCCGAACGCGAGCGCGCGGCGGTGGTCGACGAAGTGCTCGCGGATCGACTCGACAACCTGCTCCCGGCCCTCATGCGCCGCTCCGGGCTCGACATGTGGATCATCGTCGGGCGCGAGTACAACGAGGACCCGGTGCTCAAGACCATGTTGCCGAGCACGTGGCTGTCCGCCCGCCGACGCACCATCCTCGTGTTCTACGACCGCGGCGAGGCCGAGGGCATCGAGAAGATCGCCATCGCGCGCTACGACGTCGGCAAGCTCCTGAAGGGCGCCTGGGACATCGACGTGTATCCCGACCAGTACGACGCCCTCGCCACCATCGTCAAGGATCGCGACCCGCAACGCATCGGCATCAATCGGTCGGAGTACTTCGCCCTCGCCGACGGCCTCACGAGTAGCGAGTTCGAGGCCCTGCGCACGAAGTTGCCCGCGCCCTACCCCGAGCGTTTCGAGTCCGCCGAAGACCTGTCCGTGAGCTGGCTCGAGACCCGCTCCGAGAAGGAACTGGCGCTGTACCCGATGATCGCGCACATGGGCCACGTCATCCTGCGGGAGGGTCTCAGCGAGCGGCACATCCACCCCGGCATCACGACGACCACCGACGTCGAGTGGGCCCTGCGGCAACTCGTCACCGACAGCAAACTGGAGACCTGGTTTCACCCGAGCGTGAGCGTCCAGCGCGCCGACCGCGGCAACGAGGAGTTCCTGCGCAGCTTCTCGCGCCGCCCGGCCGACGACGTCATCCTCCCCGGCGACTTGCTCCACGTCGACTTCGGGATCACTTACCTGCGGCTCAATACTGATCAGCAGCAACACTTCTACGTCCTGCGTCCGGGCGAGACCGAGGTGCCCGCCTACCTGCGCAAGGCCTTCGCCAACGGCAATCGCCTCCAGGACATCCTGACCAGCAATTACAGGACAGGGCGCAGTGGCAATGAGGTGCTCCAGCTTTCGCTAAAACAGGCCGCGGCCGAGGGGCTCACCGCCAGCATCTACACCCACCCCATCGGTTTGCACGGCCACGCCGCCGGGCCGACCATCGGGATGTGGGACCAGCAAGGAGGGGTCCCGGGCAACGGCGACTACCGCCTCAACGACGACACCGCCTACTCGATCGAGCTCTTCGCCGCCACCGAGGTAGACGAGTGGGGCAAGGTGGTCCGCATCATGCTCGAGGAGGACGGCGTCTGGGACGGGGAGCGGTTTTACTACCTCGACGGGCGGGCGGAGGAGATCCAGCTGATTCCGAGGGGGTGAGAATTGAGGGGTGAACCCTTCAACGCTTCACCCTTCCCCCTTCAACATTACTTCACCGCCAGCGGCGTCGGCTCCGGCCCCGCGGCGTGTTTTGCCGTAAGGCGCAGGGCAATGCCCCACGTCACCAGCAGCACCACCACCCCGAGCAGCGTGACCCACTCCGCGTACGGATTGAGGATCATCCAGTTGTAGAGCCCGTGCGCGACCACCGACCAGGCCAGGCCCTGGAAGATGTAGCCCGCCCGCCTGCCGGCCAGTCTCTGGAGGCGCGCCCGCCCGAGGAAGTAGCCCGCCACCATCGCGAAGGCGCCGTGGGCCGGGATGGTGAGCGTGGCCCGCGCGAGGGCGCCGGTCCACTCGATGTGCGGCGCGTGCGCGATCCCCTCCGCGAGCGCGAAGCCCATCGCCGCGTACACGCAGTACACGATGCCGTCGAGGGGCTCGTCGAAGAACGCCTTGCGGAAGGGGTAGAGCAGGACCGGGAGGTACTTACAGACCTCCTCGACGAGGGCCACGCCGAGGAAGATGTAGAGCGTGAAGACGAGGGGGTCGAGGCTATCCTGATAGCCCAGTAGGTCGATGCGCTGCTCGATGTAGTAGGCGGGCACGGCGAAGAGCGCCCCGAGCACGAACGTGAGCAGCAGGTGCAGCGGCTTCTCGGGGGCGCGGGCGTCGCGCAGGTACACGAACGCGCAGATGAGCGCGATGGGCACCAGGGTGATGAGGACGTTGAGGGCGATCAGCATGCGGGTCAAGGTAAACGACGACGGCCACCCGCGACATCGTCCCGGGTGGCCGTCCGTGCAACGTCGCCGCCGCACAGGATGTGCTGGCGCGGCGGATGTGCTGGCCCTCGGAGGGCTAGTAGTACTTCTGGCGGTTGTCCTCCACCTCACTGGCCTCGCGGAGGGCGTACCCGAGGCGGTTGCGCACCGAACTCGTGATCTGCGCGCTCTGGCCCTGGCGGACGTTGGCCGCGTTGGCGTTGACGCCGCTTTCGGGGGCGGTCCGCAGGAGGGGCTCGATGACGAAGACGCCCGAGTTGCCGGCGATTGGTTCGCTCACTTGGTTGGTGGGCATGCTGAAGGCTTTCGCCAAAACCTTCGGTTCGGCGCCCAGCTGCGGCACGAAGGAGGCCCCGAAGTTGACCGCGCGTGCCGTGTCCAACTCGGCGTTGTACCGCGCGGCGATGGCGCTGAGGTCGCTGCCGGCCTGCGCGACCATCGCGGCCTTCTTGCGGTTGCGGACCTCGGGCTCGATCAGGGTCCGGATCGAACGCCAGTCCGGGACGCCGGCCTCGACCTCGTCCGTGGTGGCCGCCACGACGTACTGCCCGTCGTAGAAGGCGCCGTCGGCCTTGAAGGCGTAGACCAGGGGCGAGACCTCCCCGTCGCGCGGATTGAACGCGTACTTGACGATCTCGCGGCTGGAGGTCCCCGAACCCAGCTGGCCGATGGTGTAGTCGTTGGGGCCGACGAGGATGCCCTCGACGAACTCGAGCTCCGGGTCGGCCTCGGCGGCCTGGCGCATCGCGTCGACGCTGCGGTTGGTCTGCGCGAAGCGGGCCGCCTTCTGGCGGATGGCCTTCTGGGTGTCGCCACTCGGCTCGATGGCCTTCGAGACGCTCGCGATCCGGGTGCCGGACTGGTTCTTGGTAAACTTCTTGTCCGTGACCTCGACGATGTGGAGGCCGAACTGGCTCACGACCTTCTCGACCTCGCCCTCCTCGGCGCGGTAGAAGATGAGGTCGTTGAACTCCGGCACCATCTGGCCAGGCCCCGCGAACCCGAGGTCGCCGCCCTTGGCCGCGGAGCCGGGGTCGGTGCTGAACTGCTGCGCGAGCTCGGCGAAGGTGTTGGTGCCGGACTCGATGAGCTGGATCAGGGAGTCCGCCAGGGACACACTCGTCTGCACGGCCGGCAGCAGGATGTGGCGCGCGCGCACCGAATCCGGGACGAGCTTGCGGTCGACGACCTTAGTGATGACGTAGGTGCCGTTGTCTTCGTACGGCCCGACGACGGTCCCGACGGCGGCGCCCCGGACGCTATCGGGCAGTTGCTCGTCGGTGAGGTAGGCCCCGGGGAAGGTGCCGCGCTTGCGGCCGACGAAGAGCGTGTCCGACTTGGCGGTCGACCACTCCTGCTTGTCTTTGGTGAGGCCAGCGATGATCGCGTCGGTGTCTTCTGGCGTGGGGGACACGGCGAAGGCGACGTACGCCACGCCGCGTCCTTCCTCGGTGCGGCGCAGGCGCGCGCCGTCGGTTTTGACGAAAGTCTCGAAGTCGGCATCCTCGAGGGTGACCTCGGCGTCGGGGATGTTCTCGTAGGGGACCTTCACGAAGGCCAGGTCGACGCGGGTGTTCTGGTCTTTCGACAGCTCCTCGGCCATCCAGTCGGGCGTGTACATCGCCTTCGCGACGAGGCTCGCGAGCTTGTCCTGGAGGCGTTGCTTATTGACCTCGGTCTTCTGGAAGAACCAGAACCGCGCGCGGGACGGGTCGACGACGTTCGGGTCGGAGATCGTGCCGTTGTTCTCGGCGTCGCGGTAGCTGTTGAGCGTCTCGCGGTTGATCTGGCCCGTCTGCGGGTCGCGGAAGCGCTGCTGGATGATGGAGCTGAGGCGCGTGCCGTGGAGGAGGTCGTCGAGCTCCTCGGCGGGCACGACGACGCCGGCCTCGCGGGCCTCGGCGCGGACGAGGCGATCCTCGACCATGTAGTTGAAGAGTTGCTCCCGCTGCTGGAAGGCGTCCCCGGAGCTCCCGGTGTACAGGGCGCCGTAGGCGCGTTCGAACTCGCGCTGGTCGATGGACTCCCCGTTGACCTCCCCGACGTCGATGCCGCGGCCGGAGAGGATCGAGCGGTCGCCCGAGAACATGTCCATGAAGATGAACCCGAGCATCGCGAGGCCGATGAGGACGATGAGGAGCCAGCTGCGGTTTCTGATTTCGCCGATGAGAGCCATAGTAGTAGGGGCGCGTGAGCCGGGGTTAAACGGGAGAGGTGCTTGAAAAGGTGCGCGAAGGTAAGGAGCGTGAGGCGGATTGCCTACGGCGTAGGCTCAGCGCCGCAGGCTCAGCGCCGCAGGCCGAAATAAGCTTCCAGCTGCTCGTAGAACTCCGGGCCCCACTTGCGCTCGATGGCGTGGCGCACGAACCGAAACACCGGCATGCGCTGCTTCTTGCCCAGGTCGCAGGCCGCGGCGCAGATGTCCCAGCGGTCGTAGTTGAGGGCCTCGAAGTCGTTTCGCTCGTCGCGCTCGACGCGGATCGGGTAGAGCTCGCACGAGATGGGCTTCTTGAAGTCGGTGGCGCCGGCGCGGTGGGCCACCTCGATGCCGCAGGCCGCGAAGCCCTCGGGCGTGCGGACCATGTATACGCAGTCGCCGCCCTCGACGCAGGTGGTGCCGAACTCGCCGGCCTCGTCGACGTACTCGTAGAGGCCGCGCGCCTCGATCTCGGCGACGCCCCGCGCGGAGAGGAAGGGCTTCACCTTCGGGTAGATGTCCTCGAGGATGCCGAGCTCGTCGTCCTCGAGGGGCGCGCCGTAGTCGCCCTCGTGGCAGCAGGCCCCCTTGCAGGCGCGCAAGTTGCACATGAACTCCTCCGACATGACCTCATCGGAGACCAGCTTCCCGTCGACGATCAGCATACGAACCTTGATTCAGTGCCGTAGGTTACCGAGGGCGGCGGCGGCCGGCGGGGCGTTAAGTTCGCGCCACCGAATAAGCCCCCCGCAGACATTACCTTCGGGCCGACCCGACCGGGCGGCGGCGGCAAAGTTACCCCCGCCGGCCGCCCCCCCTAGCCACCACTCTACATGGATCCACTCAAGCAACTCTTCCAGGAGAAGTCCTCGGCGCTGAAAGCCGAACTCAAAGCCCTCAACGCCGAGTACGGCGACCGCAAGATCGACGAGGTGACCCTCTCGCAGGCGATCGGCGGGGCGCGCGGCATCAAGATGATGATCTGGGAGACGAGCTCCCTCGACGCCACCAAGGGCATCTCCTTCCGCGGGCACTCGATCCCCGACCTGCAGGAGGTTTTGCCGAAAGGCGGCGGCAGCGAACCCCTCCCCGAAGGACTTTTCTGGCTGATGCTCGTCGGCGAGGTCCCCACCGAAGAGCAGGTGCGCTGGCTGAGCGACAAGTGGTGCTCGCGGTCGAACGTCCCGCCGCACGTCTTCGCCGCCATCGACACCCTGCCCGCGGACGCGCACCCGATGACGCAGTTCACCGTGGCCATCAACGCGATGCAGAGCGGGAGCGTCTTCGCGCGGCGCTACAACGAGGGCCTCAACAAGACCGAGTACTGGGACCCGACCTACGAGGACGCCATGAACCTCATCGCGCGCCTCCCGCGCGTGGCCGCCTACATCTACCGCCGCAGCTTCTTCAACGGCGACCACATCGCCCCGGACTCCACGTGCGACTGGGGCGGCAACTTCGCCCATATGATGGGCGTCAAGCACAAGCCCGACGAGTTCAAGGACCTCATGCGGCTCTACCTCACGATCCACGCCGACCACGAGGGCGGCAACGCCTCGGCGCACGCGACGCACCTCGTCGGCTCGACGCTCTCGGACGCGTACCACGCCTTCGCGGCCGGGATGAACGCGCTGGCCGGACCCCTGCACGGGCTCGCCAACCAGGAGGTGATCCGGTGGGTGCTCAAGATGATCGACGCGCTCGGGACCAAGACCCCGTCGAAGGAGCAGATCGCCGGTTACGTCAACTCGACGCTCGCCAACGGTCGCGTGATCCCGGGCTACGGCCACGCCGTGCTGCGCGAGCCGGACCCGCGCTTTACCGCGCAAAAGCGCTTCGCCGAGGAGCACCTCCGCGGTGACGACCTCATCGAGACGATCTGGAAGGTGTTCGACGTCGTGCCGCCGATCCTACAGGGCCTCGGGAAGGTCAAGAACCCGTGGCCGAACGTGGACGCGCACTCCGGGGCGCTCATGGTGCACTACGGCGTCGACCAGTTCAGCTTTTACACGGTGATGTTCGGGGTGAGCCGCGCCCTCGGCGTGCTCGCGGCCCTGTGCTGGAGCCGTGCGCTGGGCCTGCCGCTCGAGCGTCCGAAGTCCCTCACGACCGACTGGGTCAAGGACTTCGCGAAGAAGCAACAGGCCGCCGACGCCGACGCCGCGGCCTAGCGCGCCGGCGATCGCCGCGTCCGCCGGTGCGCCTCCCCCTCGCTACCTTCCCCGCCCCAACGCTACTTTATGACTTATCCGGACGACCTGTACTACACCAAGGAGCACGAGTGGCTCCGCCTCGACGCCGACGGACAGCACGCCTACGTCGGGATCACGGACTTCGCGCAGCACGAACTCGATGAGCTGGTCTACGTCGAGGTCGAGTCCGTCGGCGAGGACCTCGGCGCCGATGACGTCTTCGGGACCGTCGAGGCCGTCAAGACCACCAGCGACCTGTTCATGCCCGTGGCCGGGACCGTGGTCGAGTTCAACGAGCAACTCTCAGACAGCGGCGGGGACAACCCGGGCCTCGTCAACAGCGACTGCTACGGCGAGGGTTGGATCGTGAAGATCAAGCTCGCAGACCCCACCGACCTGGAGGAGCTCATGCGCAGCGAAGCCTACCAGGAGTTGGTCGCGTAAAAAAATTCGAAATTTTTTGAGCCTCCACCCACCACCCACAGCCCCGGGCGCATCTACTCCCTCGCTGCCGCACCCCTGGGCCCTGGCCCCGGCCGCCGTAACGACGGCGATCGTGGTGAGTCTCTCGCTCGGGAACGCGCTGCAGATCGAGACCGACTGGCTCGACGTCCCCTGGATCGACAAAGTGCAGCACTTTCTGGCGTATGCCTGTTTGGGGGTACTTTGGTCGTTCGCCTTTCGGCAAAACGGCTACTCCGCGGGCCTGCGGCTCTGGGGGATGCTGTTCGCGCTGGGCGCCGCGCTCGAGGTGATGCAGTGGGCCTTCTACCCGAACCGATACTTCGAATTCGGGGATATGTTGGCAAATGGCCTCGGGGCTTTCGCCGGGGTCTTCGTTTTTCTCGTTCTCCTTCGTACATTTCCACCGAAAACATAGACTTATGGAGTTTAACCTATCTGCCCAAAGCCTGCTCCTCGGGATCATTGGGATTTTCGCCATCATTGTCGCGACGGTCTTCGTGATCCGCTCGAGGTACAAGGCCAAAACCGCCGATGACCTGGCCGCCAACCTTGACCAGAAGGACGTGCTCAAGGCGCGCAACAAGTATCCGGGCGTGGATGTCTTCCGCCACAGCGGGAGCTTCTTCTACGCCGGCCTCGTGCTGTCGCTGCTGCTCTGCGTGATGGCCTTCAACTACACGCAGCCCAAGGTCGAGATCTTCATCCCGACCGGCGCACTCGACATGGACGAGGAAATCATCGTCGACGCGCCCCGGACCGCCGAGCCGCCGCCACCGCCACCGCCACCGCCACCGCCGGTCATCGAGCCGGTGCCGGACGAGGAGGTCGTGGAGGACATCAAGTTCGAGGACACCAAGATCGAGGAGCCCCTACCGCCACCCCCGCCACCGGCACCCGCCGGTCCGGCCAAGGTAGAGGCACCCCCACCGCCACCACCCCCTCCGCCACCACCGGCGCCCGACAACGAGATCTTCAAGATCGTCGAGCAGATGCCGATGTTCCCCGGGTGCGAGAACCAGGGTCTCGACAAGGACGCCCTCAAGGCCTGCGCCGAGAAGAAAATGCTCGAGTACATCTACGGCAACGTGAAGTACCCCGCGATCGCCCGTGAGAACGGTGTCGAAGGCAAGGCCATCGTCGCGTTCGTCGTCGAGAGGGACGGTTCGATCACCGACGCTAAAGTCGTCCGCGGTCCGGCCGCCGGCCTCTCCGAGGAAGCCCTCCGCGTCGTGAACACGTTTCCGACCTGGATCCCCGGCAAGCAACGCGGTAAGCCCGTCCGGGTGAGCTTCGTGCTCCCGGTCCAGTTCAAGCTGGAGTAAGCGCGAGCTGCCGCAGCAGGTGCCTTTCGGCAAAACGAGCCCGCACTGTCCCGATGGACGGTGCGGGTTTTTTTTGTTTGTGGATAGGCTCGTAATAAAGTTTTGAAATATTGAGTGCTGAGCCGCCGAGAAGGAAGATTCGTGCATCTGAAGGATTACCGGCTGGCGATGTTGCTACCGATCAATCCTAATCCCTATGTTGTCCGAACTTTCCGGTTTTAATGTGATGTATTCTATCCTGGGTACGGCGGCCTTCGTGGTCACGAGTATCGTAGCCTACCGCTACTACCTGGCGCACCTCAGCAAGCGTACCCTCGAGAACTCGGTGGACCCGAATCGTCCCGTGAGCACGCGCAACAAGTACCCGGCGGCCGATGTCTTTCGGCACAGCGGGATGTTCCTGCGCTTCGGGCTCACGGTGGGCGGTTTCCTGTGTCTGGTGGCCTTTAGCTACACGAATACCGAGCCCGTGGTCATCATCCCGACGGATGTCGACTGGGAAGACCTCGACGAGGCCAATGTCGAGCGCACGGCTTACCTGCCACCCGTCGCGCCCCCGCCGCCGCCACCTCCCCCGGTGATCGAGCCCGTACCCGACGACGAGATCGTGGAGGACATTAAGTTCGACGATACGCCGATCGACGAGCCGCTGCCGCCGCCGCCACCGAGTGCGCCCGTGGGGCCGAAGGCAACCCCCCTTCCGCCGGCGCCACCCCCGCCGCCACCGGCGGAGCCTACGGGCGTAGAGATCTTCAAGATCGTCGAGGACATGCCGATGTTCCCGGGGTGTGAGTCGCAGGGTCTCGACAAAGCATCGGAGAAGGCGTGTGCGGAGCAGGCTATGTTGAAGTACATCTACAGCAATGTGAAGTACCCCGCGATCGCCCGTGAGAACGGCGTCGAAGGCAAGGCCATCGTCGCGTTCGTCGTCGAGAAGGACGGTTCGATTACCAACGTCAAAGTCGTTCGCGGACCGGCCGCCGGCATCTCCGAGGAGGCCGAGCGTGTGGTGAATAGCTTCCCGAAGTGGATTCCCGGCAAGCAGCGGGGCAAGCCGGTGCGAGTGAGCTTTGTGTTGCCGGTGCAGTTTATGTTGGAGTGACTCTCCTGACTCACGGCAAGATCCGTCCACGGCGCGTGACGTGGACGGTAATCGGTGAGGGTTCCGCGGGCTAAAGTTCGCGGAACCCTCACGATAGGACGTTCTAACCCGTTGCCGCAAGCACGGCAATCCACGCTCCATGCTCCACGCTCCACGCTCCATGCTCCATCCGCCCCCCCAGCAACTACCACCCCCCGCCCCCCGTTAGTAGCCCTACATGATCCTTCCACGCAGGCTCCTCCTCGGCGCAATCGTTTTGGCGACAAGCCTCCTCACCGCACCTGCCTTCGCCCAGATGGAGGCCGAACTCGCCAAGCAGTACTTCGAGCAGGGCGAGTTCGAGAAGGCCGGAGAGCTCTACGAGCGGCTCTACAACCGGCAGTCGGGCAACGAGTACTACCTCACGCGCTACCTCGAGAGCCTCGCCGGCGCCAAACAGTACGACGCGGCCGAGAAGGCCATCAAGCGGGCGCTCAAGGACGATCCCGAGAAGGTGTCGCTGCTCGTGCAGCAGGGCCAGATGCTCGAGGACCAGGGCAAGGCCGACGAGGCCAAAAAGGTCTACGCCGATGCCCTCAAGCGCATGCCCGCCGAGCGTTTCGCGATCCAGAAGCTCGCTAACGCCTTCGCGAAAGCCAGCAAGTACGAGCTGTCGGCCCAGGCGTACGAGCAGGGCGGGGAGGCCCTCAAGGACCCGGCCTTCTTCGCCTACTACCTCGGGGGACTCTACCAGCAGCTCAACGAGGAGGACAAGATGATCGAGAACTACTTGCTCGCCATCCAGGACAAGCCCCAGCGGATGAGCAACGTGCAGGGGATCTTCTCGCGCTCGCTCGACGACGACGGGCTGAAGAAGGTCCAGACCGCCATCCTGCAGACGGTCCAGGGCGACCCCGACAACGAGGGCCTCGTCGAACTGCTCGTGTGGAGCTACATCCAGCAGCGGGACTACCGCTCGGCGATGCGGCAGGTGCGCGCGCTCGACATGCGCAACGGCGAGGACGGCCAGCGGATCTTCCGCCTCGCGACCACTGCCATGAACGAGCGCCAGTTCGCCGCCGCGCAGGATGGGTTCGCGTACATCATCGAGAAGAAGGGCCCGCGCAATCCGTTCTACATCGACGCGAAGCGCCTGAGCCTCGACGCCGAGCGCCAGCGTCTCCTCACCGACAACAACTTCGACCGCGGCGCCTTCGAGGCCCTCGAGCAGCAGTACCAGGGGTTTTTGGCGGAAGCCGGACTCAACAGCGCCACGGCGAGCATCGCGCACGAGTTGGCCACCCTCCAGGCCTACCAGCTCGACAAGCGCAGCGACGCCATTGCCCTGTTGAAGGAGGTCTCGACCTTCCCCCTCATCGAGGACTTCGCCGCGGCCCTCAAGCTCACGCTCGCGGACCTTTACCTCATGGAAGGCGAGCGCTGGGAGTCGACGCTGCTCTACGGACAGGTGGACAAGGCCTTCCCGGAGGGCCAACTCGGACACGAGGCCCGCTTCCGCAACGCGCGACTGAGTTACTTCTCGAGTGACTTCGAGTGGGCGCAGGAGCAGTTCGACATCCTCAAGTCGAGTACCTCGCGCCTCATCGCCAACGACGCCATCGACATGTCGGTGTTCATTATGGACAACCTCAACCTCGACACGACCTCCGCGCCGCTGGCCATGTACGCCGCCGCGGAGCTGCTCACGTTCCAGCGCAAGTTTGACGCCGCCAACCTCAAGTTGGACAGTCTCGCCGGGCGCTTCCCCGAGCACGGTCTCGTGGACGATATCCTCTTCATGCGCGGCGACATCGAGCAGCAACAGGCGCACTACCCGCAGGCCGTGGCGTACTACCGGCGCGTCGTCGAGGAGTTCCCCGAGGACATCCGCGCCGACAATGCCCTCTTTCGCTGGGCCGAGATTACGGAGAAGCACCTGAAGGACCCGGCTTCCGCCAAAACCCTGTACGAGCGGCTCTTCCTAGAGTACGACAACAGCATCCTGGCCGTGGAGGCGCGCAAGCGGTTTAGGCGGCTGCGGGGGGATGAGCTGGGGTAAACGGGGTTGAGGACACGAAGGCCGCGGGTTTTGAGGACACGAAGGCCACGGGGAGGACACGAAGGCCACGAGGAAGACACGAGGAGCACGAAGCTAGCTGTCTCGCGCTTCGTGCGCCTCGTGTCTCCCTCGTGTGCCTCGTGTCCTTATCCCTACTCCGGCAGGCTCTGCTTCAGATCGAACCTCACGAGCTCCAGGAATTGCCCGGCCCGCATGTCGACGTCGTCGCGCGTGATCTCGAGGAGGCGATCCGGTCCGAAGTCCTCACACGTGAAGCTCGCCAGCGCCGAGCCGAAGACGACGGCGCGCTTCATGGTCTCGAAGTTGATGTTCGGGGCACTCGCCATGTAGCCCATGAAGCCACCGGCGAAGGTGTCACCCGCGCCCGTCGGGTCGAAGACCTCCGCTAGGGGGAGGGCCGGGGCGAAGAACATTTGCTCGCCGTAGAAGAGCAGCGCGCCGTGTTCGCCCTTCTTAATGATGAGGTAGGGCACACCCATGGCGACGATGGCCTTGGCGGCCTTCACGAGCGAGCGCTCGCCGGAGAGCTGGCGTGCCTCCTCGTCGTTGACGATCAGGATGTCGACCCTCTCGATGATCGCCTTGAGGTCGTCCATCATGATGTCCATCCAGAAGTTCATCGTGTCGAGGGCGACGAGCTTCGGGCGGGCGTTCATCTGGTCGAGGACCTTCATCTGGACGCTCGGCGTCAGGTTGCCGAGCATGAGATACTCCGTGTCTTTGTAGCCTTCCGGCAAAACGGGATCGAAGTCGGCCAGCACGTTGAGTTGCGTGTCGAGCGTGTCGCGGCCGTTCATGTCCGCGTGGTACTTCCCCGCCCAGAAGAAGGACTTCTCGCCTTTCCTGACCTGGACGCCCGTCATATCGACATCGCGCTTACGGAGCTCCTCGACGAAATCCTCCGGGAAGTCCCCCCCGATCACGGAGACGAGTTGCACGGGCTTCGTGAAGAAGCTGGCGGCCAGGGCGATGAAGGAGTTGGTGCCGCCGATGGCGCGGTCGCGCTTGGCGTAGGGGGTTTCGACGGAGTCGAGGGCGAGGGTGCCGACGGAGAGGAGGCTCATAGGGGAGGCAAAATTTTGCGCGGGATGGGATTGCAAGGTTACGGCGGGTGGGCTACATTTGCAGCCGCTAAACGAGCACGCCTGCTTAGCTCAGTCGGTTAGAGCGGTTGACTGTTAATCAATAGGTCACTGGTTCGAGTCCAGTAGCGGGCGCACAGATTTAGGAAGCCTACGGTGAGCGCCGTGGGCTTTTTTCGTTTGGGACACGTGTTTCTGGGTGGACACATGTTCTTGGGCGCATGTTTTTGGGACACGAGGCGCACGAGGAAGACACGAGGCGCACGAAGGGGTGGACGCCTAACACGTTAGCACCTCGTGGCCCTCGTGTCTCCCTCGTGCGCCTCGTGTGCTAACCTCCCGAAGGGCTGCCCCCCCTAACACGTTAGCACTTCGTGGCCCTCGTGTCTCCCTCGTGCGCCTCGTGTCCTAACCTCCCGAAGGGACGCCCCCCCTGGCACGTTAGCACTTCGTGGCCCTCGTGTCTGCGCCTCGTGTCCTAACCTCCCGAAGGGACGCCCCCCCCCCGAACACGTTAGCACTTCGTGGCCCTCGTGTCTCCCTCGTGCGCCTCGTGTCCTAACCTCCCGAAGGGACGTCCTAACCTCCCCCCCCCCCCCGAACACGTTAGCACCTCGTGGCCCTCGTGTCTCCCTCGTGCGCCTCGTGTCCTAACCTCCCGAAGGGACGCCCCCCCCCCGAACACGTTAGCACCTCGTGGCCCTCGTGTCTCCCTCGTGCGCCTCGTGTCCTAACCTCCCGAAGGGACGCCCCCCCCCCGAACACGTTAGCACCTCGTGGCCCTCGTGTCTCCCTCGTGCGCCTCGTGTCCTAACCTCCCGAAGGGACGTCCTAACCTCCCGAAGGGACGCCCCCCCCCCCGAACACGTTAGCACCTCGTGGCCCTCGTGTCTCCCTCGTGCGCCTCGTGTCCTAACCTCCCGAAGGGATGCCCCCCCCTAACACGTTAGCACCTCGTGGCCCTCGTGTCTCCCTCGTGCGCCTCGTGTCCTAGAATCTTTACCCCTTATTCGCCAGCTGCCCACAGGCCGCATCGATGTCCTTCCCGCGGCTCCGCCTCACCGTGGCCGTGATGCCGCGCTCGCCGAGAGTCCGCGCGAAGAGGTCTACGACGGCGGAGTCGCTGCGTCCGAAGCCCTCGTCCCCGATGGGGTTGTACTCGATGATGTTGACCCGGACCGGGAAGCGCCGGCACAGATTGGCCAGCTCGTGCGCGTCCTCGACCGTGTCGTTGAAGCCGCGTAGGGCGATGTACTCGTAGCTGATGCGATTGCGCGTGCGCTGGTAGTAATCGTCGAGGGCGTCCATGAGGGAAGCCAGGTCGTTCGAGTCGTTGATCGGCATGATCTCGGAGCGCTTCCGGTCGTTGGCGGCGTGGAGGCTGAGGGCGAGGTTGACCTTCGAGCCTTCGTCGGCGAGGCGGCGGATGGCCTTGGCGATGCCGGCGGTGGAGATGGTGAGCCGGCGCGGACTCATGCCGAGGCCCTCCGGTGAGGTGATGAGGTCGATCGAGCGCATCACCGACCTGAAGGCCAGCAAGGGTTCGCCCATCCCCATGTAGACCACGTTGGTGAGCGCACGACCGAAGGTCGCCTCGCAGATCGCGTTGACGAGCCGCACCTGGTCGTAGATCTCGCTCGCGGTGAGGTTGCGGACCCGCGCCATCTTGCCCGTCGCGCAGAAAGCACAGGTCAGGCTACAGCCCACCTGCGAACTCACGCAGACCGTGAAGCGCTGGACCTTCTCGACCGGGATCAGCACCGACTCGATCAGGTGTCCATCGTGCAGACGGTAGCGCACCTTGATGGTCCCGTCGTCCGAGACTTGCCGGGCGTCCTCGCGCAGGCTCGGGATCACGAAGTCCGCGGCGAGCTTTTCGCGCAGGGACTTGCCGAGGTTGGTCATCATCGCGAACTCCGTCACGCCGTGCTGCCAGAGCCACTGCTGGAGTTGTTTTACGCGGAAGCGTGGCTCCTTGACGGATGCAAACCAGGCCTCCAGTGCCGCAGTGTCCAGCTCGCGAATGTCCTGCCGCTCAGCGACGGTGGCGGGCATCAGGTCGGCGACCTCCTGTGTGATTATCGTGCTCATTTTCAGGGAGCGAAGGTAATAAAGGTAAGTGTCGAAGGTGAAGGGGAGAAGTGGTGAGGGGCGCGCGCAGGCTTGTCGAGGTCGTTGAACCGAGATGATATGACGAAGTAGTTCAAGACTTTCCTCAAGTTCAAGCAGAGCGCGGGTTCAACGACCTCGCCGTCGAACGGCGCCGCGCCGGCCCCACCCTACCTTCGCCCCCCGAATGCCCGCGCCCCGCCTCTGGAACACCCTACTCACCGTCGTCGGGGTCATCATCGTGCTCGCGAGCGTCGGGGCGACGATGTATTTCGTGCGCAACCTCGCCCGCGAGGAGCGCAGCAAGGTCGAGATCTGGCTCGCGGCCCAGAGCGCGATCAGCGACCTCCTCACCGACGAGACGGCCGTCGACTGCGACCTCACGCTCCACACCGACATCCTCGAGGGCAACACCACTATCCCCCTGGTGCTCGTCGGACCGTACAACGACATCCTCGGGGGGCGCAACTTCGGGCCGCGGCGCGACGAGGACACGAGCTACCTGCGGCAGGTGATCGAGGCGCAACTCGCCGCCGGTGTCGACCCGCTGGCCATCGGGGACACGAAGCTGTTCTACCTCGAAAGTAAGCTCCTCACCCGCCTGCGGTACTACCCCTTCGTGCTCTTCGCCCTGCTCGCCACCTTCGTAGGCTTCGGGTACTTCGCCGTCAACGCTAGTCGGCGCGCCGAGCAGAACCGCGTCTGGGTCGGGATGGCCAAGGAGACGGCCCACCAGCTCGGCACGCCCATCAGCGCCATCATGGCCTGGGTCGAGTACCTCAAGGCCGAGCACAGCGACAACCCCGAACTCGACGACGTGGCCGCGGAGCTCACGCAGGACGTGGACCGCCTCCAGCTCGTGGCCGACCGCTTCAACAAGATCGGGTCGACCCCGGAGCTGGTGCCGATGGCGCTGCCGACCCTGCTCGAGAGCATCTACGCCTACATGAACCGGCGCGCGCCCCGCAAGGTCGACTTCCGCCTGGCGCTCGAGCCGAGCGTAGCCGACGCCGAGATCTCGGTCAACAAGCACCTCTTCGACTGGGTGATCGAAAACCTCATCCGCAACGCCCTCGACGCCATGGACGGCTCGGGCGAACTGGTGCTCGCCGCGCGCCGCGACGGGAAGCTCGTCGAGATCACCGTCAAGGACAGCGGGAAGGGCATCCCGTCCTCGAAGCACAAGGCGGTTTTTCGGCCGGGCTTCACCACCAAGTCGCGCGGTTGGGGCCTGGGCCTGAGTCTCGCCAAACGCATCGTCGAGGAGTACCACGGTGGCCGGATTTTTGTCAAGGAGAGCAGCGTCGGCCGCGGCGCCACCTTCGCGGTGCGGCTGCCGACCACGACCTGAGGTCTGTCGCGGCGCAATCGGTTTTGGCGAAAGCCGAATGACCGCGAGCCAGGCAGGCCGTGCACCTGTAAGTGGCTTCCCGCATGCTCTACCGTACGCTCCTCCTTTGTCTCGCGCTGCTGTGCGGTAGCCAGTTGGTGGCGCAGGTGCGGCTGCGGCTGAGCGACGAAGCCGCGGAGCCCCTCGCGGGCGTCAACGTCTACACGACGGACCTGAGCTTCAGCACGAGTAGCGACCTGGACGGCCTCGTGGTCATCGACGGCGTGTCCGATACGGCGCGTCTGCTGTTTAGCTACACCGGCTACGAAACGCTCGTGTTGCCATTCCTCGAGTTGCGCAAGTCGGTCGCGAAGGCGCCACGCGGGCGGCTCTTCACGCTTTCGCTAAAACCTGCCGCGCGTCAGCTGTCCGAGGCGACCGTGGTGGGGCGGCGCAACGACCGCCCGGAGGAGATGCCGTGGACGGTGACCTCGGTCTCGGCGGCGGACATCCAGCGCGTCAACCCGCAGACCTCGGCCGACGCGCTCGAGGCCTCCGGCGAGGTGTACGTGCAGCGCTCGCAGATGGGCGGGGGATCGCCGGTGATCCGGGGCTTCGAGGCCAACCGCGTGCTGCTCGTCCTCGACGGCGTACGACTCAACAACGCCATCTACCGCGAGGGCCACCTCCAGAACTCCATCACGGTCGACCCGGCGATGCTCGAGCGCGCCGAGGTCATCTTCGGGGCCGGGAGCCTGCACTACGGCTCGGATGCCCTCGGGGGCGTGGTGCACTACCGCACCAAGGAGCCGCGGCTCGGGCAGCAGGGCGAGCCGCGTTCGGGCGGCAACTACTTCGTGCGCTTCGCGAGTGCCAACCTCGAGAAAACCGTCCACGCCGATCACCATTTCGCCAGGCGCAAGTGGGGCACGCAGACGAGCGTGACGGTGTCCAGCTTCGCCGACCTGAAGGCCGGCACGCGCTACAACCACGAGTTCACGGACTTCGGGAAGATGCCGTACTACGTGCAGCACAAGTCGGACGGCGCGGTGCTCGTCAACCCCGACCCGAGCCTGCAGCGCGGTACGGGCTACGACCAGGTGGACCTCCTGCAGAAGGTCAAGCTCCAACTCACCGACGATCGCTACGTGATGGCGAACGTGCAGTTCTCGAACTCGTCCGACATCCCGCGTTTCGACCAGCTGTCCCAGGTCAACGGCGACCGGCCGAGCGACCTGAAGTTCGCCGAGTGGTACTACGGCCCACAGCAGCGCCTGTTCGCGAGCCTGCGGAGCGTCAACAACGGGCGATCGCTGTTCCACGACCGCGGGCAGTGGATCGCGTCGTTCCAGCGGCTCGACGAGGATCGGTACGAGCGCAAGCTCGACAACCTCTGGCGGGACTTTAGCTTCGTCGACATCGCGGTCTACGGCCTCACCTTCGACGCCGACAAGGGTTTTGGCGCAAGCCGCCAGCACACCGTCTCCTACGGGGTCGAGGGCCAGCACAACGTCGTGGGCAGTCTCGGGGGCCGCGTCCGCATCACCGACGAGGCCGTCTTGCTCGACCGCATCTCGCGCTACCCGAGCGGCGGATCGGAGATGACGAGCGCCGGGGCCTACGTGACCTACCAGTTCCGCACCACCAACGACCGGCTCCACCTCCAGGCCGGGGCGCGCTACACGCAGGTGACGCTCTCGTCGAAGTTCGGCCGGCCCGGCGTCGAGGAGCCCGTGGACTGGCCGCAGGCCCTCAGGGACGGCATTAGCGGCACCAACGACGCCCTGACCTACGCCGGCGGCGCCACCTACCGCCTCACGGCCTCGACCCGCGTCCAGGCGCTCGCCTCGACGGCGTTCCGCGCGCCGAACGTCGACGACTTCGGGAAGATGCGCATCAAGAATGGCTTCGTCCTGGTGCCGAACATCGACCTCGCGCCGGAGGAGGCGCTCAATGCCGAGCTCACGCTTACGCAAAACCTCGGGGAGCTGGGCGGCACCGGTTTTGCCGGAAGGCTGAGCGTCACGGTCTTCGCGAGCGACCTGAGCCGGGTGGTCGTGCGCGCGAATGGCGCCCTGCCGAACGGCGACACGACTTTTACGAGCGGGGAGACCGTCTACCGCGTGCAGGTCAACACGAACGCCGACCGCGGGGAGGTCCGCGGCATCGGCGCGAAGGCCGACTTCAGCTACGGCGCGCACTGGACACTGGCGGCGCGTACGACCGTCACGCGCGGGCTCGCCGTCGACGCCGTCGGCGAGGAAACGCCCCTGAGCCACATCCCGCCGCTGTACGGGCAGGCGGTGCTGCGTTACGCGAAGGCTCGGTGGACCGCCGGCGCCACCACCCGCTTCAACGGCTGGAAGCGCTGGGAGGACTACGCGCCGGCCGGTTCGAGCGACAATGAGGACTTGGCCATCCCGGAGGTGGGCACGCCTGCGTGGACGGTGGTGGACGTGGACGCAGCTCTTATCAGCTTTCGCCAAAACTGCAGGTGCAGGCGGCGGCGCGCAATGTCGGGAGACCTGTATTATCGACCCTTCAGCAGTGGGGTGGGGGCGCCGGGGCGGAGCTTCGTGGTGGGGGTGCGGGGGAGCTTCTAGGTTGTGAGAGGAGCTTTGGAGGAGGACACGAAGCGCACGAGGGAGACACGAGGAGCACGAGGGCTCCGCGCGGACCGGCGGTGGGTCGGCTTCGTGCGCCTCGTGTCTCCTCCGTGATCTTCGTGTCCATTAAATCTCCGATAGAGCGCTCCCGCGTGGTTTCTTTGTCGGATGCCCGCTTACCCCTCGGCATGGCTTGGTCTGGCCCTGTGCCTGCTGCTCGCCGCCAGTGCCGCGGCCCAGGCTCCCGGCGAGAACCCCGGGAGTTCCTTCGCTCGTCCCCTCGCGCTCACGCTCGTAGACAGTTTCGGGCGGGGCGTCGGCGGGACGGTGGTGCGCAGTGCGGACGGTGCGTACGTTGGGGTGAGCGATGAGGCGGGGCGGGTGGTTTTGACGAAAGTCGACACGGCTGCCGCGGCAGCGCCCGTGCGGCAGCCCGACACGCTGCTCGTCTCCGGTACGGGGGTGGGCGTGCGCGCGGTGGCGTGGCCGCGCTCGGGGCGGGTCGTGGTGCCGGTGGTGCCGCTGGCCCTGACCGAGGCCCTGGTGGTCGGGCGTCGCAACGACCGCGCGGACGACCTCCCGTGGTACGTGGCGACCATCGACGCGGGCGAGATCGCGCGCCGGCAAGCGCAGACCACGGCGACGGCGCTCGAGCTGACGGGCGAGGTCTTCGTGCAGCGTTCGCAGATGGGCGGCGGGAGTCCGGTGCTGCGGGGTTTCGAGGCCAATCGCGTCTTGCTCGTCGTAGACGGCGTGCGGCTCAACAATGCCATCTACCGCGAGGGTCACCTGCAGTCGAGCATCACGGTGGACCCGCATCTGCTGCGGCGCGCGGAGGTGATCTTCGGTCCGGGGAGCCTGCACTACGGCTCGGACGCGATCGGGGGCGTGGTGCACTTCCGGACGAAGCAGCCGCGCCTGCGGATCGGTGATGAGAATGCTATCGGTGGCGCGGGATTCCTGCGTCACGCGACAGCGAACGGCGAGGCCACTGGGCACTTCGACCTCGAGTACCGGGACGCGCGGTGGGCGAGTCTCACGAGCGTGACGGTTTCCCGCTTCGGTGACCTCAGGGCGGGGCGCGAGGTGCCGGCCGTCTGGGGCACGCGGGCACAGACCCCGTACTACGTCGCGCGCCTCGCCGGACGCGACAGCGTGCTCGCGAACGGTGCGCCGGCGGTGCAGCGGGGCACGGGCTACGCGCAACTCGACCTGGCGCAGAAGGTCATGTTGCAGCTTTCGCCAAAACGCGAGCTCGACATCAACCTGCAGCTCTCGAACAGTACCGATATCCCACGCTTCGACAACCTCGCGCTCTACGACGGGGAAAACCCCCGCAACCTCACCTACGCGGAGTGGTACTACGGTCCGCAGACGCGGCTGTTTGGTTCGCTGCGCTCGGTCAACACGCGACGTACGCGCCTCCACGACCGCGCCCAGTGGATCGCGAGTGCGCAGCGCATCGACGAGGACCGGTTCGAGCGCCTGCGCCAAAACCCCTGGCGGGACTTCATTCTCGTCCGCGTCAACGTGTTCGGGCTCACCTACGACGCGGATAAGACCCTCGACGAGCGCGGGCGACACCGCGTGAGCTACGGCCTGGACGGCCAGCACAACACCGTGAGCAGCGACGGCGGCCGCAGCAACGTCGAGACCGGGGAGGAGCGGCTCGACCGGCTGTCGCGCTACCCGAGCGGCGGGTCGACGATGAGCAGTGCGGCGGCCTACGCGACGTACCGCTTCGCAGCGCCGGGAGCGGACTTGGACGGGCAGGCGGGGCTGCGGTACTCGCGGACCTACCTCAATGCGGCCTTCGGGCGCGAGGGCGTCACCGAGCCGATTACCTGGCCGGAGTCCCTGCGCGACGGCATCAGCGGAGAGAACGCCGCCTGGACGGGCGCGGCGGGCCTGACCTGGCACCCGGCCGCGGGTACGCAGGTGCAAGGTTTGGTGTCGACTGCGTTTCGGGCGCCGAACGTGGACGACTTCGGGAAGACTCGCGTGCGGGGCGCGTTCGTGCTGGTGCCCAACCCCGAGCTCGGTCCGGAGCGCGCCGTGAGTGCGGAGTTGACCCTGGGCCAGACGCTCGGCGAACCCGGGGGAAGCGGTTTTGCCGCAAGGCTCAGTGCGACTGCCTTCGCGACCCAGCTCGGGGATGTGGTGGTGCGGGCGAACGGACAGCTCCCCAGCGGGGACACGACCTTCGTGAGCAGCGGACGCACGTACCGCGTGCAGACCAACGTAAACGCGGATCGCGGGCGCGTGCGGGGCGTCGGCTTGCGGGCGGACCTCACCTACGGGCCAGCGTGGAGCCTCGGCCTGCGGGCCACGTACACGCACGGTCGAGCGATTGCGCAAGACGGGGAGCGGACGCCGCTGGCGCACATACCGCCGGTCTTCGGGCAAGCCCTGGCGCGCTATCGGCACGGTCGCTTAGACGTGACGGCGGTCGGGCGCTTCAACGGTCGCAAGGCGTGGCGAGACTACGCCCCCCTCGGTTCGAGCGACAACGCAGAGTTGGCGATCGCGGGCTACGGCACGCCCGCGTGGTTCGCCGTAGACGTGATGGCGGGATACCGGCTGCTGGGCGACGCCGCCGCGCCGCGACTGGAGCTCCAGGTCGGGATCGAGAACATCGGAGACCTGTATTACAAACCTTTCAGCAGTGGGGTAGGGGCCCCGGGGCGGAACGTGGTGGTGGGGCTGCGGGGCGCCCTCTAGCTCGTACCTGTACGCCCGTTATCGAACGCGATAAACGCAAGGTTGCGCAACAGGGTCCCGAAGAGCGGGCGGGCTGGTTGGGGGCAGTAAAGCCTTGCGACCCCGTTGCGTCTCTATTGAGTCTATCGCGTCCTATCCCCAATCCACGGCCCCCGGAAATTCCGTTCCTTTGCACTCCCGCCCGGAGCTAGCCCGCCCCGGTGCGTTCGTGAAGACCAAATACCCAAGTTATGAAGGAGACGGGACCCCGTAATCCTGCCGCGCCTATCGACCTCAACGGCGTCGCGGCCACCGGCACTGTATACTACAATGCCACCCCCGAGAAGCTCGTCGAGCACAGCGTCCGCGCGCACGAGGGTGCCCTGGCCGACAGCGGCGCGCTCGCGATCCGGACGGGGACCTTTACCGGTCGCTCGCCGAAGGACAAGTTCTGCGTCGAGGATGACGTGACGCGCGACGAGGTAGACTGGAACAACTTCAACCAGCGCTTTCCCGAGGAGAAGTTCGCGCCCCTCAGGGAGGAGGTCCGCGAGCACCTGGCGGGGCAGGAGCAGTTGTACGTCATGGACGTGTTCGCGGGGGCGGACCCGGCGTACCGGTTGAGCGTACGCGTGATCGCGGAGTTCCCGTGGTCGGCGCAGTTCGCGCACAACATGTTCCTCCGGCCGACCGCCGAGGAGCTCGAGACCTTCGAGGCCGACTGGACGATCTACTGCGCGCCTACCTTCAAGGCGACCCCCGAGGTCCACGGGACGCGGCAGGGCAACTTCTCGATCATTAGTTTTGGCGAAAGCCAGATCCTCATCGGGGGCTCGGGCTACACGGGCGAGATCAAGAAGGGGATCTTTACGGTGCTCAACTTCCTGCTGCCCGTTAAGCACGGCGTGCTGCCGATGCACTGCTCGGCCAACGAAGGTCCCGACGGGGCGACGAGTATCTTCTTCGGGCTCTCGGGCACGGGCAAGACGACGCTCTCGGCCGACCCGGAGCGCGCGCTGATCGGCGACGACGAGCACGGCTGGGACGACCACGGGGTGTTCAATTTCGAGGGCGGCTGTTACGCCAAAACCATCGACCTCACCGAGGACAAGGAGCCGGACATCTTCCGGGCCATCCGGCACGGCGCCATCCTGGAGAATATCATTTTCAAACCGGGGACGCGCACCGTTGACTTCGCCGCGGATACCCTTACGGAAAACACGCGCGTGAGCTACCCGATTCACCACATCGCCAACGCGAAGGAGGTGAGTCGCGGGGGGCACCCGCGGAATATCTTCTTTCTGACGTGTGATGCCTTCGGTGTGTTACCGCCAATCAGTCGCCTCACGAAGGAGCAGGCGATGTACCACTTCATCAGCGGGTACACGGCGAAGGTGGCGGGCACGGAGGCCGGTGTGAAGGAGCCAACGGCTACGTTCTCGGCTTGCTTCGGGGCGCCCTTCCTGCCGCTGCACCCGGCGCGCTACGCGACCTTGCTCGGCGAGCAGATCGACAGGCACGGTGTCGACGTCTGGTTGGTCAACACGGGTTGGTCGGGCGGCGCCTACGGGAGGGGCCAGCGCATCAGTCTGAAGTATACCCGCGCCATGGTGCGGGCGGCCCTCGCGGGCGAGCTCGGGCGCGACGCGACGACCTGGTCGCCGGACGAGCGCTTCGGCGTGCTCGTGCCAGCGGCGGTGCCGGGGGTGCCGTCCCAGTTGCTCGACGTCCGCAATACCTGGGAGAAGGGTGAGGCCTTCGACGCGCAGAGCCGCAGGCTGGTGGAGCTATTCAAGAAGAACTTCGAGCGCTTCGCGGCTGAGACCCCGGAAGAGATCAAGGCCGCCGGGCCGGAGTACCTGGTCGAGGCTTAGCTCAGAAATGGCTTACCTTTAGGCGTCATGTCACGCCGCACTACCATCACCGCCGCCGTCGCGGACCGCATCCGTACGGCCGAGAGTCCGCTGTTCTTGACTTCGGACTTCGCCGACCTCGGTTCGCGACGGCAGGTGCTGCGTGGGCTCGAGCGCGCGATCGAGAACGAGCAGATCGCCCGCCTGAGCAAGGGCATGTACGGGCGGCTGGCGGAGTCGCGGCTGAATCCTGGGAAGATTGTGTTGGAGGAGGGTTTGCGAAGCCTGGCTTTGCGCTATGCTCGTAGAATTGGGGCGGAGGTTAGGCTCACTAAAGAGGAGCGTGACAATCATGAGGGAAGATCGACCCAGATTCCTGTCGGGAGGGTTATCGGAATTGATCGTCGTATATCACGCACTTTAAAGTTTAACAATCATGGCTGGGGAGTATGGTTTGAGACGGTCTCCTGAGTTAGACTACTCGCTACTAGCAGATGTAGCAAATGAGTTTGGCGACGATGGTTTAGACTTTGCTTTCTTAGAGAAGGATTGGTACGCCACCGAGCTAATCGCATTAGCGGTAGCTTACGCGAATAGCGATGACTCCAAATTCCAGCTGCTCTTCGGCGGTGGCACGAGCTTGAGTAAAGCGCACAAGTTGATTCAGCGTTTCTCGGAAGATGTCGGGACAATGCTAAGTTAGACTTACCACCTCTGCGCAGGGTAGTTCACCTGGGTCCGTTTGACGTTTCATCATTATCCCCGGCCCACCGAGACTTATCCGTGACTCGTGGGGTAACCCCCCCGGCCCCCCTTATTCCGAATATTTTGCGCCGATCGCTTCGCGGTCTCTGCAAAATCTTCGGAACAAGGGGGGAGGCGAACGCCCCCGGCTACCGTCGCGCCAGAGCCCCGCGGGCCCTGCGAGCCCTGCGAGCGCGGCGGTTTGTCTTCCCCCGGCCCCCTCCCTATTCGTTCAACTTGTAGATCACGCTCCGCCCGAGTTCCAGAGCGGCACAAACGAGGAGGGGGGCACGATGTCCCGTGCAAAGTGTGGAGTGCCTAGAATAGCTCGTCCTACCACAAATACTTCTTTGGCTAATTGGGGACCCGCCCTGGAAGAGGCGGACGCCTGACCGCGCGCTACCTTCCCCCCATGATTCCCGAGTCCAGCATAGAGCAGTCCCTCCTCAGGCTCGACGACGAGGCCGCCGTGGAGGCCGCGATGCTCGAGTTCGTCACCGAGCAGCCGACCTTCACGCAGTACTTACGCACGGACACCTTCGAGCTCCTCTCCGAGGCGGAGCGGGATTACCTACAGTACCTGGCCCTCGTCATCTACGGTGCCGTGCGGGCTGAGCACAGTTCCCTACCGACGCTCGACGGCGAGGCGATCGAGGAGTGGGAGGAGAAGGTCTGGGCCTGGCTCGAGCCGACGGTCGGCAAGCCGATGGCGCAGCGGCTCGACGTGGTCTTCGAGAGCATCGACCAGGAGGAGTTACTAGCCTTCGCCGAGGATTCGCTCGTCGATCCGGATCGCGACGAGGGCGACGATGAGGCGGAGCTTTTCGCCACGGGCCCGAGCCGGGAGCTGGGCGTGGTCGCGATGGTGGTGTTGGTGGGGGCGCTGGATGAGGTGCTGCCGGTGGGGTAGAATTGGGTCTTTGTCACCTTATACTTACCAACTTAAAGCCTATGGACCGAGAGTTTTATATCTGGACTCTACCGGTGGAGGTAGATGAGTCCACCTTCGACTTTTACGATGCTACGGATTGGATGTGGGAAAACCGCAGTCATCCACTCGTTCTTGTTATGAACGAAGAGGAGTTCTCCCGAGTCGAAGCGTATGATGATCTGTTCGATAAGGTATACGAGGCTAGCGGGATAAATCTAGGATATGCAGAAGGCGCTTGGGTGATAGAGAGCGAGGAGAAGATCATGATTATTGAGGTTATAAAATTGATAGACCGCAGTAAATGTGATTTTGATATTGAGCGAATGGTCAGTAAAATTAAGCATATTGCAGAAGTTTCTATAAGCTTAGACCACATTCTGTTCTTCCATTTTTAAAGCGCATACCTGCTTATACTGTATTCGCTGCCCCCTCACTCCTCCTCCACCACAAAATATCCATCTTCCCCCTGCGCCTGATACAACGGCATCAAAATGTACCCGTCGTAATCATTCACCACCGTCTCCCCATCCAGGTACGCCAGCGGCTGCCCCGCCTGCACCGGGTCAAAGTTCCCGAAGCCCGGCAGCATCGAGAAGGCCCCGCCCGGCGGGATGGCCAGGCGGTAGATGATGCGCGTGAGCTGGGGGCGAGCGTCACGTGATTCATCCAACCTAGGCGCTGCCTTCGGCATCATGTTGAGCTCTCCTAAGAGTCGCCAGATCAGCTGCTCTGCCCTGGCGGCGCTCGCGCCAGCCTCGTGTTGCCCGGCCTCGTACGCGAAGGCGCGCGTCGGTAGGCCCACGCGCTCGGAGGTGAAGTAGGCTACAAGTGTGCCGTGGAGCACCTCAGTCAGCCCGAGCACCACCGGCACCCCGAGACACTTTGCCAAATCACGACTCGCCGGGTCCGGGATCGTCGTCGCGAAGTCTCCCCCGTCGGCGGTCGTCGTGTGGACGTCCAGGAGGATGAGCTCCGTCGGGGAGAAGCGCTTCACCGCGGCGTCGATTGTGGTCAACAGCTCGCGCGCTTCGCGGGCCTCCGTGGAAGATTGGTCGCCCGCCATGCGCTCCGGGGTAAAGTAGCGGTTGAGGTCACGATCGACGAAGCGCAGGTTTTGCCGAAAGGCGCCTAAGTTGCCTATCAAGCCCAACAGGGTGCCCTGCTCCGGTAGGCCTCTCTCGCGGAGTTGCTCGATCACGGCCTCCAGGGCCAGCACCCCCGCCGGCTCATTGCCGTGCACGGCGCCGACGATGATCAACAGCGGACCAGCCACCCGGCCCTCCGCCCCGCCGATCACCCGGTTGCGCTTCCTGCCCGAGTCCTGCGCCGCCGCCGCCATCAAATCTCGTCGTCTTTGTCGACATCCAGCACCGTGACCCGCGCCACCTCGATCTTCGTGTCGGACACCTCCTCGAAGACGAACTTCAGGCGCCCGAGCTCGATCTCGTCGCCCTGCTCCGGGATCTGCCCCATCGTCATCACGAGGTAGCCCGACAGGGTCGTGTAGTCGCCTTCCGGCAAACGCAGGTCGGGGAATTTACTGTTGAGGTACACCACCTCGTGGCGACCGCTCAGCAGGT
Organism: Saprospiraceae bacterium; assembly: GCA_965215115.1. Taxonomy (GTDB): domain Bacteria; phylum Bacteroidota; class Bacteroidia; order Chitinophagales; family Saprospiraceae; genus CALDTK01. The sequence goes on from OZ244050.1 coordinate 3,137,649, forward strand.
ACACGTTGTCCGACAGCTGCTCCTCGCGGTACTCGTCCTCGTCGTCGTGCTCGTCGGAGATGTCGCCGAAGATCTCCTCCATGATGTCCTCGAGGGTGATGAGGCCCGTGATCGACCCGTACTCGTCGACGATCGCGGCGATGGACTTGCGCGAGCCGATGAAGCGCTTCATCAGGTCCGTGAGCCGCATCGCCTCCGGGACGAACGGCAGGTCGATGGCGAGGTTGCGGATCGACGACGACTGCTTGAGGAGGTGCTGGTGGTGCACGTACCCGAGCACGTTGTCGATGTCGCCGTCGTAGACCAGCAGCCGCGAGTGGTTCGAGCTCGCGAACAGCTCCACGAGGTCGGGGATGGTGTCGTTGACGTCGATCCCGACGATCTCGTTGCGGGGCACCATCACGTCACGCACGCGCAGGTCGTTGAAGTTGAGCGCGTTCTGGAACAGGTTCGCGTCGATCATCTCCTCGTCGGAGTCGCGGGCCTCGGTGTGGGTCTGGATGATGTACTGCTCGAGGTCGAGGCGCGTGAAGGCCGTGTCCGGCACCGTCGTCGGCTGGCGCGTGATGAGCTCCAGGAGTTTTTCCGAAAGGCGAATCATCAGCCACGCCAGTGGACTGAGCAGCCAGCGCGCGAAGTTGATCGGGTAGGCCAGCCCGAACAGCGCCTTCTCGGCGAAGACCTCGAAGAGCGCCTTCGGGATGAACTCCCCGAAGATCAGCACCACCACCGTGATCAGCAAGCTCGTCACCAGGAGGTTGACGTACTCGTTGGCGCTGATGTAGCCCGCCACCCACGGCGAGATGAGCGCGCCGGCCAGCGCCGTGAGCATCACCATCACGAGGTTGTTGCCCACCAGCATCGCCCCCATGAAGTCGGCCGGCCGCTCGTAAAACTTCGCCAGCAGTGCCCCGCGGCGCTTCGACCGCTTGCGCTTGAGCTCGATGAGGAGCTTATTCGCACTGACGAACGCGATCTCGCTACCGGAAAAAAGTCCCGACAGCAACAGCAGCACCAGCAGCAGGATGAGTTCACTCGCCATTCGGCGGCGAAGGTAGCCGCGCGGAGGTGTCCCGCGGCGTCGAACCCGGCTCCACCTGCACGATCCCCTGGATCGCGATCACCTTCGCGCGCGAGAAGTCCTCGTTGCTCTCGAAGCCCACCCCCGTGATCTCCTTGTCGGACTGCCGCAGCCGCACGAAGCGATCCGAGTAGATCTTGCGGTCGTACGACACCCAGTGCAGCTCCTCGGTGTCGAGCCGGTCGCCGACCGCCGACTCCCACACCACCGAGTCGCGCAACAGCACCCGGTCGTCGGTCTCGTAGCGCACCCCGTAGCCACTCCGCAACGTCGAAGAGACCTTGCCGTCGTCCCCGTAGAACTCCAGGTACGCCCCCGCCGGGAAGTACTGCACGAACTGGCTCTCCTCCTGCACACGCAGCATCTGCGGACCCGTGACCCGCACTTTGACCTGCGCGCTGTCGGAGTAGATCGTCTCGAAGTCGCTGATCACCTCCGCGTCCGGCCGCACGTCGGGGAACATCGCCGCCACCGCCGCGGGGTCGTTCTCGCACGCGACGAGGGAGACGATGACGGACAGGGCGGCGGCTTTCGCCAAAACCAGACCCAGGTGCTTACGGAGGTCCCGCACAAAACCCCCGACAGGTAAGCTACCGTGCGCACCCCGCACCCCGCACCCCGCGCCCCGCGCCCCCATCACCGCAACAAGTTGATATCCCCGTTCACCCGCACCGTCACCCCGTCGACGTACTGCACCTCCGCCACCCAGGCGTAGACCCCGGAGTTCATCTCCTCGCCCCTGAAGTTACCATCCCAACCCGCCATCGTGTCGTTGGGCAGCATCCCCGCATTCTCGAAGACCTGATTGCCCCAGCGATCGAAGATCCGCAGGTAGTTGATCCTCGCCAGCACCGGCGGCCCGAACAACGTCCACCGGTCGTTGGTCTGGTCATCGTTCGGCGAGAAGCCCGTCGGCGCGTACAGCGGGCGCTCCTTGCGGACCTCGATCTGCAGCCGGTCCACGGCCGTGCAGCCGGCCGCGGACTCCGCCGTCACCGTGAGCTCGGCCGGCGAGAAGCCGTAGACGTAGACGCGATTACAGGCGCTGTCGAGACACCGCACGGAGTCGGCGCCCGTCCACGTGTACCTAAAGTCGCCGGCCTGGTTGGTCATGGCCTCCAACAGGGTGCTGTCCCCGAAGGTGATCGTGAAGTTGTTGCCGATCTCCACCTCCAACGGCGGCGGATCGGTGAGCGTCACCTCGGCGGTGTCGGTGCAGCCTTTGATATTCTGGATGAAGACCCTGTAGTTGCCCTCGGTGAGTCCGGTGCGCTCACTCGTCGGCAGGTACGGCCCGCCGTTGAGGCTAAAGAAGTACTCCGGCACCCCCGAATCGATCGGCACCTCGAAACTCCCCGAGGCGGTCCCGGCGCAACTCGGGTCCGTCGTGAGCGGCGTCCCCGCCACCAGTGGCTCGCTCTGCTCACAGCAGGGTTCCACGAACACCGACTTCGTCTCCGTCACCACGCAGCCGTCCGAACTCCGGAGCCGCAGCGTGATGAACTTCTGTCCGAAGCTCCCGTAGTTGACCGCGAACGGCCCGGTCCCCGTGAGCTGCGCCGGCTCCGCGAAGCTCCCGAAGAACCACTGGTAGGTGCTCGTGGCCCCGGGGCTCGTCGTGCTCTGGTTGGTGAACCTGAATTCGGTTAGGTCGCACTGCCCACCCACATCCGGACTGATGGCAAAGGCCGGCTTCGGGCCGACGAAGGTCCCGGTGCCGGACCACTCGATCGAGAAGCCGTTGCCGGATTGACTGAAGTTGTTGACGACCAGCGCGTAACTGCGCCCGGCCACCATGTCGATCGTGCGGACGAAGTTGTTGTTGCTCGACTGGCAGCCCGGCGGCTCGGACACGTCCGTCTCGCCCGTCCGCAGGCCCGTCTGCCCGCTGCACCGCTCCCAGTCGCTCAGCGGCGCACCGATGTTCTCGCCGGCGGCCTCGCAGCGTAGCTCCCGCTTGCCGTTGCAGCCGTTGACCCCGCCCGGCAGCTCGTAGACGACGAAGTCGAGGTCGTCGGTCGGGTTGCTCGGCGTGAGGACGAAGCCCAGGTCGCCGGACTCCTCGCAGGTCCACTTGTACCACACGCTGCTGAACTCCTCGCGGATGCAACTCTGCGGGTCGATCTCGCGCGTGTTGCGCCCGGCGCCCTCGAGGCGGGTCACGGTGAAGGGGTCCTTCGAGCACAGCAGTACACCGTCGACGCAGTCGCTGGCGGGCTTCGGGACGAAATCGTAAAGGTCTACGCAGAGCTTGAGCGTCCCGACGTTGGCGCCGCGGGCCCCGAGGCGGATGTAGTAGATCTCCCCGGGTTGGAGCGAGTCGGTGAGCACCTGCACGACGTTGCTCTCGAACGCGTCCGAGACGCAGGCAATCTCCTCCAGGGCCGAGCAGCCCGCACCACTGTACAGCGCGAGTTGCGGATTGACGATGCTACCGCCGCCGTCGCGCCGCAGCGACCCGATGACGCGGATGCTCCCGCTCGTGGCCGTGGCCCGGAAGCTCACCCACACGTCCAGCTGGCCCTCGTCGGGGTGGCAGAAGGGTTTCGGCTGCGGCGAGGCCGTCGCGCCGACGGTGGTGAACTCGCCGACGGCAGAGCAGTACTCCGTGACGCTCCCGAGGAAGGTGGCCCCGCCGCAGTCATCGTTGGCGAGTTGTGCCGACGACGATTGCGCACCGCCGAAGAACGCCAACACTAGACCTAGAATGTAGCCCTTCACCATTGCCTGTTCGAACGCTAGGCCGCGAAACTACATTGCGGCCATGCACCGACTGCTGCGATTGCTCCCCCACGCCCTGACGCTGACCAATTTGGCGGCGGGCTGCGTCGCCTGCATCGCGCTCGTGCGCGGGGACTTCGACTGGGTGCCCTGGTGTTTGTTGGTGAGTGCGGTGGCGGATTTCTTAGATGGTTTTGCGGCGCGGGCGGCCGGGGTATCGGGACCTTTCGGGCGGGAGTTGGACAGTCTGGCGGATATGGTGAGTTTTGGCGTAAGCCCGGGGCTGATGGCGTATGTGATGTTGAGTGGAGTCTGGACTACAGCAAATGGTCTCTACACGAATTATCAGTACATCGCTAATCATGAGTTCAACGTCCCTGCCTACCTCGCCCTCCTCATCCCCCTTATGAGCGCTGTGCGCCTCGCGCGCTTCAACGTCGATCAGGCGGATACGAAGCACTTCATCGGTCTCGCGACGCCGGCGAATACGGTTTTCTGGTTCGGGCTCTTCCAGGTCTGGCGCTTCGATTCGTTCGGCTTTCGCCAAAACCTGTCCGACCCGCTGCTGCTCCTCCCCGTGGTGGCAATATTCAGTTACCTCCTCGTGAGCGACCTGCCGCTGTTCAGCAACAAGCTCGACCCCCGGAAAAAATCGAACTGGCCGGTGTGGGTCGTTTTGGCGGCAGCCGTCCTCCTGCCCTGGATACTCGGCTGGCTCACCGTGCCGGTCGTGATGGTGCTGTACGTACTGAGTGGGGTGGTGTGGAAGCCGAGCTAACTCCTACCGGATCAGATTCACGTCCCCGGCAAAGTTTTTGACCGTCCCGTTGACGAACTCCACCCGCGCGGCGTAGACGTACACCCCGGTGTCCAGCGCCTCGCCGTCGCGCCTCCCGTCCCACCCGAAGTCGGGGTCATTCGGCGGGAAATCGTTGAGGTTGTACAGCAGCCCGCCCCAGCGATCGTAGACGCTGAGCTGCTGGACGCGCCGCACCTGTGGCCCGGCATAAAGGACGAATCGATCGTTTACCCCGTCGTCGTTCGGCGAGAAGGCCGTCGGGGCCTGGAAGAACTCCTGCACGCGGATACTGACGGTCACCTCGTCGGTGACGACACAGCCGGCCTCGTCGACGAGCGTCAGCGTGACGACCTGCGGGGCCCGGTTCGGGACGAAACGCAAGCCCCCGAGACTGGCGATCAGGGTGGGCGTACTGTCGAGCCCGCCGTAGCGAAAGCTGTCGATGGGGTTGCGGCCTTCGCCAAAACGAGGGATGATCAGGATCGTATCCCCGAAGCGGGCCGTGAGGTCCGGCCCCAGGTCCAGGCTCGGGCCGGGGTTGGCGCCCACGACCACGGAGGTATCGCGCGCGCAACCCTGCGCGTCCTCGACGCGGAGCGCGTACGTGCCGCTCCGTAGCGTATCGAAGGTGGCCGTGCTCTGCTGTGGCCCACCGTTGAGGCTCACCGTCGTGCCGGGGGCGAGGCTGAGCGACACGCGGCCGTCCCCGGCGGTGAGACACGAACTCTCCGCCGTCGCCACGTCCGTGAAGCTCGGGCCGACCGATCCATCGTTCCCGACGGTGACCTCGCGGCTAATCCCGCACTCCGGCGCCGAACCGACCGGCCTCAGGCGAATCGTGTACGTCCCCTCCGCCACGCCGCGGAACCGATTGTCCGAACGGTCTGCGCCACCGTCGAGACTGTAAGCGTACTGCCCCGCGGGCACCGGCGACACCACGATGACCCCGGAGGTGTCCGACCGACAGGAGACGGGCGTGACCTCGGTCGTGAAATCGAAAACAACGCTGGGCTCGTAGCGTACCTCACGCCGGGCCTCACCAGTGCAGGTGCCGTCGCTCGCCGCGACCATGACGGTTTTCGCGCCGGCTAGCCCGGTGTAGGTCACGGCGTGCGGACCGGGCCCCGTCGCCGTGGCCGGGACGGCGTTGTTGCCGAAGGTCCACGCGTAGGTGCCGGATGGCCGGGGGGACTCGATGGCGAAGGTGAACTCGCTTTGCTCGCAGGCGCTCCCACCGTTGTCGACTGTGATGGTGGGGTTTAGGGCGGCGGCCTCCGAGGTGATGATGACCTCGGCGGTCTGGTCGCACGGGGTCCCCCCGCTCACGCGACTCACGGAGAGCGTGTAGGTGCCGGCCGCGAGACCGTCGAAGCTCCCGGTCGTGTTGGTCACCCCGTTGAGCGTAAACGTGTAGCCGCCCGCCGGGCTCACCGTGACGTCAACCCCACCGCCGGAGGGATTCGCGCAGCTCGCCGCCCGGACGGTTTGGTTGATGAATAAGCCGACCTGGGTCACGACGCTGATCGTTTTGGTCACCGTGGTCGAGCAGTCGTTGGTTAAGGTGAGGGTCACGGAGCGTGGCCCGTTGCCCCCCGCGAACGTGGTCTGGACCTGCTGCCCGACCGCTGTGCGCGGGGTCGCGTCCGGACCGAAGTCCCAGGCGAAGGTCGAGCCCTGTCGGTCGAGGCCGTCGAAGGTCCACAGGGCCGTACCGCACTGCGCGATGATCGTACGGCTCGCAAAATCGGCCGGGGTCTGCCTAAAGTCGGCCGTCGAGCCCTCGAAGTCGATCCGGAACCCGGGATTGGCCGCGTCGTAGTTGTTGACCAGTAGGCTATACGTTCGACCTTGCACGAGTTGGAGCTCCTTGAGGAACGCATTGTTGCCGCCGGTGCACCCGGATTTCTCCTCGGTCTCGGTCTCGCCGCGGCGCAGACCCGTGCGCCCGCGACAGCCCGGGCCCGAGGAGGAGGCCATGCACCGCAGGAGTCGCTTCCCACCGCAGTCGCCGGCCCCGCCGGGGAGTTCGTACACGGCGAAGTCGAGCCCGGCGGTGGCGAGGTCGGGGATGAGGTCGAAGACGAGGGTGCTGTCGTTGGCGGCGGTGAAGGTGAACCAGGAGGGCCTGACCTCCGCCGTCAGGCAGGCGCCCGTGCCGAGGTCGTCGTCCACCGCGCCGACGCCACCGGATGCGGCGACGTTAAAGGCCGTCGGGGGGCCACACAGCACAATCGCGTCCCGGCAGTCGCTCACCGAGGCCCGCTGCGCGACGGCCGGGGCGGCGCTGAACAGGCAGAGCCCTAACAACAGCAAAACCTTCATACTACCTCAACCTGTAAACCTCCCCGAAAGTACGCAGTATCGCGTATTAATCCGACCTCGGATCCACTAATCCGACGATTGTCGTGACCGGCAGACTCAGCTCGTATCCTCAACGCATCAGGTGGACACCCCCCGAGAAAACCTTCACGGCCCCGTTCACGAACGCTACCCTGGCCGTGTACACGTACACGCCCGTGTCGAGCTGTCTCCCCTCGGCGCTGCCGTCCCACCCGAAGCTCGGGTCGTTCGGCGGGAAATCGTTGAGGTTGAACAGCAGCCCGCCCCAGCGGTCGTAGATGCTAAGCTGCTCAATCCGCGCCACCTCCGGACCGGACCGCAGCACGAACAAATCATTCGTGTCGTCGCCGTTCGGCGAGAAGGCGCTCGGGGCCTGGAAAAACTCCTGCACGCGGACCTCGATCTCGAGCTCGTCCGTGGCCGAGCAGCCGGCCCCGTCGACTACGGTGAGCGTCACCACCTGGGGCGATCTGTTCGGGACGAAACGCAGGCCACCGAGGGTGGCGAGGAGCGTCGGCGTACTGTCGATCCCGCCGTAGCGAAAGCTGTCGATCGGGGCACGGCCTCCCGTGAAGGTCGGGAGGATGAGGACCGTATCCCCGAAGCGCGCCCGCAGGTCGGGACCGAGCGAGACGGTCGGTCCGGCGCCCGCCCCGATCACGATGGTGGTGTCCTTCGTACAACCCTCCGCGTTGACGGCGGAGAGGGTGTACACGCCGGGTGCTAGGGCAGACTCGGTGGACTGGGAGGGGATCGTTCGATCGGCAAAGGTGTAGTCGACCCCCTCGACGCCCACCAATCGCAATTCACCGTCTTTGGCCACCGCGCAAGACGCAGGACTCACCGTCACCGTCCCCAGGCGGAAGCCTTCGTTGCCGAAGCCCACCGTCACCTCCCCGTCGTAGCGGCACCCGGAGGTCTGGCTGATGCTGTAGGCGTAGGTCCCGGGGGCGAGACCTCGCGCGACGTTGTCCGACAGCGTGTTGCCCCCCAGGACATAGGTGCTGCCCCCGAGCGGAAGGGTTACCACGCCGTCTTCTCCGGCGGCGCAGTTGGCCTGCGTCACCACGGGAGGGGCCGAGAGGGTGCTCGGCGTGCGCTCGATCGTAAAGGCTCGTTCAGCGCGACAACCTCTGGCGTTCGTCACGGCCACGGTGTACGAGCCCGCGGCGAGGCCCCCGAAGACACTATCCGTCTGGACGGTACCCTGGCCCAGGAGTTGGAACGTGGACCCCCGGCTACCCGTGCGGACGGTGGCCGTGCCGTCGTCGAGGTTCGGGCAGGATGTCGGAGTGACGTCGACGCCAGTGATCGTTACGCCGTCACGCGTCCGGCCCACCGTGTAGGTTGCGGTCTTCGCGGCGCAGGCCAAGTCGGTCGCGGCTGGCCTCACGACGATGGTGTAGGTCTGCGCGCCGAGCCCCGTGAAGGTGCCGGTAGACTGCGCGGGTCCAGCGTTGATGCTGTACGAGAAAGGCTGGTCCGGGCGGTTCGTCGTTACGCGAATCCCGCCCGAGTTCGGACTCGTACAGTTGACAGAATCTACGCCCAGGAGGACGATCTCGAACGGCACCCGGGGGCTGTGCTCGACGGTCTTCTCGCCCGTGCCAGTGCAGGTGCCCTCGGTCGCGACCACGCGGGCGGTGGTGCTGCCCTGCGTGCCGTACTTCACGACGAATGGCCCCGGACCGACCTGCGTGCGCGGCGTGGCCGCGGCGCCGAAGTCCCAAGTGTAGGTGGCGGTGGGGCTCGGGCCGTCGATAGCGAAGCGGTACTCGTCGGACCCGCAGCCGTCGCTCGTGGATTCGGAGATGATGCTGGGTGCGGTGCCCGCGCCGGCGCCGATTAGGATGGTCTGCGTCTCGGCGTCCGAGCAGTTGAGGGACTGCACTTCGAGCGTGACCGCCGTCGGGCCGCCCTGGCTAAAAGACACTACGGGACTGCGCTCCGTAGAGGTTCGGGGGGTGGCGTTGGGGCCGAAGTCCCAGGCGTACACGAAGTCGGGCTGCGTGGCGGTGAACTGGTAGCGGATCGAGGTGCAGGAGTTGTCGAGGACCGTCGACGTAAACCCCGGATCCGGGCTCGTGAACACGGCCGTGTTGCCGGTCCAGTCGATCGTGAAGCCGTCCCCGAGGGCGTCGTACTCGTTGATGAGGATCGCGTAGGAGGCCCCCGCGAAGAGCTGGTAAGTGCTTACGAAGCCATTGTTGCCGCCGCCGCACCCCGAGCCCTCGACATCGTCCGGCTCACCCCTGCGCATCCCGGTCGGGCCGGTGCACCCCGCGCCCCCGGCGGCCACGCACCGCACGGACTGCTTGTCGGCGCAGTCGGGGCCCTCGAAACCGAGGAAGTAGACTGCGAAGTCGAGGTCGCCGTCGGGTTTGTCCGGCGTGAGCACGAAGGCGAGCTCGCCGGCGTTCGCGGCCGTGAAGCGGTACCAGACCGAGTTGGTCTCCACGCCCTCGAAACAGCTCACCGGGCTCACCTCGTCGAGGTCGTCCCCGGCGCCGTTGAGGGGGCCGACCTTGATGCGCGCCGGGGTGCCACACAGGATAGCGCCCTCGACGCAGTCCCCGACCTGGAACGGCGCGGGGTCGAACGAGCGGACGCAGATGTTGAACTCCCCGTCGCTCGAGGTGCCGTCGGCCCGGTTGCCGCCGAACACGCGGACGTAGTACGTCTGCCCGACGGTGAGGTCGGCGCGCGCGAAGGACGAGATCGAGATCCCGATCGGGTTGCGCCCGCACCCCAGGGAAACCAGGTTGCCGCAGGTGCCGCCGAAGAGGTCGAACTGCACGGCCGCGATCGTGCTGCTCGCGGGGGCCTCCACGCGGACGTTCGCGCCGGGTTTCGTCGCCACGAATTTGAACCACCGGTCGGGACTGCGATTGAAGGGCGCGCAGGTCGACCCCACCGTACTGCGTGAGTAGCCCGTAGTCGTGGCGTCGACGCGGTTGTTGTCGCACCGCGGCCCCACCGTCAGCGTCTGCGCCGTCCCGCACACGTTACCGGGTTGCGCCAGGGCCGCGGCGAGGGTCGCCAGCGTGAGGGAGGCCCCCAGCAGTATCCGTTTCATCATCTCACCATCCGTTCAGGACCCCGAAAGTACGAGCCGCAGCCAAAATCGTGTGAGCGGCCCGTAGCGGGGCGGTTAGTTTTGCCCGCCTATGACCTACCTCGCCGTCATCCACGTGATGCCCCACAAGGAACTGCTCGACCCCCAGGGCAAGGCCGTCAAGAACAGCTTGCCCAACGTCGGCGTCGAGGGCGTGCGCGACGTGCGGATCGGCAAGCGGATCGAGCTGCGCGTGGAGGCCGACAGCGAGACGGCCGCCGGGGCCCAGGTCGAGAAGGCGTGCAAGTCGGTGCTCGCCAATCCGATCATGGAGCGCTTCGAGTTCACGCTCGCGCCCGCCGAAGCGTAGGCCCCCGATGCTCTACCTCGTGCCCACGCCCATCGGCAACCTCGGCGACGTGACCGCGCGCGCACGGGAGGTTTTGGCGCAAGCCGACCTTGTCCTCTGCGAAGACACCCGCACGACGGGCTCTTTGCTCAAGCTGTTGGGCCTTTCGGCAAAACAACTCAGCGCCTTCCACGCCCACAATGAACACGGGAGGGTAGAGCAGTACGTCGAGCGCCTCAGGCAGGGCGAGACCATCGCGCTCGTGAGTGACGCCGGCACCCCCGCGATCAGCGACCCGGGCTTCCTCCTCGTGCGTGCCTGCCGCGACGCCGGCCTGGCGGTAAGCTGTCTCCCGGGCGCGACGGCCTTCGTGCCCGCGCTGGCGGCGAGCGGCCTGCCGTGCGACCGCTTCCACTTCGAGGGCTTCCTCCCGCAGAAGAAGGGACGGCACACGAGGCTCGCGTACCTGGCGCAGCTGCCGCACACCTTCGTCCTTTACGAGAGCCCCCACCGGCTGGTCAAGTGCCTGGGTGAGCTCGTCGAGCGCTGCGGCGAGGGCCGCCCGGCCTGCGTCGCGCGCGAGATCTCGAAGGTGCACGAGGATATGAGGACGGCGACGTTGAGCGAGTTGCACGCGGCGTACGCCGCGGAGGGGAAGGTGAGGGGGGAGGTAGTTGTGGTGGTGGCGGGGCAATCGTAGTGCGCTCGACCGCTCATTGAGCCCCCCGGCCATTACGCAATGAAACTCGCCACATACGGCGCCGATCCCGATGGATCGGTAGTGGACGCTACGTAAACCTTTATAGATGTTGTTTTGAATGCTTGCCTCAGCGCGATCTTTAGATCAGCTACGTTCAACAAAGCAGGACGCGTCCTGAACTGGAGTCTCGGTTGGTCTAGGTGCAGGATAGCGACAAGGTTCTCCTGCTCGAGGGCGGCTCTCGCAAACGCCCGGTCGGGCGCGCGGTAACTTCTGGCCGCCAACACGAGGCCCGCCAGCGTGTCCCGGCATTTCTGAGCGACAATTAGCGGTAGCCGGGAGGGCGGGGGATGCGCGTTGGTGGCTAGTTGATAGTCCTTTACTTCGATAAGGTACAGATTTTGGGCCAGTGGGGTGATCGCGAGGAAGTCAACGGCTTTTGATTCGGCGAAGGAATGTATACGCTGTGTGTACCCCCGCCACCGGTCGTACTGTGTCGCCTGTGCCGCTTCCGCGAAAACGAACTGCACCCGCCCCTCCCTGAGCGTCGTCATAGACTCGGGGTCGCGGTCATGAAACGGTTGCTCTGCGCGAGTTCTTCGTCGAGGGCGACGATGGTCGTGAGGTCGGCTAATTCGTCGCCCTGCTCTTGCTGGATCGCCTGCCCCCGCTTCGCCAGCGCAAAAAACCTCGTGCTGGGTGCCGTATCTGGTTTTTGCGAAAGCAGCAACTCGAGTTCGCGCAGGAGGTAGATGGAATGCGTGGCTACTGGCTCTTCCCGACACCGTTCTCGCCGATGACCACGTTGATCCCGGGTGCGAAGTCCCAGGTGGCGTCCGGGAGTACCGTAAAGTTCGAAAAGCTGGCACTGCGGAGCATGGCGGTAAGGTAAGTTGCGTCGTGCCTGAATAAGCTCCACGCATGCGAACGCTACTCACTACTGCCGCCCTCGCTCTCGCCGTCGGCGTCTCCGCGCAGGCCCCGCTCCTGTGGTCGACCGAGTACGAGACCCTCGACCTGCTTTCCCGCCCCGAGAACTTCGCTGAAGACGGTGCCGACTACCTATTGCGCGTGCGGGCCGGCAACGAACGGCGCGAGGTCCGCATCGACAAGCAGTCGGGTGCCCTCGAGTCGAGCGTCGGCCTCGGCCGCGGCTGCGGGACGCTGGTCTACGGTCCGATCCCGCTCGGGCCGCGCTCCTTGGTGCAGTTTCAGTCCGACGCGAAGGCCGGCAAGCTCACCGTGCGGCCGCTCGACCTCAACGCCGCGTGCGCCGTGGAGTCGGTGCGTTGGACGCGGACCATCGACCTGCCCGTGGGCACCTCGTACGGGTTTTGCTGCGGCGCCGTCGACGCCGACACCACCGAACTGCGGGCCTCCGGCGTGATCGACCTCGGCCGCGTCGACGACGTGGCCTACTCGCAGCCGGTCATCCTCTCCCTCGACGCGAAGACGGGCGCGGTGCGGTACGTATTCGTCGGCGAGCGCGTGGCGAGTCGATTCGGACCGGGCGAACTGGCGGTGACGAGCTTGCTGTCCGACGGCGGCACGGCGGCCGTGCTGCTGAACGCCACCGGGCGGGCCGACCGGCTCTACCGCGTGGACGGCGCGGGCAAACTACGGTTCTCGACCACGGCCGGTGATTCGACGTTGCGCTTGCGCCAAAACTTCGAACTCGCCGACGGGAGCCTGGCCGTGTGGACGGAGAGAGGTTCGGGCGGCACCCCCGGTTTGGAAGTCTACGCCGCCGACGGAACGCGGCGCGGGAGCCTCGACTTCGACGCGGCGATCGACGCGGCGCTCGGGGCGGACTACCGCCTCGTGGACGCCCGCAGCAGCGTGTTGCGCAGGAGCGGGCGACTCGCGACGGCCTTCGAGGCGCGGCAGGTCGCCACGGGGAAGTTGGGTGTCGTGTTCGCGGAAACCGATGCCGGCGCCCGTCTGACCGGCGCTCAGTACGTCGACCAAACCCTCGCCAATGCAGTACTCACGGTCCGCAATCGCCTCTACGAGGACAGTGAGGGCGCGCTGGTCTTGTTCGGGGAGGGGACCAAAGGCCTGGTCGGCATCCGGACGCGGGGCAACTTGATTAGTGGCGTGCGTTCGGGCGCGGAGGCGACTACCTGGCGGGTGTACCCACAGCCGGTGCGGGAGCTGCTGACCGTCGAGTTCCCGGACGAAAGCTCGGCGGGGGAGGACGCCTTCGACGCCACGGTACGCGACGTGACCGGGCGCGTGGTCCTGGAGCGAGTTTTGCCGAAAGGCGCCCCCCTCAACGTCGCCGACCTGAGCGCCGGCGTGTACAGCCTAACCCTGCGCGGCCACGGATCGAGAATGATCGTCGTGGAGTAACGGTGCCGGTGATCCTGGCGACTCACACGCTACGGGCGCCGGGGAGTGCGTTCGTAGGGGGTGACGTTATTCATCCAGACGCTACTGGTCGCCCTGAGCCTCGTCGGCATCCGCGACAGCAGCCAAAGTCTAGACCCGGAGCCTGGGTATAGCCCGGACCGGGTCTCCGCACACGCGTTCCGCCGTGTAAATCCGGGGAGATCCTGTGGGTACAAGGCCAGCGCCTGGCCATCGAGGACTTCCGCGGGCCCAACGGTGCCGAGGGCCTCTCCGCGGAGGCATCGACCGGGATCGGGAGCAAGTCCTCCGCCGAGGCGGACGGGCGCCACTTCCGGATTACGATCACGAGTTTTTTCGATCCGTGCGACTCGTGGATGCGCCCCGAGGAGCGCAATCCGTACACGCTGGGCCACGAGCAGGTCCACTTCGACATCACGGAGCTCCACGCGCGGGAGTTGGCGCGCCGCTACCGCGACGAAGTGCGCAACGCGAAGGACTTCATGCGGGTGCACCAGCGCTTCTACGAGGAGGTTTGGAAGCGGAGCCGCGCGATGCAACAGCGCTACGACCGCGAGGTGTACAACGACCCCGAGGCGCAGGTGCGGTGGCAGATCGACATCGCGCGGCGGCTCAACGAGACGGAGGGGGACGCCCGCAAGGTGGTCGTGCTGCCGATTCAGTAGGGGGGGGCACCCAGGCACCCAGGCACCCAGGCACCCAAGCACCCAAGCACCCAGGCACCCAGGCACCCAGGCACCAAGCCCGTGTTAAACCCTACGCTACATATACGGCGGCGGGTCCGGGGCTTGTTTTAGCGAAAGCGTAGCACGACCTTTGAAGCGCACTACCTATCCTACGAAACCGCGATGCCGCAACTCCGCCAGCTCACCACCCTCCTCTCCTCGCTCGTCGTCGCGACGGGTGTCTGGGCGCAGGCCCCCGCGGGGGAGCGCCAGCAGACGCAGTTGGCCGGGGAGGACATGGAGATGATCGTCGGCAACGACGGCGACACGCTCTACCTCGCGAAGAGCCTCATCGACGTGTCGGTGTCGAGCCCGCGGCGGTTCGCGAACGCGGACGAGTACAAGCTCTACCTCAAGTACCGCTACTACGCGCCGAAGGTCTACCCCTACGCCGTGGAGGCGATCCGGATCTTCCGCGAGACGGAGTACATCACGGAGAACATGGGCGATCGCGCGCGCAAGAAGCACATCCGCCGCCTGCAGAAGGAGCTCAAGAAGGAGTTCGAGGACCCGCTCAAGGGCCTCACCAAGACGCAGGGCTACATCCTCGTCAAGATGATCGAGCGCGAGACCGGCCAGCCGATGCACGAGTTGATCAAGGACCTGCGCGGCACCGTCACCGCGACCTACTGGTCGACGATGGGCAAGATGTTCGGCCACGAGCTGCGCGACGGCTACCACGTCGGCGACGACCACATCCTCGACATCGTGCTCCAGGATTACAACGTCGCGCACGAGGTGCTCAACGGGGACACCCTCGAGGCCAAGGCCGAGGCCGAGGAGAAGGGCGGCGGGTTCTTTCGCATGTTCGGCGGCTAAACCGCCGATTGGTGTATTGATGTGCGCAAACTTGCACGGTGGCGCCAGAAGGCTTATCTCTGGCCCCTCACCCGCTGCGCACCCCGCACCCCGCACCCAGGCACCCCGCACCCAGGCACCCCGCACCCCGCACCCAGGCACCCCGCACCCCGCACCCCGCACCCCGCACTATGTGTTCCATCCTCGGCATCCTCGACCTCCAGACCGACCGCGATCAGCTCCGCGCGCAGGCCCTCAAACTCAGCGGCTGCATGCGGCACCGCGGGCCCGACTGGTCCGGGATATACGTCGACGACCGCGCCATCCTCGCGCACGAGCGCCTCGCCATCGTGGACCTCAACTCCGGGGCCCAGCCGCTCTACACCCCCGACGGGCAGGTAGCACTCGCGGTCAACGGCGAGATCTACAACCACCGCGAACTGCGGGCCGAGCACCCGGGCTTCGCGTACCAGACCGAGAGCGACTGCGAGGTGATCCTGGCGCTGTACGAGGAGTACGGCGCGGACTTCCTCGACCGCCTCAACGGCATCTTCGCCTTCGTCCTCTACGACGCGCGCACGAAGACTTGGCTCGTGGGTCGCGACCACCTCGGGATCATCCCGCTGTACCAAGGTCGCGACGCGGACGGCAACCTCTACGTCGCCTCCGAGATGAAGGCCCTCGTGCCGGTGTGTACGCAACTCTGGGAGTTTAAGCCCGGGCAGTACCAACTCGGCGGCGGTGGGCGGCCCGCGCAGGAGCCGGTGCGCTACTACAAACGCGCGTGGACCGAGTTCGAGAATGTCGAGCACGTCGTCACCGACCGGGCGGCCCTGCGGCAGGGCCTCGAGGACGCCGTCGTGCGCCAACTCATGACCGACGTGCCGTACGGCGTACTGATCAGCGGCGGGCTCGACAGCAGCGTGATTAGTGCGCTTGCGCAAAAACACGCCGCGCGTCGCATCGAGGACAACGAGGAGACGGAGGCCTGGTGGCCGAAGATGCACTCGTTCGCGATCGGGCTCGAAGGCTCGCCGGACCTGGCCAACGCCCGCGTCGTAGCCAAACACCTCGGGACGGTGCACCACGAACTGAAGTACACGATTCAGGAGGGGTTGGACGCCATGCGCGATGTCATCTACCACGTCGAGACCTACGACGTGACGACGATCCGGGCGTCGACGCCGATGTTTTTGATGGCGCGCAAGATCAAGGCGATGGGCATCAAGATGGTGCTCTCGGGCGAGGGGGCGGACGAGTTGTTCGGGGGCTACCTGTACTTCCACAAGGCGCCGAGCGCGCGGGAGTTCCACGAGGAGTCGGTGGACAAGGTGCTGGCCTTGCACCTGTTCGACTGCGCGCGGGCCAACAAGTCGATGGCGGCCTGGGGCGTGGAGGCGCGCGTGCCCTTCCTCGACAAGGCCTTCGTCGACATCGCCATGTCGCGGGTCAACCCGAAGGACAAGATGTGCGGCCACGGCAAGATCGAGAAGCACATCTTGCGCGAGACCTTCGGGGAGCTACTCCCGGAGAGCGTCGCCTGGCGCCAGAAGGAGCAGTTCTCCGACGGCGTCGGCTACGGGTGGATCGACGCCATCAAGGACACCGCCGCGCAGGAGGTGACGGACCAGCAGATGGCGAACGCGGCCTACAAGTTCCCGTACAACACGCCGACCACGAAGGAGGCTTACCGCGCGCGCGCCATCTTCGAGGAGCACTTCCCCCTGCCGGATGCCGCCAAGTGCGTGCCGGGCGGCAAGTCGGTGGCCTGCTCGACGGAGCGCGCGATCGAGTGGGACGAGAGCTTCAAGGACAACGCCGACCCGAGCGGGCGGGCGGTGGCGGGGGTGCACTCTGATAGCTACGCGGGGAAGGTCCAGTGACGTGGGTGGCGAGATTGGAGGAGCCAGCTTTCTGGTTCGCGATAGTCGGGTTTCTGCTAGCGGCGGGAGTGCACGTCGCGACGCTAGTGGGCTTCGGCTCGCATCAGATACATTCCGTTTTCTGGCTGCTGCATATCGGAATTTTCCCCATGTGGGGAGTGGCGATTTTTGCGATAAGGCACAGGCGAGAAACCGATCTCAAGATGACACTAAAGGCGGGCGGCCAACGACCGAGTTGGCGCTATGGGTTAAATCCGTTGAAGGTCATCAGGCAACGGTCGCCGCACGCGCCGCAAGCGATCATAATCTTTGGCATAATCGTTTTCTATTACGCGTGGATCAGCAACTTTCTCCTCATCTTTTTGGGGGAGGTAGGGGAGGCAGCGATAGAGGGGAGTGAGTTTGTCCTGCGCGAACACGGAACCGTGATTCGGACCCTGACCGAAGCCGAATACCGTAAAGTCGACGCTAGTGGTTTACGCCTTTTCTCGGCCGGCTGGCTAGCGTTTTACAGTATGGGAGCTATCATTCTGTGACCGGGTAAGGTCGAATGACGGCGGGGTTGCTTTGTGCCGTTTTGCCGAAAGGCTACTGTAAAAGGGAAGAACAATAACAATTAGTACAATACAGATGATCGCACCGTACTGTAGCTCACGCCTCGGCAAATCCGCGCGCGTGCTTTTTAAGGTCTTGCATATCCTGGCATACGTCACCTTCGCGGCTGGCTGCGGCAGCGGCGAGCAAGTAGCGACGGCCCCGCGGGAGCCGACGGCCATCGAGGTGGCCCGCGGGAAGGCCGTCGAGGCACTTGCCTTCTGTCGCGATCGGGGCATGAGCGAAGAGGTCTGCCTGCTCGTCGACATGGGAGTGCACTCCGGGCGGAAGCGTCTCTTTGTGTGGGACTTCGCCCGCGATACAGCCACTGAGAGTGCACTCGTGAGCCACGGCTGCTGCGACAACGCCTGGGGGCAAGACTTCTCGAAGGAGGCGCCGACATTCAGTAACGTAGACGGGAGTCACTGCTCCTCGCTCGGGAAATACAAGATCGGCGAACGGGGCTACAGCAGTTGGGGCGTGCACAAGAAGTACCTACTCCACGGACTAGAGGCGAGCAACAGCAATGCGCTCTCGCGCGTGATCGTGTTCCACTCCTGGAACGCCGTCGCCGACGAAGAGCTCTACCCCATGGGTACCTCGGAGGGCTTCGGTTGCCCGGCGGTATCAGACGCGGCTTTTCTCGCGATCGACCCCGTGATCCGCGCGGCCTCACGGCCGGTGCTCATGTGGTTATACGATGGCCGGGTTAGGGAGTAGCGCCGTCGAGTGAGTCGGGCGTAACTAGCCGTCCAAACGCCCGCACCATGCTACTAAAGCTCCCGACGCTACTGCTCCCCGCCCTCGTGATCTCCTGCGCTGCCTCGCAGTATGCGCCGGCCCCGGGGGGCGCCGAGCTCAACGCCCGCCCGGTGTACGAGGAGCACATCACGTCCTCGCTCTTCGTCGACAAAAACGCGACCATCTCCGAGGAGAACATTCATAAAATCCTCGACGGGACCTTCGCCCTGCCGCAGCAGCTCCGCGTGGCCATCGTCAAGATCGAAACCAATCCCTACGCACGGCGCTACTTCTACACCGACGAGGCGTACCTCAAGACCCAGCAGGCCTACCTCGACTCGCTCGCGTTGGCCTTCGGTGGCTCGCCGGGGGTGACGCGCGTGCTGTCGGTCCCGGACCTACTGCTCTCGTCAAACCCTACCGCTACCACCATCCGCGAGGCCGCCGTACGGACGCAATCCGACGTCGCCGCCATCTACACCATCACGGCTAATGTCTACTCGAAGTACAAGCTCTTCAGTAAGTCCGACATCAAGGCCTTCGCGACCACCCAGCTGATCGTGATGGACGTGCGGACCGGGTTGATCCCCTTCTCTACCGTCGTCACCAGGGATGTCCTCTCGCGAAAGACCGATGCCGACCTCACCCAGGAGGAGGCAGTAGAGCGGGTGAAACGGGAAGCTGCGCTGCTCACGATAGCCGAGATCCAGCGAGAGGTTCAGGGCTACCTGGCCGAGCGCTAGTTAAACCCGGGGGCTACACTCGCCGACCTGACCAAATGCGAAGCCAGTGGCTGCGCGGTCACCCGAGCCTACCTCGCCCGCCGATGGGCTCCCCCTCCCACGCGGCCTATCACTCGTCCGTACTCACGCTCATACGCCTATTGGTGTTGTTCGGAGCTGTAATGTACGGCGCGCTCGTGGTCGTGTTGCCGGACGCGCTCATGCACGCGTGGATCTCGGGCGGGACGGCTACGAGCTCGGGTCCCACCTGCGGGTCACGCCCTTCCGCGCGGCGCTCGGCGTGCCCTCGGGCTCGCTGCGCGAGTGGCGCTGCCGACTCGAGCGGGCGGGCGGCGGCGGGGGTGCATAGCGATAGCTACGCGGGGAAGTCGAAGTGAGGTATATCTAGTCAGCTTCGGCTATTAGGCCGTGGAGCGCACGCTAGCCTTACTCAGTGATCCGTAGTTAAACTTCCCGTAAAGTCATAGGTCGCGTTGAGCAAGCGCAGGGATTCGGGCGATCTCTTGTTCATGAAAGCTATCTCCTTTTTGATCCCCGCTTTACTTTTGAGTCTGGCGTCCTCCGCACAGACTGGGCTATCTCCGGCGCCACCTACGCCGCCGGAGCCTTCTGATCGCCAGTACAAGTACGCCGAGATTATCGGGAGGCAAATTGTGCCGTTCGGCGAGTTGAGCGTCCGCATCGACAGTGGGCAGGTGGTCGAGCGGAGCCCCGGGCGTGGCCAGCTGCTCGACGGCTCGGAGTACTATCCTTTCCCGTCGATGGCGGGTGCGCTCAATGCAATTCGCCGGCAGGGTTGGACCCTTTACCAGGCCTACCAGATCGGTACGGCGGAGACGCTCTTCAGCGTGCGCTGGATCGTTCGGCGTCCGGACTAGTGGCTTCGTATGTAAGGTTTGGTGGGGTTTCGGCTTACGTTTCGTACCCCTGCACGCCATGTGGACAGGTGAGCTCAACCGCGAGCTCTGCGCCTTCACCAACGCTTGTACCGACGGATTAGCCCTAGCCACCGGCATAGATTATTTGCGAGAGCCGATCACCGATAATCCTCGCGCGGGTGTGGGAGCCGAAAGCATCGACGCCGAGTCCGTCGTGGAGATACTGCGAATCATCAACTAGGGCGCTTGCTCCGATATCCCCGATGTTTTACCGTAGTCACGGTCGCGCGAACATCTGGCGACCTACGTAGCTTTGACTTCGGGACGCTTTCCCGCGTTGGGCCTTTCGGCAAAACTCGACCCGCACCCCCTATGAAACTCGCCACCGCCCTCACCGTCGCCGCCTCGCTGGCGTTCGCGGCCTGCAACGCCTCCTCCACCGCCGAGGACGCTACCGCCGTCACGGACGAAACCCTCACGGCCGACTCGCGTGCGTCCGACGCCTCGGGCGAGACCATCGTCTACAACGCCACCGAGAACGGCATGGCCGACATCAAGCTCACCATTGCCGGCGATGGCACTTTTTCCCTGTGGATGGAGATCTACCCGCAGTTCGAGTCCGGCGACGAACTCGAGGAGGTGGCCTACTCCGGGACCTACACCGAGGAAGGCGACTGGGTCGAGCTTACCTTCCTCGGCGACATCCCGCAGCCCGGTTCGCTGTTCGACCCACAGTACGGGGACGCCAACCAATTCAAGGTCGTCGACGATCGCCGCGTCAAGATTAATACTGGTCGCGAAAGGATCGCGATCTGGGGGGTGGACTGCATCAAGTCGGTCGGGGGCTAACGGCTGCGTCGTATAGCCATTTAATGCGTTAGGGTGTGCGGCGTGAGAGAACAGTTGACAAGCACTTACTCGCCCTCCGTAGCCCCGGCGAGCGCGACCGCCTTGTCCCGTAGCCAGATCGCGCGTCCGAGTTTGATGTACCCGTGATCGATCGCACCCTGGAAAAAGCCGTGCGCCCCGGTCGTCTCGCCGTCGTTGTCCTCGCAGAAGGCGGCGATCTTCTCGTAGTCCGCCGGTGGGATTACGCCGGCCGCGTCCGTCATCCCAGCCTCGACCGCGGCGGCGAGGTGTCCGCAGATGGTGCTCGTCGTGTACCCGCGCTCCGCCGCGATCTCCTCGACGGTCTGACTCTGGCGGAACATCGACAGCGTGAGTGAGCTCGTCGAGTTGATGCTCGCGCCGGTGCGCATCGTGCCCTGCTGCCCCTTGGCGGGTTTTGGCGCAAGCTGACCGGCAGCCTCCATGTCGATGTGGGTGCTGATGATTTTGAGGAGTTCCTCGCCGTAGCGCTTTGCCGTGGTGGCGCCGATCCCCGGCACGGACAAGAGCTGCTTGCCGGTCACCGGGCGGGCGGCGGCGAGGGCCCGCATGGCTCTGGCGCTAAGGACGTCCGAGGTCGAGACCGCCTGCTCCTTGGCCTGCCTGGCGCGCCAATCGGTGAGCATCGCGTACAGCATCGGGTGCTCGACCTTGATCGGACCGCCGCTAGACCTCGACTTGGTGTTCTGCGGCCCGCTGAGGCTAATTCTCGCGCGCTCGGCGAGCACGGCATTCGGGTCGAAGGTCTCCGCGGCGATCGCGCCCACTGCGGACTGAGCGAGTTGGAGTTCGCGGCGTAGCTCCACCATCAACTCCTGCCCACGCGCCGCGACGTCTTTGTTGTCGGTCTCGAGGTCGAGTGCGCCGAGGTGCTCCGTCTCGAAGGCGGCGAGCTGGGTCGCGAAGTAGGCCGCGGCCTTGCGGCAGCGATCGGGAACGGGTACGGGCTCGCGGTCGAGGTCGGCTTGCGCCAAAACCGACGGCAGTTGCTGCTGCCCGAAGTTGATCGCCACCTGGTGGCACTTGTCTTGCAAGAGATTGAACATCGCGTCGAGGTCCTCGTCCTCGATCCCGGGGTAGCTCCGACCCTCCACGAGGCCGTGGCGGCGGAAAGCCTCGCAGGCGCGGACGAGGTCGCGGAACTGAAACGCGTCCGCGATGAGCTTCGCGCGGTAGGCTTGGCGGGCCGCGGCGAGTTGGGTCTCCCCGGGGTGCTGCCCGCGCTGCTCCTCGGTGTAGAGGTTGACCTCGCGGTCGGTGCGCACGGCGCGGCCCTCGATCTCGGTGCGCAGGATGATGCCCTCGAAACTGCGGCAGCGGCTCAGCGCCACGTACACCTGTCCGTGCGCGAAGGCCGCCGCGGCGTCGATGACGACCTTGTCGAAGGTGAGGCCCTGGCTCTTGTGAATCGTGATCGCCCAGGCCAGGCGCAGCGGCACCTGGTCGAAAGTGCCGGCCACCTCGGTGCTGACCTCCTTGGTAGACGAGTTCAGGCTGTATTTGGAGTTCTCCCAGCGGACCTTCCCCACGCTGATCTCGCCCCCGTCGGCGCCGCAGTCCACGGTGACGGACTCGCGGCTGAGCTCGGTGACGGTGCCGATCTTGCCGTTGTGGTACTGGCCCTCGCGGTCGTTCTTGACGAACATGACCTGCGCGCCGACCTTGAGTTCGAGGTGCTCCTCGGTGGGGTAGCTGCTCTCCGGGAAGACGCCCTTGACGTCGGCGCTGTACTTCGTCACGGCGCCCGGCGTGGCCGCGAGGCGCTCGGCGTTGATGTCGTCGGCGCTGCGGCGGTGGCTCGTGAGCGTGATGTAGCCCTGGAGGTCCGCCGCGCTGGTGTCGCTGCGGTAGCGGGAGTTGAGCTTCCGCAAAACCTGCTGCGTCATGCGGTTGGCGCGTACCTCGCCGAGGAGCTGCACGAAGTCCGCGTCGCTCTGGCGGTAGACCTTGCGCAGCTCGATCGTCACGAGGCCGGACCGCTCCAGGGACTTCGCCGAGAAGAAGTAAGGCGTCGCGTAGCGCTGCGACAGTTCGTACTCCTCGTCGTGCTTGACGACGGGCGGGAGTTGGTGTAGATCGCCGATGAGCAGCAGTTGCACGCCACCGAAGGGCTCCGAGTTGCGGCGCACGCGCTGAAGCACGATGTCGATCGCGTCCATGACGTCGGCGCGGACCATACTCACCTCGTCGATGATCAGTAGGTCGATGCGGCGCAGGACCTGCTCTTTCGCCTTGGCGAGATTGCGTCGGGCCTCTGGGGAGTTCATCCGCTCCGGGGTGATGAGCCCGAAGGGGAGTTGCATCTGGGAGTGGATCGTGGCGCCCTTCGCGTTGATGGCCGCGACCCCGGTCGGGGCCACGACGACGTAGCTCTTCGGGAGGTTTTGGCGCAAGCTGTGTAAGAAGGTCGTTTTGCCGGTTCCCGCACGGCCCGTGAGGTATACGTGCTGGTTGGTCTCGGTCACGAAGCGTCGCGCGAGTTCGACTTCGGGGTTGGGGGCGTGGTCCGTCGGCGGGGCCGCGGGCGCTGTCTTCTGGGGGGCGAACACGTCGCCGGGGTGTGTTTGGGTCATCTCGATTCGGCCGCGCGGGTCTGGTGGAGGCTGCGCGGTGTCGGGCGAATGTAAAACAAATTGTGTCTTATTCAGCGCTCGGTGAAAATTTTTTAGGCTTTCGCCAAAACGTGCGCTCACCCTACCGACAGCATCTGAGTTATCGGCCCGCGGTGGGGTTACGCTGAGGCCCGCCGCCGCTTACGTGGCGCAGAGGCCCGGTTGCGCACAAACTCGCGCCGTGGTAGGGCCAAACGCGCCCGCGCGCCTGATTACCGTCATGGTTTCCTTCGCTTCGGAGCTTCCTTTCGCGCGCTACGCTGGGCCTACCTACGTGAATGCGATGCACGGCGCTTCGCGGCCCGCTTTACCCTTCGTCACCTTCCGACGCTCGAGACGTGCGGCAGGTTTCGAGCTCGAGGTGCTTAGCCTCGCCCACGTCGTGAGTTTAGCCGCTGAGTTGGCCGCGGCCCCTGGGGTCGGCCGTGAGGATCGCGTCGAGTTCTATCCGGCGGTAGTCGCCACCGGCGGCGTGAATGCGTGCGCTGAAGCGGCAGGTTCTCCAGAGCTTGCCCATTAATCGGAGGTAACCCCCCCGGCCCCCCTTATTCATCCGGACCGCCGGATTTTCGCTTCGCTCGATCCGGCAGCCCGGCTGAACAAGGGGGGAGGCGACCGTGCGGCTCGCTTCGCTCGGGGGGCCCGCGGCGCCTAGACGTGACGACAGCTGGGGGCGTTCGCCTCCCCCCTTGTTTTGGTTTCCTCGGCGGGGATGCGTGTCCTGAAGCGATGGGTTCTCCAGAGCTTGCCCATTAATCGGAGGTAACCCCCCCGGCCCGGTGCGGCGCGAGGCTCAGGTTGAGCATCCGGCTCGCGTCCTCGCCGTGACGACAGCTGGGGGCGTTCGCCTCCCCCCTTGTTTTGGTTTCCTCGGCGGGGATGCGTGTCCTGAAGCGATGGGTTCTCCAGAGCTTGCCCATTAATCGGAGGTAACCCCCCCGGCCCCCCTTATTCATCCGAACTGCCGGATTTTCGCATCGCTCGATCCTGCAGCCCGGCTGAACAAGGGGGGAGGCGACCGTGCGGCTCGCTTCGCTCGGGGGGGGGCCGCGGCGTCTAGACGTGACGACAGTTTGGGGCGTTCGCCTCCCCCCTTGTTTTGGTTTCCTCGGCGGGGACGCGAAGCGGGCCCGCGGAGGAAACCAAAATAAGGGGGCCGGGGGGGTTACCCCCGAGTGAAGGGAAAGACCCCAGCGCCCGAAAGGACTATAAAGGTGAAGGTAAACTCCTGCGCAGGTCCCCCCGGCGGCGATACAAGCGCGGAGGCTGTCCTCCGCCTCCGGCAAGTCCGTCGGATGCACCATTTGCCGCAGGCGGGCGAGGTCGAGGTCAACTTCGCCGGGGGCATACCCGAGGATGCGGGGGGCGATGTGAAGGGAAAGACCCCAGCGCCCGAAAGGATGTACGTAAACTCTGGCGTGGTGCTACAAGCGCGGAGGCTGTCCTCCGCCTCCCAGTCCGTCGGAAGACCATTTGCCGCAGGCGGGCGAGGTCGAGGTCAACTTCGCCGGGGGCATACCCGAGGATGCGGTAGGCGATGTCCGATATGTACGTCGGCGTGGTGCTATCGACCGCCCAGTCGAAGACCCCGAGCCCAACCGCCTCGATGGCGGCGGAGTAGCGGCGCAGGGTGGCGTCATCGTCTGTTGCGGGCCGCGTGGGTGCGGTCTCGCCGGCTCCGGACTCCGGATTTGGCGACTTGGGCGAAGGAATCGCGGTGTGCGGCGGGGTAGGCAAGGGACGGATCTACTGTGTTGGAGCTGGCCGCGGCGGGGACCTCTGGCCGAAAGGTAGGGGCGGCGCGCGGATTTGGGCCAGAGTGGTGAATAGATTTCATAGACAAAACACTCCTGACGCTCTCGTGACAGAGTCGTGATCCTCGTTTGACTTTTTTCTCTAAGTTTGTGATATGACCCTCTAAACCTTCTCCACATGCGCGTCACGCTTACCTTAGTCCTCCTCCTCCTGGTCGCTTCGCAACCCTTGGATATCTACGGTCAAGCCTCGGGGGGGGGGGTGAAAGCCTACTACGTGAGATTTAAGTCTGGGACGACGGCAGGCAAAATCGCCGCCGCTGAGTCTGCGCTGTTGTCGCAAGGCACGAAGGTTTCGGAAGTCGCGAGCGAAAAGCACCGATCGGTAATCAGCGATTTTTATTACGAGAAGCTGTCGCGCACACAGTACGTCGAGGTGCCGAGCAAGGCAGAAGCGGCGCTGTTGGCATTAAAAAGCAATCCGAACGTAGAGTTCGTCGAGGAAATTGAGGCGCCACAAATAGTCGAAGGATTTGACGAAAACTTTCGGGTGCCATTCAAAAACCCTCCTATGTCTGCTGGAGTCGAACCCAGGGGTGGGGGCGCTGGGTATTTCAGCACTAATGATCCCGGAGAGTATCCCGGCAGCCTTCAACGGCACACCCTAACGTGTGTGGATGGCGCGCACGCAATTACGACGGGTAATCCTGCTATATCAATAGCTATATTCGACAATGGTTTCAAGACCGGACAAACGGAATTAAATAATAAAGTAGTATATGCTGCTCCAGGCGTTTATAATGGTCAACTCCACGGAACTGGTTCTCGTGCGGGCCACTTTCCTTACGCCCCGCGACCCGGCCACAACCTCGACAATCATCCAGCGATGAAGCAAATCTGCAAGACCGTAGCTTCGGCTCTCGCCGCAGTCGCGATCGGGCTGCTCAACGTAGGCCAGGCCACCGCCCAGGCCCCCGCCGTCGACACTTGTCTCTACGTGGAGCTTCAGCCGGTGTGGACGTACAAGGAATGGGCGTATCCGTGTCAAATAAACCTCTCGCAGGTCCGCTACGTCGCCGATACTATGGTCGGCAACCGGCTCGCCTCGGTGCTCGCTAGGTTCGACCCGGCCAATATCAAAGTCGCGGGCTCCGATTTGATCGCTTTTTACCGCGGCGGCATCCTCGAGGTGTACGGCGACACCGCTTGGACGACGATCTACGATCTTTCCATACCGCTCGCGCCCGGTGACACTGTCGCGTTCGACTTTCCCGCCAATGCTTTGTCTTACGACGTTGCCGCCAATCAGGCAACCGGGTTTGGCCCCGTTTCCCATTTCACCCTATACAGTCGGGTCTTTGAGCGGACGCCGTCGCTTGACCTGAGCGCGTTGACCACCGGTCGTGCATACACCTTCGGCACAGTGATGGCCGCATCGAATTCGGCAATCATCGACCTCCAGGTTTTTACGCCAGGAGTCGGCAGCTCGGCAGGGTTCTTCGGCCAGGCCGGCCCACAGGCTATCTCGGAGTGTGCCGCCGAGTTGGTTTGCTTCCAGACCCAAGACTCGAGCTACAGCATTGGCCTGCGCGGATGCGCGCTGCTGAGCGGGCTCTCCGCAGCGGAACAAAGCCTGCCGGGCCTCCGCATCCTCCCCAACCCCGCCGCCCCCGGCGGCTGCCTCCGGGTCGCGGGCCTGCTCCCGGAGCACGCGCTCACGATCACATCTACCAACGGCCAGGCCGTGGCTTTCACGCGCGACGGTGACGCCGTTTGCCTCTCGCGGGCGCACCCGCCGGCACCTACGTTGCCCACGTGCGCGAGGTCGCGACGGGGCGCTCGGCGAGCCTGCCGGTCGTGGTCGCGGAGTAGGGCTCGGGCCAGTTGACGGGTGGTGCGGCCGAGAGCGCCGTTTCCCAGACCGCCCCCGTGCGTAGATTGGCCGCTATGCGCGTCCTGCTCACCCTCATCGTCGCCACCTGGTTTTGGCGAAAGCCTCTCCGCCCAGACCGCCTCGCTACCGGGCATCCTCCCGGAGCGCGAGCGCGCCCGCGTCGTCGATGAGGTGGGGTTCGGAGATACACCCCCCGATAGCCTAGCTTTAAGCCAGGCGGGAACCGTCGATACTACCTTGCGACACAATCGCTTCAGCAGAACCCTTACGCCTCTATTCCGTTAGCCACACCCGCACCCCGCACCCCGTGAACCCTACCTACGACATCCTCATCATCGGCGCCGGCCTCTCCGGCATCGGCGCGGCGTGCCACCTCGCGCGCAAGAACCCGGACAAGTCCTACCTCATCCTCGAGGGCCGGCACGAGATCGGCGGGACGTGGAGCCTCTTCAAGTACCCCGGCATCCGCTCCGACTCGGATATGTATACGTTCGGGTACTCGTTTAAGACCTGGGACGACCCGAAGTCCTTCGCGGCGGCGCCGTCGATCATGACGTACTTACGGGAGGCCGTGGAAGAGTTCGGCGTCGCCGATCACATCCGCTATCAAACTAAGGCGGTCGCGTACGACTTCGATTCCGGTGAAAAACGTTGGGCGGTCAAGGTCATCGACGGCGCCACCGGCGAGGAGAAGGTGTATAAATCGCGTTTCGTATTTAATTGTACGGGGTACTACAATTACGACGAAGGTTACACGCCGAAGTACCCGGGGGTAGAGCGTTTTGCCGGAAGGCTCATCCATCCGCAGCACTGGCCAGAGGACTTGGATTTAAGTGATCAGCAGGTCGTGGTCATCGGGAGTGGCGCCACGGCCGTTACGATCCTGCCGGAGATCGCGGAGCGCGCCGGGCACGTCACGATGCTACAGCGCTCGCCGACGTACGTGGGGCCCCTGCCCAACGAGGATAAGGTGGCAGGCTTCCTGAAGCGCGTTTTGCCGAAAGGCTTAGCCCATAAATTGATCAGGGCGAAGAATATTATCGGGGACATGATCTTTTTTCAAATGTGCCGGCGCTTCCCCAATCTGATGCGCAAGCTCATCATGGCGGAGGTCAAGAAACACATCGGGGATTACCCCGTCGAGCCGCACTTCGTGCCGTCTTATAAACCCTGGGAGCAACGCTTTTGCCTTGCGCCGGACGGGGACATGTTTACGGCACTCAAGGAAGGGAAGGCCTCCGTCGTCACCGACCACATCGATCACTTTACCGAGCGCGGGATTCGCTTGAAGTCGGGTGACGAACTGGCCGCGGACATCGTCGTCTCCGCTACGGGCCTGAAATTGCTCGCCTTCGGGGGCGTCCCGATCCGCGTCGACGGCGTGGCGTTCGACGTGTCTAAGTCGTTCGTTTACAAGGGCACCATGCTCAGCGGCCTGCCGAACTTCTTCGTCTTCGTGGGGTACAGCAATGCCTCGTGGACGCTGAAGAGTGACTTAACGAGTGAGTATGCGGCGCGGGTCCTCGACTACATGGACGAGCACGGTTACGCGGTCGTAGAGCCGGAGGTCATCGAGGACAATCTACAGCCGGTACTGCTGATGAATCTGAACTCGAGCTACATCAATCGCTCGCTCGATGAGTTGCCGAGTCAGGGCGACAGGGCACCGTGGAAGATGCACCAAAATTACGTGCTCGACTACAAGATGCTGCGCCTAGATAAAGTCGACGACGGGCGACTAAAATTCGCTCACTAAGCCGGGATTAAAATTGCCGTAGCTGCTGGTGTCGGTCACTTTTCTGGCTTCTCGCCAAAACTGCGGGACGAACCACCTCGGGGAGAGCAGTCGCGATCCGATGTACACGCGCTTTGCCTGGTGCCCGTAGACGATGCGGCGTTCGTTGCGGCGGATACACTTGATGACGTAGCGAACGATCTCGTTGGGTGGCGTAATCAGCATGTCTTTGGCGAAACGCTCATCGGGGTTCTCGCGCGCGATCGCCGTATCGATGCCGCCGGGGTGCAAGCAGTGGATTTGGATTTTACTTCCGTAAAACTCGGCCATGAGGGATTCGGTAAACCCGCGGACGGCGAACTTCGAGGCGGCGTAATCGGTCACGTTCGGCGGGCCGATCAGGCCGAAGATGCTGGAGACGTTGAGTAAGACGCCCTCGCCATTGGCCACCAGGTGCGGCAGGAAGGCCTTCGACCCGTAGACCACGCCGTTGAAGTTGATCCGCATCGTGCGCTCGAAAACGTCGAGGTCGAGGTTGTAAAACGGCGCCGCCGCCCCGCCGACGCCGGCGTTGTTGATGACGACGTGCGCGCGGCCGAGTGCCCGTTCGACGTTTTGCGCGAAGGCGAACACCTGCCCGCGATCAGAGACGTCGACGCGCTCGGCGTAGACATTGTCCTCCCCGATGACCTTCGCCAACTCCTCCGCCACGACCCCGAGCACCGGCCCGTCCACGTCACAGATCGCGAGGCGCGCCCCGAGGTAGGCGAACTCCTCGGCGTACGCGAGGCCCATCCCGGAGGCGGCCCCGGTGATGACGATGGTCTTGTGGCGGAAGTCTTTCATGGGGCGGGAAGGTAGTACGCGGGCCGGGCGCACGTCGGCGGTGTACGGGAGGGAGGCGGCGAGATTTGGTTTTTGTAAATCTGCAGTGGCATTGCATATTTGCAAAACATGATCCGTCCAGCGAAAAGCAAGTCGAGATAGCTGCGCGCCCGCTCCATTCCCATCTCCCCGGACTGGAGGTCCGCGCCCGGCGCTACGTACGTAGAAGACGTAGAAGACGTAGAAGACGTAGAAGGATACACCGCCCGTCGCATCTAATGCGCTGAACGTGAGCGAGTCGAGGGAAGCGTACAGGCGCTTAATCTCCAGCGAGGGCGAGTAGTGTAGGTCGTCCTGCGCCAGTCCATCGGCCGTCGCGAGTTCCGCTGCCCACGGGTACTGCTCGAACAGCGTATAGGCCTGCGCTTCGCTGAGCACCGCGTCGTAGGTTACGACCTCCGGCCTCGTCGGGTGACAGGTAGCGTAGGTGTACGAGGCCTCGACGAGGAGTCCGGAGGTTTGTTCGCGGAGCACGGCTGAAAGCTAGAGCTTTGCGGCGGTATCCACGGCGGTGGACTTTACTATTGTCACCCCACCGTTATGCGCCCCACCTTCGCCCCATGCGTCTGCCCTGCCTCATCCTCGTCTGCGTTCTCGGCCTCCAGGCCTGCAACTCCTCCGACGGAGCGCCCTCCGATCCGGACGCCCCATCCGTCGACTCTGCAAGCCAATCGCGCGACATCCAGCGGAGCGGCAACGCCACGGTCCCCGACACCTCCGACCTCGGCCTGCCGACCAAGCAAACGCGTGAAGCCGGCAAGCTCTACCCCGTCGACGAGGCGCCGCAAGAGCCGTCGCTGGTGGCCTTTCGGCAAAACCTCTTCGGCGCCATCCAACGCCGCGACGCGGATGCGCTCCTGTCCGCGCTCGCGCCGAACATCCAACTCGGCTTCAGTGGGGAAAGTGGTCGCGAGGCCTTCGCTACGCGGTACAACCTGAAGGCCGACCCCAAGAACTCCAGCATCTGGCGCGTGATGTACGAGGTGCTCCAGGGCGGGGGCGTGTGGCAGTCCGATGGCGAGGGCGGGCGGTTCTTCTCCGCGCCCTACGCCTTCGGGACCTTCAACGGCGAGGATGCCTTCACGCAGTCCGTCATCACCGGGGCGGGCGTCAACGTCCGCGCCGAGCCGAATACCTCGTCGACGATCCTCACGCAGCTCAGCTACCAAGTTGTCGACCTACCGACAACCTCGACCCGCACGGCGCCCCCGCTCCGGATCGGTGACTACGACTACGGCTGGACGGAGGTGAAGCTCGGGGACGGGCGCCGGGGCTGGGTGTCGGATAAGTTTATCTACAGCCCGATCGGCTACCGCGTCGTCATCGAGCGGGTGGACGCGCGGTGGACCATCACGAACCTGGCCTCCGGGGACTAAGGGCGGTGGGCGCCGCCGCTCGGATTGCCACGCCAGCTGCCGCGTCTCGCAATGACTGGTCGAACGGCGCCTACCAGCCGCGCTCCTGCCGCAGCTGGGCCTCGCGCGCTTTCCACGCCTGCACCTGCGTCGCTTGGTAGCCCGGCAGCTTCTCCTCGAATACGTAGATGAGTTCGTTGAGTTCGTCCGGGTCACTCGTCGGGAATTGCCGTTGGCTCTCGATGGCGTACTTGCCGAAGCGCTTCGCCTGGCCGTCCTCGCGGGCGCGGCGCATGCGGTAGCGCAGGTAGGTGCTGTCGGCTGCGGCGGGGTAGGCGCGCGCGATCAGTCGCCTGGCGTGCCTGTGTCTGAGACTCGCCTGGCCGAAGAGGCGCTCGTCGACGAGGCGGTTGATCTTCTCGTCGACCACGGGGATCGAGTAGGCGCGGTTGAGTTGCCCGCGGCGCGCGACGAGGCTGTCGAAGAGTGGGGTCGTGGTGGTCTGGGTGGCCTGTAGCAGGCGCAGGGACGCGGCCTCGCTCGTCCAGTCGCCCGTGGTGAGCATGTACTCGTAGGCGTACACCTCGCGCTCGGGGAGGTTGGCCTGCGCGGCCATCTCCTCGAGGGCCATCAGGAGTTCCGGGGTGCGCTGGCCCTCGCGGTAGCGGCTTAGGCTGCCGCGGTAGTTGCGGTTGGGGTCGAGGCTCGTTTTGGCGAAAGCCTCCAGCGTCTCGGCCGCCATGAAACCCGTGCCGCGGTGCAGTTCCCCGTCGGCGTCGAGGACGACGAACGTAGGGTAGGCCGTGATCCCGAAGCGCTTCGCGAGCCGTTTGCCGGCGGCGGACTCCATGTCCATACGCACGGGCACGAAGCGGCGCGTGAGCAACTGCTCGACCTCCGCGGTCGCGAACACGAGGCCGTCCATCTGGCGGCAGGGCGCGCACCAGGTCGTGTAGGCATCGAGGAAGACGGGTTTGCCGGTGCGCGTCGACTCCGCCAGGGCTTGCTCGTAGTCGCGCAGGAAGTAGGCGTTGCTGTCGGACGGCGGCTGCGCGGCGACGCCGAGGCCGATGAGGAGACTCCAGAGGAAGGCTTCCATAGTGGTTTAGCCTTGGATTTGTTGGAGGAGCTCGTCGACCATCGCGGCGTGGCGCGGGTCGGCCCCCTCGAGCAAGGTGGACTGCGCGTGTTTGGCCTGCGCGATGGCCTGTTTGGTCTTGCCCGTGGCCGCGAGGAGTCGCGCGTAGGTGAAGAGGTGCTCGAAGATCGGCTCGCCCCTCGCGGCGGTGCCGGCCATCTTGGCGGCGAGTTGGAGGGCCTTCGGGTCGTCGACGAAGCTGCGGCCGAGCTCGAGGGCCATCTCGTGGTTGGCGGCGGGCGTGTTGCCGTCGGCGTTGACGAGCTGTTTGGCGGCCTTGTAGGCGAGTCCGGCGTCACCGCTGCGCTTGGCGACGGCCAGGTCGGCGCGGGCGTCGAAGGCCCTCGCGCGGCTCGGGAGCTGCGCCTCCATGGCGGCCTTGGCCTCGGCGACGAGTCCGTCGGAGCGGTAGGTGAGCCCCTGCTGCAGGGTGCGGTCGCAGGCGTCCTCGATGCGCTCGGCGACGGCTTTCGCGCCGTAGACCTTCTCGACGGCGCCGCGGTGCTCGATGAGCAGCTCGAAGACCCGGGAGTCCGCCTGGACGCAGGCCTCGTAAAGGACGGCAATCACGTCGGCGTTCGCGAAGTCGACATCTGCGCCGCGCAAGAAATCGTTGGCCACCGCGAGGCTGGGCTTACCGGCGCGGTTGAGGGTTTTGACGTAAGTCACCACCAACTTCGCGTCGCGCTCGCCGTCCTGGTAGCGCCTGGCGTAGGACTCGGAGTTGTCGGATTTGCGCAAGGCCAGCTGCGCCTGCTGGATGAGCTTGTCGGGACCCTGCGCCCCGACGACGCGCTGGACGAGGTTGCCGTCGCCGTCGATGAACAGCAGCGTCGGGTAGCTCGAGACCGGGAAGCGCTGCCCGAACGCCCTGCCGGCCGGCTGCTCCATGTCGATCTTGAGGGACACGAAGTGCTCGTTGAAGAACGCGCCGACCTCCTCGACGGGGAACACGTCCGAGCTCATGCGGCGACACGGCCCGCACCACACCGCGTAGGCGTCGACGAAGACGAGTTTGTTCTCCTTCTTCGCGAGCGCCAGCGCGCGCTCGTAACTCTCCTCGGAGAAGGTAATCCCCTGGGCGACGAGGACTTGCGCACCGCAAATCATCAGCCAGGTGCATAGGAGGAAGCGCGTCATAGGGTAGGGGTGCTGCAAACCTTGGGCCTAATTCGAGGGTGGTTCGGGGACCCCGGGCAGGGATTCGTCGCCGGTGGCGAGGCGCTTGAGCCCGAGGGCCTGCTCGGCGAAGGGGGACTCCGGGTAGGTGGTCATGAGGCGGTCGTAGTACTCGATGGCGAGCGGGTAGTTGCCGAACTTGGTGTCCATCACGAAGCCCTGGTAGAACATTGCCTCGGGGGCGCGCGGGTGGTCGGGCGTGCGGCGCCAGACGTAGCCCCAGAGCTGGATGGACTTGTTGGCCCAGTCGGTGCCGTTGGCGAGCCCGGCGGCGTCGAGGAGGAGGTTGGGCGTGTGCTCGTTGGCGGGGTAGGCTTCCGCGAAAACCTCCACGGCGCGGATGAAGGGCCAGGCGCGCGCGGTGTCGGTGCCGGCGTCGATGCCGTTCGGGAAGATGTCTTTCTGGAGGGTCTTGATGTGGGCGAGCTGCTCCTCGGCGGTGGCCACGGGGGCGGGCGCGGCGGCGGCGGGGGTCTGCGCGTTTTGCCGACAGGCGCACAGGAGTAGGAGGCTTACGCCAAAACTTAAGGCGAGCGGGTGTGGCATGGGGGCGAAAATACGGTGGGCGGTGGCGGAAGTGCTCGAACGGCGCCCGCGTACCTTCGCGAAATGCCGAAACGCTATCCGCGCACGCTGTCCTCCGGTGCGCACAATACCGTGATCGCGCTGAGCGAGACGGCGGTCGCGAAACTCTTCGTCGGCGACACCCGCTCGGACATCGGCTCCGAGGCCGAGAAGATGAAGGCCGCCAACGCGATCAACGGCCTGGTGGTACGCTTCGAGCGCCTGGATGTCGACGAGGCGCTCGACGTGGATATGCTCGTTATGGAGCGCCTGTATCCGATGGATTTCAGGGCTTACGAGCAAGAGCGGCGGCTGGGGTGGTTCGACGTCTTCGAGGACGAACTTCGGGTCCTCCACGCAGCCGGCTTCGTGCACCGCGACCTGCGGCGCCCGAGCAACGTGCCGGGCCTGGTCTACGACAATATCTTCTTGACGAATACGGGCTTGCGCCTCATCGACGTCGGCGTGTCGGCGCTCCGGGCCACGGTAACGCCGAGGCTCTTCGAGCGATTCGTGGAGCAGGAGCTAACGGAATTGGAGGCGTTTCGGAAGGATTTTCTAGCGAGGTAAGGGCGGCGCGGAGCGCGGCGGTGGCCTGCCGTATCGTGCTGTGCTGGCGGTGCACGAGCCGCGTTTGCCTGGCTCCGCCAGGTGCCGGGGGCGTGTGACAAGCCCGTCACGGTGGCTGTGGACCTGGCGGAGCCAGGCAAACACGGCCCGTGCACCGTCACGTCGAGCGGCTCGTACAGCCGTGCCGGTCGCTAGCTCACATCCACCTCCATCATCGCGTCCTCTACCTCGTGCACGAGCTCGTCGTAGCGCGCCAGTCGCTTCGTGTCGCGATTGCGCTGGAACGGGAGGTCGACCTTGATGTGCCGCACGAAGTTCGACGGGGCGTGCTTGAGGATGTATATGTCGTCCGCGAGGTAGACCGCCTCCTGGATGTCGTGCGTGACGAAGACGATCGTGGGGGAGAAGCGCTCCCAGATGCTCAGCAGCAGGTCCTGCATCTGGAGGCGGGTCTTGACGTCGAGGGCGCCGAAGGGCTCGTCCATCAGGAGGATGTCGGGATTGGACATTAGGCTGCGCGCGATGGCCACGCGCTGGAGCTGCCCGCCGGACAGGGTCGGGTACTGCGCGTACTTGTCCTGGTGGCCGTCGAGGCCCACGAGCTGGATCATCTCCCTGGCGCGGGCGTCGCGTTCGGTTTTGGGGACACCCTGATAGCGCAACCCCAGGGCGACGTTGTCGAGCACCGTCATCCACGGCAGCGACGAGTACTGCTGGAAGATCATCGAGACGCGGTTGTCGGGTCCGACGGGGCGGCCCTTCAGCAAAACCGTACCCTCGGTGGGCTTCTGGAGGCCGGCGATGTAGCGCAAGAGGGTCGACTTGCCCGAGCCGGACATCCCGAGGATGACGACGAACTGGCCCTGCATGGGTTTGTCCTCGACGAGGAGGTCGAGGTCCTGGATGACGGGGCGCGCCAGCCCATCGTACGTCTGTTTGATACCGCGCAGCTCAATGATGTCGGGGCGTTGCGGGTCGTCGGGGAAGGGGAGAGCCATCGGGTTTAGCGGAGTGCGGCCGCGCGTTGGACCTGTTTGTGCGGGAAGAGCAGGCGGTCGATCAAGACGAAGAGTCGGTCCTGGATGACGCCGATGACGATGATGATCAACAGGATCGCGAAGGCCTTGTCGATGCGGCTCTGCCGACGCGCCGTCCAGATGAGCTCCCCGATCCCGCCGGAGCGATTGAGCATCTCGACGATCGTGATGTAGGTCCACGAGATGGCCGTGAGGACGCGCACGTCGTCGATGACCTTCGAGAGGACGTAGGGTATGTACACCGTGCGGATCGTCTGCCAGTTGGTGGCCCCGAGCGTGAAGACGGTGTCGAGGTACACGCTCTCCACCTCGTCGATGCGCTGCACCACCACCGGCACGAGGTACACGAGAATCCCGAACGCCAGGAAGCTCACCTTCATCTCCGCCCCGAGCCCGAGCCACATGATGAAGATCCCGGTGACGGCCGTGAGGGGGATGAACCGATACGAGTCCACGATCTGCGCGAAGAGTCCGCGGACCAGCGGCACGAGCCCGAGCGCGAAGCCGAGCGGCAACGCGACGACGAGGGCCAGGAGGTAGCCCAGCAGGTTGAGCTGGATCGAGTAGAACGTATTACCCACCAGGTTGTCCTCCCTCACCATCTCCGGGATCGACGCCAGTACCCGCCCCGGCGTCGGTAGCAGCGGGTAGACCGTTTTTTTGGTCAAGCCAAAACCCGCCAGCTCCTCGCCCGACATGCGCTCGAGCTCATCGAGGTCGGCGATGAGCATGGAGTCGCTACGGTAGTAGCCCTGCCGGTCGCGCGCCAGTGCGTCGACGTTGACGTCGTCGGCCTGGGTGACGAGCGTCTTGGAGAGGGCTTCCGCCAAAACCCACCACAGCGCAAGCAGCAGCAGGCTGCCCGCGACGCTGAGCAGGAGGCGGTCCCGCGCCGGGAGCGGGGCCCGGAGGGCGGTGAGGGATCTTAGGTTCAAACTCTCAATTTAGGCTTACGGGCGCTGAGGCTGCATAAGGGTACGCGGCCACCGAGCCCCGCCCATATGCGGCGCCCGCGACCTCACGCTTCCCGTAAGCAAGCTAAAGGTGCAAGGTCGTCAGCGAAAGGTGCAGTGGATCAACCGGGACCAACAATCCTTTCCACGCCCGGCCAAAGGCCTTGCCCTGGGGCTCGCGCCTGGGCCTACTGCCCCGCCTCGCACGCCACCGGGCGCTCCGACATCCCGTACTCGATCTTCAACTCGGCCAGCCGCTGCTCGTAGCTGCTCTGCTCCGCCTCCAGGGTCGCGATCTCCTCCAGGAGCGCAGACCTGCAGTCGTATACCTTGATCCGCAGTTTCTGCACCCGGCACTCGAGGTCCTGGAAGAACTTGAACTCGAACTTCTCATTGAAGGCCTCGATCTTGTTGAGGTACTCCACGCCTGCCTCGCAGTCGCCGGACAGCCCGCGGATCGTCCAGTCCTTCACCTCCTGGATCTGGTCGCAGTACTGGTCGGTGGAGATGTAGTCGGCACTCAATACGTCGCCGTCGGCCACGAACTCGTCCCAGACGGCTTCGATGCGCGAACCGTTGAATCGGTACTTACTCTCCAGCTTGGCGAGCTCCACGATCTTCTCCTTCGTGACGTCATCGAGGCGCACGCGGCGGATCTTCTGCAGCGAGTCGATCCTGCGGCTCGAGAAGTCGGCCAGCTCGCACACGAACGTGTAGCCGTCCATGATGTAGGCCTTGATCAGGGGCTCCGTGGAGCAGTAGTCGTACCCGTACTTCGTGCCGTACTTCACCTTGTTGTCCGGCAGGAAGGCGGCCCAGGCCTCGTTGAGGTCGGCCAGCGCCTGGTCGTTGCCGGCGGCGAGGTCCTCGAGGTCGATGAGGCCGTTGTTGATGTCGTCCCCGAAGCGCATCCCGGTCTCCTCCTGGAGTTGCTTGATCTTCGCGACCATCGCCGGGGCCGTCTCGCAGGGCTCGTTGAGGCCCTTGAGGATGTACGCCTTGACGTTCGGCGTCGGGTTGCAGGCCACCATCGGGAGCTCGGCGGCGAAGCCCGGACTGACACCGGTTTTGACGTACGTCTCCCAGGCCCTGTCGAGTTCGGGTAGCAAGCCGTAGAGCGCCGACATCTTGGCTACCTCCGGGGCCATGCCCTTGACGTCCTGCAGCTTCCAGGAGGTCTTCTCGGCGAGGCGCAGGGTCCGGTTCTCGAAGATGTTCTGCGCGGCGCGGATGTCCCCGGCGCAGTAGCTGGCGTGCATCCGCATGTAGGAGTACTTCGCGAGGGTACTCTTCTCACACGTCGTCTTGACGGCCTCGATGGCGTCGAGCTTGTCGAGCTGCGGGTCGCGGGTCACGAGGAAGTCCTTCCAGAGGTCGTCGACCTGGTAGTAGGCGCTCGCCTTCGCCTCCAGGCCCTCCATGCGGCCGACGAAGCCCGGGACGGCCCCGTAGACGGTCGGGTCGAGCTGCTTGATGTCGGTCATGAGGTTCTCGGCCTTCGTGATCTCGGACTGGCAGAAGCTCGAGTTCATGTTCATCAGCAGGTACTTCGCGTAGTCCTTCGTGTCGGAGTAGCGATCCGGCTTCGCGAGGGCGCTGATGTTGGCGATCTTGTTGTTGTCGAGGAACTCCTTCCAGGTCTCCTCGAAGGATTGCGCGCGCGCGGGGGCACACACGAGGAGGGCGAGGGCGAGGGAGCAGAGGCGGTACGGCATTCGCGGACGGGGTATGGTCGGGTGAGGGGCCGCGTTTCGTAGGCGCGGCCACGGCAGTAACGGCGGGGCGGGGGCGTGGGGTACGTGAGGGGGGCTACCTTCCCCCATGTTCCGCACCCTCGCCAAAATCCTCGGCGCCCTCGTCCTCGTCGTTTTGGCGACAGCCGCCGTGGTCTACTTGCGGGGACGCAACTACGCCATGCACTCGCTCGAGGCCGACGCCGCTACCCTCGGCGACACTTCGGACTACGACGCGCTGGCCCTGCGGCTCATCGCCGAGATGACCTTCGAGGAGAAGGTAGGACAGCTGTACGGCGAGACCATGCTGGTCGGAATCCCGAAATTCGTGGCCGGCTTCATCGGGCGGCGGCGCTTCCCCCACATCTACGTCGGCGCCAACGAGCGCCTCGGGATCCCGCCCTGGGTGCTATCCGACGGGCCGCGGGGCGCGCGCGTCCTCGCCCACGGCGTCGAGGCCGTCACGACCTTCCCGGTCGCGATGGCGCGCGGGGCTACGTGGGACCCGGACCTGGAGTACCGCGTCCACGAGGTGATCGCGCGGGAGATGCGCGCCAACGGCACCAACTACGCCGCCACGCCCTGCATCAACCTGCTCAGGCACCCGGGCTGGGGCCGCGCGCAGGAGACCTACGGCGAGGACCCGTGGCTCCTCGGCGCCATGGGCGTGGCGGCCGTGCGCGGGCTCGAGGACCAGCGCATCATGGCCTGCCCGAAGCACTTCGCCCTCAACAGCATCGAGAACAGTCGCTGGGTGATCGACGTCGAGGCCGACGCACGTACGCTGCACGAGGTCTACCTGCCGCACTTTCGGAGAGTCGTACACCAAGGTCGCCCGGCCTCGATCATGAGCGCGTACAACCGGGTCAACGGCGCGTTCGCGGGGGAGAGTCGCGAATTACTCACCGACGTGCTCCGCGAGGCCTGGGGTTTCTCGGGCTTCGTGTCCACGGACTGGGGCTTCGGGCTCTACGACGCGGCGAAGGGCGTGCGCGCCGGGCTCAACGTCGAGATGCCGTTCCGCAACCAGTACAACGTCGAGAACTTGCGCGCCGCCATCGACGCCGGACAGATCACCGAGGTGATGATCGACACGCTCGTGCGCCAGAGCCTCCGTACGCGCCTGCCCTACGCCTTCGTGCCCGAGAGGTATCGCTACGGGACGGAGGTCATCCTGGACCCGGCGCACGTCGCGCTCGCCCGCGAGGTGGCCGAGCGGAGCATGGTGTTGCTCAAGAACGACGGCGCCGTACTGCCGTTTCGGCTTTCGCCAAAACAGACCGTCGCCGTCATCGGGCGCCTCGCGGACGTCGCCAATACCGGCGATCAGGGGAGTTCGGACGCGACCCCGCCCTACGTAATCACGCCGTACGCAGGAGTGGCGGCTTTCGCCAAAACTATCGGCGCCGAGGTCGTCCTCGACGACGGGTCGGACCTCGACCGCGCCCGCGACCTGGCCCGACGCGCGGACTTCGTGGTGCTGGTCGCCGGCTACACCTACGAGGACGAGGGCGAGTACATCCTCCTCGACCGCGACCGCATGCAGGCCTCCGCGGACGCCGGCCGGCTCGTCGGCGAGAAGGGCGAGGGCGGCGACCGCGAGAGTCTCAAACTGCCGCCGGCGGACGAGGCGATGGTCGGGGCCCTGGTCGGCGCCAACCCCAACACCGTCGTCGCGCTCGTGGCCGGGAGCGCCGTCGATATGTCGGACTGGCTCGCCGGGGCCCCGGCCGTGCTCTACGCTTGGTACGCCGGGATGGAGGGCGGCAACGCCCTGGCGCGGGTCGTCTTCGGGGAGGTCAATCCCGAGGGGCGCCTGCCGTTCTCGATTGCCGCGAGTCCGGCGAGCTACCCGGCCTTCACGCCCTACGCCAACAGCACTACCTATGGCTACTACCACGGCTACACGCTGTTCGACCGCGAGCGGACCGCCGTGACGTTCCCCTTCGGCTTCGGGCTGAGCTACACGACGTTTGCGTACAGCGACCTGGAGGTGCAGACGCCGACCCTCACCGCTACCGACTCCCTGCGCGTCAGCGTGCGACTCACCAACACCGGCGCGCGCGCCGGGGCGGAGGTCGCGCAACTCTACATCGGGTTCGGGGCCCACGCCCAGGACATGCCCGTCAAGGTGTTGCGCGACTTCGAGAAGGTGCGCCTGGGGCCGGGCGAGACGCGGGTAGTGAGTTTTGGCGTAAGCCGGGGTGACCTGGCGTGGTACAACCCGCAGACGCGAGCCTGGCAGGTGGACGCCGGGACGTACGAGGTGTACGTGGGGGGGAGCGCGGCCCGGGAGGGCTTGCTGGTGGCCGAGTTTGCCGTTCAGTAGTCCATTGTTAGCGCTGGACACCGTTGCCCTGCGGCGACACCAGTTTACCTTCGTGCCCACGTATGCTCATCCAAACCGCCGTGCGCAACCTGCGCGACAAGACCCACGACCAGGGCCTCGCCTACCTCCGGAGCAAAGCCGTCTTCTACCGCGAGGCGGCCGAGGGCCAGGACCCCGGCGAGATCCTTTTCAAGGTCGGGCACGCCAACGCGAAGGTCGTCAAGCTCCGCGTCGACGAGGACTACCGCAACGTGACGCGGACGGGGTGCACCTGCGGCAAGAACAAGCCCAACTCGCCGTGCCCCCACGTGGCGGCCGCCCTGCTGCACCTCGACGAGCCGAACGCCAAGCAGACGGCCGCCGAGGCGCAGGCCCTCATGTTTGCCGACCGTCTGGCGGAGGTGGAAGCGGCCGAGGAGCCCCCCGCGCCGACGGACTTCGGCCTGCTCGCGAAGGCGCTGCAACGCTTGCTGGACCTCACGTTCGTGAGCCCCGAAGACCTCGCGCGCATGTTGCCGCTCGTCGATCGCGGGGCCTACGTCGCGTTCCTGCGGCGGAGTTTCGGGCGCGTGCCGCAGCGGGGGGCGGCTTTCGCCAAAACCTTTTACGATAGTGTCCCCGGGCCGGGCGGGGCAGCGGGGGACGTCGACCGCGTCCTGACGGATGTCGAAGGCCTCGCAGACCTGGCCGCCTCCGGCGAAGCCCTGTACGCCCTGATCGAAGGCGACCGCGAGCTGGAGCGCGACCTCATCGACGCCGTGATGCCGATGGCCGAACTCGGCTACGCGCAACAGGCGACGACGGTGGCCCTGGGTTCGCTCGAACGGGCCCTCGAGGCGGTCGCCTACCTGCGCAACGAGGACGACGGGTCGTGGAGCCGCACCCCACTCAGCGCCGCCGACCAGGAGGCTTACGTGCAGCCCCTGGTGGCGCGCCTGCACACGGTGCTCGACAACCTCAGGGCGCTCGCGGCGGACGATGCGCTCCTGGTCGAGGAGACCGTCTCGCAGGTCGCGCTCCTCTTGTTGGAGACGGAGGTCCGGGAGGACTACGCGGGCTTCGAGACGCTCGCCGCGCCCGTGCGGGAGCTGTTCGCCACGGTGATCGCGCAGGCCGATCCGGAGCTGACCGACGTGCTGCTGTCCTCGCTCGGGCAGACGCCCTTCGATTGGCACCCCGCCACGCAGCCGATGTACTTCGGGGATGCGGATTACCTGGCGCTGTTGCGGACGGTCGAGACGCAGACCGAGGAGCAGGCGGCGCGCAAGGCGGAGGCGATCGAGGGTTTGGAGGCGCGGGTAGCGGCGTCGGTGTCGGTGTCGGTGTCGAGCGGGGGGACGGCGTAAAGGAGGGGCGGGGAGAGCGCTTTGCGCTGACCGCCCTCACTCCACCACCCCCTCCCCAATCCCCGTCAGCGCCACCTCCACCAGGCCGCTCTTGATCAGCGCCCACCAGTGGCCCCACATCGACATCTCGCCCTCGCGGCGGGCGAAGATCCTGCCGCTACGCCCGCGGCTGTCCTCCTTCACGGCGGCCAGGTTGGCGAACAGCGAGACGAGGTCCTTGTCGTCGCCGGAGTCGTCGAGGAGGTTGACCTCGAAGCCCGTGTACGTAGCCGAGAGGCGACCGGCGCCGGACCGGTTCTCGCCGCGCCAGTCGAAGGCGAGTCGCTCGAGTCGTCCGCCCTCGACCCTGATGTCGGCCATCGGCTCGAGGAGGTCGTTGAAGCGCGCGAGGTCGATGGCGCCCGTGCTCGCCTCCAGGTCGTAAGGACTGCCCGAGCCGTTGGGCCACGTGACCTTGACCTTCACGTCGAGCTTGTCCTGAAAGCGCGTCCGGATGTCCGCGGTCGCGAGGCGGGGGGCGGCCCGCGGGAGCTCGTCCGGGGCGGTATGCACGTCGTACAGCGTCGCGTAGGTGGCGTCGAAGGTGAGGGGGATGTTGTGGTCGGCGTCGATGCGGCGGTAGGCGACGCGCGCGCGCTCGACCTCGACCTTCCCGAGCGAAACGGGCAGCGGCAGGTTCTGCAGTCGCACGAGGGCGATCGGGAAGCGGCGGTCGCGGTCGCGCTGCGCGGTGGGTTTGGCGACGGCGAAGTTGGTCGTCGACTCGAGGTCGAAACCCTCGACGGTGACCAGTTTTGCCGAAAGGCGTTCGCTGCGCAAGAGCGCATCGACGTCGAGCCCCTCGATGCCCACGTGCTCCGCGGCGATAAGGAGGGTGAGGTGCTCGGTGCGCTGGCTCGCGTCCGCGTCGGGCGGGCCGTAGCGGAAGCCCTCTACCGACAGCGATCGTTGGCCGCCGTGGAGCACGGCGCGGTCGAGGCGCACGGCGTTGTTGGTGCCCGGCACGGCGTACGCGAAGTTGCTGACCCGCAGCTCGGCCTGCGTGATGTCGACGGTCGGGGCGCGGTCTTCGGGGCGGACGCGGACATCGGTGAGGAGCAGTTCGGCCTGCGGCACGTCGAGCGCGATTCTGGGCGACGGGCGGCGGAGCGTGAGGTGCATCCCGCGCAGGTCGAGGCTGTCGAGTTGTAGGTCGATGCCGAGTTTCATAGGGGCGGACTTGCCACCGGTCCCGCCGGAGGTTTTGGCGGCAGCCGTCTCGGTCGTGAACACTTCCGCCGTGAGGCTATCGGTGCGGAAGGTGCGCGCGCGGTAGTGCTGCTTTCGCAAAAACGTGTCCAACGCAAAGCCACCGAGCAGGACCTCCTCCGCGGCGAGCGTGAGCCTCGCGGGCGGCCCGTCGGGGAGAGCGGCGAACTGCGCTTCGCTGATTTGGGGCCTTACGGCAAAACGCGCCAGCCGCAGTTCGGCCCCGCGGCTGTCGAACCGGGCGCTGTCGAAACTCACGACGTGGACGCTGTCCGCGAGTTCGTAGCGCGCGCCCGCGACGGCGAAGGCAAAAGATTCGTAGGCCTCGGTCGGTTGCTCGCGCACCGAAAAACTGTCGAGCCGCAACCCGCGCAGCGTGAGGTCGAGCGCGTCGAGCGACCAGGTCGAGCTCACCGTGTCGAGGGTCTGGCCCCAGTCGACGTGCGCGCGCCGCAGCCGCACCTCCCCGATCGCGATGGCGGGGAGTCGGTCCCGGAGGCCTTCGCCACCGCTGGTATCGGTTTTGGCGGAAGCCGCCCCCGGGCCTTCGTAGCTCGTGACCTTGAGGCGCGGCTCCTCGAGCAGGAAAACATCCGCATTGAGGCGGCTGGAAAAAACAAGGTCCCACCAGCTAATGCCCGCGAGGCTCACCCGCCCGAGCGACCCCTCGACGAGGGCGCCGGCCGTCATCGCGGCGGCCTGCCCGAGGGAGTCCTGCTGCCGGGCGGGCACGAGGCGCACGTCCTCCGCGCGGACCGTCCCCGCGAAGAGCCGCAGGTCGATGTCGTCGACCTCGAGGGCGTACTGCCCGCCGGAGCGCTCGTCGACGAGTGCGACGAGGCGCGCCTCCGCGATGGGCGGCAGCCAGAGGCCGGCCGTGAGGACGAGCAGGAGCGCGAGGACCAGGAGGGCGACGAGGCCGTAGGCGATGGTTTTGAGTGGGGAGGTGGACATGCAGCCGGAGGAACGGGCGGGCGTAGGGATATGTGCGTACGCGCAACGCGTGAGGGAAGGACCCGCGGGCGGCAACCGCGGGGATGCCGTGGCACGGTAGTGACCGCGAAATCTCGGAAAGCAGCCCGCTGAGGCGAACCAGCCCGGGGCGGGAAGCAGTGCTCGGGGGCAGTAGACGGGTTTAGATACGAGGTTCTGGATCCACGTGCGCCATGCGATCGGCGCGCCTACCTTGCTGCTTCTGGCCGTAGCGCGCGGCGGCCGGTGTAAGTGTGCCGTATCATGACGCTACGAATTTTAGTTTCGGCCCTGGCCCTCCTTGGGGGCATCATCGGGCTCGGAGCCCAGAGCTTCACCGAGATCGCCCGTTCGCCGTTCGCGAAATTGCGATT
The DNA here is from genome assembly GCA_965215115.1 of Saprospiraceae bacterium. Lineage (GTDB taxonomy): Bacteria > Bacteroidota > Bacteroidia > Chitinophagales > Saprospiraceae > CALDTK01. The sequence goes on from OZ244050.1 coordinate 3,181,992, forward strand.
CGGGACGACGGACTTCCTGGACGTAGACGGAGATGGCGACGCCGATCTGTTCGTGACCGGTAGCGACGCCGGCAATGCGATCAGGGCCTTGCTGTACATCAATGATGGCAAGGGGGGATTCGCCGAGAGCCTCGGGCAGCCGTTCGTCGGGATCACCGACGGGGCGGTAGATTACGCGGACATCGACCTCGACGGTGATTTGGATCTGGTCGCATCTGGCGTAAGCGGGAACAATCGGCAGACCATCATCTATCTGAACGATGGCAAAGGAAGATACCGAATAGACGCGCGGAATGCGATCCCAGGGCACGCAAAAGGGACCTTAGACCTCGTGGACCTGGACGAAGACGGGGACGCGGACCTGATCATAAGTGGGACCCTCGAGTCAAACGAGGCTAGCGTCCGGCTGTATATGAACAGCGGGGGAGGTTTGTTCACGGAAGTATCCTCTGGTGCCGTGGTGGACGTGTACGGTCCTTCGATAGCTACGGGCGACGTCGATGGGGATGGCGATATGGATTTTTTCGTGTCCGGTGAGTTCGAGCGTGTTGCGATGTTGGATTTATACATCAACGCGGGGAATTTCGAATTCGTGCGGGCTACGCGGATGCCACTCAGTGAGTCCGCCTACGGCGCGGTACGATTGGCAGATATAAATGGCGATGGGGCACTGGATTTGACGGTAGATAATGTCAAGACAGCTAAACTCGAATGTTTCTTCAACGATAAATTCGGAGTATTCGAGAAAGACACGCTGAGTTCGATACCTACCTTTCGAGGGGAGGATATTTTGCTAACAGATATAGATCGCGACGGTGACCTAGATGTCGTAGGAAGTACATTCGACTTTAGTGTCGGCGCGGCCGGTGCACTGTACCTTAACGACGGGCGGGGTCGTTTCACAAATCGGCCTAGCCCCTTCATCGGTCTAATCTATCGCTCGAGTGCGGCAGCCGACATCGACGGTGATGGCGATGTCGATTACTATTTCAGCGGTAACACGAGTCTCGGGCCGAGCTCCGCATCTTCTAATTTGTATGTTAATCGGGGGGAAGGCCGTTTCCTCGACGCTGAGAAGGTTCCGTTTCTACAGGCGGGGGGCACGGCGGTGGGGCTAATCGATATAAACGGTGATGACCTAGCGGATTTGATCCTCAGCGGTAGCGACGCCGGAGAAAACAGATTTACCGGCGTGTACGTAAATGCAGGCGAGGCTAACTTCGAGCGCGTTACGGACGCGGGCCTCCCGCCTCTCTCGATAAGCACCCTCGTGTACGCCGATGTCGACCTCGACGGGGACGAAGACATATTCTTATACGGTCAGAATGTCTTCGGAGATTTTAGTGGTTTTGTTTACGTCAATAACGGTACCGGTCGCTTTGCGGCGGATTCGAGCACGCTAGTGGTGGGCTCAGCTTACGTGAAGGCAGCATTCGCAGACGTGAACACAGACGGCTATCCGGACTTAGTGACCATGGGCTCGACAGCTGCCAATCAGCCGTCCGCGCTACTGTACCTCAATGATGGTCTCGGCGGCTTCGGTCCAGGGAGACAATTCGGCGTGCTACCGTTGATGGAAGCAGGATTCGAATTCGTCGACGTAGATCAAGACGGCGATCCGGATCTCGTGACCACCGGGAGGACAATCAACGTGGAGCATAGTGCCACGCTTTACCTGAACGACGGAACGAACGTGTTCACGGCGGCGTCTGCCCAAAACTTCAAGCCTGTAGTCGGGGGCGTAGTCAAGGCGCAAGACATCGATGGTGACGGCGACCTGGATGTGCTCATCACTGGGTACGATACCGATTATAAAGAAACCGTGAGTCTTTACGTCAACGGCGGGCGAGGGGATTATACGCTTAGCCTATCCAGTGTGTTTCGGCCGGTAGCCGACGGCACTGCTGCCTTCGCGGACATCGACGGTGATGGGGATTCCGACCTGCTTCTGGCGGGTCGGCAGGGAAGGCTGTTTGCTGTCCAAAGCTATACCGATCTATACTTGAACGATGGCAGAGGCACCTTTTCGCAAACTAGTGCGGTACAGTTCCCCGGGGTGGCCTCCGGCGCTTCCGCATTCGCGGACATCGATGGCGATGGCGATCAGGACTTGTTGCTCACCGGGACGGGCCTGCTAACCCCATTTCGGCGCGAAGCTTACCGCACTATGGTCTACCTCAACAACGGAAGCGCATCGTTCACGCCTCCCCGCCAGCACATTGCCGAAATGTCCATCGCGGTCTATCCGAATCCAGTATTCGGGTCTGAGGTCTGCGTGCAGGTTGCCCCTGGCCCGCCGGCCGTACTGGAGGTCTACGATCTATCCGGACGGGTGGTGTCCACTACGAACTACCCATATAGTGACTCGCCGCGTACACTGCGTATTCCTATGTACGGGATCGCGGCTGGCGCTTACCTAATCAGGCTCACGAGCCAGACCGGGGTAGGGCAGGCCGTGTTTACGGTTCTACATTAGGGTCACACGAGAGCGTGGATCGACCACTGGTGCTCCCGCCTCGCCACCGCCGGACTCGGCGAGTCGGCCGACTGCCGGGGGCTGATCCGCGAGCTCCACGACCCGAACCTCACCTGGCCGGCCTTCCTCGGTTACCGCAACGCGGCTGACCACCGACTACTACCTCGACTCGGCGACCGTTTCGAGGCTGAACCGACTGTACGAGGCCGAGCGGGCGGCGTGGGTGTGCCCGTGGCACGGGGCGGAGTGCGGGCGGTGGTGACCGCCGCGCTCTCGGCGATCGCTAAGCAGGAGCTTTCGCCGCAACCGAGCGGTTCGAAACATAGGGTACGCACGTGTTCGGGCTTCCGCCAAAACCGGAGATCGGGGTGTGAATGCGGTAGCTTAGGCGGGTACGAACCCGTTTTACCTTGACCCTACTTAGGGCTACGAACTGCGAACTGAATTACGTGGTGTGCTTCAGTTCTATTACATTGCGATTTTACGACACCCGGATGAGCGGGTGCGATACAATTCCCAGACATGAACCTCTCTACTTTTGCCGTCGGCCTCGCCTTCGGCCTCTTGCTGCCCGGCACGGGCTTCGCGCAGGCCGGCGAGTGTGCCACCGTCCCCCCCGCAGGCTACGTCCCTCGCCATATCGCCGAGCCCGAGCGCTTCCAAGACTTCGAGCGCCGCTTCGCGCGCGAGCGAGCGCAACGGGCCGCCGGCGATGCGCTCGCCACCGAAGACATCCCCGTGAGCGTCGTCATCATCCGCAGCTCCGCCGGGAGCGGCGGGCTCTCGACGACCGACCTAGCCACGGCGTTCCAGCAAGCCAACGCGCCGTTCGCCCAGATCGGCTTGCAGTTCGTCCCCTGCGGCATCACCTACCTCGACGACGACGCTTTCTCGAACGTCACCTTCGGCGCAAAGGAAGCCGAACTCGTCGCCCGGGTCTACGACCCCTCCAAGCTCAACATCTACTTCGCGCCCCAGGTCAACAATAACAATAGCTGCGGGTACGCCACCTTCCCCGGTACGTATCTCAACGGCGGTATCGATCGTCCGAAGCTCATCATCATGAACAACGCCTGCGCTACCAACGGCTCGACCCTGGCCCACGAGCTCGGCCATACCTACGGACTGCTCCACACGCACGAGACCTTTCTCGGCTCCGAGCTCGTCGACGGCAGCAACTGCGATGCGGCCGGCGACTTCGTTTGCGATACCCCTGCCGACCCGAACGTCAGCAACTCGGTCACCGCGGCTTGCCTGTACACCGGCACCGCCCGCGACGCCAACAACGAACTCTACACCCCCGACCCCCGCAACCTGATGAGCTACTCGCGTAAGGCGTGCCGCGATTTGTTCAGTGTCGAACAGCAAAGCATCATCAGGTTCAACGCCGACAACTCCTACGACCGGCAATTCTGCGCCTGCCCGCAGACCAATCCGGCCTGTGCGCACTTCACGGTCGATAAGCATTTCGCCTTTGACTGCAACGGCTTCGCGGAGTTCCGGCTGGAGGCCCGCCCCGGACACGACCGCTACGAGTGGGATTTCGACGGCGACAATACCGTCGATGCCACCGGAAGGGTGGTCACGTTTGCGCCACCGGCTCCCGGGCAGTTCGCTCCGCGTCTCGTGGTCGAGATCGGCGCCCCCTCCGCAATCACCGCGGGCCATGCGCTCGAGCTGCCCGATCACTACGCGCTCACCTTAATGGCCGGCATCACGGCACCCTACGTCCAGGACCTCGAGTCCGGGTCCGAGCCTTGGGCGATTACCCAGGCCCCATCCGGGCTCACGTGGTTGCCGAACGCGGGTGCCACGCCATCCTCCGCGACGGGGCCCAAAGGTGGCTACTCCGCGTCGGGGGCCTCCATCGGTACTTACCTCTACCTCGAGACCTCCGGTACGCATCCCGCGGGGGCTTCGGCCTCCGTGACGACGCAGTGCGTGAGCGTGTCGGCCTCGGGCTTCGAGGAGGAGCTCTCATTCTACTACCATATGTTCGGCAGCGGGATTGGCGAACTCCACGTGGACGCCGTAGGGCCGACCGGGGTGGTCACGGAGGACATCATGCCCGCCCTCGTAGGGCAGCAACAGGCCTCCGTCAGCGACGCCTGGCGCCTGGCTACGGTCCCCCTCAAACAATTCGCTGGCCAGTCTATCGAGTTGCGCTTTCGCGCTACCTACGGCACGACCTTCACGGGCGACATCGCGATTGACCAAATCGAGATCACGCCCGTGCTCAACGCCCCACTCCCCGTGGAGCTCCTCGCTTTCACCGCCGAGGTCGCCGGGCCCAGCAATCGGCTTGCGTGGTCGTCGGGCTCTGAGTTCAACGTCGAGCGGTACGTCCTCGAGCGCGCCACGGACGGCGCTCCAGACTTCGCGACCATCGGCGAGCGAGCGGCGAGCAACGAGCGTACCGGCGCCGAGTACCTCTACGTAGACGCGAGCCCGCTCGACGGCGTACAATACTACCGCCTCCGGATGGTGGACCGCGACGGCTCCGAGGCCTTCAGTGAGGTTGTGAGCGTGACTCGTGGCGCGCCTTCCGGCAAAACGTTGACGCTCCACCCCAATCCCGCCAGTGGCGAAGTGTTCGTGGCCGGCTTGCGCCAAAACGATCGGGTAGTGCTGCGCAACGCCCTTGGCCAAGTCTTCAGAGCGGAGCCGCGCAACGGTCGCCTCGGTCTCGCCGGCCACGCGCCGGGCTACTACACGGTGGAAGTCCTGCGGGAGGGCGGCGCCGTGGAGGCCCTGCGACTCTTGGTGCAGTAGTCGTCGCGGTCGCGGTTGAGCGCCCGCGCATGGGCTTATGCAAATGAATCCTTAAGCGCATCTGGTGGCAAAACCCACCAGCTATGTCGAGCCCCGACTCCGTCACCCTCGCCTTCGCCTGCCCCGTGGCCGCCGATGCCCTCACGCCCATCCGCAGCGGGCACTACTGCCAATCCTGCGAGCAGCACGTCCGCGACTACAGCGCGATGAGCGACCGGCCGACTGGCTCCAGCCAGTGCGCCCGGATGCGTTCGACTGGCTTCATTTAGTGCGTCCCCGCGTTGAGCCGCGCGAATTCTCATGGCTCAACAGCATGGCGGGACTCAGTTCGTAACCAGGAAACCCCGGCCATAACCACACGGACGGCTGTCGGTCCACAAAGGGAGCCGGCCCCATTGCCGGCTCCCGACGCTTAACGACGCTCAGAACAATAGCCGCTCACCTTACGGCGCCAGCTCCACGAAGTACTCCTTCACGAGCGCCGTCGCGGCCGTGCCGATGGTCTTCGTCACGGCCTTCCGCTCGTTGACGCCCAGCTCGGCCAGCGCCGCGGCGTGGTCGGCCATGAAGTCGGCGTGTATGTCCTGGCCGATGAGCCCGACGAGCTTCCCGAAGTCCGCCCGCGTCACCTCGCCCACCTTGCCGATCGCGGACCCCACCCGCGCCGGCGTCGCGTAGGCCAGCGCGACCCCGGCGAGCCGGCCGACCTCGCCCGCGAGCTTGCGCGGTGTGCGCTTGCGCTTCTGCCGCCCGGCGTAGTTGCGGTCGGCCCACCGCTCGGACTTCACCTTGATGATGACGCGCTGTCCGGCGTGGGAGTAGGTAGGCAGCACGGGCCGCAACACGATGCCCTCGGCGCGGTTGGTGGTCAGCCGCCCGAACCCGAGTTCGAGCGGGATGCGGGAGTTGAACTCGACCGGGTGCGCGAGGGCCTCGGCGAAAGTGCCCCGCGCACGGGTTTTGGCGAAAGCCAGCCCAGCCGCGTCGAAGACCGCGTTGGCCTCGTCGACGCCGAGGTACGCCACCCCCTCCAGCCAGATGTCGAAGGCGATGAAGTGGTGGTCCGGGGCGTAGTGGATGTCGCGCTGGACCCGCTTGTACACCGGATCGGGAGGATAGTCGGGGTGAGCGCCGCCGACGAGTTCGCCGAAGATGGTGGCCTGCCCACGCCACGCCGGGTAGCGTTGCCGCAGGACCCGCCACGCCTCCCCGAGCCGCTCCCTGTAGGTCTCGAGGGTGAGCTGGTGGGCGAAGAAGGCCTCGTCGGGCTCGAGGAGCTTGGTCCGCTTGGCCGTCACCCAGTGCTGGCCGTCGACGGAGTTGAAGCTCAGGTTCGCGCCGTGGGCCTTCTCCTGGACGACCCACTCGCCGCCGGTCAGGCCCTCGAGCCGCAGCTTGTCGAGGAAGCCCTCGCGGTCGTGGTTCTCGAGGGAGGGGTACTTGATGAAGGTGGGTTGGGTGTGCATGGTAGTAAGATTAAAAACTGGTGATTGATGAGGAGTAAAGGCAAAGGATTGGCTTTCGAGCGACGTTTATCGCTCGTTCGGGAGGGTGTAGATGATAGGGAGGTCCGGGCCGCGCACGGGTGTCCGGGGCCTGCGCGAGGCAAGCTCACCGGAGTGCTGTCGGGGCGGGGCACGTCACGTGCAGCGCGCCGGACGGTGTCGAGCCGACCGGGTCGCACGTCGTGCCGGAGCGTGTGTGCCGAGTCTACAGCGCGCAAACGCTTGACGGACAGCAGGCCGCGTGTCTAGCTTTCGCCAAAACACGACATGCCACCTCGGTGAGCGCCGATGGGCGGAGGGGACAGAAGAAACGGAGGTTGGGAATCTGCTCCACGCCCGCGGGCGCCGACGGAGCTCGCGCCGGTTTAGCCCTGACTACACTGGCGTCGACTAAATCGGCGCGAAAGGGATATGGCGGCGGATGGATTCATGGTAGGGCAAAGGTAGGCGGATATTCCGCGCGCGCAACATATAACTATATAAATTATGCACAAATTTTTGTGCTGCGGCGCGGGGCTTCGCGCGTGAGCTCCACCTGCCTGCCCCCGCCTATCTTCCCCCACCATGCTCACCCCCGACACCCTAGCCGCCCTCCAGCCCTGGATCGACCACTGGCGCACGCGCCTCGCCACCGCCGGACTCGCCGAGTCGGCCGACTACTGGGGGCTGATCCGCGAGCTCCACGACCCGAACCTCACCTGGCCAGCCTTCCTCGGTTACCGTACGCGGCTGACCACCGACTACTACCTCGACTCGGCGACCGTCTCGAGGCTGAGCCGACTGTACGAGGCGGAGCGTGAGCCGTTCACCGCGATCCTAGAACAGTTGTCGAGCGACGATTCGGACCCGCGCGCCACCTCCGGGGCGGAGGACGCGTTGCAGGTTTTGGCGAAAGCCGCCGACCTTGCCGTAGACGGCCGGGAGAAAATCGAGCGCACGCTCGCGGCCTACCTCACGCTGCGCGCCCCCGAGCGCCACTGCTTCTACCTCGGGGCCGCGCGCTCGGGCGTGATCAACGCTACCGGCGTGGAGGTAGGCGACGGCTACGCCGGCTGGCGCGCACTCGCGCTCGACCTGGCCGAGCACCTCCGGGCCCAAGCGGAGATCGTGCGGGTCTACCGCGCCGCCCTAACCCCGGCCGACTACCCCGACGAGGCGATGCTGCACGCGGCCTACGACCTGCTGTTTTGCGGGAGTCGCCTCAGTGGCCTCGGCGCCCTCGATCCGTTGCGGCACATCCCCAGCCCGGGGGCCATCGGGAAGGTGTCGATGAGCGCGAGCGCCGTCCCGGACGGGGTCTACCGAGAGGCGCGGCGGCGGCGGGTGGTGCTCGTGCACGGGGAGCCGCGGGGGAAGGGCCGGTCTGCCGAGACGCAAGCCGATCCCTTTTGCAGCTTTCGCAAAAACGACTGGTTCTACCTGTGCCGCGGCAACGAGCGCATCGAGCTGCTCGGACGCTTCCTGACCGACGAGGCCGTGCCATCCGGGCTGCGGCCAAACGGCGACGCCAGCTGGTTCGAGCGCCCGTACATGCGGATTGGGTACCCGGCGAAGTTCGAGCCGTACCGCGGGGAGTCGCGGTGGTGGACCCCGAACGATGACTCGACTTGTAGGCTCGTGCCGCGCGAGGCCTGGCTTGAGGCGGATGCCCTACTCTTGGAGCCCTACTTCAAAATCAATGCCCTAGCGGCTGTCGAGGCGTATCAGGCGCGGACGCAGCCGAAGGCCCCCTCCGCCTGGACCGGATTCTACGAGCGGATCGCCGACGCCCTGCAGTGGTCCGAGGATGACCGTCCCGGTCTCGCCGCGGGCGTCGTCGAGGCTTTTCGCGGGCGCGGCGGGGACAATGTCCTCGTCGATCAGTTCGCCGACGGTACGAGCGGACCCCTGCGAGACATCGATCCCTTCACCGCCATCGCGATCTTCAATCGGCAGCAACGCGACGCACAGCGCACCGAGTTAGCGACGGCCCTGGCGGCGTTACTAAGCGTCGATGAGGCGGCCCCTACCGCGTTCGCCGGCGTCCCAACGGCCAACAACCAGAGCACCTGGTTCTTCGCTTACGCCAAAACCCGTAGCCCCGATGCGATCGATCGCCTGTGGGACGTGTTCCGCGCCGCGATGAGCTACGCCGCCGATGTCGACGACGCGGAGGCCGCGGCGGCTTTCGCCAAAACCTTCGACGCCGCGCAGGAAGTCCGGCAGGTGGGGTGGAAACTAACGATCGGGCTATTCTGGGTGAGGCCCTATGCGTTCGTGAGTTTGGACAGGCGGAGTCGCGAATACATCACCGACACGTTCGGGTTCCCCGTCGACGGTAGTGGTGCGGGGGGACGCATCACGGGTGCTGCCTACGTAAGACTCTTGTCTGACCTGCGGGAAGCGTTCGGGCGCGCGCAGGCACCCGTCAACTCCTTTCCCGAATTGGTATTGGCGGCCACGACAAGTGAGTCCGCACTCCAGGATCATCCCGAAACTTTGCAAACGAAAATGAATCCAACGCACCCCCTCAACCAAATCCTCTACGGCCCGCCCGGCACCGGAAAAACGTACGCGACCCGGAAGCTGGCGGTCGAGATCTGCGACGGCTCCGCCCCGCAAAGCCGCGGCGCGGTGCGGACGCGCTACGAGGAGCTGGTGACGGCCGGGCGGATCGTGTTTACGACCTTCCACCAGTCGATGAGCTATGAGGATTTCGTGGAGGGCATTAAGCCGGAGGTGGTGGTGGGCGGGCAGGTGAGTTATGGAGTGAAGGACGGGGTGTTTAAGCGGATGGCAAACGGAGCAAGAGAAACTGTAGTTCAGGTAGGACTTCACGGTGACACTGAACTGCCGACTTACAATAGCGAAGGCGAAACCCAAAACCTTACGGTGGAGGAAGCTGTCAATCTCGCGTACTTTAATCTTTCATCTGAGGAAAAATATGATTTGGGCTTCTCTGCGCTGATCGCGCGGACGAAGCAGTCCGCCCCGATTCCGACAGAGTTGTCGGCGGCTGGTAAGGCCTCGGTCTGGATTACTGTCGCTCGAAGTGGACACAGCTTCGAGGTCCGAAAAGCTCGAAATGCGAATGACAAGACATATATGAAATTTGACCGCGTCCGCGAGGCATTTCACGGTAATCAAAATGGTAACACCGGAACCCAGTTTGAAAACGTAGCAATAGCAGTCATTAAACGATTGTCCCGAGAGGCGTTTGACAAATCTTTCAATCCCAAGAGACTCAGCTTATCGGTAGCCGATAATAGTCAGAGCAGGAGTTCTGCGACCGCCACCGGCGCCAGGGGGGCGGGCGGGAGCCCGGCGGCCGCCCCCACGCCTCATGTCCTCATCATCGACGAGATTAACCGCGGCAATGTCGCGGCCATCTTCGGGGAGCTGATCACGCTGCTGGAGGAGGACAAACGGCTCGGGGCCGACGAGGAGCTCACCGTGACGCTGCCGTACTCCAAGGAGCGCTTCGGGGTGCCGGGCAATCTCTTCCTCATCGGTACGATGAACACCGCGGATCGTTCCGTAGAGGCGCTCGACGCGGCGCTGCGGCGGCGGTTCGAGTTCGAGGAAATGAGAGCGGATGCCAATGTCATCCGGGACGTGGCCGAGCTTAGCGAGGGGTGGGACACCATCGAGGTGGCAGGTGCTGGCGTAAGCCTGCCCGACTTGCTGAATACCATCAATCATCGCGTAGAGTTGCTGCGCGATCGCCACCACCACATTGGGCACAGTTTCTTCCTGGGGCTGCGAGATGCGCAAGACCTGCGGACCGCCCTGGAGCGCAAGGTCATCCCGCTGCTCCAGGAGTACTTCTTCGGCGAGGACGATAAGCTCGAGCTGATCCTCGGCAGCGGGTTTTGCCGGAAGGCGTCAAACTCGAACACTTCTCCCTTCGCCCCGGGCGTGACCTCCGACTACGCCGACTTGCCTGATCACGTACGCTATGATGTCGGTGTGCCACAGGACGATATGGCGTTCCTAAAAGCATTGCGCGCCCTCGACCCCGACATCGTCCGATGACGACGCTCACCGTCTACGAACACGAGCGACTGCGCCTCGGGGACACAGGGCTCACCGCCGACGAACTCGCGGCGCTCCAGCGCTTTCACGCCACCTTCCGGCCGCCCGCACAGCCGCCCTTCACGCTCGTCCACCGTGGGGTCCACTTCGGGAGCACCGTCGGGGTGATTCGCGTGGGGCAACGCACGATCGAGGTCTTGCCGAAGGCGGACCGGAGCGACCGGACCGACGCGCAGCACTGGCGCGGCGTCCTCGTCGGTATGCTGCGCGCCGTAGGCGATTTGCCGGTCGCGGCCCCGACGGAGGCGGCGCTCGACCTGCGGCACGACGACCTGCTGCAGCTCTACTTCGAGCTCTTCGTGCGCGAGTGCGAGACCTTGCTCCGCCGCGGGCTCGTGCGGCAGTACCGCCGAGTGCAGGACGATCAACTCGCGCTGCGCGGGCGTCTCGTGATGGCGACGCACCTGCGCAAGAATCACCTCCACCGCGAGCGTTTCCTCACCGAGCACACGGTGTACGACCGGCAGCACCTCGCGCACCAGCTCCTCGCCGAAACCCTCGAACTGATCGGTAGGAGTCACCGCTCGCCCGCGCTGGCCGGTCGGCTGGCGCGCCTGCGGCTCGACTTTCCGCAACAGGCGACGCTAGGCCGGGTCACGCCCGAGCACTTCGCGCGCCTCGGACTGCCGCACGGGACCCTCCCGCGCAAGCTCGCGCCCTACCGCCGCGCCCTCGACATCGCGCGGCTCCTACTGCTCAACCTCCACCCGGGTCTGCGGGCCGGTCGCCACGAACTGCTCGCGCTGCTGTTCGACATGAACACACTCTGGGAGCGCTTCGTCGGCGTGGCCCTGCGGCGGCACCTCCTGGGCTTTAGCGTGGACCTTCAGCAGGTGAGTCGCTTTTGGGCGGGCGGTCCGCACACGCGCACGCTGCGGCCGGACATCGTCCTCACGCGCGTCGACTCCGGCCAGCGCACCGTGCTCGACACCAAGTGGAAGGCCCTCGCCGATCCGCACCCGAGCATCGGGGACCTGCGCCAGCTCTACGCCTACGCACACTACTTCGACGCCGCGCACGCTGGTCTGATCTACCCCGGCGACTGGGGGCACGTCTCGGGAGCATTCGAAGCGACGGCACGACACGAGGCGCGTGAGACGCATGTTTTCGGGCTTTCGCCAAAACCGGAGATCGGGGTGTGGATGCAGGAACTGGCGGCGGCGGTGGCCGCGGCGGCGGTGAAGTAGTCGGACGTCGTGGGCGATACCTTCACCGAACCTTCTCGCTCCGGCCATGCGCACCTACCTGCTAGCTCTTTTAATGATCTGGAGCTTAGGCGCGGCTGCCCAAAGCATGCCCTACCCCGACACCCTCCACCCCCGTCGCCTCCGCAACACCCTCATCGCCGAGGGTACTTTCGTTGCCGGCGGACTCACGGTGCTCTACCTCAACTGGTACAGCAACAAGGCGCGCGTGCCGTTCCATTTTTACGACGACGCGAAGGGCTACCTGCAGGTCGACAAGGTCGGGCACGCCTACGGGGCCTACCTCTACAGTTCGGTCGGCTACCGGTCGCTGCGGCGGGCGGGTGTCCCCAAAACCCAAGCGCTGTGGTACGGCGGCGGCCTCGGGATGTATTTGCAGACCCCGATCGAGGTCTTCGACGGCCTCTACGAGGGCTGGGGCTTCTCGTGGTCGGACATGGGGGCGAATGCGTTGGGGACGGGTTTGGTCGTGGCGCAAGAGGCGCTGCTCGACGAGCAGATCGTGCGGATGAAGTTCAGTTTCACGCGCTCGGGCTACGCGCGGGAGGGCTACGGCTACCTGGGCGACGACTACTTCGAGAGCCTGCTCAACGACTACAACGGACACACGTACTGGCTCTCGACCGGGGTCCACCGCTGGCTGCCCGAAGTACGTTTTGGCGACAGCCGCCTCGCCGTGCCGAAGTGGCTCAACGTGGCCGTCGGCTACGGGGCCGACGGCATGTACGGCGAGTTCGAGAACCGGCGCACCTACCGCGGGAATCGCCTGCCGGACGTCGAGCGCCACCGCCAGTTCTACCTCGCGCTCGACATCGACTGGACGCAGATCCCGACGCGCTCGCCCGTCCTGCGGGGCCTCTTCGAAGGGCTCAACTACGTCAAGGTCCCGCTGCCGGCGCTGGAGTACAACACCGGCGGCGGGGGCGCGTGGCGGGGGTGGTGGGCGAAGTTTTGAGGGTGGGGGGCGGCGGCCGTACCCACGACAATCGAAATCAATATGAAGTCCATCGAAGTACTCAAAGCGGAACTCATAGATAAGATCACCCAATCCGAGGACGCGGCTTTGCTCGCGAACGTAGACGGGTTTTTTGCAAGTGTCGAGAGGGGGGGCGTGTACCGACTTTCAGAAAGCCAGAAACAGATGATTGCTTCGAGCGACGCCGATATTGCCGCCGGGCGTGTCGTCCCCCAGGCCGAAATCGACGCCGAAGACGAAGGATGGATGCACTAACCCTCGTTTGGACGGCTACCGCTAAAACCTAGAGGAGTCAGGTGCTCAGCTACTGGCGCCAAATCCCCGCTGCGGTGCCATTTGCCAAATTCCCGAACTCGGGTACGAGACCGATGTGCCGGGGGTCCGGGTGCTGTTTCTGGAGTACTACAGCATCTTCTACCGGCACACTCCCCCGACAATAATTGTTGTAGGTTTTTGGGACAATCGACGCGACCCTGATACGCGAAGCAGCTACTTACAAACGGTGTAGCCCTCACCGGGCCTGCCCCGCGCCGTACACCCAGTACTTGTTCGTCACCAACTGCGCCAGGCCTAGCGGCCCGCGATGGTGGAGCTTGTCGGTCGAGATCGCCAACTCGGCCCCGGCGCCCATCTCGCCGCCGTCCGTGAAGCGCGTCGAGGCGTTGTGGTAGACGGCCGCGCAGTCGACGGCCTCCATGAAGCGCGCGGCGGCGTCGGCGTCCGTGGCCATGATGGCGGCGGAGTGGCCGCCGGAGTAGCGGTTGATGAGGTCCGTGGCCTCGTCGACCCCGTCCGTTGCACCGATGGCGATGCGCATGGCGAGGAACTCCTCGGCCCACACGTCCGGGGTAAGGGACACTGATGGTACTTTCGAGTCCACCCCCACGGACTGGTCGACGAGGACTTCGACGCCGGCTTCCTCGAGGGCTTTCGCCAAAACCCGTACGCGCCGCTCGTACTCGGGCAGCCCACGATCTACGAGCACCTTATCCAGCGCATTGCAAGCCGAGATCTTGCTCGTCTTCGCGTTGAGGATCACGGCCAAACTCTGCTCCCAGTCCGCACTCGGGTGGACGTACAAAAAGTTGTTGCCGCGCCCGCTCACCAGCACTGCGCAGGTCGCGTGCTCCTTGACGAAGCGGATCAGGCCCTCGCCGCCGCGCGGCACGATGAGGTCGACCTTCTCGGGGGGCTTCCGCAAAAACGCCTGCGTCTGCGTTCGGTCTAGTTCGAGGAGCTGGACGTAGTCCGCGGGGAGGTCGTTTTGCCGCAAGGCCGCCGCCCAACAGTCGACGAGCACGCGGTTGGAGTGCACCGCCTCCTTGCCGCCCTTCAGCAAGATCTTACTGCCCGCCTTAAAGGCGACCACCGCCGCCTCGACGGTGACATCCGGGCGCGACTCGTAGATGATGACGATCGTCCCGAAGGGCGCCGTGCGGTTGACGACGCGCAGGCCGTTGGGGCGGGTCACTTCGCTGATCACCCGGCCGACGGGGTCGGCCTGCGCGGCGACCTCCTCGACGGCGCGGATCATGCCGTCGATCTTGTGGTCGTCGCACACGAGCCGGTCGTACATCGCGCGGTCGTACGTCGCGCGGTCGGATTCACTGGCGTAGGCGTCGAGGTCGCGCCGGTTGGCCGTTTTGATCTCGTCGCGGCGCAGTTGCAGTTGTCCGACGACGCTCGCGAGCACGGCGTCCTTGCGGTCGGTGGTGAGCGTGGGCATCGTTAAGCGTTTTGCGGAAGCGTGACGGCCCGCACGAGCGTGCCCACGGCCTTGCCGTCGAAGATGTCGAGGATGGCGTTGTCGGCCTTCCCGCCGACGATGTGTGTCGGGATCCCGAGGCTGGCGGCGTACTGCGCGAACCGCAGCTTCGAGCCCATGCCCCCGCGCCCCTCGGCCTCGCCCTTGCCGGAGGCCTCGATGACGTGCGAGTGGTCGGCGTGCGCGTCCACCTCGGCGATGAGCTTCGAGCCGGCCTTGCGGGGGTGCCCGTCGAAGAGTCCCTCGGCGTCGGTGAGGATGATGAGGCGGTCCACCCCCAGCAGCTCCGCCATCAGCGAAGCCAACTCGTCGTTGTCGTGGAACATCGAGCGCGTCACCGACGTGGCGTCGTCCTCGTTGACGACCGGCACCACGCCGGCGTCGAGCAAGCCCTCGAGGCACTGCACCATGATCTCGCGGTGGGCCCCCGGCTCGAAGTCGCGCTTGGTCGGCAACACCTGCGCGCACTTCATGCCGTACTCCTCGAACAGGTCGTAGTACAGGCGCATGAGCCGCGGCTGGCCCGTGGCCGAGTACACCTGCCGGCGCTGCGTCTCATTGGCGCTCTCGATCTTGCCGAGGACCTCCATCCCGGAGATGATCGACCCGGAGCTCACGAGCGCGCACATCACCTCGCGCTCGTAGAGCGCCGCGATCTGGCGGACGAGGTTGCGCAGGACCGGCCGCAGGATGCGGTTCGCGCGATTCGAGATCACGTTGGTGCCCACCTTGATGAGGACGCGTTGGGAGTACATAGTTGCCGATTGGGTCGCGGAGTGCGCGAAGAGGTGCAGCGCCCGAAGGCGCAGCGGTAGCTACTCGACGCGGCGCCGCGAAAGTAAGTAAGGAGCGGGGGCCCGACCCCTTTCAGTCGCTGTGTCTCTGTGCCGAGCCCCTGTGCCATCCTTCACGCGGGCTACCGCCGCACTACGAGTCTGCGCGCCACGCGCTCGCCGCTCACCAAACGCAGTTCCACCGTGTACAGGCCGTCCGCCAGGCCACTCACATCTACGATGTAACGCGTCGAGCTTCCGCCGGCCAGGGTCCGCACGCGCTGCCCGACTGCGTTGTAGACGGTAAGCGCCGCCGCATCCGAACCTTCGTTCACCTCGATCCGCACCTCCGCTGCGGCGGGGTTTGGCGCAAGCCGCAGCCCGACACGCCGCTCCAGCTCCGAGACGGCCACGGAGTTGCCGTTTACCGCGCCGGGCGTCGCGGGGGCGGCATCCCAGGAGCTGGGTAGCGCATTGTCGAGGCCCGCGCTGCGCAACTGCAAGGTCGGCCCGTCACCGTCCGCCGCCGTGGGCCAGGGCGCCTCGTCGTCGTAGCGTACCTCGTCGATGAGTGCGCCGGCCGCGTTCCGGAGCGTGAGCCCCTCGCCGCCGTTGCCGAGCTTGAAACCCCGGGTGCCGTTGCCGAAACCACCCACCACACCACTCACCGTCGGGTAGACCTGCGCGAAGGCGGTCGAGTCCTCGGCCAGGACCAGGTAGCCGCCCGCCGGGATGACGGTCGCGCCCGGGATCGGGAAGAACTCCCCGCTCTCGTCCTCGAAGGTCCACCCCGAGATGTCGACCGGCGCCGCGTTCGGGTTGTGCAACTCCACCCAGTCGTCGCTCGCCGCCGCCGGGGCGGAGTTGTAGTTGATCTCGTTGATAACGATCGCGTCGGCCGCCGTGGAGCCGAGCCGGAAGTTGGCCCGGAGGGTAGCGTCGCCCGTGAGCGTCACCGACCGTTGCGACGCCGCACCGCTGGCCGCCCCCGCCCAGGACTCGAAGACGTAGCCGCGGGCCGGGTGTGCCGAGACCGGGATGGCGACGCCGCCGAAGTACTTGCCGGTGAAGGGCGCGATGCCGCGGTGCACCGTCACCGTGCTGAAGTCGACTTCCCCGGCGGCCGGGTCATTCACTTCGACCTTCACCGTGTGTACGCCCGTAATGCCCTCCACCGAACCCACGAAGTGTTGCCGCACCCGCTCGTCGCGGCCGTCCGCGAAACCCCGCAGGATACCCACGTTGTCCTCCCACGGCAGCCCCGGGGCCCAGCGCTCCAGGTGCTGCGCCATCTCCGGGCGGTAGAGCGCCACGAGTTCGTCGATCCGCCGTTGCACCCGCTGCTTTAAATACAGCACGTTGAGTTGGTCGGCCACCCGGTTGACGAACCGCGCCCGGAAGCCCTCGTTCTCCATCAGGCGCCGGAACAGGAGCGTCACGCGGTCCGGGAGCTCGTCGGCCTCGCCGCGGGTCTCGAGGAGGCGCCGCAACGAGTTGGCGCGGTTGTACCCCGAGTTCCAGACCTGGTCCTCGGACAGGAGCCCCATCGACAGGTCGAGGTCGAAGGTCAGCCAGCGCCACTGCCCGCCCTCGGCGCGCTCGCGAAAGCGGCGGGTGTTGTTCTGCGGCCAGTCCCGGTTGTCGATGTAGATCTCGAGGGCGTAGTGGTCGATGAGGTTGCCGATGTCGACGCGGTCGGCCACGTAGCGGTAGGCGGCCTCGTCGGCGAGGCGATTGGCCCCGAGGTAGGCCTGCAGCTCCGCCCAGGCCTCGATGTCGCCCTCCCTGACCTCGGCGTCGTTCTCGAGGAAGTCGATCTCGTCGTCCTCTAGGCCGAAGTGCGTCTCGATGTAGCGCGCGTCCGCCCGCTCGCGCAGGTTGAGCAGGCCCCAGTACGCCCCGTTGACGTAGGCCACGTTGGGGCGGTAGCGGAGGGCGTTGACGTCCGGTTTGGTGATAGACCGCAGGGCGCCCACGTTGACGTCGGAGAGGTCGAGTACGAGGCTTGTCGCCAAAACATCCCGAAACAGCGTCGTCGTGTTGTCCTGCCCGGAGTTGCGCAGGGTGAGGCTCCGGTACTCGTCGCGCTCGTTGGCGGGGAAGACCCGGTACGGGATGACGCTGGCCCCGAGGCTCTTCTTGGCCTTGAGCGCGAGGGACTTCTGCGGATACGACACCGAGCCGGTGCCCTGCAACTCGGACCCGAAGAGCTGGTTGAAGCCCCGCGTGCCGTCGGGCTCGAAGAGCTCCGCGTTGGCCTCGATCTCGATGTCCTTGTCGAAGTTGGGGTACATCCCCGTGGCCGGGCTAAAGAGTTCGACCGGGTCGGCGGTGTAGGCCACGACCGACGTCGTGTGCGACGCGCCGAAGAGGTAAGTCTCGGTCACGACCTGGCTCGCCGTGAGCCCGGCACGGAAAGCACGCACCCGCAGCGGGGTGTTTTGCGAAAGCGTCAAAGGAGCACCGTACAGCGTCGAGGAGGGCGTCGGCACGCTGCCGTCCGTGGTGTAGCGAATCTGCGCGCCCTCATTCGGCACCGAAAGCGCCACCGTCACGGTCGACGCGTAGAGGCCACCCCTCGGCGAGACAGTCGGCGGCGCGACCGTCGGGGTGCCCGGGGCAGTAGTATTGGCGGCGCGCGGCGTCGGCGTCGCGAAAAAGTCCCAGGCCTGCCCGCCGTCGCCCACGCGCCCGAAGGACACGTCCACGAACTGCGCGCCGAAGGTGTACGCGTCCACCGTGGTCGCGCCGTCGGGTGCGGTGAGCACGATGGTCTCACCGCCCGCACTCAGTTTGAAGTCGACGTGATTCGCGCCCGTGGTCACGTCTTTGTCGGCCCAGAAGACGAGGTAGGCCTGGGCCGCGATGGTGGTCTGCGCGGTGGACCCGGTGGGGATTCGCCAGAGCCGCGGTCGCGTAGGGTCGTCGGAGAGGTAGTAGCCGGCCAGGTCGACCGGGGCGGCGCCGGCGTTGTAGATCTCGATCCAGTCTTCGTGCGCGCCCGACTCGTCGGTGATCCCGGTGGCGTTGGAGGCGACGAACTCGTTGATGAACAGTTGCGCAGTCGCCACCCGCGGCGCAAACGTCGATAGCAGAGCCACGGGAAGTAGACGCCACGTGGGTAAAATCATGTTCGAGTGTTGACGCTGCAGTGCCCCGTGCGATCGCCTTACGACTTCCGCGCAAAAGTAAGCTCCCCTCGCAACTCCTGGGGTAAAGTTTATGGAGAAGGATTCGTCCGAGGAGGGTTACCTATGCAACCTATGCTTAATACCGAGCGCAAAGGTCATAATCGTTAATACACATACAATCTTTACGTAACACATTAATCATTGACATAGCACTACTTATCGTTGTTACGAATCCTTTTGCTCCTGCTGCTAGCTAGCGCATAACGGAAGCTCGGTGGTTTGCTGACGCCTTTCGGCAAAACGCGCCACGGTTACTTCCCTAACGCAAGACGGGTATCCCCACCCGGAGGATACCCGTCGAAAGCGAACTCGCGGATGCGAACTCGCGGGTGCGTTTTGGCGAAAGCCGAAACCGGCCTGCGCCGCTACTACAGCGCGCCCATGACCTTGTCCATCAGGCCGAGGTCGGACTGTTGCGACTTCTGCGTCGGGGTCTTCGGGCTGGCCATCCCGAGGTCGGGGACCTCCCCCGCGGGGGCCATCGGCTTCTGGTTGTACGTGCTGCGACCGTCGAAGCTGTCGCCCTCGCTCCAGTAGCCCTTCGGGCCGGGCTTGCCGTCCTTGTGGAGGGTGTAGAAGGTGTAGTTGTAGTCCTCGGGCTCGCGCGACTGGTCGAAGGAGTTCGGGATCGGGTGGTTCTTGCGGCCGCCGAGCTCCTCCCAGCACGAGAGCCACTGCTCCTGGTGCATGGTGTCGCGCGCGATCATGAAGCTCAGCATGTCCTTCATCCCGGGGTCGTCGGTCATGTTGTACAGCGACACGGCGAGCATGCGGCCCGTGGACTCGGCCGTGGCGTTGGCGAGCATGTCGGCGGCGATGTTGCCGGAGGCGTAGACGTGGCTGGCGTTGAAGGGCACGCCCGAGCTATCGACCGGGAGGGCGGCCATGCAGGTCGTGATGATGTGCTGGATGTTCATCCCGCCCATGGCCGCGTGCACGACCGGGTCGGCGGCGGCGGCCTCCTGCAAGGAGACGGGGGCGCCCTCGAGGTTCATCGCGACGGCGGTGGCGAGCATCTCGATGTGGGCGATCTCCTCGGTGCCGGTCTCGAGGAGCATGTCGCGGTATTTCTTCGGCCCGCGCGCGCCGAAGGCCTGGAACAGGTACTGGAGGCAGACGCGGATCTCGCCCTGGACCCCGCCGATGCCCTGCTGGAGGGCTTTCGCGAAAACGGGGTTCGGCTTGGTGACTTTCACGGGGTACTGGAGCTTCCCGCCATCGTGGTAGAACATGTGTGTTTGGAGTTATGTGTCCTAGCCGTATGTGATTCGGGTGGCGATTGTTGGACGCGGCCCGAATTAAAGTGATCGCGGCGCGCGTCGAACCTACGGCCACCCCCGGCCGCGTAGCTTGTCCGCCCAGGGTGGTTGCCCTGGATAGCACTGTTCCGCGCCCTACTTTTTTTCGCAGAGTTTACCCCTCGAACTTCCCCCCCCCGTGGAGTGCATCTGCGCCTTCGACATGCTCAAGATCGGCGTCGGGCCGTCAGGTTCGCACACGCTCGGGCCCTGGCGCACGGCCGGGCGCTGGACCGCGGGATTAGGGCCCGCACACTCGACCAGGTCGTGGCCACGGTGTGGTCGAGCGGGCGAGAAATTGGACAATCTGTGCGAGGGGGGCTTGGCGGTGGGGTGTAGCTCAGGGGTTGCTGAGGGGCAGGTGTGAAACCTGCAATCAGAGGGGGGCTCGTCTTGCGGGTTTAGTCTCGAACCGGAGGTTCGAGTTACAGTGTTTCCGGCACGCGCACCGACACTGGCCGCGTCGATATCGCCTCTAGGAACGCAGTGATGTCGTCCATCTCCGCCTCGGTGAGCCCGAGGGGCCTGAGGAGGGGGTCGTGGATCGGGACGCGCGAGAGCGTATCCATGATCGCGCGTGAGATGACCTGCGGCATGCCGGCATTGTACATCTGCAAGATCTCCCGCAACTCGGCGATGTTGCCGTTGTGGAAGTAGGGCCCGGTGTAGATCACGTCCCTAAGCGAGGGTGTCCGGAAGGCCCCGGCGTCTCTCCATTCGCCGCTCACGGTGTAGCGGCCGAGGTCCTCGTCGTCTCGCCCGATCTGGCTCTGGCCGTTGTTGTGGAACTGCTGGTCCGAGAACAGCGGTCCGTTGTGGCAATTGAGGCAGCGGGCCTTCGTGCGAAAGAGGTGTAGCCCACGGATCTCCGCGTCGCTCAGGGCATCGTAGCGCCCGGACACGAAGTGGTCGAAGCGGCTCGTCCGACTGTCGATCGTGCGCTCGAAGGCGGCCAGAGCGAGGGACACCCGTCGCGTCGTGATGGTGTCGCTCCCGAGGGCCGCCGCAAACATCGGCGGGTAGCCCGCGATGGCCGCGAGTTCGGGTCCGAGCTCCTCGAGGGTCTGCATCATCTCCATCTGGTCCTGCAGCGGGCCGAGGGTCTGGTCCTCGAGGCTCGTGGCACGCCCGTCCCAGAACAGCGTCTCCCAGTGGCCAACGTTGAGGATGCTCGGGGCGTTGCGCGCGCCGCGGTTGCGGTCGTGTCCGAAACTGCGGCGCCGGCCGTCGCCCCAGGCTAGGTCGGGGTCGTGGCACGAGGCGCAGGAGATCTGGTTCGAGGCCGAGAGCCGCGGGTCGAAGAAGAGCTGTTTGCCGAGCTCCACGAGGGCCCGTTCGTCGGCGACGGCGATGTCTGCGTAGGCCTTGGCCACCGGCCGCATCGCGTCCTCGTCGAGGCGGGCCAACTCGCGGTGGGGCACTCCGGCGTCGAGCGTCGGCGCGGGCCACTGGTCGGGTGTTTTGGCGTAAGCCGTCCGCAACGCGTCCACGAGTGCCGCCGGCGTCGCGGCCTCTTTCCTACCGCAGCCCAGCGCCAACAGCGTAGTCGAGGCGAGCAAGAGGATTAGCGATGAACGCGAGTCGGTCATACAGAAAGCCAGTTCATAAATTCGGACAGCCGATCCGCCCCCTCGAACGAATCAGCTGTCCCGAGGTTGCCCGAGAAGTTCGTAGGCCACAGCCCGAAGTGCCCCGGGAGGCCCGGCTACCGTCCCATCGTGACATCATGCCAAGCGCACCCAGGCACCCCGCACCCCGCACCCCGCACCCAGGCACCCAGGCACCCAGGCACCCAGGCACTACCTCACCAGCTGCACCACCATCCCGCGTTCCCCCGCGAAGACGTAGAGTCGGTAGGTGCCTTTCGGCAAAACCTGCATGTCGATCCGGTGCTGATTGCTATTAATGGGCCAGGTTCCGCGCGAGACGATCTGTCCGGCCGCATTGCTGATCCGCCACTGCCCGTCGGTGATGGCCTCGGCGAGCTCGACGGTCACGATGTCCCGCACGGGGTTGGGGTAGACGACCGCAGTACCGAGGCCGAGGTCGGCAATGCCGGAGACGGTGCTCGCCGTCAGCACCACACGGAAGACGCTATCGCGTCCCGGCAGCGAGGTGATCAGGGTGAGGGTGTCGGAAAAAGTGCCGACGGCGTCCGCGTTGAAAGTAACCTTCAGCTCCTCGACGGCGCCCCCCGTGAGGCCCCCAGTCGCCAGCTCCGCGAAGCTGAAGTTTGTGCCCGTCGCGAGGTAAATGGAGTCCACCGAGATCGCGCCCATGGCCGCGTTGCGCAGGTACAGCGACCGCACCGAGTCCCGCCCGACGGTCGTGCCGCTGAAATCGAGTGTCGCCAGGGGCAACAAGGCGGCCCCGGCGGGCGTCGTGCTCACCGCCAGCTCCGGCAGGACGGCCTCGTACTCGAGGTAGACCGTGATCAGCTCCCCGCCGCCGATGGTCGTGTAGCCGACGAGGATGGAGTCGAGCTGCGCGCCGACACCGCGCGGGTCGACGCGCAACAGGAAGCCGTTGCTCGCGCCCGGGGGCAGCCGGAGGTCCTCCGGGTCGTCGTCCCCGAAGTCGAACGCCACGCGGTCGAGGTCCTCGTCGAAGGCGACCGCTATCGCCGCGGCGGTATCGTTGCCGCTGTTGGAGAAGGCCAACAACCCTAAAGCGCCAAGCCCGAGCGAGGCCTGGTCCAAGACGAGGGTGTCCCCGTCGCCGATCACCTCACCGTCGAAGGTAACCAGGTCCACGTCGGCGTAGCGGCTCTCGATCGCGTAGGGCTCCCGGCCCGTGGTGCCGTCGTTGGCCTCGAAGACGAGGCGGCTCCCGAACACCGTGATGTCGTCGATCTCGCCGTCGATGGCACCTGCGCCGACCTCGCCGACGCGGAACGCGTCCCGCTCGGCGATGAAGGGCAACCCACCCAGCTCGCGGCCCGTCGCCGCGGACTCGTAGCTGAAGTAGAGGTGCGACCCGGTGAAGACCAGGTCCTCCGGGTCGGCCCCGCCCCCGAGGTCGACGCTGTCCACGAGTAGGTCCACGCTCGGCAGCTCCGGCACGTCATCTAAGCCGAGGGTATAAATCTGGGCGCCCCCGGCCCCGCTGCCGGCGTCGGCGACGAAGGCGTACAGGACGCCCTCGAGGATGGTCGTGAACTGTTCCGGATCGCTCCCGCCGCTGCCGACGTTGAGGTCCGGTATGCGCTTCGTCGAGGTGCTGTCGCCCGAGGTGTAGTAAAGCTCCTCCCCGCGGGTGCCGTCGTCGGCCGTGAAGACGAGGTAGTCGCCGAGCACGAGGAAGTTGTCGGGATTCGAGCTCGAGCGCGAGTCCCCCGGCTCGAGGTCGATGACGCGCGTGGTGCCGGCGGCGGTGCCGTCGGTGCGGTAGAGTTCGGTGCCGAGCTCGCCGTCGTTGGCGCGGAAGTAGAGCGCGCCGTCGTAGGCGATGAAGCGGCTCGGGAGGCTGTTGCCGCTCCCGGCGCGGATGTCCTTGACGAGGACCGTCCCGGCCGCGGTCCCGTCGGAGGACATGAGCTCCGCGCCGTTGGTCCCGTTGTTGGCCGAAAAGTACATCCTACCGCCGAAGACGTACTTACCGTTCGGGATCCCGGTGCCGCCGCCGGGGTTGATGTCCACGGCGAGCCGCGTGCCACCGGGAGTGCCGTCGGTCACCCAGAGCTCCGAGGAGGTCGTGCCGTCGTTGGCGGTGAAGTACAGCAGGTCATTGTAGACGATGAAGTCGAGCGGGGAGCTGCTCTTGTCGCCGGGCTGGATGTCCTTGACGAGCATCGTGCCGGCGGGCGTGCCGTCGGTTACGTAGAGTTCGTCGCCGACGGTGGCGCCCTTGGCCTTAAAGTAGACCTTGCCCTTGTACTCGATGAAGTTGTCCGGGTTCGAGCTGCCCTTCGACACACTCGGGTCGGCGTTGATGTCGGCGAGCATCATCGTCCCGGCGGGCGTCCCGTCCGTGATCCAGAGTTCGGTGCCCTCGGCGGCGGACTCGGCGCGGAAGAGCACCTTGTCGCCGTAGTTAAAGAACCGCGTCGGGCTCGAGCCTTCGACCCCGGTGTAGATGTCCTTGAGGAGGGTCGGCGTCTGGGCCCGGGCGCCGAGGCTCAGGCTGCACGCGGCGAGTAGTACGTAAAGAAATTTCATGCGTTCGGGGGTTGGTAGCGAAGGGGGGGGCCGGGGCCGGGTGGGCGGGCGGTTTTGCCGAAAGGTGACTACCGCCGCGTCGATTCGTAACTGTAGCGGCGTAAGATAGGGTCGGGGCGCCCGAGTTCCGACTCGTCGAAGACGACCCCGACCAGCAGGATGCCCGTGGTCTCGTTGTAGCGGCCCTCCCCGGAGATACCGACGGTGAAGGGGCCGCGCCCGGACGAGTTGGTGTGCTGGATCGTGATGCGCTGCGCGATCACGTCGACGCGACCGGTTTTGGCGCCAGCTGCATCGGGCGTAAGTCGGAACAGCGCCGGGATCCGGATGTCGGCCGAGCCGCTGCTCACGTCGTCGTCGCTGTAGATGGTGTGGAGGTTGAGGGCGTTGGTCGACAGGCCCGCGATCTCGTTGTACATCCCGATCACGTTGACGAGCGTATCGCTCGCGTGCGCGAGGGCGAAGTGCTCCCCGGCCCTCGGGCCGCGGCCGGTGGTGGGCGCGGGCTCGGCACTGAAACTGGTGTAGCCGTAAAGTTGCGGGAAGGCGGTAGTCGGCGCCCAGATGTTCAGGTCGACGGTGTTCTTGAGGCCGTAGCTTACGCTAAAACTGTCACGTTCGCTGAGGCGGTAGCCCTCGCCCGGCTCGAGGACAATCAGGCCCCGGCGGTCGCGCCCCCCGGGTGTCAACTCATCCTTGACGCGAATCTTGATGTACACCTCCGAGGCGCCGGCCGGGATCGTGAGCGGGCTCGGCGTGAGGGCCTCGAGGTCGGTGGCGCCCCCGGCCTCGCCGCTGAGCTCGAAGGCGAGGCGGCCGTCCGTCCGCAGGGCGCGCGTGAGGTAGACGGCCACCGAGAGCGTATCGTTGGTGAGGGCCACGAGCCCGGACTGGTCCCCGAAGCCGAGCAGGGGCGCGACGAGCTCCGCGTCGGGGGGCTCTTTCTCGCAGGCGGCCACCGCTATGATGGCACCGATGGCGATAGAGAGGAGGCTGTGGCGGGCGGGCATGGGGCAGGGGCGTATGCGCCTTTCGGCAAAACTAGTAGTCGGGATTTTGACTGAGTTCGGGGTTGCGCACGATCGCATCCTGTGGGATCGGCAGGATGAAGCCTCGTTCAGCATATGGAACCTCGCAGATCCGGACGAAGGGAGGACAGTCGTTCCGCAAGAGCGGCCGTGCTCGCCGCCCCAGGTCGAAGAGGTAGTGCCCCTCGAAGGCGAGTTCTTTGCGTCTCTCTAGCAAGATGGCATCCCGGAGGGCATCTTCCGAAAGATCAGCCCGCGAGAGGGTAGCGTTAGCGGCGGCCTGAATGAGGTGCAGATCGGCCAGCGCCTCGGCGCGTTGGCCCAGCTCGAGGTTCGCCTCGGCGCGAAGCAAAACGATGTCCGCACGCCGTACGACGATCGCATTTCGGACCACGTTAGGAGCGAAGGGGTACTTGGCGCTCAGGCGAACCCCCGCCGTATCGCTCACGATGAGGGCGCGCCGCGCGTCGTTCGTGTCGTAAAGGTCGACCAGGCTCTGGGCCACCTGTAGGTAGGGTGAGGGATTGCCGGCGCCGACGACTTGCGCTGGGCTCGAGATCACGGGCAGCGCGTCGTTCTTCGTAAATCTCTGGAGGTCGAGCTCCCAGTAGGGCGCACCGGCTCGACTGGCCGCGGTGCCCTCCAGCGCGAGCGTCGCCCAGCGCTGGGCCGCCTCCCAGTTTTGCGCGTAAGCGTTCACCCTCGCGAGCAGGGCCCGGATCACGTCATGGTTGATCCAGTACGGCTCCGACGAACGCTCACTAAACTCCGCGGCGATCGTGGCCTCGGCAGACTCCAAGTCGGAGATCACCGAAGCGTACACCTCGGCCACGCTCGCGCGCGCGGCGGCGTCGAAAGCCTTCGGCACCGACGTCACTAGGACCACCCCCGGGTGGCTGGCGTCGGGGGTGAACGCGGGCGCCTGGGCGAAGAGCCGCACGAGATCAAAATGCGCCACCGCCCGCACGGTGAGTGCCTCGGCCCTGAGGCTAAGCCGCACTTCCTCCGGGGCGTCGGTGATCGTCGCGAGGGCGTCGATGATGTCGTTGGCCTGGTACAGGGCCGTGTACGCGTCATCGTAGAGGTCGTCGTAGTTGGAGTTAAAGTAGTCGGCCCCGAGGAGGAACCCGTACAAACGCAGTGACTCTTGCCGGGCGACACCCTCGTCGGCCGGATCGACCAGGGCCCCGTCGCCGATGATGTCCATATTACCGGCCACGTCGGCGTAGATCGTCATCCTCGTGCGGTAGTAGTTCTCCGTGCCGAGCAGGGAGTACAGGCCAACGACCGCCGCGTCGGCCCCGCGCCGCGTACCGAGTAGGGCCGTACGCGATAGCTCATCACGGGGTTCGACCGTGAGGAAGTCCTCGCAGCTTACGAAAGTCAGGACGAGCGACAACCCCAAACATCTACCGAGCGTGCGATTTATCACCAGCTGACTTTTAGTCCCGCCGTAAAGGCACGTTGCTCAGGAAAGGTAAATCGGTACTCGCGGATGCCGTTGCGGCCCGCGGTGCGCTCGCCGTCGTAGAGGTAGCCGAGGTTGTTGACGAGCACGAAGCCACGCACGGTCTCGAGGTGCTTGGTACGAATTCCTAACTTACCGAAATCCACGTCGAGGCTGATCATGCTGAACTCTACGTAATTCAGGTCGTACGCGTAGCGCGACTGGTTGCTCACCTGGGGGTTGTCGACCGAGAGCCGCGGGACCTCCGTCACGTCCCCGGCGCGCTGCCAGCGGTCGAGGAGGTTGACGCTCTGGTTATTGAACGCAATCTGGCGCCCGTCATTGAACGTGCGCGTGTCGACGAGCTCGGTCGCGCCGTAGGTGTAGTTGATCTGGAGCGTTAGCCCGAAGGCGCCGTAGCCGAAGCGCTGGTGCCAGCCCCCGAAAAAGTCCGGCGCCGTCTTGCCGATGACGCCCTGGTTGAGCGGATCTCGCGCGGCGACGAGGTCTTCGGTGATGGTGCCGTCGAGCAGGCGCCAGCGCGGTTGCCCGGTCTCCGGGTTGACCGGGAGGGTAACGACGCCGTAGACGAGGCTGAGGTCCGTCCCAGGGACGAGGCGCCGCTGCGAGACCGTCGACACGAGCACCTCCTGGTCGATGTCGAGCAGGCGGTTGTAGTTGTGCGCGAAGTTGAAGGAGGTGCTGTACGTGATCCCGGTCCCCCGCACCGCCAACAGCGCCCCGGGCTCATAGCCGACCGTTAGTTCGTAGCCGCGGTTGCGGATACTCGTTGCGTTAGTGACCACGCTCTCGAAGCCTACCTCCAGCGGGATGCGCGTGGTGAATAGCCCGTCGACCGTACGGTTGTTGTACACTTCGGCCACGACGGTCAACTTCCCGTCCAGCCACGCGAGGTCCAAGCCCAGATTGGCCTGGCGCTTCCGCTCCCAGGTGAGCGCGTCGTTCGGCGGCGTCGTCACGAATGCCGGGAGCGCGCCGCCGTAGTTGTCCGCGAAGAATTTCTGCTCGTAGACGCCCTGCGCCGTGTACACCCCGAGGCGGGAGTTGCCCGTAATCCCGTAGCTGGCCCGCAGCTTCCCGTAGGTGATGCCGAGGGGGCGCCTTTCGGCAAAACCTGCCTCCTGGGAGAAGGTCCAGGCCGTGCCGACGGCCCAGAAGAGGTCGGCCTGCTGGTCGCCGCCAAACAGCGAACTGGCGTCCCGGCGTCCGTTCAGCTTGACGTAGTACTTGTAGTCATAGTCGTAAGCCACCTCTCCGTAGTAGGAGGCCTTGGCCCGTTCGAATACGCTCGTCACCACGTCCGTGTCTTCGGAAGGAAGTAAGTCGAGTCGTCGGAGGTCGTCGAAGGGGAAGCCACTCCCGACGGACACCTGGCGGAATTGGTTTTGGCGAGAAGCCTCCCCGCCCAAAAGCGCACTCGGGTGGTGGCGCCCGAATGCCTTGGGCGTCAGTACGGCCTGCCCGTTGGCGATCCACTGGAGGTTGCGGTTGTCGCTCAAGGACAGGCGCCCCCCGCGACTACGCCCCGAAGCGTTGAGCGCCGAGCGGTACTGGAACTGGTCCCGGCCTTCCTGGTCGAGGCCCCCGAAGCCGCGGATCGTGAGTGCCGGCAGCGGCTCGTAGGTCGCGGTGAGTTGGGTGTTTGTACTGATGGTGCGCTGGTAATTCTCATTCTGCTCGAGGACCGCGGCGGGATTCGGGCGGTTCTCGAAGGTGCCGGTTTCGTTGAAGGTCCCATCGGGATTGCGGACCGGGATATTCGGCACGAACGTGAAGGCCCCAAAGGTCTGGAGGCCCTCCTTGCGCTGGTAGGCCCCGCTGATCCGGGACGACAGTTTCAGCTTGGGGCCAATCGGGATCTGGAGGTTGAGGTTCAAGTTGCCCTGCCGCAGGCCGTTGCCGACGTGGACGGACTCCACCTCGCTGTAGCCCGTCGTGAGGCGGTACGTGAGCCCGCTGTTGCCCCCGCTCACGGCCAGGTCGACGTCGGCGTTACGTGGGTTCTGCTCGACGATTTGACGCCAGTCGGTATCGATTGAGCTCGAACCCGCGTCGGCCGGGTTCTGTCCGTCGTTGAACAGGGTTTCGCGCGCGAGCTCGAGGTACTCTGGGGTGGACAGGTACTTGATCTCGTTGATCGACCGGCCCGTGCCGTAGTTGGCCGAGACGGAAACCTTCGTCGCGCCGCTGCGACCTTGCTTAGTCGTGATGAGGACGACTCCGTTGGCAGCATCGGCACCGTAGAGGGCCGTCGCCGAGGCGTCTTTGAGCACGACGATGCTCGCGATGTCATCGGGGTTGATCAGCGAGAGTGGGTTGAGGGGCTGGTTGTTGAAGGCGCCAAATTCGGAAGCCCGGCTGTTGGTCTCGAGCACGTCGAAGAGAGGCACGCCATCGAGGATGTAGAGGGGCTGGGTAGAGGCGTTGAGGAGCAGTCCGGAGGTGTTCGCGTTGACGGCCGACTGCCCCCGGATCTGCACCCGGATCGGCAGCCCCGGCTCCCCCGACACCACCTGCACCTGTACCCCGGCCACGCGGCCCTCCAGCAACTGGTCGACGCTCTCCACCGGCCGGTCGGCGGCCAGCTCCTCCTCGCTCACGGTGTTGTAGCTGCCCACGAGGTCCCTGCGCTCCTGCACGCCGCGGTAGCCCGTCACGATCGCCTGCGAGAGTTGCGCGCTCGAGGCTACCATCACGACGTTGACCTCGGCACGCCCGGCCACCGGCTCGACCTGCGTCTCCTCGCCGACGTAACTCACCTCGAGGGTGGCCTGCGGGCTCGCGACTAGCAGCGAGTAGCGCCCGTCGAGGTCCGTGACCGCGCCGTTGTCGGTGCCCCGCTCCCGCACGGCCGCCCCGATGAGGGCCTCGCCGGTGGCGGCCTCGGTGACGGTCCCGGAGACGAGGTGCTGCGCCACGGCCGGACTCGCCCCGGCGAGCAGCGCGAGGACCAAGACCGAACACCGAGAAATTACTCTGTGTAGCGCTGTAGCCAAAGTGGGGGTTTGTGTGGCTGGCAGGTCGGGGCAGGGCCGAAGGTAAGGAACGCCGCGTCGCGTAATCGTCTGCCCCCTGCGCGCGGCAGCCCCTTCAACACCTCAACCTTCAACACTTCAGTAAGGGGCCTCCTCCCACGCCACCACGTTGCGCTCCTCACTCCCGAAGCGCACCCCGATGGCCACGAGCGCCTTGCCCGACCCCTGGTGCGCGTCTAGGTACCCCCGCTCCCGGATCTGCGCCAGGGCCTCCGCCACGGTCCGGTCCACCTTAATCTCGAAGGCGTACACGTGCGTCGCCGTTTCTACCACCGCATCACAGCGCCCCTTCGCGGTGTGGACCTCGGCCCTCACGCCGACGCCCGCCAGACTGAACAGCAGGAACAGCACCGCGTGAAAGATGGACTCGTCGTCGCGGCGCCAGAAGTCGTACGGGACGCTCGCGTACACCCCGGTGATCGTCGCGAAGACGGCGGCCAGGTCGTTTTGCCGGAAGGCGCTAATCAACTGCGCGGTCTTCGACCAGTCGAAGCGCTGGCGCTGGTCGGTGTAGGCCTCGAGGAGGTTACCGTAAAAGCTCGCGCGGACCTCGCGGTTGGGGTAGTCGAGCGTGTAGATCGGCGGCATGTCTTGCTCGCGATCTACGCTGGCAATCGTGAGGTAGCCAGTCTGGAACAAGATACCGATAGGCTCGAGCGCTTCGAGGCGAAAATCTAACAGGGCACTGCTCCCTACGCGAGCCCCGGCGAGGTCGTAGTTGCGGCCATCGCGGATGAGCCTAATTAGCCAACTTGGGCTTCCGGAGCTGTACCAGTAGTTCTGGACTTCTTTGTTAGTAATCAATCCGATCAGCGACCATGGGTTGTAGACGCGCTCGCCGCCCCAGGAGTACCCATTGTACCAGTTACGCACCCCCTCCCGGGAGACCCCGGTAGCGTCTAGATCGACAGCTAGCGTTGCCTCGATCTCCCCTTGCGTCCAGCCCACTAGGGTCTGAGCTGCTGGGTGCAAGCTCAGATTGGTCATGTGGTTGAGGTCTGAGAATAGGCTGACCTTCGAGAAAGCACTTACGCCAGTGATAAAGACTTTCTCGAGGTCACGGTCTAAGCCTTTGACTACTCCGAAGAAGCGCTTTAGGATATCTCGATTCCGGGCGGCCTGTTCCAGGTTGTGCAGGTTATCGACCATTGGATTGTCGTACTCGTCGATGAGGATAACGCAGCGCTTCGCAACACTCCGTCCCGCGAGTTCGGTAATGAGCGCCCGCAGCATCCCAGCAGCGGATGCGGCTTCGGGCACGCCGATGTCGAGCGAGCGAGCGCTCCGCTGTACCTCACGCACCAGAGCTTCCTCCAGCCCCTTCGAGAAATCAATCTGATTGAACTTCATCCAGATCACCGGCCGCCGCATCGCCTCGAAGTCCCAATTGTCATACGCCCACAGCCCTTTAAAAAGCTCACGGTCGCCCGAGTACAACTCATTGAGCGTCGCCACCGTGAGCGACTTCCCGAAGCGCCGCGGCCGCGACAGGAACAGCGCCGCGCCCGCGTCCAGGCAGCCGATGATCTCGCGGGTCTTGTCGACGTACACGTAGCCGCCCTCGCGCAGGGTCCGAAAGTCCTGAATGCCGAGGGGGTAGCGCACGGGCGTGAAGGTAGGCGCGGGCGGGGGCTAGAGGGCTTGCGCCAAAACCCGACACGCCCACTCGATTTCCGCCCCGGAGATCGTGAGCGGCGGCGCGATCCGCAGGGCGCGATCATTGAACAGAAACCAGTCCGTCACCAGCCCCAACGCCGTACAGCGCTCGATCACCGCCCGCACCCGTTCGCCGCTCTCCAACTCCACCGCGAGCCACAGTCCGATCTGTCGCACGTCCAAGACTCCGGGCAGGTGTTGTAGGTTTTGCCGAAAGGCCACCCCCTTCGCCTCAGCCTCCGTAATCAGATCGCCCTCCAGCAAAACCCGCAGCGTCGCGAGCGCCGCGGCACAGCTCACCGGGTGCCCCCCGAAGGTCGTGATGTGCCCGAGCACCGGGTCGCGGGCGAAGTTTTGCGTGAGCGCCCGCGCCGCCACCATCGCCCCGATCGGCATCCCGCCCCCGAGGCCCTTGGCGAGCAGCAACACGTCCGGCACGACGCCGTAGTGCTCGAAGGCGAACAGGCGCCCCGTCCGCCCCATCCCGGCCTGGATCTCGTCGAGGATCAGCAGCGCGCCCACCTCCGTGCAGCGCGCCCGCAGCGCCCGGAGCCACGCGGCGTCCGGGACGCGCAGCCCCCACTCCGCCTGCACCGTCTCCACGATCACCGCGGCCGTGTCGGTCGTGACGCGCCCGAGGCAGGCGCCGCAGTTGAAGTCGACGTGGCGGATCCCCGGCAGCAGCGGCCGGTAAGCCCGCGTGAAGTACGCGTCCGAGTTGAGGCTCGCCGCGCCCTGCGTGGAGCCGTGGTAGGCGCGGTACGCACTCACGATCTCCGGACGGCCCGTGCTGCGCTTGGCCAGCTTCATCGCCGCCTCCGTGGCCTCGGCGCCGCTGTTCGTGAAGTACACCGAGTCGAGCGCCGGCGGCAGTTGGTCGCACAGCAGTCTCGCGAGCTGCACCTGCGGCGCGAGCACGTACTCGCCGTAGACGAGCGTGTGCAAATACCGATCGGCCTGGTCTTTGACTGCCTCCACGATGGCCGGGTGCCGGTGGCCGAGGACGCTCACGCCGATGCCCGCGATCAGGTCCATGTAGCGTCTGCCGCGCGTGTCGTAGAGCCAGACCCCCTCGGCGCGCTCGATCTCGAGGGCCATCGGCGCGTCCGAGGTCTGGGCGAGGTGCCGGAGGAAGAGCTCGCGCTGCGTCATGGCCGCGAAGGTCGGTGGCGCGTCGGGCCCACGACGGCTTTCGCCAAAACTCGAATTTTGTTCAACCCGACGGGCCCGCGGTAAAGGGTTGAGCAGCAGTCTCATCGCTGGGCCGCCCCACGATAATTTCGCCGATGAACGCCGTTCGCCAACACAACCCACCCGATTAGGCCGCGCGCCGACGAGGAATCTGTATATCTTTCGGCGCGCCAAACCCGTTATCCCTTCAGAATGCGTCTCCCCGCCCTGCCCATCCTGTCCGTTCTGCTGGCCGCGGCCGCGGTGGTGGGTTGCGGACACGCGGAGACCGAGCGCCAGCGCGAGGGCTACATCGAGGGCATCGACGTGTCGCACCACCAGCCCTCGATCGACTGGCCCACCGTCGCCGCCGACGGCATCGACTTCGTGTACATGAAGGCCACCGAGGGCCAGTCGCACCTCGACACGAAGTTTTGCCACAACTGGGCTTCCGCCAAAACCGCCGGCCTCTCCCGCGGGGCGTACCACTTCTTCCGCGCCGACGTGAGCCCGCGCGAGCAGTTCGAGCACTTCCGCACGATGGTGCGGCTCGCCCCGGGTGACCTGTCCCCCGTGCTCGACGTCGAGACCCTCGACGGGGCCGACAAGGCCGAACTCATCGAGGGCCTCCGCACGTGGCTCTACCTCGCCGAGATCGAGTACGGCATCAAGCCCGTCATCTACACGAACCTCAAGTTCTACTACCACCACCTCGCCGGCCATTTCGACGACTACCCCTTCTGGATCGCGCGCTACGGCACGAATGCGCCGTCGGTGAGCTCCGCGGCGACCATCGCGTTCTGGCAGTACGGCGAGCGCGGTCGGGTGGAGGGGGTCGAGGGCCTGGTCGACCTGAATGTCTTCCTCGGCGACTCGGATGCGTTTAACAGGCTGCAGATCCCGGAGCCGACGTATACGACATTGGGGCCTTCGGCGGGCGTACGCTCGGCGTACTGATGGGCGGCTTGGCCTAGATGGGCTCGTCGTTCGTGCCGGTAGGCGTGTGGCGGGCGCTGGCAGAGCCAGTCGAACGCCCGCCCGGAGCGCCGTCCTATCGTCCTGTGCACCGACACTACTGGCAAGCCCGCAGGTCGGGCACGACACTACCGGCCCTACCCAGCCTGGCACTCCAGCAAACGGAGCTTACTCTCATGCACTAAAGCTTTCCCCAACCCTAAACCTCCCCCGCGCCAGCACCTTCCCTACAGGATGCCCGCCCCCTCACCCAACCTAGTAGAAGCCAGCCTCGCCCGCGGCCGCGCCTACTTCCAACAGCGCGGCTACGCCCCCTTCCCCTTCCAGGAGCAGGCCTGGCGCGCCTACCTCTCCGGCCAGAGTGGCCTCGTCAACGCCCCCACGGGCTCCGGGAAGACCTTCTCGCTGATCATCCCCATGGTCCTCGAAGCCAACGGGGGCTCGCCTCCGGCGGGGGGCCTCCGGCGGGGAGCCTCCGGCGGGAAGCCTGCGGCGCACGGTCCGGACGTCAGCGCCGCAGGCCCAGCGCCGCGGGCCCAGCGCCGCAGGCAGAGCGCCGCAGGCTCCGAGGCCGAAGGCCTCATCGCTCTCTGGATCTCCCCCATCCGCGCGCTCACCAAAGAAATCGCGAGCGCCGCCCACGAGGCCATCACCGGGCTCGGGCTCGACTGGCGCGTGGAAGTCCGCACGGGCGACACCTCCTCCGCGGATCGCGCCCGCCAGAAGCGCCGCCCGCCGCAGATCCTCATCACGACCCCGGAGAGCCTGCACCTGATGATCTCCAACAAGGACTACCCCGAGACGCTCGGCAGTCTGCGGTGCATCGTCGCCGACGAGTGGCACGAGCTCATCGGCACCAAGCGCGGCGTCCAACTCGAACTCGCGATCTCGCGCCTGCGGGGGCTCAACTCAGCGCTTCGCGTCTGGGGCATCTCCGCCACGATCGGCAACCTCGAAGAGGCCGGTCGCGTGCTGATGGGCTCGGCCGTGCCGCCGGAGCAGCAGCTCCTCATCCGCGCCGACATCGACAAGTACACTTCCGTGAAAACCGTCATGCCCGAGGAGATTGACAAGTTCCCGTGGGCCGGGCACATGGGGATCACGATGCTCGAGCAGGTGCTGCCGATCATCCACGACTCCGGCTCGACGATCATCTTCACCAACACCCGCAACCAGTGCGAGGTCTGGTACCAGAAGCTGCTCGTCGTCGACGAGGAGCTCGCCGGGCAGATCGCGATGCACCACGGGTCTATCGACCGCGAACTGCGGGACTGGGTCGAGGACGCGATCCACACCGAGCGCCTGAAGGCCGTCGTGGCGACGAGTTCGCTCGACCTCGGGGTGGACTTCCGGCCCGTGGAAACGATCGTGCAGATCGGCTCGCCGAAGGGCGTCGCGCGCTTTCTACAGCGGGCCGGGCGCTCGGGCCACCGACCGGGCGCGGAGAGCAAGATTCACTTCGTCCCGACGCACTCGCTGGAGTTGATCGAGGCCTCGGCCCTTCGGCAGGCCATCGACGAGAAGATCATCGAGTCCATCGAGCCGATGGTCAACTGTTGGGACGTGCTGGTGCAGTACCTCGTGACGCTGGCCGTCGGGGGCGGCTTCCGGCCGGCCGACATCCTGCCGGAGGTGCGGGCCACCCACTGCTACGCGAGCATCACCGAGGCGCAGTGGCAGTGGTGCCTCGACTTCATCACGACCGGTGGCGAGAGCTTGAGCGCCTACGACGAGTACAAAAAGGTGTCCATCGACGAAACCGGCCTCTACCTCGTCACCGAGCGCCGCATCGCGACGCAGCACCGGATGAACATGGGGACCATCGTCGGGGCGACCTCGATGTCGGTCAAGTACCAAAACGGCGGTCGCATCGGCACCGTCGAGGAGTACTTCGCGTCGCAGCTCAAGCCCGGCGACACGTTCTGGTTCGGCGGCCGCAGCCTGGAGGTGGTCAAGATGACGGCGATGGACCTGCTCGTCAAGAAGTCTTCTAAGCGCCCGAGCCGCATCCCGAGTTGGCAGGGCGGGCGCATGTCGCTGTCGAGCCGGCTGAGTGATCTGTTCCGCAGGAAGGTCGACCAGCTGCGCCGCGGCGACTACGACGACGAGGAGTTGCGCAAGGTCGCCCCCCTCACCGAGCTCCAGGCCGAACGCTCGGCCCTCCCGAGCCCGGAGCAATTCCTCATCGAGTACTTCGAGGACCGCGAGGGTTGGCACCTGCTGTTCTACCCCTTCGAAGGCCGCACCGTCCACGAGGGCATGGGCGCGCTGATGGCCTTCCGGCTGAGCCAGTACCAGCCGATCACCTTCACGATCGCGATGAACGACTACGGCTTCGAGTTGCTCAGCGACACGCGGCTCGACCTCGAGGGCGCCATCGGGGACGGCCTCTTCGAAGCGGCGACCCTGCGCGCCGACATCACCGACGCCATCAACGCCTCGGAGATGGGGCGGCGCGCCTTCCGGCAGATCGCGGGCGTGGCGGGGCTGGTGTTCAACGGCTACCCCGGCCAGCGCAAGCGCAACAAGCAGCTGCAGTCGAGTAGTCAGCTCTTCTACGACGTCTTCCAGCAGTACGAGCCGGAGAATCTGCTCTTCCGCCAGGCCCAGGAGGAGGTGATCCACTTCCAGCTCCAGGAAGATCGGCTACGCAATACCCTCGAGCGCATCCAGGGCCAGGAGATCTTGATCAAGCGTCCGCAGCGGGCGACGCCGTTTGCGTTTCCGATTATGGTCGATAGGCTCAGGGAGAAGTTAAGCAGCGAGAAGCTCGAGGATCGGGTGGCGCGGATGAAGTTGAGCTTGGTGGAGGATTGAGGGGGGGGGCTGCGGCTCTAAAACCTAGCAATTAGGCGCGGATTATACAGAACTGCAAAGCGTCTGGGCTATGGGTGCCCATCTCTCTGTAGGCGGCGGCGCCGTGGCCCCGAACCAACTCCCCCCACCCGAGTGTTCCACTCCACGACTCCGAGCTCCTACACCTGCGACACGATCCCGGCCACCCTCTCGATCGATCAGAGTCTCTACTTCACCTCTTCCGAGGTCACGACCCTGGAGTGCTCTACATTTACTCAGTCCGGCGTGATCTACTACATTGGTCCAAAGCTGGCAGGCTCGGTGGTCAGGGCGCCGAGCGTCGCGGTGAGTAAAGGTCCAAGGCCGACGCCCTAGCGGGCGGAATTGAGCGGGTCCCTCGAGCAGATGTTGACAAGTGATCGCGGCTTACGTCACGATTTTTGGGGTCGTAAGGGGTGTAACATGAACGGGTGCTTAAGCGAACCCACCGGCCAGAGGTCCGCGAGCACATTTTGTGCAAGGCCTGATCAGACAAGCGGGATTGTCTGCATAGTGTCAGGATTGTCCGATGGGCGGCTTTTTAGTCTAGTAATACAATGATACCATATCCACGGCATTGTTGGCCTTGACTAGCTTCGCTTTAGCGTAGTCGACGATGTTGTCGCTGCCAACTTTTTTTGCCTTGAAAAAAGTTACTCCCCCCCCCCCCGCGGGTGGTACTCGCTTAGGCTTAGCTCTGTAGCTGTCCTTCTTCTCTTGCTGTCGGCTATGAGCTTTGGTGAAGGCTGTCAGAAAGAGCCCCAAATGACGGAGCTCGAAAATGTCGATATCGTGGATCAGGCATTCGACGAGGCGGCTTCAGGTGCCGACATCGTTACGCCCATCGACTACAGGCCGAACGTCGTGGACGGAATGATCCAGTTTAGCGACCTCGACGAATATGCCTCGGCGCTCCGTCTGTTGGCTGCGGCCAATCACGCCAGCTACAGTGCTTGGGCTCAGCAAAACGGAATTCGCAGTCTGTACATGGTCATTCATGAGGCGCAGGATAAGCTAGATGCAGGCTCGTCGGACGCCAATGCGATAATTAAGTCTCATCCACAATTGCGCGTCACTACAGAGGGCTTGGTCTACGCAGTCGACTTCAGCGATGCGCATGCCAGGATGCTGTCCGTCGAGGGATTCGAGCTCGTGGGAGAGCGTTTAGAATTCTCTAACCAGAACACTTATTACGGAACTACCCTCCAGCACAGAAGTGATCTTCGAAGAGTTTTGGATGGAGCAGATCCAACCGATTTTCCGGCCGTCGAGGCAGTTTTGATTCCCAACTCTCAACTGATAGCTAGGGAAAACGAACCGCTCAATGTCCCTTGTGGTGCTAACGCCCCCCGGGAGTGGATCAGCGATCCTGTGCGCCGCAAAGAGGACAATGATGATCATTTTCTGGCTGGTCGCATGCAGATCTTGCAAAAAGTTACCCGCCGTGCGACTACAGGCCATCGGGTTATCGTGGAATTGGTCCTCACGACGGGCTCTTACCGAAACAGGGTCACTAACAAGTATAATACCCGCCATCTACACAAGCTCGACTTTCAGTGGATTCGAGCAAATACGATCGGAAGGAGCGACGAACAGTACTTAGCTGGTGTCGTCTTCAACGAGCCCTGGGGAGACCAAGTCTCTACCGTGCGTAATCTCCTAGATCAGGAGTTCTCCGAAACCATCGACGAAAACGACGCAAAGAATGTCGGTCGCATGGTCATTACGAATATTAACAGCAATAACTCCGTGCTAACCCACCGCGGAATGAGTCCTAATTACAATTGGATTCCAACTTGCCAGTAAGGACCTCGACAATAGGGAGAACTCTCGCGGCGTCCTGGTCGCGCAAGTTCTCCCTATTTCTATTTTATTCAGGAATCCTCCTGCGGGTTACTACCGCGACTTTCACTTGTATTGCTTGCACAGGAAGTTTAGCGGCTCAGCTTTCGTTTCAGGCAGGGCCAATAGTAGAATCCGTCCGTAGTACCGGTCCTTTGCCTAAGAGCCTGATTCAAGGTGGCACTTTTGCCAGCGGGATAGACGTTCGAGAGCGGTATTGGTCTCCAGGTGCAAATGCCGGTATAGGTGCGCCTTTGTTTGAAAAAGCCCAGTTCTTAGTCTCGCTTAGCTACAGACAGAGACAACAACCTACAAATCTCTTGTTTCAGCAACGTGATGATGTACGGATTGCTACCGATTTTAGACGCCTATATACCGGTCCGAACAACGCTTCCTCCGAGGATAGTTCTTTTTATGAGTTCCACAAGCTACGGGTCGCATCCGTATCGGCAGGAATGGGCTACACATTAGTTACAGCACCGAAAAGCTCGCTCTCCGTTGTCGCATCAATTAGGCTAGACTACACGCTGAATAGCAAAGCGCGCTTCGTGGACTTGTCGCAATTGACTGACCCAATCTTGAGACAGTTCTACAGCGAGTATACTCAAGTCCCGCTCGCGCGCACCAATTTCGTTGGTGAGCTTGGCTTTTCTTACGATACTCAATTGTCGAACCGGTGGGGCCTCCGCATTCTGGCTCAGTACACGCGGAGCCTCGTGACCATCTACCGGGACCGACCTACCGTCGAGTTGCCCGATAAATACTTGAGGGTCAAATGGGAGACATACGGCGTGCAGTTCAGCGGCGTTTATACACTCTCAAGGTCATAGGCTTTGCCGATGCGCATATCTACTCGCCAGCTCTTTTGTGCCTGCATCGTGTTACTGGCAGCGCTTGCGGCGATGCCGGTCCGGGCCCAGCTCACCGTCTCCGGCTATGTCGAGGACGCCCTCACGACCGAGCGCCTCATCGGCGCCTCGGTCTACGCCCCTGCCCTCGGTACCGGTACGACCACCGACGCGTACGGCTACTTCGTGCTGTCCGTCCCCACCGACACCGTGACGCTACAGTTCGGGTACGTCGGGTACGTTTTGGCGAAAGCCGCCTACGACGCGTCCCCGCCAGTCCCGGTACGCATCGCACTCCGCGCCGGAGCCGAACTCGCGACCGTGTCGGTGTCTGAAGCGCGCTCCTCTACCGCCATCGACGAACGCATCCTCGGGTCGACCGTCGACATCCCGATGGCGCAGTACAGGACTGCCCCCGTGTTGTTGGGCGAGCCGGACCTCCTCAAAACTCTCCAACTCATGCCCGGCGTCCAGGGCGGCGTCGAGGGCACGGCTGGTTTGTACGTACGCGGCGGCTCGCCCGACCAGAACCTCATCCTTTTCGACGGCGTGCCGATCTACAATGTCTCGCACGCGCTCGGGATTTTCTCAGTCTTCAACGGAGATGCCGTGCAGGATGTCTCTTTGACGAAAGGCGGCTTCCCTGCCCGCTTCGGGGGGCGCCTCTCCAGCGTGCTCGAGGTCGAGATGAAAGACGGACCCGGCGATCGGTGGCGCGCCGAGGGCGGCGTGGGCCTCACCTCCGCGCGCGCCACCGTCGGCGGTCCGGTCGGGGACAACACCCGCGTACTCGTGAGTGCGCGGGCTACCTACTTCGACGTGATCTACGGCGCGATCCAACTAACTAGAGACCCCGGCGGCCCGGAGAAAAGCCTGTTGCGCGCCAATTTCTACGATACCTACCTCAAGGTGCGCCACGACCTCAACACCCGCCACCGACTTTACCTGTCCAATTATCTCGGGGGCGACCGGTTTGCGAACGGCTACGAAGGTCCGGGCTTCTCGGGCGGCTACGCCTACTACCGCGAGGGCGTGCGGTGGGGTACTCAACTGTCCGCGCTCCGGTGGCGCTACCAGGTAGCCCCGCGGCTCTTCGTCAACACCATCGCGAGCCGGACGCGCTACGCGATCTCGAACGACTACCGCTCCGAGTCGCGCCTAGAAGCGGCGAGCGTCAACGATCTCGACGCCGCGGACTATGGCAGTGCCATCCGGGACTACGCTTTGCGCGCCGATCTCACTTACGCCCCCGAGGCGCGCCACACCTTGCGCGGTGGTTTACAGGCTACCCGACACCGCTATCAGACCGGTACCCTCCGCGAGCAGCGTCGCACGGAGGGGGTCTCGCTGGACACGACCTTCCGAGATGATACCGTCGACGCGACAGAGTTCGCCGCATACCTCGAGCATGAGTGGACGCGTTCGCCGAAACTCGCCCTCAACTACGGCCTCCACGCGAGCGCCTTCGCGAGCGACGCCACGTTCGCCTCGCTGCAGCCGCGACTGTCGATCCGCTACAAGCTCCCGCGCGACGTGGCCGTGAAGGCGAGCTACGCCGAGATGACGCAGTTCGTCAACCTCCTCACGACCGAGAGCCTCGCCCTCCCGACCGACCTGTGGGTCCCGAGTATGGCGCGCGTGCAGCCGCAGCGCAGTTGGCAGGCGGCCGTGGGGCTCGTCAAACAACTCGCGCGCGGACCCGAGCTCAGCGCCGAGGCCTTCTACAAATCGCTCGACGGGGTGGTGAGCTACCGCGCCGGGGAGTCTTTCTTCGAGTTCGACCCACAGCGCTCGTGGCAGGACAAGGTGACGCAGGGCCGCGGGACCGTCTACGGGCTCGAACTCCTGGCGCAGCAGAAGGTCGGCGCCACGACCGGGTGGGTCGGGTATACCTACAGCCGCAACGACCGCACCTTCGCCGAGCTGAATGGCGGTCGTGCCTTCCCGTTCCGGTACGACCGCCGCCACGACCTGAGCCTGCTGGCGAGCCATCGCTTCTCCAAACGCATTACCCTTTCTGGGTCCTGGGTCTTCTTCACCGGCAACGCATACACATTACCACAGTACCGACAGTACACTAATGCCGAGGTCGCAGACGTAGACTTCGAGCCGTCGCCTGATGTGCTCCGGATCGGCGTCATCCCGCAGGCGAGTGCGCGCAACCAGTTTCGCGTGTCCGACTCCCACCGGCTCGACCTCAGTATAACACTCACCAAATCGAAGAAATGGGGCGAGCGCACTTGGGTGTTCGGTGTCTACAATGCCTATTGGCACAAGAATCCCGTCTACGTGCGGGCCCGAGACGTAGCCGTGCGCGACCCAAACACCCAAGAGGTCATTGGAACGAAGCGCCAGTTCGAGGAGGTCTCACTCTTGCCCATCGTGCCATCAGCATCGTACCAGTTCCGCTTCGACCTATGAGAACTACACCGCGCTCCACAATCCTGGCCACGTTCGGGCTGATGGTTTTGCTCTGCGCTTGCGCCGGAGAAAATCCCTTCATCACGATCATCGACCCCCCCGGTCTCCCACCAGAGAGTCGCTATACCGTCGAGGCTAGCATCTATCCCGGCGACAGCAGCCGGGTCTTCATCACGCTTACCTCCGCGGAGGCCAACGCGAATGATCCACGTTTTCAGCGCGGGGCCACCGTCGAGGTGCAACTCGACGATCGCCCGGTGGTGCGTTTTACGGAAGTGGAGTACGAGGGCCTGTACAGTCGGGACTTTGACCTGCCCGTGCGCGTGGTGTACTACTCGTACCGCTTTCGCGGAAACGAGCTACCGACGGGTACGCGCGTTCGCTTGCGCGTGACGCTTGAGGACGGGACCGCACTTACGAGCGAGGCTAAGGTACCGCGCAGCCCCAACCCCGCCGCTGCGGACTTTACATTTAGTCCCGAGACCACCGGGGGCCTGCGTCTCAACCTCGTCTATCCCGACGCCCCCGGGCCCGACTACTACCTCTTCCGCGCAAGTGGCCGAGCGTACTACCGTCCCCGATTTCAGCCCGGCGCGCCGCCTCAGATGTTCCCGACCGATAGCGCCGAAGCGGAGATCACTTTCAAACTCGAGCGAGGGTTCAGTACTAATTTCTACGGATCCCGATTCCTCGTCGATGATAGCGCTTACGATGGTGCCGTGGGCATACACCTATTAGACGCCCGGATCGAAAATAGGGGGGGCTACAAGGACAGCACACTCTTACGCTACGCACTCAGCACGGTCAATCCCGCCGGCTACGCCTACCTGCGAGCCGCACAGAGGGCCTTCGACCGCGTCGACAACATCCTCGTGGAGCCCGGCGTCATCCCGAGCAATGTCGTCGGCGGGCTCGGGGCGCTGATCGTGAGTAGTGCACCGGTGCGGGGTCGGCAGACCTTGGGCGAAAGTTATTGAAGGGGGATTCCGACACGCTCCCCTACACCTAGCAGGGCGACCGTACAAGGACGGATTGAACCTTCAGGCCTCGTATGGCCTCGTTGCTAGGCAAGCCGCGCAGCTGCGCTCTCAAACCAACGCCCCCCTCCCACGTTTTCCACACCGTGACCTCGACCCCCGCCACGACCACCTGCAACACCGTCCTCGCGGGAGAGCGCGTCTGCCTCCACCCCCACGCCGGGCTCTACTGGGAGGCCGCGGATACCCTCATCCTTGCCGACCTCCACCTCGGGAAGGCTACCCACTTCCGGCGCCACGGGATGCCCGTGCCGCAGTACGTCCAGGACGAGACCCTCGACAAGCTCACCGG
Source organism: Saprospiraceae bacterium (assembly GCA_965215115.1). GTDB lineage: Bacteria > Bacteroidota > Bacteroidia > Chitinophagales > Saprospiraceae > CALDTK01. The sequence goes on from OZ244050.1 coordinate 3,224,791, forward strand.
CCTCCTGCTCGACTACCGCCCGGCGCGACTGCTCATCCTCGGCGACCTGTTCCACTCCGACTACAACGAGGAGTGGGAGGACTTCGCCGACGTCATCCTCGGCTTCCCGGACGTGCGCTTCGAACTCGTGCTCGGCAACCACGACCGGCTCACGCGGCACCAGTACGAAAAGTACGGCATCCGCGTCCTCGAGGAGCCCCACGTCGAAGGCCCTTTCGCCTTCTCGCACCACCCCATGACAAGAGAGGAGCTGGCCGAGGCCCTGCCAGGAATAGACAGTTCGCAACTCTACAACCTCGCGGGCCACGTCCACCCTTCAGCTCGGCTGTTTGGCCGTGGGGATAGTCTGCGGCTGCCCTGCTTTTACTTTGCTAGAGAGGCTGGATTACTGCCTGCTTTTGGAGCCTTCACGGGAACGTATTGTGTAAGTCCGAGGCGGGGCGATCGGGTCTTTATGTTGGCGGGGGAGAGTGTGGTGGAAGCGAGCTGATGGCGAGGTGTGGAGGGCTGTTCTGTCGTGCCGGTAGGCGTGTGGCGGGTGCGCGCAGAACGCGTCGAACCCCCGCCCCAGCGCCCCCCCGTCGCAACCGGCTAAACCAGCAAAGCACCCCCGGGACCCCAGCGGGGTCCAACCACGAGTCGCCCGGGGTCGAACCCCATAGTAAAAGCAAACCCTCACCCCAAAGCGCAGGCCGACCAACCCCAAACATAACCACCACCTACGACCCCGGGGACGTTAGCAAAGCCCCAAAGCATCACTAAAGCTCCACCAAAACCCCCTACCTACTCCCGCCTAATCCGGATCCCCAAAATCCAAGTACTCGTCCTGCGCCACCCGCACCTTCGGCTCCTTGCCCGCCGCCGGAGCGGCCTTCAGGCGGTCCCGCGCGGGCTTGCTCAACACCGGCACCCGCAGGCCCGCCCCCGCCTCCCGGCCGTTGCGCCTTTCGGCAGGCGTCGCGCCGCGCCCCGGCTCCTCCCCCTCGAACTCCAAATACGTGTCCGTATCCACCGTCAGACGCGGGGCAGGTTTTGCGGGAACGCCAGCCCTCCCGAACAACGGACGCTCCGCACTGTACTCCCGCCGAGCGGGTGGGGCAGCGGCCGTCGGCGTCTCGGTAGGCCGAGCCGCGATCGCCGGGGCCGCCTCCGTCACGGGCTCCTCCCTCGGATCGCGCAGGTCGCGCCGATCCCGCCGCTCGCCCTCGTCGTCGTAGTCGTCGATGAGGCTCTCCGGACCGAACAGCCCCACGAGCTTCTTCCGGATGGCCGCCTTGCGGACCTGCGAGTGCCGGAAGTGGCGGCGGACCTTATCGCCCGCGAGCTTCACGGCGTAATCCTCGTCGACGAGCGTCCCCTCGATCGAGAGCCCCGTCCGCACCCAGCCCCGCCGACGGTCCGGGACGAAGTCGACCTTTTGGTTCTTGCCGAATAGCTTGTTGAACAGCAACTGTGCCCCGTTGAGGCGCACCGAGTAATTCACGTCCTGCGCGAAGCTGTGCTCCCCGGCGATCGTGAAGTTGGTGGCCGTGCTCTGGATGAACATCGCCGGCAGGTAGACCTGCTCGCCGACGACCTCGATCCAGTTCTCCGTATCGGTAAACTTGATGTGCGCCAGCTCCTTCGAGCGGACGTATCTGCTCAGCGCCTGCAGCATCTCGAAGTCGCGCAGTTCGCCGTCCGTGAGCCCGACGTTGGCCCAGACGTGGAGCGCGTCGCGGTCCCAGTCGCCGTTGGCCTTCCAGCCGGCCTCGACGTAGGCGCGCGTCGTCATCTGGCCCTCGATGTGCCGCGCGGCCACGACCTCCTGGCCGACGTTGTCGGTCTGTGCGAAGAGCTCGGTCACGTTCACCTCCGAGCACGCGAGTTTTGCCGAAAGGCGCATCCGCTGCCGCAGGTCGACGCTCCCGTCCACCGCCCAGTGCCCCTCCATCGCGTAGGCCTCGCCGCTGAGGCTGAGCTTGGAGTCCCTGAGGCCACAGCTTCCGCTAAAACGCTCCGCGTCCACCGTCCCGTAGCGCACCTGCCCGGCGGTGAGCCGGAGGTCGGCGAAGAGCCGCGTCGCGAAGGGCGCGTTGCTCGTGCTTACCGCCGTACCGCTCGCCCTGCCCGAGGCCGCGCGCCCGTCGGTGAAGGTGCCGACCCAGGACTTGAGGTCGAGCACGGGCGCGCTCAGGCTTCCGCGAAAACCCAACACGGCCGCGTCCGCCCCGAGCGCGTAGGGCACCAGGTCGCTGATCCGCAGGTCGGCCGCCACCCTGTCGCCGTGGGCCTCGATGGCGCCCCCGCCCACCACCAGGTCCTCGCCGCGCAGCTCGAGGTCGAGCGCGTCCACCGCGAAACGCTCCCCGCGGTAGATGGCCACGGCCCGTTCCAAGTCGAACCCGCCCCGCGTGATGACCTGCGCCGTCTCGTCTGGGTCGAGCAAAAGGCGCTGCCGCCCGCGGATATTGAGGTTGCGCAACGTGAGCGCCCCCTCGAAGCTCCCCTCGTCCCACAGCGCATCGAACCAGTCCAGCGGCACCGTCCCACTCACATCGATGTCGTAAAACGGATCGGCGAAGTCGGTCCACGCGAAGTTGCCGTTGATCGGCTGCCCGTCGAGCTGGGCGTTGAGGTTGGCGAGCACGAGTTGCGAGCCGACCAGCGAAGGCACGTCCCCGTTCGTGAACGTAAGGTGGAAGCTCACGTCGGTCGCCTCCCGCCCGAGGGCCGGGACGAGGAGGCGTCCGTTGCGGAGGCTTCCGCCAAAACGAACCTTCGGGCTGTGCACCGCGTCGTGCCGCCCGGCGATGGTGCCGTCGAGGGCGAACTCCCCCTTCGACCTCAGCGACCGGATCCCCGGCGTGATCCACTGCTTCGGCAGCGAGCGCAACACCGCGCCCAGTTGCCCCCGGTCGGTGTGTAACTGCAGATCGTACACCGTCGACGCGCGTTCGAACTGGAAGCTCCCCGCCAGCGCCACCGGCATCCCGTCGAGGGTCACGGTACTCGGCCCGAAGCGGTAGCGATTCAACGCCAGGTCGATCTCGAGCTCGAACTCCGCGCCCAGCGTAAAGTCCTCCACGTAGCGCATCCCGTCGAGGTCCAGGAACTCGCTGCGGCCCGCGAGGTCACCCGTCAGGGTGTACTGCTCGCGCCCGAAGAGCCCGGCCAGCTCGCCCTCGTCGACGTGGAAGTGCCCGCTGGTCCGGATCGCGTCGTCGCCGTAGATCACGCTCGCGTCCTCCAGGATGATTCGGGAGAGCTGAAAGCTGATGTTGCTCGCGGCGGCGCCGGGTTCGCGTTCCCGCAAAACGAGCCAGTTGCCCCTACGCTCGGCGTCGCGGTAGACGTTGAGCCTCGCGTGCCGCACGTGGATGGTGTTGAAGGTCCAGGCGTCCTCGAACAGCAAGTCCATCCAACTCAGGCGACTCGTGATCGACCGCGCCTCCAGGAAGTGGCCCTCGGGGAAACCGCCGAGCTCGACCTCCTTGAGGCCGATGCGTACGTAGGGGAAGTCGCGCCACAGGGAGATGCTCGCGCCGCCGACCCGCAGGTCCGTCCGCAGTTGGCTCCGGACCGCGGCCACGGCCTCGTCGCCGAGCGTCTCCTCCATAAACGCCGTCACGCCGATGACGGCGGCCACGAGGAGGGCCACCGCGAGGAGGGTACGTTTGATGGTGCGTTGCATAGCGCGTCACTCGGGGCGGGCGGGGTAGAGGCCAAGGTAACGCGCGCGGGAGGGCCGGTCCGTATCCGGGCGGGGTAGATGTGAAAAACTGTGCACGTGTTTGCGGGCGTCACGCCGGGGCGTACATTTGCCGCCCGATTGGTCGATTAGCTCAGTTGGTTCAGAGCATCTCGTTTACACCGAGAGGGTCGGCGGTTCGAGCCCGTCATCGACCACCATACGTCAAGCCCTGGTTGCCTAACTCTCTGGTAGCCAGGGCTTTTTCTTAGGCAGATTCTTTAGATGTCGGTGGGGCTGAGTCGGAAGTGCCGCCGAACCGTGAGTCCGCCACTCGCCGACTCGATGACCCACTGGCTTCCGGTAAGTGACCCCCCGGCCTTACGGAACTTTACTACGAACGTATTAACGGGCGTTCCCGGAGATCTGTAGATGCCGACGTTGAGGTCGTCCAGGATATCGATACCCCCCTGAGCCGGGTACGTCTCCGTCGAAGCTCGGTTCTGTGCTTGGTCGACGAGATCATACCGCCAAGTGCCGCCCTGCTCGAGCGTACCCAAAACTGAGAACTGGATTTTTTCGCTGAGTATTCGATCGCCAGAGACCAAGAGAGGCGCGAGGACAAAGGTCTCGAGCACGTTGGATTGGCCCGCTACCGGAGTCGGAACCTCGAACTCGATGTATAGCGCCGAACTATCCGACGCAGACACACCGTAGGGCATGTTGTAGGCGCTCAGGTACGTTCGCCGAATTACTCGCCCGTCCTGCTGCGAGCCCGGGGCACCGTAGATGCTCATCGGCCCTGTCAGGGCACCGGTGGTGGGCGGCGGCGGCACGCCGATAGACTCGCTACCGAGTGCGTTCAGGATGTCTTCGCGCGAAAGCGCTACGGCGTGGAGACGACCCGTCGAATCGCTCCTTACCAAGCCTGTGCCCATCGACGATATGCGTAGTTCGTTCGTGATCGCCAGGCTGCCATTGACGGTCACTTTGTCGTTGTCGAACTCACCGTGGATGAGCGGCGTGTCGGTCTCAGAATTGTCGATGAAGAGCCGGTTGCTCGTCGATCCACTCATCGGCGTCGGACCGGCTTCGTAGCCGAGGTAGACGCTGCCGCTGCTGACGCCTACGTTCGCGCCAGCCGAATAACCGAGCGCCACATTGCGATTCGGCGAATCCCCCTCGGTCAATGACCTGACGGGACTGTCACCTGTGATCGGGCCGCCGTTGTAGATAAACTTGGTCCCGATCGCGTTGTCCGTCGCACCGATCAACGTAAAGTCGGTCGAGCCGCCGCCAAAGATCATGTACTCCTGGCCGGTGACCATGCCGGCGGCCAGGATGCTTTGACTTTTATGCATCGCGCTTTCCCCGATAGCGACATTGCGACTGCCGCTCCCGTTGTCGTGTAGTACCCTGCGTCCGATCGCAACATTGCTACTTGCATTGTACGCCTGGTCATTCGCGGACTCGCCGATCAGCACATTCGCGTCTCCGTTGTTTACGAAACCTGCCCTCCACCCCAGGTAAGTATTGTAGCTGCCGGTGGTGTTGCCCATGCCGCTCTGCACCCCGATCGCCGTATTCTCGAAGCCGCTCGTGTTGGCGCGTAGGGCGGCCTCGCCGATGGCCACGTTCTCGCGGCCGTCGGTATTGTTAGCGAGGGCAGCCGTCCCAATACCGATGAGTGCATAGCCGCCCTTGGCATTCTCTCCTGCCCCCCAGCCTATGAATATCGGGGAGTCGGTCGTTTCGGCGTTGCGGCCGGCATCGTAACCCATGATGATCGCTTTGAGTGCACTCGCGTTCTGCCCTGCCCGAAACCCGATTCGGATACCTTCTTCGGAGGCGTTGTTCTGGCCGGCGTAGGTGCCGATGTTGATCCCGCTGTGGCGGGTTTCGCGTTCGCCGGCCCCCAGGCCGATATTAATGTTCGGCCAGCTATCGAGATTAGGTTGCTCCGCCCCGGCACTCGCGCCAATGTTGATGGAGTAGGCCGAAGCGTTGGTCTTGCCCGCCCCGAAACCTATGTTGACTGCGTTGCTTCCAGTATTGTTGAGGCCACTCTGAAACCCGATATTGACAGCGTTCTCCCCTGAGTTGGTCTCGCCCGCGTAGGCTCCGATGTCGACGCTGCCATTGCCGGCACTCTTTGTCCCGGCGTAGCTGCCGATGCTCGTCTTAAAATTGCTCTCGCGCACGTTTGCGCCCGCACCTATACCGATAGCCGTATTCAGGCTTCCGGTGCGGGCGGTGTCGGAGGGGTTGCCGATAAGTACGTTGCCTAAGTTGTCGGATACGGCAATTTTACCGCGGACATCGAGCGCCTGCGTCGGGGTGGTGGTCCCTACGCCGAGCTTGCCGTCGGCAGCTATGAACAGCCCCTGGTCATCGTCACTTCCACTCAGCCAGTTTCCATTCAGGTTTACTCTCGTTTTAGCGACAGCGTTACCTAGATTATCCCCGTCTCCATCCACATTGCGCCAGGGACCCCAGGCGGACCCGGAAGCTTTGAAGCGCGCTCGCACGGCACTGCTGTCGAAGGACGTAGCTCGCTGATATCCGGCGGAGCGCGCGCTGCTAAACTCCTGATATACCGTCCAGTTCAACGCGGGGTCCGGAGAATTGACGCTACTAGCGCTAGCTAAGTACCTCGCGACTCCCGTATGGGTAACGGTGTCAAAATCGATAACCCGCTCGTCCGAGCCAATGTAGCCATCGTATCGAAGCTCGGTGGGTAGCTCCTGTGGTCCCGTGAGGATCACCTTGCCGGTTGGTGATAGGCTCATCAACTGGTTGGTCTGCGAAGTCGCCAAGCGAGGGAGGTACAGTCCGTCCCCGTGCCGCATGCTTATCCAGTCCGGCCCGATGGCCGTAGAAAAGCTGAAGTGCCCCGAACTGTCCACGTCGGTGTGAAGTAGCCGAGTACCTAGTGCAGACTGCTCTACGAAGAGCAACGGTTTGGTTGGGAGGTCGGCGCGTCGGAGGAGCGCAACGCGCTCAGTATTCGCGGTAATGATTACGGTCGAGCCTCGGAGGGGCGTAGTGTCCCTACCGAGACTTGCCGAAAGGTTGAGGACCAGCTTGGCTCGGGGCTCCGCCTCCGACCGATAAACCGCGGGCCCTGTCGCACTAACAGCCACCGCCCCCGAGTATCTCGTACTCCGAACAGTTTCGGCTCTAGCTGTAGAGGACCACGCTCCGGTGGCTATCGGGGCTGTGGGTTCCGTAGCGCTCGAAGGCGCGCTCGCTTGCGCCGAGGGTGACAGGACACCAGCCAACGCCAATAAAATCAACCGACTTTTAAATTTCATAACTCGTGCGTCTATAGAAATTACACTGTATGGTCTTTGACAGTAGTCACGTGAGAGTGATGAGTCCTGATGCATGTCATGGATGCTGGCACAATTGCAAATGACGTGTACCAACAATTGTGCCAGACTACCGTGTCTTGCACCCGATTATCTTAGACCATTCTAGCTATAAGTTGCAGATAAATTGTACTACGCTGTGCTAGCGTAAAATTTGATAACAACGAAAATACACTGTGATTCAAACTACAATAGTCTGTTGAGGTCTTAGGCCGACCGTCCGCCTAGGGCTTTGATCTTCGCCCACAGCAATTGGATTAATGCGCTGTCCGCGTATAGACCGCACATCGAAATTATCCGCGCGGCGTGGAACTCGTTGACGGACTGCGACTTAACGCCCGCGATCCAGAAGGGCCGCGCGCGCCGCTCCGGCCCCGCGTCGAGGTGGTGTGCGCACTTGGCCAGCGACCCGACCGTAATCGCGGCCTCGAGCGTGACGACGCTCGCGTAGTACGCCAGGTGGGACTCGCCCTCGTCCAACATGACCGTCTGCACGGCGAGTAGGCTCAGTCACGTTCTGTCGGCGAGGTCGACGGCGGCCACGCCGACGAACTCCAGGCCGTGCTCCGCGCGGGCGGCGGCGCCGTGTCAGAAGTAATCCACGCCGTCGGTGTGGCGGCCGCTCCTGCGCACGAAGGTGGCGTCGACGGCGAGGATGCGCTCGGGGCCGAGGTCGCGCCCGGCGAGGGCGGCGTTGAACGCCAGGAAGTCGACTCGCTTACGGAAGTTGTGGCGGGAGGTGGACTCGGGTCTCGCGCCGTAGCGGGCGAGGTTGGCGAAATTGTAGCGGCCGCGGACCGTGAGCCATAGCCCGAACAGGTGCAGGAGAGAACCACGACCTGCAGCGGCTCCCCGTATCGCCAACCGTTGCGCTGGCTCCCCAGACATAACCACGTATGGCCCCGCCGACAGGTGGCCGCTTTGGGCCCCTGAAACTGCACCACTAAATAGGGTCCGGCTTGTCGGCGCGATAGGTTGAATTCGGTCTGCACCACCCTGTCAGTTGATCCCCGCCGAGTAACGGGACGACACGTCGACGCTCCAAGACGTGTATGGCTGCGCATTGACCGAGACCCGATCCGTAAACCTACAGTTACCGTCGCCGCCCACCATCCGCAGTCTGTAGTGACGCGATCCGGGGCAGGGGCGGCGTGCGTACGCGAACTACTGCTCGCTGTGATCGAAGTGTGATGCGTCGACCTCGCTGGCTGTCGACCATCGGACCAGGATATCATCGACCTGTTGTTTTGCCGAAAGGCGTACCAAACTAACTGGCAGTGAAGCGGCCGTACCCGCCACGACGAAGAGCGTCGAGAACGAAGTCACGGTCTACGTTGAGGTGGCGAGTGTTCTGTTGCTCGATGTCGACGATCATATTCTCCACAACCCCGTCTACGCCCTGAGCAGTGCAATGAACGCAAGCCGGCTGACTGCGGTGCGCGAGGGTAGAGGAGTGGGCATGTTTGGATGGACTGGTGAGTAGTCTTGGTTATCCTACCAAGAAACTTAGCCAAAGTGGCTTGTCGAAGTCTCGCGGGCCTAGACTGCCAGACTCCTCGGGCTGATTTAGCCAACCGAGTACCGCACTAATCCCGTTGCGATGACGTAGACTTGGGGTATGATCCAGGCTACTGTGCAATCCATGATGGGCCGTCGCTTCGTGCGCAAGGCATTCTTCCTCCTGCTGGCCATCGGGGTGACGCTGTGGTTCTTCAGCCTCATCCAGCCCTTCCTGATGACCATCTTCTGGGCGGTCGTCCTGGCGATCGTCTTTAACCCGGTCCAGGAGTGGCTCCGCCGCCTAATGCCCGGCCGCGATGCCATCGTCGCCACGCTCACCACCGTGATCATCACCCTGGCGGTGGTCGTACCGATTGTTTTGGTCGGCCTCGCGGTCTTGAATCAGGCGCAGGGCCTGATCGCGAGGGTCAACAGCGGCGAACTCGACCCCAACGTCGTCGTCACCTACGTCGAGGCGCAGCTGCCGATGGTTCGCGACCTCGCCGCCGACTACGGCGTCAACTTCGACCAGGTCCGCAATAACGTCACCAGCGGTATCGCGACCGCCGGCCAGCGCATCATCAACTGGAGCCTCACGGCGGGCCAGAACTTCCTCGGGATCGCGGTGCAGTTCTTTCTGATGCTCTACCTGCTGTGGTTCTTCCTCAAGGACGGCCGCACGATCGTCAACGGCATCGTCGACTCCGTACCCCTCGGCGACAAGGACGAGCGCAAGCTCATCACCCGTTTCGCGACCGTGAGCCGCGCGACGCTCAAGGGTACGCTGATCGTCGCCGCCGTACAGGGTACGCTCGGCGGACTGCTCTTCTGGGCGATGGGCATCGACGGGTCGCTGTTCTGGGGCGTACTCATGACGCTGTTGAGCTTGTTGCCCGTCGGTGGCTCGGCCCTCATCTGGGCCCCGGCCGCGATCATCCTCGCTGTGCAGGGCGACTGGACGCGCGCGCTGATCATTGCGGCCTTCGGCGTGTTGGCCATCGGCCTGGTCGACAACTTCTTGCGCCCGCTGCTGGTCGGTCGCGACACGCAGATGCCAGACTATTTGGTACTGATCGCGACCCTCGGCGGCATCACGTCCTTTGGCCTAGCGGGCTTCGTGATCGGACCCGTAATCGCAGCGCTGTTCCTATCGATCTGGGAGATGATGCAACGGCGGTACGGGCACGCGGCGCCGGTCAATTCACCCGATCTAGCCGTAGCCAAGCTTACAGCCGGTGGCGACCCGGGGGTGGCGCCGGCGGCGACCTTGGAGTGACGTTCGTGCTGCTGAGAACTGGTGGCTCTGGCGTCGCTATACGTATTGCTCGAGGCGTCTGCGGGCAATACGTATAGCTCTGCCGTGCCAGCGTGGTTTCACCGAGGCACATAGGCACCGAGGCACCGAGGCACCGAGGCACAGAAGTGTACACGGCACCGCGCACCGAGGCTCGACAGCAAAGGAATCAAAGGCGTGCAGCAAAGCCTCACGGCGAAATGCTAGCCCACCATGTCCTTCCGGGTCGACATCGCTACAATCTCTCGGCGCGGGCGTACCTGATTTGGCCTCGCGGTTTTCTACTGCGCTGAGGTGTGGATACTCGCTAAACTGGGGAAAGCCCGCCCCCACTGAGATTCAGCGAAAGCGGGCTTGCATCTTTCATTCGATGAACAGCCGTCAATCTCCGTCAAGCAACGGCCGCACCTGCCCCCTCACCGCCTCCGTTGCGAAGCCGTACAAGAGGTGCGTGAGCAGTTCATTGCGCTCCCCGTCCTCGTCCCTGTCGGCGTGCGCCGGCTCCACGCTCATGGCCGGCAACAGGCCTTCGTGCATAATGCCGAACACCGCCGTGCCGAACGGCAGCCCCAATCCTTCTCCAAACTGCGGCATCACCTCCACGGCCGCACCGTAGGCGCCGCCGATGAGGGTGCCGAAGACCCAGTGCATCGAGTCGCCCGCCATGACCTGCTGCGCGCGGGTGAGCGTGGTGTCGGCCACCGCCTCGGCGACATCCTCGGCGATGATCTCGGGCGGGGAATCTGTCGCGGGCGGCCGTACGGGGAAGTAGTGCTCGGCCAAGGTCTTGATCCCGGTCGCGATCAGTCCGCCGATGGCACCGGCGAGGAAGCCCCGCATCACGTCGCCTTCGCGATTGCGATTGCCGGCCATCAGGTCGCTGAAGATGGAGCTGTAGTTGTAGTTCGTCGGTACCATTGGGGGTAGTCTTGCGAGATTTAGTTGAGCCGCGCGCGGACACTCACGCGCACGTAGTCCACCACGAGACCGTAGACGAGGTCGCTCAGCAGTTCGTGAGCTTCATTTTCTTCGTGGGGCTTTAGGCTCACCTTCGAGTGGTCCATGAGCTCGCCGGCGTTGTTGATGCCGTACAGGGCCGATCCGAGTCCGAGTCCGTTGCCCGTCGTGACCTCCGGGGCGAGCTCCGCGGCCGCTCCGTAGGCGCCGCCGATGAGGGTCCCGGTGACGAGGTCGCGGGTGTCGAGATCGATCGCGAGTTCGCTGTCGCCGAGGGTGATAGCGCGGCGGGTGTCCGGGTCCGCCGTTTTGATGGGGAAGAAGCGCTCGACGATCGTTTTGGCGAAAGCCCCCACGAGCCCGCCCGCCAGACCGGCCACGACGCCGCGCGCCACGTCGGCCTCCGGGTTGTGCTCCCCCTTGAGCACCGAGTTGATGATCTCCTGCACGCCGTTGTCGGGCGCCTGCTTGACGAGACTGCTGACCAACGAAATGAGTAAAGGCTGCTGCTGTTCCATGTGAGACGCAACGGCAGGGCGGGGACGGCGGTTTGGTCGGTCTCGAAGGATTGTGACACCCAGCGAAGCGCGTCAGCTCTTACTATAGCGTTTCTCCTCCTCGATCACCTGCATCAAGGTCCGGATTACCACCGTGCTATTGCCGAACAACTCCCGGTGGGCCAACTGTAGGGCCTTCGCGTACTCCACCAGGTACTGATCGAAGTTTGCCGCCGTCGGGCACGTGTACTGCACCGCGTACGTCAGGCCGTCGTCGCCTTCCTCCTCGTCGAGGATGCGCAACAGCCGGTAGCCGTCGAAGAGCCCCGTCGCCATCACGGCCGGGATGTGCCGCTCGCGCATCCACTTGCCCCACTCCGGGGCTACGCTGCGCTCGATCTTCGTCGTGACGTTGTAGAGGATCAAACCCGCTCCATTTGGACTCCGATCTTGCGGAGCCGGTCTTCGATGAACTGGTACCCGCGGTCGATCTGGTTGACGTTGTCGATCACGCTCGTGCCCTGCGCACTGCAGGCCGCGATGAGCAGGGCCACGCCCGCGCGAATGTCCGGACTCGACATATTCGTGGCCCGCAGCGGGTACTGCCGGTCGATCCCGATGACGGTCGCGCGGTGCGGATCGCACAGGATGACCTTCGCGCCCATGTCGATAATCTTGTCGACGAAGAACAGCCGCGACTCGAACATCTTCTGGTGGATCAACACCGAGCCGCGGGCCTGCGTGGCGACGACCAGCAGGATGCTCAGTAGGTCGGGCGTGAAGCCGGGCCACGGCGAGTCGTACACCGTCATCACCGACCCGTCGATGAAGGTCGTGATCTCGTAGTGGTCCTGCTGCGGCACGTACACGTCGTTGCCGCGGGCCTCTACCTCGATGCCCATCTTCCGGAAGGTCGGCAGGATCACCCCGAGGTGCTCGGGCGCGGCGTCCTTGATGGTTAGTTCCGACTGCGTCATGGCGGCCAGTCCGATCCACGACCCGATCTCGATCATGTCCGGCAGCAGGCGGTGGGTCGTGCCCGCGAGCCGCTCGACGCCGTGCACGACGAGCAGGTTGGACCCGAGGCCTTCGATCTTGGCCCCCATGCCCATCAGCATCCGGCAAAGCTGCTGCACGTACGGCTCGCAGGCCGCATTGTAGATCTGCGTCGTACCCTTCACCATCACGGCCGCCATCAGCATGTTGGCCGTCCCCGTCACCGAGATCTCGTCCATCAGCATGTAGGCCCCCTTCAGGCCCTGCTCCGCCGAGACGAAGAACTCGTCCTTGTCGTTGTCGTACACGAACTCCGCGCCGAGCATCTCGAAGCCGAGGAAGTGCGTGTCGAGTCGCCGCCGACCGATTTTGTCGCCCCCTGGCTTCGGGAGGTACGCCCGCCCGACGCGGTGCAGCATCGGCCCGATCAGCATCACGGACCCACGGATCTTCGAGGCCTTGCTCTGGTACTCCTTACTCCGGAAGTAGTCGAGGTTGATCTCCGGCGTATGAAAGCGGAAGACGTGCGTACTCTCCTCGGTGATGTCGCAGCCGAGCCCGCGCATCAGGTCCATCAGGTTGTGCACGTCCACGATGCGCGGGACGTTCTCGAGCACGACCTCCTCACTCGTCAGCATCGTGGCGCACAGCACTTGCAGCGCCTCGTTCTTCGCGCCCTGCGGGATGATCTCCCCGCTCAATCGGTGGCCCCCCTCGACCCTGAATGCATTGCCTTCCATGGGGGGCAAGGTAGAGGTGTGGGCGGAAAGGGTTTGGGTGGTTTAGAGTCTAGGGTCTAGAGGTCTAGATGGTCTAGACCCCTAGACCCTCTTCCCCTACCGCTTCCGGAAACGCCGCCGGTTGTTGCTTCCCCCGCCCTTGTTCTTGTTTCGCTTGCGCGACTTGAACATCGAGACCTCCTGCTTGATGTGCGACTGCGAGCCGCGGCCCATGTAGGCGTCGATGCTCTCCTTGTCGTCGAGTTCGAGCTCGCCGTCGCTCATCTTGCGGAGGTCGCCGAGGATGGTCTTGTCGGAGATGTTCTGGGCGTCGTTGTAGGTCGAGTAGGCGAGCTTCATGTAGCTCGCGATCGTCTTCGTGATGGCGGCCTTGCGCTGCGGGTCCTCGACGGCGCGGGCGCGCTCGATCATCTTGCCGACGTACTCGCCGTAGTTGCGGTGCGTCGAGACGGACTTCGGGTACGGCACCTCGGCCGGGCGCTCGTAGTCCTCGGCGGGCTGCGGGATGCTGCCGTCCGGTGGGACCGCGGTGAGGCGGTAGCCCGACAGGCGGTAGGCGTGCTTCCAGAGGCGGCGCTCTTGGTCCTCCTTGGTCATCGACTCCGAGTCGCTACTCAGCTGCGCCATCATCTGCACGACGCGCTCGACGAGGCCCTGCTGGCGCTCGGGTTCGAGTTCGACGGCGCGCTCGAGCATCGCCTGCACGTAGCGCCCGTACGCCGGGATCACCATGTCGTCGGCGGCGGTGTTGTAGGCTAGTCCTTCCATAATTTAATTTCAAGTAGTCGACCCCTAAATCCAAATGGGCCGTGCGCGGGGCTCGGCTGGCATTCCTCGTGCGAGGGTGCGCCTTTCGGCAAAACCCGTCGTCGGCGCTGCTGTAGGCCGGCGCGTAAAGGTAGCCAGCGCAGGAGTAGTGGGTTTTGGCGAAAGCCGATGAGCCCCTTCCCGAGCCATGCGGTGCGTTGTACGCCTGTCGGCAAAACTAAGGCTTTGCGACTCGTAAATATGTAGGTGGTCGCTGGGCTCAGTCGGGTCGGCAGAGGCGCTGCTCGCAGAGCGAGTCGAACCTGCGCCCTGCGCCCGCGGAAGAATCTTCATCGCTAGCCGCGCGCCAGACAGGCAGTCCACCGTCCATCAGGCGCAGTCGGTCCATAGTCCATCAGGCGCAGCCGGTCCCCAGATCCTACTCCACCGTGACGCTCTTCGCCAGATTCCTCGGCTGATCGACATTGCAGCCCCGCATCACGGCGATGTGGTAGCTCAGCAGCTGCAGCGGGATCACCGACAGCAGCGGCGAGAACTGCTCCTCGGTGTGCGGGATCTCGATCACGTAGTCCGCCAACTCAGACACCGTCGTGTCGCCCTCGTTCACGATCGCGATCACCATCCCGTGGCGGGCCTTGACCTGCTCGATGTTCGAGATGATCTTCTGGTAGGCGCTCGGGTTGGTCGTGATCACGAACACCGGCATGTCCTCGTCGATCAGGGCGATCGGGCCGTGCTTCATCTCGGCGGCGGGGTAGCCCTCGGCGTGGACGTAGCTGATCTCCTTGAGCTTGAGCGCCCCCTCGAGGGCGACGGGGAAGTTGACGCCGCGACCGAGGTACAGGGCGTTGGTGCTCTCGTACAGCTCGCCGGCGATCACGCGGGCCTGCCCGCTGCAACGCTCGAGCGTCCGCTTGACGAGCGCGGGGATGGCGTTGAGGGAGTGGAGCAGGGCGCGCTTGCGCTCTGGGGAGAGCTTGTTGCGGTGCGCGGCGAGGTGGATAGCCAGCAGGCTCAAAATAGTGACCTGGCCCGTGAACGCCTTCGTGGAGGCGACCCCGATCTCGGGCCCGGCGTGGATGTAGCTCCCGGCGTCGGTGGCGCGCGCGATCGAACTACCGACCACGTTGACGATCCCGTAGCAGAACGCCCCCCGCTCCTTGGCGAGCTGAATGGCGGCGAGGGTGTCGGCCGTCTCGCCCGACTGCGAGATCGCGATGACGACGTCGCGGTCGGTGATGATCGGGTCGCGGTAGCGGAACTCGCTGGCGTACTCGACCTCGACCGGCATGCGCGCCAGGTCCTCGATGATGTACTCGCCGATGAGGCCCGAGTGCCAACTCGTCCCGCAGGCGACGATGACGATGCGGTCGGCGGCGGCCACGCGGTCGATGTAGGGCTCGAGGCCCCCGAGGCGCACGAAACTTTCGTCCGGGCTGATCCGCCCCCGCATGGCGTCGGCGATCGTCTGCGGCTGCTCGTAGATCTCCTTGAGCATGAAGTAGTCGTAGCCCCCCCGCTCGATCTGGTCGATGTTGAGGTCGAGGAGGTGCACCAGGGGGCTCTGGGCCTCGTTGGCCATGTTGACGATCGAGTACGAGCCGTCGATGCGCGCCACGGCAATCTCGTTCTCCTCGAGGTAGACGACGTTCTTGGTGTGCTCCACGATCGGCGTCCCGTCGGAGGCGAAGAAGATCTCGCCGTCGCCGATGCCCATCACCAGCGGGGAGGCCTTGCGGGCGGCGACGATCTTGGTCGGGTCGTCGCGGTCGATCAGCACGATGGCGTAGGCCCCGACCACCTGGTGGAGCGCGGCCCGCACGGCCTCCTCGAGCGGGAGGTCGCCGCGGTCCTGGACGGCGGCGATGAGGTTGACGAGCACCTCGGTGTCGGTCTCGCTGCGGAACACGACCCCGGTCTTCTCGAGGGCCTTGCGCAGGGTGTCGTAATTCTCGATGATGCCGTTGTGGACGATCGCGAGGCGCCCGGCGTTGTCGAGGTGCGGGTGGGCGTTGCGGTCGCTCACGTCCCCGTGCGTCGCCCAGCGCGTGTGCCCGATGCCGATGTGGCCGCTCACGCCGAGTTGGATCGCGTCGGCGCTCATGTTGTCGACCTTCCCCTGCCGCTTGACGACCTGCAGACTGCCGTTGAGCACGGCCACCCCGGCCGAATCATAGCCGCGGTACTCGAGGCGCCGCAGGCCGTTCTCGAGGATGGGATAGGCGTCTTGGCGACCGATGTAAGCGACGATTCCACACATGGATTGGTATTTTGGGGATTTGGGACAATGAGCCAGTCGGCAAAACCCAACGGCGGTTAAGGTAAGACAGCGCTCGCGACCCGGAGGCGGGTTCGGAGCTGCCCGGCGCCCGGTCCGTAGACCAGGGTTTCCCCCCCGAGCGCGCGGGGGTTGCGGGGCGCGAGGTAGAGCGTCGCGTCCGCGCGCCGCCCCGAGACGAAACTCTGGAACAGGCTCGTGACGTTGAATCGGTAGACCTGCACGGAGTCCGTACCGCCGCGCGGGTCCGCGATGGTCGTCAACACCCCGCCTTCTACCTCCCGGAACACCGGAGCGACGCCTTGCTGCGTGGCCGGGAGCGCGGAGTAAGGGACCAGGTCCCCGGACGGGGCCCTGATTTGGACCACGAGCGACTCGATCGGGCGAATCTGCCCGCCGCTCCCGGGGACCACCGGCACCTCGAGCTCCGCGAACGTGACCCCGCGCCGCGTCCCGAATCCCGAGAGGTCCGGGAAGGAGACCTCGATGAGGGAGCCCTCGAACGCCTGCACGACCGCGAAACTGTCGTTGGCCGGTCCGTTGCCCTCCCGGAGGCGCTCCAGTAGGCTCCCGGAGATATCGCGCTGGTACTCGGCGCGCAGCGTTGCGGGGCCAACCAGGATGTTGCCTTGCTGCGTCTGCGCGAGGCGGCGGTTGATCAGCCGGAACTGTCGCGTCTTGCCGCCCTGCTTGTAGTAGATCGTCACCCCGAGCGTGGTCGCCCCGCTCGTCGAGAAGTCGACGGTGGGGATGGTTTTGGCGCAGGCCGCCCCGCCCTCGACGATGATGCCTGCGAAGGTGGCCGCGAACAGCGAATCCCGGCGGAGCGTGTCGGCGGGCGTCCGGCGCGAGAGGGCCGCCCGGGCGTCGGCGAGGAAGTCGTCGTTGAGGCGGATGCGCAACTGCGGCCCGACGGAGTCGACGCGGGCCGTGTCCGCGACGAAGGTGGTCGCCTTGCCGCTGCGGCGGGGCACGGGGCCCTCGTAGGTGCCGTAGGTCTTGCCGGTGGTCTCGAGGGGCGTGTCGAACAGGGCCGTCGCGAGGCGGATCGTCCCCGGCGCCGCGGACCGTACCCGCAGCGACGTCCGCGCGGTGGTGTCGCCGAGCTGCGTCGCGGGGTTGACCGGGAGGATGAGCACGACGCTGTCGACGGCGATCTCGTCGATGACCAGGCGCGGGGCGGCCAGCTCGACGAGCTCGAGCCCGAGGCGCGCGCGGACCTCGCCGGTGACGGGGCTCTCGAGGCAGCCGACGGGGATGCTCGCGAAGTTGGCGCTCTGGTTGGCGAGGGCCCCGGCCGACCCCACGCTGCGCAGCCGCAGCTCGACGGTGTCGGTGATCGTCACCGGCAGTTGCGAACCGTCGAAGAAGACGTCGCCGATGTCGGTCGGGTCGGTGCAGGCGCCGAGGGCGCAGAGCGCGGACGCGCAGAGGGCGAGGAATGACTTGTGCATAGAAAGCCGGATAGGCGATGGCCTAACGCCCGAGCGCGGGCGAATGTGATCCGGGAGCGCCGCGATGTCGGCGCCCCGGCGAAGGGCTTCGGCGATGAAGCGGGTCTACTCCCCGATGGGCTTCTCGACCTCGGCGTCGGCGAGGAGCTCCTGGTAGAGCTCGAGGTAGCCCGGGACGTAGCCCTCCTGCCGGAAGGCGATCACGGGCTTGTCGGTCTTCGCGAGGGCCTCCTCGACGTGGTCCGGCAAGCCCTCCTCGCCGCGGATCAGGGCGTCGGAGTAGGCCATGGCGCCGAGGTCGAGGCTGATGCCGTCGCCCATCTTGTAGGCGCCGAGGTCGTCGGGCTTGAGGTTGTTGATCGCGGCCTTCTCGAAGAAGTCCTCCCCGAGGCTCTCGTCGTAGTCCTGGTCGTACACCGAGTAGATCACCTTCGAGAGTTCGAACAGGGGCTCGTTGGCGTAGGCGCTCTTGAGGAAGAACGGGATCAGCGAGGTCATCCACCCGTGGCAGTGGATCACGTCGGGGGCCCAGCCGAACTTCTTCACGATCTCGAGGGCGCCCTTGCAGAAGAACGCCATGCGGTCGGCGTTGTCGTCGAAGACCTTCCCGGCCTTGTCCTCGAAGATGTACTTGCGCTTGAAGAAGTCGTCGTTGTCGAGGAAGTACACCTGCATCCGGGTCCCGGGCAGGCTCGCGACCTTAATGATGAGCGGGTAGTCGTCGTCGTCGACGATGATGTTCATCCCGGAGAGGCGCACGACCTCGTGGAGGCGGTGGCGGCGCTCGTTGATGTTGCCGAAGCGCGGCATCAGGATCCGGATGTCCATCCCGGCCTCGTGGATGCCCTGCGGGAGCGCGCGAGCGATGTCGCTCATGATGCTTTCGGTGGTGTAAGGGCGCAACTCCTGCGTGACGAGCAATACTTTAGTCTTCTCCATGGATCGTTTCGGGGTGGGGCGCAAGTAGGTTGGGCCGGGGCGAATGAGCGGCCGCAAAATTAACGAAACCCAGCGATATACGGGCAGGGCCGATTCGGCGGCTCCCGGGGGGCCGTCTATATTCGCCGCCGTGACCCCCGCCTGACCGTGCCCATGACCATCGCCGCGACCCGCTCCGAACTCCGCGACGCGCTCGCCGCCTGGCGGGGGGGCGGGCTCCCCTACGCCCTCGTGCCGACGATGGGGGCGCTGCACGAGGGCCACCTCACGCTCGTCGCCGAGGCCCGCGCCGCCTACGGTAGGGTAGTGGTGAGCGTCTTCGTCAACCCGACGCAGTTCGACCGCCCGGAGGACCTGGCGCGCTACCCGCGGCAGGTGGCCAAAGACGCGGAGATGCTCCGGGCGGCCGGGGCGGACGTGGCCTTCGTGCCGTCGGTCGAGGAGGTCTACCCGCCGGGCGAGGTCATTCCGCCCCTGCCTGACCTGGCCGGTCTGGACGCCCGCTACGAGGGCGCCATGCGGCCGGGGCACTTCGCCGGCGTGGTGCAGGTGGTGCGGAGGCTCGTGGAGTTGGTGCAGCCCGCGGCCATGTTCATGGGCCAGAAGGACGCCCAGCAGGTGGCGGTGCTGCGGCAAGCCTCGCGGGAGGAGTCGTGGCCCGTCGAGATCATCGCCGTGCCCACCGTGCGTGAGGCCTCGGGCCTGGCCATGAGCTCGCGCAATGCGCAGTTGAGTGCGGCGGGTTTTGCGGAAGCGGCACAGATACACACCGCCCTGCAGCGCGCTAGACGACAGTGGGGCGAAGGTCTGAGTGCCGGGACGATAAGCCTTTCGGCAAAACGCGTTTTGGCGCACGCGAACTTCCGAGCCGAGTACTTCGACCTCGTCCGCGCGGGAGACTTCTGGCCGGTCGCCGCGGACGCCACCGCTGCCGACGTGTCGGAACCCCTGCTGTGGGTCGTCGTGGCGTGGTACGAGGGCGTGCGTCTGATCGACAATATGCCCGTCTAGGCGCCCCGCCCCCGCGGGGCAGCGCGTCGGGGGTTAAACCCCAGCCGTCGGGGCGCGTATAGTAGCTCTACCTTTGCCGCCCCTCCAGCCAAGCAAACCCGATGCTCCTCAGCATATTTAAGTCCAAGATCCACCGCGTCCGCGTCACGGAGGCCAACCTCAACTACGTCGGGTCGATCACGATCGACCAGGACCTCATGGACGCCGCCGGGCTCATCGCCGGGGAGCGCGTCCAGATCGTCAACAACATGAACGGCGAGCGCATCGAGACCTACGTCATCAAGGGCGCCCGCGGCTCCGGGGTCATCTGCCTCAACGGGGCCGCCGCGCGCCGCGCCGCCGTCGGCGACCAGGTCATCATCATCGGCTACGGCCTCATGACCCCCGAGGAGGCCGCGACCTTCGAGCCGAAGGTGGTCTTCCCCGACGACAACAACCGCATCCGCGCTTGAACTCACGCCTCCGCACGATCCTGCAGTTCCTGGGTTTCCTCTCCATCGGGGTGGTGATCCTCGGGCTCGTGTACCGTAGCCAGAGCGCCGCCTACCGGGCGCAGTGCGCCCTCGACGGCGTCCCGGGCGACGAGTGCTCATTGCTCGACAAGCTGACCGCCGACCTGAGCGAGGTACGCTACGAGTACCTGCTCGCGCTGTTGGTCATCTTCATGCTCTCCAACCTCTTCCGCGCCTGGCGCTGGCGGCAGCTCGTGGAGCCGCTCGGGAAGCGAGTCCGCTTCGGGAATACGCTGTGGACCCTGATGATCGGCTACCTCGCCAACCTCGGCTTCCCGCGCATGGGGGAGGTGGTGCGCGCGGGTCTGCTCGGCAAGTACGAGGGCGTGGCCGTCGAGAAGGTGATGGGGACGGTGGTCGTCGATCGCCTGCTCGACGTGCTGTGCCTGCTCGTGATCATCGGCGTGGCCGTCGCCACGCAGTGGGACACGCTCGGGGAGGCGATCCTGAACCTGCGCGGCGACGCGCCGACGAGCGGGCGGGGTCCGTGGCGCCCGATCCTGATGGTGACCGGTGGTGCGCTCCTGCTCGCGGGCTCGGTCTACTTCCTGTTTACGCGCCTCAGCCACACGCCGCTCGTCAAGCGGGTCGTCCGGATGGCGAGCGGGTTCACGGACGGACTGCGCTCGCTCGGCCGGGTCCGCAACCAGCCGCTGCTCTGGTTCAACACCGTCGGCATCTGGGGCTGCTACTTCGCGATGGCCTACGTGCCGTTCCTGAGTTTCCCGGCCACCGAGGGGCTCGGCGTCGACGCGGCGCTCACGGTGTTCGTCTTCAGCGCCCTCGGGATCGTCGTGCCGGCCCCCGGGGGGATGGGCAGCTACCACTTCATGGTCATCCAGGCGCTGGCGCTCTACGGCATCGCCGGCGACGACGCGCTGAGCTTCGCCAACATCCTCTTCTTCACCGTCAACCTCGGGTGCAACCTCATCTTCGGGACCATCGGCCTCGTCGTCCTCCCGATCATCAACGGCGGTAAGAAAGTCAACCTCGCCGCCGCCGCCGAGGCGCCCTCCGGAGCGACGCCCACCGCCCTGTGATCATGCCGTTTTCGCGAAAGCTGGTCTCGCCTGATTGGGCCTCCGCCAAAATCCGGGTCACGTCCTGGCAAGCCGCCGGGGAGCGGGTGGTGTTCACGAATGGGGTCTTCGATTTGCTCCACCCCGGGCACGTCACGTACCTCGAGGAGGCGCGGGCCCTGGGGGATCGCCTGATCGTGGGCCTGAATGCGGATGCGAGCGTGAAACGGCTCAAGGGCGCGTCGCGGCCCCTGCAGACGGAGGAAGACCGGGCGGTGGTGCTGGCCGGCCTAAAGGCGGTGGACGGGGTGGTGGTCTTCGCCGAGGACACGCCGCTCGCGTTGATCACCGCGCTGCGCCCCGATGTCCTCGTCAAGGGCGGCGACTACACGCTCCGGACCATCGTCGGCGCGGCGGAGGTGCTCGCGTGGGGCGGGGAGGTGCGGGTGCTCGGGTTCGTGCCGGGGAAGAGCACGACGGGGCTGATCGCGCGGATGGGGTGAGGTTACCACACTTATTCTTCGCTTGCGTGCAACTCAGTTCACCTTCCGTAGGTCCTTCGACCAAACCTCCACACGTGTCCATCGTCCACGACTTCTTAATTCGCGCTGTATTAACCCTCACGGTAACTTCGGGCCACGTCGTCCGTGGCACGGCAGACACCGCTAGCTCCTACCTGGTCGCAATCGATCAGGCGGCTATGCC
Organism: Saprospiraceae bacterium; assembly: GCA_965215115.1. GTDB lineage: Bacteria > Bacteroidota > Bacteroidia > Chitinophagales > Saprospiraceae > CALDTK01. The sequence continues at coordinate 3,246,502 of OZ244050.1, forward strand.
GGGAGCCCTCGCAATATGCGGAATCCCCATCGATAGCTCGGCCCCGCAGCGGGTCCAGTTCGCGTTGCGCAACCCCGGTCTAGTGCCGCGCAAGGTCACGCTAATCAGTTATCCTCCCGGCGAAACCAAGAACGGTACCGCCGGCTTCTGGCTTGGTCCTTACGCTGAGCGTAGTTTCAGCTTCCCAATTGGTACCCGGCTGTACCTCGCCTCGGCCGAGCAGGTGGAGCGCGTTATGGCCGGCCGCAAGATCCGGCGCGAGCCACCGTTCAGGATCGTCGGGGCCGCCGACAACGGAACGAGACTCGACATCGAGTAGCCGCTCCCGCCTGCGGCAGCCTCGAAGCTAATTACAGTACACCAAGTACTTCTCCCAAAACCACTCGTCCTTGAACCACTCCCTAATCGGATAACTCTCCCGGTAGATACTGCGGTGTAGCGAGTTCAACTCCTCTTTCATCGCCTGCGTATTGCCGCCTTTATAGGCGATCAAGCCATTCGGTATGCTGTGCCGCTCGCGATCGGACAACATCAACCGCGACCAGGAGTACAGTTGCGGTAGGGACGCCACCGCCCGCGAGATCACGAAGTCGTACTGCCCGCGGCCGGCCTTGAAGTCCTCCACGCGCGTGTGGACCGTGGTGACGTTGTCCAGCCCGATCGCCCCGGCGACCTCGTTGACGACGGTGAGCTTCTTGTTGGTCGAGTCGATCAGCGTCCACGCGACCTCCGGGTAGACGATGGCCAGTGGGATGCCCGGGAAGCCACCGCCGCAGCCGAGGTCTAGCACCTTGGAGCCCGGGCGCAGGTTGATGAAGCGCGTCAGCGCCAGGGAGTGCAGCACGTGGTGCTTGTAGAGTTGGTCGATGTCCTTGCGGGACACGACGTTGATCTTCTGGTTCCACTCGGCGTAGAGGGGGCCGAGCTGCGCGAAGCGCGCTCGCTGCTCGGGCGTGAGGTCGGGGAAGTACTCGAGTAAGGTGTCCATGGGCGGGCGCGAAGGTATCCCGACGCGATCCCCCCCGCCGCGCCCCTAGACGGGCTCCGTGCGTGGCGCCGTCGACGCCGCCTGCGTGGCGCCCTCGACGCCGACCTTGCGCTGGGCCCGCCGCGCGCGGATGCCCGTGATCCAGTTCGGGATTACCACGGCCCCGGCGATCAGGTAGGCGTAGTACGTGAGCCCCCGCCAGATCATGGCGACGAGCAGTATGCTCGTCGCGTTGTCGCCCATGAAGTCCTCCGTGAAGCCCGGCAGCATCGACTCCGCGAAGCCCGCCCCGCCGGGCGTCGGCGAGAAGGCGATGATGAGGTACATCGACTGGAGGCGACCGTAGAGTTCGGCCTGGACGGCGGGATTGAGCGAGACGTCCCCGAAGGCGATGATCAGGCAACTCAGCAGCAGGAAGCGGCAGCTCCACGCCCCGGCCGTCGACCCGAAGGCCCCGAGGTGCCAGCGCAGGGGTTGCCGGCGCATGTGCACCGACGCCGCCACGGTATCGCGGGCCGTGCGCAAGAGTGTTTTGCGGAAACGCCTCAAGATCCGCACTCCCGCCAGCCACCGCAGCACCGCCCGAATCGCACTCGGGGACACGAACAGGCCCCAGAAGAAGAAGCTCCCGTACAGCGCCATCGCGCCCCAGGCCAGCCAGAAGGTCTTGCCCCAGGCCCCGAGGTCCGCGAAGGTCTCGGCCCCCGGGCGGATCATGCTCGGTCCGAACGTCAGGTACAGCAGGCCCAGTCCCGTCACGAAGAAGGCCGTGTCGAGCACGATGGTGTAGATCACGAGGCTCGCCGTGCGCCCGGCCGAGAGCTTCTCCTGCGAGAGGACGAAGAGCGCCACGGCCGAGCCCCCGACGCTCGTCGGGCTCACCGCCGAGGAGAACTCCCAGATGAAGACCAGCTCGATGCACTTCCGGAAGGAGAAGTCGTGCTCGGAGAGGATGTAGAGCCGCGTGGCGTAGAAGAGGTGGCGCGCGGTGAGGAGCGCGAGGCTCATCCCGACCCAGAACAGCGTCGCGAGCGTCCAGTCGATGGCGCGCCACTCGCGCAGGTCGAACTCCTGGTAGAAAAGGTACGCGACGACGCCGAGGCCGATGATCATCGGGACGACGATGCGACTCGGGCGCACACTGTGGAGGGCCTTCTGCTGCTCTGCGGTAAATTCGTTCTTTGGGTTCACGCTGGTGCTACATTGCCGCTCGATGAGCAATCCGTCGCCCGGGGGGTCAACGTCGGGCACGGGGGTGCGGTTGCCGCCGGGGGCCCCCGAATCCCTATCGATCCACGAGCGGTGGCGACTGCTGCTCGGAGATACCGCCGGTGATCCGGCCGGCGCTGCCCCCCTGGCCGAACTCTCGCCCGCGTGGCAGCAGCTCGACGACGTGGTCGGGGACCTCTACGACGAGGACCGCCGCGGCGGGATGGCCAAGTCGAGCGCGCGGCTGACGGACTGGCTGGGCCGCTTGCGCGAAAACTTCCCACCCGCGAGCATCGAGGTCATGCAGCGCGACGCCCTCGATCGCTACGGCCTCACCAAACTCCTCACCGACCCCGTCATCCTCGAGAGCCTCGAGCCCGATGTCCACCTCGCCGCCACCCTCATCCAACTCGGCAAAGCCATGCCCGACGAGGCCCGCGCCAAGGCCGATGCGATCGTCGCGCACATCGCCAGACAGCTTGCGCAAAAACTCGAGGAGCCGATGCTGCGCAGCGTTCGCGCCGCCCTGGCCTCGGCCGAACTCCGGACGCAGTCCAGACCGACGAAGCACACGCACTGGCCCCGCACCATCCGGCGCAACCTCAAGCACTACCAGCCCGCCCTGCGGACCATCGTCCCCGAGCGCTTCGTCAACCGCACTGCCCTCGCCCGGGGCCTGCGCAACGTCCACATCCTCATCGACCAGAGCGCCTCGATGGCCACGAGCGCCATCCACGCGGCCCTCGGCGCGGCCATCATGGCGAAGGTGCCCTCGCTACAGGTGCGGCTCGTGGCCTTCGACACCGAGATTGCCGACCTGAGCCACCTGCTGCACGACCCCGTCGAGACGCTGTTCGGCGTGCAACTCGGCGGCGGCACGGACATCCACCGCGCGATGCGCTACGAGGAGCAGTTCATCCGGGAGCCGACGCGCAGTCTCCTGGTGTTGATCAGCGACTTGTACGAGGGCGGCTCGGTGGCGGGCACGCTGCAGCGCGTCGATACGCTCGTCCAGAGCGGCGTCCGCGTGATCTGTCTGTTGGCCATCAGCGACGAGGGCAAGCCGAGCTACGATAAGAAGCTCGCGGAGCAAATCGCGACTCTCGGCGCGAGCGTCTTCAGCACTACGCCGGAGGCTTTCCCGGAGATGATGGCGGTGGCGCTTCGCGGGCGATGATCAGTGGTCATCGCCACCGAAGGTCATCGCCGCCGCAGGTCATCGCCCTCAGGCCAACAACCCCATCAGATACTCCCCGTAGCCGCTCTTCATGTACTTCTGCCCGAGTCGCTCCAGCTGCTCGTCGTCGATGAAGCCCTGCTCCCAGGCGACCTCCTCGATGCAGCCGATCTTGAGGCCCTGGCGGTCTTCGATCGTGCGGATGAACTCTCCGGCCTGGATCAGACTCGCGTGGGTACCCGTGTCCAGCCAGGCCACGCCGCGGCCCAACACGCCGACCTTGAGCTTGCCCGCCGCCAAGTAGTGCTTATTGACATCGGTGATCTCGTACTCGCCCCGCGCACTCGGCGCTAGGTTCTTCGCGATCTCGATGACGGAGTTGTCGTAGAAGTACAGCCCCGGCACGGCGTAGTTGCTCTTCGGCTTCGCGGGCTTCTCCTCGATGGAGAGGGCGTGCTTGTACTCGTCGAACTCCACCACGCCGTAGCGCTCCGGATCGGCGACGCGGTAGGCGTACACGATGCCGCCGTCTGGGTGGGCGCTGTCCTTGAGGAGTTGCTCCATGCCCGCGCCGTAGAAGATGTTGTCCCCGAGGATGAGCGCCGCCGCATCAGCGCCGATGAAGTCCGCCCCGAGCACGAAGGCCTGCGCGAGGCCGTTCGGCTCGTGCTGCGCGACGTAGCTAAAATTGCAGCCGATGCCCGAGCCGTCGCCGAGGAGCTTCGCGAAGTTGGGCAGGTCTTCCGGGGTCGAGATGATCAGGACGTCCTTGATGCCCGCCAGCATCAGCGTCGAGAGCGGGTAGTAGATCATCGGCTTGTCGTACACCGGCATGAGCTGCTTGCTCACGGCGAGTGTCAGCGGGTAGAGCCGCGTGCCGAGTCCCCCGGCGAGAATGATTCCTTTCATGTGTAAGCGTGTGGCGAAGAGTGACGGCCGCGAAACTAGTCCTCGATCGCGGCGCTCTCCTCGCGCAGGACCTCGAGCACCTGCGGGGAGTACGCCTCCATGACGGTGAGGTGCGTGCTCGCGCGCTGCAGGTCGGTGCCCTCGCGCCCGATGTCCTCGAGGGCGGCGTTGGCGAGCGTCATCTCGGCGTGGCCGATGAAGGCCAGGGTCGACTTCATCTTGTGCGCGACCTGCTTGAGGTCCTCGCCGTTCTGCGCGAGGTAGGCCTTGCGTAGTTTGGTGACTTCCGCGGGTAGCTCCTCGATGAGCATGTCGATCATCGTCTTCTTCATGAAGTCGTCGCCGTCCGACATCATTTCGAGGTAAGACAGGTCGAGTTGGGTGCGTGTATCAGCGTTCATGTTGTGCGTACTGTGCGATCTTCGAGAATAGTTGTTTGGGCTCGAAGGGCTTCAGGACGTAGTCCATCATCCCGTACTCGAGATATTGTCTGTCTTTCGAGATGTGGGCGTGGGCCGTCATCGCGAGGATGGGCACGTCCCGCATCGGGGGCTCCAGGTGCGCCCGCACGTAGGTCGCGGCCTCGTACCCGTCCATCACCGGCATCTGGATGTCCATCAACACCACGTCGTACACGTTTTGCCGCAAGGCGTCTACCGCCAACTGACCGTTATCGACGATCGTGAGTTCGATGTTCGGGTAGGCGCGCTCGATGGTCTTGCGGGCCACCAGCTGGTTCATCTTGTGGTCCTCGGCCAGGAGCAGGCGGATCTTGCGCGTCGCGTCCACCTCGTAGACCCGCTCCGAGCAGACCGGCGCCGCGTTCTCGGCGGTGCCGATGTCGAAGCGCATCGTGAACGAGAACACCGACCCGACGCCGAGCTCGCTCGTGGCCCAGATGCGTCCTCCCAGCTGCTCGACGATGTTCTTCGCGATCGATAGCCCCAGGCCCGTACCCTCGAAGATGCGGTCCTTCGTGCGCACGCGCGTGAAGCTCCCGAACACGGCGTCTACCTTGTCCTCCGGGATGCCGATGCCGGTGTCGCGGACGTTGAACGCCAGTTCGACGGCTTGGTCGTCTTTCGACAAAACCTCGATCGCGAGCCCTACCGACCCGGTGTCCGTGAACTTGATGGAGTTGCCCACCAGGTTGTAGAGCACCTGGTTGAGCCGCAGCTTGTCGCCGACGAGGATGCGCGGGAGCTCCGCGGCGAGGTGTCGCTCGAACAGGAGGTCCTTCTCCTGGAGCTTGTACTGCATGACGTTGAACAGGTTGTCGACCAGGTCGAAGATGTCGATCGACCCCTGCTCGAAGATGATCTTGCCGTTCTGCAGGGTCGAGATCTCGAGGATGTCGTTGACGACCCCGAGCAGGATCTCGCTCGACTGCTGGATCGACTTGACGAGGCTGCGCTGCTCGGCGTCGAGCTCCATGCCGGTGAGGATGTTGCTCATCCCGAGGATCGCGTTCATCGGCGTGCGCATCTCGTGCGAGATCGAAGCGACGAACTGCTCCTTCATCTTCGCGGAGCGCTGCGAGAGCTCGTGGACCTTACGGAGCTCCTCGCCGGCGCGGCGCTCGGTGATGTCCTGGACGATCCCCTGGCACACGCGCGTCCCGGCGTCACCGACCGAACACTTCCCCTCGATACTCACGAAGCGGCGCTCCTCGCCGACCATGACCTCGACCTCCGCACTCACGCCGGGGTTGTCGGGCGTGGTGTGCACGCAGTGCTCGTGGATGACGTGGAGCGGGTGGCTCGCATCGGTGACGAGCGCCAGCACACTGCTCCGCGGCGCGACCCCGAACATGCGGCGCATCTCCTCGGAGGCGAAAAACTGGCGCGGCTCCTCGCGGTACTCCCAGTTGCCGATGTGCGCGAGGCGCTGCGTGTGCGCGAGGCGCTTGATGACGCGCTTGCGCTCGATCGAGAACCGGAGCGTCTTGGAGAGTTGCTCGGCGTCGAACTGCCCCTTGACGAGGTAGTCCTGCGCCCCGGCCTCGACGGCCTTGAAGCCGATCTCGCGGTCGGAGAGGCCCGTGAGCAGCACGACGTTGTTGTCCGGATGGGCCTCCAGCACGCGACTCAGGGTCTCGAACCCCCGCGAGTCCGGGAGATTCATGTCGAGCAGCACCGCGGCGTACTCGACCTCGCCCCCGAGGCACTCCAGGCCCGCGGCGAGCGTCATCTGGTGCTCGATGCGGCAGTTGAGCGTATCGCTCTCCTCGAGGAGGATCTCGACGATCGTCGCGTCGGCGAGGTTGTCCTCGATCAGCAAGATCATCGGGACCGCCGTCTGGGTGTCGCGCTGATGCCTGACGGTCGAGGCGGAGATCTCCGAGGTGAGGTACATTACGCTGGGTCGATTGATGCCGCCCCCGGAGCAAATAAGGTGCCATCCTCCCCTCTCGCGCGCTACCCCCGCGGCCGGAACGCGAAGTTGGCCCCGGCCGGCGTCACGACGAACAGACAGTACTGGCTGCGGGCATCCCTGAACACGTTACGAAATTCCGCCACGCGATCCGGGCGCATCAGTCCCTTACCGACTAACTCTTCCAGGGTAGTGAGCCGCACTTCCCACGCCCCCGGCATCGCCTCGGCCAGCAGCAGCACCCCGATCTCGAGCGGGGCGCCCCGCTCCCAGACCATGATGGGGTAGTCGCTGACGCCCTGGTCCAGTACCGTATCGATGAGCGCGTCGAACTGCTGCGCGTAGCGCGCGAGGGCCTCGTCCACCTCCGCGAGGTAGGCCATTGAATCCGTCCCTGCCATGGCGCAAAGGTGGGGTGCGGAGTGCGGAGTGCGCACCCCGCACACTATGCACTACGCACTATGCATCCCGAACTGGCGGTAGGCCTTACGGGCGACGAATGCGGTGGCCAGGATCAGGGTGTAGGAGAGGGTAGCGATCATGGGGGGGCGGGCTTGAGGCTCGACCCACGGACTGCATCCGGACGCCGAGTACGTTGTTTGCCCAACGTGCCCCTATCCGACGACGCTGCCTGCGGTCCCAAAAATTGTGAACTTTTCCTAAACGAGCTCGCCGAGCGCTACGAGACCCCCGACTTCATCGGCGTGGACCCGATCAGCATCCCCCACCGGTACACCAACGCGGCGGACGTCGAGATCGCGGCCTTCTTCGCCGCGATCTTCGCGTGGGGACAGCGCCCGACGATCCTCGCGAAGTCATCCGAGTTCCTCGCGCACATGGGCGCGAGCCCGCACGAGTTCATCGTGGAGCACGGTCCGGACGACCGGCGCGCCTTCGACGGCTTCGTCCACCGCACCTTCCAGCCTACCGACGCGCACTATCTGCTCGATCGGCTCCAGCGCCACTACCGCGAGCACGAGAGCCTGGAGTCGCTCTTCACCGCCGGGCGCCCCCTCGGGGCCGAGACGGTCCGCCCCGCGCTGGAGCGTTTTCACGAAAGTGTCTTCGACCTCGCCGACGCACCGGCGCGCACCCGCAAGCACGTCGCGACCCCCGCGCGCGCCAGCGGCTGCAAACGACTCAACATGTTCCTGCGGTGGATGGTGCGCCCGGCCGCGAAGGGCGTCGACTTCGGGCTCTGGCGCGACATCCACCCCCGACAGCTCATCGTGCCGATCGACCTGCACGTACGCCGCGTCGCCACCGAGTGGGGTCTGCTTTCGCGAAAACAGAACGACTGGCAGGCGGCCGAGGAGTTGACGGCGGCGCTGAGGGCGTTCGATGCGGCAGACCCGGTGCGCTACGATTTCGCGCTGTTCGGGTGGGGCGTCGACCGTGCGGCGCGAGACTCGCGACCCTGACGATCCGGCGGGCACAGCCGGTCCGCCGAATCCTTTGCCCTCCCCAGGCAGCGAATCCCGCCCCCGATTCGTAGTAGCTTTATGCGCGGGACTCGCGCCCGACACCACGCCAACTATCGCACCAGCTATACTCACCACTTTATGGACATCGCGCTCGGGGGTACCTACTACGACGAAACCGAAGTCGTCACCGCCTGTGGTCGGGGCGAACGCTGGGCCCAGAAGGTGCTCTACGAGGCCCACTTCAACACGCTGCTGCCGGTCTGCGGCCGCTACGCCAGCAACTCCTCGGAGGCGATGGACCTGCTCCACGAGGCCTTCATCAAGATCTTCAAGAACATCGGCCGCTACGAGCCGAACACCAGCCTCGGGGGCTGGATGCGGCGCCTCACGGTCAACACCTGCATCGACACCTACCGCAAGGAGGTCCGCCGCCGCACCGAGGACATCGACGCCACGTTCGACCTCAGCACCGACGAGGCCGACGCGGTGAGCAAGTGCTCCGAGCGCGAGATCCTCGCCGCCATCCAGCAACTCTCCCCCGTCTACCGCACGATCTTCAACCTCTACGCCATCGAGGGCTTCAGCCACCGCGAGATCGGTGAGCAACTCGGGATCACCGAGAGTACGAGTCGCTCGAACCTCGTCAAGGCACGCCAGCGCCTCAAGGCCCTCCTCGTCACCGCCGCACCCCACCGCGCATGAGCGACTTCGACGACCTGATCCGCGGCAAACTCGCCGCCGCTCAGCACGAGGGCCGCCCCGACTGGGACGCCCTCGCCGAACAACTCGACGGCGAGGCCTTCGACGACAGCCTCCGGCAAGCCCTACCGCTCGCCGGCCTGAGCACCGCCGCCATGCCCGGGGCCACCGCGCCCGACTGGGGCGGACTGCTCGACCGGCTCGACGCGGACGCCGACGCCGAGGGCGATGCCTTCGACCGACTCATCTCACGCCGCCTCGCCGAGGTCGAGACCGACCTCGCCCCGGCCGACAGCTGGCGCCAGTTGTCCCACCGCATCGATACGCTGTGGCCACTGCGCAAGGCCTTCATCCGCTACCGCGTCCTCGAGATCGCCGCCGCCGCGGCCCTGATCCTCACCTTCGTGCCGATGCTGCGCGACAACCCCATCTGGCGACGGGGCGAGGTCGAGTCCGTAGCCGACGCGGCGGCGCCGCCCGCCGGGTCCGCAGCCGACGCCGACGCCACGGCTGCTACTTACTCCCCCCTCGACAACCTCGCGCAGGCGTTCGGGCTCTCCTCCCTGGCGGACCGAATCGCCTCCCCGGACCAGATCGCTGCACTGTATACCTCGCCGACGACCAGCGTCGCCGGGGGTGGTGGCTCCGCGGCTCTGGGCGCACGGCAACTTCCGTCCGTGACGCTCGAACCCGAGGGTCCGCTACAGGTCCAGGTCGAGCCCGTAGCCGCGTACGCGCCGGACGCGCCGAATGCGCTGAACGCGCAACGCAACGTGCGGGCCCTCCCCGAGCCCACGCTCGCGGCGATGCCATTTACCCCGCCTAAGCTCGTGGTCGCCGCGGGGCCAGCGACCGCAAAGCGCTGGAGTTTTGGCGCAAGCGGAGTCTACAAGACCTGGCAGGTCTTCACGCCCGCCGACGAGAGTTTCGACCGGGGCAGTAGTAGGCAGCAGGTGGTCGCGCCGCAGATCGGCGCCCACGTGCTGTACGCCGTCGGGTCGCGCTGGCGCCTCGGGCTCAACGTCGGGGTGTCGTCCGCGACCTACGGCGCCGGCCTGCCCGAGGTCCTGCGCCTCAACGCGTCCACGACCTCGCGGCTGGATGTCTCCGAGAAGTTCCGCAGCATCGACCTCGACATTGCGCAGGCGACGGTGGACGCGCGGTACGGCCTCCTCGACAGGCGACGCCCCGCGCAGGTCTGGCTCAAGGCCGGCGTCGGCGCCAATGCCTTCCTGCGCACGCGCTACGATGTCCGTCGGACGCTCGGCGATCAAAACGCCACGCCGCCGCCGCCACGGGAGGACGACGGTCCCGACGATTTTTCCGCCCGTGAGGCCAAGCCTATCGCCAAACCCTTCACCCCGAGTCAGGTGAAGGCCTTCCCGAATGGACTGGCGCAGGGCGGCAAGTTGACGGAGACGATCCAGCCCTTCGGCCGGCTCGGCGTCGAGGCGGAGGTCAAGCTCGGTGATCGCCTGCGGGCCTTCGGGAGCGTCGATGTCGACTTCGCGACCCCGGGGCAGCGCGGGTTTGGCCCAAACCAGGACAGGTTTGGCGCCGTCGGCCTCGAGTTCGGGGCCAGGGTGTCCCTGTAGTGCCGTTGCTGAGTGACTAGTACAGCTTGCGCCAAAACCTAACCGCCCCGAGTTTTGGCGCAAGCCGCCCCCGTGTACATCTGCCGCGGCGCGGGCGCGTTGGCTGACCGATATTCGGCGCCATGAAACTAGCATTCCACGGTGCCGCCCGGCAAGTGACCGGCTCCTGCCACCTCCTCACACTCGACGACGGCTTCACGGTCCTGATGGACTGCGGGCTGTACCAGGGCTACGACAAGGAGTACGAGGACTTCAACGACACCTGGGCCTTCGACCCCGCGAGCATCGACGTCGTGGTGCTCTCGCACGCGCACATCGATCACTGCGGGCGCCTGCCGAAACTCGTCAAAGACGGCTTCAAAGGAAAGATCTACGCCACGCACGCCACGCGTAGCCTCTGCAACATCCTGCTGCTCGACTCGGCCCACATCCAGGTCAAGGACGCCGAGTACTACAACAAGCGCAAGACGCGCCAGGTCGGCGCCGGCAACTTCGAGCCCCGCGCCCCGCTGTACGAGAAGCCCGACGTGCTGGAGACCATGACGCGCTTCGTGGCCCTGCCCTACGGCAGCTTCATGTACCTGAGCGACAAGGTGCGACTCGAGTTCCGGGACGCGGGCCACATCCTCGGCTCGGCGACGGTGAGCCTGCGCATCAACCGCGGCGGCGAAGAGGTGCGGGTCGGCTTCACGGGTGACGTCGGCCGTCCCGAGCGCCCTATCCTGCGCGACCCGCAGATCATGCAGCAGCAAGACGTCCTGCTGTCCGAGAGCACCTACGGCAACCGCGAGCACGAGGACAAGCCCGCCGAGAAGGCCAAGTTCCTCCGGATCATCAAGGAGACCTGCGAGGAGCGCGGCGGGAAGTTGCTCATCCCGGCCTTCAGCGTCGGCCGCACCCAGGAGATCGTGTACCTCCTCGACCAGCTCGAGAACGAGCGCAAGCTCTCGCGGCGCATCCCAGTGTACGTCGATAGTCCCCTGGCCATCAACGCGACCACGATCTACGGCAACCACCCCGAGTGCTACGATCAGGATCTGCAGGAGTACCTCCTCACCGACCCGAACCCCTTCGGGTTCAACACCCTGCACTACGTCCAGAAGGTCGAGGACTCGAAGGCGATCAACTTCCTGAAGGGCCCGGCCATCATCATCAGCGCCTCGGGCATGGGCAACGCCGGTCGCATCAAGCACCACCTCGCCAATCACCTGCCGGACTCCCGCAACACGGCCTTCATCGTCGGCTACTGTGCCCCCGGGACGCCTGGCGCCCAACTTCGCGAGGGCGCGGAGTCGATCAAGTTCTTCGGGGAGCAAGTACCGGTCAACGCGAAGGTGGAGGTCATGGACAGTTTCAGCGCGCACGCCGACCGGGGCGAGTTGAGCAGTTTCCTGCAAAACCAGCAGCAGGCGAAGCTTTACCTGGTCCACGGGCAATACGACGCGCAGGAGGCGTTCCGGGAGCGCTTGCAGGGCGAGGGCCACGGGGCGGTGGGGATACCGGAGCTCAGGGAGGAGGTGGAGGTAGGCTGAGGGTGGCGGTGGCCTGCGGCGTACTCGTCTGTGGGGCTCGTCGTTGGCCTGCGGCGCTTTACGTGGGGGTTGGCTTTTGCTGGGCGTAGGGCTTTGCTTTCGCGAAAACCTGCCTTACCTTGACGAGATGCTTAACGAGGAAAGGTTGCCTACGTCGACGCTCGCCGACGGTGCGGAGGAGAATACTATGGTCCGGGAGGACGACTCCGCACTGACCCTCGGTGCCGCGACTAGCCCCCTTGCCGCAGACAGCTTCGTGCCCGACCTCAGTGGCTTCTACACTTACCTCGACTACCTCCGCATGGAGCTGGAGGGACGCTGGGAGCTGATCAAAGGCTTCCTGCGCGAGATGGCCGCGCCGCGGGATGCGCACCAGGCTGCGGTCGGGCTTCTCTACGGTACGCTGTTTAACCTGCGGAGCACACACGGGTGCCAAGTGCGCGTCTCCCCTTACGGCGTGCGCCTCTTCCCGGACCCCGACTCTGGCGACACCACCGTCGTGCAGCCGGACGTGTGCGTGATCTGCGACCGGTCGAAGATTAAATCCGCCGGTTGCTACGGGCCGCCCGACCTCGTCATCGAGGTCTTGAGCCCGAGCACGCAGCAGCACGACCGCCTCACGAAGACTACCCTCTACGAGCAAGCCGGCGTGCAGGAGTACTGGATTGTCGACCTCAAGCGCGAGCGCATCGAACAGCGCGTGATGCAGGCTGGCGGGCAGTACGCGCTGCCGACGCTTTACCCCCGAGGCGCCACTGCGGAAAGCACCGCCGTAGCAGGTTTTCGCGTAAGCGTTGCCGAATTCATGGACGAGGCCAATGAGTTCGAAGGCGAAGGTGACGGGGCGAACGAGGAGTTGTCGTAGCTCGCCCCACCGCCCTCGTCCGCTGCCCATGAGTCAGCCCCCGCCCGGCTTCGCCGAAGACACTCACGGGCCCTGCGTCCCGAACGACCCAAGCTTCGGCTATAGAGTTTTTCGACTCGGCTTTGTGTCCGCGTGGCTTTCTTTAGGCCATGGGACTTTCTTGTACGAGGTTTCGGGGTTTGACTTTCGTCTTGCTGCTCAGCCTTTCGGCAAAACCCGTTTTGGCGCAGGCCGTGACCACCGCCGCACCCGCTACGCCCGCCGCCCCCGGTCCCACGCTCGCGCTCGTGGGCGGGACCCTGATCGACGGTTTTGGCGGAAGCCCGCTGCGCAACAGCGTCATCTTGATCAGCGGGGACCGCATCACGGCGATTGGGCAAGTCGGGCAGCTGGCGGTGCCCGAGGGCGTGCGGACGGTGAGTACGGAAGGGATGAGCGTGCTGCCGGGGCTGTGGGACATGCACGTGCACCTGATGATCAACGGGCACGCCGACTACGCGCACTGGGACACGGCCTACGTCGATCGCTTCGCCGACGTGATCATGCCGGCCTCGGCGCACCAGTTGCTGATGGCCGGGGTGACGAGCGCCCGCGACCTGGGCGGGCCGCTGGAGGCGAGCCTGAGCGTGCGCGACCGCATCAACGCCGGGACCCTGCCCGGGCCGACGATGTACATGTCGGGGCCCTTCCTGCAGCACCGGCCCTACCCCGGGACGGAGGCCTTCCGGTGGGGCATAGACGGCGTGGCCGACGCGCGGGCGAAGGTGCGGCAGCTGGCCGACGCGGGCGTGGACTGCATCAAGCTCATCGACCAGGACCAGATGACGATGGAGGAGGTGCGCGCGGTCGTGGACGAGGCGCACAAACGCAAGTTGACGGTCGTGGCGCACGGGCACCGCCCGGAGGAGATCCGGCGGGCGCTACAGGCGGGCGCCGATTGCATCGAGCACACGGGTCTGGCGAGCGCGCCGGAGTACCCGGCCGACGTGATGGCGATGGTGCGGGAGCGCACGGCGCAGATGAACCTCGGTCCGCTGTACTGGACGCCGACGGTGGAGGGGCTGTACAACTACGAGGCGATGCGCGACAACCCGGAGTCGCTCGACAGTGATTGCTGGGAGTTGGACCTGCCGGCCGACGTGATCGCTGATATTCGCCAGTCGATCCAGCGCCCGGGGGAGCTACCGTACTTCCAGTTGACACCGATCCGGAGCCCGACGCTGGAGCGCAAGGTGAACCAGCTCAAGGACGCGGGCGTGGTGCTGCTGATCGGCACGGACTCCGGTATTCCGATGAAGTTCCACTGCCAGTCGACGTGGAACGAGTTCGACGTGTGGGTGAACCGGTTTGGGTTTGACGCGATGTACGCAATCCGCGCGGCGACGTACTGGCCGAGCAAGATCATGGGTGTGGACCGGGACTACGGCACGGTGACGGTCGGGAAGAAGGCCGACATCGTGGCGGTGCGGGGGAATGTGCTGAAGAACATCGATTTATTACAGGACGTGGATCTGGTCGTGAAGCACGGGGCGGTGGTGGTGGAGGATGGGGATTGAGGGAAACTGGCTGCCCAAAGGTTTTAGCGAAAGCGGCACCGAACTCATCAGCAAAGAGGACCTACTTGCTCATTCAAACCAGCCAGCACAATGGACATCGAGACGATCCGCAGTAGACTGTCCGCGTTCGAGCGCGCGCACGACCTCCGCGTCCTCTTCGCCGTCGAAAGCGGGAGCCGCGCCTGGGGCTTCGCCTCGCCGGACAGTGACTTCGACGTGCGCGCGGTGTTCGTGCGGCCGCTCGACCGCTACCTCACCGTCGCGCAGCCTCCGGAAGACTACACCACCCTGGACGGCGACTTCGACCTCGGGGCCTGGGACCTGCGCAAGTTCCTGCGCCTGCTGCGCAAGTCCAACGCGACGCCCGCCGAGTGGCTCCAGTCCCCGATCCGCTACGCCGGCGAGGAGGACGCTTTCGCAAAACTCTTTTCGCTCGCCAAGGCCAACTTCCAGCCTCGGGCCACGCTCAACCACTACCGCGGGCTGGCGCGCCAGAGCTGGGGCGCCTTCGACGCGGAGGGCCACGGCCCACTCAAGAAGTTCTTTTACGTCCTGCGCCCGCTGCTGGCGGCCCGCTGGATCGCCGAGGGCCGGACGGTCCCGCCGATGGCCTTCGAACCCTTGCGCGTCATGCTCGTCGACGCGGACGTGTCGCAGGCGGTGGACGAGTTGGTTTTGCGGAAACGCGAAGTCGCCGAGGGCCACGTCGAACGGATTCCCGCGCTGCTGCGCGAGTACGTCTCGGAGACCTTCGCCTACCTGGACAACGCGGACGTGCCTAAAGTGACTCAGCCCTCGCCCGTAACCTTGGATGACTATTTTCGTAATGTCTTGCAAAACCCGCCTCACGCGCGCCCGTCATGACTCTCGCCGAACTCCGCGACGGCGGCACGGTCCTGCTCGACTGCGTGTCCGGCAGCCACGCCTACGACCTGGCGACCGCAAGCTCGGACGAGGACCGGCGGGGCGTGTATTGCGTGCCGCAAAAAGCGCTCTACGGTTTGCGCTACGACGCGCAAATCAGTGATGAGCGCAATGACGAGGTCTACTACGAGCTCGGGCGCTTCGTCGAATTAGCCGCCAAGAACAACCCCAACATCCTCGAACTCCTGGCCACGCCCGCGCGGCACGTCCTCGTGCGCCACGAGGTGATGGACCTGTTCCCGCCCGAGTTCTTCCTCTCGCGGCTCTGCGCCCAGACCTTCGGCCGCTACGCGATGTCGCAGATCGACAAGGCGCGCGGGCTCAACAAGAAGGTGGTCCGCCCGGAGCCCAAGGCACGCAAGACGGTGTTGGACTTTTGTTTCGTCCTGAGCGGCGCCGGGAGTGTGCCGCTGCGCGACTGGCTGGCGGCACGTGGGGTGGACCAGGCCCAGTGCGGCCTGGCCAAGGTGCCGAACGCTAAGGACGTGTACGCGCTGTTCGTCGACCGTGATAGGGGCCTCGGCTATGCCGGCATCATGGGCCCAAAAGACGCCAACGCGGTGCGCCTCACCAGCATCCCGAAAGGCGAGGCGGTGGCGGCGCACGTCGTCTACCACGCCGATGGCTACTCGCAGCACTGCCGGGCGCACCGGGAGTACTGGGCCTGGGTCGAGCGGCGCAACGACGTGCGCTACGCGTCGACCCTCGCGCACGGCGGCGGCTACGACGCCAAAAACCTGATGCACACCTTCCGCCTGCTGGACATGGCGCTCGAGATCCTGCGCGACGGGGAGCTCAACGTCGAGCGCCCGAACCGCGAGGAGTTGCTGGCGATCAAGCGCGGTGAGTTCGGGTATGAGGAGCTACTGGCGCGGGCGCGGAGCAAGCTGGCCGAGGTAGAGGCGGCGGCGGCGCGCTCGCGTCTGCCGGAGGTGCCGAACGTGGCGGAGATCGAGCGGCGGCTGGTGACGGTGCGGGAGCGGGTGTATGAAGAGGTGGGCTGCAAGGACTAGACCCGTCCGGTAGTCGCCTTCTGATTCCCTGAACTATCTTAGATGAGAGTTGCCTTAGATTCTATTCACCCAATACCATGGCTCCCTGCTGTGGTGAGCTATCGCGTAGACTGCGGCTAACTCATCATCGTAACGGTAGACGATAGCGTAAGGGAAAGAGTTCAGCGGGCAAGTTCGGTAACGATTGTCCTCGTCGAACACGGCGCCAATGTCCGGGTGGGTTTCGATCAGAACGATAACTCGTTCGACCTCTTTGGCAAACCGAACGCCTACCCCGCTTGCTTGCTTTTCGTAGTACTCGGCTGTCCTCTGAAGCTCCCGCCTAGCCAGGCGATGTATCTCTAAAAGCCTCACTGCAGCGACCGCCTCACCTCAGCGATAGCATCCCGGGCAGTGCCCATGCGTAAACCGCTGGCAACCCTCTCAGCGTCCCGGCGGCGAACTTCCTCGAGCCACGCCTCCTCAAAATTCACATTGTCGGCCCCGTCGAGGCTCTCCAATAGTTGGTGGGCGAGCTTGGCGCGGCTGGGGGCTGGGAGCGCGAGCGCCTTGTCCTGAATATCTTGCTCAGTCATCGCGGTCGGGTTTGTGTAGTCAAATGTACGTCAAGCCAAGGTACACCACCCCGCCCTCACGCCAACTTCCCCCCCAAATACCTCCCCGTCCAACTCTCCTCGACGCTAGTCAAGCCCTCCGGCGCCCCCTGGTACAGCAGCTTGCCGCCCCGCCTCCCCGCGTCCGGCCCCAAATCAATTAAATAGTCCGCCGCCGCCATCATGTCCAAGTTGTGCTCAACGACGAGCACCGTGTGACCTTGCTCCACCAGCGCATTCAGGGCCTTGAGCAACTTGCGCACGTCGTGGAAGTGCAGGCCCGTGGTCGGCTCGTCGAAGATGAAGAAGACCTTTTGCGCCGTCGACTCCGTCCCGAGGTAGAAGGCCAGCTTCACGCGCTGCGCCTCCCCGCCCGATAGCGTCGACGAACTCTGCCCGAGGGTCACGTACCCGAGGCCTACGTCTTCGAGGGGTTGCAGCTTCCGCAAAACGCTGCGCTGGTCGGCGAAGAAGGCCAGTGCCTCCGAGACGGTCATGTTGAGCACATCGTCGATACTCTTGTCGCGGTACGTCACCTCCAAGACCTCCTTCTTGAAGCGCTTCCCGCCGCAGGTCTCGCACTCGAGCCGGACGTCGGCCAGGAACTGCATCTCGATGATCTGCTCGCCCTCGCCCTTGCAGGTGTCGCACCGGCCGCCGTCGACGTTGAAGGAGAAGTGCCGCGGCTGGAACCCCCGCACGCGCGACAGCGGTTGCTCGGCCATCAGGTTGCGGATGTCGTCGTAGGCTTTTACGTAAGTGACGGGGTTGGAGCGGCTCGACTTCCCGATTGGGTTTTGGTTGACCAGGTCCACCTGCGTGATCTGTCGTACGTCCCCGCTCAACTCACGCCACGAGCCCACCGGACCGGTGTGCGCCTCGCCGAGCTGCGCCTTGAGCGCCGGGTACAGGATCGACTTCACGAGCGTCGTCTTGCCCGAACCCGAGACGCCCGTCACCACCGTCATCGCCTCGAGCGGGATGCGCACGTCGACGTTGACGACGTTGTGCATCGTCGCGCCCGTGAGCTGGAGCCACTTGCGCGGCTGGCGCCGGAACTCCGGTAGCGGCACCCGCATCTCGCCGGTCATGTACTTCGTAGTGAGACTCTCCGGGGCGGCCAGGTGGATGTCCTTGTAGTTGCCCGCGAAGACGACCTCCCCGCCGTGCACGCCGGCCTCCGGACCGATGTCGACCAGGTAGTCCGCCGCCGCGATGATGTCCTCCTCGTGCTCGACGACCACCACGGTGTTGCCGAGGTCGCGCAGCCGCCTGAGCACTTTCACGAGGCGATTCGTATCGCGCGGGTGCAACCCAATCGAAGGCTCGTCGAGGATGTACATTGAACTCGTTAAGTTGGAGCCGAGCATCCGCGTGAGGTTGATGCGCTGGGTCTCGCCGCCGGAGAGGGTCGAGGAGACGCGGTTGAGCGTGAGGTAGCTCAGCCCGACGGCTAGCATGAACTGAATGCGCGAGTTGATCTCTAGCAGCAAGCGCCGCGCGACCTGCTGGTCCTGCTCCTCGAAGGTGAGCCCTGCGAACCAGTCGCGCAGCTCGTCGATCGGCAGGTCGACCAGGTCCATAATCCCGCGCTCGGCGATCCGCACGTAGCTCGCCTCGGTGCGGAGGCGCCCGCCGTCGCAGTTGGGGCAGGTGCTCTTGCCGCGGTAGCGCGCCAGCAGCACGCGGTTCTGGATCTTGTAGGTCTTCGCCTCCAGGGCGTCGAAGTACTGCGTGATGCCCTCGAAGTCGCGCGTGCCTTTCCAAATCGTGCGCCGCGCCTCACGACTCAGCTCCCCGTAGGGCTGGTGCACGTTGATGCCGTGCTTCTCGGCGTGGCGCACGAGCTTGGTCTTGAACGGCGTCC
Organism: Saprospiraceae bacterium; assembly: GCA_965215115.1. Lineage (GTDB taxonomy): Bacteria > Bacteroidota > Bacteroidia > Chitinophagales > Saprospiraceae > CALDTK01. Next base: position 3,265,226 of record OZ244050.1, read on the forward strand.
CGCCCTCGGTCTTCCACGGCGCGATGGCGTCCTCGTAGATCGAGAGGCTCTGGTTCGGTATGACTTTGGTCTCGTCGATCCCCATCACGCGACCGAAGCCTTCACAGCGCGGGCAGGCCCCGAAGGGGTTGTTGAAGTTGAACAGCTGCGGCGAGGGCTCGAGGAACTCCATGCCGTCGAGCTCGTAGCGGGTGTTGAAGTGTGCCTCGTCGTGACCTTCCGGCGCTACGATCGCCTCGCCTTCACTTTCGTAAAACGCCGTCTGCACGGAGTCCGCGATGCGCTTGGCGTTCTCCTCGTCGTCGGGTTTGGTGACGAAGCGGTCGATGAGGATCTGGATCTTCTCCTCCTTTAACGTGTCGAGCTTGCGGTCGAGGCGCGGGTCGGTCTTGGCGGCGAGCAGCTCCTCGATGTACACCGTTTCGCCGTCGAGGATGAGGCGCGTGAAGCCTTTCTTTTGCAGGAGGTCGAGCTCGGTGGCCAGCGTACGGTCGCCGTACTTGGTCGGCAGCAGGGTGTAGAGCTGGACGCGCGTGTTTTGCGGAAGCGTACTTAAAAAATCGAGCACATCGGAAACCTGGTGGCGCTTGACCACGTTGCCGCTGATCGGCGAGTAGGTCTTGCCGACGCGGGCGAACAGCAGCCGCAGGAAGTCGTAGATCTCGGTGAGGGTGCCGACCGTCGAGCGCGCGTTAGACGTGGCGACTTTCTGCTCGATCGCGATCGCGGGGCAGATGCCGTGGATGTAGTCGACGTCGGGCTTCTTCATGCGCCCGAGGAACTGCCGCGCGTACGAGCTCAGGCTCTCGACGTAGCGGCGCTGGCCCTCGGCGTAGAGGGTGTCCATCGTGATCGAGGACTTGCCCGAGCCCGAGACCCCCGTCACGACGATGAGCTTGTTCTTGGGCAGGCGTAGGTTGACGCTCTTGAGGTTGTTGGAGCGCGCGCCGTGGATGTGGATCTCGTGGCGGGAGGTGCCGGAGGTGCGGGGTGCCTCTGTGCCTAGGTGCTGGGTCGCGCCGTTTGACTGGCTCGCGCCGTTTGGAGAGGTCGGGAGGGCGGGGGTTTTGGCGGAAGCCATAGTGTCGGAGGAGGTGCTTGGTGCGGGGTGCGGGGTGCGGCGGGAGCAATGCTGGCGGTCTCAAGACCAAACGCGCGGTCGGGCAAAGGTTCGGCTGGACGACGATGCCGCGGTGGGTTTTGGCGAAAGCCGCGAAAGGGCGGCGAAGGTCGCGAACAGCTTTCGCTAAAACAAACTGTTGGATTACAGAGCGAATTCGTAGCTTCGCATCGCTATCCACACCGCGGCGGCACGATGTGGACAATAACCCCAAACCCCCACCCCCGGCAATAATGTACCGCAGCTTGCAGACGGGGCAACATTTTTGCACAGGGCTTTGGCGATGGCAGGGCGTTTGCCCTACTTTGCCTTACGAACGCCTTAGGGAAAGCGCCGCAAAAGGGTTACCGGACCGTTAAACCCGGCCCCCGGGCTACCGCCGGGCAACGCAGGCCCCTATATTTGTCGTACCAACACCGAGCCCCTTAACACAAACTGCACCGCATCGTACTGAGCTTCTACACTAATCCCACCCCAAAATCATCTGGCTGCCCCGGCGGCCGCAACGGACTTAGTCATGGAAACTCGAGAAATGAACGATCAGCAGCTCATCGTCAACTACCTAGACGGTGACGACTACGCCTTCGAGGTGCTGCTCAACCGCCACCGCGACAAAATCTACACCTCCATCTACCTGTTCGTCAAGGACCACTCCCAGGCCGACGACATCTTCCAGGAGGTCTTCATCAAGATCGTCGACACGCTGCGCCGCGGGAAGTACAACCATGAGGGCAAGTTCCTCCAGTGGGCCATGCGCATCAGCTACAACCTGTGCGTCGACCACTTCCGCCGCAACAAGCGCCGCCCGATCGTCAACACGAAGGAGGACTTCGACATCTTCGACGTGCTCAAGAGCCACGACGACAACGCCGAGGACCTGCTGATGCGCTCGCAGACCCACGCCAAGGTGCGTGAGCTCGTAGACGCCCTCCCGGACGAGCAGCGCGAGGTCGTGATCCTGCGCCACTACGCCGACCTGAGCTTCAAGGAGATCGCCGCGCTGACGCGCGTGAGCATCAACACGGCCCTCGGGCGCATGCGCTACGCCCTGATCAACATCCGCAAGATGGTGGCGCAGCAGGAGGTGGTGTTGCAGTAAGCAGGCCTTCTCATAACATGACTCTCTCCGCGAGCCCCTGCGTCAACCAAACGTTGCCGCAGGGGCTTCCTTACGTATACCCTTATGCACAAGCTATCCCTCGCCCTCCCGCTGCTCGCCGCCCTCGCCGCCTGCACGCCCAAGTCCACCACCCAAATGAGTACCTCGACCCCCACCCCCGCCGCGGAGGTAGCCACGTCCGGCGTACCTGATGTTTTGGCGAAAGCCGACCTCTCCGTCCTCGCCACGAACCCCGCCACCCGAGCCTACACCGGCCCCTACGGCGGCGTCCCGGCCTTCGACCAGGTGACCGTCGCCGACCTCGAACCTGCCCTCGAGGCCGCCATGAAAAAGGGGCTCATAGACATCAACGCCATCTCTCAGCAAACCGCCACCCCGACCTTCGAGAACACCATCGCCGCCATGGAGCGCGCCGGAGCGGAGTTGCGACGCGCGAGCAACTACTACGGCATCTACTCCGGGACCCTCTCCACCCCCGAGGTCCGCGAACTCGAGAAGCGCATGAGTCCGCTGTTCAGCGCCTACTCGAGCGCCATCAACCAGAATGCCGCCCTTTTCGACCGCATCCGCACGCTGTACGAGGACAAGGCCGCGATGGCGAAGCTCACCCCTGAGCAGCAACGCCTCGTGTGGGACTACTACACCGATTTCGAGCGCACGGGCGCCGCCCTCGACGAGCCGACGAAGGCCAGGATCGCCGAGCTCAACAAGGAGCTTTCCGAGCGCTACACCGCCTTTCGGCAAAACCTGTTGCACGACGAGCAGGCCTACGTGACTTACCTCGACGAGGATCAACTCGGTGGCCTGCCGGAGTCATTTATCGCTTCCGCCAAAACCGCCGCCGAGGCGAAGGGCCAGCAGGACAAGTGGGCGGTCACGAATACGCGCTCCTCGATTGACCCTTTCCTTACCTACTCGACCGAGAGAGGCTTACGCGAAAACGTTTGGCGGACCTACTACAACCGCGGCGACAACGGCGACGAGTACGACAACAACCGGCTCATCACCGAGATCCTACGCCTGCGCGAACAGCGCTCGCGACTCCAGGGCTACGACACCTTCGCCGACCGCGCCGTCGAGAAGAACGTCGCCAAGACCCCGGCCGCCGCGATGGAACTCATGATGCGGGTCTGGCCCGCCGCCACCGAGCGCGTCAAGGAAGAGGTGGCCGACATGCAAGCCCTCGCCACCGAACTCGGGGACGACATCACGATCGAGCCCTGGGACTACCGCTACTACGCCGAGAAGGTCCGCCAGGAGCGCTACGACTTCGACGCCGAGGAGGTCAAGCAGTACCTCCAGCTCGAGAACCTGCGCGAGGGCATGTTCTGGATGGCGAAGACGCTGTACGGACTCGAGTTCGAGGGGCCGCTCGACACCGCCGCGGTTCCGGTCTACCACCCGGACGTACGCGTCTGGAAGGTGAAGCGCGACGGCGAACTGGCCGGCCTGTGGTACTTCGACCCCTACGCCCGCGAGGGCAAGCGCTCGGGGGCGTGGATGAACGCCTACCGTACGCAGCGCCGCATGGACGGCCAGGAGGTGCTGCCAATCGTAAGCAACAACTCCAACTTCGTCAAGGGCGCCCCCGGCGAGCCGGTGCTAATCAGCTGGGACGACGCGACGACGCTCTTCCACGAGTTCGGCCACGCGATCCACGGCTTGCTCTCGGACGTTACCTATCCGAGTCTCGCCGGCACGGCCGTCCCGCGGGACTACGTCGAGTTCCCGAGCCAGGTCCACGAAAACTGGCTCTCGACGCCCGAGGTCCTCAATAAGTACGCTCTCCACGTCGAGACCGGCGAGCCGATCCCGCAGGCGCTCGTCGACAAGATCGAGGCGGCCGGCACCTTCAACCAGGGCTTCGCGACCACGGAATACCTCGCAAGTGCCCTCGTCGACATGAAGCTGCACACGCTCGCGGACGCCTCGAACGTCGACCCCGACGAGTTCGAGCGCGAGACCCTAGCCGAGCTCGGGATGCCGCCGGAGGTGGTGATGCGCCACCGCACGCCGCAGTTCTCACATGTGTTCTCGGGTGAGGGCTACGCGGCCAACTACTACGCCTACCTCTGGGCCGACACCTTCGGCGCCGACGCCTGGGAGGCCTTCTCGGAGTCGAGCGGCGGGGCCTACGACCCGGCGGTGGCGCGGGCCTTCATCGAGCACGTGTTGAGCGTCGGGAACACCGTCGACCCGGAAGAAGGCTACCGGGCCTTCCGCGGGAAGGAAGTCACGCCGGAGGCGCTGATGCGGCAGCGGGGCTTCGGGGGGTGAGGCCGGGATTACTACCGTCGCGTCGAACCGTCGATTCAACCGAACCGTCGATCCAGCCGGGCTGAAGCCCGGGCTGGCCCACATGCAGACCTCCGGCCTGCCAGACGCGTGACGGGCCCGTCGGCAGGCCGGAGGTCTGCATGTGGGCCAGCAAGCACTTCAGTGCTTCTGGCTTCCGAAGCCCGGGCTGGCCCACATGCAGACCTCCGGCCTGCCGAGACGCGTGACGGGCCCGTCGGCAGGCCGGAGGTCTGCATGTGGGCCAGCAAGCACTTCAGTGCTTCTGGCTTCTTCCGAAGCCCGGGCTGGCCCACATGCAGACCTCCGGCCTGCCGAGACGCGTGACGGGCCCGTCGGCAGGCCGGAGGTCTGCATGTGGGCCAGCAAGCACTTCAGTGCTTCTGGCTTCCTCCTGGCTAACTGCTGAACCACTTGCCCCTCCTATGCTACCAGATTCAATAGCTCCGTGCGCGGGCTATCCTCCTGCAGACCCGGCAGGTATACGCCCGGTTCGAAGTCCGATCGCACCCACTTACCCATGAAGTCGACCCGGCCCTTGCGCTCGACCCGCACGACGATCCCCTCGTGGCGCACCGCGGGCTCGACCGGCCGCACGGCATCGAACTCGGCGCTGAGCGCGCTCAAAAGTGCGGCTTCCGCCCCCTCTCCGGTAAGTGTGGCGACGGGGCGCCAGGCAGGTACCCAGAACCCCGCCCCCTCCACCCTTTCGACGATGCGCTCCCAGGGCAGGCGCTCGTTTTCGGGCGTGAAGAGGTCGAAGGCGAGGAAGGGTTCGCCCCGCAGCACGTAGTGGATCCCCGAGGCCTGCCACAGCCACTCGCCTACGACGCGCTCGCCCTCGGCTAGGAGCGCATCGAAACGGGCGTATCGCTCGTGGACGAAGGCGTCGAACTCATGGTGCATGCGGTAGGGCGAACTCGCGCAGTCGTAACCCTTGCGTTGGAGCGCGAGTAGGCGTCCGTCCTGTTTGAAGACCCCGACGTTGGTGCCGTCGAGCTTTAGCGAAGCGTACACGCGGTCGTGGCGATCGCGCCCGCCGCGTCGCACGATGGCGTCCTGGCCCTCGTGCAGGAACTTATCGTGCGCGCCGAGCTTCGAGCCTTGCAGGTGCGGGATCGAACCGTAGTTTCGGTGGGCGAGGGGGCGGGGGCGGGACATGCCTGAAAGGTATGGCGTCCGCATCGGAACGTCCCTACGGAATGGCCGAATGCTCACTTAGCGCCAGGAACCTGCTCCCCGGGTTAAGGCCCGCCCCGAAGGGCGAGCGAGGCACACGAAGTAGTGAACACTCGCTACCGGGCGGGGCAGAGGGTGGCGAGCTGAGCCGACTTCGGACCGCTAACGCATTGGCGCTCTCGACCGCAATTAGCTCTCGACGATCGCAGCCGTCGCCGCTGCGGCATACCAACGGAGCTTAAACGATCTAAAATCATTGGGCGCAGGCCGCAGCTCTCCGTCGAAGGTAGGTGTGGCGAGCGATGTCGCCGCGCATTTCGCCCGCGGCCCACTCTCCGAGAATCTCGTCCTGCTGGGCATCATCAAGACTTTTTATCACCATCGGGAGCGACCGGCGATCTGCCACTGGAATGCCGCCGGCGCCGCGGAGATCGACATCCTCATGGAGCGGCCACGGGGCTTGATCGCTGTCGAGGTAAAGTCGGGGCGTGCCATCTCGGCCAGCTATTTAAAGGTCTTCGGCATTTTCAGACGGTGTCCGGGAGTTCGCCCGACCGCTGCTTCGTCGTCTACGGCGGTGAGGACACACAGCGGCGTAGCGTCGCGACGGTGCTCGGGCGGCGCATCATTGACGACCCCTACCGCACGATCTGGCCGGAAGCCTTGACATGGAATAGTAATACGTTTCTTACGGCGGTTTCGAGATCCGCCCCCGCCCCATGCGCGTCCCTCCCGCCGAGCCCCAGTCTACCGTCCCGCGTCGGGCTTACCTATACGCCTACCTCCTGGTCGCGTGTTTGTCCCACGCCGCCGCCCGCGCCCAGCCCTGCGTCACGCTCGCCAACGAGGTGTCGAGCTTCACGCTCTGCGAGCGCGGTGGACGCCTCCAGCTCACGGCCATCGCCGTCGGTGAGCGCCAACTCAGCTCCCGCGGGGTCGACCTGTTCGCCTGGGGCCCGACCGACACCACGGTCGCCACCCTCGGGCGCGTGACGGCGGTCGCGGCCACGGCCTACGTCCCGGCCCACCAGGCGCTCGAGGTCGTGACCGAGGCCGGGCCGGCCAGGCTCAGACGCGTGTTCGAGTTGTATCCCGGGGCGGCGGCCCTGCGGTGCGTCCACTACTTCTCCGGTCGGTGGGCCGGCTCTGGCACCCCGGGCGCGGGTAGCGAGGCTACCGGCGTCGAGGCCGACTTCGTCGCCGCCGAGCGCCCCCGACGCACCTTCGCGTTCGCGCTCCCCGACCCACACTGGCGCATCCGCGTGACGGCCTTCAGCGACGCTACCGACCTCAACAACGACCTCGTCCACGAGCGGAGCTTCCTGCCCTTCACCCGGGAAGCGCGCCGGGAGGGCAACGTCCTGGTGGCGACGGCGGCTTTTGCCAAAACCAGCCTCTGGCTCTTGAAGGAATCCCCCCTCGGCGAGGCGCAGGTCGACTACCGCGGGTACGACTTCACCTACGACACCAAGGGCGTCGGCGTAGTGGGTTTTGGCGTAAGCCCCGAAACGCTCGACCCGGACACCTGGACGCGAGGCTACAGCTGGGCCGTCGGACTGGCCTCCGACGAACCCCTCGATCTCACGACCCAAATGCTGCGCTACCGGCACGCGGTGTATGACTACCGGCCGCAGCGCGACGGGATGATCCTCATGAACACCTGGGGCGACCGCGGTCGTGACGGGCGCGTCGGCGAGGCCGCCATCCTGGCCGAACTCGACATCGCGCACGCGCTCGGGGTCACGCACTTCCAGATCGACGACGGGTGGCAGGCCGGGACGAGCAAGAACAGCGTCGACGCCAGCGGCGCCCGCTGGGAGACCTGGACCGCCGCCGACTGGACGCCTCACCCGACGCGCTTCCCGCGGGGGCTCGCGCCCGTCACCGAGCGCGCGCGAGTGCTCGGGATGGAGGTTGGGCTGTGGTTTAACCTTACGCGCACCGACGACTACCGACACTGGGAACGCGACGCGAACACCCTCATCGGCCTGTACCGCGACCACGGCATCCGTACCTTCAAGATCGACGGCTTGCACCTGCCGAGCCACCGCGCCGACGCCAACCTGCGGCGCTTCTTCGCGGCCGTGCAGGCCGGCACCGGCGGCGAGGTCATCTTCAACCTCGACGCCACGGCCGGGCGCCGCGGGGGCTACTTCCACTTCGGCGAGTATGCCAATGTCTTCGTCGAGAACCGCTACACCGACTGGGGCAACTACTACCCGCACCTGACCTTGCGCAACCTCTGGCAACTCGCGCACTACGTGCCCGCCAACAAACTCCAGGTCGAGGTCCTCAACCCGGCGCGCAATCCCGGGGCCTACCCGGCGGGCGACCCGCTCGCGCCCCAGCGCTACACCTTCGACTACGTGGCCGCCGTCGCGGCCGTTGCGCAGCCCCTCGTCTGGCTCGAGGGTCGCAACCTCAGCCCCGAGCAACGGGAGCTGCCGACGCTCCACCAGCTAAAGGCGACCTACCCCGCGCTCCACACCGCCCTCGCGCTCCCGGTCGGTGACGTGCCCGACGGCACGAGCTGGACAGGCTTCGAGGCCGTCGGCGAGGGGGGAAGTGGCTTTTTGGTGGTCTACCGCGAACTGAACCCCGAGGCCTCGCACGTCTTCGAGACCACGCTCGAGGCGGGCCGGGAGTACGCGTTCGAGTTAGTCGCCGGCGCGGGGGAGGTCGTGCCCGGGGTCGGCGAGCGGGGGCGGCTCACCGTTCGCCTGCCCGCGCCGCTGAGCTTCGGGCTCTGGCGGTACACGCGCCGCGGCTGAGTACACTAGAGAGCCGACGATGGGGCGACGGAATGCCGCCCGTGACCGACCTTGCCGATCATGCGCCTCTCCATCCAACGATTTTTGTATTTCCTCGCGGTTGCCCCGCTGATCGCCTGCACGTCCGCCCGCCCCGCCGCCGAGTCCTCGCCCACGCTGACTGCGCCCGCGCCTACCGCAACCCCCGCCGCCACCGCCCCCCAGGCCTTCTGGCTCGGGACCTACACCCAGGCCGGCAGCGAGGGCATCTACCGCTGGGAGCTCACGCCCGACGGCACCCTCTCGCGACGGGGCCTCGGCGCCGCCGCCAAGAATCCCTCCTTCCTCGCGTACGGCCCCGGCGGCACGACCTTGCTCGCCGTCAACGAGTCCGACTACGAGGGCGTCGGCGGGGTGCAGTCCTTCCGGATCAACGGTGATTCGCTGGCCCTGCTCAGCACGCAGAGCTCCGGCGGCGCGCACCCCTGCCACGTTTCCGCCGGTGCCGCAGGCCACGTCGTGGTGTCGAACTACACCGGCGGCAATGTGAGCCTCTACCAACTCGACGCCGCCGGCGCGCTCTCGGGTATCCTCGACACCCAAGCACACCCCGGCGACGCCGACGAGACGCCCCACGCGCACTCGGCCTACTTCGACCCGACCTCAGGCCTCGTGCTCGCCGTCGACCTCGGGACGGCCGATCTGTTCCTGTCCGACGTTCGCGACCAGCGGCTCGAGCCGCACTCGCCCGACCGACTGCCGCTCGAGCAGGGCGCCGGCCCGCGCCACCTCGCCATGCACCCGAACGGCCGCTGGCTCTACGTCATCAACGAGTACGCCAACACCGTGACCCTCGTCGAGCGCGGTAAGCGGGGCGCTTTCGCAAAACGCGCTTCTTACTCGACGCTGCCGATGGGGTTCGCTGGGGAGAGCTTCTGCGCCGACGTTCACGTCTCGGCGGACGGGCGCTTCGTGTACGGCTCGAACCGTGGGGCAAATACCATCGTCGCTTTCGCCGTCGACGCGGAGACGGGGGCGCTCACGGCCGTGGACCAGGAGCCCGTGCGGGGGGACTGGCCGCGCAACTTCGCACTGTCACCCGACGGGCGCTTCGTCGTGGTCGCGAATCAGCGCTCGAACAACCTGGTGGTGCTGCGGCGCGATCCGGGCACGGGCCTACTGGACTACGTGAGTGAGGCGGCCGCACCGGCGCCGGTGTGCGTGCTGTTCTGAGCTCGACTCTAACCGTAAGCCTTACCGCTCGTACTGCTCCGCGTACTGCCGCGCCACGTACGTTAGGATCACGTCCGCGCCGGCGCGCCCCAGACAAGTGATCGTCTCCGCGATCGCGTCCGCGTCGAGCCACCCGCGCTCGATAGCGCCGAGCAGCATCGCGCACTCGCCACTCACGTGGTAGGCCGCCACGGGGAGGTGACTCTCCGCCTTCAGGTCGGAGATGATGTCCAGGTAGTGGAGCGCGGGCTTCACCATGAGCAGGTCGGCGCCCTCCTCGGTGTCGAGACGGGCCTCGCGGAGGGCCTCGCGGCGGTTGGCGGGGTCCATCTGGTAAGAGCGTTTGTGGGTCGGGGCCCCGGAGCCTTCTCGGGGCGCTGAGTCGAGCGCGTGGCGGAACGGTCCGTACAGGGCGCTCGCGTACTTGGCCGTGTAACTGATGATGCCGGTCTCGGCGTGGCCGTGCTCGTCGAGCTGCTTTCGCAAAAACGCGATGCGCCCGTCCATCATGTCACTCGGACCTAGGTAGTCGAAGCCGGCCTGCGCCTGCGCCACCGCCATGCCGGCGAGGATCGGGAGGCTCTCGTCGTTGAGGATGCGGCCGCCCTCGACCAGTCCGTCGTGCCCGTCGGTGGAGTAGGGGTCCATCGCCACGTCGGAGATGAGGCAGATCTCCGGGAAGCGCTCCTTCCACCGCCGCGCACTCGTGAGGTAGAAGTTGGACGCCGCACTGGCGTAGGTCGCGACCGCGTCCTTGTGCTCGGCCGGGACGGCCGGGAAGACCACGAAGCTCTGGACGCCGAGCGTGAGCATCGCCGCGATCTCGCGCTCGCACTCGTCGGCGCTGAGGCGGGGGTAGTCGGCGAGGCTCGGGATGGTCTCGCGGCGGTTGTCGCCCGGGAGGAGGAACAGGGGATGGACGAGCTGGGCGGGTCGAACGCGGGGCTCGCGGACGAGGTCCCGGATCGCGTCGGAGCGGCGGTTGCGGCGTGGGCGGGAGAGCATGGCGGGAGTAACGGGGGACGGACGGGGAGGTTTATGGGCTCACATCAGGCGCTGCCCGCGGCGTGGACCTGCGTTTGCGACCTACAGCACGCCCACACTCTCCGCGCTGATGTGTATCACCCGCTCCACGTCCGCCCGGTGCCCGCCGGTATCGTCACCGTTCTCCAGGCGGAGTACCCCCCGCGGGCACACCGCCGAGCATACGCCGCAGCCCACGCAGCTACTTCTTACGATGTCCTGCCCGCGCTGCGCGTACCACCGCACGTCGATCCCCATCTCGCAGTACGTCGAGCAGTTGCCGCAACTGATGCACTGCCCGCCGTTGGTCGTGATGCGGAACTTGGACTTGAAGCGCTGCACCAGGCCCAAGTACGCCGCCAGCGGGCACCCGAACCGGCACCACACGCGGTTGCCCATCAGCGGGTAGAACCCCGTCCCGACCACGCCCGCGAACCCGGCCCCGATGAGGAACCCGTACCACTGCCGGATCTTGTACGAATCCACAAACAGCACCTGGCTCTCGCCCGTGAAGTACTGGTACAGCACCGCCGCGGTCATCACGACCGCGAACACGAGCACCCCGTGCACGATGAAGCGCTCGTACTTCCACGCCCGCAGACTCTTATCGCTCAACTGCCGGTACGGATCGCCCATCGTTTCCGCCAGGCCGCCGCAGCCGCACACCCACGAGCAGTACCAGCGCTTCCCGAAGAAGTACGTCATCACCGGTACCGCCACCACGATTAGCAGGATGCCCCAGATCAGCAAAAACATCCCGAAGCCACCGCCGGAGAGTAGCGCGTTGAGGTTCCAATCGAAGAAAAAGTCGTAGTCCAGGGGCCAGATGTTCTTCAGGTCCTGGTGCGTCCCCGCGGGGAACCCGAGCCGCGACATCGCCTCCGGGATCAGGAACGCGAACCCGGCCTGGAAGAACATCACCGAACCGGTCCGCACCTGCTGGTAGCGGTTGTGCTGGTACTTGGAGAACATCCGCACGCCCATCACGAGGATCACCACCGTGTAGAGGGTCCCGTACACGAACCACTGGCTCGCGCCCCCGCCGTTGAGCGACGCGGACAGTGGGTCGTGCATGATGATCCAGGGCGTGATGTAGTGCGGGGCCCAGTACAGCAGCACGTAGAAGGCGATGAGGTAGGTGCCCAGCAGAATCCCGAGGGGCGCCGTGACGGTGTCCGGACCGGCGTCGCGCTGCGGCGTGTTGTCCCGGCTATGCTGCGCGAAAAAGACCAGGAGCGTGATGATCGCCGCGATCCCGACCGTCGCGGTCGGGTACACCCAGTCGCCGCCCATGTAGCTCAACCCAAACCCTATGATCCCGACGATCGCGAGCCCGAGCACCACCGTGCGCCACGTCAGCGTGAGCCCGCGCGTCAGGGGCGAGTGGTAGATGTGGTCGTGCTTGATCCCCGGGTCCGCGCCGAACTTTGGCAGGATGTACAGCAGTCCGCCGAAAACGGCCAGACCCACCGTCAGCAGCCAGAAGAGCAGCGGGTGGTCCGTCACCGGGCCCTCGCTGCTCGCCAGCACCAGCGGGAGGCGCATATCCTTGACGGCACCATCGCCGAGGCGGTAGTCCCACTCCGACAGCCCGTCCGGGGCCTCGTTGCCGCCCCGCTCGAACTCGGCGTCTAAGCTCGCCTGCGCTTCCGCAAAAACTTCGTCGAAGGCCCGGATGAAGCCGAAGGGGTTGCTGAAGGTCTTCCCGACGAAGCCTTGCCGTTCGGCCGCGGCCAGGATGGCTTCCCGGCGGTAGTCGTGCTCCTCGGAGCCTTTCGGCAAAACATCCGCCGTCGCCGTGTAGCTCTCGAGCCCGAGCATCGCGGTGAACAGCAGCAGGGCGAGGCAGCACAGCCCGAGGCCAAGCCACTGAAGTGTGGTGCGTGGTCGGTGGAGACGGTTTGGCATTTGGCTATTTATGGTAATCGTCAAGTTATAGAGCAGGTTTGTTGATGGGTGGATGGTTTGATGGGAGGATGGGTGGATGTGCCGTGCCGCCGTGCCATCCACCCATCAAACCATCCACCCATCAAACCACCTCAGTTTTGCGGAAGCGCCCCAAAAATCGCTGTACGACCGGCAAGCCACGACGCGTGGCGAGTTTTACGGAAGTGCCCTCCTGCGCGTTGAAGCCCGCCACGACGTGCGGCGACAGCTCCGCGTAGAGCTCCGGGTCGAAGTCGGCCATCCCGAGGTTCGCGACCACCTCCTCGACGTGGGTCCGCTCGCCGATCCACGCGAAGCACACGTCCTGCCGGTAGCGCGTCCCCATGAGGTGGAAGCCCGTCACGGCGCCCGTCGCGGCGTTCCAGTAGAGCCGTACGCTCTTCTCGCCGCCGGGGGCCTCGTAGTAGTACCACTTGTGGCCGTCCGGGAGCTCGGCGGGCGTCTCGCCGTACACCTGGTACTCGATGTCGAAGAACTTGGCGGAGTTGAAGTACAGCCCCGGGTCGTAGGCGACCGAAGCCCCGAGGAGGTTGTGGGCCGCCGTCTCGCCCTGCATGCGGCCCGTGTACCAGATCGTCTCCATCGACTTGCGGTTCGGCCGCGGGTCGCGCACCTGCGAGCAGTCCCCGGCCGCGTAGACGTGCTCGACGTTGGTGCGCAAGTATTCGTCGACGAGGATCCCCTTGTCCAGCTCCAACTCGCCGTGTCGCAAGAAGTCTACGTTCGGCCGCACGCCCGTGGCGATGCCGACGAACTCGCACTCGAGCTTAGTCTTGTCGGACAGCGCCACGGCCGTGACGAATTCGCGGTTGTGGCTCCAGATCTCCTTGAGTTCGGTGTTGAGCCGCAGGTCGACGCCGTGCTTGGAGCGGATGTGCCGCGTCACCATCGCGCTCTCTTCGGGCGGCAACACATTCGACCAGTAGCTCTCGTCACGCACCAGGAAGCTCACCGGGATGCCGCGCGTGTGGAGGCACTCCACCATCTCGATGCCGATCAGGCCCCCGCCCACGACCACGGCGCGATTTATGCCGCGCGTGGCGTGGCGCTCCATGGCGGCCACGTCCTGGACGGTGACGAGGCCGTGGACGCCGTCGTAGTCCTGCCCCGGCCAACTGTGGTACGCCGTCGAGGACCCGGTCGCGATGAGGAGTTTGTCGTACGTGATGGTGCTGCCGTCGTCGAGCGTGAGGCGCCTTTCGGCAAAACCGATGGACTCGACCCACGCCTTGCGCAGGAGGATGCGGTTCTTCTCCCAGAACCAGTCCTCGTAGGGCTTGAGGTCGGGCCAGCGCATGTGCCCCATGAACAGGTACATCAGCGCCGGTCGCGAGTAGTGGAACTCGGTCTCCGCGGAGACCACGACGATCTCAACGGCGGGGGAGAGCTTGCGCAGGTGCCGCGCGCAACTGATGCCCGCGATGCCGTTGCCGATGATGACGACCTTCATGGACGGGCAAGGTAGCTGATTTGGGGGATGCCGCTTCCGGGAGAAAATCGCATCGGTCGTCCGACAAACGCCGATTGCGGGACGTTACGGGGTTTAACGCGGGTTTAAGGGTCTCGCCGCGGTCGGGCACCGCGCTACGGCCTATCTTTCACCCCGGAAAACACTACGCATGCGGGTAGCCTTACTCATCTTTTTCTTGTTGGGATGCAGTTGGGCGAGCGCACAGAACGATCGCCTGCGCTTCGACCAACCCTTCGTCACGAAGGCCTTCGACCCCACCTCCGGCGATATCTCGGCCGTCAACCGCGTCTTCAACGCCACCTCCCGCCCCGTGCGCGCGCGCTGGGTCCGCGAGGTCATCGAGATGCCGCGCGGGTGGAACCTCGCCATCAGCGACGGCGCCCAGGAGAGCGGCTACCGCGTCGACTCGGCCGACTTCGTCATCGACGCCTACGGCAGCGCCCCGATCGCGCCCCACGTCGCCGCTGGCCTCGGCGAGGGCAACGTCCAGGTCACGGTCCGCGTCTTCGAGATCCAAAACCGTCGCAACTACGCGTTGTCGACCTTCCGCTTCGAGCAGCAGGCCGCCGCGCCCGCCCAGGTCCTCAAGCTCTACCCCAACCCCGGCGACGACGAGTTCCGCATCTCCTCCACCACGGCCCTGGCCCGCGTCACGGTCACCAACATGCTCGGTAAGGTCGTCAAGACCTTCCACGGCCACAACGACACCTACGACGTGAGCGAACTGCCGAACGGCATCTACCTCGTGGGCCTCACGGGGCTCGACGGGCGCGTGATCAAGACGCTGCGGTTCAGTAAGCGGAGCGTGAGGCCCTAGGTGGCCCAACGGCCCGCGCTCCTGTTCGCCTGCTGCCTGCCCGTTGCCTGCCGACACGCGAGCCCTTCGCCAGCAACGGGCCACCACCGTGCTCCTGCCTCATACCCTCAGTCGGTCGATGACTTCCGCTAGGGGCGCTACGATTTGCTCGCCGCTGCCGAGGTTTTTGAGGGAGAGTTGCCCCGACGTCCGTTCGCGCTCCCCGATGAGGATCGCGTAGGGGATGCCGCAGGCGTTGGCGTACCCGAGGCTTTTCTTCGGTCTGGCGGCCTCCGGGTAGCAGTCCGCGGCGATCCCGGCGGCACGCAGCTCGGCGGTTTTGGCGAAAGCGTACCCCAAGTCGGCCTCGTCGAAGGCCGCGAGCAGCACCTTGCGTCCGACGTTAACCGTCTCCGGCCAGGCGTCGAGCTCCTCCAAGACATCGAAGATGCGCTCGGCCCCGAAGCTGATCCCTACCCCGGACATGTCGCGCCCGCCGAAGGCTTCGGTGAGGTTGGCGTAGCGACCGCCGGCGGCGATGCTGCCCATTTTAAGGCCGGCTTGCGCCAAAATGCTCGTGTCGACCTCCACTTCGAAGATGCAGCCCGTGTAGTAGCTCAGGCCGCGGGCGAGCGTGGGGGAGAAGCGCAGGGTGACCCCGGCGGGGAGGTCTGCGGCGAGGGTCCGGACGCGTCGCAGTTCCGTGAGGGCTCGCTCGCCGACGGCGCTCGCGGCGAGGGGGCCGTCGAGCTCGTGAAGTCCGTCCGCTCCGAGGAGGTCCAGGGCCCGAGCTGCCGCCGCGGCGTCGATCCCGCGCGACTCCATCTCCGCGAGGACTTTATCCCGGCCGATTTTGTCGAGTTTGTCCAAGGCCGTGACGAAGTCCACGAACCCGTCTTCCGCGATGCCGCTCACTTCGAGGAGGCCCTGCAGGACCCCGCGGTGGTTGACCTTCACGACGACCGCGAGGCCGAGTTTGGCGAAAGCCGCCGCGAACAACTGCACGAGTTCGGCTTCGTACAGGAGCGAGTCCGACCCGACGACGTCCGCGTCGCACTGGTAGAACTCCTGGTAGCGCCCCCGCTGCGGCCGGTCCGCCCGCCACACGGGCTGGATGGCGTAGCGCTTGAACGGCAGCGTAATGTCGTTGCGGTACTGGACCACGAAGCGCGCGAAGGGCACCGTCAGGTCGTAGCGCAGGCCCCGCTTCGAGAGGGAGCCGACGGCCGCCTCGGAGTCGCGGGCGTCGAGCGCGGCCGCGTCCGCCTTGGCGAGGAAGTCACCGTTGTTGAGGACCTTGAAGAGCAACTGATCCCCTTCCTCGCCGTATTTCCCGGTGAGGGTGTCGAGGTTCTCCATGGCCGGCGTCTCGATGGGCCCGTAGCCGAACAGTTCGAAGGCCTCACGCAGGACGGCGAAGAGGTGGTTGCGCTTGCGCATCTGGGCGGGGAGGAAGTCTCTGGTCCCCTTCGGGGTGGACGGTTTGGAAGCCATGGCGCTGCGGTCTTTGCTGTACGGCCGGCGAAGATCGTTGCCGGGGGGGCGATTTACGCAGCGAGTCCTCCGTAGGCCTGCTTCACGTAGGCGAGCAGCTGGCTCACCGCGTAGATCGGGACGTTGACCAGGGTGTACGCATAGCCCGCCGGGGTCGTAGCCGCCTCGACGCCCGCGGTGCTCTCGAGGACGCGGACGCCGACCTTGCCGTTGGCCCGCTCTACGAACTGATGTAGGCTCCGGAGTTTACCCTGTGCACCCGACTTCACCTCGACCGGGAGTAGGTCCATCCCGAAGCGAATCACGAGGTCGACCTCCGCATTGCTGTTGCTGTTCTCGCGGATCCAGAAGTAGGGGGTGAAATTGGCGTCGCCCCAGCTCGCGATGACCTCCTGCGTGACGATGTGTAGTGCCAGCCGACCGCGATAGACGGCGTTGGCGTCCGGGAGGAAGGCGTAGGCTTCGTGGAGTCCGGAAGCGTAGTTGAGTAAGCCCGTGTCCAGGAACTGGAGACGGGGCTTTGCGCGTTGCTTCGGGAGGGCAGGCGGCTGCAGATCGGTAGTCGGTTGGACGACTTGCAGTACGCGCGCCATCTCCAGCAGTTCGAACGCCTCCTTGACCTCCCGCGAGCGGTAGTTGGAGCCCCCGAAGTTGGCGTAGCTAAACCGATCAGACTCACGGGGCGCCGCCTGAAGCAGGAACCGTAGCACCCTTCGCTCGAGGTCGCTTTTCGCGTGTCGCTCGAGGTCGATCTGGTAACTCCGCCAGATACTGGCGTAGGTCGGCTGGAGCTCAGCGAGGCTGGCCCCCCGCGCCGAGAGTCTGACGACTTCGGGCATGCCACCTCGCAGGGTGTAGTCTCGGAAGGCCTCCACCAGCAGATCGTGTAGGTGTGCCGGTGCTGGGACCGTAAGCAAGGCGTCCACCAAGGCATCGCGCCCGTGCCACCTTAGGTACTCCTCGAAGCAGAGCGGTCGAATGGACAGGAACTCGATTCTGCCGACGGGCAAACTTCGGACTTCCCCAAAGGCGAACTCCAGCAGCGACCCCGCCGCGATCACGTCGACCCCGCGCTGGTCCTCGTACAGGTAGCGCAGAAACTGAATCGCCTTCGGCGCCTGCTGAATCTCGTCGATGAAGAGCAACACGGTCTCGCCGTCCCGGACGCGGACGCGACTCCTCGCGTAGACGATTTCTAGGAAGGGCCCGACCTCCGGTAAGGTGTCGAAGAGGCTCCTGTCGGGCTCCCTCTCGAGGTTGAGCTCGACGAAGTGGGTGTAGCTTTCGCCAAAACGCTTTACGAGGGTCGACTTCCCGACCTGGCGGGGGCCACGGAGCAGCAGTGGCTTCCCGCTCCCCCGCTGGCGCCAGCGGTGCAGGTCGAGTTCCGCAAGGCGGGGGAGGTAACGGTCCATGTCGTAAATAACCCCTTATTTGAGACATGGGATGTCACAGATAAGGGGTTATTTGTGATATGGACGCTTTCGGCTAGTGGTGCTTGAGCCGTGCGTAGTGGCTCGTGCGATCGAAAGAACAAGTCGTCGGGACTCAAAACGCCCCCGCGAACCCTTCCAAGAACCGCACATCGTTCTCGAACAGCGTCCGGATGTCCGTGATCCGGTACTGCAGCATCGCCTGGCGCTCGATCCCCATCCCGAACGCGAAGCCGGAGTAGCGCTCCGCGTCGATGCCGCAGTTGGTGAGCACCTGCGGGTCGACCATGCCGCAGCCCAGGATCTCCAGCCACCCGGTGCCCTTCGTGATGCGGTGCGCGTGCTCGTCGCCGAGGCCCCACCAGACGTCGACCTCGGCCGAGGGCTCGGTGAAGGGGAAGTAGCTCGGGCGCATCCGGATCCGGGCGTCCGGGCCGTACATCTCGCGCGCGAAGTGGAGTAGCGTCTGCTTGAGGTCCGCGAAGCTCACGCCCTCGTCGATGTAGAGGCCCTCGACCTGGTGGAACTGCGCGTGGCTCCGCGCCGAGATGGTCTCGTTGCGGTAGACGCGGCCCGGGGCGATGATGCGGATCGGGGGCCGCTGCGAGGTCATCGTGCGGGCCTGCACGCTCGAGGTGTGGGTGCGCAGGAGGAGCTGCTCCGGGCCGCGCACGTAAAACGTGTCCTGCATGTCGCGCGCGGGGTGGTCCTCGGGCGTGTTCATGGCCGTGAAGTTGTGCCAGTCATCTTCGATCTCGCGGTCCTCGACGACGCCGAAGCCGAGTCGCTCGAAGATCCCGATGATGCGGTCGAGGACGAGGTTGACGGGGTGGCGCCCGCCGGGGTGGAGGGGCTCCCCGGGGCGCGAGAGGTCGAGGCCCGCGAAGGATTGCTGGGTTTTGGCGGAAGCCTGCCGCTCCAGGCCGAGGGCGAGGCGCTGCTCGGCGCGTTGCTTGACCTCGTTGACGACCAGTCCGTAGGCCTTGCGCTCGTCGGGGGCGAGGTCGCGCATGCCGGCCATGAGGGCCTTGACGCTGCCCTTGGCGCCGAGGAAGTCGATGCGGAAGCGCTCGAGGAGCTCGGGGGTGGACAGGTCGGCCGCGTCGACGGCCGCGCCGGTGGCGCGGGCCTGCGCGAAGGCGTCTGTGGTGGTGGGCATAGACCGCGAAGGTAGGGGCGCCCCGGGATTGTACTTTGGCCCGCGATGGAGGATGCCGACTCGGAGGCCCTGAGCTTGCCGCGCGGGAAGGACGCCCTGGTCGTGGCGCTGATGCTGCTGTGGATGTGGAGCATGGGCGCCACCGGTCGCGCGCCGCTCGCGATCGCGCTACTGGCACTGGCGGCGCTGGCGCTGTTCGACTACAAAACTTCCGGGACACGGATCTACATCTCGGCGGGGACGCGGGCGCGGTGGCGTGGGTTTTGGCGAAAGCCGGACTACTACCTGCCGGGCCTGCTGATGGTGAGCTACGCCCTGGCCCTGGTGTGGTGCGACGACCGTAGCTTCATCGTGCGGCGGCTGCAGCTCAGCGCGCAGGCGTTCGGGATCCCGGCCATCTTCTGGTTGTTGCGAGACCCGCTGCGGCGTCACCGACGGCTGCTGTGGCTCGGGTTCGTCACGTTTGCGGCGCTGCTGGCCGCGGTCGCGATGGCGTACGCGACGGCCAACCACGAGGCCTTCATGGTCGCGCTCGGGAAGGGTCGCGTGGTGCCGACGCCGATCTCGCACGTCCGGTTTGCCTTCGTGTGTGCGGTGGCGGCGGTGGTGGCGCTGTGGCACGGCGTGAGCGGCGTGCTCGACGGGAAGAGAGTGCGAACGTCGGCGATACTTTTCCTGGGGCTCGGCGTCGTGCTCACGGTGGCGCTCCACGTCGTGGCGATCCGGACGGGGCTGGCGGCGCTGTACCTCGGGGGGGGCGTGGCGGTGGTGCGGATCATGCTCACGCGACTGGCGTGGTGGCAGAGCCTGGCGGCGGGTGCGGCGCTGGTCACGGCGCTCGGGTTGCTGGCGGCGAGCACGCCGACGCTGGTCCGCAAGTTCGACTTCATGCGCTACGACCTGGAGCAGATCGACACCGACGACGCGACGGACTACAGTGACGGCGGGCGGATCGCGAGCATGGCGGCGGCGTGGGAGATCGTGCGGGCGGACCCGTGGCTGGGCGCGGGTGCGGTGGGGCTGCGCGAGCGGATGAAGCTGACCTACGCGGCGATGGGGGTGCCGGTCTTGCCGCACCTGCCGCACAACCAGTTTTTATTCAGTTGGGCCACGGCGGGGATCCTCGGTCTGGTGGGCGTGATCGCGGTCTTGGCGGCGCCCGCCTTTCGGCAAAACTGGCTCAGGCAGCCCCTGGTCGCCGAGCTACTGGTGATCGTGGCGGTGGTGTGCTTCGTGGAGGCGCCCTTCGAGAGTGACATCGCGGTGAGCGTCAGCATGATGGGGGTGTGGTTGGCGAAGGTGGAAGGCGCGTCACATTTACCCCGCTTTGGCCGTTAGTCCACCTTCCGCTTCCCGCCGACACGCTTTGGTTTCGTCGAGGGTGGCCTACCGCATGGGAAGACACTACCGCTTTAGCGACCTGTACAGCGTACGGTTCGTCCTGCTCGTGTTGCCGGTCCTGTGGCCCGTTTTGGCGAACGCCCAAACCGCCCGCACCCTCCGGGGCTACGTCGAGGAGCGCGGCAGCGGCGAGCGACTCATCGGCGCGACGCTACTCGACCTGGACACGGGCCTCGGGGCGGGCACCAACGAGTTCGGCTACTTCACGTACACCTACACCTCCGACACGCTGCGGCTGGCCGTGAGCTACGTGGGCTACGGGACGCTCGACACGGTAATCTCCGGGGCGCCGGGCGGGGAGGTCGTCCTCGGCCTCACCGACGGAGCCGAACTGCGGACGGTCGAGGTCCGGGCCGGGCGCACGGACCGCATCGACGAGCGCGTGCAGATGTCGCAGGTCGACGTGAGCGCGGCGCAGATCAAGCGGGCCCCGGCGCTGCTCGGGGAGACCGACGTGCTCAAGACCCTGCAGCTGCTGCCGGGGGTCTCGGGCGGGACCGAGGGCACGGCCGGGCTCTACGTTCGGGGCGGCTCGCCGGACCAGAACCTCGTGCTGCTCGACGGCGTACCGGTCTACAACGTGAGCCACGTGCTCGGACTGTTCAGCGTCTTCAACGCGGACGCCATCAAGGGCGTGACGCTCACGAAGGGCGGATTCCCGGCGCGCTACGGCGGGCGCCTCTCGAGCGTGGTGGAGGTCAACATGCGCGACGGGCACCGGGAGGAGTGGCACGCCGAGGGCGCCGTCGGGATGCTGATGAGCCGCCTCACCGTCGACGGACCCGTCGGCGACAAAACCCGCGTCCTGATCAGCGGGCGACGCACGTACTACGACCTGGTCTCGATCCCGCTCGTCGCCATCGTCAACAGCCGCGACAAGTCGCAGAAGACGCGCCTCCAGCAGAACTTCTACGACCTCAACCTGAAGGTCCGCCACGACCTCGACGCGGCGAACACCCTGTACCTGAGCGCCTACACCGGCGGGGACGTGTTCGGGACCAGCGTGCGGCAACAACTCGACTCCACGGACTACGAAAAGTTCGCGGGGAGTACGCGCTGGGGCAACACGATCGGGGCCCTGCGGTGGAACCGGGAGCTCGGCGCGCGTGCCTTCGCGAACCTGACGGCCACCTACAGCCGCTACGGTATCCGCTTCCTAAACGCGTACGAGGGCATCGACGACGGGGAGTTCGAGCGCGTCGAGATCGACTACCGCAGCGGCATCGAGGACCTCGGCCTGCGCTACGATGTATCCTTCGTGCCGAACCCGCTGCACCAGTGGCGTTTTGGCGCAGGCCTCATCCACCACACCTACTCCCCGGGGGCGTCGCAGTACAGGCTCGACTTCGCGGATGTGGAGCCGCTGGATACGATGCTGGGGCGGCCGAACACCACGGGCCTGGAGGGCTTCGCGTACGCGGAGGACGAGTGGCGGCTTTCGCCAAAACTGTCCGCCAACTTCGGGCTCCACGCGAGTGCGTTCCACACGGACACCAGCACCTTCGGGAGTCTGCAGCCACGCATATCCCTGCGGTACCGTACCGACGGGGGCCTCGCGTACAAGGCGTCCTTCGCGACCATGGCGCAGTACATCAACCTGCTCACGAGCGAGGCGCTCAGTCTCCCGACCGACCTCTGGATCCCGACCACGGCCCGGATCCGCCCGCAGTCGTCCTGGCAGGCGGCCGCCGGCGTGGCGAAGGTGTGGCAGGAGCGCTACGAGCTCAGCGCGGAGGTCTTCTACAAGCACATGGCCAACGTCGTGAGCTACCTCCCGGGGGCCACCTTCGCGGGGTTTCGCCCGGAGGAGTCCTTCGACGAGGTCGTCACCCAGGGCACGGGCGAGGTCTACGGCCTGGAGCTGTTCGCCCAGCGGAAGGTCGGCCGCACGACCGGCTGGCTCGGGTACACGCTGAGTTGGAACACCCGCCAGTTCGCGGACATTAACGCCGGCCAGCGCTTCCCGTACCGCTACGACCGACGCCACGACGTGAGCCTGCTGGTGTCGCACCGGTTCAACGACCGCGTGACGCTCTCGGGCTCGTGGATCTACGCGACCGGCAACGCCTACACCCTGCCGCGCTATCAGGTCAACACCGACCTGCGCTACGACCGCGACCGCTTCACGAGCGAGCGCTACGGCGACGGCTGGCGCGGGACCCAGCTCAACCAGTCGATCTCGAAGAACGACTACCGGCTCTCGGCCACGCACCGCCTCGACCTGAGCGTCGCGCTCAGCAAACCCAAGCGCTTCGGCAAACGCACGGGCGAGCGCACGTGGGTGTGGGGCGTGTACAATGCCTACTTCCACAGAAACCCCGTGTACGTGCGGCCCGCGCGCCGCCTCGACGAGGCAACCGGGAAGGAGACCCGCGAGTACGTCGAGTACAGCCTCCTGCCGATCATCCCCTCGGTGTCGTACCAGTTTAAATTCTGATGATGCGCTACTTATCTGTGTGGGCTTCCGCGGCGGCGCTGCTGCTGCTGCTGCTCGGTCTGACCGCGTGTGAGTCTGGCTTACTGTCGAAGGTCGTCGACGTGGAGCAGGACGGGGAGGCGCCGCCGGTGCTGTTCGCGCGCCTCACGACGGCCGACACGACGTGGCGCGTCTTCCTCTTCGAGGGCGCGCGCCCCGATGACGACCTCTTCCCCGCGACGCTCGAGGGGGCGGAGGTTTACCTCGACGTGGACCGTACGTCCTACGGGCCCTTCGCGCTCGCGCAGGAGCGCCTCTTCCAGGGCTTCCCCGTGCGGCAGGACACGTTCACGACGCCGTACGTACAGCGGGGCGTGTACACGTTCGCGGCGCCCGAGCAGCTGGTGGCCGGCCAGACCGTCACGCTGACTGTGTCGCTCCCGTCCGGGGCGCGTTTCTCGCTTTCGCAAAACCTGCCCCCGGAGGCCAGTGGCAGGTTGTACGAATTTCAGCCGGGGCGCATCGACACCCTCCAGAGCACCGGCAACTCCTTTAGCACGCGCACGGTCCCCGGGCAGGCGATCATCAAGATCCGGCGTCCCGACCCGGCGGCGGTGAACTACTACCGCGTGGTCGCCGAGCAGCGTTTCTTCCTCGGGGGCGCGGAGGTGCTGCGGTTTAGCAACCTCGTGAGCCCGTCCTTCCTCGAGGACGACTCGCGACTCTACGCGAGCGGGATCTTCAGCGACGAGCGCGCCCGCGGCGACACCGTGCAGCAGAACGTGGCCATCTTCACGGAGCTCCCGTTCGAGTATCGCTGTAGCGCGTGCGGCCCGGGCCCGCAGAGGCCGCGACCCGACTCGGCCGTGGTCGAGCTGACGATCACGACGCTGCCGCGCGCGGCGGTGGACTACTACACGGACCTCCAGCGCACGCGTCGCGCGGAGCACGACTTCTTCGCCGAGCCGGTGGTGCTGACGAGCCAGTCCGAGCTGCTCATCGCGCACTTGGTGGTGGAGACGTGGGGCCGGGAGACGGTGGTGTTCGGGGTGGGGTTCTGACCTACCGCCCCATCCCGACCCGCACGAAGTCGTGCAGGTGCACCATGCCCTGGTACACCCCTGCCTCGTCCGCCAGGACCACGTGATTGAAGCCGTGCTCGTCGATCAGTTCGAGCCCCGCTGTCGCCAGGCGCTCCGGTGCCAGGGTCCGCGGCCGGGAGGTCATTAATTGTTTTGCCGAAAGGCGCAACACCTCCCGGCCCCTCCCAATCGCGCGGCGCAGGTCGCCGTCGGTGATGAGGCCGAGGAGCTTGCCCGCGTCATCGACCACGGCGGTGGCGCCCAGTCGTTTGCCGGTCATCTCGACGATGACTTCCTGGAGGGAGGCTTGCGCCAAAACCCGCGGGCGCTCGTTGTGGCTGGCGAGGTCGCCGAGGGTGAGGGTGAGTCGGCGGCCGAGCGCGCCACCGGGGTGGAACTTCGCGAAGTCGGCCGGGCCAAACCCTCGCAGGGCCCCGAGCGTGGCGGCCAGCGCGTCCCCCATGGCCATCTGCGCGATGGCGCTCGCGGTGGGGGCGAGGTTGTGGGGGTCGGCCTCGGTGGCGACGGGGGTGTGGAGCACGAAGTCGGCCTCGCGGGCGAGGAAGCTGTCGGGCCGCGCCACCACCGCGACCAGGGGGTGCCTGAGGCGCCGCAGCATCGGGACGATGGCACAGACCTCCTCGGTTTCGCCGCTCTTCGACAGGCACAGCACCGTGTCACCTTCCTGCACCATCCCGAGGTCGCCGTGGAGGGCGTCGCCGGCGTGCATGAACATGGCCGGCGTCCCGGTCGAGTTAAACGTCGCCGCAATTTTCTGCGCCACGAGGGCCGACTTGCCGACGCCCGTAACGACGATCCGCCCCGGGACCGAATGAAGGTGCTGAATCGTTTTGGCGAAAGCCTCCCCGAGGCTCTCCCGCAGGTCTGTAAGCGTCTGTATCTCAATGGCTAACGTCCGCCTGGCGGTGTCGAAAATCAATGGCGCGTTTGACATAAAGACATTGAGAGAATTGCTGGCGGTAGCGTATTTTCGCTGACGCCTAGCGGGACGCACCGGACATCACGTGCGCCGTTTCGGCAAATTAACGCTAAATTGCTTGCTCATCCCGGAGCCGACCCCCGCGCCGAGGCCCACTCGCCGCCGCGGGAGACGACTTGAATGCTCCCCCGGAGCGACCCTGATTCTACACCCTGTGAACATAACCACCGACACCCTCGCGGCCCCCATCGGCACGAGCTCCAAAGACCTCCACGACGCCCTCCAGAATTTCTTCGGCTTCGACGAATACAAAGAGCAGCAGGAGGCGATCATCCGCGCCGTCCTCGAGCAACGCGACACCTTCGTCATCATGCCGACCGGCGGCGGGAAGAGCCTCTGCTACCAGCTCCCGGCCCTCATGATGGAGGGCACGGCCCTGATCATCTCGCCGCTGATCGCGCTGATGAAAAACCAGGTCGACGCCATCCGTGGCTTCGGCGAGGACGATGCCGTGGCGCACTACCTCAACTCGTCGCTCACGAAGGCCCAGGCGAAGATCGTCCGCGAGGACATCCGCGCCGGCAAGACCAAGATGCTCTACGTCGCGCCGGAGACGCTGACCAAGGAGGAGAACATCGAGTTCTTCAAGAACACCAACGTGAGCTTCGTCGCCGTCGACGAGGCGCACTGCATCTCGGAGTGGGGCCACGACTTCCGCCCGGAGTACCGCCGGATCCGCACGATGATCGACGGGATCAACCGCGAGATCCCGATCGTCGCGCTCACGGCCACGGCCACGCCCAAGGTCCAGACCGACATCGTGAAGTCGCTGCTGATGCGCGACGAGGCCACCTTCATCACGAGCTTCAACCGTACGAATCTCCACTACGAGGTGCGCTCGAAGGGCAACAAGGAGAACACCTTCCGCAACATCATCCAGTACGTGGTGGGGACGAAGGACGCCTCCGGGATCATCTACGTCCAGAGCCGCAAGTCCACCGAGGAGATCGCCAGCGCGCTGGCGGTCAACGGCGTGAAGGCCCTGCCGTACCACGCCGGACTCGACGCCAAGACCCGCAGCCGCACGCAGGACCTTTTTATTAAAGACGAGTGCCACGTCATCGTGGCGACGATCGCGTTCGGGATGGGGATCGACAAGCCGAACGTGCGCTTCGTGATCCACTACGACATCCCGAAGTCGATCGAGAACTACTACCAGGAGACGGGCCGCGCCGGCCGCGACGGCATCAAGTCGGACTGCATCTCCTTCTACGCGTATAAGGATGTGCTCAGGCTCGAGAAGTTCCTGCGCGACAAGCCCGTGGCGGAGCGGGAGCTCGGCAGGCAGCTGATCCAGGAGGTGACCGCCTACGCCGAGACGGCCGCCTGCCGGCGGCGCTTCCTGCTGCACTACTTCGGGGAGGACTACCCGAAGGAGAACTGCGGCCTGTGCGACAACTGCGTCAACCCGAAGCCCCGCCGCGAGGTCCAGGCCGAGATGGTGCAGGCGCTCCAGGCCATCAAGGAGCTCGACCAGAACTACACCATCAAGACCTACGTCGACTTCGTGCTCGGGAAGAAGACCAAGGAGATGAAGGACTACCGCTTCGACCAGCGCCCGCTCTACGGGGTCGGCAAGGCGCACGACGACATCTTCTGGATCAGTGTCTTCCGCCAGGGCCTGCTCAACGACCTCATCTACAAGGACATCGAGACCTACGGGCAGCTGTCCGTCACCGACGCCGGCGAGGCCTACATCAAGAAGCCGCACTCGATCTCGATCCCGATGAACCATACCTTCGACGGGACCGACACCAATCCCGACCCGGCACCCGACCGCGCCGTGGTCCTCGACGAGGAGCTCCACCGCGCGCTGCTCGACCTGCGCAAGAAGGTCGCCCGCGAGAAGGACCTCCCGCCGTACGTCATCTTCCAAGATCCGAGCATCGAGGACATGGCCACGCAGTACCCGATCTCCCTGGAGGACATGACCAAGATCTCGGGCGTGAGCCTCGGGAAGGCCAAGAAGTACGGCAAGCCCTTCATCGAGCTAATCGAGAAGTACGTCGACGACAACGACATCGACCGCCCGACGGACTTCGTCGTCAAGCAGGTCGCCAATAAGTCGCGCTCGAAGGTGCAGATCATCCAGGCGATCGACAAGAAGATGGACCTCGAGGAGATCGCGAAGTCGGTGCAGATGTCGATGGACGAGCTGCTAGATGAGCTGAGCGCCATCGTAATCTCGGGCACGAAGGTGAATCTCGACTACTACATCTCGGAGCACTTCGACGAGTACGTCTGCGAGGAGGTGCACGACTACTTCATGGAGTCCAAAAACGACGATATCGAGGCGGCTTTCCTGGCTTTAAAGGATGACGACGTGACTTTGGAGGAGATTCGGATTTGTCGGATTAAGTTCTTGTCGGACGTGGCGAATTAGGTCGGGACACGAGGCGCACGAGGGAGACACGAGGCGCACGAAGCGATCGTGCTGAGCCTGTCTAGCTTCGTGCTCCTCGTGTATCCCTCGTGCGCCTCGTGTCCTAAATCATCTTCGTTGAAGATCCACCTCCTCACCGGTCCCAACCTCAACCTCGTCGGTCGGCGGGAGCCGGAGATCTATGGGTCGACCTCGCACGAGGACTTCTTGGGGGAGTTGCGAGCTGAGTTCGGGGAGCGGTGCGAGATTGCCTACTTCCAGAGCAATCACGAGGGCGAACTCATCGACCGCCTCCACGAGATTGGCTACGGCGAAGGCGCCGATGCGGCCAATGGGGTCGTGGTTAATTTTGGCGGGTTGAGTCACACCTCTATTGCACTGGCGGATGCGCTACGGGGTATTCCTCAGCGCATCATCGAGGTGCACATTTCGAATATCTACGCCCGGGAAGGCTTTCGCCAAAACTCGCTCACGGCGGCGGCCTGCGTGGGGGTGGTGACGGGCTTGGGGCTGGAGGGATATAAGTTGGCGTGCGAATGGTTTTTGCGGAAGCGGTAACTGCCCGTGCCAGCGCCGTAGGCTCAAGGTCGTTGTGTCCGATCCAAGGGCTTCACCTCCCCCAGGATCACCAAAAAATAAGGCCTCCCGTTGCCTAGCAATCGCGTCCGGTACCGACCCGTGCTGCCGTAGAGCATCATCGCCCCACCGACGCCGGCGGCGCCGAGCATGAACCCGGCTTGCCGTTCACGACTCTCGCGATCGGCCAGGGCCACCAGGCCCACCGTCACGATGTTGACCAGCCCCTGGATCCGCAGGTAGTCTTTTAGCCCCTTACGGTTCTCGAGGCGGATCTCGGCGAGGTCGCTGAGCTTGATCAAATTTTCGCCGAGCAGCATCGCGTTGGCGTCCGGGTACAGCGCCTTGATCCTCAGCGGGAAGAACTCGTCTTCCCCCCTGAAGCGCACCACGATCTCCTCCCCGATATCGAAGCGGCGCGAGGTCTTGGCCCTCGGCCCCTGCATCATGAGTTGGTCCTGCGGGAGGTACTGGGCTTTCGCCAAAACCGCACACCCGCAACACGCCACGAGCAGCGCTAGGCGAAGTAGGTAGGGTCGAAGCGTCTGAGCAGTTTGCGCCATGTGCGGTGGAGGAGGGCTTGGTCGGGCAGCTCCCGCCCGGTAAAGATGAGCATCCCCTCGATGGCCCGCTGGCGCTCGCGGAGGGACGCGTAAAGGTCGACCTTCTGTAAACGGTAGGCCTCGCGCATTCGCCGCTTCACGAAATTGCGATCGTGCGCCCGGCGGAATGCCCGCTTCGGAGCGACGAAGCCGATGCGCGCCGGAGGCTGCCCCTCCACGACGTCGACGTACCGAAAAACGAGTCGCAAGGGGTACGCCTTCTCCGACTCCGCCCCCTTGAACACGGCCTCGATGGCGGCGCGCGACTTGAGGCGCTCCTCGGCGCTGAGCCCGGCGTCAAAATATTTCACGCCGCAAAGTGTGCATTTTCTGAGAAGTGCCAGTCTTGATACAAAATGTTTGAATCGAGATGAAAATAGTCCTGCCCCCTCCCGCTTCGCAAGTCGCCGAGCTGCGCCCCGCCGACACCGACGTAGCCAAGGCTTTCGCCAAAACCCCCACCGCCACCGCTTCTCTCACCGCCACCGCTTCCCCCACCGCCAGACGTGCACGCTCGAGACCCCAGCGGGGTCCAACCACGAGTAGCCCGGGGTCGAACAGTAACCGGCCAAGGAAACCCAAAACGCCAAATTCGCGAAAGACCCCAACCGAAGCTGCGACTTACGACCCCGGGGAACGAATGACGGGCCCCACGACGGGCCTCGAAACGGATGTCGCGCCAAGCGCCGTGCGAGGGCAAGAGATTGCTCCTACGTCGCGGTTCGCAATGACGGCCACGCCAGCTCCTACCTCGCCGCTCGCAGTGACGGCCACGCCAGCCCTGCCCCTGCCGCCCCCGCCACCGAAGCCCTCCGTCAAAGACTGGCACCCCGCCGAGCAGCCCCGCGAACGCCTCGTCGCCCACGGCCCCGCCGCCCTCGCCACCAGCGAACTCCTCGCTATCCTCCTGCGCGTCGGCGTCCAGGGACACTCGGTCGTCGACGTCGCCCGCGACCTGCTCCACCACTGCGACGGCAGCCTCCGCGGCCTGAGCCGCCTCAAGTACGAGGACATCGTCGGACTCCACGGCATCGGCCCCGCCAAGGCCGTCACCCTGATGGCCGCCCTCGAGATCGGGAAGCGCTGGACCATGGAGGCCGACCGCGACATGGCGCTCATGATCGGCAGCAAGGCCGCCTACGACGTGGTGGCACCCCTGCTGCGCGACCTCCCCCACGAGGAGTGCTGGGTGTTGCTCACCAACAACGCCAGCCGCCTGATCGGCCGCGAGCGCATCAGCGCCGGGTCGGTCGACGGCACCATCGTCGACGTGCGCAACGTCCTGGCCTGCGCGCTGCGCAACAACGCCAGCGGCTTCGTCATCGCCCACAATCACCCGAGCCACAGCCTCCACCCGAGCCAGGCCGACATCCAACTCACCACAACCCTCTCGGAGGCCAGCAAGCTGATGAACCTCACCATGGGCGACCACATCATCGTGGCCGGCAACCGGTACTACAGCTTTCGGGATAGCAAGCTGCTAGTCTGAGGCCTGTCCGTAGCCGATGGCCGTGACGGTGAGCTCGTCGGTGCGAGGGCCGATCCGAAGCTCGACGCTTTCGCCCGCGCGTTTGCCGAGCAGGGCCCGGGCGAGTGGCGAGAGGTAGCTCACGCGCTGCTCCCGGATGCTCGCCTCGTCGACGCCGACGATGTAAACGTGCGTAGGTTTCGGGGCTCGGCCTAATCGCGGCGGGACGCCTGGGACCGGTTTTGGCGAAAGCTGACCCTGCAGGTAGTCCACCCGCGCGCCAAAACGGACCTCGTCCGTATTCACGTCCTCTGGCTCGACGAGGCGGGCGCTCGCGATGCGGTCGTTGAGTTGGATGAGCTTCGCGGCCAGGATGCCCATCGTGCGGCGGCCCTCGGGGGTGGTCGCGTCCGCGATCGCGGCCCGGTCGGCTTCGAGCGTCTCGCGCTCGCCGTGCAGGAGGCGCAGGCCGCGCGGGGTGACGTAGTTGATGGCACCCTCGGGGAGGGCCGCGCGCGGGGCCACGAACGGCGCCTCCTCCTGGTCGCTCTCCTTGACGAATCCTCTCGACATATTACGACTCGTCCATCATGCCCTTGCCCTTGCCGGAGCGCTTGTCCTGCCACGGCCACTTGCCGTCGAGTTCGACCTCGAGCGAGAAAGAGAGGAACGTGCGGATGAGCACCACGATCCCGAGGACGGCCACGTTCTCGAGGGTGGGCTCCGTGGTGACGGTCATGATGATGTCGGCGGCGACGAGGACCTCGAGCCCGAGTAAGATCGCCTTGCCGACCTGTTGGCGCATCGTGGCGTAGGCACCGTCATGGCGCATGCGCGTCGCGAAGTTGACGACCGCGAACAACAGACCCACCACGATGATGACGATCCCGAAGATCTCGATGCCGCGCGAGACGTAGTGGATGTAATGCGACGCGTGCTCCATGCTCGTTACGTAGCGCCGATGTGCGGGGGCCTGTTCAAAAGCCGCGTTACAGGGTGACCCAAGCCTGCTTGGCGTTGCTCTCCAGGATGGCGTCGCACAGCACCAACTCCCGGTGCCCGTCCTCGAAGCTCGCGAACAGCGCACCGCCCGCCGGCACCCTCCCGAGCACGGCGTCGTAGAAGCTCCGGAAGCACTGCTTGAAGGTATCCGGGAAGCCCTCGTTGTGCCCGCCGGGGTAGTTGATGTAGCGCGCGGCGGTGCCGGTCATGAGCCCGGGATCTTTGAGGAGTAGCTCGTTCGGCTTCCCGCGGCGGCCGATCAGCAGTTCGTTCGGGCGCTCGGAGTTGAACTCGTAGGCCGCATCCTGGGTGGCGATGTCGTACGTGAGGCGATTCTTGTGCCCGGCGCTCACCTGCGTGACGAAGAGCTGCCCGCGGGCGCCGCCCTTGAACTTAAAGAGGATGCTGGCGCAGTCGTCGGTGGTCACGTCGATGGTCTCGGTCTGCTGCGCCGCGGGGGCGTCCCCGGTGAAGGTGCGGACCTCGCCGATGGGGCGTTTGCGCTGCGGGTGGACGGTGGTGAGGTCGGCGAGCAGCGCCTCGACCTCGAGCCCGGTGACGAAGTGGACCGCGTCGAGCCAGTGGGTCCCGATGTCGGACACGGCCCGCAGCGCGCCGCCCTGGTCGGCGAGCACGCGCCAGTTGTAGTCGGTGTCGTAGAGGAGCCAGTCCTGCTGGTAGCTGCCGGTGACGGTGAAGACGCGCGTGTCGGCGGCGGCGAGTCGGTCCTTCACCTCGAGGTTCATGGGGTAGAAGCGCAGGTTGTAGTTGACGCCGGCCACGAGCTCGGAGGCTTTCGCCAAAACGACCAACTCGGCGCTCTGCTCGGAGGTCATCGCGAGGGGCTTCTCGCACATGACGTGTTTGCCGGCGGCGAGGGCCTGCTTCACCATGGGGTAGTGGAGCACGTTGGGCACCGCGAGGTGGACGGCGTCGACGTCGGGGTCGGCGAGGAGCTCCTCGAAGGTGGCGTAGGCGTGGGCGAGGCCGAGGGTGGCGCAGGCGGACTGCGATTCGTCGAGGTCTTTGCCGAGGAGTCCTTTGACGTGGATGCCGAGGCGGCGCAGGCCCTCGACGTGGACGGGCCCGATGAAGCCCGCACCGGCGACGGCGGCGGTGATGGAGGAGTACATGCGGATGGGGGTTGGGTGCGGTGGCATAGGTACGGCGGCGGCGGCGGGGTAGGGTAGGGGTTTGGCGCACCCCCCGAGAGGCCCTGCCAAAAATAAAATCCCCATAAACTTGCACAGCAATCGAACCTGTCCTATCATTGCAGTGTACTAGACAAGTAGTACACCATGACAGAACCACTCATCCACCTCCGCAACCTCGACTTCGGCTACCGCAAGGCCCGGCCGCTGTTCGAGTCCCTCTCCTTGCGCATCGACCGCGGGGGCATCTACGGCCTGCTGGGCCGCAACGGCGCCGGCAAGTCCACCTTGCTTAAGCTCCTCACCGGTTGCCTCGCGCCCACCGGCGGCGAAGCCGAGCTCTTCGGCCACCCGGCGTTCGGCCGCCGCGCCGAAGGCCTCCAGCGGCTCTACTTCCTCCCCGAGCAGGTGTACCTGCCGGCTAAGTCGTGGCAGGTTTTGGCGAAAGCCTACGGGCCTCTCTACCCCCACTTCGACGACGTGGCCTTCCGGCAAAACCTGGAGGCCTTCGAGGTCCCCACCGACCGCAAGCTCACGCAGCTCTCGCTCGGGCAGAAGAAAAAGGGCCTCATCAGCTTCGCGCTGGCCTGCAATACGGAACTCCTCGTGATGGACGAGCCCACCAACGGCCTCGACATCCCGAGCAAGGCACAGTTCCGCAGCATCCTCGCCGAGGTCGCCGCCGACGACCGCGCCATCATCGTGTCGACCCACCAGGTGCGCGACCTCGCCGGCCTCATCGACCCCATCATCGTCGTCGAGGACGGTCGCGTCATCGCGCAGCTCGACCTCGACACCATCTCGCAGGTGCTCGCCTTCGACCTCGTGTCCTCGCTGCGGCCACCCGCCGACGCCCTGCACGCCGAGCGCGTCCCCGGCGGGCACTACGTCATCCGCGTCAACGCCGACGGACGCCACACCGAACCCGACCTCGAGGTGCTCTTCAACGCCATCGTGCGCCGCGACTCCCCCGTGCTCACGGCCTTGCGCGCCGCTCACCAACCCCAAACCTACTAACCATGTCCACCTTCAACCCCACCCGCGTGTGGCAGGTGCTCCGCCTGCAGGTCATGCTCCACGGCCGTTGGATCCTGATGTACTTCGGCCCGATGCTCGCCATCACGTTCATCAATGCCGTCCACATCGACAGTGACGTGCGGACGGGCGACAACGAGACGATGTTCGCCGAGCTGTACGCCTTCTTCCTCCTCGTTGGCGGCTTCATCTGGGCCGCCGGGTCGCTCCCCGAAAACGTCACCCCCGACGGGCGCCAGTCCTTCCTCACGCTGCCGGCCGGCGACACCGAGAAGTGGGCCGCGATCTACCTCTACAGCGGACCCGTGTTCTACCTCGCGTTCACGCTCGGGTTCTGGATACTCAGCCTGATCGTGACGGCGGTGACGAGCGCCTTCGACCTCGTCGAACTCACGCCCTTCAATCCGCTCGACGCGAGCCTCCACGACGACCTCCGGTTCTACTTCCTGATCGTGCAGCCGCTCGGCTTCCTCGCGGCCATCTGCTTCAACAAGGCCTCCGCCGTCAAGACCGTCGGCGTGGGACTCGCGGCGCTGCTGGCGCTCGGGATCGTGACGGTGCTCGCGTTCCGGCTCGTGTTCCACGATCACATCAGTGGGTTCTTCACCTTCGACGGCGACGCGGACTTCGGGGTGGGCGGGCCCTTCGCGTTCGACAGCGACGAGGCCCCCGCGTGGCTCGCGTTCGCCATCGGGGTCTACGCCCTCGCGGTCGCCTACTTCCGCTTTCACGAAAAAGAGGTCTAACCGCCATGGAATTCAAAGCCTCCACCACCATCTACGAACAGATCGCCGGCATGCTCGAGGACAACATCCTCTCCGGCGAACTCCCCGAGGGCGACCGCCTGCCGAGCGTCCGCGCCCTGGCCTCCGACGTGCAGGTCAACCCGAACACCGTCCAGCGCACCTTCCAGACCCTCCAGGACGCCGAGATCATCGCCAACCAGCGCGGGATCGGCTACTTCGTCGCCGAGGGTGCGCGCCTGCGTATCCTGAAGGCCCGCCGCCGCCTCTTCGAGACGGAGGTCTTGCCGGAGCAGTTCCGCCAGCTCGCCTTGCTCGGCTTTGAGCCCGACGAGATCGCCACGCTGTACACCAGCTACCTCGCTGCACACGGGTCGGCCCAGGCGTCCGAGAACTGATCGTCCCGACGGTACGCCGATCGGGCTTTCGCCAGAACCTCCGGCACGGCCTCCCGCGCCACCCCCGCGCTTACGCCTTGCCCAAACCCTCAAATCAAGACTCCCATGAAAACTTCCAATCTCCTCCTCCTGCTCGCCTTCGCTGGCGTCGCCACGTTTAGTATCTCCCAGGTCATCGTAGCGAAGACCAAGCTCGTGCCCGCCGTCGAACTCACCGGCGAGCGCGTCACCCGGACGTTCGACCTGCCCGCCCTCAAACACTTAGACTTCGAAGGGCCGATCCGGCTCATCCTCACGGCCGGCATGCCGTCGGTCACGCTCGAGGGCGACGCGGCCCTCGTGGCCGACCTCGCGGACCTCGACGATGCGCCCGACCGGCTGACGCTACACGTCCCCCGCGCCAAGGGCACCACCGGCGAGCGCCAAGTCACGGCCCGCATCTCCTCGCCGGACCTGCGTTCCGTGAGCATGGGCGGTGAGAACGTCGTGAGCGCCACCGCGCCCCTCGACTACCGCAGCCTCCGCCTGCGGCTCTCCGGCGGCACCGAGGTCGACCTCGCGTTCGTCGCCATCGACTCCTTGCGCGTCGAGGGCTCGGGTTCGGTGACCGGGAAGCTCAGCGGCAGGGCCGGATACCTTTTCATCGAAGGCAGCGGTCGTTCGGACGTCGACGCGACCGACCTCGTCAGTAAGACGGCCGGCGTCCAGATCAGCGGCTCCGGTGATATCCGCCTCCACGCCGATAGTCTCCTCGACGTGAAGGGCAGCGGCAGCGTCAACGTCCGCTACACCGGCACCCCGCACGTCACTTCGAGCGTGAGCGGGGCCGGGAGTGTGGAGTCGATGTAGGCGCTTGATCTGGGTGAGGCATGGGTCCGCCGGCGCGAGGGGCCCGTTGAACCAGCGAGCCGTTTGGCCTACGGGCAGTTGCTTAGAGATTTTCGTCGGCTCGCTCGTCCAACGACTGCCCTTGCGCCGGCTACGGAGTCCTCAAACATCGACCGCTACTCGAGCACCACCCGCGCCACGCCCACGCCCCCGGCCGTCGTGACGCGCACGACGTACACCCCCGCGGGCATGCCGCTCAGCGAGAGCGTACTAGTAGGTTTTGGCGAAAGCAACAACGCCCCCCGTACGTCGTACACCTCGACGCTCAGTACGGGCGCCTCGCTCACGAGCGTCACCTCGCCGCTGGTCGGATTCGGGTAGGCGCGCACGTCGATGGCGAGGGGTTCCGCTTCCGCAAAACCACTGCTCTCGAAGTAGAGGTTGCGAATCACGTTGGTGTAGATCGGCGGGTTCTGGTCGAAGTAGATCGCGGCGGTGTTGCGGACCTCCTGCCCGATCGTCGGCTCCCGCTCGGTGCGGACCGCGAAGCGCACCCAGCCGTCATTGACCGAATCGGCGAACGGGAGGTAGATGTCGCGGAAGGCGAATCGCACCACGGTAGAGTCGCCGGCCGGGGGCAGGAACTCGAGGGCCATGGGGTGGCTTGTCGCCAGAACGCTGATCGAGCTGGCCGCGAGCTTGGTGTCGAAGGTGTCGATGATGTAGACATCCTTGGCGGAGAAGTTGCCTTCGTTCTCGAAGCGGATGGTGTAGACGAGGTCGCGCTGCGAGGTGGGCGTCGCGTTGGGGCACTCCTCGGGTGGCGTCCCCGGAGTGGCGTTGTCGGGAGCGCACACGGCCACACCCCCGTCGACGAGCTTGTCGTTCGGGTCGTACGAACTAAAGAGCGGAATCCGGAACGGAGGGTCGATGTAAATTTTCGTGGGGTCCCGGAACTTAGGCGGAGAATAGGGGTCGCTGTAGATCTTCTTGGGGTCGATGTAAGGGGAGTTACCGTCGCGGAGGGGACTGCGGGGGCCGCCTCCGTCATCGTCGCCCCCGGGGATGATAAATAGGTCGTCGGAGCTGCGCGGCGGCGAGTCCACACCGTCGGACTTGATATTTGAGTATCCGTACGATACGCTGCCGCTCCCCGTACCGGAGACCCGGTAGCGCTCCGTCTCGATCTCGATGACGTAGGTCACCTGCGGTTCGATACGAGCAATGTCGGTGAGCACTCGCACGGTGTCCATGCCTTTGTCCACGGTGAAGCCGGCGGTAAGCGTGTCGATCGTGTAGTCGCGGCCGAGCTCCAGGCCCTGGCCGATGCGCCAGGCGTGGGTCTTGGGGGAGATCGCGATCGCCGAGTTCACCGGGCGTCCGCTAAGCGGCCGTACGCGGTACAGCTTGACGGCCGCTACCTTCGGCAAGGGTTGTGAGCCCGGTGTCTGGTTGACGTACGCAAATTCGACGTCGACGTTTTGGAAGGTGGTCTCGCGGGAGAGATTCGTGACCGCCGCCGTGAAGGCATTCCGGAAGCCCGGTCGGTCGAAGCCCCAGGCGCCGGTGCGGTTGGCGCTCTGGAGGTACAGGGCCTCATAGTTCTGGCTCGTGAGCACGAAGTCGGCGCCCGCGAGGTCGGCCTCGGCGGAGGTAACCACGACGGTGTCTACCCGCCGTGAGGCAGTCATGTACTGCGGGAGCCGCGGGAGGACCACGCGCAGTTCGCCGGTGAAGCCGGACAGCAGGAACTCGTAGCGGCCGTCCTCGTCGGTGGCGAGGTTTGACACAGTGCCGTTGCGCGGGACGAAGGCTACCGTGATCGCCGGCACGCCTTCGCCTTCGTCGTAGGCGCCGTTCGCGTTCTGGTCGTGGTACACCCTCCCAGTCAGGTAGTTGGAGGCGCTGCCGGGCCTAAACACCGTCGCCGTATCGGCGAGGTCGAACTCCAGGAACCCGATGTCGCGCTGGCCACTGATCCACAGGTCGCCCTCGGTGTCGAAGGTGATGGTCCCGGCGCGGTAGAGGTCGAAGAGCGGGAACTCCGCCCGCTCTACCTCGGTGACGGTGACGGTGGGGTTTGGCCCCGGCGCGCCGGCGAGCGTCGCGATCTTGGGGTCGTCGGCGCTGATGAGGTGCAGCTTGCCGTCCGTGGTCACGACGCCGTCGCGGGCGCCGGCGAGGTCGGGGTAGGTGCTTCGGTCAAATACGGTAACTCCCGTTCCGTCGAAGTAAGCTGGCGCAAGTGAACCGAGCAGCCACAGCCCCCCGGCGGGTGCCGGTAAGACCTTGAATAGCGCGCCCACATTCTGTTGATTAGCGACCACGATCCGCTCCGAGGTATTGGTCTGGATGTCGTGCTTGATGAACTCGAAGTCGTTGTTGATCAGGCGCACGAGCCAGGCCGTACCGCTGGTGTCCACGGCGAGCTTGGAGAAAGTATTCGTCGAGATATTCGGCGTCAGCGGGGAGCTCCGCACGAGGCTTGCGTTTTCGAAAAGATAGATGGATTTTTCGGTCGATGAGTAGGCCCAAATTTGCTCGCCGTAGCTCGCGAGGGCGCTGATCTCTTGCCGAACGTCGTCGAATACCGTACGCTCGACGGGTGGGTCGAGTAGCTCCAGTCGCCGGCCGCCGTCCTTGTAGTGCAGGCGACCGGCCGCGTCCGAGATCGCGGAGCCGATCTGTGGCCGTTGCCGGTAGTCGACAGACACCTGCCCGTCGCGTACGTGCGCGATGATGTCATCGAATCCGTTCACGAACCACACCTCGCCGTCGGGCCCCGGCGCGATGTCGGTGAAGCGACGCAGGCCGTAGGAGGTAAGTTGCCCCGGGTCATTGCCCGTGAAGCCGTCGAAACTCGCCCCGGAGCGGGTAACGACCACGTACCTGGGGTTGAGGCCACCCGTGGTGTTGTTGTTAAACCCGTAGTAGAATCGCCCGCGCCGGTAGGTGATGTCGGTGGGGGTACCGAGCGTGCGGTACCCATTGGCCTCGAAGACGTCCTCGTCGACGGCAGTCACCGCGGGTGTCGCCGCGGACCAGTCCACGTCGAAGACGCCGAAGTAGCCGTCGCCGGCGACCGAGACGAGGTCGTTGGGCCCGACGCCGATCTCGCGCAGATTCACGGGCGTGGTATTGTTGTCGGGGGGCGTCAACACGAGGGTATCCGTCGCGCCGGTACGCGGGGTCCAGCGCACGAGGCGGCCGCGGGCTTGCTCGTTGCCACCCGTCAAGAAGACATCATTGGTCGTGGTGCTGAACCCCAGTCCGGACACCGTCCTCAGGGGGAGATTCCCTACTGCCTTAGCGTAGCGCGTCGTCGGTACCGACGCCTCGGGTTGGCGGATGTCGATGACGTAGAGGCCGGAGTTGGACGTGATGTAGAGGGAGTCGTTGCGCAGGTGAATCTCGTCCTGCAGCCCGCTCCACTGTCCGGCGTCGGGGGCGTCGATGGCGTTGACGAAGCGCAGGTCGGTGGTACCGTCGTCGAGGCGGTAGAGGCTCTTCTTCCGTGTCCCTCCCTGGGAGATGACCCAGGTCGTGCGGCGGGTCGCGTCGTAGACGCCCATTGTCGGGTAGGCCAGGCCCCCGGGCACGGGGTCGGCGTCGATGCGCGTGGACGCCATCGTGTTGAGGTCCACGATCCCGAGGTTGGCCCAGAATACGAGCAGCTGGTTGGCGCCGTTGACGAGGCCGGTGCGCGCGGAAAAAGTTCCGCCAGACGCCGGCGCGGTGGCCGCATCCGGCCGGAAGAAGGCCCGGTCGGGGACGTTGATCCACTGATTTCCCCGCTTGAGGGTGATGCCGTTGCCGGTCACGCCGACGAAGTCATAGTCGATGGCGGAAGGGAGGAACTCGCTCACCACCGCGCTGTTGAGCCCGCGGCTCTCGCGTACGAAAATCAGGTTGTCCTCCCGGTCGCAGAAACTCAGCAAGCCTTCGGTACCGGGGATGGCCTGCCCGCAGGCCCCGGCGTAGCTCTCGTAGACGGTGCCGATGCCGTAGAGGGTGGCCTTTTTGTATTGGATTTGCGCCGTGACACTCGTGGCGAGCACGAGACCCGCAACGGCAGCGAGCACGGTAAGGGAGGTTTTGCGGAAGCGCGATAAGCACGGGAAGCAGTAAAGCATCAGGTGGAATCTTTGAGGTAGACGCCCAAAGTAGCCAGGGTCGAGCCCCGTGTCCGCGCCACACTTCATAAGTGGCGGGATTGGGTTCACAATCGGCGCCCCCGCCCCGATGCAGGATGTACGACCACGCCGGGCGTAACTGTATTGCCTCAGGTGTATTAAAATCGCTGCGGGAGAGCTGCTACTGCCGCCCTTGCCGAGGTGCCCGTGCACTGCCGCGGGCTACAGCGCGCGGAACCCTCACGACACGGCGCTCCCGTCCTTCCGCTTCGTCACACTTCCCCAGTACAGCGGGCACTTCTTGCAGTACTTGCCCTTCTTCTTGTACTTCTTGCAGCACTTCCGCTTGAGCTTCTTCGGGCGCTCGGCGGGCATCTCCTTGGCCATCGATCGGGTGTCTTTTACAGCTTTCGCAAAAACCCACGGACCCCGGGATCGTCCAGGTGCCACCGTCCGTCTTGGCGCACCACGTCGATCCACGCCCGCGTGGGCACCGCGCGACCGGGATTCTGCTGGATGTACTCGATGGCCTCCGGGGGTGACTTCGTGACGATGGCCACGTGGCCGCGGCGCCCGCGCTCGCCGGGACCCCAGATGAGAATGTCGCCGGGGCGGGGGCGGGTCTCGCCGGGCAATCCGTACTGGAACAAGCCACGCTGGGCGTTGAAGGTACCGTCGCGGAGGTTCGGGTCGAAGAAGTCCTTCGGGTAGCCGTAGGTATCCGGCATGCGGTGGTCGTAGGCCTCGTAGTAGAAACGCTTGACGAACTCCGTGGCCTGCCATTTGAGTCCGAAGTTGTAGCCGTCCGCGCTGAGGTGGCGCCCGGCGCTGTGGCCGATCTTCCCGTTGTAGTACACGGGGACGAGTTGGTAGGCGTCGATCTCGTCCCCGAAGGCGAAGCCGGATTTGTCCCGCAGCAGGTCCGGGACCCAGATGGCCGCCCACCCGACCAGCGTCACGATGACGACCCCGTAGGAGAACCGCCGTAGGCTTATGCCGCGCTCTAGCATCCGGGGGCGAAGGTCGGGCGCGCTAGCCCTCTTTGAGCAATTCCTCGCCACCGATGACAGCGCTAACGACCTCGGCGGCTGAGGCGGGATCGGATAGGCCGAGGGGGGTGGCCAGCGCGATGAGGACCATCTTCCGCGTCCGGGTGTGGAGCTTGAATCGTACGCGTTTCTCCCGCAGCTCCGCCGCGTAGCTCCTCGTGAGCCTGAACGGCTGCTCCGAGAACTTACACTCGATCAGGGTGATCGTCTGGTCCGCGCGATCGAGGAGCAGATCGATCTGCACGCCGCCGACCTCGCCGTGTTCGTCATCGGTTTTGGCGGAAGCCCGAAAAGCGTGCGCGCGTGCGCGGATGCCCGCGATCCCGAGTGCCGCCTTAACCTGGGTAACGTGACGCAGGCACACCGACTCGAAGGCGAACCCCGCCCACGCCCGCCGCGCCGGCGTCTCTACCGCGGCCAGGAAGTCACCCTCTCGCGGCACACCCACGGCGAGGAAGCGCAAATGAAACAGGCTATACTCATCCACGAGGCGGTAGACGAGCTTCCTGGCACTTCCGCCGAAGGGCACGTACGCTTCGACGAAGTCGGAGTGCGCGAGTTCGTCCAGCAGGCGCGTGAGGCCGCCGCCGTTCGTAATCCGCGTCCGTGCGGCGATCTCTTGACGCGTGAGGCCAGCGCCATTCGTCGCCAACGCCCGCACGATGTCGATATGGCGTTGCGACTGCTCGAAGAGCGCAGGATACAACAACGCAAATTCGTTACGCAGAGGGCCACGAGCCGCGAAGCACAGCCGGTCGATGGCCTGCGACGCCGACTCCCCCCGCCGCACGAGCTGCAAGTAGTACGGCACGCCCCCGAGGGCCATGTACAGCAAGATGAGCTGGTAGGTATCGAAGTCGATGCCTTGACTGCGAAGCAGTGCCCGTGATTCGGCCAGCGTGAAGGGCGAGAGGTGAATGTGTCGCGTCACTCGATTGTGCAGCCCACCGCGGTCGGCGATCACCCTGCGCGCCATCCAGGCGGCCGCCGAGCCGCAGATCACCACCACGACCCGGTGCTGCTCCGCCCAGGCATTCCAGAACCAGGTGAACCCGACCAGGAAGCGCGAGCGCCGGCCCGCGAGCCACGGCAGTTCGTCGAAGAACAGGACTCGCCGTGCTGGCTCCCGCTCGAGGGCGCTCTCCATCGCGCGGCTCAGGCCAATGAACGCGTCCTGCCAGTTGTGGTAACGGTGCTCGTCGACGGCCCCCCCCGCCAGGCGCGCCATCGACGCCGAGAAACCCACGAGGTTCTCGGCCAGGGTAGCGTTTTGGAGCCCGGTGACCGCGAACGCAATTTGGTCGTCGAAGTGCTCGCGGATGAGGTACGTCTTCCCGACGCGCCTTCGTCCGATGACCGATACGAGCTCCGCGCGACCGCTAAGGAGCGCATCATCGAGCGTCCGACGAGCTTCTGCGCGACCTATAATGACTGACATGCGCCGATCTATTTGGCTCAGAAAAGATACCGATAGGTTTCGAGCCAAATATAACGGCTTATTTGGCTCAAACACGTTCCCTAAGGGTGCTTCGAGCCAAATATAACCTCAAGCCCAATATCCGTCACTGCCCCGCCCGCCCCGCGTACCAGTCCCTGAGCGTATAAAACGCCAGTTTGCGCTGGCCGTGCTCGCCGATGAGGCCCTTGCGGTTCCACCCGTCCTGGATGCCGGGTAGGTTGCGGCGCGGACTGCGGAAGTCGGCCAGGATCCAGGGCGTCATCCCGGCCACTTCCGGGGTGCGGTCGATGAGCGCCACGGTCTCGCGGTAGAGCCAGTCCTGGTACTCCTCGCTCCAGCGCGTGAGGCTGTCGCCGTGCAGCCCAGCCCGCGCGCCGCCGCCGAACTCACTCATGATGACGGGCTTGTTTTGGCGAAAGCTGAACCGCGCCCCCGGGAGCGCCGCCGGCGTGCCCTCGTACCAGCCGATGTACTGGTTGAAGCTCACCACGTCGGCGAACGCGGCGAAGGGATCGGTGACCTCGTACTGCTGCGGCCCCGTGCTCGCCTTGAAGAGCGCCGCCGAGATGAGGCGCGTCCCGTCGATGGCGCGCGCGTGTGCGGCTAGGCTCTTGAGGAACGTGAGCCGCTCGGGGGTGTCGGGCGTCTCGTTGGCCATGCTCCAGATGATGACCGCGGCGCGGTTGCGATCGCGGGTGATGAGCTCGGTGAGCTGGCGCTCGGCGTTGGCGTAGGTGGCGGGGTTGCCCCAGGCGATCGTCCAGTACACCGGGACCTCCTCCCAGAGCAGCACCCCGAGCGAGTCGGCGAGGCGCGGCATGTACTCGTTGTGGGGGTAGTGCGCCAGGCGCATGAAGTTGCAGTTGAGCTCCTTGGCGCGCGCAATCATTACGCTCGCGTCCTCCCAGCCGTTGGCGCGCCCGCCGCCGAGGGGCGCCTCTTCGTGGGCGGAGATGCCACGCAAAAAGATTGGTTCGCCGTTGAGCAGGAGCTTCGTGCCCTGCGTGGCGATCGTGCGCAGGCCGATGCGGTCGGTGGTCTTGTCGGCGCCGGCGTCAATCGTGAAGGTGTAGCGGTGCGGATCGTCGGGGCTCCAGTAGCGGGTGACGGTGGCGCTTTCGCGAAAACGCGCGCGTCCGTTCGCGTCCGTTTTGAGGCTTACGCCAAAACGCAGGTCGGGGCTACTGATACGCACGGTTTGGTTGGCACGACCCGGCCCCTCGAGCTGGACGAAACCGGCGATCGTTCTGGCGTCCGCGAGCTGGATCTGGTAGTCGCTCACGAAGGTGTTCGGCAGCACGTACAGGCTTACGTCGCGCGTGAGGCCGCCGTAGTTCCACCAGTCGGTGACATCCGTCGGGACGGCCTCGCGCGCGCGCTGGTTGTCGACCCGCACGACGAGGGAGTTGCTCGAGTCCCCGCCCCTCAGGAGGCTCGTGACGTCGAACTGGAAGGGCGTAAACCCGCCGACGTGCACCCCGGCCTTCTCCCCGTTGACGTAGACATCCGTGCGGTAGTTGGCCGCCCCGAAGCGCAGCACGACCTGCTCGCCCGCCCCCCGCTTCGGCGTGTCGAACTTCCTGCGGTACCAGATCGAGCCCTCGTACAGCAGGTAGCGCTCGTACTGCGAGTTCCAGTCGCCCGGCACCTGCAGCACGGGCTGCCCGTCGAAGGCGTACTCGTAGCGCTCGGTGCGGTTCTGGGCCACCGCGTCCACGGCGGCGAAGTCGGTGCCGCGCCCCCCGGAGGAGTCGAACGGCACGCGCACGAAATTGTAGAAGTACGCCTCGTAGCGATCCGGGAAGTGCTGCCAATCCCCGTTGAGCGAGGTGTGCGGCCGCAGGAAGGCATTTTGGATCGCGGGGGATTCGTGTTGGGCGTAGGTGGTTTTGGCGAAAGCCGTTAAGAAGACTAGGGTGAGGAGGCGCATGGGGGGAAGGTAGGATCGTGGGCAGGACACTAGGCACCCTCGTGTCTCCCTGGTGCGCCTCGTGAACTAAACGGCCGGGTCCCATAACAACTCCCCGAACCCCACCACCTTATCGTCCACGACCTCGACGCCTTCCTTCGCCAGTCGCTCCGCCATTGCCTCCGGGGGATCGAAGTGCAGCTTGCCCGTGAGCCTGCCCTCGCGATTGACGACGCGGTGGGCGGGTACGTAGGGCTCGGCGGCGTGGCTGTAGCGCATCGCGTAGCCGGCCATGCGCGGGGTGCCGAGCGTGA
This sequence comes from Saprospiraceae bacterium, assembly GCA_965215115.1. Taxonomy (GTDB): domain Bacteria; phylum Bacteroidota; class Bacteroidia; order Chitinophagales; family Saprospiraceae; genus CALDTK01. The sequence continues at coordinate 3,309,195 of OZ244050.1, forward strand.
GCGCATCGGCCAGCGCCCCGTACGTCGTCACGCGGCCGGGCGGACACTGCCGCACCAGCTCCCAGACCTGCTCGTAGTAGTGCGGTTGGCCCTTGGGGCGACGATCCTTGGGGAAGTTGGTCTTGCCGAAGTACGTACTCATGTGCGCAATTTCGGTATCCACCGCCGCAGGTAGTCGTGGCTCTGCTGCAGCGCGTACACGCGCCGCTCCAGGCTCCCTTCGTAGGCCCGGTCCTCGACCTCGACGCAGACCGCGCCGTCGTAGCCGGTCTCGCTCAGGTACGAGAAGAAGCGCCCCCAGTCCACGTCGCCCATGCCCGGCAACTTCGGCGTGTGCCACAGCTTCGGGTGCGCCCAGCGGCCGTGGCGGTCGAGTGCCTCACGGTCGATCCGCAGGTCTTTGGCGTGCACGTGGATCATGCGCTCCGGGTAGTCGCGGAAGGGGAGCGTGTAGTCCATGTCCATCAACACGAAGTGGCTCGGGTCGTAGTTGAGGCCCCAGTGCGCGTCTGGGATCTCGCGCCACATCGCCTCCCAGACCGCCGGACTGATCGCCAGGTTTTGCCCGCCCGGCCACTCGTCCTCGCCGAACTTCATCGGGCAGTTCTCGATCCCGATGCGGACGCCCTCGGTTTTGGCGAAAGCCACCAACGGCCGCCACGTCTCCACGAAGCGCGGCCACTGCGCCTCGATGGTCTGGGCCTGGTCGCGCCCCACGAACGTGGTCACGCAGCCGATGTCGAGCCTCGCCGCGGCCGCGATCACCGCCCTGATGTGTTCCGTGTACACCCGCGCCCGTGCCGCGTCGGCGACCAAGGGATTGGGGTAGTACCCGAGCGAGGAGATGCGCACGCCGTACCGCCGTTGCCACTCCCGGATCTCGCGGATGCGCACGGGCCCCAGCGTCGTCACGTCGACGTGCGTCACGCCCGCGTAGCGTCGCTCGGCCTCGCCCGGGGGCCAGCACATTACCTCCACGGCGTCGTAGCCGATGGCGGCAGCTTTCGCCAAAACCCGTTCGAGGGGTAGTTCGGGGAGGATCGCGGAGACGAAACCGAGGAGCATTTTATCAAAGTTCTCAATTCACGGTTCTGAGTTCTCAGTTCAAACATACCCAGTCACTGAGAACTGAGAACTGTCAACTGAGAACTAATTTACTTTACCCCCTATGGACCTCCTCCGCTGTCGCGTCAAGGCCGCCGCCGTGGCCAACCTCACCGACGCCCGCTACTTCGCCGCCCTCGGGGTCGACTACCTGGGGTTTGCGCTCGAGCCCGGGGCGGCGGGATTCGTCGACGCGGAGCAGGTGGCGGCGCTGCGGGAGTGGATCGAGGGCCCGGCCCTCGTCGGGGAGTTCGGTCACGTCGAGGTGGCGCGCGTCGTCGAGCAGGCCCAGGCCCTGCGGCTGGATGTGTTGCAGGTGGGGCCTTTCGGCAAAACCCGCGAGCTCGCCGCCGCCACCGAGCTGCCGATCCTCCAGGAGCTCATCGTCGGGCCGCACCTCGGGATCGCGGAGGCGCAGCGGATCGTGGACGCGGGCGCGGCAAGCGTCCAGACCTTCGTCGTCAATTTCTCTCGCAACGGCGCGACCTGGGAGTGGCTCCGCGAGCAGCCGGCGTGGATCACGTGCCTCGAGGAGCTCTGCGACGACTTCGCCGTCCTGCTCGACGTGCGCGCGGCGCCGCACCAGATCGACGAGATCCTCGATACGCTCGCCCCGGAAGGGCTCCAGCTCACCGGCGGCGACGAGGAGGCCGTGGGGGTCAAGAACTTCGACGACCTGGACGACTGGTTTGATGCCTTGCGGATGGATTAGGCGTTTGGCAGGAGGGTCGGGGCTTTCGCCAAAACATCGCCCGCACCCGCCAATCGACGAGCGAACGCTGCGGTCTTCCTCGAAACGATGTCGCTACATATTACATAAATATTGGGTCGCCTGGCACAGACTTTGTGCCAAAGCCGGGGGCTTGGCGAAGGTGTTTGGTCCTATAAACTCACATGACGGAACGACCCACAACCCAGGAACTCACCGCTGCCAACGCCCCCGAGACCATCGCCACACCCTACTTGGCCCGACCGACCGACGCCACACCCGAAGGAATGCAATTCGAGCGAGTCGCGACCCCGCCGTCGCACGATGCCCTCGGCAGCGTCGACAGCTCGGCGCTCGCCCTCGTGCTCGACGCCGCCGACCTGTACTACTTCGACTGGACCGACATCGGCCGCCCCGAACTCTACGCCGACGATAAGCTGCGGGCCTTCCTCCAGGTGGACGCCGCGCAGGCGTTCGTCACCTGGACGGACATCACCGCGAAGATCCACGCCGAGGAAAGGCCCAACTTCGAGCGGCAGCTGCTGAAGGCCTTCGCGACCCTCGGCCGCATCCGCGAGGATGTCTACCTCGAGACGAGCGGCGGGACCTACCGGCGCGCTGAGGTGACCGCTAAGGTGGCCGGGGGCAGCGGCGCCCCACTCCGGCTCACGGGCGCCATCCGGCTCCGGGACGCGGACCACGACCTCGTGGTCGAGAACGCCAAAGTCGCCAGGCGCCTGGCGCTCGTCGTCGAGGCAACCCGCGTCGGGGTCTGGGACTGGATGGACATGACGACCGAGGACGTGGAATTCTCTTCCGGCCTCATCAACATGCTCGGCTACGACGATTCCAGATTCACGATGACCCTCGACCGTTTCTGGGACCTGATCCACCGGGACGACCTCGAGAACGTCCGGCAGGCGGTGACCGCCTCCAAACAGAACGACTCCCCCTTCGACACGCAGTACCGGATCCAGTTCGCCAACCGCGGCTACCGCTGGGTGCGGTCCATGGGGACGATCAGCACGAACGTCAACGGGACGCAGCGCCTCACTGGCGCCATCTCCGACATCCACGACCAGATCGTGATGAAGGAGCGCGTACGCAAGGTCATCGAGCAACAGCAACTCGCCGCAACCGCGGCCAGCTCCGGAATCTGGGACTGGCGCGACGTCGACGCCGAGGCGATCTACATGTCGTCCGGGATGCTAGACCTCCTCGGCTACAGGGAGCACGAGGTCTCGCAGACCCTCGACGGGTGGTGGGAGCTGGTGCACGTCGACGACCGCCCCGGGGCCGCCGCTGCGCTCGAGGTCAGCCTCAGGGGCGGGCGACCCTTCAGGGCCGAGTACAGGATGCTGTTCGCGAGTGGCGTGTACCAGTGGGTTCGGTCCACGGGCGTGCCCGTAAAAAACGACGAGGGCGCCGTGACGCGACTCACCGGCTCCATTACGAGCATCGCCTCCGAGGTAGACACCCGCACCAGGTTACAGGACCAGGCAAAACTCTACGAGCGCGAGTTCGAGAAGCTCTCCGACCGGCTCCTGCGTTCGTTGTCCGAGATCGAGGTGTCCTGTGGGATGGAGTCACCCGCGGGCAGCACGCACGCCCCCGACGGTGCCGCGTTCGACAGCGTCCTCACCGACGTTGCCCACCATGCACGGGAGGCGCTCGCCGACATCCGGGAAGCCCGGCGCAAGATGAACATCGCGAAGTAGGCACGGAGAGAGCCATCCCGGGGTTCAATCGCCCCCGCGCTTCGTCGCCTTGCGCTCCTGCCACTCCACGAGCAGCGGGCGCCGCACGTCGATCATCAGCAGATTGTGCTTCAGGCGGATGGTCGACTGCGAGCTGTGGCCCGCGATCTGCGTGATGCCCTCGTCCTGGAGGGCGCCGTGGTACTGGGGAAGCCTGAGCCACATCGGTCCGTCGAAGGCGTCGGTCCCGTCGTTGACGGGGGAGCAGTAGTAGAGCTCGGGCGGGCGGTCCTCGTTGAGGCAGCGGATGGCCGCGTCGAGGTCGGCGGCGCCGTACTTACTCATCAACACGTTGAGCAGCGTGCGCGACAGGCCCGCGTGAGAGCACACGTAGCGGTCGAGCCGGTAGACGTACCGCAGGAGGTCCGCGAACTCCGCGTAGACCTCGGCGACCTTCGCGGCCGTGTCCGCCTCGTAGCCGTTTTTGCGAAAGCGCACCTCCTCCGGATACAGGTAAGCGAGGTCGTGATTGCCGATCAGCGGGGTGGAGTCCGTCTTTCGACAAAACTCGAAGATCTCCCTCACGAAGACCGGATCGTTAGGCTGGGGTCCGTTGTCGACGTAATCCCCGAGGAACACCACCTTGTTGCCCTCCCCGTGGAGACGCACGGCTTCGTTGAAGAGCTGGTGCCGCATGTGGATGTCGGGAATGACGGCGAGGCAGTGTTTGATACGCACGGAGGGGGGGGCTTCTGAAGATGGGTAACGCAAGGGTAATTTGGAAACCGGGGATCGGGTTCAGGAGAGATTTGATGGGTGGATGGTCGCCCCCCCCCATCAAATCCGCAGCCACCGCAGCAGCACCGGGATCATCAGCAGGTCCGCCACCACCGCACTCGCGAGCGTCACCGAGATCAGCAGGCCGACCGTGACGCTCGGCGGGTGCACGCTGAACAGCATCACGAGGAAGCCGAAGAACAGGATCACGCTCGTGAGGATGATCGCCTTGCCGCTCTCGCGAAACGTGATGGCCATCGCCTCGTCGATCGTGCGCCCGCGCCCGCGACACAGCTTGTACTTGGCCAGGAAGTGGATCGTGTCATCGACGGCGATCCCGAAGATGACCGCGAAGATGATCGAGATCCCGGCCTCGAGCTCGATCCCGAGGTAGCCCAGCAGCGCCCCCGCGAAGATGAGCGGGACGAGGTTCGGGACCATCGAGACGATCAGCAGGCGCCAGTTGCGGTACAGGAGGGCCATCATCAGCGCGATGATCAACACGGCCCCGCCGAGGCCCCACAGCAGGCTCTCCCGCACGTAGACCGAGTTCTTGTCGAGCAGCAGCCCCGTGCCCGTTTCGCGGACCTTGATGACGGAGGAGTCGACGTTCGTTTTGGCGAAAGCCGCCAGCCGCTGCGCCACCCCGCGGATGGAGTCGCTGCCCACGTCGAGGGCGCGACTCGTGATGCGGGCCTTGTCGCCGTCGCGGTTGACGAGCACCGCCGTGGCGCTCGCGGGCGCGCGGCTGAGCAGCGGCTTGAGCCGCGCGTAGTCCTCCTCGTTTTGCGGAAGGGCGTAGGCATCGCGCCCGCCACCCCCCATCGCCTGCTGGACGCTCTTGACCAGCGTATTCTGGCTCGTCACCGCCCGCAGCGTCGGCTCGGCCCGCATCGCGCCCTCGAGCTTGTCCATCTCGCGCAGGACGGCCAGGTCGGAGGCCTCGTAGCCGTCCTGTACGAAGACCGCGAATTCGACCGGCCTGAATCCGGTGAACTTCTCCTCGAAGAACAGGAAGTCCGCCGAGATCTTGGACCCGCGCGGCAGGTTGTCGATGATGCGGTAGTTGGTGTTCACGAGGCTGATGCCGACACCGCAGACGACGGCCACGACGCCGGTCCCGATCACGATTTGCCGGGTGTGCGTCCGGACCCACTCGTTGAGGCGCAGCAGCCACGCGTCCCAGCGCTCGACGGTGCCCGCGGTGCGCATGAGCTGATCCTGCGTGAAGAGCGTCAACAGCGGCAGCGTGAACGTGAGCACCGTCACGAACGCCACCACGACCCCGATGCCGGCGTTGAGGCCGAAGTCCCGGATCGGCGCGACGCGGCTCGTCCACAGCGTCGCAAAACCGACGGCGGTGGTGACGGAGGTCAGCAGGGTAGCGAGGCCGATTTCCTTGACGGTCGTCCGGAGGGCCCCGTCGCGGGTCTGTCCGGCGCGCAGCTCGTCGACGTACTTCGTCATCAGGTGCACGAGGTCCGACGTCCCGACGATGACCATGAGCACCGGGTAGAGCGCCGACATGGCGTTGAGCTCGCGGCCCAGCGCGGCCAGCAGTCCGAAGAACAGCAGCAGACCCAGCGCGATCGAGACCATCGCGATGAGCACCCCGCGCCAGCGCCGGAAGATGAAGAAGAGGATCATCGTCACGAGCGCCCCCGACACCGCCGTCGAGATGGCGACCTCGCGCTTCTGCATTTTGATGAGTTCGGACTGGAAGTAGGCCCGCCCGAGGAAGTGCGTCTGGCTTTCGCCAAAACCTACCCCCGCGGCGCTGTGCCTGAAGTAGGCCATGATCGAGTCCGAGGCCGGGAGCGTCATGTCCTCGGAGGTGCGGGCGACGATGGCGAGGGTCGAGGCATCCGGGGAGACGAGGTTGTAGACGAAGCGTTCGTCCGCCATCACCTTGGCCGAGTCGAGCCGCAGGCGTCCGGGCGCGTCGCGGTGGAGCACCGGCACACTCGTCATCCCGAAGGGCGTCCGTACCGGGGCGCGCAGTTTGGTGAGCGACATGACGCTGCCGACCTGCGCACCGTCCTGGAGGCGCAACGTGAACTCGTGAAAGCGATTGAGGAAAGCGGTATCGAACACGCTGCCCGGGGTCCCGTCGGGCGCGGGCGGCGCCTCCACGGCGATGAGCATGAAGGCGTCATCTGCCTCGAACTCCTCGGTGAACTCCTGGAAGAAAGCCAGATCCGGGTCGTCCTGCGGGAAGAAACTCGCGAAGTCGAAAGCGAAGACGAGTCTGGTGACCGCGAAGGCCGCCGCGAGGGCCAGCAGGCCGTAGGCAACCAGGACGGTCGCGCGAAGACGTGGGTTCATGGAGTCGGTAAGCGCCCCGGGGCGCGGGCACTGGCCTTAACGGGCAGGCCTACACGATGGTTGGAAAGTCGCCGCCGCCGCACCCCGCACCCAGGCACCCAGGCACCCAGGCACCCCGCACCCAGGCACCCAGCACCCAGGCACCCCGCACCCAGGCACCCTACGCAATCAACCTCCCCGTCTCATCCCACTGCGCCACCGTCTCCCGGGTCTCCTGGTCGATGCACTTCGCGAGCCACTCCGGCTCGTAGGCGACGCCGTGCTTGGCGAGGACCTCGTCGGGGACGCCGTCCCAGACGTTGGGCTGGTTGCCCTGGTAGCCGAGGTCCTTGATGCCCACCGGGGAGGTGTAGTAGCCGACGGCGACGAGGTTGCGCACGAGGCCGAAGAACTGCTGCGGCTGCGGGCGCTCGCCCTCGGGCACCTTGTGGTCGTACACCGAGAGCGGGTCGATCAGCTCGATCTGCTGCGCCCCGGTGAGGTCTTTGAAATCCTGCCTGAACTTGGTGTTCGACTCGCGGTTGAGCCAGGCCAGACCACCGCGCATGGGCAGCTGCCAACCTTCGACTTCCTTGACGCGGAACTCGATGAACTCCGGGACCTTCGCGTCCTCGATGCTGCCGTGCTCGTTGGCCGGTAGGATGACGTGCGCCAGGGCCGTGATGGTGGCCATCTCGTGGTCGGTGAAGTAGGTCCGGTCGCGGAGGCGCTCGACGTGCTCGAGCTCCCTGGGGGTGAGGTAGGAGAGTTCGGACTGCGAGAGCTTATCGGGATCGGGATTGCCGGCTGTGCCGTCGGTGCGGCATCCGGGGAGGGCGGTGGCGAGGCCCGCGCCCGCGGTACCGATGATGAGGGTCTTGAGGGAGTCGCGGCGATTCATGTGGGGAGGGTGCTTGGGGTGCGAGGGGTGCGAGGGGTGCGGAGGGTGCGGGGTGCCTTGGTGCGAGGGGTGCTTAGGGTGCGCTTTGGGGTGGCGCCTGGGAGGGGGTAGCTGTTGTGATGAGTCGATCGTCCGACGGGAGATTGCTGCGTCGGCTCCTGGGTCGCGACGCGCAGTGACGGGTCCATTGTCTCATCGTCGGCTTAAATGTCTTGTCTCTTGAGGCTGTCTATCAGGTGCTCGGAGGCGCGCATGCTGAGGGCTAGGATGGTCCAGGTGCAGTTCTTGTCGCCCTGCTGGACGATGGGGCCGCCGTCCATGACGTAGACGTTCGGGGCGTCGTGGAGGGCCTGGTACGGCGTCGTGACGGAGCGGCGTGGGTTGTCGCCCATGCGCGTGGTGCCGACCTCGTGGATGATCTTGCCGGGGGGCTCGAGGCCGTAGTCGTTTTCTTTGGTCTTCGGGGCGCCGAGGAGGTGCCCGCCCATGGCGTCGGTGATCTGCGCGAAGGTCTCCTGCATGTGCTTCGCCTGCTGGATCTCGTAGTCGCTCCACTTGTAGTTGAAGCGCAGCACCGGGATGCCGAACTCGTCGACTTTGTTGGGGTCGATCTCGCAGAGGTTGTCCTCGCGGGCGATGCCCTCGCCGCGGCCCCCGAAGCCCATGACGGCGCCGTAGTACTTCTTGACGTCCTTGCGCAGGTCGTCGCCGTAGCTCCCGGTCGGGAGGCCGAAGTAGTGGTTGAACTCCCCGGCGTTCCACCCGAACCCGTAGCTCGGGCGCTGCATCCCGCCCCAGACCTCGACGTGGTAGCCGCGGGGGAAGTCGAGTTTGGCGTGGTCGCCCCACCACGGCGAGTACACGTGCATCCCGCCGACGCCGTCCTCGTTGTAGGTCACGTCGCGGTCCATGAGCGCCGGGACGAACGCCGCCTGGCTGGCGCCCGTGGAGTCGTGGAGGAACTTCCCGACCATCCCGGACGAGTTGCCGAGCCCGTCAGGGTGCTGCGGGCTCTTCGAGTTGAGCAGTAGCCGAGCGCTCGAGCACGCCGAGGCCGCGAGCACGACGGTTTTGCCCAAAAGGGCGTACTCCCGCCGCTCATTGCGGTCGACGTACACCACGCCGGTGGCCTTGCCGGAAGCGTCGGTGGTGACCTCGCGGACCATCGCGTCGTTGTACAGGTCGATCCGGCCCTGGCCGGCCTTCATCGCCGGGATCACGAGGCAACTGCTCGCCGAGAAGTCGGCGTACACGTTGCACGAGCGGGAGCACTGGTTGCAGTAGTAGCACACCCCGCGGTCGTTGTTGATCTTCTTGGTGAGGATCGACAGGCGCGACGGGTAGACCGGAATGTTCGACGCACGCGCGCCCTTGATGTAGAACAGCTCGTGGAGCCGCGGCTTCGGGGGCGGGAGGAAGAAGCCGTCCGGGTCGTTGGGCAGGCCTTCGTTGGTCCCGAAGACGCCGAACAGCTTGTCGACGCGGTCGTAGTAGGGCTTCACGTCCTCGTAGCCGATGGGCCAGTTGTCCCCGAGGCCGTCGAAGTCCTTCTTCTTGAAGTCCTTCGGCCCGAAGCGCAGGCTGATCCGCCCCCAGTGATTCGTGCGCCCGCCGAGCATCTGCGAGCGGAACCAGTGGAACTCCGTGCCCTCGGCGGCGGTGTAGGGCTGGCCCTCAATGTCCCACCCGCCGTAGGCCATGTCGAAGTCGCCGAAGGGTCGGAAGCGCGTGCTCGCGCCGCGGCGCGGGCTCTCGAACTCCCACTTGAGCTGGGTGCGGGTCTTCGGGTCGGCCGGGTCGAAGTACGGCCCGGCCTCGACGACGGCAATGTTGAGCCCGGCCTCCGAGAGGATCTTCGTGGCCATGCCCCCGCCGGCGCCCGAGCCGACGATGATGGCGTCGTAGACCTTGGCGTTCGTGTTGCTCTGCATAAAGGTGCTTGGATCGTGTGCCGCCAAATGTACGGGTCGCCGCGGGGTTTGGCGGAGGAAAGGTGCAAGGGTGGCGCCGGGCCGGCAAAGGATATTGCGGTGGGGGGTTCGGTCGTTGTAATTGCCCCAGGCATCGTATACGGAATGGCCTCCTGGCAAGCGAACACCTAATATACGAATCCTGCGAGCTTGCGGACGATGGCGATTAGTGCGTGTCACACTTCGTGATCAATGGAGGTCGACAAGCACGAATGTCCGCAAAACTCGCGGTAAGTCCTTAGTTTTAAGCCCTTGACGATACGCACTTCCTTACTTGCTTTCCTGTTTGTCCTGAGCGCCGACCGCGTTTTGGCGCAAGCCCCCGCGCCCGAGGTTTTGGCGAAAGCCGCCGACGCGGCGACCCCCGTTTTGGCGCAAGCCGCCCCCGTCGCCGCCCCCAACCTCGTCCCCAACCCCTCCTTCGAGGAGTTCCGCGTCCGCCCCCTCGGCTGGTACTTCAAGGGCGCCAACTACAACCGCGTCATGCGGTACTGGCGCTCGCCGACGGCCGCCTCGCCGGATGCCTACAACCCCGACGTGCGCGTGCCCCGCAACTGGGCCGACAAGGGCTTCGGGGACGCGACCCCGCACAGCGGCACGGCCATGAGCGGGCTCACGGTCTACGGCTGCGCCGACGGCAAGCCCCACTGCCGCGAGTACCTCCAGGTACAACTCACCGAACCTCTGGTGCGCGGGCAGCGCTACAGCTTCAGCGTCTGGGTCGCGGCCCTGCCGCGGGGGCTGCGGTGCAACGGCCTGAGCGCGGCCTTCGTCGACGTGGCCAACTACTACGATGACGATAGGCGCCTTTCGGCAAAACCGTTGGTGACCTTCACGCAGATCGCGGAGCCGGGCCAGGGCTGGACCGAGCTCGCGACCACCTTCACGGCCACCGGCGAGGAGCTGTACCTGCTGTTCGGCAACTTCGCCGAGGAGGCCGACACGAAGACCGTCACGCCGCAGGTGCCGGACCCGCTCAACTTCGCCTACTACTACATCGACGACATCGCGATCCGCAAGGTCGAACCCTTCGCCCGCGTCGCGGCCGACCCGGACGACCTGAGCCGGAAGGTCCTGCGCGCCGGCGAGTCGATCACCCTGCGCGACGTGTACTTCGACACCGACAGCGACGAGCTCCAGCCCCGCTCGTTTCGCGAACTCGACAAGCTCGTCGGCCTCATGCAGCGCTACGCCGCGGCCCGCGTGCGCATCGTCGGCCACACCGACGACGAGGGCACGCCCGACTACAACGAGGACCTGAGCCGCCGCCGCGCCGCCACCGTGGTGCGCTACTGCGAGGAGCACGGCATCGAGCGCCGCCGCCTCGACTCCGAGGGCCGCGGGCAGCGGGAGCCCGTGGCCGACAACAACACCGCCGAGGGGCGGCAGCTGAACCGCCGGGTCGTGGCCGAGGTGGAGTAAAGTGGGTTAATTGGAAAGTGAAGAGTGCGATAGTGGGCGAACGCACGGCACTCCAAGCTCGTCACATCTGATTATCGAACTGTGATCCTCCCGATCGTCCGCTCCACCAGACTCCCCACGTAAAGCGTGTCCCCGCGCCAGACGGCGTTCGTGATGCCGACGAAGGGCTCGTCGAGGTCGGCAGAGACACCGAGCCGGTCCACGATGCGCCCGCCGTCGTCGAGCGCGATGATCTCCGAGTCGTACTCGGCCTTCGGCTTGAAGCCCGCGGGAAGTTTGTACACGACCTCGCGCAGGAACGGCTGGTCGGCGATGCCGTCGAGGGTGGCGTTGCGGGGATTGACGAGGCTCACCCAGAGCCGGCCGCGCGCGTCGAAGTTGAGACCGTCGGGGAAGCCCGGTAGCCTTTCGGCAAAACGCTCGGCGGGTCCGGCGGTGCCGTCGTCGGCGAGGGGGATGCGCAACACGCGGTAGCCCGAGGTCTCGGCGACGTAGACCGCGGAGCCGTCCGGCTCGACGGCGACGCCGTTGGCGAAGGCGAGACTATCGGCGACGACGGTGAGGCGTTTGGTCGTCGGCTCGTAGCGAAACAGGCGCCCCGTGCGATCGTGGGCGAGCACGGCGGCCAGCACCTCGTCGAGGCCCCAGTGGCGCGTGGCCGAAGTGAAGTAAACGGTGCCGTCGGGAGCCACGGCGAGGTCGTCGACGAGCCCGAGGTCTTCCCCGCCGAAGGTGTCGACGAGGCGCTCGAGGTGGCCGAGCTTGTCGGTGCGCATGAGGCCCTGCGTGGCGTCGGCGACGTAGAGCCAGCGCTCGTCGGGGCTGAAGGCCAGCCCGAGCGGCCGGCCGTAGGTGACGGTGATGGGGCGCCACTCGAGGGCCCCGACCTCGAAGACGTAGAGGTGCCCGTTCGCGGTGCCGGTGTAGAGGTTGCCGAGCGAGTCAACGGCGATGTCCTCGGGGCCGTCCCCGACGGTGGCCATGCGCTCCAGGCCGTCGAGGCGGGTGTCGGCGGCGAGGTCGGCCGGCAGTGGGGCGGCGGGCCGGCCGTCGAAGGCCCGGAAGGGCGTCCGCACGGGCCAGCCGCCGAGGTAGGCGAGCGACGCGAGCACGAGGAGGAGGACGATGTAGCGAACGCGCATGGTTTAGTGGTGTAGGGCATTCGGTGGGACCGCGGCCCGGGGGATGGAACGCGAGCGCGCTAAGGTCCGCCAAGGGACGCAGAGGCTGCGCGGGCGGCTGGGCGGCGTCGGGGGAGCGGCTACCGTAGCACGGATGCGCGCCGTATGCTTGCCGCGCGTTCCGTTGAGATCGGCCGGGTGTAGGCCTGGCGTTAGACTGGCGCAGTGGCCAACGGATCGCCACGCGTCTCGAGCTTCATGCGCAGCCGCTTAGGTATTGCAAGGAATCACGCCCGGACGATGTTTGGCCGAGTCGCGGATTCGCCTATCCTTGCGCCATGCCGCTACGTCGTCACCACCGCCCCGGGGCCTTCGAGATCGGGGTAGACGAGGCGGGGCGGGGGTGCCTCGCCGGACCGGTGAGCGCCGGGGCCGTCCTGCTTTTCCCGGGGCGTCGCTCCCCGGCCGACCTCAACGACTCCAAGCAGATCGCCCCCGAGCGCCGCCGCGAACTGCGCACCTGGATCGAGGCCAACGCCCTGGCCTGGCACGTCGGCTGGGCCACGGTCGCGGAGATCGACGCCGAGAACATCCTCCAGGCCACGATGACGGCGATGCACCGCGCTGTGAACGGCTTGCGCCAAAACCTGCGGACGCGATTGCAAAACGATGCGGTGGTCGGGACGCTGCCGGCGGGTTTTGCCGAAAGGCTCCTCACCGCGCCCGAACCAACTTTGTCGCTGCTGATCGACGGGCACTACTTCCGGCCGTACCCCGGCCTGGCGCACGTCTGCCTGAAGGAGGGGGACGCCCGCTTCCAGAGTATTGCCGCCGCGAGTATCCTCGCCAAGACCCACCGCGATGAATTGATGGGAGCGCTACACGACGCTCACCCGGGGTACGCTTGGGACAGCAACAAGGGCTACGGCACGCCCCCGCACTGCCGGGCCATCGCGGAGCACGGTCCGACGGCGTGGCATAGGCGGAGCTTTAAGTGGGGGAGGTGAGGCGGTGCGGCGGTGGCTGTGCCGTCGGGGGCCTCGCCGATGACCAAGAGCGATTGAGACAAGGCCAGACGCTCGGACGTACCTGAGTTCTTCGAGCTAAAGTCCGGAAGACGCAGCAGCAGGCTAATCCTACACACCGTCCTGGGCGATCACCTCCCCGTCAACATCGCGCCCGCCTCGCTGAGGGCCTTACCGAGCGAGCCGTACATGGCGTCCCCGTCCGCGGCCGCGCTGGTCCGGCTACCCAGGCGCGTGAGTGCGGCTCCGATTTTGGGGCCGTCGATGGTGGGTTTGTTGATTTCGGCGCGGACCATCTTTAGGTCGTCGACGAGGGCCTGGCTGCCGGTGCGCTGCGCCAGGGCGCTGATGTAGGCGTCGATCGTGCGGTTGGCGGCGTCGAGGGGGAGCTTGGTGAGGCCGCCGGCCTGCTCGACGCTCATCAGGACTTCGCCCGGGTCGATCAGCGGGGAGCCGGGCAGGCCGCCGGCGTCGTCGAGGACCACCGGCTGCTGGTCTAACCCTGCCTCGGCGGGGGAGTCGGCCGTGCGGGAGCTGCCGCAACTGGCGAGGGCGGCAACGGCAATGGCGAGGAGGAGGGGCTGGAGGCGCATGGGGTTCGTTTAGCAAGCACAACGGCGATACGCGGGTGTCGTGTTCTGGCGAGCCCCCGGTTAAGCAAACCTTTTCGGCCCAATAGTGGTATACTTATGGTCGGTGCGCAGGCGTTTCGGCCGGACGAGTGTTTGGCTGGTTTTGGCGAAAGCCGAACGTTATCCCGGGCGCCGTATACCTACCCACAACTCCCCGCCCCCGACGCGATCGGGGCACCTCATACCCCCACCGAGCTTGAAGACCCTCCTCCTCCTCGCGTCCCTCGCCACCGGACTTATCTCCGCGGTGACCCTCTACCCCGCGCCCGACAATCCCGAGAAGGAGAAGGCGATCGTCTCGACGGCGATCAACGCGCTGTCCGGGCTCCACTACGAGCCCCCGACCCTCGACGACGCCTTCAGCGAGAAGGTGTTCCGGCTGTACCTGGACAGGCTCGACGGCGCGCGGCGCTTCTTCACGCAGGAGGACCTCAACCTCTTCGAGGCCCACCGCAACCAGCTCGACGACGAGTTGCAGAGCGCGGACCTGTCCTTCTTCGACATCACCGAGGAGCGACTCGCCCTCGCGATGACGCGCAGCCAGAAGATCTACCGCGAGCAGCTCGCGCAGCCCTTCGACTTCACCGTCCAGGAGAACCTCGAGCTCGACGGCGAGAAGAAGCCCTTCCCCGTCGACGAGGCCGGCCTGCGCGAGGCCTGGCGCAAGGCCCTCAAGTGGGAGACGATGACGCGGCTCAACGACAAGCTCGAGCAGCAGCGCAAGGCCGTCGAGGGCGAGGACAAGGACGCGTCCGAGGCCGAACCCCTGAGCGCCGCCGACGAGGATGCGCTCGAGGAAGAGGAGGAGGCCTTCGAGGAGGACCCCGACGAGCTCGTGGGTAAGTCCTTCGCCGAGTTGGAAGCCGACGCCCGCAAGGCCGTCCTCAAGAGCTTCGACGAGTGGTACGAGCGCATGGGCAAGCTCAAGCGCGTCGACCGGCTGAGTGACTACCTCAATACCGTGACGAGCGTCTACGACCCGCACACCGGCTACTTCGCCCCCGTCGAGAAGGAGAACTTCGACATCGCGATGGCCGGGAAGCTCGAGGGCATTGGCGCGCGCCTCCAGACCGACGGTGAGTACACGAAGGTGACCGACATCGTGGTCGGGGGACCGGCCTGGAAGGGCAAGGAGCTCCAGGAGAAGGACGTCATCACGAAGGTCAAGCAGGAGAACGAGGAGGCCGTCAACATCGCCGGCATGAACCTCAACGAGGTGGTGTCGATGATCCGCGGGCCGAAAGGCACCCTCGTCGAACTCACCGTACGCCGCCTGGACGGCTCCATCCAGGAGGTCGTCATCGAGCGGGATGTCGTGGTGCTCGAGGAGGGCTTCGCGAAGTCGCTGATCCTCAACACCGAAGAGGGTAGCACGGTGGGCTACATCCGCCTGCCGCGTTTCTACGCCGACTTCGAGGACGACGAGGGCCGCAGTTGCGCCCGCGATGTACGCACGGAACTGGAGAAGCTAAAGACGCAAAACGTATCTGGCGTCATCCTCGACCTCCGCAACAACGGCGGTGGATCCCTGCGCGACGTGGTCGACATGACGGGCCTCTTCATCGAGGAGGGTCCCGTGGTGCAGGTCAAGAGCCGCGGGCGTGCCCCGGAAGTGTTGGAAGACGAGGATCGCAAAGTCCAGTACGACGGACCGCTCGTGATCATGGTCAACGAGTTCTCGGCCTCGGCGTCGGAGATTTTGGCGGCAGCCCTGCAGGACTACGGTCGCGCGGTGATCGTCGGCAACACCACCTTCGGGAAGGGTACCGTGCAGCGCTTCATCGACCTCGACGTGGCCCTGCGCGGCGCCAGCAACGTCAAGCCCCTCGGCAACCTCAAGGTGACGACGCAGAAGTTCTACCGCGTCAACGGCGGCTCGACCCAGCTCGAGGGCGTGACCCCGGACATCAAGCTGCCCGACAGCTACGCCTACCTCGAGACCGGCGAGCGCGAGAACGACTACCCGATGCGGTGGGACAAGATCGCCCCGGCCCGCTACAGGCGCACCCCCGCCTACACGGCGAAGCTCAGCGAGGTCCGCGACCGCTCCGAGGCCCGTACCAAGATGGACCCCGCCTTCCAGGCCATCGACAAGTACGCCCACGACCTTCGCGCCGAGCGCGACGAGACCGAGGTGAGCCTCAACCTCGAGAGTTTCGCCCGCGACCAGAAGGAGCGCAACGCCGAGAGCAAGAGCTTCAAGGAGCTGTTCACGACCGTGGAAGACCTCAAGGCCGAGAACCTGCGCCTCGACAAGCTCCAGATGGAGAACGCCGACGAGGGGAAGGTGAAGCGCAACCAGGACTTCATCGACCGGGCGCGCAAGGACGTGCACCTGTACGAGACGGTGTTGATCATCAACGATTTGATCAAGACGGACGTGCGGGTGGCGGAGCGGCAGTGAGTGTGGGCGAGGACGCGGTTTGGGACGGCATCACCGGCTTTGACGATCTGTGTGCCGACCCAGCGTTAATTTGGGGACGGTCTCTAGCGGAGGTCCTCGCCAAACTCGGCAGTCACTTCCGAAGCTCCCCCCTCCGCGATGGCGAAGGGTGGAAGCTCATCCACGAGGATCAGTTCGTGTCCTACTCGTCGGGCTCCAGCCGGCACGGTCGGGTGCCGTACTACAAGATCTCGAGCGGGGTCGTGGGGAAGATCAAAGTCGTCGGGCCGGGTTACCTTCCGAGTGCCAACGACAACGCCACCTTGGTTTACGCAGAATGATTCGGGATGCAGACGATTGACTCAAGCGCGAGGTTACGCCACGCTGTAGGGGTGCTCAGGCATCTCGGCGGCCATGTCGCGTCGTACGGCGCGCTGCAGGACAGTGACGTAGATTTCGAAGAACTCGAAGGTGACTACGTGACTTTTCTGCATCCTTCTTTCGTGGATCAGCTTTTGTCCGATGGGCGGATTACTGAACTGGATCGGGCGCAATTGCTGGCGCTGCGAGACCTTATCTCGTTTGCGGACAACAGTAGTGGCGTCGTCGCTTGGGGCAATGCCGCCTTCCGTACCGACGGCTTCTGGAAACCAGT
Source organism: Saprospiraceae bacterium (assembly GCA_965215115.1). Classification (GTDB taxonomy): domain Bacteria; phylum Bacteroidota; class Bacteroidia; order Chitinophagales; family Saprospiraceae; genus CALDTK01. Next base: position 3,325,895 of record OZ244050.1, read on the forward strand.
TCACGCCCTGGCGGTCGCGTCCTACAACTCTCTTTCGGAAGCCAGCGTGGGGCGCTTAGTGCCGACCTAGTCCGTAGGATAGAACTCAAAACACTTTTTCGTAGAGTTCCTTCTCGACGCCGTCACTCGTCACCCGGTCCTCTAGGATCTCGAATACGTTCTTCTTAATGGTATGCGCGATGTCGCCCGTCGGCAGATCGTTGCAATCCAGGCCGAAGGGGTCTTCTATCTCCTCGCCGAGCAGTTCTACGCCCAATAGCGCGAACGTGATAAACATCCCGAGCGGCACCGCGAGCCAGGCGAAGGTGGCGACGAGGACGAAGGGCAGCAGCGTCACGTAGATCGTGATAAATATCTTCAGGTACACCGCGTAGCTGAATGGGATCGGCGTCTTCTTGATGCGCTCGCAGGCGCCGAGGATGTCGAGGAGGCTCTTGTGTAGCGGACCGAGGTTGATGTAGTCCGCGTTCGAGATCTCGCCGCTGGCGTGGGCGTCGGACAGGCGCTGGTAGAGGCGGCGGGCGATGAGGTTGGGGACGTGTTGCGCTTCCGCAAAACGCGCCCGCTCTTGTTCGCTGAGGTAGATGAGGTCATCGAGGTCGGTGCCGCCGCGTAGGTGTTCGACGAAGGCGAGGCAGAAGTTCGAGATCTGCTTGCCGAAGAAGCGCCGCACCTCCTCGTCGTCCCGCGGGAAGGCCGCGTGCACGTAGATGGCCAGGTTGCGGCAGTTGTTGACCAGCGCGCCCCACTGCTTGCGACCCTCCCACCAGCGATCGTAGGCGGTGTTGGTGCGGAAGACGAGCAGGATCGACAGCACGAGCCCCAGCAACGTGTAGACCGTCGTGTCGACCATGACGACCGCCATCGCCTCGAACGCCCGCAGGAGATACACCATGGCCGCACTGTACGCCCCCGCCCACAGCGTCCACCGCAGGATGCGCTGCATCGTGTACGAAGTCCAGAAGTGGCGGATGTCGCCGAACCAGTTATCGTTGGTTTTGTAGAGGATCATGCAGCGAGGTTGAGCGTGGTGGAAGCCGTTTCAGAAGTTTCAAGAAAAATTGAAACTTGGCATCTGCAACGGCGTTTGGGCAATATGCGACCGTACTTCCAACGCCCGAGTGTCGAGTTTTGCCGAAAGGCGCTACAGGCCCTCGACGGTCAGCCCCTCACGTACTGGGAGCGCGGCGCCACGGACTGGAAGCGCATGCCGCAAGGATACGCGCACGCCCGGGACAGTGTCGCGCTCGGTCGCGGCGAGGAGGTCTGGGCTTTCGCCAAAACAGCCTTAACCCACTGGGACTGCTACCCGCAGGCGGACTGGATCGCCCTCTGCGAATACCCCCGCATCGAGGTCGGGCAACAGGTCATGGTGCTGTTCCAAATCGCGGGCCTCTGGTGGACGAGCCCCTGTCGCATCGTCTACGTCATCGACGAGCCTGATCGCTACGGCTTCGCCTACGGCACCCTCCCCGGCCACGTCGAGAGCGGCGAGGAGCTCTTCCTGGTCGAGCGCGACCCGCTCACCGGCGAGGTTCACTACGAGATCCGCATGATGGCCAACGCCGCCCACCCGCTGGCCAAGCTAGTCCCCCCTTTCGTGAAGGCCATGCAACAGCGTTTCCGCAAAACGTCCCTGCGCCAAATGAAGGCCGCACTAACCCAGGCAACGAGCGCGCAGCCCGCACTGCACCAACCAACGATCCCAACCTAGCGGCACATAGGCGCACAACCCACCCTCGTCCTCCGACTACACCCATTGCTGCCCCGGCCATTCCCGCCCAAACAATTGTGACCCCTAGACCCTAGACCCCTAGAGCCCTAGACCCCCTACATCTCAAACCCCTCCATCGAGAAGCCCACCACCCGAAACGCCTTACCCTCGAGCGCCAGCTGGCTAAGCCCCGGCCCGTCGAAGGTGTGCTCGACGCCGTCGCGGTCGGTGACGCGGTACTCGCAACCGAAGTTAAAGTAGACCGCGCCGTCGGGACCTTTGAGCGGCTTGCCGGTCCCGAAGCCCACCGGGACGATCTTGGTCCACTGCTCCTTCCACTGCCGGATCTTCTGTAGGGCCTGCGCCTTCGGGACGGCCTCCGCGCCATCGCGGCAGGTGTGGGCCAAAAGCTCGCCCGTGAAGGGCGCCGCGGGGTCGAGCAGGTCCTCGAGGAACTGCGTCGTGACGGTGGCCATGTGGTTGGGTGAGTCCGAGCGGACCTGGTCGTACATCACGGCGATGACGTGGCGCTTCTGAGGGTCCCCGTCGATCGCGGTCTGCTCCGGGGGCGCGGGGATCGTGTGCTCGAGGAAATCCGTCGTGAGGAAGCGGTAGAAACCGGCGTCCGTCATCCACTCCGGCTGCTCCGTGTAGACGCCGGCCTTCATGAAGGTCTCGAGCAGGAGCTTATTCGCGCGCTCGAACTGCCGCGCCTTCGCCATCGCGGTGGCCTGCTTGGCGACCTTGCGGCTCAGGAAATCGCCGATCGGCACGTACGTCTCCGGGCCGCCGCCCTCGATGGCCATGATGCGCTGTAGGAATTGCGCTTCCATCTCGGGCGTGAAGGCCCCGTCGGCGTTCTCGCCGAAGCCAAAGAAGGCCCCGTGCTCGGATTCCATCTGCGCTTTGGTGAGTTCGTTCTGGAGGCGGAGGCGCTCGTCGGGGGTGAGGTCATCGGTCGGCATGGTCGGAAGGTAGCACCTGCTCGTTGATGAATGCTCGTGTGTGCTTACCTTCGGGTCATGTCGAACATCGTAGACCAGGAGGCCGTCGAGCAGTTGCTCCACCGTCACGACGCCGAGGAGATCGTTTCCGCCGTCCAGGAGAAGATCGCCGCGGAGCAACGCCGTCGCGAGGAGTTCTACGAGTGGCTCGACGAAGACAAGAAGGCCGAGTTCATCGACGGTGAGATCGTCGTGCACTCGCCGGTGATGAAGCGGCACGCGGACGCGACCAAGCTGCTGACCAAGCTCCTCGACACCTACGCCGAGGTAAAAGGCCTCGGTTACGTCGGTACCGAAAAGCTACTGGTTCGGCTCAAACGCGATGACTTCGAGCCCGACGTGGCCTTCTGGTTCGCAGACCGCGCGCGACACTTTACGGAGGACCAGTTATTCTTTATCCCCCCCGATCTGGTCGTCGAAGTGTTGAGTAAAGGCACCGAGGGATTGGATCGCGGTCGGAAGTACGCGTCTTATGAGGCAAATGGCGTCACGGAGTATTGGCTCGTGGACGCAAAAAGAAAGTTTGTCGAATGCTACGACCTCAGTGCACAAGGCGCCTACGTCCTCCGTGGAAGGACAACTCTCAGCGATCAGCTCAGCAGCGAGGTAGTAGCCGGATTTAGCATCCCCTGCCGAGCGATTTTCGAGGTCGACGCCAACTTGGACGCCCTCGACGAAATCATGGCCTCGCGCCGGCGCCGTAAGTAAGGGGACGCTCCAATGAGCCTGCCTACCAGCAGCCCCCGCGCCCCTCTAAACTCTACTCTCTCAACCCTCACCGGCCCTTACACACTCTTCCGCGGAATCAAAAAGCTGAACTTCCCGATGTTCTTCAGCGCAATGCCGGTCCCGCGCACGACAGCCCGTAGCGGATCTTCGGTGACGTGTACCGGCAATTTCGTCTTCTGGCTCAGGCGCTTGTCCAGGCCTCGCAGCAGCGCCCCGCCGCCCGTAAGGTAGAGGCCCGTGCGGTAGATGTCGCTCGCGAGCTCGGGGGGGGTCGTCTCCAGCGCTCTGAGCACCGCGTCCTCGACCTTCGAGATCGACTTGTCGAGCGCCTGGGCGATCTCCTGGTAGTTGACCGCGATCTGGCGCGGGATGCCCGACATCAGGTCGCGCCCGTTGATGGCGTAGTCCTCCGGCGGGTCCTCGAGCACGTGGAGCGCCGACCCGATGTGGATCTTGATCTGCTCGGCGGTGCGCTCGCCGATGAGGATGTTGTGCTGGCGCTTCATGTACGACATGATGTCGGACGTGAACTCGTCGCCGGCGATGCGGATGGACTGGTCGGCGACGATGCCGCTCAGGGCGATGACCGCGATCTCGGTGGTGCCGCCGCCGATGTCGATGATCATGTTGCCGATCGGCTCCTCGACGTTGATCCCGATCCCGAGTGCGGCGGCCATCGGCTCGTGGATGAGGTAGGTCTCCTTGGCGTCGACGTGGTCGGCGGATTCGAACACGGCGCGCTTCTCGACCTCGGTGATGCCCGACGGAATGCAGATCACCATCTTCATGTGGGAGAAGAGGCTGCGCTTGCGGCCGATCATGTTAATCATCCCCTCGATCATCGCCTCGGCGGCCTGGAAGTCGGCGATCACGCCGTCCTTGAGGGGGCGGATGGTCTTGATGTTGTCGTGGGTCTTCTCGTGCATCTGCATCGCCTTGTGCCCGACGGCGATCGTCTGGTTGGTGCGCCGGTCGACGGCCACGATCGAGGGCTCGTCGATGACGACGACGCCGTCCTGGATGATGAGCGTGTTGGCGGTCCCCAGGTCGATGGCGAGTTCCTGGGTAAAAAAGCTGAAGAGGCCCATGTAAGGTTTGGAGGTAGAAGGGCGGCAAAGGAAGCACAAAGATGTCGGACGGGCGCGCTTTCGGGGCCGGGTGTGGAGTGTTGTGTGGGTTAGTTTCGGCGGGGCCGTCGCGGGGCCAGAGTCATCGCAGGCGGGCGGTGTGGTTTTGGCGAAAGCCCGGACCCGGCGTCGGCCGAGGGTGTGATGCGGGCACCCGGATCGTAAGTGGCCCCACGGCCAGTCTCAGGATTGGCGCCTTCACCCGGGCGACCGACGCGTGATCCTCGGCGGCGGTCCACCGCAGGCAGCTCTGCCGGAGTACGACTAACCCAAACTAGGTATTCTTTCCACAAATTACCCCCCCCCCTACATTGCCTCATAGCAAATAATCGACCTACCTTCCGGGGCCGTAACGAGCCAATGTTAATCGACGCCTTATGCCAGCAAAGATTACGCTTCTGTTATTCTTCTTATTTCTAACCGGGCTTTCGCCAAAACTCGTCGCGCAGTCGCCGTGGACCTACGTCGGGGACGTTGATGCCGACCTGACCCACGTCGGGTACGGGCGCTGCGGCGAACTCCTCGGCGAGAGCCCGAGCGCGATTTACACCAGCGTCGACGGCGGCCTCACCTGGACGCTTCTCACCGCACGGCCCCACGGCAAGAGCGCGGTGCGACTGCTACAGCTACCGACGCAGTCGATCGTGCTGCTCAAGTCGAGTACGGACCTCACGACAGAAGTGCCCGCCTGTGGCTCGGTAGCCAAGCGCGTGACGTCCCTCCCTACCTACCAGGTCTTACAGAACTCCGTCACTGCCTCTATCGATGCCGTGGTGACGCTCGGGCGCCGTATCGTAGCCGTGCAGCAGATCCCGGTGCAGGGCCGCAGCGCGAGCTACGTTCTATTCGCCGCTATCGACTCCGGCGAAACCATTCCCGAGTCAGCGACCTTGAATCGCTACGCCCGCCTAGAGCAGGGGCGTGACCCTAGGGCGGACTCACTGTTCCTACAGCAGCCCCGCCTCCTGAGCCGCGACCGTAACTACGCTTTACAAGTGCGCCGCGGCCTGGAGTTCCGAAAGCCCGCCGGTGCCGACACGCTCTTCTACAGCAACCTCGTCTCGCTCGACGCCGCCGACACCCTCGTCACCGTGTGGACGCGCGCCGGGCAGCCGGAGGGATTCCTCGTAGCGCGACGCGGCCTGCCGGACGGGTCCTGGACCACGCAGGAGATTGACCGCGGGCAACTCCGCGAAGTCCGGGCCGACGGCTCGACCGCGATGGCGATCCTCGCCACGGACGGGGTCTACTTCGCGCCGGACGCGCGGGTGTCGGCTTTCGTCAAGACGCTGCCGGCGCGCCCAGGGATTGCTACTGGGCAGCTCAACGCCGACGCCACGGAGGCCATTCGCGTGCTCGCCGACGGTCGCCTCGAGCGCCAGCGCCTCGCCGGCGTCGACACGATCGGCAGGCCCCGCATCGGTAATGGCGCGGGCGTCCTCCAGACTACCGCGGCGGGCACGCTCCTCGTCGGCGGCGACGGGCGCTGGTACGAGTTCGACCCCCGCCAACCCTCCGCAGTGCCCAACGTCGTCGATCTCGCCGTCGGCGTCAGCACCCGCGTCGATACCATCGGCGGGCGGGCCTACCGCCAGGTGTGGACGGAGGACAACACCTTACTAATCGTGGGCGACGGCGCCGACGCCGATACCATCTACCGCTCGTCGCTCCTCGAGACTTTGGAGTTCGTCGGTGGCGGAGCCGGGAGCCGCATCTTACTGCGGGCCGATGGCAATTTGCTCGTCCGCGACGGGCGCACGGAGTCACTACCTGACTTGCTCCGCGGCCCGCTCCAGGTCATCGGTGCGGATACTGTGGTCGTCGACGGTGGGGAGATTAAGTTCCTCAGCGCCGCCGGCCGCCGCACGGTGCCCTTCGAGGCCCGCCCGCCGGGCCTCACGCTCGTGCCGCGGGTCTACCGCGAGGACGCGAGCTTCCTGGTGGCCTACACCAAGCGTATCAGCGGTCCTACAGCGCAACAGCTCTACAGCTTTACGATTGATCCGAGGGAAGCGGACGTGGTTACTTACGCCCACTCCGAACTCGAACCAGTGCTCTTCCAGGCGGGTGAGCGCCTGTATATCGGACGGGGTGCACCTCGACCGCTCTTCGGGGTGCAGCCCACCGCCGCCGCGGGCATCGCGCTCACCGTGCCGACGGCGGCCTTCGTGGCCGAGGCGGGCATCTGCTACTACTCCGGTGGTGGCAGGGGGCATGCGCCCTTTAGCAAAACCTGCCCTGCCTACGCCCCCGGCGTCCGCGGCATCGTCCGCCTCGGGGACCGCGTCTACATCTCTGGCGACGGCGGCATTTACTCGCAGTTTGTCGTCTGTAGCCCACTGGACACCGTTCGGTTGGACACGGCCATTGTCATCGGCGAGGTCCTCGCCGGGGTTCGCGTGGATCGCGTCGGCCAGACCGTTACCGCCGAGCTCCCTATCGCCGGGAGTGCCTGCACGCAGCCCGTAGTGTACCGCGTCACGCAGGTCGTAAGCGTCGGTATCCCGGCGTCCCTACAAACCGCCCGCATCTTCCCCAACCCAGTCTCGTCTACCCTTCGTGTCGATGGCCTCCCGGCGGACGGCGTCGCGACCACTATCACAATACGGGACCTGCTCGGGCGCACTATCGCACCCCCGCAGACTACGCTTGGCATGGACGCCACGACCGTAGACGTAGCGACGCTCCCGAGCGGGGTCTACCTCGTGCAGGTGACGCGGCCCGAGGGATCGCGGGTGTGGAAGGTGCAACGGTATTGAGGGCGCACACGCCCCGACGCTGCCGATGAGGCTTAGCGAGCCTTGGGTCGAGACTTGAGCTCTTCTTCGACATCGATACTGGGCTGAGATACTTCCGGGAAAGCCGCCGCGGCGCTCGGGCGGTCGTTGGACGAGTGGGCTACCTGTAGGTTTAAGCTAATAAGGAGGGTCCACAGCCCACTGGTTCAACGGGCCCCGAGTGCCGCGGTGGCCGTCCTAAGGCTCAGTATTCACCACAACTACTTCCACGTGCCGCCGGCCCCGCAAGCAAGCGAGGAAGATGAGCGAGTTAGGATCATAAACCGGTGAGCGCCAAGAATGCGCCCCTGCAACGCAACGACCGGCTCCGACCCAGGGTCTTCGAATCAGCCTCACCTACCGACCGCCGTCAATCACCGACTCAGCCCGGGCCCGCAACGTATCGACTCGCTACTTTGGGCGCCACATGATGCCTCTGCGTGACAACTCAACAGCGCTCCGCGTTTGCTTCGGGCTACTCTTCAGCGCCCTCACCCTCTCGTGCACGCGCGGGCCCACCACCAACGTGCTGCTCATCGTCGCCGACGACATGGGCTGGGGCGACCTGTCGCTGCACGGCAACCCCAACGTCCGTACGCCGCACCTCGACGGCCTCGCGCGCTCGGGCATCGAGTTCACCGACTTCTACGTCTCGGCCGTTTGCTCGCCGACGCGCGCGGAGTTGTTGACGGGGCGCCACGCGCTCGCACTCGGGGTCACGGGCACGGGCGCCGGCGAGGAGCGCGTCGACACGGGTGCCGTGATGCTGCCGCAGGTTTTGGCGAAAGCCGGCTACCGCAACGCGCTCTTCGGCAAGTGGCACAACGGCGCCCAGGCCCCGAACCACCCGCTGAGCCGCGGCTTCGAGGAGTTCTTCGGCTTTACCGAGGGGCACTGGGCGACCTACTTCGACGCACCCATGCTCGAGGGCGACGGTGCCCTCACGCAGGGGAGTGGGTATCTGCCCGACCAGCTCACCGACCGGACGATTGAGTGGCTCGGTCGCGACCGCGCAGCCCCGACGTTCACGATGCTGAACCTCCCGACGCCGCACTCGCCGATGCAGGTGCCGGACCGCTGGTTTGACGCCGTCTTCGCGCGCGGGCTCGATAGTCTCGGCAATGGGCAGGGCGAAGAAGACCCGGTGTTCACGCAGGCGGCCCTGGCGATGGTCGAGAACATCGACTGGAACGTGGGGCGTGTACTGCGCGCGCTCGATAGTCTGGGCTTGCGCCAAAACACGCTGGTGATCTTCATGAGCGACAACGGTCCGAACAACTGGCGCTGGAACGCCGGGATGCGCGGGCGCAAAGGTTCGGTAGACGAGGGAGGCGTGCGCTCGCCACTGTTCGTGAGCCTGCCGGGGAGTATCGCCGCCGGGCAGACCGAAGCTGCGCCGCTGAGCGTGCGGGACCTGTTTGCGACGCTCTGCGACTACCTCGGCGTCGACCGCGGTGGCGTCGAAATCGACGGACGCAGTTTTGCCGAAAGGCTCACCGATCCCGACGTGCGGCTTGCGCCAAAACTGATCGTCCGGCAGTGGCAAGACCGCGTGAGCGTGCGGGAGGACTCCTTCGTGCTCGACGACGAGGGCCGGCTCTACAACGTCGTCCTGGACCGCGGCCAGACCGTTGACCTGCGCGAGGAGCGCCCGGGGGTGGCGGCGCGTTTGGAAGCGGGCAAGGCTGCGTTCTGGTACGAGCACCCGCGGCCCGCGGAGCGCGCGGCCCGTCCGTACCTCGTCGGCGCCGACGTACGTCGCGCGACGACGCTGACCTCGGGCGAGTCCATCCCCGACGGTGGCGTCGAGCGCAACAGCCGCCACCCCAACAGCACCTACCTCTCGGACTGGGGCGACACGGCGAGTGTGGCGCGCTGGTCGGTGGACGTCGCCACGGCGGGCGACTACGCGGTCGAGGTGTACTGTACCGTGCCGCCGGCGGCCGCCGGTGGTACGCTGTCGCTCCGGCGCGCTGGCGCCCCGTCGGTCGCGGCGTCATCTGCGCTCCTGCCCTACGACCCGCCCGTGCTCGGGGCCGCGGACGACCGCATCGTGCGCGACGAAGGTTACTACAAAGCCTTCCGCCCCGTCGGGCTCGGGCGCCTGTACCTAGGGCGCGGCCCCGGGACGCTGGAACTGCGGTGGGTCCCGGATTCAACCGCCGCCGCGGGGGGGCCTGGGCCGGACGTGCGGCTGCTGCGACTGACGTCGGTAAATTAAGCTTGGGCGGCACCCGGGCGGAGTGCTACATTTCGACCATGTTGAAGCTCTGCGCCGCCCTCGTCACCTCCTGTCTCGCGATCGGTACCGCCTGCAGCGCCCAGCGGAGCACGACCAACCAAGCGTCCACCCCTCCGAACAAGCAAGCGACCACCGCCCCCGCCCCTCAGACGCGACCCAACGTCATCTTCATCCTCACCGACGACCACCGCTACGACGCGATGGGTTTTACCGGAAGGTTCCAAGGCCTTCAGACCCCGGCCCTCGACGAGATGGCGCGCGACGGGCGTCACTTCGCGAACGCCTTCGTGTCGACGAGCCTCTGTAGCCCGAGCCGCGCCTCGATCCTGACGAGCCAGTACGCCCACGAGCACGAGGTGGTGGACAACTCCTCCGCCGCGGATCCGACGCTGCAGTTCTTCCCGATGGAGCTCCAGCGGGCCGGCTACCGGACGGGTTTCTTCGGGAAGTGGCACATGGGCGAGAGTTCGGCCACGGTGCGCCCGGGCTTCGACCGCTGGGTGAGCTTCCGGGGGCAGGGCACGTACTACGGGATACTCCTCAACGAGGACGGCGTCGAGACCAAACAGTCGGACACGACCTACACCACCGACCTGCTCACGCGCCTCACGCTCGAGTGGGCCGGCGCGCAGGCCGGGGAGCCCTACTTCGCCTACCTGAGCCACAAGGCCGTCCACGCCGAGTTCGAGCCCGCGCAGCGCCACCTCGGTACCTACAAAAACGTGCCGATCAGCTACCCGCCCACGATGTGGCCGCCGACCCCCGAGCAACTCGCCGCCACGCGCGCGCTCTGGGACCAGGAGCCCCTGAGTGCGCCCCCGATGCCGGCCGATGCCTTCGCGCGCGCCAAGGCCGTGGGCTACGACTACGCCGACGTGCCGCTGTGGGTCAAGCGCCAGCGCCACTCCTGGCACGGGGTGGACTTTATGTACAATGCCCAAATCCCGTTCGACAGCTTCTACGTCGCCTACCTGGAGGCCCTGCGCGCCGTGGACGAGAGCGTACGTGACGTGCTGGCTTTCGCCAAAACCGAGACGGCCGCCGGTCGGCCGACGGTGGTGATGTACATGGGGGACAACGGCTTCAGTTTCGGGGAGCACGGCCTGATCGACAAGCGCCACGCCTACGAGGAGTCGATGCGGGTCCCGATGCTGGCCTGGGGCCCCGGGATCGTGACGCCCGGGCGCTCGGAGGAGTTGGTGCAGAACGTGGACATCGGTCCGACGGTGCTCGCCCTGGCCGGCGCCCCCCAGCCTGCGCACTACCGCGGGGTCTCGATGGTGCCGCTGATGCGCGGCGAGCGGCCCGCCGACTGGCGCCGGAGCGTCCCTTACGAGTACTACTGGGAGCGGGCCTTCCCGCAGACGCCCACCGTGCACGCGATGCGGGGCGATCGGTACAAGTACATCCGCTACCACGGCATCTGGGACCGCAATGAGTTCTACGATGTGATCGCCGACCCGCACGAGGCCAATAATCTTATCGCCGAGCCGGCCATGCAGGACACGATCCGCGGGATGGCCGCGAGCCTCTGGCAGTGGTTGGGCACCACGGACGGGGAGTTGATGCCGCTAAAGCCCACGCCCGGCAAGCAAGGCGGGCAGGAGTGGTACGGGGCGGAGGAGTATTGAAGAGGACTGGGGGACCGGCTGCGCCTGATGGACTGCGGACTCAGCGATCCGTCTTCCCCAACCCAATCACGAACCTATACTCCAGCATCACCGCCGCGCGCACGGGCGACATGTCCTGGCCTAGGTCCCGCGTGCGAATCGGACCGTTGGTCCCGTCCTGGATCTGGTACCGCAGACCCTGCAACACGTTGACGTCTACCCGCAGGCCTAACTCCTGGGCGTTGCCGCGGGCGTTGCGCCACGCGTATCCCCCGCCGAGGTAGGCGCCGGGGCGGACGCCGCGACTGCGGACCGTCGTGTCGTCGGGCCCGTCGCCGGTGAGGAAAAAGACCGGGAAGAGAACCGAGACGATCGTGCCGCCGAGGGTCGGGTCGGTCGTCACCGCCGTAATGCGGTAGGCCTGTAGCCGCGCGCCGGCCGATCCGAACCAACCCGCCCGACCGCTGCGCTGGTAGCGTCGCACACCCGCCGAAACATTGCCAAAGCTGTAGAATCGGATGAGCTTGAGGATCGATCCATCGATTTCTTGATAGGGGTAATCGAAGTGCAGCGGGCCGCCAAGAGTGAGTCCGGTCTGTAGGGCCCATTTATCGTTAAGGTCTATGCGCACGTCGAGGGGCGCGACGGCGGCCCCCACCACGCCGAGCCCGAGTCCGAAGGCGTAGTCTATCCTGGTAGCGCGTGCGGGGTCCAGGCGTATTGGCGGGACGGAAGGAGTTTCAGCGGCAGCGGGTGTCGCATTTTCGGAGACACCCTGCGCACGTACCGCAAAGGAGGAGCACACGCAGAGCAACAGGATGCTCAGTAAGTGAGACAGGCGCGGGACGATGGACATGGGAGGCGTTTTGGCGAAAGCAAAACTCTGATGCTCTCGAGCACGGACAGTTGCGAATTTCGCAACTCTCGTGGCGGGCAGTTGCGCCTTTCGGCAAAACCTAGCGAAATATTGGCATAACGTACTGCATGCTTAAACGCAGCGATTCGCTATCGAAGCAAGCATCTCGTCTCAACTCGCTCAGATTCGGGTGCGGACTGTAGCGCGGGCCAAGGTCGCGAAGCGGTAGCTGTCTTGCCCTCGGTGTTCCTCGTGGCTTCCTTCGTGCGCCTTGTGTCCTGCTCTGCCCGCTTACCATGGCCGCACCGCCGGGCGCACTACCGCCCTGACGTACGTTTGGGTTACGTCGAACTCGATCGGCGGGTTGCCGTTCTCGGCGCACCGCGAACGGGCGAACCCGATGCCCGTCCCGAAGCGCTGCACGAGGCCCAGCACCCGCATGGCCTCCGCGAGGTTAGGGTTGCGGTAACCCGTAATCCCTGGGACGCCGAAATTGTGTACCGAGACATCGCCGTAAGGTCCGCCCGAATTAATGATTTCAACGCGGTCGGAAAACCAGTACACACGAACCGGGGCATTCCCGCCGAAGTAACTGCGGTGCATGACGGCGTTGCGCAGGAGTTCCTGAAGCGCGTCTACTGGGTACGGGCTAAAGCGCCGTTCTAGCGGCGTTTTACCGTAGTCGACTTCGGTAGGGGTATGAGCATCGAATCGCGCGTCGATCCTAGCAATAGCTTGCTGCACGTCACCCGCACTCGCCAACTGATCGATGATCGGAGCACCGACCGCTGTGCCGTCAATCTTGAGCCACTGGATATAGGCCCCATCGACGTGACGGGTGGCGTCATCGACCAGCGCCAGGCATCCCATGAGCGTAGGGTGGTGGGGCGGCTCGAGCGCGACGAGCTTTAGGGCCGTGAGGCGTTCGAGCATCGTCCGATTGTTTGCCTCCAACACTGACTTGTCGAAAGCCTTAGGCAAGTAGAAATAGTTGAACCGACCCTCGTTAATATCCTCGAGTGTCGCGGAGGTGATCGGGCGCAAATCTTCGCTCACCATGCGGGCTTGCCGTCTCTCGTTTAGGATTCGCTCGTCCTGCTCGGTGGCGGTGTCGCGTCGCGGTCCCGTCCGTACCCATATGCGGCCTTGGTAGCGAACTGGGGGCGAGTCCGATGGCTCGACCACGACGACTGCGTACTGGTAGCCATCTAGAGTCCGACGTTCCACGTACATGCTGGGGGGAGGTACGATGTTGCCATCACTACGCATATCGGTGAGCGCGATCAGCAGCTTATCGTCCACCGAGATACCCGAGGGCGAGCCGTCGTCACGCGCGCCTATGATGAGCACGCCAGCCCGGCCCGTTCCCGTCAAGTCATTCGCGAACGCGCACACGGCCTCCCGAGCCTTGGGCGCGACGGTCGGCCCCCAGAACGCTTTGCGCTCGGAGCGGATCGATTCCGTATCCGCGAGGATCTCCCTCAAATCTTGATCGGTAAGTTGGGTCATGAGCTCTTCGTCGATGCCGTCTCCTCAAACGTTTTGGCGAAAGCCCCAATCTCCATCTTCCCCAAATCGCCCTCGCCTTTCTTGCGCACGCTCACCGTTTTGGCGGCAGCCTCCTCCTCGCCGACGATCAGCATGTAGGGCACCTTGCGCAACTCCGCATCCCGAATCTTTCGCCCGATCGTCTCCGAGCGCTCGTCCACCTCACCCCTGATGTCGGCTTTCGCCAAAACCCGCTGCACCTCCAGCGCATACTCATTGAAGCGATCGGCTACCGGGATGACGGTAAATTGCTCCGGCGCCAACCACAGCGGGAAGTTGCCGCCCGTGTGCTCGATCAAAATGGACGTAAAGCGCTCCAGCGAGCCGAAGGGCGCGCGGTGGATCATCACCGGGCGGTGGGTCTGGTTGTCGGCGCCGATGTACTCCAGTTCGAAGCGATCCGGCAGGTTGTAGTCCACCTGTACGGTGCCCAACTGCCACTGGCGCCGCAGGGCGTCGCGGACCATGAAGTCCAACTTTGGCCCGTAAAACGCCGCCTCCCCATAGGCCGTCACCGTCGGGATGTCGATCTCGCGGCAGGCATCGATGATGGCCTGCTCGGCCGAGGCCCAGTTCTCGTCCGAGCCGATGTACTTCTCGGGCTTCGCCGGGTCGCGAAGGCTGATTTGCGCCGTCACGTCGTCGAAGCCGACCAGCGCCAGCACCTCCTTGACGATATTGACCACCTTGATGAACTCGCCCTTCACCTGGTCCGGCATGCAGAAAATGTGCGCATCGTCCTGCGTGAAGCCCCGTACGCGGCTCAGGCCGTGCAACTCGCCGGTCTGCTCGTAGCGGTACACCGTCCCGAACTCCGCCAACCGCAGCGGCAGCTCCTTGTAGCTCCGCGGCCGGAACTTGTACAGTTCGCAGTGGTGCGGGCAGTTCATGGGCTTCAGGAAGAACTCCTCGCCCACGCGCGGGGTCTTGATCGGCTGGAAGCTATCCGCGCCGTATTTCGCGTAGTGCCCGCTGGTGACGTACAGTTCTTTACGCGCGATGTGCGGCGTGGCCACCTGCACGTAGCCGGCGTCCTCCTGCTTTGTCTGCAGGTAGCGGATCAGGCGCTCGCGCAACTGCGTACCCTTCGGCAGCCACATCGGCAGCCCCGCGCCGACCTTCTCCGAAAACATGAACAGCTCCATCTCCTGCCCGAGCTTGCGGTGGTCGCGCAGGCGGGCCTGCTCGAGCAGTTCGAGGTGCTCCTTGAGTTCGGAGGCCTTCGGGAAGCTCACGCCGTAGATGCGGGTCATCTGCTTGCGGCTTTCGTCCCCGCGCCAGTACGCCCCGCCGGTCTTCATGATCTTGACGGCCTTGATGCCGCCGGTGTTCGCGAGGTGCGGCCCGCGGCACAGGTCCGTGAAGTTGCCCTGCTTGTAAAAGGTGATCGAGCCGTCTTCCAGGTCGCGGATCAGTTCGAGCTTGTACTCGTCGCCTTTGTCGGTGAAGTACTTGATGGCGTCGGCTTTCGACACCTCCGTGCGGACGAAGTCCGACTTCTGTCGCGCGAGTTCGAGCATCTTGTTCTCGACGGCCCCGAAGTCCTCGGTCGAGAAGGTGCGCTCGCCGAGGTCGACGTCGTAGTAGAAGCCCCCGTCGACGGCCGGTCCGATGCCGAGTTTGATACCTGGGTACAGGGCCTCGAGGGCTTCCGCCAGAACGTGCGCCGAGGAGTGCCAGAAGGTTTGCTGTCCCTCGGGGTCGCGCCAGGTGAGCAGCTGCACGGTGGCGTCTTCCTGGATGGGGCGGTTGGCCTCAATGACGCGACCGTTGACCTTGGCGCTCAACACGTTGCGCGCCAGACCTTCCGAGATGTCCCGCGCGACATCGAGGGCCGTGGCGCCGGCGGGGTAGGGCTTCTGGGTCCCGTCGGGCAAAGTGACGGTGATCTGGCGGACGTCGGCGGCTACGGAAGACATGGGGGCGGGGGTTTGGGGCGCCTTGCGGCAAAACTGGGGGCGAAGGTAGGGTGGGGGCGGGGGGCTACGCCAGGCGCGTTTGGAGGGTTCTAATCCAAGCACCGAAGTGGGGACAACGCTCACGGAGCAGATCCACGCCGGAGGCTTCCGTAATCAGAGGCCCGTGGAGGCGTTTGTTGTATTGCGGAAACATAGCCAGAATCCGCTTTGATGGCGCGCCAGTCGGTGTGTCGTTGATCTCCTCTACCGAGGAAAAATTCTCGACGGATTTTTCGAGTGCAAGAATCTTTTTACCTATCAAAGGATCGTCCGCGAGCTGATGTGCGAGATTCGGTAGGTCCGCCAGCACCAGCGTCTCGAACTCATGCAGAAGATAGTTCGGGACGAATCGATAGTCGCCGATGTCTTCCCCTAGTGCCGCTTCGAGGCGCTCGACATAGCTTCTGGATTGCCCTGTCCTCGGAAGGTCCCGTCCGGGATAGTCCGCAGGTAGGGCGTACAAGTCCAGCATAGTTGTGAATAATGAATTGCCACCCGGATACTGCCTGAGCGCATTGAGTAAGTCCCTGCGGAAGGGTTCATATTTTCGAACGCCACCCCGGTGCACTCTCCCATGGTGTTTGGCCGAAGCGATCTCAATCGCCTTCACTACTCCTCCCGGGTTAGGGAACAGATATGGTCGCAGTACCTGCTTGCAGAAGGCTTGCTCCGTGGCGCCCTCGCACTTGACGATCAGGCGCTTCATCCGTAAGGCCCTCCACCGATGATGTTGCGCTCCCAGACCTCCCCGAGGGAGTAGTCCGCGAGCCAGTCCTGTAGCGCCGCTTCGTCGAGGCGATGGAAGCGCGACGCCCCACCCACGGTCTCGGCGACGATCACTTCCGCGGGCTCGAAGTAGCTAAGCAGCGCGGGCGACTGAGTAGCGACAAGGATCTGGGTTTTGGCGGAAGCCTCACGCAAGAGCTCGGCAACCAAGCCGAGGGCCGCGGGGTGTAGGCCGAGCTCAGGTTCATCCAAGCAAACTAGCAGCCCACTCGCTGCTAAGTCACCTCCCAGGAGCGTGACCAGCGCTATAAAGCGCAGCGACCCATCCGAGAGCTGGTGTGGACCGAGCTCGTACTCTGAGCCCTCCTGCTGCCACTTTAGCACGACTTGCTGCCGATTAAGCTGGGAGGCCTCCAAGACAAAGGCACCGAAGCCCGCGATCGCCTGCCGACACCAAGATTCTATGCGTCGGAAAGCCGCTGGCTGTTCGCGAGAGATTAGGTACAAGATGGACGCTAAGTTGCCGCCGTCGGGATACAGAAATCGATTGGCCTCTACGTAGCTGCCACGACGCATCGGGGATGTCGCGGACGTGTCGTGGAAGTGGTAGACCCGACAGGCGCGAAGGAGGTGGAGGATCACCCTGGCGGTAGGGTCTTCGGTAGCTGAAACGAAGAGTGCCGACTCACGGTGTCCCGCGCCGAGGGAACTCGAGCGAGGTTCCGAGGAGGCCTTGCCGTCACGCAAATAACTGGTCCGCTCGTCGGTAAAGATGAGGGTGTCGAGGGCCGCGGCCGACCACTCTACTGCGTAGCTTGACGTGCCAGTTTCGGTGAGGAAGGTTAACTCTATACCAGTGTGGCGCGCGTTGCGCAGGCCGCCGTGGAGCAGGCTATCTGCCCCCCCGCCCTCCGCCACGAAGCGTTGAAACCCTGCTTGCTTGCCGAACGCCGCGTTCAGCAGCCGGATCGCCGACAGCACGTTTGACTTCCCAGCGCCGTTGGCGCCCACCAGTACGTTGAGCGGGCCGAGTTCGAGCCGCTGCTCGGCGATCGACTTCCAGTTGACCAGCCTCAGGGCAGATAGCAGCTGCATGCGACCCGCAAGGTAGCGCCGCCGTAGGCTTTGGCGAGCGCGGCGGCGTTCCGTCGGGGCGTTGGCATTTGCGCTACACCTTCACGCCGCTATCGATGCCCGGAGCCACAAGCGGCTGCCAGGGCGGGGGGCGTTCTAGCGCCTCCGCCCCTAGCGCTTTGGGCCTTGGCGCCGTCGCTGCAGCAGCATCCAATCGTAGAGCGCGTCGTGCTGGCGCGCTTGCTCCCAGGCCATGAGCCCTGTCTTCGCGAGAAAAGCAAACACCCACGCAAGCAGCCGGCGGCGGGGCCGGCAGGGACAGATTCGGTAGGAGAGCCACACGGCGCGGAAACTACGGCGCCCGACACGCAGGTGATGCTCCCGTCTCCGGTGTTGCAGTTCCCAAACCGCGATTGGCAGTATCATTGCTTCGTCCCCACCAAAGCACTGTTTATGTCAAGGGGGATTTGGCAATTCTTCGCACTCCTGCTCGGCGCCTACGCCGTCGTCGCCTACCTCGGTCAGGATGTCGGTCGGCAGGGCAGCCAGCCCGTCGACCTCACCGCTGACTGGCGCTTCGTCCCGGACGCGCTGCTCGGCACCGATGCCGCGGCCTTTGACTCGCTGGCCGTGCCGACGGACGCTCACCCGGGCGCGGCCTGGCGCGTGCACCCCACCCTCAGAGGCCTCGGCGCGGCGACGTTCCAGCGGGTGTGGACGGCGCCCGACACCGTACACACCTACGGCCTGCGCGTACCGCCTTTCTACGGCGCGTACCGCGTCTACTTCGACGGACACCGGGTAGGGGGTCGGGGCACGCCCGCGGTAGACGCCCGGGCGCAGACGGACTTCGTGGCCAGTGAGGTGCTCGCGCTGCCGCGCAAGCCCTCGGTCGTGATCACGTTCGAGGCCGCTACCCACGGTGTGTTCCCCGGCGGGGCCACCGGTCCGCTCGTGGTCGATCACTACGCGCCCTTGCAGTCGACGGCCGATCGGGTGGTGGCGCTCACGCTGTTCGTCATTGGGCTCCTGAGTGCGATCGGCTTCACGGTGATGGCGGCGGCCTACGGGTCGCCGGTGTCGCGGCCGCAGCGGGCCTTCGGGGCGCTCGTGGTCGCGGTGGCGGGCTTCGTCGCCTTCAACGATACGGGGTTGCTGGCGGCGCAGTGGCTCATCGTGCCCTACGGCGTCACGCACCGCGTGGAGGCCGTGTTCCTCTTCGGTAGCATGGCGTTGGTGTGGATTTACGCCGCCGAGGCCGGTGGCGCCCGCGCCTTCCCGCGCCTGCGGCGGGGCCTGGTGTACGCGATGATCGCGTGCGCCGCGCTGGCGGTGCTGCTGCCGGTGGCCTGGTCGTCGCGCCTGATGCCGCTCGCGCTGATCCCGATGTCGGTAGGGTGCGCCATCGTGCTCGGGGAGGCCTTGGTGGCCCGAGATTGGTCGGTGTCCTCGGTGGCGCTGGCGCGCACGAGCCTCCTGGCGCTGGCGGCTGGCGTGGGCGTGGCCTCGGTTACGGAGCTCGGCGTCGATCAAATGCGCGGCCTGTTGACCCTGCTGTGTTTTCTGACCTTCGGGGTCGTGGGCGCGGCACAGTTCATCAGGCAGCTCGTCGCCGAGCAGGGCTCGCTCATCGCCGAGGCCAGCGCCGGCGAGATGAAGTCGCAGTTCATGGCCCGCGTGAGCCACGAGTTGCGTACGCCGCTCCACGGCATCTCCGGGCTCAGCAAGATGATCCGCGACGACGGTACGCTTTCGCAAAACCAGCTGAAGTACCTCGACGCCCTCGAGACCTCGACCACGGCCATGGACGTCACCGTGGCCGGGATCCTCGACTACGAGGACGTGCGCGCCGGCAGACTCCGCCTCAAGGAGCGCACCGTCGGGCTGGCGGAGGTTTTGGCGGAAGCCCTCGCCACCGGCTCCCTGCGGCTGCCCGAGGGCATGCTCATCGGCCTGCGCAACCACGCCGGCGTGGAGAGCTTCCGCGTCGACGGGCGCCGCCTCCGCGATGCCCTCGTGCAACTGCTCGACAATGCCGTCAAGCACGGGTCCGGTACGCACCCGATGGTGCACGTGACGCGCGACGGCGACGACCTCGAGATCATGGTACGCAGCGGCGGCGCCACCCTCAACCCGGAAGAAGTACGCGCGGCCTTCGCGGCGTTTAGCCAGCGATCCGACTACTGGAAGCGCGAGCAGGGCGGCCTCGGGATCGGCCTCAGCATGGCCCGCGCCACCGTCGAGCAGATGGGCGGCCACCTGCGCCACGTCCCGCTCGAGAACGGCAACGGCTTCGTGCTTACCGTGCCGCTCAAGGAGGTGGTCGACGAGCCCGGCTGTCAGGTGCACGGCTTCGAGGTGCTGCGCGAGACGAGCGCCCCGGCCGACTACCCCCGCCGCGACGCGAGCGCCGAACTGGCCGCCGAGGCCCTCAGCGCCGAGGCCGCGGTCGGACGAATCCCCGCGGCCCTCAAGCCCGCGCGCACGCACATCCTCGTCGTCGAAGACCACCCGATCAACCAGCTCCTGGCCCGCAAGATGATCGAGTCCTGGGGCTTCACGGCCGAGGTCAGCGCCAACGGCCAGGACGCCATCGACATCATCGCGCCGGGCAAGTTCGACCTCATCCTGATGGACCTCCAGATGCCGGTCCTCGACGGGATCAGCGCCACGCGCAAGCTGCGCGAACTGTATCCGGCGGACGTGCTGCCGATCGTGGCGCTCACGGCCAACTCCTCGGCCGAGGACCGGGAGGCCTGCGCGATGGTCGGGATGCAGGACTTCCTCTCGAAGCCCTTCAAGGCCGACGAACTCAAAGCCGTCGTCGAGGCGCTGCTCGGGAAGGGGCAGTTCGTGGGGGTGTAGGTGGAGTGCGCGAGCGCCATCCCGGCGTGACGTAGCTTGTCGGCATGACTCTCGACCTCGTCGCGCGGCTCCGCACAGCAACTCTTTCAGTCCTCGTTAGCCTCGGCTGTGCCGCGGGGGTGGCCGCGCAGTCTAGTGGCTCGTTTGCCGCCGCCCGCCCTAAGGTCCTCGTCGTCACCGCCCACCCCGACGACTGGGAGGGCATCGCCGGGGGCACGGTGCTGATGCTGTCCCGGACGCACGACATCCACGTCGCCATCGCCTCGCGCGGAGAACGGGGCATCAAAGCTTCACCCGGGCAGCGCTGGTCGGAGGTGACCCCGAGCGCCGAGACGGCCCGCATCCGGACGGCCGAGGCCGAGGCTTCCGCCAAAACCATCGGCGCGCGGCTCTACTGGCTCGGGAGCGTCGACGGGGAGGTGTACGCGGACCAGACCCGCATCGACAGCGTCGCGGGCCTGATGCGGCGGCTCGATCCTGCGATGGTGATCTCGATGTGGGGCGTCGACGTGCCCGACCACGCCGCGGCCGGGCACATGGCCATTCGCGCGGGCTGGCAAACGGGCCTGATCCACACCCGCGACTTCTACTTCGGCGAGGCGCAGCACGGGGGGCAGACCCAGCAGTTCGACGCCAACTTCTACGTCAACGTCGACAGTTTTGCGGAAGCGAAACTGCACTTGCTCGCACTGCACGACTCGCAAAATATCGACAATGAACTGGTCGAAAGCATCGACGCCGGCTCGAAGTACTACGGACAGCTCGCGAAGGTCGGCTACGCGGAGCCCTTCCGGACCTACTATCCCATCGTCGACGAGCGCTTCGGCCGCAGTGGCATACCGCAGCTTTTGCGGCTCGGCGCCAAAACCGAACCCACGACAAGCACTCCGCCCACGGTAGGCGCCCCGGCGCGCAAGCCCCGACTCCTCGTGGTCGGCGCGCACCCCGGCGACTGGGAGGACGGCTGCGGGGGCACGGTCTGGAAACTGCGCGAGACCCACGACGTGACGATCGTCTGCGCGAGCCGCGGCGAGATGGGCGCCGGCGGCGACGCACCCGAGCGCGTCGGCCCCGCCCGCGAGGCCGAGACCCTCCGGACGGCCGCCGAGCTGGGGGCCGCGCATTACTTCCTCGGCGAGCCGGACGCAGGCATCCAAGCGCGACCCACCACGGTAGATAGTCTCGCGCGCATCATCGAACGGGTCGACCCCGACATCGTCCTCACGATGTGGGCCCTCGACGTGGCCGACCACGCCGCCACCTCCGCGATGACGGTCCAGGCCATGACGCGGACGGGGCACCTCTACAGTGCCGATCTCTACTTCTACGAGTCCGATGCCGGCTCGCAGACCGTGAGTTTCGACCCGGCGTTCTACGTCAACATCGACGGCGTCATCGAGGCCAAGCGCCGGCTCCTGCGTACGCACGCCACCGAGAACCCCGGCGACATCCTCGACGCGAATATGATGGCGAAGGCGCGGTTCCGGGGCGCGAGCGCGCGCTGCGAGTACGCCGAGGGGCTGATTCCGTTCTTCCCGCTGATCAACGAGCGCTGGCGGGCGTGGAGCTTCGGGGGGTAGGGGCGGGCCTCCGGACCTGAAGGACGCAGCAAAGCGGTGCGCGGGACGCGGAGCCGTAGCCACCGGACCTCCTGTTTGACCGGCGGGGCCTCCCTAGGGCGACACTGATCCGGCGCAGTCGACTTGCGTCAAAACAGGAGCGCCGTCCCGCGACTATGACGATCACGGAACGGCGCTACACATGGTTTTGGCGAAAGCCGGAAGAAGCCGCTGAACGGTTGCTGGCCGGCTAGCGCTTCGCGTCGAAACGGTCCGCCTCCATCACCTTACCCCAGGCGGCGGCGAAGTCCTTCGCGAGCTTTTGCTTGCCGTCCTCGCAGGCGTACACTTCGGCCAGGGCCCGCAGTTGCGAGTCGGAGCCGAAGATAAGGTCGACGCGGGTGCCGGTCCACCGCACCTTGCCGGTTTTGCGGTCACGCCCCTCGAAGGTCTGCTGACTGCCGTCGGTCGGGCTCCACGTCGTGCCCATGTCGAGGACGTTGACGAAGAAGTCGTTCGAGAGCACGCCCGGGCGGTCGGTGAAGACCCCGTACTCGGACCCGTCCCAGTTGGTGTCCAACACGCGCAGTCCGCCGACGAGTACGGTCATCTCGGGGGCGGTGAGCGTGAGCAGCTGTGCCTTGTCGATGAGCATATCCTCGGCGCGGGCCTTATTGCGCGCGGAATCGTAGTTGCGGAAGCCGTCGGCCCGGGGCTGGAGCGCTTCGAAGGCCGTGATGTCGGTCTGCTCCGGGGTCGCGTCGGCGCGGCCGGGGCGGAAGGGCACCGTCACGTCGACCCCACCATCCTTGGCGGCCTGCTCGACGGCGGCATTGCCGGCCAACACGATCATGTCGGCGATGGAGACCTGCTTGCCGCCGGTCTGGCCGTTATTGAACTCGGAGCGCACGTTCTCCAAGGTGTGGAGGACGCGCTGGAGCTGCGGCGGGTTGTTGACTTCCCAGTGGCGCTGGGGCTCGAGGCGCACGCGCGCGCCGTTGGCGCCACCGCGCTTGTCGGAACCGCGGAAGGTCGAGGCCGAGGCCCAGGCCGTCGAGACGAGTTCCGAGATGGAGTGGCCCGAAGCGAGGATCATGCGCTTCAGCTTCGTGGCGTCGGCCTCGTCGATGAGGGCGTGCTCGACCTTCGGGAGCGGGTCTTGCCAGAGGAGCTCCTCCTGCGGGACCTCCGGACCGAGGTAGCGCTCGATGGGACCCATGTCACGGTGCGTGAGCTTGTACCACGCCCGCGCGAAGGCATCGGCGAAGTCCTCGGGGTGCTCGTGGAAGCGACGCGAGATCTTCGCGTAGGCCGGGTCCACGCGCAGGGCGAGGTCGGTGGTGAGCATGAAGGGTGCGTGCGACTTGGTCGGGTCGTGGGCGTCCGGAACGGTGCCTTCGCCGGCGCCGCCCTTCGGCTTCCACTGGTGGGCGCCGGCGGGGCTCTTGTCGAGCTCCCACTCGAACTCGAAGAGGTGTTTGAAGTAGTCGTTGCTCCAGCGCGCGGGCGTGGTCGTCCAGGCGCCCTCCAGCCCGCTCGTGATCGTGTGCGCGCCGTGACCCGGGCCGTAGGTGTTCTTCCAGCCCGTGCTCATCTCCTCGATGGCCGCACCGGCGGGCTCGGAGCTGACGTACACGGTCGGGTCGGCGGCGCCGTGGGTCTTGCCGAAGGTGTGACCGCCGGCGATCAGCGCCACGGTCTCGACGTCGTCCATGGCCATGCGGCCGAAGGTCTCGCGGATGTCGTGCGCGGCGGCCTGGGCATCGGGTTCGCCGCGGGGGCCCTGCGGGTTGACGTAGATGAGCCCGAGGTGCGAGGCGGCCAGGGGCTGCTCGAGTTCGCGCGCGTGGTCGCCGCCGGCGTAGCGCTCCTCGTCGCCGAGCCACTCGGTCTCGGCGCCCCAGTACACGTCCTCGTCGGGTTGCCACCTGTCGGCGCGCCCCCCGGCGAATCCGAAGGTCTCGAAGCCCATCGTCTCGAGGGCGACGTTGCCGGCCAGGATCATGAGGTCGGCCCACGAGATCTTACGGCCGTACTTCTGCTTGACGGGCCACAGCAGGAGGCGGGCCTTGTCGAGGTTGGCGTTGTCGGGCCAGGAGTTGAGCGGCGCGAAGCGCTGCATCCCGGCCCCGGCGCCCCCGCGCCCGTCGAGGATGCGGTAGGTGCCCGCCGAGTGCCACGCCATGCGGATCATGAACGGGCCGTAGTGCCCGTAGTCGGCCGGCCACCACTCCTGCGAGTCGGTCATCACGCCGGCGAGGTCGCGCTTGACGGCGGCCAGGTCGAGGGTCTCGAACTCGGCGGCGTAGTCGAAGTCCTCGCCCATCGGGTCGGCGAGGGTCGAGTGCTGGCGCAGGATGTTGAGCTTGAGTTGATTCGGCCACCAGTCGCGGTTGGTCATGCCGCCGCCGGCGGTGTTCTCGAGGCTGCCGTTGAGGAAGGGGCACTTGCCGGGATCGTCGTTGACGTTCCACACCGGGGCCCGGAGGTCGCCGTCGTCTCTCTTGATATCGTTCATGTCGTGGGAGGTTTGGGGCAAAAGTACGGACGCCGGTATTGCACTCCCCCGATCGGGTGCCCTAGCCCCGTCAAGGCTAGCCCCGCTAAGCGTCATATCTCACGGCCCGTGAAGACGCGGGTACCGGCGGCCGCATCAGGGGGGGGCAGGGAACGCATCGTCGACACAGCGTCAAGAGAGCGCTTTGGCAGGTTTTACGGAAGTGCACTACCAAACATGCCCAATGAGCCCGACCTACCGTCGACGGCGCGCGGGACACCGACCCGATCACAGTCTACCGCGCCTACTTGTAGAGGGGTAATTTTGGTGCTCCCGTCGTCTTCGCGTCGATGCAAGGGCTACTTTCGCCTGCCGCCCCGGGGCCGGCCGCGTGATTGTGCGCGTTGGATTGGGGCGCGCAAGCCTGGTGGGATCGCACGGCAATACCCGGCTGCGGGCTCGGTGGGTGACGCGGGGGCGGGACATGATATGCGGCTAGATCTTTGACCGTAACCGTCCCTACAGAGAGTGCGACGAAGAGGACGGACCCGCCAGTGCCTCGGGCCGCCAAGATGAGTCCGATGAGCAAACAGAAGGTGTATTTCCCGAACCTCAACGGCCTGCGCTTCCTGGCGGCGGCCCTGGTGCTCGTCTACCACATCGAACAGATGAAGTGGATATCGCACCTCGGCAACGCCTGGGAGACGTGGCCGGCGATCCCGCTGGTCGGCAAGCTCGGAGTAATCCTCTTCTTTGTGCTGAGTGGGTTTTTGATTACCTACCTCCTGCTCGCCGAGGAGACTCGCATGGGGAAGATCAACATCCGGGATTTCTACATGCGGCGCGTCCTGCGCATCTGGCCGCTGTACTTCCTGATCCTCTTCGTCGGGCTCGCGGTGATGCCGAATCTCGGGCTCCTGCCGTTCCCGACTCTCGAGAGCGATCTCGTCCAGGAGCGGCTCCCGCTGATTCTGCTGCTGTACGTGTTTTTCCTCGGCAATCTCGTCATTCCCGTCATGGGAATCGTCCCCTACGTCTCGCACCTGTGGTCTATCGGGACCGAGGAGCAGTTCTACCTGCTGTGGCCCGTGCTCGTGAGCCGCGTCAAGGAGCACAAGATGCGCCTGATGTTCGGGGTGATTGGCTTGTACTTCGCCGTCAAGGCCGTGCTCTTCTCGCCGCTCGCGGTGTACTTGCCGAAGCTCAATACCCTGCGTGGCTTCTGGGAGGCCTTCCCGATCAGCTGCATGGCCATCGGTGGTGTGTACGCGGTGCTGCTGTTCCGCAAGTCCCCGAAGCTGGCGTGGGTTATGCGGCGTGACGTTTTCTGGGTGTCCACCGTCCTCGTCTCGGGTATGATTGCCGCCGGGGTCGTGGTGCCTTTCGTCCACTACGAATTCTACGCCGTGTTCTTCGGGATCATCATCCTCAATCTCTCGGGCAACCCGGCCCTCGGGACCCCGCTCGAGAACCCGCTGATGAACTACCTCGGGAAGATCTCCTACGGGCTCTACATGTACCACCCGCTGGCGATCATGGTGGTGCTTACGGTGCTGGTGCGGCTCGGGATCCAGTCCGACCTCATCCTGTACGGGGGCTCGCTGCTGCTCACCATCGTCATCGCCGGCCTTTCCTACAGGTACTTCGAGGCTTACTTCCTGCGCTTCAAGGCCCGCTTCGCGCACATCCTCAGCGGTTCGTCCAGGGCCCACGAGGAAGGATTGCCGTCGGTCGTCCCGGGGGCCACGCCGGTGTCGGGGATGGCGAGCGCCAAGTCTCCCCGAAGGGCCGAGGAGCCGGTGGGGCCCTAGCGGCGGGTTTGGGAGGTCGACTTTCGTCAAAACCTACCGTACCCACGCCATACTGCGGTGGAACTCTTTGTCGAGGACGAGTTCGAGGTTGACGGCCACGAGTTGCCCCATGCGCTCACAGGCGCTGAAGCGCCGGGTCTGGTGGTGGGCGTCGAGTTCGAGGGCGAGCGAGCGCACCTTGGCCGGCGGACTGATCTCGTCGGCGGCCATGCAGTCCATGAGTTCGCCCAGGCGGTCGCGGATCGTGCGGAGGCGCACGCCGATGAGGCTCCGCTCCTCGAGTTGGTACTGCGCCACGGACTCCTGGCTCATGTGCCGCAGGCCGAGCTGGATGATGGGTCGGTTGTCCTTGAAGTACTGCGGGAGGTAAAAGGTCTTGCGCGACTCGTAGCTCTGCTGGTCGAAGTCGATAGCGCGCAGGCGGTACTGGTTGCCCTCGATGTCGGGCGTGATGTCGACCACGTAGTTGTAGGCCCGCATGTCGCCGAGGAGGCGCACGAAGCAGCGTTCGTTAAACTTGATGAACTCCTTCGCGATGCGGATCTGGTTGGTGACCGCCGTGTCGAGGTACGAGGCCATGAAGTCATCGCCCGGGACCCCGGCGATGTGCTCCTCGATGAGGGTCGGGCCGTCGACGAGGTAGGTGATGCGATTGGGGCTCAGGATGTGCTCGAGCTCCAGGCCGTAGACGCGGTTGGCGTCGGCGCGCTTGACGTAGTAGTGGTCGTAGTTGTCGTTGATGCGGTTGCGGATCCGGACGCGGAAGGGCATCGTGTTGCCGAAGGTGCAGAAGTCGACGCGCGCCACCTCGAGGTGCTCGAGGACATCGTCGTCGCCGTCGGTCTTGAGCAGGGCGTAGATGTGGCGCAGGCCGAGGTTGACCTCGGCGCGCTCGTGCTCGGCGTAGTAGACCGTCTGCCAGAGGGTGTCCTCGCCGTCGGCGTCGATGAGGGGTACCGCGGCGGTGAAGTGGGCGAGGTCGTCGTAGCCGAGGGGCAGGCGGGTGGCGCGGCCGTAGGCGGAGAGGTAGGCCGAGAAGGGGGTACTGACGGGGCAGGCGGGTTTTTTGCGGGACGGGACGCGGGGCATGGGGGGAAGGTAGGTGACGCGCTGCCCGCTGGTGACGGCCTGCGATCTTCGCGGCGCTGGTGAAGAGCGAGGTTCGTACATCGCGGTGCCGGCGGCGATGCGCCTGGCCGCGCCCGAGGCCGATCCAGGGCCTTACATCCCGATGGCCTTGGGGGTGACCTTCCCGCTGAATGTCACGGTGGGGATCCCGCTGTACTACGCGGTGGCGGGATGGGGGTAGACGAAAGTTGGAAAGGGGTAAAGGAAAAAAAGGGAAAGGTGACCGGGTGGCGTCGTACGAGCTTAGGCTTTCGCCAAAACTTTGGCGCGCCGCACCGAGCGAACCACGAGCCAAAGGACCGGCCCTAGGTACCCTACGAGCCCAGCCCAAAACCACGCAGCCGGTATATCGTGCCCTAGGGCTGCGTAGATGATCTGCCCGATGATAAAGAGCATGAGCGCGCCGGTGAGCGCGTTGAGCGACGGCAGGAGCTTCGCCGTCTCCGCGCGGTAAACCTCGAGCTCGGCGGGCTTCAGACCGGGAGCGTAGCTACTGTTATACTGCGGATTGCGGGCCACGAACGCCAGTAGCGCTGCCGTCGCTACCCAGATGCCGTAGATCACGAAGATCGTACTCCGCGGAGCATACCCTTCGGGAGTTCCATCTATACCGAACCGCACCGGTATCTCCGCCGGGAGTGCTGCATAGTAGTAGATACAAATACCGAGGCCGAGGGTAAGTAGGAAGAGGTGGAGTGCGTTCGCGAGCTTCATCGGTCTGGGTTTTCGTCGCGCTCCTCGGGCTTGGCCTTGGCTTGTTTTGGCGAACGCCCCGCCTCTTTGAGGGCTCTCGACAGCAAGTACTCCAACTGCCCATTCACCGAGCGGAACTCATCCCCCGCCCAGCGCTCGAGCGCGCGCATGGTCTCCTCGTCGATGCGGAGCACGAAGCGTTTCTTAGAGGACATTAGTACGAGTATTTTTTGAGATGGGTGGATGAGTGGATGGGTGGATGGCCATCCACCCATCAAACCATCCACCCATCCACCCATCAAGCCCCCCCTTACTGATAAAGCGTCCCCGCATTCACCACCGGCGTCGTCTCCTTGTCGGAGCACAGCACCACCATTAGGTTACTCACCATGTGGGCGCGCTGCTCACCGTCGAGCTCGACGACGCCGCGGGCGGACAGGCTCCGGAGCGCATCGTCCACCATCGACACGGCGCCCTCGACGATCTTGTGTCGCGCGGCCACGACGGCCTCGGCCTGCTGGCGCTTCAGCATCGCCGAGGCAATCTCCTCGGCGTAGGCGAGGTAGCCGATGCGCGCCTCCATGACCTCGATGCCGGCGATCCCGAGGCGCTCCTGGACCTCGCGCTCGAGGTGATCGTTGACAGTCTCGACGTCGGAGCGCAGCGTGATCTCCGGGCCGTGGCCCTCGATCGGCTCGTCGAAGTTGTCGTACGAGTAGCTCATGGCGAGCGTCCGCACCGCGGCGTCGGTCTGGACGCGGACGAAGGCCTCGTAGTCGTCGACCTCGAACGCGGCCCGGAAGCTGTCGCGCACGCGCCACACGAGGATCACCGAGATCATCACCGGGTTGCCGCGGCGGTCGTTGACCTTGAGGCGCTCCGAGTCGAAGTTGCGCGCCCGCAAGCTGATGGACTGCTTGGTGTAGAAGGGGTTCGTCCAGAAGAAACCGTTCTCGCGCACGGTCCCGGAGTACTTCCCGAACAGCGTCATGACCTTCGACCCGTTCGGCGGCACGATGAAGAAGCCGCTCAGGAAGAAGAACGTCACCAGGCCGAGGAGTCCGCCCGCGATGGGATGGACCGCGAAGAACACGAAGGCCGTCGCCACGACCAGTCCGAGGAGGATGAGCAGGGCGATGTAGCCGGAGGGGGGGGCGTAATTTTGGTCGTTGGCCATGGTGATGTGATTGTGATGCCAAAGTAGCATCATTTTAGCCGTTCGGCAAAACGCCCGTCGACGGAAACACGGCTGGTCTCGACGAGACCTGCACCAACAATCTGTCTCCGCGTAGATCGCCGAGCTTTGGGCTGACCGCCGAGGTCACCGCCGCTAAACCTTCCGCCCCACCGCGGGCTTTGTGCTACGGCACATGAGCCAGTCTGCTACGACGCCCTTCTCCGGCACCATCACCTACGACCAAGTTGCCGACCGCGCGCGAACCATCGACCTCGGCGACACGCCCGCCAGCATGCGGGAAGGCTTCGAGCTCCTGATGCTCGGCGAGGACCACGAAGCCGACACTCGTCCGGAAGTGACCCTCGGCGGGGTGACGTGCCGGCTCTCCGGCACCGACGCACTAGAAGGCCTCTCGGGGCCGATCTGGGTGTGGTTCCACGGCGGGGGCTACGTGTTCGGCAGCCCGGAGACGCACCGGTGCGTGACGGAGGCTTTCGCCAAAACGAGCGGTGAGCCGGTGGTGGTCCCGCGGTACCGGCTCGCCCCGGAGCACCCGTGGCCCGCGCAACTCGAGGACGGGGTGGCCGTGGTGCGCGCGTTGCAGGCCAAGGGTTTTGACGTAAGTCTCGGCGGCGTCTCGGCCGGGGGGCACCTAGCCATCAACGTGGCGCTCGTTTTGGCGCAAGCCGGAACCCACGACGGCACGGCAGACGCCCCCGCCCGACGCCTTGCGCTCTTTAGCCCCAACACCGACCGCACGGGCCTCAACGCTACGCGCGCCGTCCGCTCCGCGATGGACCCCATCGTCGACGACGCGTTCGACGCGAAGCTCGGCCGCTGGACCTTCCCCGGCGTCCCCGCCGAGGACCCGGAGCAATCGCCCGTCCTGGCCGACCTGAGCCTGCTGCCCCGCACCCACATCGAGGTCGGCGAGCGGGAGCTGTTGCGCGACGATAGCACCGTCTTGTACGCTTTCGCAAAACGCGCCGGCGCGGACGTCACCCTGCACGAGGAGCCACGCGCCTTTCACATGTGGCAGATGTGGACGCCGTGGCTGCGGGAAGGCACGGAGAGTATTGAGCGGATGGTGGCCGAGTTAAAGGTTTGAAGCGCGCGAACCTTTAAATAAAAGAAGCTTTCGGCATTCCCGGCCACCGCGCAATCTACGAATTTGTCGTCGTCGGGATCTGCAGTGATCAGTCTCCACTGGTAGTGCGGGTCGACCTCCACGAGGCTGCCCGACGAATCTAGCGCCAGTAGGACCCTGCGCGCGAAGGCTTCGCCGAGGTGCGCCTCCATCACCTCGGTGTATTCCAACAAGATGGCCGTACTTACGAGCAGTTCGATCCGGCCGAGGGTGATGGCGTCGAATACGGGCGAAAACGAGGTGTCGGACCCGACCGCGACCAGGAGTATGTTCGTGTCGATGACGCACCTCACGGCAGATCATCCCAACTTAACTCCCCGGTCGCCACGCGGTGCATCATCTCCCGCGTCCACCCGCGCTGCGCCCGGGTTTGATCGAGCTCCCGTCGTGCTTTCGCAGCGAAGTAGCTGGCGATGAGTTGGTGTAGCTCGACGGCTTCCCCCGCGCTGAGCGGCTGGTCTAGTACAACCTTTAGCTTGCGCTCTTCCGGGCTCAACTCGTCACCGCGGTGAGTGAGGAGTCTCGAGAGTAAGGACGTGGGCTGCGTGTCGGTCATGTGTGCAAGGTACGCCGTCGGGCGCTCGTGTGGGGCAGGGCATCGGGACGCCGCGCAGGGCGTACCGACCGAACGGCCAATGAGCTTTCGGAATTAACTGACTTGAAACCCACCCCATGATCGTCCGTCCCCACCCCGCCGGCTGGCGCCTCACGCTCCACCCCGCCCACGGCCTGCTGGCCGCGAAGCTCTACCGCCAGCTGCCGCCGGAGGCGCCGGGCGTACCCCCGACGGCGACCCTCATTGCCGTGGCCGACCACGACGACCACCAACTCGACTTCGCGCGGGGGCACTACCTCACCGCGGCCGGGGCCCCGCAGGACTTCGCCTTCATGGCCATGGACGACGAGCAGCGCAGCCTCCAGGCCGAGGCGCTGCTCGAGGGCGCGCGGAGAAAGAGCCGCTGGGTCGGGCGACTCATCGGGCGGCACTACCGCTTCCTGTACGAGGGCCAGGACGTGGACGGGCGGCTTGCGGCGGTCCTCGCCGACATCGAGGCTTTTGAGGCGCGCGCCGCCGCGGACGCCGAGCCAGACGCCGCCGCCCTGGACCTTACCTACGGCCGGATGCGCTTCTGCGACCGGCTCTCGCTCATCCTCTGCGGCGAAGAACTGCCGGCGCTGGGGCGCGAGGTGGAGATCAACGACGGCCTCGGGGAGCACGCTTACGCAAAACAGGACCAGGAGGGTGGGGTAGTGCGGGTGCGACCGTGGCCCTTCGCGAGGGAGGCCTTCGAGGTCTCGGTGGAGAGCTACGTCGTGGCGCAACTCAGCTTCGAGAACTCGGCGGCGCTGGGGGAGGTTTTGGCGAAAGCCGAACCGGAAGTACGGCGGTGGCGCCTCGGGCGGGGCTAGTCGAGTGGCTCGGGCGCGCCGAGCACGGCTTCGACCGCGGTATCGACGCCGGCCCGCAGGTCTTCCCAGGTCTGGGGCGCGTAGAGGTCCGGGTAGGTGGCGTCGAGGTGCATCTTGGTGGGGTCGGCGCGGTCCATGTAGAGGTAACTGAGCCGGATCATCGTCCTGGTGTGCGGCAGCTTCACGCCGGCGGCCCCGGTCGGACCGCTCGGGCGATTGCCGGTGGGGGTGCCGACGAGGGTCGCGAGGTCATTGTCCTGTAGGGTGGAGGCGAGGATGGAAGCCGCGGAGAAGGTTTGCGGGCCGGTGAGCACGAAGACCTCGCCGTCGAATTTGGGGACCGTCGGGTCGACGAACAGCGGACTGTCCTCGTCCCTGATCCCCTGCCAGAAATCCTGTCGGTGGATCTCGGCATTCGCGGCGATCCACGAGGTATCGTCCGGAGGGCCGCCGTAGGTTTTGGCGTAAGCCTTTCTGTAGCGATTGTAATCACCGGGCACGACCGTACGGAAGAGCTCGTTGAACTGGTAGTAGGTCTCGCCCTGGCGCAGGTCCTCGCGGTCGGTGAGGTAGTAGATGAGCTGGCGCCCGAGGCGTTCGTCGCCGCCGGGGTTGTAGCGCAGGTCGACGATGACGGTGTCGATGCCGTCCGCGTGCACCTTCCGGAAAAACGTGGCGAGCGTCCGGCCGAAGTCTAGTGTACCGGCTTTCTTGTTTCGCGAGCGCATGTAGGCCTTGGCCGGGAGGCTCAGCGGGAACGGGATGTAGTGACCGAGCTCGGGCCTCATCGCGGCCCAGTCCAGCGTCGTGTTCATCTGCAGGTAGGCCGCGCCGAAGTCCGGGAGGTACTGCGTGAAGAAGCCCCGCGCTTGCTGGACGGCGAAGGGGTAGCGCGCGGACGCACGCGGGATGGACTTTGCGCGGTAGGTGTCGTTTTGCCGCAAGGCCAGCTCCCGGCGTCGACCGGTGCTGTCTATCACGGAGAGGCGTAGCGTCGGATCCCCGCTCTTCGCTAGCCCCAGTGCTTGCCAGTACTGCGGCAGTGGGTAGAAGCGACTGAGAAGGTAACGTTTGTAGTACGGATTCTCACCCGAGTGGTAGCGCCGCACGGCACTGTCCACCTGCGCGAGGTCGAAGCCGTTGACGCCAACAACGCGGGCTCCCACCGCCCCCTGATCGAGCGTACTATCGACGGCGGCCAGGCGCCAAGTGAGGCTATCGCTGAGAAAGATACGTGCGCTGTAGAATGGCTCCCCCTCCTCGTACAGCGGCACACTCACGGAGGTATGCCCATCCCGTAGCGCCGCGAGGTAAACCTGGAGTCTCACGCGCCAATCGAAGTCGCTCTGGATGCGCCCCGCGTCCTCGATAAACCCCTCGCTTCGCTCCTCGAAGTCCGCCCCGAGTTGATCCCCGGCCTTATCGGGGTAGTACGCCTCCAGCAAGTCTGCCAGGTAGGCTGCGTCGCGGGCGTAGTCGTTGGCGCCTTTCGGCAAAACCCGTTGGTACCGCCCCGCCGCCGCCGGCACCTCGGGCGTCCGCGACACGAGCGCCTCGATCCGCTGCCGAGAGCAGCCCGACGCGAGCATGCAACACAAAGCAGCCCAAAACAAAAGCAACGCCCGCACCCCAGCAAAGCTACATGCATTGCAGCCCCGGTGCGGTGCGTCCACCCCAGCGCGCCCCACCCCGTGCGACGTTCGGGGGGGTACTAGGCGATCGCTCGCCACCCGAACGTCGCACGGGGTGGGGCGCGACGCTAGCCGGGCCACAAAGACATGCACGGCCGCAAAGCAACGCCGCAGGCCGAATCCTAACTCTCCGCCGCCGCCTCCGGGCTCATCGTCTGGCGCCGCACCACCTTCGGCGGCCGGTCATCGTCCTTGTTGCCGTCACCGTCTCTGTCGTCGTCATCGCCGCTATCGGAGTCCTTGCCCCCTTCTTCGTCGTCCGACTCCGCCAGCAGCCGCAGCGCCGCCACGCCCCCGATCGCCATCACGCCGGCGCCGGCCAGCACCGCCCAGTTGGCTGCCCCGGCCGCCGCGATCGGCCCGGCGAGGAAAGGCGGGAACGTCCGCCCGGCCGAGTCCACGCTCCCGCGCACGCCCTGGATGCGGCCTTGCTTCGACCCCGAGGTCGACTTACTGAGCAGCGACATGATCATCGGGTCGACCAGGCCCGCCGCCAGCGCGAACGGCACAATCCCCGCGTACGCCATCCAGGGCGCCTGCGCCAGACCCATCAACACCACCGCGCCGCACAGCGTAAACATCGCCAACCACAGCGATTTGCGCGGCCCGAACCAGCGCTCGAAGCGGTCGACGAACAGCAGCTGCACGATCATCAAGCCGAGCCCGAGCGACGAGAAGAACCAGCCCGTCTGCGTGGCGTCCATCTCGAGGTCCTCCTCGAGCACCACGGAGTAGAACGTCGTGAAGAAGGTGTAGCCCGCGATGTAGCACAGCAGGATGAGGTAGTACGGCCGCCGCTTCTTGTCGTCGAAAGCCTCCTTCGCGTTCTTGAACGAGCGCGTCACTTCGAAGTCTTCGTCCTCGTCGCGGTCCTCGTCCTTGAGGGTCTCCTTGAACAGGAAGAAGAAGCCCAGTACGGCCAGGGCGTTCAGGGCCCCCGAGAGGTAGAATGCCGTGGACGGCCCCGTCCAATCCGCCGTCTCCGGGCTCCCGACGTAGCCCCCGACCAGGGGTCCGATCACGAAGCCGAGCGAGAGGGCCGCGGTGAGGTAGCCGAAGTACTTCGTGCGACTCTCCTCGTCGCTCTCGTCCGCGATCGCCGCCTGGGACACGAGCATGTTCCCGGCCGCGAAGCCATCGATCGCCCGCCCGAGCACCAGCAGCCACACCGTCCCGAGGCTGATCCCGGCCGCGAACACGAAGAAGGCCACCGTCGAGCTGATGAACGACGCCAACAGCAGCGGTCGCCGCCCGTACTTATCGGCCAGCTGCCCGATGATCGGCTGCATCACGAAGGCCGGCAGCGCGTAGGCC
The DNA here is from genome assembly GCA_965215115.1 of Saprospiraceae bacterium. Lineage (GTDB taxonomy): Bacteria > Bacteroidota > Bacteroidia > Chitinophagales > Saprospiraceae > CALDTK01. The sequence continues at coordinate 3,360,552 of OZ244050.1, forward strand.
GCGCCCATCACCGCGATCCAGAGCATGCCCTGGGTCTCGGCCGCGCCCGCGTCGATCAGCAGCGATGGACTCTCCGCATCCGTGAACAGCAGCGGCAGGATCGGCTGCATCATCCCGGAGTCCAACTGGTCGATGAGCAGGATGACGAGCAGGACGACGATGGATCGGGACATAGACGGGGTGCTTGCGCCTGTGTCTAACCAAGGCGCCGGCCCTCAGTTCGGCCCGGGCCGAACTTGTGTACCTTAGCTTACACACCCCGGAAGCCCCCCCCCGCAGCATAGAGGTCGTTGAACCGAGATCAACCCACCCGTAAGCTAAATTGCAAACACAAAACATTAAGCCCCTCGGTTCAACGACTGAGTAGTCCGGAAATAGCTTTACACCCAACTCCCGATTTTGGCTACCAAGAAAACGAAACCCAAGGCCACCCTCAAGCGCGGCCACTACGACCCGGCCCTCAAGCGCGAGATCGCCCGGCGCTACCTCGATAACGATTTCTCCTACGGGGTCGCCGCCGAGGCGTACGGCCTGCCGTCCAAGGATGTCGTCAAGGAGTTCGTCCGCTGGTACAAGCGCGAACGCGCCGCCGAGGACGCCGCCCTCGCCGAGCGCACCGCCGAACTCGCCGCAGGTCCGCGGCTCCTGGCCGCCCGCGACGCCGAAGCCCCGATGCCCGACGATCCGGCGGCCCTCAAGAGGCTGCTTCGAGACGCCCGCGACGAGGCCACCGTCTGGCGTACGCTCGTGCGCGTGGCCGAGGAGCAGACAGGTGTGCCGATCTTAAAAAAGCCTATCGCCAAACCACCCGTGAGATGAGACGCACGCACCCCCGGATCCCCGTGGGTACCGTGTGTCGGTGGCTTGGCCGTTCGCGACAGACCTTCTACTCGGCCGAGGCCCTCGCGCGCCAGCGCGCCTGCGAGTACACGCTGATCGTTAAGTTCGTCCACGACGCCCGCCGCGCGGCCGGGGACCAACTCGGCGTCAAGAAACTCCGTAAGCTCCTGGCGGAGCCCCTGGCCCGTGCGCAGATCCGCTGCGGGCGTGACCGCTTTTACGCCATCCTGCGCCACGAAGGCCTGCTGGTCAAACAGAAGCGTACGCGCCGCCCGCAGACCACCGACGCGAGCGGGTGGCGCGGCGCATGGCCCGACTTGCGGGAGAGCCTGCGGGCCTCGGGCGACGCGGTCCTCGAGCCCGAGCGCCTCTGGGTCGCCGACATCACCTACGTCCGGCTGGCGGCCACGGCCCTGCACCCGCGGGGCGCGTTCTGCTACGCCCACCTCATCACCGACGCCTACTCCCGCAAGATCGTCGGAGCCTACGTGAGTACTACCATGCACGCCGACCAAACCCTCAAGGCCCTCACGCGCGCCCTAGACACACGCCTCTACCCCGAACACGGGCTGTGTCATCACTCCGACCGCGGGAGCCAGTACCGCGCCGAGGTCTACACCCTCACCCTGGCCGCAGCCGGAGTGCGGGTCTCGATGACGCAGGACGGGTGCCCGTACGACAATGCACTGGCCGAGTCGGTCAACGGGCAGCTCAAGCGCGAGTACGGCCTCGACGGCGAGTTCGCCAACGTCGAGGCGGTCGAGTACGCCCTCGGGGAGGCGATCGCGAAGTACAACGACGTGCGGCCCCACGGCTCGCTCGCCATGGCGACCCCATCAGAGGTCCACACCCACCCGGAGCGCTTCGGGCGCTTCGCGATGGCGTGGGGGAAGCTCCCGGCCGAGGCCGCTACCGCACGTGACAACCCAAACACCGACGACGGATCGACGTGTCAACCTTTATCCGAATCCCTCCAACCCCTGTAAAGTCGTTTTAGGACTTGCTCAGACTTCGCCCCCCAAACCTCCCCCCACCCGTACCTTCCCCCCATGCCCACCCGCCGCCGCTTCCTCCAAACCTCCGCCGCCCTCACCGCCGGCACCGCCCTCCTCCCGCACACCCTCTACGGCATCACGCGCCCGCCCTCCGACAGGCTCCGCGTCGGGCTCATCGGCGCCAAGGGCATGGGCTGGTCCAACGCCCGCGCCCAGCTCAACACCGACGCCAATACCGAGCTCACTTACCTGTGCGACATCGACGACGCCGTCATCGCCGAGCGCCTCACGGACTACGGCGGCTTTCGCCAAAACACGCCCCAAACCACCAAGGACTACCGCACGCTCCTCGCCTCGAAAGACGTCGACGTCGTCATCATCGGGACGCCCGACCACTGGCACGCGCGCATGATGGTCGACGCGGTCGACGCCGGCAAACACGTCTACGTCGAGAAGCCGATCGCCAACTCCGTCGCCGAGTGCCGCGCCATGGTCGCCGCGCAGGAGCGGACCGGCAAGGTGGTCCAGGTCGGGCAGTGGCAGCGCTCCGGCGTCCACTACGCCAAGGCGATGGACACCGTGCGCTCGGGGGCGCTCGGGCAGATCAGGCTCGTCAAGGTCTGGGCCTTCCAGGGCTGGATGAAGCCCGTGCCCGTGGTGCCGGACTCGGCCGCGCCCGCCGGGGTCGACTACAAGATGTGGCTCGGGCCCGCCCCGGAGCGCCCCTTCAACCCGAACCGCTTCCACTTCACCTTCCGGTGGTTCTGGGACTACGCCGGGGGACTGATGACCGACTGGGGCGTGCACGAGATCGACATAGCCCTGCTCGCCATGGGGGCCTCGGCCCCGAAGAGCGTCGTGGCCACGGGCGGGAAGTACGCCTACCCGAACGACGCCTCCGAGACGCCCGACACCCTGATGACGACCTTCGAGTACGACGACTTCGTCATGCAGTGGGAGCACGCCACCGGCATCGACCTCGGGCCTTACGAGATGTCCGAGGGGATCGCCTTCGTCGGCAACGAAGCCACCTTGCTCCTCAACCGCGGCGGCTACCGCGTCGTGCCCGAGCGGGAGTTCGTGGGCTGGGGCAAGCAGGGACCCATGCGCGCCATGCCGCAGGAAGCTAAGCGCCCCGATGGCCTCGACTACGTCCAGGTCCACAACCAGAACTTCCTCGACTGCGTGCGCGCCAACACGCCCGAAAAGTGCACCACCACCATCCAGAGCGGCGCCATCGCGGCCGTCAACGCGCAGATGGGCAACATCGCCTACAAAACCGGCGAGAAGCTCTACTGGGAGGGCGACTGGCGCAAGGGCAACTTCAAGGACAACAAAGCCGCCAATGCCCTCCTCACGCCCGGCTACCACAATGGCTGGAAGATGCCGGTAGGGTAGGCGCGACAATTTCCAAGCACGGAGCCTGAGCTCGGCAGAAGCGTACTTTATCTTACCCTACTCCCCCACGTACACCCGCCGCCCCCCTATCCAGGTCTCCAACACCCGCGCCCCCGGTATCTCCTCCTCCCCACACTCCAGCAGGTTCCGGTCGAGCACCACGAAGTCCGCCAGCTTCCCGACGCTCAGACTCCCCTTGATCCCTTCCTCGAAAGCCGCGTAGGCATTGTTCAAGGTATACGCCTGGATCGCCTCCGCGCGCGTCAAGCTTTGCTCCGGGAAGAAAGCGCCCTCGCGCCCCGGCTGCTTCCTACTAATCATGGCGTACAAACTCGCCAGCGCGCTCACCTCCTCCACGGGCGCGTCCGTGCCGTTCGTGACCACGGCGCCGCTGTCCCACAGACTGCGCCAGGGGTAAGCGCCCGTGCGCGCTCGCTCTGGCCCGAGCCTCGCCACCACGAAGGGCGCGTCACTCGTCGCGTGGACGCCCTGCATACTCGCGATCGTGCCGGTGCTCGCGAAGCGCGGGATGTCGGCCACGTCGATGTGCTGGCTGTGTTCGTTGCGCCACCGCAGGGCCGTGTCGACGCGACCGCTGTAGTCCGACACCACGTCGAGCGTGAGTCTATTCGCCCGGTCACCGATGGCGTGGACGCAGAGCTGCATGTTTTGCCGAAAGGCCAGCTCCGCGATGCACCGCACCTCCTCCTCCGAGGTCGTATTCTGCCCCCGGAAGCCGGCCTTGTCGCTGTAGTCCGCCAGCAGCCACGCGCCGTAGCTCCCGAGCGCCCCGTCGAGCTCGGTCTTGATGGCCCGCACCGTGAAGCCGCTCTCGCCGACGCCGATCCACGGCATGCCCGCTAGACTGCCGCCGCTCATCTCCGCGCAGCTCTCGCGGATCATCATCCACAGGCGTAGGTCGAGGGAGTCGGCTTCCGCCAAAACCCGCAGGGCGTCGAGGTCCTCGCGGCTCGTGCCGGCGTCCTGGAAGCTCGTGATGCCTTCCCGCAGGCAGGCTTGCTCGGCGAGGCGCCAGGCCTGGCGCTGCTCGGCGCGGCGCTGTTCGGGCGGGAGGCTCGCGTAGTAGGCCTCGAGCGCGAGGTAGAGCTGCCGCGTGGCGCGCTCCTCGAACACGCCGATGGGTTCGCCGTGGGCGTTGCGCAGGATGCGGCCGCCGGCGGGATCGGCGGTCTCGGCGTTGATGCCGGCGGCCTGCATCGCGGCCGCGTTCGCCATCGCGCCGTGGCCGCTCGCGTGCGTGAGGACCACGGGGTTGTTCGGGCTCACCATCGACAGCGCGTCGTGGAGCGGGTAGCCGTCGACGGTCTCGAAGGCGTCGAGGTCGGACCACTTCTCCTGGTGCCAGCCCCGACCGTAGATCCAGTCACCCGGTTTGGCCCGGGCGGCGCGCGCGGCCACGGAGTCGACGATCTCCTGCCAGCTCGTGGTGGCGAGCAGGTTGAGGTTGAGCAGCGAGTTGCCCAGATTGCCGAAGTGCGCGTGGCCCTCGATGAAGCCCGGCATCACGAAGCGGCCCTGTAGGTCCACGACTTCCGTTTCGGCTTTCGCCAAAACCTGCACTTCATCGTTCGAGCCGACGGCCACGATGCGGTCCCCGCGTACCGCCATCGCTTCCACCCAGGGCCGCGTAGTGTCGACGGTGTAGATGCGGCCGTTGGTAAAGATTAGGTCGGGTGGGGCGTCGTCGGCGCCGTCGGACGCGGAGTTGCAGGCTTGCGCCAAAACGAGCAGCAGCGGTAGCAGCAGCGCGAGAAGGGGACGGAGGGTTTTGCGGAATAGTAACGGGTTCACCGCGGCAAACTAAGCCCTCTCTCAGTGTGAGCCGAATCTTTCGGGACTCCTGTGCAACCTCGGCTCCGCCGCACCGGTCGTTGCCGTCGTGGCCGCGCTGCTGCGGCTACCTTGCCTCACCTCAACCCAAACCCACCATGAAGCCGCTACTCCTTTCCGTTTTGGCGACAGCCGCCCTCCACCTCACCGCCGCCGCCCAGGACCTGAAGCGGGACCTCGAGGCCTTCACCGCGCTGGCGGTCAATACCGGCCTCGACGTCACGATCATGAAGGCCGACCGCTACGCCCTCGAGGTGACCGGCGACGCCGCGGCCCTCGCGGAACTCAAGATCGACAGCAAGCCCGGGACCTTTGGGATCGGTTTCGAGGACAATGCCTCCCGTCGGCTCTCCGGCGCGCAGATGAACAGCGTCAGGGCCACGGTCTACACCAAGACCCTCGACCGCGTGGTCGCCAACGGCGGCGCCGAGGTCCGCAGCCCGGACACTTGGTCGGCTGATGACTTCAAGGTCGTCACCAACGGCGGGGCCGAGCTCGCGATCGCCGTCGACGCGGACGCGGTGGACCTCCTCGCCAACGGCGGCTCGGAGATCAAGATCGAAGGTCGCGCCGACCGGCTCAAGGTCAACGCCAACGGCGGCTCCGAGGTCAACGCCGCGGGTCTCGCCGCCGAGCGCGTGGACGTGATGGCCAACGGCGGCAGCGGCGTGCGCGTCACCGCCGCGGAGAACCTTAGAGTCATGGCCAACGGCAGCGCGGACGTTACGTACGGCGGGGCCGTCACCGAGGTGGATGTCCGCTCGAACGGCGGGAGTAGTATCACGCGGCAGTAGCCCGCCCCGGTTACCCAAGGCCCGCCATCGTCCGAAGGGCAGGAAACGCCCCGCGTGCTACCCCCCGGCAGCCGCGGGGCGCCTCGCGTATAAGCCTACGCCCACGCTATGGCTGCGCTATGCCCACGCCAGCCGGTCGCTGAGGCCCGCGCTAAGCTTACGCCAGGGGGGCGCCAGGGCGGTCGTTGGACGAGTGGGCCACCCCAAAGTCTAAATTTCACTCCACTACTTCAAAGCCCACTGCTTCAACGGGCCCCTGGCGCCGCAACGGCCCCCTCAGTCCACGACCCCTATCCATATCTTACCCCCGATTTATCCTACCCCCTGCATGCGTATCCTCTCCCGCTGCGTCCTCGCGGCAGCCGTCCTCCTCGGCGCCTCCGCCACCGCCCAGGCCCAAGTCACCGCCCCCGTCGCCGCGCCCTCCGATGAGCGCAGCGGCCTCTACGCCGTCACCGCCGCCAGGGTCTACGTCACGCCCGACCGCACCCTCGACAACGCCACCGTCCTCGTGCGCGACGGCCGCATCGAGAACGTCGGCGTCGGCATCGCCATCCCCCCGGGCACCGTCACCGTCGACCTCGGCGCCAAGACCATCGTCCCGGCCTTCATCGACCTCATGACCACCTACGGCCAGCCCGCCGTCGAGCCCGCCACCCGCAACTTCCGCAACCCGCAGTACACCTCCAACACCCCCGGCCCCTACGCCTGGAACGAGTCGCTCAGGAGCGAGTACGACGCGGCGGCCAACTTCGCCAACGACCCCAAACGCGCCGCCGCCCTGCGCAAACTCGGCTACGGCGCCGTGATGGTGCACCGCCCCGACGGTATTTCCCGCGGTTCGGCCGCACTGGTGGCCCTGTCCGACCGGCCCGAGCAGGAGAGCCTCCTCGAGACCAAAGCGGCTCACGTCCTGAGCTTCGACAAGGGCTCGAGCGCGCAGGCCTACCCGAGTTCGCTGATGGGCATGATCGCGCTGCTGCGGCAGACCTACCTCGACGCCGAGTGGTACGGCCGCGCCGGCATGAAGGAGGAGCGCAACCTGAGCCTCGACGCCTGGCGCGAACTGCAGGCCCTGCCGCAGTTCTTCGTCGTGGCCGACAAGCTCGACGCGATGCGGGCCCTCAGACTCGGGCAGGAGTTCGAGACCCCCTACGTCATCATCGGCGGCGGGGACGAGTACCAGCGCCTCGATGGCTTTAGCGCCAAGCAGCGCTTCGTGGTCCCGCTCACGTTCCCGGACGCCTACGACGTCTCGGACCCGTACGACGCCCAGATGGTGGACTACGCCGATATGCTCCACTGGGAACTGGCCGACGCCAACGCCGCCTACCTCAAGCAGGCCGGACACGAGGTCGCGCTGTCGATTAGTGGCCTCGACGAGGACGAGAAGTCTTTCTTCGAGCGCCTCGACCGCGTCCGGGCCACGGGCGTCTCGCCGGCCGACCTGTTGCGCGCCCTCACGGTGACGCCCGCGACCTTCATCGGGATGCAGGACCGGCTCGGGACCCTCGAGAAAGGCCGCGTCGCCAATTTTACCGTCCTCGACGAGTGGCCCGTCAAGAAGGAGACCAAGGTGTACGACACCTGGGTACAGGGGCAGCGCTTCGAGGTAAACCCAATGACCACGGAAGCGGGCACCGGCGACTACCGCGTCGTGGTCGGGCCAAAGGCCTACGTCCTCACCGTCAAAAAGGGCAACAAGGCCACCATCACCCCGGCCGGTGACACGTTGAAATTGGAGGCCCAGCTCTCGGCCGACGCCGACCGAGTCTCGCTCAACTTCCCCGTCGACACCTCCCGGAACGCCATGCGCGTCCGGCTCTCCGGCCGCGTCGACGGCCTCGGCAATTGGCGCGGCATGGGCTACGACGAGCGCGGCAACTGGATCGGGTGGACAGGCACCGGCGAGATCGCCGAGACGCCGCGCCCGAAGGACACCGTCGCGGTCCGGGCGACTGTCGAGGCCCTCCCGGTATTGCCCAGGCCCTTCACGGCCTTCGGAGAGGAGGTTTTGCCGAAAGGCGAGTCCTTCGTCGTCCGCGGCGCCACCGTCTGGACCAACGAGGCCGAGGGCAAGCTCGAGGACGCGGATGTCTACGTCGTCGGTGGCAAGATCTCGGCCGTCGGCAAGGGCCTCAGAGTACCGAACGGCGTCACGTCCGTCGACGGGAAAGGCAAGCACCTCACGAGCGGCATCATCGACGAGCACTCGCACGTGGCCATCAGCCGCGGCGTCAACGAGGGCTCGCAGGAGTCGACCGCCGAGGTGCGCATCGGGGACGTGGTCAACTCGGAGGATGTCAACCTGTACCGCCACCTCGCCGGCGGCGTGACCGCTATCCAGCAGTTGCACGGCTCGGCCAACCCCATCGGCGGGCAGTCGGCGCTCATCAAGTTGCGCTGGGGGATGCTCCCGGAGCAGCTCAAGATCGACGGCGCGGACGGCTTCATCAAGTTTGCCCTCGGTGAAAACGTCAAGCAGTCCAACTGGGGCTCCGCCTACACGACGCGCTACCCGCAGACCCGCATGGGCGTCGAGCAGGTGTACGACGACTACTTCACTCGTGCCGCGGCTTACGCCAAAACCCGCAAGGCCGATCCCGACAGCCGACGCGACCTCGACCTCGAGACCCTCGCCGAGATCCTCGACCGCAGGCGCTTCATCACCTGCCACTCCTACAAGGCCTCCGAGATATTCATGCTCATGGCCGTGGCCGAGCGCCACGACTTCCGCGTCAACACCTTCACGCACATCCTGGAGGGCTACAAGGTCGCCGACAAAATGCGTGACCACGGCGTCGGCGCGTCTACCTTCAGCGATTGGTGGGCCTACAAGTTCGAGGTCTGGGACGCGATCCCGCAGAACGGTCCGATCATGCACGACCAGGGCGTCCTCGTGGCCTTCAACTCCGACGACGCCGAGCTAGGCCGTCGCCTCAACCAGGAGGCCGGCAAGGCGATGCAGTTCGGCGACCTCTCCGAGACGGAGGCCTGGAAGTTCGTCACCCTCAACCCCGCCAAGCTCCTCCACCTCGACGACCGTATGGGGTCGATCAAACCCGGCAAGGACGCCGACCTCGTGCTCTGGAACGACTACCCGATGAGCGTCTACGCCTCGGCCGACAAGACCTGGGTCGACGGGACGCTCTACTTCGACCGCGACCACATGCGCGAACGCCAAACCGCCATCCACCGGGAGCGCAACCGCCTCGCGCAGGCCATGCTCCACGACAAGCACGCCGGCAAGCGCACGCGACCCGTGGAAGCGCGCGGCGGGATGCTGGACGGGTGCGATAGTGAGCATTAGACAGATGAGTGGATGGGTGGATGGTTTGATGAGTGGATGGCCGTACGCGCGTCCCGTGGGTCCGTTAGCGCGGCCATCCACCCATCATCCAATCAAACCATCCACACATCATTCAACCCAATCAAGGAAGTGAACACGCTGGAAGGCTTTCGAAAAAATAATAAAGATGAGAATTCTAGTAACACTTTTACTGCTCGGGTGCGTCCACCTGACCAAGGCCCAGATCATCCCCGCGCCCCCGCAGACGACGCCGATCACCATCGTCGGTGCCACCGTCCACATCGGCGACGGCACGACCGTCATCGAGGATGGGGTAGTGAGTTTTGCCGGAGGGCTCATCACCTACGTCGGTCCGCGCAGCGGGGCCCCGGACGCAGCCGGTCAGACCGCCGTCGATGCGACCGGTAAGCACGTCTACCCGGGCTTCATCGCGATGGACACCCGCCTCGGGATCCTCGAGATCGACGCCGTGCGCTCGACCGTCGACGTAGCGGAAGTGGGCTACTTCAACCCGAACGCCCGCGCACTGGTGGCCTTCAACAGCGATTCGGAGATCTTGCCGACGGTGCGCAACCTCGGCGTCCTGATCGCGCAGGTCACCCCCGACGGCGATGGCCTAGCCGGCCAGTCGAGCGCGATGTACATGGACGGCTGGAACTACGAGGGCTCGGTGGTGGGGGCCGACGAGGGCATGCACCTGCACTGGCCGAGCGCCTACACGCAGTCGGGCTGGTGGGCCGAGCCCGGCGGCATCAAGAAGAACAAGGACTACGGCGCCGATGTCGAAAAGCTCGACGCTTACTTCGCGCAGGCGAAGGCCTACCAGGCTTCCGCCAAAACGAAGGGCAGCGTCGACAACCCACGCTTCCGGAGCATGGAGCGGGTGCTCGGTAAGCAGCAGACCCTGTACATCCACGCCACCTACCCCCGCGAGATCGAGGACGCGATCGCCTTCGGGGAGCGCCACGGCGCCAGGGTCGTGCTCGTCGACGCGCGCGACGCCTACCGCGTCAAGGACCTCCTGCGCGAAAAGCAGATCCCCGTCGTCTGCGGCCCCGTCCACGCCCTGCCCGAGCGCGCGGACGACCTCGTGAGCCAGCCCTTCGAGACCCCGGCCGAGCTCCACGAGGCCGGCGTCCCCGTGGCCTTTAGCCTCTCGGGCTCCTGGGAGCAGCGGCGCGTCCCTTACCACGCCGGCCACGCGGTAGGTTTCGGGATGCCGTACGAGCAGGCCGTCAAGGGGCTCACGCTGACACCCGCCACGATGATGGGCATCGCCGACAAGGTCGGCTCCCTGACCGTCGGCAAGCACGCCACGCTCTTCGTGAGCGAAGGGGATGCACTGGACATGCAGTCGGCGGTTTTGGCGAAAGCCTACATCCAGGGCCGCGACATCGACCTGAGCAGCAAGCAGACGAAGTTGGCGGCGAAGTACCGGGAGAAGTACTCGCGGGAGAGGGGGGAGTGATGCGCGCGGTTGGCCGTGTTGCCCCCGGGGCAGGTACTTTCGCCCTATGCGAATCCTCCACGAGCGTCGGCGGTGGCGGGACCTCCCCGGGACCTACACCCCTTCGCGCACGCGAGCCTCGCGGACCTGAGCATCGCCCGTTTCGAGGAGGAGTACCTACCCCGGGCGTTTGCCCCAGAGGTGCTCGCCGCTAACGCGCGGAGTACCGAGGAGCGGCTGGCGGCGACGAAGATGATTCACTCGCTGCTCGACCCATCGCCCACGGCGCTCGGGTTGCTGACGCTGTGCCCCCGCCCGGATAAGTTTATAGCTAGTCACTACGTGCAAGTATTGCGGTTCCAAGGTACGACGCGCGTCGACGCGATCGACTTCGAAGAGGCAGTCTACGGTCCGCTCGGACAGCTTGTTCCGACGATGAAACGCGTGTTTGCGGCGCTCAATCAGAAGGCCATCGATGTGGCGGGTGCCCCGGCAGAACGGGTGCAGTACGGATACCCGCCGGCGGCTTTCGACCAGTTGTTCATCAACGCCGTCATGCACCGCAACTACGAGAGCAACGCCCCGATCCGCGTCGAGCGCTTTACCGACCGCATGACGATCCACAGCAACGGCGGACTCTTCGGCGATATGACGCTCGCGAAGTTGCGCGAAGGACGAGGCTCCGACTACCGCAATCCGAATATCGCCAGCGTCATGAAGGACCTTGGCCTCGTGCAACGCTTCGGGGTCGGCATCCACCTGGCCACCGCGGCGATGGTAGCGGGAGGGAATCCCCCGCTCGAGTTCGAGGCCGACGCGTCGAGCGTGCGGGTGACGATGCGGCCGAATGTGCGGTTTCGGGAGTTTGAGCAGGTGCGTTAATCTCCGCGGGGGGGAAGCCTCAAGACGCATTTCGGCTTGCGCCAAAACTTCCATCACAAGTGCCGCAGATAGGCCTCAAGTCATTTACAGAAGCCCCGCGTAATATTTTAGTGCTCGGTATCCTCCAGGGCCGTATCCTTTGTCTCGTCGGCGGTAGTTCCGTAAGGCTCGGCTGCTGCCAGTGCCAGCAGGAAGTAACGCATATTGATTTAAAGTTAGACCTTAGTGAATGACGGAGGTAAACTTAGGCCGCGGCGCAGACTCGTGCACCAGGAGCTTTGTCTCTATGTACGGCTCAAATCATCCTCCCCCCCCGAGGTGCCCCGAGCCCCCCCCTCACCCCAGCCGCTCCATATCCTCCTCGCTCAACTCGATCTCCCCCGCCGCCACGTTCTCCTCGAGGTGCTTGACGCTGCTGGTCCCTGGAATTGGCAACAGGTTCGGCTTGTGGTGCAGGAGCCACGCAATCGCGATCTGGTAGGGCGACCGGCCGTGGGTTTTGGCGACAGCCCGTAGGCCCTCGTGCTCCAGGCTCCCGGCACTGAGCGGGTACCAGGGGATGAAGCCGATCTTTTGCTCGGCGCACCAGTCGAGCTCCTCCTCCCACTGCCGCTCCTGGAGGTTGTACTTATTCTGGATGCTCACGACGGTGAAGTGCTCCTGGGCTTGCTTGACCTGGTCGACGGTCACCTCCGAGAGGCCCAGGTGCCGCACGTAGCCCTGCTGCTGCAGCTCGGCGAGCGTCCCCAGGAACTCCTCCGCCGGCACCTTGTCGTCGAAGCGGTGGAGTTGGAACAAGTCGATGCGCTCGAGCCGGAGGCGCTTGAGGCTCGACTTGCAGCGCTCGCGGAGGTGCTCCGGGCGACCGTTCGGGGTCCACTTGTTCGGACCGCCGCGCTCCAGACCGGCCTTCGTGGCAATTAGGACGCCGTCGTGGTAGGGGTGCAGCGCCTCGGCGATGAGCTCCTCGCTCACGAAGGGGCCGTAGGAGTCGGCCGTGTCGATGAAGTTGACCCCGAGCTCCACGGCGCGCTGGAGCACGCGGATCGCCTCGCGCTTGTCCTTCGGCGGGCCCCAGACGCCCTCGCCGGTGATGCGCATGGCGCCGTAGCCGAGGCGGTTGATCTCGAAGTCGCCGAGGGCGTAGGTCGGGGTGTAGGTGGTGGCGGTGGTGGGCATAGTGCCGTGAGAACCCCTGGTCGCACGACAGGTTCTCAGAGCTTGTACACCACCGTGGCCGTCAGCCGCCAGAATGCACTCGTGTTCCGTCCCCCCAGCACCCGCGCCCCGCTCGCCGCAAAGCCCCAGTGCGCAGTCTCGGAGTAGTACACCGTCCCGCCCGCCTGCTGGTAGTCGACGTCGTAGGCCTGGGCCAACTCCTCGACGTCCGCGGTGAAGTTGCCGCCCCCGAGCGTGCGCTGGAACTCCACCCAGGCATCCAGGTATAGCCTATGGCCCGGGTAGCCGGCGCGCACCAGGACATTTACGTTGTCGTGCGGCTGCTCCGGGCGATACCCCGGGCGCGTCAGCTGGATCTGCGCCAACCGACCCTCGTCGAGCCCGTCGAAGCGGTAGTTGTACCCCGCCAACGCGCTCACGAAGTAGCCCGTGCCGTTCCACTGCGCGAGGAGCCGCGGCTGCACGACTTTCGCTCGCTGTCCAATAGCCCCGTTCGCGACGACCTCGTAATCGCTCAGCGGGATTTGCACGCCCAGCGCCCCGATCACGTCCAGGCTGCCTACCTGCCGTTCGCCCTTTCGAAAAGGCTTTCGCCAAAACAAGCCCTTCGCAAACAAGGCCCCGTCCTGCAGGCCCGAGGTCGCGTCGGTGATCACGTACGGGACGCTGGCCACGACGTTGATCCGCTCGCTGATGCCGTAGGCCCCGAACAAACCCACGAGCTGCGCCCGGAACCCCAGGCGCACCGCCTCGCCCCCGCCCCCGACGAAGGTGCTCGCGCCCGTCGACGAGAGGCCGAGGGCCACGTCCAACTCGCCCGCCCCCTTCATGTACCCGTCAATCGGACCCTGGCAGAGGCCATCCGTGGCAACCGTTCCCGACAGGGCGCAGGCCAGCGAAAGCGCGAGGGTCAACGGGCGACTACACTTCATCTGAAAGCTTTACGCAGGTTTTATCGCTCGGGGTTGTCTCTTTGCGGCGCCCGACCCGATCTCGGCCCGGCCCCGCAAAGCAAAGCCGCCCATGCCCCTCCACTGCCTCACGTTCAACCCCTTCCAGGAAAACACCTACGTCCTCGCCGACGCCACCGGCCAGGCCGTCGTCATCGACCCCGGTATGTCCGATGCGGCCGAGCGGAACACGTTCGACCGGTTTTTGCGAAAGCATAACCTCACCCTCGCCGCCTGCTGGCTCACGCACGCGCACATCGACCACGTCCTGGGGCTGGCGCACGTCTCCGACGCCTACGGCCTGCGGCCGCGCGTACACCCCGGCGAGCGCCCCGTGTACGACAGCAATCCGCAGGTGGCGGCGATGTACGGGATGCCCTTGGCGCCCCTGCCCGAGGCCACTTACGACATCACGGAGGCCGAGCCGATGCACGTCGGGCAGCTCACGCTAAGCCCGATCCTGGCGCCGGGACACTCGCCGGCCAGCGTCTGCTTCTACCTCGAGGCCGAGGGCCTACTCGTCGGCGGCGACGTGCTGTTCCGCGACTCTATCGGCCGCACGGACCTCCCCGGAGGCGACCACGAAACCCTGCTGCGCAGCATCCGCGACAAGGTCTACACCCTGCCCAAGGAGACCGTCGTCTGGCCTGGCCACGGCCCCCGGACCACCGTCGCCTACGAGCGCGTCAACAATGGTTTCGTCCGCGCGTAAACCCCGCCGCCCGACTTTGCGCCGCCGTCCTACGACCTTCCCGCCGTTTATGTCCGCTCCCCCGAATCCGCATTTCCTCCACGAGCCACCGCCCCTCGACATGCTCAGCGGCGAGGGCGACCCGAAGCTGCTACGGCTCGGCAAGCTCATCAACGGTCTGGCCAGGCTTTCGCCAAAACTCGCCGGCTGGATCGCGCTCCAGCTCTTCATGCGCCCGCGGCGCTCGACGTTCAGCCCACAGGCCGAAGTGTTTATCTCGAAGGCCGCCGAACTGCGGGTCGACTCGCTGCAACGCCTCCACGGCTACCGCTGGGGCCCGCACGCCAACCGCCCGCGCGTGCTGCTGGTCCACGGCTGGGAGAGCCACTCCGGGCGCTGGATTCCGATGGCCGAGCGGCTCCTTGCCGCCGGCGCGCAGGTCACCGCCTTCGACGGACCGGCCCAGGGGCGCTCCGGCGGGAGGCGAACCCCCTTCAACGAATACGTCACCGCCGCACTCGACTTCGAGGCCGCCCACGGACCCTTCGACGCCTACGTCGGGCACAGCCTCGGGGGTGGGGTCGTGATCCAGCTCGCGGCCCGCGTCCCCGCGGATCGCAAGCCGAAGGCCGTCGTGGTGATGGCCGGTTTCGACGAGTCCGAGCACGTCTTCGAGCGCTACCACCGGATGCTCGGCTACCACCCCAGGGTGCAGGCGAGCTACGACCAGCACGTCACGAAGCTCCTCGGCGCGAGCGCCGCCGTGCGCGACTACTCCAACACCGCGGCCGTGGCGCAGCTCGGGGACGTCCGCGGCCTCGTCGTCCACAGCGACGACGACGAGGTAATGCCGATTGCCGAGGGCCTGATCCTGCACGGCGCCTGGCCCAACGCGGAATTGCACCGCTATGCCGACGGGCAACACCGACTCACCGCCGAGCACATCGTGGAGCGGATCGTAGACTGGGTGATGGCGAACGGGCGGTAGGCGCCCCGCCCCCCGTTCGACTGCCTCCGGGCAGCGGGGGGCTAAGAAGCTCGCTTCAATATGGTGCTGCCCGGAGGCAGTCGAACCCCACCCGTGTAAAACTCCCACGTCATTTTCGGCTGCTGGCCCGAACCACACGCGCCCCGCGAGCGCTACCAAAAAATATGTCCTTCACCAACGCCAAACTCGGCCGCAACCCACGCCGCGTCGCCCTCCTGCGCGCGGAGGGCAAGTCCATCAACGACATCGCGCAGGTCTCCCCGGAGGTCGCCATGAAGCTCCTCATGCGCAGTTTTATCTACCCGCAGCGCCACGAGGCCGACGATGAAGCGGCGGGGGTGCTCGACCAGGCCGAACAGCTAGACCTGCCGTTCGGCAAGGTCGACCTGCGCGCCTACCGCTGGGCGGGCGACGGCTCCGGACCGACCGTCGCGATGTTTCACGACTGGGAGCGCGAGGCGGGGTACTTCAAGGATTACGTAAAGCCCCTCGTCGGGAAGGGCTGCACCATCGTCGCCCTCGACGCGCCCGCGAGCGGTCGCTCGCCGGGTCACCGCCTGAGTCTGCGCGACTACATCAACGCCGTGCACGGGCTTCGCGAACTCACCGGCCCCTGGCACGCCTGCGTGGGGCACGGCCTCGGCGCGGCGGCCGTCCTGCAGGCCACGGCCCAGATGTCGCCCGACCAGCGCCCGCAGCGCATCGTGACCCTCGGCGCGAACGCCGACTCGATGGAGATCTTCCAGCGGCGCCTCAACTCCCTCGGGATCGACGAAAAGGTGCGCCTGAAGTTTTGGCGAAAGCTGGAGGCCGTCGCGGACATCCCGCTCGACAGCTTCGACAACACGCAGGCGGCGGCGAGGCTCGAAGGGGTGGAGGGCATGATCGTGCACGACCTTAGTGACGCGCGCTACCCGTTCGAAGATGCGGAGCGCATCCAGGCGGCGTGGCCGGGCGCGGAGATCCTCGAATTGGACGGCTTCGGGCACGAATTGGACGGGCTCGCGGTGCAGACGCGGCTGCTGCCTTTCGTCGGGGCCTATAAATTATTAAAAATGGCGGCTTAGTGCGGGAACTTTCTCGCGAGAGCCCGTGTTCTCATGACAGCCGGCGAGCCCGCCCCTCTCCGGTTAGGTCGCTTCACCGAAGCGAGACCGCAACTGAAGCCTGGGTTCGCCCAGGCTTCGACGTTTCTGGACCTCTCGTTGCGCGTCCGTCCGACCCCTCTAGTAGCCCCTTTCTCGATCCACGCCCGCCGGCTTTTGCCCGGTCGCGCGCCAGTGTTTGACGTTGCGCGCGACGATGGCCGCCGCGGAGTCGGGCTCGGTGACGGCACTGATGTGCGGGAGGACGGTGATCTTGTCGTGCGCCCACAGCGACGAATCGGCCGGTAGCGGTTCGACGTCGAACACGTCGAGTACGGCGTGGCGCAGGTGGCCGGCGTCGAGGGCCGCGATCAGCGCCGCGTCGTCGACGATGGGTCCGCGGGCGAAGTTGACGAGGGAGGCGCCCTCCTTAAATTTGTCGAAAGCTACCGCGCCCAGCAGTCCGCGGGTGTCGTCGGTGAGGGGCAGGAGGCAGACGGTGATGTCGGCTTTCGCCAAAACGCGCTCGAAGCCCGGCCACCCCACGTGACTCTCGACCTCCGGTATGTCCTTCGCGGAGTGGCTCCACCCGACGACCCGGAAGCCGTTGGCGACCAGCCGCTCCGCCGCGCTGCGCCCCAATTCGCCCAGGCCGAGGATTCCGACCACGGTCTCCTCCGCCCGCACGTACGGTATCTGGTGCCACTCGCGCCGGCGTTGCTGTGCCGCGTACTCCGGCATCCGGCGCTGTAGGTAGAAGGTCCACGCCAGCACCGCTTCGGTCATGCGCGCGGTGAGCATCGGGTCGACGAGTTTGGTGACGTGGACGCCTTTCGGCAAAACCTGCACCAGGGCTTCGACGCCGGCCCAGGTGCTCTGGACCCACCGCAGACCCGTGAAGCCGTCGAGGTGTCTGGCCTCGGGCCCGGCGACGATCGCGAACGCGGCGGCGGCCTTTTGCTCGGCACTCAGGGAGGAAGGCAGCGCGAAGGTCTCCCCGGGGAGGACCTTGCGGAGGCGCGCGATCCAGGTTTTGGCGACAGCCTCCGGGTAGCGCGAAATGAATGGAACGACTTCAGGCATCGCCGAAAACTACGTTGCGCACTCCAAGGCCGCGCGCGCCTAGGTCGCCTGTACCTAAGTCGCGTACACCTGCGAGAAGTCCCGAAAGCCCTTGATCTCGATGGGGTTGCCGAAGGGGTCGCGTACGAAGAGCGTCCACTGCTCGCCGGGCTCCCCTTCGTAACGGAGCATCGGGCGCAGGACGTAATCGGTTTTGGCGTAAGCCGCCAGACCGTCGCGGACCCGCTCCCACGCGGGCAGCGGCAGGACGATCCCGAGGTGGGGCATCGGCACGGCCACCCCGGCGACGTAGCCCGTGTCCGTCGTCGCGAAGGGCTCGCCGAGGTGCAGCGAGAGCTGGTGGCCGAAGAAGTCGAAGTCCACCCAGGTGCCCGTGCTGCGGCCCTCCCCGCAGCCGAGGACCCCGCCGTAGAAAGCCCGCGCCTCGGCGAGGTCGCGCACGTGGAAGGCCAGGTGAAAGAGGGACTGCGGCACGGCGGCAAAGTAGCACGCCGCAGACTTCGGCGCCCCCGCCCCGGGACTACCTTCCGGCCGATGTTGAATACGCACAACCTGCAGCGCAAGGCCGAGGAGTACCGCCGCGTCCTCGATAACACGGTCGCCTACCGCGAGGTGTGGCAGCAGACCCTCGCCGAGGAGATCATCGCCGCCCTCAGGGCCACCGCCGAGTCGATCGACCTCTCCGCCACGATCGAGCGCCGCGGGCAGATCGACCACCTCGAGGCCATCACGCTCTCGCTCGGCAACGTCGGCTCGGGGATGATCAAGGAGGTGGTCAACGGCGTGCGGCGCAACCTCATCAAGCACAACGGTTCGCTCGTCTACCAGCAGCTCTTCAACGGCAAGGTCATCGTCATCATCCAGTACCCCTTCATCGAGGACTACGGCGAGCGCCAGGCCCCGAAGACGATCGCCATCTACCGCCCCGAGGAGCTGCGCGCACCGTACTTCCAGCGCCACGTCGAGGAGCTCCTCACGGAGGCCACGAAGTGGGAGGACTACGACGACGACGAGCCGCACCAGAAGATCGGCTTCAAGCTCAACTTCGAGAAGCCCGAAGTCATCACCGCGGAGCCGGCGGCCGGGGCGGAGGCCGAAAAGAGGGCCTGAGCGATGGGTTTACTCAAAAAACCGGGCGAGAGTTGGCGCTCGCGACGCCTCCGCCTCGGGATGAACGCCTACCCGATGTACTGGGGCACGGGCGGGCGCATCCAGTACATCGCGGGCGACTTCCGGGAGGTGCGCCTTACGCTCGGGCTCAATCCCTTTACGTACAACTACGTCGGGACGATTTTCGGGGGCTCGATGTTCTCGGCGAGCGATCCTTTCTTGATGCTGATGTTCTTCCACATCCTCGGCAAGGAGAAATTCGTGGTCTGGGACAAGGCGGCGCGCATTCGCTTCAAGCGACCGGGCAAGAGCAGGCTCTCGATGCGGATCGTGATCGACGATGAGCTGTTGGCGCGTGTCCGCAAAACCGTCGCCGAGGAGCGCGTCTGGACGGAGTGGCTGCCGATCGAGTGGCTCGACGCCGAGGGCAGGGTCGTGGCCGCGCAGGAGCGCGAGGTGTACGTGGCGGATAAGGCGTGGTACCGGGAGAGGCAATTGTTGAAGGGTGGAGGGTGAATGCTTGAAGGGTGACTGCTTGACGGGTGTGCTACGGAGATGACGGGTACAAATACGAAGCGTAGCTACTTTGCTGCGGTGAAGTTTGCGTCCCGACACGAGCGACCGAAGCGCAAGAGCACCTGGCCCTGGTGGATCGGGGCGGCGTCCTTGTACTTGGCCCTGGCGCCCATCGGCAGCGAGCCCCACCTCGCGGGCAAACTGCGTTGGGTGGCCGGCGGTGCGGAAGGTATGGGGACGCTGGATTGGGTCGACCTCGTCCTGCACGGGGTGCCGATAGTAGGCTTTAGTCTCTGGCTCCTCTTCAGCTTCTGGAAGAAGAAGCGGGCGAGCGGCGCGCGCCACTGATGTGCTGCTGGCCTCGCGGCTGGGGCGCATAGGGCCGCAGGTGATCAGCATGATTTTGGCGGGGCAAGCCCTCCTGCGCTACTTCCCCTGCAGTTCAGCCTCGAAGAGCTCCAGGAAGCTGGCCTCGTCGATGAGCTCGATGCCGGTGCCCTGGTCACGTAGCTCGAAGGCCTTCTGGGTCTTCGAGGTTTGCTTCTTCCAGCTCGGTGTGCCCTGCACGAGGTAGTCGGTGACTTTCGAGACGGTGGTGGTGCACTTGCCGCCGGCCTCGAGGACGAGTCGCATGGCGTCTTCGCGGGTGCAGTCGGTGAGTTCGCCGGTGAAGACGAAGCGCTTGCCGTAGGCCGGGTGGCGCGCGTTAGACTTCGACTTGTCGAAGGCGATGTCCTTGATGCGGGGGTGGCTCGGCCAGTTTTGCACGTAAGTGCGCTCGGGCGCGGGGCGGGGCTGGGGCGGCTGCGGGGTCTGGCGCGCCTGCCAGCGCTTTGCGCCCTGCCGGGTCGAGCTGCCGTACTGCGTGATCGAGCGCGGCTTCATGTTGACTTGTCCGAGGAGCTCCTCGACGCTTTCGGCGTCGAACATGCGCCCGGCCTGGATCATGATCTGCGCGCAGGCATTCGCGTCCGAGAGGGCCTGGTGGTGGTTGAGTTCGATGCCGAGGTAGCTGCTGATGATGCCGAGGCCGTAGCGGGGGGCGTCGGGCCAGCACTTGCGTGCCAGCTGCACCGTGCAGGAGTACGTGAGCGAGGGCTCGGGGAGGGTGTAGAGCCGCGTCGAGGCCCGGAGCACGCCGATGTCGAAGCTGGCGTTGTGGGCGACGATGTGCCTGTCGGCGAGGTAGGGGAGGAGGTCGTCGTAGAGCTCCGCGAAGGTCGGCTCGCGCATCACCATCTGCGGGGTGATCTTGTGGATGCGGATGTTGCCGGAGTCGAACTGGTTGGGGGTCGGGCGGATGAGGCGGCGGTAGGTGTCCACGACGCGGCCGTCCTCCACGACGACGAGTCCGATCTCACAGGCGCTGCTCCAGAAGCGGTTGGCCGTTTCGAAGTCGAGGGCGACGAAATCCATAGGCGCGTGAAGGTAGGGTAAGGTGAGGGGGGGCTACAATTTGTGTTGCGTCACGAAATGCTCGCGTAGCTTGGGCGCATGGGAGCGCACGACCAGCAGGGCGGCACACGCATATCTCGACTCTTCATGCAGGACGAGTGGGTGCCGGACCTCCACTACCACCTCATCGGGAAGGCCGTGCCGGGGGAGGTGCTCTTTCGGAAAGAGAAGGACTATAGGCGATTCCTGCGTTTGAGCCTCCGCGAAGGCCTCCAACACGTCTTCGAGTTCCACGTCTATTGCCTCATCCCGAACCACTGGCACTCCGGCATTCGCACGCGCACGCGCGAGGACATCTTGGAACGACTTGCGAAGAAGAAAAAGCTCCTGGCCGGTGATAGGGCTTTCATCGACGGCACGAAGTCTTACGCGGAGTATGTCGGGTACTGCTTCCAGAAGGCCTTCATGCGCTACGCGAAGTGGTACAATGCGAAGTATGGGCGCGAGGGGCAGCTTTTCGTCAAGCCCACGCTGCACGGCCTCACCGACAAGGGTCGACCCGGCGTGGAGTTCTCGAAGACGATGGTGGCCTACATCGGGCTCAACTACGCCAAGCACCACCTGGCCGCGCATACGGACTTCTACCACTGGAGCTCCTTCCGGTGCAACATCTACCAGATCATCGAACTCGACATCGAGCGCTACTACGGCTCGGAGGAGGCCTACAGAGCCTTTCACGTGGCCTACATGAAGAAGTACGGCGAGCGCTTTTTCGCCTACGACGAAGACGAATTTTGGAAGGCCCTGCAGCCACGCAAGTACATCAAAGACATAGGAGAGTGGCGGCTCGGGGAGTGGCGTAAGGGGAAAGCCTGAGCTTGCGGAAGGCTTCTGGCCCCGGGGACGGGTTCCTGCCAGCCGCTAGGCGCTGGCGGAACCCGTCCCCGGGGCCAGAAGCCTCACCGAGTCTTCATCACATACTCAGCCCTGCCCCTCGCGGGCCCCCACCAGCCTCAGCCCCAGCTCCGCCAGCTGGGCTTCACTCACCGCATCCGGCGCGTCTATCATCGTGTCGCGCCCCTGGTTATTCTTCGGGAAGGCGATGTAGTCCCGGATACTCGTCTTGCCCTGCATCACGGCACAGAGTCTGTCGAACCCGAAGGCAATCCCCCCGTGCGGCGGCGCCCCGTACTCGAAGGCCCCCATCAGGAAGCCGAATTGCGCCTCCGCCTCGGCCTTCGTGAAGCCGAGCAAGTCGAAGTTGCGTGCCTGCAGCTCCCGGTCGTGGATACGGATAGACCCGCCCCCGATCTCCGCGCCGTTGATGACCAAATCGTACGCGTCCGCGCGGAGGCCCTTCAGCGCCCCGTGGTCCGTGCTACTCATCAGCTTGCGCTCCTCCGGCTTCGGGCTCGTGAAGGGGTGGTGCATGGCGTGAAACCTCGACGCGGCCTCGTCCCACTCCAGCAGCGGGAAGTCCACTACCCAAAGGGGCCTGAAGTCACCCGCCGTGACCAAGTCGAGCTGCCGACTCAGCTCCAGGCGCAGCTCCCCGAGTTGCTTGCGGACGCGCTCGGCCTCCCCCGAGAGGATCAGCAGCAAGTCACCGGCTTCGGCGCGTGCGGTTTTGGCGAAAGCCGCCAGGGCCTCCGCGTCGTAAAACTTGTCGACGCTGCTCTTGTAAGTGCCGTCGGCATTGACCTTCACGTACACCAGGCCCTGCGCGCCTATCTGCGGGCGCTTCACCCACTCCGTGAGGGCGTCGAGCTGCTTTCGCGAAAACTCGGCCTGGCCCTTCGCGCATATCCCTGCGACCAACTCGGCCTCGTCGAAGACCTTGAAGCCGTGCCCCCTGGCCTCCGCGTTGAGGTCGACCAGCTCCATCCCGAAGCGCAGGTCCGGCTTGTCGGAGCCGTAACGCCGCATGGCCTCCGCGTACGCCATCCGCGGGAAGTCCCCGAGGTCTACGTCGAGCACCTCCCGGAAGAGGTGCCGCGTGAGCCCTTCGAAGGTGTTCAGGATATCCTCCTGCTCCACGAAGGCCATCTCGCAGTCGATCTGCGTGAACTCCGGCTGGCGGTCGGCCCGCAGGTCCTCGTCGCGGAAGCACTTCACGATCTGGAAGTACTTGTCGAACCCCGACACCATCAGCAGTTGCTTAAAGGTCTGCGGCGACTGCGGCAAGGCGTAAAACTCGCCCTGGTTCATGCGGCTCGGCACCACGAAGTCACGCGCGCCCTCGGGCGTGGACTTGATGAGCACCGGGGTCTCCACCTCGATGAAGCCTTCGCCGCTCAGGTAGGCCCGCACGGCCTGCGCGAGCTTACTGCGGAACAGGATCGCCTCCTGCAGGGGCGAGCGCCGCAGGTCGAGGTAGCGGTACCGCATCCGGATGTCCTCCCCGCCGTCGGTCTCGGCCTCGATGGTGAAGGGCGGCGTCTTGGCCGCGTTGAGCACGGTGAGGGCTTTCGCGAAAACCTCCACGTCACCGGTGGCCCTTTGCGCATTCTTGGCTTCGCGCTCGCGGACACGGCCCTCGACCTGGATCACGAACTCCCGCCCGAGCGACTCGGCGGCAGCCTGCAGGCCCTCACCCGAGTCCGCATCGACGACCACCTGCGTGATGCCGTAGCGGTCGCGGAGGTCGAGGAAGACGAGGCTCCCGAACTGGCGCTTGCTCTGGACCCAGCCGGCGAGCGTGACCGCGGTGTCGACGTCGGCGAGGCGGAGTTGGCCACAGGTATGGGTACGGTACATGCGTAGATTCACGTTGGTGGCGCCCACCGCGGACGCCCGAAAGGGCGGCGAAGGTAGGGACGGCGGTTTTGCGTCTCGGGGAAGTAATAGCCACGCGCGCCGGGGGGTAGACCGGGGGTGTGACTGCTCACTGACAGTGCCCGCGGCCCCCCGCCGCTATGTTTGCGGGCGATCTCCTGATGCTCAGCAACTACCGCCTCTTCACGCTCACCTTTCGGCAGGCCCGGCTCGACCAACTCGAACCCTACGCCATCGAGGAAGCGTCGGTGGCCACCACCCTGGAGCGCCTCCGCGAGCAGCTCCACTGGGACGAAGTATTCTACCTCAATACCTGCAACCGCGTCCTGTTCTTCTTCTACGAGGAGGCCCGCGACCCGAGTACCGTCGCCGAATTCAAGGCCGCCCTCGGGATCGGCGCCGACGAGCACGCCGTCGACCCAATCTTCATGGCCGGCGACGAGGCCATCATGCACCTTTACGATGTCGCCTGCTCGGTAGACAGCATGGTGGTCGGCGAGCGCGAGATACTGCGCCAACTCCGACACAGCTACGTGGCCTGCCACGAGGCCGGTCACTGCGGCGACCACCTCCGCATCGTGATGCAGAGCGCGGTGGCCGTCGCGAAGCAAGTCTACCACGAGACCAAGATCGGCCAGAAGCCCGTGTCCGTCGTGAGTCTCGCCGCCCAGCGCATCCGCCAGCAGCGCCTCGACGCCGCCTCGAGCCGCGTGCTGCTCATCGGCGCCGGGCAGACCAACTGGCTCGTCTCTAAGTTTTTGCGAAAGCAGGGCTTCGAGAACGTCACGGTCTTCAATCGCTCGCTCGACCGGGCGCAGCGCCTGGCGAAGACCTATAAGGCAGGACGCGCACTGGCGCTCGAAGAGCTCGCCGCCTACACCGAGGGTTTCGACCTACTCGTCGTGGCCACGGGTGCCACCGAGTCCCTCATCGACGCAAACCTGATGAGGTCGCTGCTCGCGGGCGAGAGCGCCGAGGAGAAGGTGGTCGTGGATTTGTCCGTGCCGCACGCTGTGGCACAGTCGGTCGTCGACGCGGGGGCCTTCGCCTACATCCAGATCGACGACTTGCGTAAGCTCGCCGAGGAGAACCTGGCCTTCCGCGGCAATGAGGTCCGCGCGGCCCGCAAGATGATCGGCATCCAATTGGCGCGTTTTCGCGAAAGCGTCCAACAGCGGCGCGTCGAGCGGGCCTTTAGCGAATTGCCGAGCGAGATACGGGCCGTCAAGGACAAGGCCATCAAGGAGGTCTTCAACCGCGAAATAGAAACGCTCGACCAGCCCACGAAGGAACTGATCGAGCGTATGATGCACTACATGGAGCGCAAGTGTATCGGAATCCCGATGCGGGCGGCGCGGCGGGCCGTCGTGGAGGAGGTTTAGCCGATGAAGTTCGGAAGCCCAGAAGTGATGCCTACGATGATGGCGACGATGACGGCCCACCACCAGGCGTCGATCTTGACGGAGTCCATGAGGGCGTCCCCGCCGATGAGCGCGAGGGTCGTGACGATGAGGCCGCCGATCCACCCGAAACCCGGCAGGATCAGGCCGATGAGTCCGACGATGGCCCCGACGATGACCCCGAGGAGCAGCGCACTCCCGAAGCCTTCGATGTGGACGCCCGGCAGGACGAAGGAGCAGAGGATGAGGACGACGGCGGCGATGAGGGCCGACCAAACGTAGCTGAGGACGCCGGCCTGGAGCGCGACGGTGGCGTCGAGCAAGAGCCCTTGGGTGAAGAATTGATCCATGGTGGAAGAGGGTTGTGGAGGTTGGTTGTTCGTTGAAGTAGAGCGTCAAAGCAGCGGGACATGTTCATGGGGACGCCGGTTGGGCCCGGCCGCACTAGCTTCGCCGGGGCATGGGAGAGGTACTGATCTACGACTGCATCCGTACGCCGCGCGGGCGCGCCAAGGCCGATGGCGCCCTGCGTGAAATGCGGCCGTATCGCCTGCTGGGTAGCCTGTTGGGGGCCCTCGGGCGCCGGCACCCCGGGCTCGAGGTCAAGCAGATTTCGGACGTATTGATCGGCTGCGTGAGCGCGGTCGGGGACCAGGGCTACAACATCGCCCAGGCCGCCGTGCAGGACGCCGGGTGGCCCGAGACGATCGCCGCCGCCACCGTCAACCGGTTTTGCGCAAGCGGGCTCGAGACCGTCCACCAGGCCGCCGCCCGCATCGCCGCCGGCTACGACGAGGCCATTGTGGCCGGGGGCGTCGAGGTGATGAGCCGCGTACCGCTGGGCGCCGGCGGCGGGGCCCTGCTGGAGGACCCGGAGCTCATCCTCGGGCAGGGCATCATCCCGCAGGGCGTGGCCGCCGACTTGATGGCGACGCTCTTCGGCTTCGACCGCGAAGCCCTCGACGCGTACGCCCTGCAATCGCAACGGCGGGCCGCGGCGGCGCAGGCGGCGCAGGCAGGACAAGCGGCCACCGCGGCGGCCACCGCCGCGACGGCCACCGCGATGATCGCCATCGCGGATGCGAACGGCATCCTCCTTTTGGATCGCGACGAGCACCTGCGACCCGACACGACGCTTGAAGCCCTGGCGGCGCTACGGCCCGCCTTCGCGTCCGAGACCCTGGCCCGCGGCGGCCGAATGGCCACCGCGGGATTCGACGCGCTGGCCCTCTCGCGCTACCCGCAACTGTCTGCGGTGCGGCACCTCCACACGGCGGGGACTAGCTCGGGCCTGAGCGACGGCGCGGCCGTCGTCCTGCTCGGGAGCGCGGCGTTCGGCGAGGGGCAGGGGCTTGCCGCGCGAGCGCGGGTCGTCGCCATCGGCGTGGCCAGTGCCGAACCTACGATCATGCTCACGGGCATGATCCCCGCTACGGAGAAGGTGCTGCGGCGGGCGGGGCTCGCGCTCACCGACATGGACGTCATCGAAGTCAACGAGGCCTTCGCCGTGGTGCCACTGCACTTCATGCGGCACTTCGGACTCGACGCGGAGCGCGTCAACGTCGGCGGCGGCGCCATCGCCCTCGGGCACCCCGTCGGCGCGACGGGCGCCATGCTGCTGGGGCACCTGGTCGACCTCTTGCACGAGCGCGAGGGGCGCTACGGCTTGGTGACGCTGTGCGCCGCCGGCGGGCAGGGCATCGCCTGCATCGTGGAGCGGGTGGCGAAGTAGGTGCCGCCGGTCACGGGGGAGACGGGGTGCGAAAGGCGGCGCAACATTTGTTCGTGCATATTTGCGAACCCTGACTGCGACCTATCGCGGCTCTCTACACCCGCAAAAATCACACGCCCGCTTATGAGCTTCCAGACCCCGTACAGACTCCCTTACTCGCCCGGTGAGGGTTACGAGCACTCGACCGCCTACTTCTGCATGGAGTTCGGCATCGATCAGGCCCTCAAGATCTACTCCGGCGGACTCGGCTTCCTCGCCGGGAGTCACATGCGCTCGGCGTACAACCTCAAGCAGAACCTCATCGGCATCGGGATCAAGTGGAGCTGGGGCTACTACGACCAGGGCCGCAACCAGGACCGGACCATGCGCGCGGAGTTCCTCGAGAAGCACTACAGCTTCCTCGAGGAGACCGACGTGGTGTTCGAGATCGAAGTCAACCACCACCCCGTCCACGTGCGGGCGTACTACCTCGCGCCGGAGGTCTTCGGCACGGCGCCGATGTTCTTCCTGTCTACGGACATCCCCGAGAACGATTACCTCGCGCGTCAAATCTCGAAGCGCCTCTACGACTCCAACGTCGAGGCCAAGGTGGCGCAGTACATCCTCCTCGGGAAGGGTGGGGCCGTGTTGCTGGAGAAGTTGGGCATGGATCCCGACACCTACCACTTCAACGAGGCCCACGCCCTGCCGGCGGCCTTCCACCTGTACGAGAAGCACGGCGACCTCGAGGCGGTGAAGGCCAAGTGCGTCGTCACGACCCACACGCCCGTGGCCGCCGGCAACGAAATCCACTCCTTCCGGATGCTCAACAAACTGAGCTTCTTCGGGAAGCTGACTTCGGACAAGGTCCGTGAGCTGGTCGGCGTCGAGGGCGATCACTTCAGCCAGACCCTCGCGACCCTGCGCATGTCCCGCCTCGCCAACGGCGTCTCGAAAATCCACGGCGAGGTGGCGCGCGACATGTGGGGCGGCTACGACGGCATCCCGCCGATCACGCACATCACCAACGCCCAGGAGCGCACGTACTGGCAGCTGCGCGACGTCCGCGACGCCCACGCCGCCGGGGATATGGACGCCGTCATGGAGGCCAAGGCCAAGCACAAGCGCCGCCTCTTCCGCATTGTCGCCGATCAGACCGGCAAGCTCTTCGACCCGCAGGTGCTGACCATCGTCTGGGCGCGTCGCTTCGCGGGCTACAAGCGCGCCGACCTCATCACCCGCGATCTAGATCGCCTCGATAAGCTCCTCACCAACGCCGAGCACCCGGTGCAGCTGCTGTTCGCCGGCAAGCCGTACCCGACCGACTACGACTCCGTGAGTGTCTGGGACCGCCTCGTGCACCTCAGCCGCGACCGCAAGAACATGGCCGTGCTCCACGGCTACGAACTGCACCTCAGCGCCATGATGAAGCGCGGCTCGGACGTGTGGCTCAACAACCCCCGCATCCCCCGCGAGGCCTCGGGGACGAGCGGGATGACGGCCGCCATGAACGCCTCGGTCAACCTCTCGACCCACGACGGCTGGATCCCCGAGTTCGCCAAGCACGGCGTCAATAGCTTCGTCATCCCGCCGGTCTACTCCGTCGACGAGGACGACGAGTACACCGTCGACACGCACGACCTCGGGGCCCTCTACGAGATCCTCGAGACCGAGGTCGTCCCGGCCTACTACTCCGAGAACCAGGAGGTCTGGAAGGAGATCGTCAGGCACAGCATCGCCGACGTCGTGCCGCAGTTCGGCTCCGACCGCATGGCGGACGACTACTACAAGGTGATGTACACCTCCGACCCGCGGGAGGTCGAGGAGCAGCTCATGCAAGCCGCTGAGGCGTAGTAGTTTGCGGGCGTGATCGCAGAGCTCGTCCGTACGCAATCTCAGGTCTTGGCCCGTGGCTTCCGCGAGCTGATGTTCCCGCGGGTGTGTAGCCACTGCAACGAGCGGCTGGAGTCCAGCGTCCGCTTCGTGTGCGTGGGGTGTCGCAGCGTCATCTCGACGCTCGACCTCCACACACTCGTCGAGAACGAGATGACGGACCGCTTCTGGGGGCGGTTGCCCATCACGCGCGCGGCCGCCCTGTTGCCGTACGGGCAGGGCCTGCCGGCGCAGCGCCTGATGTGGTCGATGAAGTACGACAACCGTCCGGACATCGGCAATAGCCTCGGCGGCTGGCTCGGGTCCGTGATTGGGGAGGCCGGGGTGTTCGGGGCTTTCGACGCCATCGTGCCGGTACCCCTGCACCCGCTGCGCCTCGAGACGCGGGGCTACAACCAGGCGCTCCGCATCGCCGAGGGTATCGCGGAGGCCTCCGGCGCGGAGGTTTTGGCGGAAGCCGTACAACGCGTCAAGCACACCAGCACGCAGACCGCCAAGTCGAGCTTCGCGCGAATGGAGAACATGCAGGAGGTCTTCAGGCTTTCGCCAAAACACGACCTACGCGGGAGGGTCATCCTCCTCGTAGACGACGTGATGACGACCGGGGCCACCCTCGAGGCCGTCGGCCGTGAACTCCTCAAGGGCGACATCAGTGAGCTGAAGATCGCGACCCTTGCGCTGGCGCGTAAATTTTAAGGAGCTAGGGGGGGACAGGGAGCATGGAACATGGAACATGGATTGCACCGCCAGCGTGGCCCCATGCTCCACGCTCCACGCTCCTAACGCCGTACGATGACTGCGCTCGACTCCTCGCGGCTGCCCTCGCGGAGGCGCAGGACGTAGTTGCCGTCGGGAAGGTCGCCGAGGTCCAGGCGGTGGTGGCCGTCGGTGGTGAGGGGCCAGAGCTTGAGGGTACGCCCGGTGAGGTCGACGATGCTGGCGTAGACGGTGCGGGCGTCTCCGCGGGGTTGGAGCGTGACGTTGACCTCGCCCGCGGTGGGGTTCGGGTAGACGTTGCCGGACAGGAGGCTTGCGGTGGGCTCCCCGTGGAGGCGCGCGGCGACGACATCGGAGTGGTAGGTCGTCCCGTCGTAGTCGACGCTGCGCAGGCGGTAGTAGTAAGTCTGACCCGCGACCACGGCGCGGTCGGTGTAGGCGTAGTCACCCGAGCCCATAGCCGGGACCGAGGCGATCTCCTCGAAGTCGAGCCCGTCGCCGCTGCGGAGGAGGCGGTAGCCCTCGAGGTCGCGCTCGGCGGCGGTAGTCCAGGCGAGCCGAACGGTGGAGCGCTCGGGGGCGGCGGTGAAGGCGACGAGTTGGACGGGGGTCGGCGCGCCGATGCCTTCGGCGGCGCCGAGGTCTACTGCCGCATTGATCACCCTCGGGTTGGCGAAGTAGTCCCCGCCCGCCGTGAAGGCCGAGTCCAGGCTGCCCGCGTCGAGTGCCGGACTATTGCTCGCGAGCGTCGGGACATCTGCGTTGGGATCCACGAAGTTGGGATTCATGCCGTAGATCATGCCGGGGCCATCGTTGAGGGTATTGCCCGCACAGTTGGTCGACGGGTCACTCGTGTTGTTCGGACATGAGTACAGTTCGGCCCTCGAGTTTGCCTCCACCAGGGTGTGACTTATGAACACGTTCGCGTTCGGAACGAATCGGATGTTCTTTCCGCCGAATTGATTGCCACCCAGTTGGTTACCGAAGATGATCGAGTTGGCGATGTAGGCATCGCCGTCATTGATGTAGAGGCCACCTCCGGTACTCCCGGAGCCACGGGCAGCATTGTTTGACACCGTAACATTGACGAGCCTGAGGATGGCGCTGTTGTTATACACGCCTCCACCGGAGTAGCTGGCGTTCTTCGATATTGCTGAATTGCGGAAAGTGATTTTTACGTTGGGGTTCGTCGGCCCCGAAACCTGAATGTACATCCCGCCACCGGTGGCGCCGGTATTGCCGAACGCTTCGGCAGACCCACCGTTTAGCGCAGGTTTGGAGAAGTCTGCTAAGTTACCACTCAAGAGACAGCGATCGAAAGTGATGACGCTTACTCCGTTCGTGCCGGCGATATTGATCCCACCGCCGGGACCAGCTGCCCTCACACTGGTAGATACGGTTTGGTTGTTGGTGATCCTCGTATCGCGGAACGTTGGACTAGCGACGCCGTCGACGGAGTTGATGTGGAAGGCGCCGCCGGTGAATTCGGATGTGTTGCCGGAGATGAGGCAGTTTATAAACACGGGTGATGACTCCCCACCGACTTGGCCAACCTCCGGCCGAAAGTCACGGCCGCCGGAGATGAAAACCGCACCCCCAAAGCCCCCGCTTCGATTGTCGAGGATGGAGCAGTTCTCGATGGTCGGACTCGAATTGCCCCCGAGGTTCTCCCCGTTGATGTAGATGCCTGCGCCGGCCAGTCCCAGGCTACCGAAGCTGGAGCTCCCGGGCTGCAGCGCATACCCATCCCTGATGGTCAGGTTCCGCAATCCGGCGGCGTCACCGACCTGCGTGGCGTTGACCACGTTGTACGTATTGTCGGTGGGGTCACCCGTGACGCCGATATCCCCACTGAGGGTGGTCGTATTGGCGGGGTCGGCCGCCGCGGCGCTCGTCTCGCCCCCGACGAAGCCGCCGATGACAAGGACGCCGGGCCTCAACTCGAAGCTTACGCTCCGTTGGGCATCCGTACAGGTCGTGCAGGCAGAAGTGAAGTACGTCCCCTGCGCCACCCAGATCTCCGTGTTTGGCACAGCGTTTGCCATGACCCCGACGAGGTCGCTACTGGCGTTGCCCCAGGTGCTGCCGTCCATGGTGCCGTCGCCCGTCGGCGTGACGTAGCGCCGGGTTTGCGCGGAGGCGAGGGTGACGCCGAGGGAGAGCACCAGCAAGCAGAGCGTAGAGAAAGATTTCATTCGGGGTGTTTTGTTCGTGCGTAAGCGCCACAAAGGTATCCGGCCCACACCCCCTGCCACCTCCCCCGATACGGGTAGCGTTGCATTAGTCGCACGGTTGCCAGTTTTGGCGAAAGCCGTCCCGCCGCCGTACTGACGCTGTATATCTCTGATTAAGCCAGCTCTGCGGCCGTTCGGCGCATTTGGGTCAGCGGGCCATCTACACGAATGCGGTTAGCGCTACCCGGCCGGAAATCCTTCCAACTCGTGCAGTTCGGTTGCCCCGACTTGCATCCGCCGCAAGGGGAAGGCCCCGGGCTCACGCTCGCGGAGGTACTTCAGCAGGCCCTCCCGCAGATCGCAGCGCAGGTCGAAGGTTTCGCCGGGCGTCCCGGCACTAGCCAGCACGCGCACCGTCATGCAAGTCTCACTGGTCTCCGTCACCTTGAGATTCGCAACCCGCCCGTCCCACTTCTCGTGGGCCTCGGTGAGTCGCTGCGCCTCGGCCCGCAGGGCGTCCAGGTCGACGCCGTAGTCTAGGTACAGGAACACCGCCCCGACGAGCGCAGTCGACTTGCGGGACCAGTTCTGGAAAGTGTCCTCGATCACCTTGTTGAGCGGCACGATGAGCCGGCGGTCGTCCCAGACCTTGATGACGACGTAGGTGAGGGTAATCTCCTCGACGCGACCGAACTCGCCCCCGATCACGACCTGGTCGTCGATGCGCAGCGGCTGCGTGAATGCGATCTGGAAGCCCGCCAGCAAATTGGCCAGTGACTTCTGCGCCGCCACGCCGATGATGATCCCGGCCACGCCCGCGCTCGCGAGCAGGCCCGTGCCCAACTCCCGGACGCGCTCGAACTGGAACAGCACGAACGCGAAGGCCACGATGATGGCCAGGAACGTGATGACGCGCTTGACGTACAGGATCTGCGTGTAGACCTTGCGCTGCCGAAAGTTATCGGTGGCCGCGTCGTAGCGGTAGCGCGACAGGAGGATGTCCCCCAGGACTTCCACGCCCTGCACCACGAGCCACGCGCCGACGCCGTAGAGCAGCAGTTCGGCGATGCGCACGGTGTAGCCGAAGACGCGGTGCTCGCCGTCGTCGAGCAGCGACACCCCGACGATGATGCCGACGAGCAGCGAGAGCACCCGGATCGGGCGCGCGAGGTTGCGGTGGAGCGATAGCGCCGTGACGGCATTCTCGCGTCGGCTCAGGCGCCTGATCCAGCGCAGGATCAGGAAGGCCGTGAGCCAGCCGACGAGCCCGCCGACGAAAAAGCCGACCCCCGTCAGGAGCAGCGGGTGCCACGGCGCCGGTACGTGTTCGAGCAAACGATCTAGCGATTCCATGACCGAGGTGCCTTAGCCCATCTCCTGAACGACTTCCTGCACCTCCGGGATCATGCGGCGCAACATCGATTCGATACCGCTCTTGAGCGTCACCGTCGAGCTCGGGCACCCCGAGCAGCTCCCCTGCATGATGACGGTCACGATGCCGTCCTTGAAGGACTTGAAGGCGATGTTGCCGCCGTCCATCTCGACGGCCGGCCGCACGTAGGTGTCGATCAGGTCCTCGACCTTCTTGACGATCGCCTCGTCGTCGCCGGAGTACTCGTAGTTGGCGCGGCGCTCGGCCTCCATCTCCTCGTACGCTTCCGCAAAACCTTCCCTGACGACCTCCTTGCCCTCCTCGATCCAGGACTTGATGAAGGCCTTCGCCTTGAGCATCACGTCGTCCCAGTCGTAGTTGAACTCCTTGGTGATGGTCACGAAGTTGTTGCAGATGTAGACGCCCTTGACGTACGGCAGCTCGAAGAGCGCACTCGCGAGCGGACTCCACGCCTGGGCCAGTTCGGCCTCGCGGAAGTCGGCGGTCCCGGTGTACATCATGCGGTTGGTGACGAACTTGAGGGACTCCGGATTCGGGGTCTGCTCGGTGTACAGCATCACGGGGCTGGTGGTGGGCGTAGCGGTCATGCTTACTAAACTTGCCTAAAGGGTTGGGGTTGCGCCGGCGGGGCGTTCGCGCGGGAATTGTGCCGCAGATTCGACGCGGGCCGGACGCTCGCCCGGGAGCACCTCCACGGTGGCCACGCCGGCCGTCACGTCGCGGATGATTTTGCGGAGGGCGTGGTCGGACAGGGGGCGGGGTTTGGGCCTGCGCCTGGGGCGGGCGGGCTTCTGGGCTACGTCGGTCGGCCGCGAGGCTTCCTTCGTGCTCGGGGCTTTGGGCGGGGTCGGTTCCGCTTCCGCAAAACCTTTGGTCCCGGTGGCGACGCCCGAAATCACGTCTCCGTGAAACCCATCCAGCACGACGGCCGCGGCGCTGGCGGTCCGTGCGGCGTGTCGCACCTGAAACTCGAGGGGCGTGCGGCGGCGGGACTTCGTCGCGCTCGTTTTGGCGGAAGCCGGAGGAACGCCCGCGGTCGGGGCGGCTTTGCCCTTAGAAGTCTTCGTCGCTGGGTGACGGTCACCGGCGCCAAAATTCGTCGATCGTGCAGGTTCGGCGGGCGGGGCAGGGTTGATCTCTCCAAAGAAGGCGTCGAGGACGCCGGCCGCCGCCACCGCCGTACGGATGCCATGACGCACGTGGTAGCTGCCGCGATCGTTGCGGGACTTGTCGTTCTGGCGTTTGGACTTGCGCTTGGTGGCGACCTTGTCGCGCTTGGCGTCGGTGGGCGTACCCGCGTCCGCTTCGACTAGGCGGTAGGCCACCTCGTCGCTGGCCACGTAGTCGCTCGCGGTATCCGGGGTCGCGTCGCTCGCCTCGGCACCTCTCCGGCTGGCCCCGCTGCCCCGGCGATCCTGGCGGCCGCCCGCACTTCGCTCGCTGGGACGTGACTGGCTCGCCGACTCCCCCTCGTCCGAAGTCTGGACGATGCGGGCCTTCCTGAGCTTCTTCCCCGCCGTGGCCTCGGCGCGCTCGAGGAAGCCGAGCGTCTCGAGCGCCTTGAGACTGGCGAGTTGCTCGGCGGCTTTCTTGTTGTAGTCGTCCGCGGTCGAGACCTGCTCCCCGGCGATGATGACGCCGACCTGGAAGCGGTCGCGCCGGTCTTGCTTGTACTTATTGAGGAGCTTGTAGGTGATGGACTTGCCCTGCTTCTGGCAGGCCTCCAAGAGCTGGCTCTTGTAGTTGTCGTCCGTGGTCTCGAGCTCTTCCATGTCGACGTAGACCTTCAGGACGTGCCGCACGATGAAGACCCGCGTGCCGTCGTAGCCGCGCTCGAGGTAGACGGCGCCGACGAGGGCCTCGACGGCGTTGCCGAGCATCGAGGAGCTGAGCCGCGTCTTGTTCTGCTCCTGGAGGAAGACGTTGAGCCCCATGCGGTCGCCGATCAGGTTGAGGCTCTTGCGCTTGACGATCTTCGAGCGCATCTTCGTGAGGAAGCCCTCGTCGGCGTCGGGGTACTTCTTGAAGAGGTACTCCGCGACGATGGTCCCGAGCACGGCGTCCCCGAGGTACTCCAGGCGCTCGTTGTTGGTCTGGCCCCCGAGACCGGTCTCGCGCGTGCCCGACCCGCTCTTGTGCGCGAAGGCGAGCCGGAACAGCGACAGTCGCGAGGGCACGAAGCCCGTGAGGCGGCGCACCTTCCTCGCGAAGTCGCGCTCGGGCGAGAGGTAAAGGTTGTAAAGCCGGAAGAGGAATCGAAATAAGAACACGCGGTAATCATTACCCGTACCTGGCCCGGCAGGTGCATGACCTCCGGACCCGGCTCGACACGATAAAAAGCCCCGGCGCGACAAAACACCCGGGCGCTAAAGAGCGCGAAACCCGCGCTTCGCGGGCGGGACTGCGGGTCGACGAGCGGTGTAAGGGGGGGGGCGGGCCGCGTGACCGGGGGCGCCTACGCCACCGTGGGGACGTAGGCGCCCCGGGGGGCTTACTCGGCGCGGGCCGATCCGACCTTCGCGGATGTCCCACCTCACTAACCGTTGCGACAAACCGTCAACCCGCCGCGGCGGTAGACTTCGCGTTGGGGATCCGCGCGAACGTACGAGCCCCGCGCAAAGAAACGCCAAAGGCCGGGGTGGAGGTTACACGGGCGGATTGGGTGCGGATCACAACTCCAGCACGTCCATCGCCTCCGCGGCCACGGCCTCGAGTTCTTCGTCCCCGGTGGCCCAGGCGAGGACGGCCAACTCGTCCGAGCTGTAGTAATAGGCGAGGTCGGCACCGTCGAAGAGAAGATCAGTGTCGCTGGAGCGGGGACCAGCGTCTTCATCAACGGGGTCGACCGCGGCGTAGGCTGCGTCCTCGACGAGGGCGTCTACGCTGAGGGCCGTTAAGGCAATGTCGCCGATGCCGCCGATGTCTTCGTCTTCGATCGCTACCCCACCTGGATCGGCTTCAGCGACTCCGGCGCTCGAGGAGGTCGGCGGGTCCGTCTCCCCGATGGCCGGCGGTTCCGTCTTCCCAATGGCCGGCGCGTCCGCTGCCCCAATGATCGGCGGGAGGGTAGGGGTGGGCTCTTCGCGGACGGTCACAATTTCCGCCAGGCCCTGCTCTTCGACGGTACTTGCGTCGGGCCAGGCGAAGAAGGCGAGGAGCAGCAGACCTGCGGCGATCGCGTACCACGGGTAGCGCCTCACCCGGGCCTGTCGTCCGGGGGCAACAGGTTTTGGCGAAAGCTGCCTGACCGTGGGCGTTGGACCCGTGCTCACCCCGACCTGATCGCCTTCTAGGGCCGCGAGTCGTGTGAGTGCGGCCTGGGCCAAACCCTGAAGGTGCTCGGGGGAAGCCGCCGGGGTGGAGCCGGCTAAAGACCCGGCGCGCAGCTCCGCCAAGGTCGGCGACATCGCGGCGAGTTCTTCGGAGACGGTCGGTTGGCGGGGGCTCATACGTGAAGATTGAGGGGCGATAAACGGAGGTGGGCGCTGACCTTGCCGACGGCGTGGTGGTAGCTCGCCTTGAGGGCCCCGACCGAGGTCCCGAGTTGCGCGCTGAGCTCGGCGTAAGGCGTCTCGTGGTAGTAGCGCGCCTCGAAGACGGTGCGTTGTTTTGGCGGAAGCCCACAGATGGCCTCCTGGAGCGCGGCCTCGATGAGGTGCGGAGGCGGGAGCGCGGCACGGGTGGTCAATCGTGTGGCGACCTCGTCTAGGTCGTCGGTCGGGCCTCCGCGTCGGCGTCGTTTGCGCAGGAAGTCGAGGGCCTCGTTCGTGGCGACGCGGTAGCACCAGGAGTAGAGCGTGGCCTTCCCCTCGAACCCACCGGCGTGCTGCATGACCTTGATGAGGGTGTTTTGGAAGAGGTCGTCGGCGTCCTGCGGGCCGACCATCTGCGCCAGGCGGGCGTGGAGTCGGGCGCCGTACGCATCGACGAGTTCGGCGACGGCCGCCCCGCGGGTCCCGGGGTCGGCGAGCCGTCGCGACAGTTCGAGATCTTCGTCGGCACCCACGTCGGTGTAGACGGCGGCGCGGCGGCCGGGTTTAATCGCCTCCACGGAATTTTGCACACCGCGGCCTTATCATCGCCCCGGACGCACTCGCTAAGTTATGGGCCTCAGACGCACGATCGCCAAGAAGATCTTCGGGGCCTGGGGCTGGTCGGTGGAGGGGCCGCTGCCGTACGACGTCCCGAAGTGCGTCGTGGTGGTGTACCCGCACACGAGCAACTGGGACTTCCCCGTGGGTATTCTGTTCCGGCCGACCTTCGGGGTGTCGATCGACTTCGTCGCGAAGCATACGCTCTTCAGGGGGCCGCTGGGTTGGTTGATGCGCAAGCTGGGCGGGCAGCCGGTGGTCCGGACGGGCAACACCAAGTTCGTCGACGCCGTCGCGGAGGTCTTTCGACAAAACGAGACCTTGCGGCTCTGCGTCACGCCCGAGGGAACGCGCTCGCGTACGGAGTCCCTCAAGTCGGGCTTCCACCACATCGCCCGCGCGGCCGGGGTCCCGATCGTGTGGTGCGCGTTTCACTGGGACACGAAGACCATGCGCTGGTCGGCGCCATTCTACCCGACCGAAGATTACCTGTTCACCTTACGGACTTTCCACGATTTCTTCCGGGGAACGGTCGGCTACCACCCGGAGGAGGCCTACCCCATCCCGCCGGCGGTTGCGTAAAAAACCAAGACCGCAGCCCCGGCAATCGCCCAGCTCGATCCTGAGCCGCGAACCGGTAAATCTGTGTGTCATGCAATCCAGTCTCCAAGCCTTTCCCAAGCTCCTCATCCTCGCCGCCCTCCTCGCCTTCGGGCAGGCCTGCGACAAAGACGCCGACCCCCGCGAGGAGGCCAACAACCGCCTCAACGGCGACTGGGAGGTCACCTCGCTCACGATCAACGGCGTCGAGGTCATCCCCACGACCTACGCCTCCTTCGATATGGAGTACAAGAAGGAGGACCCCTTCAGCGGCACGGCAGAGTGGACCCTCATCACGGCCAGCAGCGGCCAGACCGAGAAGGCCAAGGGCGACTACGAAGTCCAGGCCGACGGCCGCGAGATCGACTTCGAGGGCGACGACCTCGACCTGGAGTTCCGCGACGATGACCGCATCGAGCTCGACGGCGTCGTCAACGGCCGCGGTTGGAAGATCAAAGCCAAGCGCGACTAACGGCCACCCGTGCGTGAGCGCGCGAGCGCACTAACCGCAGTGTAGCGGGGTTGCATGCAAGTCATGGACCCTCGCTACCTCGTGGCCGGCGCCTGCCTCGCCGCCATCATCGCCGCCTATTTCCTGCTCTTCAAGCGCGGGGAGCACAAATTGCCCGCTAAGGCCCTGCCCAAGGAGTGGCACGACCTGTTGAACAAGCGCGTCCGCTACTACAAAGAACTCTCGCCCGAGCGCCAGGAGGCCTTCGGGCACCGGATCCAGGGCTTCCTCGAGGCGGTCGAGATCGTCGGCGCGGGGGTAGAACCCCAGCTCATCGACCGGCTCCTCGTGGCCGCGAGCGCGGAGATACCGCTGTTCGGCTTCCCGGACTGGCGCTACCCGAACCTCGACACGGTGATCCTCCACCCCGGCAACTTCTCGACCGACTTCAACCCCGACGCGCATGCCGACAACCGCAATGTGCTCGGCCTGGTCGGCAACCGAGAGCTGAGCCGCACGATGGTGCTCAGCCGTCCGGCGCTCCACAAAGGGTTCGGTCGCCACACCCACGGCAACGTCGGGATCCACGAGTTCACACACCTGCTCGACATGTCCGACGGCGCCGTCGACGGGACGCCGGACTACTACCTCGACAAGGAACTCGTGCAGCCGTGGATCCGGCTCATGCACCGCGAGATGGCCGCCATCCGCGCGGGCGAGAGCGACATTGACGCCTACGCCGCCACCAACGAAGCGGAGTTCCTGGCCGTCAGCAGCGAGTACTTCTTCACGCAGCCCGAGCACCTGCGGCGCGACCACCCAGAGCTGTTCGAGATCTTGTCATCCGTCTTTCGACAAAACCCCGCCGCCCACGATCACCCGGTCGTAGAGTACGCCGAGGCGCACGGCGCGGAGGTGCCGGAGGACGAGTTGCGGGAGGAGGAGAGCGGAAAGTTGGGAAGCTGAAAGTTGGAAAGGGAAAAGTCGGGTACGGTCAGGCCACTTTGAACTTTCCACTTTCCAACTCTAAACAAACCGCCCCACCAAATTCTCCAAATACTCCTGCCGGCCGCTCGTGGGGGTGATCTCGTCGCCGGCCAGCTTACCCAGCTGCTCCAGGGTCAGCTCGCCCCGCTCGAAGCGCTGCCCGTCGCCCGCGTCGAAGCTCGCGTAGCGCTCCGTGACGAAGCCGTCCAGTTTGCCGTCGTCGATGATGGCCTGGGCGGCGAGGAGCCCGCGCGCGAAGGCGTCCATGCCGCCGATGTGGGCGTAGAACAGGTCGAGCGGGTCGGTCGAGTTGCGCCGGATCTTCGCGTCGAAGTTGATGCCGCCCGGGGCGATCCCGCCGGAGTTGATCAGCACCCGCATCGCCATCGCGAGCTCGATCGGGTCGTTCGGGAATTGATCCGTGTCCCAGCCGTTCTGGTAGTCGCCGCGGTTGGCGTCGATGGAGCCGAGGAGCCCGGCGTCGGCGGCCACCTGGAGCTCGTGCTCGAAGGTGTGCCCGGCGAGCGTGGCGTGGTTGACCTCGAGGTTGAGGGCAAAATCTTCGAGCAGGTCGAACTCCCGCAGGAACCCGATCACCGTGGCCGCATCGTAGTCGTACTGGTGCTTGGTCGGCTCCATCGGCTTGGGCTCGATGAGGAACTTCCCGGTGAAGCCCTGCCCGCGCCCGTAGTCCCGCGCCATCGTGAGGAAGCGCGCCATGTGCTCGCGCTCGCGCTGGAGGTCCGTGTTGAGCAGGGACATGTAGCCCTCGCGGCCGCCCCAGAACACGTAGTTGTGTCCCCCGAGGGCGATCGTGGTGTCGATCGCGGCCTTGACCTGCGCGGCGGCCGTGGCCACGACCCGGAAGTCCGGATTCGTCGCCGCGCCGTTCATGTAGCGCGGGTTGCTAAAGCAGTTGGCCGTACCCCACAGCAACTCGATCCCGGTGTCGGCCTGGAGGGTTTTGGCGTAAGCCGCCGCATCCTGTAGGCGGGACTCGCTCTCGGCGAGGGTAGGCGCCTCCTCGACGAGGTCGTAGTCGTGCCAGCAGTAAAACCCGACCCCGAGCTTCGACATGAACTCGAAGGCCCCGTCGAGCTTGCGGCGCGCGCGCTCCCTGGCGTCGCGGCCCTCGATCCACGGGAAGTGAATCGTCGGGGCGCCGAAGGGATCGGCGCCGTTGCCGGTGAAGGAGTGCCAGTACGCCACCGCGAAGCGCAGGTGCTCGGCCATGGTCTTGCCGCCGACCTCCCGCTGCGCGTCGTAGTAGCGGAACGCCAGCGGATTGTCGGACTCGCGGCCCTCGAAGGCGATCTTGTCGACTCCTCCAAATACGTCTTTACCCATGCCCGCGAAGGTAGCCGCGCCAAGGCAAAGGTGTTGATGTCACGGGTACACTAACCTAAGCCCGCGGTCCACCTCGCGAAGTAGTCTCCGTAGGCCCCGCGGAGCTCGGCGCGCGGTTCGAAGTGCCCCACGCGCTCCAGGGCCGCCAGCGCCGCGGCGTGGTCGTCGAAGAGGCCCGCCCCGACGCCCGCCGCCCGGGCCGCGCCCTGCGCGCCGTCGGTGTCGTAGAGCTCGAGCGCGACGCCGGTCAACTGGCTAAACGCCTGGCAGAAGCGCGGCGCGAGGAACATGTTGGCGCGCCCGGCCCGCACCACGCCGAGTTCGCTGCCCAGTCCCTCGATCACGCCCGCGCCGTAGGCCAGTCCCGCGGCGATGCCGTCCTGCACGGCGGCGACCACCGCGCCGGGGCTGTGCCGCAAAAAGTCCACGCCGAGCAGGCTCGCGCCCGGGGCCCGGTTGCCGAGCAGACGCTCGGCGCCGTTCCCGAAGGGGTAGAAGCGGGCACTGTCCGACCGTGGGGCGGCCTCACCGGCCAGGTCGTTGAGGTAGGCGTAACTCACCAGGTCACCCCCCGCCGAGAGCATTCGCCGCAGCCACGCGTAGGCGGAGCCCGTGCCGTTGAGGCACAGTAGCAGGCCCAGTCGCGCCTCCTGGGCGGTACTCGTGACGTGGAGGAAGGAGTTGATCCGCTGCTGCGTGTCGAAGCGCCGCTGGTCGGTGACCTGGTAGACGACCCCCGAGGTCCCCGCCGTCGCGGCCACCTCGCCGGGGGCGGTGACGTTGAGGCTGTAGGCGTTGTTCGGCTGGTCGCCGGCGCGGTAGGTGACGCGTGGGTTTTGGCGAAAGCCGAACCGCTCACACATCGCCGCCGAGACCCGGCCCTGCTCGCCGAAGCTCGGTCCGGCCTCCGGGAAGAGCACCCGCGGCAGCGCCATCGCCTCGAGGACCGCAGACGCGACGGCGGACTTTTCGAAATCCCACAACACCATCTCGCTCAGGCCGCTGTGAGTGGTGCGGCGCTCGCCGGTGAGGCGGTAGGCGAGGTAGTCGCCGGGCAGGAAGGCCGTGTGGGCTTTCGCCAAAACCTCCGGTTCGTGCGCCGCGACCCAGGCGAGTTTGCTGGCCGTGAAGTTGCCGGGGCTGTTGAGCGTCGAGGTAGCGAGGCCCTGGACCCCGATCGCCTTCTCGGCCTTGCGGCCCTCGGCCACGGCCCGGGAGTCGCACCAGATGATGCTCGGGCGCAAGACCGCGCCGGCCTCGTCGAGCAACACCAGACCGTGCATCTGGTAGGCGATCCCGACGGCGGCCACCCCGGCGAGGGACTGCCGCGCGGTGAGGGCGTCGAGGGCGTGGCAGGTGTGGCGCCACCAGGCCTCGGGGTCCTGCTCGGCCCAACCCTCCCGCGGGGCGTCGATCGGCATCTCGGCGTCGGTGGGCGACTGCGCCGAGGCGAGCGCCCGGCCGGTGACCGCGTCGACGAGCGCCACCTTCACCGAACTACTCCCGAGGTCGATGCCGAGTAAGTGCGCCATGGCGGCAAGGTAGGCGCGGGCCCGATTTATCGCACGGGACTCAGGCCGCGATGCGGATGCCGAGCGGCTGCGCGTTGGCGGTGTTGCCGAGCGCGGCGATCGGCAGGCTGCCACTCAGACTGGCGCCGGCGTAGTCGTAGCTGATCTTGAGGACCTTGCCGTCGGGAAGGATTGCCTCGAAGCGCAGGGCGTCCTCGGCGGGGTCGCACACCACGCTCGCGATCTCGTAGGCGTGTACGTGCTTGCCGACGGCGCCCGGGAGGTCGAGGTCGTGCGCGAGACTGGCGCGCGTCATGAGGCGCTCGGTGGCTGCGCCGCGCGGTCCGAACAGCAGTTGCGACTCCGGGCGGATGTACTCGTAGCGCTGGGTGCGGAGCCACTTCAGGGGCACGTTCGTGATCGCGAGCTCGAAGCCCATGACCTGTCCGCCGACCTCGCTCTGGACGTCGAGGAAGAGGATGTCGCTGGCGAGGCGCGCGTGCACCACGGGGGCCTCGACGTGGAGGAAGGCGTTGGAGCGCGCCGTGAAGATCGGCCGGCGGTACGGCTGGTCGGCGCGGGTCTCGAAGAGGACGACGGCTTCGCGCTCCTGGAGTTGCCCGGCGCGGCGGCGTTGGTAGAAGACTGCTACGAGGAGCACGAGGACGGAGGCGATGGTGAGGGCGGCGATGAGGGTCATGCGTGGGTGTGTAAGCTTGGATTCCAAATTTACTGGCACCATCCTTGCCTGCGCTTTAGTTGGCTGTGAATCAGACCTTTGTAGGTAGCACAGACCGGGTATTTATCCCTTTTCGACCACTGGTAGCCGCGGGCCCCTGAGTCGTCGTTACCGGGCGGCTTTCGCCAAAACCTGCCCCGTCGGCACCGTCGAGATACCTGGACGCCGGGGGCCTGGCGCTAAAGTTGTGGACCCCACGATCCGTCGACTTCCTGCGCTTAGGCTACCTTTCGCGCCACGCAGCGCGATCGGTATGGACGTCAAGAAGGTCACTCAACTCGCCGACGAACTCCGCGCGCTCGCCGACGCCGAACGCGCCGCCTTCGGGCTCTACCGCGAGGCCCACGAGGAGGACGCGGTGGCGCGCGCGACCACGGACGGGGTGGTCCTGTTTGCGGCGGAGTTGCTGAGTGGCCTCGGACGCATCGACAATCCGGTGGGCAACTCCATCATCGCCCTCGACGACGACCTCGCGTACTCCGACCGCGAGGCCGATCTACACCTGTACGCCGTCGAGATCTACGGCGATGACCTGGCGCCCCCGCGCAAGCGCCGCCTCCGCATCACGCGCTTCGAGTACGCGGCCGTGCTGGGGTGCCTGATCGCCTTCGTGCTCGCGAGCGTGTTCGCCGTCGTGGGGGCGGTGTTTATAAGTCGCTGGGTGTGGACGCAGATATTTTAAACATTATTTAATACGTTTGCACCCGTACTGTGAACACTAGTGATTTATCACACCTACATCCCAGTACTCATGACCTCCGCCAAGCGCTTTCCGCACCGCAACCTGCTGCTGTTGCTCCTGGTCTGCCTCACGCTGTACATCCTGCAGTCCGGTGCATCCGGGGCGCTGTAGCGTATTCGGGCCAACAGTCGCGCCTAGCTGCGCCGCCTCGCTTTCGCGGCGGCTCGCTTCATAGCCGACTCCCTCAGGCGGCTCTCCATCGCCACCGCCCGCTCCTGGCCCAGGAGGCCGAGGCGACTCGACGTACGGTAGGTCCACAGGCACCACAGCCCCACGAGCACCGCGTAAACCAGCGGCGAGCCCGCGTGATAGTAGATCGCCTCGTCGAAGTCGAAGTGGTGGAGGTGTTGCACGGCGCGCGTCGAGCCACAGCCCGGACACTCCGTGTCGAAGAGCAGCACCGATAGGCACATCGACTGCCCTTCGTCGAAGTGGTCGGCCGGCAGGCACCACAGTACGATGGGCGTCGCCAGCAGTGCCAGCAGCCACGTGATCGATAGCCACCGCGGGTAGGGGCGTGGCCCCGGCGGGGTTGCCTCAGACATCTCAGTAGGTTAGGTTTTCAATACAAAAGGCCCCGGCGAAGGTATCACCGGGGCCTCTCGACCGTGAACAATGACGCGGGGTCGCGCTAGTAGTATTCCTTCATCTTGATGAGGGCGTGGATGAGTCCCCCGATCCAGACGCAAAACAAGGTCAGCAGGAGGTTGACCCACCAGTTATTGCCCTCGAAGTCGTCCATGAGGCCCATCGCGAGCCAGCCGAGCCCAAAGATCGCGAAGACGATGTAGGCGCCCTTCGGGAGGTCGGTCGCGCTACCGCCACGCGCCAGGTTCTTCCGCACGGACTTCTGCGCCTGCTTGAGCGCGAGCGTCCCGGCGATCCCGAGCTTCTTGCCGCTCAGCTCGCGGACTTTGCTGGGGGTGAGGGCGAGGAAGTCGTCGGCGCTGAACTTCGTGAGCGAAGGTGCGACGGCGGCCAGCTCGGGGTGTTGGTCGAGTTGAGTCGACCAGGCTTCGGTGGTCGTGACGGCCTGGGCGCCTATGCTACAGAGCAAAAAGGCGAGGAGGGTAAGGACTGATTTCATGTGTGCAAGAGGGTTGAGGAGATTGGTTAATGTGGTGTTTGCGGTCGCAAGATGCGCAAGTTTTCGAGATAACCTCAAGTAGACCGAACTTGGTTCAGTCCGCACCGCGGCCGTCACATGTTGCGCCGGTACTCCCCGCCGACCTCGTACAGGGCGCCGGTGGTCTGCCCGAGGGAGCAGACCTTCGCGGCGTCGAGAAGGGCGTCGAAGAGGTTGTCCCCCGCGAGGGCCGCGCGCTTCAGACTGTGCAGCGCCGCGGCGGCGGACGCGGCGTGGGCTTCGTGCAGAGCGCCGAGCCGCTCGATCTGCGCGTCCTTCTCGGCGACATCCGCGCGGATCACCTCGCCCGGGGTCACCGTCGGCGAGCCGTCCGGGCCCTGGAAGGTGTTGACGCCGATGACGGGCAACTCCCCGGTGTGCTTGAGCATCTCGTAGTGCATCGACTCCTCCTGGATCTTGCCGCGCTGG
The DNA here is from genome assembly GCA_965215115.1 of Saprospiraceae bacterium. Classification (GTDB taxonomy): domain Bacteria; phylum Bacteroidota; class Bacteroidia; order Chitinophagales; family Saprospiraceae; genus CALDTK01. Next base: position 3,405,152 of record OZ244050.1, read on the forward strand.
TACATCGACTCCATGGCCCCGAGCACGCCCCCGCGCTCGGTGAGGCGGTCGAACTCCAGGAGCACGGCCTGCTCGACGAGGTCGGTGAGCTCCTGGATGATAAACGCGCCCTGGAGGGGGTTCTCGTTGCGGGCCAGGCCGAGTTCGTGGTTGATGATGAGCTGGATGGCGAGCGCGCGGCGCACCGACTCCTCGGTGGGCGTCGTGATGGCCTCGTCGTAGGCGTTGGTGTGCAGGGAGTTGCAGTTGTCGTAGATGGCGTACAGCGCCTGCAGCGTGGTGCGGATGTCGTTGAAGGAGATCTCCTGCGCGTGCAAACTCCGCCCCGAGGTCTGGATGTGGTACTTGAGCATCTGGCTGCGCTCGTTGGCGCCGTACTTCTCGCGCATGGCCTTGGCCCAGATGCGCCGCGCCACGCGCCCGATGACGGCGTACTCCGGATCAAGCCCATTCGAGAAGAAGAAACTCAGGTTCGGCGCGAAGTCGTCGATGGCCATCCCGCGGCTCAGGTAGTACTCCACGTACGTGAAGCCGTTGGCGAGCGTGAAGGCGAGTTGGGTGATGGGGTTGGCCCCGGCCTCGGCGATGTGGTAGCCCGACACCGACACGGAGTAAAAGTTACGGACGCCCTCGCGGATGAAGGCTTCCTGCATGTCGCCCATGAGCCGCAGCGCGAACTCGGTCGAGAAAATGCACGTGTTCTGCGCCTGGTCTTCCTTGAGGATGTCCGCCTGGACGGTGCCGCGGACGCTCGTCAAAGCCCGCTTGCGGCACGCGGCGTAGGCATCGCCGTCGAGGACCTGGTCGCCCGTGAGCCCGAGCAGCACGAGCCCCAGTCCGTTGTGGCCTTCCGGCAAAACCCCGCGGTACGTAGGGCGCGCCACGCCTTTCGCGTCGTAAGTTTTGGCGAAAGCCGCCTCCACGGCGTCCTCCAGACCGTGCTCCGCGATGTACTTCTCGCACTCCTGGTCGACGGCGGCATTCATGAAGAAGGCCGTGATGGCCGCGGCCGGACCGTTGATCGTCATCGACACCGACGTGCTCGCGGCGGTGAGGTCGAAGCCCGAGTAGAGCCGCTTGGCGTCGTCGAGGCTACAGATGCTCACCCCGGAGTTGCCCACCTTGCCGTAGATGTCGGGCCGCGTGGCCGGGTCTTCGCCGTAGAGCGTCACCGAGTCAAACGCCGTCGACAGCCGCGCGGCCGGCAGGCCCTTGCTGAGGTAGTGGAAGCGCCGATTGGTCCGCTCCGGGCCGCCCTCCCCGGCGAACATCCGCGTCGGGTCCTCGCCCTGGCGCTTGAACGGAAACACCCCCGCCGTGAAGGGAAAGCTCCCGGGGAAATTCTCCTGCGCGAGCCACGTGAGCCTGTCGCCCCAGTCGCTGTAGCGCGGCACGGCGATGCGCGGGATGCGCGTGCCGGAGAGACTCCTCACGTGAGTGGCCACGCGGATGTCCTTGCCGCGGACCTGGTAGACGAACTCGTCCTGGCGGTAAGCGGCCAGCAGTCCGTCCCAGGCGTCGAGGTCGTTCGCGACCTGCGCGGGCAACTCCCGCCGCAACTGCGCGGCGCTATCCCCGAGGCTGGCCTGCTCGATGATGCGGGCGGCGGCCTCGACGTGCTGCACCTGGCGGGCGAGTTCGGCCTGCGCCAAAACCTGCGCGTCGTACGCCCGAATCCCTTCGGCGATCTCGGACAGATACCGCTGCCGCGCCGGCGGGATGATTGACGGGGGACTTTCCACTGCGTCCCGCCCTTGTGCGCCTCGTGTCTCCTTCGTGCGCCTCGTGTCCTCTAACCCCAGCAACCCCGCCAGCTTCCCCCACAACTCATTCACCCCGACATCATTAAACTGGCTCGCCATCGTCCCGACCACCGGCATGTCGTCGAGCGGCGCGTCCCAGCGGTCGTGGTTGCGCTGGTACTGCTTGCGCACGTCGCGCAGGGCATCCAGCCCCCCGCGCTTGTCGAATTTGTTGAGCGCAATCACGTCGGCGAAGTCGAGCATGTCGATCTTCTCCAACTGCGTGGCCGCGCCGTACTCCGGGGTCATGACGTAGAGCGTCACGTCGGCGTGGTCGACGATCTCGGTGTCGGACTGCCCGATGCCCGAGGTCTCGAGGATGACCAGGGCGAAGCCCTCGGCCTTCATGAGGTCGACGGCCGTCTGGACGTGACGGCTGAGCGCCAGATTGGCCTGCCGCGTCGCGAGCGAGCGCATGAAGACCCGCGGTGAGCGCAGCGCGTTCATGCGGATGCGGTCGCCGAGCAGGGCCCCGCCGGACTTGCGTTTCGACGGATCGACCGAGATGACGCCGATGCGCCGCGTCCGTACCCTCGGTGGCGAGCAGGAAGCGGCGGATGAGTTCGTCGACGAGACTCGACTTGCCCGAGCCCCCGGTGCCCGTGATCCCGAGGACGGGCGTTTTGGCGGAAGCCGCCCGCCGCGCAGCGTCCTCGACGAGGTCGGCGTAGCGCTCGGCGTCGTTCTCGACCATCGTGATGTGGCGCGCGAGGCCCTTCCCGGCGCCCAACTCGAAGTCGCAGCGCTGCAGCACGTCGTTGATCATGCCCTGGAGCCCCATCGCGCGACCGTCGTCGGGGCTGTAGATCCGGGCTACTTTCTCTTTCTTCAGTGCGGCGATCTCGCTCGGGAGAATCGTCCCGCCCCCGCCGCCGACGATCCGGATGTGCTGTGCGCCGGCCTCGTCGAGCAGCTGCCGCATGTAGCGGAAGTACTCCATGTGCCCGCCCTGGTAGCTCGTGATCGCGATGCCCTGCACGTCTTCCTGGAGGGCGCACCGCACCACCTCGTCGACGGAGCGATTGTGCCCGAGGTGGATGATCTCGGCCCCGGAGCGCTGGAGGATGCGGCGCATGATGTTGATGGCGGCGTCGTGGCCGTCGAAGAGGCTCGCCGAGGTGACGATGCGCACGTGGTGGCGCGGGCGGTAGACGCCGTGCTCGTCGACGGCGCTGGGGTGGGTCTGGGTGGAGGTGGTCATTCGGTTGGGTGGCTTCGCGGCCGCGGAGGGGGGCCGTGGGCACAAGGTAGCTTTCGCCAAAACGTTCGGCGGCCGCGGCGAATCATCGCCCGGGCGAAATTGGTAGCCACGTACTAGTTTGGCCTCACCAATCAGAACGCCGAGCTACACCCCCGCACTATGACCCAGTACTTCTACGCCTTAGGCACCGAGCGCAAGGGCCCCGTGACCCTGGCCGAACTACGCGCCGCCCCGATCACCCGCACGACGCTCGTCTGGTACGAAGGCCTGGCGGACTGGAAGCCCGCCACGGAGTTCCCGGAACTCAGCGACCTGTTCATGGTCCAGGGCGACCGCGAGGGCGCGCAGATCTTCGAGGCCTCCGCCCCGGCCTACGCGCCGCCCCCGGCGCCGAGCGGACCGCCGCCGCCCCCGCAGATGGGCGCGGGCCAGGGTCCGCCGATGCAGCGACCGGGTCCGCGCCGCCTGGCCCACGACGAGCTGGGCGGACCGCCACCGAAGACCTGGCTCATCGAGTCTATCCTCGTCACGGTGCTGTGCTGTCTGCCCCTCGGCATCGTCGGCATCGTTAACGCCTCGAAGGTGGAGTCGCGCTACTACGCGGGCGACATCGAGCAGGCCAATCACTATTCCCGTGAGGCGGGCAAGTGGACCAAGATCGGGCTTTACGTTGGGATCGCATTCTTAGTGCTCTACATCGGGTCGATATTTCTGGGCATTTTCGCCAACGCATTCTAGTGCGCAGTCAGTCGCTCGCGTGGTGGCTCAGCGGCGTGGGACTCGGCGCGATCGGCATAGTCTTATTCGCTTTCGACCCTCAGCAAGTGAGCTTTTTCCCGCGCTGCCCCCTGTACGCTTTCACCGGCTTACAGTGTGCGGGGTGTGGGTCGCAGCGCGCGTTGCACGCGCTGTCCCATGCCGACTTGGCCGCGGCTTGGGCCTTTAACCCGCTCGCCGTAGCCGCGGTCCCGTACATGCTCCTCGGCTGGGTGGCGGAGTTCCGGGCGCAGGTCTCGACGCCGTGGGCGCGTTGTCGGCGGGCGCTCTACGGAACACATGCCATCTGGGCGGTCCTGGTAATAATTACGGTCTTCACCGTCGGACGCAACGTCTGGTGAGCTAAAGCTAAAGCTATGGCAGAGTACTACCTCCTCGAAGACGGCGAGCGGCGTGGACCCTTTACCGTGGCCCAGCTCTCGCGCGAGGGCATCGACAGGGAGCGCTACGTCTGGTCCGAGGGCTTCGCGGATCGGCGGCGCGCCGGTGAGGGAGCGGCACTCGCGGAGGTCGTCCCTTCCCAGCGACCGTCCAACGTAAACGTCACGACAGCATCAGCGCCAACGTCCCGTTCGAGCGGCCGATCAGAGACTGGGGCGCCCGCCGCGCCCCTGGCCCGCTATAGTGACAGGATCATTGCCGCCTTTGCCCTCGTTGGTCTCGTCTCCGTGCTCGTAAACCAAGTCATTACTTTGTTGGCGATAAACGGCGGCGGGCGCCCAGTGGTCCTACTCACGCTCTTGGTTGGCGACAGGAGGTTGCGAATCATCTGCATCGTGCTCGTAGTACTTACGAGTATCGCGGGGATGGTCGGTCCGTTCCTGTACCGCCTGGTCATCTAGCGCGTGAGCGCCACCACCCAATTGCACGAGCTATGGAATACTACCTACTGGTCGGCGGCCAACAGTCCGGGCCGTTCGATAAGTCGCAACTCGAGCACCGCGGCATCGCCGGCGACGCTTACGTCTGGCGCGAGGGCTTCGCGGAGTGGCAGCCCGCCGCTGCCGTGCCGGAGTTGCGATCTGCGGTGGCCCCTCCCCGCTCGGATGGGTGGGCGGACGGGCGCGATATAATTGATTCGCCCGGGGGCACGACGTTCGGCGAGAAGGTGCGGGCCCGCGCCGATCTCGTTATCCTGTCGATGCTCGCGCTATGGCTCGCGGCCGATGTGACGAGCTTATTAGTTACGGTACTTAATGACTATGGCACGCCTAGCTTCTTCGTGATCTCGACCATCTCCTCGGTGCTGTGGATGGGTTTTAGCGCAAGCACCATCCTCCTTGCGTTGTTAATCAAGAATCCGGCTCACCGTCCGATCGGCATCGGGGTAGCGGTGCTGATCGCGCTTTACGGTGTCTTCAATGCAATTCGGTATTCGCAGCTCTACTACCGATTCTTCGAAGACGGCTACTACTGATACGGTCTGGCGCAGGCGACGGTCCGAGCTTGCGGCGGTGTCCAGACCGAGAAAGCTTCTCCGACCGGTAAGCCCGCAGATGTCTGCCGCCGTAGCGTTCTCACGTACACGGCGCGAATCAGGACCTGTAGCGCTTGATCGAGTAGGGTTGTGCGTTCAGACTTGTGTATAGCGGTACGCCCAGGCCATCAAGGCGAACTGTCCCGCGATCCGTGCCCACAGTGCCCAGCCCGGCAGCCCCTTGCCGGCCCCCGGCGTGAGCGCCATGTCGAAGTGCACCAGCAGGAAAACCGCCAGCATCGCGATGATCCCCCAGGCCGCGTAAGCGCGCGTAGCCCCGAAGAGGAGCCCCACGGCGAGCGCTACCTCGGCCACGCCCGAGAGCAGCACGAGGGCCCCGTGCGCCGGCAGCCACCGCGGCATGATCCCGAGGTACAGGCCCGGCCTGACGAAGTGCATCACGCCCGCCACGGCGTACAGCGCGGCCATGACGTAAAGTCCGATGGTGTAGCCCATGCGGGCGAAGGTGGGGTAGGGTAGGCCAGCGCGAAGGGTTTTTTACGGAAGTCCTCCAGCGTACGCGAGGCTTGGCTCCACGGCTGCGGGCGTCGGGAGGCACGGACGTGAGGGCGCGCCAGGGTCACCGCTGCGTCTCGGGGGTTACCGTGAGCGCGTGACCACTACCTTGAGGGCGGTCTGGTCGCCGTTTAGGTCCCGGGCGATGAGCCGGTAGATACCCGCCGGTAGGGCACGGATGTCGACACTCTGGCCCCCGGTGACGGTGGTCCAGATACGGCGCCGCCCGAGGGCATCGTAGAGGGATACGTCGTAAGGCTCCGACGGTGAGCCGTCGATCATGAGGTAGGCGTCGGCAGGATTCGGGTAGACGGACAAGCGCCCGGTTTGGAGGTCCCGCGTCGCGACGGGCGCTCGGCAAGGCTCGGCGAGGAGCTCGTCGAGGAAGTCGAACCTGGCCGTGAGCCAGGTTTCGATAAAAGTCATCTGACCCTCCGTAGGTCTCGTATCCGGCCAAGCCACCAACTCTCGCTCGTAGACGCCATTGCGTAGGAGGAACTCGTACTGCGTACGGTAGGCCCGCACCCACGTGTCGAGGGAGAACGCATTGCTCCGGAGCTGATCCCAACGGTTCACTACCTGCTCGCTGAAACCTCCGGGGCGGCAGTCCTGTGACAGACGTACGAACAGGCGATTGTTGGCGAAGATACCTGCGGCCGAGGAGTCGGCTGGCCGGCCCCACCCTGTGGTGATCACGTTGTCGAGGTCCCACGGTACGTAGAAGTAAGGTTCGTACCTGTTGTATCGCGCGAGGTAAGTGTTTTTCGCGATGTTGTCCCAGCCATTGAGGACATTGATGAATAGGAAGTAATCGACCGCGTTATCGACGTCGATGAAGTCTGGGTAGTTGGCGTAGAACTCGTGATCCGGTGCCTCCGCCACGAAGCGTACCAAGTCGTCTAGGCGCGTCCAGTCTATCTCCTCGTCGGGGTGTTTGTACTCGAACCCTCCCCAGTACTCTTGACTGTCGTCGTAGGGGGTTCGCTCGGCGAAGGTCGTCGACGGCCCTAGGTCCGCCCCGCTGTACAGTTCACCGCGGATGCCGTTTTTGTACTTCTTGAGTTTTAATTGTTTGCGATTGACCTTCTCGCCGAGGGCGTACAGGCCCCGGTACTCACCGTTGAGGAAGAGTTCCGTGTACTCGTTGCGCGCCCCATTGAGGGCGTCCGGCTCGTCGGAGATGTAGGGGAGGGTGTTGAACCCGCGCCAGAGATCCGAGGAGACCTTGCTGCGGATACGCAGGGGCTCCACCCACATGGCCTGTAGGTTCCAGTCGTCGTCGGAGGTCATGCCGAGCAGGCGGTAGTCCTCCTTGTCATTGCCGACGGAATCATTCCAGAACTCGATCTCCATCGACTTCTTTTCGAAGTTGAGGGTGTACGCCCCGCGGTACTGAATGCCGACGCCGGACGTGACCCGCGCGCCGTTTCGCTCGGTGAGCGTAAACGTCGCGTAGACATCGGGCTCGTCGACGATGGTATTGCTCGTGCTGATAGTGACGATGGGAAGGGTCGTGAACCAGAGCGTGAGAGATCGGCCGGTCCCGAGTTCGGCGATCGCGTGCGGGCGCCCTATCAGACTAGCACCATTCACGGGCGACCAGGCGAAGACCTTCTCAGCGAGCCCCAGGTATAGCGGGAGGCGTATGCTGTCGATGGTCCGGGTGTCCACGTTGCTGATCACCAGACCGCGGGCCTCGTCGACGAAGACCTGGGCCGGGGGCAGCGTTAGCGTATCACCGCGCTGGCTAAAAGCGCACGTTGCGGCGAGGATGCAGATGAACCACCCCAACGTCGTCGTAGCGCGTAAGCGTGAAGTCGAGCAGCTCGTAGGCATTCGGGGGCGGATTGCAGGAGGTCGCGGGCCCGGTCCGCCGCTACGTCGAGGGGCGGACTACATCGGACGCCATAAGGTCAAGCGGACGCAGGCGGGATTTGTTTTGCCGAAAGGCCAATTACCTTGTTAAGCGTCTCACCGATGAAAGCCCGCCCCGCCGGAACATTTGCGCGGCTACCGGTGTAACACCAACAGTATCCTCGTACCACATCCTTATCCATACTATTCTCCTATGCGGCTGCCCGCGTTCCTCGCCGTCCTCTACAGTGTAAGCTTAACTTGTTGTACCGAGAGCACCCCCCTGGTCGAGGAGGTATACCTCGTCACCGACACCGAGGAGCCGACCCGCGTGGCCGTGATCGGGGACTACGGCCTGGCCGGACCGAATATGGCAGCCGTCGCGACGATGGTGAAGTCGTTCGACCCCGAGGCCATCCTCACGACGGGCGACAACAGCTACCCCGAGTTCCGCCTCGACAATGCCCACGCCAACATCGGGAGCCAGTACTGCGACTACATCTACAATCCCACGGCCCCGGATAGCTTACGGTGCGACGGGGCCGCCGCCGCCGAGGGCCGCAACCGCTTCTTCCCGACCACCGGCAACCACGACTACGGGGGCGCGGGCGATGTCGCCGACTACCTAGCGTACTTCGACCTGCCCGGCAACGAGCGCTACTACAGCGTCCGCATCGGGACGGCGGAGTTTTTCTACATCGACTCGCACGCCAAACTAACCATGCCCGAGCAGCAGGAGTGGCTCGCGGGAGCTACGGCTGCGTCGACGGCTTTGTTCAAGATTGCCATTTTCCATCACTCACCTTATTCTGTCGGCAATCACGGCGACAACGAGCGGATGCAGTGGGACTTCGCGGCGTACGGGATCCGGGCCGTGATCACGGGCCACGACCACGACTTCCAACGTTTCGACATCGGGGATGTCGCCTACATCGTCAACGGCGTCGGGGGCGCACCCATCCGTAACGATTGTGGCTCGGTGAAGTCGGAGGCTGGCGCTCCCGCATACTGCCAGGGGAGTGAGTACGGGGCACTCCTGGTGAGCGCGTCGGAGGACAGGCTCAGGCTCGAGTTCAGGACCGTGGCCCAGGGCTACCCGGTCCGGGACGCGGTGGTCGTCATGCCGTAGTGAGCGCTATGGCTGTGCAGTAACGACGATTTCGCTTCCGCAAAACTGTGCGCATCCCGGTGGTCACGGGCCCACGGTAAGTCGTCCAGCGTCCGCGGGTCACTCGACTGAAAGTCGATACGGACGACCTCGACCCTGAGCGCCGGCTCGTCGATGGTAAAGATCAGGCGCCGCTTCTTGCCGACGAGGGCGCGGCGGTAGATGAATTGCCGCCCGACGAGGTGGCGGATGCGCATGTGGCGCTCGGGATTAAACGTCAACGATCGCGTACTTTCGACTATCCTTTCGTTGAGGCTGTCGCTATATACGTCGCCATAGTTATCTGCGATGTAATCGATCATCTCTTGCGCCTCGTCTTGCGCTGCGGGGGATAGTTCCACTACGTATTCCGCCGCCATGCTTTCATGTTTGCTTCGAACTGCGCAAGAGAGACCACGCCCTCCCCCCGCCGCATCGCGCGTACGCGCTCGTCGAGCGTATCGCCGAGTTGCTGTGCGGTGTAGCCGCGGCCGTCGGCGTCGAAGCTCACGACCGCGTCCGCGCCATCGGGCTCGGCAGTGGCCTGGGCCTCCGGTGAACCCTTGCGCAGTAGCTCGACGGTCTCGGTGAGGACGGCCTCGTCGTCGATCGCGTCGACGAGGGTCTTGACTTCGCGGCGGAGGGCATCGACGTTCATGTGCGTGAAGGTACGCCCGCGCACCCACCTAGGCACGTAGCCTGGGGCCTCGGCTACGGCAAGTCGTCCAGCGTCCGCGGGTCACTCGACTGAAAGTCGATGCGGACGACCTCGACCCTGAGCGCCGGCTCGTCGATGGTAAAGATGAGGCGGCGCTTCTTGCCGACGAGGGCGCGGCGGTAGACGAGTTGCCGCCCGACGAGGTAGCGGATGCGCATGTGGCGCTCGGGGTTCACCGCTAATGAGTCAATCGCTTCATCAATTCGCGCATCGAGTCGTAGGGCGTAAGTCAAGCCGAAGTGGTCGCTGACGTAGTCGACCATAAGCTGCAACTCGTCTTCGGCTTCGGCGGAGACCGTCACGGTGTACTGTCGCGCCATGCTTTCCGCTTTGCCTTAAATTCTGCTAACGTCAGGACGCCCTCCCCCCGGCGCATCGCGCGCACGCGCTCATCGAGCATGTCGCCGAGTTCCTCGGCCGTGTACCCGCGTCCGTCGGCATCGAAGCTGACGAGCTCGTCCGGAGAAACCCGTGGCTCGGTAGCCGCTTCGTCGGAAACACGCTCGCGCACTAGCTCAACGACTTCGGTGAGGACGGCCTCGTCGTCGATCGCGTCGACGAGGGTCTTGACTTCGCGGCGGAGGGCATCGACGTTCATGTGCGTGAAGGTACGCGCTCTAGCTCAGTCGGCGTACCGACTCGAGCCACGGTAAGTCTAGATGTGTGACTCACCGGCTGGTGCACTGCGCCACCCTCGTCGCGCCGCACCGTGCGACTACACCAACATCAACTTGTTCTCCTCGCGCTTCTCCAGCACGCTCGGCGCGCCGGTGAGGTACTCGTCCACTTTGACGGCGGCCTCGCGGCCCTCGGCGATGGCCCAGACCACGAGGCTTTGACCGCGCCGCATGTCGCCAGCGGCAAATACTCCTGGCACCGAAGTTTGGTAGTCGGTGGCCGCCACGTTGCCGCGTGCGTCATGCCCGACCCCGAGCTGCTCCAGCAAGCCTTCCTTCTGTGGGTGCATAAACCCGACGGCCAGCAGCGCCAGGTCGCAGGGCAGCGTCCGCTCCGTGCCCTCGACCTCGACGAAGCCGCTGCGACCCGTGGCCTCGTCGTAGGTCCACTCGATGTTGCAGATCACGACGCCCGTGACGTGGCCCCCGGCGTTGCCGACGAAGCGCTTCGTGAGCAGCGCCCACTCCCGCTCGCAGCCCTCCTCGTGACTCGTGGACGTGCGCAGCTGCATGGGCCAGTTGGGCCAGGGCGTCGACTCGTGGCGACCATCGGGGGGCTTGGCGAGGAGTTCGATCTGCGTCACGGAGGTCGCGCGGTGGCGATTGCTCGTCCCGACGCAGTCCGCGCCCGTGTCCCCGCCCCCGATCACGACCACGTGCTTGCCCTCGGCCCGGATGACGCCGCCCGGCAGGCCCGGCGCGCCGGACACGCTCCGGTTCTGGCGCTCGAGGTAGTCCATTGCGAAGTGGACGCCCTTTAGTTCGCGGCCCGGAATGGGTAGGTCGCGCGGGATCGTCGAGCCACCCGTGAGCACGATGGCGTCGTGCAGCTCGCGAAGCTCCCCCGCGGAGATGTCCTCGCCGACGTTGACGCCCGCGCGGAACACCACCCCGGCCGCGGCCATGAGTTCGAGCCGGCGGTCGATGACGCGTTTGTCGAGCTTGAAGTCCGGAATCCCGTAGCGCAGCAATCCGCCGATCTTATCGTTTCGCTCGTAGAGGGTCACCGCGTGGCCCGCCTTGGTGAGTTGTTCGGCAGTCGCGAGGCCCGCGGGTCCCGACCCTACCACACCCACCGACTTGCCCGTAGCGGGTTTTAGCGGAAGCTGTGGCCTGGCCCACCCGCCCTCGAAGGCCCGCTCCGCGATAGAGCGCTCGATAAATTCGATCGTCACCGGATCGGCGTTGATCCCGAGCACACAGGCGGACTCACAGGGCGCCGGGCAGATCCGGCCCGTAAACTCCGGGAAGTTGTTGGTCTCGGTCAGGATATCGTAGGCCTCCCGCCAGTTGCCGTGGTAGACGGCGTCGTTGAAGTCCGGGATGATGTTGCCGAGCGGGCAACCGGAATGACAGAAGGGCACGCCGCAGTCCATGCAGCGCGAGGATTGCTCGACGGTCTCGGCCTCGGTCTGGTCGACGTAGATCTCGTTGTAATCCCGGACGCGCTCCTCGACGGGGCGCTTGGCGGGCGTGACGCGGGGCACGGACTTGAAGGCGTGGATGGAGGCCATAATAGAGTTTGAAAGTGGGAGAATTGAAAGTGGAGAGTTGGCTTTGCGACGGGGGCTCGCGGTGGGAAGACGGGCAAGACTTTTCACTTTTCACTCTCCAACTCTAGCACTTTCCTCCCCGCCGCCTGCCGCGCCAGCACGCGCTTGTACTCCTTCGGCATCACCTTGACGAACTGCCGCGCGGCGTCCTCCCAGTTTTGCAGCAATGCCAATGCCTGCGCGGAGCCCGTGTAGCGGAAGTGGCGCTTGATGTAGGTGCGCAGGGCCTTCTGGTCCTCGGGGCTCGGCTGCTCGAGCCACACCATCTCGGTGTTGCAGTAGCGCTCGAGGTCCTCGTTGGGGTTGAGCAGGTAGGCGATCCCGCCGCTCATCCCGGCCGCGAAGTTGCGCCCGACGTGCCCGAGGATGATCACCTGCCCGCCCGTCATGTACTCGCAGCCGTGCGCGCCGACGCCCTCGACCACGGCCGTGACCCCGGAGTTGCGCACCGCAAATCGCTCGCCGGCGCGCCCGCGGATGTACACCTCCCCGGCGGTCGCGCCGTAGAGCCCGACGTTGCCGATGATGATGTTGTCGGAAGGCACGAAGGTGGCGTCGCGGTCGGGCACCACTACGATGCGCCCGCCCGACAGACCCTTCCCGAAGTAGTCGTTCGTGTCGCCTTCCACCGCGAAGGCAATCCCGGGCGCCAAGAAAGCCCCGAAGCTCTGGCCGGCGCTTCCGCGGAAACGGTAGGCGATGGTCTCGTCGGGCAGGCCTTTCGAGCCGTGGTGAAGCGAGACCTGGTTCGAGAGCATCGCCCCCACGGCCCGGTCGGTGTTCGCGATCCGGAAGGTGCCCGTCACCCTGGCGCCGTCGAGCAGGGCCGGCTGCGCGCGCTCGATGAGCCGGCGGTCGAGTACGTCGTCGATGTTGTGGTCCTGCAGTTCGCAGGCGTAGCCCGGCAGGCCCTTCGCGTCCTCGATGTAGAGCACCGGGGCGAGGTCGATGCTCGCGGCTTTCGGGTGGAGGCCGGTGGTGCGCTTCCGCAAAACCTGCGCCTGGCCCACCATCTCATCCACGGTCCGAAACCCGAGCCGCGCCATGTGCTCGCGCAGGTCCTCGGCGAGGAAACGGAAGTAGTTGACGAGGTCCTCGACGCGACCGTCGTACTTGGCGCGCAGGTCCGGGTCTTGCGTTGCGATGCCCACCGGACACGTGTTTAAGTGGCACTTGCGCATCAGGATGCAACCCTCGACCACGAGCGCCGCCGTGGCCACGCCCCACTCCTCGGCCCCGAGTAGCGTGGCGATGGCCAAGTCGCGCCCGGTGCGCATCTGGCCGTCGGCCTGGACCCTCACGCGTCCGCGGAGCTGATTGCGCAGCAGCGTCTGGTGCGTTTCCGCCAGGCCGATCTCCCAGGGCAGCCCCGCGTGCATCACCGAGCTCAGCGGCGAGGCACCCGTGCCCCCGTCGTGCCCGCTGATCAGGATGTGGTCCGCGTGGCCCTTCGTCACCCCCGACGCGATGATCCCGACGCCCGCCTTGCTCACGAGCTTGACGGAGATACGGGCTTTCGGATTGGCGTTCTTGAGGTCGAAGATGAGTTGCGCCAGGTCCTCGATCGAGTAGATGTCGTGGTGGGGCGGTGGCGAGATTAGGCCGACGCCCGGGGTCGAGTGGCGTACGCGCGCGATCCAGTCGTCTACCTTGTCGCCCGGCAGCTGCCCGCCCTCGCCGGGCTTCGCGCCCTGCGCCATCTTGATCTGGAGGTCGTCGGCGTTGGTGAGGTAGTAGCTCGTCACCCCGAAGCGCCCCGAGGCCACCTGCTTGATGGCCGAGCGCATGGAGTCCCCGTTTGCGAGCGGGGTGTAACGAGAGGAATCCTCGCCGCCCTCCCCTGAGTTGGACTTGCCGCCGATGCGGTTCATCGCGATCGCCAGCGAGGTGTGGGCCTCGTAGCTGATCGACCCGAAGCTCATGGCCCCGCTCGCGAAACGCGTGAGGATGGCCTCGACCGGCTCCACCTCCCCGAGCGGCACGGCGTCGCGCTCCGTGAACTCGAGCAGGCTCCGCAGGGTCACCGTGTGCTCGTCGAGCCTGTCAATCTCCTTCGCAAATTTCTTGTAGACCGTGTAATCATTGGTTCGCGCCGCCTGCTGCAGCAGGTGGATCGACGCCGGATTAAAGAGGTGGTACTCCCCCCGGCGCCGCCAGGCGTACTTGCCCATGTCCTGCAGCTCGTCCACCTCGCTGTAGGCGATGCGGTGTTTGACGAGCGCCTCCTTGGCCAACATGTCGAAGTCGAGTCCGCCGATGCGCGAGATGGTGCCCTTGAAGCAAAGGTCGATCACCTCCCGCCCGATGCCGAGCGCCTCGAAGGTCTGCGCGCCCTTGTAGCTCAGCACCGTCGAGATACCGAGCTTCGACATGATCTTGAGCAGGCCCTGCTCGACGGCGTGGCGGTAGTTGCTCTGGAAGAGCATCGCCTCGGGTCCGGTAAAACGCTCGGCCGCGAGCTCGGCGATGGTCTCGTACGCGATCCTCGGGTACACGGCGTCCGCGCCGTAGCTCAGTAGGGTAGCGAAGTGGTGCGTCTCGTATACATCCGACGCATTCACGATCAGCGCCACCTGCCGGCGGCACCCGCTCGCGATCAAGCGGTGGTGGATGGCCCCGGTGGCCAGCAGCGACGGGATCGGCACCAGGTCCGCGGCGATGTGGTGGTTGCTCACGAACAGCAGCGTCGCGCCACGCGCGATCGCGGCCTCGGCCTGGTCGGCCACGCGCTCGAGGGCGAGCCGGAGGTCGCCGGGCTCGTAGTCCGCCGGAAAGCGGCAGTCGATCTTCTCGGCGTGGTAGTGTTGGTGCTTGTTGAAGCGCAGCCGGAAGTACTCCTCCACCGTGAGCACCGGCGAGTCGATCCTAATGCCGCGCACCTGCGCCCGCGTCGTCTCGAGGATGTTGCCGTTGGTGCCGAGGAAGGTCTTCAGCGTCATGAAGTCCGCCTCGCGCAGGGGGTCGATGGGCGGGTTGGTGACCTGCGCGAACTGCTGCCGGAAGTAGTTCGCGATGTGCTGCGCGTACTGGCTCAGGGCGGCCAGCGGCGTGTCGGCGCCCATGCTCCCGACGGGCTCCTTGCCGGCCCGCGACATGTCGCGCAGGATGAGCTCGCGGTCCTCGCGCGTGAGCCCGTGCGCGAGCTGGCGGCGGCGCAGGGGCTCCGCCGAGATCGTGCCCGGCATCACGATCGGGAGCTCCCCGATGCCGAGGCGGTACTTCGCGAGCCAGTCGTTGTAGTCCTGCCGCTTGCAGATCGTGTCCTTGAGCTCGGCGTCGTCGATGATGCGGCCGAGGTCCAGGTCGGCGATCAAGATCTTCCCGGGCTCGAGGCGGTCCTTGCGGACGATGTCCTCGGCGGGGATGTCGATCACGCCCGTCTCACTCGCGAGGATGAGTTCGTTCTGGCGCGTGATAATGTAGCGGCTCGGGCGCAGGCCGTTGCGGTCGAGCGTCGCCCCGACGAGGGTTCCGTCCGTGAAGCACATCGAGGCCGGCCCGTCCCAGGGCTCCATCAGCATCTCGTGGTACTCGTAGAAGTCGCGCTTCGCCTGCCCGATCTGGCGGTCGTTCTGCCAGGCCTCCGGGATCATCATCATCAGCGCGTGCGGCAAGGAGCGCCCGGCGTGCACGAGGAACTCCAGCACGTTGTCGAAGCTCCCCGAGTCACTGGCCTCCTGCTCCAGGATCGGCAGGAGGATGTCCATTTCCACTTTCGTGAAAACGTCCGACGCCAGCTTCGCCTCCCGCGAGCGCCACCAGTTGATGTTGCCCTGGACGGTGTTGATCTCGCCGTTGTGCGAGATGATGCGGAAGGGCTGCGCGAGCTTCCACCGCGGCGAGGTGTTGGTCGCGAAGCGCGAGTGCACCAGCGCAATCGCGCTCGTGTAGTCCGGGTGCGAGAGGTCGGGGTAGTAGGTGCGGACCTGGAGGCTCGTGAGCTGTCCTTTGTACGTAATGGTCCGCGAGGAGAGGCTGCACACGTAGAAGTCCTCGGCGTGCTGCGGCATGAGGGCCACGACCTTGCGGGTGATGAGCTTCCGCAAAACATACAGGCGCCGGTCGAGGGTCTTGCGGCGCTCGGAGTCCGGGTGTCGCCCTTCCTTGATCGGCTCCGCGGAGGTCGCCGTAGACACGTTGCGGTCCACGGTGCGCGAGGTGGCGAAGAAGGGTTGCGTCACGTAGGGTTCCGTGCTGAGCGCCGTCGGGCCTAGCCCGTCTGGGTTCGTTGGCACCTCCCGGAAGCCCACCAGCTCGAAGCCGAGCGTCTCGGCGGCCGTCTCGATCTCCTCGCGGATCGCGCGCTGGGCCGCGGGCGACTTCGGCAGGAAAAACAGCCCCGTGCCGTAGCTCCCGGGGTCGGGCAGGAAGAAGGGCAGCTCCCCGTCGGAGGCGAGCTTGCGGTAGTAGGCGTGCGGGAGGTGCGTCGTGATGCCGGCGCCGTCGCCGGACTCGGGTTCGCACCCGCAGGCCCCGCGGTGCTCCATGCGCTCGAGCATCCGCAGGGCGCGGTCGACGATGCCGTTGGAGGCACGGTTGTCGAGGTTGACGAACAGCCCGGTGCCACAAGCGTCGGACTCGAGTTCGGGAGTGTACAGGCCGGGCTGCCCGGCGGAAGTGGTGTTGACCATTGCGTATCGTAGTGGGGCAATGGTTAGGGGCGGACGGCAATCTACGGACGACGCAGCTTAGCGACCGTTAGGGAAGTGCAAACATCTGGCATTTCGGCATGCCGCTGCGCTAATAAAGACGCTCAGCAAAGTTGCGCGAAATAAGTTTTGGCGAAAGCCCTGCAAGGCGAAAGGTCCGGGGCATATCGCGATTGCGTGAATCGTGGGTACGCCGCGGACCGATCGGCTCGACGGAGCAGTACGCAGCGTCGCGGCGGTTCCCCTACTGCGCAACGACCACTCTCGCGACCTGGCTCCCCTGTCGGATGAAGTAGTTGCCGGCCGGGAGCGACGCGGTGGGCAGGCTCAGCCGGGCGCTGCCCCCCGGGTCGAGCGTGAGCACGAGCCGTCCGAGGGCATCGGAGACGAACACGAGTTGCCGCGCGTCGGCGAGTGTGACGGTCGCCTCGGCCCCGCGGGAGACTGGGTTGGGGTAGCTGTTCAACGTCGGCGCGCAAGCGTCCTCGAGGCGGATGACCGGACCGGTGTCGCGGGTGCCGTCGAGGTCGACGCTCACCAGTCTAGCGTAGCGACTGCCGCCTTGCAGGTCGACGATCTGCCGGTAGCGCCCGTCCGGAGCCCCGGGGTAGGTTTTGGCGAAAGCCGCCCACCGCAGGTCCTCACCCGCGACCTCGAGTTCGTAGTGCGAGAGGTCTACCTCGCGCTCGGTGGTCCACGTCACGACGGCGCCGCAATCCTGCGGCGTGGCGGTGAACTCAGTCACGGACACCGGGAGCGGGGCCTGGGAGATGAGCTGCGAGATGGTGCCGCTGATCTGGGCGACGTATACTTCACCCGATTCGCTCTCGCCAAAACCGACGATCTGGCTGCCGAAACCCGGCACGACGTAGCTCTCGCTCGCCCCGCCGCCGCCGCCGTCGAGCTTGAGGGCGTACCCGCGGCCCGTGACGAAGTCCGCGAAGACGTAGAAGTTGCGGAGTTGCGGGAACTGCGTGCCGCGGTAGACGACGCCCCCGGTCACGGAGCCCCGGATGCGGTTGCCGTTCTCGACGTGGTCGTACTCGTAGACGGGGGGCTCGTAGGCGCTGAAGCCACGGCAGTTGCTCTGCGCCGCCGAGGGCACGCCGCGGTTGTCGAGCGAGCCCTCGTAGCACACCCAGCCAAAGTTGGTGCCGGCGCCGCCGGTGGTTACGATGTCGACCTCCTCGCGGCGGTTCTGTCCGACGTCCCCGATCCACAGCGTGTCGGAGCCGGGGGCGAAGCTGATGCGGAAGGGGTTGCGCAGGCCGGCCGCGAAAACCTCTGGCGCGGCCCCGGGGTAGCCACCGGCCGCCACGTAGCCCGTAGCCCCGCTCACGTCGAGGCGCAGGATGGCGCCGAGGAGATTGGTGGTGTCCTGTGCGTTGGCCTGTGGGTCGTTGCCGCTGCCGCCGTCGCCGCTCGCCACGTAGAGCAGGCCGTCCGGCCCGAAGGCCAGGTCGCCGCCGTTGTGGTTGGCGAACGGCTGCGGGACCGTGAGGAGGACCTCCCCGCTGGCGGCGTCGGCGACGTTGGGGTCGGCGGCGCTCACGCGGTAGCGCGCGATGGTGGTGTTGCCCTGGCGGTTGGTGTAGTTGACGTAGAACCGACCGCTCGTGGCGTAGTCCGGCGCGAAGGCGAGCCCGAGCAGGCCGCGCTCGCCGTCGGTGGTGATCAGGGCGCTCAGGTCGAGGAAGGTCCCGATGCGGCTCCCGTCGGCGTTGAGGGCGATGATCTTCCCGGTCTTCTCGTTGACGAAGAGGCGGCCCGTCTTGTCGCCGGCGTGGGTGATGTCGATGGGCTGCGAGAAGCCCGTGGCGAAGGGCGCGAGTGCGGGTTTGGGGTCCTGGGCCGCGGCGGTGGTGGCCAGGGCGAGCGAGAGGGCCGCGGTGAGGAGGAGGGTGGGGGAGCGCATGGAGGTGGGGGTGTAGTAGATAAATCGCGGCGCGTGGGGTAAGGTTCGCCCCGGGTCCGTCGGCCTCGCTGCGGCGGGGGTGCTTGTGTCGGGGGTTGGAGTTTTTCCCCAGATCGTAACTAGGAGAGGGAGAAGTGGCGTAACGTCACGGATTAAAGAGTCAGGTGTGGTCCGGAAGGAGAAGCGCGGAGGGGCGCTGGTAGGAGGCGGGATCGCGATGCTCGCGGTGGGCCTGTTGGTCTTCAGCACGTGCGGCGGCGAGTCCGATGACCTCGTCTCCCCCGACTGCACCCTCGCCCCGGGTCGCCTCGCCGAGGCGAAGCAAACCCTCATCCGCGCCCGCGGCCAGGCCTGCCCCGCGCCCTGCGATACCGAGTACGTGCTCGCCGAGTTGGCGAAGCTCCCGGAGTACGCTCGCTGCGAGGTGATTACCCTGGCGACGGCCACCGACGGTGTGGACGATCCCGGGAGTACGGCACCGATTACCCCTGCGTCCTTGGTCGCCACTCTCCTCTTCGAGACGAGCGGCTCCATGAACGGCTACCTCGCGCAGCAGGCGGGCCTCAAGGACCACCTCCTCGACTTCGTACAACGCGTTCGTAGTCCGCGGGCGGCCCTAGTGGACACCCTGCGGCTCGGCTACATCGGACGGCGCATCACCGATTTCGACGGGGAGGCCATGGACTTTGGGGCCTCGCTCGTGGCCGGTCGATTGCCGACCAAGTCGGGCTCTACCTCCGACATCGCTGCTTTGGTCCGGCAGGCTTTCGCCAAAACCGACCGCCGCTCCGCCGTCGTTGTCGTGAGCGATATGGTGTTCAGTCCCGCGAAGGGCGACGACCCGAACACCTACCTCACGCAACAGGAGATCCTTATCCGCGAGGCCGTCGAGCAGCGCCTCGACGCGGACCCCGACTTCAGCGTTGCCCTCCTGAGGACGGAAAGCCCCTTTAGAGGGACCTACTACTGCGCGAACGACGGTCCGGTGAGACTCAATGGCGAGCGACCGTACTTCATGCTCTTCGCCGGGCCCCGCCGCGCCGTGGTATCGCTCGTGCGCACGGCCCAGGAGGTGACCGGCGGACAGACCGTGACCTTCTCCGGGGGTCCAACTGCACTGGCCTTCGAGATCCAGCCCGCCGACGGCGGCGGTAAGTTTGGGCAGTACCAGCTTCCGCCAAAACCGACGACCCCCGCGAGTATCAGCAATCCCGAAGGCGCCCGCGCCGGACAGACCAAGGGCCAACTCACCGTCCCGATCCACGTCGACCTCTCGCCGCTCGTCGACCCGGTAGCCTCCGCCGAGGCCCTGTCGAGCGACAAACGGTTCGAGTTCGCAGACCTGCAGCCCCTGCCGAATGCCTCGCCCGGGGGGTACACCCACGAGCTGCGCATCCGGCGTAGCGGTACGCAGTACAAGGGCCCCACGGTGGTGGAACTCGCCCGCGCTGCCGGTGGCGCCGAGCTCGACGCTTACTACAGCGACGAAAACCCCTGCGACGCGGCAGCACTCGGCGCTACGACCTACGGCCTGCGGCAGCTCGTCGACGGCCTCGGGTTCGCCTATAGGAGCTACGCAGGCCAACCCGCGGCTACGCTTACATTCACGGTTAATTAGTGACCCGTCCCCCCGCATGAATTCTACCGTCAAAAAGATCATCGTCGCCGTGGCGCTGGCGCTCTTCCCCCTCGTCATGCAGGCCATCCCGCAGTGGTCGCCCTTCCTCCAGGACACCGGCTCGACGCTTGGCTCCAGTCTCTTCTACTCGCTCGGGCTCGACAACTTCCTCAACGGCTACCTCGAGGGCCAAACGAAGGTCTACTACCCGAACGCCTTCCTGTGGTGCTGGTACGTGCCCCTGGTGCTGCTGGGCCTCCTTTACGTCGTGGTGGATAGTGTTCGGATGCGGGGCGTCCTGGCCTGGCTCGGGTTCTGGCTCGGGGCCGGGCTGATCTGCGCGGTCCGCGCGTACACCGAGGTCAACGCCGCGCGCCAGTCCCTGCCGGAGCTCGACGAGGTGGCCAGCGGCGGCGACGTATTCGGGTGGGCGCTGCTCAACTTCCTCGTCGCCCTCGTCCTCGGGCTCATCCTCTCCTTCATCCTCTCGCGCGTCTCCCTCAACGCCAAGCACACGCCCCTGGCGGGCAACTACTAATCCCCCCTTTCGATCATGCCCAGAGTATTCCTGTTAGGCGTCGGCGGCACGGGCGTGCGCGTCACCAAGGCGCTCCTACACGCCCTCGGGGCCGGCGTCGGACCCGCCACCCGCGAGCCGTGGACCATCGTCCCCATCCTCATCGACCCCCACCAGCAGAACAAGGACCTGCTGCGCACCAAGCAACTCCTCCGCGACTACGTCACCCTGCAGGCCGCCGCGGAGGACGCCCGCCGGGCCGCGGCCCCGGCCGGCGGACTCTTCCCCGTCAAGGTCGAGGCCCTCGCGCAGATCGACGACGACGGTAAGCCCAAGGACGCGGGCGCCTCGGCCCTCCTCGCCGACATCGGCTCGAAGCGCTTCCGGGAGTACATCGGGCTCGGCAGCTACCGCGACGACGCGCGCACCGCACTGGCGCACGCCCTCTTCGACGAGGACCAACTCAATGTCTCGATGGAGATCGGCTTCGTCGGCAATCCCGGGATCGGCGTGGTGGCGCTGGACGACCTGCGCAACCAGCCGGAGCTAAAGGCCATGGCCAGCGCCTTCTCGGCGGGCGACCGCATCTTCATCGCCTCCTCGATCTTCGGGGGCTCGGGCGCGGCGGCCTTCCCGGTGCTCGTCAAGCTGTTTCGCAACCCCAACGCCCTCGGCGCCAACGGCGTCGCGATCAGCAATGCCGTCATCGGGGCGCTGAGTGTACAGCCGTACTTCCGGGTCGCGCAGGACAACGAGAGCCGCATCCGCAACATCGAGTTCGTCGAGCGCGCCAAGGAGGCGCTGCGCTACTACGAGCGGGTGTTGCCCGGCAAGATTCAAGCGTTTTATACCCTCGGCGAGAACAGTACCGCCGAGATCCCGAATGACCCGGGCGATGTCGACAACCAACAAAACCCCGCGCACTACGTCGAGCTCGCCGGTGCCCTCTCGCTGATCGACTTCCTCGAGGAGGATTTCGAGGTGGGCGGGCCGACCAAGGAGTTCGAGTTCGCGATGACCGAGGAGGCCGAGGTTTTTAGCCTCAAGAGTTTTGCGGAAGCGGACCAACGGCGCATCGTGCGGCCGTTCGTCAACATGTACGCCCTGTCACGCTACGTCCTCGAGCACCTCGAGGCCGACCTGTCGAAGGAGGTGTACGGGAAGACCTTCGCCCCGGGTTTTGGCAACAGCCGAACCGTCAGGGCCCTGCTGAGCTTCGCGGCGAGCTACCGCGCGTGGACCAAGGAGATGCAGGGCACCAACCGCGCCTTCCGTCCTTACACCGCCGACGCCGACGATTACGCCAGTGCCATCGTCGGCTTCCCACCCGAGAAGCGGATGCTCTTCGGGGCGAAGTCGTTCGACTACAAGACCCTCAAGGCGGCCTTCAATAAGCTTTCGCCAAAACGCGTCGAGGCCCTGCGGCACGATGATGCGCGCCTGATCGCGATCCTCGGCGAGGGCGTCGCGGAAACCGTCGCCGATAACATTCCCCTCGTTTAACACCCCGGCCCCGACATGGCATTCTACATCTCCCACAAGAAAAATCGGCAGGCCGACCAGGCCGGTTGGACCGAGGGCTCCGTACTCGACAGCAAGCGCATCGACGAGATCCTGAACCAGGATTCGGTGCGGGGCGAGCAGCCGATTCGCTCGATTCCGACGCCCTTTGCCCCGATGCACCTCACCAAGGAGGCCTTGCTGCGCTACGTCAAGGGCGACCGGAGCAGCTCCGTGAAGATGCTCATCTCGGGTGCGCTCGACGTCGGGGTACTGTTCTATACGCTCGGGGTGCGCAGCAAGTCCGAGTTGGACTGTGTCCGTTTCCCGTGGTCGGACCTCGACGCCTGGCGAAGCGACACGGGTGACATCCGGCGGCTCGCCAGCGCCATCGACCTCCACCACGATCAGGACCAGGCGCACTACGGTTTTGCGAAAGCAGACGGCATCTACCTGCTGCACGAGAAGAACGTCCCGGCGCGCGTGCTCGGCGGTACCTGCCCCGAGACGCTCTTCTTCGCCGCGGCCGGCAAACGCGCCTCGCAGACCTACCGCGCCCCCGGCGGCGACGTGCTCTTCGACGATAGTTACCAACTCATCCACGAGCGCTTCCCCGAGTTCCAACGCTGGATGTACTGCGTGTACGCCAACCTCCGCCAGCAGGCTGGGGGCGCTCAGACGGCCATGGCTCAGTACCTGTCCTACGCGCTGATCCACGACTTCGGTGGTGCGCAAAAGGCGAATATCGAGGGCTTGATCGCCGGGCCGGACGCGCTCCAGGCCTACAACAACGACTACGACCAGGCCACCACCACCGACGGGGAGCAGCACCGCATCCAGCTCTACGGCGGGCTCTACCTCCACCAGGCCGACCCGCACATCCGCAGCGTCGAATCGGACTTCCACATGATCCTGAGCCCGGGCAAGGCCGCGCTCGCGATCAATAAGCGCCCGCCGCTCGCGATTCCGCAGGTGCTGTCCGGCACGTACAAGCTCGTCGCGAGTGAGCCCTTCGACCAGGGCATCCACCGTCCGCCCCTCAAGGACTCACGCGCAAACCTGAACGAGCGGACGCTGCCCGGGCTCGAGACGCATCAGTATCCCTACCTCACGGTGGACGACTTCCTGGAGTCCCACCTCATCAAGGTCCCTTACCCGATCGACAACGAGCGCTGGGTGAGTGTCCTGGCGTCCAGCGCCGACGGGGGAGGCAAGGATTACGATTTTCTGCTTCCGCTAAAACCTGCGTTCTTTAATTATTTCACGGTTGAGGACCTGATCAGCAACCAGGTCGGTACGCCGAAGTTTTCGCTCAAGGAGGGCGTGGGCTACACGACGTTCACGCTCGAGATCCCGCTGCGCAGTGGCGCCTCCGCCAAGTTCGCGCGGGAGTACTCGCTCACGTCCACGATGCCACCCGACGACGGCTCGCAGGGCGCGATTACGGCGATGACCTTCGGGCTGTCGATGTTCCCGGAGCACGTCGACGTGGAGCAGCCGACGCTCCAGCGCATCATGCTGGTGACGGCCGTGGGTTTCGGGCAGATGCACGTCGCCAAGGAACTGCAGGCTTACTACTCGGGTGGACCGAAGGCAACCACGTCTAGCCAGATGGAGCAGACGCCCTGGTCGGAGGGTAGTATCGGGATGACGATCTACGAGCCTCGCGAGGCCTTCGACCACTTCCGGGTCCAGGGGCAGAGTGGTCTGTTCTCTGGCATCGCCGTGCCGCGCAGGTTTAGGCGAGCAGGCACGGCGGGGTTTTCCTTCGCGGTGGACTTTGGGACGTCGAACACGCACGTCGAGGTGTCGCGCGCTGGCGGTAGCTCGGAGGCGCTGTCCTTCGCGGAGCCGCGGGGGATTACCGCGACTTTGCACCCCTTCAACTACCGCATGCTCGATGTTGACTTCGATGATGTCCGCGTGAGGGGTATTCTGCTAGGCAAGGAAGCCGTTGCCTATCAGCATATCCCGGAAGAGTTCTTCCCAACCGTAGTAGCGAAGGACAGGAACTCGCAGCGGTACCCTGTGCAGTTCCCGATCCGGACGGCGACCATCGAGACGAAGGACAGCGCCGCTGGGCAGCAAAGTCCCTCGCGCACGATCTGCATCCCGTGGAGCTACCAACTGGTCCTCTACAATGAGGCCAACCACAGCACTCAAACCAACCTCAAGTGGCGAATGGACGGCAGCGACGCCGACCGCAATCGCGTCAAGGCCTTCATCGGGACCTTGTGTCTCGCCATGCGGGCGCACGTCCTCCAGCAAAGTGGCTCCCCGGCGAGCACGAAGCTGATTTGGTTCTACCCGACGAGCATGCCGACGAGCCACCGCGAGGATCTCACACGCATTTGGCAGGAAGAATTCCGTCGAACCTTCCCCGAGGTAGATCGTGAGCCAGTGCGGATCGCCGAGAGCGTCGCGCCCTATTTCGAGTGGCTCGAGCGTGGCGCGCTCGCCGGCGACAGCGCCACGGTGTCGATCGACATTGGGGGCGGTACGGCCGACGTCGCGGTGTTCCGGCGGGACAAGATTCAAGAGATCAAGTCTTACCAGTACGCGGGCAATGCCGTTTTTGGAAGTGGCCGCCAAAAGCTGCAGAGCAACGGCTTTTACCTGGCCTTCAAGGATGAGATCAGTAGAGTGCTCGAAAGCGCGTCGGACCCGGAATTGGTGCAGCTTAACCAAAAGCTCATCGCCGAGGGGCGGGCCGAGGAAGTCATCAACTTTTGGTTCTCGCTCGGGAACCACCCCAAGCTATCGAAGCAAGCATTCGATTTTGGCGCGCAATTGGCGCGACGCGGCAACATGAAAGTCCCGGTGATGGTCTACTTCGCGAGCCTCATCTACCGTACCGCCCACGACCTCGAAGCCTCGGACAAGGTAGATGGGATCGGATACCTAGCCTTTAGCGGGAATGGCTCCCGCATGCTGCAGCTTTTGTCGTCGAGTAAGCCTATCCTTAGAGAATTCTTTAACGCAGCGTACAACGCCGCGCTCGAGGGTACCGGGTCTCGGCACAAATTCGAAGTCATGTTCGTGCTCGATAAGCCGAAGGAGATCACGGCTAAAGGTGGCCTTAGCTACCTCAAGGAGACCAACCACGCGGCCTTCGGCGAGGTCTCGACGCGGGACATGCCGAGCAAGACCCTTCAAGACTTAGACGCGCCAGACTTTCAGGCGGAGGTGATGCAGGACTACCGGCACTTCCTAACGTTCATGGACCGGCTCACAGCGAGCTTCAACTTCGACGACCGCCTCGCCATCTCGAGCCAGGACCTCAGGCGGGGCCTCAGCGTACTACACGATATGCAACGCGTCGAGAACAGCTACGTCGCGCACGTCGAAGACCTGCGCAAGACGACTGCCGTCGACAAACCCATCGGCGAGGATCCGTTTTTCTTTCCCTTCAAGGTGCTCATCCCCGATATCGCTCGGCAAATGGCGACGAAGTCATGAGCGGGCTCACGGGGTGGGTGCAGGGCAATGCGTCGGCGGTGCTCATTCTGCTGGCCCTTAGCGTGCTCGTCATTGGCGCGCAGATCGTGCTCTTGTTGCAGTCCAAGAAAACCGTTGGGAAACGAGATCGACAGATCGCCGAGCTTAGAGCTGAAGTAAATCAACTTCGGTTTGCCAAAACGCCGCCCTCGCAACAGCGAGTTTCGATTTCATCCGTGAACGATGGTTTTAGGCCACGGGCTACCCAAAGCAACGAGGACAATCTACCACCTGCGGCCACGGTACAACAGCGCCCGCAAGCCATCGCGCGGCCAGAGGGTAAGCCCGCACCCGCGCCAAAGCCCGCACCTCCCCCCCGAGAAGTGCACAAGCCCCGCGTCGTCTACCTCGGTCGCGACGATATGTCGGGCAAATGGGACGAAGGCGCCATCTTCGAAGAGTGTGTCCCGAGGGCCCTATTTGTCGCCAGGCAAGTCGGCACTTCCACGCGCTTCACGTACGAACTCGTCGAGGACGATACCGTGCGGCGGCGCATCATCGCGCGGCCGGGCGACTTTACGTCCAAGGTGATGTCGATCCGAATCACCGGCGATGGTCAGCACCTTGAGGTCGAGACGTCCGGAAAGCTGGAGGCGACAGGTCCGACGCAGTTCCGGGTCGTAGAGCCTCTGCGGGTCGTCCTTACGTAATCCCGCCCACTAGATTCATCGTCAGCTTATGTCGGAATCCTTTATCCTCATCGTCGTCATCGCGCTGCAGCTGGTCGCCATGTTCATGGCCTTGCGGGATACGCGCAAGTTGGAGGAGTTGGTCCCCCCCCGGGCTCGGATACGGGTTGGGGGCATCGCTCCGCCCCCGATCCCGTCTGAGGGAGGCGACGGCACCTCCGAGGCAACTCAGCCTGAAGACGAAGGCGATGACGAGCAGATTCCCAGCATCATCGTCGAGAATCCTTCGGATGAGTTTCGACAGATCGTTTTCGACCTCAACGATTACGCCCGCATCAACCGCGGCGCGGCGAGTGATTTTGCGCTCGTCAAAGACGTCGTCGATCGTCCGATAGACGCGGCGATCGGGAGGGCGGAGGCTTGGGTCTCGGTACCGCTATACCTCGGTCTGGCGGGAGCGCTCACCGGGATTATCGTAGGCGTGGAGGCGATGAGCGAGGGTGTTTTGGCGAAAGCCGCCACGACACCGACGGGCGGTGCACCCGACACCATGGCGCAGCTCACCGGCAACCTCGACGAGTTGCTAAACGCCGTTGCGTGGGCGATGGGCGCGAGCCTGGCCGGGGTAGTCTTTACGCTAATCCTTTCGGGGGTCACGGCTAGGGCAGTAAAGGCCGTGGACGGCCGACGCAATCAGTTCTTCACCTTTTACCAGACCCAATTCCTGCCGCGGATCACGAGGGACGTCAATTCCGTGCTGTCTACACTGAACGGCACGCTGGACAGATTCAACACGCAGTTCGGCGGCAACGTCACGGCGATGCAGGAGAGCTTTCGCCAAAACACGAAGGCGATCGAAGCGCAGGCGCGGACCCTGCAGGCGATGCGCGAGTTGAGCGTGGGCGGCGCGCTCGAGAAAACGATTGAACTCTACCGTGGCCTCGAACAGGCGGTCAAGAGCATCGAAGCCCTGCGGCCCCACATCGAGCGCTCGTCGGCGATGATGAAGATGGTCGGGGACGCGAGCGAGAAGTTCGTCCAGTCGGCTGGTTCCGTAAGGCGACTCGACAAACTTACCGAGGACGTGGCGGACCTTGCCCGGGCCTCGGTCGAGATCCAGAACTTCGTCGGGCGCAACCTCGTCGACCTCAAGCAGGGCAACGACAGCGCCATCGGGATTGGGCAAAGGATCGTCGAAGAGTTCGAAAAGAATTTCGGAGAGTTCCAGTCGCAGCTCAAGACCTTGACCACCGAACTGCGCAACAACGTTGCTGTCATCCAGCGGGCCTCGGAGCTCGTCAAGGACGAGGCGGCCGCCAACCTGCAAGGTCTGCCGCAACAGCTCGACCACATGGTGCAGGACGCGTTCGACTCCAAAACTGTACGCGCCATAAAGGACAGCGCCAATCAAGCCGCCTCCGCCGCGAAGGCCGCCACTGAGGAGACCTCAAAGAATAGCGCCATACGTAGCGACATCTTCGAGGGTCTCGAAGTTCAGCGCAAGGCCGTGACGCGAACCATCGACCGCCTCGACGAGGTGGCCGAGCACATGGACGCCAGCACCCGCGCCATGCATCGGTTGCTCAACCCCGTGCCCTGGTACAAGCGCGTCTTCTCCGGGAAGGGCCGCTACGATTCATAGCACCTATGGCACGCCAACCCAACAAATTCGCGAGTTCTTTCTGGGTCGGGTACTCCGACCTGATGACGAGCCTGTTCTTCGTCTTCCTGGTGCTGGCGACGACGCTGGCGCTGGCCTTCCGGGCGCAGGCGCAGGAGGGGGAAGCCGCGAAGAGGGAGCTCGAGCGCATCCGCGCCATCGCGGATGTCGCGAGTCGTCTTTCGCAGGAGCAGTTCATTTATAACTCGAACTGCGATAGGTTCGAGCTCAAGTACGAATTCGAATTCGACGCTAATAGTCCCGTCATTCGTGATGAGTTCAAGCCAAAACTGCTCGAGGCCGGGCGCGCCATCGAGAGATTTCTGCAAACCAGCCGCGGCACCGAGGTCCGCTTCAAGATAATTGTCGAAGGTCGCGCCGCTAGGTTCATCCAGGGCGGGGACCGCAACAACGATTCCGGTCGTTTCGTCAAAGAACTCTCCTACCGCCGTGCCCTCGCGCTTTGGGATCTCTGGAAGGCAGAGGGTATCCAACTCAACACTGAAATTTCTGAGTTCTTCATCTCTGGTTCCGGATTCGAGGGCGAGTGCCGCTACCCTTTCACGCGAGAGGAGGAGGGGAAGAACAAGCGGATCATCGTGCAGATCATCCCGTTCTTGTCGCAAGGCGGGTAGCTGATTCGGAGACACCTCCCCCCCCGGCCATATCCCGCCGTACGCGGCAGCCCAAGTAGGCGCTAGGGCGGTCGTTGGACGGGCGGGCGGCTCCGTGAGTCCAGCTACAGCGAAAGTCCAAAAAGCCGCCCGCCGGTTCAATGGCCCCCTAGCGCTGCCCCAGAGCCACCCAAGCACAGCACACCCCCCCAGCAGCCCTTCAACCCTTCAACACTCGTACTAAGCATACGCCCGCACGTTCCGCTTCTCCACGTAATTCACGAAGGCCTGATTCGCCACCCGCATCCCCCCGGGCGTCGGGTAGTCCCCGGTGAAGTACCAGTCCCCGTCATTGTCGGGGCCCGTAGCCTCCCGAAGGCCCTCCACCGTCTGGTAGATCACCTCGATCTCGATGTCGATCCCGGTGGGCGTGATGATGTCCGCGATCTTCGCCGACAACTGCTCGTACGTAAACTCGTTGTAGAGCTCCTGCACGTAGTTCACCGGCATCAGCTCCGGGGTCGCCCCGAGCTTCGAAGCCTTGACCGTCTCCCGCAGCGACTTCTTGCAGAGCTTATAGGTCCGGTCGATCAAGTCTTCCTTGTTGGTCTCACGCAGGAGGGTAATTAGCGCCTGGAAGGCCACGAACTCCCCCATCTTCGACATGTCGATCCCGTAGCAGTCCGGGTAGCGAATCTGCGGCGCGCTCGACACCACCACGATCTTCTTCGGCCGCAGACGCGCCACGGCCGCGATGATCGACTCGCGCAGGGTCGTCCCGCGCACGATCGAATCATCCAGCAGCACCACCGTATCCTTTTCGTTCGCGACGATGCCGTAGGTCGTATCGTACACGTGGCTCACCATCTCCCCGCGGCTCGCGTCGTCGGCGATGAAGGTGCGCAGCTTCTCGTCCTTCACGACGAGCTTCTCGACGCGCACCGTCTGCTTCATCAACTTCTCGAGCTTGTCGCGCTTCATGAGCTTCTTCTCCGACAGGATGCGCTCGAGCTTCATCTCGTTGAGGCGCTCGTTGAGCCCCTCGACCATGCCGTTGAAAGCCGTCTCGGCCGTGTTGGGCACGTAGCTGAACACGGTGTGCTTCAGGTCGCTCTTGATGGCCGCCAGGACCTGGTCCACGAGCTTAAACCCGAGCTCCTTGCGCTCGCGGTAGATCTGCCAGTCCGTGCCGCGCGAGAAGTAAATGCGCTCGAAGGAGCACCCGCGGCGCTCACCCGGCTCCGTGAACTTCTGCTCCGACCACTCGCCGCTCGCCTTGATGATGAGCGCGTGTCCCGGGCGCAGCTCCTGGATCGTGCTGCGGTGCACCCCGAGCGCCGTCTGCAACGCCGGCCGCTCCGAGGCCATCGCGACGATCTCTTCGTCGGCGTAGAAGTACGCCGGCCGGATGCCGTTCGGGTCGCGCATGATGAACGCGTCCCCGTGTCCGATCAAACCGCCCATCACGTAGCCGCCGTCCCACTTCTTCGCCGCCCGACTCAGCACGCGCTGGATGTCCACGCTGTCGAAAATCTTTTGGTTGATCTCGTCGTGCGAGGTCGACTCGTCGCGGTAGTAGGAGTGGAGCCGCGAGATCTCGTCGTCGAGGAAGTGCCCAATCTTCTCCAGCACCGTCACGGTGTCCGACTTCTCCTTCGGGTACTGCCCGAGCTCGACGAGTTGCTGGAAGAGCTCCTCGACGTTGGTGAGGTTGAAGTTGCCCGCCAGCACGAGGTTGCGCGAGATCCAGTTGTTCTGCCGCAGGAAGGGGTGGCACGCCTCGATCGAGTTGCGGCCGTGCGTCCCGTAGCGCAGGTGCCCCATCATCAGCTCCCCGAGGTAGGGGTAGTTGTTCTTCAGGCCGCGGATGTCGAGCCGCTCCTCGGCGGTGATGTCCTTGAACGTCCCGAACACCTCGTCGAAGAGGTGGCGCAGGGGCTGGTTGTTGTTCGAGCGCTTGCGCGAGATGTAGCGCACCCCCGGCTCGGCGTTCAGCTTGATGGTCGCGATCCCGGCGCCGTCCTGCCCGCGGTTGCGCATCTTCTGCATCAGGAGGTGCAGCTTGTTGAGCCCGTAGAAGGGGGTCCCGTACTTGTCGGCGTAGTGGTCGAGGGGCTTCAGGAGGCGCACCACGGCCAGGCCGCATTCGTGTTTGATGGAGTCACTCATAGCAGGGCGGGCTTGGCGGACGAGGGGGGAGAGCGGAGGCCCACCAAAGGTAGGCGCTCTATTCATCAACGGCGGCCCCGGGGTGGGGTTGCTCACACGATGTTGACAGTTCTTGTCGCGAGGCGTGATATTTCTCCGGCCGCCCAGGCGTCGAGCGCGTCGCCGACAGGTTTTGGCGAAAGCCGTACGCCCGCCGCTGATAATGCCTCTAATCTTCTGACGGCTTCCGCCAAAACACCCGGCCGATCGATGGCCTCCTGGGCCACGCAAACGCCCCGCCCCTGCGCGTCTAGGCTCTGCCCGAGCCACTCCTGCTCGGGTTGACCCGGGGTCGGCACGTACACCGCCGCGCGACCCAGGGCGGCGAGGTCCATGACGGTGGTGTACCCGGGGCGGCAGAGGATGAGGTCGGCTTTCGCCAAAACCCGTCCCACGCCTTCGCCTGTGAGTAAATCCTCGATTGTCCACCTGGCGGCGTGAAGACTTTCGGTCGTCGCCACGGCGGCGGAGCGCGCGGCCCTCGTACCCCGCACCAGCGTGACGCCGTACTCACCCCGCCGAGGGCCGCGTCCAGGGCCGCCGGCAAGTTGGATATGAGCGCCCCCTCGAAACTCGTGCGCGTCGGCTCCGGACCGGACAGGAGGCAAACCACCGACGCGGCCCCCGGTGGCCCGTCCGGCATCGCCCCCGCTCGAGCTTCCGCTACGCTCGGTCGCCCCGAGCCAGGACCCAACCGCGACACCGGAC
The DNA here is from genome assembly GCA_965215115.1 of Saprospiraceae bacterium. Lineage (GTDB taxonomy): Bacteria > Bacteroidota > Bacteroidia > Chitinophagales > Saprospiraceae > CALDTK01. Next base: position 3,436,390 of record OZ244050.1, read on the forward strand.
CTACGTAGCGCACCGGCACCCCCGACAGGGGCGCACTCATCGGCCCGGCGAGCCGCGGCGGCTCCGCGTAATCCGGCACGAGCACCCCGTCGAAGCGCCGCAGCAGACCGTGGTTGATGACATCGGCCACGACGCGACTCGGCGCGGGCTTCAGCGGCAGGTGCACTTGGTGCGTGATGATCAGCGAGCGCACGCCCGGCACCCGGCACCCGAAGCGATTGTCGCTGACGATGAGCCCGAAGCCGTGCCCGCGGTGGAGCCGCGCCACGGCCCGGGCCTCGGCGAGCATCATGGCCGTGAGCGCCGGGGCGGCCAGGAGCATGTTGAGCGCCATGGAGCGCGTCGGGTAGCGCACGTCCGCTCCCGGGAGCTCGTGGTGGACATCCGCCGGGCGTTCGCGACGCAGCACCGCGAGGGCATCCCCGTCCGAGGCCCAGTGGACCTCGAGCGTTTCGCCCATTGCCTCGGCGGCACGGATGAGGGCGTCCGCGATCGGGAGGCAGCGCGTCGCGTGGCCAAGGCCCCAGTTGAGGGGGGTGATGAGGACGCGGAGGGCGCTGCCAGTCTGGTGCACGGGTCAAAGGTAGGCAGGTGCCCGCGGGCAGGTCCCAAACCACGAAGGCCCCACCGAGCGATGCTCGGTGGGGCCTTGCGAACGAGCCGGCAACGCCGGGATCGTGGGGTTATAAGCTGCGCTTAATGTTGACGCGGTAGAACTGTTGAGCGGGTATGGCCCCTTCGTTGATGTCCTGGAAGTGGACCAGGTAGTAGCGCGTCGACCCGTTGGCCAGCTTACGCGTCACCACGAGGAGGTCGTCTTTCTTCAGCGGAGGACTCAGGTCGTTTTCGTTCTTGTTCTCGTCGAAAAGCTTGAGCAGTGCCTCGAGAGATTTGACATCGTTGAAGCGCTCTTTGTTCTTATTCTCGCTCGTGGCGGGGATGTGACGCAGGACAGCGCCATTCTCAGCGCGGACTTGCTTGAGCCACGTCGTTGCGCCACCCTGGTCCTGCAGTTCGCTGATCGTATCGGCCGAAGACGACACCGACTTACCGAAATCGAGGTCGATCGCGCCGTTGACGCCGGCTGGGGTGCTCCGGTTAAAGAACACTACTTCCGTGAAGCCTTTCTCGTCGAAGAGGGGCGTCGGGCGCTTCTCGCTCACGAGGACAGCCGTCACGGAGGCTTCGAGGTCGAAGGTGTCACGGACGGTGATGACGTAGGTAGCGCTGTCGCTGAAGTCCGGCGCCTTGAGGCGCAGGCGCTTCGTGAAACCGCCTTTCTCCGAGCCGGTGATCAGGACGCGGTTAGAAGTCAGCGGCAGGGTATTCATGCCGTCTTGCAGCTCGACATCTGTCGTGCCCGCACCGACTTCTTGCCCGTTGCGCGTCACGCTGAGGATACGCAGGTTCGCGTCCGGGTCACTCGCTACGAGGGCAACTTCGAAAAAGGTGTTGCGTGGTAGGTTGGCGGCGCGTCCGCTGAAGTCCGACATGTCGGTCTGGTTCTTCAGGCTGAGCGTCGGGGCACGGTTGGTAGCCCGTAAGTCGACGGGGGTGTCGTCGGGGTCACAGCTCGTGAGCGTCACCGCCGTGGCCGCCATCGCGACGAAGGCCAAGTTCTTGATCGAAAATTTCATACTAGGTCGTTTGGGTTTTGGAGTGTAGGTCTAGTGAGGCGCCGACACTCGTCGCGGCCGAGGAATCCCAGCCGCGCGTCGGCACGGCGGGAGTAACGAGACATGCCGCTGGCATGTTGGCCCGCCGCCACACATTTACCAAAACATTAATCAGTGCCCCGGGTGACGCGCGCGGTACCCGCGGTAGTACCGGATACCCGCGCCGAGCAGCAGCACGAACGCGACCACGATCCCGAACGCCGTCGCCGCGCCGAGGCCGGAGCGCAAGACCGCCAGCAGCACGATGAGCAGCAAGAACACCGTCGGCACCTCGTTGAGCATCCGCAGGCGCTCCGGCCGCACGGCGCGCGTCCCGCCCTCGATGCCGGTGACGTAGGTTTTGGCGAAAGCCTGAAAAGCGATCAGCCCCACGATGAGCCCGAGCTTGACCTGTAGCCAACCCTCTTGTAAGTAGTACGGATTGAGCACCAGCATCCCGACGCCGCCAATGAGCGTGACGACGAGGCCCGGACGCACGATGATCTGGTAGACGCGCCGCTCCATGCGCGTGAACTGCTCGAAGAGGATCGCCCGCGCCGGCTCCTGGCGGTCGAGCGACTCGGCCAGGTACACGAAGACGCGCAGCCAGTAGAACAGTCCCGCGAACCAACTCACGAAGCCCACGATGTGAAAGGCCTTGAAGTACAGCAGCGCCATCGGTCGGCGAAGTAAACACTGGCCCCGCCGGGAGTTGTTAGCCTAGCGTAAGCGCTCGCGAAGGGCTCAGCACATGGAGTACATCGATTATTACAAGGTCTTGGGCGTCGACAAGTCCGCCGACGACAAGGCCATCAAGAAGGCCTACCGCAAGCTGGCGCGCGAGTACCACCCCGACGTCAACCCCGGCGACGCGGGCGCGGAGGCGAAGTTCAAGGAAATCAGCGAGGCCAACGAGGTGCTGTCCGATCCGGACAAGCGCGCCAAGTACGACCGCTACTCCGCGACCTACGGCAAGGACTGGGAGCAGGCCGAGGCCTACGAGGAGGCCCGGCGGCAGGCCGGGGCCCGTGGGCGCGGCGGCACTGGCTCGGACCCGTTCGCCCAGTACGGCGGCAATCCCTTCGGCGAGGGCCGCACCTACACCTATAATAGTGGCGGAGACGCGGGCGACTTCTCCGACCTCTTCAACGAGATGTTCGGCGAGCAGGGCGCCTTCAACGGCTACAAGCGCGGCGGCGGACAGCGTTTCTCGGGGGCGGACGTGCGCGCGACCCTACAGCTCCCCCTCACGGAGGTCCTCGAAGACCGCAAGCAGGTCGTCACCGTCGGCGATCGCAAGATTCGCCTCACGATCCCCGCCGGGGTGGCCGACGGCCAGACGATCCGCATCGGTGGCCAGGGCAGTGAGCAGCCCGGTGGCCAGCGCGGCGACCTCTACATCACCTTCCGGATCATCAACCCCGCCGGCGTCGAGCGCGAGGGCGACGACCTCTACGTCGCCGTCGAGGCAGATATGTACACCGCCCTCCTCGGCGGCAAGGTCGACATCGACGCCCCCACCGGCGCCCTGCGCATCACCCTCCCCGCCGGTACCCAGCCCGGCGCCAAGATCCGCCTCAAAGGCAAGGGCATGCCCCGCTACAAGGCCAAGGGCCACGGCGACCTCTACGCCGTCGTCTCCGTCACGCTTCCGCAAAACCTTTCCGACGCGGAGCGCGAACACCTCACCAAAGCCGCCGCCACCCACCGAGCCTAAAGCCCGCACCCCGCACCCCGCACCCCGCACCCCGCACCCCGCACCCCGCACCCATGACCTACCTCCTCATCGACCAAACCCTCCTCGGCGAGCCCGTCGAGCCCGCCCGCCTCCGGCCCCTCCTCGAGCTCGAGATCGTCGCCTACCGCCAGGAGCCCACCGGCGCCTACGCCGTCGCCGAGGAGCACTGCGAAGACCTCCGCACCATGCTCCGCCTCACCTACGACCTAGACATCAACCCCGCCGGCGTCGAGACCATCATGTACATGCGCAGAAGACTCGATCACCTCCAGCGCGAAGTGCAGCGCCTGCAGGGCCTCCTGGCTTAGCCAAGCCACTCCTGCCCCCGCTTACGGCCCCGCCGCCCAAGCGCAGCCGGTGCAAGAGCACGTTAGAGAGCGGCGCTAGGGCGGTCGTTGGACGAGCGGGCCCACGTCAGCCTCAAGAAAAGTCCGCTCACCTCAGGGCCCGCTGGTTCAACGGGCCCCTAGCGCCGCCACGGCCCCCCGAGCCCAACTAGGCCAATACCCGCCCACGTACACCTCAGGCCGCCCGCTCTCTACTCCTCCCCCAACAACTCCTCCAGCCTCGCCAGCTGCTGCCGGTCCCCGAGCGCGATCATACTCGTGCCCCCCTTCAGGGTCCGCGCCGAGTCCGGATTCACCTCGTAGTGCCCATCCGCATACCGCAGCGCCACCACGTTGATCCCGGTCTTGCGCCGCAGGTCCATCTCCCGCAAGGACGACTCCCGCATCTTCACCGGGAGTCGCTCCTGCGAGATCTCCTCGAAGCCGACATCCGCCGCCGGCCCGCCCGCCAGCGTCGTAAAAAACTCCACGGCCGTCGGCTTGCGCACCAGCGTCGACATGAAGAAGCCCCCGATCTGCTCCGGCTGTACCACGTGGTCGGCCCCCACCTTCATCATCTTCGAGCGCGACTCCGGATTGTAGGTCCGCGCGATGATCACGAGTTTTGGCGAAAGCTGCCTCGCCGTCAACACCGCGAAGGCATTGTCGCTGTCGTTGCCGAGCGTCACGATCATCGCCTTCGCCCGCGCCGCGCCCGCGCGCTCGAGCCCCTCATCGGTCGTGGCGTCGGCCTGGACGTACAGCAGCTCCGGGTGCGCCGTCGCGATGAGGTCGATGCGCTCCTCGTCGCGCTCCACGAGGACCACGGTCTCCTCGGTGATCGTGAGCTGCTCCACGATCTCGCGGCCGTAGCGCCCGGCCCCACACACGATCACGTGGCCAGAGGTGGTGTCGATCTCCTTGTGCATAATGCGTTTGCGAAGTTGCGCCACGATCCCGCCCTCGGCCAGGCGCTGCGTGAGTTGCGAGATGAAGAGCGCCGTGATGGCCAAATTGGCGATGACGAAAAAAGACGTGAACAGCCGCCCCGACGAGGACAGCGGCCGCACCTCCCCGAAGCCCACCGTACTGATCGTGATCACCGACATGTACAGCGACTCCCCGAGGTCGAAGCCCTCGATCAGCATGTAGCTCACCGTCCCGACCGTCAGACTGGTCGCGAACAGCACCGCGCAGGCCCGCAGCGAGATCAGCTTGGTGTTGTGGGTGAGCTTGAGCCCGAACATGGCAGGGGGTAGGTGGGCCGAAGGTAGGCTTTCGCCAAAACGCGCGACGCCCTATGCGGCGAGCCACTCCAGGGCCACGGCGACCACCTCCGCCTTCGCGACCCCGAGGTCGTCGTTGACGATCACGCGGTCGAAACGCTCGCGGTAGCTCAGCTCCTCGGCGGCCCGCGCGATGCGCTTGCGGAGGGACACCTCGTCCTCGGTCCCGCGTCCGCGCAAACGATCGAACAGCACCTCCGGACTCGGGGGCGCCACGAAGATCACCTGCGCCGCCGCCCCGAGGCGCTCCTTGAGGTGCATGGCCCCCTTCACTTCCACGTCGAAGACAACCGTCTTGCCCAACCCCCACAGCCGCTCTACCTCCGAGCGAAGCGTCCCGTAAAACTGCTGCGCGTACACCTCCTCGTACTCCAGGAAATCACCGGCCTCCACGCGGCTCGCGAACTCCTCCCGCGTCAGGAAGTAGTAGTCCCGTCCGTCTTCCTCGTGCGCGCGCGGCGCCCGCGTCGTGGCCGACACACTGAAGGCCAGTCGGTCGGGTAGGGTAGCGAGGAGGTGGCGCACGAGGGTCGTCTTCCCGGCGCCGCTCGGGGCGGTGAGGACGAGGACTTTGCGGCGGGGGGCTTGACTCACGGCGGGGCTTACGGTTCGTGGCATTCGTTACAGCGCGTTGGCCAACTGCTCTTTGACCTTCTCGAGCTCGTCCTTCATCCCCACCACGACGCGTTGGATCTTCGACGAGTACGCCTTCGCGCCGAGGGTGTTGATCTCGCGACCCATCTCCTGCGCGATGAACGACAGCCGGCGCCCCTTCTCGAGTTCGCCGTCGGCGAGGCTCTCGGCGAAGAAGGCGCAGTGCTGGCGCAGGCGGGCCTTCTCCTCGGAGATGTCCATCTTCTCTAGGTAGTAGAGCACCTCCTGCTCGAGGCGGTTGCGGTCCACGGCACTGCCGCTCAACTTCTCGTCGATCAGGCGGGTGAGGCGCTCGCGCATCTCCTCCTGCCGCAGGGTCTCGAAGGTTTCGAGGTCGGGGATGGCCGACGCGATCGTCCCCACGCGGGCGGCGATGTCGTCGGCGAGCGCCTGTCCTTCGTTTTGGCGAAAGCCGACAAAGGCCGCGAGCGCTTCCGCGAAAACCTCGTGCAGCAGGTCAACCTCCGCCGCATCGGCTGCTTCTTCGCTCACGCCGACGAGGTTCGGCAAACGCAGCACGGCCGTGGCCAGCGCCACGGGGTCGTCGGCGAAAGCCGGCTCCACGCGCAGGAGTTGTGTCTTCAGCTCCCGGTACAGCGCGGCGTTGATGCCGGCCTCGACGGCCACCCCGCTCGCCGCGCGCCGCTCGACCACCGCGTCGACCTTGCCCCGCAGACTCGCCTGCTGCAAGGCCTGCCGCAACTCGGCTTCCTCGTCGCGGTAGGCGGTCGGGAGCTTGACCCGGGCGTCGGCCTGGCGGGCGTTGACCGCCCTGATCTCGACGGTGATCGCGAAACGATCGTTGTGCGTGGTGGCGCGACCGAAGCCGGTCATGGATTGTAGCAAGGAAGCGGGGGCTGTTTCGTGGAAAGGGCGCAAGATAGGCCGGTCACGCCCCGGTGCCACCCCCGCCGAAGCCTTGACGCAGCTCGACACGGGCTGTGTCACAAATTCACATATCATACTTGCACACGCCGTCTTTTTGCCGACATTTGCCCGTCCGAGAATTTGGGTAGGCTCTCCTTACCCGCTCAAAGACAAATACTTAGCCATGCGCAAAGCAGATCTCGTAGCCGCCATCTCCGACAAGACCGGCGTCGCCAAAGTCGACGTCCTCGTCAGCCTCGAGGAGTTCTTCAAGGAGGTCAAGGCCTCGCTGGCCGGCGGCGAGAACGTCTACGTCCGCGGCTTCGGGAGCTTCGTCATCAAGCGCCGCGCCGAGAAGGTCGGCCGCCACATCAAGCGCAACGAGGCCATCGTCATCCCAGAGCACTACATCCCGTCCTTCAAGCCCGCCAAGACCTTCATCGACGAGGTCAAGGCCCAGGTCAACTCCCTCCCGAAGGACGACTCCACCCGCGAGTCGAATTAACGGGCTTTCGCCAAAACACCCTATGGGCCGCCCCCAGTACATCGCCGTCGCCGTCGCCGTGGCACTGTTCGTGGTCTTCTACTGGGGCCTCGAGCGCGTGCCGCCCCAGATGCGCGAGGGCGCCAGCGTCACGCAGCAACTGTCCACCACGAGCGCCCAGGCCCTCATCCGCGAGGCCTCCGACGGGATGGACGCCCGCACGGAGGCCTCGATACATGGTTTCGAACGCATGCTCGACGGCGCCGAGACCACCGAGCGCAAGGTCGAGGTCCTCAAGCAACTCTCCGGCGCCTGGTACCGCGCCGGCCACCCCGCCCTCGCCGGGCACTACGCCGAACTCGTCGCCGAGGCCGCGCCGAGCGACACGGCCTGGGGCGTGGCCGCGACCACCTACAGCCTCTGCCTTCGCGCCGATAGCCTTTCGGCAAAACAGACGGCCTTCTGCACCGAGCGCGCGATGGTCGCCTACGAGACCGCGATCTCGCTGGCGCCCGGGGCGACGGCGTACAAACTCAACTTCGCGATCCACCTCGCGGACAATCCTCCGGCCGACGACCCAATGCGCGGAATCTTGATCCTGCGCGAGCTAAATACCGCAAATCCGGACGATGTGAGCGTCTTGGTACAGCTCGGGCGCTTAGCTTTGCGGACCAATCAGTTGGACAAAGCCAGCGAGCGCCTCACCCGTGCCGTCGCGCTCGCCCCCGACAACCTCAGCGCCCAGTGCATCCTCGCCGAGGTAGCCGGGCGCCTCGGAAATGTGGCCCAGGCGGCCAACGCTTCGGAGGCTTGCCGGTTGCTACAACAGACCCCGGACTAATCTCAACGAACTAAACCCCACTCTATGCCCTGCGGCAAAAAGCGTAAGCGTCACAAGATCTCTACCCACAAGCGCAAGAAGCGCCTGCGTAAGAATCGCCACAAGAAGAAGAACCGCTAGTCCACCGGACCGGGCCGCCACGATCATCGCGAGCGCCTCGTCCCGTGTACTGGCCTTTGCCGCGGCACGATCCGCGCACGAGAACCCGGTCGGCAGTAGCCGGCCGGGCTCTCGTCGCTTACGGTCGACGCCCCCTCCCCCCGTCCCCCCACGATCCGTCGCGCCGCAACCCTCCCCCCTTGCGCCACGCGGCCGTCCGTGAGGACCCACTCAGCCGACAGCATGTCTCCAACCGATTCCCCGGAAGCGACCCGGTCGCCCCGTAAATCCTCCGGGAAGAAACGCCGCACCCGCGCCGCCGCCCCCCGCAACGACGCCGAACGCGACCTCGTCATCAAGCGCCTCGACAACACCGTCGAGATCGCCCTCCTCGAGCACGGGCGCCTCGTCGAACTCCACCACGAGCAACTCGACACCGAGCTCAGTGTCGGTGACATCTTCCTCGGGCGCGTCCGCAAGCTCAACCCCGGCCTCAACGCCGCCTTCATCGACATCGGCCAGGACAAGGAGGCCTTCCTGCACTACAGCGACCTCGGCCCACAGTTCCTCTCGATGGTCAAGTTCGCCAACGGCGCCATCAACGGCACCTTCAAGACCGCCAAGCTCGACGGCTTCAAGCCCGAGCCGGACATCGACAAGGGTGGCGTCATCGGCGGGGTCCTCAAGTCCAAGCAGGACCTCCTCTTCCAAGTCTCCAAGGAGCCGATCTCGACCAAGGGCCCGCGCATCGAGGCGGTCATCAACCTCCCCGGCCGCTACGTCGTCCTCACGCCCTTCGGCAAGGGCGTCAACGTCTCCAAGAAGATCGGCAGCCCCGAGGAGCGCCAACGCCTCAAGGCCGTCGTCCAGAGCATCCGCCCGGCACAGTTCGGCGTCATCGTCCGCACCGCCGCCGAGGGTCGCCAGACCGAAGAACTCATCGAGGACATCCAGAAGCTCACCGAGCAGTGGGAGGAGGTCTTTCGCCAACTACACAAGGCCAAGGCCCCCAAGAAGCTCCTCAGCGAACTCGACAAGACCAGCGGCCTGCTGCGCGACCTGCTGAGCGATGCCTTCAACCGCGTCGTCGTCGACGACGCCGACATGTACGCCGACCTCCGTAGGTTCATGGAGGAGATCGCGCCCGACCGCGTCGAGATCCTCAAGCACCACGCCGACACCTCCGACGTGTTCGACCGCTACGGCGTCTCGCGCCAGATCAAGGCGAGCTTCGGGAAGACCGTCACCGTGGCCGCCGGGGCCTACCTCGTCATCGAGAGTACCGAGGCCATGCACGTGGTCGACGTCAACTCCGGCAACAAGGCCAGCCGCAACCACGACGACGCCCTCCTCAAGGTCAACGTCGATGCCGGTCGCGAGGTCGCCCGCCAGATGCGCCTCCGGGACATGGGCGGCCTCATCGTGGTCGACTTCATCGACATGAAGAACCCCGAGCACCGGACGCAACTCCTCCAGGAGGTCCGCGACGCGATGGCCGGCGACCGCGCCCAGCATACCGTCCTGCCGCTCAGTAAGTTCGGCCTCATGCAGATCACGCGCCAGCGGGTCCGCCCCGAGATCAAGCTCAGCACCGCCGAGGTCTGCCCGACGTGCAAGGGCACCGGCGAGGTCAACCCCACCGAACTCGTCATCGACGACATCGAGCGTGACCTCGACAAGCTCCTCGGCTCCGTGCCCCACGCCAAGCTCCGCCTCCGGGTCCACCCCTTCGTCCACGCCTACCTCACCAAGGGCATCCCGAGCGTGCAGATGCGCTGGCTCTGGCGCCACCAGACCTGGCTCAAGATGGAACCCACCGAGGGCCTGGGCCTCACGGAGTACCTGTTCTTCGACCAGGCCGGCGAGGAGATCAGGTTGGGCTTGAATTAGACCCCATTAAGAGTATCGGGGTTGATTGCGAGAGTGAGGCTCGTCGGTGTTGCTCACCCAGTGGAGTAACGGGAGTCACAAACGTCTGCAAGGCCTCCGTGACCCTCCATGCCCCGGTGCGTCTCCGTGGTGCAGGACCGGCTGCGAAGCGGCTCCCTCTCGGCAGCCAGTCTTAAAGCCTTACGGTCCTCACCACCCGCACCGCGTCCCCCTCCTGCAGGCGGAACACGATCACGCCTTTAGGATAAGCCCCCGCGTCCACGCTCACCGTTTGCTCCCCGACCGGTAGTCGTCGGTCGAACAACTGCTCCACCACCGACCCCTGCACATCGAAAGCCGTCAGACTCACGCGACCCGCCCGCGCCAGCGTAAAGCTCAGCGACAGTCGATCACCGAAGACAGATGGCGCCGCACTCAGCTTCAGCACATCCGCATCCCGCCCGGAGACCTTCACCACCGGCGCATCGCAGTTCCGCAGGATCGGCAGGCGCTGGTAACCTTCATGTAGGATCTCCCGCACCCCCGCCGCGGGCAGCTTAAACCAATCCTCCAGGATCGACCCGTACACGTCGCGGAAGTCGTACTGCATCGCGACCCCCTCCTGCTCGCTTACGTTTCGGTCGATCTCAGGATTCTGCCCCAGCACACCGGGCTCGACGCAGTCACCGAAGACGATCAGCGGGGCGGCACTCCCGTGGTCGGTACCGGCGGCGGCGTTCGAGCGGATGCGGCGGCCGAACTCGGAGTACGTCATCCCGATGATCCGCTCCCCGAGGCCCTGCGCCTTTATGTCCGCCATGAAGGCCGCGATCGCGTCGGAGAGGGTCGCCAGGAGTTGGGCGTGACTCCCCTCGTGCGTCGCGCCGTCCTCGACCTGGTTGGCGTGTGTGTCGAAGCCGCCGAGGGTGACGACGTACGCCTTCGTCCTGAGCCCGCCGCTGATCATCTGGACCACGGACCGCAGCTGTTGCGCCAGCCGATTACCGCTCGGGTAGTCGACGACGGTCTTGCCCGCGAGTGCTTTCTGCTGCACGACCCGGCCGTAGCTATTCGCCTGCGCGATGGTAGTTCGGAGGAAGTCGAGCTCGGAGCCGTACTCGTTGTCGGGACTCGCCCCGCCGGCCCCCTCCAGCAGCGAGGTCACCGACAGTGGGTTATTGACCGTGAGCGTAAAGCTGCCGAGCAAGCCCTGGCAGGTCTCGCTCGCGATGTTGCCGAGCGTAATCGCGACCGGGTCGGTATCGACGGCGTTGGGGTACCCTTCCGGAAACCCCGGGTACACCGTGTCGAAGTAACGACCGAGCCAGCCCGTCCGCAAGGTGTCGCGACTGCCCGAGGCGGCGTTCCAGATATCGCCCGAGCGGAAGTGGCTCCGGTTTTGGTCCGGGTAGCCGACCCCCTGTACGATCCCGATCTTGGCCTCGTCCCACAGGCCTCGGACACTCGTGAGACTCGGGTGTAGTCCCGTGCGCTCGTCGAGCCGCAGCAGGCGGTTTTGCGGAAGCGTCACATTGCCCCGCACCGCCGCCAGGTTGTCTAGCTGGTCGAGGGGGACCACGGTGTTGAGCCCGTCGTTGCCGCCCGTCAGGTTGATGAGGACCAACACCCGGTCCGATGGATCGGCCAGCAGCGCGCTGAAGAGCGAACTGCTCGGAAAGCTAAACGGCACCTTGCCGCCGATGAGCGGCAGGGCCGCGGCGCTCGTGCCTAGGAATTGGCGTCGGTTGATGGACATAGTAGTCGGGGCTAGCGGGCTAGTAGAGGCGGAACTCAGCGGAGGAGGCGATCGCGAAGACCAGTTCGTGCAGTCGATTCAGGACGGCCCTGCGGAGCTTGTCGTCGCCGGGCCTGTCGAGGTGCTTACCGTACTCGACGGTCCACTCGAAGTCCGGCAGCCCCGGGATGAGGACCTCCTTCAGGGCCGCGAGCTGCGTGTCGGCCAGCGCCACCGGCAGCATGACGTCGGTGAGCTCGCGGACGAGGTCGTTCGGGTCCGACGGATTCTCGAAGCCCGCGATCAGGGCCAGGACATCGACCTGGAACACGGTGTTGGCGTTGCGCCGGTACCCTGAGAAGATGCCGGAGCGCGCGGCCTGCGTCCGGTACTGAAGCGTACTGGCGTTGATCCAGAAGCGATTGTAGCCCGGGGCCTGGTGGTAAGCCTTGAAGCCCGCCACGCTCGGCGGGGCCGTGAGCGCCATCTCCTGCGCCTCGCAGGTGTTGTTGATGCGCTGTAGGAGCCAGTAGCGGTGGTCCGGGTCCTCCGGGAGCGCGAGGCCCAGGGCGGCGGTCAGGTCGAGGACCTCGTCGAGCGGGCTCTTGACCAAGCCCCCGCGGAAGCGCTCCTCGTAAAAGTGGGCGCTGTTGAGCAGGAGCCGTATCGGCACCTCGATGCGGTAGCCCGACTCCCGGAAGGCTGCCGACAGGGGCTCGATCACGTCGCGCTCGACGGCGTCGTCGATGCGGTGGTACACGAACCAGCGGTAGAGCTTGCGGCAGAAGTAGTCCCCGGCGCGCTCCTGGGCGAAGATCAGGTCGACCACGGCGGCGTACTCGTCCTCGTCGCCGTTGGCGATGCTGGCCCCGCCGAAACGCGCGCTCATCACTTTGGTCGTCGTGTCGTGGTGCCGCTTCGAGAAGGCAGACCTGGGCTGCAACGCGGGGTCGGTCCTGAGTTGGTCGAGTACTTGCCACCCTGTCAGTGCGCGCGCGAGGGCGCGGACGTCGTCCTCGGTGTAGTTGCTGTAGTCGCCGGGGCCGACGAGTGGCCCCTTCCCGATGGTGAACAGCTCCAGGAGCTCGCGGGCGTAGTTCTCGTTCGGGCTCGAGGCGCGGTTGTCCTTACCGTTGAGGAACAGCAGCATCAGCGGCTCGACGCTGACCTTTTTCACGAGTTCCGGGAGGGTCCCGAACATCCCCCGGCGCAGGGTCTCGTAGAAGCGGTAGACGATGCGCATGTCGCCGCTGCGCTCCACGCCGAAGTGATTGACGAAGAACAACAGCATGCGGCGCTCCAGCGAGAAGCCCCCCTCGTAGAAGTTGCCGACCATCCAGTTCCGCACCGAGATCTGGCGATAATTATTCACGCTGAGCCCCGTCACCGCCGGAGCCGTGACCCAGGTTTCGCCGTAGCGCACGTTCGGGTCCTCGGCGTCGGTGTGGCGCACCGGGGGCGGCACCGGGGCATCGGGGGCGAAGAGTCGATCGAGGGAGCCCGCCAGACCGATACGCGCCGCCACCGCGACCCGCTCCGGCGTCACGGCGAAGGTGGTGCGCCGCAGGAGGTGCGCGGCTTGCGTTTTGCCGAAAGGCCCATCGTAGGGGAGCAAGGCCGCGGAGGTCATCGCCATGGTACGGGTTAGAGTGCGCCGGGCGCGGAAGGTTTAATCCTCGGGGGAGTGCACAATACATACCAGCTTTGCAGTAGCGGCTCGGAGAGGGTACGGCTTTCGCCAAAACTGTCAAATTCGGTGGTGACGTGCGGAAAATCGCAATATTATCGTTGTAGACATGGCCCGCGCCACAAGATGCACGGCGAGTGCCGTATACTTACCGAGCTTAACGAAACCTATGCCGATCACGCTATTTTCCGACGACAGCCCCCGCGAGTACGACGCCATCGTCGTCGGCTCGGGGATCTCCGGCGGGTGGGCCGCGAAAGAACTCACCGAAGCCGGCCTCAAGACCCTCGTTTTGGAGCGCGGGCGCCACATCGAACACGGGGACTACCCGACGGCCTCTTTCGACCCCTGGGACTGGGAGGACGAGGGCCACGGCGAGCACGCCCTGCGCGACCGCCTCACCGTCGAGGAGGCCAAGGAGTACTTCAAGCAGGCCCGCACCGGCTACACCACCGCGCGCTCGCACAAGCACCACTTCGTCAAGGACACCGAGCACCCGTACCTCGAGGAGCCCGGCGGGCGCTTCGACTGGATGCGCGGCTACCAGACCGGCGGGCGCTCGCTGGTGTGGGGGCGGCAGAGCTACCGCTGGTCCGACATCGACTTCGAGGCCAACAAGAAGGAAGGGATCGCCGTGGACTGGCCGATCCGCTACGCCGACCTCAAGCCTTACTACGACAAGGTCGAGGGCTACATCGGGGTCTCCGGCATGAACGAAAACTGGGAGGCGCTCCCGGACGGGGACTTCGAACCCCCGATGGACTTCACGGCCCCGGAGGCGTACTTGCGCGACAAGGTGAAGGAGAAGTTCGACGACCGCATTGTCACCATCGGGCGCACGGCCCACCTCACGGGCCAGGCCGGGCGCCCCGAGCAGAACCGGCAGTCGTGCCAGTTCCGCAACCGCTGCATGCGGGGCTGTCCCTACGGGGCGTACTTCTCGAGCAACTCGAGCACCCTGCCGGCGGCCGAGAAGACCGGCAACCTCACGCTGCGGCCCTTCTCGATCGTCCACTCCATCATCCGCGACGAGGCCACGGGCCTGGCCACGGGCGTGCGCGTCATCGACCAGGAGACCAAGGCCGCGCACGAGTTCGGCGCCAAGGTGATCTTCCTCAACGCCTCGGCCATCGGCTCGACGGCAATCCTGATGCAGTCCGGGGACTGGGCCAACGAGTCCGACCAGCTCGGGCGCAACGTCATGGACCACCACCTCGGCGCCGGCGTCAATGCGAACGTCGAAGGCTTCGAGGACGTCTACTACGCCGGGCGGCGCGCCAACGGTATGTACGTGCCGCGCTTCCGCAACCTCCCGACCTCGAAGACGAAGGTCGACTTCCTGCGGGGCTACGGCTACCAGGGGGGCGCCAGCCGCCAGGGCTGGTCGCGCGGCATCGCCGAGGTCGCCTACGGGGGGCGCTTCAAGGAGGACATCATGACGCCCGGGCGCTGGACGATCGGGATGATGGGCTTCGGGGAGATCCTCCCGTACGAGTCCAACACCGTGCGCCTGCACCCGACCGAGAAGGACCAGTGGGGCCTGCCGCTGCTGGTGTTCAACACCAAGATCGGCGAGAACGAGATCAAGATGCGCGAGGACATCCTCGTGGCCGGTGCCGAGATCTTCGAGGCCGCAGGCTTCAAGGACATCTCGACCTGGGAGCGGGGCTACAACAAGGACGGCAAAGAAGGCTACGGCGTCGGGCTCGGGATCCACGAGATGGGCACCGCGCGCATGGGGCGCGACCCGCGCACGAGCGTCCTCGACGCCCACAACCGCGTGCACGCCTGCAAGAATGTCTACGTCACCGACGGCGCCGCGATGACGAGCGCCGCGTGCGTCAACCCCTCCCTCACCTACATGGCCCTTACCGCGCGCGCCGCCGAGCACGCCGTTGGGGAGCTCAAGAAAATGAACCTCTAATCATGGGACCACTCACCCGGCGCGACGCGCTCAAGTACATCGGCCTCGGCTTCGGCGGGGCGGCCATCGCGCCGTCCGCCCTCCTTTCCGCCTGCCGCAAGGCAGCCTCGGACCCCACGTACGCTTACCAGTCGTTTAGCGCGCCCCAGGCCGCGTCCCTGCGCCTGATCCAGGACATGATCCTCCCGAAGACCGAGGGCTCGCCGTCGGCCTCGGAGGTCGGCTCGGTCGAGTTCGCGGACGCCTACGTCACCCACGCCTACGAAGCGGCCGACAAGGCCCGCCTCCTGCACCAGCTCGACCGTTTTGCCGCAAGGCTCAAAGACGAACAGGGCGCCGATCTCGACGACGCCACCCCGGAGCAGGTCGAGGCAATGTTCAAGACCTACTTCGTCGACTACGAGGCCCCCGTCGCCGCGAAGTCGGCCACTGTCATGATCGAGGGCAACGAGGTCGCGGCCCCCGACCGCGCGGGCATCGACGACGGCGAGGCCTCCGCCGGCGAGACCAAGCTCGGCGAAAACCTCAACACCCACGAGCAGGTCGAGGCGCCGGTGCCGCAGTACGGCGACGACGGCATGGAGATCAACGCCATGCTCAAGGGCCTGCGCGGGATGACCCTCGAGAGCTACTTCCAGAGCGAGTACGTCGGCGAGGAGGTCCTCAACTACGCCGAGGTGCCCGGGAAGTGGATCGGGCAGATGCCGCTCAGCGATCTCCCGCGCGCCAACCGGTCGTGGAGCCTCTAGCGCGGCGGCCCCGCCGACGCCTTCGTAACTACCGCACGCCGCTATGACCTTATTCGACGAAAACGCCTCGCCCCGCACCTACGACGCCATCGTGATCGGGTCCGGGATCTCCGGTGGCTGGGCCGCGAAGGAGCTCTGCGAAGCCGGCCTCAAGACCCTCGTCCTCGAGCGCGGGCGCCACGTCGAGCACGGGGACTACCCGACGGCGAGCCTGGACCCCTGGGACTTCGACGACGGGACCGAGGGGATCTTCAAGATCGGCGAGGGACACGTCAAGGCCATGCGGGACAACCGCTACACCCCGGAGGAGTCCGCGCACTTCGCCGTGCAACAGCGCACGGGGTGGAGCGCCACGCGCGCCACGGCCCGCCACTACGTCGACGACCTCGAGCACCCCTACGAGGAGGCGCCGGGCGCGCGCTTCGACTGGATCAGGGGCTACCAAACCGGCGGGCGCTCCCTGATCTGGGGACGGCAGAGCTACCGCTGGGCGCCGGTCGACTTCGAGATGAACGCCCGGCAGGGGATCGGCGTCGACTGGCCGATCCGCTACGCCGACCTCGCGCCGCACTACGCGAAGGTGGAAGACTTCATCGGGGTGAGCGGGCGGGCCGAGGGCCGCGACGAGGCCCTGCCCGACGGCGTGTTCGACCCGCCGATGGAGTTCACCGCCCCGGAGATCGCCTTCAAGGAGTCGTTGGCTAGAAATTACGACGACAAGCGCTTCCTGACGATCGGGCGCGTTGCCCACCTCACGGCCACACGCCCCGGGCGGCAGCTGTGCCAGTACCGCAATCGCTGCGAGCGCGGCTGCCCGTACGGCGGCTACTTCTCCAGCAACGCGAGTACGCTGCCGGCGGCCGACATTACCGGCAACCTGACGCTGAGGCCCTTCTCGATCGTCAAGTCCATCGTCCGCGACGAGAGCACCGGCCTGGCTACGGGCGTGCTGATCGTCGACAAGGAGACCAAACAGGAGCACCTCTTCGAGGCGCGGCTCATCTTCCTCAACGCCAGCACCGCGGCCTCCGCGGCGATCCTGATGCAGTCCGGGGACTGGGCCAACGAGTCGGACCAGCTCGGGCGCAACATGATGGACCACCACTACCAGCTCGGGGCCAGCGCCGGGGTGGAAGGCTTCGAGGACAGCTACTACAGCGGCCGGCGCGCCAACGGCTACTACATACCACAGTACCGCAACCGCGGCGGCGCCTCGGACTCGAAGGACTTCCTCCGTGGGTACGGCTTCCAGGGCGGGGCCTCGCGCGGGAGCTGGTCGCGCGGGATCGCGGAGATGCGCTACGGGCCCGAATTCAAGGACGACATGATGCGGCCCGGGGGCTGGGGCATCGGGATGACGGCCTTCGGGGAGGTGTTGCCGCACCCCGACAACCGCATGACGCTTTCGCAAAACCTCGACCAGTGGGGCCTGCCGAAGCTCGTGTTCGACACGAAGTTGCGCGAGAACGAGATCGCGATGCGCAAGGACATGCTCCAGCAAAGCGTCGAGATGTTCGAGCGCGCGGGCTTCAAGAACGTCAATCCCTACGAGAACAAAAATTACGCGATCGGTCTCGGGATCCACGAAATGGGAACCGCGCGTATGGGCAAGGACCCGCGCACGAGTGTGCTCGACGCCCACAACCGCGTCCACGCCTGCCAGAACGTCTACATTACCGACGGCTCGTGCATGACGAGTTCCGGGACGGTCAACCCGAGCCTCACCTACATGGCGCTCACGGTACGGGCGGTCGAGCACGCGGTAAAGAGCCTCAGCTAAATTCGCGTGGAGCGTTTTGGCGAAAGCTGACCCACACCCGTAACGCCCCCGCGGCGGTCGTCACCGGCGGTCGCGGTGTTCGACGCGGCACAATCACCTACTTACGCTTAGCTTACGGCACATGGACCGACGCAAATTTTTGATGACGAGCGCCGCCGCCGGCGGGGCTGCAGCCTGCTCGCCCGTGGTGGGTTTGGCCGAGAAGACTACCGTTGTGACACGCGGGGCTGCCGCCGGCGGGATACCCGTCAACCGACAGTCCGTGAGCTACTGGTGCTACAACTACCTCCCGCTGCCCGAGCTCCTCGGTAAGCTGCGGGACATGGGGCTGTCCGCCATCGACCTCATCTCCCCGAAGGATTGGCCCGTGCTCGAGGAGCACGGCTTTACGTGCTCGATGGCCTACGGGCGCGAGGGCGAGGACATCACGACGGGCTACATCGACGTCGACAAGCACGAAGTCCTCAACGAGGCTTACGCCAAAACCATCCCCGAGGCCGCCAGGCGGGGCTACAAGAACATGGTGTGTTTTGCGGGCAACCGCCGCGGCCGCTTCGACCTCGATGGCTTACGGATCGCTGCGAAGGGACTCAAGCAAATCGTGCCCATCGCGCGCGACAACGGGGTCGTCCTCCAGATGGAGCTCTTCAACTCGAAGGTGAATCACCCCGACTACATGGCGGACTCCAGTGCCTGGGGCATAGCGCTGTGCGACATGGTGGACTCGGAGCACTTCAAGCTGCTCTACGACATCTACCACATGCAGGTCCAGGAGGGCAACGTCATCCAGACCATCCGCGACTACCACGAGTACTTCGGGCACTACCACACCGCGGGCGTTCCCGGGCGCCACGAGCTCACCGAAGACCAGGAGCTCAACTATCCCGCCGTGATGCGCGCCATCGCCGCGACGGGCTACACGGGCTTCGTCGCCCACGAGTTCGTGCCGACGTACCCGGAGAAGCTGGATGGCTTACGGGAGGCGATCAAGGTGTGTAGCTAAGGCCGAACCCTCGCTACGGCCACTGGTTACAGTTCGCCAATGGGAGACCCGAAGGAAGGAGCGTCGCCGCCGACGTGGAAGCTGATGATCGCGAAGTACTGCGGCCTACTACCCGCGCTGATGATCGTGAGCTACGCGATCAAATTCGCGCCGATAGACCCGCCCCTGTGGCTCAAGCTCATCATGGAGACGATGATCGTCATTCCGCTGATGCACTACGCGATCACGCCCGTGATGGACAAGCTATTCGAGGACTGGCTGTACGCGGGTGTGGACGAGAGTCGCACGGGAGGCTAGGCAGACTCGGCGCGGCGCGGGGGCGCCAGCCGCCAGACTATTCGATGCAGGGTGCGAACTCCTCCTCGCGCATCGCGCCCGAGGGTTCACGCACTTTCCAAGTGCCACATGGGCTGCTGCCGAGCGACACGATCTGGGTGACGGTTTGGTAGGTATCGGGGTCGAAGACGAGGATGGTGTCGCGGCCCGGGTTCCTGAAGTACTGGCCCTCGCGATCTACCTGCCCGTCGACCGTGAAGCGTGTGTACCTGCCCTGTCGCTGGCCGTCGCTGAAGTTGATCTCCTCCAACGGCCGTCCGGACTCGTCGTTGATCTTCCAGGTGCCGGTGCTGTCCTTGCCGTTGACGAAACGGCCCTCGACCAGGAGCCTGCGGTCGGAACTCATCCGCCGGTAGCTGGTCACACGATCGTCGCCGGGGCCGGTGGGGTACTTCTCGCCCTCCTCGAAGGCGCGACCGTCCATCTCGTAGCATTTGTACTTCCCGTGGGCCGTGAACCCGTCGCGACGGACAATGTGGACCTGCTTGCCTCCGGTAGCCGGATCGAAGATCAGGACTGTATCCACACCCTTGTCGCGCGCCACCTCCGCGGTGTAGCGGAGTCTCCCCTGAGAGTTGAATTGCTCCTGCACGAAGGCCTTCCCGTCGGGGCCCGGCTTGCGAATCACGTAAGAGCCGTCGCGAAAGTCGATGCGGCCGCCGGTGTCCAGCGCGGTGACGAGGAGGCAGGAGTTGGCGGTCGTGAGCGCACCCGATTGCGCGGAGGCAGCAGCGGCGAGCCCGAGGGCGATACAGCCGATCGCGAGGCGTGAGCAAAGAGTGTTCACAGGGGCCGGATCCAAATATTGCGGAAGCTCATCGGGTTGCCGTGGTCCTGGAGGCTGATCGGACCCGGGCCGTGGGCGGTGTAGATGCCGCGGCCGCGATAGTTGGTCGGCCCCTGCACGGCGGTGTGGTTTTGCACGAGGACACCGTTGAGGAAGGCCGTCACGTAGGCGGGGTGGAGTAGGGTGCCGCTTTCGCTAAAAACAGGCGCCGTGTAGATGACGTCGTACACCTGCCACTCGCCGGGTCTGCGGCTCGGGTTGGCGAGTGGGGGTGTCTGCTTGTAAATCGAAGCGAGTTGCCCGTTGGAGTAAGTCGGGTTCTCGTAGCCGTCGAGGATCTGGAGCTCGTAGCGACCCTGGAGGAAGAGGCCGGAGTTGCCGCGTCCCTGGCCGTCCCCCTTCGCGGGTGGGGTCCGGAACTCGAGGTGGAGTTGGAAGTTCGAGAAGCTGTCGCGCGTCATGATGTCGCCGTTGCCCCACTGCGGGTCGGACTTGACGGTCATGGCGTTTTCGGCGAGCTGCCAGGACGCGGCGCGGCCGTCGGGGTGCTTCCAGCGGTCGAGGTTGCGGCCGTCGAAAAGGACGATGGCGTCCGCGGGCGCGGCGCCGGCCTCCTTGCCGGGCGCCACCGTCGGCACGTCGACGTAGACCTCGGTGACGCGGGGGTCGATGTCGCCTTCGGACGCGAACTCGGTATTGTACTGCGCGTAGGAGGTTTTGGCGAAAGCCGCCAGCAGCAGCAAGGAAAGGGCTGAGTACTTCATGTGGTCGTCGTGTGGATGGTGAGGGGGGCTACAGGCCTAAGATGCGTCGGTTTGCGGCTTCGTCGGCGCCGGAGTCCGCGAAGTCGTCGAACGCTCGTTCGGTGGCCTGTATGATGTGACGTTGGATGAAAGGCGCGCCCTCCTCGGCGCCCTGCTGCGAACTCTTAATCGCGCACTCCCACTCCATCACCGCCCAGCCGTCGTAGCCGTAGCGCGTGAGTTTCGAGAAGATACCTTTGAAATCCACTTGCCCGTCGCCGAGCGAGCGGAAGCGCCCCGGGCGGTCGGCCCAGCCCTGGTAGCCCCCGTACACGCCCGAGCGCCCGTCGGGATTAAACTCCGCGTCCTTGACGTGGAACATCCGGATGCGCTCGTGGTAGATGTCGACGAACTGGAGGTAGTCCAGCTGCTGCAGCACGAAGTGGCTCGGGTCGTACAGGATGCACGCGCGCTCGTGGTCGTCGACCGCGTCCAAGAATCGCTCGTAGGTCACGCCGTCGTGGAGGTCCTCGCCGGGGTGGAGCTCGTAGCAGATGTCCACGCCGCAGTCCTCGAAGTGGTCGAGGATCGGGGTCCACCGCTTCGCGAGTTCGGCGAAGCCCTGCTCAACGAGGCCCTGCGGGCGCTGCGGCCACGGGTACACGAAGGGCCACACGAGCGCCCCCGAGAAGGTGGCGTGCACGTCGATGCCGAGGTTGCGACTCGCCGAGCCGGCCTTCCGCACCTGGTCCACTGCCCAGGCCTGGCGCGCGGCCGGCTTACCGTGGACGTGTTTTGGCGCAAAGCCGTCGAACATCTCGTCGTACGCCGGGTGCACCGCCACCAGTTGTCCCTGGAGGTGTGTGCTCAACTCGGTGATCTCGAGCCCGTGCTCGCGGACGCGGCCCTTGAGTTCGTCGCAGTAGTCGGTGCTCTCCGCGGCGCGGTCGAGGTCGATCAGGGCCGACTCCCAGGTAGGGACCTGGATGCCCTTGTAGCCGAGGTCGGCCATGTACGCACAGATGCCGTCGAGGGAGTTGAACGGGGCCTCGGGACCCATGAACTGGGCGAGGAATACGGCGGGTCCTTTGATGGTCTTCATAGGAGGGTAAGGTATTGCGCTAGAGGTCGACCCAGACGTTGCCGTCAGCCGAACTCTCGACTACGGCCTCGATGAACTGCATGCCGGCGAGCCCGTCGTAGACATCTGGGTAGTCGAGCAACTCCTCCTCGGGGATCGTCTCGCCGTGGTGGGCACGGATGGCCTGCGCGATGCCGCGGTAGACGTTGGCGAAGGCCTCGATGAAGCCTTCGGGATGGCCGGCCGGGATACGCGCGGCCGCCTTCGCCATCGGGGCCAGCTCACCGACGTTGGTCCGCAGGATGGTTGCCGGGCCTTCGTGCCGAGTGATGCGCAGGGTGTTGGGCTCCATCTGGTGCCAGTCGAGGCCGCCGGTCTCGCCGTAGACCCGGATCCGCAGGGCGTTCTCCTCGCCGGCGGCGATCTGCGTGCAGAACAGCAGCGCCCGGACGCCGTCCTCCATGCGGAGCAGCACCGAGGCATCGTCGTCGAGCTGACGCCCGGGCACGAAGGTGTTGGTCTCGCTCAGGAGGCTCGTGACGCGCTTGCCCGTGACGTAGGCCGCGAGGTTCTCGGCGTGGGTGCCGATGTCGCCGATGGCCCCGGCCGCGCCGGACTTCGCCGGGTCGGCGCGCCAGCTGGCCTGCTTGTGGTCCGTGTCCTCGAGGCGGTGCGAGAACCAGCCCTGCGGGTACTCGACGAGCACGCGGCGGACTTTCCCGAAGGCCCCGCCCGCCACCATGGCGCGGGCCTGCTTCACCATCGGGTAGCCGGTGTAGTTGTGGGTGAGCCCGAAGACGAGCCCGGTGCGCTCGACGATCGCGACGAGTTCGGCGGCCTCGGCGGCGTCGAGGGTCATCGGCTTATCGGAGATCACGTGGAACCCGGCCTCGAGGGCGGCCTTCGCGGGCGGGAAGTGGAGGTGGTTGGGCGTGACGATGCTCACGAAGTCCATGCGCTCGCCGGGGGGGAGGGCGGCCTCGCGCTCGATCATGTTTTCCCAGGAGCCGTAGACGCGGTTGGCGGGTAGGTAAAGCTCGCGCCCGGCCTCGCGGCTGCGGGTCGGCGAGGAGCTGAAGGCCCCGCACACCAACTCGATGCCGCCGTCGAGGCGCGCGGCCATGCGGTGGACGTTCCCGATGAAGGCCCCGGGCCCGCCGCCGATCATCCCCATGCGCAGGGGCCGGCCGGCGGTACTAGACTGTTGTCGACTCATACCGCGGAAAGGTAGACCAGACACTGTTTTTCGACGGTCACAGCCTGCATTCATTATTTGTCGTTTTCTTAGGCCCTCGAACCACCGCCTTAAATTCTGCCTGTGTCTACGATCATCGACAAGAACGTCCCCTCGGGTGCCCCCCTCGCCGGCATCCCCGCCAACCGCGACCGGCTCTTCCTCGCGTCCTGCGTCGCCCTCATCGTCACCGCGATGACGTTCGCGATCCGGGCGGAGATCCTGCCGGAGATCGGGCGGGAGTTCGGACTCGACAACGCCGCCCTCGGGCAGATCAGCGCGATGGCCTTCTACGGGTTCCCGATCGCGATGATGGTCGGGGGCCTGCTCTACAATCAGGTCGGCCCACGGACCATGATGTGGATCGCGTTCGGGAGCCACGTCCTCGGGTTGGTCCTTACGATCCTCGCGGGCGGGTACTGGGGGTTGATGATCTCGACCTTCTTCATCGGCTTCGCGAACGGCGCCGTGGAGGCCGCCTGCAATCCGCTCGTGGCCGGGATGTACCCCGAGAAGCAGACCCAGATGCTCAATAAGTTCCACGTCTGGTTCCCGGGCGGGATCGTGATCGGGTCACTGGTCGCGCTCGCGCTCACGAGCTTCGAGGCGAGCTGGCAGGTCAAGATCGCGAGCATGCTCGTCCCGACGGCGATCTACGCGTTCCTCATCGCCGGGCAGACCTTCCCGCGCAACGTGGGCGTCGCCGCGGATACCGGTCGCAACGTGCGCGGGGTGTTTTCCCTGCTGTTCCTCTTTATCGCGGTCTGCATGACGATCACGGCGACGACCGAGTTCGGGGCCACGCAGTGGATTAACGTCATCCTCTCCGACGCCGGCGCCAACGGCATCGTATTGCTGCTGCTCACGTCCGGGATCATGGCGACGGGCCGCTTCTTCGCCGGACCCCTCGTCCACCGCCTCAACCCCGTCGGGGTGTTGCTCATGTCTGCGGTCCTCGCCGCCATCGGGCTCTTCATGCTCTCGACCATCACCGGTCCGGCCATCTACCTCGCCACCATCGTGTACGCGCTCGGCATCTGCTACTTCTGGCCGACGATGGTCGGGCTCGCCGCGGAGTACGTACCGGAATCCGGCCCGCTGGGGCTCTCGCTCGTCGGCGGCGCCGGCATGCTCGGCTCGGGACTGTGGCTCCCGATCATCGGCGGGTGGATCGACGAGCACAAAGAGGAGGCGGTGGCCGCCGGTGAGACCGCGGAAGACGCTATCAACCTCGCCGCCGGGCAAGCTACCCTCGCGCAGATCATGATCTTCCCGATCATCCTCGTCGCACTCTTCACCGTCCTTTACTTTTGGGTCCGCAACCGTAAAACGGCCTCCCAGCTCACCGCTGACGGGTACGTGTCCGGTCTCGATCTGCCGACTCCCGCCTCCGCCCGCTAGTCCCCGTCAATATTCCCGACTATGAGTTACCGAACGCTCCTGCTATCCTCCTCCTTGGCCGCCCTCGCCCTCGCCGCCTGCGGCAACGAGGCCGCCGTCTCCGAGACCCCCGCCGACGCCACGCCACCGGCGAGCGCCGCCGCCGATCTGCCCTACAAGATCTCCCTCGCGCAGTGGTCGCTCCACAAGAAGTACATGGAGCCCGGCGCCGACCCCTACGCCTTCCCCGCCGACGCCAAGGCCATGGGCTTCGAGGGCGTGGAGTACGTCTCGCAGCTCTACCGCAAGGACCTCGCCGGCCCGGAGGCCGACCCGGCCACGCACCGCGCCAAGGCCCTCGCCGTAGCCGCGCGCCTCGACTCCGCCGCGAGGGCCGCCGACATCACGCAGGTCCTCATCATGATCGACAACGAGGGCGACATCTCCTCGACCGACGCCGCGAAGCGCAAACGCGCCATCGAGAACCACAAGGTCTGGATCGACGCCGCGGCCAACAGCGGTATCCCGACCGTGCGCCTCAACGCCGGCGGACACGGCGATCGCAAGATGATGCACGACCTCAGCGTCGCCACCCTCCAGGAGTTAGGGGCTTACGCCAAAACGAAGAACGTCAACGTCGTCGTCGAGAACCACGGCGGCAACTCTTCCGACCCGCGCTTCCTGCGCGACGTGATGGCGGCCGTCGACATGGACAACGTCGGGATCCTGCCGGACTTCGGCAACTTCTGCCGCGAACGCAACGATCCCAAGGACTGGCGCTCGGGCTGCAAGGACGAGGTCTCCCGCGACAGCACCTACGCGGCCGTCGGGATGTGGATGCCGTACGCACACGCGATCTCGGCGAAGAGCTACGACTTCGACGCCGACGGCAACGAAACCAAGATCGATTTCGCGCGCATGATGGACACGGTCGTGGCCCACGGCTACACCGGCTTCGTCGGCATCGAGTACGAGGGTGAGGTGACGCCCGAGGCGGAGGGTATCGAGGCCACGCGGGCGCTTCTCCAGAGAGGTCCCGCTCGGCCGGCGGGGCGGTAAGGGCACGGCGCGCCCGGCGTGAAGCAAGCTACCTCATTGGCACTCGCCGGCGCGGGCGAAAACCCGTTTTGCCGTAAGGCTCCCGTCGCTCGCGATATCGAACCGGCTGATCCCGTCCGTGCGATCGACTACTAGCGCCGGCTGATCCTTGTCCGCATTTAGTACGCTGAGCTGCCGGAGGTGGCCGTCGAATGTGATGCTCTGCACCAACTTCGGATCGTAGGTACCGACCTGGGTGGTTACGCGGGCGTATACCTGGACGGCGCGTACGAGGGCTACGTATACGAAGTCTCCGTGGACGGCGACCGCAGTCACGTCTACGGCCGGGATACGGCCGATGGGCTTGAGGGTGGTGCCCAGGGCGCTCGCCTCGAAGAGTAGTACGCTGGCGCTGAGTTTCGAACCGCAGACCGCGTTCGTGTTGCGCGCCACGGCGACCAAGTCGGCACCGGCGGCAATGAGGTCGCAAAACGAGGTTTCTACGGGGAGGCGACTGGGCCTCAACTGCTCACCGTCTATTAGCACTTTGCTCTGGCCGATCTGCGCCGTCAGACCCCCTGGCACCGCTCGTACGTCACTGATCGGATCGGGGTAAGACCGCTCGGCGGTTTTGACGAAAGTCTCCTCCCTCGACTCGTAGGCCATGAGGCGGACGCCGTCCGCAACGTAAGCGTCGAAGTCGCGGAGGGCAACGCCGGCGAATTGGTCGCTCGTCACGATCGTGATGATCCCCGGGCGACCGTTCGCGACGTCGCTATCGATGGGCTCGTAGCAGGTTGGGCAGCGCCACGCCGCCAGGACCGTCCCGTCCGACTCCTGCCTGATCGGGACCGCCATGACCTCGAACCCAATGAGGAGCTCCTCCGATTGCACCGGGAAGCCGTTGGCGGGGGCGAGGGCGTTGGACAGGGAGCTGACCACGTCGACCTTGCCGGCCGCGAAGTCGACGCGAAGCCGTAAGAGGTCTCCGTAACTGCTGGTCACGAGTGCACCGCCGACCCCGCTGAGGTCTGTGGTGCCCGGGATACGCAGGAAAGCCACTGGCGTCTCGGTCGTAGCCGCGCGGTCGACGACGTGGTACCCCTCGCGACCTTCGCGTACGAAATCGAAAGCCCCGACCGTGGTGGCGCCCGAGGTGTTGCAGAGGGGGCGCGGGGCCTCCAGCGCGATCGAGTCCCGGACGGCGGCCCGGTCGCCGATCACGGGGACCGCAAGCTGTTGTGAGACGCTGGCCTCGAAGCTGTCGTCGCTACAGGCTGCCGCCGATACGACCGCAGCCAAGGCCCAGGGCCCCCACCAAAACCGAGTTAACATGCCGAGTCAACGCCCCGGTGGTCGATAACGCTGCCGCGAGCGGCAAATCGTTTACCACACCACCCCGACGCGGACCCGCAGGCCGCTGTGGATCTGGCGCTGGCGGATGACGATGTCGCGCCACGACTGGTCGATGGCGAAGCGCTGCCGAAAGGTCACCACGCCCACGTCCCCGAAGACCCGCGTACGTCCACGCTTGCCGAGCGCGGCGCGGGCGCGCACGCCGTAGCCGTAGCTGCCGCCCGTTCGCTGGCCGGCGAAACCCTCCAACGGCATCACCACCCCGGCGCCGCCGTACACCCCGAAGGGTCTGCCGATGGTGCCGATGCGGGGGTAGTACAGCACGTTGACCGCCTGATCTACGACGGTACTTACGGTATTCGTGAGGGTCGGCTTGTACTCGAGCCCGAATCCGTCGGTGTGCTCGTAGGCCACCGCCACGTCGAGGCTCACGGCTGCGCAGGCGCACACGCTCGTGCTCCCCCAGGCCACCGTCCCGAAGCCTACGCCAAAGTGCCAGCCCGCGTCACGGGTGGCTCGGTCGGGCGCCGGGGATACGTTCGCCTGGTACTGCGCACGCCCGGCCGTGGCGATGGACAGGAGCAGTGCGGCGAGCACTACGGGCCTCAGCGCCGTGACTATTTGCTGTCGCATCGTTCGGCTTGGAGGGTACTGAGGGGCGTGAGGAGACCAGCCGCGTCAACGGCGTACTCGGACACGGTGCGGTGGCCGACGCCGAGGAGCACTGTCCCCGCCGTGTACGGGAGGATCGCGAGGTCGACGACGTCTGCGTCGGCTAGGCGCTGGATCTGGGAGGTCGCCAAGCTGCTGGGGTTGCGCGCGTCGAAGTCGTAGACGAGTAGGCCGTCGATCCCGTCGCAGACGTACAGTTTGCCGTTGCGCAGGGCGACCCCGACCGGGTGCGCGAGCGGGTGCTGGAACATCACCCGGGGGTTGTTGCGATCGCTGATGTCGTAGACCATCAGGCGCCCGTCGAGAGCGGCCGTCGGGACGTTGCCGTTCCGCAGCGCGACCACCGCCCGGTCGCCCTCGATGGCGACGGGGTCATTGCTCCAGAAGCGCTGCGCGAAGCCCCGCGCTACGGGCAGGCCGCAGTTGCCGATCTCGAAGATCTGCAGGCCCCACTCGCTCACGATGTAGAGGTGCTGCCCATTGAGCACGATGGCCTCCTGGCCACCACCGAGGTTGGTCTCGCCGATGTTGACGAGGGTGCGGCCGTCGAGCTGGAAGGTGGTGAGGCGATTGGGGGCCAGGACGTACAGGTTGCGGTTGCAGAACGCCAAGCGCGCGAGGCTACCGCCGGTGTTGATTTGTACGTTGCCGACGCTCGCCCCGGCGTTGCGCGAGAATTTGACATCGGCGGAGGACGCGAAGGCTAAGGTCTCGCAACCGTTGCAACGCCCGGTCACGAAGCCGCTGCAATCCTCGGTGAAGGTCACCTCGCGGTCTTCGAATCCGACCGCGACCTCGTCGCTTTCGACGATGAAGCCGTCGGTCTGGAGGAGCAAGTTCGGCGTGGAGCTGACCAGCTGTAGACTGTTCGGCCCCTTAAAGTCTAGCACGACCATATCGGCGTAGGAGTCGCTCACCATATTGCCGTCGACGAAGGCCATGTGGGTCGCGCCGGGCACGCGCAGGAAGGCGACGTTGCGGGGGTTGGCCGGGTCGGTGTTGTCGAGTAGGTGGTAGCCCTCGCGGTTGACGTTGATGAACACGTAATTGCCGAAGGCGTACAGGTTGCCACCGGTGCAGAGCTCGCGCGCGGGCATGGCCGTGATCGAGTCCTGGACCGCCGCGCGATTGAGGGTCACGGGCACGGGCACGACCTGGGTCCAGGTCTGGGTGCAGGAGTCTTTCTCGCAGGCGCCGAGCCCGAGACCGAGCAGGACGCAGAGGATGGGTAGGAGTCGGTACATGTGACGGTAGACGGGGGCTTTCGCCAAAACGCTGCACAGGTGTTTTGACGAAAGTCGAAAAAATTTCAAGGCTGGCGGACGCCTAAAGCTAGCCCGCCCCGGTAGCCTATCAGCAAAACGCGTCTGATGCTACGAATCTTACGCTCAGCGAGGTGCCACACCGCAGTGGAACCTACACTTGGGTGACGCCCGCACGCACGAGATGTTCGTCGAGTCGCCGGCTGGTGGGTCGGGACGCAGGACGGGCACCGCGTCGATATGCGGGCCGCGGAGCTGAGTTTTGGCAAAGACCAGAACACGAGTGAAGACGAGCGCGGCAACCGCGGCCACCGCTCCGGGAACCTCGACGGGGCGGCCTGCCGGATGATGTTCGTGCAAGTGTTGGCGTGAGCCAGGCTACCGGCTAACCCCCCCGGGGCAAAAGCGCGGCGATGTCGATGCGACCCAGGCTCACGTCCGCGAGCGTATCGCCCGCGGCAAATACCGTAGCCTCAGCATAAGAAGCCGGCTCGCCGATCTCAGGCCGGGCAGCAAACGGGGCTGTGTAGCGTTCTAACTGGCGCTCGCGCAAGTTGATGATCCAGTACTCGGGAATGCCGGCCTCCGCGTAGATCGGTTTTTTGATCATCCGATCCCGCGTTAAGCTATCATCGGCTACTTCGATAAGGAGGGTTACGTCGGCGGGGGTAGGGTGTCCGGAAAGGTAATCGTCCTCCCGGCGGACGACGATCATTAGGTCGGGTTCGAGTTCGGAGTGGGTCTCGATGGACAGCGGGCTCTCCTGGTGGATGTCCAACGCGGACATATCAATTCGTCCGTCGAAAAGCCGTCGGGTACGGCGCAAAGCGACGGCATGCGGAGGATTGATGGACCTCTTTTCAAGTAGGTAGCCGTCGATAAGTTCGAGGCGATCGTCCTCGCCAATGATCCCGCTGGCGATCATCTGGTGGTATTGGGCGAGCGTGATGCGGGCAGGGGTAGCCGGGTGGACGGCCGGTCGTGCGTGGGCGGGTGGTAGGCCGTGGGTGACGGTGATGACTTCGGTCATGGTCGGAAAGGTAGGGACGATCGCACGATAGCGATCGGTCTGTCCGGCTGCGCGATTGGCGCGCTCGCGGATGGCTACTGGGCGGGAACGGTCATTGGCAGTAGGTCGTCGACGCGACGCGAGCCCAGGAGCGGAAGCTCGACGGTGTCGGCCTCGCGGTAGACGACGGTGTGCTCGTACCCATCGGCGGGCGTGGGTTGCGTGTTGACCTCGATGCAGCGGTCGACGAGGTCAAAGATCCAGTATTCTGGGAGCCCTGCGGCTGCGTAAAGATCCCCTTTGAAGCCGCGGTCTGTATCGAGTGTGGAGTAGGACACCTCGCCGATTAGCAAGATGTCTGCTTCGGTAGGGGTGGCCGTGGCGTACATGTCGCGTCGGTAGCGTAAGATGGCCATGTCGGGTTGCGGCATAGAGGCCTGCGTCACGAGCTTTACAGGTTGTTCGCAACTGACGGTGAACCGACGTCGTACCTTCTGATTGAGTTCGTAGTTCAAGATCCGCAGACATGCGGCGTGCGGATCACTCGTGGGGCTCATATGGACTACGTATCCGGCTAACAATTCTGTGCGGGGCTCATCGCCGAAAGCACCCGCCTCGTAGGCCGCGATGTACTGGTCGATCGTGAAGCGGTGGAGTCCGACCGGGGGGGCTGTGAGTTCCTGGACCATGCTCATGGTGTGTAAGGTAGGGTAAGGTGGCTATTGCGCCGGCACCGTCATCGGGAGCAGGTCTTCGACGCGGTGTGTGCCGAGCAGTGGGTGCTCGATGGTTTCTGCTTCCAGATACACCCGCGTCTGGAGGTAGGTGCCGTTCGGCGCTGGTTGCGTGTAAACTTCGATTTGGCGATCTATGAGGTTGACGATCCAATACTCCGTAACGCCGGCCCTTGCGTACTTCCGGTATTTCGTGCTGCGGTCGAAATCGAGTGACGACAGCGAGACCTCCATCAGGACGAGCACGTCGGATTCCGTCGGGTGACTAAGTGCATATCGGTCCTCGCGCCGGTTTAGCACCACGAAATCGGGCCGTATCAGCGAAGCGGTAGAACTCAGGCGCAGTGGTGCCCCAGACCTGACCCAGCACTCACCCATCAAGGTCCGCGTCTCGTAGATGAGGATAGAGACGCCTGCGGCATGCGGTTCGCTGGTCGGACTCATAGTATAGAGTTGTCCATCGATGAGTTCGATGCGCGCGTCCGTCCCGAAGACTCCCGCTTCGTAGGCATGGACGAATTGCTCGACGGAAAATTGGAAGAGGGCAACCGATGGGGCCGTGAGTTCCTGTACCATGCTCATACGGGGTAAGGTGAGGAGTCCGCCGCCACGTCGGGCGGGAGCAGTTTCGCGACTTTCACCACGCCGAAGCGCTCGTGTTCCAGTACCGCATTACGACCGAAAACCTCGGTTTTGGCGTAAGCCCCCTTGCCGTCATCGAGGAAGATGGGTTCGGTGTGGCGCTCGAGTTGGTGTCCCTCAAGTTAATTATCCAATACTCAACAATACCCGCTTCGGCATACATGCGAAGCTTCGTGGTTCGGTCTTTGGCGAGGGTCTCGTCGGAGACCTCCACGACGAGCTGAAGGTCGTTCGGTCGCGGATGAACCCTCAGGTAATAGTGGGACGCAAAATTGGCTACGCATAGATCCGGCTGCGGTGCACTCCGCGGAGGTAACGCTATGGGTCTCTCGGTGAATAGTAAAGACCTCGCACCATCGATCAACTTTACCAGCAGCCGTTGCGCGAAGAACACGCCGCCGGCGTGAGGAGGGTTGGTGGGCATGAGTTGGCTCAGGTGTCCCCACAGCAGCTCGACACGGTCATCCTCACCCAGAATGCCTGCCGCAATCATGGATTCGTACTGGTCGAGAGTGAGGGGGTAGAAGGGCTCAACCGAGTGTGGTCTCGGGATGTCAAGCGTCTGCATAGCCCTAAAGGTACACCCCGCCCGCCCTTACCGCGTGAGGTACATGCTGCGCTCGTTGTGGAGCTTGCGGAAGTACGGGTCGGTGAGGTCCTTGACGAAGCGGATCTCCTCTCCGGTCGACTTCATCTCCGGGCCGAGTTGCTTGTCGACGTTCGGGAACTTGTTGAAGCTGAACACCGGCACTGATCGCGAATCCCTGCGGCCGCGGAGCGAAGGTATTGCTCGACGGTAAACTGGAACAGGCCCACCGCCGGGGCCGTGAGTTCATGGATCAAGCTCATGCGGTGAAAGGTAAGGAGTCCGCCGCCACGTCGGGCGGGAGCAGTTTCGCGACTTCCACCACGCCGAAGCGCTCGTGCATTAGTATAGCGCCGCTGGCGAGAATCTCGGTTTTGGCGTAAGCCCCCTCGCCATCCTCCAGCGAGATAGGGCCGGTGTAGCGCTCCAGTTGGCGGTGCCGGATGTTCACGATCCAGACCTCCGGGATGCCGGCCAACGCGTAGATCGGGACCTTGACCTTGCGATCTGTCCGCAGAGTCTCGTCCGACACCTCGACGATGAGGTGGGTCTGGTGTGCGTGGGGGTGGGTGTTGGCGTATTCGTCCGCTCGGAGATCGACCACGCAGATATCTGGCACGGGTACACTTCGCGGAGGGACCACCACCGGCCTCTCCGACCACACATCCCACTGGGAGCCTTCGGTTGCGGTCTCCAAAAAACGGCGCGTCCGTTTGGTAGCGCTGGCGTGGGGTGGATTCACGGGCAAGTTCTCTGTAAGCCGGCCGTCGAGCAGTTCGGTCTTGTCGTCCTCCGTGAGGACACCGGCCGCCACCATGGCCTCGTACTTCTCGATCGAGAGGACGTAGGGCCGAGCCAATGTCGCGACAGGTGATTGGGCCTCGAGCGTCTGCATAGCCCTAAAGGTACACCCCGCCCGCCCTTACCGCGTGAGGTACATGCTGCGCTCGTTGTGGAGCTTGCGGAAGTACGGATCGGTGAGGTCCTTGACGAAGCGGATCTCCTCCCCGGTCGACTTCATCTCCGGGCCGAGCTGCTTGTCGACGTTCGGAAATTTGTTGAAGCTAAACACCGGCACCTTGATCGCAAATCCCTGCGGCTTGGGGTCGAAGGTGATGTCCCGGAGCTTCTTGTGGCCGAGCATCACGTGCGTAGCGTGTTTGAGGTAGGGCTCCTGGTAGGCCTTCGCGATGAAGGGGGTCGTGCGCGAGGCCCGCGGGTTGGCCTCGATGACGTAGACCTGGCCCTTGCGGATGGCGAACTGGATGTTGATCAGCCCGACGATCTCCAGGTCGCGCGCGAGCTTCTCGGCGTACTCCTTCATGGTGGCGAGCTCCTCGACGGTGAGGGAGTAGGTCGGCAGCACGGCGGCCGAATCGCCGGAGTGGATGCCGGCGGGCTCGATGTGCTCCATGATCCCCATGACGTACACGTCGTCCCCGTCGCAGATCGCGTCGATCTCGGCCTCCTTGGCGCGGTCGAGGAAGTGATCGATGAGCACCTTGTTGTCGGGCATGTGCTTGTAGATGCTCAGCACGTGGCGCTCGAGCTCGTGGTCGTTGATCACGATCCGCATCGACTGCCCGCCGAGCACGTAGCTCGGGCGCACCAGCACCGGGTAGCCCACCTCGTTGGCGACCTTTAACGCCTGATCTACGTCGTCAGCCACGCCGTAGGGCGGGTACGGGATGTCGAGGGCCTTGAGCCGGTCCGAGAAGCGCCCGCGGTCCTCGGCGAGGTCCATCGAGTCGTAGCTCGTCCCGATGATCTTGTAGCCGTGGGTGTGGAGCTTCGCGGCGAGCTTGAGGGCCGTCTGGCCGCCGAGCTGCACGATGACGCCCTCGGGCCGCTCGTGCTCGAGGATGCTCTGGAGGTGCTCCCAGAACACGGGCTCGAAGTACAGCTTGTCGGCCACGTCGAAGTCCGTCGACACGGTCTCTGGGTTGCAGTTGACCATGATGGCCTCGTAGCCGGCCTCGCGCGCGGCCATGACGCCGTGCACGCAGCAGTAGTCGAACTCGATGCCCTGCCCGATGCGGTTCGGCCCGGACCCGAGGATCACGACCTTTTTCTTGTCCGAGCGCACGGACTCGTTCTCGACGTCGAAGGTGGAGTAGAAGTAGTTGGTGTGGCTCTCGAACTCCGCGGCGCACGTGTCGACCATCTTGTAGGTCCGCGTGACCCCGAGGCTCAGGCGGTGCTCGCGGACCTCCTCCTCGCTCGCGTTCATGAGGTAGGCGAGCTGGAGGTCGGAGTAGCCCATGCGCTTGAGGCGCAGCATGTAGGCCTCGTCGAGGTCGGTGACGCGCTTGGTCTTCGTGAGCTTGGCCTCCTCGTCGACGAGGCGCTTGATCTGGCTCAGGAACCAGGGGTCGATCTTGGTCAACTTGTAGATCGTCGACTGCGGGATCCCGAGGTCGAAGGCGTCCTTGATGCGGAAGAGGCGGTCGTCCTGGGCCACCTCGAGCCGCGCGAGCACGTCGTCGATGCGGACGAAGGGCTTCTTGTCGGCCCCGAGCCCGGCGCGGTCGTCCTCCAGGGACTGACAGGCTTTCTGGAGCGCCTCGAGGAAGGTGCGCCCGATGCCCATCACCTCGCCGACGGACTTCATCTGCAGGCCGAGGTTGAGGTCGGCCCCCGGGAACTTCGCAAAGTTCCACCGCGGGATCTTGACGATGACGTAGTCTAGCGCCGGCTCGAAGAAGGCCGAGGTCGTGCGCGTGATCTGGTTCTTAAGTTCGTCGAGGCGGTACCCGAGCGCGAGCTTCGCGGCGATCTTGGCGATCGGGTAGCCGGTGGCCTTGGACGCAAGCGCCGAGGAGCGTGACACCCGCGGGTTGATCTCGATGACGATCAGCTCCTCGGTGGCGGGGTTTTGGGAGAACTGCATGTTGCAGCCGCCGGCGAAGTTGCCGAGCGAGCGCATCGCGAGGATGGCCTGGCTCCGCATGTCCTGGTAGGCCTTGTCGGACAGGGTCATCGCCGGGGCCACCGTGATCGAGTCGCCGGTGTGGATGCCCATCGGGTCGAAGTTCTCGACCGTGCAGATGATGACGACGTTGTCGGCTGAGTCGCGCAGGAGCTCGAGTTCGAACTCCTTCCACCCGAGCACGGCCTTGTCGATGAGGACCTCGTGCGTCGGGCTGGCCTCCAGGCCGCGGCGAAGGAGTTCCGGGAATTCTTCCGCCTTGTGGCAAAACCCGCCCCCGAAGCCGCCGAGCGTGTACGACGGCCGTATGACGAGCGGGAAGCCGATCACCTGCGCGGCCTCCATGCCCTCGAGGAAGGAGTTCGCGATCATGGCCGGGGCACACTTCAGCCCGATGGACTCCATGTGGAGCCGGAAGGCCTCCCGGTTCTCGGTGAGCTCGATGGCGTCGAGGTCGACGCCGATGAGGCGCACCTGGTGCTTGTCCCAAAGCCCGACCTTCCCGGCCTCGATGGCGAGGTTGAGGGCCGTCTGCCCGCCCATGGTCGGGAGCACGGCGTCGAAGGGCTGCTCGGTGAGGATCTGGTCGATCGACTCGACCGTGAGCGGGCGCAGGTACACGAAGTCCGCCGTGAGCGGGTCGGTCATGATCGTGGCCGGGTTCGAGTTGACGAGCCCCACGATCACGCCTTCCTCACGCAGACTGCGCGCCGCCTGCGTGCCACTGTAGTCGAACTCGCAGGCCTGCCCGATGATGATGGGCCCGGAGCCGATGATGAGTACGGAGCGAATCGAGGTGTCCTTGGGCATGCTGAGGCGTTTCCGGGCGGGGGCGCCCGGGCGGGGTTACGGGGGAGGTTTCGTGCAGGAGCGGCGCAAATGTAACCGTCGCACCTTCGCGCGATGCAGACAGGACGCGTACTCATCACCGACGACGTGCACGAGGTTTTGCCGAAAGGCCTCACGGACCTCGGCTACGCCATCGACCTCGAGCCGGAGGTCTCGCTCGCGGAGGTGCGGCGGCGCGTCCCGGACTACGTGGGCCTGGTAATCAACTCCAAGATCCTCGTCGACCGCGAGTTGCTCGACGCCGCGCCGGGGCTGCGCTGGGTGGGGCGCCTCGGCTCGGGGCTCGAGATCGTAGACCGGGCTTACGCCAAAACCCGCGGCGTGGAGATCATCTCGAGCCCGGAGGGCAATGCCCCGGCGGTGGCCGAACACGCGACGGCGATGCTGCTGGGTCTGCTCACGAAGCTGCGGGCCGCCGACCGGCAGGTGCGCGAGTTCGCGTGGGACCGGGAGGCCGTGCGGGGGCTCGAACTCCGCTCGCGCACCGTCGGGATCATCGGGTACGGGCACACGGGGCCGGCTTTCGCCAAAACCCTCCGCGGTTTCGGCTGCGCGATCCTCGCCTACGATAAGTACCGCCAGGAATACACCCGCGAAACCCCCTGGGTGACGGCGGCAGCCACGGCGGAGGAGGTTTTGGCGAAAGCCGACGTCATCAGCCTCCACCTGCCGCTCACGCCCGAGACCGTCGGCTACCTCGACGCCACGCGACTAGCCAACGTGCGGCCCGGCGTTATCGTCCTGAATACCTCCAGGGGACTGGCGCTCGACCTCGATGCGCTCGTCGAAGGTCTGGGCAGCGGGCGCATCGCCGGGGCCGGCCTCGACGTCTTCCCGAACGAGAAGCCCGGGACCTACACCGCCGCCGAGGCCGCGACGATGCGCAGGCTCAGCGCGTTCGACCAGGTGACCCTCAGCCCGCACGTGGCGGGATGGACACTGGAGAGTAAGTACGCCCTCGCGCGGATCGTGTTGGAGCGCGTGACGGCATACGTTTCGGAGCCACAACGCGGGTGATCGACCGGCGAATCTGTCGGACCGCAAGCAAAGCCCCGGCGCGAGCCTCACCGAACGGAAACTCCGTGGTATCATTGCCGGGGTGATCCCCGCCGTCTCGCCGGCGCCCCCACGATCCCCCATAACTCTATCGCGTATGATGCGTACTCTACTCGCTTCGATTTTTGTCATCACCGGTTTGAGCAGCGCAGAGGCGCAGCAGACGATTTTCGGTAAGGTCCTCGACGACACCGGGGAGCCCGTCATCAGCGGCCAGGTCGCGGTCTACAACGGCAACAGCCTCAACACCGGTACCACCACCGACTTCGACGGCAACTACCGCGTCAACCTCGACCCCGGGACTTACAACATCGAATTTTCTTACATCGGGTACCCGACGCGGCGCATCAACGACTTCGTGGTCCTGGCCGGGCGCGAGAACCAGCTCAACCTCCAGTTCGAGGAGGCCGGCATCACCCTCACGGACGTCGTCGTGACCGAGTACAAGATCCCGCCGATGACCGTGGACGAGACCACGCAGGGCGCGATCATCACCGGGGACGAGGTCCGCAAGCTCGGCTCCCGGAGCATCAACGCGATCGCGGGGATCAGCGCCGGGGCGACGTCCGCCGACGAGAACTCGGCGGTGAGCATCCGCGGCGCCCGCACGGACGCGACGCAGTACATCATCGACGGCATCCGCGTGACGGGGGCGCTGATCCCGGAGACGGAGATCGACCAGATCCAGGTCGTGACCGGGGGCGTAGAGGCCAAGTACGGTGACCTGAGCGGGGGGATCATCTCGATCACGACCAAGGGACCGTCGAGCGAGTACCGCGCCTACGTCGAGGGCGAGACCTCGAGTTTCCTCGATCCGTACAACAACAACCTCGTCGGACTCAACGTCTCGGGGCCGCTGCTCACGCGGACGCTCGACAACGGCCGCCGGCAGTCGCTGGTCGGCTTCCGCTTCAGCGGTCGCTACACCTACAACCAGAACGACGACCCGCCGGCGACGCCCGTGTACTACATCACGGACTCGGCCCGGACGGCGCTGGAGAGCCGGCCGGTGCGAGACCTCCGGGGCTCGGGCGGTGGCATCTTGCAGGAGGCGGCTTTCCTGACGCCGAGTATGGTACAGACCTTGGACGCCGAGCCCTTCGAGGCACTGGACCAAATCGACCTTACAGCTAAGATAGACGCGCGCCTCAACGACGCGATGGACATCACGCTGAGCGGCACCTACCGCCGGACGAATGATCAGTTTACGCCCGGGGCCGACGGTGATCCACTCGGCGCTACGACGACTGGGTCGACCTGGCGGCTGCTCAACGCCCACAACAATCCTTTTGACCTAAATAACACGGTGCGTGGCAACTTCCGATTCCGTCACCGCCTAGGCAACCAGTCTTCTCAACTCGCGCCGGATGCGAGCAACGTGATCTCGAATGCCTTTTACACCATTCAGCTCGGGTGGCAACGGCAGATGCAGTTGCTGCAGGACCAGCGGCACGAGGATCGCTTCTTTGACTACGGCTACATCGGGGAATTTGACTTCGAAGAGGTGCCCACGATTGCTCCAGTCTTGAGCGACGGGCCACGGCCGATAAGGTTCCGGCAGGAGGATTACTTAATTCGGTTCAATGGCTTTACGCCCGGAACCCAAAACCCAGTCCTCGCGCAGTACAACTTTCTCGGTCGCAGCAGCCTCGACGGAATCAATCTCGCTGATTACGCCGTCACAAACGGTGTACAGAGTACGCTCGTGAGCGATGGGGTATACGACTTCCACACCAACATCGGGCAGATCTACAACCAGTACCGCAAGGATCAGAACGACCTTATTACCCTCAACCTGCAGGCGCAGTTTGACCTCCAGCCAGGCGGGAGCGACAATGGCAACCACAACGTGCAGCTCGGATTTCTTTATGAGCAGCGGATCAACCGCCGCTACCGCCTCAGCCCCCGCCGCCTCTGGCTGCTCGCCGACCAACTAGCCAATGGTCGACTCAGTGGGCTAGACACCCTCGCGCAGCCACTCCGCGACACGATCGTAGAGGTGTTGGTTCCGGGGTTTGGCCTGGTGCGTGATACCGTCAATATCTACCCCTTCGGGCTCACGGATCCCGGTGAGGATGGTCGCTTTGCGTCGGCTATTCGCCAGCGCTTGGGTCTTGCAGATAATGAGCGCGTCAATGTCCAAGGGCTCCGGCCCGAGGACTTGTCGCTCGATCTGTTTAGTGCTCCGGAACTCACCTCCGACGACGTAGTGGAGTACTACGGTTACGACTACCTCGGCAACCAGGTGGGTAGCAATTTCGCCTGGGAGGACTTCTTCACGGCCACGGACGCGGAGGGGATTCGGACTTTCCCCGTGGCCCCGATCCAGCCGATCTACTTCTCGGGCTACCTGCAGGACAAATTCACCTTCCGTAACATCATCCTGCGCGCCGGCGTCCGCATCGACTACTTCGACGCCAATACTAAGGTGCTCAAGGACCCATACGAACTCTACGACATCCAGACGGTCGAGAATTTCGCTTTCGAAGAAGGTACCCGCACCCCGCGCCCGGACAACATCCCCGACGGGGCCAAGGTCTACCTCGAAGCGCCGGGCAGCAGCGAGGTGAAGGCCTACCGCGTGGACGACACCTGGTTCACGGCCCAGGGCCGGCAGGTCAACCGCGCCGCCGAGATCTTTACCACGACCCAGATCCCGGCCTACGTCGACCCGCAGGCCTCGTCGATCAACAACTACATCCAGAGCGATCAATTCAATCCAAACGCCAGCTTTAAGGATTACGAGGCGCAAATCAACGTGATGCCGCGCCTGGCCTTTAGCTTCCCGATCTCGGAGAAGGCCAACTTCTTCGCGCACTACGATATCCTCGTGCAGCGCCCACCGAGCAACACCGTGGCCACGGCGATCGACTACTTCTACTTCACCCGTCGCGCCGGCAACTCGGTGTTTAATAATCCAAACCTCAAGCCCACCCGCACGGTGGACTACGAGGCCGGGTTCCAGACGCGGATCTCGGCCGCCTCGGCGCTCAAGCTGAGCTTCTTCGTCCGCGAGATGCGCGACATGATCCAGCGCCGGACTTACCTGTTCGCCGTCGGTGAGCTCAACCAGTACTCGACTTACGACAACCAGGACTTCGGGACGGTGAAGGGCCTCAACGTCTCGTACGACCTCCGCCGGACTGGGCCTTTCCAATTGCGTCTCAACTACGGTCTCCAGTTCGCGGACGGGACGGGCTCGGATGTCAACTCCCAGCGCGGTAGTGCCGCCCGGGGCAACCTCCGTACGCTTTACCCGCTCAGCTTCGACGAGCGCCACCGCATCAGCGGCAGCGTCGACTACCGCTACGGACGCAACGAAGGCCCAGAGATCCTCGGGAAGCAGATCTTCGAGAACACGGGTATCAACCTATTCGGCTCGACGGTGAGCGGTCGGCCGTACACCCGTCGCCAGACCCCGACCGCGCTCGGGGGTCGCGTCAACGAGGGCGATATCAACGGGGCCCGCTTGCCGTGGAACGTGGCGCTTAACCTGCGGGTCGACCGCGACTTCAACCTCTTCCCCGAGACCAACGCCAACCGCGGCGTACTGCTCAACGTGTACTTACGCGTGAGCAACCTGCTCGACCGCCGCAACATCATCAACGTGTACGAGGCCTCGGGCCAGCCTGATGACGATGGCTTCCTGGCGTCGCCACTCGGACAAAACGTACTCGATTCGCAGATCAACGAGGAAGCTTACATCCAGCTGTACAATTACCGACTGCTGAATCCCGATTTTTACAGCCTCCCGCGCCGGATATTCCTCGGCGCCAGCTTCTCCTTCTAATCCTCGCCCGCCCCGCATCCTCCATCTCACTACGGATATGAACTTACGTTACCTCTTCGTCGCGCTCCTCGCGGCTAGCCTCGCGCTCCCCGCCGAGCTCGTCGCCCGCGCTCCCGACGTGCCGCCGGGCGCACCGACGGCAGTCCCGATCCAGGACGGTAGCCCCCTCGGGCACCGCAACAATTGTAACAACGCGACCGCGACCCGGTCGCAGAACACGAACAACGTCCGGGCCCTCCTGACCACGGGAGGCGACGTGTGGTGGAACGGCCGTGAGGCGCGCTACATCGTACCGAACGTGGCCGCGGGTGAGGTGGAGGTGTCGAGCATCTTCGCCGGCGCCGTCTGGCTCGGGGGACGTGACCCGGCCCGTAACCTCAAGGTCGCCGCACAGCAGTACGGCCGTAGCGCGGGCAACTTCGACTTCTACCCCGGGCCCCTCAGTCCGGAGGGCATCACCGACAAGGCACAGTGCACGCGGTGGGATACCATTTTCGCGGTGACCGCCTCGGAGATCCTCGAGCACCAGCGTCTTTTCCAAGCGAGCCTCGCGGGCGAGATCGAATACACCGAGGACATGATCCCGCGCGGGGTAAAGGGCTGGCCGGCGAAGGGCAACCCCTACTTCGAGACCGTCGCCCGCTTCCCCCTGCCGGACAACGAGGAGCCGCTGGCTGGTTTCTACGAGTACTTCGACGATAACTTCGGTGCGCCCAACCAGCGCTACGACCCGCTCGAGGGCGATTTCCCGACCGTGGAGATCGAAGGCTGTACCGACTACTACAACTCGGAGCCAGCGCTGCGCGACCTTCCGCAGTTCCCGGACGAGATGTTCTTCTGGATCTACAACGACAACGGCAACGTCCACCGCAACTCCGGCACCACTCGCGAGAACAACCTCTCGATGGAGGTACAGGTGCAGTCGTTTGCGTACGCGACCAACGATGCGCTTAACGACATGACCTTCCAGCGCTACCGCCTCATCAACCGGGGTAAGGAGCCCTGATCGACACCTACTTCGCGATGTGGGTCGACGCCGATCTCGGCTGCTCGGACGATGATTACGTAGGCTGCGACACCACGCGCTCATTGGCGTACTATTATAACATCGACCCTATCGACGGCCAGACGGGTGCCGTTTGCGGGAGTACGCCGACATACGGCAACAAGACGCCGAACGTGGGTATCGATTATTTCCGTGGGCCAAAGGGAGCCGTGCAAATCTGTGATCCCGACTCTCCACCCGGTGAATGTGATACGATTACGGTTACCCGGGAACTAGGCATGTCCTCGTTCACCTACTTCCAGCGCAGCTCAGACACCGCGCCCGTCCCGCCCGGGATGCAGGACCCCACCACCGGTCGCCCGGGTGAGTTCTACAACCTCATCAGCGGTCGCTGGCGTGACGGGACGCCCTATACGGCCAGCGGTAACGGCTACCGGACCCCCGGTAGGGAAGTGCGGTACGCCTTCCCGTCGAGGCCGAACCTGCGTGGCCCGGGCGTCTGGTCGGCCTGTAGCGACAACGTCGGTGAAGGTGATCGCCGCACGATCCAGGCCTCGGGTCCGTTCGAACTCGTCCCGGGTGCCGTCAACGAACTCATCATCGGCCTGCCGTGGGTGCCCGATGTCCAGGGGCCTTGCCCCGACATGCAGCGCCTCTTCGACGCGGATGACCTCGCGCAGAATCTGTTCGACAACTGCTTCGACATTACCGACGGCCCGAACGCACCCGACATCGACATCGTCGAACTGGACCAGGAGCTCATCCTCATCCTCACCAACGACGGCCGCACCTCGAACAATGCCAACCAACGCTACGCCGAGGTCGACCTCCTCGCCCCGAACGACGTGAGCGACTCGCTGTACCGTTTCGAAGGTTACAAGGTCTACCAACTCCGTCGTCCGGAAGTCTCCGACCTGAGCGATCCAGCGCAAGCGCGTCTGATCTTCCAGACAGACCTCCGCAACGGCGTAGGCGAACTCTACAACTGGCGTCGGATCGAAAACCCGAACGACCCTGGCCGACCGGTCTTCGAACCCGTGGCACAGGTCGAATCCGGCTCCGTCGACCAGGGTGTACGGACGGTCTTCAAGGTGACGACCGATCAATTCGCCCAGGCCAACCCACGCCTCCGCAACCACACACCTTATTACTTCAAGGCCGTCACCTACGCCTACAACAACTACCGTGATTTCGATCCGCTGGTGCCGGGCGGTAGCGGGCAGGCCAGGCAGTACCTCGAGGGTCGTCGCAACGTGAAGACCACGACCGGGGTGCCGCGTCCGATCACCGACACCAAACTGAATGGCCTCGACGCCACGGGCTCCGTGCGGCGCCTCGACGGCTTGGGTACGAGTAGGTTCTTCCTCGACTTCGCCGAGGGGGAGCGCAGTCGCATCTTCAACAACCAGCAAGGCCCCCAACCCCTCTACAAGGAGGGGCGCGGGCCGATCGAGGCCCGGGTGTACAATCCGTTCGTCGCCCGGGACGGCGTCTACCAGGTGATTTTCTCCGATGAGTCAATGGGTAACAACACCCTCGACCCCCGGGGCACGTGGAGGCTCGTCAAGAAGTCCGACGCCGGGGATTCACTCGTGGTGGCGGATCGCGACTTCAGTAGCCTCAGCGAGCTTGCCATCGGCAAACTCGGATTCTCGATCAACCTCGGGCAGGTCGACGAACCCGGCGTCAACCGCAACG
This sequence comes from Saprospiraceae bacterium, assembly GCA_965215115.1. Classification (GTDB taxonomy): domain Bacteria; phylum Bacteroidota; class Bacteroidia; order Chitinophagales; family Saprospiraceae; genus CALDTK01. The sequence goes on from OZ244050.1 coordinate 3,479,275, forward strand.
GGACCAACGGCTGTATCGGTGGCGAGGTCGAGCAACTAACCGAGGGTCCGGAGTGGTACAACGTGATCGAGAACAAGTCGGGCCAACTCGCGCGACTTTCCCGCGGCGATCAGGTTTTCAACTTCGCCCAGACCGTCGTCGGGGAGGACCTCGGTGCCTCCGCGGTAGCCCTCGACCCTGCCCAATCGCTCGTCAATTGCTTCGACGGCGAGTGGCTACCCTTTAAGTTGACTGCCTACGCCAACACCCGGGCCGAACCTACCCAGGGCGGGCTCTCCTTCCTGACGCCGATGCTGCGCTCCAATGGTCGCGCCATGGTGGATGCGCTCCGGCTCGCGGACCTGAACAACGTCGATATCGTCTTCACGAAGGATAAGTCCAAGTGGAGCCGCTGCGTCGTGGTCGAGATGTCCCACGGGTCATTCACGCAGCAAGCCGTGACGAACCAAGGGGCCGCCAACCAGTTCGAGCCCCGCAAGACCCCATCGGTCGGCAAGGAGGCCGGTCCGGACGGGAATCCCCTCCCCGACGGCAGCGATACGCTCGGGATGGGCTGGTTCCCCGGCTACGCCATCGACGTCGAGACGGGCCAGCGACTCAATATCTTCTTCGGAGAGAACAGCGCTATCACCCTGGAGGGCAATCCCGCTTACGCCGGCAAGGTCGGTTTCGACCTGCAGCCCGTACGGCTCACCGGTCGTGACATGATGTTCAACCCGACGAGCGACCTAGTCGCAATCGATCCGAGCCCCGCGGCGACCACCCTGCCGTTCAACATCATCGCCGGCGGACACCACTTCGTCTACGTGACGCGCGAGCCGTACGACGGCTGTGCGAAGATCGACAGCTTGCTGCTGCGCGGCAACGGTGGGCAGCGTCCGCAATTCCGTCAGGCCCTCGAGGTCGTCACCTACGCCGCGCTCGTGCTCCCGGCCCAACCGATGCTCTCCTACGCGGATGGACTCATTCCGTCGGACGTGGTGGTCAAGTTGCGGGTCAACAACCCGTACCAAGTAGCCACGGGCAAGGAGAATCGGAACGACCGGGACTACAGTTCCCCGACGGGCTTCAACCGCGGCTACCCCGCCTACGAGTTTGCCCTGACTGGGGTAGAGGCGGAGAGTTTACTGGAGACGAAGCAGGACTCGATCCTCGGTATGATCAACGTCGTCCCGAACCCGTACTACGGTTACTCGAGCTACGAGATCAGTGAGTTCTCCAACCTCATCCGGATCACGAACCTCCCCGCCAAGGCCGTCATCACGATCTACTCACTCGACGGAAAATTCATCCGCCGCTACACCCGCGCCGAGGAGCCACAGCTGCCCTTCAACACCGGTGATTTCATCAACGTCGAGAACCGTGGCATCCCGCGCCGTCAGGTCTACCCGGACCTCGACTGGGACATGAAGAACGGGGAGGGCATCCCGGTCGCCTCCGGGACCTACCTCATCCACGTGGACGCCGGAAGCCTCGGGCAGCGGACGGTGAAGTCGTTCATCATCCAGCGCGCCTTCGACCCGGCTGGACTTTAACCCAAAGCACATCTCCGTCGGGGCGGCGCAGTCGGCGCCGCCCCGATCAACCAAACGCGAATGCGTAAACTCTACACTCTTCTCTGTTTAATCGCGGCGGCCCCGGTGGCGCAGGCGGGCAACCCGGATCGCCAGGGGGAAGCCGGGGCCTACGAGCTGCTCCTCAACCCGTTCGCCCGCTCCGCCGGCCTCGGGACCACCAACACGGCCTACGTCGCGGGGGTGGAGGCGATGCGCCTCAACGTCGCCGGCATCGGTCGGACCAATGGCCTCGAGGTGAGCGCCTCGAACATGCAGTACCTCTCCGGGGCGGACATCAACATGTCCTCGGCGGGCTTCGCGGCTGGGCTCGGCAACGGGGGCGCGATATCGCTCGAGATCGCGGCGCTTAGTTTTGGAGAAATCCCGGTCACGACCGTGGCCAGCCCCGAGGGCACCGGGTCCCGGTTCAACCCGAGCTTCTTCCACATCAGCCTCGGGTACGCGAAGACCTTCGAGGACAAGATCAGTGTCGGCGTCGGGCTGCGCTTCATATCCGAGGCCATTTACAACGCCTCGGCCTTCGGCTTCGCGGTCGACGCCGGGGTGCAGTACGTGAGCGGCGAGGAGGACGAGTTCAAGCTCGGGGTGGCCCTGCGCAACGTGGGCCTCGGCATGCGTTTCTCGGGTGACGGTATCGCGCAGCAGCTGTCGGTACAGTCGGGCGATTACAACCAGACGATCAACAACCGCGTGGCCGACTTCGACCTCCCCTTCCAACTCAACATCGGCGCGAGCTACGACCTCAACGTCGACGAGGACAACAAGGTGACCCTGATGGGCAACTTCACCTCGAACGCGTTCAGCCGCGACAACCTCGGCGTCGGGGCCGAGTACAGCTTCCGTAAGATCTTCATGCTCCGCGCGGGGTACAACCCGGAAGTCGGTTCGACCAACGACAACATCCTCGAGTCGGTCCAACTCCCGATCACGGCCGGCGCCACGATCGCGGCGCCCCTCGGCAAGGCCAACGACCTCGGCAAGCGCCGCTACCTCTTCCTGGACTACGGCTACCGCGCCACCCGGGTGTACAACGGCAATCACCACCTCGGTCTGCGGCTCCTGCTGTGAGCCCACGGCGGTAAAGCTGTAATTGCGTACTTTGCGACTCACGTTTCCCCTCCGCCCCGCGCGGTGGGGGAACGTTTTGTTTTGTGACCAACCCTAATCTCGTTTCATGTCAAAGATCAACTACCTCACCCCGGAGGGCAACGAGCGCCTCCGCGCCGAGCTGCACGAGATGAAGACCACCGGGCGCGCCGCCGCCGCCGCCGCCATCGCCGAGGCACGCGACAAAGGTGACCTCTCCGAGAACGCCGAGTACGACGCGGCCAAGGACGCGCAGGGCATGATGGAGGCCAAGATCAACGAGCTGGAAAAGGTTTTGGCGAACGCCCGCGTCCTCGACAAATCCGAACTCTCCAACGACAAGGTGACCGTCCTGAGCACCGTGCGCCTGCTCGTCGTGAAGACCAAGAAGGAGGTCCGGTACAAACTCGTGAGCAGCTCCGAGGCCTCCTTCAAGGAGAAGAAAATCTCGGTCGATAGCCCGATCGGCGCAGGTCTACTCGGACTCACCGTCGGCGACGTAGCCGATATCACAACCCCGGCGGGTACTCAGTCCTTTAAGGTTCTCGAAATCACCATCGAGTAAGCATGCCGTCTATTTTCACGAAGATCATCCGGGGCGAGGTCCCGAGCTACAAGGTCGCCGAGGACGCCAACCACATCGCCATCCTCGACGTCAACCCCCTCGTCAATGGCCACACCCTCGTGATCCCGAAGCGCGAAGTCGACTACTACTTCGACCTCAGCGACAGTGAGCTGGCGGACCTTAACGCTTTCGCAAAACGCGTTGCCGCGGCCGTCTTCCGTGAGGTACCGTGCCTCCGGATCGGGACGGCCGTCATCGGGCTCGAAGTTCCGCACGTCCACATGCACCTCGTGCCGCTCAACCAGATGAAGGACATCGACTTCCAGAAGGCGAAACTCTCACCGGACCCCGCGGCCCTCGAGCGGCTCGCCAAGCGCATCCGTGCGGTGTTTCAGTAGCGGCCGCATTCGACCCGCGTGGGCCTACAGCTGCCGACCGGGATTGTGTTCGAGGAAGCTCTTCCACCCGCCGTAGCTCGTGCCCGCGCTCTGAAGAGCCGAGGACTGATTGAGGTGGCACAGCGCGGTGGCGACGGCGTCGGTAGCGTCGAGCTTCAGGCCAGCGCGGTCGAAGCGCAGGAGTTTCGCCGCCATCTCGGCCACCTGCTCCTTGCTCGCGTTCCCGTTGCCGGTCACGCTGAGTTTGATCTTCTTCGGCGCGTACTCGGTCACGGGCAGGCCCTTCGACATCGCGACCGCCATGGCGACGCCCTGCGCCCTGCCGAGCTTCAGCATCGACTGCACGTTCTTGCCGAAGAAGGGTGCCTCTAGGGCGCACTCGGTGGGCCGGTGGAGTTCGATTAGCGCGCTCAGGAAGCTATAGATCGACTGGAGCTTCTCCGAGGCCTCGGTGCCCGTGGTACGGTGGACCCCGAGGGCGAGCAGGCGCTGGGCGCGTCCGTCCTGCTGCAACACCGCGTAGCCCAGCAAGTTAGACCCGGGGTCGATCCCGAGGACTCGTCTCGACTGGGGCTGTTCGCGTGGGCCTAACTTCACCGCGGCAAGGTAGAGGCCGCGCGCAGAGAAACGGATGATGGTTTTTGGTCATTTGTCGGCGGCGTGGATGCAGTACCGAAAGCACCTCCGGCTGGCGCTAAACGGCATCGTGACCCTGGGCCTGGGCTACGCGCTCTACAGACAGTTTTTCGTCGTCAACGATGTCAACGCACTGGTAGAGGGCTTTCGCCAAAACCTGCCGGCCGGGTTCCTGCCTTTGCTCGCGGTGGTCGCGGGGCTGATGCCGGCCAACCTGGCCCTCGAGGCCTACAAGCTCCGGGTGGCCCTGCCCGACGCCCTCCGGTCTACCTGGCGCCAAACCCTCGGACAGGTCTGCGGCGGCATTGCGGTAGGGCTGTGGACACCCGGCAGGGTAGGGGAGTTCGCCGGGCGCCTGGCCGGAACGTACGCGGCGCAGCGTGCCCCGATGCTCTCGGCCACCGCCATCGGGGGCATCGCGCAGTGGTCACCCTTGCTAATCGGCGGAGGAGCAGCCCTCTTGTTTTGGCGACAAGCCTCCACCGGCCACACCGCAGCTGCTACGGATGGCTACGCCCTGTACCTCCAGAACTACTTACAGAGCAGCGCAGCCTCGGGCGTCGGCGCCCTCGCCATCGGGATCGGTGTCTTGACGGCAGTCCTCTTCTGGCGAGCCCCGGCCATCGTACGCTACGTGTCGCGCGTCCGGATGCCCGGGTGGCTGAGCGCTGTCGCCCGCAGCCTCCGCGTCGCTCAGTTGGGAAGTCGCGATTTTTTGGCCGCGCTCGAAGGTGCCCGCGGGGGTTTGTTCGTCGCCTCCGTGGCGCGCTACGTGGTCTACCTTTTACAGATGAGCCTGGCGTTCGTAGCTTTCGGACTTCCGGTGGGCGTGCTGAGCGCGGTCGTCGGGACGGCAACGCTTTTACTTTTGCACGGTTTCCTGCCCGTACCCCCGGCCCTCCAGGCGGTAGCTCGCATAGAATTTGCGGTCTTGCTATTCGGCTACGCCGATCCTAACGAAGTCTCAATTGCGGCGGCCTCGCTGTTCATTTTCGCACTAAATCTGGGGCTCCCGGCGTTGATCGGGTGGCTTTTTATTGTTCGACGAAATGTCAAAAACTACCCACTTCCCAAAGCTTAGCGCCGCCCTCGCGATCGTCGTCGGGGCCCTGTTGACCTACGGTTTCTCGGACGCGCAGTGGGTTTTGGCGAAAGCCGAAAAGCTCGGAATGGAAGCGCAGGAGCAGCGGCTCGCGCGGGGCGTCACGACGGCCACCAAGGAGTGCAATCAGAAGAACGAAGCCTTCGCCGCCGGTGAGCGCGTGGTCTACAAGCTTTACTACAACCTCAATTTCATCTGGGTACCCGCCGGCGAGGTCGAGTTCAAGATCGAAGACAAGGGCTCGCAGTACAAACTCACCGCCGTCGGCTCGACGTACTCCAGCTACGAGTGGTTCTTCAAGGTCCGCGACCGCTACGAGTCCTACATCGACAAGGAGACCCTCCTGCCGAGCCTCGCGATCCGCGACATCCGCGAGGGCAACTACAGCCTCTACGAGCGCGTGGAGTTCGACCAGCGCAACCGCCGCGGGAAGACCTACCGCGGCCACACCAAGGAAGAAGCCATGCAAAAGGCGACGAGCTTCAAGGCGAACGACTGTCTCCACGACGTGCTCTCGTCGATCTACTCGATGCGCAACTTCTCGCTCGACGAGACCAAACCGAATACGCGCATCCCGATCTCGGTGATGATGAGCCAGCAGGTGTACCCCCTCAACGTACGCTTCGTCGGCACCGAGACGGACAAGAAGATCAAGGGCCTCGGCAAGCTCCAGGCCTACGAACTCGCCCCGGAGATCGTGGCCGGGGATGTCTTCAACGAGAACAGCGAGATGCGCGTCTGGGCCAGCACGGCCCCGAGCCACGTGCCGGTGCTCATCGAGAGCCCCGTGAGCGTAGGGTCGGTAAAGGCCATCCTCAAGAGTCACCACAAACTACGCTACCCACTCCCCGTGCAGTAGGCCGACCCCGCCATGAGAATCGCCCTACTGCTGCTCAGCCTCCTGCTCGCCTTTCTGTGTGGCTGGCTCTCGCATGGCATCTACCTCCACAACGCCGCGCCGTCCATCGAGGAGCGCGCCGTCGTCGTCGAGGAGCAGGTCCGCAAGATCGCCAGGCTCGCCACCGTCGAGCAGAGCTACAGCCAGTTCTTCAACCACAAAGAGGTCGGCTACATCGACCTCCCGATCTTCAACAAGAGCGTCATGATCCGGGCGCGGGCCCGCGTCGTGATGGGCTTCGACCTCGAGGATATCCAGGTGGAGGTCGACGAGACCTCCAGGCGCGTCCTGATCCGCAACTGGCCCGCGCCGAGCGAGATCGCCTTCGAGGTGGACAGCGAGTACTTCGACATCGACCAGGGCTTCTTCAACGGTTTCGAGACCCAGGAGCTGAACGCCGTGTCGGACAGGATGAAGTCGGTGCTCCGGTCCAGGATCGATACCGCGGCCCTCGCCGTGGCGTGCTACGCGCAGGCCGACGACCTGTTGAGCGTCATCGACGACAATCTAGCGATGTCCGGCTGGCGCATCGAGGTCGAAGATTGGCCGGAAGCGGCGCGGACCGCCGTAGTCGACTAAATTGGCCGGACACAAACCGACCACCCCTACGTGTCCACCATCCTACCGGCCGCTACCGAGCCCACGATCTTCGGCCAGAAGCCCGCCCTGTTCGTATTGTTCTTCACGGAGATGTGGGAGCGGTTCTCCTACTACGGCATGCGCGTGCTGCTCGTCGTGTTCCTCGTCGACATCGCCTTCGGGGAGACGCCCTGGTCGCGCGCCGACGCCCTGGCGCTGTACGGCATCTACACGGGCTTCGTGTACTTCACCCCGATGATCGGCGGGATCCTGGCCGACAAGCTGCTCGGCTACCGCAACGCCGTGCTGCTCGGGGCCTTCGTCATGACGCTCGGCCACGCCGCCATGGCGCTCGAGATCGAGTACGCCTTCTACCTCGGCCTGCTCCTGCTCATCCTCGGCAACGGGCTCTTCAAGCCCAACATCTCCTCCATCGTCGGCCAGCTCTACCAGGACGAACCCGACCTCAAGGACGGCGCCTACACCATCTTCTACATGGGGATCAACGCCGGGGCCTTCCTCGGCATCCTGCTGTGTAGCTACTACGGCGAGAGTCCGGACTACGGCTACAGCTACGGCTTCGGGCTCGCCGGCGTGTTCATGCTCATCGGCCTCATCCAGTTCTACCTGGCCCAGGGGATCTTCGGCGCCATCGGCCTGCCGCCCTCCCGGGCCGCCGTGGACGAGGACACCGGGAGCCGTCGCGATGGCACGCCCGGGGTCCGTCGGTCCGCCGGCGTAGAGCCGGACGGCGCCACGATCGACGCGGACTTCCAGAGGGAGCTACACGCCCCCGCGGCCGCGGGCGGCGGCCACCCCGTCTCCAGCGGCGACGGACGGGACGGCCCGCGGGCCTTACTCTGGGGCGCGATCGGGATCGTCATCACGATCGCGATGTACTTCGTCGTGCGCAGGGTGGCCGGGCCGCAGGACAACGGCCTCCAGGTCTTCAGTCGGCACTTCATGCCCCCGATCATCATCGGCTCCGTGGTGGGGTTCGTGGGCTGGATCATGTCCGACAAGTCACTCTACAAGGTCGAACGCGACCGCGTGTGGTCGATCATCGTGTTCAGCTTCTTCATCGTGTTCTTCTGGTGGGCCTTCGAGCAGGCCGGTGGCTCGATGACGATCTTCGCCCTCGACTACACCGACCGCACGCTCGATGCCTCGGGCGCGAGCACGTTCAAGATCGCTAACCTGTTGCTCACCGTCATCCCGGTGATGGTCCTCACGTGGGTTTTGCTCAAGCTCTTCGGCATCACCTTCAAGCAGTACTCGGCGGCCAACCTCGTGCTCGCCCTCGCCTTCGTGATCGTCTGGGGTCTGGTGGGACTGATGCTCTACGAGCAGTTCACCAACGAGAGCCTCGAGGTGCCGGCCGGGTGGTTCCAGATTTTCAACAGCCTGTTCATCATCTGCTTCGCGCCCGCTTTCGCAAAACTGTGGGAGCGTCGCTTCGCGCTCCTGCGCCGCGGACCGATCAAGTTCGCCCTCGGGCTGATCCTCCTCGGACTCGGCTTCGCGATCCTCGCCCTCGGGGCGGCCGGTATCCCCGACGGCGCCGAGACGGCCAGCGTGAGCATGTTCTGGCTCATCGCCGCGTACCTATTCCACACCCTCGGCGAGCTCTGCATCTCGCCGGTGGGCCTGAGCTACGTGTCGAAGCTGGCGCCCGTGCGCCTGATCGGACTCATGTTCGGGGTCTTCTTCGTGGCCAACTTCATCGCCAACTTCGCCGGGGGCCTCACCGGCAGCTACATCGAGCCGATCGCGGAGGCGGTTGGGCTCAGCGGCTTCTTCCTCATCTTCGCCGTCGTCCCGATCGCCGCGGGCCTCGTCTTCATCGCCATCAGCGGCTGGATGAAGCGCATGATGCACGGCATCGAGTAACGTGGGGAAGTCCTAAAGGCGAAAGTTCAAAGTTGCTCGTCGTGGCGCGTGTCTCACGCGATGGACGAGCCTTCCGAGAGGTCACTTTTCACTTTTTACTTTCCACTCTCCAACTTTACTACGGCTCCACCGCGTACTCGTTCGGCCGCCAGCGGTCCTTGAGCTCGCACTCCTCGACCATGGTCGGGTCTATGCGGACGTAGGTCTTCTGGATGGTGCTCTCGACCCAGTCGCTCATGATCTCGGCCTTGCGCGACTCGACGGCGGCCTGGCGGATCTTGTCGTAGTCCGTCTTGAGGCTCGCCTTGTGCGGACGGCTCCGGCTGTCGAGCTGGAAGAGCCGGTAGACGACCTCCCCCGAGCCGGGCGTCTCGAACTGCACCGGGCCACTCACGCCCCCGACGGTCATGCTGTCGATCGCGAAGAAGGCCACCGGGTCGAGGTCGCCGATCTCGAAGAAGGTGTTGCCCGTGGCCGGGTTCTCGAGCCGGCCCCCGTTCGAGAAGCTCTGCTGCTTGTCGTCGCCGAACCTCGCGACCGCCTCCCGGAAGAGCATGGAGTCGCTGACGATGAGGTTGCGCACCGAGTCCAACACCCGCTCCGCGAGCGCGAGGTCGGCCTCGCCGATCTCCGGCTTGATGAGGATGTGGCGCGTCCGGATGCGGTTGCCGCGCCGCTCGAGGAGCTGGATGATGTGAAACCCGAACGGGCTCTCCACCACGTCGCTGATCTCGTTGACGTCAAGCCGGTAGGCCGCCGCCTCGAACTCGGGCACGAAGGTGCCGCGGGGGGCCCACCCGAGGTCCCCGCCCTGGCGACCGCTGCCCGGGTCGGCGCTCTGCTTGCGGGCCAGCGTCGCGAAGTCCGCGCCCCCGACCACGATCGACTCGCGGATGGTGTTGATGCGCTCGAGGGCCACGTCGCGCGCCTCCTTGCTGACCTTCGGCTTGTAGACCAGCTCGCGCAGCTCCACCTCGGAGTTGAAGTACGGCAGACTGTCGCTCGGGATGGTCTCGAAGAACTCCTTGACCTGCGAGGGCGTAATCCGCGCCTCGGCGACCACCTTGTTGCGCATCTTCTCGGAGACCAACTGCGCCCTGAGGTCGTCGCGGAACTGGGTCTTCACCTCGGAGATCGTCTGCCCGTAGTACTCCTCGAACTGCTTTACGTCGTTGTTCATCATCCCGAGGATGCGGGTGAAGCGGGCGTCGAGTTGCTGCTCCACCGTGGCCTCGGTCACTTCGACGCTGTCGAGCTTGGCCTGGTTGACCAGCAGGTTGGCCGTCATGATCTGCTCGAAGATCTGGCAGCGGTCGCGCTGCGAGACGGGCTTGCCGCCCTGCGAGGCCGCGAGCGCGACCTGCTCCTCGAGGTCGGAGAGCAGCACGAGCTCCCCGCCGACGGTCGCGATGACGCGGTCGATGATCTGCGTGGTTTGCGCAAACGCATTACCGCCCAAGCCGAGCAGCGTAAGCAGCAGCACAAGCGCAAATGCGCGTGTCACGCGGTGGGGTAGACTAAGGATTGGTGCCGACATATATTTTGACTTCATCGCGCTGGAGCGCGTCGTTATAGACTTTCGTGATGTACGTCTCGAGGTAGGCCGCGCGGCGCTGCTCGAGGATCATTTTCCGGAGCCGGGGCTCGATGTACGACAGGGGCGCCTTCTGCCCGCGGCGCACGGACTCGAAGACGGTCACGAGGTAAACGGCGTCCCCGTCCTCGATAACGCGCGAACCCGTGGGAATGTCGCCGGCGCCCTTCGGGAGGGCCAACTCCAACTCCGGGGCCTCGTACCAGCGCCGGGCGTCGAGGAGGGCGAGCGTCGCGACCTCGTCGGCGAGTTGCCGCAGCCGCGGGGGCACCAGGCCATCGGCCGCCTCGCGCCACGCGGCCTCGAGGTCGCCCAGGCGCGGGTGCGTCGACGGCGCCTTGAGCACGTAGGCCCGCACGAGCTGGTGCGGGGCCTCGAGGTTGTCGTCCATCCCGTCGTAGACCTCCTGGATGAGGGCCGCGTCCACGACGGTGTCCACGCCGGTGGTGAGCAGTTGCTCCTCGAGGCGGTGGCGCTGGAGACTCGCGCGGTAGTCGTCCACGAGGCGGTCGATCGCGCGGTCTTCGCCCACCGAAGCCTCGGCCTGGATGATCACGCTCGCTTCCCGGGCCCAGCGCACCACGTAGTTGCGCAGGATGTTGACGCTGTCCGCCGGGGCGGTGCCTGCCGGCACGAGGTCCCCGACGTCCGAGGCGTGCAGTTCGCGGTCGCCGACCCGGGCCAGCAGGGGGCTCTCGTCTCGCTCGGCGGCGAAGTAGCCGCACGCCGCCAGCCCGCACGCGCACAGCGCCACGGAGGTGAGGTTGCACAGCGCCACGGCGGCGAGGTAGCCTGACGACCGTCGGGGGGGCGGGGTCACGACTTGAGGAGGGCTTCGAGGGTCTCGCCGTTGACCTCGACCGGGAACTCGCGCTCGAGCTCGGCGACCCACCGCTTCTCTAGCTCGTCCTGGTAGTCGGCGATGACGTAGCCGCGGGCCTCGCTCAGCTTCTTGGGGCCTTTCGGCAAAACCTGCCGCACGACGCCCACGCGCACCGTGTTGCGGGCGTCGTCGACCTGGGCCGGGACCTCGGCGCCGCGCTTCCACGTGACGGCGTCGAGCTGCGGGTCGCGCCCGCGTTCGGTGGTGCGCTCGGTGTGCGCGACGACGGAGGAGTCCGCGTTGAACTTCGCCAGCACCTCCTCGGCGCTGTGCTTGCGGGCGTACTTGAGGAGGTCGCTCTCGAGGGATGCGCGCCTGGCGCTCGGGAAGCTGTAGTAGTCCACCACGGCGCGCTCGGCCCACTGGTAGCGAGGGGCGTTGGCGCGGTAGAAGGCTTCCAGTCCCGCGGTGTCCTGCGAGGCCTTGTCCCAGACGTTGAGCTTCGTGGCCTCGAAGAGGAGGATGCCCTCCTCGTACTCGCGCATGAGGTTATAGAAGGCCGGGTTGTCGGTGTTGAGCCGCTCCTCGGTGTAGGCCAGGGTCTGGTCGGCGACGAAGTCCTCGTATAGTTTCCGAAGGGCCGCACGCGGCTCCTGGCCTTGCATACCGCGGCGCTGGGCCGACTGCTCCTCGAGGTATTCGGCGAAGTCCGCGCCCGTGAAACCCCGTTTTCCGCCGAAGGAGAAGAGTTCGGCCTTCGTGTCGACGGGCAGGGTCCACTCCGGTGCGAAGACGCTGTCGCCTGGGTTGCGCAGGACGCGATCCACGGCGGGCTGGTTTTGGCGAAAGCCGTACTTGGCCTGCATCCGCTGCACCATCGCCCGCTGGCCCACCTCGTAGCGGGGCAGGCGCTTGACGCGCTGGTAGAGCTCCTGCTTGACGGTGGGCCAGGGCCCCTGCGGCCGGAGGCTCACGCGCTTGAGGATGTGGTAGCCGACGCGCGTCTCGACCGGTTCGGAGTAGTCGCCATTCTCGGCGAGCGCGAAGGCGGCGTCCTCGAAGGCGCGGTCGTAGCGGTTGATGCCGAAGAACCCGATGTAGCCCCCGCGCGGCGCCGAGCGGGTGTCCTCGCTGAGGTCGGCGGCGAGTTCGTCGAAGGAGGCGCCATCTCGGAGGGCCTGGTAGATGCTGTCGATGCGGCGCTTGGCGTCGGCCGGGTCGCCGAGCTCGGCATCCTTGCGGACGAAGATGTGCGCCGCCTCGACCTCGCCGCGCGCGGGCCGACGGGACAGCGGTCGGATGATGTGGTAGAACTGATCGCTGCGGACCACCGGACTCACCTGCCCCTCGGCCGTCTCGTAGATGGCGTTCTCGAGCGGGTATAGCCCGGGCGGCAGCGGGGCCGTCACGTAGCCCACGGCGCCACCGTTCTGCGTCACGGAGGGGTCGTCGGAGAGGGCCTTCGCCACCGCGGTCCAGTCCTCGCCGCCGACGACGCGCCGGCGGGCCTCGGTGATCTTCGCGAAGGCCGCACTCGTGTCCTGGCCGCTGGGCGGCAGCTGCACGGCGATGTGCATCAGGTCGACGTCGGCGTTGCGGCGCTCGAAGAGTTCGCGGGCCAGGGGCTCGGTGATCTCCTGGTCGGACACGTAGCTATCGGTGAGCTGGCGGCGGTAGCCGTCGAGCTCCTGGCGCAGGGCCCGGACGGTGTCCAACTGTAGCGCCCGGGCCTTGGCGACCTTTAGTTTGAAGCGCTTGTACAGGTCGAGGTACTCCGTCACCGAGGCCTGGGTGTAGTCGGCGGAGTCGGCGTTGGTCTTGCGGTAGATGTAGTCGAACTCCTCGACGCCGACGCGCTGGTCCCCGACCGAGAACAGGACCGGCGAGTCCTGCGCGCGGCCGGCGGTCGCGAGGGCCGGCGGCGACCGACGCGGCGAGCGTAACAATGAAACGGGGCCGTAGATGCATGTATGGCGTGTCTGTAAACGATTGTCACTCCGGACGCTGGGCCGCCCTCCCTGTAAAGCGGCGCGAAATTACGGTTTATTGTAGGTCCGCCGGCTACTGGTAAAACACCCGACGCACGCGCGGGCCGATCCCGGTGAAGACCTCGTACGCGATGGTGTCGTACACGCTCGCCAGGGCGCCCACCCCCTGGTCGCGCCCGAAGACCTCCACCTCGTCCCCGACCTGCGCCCAGGGGCAGTTGCCGAGGTCGACCATCGTAAAGTCCATACACACCGACCCCACCGTCGGGCAGCGCTGCCCGTCCACCGTGAGCGCGTAGGCCCCGTGCCCGGCCGAGCGCCGGAGACCATCCGCGTACCCGACGTTGACCACGCCGATGAGGCGGTCGACCTCCGCGACCCCGCCGAGGTTGTAGCCGACCACGTCCCCCGCCCGCACACGCCGCAGCTGCACCAGGCGCGCGACCCACCGGTGCGCCGGCTCGAGGGCCCCCGGCGCGGCCGCCTCGAGGCCGAGCCCGTAGACACCCAGCCCGAGGCGGACCATGTCGTGCTGGAGCTCCGGCAGTCGCCAGGCGCCGGCGGAGTTGAGGAGGTGGACCAGGGGCCGGTAGCCGAGTGCCCGCGTGATGCGTGCGGCGGCGTCGAGGAGGGCGTCGTTCTGCTTTCGCGAAAACGCATCCGCGTCCGGGCGGTCGCTGGCGCTCAGGTGACTGAAGACGCTCGCGATGCGTAGCGGATGGGCCTGAAGCGCGGCCAGGAGTTCGCCGAGCCCCCCGCCGTCCGCCTCGGTCGCGTCGAAGCCGAGGCGCCGCATCCCGGTGTCGACCTTGAGGTGCAAGGGCACGGTGGCCCCCGCGGCGCTCCCGGTGTACAGCATCAGCTGCGCCAGCGAACTCACCTCCGGCTCGAGGCCGTGCGACATCACGAGCCCGACCTCCTCCGGGGGCACGTGCGCCACGATGATCGGTAGGCCGACGCCCTTCGCGCGGATCTCGACGGCCTCGTCGACGGTCGCCACCGCGAGGTAGTCCACGCCCCGCTGCTCGAAAAACGCCGCCACCTCGGCCCCGCCGCTCCCGTAGGCACGGGCCTTGACCATGATGCAGACCTTGGTCTTCGGCGCGAGGCGCGCGCGGTAGGCGGCGATGTTGTGCGCGAGGGCCCCGAGGCTGATCTCGAGGCGCAGTTCGTGGCTCTGCTCGCGGAGGTGCCGCGCGATGAGGTCCAAACGTAGTGCCCGCGGACCTTTCACGAGGACGCTGGCGTGTTTTAGCGAAAGCTGATCGAGGGACGCGAGGCAGGCCGCGACGCTCGGAAAGCTAGTCACCTCGCCAGGGAGCTCACTCTCGGGGCGCGGTCCGATGACGATGACGCGCGTGACCCTCACGCTTCGTGCCAGGTCCAGTATCGCGCTTAGCTCGCGGTCGTGACGCGGGTCGCCGCCGCCGTGTGTCCCGACGATCCACACCCGCGGTCCCCCCGGCGCCGCGTGCTGGGAGTAGAACTCCGCGGCCGCCGCGAAGCCCTCCAAATCGGCGCTGTAGCTGTCGTCGATGATGCGCATCCCGTCCCGCCCGGCGTAGGCCTGGAGGCGCATGTCTTCCTGGGGTAGGTCGCGGATCGCCCTGGGCAGGTCGGCGCGGAGCGTTTCGGTCTCTATGTCCGCCGCGCCTTGCTGCAACATACTCAACGCCCCGATGACGGCGTGGCACAAGTTCTGCCGCGAGGCCGCGTCCGCGTAGACGCACGGTAGCGAGGGCGGGGCTTTCGCCAAAACGGCTTGCGCCAAAACGGCTTTCGCCAAAACACCCGGACCGTTGGCCTGCATCTCGAGGGTCCCCCGCGCGATGCGGACGCGGCATTCGGGGGGAGGGTAAACGTCGTCGCGGGTCGACCACGCCAGCAGCGCCGGGCCCGACGGGAGGCCTTCCCGCCACTCGGTCACGCCTCGGTGGAGCCAGGGGTCGTCGGCGCAGTAGACGAGGAGGCGGCTGCGCCGAAACAGCGAAAGCTTCTCGCGCAGCTTGTGCGCCCGATCGTCGAAGCCGTGGTCGTGCGCCGCGCCGAGGTTCGTGAGGATGCCGACGGTGGGGCGGATCATGGCCTCGAGGGCGTCCATCTCGCCGCCCGCGGAGATGCCGGCTTCGACGATGCTCGGGGCCCGCTCGGCGTGCAGGAGGCTCAGGGCGACTCCGAGTTGTGAGTTGTAGCTGCCGGGGCTGCGGTACGCCGGCGCCCCGAGCTGCCGCAACAGCGCGTAGGTCCACTCCTTGACGATCGTCTTGCCGTTGGAGCCGGTCACCGCGAGGACGGGATGTCGGAGTTTACTCCGCGTAGCGGCGGCGAGCGACTGCGCCGCCGCGAGTACGTCCTCGACGATCCAGTACGCGGCCGCGGCTTGCGTCGGTTTCGTGAGTAGATCGTAGTCGTGGGCGCTTACGCAAAACATGCCGACCCCCCGGGCGAGCAACTCCGGGACGAAGTCGGTGCCGCGGCGAGCCCCGCCCGGGAGGGCCAGGAAGCACGTGCCCCCGGTCGGGAACGGCAGTCGCGAGTCGAATACCCAGCGCCGGACGGGCTCCGCGCCGGCATCCGCCCCGACCACTCTACCGCCGGCCACCCGCCGGGCCTCATGTAGTGTATACGTAATCACTCCGCAAAGGAAACCACGGGGCCGCGGCACCCGGCTACCTTCGCGCGCATGGACCAACGCCCCATCCGCAGCGCGCTCGTATCGGTATACAATAAGGAGGGCCTCGAGCCCCTCCTCGAACTCCTGGCCGCGCGGGGCGTCAAACTTTACAGCACCGGCGGCACCCAGACGCACCTCGAGGGCCTCGGCTACGAGGTGACTTCCGTCGAGTCGATCACGGGCTACCCGAGCATCCTCGACGGGCGCGTCAAGACCCTGCACCCGGCCGTCTTCGGCGGTATCCTCGCCCGTCGGGAGCCGGGCCACCTCGCCGAACTCGAGGCCCACGACCTGCCGGAGATCGACCTCGTGATCGTCGATCTGTACCCCTTCGAGGAGACCCTGGCCAGTACGCAGGAAGAGGCGCGAATCATCGAGAAGATCGACATAGGGGGCATCAGCCTCATCCGTGCGGCGGCGAAGAACTATCGCGACGTGGCCATCGTCCCCGGTAAGGCCGCGTACGGGCCGGCCCTCGAGATGCTGCGCGCGGGCGACGGCAAATTCACGACCGCCAACCGGAGGACGCTGGCCGGTTACGCCTTCGCCGAGAGCGCCCGCTACGACGCGGCGATCAGCGGCTACTTCGACCGGCAAATCCGCGAGGCCAGCGCGGACGCGCGAGCGGCAGGGAGTGGCGCGGGGGACGGGCCGCAGGCTCGCTTCCGGGCAGAGGCCTCCCCCGCGACCGTCCTGCGCTACGGCGAGAACCCCCACCAGCGCGCGACCTTCTTCGGTGACCTGGGGGAGGCCTTCACGCAACTCCACGGCAAGGAGCTGAGCTACAACAACCTCGTCGACACCGAGGCGGCGCACTCGCTGGTGGCGGAGTTCGAGCAGGCCGACCCGACGGCAGTCATCATCAAGCACACCAACGCCTGCGGGGTGGCCACGAGGACATCTTTGGTCGAGGCCTGGGGCGCGGCCCTCGCGGCCGATCCGGTGTCGGCCTTCGGGGGCATCCTGGGCTTCAACCGGACCGTCGACCTCGCCACCGCCCGCGAGATGGACAAGCTCTTCTTCGAGGTGGCCCTCGCGCCGGGCTACGACGACGACGCCCTCGAGGTGCTGAAGCGCAAGAAGGACCGCCGCCTGCTGCAGGTCACGAGTTTCGCGCGGGGGATGCTGCAGTTCCGGTCGATGTTCGGGGGCGTCATCGAGCAGGAGGTCGACCTACGGCGCGTGACCCTCGACGACCTCACCGTGGTCACGGCGGCCGAGCCGACGCAGGCGCAGGTGACGGACATGCTGTTCGCCAACATCTGCGCCAAGCACCTGAAGAGCAACACGGTGGCCCTGGTCCGCGACCGACAGTTGCTGGCGATGGGGTGCGGGCAGACCAGTCGCGTGGACGCCCTCCGGCAGGCCATCGCCAAGGCGGGGGCCTTCGGGTTCGACCTCGGGGGGTCGGTACTCGCGAGTGATGCCTTCTTCCCGTTCTCGGACTGCGTCGAGATTGCCGCGGAGGCGGGGGTGAAGGCCGTGATCCAGCCCGGGGGCTCGATCCGTGACGCGGACAGCGTCGCGGCGGCGGACGCGGCGGGGGTCGCGATGGTGACTACGGGCGTGCGTCACTTCAAGCACTGATGTCCGCCGGGGGAGGTGCGCCGGGCGCGCCAGGTCCAGGGCGCGCGCTAGAGACCTGGGTCCTGGACCTCGGCAATACGCGACTGAAGTTCGGGCGCTTCGTAGACTGGGGCCTGCGCGAGGTACACGCCTGGCCGCGCGACCGGGAGGCGGTCGCCTTCGAGTGGCTCTTGCGCCAGCCGAGCGACGGCTACGCGATCATGTCGGGGCGCGCCGAGGACGAGCGTCGGCGACCGAGCCTGGAGGCCATCGCCGCGTGCTGGAGTTACGTCCCGGGCCAGGCGCTGCCGGTTACGCTCTATTACGACACCCCGACGACGCTCGGGGTCGATCGCCTGGCAGCGGTCGTGGGGGCACAGGCGATATACCCAGCGACGGACCTCGCGGTCGTGAGCGTCGGCACCTGTATGACGGTAGAGTACTTAACGGCGGGCGGGGCCTACCTCGGGGGCAGCATCTCGCCGGGGGTGCGGATGCGGGCGCGGGCCATGCACGAGTTCACCGGCAAACTACCCGCGGTGCCCCTGGTTTTGCCGGAAGGCCCCCCCGTCGGTGTCTCGACGGTGACGGCGCTGCAGCAGGGCGCGATCCGGGGGGCGGCCCTCGAAATGAAAGGCTGGTGGGAGACGTTCCGGACACTCCGAAGTCCCGATTCCGCTGGCTCCGCCCCCCGACTACTGATATGTGGCGGGGACGCCGCACTTTTGCACCCGCTTAGCCCCGCCGGGGCCGAGCTGCGACCATACCTCTCGATCGAGGGGCTGGCCCAACTACACAGACATGCTCTCAGCGCCTAAGTACTCTCTCGCGTTCGCCCTCGCGCTCGCCGCCCTGGGCGCCGGGGCCCAGGAGATCTCCGACCCGAAGGTCAACTCGCCGTTCTCGCGCTTCGGGATCGGCGACGTGAGCTTCCCGGGCTACGCGACGCAGTCGGCGATGGGGGGCGTCGGACTCGCCTACTCGGACCTCCACGTTCCCAATCCGCTGAACCCGGCCTCGCTGGGGGCCCTCCGGTTCGCGACCTACCAGGTCGGCGTTGGGGTGTCCCGCAACACGCTGACCGCCAACGGACGCGAGAACCAGGGCATCGGTGGCAACCTCGAGTACCTCAGCCTCGCCTTTACGACGCGCAACACGCTCAACGACCTCTTCGACGCCCGGACCCGCAGGTACCGCTACTCGACCCTGGTGTCGGTGTCGCCGTACAGCACGCAGGGCTACAACATCCAACTCAGCTCCACGCAACCCGAAGTCGGGACGGTGGGCAGTAGCTTCCTGGGCACGGGCGGGTTCTACCGTCTGCGGTCTTCGCACGCCCTGGAGATCGACAGGAAGCTGCGACTTGGGATCGGGCTGAGCTACATCTTCGGTCGCCGCAATTCACAGGCGCTCCTCAGGACCGTAGACATCGCCGGGAGCGGACAGATCACCGACACCGAATCCTTCCGCGTACGTGGTGTGGAACTGGAGGCCGGGGGGCAGTACGACGTTGTTTTGGCGCAAGCCGACGAACGCCCGACCAAGGTCCTGGCCCTCGGGGCTACGTTCAGCTACACCGGCGACCTCACGGGCGGCGGACGGCGCGTCATCACCCGGCAGAGTGCCTTTCCGGGACTTGGGCAGGTCTCCGATACCCTGGCCCTGCTGGACGACCAGGAGCAGCGGCTGACCATGCCGCTGGCCTTCGGCGGCGGGTTTTACTACCGCAAGGTTAACCACTACAGCTTCGGCGCGGACGTCGGGTACAAGACTTGGGACCGCTACGACGACAACCTCAACCCGGACGAGACGCTCGAGAGCGGCATCAACGTGGCCGTCGGCGCGGAGTACATCCCGAACTACCAGAGCTTCAACAAGTACCACAACACCATCCGCTACCGCGTGGGCGCGTACTACAAGTCGGACCCGCGCCCCGGCGTGGACGCCGACCAGGGGCTGACGCTGGGATTGGGACTGCCGGTCATTCGGCCGCGCGAGGAATTATCCTATGTTAATTTGAGCCTAAACGCCGGATCTCTTGTTACCCCCGGGGACATAGACCAACGATACTTGCGTTTGACCGTGGGCTTCGCCCTTACGGACAACACCTGGTTCTACAAACGACGCTTTAAGTAAAACTTACACATGACGATTAAATCAGCTTTGGGATTTGCCCTCGGTTTAG
The DNA here is from genome assembly GCA_965215115.1 of Saprospiraceae bacterium. Classification (GTDB taxonomy): domain Bacteria; phylum Bacteroidota; class Bacteroidia; order Chitinophagales; family Saprospiraceae; genus CALDTK01. The sequence continues at coordinate 3,498,836 of OZ244050.1, forward strand.
GCTTCGCCACTTTCGCCGGCGCCCAGGCCGACCCCTGTGCCACTTGGGAGCAGCTCGGCGCCAAGGCCAAGGACGAGGCCATCACGAATCACACCCTCTACCGCGACCTCGTCAAGGCCCAGAACTACGAGGAGGCTTTTCCGCTGTGGCAGAAGGTGTACAGCGTGGCCCCGGCCGCCGACGGGAAGCGCTCGACGCACTACGCCGACGGGCGCGCGATCTACCTCGCGAAGTTCAACGCCGCCACCGACACCACCGAGAAGCAGAAGTACTCCGACATGGTGATGCGGCTCTACGAGGAGCAGCACAAGTGCTACCCCAAGGAGTCGGCCGCGCTGTACACCGACGAGGTGTACACCATGTTCTACGTGCTGAAGCGCCCCTACGAAGAAGAGTACGAGGTGCTGATGCGCGCCCTGGAGCTCACGGGCGACGACGCCGACTTCCGCCTACTCACGCCGCTCGGGTACGTGACGTCGTACCAGTACACGTCCAAGAGCATCTCCGACAAGGAGGCCCGCCGCCTGATCGAGGTCGCGCGCGGGATTGCGCAGTTGCACAAGGAGAAGGCCGACGCCCAGCAGTACGCCGACGCGATCATCGCCCACGACGCCGCCGTCAAGGGGATCGAGCCGTACGTGTTCGACTGTAACTACTTCTTGCCGGAGTTCGAGGCCGACTACGCAAACTTGCCGCCAGCCGCGACCGCGGACGAGGACGGGCTCGCCGCCCGCGAGGACCTCGTGCGCCGGATGCTCGGCGCCAACTGCGCGCGCGCCGAGGTGGCGCTCGTCACGAAGCTCGACGAGGAGATCTCCTCGATCCGCAAGCGCATCTACGAGGAGAACAACCCGATGTCCGTGGCGAAGAACATGTACGAGTCCGGTGATGTCGACGGCGCGCTGGCCAAGTACGAGGAGGTCGCCGCGACGGCCGACAACCAGCTCAAGGGCTCGATCTACCTCCAGATGGCGGGCATCTACCGCGTCGACAAGCGCAACTTCTCGCAGGCGCGCAACTACGCCCGCAGGGCGGCCGCCACGCGCCCGGGCTGGGGCAAGCCCTACATCCTCATCGGCGACCTGTACGCCTCCTCGAGCAGCAGCTGCTCCACCGACCCGTTCCAGCAACGCGTGGTGATCCTCGCGGCGATCGACGAGTACGCCCGCGCCAAGGGTGATCCGAGTACCGCCGGCGAGGCCCAGAACCGCATCAACAAGTACTCCGGGTCGACGCCCTCGGCCGAGATGATGTTCCAGCGCGGCCTCAAGCCCGGGGCCTCCGCGAGCACCGGGTGCTGGGTCGGCGAGACGGTCACGCTTCGCTAGGGCCAGCGCCATCGTTCTAGACCTTCTTTCGCAGCCCGAGGACACAGCCGTGTCTTCGGGCTGCGTTTTTGGTTACCTTTCCCTCGCAAACCCCGCAAATCAATGAGACTACTTACCTACGCGGCCGGCCTGGCCCTCTGTGCCGCCGCAGCCTGCACGCCGAAGGCCACCGACACCGGTACCGCCGCCGCCAAGAAGCCCACCACCACCCAGCCCACGCAGCCGAGCATGATGGGCGGCAAGAAGCTGAGCGACTGTCGGAAGTTTTCGGACAACCCGAACGCCGATGCCCTCACGGACGACTACGTGATCTACCGGGACTTCATGAAGACCGAGAACATGGCGCAGGCGTACCCGCTGTGGCAAAAGGTCTACGCCGCGGCCCCGGCCGCCGACGGTATGCGAAATACCGTGTTCGTCGACGGGATTTCGCCTTCATGGAGTACTTCATGAACGAGACCGACGGATACGCGACCAAGAAGGCGGAGTACCGCGACCGGGTGTTCGCCCTGTACGACGAGCTCGACAAGCTGCTACCCCGACGGTGGCTACGTGCCTGCGCGCAAAGGTTTCGACTACTTCTACAAGTACCCCGGGGCCGTGAGCGAAGCTCGACGACTACAAGCTTGTTCAAGGAGGCCATCCGGCGTGACAGCATGGAGGTCGGCGAGTACATCCTCAATCCGATGACGAGTCTCCTGGTCGAGCTCCACGAAGCCGGCGAGATCTCGGACGACGAGGCCAAGGAGATTCGGCCGCTTCATCCTCGAGCGGTTACGCAAACTGGAAATGCCGACGCCAAGACCGCCAACGACCGCGAGCGCCTCAAGCTCATCAAGGGCTACGTGCCGGACCGGCTGGTCTACTTCGAGCAGCTCAAGGGCTTCTACGACTGCGGCTACTACAAGGGCAAGTACCTCCCGGAGCTCGAGGGCAAGGAGAGCGACTGCGTACTGCTGTCGCAGACGATCGGCTACCTGCGCTACGGTGGCTGTAATTCCAGCGATCCGGACATCGTGCGTCTCACGGCCAAGTACAACGAGAGTTGCCGCCAGGAAGTAGCCTCGAGCAGCGGCTGTAGCGCCAACTCCCTCCTCCAAAGCGGCGACTACCGCGACGCCATCGAGTGCCTCCAGGACCGCTACAACAACGCCACGGATGCCAAGTCGAAGGGCGACCTCGCCCTCATCATCGCGAAGGTGTACTATGGCAACCTCCGCAACTTCGGCCAGGCCCGCAACTGGGCCCGCAAGGCCGCCAACGACCGCGGCGGCTGGGGTGAGCCCTACATCCTCATCGGCAAGCTCTACGCCTCGAGCGGACCCCTCTGCGGCACGGGTACGGGCTTCGATTCGCAGCGCGTCGTCTGGGCGGCGATCGACCAGTGGGTCAAGGCCCGCAACGTGGACGGAAGCGCCGCCTCGGAGGCCAACTCCCTCATCGGCAAGTACACACAGTACCTCCCGACGAAGGGCGACCTCTTCCAGCGGAGCCTGAAAGAAGGCCAGTCCTACACCGTGCCGTGTTGGATCGGGGAGTCGACGACGGTGCGGGGCATTTAACCAATCGCACCACCGTGAGACTGGACAGCGCACAGTCGCGGTCGCCAGACGAGCCGCTGCGGCCCTCCGCGCCCCTAATCGACAGCCCATCGCCCCCTACCGCATCGCCCTGCCCCAGTTCGAGGGGCCCTTCGACCTCCTGCTGTTCTTCATCGAGCGGGACGAGATCGACATCGCCAACATCCCGATCGCCAGGATCACGGACGATTTCCTCGGCTACATCCGGGAGGCGAAGGCGCTCGACATTAGCCTCGCGGGCGACTTCATCGTCGTCGCGGCTACCCTGATGTCGATCAAGTCCCGGGTGCTGCTCCCGCGGCTCGACAAGGATGAGGTCGGCAACGACATCGACCCCCGCCAGGAGCTCGTCGACCGCCTCGTCGAGTACCGCCGCTACCGCGGGATCATCGAGCAGATGCGCCAGCTCGAGGAAGGACGCAGCCGGCAATTCGCACGTCCCCTCGTGGCGCAACTCTCGGAAGAGTTGCTCGGCGACGCCAGGGCGGAGGCCGAGTGGGAGTCGATCACGCTCTACAAACTCCTCAAGACCTTCGAGCGCGTGCTCGCCAGACAAGCCGACCGCCAGGCGCGACCCGTACACCGGGTGATGCGTTGGCCTTACACCGTCGAGGAGGAGCGCGAGCGCGTCCTGCGCAACGTCCGACTGCGGGGACGGGTGCCCTTCGGGGTCCTGTTCGGAGAGTGTGCCAACCGCGTCCACGCCATCGTGACTTTTCTGGCGCTGCTCGAGCTACTCAACGCGGCTCAGGTCGGGATACAGGTGAGGAGCGAGGACTTCAACGACTTCCTGATCACGGAGCCGACGTACGAGGCCAGAGTATCGGCGGCACTCACGACCGAAGTGCCGCGGGAGCGGGATCTGGTCGCGGATGGAGCCCTGGAGTAATGCGTGACGGTCGCTGAGCTAAGTCGATTTGTCTAGTCACGGGTAGCCAGTGGCTCGGCCAGCCAGGACGATATCCAATCTGCCCAGTCCTCGGCTGCCTGCGCCTGCGCGGTTTCGGGCGAGGCTTGCGCCGGTACGGTCTGTTCGCTCGCACCAGGCTGCACGGTGGCTGCGGCCGCTGCATCAGCGGTGCTCGTTGCGGCGGCGGTGGGGCTTTTTAGCAAAACCCCTAACGTCGCGCTCAGCTTCCGTCGCTCCGACTTCGTGAACCGACCCATCGTGCGCCTCAGGACCGGCAGCAGACTCCTGAAGTCACCGAGATTGATACCCTCGAGCCAAACCGTGATGGCCATAAGGATCTCTGGCTGGTGAATCAGTACCTGGGCGCTGCTGTACAAAAAACCCTCGACGTAGTGACCGGTGGCGTCGATGGGGACACCCGCCCCGAGCGCCATGCCCAAAAGATGTCTCGACCGGACCGCGTCGAGCGATTCGGCATCTACGAGCGTCCGGTGCGCGAAACCCTTCAACAGTGGGTGGGCCCGCGGGGCCGCGGCGAGCTCGCGCAGGGCGCGCTCCCACAAGCTGCGGAGCGTTTCGTCCTCCAGCATCCCGACATAGGGCTGCAGGGTCTTGAGCAAGTCGAAGCCCAGGCTGGCGGCCTCCTCGTCGATGTCCTCACTCGCACCGACGAGGCCCACCGCCAGCTTGGGCAGCAGCACGGCGTTGACGCCCTCGAGGACGGCGGCGTCGGCGAGGCGGAGGGAGTGGTAGCGGGCGAGCCTGAGCAAACTCGGTAACGCCCGCGCGAGCATCCACGCGTCCACCGTCGCGGCGGCCCGGTCCTTGATCACCGCGGCGAGGGTCGACAGGTCGTCGTGGAGGCCAGCGAGGACGATGAGGTCTACCGAGCGGACGAGTTCCATCAGGTCGTCGGCCTCGGCGAGTCGCTCGTAGAGGGCGTTGCGGGCCGCCTCCTCCACCGTGTGTCCGTGGCGGTGCGCGCTGATGAGCAGGACCGCGAAGTCCGGCGCCCAGTGCAGTCGCCAGCTTTCCTTAAACGTCCCCAGGGCGCCACCGCGGTCCACGACGCGATCGCCGAAGGGGATGTCGAGCAGGAGGAGCTGGCAGATCAGCTGCGAGGCGGCGAGGTGCGCCGCCTTACGGAGGTCGAGGCTTTTCTCCGCCGGCTCCATGTCGCGGTAGACTTTCAGGAGCCGCACCTCCTTGAGGCGGGCCTCGAGGTCTTGCTGCAGCGGCAGGCTCGACATGCCGACCGGGACGCTGCCGCTCGTCCGGAAGCTCTCGACGCTCCGCATCGCGCGCTCGAGCATCGTTTCCGAACCCTGCGCGAGCGTACTGCGCGCGGCCTCCTGGATCTCGTCGAGCCCCTCGAGCGCCAGGCCACGCAGCACCTTGAGGCTACTCGCCAGCTCGACCGCGTCGACGATCTGCGCGGTGGACGCCGCCGCGCCCGCGTCCCGCATCTCGCGGGCGATCATCGTGAGGTAGGCCTCGGTGGCGGTCGCGGGGTCTCGGTAGAGCAGGTCGTACCACACCGGTGAGACCACCCCGGCCCCGTAGCCACCCCCGCTCCGGAGCCGCTCGTAGGTCCACGGTATCCACGCCTGGTCTAGCTTGACGGGCGCGATACCCGTTTTTGCGGAAGCGTAGCCGGCCCCCGTTTTGCGTAAGCGTGACAGCAGCCCCTTGCCTTCGCCGTCGGGGAGCGCCGCGGCGTGCCAGGCCCCGCACACGAACGCCACCGACGCTGCGCCCCCGCGGATGACCCTGGCGATCTCCCGGGCCATGTGCATCTCGCGCAGGGTACACTCCGCGTCGGTCGCCTCTGGGTAGGCCTCCCGCAGCGTCGTGATCATCGCGGTCACGGCCGGGAAGATGCCGGCGTCGTGGTCGGTGAGTTCGAAGGTCTTCTCCCACCAGCGCTCGCGGTCGGCGTAGCCCGCCAGTTTGGCGAGTTCTCCGAGGGGGTCTACGCGGAGCTTGTGCCGGGGCCTAGATTTTTGGTTGAGCGCGATCATCAGTTTCGTCGGCAGGTCGACCGGCACGATGGGGATGCCGCGCCCCGCGGCCCACCGCATGGCGACCCACTCCGGGCTAAAACCGGCGAGCGGGTAGTACAGCGCCTGCTGCACGTCGACGGGGGCGTAGGCGACGAGCGAGACGGGCGCCCGTAGCGCGGGATCGGCGACGTGCCCGAGGACCTCCGTGAAGTCCGCCGGCATCTCGACCGCGAGCACCTCGGGCGGGTCTCGCTCGAGCGCGCGGAGCACCGCCTTCGCCGAGCCGGGGCCGTGGTGGCGGATGCCGTAGGTGCGGAGCCGCGCCACGGCTACTCGGCCTTCGTTTCGCCGCCGAACTCGGTGAGGGCCTCGTACCACGCGCGCCACTCGCCGGTGCGTTGCCGCAAGACCCCCTCGACGTAGCTGCGCCACGCCGCCCCGTCGCGGTCGGGGTCCCGGATGACGGCAGCCCGCAGGCTCGGCGCCATGTCGGCGATGCGCGGCTGCCCGTCCCCGAAGAAGGTCGCGAGGCTCACCGCGTTCTCGACCACGGAGATCGCCTCGGCGGTCGACAGCCCGGCGCTCGTCTCCTGGACCTTCGTCGCGCCGTCGAGCGTCTTGCCGCCGCGCAGCTCCCTAAAGACAGTCACGAGGCGCTCGATCTCGGCGATGGTGTCGGCTTTCGCCAAAACCCCCCGCGCCTCCCCGACGCTGGCGCGCTCGCGCACGATGCGGATCTCCTCGGAGAGCGAGGCCGGCGCCGGGAGCACGACCGTGTTGAAGCGCCGCCGCAGCGCCGTCGAGAGCTCGTTGACGCCGCGGTCGCGCTCGTTGGCCGTCGCGATGACGTTGAACCCCGCCACGGCCTGGACCTCGGTGCTCAGCTCCGGCACCGGCAGCGTCTTCTCGCTGAGCACGGTGATGAGGCTGTCCTGCACCTCGCTCGGGATGCGCGTCAGCTCCTCGATGCGGACCAGGCTCCCGCGGCGCATGGCTTCCATCACGGGGCTCGGCACGAGGGCCTCGCGGGAGGGGCCTTTGCTGATGAGCGAGGCGTAGTTCCAGCCGTAGCGCAGGGCATCCTCACTGAGGCCGGCCGTGCCCTGCACCAGGAGGGTCGAGTCGCCGGAGACGGCCGCGGCGAGGTGTTCGGAGACCCAGGTCTTGGCCGTGCCGGGGACGCCCGCGAGCAGCAGGCCCCGCTGCGTCGTGAGCGTGGCGACGGCCACCTCGACGAGGCGCCGGTCCCCGATGTACTTCGCGCGGATGTCCACGCCGTCGACGGTGCCGCCCATGAGGTAGTCGACCACCGCCCGCGGGGACATGCGCCAGTTGGGGGGGCGGGTGTGCGTGTCGGTCTCGGCGAGGTGCGCGAGTTCGGCGGCGTACACCTGCTCGTGGTGTGGGCGGAGGACCTGGGTGGCGGGGGCGTCTGGCATGGGCGGCGGCAAGCTACGGGGCGCTACCGAGGGCGGCATCGAGTGTGGCGGCTTTCGCCAAAACACTCAGCATCTGCTCCGGGAGTTGGCCGAAGTGGGGCTTTTGCTGGAAGTCGTGGAGCAGGCCCACGGTGTCGGGATGTAGTTTCGTGATGAACCTGGTCGCGAGGGCGGTCGTGCCCGTTCCAAAACCACGCAGCGCATCGGTCGCGAGTCGTTCGCTGTCCTCGGGGCTGAGGTAGTGGTCGCCGACGCGGAGGAAGTCGACGAACGCCGGGTCGCCCCAGCCATTCTCGGAAGCCTGGGCGTAGTTGGACAGGGACCTGGCGTAGTCCTCGGCGTCCATCGCGGCGAGGCAAGTCTGCAGGGCGGGCGCCCGGCGGAGGAGTCGGTTGTCCGACTCGCTCGCGAGGTCGAACAGGCGGCTCGCCGTGGCGCTAGCCTGCGTCAGGTGCGCCGCGAGCGCCAGGGTTTGGAACCTGGCGGGGTCGATCTCGGCGGCGTACGATTTGGAGTCACCCTTGCGGACGCTCTTGGGCTCACCCATGCGGGCGCCCTCGAGCACGAGGTCGGCCGCTAGCTTCTGGGTCCGGTAGGTGGCCTCTAGTTCGGGATCGTCGGTGTTGGTGGGCCCAGCGACGGCGAGGAGGAGTGCCTGGACCGTCCTCGCGGGTGCCGGTGTCCCCCCCGGGGTGAGCAGGGCGACGACCTCGTCGAGCGGCATCGCTTCGCAGAGGCGATCCTCGCGGCAGAGTCGTCGGAGGCAGGTGGTCACGGTGGGCTCGAGTCGCGCGGCGTCGATGCGGGCGCTCACGATTTCGCGGTAGGGCGTTCGAAGTTTTGGCGAAAGCCCCCTCGCCTGCGCGGTACCGATCGCGAAGCCCAGGAGCAGCGGCCGGAGTTTGATCTCGCGTTCGTTAGCGGTTTTGGCGAAAGCCGCCTCTATATTCTCGGGCAGGAACGCATCACCACTGCTGTACGGACCCAGCGGCGCGAGCGCCATCAGGTACGCGCCACGCGGCCCGAGGAGCCCGAGGTGAGCAGGGCGCAGCGACTTTCGCGAACGCAGTCTGCCGAGCCCGGCGATGAGGTGGGGGCCCGGCAGTAGGAGCCCGCGACGCAACAGAAAACCTTCGGGCTGATCGGCTTTAAGCGCGTCGAGCTCGAGCCAGAGCTCCCCGAGCGTGGCCCCGAGATCTCCGGGGTCGGGATGCTCGGGCGAAGGGGCCAGGGGCTCGGCGTGCGCACCGGGCTCGTCGTCGGGGAGGCGGAGCGCATGGGCGACGGCGCCCTCCGTGAGCAAGGCCAGCCCCCGGCGCGACGGCGCATCCGCCCCCGGGGAAAGCTGGGCGGCACGTGCGGAGCGCCCGGGGGACAGCGGTTTTCGCGAAAGCCCGAGCAGGAGCGAAGCGGTGGTCACGGTGGTTGATTTGCGGGAATGCGGTACGGTACCGAAAGGTCGGGAAGGTGGGTATGGCGAACGGGTTTCGTCGGAGTATCTTCGCGGCCGATTTCGGGGGCAGCCCGTAAGTACAACAAATCGAGTTAGCGACATGGCGAACCAAGGCCAAGTAAAGCAGGTGATCGGGCCTGTAGTAGACGTGAGTTTCGCCGGCGAGGGCAGCGTCCTCCCGGAGATTTACAACGCACTGGAGATCCTGCGCCCCGGTGCCGACACGCTGGTGTTGGAAGTGCAGCAGCACCTCGGGGAGGACAGCGTCCGCGCCGTGGCGATGGACTCGACCGACGGACTGGCCCGCGGGCAGGTCGTCACCGACACCGGGAAAGCCATCGCGATGCCCGTCGGGGAGGCGATCAAGGGGCGGCTGTTCAACGTGGTCGGCGAGCCGATCGACGGTCTGCCGGCTGTCGCCAAAACGGGTACGGCCTACTCGATCCACCGCAAGCCCCCCGCCTACGAGAACCTGTCCGTGGCGACGGAGGTGCTCTACACCGGGATCAAGGTCATCGACCTCATCGAGCCTTACCTCAAGGGCGGGAAGATCGGTCTGTTCGGCGGCGCGGGCGTCGGCAAGACGGTCCTCATCCAGGAGCTCATCAACAACATCGCCAAGGGCTACGACGGTATCTCGGTGTTCGCCGGCGTGGGCGAGCGCACGCGCGAGGGCAACGACCTGATGCGCGAGATGCTCGAGGCCGGGATCATCAACTACGGCAAGGACTTCATGCACTCCATGGAGGAGGGCGGGTGGGACCTGTCGACCGTCAAGCTCGACGACCTCAAGACCTCGAAAGCGACCTTCGTCTTCGGCCAGATGAACGAGCCCCCGGGCGCGCGTGCGCGCGTGGCGCTGTCGGGCCTCACGATCGCCGAGTACTACCGCGACGGCGACCTCGCCGACCCGAACGGCGGCAAGGACATCCTCTTCTTCATCGACAACATCTTCCGCTTCACGCAGGCCGGGTCCGAGGTGTCGGCCCTCCTGGGGCGGATGCCGTCGGCGGTAGGGTACCAGCCGACGCTCGCCACGGAGATGGGCGTGATGCAGGAGCGGATCACCTCGACGAAGCGTGGGTCGATCACCTCCGTGCAGGCCGTCTACGTACCGGCGGATGACCTGACCGACCCGGCCCCGGCCACGACCTTCGCCCACCTCGACGCCACCACCGTACTCTCGCGTAAGATCGCCTCCCTCGGGATCTACCCCGCGGTGGACCCGCTCGACTCGACGAGCCGCATCCTCGACCCGAAGATCCTCGGCGACGAGCACTACAACTGTGCGCAGGCCGTGCAGCAGATCTTGCAGCGTTACAACGAGCTCCAGGACATCATCGCGATCCTCGGGATGGAGGAGCTCTCCGACGAGGACAAACTGGCCGTGAGTCGCGCGCGTCGCGTGCAGCGCTTCCTGAGCCAGCCCTTCCACGTGGCTGAGCAGTTTACGGGCCTTAAGGGCGTCCTCGTGCCGATCGAGGATACGATCAAGGGCTTTAACATGATCCTCGACGGTGAACTCGACCACCTCCCGGAGGCGGCCTTCAACCTGAAGGGCTCGATCGAGGACGCCATTGCCGCCGGCGAGAAGATGCTCGCCGAGGCCGAAGCCAACGCCTAACGGAAATGGCCGCCGTGCCGCAAGCCAGTCCTATGACGATCAGTGTGTTAAGTCCCGAACGGGAGATGTACAAAGGGGCCATCACGAGTGTGACGGTACCCGGGGTGGACGGGGAGTTTCAGGTGTTGCGCAACCACGCCCCGATCGTGAGTGCGCTGATGCCCGGGGCCGTCGTCATCCGCCGCGCCGACAATCAGATCATCACGATGAAGATCCAGCGCGGGTTCGTAGAGGTGTTGAACAACGAGGTGGCGTTGCTGATCCAGGGGGTCACGCAAGTGTCGGGCCTGTAGGCTGCCGACTATTTGCCACGGGCCGTCGTCGTGCACCACACAGGTGAGATCACTGGTCGAGGCTACGTCGCCATCTCGGCCAGGCCTTCGTACCGCTCCTGCAGGTCCTTTAGCTTCTCCGGCGTGGGGTAGAACTTCGACCGGTTCCCCCCGAGCTGCTTGAGCTTCATGGCGTAGCGGTCGAGGTAGCTCGTGATGCTCTTGTGGTAGAGCTCCCGCTCGGCTTCGCTAATCCTGTCGAAGTCCTTCTCGAGGCGCCCGATCATGACTTCGGCGCTGAAGAGGGCCGTGATCCAGTAGCCGGGCTGGTGGGGGATGCTGCTGGCCATGGCTTTGTGACAGCTGTCCATCGCGGCGCTGAACTCCTGCCTCGAGGCGAAAATCTTGGCCAGGCCCAGGTGGGGGCTCGGGTAGTTGGGGTACATCTCGCGCGCGCTGCGGAGATCGGCTTCGGCCTCGGCGAGGTTGCCCAACTCGAGCTGCGCCAGTCCACGACCGTCCAAGGCCCACGGGTGGCGCTTGAAGCTATTGATCGTCGTGGTGAACTCCGCGACCGCGGTGGGGTAGTCCCCCGCCTCGAAGGCCTCTACGGCGAGGGTGTAGTGCTGCGAGGTGGTCTTGTCGTTTTCGACGGTGCGCGTGATCTGCTCGGGCAGCTCCCCGGCGGTAATCACGAAGCAATCGACGCGGCCGGCCATCGCGAACTGCAGGAGCGTCTCCATCGACTGGATGCTGTGGTTGACGGTCTTGTCGGAGGCCTCGTGTGACTTGCGGGGGAAGTCCAGGAAGAGGTCGGACACCGGCTCTTCCAACTCCTCGCCGTAGAGCGCCTCGGGGCGGTACATCATGTCGCCCTTCGCGATGGTCTCGGCGTAGCGGATGAAGGCGTCCTTGGCGAGGTTGGCGCTGCGGACGTTTTTGTAGTGAATGCGGCCGGAGAAGATGACGCGGTTCATGATATGGGGGTTGCTGTTGCTCGGAGTTCAGCCGCCGCCCCTGCCCTGTGGGGGATGCATGCCGGTGCCAGTGAGACTTTCGGATGGCTACGGGAGCCCTGAAGTCACTAACGATTTACTATGGAACAGGGATCGGCCGCCACCTGCGAGAGGTCGCGGCGTAAGCGGCTAAGATGCGGCAAAATTTACACAGTGCCAAACGTCCAGCCTACTTTTGTGCGCGAAAGACGCCAAGCACCACCGGACGTGGTGCCGATTTTAGCGTTACCGACACCATGACTTTCCCCCTGCAGCACTCACCGCTCGTCTTGATTTTGGTCCTATTTGCCTGCGCCTCACCGACGGTCGGCGGGGAGCAGGCCACGGTAGAGGATGACCAGAATACTGCCATTGTCGCTCCCCCGGAGGATGAAGGCGGGACGCCGGCCGCGGTCAGCGAGGCCTTCGCGGCCAAGTACCCCGGCGAGCCCTCACCCGAGTGGCGACGCGATCGCAACGACAGCTACGAGGCGCACTTCAAGCAAGACGGCGAGCGCCTGCGGGCGGATTTCACCCCCGCCGGGGTCTGGATCGAGACGGAGCGCAGCATCAAGTGGGACGACCTCCCCGGGGCCGTGCAGGACGCCATCAAGGCCGAGTATAAGAAGGATGACATCGTCGAACTGGAGTACACCGATAACGCCGAGCGCGGCGAGTTTTACGATGTCGAGCTCGACCCGAAGGGCGAGAAGAAGTTCGATGTCGAGTACAGGGAGGACGGGAGCAAGGTGAAGTAGCGAACGCTACGCCGCGAATCCTGGGATCGCTAACGTGCCTACCGTGCCAACAAGGGGTAGAATGCCCCGTCCGACAGGTGGTAGGTCTGGTCTTCGTACAGCAGCCACGCCTCCCGTCGCCACGGCGGGATTCGCCCGCCGAGGAGGATCGGGGTTTGCGGGAAGGCGTCGGTGAGTTCGTCCGGATCGATTCGGCTGGGGTCCTCGACGTACACCCAGTCGAGTTGCAGGTCACTCGCCACGAGGTCGGGCGACCGCGTGTGCACCTCGGCCCACCTCACGTCGCCGAGTTGGTAAAAGCTCAGACTAGAGTCCCGGTAGAGGGGCGTGGCCCGGGTGGCTAGGCGCTCGTCGACCCCGCTCGCGGATCGGTGCGGGCGGATCTCGCGGGCGAGCTCCTGGTCCGTCGTGCCGTCGCCGACGACGCTACTCAGTCGACCGTCGGCGAAGTAGTCTACCGCCGTGCCCTCCCTGAGGCTATACACGACGACTTCGTTGATTTGCCGCTTCGCGAGCACGTCCGCGGCGGCCACGAGGGTCGTGAGGCACAGCAGCGCCATCGTCGCGTAAGCCGGAACCCGCCTCCGCCTCGTAATGGTGATCCCGAGCAGCGCGATCGTGAGGAGCATCAGGACCACGGTCCACCCGCTTGGCCAGAGCCCTTCGACGAGGGCGTAGGGCAGGACCGACATCAGGGTAAGGGCCTCGTTGCATAGCCAAACGAGCGCAAAGGCCGGCCAGTAGATCCACGTGAGGCCGACCCCGCAGAGCGTGAGCAAGCCGTCGAGGGCGACGGTGGCGAGTAAGGTCGGTAGGGCGTAGGCGACCAGCGGCACCGCCACGATCCCCGACAGCGCGAAGTACACCGGGAACTGATGGAAGTAGTAGATCGTGACCGGGAGCGTGCCGATCGTCGCGGCGATGGACACGGCGACCAGTTCGGTGCCCTTGTTGACCCACGCGCTCTCGGTCGCGAGCACCCGCCGGAGGTGAGGGTAGAAGACCATGATCCCCGCCACGGCCAGGTAGCTGAGCTGGAACCCGAGCGTGAACAGCAGCAGCGGCTCGTACACCAGCGTGAAGAGTGCCGCGATCCCGAGGTTGTTGAGGCCGTTCGGGTCTTGCCGAAACATCTGTCCCGCGAAGACGACCGCGAACATCACCGCCGAGCGGATGACGCTCGGACTGTAGCCCGTGAGCGCAGCGTAAGCCCAGAGCGCCAGCAGCAGACACCCGAACTGAACCACCGGCAGGCGTTTGCGGAAGCTGCGACGCAGGAGCCACACGACGATGAACGCGATGACGCCGGTGTGCAGGCCGCTCACCGCCAGCACGTGCACCGCCCCCGTCGAGGTGTACGCGAGGCGCGTGCTCTCGTCGATGTCGCTCTTGTCCCCGATCAGGAGCGCCTTCGCGACCCCGGCCTCGCGGGGGCTCCCGAAGCCGCGATCGATGTGCCGCGAGATCCATCCCCGCAGTCGCTCGAGGTTCGTGAGCGGCGCGGCAGGTTTTACGGAAGTGAAGTCATCGGCCCTGAGCCACGCCTGCAGCGTGATGCCCCTGGCCGCGAGGAAGGCCGCGTAGTCGAAGGTGTGCGGATTGCGCGGCGCGCGCGGCGGCTCGAGGTAGGCGTCGGCGATGATGACGCTGCCGCGCCCGAGTGCGCCGAGACTGTCCGCGAGTACGGTCGCGACGGCCTCGCGGTGGATCATGAGTCGCGCGCGTACGTCGGTGGCGCGAGCGCCGGAGTCGCCGTGGACCTCCACAATGCGAGCGTCGGCGCCGAGCCAGTCGTTCTTCCCCGTCGGAGCTTCGAGGAGTTCGGCGACGAAGTAGTGGCCTTCCGGCAAAACGGCGAACGCGTCCCGTGGCCCGGACCATCTCGTGTGCACGAAGCCGAGGCTCGCGAAGAGCACCAGGGCGGCGGTGCCCTTGATGCGCCCCCGCCAGAACAGTCCCACGGGTACGAGTACGACGATGAGCGCGAGGGTCGCGAGGGCCGTCCCCACGTGCGTCGGCGACTCCGGGTAGAAGTGTGCCGCGCAGATGCCCCCCGCCAGCGCGGCGGCGACACGAAGCACCGGGACCGTCCGCCAGTTCATCTGCACCGCTGGAAGGTAGTGTCGGGGCGCCGTGCGGCAGAACCCTCCCCGCATTCGCCCGTTGGCCTTCCTTTAGCACCCCGCGCATGACCCAGTCCCCACCCAAACGCATCGTCCTCGGCATCGGGGGCTCCTCCGGCTCGATCTACGCCAAGGTCATCATGGACGACCTCGCCGGCCCCCTGCGCCAGCAGTGGGACGCGGTCGGGATCGTGATGAGCGACAACGCCAAGTACAACTGGACGCTCGAACTGGGCTCGGAGTCCTACGCCGACTACCCGTTCGACTACTACGGCAAGCGCGACTTCGACGCGCCCTTTGCCTCGGGCTCGGCGCGCTACGACACGGTGATCGTGTGCCCGTGCTCGATGGGGACCCTCGGCCGGGTGGCGCACGGCCTGAGCGATGACCTGCTCACGCGCGCCTGCGACGTGGCCCTCAAGGAGCGGCGCCGGCTCATCCTTTGTCCGCGCGACAAGCCTTACAGCCTGCTGCACCTGCGCAACATGGTGGCCCTCACGGAGGCCGGCGCGATCATCAACGGGTGCAATCCGAGCTTCTACTCGATGCCGACCGACTTCGAGGCACTGGCGCGGACGGTGACGAACCGCGTGTTGGATTTGGCGGGCTTTGATTTGGGGGGGATTTATCGGTGGGGAGAAAATGGCTAGCTACCGCAGCTTGCAGAGCCCTGGCAACCACGGGCAAGCAGCCAAGTTAGCGTGCCGTCCCAATGGTGACTACCTTCATTCGAAAAATACAGTCCATATGGTGAATACTGTCGCTCAGTCTGGAGACACTATCGACATTAGGGCGATGTTGGGTCTGGCCCCCGGGGAGTCCTTCTCGATCCCAGTCTTGCAGGACTTCGAGACGAGTAGTCGGGACAGGTGCCTAATCGCTGAACTCTTACTAAGGTTAGGTAAAGAAGGTTCGTTGGCTAGCGAGGCGGAGGGTAAGAAACACGGCTGGAGCTCGGTTCGCATTGCCGATTATACCGAAACCCACGTACGCGCCAACCTCAGGTTCATCATCCGAGTAGCCAGAAATCTCGATAGGATGGGCCACTCCGTAGCTTTTATCTCGACCGCGATTGACGAACCAGAGGACCTCGTCGATGCTCTGCTCCGCACGTTTGGCAAAGTCCAAACCTGAAACACGGAAGCTAAGCCCTTCCGAATCTCACGTCATCACCGCCGCATACCGCTCCACGAACTCCTTGAACTCCGTGACCATCGCCGGGCTCCCGATCGCGATCGTCGCGCGCTGGTGGAGCTTCTGGGGTTTTAGCGAAAGCACCCTCTCGAGGCCGCACGTGATGGCCGTGCCACCGGCCTGCTCGACGATCATCGACATCGGATTGCACTCGTACACGAGGCGCAGTTTGCCGGCCGCGTACTTGCGGGTGTTCGGGTACAGGAATATCCCCCCCTGGAACAAAATCCGGTGCACGTCCGCGACCATGGAGCCGATGTAGCGCAGCCGCAGGTTGAGGTCCGAACAGTAGTCGATGTAGCGGCGCATCTCGACGTCGAACTTGAGGTAGTAGCCCTGATTGACGGAGTAGTAGTCGCCGGCGTCCGGGATGCGGATGTCGCGGTGGCTGAGGCAAAACTCCCCGATGCTCGGGTCGAGCGTGAAGCCGTTCACGCCGTTGCCGGTCGTGTAGACCAGCATGGTCGAGGTGCCGTACAGGACGTAGCCCGCGGCCACCTGGTCGAGCCCCGGCTGGAGGAAGTCCGCGAGTTGCGCCGGACCGGACTCCGGGCTCACGCGGCGGTAGATCCCGAAGATCGTCCCGACGCTCACGTTGACGTCGATGTTGGAGGAGCCGTCGAGCGGGTCGAAGACCACGATGTACTTGCCTTCCTTGTCCTCGATCGTGCTCTTGATGGGCGTGAAGTCCTCCAGCTCCTCCGAGCCGACCCCGCAGCACTCGCCCGACTGCCGCAGGCACTCGATGAGCTTCTCGTTGGCGAACATGTCGAGTTTCTGGACCTCCTCCCCGGAGGCGTTGTCGAGCGCGCCGGCGGCCCCGAGGATGTTGACGAGCCCGGCCTTGTTGACCTCGCGGTGGACGATCTTGCCAGCCATGCCGATGTTGCGCAGCAGGCCCGTGAGTTCGCCACTGGCGAAGGCGAAGTCTTTCTGGCGGCGAAGGATGAATTCGTCGAGCGTGATGATCCGGGACGGCATGTGGTTTGGGTCGGTTGGCTAGGGTGCAAGTATAAGTCCGTTGCCGAAGCCCTTCGCTCGACGAAGCCCCCGCCTCGTCTTACCTCACGCCACTGACCCACCTCCCGGAGGAGAGGCCCCCGTCGGCGCCCTCGATACGGTACGCGTAGACCCCGGCCTGCCGCGGGCCATCGACGGTTGCGCCCTCGGAGATACGTTCCCGGAGTACGATTCTGCCGGTGGCGTCGTACCAATTGACCGTCGCCGGGTACGCGGCCGGGGCCAGGCCCACGATCCGAAGCCCGTCACCTGTACCGGGGTTTGGGTAAACGCTAACGGTCTCGGCGATGGCGTCGCCCTCCGCGACGCCGCTGATGAGCGCAAACTGCCCATCGAGCCAGGCGACGCGCTCGCGGAGGAAGGTTTTGGCGAAAGCCAGCGCGTCGGCGTGACTCGTCGGTACGTATACGTTCGGCCAGGTGTACTGCCCGAGCACGGGCCACCGCTCGAAATTGCGCCGCGCGGGCGCCCCGCTCGCCACGGTGGCGAGGCTGTCGTACAGACCGTAGAGCCGCTCGTCACTCAGGGCCTCCCCTCCGCGCCGCAGCGACTGCCACCGCGCCGCCGCCGCCGCGCGGAACTCGTACGACTGCCAGAGTCGCGCGTACCAGAAGGGTCCCTGGAAGCCATCCTCCGGGCAGTACGTCTCGAAAGCATGTACCCAGCCCTCCGTCCTGTCGCCCTCGCAGTAGTTGGCGTTGCCGATCGCGAGGTTGAAGTCCCACACCGGACCCATGTGGAGCCGCCCGCCCTTGCTGTCCTTGTCTTTGTACGCGTAGGTACTCAGGCGGTAGCCGTCGACATTCTTGGTAATTTCGTTGACGATCAAAAGGTCCACGAAGCTCCGCTCGTCGATCAGGGGGGCGTAGCCGCGGGTATCGTCCTCGAAGTCGTCGCTCGCCAGGCGCGCCTCGAAGTCCGACATCCAGTTCTTGATGTAAGCCCGCTGCTGGGGGGTGATGTCCCGGGGCTTTGGGTAGTGGTACAGCAGCCTAGTCTCTTTCTGGTTCCCGCGGTTGCGCGGCGGCAGCGTAAACGAAGGCTCGTCCGCCCCGTCCTCGCCGGTGAACTTGTCGGCTTTGATGATGTAGCCGCCGGTGAGGTCGTCGCCGGTGTTTTCGTCCGCGCCGAGCTTGGCGACGTCTACGCGGTACTTGTCGCGCTTCACGGACTCGACCAGCGCGTACACGCCCACGTACTGCCCGCCGAGCGTGAGCTCCACCATGCGCGTCCGCGGGGCGTACTCCCCGAGGCTTCGCGCGAGCGAGTAGGTAAATGCGTTGCGGATGAGGGTCTTGTCGGCGTACGGTCCGTGGAGCACCCAGTCCCCCTCCTCCGGCATGCCGAGCAGCGGGGCCTCGATGTCGGCGTTGTCCCGATCGCGCAGCTCGATACCGTAGCCTACCTTTGGGAAGAGGTCCTGCGACGAGGAGCCCCGCCGCTCGATGCCGGCGAAGCTGTCGTAGGCGCGCGCGGGGTCGGTGAGGCGGTTGACCCGCCCCGGGCCATTGTCGATGATCCGCAGGCGCGTGTAGACCTTCGGCTCATCGGGGATCGCCTCCGCGGCGGCGTCGACGACGAGGATGGGTAAGGTGCTTTCGCTAAAACGCTGTGCGAACGAGGCGCTCGCGCCAACGATCAGGCCGACCCACACTAGAAAAGCCCGCCCGTAGCGGCCGCGTAAATCGACCGCGATCGAGCGGCGTAGAGCTGGAGTCATGTCTGGTAATATAGTGCTTGGCGGCGCTCGAAACCTAACGGCTTTCAGCCAGGTTCGTTGTTCGTCCGCCGAGCACCCGTTTTGGCGACAGCCGTCAACGCCCCGCCTTGAAGAACCTCGCCTACCTCAACCGATACTTCCTCCAGTACAAGTGGCGCATCCTCGCGGGCATCGTCTTCGTGTCGCTGAGCAACTACTTCCGCGTCCTCCAGCCGCAGGTCATCCGCGAGGCACTCGACCTCGTGGTCGAGAACCTGGGCTTCTACCGCAGCGTGGAGGCCTTCCCGGCGGCGCGCGAGGCACTCTTCGACTCGCTCGGCACTACGCTGCTGCTCTTCGGGGGGCTCGTGCTCTTGCTGGCGCTGCTGATGGGGGTGTTCATGTACTTCATGCGGCAGACGATCATCGTCGTGAGTCGCCTCATCGAGTACGACCTGCGCCGCGACCTCTACGCCCACTACCAGCGGCTGAGCCGGGGCTTCTACCGCCGCAACAAGACCGGCGACCTGATGAGTCGCGTCTCGGAGGACGTCAACAACGTGCGCAACTACCTCGGACCGGCGGTGCTGTACGGCGTCAACCTCGTGAGCACCTTCATCTTCGCGGTCACGGCGATGCTCGCGGTCAACGTCGAGCTCACGCTCTGGAGCCTCGCGCCGCTGCCGATCCTGAGCGTCTCGATCTACTACGTGTCCGACCTCATCAACCGCCGCTCGACCGTCATCCAGCAGCAGGTCGCCAAGCTCACCAGTACCGCGCAGGAGGTGTACTCCGGGATCCGCGTGGTGAAGAGCTACACGCAGGAGGGCAGCCTCGCGAAGGTGTTCGCCGAGCAGACCGAGGACTACCGCAAGAAATCGATGGGCCTGGCCGTGGTCGACGCGGCGTTCTTCCCGATCATGATCTTCTTGATCGGCGCCTCGACGATCATCACGGTGTATGTCGGGGGCCTACAGGTGATGCGCGGCGAGATATCGGCCGGCAACGTCGCGGAGTTCGTCATCTACATCAACATGCTCACGTGGCCCGTGACGGCCATCGGGTGGATTGCCTCGATCGTGCAGCAGGCGGAGGCGAGCCAGAAGCGCATCAATGAGTTCCTTTCGGAAAAACCGGAGATCGTGTCGACGGCCCCGGCGGCCAGTGGCGCCCTGCGCGGCGAGATCGCCTTCGAGCACGTGGACTTTACCTACCCCGCGGGTGCGCACGCCCTGCGCGACGTGAGCTTCCGCCTCGGGGCCGGGCAGAAGATGGCCGTCATCGGCAAAACGGGCTCCGGGAAGACCACCATCGCCGAGGTGCTCCTGCGCAACTTCGACCCCGACGGCGGGCGGGTCCTGCTCGACGGCGTCGACCTGCGCGAACGCGACCTCGCGCACGTGCGGCAGCGCATCGGGTACGTCCCGCAGGAGGTGTTCCTCTTCTCCGATACCGTCGGCGAGAACATCGCCTTCGGGGTCGACGGGGCCAAACCCTCCCTGGAGACGATACAGCGCTACGCCGGGTACGCCGCCGTCCACGAGGACATCGAGGAGCTGCCCGAACGCTACGAGACCCTCGTCGGCGAGCGTGGCGTGACCCTCAGCGGCGGGCAGAAACAGCGCGTGAGCCTGGCGCGGGCCCTCATTAAGAATCCGGACATCGTCATCCTCGACGACAGCTTGAGCGCCGTCGACACGAGTACCGAAGCCCGGATTCTCGGTTACCTCAACAACGAGCTGGCCGACAAGACCGCCATCGTGATCACGCACCGGATCTACTCCCTGCTCGACTTCGACAAGATCATCGTCATCGACGACGGCCGCATCGTGGAGGAGGGCACGCACGAGGAGTTGCTGGCCGGGGAGGGCTACTACGCCGAGCAATTCGAGCGGCAGCGCTTGGAGGCGGTGGAGGACGTGGTTTAGGACACGAGGATCACGAGGGAGACACGAGGCGCACGAAGGCAGGGGCGGTCTAGCCTTGTGGTCCTCGTGTCTCCCTCGTGGCCTTCGTGTCCAAAAAGTGGACCTCTCAATACCCTCCCAGTCTCCGCCGCAGAAACCATTCGACACTTAGCAATACCAACACTATGGCCAGCAGCCACGGCCAGTCGATCAGCGGTCGGGTCTTGACCTGGGAGTAGAGCACCGGCTTGGCCGTCGAACTGGCGATGAGCTCGTCGGCCAGGGCATCCAGGTCCGCGGTCGTGACCAGTCGGCCGCCGCGGGCATCGCTCACGCGCCGGAGCAGGTCCCAGTCGGCCGTCGTGACGGCGCTCTCGAGGTCGATCTGCTGAATGCTGAACGCGCCCTCCGCCGCGTAGGCCTGCCCGGCGTAGTTGGTCGAGGCGCGGTACTGGTAGTCCCCGGCCGGGAGGCGCCCGGCACGCAACTGGTAGCTCTGCCCGACCTTGTCCATGACGAACTCGTAGCTCGCCCCGCCGCGCTCCGTGACGCGGACCTGGACGTCGGGCTCATTGACCAGCTGAAAACTCGCGTTGTAGAGCTCTCCCTGCAGGCGGACGTCCTCGCTCGTCGTGTAGACCCGCTGCGAGGGCGCGACCCGGAAGGGGCGCTTGTCGTCGCGCAGGGCGAGGTACTGCACCGTGGCTAACACCATTGCGTCGAAGACCTCGTGGCTCTCGTGGGCCTGGTACTCGGCGAGGCGCCAGCGCCAGAGGCCCTCCCCGACGAAGACGCCCGTCTTGACGCCGCCGACCTCCCCCATGGCCAGCAGCGGGTAATCCGTCTCGACGCGGCCGACGCGCTGGCGCAGCAACACCTCCCCGCCCGCCAGCGGACCGTAGTCCCCGAAGGGCGCCGAGGCCGGCGGCAGACCCCGCAGGCGCGCGTCCCAGTCGGCCCCGACGCTGAAGAGCCGGAAGGCCGTATTCAACTGCGGCGTCACTTCGTTGGCGGCCCCGGGTTTTGGCGAAAGCCGCAGCAGGCCCTGCAGCCCGAGCGCCGCCGGCGTCGGGGAGGCCCCCGTGATGAACCAGCGGCCGACCTGGCGGGTGTCCAACTTACGGACGATGCCCTGGGCCGCGGTGCTGCCGGCGCCGAGACCGTGGAAGATGACGAGGTCCGCCTGGGATACGTCGCCGCCGAAGCGGTCGAGCAGCGCGAAGGTCGTCTCGTAGTTCTTGTTCTCGTCGAGGGCCTGGCGCAGCGCGCTCACGTCGGGGTGCGGGGCGGCGGCGAGGATGAGGATGCGCTGGCGGGCATCGAGCACGTCGATGAAGATCTCGCGGGTGTTGTTGGTGCGGTTGCGCTCCCCGCTCACGGGACTCGCGGAGATGGTGTAGCGCTGGAGGCCCGCCGTCCGTGGTTCGATCTCGAAGCGGGCCGTCTTCAGGTCCCGCGCGCGCTCGAAGCGGACGGCCTCCGCCCTGCCCGTGGCCGGGCCGCTGAGCGTGACGTTGGTCGCCGCGCCCGGGAGCCCCGTCGCGAGCACGTCGACCTGGACCTCGACGCGGTCGCCGAGGTAGGCGATGCGGTTGTGGAGCACCTCGCGGATCGCGATGTCGCGTTGGGGCGTCGTGTCCCCGAGCGCGATCGCGAAGGTGGGGCTGAGGAGTTCGGCGGCGCCGTAGCTCGGGTCGGCGCCCTGGTTGTAGATCCCGTCGGTGGCCACGATGACGCCGGCGAGGAGCTCGGGCGGGAAGGTCTGGCGGGCGTAGGCGAACAGGCCGCTCAGGTCGGTGGCCGCGTCGGTGGCGGTGTCGGCGGCCGGGCGGACGGCCTCGCCGATGGCCACGCGCTGCACGTCGAAGTGGGACTGGAGCCTTTCGGCAAAACGGTCGAGTTCGCCGGTGATGCCGTCGACCTCGGTTTTGGCGGAAGCCGACCTATCCTCAGCCACCAGTATCGTCGGGCGCTGCGTGCGCGAAGTGACCGTCCGTAGGAGGGGCCCTAGCAGCAGGAAGGCGAGCAACCCGATGGCTACGGCCCGCAGCGCCGCCATGCCGATCCTCGCCCCCGTCGGCCACTGCGGCGTGCGCCAGTAGAGCAGCGCCGCCACCGCGACGGCCGCCGCGACGCAGAGCGAGAGGTAGGCGCTGGGTTGCGTCAGAATGATTTGGCCGTCCATACGGCGCTATATACGATGGGGCGTCAGGTTTGGTTGGACGGGGGCGCCCCCGCATATCCTTTGCGGAGTTCGCTTCGTTACAGGGGCCTATGCGCGCAATTTTACTGGCCGTCGCCTGTGTCTTCATCGCCTCACGCGTCGAGGCCGCCTACCTGCTGGTCCCGATGGACGAGGGGCAGACCGATCACCTCAAGTCCTACGGCATCACGTTCTGGGTGCTGGAGAAGAAGGTCGAGGCGTACTGGTTGCTCAACTACCGGGGCGGTTCGTTCGCCTTTCGGCAAAACGAGGCCTTCGAGCGCGAGTGCAAGACGCGCAACGTGAGGTACGAGATCATCAGCGATGCGCAGTTCAACGGCATCCTCGCCGAGATCGCGCACCCGGAGAAGAACATGGACGCCATCAAGCTCGAGGTCGCGCCCCGGGTGGCGGTCTACACGCCGGCCTTCAACGCGAAGGGCGAGCGCGTGCAGCCGTGGGACGACGCCGTGACCCTCGTGCTCACCTACGCCGAGATCCCCTACGAGACCGTGTACGACTCCGAGGTGCTCGCCGGCGAACTCGCCAACTACGACTGGCTCCACCTCCACCACGAGGACTTCACGGGGCAGTACGGCCGGTTTTACGCCAACTTCCACACGCAACCCTGGTACCGCGAGAACGTCCGGCAGTCCGAGGCGCTCGCCCGGCAGGAGGGGTTCGCGAAGGTGAGCGAGCTCAAGCGGGCCGTCGTCAAGACCGTGCGCGAGTTCGTGGCCGGGGGCGGGTTCATGTTCGCGATGTGCTCCGCGACCGACACCTACGACATCGCCCTGGCCGCCGACGGGCTCGACATCTGCGCCGAGATTTACGACGGGGATGCGGCCGACCCGAACGCCCAGGAGAAGCTCAACTTCGGCAACACCTTCGCCTTCAAGGACTTCGAGCTGATGAAGAACCCGCTCGAGTACGAGTTCTCGACCATCGACCCGACCCTCGACCGCCGCATCGCCGCCGAGCAGGACTACTTCACGCTGTTCGACTTTTCCGCCAAGTGGGACCCGATCCCCACGATGCTGACGCAAAACCACACGCGCACCGTCAAGGGCTTCATGGGGCAGACCACGTCCTTCCGCAACGAGAACATCAAGAGTTCGGTGCTGATCCTCGGCGAGACCAAGCCCCTCGACGAGGCCCGCTACATCCACGGCAGCTTCGGGGAGGGCACCTGGACCTTCTACGGCGGCCACGACCCAGAGGACTACCGGCACTACGTCCAGGACCCGGAGACCGACCTGAGCCTCCACCCCCACAGCCCCGGCTACCGCCTGATCCTGAACAACGTGCTCTTCCCGGCCGCGGAGAAGAAGAAGCGCAAGACGTGAGGACGCGGAGCGTGGTAATGGCCTTTGGCGGCGATGGCCTACGGCGCCACTGGCCAAACGCCGCCACCGGCCAACCTACCTTCGCCCCCATGCCCGATTACTCCACGCTCCTCACCGCGCTCCACGACGACGTCCTCACCGTCACCATCAACCGCCCAGGAGCCCTCAACGCCATTAGCGGCGCCGTCATGACCGAGCTCGGCCGACTCTTCGCCGAGGAGGTGCCCGCTACCGAAAGCCTCCGCGGCGTCATCATCACGGGGGCCGGTGATAAGAGCTTCGTCGCCGGAGCGGACATCAAGGAGTTCCTGGAGTTGAGCAGCAGCGACGCCCGCGAGATGAGCGAGCGCGGTCAGAACATCTTCGACCGCATCGAGCGCTGCAACATCCCCGTCGTCGCGGCCATCCAGGGGTATGCCCTCGGGGCCGGGTGTGAACTCGCGATGGCGTGCCACATGCGCGTCGCCGGGGAGCGGGCGCAGTTCGGCCAACCCGAGGCCAAGCTCGGCTTGGTGCCCGGGTACGGCGGCACGCAGCGGCTCGTCCAACTCATCGGCAAGACCAAGGCCCTCGAGTACCTGATGACCGGCGACATGTTCGACGCCGACACCGCGCTGCGCCTGGGACTCGTCAACTACGTCGTGCCCGCGGGCCAGGAGCAGGCCAAGGCCCGCGAGTTGATCGGCAAGACCGCCGACAAGGCGCCGATCGCGCTGGCGGGCATCATCGAGAGCGTCAACGCGTACGACGACCCAGGGATGAACGGTTACGCCTGCGAGGTGCACAACTTCGGTCGCTGCGCCAACACCGAGGACTTCAAGGAGGGTGCCGCGGCCTTCGTCGAGAAGCGCCGGGCGAACTTCGTAGGTCGATAAAAGCGTCCCCGCAAATGGAATCGATCAGGATCACGGTCATCGACCGCGCCGGGGCCACCCACGAGCTCGAGGCCCCGACGGACATGGCGCTCAACGTCATGGAGGTGTGTCGCGCGAGTGACCTCGGGGTCGAGGGCACCTGCGGCGGGATGGCCCTGTGTGCGTCGTGCCACTGCTACGTCGAGTCCGACCACGATATTTTCGAGAGAAGCGACGCGGAGGAGGACATGCTCGACCAGGCCTTCTTCGTGGAGCCCAATAGTCGCCTGGGCTGCCAGATTGCTATCGCGGACGGGATCGATGAACTCGTGATTCGACTAGCACCAGTGTAAGGAAGCGGCTTCGCCCGTCGCACCCCTCAGCCAATACACGACGGGCGTGCCGTCCAGCGTCCAATAGGCGCGGCCGGTCCCTCTGTCGGGCCGAAGGCCCTCACCCCCCGATTTCCTGACGCAGGATCTTCAGCTGGCTCTCCCAAAGCTTTTTACTGTCCGCGACCTCGTCCTCGTCGCAGAAGTCGATCACCTCCAGGACCGTCTGGTCGGTGACCCCGGCGCGGTACATCTTGAACTCGAGGTACTCCGACTTGTCGTCGGCGTCGTCCCACACGAAGCGCACGCGGCTCTCCTCGTCGCTGTCGACCAGGGTCGCGGCCTCGTCGGCGCCGTTCCACGAGAACACGTACCGGTCGCCCTCGACGTCGGCCTCGTCGGCGAACCAGCGCGCGAGGCAGACCGAATCGGTGATGAACTGGTAAAGCATCGCCGGGGAGGCCTTGTACAACTCTTCTAGCTTGAACTTCACTCGATCCATGTGGGGGCAATAAACCGACGATCCTCCTATTTTCCAAATAGGGGGAACTTTTCGCGCGCCGGAAAGATTATCCCTACCGTCTATGCGCAGAACCCCCACCAGCACCAGCACCCCCGCCGATCTACCCTATCTCGCTAAACTTGCCCCCGGGGCCTTGACGCCGATACGGGAACGGCATATTTTTGCTGGCGAACGGAACACTTAGCCCCGCGACCGTCGCGTCCGGGGCTGCGAACGCGCACAGGCTTCGCACACCCGCTTTTCGATTGTTTAACAGTGCTCACCCCCAGCGATTTGCGCGGTGGCGGTGTTGTTTAGACGACCGCAAGCCCCTTTCTCACCCCTCCCGTCCACAAAAAACCACCCTTACATGCGCCAGTTAAAGATTACCAAGTCGATCACCAATCGCGAGAGCCAGTCCCTCGAGAAGTACCTGCAGGAGATCGGCAAGGTGGACCTCCTCACACCCGAAGAAGAGGTCAGCCTCGCGCAGGCCATCAAGCGCGGTGAGCAAGCCGCCCTCGAGCAGCTCACGAAGGCCAACCTGCGCTTCGTGGTCTCGGTCGCGAAGCAGTACCAAAACCAGGGTCTGTCGCTGTCGGACCTCATCAACGAGGGCAACCTCGGCCTCATCAAGGCCGCCCAGCGCTTCGACGAGACGCGGGGCTTCAAGTTCATCTCCTACGCCGTGTGGTGGATCCGCCAGTCGATCCTCCAGGCCCTCGCCGAGCAGAGCCGCATCGTGCGGCTGCCGCTCAATAAGGTCGGCTCGCTCAACAAGATCAACAAGGCCTTCTCGGAACTCGAGCAGGAGTTCGAGCGCGAGCCCTCCAGCGAGGAGTTGGCCGAGATGCTCAACATCCCGACGGCCGAGGTCGAGACCACGCTCAGCGTCGCGGCCCGGCACGTATCCATGGATGCGCCCTTCGTCGAGGGGGAGGACAACTCCCTGCTCGACGTGCTCGACGACAAGAACGAGGAGGGGACCGACCGCTTCCTCGAGTACGGCGAGGGCCTCTCGACCGAGATCGAGCGCTCGCTCGGTACCCTCACCGACCGCCAGGCGGACGTCGTGAAGCTGTACTACGGCATCGGCGTCCCGCACCCCCTCAGCCTCGAGGACATCGGCGAGAAGTTCGGCCTCACGCGCGAGCGCGTCCGCCAGATCAAGGACAAGGCGATCAACAAGCTCCGCACGCAGAACAAGTCCAAGCTGCTTAAAAATTACCTGGGCGCCTAGGCAATCCTTTCCTGAGTTATCGGCTTCGGCCGTTACATTGAACGCCCATTCACCCCCCGGGGAGAATGGGCGTTCTCGTTGACGTCCCCCAGATCAGCCCTATGTACCCACACGAAATCACGCCCGTCGACGAGCGCTCCGGCGAACTCGCCGACTGGCGCGAGCGCGAGAAGACGGCGCTCGACCTACTCCAGATCACCGGCGAGCTTCGCTTCGACCGCGCGATCGACTTTACGCTGTTCCGGCGGCTCGTGTACGACTGCTCGCCGAGCCAGGTCTTGCAGGCCCTCCAGCGCAGCCAGGACTACTCCAAGCGGCCCATCCGCATCGACGTGGTCCTCTCGCTCGCCTACGCCGTCGCGCAACTCGAGGACTTGCACACCTGCAAGATCGACCTCGGGCGGCTCGCGACGGAGTGGCTCAATCGCTCCGGGAGTTTCGGCAACATGGATCGTTTCGTGGTCGACCGCCTCCGGGACCTGCTCGAGGTCAACCTCGCCGCCGAGGCCGAGCCCGCCGGGGCGGACGTGGTACTCTACGGGTTCGGGCGGATCGGTAGGGTGGTGGCGCGTCAGCTCGCCATGCACACCGGGCGGGGCAATCAACTGCGGCTGCGCGCGATCGTCCTGAGTCCGCGACTGGAAGACCGCCACGAGGAACTCAGCAAACGCGCCGCGCTCCTGCGGTCGGACTCGGTGCACGGCAACTTCGAGGGCATCGTCGAGGTCAGTCACGACGCCGACCACCTGATCATCAACGGTATCTCCGTCAAGGTGTACTGGGCCGACCGCCCCGACGCCATCGACTACCTCTCGGAGGACATTCGCGACGCACTCCTCATCGACAGCAGTGGCGCGTTCCGCAACCGGAAGGAACTCGCGCTGCACCTCCGGCCCGGTATTCGGTCGGTGCTCCTGACCGCGCCCGGGGCGGAGGTCCCGAACGTCATCTTCGGGGTCAACCAGGAGAAGTACGACTGGACGCAGGCGCGGCTCGCCTCGGCGGGCAGTTGTACCACCAACGCCGTGACGCCAATCCTCCTCGCCATCGAGACGAGCTTCGGGATCGCGCGCGCGCACATCAACGCCCTCCACGCGTACACCAGCGACCAGAACCTGCTCGACAACTTCCACCACAAGCCCCGCCGCGGCCGCTCCGCCTCGCTCAACATGATCTTGACGACCACCGGGGCCGCCGCCGCCATCTCGCAGGCGATCCCCACGCTGCTCGGCAAACTCACCGCGGGCGCCGTCCGCGTGCCCATCGCCTCGGGGAGTCTGGCGATCCTGACGATCACCGTCGAGCGCCGCACCAACAGCGACGAGGTCAACGAGGTGATGCGCCAGGCGGCTCTCTACGGACCGATCTGCGAGCAGATCCTCTACAGCAACTCCTCGGAGTACGCCTCGAGCAACGTCATCGGCCACACGGCCACCGCCGTCTTCGACGCACCCGCCACGGTGGTGAGCCCCGACGGCTACGGCATCACGCTACACGTCTGGTACGACAACGAGTTCGGCTACGGCTGCCAGGTGATGCGCCTCGCCAAGCTCATGGCCGGTGTGCACAGGGCGCGCTACATTTAGCTTTCGCCAAAACGCGCTACGGATTCATACTGCTGGAGGGTGGGGGTTAAGGGGTGCTTGGGTGCTTGGGTGCTTGGGTGCCTGGGTGCCTGGGTGCTTGGGTGCTTGGGTGCCTGGGTGCGGTGGTGCCTGGGTGCGGTGGTGCCTAAGTGCCTGGGTGCCTGGGTGCGGTGGTGCCTGGATGCGGTGGTGCCGGGGTGCTTGGGTGCAGGAGTGCCTAGGTGCCTGGGTGCCTGGGTGCCCACGTGCAATGGTGCGTCTGTGTCGAACCATCTTGGCCTGACGACATGAGCCTCCCGCGGACAGGTGGACCGAAAGGTCAAGTGGAACGGTGCGGACTATGCGTTTTGGCGAAAGCCGCGTGCACATAGATCGGCAATCGTCGGGCTCGACTCGCGACGAGGGTTTTGGCGAAAGCCCGGAAGCCTCGACGAACCCCCTACAGCTGAGGCTCGACGATCGGTCCGGGCAGCGGTACTCAGAGCTTTAGGAGCAGGCTCGTTTCGTTGTTGGTCTCATCGCACTCGACGATCACCTGCCCGGGGTCGATCTGCGCCACGACCACACTCGTATACCGAGTCGCGGAGCTGACGTCGATGCGTTCGAGGATCGTGATCGTCTCGCCGGTCTCCAATCCGGCATTGAGGCTCGGCCCGAGCCGCGACGATAAGTTGATGCGGGCGATGCGCTGCGAGGCGTTCGTCACCGAGGTCGCGCCCCCGAGGTAGATGTCGAGACTCGCACCGGCGCCGAGGTCGGCCGTCGTGAGCAAGGCCGGACCCAAGTTCGTGAGCTCGATCTGGAGCATGACGCTGCCGCGTTGACGCTGCGTGACCTTCATCGAGGCGGTCGCCAGGTCGGCACAGGGCGAGGGCTCCGCGCGTACCTGCACCTCCGCCTGGGCATCGGCGACCATCGTCGGCGGGCCAATCGGAGCAATCGGGGCCGCCGAGGCGTAGAGCCTGTCGGTGTCCTTGGCCGGGGTCGACCCGCGGGACGTCTTGACGGTCGGAGCGGCCGCTTCCGGGACGTACTCGAAGTCGTCTGTCCTGGCGATGACCTCGTCGACGGATTGGTCTGCAGAGACCCAGAACTCCAGCCCCGAAGCGCTTTCGGCGACCGGCAACGACAGGTCGCTCCGTAGCAGGGCAGCGCGCAGCGACGCCGCCAGCGGCAGGAAGCCACTTTGCAGGAGGGCATCCTCGAAGTCGGTCTGGAGCACGTGCTGCGGGAACCCGGGCCCGAGCGTGACGGGGCGGGCGCCGGTGTTGACGGCCGTGAGTCGGAAGAGGTACTTGTCTTTGCGTTGCTTGAGCAACGCGATGTCGCGCAGGTGCAGCCGGTAGCCCCGGTAGGCGAGGTCCGCCGGGACGAGCGTGTCCGGCAGGAACACGTGCCCGGGAGCCCGACCCCCCGCGGCGTTCGAGACCGGCGTCGCGGCGCCGGCGGCCCCGGAGGCGAGCAACAGGGCGGCTATTACGTGGAGGCACTTCGGGGCCATAAGCTGGGGCATAACGGTCAAATGTCGCGCCACTCTACGTGCGGCAAAACTGAGCGCGGCATCTTCGCGGCGATTTCCGTGGGCCGATGCCGCCGTACCGCATGACCGTTCGCTCTTCTCAACGTCCCTCCTGGCTGGTTTGGTTGCCCCTCGGTGGCGCCGTGTTGCTGACGGTCGGCTTCTTGCTAGGACTGGGGCTACAGCGACAACCGGGCCCGATGCTTCGCCTCGCCGCGGACGCCGAGGTCGCCCCCAACGCCCTCGGGGTCGGGTCGGTGGAGGAGATCCTGCGCTACATCGAGGCCAAGTACGTAGACCCGATCGAGCGCGACCGGCTCGTCGACCAGTCCATCAACGGACTCCTCGACCAGCTCGACCCCTACTCCGCCTACATTAGCCCCGAGGAGCTCGCCAATCACCGCGCGCGGCTCAGCGGTACCGTCGAGGGCGCGGGCATCGAACTAGGCATGGTTCGGGACACCGTGACTGTTCTGTCGGTCCTTGCGGGCAGCCCGGCCGCCGAGGCCGGCGTCGCCGTGTACGACCGTGTCCTCAGCCTCGCGGATTCGACGGTGAGTGGCGTGGGTTACGACATCGACGCGGTCCAAGACTTGCTCGTCTCCCTGCCGAAGGGCGCCATCGACATCGCGCTGTTCCGCCCGGGACTCGGGCGCCTGCCCGCGGTGTCGCTTCTGCGGCGTACGCTCACCCTGCCGACCGTGGGTGAGGGCGCACTGTTGCCGGGGGCGGTAGCCTACATTCCGGTGTACCAATTCGCGGACAGTACCTACGAGCAGTTCATGCACCAGGTCGAGGAGCTCTTCGACCGGCAGGGGGCTCGCCACCTGATCCTCGACCTGCGCGGCAACAGCGGCGGCTACCTCCAGGAGGCCGTCCAGCTGCTCAGTCAGTTCTTCGAGGACGCGGGTACGCTGTTGGTCTACACCGAGGGACAGCACTCCGCGCGCAAGGATTACAAATCGACGGGCCGGGTCTTCTTCCCGATCGATGAGTTGGTCGTCCTGATCGACGGCCGCTCGGCGTCGGCGAGCGAGATCGTCGCCGCGGCCGTACAGGACTGGGACCGCGGCACCGTCGTCGGGCAGGCCTCCTACGGGAAGGGCCTCGTCCAGGAGATGTTCCCGCTCAAGGACCGCGGGGCGCTCCACCTCACGGTCTCCCGCTACTACACGCCCTCGGGCCGGAGTATCCAGCGCAGTTACGCGCCGGCGGACGTGGCCTCGGCTTCGGGGGCTGCGTCGGGTGCGGCTTCCGCCAAAACGCGAGCCGGGCAAACCGCGGGGCCGACCGAGTTCAGGACGGCCGGCGGGAGGAGTGTCTACGGGGGTGAGGGGGTCAAGCCCGACCGCGTCGTGCGGCTCGACAGCGTACAGTACCTGCGGACGTTGCCGGGATTGGCGCGCACGATCCGCGAGCTCGAGCTCGAGTTTGCGGAGGGCAATTCACCCTTGCAGCGCCTGTCCCCCGGGTCGCTCGAGCGCGAGGTAGAGCGTCGGTTGCGCCAGGGGCGCCCGGCCACACAGCCTGCCCTGAACGCCAGCTTGGCGCAAGAACTGAGCTCGCAACTTCGCGCCGCCGCCTCAGCGGCGCCGCAGCGCCGTCGCGTCGACCGATTGCTGGCGGACCCTTTCGTGAACGAGGCGCTGCGCGTGATAAGGGGGGATTGATTGCTAGCGTTTTGTAACCCCCCCGACCCCCCTTATTCCAGCGTGCGCACACCTTTCGCTCCGCTCGGGTGCGCGCCCGCTGGAACAAGGGGGAGGCGGACGTGGGGGGGCGCGCTCCGTTGATGGGGCCTGCCCCGCTGCACGCGCCGCCGCACGTGACGATAGCCGGGAGCGTTCGCCTCCCCCCTTGTCCCGGCTTCGCGCGCGACGGCACACATGACGACAGCCGGGGGCGTTCGCCTCCCCCCTTGTCCCGGCTTCGCGCGCGACTGCGCACATGACGACAGCCGGGGGCGTTCGCCTCCCCCCTTGTCCCGGCTTCGCGCGCGACGGCGCACATGACGACAGCCGGGGGCGTTCGCCTCCCCCCTTGTCCCGGCTTCGCGCGCGACTGCGCGGAGCGCGGTCGCGCGCGAAGCCGGGATAAGGGGGGCTGGGGGGGTTACCCCACGAGTGAAGAGAAGATCATAGCGACGTAGCCCCCAGCAGTGATAGGAGTGCCCTCGGGGCCGGCGGCTGGTCAAGAGCTCCAGCAGTGACGCCCCCCCAAAGCCAACACTGTGGTCTGTAAAGCTCAAAGTTGCCGCCTCTCCTAATAGAGCTAACCACTTTCCCATCCAGCGCACTCTGGCTCTCGGCCACCCCAACCAACTACATCGTCCGCGATAGCCGCAGACTTCGCCACCCGCTCCGGCTAGTCTCCTGGCGTGTTCGATTGGGTCGTGGAGCGCCACCTCTACCCGCTGCCAGTAGCTTCGGGGCAGAGCGTGGGTTGCCCCTGGGGCAAATCGTACGTCCGCACGTGTCGGTAGGGGAAGGTCGAATACGGCGACCGAAATGTCGGCGGACGACGGTGGGGCGAAGTAATCGGAAGCTGGTCGTTTGGCCCGGGGGTGGCTCGCCCTGATGATGTCTCCGTAGTCTACGTGACGTGGCGGGAGGCCAGGGAAGAGCGGTGGTTGCCAGGAACCCGCCGCGAAGCCGTGACGAGGATGGCGCCGTGGGTCCCGCACGAGGAAGCTCCAGTCGGCTAGGTAGGCTGCCGGGAGGTCGGAGTTTACGAATACCGCGCCGGGCAGTGTGTCCGAGATTAGCGCGAGGCCGCGGTGGAGGTGTTCGGCTTCCGCACCGACTACGGGCCGCTCGGGGTGCGAGAGGGCGGCGAGGCCCTCGAGGTCGAAATAGGAGAAGCCGAGGTCTCGCAGGCCCAAGAAACCCTGGGTCAGGGAACTTTCGGCCTCCTTGGTCCAGGCGCGCAGGAGGTGCGCGCGTCGACCGAGTGCCGCGCACCAGGCCGCTCGCTGCTCGACGTATTCGGGACGCGCGACGCTTACAGCGGCAGGCGGACCAACGTCGTAGGCACCTCCGGCCTCGGTCCAGTGGAAAGGCGCGAGCGATATCCCGGGCCTCAGACCAGACGCGTGGCAGGTTTTGGCGAAAGCCGCCAGTCGCGCCCCCTCCGCGGCGAGCGCTCGGTGGGACCCGAGACTCAGCGTAAGGTCGAGCCACGCCGTCCCGATTCCTAACTCGGGGACGAAGCTCGCCAGGAGGATCTCCCGCTGATGGGCCGCGTCGAGGCGGAGGAAGCCTGCGCCGAGCCGTAGCGATGCGGATGCCGAAGTATGGGTACCAACCTCTGAGGCGAGCTGGTCGGGCCTTGCGCTGGCCGCGAGGTGAAGGATCGGTATACTATGACCGATTGGCCGGTCCCCGTAAATCCGTTCCGACTGCACCCCGGCTTCGCTCGTGACGAAGTGGGTGTAGGCCGTCGATTCGTCCACACTGCGCACGTAGAGGTCTGGCCCGGCCGGGCGCCCGAGACGCACCTCTCGGTAGGAGCGCCCGCCGGTAGGCTTGCCCGGTAGGTGGGTTGGGGCCCAAGAGAGGTGTACGGCCCGTAGGCGTAGCCCGTCAACCTTGGGGTGTAAGGTGACGAGCACCGTGGCTCGCGTGGCGGAGGCCTCGCAGTCGAGCGTCAGGAAGGAGGCATCGGTCGCGTGGTAGTCCGACGTCAATGCGCAGTCGTGACCCGACCCGTCGGCGAAGGTCACTCTGAGACGGCCGCTCCGCAGGGTATCCTCGACCGGCGGCACTACTCGCGCACGGGTTCGAGCTCGTTGCTGTCGTTCCAGCGCGCGATGACGCTCGGCTCGGAGGCGGTCTTGTCGCGCTGGCGGTAGCGCACCACGTGGTCGGCCGCCGAGAGCACCTCCGAGGAGATTTCCCCGAAGTAGGTCGGGAACGCCTCGCCCTTGCGATTGGCCGAGGTGGACACGATGGGCCGTCCGAAGCGCGAGATCAACTCCTTGCAGTAGGGGTCGCGCGTGATGCGGATGGCGCAGGAGCCGTCCGCGGCGAGGGCCCCGGCGGCGATGCCGTCAACCCGCTCGTAGATCATCGTGAGGGGCCGGCGGTGGAGCTCTAGGACGGTCTGGAGGCGGGGGTGGAGGGCCGGGACGTACCTGAGCAGGGTCTCGAGGCTATCGACGAGGCATACTAGGCCCTGGCCGGCGGGGCGTTCCTTGAAGGTCAGCACGCGTTGGACGGCCTCGGGGTTGGTTGCGTCGCACCCGATACCCCAGACGGTGTCGGTCGGGTACACGATCATCTTCCCGGCTTCGAGGGCGGAGAGGGTTTCTCCGAGCAAATACAAATCGTCCAAGGCTTAAATTTTTCGTAAAGGTCGCGCCTTTGTCCGTTTTTAGCGCCGACGGCGGCGGAGATACCGGCACGACGTAATTTCAGCGACCGAACTTGCCGCCCCGCCGCCCCTGCCCACCTTAGCCCTCCGTATGCACAAGCTCCTACCGCGCCTCCTTCGATCCGTAGGGCTACTGATGGGACTGATCCTCGCGACCGTCGCCGCGCAGGCCCGTCACATCGTGGGCGGGGAAGTGACCTACAAATGTCTCGGGGACGCGGGGGCGGGGATGCGGCGCTACGAGGTGACCGTCGTCATCTACCGCGACTGCGCCGGCAACGGAGCCGAGTTCGACAGTCACCCGCGCTCGCAAGGGGCGGGGGCATTCGAGATGACGATCTACCGCGGGCAGACCATTTTTTCTCGACCCGAGATATTGTTTAGCGGCCTCACGATCGAGAAGCTCGACCCCGACCTCACCAATCCCTGCATCCTGCTCCCGCCCGGGATCTGTGTCGAGAAGGGTACCTACGTGACGACGGTCGTGCTGCCGGTCGTCGACGAGACCTACACCATTTCCTACCAGCGCTGCTGCCGCAACGAGACCATCAGCAATATCATCCGCCCCGGGGACGCCGGCGCCACCTACGTGGCCGAGATCACGCCCCTGAGCCAGCAGACCTGCAACTCCACGCCGACCTTCCGCAACTTCCCCCCGCTCATCATCTGTGCCGACGAGGAGCTACGCTTCGATGCCTCGGCGGTCGATAAGGAAGGCGATAGGCTGGTGTACGGCCTGTGCGAGCCCTACTACGGCGGCGGCAACATCACGCAGGAGCCCGGGAGCAGAGGCTTCGGGGGGGTGACCCCGAACCCGGAGTCGCCCCCGCCGTACAACCCGATCGTGTTCCGGGGGGCTTTCAGTTTCCAGAAGCCGATCGACGGTAGTATCTCGCTGGACCCGGTGACGGGCTTCCTGCGCGTGAGGCCGATGACGGTGGGGCAGTACGTCGTGTGTATCAGCGTGCAGGAGTGGCGCGGCGATCAGATGATCGGCGAGGTGCGCCGGGACTTCCAGTTCAACGTCGTGGCCTGTGACCCGCGGATCAGCGCGGGGGCGGCGGCGCTGGTGGACGCGGATGTCGTCAACCCGGACCTCATCCTGGTCTGCGGCTCCAAGGATGTCACGCTGCTCAACGTCTCCACGGACGCCAGCTTCATCCAGGCGATCAACTGGATCATCCCCGGTACTAGCACCGGGACCCTCCGTAGCTCCAACAATCAACTCCCCGTGGGCTTCGACGACTACGGCAGCTACCCGGGGCAGTTGATCGTCAACCCGGGGCTCACCTGCGACGACACGGCCAACTTCGTGATCACGCTCGTGCCGCCGTCGGTGGCGGATGCGAGCTTCACCTACGATACGTGCGTCTACGGCCCGGTGTCGTTCACGTCGAAGTCGAGCTCGGACGGCGGCGTCATCACGGACTACCGCTGGGAGTTCGGCGACGGCACCGAGAGCGCCGAGGTCGACCCGCAACACCTCTACCGCACCAGCGGCCGCAAGTTCGTGACGCACACCATCATCGACGAGCAGGGGTGCGTCGAGGATACGACCGTGGTGCTGAACTACTTCCCGCTCCCGATCCAGTTGCCGGTCGAGGTGTCGTTGGAGCCGGACTGTGCCCCGGCCCGCATCCCGTTCGGGTTCGTCGGCGACCTGATCGACAGCAGCTACACGGTACTCTGGAGTTTTGGCGACGGCCAGACTTCCACCGAACTGTCCCCCCTCCACCTGTACGCCGAGCCCGGGACCTACGACATTTCCGTATTCGTAGAGTCTCCCGAGCGATGTCAGCTCGACTCGCAGCTCACCCGGCCCATCGTCATCCTGGAGAGTCCCCTGAGCGCGTTCACGATGGCGCCGACGAAGGTCGACACCCGTGACCCGGAGGTCTTCTTCACGGATCGCAGCATCCAGGCCGTGAGTTGGCAGTGGGCCTTTGACTCGTTGGGCGTGAGTCGGGAGGTCAACCCCTCGTACGTCTTTCCGGACTCGGGGGCCTACGCCATCGAACTCGTCGTGAGTCACCTGAACGGCTGCCTCGACACGAGCGTCCAATTCCTACGCATCGATCCCTTCCAGTCTTTGTTCCTCCCGAATGCCCTGAAGTCCGATGGCGACGGCCGCAACGAGCGGTTCCGCCCGGCGGGCTTCCTGCGGTACGTGACCGACTTCCGCATGGAGGTCTACAATCGCTGGGGCGAGCGCGTCTTCGAGACCGACGACATCGAGGCCGGGTGGGATGGGTACAACCAACGCACCGGGAGCAAGGCCTCGCCCGGGGTGTACCTCTACCTCGTGACCCACGCCGGCATCACCGGACCGCAACGCTACGAGGGGACGGTCACGGTGGTCGAGTAGCGGCGGCGGTGCCGTCGGGCGGCTGCGGATTTGACGCAGGGGCATTATTGCGCTTGCGCCAAAACGCACTACCTTCGCGCCGCCAAAAAAAGACCCGCCATGGACGCCGTAAAGTTTGTACAAGATCAGCTCGCTGTCGAGAATTCGTTTCCCACCTTCCGCGCCGGAGACAACGTCAATGTCGCCTACCGCATCGTCGAGGGGGACAAGGTCCGTATCCAGGAGTACCGCGGGGACGTGATCCAGATTAAGGGCCAGGGCGCCACCAAGACCTTCACCGTCCGTAAGATCAGCAACGGCGTCGGCGTCGAGCGGGTGTTCCCCTTCGGGAGCCCCAACCTCGACAGCGTCACCGTCCTGCGCCAGGGTCGCGTCCGCCAGGCGCGACTGTACTACCTCCGCGACCGCGTCGGCAAGAAGGCCCGCATCCGCGAGAAGAGCCAGTACTAGTCCACCGGGATCGATCGATCCGCTTCACAGTTTACGCAGGGCCTACTCGACGCGATCGGGTAGGCCTTCCGTCGTTCGCCTACCCCCGAGCCGGGGCCAGTGATTAGTCAGGGACGCGCCGGATGTCGTACTCCAGGAGGTAATCGTTTTGCCGAAAGGCGTCCCAGGCAGCGCTCCCCAACGCAAACGTCTGCGGTCGATCCGTGACGGTAATGCGTCGCGGTCCTACCGCCAGCTCCATCGTGAAGCCCGCCAGCGCTCCTTCGAAATAGGCGATGGTCCGACCGTCCGTAGCCGGTAGGACCCGCAGCAGCGGTACGGCGGGCTGGTATAGGTAC
The DNA here is from genome assembly GCA_965215115.1 of Saprospiraceae bacterium. GTDB lineage: Bacteria > Bacteroidota > Bacteroidia > Chitinophagales > Saprospiraceae > CALDTK01. Next base: position 3,536,247 of record OZ244050.1, read on the forward strand.
TGCCGCCAAAACGTCCCGTAGCCACTCCCGAAGTGCTCGTCGACGCAGTGCAACCAGTCGGTGGTCGTCACGACCCCAGGCGCGTGGGTTTCGTAGAAGTCGCGTAGCATGGCGAGGAAGGGCTCGTGCCCCACCAGCGTCCGGAAGGTGTGCAGCACCCAGCTCCCCTTAAAGTAGTGATCCGAGGACCCGAAGCCGAGGTAGTTGACGTTGAGTGGCCCGATGATCGGCTCTTCGTTCGCGATGTATTCGCGCTGGCTCACGAGGTAGCGCACGTAATCCTCGTGCCCGTAGCGACACTCCACGTACAGTGCCTCGAGGTAGGTAGTAAAACTTTCGTGGAGCCACATCTCGGCGTGGTCGGGCACGCTCAGCGCGTTGCCGAAGTACTCGTGACCCGACTCGTGGACGATGAGGTAGTCCCAGTCCATATCGTCGGGGATCATCCGGTTGAGGTAGCCGCGCATAAACCGGTTGCCGTACGCGATGGCGCTCTGGTGCTCCATCCCGAGGTAGGGCGCCTCCACGAGGCGGTAGCCGTCGCGCCAGAAAGGGTAGGGCCCGAGGTAGCTCTCGTAGCAGCGCAGCATCGGTTTGACCTGCCGGAAGTGGCGCCGGGCGCGCCCGAGGTTGTAGTCCAGCACCTCGTAGTCGAGCGTGAGTGGCGTAGGCCTATCGGGCGAGTGGAGCGTGTCCGCAAAACTCAGGTAGTGCCCCGCGTAGAAGGTGACGTTGTAGTTGTTGATCGGGTAGGTGGTCGCGTAGCGGAAGCGCGTCCGGTCGCCTTCGAAGTTCTGCCCGCGGAACTGTCCATTCCCGATGACGCGCAGGGGATTCGGCACGCTCATCGCGAAGCTCACGCTGTCGGGCTCGTCCGAGAGGTGGTCTTTGTTGGGCCACCAGGTGCTCGCGCCGATGCCCTCGCAACTCACGGCGACGAAGGGGCGATTGAGGCTGTCCACGCGCCAGACGAGGCCCCCGTCCCAGGGCGGCTGCCGCGCCATCCGCGGCTGCCCGGCGTACGTCACCGTCACCGTGTCGAGCCGCCCCGGCGCCGTCGGCCGGGCGAGCGTGACGAACACCGCGGCGTGCTCGCGCCGGTAGGCCAGGCGGCGCCCGCCTTGCTGAATCTCGGTGATCTCCAGCGCGCGGTCCAGGTCGAGCTGCAGCGTCGGGTTTGCGAACACCCCGCGGTAGGCCACCCGTACCGTACCGCTGAGGCTGCTGTCGGCGAGGTGGAGGTCGAGGTCCAGCGCGTAGTGCACCACGTCGTAGCAGGTCCGCTCCGGCCGCAACGCCCCGCGCAGCGTGTCGGCTAGCGTAAAGCCCGACTGTGCCGACGCCGTGGCCGACAGACTGAGCAGTCCCGAGAGCAAGAAGGTCGTATAGCAGTAAATGCGCTGGGTCATCATCCGGGACCAAAGATGCTCACCGCCGGGCAAGCGCGCGGGATTTGTGCGCCCCGGGGCAACCTCGCCGACGTAGCCGGGTTAGGTCCGGGCCGGCTCCCTGCTCATGCTACGACTCCTCATCCCGCTACTTTTCGCCGCCGCACTCGATGTGTATGGCTACGTGGTGCTGCGCGCTGTGTTCGCCGATCGATCGGCGGCCTGGCGGACGGGGTTCGCCTACGTCTGGTGGGCGGTGCCGGTGCTGATGGTGCTGCTCCTGGTGATGAACGGGACGGGCCTTTCGGCAAAACTCCCCAAGGCAGTCACGACCATGCTCGGCGCGGGGCTCTTCATTTTGTACTTCGCGAAGTTCTGCGCGGCGGTGTTCTTCCTGATCGATGATCTGCGCCGGCTGCTCTATGGCGTCTTTCGGCGCGTGGGTCAGTCGGGCTCCGTGGCTTTCTGGCCGGACCGCTCAAAATTCCTCACCCAGCTCGGCATCCTGGCCGGTGCCCTGCCGGTAGCGACCCTGAGCTACGGCATCATCCGCAACGGCTACCGTTATCAACTCCACGAGGTGGACGTACCGATTGCGGGGCTTCCGCCAAAACACGAGGGCCTGCGCATCGTGCAGATCAGCGACATTCACTCGGGTAGCTTTTACCGCCGCGGCCCGATCCGGGACGGCATCAAACTGATCAATGACCAGGGCGCGGACCTGGTCTGTTTCACGGGGGACCTCGTCAACGCGGAGGCCTCCGAGATCGAGCCCTACATCGACCTGTTCTCCCGGATCGAGTCGCGCCTGGGGACCTTCTCGACGATCGGCAACCACGACTACGGCAACTACGTAGCCGCGTGGGGCCCCGCCGAGAAAGAGGCCAACTGGCAACGGCTCTACCGCAACCACCGCGAGCTAGGTTGGGACCTGATGCTCAACGAGAACCGCGTCCTCGACATCGACGGGGAGCCCCTGGCGCTCATCGGCGTGGAGAACTGGAGCAACGTCGCGCGCTTCCCGCAGACCGGCGACCTCGACGAGGCCTCGATCGGGACGGAAGGCGTTTTGACGAAAGTCCTCCTCTCCCACGACCCGACGCACTGGGACGCCAAGGTGGCCCCGCACCGACCGGACGTGCAGCTGCAACTGGCCGGACACACGCACGGCTTCCAGTTCGGCGTCGAGGTCCCGGGCCTGCGGTGGAGCCCGAGCCAGTACGTCTACGAGCAGTGGGCCGGGCTTTACTCGCGGGGGAATCAACACTTGTACGTCAATCGCGGTTTCGGTTTCCTAGGCTACCCGGGCCGCGTCGGTATCCTACCGGAAGTCACCGTGCTGCGCCTCGTGTCCGCGTAGCTTCGCGCCTACCCATCGTCCGTACCCTCGCCTCGCCCACGCATGCGCAACTCCCCCCTTCTCCTCAGCTTGCTCGTCATCGGCGCCGCGTCCTGCGGCGAGGACCAAAACTCGGTGACCGAGGCCCCGGCGACCGAGCACGGGCGCTGGGGCATCGTGGGGGCGACCCGCGACGGGAGCGCCACTGCGACCCTGGACGGGGTCTACGTCGAGTTCGACACCGGACGCGCGGTGATGACCTCCAACCTCGACAACGGCAGCGTGATCACCTCTAATTACGTCATCGACGCGGAGGCCCTCCTCACGCCCGACAATCCCCTGTTCCAGCGTATGGAACTGCGCGAGTTGACCGACTCCACGTTGGTGTTGGCGATGAACATCCAGCGGTCGTTCTTCGTGATGTCCTTCCGGCCCGAGGCCGCGCCCGCGGAGGCGCCGGTACTGGTGCGCCCGGAGGCGATGGAGGACGTACCGGCGGATGACGACCCGCGGGAGGGCGGGGATTTGCAGTAGGGGGCGGGGCGCCGCTAAAGGTCGGAACGGTCGTGGACCATGAGTTCGGCCAGACTACAGGTGCTAAACTACCGCAGACTACCGAACGCCGAGCACTCACCTGAGTCCCCTCGTCTAGAGACCGCGAGATCCCTAAGCCCCCCAGCCTCAGCCCTAACGCAAAAAGCTCCGAGCGCATTCGTGCACTCGGAGCTCTCTACGGGATCCTCGGAAGGATCACCAGGTGATTGGTTACTGTCCGCCGCTCAGGGTATTCGAAGGCGCATTCGGGAGCGCGTCCTCGGCCGCGGCACCTGGGTTGACCTTGCCCTTGATGGTGAGGGTGTGGCTGGCCTCGCCCTCGTTGGTCGTGAGGGTCACGGTCTTCTGGAAGGGCCCGACGCGGTCGGTGGCGTAGCGGACCTCGATCATGGCCGACTCACCGGGGGCGATGGGCTGCTTCGGGTAGGAGGGGACGGTGCACCCGCAGGAGCCCTTGGCGTGCTTGATGACGAGGGGCTCGTTGCCCTTGTTGGTAAACTTGAAGACACGGAGCGGGTCGCTGTTCTGCGCGATGGTGCCGTAGTCGATCTCGTTGCTCTCGAAAACCATCTTCGGGCCTTGGGCCTGGGCGGTGAAGACGCCGATGCAGAGGACGAGGAGTGTCAGGAAACTTTTCATGGGTAGCTGTTTGTGGATGGCTGTGCAAAGCTAACGCCAGACTGAGGGGGGCGTGCGGGAGCGGGGCGCGCTCGGGCGTTAAACGGGCGTTAACGAGAGTGCTTACCTTTACGCCGACCCGACCAAACCCAGCCCATTGACCAACCCGACCGATCTCATTGACAGCCTCTCGTTCGAGACCAGCGTCGTGCCGTCCGCCACCGCGCTCGAGCACTACTACTGGTGCTGCCTGAGCCGGGCCTGCTCCGTGATCGCGCGCCGCGAAGTCCTCAACGGGCGGGCGAAGTTCGGGATCACCGGCGACGGTAAGGAGCTGCCCCAGGTGGCGCTCGCGAGCCAGTTCGAGCCCGGGGACTGGCGCTCGGGCTACTACCGCGACCAGACCCTGATGATGGTCACGGGCCTGGCCAGCGTCGAGGACTACTTCTCGCAGCTCTACGCCGACCCCGAGCGCGATCCGTTCAGCGGCGGGCGCCAGATGGTGTGCCACTTCGCCACCCCGACCATCGACGGCGACGGGGCCTGGGTCGACCAGACGGCCCGCAAGAACGTCTCCGCGGACATCAGCTGCACCGCCGGCCAGATGGCGCGCGGGCTCGGGCTCGCCTTCGCGTCCAAGAAGTTTCGCAACAACCCCGACCTCGCCCACCTCTCGCAGTTCTCCCGCCAGGGCCGCGAGATTTGCTGGGTCACGATCGGCGACGCGTCTACCTCGGAAGGGGTATTTTGGGAGAGCATGAACGCTGCCGGCGTCCTCCAGGTCCCGATGGTGATCAGCGTCTGGGACGACGGCTACGGTATCAGCGTCCCGATCGAGTACCAGACCACGAAGGGCTCCATCTCGGCGGCGCTCGCCGGCCTGCGCCGCGACGACGCCCACGACGGCATCGAGATCATCCGCTGCTTCGGGTGGGACTACCCGGGCCTGCTCGAGGCCTACGCGCGCGCCGCCCGCCTGGCGCGCGAGGCGCACGTACCGGTCCTCGTCCACGTCCAGCAGGTCACCCAGCAGCTCGGGCACTCCACCTCGGGCTCGCACGAGCGCTACAAGTCGGTGTCGCGCATGACCTTCGAGCGCGAGCACGACTGCAACGCGCGCTTCGCGCAGTGGATCGAGCGCAACGGCGTCGCGAAGGCCGATGAGCTCGCCGCGATCCGCGAGCGCGCCGAGGAGGAGGCCAAGGCCGGCCAGCGCGCCGCCCTGGAGCACGTCACGAGCATCAACCAGGCCGCGGTCCAGGAGGCGATCCATCTCCTGGGGCGGGGCTCCGCCGAGGCCAAGCAACTCGAGTCCGACCCGTTCGCCGGCACGACGGAGGCGCTCTCGACCGTGAGGCGTACGCTGCTTTCGCTAAAACTCGCCGGTCGGCCCCAGCGCGAGGACCTCGTCGGTTACGCGGCGCGCTACACGGAGCGCGGCATGGGACACTACGCCGACTCCCTCTACCTGGAGGGCCGCGGAAGCGTCCACAGCGTACCGGCGGTCCCGGCGGTCTTCGACGAGAAGGCGGCCCTGGTGCCGGGCTACAAGATCCTCAACGAGTTCTTCGACCACCTCTTCGGTCGCGACCCGCGCGTGATGGCCTTCGGGGAGGACGTCGGCAGGATCGGCGACGTCAACCAGGGCTTCGCGGGCCTGCAGGAGAAGTACGGGGAGGCGCGCATCTTCGACTGCGGCATCCGCGAGTGGTCTATCGTCGGGCAGGCCATCGGACTCGCGCTGCGCGGCCTGCGGCCGATTGCGGAGATTCAGTACCTCGACTACCTAATCTACGGCCTCTCGGCGCTCTCGGATGATCTGGCCTGCCTGCTCTACCGCTCGGACGGGATCCAACGCGCCCCGGCGATCATCCGCACGCGCGGCCACCGGCTCGAGGGCATCTGGCACTCCGGCTCCCCGATGGGGATGATCATCAATAGTCTGCGCGGGATGCACGTCTGCGTACCGCGCAACATGCTCCAGGCCGTCGGTTTGTACAACACCCTCATGCAGGCCGACGAGCCCGCGCTCGTGGTGGAGTGCCTGAATGGGTACCGCTTGCGCGAAAAACGGCCCACCAACCTCACGGAGTACACCGTGCCGCTGGGTAAGGTAGACGTGGTCCGCCCCGGGACCGACCTCACCATCGTGACCTACGGTGCCTGCTTCGCGATCTGCGAGGAGGCCACCGAGTTGCTCGCCGCCCACGGTCGCGAAGTCGAGCTAATCGACATCCAGACGCTGCTGCCCTTCGACCTCGCCTACGACATCGCGAAGAGCTTACGCAAGACGAGCCGCCTGCTCATCGTCGACGAGGACGCCCCGGGCGGGGCGAGCGGGTATATCCTCGACGAGGTGCTGAATCGCCAGGACGCCTTCCGGTTATTGGATGTGGCCCCCAGGACCCTGAGTGCCCACGCGCACCGCCCGCCCTACGGCACCGACGGCGACTACATCACGAAGCCGAACGTCGAGGACGTGGTGGAGGCGGCGCTGGCGTTACTAGCGGCTTAATACTGTGGCTATAGCTAGGCAGAGGTGATTTCCGAAGTCACATTGTGTTCCTAGAAAGCAATGGTCTGTGGCGGTCTGAGGTCTCCTGTCGCGAGTTGCTAACATAAGAGGGCAGGCCCTATCTTGTTGATTACCACACCAACGAGACCATGGCCTGCCCAACGAAGATCGAGACCCTCGCCGCATCAATATTACGACACATTCCCGATGTCGGGAAGTGGCAGCGGCGCTTCTTCCTGCACCTCGTCGTCCTGTGGTGCTCGATGCGGGGGCGCTACAACTTCGCCCACCTCGCGCGCTACGGTGAGTACGGCGAGTCCACCTACCGCGAGAACCGACTTCGACTTCCTCGCCTTCAACGCCGCGCTCGTCGACCGCTTCCTCGCCCCGGCCCCCGACCGTATCTTGTGCTTCGACCCGTGCTACGTTCGTAAGTCCGGCCGACACACCGCCGGGGTCGGGCGCTTCTGGAGCGGCGCGGCCGCCCGCGCCGAGTGGGGCCTGGAGTTCAGCGGCGTGGCCGCCGTCGACCTCGGCGACCGCACGGCCTTGAGCGTGTGCGCCGTGCAGACGGTTATGAGGGGCGAGGGCGAGACCGCCCTGGAGTACTACGCGAGCGTCCTCACGCTCAGGGCCGAGGCGTATCAGCGGATCTCGTGCTGCGTCGTGGCCGACGCCTACTTCTCCCGGCGCCCGTTCGTCGAGGCGCTCGTGGCTCACGGCTACACTCTCGTGACGCGCCTCCGCTCGGATGCTTACCTCCGCTACGTTTACGCTGGCCCCCGCCGCGCGGGCCGCGGTCGGCCGCGCGAGTTCGACGGCAAGATCGACGCACGCGACTTGCGAGAAGACATCTTCACGGCGTGCTGCGAGTCCCGACGGCGGGCGCTCCTGGCGGGCGTTCGAGGCCGTAGCGAACGTAAAGGCCTGGGGGCGCCTGGTGCGCGTGGTCGTCGTCCACGACTACCGCGCCGACGGGAGCATCGCGAGGCACCGGATCTACGCCTCGACTGCGCTCACGCTCGACGGCGGCGAGGTCGTGCACCGGTACCAGTCGCGTTTCGCCCAGGAGTTCCTGTTCCGCGACGCCAAGCAGGAGCTCGGCCTGGAGCACTGCCAGGCGTACTCGTGGGAGAAGATCGACTTCCACCTCAACGCCGCCCTCACGGTCGGGTCGCTCGCCAAGGCGGCGCACCATTTGTGCGACGAGGAGACGCGCGGGAAGCCCTTCTCGATTGCCGACATTAAGACGCTGTACGTCAATGAGTTGCAATGCGCCAGAATACTATCGCTGTGCGGCGTCGACGCGGACAGCGCAACAATTCGCAAGCTGTGGCCAAAGATCAGGGGCTTCGGACTTCGAGCGGCTTGAATTCACCACAGACCATTGAGAAAGCACACACCCGTTAAAATATGTACGTAGCGTTCAAACCAAGGTGGTAGCCTACCCAGCGGGCCTCGTCGAGCCAGGAAAAATACTGCTTGCTCTGGAAAAGCCTGGACCGACCAAAATACCGCTCGTATTCTGCACCAATGGCAAAATGGTCGGTAAGTTTATACGACACCGAAGCCATACCGCCAAACTCGTGCGAGACGCTATTCATTCGGTCAACGTCAATGAGTACTTCATTCGTTACAGGGTCCCTACCGCCAAGTCGCTCAAAAATCCTCGTGATACCTGGACTGAGTTTGTCTGCTGTAACCCCTGCCTCATCAGCGTTTAAGAGTCGGCCGTACGAGTACTTTGGTGCGATACCGACTGAGAATTTTTTGTAAACGGTGAACTGCACATCCGGAGCAACAGCAAAAAATGCCCATCTGCCAGAGAGGTAAGGCCCTCCAAATTGGGATACGGAGTAGCTGCCCTCTGGTTCCGACTGGCGGTGCACTGGAATCTGTAGGCCCGTTAGCAAAAAAGGGTTGTTCCGAGCTATGATAAGCACGAGGTCGGGCGGATGACGTGTTACGTAGCGCAACTCTGCTTGTATACCCACGCATTTCCAGATCGGCTGCCGGTAGCGGACACCGAGCCTAGGAGCGATTTTGTAATCACCCTTAGCGTTCGTTTCGTTCTTCAGTGAAAAGATCACAGAGGTGTTAGATCCTTCCATCCCGCCAAACATGGTCAAGGACTGCCCATGAAGCAAGTTTTGACCCAAAATTACGAGCAACGACGTAAGCGTCACCTGGATTAGTGTTGACATCGTCTCGTTATAGTTGTAAGCCTCTAGCCGCATGGACGTAACCTCGCTCATGGCACGGTGACTCATCCTTGTATATCTACCCATTTGAACTATGTAACCTGTGATGCAAAGATTCCCCAGCCAATTTGAGCGAGAGAGTAACGTGAGGCGGTTTGACGCAAATCTCGTAAGAGTCTCAATTATCCGTAAAGTACTGATCCGCATACCGCCCGACGTTGCTCCCGACGCTCGTGCCCTGTACCCCGTCATTGTCGTCGCCGAACTCGCCGAGGGTCTTCGAGTACAACTCCCGTCGCCAGCGTGGCTCGCGGATCTCACCGCGGACGTCGCTGTGCAGCAGGATGTAGTTGGCGTTGTCGAGCGTCGGATTGTAGAACAGGAATTTGCCGGGGGTCTGCTGCGTGCGCTCGACGTAGTTGTACACCCAGATCTCGTACGGCGGGGCGCTCGGGTCGTTGTTGACCTCGATGCGGTCGTCGGGCTGGCCGTACTTGAGCCAGATGTGACCGCGGTCGGTCTGGAAGCCGCGCCCGAAGCCCGACCGGAACGCCACGTCGACCTGGCGCACCACGTCGACGTACTCGCGGTAGGTGCGCGCGGGGGCCGTGGGCGACATCGCGACGAAGTGATTGAGGATCGTGCGTCGCTTGTAACCCTCGTCGACGCTGTTGTACGCCGCTTCGACCAGGGGCGTCTCCTCGACGCCGGACACGGGGATGAGGCTTAGCAACACATAGTTGAGCGAGTCTTCCGGGATCTCCCGCGCCCAGGCGTTGTCGTCGAGCGAGGCCGAGGCCACGGTGACGTCGGCGCTCGGATTGGCGACGTAGAAGGTGGCGTGCCGCTGGTCCAAGCTCTGCAGCGCCTTATCGCGCAGGGTGACGGTGAGCAGGTAGCGCCCGCTCGGGAGGGTCGTCGTGTTGAACGTCGCGAAGAAGGGCGTGACGGGGGCGGCTTCCGGGAGGCGCTTGGCCTTGCGGAACACGTCCGTGGCCTTACCGTCGTCGGCGATTTTGGCGAGGTTGTGCTCGAGCAGCACGACGGCCTCCGGGTCGGGGGCCGGGTCGTAGATCTCGACGTAGGCCGAGACGCTGGTCATCTGGCGTCGGACGAGGTTGCCGGCCAGGGGTTCCAGAATGTAACCTCCCTTGACGAGACTGCTCTCGGCGCTCTCCTCGGAGGCGGGCGTGCGGCTCGCGACCAACTGGACATCGCTCAGGTGCGGGCCCGCGCCCGGGGGCGGGACCGACAGCGGGGTGGCGAGTTTTAGCGGAAGCTGCTCCCCGACAGACAGCTGAGGATCGGTCAACTCGATGCGGAGTGTGTAGTCGCCCGCGGGAACGCTGTAGCGCAGGGCCTCCATGAAGTTGTTGAGCGTGTCCCCCGGCGGCGACCACATCGTGACGCGGTCCGCGAGTGCGATGCTGTCGGCGCTCACGGGCTCAGCCTTCGTGACGGTGATGAGGAGGTCGATGGAGCGGCGCCCGTCCGCGGCGGCGGCGAGCGATGCGCGCTCGGCCGTGACGTAGACCTCGACGTAGGGCGCGGCCTGGGCCTGGAACACGGCGTACGTAATCGAGGCCTTGGGTTGTGCCCCGGCGGAGGCGCCGGCGAGGAGGAGGCAGCCCAGCAAAGCTAGCATTCGCATCCCCCAAAAGTAGTCCAGCGCCGCGGTTCTCATTTGTCGCGCAGCCGGTCGTAGTCGGCCATCACGGTCAGGAACAGGCCACGTTCGGCGCGCGTGGGGTAGATGCTGGTCTCCGACCCGTCGGACATCCGCAGGTACAGGCTGTCGCCGCGGACGATGCTCCGGCGCAAGGCCTCCGCGAGGGCGAGTTGCGCGGGTTTGGTGCCGTCGCCGAGGTCGTAGCCGCCGGCGGTGTCCGCTGCCGCAAAACGGACCCTCAGGGCCGGATCAACCCCGGGGAAGTCATTGGGTCGCACGAAGACGTAGGCCTCGTCCTTGAGGTACGCCTGGACGATCACGGGGACGAGCATCGGGCGCTTGGCGGTGTTGCTGAATTTCCGCAGGCGGTACACCTCGAGCTCGGTGCCCCTGGGTTTCTCGAAGTAGTAGCTGCTCGCGCGGATGTTGGCGAAGTAGAGCCGCGAGGGCTGCGACACCCGGAAGGCCGGATCACCGTCGAAGGGCTCCCGTCGTTTGGTGTCACAAGCCACGCAACCGACGGCGATCGCGAAGCCGAGCAGCACGAACGCGAACGCTTCGGGGAGTTTACTGTAGGTTGCGTGCCTCACGTAAGTGACCTATGACTGACCCGAACAAGAGGCCCTGGCTTAAGTTTGTGCTCACCCTCGCGGGCGCGGCGGCGCTGCTGGCCGTCCTGAGCGTGCCCCTGAGTTTTGGCGAAAGCCGCCTGCCCGCCCTCGGCACCTTCCTGAATCCGTACGAGGGTGCCCTGCGGAGCAACGACACGGACTACTGGGATCACGACGTCGACCTGCCCGGGCTACGCGCGCCGGTGGAGGTCTACTACGACGAACGGCTCGTCCCGCACATCTACGCCAGTTCGCTCGCGGACCTCTACTACGTGCAGGGCTTCGTACAGGCGCAGCACCGGCTCTTCCAGTTCGACATCACCGCCCGGGCAGCGGAAGGGAGGCTCAGCGAGGTGCTCGGTGCACGGACGCGCGACTTCGACCTCACGCGGCGAAGGATCGGCGGCGGGGCCCTGGCCGACAAGATCGACTCGCTCTGGCGCCAGGACCCGGAGGCTTACGAGGCCGTCTCGCGCTACGCCGAGGGCGTCAACGCCTACATTGCGTCGCTGCGCCCGGTCGACTACCCGATCGAGTACAAACTGCTCGACTTCGCGCCCTCGGAGTGGTCGCCCCGCAGCACGGCCCTCGTCGCGATCAACATGGCGTACACGCTCAACTTCTCGCAGGACGACGTGGCCGCAACGCGGATCCGGGATCGCTTCGGACTGGCGGCGTACGACTTCCTCTTTCCCAAGCGTACCGACAGCGACGCGCCTATCATCCCCGCGGGCACGGAGTTCTCGCGCGAGGACACCGCGCTACTGAATGCCATCCGGCGCTACGACAGTCGGGCGCTGCCTCTCCTCGGCGACGCGACGCCCGTGCGGACGGGTCTGGAGCCCTCCGTGAAGGGCATCGGGTCTAACAACTGGGTGGTCGGTCCGCGACGCACGGCCAGTGGCTCCCCGCTGCTCGCCAACGACCCCCACCTCGGCCTGACGCTGCCGAGCATCTGGTTCGAGAGCGAACTCCACGCCGAGGGCCTCCACGTGCACGGCGTGAGCCTCCCGGGCGTGCCGGGCATCACGATCGGCTTCAACGAGGACTGCGCCTGGGGCGTGACCAACGTCGGCCACGACGTGTTGGACTGGCACGAGGTCAAATACACCGACGCCGCCCGGACCCGCCACGAGACCGGCCCCGGCACAACCGCCCCCGTACTCCGTAGGGTGGAGCGCATCAAGGTCCGCGGGGAAGACGACCTGGTGGACTCGGTGATGGTCACCGCCTACGGCCCCATCGTCTACACCGATACGTCCGACGCGCGCGCCGGCCTCGCCATGGACTGGCTCACGCTTCGACAGCCGTCGGCCGGGGCGATCCGCGCCTTTTTGCGCCTCAACACCGCCGCCGACCTCGCCGACTTCGTGGCCGCCTCCCGGGAGTACGAGTGGCCCGCGCAGAACATGATCTTCGCAGATCGCGCCGGCGACATCGCGCTGCGCATCTCGGGCACACTGCCGCGGGAGTTGCCCCGGCAGGGGGAGTTCGTGCGCACCGTCGGGGAGCCTGCCGCCACCGGCTACCTCTCGGCGGCGCAAAACCCGCTGGCCGTCAATCCGCCGCAGGGCTACCTCGCGAGCGCCAATCAGGTCAGCACCGCCGCCGACTACCCCTACCCCTACCGCGGCGGCTTCGACCACCACCGCGGGCGGCGGATCAACCAGCTGCTCAGCAACACCACCGGGGCCACGGTCGCGGACATGAAGCGTTTCCAGCTCGACGACTACGGCCTGCTCGCCGCCGAGACGGCCCCGCTGCTGCTGGAGCTCGTGCAGCGCGAAGGGCTCGAGACGCGCGCCCTGGGCCTGCTCGCCGCCCTCGAGCCGTGGCGGTACCGCTACGAAGCCGAGGCCTTCGCCCCGGTCATCTTCGAGGTTTGGTTCGACGAGGTCGAGCGGCGGACCTGGGACGAGTTCACCCCGCTGCAGCGCGACGGCGGGAGCATGCGTCCGGCGGGTTGGCGACTCACGCAACTGTTGCTCGAGGACCCGGGGAGCAACTGGTTCGACGACCAGGCCACGACCGACCGCGAGACCGCCGCGGCGATCGTGACCGAGGCCCTGGTCGCCGTCACGCCGCGTCTGGACTCGCTCAACCAGGTCGACGGGTACGCCTGGGCGGACCTCAACGCCCCCGCCGTGACCCACCTCACGCGCATCCCGGCCTTCTCCCGCGCGGGTCTGCGCATCGGTGGGCGCGGCGGGGCGCTCAACGCGCAGACGAGTAGCACGGGGCCTTCGTGGCGCATGATCGTGGACCTCGCCGGCGCGCCGCGTGGGGAGGTGGTGTACCCCGGGGGCCAGAGTGGTCGCCCCGGCCACCCGCACTACGATGACTTCCTGGACGTGTGGGCGGCGGGTGAGTACTTCCCCGTGGAGCTTCGCGCCCGGGAGCAGATCGAGGCTTCCGCCAAAACCTTCACCAGAGTAAGCTTCGAGCCATGAGTGTAGAGCGTGCCCCTCCGATCCTCGCGTTTTTCGTGCTGGGTCTCGTGATGCTGCTGGTGGGTCCGTGGTGGTTGCTGCTCGTCGTGGCCTTTGCGTACGGGTGCTCGCGGGCGCGGGTCTCGCCGGGCTTTGCATTCTGGCCTGGTTTGTTGGTGGGTGCCCTGCTGTACCTCTTGGGCGCGCTCTGGTACGGCGGGGGCGACGGGGGGCTAGCCGCCATGCTCGGGCGGCTGTTTGGCGTCGGGTCTGCGGCGGGCCTGTACGCCGTCACCGTTTTGTTGGGCGGGCTCAGCGCAGGGCTTTTCGCCATGTTGGGCGCCTACACGCGGGCCGTGATTCTCCCGGTAGCTCGCCCGGCGGCAAACGCTTAACTTTACGCCCTCGGAGGTGGCCAAACGCGAGTGGCGCGCCTCCCGGGGAGCGCTTCCCGCTATCCGTCTTCCGCGCTTAGGCCATGCCTCCATGCAAGACCACCGTTCGCTCGTTGTCATCCCGACGTACAACGAGATAGAGAATATCGCCCGGATCGTCGGGGCGATCATCGCGCAGCCCGGCGGGTACGAGGTATTGGTGGTAGACGACGGCAGCCCAGACGGAACGGGCGCGGCCGTACTGGCGCTCGGCGAGCAACACCCCAGTCGCGTCCACTTGCTCGCGCGCGAGGGCAAACTCGGCCTCGGGACGGCCTACCTCGACGGCTTTCGGTGGGCGCTAGCGAGGGACTACGAATTCGTCTTCGAGATGGACGCCGACTTCAGCCACGACCCCGCCGACCTGAACCGCCTCCTCGTGCCCGCGCTCCGCAACCAGGCCGATGTCGTGGTCGGGAGCCGCTACACCGCCGGGGGCCACGTCGAGAACTGGCCGCTGAACCGCAAGGTGCTCAGCTACGGGGCGAGCCTCTACACCCGGCTCATCACCTGGATGCCGGTCAAGGACCCGACGGCCGGGTTCAAGTGCTACCGCCGGGAGGTGTTGGAGGCGCTGGACCTGGACGGGGTTCGCTTCATCGGGTACGCGTTCCAGATCGAGATGAAGTTCCGCGCCTGGCAACTGGGGTTCCGGATTGCGGAGGTGCCGATCACGTTTACGGACCGGACGGCCGGCACGAGCAAGATGAGCTCGGGGATCGTCAGCGAGGCCATCGTCGGCGTGATGCAGATGCGCTTCCTGGGCAGCCGGCGGCTCGGGGCCCTCGAGGCCAAGCCGGTGTCGGAGGCCGCGGGGCAGGGGAGCGAGGGGTAGGGGCGGGGTGCTTGGGTGCGGGGTGCGGGGTGCTTGGGTGCTTGGGTGCGGGGTGCGGGGTGCGGGGTGCGGGCGCCTGCGGCGGGCTGAACGCGGAGCCGCGGAGGCTTTTTGAAAGGGTGTGGTGACGCTGCCTTGCGAGCGGGTGTAGTGTCGCTGCCGAGCGGGCCGTAGGTCCGCCTTCTGGCGTAGCCGGTTTGCCGCCAGGAGCAACGCGACGGCGGCGGGCCGGCGACCCCCATCGGGCAACGCCCGCCCACGTCCGCCCCGCCCGCCCACGTCCGCCCCGCCCGCCCACGTCCGCCCCGCCCGCCCCGTCCGCCCCGCCCCCCCACGTCCGCCCCGCCCACGCCCACCTCAGTCCGCCCCAAAGGCTGCCCATTTCCGCCCCAATGTGTTCGAGCCCTCTGGAAGGATCCTAACTCACTGATAATGAGTTATCTTCCAGCCTAGGGTAGGCTTTCGCCAAAACCCCAAACACCCATTTCGGAAACCATTGGTCCGTGTGGAGAGCGTTCGGCCACATGTGTAAAACTCGAAGCAATCATAGACGATGCTCGTAATCATCTGATAGACAGTCGATTAACTTATGCTTTAAATCCAATCGCGGCGGGGCGACCGTGGGCAGCCTGGGCACGGAGTGGGCGGAAGTGGGCGGCGGTGGGCGGCTTGTCCTATATTCGTCCCAGCAAGACGACATGTGGACGATCAACTGCTTGGACAACACGACGTACGGATCGATGAGCGGGGGCGACTCCGTTTGCCGGCCAGCATCGTGGCCCGCCACGCGGAAGACGGAAACGGCGCCTTCGTCCTGCGAAAAGGCTTTGACAACTGTCTAACGCTCTTCCCGATGAGCGCGTGGAACGCCGAGAGTCGGCGCGTCATGCAACTCGACGACATGGTGGAGCGCGAGCGGCGGTTTAAGCGAATGTTCTTTCTCTCCGCTAAAGACGTCACCGTCGACGCGAATGGCCGCCTCCAGATGCCGCGCAACCTCTCCGAGGCCGCCGGGATCGACCGGGACGTGGTCCTCATCGGCGTCGGGCGCCACTACGAAATCTGGGACGCGCAGGCGCACGCAGACGAAATGGCGGCCGCCGGCGACATGGGCGCCCTCGCGCAGGAGATCTACGGGAAACGCAACGAACGCGCGTGAGCTATCACGTGCCCGTTTTGGCGAAAGCCTCCCTGGACCTCCTCGTCGACGACCCCGACGGCACCTACGTCGACGCCACCTTCGGCGGCGGTGGACACGCCCGACTCCTGTTGGAGCGCCTCGGACCGAGAGGTCGCCTCGTGGCCTTCGACCAGGACCCGGACGCGCTCGCCAACGCCGGGGCCATCGCCGACGACAGGCTGCTGTTCGTAGCGGCCAACTTCCGGCACCTGCGCCGCTACCTCCGACTCCACGGCATCGCCGCGGTCGACGGGGTGCTCGCGGACCTGGGGGTGAGCTCGCACCAGTTCGACGTGCCCGAACGTGGGTTCTCGTACCGGTACGACGCGCCGCTCGACATGCGAATGTCGCAGTCCGACGAGTACCCGACCGCCGCGCATTTACTGCGCACCGCGGACGCCGACGAGCTCCAGCGCGTCCTCGGGGAGTACGGTGAGGTCCGCAACGCGAGAACCGTCGCCAACGCCATCGTCGAGGAGCGGCAGCGGCGCCAGCTCCACACCACGGGCGACCTGGTGTCGGTGCTCGACGCACACGTGAGGGGACAGCGCCCGCGCTACCTATCGCAGGTGTTCCAGGCGCTCAGGATCGCGGTCAACGACGAGATCCCCGCGCTCGAGGAGTTCCTCCTCGGGGCCCAGGGAAGTCTAAAAGTAGACGGCCGCCTGGTGGTGATCTCGTACCACAGCGGGGAGGACAGATTGGTAAAAAACGTGATGCGGACCGGACGTCCGGACGGCAGACACGATGCAGATGAATACGGGCGGATCGCGCGACCCTGGACGGTCGTCACGAAGAAACCCATTGAAGCACCGGCAGCAGAAACACTATCAAATCCACGGGCGCGATCGGCGCGCCTGCGAGCGGCAAAGCGAAATGAAGACAGGCACTAGAAACACTACAAAACACAGCTGGGTAAAACGGTGGTCGCCAGGGGCTGCCGCCGGCGACCGGATGTTCAGGAACCTCCCGTTCCTGCTTTTCCTCGGCGCCCTCGCGCTGGTTATGGTCTACAACGTTCACCGCGCCCAGGGCACGCTCCGAAACATCGAGGCCGCCCGCGCCGAACTGCAAGACCTGCGCTGGCACGCGTCCGCCATCCAGAGTGAGATCATGTACGACAACAAGCAATCCGAGGTCCTCAAGCGCATGCGCTCACGGGAGCTAGGCCTGGCCGGGAGCAGTCCCCGCCGGCTGATCACGGAGGACTAGGCGTCGTACGAGCGGTTTCTAATTTTTAAGGCTTCGGGCCCACTACTTACTCGATACACACAAACCGGTCGGGCGCCTTCGGGGCCCGACCATTTCTTACCTGAGTGTAGCCCGACGACATGAAAGACCAAGTCCTCACCCGCGCCTACATCGTGGCGGGGGTGCTCGTGTGCATAGGGGTCGTCCTGTTCGGGCAGACCTTCCGCATCGCCGTGCAGCAGGGGGACCACTGGCGCGCGCAGAGCGACAGTCTCTACATCCACTACCTGCCCATCGAGGCGCCCCGCGGCAACATCCTCTCCTCGGACGGCAACTTCCTGGCTACCTCGCAGCAGTACTACGACATCCACATGGATACGCGGGCCGAGGGCCTCACGAAGGACGTCTTCGACGAGGGCATCGATAGCCTCGGCTACTACATCCACAAGCACCTCCAACCGCGGGTCTCGGCGGATAGCATCACGCGGCGCCTGCGCGCGGCCCGCAAGCGCGGCGAGCGCTACGAGACCATCGCGAGGAACGTAGACTTCCCGACCTACCGCGAGATCGGCCACTGGCCCATCTTCCGCCGCGGGGCCAACAAGGGCGGCCTCATCGCCAAGCGCAGTGAAGTGCGGCGCCGCCCGTTCGGGATGATGGCGCAGCGCACGATCGGCTACCAACGCGACGACATCTCGGTGGGGCTCGAGGGCCGCTTCAACCAGCAACTCGGCGGCGAGGCCGGGCGCCGCCCGATGATGCGCCTCCCCGGCGGGCACTGGCTCCCGGTCGAAGACCTCGTCGACGCGCAGCCGTCCGCGGGCTACGACGTCCAGACCACCCTCGACGTCACCGTGCAGGACATCGTCCACCAGGAGCTCTCGCGCGCGGTGAGCCAGCAGGCGGCGGAGTACGGGGTCGCCATCGTGCTCGAGACCCGGACCGGGAGCATCCGCGCGATCTCCAGTCTGACGCGGGAGTCCAACGGCGCCGTGATCGAGAGCTACAACCACGCCATCGGGACGGCCGTCGAGCCCGGGAGCACCTTCAAGCTCGCCTCCATGCTCGCGCTCCTCGACGAGGACCGCGTCAAGCCCGAAGACACCGTCCGGATCTACGGCGGACGCTACCAGTTCTACGACCGCAAGATGGAGGACTCCGACAAGCACGGCATCGACGAGGTGACGGCGGCGGAGGCCTTCGAGCGGAGTAGCAACGTCGGTATCGCGCGCATGGTCGACCTCGGGTACGGCAACAACCTCGCCGGGCGCCAGGCCTACGTCAACAAGATCCGCTCCTTCCACCTCGACCGCCCGACCGGCGTCGCGATCGACGGCGAGAAGCACCCGTTCATCAAAGACCCGGGCGTCGACTCGCTCAGGACCTGGAGCGGGGTCACCTTGCCGTGGATGAGCATGGGCTACGAGGTCGAGCTCACGCCGCTGCAGATGGTGGCGTTCTACAACGCCGTCGCCAACGGCGGACGGTACATGCAGCCCCGCCTCGTGTCGAACATCCAGCGGGACGGCGAGATCGTGCAGGAGTATGCGCCGTTGCCCATCGGCAAACCGATCGCGTCCAAGCGGGCGATCGCCGCGGCGCAGGCCATGCTCGAGGGCGTGGTCGACCGCGGGACGGCGCGCAAGTTCAACGATGCGCGCTACCGCTTCGCCGGGAAGACCGGCACCGTGCAGTACCGCTACAGCGAGTCAGCGAAGGAGAAAGGTATCGACGGGCACCAGGCGTCCTTCATCGGCTACTTCCCGGCCGACGAGCCGAAGTACACCATCATGGTCCTGATCTCCGACCCGCGCGCGGGCTACATCTACGGATCGGACGTGGCGCTGCCGGTGTGGCGCAGTATCGCCGATAAGATCTACGCGGCCGATGCCGAGCTGCGGCCCGCGATCTACGCCGACGCCTCACCGAAGTGGCAGGCTTCGACGCTACCGCACCGTGGCCTCGGCGCCGCGGCGGACATGGCGGCCATCTTCGCGGTCCTCGACGCACCGGACCTCGACGGTATCGCGCAACAGATGGTGAGGCTCACGGCCCCGAACGATAGTCTGCGGATCAAAGCCCACCCCCTGGCGCCCGGGAAGGTGCCGGACGTGCGTGGGATGGGGGCGCGGGACGCGATCTTCTTGCTCGAGAACGCGGGTTGTCGAGTCGACTTGGTGGGGCGCGGCAAGGTGCTTCGGCAATCCGTTGCGCCGAATACGAAGGCCCACGGCCAGCAGGTCCGCCTGAGCCTCGGTTAGACTTCGCGCCTATTGCCCTCGACCTCCTACTCACCGGACGATGGCAGCCGGGCCGGCGCAGTGCCGGCCACCCGCTCCCCCCCCCGTAAACCTGCTCATTGGACTACCGCACCCACGCCACGCTAGCCGAACTCGCCGAAGCCGCGGATCTCGAATTGCTGAGCGGAGACGCAGACGCCACCGTTACGAGCCTCACGGCCGACAGCCGCAAGGTGCGCCCGGGGACGCTGTTCGTGGCAACGGAAGGCCTGACGGTCGACGGCCACGAGTACATCCCGCAGGCCATCGCGGCGGGGGCGGTAGCGGTTTTGGCGAAAGCCGACTACGACTACGCGGGGACGCTACCCACCGGCGTGGCCTGGCTCACGAGCGGCGACACCAACGCCGCCCTCGGTGGCGTCGCGGCGCGCTTTTACGATGACCCGAGTCAAGAGTTGGCGCTCGTCGGCGTGACCGGGACCAACGGCAAGACGACCGTCGTCACGCTGCTGTGCGATGCCTTCACGGCGCTCGGCTACCGCTGCGGCCTCATCGGCACGGTGGAGGTCCGCATCGCGGAGGAGCGCCGCCGCGCCACGCACACCACCCCGGACGCGGTGGCCGTGCAGGGGATGCTGCGCGAGATGGCCGAGGCGGGCTGCGAGTACGTCTTCATGGAGGTGAGCTCGCACGCGCTCGTGCAGGGGCGCACCAACGGTTGCCGGTTCGCGGGCGGGGTGTTCACCAACATCTCGCACGACCACCTCGACTACCACGGCGACATGCTGTCGTACATCAACGCGAAGAAGCTGCTCTTCGACGGCCTCGACCGCAACGCCTTCGCGCTCGTCAACGCCGACGACAAGCGCGGGGAGGTGATGCTGCAGAACACCCGGGCCACGCCGCGGGAGTTCGCGCTGCGGCAGTTGGCGGACTACAAGGGGCGCATCCTGGAAGATGGCCTGCGCGGCCTGCACCTCACGGTCAACGACCAGGAGGTCTACACGCGCCTGGCCGGCCGGTTCAATGCTTACAACTTCCTCGCGGCCTACGGCGTCGGCGTGGAGCTCGGCCAGGAGCCGGACGAGATGCTGCGCGTCCTGAGCGCGCTGTCGGGGGCCGTCGGACGCCTGGAAGTCGTGGCCGTGCCGGACCTCGCGCTCACGGGCTTCGTGGACTACGCGCACACCCCCGACGCCATCAAGAACGTGCTCGAGACCCTGCAGACGGCGCGGCGCTCGGGCAGCCGACTCATCACCGTGTTCGGCTGCGGTGGCGACCGTGACGCGGCCAAGCGCCCGAAAATGGGCGCCATCGCCGCGGAGCTCAGCGACCAGGTCATCGTCACCGACGACAACCCCCGCACCGAGGAGCCCGCCGCCATCCGCGAGTCGATCATCGGCGGGATCGGCCCCGAGGCGCGGGTCCGGGTCCTCGAGATCGGCGAACGCCGCCAGGCCATCCGCACCGCCGTTGCGCTCGCGCGCGACGAGGACGTCATCCTGCTGGCCGGCAAGGGGCACGAGACCTACCAGGAGATCGGTGGCGTGCGCCACGACTTCGACGATCGCGCGGTCCTGCGAGCGGCGCTGCTCGAAAGAAGCGGCAAATCCACGGGCACTGCATAACTAGCAGCCCCCTGCCCCCGACACCCCATGCTGTACTACTTCTTCCAATTCGCCGACCGACACGATCTGTTCCCTGGGGCGGGACTGTTTCAGTACCTGTCGTTCCGCGCCGCGCTCGCGGTGGTGGTCTCGCTGATCGTCTCGGTGGGCACGGGCGGGTACATCATCCGACGACTCCGGCGCCTGCAGGTCGGGGAGACGGTCCGCGACCTCGGGCTCGCCGGCCAGAAGCAGAAGGAGGGCACGCCGACGATGGGCGGGATCATCATCATCCTCGCGATCCTCGTACCGGCGCTGCTCTTCGCGCAGCTCGACAACGTGTACATCGTCATGATGATCGTGGCGACGATCTGGATGGGGATCATCGGCTTCCGGGACGACTACCTCAAGGTGGTCAAGAAGGACAAGGCCGGGCTGTCGGCCCGCGCGAAGGTCCTCGGGCAGGTCGGCCTCGGGCTCATCGTCGCGCTCACGATGCTGATCAGCGACGACGTCGTGGTCCGCTACGACCTCGAGGAGGCGCAGAACGCGGGCTACGAGATCGTGGAGACGGTCGTGAGCCGTGACGCCTCCGGGCTCGATGTCGAGTACGCCAACGTCAAGCAGACCCTCACGACGGTGCCCTTCCTGAAGGGCAACGAACTCGACTACGGGCGCATCCTCGGCTTCCTCGGCGACAATGCCGACAGGTTCGCGTGGCTCATCTTCGTACCGCTGGTCGTGGTCGTCGTCACGGCCGTCAGCAACGCCGCCAACCTCACCGACGGCATCGACGGCCTGGCCGCCGGCGTGAGCGCCATCATCGGGGTCACGCTGCTGGCGTTCGCCTACGTGTCCGGCAACGTCCTCGCCTCCGACTACCTCGGGATCATGTACCTCCCGCAGACCGGCGAACTCGTCGTCTTTACGGCCTGTCTGGTCGGGGCCTGCCTCGGGTTCCTGTGGTACAACGGCTTCCCGGCGCAGGTCTTCATGGGGGACACGGGCTCCCTGACGCTCGGCGGCATCATCGCCGCGCTCGCGATCGCGCTCCGCAAGGAGATCCTCATCCCGCTGATGTGCGGCATCTTCCTGATCGAAAACCTGTCGGTCGTCATCCAGGTGAGCTACTTCAAGTACACCAAGCGCAAGTACGGCGAGGGTCGGCGCATCTTCCTGATGTCGCCCCTGCACCACCACTACCAGCGCAAGGGCATCCACGAGTCCAAGATCGTGATCCGCTTCTGGTTGGTCGCCATCCTCTTCGCCGTCCTCTCGGTCGTCACCCTCAAAGTCCGCTAGTCATGCGCAAGGTATTGGTACTCGGCGGCGGGGAGAGCGGGCGGGGCGTGGCGCGGCTGGCGCAGACCCTCGGCGACGAGGCGTTCGTCTCGGACGCGGGCCAACTCTCCGAGCCGGCGCGGCGGGAGCTCGACGCCTGGGGCATCGCCTACGAGCAGGGCGGCCACGGTGCGGAGGTCCTCGACGGCGTGGAGGTCGTGGTGAAGAGCCCCGGGATTCCGTGGACGGCGGCCGTGGTGGCTTCCGCCAAAACGCTCGGCGTCCCCGTCGTCGGCGAGATGGAGTTTTGCGCCCCGCACGTGCGCGGCAAGGTGATCGGGATCACGGGCTCGAACGGGAAGACGACCACGACGCTGTTGCTCGGTCACCTGCTGCGCGAGGCCGGGCTCGACGTGGGCGTCGGCGGCAACGTCGGGAAGAGTTTCGCCCGCATGATCGCCGAGGACGGCGAGCGCGGGCGCGCGTGGTACGTCCTCGAACTGAGTTCCTTCCAGCTCGACGACATCGAGCGGTTCCGCGCCGACATCGGCATGGTGCTCAACCTCTCGCCCGACCACCTCGACCGCTACGGCGGGAGTTTCGACGCGTATGCGGCGGCGAAGTACAGACTCAAGCAAACGCAGCTCCCCGGGGACATCTGGCTCCAGGCCACCGATCCGCTTTCGCTAAAACACGCCCCGGGGGCCCAGCGCGGCGTGACGGTGATCGAGCTGCCGCCCGCGTTCGACAGCGGCCTCGCCCGCACGGAATCACGGACCTACGACCTCGCCGACACCGTCCTCAGCGGCCCCCACAACGCCGCCAACGCCTCCTTCGCCCTCACGGCCGCCGAACTCGCCGGCGCGCATCAGCAGGTTTTGGCGAAAGCCCTCCAGTCCTTCCGCAACGCCCCCCACCGCCTCGAGCCCGTCGGCTCCGTCGACGGCGTGCGCTACGTCAACGACAGCAAGGCCACCAACCAGGACTCGGTCGACAAGGCGCTGCGCAGCTTCGGGCAGCCCATCGTGTGGATCGTCGGCGGGGAGGACAAGGGCAACGACTACGGCGCGCTCGCGGAGCTGGTCGCGGAAAAAGTCCGCGCCGTGGTCGCGATGGGGGTCGACAACACTAAATTGCGACAGGCCTTCGGGCAGCACCCCGGCGGCTACGTCGAGACCGACAGCATGGCGGCAGCCTTATCCGCGGCGGCCGCCATGGCTCGCGCGGGCGATGTCGTCCTACTTTCGCCGGCCTGCGCGAGCTTTGACCTATTCGCCAACTACATCGACCGCGGGGACCAGTTTCGCGCCGGCGTGCGGGCCCTGCCCAACTTCTCAGAAACACTATGAAACAAGCCTTCCAACTCACGGCCCAGAAGCTGTTCCGCGGGGACATCTTCATCTGGTCCATCTTCTTCTCCCTGATGCTGGCGTCGGTGCTCGCGGTGTACAGCAGCACCTACCACCTCGCGTACAAGCTCCACGGCGGCAACACGGAGTGGCTCCTCATGCGGCACTCGGTGTTCATCATGGTCGGGTTCGCGGCCCTGTACGCCGCCTACGCCACGCCGCACGCGCGCTTCGCGAAGATGGCGCCCTACGTGCTGCTGGCGAGCATCGGGCTGCTCGTCACGACGCTCGTCTTCGGGATCGAGATCAACGACGCCAAGCGCTGGCTCGAGGTGCCGGTGTTCGGGATTCGATTTCAGCCCTCGGACGTCGCCAAGATCGCGCTCATCCTCTACCTCGCCCGTGCGCTGGCCGGGATGCAGGCCCACATGCACGACAGCCGGAAGATCTTCTGGCGGATCGTCTTCCCGGTGCTGCTCGTGTGTGCGCTCATCGCCCCGAACGACCTGTCGACGGCCGGGATGCTGGGCCTCACTTGCTTCGGGATGATGTTCATCGCGCGCCTGCCCATCGGGTGGATCGGGACCTTCGTGGGGCTCGTCGTCCTCCTGGTCGGCGTCATGTACGCGGTGTGGCTCATCGCGCCGGACTCGGTGCGCTTCGCGACGTGGTTCAGTCGGGTGGGGGACTTCGTCGCGGGCGAGGGCGGCTACCAGGTCGACCAGGCCAAGATCGCGATCGCCAACGGGAGTGTGCTCGGGCAGGGCCCGGGGGGCTCCACGCAGCGCAACTTCCTGCCGACGCCCTACGCCGACTTCATCTACGCCATCATCTGCGAGGAGTACGGCCTGCTCGGGGGCGGCTTCATCCTCGTGGCCTTCCTGTTCCTCTTCATCCGCGCCTGCCGGTTGCTCACGAAGTCCACCAAGCTCTTCGGCGCCCTGCTGGCCTGCGGCCTGAGTCTGCTGCTGGTCTCGCAGGCCCTCGCCAACATCGCCGTGTCGGTCAACCTCGTGCCCGTCACCGGGTTGACGCTGCCGCTGGTCAGTCTCGGGGGTACCTCGCTGGTCTTCAGTTGCCTCGCCATCGGGATGATCCTGAGCGTGAGTCGGCAGACCGAGCGTCCGAAGGCGAAGCGCAAGGGCGCGGCCGGCGCGGACGATCTCGCGGAAGTGAGCCCGGTCTGATGGCTGCCCGACCTCCTCGATTCCTGCTCGCCGGCGGCGGCACCGGTGGCCACATCTACCCGGCCCTCGCGATCGCGGACGCCATCCGGGCGGCCGAGCCCGCGGCGGAGTTCCTGTTCGTCGGGGCGGAGGGCAAGATGGAGATGCGGCGTGTGCCGGCGGCGGGTTACGAGATCCAGTCAGTACCGGTGACGGGTTTCCACCGGGCCCTGGACAGGCGCAACCTCAGCTTTCCGTTTGCGCTTTCTAAGAGTCTGGCGCGGGCCCGGAGCATCGTCAAGGGTTTCGGTCCGGACGCGGCGATCGGTACGGGCGGCTACGTGAGTGGCCCGGCCCTGGCGGTCGCTCGGCTGCGGGGCGTGCCCGTCTTCATCCAGGAGCAGAACGCCTACCCCGGCGTCACGAACCGTATGCTCGGCAAGGTGGCGACGAGGGTTTTCCAAGCCTACGAGGAGGCCAATCGTTACTTCCCCGCGGGCAAGAACCTCCACACCGGCAATCCGCTGCGGCTTTCGCTCGACCCGACGCAGGTCCCGGAGGCGGCTTTCGCCAAAACCCATTACGACCTCCGCGCCGACGCCCCCGTGCTGCTGAGTTTTGGCGGAAGCCTCGGCGCCCGCAGCATGAACGAAGCCACGGCCGCGATGCACGACTTCTGGCTCGCCAACCCCGACCTGCAACTCGTCTGGCAAACGGGCGAAGGCTACTTCGAGCACTACCGCGAGAGTCCGACGGCGCGGCTCCCGAACGTCACGTGCCTGCCCTACCTCGAGCGCATGGACCTCGCCTACGCCGCCGCCGACCTCGTGAGCTGCCGCGCGGGCGCCCTGTCGATCTCCGAACTGCAGCTCCTCGGCAAGCCCGCCCTCCTCATCCCGAGTCCGAACGTGGCCGGCGACCACCAGACCGCCAACGCCCGCGCCGTCGAAGCGCGGGGCGCCGCGAGACTCGTCCCCGACGCCGACCAGGAGCACATCCTCCGGCGGCTCCTCCCCGAACTCCTCCGCGACCGCGACACCACCGAGCAGATGGCCGGGCGCATGCGGGGCATGGCCAAGCCCCACGCCGCCGCCGAGATCGCACAACACATCCTGAAGCATGTCTAAGCCCCTCCCCCAGCACGTCTACTTCGTCGGCATCGGCGGCATCGGCATGAGCGGCCTGGCGCGCTACTACCTGCGGCGCGGGGTGGCGGTGGCCGGGTACGACCTGCACGAGACCGACCTCACGCGCGCCCTCGCGGCCGAGGGGGCCGACATCCACTATACCGACAGCCCCGGGGCCATCCCCGCCGGCGTCGAACTGGCCATCTACACGCCCGCCGTGCCGACGGACTTCGGCGAGTTGGCCGAACTGCGGCGCCGGGGCGTCAAGCTGATCAAACGCGCCGGGGCCCTCGGGGAGATCAGCCGGCAGCTCAAGACCATCGCCGTGGCCGGGACCCACGGCAAGACGACCACCAGCAGCATCGCCGCCTACCTGATGGAGTCGACCGGGCAAGACCCCGTGGCCTTCCTCGGGGGCATCAGCGCCAACTACGGCACCAACTACCTCGCCGGCCAGGGCGAGTGGATGGTGGTGGAGGCCGACGAGTACGACCGGAGCTTCCTGCAGCTCCGTCCCGACATCGCCGTGGTCACCTTCATCGAGCCGGACCACCTCGACATCTACGGGGAGATCGCCGAGTTCGAGAAAGGATTCGCGGACTTCATCTGCCTGATCAACCCGAAGGATGGCGTCCTGGTCACGAAGCCACACATCGCCCGGACGCTGCGCCGCTCGATCGGGGCGACGAAGTTGGTCACCTACGGACTCGAGGACGCGTCGCTCGACTGGCGCGCCCACGCGATCCGCGTGGATGACGGGGCGTACGTCTTCGACCTGCACTGCCCGGAGGGAGAATTTACGGGTCTGCGGCTCGGGATGCCGGGGCGGCACAACGTCGAGAATGCGGTGGCGGCGCTGGCGGCGGTGTGCGAGAGTGGGGTGATGGTCGCCGAGGCGGTCGGTAAGTTGGGGGGCTTCCGGGGGGTGGGTCGTCGGTTCGAGACCCTCGGGACCTTTGGTCGCGCTACGGTCATCAGCGACTACGCGCACCATCCGACGGAGGTCGCGGCCGCGATCCGCAGTGCGAAAGAGCTATTCGGTTCGTACCGCGTCGTCGGTATTTTCCAGCCGCACCTCTACACGCGGACCCGGGACTTCGGCGCCGCGTTCGGGGCGGCACTCAGTGATTTACAGGAAGTTGTACTGCTGGAGATCTACGCGGCGCGGGAGTTGCCGATCGCCGGCGTATCACCCTTGACGATTTTCGACCATATCACCACCGAGAAAAAGTACCTTGTGACGAGTTCGGAGGCTCCCCCGCTCCTGAAGGTCCTCGACGGCGACGTCTTGCTTTTCATGGGTGCCGGAGACGTCGACCAGCTCGCGCGGGGGCTCGTGGTTTAGCCACGTACACCCGCGCGGGTGCATGAGAGACACTATGAAAAACACAACTCGGTCCCCGCGGCCGGGGAGGTACATTATTGTATCCCTCCTCGTCGTCGCCTTCGCGCTGGCGAGCTACTCCGCGGTAGCAGGTTTTGGCGGACGCCTCACCCAGGTCCGGATCGAGATCGCGCCCACGGCCGAGGGCCTCTTCCTCATCCAGGACAAAGACATCGAGCGCCGCCTCGACGACGGCCCCTTCGGCGTGCTCACGGGACAGTCCGTCAAGGCCGTCGACGTCGAGGCGCTGGAGGCCTACCTGAGCGCCGACCCCTTCGTGCGGCAGGCGCAGGTGTACGTGCGCTTCGACGGTACGCTCCACATCAACGTCGAGCAGCACGAACCGATCCTGCGGGTGCACGACCGCCGCGGCAGCGACTACTACGTAAGTCCGGAAGGGGCCGTGCTGCCGCTCAGCAAGCACGCCGTGGCCCGGGTGCCCGTCCTGACCGGCGACGTGACTCCGCTACAGAAGGCGCTCAGGGACACGCTGCCGATCGAGGCCTACGCCCTGGCGAAGGCCATCGCCGACGACGAACTCTTCGGCGCGCTCATCGAGCAGATCGAGGTGCGCAAGGGCGAGTACACGCTCGTGCCAAAGCTCGGCACGACCGAGTTCTTACTCGGACGCCCCACCGATATCGACGACAAGCTCCGCCGCCTGCGCGCTTTCATTAACGGTGTCTACCCCGAGAGCGGGTGGGACCACTACGAGCGCGTCGACCTCCGCTACGACGGACTGGCCTTCGCCAAACAGGCCAAACACGGCGCGTAGCTCGCGCACCCTCCTCCCCCCCTGTCCCTTCCGAAACACTTCAGCACAAACGAAACACCCACATGTCCGCCCCAGCTAATTTCCGCCACTCACACGATATCCAGTCCGACTCGGACTACACCGTCGCCCTCGACATCGGGACCACGAAGGTCTGCGCCGCGGTCGGGCGCCGCAATGACCTCGAGCAGATCGAGATCCTCGGCTACGCCCGCGTCGCCGGCGACGGCGTCCAGCGCGGGGTCGTGAGCAACATCCACAAGACCGTCGCGGCCATCAAGGACGCCGTGGCCCGCGCCGAGCGCTCGGCCGGGGTCAAGATCGCGAAGGTCAACGTCGGGATCGCCGGGCAGCACATCGCCTCGAAGCAGAACCACGGCATGATCACGCGCGACGACCACATGGCCGAGATCACGCAGGACGACCTCGACGCGCTCATCAACTCGATGCGGAAGCTTCCGCTAAAACCCGGCGAGGAGATCCTCCACATCATCCCGCAGGACTACTGCGTCGACGAGGAGTGGGGCATCCTGGAGCCGATCGGGATGTGCGGCGCGCGGCTGGGGGCCAACTTCCACATCATCACCTGCCAGAACGCGGCCTCGCGCAACATCATCCGCTGCGCCGAGCAGGCCGGGCTCAAGGTCGAAGGCCTTACCCTGGAGCCGATCGCGTCGGCGGCGAGTGTCCTCACCGAGGCCGACAAGCGCGACGGCGTGGTGCTCGTGGACATCGGCGGCGGCACGACCGACATCACGATCTTCGCCGACGGCGTCATCACGCACACCTGCGTGCTGCCCTTCGGCGGGGACGTGATCACGAGCGACATCCGGCAGGTGTTCCGCATCACGCTCGACGACGCCGAGAACCTCAAGACGCGCTTCGGGAACGCCCTCGAGGGCGAGGCGCTCCACAATCGCTACATCCGGATCGCGAATCGCCGCGGGCAGGACAACACCGAGATCAGCGAGCACGACCTCGCGAGCGTCATCGAGGCGCGCGTCGGGGAGATCCTGAGCTACGTCGACTTCCAGATCACGGCCTCGAACGCGCGGGATCGGCTGCAGGGCGGGATCGTGCTCACGGGCGGCGGTAGTCTCCTGAAGAATATCGACAAGCTCACCGAATTCCACACCGGTATCCCGTGCCGCATCGGCTTCCCCGTCGAGCACCTCGCGCAGGGGTACGACCAGGAGTTGAGCAGCCCGATCTTCGCCACCGCCATCGGGCTGCTGATCGGGGGCGAGGAGGAGTCGAGCGCGGCGGCGTCCCACCAGTTCCTGCGTCGCTCACTGAGCATCGCGCACGTCGACGAGTCGGACTACGACCCTTCCGCGCAGTCGGCCCTGATGACCAAGTCGCCTACCTCCGTCGGGGAGCACGGCGACCTGAACTCCCGGTCGAACTTCGGCGAACAGGGCGGCCAGGCCGGTCAGAATGGCCAGAATGGTCACGCCAATCACGGTGGCCCAAATGGTCAGCAGGCGCCTTCCGGCAAAACCGAGGGCACCCCGGTCCACCAATCGCAGGAGTCGCACGCGTCGCATGCGGTTTTGGCGAAAGCCGCCCCCGACACCGCCGTGCGGGCCACCGAGCCCGGGACCCCGACCCAGAGCCGCCTCGAGCGCTACGCCAACGGCGTCCTCGACCGCGTGAAGGAGTGGTTCGACGGCGACGACGACCCCGAACTCTCCTGAGTACCTTGCCCTCCCTCACACTTCCTCACCCACCTCCCAACATCACCACTCCCAGCGTCTGCCCTGCGGGCCTGTGCCGACTCCCATCACCGCCCGAACGGGTAACAATCCAAACACTATGATTTTCGACCTAGAAAGACGCAAAACCAGCGGCACCATCATCAAAGTCCTCGGCGTCGGGGGCGGCGGCTCGAACGCCGTGACGCACATGTTCAAGCAGAACATCGTCGGCGTCGACTTCGCGATCTGCAACACGGACGCGCAGAGCCTCGAGCTTAGCCCGGTGCCGACGAAGATCCACCTCGGCCCCGAGCTGACGCAGGGCCTCGGCGCCGGGTCGAAGCCCGAGATCGGCAAGCACGCCTGCGAGGAGTCCATCGCGGAGGTGCAGAAGTACCTCACGGACGACTGCAAGATGCTGTTCGTGACCGCGGGCATGGGCGGGGGTACGGGCACGGGGGCTGCCCCGGTGGTGGCGCGCGTCGCCAAGGAGATGGGCATCCTCACGGTGGGCATCGTGACGCTGCCGTTCAGCTTCGAAGGGCCGGCGCGCATCCGCCACGGGATCGACGGACTGCTCGAGCTCAAGAAGCAGGTCGACGCCCTCGTGGTCGTGAGCAACGACAAGCTGCGGCTCATCCACGCCGACATGCCGATCCGCACGGCCTTCGCGCACGCCGACAACGTACTCGCGACGGCGGCCCGCGGGATCGCCGAGATCATCACGCGCCCGGGCTACATCAACGTGGACTTCAATGACGTCAACACGGTGCTGCGGCAGTCGGGCGTGGCGATCATGGGCATCGGCTTCGCGGAGGGCGAGGACCGCGCGCAGGCGGCCGTCGACCAGGCGCTGGCGAGTCCGCTGCTCGAGGACAACGTCATCTCGGGGGCGCAGAACATCCTGCTCAACATCTGCTCCGGGAAGAACGACCCGACCATGGAGGAGATCGACCGCATCACGCAGTTCGTCCAGGCCGAGGCCGGCGACCAGGCCAACCTGATCTGGGGCACGGCCTACGACGAGAGCCTCGACGAGGGCATCGCCGTGACCGTGATCGCGACCGGGTTCCAGGAGTCGGCCATCGGGGCGCTGTCCGGGCGGACGGCGCCGAGCAAGCAGGTCGTCGACCTCAACTCGAAAGGCGCGCGCCCGAACGTCGGTCCGGGGCGCCCGAGCAACTCCCAGCAGCAGAACGTGACCCCGCCGGCGGCCGATGTGGTCTCGCCGCGCGTGAAGCGCTACGAGGACGCGATGCAGTACCGCGCCAACGTCATGAACGAGATGAGCCGCGACGAGGCCCGCGAGCAGCAGTCGCACCTGCCGCCGCGCGACACCTACGCGGCGCGCCCGCACCCCAACGAGCCCGTGCCCCCGAGCAACCTCGACGACCTCGCGCACCTCGAGCGCGAGCCCGCGTACCTGCGGTACCGCCGGATGCGCGGGAAGGCCCCCTCGCAACAGTTTCCCAGCCAGCAGCCCTCCCGCACGGTGGTAGACCAGCACGGCGAGCCCCGCCTCGGGGCCGAGAGCCCGTGGCTCTACGAGAAGCCCGACTAGCGGCAAGCGGAGGATTGTTTCTCATTTACGTAGGCAGGGCCGTCTCCAGAGGATTGGGGGCGGCCCTCTTTTTGTGCGGGGTGCGGGGTGCGGGGTGCGGGGTGCTTGGGTGCCTGGGTGCCTGGGTGCTTGGGTGCGGGGTGCGGGGTGCGAGTCGGCTGTTGGCTCAGGCGTTAAGGCAACGACAATCACCGGAGCCGGCGAACGGCCGCGGTGTACCTTTGCGCGCGTTTTCGAGAAGCCGGGCGCGAAGGTCCCGTTTTGCCGAAAGGCCCCCCACTAAACACCCCTCCCATGCCCGCCATCCGTAACGTCGCAATCATTGCCCACGTCGACCACGGCAAGACCACCCTGGTCGACAAGCTCCTGCACGCCGGCAACCTCTTCCACGAGCGCGAGGAGACCGGCGAGCTGATCCTCGACAACAACGACATCGAGCGCGAGCGCGGGATCACGATCCTCGCGAAGAACGTCTCGATTCGGTACAAGGACCACAAGATCAACCTGATCGACACCCCGGGCCACAGTGACTTCGGCGGTGAGGTGGAGCGGGTGCTCAACATGGCCGACGGGGTACTCGTCCTCGTGGACGCCTTCGAGGGACCGATGCCGCAGACGCGCTTCGTGCTGTCGAAGTCGCTCGAGCTCGGCCTGAAGCCGATCGTGGTGGTCAACAAGGTCGACAAGCCGAACTGTAAGCCCGACGAGGCCTACGAGGCGGTGTTCGACCTCATGTTCGCCCTCAACGCCACCGAGGAGCAGCTCGACTTCCCCGTCGTCTACGGGTCGGCGAAGAACGGCTGGATGGGTCCGGACTGGCGCACGCCGACCACCGACGTGACCTACGCCCTCGACATGATCATCGAGCACGTCCCCGCGCCCAAGGTATCGGACGGGCCCCTCCAGATGATGATCACGTCGCTGGCCTACAGCCCGTTTACGGGTCGGATGGCGAGCGGGCGCCTGAATCGCGGGACGCTGAAGTCGAACCAGGCCGTGGCCCTCATCAACCGCGAGGGGGCCGTCACCAAGCAGCGGACCAAGAAAATCTTCGTCTTCGAGGGCCTCGGCCGCGTGGAGGCCGACGTGGTCGAAGCCGGTGACATCTGCGCCGTCGCGGGTCTGGAAGGCTTCGAGATCGGCGACACCGTTTCCGATCCGGACACGCTGGACCAGCTGCCGCCGATTGCCGTCGACGAGCCGACGATGTCGATGACCTTCGCGATTAACGACTCGCCCTTCTTCGGGCAGTCCGGTAAGTTCGTCACGAGCCGCCACCTCAAGGAGCGCCTCGAGAAGGAGATCGAGCACAACCTCGCCCTCAAGGTCGAGCCCACCGATCGCGCGGAGGCCTTCCAGGTGTACGGGCGTGGCGTGCTCCACCTCTCGGTCCTCATCGAGACCATGCGTCGCGAGGGCTACGAAGTCCAGATCGGGCAACCGCAGGTGATCATCAAGGAGGTCGACGGCAAGCGCCAGGAGCCGATGGAGGAGTTGGACATCAACGTGCCCGACGAGTACTCCGGGGCGGTCATCAATGCCGTGACCCAGCGCAAGGGCTCGCTCACCGACATGCGCGCCGAGCCGGAGCGCACCTTCATGACTTTCGACATGCCGTCGAGGGGGATCATCGGCCTGCGGACGCAGCTCATCACGGCCACGGCCGGGGAGCTGATCATGAACCACCGCTTCAAGGAGTTCGGCCCCTGGGTGGGCGACATCCCGAAGCGAATCAGCGGGTCGATGATCTCGTCGGAGACCGGCAAGGCGATCCCGTATTCGCTCAACAACCTCCAGGAGCGCGGCACCCTGATCGTGCAGCCGAACGAGGACATCTACGAGGGCCAGGTCGTCGGCGAGAATGCCCGCCCCGGGGATATGGTGGTCAACCTGACGAAGGCCAAGAAGCAGTCGAACGTGCGCTCGAGCGGCGCCGACGAGAAGATCAAGATCATTCCGCCGCGTCAGTTCACGCTCGAGGAGGCGCTGGAGTACATCCAGGCCGATGAGTACGTAGAGGTCACCCCGGCGGCGATGCGGATCCGGAAGATCGTGCTCTCGGAGAGTGAGCGCAAGCGCGCGAAGAACCCGGCGCTGGTGGGGATGAAGTAAGGTGGGAGATAGGAAGTTGGAGTTCGGCGATGGAGCCTTGTGCGGGTTTAGTATTCCTACTGTCTGCCCCTCCGAAGCACGACTTGAAACGAATTGACGTAGTCGATCTAAGCGGGGTCGCCCTCGCTGTGCGGAGTTAGGGGCAGCCGGTTGTGGTTGAGCCAGAAGGAGCCCAGAGTACGGACGGCCGTACGGAACTCGTCGTGCCGGATGGGCTTCGTGACGTAGGCCCGCGCCCCGAGGGCGTACGCGCGCTCGATGTCGTCGTTGATGGCGGAGCTGCTCATCACGACGAAGGGTACCTGCTCCAGGATGGGGTGATTCTCGAGGCGGCGCAACACTTCGAATCCGTCGATCTTGGGCATCTTCAGGTCGAGCATGATGAGCGACAAGTCCATGGCCTCGGCCGCTTTGTGCTGTACGAAGTCGAGCACGGCCTGTCCGTCTTCCAGGTGGCTGAGCGTACAGTCGAGATCGAGTTCACGCAAGGATCGGAAGATGAGCATCCGGTCCATGGGATCGTCGTCGATCACGAGGATGTGCCGTTGTGCCTGGTGACCCATACTCATATTTAGGTGTCCGCACGGGGATTTGTTCCCGATGTGGACTTCGCAATCGGTAGCGAGACGACCGCGCGCGTACCCTCTCCGAGTTTGCCAACCACGGTAATCTCGCCGCCGTGCAATTCGACGATCCGCTTCGAGAGCGCGAGCCCAATGCCGAGCCCTGCGAACTCCTGCACCCCGTGGAGGCGCTGGAAGATTTCGAAGAGCTTCTCGGTGTGCTGGGCCTCGAAGCCCACGCCCTGGTCCTGGATCTCGACGTAGCAGTAGTCCCCCTCGGGGGCCCCGCTCGTGATGGTGATCGGCGAGGCCGGCATGTCGCGACTGAATTTGATCGCGTTGGAGATTAGGTGGGCGAAGAGCGTCTCGAGCAGCGCGCTACGCCCGATGACCACCGGGAGGGGGCCGACGGTGATCCTGTCGGCGGCATGGGCGAACTGGCTAGCGACCACGCCGGTCACCACGGCGTGCAGATCGACTGATTGCGCCTCGGTGAGTATGGTCGGGAGGCGGCTGTAGTCCACCATCCCCTGGATCATGCCGGCGAGCTTCTGGACGCTCTGCCGCGCGAAGGTGGCGTACTGTTGCTCATCCTCGTTGAGGCGCTCGTCGATGGAGTCGAGCAGGAGGGTCATGAAACTCTCGATGTGGCGCACGGGCGCCCGCAGGTCGTGCGAGATGGTGTAGGTGAACTTCTCGAGTTCGCGGCGCGCGGCGGCCGCCTCGCGGGTGGCGAGGATCTCGTCTTCGACGCTCACGATCATGGAGGCCAGGCCGTGCGAGCCCCGGGGATTGGTCTGGCTGATGACCCAGGCGTTGACGAGGACTTCGCGGCCGCGTTCGGTGAGGAGCCGGAAGTCCCCTTCCCAGTGTGTCACCCCGGCCTGGGACAGGGCGGTGCCGACCGAGGCTAGGGTGTGGTGGTCGTCGGGGTGGACGTGTCGCAGGAAGAGTTCGTGGGAGGGGGTTTGCGTGCGGTCGGTGATCCCGAGCAGCGCGTACATGCCGTCGTTCCAGATAAGCTTGGGGCTGTTGATGTCCGGCGTGATCGAGACACCGACCTGCGGGGCCGCCCACACGAGGCTCTCGAGCATGCTGGTCGGCGTGAATGGCTTGTGCGGTCTGCCGTTCGGCCCCTGGACCTCGAGCATGATGACGGCCCCGAGGGAGGGCGAGCGCCGGGGCGGGAGGGGCTGGGCCGAGACGACGCAGCGGAACCAGGTTTGGTTGAGGTCCGAGACCAGGGCCCGGACGCGGGCCGATCTGCCGGCGGTGAGGTCGGCGAGGCCGGCTTCGAGCTCGGCCCCGAGTTCGGCTTCGGGGAGCATCTTGTAGTGCTCCTTCAGGAAAAAACGCGTGGCGTCCCGCTCGATACCGAAGAAGGCGCGCGCTGCCTGATTGAAGGCGATCGTGGGCTCATCGAAGTCGGACACGACGAGCACGGGGGCCGTCAGTAGATCGTAGGCCGCCATCAGGGCGGCGTCCCCGGCGGTGAGCAGGACGCCCTTGCGTTCAACCGGTTTCGGCGGTGAGTTCGGCTGGGTTTCGGGGTCCACGGGTTTTGGTTCTTTGGGGCGGGGCGGGCACTACGGTACACAACCCCGAAACCTGCCCACTTGCTCACGACACACGACGGATCACGGTTGTTGGAGCCTGTAGCCTCCTTGTTACGTGGGCTCCGTCGAGCGACGCCCCCCCGTGAACCTGCTCGCGAGTTCGGTGCCGAGCGCGGGGTAGGTTTTGGCGAAAGCCTCCGGGAAGTCGAGCCGCAGGACCTGCGCAACGGCCAAGTCGTCGACGACCGGGAGGCCGATCGCGTCGACGACCCAACTACCGGGTCTCCCGAGTGCGGCGTCGAGCATCTCCGCGGTGGTCGGGGTGGGCGGTCGAGCGGCGGTGGCTCCGTGGAGGAACAGTTCGAACGCGCGGGCCCACTCGTAGAGCGCGATGTTGAAGTACTCCTGCGGGTCGAGGGTCGCGGGGAGGGCCTGGTGGAGGGACAGCATGATGACGCCGTCCTCGGCGAAGAGCTCACTTGCGTGAAAAACGCGCGGGTACTGCGGACTGGGGAAGGGGTGCTTGTACACGACCACGTTCTCGAACGGAGCGGGGATGATGAGTTTTGGCGAAAGCCCAATCGAGATACGCGCGACCTGCGCGGCGAGCAGGGCCTCGACATCGGCGGGGAGGGCGTCGTCGCCGAGGCCCTGGGGCTTGAAGTCCAGTCCCATGAGCGTGAGGGCGGTACGTTGGCGCAGGGCCAGTCGATCGGGTGCCGACAGCTGGCTGTACCAGCGGGGCTGCTTCACGTCGAGGAGTTCGGTGATGCGGCCGTCGAGGTCGACGGGGTAGCGCGTGTAGTACGCCCAGTCGAGCTCGGGCTTGAAGACGAACCCCAGGGCAAGGAGGATGATGAACGGCACGGACCACAGGCCCACGCCGCCGTCGTCGTAGAGGAAGGCGTAGACGAGGGGCGCCGCGGCGAGGAGGCCGAGGGCAACCAGGAGGAGACGGACGGGCATGCGGGTGGGGGGGCTTGGGGCTCGGCGCAAAGAAAGTCGTCGAATTGGGCTCGGACCCTTGCGCGACCGCGGCGGGCACCTATATTTGCGGCCGCTTCGGGCTAGGGCCCGCGGCCAAACGGCGCGATAGCTCAGTTGGTAGAGCACACGACTGAAAATCGTGGTGTCGGCAGTTCAAATCTGCCTCGTGCCACCCGGAAGCCCCCAGACGGAAACGCCTGGGGGCTTTGTGCTGACGGGCTCAGGTGCTCGTGTCCTCGGCGCGCCAGCGTACGTACTTACTGGACGCCGCGTCGTAGCGACGTACGACCCGCGCGGGATTCCCGACCACGACGCAGAAGTCCGGAACGTCCTTCGTGACCACGGCCCCGGCCGCGACGACGACGTTGCGGCCGACGGTCACGCCCGCGAGCACCACCGCCCCGGCACCAAGCCACGAGCCCGGCCCGACGACGATCGGCGAGACGTAGACACCCTGGTCTTTGATCGGTCGGGAGATGTCCTCGTAGTTGTGGTTGAGCGCCGAGAGGACGACGTTTTGCGCCAGGAGCACATCGTCCCCGATGTGCGCCGGCCCGATAATCACCGACCCCAGTCCGATCAGGGAGGCGTGGCCGATGAGGACATCGCCCATGACGTTGTTGACGAGGCAGTTGTCCTCGATGATGGCCTTCGGCGCGAGCACGAAAGCGTGGAAGGGCACGGTGTCCATGCGGGCGGTACCGCGGATGGTACCCTTGCGACTGTGCACGAAACGATTGAGCAAGTTGCGCACCCACCAACGCGGACGGTAGTCATCCCTCGGGAAGATCGCGCGGTGGGCGAGCTGCTTACCGCGGGGCGACTGCTTGACCCAAGCTTTGATATCGGTGATCGCCATTGCAATTTTTGGTGCGGGGTGCCTGGGTGCCTACCGCACCGCCCGCCTACTTGCCGAGCGGCACCATGACTACGGTCGCCAAGGGTGGCAACTTTAGTTCCAAACTGTAGGGTTGGCCCTGCCAGGACATCGGCTCGGCGTCGCGGATGGCGCGGGGCTTGACGCCGCTGCCGCCGTAGCGCTTCTCGTCGCTGTTGAGGACGATCTCCCAGCGGCCCTCGCCCGGGAGGCCGACGCGGTAGGGCGAGCGGACCACGGGGGTGAAGTTGTGGATGATCGCGACGCTCTGCCCCGCGTCGTGGCCGTGGCGCAGGTAGCTCAGCGTCGAGCCCTCGGCGTCGCCGCCCTCGATCCACTGGAAGCCCCCGGGCTCGAACTGGCGCTCGTGCATGGCGGCGGTGTCGCGGTAGAACTCGTTAACGGCCTTCACCCAGGCGGCCACGCCCTGGTGCATGCCGTGGTCCATGAGGGCCCAGTCGAGGCCCTTCTCGAGGCTCCACTCGGTGGGCTGCCCGAACTCCCCGCCCATGAAGAGCAGCTTGGACCCGGGGTGGGTGTACATGTAGCCGAACAGCAGGCGCAGGTTGGCGAACTTCTGCCACTCGTCGCCGGGCATGCGCGTGAGCAGGGAGCCCTTCCCGTACACGACCTCGTCGTGGCTGAGCGGGAGCATGAAGTTCTCGGAGTCCTTGTAGACCGCCGAGAAGGTAATTTGATTGTGGTGGTACTTGCGGTAGATCGGGTCGAAGCCAAAGAACTTCAGGGTGTCGTGCATCCACCCCATCATCCACTTCTGCCCGAAGCCGAGGCCCCCGGCGTAGACCGGCTTCGAGACCCCGGAGTAGCTGGTCGACTCCTCGGCGACGGTGGCCGTGTCGGGGAAGTGCTCGTAGACGGCCGAGTTGAACTCCTGCAGGAAGGCGATGGCCTCGAGGTTCTCGTTGCCGCCGTGGACGTTCGGCTCCCACCCACCGGGCTGGCGGGAGTAGTCGAGGTACAGCATCGAGGCCACCGCGTCGACGCGGAGTCCGTCGGCGTGGTACTGGTCGAGCCAAAACAGCGCGTTCGAGATAAGGAAGCTCTTGACCTCCGGGCGGCCGTAGTTGAAGATGCGGCTCTTCCAGTCCGGGTGGTACCCCTTGCGCTCGTCGGCGTGGTCGTAGAGGTGCGTGCCGTCGAAGTGGTGCAAGCCGAACGAGTCCTCCGGGAAGTGGCTCGGGACCCAGTCCAGGATCACGCCGATGCCCGCCTGGTGGAGGCGATCCACGAGGTAGGCGAAGTCCTCCGGGACGCCGAAGCGACTGGTGGGCGCGAAGTACCCCAGTACCTGGTAGCCCCAGCTCGGGAAGTACGGGTGCTCCATGACGGGCATCATCTCCACGTGCGTGAAGCCCATGTGCTGGATGTAGGGCACGAGTTCATCGGCGAGCTCGCGGTAGCTGAGGCTCTCCGTACCGCCGTGCTTCTTGCGCCACGACCCGACGTGGAGTTCGTAGACGCTCATCGGGGACTGGAGGCTGTTCTTGGCGTGGCGCTCCTTCATCCACGCCTCGTCCTGCCACGCGTAGGGGCGGGTCTCCTGGTGCCAGACGATACTGGCGGTGTTGGGCGGCAGCTCGCAGTATCGGGCGAAGGGGTCGGCCTTCTCGAGGTCGCCGCCGTGGGCCCCGGTGATGGCGTACTTGTAGAGCACCCCGTGGCCGACATCCGGGAGGAACCCTTCCCATACCCCGGAGCTGTCCCAACGTGCCGAGAGGGGGTTGGCGCCGCGGTCCCAGTCGTTGAACTGCCCGATGACGCTCACGGCCTGCGCCGACGGTGCCCAGACGGCGAAGTAGGTGCCGGCCTCGCCGCCGACGGTGGCGGCGTGGCTGCCGAGTTTGTCGTACAGGCGGTGGTGCTTGCCCTCGCGGAAGAGGTGAATGTCGAAGTCGGTGAAGCGACTGTAGTGCGCCGACTGGTCCGCCTGCCCTGCGTCCGGTGCGGCTTTGGCCTTGGGTGCCTTCTTGGCTACCGACTTACTGGTTGCCTTGCCGACTGCCTTACCGGCTGCCCCGGCGCTTGACTTCGGGCTCGACTTTGCGGCTGATGTTTCGGCTGGTTTCGCAGCTGTCTTGGTCTTCGTCGCGGGTGTCTTTGCGGACTTTGCGTCTTTCGTGGGTTTAGCGGAGGCCTTGGTGGATTTGTCGGATTCGGGGGTGTTGCTAGACTTAGGTCCGGAGGGCATAGGAGGGGGCTTGATGCGAGGGGAAGGTACGGCGGGCGGGGGGAGGCTTTCGCCAAAACCAACAAGCCCTCCCCCGCGAAAGTGCGGAGGAGGGCCCGGGAGTTATCGTCCGCGCGGGGCGGGCGGCGGGGGTGGAGGGCTTTAGGCCGCGGTGTTGACCACGGAGTTCTGGCTCCCGAAGGGCGTGTAGACGTTGCCGTCGGCCTCGGAGTCGTTGAGCCAGCGCTGGCCGTCGACGAGGTAGCGGAACTCGACGCTCTTGTCGAGCGGCAACTCGACCGTGGCGCTGAAGGTGCCGTCCTTCTTCTTGGTCATGCTGATCGGGGCGTCGGTGTCCCAGTTGTTGAACTCACCGACGAGCCCGATTTGCTTGCCGTGCACCTCGGCGGCGGGCACGCTGAAGGTGGCCTTGCACACGGGGCGGGCCTTGAGGAATTGCTTCTTGATCATGAGAGGGTGATTGGAGTGGATTTAAGGTTTTCGGGGGTAAATCTACGGTCGCGCGAGCGCATAGCACGCAATTACATAAAGATCACTTGCGCAGCCGTAGTGCTCCGGCGGCTGCCGTGGCCTATATGCCCGTATGTATCGTGCGAGATAAAGTATCGATAGGCGAGAACGCCGTTCCACGAACGAACCTTCGGAACCGGCCGAAGCCTTTTCGGCAGATCGGTAAGTTGTCGGACGCACGTAAGGGACCAAGATTACTAGAATTCATGGACGCGGAAGACGGCCGCAACCACGGCAGGACTAGGTCGGCTGCGTCCCTACCCACACCCCGCCGGCCGGTCGCATCGTCGCCGAGGCTTCCATCGTGAGGGACTCCGGACCGAACGACGTGAGCCTGTAGCGGTCGACTAACCGCCCGGTCGCGATCTGGAGTTCCATCATCGCGAGGTGCACCCCGACGCAGAGTCGGGGCCCGCCGCCGAAGGCGAAATTCGTCGTCGTCTCGCGCTCGAGGTAGCGCTCCGGGCGGAACTCCTCGGGGCGGATAAAATTCCTTTCGTTGTGGTGCGCCCCGACGATCGACGCCATGATGGTCTGGCCGGCCTTTACCTCGATGCCGTCGAACGTATCGTCGGCTATCGCGCGTCGGCTCAGCAGGTAGGCCGGTGGGTAGAGCCGCAGCGCCTCGCGGACCACGGCGGTGAGGACCGGGAGCTCGGTAAGGTGTTTTGCCGAAAGGCCCCCGCTACCCACCACCGCGCGCCACTCCTCCCGGACCCTCGACTGCCACCCCCCGTGTCGCGACAGGAGCCACGCGGTGCACGCCAGCGAGATGGCCGTCGTCTCGTGACCCGCGAGGATCAGGACCAGGGTCTCGTCTACCAACTGCGCGTCCGACATCTGCGAACCGTCGTCGTAGTGCGACGCGAGCAGCATACTGAGTAGGTCGTCGAAGTCCCCCGGGCGCTCGCGGTGTTCGCGGATCTGGCGCCCGAGGATCTCGATCGTGCGCGCGTTCTCGGCGTCGGCGCCTCTGCGCGAGTTGGTGAGCCGCCGCCAGGGCTTGAGGAGCGGCTGTCGCAACTCCCTGGCGAAGTCGTCCTGGCCGAGCTCGACGGAGTGCGCGACGGTGTGCAGTTCGGCCGGGGTGATCCGCCCGCTGAACAGTACGCGCGCCATGATCTGCAGCGCGAGCGGGAGGGTCGTGCCGTAGACCTCCCAGGCGCCGCCGGCGGGGACCTCCGCGACCCACGCACTTACCTCCGCGTCGACGGTCGCGACGAGGCCGGCGAGGCGCTCGCGGTGGAACCCCGGGGAGATGAGGCGGCGCTGCCCGCGCCAGTAGTCGCCGTCGACGGTGAGGAGGCCCTTGCCGATGTAGCTGGCCAGCAGCTCGGTGACGATCTCGGACTTGGCGTAGTTGCGCTGGTTCGTCCGCAGGATGTGGTCGATGAAGTCGGCGCGCTCGGTGACGAGGGTCCAGTGGCGTCCGCCGGTGAAGAGCTCGTACGTGTCCCCGTGTCGCGCGCGGAACAGGTCGAAGCTCCCGAGCGGGGAGGTGGGGTAGCGCAGGCCGCGGTAGGTGGACAGGAGGGGATTGACGCGGGGGGTGGACCTGGTGGGCATGCGAGCGTGGGCGGGTGTGGGCGCAAGTTCGCCCGTATGCACGACGATCGCGCCCCGCGGCGGGCCATCCGTTTAGCTCCCGGCAAACGGGGTCCCGAACACACCTACCGCCAGCTCGACCCAGACGAGCAGGAACAGCAAGAGCGCCCCGCCGATGGCCAGGAGGCGAGCGGTGCGGCCGCGGATCGTACGCCACGCCAGGTCGACCCCGAAGGCGAGCGACAGCAGGAGCGAGCCCATCACGACGAAGTCGAAGCCGGTCCACTTGACCTCGTCGGTGAACAGTTGCGCGACGGCCGGCAGGAGCAGGGGCGTGAGGGCGAAGAGCGCGAGGCAAGTAGCGCGGCGGCTGGTGAGACTAGTAGCTTGAGCCATTTTTGAAAGTGCTTTGTATCGCAAAGCAAACCCTTGCTTCGCACTCCTGCAATACCCTCTGCACTTTTTTCTCATCGTCCGGAAGAGCACCCTTGAGATGTCCACACTTCAAACTTTCTGTGTTATTACTGCGTAAGCTTGCACGACCCGAGAATCGAGGTGCCCCCGCCATGCTCCTCAACTGCCACACCTACTACTCCCTGCGCTACGGGACGCTCTCCCCGGAGCAGCTCGTCCGCCTCGCCGTCGCGCGCGGGCACGCTACACTCGTGCTCACCGACGTCAACTCGACGGCGGCGGCGTACCCGTTCTGGAAGGCCTGCCGCAAGGCCGGCGTCGCGCCCGTGTACGGGGTCGAGTTCCGCAACGGGGACGACCTGCTCTTCCTCGGGATCGCCCGCAACCAGGCAGGCTGGGCGGAGCTGTGTGGCTTACTTACCGACTGCTCGCTGGCCGGGCGGGAGCTGCCGAATCAGGCGCCCGAGTTCGAGCACT
Organism: Saprospiraceae bacterium; assembly: GCA_965215115.1. GTDB lineage: Bacteria > Bacteroidota > Bacteroidia > Chitinophagales > Saprospiraceae > CALDTK01. Next base: position 3,578,646 of record OZ244050.1, read on the forward strand.
GCGTGGTGGTCTACCCGCGGCTCGTCAAGCCGATCGAGCGTTTTGGCGAAAGCGAATACCTCGGCGTCCGCGCCGAGCACGTCAACCACCTCTTCCGCAGTCCCGTGGCCCGGTACCCGCACAAGCTCGTGGCCTGGAGCCCCTTCACGGCCGACGACGACGAGGCCTACGTGACGCACCGCCTGCTCAGGGCCGTGCACCACAATACCGTGCTCAGTCAGCTTACGCCAAAACAGGTGGCACGTTTTGACGAAAGTCTCTTTACGCCAACCGAGCTCGCGGAGCGCTACGTGACGCATCCGTACTTACTCACCCAGGCGCGTGACCTGGTCGCCGACTGCGCCTTCGACTTCGACGAGGGCGGCAAACTGCTCAACAAGCAAACCTTCACCGAGACCGAGGCCGGGGACTACGCCCTGGTCCGCAAACTCGCCGAGGCCGGGTGTCGCCAGCGCTTCGGACCCGAGCACCGCCTCGCGCACGAGCGCCTCGAGCGCGAGCTGGCCGTCATCCTGCAACAGGGCTTCTGCTGCTACTTCCTCGTGACCTGGGACGTGATCCGCTACGCGCGTTCGGTCGGGTACCACCACGTCGGGCGTGGCTCGGGGGCCAACTCGATCGTGGCCTATTGCATGTACATCTCGGATGTCGACCCGCTGGAACTCGACCTGTACTTCGAGCGGTTCATAAATCCGCACCGCTCCAGTCCGCCGGACTTCGACATCGACTTCTCGTGGGACGAGCGCGACGACGTGATCGACTACATCTTCAAGCGCCACGGCCCGGAGTACACCGCGATGATGGCCACGACGGTGACGTTTAAGTACGCCTCGGTCGTGCGGGAGATCGGGAAGGTGTTCGGGCTACCGAAGTCGGAGATCGACGTGATCGTCAACTCGCCCGACGACGAAGGTGGGCACCACGAGCTCGCGCCCATCGTACGCAGGCACGGCCGGCGGATCGCCAATTTCCCGAACTACCTGTCGATCCACGCCGGCGGCATCCTCATCTCGCGGCGGCCCCTGCGCTACCACACGGCGCTGCAGCTGATGCCGAAGGGCTTCCCGATCGTCCACATCGACATGTACACCGCCGAGGACTGGGGCTTCCATAAGTACGACATCCTCTCGCAGCGGGGCCTCGGGCACATCAAGGACGCCGTGCAGCTGGTGCGCGACAACCAGGGGCGCCACGTCGACATCCACAACGTCGAGCCGATCAAGCGCGACCCGAACGTCCGGGCGCAACTCAAGAGCGGCCGGGCCATCGGCTGTTTCTACGTCGAGAGTCCCGCCATGCGCGGCCTGTTGTCGAAGCTCGCCTGCGATGACTACGTGCACCTGGTCGCGGCCTCGTCGATCATCCGCCCGGGCGTGGCGCAGTCGGGGATGATGCGCGAGTACATCGAGCGCTTCCACGACCGCGCCAACGTCAAGTACCTGCACCCGGTCTTCGAGGAGCACCTCGGGGAGACCTTCGGGGTGATGGTCTACCAGGAGGACGTGATGAAGATCGCGCACCACTTCTCGGGGCTCCCGATGGACGAGTGTGACGTGCTGAGGCGCATCATGTCGGGCAAGAAGCACCGCTCGGACAAGTTCACGGAGCTGCAGGAGCGCTACTTCGCCGGCTGCGCGGCCAGGGGGCACGACCCGGCCGTGAGCCAGGAGGTCTGGCGGCAGATCGAGTCTTTCGCGGGGTACTCGTTCTGCAAGGCGCACTCGGCGTCGTTCGCGGTGGAGTCGTTCCAGAGCCTGTACCTCAAGGTGTACTACCCGCTGGAGTTCATGGTCGGGGTGATTAACAACTTCGGGGGCTTCTACCGCACGGAGTTCTACGTGCACGAGGCACGCCTGCAGGGCGCGCGCATTCACCCGCCCTGCGTCAACCGTTCGCTCTACCTCACGACCATCACCGGGACGGACGTCTACCTCGGGTTCGTGCACCTCCAGGGCCTCGAGCAGCGCGTCGCCCACCGCATCGTGCGGGAGCGGGGGGCGGGCGGGGCGTACCGCGACCTCGGGGACTTCGTACGGCGCACGGACGTGAGCTCGGAGCAGCTCGTGCTGTTGATCCGCATCGGGGCGCTACGGTTCACGGGGTCGACCAAACCCGAGTTGATGTGGGAGCGCAACGCCGCGATGGCGCCGCCGAGCCGGCGTAAGCGTAGCGGTGGGCCGGGGGCGACGGGCGCGCTCTTCGCCGAGGCCTACGAGGAGGACTTCGAGTTGCCGAGCTTGCGGGAGGGCCGCTTCGACCAGGCCTTCGACGAGATCGAGTTGCTGGGCTTCCCCTTGCGCTCCCCGTTCGAACTCCTGGCCGAGGTGCCGGGGGGGACGCTCGGCGTACGGGACTTCCCGCGGTTCAAGCGACGCGAGATCCAGGTGCTCGGGTACTTCGTGACCCGCAAGGACCTACGGACGCGCCAGGGGAAGGCGATGGCGTTCGGGACCTGGCTCGACCCGAACGGCGACTACTTCGACACGACGCACTTCCCGGGCAAGTGGCGCCACGGGGACCTGCAGGCCGGGGGCATCTACCTCATCACGGGCTTCGTGTCCGAGGACTTCGGCTTCCTCACCCTCGACGCCGAACGGCTCTACCGGCTCCCCTACGTGCCGGATACGCGGTATTAACGGTAAAAGATGGGCGCTGGGTGGCGCGAAAGCCCCGTTGGCGCGGGCTTTGCGGCATTTTGGGACGTATGTACTCCAGTTCGCCAATGTCGTCGCTATACGTTTGGGCCGCGCTCCGCGCCCGCGGGGCCTGTCGGCTATTTCTGCTCGTGGCCTTTCTCGCGACGCAGTTTTCGCTCCCGGCGGCAAATCCTACGCAACCCTTCGCCCTCACGCCCGCGCAGGAGGAGGCCGTTCGCGCGCAGAGTGCCGAGATCGAGGCACTGCCCACCGTTCAGCAACGCCACGACGCGTACTTCGCGCTGATCAACGCGTATGCAGGCCGCGGGGAGCTCGCCCCGATCCTCCTGCTCATCCGCAAGGTCTACACCGCCGCCAAGCTCCTCCCTACCGCGCAAGAGTCCGAGGCCGTGATGGTGCGGCTCGCCGAGCAGCTCCCGACGCAGAAATTTTCCGTCGTGCAGCGCAACCACCTCCGGTGTTCGTTCTCGCGCGCCAAGGCGTTCGCCGGCAACATCACCACCGGCGAGCAGGAGTTGCTCGCGCTGCTTGCCCTGCCCGAGGCCGACCTCGCGAAGTTCACCCGCGCCGAGGCCCACTACGCCATCGCGTACTGCGGCTACTACACCGACAACCTGCCGCACTCCGCCTTCCACGTCGCGCGCGCCGCCCAGCTCTACTCCGAGATGGGGGTCGGGGACAGCGCCTTGGAGGCCTTCGACGGCGCCAGCACGACCTACTTCAAGATGGGCATGGTGGACAGCGCGCTCCACTTCGCGCGGCGGGGCCTGGCCATCAACCCGGAGATCGTCGACGCGGCCACGCTCAACCTGGCGCTCAACTACGCGGAGGCCCTCATGGCCGTTGGGCGGATCGACTCCGCGTTGATGTACGCGACGCGCGCCCGGGAGCACGCGATCGCCGCGGGGTCGCCCGCGAGCCAGGCCCGCGCCGAGTACGCGCTCGGCAATCTCAACATGAACCTCAACCGCTACGCGCGGGCCCAGCGGCACTACCTCACCGCCGATGAGCTGTTTAGAGTCACGCGGGAGGTGTATCACGTCTCGGAGGTGCTGGATTCCCTGGGGACGGCTTACGCCAAAACCGGAGACTTCGAGGCGGCCTACGGCGCGAAGGCACGCGCCTTCCTCCTCAAGGACTCCCTGCGCGAGGACCGCCTCCGCCAGGACGTCGACGTGAAGGTCGCCAAGTACGAACGCGACCGCATGGCGCGCGAGCTCGGCGTCTCGGAGGGTGAGCGCGCCCTCGCCGAGGCCGCCGTCGCGCACCGCACCACCGAGCGCGTGGCGCTAATCGGCGGCGGGCTCCTGCTCCTGCTCGCCCTCGCCTTCGTGATCTCGCGCGTCCGCATGCGCTCCGCGCTCGCCGAGCAGCTCCAGCGCGAGGTCGACGTCCAGACCCACGAACTGCGCGAGCGCGGCCGCCGCCTCGAGGCCCAGACGCTGAAGTTGAGCGAGTCCAACGCCGAGCTCGAGCGCTTCGCCTACATCGCGAGCCACGACCTGAAGACGCCCCTGCGCAACGTGACGAGCTTCCTCGGGCTCATCCGCCGCCGGCTCCCGGTCGAGTCCCTGGCGCTCGTCGAGGAGTACCTCGACATCGCGATCGGGAACGCGCGCCACATGAACGAGCTCATCACCGACGTGCTGGAGTACAGCCGCCTCAACGCGGACCTCGAGCTCCTCGCCGACGAGACCAGCGTCGCGGCGGTGCTCTCGCGCGTGCGGAGCAAATCCCAGGCGGAGCTCACCGAGCGCAACGCCGAACTCCAGGTCGTCGGGGACGCGACGCTCGTTTTGCCGAAAGGCACCCTCGAGCAACTCATCAGCAACCTCGTCGCCAACGGCCTGAAGTACAACCAGTCAGCGCGGCCGCTCGTGAAGGTGGTGACGATCGACATGGGGGACCGCGTCCGCATCTCCGTGGCCGACAACGGCATCGGGATCGCGCCCGAGTACCACGACCGCATTTTCGAGGTATTCCGCCGCCTCCACACCAACGACGCCTACGGCGGCACGGGCGTCGGCCTGGCCGCCTGTCGCAAGATCATCCTGCGACTCGGGGGCGAGATCCGCGTCGAGAGCGCCGAGGGCGCCGGGGCAACCTTCGTGGTGGACCTCCCGAAGCAGCTCGGCAAGGGGCGCCAACTCGGCGGGGGTGGTGCGGCGGCGGTGGCCAGCGCTCAGCAGGCGGTGTAGTACGCGGCCGTGAGGGCCACCGTGAGCAGCGCGAGCAGCACGTACCGCAGGGCGGAGGGCCTGGGTGCCGTTTTGGCGGAAGCCTTCGCGCGGCGCTTACGGGGCTTGCCTTGGAGCTTCCCGAGCGCGGTCGCCACGGCGCGGTAGTCCTCGAAGAACTGGTCCCGATCCGTGAGGTCGGTCTGCTCCGCGTGGACGTAGGCGTTGCGCTCGGCCGCCCAGGCGCGGTAGGCGCGCCAGGTAGGTTCGTCGAGTCGCGCTTTGAGCTCGCGCATGCGCTCGCCGAGCATCAGGGGCTTGCCGTCGGCGTCGGTCCTGGCGGTGACGAGCGCCTTGGCGAGGCCCTCGATGTGGCGACCGCTCTCGACGACGAGGGTGGCGGTGTCGGCGTCGCGGAGTGCTTCAGGGTCTTTCACCACGGCGGCAAAGATGGACGCGGGCGCCGAGACCGGCCGCGCCTAGAACAGCCGTTGCTGCCCCGGGCGGAACCGCTCGAAAAGCGTCGTGTCGTACGGCGGGAGGTCATCGAGTGACTTTGCCGTGGCGACGGTGTTCGGGAAGTACTTCAGCCGGGCAATCTTGACGCGTTGCGCGATGGACTCGGCGTAGACCCCGGCGCCTTTTTGCCGCCGGCCGAACTCGCTGTCGTTGAGCTTGCCGTCGTGGCAGTCGCGGATGCGGGCGAGGATGCGCTCGGCGCGGTCGGGGTAGTGCGTGCGGGCCCAGGCGCCGAAGATCTCGCCGATGTCACCGTTGAGGCGGACGATGGTGTAGTTGATGGCCCGGGCGCCGGCCTCGGCGGCGGCCGCGGCGATGTCGATGATCTCGTGGTCGGTGAGGCCCGGGACGATCGGCGCGATCATGACGCGCACGGGCACCCCGGCCGCGGAGAGCTGGCGCACGACCTCGAGGCGCTGGCGCGCGGTGGCGGTGCGGGGCTCCATGGTGCGGCGCAGGGATTCGTCGAGGCTCGTGATCGAGACGGCGACGTGGACGAGGTTGTGCTGCGCGAGTTGGGTGAGGAGGTCGAGGTCGCGGAGGATGAGCTTGTTCTTGGTGATGAGCCCGACGGGGTGGCGGTAGCGCCAGCACAGTTCGAGTACGCCGCGCGTGAGCCGCTCGATGCGTTCGACGGGCTGGTAGCAGTCGGTGTTGCCGCTCACCATGAGGGGGGAGGCGACCCACTTCGGGTTCGAGAGCGCCTCGTCGAGCAGGGCGACCGTGTTGCGCTTGACGAGGATGACGCGCTCGAAGTCCTGCCCGGCGGAGTAGCCCCAGTAGTTGTGCGTGTTGCGCGCGAAGCAGTACACGCAGCCGTGTTCGCAGCCCTGGTAAGGATTTAGGCCCCACTCCCCGCGGACATCCGGGGAAAGGATGCGGTTGAGGATGGTTTTGGGGTGCGTGAGCACGTAGCGCGTTCGGTCGTCGCGCAGGTCTTCGGCTTCCGCCAAAACCCGGTCTTCGAGTTCGGGGACGTAGGCCTCGCGGAGGGCATCGAAGCGATTTTGGGGGTTGGTGACGGCGCCTCTCATGGGGTGGATTTTTTGGATGGGTGGATGGGTGGATGGTTTGATGGGTGGATGGGCACGGCGATCCACCCACCAGACCATCCACCCATCCACCCATCCTTCCTCAAGGCTGATTGAAGTACGTAGCAGAGCTGACATCCCCGTCGGCGTCGTTGACGCTGATCTGGATGATGGCGTCCGCGGCGGCACCAATACGCACGTGGGTGATGTACCGGAGGTTATAGTTCTTGATTTGGGCGGCGGGTACGACGAAGATGTCGCCGACGACCCTGTAAAATCTTGCCGCGCGCACACTGGGTTCCTGGGGCTCTCGATCCGGATTGTCGTTGCGCAATGGCCGCCTGCGTGCGTCTGTCAGGATGAGTGCCTCGAGTTGGTTATCCGGTTTGAGTTCGTAGTCGACGAGCATACCGTCGTAGAGCATATCGCCTTCCGAACTGGAGACCAGCACGTCTACGAAGGTGAACGAAACTGAGTCGCGACCTCCTGCGAGTAAGTCCCGCACTTGAGTGAAGTCCCGAATCCCTCCTCGGAGCAGGTAGTGCCAGTAATTTTGGAATCGAAAGAGCTTGACGCTACGGTCCCAACCCAGACTTACGATCGAGTACCGACTCGCCGCGCCAAGTAGGCCCCCGCAGGCAATTAGCGTTACGTACAGCGTGAAGAATGCCGTTCTCCCCCGCCATGCGCCAAACGTACTCGCCACGTCCTTACCGTCTCCGAGTAGGGCCTCCACGGCGAGCCCGTACCCGTACCTAAGGCCTGGATACAGCCATCCGACGATCACGTAAGCCGCGAGGTGAAGGACGCACGCCAGGGCCGAGGTCCGCAACACCAGCCGTACGAAATCCTCCGTTACGTACTGCCGGGAGAACTCTCCGGTGTAGTAAAATCGCCGGAAGGCGATCGCCGGCAGGAGTAGGCCGAGCAAAATGATGGTGGATGCGGCAACGTTCACCTCGTCGGTTTGGGTCGCGAGAGTGCCGCACTTAGCGTGGGGTAGAGCAGTGCCTTACCTACTACCGCCCCTGCCGCTCGCCGCGTGTCGCTCGCATCAGCAGTTCGCGGGTATCCGGATCGCTCATGAGCTTGGCTATCTGTGGGCTCATCATGGGCGTCTTGCCCCAGAACGATGCCTTGATACCGTGCGGGAGCTTCTCCGCCTCCTTGAACTTGTCGTAGATCTCTTTGGCTTTGCCGGTGAGCGTGACGTCGGACATAGGTCGGTAAGGTAGGTAGTGCATAGGTAACGTGGATCGTGGTCATGGGTTGGATTCGTTGTACGTTTTGGCGAAAGCCGCCACCTCCTCGCGCTAGGCCTTGCAGCGCGCCATCTTGATGGCCTCCTCGCCGTAGCGCGCGCGGATCTGGTCGAGCGCGCCCATGAGCCGCACGTCGCGCTCGGTGTCGCGGAACAGGTCGACCTGGTAGTGCCCGCGCACCAGGTCCGAGAAGCGCACCCCGACGAGGCGCACGAGCTGCCGGCGCTCGTGGAGGCCCTCGAAGAGCTCGGCCGCGTGACGGAGCAAGTCGCGGTCGTTGGCCGTGTAGGCGATGCGGCGCTGCTTGGTGAAGGTCTGGAAGTCGGTGTAGCGGACCTTGACCGTGAGGCAGGCCGTGAGCTGGCCCCGCTGCCGCAGGTCGAACCCGAGGCGGCACACCATGTCGGCCAGCACGTCGCGCAGGAAGCGCACGTCGGTGGTGTCCTGCTGGAAGGTGCGCTCCTTGCTCAGCGACTTGCGCCCGCTCGACGGGACCACGGGCGAGTCGTCTACGCCGTGGGCCTTGCGCGACAGGTCGCGGCCGTGCTTGCCGAACTCGCGCTCGAGGAGGCGCACCGGGATCTCGCGCAGGAGCCGCACCGTGCGTACGCCCATGAAGCTGAGGCGGTGGGCCGTCTCCTTGCCGAGGCCCGGCAGTTTCGAGGTCTTGAGGGGCGCGAGGAAGTCGCACTCGGTCCCGGAGCGGATCATGAGGGTGCCGTTGGGTTTGGCCTCCCCGGTGCCGACCTTGGAGACGAGCTTATTGACGCTCAGCCCGAAGGAGATCGGGAGGCCGGTCTCCCGCATGATGCGCTGGCGCATCTCGGTCGACCACTTCCAGCACCCGACGTACTTATCCATGCCGGTGAGGTCGCAGTAGAACTCGTCGATGGAGCTCTTCTCGAACACGGGGGCGTCGGCGGCGATGACCTCGGCGACGAGGTGGGAGTACTGCGAGTAGCTCTCCATGTCGCCCTTGATGACGAGGGCCTCGGGGCAGAGCTTGAGGGCCATGCGCATCGGCATCGCCGAGCGTACGCCGTAGGCGCGGGCCTCGTACGAGCAACTGGCCACCACGCCGCGCCCGGCGCGCCCGCCGACGATGAGGGGCCGGCCTTTTAGGCTCGCGTCGCGCAGGCGCTCCACGGAGATGAAGAAGGAGTCGAGGTCGAGGTGGAGGATGGCGCGCTCGAAGGCCGGGGCGTGGGGGTCGTGCTCTTCTGCGTCGCAGTTGCCGTCATCGCCGTCGCGGTCCTCGGGCCAGGCGGGGTCGTCGTCCGCGGGGCTCGGGGGCGGGCAGTGTGGCGCGACGCCGGAGGGCGGGCGCGTGAGCAGGTCGTAGTCGTAGCGGCTGAAGTCTTCCACGGCGGTCGGGCGCCCGTGGTGGGGGCGCGGCGGGTTTTACGAAAGTGAACACAAAATGTGTCTAAAGTGGCGTGCCGTGCAAGTTAATTACAACAAATAGTTTTGAACGTGGGGTGTGGGGAGAACGATGGTAAGGCAAAGCAGGAGACGTAAGGCCCGATCGCGATGCCGAATTAGTTGAGTATAAGTCGATGGCGAGGACTACGCTGCGAAGCTCTACAACCGCGGCCCGGTCACAGAACTATAGTGCGGAGTGCGCGGTGCCCAAGTGCTCCCCGCGGCGGGGGCGGGCTCATTTCTTGCCCTGCGGCAGTCCCCCGAGCCGTAGCGCCTGGAAGCCCGCCGTGAGCGCCGCCGCGTCGACGCTGCGGCCAGAGAGCGATACGACGAAGCGATCGTTGACGAGCACACTGAGCTGCGTCGAGGCCACCGCCTTACGTAGGATCACCTTCTCGTGCGCGGGATAGCCGTCTAGTGTAAACGTGCGCTCGGAGCCCTCGGCGGTCTCCCTGTCGATCTCGAGCTTCGACCAGCCCGCCATCGAGAGCAGCAGTACCCCGGCGCCACCGGTGTCCATGATCTGCGCGGTGACGCTCCGGTCGCCGTCGCCGTAGGTCGCGTTGGCCTCCGAGAACTCGAGCCCGAGCACGGTGGCGGACTCGCCCTCGTGTTTGGTACGCGAGAGGCCGGCGAGGCGATCGGGCAGCAGCGCCTTGAGCTCCCGGAAGCCGACCGCCTCGACGTCGCCGATTTGGTCGAAGTTGACGCTATCGATATCGCGTCCGACCTCGTTGAGGACCTTCCTGAGCTCCTCGCGCTCGGCCTCCGTGGTGCCGGCCTCCTCGATGGTGGTATTGACGGCCTGCGCGATGCTGCGGTTGACCTTGTCCTCGAAGGATTCGCCGCCGCAGGCGCAGACGGTCGCGAGGGAAAGTAGGAGCGGGAGATACTTTGCGTTCATACTAGGCATTCTTAGCGAGCGGCTTTCGCCAAAACGAGCACTACCGTAAGCGTAAGGCGGTAGCGTGCGTGAGGCGCGTTTTGCCGAAAGGCCAAACCTACCCGACGTCGGACAGGTATAGCTTACCGTCCACAAACCCAAAGGCCCCATGTATCAATCGCGCCGGCTCTTGCGGAGCTCGCTGCTCGCAGCCGCGACGCTCCTGTTACCGATGTTGGTCCGGGCGCAATTCGTGCGGGGGGCCACCTTACGGCTCGATAGCGGCTACTGGACCGACGCGCAACCGGGCTTCTTCGAGGATCTGAAGCTGTCGGAATGGTCGACCACCGTGGGCGTCCAGGCGCGGCTCGCGTACTTCTTCACCGACCTGATCGGCGTCGAGGTCGGGGCAACGTTACAGACCTTACTCAACGACATCGAGGGCGCGAGGGGCTACAACTTCGGCTTCGTCGGTCTGGTGATGGAGCTGCCCGGCTACGCGAAGCGGGTGGAAGAGTAGGGTAGGGGCGCGCCGGTGCTACCGCCGCTTCTTCTTCGGCGCCCCGGGCTTCTTCGCCATCTTCGCCCGCAGATCACGCGCGCGGCGATTGCCGCGGTTGACGAGTTGATTCTTGGCCGACTTCTCGTGGGTGGCGCCGCCGGTCTTACGGAGCTTCGTCGACAGCGTCGGCATGTAGACGTGGGGCCGCTCCTCGGCGGTGAGCTCGGGGTTGACCTCGACCTCGTCGGCGGGGAAGGGCAGGCGCTCGAGCTCGCGGCGCATGAGGCCCTCGACGTTGGCCAGCAGGCCGAGCTCCTTGTCGGTCACCATCGAGATGGCCTCCCCGGTGGCGTCCTGGCGCCCGGTGCGGCCGATGCGGTGGATGTAGGCCTCGGGCTCGGTCGGGACGTCCATCGAGATGACGTGGGTCACGGCGTCGATGTCGAGCCCGCGGCTCACGAGGTCGGTGGCGACGAGGATGCGGCGCTCGCCGGAGGCAAAGCTGCGCAGGGCGCTGAAGCGTGTGTTTTGGGCCTTGTTGCTGTGGATGACGGCGATCTGCTCGGGGAAGTGGTGCTCGAGCTGCTCGGCGACGAGGTCGGCGGATTTCTTGCTCGGCGCGAACACGAGCACCTTCTCGAAGCGCTCGCGGTCGCTAAGCAAGTGGCGCAGCAGGTTGACCTTGGTGTTGAAGTTCTCGACCGGGTAGCTCAGCTGCCGGATCCCTTCGAGCGGGGTACCACTACGGGCGGCCGTGACGTAGACCGGCCCGGCGAACATCTGGTCGATGAGCTTCTCGACGGCCGGGGTGATCGTGGCCGAGAAGAGCAGGTTCTGCCGCTTCGGCGGCATCATGTCGAGCACGTTGAGCAGCTGCGGCAGGAAGCCCAGCTCGAGCATCTCGTCGATCTCGTCGATGACGAGCTTCTTGAGAAAGTTAAACTTGACCGTGCCCGTGAGCGCGATGTCCATCAGGCGCCCGGGCGTGGCCACCATCACGTCGAGGCCCTCCTGGACGGTGATCTGCTGGGTCCGCATGTTGGCCCCGCCGTAGATCCCGCGCACGATCACGTCCATGTACTTCGTAAGCAGCTCGACCTGCTCAACGACCTGCTCGACGAGTTCGCGCGTCGGCACGACGATCAAGATCTGCGGGTGGGCGTGTTTGACGAAAGTCCACTGCCTGAGCGCCGGCAGCAGGTAGGCGAGCGTCTTGCCGGTGCCGGTCTGCGCGATGCCTACGACATCACGCCCGCTCATGATCACCGGGAAGGCCGCCGCCTGGATGTAGGTCGGGGTCGTGATCCCCATGTCGTCGAGGGCGTTGAGGAGGGGCTTGGTGAGGTTGAGGTCGTGGAAGGAGTCGGCTGGTTCGGGCATGGCGGGGGCGAAGGTACGGGCGCGGGGGTGCGCGCTTTCTCGAACGCGCCAGTTGCGCTAGGATTCAGTGGACGACACGCGCAGGTTGACTTGCCGAGGCCGCCCCGTATCGAGAGCCAAGATCTGTCGCGCCTGGACGCAGAGTCCGTTAGTGTCGATTACCATCTTACTGGAGGACGCCTTCCGGGAGGATCGCGTGAAACCTTATGAATGGGTAGTAAGGCGCCGTTTGGGGGTTCTCGAAAAGGGTGTCGCGGACCGTTTCTTTTAGGGTTCGTATTTGCTCAGCGGTAATCCCCTCCTCGATTTCGATAAGGACAAACAACTCGATGTCACCAAATTCGTCCTTCTTGAACCAATACCGCCACTCCGGCCGGATCGGGTACTCGGCCACGAAGCGCTCACGCACCGGCGCAAGGATGTCGGCGACGACGTCGGTAGAGATCATAGTGCTCTAACCCGCGCGGCGCCTGCGAAGTTCCGCACGAGTTCGTGGTCGATGGCCCGCGCCTACCTTCGCCGCCCGCATGGAGCTCGACCCCACCGACATCGCCCTCTTCGGCGTCCGCGTCCAGGAGATCGACGTGATCCTCACCGATCTGCTGTGGTCGGCGGTCAATTTCTGGTGCTTCATCCGCCTTTCGGCAAAACGGGCCACGCTCTCGGCGGCGGGCCAGTGGTTTCGCTACATGTTCTTGCTGATGGGCGTCGCCGTGCTGCTCGGGGCCATCCTCGGGCACGGGTTCCAGTACGCGCTCGGGTACGAGGCGAAGTACCCGGGGTGGATCATCTCGATGTGGGGCGTGGCCTGCTTCGAGCGCGCGGCCATCCTCTTCGCCGGGGAGCGCGTGAGCGCACGGCTCGGGCGCATCATGTCGGTGGCCAACATCATCGAGCTGGCCATCTTCCACCTCCTGGTGCTCTTTAGCCAGCCGCTGCTCGACCGGCTCGGCGTGGCCTTCAACGCCTTTTACTTCGTCGAAATCCACGCGGGCTACGGCCTGCTCGTCATCGCGCTCCCGCTGCACGCGATCATCTACCGACAGACGGGCGCAGCGGCGAGCAAGTTCGTGCTCCTCGGCATCGGCGTGGCGGCGCTGGCGCTGGTGGTCCACCTCACGGAGTTCTACCTCCACCCGGTGTGGTTCAACTTCCACGACGTGAGCCACGTCGTGCTGACGGGGGCGACGCTGCTGTACTACCAGGCGGCGCGGCGGATGCGACACGAGGGTGAGGCTTTCGCCCAAAACCCGATACGCAGCAGTTACAGAGCAGTGCGCGCGTAGATGAACGAAAGCAACCGGTCGGTACGCAACGCTGCGGTTTGCAACCATGTGGCTTGCAGCCTCAAGGTTTGTAACCAATCGGTTACCTTTGCCGTATGCGCACTCCCTTCGAGTATGGCGGATCCATAGCCGCGGTCCACTTCGTCAACCGCACCGAAGAGCTCGACCTGCTCGAACGCAACTTCCGCGCCGGCCAGAACACCATCCTTATCTCCCCGCGGCGCTGGGGCAAGACCTCGCTCGTCAACCGGGCCATCGCCCGCGTGCGCGAACTCGAGCCGAGCGCTAAAGTCATCCAGCTCGACCTCCTCACGGTGAAGACCGAGGGAGAATTTTTGGCCAAGTACCTGGAGGCTACGGTCACCGCCTCCGCGAACACCGCCGACACCGCCATCCGCCTCGTCCGCGACCTCGCGAGTCAACTCATCCCCAAGCTCACCTTCGGCGCCGGACCGGACACCGAGTTGAAGATCGGCTTCGACTGGAGGCGAGCCGTCGAGGACCGCGACCAGATCCTAGCCCTGCCCGCGAAAATCGCCGCGCAGACCAAGGCCCCCGTCGTGGTCTGCGTCGACGAGTTCCAGGCCGTGGCCGAGTTCACCGACATCGACAACTTCGACGCCGTGCTCCGCTCCTCGTGGCAGCACCACCAGGGCGTGTGCTACTGTTTGTACGGCAGCAAGCGTCACATGATGCTCAACCTGTTCGGTTCCTACGGATCGCCCTTCTACCATTTCGGTGACGCGCACGTGCTGGAGAAGATCGGCCGCGAGCACTGGGTTGCCTACATCGTCGACCGCTTCCAAAGATTCGGTAAGGCGATCAGTCCCGAGGATGCGGACCGGCTCGCGGCCTACGTCGCCGACCACAGTTACTACGTCCAGTCACTGGCCCAGCTCACTTTCGGCCTTTCCGGCAAAACCTGTTCCCCCGAAGTCGTCGACGCCGCTTACGAAAAGCTCCTCGGTCAGGTCGAACCTTTCTTCAGCCAACAGATCGCCGCGCTCTCCCGGACGCAGTTGGGCTTCCTGCACGCCCTGCTAGACGGTCACCAGGCGTACAACAGCCGCGACATCCTCGACGCCTATCACCTCGGCAGCAGCGCCAATGCCTCCAAGCTCAAGCGCGTCATGCAGGAGAAGGAACTCGTGCAGCTCAATCGCGCAGGAGAGCTCGAATTCGTGGACCCCATCCTCGAGGAGTGGCTGCGGCGCCGCGGGCGGTAGGCGCGCGGCTCCTGGGCTCCGCCCCAGGTGCGCCCACCGCCCGCGGCGACGTAGCCAAGATTAAACGCTGCGTCCGAGCTCTCGTGCAGACATACTAAGCTGTTTGCGCTTCTGTATTCAGTGTGGATTCTACCTTAAATGCTCCCGCGCCCGGGACGCGCCTGGGGCGGAGCCCAGTAGCCGCGCGTCCTAAAATACTACGGCGGCCAGGACGCGCCTGGGCGGGAGCCCAGTAGCCGCGCGTCCTGACCGCCGGAGCAATTAGGTAAGCCTCCGCGCTACGGCAAGCTCAGCAGCACCTTCTCGGTGCCCAGGTGCTCGCCCGTCTGCACGGTCACAAAGTGAAGTCCACTCGTGCGGCGGCCGACGTGTAGCAGCAGTCCGTCGAGTTGTGCCGTTGACGCAACGCGTTGTTCCAGCACGACCCGCCCGAACGCATCGGTGACGCGGACCGTGGCCGGCTCGTCGGCTGTGGCGACGTCCGCCGACACGGGTTTTAGCGAAAGCCGAATGTCTTCCGTCGTCACGGGCGTCGCCGTGAAAGCCATCCCGCCACGGACCATCACCGACACCGCCCCGTCGCTCAGGTCGAAGCAGCCGACCGACACCCGCTGGCCAAACAGCGGCCCGCCTACCGTCGGCAGGAGGCCCCCGGTGTAGCTCGCGCCGTACACAAGGTACTGCCCCGCGGGGGCACCGGTGAAGTCGTACGCACCACCGACGATCGCGCGGATCGAGAAGTCCGGATTGAGGACGAAGTAGCGGTACGCGGCCGTGGACATCGAGGTAGTCGCAAAGGCGACGGTTCGTTGTGTGCCGCTAAGTTCGACGATGGCCTGTCCGTTGCCGCTTACCTGTCCCCCGTCGGGCGAGTTGCGCACCACGGTGATAAAGTTGTCCGACAGGTCGAAGCACCGGTCCGAGAGCGCCACGGCCGCGGCGTCGTCCCCGGGTTTTGCCGTAAGGCTCCCCGTGAAGCTCAGGTGCCACACGCGGCAGTTGCCCACGCCCGCGCCGTCGAAGTCTTGGAAGCCCTGCGTGTTGAACATCAGGATCTTGTTCTGATCGTCGGTGATGACGAAGACCGAGTTGGCGTCACTTTGGCCGCTGGCCTGGAAGCCAACGAAGTCCGGCGTGCCGTCGACGCAGGTGTACACCGTGGTCTCGCCCAGCGGCGTCGCCACCGTGCCGCCCTCGGGCCGCTCGCGGATGGCGCGGATGGCATTCTGCGAGATGAGCCACTGATCGGTCGAGAACTGCGTGCTAAACACCGACTCCCCGGGCATGGCCGTGATGGTGCCGGTGTAGTTGAATGCCCAGATGTAGCACGTCCCGACACCCGCGCCCGAGAGGTCGATCCCGTTGGTCATCGAGACCTTGAGAATATTGTAATTCTCGTCCGTGATGGCGTAGGCCACCTGGCCGGCGGGCGTTGTGTAGCCTAACTCGACGGTGATCGGGCCGTCGTTGCCGGGGCAGACGTAGCGCGTGGTCTCGCCGTTGGGCATAGACACCATTCCCGTCGTGACGACTTGGCTCCCGGGGGCGACGCGCCTCACCGTGATGGGGTTAGACAGGTCGAAGCAGCCCTCGAGGCCGTCGACGTTTGCCCCGACCGTGGCCCCGCTGAGTTCCCCGTCCCAGGCGAGGTGCCAGATGAGGCAGGTGCCGACGCCGGCACCGTTCAGGTCGAATGGGGGCGCGGCGGGCAGGGCGAGAATCTTGCCCTCGGAGTCGGTGATGACCCAACCCTTACGCTCGCCATCGGCGGGGCTCGTGATTTCGACCGCGAGCGGGTCGGGCGTAGCGTCGACGATGATGGTCGTGTCGAGGCTCCCGCTGGCCAGTGCGATCATGCCACCGTCGGCTGTACAGGCGTTGGTTCCGCTGCGGCGCACGATCCACACCTTGCCGGTACCAGCTTGCAAGAGCATGATCCCCGGCTCCAGGACCCCGAGGTCGACGACGGCAAGCATATCGTCGTGGAAGACGGCCGAGACGGGCTTGTTGAGCTTCGTCGGGACGAAGAGCTCCTCGGCGGTCGAGCCGACGTTGACGAGGAAGTCGACGTTGACGCCGGTCTCCTCGTCGACGCGCGAGACCTTGTAACCCGTGAACGTGAACGCGCCCGTCTGCGGGCTAAACGACCCGGACTCGGTGGTGAACACGTCGCCGTAGTAGCCGAACGCCTCGCTCGTGCTCGCCTCCAGGCCCGTGGTCGAGACGTAGGGCCCGAGGCTCGAGAACGCCGGTTCGACTTTGAGCCCGGCGCGGAAGTTGGCGTCGAAGATCGTCTGCGGGCAATCGTCGGCGTCGAGGGCGGGGTTGTCGCAGAACTGTGGGTCGCTCGCGAGCACCGGCTGGTTGGTGGCCGGGTCGTGGAAGAACTCCGGCCAGCCGAAGAACTCCGCCTCGCCCCCGGTCCGCAACTCGAACACCTCGTCCCAGTCGTTGGCCACGGGGCGGTTGCCCTGGATGATGAAGGTGGTCGGGTCGAGCGGATCGCTCGGGTCGCCGGCGCGTCCGCGCACGTCCGAGCCGTTGTTGGACACGAACAGGCGCGTCGGGTCATCGGCGGCGAAGGCGAGGCCGAAGGGGTTGCGCAGGCCCCAGGCCTCGAGCCGCATGGTGGCCGTGGGGTCGGCGGCCATCGGGTCGAGCGAGTAGACGGTACCCGTGCCGGCGATGATGCCGTAGTACGGCGCCGCGGGCGTGACCGCGGGCACGAGGTAGGGTGTCGTCTCGGCGCCGTAGCCGAAGGGCCGGTAGGCGGCCGTCACGGCGTCGCCCTCGGGGTCGGTCGGGGCGGGTACGCGGGACATGAAGCCGTTGGGCTTGAAGTAAATATCTACCGGCGCGAGTTCCGCGAAGGCGGGCGCGTTGGCGACCCAACGGTTGTCCGGCCCGACGACTCCGGAGTTGGTGGCCGTGCCCTGCCCGAAGTAGAGCCGGCCGTCGGCCCCGAAGACGATCTCGTTGTTGGAGTGGTCGCCGACGCTCGGGAGGTTGGTGACGAGGGTCTTGAAGGTGCCCGCCGGATTAGCCGGGTCGAAGCGACTGATCGCGCCGACGGCCCAACCGTTGGCGCCCCGCTGGCGGTGGCCGAGGAAGAGCATGCCGCCGTAATAGGTCACGTCGGTGAAGGGACCCATCGCCGTGCCCATCGGCAGCATCATCGGCGTGAGGATCGCCGTCTGGTTGCTCGACGGATCGCCCTTGAGGTCGAGGGCGAGGACCTTCGGCGGGGAACTCGGCAGGAAGCCGGACTCCGTCACCCAGGCGCGGCCGTCTTCGGCGAAGGTGATGTTGCTCGGGAAGGTGAGTCCGCTGGCGGCAAGGCGGAGCTCGTAGCCGCTCTCGAGCTGGACGCCCGGCACGCCGTCGACGGGCCGGAGGTCCTGCGCGTAGGCCGTGCCGAGGCAGAGCGCCGTCGCGCAGGTGAGGGTAGCGCAGCGCAGGGCGCCGCGTAAGAGTAAGGCAAGGGACATGGGGGGTAAAGGTTTGGTTCGCAACCGATACCCTCGACGTACGCACGAAGGTTGCCTGCGCCCCCTCTTTTTGTGATCCTTGCCTTTGGCTGCGATTACGCGCGCCGTTTCGCGAGTACGGCTTTCGCCAAAACACGACAGCCCGACACTCACAGTGGAGCATCGGGCTGTTTTGGCGAAAGCCGGATCCTAAAATGCCTACGCGGCCGGCTGCGGCGTCGTGCGCAGGTACGGCTTCACGGTAGTGTAACCGGGGAAACGCTCGGCGGCCTGCTCGTCGCTGACGCTCGGGGAGATGATGCAGTCGTCGCCATCCTCCCAGTCGGCCGGGGTAGCGAGGGCGTGCTTGGCGGTGAGCTGCAGAGAGTCGATCACGCGGATGATCTCCTGGAAGTTGCGGCCCGTGCTCGGGGGGTAGGTGAGGGTGAGCTTGACCTTCTTGTCGGGTCCGATGACGAACACCGAGCGCACCGTGGCCTTGTCGCTCACGTTCGGGTGGATCATGTCGTAGAGTTCGGACACCTTGCGGTCGTCATCCGAGATGATCGGGAAGTCGACCGCCGAGCCTTGCGTCTCCTCGATGTCGGCGAGCCACTCCTCGTGCTTGCCGAGCGGGTCGACGCTCAGGGCGATGACCTTGACGTTGCGGCGCTTGAACTGGTTGGAGAGGCTGGCCGTGCGACCGAGCTCCGTCGTGCAGACGGGCGTAAAGTCGGCGGGGTGGGAGAAGAGCAGGCCCCAGCTGTCGCCGAGCCAGTCGTGGAAATGAATTTCGCCCTGGGTGGTGCTGGCGGTGAAGTCGGGGGCGGTGTCGTTGAGTCGTAAGGACATAAGTAAGTGTTGAGGTGTTGAGGGAGGAATTGTTGAAGGCGCTGCCGCGGGGGACGTGTGCACTAGGCGTGCCGCGCAGTTCAATAGCGATTAGGACGGCGTGAGGGACTCGCAGAGCTTAGAGAAGTTGCGGTCGCCTGATCGCCTGGTGCGGTCGGTTCGGGAGCCAGGCCTCGAGGGCGGCGCCGATCTGGGCGGTTTCGGTGAGGAACCCGTCGTGCCCGTAGAAGCTGTCGAAGACCTGCCATTGCGCACCGGGGATGAGTTGGGCCAGGAGTTCTTGTTCGCGGGGTGGGAAGAGCAGATCGCTCGCGATGGACATGACGAGGGTCTCGGCCGTGACGCGGGCGAGGGCCGCTTCGATGCCCCCGCGGTGGCGACCGACCTGGTGCGCGTCCATCGCCTTGCCGAGCGTGAGGTACGACCAGGCGTTGAAGCGCTTGCGGAGCTTCTGCCCCTGGTAGCGCTGGTAGGAGTCGGCTAGGTAGCCGCCGATCTTCTCGGTGTTGCCGTCGCGCTGGGTCTGGTCGTAGGCGTCGTAGTGGCGGTAGCTCAGGATGGCCATCGCGCGCGCGGCCTCGAGGCCCTTGCCGCCGCCGGTCGGCGTACCGTCGTAAAGGGTCGCGTCGGCCTCGATGGCCATGCGCTGCGCGGCGTTGAAGGCGATGCCCCAGGGGGAGTGCGCGGCGTTGGTGGCCAGTACGCAGATCCGGGTGAAGCGTGATGGCCACTCGATGGCCCACTCCAGCACCTGCTGCCCGCCCATGCTCCCGCCGATGGCGAGGTCGATGTGGTCGATGCCGAGGTGGACGCGGAGCAGTTCGTGCGCCCGGACCATGTCCCGCACCGTGACCTGTGGGAAGGACTGTAGGTAGGGCTTCGCCGTCCGCGGGTCGGTCGACTCCGGCCCGGTGGTCCCGTAGCAGCTCCCGAGGATGTTGGCGCACACCACATAGTCGTGGTCCGGGTCGATGACCCCGCCGCGCTCGACGAGGCCGGGCCACCACTCCAGCGGGTCGGCGTTGGCCGTGAGCGCGTGGCAGATCCACACCACCCGCCCCCCGTCCCGCGGGTGCAGACCGACGGCCGTGTAGGCGATGTCGAGCTCGGGGAGTTCGCCGCCGGCCTCGAGGGGGAAGGGGGTGGGGGAGTGGAAGGTCTTCAATTGTTGAGTTAGGGAAGGATTGAAGTGTTGAATGCGCTACCGCGGCACCCGGTGCCGCGAGCCGCGACGCGAGCATGGCAGTCTGTCCGTGGCTACGCCGCTACCAACTCCGGCACCGCCGCAAAGGCCTGGGTAAAGTCGGCGATGATGTCGTCGATGTACTCAATGCCGACGCTGACGCGGAGCTGGTTGGGCAGGACGCCGGCGGCCTGCTGGTGCTCGTAACTCAGCTGCTGGTGCGTCGTGGCCGAGGGCTGGATGATGAGCGTCTTCGCGTCGCCGACGTTGGCGAGGTGAGTGACGAGCTTGAGGGCATTCACGAAGGCGGAGGCCTGTTCTTTGTCGCCCTTGACCTGGAAGCTGAGCACCCCGCCGAAGCCGTGGCGCAGGTACTTCTTGGCGTTCTCGTGCGTGACGTGCGACTTGAGCCCGGGGTAGATCACCTCCTCGACCTGGTGGTGCTCCTGGAGCCACTTCGCGAGCGCCATCGCGTTCTCGACGGTGCGTTGGACGCGCAAGGAGAGCGTCTCGAGGCCCTGCAGGAGCAGGAAGCTGTTGAAGGGCGACTGCGAGGAGCCGTAGTCGCGTAGGCCCTCGACGCGGGCGCGGATCGCGAAGGCGATGTTCGGGAGGCCGAGCGGGTTGTCGACCCCGAACACGTCCGAGAAGACCATCCCGTTGTAGGCCGGGCTCGGTTTCGAGAAGTACGGGAACTTCCCGTTGCCGTAGTCGAAGTTGCCGCCGTCGACGATGACGCCGCCGATGGCCGTGCCGTGGCCGCCGATCCACTTGGTCGCACTCTCGACCACGACGTTGGCGCCGTGCTTGAGGGGCTGGCACAGGTACCCGCCCGCGCCGAAGGTGTTGTCGACGATGAGCGGGATGCCGTGCCGGCGCGCCACCTTGCCGATGGCCTCGAAGTCCGGCACGGCGTAGCTCGGGTTGCCCATCGTCTCGACGTAGAGCGCCTTGGTGTCGTCGGTGATGAGTGACTCGAAGTCGCCCGCGTCGAGGCCCCTGGTGAACTTCACGTCGATGCCGAGGCGGCGGAGCTGCACGTTGAACTGCACCTGCGTGCCGCCGTACAGGTACGGGCTCGACACGATCGAGTCGCCGGCGCCGGCGATGTTGGTGATGGCCAGGAACTGCGCCGACTGCCCGGACGCCGTCGCGACCGCGGCCACGCCCCCCTCGAGCGCGGCGACGCGCTTCTCGAACACGTCGGTGGTCGGGTTCATGATCCGGGTGTAGATGTTGCCGAACTCCTTGAGGGCGAAGAGGTTGGCCCCGTGGGCGGCGTCGTTGAACTTGTAGGCCGTCGTCTGGTAGATCGGCACGGCGCGGGCGTTGGTGGCGTCGATCTCGTGACCGGCGTGGAGTTGGAGGGTGTCGAAGTGGTAGTCGGACATGGGTGGAGGGATTAAGGAAATTGAAGAGGATCGTTAGTGCGCCTGCGGCGCTGTGCGGGTCGTCCACCGCCGCGATGCGGCGCGGTGGGGATCAGCGTCGGAGTTTGGATGGCCACGGGGGCCTTCGGGGGGGGGGGTGCTGCGGTCGCGCGGATAGGGCGTTCGCCCCGAGACAGACCCGCCTAGCGTCGGCAGGGGCTCAGCGTGTTTTGGCGAAAGCCGCGAAGAGCAAGCGGCGCAGCTACGGACGGCTCACGCCGACGCGCCTACACCTACGCCCGTGCGCAGTGGCAACAACAGGGACGCTGGACGCGCGAGGGGCTCGGGGGCGGTGTCGGAAGGTGCATCATGGCAGCTCGGTTTATTTGCCCGGGATTGGCCCGGAAGGATTTGGCACCGGAACCCGCGGGCTGACGCGGGGAGGTTGCCAGGGGATCGCAGAGCCTTATCTCTCCTCCCTTCGAAATAAATCGTTGACGCCGGCAAACGTACGGCGGGGTCGGCGATTGGACAAACGCAAACTCGATGTAGGTACATTAAGTTTAGCTCAGCGCCGGCCGCTCCGCCAGGTGCGCCGCGACGGCGTCCGCGTCGAGCGGCTTCGTGATCGTCGCGGTGATCGTGTCCGAGGCCTGCACCCGCCCGCGGTCCGCGGCCGGGAGCGCGATCGAGACCATCAACAGGAGGGCCTTCGCGCGCTCGTGGGGCCCGAGGCGATCGTAGTGGTCGAGGAACGCCCAGGCGTCCATCACGGGCATGTTGACGTCGAGCAGGATGAGGTCCACGCCCTCGGCGCACCGCTCGGCCAGGATCTCCAGGCCGCGCTCCCCGTGCTCGGCGGTGTGGACGGTGCACCCGGGGAAGCGCTTCTGGAGCGTGCGCGCGTGGAGGAAGTTGTCCGCCGCCGCATCGTCGATCAGCAAGATTTGGTACATGCCTCGCGCGTTGTCGTTCCCGGGCGGGGCCCACCGGAGCCCCTCGTTTCGAAAGTCTAAATTTACGCCTGGCAAATTTGTCGCCCGCGACCGTATATTTTGCGGTCCGCAGGCAACCCCGCCCGGCCGAACGGCCGTACCGTGAGCGCCCACCACGTCGTCCGACACCTACACCCGCGTATGCACCCGAGCTGGCAGGAGATCGTATCGGGCTGCTTGCGCAAAGACCGCGCGATGCAGCGGCGGCTCTACGAGACCTACTTCGCGTACGGGATGAGCGTCACGATCCGCTACTGCGACGACCGCCAGCAGGCCGTGGCCGTGCTCCACGACGCCTTCCTGAAGGTGTTCCGCAAGCTGGACCACTACGACGCCTCGCTCGACTTCGAACCTTGGTTCCGGACGATCGTCGTCCGCGCGGCCCTCGACTTCCTCCGCTCACGACACAAAGCGCACGCCACCGTGGAACTCAACGACGACCTGGTCGCTTACGACCGCGAGGACACCCTGAGCCGCATCGGGTACGAGGAGCTCCTCGCGATGGTGCGCCGGCTCACGGCCGGGTACCGGGCGGTCTTCAACCTTTACGTCATCGACGGCTTCAAGCACGAGGAGATCGCCCAGCAACTCGGGATCTCGGTCGGGACCTCGAAGTCGAACCTTCACAAGGCCCGCGGGAAGCTCCAGCGCATGGTCGAGGAGAGCCTCGGCACCGCCGCCCCTAACCCCCTCACGCCTTGACGCCCGCGCAACTCGACGACCTATTCCGCGCCAACGAAGCCCGCGCGGGGTTCGCCCCGCAGCCGGGGGACTGGGAGGAGATGCGCGCCCTGCTCGAGGAGGACGAGCGCCGGGGCGGGGCTGCGCAGTGGGTGAGTGCGGCGTGGTTGCTGCTGTTCGTGGGGCTCATCGTCGGTGGGGTCGTCGGGGCGGTGCGGTACGCGCCTACGGGTGCCGGGGCAGGGGGGCGGCTTTCGCCAAAACCCGAGGCGGCGGCGTTCGACCACCTCCGGGTGGCGCCGCAGGGTGAATCGACTTACGGGCGCCCCGCTGCCCGGAGGCAGTCGAACGGGGCGCACGGGGCGGACGCGGCGTTCGACCACCTCCGAGTGGCGCCGCGTGTCGAAGTCGATTCAGAGCGCCCCGCTGCCCGGAGGCAGTCGAACGGGGCGGATGCGGCGCACGCGGCGTTCGACCACCTCCGGGTGGCGCCGCGTGTCGAAGTCGATTCCGGGCGCCCCGCTGCCCGGAGGCAGTCGAACGGGGCGCACGCGGCGGACGCGGCGTTCGACCACCTCCGGGTGGCGCCGCGTGTCGAAGTCGATTCCGGGCGCCCCGCTGCCCGGAGGCAGTCGAACGGGGCGCTGGCCTATGACCGCCTTGCGCTACTACCGATAAGCGAGTTTTGCCGCAAGCCCACCCTTCCCGGTGGCCTGCCGCACAGCGCTGTAACTCCCCCACGACCGCCACTAGAGCTTCGCGCGCTCCTCGCACTGGAGGCCAACGAAGTCGAGATGGATGGCCCGCTGGCCTTCGGGGCCCTCGTCGGGCTCGGCGCCCAGTACCACCTTACGGAGGACTGGTCGGTCGGTGCCGCCGCGCTGATCGGCAAGAAGAACTACGTGGCCGGCCCCGACCAGATCCATATGCCGAAAGACGTATTCGTGGACAAAGTCATGCCCTCGGAGACGAGCGTCGACGCGACGATCTTACAGTTTCCGCTCAACCTCACTTACTCGCCGCAGCGCCCCGCCGTCGGCGCGAGGACGTGGTTCGCGAGTGCGACGCTCAATAGTTTCCAGCTGCTGCAAGACCGACTCGACTTCACCTACCCCGAGGCCAGGCCCGGGCAGGTGACCTCGATGACGGACGCTCGACCGGGCGGGAGCTTCGCCGCTAGCGTGAGGGTCGGCGGTGGGTTCTCCGTGAAGCCCCGCGAGCTTCCCCGCCTGTACGTCGGGCCTTATTTCGAGCTTCCGCTAAAACGCACTGGCTACAGTGAGGTATCGCTGTATACCCTGGGACTACAGCTACAGGTCGGGTTCTAGCTTGACACGATGGCCGGCCTAGAGTACGTCGACGCCGGTTAGGTCGCTGATCTCGCGTACGGCGCTCAGCATCGGCGTCGGGCAGTAGGTACAGTACGTCATGACGCGCCCGCCGCCGAGCCTGGCGGTGGTGAGGGTTTTGGCGCAAGCCCCGCAACGGTCCGGGTCGTCCGAACCGAAACGATCCGCGAGTTCGTCGAGGGTAGCGGTGATCTCGTTGACCTGCCGCTGAATGTCCTCCGCGGTGGTCGTCGCGTAGGTGTCCTCGCTCACGGCCCCCACCGTCTCGGCGGCCGTGCGGATGGTGGCGAAGGTCAGCTTGCGCGCCGCCGACGATTCCGTTGGGTAGACGCGGCAGGCGTCCTGGATGCGCGTGAGTAGCGTCGTGATCTCGCGGCGGACTGGGTCGGTGGTCGTCATCACGACAGGAGTAACTAGCCTACGGTAGGCTTGGTTGGTGATAGCCGCTCGACTTAAGTGGTCTGCGCCCCAGGCTTAGTCTTGCTGCGCGTTGTCGCCGGTCTTCTTCGCCGCGCGTGCAGCCTCCTTGGCGCGGTAGGCCCCGAGGTCCCAGGTGAAGCCAAAGCGCTGGGTGTAACTCCCGAGCGGCTCGAGGCCTACGCTCGCTCTCCTCGCGTCGACGGTCTCCGGTTCGTCGAGGTCATCGACGTAGGCCTCGCCGGTGTCGGGGTCGCGGCCGATCTGACTACCGTACACCTGCTTGCCGCCCCGGCGTAGCGCGACGCGGTCTTCGAGCAGCGCCAGGGCACTGCCTTTCGCGCGGCCGTCGGCCACCGCCTCCCGCATCATCGGGAGGTACCGTTGCTGCAACCTCGATGTCGGCGTGCTGGATGACGAGGAAGAGTGTCTGGTTGCCCTTGCCCCCGATGACGTCCGCCCCGAGCCAGTCCCGCTCGTCGAGGATCTTCCGGACGGCGATGAGGTTGAGAGAATCCTGCGGCGTGATCTCGCGCCAGAGGGCTTTCATCTCCTCCGAGACCCACCCATGCGCTTCGGCTACCTTGGATACTTCGTGGCGTTTGACCTGATCGAGGTCGAAGATGCTATCGAGCTGGGCGACGAGCGGTTTGTCGAAACCTTTCTCGGCCTCTGCCTTGTTGGCCTCGACGCGGGCGGTCACCGTCCGCCAGCGCGGATCCTCGTGCAGGGCGTCGAGGTCACCGTCGGTAGTCACGTGACCTAGGTTGGTGTAGTTGCCTTTCTCCGCGATGCGCGTCAAGTGGTGGAAAGCGGAGTCGGCTTCCCCGGCGAGGGCCCACGAACAAGCAGCGTTGTAGCGATCGTTTACGCCCCCGGAGTACCCGTTTTGCCGGAAGGCCACATTGTAGGTTTTGGCGGAAGCCGCGTAGTCCTTCGCCTCGTACAGACGCCAGGCGCTATCTACGGTGGTTTGGTACACGGGAGCGTCCTGCGCCCGCGACAGGAGCGGTGCGACGAGGGCGACGAGGGCGACGACTAGGCAGGCGTACTTCATGTGCCCCAATGTAACGCTACCGAAGCCTTCGGCATACCTCGTCGTGAGTCCGGGCGCCCTACGCCACCGGCAGCCCCCAACCCTTGCGGTAATCGCGGCCGACCATGTAATTGAGCTCGGGGATGTTGGTGATCTGCATGTTGGCCCCGTCCCAGAGGAGCTTCGTCCGGCCGGGCCGCTCGTAGTTGTCGGGCCGGTCGGCCGTCGGGGCGGGGACGCGGGCGTCGTAGGCGCGCACGGCGAGGTTGCCCATGAGCACCGTCTCGGTGAGGGGGCCGGCCTTCGTGAACGGCGAACTCGGCTGGCGACCCTCCTTGATGGCGTTAATCCAGTCCATGTTGTGGTTGGTCGACACGCGCGGGAGGGTCTCGGCGGGGAAGGTCTCCTGCTCGTTGCGCGACAGGGGCAGCAGGCGCGGGTTGTTGGCGTAGGTGTCGTGCATGAGCTTGCCCTTCGTGCCCTCGAGGATGACCCCGGAGCCGCCGTCGCCCATGCGCTCGTCGGTGCCGAGCTCCTCG
Source organism: Saprospiraceae bacterium (assembly GCA_965215115.1). Taxonomy (GTDB): domain Bacteria; phylum Bacteroidota; class Bacteroidia; order Chitinophagales; family Saprospiraceae; genus CALDTK01. Next base: position 3,604,880 of record OZ244050.1, read on the forward strand.
GGGCGCTCGGGGAGGAGTCCGCCGTCGAACCAGTTGAGCTTCACGGCGGGCTTGGCGCCGCGGGCCGGGAACTCGAGGATGATCCGCGAGGCGACCGGGCACGCTTCCGGGGTGTGGTCCGGGTTCCAGTTCTGCGAGTAGATCGGCACGACGCTCGCCTCGGCGCTCGTGGGGTAGCCGAGCTCGAGGGCGTAGAAGGCCGAGTCGATGATGTGGCAGCCCATGTCCCCGAGGGCGCCCGTGCCGAAGTCCCACCACCCGCGCCAGGCGAAGGGGTGGTAGAGTGGGTGGTAGGGCACCATTTTGGCCGGGCCGACCCACGAGTCCCAGTCGATGTAGTCGGGCTTAGGCGCCGCGACCGTTGGGGCGGCGTTGCCCTGGGGCCAGATCGGGCGGTTGGTCCAGGCGTGCATCGTGTGCACGTCGCCGATGAGGTCGGCGGCGAGCCACTCGGTGATCTTGCGGATGCCCTCCCCGGAGGCGCCCTGGTTGCCCATCTGCGTGACGAGCTTCGGGTTGGCGGCCGCGGCCTGGGTCATGAGGCGGGCCTCCTTGATGTTGTGCACCAGGGGCTTCTCGCAGTAGACGTGCTTGCCGGCGTACAGCGCGGCCAGCGAGGCGATGGCGTGGGTGTGGTCCGGGGTCGAGACCACGACCGCGTCGACGTTCTCGAGTTGCTCGTCGTACATCTTGCGGAAGTCCGTGTAGGCCTTCGCCTTCGGGAAGTGCTCGAAGGTCTTCGCGGCGTGCTTCTGGTCGATGTCGCACAGGGCCACCATGTACTCGCTGTCGATCGGGATGAGGTTCGACTGCCCCTTCCCGCCGGCGCCGACGCCCATGACGCGGACGCGGTCCGAGGGGGCGAGGAAGCCTCTGCCCCCGAGCACGTGGCGCGGGACGATGTAGAGGCCCGCGGCCGCGGCGGTGGACTGCTTGAGGAACTTACGACGGGAAGATGGTGTGGACATAGCCGAAAGGTAATTCCGATCCGTGAATTTGCTACCCCGTAATAGCGCCTTAACAGGAAGATTGGAATGGTCGCTGCGCTTAATACCGTCTCGAGCGTGATGGGTCCGCGGCTTGAGCCCCTCGGCGGCTACTGCACCACCACCTGCCGCGCGATCGACCAGCCGACGCTCAGGTCCGTGACCCTCACCGTGTACAGTCCCGCGCCCTGGCTGCGGCTGCTCACGTCAAACCGTTCGACCTGGCTGGCCTCACTCGCGCGGGCGACGAGGCGACCGCTCACGTCGAGCAGTTCGTACAAGTAGCCGGCCGGGGAGGTCCCGACCCCGGTGATCTCCGCGGTGAGCACGTCCTGCACGGGGTTTGGCGAAAGCCGCAACTCCGCCCCGGCCGGCACCTCGACCACGGCACTCGCGAAGGCCTGCGAGCAGAAGCGGTCGAGCTTCAGCCAGTTGCGCAGCGCGCGCACGTCGAGGGTGTGCTTGCCGGCGCTGAGGTTGATCGGCCCGATGACCAACTCCCCCCAGTACGTATCGCCGCCGAGCTCCGAGATGGTCGACTCGTCGAGCGTACTCGTCACCACCGTCCCGTCGAGGGAGAAGCGGTAGAGGTCCTTGAGGTTGGTCTTGGAGTTGGCCGACACCTCGCCCGTCCGTACGCGCACGCGCAAGACCTGGCTGCCGGCGGCGGGGAGCTCGAAGGTGAGCCGGGCCTCGTCGCCGAGGTCGAAGAGCTTCACCGAGGCCCCACCGGAGCTCCCGGGCGAGTTGCCGTCGCGCTCGACAGTGGCGTTGGAGCCGGCTTCCGCCAAAACCGTGAACATGTTCTCGGCCTCGGAGCAGACGGGGGCATTGCCGCCGGCGCCCGAGCTTGTCGGGACCTCGCGGGGCTCGCGGTAGCAGACGAGGTCGACGCCGCCCGCGCCCGTGGCCGTGAGTCGCAGCGTGACGGGCTGTCCGTTCTGGAGGACGACCGACTCGCTCACGGCCGTGCCCCAGATCGTCCCCGAGGCCGCCGACGCCACGGCCAGCGTGGTCGAATCCAGCGCCAGGGCCAGGGCCCGCCCGTTGACGCTCAATCCGTAGCGCTCCAGCGACTTCCGGGCCGCGCGGGCGTCGTCGCCGAGGGCGACCCGCAGGGTGATCTGTCGCGCGCCCGAGCTCGCGGGCGTGATCGTCATGCTCCGCGCGGCGTCGCCGGTGCTCCCGAGGTAGGCCCCGCCCGAGGTCCCGGCCTGCGAGGTAGCCGGTGGGGCGGTCGTCGCGATGGCCTCGGCCTCGAAGCACTCACCGGTCGCGCCGAAGTCCTCGGCGTCGGTGCCGCCGGTCTCGCCGGCGGCGAAGAAGGCCAGGGCCCGCAAGTAGTTGGCGTTGTAGTAGATCGCCGGCTCGTTGTAGGCCCAGGGGCCGAAGGTGGCGTTGGGGTCGTTGTTGACCGAGAAGGCCTTTTGCTTCGGCTGGCCGCCGACGGTGGCGTTGAACTGCTCGGTGCCGACCTTGATCGGCATCGCGCCATTGCCCTGCGGGTTGGCACCCCCGGCGAGGAACCCCGGCGCCGGTCCGACGTTGCCGCCGGTGATGTTGTCGAACCGCGTCCCCGACGCAAACCACGAGTGCCACATCTCGTCGGCGCACAAGTCCCCGCCGTACCGGTACATGTTGGACAGGTAGCACACGCCCATCGGGTTGGTGCCGTGGATGTAGTTGAGGATGCCGGCGGCGCGCTCGGTGTGGGCAGCGGCGAGACCCGGCTTCCACCCGAACTCCAGGAAGTCCATGATCTGGGCGGCCTGCGCGCCGGCCAGACTGTTCGAGCCCCAGTTGAAGTACACCAGGTTGGCGCGGTAGAGATTGTCGGCCTCGAAGACGCGGTAGGCCGCGGACTCGCTCTTGTTGACCGACTCCTTGAGGGAACGGACGGCCTTCGCGGCGGCGCTCGTCGGGTTGATGCGCGCGGCGTAGTCGGCGATGGCCTCGCCCTGCGCCGTGCGGTACACGGCCCACTCGGTCGCGGAGCCGTTGAACGGCCGCATCTTGGTGTAGTTGGCCTCCACGAAGTCGCGGTACTCCGGCTTTCCGGTGGCCTCGAACAGGTAGACCGCCGCCACCGTCGCCTCGGCGACGTGCTCCTTGGCGTACTGGTCGCCGGGTCCGTCGGCGTCCCCGGCCTCGATGCGGCCGTCGTCGCAGCGCTCCTCCTTGTTCGGGGCAGCCTTATAGTACCTCCAGGCCGCCTCCGCGCGGTCGATCAGCGCCGTGGCCTCGGCCCGCAGGCTGGGGAAGTCTTTGTAGATGGCCGCGGCGTGTGCGAACATGCCCGCGCCAGTGATCGTGGAGCTGACGCAGACCTGGTTGTAGTAGCGCAGGCGCGTGTCCGAACTCGGCGGACTGATGTAGGCGCCGTCGTTGAGGATGCCCATCTTCTGGTGGATCCCGCCGCTGGCCGTCGCGCTGCCGTAGTCCTGCATCTTCTTGATCCACTCGATCTCGTACTGGACCTCGTCGAGGAGGTCCGGGACGGCGTTGCCGCTCTCCGGGATGTTGAGGTCGAAGGCCTTCCAGAAGTCGGGGTGGTCGGTGTAGGTCCGCAGGAGACTGTGGACCGGGTCGGTCGCGAAGGTTACGTACTTGTTCGGGTCCCCGGCGTCGATCCAGCCGCCGCTCAGGTCGCGCTTGATGCTCGGGTCGTCGAGGAATCTCGCGGCCCGCTCCTGATTGGGGCGATCGAACCACGCGCCGTCGACCCAGGGCGCGCCGGCGGCAAACTCCGCGGTCTTGACTTGGTTGACGCGTTGGTAGTAGAAGAAGTTGGCCGTCGCCCGCAACACGTCCTCGTAGACGTCGGCGGCGATGCGGAAGGGGTAGCTACTCACCGTCGCGCCGTCGAGTTGCGTGGCGCGGATCACGTAGGTACCCGCGCGTCGGACGCTCGAGAAGTCGAACCAGTAGCCGGAGTCGCCGCTGAGGCCGTCTTTCGCGCCGCCGTTCCAGGTTTTGGCGTAAGCCGCGTAGACCACCTCGCCGCTTGACTCGTCGACCAGTTCGACCGGCACACCGACGTTGAGCCGCAGGCCGGCCCCCTTGTTGAAGCCCTCGAGCGGCTTCGCGATGACGGCCACCTTGTTGACCGACGGGAGGTAGCCGAACTGGTCGACGCGGATGAAGTTGGCGGGGGACATGACGGACTGGGCCGAGCCACGAGCCCCGAGGCTAAGGATCAGCAGAGTGAGGAGTCCAGAGAGTGTACGCATGGAGGACAAGGTAGTGTGTTAGATCGACACTAAGGTGCTCCTGGGGCGGCTTTCGCCAAAACTCGATGCGCCAGTGTGAGCGGCGAGCCTGGATTACGTTTGTCCGGCTATGCGGAAGCTCATCACCGGTCTAGGGTCCTTTCTTTTGGTGCTTACCCTCTCGCGCTGTGCGACGGGCAAAACGTACACGATAGATACGTTGCCCGCCGAGCGACTGCTGTTCCGCTACGGGGGCGGCTTCACGGGGCAGTCGCAGGAGTACATGCTGCTGCCCAACGGCCAGCTGTTCTACAGGCGCGAGGTCATCAACGAGCTGCCCTTCCGCGAGGTCGCGCCCGTCGACCCGAAGGTCGCCAAGGACCTCTTCGATACCTACGAGAAGCAAGACTTCGCCGCGCTCACCTACGACGACCCCGGCAACATGACCTACACCATCACCCGCGTCGACGGCGCGGCCACGACGCAGATGAGTTGGGGCGGCGAGCAGCAGAAGCCGAAGGAAACCGTGTTGAGCTACTGGCGCCGTGCCATGCAGGCGTTCGACGGGAAGGCAAGTGTCGAAGGGGGGAAGCAGTGAAGTGCGGAAGGCACTACCGCAACACCCGAGCGCGGCCCCCGCGGCAGCCCCTCCGATACTCCAACCTTCGACCTTCGACCTCCGACACTTCCTCGCCTACGCCACTTTCCGCCACCCCTCCTGCGGCAGGTTCGCCTTCTCATCCTTGGGCTGCCTGCGCACGGGCTGGTGGAGCTCGGGCTTGACGTAGTGCACGCGGCGCAGCTCCGCCTCGACGAGTTGGAAAGACAGACTCAGGCCCGCCCACCGCGCCTCCTCGGAGGTGCCGAAGTGTTTGAGGCGTTGGACGCGCCAATTTTGGCCGCTTACGCGAAAACCGTACGGCAGGGCGCCCCCGGCCACGTGCGAGAAGTGAAGCTCGAGTTTGTACATCTCGTAGAAGTAGCGCTCGAGTTCGCCGAGGTCACGAATGCGGCGCCGCCACTCGCTCGGGTACTTGTTGGCAAAACGCGTCGTACACGCGCCGAGGGCGTCGGGGGCGATGGTTTGGAGGTGGGTCCACCAGGTGCGGTTCATGAGGGAGGGTTTAGGCGTGGGTTCGAGGCTCCGAGGTTCGAAAGGCAATTATAAAACAATTTGTTTGTAGTGGCGGGGCTATTTCCCTCAATCGACTCTGCACACGCACCTGTGGATTGTTTTTGGTTTCGCCCGCACAACTTTGCCGCGGCATAGGCTTCCAGTTACATGCAGGATATTTTTGGTTTACATCTGGCCTTCACGCCCATCCGCGGCCGCGTACGCTGCGTCCGGGGGGCGATCGCGAGCCTTACGGCGGTGCTGTTGCTCTTCGGCGGCTCGGGCGCTGGGGCATCCGCGCAGTACCCTTCGCCTTACAACCTCGAACTCGGTCGCGGGCTCCTCGTCACCGGGACCGGTCTGGCCTCCGAGGGCATCGGCCTCTACTACTCCTCGAGACTCCGGGCGCTCACCGAGGAGCAGGCCCTGGCCTTCGACCGGGGCGACGTCTGGGCCTTCGACCGCCTCGCGACCCGGAAGCGCAACCACGTCGCGCTCGTCATCAGCGACGTGACCGGCTACGGGGCCACCGTGCTGCCGGCCAGCCTGCTGGCCTCCGACCGCGTCCGCGACAACGGCGGGCAGGCGGCCCTGCTCTACGGTCAGGTGCTGCTCCTCAACACCGGCGTCACGCAACTCGTCAAAAACACCGTCCGCCGTCCCCGGCCCTACACCTACAATCCCGATGTAGCGCTTTCGCGAAAACTCGTCAAGGACGCGCGCCGCAGCTTCTTCAGCGGGCACACCTCCAATGCGGCGGCGAATAGCTTCTTCACCGCGCAACTGTACCACGACTACTACCCCGCGCGCCGCGGCGACGGCTGGGTGTGGGCGAGCGCGGCCCTCCTGCCGGCGATCACGGGCACGACGCGCGTCCTGTCGGGCAATCACTACTGGACGGACGTCTTGGTGGGCTACGCGGTCGGGGCCGGGATCGGGGTGCTGGTGCCGACTTTGTATAGGCTGTAGGGTGCGGGGGCAGGACGTTCCCGCCACTCGTAGTGTAACCCCCCCGGCCCCCCTTATTCATCCGCGCTGCCAGACCTTCGCTTCGCTCGATCCGGCAGCCCGGCTGAACAAGGGGGGAGGCGACCGTGCAGCACCGCTTTGCTCGGAGGGTCTGCGGCCCTCAGACGTGACGATTGCCGGGAGCGTTCGCCTCCCCCCTTGTTTTGGTTTCGGCCGCGGGGCCGCGAAGCGGTTCTGCGGCCGAAACCAAAATAAGGGGGGCCGGGGGGGTTACCCACGAGTGAAAAGAAAAACCTAAGCGCCTGGAGAGAACTCCAGAAGTGATGGAAAAGTCCTGAGCGTGCGGGGGGGGGGGGCATTTCGTGCGGCTTTCGCCAAAACCTGCGGCAGCGTTCTTGTCTGCGCTTCCGTTGTCGATCACCACGATCGCTCACCCATGAACCTGAGACTCCTGTCTGCAGCGCTATCGTTTGGCGCAGTCCTAACTAGCAACTGCACCGACCCCTGCGGCGATGTCGGTGACGGGGTCATGATCAACCTCGACTTTACCTACTGCGAGCTCGCCGTCCAGGCGCTCGACAATCGGGATTCGTACCCAGTCCCAAGTACCGACAATGCTATCCCGCACGCCGCCATTGGGTTAAGCATGCGCTTCGAGTCGAGGGATGGCCTGTGCTGGCGCCACGGACTTCGTAATCCGCTCGTATCGGAAGCTTACGCCTGCTGGCCAGTACCTACTTACGAAGTTACCTCGCAGGACACCATCCGCGCCATTCGCATCACGACGCTGCGCGACTACAGTGCCGACTACACGGCGGGCGCCGACGCTACGGACCTGTTCAAAATCAGGACCCTCGATGGGTTCGTTGCGGTGCCGGCGTTCGTCGGCCGCGGGATCGCGAACGACCATTTTGATCAGTACGACGGCTCCGATGACACGAATGGTCAGAGCATCGATGTTTTGACGGTCGCCCCGGCCGCGAAGGGTTCGCAGCAACAGTTCCGCGTCGATGCGACCCTCTCCGACGGGAGGGTCCTCACGGCCGTTAGCCCCCTCATCTCCGCACTTTGAAAAGTCCACGACTCCGACGGTGGCTGACCGTGGGCTTGGTGCTGCTGGGGTGCTTGGTTTTGCCGAAAGGCGCCACCTACGCGCAGACGAGCCCCGTTGACGCACCGAAGCCGTACCGCCTGAGCGCCGCGATCCACCTCGGGTACCGCCTCCCGCTCAACGCCCCGGCGGAGCCCAACCTCGCCGACCGCTTCGTGGACAAACACGTGCAGGTGCTCTCGGACGGGCTCGGCCTGCGCCTGCACGCCCCCACGCCGTGGGTGTACGACCTGTCCTTCGAGCGCGCACCCTACCGCTCGCGAACCTACCTCGACAAGGAGGTCTTCCTCTACGAAACGGCGGTGGCGTACGGGGGCGACGTCAACGTGGACCTGCACTACAACGACAGGAAATTCCAACACCGGACGCTGTGGCTGATCAACGGGGCCGTAGGGTACGAATTCGTGCGGCGGCGGTGGACTTTGACGCCGAGCGCGGGCCTCGGGCTCATCCTGATGGATGCCGACTCGCTCGTGATGCGGGTCAAGCGGCTGGACGCGAACGAGGAGTACCGCGTCGTATACGTGGCGAACGACCCGCGGCGCCAGGTCTTGTCCGCGCGTGCCGGGGTAGAGCTGCGGTACCGGGTGTCGCCTAGGATCGGCCTCGCGCTCGACGCCCAGCTAACCGCCGCACAGCCCGGGGTCAGCTACGGAGTGGAGACGCGCGATGAGTTGGCGGGAACGGTCGAGCTCGCGGGCGTGGTCGAAGCGGCGCCCTGGCGTACGGTGGACTTCGGTCTCGCCCTGCACTATGTCATTCTGGAACGGCCCCGGCGTGCGAAGACGAGGTAGGTGTAGATTTTTTGCAGTAAAGTCAAGTTAGGTGTAGTAAATTTAACATCCGGTGGCCGAGTAGGCCGCGTAGGTGTAGAAAATTTGTCGACCCTTCCCGAACTTCTCTTTGCTTCTGGCAACCCGTCGATCTTCACGTGCGAAGGCGCTCCTCGAGAATCTCCGGGGCGCCCGGCGCGTCGACGGCCGTGAGCGCGTCTTGGACCGAGTGGCCATCGAAGGCCTCCTCATTCAGGAGATCGACGCGAGGGGGGCTCGCAGGTTGAATCAACTCAGGGACGAGGCTCGGGAAGTCGGTGAGGCATTGGGTTGGCAAGAGGCATTTGCCCTACTAGAAGGTTTGATCGCCGCCATCCAAAGCACTCGCCCGGCGAAGCTCCTGAAGTCGCGCGCGGCCCGGCTCTACCATCTCGGTAAGCCTTACGACAGCGATCGGGTAGCGTTGTTCGAGTCGCTGGCAACTTATCTGCTGCGAAACGATGCGTCGACGACGGTCGATTACGCAGGGCCGAGCATCGAGGAGTACGAGGTGTTTGCGTTCTTCGAGTCGTATTTCTCGAATTTCATCGAGGGGACCGAGTTCACCGTCGACGAGGCGGAGCGCATCGTTTTCGACGGAGAGGACATACCTACGCAATACGAAGACAGCCACGACGTGCGAGCGTTGTACAAGCTGTGTAGCGATCCTCAAACCTTGCGCCTGCCCCTCGCGAACGAAGGGGATTTTAACGACTGGATGCGCCATGCACACGGTTTTCTGCTTGAGAAACGTCCTTCGAAACGACCGGGGAAGTTGAAGATTCGTGCCAATCGCGCTGGCGATACCGAGTTCGTGCGACCCGACTATGTGATCGGGACGATCGCCGAGGGTTTGAGGATCTTGACCCGACTCCGCAATCCCTTCTCGCGGGCCGTGTTCCTGATGTTTCTCGTGAGCGAGGTTCATCCTTTTGACGACGGCAACGGCCGGATGGCGCGGTTGATCGCCAACGCCGAACTTAGCGATAGCGGAGTACCCAAGATCATCTTACCGACTGTCTACCGTGAAGACTATTTGTTGGGGCTACGAGCCCTCACGCGCCGCGGAGAGCCCGACGCCTACGTGAAGATGCTACGCAAAATCTGGCACTACTCTTCGGTGATCCCGTGCACCAGCCTCGCGGTGGCGCGTGAGTTTCTCGAGCGTACACAGGCTTTTAAATTTTCGAGTGAGGGGGTGATTATGTTTGGTATGGACGAGTAGAGCCGAGTGAGCCGTCCTGGCGCTCAGTATAGCAGGAATTCTAGTAACTGTTCAGCTACGCCAGCCAAGCCTCTTGGAGTTTCGGTTCGCATAGCTGAACAGTCGGAATCCAACGTGGTCTAGTGACTTTGCAGGGGTGTACATTAATTCCTACAATCACCGCGACCACTCAAAAGTGATCAAACGGCGGCCTCACCGACTCACCTCCTCCCAAACCCGCAACAGGTTCCCCCCACAGATCTTCTCGATGTCCTCCTCGGAGTACCCGCGCTCCAACAGTACGTAGATCAGATTAGGATAGTCCGCCACATCCTTCAGACCCGTCGGCAACGAATCCCCGACCCCGTCGAAGTCACTCCCGAAGCCGACGTGGTCCACGCCCGCCAACTGTACGGTGCGATCGATGTGGTCCGCGACAATCTCGATGTCCGCAAACGGCATCGTCGTCACCTTTTCGAGCGAATCCAGAATAGGTTTTGCGGAAGCGTCACCGAACGTCAACCCTCGCGTCGCCAAGTAAGCCTCGGCTTGCTCCTGCACGGCCCTGCGTCCGTCCGCCACTCGCCCGTCCACGAAAGTGCTTCCGAAGTTGATCATGATCACGCCCCCGTTCTTCCCGAGTAAAGTCACCATCGAGTCCGGCATATTGCGCTCAAAACCCGGGGTAAAGTGTCGCAGCGAAGAGTGACTCGCGATGACGGGGACCTTCACGCGCCTCAATACCTGGTAGGCCGTCGAATCGCTCACGTGCGATATGTCGATCATGATCTCGTGCTCGATCAATTCGTCCAAGATTAGGCTCCCGTAGGGACTCAATCCGCCCCAGGTCTGCGTCGTGTCGTAACTCGAGTCGCAGATGTGATTGTCCTTCGAGTGTGTCAGCGTCACGTAGCGGATGCCGCGTTTCGCGAAGTGCTCGACGTCCTCCGGGTAGGCCAGCGGCGCGCCGTTCTCCATGCCCATCGGCAGCGAGATCAGCCCGCGCCGAAACTGCGCCCGTACCGAATCCGGGTGCGTGGCAATCGCGAAGCGCGTCGGATTCGTCGCCACGACGCCCTCGACGAGGTTGATCAACGAATCCGCCAGTGCCTTCCCGCCGTACAGATTCGGCCCCTGCAGACTCGCCGGGATGTAGATCGACATGAAGGGCGCATCGAGCCCGCCCGCCCGCGCCCGCCGGAAGTCGAAGTCCCCCTCGCCACTCTCCACCGGGATGCCGAGGTACTCCTTGGTGTAGCGGAAGTTCTTGACCTTCAGTCGGTAAGGCAGGTCCACGTGCCCGTCCAGCATGATGTACTCGTGCGCCAGCCGCTGGGCTTTGGCCATCATCGCCTTATCGGCAAAACGATCTACAGTCTGGCCATCGACGGGTACGGCTTGCGCCAAAACGAGGCCCACGAGCAACGAGTAAGTGTAGCACAACTTCATGCTGCGAAGATGGGGCGCCGGCGCGCACCGCAGGCTTCCGTAAACCACCGTGCCTCCGTGTCAAACCCGCCGAAGCGTCGAACGCTCGCCGTCGCCAAGTTCAGAAGTCCAACGACACCAGCAACTGCGGCGACGCAAACCCGACCGCCGCCCCGTCCAGCAAATACGGGAACCTCACCCCCACCGGCAACGGCTGCGCATTGAAGAACACGAAGTCCCCCGTCACGTCCACCCCGACGCTGCGGTACTCGTCCTCGAACACTCTCCCACGCCGCTCGAGCTTCTGGGAGCTAAGGTCTCCCCAGACATTCGCCCGGATGCGCTGCAGGTAGGCGATGCCTCCGAAGCCTACGTCGGGGTAGAGCAACGGGAAGTGGTAGTCGACGGATAGCGTGGTGTTGCGGTCTCCGCGCAGGCTGGTGTAGCCGCGGGCGTAGAAGAACCGGTCGCTAAAGACATACACATTGCTCAGCGTCTCCTGGCGGTAGCGCGCCCGCAAGAGCAGCCCGTGGGTCGCCGCAAAACCCGGCAGGAACTGCCCGACTGTCGCCGTAAACCGCTTCGCGCTCGGGGTCGAAGACGGGGGCAGCGCACTGCCGCTGCCCTCGTTGAGCGCGAGCTGATCGGAATAGCTAACGTCCAGCAACTGCCCCTCCCGCGGGAGGATGTGCTTGGTGGCCGTCTGCCGCAGGCGCCGGAAGCTCAGCGCGGCCTCCCCGGTCCAGATACCGTAGTCGCCGGCGAAGAGCTGCACCCCGCCGGTGCGATTGAAGACCTGCTCGTAGTCGACATCCCGCCAGGCCACCCCGAGCGTGGGCGTCAACTGGTAAGCGTACGCACCGATGAGCTGCTGCAACGGGGCCTCGAGGTCGAGCCCGACGGAGGTCTCGTCGGCGTCCGTGATGCCGAACTCCCCGACCTCCGTCAGGGTCTCCACGTTGCGGTTGGTCTGCCCGAACGAGAGCACCACCCACGGCCACGTCCGCGCGACGGTCACCTCGGCGCGCACGAAGCCGCGCTCCTCGTTGAGGTTGTAGCCCGCCGTCAAACTCGCCGAGTAGTCCCCGAGGCGCGTCTCGCCGAGGAGGCCGTAGCTCGCCTCCACATTGTCGACCACCGGCGAGAGCTGGGTGATCCCAAAGCCGTCTAACAGGGAAGAGTAAGGTTTTGCCGAACGGCTCGCCGAAACGCCCTCCGCTACGATCGCTGCGCTAGGAGTGCCCTGCGTGACGGCGGTTTGCGTAACGGCGCCCTGCGTGAGGGCGGCCTGCGCGCCGCGCGCCGGGGCCGAGGGCAAGTACCGGCGCCGGAACCGCTCCCCCGCGGCGTCGGGGACGAGCGCGGCGTACTGCGCCAACTCGGCCGGCTCCACGATCGCCACCGGGCGGCGCAGCCACTGTTCCGCCGGCAAGACCGACACCGGGTCCCCGGCCGCGGCGACTTCCGTAAAGTAGAGCGTACTGCCGTCGGTGCTCGGGTGGTAGGCCCCGACGGCCACCTCGGTGAGCTGTTCCAACTCCCCGCCGCCCGCGGTCGACACCCGGTAGACGTTGTCCACGCCCGAGAAGTCGGCCGAGAAGTACGCGTGGTCCTCGTGGACGTACGGGGTGCCGAGCACGTGGCGCGTCCAGGGCGTCAGCTGCGTCACGCCCCCGTCGAAGTCGAGCCGCTGCAAGGACAGGAAGCCGTCGAGCTTCACGACGGCGATCACGGCGCCGCGGTCCGCATCCGCGAAGCGCGGACCGATGATGAGTTCGTACCCGAAGCACGCCTCCCGGACCACGCGCCCGTTCGCGGCGTCGAGTTCGACGAGGCAGGGCCGCCGCCCGGCCGTGTGCGCGTCCGGACCCCCGGGCGGGAGCTTGACCGCCACCACGTGCTCCCCGGTGGCGCTCAGGCCAGGGCTGAAGAGTTGCTGCTGCGTGGTGATCCGGCGGGGCTTGGCGTCGTCGAGGTCAGCCACGTACACGTCGCTGTAGGACTCGTCCGGCCGGCGGGCGTCGAGCGAGAACCGCGCCCACGTGAGGGCCTCCCCGGCGGCGTGAAAGGCGTCGTCGACCGAGAACCCGAGCGGCGTGAGGTCCTGCTCGCGCCCGTCGTGGCGCAGCAGCACCAGGCGATTGATGTCGTCGCGACGCCGCCGCATCACGACCACCAAGCTGTCGGACGGGTCGTAGGCCGGTTGCGGGTACGCGTAGATCGGGACCTGCCGGCCGAGGGGCGTGATGCTGCGGTGGGGCGTGAACGTTTTGGCGGAAGCCGCCTCCTTCCAGACCTGCCCCAGGCTATCGTAGGTCTCGCGGTAGAAGCGACGCGTACTAAGGCCGGTCTCACGCTTGAGCGCGCCCGAGAAAGGGTACAGCGGCGGCCAGAACCTGCCGGCCTTACGGACGACGGTGCGCCACGGGTCATCGTAGACGAGTCGCCCGTGCTGCACCATCGCGTACCCGAGCCGGTAGTGGTCCGGGAGCCGCGAGCGGAGGCTGCCGTTGCGGGCCTTGATGTACGGATAGCGCACGTCCTCGAGGGCCATCGCGCGCTGCAGCGCCGTGAAGGCCGGCGTACGCCCACGCCCGGCGTAGGTGAGGACCGTCTCCGAGTACACGGCGTCGCCCTCGAAGAACCAGTCCGGCGTCGAGAGCCCCGTGAGCACCCCCCAGCCCGCGTTTCCGGCCACGACGCGCGCGAACTTCGTCCAGCCCCGCAGCAGATTCGAGTACTGCTCGACGTGGCGGTACTCGTGGATCGCGAGGGCGTCGACCCAGCTGTTGGTACTGATGAGGCTCTGGTCCTGCGGCGGGGTGGCGTACAGGAAGCTGCGCCACGGCGTCACCCCGACGAAGCCATTGGCCTCCACGGTGACGGGCTGCACGAACATGTCGATGCGCTTGAGTTTGTCGCCGAGCGGCAGCGGGCGCAGGCGCGTGAGGCCCTCGATGAGGTCGTAGCTCCGCTCGGCGAACGGGAGGGTAGCCGGCGTGGTGACGAGCCGGATGGAGTCCCCCGCGAAGCGGTACCAGTCGAGACTCGGGAGGCCGCCGAGGCCCTGCGCGCCGAGGGTGAGGCTTGCGCCAAAACACGCCACGAGGAATACGCTAACCTTCATACCACGCAAAGCTTGAGTCTCCTAAACGGACGGAACGCACACCTTTGTTACCCGCGCGCGCAAACCCCGAAATACGAAAGGGCCGACCTCGCGGCCGACCCCTGATCGCTTCTCAGATACTGAGCTTCAGCGTATTGTAGCTGAAGTTGTCGGACTCGGTCACTGCACCACGATACGGCACTGCCCGCTTACGGTGGCGGAGGTCACGCGCGCGACGTAGCTCCCGGCCGGCAGGTGCTGCCCGATCGCCTCGCCCGTGAGGCCCGCGCGCCTGAGCACGAGGCGCCCCTGGAGGTCGAACACCTGGATGTCGGCCCCGGGGTCGGCGGGGAGGTTGGTCGTGAACCCGCTGCCCTGTCGACTCGGGTTCGGGGCAACCATCAGCTCAGCCTCGGCGAGGACCTCCGCGCCGGCGTTGACGGCGACCACCCGCGAGAGCTCGAAACTCCCGTCGAGGTCGACGGTACGCAGGCGGTAGTAAGTCGTGGCGTCGAGGGCCTCGGTGGCGCTAGCCACGCGCTCGCCGTAGCTGCGCGCCCCGCCGTCGGTCCCGAGGGCGTTGACGAAGCGTACCTCTTCGAAGTGCTTGCCGTCGAGGGACTGCTCGACGGCGTAGCCGGCGAGGTTGACCTCGTCTTCGACGGTCCACGCGACGAGGTCACGGTTGTGTTGGCGAGTGGCCGTGAAGGAAGTGAGGGTGACGGGGAGGGGAGCGTTGTTGTCTACCCTGATTGTTGCTGTTGCAGTCGCGGGTGTCGGCGCGCAGGTCGTACTCGTCGGGGTGACGGTGATGTTGATGCCGGTCACCAGTCCGTCGGGTATCGGAAAGGGACTACTGCTAAAGTTTATCGAGGAGGACGACCCGGGGAGGGCCACGTAGAGTTCATCACCGGCGTTGCACGCGGGCAGATTGGGCGGGACTGACCCCGTGAAGGGGCACGCCGACTCAAACGCGAGGGATTGAGTTTGGGGACCTATCCCTGCCAGCCTTAGCACTGGGACCGTCACGGTCACGTCCACGCCCGTGACATCGCAGGCGGTCTCGTTGGCGACCGCGGCGACGTTCCCGAAGGTGATGATGTCATTGGACCGCACGACAATCTCGGCACCGCTGAATGGGGTCCCCGTGGCGCCGCCGAGGACGTACGTCGTGGAGACCGATCCCCCGCTCGGATTGGAGATCGTGATGTCGACTGTCGCCGCCGGAATGGTAGCCGTCTGCGCCGTGAGTTGCCCTACGGCGAGGGCGAGGATAGGGAGAGAGAATAACTTCTGGAACATGTGTAAGACGTTTGTTTGGTCAAATGCGCACGGCCCTGGGTAGGCCGGAAAGTGTGGAAGGTAAGCGACCGCGTGGCACAGCGACAAATCTGACGGCGGAAGGGGGTGTCTTGGCTCGAGCTGCCCACACGAGCTTTCGCGAAGTTGAGACCCTGTCGCGGCATGCACGGCTCACGATCAGCGAAGGCGCACAAAACCTCAGCGAGCGGTCACCGCCTTCCGGTAGGCAGCGGCGTAAAGCGCCGCCCCACCGCGTCGTGTGCTAGTCGGCGCAGGCCTACTGCACCGCCACCTGCTGCGTCGATACGCCCGCCGCGCCCACGGCACTCAGCACGTAACGTCCGGCCGGCAAACCCTCGCCGATCGAGTTGCCGAGGGTCGCCGGCACGCGCAGGAGGCGCCGACCGCTCATGTCGTAGACGTCGATGGTCGTCCCGGGGGCCAGGGTCCGCACGATCGTGAAGCCGCGACCGCCGGGCACCACGTTGGGCGCGACGAAGTCGGCGGCGAGCGCCTGGTCGGCGTGACGACTCCCGCCCACCGAGATCACCTTCGAGTAGGCGTAGCTCCCGTCGAGGTCGATGCTGCGCAGGCGGTAGTACACCACGGCGTCCAGGGCCTCGGTGGCCAGCGCGAGGCTCTCGCCGTAGTCGCGCGCACCATGGCTCGTCCCGAGGGCGGGGACGTACGCGGTTTCGAAGAATCGCTCCCCGTCCAGCGAGCGCTCGAGACTGTAGCCCGCGAGGTCGACCTCCTGTGCGGCCGACCACGCCACCACGTCACGCCCGCTGATCCGTTCTGCCTTGAAGCTGGTCAGCGTGACGGGGGTAGGCGCGAGACTCTCGACGCGGAGCTGGATGTCGATGACCTCCGGGGTGAGGGTGGCGCAGCCGGCGCCGAGGGGGGTGATCGTGATCCGCACCGAGATCTGGGACCCGTCCGGGGCATTGGCGCCCAAAGGGTTCAGGGGCAGGGTGCTCGGCAACAGCGGCGATAGGCGGAACAGTCCGTCGCCCGGGCCGCAGGCCGGGACGTTGGCGGGGCGGTTCGGCGAGCTGCAGTCGTTGTCCGGCACGAGTGGAAAGCTGACGATGACCGGGGCGGCGGAGTTCGGGCCGAAGACCAGTTCGAGATTCCCGCCCGTCACCGTGCACCCGGTACCGTTGAGGAGGGCGGCGCCGTTGGACAGCGTGAGTTCGTCGTTCGGCCGAATCGAGAGCACAGTGCCGTTCGCCGGGGTCCCGACCGCCGAACCGGTCACGAAGGTCGTCGTGGTCGTCGCCGAGGGCCCGAGCGGTGGGTTGGTCAGCGTGATGTCGAGCGTCGAGGCCGTGACGCTGCCGGTTTGTGCCGTGAGGCTCGCGCTGGCCAAGAGCCCGAGCAGGGTGAAGAGTAGTGATGATTTCATGAGTGTGTGTTTTGGTGAGATTTTTCGAGAGTAAGGTACTACAAAGATGGTACGCGACAAATCCGCACTTCGCGTCGAGAATCCTGCCCGATCTACCCGTCGCCCACCGGTACGGGGACACCCCGCCCGGCGCTGGCGCGGTCGAGCGTCCACACTACCTTCCGCCCCATGCCGACCCGCCCCTTCCGCAAACTCCTCGTCGCCAACCGCGGCGAGATCGCCATCCGCGTCCTGCGCGCCGCCTCCGAGCTCGACCTGCGCACCGTCGCCATCTACACCCACGAGGACCGCTACTCGCTGCACCGCTACAAGGCCGACGAGAGCTACCGGATCGGCGCCGCCGACGAGCCCCTCAAGCCCTACCTCGACGTTGAGGCCATTATAGCTTGCGCCAAAACCTGCGGCGCCGAGGCCATCCACCCCGGCTACGGTTTCCTGAGCGAGAGCCTCGAGTTCGCGACGCGCTGCCGCGAGGAAGACCTCGTGTTCATCGGTCCGAGCCCGGAGTCGATGGCGCAGATGGGCGACAAGCGCATGACGAAGGAACTGGCCCGCCGCTGTGAGGTCCCCGTCATCGAGAGCTACGAGGGCGACCTCTCCGACGCCGCCGTCCGCCGCGCCGAGGCCGAGCGCATCGGCTACCCCATCATGGTCAAGGCCGCCGCCGGGGGCGGGGGCCGGGGCATGCGCGTGGTGCGGACGCCCGAAGGCCTCGACGCCGCCTACGAGGAGGCGTCGAGTGAGGCCCTGCGCGCCTTCGGGGACGGCAGCATCTTCCTGGAGCGTTTTGTCGAAAGACCCAAACACATCGAGGTCCAGCTCCTCGGCGACACCTACGGCAACCTCGTCCACCTCTACGAGCGCGACTGCTCCGTGCAGCGCCGCTTCCAGAAGGTCGTCGAGGTGGCGCCCTGCACGACGCTCCCGGAGTTCGTCAAGAAAAAACTCTACGACTACGCCCTGCGGCTCGGGCGCGAGGCCGGGTACTCCTGCGCCGGCACGGCCGAGTTCCTCGTCGACCCGCAGTACAACGTGTTCTTCATCGAGGTCAACCCGCGTATCCAGGTCGAGCACACCATCACGGAGGTCGTCACCGGGATCGACATCGTGCGCTCCCAGTTGCTCATCTGCCAGGGGTACCGCCTCACCGACGACGCCCTGCGGATCAGCTCCCAGGAGGCCATCCCCCTCACGGGCGTCGCGATCCAGTGCCGCGTCACCACCGAGGACCCGGCCAACGACTTCCGCCCCGACTACGGTACGCTCACGGCCTACCGCTCGGCGTCGGGCTTCGGGATCCGCCTCGACGCCGGGTCGGCCTACCCCGGCGCGGTCATCAGTCCCTTTTTCGACTCCCTGCTCGTCAAGGTCACCGCCAGCGGGCGCGACCTCACCGGCGCCGCCCAGCGCCTCCACCGCGCCCTGCGGGAGTTCCGCGTGCGCGGCGTCAAGACCAACGCCGACTTCCTGCTCAACCTCCTGCGCGATCCGGACTTCCTGCGCGGCGACTACACCGTCGACTACCTCACCGAGCACCCGGAGCTCTTCGAACTGCCCGTGCGCCGCGACCGCGCCACGAAGGCCCTCAAGTACCTCGCCCACACCATCGTCAACGGCAACCCGCAGGTCAAGGGCCGGGAGTTGAAGGCGTGGAGGGCCCCGACGGTGCCACACGGATCGGACGCAATAGACGCAAGGTCTACGCGAGGTTCGCAAAGCGCCAGGCGCGACGACGGCACTGCCCCCGCGGACCTTGCGCAACCATCGCGTCTGTTGCGCACCATCCTCCTGGAGGACGGCCCGGAGGCTTTCGCCAAAACCGTCAAGGACGACCGCCGCATCTTCTACACCGATACCACCTTCCGCGACGCGCACCAGTCCCTGCTCGCGACGCGGATGCGGACCAAGGACATGCTCGACGTCGCGGCCGCCTACGACCGCGACCACGGCGCCGATCTGTTCAGCCTCGAGATGTGGGGCGGGGCCACCTTCGACGTGTGTCTGCGCTTCCTGCGCGAAGACCCCTGGGAGCGGCTCCAGCTCCTGCGCGCGGCCATGCCGACGGTGCCGTTCCAGATGCTGCTCCGCGGCTCGAACGGCGTCGGCTACAAGGCCTACCCCGACAACCTCGTCGAGGCCTTCACCGTCGAGGCCGCCAACCGCGGCATCGACGTCTTCCGGATCTTCGACTCCCTCAACTGGGTCGACAACCTCGCCCCGGCCATCCGGACCGTGCGCGAGCGCACCGGCGCCGTGGCCGAGGCCTGCCTGTGCTACACGGGCGACCTGAGCGACCCCGCCGAGGACAAGTACACCCTCCAGTACTACCTCGACCTCGCCCGCCGCCTCGAGGACGCCGGGGCCCACATGCTGTGCATCAAGGACATGGCCGGCTTGCTCAAGCCGCGTGCCGCCGGCCTGCTCATCCCCGCCCTCAAGGAGGTGGTCGCGCTGCCCATCCACCTCCACACCCACGATACGTCCAGCATCCAGGCGGCTACCTACCTGCGGGCCGTCGAGGCCGGGGTCGACGTCATCGACTGCGCCCTGGCGAGCATGTCGGGGCTCACGTCCCAGCCCAACCTCAACTCCGTGGTCGCGATGCTGCAGGATACCGAGCGCGAGCGCGAGATCGACCTGCCGTCCCTCAACCGCCACGCCCAGTACTGGGAGGCCGTCCGTACCTACTACAGCCCCTTCGAGACCGAGTTGCGCGCCGGGACGGCCGAGGTCTACGACACCGAGATTCCCGGCGGGCAGTGGTCCAACCTACGTCCGCAGGCCCGGGGCCTCGGGCTCGAGGGGCGCTTCGAGGAGGTCAAGGACAACTACGCCACCGCCGACCGCGCCCTCGGGCACCTCATCAAGGTGACGCCGAGCTCCAAGGTCGTTGGCGACCTGGCGCTCTTCATGACGAGCAACGACCTCACGGCGGCCGATCTCACGCGGGGCGACCTTCAGCTCAGCTGGCCCGACAGCGTCCGCCAGCTCATGCGCGGGGACCTCGGCCAGGCCCCCGGCGGCTTCCCGGAGGATTTGCAGCGCGCGGTCCTGCAGGGGGAGGAGCCCTACACCGACCGTCCGAACGCTCACCTCGAGCCCATCGACTGGGTCGCCGAGGCGGAGGCTTTCGCCAAAACCTACCCCGAGTACGCCGGCCTGGTGTCGCAGCAATCCGGGGGCTTCGGCGCGGGCAAGCTCAAGACCGACACCGAGGCCGACGTGAGGGCCGCCGCCGAAACCCTCGGGAAGACGCCCTCGACCGATCTGCTGTCGCACCTGCTGTACCCCGAGGTCTTCGCCGAGTACGTGGCCTTCCGCCGCGAGTACGGCACCGTGCTCCCGATCCCGACGACGGCCTTCTTCTACGGCCTCGAGCCGAGCGACGAGATCGACATCGAACTCGAGCGCGGCAAGATCATCAACGTCCGCTACCTGAGCCGCACGGTGCCGAGTGAGACCGGGGAGGTCCTGGTGCTGTTCCGGCTCAACGGCCAGACCCGCACCGAGGTCGCGCAGGACCTGAGTGCCAACGTCGAGGTGGTCCGCAACCGCCGCGCCGAGGGCAGCAAACAGGTAGGTGCCCCGCTGCAGGGGGCCATCAGCCGCATCCTCGTCGAGGTCGGCCAGGAGGTCGAGGCCGGCGCGCCGCTCTTCGTCCTGGAGGCCATGAAGATGGAGTCGACCGTCACCGCGCCCGGGGCAGGCACCGTCAAGGAGGTGGCCCTAAAAGCCAAGGCCCTCGTCCAGACCGGAGACCTGGTGATAGCGCTAGAGTAACGGCCGCCCAGGAGTCGCGGCGAGCGTCGAGGGTAACACTTACGGGCTCACTGTTTTGTCCCAAAAAACACCGCTAGCTATCCCATTGACACTGCTGCGGGGCGCGCGTGTTGCAAGGCTAACCTATCATATCACAAAGCCACAGCGGCACCCAGGCACCCAGCACCCAGGCACCCAGGCACCCAAGCACCCAGGCACCCAGGCACATAAGAAGCCCGCCCCCGCTACGTCTGTATCACCCCGACGTTAAACGGCTCGATCACGCCGTGGTCCGCGGCCTCGATGCACTGGCTTACGTAGGCGCGCGTCTCCGCCGGGTCGATGATCTCGTCGACCCACAACCTGGCCGCCGCGTAGATCGGCTCGGTCTGCGCGTCGTAGCGCGCGGCAATCCTGTCGAGCATCGCCGCTTGCTCCTCCTCGGAGA
This sequence comes from Saprospiraceae bacterium, assembly GCA_965215115.1. GTDB lineage: Bacteria > Bacteroidota > Bacteroidia > Chitinophagales > Saprospiraceae > CALDTK01. The sequence goes on from OZ244050.1 coordinate 3,625,736, forward strand.
GCTCCTCCCGCGCGGACGCCATCTCGATCTGCAGCAGGACCTTCGCCGCCTGCGACCCGCCCATCACCGCGATGCGCGCCGTCGGCCAGGCCGCGATGAAGCGCGGGTCGTACGCCTTGCCGCACATCGCGTAGTTGCCCGCCCCGTAGCTGTTACCCATCACGACGGTGATCTTCGGGACGGTGCTGTTCGACACGGCGTTGACGAGCTTGGCGCCGTCCTTGATGATGCCGCCGTGCTCGGAGCGACTCCCGACCATGAAGCCGGTTACGTCGTGGAGGAACAACAGCGGTATGCGCTTCTGATTGCAGTTCATCACGAAGCGCGCCGCCTTGTCGGCCGAGTCCGAGTAGATCACCCCGCCGAACTGCATCTCGCCCGTGGCCGTGCGGACGATCTCGCGGTTGTTGGCCACGATCCCGACGCTCCACCCGTCGACGCGGGCGTAGCCGCACAGCATCGTCCGACCGTAGTCCGCCTTGTACTCCGTCCAGGTGTCGGCGTCGACGATGCACTCGATGATCCCGAGGGTGGGGTAGGGCTTGTTGCGCGCATCCGGGAAGCGCCCGTAGATCGACTCGACCGGCACGGCCGGTTTTGCGGAAGCGGACCTATTCAGACCCGCCCGCGGGCGCTCGCCGAGCTTGTCTACCAGGTCGCGGATCGTCGCCAGGCAGGTCGCGTCATCGGCGCACTTGTAGTCCACCACGCCGCTGATCGAGGTGTGCGTCGTGGCCCCGCCGAGGGTTTCCTGGTCGACGTCCTCCCCGACGGCCGCCCGCACGAGGTACGGGCCGGCCAAAAAGATCGACCCGGTGCCTTCGACGATGAGGCTCTCGTCCGACATGATCGGCAGGTAGGCCCCGCCCGCGACGCAACTCCCCATGATGGCCGCGATCTGCGGCACCCCCATGCTCGAGAGCCGGGCGTTGTTGCGGAACATGCGCCCGAAGTGCTCCTTGTCGGCGAAGATCTCGTCCTGCAGCGGGAGGTAGACCCCGGCGGAGTCGACGAGGTAGATGATCGGGAGGCGATTCTCCATCGCGATCTCCTGGGCGCGCAGGTTCTTCTTGCCCGTGATCGGGAACCAGGCCCCCGCCTTGACCGTCGCGTCGTTGGCGACGATGACGCAGGTGCGCCCGCACACCGGCGCCATCACTACCACCACGCCGCCGGCCGGGCACCCGCCGTGCTCGGCGTACATGCCCGCCCCGGCGAAGACCCCGATTTCGCGCACGGCGGCGCCCGGGTCTACCAACGCAACGACGCGCTCGCGGGCCGTCATCTTGCCCTTCGCGTGTTGCCTGGCGACCTTCGCCTTGCCGCCGCCCTGCTCCAGGACCTGCGCCTGTCGCTGGATCCGGGCGAAGGCGAGCTTGTTCGCGTCTTCGTTGATGGCTGCGGTGAGGGTTTGCATGCGGCAAATATGCGCCGCGCGCCCGCCCCCGCCCTAGCGCTTGAAGGCGTAGTAGTACTCGCCGCTGAAATTTGCGTAGTAGCCCTCGAGCAGGATGTCCTCCCCGACGGCCGTCCCCTCGACCACCTTCGCGAACTCGCTGAGGTTCTCGACCCGCTGTCGGTTGACCTTCGTGATGATGTACTCCGGGTCCATGCGCGTGCGATCGATGCGGGACCCGAGGTAGATCGAGACCACCTTCACGCCGGAGGTCGGGAGCGTGGCGACCTCCTCGGCGTTGAAGTCCCGCAGCTCGAAGCCGAGTTCGCGCAGGAGAGCCTGGTGCTTGTTGCCGGCGTTGCTCACGAGGTCGACGGCGTCCTTGAGGGTCACGCGCACCGTACTCAGCCGGCCGTCGCGCACGTACCCGAGGCGGATCGTGGCCCCGGGGCGGAAGCGCCCGATGGTCTCCTTGAGGGCCGGGACGCCCCGGATGACGGCGTCCTCGATGCGGACGATCACGTCGCCGGCCGCGAGGCCCGCGTCGGCGGCGCCGGACTGTGGGTTGACCTTCCGGACGTAGACCCCGTCCGCGGTCGGGAGCCCGAGGTCCTCGGCCAGGGAGTTGGTCACGTCCACGAGCTCGATCCCGAGGAGGGCGTGCTGCACGGAGCCGAACTCGACGAGGTCGGCGACCACCTTCGCCGCGAGGCTGCTCGGCACCGCGAAGCTGTAGCCCTCGTAGCGCCCCGAGCGCGTGATGATGGCGGTGTTGATGCCCATGAGTTGCCCGCGCGTATTGACGAGGGCCCCGCCGGAGTTGCCGGGGTTGACGGCGGCGTCGGTCTGGATGAAGCTCTCGATCGAGTAGCTGTCGTCGAGGATGTCGATGCTGCGGCCCTTGGCGCTCACGATGCCGGCGGTCACGGTGCTGCGGAGTTCGAAGGGGTTGCCCACGGCCAGGACCCACTCGCCGACGAAGAGGCTGTCGCTGTCGCCAAAACTCACGAACGGGAGGTCCTCGGCGTCGATCTTGATGAGGGCCAGGTCGGTGCTCGGGTCCCGCCCGATGATCTCGGCCTCGTACTCGCGGCGGTCGTCGAGCGTCACCTCGATGTCGGTGCCGTCGGCGATGACGTGGTTGTTGGTGACGATCAGGCCGTCGGCCGAGATGATGACCCCCGAGCCGCTGCTCGCGTCGATGCGGCGCTCGCGGCTCCAGATGTCCTGGAGGCCGCCGCCGCTCAGGCTCTTGATGTTGACGACGGCCGGGGTCACGATGGCGGCCGCGTTGATGAAGTTCGGGTAGATCGCGGCGGCGGATACGGTCTCCCCGTCGGGCCTGTCGACCACGGGGAGTCGGTAGTTCGCGAGCTTCGCCGAGGGCGCCCCGCCGTCCGCGGAGCTCTCGCGCCGGAGGGTGGCGTACAGCCCCACCGCCAGCAGGGCGCTCGCGACGCAGAGGAGCAGTTGCTTGAGGGTGTTCGACATCGAGATTCGCGGGCTGGCGAGCGGGAGCTTGCGCGCAGGCGTGATGGCCCTTGCGCTGGGACGGCCGACGGGCAACGGGCCGACAGTCGCCCCGGAGAACGCCTATCTTCGCCGCCGGGTGGCCCCACCCCCCGGCGAAACTCGCCGCCGCCCCCCGGTACTACGCACCAACGCGCAAACGGTTTCCGAATATGTGGCGCTACGACCCAGAGAATCCCAACGAGTATATCGGCAACATTTGGGGTTGGAAGTTTTCGGCCTTCGGGGCCGCGCTGCTCATCGGACTGTTCGTCCTCGCGCTCGCGACCTCGCACAGTCGTGGGCTCAGCTTCTGGGACGCTGTGCGGGATGTCTCGCCCGCGCAGGACACGTCCCTGCAGCACCCGCTACAGCGCACGCGATGAGGCCCGGTACCGACATCGCGTTCGTGAAGTACCACGGCGCCGGCAACGACTTCGTCTGCGTCGACGACCGCGACCTGGCCTTCGGGCCCTACCGTCACCCGGGGGCGATCGCGAGGGTCTGCGACCGCCACTACGGCGTCGGCGCGGACGGCCTCATCCTCCTGCAGTACGCCGACGGGGACGCGGGGCCCGGCGCGTTGCGGATGGTGTATTACAACAGCGACGGGGCCCCGTCGAGCTTCTGTGGCAATGGCTCACGGTGCTTCCTGAAGTTCGCGCTCGACCAAGACTTGATTGCGCTACCGAAATCGGGCCAGGCGCCGCCGCCGACGGAGTTCCTCGCCAGTGACGGTTGGCACGTGGGGTGGGCGCTTTCGCAAAACGAGTTTTGCGTGAGCATGCTGGTCGAGGGTTCCCTGGAGCGTCTGTCCGCGCAGGCCGACCGCGTCGACACGGGCTCCCCGCACTACGTCCAGTGGGGTACGGTTTTGCCGGAAGGCGACATCACGGCCGCCGCCCGGGCCATTCGCTACGGTCCGGCTTTCGCCAAAACGGGCATCAACGTCAACTACGCGACCGTCGTCGACCCGGCGGGGCCAGCGCTCGCGGTCCGCACGTACGAGCGCGGGGTCGAAGGCGAGACCCAGGCTTGTGGGACGGGCGTGACGGCGGTGGCGTTGAGTTTTGCCGAAAGGCGGGCACTCGTCGGGCCGGCGCGAGTGACCGTCCGGACGCTCGGCGGCGAGCTGTCGGTGAGCTTCACGCGGAGCGCCGGCGGGGCCTTCGGCGATGTCACGCTGGCGGGACCGGCGGAGCGGGTATTTAGCGGGACGCTGGATGTCGGTATGCTGGGGTGAGGTGGCGAATCTTTTACTGAATCGGCGGCATCACAGCGTTTACGAAACGAAAGTCCGCCACAAACCCTCGGTCCAGACGCCACTTGAAACGCTTTTTGCCGACAGACGCGGGGGAGCTACAAATCCAGCCTCGCATTCAGTCGCACGTTCTGCAGCTCCGACAGCGAGTGTTGGTCGCCGGCGGCCCTGGCCCGCTCGATCCCGTCGGCGAACACCGCGTCGGCCTCCGCGCCGCGGCCCAGTTTCAGCAGCGTTGACCCCAGGTGATAGTACAGCCCGATGTACTCCGGGTGCTCGGCGCGTAGTCGTTCGTAGGCCGCGCGGCCGCCCTCCAGGTCTCCGGCGTTGACGAGCTCCGTGGCGAGGGCGAAGTTGAGGAAGGCGTCGGCGGGGGTGGCGGTGAGCATCTCGCGGATGCGCTCGAGGCGGGTGGGCACGTCGGCGAAGGTAGACCCGGCACGCGCGCCGCGGCTATCTTCGCGGCCGACCCCATGCAAGCTGTCTTGAGTTACGTCCTGTTCGCCGTCGGCGATTACGAGATCACCGTGCGCATGCTGTGCGTGGCGGCGCTGGTGCTGCTCGTCACCAAGGGGCTCGCCGGCGGGGTCGCGCGCTTCGTGCTGCGGCCCTTCTTCCGGCGCAACAACGTCGACCTCGGCCGCAGCTACGCCGTGACGCGCATCATCCGCTACGTCATCTACACGGCGGGATTCTTCATGAGCCTGAGCCTGCTCAACATTGCCGTGTCGGCGCTGTGGGCGGCCGGGGCGGCCCTGCTGGTCGGTATCGGCATCGGGCTCCAGCAGACCTTTAATGACTTCTTCTGCGGATTCTTGCTGCTGATCGAGGGCCCGGTCGAGGTCGGCAACGTCATCGAGGTCGACGACCTCATCGGGCGCGTCGTCGAGATCGGCCTGCGGACCAGCAAGGTCCGCACCCGCGACGACATCATGATCATCGTGCCGAACTCGCACCTGATCAACACCAACATCACCAACTGGAGCCACAACCGCCGGCCGCTGCGCTTCCACATCGACGTCGGCGTGGCCTACGGGAGCGACGTCAAGCTCGTGACCAGGGTCCTCGAGGAGGCGGCCAACGACCACAAGGACATCCTCGAGCGGCCGGCGGCCCGCGTGATGTTCAGGGGCTTCGGCACCTCCAGCCTCGACTTCGAACTCTACTTCTACTCCCAGGAGCACTGGCGCATCGAGTTCGTCAAGTCCGACCTGCGCTACCGCATCAACGAACTCTTCGTCGAGCACGGGGTCCAGATTCCGTTCCCGCAGCAAGACCTGTGGTTGCGCAACCCGGAGGTTTTGGCGAAAGCCCTCCACGGCGACGCCGCCGCGGCAGCCCCGAAACCGGCCAACGGCACGACGGGACCTAAGGCGGGCGAAGCCGAACGCGCCCCCGCCGCCCCCGCGGAACCATCGACGGTGAATGACGCACCGGCGGAATTGGCCGCCGGCGAGGCAGCGAACGCGGGGCGCTACGGCGATATCCACGAGAACCCTGGCGCCGCCGCCCGCGTAGATCCGAAAGACGCGGACCCCATCACGCGACGTTCGATCTTCCGCTAGGCGCCCCGCCCGAGACCAACCCCCCCCCACACGTGTTCAAGCAGATAGATAGACTCCTCTTGCAGAGTTTCGTCGGACCCTTCGTCGGGGCCTTCGTCATCTCGCTGTTCGTCTTCCTGATGCAGTACCTGTGGGTCTACATCGACGAGATCATCGGCAAGGGCGCGAGTCTGCTGTTGATCGCGGAGCTCATCGCCTACCTCAGCGTGTCGATGATGCCGCTGGCGCTCCCGGTGGCTGTCCTGATCGCGGCCGTGATGACGATGGGCAACCTCGCCGAGCACTACGAGCTCTCGAGCATGAAGTCGGCCGGGATTCCCCTGCTGCGCGTGATGCTGCCGCTGATGCTCGTCGGGGTCGGGATCTCGGTCTTCTCCTTCGTGTGCAGCAACAACCTCATGACGGTAGCCAACCTCAAGGCCCGCACCCGCCTCTACGACATCCGCAAGCAGAAGCCCTCGCTCAGTCTCGAGGAGGGGACCTTCAACGACGACTTCCAGGGCTTCACGATCCGCATCGGCGAGAAGGCCGAGGACGACCAGCACCTCAAGGACGTCATGCTGTTTCGCCAGGGGAGCAACCTGCGCGGGCGGCTCGAGGGCGTGACCGCCGAGGCGGGCCTGATGCGCGTCACCCCCAACCAGCGCTACTTCGTCCTCGAGCTCGAGGACGGGTACCAGTACCAGGAGCCCGAGCAGGAGCAGCGCGACTCGCGCCGCTCGTACCCCTTCGTGCGCACCAAGTTCGGCGCCTACCGCAAGACCTTCGACCTGAGCGAGTTCGAGATCGACCGCACCGACGAGAACGCCTTCTCCGACCACCAGACGATGCTCAGCGTCCGCCAGCTCGCCGCGGCGGTGGACAGCATCGAGCTCATGGGCGCCGACCGCCTCGAGCGCCTCGGGATCGAGATCGGCAGGTTCATCACGCCGCTCAAACAGCTGGACCGCGTCAAGCAGGACTCGCTCGACCGCATGGTGCAGGATTCGATGCAGCGCGCGGCCGACCTCGCGTTCGCCGTCGAGGAGAGCGGCGGGGCAAGCGGCGGGGCGACCGGTGGGGCGATCGGCGAGGCCGGTGACTCGAGTGCCGCTGCCCCCGCGACGGCCGAATCCTGGCGCGACTCTTGGCAGGACCGCGAACAGCCGGAAATGATTCCTTCAGCGGAGATGTTCGGCGCGCGGGACTTCGTGCGGGAGGCGAGCGAGCGGCCCCCGGTGGCCGGGTACGCGCTGGAGGTCGACTCCGCCAGTCGGGACTTCCGGGCCCTTTTGCTCGCCAGTACCGAAGCGCAGTCCGTGACCTACGCCGACCGCGGGATTCAGTTCGTGCGCTCGATCCGGAGCTACACCGACGGCGCGGCGCGGCGCCTGGAGGTACAGCAGAGTTCGCTCGTGGCCTACGTCTACGAACTCCACCTGAAGTTCAGTTTCGCCGTGTCCTGCTTCGTGTTCCTCTTCGTTGGGGCGCCCCTCGGGGCCATCATCCGCAAGGGCGGCTTCGGGTACCCGGTGCTCGCGTCGATCTTGCTGTTCGCGACCTTCGTCGTGCTCAACATCGCCTGCAAGAAGCTGATGCGCAGCTTCGCGATGGACCCGGCGATGGCGGCGTGGTTCCCGACGCTGGTCATCTTCCCGATCGGGCTGCTGCTCACGTACGCGGCCATGAACGACCGTAAGTTCGAGTCGCCGACCTGGCTAAAAGCCGGCTTCGGCGCGGTGGCGCGCACGGTCGGCGGGTGGTTCGGCCTGGAGGCCGAGCCGGACGCGGCGGCCCTCGAGGCGAGCGATCGCGCACTGTCGAGCGAACGCCTCGCCGAGGCCATCCGCCACGCCGACGAGGTGGCGCTCAGGCGCGAGGAGGCGGTGGAGCTGTAGCGCAGGCCCGCCCTAGCGCCGCTTGAAGCTCCACGTCACCCAGAATTCGCTGGCCAGGGTGCCGTCCGGCAGGTAGCCCCGCGAGCGGGCCACGGTCTCGCGCCCCTCCCCGTCGGCCATGGTCCCGGCGATGGCCTCGGCGATGGCGGGGCCGTCTTCGCACACGAGCGTGAGGGTCGTGGTGACCTTCTTGTAGTAGCGACTGTCGAAGCGGGTCACGAGCATACTCGCGGCGGGCTTGCCGGCGAGGTGGAGCATGGCGAGGGCCCCGGTGGAGAGTTCGGCCGCGCCGCTCTGCGCGGCGAAGTAGGTGCTGCGGAAGGGGTTCTGCGTCCGGAAGCCGTAGGGGATCGTCACCGTGCAAGCCTCGGCGTCCAGGGCGCTGAGCTTCACTTGCCACAGCGCCAGCGACGGGAGCTTCTTGAGGCCGAAGAGGCGCCACTTCCACGGGTGCAGCATGCGCGCGCGCAGCTTCGCCTGGGCGCGGGGCAGCGGGGTGTCCGGATATGGCTGTAGGGTAGCGCTCGACATTGGCTAAAGGTAGCCGGGCCGGCGCAGTCCACCTACTTTTGGCGCATGACCGACACCGCCGCTACCGAAACCCAACGCTTCATAGACCTCGAGGACCGGTTCGGGGCCCACAACTACCACCCCCTACCGGTCGTGCTCAGTCGCGGGCTCGGCGTCAAGGTGTGGGACGTGGAGGGGCGTGAGTACTTCGACTTCCTGAGCGCTTACTCGGCCGTCAACCAGGGGCACAGCCACCCGCGCATCGTCGGTGCTTTGGTGGCGCAGGCGCAGCGCCTCGCGCTCACGTCCCGGGCCTTCCACAACGATCGCCTCGGGCCCTACGAGGCGTACCTGTCCGACTTCTTCGGCTTCGGGAAAGTCTTGCCGATGAACAGTGGCGCCGAGGCCGTCGAGACAGCCATCAAGATTTGTCGCAAGTACGCCTACGACCGCCGGGGGATTCCCGACGGGGAGGCGGTGATCTTGGTTTGCGGCCAGAACTTCCACGGGCGCACCATCACGATCATCAGCTTCTCGAGTGACCCGAATGCCCGGGGGCGCTTCGGTCCGTACACGCCCGGTTTCGTGAGCGTGCCGTACGACGATTTGGGGGCGATGCGGGCGGCTTTCGCCAAAACCCCCAACGTGGCGGGGGTCCTCGTCGAGCCAATCCAGGGGGAGGCCGGGGTATTTGTACCGGACGACGGTTTCATCCCCGGCGTCGCGGCGCTGTGTCGCGAGCGCGGGGCACTCTTCATCGCCGACGAAATCCAGACGGGGATCGCGCGGACGGGATCGATGCTGCGGGTGTGCGGGGACTGCACCTGCGAGCGGCGCTGCGAGCGGCAGGCGGCCACCTACACGCGGCCCGACATCCTGATCTTGGGCAAGGCCCTCTCCGGCGGGATGTACCCCGTGAGCGCGGTCCTCGCCGACGACGAGGTAATGGGCGTGATCCAGCCCGGGCAACACGGCTCCACCTACGGCGGCAACCCGCTGGCCTGCGCGGTCGCGGTGGCGGCCCTGGGCGTCGTCGAGGACGAAGGACTGATGGTGCGGGCGCGTGTGCTCGGGCAGCGTTTTCGCGAAAGCCTCCAGGCAATCGTGGACCGACACGCCATCCTGAAACTCGTCCGCGGGAAAGGCTTGCTCAACGCGGTGGTCGTCGACGCCCCCGAGGAGAGCGACACCGCCTGGCGTCTGTGCCTCGCCCTGGCCGAGCGGGGTCTGCTCGCCAAGCCTACGCACGGCAACATCATTCGCTTCGCGCCGCCCCTCGTCATCACCGAGGCCGAGATCGACGCCTGTTGCGAGATCATAGAAGCGGCCGTGCGCAGTCTGAAGGCGTGAGCCCGTGCCGTGAACTGGCCCTTCGTAGCTTGTCCTTGCCGGCGTAGCCACCGCGTAAATCTTTTACTATGTGCAATTCGGCCCCCGGATCACGGAATCGGGTAGCAAGGGCACGGCCTTTGCCCGGTTTCGCCGCAGATGACGTTCCGAAACCCCCTACATCCGCTTTATACGTGTAGCGCGTGGCTAGTTAGATGGCTCCTGCTGGTGGTGGTCGGGATGGGTTCGGTCACGGCGCAGACCACGCTCCCCGACGAGTGGCACTTCTCCTGGGACACGTTGTACTCTCCGCAGGCCACCGAGACGGCCCTCGGCGCCCCGCTCCGCCCGCTGGTGTCGCTGTGGGGCGACGCGACCTGCGGCGGGAGCATGCAGGGTAAGGCCACCTACGCCACCCGCCTGACCGGGCTTCCCACCGGGGCGCGATTGGGACTCTTCATCCCGGACCTTTACACCAGCTACCGCCTCTTCGCCAACGGCGTCGTCATCGCGGAGAGCGGCGAGGTCGGCACCGGACCGCAGGACAACCGGCCCCTGTGGCGCGAGCACATCGCCGAACTCCCACCGAGCGACAGCATCGACCTCGTGCTGCACGTCGCCAACTACGTCCACGTCCGCGGCGGCATCGTCCACGCCTGGAGGATGGCCCCGGTGGAGCAACTCCGCGAGGCGCGGCTCAACGACTACGTCCTGAGCGCGGGCGTGGCCGGCATCTACCTCCTCGGCATCCTCATCATGCTGGGCACTTACCAACTCTACCCCCAGAGTACACTGCCGCTGTGGTTCGCGGGCATCTGCGCCGCGACACTCTACCGCACCGTCGGCACGGGGACCTACTTGGTACAAGAACTTTTGCCCGGCATCCCGTTCGGACTCACTACCCGCCTGGAGTATTTGTCCTACTACCTCATCTGCGCATTCTACTGGGAAGGCATTCACCGGATGTGCGACCGCGCCATGTCGATGGCGGTGCTACGGTACGCGCGCGCCTACCACATCGTGATGGCGGTCGTGATTTGCGTGACCCCGGTGATGGTGTTTACCTCACTACTTACCGTCGGCCACGTGGTGCTCGTGTGTAGTATCGCCTACGGATTCTACGTCATCGCGAAGTGGAAGTCCGGGGCGGGGCTCCGCGGGTACTACGGCGCCCTGTCATTCGTGTCGCTGGCCGTGATGGCGGGGTTTACGCTGATTCAGTACTTCTTCGACTACGTGGTCTTCAGTTGGCTCGTGCCCCTCAGCATCATCGCGCAGCTGTTCTTCGTGTACCTCCACCTCAACCTCGAGGCCGCGCGCTACCTGCGCAGGCTCACGCTCGTCGCCGAGGAGGCGTCGAAGGCGAAGAGCGAGTTCCTGGCCACGATGTCGCACGAGATCCGGACGCCCATGAACGGGGTGCTGGGCATGACGAGCCTCCTCGCCGACACGACGCTCAGCGAGGAGCAGCGGCAGTACGTCGACACGATTCGGATGTCGGGCACCAACCTCATCACGATCATCAACGACATCCTCGACTTCTCGAAGGTGGACGCCGGCCAGATGACCCTCGAGCGCCAGCCGGTGGAACTGTACCGCGTGCTCGAGGACACCGCCTCCCTCATCGACGGCAACGTGCGCCAGAAGGGGCTTACGCTAAAACTCGAGCTCGCGCCGGCGCTGCGATACAAGGTCGTCGACGCCGATCCGACGCGCATCTCGCAGATCCTCAACAACTTGCTGTCGAACGCTGTCAAGTTCACCGACCGCGGCACGGTCACGCTCGCCCTGTCCGAGCGGCCCGCCGCCGACGGGCGCCTCGGGGTCTCGATCGCCGTGTCGGACACGGGCATCGGGATGAACGACGAGCAGCTCGCCAAACTCTTCAAGAGCTTCGCGCAGGCCGACGCGACCATCTCGCGGCGCTTCGGCGGCACCGGCCTCGGCCTGGCGATCTCGAAGAAGCTCGCCGAACTGATGGGCGGGTACATCAAGGTCACCTCGGCGGTCAACGTCGGCACCACGTTTACCTTCGAGGCCGAGTTCGACCGACGCAAGGACATTGCCCCGGCGGCGGACCCCACTACAGACCCCGCCGCGGGCCACGGCACGGACTCAACCCGGGCCGGCACCCCGGCGACACCCGCGGCCACGGCACAGGAGGCGGTCCTTCCGCCGCTGCGCATCCTCGTCGCCGAGGACCACCCCGTCAACCAAAAACTCATCAGTACCATCCTGAAGAAATGGGGATACGAACCCGACCTCGTCGGCAACGGGCTCGAGGCCATCGAGGCGATCGACCGCCAGCCTTACGACCTCATCTTCATGGACATGCAGATGCCGGAGTGCGACGGGCTCACCGCCACGCGCGAGATCCGCAAGCGGCACGTGGGGGAGAAGGTCCGGATCATCGCCCTTACCGCCAACGCGCAACTCAGCGATCGGGAGGCCTGTATGGCGGCGGGTATGCAGGGCTTCATCGCCAAACCATTCAAGCAGCAAGAAATTCGGCAGGTGATCCTGGAATCAGGGGCCGTGGTGGCGTAGGCCGAACCCCGTGATGTCCGTAAGCCAAAGAGTAACACGACTTTAACCCGCGGCGGCTGTGGCGACGCGAAGACGGGCACTAGCTTTGCTGTCTACCAGTCGCTTATGCTCCGACACTTACGATCATGTCTGCTGGTGGTGGCGTGCGGCGCGGCGAGCCTCGCCCCGACGGAGGTCGCGCGGGCGCAGTCGACCACGGCGCAGCTCTGGAACGAACAGCTCCTGGAGGCCATCCGCAAAGACTTCGCGCGGCCGACGGTCCACGCGCGCAACCTGCTCCACACCTCGATCGCGCTGTACGACGCGTACGCCATCTACGGCGGCGACGCGCTCCAGCCCGTGATGCTCGGCCAGACCTACCAGGGCTTCGCGACGCCGCGGCCGACGTTTGCGAGGCCCGCCGACGTGGAGGCGGCCCGGCGCACGGCGATGAGTTACGCCGCCTACCGCCTCATCCGCCACCGCTTCGCGCAGTCGCCCGGGCGCTCGCGCACCAACGCCCGCATCGACAGCGTGATGCGGGCGCTGGGCTACAACCCGCGCTTCGAGTCGGTCGACTACGCCGGCGGGGACCCGGCCGCGCTCGGGAACTGGATCGCGCTCCAGGTGATCCGCTTCGGTCTGCAGGACGGGGCCAACGAGATGCGCGACTACGCACCGGTGGACTACAAGCCGGTCAACCCGCCGCTAACCGTCAATCAGTTCGGCAACCCGAACGTCGTCGATATCGACCGCTGGCAGCCCCTGGCCCTCACGACCTTCATCGACCAGTCCGGCAACCCCATCCCCGGCTCGCAGCAGACCTTCATCGGCCCGGAGTGGGGCAACGTGAAGCCGTTCGCGCTCACGCAGGAAGACGCCAGGGTGAAGAACCGCGCGGGCCGGAGCTGGAACGTCTACCACGACCCCGGTCCGCCGCCGACGATGGCCGACCCCGCCACGCGAGCCTTCTTCCAGCGCAGCAACGAGATGGTGGTGCGGTGGAGCGCCCTGCTCGACCCGGACGACACGACCACCGTCGACCTATCGCCCGCGGCCCAGGGCGAGTACCTGCGGACCCTGCCGGCGCGGGCGAACTACTTCGACTACTACAGGGAGTTCGAGGGCGGCGAGGAGATCGGCGGCCTGGCCGTCAACCCGGTCACGCAGCAGCCCTACGCCCCGAACCGCGTCCTGCGCGCCGATTACTACCGCGTCCTGGCGGAGTTCTGGGCCGACGGACCCGATTCGGAGACCCCGCCCGGGCACTGGTTCACGATCCTGAATCACGTCCTGGAGCAACCCGAGCTCGTCTACCGGTGGCGGGGGCAGGGGCCGGTCTTACCCCGCGAGCAGTACGTCCTCCAAACCTACCTCTGTTTGGCCGGCGCCGTCCACGACGCGGCCATCTCGGCGTGGAGCATCAAGGGCTTCTACGACGCCGGCCGCCCGGTGAGCGTCATCCGCTACATGGCCGAGAAGGGCCAACGCAGCAACCCGAGTCTGCCGCGCTACCACCCGGAGGGCCTGGCGCTCATCCCCGGGCACAGCGAACTCGTGCAGCCGGGCGACGCGCTCGCGGGGGACAGGAACCAGTTCGTCAACGAGGTCAAGGTGCGGGCCTGGCGCGCGCACTCGGCCATCGCCGACCCGCTGGCCGATGCGGCAGGGGTGGACTGGGTTTTGGCGAAAGCCTGGTGGCCCTACCAACTACGGACCTTCGTGAGCCCGCCCTTCGCCGGCTACGTGAGCGGCCACAGCACCTTCAGTCGCGCCGCGGCGGAGGTGATGAGCTACGTGACGGGCTCCGACTACTTCCCCGGCGGACTCGGGACGTTCAACGCGCCCGCTAAGACTTTCCTGAAGTTCGAATCCGGTCCGACGAAAACCTTCGACCTCACCTGGGCCACCTACCGCGGCGCGGCCGACGAGGTGAGCCTGAGCCGCATCTACGGCGGGATTCACGCACCCTACGACGACATCCCGGGGCGGGCGATCGGGATCGAGGTCGGGATCGACGCCCTGAAGAAGGCCCAGGGCTACTTCGACGCCGGTGCCCCTGCGCTCGTCGCCAGCGCGGCTTCGGGTCCGATCGTCGGGCGCGGCGCGGGTCTCGACAGCATCGTCACCGTCGAACTTACCTTCTCCGAGGCCATCGACACGGCGAGTCTGGTGGCGGACTTGCCGGCCGACCTCGACGCGGCTGCCCTCGCGCAGCGCAGCGTGCGGTGGCTCACCGACCGGCGGGTGCGCCTGAGCTACGCTGCCCGCGTACCCCAGTACACGTACGACGACATCCGCGTCACCGTCGCCGCGTCGGACCTGTACGGCAACCCGATGCCCGCCGCGACGACGGATGCGCTGTTTAGTTATCGACCTGGCGTGGTGGGCGTGCGTGACGCCCTCGCGGAGGCCGAGGTGGTGCTGTATCCGAACCCAAGCGCGGGCGAGTTCCAGGTAAGCAGCGCCGGATTTGCCGAGGCTTACGCGGTGGAGGTCTACGACGTGGCCGGTCGCCTGGTGTTCGCGCAGGCGAAGAGCGTCGATGGGGACCGTTTTGACGTAAGTCGCCTCCGTCCCGGCGTGTACACCGTGCTGCTCGCGGACGACGGCGGTAGGGTGGTGCGGCAGCGTTTGGTGAGGCAGTAGGCGTGGCGCGCGTTAGGGGCGGCTTTCGCCAAAACCCGCCGCGGGGGGCCTACGTTGTTGGCGTATGATCGGGTACCAATTCAGCGATTACGTCGCCAAGAAAAACGAGCAACCCCCCTTCGAGCGCCTGCTCGACATCTTCAAAGAGCTGCTGATGCACACGAGCGGCGACCCGACCGAGGCGCTGAGCTGGCTCACGCAACTCGACAAGCAGTACGGCCTCACGGACGACGAGTACGGCATGGCCGACTTCATCCAGGACCTGATCGACAAGGGCTTCCTGAAGCAGAACGACCCGCAGACGCCGGGCTTCTCGCCGAGTTCGAAGCTCGAGCTGCAGCTGCGCCGCAAGGCCCTCGACGACATCTTCGGCCAGATCAAGAAGTCGAAGCGCGGCAACCACTCGACGCGCAGCACCGGGCAGGGCGACGAGTTCACGAGCGAGGTGCGGCCCTTCGAGTTCGGCGACCCGCTCGACCAGCTGTCGATGACGGATTCTTTGCGCAACTCGTACGTCAACAATGGCATCGACGAGTTCACGATGACGCAGGACGACCTCGAGGTCCGCGAGACCTTCTCGCAGGCGCAGACCTCGACGGTGCTCATGATCGACATCAGTCACTCGATGATCCTCTACGGCGAGGACCGCATCACGCCCGCGAAGCGCGTCGCCCTCGCGCTCTCGGAACTGATCACGACGCGCTACCCCAAGGATACCCTCGACATCGTGGTGTTCGGCAACGACGCTTGGGAGGTCGAGATCAAGGACCTGCCCTACCTCAAGGTCGGGCCGTACCACACCAACACCGTGGCCGGCCTGGAGCTCGCGATGGACATCTTGCGCAAGCGCCGCAACCCCAACAAGCAGATCTTCATGATCACGGACGGGAAGCCGACCTGCATCAAGAAGGGCAAGAACTACTACAAGAACTCCTTCGGGCTCGACCGCGCGGTGGTGAACCGGACCCTCGGCCTGGCCGTCAAGTGCCGCAAGATCGGCGTCCCGATCACGACCTTCATGATCGCGCGCGATCCGTACCTGGTGCAGTTCGTGGAGAGCTTCACGGCGGCCAACAACGGGAAGGCGTTTTACTCGAGTTTGGACGGGCTGGGGCAGACGCTATTCATGGACTACCGGAAGAACAAGGGGGGGAGGGGGAAGCGGTAGAGTGGGTGTCTGCTAACGACCCGTACGCAAGTCTGGCCCATCTTCGCCCCCGTGCCCATCCTCGCCCTCTTCCTGCGCCTCCTGGCCTACGCGGCGCTGCTCGCCGCCACCTTCGGGGCCACGTACTACAACGTCTCGCAGGGCGCCCTCAAGGACAACTACTTCTCGGAGGTCCCGCAGAACGTCCTGCTGCTGCTCATCATCCTCCTCCCGGCGGGGCTCGCGTACCGCTACCGAACGGGGCGGGCCTTCCTGGTGTGCGTCGCGCTGTTTTTCCTGGCCTGCCTCGTGCGTGAGTTCGACAACGAACTGGACGCGCTGCTCTTCTTCGGGGCCTGGAAGATCCCCGCGCTGTCGGTCGGGGCACTGCTGGCTTACTATATCTACAGGCGCTGGGGCCACCTACAGACGGACGTCCTCGCCCTCGGCGACTCGATCGCGATGGGGGTCTTCGGCCTCGGGTGGGTGCTGCTGATGGTGTTCTCGCGCCTCTGGGGCGGCAACGGTATGTGGCGCTACCTCATGCCCGGCGACACGTTCAACCGTACCCTCGTGCGCGTGTCCGAGGAGGGGATCGAGCTCATGGCGTACACGGTCATCTTCATCGGCGTCCTGGAGCTCGCGCTCAAGGTCCGCGCGGTCAATAGCGTACGGGTGATGCGTGCCTGAGGGTCGACGCCCGCCCCGGAATTTAACTGCCCACGCGCCCGGCCGCGTCCTCGATCCCGGTGCTGCGTTGCCGCACCTTCACCTTCTGGTTGCCGAAGCCATAACTCAGCGTAGCGCTTACGCGGCGTGCGTCGAGATTGCCGCCGCCCCGTAGGCGCTGTCCGGCGAAGTCGCTCTCGGCCCGCCAGTTAGATGTGTAGAAAACGTCACTCGCGGCCAGGCGAACCTTTAGCTTATTGGCGAGGAAGCGCTTCTGCACCCCGATGTCGAGCGCGCCCTGCGGGCGAACCTCGAAGGTCCCCGCCCAGATGGTCGGCCCGCTGAACCAGCCGCTGAGCTCTCCCTGGAAGCCCTTGCCGAGCGAGAAGGTGTTCTGCGCGGAGAGGTTGTAGCTGAATTGCTGGAGGTCGATCGTGCTACCGTCCGCGTACTCGGCGCGGTTGGAGAGGTGCGAGGCGGTGGCGTTGGCGTAGAGCTCCCACCAGTCGGTGACCTCGGCGGGGATCCCGACCGTGAGACTGACCACGTCCTGGTGCCCGAGGTTGTCGAACGTGAGGTAGGACGCGCGCGGGTCGCTGGTGCTCGGCCGCACGAGCTGGGTGATCTGGGCGTCGGTACGGGCGTAGCCCAGGCTGGTGGTGTACCGGTCCGCGAAGGTGTGCGTGAGTTCGAGGTTGTTGGCGATCTCGGGGCGGAGGCTCGGGTTTCCTTGCTCGAAGGTGACGAGGTTCGAGAAGCTCAGGAAAGGATTGAGGTTGCTGTAGTCGGGTCGGTTGATGCGACGGCCGTAGCTCAGGGCAAACTGGTGCTTCTCGGCGGCGGCCCAGGTGAGCCCGGCGCTCGGGAATAGGTTGAGGTAGCTGCGGTCCACGGGCACCGCCGCGGCCGCGCCACTGTAGACCTCCAGGACGCCGAGGGCGCGCGTGTGTTCGGCCCGGAGCCCGGCGGTGAGTCCGAAGGCCTTGCCCTGTCCCGCCGGGGCGGCCGGCCCGAAGTCGAGACCGTAGTCGAGGTAGGCCGCCGCAACGTTCTCGTCGTAGTAGAACCGATTCGAGCGGTCCACCTCCAGGCGGGCTTCCTCGTTGACTTCGGTCGAGAGCCTAAAGTCGTTGTCGCTGCCGACCACGGTGTACCTCGCGCCCGCGGCCAGCTTACCGGCCCGGAACGGGGTTTCGTAGTCGAGGCTGACGGTCGTGATGTTGATCTCCTTCGGGGTGTCGAAGGCGAACGTCGTGCGAGAGCGGGCGTCTGTCCCGTCGGGCCCGAAAAACTGGTTCGGCTGGCGAGACGTGTGCTCGCCGCGGAAGCCGCCCCGGTCGAGGTCGAAATTGACCGACGTGCCCTCGCCGTCGTTGTAGCGATAATTGAGGTTGGCACTCAGGTGCAGGTTCAGGTCGCTGTCGATAGCGCGGGCGACGAGGATCGAGTCCACCGCCCGCCGGCTGCTCAGGCGACTGAAGGCGGTACGGCTGTCGTTGCGCAGCGCCACGTCGATCACGTTGGCATTCACCTGGACGCCTGCGGTGTGTCGGCCGTTGATTACGTAATCGGTGCCGAGCTTCAGGTTGCCCCCCCGCCAGTCGGTGAAACTGTTCTGATCGTCGTCGATGAGGAGGCCGTTCTGCTCGCGGACGAAGAACTCGGTGTTGAAGCGTTCGCCCGTCTTGACGCCGCCGGTGGCGAAGGTGTTCCACCTACCCTCACGGTGGTTGGCCGTCGCCGACACGTTCGTGCGGTTGTAGACCCCCTGGCTGTTGGTGACGCTTACCGACCCGTTCGACCCCCACGATTCGTTTCGCTTCAGGCGGATGTCGATGATGCCCGCGCTGCCCTGGGCCTCGTACTTGGCGCCGGGGTTGGTGATGATCTCGATCCGGTCGAGCTGCTCGGCGGGTAGACCGCGGAGGAAGGTCTTGAGGGCTTCACCACTCATGGGGGTGCGCTTGCCGTCGATGTAGACGAGGACCCCCGAGCGACCCATGACCAGGATGTCGCTGTTGTTGTCGAGCGCAACCCCCGGGGCCTTTCGCAGCAGCGAGAGGGCATCTCCGCCGATGGCGTTGATGGTCCCGTCCACGTTGAAGACCGTCCGGTCCGCCCTCACCTCGACGATCGCCCGCCGCGCGGTCACGGTGGCGCCCCGGAGTTCGGCGGCGGCCGTCTGCATGCCCAGGGTGCCGAGGTCACGGCTTTCGCCAAAACTTAGGTCGAAGGCTTCGGTATGGTAGTCGGGCAGACCGACGTACCTGATCGACACTAGGTAGCGGCCCGCCTCGAGGTCACCCACCGTGAAGGCACCGCTCTCGGCGGACGCCTCGACCTTGACGACCGCGGAGTCCGCGGCGGCGAGGACCAGCACGTTTGCGTAGGGCAGTGGCGCCCGATTTGCGTCGAGCACTACGCCGCGGAGAATGGCCGCACCGGCGAGCGACCCACCGTCGGACTGAGCCCCGAGGTGTGCGACCGTGAAGAGCAGCAGCCCGCAGACCATGGCGCGTACGAAACCCAGTCGGTGCCCCGCGGGGTGAGAGGTCGGGTAGTGAAACATCATAGATAGTCGTTGGGCGCCCCCACACGCCGGGAGGCTCCGCTCCCCACAATGATAGCGCAGTGACCCATGGCCATCACCTGGCGCAGCGGCCGTTTGTAGACGTGGGCAAGCCTCGTCGAGCAGCCTTACGGCAAAACACGCTTCCGAACTCCCCCAATCGAACCAGCAAGACCGACGCCAAACAGAACTTACCGTTGATTCAAATGGACAGCGCCACGCGTGTTGCCGCGTTGGAATTGGCAAAGCCCTCAGTGGGAGATCTTGCCCCTCAACCCTCGTATCCCATGGACTTGCTTGGGATTACATATTGACAACTGCACCAAGCATCGGTGTCGATACCTAGGCTGGCTGTCCGCACCGCGGTCGCTCTCGGAATGGCGCTCCGGCAGCGAGAGCTACAGCTGTCGACATTGTTCACCCTCGGGCTGATTGTGGAAAACTTTTTTGCCGGACCTTGCCCCACCCACGCTTCGTTGTAGACTGGGAGGCTGCCTAGAACGATCGCAACGACCCTTGTCGGGATGCAGATTCCGAGTATTCGACTGACCTTGCGGCATGAATAAAATTTACTACTTCCTTTTGGCGCTCACGGGAAGTTTACTTCTGGGCTGTGACGCGGACACGGTGCCGGTCGCCAGTGAGCCGCTATTGGCGGGCCCCCAGGAGGCTTACACCCACGACGAGGTCTGGAGGCACGTGTCTGCCCGGCTGCGCGATGGGCACAATTTCGACTGGCGTGAGGTCGGCAACGATTACGTGTTCAGCGCCGGCGTTCGGGAGGACTCCCTGTTTTCCTGGGGGTACTGGCCCGAGCCCAGCACGCGGGACGACGCTGCGGAGTTGATCGGCACCACATCATTCTCCTCCGCCAAACTCCCGCCGCAGGTCGTGGACGTTTTGACGAAAGTCGCCGAACACGAATCCGCCGTCCGCGGCGCACGACTTACGTACCGCGACCTCATCGCCTTCGCGACCCCCGAGGGCATCCCCCAACTCACGCTGCGACTCGGGGCCCCACGAAGCGTCGAGCTCCTACGCGATAGCGAACTCTCGCGCTACCTCGAGCCGATGGGCTTCGAGCCGGAGAAATCCGTACTCTCGTCGCGGTCCGACTCCGGGTGCGACATCGAACCGGATTACAACCTCCCGGCCGCCGACTTCGCCACCGCGAGCCCGGGCGTCAAGGTGCCCTGGAACTACGGCCTGCACGGCATTCAGCAGGCCTGGTCCTCGAGCCAGGGCGCGGGCGTCGGCATCCAGATCATCGACACCGGCAGCTCCGACGACCAGGAGAATCTCGGGAGCCAGTTCGCGAGCGGCCAATCCGCCGGACGGCAGATCCGGCGCCTCAGTACCCTCTACTCCGGCTCCTGGTGGTGGCGCAGGCTCGACGCCCCGCACGACCCCTGCGGCCACGGCACCCAGATGAGCGGCCTCGCGACGGGCCCCCGGGGTAGCGACGGGAATGCCGTCGGCGTGGCCTACCGCGCCAACCTCACCATCGTGCGCGCCGTGGAGGATGTCGTGATCACGAGCAGCAACGAGAGTGCCGGCGTGCGGGACGCGCTCGTGCTCGCGGGCAACGACGCCGGGGTGAAGGTGGTGTCGATGAGCATCGGGACGCCCTTCAGCAACGGCACCGTCGCCGATGGCATCTACTACGCCCACAATCGCGGCAAACTCATCTTCGCCGCCGCCGGTACGAGCCTCTCGTGGACGAGCTGGTACGGGGTCATCTTCCCGGCGAGCATGTCGCAGGCCGTCGCCGTGACCGGGGTCAAGGAGGGTCTACCTTTCGAGCGCTGCTCGTCGTGCCACGACGGTTCAAAGGTCGACTTCGTCGTCCACATGGCCCGCCGCAACGACGCCGACCGGACGAGTCTCTCGCTGGCCGGCGCCGGCGACCAACCGACCTACGTCGGGGGCTCGAGCGCCGCGACGGCGACGACGGCCGGCGTGGCGGCGCTGGTGTGGTCGCGCTCGCCGCAGCTCTCCCGCCAGGCCGTCCTCGAGCGCCTCCGCAACACGGCGAGCGTCTACCCGGGGCGCGACCCGAACTTCGGCTGGGGGGCCATCAACGCGGCGGCGGCGGTGGCGGCCAATTAGCGAAGTGAGTGAAGGCATGTACGAGACTCCCGGCGCGTTCCACACCGCGGATCGGTGAGGCGGTCGGGCGCTCGGCCGTCCCTACCGCGAGAACGAGAGGGGGCGAGCTCGCCTACTCCGATCGCTCGTCCCACAAGTTTTCGAGCGGCTTGGTGAATACTCCCGAGAGCGTCGTGACGTAGGCCACGCTGTCGTGCGCGGTGACGGACGTAATCGCGGCGCCCTCTAGGCCTACGTTGTCGAGGACGACCCCGGTAGCAGAACCGAAGTCGAAGGCGTAGAAGCCGTCCAGACGATATCCAACGACCCGGCCGTCGACCTCCGCGAAATTAAGAAAGATGAGGTCGCGATTATACTCGGCCACCCGCCGCCAGCTACGGCCATGATCATCGGAAACGTAGCTGTCGGCCGCGAGCTCTCCATCGCCCGGGCGGCGGTCACCGATGCCGTAAACGAGGTCGCCGGCGTCGACGAACTTGTTGATCGGTTTGTCGATTGGCTTGTCGAGCACGCGTTCGACGGTACCTCCGTTGGCGATGCGGTAGACCCCGAGCCGGTCGCTCGCGACGAAGCACCTCAAAAAGTAAAATTCAATTTTGCAAATTAGACAGGAGCTGTCTAATTTGCAGACGCATTGTTCATCCCCCGCCCCCGCACCACCACCCGCCTCGAGCGCCACCTCGGCACCTTCCCGGCCGCCGGACTCGTCGGCGCGCGGCAAGTCGGTAAGACGACACTGGTCAAGGAACTCATCCGAGAGAGTGATCGGAACGGCGTCTACCTCGATCTGCAGCAGCCTTCCGCTCGGGCACAGCTGCTCGACCCGGAGACCTACTTCCGGAGCCGCGCGGAGGCCCTCGTCATCCTCGACGAGGTGCAGACGATGCCAGCGTTGTTCCCGGTGCTCCGAGGCGCCATCGACGAAGACCGCCGGCCGGGGCGGTTCCTCCTGCTCGGATCGGCCGCACCGGAGCTCCTACGCTCCACCTCCGAATCGCTGGCCGGACGGATCGCCTACACCGAACTCGCGGGCCTACGTCTCGACGAACTGCCCGACGCCGCCGGGATTGACGGGCACTGGCTGCGCGGTGGCTATCCCTTCGCCTACGGCCTCGCGGACGCCGACGATCGGCTCGACTTCTTCGAAAGCTACTTGCAGACCTTTGTCGGGACCGACTTGCGTGATCTGGCGGGCGGCACCGACCCTTCAGGTATGCGGCGCCTCATCGTCATGCTGGCGCACCTACAGGGTACGACCCTCAACTTATCGCAGCTCGGCCGCTCGCTAGAGGTTTCGTACAAGACCGTCCAACGCTACCTCGACATCCTCGAGAGCGCTTTCCTCCTGCGGCGGCTCCCGCCCTTCCTACCCAACCTTCGCAAGCGGCTCACGAAGTCGCCGAAGCTCTACCTGCGGGACAGCGGCTTCTTGCACGGTCTCCTGGGGCTCACCTCGGTTGAGGCGGTACTGTCGCATCCGGTCGTCGGCGGGAGCTGGGAGGGCTACGTGGTCGAGCAAATCTTAGCTGTCGTACCGCGACGTACGCGCGCGTACCACTACCGTAGTGCGCAAGGGCATGAATTGGATCTCGTGCTCGAGCTTCCTGGTGGTCGACTTCACGCCGTTGAGGTCAAACGCTCTAACGCCCCCACGCTGTCGAGGTCCTTCTACACGGCAATCGAGGACATCCAGCCGAGCCAAGTCACCGTCGTAACGCCGTCGAGCGTCACGTACCCCGTGGGGGAGTTGATCGTGGTCCGCGGGCTTCGGGATACCCTTACTGTATTCGCTGATACACCGACGTAGTCACCGTCGGCGCACCGACATCAACGGGTTTTAGCGCAAGCCTTTCCTCCCCATTAATTGCTCCCCCCCACACGCCCGGCTGCGTCCTGGAGGCCGGTATTGCGCTGCCGCACCTTCACCTTATCGTTGCCGAAGTTGTACGTGAGGCTCACGCTCGCCCGGCGCGAGTCCCAGGTGCCGCCCCCGTCGAAGGTCGTGCCGCCGAAGTCGCTGAAGCCATTCCACCCGTTCGTGAAGAACACATCGTCGATGGCGAAACGGAAGCGGAGTTTGTCGCCGAAGAACTTCTTCTGCGCCCCGACATTGAGCGCCCCCATGGCACGGGTCTCGAAGGTCCCGCCCCAGATGCCCGGGCCGGCGAACCAGCCGCTGAGTTCGGCCTTCCACCCGCCGCCGACGCTGAAGGTGTGCTGGTTGTACATGTTGAAGTTGTAGGCGCTCAGGTCGATCGACGACCCGTCGGGGTAGTCGGCCTCGTTGCGCGTGTAGCTGCCCGTCGCCGTGAAGTACACCTCCCACCACTTGGTGACCGCGGCGGGGACCGACACGTTGAGCGCGACCACGGTCTGGTTGGCGAGATTCTCGAAGGTGATGTACTGCCCGCGCTCGTCGAAGCTGGCCTTGCGGATCAAGCGCGTGATCTGGTCCTCGGTGCGGGAGTAGCTTAGCTTGGTGGTGTAGCGGTAGGCGAAGGTGTGGCTCAGCTCGACGTTGTTGACGATCTCCGGGCGCAGCAGTGGGTTGCCCTGCTCGAAGATGACGAGGCTCGCGAAGCCCAGGAAGGGGTTGAGGTTTTCGTAGTCGGGGCGGTTGATGCGGCGGCCGTAGCTCAGCGCCACGGCGTGCTTCTCGGCCGCGGCCCAGGTGAGTCCGACGTTCGGGAAAAAGTTGAGGTAGCTGCGGTCCACCGGACTCGTCGCCGGCGAGCCGTCGAGCACGGTGAGTTCGCCGACGGCCTGCGTCTGCTCCGCGCGAAGCCCCGCGGAGAAGCTGTAGGCCTTCCCCTGGCCCGAGGGCGCGGCCGGTCCGAAGTCGCGTGTGTAGTTGGCGTACGCCGCCACGACGCTCTCGTCGTAGACGAACGCGTTAGAGCGTTCGCCGCTGAGACTCCGCTCCCCGCCGATCATCTCGAACAGGCGAAACGTGTTGTCGCTCACCACCCGGGTGTACTTCGCGCCGGTGCCGAACTTACCCCCGAGCACAGGCTGCTCGTAGTCGAGCGTCGCGGTGTAGATGTCGATGTCGCTCGGGGTCTCGAAGCTGAGTTCGAGGCTCGAGCGCCTGGTCTCGCCGTCGGGGCCGAAGTATTGACTCGGCAGTCGCGAGCGCGCGTCCGAGCGGAAGGCACCGTAGTCGAGGTCGACGTTCAGGGTTTTGCCCTTGGCGTCATCGAAACGGTAGTTGAGGTTGCCGGCCACGTTGTAGCGCTCGCTTTCGTCGATGGAGCGCGAGACCAGGATCGAGTCGACCTGGCCGGGCGTCTGCACCCTGCCGAAGGTGGCGCTCGTGACCGAGAGTCCGGTGTTGTTGTTCACGTTGCCGTTCGCCTGCACGCCGATGGTGTGGCGCTCCCCGAAGCGGTAGTCCGTTCCGACCTTGAGGTTACCCCCGCGCCAGCCGTTCTCATTGCGCATCCGGTCGTCGATCCGCAGGCCGTTCTGCGTACGGTCGAAGAAGTTGGTGTTCAAATTATCGCCCGTGTACACCCCACCGGTGGCGAAGCTGTTGAAGGCCCCTTCGCGGTGATTGACGGTCGCCGACACGTTCCCGCGAAAGAGCTCGCCCTGGCTGGCGGTGGTGCTCACCGAGCCGTTGGACCCGAAGCGCTCGTTTTTCTTCAGGCGGATGTCGATGATCCCGGCGTTGCCCTCGGCCTCGTACTTAGCGCCGGGGTTGGTGATGATGTCGATGCGGTCGATCTGCTCGGCGGGCAGTCCGCGCAGGAAAGCCGTGAGGGCCTCGCCGGCCAGTGGCGAGCGCTTGCCGTCGATGTACACCAGGACGCCCGTGCGGCCCATCACGATGATGTTGTCGTTGTTGTCGACCACCACGCCGGGGGCCTTGCGCAGCAGCGACATGCCGTCACCGCCCGCGGCGTTGATCGTGCCCTCGACGTTGAAGACCGTGCGGTCGGCCTTGATCTCGACGATGGCCCGGCGCGCCGTCACGGTGGCGACCTGGAGCTCCTGCGCCGCCGCCCGCATGCCGAGCGTGCCGAGGTCGCGGCTTTCGCCAAAACCCAGATCGAAGGCGTCCACGTCCGTATCGGGAAGTCCGACGTACTTGACGGACACGAAGTAGCGCCCGGCGGCGAGGTTGGCGATGCGGAACCGCCCGTCCTCCCCGGAGACCTCGACCTTGACGATGCTGGAGTCGGCTGCCGCCAAAACGACTACGTTGGCGTAAGCCAGCGGCGCCTGTGCCTCGTCGAAGACGACGCCGGTGATGGAAGCGGTCGAGGGCGCGGCAGATTCGTTGCCCTGCGCAGCGACCACCGAGACGAATAGGGTCAAGCAGGTGGCGAGGATGAGGCTGGCCCGCACGGCGGAGAGGATGCGGCGAGCGATAGGGTAGTGGTAGGAGGTCATGACTGAGATTTGAGGGTAGAACAGGTTTTGTAGTGTACTAGTTCGCTAGTACAGCGCAATAGTAAGACAGCTCGCGCCTTCTCGCAAGGCCTATCGACGAAAAGCGCGTGTGGGCCGACGAAGGCTTGCCCTGGGGGGGGCGTTATGCGGTGGGGTTAGACCTTACATCCGTGCTGCAGCGGGCTATGGTCGCCATGTGCGAGAGTGCGCACGGTAGTGGTACGGCGGTAGTAAGGAATTTCAAACACTGGGGCGATCGTGTGGCGCAAGCCGGGCCCCGCAGTGGTTCGGCGGCATTTGTGCCGCCCCCCCGAGCCGAAGGCGAGCATATCGCAACACGACACGCATCCAGCGCTGCCGTCAAACGCGATCCCGGTCCTGGTGAATCGCTTCGTGAGCATGGGCTGCATAAATGCCGCCAAACCACCATACGGCACGCCCTACGCCACCACTCGCGAAGTCAAAACTGAAAGTCCCCGCTACACCACGCCCAAAGCGCCCGCCCCGAAAGCCTCCCGAGACCTACTCACCTCGACTCAGTTGCTCCCGCCGACCCGCCCGGCCGCATCCTCCAGGCCGGTACTGCGCTGGCGCACCTTCACCTTGTCGTTGCCGAAGTTGTAACTCACGCTCAGGCTCGCGCGACGCGACTCCCAGTTGCCGCCGCCGTCGAAGCGCTGGCCGGCGAAATCGCTCGTCGCGCGCCACCCCGACGTGAAGAGGATGTCGTCCGCGGCGAGGCGCACCTTGAGTTGGTCGCCGAGGAACTTCTTCTGCACCCCGAGGTTGAGCGCGCCCTGGCTCCTCGTCACGAAGGTCCCGCCCCAGATGCCCGGGCCACTGAACCACCCACTCACCTCCACCTGGTAGCCCTTCCCGACCGAGAAGGTGTTCTGGGCGTAGACGTTGTAGTTGAACCGCTGCAGGTCGATCGTCGCGCCGTCGGCGTAGGTCGCCTGGTTGGAGACGTGGCTCGCGGTGCCCGAGAAGTACAGCTCCCACCACTTCACGATCTCGGCCGGGATGCTCACGTTGAGGCTGATTACGTCCTGCTCGGCGAGGTTGTCGAACGTGATGTAGGTGGCGCGC
The DNA here is from genome assembly GCA_965215115.1 of Saprospiraceae bacterium. Classification (GTDB taxonomy): domain Bacteria; phylum Bacteroidota; class Bacteroidia; order Chitinophagales; family Saprospiraceae; genus CALDTK01. Next base: position 3,652,336 of record OZ244050.1, read on the forward strand.
TCGTCGCGGGTGTCGGGGCGGACCAACTGCGTGATCTGGTCGCTCGTCCGCGAGTAGCTCAGCTTCGTGGTGTAGCGGTAGGCGAAGGTGTGCGCGAGCTCGAGGTTGTTGACGATCTCGGGGCGTAAGGTGGGGTTGCCCTGCTGGAAGGTGACGATGCTCGCGAAACTCAGGAAAGGATTCAGGTTGCCGTAGTCGGGGCGGTTGATGCGCCGCCCGTAGCTCAGGGCCAGCTGGTGCTTGGCGGCCGCGGCCCAGGTGAGCCCGGCGTTCGGGAAGAGGTTGACGTAGTCGCGGTCGACCGGCCTACTGTTATCGCCGCCGGTGTAGACCTCGAGTTCGCCGAGGGCGCGCGTGTGCTCGGCGCGCAGACCGGTCGTGAAACTAAAGGCCTTGCCCTGCCCGGCCGGGGAGGCCGGACCGAAGTCGCGGTTGTAGTTGACGTAGCCGGCCGTAACGCCCTCGTCGTAGTAGAAGCGGTTCGAGCGGTTGGCGTCGAAGCGGGCCTCGCCCCCGATCACGGTCGAGAGCCGGAAGTCGTTGTCGCTGGCCACCTTGGTGTACTTCGCGCCGGCGCCGAACTTCCCGCCCGCCAGCGGGCGCTCGTAGTCGAGGGTGACGGTCGTGATGTCGATGTCGCTCGGGGTGTCGAAGCGGTACTCCTGGCGCGTGCGGGCGATGGTGCCGGTGGGGTCGAAGAACTGGTTCGGCTGGCGGCTCAGGTTCGTGTTGCGGAAGGCGCCGTAGTCCACGTCGAAGTTGACAGTCGTGCCCTTTGCGTCGTCGTAGCGGTAGTTGAGGTTGCCGCTCACCTGCACGCGGCGGCCGTCGTCGAAAGACCCGGCGACGAGGATGGAGTCGACCACCGAGCGCTGGCTGAGCTGACTGAAGGTCGTGCGGCTGGTGTTGTCCCCCTGGTTGTCGTTGTAATTGCCGTTGGCCTGGAAGCCGAGCGTGTGCCGGTCGCTCATGCGGTAGTCGAGCCCGAACTTGAGGTTACCCCCCTGCCAGCGGTAGACATTGTCCAGGTCGTCGTCGATGTAGATGCCGTTCTGCTCGCGGCGGAAGAAGTTGTCGTTGCCGTTGGCGCCCGCGAAGACGCCGCCCGTGGCGAAGGTGTTCCAGCGGCCCTCCCGGTAGTTGACCGTCCCGGAGAGGTTCGAGCGGTTGTGGATCGCCTGGCTCGTCGTGAGGCTCACCGAGCCGTTCGACCCGAAATTCTCGTTCTTCTTGAGCCGGATGTCGATGATGCCGGCGTTGCCCTCGGCCTCGTACTTAGCGCCGGGGTTGGTGATGATGTCGATGCGGTCGATCTGCTCGGCCGGTAGACTCCGCAGGTAGGCCGTGAGCGCCTCGCCCGACAGCGGACTGCGCTTGCCGTCGATGTAGATCAGCACGCCGGAGCGCCCCATCACGATCACGTTGTCGTTGTTGTCGAGCACCACGCCCGGGGCCTTGCGCAGCAGCGAAAGCCCGTCGCCCCCGGCGGCGTTGATGGTGCCCTCGACGTTGAAGACCGTCCGATCCGCCTTGATCTCGACGATGGCCCGGCGCGCCGTCACGGTGGCCACCTGGAGCTCCTGCGCGGCCGCCCGCATGCCGAGCGTGCCGAGGTTGCGGCTTTCGCCAAAACTTAAATCGAAGGCGTCGACGTCCGTATCGGGCAGTCCGACGTACTTCACGGACACGAGGTAGCGCCCGGCGGCGAGGTTGGCGATCCGGAACCGCCCGTCCTCCCCGGAGACCTCGACCTTGACGATGCTGGAGTCGGCTGCCGCCAAAACGACCACGTTGGCGTACGCCAGCGGCGCCTGTGCCTCGTCGAGGACGACGCCAGTGACAGAACCGTTCGAAGACGCCGCGGCGCCGCCGCTCTGCGCGGCGGCGACCGAGACGAATGACATCAAACAACTAATCAGACAGACGCCCGCCGGGAGCAGGGAAGCGACGCGTCGGGCGAGGGTATGTGGGACGTGGGACATGGTGTGTAGGGTGTAGGTGCTGGGCGAAGCTGTCGAACGCGGGTGTTTTGGCGGAAGCCCCTTCGACGGCGGCGGCGCAGGTGTCGATAGAAATAGCGTTTATAGCAATCCGCAAGCGTCAAGTCCACTAAAGAGACCGCGGTCGGCGAAGCGGCGTTGCACCACCATGACGAGCGAAACGAGCCCGTGTTACAGGTCTGTGAATGGATTTGGTCGGGGCCGGTAGTGAGGCTCGGCATGATTGCGTGGCTGCGATCATGCTCCCAATGTGGGCCCAGGCCCGACCGAGCCTATAGCGCCGTCCGCCCAGTCGCTCCAGGCGTCGCCCAGTAGCGTATTCCATGCGGCGATCTGTCTTACCGTTGGGCAGACGACGTGACCGCACCTGTCACCGCCCGCGCCATGCCGTAGCGAAATTTCGCCCCCGGGCGTTCGGCAGCGCTCGGCGGCTAGCTTTCGGCCCCTTTCCTTTCGCGACCATGCCCAAAGCCTTCATCGCCGGTATCGGCCACTACGTCCCCGAGCAAACCGTGACCAACGACGACCTCGCCCAGGTCATGGACACCTCCGACGCCTGGATCCAGGAGCGCACCGGCATCCGGGAGCGGCGCTACGCCAAGAAGCACGAGCAGACCACGGCCACCCTCGGCGCCGAAGCCGCTCGCCGCGCCTGCGCCGACGCCGGCATCGCGCCGGACGAGATCGACTTCATCGTCTTCGCGACGCTCTCGCCGGACTACTACTTCCCCGGCTGCGGGGTCCTCGTCCAGCGCGAACTCGGGATCACGGGCGGGGAGTGCGGCGCGCTCGACGTGCGCAATCAGTGCTCCGGCTTCATCTACGCCCTGAGTGTGGCCGAGAAGTTCGTCGCCGCCGGCATGTACGACAAGGTGCTCGTCATCGGGGCCGAGATGCACTCGATGGGTCTCGACTTCTCGACCGAGGGCCGCGGCGTGACCGTCATCTTCGGGGATGGCGCCGGGGCGGTCGTCCTCCGGCCCGCGCCCGCGTCGTCGCCCTCCGCGATCCTCTCCAGCGCCATGCACGCCGACGGCACCTACGCCGAGAAGCTCGCCATGATCAGTCCCGGGAGTCACGGCGGGCACCACTACGCCGAGCAGGGCATCGATAAGGATTACGGTTTCCCGCAAAACGACAGCTACGGGGGCATCTTCACCACCCAGAAAATGTTGGACGACGGCGCGTTCTACCCCGTCATGGAGGGACAGTTCGTCTTCAAACTCGCCGTGCAGAAGTTCCCGGAAGTGATTCGGGAGGTTTTGGCGAAAGCCGAACTGCGCGAGTCCGACATCGACATGCTCATCCCCCACCAGGCCAACCTGCGGATCTCGCAGTTCGTCCAGAAGGCGATGGACCTGCGGGACGACCAGGTGTACAACAACATCCACCGCTACGGCAACACGACCGCGGCCAGCGTGCCGATCGCCCTGAGCGAGGCCGTCGCCGAGGGAAGGGTCAGGCGCGGGGACTTGGTCGTGTTGGCGGCCTTTGGGAGCGGCTTCACGTGGGGGGCGGTGGCGCTGCGGTACTGAGGAGGGGGATGGGGCCGACGCAAGGCAAGACCGGGGGCGTCACCTACTGGCGCTCCTGGTGATAGTCACTGGATGACCGTCGCTCGATGACCAGCGCTGCGAACCGGTCGCCCCGTAACGTTAAGCATTCCCCCACCTTGCCGTCGGCAGGTACCCATCTCGCCACGTGGCACGTTATCTGTCTCACGGTTATGGTGTACAAGTCCCTCCGGCGCTCCCGCGCTTTTCTTACGGTAGCCCTCGTCGCCTCGGCCGCGCTGACGGTTTTGGCGCAAGCCCCCCAAACCCCCGCGACGAGAGTGCCCACCGGGCAGGCCCCGCCCACCCAGCCCGCCGCCGCCAAGCCGACCGCCGAGCAACTCCGCACCGAGGCCGAGCAGGCCTACGCCAAGCGCCTCACGCAGGACAAGCTCGACGGGCACTACATCCCGGTGGACATCCTGGACGCCATGCGCGAACTCGATAAGATCACGAGTACCGCGAGCCAGGCCGCTTATGCCTCCAAGCCGGAGGACTTCGTCGTCAAGCGACTCTACTTCAGCTTCGGGCGTTGGCTGGGGGTCAACTGGGGCCTCTACGACGGTTCGCGACTCTCGGCCCACATGCGGGCCATGGGCGTCGATCAGCCGGACGGCCAGATCGAGATGCTGATGCGCCTTTACCACCGGCACCTGAGCGGTAAAGACCTGTCGGTCAAGCCCTTGGCGGATGCCTACAAAGCGCAGAAAGCCCGCGAGGAAGAGGCGCGGATGAGCCGTGGGACGGTGATCGACAGCTTTACGCGACCGGCTCCCGCTGGGGCGGCCGGCAACCCGCCGCGCGGCTAAGCCGTTTGGGCTCTTACCTTGCGGCCCGTCCGAAGGCCCCGCGAGGCCTCAAGCCCGACCCCCTATGCCAAAAAATTTACTCATCGTGGAGTCGCCCGCTAAGGCGAGCACGATCCAGCGATACCTAGGTCCCGATTTTATCGTCAAATCCAGTCGCGGGCACATCCGCGACCTCCCGAAGCAAGAAGACGCCATCGACGTGGCCAACGGCTTCCTCGCCAAGTACGAGGTGAGCCCGGACTCGAAGCGTACCGTCACCGAACTCAAGGACGCCATGAAGCGCTCCGACGAGGTCTGGCTCGCGACGGACGAAGACCGCGAGGGGGAGGCCATCAGTTGGCACCTGTGTAAGGTGCTCGGGCTCGACCCGCTGGTCACCAAGCGGATCGTCTTCCGCGAGATCACCAAGACCGCCATCCAGCGTGCCGTCACGATGCCGCGCACCGTCGACCTCGACCTCGTCAACGCGCAGCAGGCCCGGCGGATCCTCGATCGCTTGGTGGGTTACGACCTCTCGGGGGTGCTCTGGAAGAAAGTCAAGGGTGGCCTGAGCGCCGGGCGGGTGCAGTCGGTGGCCGTCAAGCTCGTCGCCGAGCGCGAGCGCATGATCCGCGAGTTCGAGGCCGCGCCGTACTTCAGGCTGTACGCCGACTTCGACATGGCGACCGAGAGCGGGGGCAAGACCGTGATGCGGGCCAGCCGCAAAGACAACGTCGAGACCGAGGGCGACGCCCGCAAGTTCCTCGAGGAGTGCCGCGGGGCGCGCTACTCCATCGCCGACATCGCCAAGCGCCCGGGCAAGAAGACCCCCGCCGCGCCCTTCACGACCTCGACCCTGCAACAGGAGGCGAGCCGCAAGCTCGGCATGACCCCGAACCGCACGATGTCCGCGGCGCAACGCCTCTACGAGGCCGGCCACATCACGTACATGAGGACGGACTCCGTCAACCTCAGCGGCGACGCCCTCCAGGCAGCCGAGAGCCAGATCAAGAGCGCCTACGGCAACAACTACCACTTCAAGCGGACCTACAAGACCAACAGCAAAGAGGCGCAGGAAGCCCACGAGGCCATCCGCCCGACCGACTTCGGCGTCTCGGCCGCCGGCGCGGAGCGCGACCAAAAGCGTCTCTACGACCTGATCTGGAAGCGCGCCATCGCCAGCCAGATGGCCGACGCCAAGACCGAGAAGACCACCGCCACCATCGCGATCTCGACCAAGCCACAGGAGAGCCTCGTGGCCACCGGCGAAGTGATCGTGTTCGACGGCTTCCTGCGTGTGTACCAGGAGAGCCGCGACGACGACGACGATGAGCAGGACGAGGACACCAAAGGCCTGCTGCCGCCGATGAAGGTCGGGCAGACGCTCAAGCTCGGCGAACTCGTCGCCGAGGAGGCGCTCACGCGTCCGCCGAAGGGTCGCTTCACGGAGGCCTCGCTCGTCAAGGAGTTGGAGAGCCGCGGGATCGGCCGCCCGTCGACCTACGCGCCGACCATCTCGCGGATCATGGACCCGGCCCGCGGGTACGTCATTAAGGAGAAGACCGACGGCACGGAGCGCAAGTTCGTGAAGCTCACCCTCCAGCCGAGCGGCGACATCGTCGACAAGGCTTACACGAAGAACGTCGGCGCGATCAGCAACCAGTTGGTCCCGACGGATCTCGGGCTGCTGGTCGTCGACTTCCTCGACGAGCACTTTGACCAGATCATGAACTACGGCTTCACGGCCGATATCGAGACGCAGTTCGACGACATTGCCAACGGCAAGGTTTCGCTCGAAGAAGTGCTCAAGGATTTCTACGATCCGTTCAAGACGCGCGTCACGGACACGATCGAGACGGCCGAGCGCGCGAGTGGCGAGCGTGTGCTGGGTACCGACCCCGCCAGCGGGCGGACGCTCATCGTGCGCATGGGGCGCTACGGACCCGTGGCCCAGATCGGGAAGCCCGATGAGCTCGAGGCGGGTGAGAAGCCGAAGTACGGCAACCTGCGCAGCGGCCAGTCCATGGAGGACATCACGATGGAGGAGGCCCTGGAGCTCTTCAAACTCCCGCTCGACCTCGGCGACCACAAGGGCGAGCCGATGGTCGCCAACATCGGTCGCTTCGGCCCGTACATTAAGTGGGGCGAGACCTACGTCAACCTGCCCAAGACCGAAGACCCGCTCGAGCTCACGCCCGAGCGCGCCCGGGAGCTCGTCGACGAGAAGATCAAGGCCGATGCCCCGGTCGCGAGCTACAAAGGCCACGGCATCACCAAGGGCAAGGGCCGCTTCGGGCCTTTCGTCAAGTGGAACGGCATCTTCGTCAACGTCCCGGCGCGCTACAACATCGACACGATCGCGGACCAGGAGATGTTCGAGCTCATCGAGGCCAAGGTCCAGAAGGAGGCCAACCGCTACATCCACAACTGGATCGACGCGGAGGGGATCTCGGTCGAGAACGGTCGGTGGGGCCCGACGATCAAGTACAAGAAGAAGTTCGTGAAGCTGGCGCCCCGCGGGGACGGCGAAAAGTGGACCGCCGAACTGGCCAAGGAACTATCGGTTGAGCAGGTCAAGGCCATGATCGAGGAGGTGATGCCGGGGGCGTTCACTAAGAAGGCTTCCGCCAAAACCAAGTCGGCTTCCGCTAAAACCAAAACGGCTTCCGCTAAAACCAAAACGGCTTCCGCCAAAACCACCTCGCCCGCGAAGGCCAAAGCCAAGCCCAAGGCTTCGGCCCGCAAGCCCGCCGCGAACAAGGCCGCGCCGAAGAAGTAACCCATGGCCGACACACCAAACGACAACGCTACGCCCATGTCCGACGAGAACGAAGAAGCCGACGGCCAACAGCTCAACATCGAGCTGTCCGAGGCCCTGGCCGAGGGTACCTACAGCAACCTTGCCGTCATCACGCACAACCCGACGGAGTTCGTGGTGGACTTCATCCAGGTCGTCCCCAACATGCCGAAGGCACGCGTGAAGAGCCGCATCATCCTCAGTCCCCAGCACGCCAAGCGACTCCTGCGGGCCCTGACCGAGAACGTCGGTAAGTACGAGCAGCAGTTCGGCGTCATCAAGGAGCCGGACCAGCAGCGCATGGGCTTCCCGGCGATGAGCTTCAATGTCCCCGCCGGGGAAGCGTAGTCGGTGGGGGGCCGGCCCGTACGGGCGGGGCATAATAAAAGTGGCTACCGACGCAGAGCGTGGTAGCCACTGTAACACCCCGTATCGTCTCGATGAGGAGACGCTACAAATATTGGTAGGTCCAATAAACCGTTAAAAACGTGGTGCAAATATAATGTTCTCCAATTACGCGACAAAGAGTAAGCTTTAATGGTTAGCCCTATTAGGGTAAACTATCGGTGTGGAATCGGGAATAGATAATTTACGATTCGAGCTTGCCTTAGCTACAGTATACTAGCTAAACAAATCCCCCGTCTCTACGGTGCGGCTCGCGCCGATGTGGGCGTACGCGCGATCCGTCGCCTCGCGCCCGCGGGCGGTGCGCTGGAGGTAGCCTTCCATAATTAGGAATGGCTCGTGGACCTCCTCGATGGTGCCGGGCTCCTCGCCGACGGCCGTGGCGATGGTGGTAAGTCCGACGGGCCCACCTTTGAACTTGTGGATCACCGCCGAGAGGATACGGTTGTCCATCTCGTCGAGTCCGTTCTCGTCGACGTTGAGTGCCTTGAGGCCGTAGCGCGCGATGTCGCCGTCGATGGTGCCGTTGCCCTTGATCTGTGCGAAGTCCCGGATGCGCCGCAGGAGGGCATTCGCGATGCGTGGGGTCCCGCGCGAGCGGCGGGAGATCTCCTGGGCGCCCTCCTGCTCGATGGGGACCTGCAGGATCTCCGCCGAGCGGATGATGATCTTCTCGAGGGTCGCCGCATCGTAGTAGTCGAGCAGACACGTGATCCCGAAGCGCGCCCGCATGGGGGCCGTGAGCAAACCCATCCGGGTGGTCGCCCCGACGAGGGTGAAGGGGTTGAGCTGAAGCTGGACGCTGCGCGCGTTGGGGCCGCTGTCGATCATGATGTCGATGCGGAAGTCCTCCATCGCGCTGTAGAGGTACTCCTCGACGACGTTGTTGAGGCGGTGGATCTCGTCGATGAAGAGCACGTCGCCGGGCGCGAGGTTGGTAAGCAGTCCGGCCAGGTCGCCGGCCTTCTCGAGGACCGGCCCCGAGCTCATCTTGAGTCCCGCGCCGAGCTCGTGGCTGATGATGTGGGAGAGGGTCGTCTTCCCGAGGCCGGGTGGGCCGTGGAGCAGGACGTGGTCGAGGGCCTCGTCGCGTTGCCTGGCGGCGGCGATGAAGATCTGGAGATTCTCGACGAGTTTGGGCTGCCCGCTGAAGTCGTCGAGGAGTTGTGGTCGGAGGGCCTTCTCGACGGTGTGGTCCTCGGGCGGGAGTTCCGCGCTGCTGCCGGTGAGTAGTGGGTTCATGCTTCGATTCGCTGGATGGCGAAGGTAAGGAAAAGGAGCAAGGATTGACACAATTTGTTTTGCCGAAAGGCGTCTGGCCCCACCTTTTCCGCTTGCGCCAGTCCTGCCCGCAAAAGCGTACTTTCGCACCCCAAATCACGAAAATGAGCCAAGGCCAAAGTATCACGATCACCGACGGCAAGCTGAGAGTGCCCTCGCACCCGATCATCCCCTTCATCGAGGGCGACGGCATCGGGCCCGACATCTGGGCCGCCTCCGAGCGCGTCCTCGACGCCGCCGTCGAGAAAGCCTACGGCGGGGAGCGCAAGATCGAGTGGAAGGAGGTGCTCGCCGGGCAGAAGGCCTTCGACCAGACCGGCGAGTGGCTCCCGCAGGCGACCCTCGACGCGATCGAGGAGTACAAGGTGAGTATCAAGGGCCCGCTCACGACGCCCATCGGCGGCGGCATCCGTAGCCTCAATGTCGCCTTGCGGCAAAAACTCGACCTCTACGCGTGCGTCCGGCCGGTGCAGTACTTCGCGGGCGTCCCGAGCCCGGTCAAGCACCCCGAGCAGGTCGACATGATCATCTTCCGCGAGAACACCGAGGACATCTACGCCGGGATCGAGTTCGCCGAGGGCTCGGAGGACATCGCGAAGTTCAAGACGATGTTCCGGGAGGCCTTCCCGGCGCGCTACGAGAAGATCCGCTTCCCCGACAGCACCGGGATCGGGATAAAGCCCGTCTCCAAGGAGGGGACCGCGCGCCTTGTGCGCGCCGCGATCGAGTACGCGATCGCCAACGGGAAGGCATCCGTGACCCTCGTCCACAAGGGCAATATCATGAAATTTACGGAGGGGGCCTTCATGGAGTGGGGCTACCAAACCGCCGCCGAGGAGTACGGCGCGACGCCCCTCGACGGCGGCCCGTGGCACGTGATCGAGCGCGACGGCAGGCGCATCATTATTAAGGATGTCATCGCCGACGCGATGCTGCAGCAGATCATCCTCCGCCCCGCGGAATACTCCGTGATCGCGACGCTCAACCTCAACGGGGACTACATCTCCGACGCGCTCGCCGCGCAGGTCGGCGGCATCGGGATTGCCCCGGGGGCCAACATCAACTACGGCACCGGCGCCTCCATCTTCGAGGCCACCCACGGTACGGCACCCAAGTACGCCGGGCAGGACAAGGTCAACCCGAGCTCGGTGATCCTCTCCGGCGAGATGATGTTCCGCTACATCGGCTGGACCGAGGCCGCGGATCTGATCATCGAGGGCGTCGAGGGGGCGATCAGTTCGAAGCGCGTGACCTACGACTTCGAGCGCCTCATGGACGGGGCGACCCTGTTGAAGTGCTCGGAGTTCGGGGACGAGATCATTCGGAACATGTGAGGCAGGGGCTGGGGGTCTAGCGAGTCTAGGGGTCTAGCGAGTCTAGACCCTAGACCCTAGACCCCTAGACTCGCTAGACCCCTATCACGCATTAAAACTCGTCCCACACCCGCAGCTCTCCGTGGCATTGGGGTTGTTGAACGAGAAGCCGCGGTTGTTGAGGCCCTCCACCCAGTCGATCTCCATGCCGAGCAGGTAGAGGCCGTGGCCGCGGTTCATGAAGACGGTGAGGTCGCCGAGCGCGAATACTTGGTCGTCCGCCTTCTTCTCGTCGAAGCCGAGGATGTAGCTGAATCCACTGCAGCCCCCGCCCTTGACGCCGACGCGCAGGCCGTAGTCGTCGGGGATGTTCTGCTGCGCGCGGATGGCCGCGAGTTGGGAGAGGGCCGTTGCGGTGATCTTGATGGGCGCGGCGGCGGCGGTGGCGGGAGCTGGGGCGGTGATGGTCGACATGGGGGTGGTTTTGCCGCAAGGCGGATATAAATAACGTGCCGCGAAGCTAGCAGTTGTCGCGCCGGGCCGCAACGATACCTTCGCCGGCCCGTATCCCCCGGGCCGAACTCGCACCGCATGGAACCCTGGCTAGTCCTCGTTTTTGATCTGTTGAAGATTGCCGTACCGGCGCTCATCGTGTACTTCACGGTCAAGACCCTCATCACGCAGCACCTCGGTGCCCTGGAGCGGATCCAGGCGGCCTCCAACCGGGCGGCCCGCACGGCCGATACGCTTCCGCTACGCTTCCAGGCCTACGAGCGGCTGAGCCTCTTCTGTGAGCGCATCGCGCTGCCCAATCTCCTGATGCGCCTCCAGGAGCCCAACCAGTCGGCCGGGGAACTGAAGCTCAGCCTCTACCTCGCGATCCAGCAGGAGTACGAGCACAACATCGCCCAGCAGGTATATATGTCGCAGCAGCTCTGGGACATCATCCGGCAGGCGCGCGACAATGCCCTCCAGGCCATCGAGGCGGTGAGCGACATCATCGAGCCGCAGCAGCCCGGGCGCAACCTCGCGCGGGCCCTGCTCGATCAGGCGAGCGCGAGTTCTAATGCAGGGCTGGCCATGGCGCTGGCGGCGATTAAGAAGGAGGCGTCGTTGCTTTTTGACTAAAAAGGGGGGGGGGATTGCGTTGTGCTGTGCTTCGCGAGATGACGAGCCGGTGCACGGGCCGTGTTTGCCTGGCTCTGCCAGGTGCGGGCACGTCGACGCCCTCGGGACCTGGCGGAGCCAGGCAAACACGGCTCGCCAAACGTCCCCGCCACACCGTCGCAGTGTCTTGTGTGGTGGTTGCGCACAGAGGGGAGCAAAAATTTTTCTGAGGCTGCGCTCCGGAGAATATGGTCCGCTGAATGGGGTCCGGAGCGGAAGCGGATTGGAAATTCTGCCACGGACTTTTCCACTACCTATTTTCAGGGATGTGTTTACACAACCGTAACACGCTGAAAACTGGTACTTTAGAGAAGTTCGGCGTGTGCAGAAAAAAATAAGCGCCCTTTTTTCATGGATTTCATTGGGAGAACCGGTGGAGAATCGACACCTTTGGACCACAGCGAACGAGAATTGATACGGCTCTCGCTACTGCCCCCGGCCACGGCCAGGGGGCCACTACTACTCTGATACAGTCACCGAAGCAATAATCGCAACTCAGCACCAGCATGAGCATGGGAAAGGACTGTACATCAATTTGGGCCGAGTGCCTCGCCACCATCAAGGACAACGTCTCCGAGCAGACGTATAGGACTTGGTTCGAGCCCATCCAGGCCGTCGGCCTCCGGGACGCCGCACTCACGGTGCAGATCCCGAACCGCTTCTTCTACGAGATGCTCGAGGAGCACTACGTAGCCGTGTTGCGGACCGCGATCCGGAGAGTACTAGGTCAGCAAGGCCGTCTAGAATATCAAATCGTCGTTAAAAAACCCGAAACTGTGGAAGCACTAGCAGGAGTAGGCCCTACGGGAGCCGCCCACCATGAGGACACCCAAGTCGTTAACCCCTTCGTGATCCCCGGGATCCGAAAACAGCGACTCGACCCGCAACTCAACCCGGCGCACCAGTTCGACAACTACGTCGAGGGGGACTGCAACCGCCTCGCCCGCACCGCCGGGGAGTCCGTCGCGAAGCGCCCCGGGACCACGGCCTTCAACCCCCTCGTCATCTACGGCGAGACCGGCCTCGGCAAGACGCACCTCGTCGGCGCGATCGGCAACGAGATGCTCAAGCACCACCCCAACAAACGCGTGCTCTACTGCCAGGCCGAGGAGTTCACCAACCAGATCATCGCCGCGATCCGCGAGGGCAACATCGCCGAGCTCACGGCCTTCTACCAGTCGATCGACGTCCTCATCATGGACGACATCCAGTTCCTGGCCAACAAGGAGAAGACCCAGAAGATCTTCTTCCACATGTTCAACCAGCTCCACCAGAACCGCAAGCAGATCATCCTCACGAGCGACCGCGCCCCGAAGGACCTCGAGGGCATGGAGTCGCGTCTGATCAGCCGCTTCAAGTGGGGCCTCACGGCCGACCTCTCGCGGCCGGACTTCGAGACCCGCCGCGCCATCTTCGCCAACCGCGTCGCGAGCGAAGGCATCACCGTCTCCGAGGAGGTCGAGGAGTACGTGTGCCACAACGTCGACGAAAACGTCCGCGAGCTCGAGGGCGCGATCGTGAGCCTGATCGGGCGCTCGGAACTGCTCAAGTCGAAGATCGACCTCGACCTGGCCCGCCAGGTCGTCGGCTCGACGGTCCAGCGCTCCAACCGCGAGATCACCGTCGAGAGCATCCTCGAGCTCGTGGCCGACTACTTCAACGTCGCCATCGACCTCGTCAAGGGGCAGACCCGCAAGCGCCACGTCGTCATCGCGCGCCAGATCTCGATGTACCTCGCCAAGGAGAACACCGAGGCCAGCCTCAAGAAGATCGGCTCGCACTTCGGCAACCGCGATCACTCCACCGTGATCTACTCCTGCCGCACGGTGCGCGACCTGATGGACACCGACGAGACCTTCAACGGGTACGTCAAGGAGCTCGAGCGCCGCGTCAAACTCCAACTCGCCTGAGCGAAATCGCGCGGAGAAAAGTTTGCGCGGGCGAGCACGGGCGGCGTACATTTGCGCAGCTTTACCAAAAGCCCGCCAGGCAAAGGCCTCGGAGACGTGGGTGAGTGGCTGAAACCAGTAGTTTGCTAAACTGCCGTACCTCCGGGTACCGCGGGTTCGAATCCCGCCGTCTCCGCTTTCGTCTGGTTCGGGTTATCGGTAGGGCGTGACCAGTTTGCCTCCGCGAGGCAACCCATTACCATCGGGGTGTGGCGCAGCTGGTAGCGCGCGCGGTTTGGGACCGCGAGGTCGCTGGTTCGAACCCAGTCACCCCGACTCTACTTCGCAGAGCCCCTTGGACATCGCGTCCGAGGGGCTTTCGCGTTTTGCCGAAAGGCGTACCTACTCAATCTCTCTCCAGGGAGAGCCTTACGGACCGCCCCGACGACTAGCGCTGATCCCTTAGGCGCTCCTTGAGCAGCCGGCGCGCCGTGAATATCCTGCTCTTCACCGTCCCGAGCGGGAGCGCCATCAGCGTGGCGATCTCCTCGTAGCGGTAGCCGCTGTAGTACAGCATGAACGGCCGGGCGTACAATTCGTCGAGTTGATCGAGCTCGGTGTGCATCTCGTTGACGCTCAGGTTGCTCGGGCCGTCGTTGCGGCTCGTCGCCCGACTGTGCTCCTCCGTCGTGGTCATGGTGTGCACCTGCTGGGGCGCGCGCAGGCGTTTGCGGTAGCCGCTGATGAAGGTGTTGCGCATGATGGTCGACATCCAGGCCTTGAAGTTGGTCCCGTCCTCGAAGCGCTCGCAGTTGCTCAGCGCGCGGTAGACGGTGTCCTGGACGAGGTCCTGCGCCGTGGACTCGTCCTGCGTGAGCCTCATCGCGAAGCGCTCGAGGAACTCGGAGATGTGCGCGTACTCTGCGTCGAAGCGTGCCTGTTCCATGTGGAGGGGGTTATGGGATCGCGGGAGCCATGACTTTCTGAATGCCTTGCAAAGTTTAAAGTTCCTAACCGCCGGCCGACGCCCGGAGTTCCCGCCCGACCTTTCGCCCGGGCTACCCACGCGCCGTCCCTGAACATGTTCGCGGCGCGTCTCATCCACCGGTAGTGAACCGCGACCCCTCCGGCGGACCTGAGTTAGAGTTAGACAATATATGGAAGGATTTACCGACGCGTACCGAATCCTGGAGGACAAGCTCCAGGGTTGGCTCAGGGACTTCATCGAGAGCCTGCCGAACCTCGTGGTGGCCATCATCGTCCTGGTGGTCTTCTGGGTCATCGCGAAGTTCGCCTACCGCGTCGTCGACCGGCTCGTCCTGCGCGCGGGCGGCAACCTCAACGTCGCCGATCTGCTCGGCAACATCTCCCGCGTCGTCGTCTTCGGACTCGGGCTCTTCATCGCGCTCAACATCCTCAACCTCAGCCAGGCCGTCACCACGGTCCTCACGGGTGCGGGGATCGTCGGCCTGGCGCTCGGCTTCGCGCTCCAGGACCCGCTGGCCAACCTTTTCTCCGGGGTGATGCTGAGCGTCAAGGAGTTGTACGGCAAGGGCGACCTCGTGCAGACCAACGAGTTCTTCGGCAAGATCGAGCGGATCACGCTGCGGTCGACGATCATCCGGAGCCTCGACGGGCAGGAGATCGTGATCCCGAACAAGGACGTCCTCCAGAAGCCGCTGCGCAACTACAGCGTCACCGGGGAGCGCCGCGTCGAGTTCGAAGTGGGCGTGAGCTACGCGGAGGACCTCGACCGCGTGGCCGGGGTTATCGTGGAGGCTGTCGCCAAAACGGTCACGCTCCCGGAGGGCCGCGAGGTGGAGGTGTTCTGGACGGGTTTTGGCGAAAGCTCCATCGACGCGGTGGTGCGCTTCTGGCAAGTGCAAACCGGCCAGAAGGACTTCCTCAACGTTCGCTCCAAGGCGATCGTCGCCGTCAAACGGGCCTTCGACCGCGAGGACATCCTCATTCCGTTCCCGATCCGCACGCTCGACTTCGGGATCCGCGGCGGGGCTACTCTCGAGGAGATGCTGCCGAGCTCGGAGGCCAAACCGGCCAAACGAGATGGCCCCCACCCGGCGCCCCTTAAACAATCGTAGGCCCAGCGACCTACTTTAAACGACGGCCGTCGATGCTACCGGACCGGCGCCCACCTTTCGAACGACCTTAAACCCACACATTATGCAAAGCCGCAACAACAACAACAGCGGAGGCGGAGGCCTATTCACCTTCCTCGTCGGTATCGCCGCCGGCGCCGCCGCCGGATACTACCTATCCACCGAAGAAGGACGCCGTATGCGCCAGCGCGTCACCGAGCGCTCGACCGAGTTCGCCCGGGAGGCGCAGTCTTACGCGAAGGACACCTCGGAGAAGGCCAATACGAACCTCCAAACCGCCGTCGAGCAAGGTCGCTCGTACATCAACGACCTCACCGCCGAAGTCAAGACCAGGGTGGCCGACCTCACCGAGGAGGTCAAAGCCAAGGCGAGCGAGTACACCGGCGAAGTCAAGACCAGGGTCGACGAGTACACCCAGTCCGCCAAGGACCAGGCGTCCAAGACGCAGTCGGCCTTCCAGGAGGGTGTCGAGCGCGGCAAGGCCAAGCTCAACCAGCAGAAAGCCGAGATCGACCACCTCGTCCAGGACGGCAACGACCCCGCGGCCGACAACAAAGCCTAAGCGAAACTCAATAGCCTGGAGGGGTCGGTGGAGGCGAGTAGCTGTCGCCGACCCCTCATTTTTTTTGCCGTACCCACCAGACGCCGCGTTCGATGAATAGAGATCAATTACTCGCCACCGCCGGGGAGACCCTCGCCTACGCCGAAGACCTGTTCACCACCAAGGTCGAACTCGTCAAATTAGACGTCGCCGAGAAAGGCGCCCGCATCGGGGCGGACGTGATCTCCGGAATCATCGTGGCCATCCTCGGTCTCGCCGGCCTTCTATTCCTGTTCCTCGCGCTGGCGATATGGCTGGGTTACCTCGTCGGGAGTTACGCGCTCGGCTTCGTCATCGTCGGCGTGTTCTTCCTAATCTTGGCCGCCATCCTGTTCGCCGTCCGTGAGTCCCTCCTGGCCCGACCTATCTTAAAATCATTAATTAGTTCGCTATTCAAACCCAAAACCAATGAGCGACCAGAATAACACCAGCCTTCGGCAACCGGAGAAGATCCAAAAGTTTAACGAACTCGACGCGGCCAAGCGCAAGGCCCAGATCAACGCCTCCCACGACCGACAACTGCTCACGCACAACCTCGCCGAGCTCCGTTCGAAGGGCCCGGAGGTGATCCTGAAGAACGTCGTGCTGCCGGTGGTCGGCGTCGGCGTGGCCGTCTGGGGCGTCGGCAAGCTCGTCTCCTCACTCACCAAACCCGACACCCGCACCTACTACGTCGAGCCGCAGGACGACGACCACGACGGCCCGGTGCGCCTCGCGACCCGCGACAAGAAAGGCCGGACGCAGGCGGTGAAGATTCGCGAAACCGCACCGCGCAGCAGCGGCAAGAGCGCCATCTCGTATACGAAGTATATCCCGGTGGTCATACAGCTCGCTAAGATGGGCGTGAGCTACCTGGAGAAAAACGGCAAGCCCATCCCTCAATTCGTCCACGACTTGCTATCCGGGCCGGGCGTGACCCCAACGCAGAAGGTCAAACCTTCCGCGCAGTAGCGGTGAACAACGAGTCGCATTTTTGCGCTTACTCTTCCGAACCTTAAAAACGAACGACATGACCACGACCAAGAATCTACTGATCGCCTTCGGGGCCTTCGCTGCTCTTTCCTTCACCGCCTGCAACGACGGGGTAGACACCTCGGAGGCCGTCGGCAACGACATCGAGAACGCCGCCGACCGCGGCGCCGACGCCATCGGTAACGCCGCCTCCGAAGTCGGCGAAAACCTTTCCGACATGCGCGCCCGCGCCGGTGCCAGCATCGACGAGGCCACCAACCGGATCCAGTACGAGTGGAACGACGAGTCGCGCGACCTCTACGGTGACATGCGCGAGGCGGGCGGCTACATGGACAACCGTATGTCGGAGCTCAGGCGCGACATGGACGGCGCCACCGCAGAGTCCAGGGCGGAGATGCAGGAGGAGTACAACAAGCTCGAGAACGCCAGCAAGCGCATGCGCAACGACGTCGACAACTGGAGCGACCGCGTCGGTAACAACTTCCAAGGCTACGCCCGGGAGACCCGCGATTACCTCGGCGGCCTCGATCTCGACATCGACCTCGACGACGACTACCGCGATTACGACTACAACTAGTCGCAAACCCACAACCCAATCCCCCAGCGAGAGGCCGGTAGCGAAAGCTGCTGGCCTTTTTGCTTTTTACCCGTAGCCACGGGTCGGCCCCTACCCACCAGACAAACGATATGGAATACGTCGCCACCAACCCGCGCACCGGTACCGCTGCCGGCGAGGCTTTCGCCAAAACCAGTCCGCAGGACCTCGAATCGATACTTCAGAAAGCCGCCCGGGCAGGCGCGTCCTGGGCCACCGCCTCCGTCGAAGCCCGCAGCCGCTTCTGCCTCGCCGCCGCGGCTTCGCTGAGGTCGAACGCCGAAGAACTCGCTGCGGTCGCGAGCACGGAAATGGGCAAACTCCTCTACGAATCCCTCGCCGAGGTCGAGAAGTCGGCTACGCTCTGCGACTACTACGCTGAGCACCTGCCGCAATTCGCGCAGTCCACCAAGCACGCCATGCCCGGCGCCAACGCCTACGTTCGCTACGCGCCGCTCGGCGTCATCCTCGGCATCATGCCCTGGAATTTCCCCTACTGGCAGGCCATCCGTTTCGCGATCCCCGCCATCGCGGCCGGCAACGTGACCCTCCTCAAGCACGCCCCCAACGTGCCCCGCTGTGCCGAACTGCTCGTCGAGGCGCTCGGGCACGACGCACCCGATCTTATCCAGAACGTCCGCCTCAGCAACGACGATACCGAGCGCCTCATCGGTGACGGGCGCGTACACGGCGTGAGCTTAACCGGCAGCACTACGGCCGGCCGGGCTGTCGCCAAAACGGCGGGCGCGTCCGTCAAACCGAGCGTCCTCGAACTCGGCGGAAGTGACCCCTATCTGGTGCTCGCCGATGCGGATCTAGACCTGGCCGTCGAAGCGTGTTTTGCCGCAAGGCGCCTTAACTCCGGCCAGAGCTGCATCAGCGCCAAGCGCCTGATCGTCGATCGGCACATCTTGCCACAATTTCAAGAGGCACTCTTAGCTAAAATCAAGACCTTAGCCTTCGCACCCGACGATCCGAGCTGCGACGAGCCACACCACCTCGCGCCGATGGCCCGTGGGGATCTTCGGGAGCAGTTGCACGATCAGGTGACCAAGAGTATCGCCGGCGGTGCAACCTGCATCACGGGTGGGCAAGTCCCGCAGAGCCCGGGCTATTATTACCCGGCTACCCTCCTCACCGATGTGGTGATAGGGATGCCGGCCTTCGACGAAGAGCTGTTCGGACCCGTCTTCGTGCTCATCGCCGCCCGGGATACCGATGATGCCGTGTGGCTTGCGAACGGGAGTCGGTTCGGTCTTGGGGCTGCTGTATTCTCGCGGGATCTGGCCGCCGCGGAAGACATCGCGTGCCACCGCATCCACGCCGGTGCTTGCTTCGTAAACGACTACGTGCGCTCCGATCCTCGCCTTCCCTTCGGAGGGGTCGGGGATAGTGGTTTCGGCCGCGAGCTGGCCATCGAAGGGTATCGTGCTTTCTGTAACACGAAGACGGTCTACGTCAAGCACCCCGTGCGCCGCTAGGGGTAGCGACGCATCAGGTCACCCTTGGTCCGCAGCCCGCCCTCCCGCAGTCGGTGGAGCAGTTTGAGCAGCAGCAAGGCCGTCACGTAGGCGTCCCCGAGGGCCGTATGTCGTTCGGGGGTCTCGATGTTCAAGCGATCACATAGGGCGTCGAGGCGGTAGGGCTCCGGGTTAACGAAGCGCGGTTTGAGCGGGTAGTCCACGCGCATCCCGAGGTCGAACACGTCGAGGGTCGGGTTCGTGATCCGCCCCCCGGTGTACTCGCGGACGACGCGGTTCAGGATCGCCATGTCGAAGCCCGGTCGGTAGCCCACGATGATATCGGCGCCGACGTAGTCCACGAGCCGCTCCACGAACCGATCTTCCGGCAGGCCGTACTCCAGCTCACGGTTGAGCACCCCGTGGACCTCGATGCTGTGGCCCGGGGAGGGCAGGGTAGTGCGGACGCGCCAGTCCACGGCCTCGGCGACGCGGATCTCCCCGCCGTACACGCGCACCGCGGCAAACGACACCACGTGGTCGCGGCGGTGGTCAAGCCCCGTCGTCTCCGTGTCGATGACCACGAACCGCAGCCCGTCCAGGGGCGTGTCCGACGCCTGGGTCTGCTCGGCGACCCGCCTGCGGTAAGCCCCCCAGTACTCCGGGACCGGGTGGCGCCGTGGCCTGCGCAACCTTCGCCACCAAGCCGCCAGTCCCCGCGTCAGGATCACTGCGAGAGCATTTGGAGCGAGAAGCGCATCTTGAGGATGCTCAGCAGGTCGTCGATCGGGCGGAAGGTGTTGCGCAGCTGGAGCCGCTCGAGCTTACTCAGGTCACGGATCTTGAAGTAGCGCCCGTCGGTCCCGTCCTCGAGGCCCTGCCTGGCCCGGAACAGCATCAGCGTATCGTAGGCCTGCGCGGCGGCGTGGTACACCTCGGCATTGCGGGGCTCGGCCTCGCGGAGGCGGTCGTAGCGGTCGACCGTGTTCGGCGGATCCGACAGGCCCGCACTTAGTGTCAACACGCGCGCGGCGTCCGCGAGACTCAGCATCGCGCGCTGCTTGATGTCGAAGTCGTCCTTGTGCTCGCCGGAGTTCTCGACCACGAAGCTGCGGAAGAAGCTTAGCGGCGGCGGGTTGTCGACGGCGGCTTTCGCCAAAAACGCCAGGAACAGGTTCTCGCCCGGCACGAGTCCCGCGGTGACGTCGACGAGGCGTCGGCCCAGGTCGAGGTCCCCGGCCAGCGGGCGGCGATCGAGCAGCGTCGAGGCGTTGAGGAGGTTGCTGCCGTTCGGGTTCTTGACCCAGTCCGCGAGCTGCGCGGCCCACTCCCCGAGGCTCAGGCACCACGTCGGGTTGGCGGCCATCATGTCGCCGACGCAGCGCTCGAACCCTATCTCCGCCAATGCCATCGACACGCGTTTGCCCAGCTCGACGTAAAAGGTTTTGGCGGAAGCCTGCGCCGCGGCGTCCCCGTCGGCGATGACGATGGCGTGGTCCTGGTCGGTCCGCAGGAGTTGCTCCCCGCGGGCCTGCGAGCCGAGGCTCAGCCAGCAAAACGCGAGCTCCGGCGTCTCGTACCCGTCCGCGCGCATGGCGTCGAGGGTGAGCGTGATGCAGCGGCGCGAGATCTGGTCGTTGACCTCGGTCATGATCTTCGCCGCGGAGTAGACGCTGCCGCGCTGGTCGACGATCGGGCGCAGCCACTGCTCGGCGCGGGTGCGGAGGCGACTCAGTTCGTCCGCGTCCGCGGCGCGCTCGATCTCGGCCACGATGGCGGCGGGGCTGTTGCCGAGGGCCAGGAGGAGGTCTCGATTCGTGATCACGCCGAGCACCTTCGAGGCCGCCGTCCCGTCCGCGGTCACGACCAGGTGCGAGATGCGGTGCCGCAGCATCGTCAGTTGCACCTCCACGACGCGCGGGTCCGGCCGCACCGTCACCACGGGGCTCGACATGACCTCGGCCACGGCCTCGCCGCGGCTGTAGAGCCCCGTGACGACCATGCGCCTCAGGTCACGATCCGTGAGGATCCCGAGGGGCCGCTTCTTCGCGTCCGTGACGACGATCGAGCCGACGCCGGCGCGCGACATCTTCACCGCCGCCTCCCGGACGGTGGTCTCGGGCTTGCAGCGCACCGGCTTGCGGTTGGTCTTGATGCGCGTCTGGTCGAGGAGCTGCTCGCGGCGCTCGTTGTAGGTCGTGTAGACCTCCTGCAGGGCCTCCGACTCGTTGAGCGCGCGCCCGGGGTCCTGCGCCTTGAGCGGATTGCGGACCCCGGCCGCGAAGCTCTGCGTGAGGAAGCGCCCGACCTGCGGGTTGGCCTCGATCAGGGGTTCGAAGTCCGCGAAGGCGATGGCGTACAGGAGCGACTCCTCGCTGGCGCGCGCGGTGACGGCGTAGCGCTGCTGGGCCACGAGCGGCCGGATCCCGAACACGTCCCCCTCGTCGAGCTGGTCGACGAGGCGCAGGGTGTCGTCGGTTCGGAAGATCCGGATGGCGCCCTTGTGGACGACGTAAAACCGTTTGTGCGGCTCATCGCCCTGCGAGAAGATCGTCCCCTGCGGCGGGAGGTACTTCACGACGGCGCTGCGGCTCACGAGCGTCAATTGCTCCTCGGTGAGGTAGTTGAACGGCGGGTAGGCCCGCAGGAAGGCGGCAATGCGGGCGGTGAGCGCGGGGGCGGCACTGGGGGGCAGCATCCGGTGAAGGTAGGTGACCGCGCCGGTGGGGGCGTGGACGCCAAGCGGGCGGACCCCATCGCGACATCCCCGCGGCTGGCGCTCGCGCCATTGCCGCCCGGGGCCGATATTGCGGCTATGTTTAGACTCGGCAATTTCCAGGCCCGCCCGACGCTCGTCGCGGCCTCGCTGTCCATCGTGGGCCTACTCGCGGCCTGCACGCAGGCCGACGCCCAGCCGCCGCGGCCGATGAGCGTGAGCGTGTACTTCGACAACAACTCCGTGTGGCAACGCGACCAGCCCGTGAGGCTCCGCGGCGAGGGCGAGCCCGGCGCGAAGGTCAGCTTCGCGAGTGCCGACCTCGGGGAGAGCATGGCGAAGGTCAGCGCCGACGGTACTTGGTCGATGCAGCTTGCGCCAAAACCCGCCGGCGGTCCGTACTCCTACACGCTGCGCTCCGGCACGGACCAGATCATCGTGAGGGATGTCTACCTCGGGGACGTGTTCGTGTGCAGTGGCCAGAGCAACATGGAGTGGCCCGTCGGCATGACCGACGACGGCCCCGAGGCCGTCACGAAGACCGACGACCTCCTCCACCACATCATGGTGCCGCACGTCTCGGTGGGCGACCGCCGCCGCGAGCCCGCCGCGGGCGCGTTCTGGCAGACGGCCTACCCCGGCCGCACGGAGGGCTTCACGGCCGTCGGCTACTACTTCGCCGAGCAACTCCGCGCCGCCTACCCCAACCTCGCCATCGGCCTCATCCACGTCTCGTGGGGCGGGAGCCGCATCGAGGCCTGGCTGCCCGACGCCGCCGAGGGCCCAGCACTCGTCGAGGTCTCGGCCGCCAACCGCCAGGCCTGGGACCGCCTGCGCGCCAAGTACCCCGCCGCCTTCAACGATTCGACGCGCCGACTCCCCGCCGTGGCCGAGGCCCCCGGCGAACCAATCACCCTCGGCGGCGCCTGGGAGGGCTACGGCTTCCCGGAGGTCGACGGCACGATGTGGCTCGACCGCACCTTTGGCCTGAGCGCCCGACAGCTCGCCGCCGGACCGGCGATCCTCAACCTCGGCCCGATCGACGACTCCGACAGCACCTACGTCAACGGCCGGCTCGTCGGGCACACCTTCGACAAGTACAACGCGTCGCGTCGGTATGTCATCCCCGCGGGCGTGCTCAGGGCCGGCGAGAACCGCCTCAGTGTCTGGGTCGAGGACACCGGCGGCGGCGGTGGCCTCACCGCGGCCCCGGACAGCGTCTACCTCGAGACTGGTATCGGCAGGGTCGCGCTCGGGATGGCGTGGACGGTCCGCCCGGAGCGGATCCGTTACGACTCGCTCGGGTCGCCCAACCAGGTCCCGCAGCGGCTCTACAACGGCATGCTCCACAGCCTCGCGGGCGTCGCGGCCAAGGGCGTGCTCTGGTACCAGGGCGAGTCCAACGCCTGGACCGCCGACGATGCCGCCGTCTACGCCGACCACATCAAGTCACTCGTGTCCACCTTTCGCACACTCTCCGGCCAGCCCGACCTGCCCTTCGTCGCCGTCGAGCTCCCCGAGTGGAAGCCCCCCGTCGACGCCCCGTACGAAACCTACGGCTACTGGCCCAACGTGCGGCAGTCCACGCGGGCCATCCTCGATATGCCGGCTACCTCGACGGTCGTCGCGTTCGGCTACGGCGACGCGGTGGACATCCACCCGCGCAACAAGAAGCCCGTCGGCGTCCTCCTCGCCGAGGACATGAAGCGCCTCGCCTACGGCGTCACGACCGGCCCGACCACTGCGAGGGCCAAGTCCCTATCGCAGCTGGGCCAAATGCTCGTCGTCGACTTCGAGGGCGCCGGCGCGGGCGTCCGGGCGAGCGACGGCGAGTCGATCCGAGGTTTCGCGGTGCAGGACGCGCAAGGGGCGTGGCACCACGCCGAAGCCGACGTCATGGACGGCCGGCGCGTACGTGTGGTGGGGCCTGCCGGCAAAACCTACCGCGCGATTGCCTACGCGTGGTCCAACAATCCGGACGAGGCCAATCTGGTCAATGGGTACGGGCGCCCGGTCGGGAGTTTTAAGCTATCGCTGGAAGAGTAGCCACGCGGGGGGGGGCGGTACCTACGCGCGCCTACTTCCCGAGCGCCACGGCCCTCTCGAAGGCTGCGCGGAGGCCGGCCCCGATGCCCTCGTGGAGTTGGCTTTCGCCAAAACATTCCATCGCGGCCTCGGTGGTGCCCCCGCGGCTGGACACGCGCGCGATCCACTCCTCGCAGCTCGCGTCGTTGGCCTGGTACAGACTGATGCCCCCGGCGAAGGTCTGCAGGACGAGTAGCTCCGCCTCGCTGGCGCTGAACCCGAGCGCCCGCGCCTCCGCCATCATGGCGCGCATGAAGTAAAACAGGTACGCCGGCCCGGAGCCACTCACCGCCGTGGCGGCGTCGAGCATGCCCTCCCGCTCGACGTAGATGTGCTTGCCGGTGGTGGCGAGGAGATTCTGCACCATCGCGAGCTCGAGGCGCGTCACCTCGGCGGTGCTCGTGTAGACGGTCATGCCCTCGCCGACCTGGGCCGGGAGGTTCGGCATCGCGCGCACGACCTTTTCGGTACCCAGGGCGCGACAGATCGTCCCGAGGGTCACCCCGGCCATGATGCTCACGAACACCTGCTGATTGTGGACGTGCTCCCTGATGGCGGCGAACAGTTCGGGCGCATCCTGGGGCTTGACGGCGAGGACGATTAGGTCGCTCGACGGCACCATCGCGGCCGCGTCCGCGCCGACGGTGCCGATGTTGCGGGTCGCGAGCTGCGCGGCCTTCTCGGCGTTCTTCTCGAGGATCCGGATGCCGGCCAGGTGGGTGACGTGGGACCGGAGGAAGCTCTGCGCGTAGGTCGCGCCCATGTTGCCCCCGCCGATGATCAGGATGTTCATGCGGGCAAGGTGGCGATAAATCCGGATTCCGCTCCGCGCGCCACGTGGTGCGAGTCACGGGGGCGGGCGTGCTTTCCGTGTCCGGGGTCTGTTACCTTCGCCGTCATGATTCGAGTCCTCACCCTCCTCATGGCCTCGGTGGCCCTGGGCCTGCTCACCGTTCTGCCGGGCTGTTCGACCGCGGGCCCGGAGGGCACCGCGACGACCGAGGGGAGCGGGGCCGGCCCAGAAGACGCTGGTACCCGTCCGGCGTACGCCCTGGCGATCCACGGCGGGGCGGGCGTCATCACGCGCGACCAGATGTCCGAGGCGTACGAGGCCGAGGTGCGGGCGGTTTTGGCGAAAGCCCTCGACACCGGCGAAGCCATCCTCTCGGCCGGAGGCACCTGCGAGGACGCCGTGGTCGCGGTGATCTCGCTGCTCGAGGACGACCCCCACTTCAACGCCGGCAAGGGCGCCGTCTTCACCTACGAGGGCACCAACGAGCTCGACGCCAGCTTCATGCGGGGTCGCGACCTGAACGCCGGTGCCGTGAGTGGCGTGACGGGCATCAAGAACCCCATCAAGCTCGCCCGCCACGTCCTCGAGGACTCCGACCACGTGATGCTGAGCGGCAAGGGCGCCGAAGCCTTCGCCGAGGAGATGAAGCTCGAGACCGCGCCGCCGTCGTACTTCCGCACGGAGCCCCGCTACGAATCCTGGCAGAAGGCCCGCGCCGAGGACGACGCCCGGCCGCGGCTCAGCGAGGACGGCAAATTCGGGACCGTTGGCTGCGTGGCGCTCGACTCCGAGGGCCACCTCGCCGCCGGGACCTCGACCGGGGGCATGACCCTGAAGCGCTACGGCCGCATCGGCGACAGCCCCATCATCGGCGCCGGCAACTACGCCAACGACGCGAGCTGTGCCGTGAGCGCGACGGGCCACGGGGAGTACTTCATCCGCTACGCCGTCGCGCACGACATCTCGGCCCGGATGCTGTACGGCAAGCTCAGCCTCGCGCAGGCCGCCGACGCTGTGATCCAGGGTGAGCTCAAGGACGTCGGCGGCGAGGGCGGCGTCATCGCCGTAGACCGCATGGGCAACGTCGCGATGCCCTTCAACTCCGAGGGGATGTACCGCGGGTACGCGCGACCGGGCGAGCGGGTCGTGGCCATCTTCGGGGACGAGGCGCGCTAAGCGGGAGACCTTATGCTGATCAGTTGCATCATCCCGTGCCTCAACGAGCGCTACGAACTGCCGGCCGTCCTGCGGCTGCTGGGCATGGCCGCGACGCGCTGCTCGGCGAGTGTCGAGCTGATCGTCGTGGACGGCGGCAGCTCGGACGGGAGCGGGGAGGTCGCGGCCGCGTGGACGGGCGTGAGCCTGCTGCACTGCCGACCCTTGCGGGCGGCGCAGATGAACACGGGGGCGGCGGCGGCCCGTGGCGAGGTGCTGTACTTCGTGCACGCCGACACGCGGCCGCCGCTGTCGTGCTTCGCCGACATCGAGGCCGCCGTGGCGGCGGGGCGGCCCCTGGGCGGCTATCCGTTCTGTTTCGACAGTGCCTCGCAGGTGCTGCGGTTCAATAGCTGGATGACGAACTTCAACGTGATCTTTACGCGGGGCGGGGACCAGAGCATTTACGTCACGCGCGAGCTGTACGCGGCCGTCGGGGGTTTTCGCGAAAGCATGACCGTCATGGAGGAGTACAGCTTCCTGCGCGACCTCGACGCCCGCGGCGTCAAGTACCATCTGCTGGGCGGGGGGCGGACCCTCGTCTCGGCGCGCAAGTACGACGGGCGTTCGTGGGTGCGGGTGCAGGTCGCGAACATCTGCGCGATGACGATGTGGCGACTCAACCGCCCGGCCGACGACATCAGGCGCACCTACGGTCGGGTGCTGCGGTGGCCGAAGGGCGACTCGGGGGACAAGACCGAGACGATCAGCAGGACTTACGGACGCGAGGAGGTATGAGTGACGACGAGTTGCTGGTGTCCCTCCGGGAGCGGGGCTACCGTTTTTACGAACGGTGGCACACGAGCGCGGTGCTGGGCTTCGTCCGTCGGGAGATCGGGTGCGCGGCCTGGCCCCTGAAGCTCGCCTTTGCGCTCCTGGCCCTCCTGCTGGCGGTGACCCTCGGTCTGGCGGCGCAACGCATCGGCGGGGGGCGGGCTTGGTTCGTCGACGTACTCCTTCCGTTTGGCCTCGGGACCGTCGGGATCGCCGCGCTGATCGTGCCGCACGAATTGCTCCACGGGCTCGCGTTTAAGCTGCTCGGCGCCCCGCGGATCGTCTACGGGGCGGACTGGTCTAAACTTGTGTTCCACGCCGCGGCGCCGGGCTTCCCGATCGGGCGGGCGGGGATGGCCTTTGTCGCGCTGGCGCCCTTCGCGGTGATCACGCCGCTGCTCGTGGCCCTGGGCGTGGTATTGGGCGGGGTTTATGCGTTCGGTTCGCTGGGGGCCCTCGTCATGCATACGCAAGGCTGTCTGGGAGACTTTGCGATGGTCAATTTTTTCGAGCGCGCACAGCCGGGAAGCACGTACATCACCTACGACGAGAGCGGTGGGGAAAGCTTTGTCCTCCTCGTCCGCAGGGATACGCGAATCTTTGCGGAGGCTTCCGAGTAAGTAGTAGTAGGCTGCGCCATCCATGACCAAACCCAAACAGATTTCCGTAGGCCTCATCGCCGCGCTGTCGTTGCTCGCGGGCTGCGTATACGTGTACGTGGCCCGGCCGTGGGCTCCGGACGTAGACGAGACCGAGCAGCCGGTCTGGTTGCTGCGCGCCTTCGTCCCCGCGGCCGAGGACTACCTCGCGACCCTCGACCGGGAGCAGCTCCTGCGGGAGTTCGTGATCGCCCCCGCGGCGGGCTTCGGCGGGGTCGTCGTCACGGCGGGGGAGTCGGTCGGTGGGCCCGGGGGTGCGGTCCCGCCGTTGCGCGTCCTGCGCGCCGTCGAGCTCGACCGGGCGAGCGGCGGCGGGTGGGACGCCGAGCGGCCGCAGAGTGCTTTCCTCGCCAGTGCGCTCGCCAGTGGCGACGCGGACGCCATCGCGCTCGAGGCGGCGCTGCACGCATCGCGGATCGTGAAGGCCGGGGCGCCGGTGGTGTTCGACAGTCCCCTGAGCTGGTCGACGGACCTGGACGGGGAGTTGCTCGACCTCGACCAGGATCGGCTCCGGCGACTGATCCGCTGGATCGATCCGCGCCGACGCCAACGCAAACCCCTCGCGCGGGCGGCCAACGCGCCCGGGACCCTGGCCGAGTCCTTCGCGAATACGGCCGCGACCGGCGGGGTCCACGTCGCGCGCACGGACACGGCTTCGGTGCTCGGGACGGTACAGCTGCTCGATCGTCTCCCGCGGGAGCTCTCGGACTCGGTGTTCCAGATATCGCGGTCCGTCGGGAGCTGGGCCTACGCCGAGGCCATCCTCGCGAGTGACCCGGTCGGGGCCGTGGACTCGCTGCGCGCCGTGCCCGAGCTTACCGAGGGCCTGCTGCGCGAGCGACTCGTGCCGCTGGTCGTCTTTCGCCTCGCGACGGCGCTCATGGGGACGCAGCGACTCTCCGACGACGTGGGCGGCGGTAAGTCCGGACGCGTGCGGGCCTCCACGGTGAAGGTGGCCCGGGGGCAGGTGCGGCTTTCGCCAGAACTCGCCGAGGAGCTCACCGGAAGCGAGGTCGAGGATACGATGCGGTACCGGGCGCTCGTGCGCAGACGGTCGATCTACCTGCTCAACCCCGCCGCGACACCCCTACCGCTCGCCACGCAACGCGATAGCCTCGTGGTACTCAACTGCAGCACGCTGGACTCCACCGCGATCTCGCAAGTGCTCGGCGTGTACAACCCGCACGTGATCGCCCGCGGCGCGACCGCGCTCGAGGAGCCGCAGCGCTTCGACGGGAGCGCCCGCGTGATGATCGTCGTCGGTCCGCAGGCCAGTCTCGACACGGTGGCGATGATCGGGCGGAGCCTGCTCGAGCGGGCGGGGGCGATTGTCTCGGTGGCGGTCGGGCACCCGTACCGGCTCGCCGTACTCCCGACCACGGGACCGATCTTCTCCATGCCGGTCGCGGACGATGCCGACTGGCGGAACCTCCTCGCGGCGCCCTTCGGCGGCGTGGCGGTGACCGGTCGCGTGCCGCTGGCGGTGGGGATCTCGGCGGTCGGCGAGGGCGTGATGCTTCCGCAGACCCGGCCCGCGCCCCTCGACCTGCTCACGGCCGGTATCGACGTCGTGGCCCTGAGCGACATCGACGCCATCGTGCGCACGGCCATCCGCGGCGACGCGACGCCCGGGGCCCAGGTGAGCGTAGTGTACAAGGGTCAACTCGTCTACGACCGCGGCTTCGGGGTGCTGGCCCCGGGCGAGCGCGAGGTCGACCCGACGGACCTCTACGACCTCGCCTCCCTCACGAAGGTGACCGCCACGACGATTGCCGCGATGAAGCTCTACGAGGAGGGGCGCATCAAGCTCGACGAGCCCATCCGTGCCTACGTCAAGGGTCTGTCGCGGGCCACGGGTCGCCTCGAGGTGCGCGACCTACTCCGCCACGAGACCGGGCTGCGGCGCGACATCCCGATCCAGGGGCAGATCAGGCAGAACGCGAAGCACTACTACGGGACGGACTGTCGCTGGAAGTACTGTTCAAAGCGGAGGGGGCGCTTCACGGTCCCGGTGGCGGCGCGGATGTTCTTCAGCCGCAACGACCAGGGCGCGGTCTACGCGGCGGCCAAGGCCGCCGTGCCGAATCAGCGCAAGCGCTACGGCGACCTCAACTTCTTCCTCCTGCAGCAAGTCGTGGAAAGCGCGGCCGGGGTGCCGATCGACCGCTACGTGGACTCCGTGTTTTACGAACCGATGGGGCTGGAGATGGGCTACCAGCCGCTCGCGAAGTTTGGACCGGGTATTGCGCCGAGGGTAGCGCCGACGGAGTACGACGTGAAGTGGCGGCGGCAGCGGCTCCGGGGCTACGTCCACGACGAGGCGGCCGCGCTCCAGGGTGGGGTCGCGGGCCACGCCGGCAACTTCGGCAGCGCGCGCACGGTGGCGATCCTGTTCGACATGCTGGCCCGCGGCGGGGTCTACGGGGAGCGGCGCTACCTCGAGGCCGCCACGGTCGAGACCTTCACGGACAGTAAGCCCGGGGAGACGCGCGCGCTGGGGTTCGTGAAGGCGCCGCGGCCCGACGAGCCCAAGAAGGGTGTGTTGCCGGTGTTCGGTCACACGGGCTTCACGGGGACCTCGGTGTGGACCGACCCCGAGAAGGAGCTCACGATCGCGTTTACGAGCAACCGGATCTACCGCGGGCGCAGCAACTGGAAGCTGCAAAAGACGAAGGTCCGCGAGCAGGTGCAGCGGGTGGTGTACCAGGCGCTCCCAGAGTGAGCGCCGGGGCCGGTAGCGTGTTTTGGCGAAAGCCGCACACCGTTGAAGGGAAGGGCCGTAAATGACAACGGGCGCAACGATCCCGGAGGAAAGCGCGCCCGCTGGCTACGAGGGTGGAGACGGCGGGAGTCGAACCCGCGTCCAGATGAAGCATCAAAGAGCTTTCTACATGCTTATCCTGCCGTTGGGTTTTCGAGCGCGGGCGAGGTCGGTAGGCGTACCTATACCCGTGCCTTAGATCCTAAGTCTCGGAAGCCGCGCGGATCAGTTCCGGCTTCCCAACCCGAAGAGAGATGAAGGGCCTTGCAGTGTGTATCGGGTGTCAACCACACGGCCCTATGACGTGCGTAGACGTGGTCTAGGCAGCCATGGCGAACGAAGTGTTGCCGTATAAAAAAGGTTCGCAGCTAGTTTTTGCGGAGATAAGCTACATACTCCGGCATGCTTACTAATCAATCGACTCCCCTGTCGATTCCGTTACGTCCCCAGAAGTAATGAACTTGCGCGCCGGCCGCGATCGGACGGTGTGCGGGGTAGTAACCCGGCGAGGCCGCACTTAGTTCCCGAACCCGCCGCCGAATCTTGATTTTCTTCGCCGCCATGGAGGAGCTCAGCAGACACCCGCCGGTGCGCGTCGGCATCATTCGCGAGGGGAAGGTCCCGCCGGACTCCCGCGTGGCCCTCGCGCCGGCGCAGGCGGCGCGCCTCCACGCGACGGAGGGCTTCGAGGTCGTGGTGCAGCCCTCGCCCACGCGGTGTTTCCCGGACGAGGACTACCGCGCCGCCGGGCTGCGCCTCCAGGAGGACCTGCGCGACCGCGACGTGCTGATCGGCGTCAAGGAGGTCCCGATCGGGCAGCTCATCGGCGGGAAGACCTACTTTTTCTTCAGTCATACGCACAAGCAGCAGACCCACAATCGTGGCCTGTTGCAGGCCGCGGTCGACAAGCGGATCCGGCTCGTGGACTACGAGTTGTTGACCGATGGGCGCGGGGCCCGCTACATCGCCTTCGGGCGTTTCGCGGGGATGGTCGGGGCGCACCACGGCCTGCGGGCTTACGGACTGCGCACCGGCGCTTTCGGGCTCGCGCAGATGGTCGAGTTCCGTGATTACGCGGAGGCGAGGGCGGCTTACGCCAAAACGGCTTTCGGTCCGGTGCGTGTCGTGGTGACGGGCACGGGTCGGGTGGGGCAGGGCGCCGTGGAGGTTTTGCGGGACGCGGGTTTCGAGGAACTGTCGAACGAGGCGTTTTTGGCGAAAGCCGACGAGGGAACGGCAGGCGCCGGCCGACCTGTTTTCACGCAAGTGGCCGTCGAAGCCTACGTCAACCTGCGCGGCCGCCGCGGGGCCCCCGTCGACAAGGACGACTTCTACGCGCACCCCGAGCGCTACGAGAGCAACTTCCTGCGCTTCTGCCGCGTGGCCGACGTGCTCGTACACGGCATCTTCTGGGACAACCGCGCCCCGGCCATGTTCACGAGCGAAGAGATGGCCGGCGAGGACTTTCGCGTACGCGTGATCTCGGACGTGACCTGCGACATCGCCCCGGTGACGAGCATCCCGGCGACGCTACGCGCCTCGACGATCGCGGAGCCCTACTTCGGCTTCGACCCGGCCGCCGGTGAGGAGATGGGGGCTTTCGCCAAAACCGGCATTACGATGAGCACGATCGACAACCTCCCGAACGAACTGCCACGCGATGCCTCGCGGGCCTTCGGGGAGATGTTTTTGGACCACGTCGCGCCAGAACTGCTCCGGGAGCGTTCAGCTATCCTAAACCGCGCGACCATCACCGCGGGTGGTCGCCTCGCCGATGCCTACACCTACCTCGAACCGTTTCTGCGGGGGATTCCGTAACTAGGGGAGGATTTCGACTAGACTTTACCACCATGCCCACTGCGCTCGTAGCGAAGGACAGCCCCCCGGCGCCCTCGCCGTACTTCATCCTCGAGGAGGACACCCAACGGGACGACAGCAACGCGAAGACGCGCCTGTTGTCGGGGTACCAGACGATCTGGTCGCTGGAGCCGCTGCTCAAGGCGCGGACGACCCCGGACGAGGACGCCGCGTGGCTCGGGGAGGTCGAGAAGGGCCTGGCCAAATTCGCCGCCGACGCCCTCGACAGCGATGACGTCGACCACGTCCTGAGCCAACCGAGTATCGCCGCCAACACCGCGCAAAAGCTCGTGCGGCACTTTTTCCCGCCCTACAACCCGGCCGTCAAGCTCGGTGGGCTCTCGCGGCCCCTCGACCCGACGCAGCTGCTCGCGACATCGGGTTGGAACGAGCTCCAGGCCGGCGGCGAGCTCACGATCACCAACGACCGCTCCACGCTACCGACCACGGTGGTGGCGGGCATGCTGATCCTCAATCAGTGCTACGGGCAGGGCCTCGAGATCGTCCACCGGCGGGTGGTCGAGTACAAGGACAGCCGCAATGGGCTGAAGACTTTCTACAGCCTACAGCCGAGCTTCGACTACGTCGAGGTGGAGGTGGTGGGAGAGAAGCCGCGGTTGACCGACAGCGAGATCAGGCGGCTCCTGGGCCAGCCCGACGCCGCGGACGTGTGGCTCGAGACGCTACCACCGAACCGGTTTAGGTTCAAGGGGATACAGGTAGTGCAGGCCACCAACACCACGATCGAGAACTCGCTGGTGAAGCTGCAGCTGCTGCTGATGAAGCGGGAGTCGGTCCTCAACGAGCGACGCCTCTCGCAGATGGAGGAGATCATGCGGGACTACCTGAGCGTCCCGGACCTGAAGCTCGGTATCCTCGCGCTCGACTACCCGCGCCGGCGCACGGTGCGGCACTCGCAGCTCATCCGCCAGGACATCCTCGCCGATAAGGTGCCGGACATGCTGGCGCCCGAACTCGGGAACACCATCTACTACGAGGCCTGCGCGGAGGGCAAGACGATCATCTTCGACGACCTGCGGGACTGCCGCGCCGACAATGGCCCGCTCGACGAGATGATCCTGGCGGAGGGCTACAAGAGTCTCGTGCTCGTGCCGCTGCTCGGTCGCAACCGCGCCGTGATCGGGATGATCGAGCTCGCGAGCGCGAAGCCCTACGCCTTCCACAATCTGGTGCTGTACCGCGTGGACGCCCTGGTCCCACTCTTCCGCCAGGCGATGCGGCGGAGCCGCGACGAGATGGAGGCCAAGGTGCAGACCGTGATGCGGCAGACCTTCACCGCGCTCGACCCGAGCGTGGAGTGGCGCTTCATCGAGGCCGCGGCCGAGATCATCGAGCGCGAGCAGAACGACCCCGAGGACAGCAGCCCAGCCCTGCCGGATATCCGTTTCAAGGACGTTTGGGCGCTGTACGCCCAGGCGGACATCGTCGGGAGTTCGAAACTCCGCAACACGGCGATCCGCGAGGACCTCATCATCGACCTGTCGGTGGCCGAGCAGCTGTTGTCGGACGAGAAGGTTCGCAAGATCTACCCGCTGGCCGGCAAGCTCGTCTACGACATCAACGAACTCATGCAGGTCCTCGACGAGGCCATGAGCCCGGGGGACGAGCAGCAGGTGCAGGAGTTCCTGGTGGTGGCCTTCAAGCCGATGTTCGACCAACTGCGGGGGATCCCGGAGCTGTCGGGGGTGGTGGCGCGCTACCTCACGACCCTCGCCGCGGCCCGCCCGAACGGTCGCACGAAGCGCGAGAGCTACGAGCACAGCGTCCGCGCGGTGACGGGCCTCGTGACGCGGGTCATCTCGAAGGCGCAGGAGAGTGCGCAACTCATCGTGCCGCACTACTTCAGCAAGTACCGTACGGACGGTGTGGAGTACAACATCTACGCCGGCCAGAGCCTCCTGCAGGAGGGGAGCTTCACGGAGGTGCACCTGCAGAACCTGCGGCTGTGGCAACTGCAGACCATGATCGACGTCACGAAGGCCGTGGCCCGACTCGAATCCCGGCTACCGATCCCGATGCTGACGGCGCAGTTAATCTTCGCGTTCGGTTCGCAGATCACGATCCAGTTCCGCATGGACGAGAAGCGCTTCGACGTCGAGGGCGCTTACAATGTCCGGTACGAGATCATCAAGAAGCGCATCGACAAGGCGCTCGTGCGCGGGACCGAGGAGCGGCTCACGCTCCCCAACCACATCGCGATCGTCTACTCGCACCACTCCGACGAGGACAACTACCGCGAGATGCTGAAGTACCTACACGGGACCGGGCAACTGGCCGGCGAGGTAGAGCAGGTGGAGTTGGAGCCGATGCAGGGGGTGGACGGCCTGAGCGCGCTGCGGGTGCGGGTGATTTGAGGGTGGGCGGAGAAGAATTTTGGGCGGGGTAGTATAGGGACGGGGCCCCGGGACTTTTTCGTCACTCGTGGGGTAACCCCCCCGACCCCCCTTATTCATCCGTGCTGCCAGATCTTCGCTTCGCTCGATCCGGCAGCCCGGCTGAACAAGGGGGGAGGCGACCGTGCGGCACGGCTTTGCTCGTGGCGCTCGCGGGGCGCGCTATGTTCTCGCGCGACGATGGCCGGGGGCGTTCGCCTCCCCCCTTGTTTTGGTTTCCTCCACGGGGACGCGAAGCGAATCCGTGGAGGAAACCAGAATAAGGGGGGCTGGGGGGGTTTACCCGCGAGTGCAGGGCAAAAGCTCAGCGCCTACAGGAAACTCCAGAAATGATATAAAAGTCCTTAGGCCACCCCCACCCCTACTGCCGCAGGCTATCGATCGGGGGCACGAACACCCCCGCCGGGACGATCTGCGACTCGCTCAGCGGGCCGGAGAAGTAGAACGCCAGCACGAACGCCAGTACGCTCATCACCATGCCCACCAGGAAGATGCCGTAGCAGATCCGTAGGCGATTGAACTTGTTCCCGAGGGCCACGCCGAGCCAGTACATGTCATTCATCACCGAGTTGTCCAGGATGTTCTGGTCGGCGAGGACTTCCTTCATGGCCTCTTTGTAGTCGGCCATCTCCATGTTGTAGTAGTTGCCGAAGAAGAACAAGTTGGTCTTGCCGGAGGCCAGCGAGGCGAGAGGCGTGATGCCGCTGGTCTTGACGGGGCGCGTGGCGAGGGTAGCGTAGACGATCGTGAGGACGCAGGTGATCAGCAGGACGCCCGCCGGGATCACCAGGTAGGTGAACTGCGGGATGTAGGCCGCGAGCAGCGGCATCCCCAGCGAAATGATCATCGCGCTGATGGACAGCATGATGTTGGCCTTGCCGTCGGCGATCGAGGTGAGGTCGATGTTGTTGCGTAAAGTCGTCTTGAGCATCATCTGGGCCGACTTCTCGCTCTGGATGGCGGTCTTGTCGGATCCCGAGGCCTTCTTCGCCCGCTTGCGGGCCTTCTTCTTGATCTTCGCCAGCTTCTTGTTGAGGCGGTCGAGGTTGTTCTGCTTCTGCTCGCCGTAGAGCTTGTTGGCCGCGGCGGTGAGGTACTGGTGGCCGGCGACGAAGGCGATGTTCTCCTCGTACCACTCGACGTCGTCGGTGAGGTCGCGCTTGGAGTCCGGGCGCATCTGCCACTCGCGGCGCAGGTTCTCGAGCCGGTCGCGGTACTCGGGCCTGCCGAGGTTGCTGAGGTCGGCGTCCCGCATGGCGCGCTCCAGGTCGGTGGTCGGCGTGTGCGAGACCCGGGTGGCGAGGATGAGGCGCTCGACGCGTGCGATGCGGTGCGGGTCGAGGCCCTGCTCCTTCAAGAACGCCCGCGCGTCCTGGGCGCCCTGTTCCTCGTGGCCCTTCCCGGGGCGCTCGAGCATCCCGGCGTCGTGCCACCAGGCCGCGATCCGCAGGTCCTCGAGCTCCTCGTCGGAGAAGTTCATGATGTTGCCGATCAACTCGGCGGCCTTGACGACCTGCTCCGTGTGCTCGAGGTTATGGTAGTAGAGCGACGTGCAGTCCGCGGCCGCGAACCTGCGCTGCACCTCCGCCGAGGACAGGTCGATGAGCTGGGTCTGCGGTTCGTCGATGAGGGTAGTCTCCGGCATATTAAGGATTGAAACGCCAGATCGGGGCTAGCTGTTGAAGTTACGGGAACGGCAGACAAGTTAAGCCTTTCCCGCCAGACGCAACAGCCACGCGTACTCCATCGCCGTCTCCTGGTGCCGCGCGTAACGGCCGCTGGCGCCGCTGTGCCCGGTCGACATGTTGGTGTGCAGCAGCAGGGGCGCGTCGGTGGTCTTGAGGGTGCGCAGCTTCGCGACCCACTTGGCGGGCTCCCAGTACTGGACCTGGCTGTCGTGCAGGCCCGTCGTGACGAGCATCGGGGGGTACGCCTTCGCGGAAACCTGATCGTAGGGACTGTAGCTGAGCATGTAGCGGTAGGACGCTTCCTCGTCTGGGTTGCCCCACTCGTCGTACTCGCCGGTGGTGAGGGGGATGGACTCGTCGAGCATCGTCGTGACGACATCCACGAAGGGGACCGCGGCAATGATCCCGGCCCAGAGTTCGGGCGCCATGTTGACGACCGCGCCCATCAGCAGTCCCCCGGCCGACCCACCCATGGCGTAAAGCTGGTCGGGGGCGCAGTACTTCTCCGCGACCAGGTGCCGACCGGCGTCCACGAAATCCTTGAAGGTATTCTCCTTGTTGAGCAGTTTGCCGTCCTCGTACCACTGGCGCCCGAGCTCTTCGCCGCCGCGGACGTGGGCGATGACGTACACGAATCCGCGGTCGAGTAGGCTCAGCCGAACGCTCGAGAAGTACGGGTCCATCGAGTTGCCGTAGCTCCCGTAGCCGTAGAGCAGCAGTGGGGCCGTGCCGTCGAGCGGGGTGTCCCTGTGGCGCACGATGCTCAGCGGGACGCGCTTGCCGTCGCGGGCGGCGAACTCGGTGCGCTCGCTCACGTAGTTATCGGCGTCGAAGTCCCCGAGGACCTCCTGGCGCTTGAGTAGCGTGAGTTCGCGCGTGACCACGTTGTAGTCGTACGTCGACATCGGGGTCGTCATGCTCGTGAAGCCGACGCGCACGACCGGGCTACCGGGGTCGTGATTCGTGGAGATGCCGCTGAGATAAGCCGACTCACCGAAGTCGATGGCGTGTTCGCTGATCGCGGGGCGGTTTTCGGCAGGCGCGGTAGAAGGTTTTGGCGAAAGCGGTAAAATGCGTTGCTGCACGATGCCCCCGACGCGTTCGCTCACCACGAGGTAGTCGTCGAAGAGTTCCATGCCTTCGACCAGGGCGGTCTCGCGGGGGGGCACGAGGTCCGTCCAGTGGGCTTGGCCCGTTTTGCCGACAGGCGTCGTAGCGATCTTGAAATTGACGGCATCTTTGTTGGTCCGCACGTACCAGCGGTCGCCGAGGTGGTCGATGCTGTACTCCAGCTTGGCGTCGCGGTCGCGGGGCTCGAAGGTCCGGAAGGCCTGCGCGGGCTCATCGGCGCGTAGGTACTGCACCTCCGAGGTGAGCGTCGCCGCGGAGTGGATGCAGATGAACTCGCGGCTCTTGGTGCGGAACAGGTAGGTGTAGAAGGTGTCGTCGCCCTCGTGGTAGACCTCGGTGTCGCTCGCGACGGGCGTCCCCAACACGTGGCGGAAGACGCGGTCCGGCCGCAGGGTCTCGTCCTTGCGGGTGTAGAAGACGGTCTCGTTGTCGGCCGCCCAGACCACGTTGCCGGCGGTGTTCTCGATGACATCGGGCAGGGTCTCGCCCGTGGTGAGGTCCTTGAAGCGCAGGGTGTAGATGCGGCGGCTCAGCGTGTCCTCGGCGTAGACCAGGAGGCGGTTGTCGTCCGAGACCTCGCGCGTGCCGACGGCGTAGTAGTCGTAGGCTTTCGCCAAAACGTTCACGTCCAGGAGGACTTCCTCGGCCCCGGAGGCCCCGCCGCGGCGCCGGTAGTACACCGGGTGCTCCTCGCCGGCTCGGTAGCGCTCGCCGTAGAGGTAGCCGCGCTCCAGGTAGGGCACGGACTCGTCGTCGGGCTTGATGCGCGCGACGATCTCCCGGTAGAGCGTCTCGCGGAGCTCGGCCTGGTCGGCGAGCATCGCGTCTTTGTAGGCGTTCTCGGCGGTAAGGTACGCGATCACCGCGGGGTCGTCGCGGTCGTTGAGCCAGTAGTAGGGGTCGACGCGGCGCTCGCCGTGCGCCTCGAGAGTGGTGTCGTGGCGAGCGGCCACGGGGGCGGCGGGTTGGGCGGGGCTAGGCGTCTGCATGCCTAGAAGTAGTGCCAAGGAGGCAAAAGGTTGAGCGCGCGTCATGCGGCCAAAGCTACCCGTGGCGCCGCGTCGTCGGCGTCGCTAGCTTGCCGCCCCGTGCGACTGAATACGTCATACCGCCAGATCCTCACGCTGGCCTTCCCGATCATGGTGGGGAGCGCGGCGCAGAACGCGATCGCGGCCACGGATTCGATCTTTTTGTACCACCTGAGCCAGGCGGATTTCGCGGCCATCGGCTTCGTGTCGACCTTCTACCTGATCGTCGCGGCGGTGGGCTACGGCTTCTCGAAGGCGGGCCAGATATTGATCGCGCGGCGTATGGGCCAGGCCGACCTGCTGGGCGTCCGCCAGACCTTCCAGTCGATGTTCGCCTTCGAGATGCTGCTGGCGCTCGGGTCCTTCCTCATCATGACCTTCGGGGCCTACTACATCTTCGCGGCGCTCGTCAATACGGAGGTGGTCTTTTACAAGAGCCTCGAGTATTTGTCCACCCGCAGCTGGGGGGTCTTCGCGAGCTACGCCGGGATCGCCTTCGTGGCCCTGTACAGCGGGATCGGTCGGACCAACAGCCTGCTCGTGGCCACGGTCGTGCTGCTGACGTGCAACGTCGCGCTCAACTACTCGCTCATCTTCGGTCACTTCGGGATGCCGGCCATGGGGATCGCCGGGGCCGGGCTCGCGAGTACGATCAGTGAGTACATCGCGCTGGCCACCTTCCTGATCTACATCTTCGTCGACGAGAAGCTCGCGGACCTGAGGCTCCTCCAGTTCAGTAAGATCGACTGGGCCCTGGTCCGGCTGCAGGCACGGCTCAGCCTCCCGGTGGTGCTCCAGTCGGTGGTTGGGCTGGGCTCGTGGCTGTTTTTCTTCGGGATCGTCGACAACCTCGGCGAGCGCGCCCTGGCGATCACGAACCTCGTGCGCGTCGTCTACCTCGCGCTCAGCATCCCGACCTGGGGCTTCGCGACCTCCGTCAACACGCTCACGAGTCACTTCCTCGGGCGCGGCCGCCGGCTGGCCGTGAGGCCGCTCACGAAGAAGGTGGCGTGGATCTGCCTGTGGTTCACGCTCGCGCTCGCGGTGGTGGTGGCGTCGTTCCCGCGGCCGATCCTGTACCCGCTCTTCGGCGGCGCGGAGACGGACCTCGTCGACGACGCCCGGCCGGTGCTCTGGGTCCTGGTCGGGATCATGGCGCTGTTTAGCTACGGGGCGACCTTCTTCAACAGCCTCGTCGGGGCGGGCGGGGTGTACTACGGGCTCAAGATCCAGACCGTTTGTGCGGTGGTGTACATGACGATCGTCTACGTCGTCATCGAGACGGGGCTCGGCGGGGTGGTCGGGGCCTGGAGCGCGGAGATCGCGTACTGGGCGCTGATCTGGTACATGAGCGCCAGGGGACTGAGCGAGCGGCGGTGGCGCGGGGCGGACCTTTGAGGGTGCGGGGTGCGGGGTGCCTGGGTGCCTGGGTGCGGGGTGCGGGGTGCGGGGTCGAAACTTTGGACCCTTGCAGGTCATACCTTCCCGCCGTATGGCTTTGAGAGAGGAGTTGCGGGTGCAGGGGGACTGGCTGTTTCGCTACCGCTCTTACCTGCCGCTGGCGATCGTCGCGGTCGGGGTGCTGGCTTTCTTGGACGCCTTTCGGCAAAACCCTGCCGTCGCCGACTACAGTAGCGGTTGGAGGAATCTGGCGTGGTTGGCCGTGGGACTTCTCGGGCTCGGCATCCGCATCCACGCCGTCGGCCACGCGGCGCCGCACACGTCCGGTCGCAACACGGACGGCGGACAGATCGCGAACCAGATCAACCGGACGGGGCTGTACTCGCTCGTGCGCCACCCGCTCTACGTCGGCAACTTCTTCATGTGGCTGGCGGCGGCGGGCTTCACGCACAACTGGTGGTTCGTGCTGGCCTTCGCGTTCTTCTACGTCGTCTACTACGAGCGGATCATCTACGCCGAGGAGGCCTACCTGATCGCGCACTACGGGGAGGCCTACACGCGGTGGTCGAGCGAGACCCCGGCGGTCGTCCCGGACTTCAGGTTTTGGCGAAAGCCGGCCTATCCTTCCGACTGGAAGCGGGTGCTCAAGCGGGAGAAGTCGGGTCTGGCGAATTTAGTGACGCTAGGGTTCTTCTTCCACCTGTTGAGTGGCTTCCTGGGCGACTTTTCTGTACTGACCCGCGGGACGTGGTGGCTGTACTCGCTCATCGGGGCCTGGGCGCTGCTGCTTGTGATCAAGCTCGTGCAGAAGCGCACGGACCTGTTGAAGGAGACGGCGGTGCAGGGGGAGATTTAAGTGGCTTGGCGAGACAGTGTAGGGGGCGTGTTTGCCTGGCTCCGCCAGGTGCGGGCACGCCCAACGGCTGTAGACCTGGCGGAGCCAGGCAAACACGGCTCGCCAAACGCGCGCACGGCCGCTCGGCGAGACGGTGCACGAGACGTGTTTGCTTGCTTAGAGAAGGGGCCCCCACCCCATCTCACGCTGCCAGGTGCGGGCACGTCCAACGGCTGTGGACCTGGCGGAGCCAGGCAAACACGGCTCGCCAAACGCGCGCACAGTTGCTCGACGAGACGGTGCACGAGACGTGTTTGCCTGCTTAGAGAAGGGGCCCCCACCCCATCTCACGCTGCCAGGTGCGGGCACGTCCAACGGCTGTAGACCTGGCGGAGCCAGGCAAACACGGCTAGCCAAACGCGCGCACAGCCGCTCGGCGAGACGGTGCACA
Source organism: Saprospiraceae bacterium (assembly GCA_965215115.1). Taxonomy (GTDB): domain Bacteria; phylum Bacteroidota; class Bacteroidia; order Chitinophagales; family Saprospiraceae; genus CALDTK01. The sequence continues at coordinate 3,693,082 of OZ244050.1, forward strand.
GGCCATGTTTGCCTGCTTAGAGAAGGGGCCCCGCCCCCCAACAGCCGCTATAGTGCAATACCCAATTCTTGTGCTTTCGCCAAGCACCGCCCGTCCACATAGGTATTCCCCCAGGCCGTCCAGTCGCCTACCAATCCTGCCTTAACGGGATTCTTTAGTACATAAGCCAATACCGCCCAGAATGTGCCGGGCCGCACGTACCGATCGAAGAAGCCAGTATCCCACATCGTGTTCTCGAAATGACAGACACGTTTGATCTCGTTGCTCGTAAAGGACTTGTGTTTACGTACCACCCCGCCCATTCTCACGGGCGCGCGTCCGTCGACACCCCGGAGCAAAACATGTACATGGTTACCCATTACGCAAATGGCGTACACGACGAGTAGGCCGCGCTCTTGCATATTGAGCCAACTATCGATCACTAGCTGAGCTGCCTGACCATCCTTTAGGATATACTTCGACTGATCTTGCGCATCGAGGAGCGCATCATATACGTAAAGGTGTTCTTCGAGCACCCGTTGGAGGGCCTCCGCCTGCGCCGTTCCTGCCTTTCGGAGCGCCTTGATGTCGTGTGCCAACTCATCGCTGAGCTTACGGAGTTCCATCACGGGGGCACAATCGTGGACGCGGTAGACCACGTGGACGGGGATCGCGCCGAGGTAGCAGTGCGGGATGTCACGGATTGTCCAGTAGAGGGCCATGTCCATGCGAGGAAGGTAGGCTTAATAAGTGGAAAGCCGGAGCACGGGCCGTGTTTGCCTGCTTGGGGAAGGGGCCCCTTCCGCATCTCAAGCTGCCAGGTGCGGGCACGTTTAACGAGTGGGCACGTCTATCGGCGGTGAACCTGGCGGAGCCAGGCAAACACGGCTCTGCAGACGCGCGCACGGCGGCTAGGCGAGACGGTGCACGAGACGTGTTTGCCTGGCTCCGCCAGGTGCGGGCACGTCCAACGCGCGGGCGCGTCCACCGGCTGTGGACCTGGCGGAGCCAGGCAAACACGGCTGTACAGACGCGCGCACGGCGGCTAGACGAGACGGTGCACGAGACGTGTTTGCCTGGCTCCGCCAGGTACGGCCACGTCCGACGCGCGGGCGCGTCCACCGGCTGTGGACCTGGCGGAGCCAGTCAAACACGGCTGTACAGACGCGCGTACGGCGGCTAGGCGAGACGGTGCACGAGACGTGTTTGCCTGCTTAGAGAAGGCCCCCCCACCACACGCTGCCAGGTACGGGCACGCCTCGCCGTGCCATCCCGCCTACCCCAGTCTCCCTACCGCTTCCTTCATGCGCCTGGCCGCCTCCCGCAGCTGCGCCTCGCTGGCGGCGAAGCTGAGCCGTAGGCACGCGTCGCTGCCGAAGTCGGTGCCGGCGACGCAGGCGACGTGGGCCTCTTCGAGGAGGTACATCGCGAGATCGTCGGCGTTCGCGATCGTGGTGTCGCCGTGGGACTTGCCGAACAGGGCACTCACGTCCGGAAAGAGGTAGAAGGCCCCCGTCGGGGTGTTGGCCCGGAAGCCCGGGATGTCGTTGACGAGGCCGACCATCAGGTCGCGGCGCCGGCGGAAGGCGGCGCACATGTCGCGCGTCGGGGTCTGGTCGCCGTCGAGGGCGTCGGCGGCGGCGCGCTGGGCGAAGGCGTTGGCCCCGGACGTGATCTGGCCCTGGACCTTCGTGCAGGCCTTCGCGAGCCACAGCGGCGCGCCGACGTACCCGAGGCGCCAACCCGTCATCGCGTAACCCTTCGCGAAGCCGTTGATCGTCACCGTGCGCTCGTACATGCCGGGCAGCGACGCGAAGCTCACGTGCTCCTCGCCGTAGTGGATGTGCTCGTAGATCTCGTCGGCGAGGACGAGGACATCGGGGAAGTCCTCGAGTGTTTTGGCGAAAGCCTCCAGGTCGGCGCGCGAGTACACCGAACCCGTCGGATTGCAGGGCGAACTGAAGATCACGAAGCGGGTACGTTCCGTGATGGCGGCGGCGAGTTGCTCGGGCTGGACCTTGAAGTCGGTCTCGATGCCGGCGCGCAAGCCCACGGCCGTGGCGCCGGTGAGTTCGATCTGCGCGAAGTAGCTCACCCAGTCCGGCGCGAGCACGATGGCCTCGTCGCCGGGGTCGAGGACGGCCAGGCAGACGTTGGCGATGGACTGCTTGGCGCCGTTGCTCACGACGACCTGCTCGGCGGAGTACTTCAGGCCATTCTCGCGCTCGAACTTGCGGCTGATCGCGTCGCGCAACTCCTGCAGGCCGTTGACGGGGGTGTACTTCGTGAACCCTTCGTCGAGGGCCCGCTTGGCGGCCTCCTTGATGTAGTCGGGCGTGTCGAAGTCGGGTTCGCCGAGGCTTAAGCTGATGACATCCGCGCCCTCGGCGGCGAGCTCGCGGGCCATGCGGGCCATGGCGAGGGTCGAGCTCTCGGACATGAGGCGCAGGCGTTCGGAGAGGTGTTGACGGGGTGGCGCGAGGGTGGTCATGCGGGCGAAGGTACATTGGGGTTCGCAGCGGCCTGACGGCTACCTTGACCCCCGATGCAGGATAAGATTCAACGGCTCCGCGACCTCCGCGACGAGGCCCGCGCGGGCGGGGGCCAGGCGCGCCTCGACAAACAACACGACAAGGGACAGCTCACCGCCCGCGAGCGCATCGAGCTCCTGTTCGACCCGGGCACCTTCCAGGAGATGGGGATGCTGGTCGAGCACCGGACCACGGACTTCGGTCTCGCGGGGCAGGTCTTCCTCGGGGACGGCGTCGTGACGGGCTACGGCCAGGTGGACGGGCGCCTCGTGTACGCCTTCGCGCAGGACTTCACGGTTTTTGGCGGAAGCCTCTCCGAAACGCACGCCGAGAAAATCTGTAAGGTGATGGACCTGGCGGTTCGCAATCGCGCGCCGTTCGTGGGGCTGAATGACTCCGGTGGGGCACGGATACAGGAGGGCGTACGCTCACTCGGCGGCTACGCGGACATCTTCTACCGCAACGTACAGGCCTCCGGGCAGATCCCGCAGATCTCGGCGATCATGGGGCCGTGCGCGGGCGGCGCGGTGTACTCCCCGGCGATGACCGACTTTACGCTGATGGTGGAGGGGACGAGCTACATGTTCGTGACCGGGCCGAACGTCGTCAAGACGGTGACCAACGAGTCGGTGACGAGCGAAGAACTCGGCGGGGCCCACGCCCACGCCACCAAGTCGGGCGTCACGCACCTCACCTCGCCGAACGACGTGGCCTGTCTAGTGCAACTGCGGCGCCTGCTGGGCTACCTACCGTCGAGTTGCGACGAACAGCCGCCGGTCCGCGAGGTCACCTTGGGCGATGAACTGCGTCCGCAGCTCCAGGCGATGGTCCCGGCGGCGGCCAACCAGCCGTACGACATGACCGAGGTCGCGCGCGCGATCGTGGACGAGGACTCGTGGCTGGAGGTGCACCCGGAGTTCGCGACCAACATCGTGACGGCCTTCGCGCGGATCGGCGGGCGGGTCGTGGGCATCGTCGGGAATCAACCGATGAGCATGGCGGGGGTGCTGGACGTGGACTCGAGCCGCAAGGGCGCGCGCTTCGTGCGGACGTGTGACTGCTTCAATATCCCGCTGCTGGTCTTGGTGGACGTGCCGGGGTTCCTGCCCGGCACCGACCAGGAATGGCGCGGGATCATCACGCACGGCGCGAAACTCCTGTACGCTTTCTCGGAGGCGACCGTGCCCCGGATCACGCTTATCACGCGCAAGGCCTACGGCGGGGCCTACGACGTGATGAACTCCAAGCACATCGGCGCCGACTACAACTTCGCCTGGCCGACGGCCGAGATCGCGGTGATGGGGGCGAAGGGCGCGAGCGAGATCATCTTCCGGCGCGAGATCCAGTCCGCCAAGGATCCGGTGGCGAAGTTGGCCGAGAAGGAGGCCGAGTACGCCGAGCAGTTCGCGCACCCGTACCGCGCGGCGGCGCGGGGCTTCGTGGACGAGGTCATCGAGCCGGCGCAGACGCGGCGGACCTTGCTGCGGGCCTTTGCGTCGCTGCGGCACAAGCGCGTGGAGCCGGTGCGGCGCAAGCATGGCAATATTCCGTTGTAGGGTGTGGGGTGCCTGGGTGCCTGGGTGCTTGGGTGCTTGGGTGCTGGGTGCCTGGGTGCCTGGGTGCTTGGGTGCGGGGTGCTTGGGTGCCTGGGTGCGGGGTTACTTCGCTTTGGCCTAGCTCATGTTTTGGCGAACGCCGCCCGTCAAGTTGATGTTACGACGGGCATGATACGTAAAGGAAGCAAGGTCAAGTGGAGCTGGGGCAATGGCACCGCCGAGGGGAAGGTCAAGGAGACTTTCGATAAGGAAGTCACGCGGAAGCTGCAGGGCTCGGAGGTGACGCGCAAGGGCTCCAAGGACGACAAGGCCCTCCTCATCGAGCAGGAGGACGGTGACGAGGTGCTGAAGCTCCAGAGCGAAGTGGAGAAGGCGTGAAATCTGAAAAGTGGAAAGCGGCGAGTCGAAAGTGCGAATAGGCCATTCGACTGTGTCGCCGCTCAACAATGCGTACCTAAACGCAATTACGTCCTCGAACGCCAAAGCCACCGACCATGAACGACGAGAAAGACCAGGCCCCCGACGCGAACAAGGCCCCCGGCCAGCAGACGCCCTCCCGGAGCTACGGCCGCCAGGACCACGCCGACGGCACCCACCAGGATGTGGAAGACGCCTCCGCGGCCGAGCACATCGGCGCCGGCAAAGCCTCCGACGAGGAGGAGTAGCGCCCCAGGGACATCCCTGAACCACGCTCCCCCGGCCCGAGATTCCGAAATTCCTTCGGAAGCTCCAGGCGGGACTAGGTTCAACGGCCTCCGCCCGGCGCCCCCTAAACATCCCCCCGCCCCCCGACCTCCTACAAGCACACACCCACGCCCAATCCCCCCGCATGACCGACCAAGATCGCCAAGCCAAGTACAAGAAACTCGTAGAAGAGATCCGCGAGTGCATGCTCGTCACCGACGACAAAACCATCGGGATCCACGCCCGCCCCATGTACCTCGCCGCCTGCGACGACGCCGGCAAACTGTGGTTCTTCACCAATATCGACGACGCGAAGGTCGACGAGATCTACCACGACCGGACCGTGTGTTGCGCTTTCGCAAAACCTTCTGATAAGGACTACGTCTCGGCCACCGGGAAGGCGACCATCGAGCGCGACCTCGCCACCAAGAAAAAATACTACCAGAAGATGCACGACGCGTGGTTCGACGGGCCCGAAGACCCGAAGGCCTCGCTGATCTGCGTCCACGTCCACCACGCCGAGTACTGGGAGGACAATGACTCCAGCATCATCACCTACGCCAAGATCGCGGCCACGGCCGTGTTCGGCGGCGAGGACGCCAACTACTCCGATACCGAGAACGAGAAGCTGACCCTTTAGGTCCTCGTAACAAACTCGACCCAGCCAAGCCGACTGCTTCGCCGTTCTTTACGGGTCGGGGCAGTCGGCTTCACCATTTTAAGACCTCTTCTACATGCGTATCGCCCGCATCGCACTCAAGACCCTCGCCTGGATCACCGGGATCGTCCTCGGGCTGCTCTTGCTGATCATCGTGGCGATCCAGATCCCTTCGGTTCAGAATAAAGTGTTGGCCTACGCCATCCCGACCATCGAGGACTTGCTCGGTGGGGCGGAGGTGCGGATCGGGCACATCAACCTCGCTTTCTTCGACGCCGCGTCGGTCGAGCAAGTCTACATCGGCGACCTACAGGGCGACACCCTCCTGTACGCCAACTACCTCAAGGCCGACATCGGGGCGTTTAGCCTCTTCGGCGGCAGTATCGTCCTCGATGAAATCAAGCTCGACGGCGCCGTGGTCAACGCCTACCAGCGCGCCGACGACGAGGCCTTCAACTACCAGTTCATCATCGATGCCTTCGCCCCGACGGACACGGTCGCCACGGACACCGCGGCGGCCGCCTTCGACATCGGCATCGGCACGGTCGACGTGACCAACACCCGCATCCGCCTGCTGGACGAGGTGGCCCGCACCGACCTCAACGTCCGCGTCGAGCGCCTCCTGACCCACATCGACGAGCTCGACCTCGAGAACCTCGCCATCGCCTTCGAGGACATCCTGGTCGAAGGGGTCGACGGGAGTTTCGTGATCGAGGAGTTCGACGACGTGAAGGACGCCGTGCAGGGGACGGCCCTCGACACGATGGCCAGCGGCGCGACGGTCGTCACGTTCCCGACGGCCGGCTTGCCGATCGAGATAGGCCAGCTTTCGCTAAAACGAATCAACCTTGCCTTTAGTGACGCCAACGTCGCGCGCGTGGCGCAGGGCCTCGACGCCGGCAACATCGGCATCACCGACCTCAACGCCGAGGCGCGCGACTTCCTCTGGGACTCCACGCAGATCAAACTCGACTGGGAGTCGCTGAGCTTCCGGGAGCGCAGCGGTCTGGTGGTCGACCAACTCGGCTTCGGGCTCGCGATGACCGACAGCGGCCTGCGCGTGAGCGACTTCGAGTTCAAAACGCCGTACTCGCAGGTTTTGGCGAAAGCCGAACTCGACTACCGGAGCTTCAACCAACTCGTCGCGCTGGACCCGAACACGCAGGTATCGGCGAACTTCGACAACTCTTACGTCGCCTTCGAGGACATTAAGCTGCTGGCGCCGACGCTCTCGGAGGCCGGGATCAACCTCGACGCCGAGGGGAGCATTTACCTCAACGGCTCGATCGCGGGCGACCTCAACGAACTACAACTCCAAGGAGTGGACGTGCGCGTGGGTCGTCAGACGGCGGTCGCGCTCTCCGGGGCGCTCATCAATCCACTCGACCCCACGGGGCTGCGCTACGACCTCAAGGTCGACCGGCTCACGAGCAGCTACGCCGACCTCAACCGCCTCACGCGGGGCTTGGAACTCCCGCGCGAACTGGCAAAATTCGGTCGCTTCAGTTTTAGCGGCAGCGTGGCCGGCACGACGACCACCTTCCAGGGGCGCAACCTCGACCTCCGCACCGACGGTCGGACGGGCTTCCGGGGGAACGTCTCGGCGCGCAACCTCGACAACCCCGCCAAGCTCTACATCGACGCCGACGTGCGGCAACTGCGCACGCGGATGTCCGAGCTGCGGGCCTTCGTGCCGGATAGCCTCGGGGTGGACGCGATGGCCCTCGGCGACGTCGACTTCGCGGGACGCTTCAGGGGGACGCTCACCGACTTCGCCCTGAAGGGCAAGCTCAATACCTCGATCGGCTCGTCGACGCAGGACATCGTGGCCGACTTCAACTCGGACTACACCGACGGCAGCTACGCGGGCACCGTCTCGCTGGACTCGTTCAACGTCGGTCGCCTGCTGCAAGATTCGACCATCGGCAAGCTCTCGCTCGACCTCGCCGTGGACGGTTCCGGGCTCGCCGTGGAGGATGTCGTGACGACGATCGAGGGCAACGTGCGCAGCTTCTCCTACCTCGGGTACACCTACAAGGATTTCAAGATCGACGGCAACCTCGACGAGCAGCTCTTCGAAGGGCAGTTCGGGATCGACGATCCGAACATCAAGATGTCCTTCGACGGACTGGTCAACATGCGGGACTCCCTGCCGGACCTGCAGTTCACGGCGCGCATCGACACTGTCGCCCTCCAGCCGCTCGGCTTCTCGCCGACGAAGCTCGGGCTGAGCCTGGCCATCGTGAGCAACCTGCGCGGCAATACGGCCGACAACCTCATGGGTAGCCTGCGCATCGACTCGCTTACCCTGAACGACAGCGTCAAGTCCGTGCGGCTCGAGCGCATGCTCGTGCGCGCGGGCGACACCTCGGAGGGCCGTTTCCTCGTGCTCGAGTCGCCGATCCTGCGCGCGGGCATCATCGGGGACTACAATACGGCGGACATGCCGGTGCTCTTCACCAACTACGTCAATGACTTCTTCCCGATCGACGAGTACCTGAGCCCGCGGGACAAGCCCGCCGAGCTCGCCATTGAGCCGACGCCCCAGCAGGTGATCACGGACCAGAGCTTTCGATTTTACGTGGAGGCGAGCCGCCCGGTCAGGTTCATCAACTTCTTCGACCCGAACCTCCGGCGCCTCGACACGGCCAGCTTCACCGGGACGCTCGACACGAAGGACAAGACCCTCACCGGTAACTTCTTCCTGCCCAACCTCAACTACGACGGCACGACCGTCGATACCATCGCCCTCGACATCGGCGGGGACGCGCGCGAGATGTTGCTGGCCCTGCGGACCGCCAACATCAACGCCGGCGGACAGAAGATCGAACTCGCCCTTGCCGACCTGCGCCTCGCGGATGATTCGCTGCGCCTCGGCATCAGCGGCTACCTCGACCGCGATAGCCTGCTGTTGCGCACGGGCGTCTCCGCGTACATGAACCCGGCCGGGCGCTACGTGGTCCGCATGAACGACCTGCTCGAGGTGGCCGGGCAAAACTGGAACGTCGACCCCCAGAACGAGATCGAGTACTGGGCCAACTACCTCCGCATCCAGGACCTGACCTTCGAGAAGGACGATCAGTACATCAGCATCGCGAGCGACGACGAGAGCCAGGATTCGGACTTCGCCCCACTCACGGTCACGATCCGGAATTACCAACTCTCGGAGGTCTCGCGCCTCGTCCAACTCACGGGCTTCACGCTCGACGGGGAGGTGAACGGCACGCTCGGAATTCGGGACCCGGCCGGGAGCATGTACTACGTGGCCGACATCAATGTCGACAGCCTCGACCTCAACGGCAGCGACGTCGGCAACCTCGTCATCAACGCGACCTCGGAAGGGCTCGACAATGCCGTCGGGATCGACGTGCGGCTCAACGGCACCGTCAACGACATGGCCATCGCCGGGGAGTACGGCATCAGCGACGGGGGCCTAGACATCGTGGCGAGAATCCGCGCCCTCGAGATGCGCCTGATCGACCCCGTGGCGCAGGGCATCCTGTCGAACTCCACGGGCGTCATGGTGGCCGATATGACGATCACCGGCACCGTCGAGCAACCGAACGTCAACGGCTACTTCGGCTTCGACGACGCGGCGACGACCTATGATCTGCTCGGGATCCGCCTTGGGCTGGCCGACAACCGGATCAAGTTTACCGAAAGCCGTATCGACTTCGGCAACTTCGTGGTCACCGACGTCAAAGACCGCACGGCCACACTTACCGGGGGGATCGACCACGATTATTTCACGGACTTCCGATTCGGCATGCGGCTCGTGACGGACGGCTTCAAGGTCCTCGGGACCGAGCCCACGATCGACGCGTTGTACTACGGGGACGCGGTGGTCTCGGCGCGGGTGGATATCAGTGGCGACCTCGAGATACCCGTCGTCCGGGTCGTCGCCGAGACGCTCGACAGCACCGACGTTTTCATTCAGCCCCTCGCCAGTACGGGCGGCGTCACCACCGAGGCCTGGGTCATCTACGCCAATCCCGAGGAGCCCCACGCCGACAGCCTCCTAGCGGACGCCTACACGGCCAACGCCCTCGGGATAGACCTCACGATGACGCTCACCGTCTACGAGAACGCCCAACTCCACGTAATCGTAGACCCGGCCACGGGTGACGCGCTGAGGGCCAAGGGTCGGGCCGATATGGCGGTGCAGATGTCGCCGGACGGTGACCTCAGCGTCACGGGCATCTACACACTCTCCGAGGGGAGCTACCAGTTCTCGTTCGCGCCGGGAGGTTTCGCCGTCCAGCAGCGCGACTTCACGATTCGGCCGGGCAGCAACCTGCAGTTCATCGGCGATCCACTCGACACCCGCTTCGACATCACGGCCGTCTACACGACGGAGACGACGACGTACGAACTCATCGCCGACGAACTCGGGGGCGATAGCCAGAGCGCCGAGGCCGTCGCGTCGCAGCGGCGGCAACCGGTCAATGTCCTGATGCAGATGCGCGGCAACATCGACGAGCCCGTCCTGACGTTCGACATCGAGGTCCCCGAGGCCGGCGGTGGCGTGAGTGGCGCGGTACAGACCAAGCTCGCGCAGCTGCGCCAGACCCCGAATGCGCTGTACCAGCAGGTGTTCGGCCTCCTCGTGCTCAACAGCTTCATGAGCTCCGAGCCCGGCGGCGGCAGCGTCGGCGGCGCCGGCACGAGCCTGGCGATCAACTCGGTGAGTAAGCTCGTCACCGATCAACTCAACGGGCTGGCCGACAACTACCTCAAGGGGGTCAACCTCAACGTCGGTCTGGACAGCTACGAGGATCAGTACTCCAGCAGCGGGCGGACGACGACCGCCAACATCGACCTGTCGAAGTCCTTCCTCGATGAGCGCCTCACGGTGACGATCGGCACGGAGGCCAACGTCGGCAACGGCGCCGCCGGCGGTCAGGCGGCGGCGACGGGCGGGTTCCAGAGTTCGTTCGTGCTTACGTACCGCCTCACGGAGAATGGACACTACCTACTCCGCGCGTTCCGCCGGCCCGACTACGACATCCTCAGCGCGGCCGGACAGTTCGAGACCGGGGCCGGGGTGACGTACCAGCGGAAGTTTAAGTAGGGCTCGTGCAGGAAGAAGCGGGTGAGTTTTGGCGTAAGCCTTTCGGCAAAACCCACGGTACCCGCGTGAGCGCAGCCGAATCTGTGACAATTTAGAGACCCGCCGAACAATTGTCACACGGATGCCCTCCTAATGGTACAAACCTACTACCATGGATAACAACAAGGAAATAGTCGACGCGATCAACGACCTCATCACCGTCAACTACGACGGCGAGCGCGGCTACAAAGAAGCCGCCGAAGACGTGACGGACGCCCGCCTCAAGAGCTGGTTCCGCGAGTACGCCCAGCAGCGCTACGACTTCGGCCACGAGCTCAAGGGTGAGTTGAGCCAGCTCGGCGCCACGCCCGACAAAGGCACCAGCGTCGCGGCCGACATCCACCGCATCTGGATCGACCTCAAGGCCGCCATCGCCGGCAACGACGAGGCCGCCGTTCTCAACGAAGTCATCCGCGGCGAGGAGAACGCCATCGAGCGCTACGACAAAGTCCTCGAGCACAACGCCCTTCCCGCCACTGCCCGGACGGTGATCGCGCGCCAGCGCAACCAGATCCAGGCCGCGCTCGGCAAGATCATGGACCTCAAGAAGACCTTTACCGCAGCGTAAGGCCCTGAGCACTCCGAAGACCGAGGGGTCGTCACCGCGAGGCGGTGGCGGCCTCTTCGTTATTTTAGGCCTCAGCTCCCGTCTTGCCGTCGGGCCGTAAGTTCGCCCCGCGGCAGCGCCTCTCGGAGGTTACCTCCCGCGCCAAACCCTTGCCCTCCCGACCCGAAGCACCTATGGCCTACGAAGCCCTCATTCACGAACTCAACCGCCTCCAACGCCGCCTATACGATAGCTACCGCGAGTTTAATACCACGCAGGACAACCTCGCTACCGACGCCTGGAAGGATAAGTTCGCCGAGCTCGCGCTGACGCGCCGCGGCTACTACCAGGCGATCCGCGATACGATCAAGGGCCTCGGCTCGATGCCGACCGACGTGACGCAGCCCTTCAGCGACGCCGCCGACGAGATCTTCACCGACGTCAAGACCTTCTTCACCGGCGAGGACGACAGGTTCATCCTCCAGGAAGCGCGCCTCAAGGAACTCAAGCTCGTCGAGGCCTACCAGCAGGCCCTCGCCGTGCGGGACGTCCCGGGCGACCTCGCGAGCGTCATGTCGTCGCAGAAGGCCGAGGTCGAGCGGGAGCTGGCCCGGATCCAGGACGGGCTCGACGTGTTAACCTAATCCCCCCGCGGCGCGCCGACGAACGCTCGCGCCCGCGGCGACGTTTGTGCAGCCAACGACCGCATCGGACCGATCAGTGCCGCGTTCGGCCCGTCGATCAGCTTTTTGTAGCGTATGCGAACCTCCTCCCTACCGTCTCCCTGGGCAGCCTCGCTGTGTGCCGTGTTGCTGTCGCTCGGCGCGTGCAGCGTCGAGAAATACGTGACGGGCGACAACCCCATCTACACCGGGGCTACGGTCGAACTCGCCAACCCCGAACTGGCCGAGCCGAGCGAAAAGGCCCTCGTGGCCAATCTCACGAGCCTCGTCAAGGTGGAGGCCACCAACGAGCGGGCTGCCTTCTTCTGGTTTAAGTACAACACCCCGAAGGAGAAAGGCCTCAAGCGCAAACTCCGCAACCTGCTCGGCGAAGAGCCGGTGTACTACGACGAGGCCCCCCTGGTGCGGACGCAACTCGTCATGCAGGACTACCTCAAGGACCACGGGTACTTTGGGTCGGTCGTACAGTTCGACACGATTCGCCCGGACACCTTCCGGGTGGAGGCGAAGTTCCTCGTCACCACGGAGGGTCGGTCGAAGATCGATAGCGTGGTCTTACCGACGGACTCGATCGAGCTCACGAGGTTTATCGCCGACGTCAAAGACGGCAGCCGCATCAAGAAGGGCGACTACTACTCGATCGCGGCCCTCGGCGCCGAGCGGGTGCGCCTCGACCAGCTCACGGCGCGCAAGGGCTACTTCGAGTTCGCACCGAGCAACGTATTCTACTTCGTCGACTCGACCGCGGGCACGAAGCGGGTCAAGGTTTGGATGCGGCTAGACAAGGGGTCCGACTCACTGGCGCTCTCGAGGTTCCGCATCGGCGAGACTTACGTGTATCCCGAGTACAGCCTCACGGATACGTCTACGCGGCTCCTGGACACCGTGCTCTTCGACGGGGTCCACGTGTTACAGTCCGGGGACGCGAGCGTAGACGCCGCCGTGCTCGCGCGCAGGATCGGACTGCGGGAGGGCGACCTCTACGACCGGACGATCTACGAGAACACGGTCAACCAATTCCTAGACCTCGGCGTGTTCAAGTTCGTCAACTACAAGCTCGAGCGCCGCACCACCGACAGTATCCCGACGCTCGATCAGTACATCTACCTGACGCAGTCGCAGACCCGCGACATCAACGTCGATGTCTCCGCGGCCTCGAAGGTCAACCAGGCACTCGGTCTGGGCGTCACCTTCCGCTACGGCGACCGCAACTTCCTCGGCGGGGCGGAGGACTTCAGGGTGAGCCTCGGCGTCAACGCCGGTCCGCAGGCGGGCATCGTCGACCCAACCGAGGCGGTGTTCGCGCAGGAGTTTACGCTCAACACCTCGATCGCGCTCCCGCGCCTGATCGCGCCGTACTCGCGGAGCCTCGAGCGCCGGGCGTACTACATCCCGCGCACCACGGCCAACCTTCGGTACCAACTCACGAACCGCACGGACTTCACGCTACAAAACGCCGGCCTCCAACTCGGGTACCTCTACCGCGCCAACAAGCTCACGACGCACACTTTCTATCCCTTCAGCGCCTCCTACACCTCGCTCATCGGACAGAGCGATGAGTTCGATGCCAAGCTCGCGCAGCTGCCTTTGCTGCAGAATACTTTCGCCGACAACGCGATCGTCGGCAGCGAGTACAAAATTAATTACAACGAACAGTCGGTGGCCACGACGCGGAGCTTTTGGTTCGTCGACGGCGGCATCAAAACCTCTGGCAATGTCGCGATGGCCTTCGCGAAGGAATCCGCGGAGGGCGGTCCGAACGCCCCGAAGGAGATCGGCGGGGTGGCGCTGAGCCAATTCTTCAAGACCTACGTCGACGGTCGGCGGACGCAGGTGTACGGCAACAACAAGCTCGCGACCCGCGCTTACCTCGGGGCCGCGCTGCCGTACGGCAACACGGACTACATCCCGTTCATCGAGCAGTTCTTCGCGGGCGGCCCGAACAGCATTCGCGCGTTCCAGGTGCGGGGCCTGGGGCCGGGGGCGCGCCTCCCGGCTGTGCTGGACTCGACCAACGCCAACCAGAGCGGTGACATCCGGCTCGAGTTGAATGCGGAGTATAGGTTCCCGATCGTGAGCTTCCTCGAGGGGGCGGCCTTCGTGGACGCGGGCAACGTGTGGCTGGCGAAGTCGACCCCGGAGAATAGCCAACCCGAAGGCAGGCCGGACGGCGTCTTTCAGTTCGATTCGTTCTTCAATGAGATCGCCATCGGCACGGGCCTCGGGCTACGTCTCAACTTCGACGTGATCATCGTCCGCCTCGACGCCTCGGTCCCGATCCGCAAGCCGTGGCTGCCGCTGAGCGAGGCCTTCGACCTCAAGGCGTTAAACGTGCTGGACAGGGATACGAGGCAGGAGAACCTCCAGCTCCACATCGCGATCGGGTATCCGTTTTAGGTCCGTAGCGCCAACCGCTGTGCCTGCCGTAAAGTGGTTAGGTGAGGCGCCTTCCGGCAAAACCGGTTAAACCTCTCCCCGGCCCGTCGCTTGTTTTGGCGAAAGCCCGCCGCGCCGCGACACGCCCACGCCCCGTACCTTCCGCCATGGCCGAAACAGAGTATTTACCATTCTTCCCCCTGGGCCTCGTGGCCTTCCCGTACCAGCCGCTCAACCTCCACATCTTTGAGCCCCGCTACCGGCAGCTCTTCGGCGAACTGACGGACGACGGCGGGGAGTTCGTGCAGGTCCCCGTGGTGCAGTCGCGGCTCCAACCCGTGGCCACGGTCTGCCGCCTCGTCGAGATCGCCCGCACCTACGACTCCGGCGAGCTCGACGTCGTGTGCGAGGGGGTCCGCGTGGCCCGGGTCGAGTCCTTCGACGAAGTCGTGGACGGTAAGCTCTACAGCGGCGGGGAGGTAAGCCCCGTGCGGACCACGATCACGAGTTCGGACGTCCAGGCCACCGCGCGACTCCTCGACCGCTGCCGGGACCTCCTCCAGCTCCTCGGCGTCCACCGCGAACTCCCCCGCGCCGACGACGCCGGGGTGAGCTACTCGCTCGGCGGATGGCTGGGCCTCAAGATTCACGAAGAGTTGGCGCTGCTGGCCATGAGCAACGAGGACGAGCGCCAGCGGCACCTCGCGCAACTGGTCGAAGAGCGGATCTCCGCGGCCGACGACACTGCCGAACTCCGGCGACGCGCCCAGATGAACGGGCACTTTCGCTACGTGCAGTAGCGGGCAGGGCGCCGCTGGCCCGGGGGGCGCCTACGTCTTGCTCAAGCCAAAGTTGACGCTCACCACGTGTGCGTACAGGTCGGCGTCGCTGCCGGGATTCGAGTAGGCGTAGTCCAGGGCGAAACGCTTGATCTTCACCCCGAGCCCGAGCGCGAACCGTGGCGTCAGGATGCCCTCCTCCTCGCCGAGCGGCCGTATCTCCTGGAACTGATCCACGCCGAAGCGAGCGTACACGAGTCGCCGGAAATCAACCTCGAGCCCACCGGCCAGGTCCGCACTCACGGTGTTGGACGCCACGAGGGTGTTGCGCCTCCCGTCGAAGGTCACGAAGGCCGTCGCCTCCGGGGCCACGCCGAACTGGCCCAAAGCGAAGCGGTAGGCGACGCTCGGCAGTAGGGTAGGGCGGGTGATCTCCGAGCCGCTCGCGTCCGGGAGCGTATTGCCGGTCCGCTGCAGCGTGGCCAGGTCTTGCTCGCTGAGTTCGGTCTTCCAGCTGTTGAAGGTCGAGGTAGCGTCACGCAGGACGAGCGCGGCCCGCAGTGGACCGTCGGCGTACCGGGCCCCGACGTCGACCCCAACGCCCCAGGCCTTCGAGAAGTCACCGATTACGCGGCGGATGATCTTCAGGTTGCCCCCGACGGCCACTTTGCCGCCGAGCAGTTTGGTCGGCTGGGCGTAGCTAAAGGCCACCGCGTAGTCCGCCACCGCGAAGGTGGTGATGTTGTCGTAGTTGATGGTCCCGTCGGGCCCGACGAGGTTGAGGGTGTTGGCGATGTCGTCGGTGCCCTGGCGGATGAGGCTCACGCCAATGCGCCGCCCGCCGCTCGCCACCGGGAGGCTCACGCCGACGTAGTCGAACTTCGTAACGCCCGCGAACTGCTCGGCGTGCATCGCGCCCGCGATCAGCCCCGCCGAACTATCGACGGCGACCAGCCCGGCCGGGTTCCAGTAGGTCGCGAAGATGTCCTCGCTCGAGGCGACGGTACTGTTGCCGAGCGCCTGCGCGCGGGCCCCGACGCCGATGGTGAGGAACTCGTTCGAGTAGATCACCGCGTCGTCCGGCGGGGCCTGCGGTGCCGGGGTTTGGGCGTAGGCCACGCCCCCGAAGCAGACGGCGCAACAGGCGGCTAAAATCTTTCGCATAGGCTTTCGGGATAGTGTTGCCAACGCGTCAACGGCCGGCCGTCGTCTACGGTGGGGGTGTCACCTGCGACAGCTACGCCATTTCGGTCATGAAGACGTCGAGCGGCGTGTACTCCATCCCGAAGGCCTCGGCGACGCCCTCGTAGGTGATCTTGCCGTCCACCACGTTGACCCCGAGCGCGAGGGCCGGGTCGGCGGCGCAGGCCTTGACCCACCCGTGCTTCGCGAGGCGCATGACGTAGGGGAGGGTAGCGTTGGTGAGGGCGAGGGTGCTCGTGTACGGCACGGCCCCCGGCATGTTGGCCACGCAGTAGTGCACCACGTCGTCGATGATGAAGGTCGGCTCCTCGTGCGTGGTCGGGGTGCAGGTCTCGATGCAGCCCCCCTGGTCCACGGCCACGTCGACGAGGACGGTGCCGGGGCGCATCAGCTTCAGCATCTCGCGGCGGATCAGCTTCGGGGCCTTGGCGCCGGGGATGAGCACGGCGCCGATGATGAGGTCGGCGTCCTTGATCTCGCGGCGGATGTTGTACTCGTTGGAGTAGATCGTCACGACGTTGGCCGGCAACACCTCGTTGAGGTAGCGCATGCGGTTGAGGTTGACGTCCATGATGACCACGGAAGCCCCGAGGCCCGACGCCATCTTCGCGGCCTGCATCCCGACTACGCCCCCGCCGAGGATGACGACCTTCCCCGGGGTGACCCCCGGTACGCCGCCGAGCAGCACGCCGCGCCCCTTGACGGGCTTCTCGAGGTACTTCGCGCCCTCCTGGACGCTCATGCGACCGGCTACCTCACTCATCGGTACGAGCAAGGGCAGGCTGCGGTCGGGCAGTTCGACGGTTTCGTAGGCGACGCACGTGGCGCCGGACTTCAGCATCGCGTGCATGAGCGGCTCGCTCGAGGCGAAGTGGAAGTACGTAAACAGGAGCTGGCCCGGGCGTACGAGCCCGTACTCGGCGGCGATCGGCTCTTTGACCTTGACGATCATCTCGGCCCGCGCGTAGACCTCCTCGATGGTGTCGAGGATCTCGGCCCCGGCGTCGTAGTACTCGCGGTCCTCGAAGCCCGACCCGACCCCGGCGTCCTTCTGGACGTAGACCGTGTGGCCGTGGCGCTGGAGCTCGTAGACGCCCGCGGGCGTGAGGGCTACGCGATTTTCGTTGTTCTTGATTTCTTTCGGTACGCCGACGATCATGGGGGTAGGGGTTAGAGAGCGGCGAAAGTACGGCGGGGGTGGTCGTTGCCGAGCGTATTCCTTCACCCAGGGTGCGTGTCGGAGGCCAGCGAGCACGCCATCGAGATGCTCAGGTGATGCGAACGGCGCCGGAGGTACTCGACCACGCGCCGTCTCGCCGAAGGCGCTTGACTCACACTTGGGTCCCTTCCCGAGTCTTCGTTTTTGCGACGACATTCGTGAGGGCGGCGTTGTCGATGGCCAGGTCGGCGACGGCGAGCTCGGCGTCGAGGCGCGTGTCACGCCCTACAGCCCCCCGACCGCCGCCGCCCCGTACGTGTAGGTGCGCGCGCTCGTCACGGCCGCAAAGCTAGACCCGGAGCGCCTCCCGCGTGAGACGCCGTGGCGCGCCAGCGACGGGGTGGAACGAAGCGCCGCAGGCACACCTCTGCCGAGACGGCCCGGTCCGTTCGCTACGCGGTTGCATTGAAGAAATAATCAGGATAGAGGCCCACGCACTCACCCTCGCGCAGCCGAGCACGCGCACGCAGCAAGTCTTTAATTAGTCGTTATTTATCCCCTCACGGCGCAGGGGCATTAGGCACCGGGCGGCCTTTGGCGGCGGTGCGTGACTCCCCTGTGTCGTGAGAGTTCAGCGGGGGGCTGGGGGCGGCTTTTGGGACCCCCAACTTCACTCGCGCGTGAGTGCTCCTTTCGTGAGCGCCCGTGACGGCGCTCCCCTCCGGGTGCCCCTGCCGGGCGACTGGCGACAGGCCCGCACGCAGTGGCCGTCTGAGCGAAAGGAAGCGTAGCGGACTTGAGCTAGGCTACGGAAGAGGAGCAGCCAAGGGGACCCGGCAGCCCGCCGAACTGGGGCGGCGTAGCCACCGCGGGCAAGCGCAGCGCAGGCTTAGCTGGGGCGGGAGTCCGCCGTCGAGGAGCCCGACGGGCAAGGCCACCGGCTCGACAGGCAAGGCGTAGCCTGCCCGGCGCGATCGGTTGGCGCCGGCAGTCGCGACGAGCGCCGCTGAACTGCCCTGATTATTTACTCCTTAGAGGCCGGGCCGCCCGGCCGGTTATCGGTCCTTACGCTTCGGTCCCCGGTTACCCTTGATGATCCCGGCGACCGAGATGTCTTCGTCGATGTCCTCCCAGTGGATCCCGTGGCCCCCGCCGATGAAGCGCCAGTTGCGACGCTCGGCGTCGGTGGCCTCGTCGAGCCTCCAGAACCACTCGTACGGTACGCCGACCTGCCGGCCGTCTTCTAGCACGACGTAGAACATGTCCCGCTCGATGCGGACCTCGGTGGCGCGGATGTCCGTGATCTCAGCTAAAGTGCTCATGCCAGGTGTCGTTAATGAGTTGTCGGTGGTCGTGGATGAAGGTCTCGGCTCGTTTGATGTCTTGGCGACTAAAGCCCCGCATGTAAACCCGCTCGACCGGGTCGATCCAGTACTTGCCTCGCGCGTCTCCCTTCTCAACGTGGATGTGGGGAGGCTCGTTCCCCTCCTCGCTGTAGAAGAAAAACCTGAACCCTAAGAGTCGGAGTACCGTCGGCATAATCTAAGTCCGCAAGATCAGTTGTTCATCTTGATATCACAGATTGTGATCTCAAGATTTTGTTCGTTTTTCTCTCCCGCGGATGCAGCGCCCGCACCGGCCGTGCCAGCTCCTTCAATCCGCCCACCCCATGCCGCTCCGTCGCCGTGGTCGTGCGGTGCCCGGCGAACGCCTGCACGACGCGCACGTCGTGCCCGGCCTCCAGCTGGCCCGCGATCACGGTCTGCCGGACGACGAGCGGCCGCAGCTTCTCATCACCACCGCGTCCGGCGTTGACGAGCTTGTTGAGGCTCGCCAACCCGACCGCTTTGCCGGTATTCGTGAGCAGCAAGCGCTCCGAGCGCTGGCCCCGCGGCGCGGCGCGCCGCAGCTCTCGCCGTTCTTTTGTCACGTAGCCGTCGATCATGAGCACCTGCGAGGCCTCGAGCGCGAGTATCCGGCTGTCGGTCTTGCCGCCGCCGTTGACGTAGACGGTCCCGGCGGCCAGGTCGACGTCGCCAACGGTGAGCCGGACAGCCTCCGCGCTCAACAGCGCCAGGTGCACCAGCAACCCCGCCGCCACCTTCTGCCGCCCGGCCCCGGCCGCCCCCAGCCACTCGCTGAGTCGCTCGGCGGCGTAGAGTTCGTCCAGCCGTAGCCGTCGGTCCACCGCGTCTTTTAGCTGCAGCTGCGCACACGGGTGGTCCTCGCGGACGCCCTCGGCCTGCAGCCATCAGTAGTACGCCTTAATGGCCATGAGGTGATTGCGTAAGCTTCTCCCGCCGAGGCCCTGGATCGCGTCGTCGCCGAGCTCGAGGCGCGCCAGGGGGCCGTGCGCGTAGTAGCGGTAGCGGGCGTGGCGGTCGAAGTCGACGAGGTCCCCCGGTCGTGCCGCCGTGGAGGCCGCCGGCCCGAAGCGCGCGTAGGCGTGCGTGAGGCGGTCGTCGGCGTCGTAGCGGTAGCGCTGCGCGAGCCCGTCCGCCTCGCCGGGGTTGTACCTCAGTTCGCGGACGTTGCCGGAGATGAGGTCGTAGTCGTACTCGACGCGCGCCGGGGCCCCGCGTAGGGCGGGGATGGCGTGGTCGAGCGCGCGCACGTTACCGTGGGCGTCGTAGCGGTAGCGCGTCGTGATCTCCGGGGTGCGCGTAGCGCTCGCGGCGTAGATGCTGGAGTGGTGACGCACCTCGACGACGCGACCGCGGGCGTGCGCGCCGTGGTCGTAGTTCCCGCCCCCGGGCAGGGGCGTGGTATACGTCGTGATCGTGCGGTCGTCGATGCGCTTAGCGGTGAACGTAGACCCCGTAACGGTCTGGTACGAGACCGGGAAGCTCGCCTGCGCGAGCGCATGGGGGCTTACGTCGGTCACGTCCCAGACCTCGCCCCGGTCGGTGACGCGACCGAGGCCGTCGTACCGGGTGTAGAGGTGTTCGGTGCGGCCATTGCCATCTCCGACCGCTTGCGCGGCGTCCTGCGTGAGGCGCGGCCGCTGGGCGTAGTCGTACCAGGTTTGCACGCGTCCGGCGTCCGGGCTTTGGGATTCGGTGACCTGGGCGAGGCTATTGTACCGGTAGGTGGTCGCGCGGGCGTGCGCGGGCTCCGGGCCCCGGTAGACGCCACCGGCGTCCGTGACGGCGCTCGCCTCGGGGACGAGCCGCACGTCGCCCGGGGCTACGGTGGCGGCGAGGTCGCCGGCCTGGTCGTAGTAGTAGAGGGTGTAGTGGTGCTCGAAGGAGGCCTCCGGGGCCGCGGCCTCGTGCTCGACGGCTTTCGCCAAAACCGGCCGTACGGTAAGCGGCGGGCGGGGGCTTTCGCCAGAACCGGCCGCGGGTACGGGCGGCGGAAGTGTAGGCCTTGGCTAATCCCAGTCGCGTGTGCAGCCGTGGGAGCGTTGGGCTTTCGCCAAAACCGGTCGCAGACAGTGCCGGCGGCCGTGTGGGCTTTCGCCAAACCAGGCGTGGGTTAAAGGCGGCGGGGGTGTGGGCCTTCGCCAAAACCGGCCGTCACTGCCGTGAGGTGGTAAAATCGGTGAGTAAGGTCGTGAGCGGCGAGGTATTCGAGGAACGCGAAGCGTTATCCAAGGTTGATTTCGTGAGATCGCGGACCGAAGTCACGAATGTAGGACCACACGTTTCGCTCGCGTGCCTGGGGAATCACCCTTGTGGAACGGGCAGCTCAGCCGGAGCTTCTTGTCGGGCTTGAGGTGGTAGTGCGCCAGGACGTGCGCCATCGGGAGGGCGGCTTTGATGTCGGGTATCTGCATGGCTCAGATTATCTTGATTGACCGTTTCCGGCCAAAAGTAACCTGATCATACCAAAGGACATAACCTTAACCGATCCGCAATCACCGCATCGGGTTCGTACCTTAGCGCAATGCCAGCAAAACACGGCCATAAAGAACCCGATCAGGACACCGCGACACGGCCGGTAGATGCCTTCGGCCCGCGGCTCGCCGCCCTCCGCAAGGCCCGCCGCATGTCGCAGACGGCGCTAGCCGGCCTGCTCAGCACCTCGGTCTCGGTGATCTCGCGCTACGAGCGCGGCGAGATGACCCCATCGGTCGACGCGGCCCTGCGCCTCGCCGACACCCTCGGGGTCTCGATCGCGTACCTCCTCGGCGACGCCGACGGCGGCGAACTCCTCTCCGACCGCGAACTCGTCCGCCGCCTCCGCGCCGTGGCCGCCTTCGAGCCCGACGAGCGCGAACGCGTCTACTTCACCCTCGATGCCGTGATTCGCGAGATCCAGAACCGCAAGGCCTACGCGGCGTAACCGCCTACTATCATGGTTACTGCAGGATGGATAACCGTATAGCAATTTTGTGATTCAGAATCGAGTCTCGCAGGGACTCGGAACCCATGCCATCCAAAATTACTTGACTAGAATAGTCTACATAAAAGAAAGAATCACTAGAAGTGAGGCAATCATCCGTAAATGAAGGGATAAATTCAGCATGGTCGGTTTGTAGGCCAAATTCGGACGGCAAGCAAACACTAATTTCTGCTTTACTAAGATTTTGGATACTCCAACGCCTAGCTATCCTAGGACCATGGGCATAGCCACTCTCATGATTCCAATTATACACTTCCGATTCGATTTGCCGAACGACAATCGCCGGAGTAGGCCTCGAGGCTGGATCATTGTCGACATCCTGAGAATTGGAAACCTGCTCCGATCCGCAGCTAGCGCTCGCCTGAACCATCACCACTGTTAGGGCCAAAATGCTCTGCCTCCACTTGTTCCCACGCCTCCTTCGCTTGCTCATTTTTTAACTGTTTTATATATCCATGGAAGGCAGCACGGATCTGGCTTTGGTGCCCAGGCGTGGACTGCTTAAATGTCCAGTGTTCAATACCCTCCAAGTATACTTCTAGGTGGTTGTTGATTCCTACATCCCCGGCCCCAGCAGCCTCCACTGGCTCTCCGTAGTAGTGCGAGTCTCCGAGTTTAGTGATTCGGTTATAATGACCAATCTCATGGAGGACACTATTCATTAAATCGTAGCGGTTATTCAGATCGCGCTTAACCTCTGGCACTCTAACTGTTCCAGCATTAGTGATGCCGACGACTATCACAGGTTTGCCTGTATAAATCAAAGCTCCTGCCGGAGCTCCGTATTGCGGAGTCTCAACGAATTTTGCTCTACCGGTTCGATTACCCAATCCTAAACCGGCATTTCTGTCCTTTGAGGTTACTACTTCTGGTGAACTACAGTCAACTAATTTGTTCCGATAGAATGACACTATGCCAGCCAAGGCACCCGCAGTGTTCTCTGCATATACCATCTCCCCGGCGAGTGTGCTGTTCTCAGCATAAACGGTCATCCGATCTGTATAGGGTAAATTCACCGTCCCTTTAATTACTTCGGAATTTACTACGCGAATTTCGTCACCTCTGTTATCTGACCCAATGAAGTTCCCATTACTATCGAAATAGTCATGAAGCGGCCGACTTGGGGCACGACCGTCGCGGTCAACTAAATTGGTAGGGCTATTAAGTGCAAACGTATATGCGCTGTGACCTGGAAACATGCCCGCCAGCGGGTCGACAGACAGGAACCCCTGCGCGCGATTCCGTTCCTGCGTAGCGCGCGTCGCGCCCCAGCCCAGACCCCGGACCGGCAGTTCGTACGTGTAGGTGCGCGCGCTCTCCACGGCCGTAAAGCTAGCCCTCCGACGGGTCTCTCGTGAGACGCTGCGGCGCGCCAGCGACGGGGCGGAACGCTCTCCGGCGCGTGCCTGCGCCCAGGTTCCCTTAGGTTTTTTTCCTTCACCTGACCGCCGGAGGCACCCGCGCACGGCCGACGGTTCCGATCCCTGCGGGGCTTCAGCTGAAGAAAAAAAATGATAGAGGCCCGCGCACTCCCCCCCGCGCAGACGCGCACGCGCACGCGGTAAGTCTTTGACCCACAGCGCTCCGGGGCTATTTATTCCCGGATGACGGACGGTGATTAGGCACCTGGCCGCCTCCGGCGGCGGTGACTAATCATCGTGCGGCATCTGGGTTAAGCGGGGGTTTGGGGGCGGCTTTTGCGAGCCCCCAACTTCACTCGCGCGTGAGCGCTCCGCTTTTGTTCCCTCGCCGATTACCGGCGTTAGCCTATGATTAGCGGCCTGGATTATGCGGGCTGCTGCCAAGGGGCCACAGGAACAGCGAACCACGAGTGGCCACGGAGCTAGTGAGGTCACGAACGTGCGGAGTGGCTGCGAGTCGTGAGCGCCCGTGACGGCGGTCCCCTGCGGGTGCCCCTGCAGGGCGACTGGCGACGGCCCAGACGTAGCGGCCGACAAGGCGAGGGGCGGGCTTGCCCCCCGGAGCCCGGCCGCGGAGGAGGGGCAGCCAGTGGCCGGGCAGTGAGGCCACGAACGCTAGCCCCAAGCGCAGGCAGGTCCGGCGTGGCATACTGGGCGTAAGCCCGCCACGACGGCCGCACCGCAGCGCAGCCAAGGGGGCCCGGCAGCCCGCCGAACTGGGGCGGCGTAGCAACCGCGGGCAAGCTTGCGCAGCCTTAGCGGGGGCGGGAGTCCGCCGTCGAGGAGCCCGAGCGGCAAGGCAACAGACCGTGACAGTCCACGGCTGTAAGCCTGGCTGGCCGCGCGTCTTTGCTGCCGGGAGTCGCGACGAGCGCCGCGCAACTGCCCTGATTAGCTTAGGATTAGAGGCCGGGCCGCCCGGCCGATTATGCTCCCGGCCAACTTGAGGTCGCATTCTGTGACCTCAAGATTCGCCCTCGCGCCTAAAGCCGATCCGCCGGCGCTCGGCCGGGGGCTCCTCGATCAGGCGTTTGACGTACTCGTAGATCGTGGCGATGTCCTCGCCCTGGGCCGAGAGCTCGCGCTCGATGCGCTCGACCTTGAGCAGCAACTCCGTCGAGCTCATCAGCAGCTCCCGCATCCGCGTAAAGACCCGCATGATCCGGATGTTGACCTCCACGGCGCGCCGGCTCGTCAACACGCTCGACAGCATCAGGACCCCGTGCTCGGTGAACGCATACGGCGCGTAGCGCCGCCCGCCCCAGCTCCCGCCACCGGCCTTGAGCTCGTCGAACTCCGCGTCGGTGAGCTGGAACATAAAGTCGGCCGGGAACCGCTCGGCGTTGCGGGTGACGCGCTCGTTGAGGCGCTTCGTGCCCACTTCGTAAAGCTCGGCCAGGTCCGCGTCCAGCATCACGCGCTGCCCGCGGAACAGGTAGATCTTGCTCGTCACCAACCCCTCGTCTATTCCTTGCTTCGCCATGTCGTAAAGGTATTTTGTCTCGTCACTCAACTTGAGGTCGCAGATTGCGACCTCAAGATTGGAGGTCGCAGATTGCGACCTCAAGATTGGAGGTCACAGATTGTGACCTCCAATCGCCTTCTGTCTTCCCTCACCCCCGCGGGTGCAGCGCCCGCACGGCCCTGGCCAGCTCCTTCAACCCGCCCACCCTATACTGCTCGGTCGCCGTGGCCGTGCGGTGCCCGGCGAACGCCTGCACGACGCGCACGTCGTGCCCGGCCTCCAGCAGGCCCGCGATCACGGTCTGGCGGATGACGAGCGGCCGTAGCTTCTCGCCGTCCGAGCGCCCGGCGTTGACGAGCTTGTTGAGGCTCGCCGAGCCGACCGCCTTCCCGGTGTTCGTGAGCAGCAAGCGCTCCGAGCGCTGGCCCCGGGGCGCGGCGCGCCGCAGCTCCCGCCGCTCCTTGCGTACGTAGCCGTCGAGCAGCAGCACCTGTGAGGCCTTGAGCGCGAGGGTCCGGCTGTCGGTCTTCCCGCCGCCGGTCACGCGCACCGTCCCGGCCGCTAGATCCACGTCGCCGACCGTGAGCCCGACGGCCTCCGCGCTCAGCAGCGCCTGGTGGACGAGCAGCCCCGCCGCTACTCGCTGCCGCCCGTCCCCGGCCGCCGCCAGCCACGCCGCCAGTCGCTCGGCGGTGTACAGCTCGTCGAGCCGCAGCCGCCGGTCCACCGCATCCTTGAGCAGCAGCTGCGCACACGGGTGGTCCTCGCGGACGCCCGCGGCCTGGAGCCACCGGTAGTACGCCTTGATCGCGGTCAGGTGATTGCGCAAGGACTTCCCGCCGAGGCCCTGGCGCTGCCTGAGGCCGTCGACGTAGCCGAGCACGTCCGCGTACGTCGCTCGTTCCGTATCGCTCACCGCGTCGCGGTAGCGGCGGATCAGGTTCCCGTAGTCCCGCGCCACCGACGGGCGGTAGCTGTGTTTTAGGTACTCCTCGATGGTCTGCGCGTAGTCCGTCATGCGGTTAGTTCGTTGATCAGCGCCTGCGACACGTGCGTGTAGACCTGCGTGGTGACGAGGTGCGCGTGGCCGAGGAACTGCCGCACCAACTCGGTGGCCATCCCGCGTTCGAGTAGGTGCGTCGCGATCGCGTGGCGCAGGACGTGGCACGTGACGCACTTCTCGCGGCCGTCCTCGTCGGCCAGGCCGGCCCGCTCGCCGAGGCCGCGCAAGACCTTATTAAAGGTGTAGGTCCGCATCCGCCGACCGTGGTCGTTGATGAGCAGCGCCGTGGTCGGGCTTTGCTTGCGCGATCCTGCGGATTCGCCAAAACTCGTCCACCACGTCCTATCGCCCCGCAGGTACGCGGCCACGTCCCGGGCCACGCCCTCGCCCATCGGCACGGCGCGCCTGCGCCCGCCCTTGCCCGAGCGCACGATGACGAGGCCCTCGCCGAGCTGCACGTCGGTCACGTCGAGGGCCTCGATCTCGCCGGCGCGCAGGCCGCAGCCGTACGCCAGGCTCACGAGCGCCCGCTCGCGGGCGTCGGCCGTGGCCCGGTACAACTCCGCAACCTGGGCCTGGCTGAGTCGCACCCGCTCGCCCGCCGCCTCACGCCCGGCCGACCACCCCGCCCCGCTCGACGGGTCAACGGCCAGCTCCCCGGCCTGAACGAGCATCCCGAACAGGTCCCGGCACACGCGCACGAGCGATCCTTGCGACGCGGTCGCGAGCGCCGCGGTGCCGTTGTGGCCGGGCCGCACGCCGATGTACCGGTAGTACGCCTCGACGTCGGCGAGCGTCACGGCCGCGACCTCGCGCACGCCGCGCTCGCGCTCGAGGAACGCCAGCACTTCCGAGGCCTGGAGGTAGTACAGCCGGCAGGACTCGGCCCCGTACCCGAGGGCGCGGCGGTGGGCCTGGAGGCGTTCGGCGAGGCGCCGGTACGCGGGCGTGGCCACGGTCACGGCCCGCGGGCGGCCGCCGGCCCCGCGGCCGCCTCGGCCCTTCGCGCCGGCGCTACTCACGATCGTAGGTTCTGGCGCAGGCCTCGACTTTGGCGCGAGCGCGGGTTTTGGCGCAAGCCCCCACCTCGTCGGCGCTACCGCTACGGCGCGCGCGGCAGGTTTTCCCGACGAGGGGACACACACCCTTTCGGGAACAGTGGAACGATCGCCCGTTTACGGGCCTAATCCGCTGATCCACAGCCAAAAAGATTGTTCCGAGATCGTTCCGTATCGTTCCCATTGTTCCGCGTTACCCCTCCTGCTGTAGTGCGTCGATCTGGCCCTCGAGCCCGTCCCTGATCCGGCGGCGGAGCTTCCCGTAGTCGTCGAGGTAGTCGAGGCGGTAGCAGACCTTGCGCAGGTTGCCCGAGTACTGGCTCGTGACGTACTCGGCGGACACGAGCCGCGCCATCGCCCGCGAGCACTGCGCCTTCGAGATCCCGAGCGCCTGGCGGACCTCGCGCTGCGTGAACTCCGGGGCACCCGAGCGCGCGGCCACGTACGCCTTCAACCGTTCAAAAAACTGCCTCAGCGACCCGTCCAGCTCGTCGACCTTCAGCACGATCGACTCGAACAGGATCTCGCACGCCACGCGCAGGTCGGCGACCTCGGCCACTAAGCGCCCGCGCTTGTCCTTGGTCCTTTGATACTGATTGAGCAGGGCGACCTGCCGCACGAACGACAGGTACAGCTCGTTGAGGCGGCGGACCTTGTGCGCCCCGTCCGGCAGCTTCACCCGCGATGCGTACGGGTTGACGACCTCGTAGCTCTTCAGCATCCGCACGCAGTCCGCCAACTTCGCCCGCTCGGCCTCCTCGTCGCGTCGCGAGCACTCCCCGCCAGCCCGCCGATTCTGGTAGTCGATGACTCTTTTGGTCTGCTCGGCCGACTCGTCCACGGCCACCACCAAGCACCTACTCACGTTGTCCTCGTAGACCTCGCCTCGTGTCGTGCACGCCATGCTCGCGATCGGCCCCCGCACGACGCGCTCCCCGCCGGTGATTCCGCCGCGCTCGTCTTTCACACTCGTGGCCGTCCGCAGGACGTCCGAGGATTGGAGCTCGCGGAACGCCAGTTCGGCCTCCTCGCGCAGGCCGTCGAGGTCTTCGAGGCAGACGAGCTTATGCGTAAAGTAGTCCTCGGCCTGGTTGTAAAAAGCGTTGTCGGTCACGCGCGTGAAGCGCTTGACGTCCTCCGGCGGCATCGAGCGCGCCACCACGTCGAGGAGGCGCGTTTTGCCGGAGCCGCTCGAGCCCTGGATCAACACGTGCAGCGTCTCGGGCATCTTGTAGCTCGACGCGGCGACGAACAGCAAGAGCCGCGTCTTGTCCTCGCCGACGATCCCGGCGCGGCCGAGGGCCGCGCCGAGCCTAGCGATCAGGTCCGGAGCCCGGAGGAACGCCAGCGCTGCGGTCGTCTCGCTCGCGGTGAGCTGCTGCGGGGCTTTCGCCAAAACGCCCCCGCCGGCCGTGGCGCGGCGGCGCTCGGCCATGTAGCGCTCGAGTTCGGCGGTGAGGCCCTCGAGGTCGGTCTGGAGGGCCCCGGCGTCGACGCCGAGCTTGTCGGCGGCCAGGCGGCACGCCTTCTCGACCTCGCGGTAGTCGTACAGGTCGCACTTCAGCGTGAGCGTCCTCACGCGAGTTGGATTTGCAGCGTGACCTTGAGGGTGTCGAGCTGGTCGGCGCGTAGGCCCTTGACGCGCAAGTGTGCCGCGCGCCCGCGGTAGCCGAGGTCGTAGGCGTCGGCGGTATCGAGGGCCGGGGTGCCTGTCGCCGGTGCACTGATCGCGGGCGCGGTGGCGGGTGGGGTTTTTTCTTTTCCCGGCAACCCTTCCGGCGCTGGCTCCGGACGCTCGGCGGCCACGTCTTGCGCGGTTTCAGTTAGGGTCTCAGTTGAAGAAAAAACCTCCACCCCCTCGGTAGCCTCATCCGTCGCAACCGTGACCCGCTCCTCGATCAGGTGCGCGAGCAGCTCCGGGCCTTCCTTCACCAGCAGACTATTACAGTCCTCGCCCTCCGGCACCGGCACGCTCGACACCGTTATAGTAG
The DNA here is from genome assembly GCA_965215115.1 of Saprospiraceae bacterium. Classification (GTDB taxonomy): domain Bacteria; phylum Bacteroidota; class Bacteroidia; order Chitinophagales; family Saprospiraceae; genus CALDTK01. Next base: position 3,721,632 of record OZ244050.1, read on the forward strand.
GATGCGCCGCGCGGACCTTCGCGGCCACCAGCTCGGCGGCCTTGCGGCCGGCGGCGTCGCCGTTCAAGAACAGGCACACCTCGCTGAGCTGCGCGAGCGCGGCCACGGCCGCGGCGTGCTCTGCGGTATAGCCGTTGGTCCCATACATCGCGAGCACCGACCACCCGGCGGCGACGGACTCGTACTGCAACAGGCTCACCGCGTCCACGACGCTCTCGGTGACGAGCACGCGCTCAGTTTCCGGCGCTGGGTAGCCCGGATACAGCCCGCGCCGGTCGCGGAGGTAGTAGTGCCGGCCGGCCTTCGCGCCGTCGCCGCCGCCGGTGGCGACGCTCCTAAAGTACAGGCCCGCGATCTCGCCGCCGGCACCCCGTAGCGCGAACGCGAGGCACCGGTGGCCGAACGAGTGGTACTGCTGCAGGCCCTCGCGCGACTTGCGTCCGCCCACCGACTCACTCAGCAAGCCCGCCGCCACCAGACTCGCGATCAGGTCCTCGTCGCGTCTGGCGCCGTGGTGCATCTGGCCGGAGTTGTACCCGACCGGCAGGCCGGCGGCCGCGAGCAGCTTGTAGTCCAGGCCCCGCGACTCCAGGTAGTCCTGCGCGGCGCGCGTCATCGCGACGGCGTTGCAGTAGTACGTGAACGCGTGCCCGAGGACGGCCGCGGCCGGGAGGTCGGTGATGGGCGTCGGCTGGTACTCTGGCCGGACTGGCTGCCCGCTCGCCCCGCCGATCATCGCCTTGCAGCGCTCGAGGGCCTCGTGCTTCGTGCATCCTTCCTTGTGCATCACGAAGTCGATCACGTCGAGGGACCGGCCGTGCGTCGGGCAGTTGCCCGAGAAGCAGTAGGCGGTGTGGGTCTTGTAGTAGACCTGCATCGACGGGGTCGTGTCCTCGTGGAACGGGCAGGCGAGCCTAAGCTTCTTGTCGGGCTTGAGGTGGTAATGGCCGAGGACCTGCGCCAGCGGGAGGGCGGCTTTGATGTCGGAGATTTGCATGGTTCAGATTTTTGTAATTGACCGTTTCCGGCCAAAAGTAACCTGATCATACCAAATCACATAACCTTAACCGATCCGCAATCACCGCATCGGGTTCGTACCTTAGCGCAATGCCAGCAAAACACGGCCATAACGAACCCGATCAGGACACCGCGACACGGCTGGCCGATGCCTTCGGTCCGCGGCTCGCAGCCCTCCGCAAGGCCCGCCGCATGTCGCAGACGGCGCTGGCCGGCCTGCTCAACACCTCGGTCTCGGTGATCTCGCGCTACGAGCGCGGCGAGATGACCCCCTCGGTCGACGCGGCCCTCCGGCTCGCGGATACCCTCGGGGTCTCCATCGCGTACCTCCTCGGCGACGCCGACGGCGGGGAACTCCTCTCCGATCGCGAACTCGTCCGTCGTCTACGCGCCGTGGCCGCCTTCGAGCCCGACGAGCGCGAACGTGTCTACTTTACCCTCGATGCCGTGATTCGGGAGATCCAGAACCGAAAGGCGTACGCCTCGTAATGGACATAACAAACTCTCTGCCACGTACGCGCCTTAAAAACGAGGGCGTCGATACCGTCACCGGGGAACCATGTCCCGCCTTCGCGGTTTCTTGACCTCTCACGATCTCAGGTGTAAACTAGCTGCGTTACAACCGCCATACACGGTCTGTTCAGTCCGACGGCCTACCTGGCCGAACTTCGGACATCTGTTGGATCGCAATCGCGAGACATTCTACCTCTTCCGTAGTCAAGCGGTTATACTTATCCTCATGGTAAATGTTGCGACTGGCGTGTTGCGCGACGTATGTCGGAACGCTGATTTCTCGTAGCTCCTTCAAGGTTGGCAAGTTCCCCTCGTAGTCCTCCTGCTCTGATATATTATGACAACTCTTGCAGTGTGTCGTAAGCATCATGTACGAGGTCTCCACCGACGCGACGTACGTGCCGCACTTGGATGCACGCGTAGTCTCAGTTGCGACGCCATTACAGTGTATCGCGGAGATAGCTACACCAATAGCGGTTGCAAAGCGGATAGCCTTATTTTTTCTTAGACTCATCATAGGTCGCGTTGCTAACATCTAGAGCCCTATCCAGCAATCGAGATGCATTAACCGTCTGGTTCTCAATGGTCTCGTCGACTTTCATGTTTGAAGCCCTAGTTTTATAGCCGAGAGCATGCATTAACATCCCTTCGGACTGGTCACTGTCCAAAAATGGTCTGCCTCCTGCTGGACCGTGCTCGGCGTCGCCTAGGTGATACATGAGATTAGAGCGTTCACTAGCGTCTTCCAAGTCTGGAAGGTCGAATAAGTGTCCGATCTCGTGCTCCAAAAGTTTTCCTGTTGCAGATTCGTATTGCGATTTTGGTATAACCATTACTCCAGCAGAGAATACGACTGCACCCGCCCCGTGACTATTATTGAACTTATCCGTAAATGAATAATCGATGTCATCCACAATTACGATAGCAACATCGTTGTTACGTAATTCGCTGATCGAATTGACCTGTTCAAAAGATACGTTTACTTTTAAGTTAAACTCTACCTCCGAATTCCTACCGGTCTCGTAGTCCTTGGCGTTTATTCGCCGTTGTTGCGAAAGTCTACCACTGACAAATCGACTGGCTCTGTTCTCCGACGATGCCCTAGCAGCTCTATTAGGAGACCCGGACGAAAGGTCAAGCACCTTGAACTTTATCTCCGTGTCTCCGACCACTTTTATACTGTTGCCGTTTCCGTCAACAGACTTGATCGTAGTCGCCGCTAATTCGAGCCCATCTAGGTCTACTCCAATTATCGGCGAGTTGCTGGCGAACTGGTACGGCGTTAAGTTCGGGTAGCTACGTGTCAGCGGGTCGACGCTCAAAAACCGCCCCGTCCCAGGCACATACAACCTCCACCCGTAGTCCTGGATCCCCAACCCCCCCCACGACAGATCGTGCTCCTTGCCGTTGAACCCGTACCGGTACTCCGCGACGACGTCCGCGTACGCCGAGCCCCCGACCACCGGCTCGTAGGTCCGCCCCGCGACGCTCATTCCGAACGGGTAGTAGTCGGACGCCGTGGTCACCCGCGCCGTCCGCGCCGCCGCCCCACCCGTACCCGCCTCCGCGTTCGCCACCGGTTCCACCGCCGCAATATCGCTCACCGTCGCCAGAACATTCCCCAGGTGGTTGGACAGTTCGTAAACCGTCCCCCCGCGCCGGCGCCCGGGCGGTGGGTTCAGGGACCCACCTGCCCCGGTGAACCGCACGCGAATGCGCGTTCGCTCACTACCTACCCGCGCCGACCCGTACAGCGGGGCCTCGACCGCCGAGAGAACGTACTGCCCGGGGGAGCTGTCGTTGAATGCCTCGTCCTCGTAGGTCCGCAGCACGGTCCCGCTCGCGTCGCGCACGTGGATCGTCGTCTGGATGTCGCTCCTGGCCACGCCCGTCGGGCGCGTCTCCTTCGCGAGGCGGTCGCCCCGCGCGTCGTAGTCGTAGCTCACGACCGCCCCCGAGTACGATTGAGACCGGTACACGACCTTGCCGTAGCCATTCCACGTGACGCGGTCGCCCCCGGAGCCACCCACGAAGTTCCCGCGTGCGTCGTAGGCGTAGGTGTCGCCGCCGAGGGGGAACGCCCGCGGGTTGGTGGAGACGTCCCGGATGGTCGTGAGGGTGTTGGGCGACCGCAGGTTAGTATAGCCGTAGCGCAGGTCGTCCAAGACGCCTCCGGCGAGATCGTGGCGCAGGAGCGATCCGAGGTTACCGTTCGCGTCGTAGGAGTAGTCCGCGGACAGGCCCGCGCCCCGCGCCTGGAATGACGTGATGCGTTGGAGTTGGTCGTACCGGTAGTCGTAGGTGAGGGGGCGGCGCCGCAAGGGTCGCGCCGCGGTTCCCGCGCCGTCGCCGGGCAGCGGGACGGCCGTGCGCATGGCGGCGACGTTGCCGTTGTACAGGCCACTCCCGGTAGCTGCCGTCGCGCCGGCCCCGTCGCCGCCGACGGCGCGTTAGTCCTCTCCGTGGCGGTGGTAGGGCGCGTCATCGGCAGCGGCCAGCCTCTCGCGCTGGTATCGGACGCGGCTCCAGCAATATTCTTAAACGGCGAGGTGCTGTACGAACCGTATAACCCCAAGCTACCCTGGCGCTACACACTCAGGGTGAGTCGGTTGGCGGGTGGCACGTTTTACCGAAAGGTGGACTTCTCGGCCCCCTTTACATTGCAAACCAACGTGGCCACCGTGCCGCGGACCATCGTCGTCGGGGCGGAGCTCCCGTTTCGTTTCTCCGCCGTCCGGTAGTCGGGTAGGGCGCGCTCGTGCGAGAATCACGGGCATAAAAAAAGCCTGAAGTTTCCTCCAGGCCCCAAAGCGAATCTTTCAATTCAACCAAAACTTACACGACGAGAGTCTTGCAAAGCCTGTGCCAATTTTCCACAGTCACACAAAAAGATCCGTCGCCGGGGCCGGCGTGATGCCCTTCTCGTGCGCCATGGCAAACAGACGCGACACGGCTGCGCGGCCCGCCTCGCCGAGGCTCACGCTATATTGGTTGACGTAGGTCTCGATGTGCTGGCGTTGGATGGCCGGGCTCATCTCCTGCGCGTGTCGCGCGACGTACGCCGCGCTGGCGTCTCGGTGATCGAGCGCGTAGCGCACCGACCGGCGCAGGACGCGTCCGAGCTTCTCCTGCGTGCCTACCGACAATTCCCGACTTACGGCTATGCCGCCGAGCGGTATCGGCACGCCGGTCGTCTCCTCCCAGAAGGCGCCGAGGTCGCGCAGCAGCGTGAAGCCACGCTCGGCATAGGTGAAGCGCGTCTCGTGGATGATGACGCCCGCCGCCACCTCGCCGCGCGCAATGGCGCGCTCGATCTCGGAGAAGAGCACGGGTCGCAGCTGAGTCAGGCCGGGGTAGGCGAGTCGCAGGAGGAATGCCGCGGTGGTGTACGCCCCCGGGATCGCCACAGGACGCTCGCCGATCGCTGCCACGTCCACGTCGCCCTTACTGATCAGCAGCGGCCCGATCCCCTGCCCGAGGGCGCTCCCGCTGTCCAGCAGGCGATAGCTCGCCTGCAGCTGCGCCAGCGCGCTGTAGCTTAGTTTGGTGACGGGGTAAGTTTTGGCGAAAGCCGCCCCGTTCAGCTCCTCCACGTCCGCGAGCACCGGCGCGAACGTGAGTCCCTCGCAGTCGACGCGCCCGTGCACCATCGCGTCGAAGATGAAGGTGTCGTTGGGGCAGGGCGAGAAGGCGAGCGGTAGTGTCACCCCGGAAAAAGGCGCGACCTTCGCGGCTTGTTTGCCGTCGGTCCGGTTTGGGCAGCCGGCTTTCGCCAAAACCCGCCCGCCTTGCGCAAGCCCGCCGCCGCCCCCGCCCCCCGGATCGTCTACGAGGACAACCACCTCCTCATCGTCGACAAGCCCGCCGGCCTCCTGTGCCAGGGCGACGACACCGGCGACGCGACCCTGCTCGACTGGGGCAAGGCCTACGTCAAGCGGGCGTACGACAAGCCCGGCGACGTCTACCTCGGGCTCGCGCACCGCATCGACCGGCCGACGAGCGGACTCGTGGTCCTGTGCCGCACCTCGAAAGCCCTTTCGCGGATGCAGCCGATGTTTGCCGAGCGGGCTGTCGCCAAAACCTACCTCGCCGTGGTGCAGGGCGAGGTGAGCGACGAGGAGCGGACCCTGGTGCACTACCTGCGCCACGATCCGAGCGTCAAGCGGATGCGCGTGCACGAGTCGGAGCGCAAGGCGGGCCCGGACGGCAAACTCTCGGAGCTCTCCTACAAACTCCTGGCCCGCGTGGCGAGCCACTGCCTATTAAAAGTCGAGCCCACGACGGGGCGGCGCCACCAGATCCGGGCGCAGCTCGGGGCCATCGGCTACCCGCTCGAGGGCGACCTGCGCTACGGCGCGAAGGAGCCGCTGCAGGACAAGAGCATCGGGCTGCACGCACACCGGCTGCGCTTTGAGCACCCGGTAGGCGGGAAGGCAATAGACGTGAAATCATTGCCGCGGAAGCGGCACGATGCCTTCAAGCACTTCGAGGAAGTGCTGGGGGAATTGTAGTAGGTCTCGGGGTAATATCTCAGTTACTCTCCTTCAGGCTAGCGCGCTGCGGCTTGCCCCCTCCGGCCAGCTGCCCCTCGCGCGCGGCCTCCAGGCAGGTGGACATCTTGTCGAGCAGCTCCTCCGGGGCGAAGGGCTTGCCGACGTGGTCGTTCATGCCGAAGAGCTTGGCCTTCTCGCGCTCGGAGAGGAAGGCCGAGGCCGTGAGCGCGATCACGGGCACGTCGCGCACCTCCGGGTTCGGGTGCTTGCGGATCTCGGCGGTGGCGCGGTAGCCGTCCATGAGCGGCATCTGGATGTCCATCAACACGAGGTCGAAGGTGCGGTGCGTGATGACCTCGAGGGCCTCGACGCCGTTGTCGGCCGTCGTGACGTCGATCCCGAGGCGCGTGAGCATCTTGAGGACCACGAGCTGGTTGATCTTGTTGTCTTCGACCAACAACACCTGGTTGCCGGCCAGGTGCTCGAAGGTGCGCGTGATGCCCCTGCGCTTGATCTGGTCCGCCTTCGAGACGATCTTGAACGTGAGCAGGACCGTGAAGCGGTTGCCGCCCTCCTCGCGGGGCTTCACCTCGATGTGGCCGTTCTGCAGGTCGACGAGGCGACGCGTGATCGCGAGCACGAGGTCGGACGAGTTGTAGCCCTCGAAGACGTCGTCCGGGTTGAAGTTGAAGCTCCGGAACATCGAGTCGAGTTGCTTCTGGTCCATGACCTGGCCCTCGTCGTCGATCTGGAACCGGAGCAGCACCTCGTCCTTGCGCAGCTCCTCGACCTTGGCCGAGACGTGGACGTGGGCGTTGACCGAGTGCTGGAAGCTCGTCTGCACGAGGTTGGTCATAATCTGGTTGAAGCGCGCCGGATCGCCCATCAGGCAGCTCGGGATGCTGTCGTCGAACTCGTAGCTCGTCTTGACCTGCGTCTGCTTGGCGGCCTGCTCGAAGCGCTGCGCGATCTCGTCGAAGAGGCGCCGCGGGTTGAACTCCCGCTTCTCGAGGTTGAGCTTCCCGGCCTCGATCTTGGAGAAGTCGAGGATGTCGTTAATGAACACGACCAGGTTGTTGGCCGAGAATTGCAGCGTACGCAGGTGCTCGGTTTGGTCGGGCCGCGGGTTCTCCTCCAGGAGGAGGTGGCAGAGCCCCGAGATGATATTGATCGGCGTGCGCATCTCGTGGCTCATCGTGGCCAGGAACCGGTCGCGCGCGAAGGAGGTCTTCTGGATGGACTCCCGCTCGGCCATCTCGTCGACGAGCTTGGCGTTGAGGCCGTTGAGGTTGCCGTTCTTGACGGCGAGCTCGGCGTTCTTGAGGTCGATCTCGGCGGTCTGGCGCTGGATCTCCTCGTTCTTGGCGACGAGCAGGGCGTTGTCGCGCTGCTTGCGGCGCCCGCTCATGAACAGGATCACGGCCAGGGCAGCGATGAGGCCGGCGAGTCCGAGCAATAGGAAAAAGCGGATCTGGCCGTTGGCCTCCGCGGTCTGGAGTTCGGCGATGCGGCGCTGCTGCTGCTCGGTCTCGAATTCGCTCTCGAAGCGGGTCGTGAGCTCGACGAGGGCACGCGACTTCTCGGCGTCGAAGAAGGCTTCGCGGCGGGCGACGTAGTCGCGCTGGGCCGCGAGGGCCGCCTCGGGGTTGCCGAGTTTTTCGTAGACGCGCGCCAGGTCCTGCGCCACGTCGAAGGCACGGTCCTGCGGGATCGCCTTCAGCAGGGCGAAGGCCTCGTCGGCGGCGGTTTTGGCGAAAGCCGCCTCCCCATTCGCGAGGTAGTAGCGCGCGAAGTCCCGCTGCGTCTCGACGGCCCCGAGGGCGTCCCCGGTCTGTAGGAAGAGCCCGTTGGCGATCTCGGTCATCTCGAGCGCCCCGACGTGGTCGTCGAACCCGGCGTAGATCCTCGCGAGACGAACGTTGTCGTGCGCGACCCCGGCGAGGTCGCGGTTGCTGGTGTGGAGCTGGAGCGTCTGCTCGGCGAAGCGCTCGGCGTTGTCGTAGTCCCCGGTGGCGAGGTACTGGTCGGCGAGCCCGCCGGCCACCGTGGCCGCGGCGTCGAAGTCCTCCTGCTCGAGGTACAGGTCGAGGGCCGCCTTGAGGTTCTGCTGGCTCTTGCCGATGATGCCCTGCGTGAGGTAGGTGCTCCCGAGGCGGGCGTGGACGCGCGCGGCGGCCTCCCAGAGGTTTTCGGCTTTCGCCAAAACGAGCGACTCCGTCAGGTTGGCCTCCGCCTGTTCGTAGTTCTCGCGCGCGCCGAACACCGCCGCGATCCCGAGCTTGGCCTCGATGGTCCACTCGGCCTCCCCGGCCTGACTCGCGATGCGGAGGGCCTCGACGTACTGGCCCATGGCGTTGGTCTGGTCGCCCTTCGCCGAGGACAGCGTGGCCGTCATGAGGTTGGCTCTGTACTTGAGCCCCGGGTCACCGTCCGCGTTCGCGATCTCGAGCGCCTCGAAGGCGAAGGGCGTCGCGGCGCGGTAGTCCTTAGCCGCAAGCAGTTCGTCCACCTTCGTGAGCAGGCAGTCGGCCTTCGCGTCGGCGCTCAGTTCGTCGCAGCCCGCGGCGGCCGTCTCCTGCGCGCCAGCAAGCGTCGCGAGCGGTAGGGCCAGCGCCAGGGCTGCCGTATACAATAGTCGTTTCATCATCGGTGGGCTCTTCGGTACGAACGGGGTTCCTCGTACCAAAAACGGTGCCGCAAGCCCGGGCACGGCTCGGGTCTACTACCTTCGCGGTAGCACCGATTTGCCCGCGGTTCGTGCCACCTCGCGTAGCCTCTCCACAGCCCGGAAGGACCGTTGTACCGTAGCTCAGCAGCGATCCATGCTCTATGTTCTCCGTTCTATGATCCCCCTATGATCCCACGCCCCACCGTCGAGAAAATCAAGGACACCCTCCGCATCGAGGAGGTGATCGGGGACTACATGAACCTCAAGCGCAGTGGCTCCAACCTCACGGGCCTGTGCCCGCTCCACGGTGAGAAGACCCCGAGCTTCAACGTCAACCCCGCGCGGCAGATCTTCAAGTGCTTCGGGTGCGGCGAGGGCGGTGACGCGATCGCGTTCGTCATGAAGCACGACAGCATCGGGTACGTCGAGGCCCTCCGCCTCATCGCCGCCAAGTACAACATCGCCATCGAGGAGGAGCGGCTCTCCCCCGAGGCCGAGGCCGAGCACCAGCGCGCGCAGGCCCTGGCGCTCGTCAACGACTTCGCGCGGACCTTCTACCACGAGGAGCTCCTCCACGGCGAGGAGGGCCGCAGCGTTGGACTTACCTACTTCAAGCAACGCGGCTACTCCGACGAGACCATCAAGCGCTTCGAGCTCGGTTTCGCGCCCGCGCGCGGGGACGCCCTCAAGCAGGCCGCCCTGGCCGCCGGCTACCAGCGCGACTACCTCAAGGACCTCGGCCTCATCAACAAGGACGGCACGCGTGACTTCCTCCGCGACCGGGTCGTGTTCCCGATCTACGGCTACACCGGGAAGGTGGTCGCCTTCGCGGGCCGGGTGCTGCGCAGCGACACGAAGGCCCCGAAGTACCTTAACTCCCCGGAGACCGAGCTCTACGTCAAGAATAAGGTCCTCTACGGGATGCACCTCGCGCGCGCGGCCGTGCGGCGCGAGGACCTGTGTCTGATCGTCGAGGGCTACGCCGACGTGATCGCGCTCCACCAGGCCGGCGTCGAGAACGTCGTGGCCACGAGCGGGACTTCGCTCACGGATGGGCACATCAAGCTCATCAAACGGCTCACGCCCCGCGTCACCTTCCTCTACGACGGCGACAAGGCCGGCGTGAAGGCGGCACTGCGCGGGCTCGACCTCGTGCTGGCCGAGGGGATGGAAGTGCGGCTCGTGCTTTTGCCCGACAACCACGACCCCGATAGTTACGTCAAGGCCTTCGGCGGGGAAGCCTTCAAGCAGTACGTCGCCGACGAAGCCAAGGACTTCATCGCCTACAAGTCCGACCTCGTCGACGAGGAGGCCAAGGGTGATCCGATCGTCCGTACGCGCTTGGTGCAGGGCGTCCTACAATCCATCGCGCTCATCCCGGATGTGATCCTGCGCAACGAGTACGTCCGCACCACGGGCGAGCGCTTCAGCATCGACGAGCAGACCCTGGTCACGCAGCTCAATACCTACCTCTCGAAGAACCGCGAGGAGGAGATGCGGCGAACGCGGGTGACGCGGCGAAACGAGAGTGAGGCCATCGCGGAGCACGCCCTCGGGCAGCCGGCGCCGGGCGGGTACTACGAGGTCGGCGGCGGGGAGGTGGCGCTGCCGACGAAGCCACAGGCGCCCGGCGTGCAGGGCGTCAGCAACGACATCCACCGCGAGCGGGACCTGGCGGGCGTCGTGATCGCCTTCGGGACAGAGCGCTTCGATCCCGCGAGCGAGGTCACGGTGGCGGAGTTCGTGTGCGCCAACATCGAGGAGGTCATCGACTCGTTCGACGATCCGGTGGTGGGGAAGGTGTTGCGGGAGTGCAACCAACGGCTGGGCGTGGGCGAGGGCATCGACACCGCCCACTGGACCGGCCACGCGGACGCCGACGTCCAGGCGCTCGCCGTCGACTCCGTGGCGAGTCCCTACAGCATGAGCAAGGGCTGGTGGGAGCGCTTCGAGATCAAGCTCACGACCCAAAAGGAACCCGACGAAAACTGGCAGGCGATGGCGAAGCGCTCGATCACGCGCTTCAAGCTCACGAAGCTCCTGCGGAAGATGGACGCAACCACCGAGCGCCTGCGGCTCCTCAACAGCCCCGACAAGGTCGACGAGGCGGTGAAGCTGATGAATCGCTACGCGCGGATGCAGGAGGTGAAGAAGATCCTCGCGGATCAACTGGGGAGCGTGGTGCTGCGGTGAGGGTAGTGGTGATGCTGGGTGGCGTGGCGGGGTCGCGGTGTGGGGGTTTAGTGGCTGAGCCGTTCGACGGCCATATTAAATTTGTAATCTCGTCGGCAAAAAATAATCCGAGTTGCCGGGGGAGGGGGGGCGGCGTCCGGTGGTTTGGCGGCATTTATGCCGCCCCCACCCGCGAAGCGGGCACTGCGTCGGTGATGTTGGGGATCCACCGGGAACTCTGCTGCCGCCGCGGTGCACGATACGCGGTAGCTCGCCTTCGGCTCGGGGGGGCGGCATAAATGCCGCCAAACCACTGCGGGGCCCGCCTTACGCCATACGATCGCCCTAGTCTTTAAAGCTCATTTATGCCGCCCCCATTACCGATGCCGACGCTATACAAACGCCTCCCCCAACCCCCGCCCTGAACCCTATCCTCACATCCACAAATTCACCACGCCGCTCCTACTCAACCAACGCTCGCCTCTGTCCTCAACCCCGCCAGCAACGCCGCCCAGTCCTCCGCCCGCGTCGTGACGTGCGTGCTCACCCGCAGGTAGTCACCGCGGTAACTCACGTTTACCCTGGCCGCGGCCAGCACACTCGGGATGCTCGCTTGCTGTTTTGGCGAAAGCCGCAGTCCGAAGAGGTGGGGCGCGAGTTCGGCGCCTTTCGGTAAAACCCACCCGCGTTCGGCCAGCCCATCCCTGTGGGCTTCGACCAGGCCGCTCGCGTAATCGTGGATCCCGGATACGGTCCACTCGTCGATCTGTCGGAACGTGACCTCGGCGACGGCCGCGGCGATGAAGCTCGACTGCTCGCCCATGCTGTGGCGCGCGGCCCCGGGCCGGTAGTCGGGCGTGTAGTCGGTGAGGCGGGCGAACTCGTGACTGTCGCGCCGATTGATCCAGTTTTCGTCGAGCGGGCGTCCTGCCTGCAGTCGTTCATTCAGGTAGAGGTAGCCGAAGTTGTAGGCCCCGAGCAGCCATTTGTAGCCACCGACCGCCACCGCGTCCGGGCGGAACACGGTCACGTCGAAGGGGTGCGCCCCGATGCTCTGCGTACCGTCGACGACGAGCAGCGCGTCTACCTCGTCGCAGCGCCTACGCAAGGCCGCCAGGTCGAAGACCGTCCCGCACGACCAGTGCACGTGCGGCACGAAGACCACGCGGCAACTCAGACTGATGCTGTCGAGCAGGTGCTCATTCCATAGTCGTACGCGCTGCGCCTCGTCGTCTGGCCTCGGCACCGTGACGATCCGTGCGCCGCCCTCCCGTGCGGCCCGCTCGAACGCATAGAGGCCGGACGGGAAGACATCTCCGACGGTGACGACCTGGTCGCCGGGCTTCAGGCCGACGTTGTCCGCCACGCTCGTCAGGCCGTAGCTCACCGCCGGGATCACCGCGATGCTGTCGGCTCCCGGGGCGTTGATGGTTTTGGCGAAAGCCGCCCTCACGCGCTCGACGGGAACGAAGAAATCCTCCCCGCTGATGGTCGTCGGGTCCTCCTTCGCGAGCAGGGCCGCCGTGCCCGCCCGCGTGGCTTCCCGCAACTGCGGACCCATGTAGGCCGTGTTGAGGTAGTGGAGGTCGTCCGGGAGGCCGAAGAGGTGGCGCTGGCAACTGAGCATTCCCAAAGCTACGTGCGAAAACTACAAAGAAGCGGACCCGGCGTTCGTGAAGATGAAGCGCAGCCGATCCATCGATCATAAGCGCAGCCGGTCCACCGTCCCTCAATCCCTGATGTACGGGTAGTCCTCCTGCACGTAGTTGTCGGTATACAACTCCGATGCCTCCGGGAGGGGACTCTCCTCCGCGAAGGTGGTGGCCTCCTCGATCTCGGCCTTGACCTGATCCTTGATGACCTGGAGCTCCTCCTTGCTGGCGATGCCGTTGTCGAGGATGGTCGACTCGGTGATCTTGATGGGGTCCTTGCCCTTGTAGTCGTTGAGTTCGTCCTTGGTGCGGTAGGTCGCGGGGTCGGACACGGAGTGCCCCTTGTAGCGGTAGGTGTTGATCTCGAGGAAGTACGGGCCGTGGCCGGCGCGGATGTGCTCGGCGGCCTTGGAGATGGCCTCGTGGACGGCCTCCGGGCGCATGCCGTCGACCTGCTCGCTCGGCATCGCGAACGCGGAGCCAATCTTGTAAAGCTCGTGGACGTTCGAGGTACGCAGGACGCTCGTGCCCATGGCGTACTTGTTGTTCTCGACGATGTAGAGGACCGGGATCTTCCAGGTCATCGCCATGTTGAAGGACTCGTAAAGTGCCCCCTGGCGTGCCGCCCCGTCGCCGAACATGGTCACGCAGAGGTTATTCGTGCCCTTGTACTGCTCCGCGAACGCGATGCCCGTCCCGATCGGGATCTGTGCGCCGACGATACCGTTGCCGCCGAAGTAGCCGTGCTCTTTCGAGAAGAAGTGCATCGAGCCGCCCTTGCCCTTGACGATGCCGGTGGACTTACCGTAGAGCTCGGCCATAGCCTCCTTGGTGGTCACGCCGCGCCCGATGGCGGTGCCGTGCTGGCGGTAGGCCGTGACGATTTTGTCGCCCGGGATGAGTGCCGACTCGATGCCGGCGGCGATGGCCTCCTGCCCGATGTAGACGTGGCAGAAGCCACGGATCTTTTGCTGTCCATAGCTCATCAGCGCGCGCTCCTCGAAGCGGCGAATCCGCAGCATCAGCGTGTACCACGCGAGGTAGGTCTCCTTGCTGTAGGAAGGCTTCGCGACCTGGGCCTCGCCCTTGGCCGGGGCCCCGGCGGCGCCGTTGGACTTGGCCCTGCCGTTGCCGTTTTTCGTGGGCGCGGCCTCGGCGGTGGGGACGTCGGCGGCGTGGTCGGTGGTAGAACTGTTGTCGAGGGCCATAACGAGATGCTTGGGCGGTAAAGTTAGGGAAGGCGGGGCCAAGTCACACATCTTCGCCGTGTATGTCGGAGGCCACGATTTTGGAAACGTTGCGCGTCACGGGGTTCCGCAACCTCGCCGCCCAGGAGCTCACCTTCGGGGCGGGCGTCCACCTCGTCGGCGGGGCCAACGGCATGGGCAAGACCAATCTCCTCGACGCCATTTACTACCTCTGCCTCACGCGCAGCCACTTCAGCTACGGAGACGCCGGGGCCCTGGCGCACGGGGCGGACTTCTTCCGGATCGCAGGACGTTTCCTGTCCGGTGAACGCGTGGAGCACATCGTCGTTCGCTCGCAGGCGCGCAAACCGAAGGTCGTCGAGCGCAACGGCAGCACATACGCGAGCCTCGTCGAGCACGTCGGACTGCTGCCCGCCGTGATGATCAGCCCCTCGGACATCGAACTCGTCATCGGGGGGCCGGACGAGCGGCGGCGCTTTACCGACCAGACGATCTCGCAGTACGACCCGGTCTACCTCCAGGCGCTCCTGACGTACAACCGCATCCTCAAACTGCGCAATGCTCACCTGAAGGCCGCCGGCCACCCGCTAAAGGTCGACCCCGCGCTGCTCGCGGCCTACGACGCCCAGATGCTCGCGCCGGCGCAGACGATTCACGAGGGGCGCAAGGGTTTTGCGGAAACGCTGATTACCGAATTTACGGAACTCTACCGCGCCATCGGTACCGAGGCCGAGACCCCCGACATCACCTACGCCAGCAAGCTCGCCGAGCGGCCCCTCGCCGAACTCCTGTCGCGGAGCCGCACCCGCGATGCCTTCCTCGGCCGCACCAACGTCGGGCCCCACCGCGACGACCTCAGCCTCACCCTCAACGGCGAAGCCCTCAAGAAGTACGCGAGCCAAGGCCAGCTGAAGACCTTCGTCGTGGCGCTGCGCCTGGCGCAGGCGCGGCTGCTGGCCAAGCGCCAGGACCACGCGCCGATCTTGCTGCTCGACGATATCTTCGACAGACTCGACCCGGAGCGCGTGCAACAGCTCGTTGACGTGGTGGTCGGCGAGCACTACGCGCAGGTCTTCGTGACCGACACCCACGAGGAGCGCCTGCGACAGCTCCGCATCGACGACGCCACGGCCCACCACCACCGCGTGACCGACGGGCAGGTAGCGCCCCTGGGCGACGGCGGTGGATAACTAGGGGCGCCTTTCGGCAAAACTTATGCTCCCTGCCCCGTGCGAACGCGCGTGGAACTCCCGACCTTGCCCCTCCGCCCAAACCCCACCCCCATGCGCAACAACGACCAACCCGTCTCCGAAGTCCTCCAGCAAATGGTGCGCGAGTTGCGCATGGGGCCAAAGCTCACGCAGAGCGAGATCAAGAGCCTGTGGCAACGTGAGTTGGGACCGGTGATCAACCGGCATACCTCGGAGCTGCGGTTTCGGAATGGGGTACTCACGGTGCGCGTCGACTCGGCGGCGCTGCGTCACGAGCTGCTGTTCAACCGTGCACAGCTGCTCGCGCGGTTGAACAAGGAGCTGACGGTGGGGGAGATTAGGTCGATCGAGGTGCGGTAGCTCGAACCGACGCGGTAGCTCGAACCTCCGGTTCGAGAAGAGCTAACTCGAACCGGAGGTTCGAGCTACGCCCGCGGTATCTTCCCGTTCGCGAGCACGCCGCCCGGACGCCCGGTCTCTTGCTGCGCCAGCTTGACCGCCTCGTACGCATTTAGCGTCGCGCCGGTCTCGCTCAGCGAATCGAAGCGCACCAGTCGGTCGTCACCCGGCAGCTTCACCATCCGTGCCCCCTGCCTGGTGCCGCTCTCGAGGATGATCTCCTTCACCTCCTTGGCCTTTAGCTCGGGGAAGTAGCTCCGGATCAGCGCGGCCACCCCGGCGGTCACCGGGCTCGCCATCGAGGTCCCGGAGGCGCTGCCGTACTCGTTGCCGGGCGTCGTGGAGTAGATGTCGACCCCCGGGCTGAAGATGTCGACGTTGGTCTTGCCGTAGTTGCTAAACGTCGCAACCGCGTCCGCGTCCGACATCCAGCTCAAGGCGCCGATCTCGAGCCAGTTGTCGGGGTACTTCTTCTTCAGGAATTTGAAGAACCCACGTCGCTCGTACGCCTCCCGCGGGAAGTTGTCCGACTCGTCGGTGTTCTCAGCGCTGTTGCCGGCGGCGTGGACGAGGAGCACGTCATGCTTCGAAGCGTACTTGACGGCCTTGTCGACGGCCTCCTTGTCCCAGCTGTAGCCCTTGCCGAAGCTCATGTTGACCACCTTCGCGCCGTTGTCGACCGCGTACCGGATGGCGTTCGCGACGTCCTTGTCGCGCTCGTCGCCGTTGGGCACTGCGCGGACGCTCATGATGCGGACGTTGTCGGCCACGCCGTCGATCCCGATGCCATTGCCGCGCTTCGCGGCCACGATCCCGGCCACGTGGGTCCCGTGGAAGGCGTCGGGGCCCTGCACGTCGTTGTTGCCGTAGCCCTGCTCGTAAGAATCGGCGTAGTTGTCGCCCACGATCGCGCGGGCGTCGAAGTCGGGATTCCAGTTGTACTCGTAGTTGTCGCGGAAGTACGTATAGCCGCCGTCGAGTTCCTCGTGGAGTTGCGCGACCGTCGTCCCTTCCGCGAGTTGATTGGCCACGATGCCCTTCATCATCCCGAGCTGCGGATCGGACGTCGTGTAGGCCTCGAGTTGCGCTGCGTCGAAATCGTCGCCGAGCTCCTTCTGCAGGCGCTCCAGCGTCTGGAGCATCCCGCCATACTGCGCCATGCGCTGGCCGAAGTTGGCGCGCTTGGCCTCGATGGTGCTGCGGAGCTCGCGGTACTCCTCGAACTCCATGCGCTCCTTACGCGACAGCTTGTTGGTGTCGAGCCTTGTGAACTTGTCCCGCATCCGGGCGTAGACGCGTGCGATCTCGAGGTTGTCGGGACCGACGTTGCGGCCGTCCTTGCCGCCGATGAAGTTCCAGCCGTTGACGTCGTCGACGTAGCCGTTCTTATCATCGTCGATGCCGTTGCCGGCGATCTCGCCGGGGTTAACCCACATGACGTCCTTGAGGTCCTCGTGCTCGGGGTCGACGCCGGAGTCGATGATGGCGACGATGACCGGCGCGCCCTCCTTGCCGTCGAGCAGTTCGCGGTATACGCGCTCCGTGCCGACGCCGGCGGTCTTGTCCTGGGTGAGGTCGAGGTTGAACCAATTCTTAGGGGCCTCCGCCTGGGCGTAGAGGCACGCGCTACCGGCTAGGGCGACAGCGAGCGAGAGAAAACGAGCTAAAAACATAGGGTCTTTTAGAAAAGCGAAATGTAGGCGGAATCGCGGTCGTCCGTCCGGTCCAGAACCCCAAACGCCCGAAAAGCTACGCCAAGTCGACGTTTTGGTACGGAATGTGTCAGTTTACAGAGTAACCGCCGGAAACGCGAGCCTCCCACAGATGGGTTCGATAGCCTCACCGCCGCTTCCGGACGCAAACCTACCAAGTCGCCCGAGGGCGGCGAAACGAGAAAACTACGTTCGATGTCCTTCCTCACTCGCGCGGCCCTGGCCGTAGCCCTGCCCGCGGCATTCCTCCTCGCCCAGCCCGGCGCCTCGGCCCAGCCCGAACTCGGCATCCACCTCGGCCACGGCTACTACATGGGCGACCTGCAGCCGGACTCCCCCTACGCGCCGCTCGGCAACGGCAAAGCTTCCTACGGGGCCTACGGCCGCATCGGCGCTACGGATAAGATCGCGATCACCGGTTCGCTCATGCTCACCAAACTCGCCGGTACCGACGCACGTCGGGAGTCGAGTGTCGAGCGCAACCTCAACTTCCGGACCGACATCTTCGAGATGGCGATCAGCGGCGAGTATCTACCGTTTGGGTCCGGGCGCGCGGTCAATCCCTACCTCACGGCGGGTGTAGCGGTCTACCGTTTCAATCCGCAGGCCGACTTCAACGGCCGACTCGTCGACCTCCAGCCGCTCGGCACCGAGGGCCAGGGCATGACGGGCTACGCGCCGAGGTACGGCCTCACGCGCCTCGCGATGCCCCTGGGGACCGGCGTGCGCATCCCCTTCGGCGAGGCCTGGGTCATCAGCGCGGAGATTAAGTTCCGCGCCACGTTCTTCGACCACCTGGACGACGTGAGCGGCGCGTACGTCAACTACTACGAACTCGTGCAGGGCAACGGCTCCCTCGCCGCGGCGCTCGCCGACCGCACCAGCGAACTGCGCGGCATCGAGCCCCGCGACGTCCCCTCGGGTTCGCCCCGCGGCAACGTCGGCAATTTCGACTACTACGCCACCGCCGGGCTCAACGTCGGCTACCGCCTCGGGACCGGGCTCTTCAACGTCGCCTCGCGTAAGAGTGGCGCGAGTCGCTACAACAAGTGCTATCAGTTTTAAGCAGGACCCGAGGGCCGCAGGTAAACTATGAACACCCTCCCGGGCCACGGTCCGGGCGTTTGGTAGGCCTCGCGGTCTGGACATAGCGTCCGGGCCGCGAGGCCTTTCGCTTTTTTGGGGGCATTTGATTTGGAGTTCACATTGCAGGTGGGGGGGGCCGAGCGCCCAGGACTTTGCCGTCATTGCTAGAGTCCTCTGTAGGCGCTGAGGTTTCCCCCTATAATGGCGGGTAACCCCCCCGGCCCCCCTTGTTTTGGTTTCCGCCGCAGAACCGCTTCGCGGCCCCGCGGCGGAAACCAAAACAAGGGGGGAGGCGAACGCCCACGTGCACCGTCGAGCTGAGCGCCGCAGGCCCCCCGAGCGAAGCGAGCCGCACGGTCGCCTCCGCCCTTGTTCAGCCGGGCTGCCGGATCGAGCGAAGCGAAGATCCGGCAGCCCGGTTGAATAAGGGGGGCCGGGGGGGTTACCCACGAGTAACGGGAGAGCCCTTAGGCAAGCCCCCCTCCTGCACGGCTCACCAGGCGCCGCAGACCCTCTCCATGAGGCGAGCAATTGCTGACCTCTTCCTCGTCGGAGTGACATCCGACCTGCGCAAACCGAAAGGCCCACAATACGCCTCGACACGCCACGCCACGGGGCCTAACCCCACGACAGCCGAGCCAGTGCATGAGTCTCCCAGCAAGGCTACAATAATGGCCTGAACTCGCATAGTCAAGAACGCCGCGCCCCCTTCGTCCGCACGCTCTTCTGCGCCCATTCGACCAATGGCCCCCTCGACGCCGCCCCCAGTCTTTGGCGAACCGAAACCGGTTCGGACTGCCCGTCGAGTGGTCGGGAAAGGACCTCCGAACGGGCGCGCACGGGGTTTACGGCGGCCCGGGAGCCGCGCCCGGGCTTGGTTCTTGACTACGTAGCCCTGTCCGGGTCCAACACGCCCGCACGGGCGCCCCGCGCCCTCCGCAAACACTCGAACAAACACTCGTATGAACCGCCCACTCCTCGCGGTGGCCTGCACGCTGTACGGCGTCGCCCTGGCCGCCCAGTCCACGCTCTTCGTCACGCCCACCGGCGCCGGCGACGGCAGCAGCTGGTCGAAGGCCGCCAACCTCCACGCCGCCCTCAAGGGCGCCAGCGCGGGCCACACCCTGTGGCTCTCCTCCGGGACCTACGTCACGACGGCCGGCGACAACCGCGACGCGAGCTTCCGGATCCCGGCCGGCGTCCAGGTGCTAGGGGGTTTTAGCGGAAGCGAGACCGCCCTCGCGCAGCGCAAGCCGCAGGCCGCCCCGACGGTCCTCAGCGGGGAGATCGGCGGTCCCGACCCGCACGACAACGCCTACACCGTGGTCCGCATCACCGGCGGCGACGCGTCTACCGTCCTCGACGGCGTGACCGTATCAGGGGCTCACGCCAATGGCTCCGGGGTCGTCGCCGATGCGAGGCGCGCCGGCGGTGGCCTCCTCGTCGACCTCGCGGGACCCGGCACGAAGGCCTCCCCCACGATCAGCAACGTCGTCTTCGAGAAGAATTACGCCCGCGACGGGGGCGCGGTCTACGTGGATGGCTCCGGGGGGCAGGCGACGCCTACGTTCGAGCGGTGCAGCTTCCGCCAAAACGAGGCCGACCTCGACGGGGGCGCGGTCTACAACGACGGCCGGCGCTACGGCGAGGCGAGCCCCATCTTCCGGGCCTGCGTGTTCGAGGGCAACGAGGCCAACTACGGCGCGGCGGTCTTCAACCAGGCTACCAAGGGCACGGCCAGCCCGAAGATGAGCGAGTGCACCTTTCGGCAAAACAAAGCCTACGTCCGCGGCACGACCCTCTACAGCATCGACCACCAGGGCACGAGCCGCCCGATGCTGCTGAGCTGCGTCTTCGACCAAACCGCCGAAATCACCGCCTCGGCCGACGACCTGGCCCGCGCCAACTAAGCCGGGCCGCACGCGCCCCCGCGGGGCCGGTAGCTTACCTTCGCGGCCGATGTCCCGCCTGCCCCCCGGTCAACGCTATCCCTCGCCCGAGGCCGCCCTCGAAGCACACTGGGGCTACGGCAGCTTTCGCGGCATCCAGGCGGACGTGATCGCGAGCGTCCTCGCCGGGCGGGATGCCCTGGCCCTGATGCCCACCGGCGGCGGCAAGTCGCTCTGCTACCAGGTCCCGGCCCTCATGCGGGAGGGGGTCTGCGTGGTGGTGAGCCCGCTGATTGCCCTGATGAAAGACCAGGTCCAGGCGCTGCAGAGCAAGGGCGTCCGCGCCGCAGCCCTCTACGCCGGACTGAGTCGCCGCGAGCAGGAAGCCATCTACGACCGCGCGCAATTCGGCGGCCTCGAACTCCTCTACCTCTCCCCGGAGCGCCTGCTCAGCGACTGGACGCGCGTCCGCCTTCAGCAGACGAAGGTGAGCCTCTTCGCCGTCGACGAGGCGCACTGCATCTCGCAGTGGGGGCACGACTTCCGGCCGGCGTACCGCAAGATCGTCGAGGTCCGCGAGCACATGCCGCACGTCCCGGTGCTCGCGCTCACGGCCACGGCCACGCCGCAGGTCGCCGACGACATCTGCGGGCAACTCGGGTTCGGGCTCAACGCCCAGCGCCACTCGATGTCCTTCGGGCGCGACAACCTCGTCTACGCCGTGCGCGGCACCGAGGACAAACTCCAGAAACTCGTCGCCGCCCTGCAGGCCGTCCCGGGCTCGGCCGTCGTGTACGTCAACACCCGCGGCCGCACGCGCCAGGTGAGCCAGGAGCTCAGGCGCCGCCACATCCCCGCGGGCTTCTACCACGCCGGGCTCACGATCGAGGAGCGCGACGCCGCGCAGGCGGCCTGGCTCCGGGACGAGACCCGGGTCATCGTCGCGACCAACGCCTTCGGGATGGGGATCGACAAGCCGAACGTGCGACTCGTGGTCCACCTCGACATGCCCAACAACCTCGAGGCCTACTTCCAGGAGGCCGGGCGGGCCGGGCGCGACGGCCAGCGCGCCTACGCGCTGCTGCTCTACCGCGACTACGACGGCCAGGACCTGATCCGCAAGCACGAGGTCGCGCACCCGAGCCCCGCCGACGTCAAGCGCATCTACCACATGCTGGGCAGCTACTGCAACCTCGCCCTCGGGGCCGGCGAGGGCGCCGAATACGAGTTCGACATCGCCGCTTTCGCGAAAAACTACCAGCTCGACGGGATGCTCTGCGTCACGGCCCTCAAGACCCTCCAAACCGAGGGCGTCATCTACCTCTCGGACGCGGTCTACCGCCCGGCCATGGTGCACCTACTCGCGAGCCGCGAGGAGCTCTACGACTTTTGCCTGCGCAGTCCCAAGCTCGAGAAGCTGATCCAACTCCTCCTCCGTACGCACCAGGGCATCCAGGAGGACGCGGTCTACCTCAAGGAACACGACCTCGCGCGCCACCTCGGGATGACGGTCCACGACCTGCGCGGGCAATTTCAGCTGCTCCACCGCCAGAAGATGCTCGAGTACCGCGAGCAGGGCGAACTGCCGCTGTTGACCTGGACCAAGCCCCGCGCCCCGGCCGAGCACCTCGCCCTCGACTGGGCGAAACTGCGGGAGCGCGAGGCCACGCGGGAGGCGAAGCTACGGTCCGCGATCGCCTACGCGAGCGCCGGCACCTGCCGCGCCCAGCAACTCCTGCGCTACTTCGGGGACGAGGGCCCGGTCTGCGGCCAGTGTGATGTCTGCGTCGCGCAGCGCGCGGCCGGCCAAACCCCGGAGCCGCAGGACCTCGAGCGGTACACGTTCAAGGTGAGTGCGCTCCTGCGGCGCGACCCCTTGACGCCGGCCAACATCCTCGCGAGTTTCGAGCGGCGACACCACCCGCAGGTCTCGGCCGCGATCCGCGCGATGCTCGATGGCGGCGTGGTCGAGGAGTCGGCGGGTAAAATCGTGCTCCGTGCCGCAGCCTGAGCCCGTGGGCGGCCCCTACGACATCGTGGCCCTCGTGTCCAACGACCTGGTCACCGACCAGCGCATGCAGAAGTCGCTGTCCAGCCTGACGGCGGCCGGGTACCGGTGCCTCTTGCTCGGGCGCGAGAAGGCGGCGAGTCGCGAGCTCGATCCGTCGTGGCCCTTCGCGCAGGAGCGTCACCGCCTCCGGGCCTACGCCGGCAAGCGATTCTACTGGCAGCTCAACCGCGCGCACTTCCGACGCCTCCTCGAGCTGCGGCCGGGGGCCGTCCTCGCGGTCGACCTCGACACCATTTGGGCGGGGCACCGCGCGAGTCGCGCGCTCGGCGTCCCGTTCGTCTTCGACGCGCACGAGTTGTTCGAGGAGCAACCCGAGGTGGCGCGCCGCTGGTGGATCAAGGCAGTCTGGTACCTGGTCGGGAAGCGCTTTGTGCCGGCGGCGGCGGCGTGCTACACGGTGGGGGGCGGCGTGGCTGAGGTTTTGCGGAAGCGCTACCGTCGGCCCTTCGCCGTCGTCCGAAATTTCCCGGTGGCGGGTGACGCGCGGCCGGTAGCACGCGTTTTGCCGAAAGGCGACCAACCCTTCGTCATTCTTTACCAAGGCGCGCTCAACGAGGGGCGCGGCCTGGAGGAGCTCCTCGAGGCGGCGCAGCAACTGACCGGCGTCGAGGTCTGGATCGCGGGCGACGGCCCGGAGGCAGGTCGTTTGAGGGCTTTCGCCAAAACCTTCCCCAGCGCGGGCGTGACTTTCTTCGGGGAGGTCGAACCCAAGGCCCTCGCCGGCCTCACCGGGCGAGCGCACCTGGGCTATGCTCTGATGCGCAACGTGAGCCGTAACTACTACCTAAGCCTGTCCAACAAGAGCGTCGACTACCTGCGCGCGGGACTCCCGAGCCTGCAGATGGCCTGGCCCGAGTACGAGGCGATCCACCGCGAGTACGGCTGCTACCACCTCGTCGAGGGGTTGAGCGTTGCCGCCGTGGTGAGTGCCGTACGGGCGTGCCGAGACCTGGAGTACTACAACGCCCTGGCCAGCGCAAGCGCGCGCGCGGGCGCCGAGCTGACCTGGGAGCGCGAGGCGGAGGTACTCGCCGACATCGTCCGGTCCGTCTTGCCGAGCACCTAAAAGCGGGCCGTCACCCCGACGAGGATATTGGTCCCGAGCACCGGGTAGTACGGGAACTTCCGCCGACGGTTGTTGAGCAGGTTGTTGGCCTGGACGAAGGCGCCAAAGTTCTCGAGGAAGCGGTAGTCTGCGTGTACGCTGAGGTCGAACAGCGTCGTGGTCTCCGGCACGCTGCGGTCGGTGGTCGTAGCCAACACCGGCAGGGCGTTCTGCACCACGAGTAAACCCGTGAGCCCGAACACCTCCTCCTGGATCTCGTACCGCGCCCGCAGCTCCGCGTCGAAGCTCGGCAAGAGGTAGGGATCGCGCGCCGTCTCGAGACGGAAGACCCGGTTCTCGACCTGGAGGTGGCCGCTGAGCCGCGCGATGATCGGGGCGCTCGCCTCGAGTTTGAGCCCGAAGACGCCGGCCGAATCGTAGCGCGGGACGAACTTGTAGTCCTCCACGAGGTCGGAGACGAACAGTGCCAGGTTATTGATGATCTGGTAGCTCGCCGTGGCCTTGAGGTCGATGCCGCGCACCTTGGCCTGTACGCCCCCAAAGAAGCGGTACTCCTGCGCCACGCGGATGTCGGGCTGGCTCGTGAGGTAGGGCAGGTACCGGCTCATCGTGCGGTAGGTCTGCTGGCGCGGTCCGCCGTCGGCGCCCGCGACGATCACGAGGGAGGGGTTGAGCGCGTAGGTGGCCTCGAGGTTGGGGTAGAACACGAACACATCGTCCTCGTTGGAGATGATCGCCCCGAGGCGCAGCCCCAACTGCTCGAAGTGCGCCCCGACCACGGGTTTGAACTGGACGATGTTGAACCTGTCGTCGCGCAGGCCGTTGAGGCGCACGAAGTTGGCGTCGAGCCCGAACTCGGCGTACCACACGTCTGAGAGCTTGCGGCGCGCGAAGCCGTCCAGGCGGAATTGGTTCTCCTGCGTCGCGAAGGCATCCGAGAGGAAATTTCCGTTAAGGTGTACCCCGTAGTCTATCCCCGGGGCCGTCGGGGTGGCGTTGCGGACCCCGGCCCGGATACCGAAGACCCCGAAGTGCTGCTTCACCCGGTCGCCCGGCAAGAACGCTTCGATCGGGCGATCTACCTCGTCGAAGCCGTAGTACCGATACTGCCGCCGGTCGTAGTCGAGGTTGACGTCGACGGCCACCTCCTCGGTCGCGTAGTAGGTGCCCCCGACGCGGGCGTTGACCTCCGCGTAGCGCTGCTCGTCGTCGAAGGTGCCCCGGAAACCGTAGGCGTGACCATCGGCGCGGAGGAGGTACTGCTCGCCCTGCGTCACGTAGCCGAGGTCGGCGATGAAGGCCGCCGGCAGGCCCGCGCCTACGCGCGCAAAGCCACTGTAGGGCGCGGGCGGCTCATCGACCTTGACGGCCAGCGGCCGGATGCGCGGCGGCTCGTACTCGAACGTGGCGTCCACCGGGACGACCTCGTAGCGCTGCGTCGCGATACCGGTGTCGAGCGGCGGGAGCGTCGGGGCGACGTCGATGCGCTTGGCGTCGAGGAGGCGCGCGTCGAAGAGCTTCTCGACGCGGACCTGGCTGTTAGGGAGCTCGGTCTGGGCGACGGCCGCGCTCGCCAGGCAGAGCAGCAGCCCGGTGGTGAGGGGATTGCGCATGGTCGGTTTATTTCTCGGGGGTGGCGGGGGGGATCACGGAGTCGTCGGCGGGCAGGACGCGGCTGTTGGCGGCCCCGACGCGCTCCACCTCGTCGAGCTTCCTGCGGGCCTCGGCCTCGAGGGCGGCGTCGCCCCTGTAGTTAGCTACCAGGCCCTCGGCGACGGCCTTGGCGGACAGGTAGTCCTTGCGGTCGAGGAAGATGTCGATCAGGAGCAGCGTCGACCTGGCGACCCAGTAGGGGTAGGCCGAGCTCTCGCGCTGCGAGCGGATCGTGATGGACTCGGCGAGGTCCAGGTCGCGGCGCAGGTAGTAGATCCGGGCCACGAGGAAGCGCGCCTCCGCGGCCGCCTCGCCCTGGTCGTTGCGGATCACGGTGTTGAAGGCGGCCAGGGCGCGGTCGTACTCCTTGGCGTCGTAGGCGGCCTTGCCCTGGTAGAAGAACACCACCGCGCGATCAGCGTCCCGCAGGCCGGGCAGGGCGATGATCCGGTCGCTCAGCTCCCTCACGGCGTCCTTCTTCCCGGCCTTGGCCGCCGCTCGCAGCGCGAAGAGCTGGGTCTCGATATCGGAGGCACCAGCCGAGCCGGTCGCGATCAGCGTCGAGTAGTAGCGGTAGGCCTTGTCGAAGTCGAGCGTCGAGTTGTAGGCAATCACGGCCGCCTTACGGAGGGCGTCCTCGTAGTAGCGGGTCTGGCCCCGGGCGATGACCTCCTCGTAGCCCTTGAGGGCGGCGGGGTACTGCTCCAGGAGCACGTAGCTCTCGGCGCGGCGGTACAGCGCCTCGAGGGCACTGTTGCCCGTCGGGAAGTTCTGCAGGTAGAGCGTGTACTGCTCGATGGCGCGCTCGTAGTTGCCGCTCTGGTACTGCCCCGTGGCGGCGGCGAAGTTGACGCTGTCCCGCACGGCGTCCCCGACCTTGAAGCCGGGCACCGTCTCGAGGAAGGCGAGGTAGTCGTTCGGGCGCCCGAGGTCCTGCACGTAGATCTCCTGCAGGGCGAGCTGCGCGGTACGGGCCTCGGCGGCGGTGGGGTCGTTGGTGAAGACCTGCTTGTAGTAGCTGATCGCGGCCTCGGAGGCGCCCTGGTTGTAGGTCACGAGGCCGAGCTGGAGGAGGGCCTCGTTGCGGAGGTCGGACTTGGGGTAGTCCCTGATCAGGCGCTGGAAGGTCTCCTGCGCGCGCTTGAGCTGATTGACGGACTGGTAGGTGGTCCCGAGTTCGAGCAGGGCATCGTCGGCGAACTCGGAGCGCGGGTGCTCGTCGGCGAGAGCTTCTAGGTTGACGATCTTCTCGGTGCTCTTCCCCTGGAGCCCGGCGATCATCCCGCGTTGGTACAGCGCGTAGACGTAGCCGGCGTACTTGCCCGCGATGGCCTCGTCGTAGAACTTCTGGGCCGCCGGGTAGTCGTTGCGCTTGAAGTTGGCGTCGCCCGCGCGCACCACGGCGTCCCCGAGCAGTGCCGTGAGCTCCGGGGTCTGGCCCGAGATCCGCATCCGGCGTCGCAGCTCGACGACGGCCTCCTGGAAGTGACCCAGGGACGCCGGGTACTTCTCCTCGCGGAGGTTGATGTAGCCGAGGGTGTAGTTGGCCGTCCCCACGTTGGCGTCGTCGGGCAGGGGCGTGCTGAGGGCGGCGGCTTTCGCCAAAAACTTCGTGAGCCGCTGCCGGGAGGTGGCCAGTTCGTTTTGGCGAAAGCTGATGTCCCCCAGCCAGTACTCGGCGAGGGCTTCGTAGTACGGGTCTACCGGATTCTCGAGACTCCGTCCCAGCAGTACGCTCGCCCCGTCGGCGTCGTCGCCCTGGAGCAACTGCAGGCCACGCAACACCTGCACCTGCTGCCTCACGAGGCGCAGCTCCGGCGTGAGCACGCCCATCTCCCCGAGGGTCTCGAGGGCGGCGGCGTAGTCGCGCGAGGCGAGGATGACGCGCGCCAGCAAGCCCTGCGCCTCGGAGTAGTGGCGCGAGGTGGGCGGGACGTTCTTCAGGGCCTCGAGCGCCTCCTGGGAGTAGCCGAGTTCGTAGTTGAGCTTCGCGACGTTCCAGGCGGCCTCCTCGCGGAGGGTCGCGTCGTAGGGCATCCGCGACACGGACGCGAACGCGGGGCGGGCCTCGGCGCGGAGGTTCTGGCGCAGGTACGCATTCCCGAGGTAGTACATCGCCTGCTGCCCGAGGGTGGTGTTCTCGTTGTAGAGCTGCTTGAGGTTGGCGGCCGCGGCCTCGTAGGCGCCGGTCTTGTACTGACTGTACCCGAGTTGGTAGAAGTCGGCGGCGCTCATCTTGCGGCCCAGGGCGGCGTACTGCTCGAGGAACGGCAGGGCCTCCTCGTAGCGGCCGAGTTCGAAGTAGGCGCGCCCGACCAGCAGCGCGAGGTCGTCGGAGTTGCGGGCGGTGCCCGCGGTGACGAGCGGGGCGGCGTAGGCGACGAGCTCTTCGTAGTCCCCGTCGGCGAAGTAGAGTTGCGCGAGGTAGCCCGGCAGCACCTCCGCGTAGGTCTGGCTCGAGCGCAGGGCCTCGAAGGCGCGGCGGGCGCCGGGGATGTCGTCGGCGTAGTAGCGGCTCAGGGCGTAGTAGTACGTCGCCGGCTCCTGGTAGGTGCCGGGCTTGGAGCGCAGGTCCCCGAGGTAGCGACTGGCGGCGGCGAAGTCCTTGGACGCGAAGGAGGTGTAGCCGAGGCGAAAGCGCACCTCGTCGCTCTGCTCGACGGTGAGCCCCGCGAGCGGGACGCGCCCGTAAAACTCGGCGGCGCGGTCGTAGTCCTTCTCGGCGAAGGCAATGTCGGCCACCTGTCGCACGGCCTCCAGGGCGATCGGCTGGGGGCTGTAGCGATCGACGAAACTCTCCAGCAGCACCTCCGCCTCCGGGAGCTTGGCGCGCTGGGCCGAGAGGGCGCGGTTCAACTCGGCCTGCTGTCGCTCGTTGGCGCGGTCGGACGTGCCCGCCAGGGGCCGCGCGTCGAGGTAGCGCTCGAAGCGCCCCGCGGCCAGGCCGTAGGCGTCGGCCTCGAAGAGCATGACGGCGTCGGCGAAGTTGGCCAGCGGGTCGTCGAGGGCGGCCGAGGGCTGCGCCGCGCACAGACCCGCGCAGGCGAGGAGCAAGGCACAACAGACATTACGCATAAGGGGGGGGCAGGCGGAGGTGGGCGGCGAATGTAACTCAAGCCTCCAACGCCGGCCACCGCAGGTCGAGCGACTCCAGTTTCTGCCGGACCTCTTTACTGATCGCGTAATCGCGGTACCAGCGCTTGTCGGTCGGGACGACGATCCACGGGAGGTGCGAGCGGTTGAGTACGTCGTTGTAGGCGTCCATGTACGCCTCCCAGTGCTTGCGCTCCTCCCAGTCGCCGGGGTTGTGTTTGTAGTGCTTGTCGGGCTCGTCGATCCGCTCCTGGAGCTGCTCTTTCTGCTCGTCGAAGGACGTGTGGAGGAGAAATTTCAGGATCACCGTCCCGCTGCGCTCGAGGTGGCGCTCGAAGTCGTTGATGGCCTCGAAGCGCTCGTCGACGGTGGCCTCGTCGATCCAGTCGTGGACGCGCTGCACGAGGACATCCTCGTAGTGGCTCCGGTTCCAGATCGCGATGTCGCCCTTCGCGGGGGCCTTCTGGTGGATGCGCCAGAGGAAGTCGTGGCGCATCTCCAGGTCCGTCGGCTTCTTCCAACTCGTGACCTGGGTGTTGATCGGGGAGCTCTGCCCGAAGGCCGCCCGCACGGCGCCGTCCTTCCCGGAGGCGTCCATGCCCTGGAAGATGATCAGCATCCCGCGGCGGGCGTCGGCGGCGAACTTCTCGGTGAGCTCCCCGATGACGGCACCGAAGGCCCTGGCCTGCGTCTTGGCGCGGGACTTCTCGGCGTCCTCGGGTGGGGTAGTGGGGATCTTGCGGAGGTCGAGCCGCTCAGCCTGCTGTTCTGCCATGGCGGCAAGGTACATTCCGCCCGTGCTGGACCTAGCGGCGATGCGGAACAAGGGCGATTGGGCGGCGGCGGCTACCGCGTGCTGTCGCGACGGCAGGGCGCTGGCGACGCTCCTGGAGGCCCTCACGCACCCCAGTACCGTCCCGGAGACGAGCGCCGCCGAGCGCCATCTGCAGCAGCGGGCGGGGTTCGTGTTGCTGCACGTGCACCGACGCTGCCCGAAGGTCCTAGACGCGCACCTGGCTCCGCTACTGGACTTGCTCGACGACGAAGGCCTGCTGGCGGGGGCGGCGTTCGCCAAAACGCACGCTTCGGTCCCGAGACAGGTCTTCAGCGTCTTTCAGGACCGTGCGCTCAAGGAAGAACTGGCGGGACAAGTTTTCGCGAAAGCGGTCGACTACTTCCTTAGCGCCCGGCAGGCGATCGCGGTCCGCGCCCGCGCATTGGACTGCGCGGCGAACGTGGCGCGGCAGTACCCAGACCTCTGGCCGGAGGTACGTACGCTGGCCGAATCCATTGATACACGGAGTTCGGCAGGACTGCTTAGTACTAGGCGACGCCTGCTGTCCGAGCGCTAGCGTGGCTCAGACCCGCATCTTGCCGCGCTTGATGAGATAGCTCTGGAGCACGGGCCTGAACCCGGCCCGCGTGTCGGCCTCCACGAGGTCTACGCGGTACTGAAGGCACGTGTCCCTCAACAGCGCCTGCTGCTCGGCGACGCTCCGGCGGTAGTGCTCGGCCACCTCGGCGGGCTGGAGCTTGACGCGCTGGCCGGTCTCCATGTCGACGAACTCGTGCGGGCGGTTCTCGAAGTCGAACTCGAGCTCCTTGGCGCGGTCCGTCACCTGGAAGAGGATCACCTCGTGCTTGTTGTGTCGCAGGTGCTGCAGCGCTCCGAACAGCTCCGCGAGGTTCTGCCCCTGGCCGAAGAAGTCGCTGAACACGAACACGAGCGAACGTTTGTGCAGCGACTCGGCGACGGCGTGCAGGACGTCCGCGGTCTGGCTCGGCCGCCCGGGGGCGTAGTCGCCGAGGAGGCGCTCGAGTTCTGTCGTTAATCCTCGCAGGTGCGTCCGGCTGGCGCGCTGTCGCGACTGGAACTCGATGTCGGCCGCGTAGGTGGTCAGGCCGAAGGCGTCCCGCTGCTTCTGTAACAAGTACATGAGGGCCGCGGCCGCCTGCGCGCTGAAGACGAGCTTGTTGTCGTCTTTCTCGCGGTGCCCAGGGAAATACATGCTGCTCGACGCATCGACCACGAGCTGGCACCGCAGGTTGGTCTCCTCCTCGTAGCGCTTGACGAACATCCGGTCGCTGCGCGCGAACACCTTCCAGTCCACGTTGCGCAGGCTGTCCCCGGGATTGTAGAGCCGGTGCTCCGCGAACTCCACCGAGAAGCCGTGGAACGGACTCTTGTGCAGGCCTATCAGGAATCCCTCCACCACCTGGCGCGCGAGGAGTTCGAGCCGACCGAGGTCGCGGATGTCGGAGCCGTCGAGGGTCATGGCGGGGGGTCTAGGGGTCTAGGGGGCTACCGGGCTACCGGTTACTACGCCTCCGCTTCGGGGTATGTTGCCGCTTACGCAAAAACCCCGCTCTTACGCAGGCTTTCGCCGGGTAAAAGCGGGGTTTACACTTTTCGATATGTGCGCTCGCCTAGTTGGCGACGGCCGTGCGGTGCATCTCGATCTTCTGCTCGAGGGCGGGCTTCGAGATCATGCCGACGTGGCGGTCGACGACCTCGCCGTCCTTGAGGATGAGGATGGTCGGGATGGAGCGGATGGCGTAGCGCGTGGCGACCTCGCTGTTCTCGTCGACGTTGAGTTTGCCGACCTGTACGTCGTCGCCGTACTGGTTGGCCAGGTCCTCGATGATCGGCGTGATGGCGCGGCAGGGGCCACACCACTCGGCCCAGAAGTCGACGACTTGGACGCCCTTGCGTTGGATGGCTTCGGTCTCGAAGTTGGCGTCGGTGAATGTGAATGCCATGAGCTTTTTTTTAGTTTCTGGTAAAACGATTTACACCTAAACGCAGTCTGCCGCCAATGGTTGAGCGAAGCAAGGACAAAACTCCGGTTTCGATCGCGGGCACCAAAGTTCATCGTTCGGCTCTCCGAAAGCAGCCTCATGTGCTGCAAGGACGTGGCAGTGCGCAAGTCGTTGAACCCGTGCGGCTACAGCGCCCTGGGTCGCCCGCCCGCCTCGGCGGCGGAGCCGTACCAGGCACCGGGCGTAGGCATTTGACCGAGGACCTGTGCAGCGTCCGTCGGCGCGATCACGTAGGCCTCCACCACGATCTGGCTCTCGCGGAGCGCCACGAGGTCGTCGGCGTTGCCGGCATCGCCGAGGTTGAGGACGACTACCCTGGGCGTGACATCCGCATCGCTCTGGCGGGAGGCCACGGCGTCCACGAGGCCGCGCGCGCCGGAGCTA
The DNA here is from genome assembly GCA_965215115.1 of Saprospiraceae bacterium. Taxonomy (GTDB): domain Bacteria; phylum Bacteroidota; class Bacteroidia; order Chitinophagales; family Saprospiraceae; genus CALDTK01. The sequence continues at coordinate 3,752,739 of OZ244050.1, forward strand.
CGGTCCCAGACGTGGACGAGGGCTGGGGTCGCCTCCGTGTGCTCGAAGAGCAGTCGGAGTTCCGCCGCTGATGTCGACTGCCACCGGCGGCCGTTGGCGCGGAGGAGCACCTCGCGTTCCGCGGCGGAGAGGCCCGTGGCCGCGGGGGCGCCGCTCGACATACTCTCCGGGTCCGCGCCGTGGGTCCCGACCGCGACTTCGTCCGCGGAAATGCTCACCGGTGTAGCCGGATCGCCGCAAGCGACGTTTACCGACAGTGCGAGGAGTCCGAGCAGAGCGCCCGCGCCGTGGCGGAGGAAGGGTTTCGGTCGTGGCATGGGTCCTGGTGTACGTCGCGTTCGCCGTCTTGTGTGGGTTTAGGCTGCTGGCCCCCCCGACGCTCATCGACCAATTTTACGGGCAAGGATTGTACCCGGTTGCGCAAGGTGTGCTGAGCGGTCTGTTTGGGTGGTGGCCCTTCTCGGCCAACGTGCTGGGCATTGCCTTACTCCTCGCGTGGGCCGCGTGGGGCCTGATCGGGGTGCTGCGCGCGTCCGGCGCCCGGTGGCGGCGCACCACGCGTGGCGCGCTCCTCGTCCTCCACGTCGTCGTACTGCTGGGCGCGTGGTTCCTGCTGACCTGGGGGATGAACTACGGCCGACCCACCGTGCCGCAGCGCCTCGGCTTGTCCGAAGCCATCGCGGTAAGCGCAGACGACGCGACTCCGAAGAAGCGAACCTTGCAATCCACGGACCTGCTCGTTGAGGAACTGCGGGCGAGTACCCGGGTGGTCAACGGCCTCCGCGCATCGCTCACCTCCGCCGGCACACGGCGCCGTAGCGCCTTCGAACCCGCGGACGCGCGGCCCCTCGGCCGACTCCTCCAGCAGACCCTCGTCGACATCGGCACGGACACCGTGCCGGTACGCCGCCTCCGCATTCTCCCGGCCGGGACCCTCCTGCGCTTCGGCACCGCGGGGGTGTTCTCGCCGTGGACCGGCGACCCCCACGTCGACGGTGGCCTGCACGCGCTGCAGATGCCCTTCACCGCTACCCACGAACTCGCCCACGCCCAGGGTGTCACCGAGGAGGGCGACTGCAACCTGCTCGCCTACCTGGCGTGTCGACGCAGTCCCGACCCCTTCGTGGCCTACAGTGCGGAACTGACCTACCTGCGGTACTTGCGCTCGGCCGTCGCCCGGCGTGACCGGGCACTCTTCGACGAAATTTCCGCTGCCCTGGACCCCGCCGTCGACCAGGACCTACGCGACATCCGTTTTGCGATGGACCGCTTCCGCGAGATCGCCCCGCAGGCGCGCGACCTCATCTACGACAGCTACCTAAAGACGCAAGGGGTACAGGAAGGGCTGGCGAGCTACGGGCGGATCATCGACTGGGTGGTGGCGGTAAAACGGGAGCGGCCCGAATTTTTTCGCGAAGCGCCAGCAGCAGGTCGAGCACCTCGGCAGTGAGCCGTTCCATGGCCAGTCCAATCTGCCAGGCGTCGCGGTTGCGGGGCTCCACGTAATTACTGATGGCGCGGATCTGGACGCAGGGCACGTTTTGCCGCAAGGCCACCAGGAAGACCGCCGCCCCCTCCATCGTCTCGACCTCGGCGTCGTTGCCCTCGCGGAATCGGTCGATGCGCAACTGGGTGCCGTGGGCCTGAGAGACGGTGGTGCCCCGTTTCGTGCGGCTTTCGCCAAAACGCTCCGCGACGAGTTCGAAGAATAGGTTCGTCTCCCGCGAGTGCGCCGCTGTGTTCGGGGGGAGGGGACGCAGCAGCCCGCCCCCGTCGGGCGCCCCGTCCGCGTTGGCGAACCCGAGGTCATAGAGGCTCAGGTGCGTCCCGTCCGAGGCCTCGGCCCCGAGGTCGCCGAAGGTTTCCGAACCGACGACGCAGACCTCCCCGAGCGCAATCTCGCGGTCGAGGGCCCCGGCGAGACCTACGTCGAGGATCACGTCGCAGGGGTGGGCGAACAAGTGTTCCGTGAGCGCGATCCCCGTGACGACGGGCCCGACGCCGGTGGCGAGGTACTGGAACGTGACGCCGGCGTCGTGGCCGAAGTGCTGCGTGCGCTCGGCGAGTTCGCGGCGCAGGGGCGCGAGTTCGGCGTCCGTCGCGGCGACGACGAGGATCGTGAAGGGGTTTGGTGTCAACACTTTGGTAATGCGGGAATGAGACTAAGAATTGACATAATACGTCGCCAAAATTACGTTTATTCGGCCGCTGATCCACTAAGCCAGTTCGGGATCAGACAGCAGCGGTGCCTCACGGTACCAGACAAGGTAAAGTTCATGACACAGGATCGTTACGCGCAGGAGGAGTTGGAGGTGTTTCGCGTGAATGTCGAGAAGAAACTCGCACGCGCGAAAGAGGACTTCGAGTATCTCCAGGAGCAGATCGACGAGCTCGGGCAGGGCAGCGACGGCGATCACTCCGCCGACTACATCGACGGGTCGGCCGCGCACATGGACATCCAGCGCATGAACGAGATGGCCCGCCGGCAGCTCGCCACCATCGAGGACCTGGAGGCCGCGAAGGTCCGCATCCGCCAGGGGATCTACGGCATCTGCTCGGTGACGGGCGAGAAGATCGACGCCAAGCGCCTGCGGCTCGTCCCGGGGGCCAGGCGTACCGTCGAGGGCGAGCGGCTCTTCGATATGGGACAGGCGAAGGACATCGACCTGGTCGAGCGCTTCGCGGAGATGGACCGGGAAGCCAGTTGAGAGGTGGGAGGATTGGTTGATGCATCAACCCATCAACCCTGAGGCGGCCTCACGGCACAGCACTCCAGTAGACTCCAGTAGTCCGGTCGGTCGCTAACGAGCTTGTGGACGAAGCGCTCGGCGACGCGACCCTTGTGGATCGAGAACACCCCGGGCATCTGGAAGCCATCGCCCAGTTGGTGCGTCCCGACCCAGTGCCCCTGCACCACGCCGGCGTCGAATCCCCGGATCCAGGCGTGGAGGCCGAAGAGTTGGTGGAAGTTGCCCTTCGTGAGTTCGAAGGCGCCGTAGAACTCGCAGGTCTGATCGGCGACGTGGTCCACGCCGGAGAGTCGGTAGCGCTCGAACCACTTCTCGGCCACGGCGGGCTCCGTCATGTGGACGAGGACCAGGCGAATCCCGCGGGCCTCGAACTCGTCACGGCGCACGGCGAGGTCGGCCATGGCCTCGCGGCAGAAGGTGCAGCCGAAGTGCCGCAGGAACACCAGCAGCACCGGCTGGCGCTCGGAAAGCGCCGAGACGGTTTCCCCGCCGTGGGTCCGCATACTGCGCAGACTGATGTCGGTGGCGCTGGGTGATGCGGAGGTCTTGGCCATGGCGCGGGTGCGGTGCGGAGGTACGGAAACCTAACTGCGGAAGGGGCCATCGGTTGCGTCCGCAGCCGATGACCCCTTCCGAAAGCACTCGTTTTGGCGAAAGCTGCCTTACCGAAAGCCCGTTTTGGCGAAAGCTGCCTACTTCATGGCCTTGTAGACCTCGATCACCTCGCGCACGCTCTCGGCCGAGTCCTTGAGCAGAGTCTGCTCGTCGTCGGTCAGCTTGAGCTCGATGATCTCGGAGATGCCCTGGGCGTTGAGCTTCACGGGCACCCCGAGGTAGATGTCCCGCATGCCGTACTCGCCGTCGAGGTAGGCGCAGCACGGGAAGATGCGGTTTTCGTCCTTGAGGATCGCCTCGACCATCTGCGCGGCCGCGGCCCCGGGCGCGTACCAGGCGCTGGTGCCCATGAGGTTGACGAGCTCGCCGCCGCCCTTCTTGGTCCGCGTGACGATGGCCTCGAGGGCGTCGTCGTCGATGAGCTCGGTGACGGGGATCCCGGCGACGGTGGTGTAGCGCGGCAGCGGCACCATCGTGTCGCCGTGCCCGCCCATGAGCACGGCCTGGATGTCCTTCGGGCTGCAGTCGAGGGCCTCGGCGAGGAAGGCGCGGTAGCGGGCGGTGTCGAGGATGCCCGCCATGCCGAACACGCGGCGGCTGTCCAGACCGGACTGCTTGAAGGCCGCGTAGGTCATGACGTCGAGCGGGTTCGACACCACGATGATGATCGGGTTGTCGGAGTGCTTCATGATCGACTCCGTGACCATGCTCACGATCTTGGCGTTCGTGGAGATGAGGTCGTCGCGGCTCATGCCGGGCTTGCGGGGCAGGCCCGCGGTGATGACGACGATGTCGGAGCCGGCGGTGTCGGCGTAGTCGGCCGTGCCCTTGAGGCGCGTGGAGTAGCCGCCGATGGGGGCCTGCTGCCAGGTGTCGAGGGCCTTGCCCTGGGCGAACTCCCCCTTGATGTCGAGGATGACGATCTCGTTGACGATGTCTTTGTGTGCGAGGACGTTGGCGCAGGTGGCGCCCACGTTGCCCGCACCGACGACGGTTACTTTGGCCATGGTATAGCTTGCGGCGGTTTGGTGATGAACCGCGAATGTAGTCCCCCGTCGGCAGTGTGACGATTCCCGGAGGCAAGGTTGCGGTAACGCGACACGCCATAGTGTATCCGGGGGATACTTTTGTCGCGCACCAAACGCACCTAGATGAAGTCCTGGCTCGCCCTCGCGCTGTGTACGGCCTTGTTGTCCACCGCCGCCCGTGCGCAAACCGGGCTCCGCGGGGTCTGCGGCACCGACGATGTCGACATCGAGATCACGAAGGCCAACATCCTGGCCGCCGAGGCTTTCGCCAAAACCCACCCCGCGCAGGCCAGGGGGGCCACGCGGTACTTCCCGATCCGCTTCAAGGTGACCGGCCGCACCGACGGCACGGGCGAGACGCAGGTGTACAGCCTCGTCTCCTCGATCGAGGCCATCAACCGCGATTTCGCGCCGTACAACTGGCAGTTCTACCTCCAGGACATCGAAGGGACCCCCTTCGATTACTTCTTCCGGGACGACCTGAGCGCGAGACTCTCGCAGGACCCGGCCTTCATCGAGGCGAACCGCGAGCTCAACGCCATCACCATCTACGCCACGGCCGACGCGTCGACGCCGAACAGCGACAGCGTCGGCGTCACCCTCGGGTACTACTCCCCGAGGCAGGACATCCTCGTGATGCGCAGCAGCGAGATCGGCCCGGATGCCGCTACGGCGACGCACGAACTCGGACACTACTTTAGCCTGCCCCACACCTTCCGCGGCTTCGACTGCGTGACGTGGACGGGGGCCGTCTGCAGCGACACGAGCTACAGCAGCCCCGTCACCGAACTTACGGGGCCGTGCAGAATCGGCGGCCGTGACATCCCCGTCGAACTCGTCACCCGCGGCGAGGGCGCCAACTGCGCTACCGCCGGCGACCTATTCTGCGACACCCCCGCCGACTACAACCTCGGTTTCGGGTACCGGAGCTGCCGCTACAACGGTCCCGTCAAGGACCGCAACGGCGAGAGCCTCGCCCCGCAGGAGAACAACTTCATGTCCTACTTCCAGGATTGCCGCCCGTACCAGTTTACCGAGCAGCAGTTCGCCGCCATGAGCGCGGACGTCCGCAGCCGCCGCCGCAACTTCCTCTCGGCGACGGCCGCGCCGATCAACATCGACACCGTACGTCTCTCTCCGACGCCGCTAAGCCCACTCAACGGGGCGACGACCGACTTCAGCGACGAGGTGAGCCTCGCGTGGGGCCCCGTGAGCGGTGCGCTGTACTACTACGTCGAGGTGAACTCGGGTCGCGACTTCAGCGACCTAAACTCCGTCACGCAGACGATCGTACCCGCAACCCAGACCACCTTCCTGCAAAAAGGTCTCAAGGCGAATAAGAACTACTGGTACCGCGTCACGGCCTTCAATCAGCTCACGGTGGGCCTGCCGGCCACGGGCACGCGCTTTCGCACGGGCACGCTCTCGAGCACGCGCGCACGGGAGGCCGTCGGCTCCTTCACGGTATACCCGAATCCGAAAGGCCAGAACGCCGAACTCTCGGCGGCCTTCGAGACCGAGGCCAGCGGTACCTTCGAGATTAGCCTGCTCGACATCACCGGGCGCGTCCTCGCCACGGAGCGCGTCTACCTCGACGAGGGCAGCAACCGTATGCCGCTCACGGGCGCGACGCAACTGGCCGCCGGCAACTACATCGCCCGCGTGAGCGGTGAAGCCGGGGTGAGCACGCGTCGTTTCGTCGTCCAGTAGCTTCGTCGTCCAGTGGGCCGGGGCGCTACTCTTCCGAGAGCAATAGGTCGACCTCGGCCTCGGTGGCGCGCAGGCGCGCGCGCGACCACTCGATGAGGACCTTGGCGCGTTTGACGCGCTCGGTGAGTTCGTCGAGTGGGCTGTCGGGCCGCTGGAGCGTCTCGAGGATCTGCTGTAGCTCGGCCTGGGCCGCGGCGTAGGAGGCGGGGGCGTCGGTGGGGTTCGTCATTCGGTGATGGATCGGAGGGTCTGGCCGTCGGCGAAGATGGTGGTCAGGTGCTGGCCCGCGGCTACCCCGTCGGGGGAGGTCAGCGTGCGGCCACCGACTTTGGTGATGCTGTAGCCCCGGCGCAGGACGGCATTCGGGTCGAGGGCCTCGACCTGGCGCACGGCCGCGGTGAGGGCGAAGTCGGTTTTGGCGAAAGCCTGGGCCGCCGCGGCACGGATGGCCCCCTTTGTCGCCGACAAGAAAGCACCCGACTCGGTGAGCCGACGCACGGCGTTGGCGTTGAGTCCCGCGGCCTGGCGGTCGAGTAGGGTAGCGGCGGCGCGCGCGAGGACCTGCCCGTGGCGCGCGATCCGCCGGGCGAGCTGCACCTGGAGCGCTTCGAACTGCGCGTTGTGGTGGATGAGGTGCTCGGCGAGGGCCGTCGGGGTCTTCAGGGACGTATGGGCGACGTGGTCGGGGATGGTCTCGTCGATCTCGTGCCCGATGCCGACGAGGACCGGGACTCTCGACAGCGCGATGGCGGCCCCGATGTCGTAGTCGTCGAAGGAGGCGAGGTCGAGCCGACTCCCCCCGCCCCGCAGGATACAGACCGCGTCGTAGCGATCGGCCTGGGCGTTGATCTGCGCCAGGGCCGCCGTCACGCTCGGCACCGTGTTGACGCCCTGCACCGCGACGTCGAAGTGGACGATGTCGTAGGCGAAGCCGTAGGGGTTGTGCTTGAGTTGGTCGCGGAAGTCTGCGTACCCGGCGGCGGTTTCGCTCGTCACCACGGCCAGGCGCTGGTACACGAGTTTTGGCGCAAGCCGGGCATTGAGACCGATGAGGCCCTCGGAAGACAGGCGCTCGAGGATGGCCCGTCGCTGCATCTCGAGTTGCCCGAGCGTGAAGGCCGGGTCCCAGTCGACGATCCGGAGTTTGAGGCCGTAGACTTCGTGGAGCTCGAGTTCGGCCTGGAAGCAGACCTCCCGCCCGACGTCGAGGACCTCGCCGGCCGACTTGCCCCTGGCCCGCAGGACCTTGCCGTAGTCGTTGGCCCAGAGTTGTCCGTCGGCTTTCGCCAAAACCTGTTGCGCGTCGCCCTTCTCCGTGAACTGGAGGTACCGGTGCCCGCGGCGCTCCGTGAGGGAGGTGACCTCGGCGCGGATCCACAGGGCGGTGGGGAAGTTGAGCGCCAGGGCGCGCTTGGCGCGGGTGAGGACCTCGTGGAGGGAGAGTGGGTCGGACTGCATGCGGGGGTGGACGTATTAGGGCAATCGGCCATGTTTGGCACAGAATTAGCAAAAGTCGTCATGTGTTCACGGCTCAGGCTACTGCGAAGGTGGCGTGAGACCACCTCCTCTTCAAACCATCTTCAGAAACTGCTTAAACACATGAAGCTCCTCAACATATCCTTCACCAAACCCCGCTACTTGGTCCTCGGACTGGCGCTCGCCGCGGGAGCTGGTACGGCCCAGGCCCAATTTACGGGTATCGGGACGACCAATCCGTCGGCGACGTTGCACGTCACGCCGGTCACGGCCACCGATGAGGTCTTGCGCGTCAACGACGTAAAGGCCTTCGTCACGGCTAGCGATAGCGTCGCCCACAGCGATGTCTTGCTCTACGCCCCGAGCACGGGCCTATTCCGCCGCGAGTCGCTCACCAACCTGCTCGACAAGAACAGCGAGTGGTTCTTCGACGGTACCAACCTCGTGCCCCGGCGCATCGCGATCCGGGACGAGGTGACGATCGCCGATGGCACCGTCGGCATCGGCAACAACCTCACCGTCGGCGGGAATGGCTCTGTCGCGGGCACGCTGGCCGTGACCGGTAACGGTACATTCACCAACGATCTCACGGTCAACGGCAACACCGCACTCGCTACCGGTGCAGGGGATTTAGTGACTTTGGCCAATCTAACCCGCGTCGGGTCGGCAACCGTCGACGTACCGCCGGCCAGCCAGGTCCTCCTCCGCAACGCCACCACGAACGCCGTCGAGTACGCTCAACTCGACGACATCATGCGTGCCAACGGCATGTGGGTCGAGAACGCCGCCAAGACCGAACTCCTCCCGCGCGTCACGACCTACGCCGGGACCATCGGCATCACGGCCGACTCGGTCAACATCAAGAAGCGCGCTCACGTCGGCCAGACGCTCATCGTCGATGGCGCGACCAGCCTCAAGGGCACCCTCCGCACCGCGGGCGCTACCGACCTACGTTCGACGCTCAACGTCGAGGGCAACGTCACGCTCCAGAGCATCCCGCAGCGCCCGAATCCGATCCTCAAGACCGACGAGATCCTCATGCAGCGCGCAGGGGCCGCGGAGGTCGAGTACGTCACCGTCGACAGCCTGCTCCAGAGCAGCGGCGAGTGGCGCTTCCGCGCAGCCGCGGCGGGCGTACCTAACGCCATCTACGCCAACCGCGCCCGCGCAGCCGGGCAGGACATCGTCGCCACGGAAACCGGACGCTTCGGTATCGGCACGACCAACCCGAGCGAGAGGCTCCAGGTCGTAGGCGGGAACGTGCGCCTCGACGCCGGTGCCTTCGTGCAGTGGGGCGGCGCGACCAACCAGCTCACCAATACCGGCCTCACGGTCGCGGGTGCCTTCGCCGACGTGATCGGGGCCGCACACACGATGAGCGCCGCCTCGAGCACCGTGACGACCACCGGGACCATCGTCCACAACGCCGGCGGCCCCGTCGTCACCCTTAACGCCAACGGCCTCGGGATCGGCGTCGTCGCCATCGCCGGTCGCCACCTGCAGACCAACCTGGCCGACGGCATCCAGTTCGGGAGCCTCACGCCCGTCACCGACGTCGTGACCGCCGGCCTCGGGACGCCCGCCTCGGTGTTCGAGCGCGTCCTGATCACGGACGGGAACGGTGTGGTCCGCTACATCGACGCGGACGACCTCATGCAGGCCTCCGGCGAGTGGCGCTTCGAGGCCAGCACCGGCGCTGGCAACCCCGCCAAGATCTACGCCAACCGCGCCCGCACCGCCGGGTCGGAGGTTTGGGTCACGGAGGCCGGCAACCACGTCGTCGAGCTCGGCAAGGCCTACCAGTGGGCCGGCGCCGACAACCAGATCACCAACACCGGGATCACCGCTTCGGCAGCGTACACGATCAGGAACGGTGCGGGCGCGGACTTCGGCTTCTACGAAGGCGCGACCGGCACCACGCCGTGGCTCTTCCACAAGGCCGACCCCGGCACCACGGAGATCGGACGCGTCGGCATCAACACCGACAACCCACAGGCCACCCTCCACGTGGCCGGTAACATCGTCGCCTCCAACTCGGCCGTCACCTCGGACCGTCGTTTCAAGGAGAACATCGTCGAGATCAGCAACGCCCTTAACGCCGTCAAGGCCCTCCGCGGCGTGAGCTACAAGTTCCGCGCTACCGAGTTCCCGAACGAGCACTTCGACAGGGCCGCCCACCTCGGCTTCATCGCCCAGGAGGTCCGTGAGGTACTCCCGCAGACGGTCTTCGAGCGTGCCGACGGTTTCCTCACCGTGGACTACGGCTCGATGGCACCGGTCCTCGTCGAGGCCATGCAGGAGCTCGCCGCCAAAGTAGAGGCCCTCGAGGCCGAGAACGCCGCCCTTCGCAGCGGCAAGACCGCCGACGCCGTCGGAGCAGTGAGCACTAAACAGCTACGTGATCTGGAGGCTCGCCTCGCCGCAATGGACGCCCGCCTCGAGGCGGCGACCGCCGGCCGCAAGTAGTCCGCGATTCCGAAAGGGAAAACTACCACCGGGTAATTCCCCTGAGATCAAGGAGTCCACTTCACGTCTCTTACCCTAACACGCATCACAGGCACCTCGGAGCAATCCGGGGTGCCTTTTTACTCGAGGACTGGCGGACTTTCCCGTTCGCGAAGGCGTTGTGGGGTCTATGCCTACCGATATCCTGGAACGCCGCGCCCACCTGCGGCACCTCGCCAACGAGGTGTTCCCGGCGGCGGCCCGCTCTGGCGCGTACCCCATCCACCTCAATCACTGCTTCCTGCGCGTCGTCTACGACGCCGTCTTCGAGGCCAGGTGGGATACGGTTTTGCCGAAAGGCCGCAAACCCGTCGTCGATAGGCTTGCGCCAAAACAACTCGCGCGCGCCATAGAGGTCGGTGAGGGAATTATCGCCGACCCACAACTCTGCAAAGCATTGAATGCCAAAAGCCTAAGCTACCGCAGGCTCGAGCAACACTAGGGGCTCCCGGGCTGTAGACCGGGAAACCCAGGTGCGCTCGGAATCCCAGTGCCTACAGCACCGCCTCCACGGCCGCGGCCGCATCCTTGAGCAGCACCGCCGAGCGGACGTTGAGCCCCGACTCGTCGATCATCTCCTTGGCGATGTCGGCGTTCGTGCCCTGGAGCCGCACGATGATCGGGACGTTGATCGTGCCCATGTTCTTGTAAGCGTCGATGACGCCCTGGGCCACGCGATCACACCTCACGATGCCACCGAAGATGTTGATCAGGATCGCCTTCACCTTCTCGTCGCGCAGGATAATCCGGAAGGCCTGCTCCACGCGGGCCGCGTCGGCCGTGCCGCCGACGTCGAGGAAGTTGGCCGGCTCCCCGCCGGAGAGCTTGATGATGTCCATCGTCGCCATCGCCAGGCCGGCGCCGTTGACCATGCAGCCGACGTTGCCGTCGAGCTGGACGTAATTGAGTCCGACGGCCTTGGCCTCTACCTCGGTGGCGTCCTCCTCGCGGGTGTCGCGCATCGCCTCGAGGTCCTTGTGGCGGTACAGCGCGTTGTCGTCGATCGACATCTTGCAGTCCACGGCCACGAAGTCGTCGTTGCCGTCGTGGAGCAGCGGGTTGATCTCGAACAGCGTGGCGTCGCTCTGGACGAAGGCCTTGTAGAGGCTCGTGACGAACTTCGTGCAGTTCTTAAAAGCCTGGCCGCTGAGCCCGAGGTTGAAGGCAATCTTGCGCGCCTCGAAGCCCTGCAGCCCGAGCGCCGGGTCGATAAACTCGCGGTGCACGAGGTGTGGCGTCTCCTCGGCGACCTTCTCGATGTCCATCCCGCCCTCGGTGGAGTAGACGATGACGTTGGTCTTCGAGCCGCGGTCCGTGAGCACCGACATGTAGTACTCCTTGCACGAATCGAAGTCGGGCTTGTAGGCGTCCTCGGCGACGAGCACCGTGCTGACCTTCTTGCCGGGTCCCTCCATCCCGCCGGGGGTCTGCGGGGTCTTGAGCATCATCCCGAGGATGTCCCCGGCGACCTCGCGGGCCTGCTCCTCGCTCTTGACCACCTTCACGCCGCCGCCCTTCCCGCGGCCACCGGCGTGGATCTGGGCCTTGATGACGGCGAACCGGTTGCCCGTCCGCTCGGTGATGGCGCGGTAGGCGGCCACGGCGTCCTCGACGGACTCGGCGGTGGTGCCCTCCTGGACGGCGACGCCGAAGCGCTTCAGGACTTCCTTTCCTTGGTACTCGTGTAAATTCATATGGTGGGGCCTTTAGGGCGGTGGCGGCAAATGTAACCGACATTGACAGGACGTTAAGCGCCGGGGTTCGGTTTCGTGAGCAACCCGCGCCCGCGGCGCTCCGTTAGCCGGTACGTGGGTAAACTCAGCGCGGTCGTCCTCCTCCTCCTCCTGCTCGGTGCGGTAGGTTTTGCCGAAAGGCTCACCGCGCAGTCGCCCACCTTCGCCTTCGCCGAGGACAGCACCTACGCCGACGATGCGTACCTGCGACAGGTGGCGGCTTTCGCCAAAACACTCCCCGAGTACGAGACCAAACTCCAGGCCGCCGCGACGCTGATGCTGCGGAGCCGCCAGCCCGAGCACCGGGCCGCCGGATACGATACCCTCGCGGCGGGCTTGCCGCGCGCCCTCGCGGTGCCGGGCGCGCGGGAGTACGCCTTCGCGAAACTCGAAGGCGTGAGCCAACTCACCGACCCGGCCGGCGCCTGGCGAATCTTCACGTGGCAGCACTTCGTCAACGACTCGACGTACCGCTACGGTGGGCTCTACGTCCCGACGGACGCCGGGAAGCCCGTCGTGGCACTGGTTGACGCCGCGCAGGCCGAGGGCGCCGAAGACGATTTCGAACTCACGCCCGAGCAGTGGTACGGCGCGGTGTACTACGGGGTCCGGCTTTTCCGCCTCGCGGATGGTCGCCCGGCCTGGGTGCTGTTCGGCTACGACGCCGACGGCTACTACCACCGCCGCAAGGTGGCCGACGTACTGAGCTTCGACCGCGCCGGGACGCCTCGGTTCGGGGCCGAGGTCTTCGTCGGCTCGGAGCGGCAGCCCGAACTGGTCCGCTCCCGCATCATCCTCGAGTACCGCACGGACGCCCGGGTCTCGATCCGCTACGACGCCGAGCTCGGGGGCATCGTCCACGAGCGGCTCGTGGTCGGTCCGCCGCCGGTCCCGGGCGCGGCCCCCGGCAACGTCCCCGACGGCAGCTACGACGGTTTCACGCTCGACGAAAAGGCCGGGCTCTGGCGCTACCGCCAGGAGTACTTCGACCGCGTCATCTCGGCCGAGCCGCCGCGACCACAGCCGATCCTCGGGGCGAGCGGCGAGCAGCGCGACTTGTTCGGTCGCCCGAAACGCCCCAAGACCAGCCGTCCGCAGGGTAGTCCGCGCACCCCCGAGCGCTAGCCCCGGCGCTTAGCTTCGCGACCGTGCCGACGACCACCCGCCGCCTCACTACGCCCCGCACGGCACGCCTCGTCCAGGTCGGCAGCCTCGGACCCCACACGCGCCTCACGCTCATCGCCTGTCACGGCTACGGGATGGACGTAAACGCGTTCGCGCGGCGTTTCGAGGGTTTGCCCGACGAGGTCTGCGTACTGTGCCCCGAGGGACTGAGCCGCTTCTACTGGGGAGGGTTCAGCGGCAAGCCCGTGGCGAGTTGGATGACGAGCCTCGAGCGCGAGCCGAGATCGCGGACCTCTGTGCGTGGCTGCAGCAGGTGTACGTTTTGGCGAAAGCCGAAGCCCCCGGCGCGAGCGTCTGTGCGTTTGGCTTCAGCCAGGGCGCCACCACCGTGATGCGCTGGCTGCACGCCAATCGACCGGCGGTTCGGCACGTGGTGCTCTGGTCCGGGACACCCCCCGAGGACATCGACTACGCGCCCATGGCCTACTTCGACAGTCTGCACCGTGTGGCCTACTGGGGCGACGCCGACGAGCTCGTCCCCTACGGGCGCGCGAGGACCCGATTCGAGGAGGTAGCCCTGAAGTTTGAGCACCGCACGTTCGACGGTGGCCACGCGGTCGAACCGGAGCCGCTGGCCCGACTCGTCCGCCAGCTCCTGGACGACTAGTGGATGCGGTCCCCCCGCACTTCGATACTGGCGAGTAGCTCGCGCTCGAAGTCGAGGTATTCGTGCCAGCGCACCTGCACGGCCTCCGGGTCCCCGTGACGCTTGGCCAAGGACAGGAACATGCGGTAGTGGCCGGCCTCGCTCACCATGAACTTGTGGTAAAACGTACGCATCGCCTCCTCGGCGATCTCGAGGCTCAGGAGCCGGAAGCGTTCGCAGCTCCGCGCCTCGATGAGCGCCATCGTGAGCAGACGCTCGACGAGCCTGTCCTCCCGCGAGCCCCCGCCGCGGTTGAAGCCCATCAGACCGTTGACGTACTCATCCTTGCGTTGGCGACCGAGTGCGAGGCCGCGCCTGTCCATCTCCGCGAGCACCTGCCGGAAGTGGCCCCACTCCTCGGTGACGACCGGGGCGATCTCGCGCACGACGTCGTGCTTGTCCGGGTACGCCTGGATGATCGAGATGCAACTCAGGGCGGCCTTCTGCTCACAGTAGGCGTGGTCGGTCAGGATCTCGCCCAGGTCCATCTCGACGAGGTTCACCCACCGCGGGTCGGTCGGGAGCTGGAGGCCGAGCTTGTGGTTGTCGCGGGGGGACATAGGGTTCTTTTGGATGGGTGGATGGTTTGATGGGTGGATGGGTGGATGGCTGTGCGGTCGTCTGTAAGGCCCATCCACCCATCAAACCATCCACCCATCCACCCATCCACCCATCGCCCTAAAGACAAGCCAACTGCCGCTTCAGGAAATTCATGTCGTAGATCACGTAGTCGTCGAAGCCCGTGCCCCACATCACGCGCACCTCGTCGAGCAGCGATCTCTCCAGCGTCTTGCGGGCGCCCTTGTTGATGACGTAGCGACCCTTGTACGTCGAGACCTTGGTGACGGGATCGTAGTTGGCCTGCGAGGGGCTCTGGTTGCGCACCACGATCTTCTGGCCGTCGACGGTGCGGAAGGTGAGCTGGCTGCCTTTCGGCAAAACGCCGAACTCCTTGGCGGCAAATTGGGAGCGGATCACGAATTCGGTCTCGAGGATGATGGACTTGCCCGTCATGGCGAGCCTGGCGTTGCAGGTCAGCAGGGAGGCGTCCCCGAGGAAAGGCTTGAGTTCGGGGCTCGTGTAGGTGAAGAACACCTCCGGGGCGAGCAAAATCCGACGGCTGTTGGTAAACTCGTCGATCCCGTCGGACTCCCGCCGACACTCGGCGGCGGGGGGCGAGACGCCGGGGTCGGATTCTGGATCGTAAGTCGCGAAAGTGGCGGGAGAACTATTGCGACCGCGGCGACCGCCGCTGCTCTGGTCGGCTTTGTCCTCGGCTACGTCTGCCACTCCGGCGGTCGTGGCGGGGGCCATGGGCTGAGCCCCGTCTGCGGACGCGCCCGCTGCGGCCGGATCGGAGTCGGGCGCACCGACGAGGTAGCCCAGGTTCTGCCCACGCAGGTAGGCCTCGCGTTGGGCGATGCTCATGTCGGCGCTCTGCCGGAGGGCGGCACTGAGGCGCTGGTTGTTGGCGCGGGCGGCCTCGGCGGTGGTGTACTCGTCGCGGGCGGCGATCAACTTCTGGTTCACGATCTCGATCTGGCTGCGGTCGCTGCTCTTCTTCGAGTCGCGGAGTTTGCGGATGCGGTTGCTGAGCTTGGCCTCGCGCCCGCGGGCTTTCTTCGCGATGGAGGTGAGGGACTTCAGCTCGTCCTTGAGGACATCGAGTTGGTCCTGGATGGCCTCGCGGGACGCCTGCTCCTCCTGCGGCGTCGCCTGTCGGGTGGCCTCTGCGCCGGGCGTCCCCGAGGGCTCGTCGAAGAGTTGGGTGGTGCCGTCCGGGTAGACGATGACGCGCTGGCCCTGGTCGTTGGTGGTGAGCGTCTGCGCGTCGCCGTTCGCAAGGTGCGCTACGCCCATGCACAGCAGAAGAGTGAGCCTGATCATAGGGCAAAGTACGTCTACGCGGGGGGAAGTATTATGTGATGACCCGGAAGTGGCGTTCGGGCACGACCGCGGGGGCCGGCGGGGGGGGGCTTTCGCCAAAACTCGCTACCCCGGCTCCGCGTCCAGGTCTGCTTGCGGGGCGTTAGGCCCTCGCCTCACTATGTTGCCGCTCGGTATGCGTACTCCCGCGTGGAACAGCCCCCGGACCCTGTCGCTCCTGCTCGTAGTGACGCTCGCGGCCTGGGCAGGATGTGGAACTGAAGACGTACCACGCGATGCCGGTCGCGGCGAAAGGCTCGTGGGCTTCGAGATCCAGGGCCACCGCGGCGCCCGGGGACTGCTCCCGGAGAACTCGATCGCCGGGGCGGCACTCGCGCTGGACCTCGGCGCGGACGCCATCGAACTCGACGTGGTCGTGAGCGCGGACAGCGCGCTCATCGTCTCGCACGACCCGTACTTCGACGCCGACCTCTGCGACCCTCGTGCCGCGGGCTACGATGAGCGCGTACCCATCTACAGCCTGAGCGCGGCGGAGGTCCAAACGGTCGTCTGCGGCGGTGCACCCCACCCGGACTTCGCGTACCAGAGGCCGTCGCCGGCTCCGCGGCCGACGCTTGCAGACTTCGTTGTGGCCACCGACGCGCACGCCGTGGCCACCCGGCGGACCAAGCCGCACTACACGATCGAGATCAAGTCCAGCCCCGGGTCCGATGGTATCCTAGCGCCCGCCCCCGAGGCCTTCGCCGACCTCGTCCTCGCCGTGATTGACCGCCAGGGTATTCTCGACCGAAGTACCGTCCAGAGCTTCGACCCGCGTCCGATCCGGTACTTCGGCGAACAGGTGCGACGGCCGCGCCTCGCCGCCCTCACGCTGCTGCCTACCTCACCGGAGCGCTTGCGAGCACGGTTCGGCCCCAACGTAAGCGTTTACGCGCCCCATCATCTGGGCTTGACGAAAGCTACGGTGGCCGCTTACCACCGAGCGGGTCTCAAGGTCGTCCCCTGGACCGTCAACGACATCTCTCGCATGCGAACGCTGATCGACTGGGGCGTCAACGGCATCATCACCGACTACCCAGATCGCCTGGCCAAAGTAGTGGAGGGGCAGTAGCACGAACCTCGACACCGAAGGCAAGCCCCGCGGCGCCCCTAAGCACATCGAAGCCCGGCTGCCCCTCAGGCCTCCCCGGCCTGCCCCGCCTTCATCTCCGCATAGCGCGCAAAAAACCTCGGGATCGTCTCGATGCCTTTATAGAAATTGAAGAGCCCAAAATGCTCATTCGGTGAGTGCAGGGCGTCGGAGTCCAGGCCGAAGCCCATCATCACACACTTGACACCGAGCTTCTGCTCGAAGAGCGCTACGATCGGGATCGAGCCGCCGCCACGGGTAGGGATCGGGTCCTTGCCGAAGGTATCCCGCATCGCGGCCGCCGCGGCCAGGTACTCGACGCTATCCGTGGCGAGCACCGCGGGGTAGCCGCCGTGGTGCGGCATGACCTCGACCGTGACGCCCGGAGGCGCGATGGCCTTGAAGTGTTCCGCGAAGAGGGCCGTGATCTGGTCGGGGGTCTGATCGGGGACCAGCCGCATCGAAATTTTCGCCATCGCGTAGCTCGGCAGAACGGTCTTCGCGCCCTCGCCGGTGTAGCCGCCCCAGATGCCGTTGACGTCGAGCGTCGGTCGGATGCTGGTCCTCTCCGCGGGGGTGTAGGCTTTTTCGCCGCCGGCGATGGCGTCGATGCCGAGGCTTCGCTTGTATGACGCCGGGTCGAAGGGGGCCTCGTTGAGCTTGGCGCGCTGATCGGGCGTCAGTTCCTGGACATCCTCGTAGAACCCCGGGATCGTGATGCGGCCCTCTCCGTCAATGAGTTGGGCGATCATTTTGCACAGCACGTTGATCGGATTGGCGACCGCCCCGCCGTAGACCCCGGAGTGGAGGTCACGGTTCGGCCCGGTCACCCTAACCTCGTTGTAGCTCAGACCGCGCAGACCCACGTTGAGGCTCGGCACGTCGTTGGCGATCATACTGGTGTCGCTGATCAGCACCACGTCGCAGGCGAGCAGGTCGCGGTGGGTTTTGACGAAAGTCTCCAGGTGGACGCTCCCGACCTCCTCCTCGCCCTCGACGAGGAAACGCACGTTGCAGGGCAGGCCCGTCGTCGCGCGCATCGCCTCGAAGGCCTTGACGTGCATGTAGGCCTGGCCCTTGTCGTCGCAGGCGCCGCGGGCGTAGACGGCCCCGTCCGGGTGGGTGTCGGTCTTGCGGATCTGCGGCTCGAAGGGCTCCGTGTCCCAGAGCTCGAGCGGGTCGGGCGGCTGCACGTCGTAGTGGCCGTAGACGAGCACCGTCGGGAGCCCCGGATCGACGATACACTCGCCGGTCACGATCGGGTGGCCGTCGGTCGGGTGCACGGTCACCTCCTCGGCACCGGCGCTGCGCAGCTGGTCCGCCACGAACTCCGCCGCCCGCGCCACGTCGGCTTTGTGCTTCGGGTCGGCGCTCACGCTCGGGATGCGCAGCCACTCGAGGAGCTCGTCGAGGAAGCGCCCGCGGTGGGCGTCGAGGTAGTGCGCGAGGGATCGGTCGGTAGCGGTATCGGTGGTGGTCATACGTTAGCGAAGAAGGGTTACCTCGCCCGATTTGTTGAACTCGACGTCGCCGGGGAAGGACAGCTTGAGGACGTACGTGTAGACATCGCTCGGTGCGTCCCCGCCGCCGTTGTTATCACCCGACCACTCGGCCTCCGGGTCGGAACTCTCGAACACGAGGCTCCCCCAGCGGCTGAACACCTGGTAGACCTCGACCGTCGGGAGGGTCCCCTCGGGGAAGAGCGGTCGCCACGTGTCGTTCGTGCCGTCGGCGTTGGGCGAGAACAGCGTCGGGACGATGGGCTCGTCGGCGACGATGACGCGGAACACGATCACCCGCGGTGCACACCCGCCCGCGTCACTCACGTTGAGCACGTAGTCGGTGGTGGTCGTGGGGCGGACCGTCGGATTGGGACAATCGGCGCACCCTACGGCCTCTGGGTTTTGCCACCGCAGCGTGAAGCCCTCGGTGCCCGTCACGGTGAGTTGGGCCTCGCCCCCGACAAAGATCGTCGTCGTGTCCCCGCGCCCGGTGTAGACCGGGGCGATCGGTACGGCCAGGCCCTCGATCGTCGCGGTGCACCCGACGCTGTCGAACACGGTCACGTTGATCTGCTGGGACCTGGTGAGGGGGACTGTCGTCAAAACGTTGCCCACCTGGTTCGCGATCAGGTTGCTGGGATCGGCCCGGAAGGTGAGCCCACCCCGGGACGCGGCCAACGTAATGGTGGCGCCCTGCCCCGGGCAGGCCGGTATCACGGTGGCGGTGGGCGCGAGGGGCGCAAGCACCGTGATGGTCTTGGTGGTGTCGTCGCGACAGGCCCCGTCGAGGGTACTGGCCGTCAACCTGACCGAGTACACCCCCGGCGCCCCGAAGTTGAAGGTCGGCGAACCACTGGTGGAGGTCGTGCCGTCGGGGAAGGTGAACTGCAGGCGGCTGGCCCCCGTGGACTGGTCGAAGAGGCGCACCGTCGGGCTACACGCGAAACTGTCCGAGAACTCCGTGACGAAGTCGGCGACCACTTCCGTAAAACGCAGGGTGTCGGTACGGGTGAAGGTGCACTCGTTTTGCTGAGACTCGAGCTTGAGGCTCACTACGGTGAAGCCACTCGGCGGGGCAAACGTGTAGGTCGTCGTGGCGGGGTTGACCCCGGTCACCGTCTGGCCGTTGCCGAAGTCCCACGTGAAGGACCCTACGTCGACGGTGTCCTTGAGGGAGAACGTGACCGCGGACCCGACGCAGATCACGTCGGGCGCCGCGTCGAAGTCCCCGGCCGGGCCGACGAGCTCGAAGGTGCGTTCGGTGGTCGCGGCGCAGCCCGCGAGGTTGGTGATGCTCGTGAGTCTCACGGTCTGGAGGCCGCGCCCGAGGCTCGTCGTGAAGGTCGGCCCGCTGCCGGTCACGCCGTTGACCTCCCACACGGCGGTGGTCGCGCTCGGGGAGGTGCTGCGGTCGGTGAAGGTCACGATGGCGGGGTAGCAGACGAGGGCCTGGCCGTCGATGTCGCTCGTGAAACTCGGCACGGGCGGCTGCTCCACGACGACCCGCACGGTCGTATCGCCGCGACACCCGGTCGCGACCTCGGTGTAGTTGAGCACGGCGTCGAAGGTGCCCGCGGTGGCGTAGACGACGTTCTCGATACGGTTCTGCGAGGTCTGGCCATTGCCGAAGTCCCAGGCGTAGCTCAGGTTTGAGCCCTCCGCGGTAAAGTCGGTCGCCTGGAAGCGGACGGACTCACCGGCGCAGATGAAGGGTGGGCTCGGCTGGGTGGTGACGCGACTGATCGGCCGGTAGCGCGTGAGGACGTAGGTGGCCATCCCGTCGCAGCTCAGCGCGTCGGTCGTGGTCAGCGTGACGACGATGGTGTCTGCGCCCGGGGCGTCCGGGAACGTGAAGGAGGGGTTTCGCTCGGTCGAGGTCCCGAGGCCGCCGAAGTCCCACATGAACTCGGTGACGGTGGTGTCGGCGTCCGACACGTCGACCGTGAAGTTGACCGTCCCCGGGAAGCAAAGCCGGTCCTTGTCGGCGGAGATGACGGGGACCGTGGCGAAGAGGCGCGTGTTGCGACGCGTGGTGTCGACGCAGCCGTTGATGTCCTCGATGATGAGTTCGACGTACTGCGCGCCGCGGGCCCCGGCCACGACCTCCATCTCGTCGAGGGTGGCGTCGCTGGTGACGTAGGGGCGCTGCCAGCTGAAGTCCCACTGGTAGCCTTTGTTGCAGCTCGGGTTGGCGTCCTGGCACTGGGTGGCGTCGAGGACGAGGGGGTTGCCGCTACAGATCAGCGCCGGGATATCGAAGACCGCCTTCGGGAGCGTGATGTAAAATTCTACGGTGTCGCGCGAAGGTCCACAGCGCAGCGAGCTGCCCTGGCTCTGGAGGATCGCACGGTAGGTGCCCCTCGCGGGCAGGATCAACTCAATGGAGTCGAGGCCCGTGGCGAGCAGGTTTTGCCGAAAGGCCGGATCCGTGACCCCCTGCACGAAGATCGAATCGCTCGTACTGTTGAGGCTCCGGTTGAAGAACGTCACGTCGAAGATCGTATCGCAGTCGATGGCGTAGCCGAGGTCCGCGAAGGCGATCGGCTCGTAGGCGATCGTCCGCGACACGGAGTCGATGCAGCCGTTGTACTCCACGTAGAGCTTCGCGTCGATGGCATTGCCGTCGATGGGGCGCGTGAGGACGTGCTCGAGGCGGTTGTCGCTCGCGCAGTGGAAGTCGTCGCCGCCCTCGACGCGGAACTTGACCGCGTCAATGCGCGCGTCCGCGGTCGTGTTGACGAAGGTGAGCGTATCCCCGGGGCAGGTGCCGGCCTCGTCTACGGTGAAGGTGAGGTTGGGGATCTGCGTCCCGACCTGGATGTCGATCCCGTAGCTCGTGTCGGTACACCCGGCGGCGTTCGTGATCGTGAGGGAGGCGGTGTACTCGCCGGGTGTGGTGTAGGTGTGTGGCCAGGGGCCGGGGGCGGTGAAGGTGGCGGTGGTGCCGTCGCCCCAGTCGATCACGTAGCTCGACACGACCTGCGTCGAGCGCACGCTGTCCGCGAAGGTGACCGTGAGCGGGGCACAGCCGTAGTGCCGGTCCGGGATCATGAGGGCGTTCGGGACATCCGTCGTGACGAAGATGCTCGTGTCGGCCGAGCAGCCCTGCGGCGTGGTGACGGTGACGTTGGCCTCCGTGAACTCGTACCAGTTGTAGCCGTACTCGCCGCCCTCGTCGTAGGCGAGGCTGATGGTGGTGTCGCGGCTGGAGAAGGTGCGCGGCAGCGTGTCCTCGATGATCCAGGACGCGCGTCCCGCCGGGCTGTTGACCCGGAAGCGGACGTCGAAGGGCGTACTGCAGACGTAGCTCGGATCGGCCGTCGCGTCGATGACGACGCGCTGCACGAAGATCGTCCGCGTGGTGTCGGCGGCGCAGTTGCCGACGGTGTTGGTGACCGCGAGTCCGACGGTCGTGGCGCCGGCGCGCGTGAAGACGATCCGCTGGGCCGCGCCCTGGTCGTCGAGCACCGATACGCCCGGCCCGTAAGTGTAGGCGTAGGTATCGGCGGCGCCGAGGGGGCGCACGAGGTACGGGACGTTAAAGCAGACCGTGTCCGGGAGCGTGAAGTCGGGATTCGGGCCGCCCACGGACACCGGCCGCGTGGCCGTCCCGACGCAGCCATTGCCGTCGGTGACGCTGAGGTCGATCTGGTAGGCGCCCGGGCGGGTGTAGGTCACGGGGGCGGGCGTGCGCGTCGCGGTGGTGCGCCCGTTGCCGAAGTCCCAGCGGTAGGCGAGGGGCGCCTGCCCGGTGCTCTGGTCCACGACGCGGACCGTGAGGGGGGCGTCACAACTCTGCGCCGGGCTCGGGTCCGTCGAGAAGGCCACCGTGGGCGCGGGATTGACGCGGACCGCCTCCGGGAAGACCTGGGTCACGTTGCAGGTCGCGAGGTTGGTCTGGAGCCGCACCGACACGTCGAAGGTCCCGGCTGTAGTATAGGTGTGGGTTGGGTCCTGGCCGCTGCCGGCGGTGCCGTCGCCGAAGGCCCAGCTGTAGCCCTCCACGGTGACGCCCGTCGGGTTGGCGTTCGTGACCCCGAATTGGACCGGGTGCGGCAGGCACCCCCGCGCGCTGTCCACGGCGAGCGAGAGGGTGGGTTTCGGGTACACGGTCACCGTCGTGCGGCCGAGCTCCGCGCCGCCGACGGCGCGACGGACGACGACCGTGAAGGTCCCGGCCGCGGTGTAGATGTGGTTCGGGTTCGGGAGCGTGGAGGTGACGCCGTCGCCGAAGTCCCAGAAGGCCCCGCCGTTGTCGGGGGCGCTGAACTTAACGTCGAGCGGGAGGCAACCGACCTGCGGGGCGGCGAGCTGGGCCAGGCCAGCGTCGGCGAACCCGAAGGACAGCAATACGAGAATCGCGAGTAGGCGCATAGCGACAAAATTGCTCGCACCAGCCGGATTTACCGCATCTACCTTGGTCGGGCGGTACACATTGTTTGAAAATAGCAAGCGTGTCCCCCGGCGACATGCCCGGCGCTTCGTACGTTTGGCAGGCGTCCGGGCGGTGTGGATCGCCCGTAACCCCGTGTCTATGCGTATCTCAGTGCTCCACGTCTTCATCGGTTCCCTCGTCGGCGTCCTCGGTTTTGGCGGAAGCCTCCTGGCCCAGGTGCCCAACCGCTACATCACCGCACAGACGGACCTGCCCTGCGTCGACCAAACGCTGAGCCTCCGGGTGCACGTCAACTACGACTTCGACGGTCCGCAGGCGTTCGACACGGTGGCGTTCCGGCAGTTGGTCGGCGTCACGAACGACGCCTTTGCGCCGATCTGCCTGCGCTTCGAGGTGTGTGAGTTTCTGGAGGTGGAGAACTACCGCTACTCCTCGTACGAACGTCGCGACAGCCTCGAGCAGGTCGCGCTGTACGCCGACCCCAACCGCATCGACGTCTTCATCACCGTGCGCGACTCCAGCGCTTCCGGGCGCTGCGGCTTCGCGACGCAGAACGGCATTCGCCAAAACAGTCGGGCCTTCGTGGAGCTCCTCAACGTCGCGCCCTGCACGGACAGCACTTCGTACGCCCTGGCCCACGAGCTCGGGCACTACCTCGGGCTGTACAACACCTACGAGACGCAGTTCGGCGCGGGGCTCGTCAACGGCGAGGACTGCGCCACGACCGGCGACCTGATCTGCGACACGCCCGCCGACCCCTTCGACGAGCAGTCGGGCGCGACCTACGTCGCCAACGACGACCCCTGCCGCATCACGTTCGGCGGCCAGGACGCCAACGGCCAGTTTTACGTCCCGCACACCGGCAATATCATGGGGCAGTACGACATGAGCTGCAGGTGCGACTTCACGCACGACCAGTTGCTGAAGATGGCGACGAACTTCAGCGAGTACCGCGACGGGATTTACTAGCGCGGTACGCCGCGACGCCTTACTACGGGTTTTGTCCGCGTCTCGCCAGTGGCGCGTGGGCCCTTTGCGCGCGTGCGTACTCATCGCGGGTGCTTTCGGTCGATTCCAGGCGGCGATTCCGCTTTTGCTAAAACGAACCGGCGGCGCGTAGGCCGTTAATCGACGGTCCGGGCGTGTCGCTCGGCGGGCGGCGCATTCGCCTGGCCAATATCGCCGGGCGGCTGGCAACCTATTTGCACGCATACCGTACACGACTGCCGAGGGCACCGGCGCCAGGGGTACGGAGGGTTTGGGGGAGCGACACCGCGCTCGCGGGTTTTGCCGAAAGGCGCCCGAACGCCCTTCGCCACGCACACCCCAGCCCCGCCGAGCGCGCTCGGGCTGTCGTCACACACAGACTTCTACAAACACCCGTCTCCGCGTATGCGCCAGCTAAAAATTACCAACCGAATCACCTCCCGCGAGAGCCTCGCGCTGGAGAAGTACCTCAGCGACATCAGTCGCATCGGGCTCATCACCGCCGACGAGGAGGCCGAACTCGCGCGCAGGATCAGGACCGGCGACCAGGAGGCGCTCGAGAAGATGACGCGCTCTAACCTACGCTTCGTGGTCTCGGTGGCGAAGCAGTACCAAAACCAGGGCCTGTCGCTGTCGGACCTCATCAACGAGGGCAACTGCGGCCTCATCAAGGCCGCCAAGCGCTTCGACGAGACGCGGGGCTTCAAGTTCATCTCCTACGCCGTGTGGTGGATCCGGCAGTCGATCCTGCAGGCCATCGTGGACCACTCCCGCATCGTGCGCCTGCCGCTCAACAAGGTAGGCAGCTACTCGAAGCTCCAGACCGCGCGCATCCGCTTCGTCCAGATGTACGAGCGCGAGCCCAACCACCAGGAGCTGGCCGACGCGATGGAGCTGCCCGTCAAGGAGATCCGCAACATGCTGCGCGGCTCGAACAAGCACGTCAGTATCGACGCCCCGCTCGGCGACGCGGACAACGACGCGACGATGCTCGACGTGATGCGCGCCGACGAGGACATGGAGTCCGACAGCGACGTGCTCAAGGAGAGCCTCAAGGAGCAAGTCCAGCACGGGCTCGCGATGCTGGCCCCGCGGGAGGTCGACGTGATCGCGTGCTACTACGGGCTCAACGGCGAGAAGGCCCGGACCCTGGAGGAGATCGGGACCCTGTTCGGGTTGACGCGCGAGCGCGTGCGCCAGATCAAGGAGCGGGCGCTGCGTCGCCTGCGGAAGAGCTACCACCACGAGGAACTGCGCAGCTACTTGGGCTAGCGCGGTGTGAGTGGTAGGGCTTGCGCCAAAACTTCCGGCGGACAACTTGTGTACGGGCTTCGGGTTAGTTTTAGCGTGATGCAGGTCCAACTCCTTTTCGTCGTCGAGGGTAGCATCGTGGCGATGGCCGCGATCGTGACGGTCGTGGCCGGGATCGCGACGGTGACCACGCAGAAGGTCCACGCGATGTTCTCGGGCGGGGAGCCGAAGGACAAGGGCCTGCAGGCGATGCTGAAAGACTGGCGCGGGGAGCTCAAGAAAGACCGCAGTGGACTCACGAAACTCAAGCGCGCCGAACTCGACCTACTCGCCCTCGAACCCGTCATCGAACCCAAGCTGCTCAGGGCCAAGCACCGCAAGGTCGGCACGATCCAGAGCGTGTACCGCGAGCCCCTCGGCTACTGGGTGCGGCAGGAGTTCCCGCGCGCGAAGCGCCCCTACGCCATGACCTACCTCACGACGGCCACCCACGAGTACGTGTACACCCTGCGCGGCACCGAGACCCACGTGACGCTCGACGGGGAGCCCTACGGCGTCATCGAGCAGGGGCGCCTCACGCTGGCCGGGCGGGCCGAGGCCACGGCTCGGCTCGTGCCCCAGCGCGACGGTCGCACCGTCCACGTCGACCGCGGCGAGGCGACGCTCGGGATCTTACTCAAGCCCGGGGTCCGCGCGCAACTCGTGCCCCGCGCCTTCGAGTTCGTGGACGTCAATACCGACGAAGAGCGGCAGGTATTGGAGTTGATGACGTATCATTACCTCTTAACAGAGAACTTGCCCGCCTGAATCCAGTTACGGCAATCGAGAGCGCCCCGGCATGGACATCAGAGATAAACTACACCTCGTCATCTACCGCGTACGCGAACGAGGTCTCGAGGTGTTCGTGCGCCGCGGCGAGCACGCCGACGACCTGGAGCTCCCCGAGGGCAACACCGACTTCGACATCGCGCAGATCCGCCGCCTCCGCGAGGAGATCATCGCCCTGGAGCAGGCCGAGGACGCCGACGGCGTCAAGCGCGGCCTCGCCATCGAGGCCGACTACCACGACATCCCCTCGCTGAAGAGGCTCCTGCTCGACGACGCGCGTCGCCTGCGGCAACACCTACAACACTTGCCGCACGCCGAGGAAGGGAGCTTCGTGGCGGTGAAGGAGGTCGCGAAGCGCCTCCTGCCGCAGCAGTACAGGCTTTTGCAGGAGTTGCGCGACATACTCGTGGACCGGAACTCGACGAAGTATATGTAGGCGGCTTGCGCGCCTTTCGGCAAAACGTCATACGTCGTCACTTGCGACGTTAGCCAATCACTGTTTAACGACGCGCGCTACGCCTACCATAAGGTTTGTTGCATCCAGTACACGAATCAAGTAACTACCCGCAGTAAGTCCATCCAGGGAAAAGGCCGCGTCCGTGCCGAACTGAACTGTCGATACGATACGACCGCTCGCGTCATAGATCTCGCCACGGAGTTCGGCGTAGTCCGAGCTTTCGGGTATTCCTTCGAGCTTAGCGACGCTGTTGATAGGATTGGGCGAGACACGCAGGGAGGGGAGCCGATTGGTGGCAGCTCCGAGTGGCGTCGCGCTAATGATGCCATTGCGGTCAACGACGTAGGAGAAGTATTGAATGTTGCGTGGGTCTTCCCAATCGAAGGGGTAGTTGTCACGGGTGATGATGTGCACGCGGTCTCGGCTCAAGGGCTGAATTTCGTACAGGTATTGGTATATGTCGATACGGAGAAGCTTGTCCCAAATCACGTTGAGGCTAGTATCGATGCGCGCGAGATAAACAGAAGTGCTATCGACATCGTCGGAGTTGTCACGTACGCACATCGTCGTGTAGATGTCGCCGTTGCGACCAAAGGCAGCAAAACGACCGTAGCTTATCGAGTTACCTTTGATGCCACGGTACGGAATTTCGTACTTCTGGAACAACGTCGTGGAATCTGCGATATTGAATGAACTGTCGAACTTTAAGGCCAGAAGGGCAAGATTCTTAGCGCCAACTACATTGGAGAAGAGTAGTTCAAAATTTCGGCTTACATCTCCAAAGGCATATGAGTACTTGGAATCATTCAACAATACGTGATTTGTTGCGTGGGGGGTTTTACCATAATATTGTGCATTGTCGTAGTATCGGTATAGCTTTCGGTAGGGGAACTCAAGGTCGAGCTGATCTGTCCCTGGAGTTAGGACAGGGGAGAAGTATGGACTTCCAGATTGGACTACGGTGAAGCGGTTATTAATTATCTTGGCGCGATAAATATCACTAGTAGTACCAATATTCCAAAGGTGACGACTGATGACTGAGCCCTTCCTTAGAGCGTAGATGTAGTGGTTGTACTGTCCTATGGTATCCTTGCCGTATATTCGGTTCGAAATCTTGCTTGGCACAACGTATGTTATGTCCCGAACATGCTGGACGGCCGGCCATGAGTACCTTCTGTCCTGGTAGATATTTGAGTCGATAACCGGTATTTCAACCGATGAAGTATTTAAAACAGAGAGGTCGTAATCTAACGCATAGCTGTAAAAAATGATTTGTGTAGAATCTTCCAGGTGTCGGACTCCTTCTAGAGCAATACCCTCGCGACCACACGTTGTGTTAGTGAGGCGCAATGGCGATTCTATTACGGTGTCCCGTAGCATGTCCAATCTGGTTCCAGCTACATTATACAACTCAATTCGGTGTGTGCCTGCCTTTACGACATACAACTCTTCACCTACATACGCCGCACTCTCCATCGTAACCGTCACCAGAGTGTCGCCATACACACAAGAGTTGAGGCTGACTACCAGATCCGTGAGTGCTGTTTGACAGAAACTGCTGCCGGGAGTAAGTAAGCACAATAGTGCAATCCGAGTAATATAGCTCATGTGTAATTATCTTGCCGGTTTGCAAAGTAGACATCCCGTCAATACAGGACTACCATGTGCAGTGTTGCACATGGTAGTCTTCACGCTATCTCGGCTACGGACAGTTCGACGATGCGGAAGTGAGAATTCCTACTCTGCCTACCGTAAGTGTGGTCCGCCAGAAGTTGGCACCGCTTACGAGATTCACTGGCTCGTACATCATTTGTGTCGTAGTTGGCAGGTACCTCTCGTTCTCGATCGTAATCACGGGCGGCGTCCCGAAAATGTACCCTCCCTGAATCTTGCCCATCGTGTGCATATCGTAGCCATAGTTGACGACCTTCGCTTCGCTAAAGCAAAGCTGATTTTTGTAAAGGTCGTAATGTGTATGGTACTTACCGCGGGCGGCATAATTGCCCGCCGAAGAGGCGTAGGTGGGGAATCCAGTGATCAGGTAGTAGTACGTACCTGCACTATTGGGAGGTGTGTTGGCGCCGGAGATCGTGATGACGTGATCGTAAGTGTATACGTGGTCATCCGGGTGGCACTTTCGACTGTTGAGGTCTGCCTGAGCACGATTCGTGAAGGCTTGATTGACCCGAAACCTGGTCGCATTGTTGGTGGTGCATCCTGCCCGTGGCTGTTCGTCCCAGCTAAAGGTAACTGCTTCCGGCTCGGACTCTGGTTCCAATTGGTATGTCTGCACCTCGCCGGTCATGTAGCGCTCGTTGCCGGCGCCGAGAGGCCCGACCAAGTTGATGGACCCGATGTCTTTGCCGGGGTATTGTTGCCTTGCCATAGCTACCTCCGAGGTCACCGCTGAGTACAGGTCCTGGATTTGCTCCTCGGACCACTGCTCGGTCGCAGGCACGGCCACCGTGAAGGTACGGCTCTCGATTTCGTAGCCCGTAGCCTGCCGTCCGGCCTTGTCGTAGTTGGCACCCGCCTCGATCATCTCGACGGCGTAGCCGTCGAAGATGGTCTCGCCCGAACGAGACCGCAAGGACTGCCTCTCGCTCGACGGGCCGTAGGTTTCGCTGAACGCAGCGATGTCGTCCTGGGTGATCGGTTGTCGCCACTCGCCAGGGACGACGTAACGACCTTCCTCGGCCATGGCGTCCGACGCATCGAGGGCGTCACTTTTCTCAAAGCCGGTAGCTGCGAAGGTCATTAAGGCTAGCGTGAGCATGGCGGCGGCGCTAGTTTGTCGTTGGCTTTGCCAGCCGAAAGCCGGGAGCCGGGAGCTCCTGTCTGGGTAAATACTCTCATAGGTGAAAAATTACCGCGCGTGGCGGTGATGGTGACTACGGAGGTTGGGGTTACCGACTGCAATATACTCTTCTTCCGGGTTTTCGAACGAGTTGTTAAACTCAGTCGTAGAGACGTTCGTGATTTGTCTGCTTGCGGACAATCGCCGTCCAGGCGAGCGGCCGCGTTCCTTCGACTACCTTGACCCCTCCATGCTTGCCCCCCTTTCCCTCCCCGGCCAAACCAGCTTCTACCGCGGCAAGGTCCGCGATGTCTACTTCCTCGGCGACCGGCTCCTGATGGTGGCCTCGGACCGGATCTCGGCCTTCGACCACATCCTGCCGCGCGACATTCCGTACAAGGGCGCCGTGTTGAACGGCGTGGCGACACACTTCCTCGAGGCCACGCGCGACATCGTCCCGAACTGGCTGGAGGCCGTACCCGCGCCGAACGCAGCCTACGGGAAGAGTTGCGCGCCGATCCGCCTGGAGATGGTGGTGCGGGGCTACCTCGCCGGGCACGCCTGGCGGACCTACAACGCCGGCGGACGGGAGCTGTGCGGCGTCGTTTTGCCGGAAGGCCTCCGGGAGGGGGACGCTTTCGCAAAACCTATTGTCACGCCGGCCACCAAGGCCGAGGAGGGCCACGACGAGGACATCTCGCGGGAGGCCATCCTCGCGGCGGAGATCGTGCGACCAGGGGTCTACGAGCAACTCGAGCGCTACTCGCTGGCGTTGTTCGCCCGCGGTACGGAGATGGCCGCCGAACGCGGCCTGCTGCTCGTGGACACCAAGTACGAGTTCGGGATGTACGAGGGCGAGGTCTACCTCATCGACGAGGTCCACACGCCGGACTCGAGTCGCTACTACGTGGCGGAGGGCTACGCGGCGCGGCAGGCGGCGGGCGAGAAACAGCTGCAGCTCAGCAAGGAGTTCGTGCGTGAGTGGCTGATGGAACGGGGTTTTCAGGGTTTGGAAGGGCAGACGATGCCCGAGATGCCCGACGACTTTGTCGAGCTCGTGAGCGAGCGCTACCTCCGACTCTACGAACAGCTCACCGGCCGGGCTTTCGATCGGGCGGGGCAACCGGGAGAGCAGGTTTTGGCGAAAGCCCTCACGGCCTTCCTCGAAAAGCGCCAGGCTTGACGAAGCAGGCGAAGGCCAACGAGATTGCGCGCGTCCTGGAGGGCCTGTACCCCGTCGTCCCGGTGCCCCTCGACCACCGCGACCCCTACACGCTGCTGGTGGCGGTGCTGCTGAGTGCGCAGTGTACCGACGTGCGCGTCAACCAGGTCACCCCCGAGCTCTTCGCCCTCGCCGACAATCCCGCGGACATGGCCCGGCAGCCCGTCGAGGAGATCAAGCGCATCATCAGGCCGTGCGGACTGAGTCCGCAGAAGAGCAAGGCGATCAGACGGCTGTCCGAGATCCTGGTCGAGGATTACGGTGGGCAGGTCCCGGACGACATGGCGGCCCTCGAGACGCTCCCCGGCGTCGGCCACAAGACCGCGAGCGTGGTGGTCAGCCAGGCCTTCGGCAAACCGGCCTTCCCGGTCGACACCCACATCCACCGCCTCGCCTACCGCTGGGGCTCTAGCCTCCGGCAAAAACGTCGTCGACGACCGAGCGTTCGCTAAAACGACTATTCGCCCCCGAGCTATGGAATCGCCTCCACCTCCGGATCATCTTTTTCGGCCGCGAGCACTGCCCCGCCCGCGGCCACGACCCGAGGACTTGCCCCATCTGCGCCGAGCACGGCCGCAAGAGCGAACTGCGGCTCTTCGAAAAGCAGCTCGCCGCCAAAGCCCGCAAGGCCAGTCGGCGCTAATGGCTCTTATGAGCAATCGGTCTTTCGCGTAAAATCAAGAACCTGCGGGTCCCCTAGCGCCGTAGGTGCGACATCTGTATGGCGGGGTGCGTGAGCGCCGCGCATCACTCGCCCCGCACCCCGCACCCCGCACCCCGCACCCCGCGCCCCGCGCCCCGCACCCCGCACCCCGCACCCCGCACTCAAAACGGATAATTCAACCCAATCCCGATATTAAAACGATTGTCGTAGTCCGGCACGAAACTCCCCGGCCAGTGCGTCCCGTCGATCTCGTAGGGGTTGCGCAGCTTGATGCCGACGTCGAAGCGCAACAGTACGAACTGGATATCCCACCGCAGGCCGACGCCAGCGTTGACGGCCAGCTGTCGCCAAAACGGACTCGTAAGTAAGGCACCGCTCTCGTCGCGGCGCTCGCGGACGCTGAGTTGGGACAAGGGTCGCGTCGGGTCCTGGCGCAGGGTCCAGATGTTGCCAGCGTCCACGAAGAGTGCGTAGTTGATCAGCGTCGAGGCCACGCGGGTGAGGGGGCCGCGCAGCTCGAGGTTGGCCTCGAGGCGGAAGTCGGCTTGCTGAAAAGGGATCCCGCCCTGGGTATTGATCAGCGTCGTGTCGCGGTAGCCGCCCGGGCCGACCCCACGCGCGGGCCAACCCCGCAGGCTGTTGGCCCCGCCGCCGAAGAACTGCCGCACGTAGGGCACGTCCCGCTCGTCCTGGTCGAAGCCGTAGGTGCGCGCCGCGCCGCTGGCCAGGCGCCACGCGACACTGTTCTTCAGGTCGATCGGGACGTCCTGGCTCACCGAGATCGCCAGGCGCCCGTAGCGCGCGTAGTCGAGGCCGGGCCCGAGCGCGTAAGCGCCCTCGGCATTGGAGAGCGTGTTGGTGAGGGCGTTGACGGCCATCAGTTCGGCGCCGCTCTGCTCGAAGTCCACGAGGTAGGTCCAGCTCCCGCGCCACAGCCCCGTCGGGTCCACGCGCGAGTACGACACGTTGCGGAACAGGAAAGCCGTGAACACCTGGTCGCCAAAGCTGCGCTGCAGGAAGGGCGTGAGCTCGAGGATGCGCTGGAAGTCGGGCTCGGCCACGACGCGGAAGTACTCGAGCCCGAGGTGGTTGATCGTGTAGCGCTCGCGCTCGTTGACGAGCGTGTACCCGAAGGTGCCCGAGAGGGTGTTGGTGGTGAAGAAGTTGAGCAGACTCACGTACCGCGCCGCGAGGCTGACGCGCGTGATGGCCCGGTCGTGGAGCGCGGCGTAGAACTCGTCCGAGATGAAGCGCACCGGTTTGCCGGCCGGATCGGCGCTAGTGTTGAACTTATTGAGCCCGCGGTAAGCGTACAGGTAGTCGACGAAGCGCGGCAACTCGACCGCGGCCGTGAGGCCCGTCTCGAAGGTGTTGAGCCGCTGGGTGTTGGCCTGCCCGAGGCGGGCGAAGTTGAACTCCACCCCGATGTCGCCGGAGATCGTGAGTTTCTCGGCGCCCCCCGCGAGGTTGTTGTCCGAGAAGGAGCCCGCGGCCTGGAGGCCGATGAGCGAGAGGTTGCCCCCGCTCACGGCCTGGCGATCGGTAAAACTCACGTTCGGGTCGGCGTCGAAGGCCCGCCGCGCGGCCGGGGTCAACTGCACGAGGAAGTCGATCGCGTGCTCGTCGTCGGCCGAGGGCACCTGCTGGATGTTGACGAGGCGAAAGACGCCGAGTTGGTTGAGCAGCAGGTTGCTCTTCGCGATCTCCGACTGGTCGTAGAGCTCGCCCGGGCGGAAGAAGATGTTCTCCGCGAGGGTGGCCGGCAACACGCGCATTTCGTCGGCCTCGTAGATGATGCGCACGCCGTCGTAGGTCGTGTCGATGCTCACGGTCGTGGCCGTGGCCAGGGGGTCGACATCCGGGAAGACGGTGATGTCGCCGACGGTGTAGGTGCGGTGGCGCCCGCCCTCCACGGGCGGGAGGATGCGCAGCGTGGCGTTGACAGCCGCCCCCGCGCTGTCGGCGTCCAACGGGGCGATACTGTTGGCGTAGAAGTCGGCGAAGCCGTTGTTGCGCATCAGGGACACGAGCCGCAGCACCTCCGCGTCGTAGTCGCGCGCGTCCACGCGGACGCCAGGCTTGACGAGCCTGAGGTTGCGCGCCGAGTCGACGAGGGCCTCGATCGCGGGGTTGTCTACCTCGTAGCGGACGGTGTCGTAGCGGTACGTCCGCCCGGGGAAGACCGTGTACGTGACTTTCGCGGCGTGCTCGCCGGTGGTGTCGATGTCGCTCGTGACGCGCGCGTCGAAGTAGCCCCGGTTGAGCATGTAGGCCCGCACCCGCACGCGGCTCTGCTCCACGGCGGCGGTGTCGAGGAAGGCCGGCTCCTCGGCGATGATCTCGCTCACGAAGCGCTGGAACCGACTCGAGTCCCGTCGGGCCGCCTGCCGCAGGTAGAAGCCCTCGCGCCGGAAGGCGAAGAAGAAGCGGCCATTCGGCTGGGGCTCGAGCCGCGGGTAGAGTTCGAGGGCGTAGGTGCGCCAGTTGGGCACGGTCTCGCCCTTGGCCAGTTCGACCTTGTTCTTACGGACGAGGTACTGGTCGTCGGTGAGGTACTTGTTGACGCCGCAGTTGCTGCACGACAGCACCAGGGTGAGCGCGGCGAGGAGGTGTTTTGCCGAAAGGCCCCCGGTGCTGGACGAGACGTGACGAGGTACCGGCATAGCTGGGCGACGTAGGTTCGCGCCGATGGCAGTGACAAACGCCCGGGTAAAATTCATTCGCGAACTTCAGCAAGCTAAGGCCCGCCGAAAGTATGGCGCTTTCGTGGTCGAGGGCCTGGTCAATGTCGCCGAACTCCTCGCGAGCGCGGCGAAGGTCGAGTTTGTCGTCGGGACGGAGCAAGGGTTGGGCGCCTTGCGGCAAAACCTGCCGCACGGGCTGCCCCTCGCCCCGGAGCAAGTGGAGTCGGCGAGTCCGTCGACCTTCGAACGCCTGAGTCGACAAAAGTCGCCGACGGGCGTGCTGGCGGTCGCCAAAACGTACGACTACACCCTGGGCGAGGTTGCGCGAGGACAGCGCATCCTGTACCTCGACGGCGTCAACGACCCCGGGAACGCCGGGACGCTGCTGCGGAGTGCGGAATGGTTCGGGATCGACGCCGTGTGCGCCTCGCCGACCTCGGTGGACTGGTACAACCCGAAGACGGTGACCGCGGCGCGGGGGAGTCTATTTCGGCTGCCGCACCTGAAGGTGGACCTGGCAGATTTACTCGGCGTATGTACGAGGCACACGCTCGTGGTCGCGGATTTGGCGGGCACCCCTTTTAAACAGTTCGCTTGGCCCGAGCGCGGCGTCCTACTGCTCGGGAGCGAGAGCCACGGACCGGGGGAAGCGGCGCGCGAGGCCTTGCGGCAAAACGCCAACGGCGCCCAGTGCGTGACGATCGAAGGGAGCGGGCGCGCTACGGAGAGCCTGAATGTCGGGGTAGCGGGGAGTGTGTTGATGGCCGCGTGGGGGCGGGGGGAGTGAGGGGGCTGGCGGCGGCTTGTGGTTTGGCGGCATTTATGCCGCCCCGATCGGCGAAGCCGACTCTGAAAGTAGGGTGTTGTGGAAGCCGGGCCTTCGGCCCACAGGCTGGGCCTTCGGCCCAGGGGGGCGGCATAAATACCGCCAAACCACTGCGGGGCCCGTCTTGTGCCGTATGATCGCTCTAACATCTAGAGCCTACCTATGCCGCCCCCCGGCGCAGCCGAACCACCCCGCCACACCTTCACCACCTCTCGACCCCGGTCTACAGCACCCGCTGCAACTCCTCCTCGAGCCTGGTGTGATTCACGTTGACCGCCGCGATCTTGCCTTCGCGATCGATGAGGAAGGTCTTCGGGATGCCGCTCACACCGTAGGTCTGCGCCGGCATCGCGCTCCACTTTTTGAGGTCGCTCACGTGGTAGGGCCACGAGAGGCGGTCGGCGCCGATGGCCTGCACCCAGCGCTCGCGCTGTACCTGGAGCTGCTCGTCGAGGTCGCCGCCCTGCTCGAGGCGCGCGCGCGTATTGTCGTCGAAGCCGTCGAGGGACACGCTGAAGACCGTGAATCCCTTGTCTTTGTAGCGTTCGTAGACATCGACCACCGACGGGTTGGCCCGGCGGCAGGGGCCGCACCAACTCGCCCAGAAGTCCAGCAGCACGACCTTGCCCTTCAGGTCCTCGAGCGCGTAGGCCTCGCCGCTCGGGCTGGGGAGTTCGATGTTGGGGGCGGGCTGGCCGACCTGGATCCGCTCCTCCGAACGCGCGCGCTCGTACTCCGCCTGGATGGCGTTGACCCAGGCGGCGTAGTCGGTGCCGTAGGCGGTGCCGGTGTACTCGGCCTCGAGCTTGGACTGGGCCCGGCGCAGGCCCTCGAGGTAGCTCGCGTGGCCGAGCGCGAGCTCCGCGAGGTAGACCCCGGCCCAGGGGTTGGCTGCCGTGTCGATGTAGGTGCTCGCGTCGGAGGGCTGGTAGCTCTGCGTGGCGAGGCCCCCGAGGATGTTCTGGAAGCTGGCCGTCGAGGGGCTCCCGGACACGGTGTACTGGTAGCGCGGCAGGTCGTCGAGTTTGCCGCCAAGCACGACGTGGTCCTCGGTGCCGTCGAGGATCACGGGCATCTTGCGGGCGCCGATGCGGACGCGGTAGACGCCGGCCTCCGGGGTGGTCGGAAGCTGCAGCGCGAACCTGCCGCTCTCGTCGGCGACGGTGTTGCCGAGTTGTTCGAAGGCCTCGGTGGGGCCGTTGAGCTTGTCGAACTGCACCTGCAGGCCCGCAGCCTGTTCGACCTGGCCCTCGATGAGGATGCCTTCGGTTTTGGCGCAAGCCGCGAAAAACAGCGCAGCGAAGAGCGCGAGGAGAGGGTGGCGCGAATGATTCATCGGTAGAGGTTGACCCACGGGGGTGTGCGGCAGAGCGCGGGCGGTGGTGCGGACCTGCCCACGGTCCTATAAACGAGTCGAGGCCCCCATCGTGTTCCGGGGGGATGCGGTGAAGTAGGTCACGTCGGGGATTGAGCCGAGGCGACGGAGCTGTCGTCGGCGAGGTCGTGTAGGTACGCTTCCGCAAAACCGCTGGCCGATGCAACATGCGCAAGCCAAGCTTGGTCGAAAGCGCCCGCGTACAACGACACGATATAGTGTCGTGTTGGCGGGCTTCGGGGGCGGCGGCAAACGGCGGTGACGGCTCAGGCCACGGCCATGCTGCGGGCGAGGCTGTGTTGGTACGCTTCCGCAAAACCTGCCGTCGACCCGAAGTCGAGGTCGCCTACGGTGATCGGGCCGGCGGTCACGGTGCCGAGTTGGGTGTAGGGCTGGCCGCGCCGCTCCAGCGCGGCGGTGATCGCCGAAACGCGCTCCGGTTCGCAGGTGACGACGACGCGGCTCTGGCTTTCGCCAAACAGGTAGGCGTCGTCGCGGACGCCACGTGGGGCGCGGGCGATCTCGAAGCCGAGTTGCCTGGGCATGGCCGACTCCAGGAGCGCAACGAAGAGCCCGCCCTCGGAGCAGTCGTGGGCCGAGTTGAGGTCGCCGGCGGCGATTAGGCCGGCGAGCGTCTCGTTGAGCAGCAGTGCCTCGTCGAGGTCGAAGTAGGGGCAGGGGCTGTGTTTCACGCGGTGCACGACGCGGAGGTAGCGGCTGCTCCCGAGGTCGTTGCGCACGGTGCCGAGTAGGAGGATCGCGTCGCCGGTTTTGGCGAAAGCCGAAGTCATCGGACGCCCGGGGTCCTCGATGCTGCCGAGCATCCCGATGGTCGGGGTGGGGTAGACCGGCTCGGTGCGGCCGTCCTCGAAGGTGCTCTGGTTGTAGAAGCTCACGTTGCCGCCCGTGACGGGGGTCCCGAAGGCGCGACAGGCGTCGCCCATGCCGCGGATGGCCTCGCTGAACTGGTAGTAGGCCTCGGGATTGTAGGGATTGCCGAAGTTGAGGCAGTTGGTCACGGCCAGCGGCGCACCCCCGGCGCAGGTGATGTTGCGGGCGGCCTCGGCGACGGCGATCATGGCGCCGCGGTAGGGGTCGGCGTAGACGTAGCTGGAGTTGCAATCGGTGGTGAGGACGATGCCCTTGCCGGTCTCCTTGACGCGGACCACGGCGGCGTCGCAGGGGAGGTTGGTGGTTGCGGTGTTGGTGCGTACCATGCGGTCGTACTGCTCGGTGATCCAGTCCTTGGCGGCGATGGTCGCGTCGCCGCTGAGGCGGTGGGCGGCGGCGAGGAGGCCCGGGGTGTCGGCCGCGGGGATGCTGTCGAGCTCGAAGGCGTCCACCTGCGCGAGGTAGGCCGGGCGCCGGGACTCCCGTTCGTAGACCGGGGCCCCGCCCCCGAGCACGAGGCTCTCGGCGTTGACCTCGGCGACGATGTTTCCGCGCCAGCTGAATTCCACGAAGCCCGTGTCGGTCACCTCGCCGATCTGGGCGCACTCCAGGTCCCACTTCGCGAACACGTCGAGGACCTCCTGCTCGCGGCCTTCGTGCGCCACGACCAGCATCCGCTCCTGCGACTCGGACAGGAGGATCTCGAAGGGCTCCATGTCGGCCTGGCGCGTGGGCACGAGGTCGAGGTTGATCCGCATCCCGGTGGCCGACTTGGCGCTCATCTCGGAGGTGGAACACGTGATCCCGGCGGCGCCCATGTCCTGCATCCCGGCCACGGCCCCGGTGGCGATGACCTCGAGCGAGGCCTCGAGGAGGAGTTTTTCCTGGAACGGGTCCCCGACCTGGACGGCGGGCAGGTCGTCGGCCGAGTCCTCGGTGAGGTCTTTCGACGCGAAGCTCGCGCCGTGGATGCCGTCCTTGCCGGTGGCTGAGCCGACGATGAACACGGGGTTGCCGGGTCCGGGCGCCGCGGCGCTCACGGTCGCGCCGACGCGGACGACCCCGGCGGACATGGCGTTGACGAGGGGGTTCTGGTTGTAGACCTCGTCGAAGTAGACCTCCCCGCCGACGGTCGGGACGCCGAAGCAGTTGCCGTAGTGCGAGATCCCGGCCACGACCCCGGCGACGATCTTGCGGGTGTGCCGCAGGGTGAGGTCGCCGAAGCGCAGGGAGTTGAGGGCCGCGATCGGGCGGGCGCCCATGGTGAAGATGTCGCGGTGGATGCCGCCGACGCCGGTGGCCGCGCCCTGGAAGGGCTCGATGGCGGAGGGGTGGTTGTGGCTCTCGATCTTGAAGCAGCACGCGTAGCCGTCGCCGAGGTCGACGAGGCCGGCGTTCTCCTCGCCGGCGCCGACGAGGAGGCGGGCGCCGTCGCGCGGGAGGGTTTTGAGCAGGGCGATCGAGTTTTTGTAGGAGCAGTGCTCCGACCACATCACCGAGTAGATGGACAGCTCGGTAAAGTTGGGGGTCCGCCCCATGAGCTGCCGGATGGCGGCGAACTCGTCGGCCGTGAGGCCGAGGGCGAGGGCGGTGTCGACGTCGGCCGGCTGGACGGCGGCTTGGGGAGTGGCCATGGGGGCGAAAGTAGGGTGGGTGGGGGTGACTTCGGGCGGGCGGGCGCGCGTGGTGGGGCGGACTCGCTGAAAGGTCGGGCAGAACGGAACGCAGTAGGATTGCGAGGTAGAGGGTAGAAGCGCGTGGTCACGGCTGACACCAAAGACGCCATGGCAGGGCCCTAGCAATGCGCTGCTCAAACTTTGAAGGTAGGATTCCGTTATGTGCGGGGCGCGGTATCATTGTGCGGTCTTTGTATCGCAACAGTCGCTGTTCCAGCGCTAAGTCCGTAGCAAAAGACAATCAGTCATCCCTGAAAATGGCAGCGAAGAGCATTCAAGAGAAATCCTACAACAACCTAGGCAATCCGGCTGTCGAAAGCCTTATACCGACGAACGCGAGCACCATGCTGGATGTCGGCTGTGGGGTAGGAGGTCTCGCGACCGCGCTGGCCGGCAAGGGTTTGACCATCGACGGAATTACGATCAGCCCGACAGAAGCCGAACGGGCCGGTGCGGTACTCAACGATACTTTTATCCACAACCTAGAGACCGGTTTGCCGAAGCTAAGGGTAAGCTATGACGTGATTGTGTGTTCCCATGTCTTGGAGCATATTGCTAACCCGAGTCTGCTTCTCCGCGATATTCGGAAGGCCTTGGCGCCGGGGGGGACCCTGATCATAGCCGTTCCCAACGTAATGCATTATATGGCCAGAATCGAGCTGTTAAAAGGGAATTTTCACAGTCGGGACACCGGAATTTGGGACAATACGCACCTCAAGTGGTACACTTTCGATAGTGCAGCCGCCCTACTGCGTACTGCCGGCTTCCAGGTCCGAGATGTCTTATATGAGCGCGAGGTCCCCCGCGGGCGTATAAGGAGCCTTTTGGGATTCAAAACTCCCTTGCGACTGCCAAATATCCTGGCAAGCAGATTTAAGGGGCTGCTTAGCTACCAGATCGTGATTTCGTGTGTGGACTCACGTACCGATTGATCGTTCGTAGTGTTGATGTGCGCAATAGTGAGTTTGAAAACTCAATAGCTGTAAAGCGAATTTAAACCAAAACTTCGACGCTATCCGCTGTCCTCGTTATGGCGCTATCGATGCATTACAGCCACGTATTACCGTTATGCCGATGAGTATGCTTATCCGCGATCGCGCTGGCTTAGCTGAACGCGACGAGAATTCGAGTCATGGTGATCTATAGCGTCTTGCACTATTGACCTAGCCTAGCCAGCAGTATTTCGTTTGGTTGGGGGGCCGGCCGGTGTGGTAGTTGACGAACTGCTTGATCGTCCGCGCGAGGAGCTTCGCCGAGATGCGGGCGTTGATCCCGCTGAAGCGTTTGGCTAGGTTGAGCTTCGCCTTGACCTCGTCGACGCACTGCGCGAACACGGTCTCGATGTAGCCGCGGGCGCGCTTCAGTTCGTACGGCCACGGCTCCCAGTCGGCGGCGTTGACCTTCGGGACGGCCTTCAGGTCGGTCCCGAGGATGCGGAACAGTTCCCTCTGGACGGGCTTCGAGCCGTATGCCTTGTCGGCCAGGAGGAGGCGATCCTTCAGGCGGGTCACGAGGCCCTCGTCGAGGGCGCCGTCCCCGGCGAGGCCGACGAGTTCCTTGAGGACCGTGAGGTCGTGGTGGGAGGCGGGACGCAGGACGTGCTCGACGTAAATGCCTGAGGTCGTGAAGATTGCGTGGAGCTTGTACCCGACGATCCAACGCTTCGTCGAGGCGTGATAGGTTTTGTCGGCGCGGAGGGCGTCGAACTCGGGGCGTCGGCACGCGCGGGACTGGGCCTCGCGCGCGTGACGCGGACCGTCTCGATGGGCATCGAGTCGATCACGAGGGCGTCGCCGCCGCGGCCGTCGTCGAGCCAGTCGGCGATACGGGCGTTGGCGCGGTCGATCTCCGGACGAAGTCGTCGGCGGCGAGCGTTGTACCGCTGGCGGGTCCCGCGGTGCGGGAGGAGCGCGGGGTACTCGTGGAACTTGGCCCACAGCAGATTCTCGGAGCCGCACTCGAGGCACTCAGCGGTAGCGGCAAGGGCGACGACCTCGAGGTCGGAGGGCTTTGGGGGCCGGGGGTAGGTTTGGGTGTTGCCGTCGGCGTCGAAATAATCTTCGGAGGAGGCGCGTAGGATGTCGAGGACGCGGGCGTACATTACGGCGAGATCGTGCATGGCGGGTGTTGGGTGCTTGCTGTTCAGACCTTTAAGATACTGAACGCCAGGCTATTGCGCGATCTATTTTCCCACTAGCCACGCAGCTTCAATAGTGCAAGACACTCTATAGTATCCAATCTTAAATAAGTGCTGCAGAGGGCCTTGAAATAGGCAGAATCCGACTTCTTAAGGTCCTATGCTGGGTGCGTATACTCGTCAATTCCAGAGACCACTTGCTTAGCTTAGCCGGTTGATATCCGCTATTTGACGAGCGTTATTTCTCCGTGGGTGCTAATAACCTCCCCATTTTTCAGAATGTACTTACATACGTAAACGAAGACCCCTCCATCCAAGGCTTGGTTACGCAACGTGCCGTCCCAACCCAGGGCGGGGTCTTCCAGGCTTGTGTTGCTCTGGGTGAAGATTAACTCGCCCCAGCGGTCGTAAATGGATAGTTCCAAGATACGATCAACGTTGACGCGACCCCGCGGCAGCCAAAAATCATTGATTCCATCGTCATTCGGACTGAAAACGTTTGGGGTATATATCCGCGGGCCGTCGTCTACAATTAAATTAATTTTGGCACTAGTACTACATCCACCTGCATTCGTGGCTATCAGGTCAATCTCCGAATTGTGCACAGGGGAAGCCCAGGGTCTGGGGCAGTCGTAGCAGGATAGCGGCATCGGTGCGATCCACTGTAAGGAGTCACCAGTACCATAAACGGGATCGAGTCTTATGCTGTCGCCTAGCATCACCCCTACGGGTGAAGCATGCGAGACCAACGGCGGATCGCGGCCTTCAGGGATATCCACCAATCGGGTGCCGCGACATCCTCTCACGTCTACGTAGCCGACTCGGTACGAACCGGCACCAAGGTTATCGTAGCGGTGGTCTGAGGACGATCGTGTTCCAAGTACAGAGTGTTGAATACTGTCGGCGGGTCGCAGTCGAACGTACCCATTCAAATCACCTCGGCACTTAGGTGCTTCAAAACTCGAGCTCACGCCAACGCTAGTCCGCTGCTGTACAGTGTACGTGATCTCAGATGTGCAACCCGATGAATCATTAAGGAGTGCCGTGTAGTCCCCTGCTGGAAGACTCCGTCGATCCCTCTCGGGTGCACCATCGAGCCAACGAAGGGTGATGGTATCTGCTATGGTTAGGCCGATAGACCCACTCGCTGTGTCGTCGCACGCAGGCAAGAGTGTGTCGAGCGTTGCCACCGGTGGGTTCCGAAAGTGAGCTAAGTTGGTGTGGATGCTGTCGCAACCGTTGCTCCCGACACTGACGACCTGCCACGTCGTGTCCCTTACGAGAGTAAAGTTGAGCACCCGGAGTGTATCACCGGCACAGCCTGCGTAGACTGTTTGGCCACGAGCCGGCGGACGGACCTCCAATTCGTGAGTTGCGATGCTATCGCATTGTTGGGTCCGGGCGAATCTTCGCTCGTAAGAACCTGGTGCAGTAAAGGTCTCACCCGCGAAACGGTGTATGTCACCTTCACAAATACTGTACTGAGCCGTAGAGCGCGGTTCTGTACCGGTCACGAATGTCGTAATTAACGTACTGTCACAGCCACGGGCGGTTTTTAGCGTTCTCGCGTAGATGTCCCCGGGAAACCATCGACTTCCTTCGAGTTCGAAGCCTCGCTCGGAGCAGGATTCTCGACTGTCGCTAAATTGGTACCGCGGGTATTCGGTCAGCGTGATATTAATGGTTTTGGCGCAAGCCCCGTTTTGGATCACGTGCTGATACGCGCCCCCCGCACCGTAAACCTCGCCGAAGAGCTTGAGCGAGTCACCGCTACAAAAGGCGGCACGAAACGGGACGCTAGGTGCGCTTCCGAGGATCACACTATTCACAATGGTACTATCGCAACTGCCGGCCGTTCGCTTGATAGTGGCGTACTGCCCACTTTCGTAAACTATAGACCCGTCGGGGAGACGAACGCTGGGTTCGCAGGACACGACAGTACGGTAGGCGGTATCTAATAACGAAACGGCAATAGTCAGGGTGTCGGGTACGAGGCACGGCTTCGTGACATCGCCAAACAAAAACGTGCCGGAACGCTTTGCTAGAATCGTGCTATTGGGACACTCACTGCATACGAGTTTAGCTGCGGTGGAGTCGGTTGGGCGGAAGGATACATCGCGTTTCAGCGGGTCGTTGTTATCGAGCTGAACCTTAGCGCCCGCGCAAAAGCTTGCCCGACGTGACGAAGCGCGATTGGATGAGCAAATGGGTACCGACGAAGCTTCTTGCTGGACAAAAGTTAAGGGACGCGTAGCGAGATCGATGACCTTACGCGAGACCTCAAAGCGGCTCGTATACGTGACCGGTGTACGTTCCGTTACTTGGTTGATGGTTAGAGGCTCGACTACACTGCACGAACTCGTGCTGCGGCCCAGAGCATCTAAAGAAAGGGAGGCCGAATAAGTGATCCCCTGGTCGACAGTAGTTCCGTAAATGTCTGTTCGATCTTCGAAGAAATCAAAGCGCTTACCCAGTGCAATCGCGTAGTCGCTCTGGGATATCGTGTAGCGATCCAGGGCGACCGAGCTAGCCCACGCGATCTTATTATCCGCGTCTAGTTGCGCGACGAAATTATAAATGAAACCTTCCTTCATGTAGGCGCCGCCCAGCCGCAAGCCCTGCGTCATGCTGGCCACCTGACTGATGGCCTCGCGGGCGTTGAGGATCGGTATCTCGAAAAAATCGATGCGTTGAGCTTTACCAGTTAAATCGGTCGAAACGATAATGGCGTCGGAGCCGAGGACATCGATCCCGTCTTTGTCACCTATGCCTACCAACGCGAGCCCGTTACTGGTGGCGACTAGGTCGAGGGCGTAGCACCGCGCTGTAGCGGTACCGGGAGCGACGTAGTACTTGACCCACTCCACGCCTCTGCGGTCTGGCGTGAATTTCGTTAGCGACATCCTATAACCCGCCGTGGACGTATTGTCCGGATCCCAACGCCCGACGGCATATACGCTGCCGTTGACCTGCCTTAACTGAAGCCAGTCGTCACAAGAGCCGGCGTGACCGGAGACGCTCGCTTTAGTCTGCCCTGTAGCCTCGTCGAGCGTAAGGAGCAGCGCGTCGCACCCGCTCGATGAGTTGAACGTGCCCACCCGACTGCCGCTCATGAGGTAATCCCCACGCCCGTCGATCTGTAATGTGGAAAACAGAACATTTTGATTCGTTCCGGCGAAATGACGTGACCAGACCACGCGCTGCAAATCGGCAGAGACTTTTACGACGCCCATCTCGATGGACCCACCGAGGATATGGTAGGTATGCGCTAGGACAAAGCCCGCCGGATCGTAGTAAAGGGAGTAC
This sequence comes from Saprospiraceae bacterium, assembly GCA_965215115.1. Lineage (GTDB taxonomy): Bacteria > Bacteroidota > Bacteroidia > Chitinophagales > Saprospiraceae > CALDTK01. The sequence continues at coordinate 3,796,402 of OZ244050.1, forward strand.
ACGTGACCATCGGTGAGCCCCCCCGTGAAGTCGAGGCGGAAGGTTCGGATCACGCTTAGGTTGGCATCGACTACCTGTAGCATGGGTTTCCCGCCCACCGTACCGCCGACGATACGATTCCCGGAGGGAAGCCGCAACACGGCCGTTCCGACGGAAGGCACGCTGAGGCGCTGTGACACGGAGCTGGGCTTGCACGGGTCCTGCGCGAACGACGACCGACTTAGCGCCAGGATCACAAGGCCAAGAAGGAGGTAACGCATTGCGGTGGGTGGCGAGGGTGGAAAAATCTTGAACATCCCGGGCTGAAAGATAGGACCTGAGCTCAGTACGTACGTTGCTTTAGGCGAAACAAGTAACCCTAAGAGGGTGTGTCAAATGAATCCGCCCGCATGTATGTCCCCGTCGAAGTAACCGCTATACGTAAGCAGTCCAGCCAGAACCATTAGGGAGGCGGTTCGGAGGTGATGCAACGCAAACTCTTCGCCCGACCCTTCTCTGATAGCGCCACGAAACTACTCCTGCGCTAATTACGCCGCCTCGTCAGGACGCGGGCGATGAACCTGCGACCTCGCCGCCATCATCCACGTCATGCGGACGGGGGGGTGTGGTACGACCTCGACGACGACCCGCGCTTCCCCCCGAAGTCCACGGTGTACTACTACTACTTCGTGAAGTGGTCGCAGACATATATATTCGACAAGCTCAATCACATGATCGTGAGGAAGTTACGCTACTCCAGGCGCGTCAAGCAACGCTACACCAAGCCACGGCGCCGCCAGTAGCCGACCGCGTGCGTGCGCGACTCGAAGACTGTGCAGTCGCGGGTGCGGGGCACGCGCGTACGACGGCAACAAGCGCACCAAAGGCATCTGAGTACCACACCGCGACCGACACCCAGGGAAACGTCCTAGCGGCGATCATGGCCTCGGCCAACGAGCACGACTCGGTGGGGGTCCCGGAGCTCCGGCTCGACGCCATCCGCGCGGCCGGGTTCACGACGGTAAGGTACGCGTTCGCCGACGCGGCCTACCAGGGGACCCAGAAGTACGCCACGACGCGAGGGATCACCGTCGGGGTCGTGAAGCGCACCGAATCCACCAAGGCTAAAGCCCTGAAGCCCAAGGGGTCGAAGGCGAAGTTCGTCGTGCTGCCGAAGCGGTGGGTGATCGAGCGGACGTTCTCGCACTCGGTGTGAAACCGGCGCCTCGTCGTGAGCTACCAGCGGCTCTCGGTCACGTGCCAGGGGTTCTTCCTCTAATTTCATTCCGGCGCATGTTAGCAAAATTCGCAATCCGAAATGCGCTGCTATTATGAACAAAGAAAGCTTTCGATCCAAGACAACACCTCGAGATCGACCAGCCCACACCTCACCTCGGGCCGGAGTCCGTCGCCTGCGTGACTGTGCCTAGCGATTTTTCCCGCCACTCGATTGGGTGAAGCTGCTCGCTTCAATGTCTAACGCCGTACCTCCGCCTGCTCGGTCCTTGGGTCTTTGTGGCACTCGGTAGGTCACCATGTCTCCGTGTCGGCACACGGTAACTTGGTCACACAATCCTCGTAAGTCGTTCTCGCGTACTATGGTCCGACGGCCTGCCCTCGATGCCTCACGATCCTCTCGCGAAGCTTCCCCCATCGCTGCTCCATGGGGCGATTCGGCGCATTGCGGGGGTAATCTACTTGCTGCAAAGTTAGACCACCCGTCACGTCGTCAAATTAGTCTTCACGGTTCAACACGAGCACAATGACAGCGCCAATGAAGGCTGCGATCCCGAGGACAATCGCCGCGATGGACATGCCCTTCCGGCCGTGTAGACCCTGCTTGTACTTACCCAACGCGACCGCACCAAACACGGTCGCCAAAATACCGAGTGGTATCCCGAACGCGATGATTCCCACGATCCCGCAGACGAGTCCAGCGACGGCCAGACCCGCGCCCGGTCCAGCTTTATCGCCGGGGGCCAGGGCCCGGTCGAGCCGGTCGGTGAAACGATTAATCCGCTTCAGGCTACGCGTCACCCATCGCTCTCGGACGACTTCGCCACCGATCGGCGCAGAGGCGACTGCCGACACCTGCCCGGGGCCGCGCTCCAAGGTGACGGTGTTGGTGTCGGTTGGGGCGGCGGGAGCCGTGGTGGCGGCGAGGGGGGCGGCCGCCACCATCAGCAGAAGCGAGACCAGGAGAGCAGGGGCAAGAGGAAATTTAAGATGCATACATTTACGTTTAACACCGCCCGACCGAGGGTGTATTTGCGCCACAAACATATCCCGTTCCCTCTAGCGCCGCTACGTCAGATTTGAACGCTGCACCCTAGCGTTATTCGGACGCTTACCCCGCCGCCGCCGCCTTCTTCGCACCCCCGCGCCGCCCGCCGCGCCGCCGCGTCCGCACCCGCACGAGCGTGTCGGTGTCGGTCGACTTCAACTCCACGATGTCCTGGTTGCCCTCCAGAAAAGCGGTAAAGTTCGAGTAGTCGTAGTTGGCCTCGTCGAAGGCCGGGTCGAGCCGTAGCATCATCGGCTTGATCTTGACGCGCATGATCCAGGGCTTGCCCTCGCGGGCCTCGAGGCTCTGAACGGCCTGCACCAGGAGGCGTTTCTCCGGAGAGGAAGCCTTCGCCCGGCCCCCGCTCAGCTTCTCCTTGTCGGCATCGGCGCTCGCGTCGACCTTGTCCGCGTCGGTGGCGGCCGACTTGTCCTTGGTTTTGGCGGAAGCCGTACGGCCGCGCGCGCTGCTCTTCTTCGGGGCTTCCGCCAAAACGTACGCCACCTCGTCGTCGGCGTCGTCCTCGGCGGGGGCACCGTGCTGCGCCACGACCGTGTGGTAGAACTTGAACTCGTTGCAGGCCATCTGCCAGTAGCGGTTGCTCGTGCCCTCGACCCCGAGCCCGACGATGCGCTTGTGGCGACGGCGCACGCGCTGCGCGATCGAGATGAAGTCCGAGTCCCCGCTCACGAGGATGACGATGTCGATGTGGGCGTGGGTATGCAGGTCCTCGGCGATATCGAGCGAGAGCCGGATGTCGGCGCCGTTCTTAGCGTTCATCCCGATCGGGAAGAGCTGCACGAGGTCCATCGAGTAGCCGTTCAGCGCCTCGGCGTAGGGCCAGAAGTTGGTCCAGTTGGCGTAAGCCCGGTTGATGACCACCTCGCCGAGCGTGGAGGCGTACTGCATGACGGCGGCGATGTCGAGCACCTTGGTCTCGCGGATGTCGAGCTTCTTGTCGCGCTGGCGGTCGAACCAGTCGCGGCCGTGCTCGATGGTCATGGCGGCGGCGTGGACGTTCTCGAAGTCCCAGTAGATGGCCACACTGGCCTCGGTATTCATCATAAACTCTTGACTCGGTCTTAGGAACGGCGAATGTACGATCCCTAGGATTGGGTACGCCCGTCGCGCAGCGGCCCTACCTTCGCCGCGGTGAAGGCAGGCCTCGAGAGAAAGGACAACTACCGAGCGCTCCTCACCTTGGCCGGGCCGATTGCGCTCTCGCAGATCGCGCAAACGTCGATGGGGCTCGTCGACACGCTGATGGTCGGGCGCCTCGGGGCCGTCCCGCTCGCCGCCATCGCCATCGGGGCCACGGTCCACTTTACGATCTTACTGTTCGGACTCGGGATGGTGCTCGCCGTCGGACCGCTGGCCTCGCAGGCGCACGGTGCGCAGCGCCCGCGCGATGTCGCGCGCTACACCCGGCAGGGCATCTGGCTGGCCACCATGCTCGCGCCCTTCGGCATGGCGATCGAGTACAGCGCCGGCGCCTGGTTTCCGTTGCTGGGGCAAGACCCGGCCGTCGCGACGCTCGCGGTCGAGTACCTCCGGGCGATCATGTGGAGCCTGTGGCCTTTTTTGCTCTTCGGGGCGCTGCGCTCCTGGCTGGAGTCCGTCGGTAAGCCCATTCCGGTCACCCTCATCGCGCTGAGTGCCGTGTTGGTCAACGTGGCCGGAAACTATGCCTTCATCCACGGAGCCTTCGGGGCGCCGGCCTTCGGGGCCATCGGCGTCGGCTACGCTACGACGCTGAGTTTCGTCTACTTGGTCCTCGCACTCGTCGTCTACGCGCAGTCCCGGACGGCCCTGCGGAGCTTCGGCGTCTTCGACCGCTGGCGCTGGCCGCACCTGTCCTACCTGCGTGAGCTAATCCGCGTCGGGACACCCATGGGGGTCACCTTCGCGATCGAGTCGGGGTTCTTCACCGCGACCGGCATCCTCGTCGGTACCCTCGGGGCGGTGTCGCTGGCGGCCCACCAGATCGCCCTGCAGCTCGTGTCGTTCTCGTTTATGTTCCCGCTCGCCATCGGACTGGCGACGACGATCCGCGTCGGGAACCTCGTCGGCGCGGAGCGGCCCGCGACGGCCCGACACGCCGGCTGGCTGGCGATCGCGCTCGGGACTGGCATCATGACCGTCTCGGCGACCCTCTACGTCCTGGCGCCGGGGGCTTTAGTAAGCCTGTTCATCGGGGATGCCGTCGGCGCCGAGGCGCGGGCCGTAGGGGTGGTCGCGGTACAGTTGCTCTTCATCGCCGGGGTGTTCCAGATCTTCGACGGCGCCCAAACGGTTGCAAGCGGGGCGCTCCGTGGCCTGAAGGATACCTTCTGGCCAATGGTCATCGGGATCGTGAGCTACTGGGTGATCGGTTTGACGAGTAGCTACTTCTTGATGCAGCGCTTCGGCGCCCAGGGCATCTGGACGGGCCTCATCATCGGGCTAATCTTCGCCTCGGGCCTGCTGCTGTATCGTTGGCAGCGCCTCAGCCTACGGGTCTCGAGGGCGGAGGGCTTTCGCCAAAACGAGTAGTCCCCGCGGTTGTACTGAATGCGGGCGTTTGCTTCGAGCGGTAGTTAGGCGACCTCGGCATTGAGCACCTTACGGCTCAGGGTCTGACCGGCCTGAAACAAGTCGGTCAGCAGGCTCTCGATAGCGTAGTGGCTCTCGGTCATTTCCCCGAGCACGGCTACGCTCCCGAAGTCCCGGTCGCGCGTCGCCATCTGGAGGGTCTGCTCGGCGCGGTCGTGGAGGCGCATCAGGTCGCGGTGGAGTTGCTGCAGCTGCCGCGCGGCCGTCGAGAGGCTCGGGGTTAGGTCGGGGGCCGAGATAAACGGGATCCGGACCACGGCGCGCCCGCGGGCGGTGATGTGGCGCGACAGGGCCGCCCGGGCGTGAGCGTACTGGCGGCGCGACTGCGAGACCTGCTCCGAGCTGACGCCCGTGAAGGTGCGCAGGTACTTAATGAGCCAGGCGTCGAGCCGGTAGGAGAGTTGCTCCTCGGCCTGCCACAGGTCCTGGAGCCGGGAGGTGGTTTGGGGGCCGGGTCCGAGCACGGCCGTAGTTTCGATATGATGATTTGCTTGCATGTCTTACGCTATAGCAGCTTTAATGCCAAACGGGCGCGAACGTTTGGTTAGGAGCCTCAAAATCGCTGGATGTAGGTATGGCGCGCGGGGCTAGATGGGCGCGGGGCTAGAGGGGCGCGGGGCTAGGTGGGCGCGGTGCTAGTTGGGCGCGGTGCTAGTTGGGCGCGGTGCTAGAGTGGCAGTCATTGCGAGCCGCGAGCTTGCGAGCTGGCGTGGCAATCTCCGACTGGGCGCTCCGCTAGAGGGTAGTCATCGCGAGAGGCACGGTCATTGCGAGGCGCGGATCTAGCGTGGCTTTCGAAGCTGGCGAGGCAAATTTTAGGTGGGCGCTACGCTAGGTGGGCGGCACCTTCGGAAAAACCTGAATACCCAAGATCACACCCCCACGCCTAGCCTAGCGAGCCCCGCCCGCATCAGTCCTTTGAGCTCGTCGCTGGGCGGGCGCCACCACGTGTACCCCGCCAGCAGCACCGTCACCAGTCCCCCGCGGTAGGCGATATCGAGCCACCACCATCCGCTGGGGGGCAGTACGTACACCCCGACCGTGACGAGCGACAGGATAGCGGCGATCTCGTACGTCGTTTTGCCGAAAGGCCACAACCCAAACTGCGAACTCGAGAAGGCGATACACGCGAGGTTGAAGAGCGTCATCGAGAGCAGGGTCGCCGCGGCGGCGCCGGTGATGCCGTAGCGTGGGATGAGCCAGACGTTAAAAATAATGTTGAAGCCCGCCAGGACAATCAGGGAAAGCAGGTTAAACCAATACTTCGGGGAGTAGCTGATGATCTGTTCGTTGATGCTCGTGGCCGCGTCGAACACCCTGCCGAGGCCCAACAGCAGCACTACCGCGAACGCACCCGCGAGCACCTCCCCGTTGCTCGCCACCTCGACCAAAGCCGGGAAGCACACGACGATACCGGAGAAGATGTACCCGCAGATCAGGAGCATGTTGTCGCTAGACTTACGGTAGAGGCCCTGGAGCTCATCCTCTCGGGAATCCTCGACACCTGTAGCAGCCTCATCCGGACGTGGCTCTATCAGCTTGCGCCGCCGGGCCCAGGCCTCGTTGACGAGTGGGGACATCACGCTGCGCAGGTTGCCGTAAGGCTTCGAGATGACCTCCGAGACGAACATCGCGAGGGAGTACTGCCCCACGGCGGCGAAGTCGAGGTACGCGCCCACCATGAGCACGTCGATCCGGAAGGCAAGCGAGGCACTCAGTACCCCGGCGATGCCGTAGCCCGCATACCCGGCCATCTCCTTGCGCAACGCCCACAGGCTGGCGTCCACCTTGCGTAGGCGCAGCTGTCCCAGCGCCCAGATATAAGCGACCATGCCCAGCAGGATCAGGCCGTAGTGCACGAGCGTCCCGTACACCACGCCGGCCTCCGGGAGCAAACCCGCCACCGCGAGCCAGATTAGAATAGGGAGCGTAATCTTGATCGAAAACTGCTCGAGGATCGCCGGCACTACGATGCGCCGAAAATTGCTCGTGTACTGCGCCAGGATCCTTGCGTAGGCAATGAACAGCACGAGGAGCGGCAACCACCGGACGTAAGGCTCGGCCGCGGCGCTCGCCCCGGAGAGGACACTTTCGATGAGCCAATCGTCCGCTAGGGGCCATATACCGAAGAGTACGAGCAGCCCGGCGGAGGTGACCCCCAACACGAGCGTGAGCAGCCCGCGCTCGCTGGCGTCGGGGTCCCGGAATGGCGCGTAGTAGCGTACCGCGAGGGCGTAGCTACCCAGCATGGCCAGGGGCGCAATCGTCGCGGCGGCGGTAATGAGCCACTGGATCATCCCGTAGAGCTCCAGTGCGCGCGTGTAGACAAACAGGTACGACACGATGCCCACCAGCACCCCCACGTACGTGACGATGGTGCTTTTGAGTCCCTGCCGGATGACTACGCCCATGGCTCGACCTTACTTCCAGACGAAAGACCCGAGGCGGAAGAACCGTAGGACCTTATTGATGGCGTACACGCCTCGGTACTTCAGGCCCTCAACGATGCGCGCCGCCCCGACGACGGGCACCTCGTGCGAGAAGCTGGCCTTACCCGTGGCCATGGTCGCGGGCGCCCCGCGGGGTCGTTTCTCGATGACGACGATGGAGTCGTAGAAATGGACAGAGTCGACGGAGGTAGTGAACTCGTCGACGACGAGGCTCGACTGCTCGGAGTGGAACGCGTTGAGCTGGTCGACGAGGCGCTTGCTGTACTCGATGAAGGTGTTGCGCCGCCGGTGGCCGCCCCCGAACTTCAGCCAGTAGCTCGTGTGGGTATCCTCGCACAGGTATACCCCATCCGACTTGATGTAGTCGAACAGGACCTCGTAGCTCACGATCTGCTGGCGCATCGTGTGGCCGCCGTCGTCGAGGATGATGTCGGGCGGGGGCATCCGGCTGCGGACCTCGGCGAGGAACTTGCGGTCGCTCTGCGAACCGATGAAAATCTCGACGCCGTCCTCTTCGAACTGCTTACAGCGTGGGTCTATATCGACCGCGTATATCCTCGCGTCCGCCCCGAAGTACTCCTTCCACATCCGGAGGCTTCCGCCCTGCGACACTCCGATCTCGAGCATGACGACCGGGCGTCCGCGAAAGCGGCTGAAGTGGCGTTCGTACACGTCGAAGTAGTGCAACCACTTATTAATCAGCCGATCATCGTTTTGACGGAAGTAAACCTCCAGATCACTCCGTTCGGGGCGTGATGGTAATGTAGACATGCTAAGCGTTTAATTGATCCAACACCCCCCCGAGCCGCCCCGCCACCGCCCGCCGCTCGTACCCCCTAATCACCGCCCCCGCAAAGGCGTGCGGGCTTTCGCCAAAACTACCGCCGTAAATCCGCACGATCGCGTCGCGCGCACCGTCGACGTCGCCCGGCAGCACCGTCAGCCCGGCGTGCGCGGCGTCGAGGATCCGGGTGTTGTCCGCGTCGAAAGGACCGACGTGGAGGATGGGGCGCCGGGCCGCGAGGTACTCGAACAGCTTCCCGTTGATCTGGCTGCGGGCGTTGTGGCTCAGGTTGGGACACAGCAAAAACATCGACGCGCGCCGGTAGTGCGCCATCAGCTCCCCGTGCGGCACCCACGGCGTCACGGTGTAGCGGGCCCGCAGTGCGGGGTGCGTCTCGATGTCCGCGACGACGTACTCGTCGACCGTGCCGACGAGGCGGAGGTCGAGCCTTTCGGCAAAACGCCCGTCCTCGGCGCACAGCTCGGCCAAAGCCTTCCACACCGCACCCGGGTTGCGGTTTGCGCTCAGCAGACCCGTGTGGTAGACGGCGAACGCCTCATCGTCGCTCCCTACGTGTCGACTTTGCCCCCGCGTATCTTCGATTTCGTCAAAACCCGCACTTTCGTCAAAACCCGCGAAGTCCGCCGCGTCGTAGCCGTTGGTGACGCAGACGTACTTGCCGCGATCGAAGGCCTCGAGGTGCTCCGGCATGCTCGGGCTCGTGCCGAGCACCACGTCGGCCGCCCGCAGGCACGCGCGTTCGTAGCGCCGGTTTTTCTCGCGCGCCCGTTTGCCGGGATTGAAGGCCAGGTGCACGTCGAACTGCGACCACGGGTCGCGCACGTCCACCACCCAGGGCAGCTCTGGCAGTGCGCGTTTTAGCGAAAGCCCAATCAGGTGCACGCTGTGCGGTGGCCCCGTAGTGACGAGCACATCGACGGGATGCGCCGCGAGGTAAGCCTCCAGCGAGCGCGCCGTCGGCCGGACCCACCAAACCCGTGGGTCGGGGACGAAGAAGTTGGCGCGCACCCAGTTGGCGAAACGCTTCATCAGCCCCGGCGATCCGCCGCCCGCTTGGCCGCCGCCGCCGGCCTTCACGTCCCCCGGCCCGGCCCCCGTCAGGCGGCGGTAGGCGGCGTAAGGCTCGCGGATGGGGTAGCGAAGGACCTCCACCCCCGCGCCGACCTCGGACATCAGACTCTCGTCAATTACCGGGTAGTCCGCGCCCTCCGGGGCCACCACCACGGGCTGCCACCCGAACTCCGGGAGGTACTTCGCGAACTTCAGCCAGCGCTGCACCCCGGAGCCACCGCTCGGGGGCCAGTAGTACGTGATGATCAGGACGCGCTTCAAACCGTCTTCGGGCTCTTCTCCACGCGGATCACGGCGGGCTCGCCGGCGGGCGCGTTTTGCCGAAAGGCGAAGTACAGTCCCACCAGCCCCAGCACGACGATAAGCCCGCTGGCCACGTAGCTGATCGTCTCCCCGCGGTAGAAACTCGCCGGCTCGAACGCCATCACGAGCTCGTGCTGCCCCGCCGGGACCACCACGGCGCGGAGGGCGTAGTTGGCGCGAATGAGTTCGGCCGGCTGCCCGTCGACGGTCACGCTCCAACCCTTGTCCGGTCCGTACCACACCTCCGAGAAGACCGCCAGCTGCTCGGCGGGACTGTCCGAGGCGTAGGTGAGCCTGTCGGGCGCGTAGGACGTGAGCCGGATGCTGCCCTCCCCCGTGAAGCCGGACCCCGGGAGTCGCCCGCGGAACTCCTCGTGCACCAGGGCCACGCTGTCGGTAGCGAGCCCCGTGAGGCCCGCGAGTTCTGCATTGGCGTCCGGTACGAAGCGCACCTCTTTGACGAACCACGCATTCCCGAGGGCCTCGGGGTTGGTCTGCACCTGTTCCTGGCCCGGCTCCCCGTTGATGACGTACTTGGTGTTCAGCATGTTGAGCACCCCCATGTTGCCCTGGCTGATGTGCCGTTCGATGAGGTCCTGCGCGCGCTGGAGTTTCGCGGCGTGGTAGCCGCCGATGGTCTTGTGGAAGTAGCTCGGGGAGGCACTATTGAAGGTGTTGACCGTGAGGTCGTACACGCGGTAGTGCGGGTCGGGGTCCTGCAAAATCTGCTGGTCGACAGGCCGCGGGGCGTGCGCGGCCTCGGCGTCGCGTTTGCTCTGCCAGGCGTCCTTCCCGAGGTAGTCGCGACTCACGCCCCAGACATCGGCGACGGCCAGGACGCCCACGCCGGCGATGAGGATGGCCGCGGACAGTTTTCGCGAAAGCCACAACCACAGCAGTACGGCTGTCGCCAAAACGAAGCCCAGACTCCGGTACGCCGACCCGCGCAGTAAATCAATGCGCTCGGCCCGCACGGCGTCCATCGGGAACTGCGCCTGTTGCATCTGCGCGTCGCTCCCGCCGGCGAGGTCCATGAAGCTCGGCCCCACCAGCGCCACGAGCAGTAGCAACCCCGCCGCGATGCCCGTGCCGACGTAGAAAGAACGCAGCGTGACGCGCTCCTCGACGATGACGGCGTGGCCGGGCGTGGCCGGGGTCCTGCCGGTGGCCACCGCGCTCGCGGCGTCCCTCGCCCTCAGTGCCTGGCACAGCGCCGCGAAGGCCCCCGCCGCCACCAGCACGGCCGTCACGCTCGTGGCCGAACTCGGGGCCCGGAAGTTGTTGAAGTAGGGCACGAGGTCGAAGAGCGGCTGGTTGAGCCACGCCGCGTGACGCCCCATGCTGATGAGCAGCGTGAGCAACACGGACGCCCCGAGGAAGTAGCGCCACCCGGGCCGCAACCAGAACATCGCGAGGATGAACAGGTACACCAGCACCGCCCCGAAGTACACCGGCCCGCTCGTAAACGGCAGCGCCCCGTGGTAGAGCGGTAGCGTAAAGTCGGGCGGCAGTTGATTGCCGGTAGCGCGGACGGCCTTGCTGAACGGACCGTCCCGGTCGACCGCCGTCGCGCCGCCGCCCCCGGCCACCCCCGGCACGAAGCCCGCCAGCACGTCGGTCGCGCCGTTGCTCCACTGCATCGCGTACTCCCACTCCAGGCCCTTCACCTGCGAGGAGCTCGTCACCGCCGCCCCGGCCTCCTGCGCGAGGATCGGCTCGCCGCGCATCGTGTCCCGTCCGTACTCTAGCGTAGTCGAGATCTTCGAGTACGAGGCCCCGACCGCCAGCACCGCGCACGCCAGCGAGATGCCGAGCGCCGTACCCCAGCGCGCCACCCGCCCCGAGCCGAGGTCATCGATTAGGCGAAAGACCACGAAGACCCCGCAGGCCGCCGCGAGGTAGTAGGTCATCTGCGGGTGGTTGGCCCCGATGTTGAGCCCGAGCGCCACCGCGAACAGCCCCGCGCCCACGATGTAGCGCCCGCGGAACAGCAAAATGAGACCCGCGAGCGTCGGCGCCATGAAGGCGATCGCGCGGACCTTCGTCATGTGCCCGGCCTCGAAGAGCGTCATGTGGTTCGACCCGAGCCCGAACGCGATCGCCCCGATCATCGACAACCACACGCCGACCCCCATCACGCGCAACAGCACGAAGAGCCCGAGCATGATGGTGAAGAAGTACCCGATCGGCCGCTGGATGCCGAGGTTGAGCACCTTCTCTACGTGCTGGAGGAGGTTGCCTTTCTCCGGCGCGTAGATCTGGTACGCTGGCATGCCCCCGAACATCGAATTGGTCCACAGGCTCCGCTTCCCGGTCGCGGCCTCGTAGTCGAGGAGTTCTTTGGTCATGCCCTGGTTCTGGACCGTGTCCGAGCTCAGGATCACCCGTCCAGTGAGTTGCGGCGCGAAGTAGGCCGCGCAGGCGACCAGCATCACGAGTACGGCGAGCGCCGTGGGCCAGGTGCGCTGGAGGAGTGGGGTAGGGGACGGGGTGATCGTAGTCGGCATAGCGGAGCGCCGCGGCGAGCGCGGGGGGGGGTGTCGGTAACGGGCCGCAAAGAAACGAGAATCGCCCCGAGGTGCCGCGCGCAATGCGGGGCCTACACGAAGTCCACGTCGACGTCGTACGGGTAGGTCATCAGGAAGTGCAGCGCCCTGTCCACCGGGTAGCCCTCGATGGCCACGGCGTGCAGGGTCGTGAAGATCGGGAGGTGGATGCGGTAGTGGCGCGTGAGCTGCCGCACGATCCGCAGGGTCCGCACGCCCTCGGTCAGGATCTCGCTGCCCTCGGTGATCGTGTCGAGCTTCTCCCCGGCGCCGATGCGGAACCCGAGCGAGAAGTTGCGGCTGTCCGGCGAGGTCGCCGTCGCGATCAGGTCGCCGATGCCCGCCGAGCCGAGGAAGGCCCGACTGCTCGCCCCCATGGCCTTGCCGAGGTTGACCATCTCGACGAGGCCCCGCGTGATGAGGATGGACTGGATGTTCTTGCCGAGGCCCTTGCCGGCCAGGATGCCGCTGCCCACGGCGATGCCGTTCTTGAGCGCCCCGGCGATCTCGGCCCCGAGCAGTTCGTGCGAGCCGAACACCTGAAACCTGTCCGTCGAGAGCGCCTGGATCCCGGCCTCCACCACCTCCTCGAAGTTGCTCGCCACCACCGTCGCCGTCGGCTGCCCCTCCTGGATCTCGCTGCTGAGGTTCGGTCCGCTCAGACACCCGATCCGGATCACGGAACTCTCCTCGCGGATCACCTCACTCATCGTGCGGACCTGGTTGCGGCCCAGCTTCTGGGAGTTCCACGCCCCGCCGCGCTCGACCGGGACGTCGAAGCCCTTCGTGCCGTGGATGACGAAGTGGCGCGGCGTGAGGTGCGGCGAGAAGGTCCGGATGGTTTTGCGGAACGCGGTCGAGGGCACGATCGGCATCACGAGGTCGCAGCGCGCGCACAGTTCGGCCGAATCGTGCACCAGGTGTACGCCCGCGGCCAAATCGTAGCCGCGCAGTCGGCGCTCGCGATTCCCGGCCTCGGCGAGCTCTCTAGAGCGGGTGTAGACGAGGACCGGTTGGTTGGTCGCGGCCACGTTCGCCATCACCATCCCGAAGGCGCCCGCCCCGATGATCCCGATCTCCCGTGCGCCGTCCGCCATCGCGGCGAAGCTACACCCTATCGGGCACGGGCTCCGTAGTGCCGCCGCCGCGGGCGATATTTGCGCAGGCGCGGCTCCGCCCCGGCGCGCCCCTTCTCACGCATGCGAGTTTCCCTTTTCCTATCCCTTTGCTGCGCGGCGTCGCTGCTGTCGGCCCAGCGCCTCGACACGCTCCCCGGGGGCATCGTCCGCTACGACGACTACGCCACGCCGGAGGGCTTCTACGTGTTCTACCCCGTCGTCGAGGGTGACGTCTACAGCCGCGATAGCCTCGGGGTGGTCGTCTTCACGCACGGCTACGGCGCGCTCAACCCGCTCAACTACGGTGCGTGGCTGCGGCACATCGTCGGGCAGCGCCAGGTGGTCATCTACCCGCGGTACCAGCGCAACCTGATCTGGCCGCGGTCTAGGGCTTTCGCCAAAACCCACCACGCCGCCGTCACCAGGGCGATGGCTTACCTCGACACCGCCGGGATCGCCGTCCAGACCGAACGCCCGATCTACGTCGGGCACTCGTACGGCGGCACGCTCACGGCCTACGCGCTCGCCAAACAGGATTCCCTCGGCTACGGACCGGCCTTCGGGGCCGTGCTCGCCGCGCCCGGTACGAGCCGCCTCAAAGGCAGCCGCCTCCGCAGCTACGCCACCGTCGACCCCGCCGCCCAGCTCATCATGGTCTCGCACGGCCAGGACGGCGTGGTCGGGGACGAGTTCGCCAAGCTCGTCTACGAGACGGCCCCCGCGAAGTCCCAAACGCTCTGGATCGAGCAACGCCCCCAGCGCGACGGCGACGAAGAGATCGGCGCCAACCACAACGAGTGCTACGCCCTCGACGAGACCTTCGACACCGGCTACCGCAACTACACCACGCGCAAGGCCCTGCGCATCGGCCGCGTCGACGCGATCGACACCGAACTGTACTGGCCGCTGGTCGACGAGATGATCCGCGCGCGCCGCAACGCCGAGCCGCACCCGGCCTTCTACAACCGCGGCGAGACCATCGCCTTCGGCAACTGGACCAGCGGCACGCCCCGCAAGGCCCTCGTGGCGCACTACCGCGGTCGCGCCCCCCAGCGATCCTACCTCGAAGCCCTCACCGACGCCCTCCGCTTCGAGCTCCTCTCCGAGGACGCGGACTACCTACCGCCCCCGAAGAACGTCAAGATCCCCTACACCCTCGAGGAGATGCTCGACGAGCTTAGCGTCCCCGCTGAATTCGTGCCTCCAGGCGGGCAGTGATCTCCGCGAGCGGCAGCGCGTCCGCGATCGCGTAGTCCCCCACCGAGGTTCGCCGCAACGCACTCAGGTACGCTCCCGAGCCGACGAGGCGACCCAGGTCGTGCGCCAGCGACCGGACGTAGGTCCCCTTCGACACGGCCACCTCGAAGTCCGCCTCCGGCAGCTCGACGCGCGTCAGCACGAAGCGCTCCACCCGCACGGCCCGTGTGGGCATCTCGATGGCCTCCCCGGCGCGGGCCGATCTGTAGGCCCGCTTCCCGTCCACCTTGATCGCCGAGAAGACCGGTGGCGTCTGCGCGATCGCGCCCGTGAGGTGTCGTTCGATAGCTTTCGCCAAAACCTCCTCCGTGAGGTGCGCCGTCGGGTAGTCGCCCTCGCGCTCGGTCTCGGCGTCGTAGCTCGGGGTCGTGGCCCCGAAGGTGACGGTCCCGGTGTAGGCCTTCGGCAAACCTGTGAGCTCGGTGAGCGCCTTGGTCGCCTTCCCGGTCGCGATCAGCAGCAACCCGGTCGCCATCGGGTCGAGGGTTCCGCTGTGTCCCACCTTGATGCGCTTGACGCCCGTCACCTTGCGCAGGCGGTGGCGCAGCTGATTGACGACATCGAAGCTCGTGAAACCCTTGGGTTTGTCGACGAGCAGGAGGGTGCCCGCGGCGAAGTCGGCGCGGTCGAGGTCTGTGCTGGGGCTGATCATGGCGGGGGCGAAGATGGGGCGCTACCCTCCCCAGTCCCCGGCCATCAGCGCCAGCGCCGCCACCGCGAAGCAGTAGTACGCAAAGTACCGCAGTTTCGAGTTGCGCACGATGCTGATCATCCACGTACAGGCCACCACGCCCGTCGCAAACGAGGCCACGAAGCCCACTACGTACGGCGGCCAGTTGCCCATCTCGGCGGTCACGTCGCCGTCGAGCAAATCCTTCGCGATGGCGCCGAAGATGAGCGGGACGACCATCAGGAAGCTAAAGCGCGCCGCCTTCGTGCGGTCGACCCCGAGCAGGACCGACGTCGAGATCGTCGCCCCGGAGCGACTGATGCCCGGCATGATCGCGATGGCCTGCGCGAGCCCGATGATGGCCGCGTCGCGCCACGTCACGATGCGCTCCGTGGCGCGGGCGCGGTCGGCGAGCAGCAGGAGCAGACCCGTGATCGCCAGCATCAAGCCGATCAACACGATCTGGCCCGTGAACAGCGACTCGAGTTCCTCCTCGAACATTAGCCCCACGATGACCGCCGGGATCATGCTGAGGCCAATCTTACCCGCGAACTCCAGGTCCTCGCGCTCGCCACCGCCGATGCCCCTGAGGATGTTGGCGATGTCCGCGCGGAACACCCACATCGTCGCCAGGGCGGTGCCGAAGTGGAGCACGACCGTCATCAGGAGCCCCTCCTCGGCCACCTCGTCCTGCGAGAGGAGCGCCTTGGCGAGCTCGAGGTGGCCCGAACTCGACACCGGCAAAAATTCAGTCAGCCCCTGCACGATGCCGAGGATCAAAGCACGGAGGAGTTCCGACACGCTGCGTTAGGGTTGGGTAGGCCGCGGGGGGCGCCCTACTTTTTGAAGATGGCGTACGTGATGACCCCGAGGCCCGAGATGATCACGATCGGCGCGAGGGTGATGCGGCGGAAGCTATAGATAAGGTCCTCGTCCCAGACCTCCGGACTCGGCATGTCGCCCCCGGCCATGAGGAGCATCCCGAGGGCCATGAGCGCGAGGCCGATCCCGATCCAGATAAAGGTTTGCCGGCCGAAGATCAGCTCGTCCGGGTCGCGGGGCGCGCGCGGGGGCACGTCGAGGTTGGCGTCGTAGCGCTGGGCCGAGGGGCGGGAGGTGTTCGTCTTGATCGTAGCCATAGGTCGTCGGGGCTGCTGCTGCGTGTCGCCGGGGTGTACGGACGTGCGCGCAAAGGTGTTCAATTTTGGGGGCGAGCGCAAGGGCCCAGTGTGGCCCCGGTACTGCGGGTTTGGCGTAAGGCACCGTCGAGCTCAGTCGCAGACGTGGCAACTCGGCTACTTTCAGTTTTGGCGAAAGCTGCTCGAGCTCGTTTTGGCGAAAGCCGGCCTAGCTCCTGCTGCCAAAAGCAGACTTAGCTCGTTTTGGCGAAAGCCCTCAACCTTCCGTGCTCGACTAGCAGTATCTAGCAGTATAGCGAGCATCCCCGCTGGACTACAGCATCGCCAGATCGTCATCCCGCAAGCGTAAAGTCTGCCGGACGACCACCAGGGTTGCAAGGAAGTTGAGCGCCAGGCCGATGAGGATGAGCGCGGCCGCGAGCGAGACGTACTGCCACACCGGCACGTACTGCCAGGCCGCCGGCAAGTACGTTTTGGCGAAAGCCGCCAGGCCGACCGTCAGACCCACGGCCAGCACACCGCCGAGCATCCCGAGCCAGGCGGACCTGACGAGGAAAGGCTTCGAGATAAAGGACCAACTCGCGCCGACGAGTTCCATGTTCTTGATCAGGGTGGCCTTCGCGAGCAGCGCCAGGCGCGTCGTGTTCGTAATCATGAACACGACCCCGAGCAGGAGCGCGGCCCCGATCCCGAACCCGACCCAGGCCAGGGCCCCGATGCGCTGCGTGAGCGTGTTGACCATGTCCTCCTGGACGTACGAAGCCATGACCGCGGACTGCGCTTCGATGTCGTCGCGGAACCCGGCGATGCGCTCGGCGTCCACGTAGGCCTCGGCCACGTTGAAGGTGTAGAGGTCGAAGAGCGGATTCTCGAGTTCGAAGTCCATGAAGTCGTCCCCGAACTCGGCCTGGAGCCGGCGCGCGCCTTCCTCCTTGGGGATGTACTCCAGGGTGCCGGCCTTGACGAAGGCCTGCGCGCCGAGGAAGGCCTCGAGGGCCCGCCGCCCGGGCTCGTCGCTCTGGGGACGGAGCTCGACGACGACCTGGGTGCTCTCGCGCAGTTCGCGCACGAGTTCGCGGCCCTGCAGCAGCAGGAGGCCGTAGGCGCCGATGAGGGTGAGGACGAGGGCTGTCGCCAAAACGGTCGATACGTAGGGCGGGCGGCGCTTCATCGCGGCAAACATAAGCCGCGCCCCGGGGGCCTACTCCCCGTCGAGGAGGCTGCGGTAGATCTCGAGGTAGGCCGCCGCGGCGCGCTCCCAGGTAAAGGTCGCGGCGCGGGCCCTGAGGGCGGCCGCCCGCCCGGGGTCGGCCGCGAACTCCCGCATGCCCCGCCGGTACACCTCGGCCATGGCCTCGGGCGCGAAGGAGTCCCAGTAGTACGCCAGGTCGCCCCCGATCTCCGGCAGCGAGGTGCGCGCCGAGAGGAAGACCGGCTTGCCGACGCTCATCGCCTCGACGGCCGGCATGCCGAAGCCCTCGGACAGGGACGGGAACCACAGCGCCTCGCAGCCGTGCATGAGCCAGGTTTTCTGGGTCTCGGTGATGGGGCCCGTGATCGTGACGCGGTCGGCGAGCTCGAGCCGTGCCACCTCGTCGCGGACGTGCTCGCCGTACTCGCCCCCGTCGTGCCCGGCGAGCACGAGGCGCAGGTCGGGCAGGCGCGCGAGCAGCGGCAGGAGCGCCGCCCAGTTCTTGCGCGGGTGCATGACGCCGATCCCGAGGACGAACGGCCCCTCCACGCCCGCGACGGCCTCGCCCTGGTCGGCCGCCAGGATCGGCGGGCACCCGTTGTACACCACCGCGAGGCGTTTGTCGCGGACGTCGAGGTGTTGGCGCACCTCCGACGCGCTGTACTCGGACACCGTCACGATGACATCGGCGCGGTCGACGCGGCGCTGGTGGGCCTTCAGCTTGCGGGCCTTCTTGATCAGCGAGTAGTCCTCGCGGTAGAGGAAGTTGAGGTCGTGAATCGTCAGTACGGTCTCGATCCGGCGCGAACGCGGCCAGTAGGGCGACTCCTGGTGGAGGTTGTGCCACACGTCGACCTTCGAGCGCATCGCGAAGAACCGGTCGTAGAAGCGGATGCGCCGGTAGTCGAGTCCCTCGCCGAGGTAGCCGAGCTCCGCCCTGCGAACCAGGGCCGCGGCCGTATCGCCGGCGGGCAGCTGCGCGACGAGGGCGTTCGTGAGGTGCGTACAGAACTGCCCCAGGCCACTGTAGGGGTCTTTGAGCTTCTCGAGGTCGAGCAGGAGGCGCATGCTTCGCAGATCGCTTAGGCGAGGAAATCCGCGGCTTTGTAGGCTGGCTTGGGGTAGTCATAAAAGCCGCCCCCGGTCTTGACCCCGAGTCGTCCCGCGGTGACGAGAGGGTCGATGACCTCCAGGAAGGCCTTGCTGCTGGCGTCCGTGCGAACGCTCAAAATGTGTCGCACGGTATCGAGGCCTATCTGGTCGAGCATCCCGAACGGGCCGATGGGCGTGCCCATGTTGCCCATCCAACTGCGGTCGATGGCCTCGACGCTGCCCTTGCCCCGGGCCAGCAACTGTCCCGCCGCCCCGAGGTAGGACATCAGCATGTGGTTGAAGAGGTAGCCCGGGGTTTCGCGCTCGACGTGGACGGGGATTTGGCGGAGGCGCCGGCCGAGGTCCGTGAGCCAGGGCACGACGCCGGGGTCGGTGCCGGGGTGCGGCATCACGTCCACGACGCGGGCGTCGAAGACGTCGTGGAAGTGGAAGGCACAGAAGCGCGCCGCATCACCGCTCTGCTCGGCCATCTGCGAGGGCAGCAGGTAGCTGGTGTTGGTGGTCAACACGGTGTCGGGGCGCCACTGGCCGGCCATCTGCGCCCAGACCTTTTGCTTGAGGGCCACGTCCTCGGTGACGGATTCGGAGACGAAGTCCACGGAGTCTTGGAATTCGGTGGCCGAAGTCGTGGTCTTGATACGCGCGCTGACGGCCGCGACATCGAGGTCTGCGTACGCGTCGCGTCTCGCGAGACCTTCGAGTAGTTTGTGTTGAAAGTCGACGGCTTTCGCCAAAACCTCCTCCGACAGGTCCAGCATGAGCACGTCGTAACCCGAGATGGCGGCCTGGAGCCCGATGCGCCACCCGAGGGTGCCGGCGCCGAGGATGCCGAAGGTTTGGATGGGGCGGAGGGCGATGGGCATGGGGTGCGGGGTGCGGGGTGCGGGGTGGCAGCGCGGTGCCAGGTTGTCGATGAGGTGCCGCTAGATAGTATAGCCCCCGTCGGCGGTGAGGATGTGCCCCGTCATGTAGGCGCCGGCGGGTCCGACGATGGCTAGTACGACGGCCCCGATGTCCTCGGGCTCGCCGATGCGTTGGAGGGGGGTGTTGCGCACGAGGTAACCGGCGGTTTTGTCGTTGCCCCAGAGCGCCTCGGAGAAGTCGGTCTTGATGAGCCCCGGGCAGATGGCGTTGACGTGCACCCCGCGCGGCCCCCACTCCCGCGCCATGACCTTCGTGAGGCTGTTGAGGGCCGCCTTGCTGACGGAGTAGATCCCGAGGCCGGGCTCCGGTCTGAGGCCACCGATGCTGGAGACGTTGACGACGTGGCTACGGGGCGCGGCGGTGAGGTGCGGGAGGGCCACCTTGGCGAGTTCGAAGGGCGCCGCGACGTTGACCTCCATGATCTTCGCGAAGGCCCAGGGCTCGGTGTCCTCGACCTTGCCGTAGACGGGGTTGGCGGCGGCGTTGTTGACGAGGACAGTGAGCCCACCGAAGGCCGCGACGGTCTCGGCGACCATCCGCTCCCGATCCTCGGCGACCCCGACGTTGGCGGCGATGGTGAGGAGGCGCTCGCCGGCGGAGGCGAGCGACTCCCGGGCTGCCGCCAGGGCGGGCTCCTTGCGCGCCACGATGGCCACCGACCCCCCGGCGTCGAGGAGCGCTGTCGCGATGGCGAGGCCGATGCCGCGCGAGCCCCCGGTGACGAGAGCCTTGATGGGACTGGGCGACGTGGACGTTGGTGCGGCTTCGGGCATGGGGGCAAGGTAGGGCAGGGCCTACCGTAGGCGCTAAACGTGCAAACGCGCCTTGCGCGCCAGCAGATCGACCTTCGCCTCCACGCGCTCGGGGTCGGGTACGCAGCAGTCGACCGGGCACACGGCCGCGCACTGGGGCTCCTCGTGGAAGCCGACGCACTCGGTGCACTTGTCGGGGACGATGTAGTAGAAGTCGTCACTCACGGGCTCGTGCTCGGCGGTGGGCGGCGTGATGACGCCCCCCTCGAGGACGTAGGCCTGCTGCACGCCCGTGCCGTCGGCGATCCGCCACTCGACGCCGCCCTCGTAGATGGCGGTGTTGGGGCACTCCGGTTCGCAGGCACCGCAGTTGATGCATTCCTCGGTGATCATGATGGCCATGGGCGTGGGCGTGGTTGGTGGCTAAGGGGCGGCAAAGGTACCGAGATAAGTTCGGGCCGCCGGTCGCGGGCGTGTCTTGAGTTCACATTAACGGTCTACCCCGTGGTGGCGTGGCTGCACCGCGCTCGGGCGTTTTGCCGAAAGGCGCGAAAAATGCCGTCGCCGTGGACTTCGGGTTCGAATCATGGACGCACCCGGTACACCGGGCCACTATGCGTAGCGAGGTCACGTGAAGCAAGTAACGTATAAACACTTTTTGCTAGACGAGGATGTAGCGATCGGGTGAGCGACTTACGCAGTAAAACTCAGTTGCATGCGTGCTGAATATGATCAATTTCGCTATTCCGTCGAATGGAGCAATGCGGGCTTAGATGGGCATTTGGCCCGGTCTTTTCATTGGTGGGTACGCCGGCGGTAAACGAGCTGCCGGTACGCACACGCTACTATGAACACACACACCCTCCGCCAGGCCGCTGGCCTCTTGACACTTTTTAGTTTTAGCGCCTGTATCGAACCGTTCAGTGATGTCGCCATCGACAACTGGACGCCGGAAGTAGCCGCGCCCTTGCTATCGACCAGCTTTACGCTCCGCGACGCGATCAGGAATACCGAATTCGCCGCCAAACTCACCGAG
Source organism: Saprospiraceae bacterium (assembly GCA_965215115.1). Taxonomy (GTDB): domain Bacteria; phylum Bacteroidota; class Bacteroidia; order Chitinophagales; family Saprospiraceae; genus CALDTK01. Next base: position 3,817,633 of record OZ244050.1, read on the forward strand.
GATAGCAAGGGTGCCCTACACATCGGCATCAACGAAGAACTCTTCGAGCTTAACGTAGGGGACCGCTTCGAGATCCCCAAACTCGCTATTCCTCTCCTTAAAAATGAGACGGTCATCAATTTTCGCGAACTCGGCATCGAGCTACCGATAAGCCTGATCGATTTCGAGGACGTACGGGTCGTCGTTCAATTCATCAATGCCTTCCCGAGCGAAGCGACCGTCGAGTTGACGAGCGATAACTTCACCGCGGACGGTAAGCCTTTCCTGCACAGCATAAAGGTTGGCCCCGGGGCCTCCGCGACGGACACGATTCACTTCGATAAGACCCGCTTCGCTATCTCGGATCGGGACGACGTCACGATGCGCTACGCGGCCACGCTCGCCGACGGCAGCAAGGATGTCCAGATGGTGGGCGGGCTTTTTTCGCTGCAGGCCAAGGACTTTACCTACGCCGAGGGGTATCTCAGCGACCTGGCGTTCGACCTCGGGCTCGACTCGGTCAGATTCGACTTCCTCGACGCCTTCGAACCGGGCACCGTCTCGCTGGTCAATCCCCGCGGCCGCCTCGTGATCGAGAACTCGGTCGGGGCACCGGTGCGCCTCAAGACCTACACCTCCGAAGTGCTGCTGCGCGACGGCACGCCGGTGGCGCTCACGAGCCCCCTCGACGCAGGCATCGACTTGGTTTACCCGACGAAGGCCGAGGGTCACGTGGCCAAGCGCTCCGAGCTAATCTTCGACCGGGAGACCAGCAACCTCGAGCAGGTCTTTAACCACCTGCCGAACGCCGTCAACCTAGGTATCGGCTGCACCGTCAACGCGGAAAAGCTCAAACAAAAATTCTTCCTCCACCGGGACGCCACGGTCCGGGGGCGCCTCGAGGTCGACGTGCCGCTGGCGCTACAGTTTAAGCAGTTTAAGGTCCGCAAGGCCCTCGCCCTCGATGCCAGCTCGCTGGAGAACGCCGAGTCGGCCTCCTTCCTGCTCCGCGTCGAGAACGGCTTCGGGCTCGCGGCCAAGGCCCAGGTGCGCTTCCTCGACAAGGACAGCGTCGAGGTGGCCACGCTCTTCCCGGCGCCCGTGGCCGTGCTGGCCTCGGCCACGGTGGACGCCTTCGGCCGCGTCACGTCGCCCACGTCTACCGACATCGACATCGTCGTGGCGAAGGACAACCTCCGCCGCATCAGTACGGCCGTCTCCGCGGAGGTCATCCTCACGCTCGATAGCCCGCAGGGCACCGGCGCGCCATTCACCCAACTCTACTACGACAACACCATCGCCGTCAAGCTCGGCGCCAAGGTGGCCGTCAAACCCTTCTAATCTCCTCCGATGACCACTCGCGATACACTCCTGACGCTCGCCAGCGTCCTGCTCGGCGGCGTTAGCGCCCGGGCGCAGTTCGACCTCCAGTTGCCCCTCCAGTACGGGATGCAGCAAATGATCTCCAACCCGGCGATGCTCCAGGACCACAAGGTGTCGGTAGGTGTGGTCTCGGTCGGCGCGGGCTTCCTCACGCCGATCTCGCTGAGCGACGCCGGGGAGGTTCGCGGGGGTACGCTCTACATCGACCCGGACCAGTTCATCAATCGCCTCCAGCCCCGCGGCAATGACCAGCGTTTCGGGCTCAACGCGGAAGGTCTGGCGTTCAACTACCGCCACAGGAACTGGCAGGTCGGCGCCTCACACGCGCTGCGGGCCTCCGGTTCGCTCGACATCCCGAAAGGGCTCGCCCAAATCGCCGCCTACGGGAACGGTCGCTACGTCGGCCAGGAACTCCAGGTGGCGCCGCGCTTCACGATGCACGCCTACCAGGAGTTCGGCCTCAACGGGGCCTTCGTCATCGTGGACAACCTGACCGTCGGCGCGCGGCTCAAGTACCTCGCCGGCAGTGCCGCGCTCACGACCACCAACGCGGACGTGCGCATCTACACCGATCCGGACTACTACCAGGCCACGGTGACGACCAACATGTCGATCTCCTCGGCGGGCGTCCCGCTGAGCTTCGACAGCACGGGGGCGCAGGTCGGCAGCGTGGAGGGCCTGGCCGGCGCCGGCAACGGTTTCGGGATCGACCTCGGGGTGGCCTACCAGCCCAACGAAAAACTCCAGCTCGGCTTCTCGGTGCGCGACCTCGGTACCCTCGTCTGGAAGCGCGACGCCATGACGCACACGAGCCGCGGGTCGTTCACCTTCAACGGCTACGAGGAGTCGATCTTCAACGAGTCCGGCGAGGGCTACGACTTCGACGTGGCGCGCACGATCGATAGCCTCGTGGCGGAGGTGAGCTTCGAGTCGAGGGCGGGTCAGTTCCGCACCGACCTCCCGACCACGGTCCAGGCCACGGCCCGCTACCGCCTCAGCGAGAGCACGAGCTTCGACGGCACCGTCTACGCGGCGAAGGCCGGGCGGTGGCACAGCGGTTTCGGCGTCGGGGTGGCGCAGCGCTTCGGGAAGTTCGGCCAGGTCGGCGCACTGGCCGGGATGCGGACCGGCGGGGCCTTCCTCGGGGCCAACGCCACGGTCGACCTGTGGGGGCCGCAGCTCTTCATCGCCTGCGACAACGTCCTCACGGCTTTCAACACCTCCGATGCCTACGACGCCTATGTGCGTGCGGGGCTCAACCTAACCTTCGGCGCCGTCAAGCCCAGCCGAGCCGTGATGGGGTGGTACGATACGAAGGTGGAGGGGATTAATAAGTGATCTAGGGGTGGAAGGGGGCGACTGATGGGTGGATGGGTGGATGGTGTGATGGGTAGATGGCCGTACCAGCGTAACGCGTGGGCCCTAACAGCCATCCACCCATCAAACCATCAAACCATCCACCCATCAAATCCTCCACCCATCCCCCCACTTGCTCCCCTCCCCGTCACTCCCCGAGCTCAATCACCCCCCGCAAGTACAGTTCCGCGCTGCCCGTTAGCCTGACGCGCTCGCCGCCGTCGTAGTGTACGTCGAGGACGCCGCGGCGGCGGCTCGCCTGTTGGCAGCGGAGCGTGGGCTTCCCGAGCACCTTGGCCCAGTAGGGCGCGAGTAGCGTGTGCGCCGAGCCCGTCACCGGGTCCTCGAGGATGCCGAACTCGGGGTAGAAGCAGCGGCTCACGACGTCGAACTCCCCGCCGGCGTCGCCCGGGGCGGTGAGGATGAGCCCGCGCTTCGGGATGCGCGCGATCGCGGTGTCGATGGGTTGGTAGTCGCGGACCTCGGCGGCGGAGTCGAGGACCACCATGGCGTCGTCGGTCCCGACGTAGACCTGGTACTCCCCGAGTTCGCGGCCCAGGGACTGCTGGGCGATGTCGTGGACGTCCGGGGCGACGAAGGCCCCGTCGGCGGGGAAGTCGAGCGTCCACCCGCCGCCCCCGCCGCCGCGCACACAGTCGAGGCGGCCACTGAGGGTCGAGAAGGACAGGCTTTCGCCAAAACCCAGTACCTCTCCCAGGACGTAGCCCGCCGCGAGCGTCGCGTGTCCGCACAGGCGCACCTCCCGGGCGGGCGTGAACCAGCGTAGCGGCAGCAAGCCGTCCGCGTCGGGGGTGTTTCTCACGAAGGCGGTCTCACTGAGGTTGTTCTGCTCGGCGATGGCCTGCATGGTCTCGGCGGAGAGCTCCCGCTCGAGCAGGATCACCGCGGCGGGATTGCCGGTGAAGGGGCCGGACGTGAAGGCGTTGGCGACGAACATCTCTTGCGTCATGGCGGTAAAGTTGTCGATTATTCCACTCCGAGCGAGTGCATAGAGTAGTACGTCACGCTACGTCGTAGGCGATGATCCCGGCATTCGCCTGCAGCGTCTGCGTGGCCTTGTCGAAGCCGTCGCGCGGCTGCGAGAAGACCGGTTCGAAGGGCGCCATCTCCGAGGTCTTCGACTTCTTGCTGCCGTTTACGAGCACCGCGGCCGCCTTCCCGAAGTTGACCGCGAAGCGGTAGCCGCTACAACGCCAGACCAGCACCTGCCGCTCGCCCGTCGGATCGGGGGCCAGGGCCCAGGTCACGTCGCTTTCGCTAAAACCGGCCGGCATGTTTTGGCGAAAGCCGTCCATCCTGCGGCACGCCTCCCACAGCGCGACGTTGTCCCCGAAGACGTAGGGTCCGTGCGTCGCCTTCGGGCCGTCGTCGTAGTGGAAGACGTAGAGCTTGGAGTAGTGCTCGTTGGGCGCCGGGGTCGGGTGAGGCGCGCGGGTGTTGAAGCCGAGCGCGCCGTAGACCGGGAAGGCCGGGCAAAACACCGCGAAGAAGTACCGCGCCACGTTGCCGTCGGCGAAGTTGGCGTCGAAACGCGGGTCGTCCTTGTCGGCGGTGAAGAGCGTGAAGGCCGGGGCGAAGGCGTGTTTTTGCGATAGCACACTGTACTCGTGGAGGAGCCCGTGGAACTCGACCTCGTGCGGGGCGAAGTTCTGCAGGTTGCCGAGCGCGACTTCGGCCAGGCTCGCGTCGAGGTGCGCAGCCTCCGAGCCGTAGGTCATGTAGTCGTCGGCCGTCAGGAAACTCTCCGCGAAGTAGCCGAAGTGCGGGCGGGTTTTGGCGCAGGCCTCCTTGACGAAACGCAGGATGTCGTAGGGCCACTCGACGCGCTCCGGGACGCCGCCCGGTCGCGTCTGCACGTGGCTCATGTCCCCGCGCATGAAGTCGAAACCGTAGTGCTCCACGACCTCCGCGTAGTGATTGGCGACGTAGTGCCACACCGGGAGGCGGGGCGCGTCGTGGTCGAGCTCCCAGGCGGCGTTGTCGTCTTTCGACTCCCAGAGTCTGTAGCGCGTGAGGGGCCCGAAGGCGCGCGACATGGGCTGCGGGTCGGTGAAGCGGTAGTCGCGCCAGCGCCGCCCGCGGTGGTCGACGGTGACGGCGGCGGGGTCGGGGTCGAGTTCGAGGCCGCGGTAGGGCGGGGCCATCGTGGCCGGCAGCGTCTCGTAGCCGAAGTCGTAGAGCCACTGGATGAGTTCGTCGCGGCGGGCGTTGCGCGCGCGCACGTCCCCGTCGCCGAAGAGTTCGTACGCGATGGTGCCCTCGTGCTGCGCGAAGAAGCGCCGGGCCAGCCCGGGGCTCGAGCGACCGAAGCGCCAGCCGCAGATCGCCTCCTGGACCTCCTCGTGGAGATCGGCGCGGTGGTCGCGGAGCTGCGTGTCGCTACGGCGGACCCACTCGAAGAGCCACGGGTTGCACAGCGCGATCTCCGAGAAGCGGTCGACGTGTGGGATGACGTCGAGGCCGACGGTTTTGCCGAGCGCGTGACAGACGTTGACGAAGGCGCGGAGCTGGTCGTTGACGTGCCGTTGCCAGGGCATCAGGTCGCGCCACGCCGCACTGAAGAACTCCTCGTTGATGCGCCAGCTCGCCATGCCGTAGAGGCTCCCGACCACGCCCGGCTCGAAGACCGGCAGCAGGTGCACGGCGTCGACGTGGGGCGGGAGCGTGAGCACGTACTTGACGGCCCCGAGGAGGTCGCCGACGGTGCGCAGGTTGATGCCGTGGGAGTGGGAGTGCTTGAGCCACTGGCCGTCGCGGCGGTGGTGCTGCGGGGAGGGGACGCGGCCGTCGGGGTGGAGGGCTTGCGCCAAAACCCGCGCGCCGAGCCGGGCGTGGAGGGTGTCGAAGAGCGTACGCGGGGCGATGCGCAGGACGGCCTGCGGGAGGGCATCGGCGACGTGGGTGCGTTGGTGGGTGGCGAACGCCCCGAGGGCTCGGTGGGCCTGAAGGACGGAAGTGTAGTCTCGGGCGGGCATGGGGGGAAGGTAGGATTTCTGCCTGCGGCGCAGGGCCTCCGGCGGCTTGCCTGCGGCGCGCACGGCTGCGGAGCCTTGGTGGTGCATCCCCGTTCTGTGGCGTGTCCCGTGCAGCCGCTTACGGGGCGCCTGGTGCTGTGCGCAACACGGATTCGAGCGCTTCCGCTAACGCACGATTGAACACTCCCGACCGCTCCGCCATCGGGTAGTGGCAGGTGCCCGCGATGCGGTGGAGGGCGTAGTGGCCGGCGGTGGCCTGGGCCAGGGCCGCCTCGTCGGTCGGGGCGTAGTCGACGTGGATCGCATGTAGCGTGACGGGCAGTCGGCCGAGCAGCTCGACCTCGCGCTGGGCGTAGCCGGGGATGCCCTCGAAGATCTGGACGCCAGCGGCCGGGTCGGTGCGGGCGTAGTCGGCAAAGAGGCGCGCGACGAGGGCTGGGTCGGTGTGCTCGGTGAGGAGGGCCTGTCGCGCGAAGGCCGCCGCCGTGCCCGCGAAATCAGCGCGCAGGCCCGCGACCACGGCCGCGATAAGGTCTGCCGGTGGTTCCTGCCCGACGCGCTTGAGGTGGTCGACCTCGACGAGGCCGATGATGTCGGTCGGGTCTGCTGCGATCAGCTCCAGGGCAATGTCCGACCCGAAGGAGTGCCCGACCAGGACCACGCGTTTTAGCGAAAGCGTCTCGATCAGCGCCCGCACCTCGGTGGCGTAGTCCTGCACCGATCTGTGCGGGAGCTTATTGATGGAGTCCCCGTGGCCCGCGAGGTCGAGCGCCACCACGCGGTAGTCGGCGCGGAAATGATCCAGTTGCGCCTGCCAGTAGCTTTTGTTGATGAAGGCGCCGTGGACGAAGAGCAGCGTCGTGTCGCCGCGCGCGATGTCGAGGTAGGACAGCGTCGCCGTCGGTAGGGAAAGTGTTTCGCGGCTCATGGGTGTTAAGTTTCGCTGGCGCAAAACTCGCCTCTCCGCCGTCCGTGCCGAGTGGACAAATGTCTATTTCGGTCCGCCGGCCAGTCCCGCCCGCACGCGGCTCAAGTGCCGCGGGGCGACCCCGAGCATCGACGCGATGTACTTCAGGGGAACTTGTCGGGCATGAGCGGGGTAGTCGCGCACGAAGGCGAGGTAGCGGGCGGTGGTGTCGGCGGTGATGAGCTGCGTGACGCGGTCTTCGTACTTCCCCATCTCCACCTCGAGGCAGTGCGTCCAGAACCGCCGCATCGCGTCGAACTCGTCGAGCAAGGCGTAGAAGTCGGCGCGTTGCATGACGAGCATTTCGGTCGGGGCGATACAGACGAGGCTCGCCCGGCTCGGCACCGCGTCGACGAAGCTCTTGAAGGCCACCGTGAAGCTGCCCGCCAGCGCTACCCACCGCGTGTGCTCCCGCTCGTCGATGAGGTAGTAGTGCCGCACCTGCCCACGGAGCACGAACGCGATGGTTTTGGCGCAAGCCCCCGCCGTGACGAAATACTCGCCCCGGGCGAAGGTCTGCGGCCGAAAGCCCAGGAGTCGCTCGCGGAGCGCGGGCGGGACGGCGATGCCGAGGGTTTCGATGTGGGTGGCGATGGGGTGGGGGTGCATACGGGTGTGAGCCGCTCGACGGGGCTCTGGGCGGGGCTAGCTTCGCGAAGATGGCGGTAAGGTTCGTACTCGGTACCGCCTACCTTCACGTCCGTGATCTACTCTATAGGCACCCAGGACTTCCGCAAACTTCGCGAATGCGGGATGCACTACGTCGACAAGACCGCGCAGCTCTGCGGCATCATCGAGCGAGGAGGTTACTTTTTCTTCTCGCGCCCGCGCCGCTTGCGAGCGAATGGGGCAGGGGCCCCGCTCGGGAGCTAGAGCTCACGGTCTCGACGCTCTACGAGTTGTACTCCGGGAGTGCCGAACTGTTCGAGGGTCTCTGGGCGGGCCGCCACTGGGACTTCCCCGCCAAGCGGCGGCCCGTCATCTGGCTCCAGTTCTCGAGTTCGACCTTCCAGGTCGTCGACCTCCCGGCCGCCATCCAGCTGCAGCTCTCCCGGCAGGCCGCCCGCCTCGGCGTCGACCTCCCGGAGCACGACAACTACGCGCTGCGGTTCCAGCAGCTCATCGAGGCGGCCGTCCCGTACCAGCTCTGGGCGCGGAAGTCCGAAGCGATGGTGCACGCGATCCTCCACACGACCTTCACGATGCTCGGGCTCTACACCCGCTCGGACGTGTCGACGAGCCGCGGGCGGGCGGATATGGTAGTAAAGGTGCCGAACTACGTCTTCATCATCGAACTGAAGCTCGGCGGCACCGCGGCCGAGGCCTTGACGCAGATCGAGGCCCGCGGCTACGCGAAGGCCTACGCCGACGACGCGCGAGAGGTCATCCGCTTCGGCATCGCCTTAGACGTTGAGGCGCGGCAGGTGATGGAGTGGGCGGAGGCCGAAAGCGTGTGGCAGGGCGCGTTTGGCTTGCTCCGCGAGTGCGCCCCGGCACCAAGGCGCCACTCGCGGAGCGAGCCAAACGGCGCAACAGCTCGATCGGTCCGTTCTCGGAGCAAATCGCGAGGTAGCAGCCGCGATCTGCGGACTGTACGTCCGCCTCGGCTACGCGTAGCATGACTTGTTTAGCGCGAGACGGATCGGCCTCGGCTCTGTCCATGGGACTAGCTCAAGAGTATTCCTCACGGTCCAGCGGTCGAATGATCTGCGGGCCGCTGGAACACATGCTCGCCAGAGACAGACGCAATTTGGGCATAACACATCGCCTGCAAGGTGCGCTTCGGCCCCGAGGAGGGCAACGAGACCACCGTCCACTACATCCTCTTCGTCAACGACCCAATGGGGCAGGGGCCCCGCTGGCGAGGCCAGGGTCGCTGCAATCCTGATCGCGACCTCGCAAATCACCGACCGCGTCCGCCGCATAGACGCCGGCTGGAAAATCGTCCACCACCGCGTCGAGGTAGACCCGAGCTCGCGCTGGCTCGTGGAGGCGGGGGAGGAAGGCTACGACGCCATCCAGGCGCTGAATGGTCTGCTGGGCTGAGCCCTCAGACGTGCGGCACCCCCGCCAGCGTTCGATCCGCAAAGCCCTCGCTGTCTGCTACCCCCTTCGTGTTACGGCAGATCACCCTTGCGCAACACGCGTACCGCCGAGTCCCGCTCCTAATGGTAGCCCACGCCGTCCAGGATGAGCAGGGTTTGCCCGTGGTGGTGCCAGTGACTCCTGGACGCGGGCGGGGAGGTGACGTTGCCGATGCCCACCGGTTGCGCTCCGGTCTCAGTGACGGCCACGCGCTCGGGCCAGATAGGACCGGTGAGGTGGCCGTTCTCGACGCGCTCTCCCGGACCGAAGATCGCGTCGACGCTGGCGGGTACGGTTTGGGCTTTCGCCAAAACAATGGCCACGAGCGCTTCAGAAAGAATTAGCAACCCAAGCCCGGGTTGCCGACGGGCATGGTCACTGTGTGCGAGAGTGCTCGTGCTGATGCTCATAGTTTCTGCGATTCACCTCTGGCGATGCTCGCAACGTGCGCCTTCCGAAACACCTCCCCCAGCAGCTCCGGCGCCAGCATGCGCATGTCGATCAAGCGAAGGCCCGCCACCATCTCGAGCGTCGAAGTTTTGTAGTGCTGGAAGTGCGCCGAGGCAAGGTGTGCCTCGTAGGCGGCGCGACTGGCGTAAATCTCGAGGATGCGCACGGTATTGGGCGCGGTCGCATCGACGAAGGGGAAGATCGAGATGACCCCCGGCTCAGTAGCCACCGCGATCCGGGCCTGCTCGAGGGCGATCGCGAGGTAGCGCTCGCGATCCGCGGGCCGGACATCCACCTCGGCGATGCGAAACATGACCTGGTCGGGCGCGACGCTGAGCGGGTCCAGCGCCGCGGTCCGGCGGCAGGCGATGGCGGCGGCCAGCGTAAATAGTACAAGAAGTGGGCGCATGCGCTAAGGTAGTTTAGTGGAACGGCGCTCGGGCGTAAGAGCATCCCACGGAGACGCCTTCTCGATATTTACGTTTGAGAGCGCAGCTTCAAAAAATGCTCCTTTAACGACAGCTGACGCAGCAAAGCTCACCTCAACTATCTATCCGGTCCATATGCTAACCTTTGCACCGAGGTAAGGCCGTGCGAATACAAAAGATTCAACGCCGCTGCCCGTCGGCAGTCAAACGACGCTTACTCCACGATCTCCAGCCTCACCTCGTCCACGAACAGTTCCACGTCACGCGCCGTCGGATTGGCCGTTGCGCCGATCTGGAAGCGCTCGTAGGCCAGGGGCTGCTGCAACTCGAAATCGATACCCCCGGCGGCAAATTCGGCGGCGAAGCGAGCGGCGTTGGGCATGTTGGCCCCGGGGGCGTCGATCACTTGCTCCCCGCTGATCAGGAGCCGGTTGCGACCCCCGTCGCCTGGCGATAGGCTCATCTCCCACGTGAGCGCCACCCACTCCTTACGCGGCAGCGCCACGGCGGTCTGGACGATGGTCGACCCGAGGATCTTCCCGCGCTCGATCGCCAGGTAGCCACCCTCCCTTACCATCAGGCGGATGCCAGGGCACTGGTTGTTCGGCACGTTCGGGTCCCAGCACGAACAGCACTCGAGGTCGAGTAAGAACAAGTCTTCGATGTCGCCCTCGGTGTCTAGGTAAACCCTTGCCGAGATCCGTAACGTCGAACCTTCCGGCGCGGCGAAGCCGCCTTTTTCGATACCGGCTTTCGAGAGCGTATTGTCGGAGGCTTTCGCCAAAACCCGCAGCGCCCGACCGCCTTCCGCTACGATGGCGTCGGTGAGTTCTACGACGTTGCTGCCGCCGCCCGGGTGGACGAGCTGAAGGTCGGTCCAGCGGCTTCCGTCGCCGCCGAACAGTTCCGCCAGGTCCGCACCCGCGGTCTCGAAGCCGTCCGCGAAAACGTAGCCGGGCGCGGGCTCGGGCAGCGGGTCGATTTTGTCGCAAGCGCCGAACAGAGCAGACAGCAACAGCATGGAAGCGCCCAGTAGGTACGCCAAGCGCAGACCCCTGCTCTGCCTAACTGCCCTGAAGGGCGACCGTAGGTCTGCTCCCATGACGATCCAACGTAACGGATCGTGCGAGAGGTGCGCCCGAGCCGCGTTCGACTGGCTCGCCGACGGGGCCCCCGCCCCTTCGGGTCGCTGCAGCGCGGCTTATTTCACTTGTTGTAGAGCGCCGCTCACTCACAGATTCAACCAATAACTCACTTTCAGATTCACACTCCGAAAGCGCGGCGCCCACGTCCCGACCGTCGAGTAGCCGTCGTTGTACACCAGGAACAGATCGCTCAGCGGGGCGTAGCGCCACTGCAAACGCGAGTTGAGCCCGAGGTTCTCGCGCTGCCGGGAGTACTGCACGATCGTGGTCCAGAACAGCTTTCGCGAAAACGTGACCTCGAAGCGTGGGCTGAGCAGCACCAGGTCGGCATCGGCGTAAGGCTCCGGGAGGCGCAGGCCGTCGTAGCGCGCGGCGAGGCTGAGGCTCACGAAGGGCTGGAAGCGATAACCCAACGCTACTTCCGCCGAAGCCCGCGTCCCAGCGTAGAACTGCCCACCCGACACCGTCGCCTCGTACGTAAATAACCTACGCGGACTCGACGTGAAATTGGCCGTCGCATCCCAAAATTTGTAGTCTGCTTGCCCCGGCAGCGGCACGGCACCAGTCGTGCGTGTCGGGTCGAAATCTTCGGCGAGGTAGATGAAGTTGTGGGCTACCTCGAGGCTGGCCGCCGCCTGGTTGGTGAAGTCGAGCGCGCCGATGACGCGCCGGGTAAAGTCGGTGTAGCGCCAGTCCAAGCCCGGCCGGTGGAAGTTGAGCAACAGCCCGTCGAACGAGTAGCGGTTGAGCACCGCGCGGTTGCGTGGGTAGAGAAAGCGCTGGACGCGCAGGCCCGTGCGCACGAAGTCCTTCCGGGGCACGAACCCCAGGTCGGAGGTGAAGTCGGCCCCGACGTAGGCCACGTCCAGCAGCGCAACCCAGTCCCGGCGGTTGTAGGCGAGCACCGTCTGCGCCGAGGTGCCGCGGCCGCTGGCCTCGGGATCGAGCGACTGGTGCACGAAGGCCTTCCCGTTCCAGGTGCCGTCGGCCGAGGCCAGGAAGTACTCCGCGCCGATTACGCGGTTGTAGCGCTCCGACTCGGGCACCTCGCCGTCGGTGCCGCCGTCGCCGAAGGTCTCGCGGTTGACGACGAAGGCGCTCGCCGTGGAGCGGGCCCCGACGCGGCGCTGGAGCACGACGGTCGTCGAGTTATCGCTCGTGATGCCGCTCGGCTCGTCGGCGGCGGTCTGGACGTTGAGCACCCCGAGGCGCAAATTATCTGTGAGCTTGCCGGACAAGCGGGCCCCGGCGATGATGCGGTTCTCGATCAGGTTGCCGGCTGTGTCCTGCGCCAGACCGATACGGCGCGAAAAGAAGGGCTGGAACGTCCCAAAGTAATCCCCGAGGCTCCCGAAGATGTCGGCGTTGTCGATGAAGAATTGCCGCCGCTCCGGCAAACGGATGTCGAAGCGCGTGAGGTTGGTAAAAATCGCGTCGACCTCCACCTGGCTGAAGTCCGGATTGCCGGTAAGGTCGAGGTTGAGCCCGTCCCCGAGCGCCACCTTCGCGTCGCCGCCCACGGAGAGCCCCGTGTCGCCGCCGCCCTCAACCAGGAAGTCCCGCTGCGCCTGCGCGGCCACGTAAGGGATCAGCGCCAGGGGCGTGCGCGACCTCCCGAGCGGGCGCTCGAAGTGCAGCTCCCCCATGAAGGCCAGGTTGCCGAGCAACTGCGACTGCGGCACGCGCGCCCAGGTGCTCGTCTCGCCCGACTGCACGTTGAAGCGGTAGCCGCGGAAACGCCACACGTCCGAGCCCTCGGGAAACTTCAGCGACGTAAACGGGATCGCCATCTCGGCGGTGAAGTGGTCGTCGTAACGACGGGCCTCCGAGCGCCACTTCACGTCCCAGGTGTTGTTGTAGTCGCTACGCGTGGCCCCGCCGTTGCTCACCAAGAACTCCCGCTGCACCCCGAACGGCGTGATCCCGAAGGCGTAGGCGTTGGCCCCGTCGGAGAAGGTGTCGAAGAAGAACGCGACGTTGTCGTTGGCCGTGCCCGCGAAGTCTCGCTGGAGCGAGCTCACGACGAAATCCCCGTGCTCGGCCTCGGCGCGGATGGCGACGTAGAGCGTGGTCGCGTCGTAGGCCACGCGCATCTGCGTGCCGAAGCGGGCGCGGGCCGTGTCCGAGGGGAAGTACTGATAGAAGCCGCCCCCGCCCGCCCCCGCCTGCCAAATCTCCTCGTCGAGAATGCCGTCGAGCTCGATCGGCGCTTCCAGGAAGCGAGCCGTGAGTTGGGGCACGGGGTAGGCGGCTTGCGCCAAAACCTGCGGGCAGCAGGCCGTGCAGCCGGCCAGGAAGACGATTGCCAGTTTCATTGACCCAGCGTTTGTTGATCCGTGTCCACGGAACGCGATTCCCGCTGGACTACGAGCCGCGGTCCGCCCCCCCGGCGGTACGGGTGGCGGTAGTACACGCCCAACGTCGTGCGGGTTTTGGCGAAAGCCCCCTCGGCACCGCGCAGCGTCACCTGGCTGTAAGGCATTGCGTTAGGGTATTCCTCGGTGACGGACACCGGATCCTCGGTCGTCGCGGGGTGACCCGCCCCCGTTGCAAAGTTGCTAGCTTCGAGGGAATCGCTCTCTCGGGGGCAGGGAGCCACGGCGCGCGGGGTGCTTTTAGCATGGCGCAAAGCTGGGGGCTTGAGCCTCGCCCCCGGTAACCTCGACTACGGATTCGCCTACCCGAATCCCGGAAACCTCACCGCTCCAGCAAACGCGAGAACGCCAGCGTCGCGAGCTGCCACGCGCCGTCCTCGCCGCGCCGATACACCTCCGTGACCATGAAAGGATTGGTCACCTCGTTGCCGCCGACGACGGCCAGTAGCTTGATCCGGTTGTACACCACGGCCTGCTCGTCCCCGAGCACCTCCACGTTCGCTTCCTCCACGTCGGCCCGCTTGTAGTGGATGCCGCCGGAGCCGATCACGGCCAGCTCGCGGTCCGTGCCCCAGGTCCCGCCCATGTGCACGAACTGCGCCTGCGGGTGGAAGAGCCGCGCGAGGCGGGTGGTGTCTTTGTCCGCCATCCACTGCCACTTGTCGCGCGAGAGCTGCAGCAGTTCGGCCGCCAGCGCCTCGACGGGCGTGGCGTTGTACTCCGCCTCCGTGACGGGCTCGCGCCACTGCGTCGGGGCGTCGCCGCTGATCGCGAGGTAGACCGTGTGCTCGTCCGGGCTCGCGGCGTGCCAGTGCTCGACGCCGGGCGCGCAGGTCACCACCGCCCCGGCGCGCATCCGTTGCAACGGCTTGCCGCGCTCCTGGTAGTAGCCGACGCCGTCGGTGAACATGAGTCGCTGTCCCTCGGGGTGCAGGTGCCAGTTGAGCCGCGCCCCGGGCGCCATCGTCACCGAGGCCACGCTGTAGTCGAAGGTGCTGTCGGCCCCGGCCACGGCGTGCAGCCACACATCGCCGACGTGGTGCACGTTGGGCGCTTTGTTGCCCCTTGGGAAGGGGTTTTGCGCGAAAGCGCTCGCGGAAAGGAGGACGGCTTTCGCCAAAACCAGCAGTACGATGCCAGTGCGGGGGATGCGATTCATGTTTAAAGTTTTGGCGAGAGCCTAAACGTGACGAGGCTGCGGCGCAAAGTGAAAAGCGGAAATTGTTACGGGCTTACAGTACGGACGGATCGTTTACGGTAGGTATCGACGATCGGCTCGGCGGTGCGGCAAAGTTTGGGGCGTGTGTGCGCCCGCGGCTAACATTGGTTACGGAAGCATTTACCTAGACTACGGATTGAGCCGCTCGTAGCCGCGTTCGACTGCCTCCGGGCAGGGCGGCTGTACGCTTCCATATTCTCACCGTGGAGCGCCGCTGCCCAGAGGCAGTCGAACGGCGCTCGGCCCAGTCATCCTAATCGCCGCTCACTCCTCCAGCTCCACAAACCCTACCCCGCTCTGCGACGTCATCGGGACCACCAGACGCTGCCGATCCACGTCGAGACACATCGAGGCCGCGCCCGGGATGCCGGTGGCGATAAGCACCGCGGGCTGGCCGGGGCGCATGCGCGAGATCCCGCCCTGCGTGACGCTACTCACGTACTTCGTGCCGTCGGGCATGACGACGATGCCGTCGCTGCCGGGCTGGGCGGCGTACTCCGTGTGGAGGGTTTTGCCGAAAGGCGTCATCGTCACCACGGCCGAGTCACCGTAGTTGACCACCACGAGGTTGCTGTCGCGGTCGAAGGCGATGCCGTTGGGGATGCGCAAGGGCGCACCCGCGAGCACGACGGTGGATTCGCCGGCGGGTGTGGTGCGGTATACGCGCCAGGAGTCGGGATTGGCCGTCGGGCCGAACTCCCCGCTCTGCGTCGAGTAGACGTTGCCGGCGTGATCGACGGCGATGTCGTTGATCCACGGCGAGCCCTCGATGCGGGTGTCGCCGAGCGGGGCGCCCGTGTGCAGGTCGAAGCGCCGGATAGTAGCCACGCGCGGGTCATCCGCCCCGGTGCCACCGTCGCTGTCGGCGATATATAGTACGCCACCGGCGATCTCGCTGCCGAAGGGGTCGTTGAGCGCGAGCGGGGGCGTGAGGGCGGCGCGCTCGTCCGGGCGCTGGACCCCGAGCCAGCGCGTGGTGTGGAGCGAGCCGTCGGGGTTGAGCATCGACACCCAGGCGTCGTTGGGCTGGAGCTGCTGGCCATTGCCGCGGTTGATGAGTAAGAGGAGCTTGCGCTCGGCGTCGTACACGCAGCTCTCCGCCGAGACGATCCCGCCGTAGACGGCGACATTGTCGGACATCGGTTCGAAGCCGCTGGCCGTAGTGACGCCGAGGGGCTGGCCGACGGGGTAGGGGGTTTGCGCGTGCGCGACGGTAGCGGTGGCGAGGAGTAGCCCGCCTAGGGCAGTCAATTGGTTAAAAGTCATTTGTGTATCTGTTTTGTGGCTTGCGCCAAAACTAGTTAAGCGGGCGTTCGGCCGGCTCCGCCGGTGCTCCTGCCCCAGGGCTGTGGGTGCGCCGCTCGGAAGCGGTCGAACGCACCCCTACCGCTCCCGCGCCTCCACGCCACTCCACGACAGCACGGGCTCCGGGAGCCGCGCCCCGCGGATTTCGATCGCGCGCACTTCCCCATTTAGCTCGGCTAGCTCGCTGGGGGTAAAGGTGACGCTGTCCGCGCCTGAGTTTTGACGTAGGTGCCCGGCGTCCGTGGTCCCGGGGATGGGCACGATGTACGGTTTTTGCGCAAGCAGCCACGCCAGCGCGATCTGGGCCGGCGGCACGGCCTTGCGCTCGGCCCAGCGGCGGACGACATCGACGAGCTGGACGTTGTGCGCCAGATTATCCGGCTCGAAGCGCCCCTCCAGCTTGCGGAAGTCACCTTCGGCGAAGCGCGTGCGCGCGTCGATGTTGCCGGTCAAGAATTGCACCCCGAGGGGGCTCCAAGGCACGAAGCCGATGCCGAGCTCCTCGCAAGCCGGCAGCACCTCGGCTTCCGGCCCGCGCCACAGCATCGAGTACTCGCTCTGCACGGCCGTGACCGGGAGGGCAGCGTGCGCGCGGCGCAGGGTATTGAGCCCCATCTCGCAGAGGCCCCAGTGCAGCACCTTGCCCTCGTCCATGAGGTCTTTGACGGCGCCGGCGACGTCCTCGATCGGGACCTCCGGGTCGACGCGGTGCTGGTAGAGCAGGTCGATGCGGTCGGTCTTGAGGCGGCGCAGCATCCCCTCGACGGCCTGCTTGACGCGTGCCGGCTGGCTGGTGCGCCCACCGCGGCGCTCGCCCGTCTCTGGATCGATGTCGAAGCCGAACTTCGACGTAATCACCACCTGGTCGCGCACCGGCCCGATGGCCTCCCCGAGGATGCGCTCGCACTCGTGCGGTCCGTAGGCCTCGGCGCAGTCGAAGAAGGTGACGCCGTGCTCGTCGTAGGCCGAGCGCACGAGCCGCACCATGTCCGGGCGGTAGGGCACGGTGGTGGGGTAGCGGCGGGCCATGTTCTGGACGCCGAGCCCGATGCTGGACACTTCGAGCTGGCCGAGGCGGCGGCGGGCGGGAGCGGGGGCGGGGGTGTTAGGTACAGCAACGGTTTTGGCGCACGCCGCCACCGGCAGGCCCAGACCGAGCACGGGTGCGCCGACGGCGAGATCTCGTAGGAAGGCGCGGCGGGGATACCGGGAGCCGCGTGGGGGTAGGGGAGCGTGAGCCATGTCGGGGGATTGAAGAGCGACTTGGGAGGTCAAAGTAGTTAAACACTTGGCGCCGCGTATGGGCCTCCGCCTCGCGATACAAAGGTGAATGCGCCTAGCGGCCCCGCGATTACGCAGATTACGGCTGCCCTAACCAAGATCACTGATCGGATAGCTTGTAAGGTTGCGATGCAGCCTAATGAGCCGACCTTTGAGGCTGTCGCCATGGCCGCGTTCGACTGCCTCCGGGCAGCGCGGCCACTTGCGTCTGTTGTAGAGCGCCGCTGCCCGGAGGCAGTCGAACGGCGCTCGCCAAAACCCGCCCCACGCCCATGTCCGACATCCTCGCCTTTGACACCGTCAAGCAGTACTGCGCCTTCAACAACAACGAGACCCTGCACCCGCTGGTGGGCGTGGTCGACCTCGCGCGCGCCGACGAGCGGACGCTGCGGCGCATGCGCTTCAACTTCTACACGATCTTCCTGAAGGAGATCAAGTGCGGTGACCTGCGTTACGGCTGTCAGTACTACGACTACGACGCCGGGTCGCTGGTGTTCGTAGCCCCGGGGCAGGTCATCGGCGAGGACGGCACCGAAACGTACAAGCCGAAGGGACTGGCGCTCGTGTTCCACCCGGACTTCCTGCTCGGTTCGGCGCTCGGGCGGCGCTTCCACGAGTATCGCTTCTTCGAGTACCAGGCCAACGAGGCCCTGCACCTCTCCGCCGCCGAGGAGGCGATGGTCAAGGACGTGTTCGGCAAGATCGAGGCCGAACTGCGCCAGCTGATCGACAAGCACACGCGCCAATTGGTGCTGTCGAATGTGGAGCTGCTGCTCAACTACTGCGTGCGCTTTTACGACCGGCAATTTATTACGCGCGAGGTGGCCAACCAGGGTATCGTCGCGCGCTTCGAGCGCCTGCTGCACGACTACTTCCGAGCCGAGCGCGCTCGCGAAGGGGGCCTGCCGACGGTCGCGTCCTGCGCCGAGCAACTACACCTGTCGCCCAACTACTTCGGCGACCTCATCAAGAAAGAGACCGGGCGCTCGCCGCAGGAGCACATCCAGGCCAAGCTCATCGCCGTGGCCAAGGAGCGGATCGTCGATCCGGAGCGCTCGATCAGCGAGGTGGCCTACGGACTCGGCTTCGCGTACCCGCAGCACTTTACGCGGCTGTTCAAGAGCGTGACGGGGGTGACGCCGGGGGCGTGGCGGGGGCGGCGGGTGTGAGGCGTTGCGCGAGTACGCCTTCGGATTTTATGACGTCACCCAGCCCGCCCGCTGTCGGCCTGCGCCCTCGGCGTGCAGACCGGCCGTCCGGATGGTGAACCTATCAGCCCACGTAGATCGTGCTCACCACCTCACGCAGCGGCCCGGTACAGTCCGCCATTCTCCACGTACGATTGGTGGGGCCGCGCGCAGCGTGCGTCGACTTGTCCTTAGTGGACTGGCAAGGAAAGGCGAAGCGACTTGAGCCAGGACGGCCTCCTCGCGCAGGATGGGCCCCCGGGCAGAGGGACGACCACCGCGCCCTACAGCGTTTTGCCGAAAGGCTAACCCGCCGCGGGAGCGACCGGCAGCCACACCGTAAAGGTCGCCCCTTCACCGGGGGCGCCATCGGCCTCGACGCGGCCGCCGTGCTGCTCGACGATGCGCGCGACGTTGGCGAGGCCCACGCCCGCGCCCTCGAATTCGGACAGGGTGTGCGCGCGGGAAAAGAGCGTAAAGATCTTGTCGCGATACCGTGGCTCGAAACCGACGCCGTTGTCGCTCACCGTGATCGAGCACAGATCCCCCTCCCGCGGCCCCGTGCGCACGGTGACGGTCGGGGAGGACACGCCGGCGCTGAACTTCGCCGCGTTGGAGAACAGATTGTGAAAAAGGAGATTCATCTTGGTCTCGTCGGCGGTGACTTCCGGAAGCGTACCGATGTGCCAGGTGAGGTGGGCGAAGCGTCCTCCGGCGGTTAGGTGGTCGCGCACGTCTTCGCACAGCGTCTGTAGGTCGACGCGCCGCAGCTGCGGTGGCGTCGAGCCCTCGCGCGAGTAGGCGTGCAGCTCGTCGATCATGCCCGCGCACAGCGCCGCCGAGCGATCGATGCGCGTGAGGTAGTCCTTCGCCGGAGCGCTAAACTCGTCGAGGTGCTCTTCGCGGAGGATCTCGACGAAGGCCGTGATGTGCCGCAGGGGGGCGCCGAGGTCGTGCGAGATGATGGCGGCGAAACGCAGGAGGCGTTCGTTGGCGGCCTCGAGCAGCCGCTTGGCGGCCATCTCCTCGTGCGCATCGATGAGGGCGCCCGTGAGGCGGTGCCGCCCCGGCCCGCCGGCGTCCCGCGTGATCGTGCCAAGCGACCGCAGGTGCCGGTAGGCGCCGTCGGCGAAGCGCATGCGGAACTCGACTTTGTACTTCCCTCCCGTCTCCATCACCGCGGCGATCGCGGCCTGGGTAGCGGCGTGGTCGTCGGGGTGGATCACGTCGAACGCCGCCGGCACCGTGTGCTCCATCAAGGATGGGTCGTACCCGAGGAATTCCCAGAACCCCTGCGAGAAGTCGATGTAGTCCTCGGTCATGTCGGGCCAGTCCCAGATCCCGGAGCCCGTCGCGGCGGTGACGAGGCGGAAGCGTTCGTTGGCGACCTCCAGTTCGGCGAGGGCCAGCTGCCAGTTGGCGATTAGCTCCGCCTCGCGGTCGATCGCCACGACGATGCCGCTCAAGGACGGCGCGCGGTCTGCGTGGTGCAAGACGGTCCCGGTGCTGCGCAGCGGCCGACCCGGCCCGCCCCGCGGCGTGACGAACCTAAACTCGAACTGGAACGGGCCGCCCGCCTCGATGGCGGCGCCAAGCTCGGCGCGGAGCCGCTCGACATCGTCCGGGAAGACGAGCCCGAACATGTCCTCGGCGCGGACGGTCTCCTGGGTCGGGTCGACCCCGGCGAGCGCGCGCAGGGTTTCGTCGAAGTAGATTTCGTCGGTGCTCACGTCCGCCCAGACGTAGAGTCCGATGTCACGGGCGCCGGTGACGGCCGCGAGCTGGCTTTCGGCCACCTCGAGCCGGGCGCGCAAGGCCCGGTTTTCGGCGCGGAGGTCGGACAATTCGGCGAGGGCCGACGCTGGGGCGTGATCGTGGACCAAACTTATTCTAAGGTTTCTGACTAGCGGGAGGCCCGCATTTTGCGGGCGGGGCTGATGACTTTGCGAGGGGCCCTAGGGACAAACTTAAGAAAATACGTTGTTTCGGGGCCTTAGCACTTTGTGGAAATTTTGAGGATGCGCCGTGGTCTGATGGCGCGCCTGAGGCCCCGCGGTACGGCAAGCAAGGGCCTCGGTGCCTGGGGATTGCGGCCAGCGGCTTGTGCGCGAGCCACTGCGCGGCAGCCCTGCTGATCGTAGCGGCGCGGCCGGTTTTGGCGCAAGCCGCCCCCGACACAACGGCCGAGGTCTGGGAGGGGCTCGACTTCATCTTTTTGTCCTTGAGCCTGCTGGCCGTGTGGCTATCGAGCCGCCACCGCGCCGGGGCACGCCTGCGGGGCGCCCTGTGGCTCGCGTGGGGGCTATTCGCCGCCGGGGTCGCGTGCAAGCTCACGGGATCCGAGGCCGGCGCGTGGCTCATGTACCTCGGGTCGTTGATGTTGGTGGCGCTTCACGGAGCTAAGCTTCACGAGACTTCCAGCGAGCGGCGCCGCCGCGGCAATGCGTACCGAAGCGCAATTGCGCAATCGAGTCGCGCGAACTCCACTTTCGCTACGCCAACGCAGCGGCGCTGTATTGCCCGATATGACGCTCGCACGCTATGCGGCTCCATTTGTGTGTGGGGCGTCTGGCAACGAGCAACCCCCGCCGCCTACCCCTTCGGCACCACCGCCGGCTTAGGGGCCGCCGGCCGCGCCCCCGCCGCCGGCCGCGCCCCCGCCGGAGCGCCACCCCCCGCCGCCGGCTGCACCTGCCCGCCCTGCCCGGCGTCCCCGCCGCCCATCAAGTCATCATTGCGCACGCCCCGCGTCTTCGAGCGGGCCTTGCCGGCCTCCAGCTCCCCGAACTTGTAGCTGAACGTCACCTTGACGTTGCGATTCACGAGCAGCATGTCACTCGTCTGCGTGAAGGTCGCCGTCTCCAATTCCGAGCGCACGTTCCACCCGCGGCTCAGGAAGTTCTCGGCCGCGAAGCCGATCGTGCCCTTCTTGCCCATGATGTCCTTCGCCGCGCCGAGGGCGTAGATCCCGAAGGCCCCGCGGACGCCCTGCAGTTGGACGGTGCGCCCACGCATGAACGTGAACGCCTGCGCGCTCCAGCCCTTCCCGAGCTTGAGCTGCGACGAGACGCGCCCGCCGTAGTTGAGGCCCTGGTTCGAGGCCGCCACCGAGGTGCCGCTCGCGTCGACGACCTGGCCCTCGAGGAAGGCGTAGTCGAGGTCGAGGCCCCCGTTGATCGTCCAGTCGGGCGTGAGGTAGGCGTTCGCGAAGACGTTGAGCCCGAGAGCGCGCTCGCGGCCGATGTTGTCGAAAGTGGTCACGATCACGCCCGGGTCCTCGGCGGAGGCGTAGCGGACCTCGTTGATGGCGTTGGCGCTCGTGCGCCCGAAGGTCGACACGTTGAGGTAGGTTTTGCCGAGGCTCGTCGATAGGCCGAGCTCGAGGTTGTCGGTGAGGGTCGGGAGCAGCTCCGGGTTCCCAAAGCGGATCTCGTTCGGGTTCTGGAGGTCGACGTTGGGGTTGAGTTGCTGGAGCCACGGGCGCTGGATGCGGCGCGAGTAGCCGGCCTTGACGGTCGCCTTCTGGCCGAGCTTGCGACTGAAGTTGAGGCTCGGCACGAGGTTTTGGTAGTCGGGCAGGTCGATGGCCTCGCCGTCCTGCGTGGCGGTGAGCATCGTGCGCTCGTAGCGCAGGCCGCCCTTCGCGGTGACCTCGCCCGGGAGCCGCAGGGTGTAGGCGGCGTAGGCGGCGGCGATGTTTTGGTCGTAGTCCAGCGCGCCGGCCGGGCGGCTCGCGTCCGGGGCCAGGGGCTCGCCCGCCGTCGAGGCGAGGTAGCTGAAGTCGCTGTTGACCCGCCGCGCGATCGCCTTGGCGCCGACCTCGAAGATCTGGGTTTTGCCGAAAGGCTGCACGTAATCCACCTGCACGGTCGCCTCGCGGTTGGTACTCGCGTTGACGTTCTCGAAGGTGGACAGTGGCGAAGTGTCGGTGGCGAGGTTGTCGGACGTGAAGTCGTTGCGCTCGTCGGTGGTCGACAGCAGGGTCGAGACGCTGAGCTCCTGGCCCGGCTTAATCACGTAGAGGTAGTCGAGGTTGTAGTCGAAGCCGTTGGAGTTGCGCACCGACGTAATGTCGCGCAGGAGCGTGGCCGTGAGCTGCTCGTCGCGGAATAGGTCTGTGGTCTGGCGCTGGTCGCGCCCGAAGTCCCGCAGGCCGTAGCGCACGCCACCGGAGAGGAACTGCTTGTCCGTGAGGTCGTAGTCGAGCCCGAGGTTAAAGCGCCCGAAGGCCCCGAGGTCGCGCGCGTCGGCGAACTGGCTCGTGCGCGTCGCCACGCCGGCGTCGAGGGTACGCTGCTCGAGGGTCGTCTCGGCGTCGTTGTAGAAGGCGCGCCCGAAGCCCCCGACCGTGAGCCCGAACCTGCCCTGCCGAAGGCTCCCGTTGAGGCCGAGGTTGGAGCCCCGCAGCCCGGCCCCGACGTCGACGTTGAGGAAGTAGCCGGCGAGGTCGTTCTTCTTGGTGATGATGTTGATGATGCCGCCGGCGCCCTCGGCGTCGTACTTGGCCGACGGCGAGGTGATGACTTCGACGGTCTTGATCTGGTCGGCGGGGATCATCTTGACGGCGTCGGCGACGGTGCTCGCGTAGATGGTCGAGGGCTTGTTGTTGATGAGGACCTGGATATTGCTCGAGCCCCGCAGGCTCACGTTGCCGTCGAGGTCGACCTGCAGCAGCGGGACTTTACGCAGCACGTCGGCCGCGTCGCCGCCGCGGGCGAGCCTGTCCTGGTCGGCGTTGTAGACGAGGCGATCGACTTTTTCCTCGATCAGGGCGCGCTGCCCGGTCACGGTGACCTCCTCCAGGAGGGCGGCCGCGGCCGGGAGGCGCAAGGCCCCGAGGTCCAAGGTTTGCCCGGCCGTAAGCGTGAAGCTCGGCACCTCGAGCGTCTGGAAGCCGATGAAGCTGATCTCGGCGCGGTAGGTGCCGGGGTTGACGTCCTCGAGGCGGAAGCGGCCCTGCTCATCGGTGGTCGTCCCGTCGACGAGTTGCCCGGCGGCGTCGGCCTCGGCGAGGAGCTGGTAGAGGCTAATGGTGGCGAAGTCGACGGGTCTCGAGTCGGCTTCCGCCAAAACCTGCCCCGCGAGGGTGGCTTTGGGGGCTTGCGCCAAAACGTGGGTCACAGTGGACAGCAGGAGGGCTAGGGGAAAGAGGAAGTGGCGCATGGGACGTCGGATGGGTTTGGTGCGACAAACTTCGGGAGGTCTGGTGCGCGAAATGGCGCGGATCGACGGTTGGGGCGGATGGCTCGACGGTTCGGGGGGCGCCGGTTCGACGCGCTCCGCGCGAGGCGCCCTGGGATCAGCCTCGCTTGCGTCCTCGCGGTGCTCAGTTGCCGGCGCCGCTCGCGGAGCGGGCCAAACGGCGCCTACCTTCACGACCGTGAAATACCCCATCGGCCACCAGGACTTCCGCAAGATCCGCGAGGGGGGCTTCGCCTACGTCGACAAGACCGAGCACATCTGCCGCCTCATCGAGCACGGGGGCTATTTCTTCCTGTCGCGCCCGCGCCGCTTCGGCAAGTCGCTGACGGTCGCGACGATGAACGAGCTGTACTCCGGGAGCGCAGAGCTATTCGACGGATTGTGGGCGGGGGAGCACTGGGGTTTTGCCGAAAGGCAGCGGCCGGTGCTGTGGTTTCGCTTCGCGAACCTCGACTACGAGACCAAGGGCGTCACCGAGGCGCTCCACGCTGAACTCCGAGCGATGGCCCTGGAACACGAAGTCGACATAGGGCCGGAGGTTTCGGTCAAAGACAGCTTCCGATACCTCATCGAGCGAGTGGCCGGCAAGCGCCCTCGTGGCCGCGTCGTCGTCCTCATCGACGAGTACGACAAGCCGATCATCGACTACGTCGACGACCTCGCCCAGGCGCAAACCAACCGCGACGAACTGCGCGCCTTCTACAGCGTCCTCAAGGACGCCGACCCGTACCTCGAGCTCGTCTTCCTCACGGGCGTCTCCGCCTTCGCGAAGGTGTCGCTGTTCTCGGACCTCAACAACCTCGACAACGTAACCCTTAGCCCGGAGGCCTTTACCCTCGTCGGCATCACGCAGACCGAACTCGAGAAGTATTTCGGCGCGCAGCTCGACGCGAGCGGCTACTCCCGCGAGCAGGTGCGGCACTGGTACAACGGCTACGCCTGGGGCGATCACGAGCGCGTCTACAACCCGTGGTCGATCCTAAAATTCCTGAAGAAGCGCCAGCTCCAAAACTTCTGGTCCGACTCCGGCACGCCGACCTTCGTGACCAAGCGCATGGCCCAGGGCGGCAACTTCGACGTGGCGCCGGTGAAGGTGAGCCAGCTGGAGCTACTCAGCTTTAGCCTCGAGGGCCTCAACCCGGTGGGTGTCCTGTTTCAGAGCGGCTACCTTACGGTAAAACAGGACCTCGACGCCACGCGGCGCTACCACCTCGACTACCCCAACGAGGAGGTCCGACAGACCTTCCTCGAAACATTACTAAAGGCGTACAATTTCGACGAGCCCTCCGCGCCGAGCGCCCGCGTCACGCGTCTCCACGACGCCTTCGCCGCGCGCGACCTCGACACCGTCATCCAGGTCATCGACGCGAGCCTGGCGGCGGTGCCGTACGAGCTTTGGGCGCAGAAGTCCGAGGCCATGGTCCACGCGATCATCCATACCACCTTCACGGTGCTCGGGCTCTACACCCGCTCGGAGGTCTCGACCGCGCGCGGCCGCGCCGACATCGTCGTCGAGGTCCCGCGCTACGTCTACGTCATCGAGTTGAAGCTCGGCCGCACCGCCGCCGAGGCACTGGCTCAGATCGAGGCCCGTGGCTACGCAGCGCCCTACGCCGACGATGAGCGCGAGGTGATCAGGGTCGGAATCGCCTTCGACACCGAGGCGCGGCGCGTGGCGGAGTGGGTGGAGGGGTAGCCGCGTTCGACTAGCTCGCCGACGGGGCCCCTGCCCCATCGGGTCGCTGGGCAGCGCGGCCGACGCGTTTGTCTAGCGCCGCTGCCTGGAGGCAGTCGAACGGCGCTAAACCGTCGAGCCAATCCCCCCATGCGTAGATCGCCCGCCCGCCCCCGCGGCCCGCACTAGTAGTTTTGGCGAAAGCCGCACCGGCCCGCCGCCCGCCCATGTCCGACCTCCTCGATCGCCGTCGCCGACCCATCCTCCACGTCGCCTTCTGGCTCGTGTACGCGACGTTTTTCTTCTACCAAATCAGCTTCGGGCGCCGCGGCGAGGTGGAGTGGGCGCGTGTGTTACCCGACTTCGGGTTCCATATCGCGAGCCTGCTGGCGCTCAGTTACTTTAACTACTTCCTGCTGCTGCCCGAGGCCCTGCGCACCAAGGATTGGCGAGCTTACCTGCTGCGATTCTTGCCGTTTATCGTCGTGGGTTCGGTGCTCACGCTGCTCGGGAAGCGCGCTATTATCGCCAGTACGATGGACAACCCCGGCTGGGCACAATCCACGCGTTTTGCGGTAAGCGTACTGCTCTCGACGGCGATGATCGTGCTCTTCGTAGGCCTGCTGCGCTTCGTCGAGGATTACTTCGACAATGAGGCGCGCCGCACCGAACTCGAGAACGCGAGCCTTAGCTCGGAGCTGCGTTTCTTACGCGCGCAGGTCAACCCGCACTTCTTGTTCAATACGCTCAACAACCTCTACTACCTCGCCGTCAATCAATCGCCGCAGACCCCGGAGGTCATCGCGAAACTCGCCGGTCTGATGCGCTACCTCCTGCACGACAGCAATCACGCCACCGTGCCGCTCGACAAGGAGGTAGAGTACATGCGCAATTACATCAGTCTGGAGCAGTTGCGACTCAATGACCAGGTGCCTATCGCCTTCGAGGTCTCGGGGCCGACGGGCAGCGTCCAGGTGGTGCCGCTCATCCTCATTACTTTCCTAGAAAACGCCTTTAAGCACGGCATCAACAACAGCGGCGGCGCGTCCTTTATCGACGTGTACCTCAAGGCTAGTCCGGCGGAAGTATCCTTCGAGGTCGTGAATTCGAAAGTGGTCCACAGCTCGAAGACCGTGACGGAAAGTTCGGGCATCGGTTTGGCCAACGCACGTCGGAGGCTAGAATTAGGTTATCCCGGGAGGCACAGCCTGGCCGTGACCGAGACGGACGACGTATACCGTGTTTCGCTTTCGCTAAAACCCGCCACCGCATGACCTGCATCATCGTCGAGGACGAGCCTATGGCCCGTAAGCTCCTGGAGCAGTACGTCGCGAAGGTCCCCACCCTGGAGCTCCTCGCCTCGCTCTCGAACGCGCTGGCGGCCCTGGAGTGGCTGCAGGGCAACGAAACGGAGCTCATGTTTCTCGACGTGCAGATGCCCGAACTCACGGGCGTCGGCCTGCTGCGCGTCCTGAAGCAGCGCCCGGCCGTCATCCTCACGACGGCCTACTCCGACTACGCCGTCGAAGGTTACGCGCTCGATGTCTCGGATTACCTGCTCAAGCCGATCACGTTCGAGCGCTTCCTGGCGGCCGTCGAGCGCGTGGGGACGCAAAGCCCTGCCCCGCCGACGCCGATGCCGCCCCCGGACACGAGCCCCGATCCGGACTACCTCTTCGTCAAGGACGGCCAGAAGAGCGTCCGCATCGCCCTGGCCGACATCCAGTACATCGAGGGCATGAAGGACTACGTCCGGATCCACACCCCGGCCCGCAAGGTCACCACGCTGCAGAGCCTGAAGCACCTGGTGGAGGTTTTGCCGAAAGGCGACTTCCTGCGCATCCACCACTCCACGATCGTCGGCGTGCGCTGGCTCGAGGAGGTCCACCGCGACGAGGTGAGCGTCGCCGGTACGATGTTGACGGTGAGCGATTCGTACCGTGCGGCGGTGAAGGAGTTTGTGGCGGGGCGGGAGCTGTGAGGGCGCGTTTGGCTCGCTCCGCGAGTGCGCCCTTAAAGTTTACCGCGGTCGCGCCACTCGCAGAGCGAGCCAAACGGCGCCTACCGTCCTCGCTACTGCTTGACTTCGAGCATGACTTTATTTTTCTTCCCATTCTCCAGCATTAGGTATCGGTCGTGGAGTAGGTCTCCGACTTTCACGATTAGCCCCTCATCGCTTACTTTCTCCTTATTCACCGACACCGCATTGGCCTTAATCGCGCGCTTCGCCTCCGATAGGCTCGACACCAAACCACTATGTGTGCTGAGCAATTCTAGTATCCCAATACCTTCCTCAATACTACCTGCAGTGATCTGCGCCGTCGGGATCTCCCCCGCGACAATCGCTAGGTCTTTTGCAATCAGCTTTCGCAAAACCGCAGGATCAGCCGCTCGCCCAAAAAGTAATTGGCTCACGCCCTCGGCACTCGCCAGCGCCTCGGCACCGTGGATGCGCGTCGTGAGTTCGGCGGCCAGCTGCTCCTTCGCAACGCGCGGTTGGGTAGCGGCGAGTGCTAAAAGCGCATCGAACTCCTCCCGGGGCAGCAGCGAAAAGGTCCGCACGTAGCGGCCCAAATCGCGATCATCGGCGTTGATCCAAAATTGGTAGAACTGGTATGGACTCGTGCGCTCGGCGTCGAGCCAGATATTGCCGCTTTCGCTCTTGCCGAACTTTGACCCGTCGGCCTTCGTGAGCAGGGGCACCGTGAGTCCGTAGGCCTTGCCCCCGAGATTGCGGCGCACGAATTCCGTCCCGG
Source organism: Saprospiraceae bacterium (assembly GCA_965215115.1). Classification (GTDB taxonomy): domain Bacteria; phylum Bacteroidota; class Bacteroidia; order Chitinophagales; family Saprospiraceae; genus CALDTK01. Next base: position 3,845,422 of record OZ244050.1, read on the forward strand.
CCGTGATGTTGCCCCACTGGTCCGACCCGCCCATCTGGAGTGTGCACCCGAGGTCGCGGTAGAGGCACTGGAAGTCGTAGCCCTGCAGCAGCTGGTAGCTGAACTCCGTGAAGGAGATCCCGGTCTCGAGGCGCTTCTTGACCGCGTCCTTGGCCATCATGTAATTGACGGTAAGCGTCTTGCCGACATCGCGCAGGAAGTCGATCACCGCAAAGTCCTTGTAGTAATCGTAGTTGTCGACGAACTGTACGTCGTGGCAGCCGGGCTCGGGGGCGAGCAGCTGCCGCGCCTGCGCCTGCTGGGCGGCCAGGTTCGTAGCGATCTCGTCGGCCGACCTCAGGGTCCGCTCCTCGGACTTGCCGCTCGGGTCGCCGATGCGCCCGGTGGCCCCGCCGAAGAGCATGATCGGCTTGTGGCCACTTAGCTGGAACAGCTTCAGCAGCATGATCGGGACGTAATTACCGATCGTGAGGCTCGGCGCGGTCGGGTCGAAGCCGATGTAGGCGACCACGGGCTGCGCGGCGGCGAGGTGTTCGTCGAGCCCAGGGGAGAGGTCCTGGATGAGGTCGCGGTGGCGGAGTTCTTGCAAAAAATCCATGGCTGCGGGAGTATCGCAAGGATCGCGAGGGAGACGCGGGGGCCGAGCGTGGGGCACAAAGGAACTCGCAAACGTGGCAAACGAAGAGAAGAGCCATTTTTGCGGTGGCAAGTCGAGCCCTTGCGATCTTCGCGCCTCCCTCGCGACCCTCGCGATCCAAAAAAGCCGCCCTTGTCCGTCGCCGCCTTCATCGCCCGCCGCATCACCGAGGCACAGTCCGGACGGCTGGCCTCGCTGATCATCCGCCTGGCCATCGTGTCGACCGCGCTCTGCGTAGCCGTCATGATCATCGCCTCGGCCCTGCTGCGCGGGTTCAAGTACGAGATTTCGGACAAGATTTTCGGGTTCTGGGGCCACGTCCACGTCGCGGCGGCGCAGTCGGGCGACGGGATGTTCGAGGCCGTCCCCTTCTCGCGGGACGAAGAGTGGATCGACAGCCTACGGCGCATGACGGGCGTGGTCGACTACAGCTACACCGTACAGGAGTTGGGTTTTGGCGAAAGCTCACACGCCGGCGTGCGCCACGTCCAGAGCTACATCGTGAAGCCGGGCGTGATCCAGACCAAGGAGGAGATCGAGGGCATCCTCCTGAAGGGCGCCGGGCAGGACTTCGACTGGGACTTCTTCGAGGACAACCTGCGCGAGGGCGTGCTGCCGGACATGCGCGACTCGGCGGCCTCGCGGATGGTGCTGCTCAGCGAACAAACCGCCGCGCGCGTCGACCTGCGTGTCGGCGATCCTTTCATCGTGCACTTTCCCGAGGGGCGGCAGATGCGCAAGCTCCGCTTCGAGGTCGGCGGCCTCTACCGCACCGGGCTCGAGGAGTACGACACGCAGTTCGCCATCGTCGACCAGCGCGTGCTCCAGGACATCCTCGGGTGGGAGCCCGACCAGATCAGCGGCATCGAGTTGCTGCTCGCGGACTCGCGCGACGCCGAGGGCATGGCGCACCAGGTGTACCTCGAGGTGCTGCCGAACGAGTTCTACGCCGAGTCGGTCCGCGCGCGCTTTCCGGGGATCTTCGAGTGGCTCGACCTGCAGGACCTCAACGAGTACGTTATAATAGGCCTGATGCTCGTGGTCTGCGTCATCAACATGATCACGGCGCTGCTGATCCTGATCCTCGAGCGGACCGCGATGATCGGCGTGCTGCAGACGCTCGGCATGGGGGGCGCCGACCTGCGGGGCATCTTCCTGCGCTTCGGCTCGAAGGTGCTGCTGCGGGGACTGCTGTGGGGCAACCTCATCGGCCTCGGGCTGTGTGCGCTCCAGTACTACACGGGCCTGCTCGAGCTCTCCGAGGAGAACTACTACCTCTCGACGGCGCCCATCCGCGTGAACTGGCCCGTGGTGCTCGGCCTTAACGTCGGTACCTTCGCCCTCGTCATGACGGCGCTGCTGCTGCCGGCCGCGCTCGTGACGCGCGTCGACCCCGTCAAGACCATCCGCTTCGACTAGCCCGTCCCGCCCTCACGCCCCGCTATGCCGCCCCCCATCGAGATCGTGCGACACTTCCGCCGCGACATCCGCCAGGAGTGGCGCATGGGCCGCCGCATCAAGCCGATCCCAATCCTGATCCTGGCCGCGGTAGGGATCGTTTTGGCGGAAGCCACCCGCGCCACCGGCTCGGCGTACTGGACGCGGCTCATCGGCTTCCCGCTGGTCTTCGTCGGGGGCTACCTCCTGGTCCTCATCGGCGGCGCGCAGATCCGGGCGCGGGCGCAACCGTTCTACCACACCCTGGTCTTGCGAGAGGACGAGATCGAGGTGCAGGACAGGATCCGCAAGACCAACGAACGCTACGCGTGGCGCGACTTCGAGCGCCTCGAGATCACGCCGCGCTACTTCAGCATCCGGCGGCGGGGCGCGCCCCGGGGGGAGAGCTACATGATCGACCGCGCCAAGTTGAGCGCCGACGAACAGGCCTTCCTCGGCGAGCGCATCATCGAGCTGTGAGTTTCGAGCGGGCGGCCGTGCGGCGGTGGCGGGCTACGTGGCGCACGCGTTTCGCAGAGGCGTGCGGGCGTAGGCGCGAAGTCTGGCACGAGGGCTACGAAGGTCGGGCGCTAGAGTTCGTGGCCGCGCTGGGGGAGGGTAGTGTCCGCGTCGCCGAACTGCTGGGCGTGGGTGTTTTGGCGCAAGCCCTCGACTACCGGCTCTCGGGGCAGCGCTACCGCAGGCTCACCGTCGAGGAGGCGGCTTTCGCCAAAACCTACTTCCCGGTAGCCACGCTGAACCGCGTCTACGTCGACGAGGGCGCGCGGTGGACGGCGGGTAGACTCGGCATTGCCTACGTGTTCGGGTACGTCATCAAGGTGGTCGGGACGCCGCCGCTGCCCTTGCTGATGCACGAACTCGTCCACGTGCGGCAGTTCGAACGCTGGGGCTGGGCCTACGTCGCGAAGGCGCTCTGGGCCCAGCATTTCGGCAGCGGCTACCGCTACGGTTCGCGCGCGCCGGCCTCGTCGTTGAACGCCGAACAGGAGGCCGCCGAGCTCGAGGACCGCGTCCGCGCACAACTCGGCCTCCCGACCCGCTACCGGCTCTAGGCCACGGGCCTACCTTCGCGCGGCGCTAAAGGCCCCTGCTCATGGTTCGTTATTTCGTCAAGGAGGCCCGGCGCACGGTGGAGGTCGCGGAGTTTAGGCCGCGGTGCTGGGCCCACCTCTCGCCCCCCTTCGAGGCCGGCGAGGTGCAGGCGTTCGCGGACCGGTTCGAGATCCCGGTCGACTTCCTGAGCGACTCCCTCGACATCGACGAGCGCAGCCGCTACGAGCGCGAGGAGGAGGTGCGCCTCATCATGATCAACTCGCCGGTGGTCAACACGTCCCGCTCCGAGGACAACGACGCGATCTTCGTGACGGCCCCGATCGGGATCGTCCTGACGCCCGAGGTGACGGTCACGGTGACGAGCGCCGAGGAGACCATCCTCCAGCTCTTCGTCGACGGGCGCGTGCGCACCTTCAACCCGAGGGACGAGACCGGCTTCGTGCTGCTGATCCTCGAACACAACGTCCACCGCTTTACGTCGTACCTGCGCGAACTCAACAAGCGCCGCAACCTCATCGAGCGGGAGCTCTACGACTCGAGCCGCAACCGCGAACTGCGCCAGTTGCTCGCCATCGAGAAGTCGCTCGTATTCTTCGTCAACTCGCTGTCGACCAACGAACTCCTGAAGCTCAAGCTCAAGCGCTCCGACTTCCTCCAGATCCGCGACGACGAGGACAAGACCGACCTGTTCGAGGACATCATCATCGACAACTCGCAGGCCCTGGAGATGTCGAACGTCTACACCAACATCCTCTCCGGCACGATGGACGCGTACTCGTCGATCATCTCGAACAACCTCAACTTCGTCATCCAGCGCCTCACGCTCATCACGATCGTGCTCACGGTGCCGACGCTGGTGGCGAGTCTGTACGGTATGAACGTGCCGCTGCCCTACAACGACAGCGAGTATGCCTTCCTCGGGGTGCTGGGCGTGAGTGTCGTACTGTCGGTCGTGTTGGTGGCCTACTTTCAGCGCAAGCGGTTGATCTGAGGCGTGCCAAGTTTTGGCGACAAGCCACCCTAAAATAGGCGTGTTTGCGGTAAGCACGCTGTTCAACACGCTGGCACCCAGTGGGTAAGGTTATAACGTAATGCTTAATTCGTACCCCTTGCCGAGTTATCAACAGACTCTACAGTACGATCCTCACATCGGTGGATTTTACGGGATCGGTTTGTTTGGTCCTGTCAATCAATCTGTTGCGGAATGATACACGCGGTTATTCACAATTGTAGATAACCCCGACTGAGCAAAATGCGGCCCCCGGCGTCTTACGGTCATACCTTGGCACTCCGGCCGGTCGCCTTCGCAGACGCTTTACGATGCGTTTGGGGGCACCAGCCGCCTGAGCCGCCGTAGGCCACCCTTATTCTCTTCGGAGAAACAACTATACACACCGTTTTTCAAAACAACCGTCACGAGGTTGAGGGCCACCCCTATGCGTAGGGCAAGGCTTTCGCCAAAACCACTTCCACCATGAGCACCGTCATCAGCGCGCAACCCACCGAAAAGATCCTCCAGGAGAATCCCAACCGCTTCGTCCTGTTCCCCATCGAGCACCCCGACCTCTGGGACTGGTACAAGCTCCAGCAGGCCAGCATCTGGACCGCCGAGGAGATCGACCTGAGCCAAGACCTCAAGGACTGGGAGAACCTCTCGGCCGACGAGCAGTACTTCATCAAGCACGTCCTGGCCTTCTTCGCGGCCTCCGACGGGATCGTCAACGAGAACATCGCCGAGAACTTCGTCGCCGAGGTCCAGTACACGGAGGCCAAGTTCTTCTACGGCTTCCAGATCATGATGGAGAACATCCACTCGGAGACGTACAGCTTGCTGATCGACACCTACATCAAGGACGCCAAGGAGAAGGACTACCTCTTCAACGCCCTGGAGCACATGCCCTGCGTCAAGAAGAAAGCCGACTGGGCGATGCGGTGGATCGAGAACGGCAACTTCCAGGAGCGCGTCATCGCCTTCGCCGCCGTCGAGGGGATCTTCTTCTCGGGCAGCTTCTGCTCCATCTTCTGGCTCAAAAAGCGCGGTCTGATGCCCGGGCTCACCTTCAGCAACGAGCTGATCTCCCGCGACGAGGGCATGCACTGTGACTTCGCCTGCCACCTCTACAACCACCACATCGACAATCGCCTCCCGAAGGCCACCGTGCAGCAGATCATCACGGAGGCCGTCGCGATGGAGAAGGAGTTCGTCACCGAGGCCCTGCCCGTCCGCCTCATCGGCATGAATGCCGACATGATGACGCAGTACATCGAGTTCGTCGCCGACCGCCTCCTCGAGAGCCTGGGCTGCGGCAAGGTCTACCACTCCGACAATCCCTTCCCGTGGATGGACATGATCTCCCTGCAGGGCAAGACCAACTTCTTCGAGAAGCGCGTGGGCGACTACCAGAAGAGTGGGGTCATGGCGGACAAGGAGAAGCAGGTGTTTATGCTGGACGAGGACTTTTAAAGTTAGAAAGTGGGAGAGTGAAGAGTGGAGAGTTTTGCCCGTCCGACGGCACTACTTGAACGCTCTTCATGCCCCCCCTCGCTACGCCCTGTCGTGGCGCAGGAGCGCGCCAGTACGGCCACTTTCAACTTCCCACTCTCAAACCTTCAAACTTTAATTATGCAAGTAATAAAACGCGACGGACGCTCCGAAGAGGTCCACTTCGACAAAATCACGGCCCGGATCAAGAAGCTCTGCTACGGGCTGTCTGATTACGTCGAGCCGGTCACCATCTCGCAAAAGGTGGTGCAGGGGTTGTACAACAACGTCACGACCACAACGCTCGACAACCTCGCCGCGGAGACGGCCGCCACCATGGCGCCCCTGCACCCGGACTACGCCCTGCTCGCGGCGCGGATCGCGGTGTCGAACCTCCACAAGAACACCAACAAAAACTTCTGCGAGACGATGCAGGCCCTGCACGACTACATCGACCCGAAGACGGGCGAGCAGGCGGGACTGATCAGTACCGATACGCTCGACATCGTCCTGCGCAACTGCGACCGACTCAACTCCGCGATCATCTACGATCGCGACATGGAGTTCGACTACTTCGGCTTCAAGACGCTCGAGCGCAGCTACCTGCTCCGCATGGAAGGCGAGGTGGTCGAGCGCCCGCAGCAGATGCTGATGCGCGTCTCCATCGGGATCCACGGCGAGGACATCGACTCCGCGATCGAGACCTACGAGCTGATGTCGCAGAAGTGGTTCATCCACGCGACCCCGACGCTCTTCAACGCCGGGACGCCGAAGCCGCAGCTCAGCTCCTGCTTCCTGCTCTCGATGACCGAGGACTCGATCCCCGGCATCTTCGAGACCCTCACGCGCTGCGCCAAGATCTCACAGTCCGCCGGCGGTATCGGTCTGTCGATCCACAACGTCCGCGCGACCGGCTCCTACATCAAGGGCACCGGCGGCACCTCGAATGGCCTCGTGCCGATGCTCCAGGTCTACAACGACACGGCGCGTTACGTCGACCAGGGCGGCGGCAAGCGCAAGGGCGCCTTCGCGGTGTACCTCGAGCCCTGGCACGCGGACATCTTCGAGTTCCTCGACCTCAAGAAGAACCACGGCAAGGAGGAGATGCGCGCGCGCGACCTTTTCTACGCGATGTGGATCCCGGACCTGTTCATGGAGCGCGTCAAGGAGGGCGGCAACTGGACGCTCTTCGATCCCGGTGAGGCCAAGGGTCTGTTCGACGTGCACTCGGGCGAGTTCGAGGCACTGTACCACAAGTACGAGGCCGAGGGGCGTGGCCGCAAAACCGTCAAGGCGCAGGACGTCTGGTTCGCGATCCTGGAGTCCCAGATCGAGACCGGGACCCCGTACATCCTCTACAAGGACGCCGCCAACCGCAAGTCCAACCAGAAGAACCTCGGGACCATCCGCTCCAGCAACCTCTGCACCGAGATCCTCGAGTACACGAGCGCCGACGAGGTCGCGGTCTGCAACCTCGGCTCGATCTCCTTGCCGATGTTCGTCGACGAGGACACGCACGCCTTCGACTACGAGAGGCTCCACCAGATCACGCGGGTGCTCACGCGCAACCTCAACCGCGTCATCGACGTCAACTACTACCCGATCCCGGAGGCGCGCAACTCGAACATGCGCCACCGCCCCGTAGGCATTGGGGTCCAGGGCCTGGCCGACGCCTTCATCCTGATGGGCCTCGCCTTCGACTCCCCGGAGGCCCGCAAGGTCAACCGCGACATCTTCGAGACGATCTACCACGCGGCCCTCACGCAGTCCGTGGCCGAGGCCAAGAAAGACGGTCCGTACGAGTCCTTCCCGGGGTCCCCGGCGAGCCAGGGCATCCTCCAGTACGACATGTGGGGCGTGACCCCGTCGGACCGCTGGGACTTCGACGCCCTCAAGGCCGACATCCGGGAGCACGGCATCCGCAACAGCTTACTCGTCGCCCCGATGCCGACGGCATCCACCTCGCAGATCCTCGGCAACAACGAGTGCTTCGAGCCCTACAGCTCCAACATGTACACCCGCCGCACGCTCTCCGGCGAGTTCGTGATCGTCAACAAGCACCTCCTCAAGGACCTCCACCGCCTCGGGCTCTGGGACGAGACCATGAAGCAGCGCCTCATGGCCGCCAACGGTTCCGTGCAACACATCGAGGAGATCCCCGCCGAGCTGCGCGCGCGCTACAAGACCGTCTACGAGATTAGCCAGCGCGTCATTATCGACATGGCCGCCGACCGCGGGGCCTTCGTGTGCCAGTCGCAGTCGATGAACCTCTTCGTCGAGAACCCGACCTTCGGGAAGCTGTCCTCGATGCACTTCCACGCCTGGCAGGCGGGCCTCAAGACCGGGATGTACTACCTGCGCTCGAAGGCGGCCGTGGACCCGATCAAGTTCACCCTCAGCGCCGAGCACCAGCGCGTGCAGTCCGACGGGAAAGAGGAAGCCCGCCTGCCGGTGATGGAGGTCCCAAAGGTGGTGACCGCTTCCGCAAAACCCGTCCTGGCCACCGCGCCCGCCCCGGGGGCCATGTCGACCATCAGTGCCGACGAACTCGATGGCCAAGCCTGCCGCCTGGACGATCCCGATTGCCTGGCCTGCGGAGCGTAGAGCCGCACCTGCCAGCCCGTCACGTAAATGAGAAGCAAACCCCACGACGCCCGGCTGATCGCAAGATCGCCGGGCGTTCGTTTTGGCGAAAGCCCCACAAGCACGCCCTTGAGCCTCGTCAAGGCGCCCTAATACGTGTCCCAACAGGCGGCAGCCTAAACGAACGCCGCTGCGCAGCAGCTCCCTAGATTTCCCCACCGGGGGCTAGAGGGGCCCACGCCCCCCTACTCCTCATCCCCCAACCCATCCCCCTTCAAGCCCCGCAAAAACTCCATCGGGCTCACCTCGTAGCGATTGCGCAGAAAGCGATTCAACCCCGAGTAGCTCCCAAACCCCGCGGCCTTGTACTGCTCGTTGAAATCCGCCTCCCCGTCCGAGCTTAGCACCAGTTCCCGGAGCTTGTCGCAGCGCTTTTGATTGAGGTAGTTCGGGAACGAGACCCCGGCGAAGTAGTTGGTCACCTGGCTCACGTACAACACGTTGGAGTTCAACTGCGAGGCCGCCTCCTCGAGCGTGAAACTCGATTGTCGGTAAGCCTCGGTGCTGTCGATGAGGTCTTCTAGACGGGCGAACAGCGCCTTGCCGTCCCCGTAACGCAGGTTCGAGTAGCGGTACGTGCGACGCAACTCGTCGTCGTCGGAGCCGTCCTGCGTATCCTCGGCCTGCTGAGTGATGAGGGTCTCCTGCGTGGCCGTACCGTGCTGTACCCCGACGGCGATCAGCGACGCCCCCTCGATGCCGTCGAAGCTCGGGATGTGCTCGAGGTAGAAGTCGAACGCCACCTGTTTCTGATCGGCACTCGTGAACTGCGTCGTGTAGCTGGCGCGCTTCAGGTCGACGTTGAGCCGCGGCACCTCCTTGCGGAAGGCGTGACCCTCGGGGACCTGCAAAAAGTCGTAGAGCCCCGTCCCGAGGGCGGGGTGCCGCTCGCAGTCGAGTACCTCGCAGAAGTTACCATCCGCCCAGACGATCTGAAGTCGGGTGTCACACACGAAAACAATGGGCATAGGGGTAGGTCGGACGCTATCGAAGCTGTGCGATGACGGGGTGTATTTGTGTTTAAACTGGGGTGCGGGAAGGGCCGCAAGGTTGGTCGCGCAATACTTTCACGCGCTTTTGGCTGGTCTAGCTTTCTACGTTTTGGTTGTGCGTCAAGCACTTCGCTCCTGGGTTGCAGACTGGGCGATCGGCCGATTTCCGTGCTCCGTGGCGTACTCTTGCCGCATGCCCGAACTCATCACTTCCGTGAATTGCGGCGGTCGGCTCGTGTCTTTCGCGGAGCCACGCGTGATGGCTATCGTCAACCTGAGCCCGGATAGCTTCTACGACGGCGCTGCGGTGGCGAGGACGAGCGACGATCTCGTGGAGCGCGTCGGCGCGTGCCTGGACGCCGGAGCGACGTTTATCGACCTCGGCGGGGCAAGCTCGCGGCCGGGGAGTACACCTGTGGAAGAAACGGTAGAGCGTACGCGGGTCGTCGATGCCCTCAAGGTACTCGTTAAGAACTACCCTAGTGCTATCTTCTCGGTCGACACCTGCACCGCATCGGTCGCCAAAGCCGCCTTAGACCTCGGCGCGCACCTCGTGAATGACATCAGCGCGGCCTCCGCCGACCCCGACATGTGGCCGCTCCTCGCCGAGTACCGCGTGCCCCTCGTCGCGATGCACCGCCTCGGTCCGAGCGCGACAATGCAACAGGCGCCTGAGTATCCCGGCGGCGTCGTCGAGACCATCTTCGCGCACTTTACGCACGTTTTGGCGAAAGCCCAGCGCCTCGGCGTCGATGATGTCGTGCTAGATCCCGGCTTTGGCTTTGGCAAAACCGACAGGCATAATTTCACACTCCTTGCCCGACTCCGGGACTTCCAATTCCTGCGTCGACCGCTTTTGGTCGGCCTTTCGCGCAAGTCCACGCTGTGTCGAACGGTCGGCGTGACCCCGGCCGGGGCCCTCAACGCCACCACCGCGGCCCACGTCTTGGCGCTGCAACGCGGGGCCAATATCTTGCGGGTCCACGACGTCCCCGAGGCGATCCAGGCGATCCGGGTGCACCTCGCCTGCGCGGCGCACGACCCCTACCGCCCCGACCCCGTCCCCCTGACCTAAGAGCCCACATGCCGCTCGTAGAAAGCCACTATAAACCCCCGATCGCCTTTCGGCAAAGCGACATCAACACCGTCTACGCGGGGACCCTCCGCAAGCGCCCCACCGTGGATTGGGAGCGGACGCGGCTCGAACTGAGCGACGGTGACTTCGTTGACCTCGACTGGGTCGTCGCCCCGGGTACTGACAGGCTCGCCGTCCTTACCCACGGGCTCGAGGGCCACGCCCGCCGGCCGTACATGGCCGGCATGGCGCGCGCCTACCACCGCGCCGGGTGGTCCGTCTGCGCGATGAACTTCCGCGGTTGCTCCGGGGAGCCCAACCGACACCTGCGCAGCTACCACATCGGTGAGACGGGCGACCTGCGGCAGACCATCGCCTACGCCACCGGCGAAACCGCGGCGGCGCACGTCATGCTGACGGGCTACAGCCTCGGCGGCAACGTCATCCTCAAGCTCCTGTCCGAAGACCCGGCGGCGGTCCCGTCGGAGGTGCTCGGCGCGGCCGTTTTCTCGGTCCCGCTCTACGTCGAGGACTGCAACGCCGTCATCAACGCCTCCCGCAACTGGGCCTACCGCTGGGCCTTCATCAACAGCCTCAACAAGAAGGCCGCGGAGAAGACCCGCGCGCACCCACACGTCGGCGAGTTCCGCAGGGCGAGTCGCTTCGAGGAGTTCGACGAGTGGTACACCGCGCCGTGGCACGGCTTCGACTCGGCCGAGGACTACTGGCGTCGCAACAGCGCCGGACCGGTCCTGCACCAGCTCCGCCGCCACGCGCTCGTCGTCAACGCCGCCGACGATACCTTCCTGGCGCCGAGCTGCTACCCGCGCGACCTCGCGGCCGACCACGACTTCCTCCACCTCGAGGTCCCGGCCTACGGCGGGCACTGCGGTTGGGTGGAGCGCAACCCGAACGGCGACTACTACGCCGACCACCGCGCGGTAGGTTTTGCCGAAAGGCTCCTCTCCGAAAGGAAGGCGGGCACCCTCGGTTACTGACGCCTGCCGCCGCACAGTCCGTGCCAACGGCTAAATCCCCTTGCGCCGCCTTCGCGACAGCAGGTACTCCCCGAAGGCGTCCGCCTCCAGGCAATTGAGGCAGTGCTCTTTGCGCAGGCCCGCCTTCTGCGCCGCCGCCACGCCCCACCGAACGCTGTCGATCCCGGCCACGCTGTGGGCGTCCGGGTTGATCGAGAGCCTAACCCCGAGCGCGACCGCGAGCGGGACGTGCGTCCAGTCGAGGTCGAGCCGCAGGGCACTCGCGTTGATCTCGACGGCGACCTCGTGCTCGGCGCAGGCCGCGAGTACGAGCGACATGTCGGGTCGGTAGCCCTCGCGACTCAGCAGCAGGCGTCCCGTCGGGTGCCCGAGCATCGTGACGTACGGATTCTCGACGGCGCGGATCAGCCGCTCGGTGGCGTCGGCGGGGGACATCGCCAGCACGCTGTGCACACTCGCGATGACGATGTCGAGCTCGGCCAGCACCTCGTCGGCGAAGTCGAGCCGCCCGTCGCGCAGGATGTCGCACTCGGTGCCCTTGAAGACCCTGAAGCCCGGATGCTCCCGGTTGTAATCTTCGATCTCGGTGGCCTGGGCCCGCAGCCGCGCGGGCGTCAGGCCGTTGGCGTAAAAAGCGGCACGGCTGTGGTCGGTGACGGTGAGGTAAGCGTAGCCGGCGTCCTGTACGGCTTTCGCCAAAACCGCCAACGTGGCCGATCCGTCACTGGCGGTGGTGTGGGCGTGGACGATCCCGCGGATGTCGCCGGGCTGGATGACATCCGCCGGCGGGGTAGGAGGGTAGGGCGAAGCCGCCTCTCGCTGGGGCGCGGGTACGTACGGCATGTCCGCTTTCGCGAAAACCGAACCCTCCGAGACCTCGCCCGCGCCTCCCGCCCCGACCATCGCGTCCAACGCCGACACGAGGCCCGGGTGCTCGGTCAGGAACTCGGCCGACCCGGTGGTCGACAGCCACGCTAACTCGAATTCTTCCACCGCACACAGGTAGACCACCTGCCGAACGGCGTCTGTGTTCAGCGTAGCCACCGGTCGTCGGCCGGGTCCGCCGGGCTCCACCTCGAAGCCGCGATCCCGTAGGGCCTCTCGCAGGCCATCGCTCTCCACGGCGAGCAATTCGATTGCGTCCACGGTGATGGCTTGCCGCCGGAGTTGTCCCGTGAGCTCAACCCGCGGGCTGTGCTCCCGGCAGGTCGCGAGTAGGGCGTCCGCGGGCGGCAGCGCGGAGGCGTAACGCAATTGGTGCTGCGAGTCCTGAAAGAAGGTGAGCTGGGCGTAGAGTTTTGCCTGACTCGCGGCGGACCAGCCCTTGAGCGCCGCGACCCGGTTCTCGTCCGCGGCGTGCACCAACTCCCCGACGGACTCGACCCCGAGCTCGGTGACGAGCTGCTTGACCTTCTTCGGCCCGAGCCCCTTCACGCCGAGGAGATCGAGGGCCACGGCCGGCGTCTCGTCGGCGAGCCGGCGGTAGAGCGAGAGCTCCCCACGGTCGTTGAGCTCCGCGATCTTGTCGGCGATGGCCTTGCCGATACCTTCCACGGCCAGGAGCTCGGCCCTGGAGAGTTCCGCGAAGGCGACGTTGCCCTTCTTCAGCAGGTCGGCGGCTTTCCTGTAGCTCCTGATCTTGAAGCCGTCCTCACCGCGGTACTCCATCAGGAGGGCGAGCTCGGAGAAGGCTTGCGCGAGGCCGGCGTTCGTCATGGCCGCAAAGTACGCCCGGGCCTAGAGCAGCTTGGGGGTCGTCAGGGCGGTGACGTCGTCGAGCACCGGGGCCACGGCCCTACGCTTGAGCTTGCGGTTATGGAGGACGAACTCGTGCGGCGTGAAGTCGGTGAGCTTCTTGAACACCTTGTAGAAGGTGCTCTTGTTCTTAAATCCACACAGCTGCCCGATGGCGAAGTACGTGAGGTTGTTGTACTGGCCCTCGACGAGGCGCCGCTTCGCCTCCGTGACGCGGTAGACGTTGACGAATTGCTGGAGGTTGTTGCCGAAGTGGTAGTTGACTACCTGGCTGAGGTACTTCGTGTTGGTGCCGAGCATGTCGGCGAGCTGCGGGAGGTTGAGGTACGGATCGAGGTAGGGCTGGTCGCCCGTCATGAGGCGACGCAGGCGCTCGTAGAGCTCGAGGCTCTTGACGCCCTTCAGGGAGCTGGTCTGGTACTTCGAACTGAAGTGCATCAGCTCGAGGCCGCTGTCGTCGCGGACCTTGTTGGCGTCGATCGCGAAGGCGATGTAGTTCGTGATCGCGCCGGCCTCGTTCTTGACCGGGTGTACCACGAGGCGGCACTCGTACGTCTTGCCGGCGTTGGTGTAATTGGTAACCTCGTTCTTGAAGGAGATCCCGAGCTCGAGACAGGTCCGCATCTCCGAGATGATCTTCTGGTCGGAGCGCTCGCCCTGGAGCACGGACGGCTTCTTCCCGCGCACCTCGTCGAGCCTGTAGCCGGTGAGGGTGGTGAAGTAGTCGTTGACCCACAGTATCTCACGGTTTACGTCGGTGAGGATAATGGCGACCGTCGGCGAAGTAGGTATCCTGTCCATAATTGTGCAGTTCACAAACCGTACTGGTTGTACAATTTCACGTGAAGTTAACCCGAAACGGATCGTGCAATTTAAGTGGCGCCACCCGACAAACTCGTGAGCCAGCATTTGGGAAAGACTGCCGAAAAATATACCCCCGAAAGCCCCTGCCCCTCCTTCGAGACTCGCTCACCGCCGGCGCGCCGCCCCGGGGCCAGGGCGGGAAAGTGGTCCATGGTATGATAACCCGCCTGCAACTTGTGTCCTCCGAAGCGCCTCGCGTACGCAAATGGCCTGTCGGGTGCCCGCGCTACGACACCAACACCGCCGCTCGCCTGATCTGTTTGTACGCACGGTGGTAGGCGCTGTAGCTCCCGAAACCCGCCTCCCGCCAGAGGTGGGCGTGGTCGTCCCGGGGCCGACTCCGCTTCTCGGCCGACATCCACTGGATCCGCAGGCGGTTGATGTAGTTCGGGAAGCGCTCGTTGCAGAAGTAGTTAATGACGTGGCTCAGGTACTGCGTGTTGGTGCTGAGCTTCTGCGCCAGCGCCGCGACCGTGAGCCGCGAGGTCCGGAAGAGCTCCTCGCTGCGGACCACGCGGTCGAGCTCGAGGAAGAGCTCGCGCCCGCGCTCGTAGGTGAGGCTCGTGGTGGCGTACCGGTCGGCGAAGGTGAAGCTCGGCTTCTCTTGGACCGGCACCCGGGCGGCGGGCAGGACCTCCAACACGATCACCGTCGAGCTGAGGCGCTGGTCGAGGTCGAATACCGGGTGTGCGTGAAGGTGTAGGGAGCCGCGGTGTCCGATCGGCGAGACGAACGAGCAGTCGAGTTCGTAACCGCGCCCGCCCGCGATGACCGCGGCGATGCTCGACCACCGGAACTTCGCCGAGAGCTTACCTGCCACCTCGTCGACGGTGTGGTTGGCGGCTTCGTAGTCGCTGAGGCCGAGCAGTCGGCAGGCGCTGAAGGTGGCGTATCGGATGACCCCGTCGAGGTCGCAGATGATTACGCAGGACTTGGGTGCGAGGGACATCGCTACATAGTTTGCGGCAGGCACGCTCGCGGGCGGGGCGGCTCTACCGGAGGCCTCCGGGTGGCGTTCGAGGACACTTTGGGAATCCGAGGGAACGCCCGTCTGCGATCCCCCGGGCGGCAGGGCCCACCGATCGTAACGGGAGGCTGCCGTGGGTACAATACGCAGGCGAATGTATGGTTTGGACCGAAAGCAAAAAAATGAATCGACGCGCATGAAAAGCCCTCACGGCAGTTCGCAGTGGCTTACTAACCAATCGGTAAGTGTCCCCGCCTAGCGGTTGTGTTCACTCTGCAGGTACGCCTTCAGGAAGCCCCCGATGTCTCCGTTTAATACCGCGTCCGTCTGCGGGGTCTGGTATCCCGTGCGGTGGTCCTTCACGCGGCGATCGTCGAGGACGTACGAGCGGATCTGCGAACCCCACTCGTTGGCCATCTTCCCGGCCTCGACCTTGTTGCGCTCGGCCGCCTGGCGTTGGAGCTCCCGTTCGTACAGGCGGCTCCGCAGCAGCTGAATCGCCTTCTCGCGGTTCTGGTGCTGCGAACGCTCGGCCTGACACTCCGCCACGAGGCCCGAGGGCAGGTGACGCACCCGCACGGCGGACTCCGTCTTGTTGACGTGCTGTCCGCCGGCGCCGCTCGCGCGGAAGGTGTCCCACTCCAGGTCGGCGGGGTTGATCTCGATCTCGATGGTGTCGTCGACGACGGGGTGCACGAAGACACTCGCGAAACTCGTCATCCGCTTGCCCTGGCTATTGAACGGCGAGATGCGCACGAGGCGGTGGACGCCGTTCTCGCCCTTGAGCTGCCCGTAGGCAAAGTCCCCGGTGAGTTCGACGGTGACGCTCTTGATCCCGGCCTCGGTGCCGTCGGTGCGGTTGACCTCGCTGATGTTGTAGCCCTCCTTCTCGGCGTACATCCGGTACATCCGCAGCAGCATCTCGGCCCAGTCCTGGGCCTCGGTCCCGCCGGCGCCGGCGTTGATCTCCAGCACGGCCGGGAGCTCGTCCTCCGGCCGGTTGAGCGTCGCGCGGAACTCGAGGTCCTCGACGAGCGCGAGGGTTTTGGCGAAAGCCGCCTCCACCTCCGCATCCGTGGCCTCGCCCCCCTGCCGGAACTCCTCCAACACCTCGAGGTCCTCCACGGCGGTCTGCAGCGCTCGGTACAGCGTCACCCAGCGCTGCGTCCCGCGCAGCTCCTTCATCACGAGCTCCGCGGCGTCGGCGTCGTCCCAGAACCCGGGCGCGACCGACTGGTGCTCGAGGTCCTCTATCCTGCGTTGGCGATTGTCTACGTCAAAGATAAGCCCTTAGAGAGCCCATCCTGGTTTGTAGATCACGGAACTGATCGGAGGTCATGGGGAGGGATTGAGAATCGGAGGGCCGGCGCGCCTGGGCCTTAATTGATGTCGTCGAGCTCGACGTAGAAGGCGAGCTCGGAGTTGGCCGGGATCGGACCGCTCGGTCGATCCCCGTAGGCGATGTCGCTCGGGAGGATCAGCATGGCGCGCGCGCCCTTGTTGAGCAACGCGATGCCCTCGTCCCACCCGGCGATCACCTGGCCCTGCCCGAGGGGGAACGTGATCGGCTGGCCGCTGCGAAAGCTGTTGTCGAACATCTCGCCGTCGGCCGGCAGCACGCCGTAGTACGTCACGGTGACCGTCTGCCCGGCGGTGGCCTGCGGGCCCGAACCGGGCTCGAGGATCTTGTACATCAGCCCGGAGGCCGTCTTCGAGTAGCCCGCGCGGTCTGCGCCCTGGCGCTTGTACTCCGCCAGGAGGGTGGCGACGCTGTCCTGCACGGCCGTGGTGCGCTCTCCGTACGCCTGCTGCGCGGCCATCGCGAGCATTTGCTCGCGTTGGATATTCTCCTGGAAGGCCGTCGCGGCGGTCGAGTCGCCGACGGCCACGATCTTGATCTCGATGCGGAGGCCGGCGTCGAAGTCGATGCCCGGCGGCAGGGTCGGCCGCTGGAGGGAGTCGAACTGCTGGAACAGCGTCGCGGAGTCGCCCTGGCTCAGGGACTGCAGCACGGCGAGGAACACGTTGTCGTCCTCGGTGCTCGGGTCGTCGGCCGGGACGATCGACTTCTGGCCCTCGGGCTCCATCGTCCGCGAGTCGTTGATCAGCGAGTCCTTGTTGTAGACCCCGATGTGGAAGGTGACCAGGTCGCCGGTCTCGATGTTGTCGCCCTCCTCGTCGACGCGGATGACGAGCCGGTCGCCGTTGTCGAAGACGGTCTCCTTGTCGCCGCCGCAGGCTGTCGCCAAAACTGCCGCCACCGCGGTCACGAAAAAGGTCTTGTACATCATAGGATTTTTGAAAACGGGCGCAAATATACGTGGAGCGAGCTCATCGGCGCGCGGCCCTACTCGGCGGTCTCCGCGGCGGTCACCTCCTGGCCCTGGAGCACCTGCTTGAATTTGGTCACCGTGTTGCGCAGACCCGAGTGGCTGTGCCCCCCGGCGGCGTTCTTGTGCCCGCCGCCCTTGAAGTGCTCGGCGGCCATCGCCTGCACGTTGACATCGCCCTTCGAGCGCAGGGACAGCTTGACGATGTTCGGCTGCTCGGTGATGAAGGCCGCCAGCTCGATGCCCTTGATGCGCAGCAACTGGTTGACGATGCCCTCGGTGTCGCCGCGCTTGATGTCGAACTGCTCGTAGTCACGCTTGGTGAGCGTGATGAGCCCGGCCTTGCGCTCCGGGAAGAGCTCCATGCGGTTGGCGAGGCAGTGCCCGAGCAGGCGCAACTGCTTCTCCGTGAAGCCGCTAAAGATCGAGGTCTGCAGGTACTCGAAGTCGACCCCGATGTCGAACATCTCGGCCACCTCCCGGAACAGCGTCGCGCTGGTGGCGTACGAGAAGCCCCCGGTGTCGGTGAGGATGCCCGTCATCAGCGCCTCGACCACGTGCGGGGTCAGCAGTTCGCGGTCGCCGAAATCCTTGATCGTCCGGAAGACGAGTTCGCAGGTGCTGCTCGCCGCCGTATCGCTCACGGTCACGTCGGCCATGTCCTCGGGGTAGAGGTGGTGGTCGATCAGGAAGCGGGGGGTGTCGGCTTTCGCCAAAACGGCCTCGCCGAGTTTGTCGATCCGGTCGATGGCGTTGAAGTCGAGCAGGCCGATCAGTTCGGCGCCCGCGACGGCGGCCTCGCAGGCGGCGGCGTCCTTGTCGTAGACGAGGGTGTCCTCGATGCCGTCGAGGAAACTCAGGAACTCCGGGTAGTCACTCGGGACCAACACGGTGACGCGGTGCCGCAGGGACTCGAGGTAGCGGCGCATGCCGAGCGTCGAGCCGATCGCGTCCCCGTCGGGGTTGCGGTGGCCGATCAGGACGATGTCACGGGGCTGGGAGAGGAACGCGCGGAGATCCGGGAGACTTGTCATAGGGCTTGCGGCAAAACTACACACGCGGCCGCCAGACGGTTGCCTGGGCGGCGCAACCCAGGCCGCGGGCCTACTTTCGCGGCCGCAAAACGGAACCAACCTCACTCCCACACCCAAATCCCACCCAATGGCCGGCAACATCACCCTCACCATGGTCAAGCCCGACGCGGTGCGCGACGGCAACCTCGGCAACATCCTCGCCGACGTCGAGCGCGCGGGCTTCCGCATCAAGGCCCTGCGCTACTACCACATGAACCCCGACGTCGCCGGCCGCTTCTACGAGGTCCACAAGGAGCGCCCCTTCTACGGCGAACTCGTCGAGTTCATGTCCAGCGGACCGATCGTCGCCGCGGTCCTCGAGAAGGACGACGCCGTGGCCGCCTTCCGCGACCTCATCGGCGCCACCAACCCGAAGGAGGCGAAAGAAGGCACCCTGCGCGCCAAGTACGCCAAGTCCATCGGCGAGAACGCCGTCCACGGCTCCGACTCCGACGAGAACGCCAAGCTGGAGGCAAGCTTCCATTTTGCTGCCCACGATATTTATTGAGGGTTCTCAGTTCTCAGATTACAGTTCTCAGTGCCCGTCACCCGGCTCGTCACGCGTCGCCTACGCGGCAGCGCACTGAGAACTGAGAACTGTCAACTGAGAACTCTAATCTCACAGCGTCACCAACGTCACCCCGTCCCCGCCCTGGTTCGCCTCCGGGTGCCGCGCCTTGACGAGCTTGTACTCCCGCAGCTTCTCCTTGACGGCCTTGCGCAGGGTCCCGTTGCCCTTCCCGTGCAGAATCTTTAGCTCCGACACATTCTCGATCATCCCGCGGTCGACGAAATCCTGCACCAGATTCAGCACCTCCTCCCGCCGGAAGCCGCGGACGTCGAGTTCGGTCTTGAACCCGCCCTCCATCTCGCGGAGGTTCTTGCGCACGCTGGGCGTGCGCCGGATGTCCAGCTGTTCGTGGATCGCCTCCAGGTCGCGCGCGTTGGCCGTCATGCGCAGCTCGCCCATCCGCACCAGGGCCACGTTCCGGTCGATCGACTCCACGACCCCGGTCGCCCCGCCGCGCCGGAGCTTCACGTGGTCCCCGGCCTGCAGCGGACGGTCGAGGATGGTCGTTTTGGCGGAAGCCTCGTTGAGCTCCTCGCGCAGCTCCTGCACCTTCTCCTCGCGGGCCTTGCGGGACTCGCGTTGGGCGTGGACGATCTTCTTAGCCTCCTCGCTGCGCTCGGCCTCGCGCATCTCGCGCATCGAGCGCTCGAGGTCCCGCTGGTGCCGGGCCTCCGCCTGGAGGGCGCGCTCCTGGGTCTCCAGCTTGAAGGTCTTGCGCTGGACCTCGAGGTCCTTCTGCATCCGGGCGTAGGTGCTGCTCAGGCGCGTGAGCTTGGAGCGCTCCTGCTCGAGTTCGTTGGCCAGCGACTCGGCGCGCGTGCGCTCGCGTTCGAGGTTGAGGAGCAGCTCGTCCACCTCGTGTTCGTTGCCGCGTACGCGCGTCCGGGCGTAGTCGAGGATCTCGCCGTCGATCCCGGCCTTGGTCGCCACCTCGAACGCGTAGCTCGAACCGGGCTTCCCGATCCGCAGCTCGTAGGTCGGCGCGAGCGTGTCGACGTCGAAGACCATCGCCCCGTTGACCAGCCCGCGCTGTTTGTAGACGAATGCCTTGAGGTTGCCGTAGTGCGTCGTGATGACGCCCCAGCACCCGGCCTCGTTGAGGCGCTGAAGGATGCCCTCGGCGATGGCCCCCCCGAGGTTCGGGTCCGTCCCGGCGCCGAACTCGTCTATCAGCACGAAGGTCCGCGGCCCGGCTGCCCCGAGGAAGGCCCGCATGTTGCGCAGGTGACTGGAGTACGTACTCAGGTCATCGTCGAGGCTCTGCTGGTCGCCGATGTCGGCGCACATCGTGTCGAACATCCCGAAGCGGCTCTCCGGGCTGCACGGCACGAGCATCCCGGCCTGGACCATGGTCTGCAGCAGGCCAGCGCCCTTCAGCATGATGGACTTCCCGCCGGCGTTGGGGCCACTCAGTAGCAACACGCGGTTCTTGTGCTCGAGCCGCAGCTCGAAGGGCACCACCTTGCGGCGCTCCTTCTCGAACTTGAGGAAGAGCAGCGGGTGGCGGGCCTCCAGCATGTGGAACGTCGGCTCCTGCTGCACCTGCGGCCGGTTGGCCCCGAGGCGTTTCGCCACCACGGCCTGCGCCCGGAGGCAGTCCAGTGCGGCTCGCGCCTCCTCGAAGGCGTGCAGCGTCGGGAGCTCCGGCCTGAGTTGCGCGCTGAGTTCCCGCAGCAGCCGGGCGATCTCGCGGCGCTCGTCATTCACGAGGTCGAAGAGGTCGTTGTTGAGCCCGATCACCTCCTCCGGCTCGATGTAGGCCGTCTGCCCGGTGGCGGACTGGTCGTGCACGATGCCCCGGATCTTGCGCTTGTTGCCGGCCGGCACCGCCAGCACGCGGCGCCCGTTGCGGAAGCTCTCCACGGTGTCACTCAGCAGATCGCGCTCGCGGTAGTTCTGAACCAAGCCCCTGAACTTCGCGTCGATCTCGCGCTGGACGTTCTGCATCGCCCGCCGTATGCGCGCCAGCTCCGGACTCGCGTCCGGCCGGATCTCCCCGTCGTCGTCCACGATCTTGTCGATGGCCGCGTTGAGGTGCGGCGCCGGGGCCACCGCGCGAATCTCCCGCGAGAGCCTCGGGTAGCGCTCGGCGCGGTCGGGGTCGGCGAAGTGACGATTGGCCGCGAGCTGATCGCGCAACAGGAGGTTGATCTGCACCAACTCCTCGAGGGACATGGTGTAGTTCTCCAGCTCGAGCATCCGCAGCGCCTGGCTCAGGTCCTCGTAGGCCCGCAGCGGTGGCGCCTCGCCGGCCCCGAGGCTGCGCAGCATGTCGCTGCCGAGTGCGAGCCTGTCGTCGGCGGGCGCGGCGTCGGTGTAGAAGGCGGGGGCTTTCGCCAAAACGTGTCCCCCCGGTCCGAGCGTCTCGGCGGCCTGGAGGGCGACGACGCGGTCGAACTCGACCTTCTCTAGGAAGTCTGCGGGGAGCGTGTGTATGGCGGGCATGCGGTGGGAGCAACGATGGCGGCGGGGGAAGGGTTTGGGGCGACGCCGCCGGGCGGACATCGGGTGCGCCGGGGCATCTTTGCCGCCATGGCTGGCAACTCCTTCGGCACCGCGTTCCGCATCACGAGTTTTGGCGAAAGCCACGGCCCCGCCATCGGCGTCACGATCGACGGGTGTCCGGCGGGCCTCGCGTTCGACGAGGCCTTCCTCCAGAGCGAGCTCGCGCGCCGGCGGCCCGGGCAGAGCGCCATCGTCACGCAGCGCAAGGAGGCCGACCGCGCCGAGGTCCTCTCCGGGGTCTTCGAGGGCCGCACCACCGGAACCCCCATCGCGCTCCTGATCCGCAACGCCGACCAGCGCTCGCGCGACTACGAGCACATCAAGTCGCAGTACCGCCCCAGCCACGCCGACTACACCTACGACGCGAAGTACGGGCACCGCGACCACCGCGGGGGCGGGCGTTCGTCCGCGCGGGAGACGGCGGCGCGGGTTGCGGCGGCGGCTTTCGCCAAAACCCTCCTGTCCACCGTCGACGTCGAGATCAGGGCCTTCGTGGAGCGCGTCGGCGACGTGGCCCTCGGCACCTGGCCGGCCGCCCTCGACGCCGCCGTGATCGAGGGCAACCCCGTACGCGCGGCCACCGCCGCGACGGCCACGGCCATGGAGGCGCGCATCCGCGAGGTTCGCAAGGCCGGCGACACCATCGGCGGGGTAGTCGGGTGCCGCATCACGGGCGTGCCCGCGGGCTGGGGCGAACCGGTGTTCGACAAGCTCCACGCCGACCTCGGGAAGGCCATGCTGTCGATCAACGCCTGCAAGGGCTTCGAGTACGGCAGCGGCTTCGGGGGTACGCACTGGCTCGGCTCCGAGCACAACGACGCCTTCGTCGTGGAGGATGGCCGCGTCCGTACGACGACCAACCACTCGGGCGGCGTCCAGGGCGGCATCTCCAACGGGATGCCCATCGAGTTCCGCGTCGCCTTCAAGCCCGTGGCGACGCTCATGCGCGACCAGGCGTCCATCGATGCCGACGGCGAGGCGGCCGTGGTGACGGGTAAGGGCCGACACGATCCGTGCGTGCTGCCGCGGGCCGTCCCCATCGTCGAGGCAATGGCGGCGCTGGTGCTGGCGGACCACATGTTGCGGGCGAGGGGCGTGAGGGTATGAGGGGCTCGCCGCCCCCCCTCATCAAAATACCGGCACTCCCTCAAACACCCGCACCTCCTCCTCGCGCTGCCTTACCGGTGGCGCGTACCCTAACAACTCCCGAAAACTATCGAACTCCCGGCGGTACGTCACGCCTACGCCCGCCCGCGTGCGGTTCGCGTTCGCGAGGTCGATGTTGCGACTCACGAAGGCCTTGAGCCGCAACCTACGATCGTCCGAGATCGCGTAGACGACCTCGAAGTTGCCGGCCGTCAGCGTGCCCTGGTTCGCACCCGACTGCCCGACGCTCAGGCCTACGCCCACCTCGAGCCTGTCTTCCAGGAAGTAGGTCCGCAGTCGCGTCCGTACGTCGTTGCCCACGCCGCTGCCCCCGAGGCCCGACAGGGAGGTGTTGTTCTGGAGGTTGATGTCGAAGTCGATCCCGCTCAGCGCACTGTTCGATCCGGCCAGCGAGGTGAAGAGCTCCGTTAATAGGTAGCTCAGCTGATTCGAGAACAGTTCGGATAATGTATTGACGCCCACCGAGCTCGCCTGCAGATTATCGAACGTCGGCAGGAACTGTCCCACGACAATGAGCCCGAAGACCTGTCGATTGAGTGCGTTCTCGTCTTGCTTCAGGAGCGACAGCGCCGAGTTGACGTAATTGCGCAGCTGACCCTGGAGTTGATTCAGCGCAATGTCGAAGGTCACCGTCGGCCGCTGGAGGTCCCCCTTCAGGATCATCTTCAGGTCCACCGGCGTCGGCAGGTCGGCGAGGGCTTTGAGGTCGCCCTGCCCGGTCACGAACTGACTTACCAGGCCGCTCGGGGCCGCCTGTAGGCCTTCGTACCGCGCGACCAAATTCAGGTCAGCGCTGAAGGGATCCCCGGTCCAGTTGATCGTCCCGCCCGGGACGACGGAGAAGGGCTTATTTACCACGTTCAGCAGCGTAAACAGGTACTCCCCCTGGTCAATGTTGAAGTTCCCGAACATCGAGTACGTCCCCGTGCGCCGGATGTCGATCGAGATGTCGCCCGAGCCCTGCGCCCGCATAATGTCCCCGGAGGCCTCGTCGAAGACCAGCATGAGCTCCGCGGCGGGCGTCACCTGGATCTCCATGTCCATGTTGATGCCCCGCAGCGTACTCGCCGCCGTCTGCCGCAGCGTATCCTCGGGCTGCCGAAACTTGATGAACCTGAGTTCGGAATCGGTCGCCGCGCCGCTCACCGGAAACACGATTCGCGTATCGTTCAGCGCCGTGGCGTTGATGTCGATGTCGGTGAGGTTAAATGGTCCCCTAAACGCCACCCTCCCCGACATGAAGGCATCCCCGTAGAACAGGGGGTTGTCCTTCTTGCCCGTGTGCAGCACCTCGAGCCGGTCGGTGAGTAGACTCACGTCGAGGCCCCAGTTCTTCATGTGCTCGTGTACGAGCCCACCGTTGATCGTGGCCTCGTTCCCGAAGCGGTCCCGGATCTTCCTCCCGCTCGCGTCCAGGCGGCGCCCGTTGATGCGCACGTACTGACTATCGACGAAGTAGCGGGTCTTCAGGTAGTCCACCGTGCACCCGAGCTCGTCGATCAGCAACCCGCCCTCCGGGGTCATCGTCTCGGGCGTGCCGTAGATGTGCAAGTCGGCCCCGAGCTTGCCCCGCAGGTCGGTGATACCGGGAATGAAGTAGCTCAGGAAGGACATGTCGAAGTCTTCGCTGGTCACCTTCGCGTCGAGGTAGTTGGCCGGCCGCGGCTCGCCCGCCACAACCTGCCCCGCCCCCGTCGCCAGCGTCACGTCGATCACGGCCTGCTGCCCGTACCGACTGAAGGTCGTGTACATCGCGACCGCCTCCGTGGAGTCCACCCGCGTCACGAGCGTCTGGATCGCGCCCCAGTCCACGCCGTTCATACTGAAGGTGTCCACCGCGAGGCTGAGCGTGATGCCCGTCTGCGCGTAGATGTCGTCGGCCGACAGGTACGCGTCCACGTCCCCGGCGATCTGGATCTTGTCCGGGTTGAGGTAGGCGTTGAAGATCTCGAGGTCGAACTGCCGCATCAGGACGTTGACCCCGCGCGCGCCTACCGACTCGACCTCGACGAAGCGTTCGCCCGAGCGCAACACCAGGTTCCGCGCGATCAGCTGCCGGTTGCCGATCACGAGTTGGTTGCCCTCGTCCACGGTCCACCGCTCGCCGCTCACGTCGAGGTGACTGCTGCGGTCGAGCTCGAACACCACGGCCGTGTCCCCGAGGGCGATCGTGCCGCCCATCTTGATCTCGCCCAGGACCCGCGTGGTCGTGTCCGAGCTTACGCCAAAACGTATTTCGCCGTCCGCGTACTCGCTGAACACGTTGACACCCGAGAAGCCGAACTTCCCGAGGCCCAACTGCGCCACGCGCCCGTCCAACTGCAGCTCCCCCGACTGCCCGCGGAGCTCGAAACCGAAATTCTGAAACGTGATCCCAGCAATCGTCGGGGAGACCCCCGAGAAGCTCAGGTCCAGGTCCTCGCGCTGGGCGTCGTACTGCATCGCCAGCACGGCGCCGTCGAGGTTGTCGATCGGTAGCCCGAACACCTGGAGTGCGCTGTCGACGTTGATCAGTCGCACGTCGAGGCTGATGCGGGCCGCCACGCTATCGCTCGCCGTCACCACCTTCAGTCCCGAGCGCTGGAACAACTCGGGGTAGGTTTTGGCGAAAGCCGCCTGCAACTCCTTCGCGAGCGTCTGCAGGCGGTAGCGGCCGCTCAGTTCGAACTGCAGCTGCGGGCTCGCGAACACGAGACGCTTGTCCCCGTCCGGCGCGATGGCCTGCTCGATGGTGAGGCTGCGGAAGTCGTAGTCGCGTCCGTCCTCGTTGCGGACCCGCAGACTGTCGGCCCGGATGACGCCCTCGAGGTTGTCGACGTTGAGCGAGTTGGAGTTGACCTCGAAACTGCCCGACAGCCGCCAGTCCGTGTTCGCGAGCTTGAGTGCCCCCGGGTCGATGTTGCGGGTCACGAGCCTGAAGCCGAAGCGCTCCTGCCCGCCGCGCGTGTCGAGACTTCCGTCAAAACTGAAGTCGGCGTTCGGGTCGTCGCTGTTGACCTGCCCCGCGAAGCCACTCGGGTCGAGCTCGCCGTTGACGCTGATGTTGCGGTAGGTGTACCCGCGGAAGGTCAGCGCCTCCACCACGCCCTCGACGTCGAGCTGGAGCGTCTCGCGTGCCAACCCGCGGCCCGCCTTGATGTCGACGTTGGCGCTCACCCGCCCGAGGTCCGGATTGTCGATGAAGCGCCCGAGGTCGAAGTCGTACAAACGCGCCGCCCCCGTGTAGGTCGGCACCGCCCCCCGCCGCACGAAGCGCGTGTCCAGGGTCGCGCGACCCAGATCGGAGCGGACCTCCCCGAACGCCACGAAGTCGGTCACGAAGCCGGTGAACTGCCCCCTGAAGTCGATGCTCCCGAGGCGCTCGAAGTTCGGCGGCACCGTCACCGTCGGCAGCCACCGCTGCACGCGCGGCAGGTCCGTGGTCAACTGTTTGACGTCGACGAAGAGCCACGCCTCCTTCGGGTTGCGGAGCCCCCGCGCGCTGATGTCCGCCCGCAGGCGCGACCCGTCCGGCAGCCCCAGCGCTAGTCCGTTGACGCGAATCCGGTCCCGCGTCCCGTCCACCTCCCCGGAGATCGCAATAGCGTCATCGAGGTAGGCGCGCAGGCCCTTGACGTTGCCGAGCGCCGGTGCCACGGCCAGCAGATCACTCACCCCGATGGCGTTGTCCGCCAGTGTCGCCTCGTAGCGCGCGTTCTCCAGCAGGTCGCGCCAGTCGCCCCCCTGCGGTACCGCGAGCGTGAGTCGGTCGCCGAGCCGCGTCCGCGGCGTGACGAGCGCAAAGTCGAGCAGCTCCACGCGGCGGTTGGTGAGGGTGAGGCTCCCGACCTCGAATTTCGTGAGCGAGAGACCGCTGCGACTTTCGTCAAAACTCAAGCCTTCGAGTTCTAAGCCCAGACTGTCCGGCCCGAGCGAGAGTTCGCTGATCGACAGCGTGAGGTTCTCGACGGCCAGGTGGTTTGCGTCGAAACTCCCACTCGGCCCTGGGGCCTTGCGCTGGTCGTCGAGGCTGAAGCGGCTGTTGCGCAGGCTGAGCGAACCGAGTTCCAGGTTGAAGTCTGGCAAAAGTCTGAACTCTCCCTGGGGAGTGGGCGCGGCCGTCGCGACGCTGTCCGCGGGTGCCGCCTCGGCGCTTACTACGGGCGCGCCCGCGCGGGCGGCGAAGCGGGTCAGGTCGAAGGAAAGCCCGTCCGCGTCGAAGGTCTCGACGACGACGGTCTTGCCGGGGAGGTCCAGCTGGTCCACCTCGATGAGCAGCGACCCGATGCTCCCCCGCGTTCGCTCGCCACCGAGCTCGTCGTCGAGGGTGACCTCGGCATCGGAGACCGAGAGCCTGCGGAGGTCGAGCGCGAGCGGCCGGCGGGGCTTGCCGTCGTCCGGCCCGTCCCCGAAGCCTAGGCGTTGGAGGACGAAATCCCAGTTGCCAGCCGCGAGGCTGCTGTCGCGCTTGAGGTTGACCCGCGCCCCCGAGAGCTCCAGGGACTCCACGAAGAGCTGCTGTCGGTACAGCGACCTGAGTGGCTGATAGAGCGCCACGTCGAGGGCCGCGGTCTTGAGCAGCGTATCTCCCCGCTGGTCGAGCAGGTACACGTCCCCAAGGGCGATCTTCGAGAAGGGCACGACGTGGATTGACTCGACGGCGAACTCCGCCCCGAGCAACTCAGTGACCTGCTGGTTCGTCTGCCGAATCGCCCACCGCTGCACCGCCGGGATCTGCAGCGCGAGGGTCGCGGCGATCAGGAGGATCAGCACGAGCAAGATCAGCCGCAGCGTGATGCGCACGCTCAGCCCGGCCACGTACCCGATCCGGTACGCGAAGCTGCGCTCGGTCGTGGTGGCTGATTGCGGCTCCTGCCCTGGTGTCGGTTCTTCCAATAGCTAAGGTGCTGTAGCGCCGGCGGGCCGCGGGCGCCGTGCGTGCGCGAAGGTAGTGGCCCCGCGTGCGGCGGGTGGGCGTTTAGGTAACGTCGGTACCCTTGGCGATGATGTATGGCGAGCGGGTTAGACGAGCCGTGTTTGCCTGCTTAGAGAAGGGGCCCCTTCCCCTTCTCACGCTGCCAGGTCCACAGCCGTCGCGACGGGTTCTCGTCTAACGCACCCGGCACCTGGCGGAGCCAGGCAAACACGCTGTGCGAGCCGCTGGCGTCCCTGGTCGGTAAGCAAACCCGAGTCGGTGCCCCTCACTTCGCCCGCTCGATGATGCCCTCTACCAGCCAGCGCGCCAGCGCCTCCCGGTTGCCCGGGATCAGCACGCGCTTCTGGTCGAAGCCGTGCTGGATGTTGCCCAGCTCGATGTAGATCGTCGGGATGTCGACCTCGCGCAGGGTAAACAAGTCGCGCGAGCGCAGGAGGCCCTCGTACTCCTTGCTGCGGCTCTGCTTTTTGTAGTTGCGCTTGAGGGCATCGCGCATCTCCTCGGCCATGTCCTCGGAGGCGTCGGACTTCTTTTGGTAGTAGAAGTAGAGGTCGGTCTGGCGCTCGGCGTGGCGGCTGTCGACGTGGACCTCGACGCAGTACTGGGTCTTGATGCCGCCGGACTTCGCCTTGCGGCTCAGGCTGTTGACGATCTCGGTGCGCTGCGTGAGGCGCTCGACCTGGTCGCGCGGCACGGCCACCTCCCCCCAGGCCTCCTCGTCGTAGTCGCACCCGAGGTAGCGCTCGTCGCGGATGCCGTCGTTCGGGTCGCGGACGATCACGTGGGGGACGCCGCCGTGCATGAGGATGTGGCGCGCCATCCGCAGGACGACGTCGTAGGCGTACTCGTCCTCGCAGACGGTGTTGCCGTCGATCTTCGCCATCGCCCCGGGGTCGGGCCCGCCGTGGCCCGCGATGAGGTAGAAGTACTGCCCCGCGAGGTCATTGTCGACGGTCTGGACCTCGCGGTACACGTCCCCGAAGATGTCGAAGCCGTGGGGGCTACCCGCGGTTTTGCCGGAAGGCTGCTCACCGTCCGCCACGACCGCCGGGGGCTTGGGCGCACCGTCGTGGCAGGCCACCAGGCCGAAGGGTACCCAGAGTTGCTTAGACTTCTCGTAGGCTTCCGCTTGTAAACCGTCCACCTCACGGGCGCGGTTGTACTGCTGGATGGTGCGGGCGAGGTCGAGGTTGTCGTCGCCGATGGTCGAGCGGATGGACTTGCCGTCGTAGGCGTACAGGATCAGCGGCAGGGCGTAGCCGCGGTGGAGCTTGAGGTCCTGTTTTGCCGAAAGGCCGTTGAGCTCCCGGAATTTGGCCACGTGGCAGTTGTCCACCGGGAGACCGTAGCGGCGCAACAGCCCGTAGAGCCCCTCCCCCTGGTTGACGCTGGCCCGGACGAAGAGAAGGGCGTCGGGGTCGTCGCTCGCGCCGGTTTGTGCGCGCAGTCCACCGAGTGCGCCGGCCAACAGCAGGAATAGAAATATGGATCTCGGGGATAGCGTCATCGATACGGCGGCGGAAGGTACCAACGCGTCGCTACGGACCAATCGTGCCGCGCGCGCGCCGCGCCCCCCTACCTTGCCCGCCGATGCTGCAGCGCTACCTCACCCTCGTGCGCCTGGAGTGGCGCCTCGAACTCAGGCAGGGGGCCTCGCTGGCGGGCGTCGGACTCTTCGTGATCGGGACGGTGTACCTGTTTTCGCTGGCCTTTGGCGCGCTGGAGCCCCGGCTCTGGAATGCGCTCTACTGGCTGGTGCTGCTCTTCAGCGCGACCAATGCCTCGACGAGGCTCTTCAGCCGGGAGTTGACGTATCGTTATCACTACTACCAGCAGTTGGCCAGCCCGCTCGAGGTCTTCGCGGCGAAGGCCAGCTTCGCCACCGTCCTGCTGCTCGGGGTGGGGGCGCTGAACTGGGGGGCGCTGGCGCTGCTGTTCGGCAACCCGATCCGGGATACCGGGCTGTTCGCGCTCGCGGCCGCTTTGGGGGCCGTCGGCTTTGCGCTCGTGTTGAGCTTCGTGGCGGTGCTCACGGCGCGGGCGCGGGGCGGGGCGGCGCTCACGTCGGTGTTGGCGTTTCCGTTAATGATCCCGCTGCTGCTGACCCTCGTCAAGTTGGGCGCCGTGGCGGCGCGGTTGATTCAGCAAACGAGTACCGCCAAGGACGTGCTGCTGCTCGGTGGGGTGGATCTACTCGTAATCGGACTGTCTATTCTGCTGGTCCCGACGGTCTGGCGTGAGGCATGACCCACGGATCCGACTTCGCGGCGCGACCTTCGCGGCATGAAAGGATGGTGGTGGAAGGTGCTCGCGATCGCGCTGATGTTCTACGTGCTGTTCGCCGGGATGCTCGTACCGCTGAAGTCCGGCATTCAGTCGGTGAGCCCGCAGCTCTTCGAGCTGGGCGGGGCCGTGACGCTCGACATCAACGGTTACAACACGCACTTCCGGGCGGGCACCGAGCCGCGGGTCTGGCTCAAGCTCGACGCCGATAGCGTGGCTAGCCTCGGCGCGACCTACGGCGTGGCCGCCGGTCGCGTCGAAGTGCTCGGGCCGCAGGCGATCCGCGCGTCCTTCGTTTTGCCGAAAGGCCTCCCCCCAGGCGTCACCGACCCCTACGCGAGCGTCATCGTGGACAACGCCGCGGACGGGACCTTCGTGATGCCGGCCGTCATCGCCCTGGCCAACGGCGTCGTCGACGAGGGCAATGTCGCCGCGTGGACCACCGAGATTGGTGCCTTCACGGCCAGCCCCGGCGTGAGCTTCCCCTACCGCGCCCTGCTCGGCGAGACGATCCGCAATCAGTATTTTCACGTGTCGCTCTGGTTCGCGCTCATGTTGCTGATGCTCGCGGCGGCCGTCTACGCCGGGAAGTACCTACGCAGTGGCGACGTGCGGCACGACTACCGCAGCGAGGCTCTAACTCGCGTCGGGCTCCTGTTCGGCGTCCTCGGCCTCGCTACCGGGATGGTGTGGGCCAACTACACCTGGGGCAAGCCCTGGAGCGGGGACATCAAGCAGAACATGACCGCCATCGCGCTGCTGATCTACCTGGCGTACTTCGTCCTGCGCGCCAGCATGGCCTCCGAGCAGCAGGCGCGCCGCGTCGGGGCGGCGTATAACCTCTTCGCCTTCGCGATGCTGATCCCGCTGCTGTACATCATCCCCCGCATGCGGGAGAGCCTCCACCCGGGCGCGGGCGGCAACCCGGGTTTCGGCGGCGAGGACCTCGACTCGACGATGCGGATGGTGTTCTACCCCGGGATCATTGGCTTCACGCTGGTGGGGCTGTGGCTCGCGTCGCTGTGGTGGCGCACGCAGCAATTGGCGAATAATCCACGGGTCGTTGCGGCTTCGGATCTTTAGGGCCACATTTGGGGCAGCCCAAACGACAAACCTAGGTCCGGTGCCGCCGGGGGTGCCGCTTTCGCGAAAACTCGCCACATGCCGTCCGACTTCCCGCTCCTGCTGCTCCTAGACGCGCAGCCAGACTTCTTCCGGAGCATCGGGAAGATCTACGTGGTCGTGGCCGTGATCGCGATCGTGCTCGCGGGCTTCTTCGTGAGCCTCTACCTCGTCGAGCGCCGGATCGCCAAGCTCGAAAACCAAGTGAACCAAGATGAGTGAATTAACCATAAGCTTCTTCCAGAGCGTCACCGACTACTTCGATGCCGCCTCGCCGTTCACCGGACTGCCGGACGGTCTGCTCGACCAGATCAAGTCGTGCAACTCCGTGTACCGGATGAACTACCCCGTGCGCATCGGCGACGAGTACAAGGTCATCGAGGCCTACCGCGTCCAGCACTCGCACCACCGCCTCCCGACCAAGGGCGGGATCCGCTACTCGAACCACGTCAACCAGGACGAGGTGATGGCGCTCGCGGCCCTGATGAGCTACAAGTGCGCCATCGTCGACGTGCCCTTCGGCGGGGCCAAGGGCGGCGTCAGGATCAACCCCTGGGAGTACAAGCCCGAGGACCTCGAGAAGATCACGCGGCGCTACACCATGGAGCTCATCAAGCGCAACTGCATCGGGCCGAGCGTCGACGTACCGGCGCCCGACTACGGCACGGGCGCCCGCGAGATGGCGTGGATCTACGACACGTACCGCACCTTCGCCGGCAACGACATCGACGCGGCCGGCTGCGTCACCGGCAAGCCCGAGTCCCAGTCCGGGATCAAGGGCCGCACCGAGGCCACGGGGCGCGGCGTGTTCTACGGCATCCGCGAGTGCTGCAACTACGAGGAGGACATGCAGCGCGTCGGGCTCACGGTCGGCATCAAAGGCAAGACCGTCGCCATCCAGGGCCTCGGCAACGTCGGGAGCTACTCCGGGAAGATCTCGCAGGACGAGGGCGGCGCCGTCATCGTGGCCGTCGGCGAGGTCGAGGGCTACATCCACAACCCGGACGGCTTCAACATTCACGAGGTGCTCGCCTACCGCCAGGAGCACGGCACGATCATCGACTTCCCCGGGGCGCGGAGCTTCGGCAAGGAGCAGCGCGAGGAGCTGCTCGAGCTCGAGGTCGACATCCTGATCCCGGCCGCGCTCGAGAACGTGATCAACGCCCAGAACGCCGAGCGCGTCAAGGCCAAGATCATCGCCGAGGCCGCCAACGGACCGGTGACGAGCGGCGCGCAGCGCATCCTCAAGCAACGCGACATCATCATCATCCCCGACATGTTCCTGAATGCCGGGGGCGTGACCGTGAGCTACTTCGAGTGGCTCAAGAATCTCAGCCACATGCGCTTCGGCCGCATGGAGAAGCGCTTCAACCAGAACACCTACCTCTCGATGATCGACCTCGTCGAGAAGTCGACCGGCAAGGAGATCAACGCCCGCGACCGCATGATGGTCGCCCGCGGCGCCGACGAGATCGACCTCGTGCGCTCGGGCCTCGAGGAGACGATGGTGAGCGCGTACCAGCAGATCCGGCAGGTGTACGCACAGCACCCCGACATCCCCGACCTGCGCACCGCGGCCTTCGTGCTGGCGATCAACAAGATCGCAAGTGACTACATGGCGCTCGGGATTTTCCCGTAGGACGAGGTGCGGGCGGGTGGGTAGAGTTAGCGCTCCGGGCACGTCATCCCTAGGAACTTGAATGCACATCCGCCAGTCGCCGCAAGACGAGTCTCACAGTGGTTTGGCGGCATTCATGCCGCCCCCCTCGGCGAAGCCGACCTCCCACTAGTTATCTAGTTATCAACCCGCTCCGCGGGCGGGGGCGGCATAAACGCCGCCAAACCACAGGGTGCGGCTACCGCGGAGTGCTCAAAGCCTCGGCAAAAGCATCCTCATTTAAGAGAAAGGCCCGCCCGCCAACGCTCCAAAGCGCGCCGACGGGCGGGCCTCACGCAAGGACGCCAAGTGCCCTGGTCCATGCTCCATGCTCCATGTTCTCTAATCTCCCTACCCCTTCGCCTCGACGTAGCGCTTGCCGGCTTCTTCCCAGTTCACCACGTTCCACCAGGCCGTGATGTAGTCGGCGCGGCGGTTCTGGTAGTTGAGGTAGTAGGCGTGCTCCCAGACGTCGATCCCGAGGATGCCGACGTGGCCGTGGAGCGCGGGGGAGTCCTGGTTGGGCATGCCGTGGAGGTGGAGGCCCTTCTCGGCCGACCACCCGAGCCACGCCCAGCCGGAGCCGAACTGCGTGGCCGCGGTTTTGGCGAAAGCTTCCTTGAAGTCCTCGAAGCTGCCGAACTTCTCGTCGATGGCCTTCGCGAGCTCACCGGTGGGCTGGCCGCCGCCGTTCGGGCTCATCGTCTTCCAGAAGATGCTGTGGTTGAGGTAGCCGCCGCCGTTGTTGCGGACCGCCGTTTGCTTGTCCTCCGGGAGCTGCCCGAGGTTGGCGAGGATCTCCTCGATGGGCTTGTCGGCCCAGGCCGTACCCTCGAGGGCCGCGTTTAGGTTGTTCGTGTAGCCGGCGTGGTGCTTGTCGTGGTGGATCTCCATGGTGCGCGCGTCGATGTGGGGCTCGAGGGCATCCTTGGCGTAGGGGAGGGGAGGGAGTTGGAAGGCCATGTGGGTTTTGGATTAGGTGTTCGTGAGACCAAACCGACTTCCCGCGAGTACGGTTGACCCGACCGGAGATAGTTTTGCCGCGCACCCACCCGCACCCCCTATGGAGACCCGCACCGAGAGAGACAGCATTGGCACGGTCGAAGTCCCGGCCGACGCGTACTGGGGGGCGCAGACCCAGCGCTCGACGGAGAACTTTCGCATCGGTGGCCCGGCGGCCCGCATGCCCGTCGAACTGATTCGCGCCTTCGCGATTCTGAAGAAGGCTGCCGCCAAAACCAATGCCGACCTCGGGGTCCTCGACGCGGACAAAGCCGCACTCATCGCCCGGGTAGCCGACGAGATCAGCGCCGGCGACCTCGACGACGCCTTCCCGCTCGTCATCTGGCAGACCGGCTCCGGGACGCAGAGCAACATGAACGTCAACGAGGTGATCGCCAACCGGGCCCACGTGCTCCAGGGCGGGGGGCTCACCGACGACGCCAAGGTGCTCCACCCCAACGACGACGTCAACAAATCCCAGAGCTCCAACGACACCTTCCCGACGGCGATGAGCATCGCGGCCTACCGGATGATCGTCGAGGTGACCCTCCCGGGGCTCGCGCAACTCCGCGACCGCCTGGCCGAGAAGTCCGCCGACTACATGGATGTCGTCAAGATCGGCCGTACGCACTTCATGGACGCCACCCCGGTCACGCTCGGCCAGGAGCTGAGTGGTTACGTGGCGCAGCTCGACCACGGTATCCGGGCCGTCGAGCGTACGCTCGGTCACCTCGCCGAACTCGCGCTGGGCGGCACGGCCGTCGGAACGGGCCTGAATGCGCCGAGTGGCTACGCGGAGGCTGTCGCCAAAACGATCGCCGACCTCACGGGCCTACCCTTCGTCACGGCACCGAATAAGTTCGAGGCCCTCGCGGCGCACGACGCGATGGTCGGGACGCACGGCGCGCTCAAAACCGTGGCCGTGAGCCTGATGAAGATCGGCAACGATATCAGGATGTTATCTTCTGGCCCGCGGTCGGGGATTGGGGAGGTTATTATTCCGGCAAACGAGCCCGGATCGAGCATAATGCCCGGAAAGGTTAACCCGACGCAATCGGAGGCCCTCACGATGGTGGCCGCGCAAGTCCTGGGTAACGATGTTGCGATAAATGTCGGCGGCGCGACCGGGCACTTCGAACTGAACGTCTTCAAGCCGCTTATCGCAAGTAACTTCCTACAGTCCGCCCGCCTCCTCGGAGACGCCGCGGCGAGCTTCGAGGAGCACTGCGTACGGGGCCTCGAGCCCGACCTGCCCCGCATCTCCGAACACCTCAACAACTCGCTCATGCTGGTGACGGCGCTCAATACCAAGATCGGCTACGACAACGCCGCCAAGATCGCGAAGAAGGCCTACGCCGAGGGGACGACTCTCAGGCAGGCGGGCGTAGCGCTCGGGTTACTGACAGCCGAACAGTTCGACGAGTGGGTCCGCCCAACCGAAATGATCGGCAAGCTCCCGGGTCGCCCTTAAGTGCTATCCTCTTTCGGGTATTCTACGACAAAGGTGAACGTTGCGACCAGAGTTATCATTCCCTTAATAACTCCGGGGCATACATTTGTCGAGCTTTCTCCCCATATGGTGGAGAGCCGTTTGCCCAGCGAGTTCCCTAAAGCCCATACCTTGACCTCTCCCAGAAACACTCACCTGCTACGCTACGGCGTAGTCGCAGTCGCGGCGCTCGGCATGGCCGTCGCCTTCGGCTTAACCTCGGACGGACTCTGCGCGCGGACGCTGCCGCAGGTCGTCGCGCTAACGCTCGGCACCGGGGTCCTGTCCCTGCTGCTGAGCCTCCCCAACCTGTCGCTGACCAGTTTTGGCACCGGGGGGGTCGTTGCGTACTTCCTGCTCCAGAGCACCACCTTGCCGGGCGCGAGCGAACTCGACCTGGGGCTCGTGCCCAACGGGTCGAGCTTCAGCATCGAGCAGTACTCCACGGCCAACCTCACCGACGGCGAGGTGTCTGACCTGGACGTGCTCCGGCGCTCCAACGCCGACGTGATCGCGGTCCAGGGCCTGACCCCCGACTGGGCCCGGGCCCTCCGTCGGCAGCTCAGTGACGTCTTCCCGGCGCAGTACCTCTTCCCCGACATCGGCGTGACCGGGCTCGGCCTGTTCGCGCGTCATCCCTTCGGGGCCGTGGACTCGATCCTGATCGACGGCGTGGTGCAGGTTCGGGCTTGCCATACGCGCCCCGACTTCGCGGAGGAGTTCGAGATCATCGCCGTGCAGACGCTGCCCCCCCTCAGCCGGACTTCGTCGCTCGGGCTCCAGGAGCACCTCGACAAGGTCGGCCTCGAGGTGATCTCACAGCGGAGCCCCGTCATCTTGGTCGGCGACCTCAACGCCGTACCGTGGAGCCCGACGCTCAACCGTTTCACGAGCCGCACCGGGCTGCAGGACAGTCGCCGCTGCCAGGTGCCCAGCTACGACGCCGGGATGCCGGGCCTCTTCGACACCCCCGTCGAGCACATCTTCTACACCGAGCAGCTGCGCTGCGTCGGCTTCGAAACCCTGCGCTCCTCGTCGACGGCGGCTTACCTTGGCAACCGTGCCACCTTCCAATCCGCCGCCGCGCCCGCGCAAGTGGTTGCGCTCTAGGGTAGCGAGCTTCGGCTACGCCTTCGGCGGCATCGCCACCCTCGTCCGCACCCAGCCCCACGCCCAGATCCACCTCCTCGCCACGGTGTCGGTAGGCGCCGCGGCCTACGGTTTTGGCGTAAGCCACCTCGAACTGGCCCTGCTCGTCCTGGCCGTGGGTACCGTCTGGACCGCGGAAGCCGCCAATACTTCCATAGAATTCCTCGTCGACCTGGTCCACCCCGAGTGGCACGAGGTGGCCGGCAAGGTGAAGGATCTCGCCGCGGGCGCCGTACTCTTCGCCGCCGCTGCCGCCGCGGGCGTCGGGGTGTTGGTGTTCCTGCCGTACGTGTGGCGCCTGCTCGACGCCTAAACTCAGCAGCCTGTCGGCACCTGCGACGGCCCACGACCGCAGGTGCGTGTCCTTTAACACTATCTGGCGAAGTATTTGCACTAGGCTCTCCATGCCAAGCGTAAGAGCCGCCTTTCTATTGTTGAGCATCGTGCTGGGTTGCCTGAGCAGCTTCGAGTCCTCCGCCCAGGCCACGCCGACGCCGCTGAGCCGAAACCTCGAGCGCAAGCTCAAGCGGGACGCCGCCCGCATGGCGCTGCGCCTCAGCGAAGGCGAAGACCTCCGCTTCCAGAGCATCCGAATCTCGAGTTCCGACATGGAGAGCATCTACAAGGCCCTCGTCGGGATGCACAACGCCGACGAGAACGTCCGGTCCATCTTCCGGTGCAACGTCCACACCCGCGCCAACCCGTCGATCGACCACATGCTGATCATCTTCGACCGCAAGATCGAGTGGGCCGCGCCCC
Source organism: Saprospiraceae bacterium (assembly GCA_965215115.1). Classification (GTDB taxonomy): domain Bacteria; phylum Bacteroidota; class Bacteroidia; order Chitinophagales; family Saprospiraceae; genus CALDTK01. Next base: position 3,882,368 of record OZ244050.1, read on the forward strand.
TGCGCGCCGGGCGTCACGAGACGACGTCGATCACGCTCAACGACCTGCTCTACGACCACGACCTCATCATCGAGAAGCACGTCCAGTGGAACGACACCCACGACGCCATCTCGATCCGGTCGAAGAACCCGCTCAACATGGCCGCGCTGGCCAATGAGTTCAACAATATTGAGGGCGTGCAATCGGTCGACCTCGGGCTCTCCAAGGAGGTCGGCAACAACATCACCGCCACCCGCGTCAACGCCGGCTGGCGGTTCGTCTTTACGCTGAGCTTCGGCTCCCTGCAGGAGAAGGGCGAGAAGACCCACAGCTGGCAGTACGACTACAGCGACGGCGGCAAGCTCACCAAGGTGCGCGAGTCCGGAGACCCGGTGCCGGAGTGGATGCGCTGCAGCGCCGAGGCGCCGATCGTTTTCTCGCGGTAGGCCCGGCGCGCGGTACCTGGCCGCTAGCTTTGGGGCCGTATGCGAACTGCCGAGCTCCGGCCCCTGGCCTTCGAGGCGCTTAGCGTCACGCAACTCTACGACCTCCTGCGACTCCGCAGCGAGGTCTTCGTCGTGGAGCAGGACTGCGTCTACCAAGACCTCGATGGCCGGGATCACGAAGCGCTCCACTGCCTCCGTTACGACGGGCAGGAGCTGATGGCCTACACGCGGCTCTTGCCCGTCGGACTCGCGCACCGCGACGCCTGTAGTATCGGCCGCGTCGTGACCTCGCCCAGGGCGAGGGGCCGGGGCTACGGTCGGCAGATCGTACGTCTCAGCATCGACCACTGCCGAGCCTTGTGGCCAGGGGCCGACATCGTCATTCACGCCCAGAGCTACCTGCTGAAGTTTTACGGCTCCTTCGGATTCGTCCCGGAGGGGCAAGAGTTCCTCGAGGATGGTATCCCGCACTTCGCCATGCGCCTGCGCGCTACTGGACGATGACGAAGCCGAGCGGCTCCCCGGTCGCAGACAGCCCCACGTACAGACCGGCAACTTCGGGCGCGGTGCGATTTGCGTTGGTGTTTTGGCCACCGGCGTCGATCCAGACGGCGAGTCTGGCCCACCGTTCATCCGCGAGGTACGCTCCGGGTGCCGCTACGACGGTCGTGAGCCGTTTGCGGTCGCGAGGCTCCGCGGCGAGGTCTTTCGTTGGACTCACCAAACCGTGCACGACCCCCACCGCGTCGAGGTCGAAGCCGCCACTCGCAAATGGGGTGGGGTAGGGGTCGAGGACGATGGACCCTTCGCTGTCGGTTTTGGCGAAAGCCGCATCCGCAGTACCGATCACGTCGCGTAGCCGCACGTGGGTGACGCGACTTGCGTCAAAACCTGTGGTAGCGGGAAGGTCAGACAAATCGAAGCCGACTCCGTAGGGTGCACTAAACTTGCCCGCCAGCCCATCGATCAACTCGGGCCGCAGGGTGCCGAAACTTCCGACCGGCTGCGCGGTGAGGCTCGTCGAGGGAAAGCGCACGAACGTGGCGCCGTCGCTGCTCGCCTCCACGAAGGCCAATTCGGCGAACACCGTCCCGTCGCCCACGCCAAAACCGTTCTCGAAGACCACGAAGTCCACCCCCGGGCCGTTCGCGATGGCCCCGCCGAAGGTGAGCGTCGCGGTGCCACCGTCCCCGAGGGAGACCGTGGCACCATCGGCCGCCCCGAGGACGCGTCGGAAAGTGTCGACGTTGACCGTGCCGAGGCCCGGACGAGCGATGTCGAGTGGCCCCGCCCCGAAGGTGACGCCCTCGGCCCAGGCCTCGAAAGCGACGGAGTCCCGGTGGATGGCCGTGCTGCCCGGCAGACCGCCGTCGGGTGAGAACTGCGCCGCCACCTTCTCCCCGTGGGCGAGTACGACGTGGGCGAGCGCGATCCAGAGCCGTCTCACCTGAGCGAGAATTGGCCCGCCGAACTTTCGGCTCCAGTTTGCGACAGCACGTAATAATGTCCGGCCGCGAGCTGGGCCACGCCGATGGAGGTCCCCGTCACGTAGTGTGCGTCGGTGTGGACGATGCGCCCGAGGGCATCAGCGATGGTGAGCCGCGCCTGGTCGCCCCCACCGCCGATGGTGATGAAGTCGCTGGCCGGATTCGGAAACACCTGTACTGGCCTGACCTCCGCGACCGCGCGTACGGAGTTCACGTTCACGAAAGCTTCCAGCTTGCCGATGGCGAAGAAATTGGGTGTGTTGTTGCCGAAGGTGCCCCGCTCGCTCGACTTGAGTCGGAAGGACACCGAGTCCGTCTCGACGTTTTTGCCGTTGGGCGTCAACGTGGCCCGCGTCCACTCGGTGACGATGAAGTCCTGCGCGTCGTCGGCGAAGCGGTAGTCCGCCAGGGCGATGTTGCGCACGAAAGTCGGGAAGCCCCGCAGGTAGCCGCACACCGATAGGATCAGCGAGTCCGGATCGCCCGTACCCCCGGTGGCTGTTTTGCCGAAAGGCTGGCTGAAGCTAGACCCGCGTCTGACCACCGCGGCCGTGTAGGCGAGGTTGTTGTACTCCAGTGCGCTCAGCGAGCTGTTCGGCGGCAGCAGAATGTAGGCATCCTGCTGCCCGACGAGGAAGGTCTGGTCGCTGCGCTGGCCCGACGGACGCCTGCCCCCGGCCGCGCCGTAGAGATTCGTATACCCGCCCGTCGTGTCGACGCTGCGGCTAAATGCCCAGCCCGCCGTCCACAAACCTCCGAACGCGGTGTCGAACACGGAGCGGAAGCGAAGGCCCTCCACGTTGAAGAAGGTGTCGCGGTGGGTGGCGTCGGCGCGGACGAAGGCGCTGTCGCGAACCCCGACCACGGATAGGTCGATGGTCTTTTGCGCCGTCGCCTCAGGCCCGAACGAGCCTCCGACAATCAGGAGAGAGAAGAGTAGAAGTCTTGCGTGCATCTTGGACTGGATTGGACTGAATTTATCGTCCCCAGTGCCGATCGCATGCAACGTCGCAGCCCCGCGCCCCGGCCCGCCGACACGCGATCGCGTACGGGGCCAGACCCAGGGGGTCACGATCCTTGCGCTCCTGGTCCCGGGGGCGGTAGTGTATGATGCGATCGGGTAGGTCTTCTGACTCGTCGTCCTCGGGGCGGCCTTCCCGCCCCCTCGGGGGCAGTGGCGCGCGTGGCCCGTCGGGGGTGCTACGACTTACAGCTGCGGGTACAGTCCCCGAGTCTCACGGGATTCCCTCTTAGGATCGGCCACCGTTGTGGGGGATCACCGGAAAGCGTCGGCAAACATACGCGAAGTTTGTCCCGGGATTGCCCCACCTTCGCGCCGTGATCTTGTTGACGGGTGCGGCGGGTTTTATCGGGAGTGTCCTCGTGCGACACCTCAATGATGCCGGCCGCGACGACCTGATCCTCGTCGACGACTTCGGGCGCGCCGACCGCGAGCACCACCTCGAGGGGCGGGGCTTTCGCCAAAACGTAGAACGGGTCGAGCTCGCCGACTACCTGGCCGCGGCCCCGGAGGGCATCACGGCCGTCTTGCACCTCGGGGCCCACACCGACACCGCCGAGCACGACGAGGCCCTCTTCACCGAACACAATCTGCTGCCGAGCCAGCTCCTCTGGGAGTTCTGCTCCCGCGAGCAGATCCCCCTCATCTACGCCAGCAGCGCCTCGACCTACGGCGACGGGGTGCTCGGGTACAACGACGACGCGGTGCTGACGCGGCTGCGACCGCTCAACGCCTACGGCCGCAGCAAGCACGAGTTCGACCTCTGGGTCGCGCGCCAGTCCGCGGCCCCGCCGTTCTGGGCGGGCCTTAAGTTCTTCAACGTCTACGGACCCCACGAGGAGCACAAGCACCGCATGGCGAGCGTCGTGCTGCAGGCCTTCCAGCAGATCCAGCGCGGCGGAACCCTGCGGCTCTTCAAATCGCACAAGGCCGGCATCGGCGACGGGCAGCAGGCGCGCGACTTCGTCTACGTGGACGACGTCTGCGAGGTGATCATCTGGCTGCTGGAGCACCGCCCCGCCTCCGGGATCTACAACCTCGGCACCGGCACCGCGCGCACCTTCGAGGACCTGGGCCTGGCGGTGTTCGCGGCCCTCGGCAAGCCACCCCGCATCGAGTTCGTACCCACGCCCGAGGACATCCGCGCGGCCTACCAGTACTTTACCGAGGCCGAGATGTCCAAACTGCGCGCCGCCGGTTACCGACGCCCCTTCACGACGCTCGAGGAGGGGGTGGCGGCTTACGTCAACGATTACTTATTGGCCAAGGTCCCCTGCTAGACCGCCAGCGAACGATCCCCTATGCCGACTGCGAATGTGCTCATCATCGACGACGAGGACGACATCCGCCTACTGCTGTCCCGCATCCTGAAGCTCGAGGGCTACGCCGTGACGACGGCCTCGACGGGGAAGGAGGGCCTGCGGACCGCCTTCGGTCACGATTTCCACGTCTGCATCTGTGACGTGCGCCTCCCGGACAGCAACGGCCTCGACCTCACCGCGGAGATGCGGGCGAAGAAGCCCCAGATGGAGGTCATCCAGCTGACGGCCGAGGGGACGATCACGGACGGCGTACGCGCGATAAAGGTCGGGGCCTTCGACTACCTCACGAAGGGCAGCGACAACGCGCGCCTCCTGCCGCTGGTCGAGCGGGCCGCGGACAAGGCCAGGGGGCAGTACAAGTTGCGCCAGATCGCCCAGCAGAACGAGCGCGCCTACGGCTTCGACAACATCATCGGCAACAGTCCCCAGATCATAGCCTCGAAGCAGCTCGCGCAGCAGGTCGCCCCGACGGAGGCCACGGTGTTGATCACGGGGCCGACCGGCACCGGGAAGGAGGTCTTCGCCAACGCGATCCACTACTCCAGCGCGCGCAAGCGCGAGAACTTCGTGGCCATCAACTGTGCGGCCTTCGCGAAGGAGCTACTGGAGAGCGAGATGTTCGGCCACGTGGCCGGGGCGTTCACCGGCGCCACCAAGGCAAAACGGGGCCTGTTCGAGGAGGCCGACGGCGGGACGATCTTCCTCGACGAGCTCGGCGAGATGGACGCCGGGCTCCAGGCCCGGCTACTGCGCGTCCTCGAGAACGGCTCGTTCATGAAGGTCGGGAGCACCACCGAGCAACGCGTCAACGTGCGCGTGATCGCGGCCACGAACCGCGACCTCCTCGCCGAGGCGGAGGCGGGCCGGTTTCGCCTCGACCTCTACTACCGCCTCAGCACCTTCGTCATCGACCTCCCGCCGCTGCTCGCGCGCGCCCAGGACATCCCCGTCCTCGCGCAGCTCTTCGTGGAGACCCTCGCGCCGAATATGAACAGCAAGGTCCGCGGCATGGACCGCGACTTCGAGCAGGCCCTCCTGCGGCATACGTGGCCCGGCAACGTGCGCGAGCTGCGCAACTTCGTGGAACGCGCCATCATCCTGTGCGACGGGGATCGCCTGGGGGCTCGCGACCTGCCGGTAGGTTTTGGCGAAAGCCCCCTCACCGAGGCCACCGCGGGCGACGCCTACCCGAAGGCCGACAGTCTGCCGGCGACCTCCCTCTCCGACGTCGAGCGACTCCACATCAGCCGCGTGATGACCATGGTCAATGCCAACAAGACCAGGGCCGCCGAACTACTCGGCATCGGGCTCACGACGCTGTACCGCAAGCTAGACGAGTATGGACTGAAGGGCAAGTAAGGCGCTGCCGCGACGACTCGGGCAGGGGCCACGCGGGATTGTCACTTTGGTAAAAAGGGCCACCCCACTCCGGCAGCTTCTTTTCATTTTGGTAGGGTGACGCAGTTGCGGCAGCGGAGGGCGTAGGGCGAAGATAATAATACAATGGTCTGTAAATCAGCAGCTTGCCAAGCCGGCGCAAACCCTTCATCACTTACGGTGCCAAGTTTGCGGCCCCCTGTACACGCGGGGAAAAGTCCGCTTGCCCCAAACCGAACCAAACGACAATGGCCATCGTCTTCATCGCGCTCGTCCTGCTGATCGCCTACTTCCTTTACGTCGCCTTCGTTGACTTCAACGAAGTGGCCTAAACGACTATCTTCGCTCAAACACTGCTTTACTCAAACGATACCAGACTTACATACATGCCAAACGCCGCCACCACCAACTCCAAGACCGCAGCGCCCGTACTCCCCAAACCCTCTCCGGAAACTGAGCTCAACGACGCACAGTTCAGCGAGTTGATGAACCGGTACAACCGCTACCTCTTCGCCTTCGCCCTCAACCTCAGCAAGAGCCGCGAGGACGCCGAGGACCTCGTGCAGGAGACCGCCATGCGCGCCTACCGCAACCGCGACAAGTTCGTAGCCGGTACCAACTTCAAGGCCTGGGCCGCGACCATCATGCGCAACACCTTCATCAACGGGTACCGCAAGAAGAAGCGCCGCAACATCTACCAGGAGCCGATCGACAATCACGCCTACAGCCTGGACATCAACCCGAGCTACAACCAGGGCATCAGCGACCTCCAGTTCACCGACCTCGCCGAGATCCTGGACAAGATCGGGGAGGCCTACTCGACGCCGTTCCGGATGTTCTACGAAGGCTACCAGTACGACGAGATCGCGCAGGCGATGTGCATCCCGATCGGTACGGTCAAGAGCCGCATCTTCTTCGCGCGCCGCCGGCTGCGCGGGCTGATCGAACAGCGCTACGCCGTCAACGAGGCGGCGCTCGAGGCTTAGGCGGCTTTCGCCAAAACGAGCAACCCCGTCCCAGCAAGTACGCCGCGCACCTACCTAAAACCCATTCTCGCGGTAACCTTTTGCTCGCCCGCCGGTAAACCCGGTGGGCGTTTTTATTTTACCATATGACCATCAAAGCCCGCATCGCCCTGGGGATCGCCTCCTTGTTGATCGTGATCGTGTTGCTCGGCGGTGTGGCGGTGTGGTTTTTTACCAAGATCACGAACTCCGTGTCCCTGGTCGCCGACACCGCCTACGAGCGGCTCGACCTCGCGCAGTCGCTCGGGTTCGAGGCGGCCCTGCTGCACGGCACGGTGACGGACCCGGCGGATACTTCGCTCAGCGAGCTCACGAGCCGCCGGCTGAGGTTCGCCGAGCGCCTTAACCAGGATGCCGTGTTCCTGTTCGCCCGACCGATCCGTGGCGTGGACCAGGTCATCCTTACTGAGCTCAAGGCCGACGCCGAGCAGATCCTCGGACTCGCGGCGGAGGAACCGAGCGGTCCTCGCGAGAGCAAGGTCGACGACCTCCTCGGTGACATCTCGCGGCGGCTGCAGGGGATCTACGCCCAGAACGCCAACGTCCTCGAGGAGGAGATCGACTCCGCCGAACAGCAGGCGAGCTCGGCGCTGTACTCCATCAGTGCCATCCTCGGGCTCTGCGTGGCCTTCAGTTTGTTCGTCCTCATCTGGCTCCCGCGCTACGTCGCGCGGCCGATCGCGAGTTTTAGCGAAAGCATCCTCCGCATCACCGACGGCCGCTACGAGACGCGGCTCGACGTGCAGCGCACCGACGAGTTCGGCACCCTGGCCCGCAGCTTCAACGCGATGGCAGCCGAACTGGAGCTCGGGTCCGACCAGAGCCGCGCCGCCATCCTCGAGAGCCGCACGCGCCTCAAGTCCCTCGTCGACCAACTCGACGACTTCATCCTCGGGATGGACGCCGAGCGCCGGGTCGTGTTCATCAACGCCGGCATGGCGGCGTACCTCGGCCTCGGGGAGGCCGAGGTGCTCGGCAACTACATGCCGGACCTGGCTCTCGGCCGCCCGCGCCTGCAGCAACTCTTCACCCCGATCGCCCTCGGAATGCCTAGCGGGATCGAGGCCTTCACCGTGGCCGGGGCCGACGGGACGGTCCGCTACTACCAGGAGCGCGTCATCCGCCTCGCGGAGCGCGACGGCGCCGACGGCGGCGACTACATCGTGCTGCTCAAGGACGTGACCGCCTACGAGGAGCGGACCCACGAGCAGACCGACTACCTCGCCACCCTCAGCCACGAGATGAAGACTCCGATGGCGGCCATCTCGATGAGCGTCAACCTCCTCGAGGACGACCGACTCGGGCCCCTCGACGAGGACCAGCGCGAACTCACGCAGACCATCCGCCACAACGTCAAGCGCCTCACGCGCATGATCGACGAGGTGCTCACGCTGTCGAGGGACGAGGCCGGGGCGTCGACGCTGGAGCTCAGCCAGGTCGAGATCGGCCAGCTCGTCGCCCTCGCGCAGGAGAACGTGGCGCCCCTCGCAAGGGACAAGCGCGTCACCATACAGCTGGACGTACCCAACGAGCCTTACCGCGTGGAAGCCGACGCCGGTCGGATCGAAACCGCAGTCAACAACCTCCTCACCAACGCCATCCGCTACTCCCCCGTCGGTGAAACGATTGGCCTGACTTGCGAAATAGTGACGGGCGGCGTGCGGATCATGGTCTCCGACCAGGGCCCGGGCGTAGCCTCGGAAGACCGCGAGCGCATCTTCGGGCGCTACCGCCGCGGCACCGCGGACGCCACCCTCGGGACGGGCCTCGGGCTCGCGATCTCGCGCGAGAGCGTCGAGGCGCACGGCGGGAGACTCTACGTGGATGCCTCCTACGGGCCGGGTGCGTGCTTCGTGTTGGAACTCCCCCGCCGCCTTGCACAACCGGTCCGCGCCCGACACATTGCGCGGGCGTGACCTGCCCCCGGGGGGCTATCTTGCCGCCCTTGGAAACGCCACACTCAGAAGTCCTCATCATCGGTGCCGGTCCCGCGGGGGCCGCCGCCGCCTGGCGCCTCGCGAAGGAGGGCCAGTCTTGCACGATCGTCGACAAGGCCACCTTCCCGCGCGACAAAGTCTGCGGTGACGCTCTGTCGGGGAAGGTCACCACGCTGCTCAAGCGCCTCGACCCGGAGTCCCTCAACCGCCTCGTCGCGACCGGGAGCGTCGAGCCCGTCAACGGTATCCGCTTCGGGGCGCCGAACGGCAAGCTCGTCGAGATACCGTTCAGCGTCCTCAAGCCCGTCGACCCGGACCAGAGCGCGGGCTTCGTGAGCCGACGCCTCGACTTCGATGCCTTCATGGTCGATGAGCTCAGGCGGTGGGACAACGTCGACCTCCAGCTCGGGGTCCACGTCACGCAGATCGAGCGCGAGAAAGGCATGTGGCTCCTCAGCGACAAGGACGGCACCTGGCGGCACACCTGTCGCCTGCTGCTGGTCGCCGACGGCGCGCAGTCGAGCTTCGCGCGCAACGTGGCCGGGATCACGAAGCGCAACGACCACCACGCCGGGGCGGTGCGGGCCTACATGACGGGCGTCACCGGCTACCACCCCGACGGCTACATCGAGTTGCACTTCCTCAAGGAGTACCTCCCGGGCTACTTCTGGACCTTCCCCCTCCCGGGTGGCTACAGCAACGTCGGGCTCGGGATGCGGACCGACAAGCTCAAGAAGTCGGGGCTGAGCCTGCGCGACGAGGTGATGAAGATCGTAGAGTCGCACCCGCTCCTGGCCGAGCGCTACCGGGGGGCCACGCTCGAGGAGAAGATAGTGGGCTACCCGCTGCCGCTCGGGTCCAAGCTGCGGCGCGCCAGTGGCGAGGCCTACATGGTGCTCGGGGACGCCGCCCACATGATCGACCCCCTCACCGGCGAGGGCATCGGCAACGGGATGTACTCCGGGATCATCGCCGCCGAGCAGGCCTTGGTCAGCTTACGCGAAAACAAGCTAAGCGCGGACGACCTGAGCGCCTACGACGTGCGCATCAAGCGAGTCCTGGGCGCCGAGATGGAAGTGAGCTACAAGATCCAGAAGTCGCTGGGCTACCCGTGGATCGTCAACTCGCTGGCCAACATCATCAACGGCAACCCGAACACCATCAAGGTTCTTTCGCGGATGTATACCGATTTGGAACTCAGGGCCAAGATCTACAAGCCCACTTTTTGGATGGGACAGGCCCTGCGCAGAGCCTAAACAATTGCTCTCGCGGGCCCCGAACGTAGTGCCGGCGGGCTATGTTTGGCCGGAGGGCCCCCGCCTATGAGCAGCACGAGAATCTACACCGACGACTACATCCACCTCGGTCACCGCCGCCGCCTCGTGCAGGCGCTGCGCCAGAAGGGCATCGTCGACGAGGACGTGTTGCGCGCGATCGGGAAGGTCCCGCGGCACTGGTTCGTCGGCTCGGTCTACGAGGACCGCGCCTACGAGGACCGCGCCCTGCCGATCGGCCGCGACCAGACCATCAGCCAGCCCTACACCGTCGCGTGCCAGAGCGCCTGGCTGCAGGCCCGCCCGCAGGACAAGGTCCTCGAGATCGGGACGGGCTCCGGGTACCAAGCGGCCATCCTCGGGGTGATGGGGATGCGGGTGTACACGCTGGAGCGCCAGGAGGACCTGTACGTGCGGACCAACGCGCTGCTCCATCAGCACCGCTTCGGTACGATCCGCTGCTTCTTGAAGGATGGCTTCCAGGGGCTGCCGGCCTACGGTCCCTTCGACCGCATCCTCCTCACCGCCGGCGCCGAGCACGTGCCCCCGGTATTACTCTCGCAACTCACCGTCGGTGGGTCGATGATCGTCCCGGTCGGCGGCGGCAAGCAGGTCATGCAGCGGATCACGCGCCACGGCGAGGAGGACTTCCGGAGCGAGGCGCTGGGAACGTTCAGATTCGTGCCCTTCAAGGAGGGCTTGGTACGTAGGACGCGGCCGCGGCCGCGGGTGTGATTTTTTTAAGTAGGCCCGGCCGGTAGCGAGGCGCGCGGCTCCTGGGCTCCGCCCCAGGCGCGCCTAAAATGATATTGCGTCTCAATGCCGATAAAACCAGGCGCAGCGTTTTCGGGGGAGGCGCGCCCGGGGCGGAGCCCGGTAGCCGCGCGCCTCCGACCTCAGATCTTCCGGCCCCCGACACTCTGCCGGTTGCGCTTGGTCGTGCCGCGGCTGCGCATGTCGAAGAGGAGGCGTACGTCGGCATTCCCGACGCCTACTTCCCACTGCTTGTCGTCGTAGGTGACGGAGGCACTGTAGCGCCCGGCCGAACGACCTAGCAGCGTGTACTCGTTGCCGCGTTTGGGATTCGGCCCGAACATCAGGTAGCGATCGTCGCGCCGCGCGTCGAAGCCGATGGCGAGGTTGCCCTCGTCCGTCTGGAAGAGTACCACCCCGGGCGTGCCCCGCTCGAAGACGAGCTCCTCGACGTTGCGGCCGTCCTTCACGCGGACGCGCCCCTCGACGATGGCCGTCGAGCCGCTCTTGCGCTCGCGCGTGAGCACGAGGTCCTCGCTGAGGTAGAATTGGATTTTCCCGAGCTCCTGCTCGGACCAGTTGTTCTGGTCGCGGACGAGGCTGTCCAGGACCGTGAGCCGGGGACTACAGCTGCCGAGGGCGGCGGTAGCGAGGAGGGCCGAGAGGAGGGCGAGGGTCGGGAGCTTCATAATCGTCGTGAGGTCGGTACGGGAAAGACTGCGGGAAGGTGACGAAAAAGCCGGCCCAACCGCACCCGGGCGGCAGGGTTTAGCGCAAGCTTAACGCTGGCCGCGGCCCGACCCGCCGTGGCGACCGCTCGACGCGCCCGCAGCGCCGCTAATCGAAACGGAGTCCCCGCGGCGCCCTTGTGGCTAGGCATTTGAAGTAGCTAGGGTATGCCAAAGTATTTCACAGAAGCTATGAGAATCCGACTCGCCTTCCTCGTCCTCGCCATCTCCTTCACGCTCGCCGCCCGGGCCAACACGCCGGTCGCCAGTCTCGAGATCCGCTACCTGCCCGTCGGCGCGATGCTGAGTTGGAGCTGTGAGTCCAGCGACGTGGCGGGCTTCAGCGTCGAGCGCAGCACGGACGGGTTCACGTTCGAGACCATCTCCCGGGTCGTAGCCGAGGGCGGCACCTCGCTCACGTACAACTACCTCGACACCGACCGCCCGACGACGAAGATCTACTACCGGATCACGAGTTTCGACCTCAGCGGCACTTCCGCCCACAGCGCCCTCGCCGAGGCCCCGGCCACGCGCCGCCCGAGCTGGTACCTCGCCGGGGGCTACAGCGTCGAGCCTACCGAGGCCTTCAGCTTCGAGGTCGAGGCCTCGGATGTAAGTTTTTTGGCATGTGAATTGCTCGATTTCATGGGCAAACCCGTTCTCACGCAAGAGCTCCTCGTGCAGCCAGGACAGAATCTACTGAGCGTGCCCGTCGCCGGACTCGCTCCCGGCGCGTACCGCCTCAAGGTGTCCGGGGAGGACCTCGCCGAGACGCTCACCTTCATGAAGGCCCGCGACGAGGCCGCGCCGGCCTTCGAGCCCCTGGTCCGCGGCAACGAATAACCTCAGCCACCTCTCCACCACGCCCACGCCCCAATCGCCTACCGTAATCCCATCTCATGAAGCTACTTACTACGCTCGCCGCCGGCCTACTCGCCTACCACGCAGGCGCGACCTGCATCTACGACCAGAGCCTCGCGGGGCAGAACCTCCAGGTCGGGACGATGCTCAACTGGAGCACGGCCTACGAGGAGGACAACGCCGTGTTCATCGTCGAGCGCTCCGACGACGGGGCGACCTTCGCCGACATCGGCAAGGTCGAGGGCGCCGGCACGAGCTCCGAGATCAAGCAGTACAACTTCCTCGACATCATGGCCAACGCCGAGCGGAGCTTCTACCGCCTCAAGCAGGTCGACGAGGACGGGACCTTTAGCTACGGCGACGTGGTGGCCGTGCCGCAGGTCTATACCAATAACTTCATGGTGGCCCGCATGTCGAATGTCGCGACGCAGGACGTGTTCACGTGGTCGATCGACTCGGTCAAGGACGGCGACATGACGCTGGCCGTGTCGAATCTCCTCGGCGAGCAGGTCTACGCCGACGAGCTCATGCTCACCGCCGGGCTCAACGACCTCACCGTGGACCTGAGTTCGAACCCGGAGGGGATCTACAAGATCGCGATGACGATGGAGGACGAGACCGAGACCCTCGTGGTCAAGCGCGTCACGGCCGAGATCATGAAGAAGCCCAACGTGGCCTCGAGCAAGCAGGTGACCCCGGGGCGTAACTAGCACGAGCCGTCTGCGAGGTCGCCTTTCGGCAAAACACTCTACCGCATCGAACTGTCCGCCCCCCCGCCGAGGAGGTCGGACAGTTTTGCGTTTAGGCACAGCGTGGAATGATTCGGTGAGTGGGATAGGTTTTGCCGAAAGGCGGATATGTTTTGCCGAAAGGCGGATAGCACCGAAGCAGCGGCGGCTGAACCCGCCGAAGATCGCGAGCGGCATTGCCCCAAGGCCTTACGGCATCACGCGCTTGGCCGCGAAGAAATCTTTGAGCAAGGCCCCGCACTCCTCCATCAGGAAGCCGAACTCGACCTTGGTCTTCGGGTGTAGCATGCGCTTGCCGAAGGTCATGAAGCCGCGTTTTTCGTCGGGCGCGCCGTAGACGAGCCTGCCGAGCTGGGCCCAGGCCAGTGCCCCGGCGCACATCGCGCAGGGTTCGAGCGTCACGTAGAGCGTGCACTCGGGCAGGAGCTTGCTGCCGAGGTGATTGGCGGCGCTCGTGAGCGCGAGGATCTCGGCGTGCGCGGTGACGTCCTGGAGGCGCTCGGTTTGGTTGTGGGCGCGGGCGATGATCCGGTTCTTGCTCACGATCACGGCCCCGACCGGGATCTCGTCGACGAGCGCCGCGGCCTGCGCCTCGCGGATGGCTTGCTTCATGAAGTGCTCGTCGCTGAACGCACTGATGTGGACCTGGTCTGTCATAACGGTGGAAAGGTAAAGGACCGTAATGTGGGAGACCGCCGGTGGGTTTTGGCGTAAGCCCTTTACCTTTGCGCATGGATCAAGCCCACGTAAGCGCCCGCGCGAGCGCCAACGGTCACCTCAGCACCGCGGACAAGTTCGCCACCGAGGGCGTCACCTTCGACGACGTCCTCCTGCTGCCGGCCTACTCGGAGGTCCTCCCGCGGGAGGTGAGCCTCGTCACCCGGTTCACGCGCGGCCTGGAGCTCAAGGCCCCGATCGTGAGCGCGGCCATGGACACCGTCACCGAGAAGGACCTCGCGATCGCGATCGCGCGCCAGGGCGGGATCGGCATCATCCACAAGAACATGACCATCGCCCAGCAGGCCGAGCAAGTCCGCTCCGTCAAGCGCTCGGAGTCGGGGATGATCATCGACCCGGTGACGCTCAAGGCGGACGCCCACGTGAGCGACGCGCTCCAGCTCATGAAACGCTACCACATCGGCGGCATCCCGATCGTCGGGGACGACGGCACCCTGGCGGGGATCCTCACCAACCGCGACCTCCGGTTCGAGATTGCCGTGAGCCGCCCCGTGAGCGACATCATGACGGCGCGCAACCTCGTCACCGCGCCCCCGAACACGACCCTCGAGGAGGCGAAGTACATCCTCCAGCGCCACAAGATCGAGAAGCTCCCCGTCGTCGACGGCGGCGGCAAACTCGTCGGCCTGATCACCTACAAGGACATCATGAAGGTGCAGAACTACCCGAACTCCTGCAAGGATTCGTTCGGGCGCCTGGTCGTGGGCGCGGCCGTGGGCGTGACGCACGACCTGCACGAGCGCGTCGGGGCCCTGGTGGACGTCGGGGTCGACGCCGTCTGCATCGACACGGCGCACGGGCACAGCCGGGGCGTCCTCGATGCCGTCCGCGCGATAAAGGGCGCCTTCCCGGACCTGCAGGTCGTCGGCGGCAACATCGCCACCGGGGCCGCGGCCCTCGCGCTCGCGGACGCCGGTGCGGACGGCGTCAAGGTCGGCGTCGGCCCGGGGTCCATCTGCACGACCCGCGTCGTGGCCGGGGTCGGCGTCCCGCAGCTCTCGGCCATCTACGAGGTCGCGCAGGCGCTGCGCGGCTCGGGCGTCACCGTCATCGCCGACGGCGGCATCCGCTACTCCGGGGACATCGTCAAGGCCCTCGCCGCCGGCGCCGACACGGTCATGGGCGGGAGCCTGTTCGCCGGCGTCGAGGAGGCCCCCGGGGAGACGATCCTCATGGACGGTCGCAAGTTCAAGGTCTACCGCGGGATGGGGTCGCTCGGCGCGATGGAGCGCGGCTCGAAGGACCGCTACTTCCAGGACGTCGAGGACGACATCAAGAAGCTCGTCCCGGAGGGGATCGAGGGGCGGGTGCCGTTCAAGGGCAACCTCGGCGAGGTGGTCGTACAGTACCTCGGGGGCCTGCGCGCCGGCATGGGCTACTGTGGCGCGAGCACCATCGCCGAGCTCAAGCAGGCCAAGTTCGTGCGGATTTCGGGCGCCGGCATGGTGGAGAGTCACCCGCACAACGTAACGATCACAAAGGAGGCTCCGAATTACTCGGCGCGGGGTTAATTTGGCAGGATGAAAGCGCACAACCTATTCCTCGCCCTGGCCACCTCCGTTTGCTTGCTCTTCGCCGGCCTCGCCGCGGGCTGTCGAACGTCTAGTGCGGTGAGCGTCGATCCGGAGCGCTCGCTGCAGGACCGCTACAACTCCCTCGCGGAGGTCGTCCGCAACTTGCCGAACGTGCAGGTGACCGGCGAGAGCGTGGTCTACCGCGGGGTGTCGTCGCTGAACGGCAGCAACGAGATGCAGTTCCTCGTCGGCGACGTGTTGCTGCCGTCGATGTCGCAGGCCGAGGCGCTCTACCCCCTCCACAGCATCCGGGCCGTACGGATCGTACCCCCGACCGACGCGATCAGCCGCTTCGGGATGCGGGCCTCGGCGGGGATCGTAGAGCTGATCCTGATAAATTAAATGCCGGAGGCCATCGCCCGCGACCGCCTCACAGGCGCTGGGGTAGTCGCGCACGCGCGGGCACTGCTCGGCGCCGAGGTCCACACCTTCGTCGACGGCTCGCACACCGCCGGTCGCATCGTCGAGACGGAGGCCTACCGCGGCGCCGACGACAAGGCCGCCCACAGCTACGGCCACAAGAGGACCAAACGAACCGAGGTCTTCTTCGGGCCGCCCGGACACGCTTACGTTTACCTGGTGTACGGGCTTCACCAGATGTTCAACATTGTGACCGGACCCGCCGGCCAGCCCGACGCGGTCCTCGTGCGCGCCATCGAGCCCATCCGCGGCACGGAGGTGATGCTGGCCCGTCGGGGCCTGCCTGAGTTAAGTCCGAGGGTCGGCAACGGCCCCGCGCTCGTCTGCCAGGCCCTGGGCATCACCCGCGCGCACTACGGGCTCGACTTACTCAGCGCCGACGCCGAGGTCCAACTCCGCGGTGTGCTCGGGAGCGTGCCCGACGGTGATGTGTTACAAAGCCACGGGTCGGCGTGGCCTACGCGGAGGAGTGTGCCGCCTGGCCCTGGCGTTTTCGCGAAAGCGGCAATCTGTACACCTCTCCGGCCGTATGACGTTCCTACCTCAAGTATGACCCTAGTCTCCGCTCCGACCGCGACTTGCGCTACGCTGTTTAGCTTTCGCCAAAACTTGACCCGCTTACTTTACCTCACGGCCTTCGTATCGCTCGTGACGCTGTCGGCTTGCGGCGGTCCCGTCGCGTCGGGGGCCCAAACGACGACTCCGCCGAGTGGCCCGAACCCCCTACTCACCAACGGTCAGGGTGGGCCGGTGCTCCCGGGCGTCGGCGAGTGGCTCGACCCGCGCCTGCGGAGCCTCAAGTTTACCGCCGGGGGCGACCTGTCCGACCCCTTCGTCCCGCTCGACGGCGGGCGCCTCTCGCTCACGTTCGACTGGCTCGAGGACGACGTGAAGGACTTCCGCTACGACGTCGTCCACTGCGATCGCAACTGGCAGCCTGACCGGCTGTCGACGATCGACTACCTCCAGACCTTCAGCGACGGCGACATCACCGACTTCCGGCTCTCGGTCACGACCGCGAACCCGTACACGAGCTACGCCCTCCTGCTGCCCAACCAGTACGTGGCCTGGAAGGTGAGCGGTAACTACTTCCTGCGCCTCTACGACGACAACACCGGCAAGCTCATCGCCCGCCTGCGCTTCTGTGTATACGAGGACCTCCTCAACATCACGCCCCAGCCAAAGCGACCGACGCAGGCACTCCTGGACCGCACCCACCAGGAGTTCAACGTGAGCACCAACATTCGCGAGGCCCGCGTCGAGGACCCGCGACGGAGCCTCACGCTCACCGTCATCCAGAACGGGGACTGGCGCTACGCCTACCACGACCTTTTGCCGCGTCGGCTCAGCGGCGAGGACGCGGTCTGGGACTACCCGGGGAAGTTGGTCTTCCCCGGTCACCGCGAGTGGCGCAGTCTCGACATCCGGACCCTGCTCAGTGACGGCGGCCAGGTCGAGGAGGTCGTCGAGGAGGACGGCGGCATCACCGTCTACCTGGCCCCCAACCTCTACCGCGTCGACGACGCCCCGGAGGTCCGCCTCGACGTCAACGGGAAGTTCGTCCTCGGGGACTTCGATAATCGTCTGAACGGTCGGTCCGACTACGCGACCACCATCTTCGCCCTGCGCAGCGAGCGGGACCCGAGCATCGAGCCGCTGTACCTCTACGGGGCCTACAACGGGTACCAGCTCTCCGAGGCCAACCGGGGCGTCTACAATGACCTCACGCGCAGCTACGTATTTCGGGCCTTGCTGCGGCAGGGCTTCTACGACTACGCCTACGTGAGTCTCGCCGGCCTGGACGGCGTCCCGTCCTGGGCGGAGGTGGAGGGCAACACCTTCTCCGCGGAGAACCACTACAACTTCCTGCTCTACTACCGGCCCTACGGCGCGCGCTACGACCGGCTCATCGGCTACCGATACTTCCAGATCGATCCCACGGGCACGAGCTCGAACCTGCGGCGTTAAGGGCCGGGGCAGGGTCCGACCGCGGCGCCGGGAGCCTGTCGCACACGGGGGCCTTCGTGTACTGGGCCCCGCGCCCGCCGTTCGTCCGCGAATTGCCCACCTTCGTCCAACACCGCCGGTGAGTCGCGGGCGACGCCTTTAAGTTTGGACCACTCCTCACGGGCTCCCGCCACCAAGCGCGCGGACCCTCGGACCCCAAACTCCGCGCATTATGTCCCGTCGTCTACTTTGCCTGCACATCGCGCCGCTGCTGTTTCTCGGGTTTCGGGCCGGGGCGCAGGTCATGACCCTACAGCAGGTGGTCGATCGCGCGGTGGAGCAGAGCCTGTCCGTCGACAACGCGGAGCAGGAACTTGCCGCCGGGGCCGCCGAACTGCGGCAGAGCAGGCTCGCGCGCTACCCGAGTCTCGCGGCCCAGGGCAACGGCGGGTACCAGTTCGGCCTCAACGTCGACCCGACCACCAACAGCCTCAAGCAGCAGAGCATCGGGTTTATGAGCTACTCGCTCGACGCCTTCGCGACGCTGTACCAGGGCGGTCGCCTCAACAACACCATCGCCCGCAACCGAGCGTCCCTCGCGGCTGCCGAAGCCACCGTGGCCGCGCGCAAGCAGGACATCGCCCTCCAGGCGGCGCAATTGTACCTGGAGGCCCTCCTCGCCGAGGAAGGTCGCCGCAACGCCGAGACCCTCGTCGCGCAGACGACGAGTCAACTCGCCCGCGTCGACGCGCGCATCGCCGCCGGGCGGCTCGCCCCCGTGGAGCGGTTCGAGCTCGCCGCCACGCTCGCGCGACAGGAGCAGAGCGTCGTCACGAGCGGCAACGCCCAGGCCCTCGCCGTCCTGCGCCTCGCACAGCTCCTGCGGCTCCCGAGCGAGCAACCGCTGCAGCTGGCGAGCGCGGAGGCCTTCGACCTGGACGCCGTCACCCTGGAGGAGGTCGCGAGTGCCGAGTTGGTCGAGGCGGCCCGCGCGAGGCAGCCCGCGCTGCGCGCGGCCCAGTTCAACGAGCAGGCCGCGGCCTACGGCACGGAGCTGGCGCGCGCGGGCTTCCGGCCGACGGTCTCGATCTTCGGGCAGGCCAACACCCGGTACAGTAGTGCGGCCCGCAGTTTCATCGACGACGGCACCGAGGTCGCCAACGAGCAGCGGATCGTGTTCAACGGCCAGGAGCAGACCATCACTTTTCTACAGCGCGGCTTCTCGCAGCGTCGCACCCCATTCGGACAGCAGCTCAATGACTTCTTCGGGCAGTCCGTCGGGCTCCAGGTCCGGATACCGATCTTTTCGCAGGGCCAGAACACGGCTGCCCTCGCGCGCGCGGAGAGCTTCCGCGAGCAGGCGAGCATCCAGCGCGCGCAGGCGGAGCTCGACTTCCGTATCGAGGTCGAGCAGGCCCTCCTCAACGCCCGCGCGGCCCGCGCCGAGGTAGCCGCCGCACGCCGGGCCCTCGCCGCCGCCCAGGCCTCCCTCGAGGCCGCGGAGCGGCGGCTCGAACTCGGCGCCGGGGCGGAGCTCGACCTCTCGGACCAGCAACTCCTCCTGGAGCAGGCGCAGATCGCCCTGCTGCGGGCACGCTACCAGTACGTATTTAATGCCAAAGTAGTCGACTTTTACCTCGGCCGCCCGCTCGCCCTCTAAGCCTTCCCATCATGACGAAAACTACCAAACGCAACCTGTGGATCTTGGTCGGCGTGCTCCTCGTCGGAGGGCTCGTCGCCTGGACCATCAGCAAGAACGCCGACCGCAAGGAGGGCACCGCCGTCGAGTTCGGCACCGTCGAGAAGGCGACCATCGAGGAGCGCGTGAGCGCCTCGGGGCGGATCTTCCCCGTGACGGACGTCGGGATCTCGAGCGACGTGAGCGGCGAGGTCGTCGAGCTCTTCGTCAGGGAGGGCGACAGCGTTCGCGCCGGCCAGCTCCTGGCCCGCATCGACGCCGACGCCTACGAGTCGCAGGTGGCGCGCGGTCAGGCGCAGGTCAACTCCGCGCAGGCGTTGGTGTCGACCGCGCAGGCGTCGATCGAGCAACTCACCGGCGAGCGCAAGCGCCTGGTCGCCCAACTGGAGGCGAACCAGCTCGCCCTCAGACGCGCGGAGCAGCTCGCCAAGGAAGGTCTGTTGAGTCAGGCCGAGCTCGAGAATGCCCAGGTGGCCGTGGCCCTGTTCAAGGCCCAGGTCGAGGCCGCGGACGCTAACCTGCGGGGCGCCCGCGAGACGGTGAAGGGAAATAGTTACGCAGTGGCCAGTGCGCGGGCAACCCTGCGGGAGCTGCAGACGAGCTTGCGCCGCACCAACATCGTCGCCCCGATGGACGGCATCCTGAGCCAACTCAACGTCGAGGAGGGCGAGCGCGTCGTCGGTACCATGCAGATGGCCGGTACGGAGCTGGCGCGCGTGGCCGACCTCACGCAGATGGAGGTCCGCGTGGAGGTCTCCGAGAACGACATCCCCCGCGTCTCGCTCGGGGACCCGGTCGACATCGAGGTCGACGCCTACCTCGACCGGAAGTTTACCGGGAAGGTGGCCGAGATCTCGAGCAGCGCCAACAACCTCACGAGCGCCGCCGGGGTCCAGACGCTCAACACCGACCAGGTGACCAACTTCACGGTCACCATCCTGATCGACGCCAGTAGCTACGCGGACCTGGTCGCGGCCGGGCGGGCGTACCCCTTCCGACCCGGGATGTCGGCCTCGGTCGAGATCCTCACCGAGACCGTGACCGACGCGGTGTCCGTGCCGATTGCCGCGGTCACCGCGCGCGAGACGGACGAGAAGGCGGCGAAGGCGCAGGCCGGCGACGAGAGCGACGGAGCGTCCGCGACCGCAACGGCCGCGAGCGAAACGCCCGCCACCGAAGACCTCGTCGAGGTCGTCTGGGTCGTGAAGGACGACGGCACCGTGGAACGTCGCGTCGTCAAGACCGGGGTCCAGAACCGTAAAGTCATCCAGGTCACCTCCGGGCTCCGTGTCGGGGAGCGCATCGTGGTCGGACCTTATGCACAGGTGGCGCGCAAACTCAAGGACGGCAGCAAGGTTTACGAGGAGGAAGATGACGCAGACGACGAACCCACCGACGATGACGCCTGACCCCACGGTTCCCCCGGAGCCTACGCGGCGGGGGGTGGGCGTCGCGATCCTCGCGCGGCGTGCTGAGCTGGGCCGCGGCAAAACCCGCCTCGCCGAGAGCATGGGCGCGGAGGCGACGCTCGAGGTCTACCGGCGCCTGATCAGGATCTGTGCGGCGGCCGTGCGCGGCAGCGGCCTCGAGGCCACGGTGTTCTTCGATCCGGCCCCGGGCGACCTGGCCGTCTGGCCGACGCAAGCCTTCCGCCACGGCGTCCAGACCGACGTCGACGACCTCGGCGCACGGATGGGGGACGCGGCCTCGGCCGTGCTCGCCGGCCACCGAGGCGTCTTGATCATCGGGACGGATTGCCCCTACCTCACGGCCGATCACCTCCAGACGGCCGCGGACGCGCTCCGGCGCCACGACGTGGTGCTGGGCCCGAGCCACGACGGTGGCTACTACCTGATCGGCTTCAGTGCCTTGCACCCGGAGCTGTTCCGGGGCATCTCCTGGAGCACCGCGGGGGTCGCCGAGCAGACGCGGGAAGTTTTGGCGAAAGCCGGACTGTCGCACTTCGAACTACCGACTTTGAGCGATGTCGACGTCGAGTCAGACTGGCTCGCCTACCTCGCGACGGTGCACAATTCCTGAGCGCGAGACTTTACTCTGTTACCTTTCGGCAAAACCAACACCATGGGCAAGACACTCCTCATCATTTTACTCGTCGTCGCCGTCGTGCTCGGCTTCATGGGCTGCGGGAAGTACAACGGCTTCGTGCAGCAGGACGAGAACGTCAA
This sequence comes from Saprospiraceae bacterium, assembly GCA_965215115.1. GTDB lineage: Bacteria > Bacteroidota > Bacteroidia > Chitinophagales > Saprospiraceae > CALDTK01. The sequence continues at coordinate 3,903,891 of OZ244050.1, forward strand.
CGCGGCCTGGGCCGATGTCGAGACGCAGTACCAGCGCCGCACCGACCTCGTGGGGCAGGTCGTGAGCACCGTCAAGGGCGCCGCCGACTTCGAGCGCTCGACCCTCGAGTCCGTCATCGAGGCCCGCTCCCGCGCGACGAGCATCCAACTCACGGCCGACGACCTGACCGAGGAAAACCTCGCGAGGTTCCAGGCGGCACAGGACCAACTCGGTAGTTCGCTCGGGCGCCTCCTGGCTACCGCGGAGGCGTACCCCCAACTGCAGACCACCTCGCAGTTCCGCGACCTCCAGGTCCAGATCGAGGGCACGGAAAACAGGATTGCCGTGGCGCGCAAACGCTTCAACGACACGGCGACCGACTACAATGCCAACATCCGCACCTTCCCCAACAACTTCTTCGCGAGCATCTTCGGCTTCGACCGGCGTGCCCTGTTCCAGTCCGATCCCGGGGCCTCGCGAGCGCCCGTGATCGACTTCAACTAGCCTCGCCCCCGACGGCACCGCTTATGTTCTACCCTAGTTTTGTGTTCGACCCGGAGCAGGAGGCCGCCATCGTGGCGGCCATCCAACGCTTCGAGTCGAGGACCAGCGGGGAGATCAGGGTCCACGTCGAGCATAAGCTAAAGCGCCCGCCCCTGCACGAGGCCCAGCGCGTGTTCGAGACCTTGGGCATGACCGAGACCCGCGACCGCAACGGCGTGCTGATCCTGATTGCCCCCGGGCAGAAGGCCTTCGCGATCGTGGGGGACAGCGGCATCGACGCCGTGACGCCGGCCGACTTCTGGGAGGGCGCGGCGGCACGGATGCGGACGCACTTCGCGAAGGGCGATTACGTCGCGGGTTTGGTGGACGGAATCGAGCTGGCGGGGGAGGCGCTCGCGGCACACTTCCCCTACCGCGAGGACGACACCAACGAGCTCCCCGACGACATCAGTTATGCGTAGGCCCCGAACATATCCCGCGGCGCTGCGGCTCTTCGTCTCGGCGCTGGCGACGGTGTGTTGCGTTTTGGCGCAAGCCCAAGACCCCCCCGTCCCCGCGAAGCCCAATCGGCTCTTCAACGACTACGCAGGCGTGGTCGCCCCGCAGAACGCGCAGGCCCTCGAGCGCAAGCTCGTCGCCTACAACGATTCGACCTCCACGCAGATCGCGATCGTGATCGAGCGCTTCCTCGAGAGCGGCGATGTGTTCGGGCGCAGCCTCGCCATCGCGGAGGCCTGGGGGATCGGCGGCAGCCAGAACGACAACGGCGTGTTGATCTACGTCGCGGTCGACAACCGCAAGGTCTTCATCCAGAACGGCTACGGCGTCGAGGACAGGCTCACGGACGCCATGACGGGACGGATCATCGAGCAGGTCTTGGTCCCGAACTTTCGCGCCGGCGGCTATTATCAGGGGCTCGACAGGGCCTCCTCGATCATGATCGAGTTGCTATCAGGGCGCTACAAGGCCGACCCGCGGCAGGTGGGCGGGGGCGGCCTGAGTCCCTTCGCGGTCATGATGATCCTATTTCTCGTCATCCTGGTGATGCGGTGGCTGGCGAGCCGCGGCGGCGGGGACGACGACTCGAACGACGGCGGGTACGATCGCCGCGGGCGCTACCGGGGGCCGCGCGGGCGTCGCGGTGGCTGGGTGGTGCTACCGGGCGGCGGATTTGGTGGCGGCGGCTTCGGCGGCGGCGGCTTCGGCGGCGGGGGTGGCTTCGGGGGCGGCGGCGGCGGATTCGGGGGCTTCGGCGGCGGCGGATTCGGCGGCGGTGGCGCCGGCGGCAGTTGGTAGTTGGGCCCCCGCATCTGACCTTGCACGCGCTATGATCACGAGCCTCGACATCCGCAACTACGCCCTCATCGACGAGCTGCACGTCGCGTTCGCTCCCGGGCTCACGATTATCACCGGGGAGACGGGCGCCGGGAAGTCGATTATCCTCGGTGGCCTGGGTCTGATCATGGGCCAGCGCGCCGACACGAAGGCCCTCTTCCACGCCGACCAGAAATGCGTCGTCGAGGCGCACTTCGAGATCGGCGCCTACGGCCTGCGCAATTTCTTCGAGCAAAACGAGCTCGACTACGACGATGAGCTCGTGATCCGACGCGAGATCCTGCCTTCCGGCAAAACCCGCACCTTCGTCAACGATACGCCCACGAAACTGTCGGTGCTGCAGGACCTCAGTCGCTCGCTCATCGACCTCCACCAGCAGTTCGACACCCTCGACATCCACAACGTGTCTTTCCAACTGCGGATGTTGGATGCCCTCGCGGACAACCAGACGCTGCTGCGCGAGTACGCCGCCGCCTACAACGTGTACCAGGGCGACCGCCGCGAGCTCGCGCGCCTCTCGGCCGAGCAGGCGCGCCTGCGCCAGGAGTCCGACTTCGTCACCTTCCAACTTGCCGAACTCAGCGAGGCCGACGTGCAGGCCGGCGAGATGGACGCCCTCGAGTCCGAGCTCAAGACCCTCGAGCGCGCCGAGGACATCAAGCGCGTCCTCGGGGAGACCGGCTACAAACTCGTCGAGGACGAGCGCGCCGTCGTGTCGCAACTGCGCGACTTGATGCCGCCCGTCGAGCAGCTCCGCGGGATCAACGCCGAGTTGGACCAGCAAATCCAGCGCCTCGAGGAGCTGCGTTTCGAGCTCGACGACCTCGGGCAGACCTTTGCCGACCTGGCCGAGAACACGGAGTTCGACGCCGAGCGCATCGCGGAGGTCAACGACAGGCTCTCGACGATCTACCGGCTGCTCAAAAAGCACGGCGTCGCCGATGACGCCGGTCTGCTCGAGGTCCAACGCGACTACGAGACGCGCGCGCAGAGCACCAAGCGCGTCGACCGCGAGATCAAACAGCTCGAGAAGTCGCTCGCTACCCAGTTGCGCGTCCTCGAGGAGCGTGCCCTGGAGTTGCGCTCGCGCCGCAGGGCGGTCGTCGATGCGTTCCTCGACAAGATCCACCAGCGGCTCGCGAAGCTCAGCATGGCCAGCGCGCGTCTGGCCATCGACTTCCAGGAGCTCGAGAGCCCCGGTCCGCTCGGGATGGACCAGGTGGAGTACCTCTTTAGCGCTAACAAAGGTTCGCGGATGCAACCCATCAAGGGGCAGGCGTCCGGGGGGGAGCTCAGTCGTCTCACCCTGGTCACGAAGAGCCTCGTCGCCTCCGCGATCCCGCTGCCGACCCTGATCTTCGACGAGATCGACAGTGGCGTGAGCGGGGACGTGGCCCTGCGCATGGGGGAGATCCTGCACGAACTCAGCGGCGAGCACCAGGTGGTCACGATCACGCACTCGCCCCAGGTCGCGAGCCAGGCCGACCGGCATTACTTCGTCTACAAGGAGGACCTCGGCGAGCGCACCGCCACGCGCGTCCGCGAGCTCGACCAGGCCGCCCGCGTCCAGGCCATTGCCGTGATGTTGAGCAGCGATCCGCCGAGCGAGCCCGCGCTGGCCAATGCGGAGGGCTTGTTGGCTTCCGCAAAACGGTAGTCGCCGTCGCGCGCCTAATCTGGCGGGCCCCCGGCAGCTAGCGTAGCTCGCTTACATTCGCGAGCAGCTAAGCTCACACCCTCATGTCCACTACTTCACTACTGGCCGGCAAACGCGGCGTCATCTTCGGGGCCCTCGACGACAAATCCATCGCCTGGCAGGTCGCCGAGGCCGCCGTCGCTCACGGGGCGCGCATCGTGCTCACGAATGCCCCGGTGGCCCTGCGCATGGGCACCTTACAACAGCTCGGCGAAAGACTCGACGCCCCCGTCATCGCCGCCGACGCGACGAGCAGCGACGAGATGCAGGCCATGTTCGAGCAGGCCGCCGATCACCTCGGGGGCGAGTTCGACTTCGTGCTCCACTCCATCGGGATGTCGATCAACGTGCGTAAGAAAAAGGAGTACACCGACACGAACCACGACTGGATGCTCAAGACCCTCGACATCTCGGCGATCAGCTTCCACAAGATGATGCAGGTGCTGTACCGCGGCGAGATGATGGCGGAGTGGGGCAGCATCCTGGCGCTCACCTACATCGCCGCACAGCGAAGTTTTCCACACTACGGCGAGATGGCCGACGCCAAGGCGCTCCTGGAAAGCTTCGCGAGGAGTTTCGGGTACCACTTCGGCGTGCGTGACCACGTCCGCGTGAACACAATCAGCCAGTCGCCCACCGTCACCACGGCGGGTTCGGGGGTCAAGGGCTTCACGGATTTCTTCGACTACGCCGACAAAACCTCCCCGTTAGGGAATGCTTCTGGACAGGCCTGCGCGCAGTACTGCGTGTCGATGTTCAGCGACCTCACGCGCTACGTCACGATGCAGAACCTCTTCCACGACGGGGGTTTCAGTATGATGGGGATGAACCCGGCACTGATGAGCAGCGTGGAGGACTAGTCACGGTTGCGACGGCCGCGACGGGAGTTAGGGGCAAAAAAGTGGGCCGGACGTTACCGTCCGACCCATCCAATGTCCCAGAAGTGAATCTTTGACTGATGCAGATCAGTCGTGTGCAACACAAATGACCCTTCGCGTCGGTTGCACTGCAAAGATGAGCCGGGGGGAAGCCAGGAGACGGTGACCTACGTCAGGGCGGCTCCTAAACTTAGTCAGAGACAAATCGCCCCGCGTCCGTGTGTGAGTAGGGGACTCGGCGTACATTTGCCGCCGTTTTCAACAAAGGTTGATCACCATGGAGGCCCACGCCAGTTTTGACATCCCCCTCGAGACGCTCACGGTGGGGCTGCACCAGTTTAACTACGTGCTGGACGACGGCTTCTTCGAGGCCTTCGACACCGAGCTCCTGCGCAGTGGCGAGTTCACGGCGCAGGTGCAGATCGAGAAGGTCCGCAGTCAGTTCAACCTCAGCGTTGCGTTTTCGGGCAGCGCCGGCGTCGATTGCGACCGTTGCCTGGAGCGCTTCCGGCTGCCCTTGGTCGGCGAGGACGAGCTCGTCATCAAGTACGATGTCGAACTCACGAGCGAGGACGACGAGGTGGTGTACGTACCGTACGGCACGGAGCGCTACAACGTCGCGAAGCTGCTGTTCGAGACCATCGGCGTCCACCTGCCCGTGTCCATCCTCCACGACGCCGCCGGCCTCACCTGCGATCCGGCGATGTTGAAGTACTTACAATCACCCTCCGCGGAGGCTCCCGAGCCTACCGACGGCGATTCTATCCCCGATCATTCCCCGTGGGCTGCCCTGCAGGCACTCAAGGGACCCATCAACCCCAACTAATGGCACATCCCAAGAGCCGCGTCTCGAAGCAACGCAAGCGCAAGCGCCGCACTCACTACAAGGCCGACGCCCCGACCCTGAGTCGCGACGCCACCACCGGCCTCACGCACCGTCGCCACGTGGCCCACAAGGATGCCGACGGCAATCTTTATTACCGCGGCAAGATCCTCGTGCCCGCCGTCGAGGTCTAACCCGCGCGCGATCATACGACCGTGCCCATCGTAGGCCGCTGCCCACCCGGGCGTGGCCTATCCTTGTTCTCACTCACCCCTCCGCATGAAGACCATTTACTCCCCCCACGCCCCGGCGCCCGTCGGTCCGTACTCCCAGGCCGTCGAGCACAATGGCGTACTGTACTGCTCCGGGCAAATTGCCCTCGATCCGGTGTCGGGGCAACTGGTCGACACCGACATCGAAGCCGAGACGCGACAGGTCTTGCAAAACGTGGACGCCGTTTTGGCAGCAGCCGGGACCTCCAAGCGCAACGTCATCAAGTGCTCGGTCTTCGTGATGGACATCGGGATGTTCGACCGCATCAATGCCGTGTACCAGGACTACTTCGGCCTCGACGACGCGCCCGCCCGCGAGCTCGTGCAGGTGGCCCGCCTCCCGAAGGGCGCCAACGTCGAGATTTCCGTTCTGGCGGCCGTCCCGAAGGCATAAATACACTTTCGTGAAAACGATCCTCTCCTGCATCCAGCCCACGGGCCACCTCCACTTCGGCAACTACTTCGGGGCGGTCCAGAACTGGGTGGCGCTCCAGCGGGAGTACGAGTGCTTCTACGGCGTGGTCGACTACCACGCGATCACGATGCCGTACGATCCGCGCAAGCTGCGGGAGGCGACCTGGGAGATCACGTTCAATCTGCTGGCCGCCGGCGTCGAGGCCGACAACCTGTTCATCCAGAGCCTCATCCCCGAGCACGCCGAACTCGGGTGGATCCTGAACTGCTTCGCGAGCTACGGGCAGGTCACGCGGATGACGCAGTTCAAGGACAAGTCGCAGCAGAACGCGGCCGGCGGCGACGACTTCGTGAGCGTGGGGCTGTTCGGCTACCCCGTCCTCCAGGCGGCCGACATCCTGATCTACCGCGCCGAACTGGTGCCCGTCGGGCGCGACCAAGACCAGCACCTGGAGCTGACGCGCAACATCGCGTCCCGGTTTAACCAGCAGGTCGGGCGGGAGTACTTCAAAACCCCCGAGGCGCTTTACACCGCCACGCCGAAGATCGCCTCCCCGGCCGACCCCACCCGCAAGATGGGTAAGAGTCTTGGGCCGAAGCACTACATCAATGTCTTCGCCGAGGAGGGCGAGATCCGCAAGCAGATCAAGGCCGCCGTCACCGATACGGGCGACACGCCGGCGGGCGAGTTGAGTCCGGGGGTGGCGAACCTGTTGGCGCTGCTGAGTGCCAGTGGCCACGTCACGGCCGCCACCGAATTTACGGACCTCGCCGCCGCGGGTACGCTGCGCTACGCCGACCTGAAGCAAGCCGTGGCCGATGCGCTCGTGACCGTGAGCCGCGAGATGAGGGAGCGGAAGGCCAGCGTGCTGGCGGACAAGCGCAACGTCAAGGACCGGATTCGGGCGTCGAGTGCGCAGATTCGCCTGCGGGCGCAGGAAACCCTTCGCGAGGTCAAGGACCTGGCCGGACTCCACAACCCACGCGCTTGAAGGTCATTTGCATCGGGCGCAACTACGCCGCCCACGCGGCCGAACTCGGCAATCCACTGCCCGCCGAGCCGGTCGTCTTCCTGAAGCCGAGCACCGCGGTGCTCGCCGGCGGCAAACCTTTCTTCTACCCGGACTTCAGCCAGGACATCCACTACGAATGCGAGCTCGTCCTCAGGGTCTGCCGCAACGGTAAGTCGATCGAGGAGCGCTTCGCGCACCGCTACTACGACCAGATCGGCGTCGGGATCGACTTCACGGCTCGCGATCTGCAGGACCGACTCAAGTCCCAAGGCTTGCCCTGGGAGAAGTCCAAGGCCTTCGATCACTCCGCGGTGGTGGGGGAGTTTATCCCGGTGGACGTTTTGCCGAAAGGCGCGCCCGTCGAGTTCTACTTACGTAAAAACGGGACCCTCGTCCAGCAAGGCTCGTCGGCGTTGATGCTCTTCGGCTTCGACCGCCTCGTGGCTGAGGTAAGCCGCTACTTCCGCCTCCTCGACGGCGACCTGATCTTCACCGGGACGCCCGTCGGCGTCGGGCCCGTAGCCGTCGGCGACCTCCTCGAAGGGGGTATCGGCGAGCGTGCCTTGCTGAGCTGCCGCGTTAAGTAGGAAGGTCTACATTTGCGCCCCCAACAAACATCACCCAGTCCATGCCGTACCTCTTCACCTCGGAAAGTGTCAGCGAGGGTCACCCGGATAAAATCTCCGACCAGATCAGCGACGCCATCCTCGATGCCTTCCTCTCGAAGGACCCCAGTTCGAAAGTCGCCTGCGAGACCTTCTGCACCACCGGCCTCGTCGTGGTCGGGGGCGAGGTCACGACCAGCAGCTACGTCGACATCCAGGAGACGGTCCGCAAGACGATCGAGCGGATCGGCTACACCGATCCGAACCTCCAGTTCGACGCCCGCAGCTGCGGGGTCCTCAACGCGATCCACGAGCAGAGCAAAGACATCTACCAGGGCGTGGTCCGCGACACCCCCGAGGAGCAGGGCGCCGGCGACCAGGGCATGATGTTCGGGTACGCCACCAACGAGACGCCGAACTACATGCCGCTGGCGCTCGACATCAGCCACCGCATCCTCGAGGAGCTCGCCGTCATCCGGCGCGAAGGAGCGGACGGGCCCATGCCGTACCTGCGCCCGGACGCAAAGTCGCAGGTCACCATCGAGTACGGCGACGACCACACGCCCCTGCGCATCGACACCATCGTGGTCTCGACGCAACACGACGACTTCGGCCCGGACGACGCGAGTATGCTGGCGCGCATCAAGCGGGACGTCAAGGAGGAGCTCATCCCCCGCGTCAAGGCCCGCTACGAAGCGCAGGCGGCGCTCTTCGGCGGCGACATCACCTACCACGTCAACCCGACGGGCAAGTTCGTCATCGGCGGACCTCACGGGGATGCCGGTCTGACGGGTCGCAAGATCATCGTCGATACCTACGGCGGGAAGGGCGCCCACGGCGGTGGCGCCTTCAGCGGCAAGGACTCGAGCAAGGTCGACCGCTCGGCCGCGTACGCCACTCGCCACATCGCGAAGAATTTGGTCGCCGCCGGCCTCTGCGATCAGGTGCTGGTCCAGGTCGCCTACGCGATCGGCGTCGCGAAGCCCGTCGGGCTGTTCGTCGATACCTACGGCACGGCCAAGGTCGACATGACGGACGGGGAGGTCGCCAAGCTCGTCGAGAAGATCTTCGACATGCGCCCGGCTGCCATCGTGAGTCGGTTCGGCCTTACCAATCCGATCTTCAGTGCGACGGCTGCCTACGGGCACTTCGGCCGCGAGGTCGGGACGGTGACCTACGACGACAAATCGTACGACACGTTCACCTGGGAGCGGCTCGACCGCGTGGCGGATGTCAAGTCGGCGTTTTCACTGTCGTAGACCCCGGTTTATCGGCTTCTGCATTTAGTGAAGCTTGTCCAGCCCCGAGACGATGATCGTCATGACGCCGCACTCGCGGGTCGGGGCGCTGCGGTCGCTTTCGAACTTGTAATCCGTGGCCTTCGCGAGCGCCTCGTGGATGGTCGCGCGGTCGGTGATGGTCGAGAGTTCTTCGTTCCACTTGACGGCCGTGACGTGGCCACTCCGGTTGACGCAGATGTTCATCGCTATGCGGCCGTTGCTACGCACGACACTGTGGAGGGGCGGGCGGTAGATGACGGCGCGTCGGAGGAGTCCGGTGCCCTCAAGGCCCTCCCCGGCGTCGCTGCGGCCCTGGCCGACATCGGATACCGTGGAGCCGTGGCCCGTCTCGGGGGCGCCGGTCTTGTCGCCGGTGCCGGCCGTGGTGCCGTGGCCGTCCGTGCGGCTCGGCGCAGGTCCTGGCCGCGGGGCGGGCACGTCGACGACGACGGGCTCGGTACTGGGCGCCGGCGTTGGGGTGCGATCGGGTAGCGGCACGGGCGCTACGTCCGGGATGGTCGGTGCGGGGCTCGGGGAAGTAAGGATCGGAGGCGCGGGCGGGGGCGGCAGCGTCGGCGGGGCGGGGTTGCGGGGGGCGGCCTCGCGCTCGGCGACGGGCTGCTTCACCTCGTTGCGGACGCGGTCCTTCGCACTCGCGGAAGCGGAGCTCGCGGGCGCCTCGCGGAAGTCGAGTTCGACGAGCATCTCGTAGGGCTGTGCGATCTCATCGGTACTGGTCAGGAAGGGGTAGATGAACGCGGCGACGACGGCGCCGTGGAGGAGGAGCGCCAGGGCGAGGCCCTTGCGCTTAGCGCGACGTTCGGTGGCGGAATCAGTTGGGCGAGTGGTCATGACGAGGTCGGATAGGGGCAGCGTGTGCCGGTGTCGTACAAAAGTGGGCCCCCGGCGCGCGGCGAGTAGTGACAGAAATCGCAAGCTCGCGTTAGGGTTGGGTTAAGGTCCCGGGGCACTCGGCGTGGCGTTCGCCAACGATTGCGCCAAACCCGTCATGTGTTAGTATGCTTTGCGAGTTGTTTGCAACTACGCCTCGGCGTGGACGGTTGGGCAAGCCGCGGCCGTCTAATTTCGCGGCCGCTTAGCCGACAGCGCACTATGGACAATTCGCCGCAGAGTTTTCACCGCCGCCACATGGGGCCGGACGCCGCCCAGATCGAGGCCATGTTGGCTACGCTCGGGGTCGGGTCCTTGGGAGAACTCATCGACGAGACGGTCCCGGACGCGATCCGCAGGACGGGTCCCATCGACGTCCCGCCCGCCATGACCGAGCACGAGTACCTCTCGCATCTGCGCACGATTGCCGCGCACAACCGGCCGGAGGTCAAGTCCCTCATCGGCCTCGGGTACTACGGCACGATCACGCCCTCGGTGATCGCGCGCAACATCTTCCACAACCCGGGTTGGTACACGCAGTACACGCCCTACCAGGCCGAGATTGCGCAAGGGCGCCTCGAAGCGCTGCTCAATTACCAAACGGTGGTGAGCGACCTCACGGGCCTCCCGATCGCCAACGCGAGCTTGCTCGACGAGGGCACCGCCGCCGCCGAGGCGATGGCCATGTTCTACGGGCAGAAGAACCGACGCGTGAAGGCCGGCGAGGACAACGCCAACGTCTTCCTCGTCGGCGAGCACGTGTTCCCGCAGACGTTGGACGTTTTGCGGACACGCGCCACCCCGATCGGCATCGAGCTACGTGTAGGCAAGGTCGACGAGTTCACGTTCGACGAGCGTGTCTTCGGGATGCTGCTGCAGTATCCCGGCGGCGACGGTCGCGTGACGAACCTGCAGCCCCTGATCGAGCGCGCCAAGCAGGCAGGCGTGTACACCTGCGTCGCGACGGACCTCCTGGCGCTCTGCCTCCTGGAAGCGCCCGGCGCCTGGGGCGTGGACTGCGCGGTGGGCAACAGCCAGCGCTTCGGCGTGCCGCTGGGCTACGGCGGTCCACACGCGGCCTTTTTCGCGACCACCGACGAGTTCAAGCGCGTGATTCCCGGACGCATCATCGGCGTGTCCGAGGATGCGCACGGCCACCCCGCGATGCGGATGGCGCTCCAGACGCGCGAGCAGCACATCCGCCGCGAGAAGGCCACGAGTAACATTTGTACCGCCCAGGCGCTCCTGGCCATCATGGCGGGCATGTACGCGGTGTACCACGGGCCGGACGGCCTGCGCGACATCGCCGAGACGATCCACGGCAAGACCGTTCGCCTGGCCGAGGCGATCGAGGGAGCCGGCTTCGGATTGGCCTCCCGTGAGTTCTTCGATACGCTCCGCATCGAGGCTCCGGAGGCTGAGATCAGAGAAGTCGTGACGAGGCTCGACGGCAAGTTCAACGCTTACTACAAGTACGGCGGCCGGACTTCCTTCCTGCAGTTGTCGATCGACGAGACGGTGGGCGAGGGTGAGTTGCGCAGTTTGGTGGCGGCTTTCGCCAAAACCGACCTTGCGTCTGCGGGCTCCCGCAACTATGACCTGGCGCCGAACGTGCGTCGCGAGACGCCCTACCTCACGAGCGGCGTCTTTCACGCCCACCAGACCGAGACGCGGCTGATGCGCTACATCAAGCGCCTCGAGAACAAAGACCTGTCCCTCACGCACTCGATGATCCCCCTCGGGAGCTGCACGATGAAGCTCAACGCGGCCACTGAACTGATGCCCGTCAGCTGGCCGGCTTTCGCGGACCTGCACCCCTTCGCACCCGTCGAGCAGGCCGCCGGGTACCGCCAGATCTTCTCCGAACTGGAGGCTTACCTGGCGGACATCTGCGGCATGACCGCCACCTCCCTGCAGCCCAACAGCGGTGCCCAGGGAGAGTACGCCGGCCTCACCGTGATCCGCGCCTACCACCTCGACCGCGGCGACGCCCACCGCGACGTTGCGCTGATTCCGGAGTCGGCGCACGGGACCAATCCCGCCAGTGCCGTCATGGCCGGGATGACGGTCGTCATCGTCAAGAACGACGACAACGGCGACATCAACGTCGAAGACCTCCGGGCCAAGGCCGAGAAGTACTCCGATCGACTCGCCGCCCTCATGGTCACCTACCCCAGTACTTACGGCGTGTTCGAGACCGGGATCAAGCAAATGTGCGCCCTCATCCACGAGCACGGCGGACTGGTCTACATGGACGGCGCCAACATGAATGCCCAGGTCGGACTCACGAGCCCCGGGCAGATCGGCGCGGACGTGTGTCACCTCAACCTCCACAAGACCTTCGCCATCCCCCACGGCGGCGGTGGCCCGGGCATGGGTCCGATCTGCGTCAACGACAAGCTCGCGCCTTACCTCCCGGGTCACGCACTCGTCCAGACCGGCGGCGAGAAGGCGACCACGGCCGTGTCCGCGACGCCGCACGGCTCGGCCAGCATCTTGCTCATCAGCTACGCGTACATTCGGATGCTCGGGCCGGATGGCCTCACGGACGCGAGCCGCCTGGCGATCCTCAACGCGAACTACATCGCGCGGCGGCTGCGTGACCACTACGACATCCTGTACAAGGGTTCACGCGGCTGGTCGGCCCACGAATTGATCATCGACCTGCGCCCCTTCAAGTCCGTGGCCAGCGCCGAGGATGTCGCCAAGCGCCTCATCGACTACGGTTTCCACGCCCCCACGCTCAGTTGGCCGGTAGCCGGCACGATGATGATCGAGCCCACCGAGTCGGAGAGCCAGGACGAACTGGATCGCTTCTGTGACGCGATGATCGGCATTCGGGAGGAGATGGACGCCGTGGCCCGCGGGGACGCCGATGCGAAGGACAATGTCTTGGTCAATGCGCCGCACACCCTCGCCGTGATCACGGCCGACGAGTGGTCGCTGCCGTACTCACGAAGTGCCGCCGCCTACCCCCTCGATTACCTGCGTGAGGGACGCAAATTCTGGCCGAGCGTAGGCCGCGTCAACCAGGCGCTGGGGGATCGGAATTTGATCTGTACCTGCCCGCCGACCGAGAGTTACGCTTCTTAGGGATCGCTTCGCTGTCGGACCGCTGCGCTGTCGGATCGCTTCGCTGCTGAACGATCGACGGGCAGTCCTTTGTCCATCAGGCGCAGCCGGTCCTCGTCCATCAGGCGCAGCCGGTCCTCGTCACTCCATCAACCCCTTACTCCGCATCCACTCGTCGCTGAAGATCTTCTCGAAGTACTTGTTGCCGTGGTCGCTCATCAGCGCGACGACGACGGCATGTTTGGGTAGGGTTTTGGCGACAGCCCGAATACCGGCCAGCACGGCGCCGCTGGAGTAGCCCACCAGCACACCCTCCGTCCTGGCGAGCTCGCGGGCCTCGAGGGCCGACGCCTTATCGCCCACCTGCACCATCTCGTCGATGAGGTCGAAGTGGACGTTGTCGGGGATGATGTTCTTCCCGACGCCCTCGAGGAGGTAGGGCTTGATCTTGCTTTTGTCGTAGAGCCCGGACTTGTGGAACTCCGTGAGGACCGAGCCGTCGGCATCGACGCCGTAGGTGCGGATGAGGGGATCGCGTTGCTTGAGGTAGCGTGCCACACCGGAGATCGAGCCGCCCGTACCTACGGGCGCGAAGTAGTGCGTGAGGGTGCCGTCGGTCTGCTCCCAGATCTCCGGGGCCGTGGTCTCGAAGTGGGCCCGCGGATTGCCGGGGTGGTAGTACTGATTGACGTACACCGAGCCGGGCGTCTGCGCCTGGAGCGCGCGCGCGCGCTCGTAGTAGCTGCGGGGGTCTTCGCTGTCCACGTCGCTCGGGCAAATCTCCACTTCCGCGCCGAGGGCCTTTAGGGCGTCGAGCTTCGCGACCGAGATCTTGTCGTTCGTCACGAGGATACAGCGGTAGCCCCGCACGGCGCAGATCATCGCGAGGGCAAATCCGGTGTTGCCGCTCGTGGTCTCGATCACGGTGCCACCGAGGCACAACTCGCCAGACTCCTCGAGGGCGTCGACCATCGAGACCGCGATCCGGTCCTTGGCGCTTTGCCCGGGATTGGCGCCCTCGAGTTTGGCGAGGACCGTGACGCCGACGCTTTCGCTAAAACGACGGAGCCTGATCATCGGGGTGTTACCGATGCAATCGAGGATGCTCTCCTTTACGTCCAGGGACGTCTTGACCGCTGTCTCCATATACGGGCGTGAAGGTAATCGGGAGAACTTTGGACGCCGCTTCGCGTCTATCAACACGCTTTCGGGCGATATTCGCCGTCGGCCAATCATACCTCCGCTACCGCGCCCGCTCGCTCGCGCTCTACCGCACACATGGGAAAATCAAAACCGACGGTCCTCTTCAAGGCCAGGCTCATCCTGTACGACCGTGGCCGGATCTTGCTCCTGCGACAGACCCGCGGCAACGGCGGCAACTACACCCTGGTCGGAGGCACGGTCGAGTCGACCGAGTTCGCGCGCGACTCCCTCGTCCGCGAAACTCGCGAGGAGGCCGGCATCAACGTGAGCCCGGCGCACCTCAGCCTCGTCCACGTGCTCCACAAACGCAGCAAGGGCGGTCACCGCGTCAACCTGTACTTCAAGGCCTCCCGCTACAAGGGCGTCGTGCAGAATCTCGAGGACCACAAGTTCAAGGCCGCGCAGTGGTTCCCGATCAATAAGCTCCCGGACAACGTCACCGGCACCGTCAAGCAGGCGCTCGAGGCCTACCGCGCGGGTCGGCTCTACAGCGAAGAGCAGAAGTAGCGGGTGGTGGGGGCGGCAGCTTTCACACCTAGAAGTAGAGCCACTTCCACCTCGTGCCGTCTACCCGGTTGATGAGTAGGGTAGGGGCGGGTACCTTCACGAAGTTGGCGAAGAACAGCAGCGTCTTCAAGGTTTTGTTCTTCGTCGGGATACGCGTGAAGTCGACATCGAGGCTCAGGGCGAGATCGCGGGTCCGCGGGAAGGCGAGGTTGTAGTTGTACGCGTAGCCACCCTCACCCCAGTTGTTCTCGAACGCGCCGTAGATGTTGTTCGGGCTGTAGCCGACGGCCAGGTTGAGCCAGGGCAACCTGGCGTCGTCCGCGCGACCGACGAGGACGGCCGGATTGGCCGATAGCCAGATGGTTTGCCCGCCGTAGTCCTTGATGAAGCGCGTCCAGGCGGTGGTGCCGTAGAGCTGCTCGGCGCGGTCGCGAGGGCTGCGTGGCGGACCGCCGTCCGGCACGGACGGACCCGCTACGGCGGAGTGCTCCTGCCCGGAGGCGCTGAACTTCATCAAGATGCGCTGCTCCCCGAAGAGTGCCTCCTGGCCGATGAATAGGCCCGTCCCGGCCGCGTTGGCGCCCATGTCGTACCACGAGAAGCCCCACGCTGGGCTGAACCCGTCCATGACTTCGATGGTGCTCTGGAGCAGCAGGCTCGTCCCGGCAGCCAGGAGGAGCCTGCGCCGCTTGGGCATACCCGCCCACTCGAGCCCCTGGTTGGCGATACCCGCGTACATGTAGGCGGCGAAGCCGTGGCCCAGTTTGTCCATCCCCTCCCACTCTTTGGAGTCGTTGATGGTCCGGAAGCCGCCCGTGCCCTGACCCTTGTACCAGGCCGTGTACAGCCCCACCGAAGCCGTGGCGTACATCCCCGCCGCGATCCCGCCGCCGACGTAGAACCGCTTCCGGTTGAAGGTGTCCGACGGCGTCAAGAAGCGTTGGTACGCGGTGGGAGCGATCGTGACCTCCAGGCCACTGGTGTCCAGACTAGACTCGGTCTGGGCCGCGGCTTGTTTTGGCGCAAGCCCCGCTAAAAAAACGCCCATAAATGCGCTGCCTATCCAACTCAGTTTGAAGCGTGGCGGGGCTGCGGGCATATGGGTAGGCGTTGCGGCGGGGTTGTACAAAGAAAAGGCCCCGACGTTCGCACGTCGAGGCCTCGGGTGTCACGAGACGTGCAAAGGTCTATTCCTTGCTGTCTTGTTGTTCGTTGGTCGGATCACCGTTCGTTTCGTTGGTTTGCTCGGACTCGAGGTCCGCGGCGACGCTGATTGGTGCGACGACCTCAAGCGCGGGCGTGGGCTCAGGAGCGACGTCGGTGGTGGTTTTGGCGGAAGCCGTACGGGGCTGCGGAGCGGCGACTACCGCGGCGATCCCCGAGGCGACTTCCTTGGTCCCTAGCACGGGACGCGTGCTGGCGGCGAGGAGCTCGTCGTTGGCGCGGATGCTCACGTAGGTACGGTCGTCGCGGCGGCGCCGGAACACCACCGTGCCGTCGACGCGGGCGTGGAGGGTGTAGTCCTTGCCCATGTAGACGTTGTCCCCGGGGTGGAACTTCGTGCCGCGCTGGCGGACGATGATGTTGCCGGCGACGGCAGCCTGGCCGCCGAAGAGTTTGACGCCGAGGTATTTGGGATTGCTGTCGCGTCCGTTGTCGGTAGAGCCTGCACCTTTCTTGTGTGCCATGATCTAGTAGTTGTGTGGGTGAGGGAAAGGGTGGGGCCTAGTGGGTGATGGCGTCGATCGTGATCCGCGAGAAGGACTGGCGGTGGCCCATCTTGCGACGGTAGCCCTTGCGGCGCTTCTTCTTGAAGACGATGACCTTGTCGCCGCGCGTGTGCGAGGTGACGGTGGCCCTGACGAGGGCCCCGGCGACGGCCGGGGTGCCGACGAGGGCGTCGCCGCTGTCCGGGGCGATGAGGTGGACCTGGTCGAACTCGACCGCGGCACCTGCTTCGGCATCGAGCTGGTGGACGAACAGCGCCTGGCCCTCCGTCACTTTGAATTGCTGACCAGCGATGGTAACGATAGCAAACATGTGAAATGTGGTTTTGAAAACGGGCGCGAAGATAGGCCGCTCAGATTAACTCACGCAGCGCGAATGTGCAGACGAGTTCACGGCCTCCGCGATCGAGCGTGAGGCGTATCCGGCGCCCGACTTTGCCGCGGAGCTTGCGCTGGAGGTCCTCGGTGCTGAGGAGTCGCACGGGCCACCGATTCAGCTTGCGGATCAGGTCGCCGGCCTGTACGCCGGCCTCGGCGGCGGGGGTCCCGGGGGAGACGAACTGCACGCGCGCCACGGCCGGGTCGCTGCCGTCGTCGACGACCTTCAGGCCCGATCGGTCGTAGGGCCGCGGTTTGCGCGCCTTGCGCTGAGGCGTTAAGTATACGAGTCCCGCGGGGAAGTCGATCGCGACTTGGAAATGGCTGAGTAGGCCGTTGCCGACGACGCCGTTGCGCGAGTTGATCGAGTCGCGCAGGAGGCTATCACCTGCGACCTGGAAGTGCGTGACGACGCCGGGCAGCGTGAGTTCGCCGAGGTGGAGCCGGTCCGTGCGCCCGACGAAGCCCACGATGCTGCCGCCGAGCCCGTGACCGATGGCCCCGGCGATCAGTTGCGGTGGGTAGATGGCCGTGTCGCGGGGCTCGGCGTAGATGAGGGCCTCGAGGGCGGCGCCCGTGTCGATGAGGTAGAGGAGCGAATCCTCGAACCCCGGGTGCACTCGTGTGCTCAGTTTGACGTAGGGCTTGTGGGACTTGACGACCAGCGGGACGGCGAGGCTACGTCGCGGGCGGGAGTAGAGCTCGGGGGGCGTGAGCGTGATGCGGCGGCGCGCGTAGTCGATCTCGAGGACGTACGCCCCGAAGGCCCCGATGCCCATGATGCCGAAGATGTCGCGCCCGGCCATCACGGAGAGGTCGAGTACGTCGCTATCGACGGCGATGATGGGTTGGCCCCGGATGTCGAGCGCGCCGACGCGCAGGCGGTTGCGTCGCGAGAGGGCCCCCGTCACCGCGCTCGAGAGGTCGGAGCCGACGAGGCGCACCGGTTCGACGCTCTCGGCGTTGAGCAGACCGAAGAGCAGGGACTCGGTGAGGATCGTGTACTCCGAGCCGGTGTCGAAGAGGAGGTCGACCGGGAGACTCCCGTTGATGGTCGCGCGCACGACGATGAAGTCGTTCTCGAAGTCGAAGGGGATCTCGAGGGCGGTCTGGGCGTCCGCCTTTCGGCAAAACGCGACAAGGGCCAGCAAACACAGCCACTGGGTAGCGCGAAGCTTAGAGAGGGGTGTGAGTTGAGCTATCAGGGTAAGTGTATAAATAACACATAGGAGAATTGATCACCGTGATCCGGAAGAAAGGTGCAAAGTAGCCGACGGTTGGGCAACTATATTGGGTGTGACGTGCAGAACTATTTACGGAATCCCGTCCTTTACACTTGCACGAGTGAGCAGGATGCCGCATTTTTGGCCCCGCTGCCACCGCGACTCTGCTCCCGTTGGACCAGCGACCTTCGTATGACATTAACAACTACCCCTTACATGAGTCCTTCTTCCTTCGCGCCCGGCCGCTGGCTCTGGGCGCTCGCGCTGCTCTTGACGAGTGCGACCGTGGCCGTCGCCCAGACGACGATCACCGGGCAGATCTTCGACGCCGGTAACCAGGAGACCCTCATCGGCGCCAATGTCATCGTGCCCGGGACCTCGATCGGGACCGCGACCGACTTCGACGGCAACTTCGAACTGACGGTGCCCGAGGGCACGACGCAGCTGCAGGTCTCGTACGCGGGCTACCAGACGCAGACGCTGAACCTGACACGTGGACAGACGACGTACAACCTTGAGTTAGCCGCGGGGGAACTGCTGGACGAGGTTGTGGTGGTGGGGTATGGGACGCAGAAAAGTAAGGAGGTCACCAGCGCCGTGACTTCAGTAAAGGAAGATGACTTCAACCAGGGCGTAGTCAACAACCCGACTCAACTCATCCAGGGTAAGGTAGCCGGCCTTCAGATCGCCAATCCCGGTGGAGACCCGAACCAAACGCCTACAATTCGTCTTCGTGGACTATCGACCCTCGGTGCCAACACCGAGCCTCTCGTCATTATAGACGGGGTCATCGGTGCGTCTCTAGGCACTGTCGACCCTAACGACATTGCTTCATTTGACGTCCTAAAAGATGGTTCGGCAGCGGCTATCTACGGAACGCGTGCTTCGTCGGGTGTGATCATCATTACGACCAAAAAAGGTAAGCCCGGTGAGACAACAGTTAGCTACCAAGCCCAGGGGGGGGTCGAAACTCTGGCCAAAGGTGTCGAAGTGGCGGACGCAGGTCGCTACGTTGAGCTTCGCGGTTCAGCTGTCGACTTCGGGGAGCGTAACGATCTTTACGACGAGCTCACCCGTACCGCCCTTTCTCAGATCCACAATCTGAGCCTCAGCGGCGGACTCGGTACTGGCTCCTATCGCGCCTCGGTCAACTTCCGCGATGTGCAGGGAGTGGCGAACTTCTCCGGTTTCAATCAACTGAACGGCCGTCTGAACGTCACACAGAGCGCCTTCGAGAATAAACTCAGGTTTGATTTCACGGCTACGACAACCACTCGTAAGGCGGATGTTGGATTCAACGATGCTTTCCGTTACGCCGTGATCTTTAACCCAACCATTCCCCTCCGCGGTACGGTCGCTCCTACAGGTGCCAACTATTCCTACGTGGGAGGTTACGCGCAGGTTGACCAGTTTGATTACTTCAATCCGGTTGCCATCAACGAGCAGAACAGTAACACCAGCGACGTGCAAGACCAACTTTTGTCGGGCCGCGTTACCGTGACGCCAATTGCAGGTCTCGATATTGCGGCGTTGTTTTCGCGGAACGTAGTGGACAGCCGTTTTGACCAATATTACTCCAAGCAAAGCCGCTTTGTGGGTGCTGGACGCAATGGCCTTGGACAGCGTACCACCCGTACCAACGCAAACGATCTGTTTGAGCTTACCGCGAACTACGCCTTGGAGCTAACTAATAATTCTTCAGTGTCCTTCCTGGCGGGTTACAGCTATCAGCAATTCGAGACAGATGAAAGCTTCATTGGCTCCGGCAATTTTATTTCCGATCAAGCTGGAGTGACCAACTTCCGTTTCAGCAATGACTTCGCCACGGGCAACGCAACCGTGACTTCCGGCGGAGACCGCAGCGAGCTTCAGTCGGTGTTCGGTCGCGTTAACCTTGACTTCGACGACACCTACTTCCTGAGTGCCTCGGTGCGTCAGGATGGGTCCACGCGATTTGGTGCAAACAACAAGACGGGGATCTTTCCCGCGGTTTCGGGTGGTATCAACCTCGCTAAATTCGTCGCGAGCCCAGATGTGAACACGTTGAAGCTCCGTGCCGGCTACGGCGTCACGGGCAACACTCCTTCCGGCAGCCGCCAGAGTATCCAGGTGTTCGAGCCCGGTGGGTCATTCTTCTACCAGGGTCGCTTCGTGCCATCCTACGGTATCGCGCGCAACGCTAACCCCGATCTCCGTTTTGAGAAAAAGGGTGAGTTTAACGTCGGACTCGACATGGCTTTCCTCGACTATAGGCTCACAGGTTCGATCGATTACTTCAATCGTCGTACGACCGACTTGATTTTCAACGTGCCAGTATCCATCGGTTCGGCCAATCCTGCGACGGGCGGCTCGTACGTAGCTAGTAGCATATTTGCCAACCTCGAAGACGTAGCTTTCGTCAACCGTGGTGTCGAGTTCTCGCTAGGCTACCAGGTTGCTTCGACAGAGAATTTTACTTGGAACCCGCGTATAGTGATCTCGACCGTAAAGACTATTCTTGACTCCGTCGAAGTCGAGAATCCGTCCTTCCCCTTCTTTACGGGAGGCGCTCGCCAACAGTTTCAAGCCTCTACCTCTCCGGGGTCACCCGGGCAGAACAACGCTCCTACCCAGGTCATCCGCGCCGGTCAGGAGATCGGCCAGATTTACACGTATGTGTTTCAAGGTGTCGCCGACAATGGTGACTACATATTTGAGGACCTCGACGACAGCGGAGATATCACAATTAATAGTGAGGCGTCCCCGGACAAAAGAGTCGTGGGTAACGGTCTTCCCGATTGGACGCTCGGCTTCCAGAACGAGTTCCGATTCGGGAACTTTGATGCGCAGCTCTTCTTCCGTGGGGCCTTCGGACACAGTCTGGCGAACATGCCACGAAACTTTTACGAGAACGTAGCTCCGACTCGTGGAACGGACAACGTCGTCGTCACAGAGTACTTCGATCCGGACCTAAACCCCTCTCAGCTTCGCTTTAACTCGCTCTACGTCGAGAAAGCCGATTTCGTAACTCTTGACAATGCATCGATCGGATACACTTTCGATCTCCCGAGCGATTCAAAGCTACGTCGTGCCCGCATCGGTTTGTCGGGACAGCGACTTTTCTACATCACCAATTATACCGGCGTGGACCCAGAAGTGCGTTATGCCGACAACGCGAACCCACTCAACCCCAACATCCTTGCCCCTGGTATCGACCGCAGGAACAACTATTTCCGCACGCGGTCCTTTAACCTAGCACTGAACGTCACCTTTTAAGCGCTCCAACCATGTTTAACAAGATACCACTTTGGAAAACCGCAGTTTGCCTATCGGCTGCGCTGCTGATCGGGCTCCCCGGATGTACCGATCTCGAGGAGGAGCCCTTTTCCGCCCTGCCGTCGGATACCTTCGGACAAACGGATGAGCAGTTCATCGCTGTTCTTGGCGCTGCCTATACCAGCCTGTACGGGCTGCTCGGTAACCACAACAGCTACTGGTCCCTACAGGAAGTCTCGACCGATGAGGCCGTCATCCCGACGAGGGGTGCCGACTGGGGCGACGGGGGGCAATGGGTACGCGTCCACACGCACAAAATGGCTCCAAACGAGGAGTCAGTCAACAACGCGTGGAACTTCCTGTATACCGGTGTCTCGACAACTAACCGCCTGATCGAGCAACTGCAGGTCCTCAATCCTGAGCTAGCGGAACCTTTCGTCAACGAGCTTCGGGGCCTACGCGCGCTCTACTACTATTGCCTGGTCGACATGTTCGGAAACGTTCCGTTGATCACCAAATTCGCTGGATCGGAGACTAACCCACCGACAAGGCCCCGTACCGAGGTTTATAACTATGTTGTATCGGAGCTCACAGAAATCATTCCAACGCTCGATCGTGCCGCCAATCTTTCCACCTACGGACGTATGAACCGCAACGCGGCTCGGATGATCCTAGCCAAGTTGTACCTCAACAGCCAGGTATACACCGGTACGGCCCGCTACCGCGAGGCTAACGCAGTTCTTGATTCAATCATCGCAAGCGGGAATTACCAACTCGAGGGAAACTATTTCGCCAACTTTAACGTGGACAACTTAAAGTCACGTGAGAACATCTTTGCTATTCCTTACGATCAAGTGTTTGCGACGGGCTTCAATTTGGGTCAAATGACGCTGCACTATCAGAGTCAAAATACCTTCGCTTCAGTCGATCAGCCTTGGAATGGGTACGCTACTCTCCAGGAGTTTTACAATAGCTACGAGGATCGCGACACTCGCAAGGGAATCCCTGGTGACCAACAGACGCGCGGTAACTTTCTTGCTGGTGCACAGTTCGGAGCTGATGGCCGCACGCGTCTCGTGGACCCTGCTGCTGAGGCCTCCGATCCGGACGGTAAGCCGCTCACATTTACGCCTGAAATCAATCAGCTAGAGCCCGGCGCCCTGCGTCAGGCCGGAGCACGGATCGGCAAATTCGAATACGAGCAAGGCTTTCGCTCCAGTCTTAACAATGACTTCCCCATCTTTCGTTATGCAGATGCCCTGCTCATGAAGGCTGAGTGTTTAATGCGCATGAATGGGGAGCTGGATGGGGACGCTTTGAGCCTGATCAATCAGGTTCGCGCACGCGCGCGAGCAACTGAGATTAGCTCCGCCTCTTTCGACGTCCTACTCGCCGAGCGCGGACGCGAGATGTTCGCCGAAGGTCATCGTCGTTCTGATCTGATTCGTCTCGGAAAGTGGACAGGAACATGGTGGGAGAAGCCAGCGTCTGCTGATTTCACTAAGCTTATGCCAATTCCGACAAATCAGATTGCAGCCAACCCTGGACTCGTCCAAAACCCTGGCTATTAGCAGCCTCAGGTTTTGTTCAGTCGGTGCCCCAGTACAGGAGAGATCTCGTACTGGGGCTTTTTATACCTATGCTTGATTTAATATTTGTAGTTTCTAAGAGCCAGAAGCCGCAGGCACTTCTGTCTTCCGAAAGAGTAGAGGATACGAGGAGGAAGCTTGTGTTCTATATGGCGCTTAGTGTCAGTATAGTATCATTTGTCAATGCATGTGCAACCGCAGAGGGCAGCGCGCAGCGATTTGTCGAAATTCCAGCACTTGAAGCTGGTATAGCTTTCCAGAACCTCCTTCCTTATACAGACTCTCTCAACCCGTACACTTATAAAAGTTTCTTCAATGGAGGCGGCGTCGGCATCGGCGATTTGGACGGGGACGATCTCCCCGACCTGATCTTTACCGGTAATTTGGCTGACAACGCCGTCTACCTAAACCGTGGCAACTGGATTTTCGAGGATGTGACTGAGCTTTCGGGTTTAGGAGGCAAGGGTGCATGGAACTCAGGGGTTACCCTGGCCGATGTCAATGGTGACGGGTTGTTGGATGTATACCTTTGTAAGTCGGGTCCTCCGGGCGGCCCAAACCGACGCAACGAACTCCGTATTAACCAGGGTGACGGCACGTTTGTCGACATTGCCGATCAAGTTGGCTTAGACGAGCTCGGATTCTCTATCCAGGGCGTTTTCTTCGACTACGATCGCGATGGGGACCTCGACCTTTACCTCCTAAGTAACTCGATCCGGCCGACCGGCGGATTTGACTTGCGTCCAGGCCAGCGCGAGGTGCGTGATACCACCGGCGGAAACAAGCTCTTTCGCAACGAAATAGTGGAAACCGGCCGACTGACCTTCACTGATGTCTCAGCTGAGACAGGCATCTATGGGTCGAGCATTGGTTTTGGTCTCGGAGTTGCCGTGGGTGACGTGAACGGCGATGAGTGGCCCGACCTTTACGTCTCCAACGATTTTTTTGAGAGGGACTATCTATACATCAATAGAGGTGGCAGCGCGGGTTTTGTCGAAAGGCTCACCGATCTCGTTCCTGAAATAGCGATGGGCGCTATGGGCGCGGATATGGCCGATGTCGACGGCGATGGTACGCCGGAGATATTTGTCTCGGAAATGCTCCCTAAAGATCCAACGCGCTATAGGTCCAAGACGGTGTTTGAGTCCTACTTCACCCAACGCACGGCGAGTAGAGCTGGCTACCACCGGCAGTTTGGACGCAACGTACTACTTCAGAATGATGGAACGGGGAGGTTTGCAGACATCGGGAGGATGGCAGGCGTCGAAGCAACCGACTGGAGCTGGGGAGCTTTCTTTGCAGACCTCGACAATGACGGGTGGCGAGACCTCTACGTGACCAATGGAACGTTTAAGGATCCCCTGGATCAGGACTACCTGCGGCGGGTGGCCAATTCCGAACAGATCCGTGAGTGGATCTCCGAGGGCGGGGAGGTCGTCCGGCGCCTGATTGACTCTATGCCGAGCGAACCGATCTCGAATGTCGCGTTTCGCAACCTTACGGGGGAAGGCTTCGCAGACGCAACCGAGTCCTGGGGACTACGACAGCCCAGTTTCTCCAACGGTGCCGCCTACGGAGATCTAGACGGTGATGGTGACCTCGATCTGGTGGTTAACGTGGCCAACGGTTCGCCACTCTTGTACCGCAATCAAACGGACACCTTCGCGCATCAGGCTCGGAGTCTTACGGTGACGCTTGGAGACACTATCTCAGTAGCTAATCGCCTGGCTCTCGGTAGTAAGGTAGCTATGTATGCGGGAGGTAGCCCCCAGGTCGCCGAAGCGGCGTACACCAAAGGTTTTATGAGTTCTGTGCAGCCGCTATTGCATTTCGGTTTAGCCACATCATCCGCCGATAGCGTCATCGTGCGATGGTCGAGCGGTGGCGTTCAGACTGTGCCTGTGCCGCCGGGGTCACGAGCTTTACACATCGAACGCTCCGTGGATGAGCCCCCTCTCGGAGCCAAGGGTATCTGGGGCGGATCGAACCCAATGTGGCAGCCCGCACCATGGCGACATCGCGAAAGTGCATCGGACGACACCAACGCCTATCCCTTCTTACCGGAGATGCACAGCGCGGAGGGACCTGCGCTGGCGGTCTCGGGTGATGTGGGGGGCGAGCGTCTGGTCTTCGTTGGCGGCGCCAAAGGCTACGCTTCGGTAGTTATGACGCTGAGTGCCGATGGGATTTGGGGGCGTCCTGACTCCACTGCATTCGTCGGCTCGACCGCCTTCGAACACGTAGAGGCGGTGTGGGCAGACATCGACGGCGACGGCGACGAGGACCTAATCGTGGGGGCGGGGGGTGACGAGTCTGTACCAGCTCAGTCGCTCTTGCGACTTCAAGTGTACCGTAGGAACAGCAGTGGAGATTTAGAGCTCGACCCACTTGCGATCGGAACGTCGAGTGACCAACTGTCGTGCGGAGCACTCGTGGCCGAAGACATGGACGGCGATGGGGACGTTGACCTGTTTTTCGGCACCCATTTCAAACTTGGTGCCTACGGGCAAGCAGCTCCTTCGCTTCTGCTCGATAACGATGGTACAGGTCGGTTCACTCTTGCTTCTCGCTTCGACCACCTAGACCGCGTCAAAGCAGCTGTAGCTATCGATTTCGATGGAAACGGTACCTCCGAGCTCGTGGTCGCGCAGGAGTTCGGGCCGGTAACAGTTTACGGGCAACGTGGCGGTAGATACGCTCCGGTGGCGGCCGGTCCCTCCGGGTTATGGCAATCCCTTGCTATCCTTCGTACGGAGGGGGGGACGGTTGCGATCATCGCGGGGAATCACGGATTAAACAGTCGCCTGCGAGCCTCTCCCGCTGAACCGCTTACGATGTGGCAGGTAGACATTGACAGCAACGGTGCCCTAGAGCAGTTCTTGAGCGTCGGAGCGAGAAGTACTGACATTCCGTTGGTTCAACTCCAAGATCTCGTGGCGAAAGTACCGTTGCTCCGTAAACGCTACACTAGGTTTAAGGCTTTCGCCAAAACTACGACCACCGACGTGCTCGCGGGAGCGAAACCGACGCGCGTACTCGCGGCTACGGAGTTACGTTCTGGAGTTCTGCGTTGGGACCTCACGTCCGACACGCTCAGCTTCCGACCCCTTCCGGACGTAGGACAGACCACAACTACGCGGGCGCTAGCAATCGGCGATGGTGCATCACCAATAATCTATTGCGCCGGCAATTTCTCTTACGTCAAGCCTGAGTTCGGGGGTCAGATGTCGGGTTTTGGGGTGGCTTTCGTGATGGGCGCAGACGGAAAGCTTACACACGTGCGAAACGCCTTCCCCTACCTTCGCGGGGAGGTACGGGGCTTGCGGTACCACGCTGGCTCACTCATCGCTGCCCGCAACGAAGACACTCCGCTGTGCTACAACATAAAATTAGATCGCATTCAGTGATTCGGTGCTTGGTAATCATGTTCACGTTGGTTACCGCCCCGTTAGGATGCGGCATTGACGAAAGCGGCACGGACTTGTCGTCGCCGGTACTAAAGGAACCGCTTTTGGGTGGAGTGACCTTCTTCATGACGGCAGACGAGTTCTTCGAGTATTGCCTCGCAGCCAATCAACGCGGTAGCATGTCGGCCGGGCGGGACAACTTCGTCCGGCTGGCGCTTCCCGACTCCGTGGTGGCGATGAACTCGGTCGTGGAGTTTTATCCCGAGTTCGACACCCTCGGCCGTATCGTATCGGTGCCCGGCCGGATATACTCTCAAAGCTGGGCTCCGTGGAATCCAGACCTCAGCGGCGAGGCTCTGCTAGAACCTGCGGTACGCTACCTGGAACGCGAGCTAGGCGGCAATCCCTTCGAACTACTGCCCGGTGCGCCGCTACCGACTTACGTCAAGCACGACGGTCCGCGGCGCGTGTATGCCAGACCCCACCCCTCGATCGAGCAGTTCGTCGCCTTCTCCATAGACGTTCCCGGCTCCTGTAACGCTTGCGAGGACGGTGATTTACTTACGTTGCCCGACGTAAATCCTTTACTCACAGAGCAACTCAACCGTAGGTAATCGCTCATGAATAGTATATTTGAATTATCAGTAGCCGACTTTGTGCCAGCTAAGAGTTTTGTGCTTTTGTCGCTGCTTATGATATTGTTGTCTTGCGACAAGTCTTCAATAAAAGAATCGTACAATGAGGATGGTTTTTCGAGGCTCGACTCTACCCTTACCGGGATCACCTTTAGGAATGACCTGGTTCATACGCGAGACTTTAATATTTATACTTACCGAAATTTTTACAACGGCGGGGGTGTAGCCATCGGGGATGTAAACGGGGACCTACTTCCGGATCTCTACTTCACGTCCAACTCCGGTGAAAACCAACTTTACCTCAATCGCGGCGAGTTCAGATTTGAAGACGGTACCGAGGGCGCGGGCGTTGCCGGGACGCGAGGTTGGTCGACTGGCGTCTCGATGGCCGACGTCAACGCCGATGGATTCCTCGACATCTACGTCAGCAACTCCGGACTGACCCATGGCGACGACCGCGCGAACGAGCTATTCTTAAACGATGGCCAGGGGCACTTCCGGGAGGCCGCGGCCGAGCTCGGGCTCGCCGACCGTGGCTACGGCACGCACGCCGCCTTCTTCGACTACGACCGCGACGGGGACCTCGACTGCTACATGCTGAACAACTCATTTCGGCCAATCACGAGCTTCAACCTCGAGGCGAGCCTCCGTCCAGTACGTGACTCCGTAGGGGGCGACAAACTTTACCGTAATGAATTTGCCCAAACCGGGCGTACTTTCTTTACCGACGTGAGCGATGAGGCTGGTATTTACGGGTCGGTGATCGGCTTCGGGCTCGGGGTTACGGTCGGCGATATCGACCTCGATGGATGGCCCGACATATACGTCAGCAACGACTTCTTCGAGCGCGATTACCTATACCTCAACAAGCAGGGTAACTTCGAGGAGGTGCTCACCGACCGAATCCGGTCCACGAGCGCAGCAAGCATGGGCGCCGATATGGCCGACCTGAACGGCGACGGCTACCCGGAAATTTTCGTGACAGATATGCTGCCTTCTAACGATCGCCGCCTTAAGCTCAACACGACCTTCGAGAGCTACGACCGGTACCTCGACAAGGTGCGCAATGGCTACCACCGCCAGGTGACGCGCAATACGCTTCAGGTCAACCGCGGGAACGGTAAATTTTCGGAGGAGGGCAGGTTGTATGGCGTCGAGGCATCCGACTGGAGTTGGGGCGCGCTCCTCGTCGACCTCGACACCGACGGCGATCGAGACCTGTTCATTGCGAACGGCATATTCCAGGACCTCACCAACCAGGATTACATCCAGTTCCTGGCCTCCGAGGAGACCAAGAAGCGCGTGACCGCCGGCGGATCGGTCGATTTCAAGACGCTCGTCGAGCTGATCCCCTCCGAACCCGTAGCCAACGTGGCCTACTTAAATCCAGGGCCTGGCGGTGGGGCCTTCGAGAACGCAGGTGAGCGACTAGGCTTGGCGGATGTTGGCTTCAGCAATGGCGCCGCCTACGGGGACCTCGACCTCGACGGGGACCTAGACCTGGTCGTGAATAATGTCAACGGACCAGCCTGGGTCTACGAGAACCAGCAAGCTCGCGATTCGACGCGGTTTAGTCTGAGCGTAGGTCTCGAGGGTCCAGTCGGTAACCGGTTCGGCGTCGGCGCCCGGGTCACTGCCTACTGCGGGGATCGTTTTTTCTCTGGCGAGCAAATCCCTTCGCGTGGGTTTCAGTCAAGCGTCGAGCCTCGTGTATTCCTCGGGCTCGGTGGGTGTGGCGTCCTGGACTCAGTGGCGATCGACTGGCCCGACGGGACCCACCAACTAATAGTTAGCCAGCCCGCCGGCCGTTTGGAGGCAACGATACCTCCCCCGAGTGCCGCCGTCCAACGTTTTGCCAAAAGGCCGCCACGAGGACCAGCCGATTACCACCAGGTTCCCGCTCAGTCGATCGGGGTCGACTTCGTCCATCGGGAGAGTGACTACGTCGATTTCAACGCGGAGCGCCTCTTATACCACGGACTGAGTACACCCGGTCCGACCCTGGCTGTCGGCGACTTCGACGGCGACGGCAGGGAAGATTTCTTCATTGGTGCCGCAGCCGGCTTCGCGGCCGCAGTCTACGTCCAGGAGGCCGGTGGGCGCTTCCTCAAAACGACGCAAGCCGCACTCGACTCCGACTCCCGCTACGAGGACATCGACGCGCATTGGTTCGACGCCGACGGCGATGACGATCTCGATCTACTGGTCGGCTCCGGGAGCTCCGAGGCTCGCCCCGAAAGACTACAGCTAGGCGATAGGTTGTACCTCAACGAAGGCAACCGGCGCTTGTCCCGCGCGTCGCCGCAGCAGCTCCCTACCGACCGTACGCCAACCGGGGCGCTCGCCGTCGCGGACCTGGACGGCGACGGTGACCTCGATATCTTCCGGGGCGCTCGTATGCAACCCGGGTTCTACGGCGTCCCGGCCCCTGCGGAGATACTGATCAACGACGGCACCGGGTCTTTCGAGCGTAGAAGATCTCCGCAACTCGACAGCGCGGGGATGGTAACGTCGGCCGTGGCGGGTGACTTCCTCGGAGATGGTACTGTCCAGGTGGCGGTGGCCGTAGATTGGGGAGTGCCGAAGCTCATCGGCCTGCGGGGAGGTACGCCGTGGAGCAGGTGCATGGGTGGTCGCGACGTTACGGGGTGGTGGAACGCGCTTTGCGCGGTAGACATCGACGCGGACGGGGACCTGGACCTCGTCGGTGGGAATCATGGCCTAAACTCCCGGTTCAGGGCCACCGTCGAGGAACCGGTAAGTATGGTCGTCAACGATTTCGATGGCAACGGCTACCCGGAGCAGATCATCAGTCGATTCCTCGGGGGCAAGAGCCTGCCCCTTACCCTGAGGCACGATCTCGTGTCGCAGATGCCGTTCCTCAAGAAGCGGTTCCTGAAGTACGACAGCTACTTTGGCCTATCCGTAAGCGACATCTTTCCCGCGGAGCAACTCGCCGCCGGCTACCGATACGAAGCCACTGAGCTGCGGGCCGGGTGGTTCCGTAACGACGGCACCGGAAGGTTTCACTTCGAGCCTTTCGGCCCCGGAGCGCAAGTCGCGCCGATACTCACCACCGGGAGCGTCCCTGTGCCTTCCTTGGGTTCCGCAGTACTTCTGGGAGGCAATCTGGATATGGTGAAGCCAGAAGCCGGTGCCTACGATGCGAGTGACGGAGGCCTGGTGTACTTTGCGGATGGCATGGTGAAGTTCGTTCCCTCTCGTAACTTCGGGATCGAACTCGAAGGCGAGATACGCGCGATCCGGGCGATCACTATCGCAGGAGTCCGCTGGGTGATGGTGGCGCGCAACAATGCGGCACCGGCCTTCTACCGCCCTACCGGCCCTAGCCTTTAAACGCGTGCGCATGTCTCGATATCATTTCAATGACCTCAACGCAGGAGTCCGTGCGGGCGGCAGCTTCATTCGGTTCGTAACAGTGCTCTGTTTGGCTAGTAGTATCGCATCTTGCGACAAAGGTGACGCGCCCGGCGGCCAGCGTTTAATAGGTATCGAGAACGGCACGGGAAAGGTACTCATGACCTTCGAATACGACGCGTGTGACCTAGTAACTATCACCTACCTCGAGCCTCTCGCCGTCGATGCTGCCCCGGCCCAGTATCCCGATCCACTGAAAGACAACAGCGCGGTGCGCGAGCGCATCACCTGCGCTTACTCAGGGAGCCTGCTGCGGGAGCTACAGATCGTTGATGAACTTCGAAACGGCACCTCCAGAAGTAGGATCTACAGCGCTACTTACGATGGGGACAGGCTCTCGCAGCTGATACTAACCGAAGAGTCTCCGAGTAGACTCGGCACCCCGCTCAACCGCGACCTCCGCTACTTCTACGACGACCGGGGCCGCGTCGACTCCATCGTGTATGGCCTCTACTACAGCGCGGCGTTTACTTACGATGAAGCAGACAATATCGTTTACGCTACGTATAGAGACCCGGATCTACAGAAGAGCACGAAGGAGTTTTACGGATACGCAGGCGCGCAGGGCGCAAATCCATTGTTTCCGACTCCCCTCAAACTCGTGCAACCCTACGCCAGCTATTGGTCCGCGCAGCCCGTTGTCCAGGCTACGTTCGGTTTGCGCCGTTATGGCCACGTTGCCAAGAGCGGTCGGACTGTAGAATCGGTCGATCTTACCATCGGTGACTCGCTCGCCATCCAGCGCTATATCTACAGCCAGTCCTCGTGTCAGTAATCTTGGGTCTTTCGACAAAACAGCTACAGCTAGTACTCTTCATCCTGAGTATTCCCTGGATTACGACCGGCTGTGGTGAAGCTGGTAAAGTCATCCTGCCCGATGCTACACTCTTCGCCTCCCTCGACCCCACCCACTCCCACATCACCTTCGCCAACGCCCTCCACCCCACCGAGGCCCTCAACATCATCACCTACCTGTACTATTACAACGGCGGCGGCATCGCGGCCGGCGATGTCGACGGCGACGGCCTCGCCGACCTTTTTTTCACGAGCAACCAAGGCGACAACGCGCTCTACCTCAACCGCGGCGGACTGCGCTTCGAGGAAGTCACCGACGCGGCAGGCGTCGAGCGTAATACGGGCTGGTCGAGCGGCGCGAGCTTCACGGACTTCGACGGGGACGGCGACCTCGATCTGTACGTGTGCAAGGTGAGCGGCGTGGCGGGTCTGAGTGGGACACAACGAACTCTACGTCAACGATGGCACGGGCCATTTTACGGAGCGGGCGGCCGAGTTCGGGCTGGACTTCTCCGGCCTCAGCACACAGGCGGCCTTCTTCGACGCCGATGGCGACGGCGACCTGGACGTGTACCTGCTCAATCACTCGATCCACCCTACCGCGCAGCAACGGGATACCTCGGCGAGGGCCACCCCCGACGCTTTCGCCGGGGACCGGCTCTTTCTTCAGAACGAACGCGGCACCTTCGAGGACGCCACGGCCGGCAGCGGGCTGCTGTCCAGTCGACTGGGGTACGGTCTCGGGCTGGCGGTGGCGGACTTCGGGGGCTCTGCGCTTCCGGACATCTACGTGAGCAACGACTTCAGTGAGGAGGACTACCTCTACGAGAATTTGGGGGGAGGGCGTTTCCGCAAAACCGACTGGCTGCCTTCCTCGTCGATGTTCTCGATGGGCAACGCCGCGGCCGACCTCGACGCCAACGGAACCTTGGACCTCCTAACCCTCGACATGAGGCCCTACAGCGACAGCATCCGCAAGTCGAGCGCCGGCGGGGACGACCTGCCGGGCGTCAAGGGCAAACTGCGGGCGGGCTTCGGGCTCCAATTCGCGAGAAACGCGGCCTTACTCAATACCGGTGGCCAGTTCGTGGACGCGGCCGTGCAACTCGGCCTGCACTCGAGCGACTGGAGCTGGGCACCCGCCGTGCTCGACGCGGACCTCGACGGCCAACCCGACGTCGTCATCGGCAACGGGATCGTGGGGCGCCCCAACGACCTCGATTACCTCAAGTACAGCAGCGGCGAGGCCATCCAGCGCCGCGCGAGCAACCTCGAACTCGCCTCGCTGGTGCCCGCGGGCGTAATGCCCAACAGAGCCTTTCGCGGCGTAAGGGACGCCGCCTTCGAGGAGGTTTCCGAAGCCTGGGGCCTCAATCACGTCGGCAGCACCACCGCCCTCGTCGCCGTGGACCTCGACGGCGATGGCGACGAAGACTTGGTGACCAACAACGTCAACGCCCCGGCCGTGATCTACGAGAATAGGAGCGTTGGTCGTGACGGGCCCGACGCTAAGCCCGGCGTACACGTTTCCGTGGTCACGGCGTCTGGCTCGCCGGCGGTGGGGGCGAAGTTCCTCGTCCGGCAGGGGTCATGGTCGCGGGCGTTCGCGGTGCAGCCGGTGACGGGGTTTCAGTCCTCGGTGCTCGCCCCCGTGGTGGTGGGTCTGCCGCAGGCGGATGCGAGCTACGATTTGTTGATCGACTACCCTGATGGTCGATCGGAACTGCGGGAGGGCCTCCGGGGAGATCAGGTCGTTCGGGGGGATCAGGTGGTTTTGGCGCAAGCCGCTAACTCTGCCTCTCCGGTCCATCGGGAATATCGAAGACTCGCCGGATACGAAGGCGTTGCGGCGAACCTTTACCAGCGCTTCGACGAGGACCCGCTGAATCCTATCTACCCCTTCGAGCAGAGCGTAAACCAGTTCGTAAGCGCTATCGATACGCAGCTCGGCCTGAGCGAAGCACAGCGCGAGCAGCTCTGGTCCAGGTTAGATTCCAACGTACTTACCGCACAACAGCCGCTCCCGGACGGCAGTGTACTCGTGGCGAGTCTGTGGTCCCCGATCGTGAAAATTAGCGTGGGGAAAGTCGGTTCGACAGACATTAAGATCGACTCGGTGGCCCCTTCCGGTTTGTGGCTCGACATCGTAGAGGTGCGAGGGCAACCCGGCAGCTATGTCCTCGCGAACGTCGGTCTGAATACGCTGCTGTCGGAGTCGGGGCAACAGCGTATCGAACTTCACGTCGCAGATTTCGACCGCAACGGGGAAGTCGATCCGATCCTCGTGCGCGTCGACCCCGGCGGCAGCAGCACCTTACTCGGCCTCGATGCCCTCGCGGGACAGATGCCCACGATGCGGCGATTCTTCAGTAGTTACCTGCCGTTTAGCGCCTCCCGGTTCGATCGACTGTTCCCGCCTACCGAGCAAGTCGGCGGCAGCGTCTACCGCGCGAGCGAGCTACGGAGCTACGTCTTCGATGCGAACGACCAGTCGGTCACGCCACTGGCGTTCGGTCTCCAGGTCGCGACCCCGACCGCGGTGCAGTTTGACGCGGGCACGGAGGAGTACCTCGTCCGGTTTGCGTCCCCGCCGATGCGGCCCGAGTTAATGGCCTACAACAGGGCAACGATGCGGGTCACGTCGCTGCGGTAGACCGGTAAGTAGTGAGCGCTTAGCGTTTGCGACCGTCTCCGCTTAAACGCGCGAAGGCTACCGCGGAGGAGCCGATGATGAAAGCCGCGATGACGATGTAGAGTATGGCCATGTGTAGTGCAAGTTACGCGCAAAGGTAAAGTAGGTCACCCCGGCGACGTATGTCACTTGGCCAATGGTGTAAAAATTTTTATTCACCAACCTAGATTACGATTCCACAACCGCCTTCCGGATCACGAACTCCTGCTTGTTGATGCTCTCCTGGTGGATGGCCTTCAGGAAATCGGCGATGAACTCGGGGGACAAATCGCGGCGCGCGCCCCGGGCCTGGGCCTCGGTCAGCATCGCCTGCCAGCGCTCGGGCTGGAGGATGGCGATGTTGTTGACGCGCTTGTAGTCCCCGATCGCGGTGGCCAACTTCATCCGCTCCCCGAGGAGCGTGAGCATCTCCTCGTCGATCTCGTCGATCTGCTGGCGCAGCGTCGAGAGGTTGTTGAGGAAGTTCGGATCGTTCGAGGTCGGCGCGGGGATACTGAGCGCACGGATCAGGGTGGCGTATACCTCCGGGGTGATCTGCTGCTTGGCGTCACTCCAGGCCCGGTCGGGATCGGGGTGGACCTCCAGCATCAGGCCGTCGTAGTTGAGGTCGAGCGCCTGCTGGGCCACGTCGGCGAGGGTGTCGCGCCGTCCGCAGATGTGGCTCGGGTCTACGAACATCGGGACCTCCGGCATCATCTGCTTGAACTCGATGGCCATCTGCCAGCGGGGGGGATTGCGGAAGTTGCTGTCGCCAAAACTGCTGAAGCCCCGGTGGAGCGCCGCGATCTGCGAAATGCCGGCCTTCTGCAACCGCTCGATGGCCCCAGCCCAGAGCGCGACATCCGGGTTGATCGGGTTCTTGACGATCACCGGGACATCCGACCCCTCGAGCGCGTCGGCGATCTCCTGGACGCTAAACGGGTTGACCGTCGTGCGGGCCCCGATCCACAGCACGTCGATGCCGTACTTCAGGGCCTCGTAGACGTGGAGCTTATTGGCGACCTCCGTGGTGACCGGCATCCCCGTCTCCTGCCTGACCTTACGCAGCCACCCAAGGCCCGGCGTGCCGACGCCCTCGAAGCTGTTCGGACGGGTCCGCGGCTTCCAGATCCCCGCGCGGTAGAGGTGCGTGAGGCCCTGCTCGGCGAGGGCGCGGGCCGTGCCGAGGACCTGCTCCTCGGTTTCGGCGCTGCAGGGGCCGGCGATGACGAAGGGGCGGTGGGCCTTGAAGTCGATACTCATAGCGTAAGGTTTTTCGGGAGCACGGCGGCGATATGGTTCGCGGCCGTGATTAGATCGTAAAGGTCGGTCTGTTTGCCGGTTCGTAGGGCGGCCCTGAAGGATTGAAGTACGTCGATGTACTCGTCGAGCACCTCGACGACGTGATCGCTGTTCTGCGTCAGGATCGGCGCCCAGGTCTGGGGGTTGGACTTCGCCAGGCGCACCGTGCTCGCGAAGCCACCGGCGGCCAGGTTGAAGATCTGCTTCTCGTCGCGCTCCTTGCGCAGCACCGTGAGCGAGAGCGCGAAACTCGAAATGTGCGAGATGTGGCTCACGTACGCCACGTGGAGATCGTGCGGCCCGGACTGCATCTCGACCTGCCGCATCCCGAGTTCGTCGAAGAGCTCCGCCGCCCTGGCGAAGTGGCCCGCACCGGTGTCGTCGCGGTCGCACAGCACGACGGTGCGCGTGAAGTAGAGCCCGGCCACGGCGGCCCCCGGCCCCGAGAACTCCGTGCCGGCCATCGGGTGGGACAACACCAGTCGCTCGCGGGCGGGGTGGGCGTGGAGGGCTTTCGCCAAAACGGCCTTCGTACTCCCGAGTTCCAGTACCGTGGCCGCGCCGGGGAGTTCGAGGAGTTCACGACACACGGCCACGGCCACGTCGACCGGGACCGCCACCGCGATCAGGTCGCAGCGCAGCGCGAGTTGCGCCGTCGGCGCACAGGCCTCGACGAGTCCGCGGTCGACGGCCTCATGCTCGTGTGCCTCCGAGCGGTCCGCCCCGAGCACGGTGTGCCCGCCGGCCCGCAGCGCCAGGCCGAGCGAACCCCCGATGAGCCCCAGACCGACGATCCCGACGGTCATACGGTAGCGGTTTGGCTCGCCCTCACGCGGGCGATAGCGTCGCGGAGCAGGTCCTCGCTCGCGCAGAGCGACAGCCGCACGAACCCCTCTCCAGCCGGCCCAAACACCGTACCCGGTGGTACGAACAATCCCGTCGTGTCGAGTACCTCGTCCGCGAACTCCTCCGCGGAAGCGCGACCGTCGGGCAGCGCGGCCCAGACGAAGATCCCCGACTGTCCCGGGACGGGCTCACACCCGAGGCCCCGCAGCAGCTCCTCGCCGACGACTCGCCGCCGGCGCAGGGTCGCATTGCGCTCATCGTGCCACCCGTCCGGGGTGACGAGCGCCTCCACGGCGCCGAATTGGATCGGTAGGTACTGACCGGAGTCGAGGTTGCTCTTGACTTGGAGCGCGGCCTGCACCACGTCCGGTCGCCCGGCCAGCACGCCGAGTCGCCAGCCCGGCATGTGGTGGGATTTGCTGAGGCTGTTGAGTTCGACGCCACACGCCATGGCGCCCTCGAAGGACAGCAAGCTCCGCGGGCCCATGTCCGCGTAGTAGTTGTAGGCGTTGTCGGAGACGAGGATGATGTCGTGCGTCCGCGCGAACGCCACCAGGGCCCGGGCCTGGTCGTCGGACAGCGACTGGCCCGTGGGCATGTGGGGCGAGTTGACGAACAGCAGCGCCACGTCGTTGCCCTCCAGCAGGGCTTCGAGACGCGCCACCCACGCCGCCCCGGGCTCCGCCTGTGAGGTGGGCAAGGCGTAGGGGAGGGCCGTGCCGCCGGCCAGCTTGGCGGCCGCGGCGTAAGCGGGGTAGCCGGGGTCCGGGTGCATCAACGCGCGACCGGGTTCGACGTAGGCCAGCGCCAGGTGGACGATCCCCTCCTTGCTGCCGGCCAGCGGGAGGAGGCCCGCCTCCTCGAGTTCGACGCCGTAGGTTGTACTGTACCAAGCCTTGAGGGCCGCGCGCCACTCGGCCGTCCCGCGGTAGCTCTGGTAGCCATTGGCCCCCGGACCCGCGGCCGCCGCGCTCAACGCCGCGATGACGCCGGGGGGCGGCGGCAGGTCGGGGTTGCCGATCCCGAGGTTGATGATTTGTTCGCCGGCGGCGCGGCGCTGGGCCACCTCGGTGAGCTTCCGCGAAAAGTAGTACTCCTCGACGCCGTGGAGGCGGCGGGCCGTGGTTCGGGTCGGGGTCATGCGGGGTCTACGTGTTGGCCCTCGGCGTAGTCGCCCAGGTGGTGGAGGTCTTCGGTGACGGGCGCGAGGAGCGCGTTGACGGCTGCGGAGGTTTTGCCGCAAGGCGCCAAGTAATCAGCGAAGAAGCGGTACTTCCACGGCTCGCCGATGGCCGGGAGACTCTGGATCTTCGTGAGGGAGCAGCCGGCGTCCGCGACCACGCGCAGGGCCTTCGACAGACTCCCGCTCTCGTGCGCGACCGAGAAGGAGACGCTCACCTTGGTGACCTCGTCGACGGGGGCGCTCGCCAGCGGCCGCGCGTGCCGCACGAGCACGAAGCGCGTCCAGTTGTGGGGGTTGTCCTCGACGGCTTTCGCCAAAACCTGTAGGCCCATCGGCTCGGCGCACCACGCGGGCGCGAGGGCGGCGAGGGTCCTGTCCTGTACTTCGGCCACGCGCAGCGCGCTGCCGGCCGTGTCGTAGGCCTCGACGGGGGCCAGGCGCGAGTGCGCGGCGAAGAAGGCCCGGCACTGCGCCAGGGCCATCGGGTGACTCTCGACCCGCGTGACATCGTCGAGGCACGCGCCCCGCAGGGCCAGGAGACTGTGCGATACCCTCAGGTAGACCTCGGCCACGATCTGGAGCTCGTGTTGCTCGAGGAGGAGGTAGTTGGTGAGCAGCGCCCCGGCCACGCTGTTCTCGATCGCCATCAGGCCCACCTGCCGCGGCTGCGCCTCCAGGCGCGCGGCCAGGGCCGGGAAGCTACCCACGGGCACGGTGTCGACGCCGGGCAGGAGGGCCTCGGCGGCGCGGTGGTGGAAGGAGAGCCGCTCGCCCTGGATGAGGCACCCGCGACCGAGGTCGGAGTAGGGCCCCAGGCGGGCGGCGATGTCGATAAGCATGCGAGCGTCGTGTGGGGTCGGTCGGGGCTCGATCGTTGCCGGGACGGGGCAAAAAAAAAGTCCCGGCGACGTGCACCGGGACTTTCTGTGGACCATCGCGTACGGTCTACCCCAGTGCCCGCGGGCCGCTAAAGTAAAAATACGCGATGGAGTGGTTTCTCATTTCGGACCAAACGTACACGGATACGGGCGCCTGTGCAAGTCCGGCCCCCAATCTCTGCGCAATTCGTCGCCGCGGACCATCTTGGCACCGTGGGAGAGTTAGACGCCGTCGAGATCAGCTTTAGTCCTGAATCACTCAAGATCCTCAATGGCGTGCTGGCGCTGCTGATGTTTAGCATCGCGCTCGACATCCGCATCGAGGACTTCCGCGAGTTGGTCCGCCAGCCCAAGCCGGCCGTCGTCGGGCTCGCGAGCGAGTACCTCTTCCTGCCGCTTCTTACGCTCGCGCTTATCTACGGCTTCGTCGACCACCCGAGCATCGCACTGGGCATGGTGCTGCTGGCGGTCTGCCCCGGGGGCTCGGTGAGCAACTACGCCACCTACCTCGCGAAGGCCAACACGGCGCTGTCGGTGATGCTCACCGCCGTCACGACGCTCGGGGCGGCCGTCGTCACGCCGCTCGCGTTCGCCTTCTGGCAGGGGTGGCTCCCGGAGGCCCTCCAGAAGCAGCTCAGCCTCTCGCTCGACTTCTGGGACATGGCCACGACGGTTTTCTTCCTGGTCCTGGTCCCGGTGGTGATCGGCGTCGGCCTCAACGAGTTCAGACCCAACTGGGCCAACCGACTCCGCAAGCCGTTCAAAATCCTGAGTGCGGTCATCTTCATTGCCTTCGTCCTCATCGCCATCTACGGCAACCTCTCGCAGATCGGCAATTACGTCAAGGTCGTCTTCTGGATGACGGCCGCGCACAACGGGCTGGCGCTGCTGGGCGGGTACTGGATCGGGCGCGCGAGTGGACTGGGGCAGATGAACAGCCGGACGGTGTCGCTGGAGACGGGCCTGCAGAACTCCGGCCTCGGGATGACGCTCGTGTTCACCTTCTTCCCGCAGTACGGCGGCATGGCCATCGTGCTGGCGTGGTGGGGGATCTGGCACCTGATCAGTGGCTTCTTACTGGCGTACTACTGGGGCCTGCGTCCGCCGCGGGAGTGGATAAAGGCCGGCCCCCGCGAACGCGTCCGCTTCGACGACGCCGACCGAACCTAGTCCGCGGGGACATCGTTCGCCCTGGCAGCACCCAAGCACCCAAGCACCCAAGCACCCAAGCACCCAAGCGCCCAAGCACCCAAGCACCCAAGCACCCAAGCACCCAAGCACTCAAGCACCCAAGCACCCAAGCACCCAAGCACTCAGGCACCCAAGCACCCCTCCAATGAGCGACCAGCCCACCATCTCCGACGCCCTCAAGAAACTCAACTACGGCATCTACATCGTGACGAGCCGCAAGCCCGCCGCCGAGCTGGTGACCCGCAATCACGACTGGGTGAGCGCGAGCACCGTGAGCTGGGTGATGCAGGTGAGCATGGAGCCGGAGATGGTCGCGATCGCCGTGCAGCACGACTCCAACCTCCGCGAGACGATCGACAAGAGCCACAACTTCGCCGTCCACATCCTCGCCGAGGAAGACCGGGGCCTCGTCGAGGAGTTCGTCGGTGCCGTCGACTTCACCGACGATCAGGTCAACGACCACCACTTCGACAAGGGTGAGTCCGGAGCGCCGATCCTCAAAGAAGGCTTGGCGGTCATCGAGTTCGAGCTCGAAGAGACGATCATGCCCGGCGGCGACCACGTCATCCTCATCGGCAAGCCCGTAGCCGCACAGCTGCGCAAGCCCCAGGAAACCTCCATCGCGATCGAGGAGACCGGCTTCGAGTACGGCGGGTAACCTGTCGGCCCCCATGAGGAGAATCTCGTTGGAGACTACCAGCAGCGTAGAAGCGACAGGCTGTTCTCCGAAAAAGACACGTCCCCTAACCCCGAGACTTTCCCGTCATTCGTTGTGTAACCCCCCCGGCCCCCCTTATCCATCCGCGCTGCCAGATCGTCGCTTCGCTCGATCCGGCAGCCCGGCTGAACAAGGGGGGAGGCGACCGTGGGGCACCGCTTTGCTCGGGGGGCCTGCGCCTGTGGCGCTTTCGCGTGACGATCGCCGAGTGCGTTCGCCTCCCCCCTTGTTTTGGTTTCCTCCGCGGGAACGCGAAGCGGGTCCGCGGAGGAAACCAAAATAAGGGGGGCCGGGGGGGGTTACCAGACGAGGTATAAGAAAGTCCAACCCCCAACACCCAACACCCCACACCTACTCCAACATCACATCAGGCTCCACCAAAAATCGACCCTCCGAATACAGCATCCAATTGCTCTTCACGTCGAGCAGGGCCGCTTTCGGAAAGACCCGCAGCCACACGTCTCGGTAGTAGCGCTCCGCCGCGGCCCGGTCGGGAGGTCGGTACGTCAGGCGGTTGCTGATGACGCAGCCGCCGGGACGCAGAAGTTTTTTGAGCCTTACGGCAAAACGTACGGTGTTGAACGCTTCCGGGATCTGGTCGTCCACGAAAACGTCGACCAGGATGAGGTCGAACCTCTCGCGGCACTGCGCCACGTACGCATTCGCATCGGCGACGACGGTGGTGATGCTCGACCCCAAGCGGTAAAGCAGGTAGTCCTCCGCCAGACCAGCCACGGCCTCGTCGTACTCGACGGCGGTGTAGACGAGGCGCCGCCCGAACAGCTCCTCGGTGATCTGCGGTACGCTGCCCAGGCCCAACCCGAGCAAGAGCACCTTGTCGCCGGGTAGGGCGTCCCAGTCCAGTCGCTCGAAAGCCGTACGAAAATTGTAGTAGTTGTCCTCCCAGCTGTAGATGGCGCCGTTGCTCTGGAGCAGGAGTTTGCCCTTACGCAGGATCACCGCGAGTTCGTCCCCGTGGTCGCCCTCGCCCACCTCGAGCACCTGATCGCTCCAGTAGCTCAGCCAACGTCGCCACCGGGGGTAGGGGAGGGGAGGCATCTAGGGCGCGGTCGGTGGTGTGGCGGCGGTCGACTTCAGCTCCCACGGGCGGTGTTTTGCCGTAAGGTCAAAACACGCCCGCAGACTGGCCCTGCCCTCCGTAGAGAGCGTTGTTGCCCGGCGGGCGTACACCCGCTCGACCGTCTCGATCATTTTGTCCAGCTGGTACGTGGTCTGCCCGCCGGCCCCGCCCCAGGAGAAATCCGGAACGAAGGTCCGCGGGAAACCATCGCCGAAGACATTCGCGCCGACGCCCACGACGGTGGCCGTGTTGAACATCGTGTTGATGCCGCACTTCGCGTGGTCGCCCATGATCAGGCCGCAGAACTGCAGTCCCGTAGGCTCGAAACGCCCGGTGCCGTAGTGCCACAGGCGCGTGTCGGCGTAGTTGTTCTTCAGGTTCGAGGCATTGGTGTCGGCCCCGAGGTTGCACCACTGCCCGATGACGGCGTTGCCGAGGTAGCCGTCGTGACCCTTGTTGCAGTTGCCCTGGAACACCACGTTGTTAATCTCACCGCCGGCCTTGCTGTGCGGACCGACCGTGGTGCCGGGGTAGACCTTGGCCCCCATCTTGAGCACCGCGCCGTCGCACACGGCGATGGGGCCGCGCAGCAGGCACCCTTCCATCACCTCGGCGTCGCGCCCGAGGTAGATCGGACCCTGCGTCACGTTGAGTACCGCGGCCTCGCAGCGGGCACCCTCTTCGAGGAACACAGCGTGGTCGCCGATGACCGTGTTGCTGGCCGACAGGGGCGCCGAGTCGCGACCCGCCGTGAGGTCGGCGAGATCGGCCGCGATCACGGCGGCGTTGTGGACGAAGAGATCGTAGGGTCGCCTGAGCAGCGTGACCTCCGCGGTGTACTCGTAGCCCGGCAGGGTATCGACCTCCCCCCCGTCCCCACTCAGCCGCTCGATGGCGTCGCGATCGAGGCGAGCGGCCAGGAGGTCGTCGCCCTTCGTGAGGGCCTCGCCCTTGTCGAGTCCGACGATCTCGCGCACGAGCTCGGGGGTCGGCAACAGGCTCGCGTTGATGAAGAAGTTGTCGAGCGCGACGTGGATCGGGAACTCCCCGGCGAGGTAGTCCTGCGTGAGCGGGGTCGCGAGGCCGTCGAGGAGCCGCTCCCACCGCTCGCGTTGGGTCGAGACGCCGATCCGCAGCTCACACACGGGCCGCAGCCACGTCAGCGGCAGCAGCCCCGCCCAGGACTGGTCGTCGAAGAGGATGAGGGTACGCTTGGCCATGGGCGGGGGAGTGGGCGCCCGATCGAGCGGCGCTTCGGATTGGACGTTGGTTCGATCGGGGCACAAAATGAAAAATTCCAGCCGGAGTGAGCTCCGACTGGAATTTTGATGCGACCGGGTGGGGCCACTTTCGTGAAAACCTGTCGCGGCTGCGTGCGGGGCCTAGGACGCCGCGCGCTCCTTGTTGGCGAAGCGCGAGGTCTGGAACTTCTTGTTGAACTTGTCGATGCGGCCGGCCGTGTCGACGAACTTCATCTTGCCGGTGAAGTAGGGGTGCGACTCGGCGCTGATCTCGAGCTTGATCACGGGGTACTCCTTGCCGTCTTCCCAGACCTCCTTCTCGTTGCTGCGCGCGCAGGAGCGCCCGAGCCAGGATTTGTCGACGCTAAAGTCCTTGAAGACGACGGTACGGTAGCTGCTTGGGTGGATTTCCTTTTTCATCGGTCGGTAAATGAGCGCGCAAAAGTAAGCCATTTCCCGCAAACCAGAAATAGGTTTGCGAGGCGTGTCCAGCCCAACCTCAGAGACCATCGTCGCGATCGCCACGGCCACCGGCGCCGGCGGCATCGCGGTGCTGCGGGTCTCGGGGCCGGGCGCCCACGAGATCGCGCGGCTGGCGTTCGTCGCGAAGGCCTCCGCCGCCGGTGGCGGGGACCTGTTTTACGGAAGTACCACCGCGGAGGAGATCAGTTCGATGGTCGGTCGGACGACTTACGGGTACTGGCTCGCCAGGCCGCCGTCGGCTCCGGTGCCGGGCGCGGTACTCCTCGCTGCGGAAGTCGTCGACGATGTCGTGCTGAGTGTCTACGCCGCGCCAAACTCCTACACCGGCGAGGACGTCGTCGAGATCAGCTGCCACGGGTCGCGCTACCTCCAGCGACGCCTGTTGGACGAGTGTATCGCCGGCGGCGCGCGCCTGGCCCGCCCCGGGGAGTTTACCGAGCGGGCCTTCCTCAACGCCCGACTCGACCTCACGCAGGCCGAGGCCGTGGGCGACCTGATCGCCGCGGAGAGTTCGGCGGCGCACCGGCTGGCGCGTACGCAACTCAACGGGGCCCTGCGCCAGGAGATGAGCGCGCTCCGGAAGGTCCTCATCGACTTCGCGGCCCTGATCGAACTCGAGAACGACTTCGGGGAGGAGGACGTGAGTTTTGCCGACAGGCCCCAACTCCTGGCCACGCTCCAGGCCGCCGACCTGCGCATCGCGCGGCTCATCGCCTCGTTCGAGAGCGGACGGGCCATTAAGGAGGGCGTCAACGTGGTGCTGGCCGGCCGGCCGAACGCCGGGAAGAGTACCCTGCTGAATGCCCTGCTCGAGGAGGACCGCGCCATCGTGAGCCCGATCGCCGGGACGACCCGCGACACGATCGACGGCGTGCTCGAGATCGACGGCGTGCGTTTTCGCGTAAGCGACACGGCCGGTATCCGCGAGGCGACCGACGAGGTGGAGGCCCTCGGCATCGGCCGGACGATGGCGGCGGTGGCGAGTTCGGCGGTGCTGGTCTACGTCTGGGACGTCGTGATGACGGGTTCGGAGGAGGTCGCCGCGGACCTGGCGCGCCTGGGGCGTGACGACCTCGGCGTCATCGGGGTGGCCAACAAGATGGACCTCAACCCCTACGCGAAGTTCGAGCACTACGCCGGCGCGGGGCTGGCCCGCGAGGACTTCGTCCCGATGGTCGCCGCCGAGGGCATGAACCTCGCCCTGCTCCGGGAGCGCCTCTTCGCCCTCGGGGTCGGTGACACGACCGGCGCCGGGGACGTGATCCTCTCGAACGTGCGGCACCGCGCCGCGCTGGCGTCTGCCCGCGAGGCCCTCGCGCGGGTGGCCGAGGGCCTGCGCGTAGGGCTGAGCGGTGACCTCGTCGCCCTCGATCTGCGCCAGGTGCAGCACGCCATCGGCGAGGTGACCGGGGAGATCAGCGTCGACGACCTGCTGGACAGTATCTTCTCCAGCTTTTGCATAGGGAAGTAGCGTTAGGGGGAGGGTAGGGCGTTTTGCGGAAGCGGTATCTCACAAATGCCGAGCGCGCGCGTTGGTGTTGGTATGAAAGGAGTCCCACTTCTGCTTGGCCTGGTGGCGTGTGCGTGCCTGCCGTCGGCTAGCTTTGGCCAGATGGACATTCCCGCAGGCGCCCCGGCCCTCGTCACGGTGACCGGCGAGTACAAGGCGCAGTTTGCGCCGGATCAGCTCACCTTCTCGATCGGGGTCCACAGCGAGGGGGAGGATTTGCTCAAGGCAAAACAGGACAATGCGGCGAGCGTGCGCGAGATCCTGGAGTACCTCAAGCAGAGTGGCGTCGACGCCAAGGACATCCAGACGCAGTACCTCAACGTGGGCGTGCGCTACCAGGATCAGCAGCGACTACAGCCGCGGTACGTGGCGGACCAGCAGATC
Organism: Saprospiraceae bacterium; assembly: GCA_965215115.1. GTDB lineage: Bacteria > Bacteroidota > Bacteroidia > Chitinophagales > Saprospiraceae > CALDTK01. The sequence goes on from OZ244050.1 coordinate 3,948,299, forward strand.
CAGGTCAAGCTACGGCAGATCGGGAAGTTCGACGAGATCAACACCGGGTTGCTGCAACGCGGCGTGACCGGGATCAACGGGCCGAACTTCGGCTACGCGGACGCGGCTGCCGTCAGGGAGGATGCCCGCGCGAAGGCCGTGCTCAACGCCCGCGAGCGCGCGCAGGCCCTCGCGACCGCCCTCGGGCAAAAGATCGGTCCGGCCTACTCGATCACGGATGTCGACGCGCCGGCCTACAACCCCGTCGCCTACCGGATGTCCGCCATGTCGGACGAGGCCGGACCGGGGATCGCCGCCGGCGAGATCGAGATCGCCCACCAGGTCACCGTGGCCTTTTACCTCTTCGCGAAATGACCCGACTCGTCTTCTGCCTGATCGTGGGCTGCACCTCCGTCAACGAGCGCCCCCCGGAAACCTTCGACGCGGCCACCGTCGAGGCGTACGCGCCCGCGCCCCAGCAGCCCGCCACGCCGATTACCTTTTACCTGCGCAACGACAAGGGGCGCTTTCGCAACGTCAATTTCGTGGTCTACCGCCCGGGGGCCGACGAGCCGCAGGTGCAGTCGAGCATGCTCCTCCCGTGGCAACGGTTCAAGTTCACCCTGCCGATCGGGACGAAGTTGTACGTCGCCACCAAGGCGGAGCTGCAGCGCGTCAACGCGGGGTTCGACCTGCGCGAAGAGGATGCCGCCTCGCTCACGGTGCGCGAGGACGACGCGGACAAAGTGTACTCGATCAAAAAGTAGAAGGATCGACGGCGGCGGCGGCCCTGTGCAAAGCTTTTCGCCGGATGCGCCCGGGTTGACCTAGCTTTCGCCCCGAAAGCTACCCCCCTACTGCATGTTCGCCGACCTCGCCACCGTTGACCTCGTCATCTTCTTCGCCTACATCATCGGGATGATCTCCTTCGGGGTGTGGATCACGCTGAAGGACAAGAACGAATCGGCGCAAGACTACTTCCTCGCCTCGCGGGCGCTGCCGTGGTGGGCCGTCGGTGGCTCGCTGATCGCGAGCAACATCTCGACCGAGCAGATCCTCGCGATGAACGGCTCGGGCTTCGAGCTCGGGATGGCGATCGCGACCTACGAGATGATGGCGGCGATCACGCTCATCCTCGTGGCCAAGTTCCTCCTGCCGGTCTTCCTCAAGGAGGGCATCTACACGATGCCCCAGTTTTTGGAGCGGCGCTTCGACGGTCGGTCGCGCTCGTTGATGTCGGTGTTCTGGATTGCGCTCTTCGTGTTCGTCAATATCTCCACGGTGCTCTACCTCGGCGGGCTCGCGATCCAGAGCTTCTTCGGGGTGCCGCTGATCTACGGGATCATTGCTCTCGTGGTGTACTCGGCGAGCTTCTCGATCTTCGGGGGGCTCAAGGCCGTGGTCTGGACGGACGTGGCGCAGGTGGTGGTGCTGGTGGTGGGGGGCTTCCTGGCATCCTACTTCGTCGTCAACGCCGTGAGCGGCGGGGAGGGCTTCTTCACTGGCTTGGGGATGCTGTTCGACGAGGTGCCGAACCACTTCGAGATGATCTTCGAGCGGCGTGACACCTACGAGCAGGTCACCGACGCGGACGGCAACGGGACCCTCACCGAGAGTTCGTACGCCCTGCTGCCGGGCATTGGGGTGCTGTTCGGCGGGATGTGGATCACGAACCTGTACTACTGGGGCACGAACCAGTACATCATCCAGCGCGCGCTCGCCGCCCAGACCCTCGCCGAGGCGCAGAAGGGTGTGGCCTTCGCGTCGGTGATCAAGCTCATCCTCCCGATCATCGTCGTGGTCCCGGGGATTGCGGCGCTCGTGCTCGGGGCCGATATCCCGAAGGCCGACTCCGCCTTCGCGTGGGTGCTTACCAACTACGTGCCCGTCGGCATCAAGGGGATCGTCTTCGCGGGTCTCGTCGCCGCGGTCGGCTCGTCGATCTCGTCGATGGTCAACTCGGCCTCGACGATCTTCACGATCGACATCTACAAGGACCTCATCGACGAGGACGCCAGCGAGACCAAGCTCGTCAACGTCGGACGGCTCAGCGGTGCGGCGGCCCTCCTGATCGGCGCCGTGCTCGCGCCCCGGCTCGACTCGCTCGGGCAGGTGTTTCAGTACATCCAGGAGTACACCGGGTTCGTGTCCCCGGGCGTATTCGCCGTCTTTTTGTTCGGGATGTTCTGGAAGCGGACCACGGCCGACGCCGCGTTCTACACCATCATCATCGCCATACCGCTCTCGCTCGCGATCCGCTGGCTGATGCCCGACCTGCCGTTCCTCGATCGGATGGGCGTGGCTTTCGTGCTGTGCTCGCTGTCGCTGATCCTCATCTCCGGCTTGGAGTCCAGGGACGGCAACCCCGACGCCACCCGTCCGATCTACCGCCTGATCCTCATCGGGGCGCTGGTGATGGTCGGGGTGGCGACGGGCCTCAAGATGGCACTTACCGGGCCGCTGTCCGCCGAGTCGACCCTGGGTTGGGTGACTTTGATCTCCTCGCTGGCGCTCATCGCGGTCCTCTACCGCGAGCGCGGGCAGAACGACCACAAGGCCATCGAGTTGGAGACCGGCCTGTTCCAGACCAGGGGCTTCTTCAATATCGTAGCCTTCGGGGTGGTGTTGTTCCTAACGGGCTTCTACATCTACTTCGCGGATACGGTGCCGGGCTAGCGGTCCTACATTTAGCTAGCTCCGTGTCGGGGGCAGTGCGTACTTTCGCGGCCGCTAATCCAGATCCACAGCGATCGTTTTTGGTCACCTGTCGGTGGCTCCGGCACTCCGGGGCGCCTTGCGGCAAAACTTCACCCACCCGCATCGCCGACGTAATCATCCGCACGTATGCCCATCTACCTACCGAGAGAGAAACAGGACGAGATCTTCACCAAGTACGCTGGCTCGGCCACGAACACCGGCGACACCAAGGGACAGATTGCCCTGTGGACCTTCCGCATCAACGCCCTGTCCGAGCACTTGCGCGCCAACAAAAACGACCATTCGAGCCGTCGCGCGCTGCTCACGATGGTCGGGAAGCGCCGCGGGATGCTCGACTACCTCCAGCGCAAGAACCTCGAAGGTTACCGCGAACTGATCGCCGACCTCGGCATCCGCCGCTAAGCGATCCGACACTTTCGAAAGGTGTCGCCACCCTGGAGTGGCGACACCTTTTGTTTTTGTTGCCACTGCGAACTGCGGTTCGCAGTGGCGCCGCCCCCCAATCCGTAAATAGTACCAATTAATACCATGGGACAGAAAACCCCTATCACCGCCAGTTTCAACCTCCCGGACGGCCGGGAGGTCACGATCGAGACCGGCAAGTTGGCCTCCCTGGCCGACGGCTCCGCAGTGGTGCGCGTGGGCAAGACCATGCTCTTCTGTAGCGTCGTGTCGGCCAAGGAAGAGCGCGAAGGCACGAGCTTCTTCCCGCTCTCGGTCGACTACCAGGAGAAGTTCGCCTCGGCGGGCCGCATCCCCGGCAACTTTTTTCGCAGGGAGTCCAAACTGAGCGACTACGAGATCCTCGTGAGCCGCCTCGTCGACCGCGCCATCCGGCCGCTCTTCCCGGACGGCTACCGCAACGACACCCAGGTGATCATCAACCTCATCTCCGCCGACGAGGACGAGATGCCGGACGCCTACGCCGCGCTGGCGTGCTCGGCCGCGCTGGCCGTGAGCGACGTCGTGTTCGACGGACCGATATCGGAGTGCCGCGTCGCGCGCATCGACGGGGAGTACGTCATCAACCCCGGCCGCAAGGCCCTCGAGTCGGCCGACCTCGAGCTCATCGTCGCCGCCACCGCGGACAACGTCATGATGGTCGAGGGCGAAGGCAAGGAAGTCGAGGAGCAGGCCCTCATCGAGGCCATTAAGGCGGCCCACGCGGCCATCAAGGTCCAGATCGCCGCCCAGAAAGAACTTGCCGAGAAGGTTGGGGAGAAGGCGCTCAACAAGCGTGTTTTGGCGGAAGCCCCCACCAACCCCGAGATCGAGGCCCTCGTGGCCGAGCGCGCCACCGCCGGGGTCAACGAGATCGCCGCCAGCGCCCTCGCCAAGCAGGAGCGCAAGGACGCCTTCTCGAACCTCAAGGACGAACTCGTCGAAGCCTACAAGGAAGAACTCGGCGAGGACGAGGAAGCTAAAGAGAAGATTGGCCACTTCAAGTCCTACTACCAGAAGCTCCAGAAGAACCTCATCCGCCAGATGGTGCTCGACACCGGCAAGCGCCTCGACGGGCGTGACACCACGACGGTGCGCGACATCTGGACCGAGATCGACTACCTGCCCTCGACGCACGGCTCGGCGATCTTTACGCGGGGTGAGACGCAGTCGCTCACGAGCGTGACCCTCGGCACGAAGACCGACTCGCAGATGATCGACGTGGCGCACTCGCTCACGTTCTCGAAGTTCATCCTGCACTACAACTTCCCGCCGTACTCCGTCGGGGAGACCAAGCCACAGCGCGGCCCTGGCCGTCGCGAGGTCGGGCACGCCAATCTGGCCGCCCGCTCCATTAAGCAAGTGATGCCCGAGGATTGGGCGTACACGACGCGTATCGTCTCCGACATCCTCGAGTCGAATGGCTCGAGCTCGATGGCGACGGTGTGTGCGGGTTCGATGGCTCTCATGGATGCCGGTGTGCCACTCACGCGCCCGGTAGCCGGTATCGCGATGGGGATGATCGCGCAGGGCGGCAAGATTGCCATCCTCTCCGACATCCTCGGCGACGAGGACGCGCTCGGCGACATGGACTTCAAGGTGACCGGTACCGAGAAGGGCATTACGGCCTGCCAGATGGACATCAAGATCGACGGCCTGCCGTACGAGCAGCTCGAGAAGGCGCTCTACCAGGCGCGCGAGGGCCGGATCCACATCCTCGGCAAGATGGCCGAGACCATCAGCGAGGGCCGCGCCGAGATGAAGCCGCACGTCCCGCGCCTCGAGCAGGTCGTGATCGACAAGAGCTACATCGGGGCGGTGATCGGGCCGGGGGGCAAGATCATTCAGGACATCCAGGAGCAGTCCGGCGCGACGATCAACATCGAGGAGATCGACGGCAAGGGCTACGTCACGGTCTCGAGCCCGGACAAGGCCTCGATCGACAAGGCGATGGCGCGCATCCGCGACATCACGTTCTCCCCGGAGGTCGGGGACGTGTTCGAGGGCGTCGTCGCGACGGTAATGCCGTACGGGGTCTTCGTGGACTTCAAGGGCAAGTCGGGCCTGTTGCACGTCTCGGAGATGAGCTACGAGCGCATCGACAACGTCGAGGAGCACTACTCCGAGGGCGACAAGCTCCAGGTCCAGATCGTCGAGATCGACGAGCGGACGGGCAAGCTGCGCTTGTCGAAGAAGTCGCTGGAGACGCCGCCGGAGGGGTGGACGCCGCCGCCGGCGCGGGGTGAGCGTGGTCCGCGGTCGGATCGTGGGGATCGTGGTGACCGTGGTGACCGTGGTTCGCGCGGCGGTGATCGTGGGGATCGCGGCGGGCGTGACCGCGGGGATCGTGGTGGCCGGGACCGTGGTGATCGCGGTGGGCGCGGTGGACGCGAGCGTGCGCCACGGGATCGGGATTAGGACTGTTGCGTTTTCGGCTTACGCCAAAACTTGGGGAGCCCCGTTTCGCAGTGATGTGGGACGGGGCTTGCTCGTGCGGGAGGGGTTTGGGTGAGTGTCTCGGACTTCAGGAGGGCTTTGGAGAGCGAAGCGGTCGTAGTCCTACGTGTAAGCTCGAAGTTTCTACGAGCGGAGTCTGTTGGGATTATGAGATGCTGGACGCAGGGGGGGGCGCGCGTGGGGCGACCTCGTCTCTCGACGGTTCGGGGGCGTGATAGCGTATGTATCGGGATATCGCTGGGTATACGCTACTGGCGTTGCGAAGTATGGGGGGGTGGGCTATATTGCGGCGCTGCTTCCGGGGTAGCGTGTATCTGGGCTGTGGGGCTGCTTCACGCAACTGGAGTGGCCGATGTAGTCGGTGTATACGCTACTGGAGTAGCGTGAAGCGGGGTGTTGTACGGAACGCCAAAGAGACCTTGCATGAAAGCAATAATTCTGTTAGTAGTGCTGGTCTTAGTAGTAGGCTGTGACTGCGGTCTTTACTCAATTGGTACTGTAATTAACGCTGAAACGTTGGAGCCGATAGACAGTATCGATGTGTATCGCCCTGGAGATCTAAGTGGATTTACATTTACCGATTCTTCCGGGTTGTACATATATGATGACTATCAAGAAGGAGCGCGTTGTCCAGATTTTGAACTAATATTTGAAAAGGAAGGCTTTATAGCTCAAACATTGATAGTGGAAAATGGGTCTTCTGATACAATGCAAATTGAAATGGAACCAGAATGAAAACCAGGACTGTAGACTAAGCAGAACGCACACAACACTGCCTACACGCCCACGCCGGCTAATCGCCAGGCGCGGCGCGTAGGCCGACGTCGTGCTTATGGAGGCTGATTGCCCCAGACAAAATTACCAGCCTAGCCCTGCTCGCGCTAACTTCATACGGTCGTCGCCACCCCAAATTCTGCACTATCTTCGCTGTGGGTAATAACTCCGCAACCCTATAATGAACTCGCAACAAATCAGGTATGAACTCCAACATGTCATTTCGGGAAAGAGCGGCGCTAGCTATGATCCGATTATCCAAACAGCCCTCAGTTACCTTAGAGCAAGCACGAGCGCAGGTCCAATGGCTCAAGGAAAACTCGAACGCAAAGAACAAGAAGCAGCGCAGCTCATCGGCTTCGCAGAGGAGTACGGGCTAAGATTATGGAAGATTCCGGATGAGCGGTTTATCTCTAATGGAGCTGAGCAGAGAGTGTATAAAGTAGGTGACGATTACGTCTTGAAGCTCAACGATGCAATTTACTACGCGTCGTGGCAGGACTACTTACATAACTTACTTCTGCACAACTACTTCTTTAGCGACACGGCTTATGACCTCAGCGGGTTTTATGTCTGGGACGGTGTGGTCTACGCTGTAGTCAAGCAGGCATTCGTTCAGGCGGACAGCGTAACCGATCTAAATGAGGTAAAGGACTTCTTGGCGGCTAACGGGTTTATGAGATATAGAAACAACGATTATAGAAACGCAGAGCTCGGTTTGATACTGGAGGACTTGCACGATGAAAACGTGTTGACCGCCGGTGGAATGCTTTACTTCATCGACACAGTATTCTATATCGTAGACGATCAATTTTGGAGTTAAAACAATCTTTCTCGAGCGATATGCGCAAAACAGCGCCTACAGGCCCACGCACGCTAATCGACAGGCGCGGCGCGTAGGCCAACGTCAACGCTCATTGGCTCCTACACCATTGATGGACCTCAGTCGCTAGACAATAACGGCCCTCCCGGAAGCCCGACGCCCCTCAGCAAGCGAATGCCCATGCATGACCCACGGACGAGGCGCGCCCGGGCGGGAGCCCGGTAGCCGCGCGCCCCGCCCTCCGTCGTATTACAATCCCTAAAACCGATACCCCACCCGCACCCTCAACGCCCGCGGCGTCCCCGGGGTAAAGTGGATCTCCTCCACAGACGCCGGCTCATTTTTCAACCGGCTCTCCGTCGCGAATTGCGTCTCGTACCACTCGGTGTCGAGCGCGTTGTCCACGATTAGGTCGAGTGAGAACTTGCGGTACGTGTAGCCCGCCACGAGGTCGAGCACTGCGTAGCCGTCGGCCGTGATGCTGTAGTCCTCGTTCGCCGGGCGATCGTCGATGAGGCGCAGGCGCGCACTTGCGTGAAAACCGGTGTTCGGCTGGTACACCGCGTACGCCCCGAGCACGAGCGGTGGCGCGAGCGGGATGCGGTTCGCGTCGTCCGGCTCGTCGACCGCGCGGGCGTGCGCGAGCGTGAGGTCCGCGCCGATGGCGATGTCCTCGTGCAACGACAGGCGCGCTCCGAGGTCGAGGCCCATGCGCTGCGAGCGACCGCTCGGCTCCACGACGCCGGCGTCGCCGACGTACACGAACTCCTGCTGGCTACGCAGCGTCCAGGCCGTGGCCGAGAGCACGAGCGCGTCGACGGGCTGTACGATCAGTCCGAGGTCGGCACCGTAAGCCTTCGGCATGAAGGTTCGGTCCGAGCTGCCCGTCACGAGACGCGCGTCGTTGGCGTGGTAGCCGGTGCCGAGCTTCAGGAAGGCCTGCACGGGCTGGTCCGGGCGGTAGCTGATCTGGAACTTGGGCTGCAACACGTTGGCCACATCCGTCACCTTACGCTGCCCTTCGAGCGCGTCCGTGTAGCTGTACCGCGTGAGGTCCGCCCGCAGGCCCGCCATGAAGGTGAAGTCCGCGGCCGCGGTCTCGGCAGTGGCGTAGGCGCCGCCGGTTTGCTCGGCGATGTCGCCGCGGCGAATCTCCTCGAGCAACGTCTCGCGCGCGGCGGTGCGAGCCAGCGTAGTATTGTCCGTCGCGTCGAAGCGCGTCTGCAAGCCCAATTCATATTTAAACGAGCGACCCCCGATCTGCCCCACATTCTCTAACCGGACATCCGTCCCCCCGAGGTAGCGCGTCTCCGCCTGGCGGATTTCGTCCCCGTTGACCGGGTCCTCGAGGAAGAACGTAAAGTTGGAAAACAGCTCGAAGTCGTACCGCGCTCCGTACGCCCTGGCCGACAGCAAACCCGTTTTGCCGAAAGGCGCCCTGTACACCGCATTCAGATTGCTACGCGAGGTGTTCCCGCCCTCGCGATCGTCGATGGCCCCGAAACGCTCGATCGTCCCGTCGGCGACCGCACGCTCGGGGATCTGCCCACTGGCCAGCCACTCACTCGTGAAGTGCGACGCCGACAGGTTGAGCCGCGCCCCATTGCCCAGCCGGTGGTCGGTCTTCGCGAACACGTTAAGACGTCGGAAGTCTTGACTACTCACGAAAAACCCGTCCGTGCGGATGCCCTCCACGGCTACGTACGCATGGTCGCGCTCGCGGTCCAGCAGCTTGACCATCGCCAGCCCTCGCAGCGTACTAAACTGGCCGGCGTCCACCTGGGCGAGATTCTCACGCAGGATGTCGAGCGTCTTCAGTTCGACGCTGGCCGCCGTGGCGAAGTTGCCGTAGCGCGCGTCGTGCGGCCCCTTCGTAAAGTCCACCGCCTGCACCGTTTCGGGGATCACGAAGTGGAGGTCGGCGTAGCCCTGGCCGTGGGCGTGGCTCACCATATTGACCGGCATGCCGTCGACGCGGATCGCGATGTCGGTGCCGTGGTCGATGTCGAAGCCCCGCAGGAACATCTGTTCGGCCTTGCCGCCACCGGCGTGCTGCCCGATGATGAGGCCCGGCACGGTACGCAGCAACTCCTGCGAATTGTAGGTCGGCCGCGAGCGCAGGTCGAGCTCCTGCACGAGGCGCGCGGCGTCGACCTGCGGCTTGACCTCGATTTGCGTAAGCGTAACGCCGAGGGGGCGCATGTCGACGCTGATCCTGCCCGCGGCGGCCACCGCTTCGTCGACGCTGATGCGCCGCAGCACGTACCCGAGGGCCTCGACGAGGAGACTGTCCCCGGCCACGACATCTGCCAGAAAAAAGCGCCCGAGCTCGTCGGTGTGGTCGTGCGCATCGGCGCGCGGCTGGTAGACCGTCGCGTAGCTGATCGGATGGCCGTCGTCATCGAGGACGATGCCCGCCAGCGGGGCGGCGGTCGTGGTTACGCTTCCGCAAAACACGAAACATATCAATAGCGCAAGGGTGTAGGATGTCTTCATAAGATCGATCAAATAAGTTCTTGCATAAAGAAGCCGCCGCACCAAACTAGGCGTTCGGTGCGGCGGCTGTCAATAACGGGTTACCAGTAGATTACTGGACCACGATCCGTTGTCCGGTCATTGGCTGACCTTCGACGAGGACCTGCACGAGGTAGGTCCCCGGGACGGCCTTGCGGAGTTGGAGATCACCCGTGATGGTAGCGCCGTTCGGGCTCACCGTCTCACGAGAGAGCACCTGCCCGAGGGCCGTGATCACGCGGACCTCGACGTTCTCGGCGTCCATGCGCAGCTTGTAGCTGGCGCTGGTGCCGGCCTTGACGAGCGTCGGGTAGACCGAGATCTCGGCGTTGGCCATCGCGTCGAACTGAGGACCCTGCGGGGAGCCCTTCAGGCCGTTGAAAGGACGGCGACCCTGGACGGCAACCACCACGGCGGCTTCGTCGTCCTCGGCGGGCGTACGCGTCGTGTTGCTGGCCGGCGTCGAATCGGGGTCCCGCTGGTCCGACTTCACCACCTGCGCAAACTGCGTGACGTTGGTGTTCTGCACCAGGTTGAACAGCGTCAACGTGAGCGTAGCCGTCTGGCCAGCGGCCAGCGTGCCGACGTTCCACTCCTCGAAGAAGAGGTTGTACTCGCCCTGGCTTACGCGGGAGCTCGTGAACACCTGCCCCTCGGGGAGGCCGATGGCCACCTTGACGTTCGTAGCGGCCTCGGGTCCATCGTTGCGGATCGTCGCCGTGTAGGGCACCGTCTCGTAGATGTAGTAAGGCGCACCCGAAGCGGTGAGCGTCAGGCTCAGGTCGGCCGTGCCGGCACCCGGTGTCGGAGGCGTCACGCTCGGGGTGAGCGTCACGACGGCCTCGTCGTCCTCGTTCGGGACGGTGGTCATGTTGTTGTTCGGATCGGAGTCGAAGTCCGGACCCATCGCGCTCTTCACCTGGAAGAAGTTGGTGACGGGGCGGTCGTTGACGAGGGCGAACAGCGTGAGCCGCAGGGTCGCGCTCGCACCCGGTGCGAGCGTACCGACGCGGAACTCCTCGAAGAAGAGTTCGTAAGAACCCTGCGTCGTGGTGGCGCTCGTGAACACGAACCCAGACGGGAGACCAGCTTTCACGACCACGTTCGTAGCCGTTTGGGCACCCGTATTTGTCACCGTGATCTCGTAAGGTACGGTCTGGAACTGCGTGTAGGTGTTGGTGAGCGTCTTAGCCGTCAACGAGAGGTCGATGAACTGGCTCACGAAGTCGGTCTTGTCCCCGCTGCACGGGCCCGTACCGCTACGTGGCTGAGCCTCGTAGGGGAAGGTACCGTCGAAGGCGAGGTCGTTCTTCTCCACACCGGTGGTGTAGGTGAGCACGTCGAGCAGGTCCTGCGTGACGGGCGAAGGGCTCGTCTTCGGGTCGTAGTCGTCGTACCACAGCCCGATGGCCGCGAGTACGACACCGGACACGGCCTGGAGCTCGATGCGGGTCACGTCATCCTCGAGGCGGCGCCCGTTCGGGAAGCCGTCCATGTTCGGGATGCTCTGCATCGAGGCGTCCTTGTTGAACCGCGGGTCGGTGAGCCCGAGCACGGCGGCCTGCACGAGCCCGAGGCTCGAGAAGTCGGCCGAGTTACGGGGCGTGACCGGGACGGCCATGTTGAGGCGCAGCATGTCCCCGCCGTTGGGCAGGAAGTTGTTGACGAACGGCTTGCCGGCCGCCAGTGGGTTGCCGCCCTTGCCCGTAGCGAGCTGGTACGGACGCAGGTTAGGTACACCCGTGTGGAACGCAGGCCAAAGGTCGACCGAGCGCGGGAGCCCTGGACCAGGCAGGAGCAGCGCACCGAAGTTGGCCTCCGAGAGGGCCGTGCCGTCGAGGGCGGGGTTGCCCTTGAGGCCGAACAGTCCGTCGGCACCGTTGGTGAAGTCGAACATCCCGAGGGAGTTCTCCTGGATGCGCAGGGGCGCGAACGCCGGCACGGCAGGCCCGAACAGATCGTCGTCCATGTAGAGCGCGAGTTCGGGGTTGTAGAACGCGGAGTCGAGACGCGTGTCGGCGAGCTCGTCGTACGGCGTGATCGCGTTCCAGTAGTCCTTCATCCCGATCGGGATGACGACCTCGTTGGTGAGCGGCATGCCGAGGCGCGAGACCTGGACGTACTGGCCACCCTCGAACTGCGCACCCTTGCCCGGGAGCAGCGTCCGCGTCGCCTGGCGGCTAGCCGATGCCCAGACCCCGATGATGTAGTCGGAGTCGAGGATGTTCTTCGGTGTAGCGGCGGCGCTCTTCTTACGGAGCGTGGCGATAGGCACCTGGATGGCGATCGTGTGGACGTTGAAGCAAGCGAGGCCGTCGCGCGGCTCGCCGTTGTCGATCCCGGCCGTCCGCGGGGAGTCCCCGAGGTCGAAGATCGCGAAGTCCACGAAGAACGGATCGTCCACCGGACCGGCGAACACCTTCTCGCCCGTCGAGGCGGTCTCGATGGCGCCGCGCCAGAGCGACACGTAGTCCGTGCCCAGACCAGCCGCACTCTGGATCGAGCGTGGCCCGATGTTGTACGGCGGGGTCTCGCCCTTGGTGACGATGGTCTGGAAGGTCTTCCCACCGTCCATCGAGCGCTCGAGGGTGTAGTGGGTGTTGATGTTCTCCGCCATCAGGCGGATGTTGAAGAAGGTCGACGGGTCCTCGTTGGTCCGCGTGAACGTGAACCGGTAGGTCACCTCGTCACCGGGGACACTCGCGTCGTTGTCGACGTGGATCTCGTAGCGGACCTTGTCTGAGAAGTGGTAGTAATTGGGTCCGCCGTGCGGCAACTGCATCGGGATGTAGTTGGCGATGAGGGTGACCGTATTGGGGTTGTCCGGCGAGCGGAACGCGTAGACGTCCGTGTTGTCGGCCAGGGGGTCCATGGCGATGAGCGGGGCTTCGCGGTGGGAGGAGGCCTGCGCCAAAACCGGCAGGCAGCTCGCTAGCACCACTGCGGAGAGCCCGCGGAATAGTCGTGATTGCATGAATTAGATTGTTGATCAGGCGGCTGCGCTTAGGCAGCGCCCGAGATTGGTTGGAGAGGGTTTAGCGAGGGCGGTGATCGACTTCGGTGCCGCGGTGAGGGATCGCCTGGTAAGGGAAGGTCGCGCGGAACTCTTTGTCGTTCTCCTCGACGCCGGTCGAGTAGTACAGCACGTCCAGCAGGTCCTCCGTGAGGGGCGAGGGGCTCGTCTTCGGGTCGTAGTCGTCGTACCACAGCCCGATGGCCGCGAGTACGATACCGGACACGGCCTGGAGCTCGATGCGGGTCACGTCGTCCTCGAGGCGGCGCCCGTTCGGGAAGCCGTCCATGTTCGGGATGTTCTGCATCGAGGCGTCCTTGTTGAACCGCGGGTCGGTGAGCCCGAGCACGGCGGCCTGCACGAGCCCGAGGCTCGAGAAGTCGGCCGAGTTACGCGGCGTGACCGGGACGGCCATGTTGAGGCGCAGCATGTCCCCGCCGTTGGGCAGGAAGTTGTTGATGAACGGCTTGCCGGCCGCCAGGGGGTTACCACCCTTGCCGGTGGCGAGTTGGTACGGACGCAGGTTCGGGACTCCGAAGTTGAAAATTGGGTAGAGGTCGACCGAGCGTGGCTTGTAGGCCTCCGGGAGCAAGACACTCCCGAATGCGCTCTCGGCGAGGGCGGTGCCTTCGAGGGCCGCGCTGCCCTTCAGGGGGAACAGGCCGTTGGCACCGTTCGAGAACGCGAACGCCCCGAGGGAATTCCGCTGGATGCGGAGCGGCTTGAAGGCCGGCACCACGCCACCGAAGTAGGCGTCGTCCATGTAGAAGGCGAGCTCAGGATTGTAGAAAGGCTCCTTGAAGTACGAGATCGAAGCGTCCTCGTACGGGGTCGTAGCGTTCCACTGGTCCTTGAGGGCGATCGGCATGACGACCTCGTTGGTGAGGGGCATCCCGAGGCGCGAGACCTGGACGTAGTCACCGGACTCCGTGAAGGATTCGTTGCCGCTGCGTAGCGTCTTGACGGCCTTGCGGCTCGCCGAGGCCCACACGCCGATGACGTAGTTCGGGTCGAGGATGTTGGCCGGTTGTGCCGGGGCGCCCTTCTTGAGGAGCGTGCTGATCGGCACCTGGATGGCCAGGGTGTGGACGTTGAACTGCGCCAGACCGTCGCGGGGTTGCCCACCGTTGGTGCCCTGCGAGCGCGGCGCGTCACCGAGGTCGAAGATGGCGAAGTCTACGAAGAATGGATCGTCGACCGGGCCGGCGAATACTTTCTCCCCGGTGGTCGCCGTGACGACGCCGCGCTGGAAGAGGGTCTCGTAGTCGGAGTTGAGCCCGACGGGCAGCTCGATGCTGCGCGGTCCGATGTTGTAAGGTGGCGTGTAACCGTTGGTCACGATGGCCGTGAAGGTCTTCCCGCCGTCCATCGAGCGCTCGAGGGTGTAGCTGGTGTTGAGGTTCTCCTTCCCGAGGCGGATGTTGAAAAACGTCGTCGGGTCCTCGTTGGTCCGCTTGAACGTAAAGCGGTAGGTCACTTCGTCGCCGGGGACGCTCGCGTCGTTGTCGACGTGGATCTCGTAGCGGACCTGGTCCGAGAAGTGGTAGTAGTTGGGTCCACCCTGCGGCAACTGCATCGGGATGTAGTTGGCGATGAGGGTGACCGTGTTGGGGTTGTCCGGCGAGCGAAACGCGTAGACGTCGGTGTTGTCTGCCAGGGGGTCCATGGCGATGAGTGGGGCCTCTCGGTGACTGGAAGCCTGGGCACCCGCGCCCGCTAGCAGTAAGCCAGCGAGGAGGGCCGTGGGCCGCCACCGCGTACGGAGGTCGAAGTAGGGCATATGTGTAAGGTTGATTTGTGACGAAAGAGGGTGGGCGAGCGCGTGGGCTAACCCTGTGCGCGTTGGAGCGCGGCGGCGAGCGCGGCCGGGGGGTGGGGCTGGAGCGCCTGCGAGGAGGCGATCAGCTCTTTGCCGTCGGCGGCGTTGCCCTGTTGTAAGGCCAGGAGGCCTCGGACCAATTGAAGTTCCGGGTGTCGGCTACCGGTGCGGGCGGCCACCTCGGCGTACTCGCCAGCCTTGGCGAAGTCGCCCTTGAGGTAGTAGATGGTCGCCAGGAAGCGATTGACGTCGATGTTGTCGGGGCGGCGGGCGTACTCGCGCTCGGCGTACTCCAAGGCCTTGTCGTAATCGCCGACGAGATTGGTGTAGACGTCGGCGTACTCGAGGTTCATGTTGTGGCCGTGGTCGACGTCATCCTGCAGCATCGCCATCACCTCCTCGAGGGTCTCGTCGGCCTTGTCGTTGCGGTCGGTGGCGCGGTAGAGGTGGACGAGTTGCGTGTAGAACCCGACCTCGGGAATGGCGGAGGTGGCCTTGTCGAGCAGGCGCTCGGCCTCCGCGTAGTCACCCTCGTTGGCGGCGAGCTCGGCGAGGGCGGCCTCGGCGAAGGGGTAGTCGGGGCGGTCCTCGAGGGCCATCTCGTACTGGGCCTTGGCCTCGGCGGTGCGGCCGTACTGCGCGAGGATGTTCCCGAGCGTGAGGCGGACCCAGCTCGTCTCCTCGGTCCCGGGGTAGCCGGCGTCGAGGGCGAGGCGCATGCTCTGCAGCGCGTCGTCGACCTTGCCGTGGATCTCGCGCAGGTAGCTCACGCGGGCGTAGCTGCGCAGGTCGGGCTTGACCTGGATCATGCGGTCGGCGGCCTCGACGGCCTTGTCGTACTGGCCGAGCTCTACGTAGCTATCGACGATGGCCCCGTAGCCGATCGCGGCGTAGGGGTTGAGGCGCACGGCCTGCTCGCTGGTGAGCAGCGCGTCGGCGAACTCGTGCTGGCTGAGCTGGACGCTCGCCAGCATCGTGAGCGACTGGTAGCGCTCGTCCGGGGTGAGGTCGTTTTGCCGCAAGGCGCCCTGCAGGACCTTCAGGGCAGCGGGGTAGTAGTGCCCGTGCTCGCCCGTCACGCGGGCCTCGAGGATGTAGACCCGTGCCAGGCCCAGGCGCGCCTCGACGTCGGTGGAGTCCTTCTGGAGGGCGTTGCGCGCCGCGACGTAGTTGTTCTGGACCTTCTCCCACTCCTTGCCATTCATGATGGCCTCGCTGCGGTCGAGGAGTTCGGGGATGCCACCGTCGGCCACGGAGGCTTCGGGGCTGCAGGCGAAGGTGAGTACGAGGGCCGCCACGAAGGCGACGAGGTGTAAGGGTTGACGCATCTAGGTGTTGGTTGAAGACAGACGACAGCGCCACGTGAACCACCAATCCTCATAGGTCCGAGGACCTGCAGATGTGTCGTACTTCTGTGACGCGACGGCACGTGACCCGTCGTCGGGGTCCGTGTCGCTACAGCAAAGCAACGGCGCATTACCGTGGAATGATCGGGGGGCCAATGCATATACCCGATTTTTTCTTTCGTTTGTGGGTAAGTGTCGGCCGCAGGCATATGATGGGGCTAATGATTCGAGCGGCCGCGGAGAATTAGCTAACTATTTTACGGTATCGGCTTTGTTTTGAACTTTTCGTTTAATTCGTCGGCTACTCGACCGTCGCGCCGGGTCCTACGACAGGTCGCTCGATGCTTGGCGCACGCGGTTCGTCCGCACACCGGTGGCGCCCGTCTATCGGGGCGGGGGCTCTCGGGCGGGCGTGGTACTTTTGCGCCGCCTTACGCGAGACGGCGTCGGGATTGTTTACCGGGCTTTCGCCAAAACACGCTCGCCGGGTTTTGGCGAAAGCCGCACTCACGCGCAAACGCATGGATCGCAACACGGTCATCGGCTTCCTCCTCATCTTCGGCCTGCTCGTCGTCTGGACGCAGCTCACCGGCCCCAGCCAGGCCGACGTCATCGAGCAGCAGCGCATCCAGGACTCGATCGCGCGCGCCACCGCCGGTCCGGACATCCAGGGCCAGGCCACCGCCGCCCTGCCGACCTACACGCCCGATACCTCGCGCGCGGCCGTCTCCGCGGCCAGCGGGCGCTTCGGGGTCTTTGCCCCGCGGCCCGGGCTCGCCGCCCGCGAGTACACCCTCGAGAACGACGAACTCCGGCTCACCTTCTCGAGTCTGGGCGGGCGGCTCACCGCGGCCGAGGTCAAGCACTACAATAAAATTTCCGCCGGCGAAAAGGAAGACAAGGTGACGGCGCCCGTGGTCCTGATGGCGGACCAGCGCAACGAGTGGAGCCTGCGGCTCCCGGCCACGGGTGCGGCCGGGGGCGCGGTGAGCACGGCCGAACTCCCCTTCGAGGTCGAGCAAACCGGCAACACGATCACCTTTAGCCTCCCGGCCGCCACCGGCGGGGCGCTCGTCCAGCGCTACACCCTCGGGGCCGACTACCGGCTCACCTACGAACTCATCGGCGACGGCCTCGGCGGGGCCATCGGCGACGAGCGAACCGTCGACCTGCACTGGGTCAACGTCCTCGACAAAATCGAGAAGAACGTCGCCTACGAGCAGCAGAACTCGCTGATCTACTGGCGCGAAGTGGGCGAGAAGGTCGACTACGTGTCGGCGAGCGGCGAGGACGCCGAGACCGCCGAGGGCGCCGTGGCCTGGGTGAGCCACACGCAGCAGTTCTTCAATACGAGCTTCGTCGCCGCGGACGAGCCCCTCACCGGGGTGCGAATGGCGTCGCAGGAGCTCGAGGAGGACGCGCAGGGGCTCAAGCGCCTCACGACCGACGCCCGGCTCGCCCTCGGGACCGCCGCCGCCCCGGCGACCTACACCTTATATATAGGCCCGAACGAGTTCGACCGCCTGCGGGCCGTCGCCGAGGACCTCGAGGACATCGTGCCCTTCGGCTGGTCGCTGTTCGGGACGATCAACCGCTGGATCATCCGACCGATCTTCGGTTTCCTGAGCCAGTACATCGGTAGCGCCGGCATCGTCATCCTCGTGCTGACCTTCGTCGTCAAGCTGGCGCTCTACCCGCTCACCTACAAGATGCTGTACTCGCAGGCGAAGATGGCGGGCCTCAAGCCGCGGCTCGCCAAGCTCAAGGACAAGTTCAAAGACGACTCTAGCGGGCTCCAGATGGAGACGATGAAGGTGTACCGCGAGTACGGCGTCAACCCGGCCGGCGGCTGCCTCCCGATGGTGCTCCAGATGCCGATCTGGTTCGCGCTCTACCGCTTCTTCCCGGCGTCGATCGAGTTCCGCCAGGAGAGCTTCCTGTGGGCGACCGACCTGTCGAGCTACGACGAGTGGATCCACTTTGGGATGAACGTCTGGCCCCTCGGCGACCACCTGTCGCTGTTCACGCTGCTGTGGGTCGCCACGACGCTGGCGTACACGTACTACAACTCGCAGGCGATGGACATGGGGCAGTTCGCCAACAACCCCGCCCTGAAGTACATGCAGTACCTCATGCCGGTCATGTTCCTGTTTTTCTTCAATAGCTTCGCCTCCGGGCTCACGGTGTACCTCGTGTTCAGCAACCTGTTCAACATCGCGCAGACCCTCGTCACCAAGAACGTCATCATCAGCAAGGACGCCATCGAGCGCGACCTCGCGAAGTCGAAGGCGAAGCCGAAGAAGGAGGGCGGGTTCGCGTCGCGCCTCCAGACCGCCCTCGAGGAGCAGCAGCGGGTCGCCGCGCAAGCCAAGTCAAAGCGCTAGACGGTGGCTGTCGCCAAAACTTACCAGGAGGTCCTCGCCGACGTCAAGAGCAAAGCCTTCAAGCCGCTGTACCTCCTCCACGGGGAGGAGCCGTACTTCACGGACGTTTTGGCGAAAGCCTTCGAGGAGCGCGCGCTCGACGAGGCGAGCAAAGGGTTCAACCAGACCCTGCTCTACGGCCGCGAGTCGAGCGCGGCGCAGGTGGTCGACGCCGCGAGCCGCTACCCGATGATGGCGCCGTACCAACTCGTGCTCGTCAAGGAGGCGCAGGACCTGAGCGACTTCAAGAAGCTCGAGAAGTACCTCGAGCGGCCGGTCCCGACTACGATCCTGGTCTTCGTCTACCGCGGGAAGAAGCTCCCCGGCAACACGAAGGTCTACAAGTCGATCGTCCAGCACGGGACGGTCTTCGAGAGCAAGCCGCTGTACAGCAACCAGGTCCCGAAATTCGTCACGGACGCCTTCAAGGCGCGCAAGCGACGACTCGAACCCGGCGTGCCCGAGCTCCTGGCCGAATACCTCGGTACGGACCTCGTGGTGCTCAACGGCGCCCTCGACAAGCTGCTGCTCAACGTCCCGGCGGAACGTGCCGTCACGGCCGAGGACATCGAGACCCACGTGGGGATCAGTCGCCAGTTCAATATTTTCGAACTCCAGGACGCGCTCGGGGGCAAAGACTTCGACCGGGCCGTGCGCATCGGGTACGCGCTTTCGCAAAACGAGCGGGAGAATCCGCTCATCGTGACGATCGCCTCGCTGTTCGGATTTTTCGCCGGGATGTTCGCGATGCGCGACGTGCTCCAGCGCAGCGAGGGCGAGCAAAAGGAGGCCACCGGCATTCACTCCAGCTTCCGCCTCGGCAAGCTCCGCCAGTCCGCCGGGCGCTGGTCCCGGCCCGAGCTCATGTCCGCGCTCCAGGTGCTCGAGGAGTACGACCTCAAAAGCAAGGGCGTCGACTACGCGGTGACCACCGGGGGCCACGACCAGCTCACGCTCGAGCTCATGGAGCGGCTCGTCGGCGTCGGCACGGGCCTATTCGAAGATCCAGCGCGCCGCTGAGAGGTGGTCGCCCCCGGGCAACGGCACGAATTTGAGGCTGTCCCAGCCGATGCTCCTGGCCTTGCTCGCGAAGGCGAGTCCGCTCTCGAAGGGCACGAGGCCGTCGGCCGTGCCGTGGAGGAGCACCGCCGGAAAGTCGGGCGCGCGTTCCAGGTTGTGGAGGGCGTCGATGTCGCACCAGCGCTGGCTCCGGGCCGCCCCGGCCAGTCGGCGTCGCGTAGGACTGGAGCCGATGTGCGCCAGGCTGAGGGGTGCCCCGCAGGCGATCAGGCCCGCCGTCGCGAAGGCGTCCCCGGCCCAGAGTCCGGGGCGGAGCGCGAGTAGGGTAGCGAGTTGGCCCCCGCTCGACATGCCGCCGAGCAGGACGGGCCGGCGTGATGCCTGTCCGCGCGACTTGAGCCGGCCGTGATCGTGCCGGCCCGGGAGCCGCGACGCAAGCTCCCCGAACCCCGCCGCCAGGTCATCGACGATGTCACAGCCGCGGTAGCGGAACAGCCGCCGGTGGCTCGGCATCCAGACGTGGTAGCCGCGGGCGTAGAAGTAGTCCCCGAAGGCCTCGAGCAGGGCGGGGTTGCCGAACTGCCAGCCGCCGCCGTGGATCCAGACCGCCAGCGGCGCCGCGGGGGCCTCGGGCTGCAGGGCGAGCAGGCCCCGCTGCCGGTGGTGCTCCCCGAAGACGATCGTCTCCCACTGCACCCCGACCGGGAGGGCGGCGAGGCTGCGGTGGTAGCTCCGGATCCGGAGGATGTCCTGGGCAACGGCCACTACGTTCATACCCGCACTAACGCGGCACGCGGGCGTCGGAGTTCGTCACGGCGTCGAGGAGGTCGAAGAGCTCGGCGGTCTTGCTGATGCGCGCGCCGCGTTCGAGCATGCGGAACAGGTCGGCCGGGCGGCTGGGCTTGTACTGCCGCTCGGCCTGGGCGAGTTTGACGGCGGCGTTCGCGCGCTGGAGGGCGGCCATCATCTCGGCGGGGGGCAGGTTTTGACGAAAGTCTACCCCCTCGACCGGCGCGGGCAAGACGAGCCCACGCAGTTCGATGCGCTCGGCGCCGCAGCGGTAGACGAGGAGCTGGTGCGCCGAGCGCTCCTCGAGGTACGTTACGCGCCGAAGCACATCGTCGAAGACCATGTCGCTAAACTGCTCCACGAGCCGGTCGGCCCGCGGCACGTCGGTCACCTTGAGTTTGACCCAGTCCTCGGCGGGGATGCCCTGGGCCGCGAGGAACTTCACGAACTGCGGTTCCAGCTCCTCGAGTTCTCCGCGGTGGAGGCGGCGGTACATCATCGGGCAAGGATACGGGCGGGGCCCAGTGACGGCCAAGCGATGGCGCGAATTCGCGGGCGCGGTACTCGGCCGACATGGGCGCTGGTGCGTTGTTCGAGGCTACTCAGCTCCTTGCCCGTGACTACTTCCTCCGCTACGGCTTCCGCCAAAACTTACCTCCTCGATCGTCTCGCGCACGTCGGGACCCTGGTCGGCAACACGCCCCTGTACGAGTTTCGGCGGGTTTTCGCGAAAGCCAACGTCCGCGTCCTCGCCAAACTCGAGTACCTGCAGTTGGGCGGTTCGATCAAGACGCGGGCCGGGTACCAGATCATCAAGGGCGCCGTCGAGCGTGGGGACTACGGCGCGGGCCAAGTCCTGATCGACGCCACCTCCGGCAACACGGGTATCGCCTACGCGTCGGTGGCGGCTGCGCTCGGGCTGCCGGTCAAGATCTGCCTGCCCGAGACGGCGAGCGCCGAGCGCATCAACATCATGCGGACCCTCGGGGCCGACCTCGTGCTCACCCCCGGGGACGAGGGCGTGGACGGCAGCCAGAACCGCGTCCGCGAATTCGTCGACGCCGACCCCGGGCGCTACTTCCTCGCCGACCAGTACGCCAATGACGACAACTGGCGCGCGCACTACCTGCACACCGGTCCGGAGATCTGGCGCCAGACCGGCGGCGAGCTCACGCACTTCGTGAGCGCCATCGGGACCTCCGGGACGCAGATGGGCGTGGGGCGGTACTTGCGCGAGGTCGCGCCCGAGGTCGAGACCATCGCCCTCCAGCCCGACCACGGCGAGCACACGTTCGAGGGTTGGAAACACCTCGCCACCACGGGCCGGGTCCCGCCCATCTACGACGCCGGCGTCCCGCGGGCGGGCATGGTGGCGGTGAGCAATGCCGAGGCGGACGACATGGTGCGGCGGCTCGCGCGCGAGGAGGGGCTGATGGTCTCGCCCTCGGCGGCCGGCAATCTCGTCGGCGCGATTAAGGTCGCCGCGACGCTCGAGCGTGGGGTAGTCGTGACGACGTTCGCGGACGACTTCGCGAAGTACGGCGCGGAGTACGCGCGGATCTTCGGCAGATCGTAAGCCCTTCGTAGCCACTGGCGCTGCGTCTGCGGGCGAGCCAAATACTTCGAACCGGGTATTTGTCGAGGTGCGCATCTACGCAGGGTTCGACTTTCGTCAAAACGCGCCGGCCGGGCGGGGGCTAAGGCGCAGGTATCGGTGCCTGGGCAGCGTCGAGTAAGGCGAGCACATGGTACAGAGTTTGTCATGGTAGCAGCGGCATAAGCTCCACCATGGGAAAGGTCTACCTGCAGAAGTCTGATCGTATCCCTGTCCTGGCGGAGTGTACGCCGTCGGGCGGCTCATCCGTCGTCGGGGTCGAGCGTGCTGATATCCAGCGACTTATGATGAGCCCTTCCCGCCTGCTGACCGTCCTGGTCGCGTTCTTGTGTTTGGGTCTTGCCCAACCGCAGGCCTACGCGTCCGGGGCATTCAAGGTCACCGGCATGACCGTGGCCAACGCCAGCAACTGTACGGCTGCCGACGGAAAGATCGTCATATCGCTGGACCCCGCCCTGGCCGGCACCTCTCCGTACGCCGTGTCGCTCGACAATGGCGCCACCTGGACCTACACCGCGGTCGTGAGGGACGCGAGCAACAAGCTCACCGTGGGTGGGGTGGTCTGGGGCGGGTACGCGGTCGCGATACGCGACGCCACGGCGGCCGTGGTCTACCCGGGTAGCGTCAACGTGAAGGGCTGCGTCTACGAGGCCTGTTCGCCGAGCAACGCGAACTTCGTCGCCGCCACCGTGCCCAATGCCACGAGCTACACCTGGTCCACATCGCTGGGGGGCGTGAAGGCGGGCCAGGGGACGCGCATCGCGACCCTGGAGCTGGCCGGCGTGCCGCAGGGGAGCACGGGGGAGGTCTGCGTGACCCCGAGCGGTCCCGGCTGTACGGCCGGGCCAACGTGCTTCGGGATACGCGTGGTGTGTACGGAGGTATGCGACAACGGCATCGACGACGACGGCGACGGGCTTATCGACAGCGATGACCTCGACTGCGGGGCCTGTCCCACGTTCACGGCCTTCGCTACCGATCCGCGCTGGATAGCCCTCGGCAATCAGTCCGACGGCAGCGACTTCGGGTGGAAGCCCTCCAACTTTACCGCCGGCGTACCCGGGGGCGAGGTCGGCGGGGTGTTCCACCGCGCGAGCACGAGGGGGGGCAAGCGGCCTTACTACGCGACGCAGTTCGCGCGCACCTACACCGACGCCAACTCCTTCAACTTCGCCGGCGAGCTGCTCTACAGATCGCCGTCGAACGCCGAGGTCCTGCTCGGTTTCCTCAAAGTCGGCGAGAAGCGCAACCGGGAGTGGCTCGCGATCCACTTCAATGACCAAGGCACCGGCAGCTACCGCGCCACGCTGTCGTACGCCGACGACGACATCAACACCGGAAACGTCAAGGATCTGCCCAGCGGGCAGGCTGGATACACGCGGGGCCCGGAGACCGTCGCCAAAAGCGACGTGGCGACCACTTTCTCGGTCGCCTACGACGCCACGACTCGGCGCATCACCGGCTTTATCGGGGGCACGAGCCTCGGGGTACTCACGGTGCCGAAAAACCAGCGCTTCGCGGTCGATGGCTTCGGCGTATCCATGCCCGAGAACCTTGCGTCGGTGGGGTTTCAGACGGGGATGCTCTACTTTGATGCGCTCTGCGCCAGGGTAGACGGGCGGGCACTCAACGAGGAAATTTGCGGCAACGGCATCGACGACGACGGGGACGGCCTCACCGACGGCGCGGACCCGGACTGCTACCAGGCCTGCACCATCGTCACCAACACCAAGGACGCCGGCTACGGGTCGCTACGCCAAGCGATCATCTGCGCGAATAACAAGTTTGGCCTCGATACGATCAAGTTCAATATCCCGAAGTCTGATCCGGGTTTTGACGCAAGTCGTGGCGTGTTCAGGATCGAGGCCGTGAGTACGTACCCGACCATTACCGATAGCCTTCTCGTCGATGGTTTGACGCAGACGAAGTTCACGGGCAACACGAATGCTGTACTCCTCGGAGCGGGCGCTTCGGTCGGGGTCGATCAATTGATGGTGAGTAAATTGGACGGTCCCGAGGTAGAGATCTACGGGCGGCCAAACGTAGAGTACGGATTCATAGTCGGCTCTTCGAGGGTGCACTTTAGGAATTTAGCGGTGTACGGCTTTTACGCCACGACGATCGAACTCAATGGCCACTTGCGGCCGGGCGGTCTTAAGCGAATCACGATCGAGAGTAACGTACTCGGCTCGCAGGCACACACCCTCGCGCGCCCGCCCCACGTATCGCAGCCCTACTCTCAGGAGCTGATGAGCATTCGCGTGCGAAAGACCTCCGATCTACTCGTGCGGAACAATATGTTCGCGAATAACGGCGGTCACGGTCTTCAATTCCGGGATGGGGCTTGTGAAAACGCTTCAATTACAAATAACGAGTTCTTAGGAAATGCTCACCAGATTCTCAACCGTGACGGTTTAGAACTCAGCTATTGGGGCTTAAGGAATGTTCTCATCCGCGGCAATCACTTTCACGACAACGCCGGTACGGGTATCGACATCTTCGCCGTGAGCTCTAGCGAAGTTCGCATCGACAACAATACGTTCGAGCGAAATGGGTTCGGTAGCTCTACCGAGTCCACGCCCGAGGACGCTGGTATACGTGCGACCCAAAGCTCCAACATAACGCTTCACCGAAATATCATTGAGCACAACTACGGTGCCGGCGTCCTGGTGGCCGACCAATCCCGCGCGATCACCATTACCGAGAACGTTATCCGGGCCAACGGTAGCGCTCCCAACCGCCGCGGGGACGCCAGATCCGGCCAGTACGGCATCGACCTACACAGCTCGGATAGCTACGCCGGCACGGGCTTAGCGCCTTACGTCACCGTTAACCGCGCGCCCGCCCCCGGCAATCGCGCCAACGGCAACCTCAACTTCCCGGTTTTCACGAAAGCGATCTTCGAGGACGGTAAGCTCAAGCTCGAAGGATATGCACCGAAAGGGGCGCTTATCGAGATCTTTGAGGCGACACAAGAGGAGGACAACAAGCTCAACCAGACCTACTTCGGCGAGGGCGGCAAGCACCTGCTGAGCCTCACGGAAGGCGGCACCGCGAGCCAGGAGAAGCACCCGTTCAACCAGCAGACGGTCGTCGACCCGTTCAGTGACCTAAACGGTGGTCTCGGTAGCTACAGCTCCGACGCCGGTGCAGAGACCAACGCGAGTGCCTTCCGCTTCGAGATCCCCGCCACAGCCGTGCCGCAGTTGAAGGTCGGTATGCGGCTTACGTCCACGGCGATCGCCACTACCTCCACCGTCGCCGCCATTGCGGGCAACGTCGGCAACACCTCCGAGTTCTCGGGTAACATCATCCTCTACGAGAGCGAAATCTGCAACGACGGCATCGACAACGACGGCGACGGCCTCGTCGACTGTGCCGATCCGGATTGCGGCAAGCCCGTCGCAGACGCAGGCCCCGATCAAAGTGTCTGCCCGAACACCGACGTGACCCTCGTCGCGAAGGCCTCCGCCGGGACGCCCCCGTACGCGTACGCCTGGTCCGACGGCCTCGGCGCCACGGCGACGGTTACGTTTAAGGTGACGGCCACGAAGACGTACACGCTCACCGTGACCGACGTCAACGGTTGCACGTCGACGGACGAGGTGAAGGTGACGCCTGCAGACGCGACCCCGCCGACTTTAGATGCATTTGCGCCGGCGGTGACGGTCGAGTGCCACGAGCTCGCGACTCTTGCACCGGTGACGGCAACCGACGACTGCGGCACGGCGGCGGTCACATTCGTGGATGGGGTCGGGCCCAAAACCTGCCCCAACGCCTACACGATCACGCGGACGTACACGGCCGAGGATGCCAATGGCAACACCCGCACCGCGACCCGGACGATCACCGTGCAGGATACGCAGGGACCCACGTTCGACAACGCCCCCGAGAATATCGTCGCCGAATGTGGCACGCCCGTCGCGAAGCCGGGCGTGACCGCCTCCGATCAGTGCGGCCCGAATCCAATAGTCAACTTCGCGGAGGCGCCCTGCTCGGGCGACGTGAGCCCAGCGTACCACTATGGCAGCGCCAAAATTACTTACCTGCCGTCGTTGAATACGGCAATGACCCCGGCCTATCCTTCGACCGTTGAGGCGCTGGTGCTGACGGCCATGTGCACTCCGGATCCCGCGAAACAACACCGCTGGCGCGTCCGCAACCCGAACACCTTCCCCGTCCTCATGACGGCGAGGGACTATACCCTGAAGGTGCAGGGGCGGTACCTCGTCCCGGCGCAAACGGACCTTTACTTCTTTACCGAGCCGATCGCCGGAGTCCTGCGGGCCTACTGGACCGACCAGGCCGGTGCCGAGCAGCAGGCCCCGAAGGCCCCCAACAGCTCAGTCTGCACGCTGCCCACGGCCGAGAGCTGCCCGTGCGGCATCGTCCGCACGTGGACGGCCACGGATGCCTGCGGCAACACCGCACAAACCCGACAAACCGTTTACTTCGTCGACCGTACGAAGCCCACACTCGGCAACCTGCCTGGGAGCGCGCTCACGGTCTCTTGCGAGAATGTCCCGCTACCCGCCGAGGTCACCGTCACCGATGGCTGTTCGCCCGAGACTTCCCTCAACTTCGCCGAGTCCCGAATCCCGGGCGCCTGCGCGAATGCCTATACGCTGTTGCGGACCTGGAGCGCCGCGGACGGCTGCGGCAACAGCGCCAGTTTCGTCCAGACGATCACCGTCACGGACGTGGTCAAGCCGACCTTCAGCAGCGTCCCCCCGACGGCTACGGTCGAGTGCGGCAACCCCGTCCCGACGGCGCTTCCAGTGGCGAGCGACAACTGTACGGTCGACGTGCAGCTTATCGAAACGCAAGGCCCGGGCGTAGCCAATTGTGCCCGTGCGTCGGTGATCCGCCTGTTCACCGCGACCGACGAGTGCGGCAACACCGCCACGGCAACCCAGCGGGTGAATTTCGTTGACACTAAAGCTCCCGCCCTGGCGGGCGTCCCCGCCAACGTCTCCATCGCCTGTGGCGCCGCCGAGCCGACGGCCCTTCCAACCGCGACCGATGCGTGCGATCCGGCCCCGAAGGTCACCGTCGTCCGCACGGAGGTAGCGGGCGCCTGCGCCGGCTCGAAGACCGTCACGCGCGTCTTCACTGCGACCGACGCCTGTGGCAACACGGCGACGGCTTCGCAAGTCGTCACGATCGAGGACAAGACTAAGCCCATCCTCGCGGGCGTCCCCGCCAACGTCACCATCGCGTGTGGCGCCGCCGAGCCGACGGCCCTCCCGACCGCGACGGACGGGTGCGATCCGGCCCCGAAGGTCACCGTCGTCCGCACGGAGGTAGCGGGCGCCTGCGCCGGCTCGAAGACCGTCACGCGCGTCTTCACAGCGACCGACGCCTGCGGCAGCACGGCGACGGCTTCGCAAGTCGTCACGATCGAGGACAAGACTAAGCCCGTCCTCGCGGGCGTCCCCGCCAACGTCACCATCGCGTGTGGCGCGGCCGAACCGACGGCGCTCCCGACCGCGAGCGACGTCTGCGACTCAGCTCCAGAAGTCACTGTCGCTCGAACCGAGGCCCCCGGCGCGTGCGCCGGCTCCAGGACCGTGACCCGGGTGTTCACCGCCACGGATGCCTGTGGCAATACCGCTTCGGCAAGCCAGGTCGTCACAATTGAAGACAAGGTCAAGCCCGTCCTGGCCTCAGTTCCGGCTAACGTTGCTATCGGATGCGGCACCGCCGAGCCGACGGCCCTCCCGACCGCGAGCGACGCGTGCGATCCGGCCCCGAAGGTGACCGTCGTCCGCACGGAGGTAGCGGGCGCCTGCGCCGGCTCGAAGACCGTCACGCGGGTCTTCACAGCGACCGACGCCTGCGGCAACACGGCCACGGCTTCGCAAGTCGTCACGATCGAGGACAAGGTCAAGCCCGTGCTGGCAGCTGTCCCCGCCAACATCACCATCGCGTGTGGCGCGGCCGAACCGACGGCGCTCCCGATCGCGAGCGACGTCTGTGACCCGGCCCCCACGGTAACTGTCGTTCGCACACAAGTCGCTGGCGCGTGCGCCGGCTCGAAGACCGTCACGCGCGTCTTCACAGCGACCGACGCCTGTGGCAACACGGCGACGGCCTCGCAAGTCGTCACGATCGAGGACAAGGTCAAGCCCGTCCTGGCCTCAGTTCCGGCTAACGTCACTATCGCATGCGGCACCGCCGAGCCGACCGCTCTGCCGACCGCTAGCGACGCGTGCGATCCGGCCCCGAAGATCACCGTCGTCCGCACGGAGGTAGCGGGCGCCTGCGCCGGCTCGAAGACCGTCACGCGCGTCTTCACAGCGACCGACGCCTGCGGCAACACGGCCACGGCCTCGCAGGTCGTCACGATCGAGGACAAGACTGAGCCCGTCCTGGCGGGCGTCCCCGCCGTGTCACCATCGCGTGTGGCGCCGCCGAGCCGACGGCGCTCCCGACGGCGAGCGACATCTGTGATCCCGCCCCGAAGGTCACCGTCGTCCGCACGGAGGTGGCCGGCACGTGCGCGGGCTCTAAAACGGTCACCCGGGTCTTTACCGCGACCGACGCCTGCGGCAACACGGCTACGGCCTCTCAGGTCGTCACGGTCCGCGACCGTACGGCGCCAGTGCTCTCGGGCGTCCCGACAGCGGTTACGCTGACTTGTGGCCAGGCCCTCCCGACGACCCTCCCGACGGCGACCGATGCCTGCGACCCAGCGCCGCGACTCTCGGTAGTCGAAGTTCGGGAACCGGGCGCGAGCGTGAACGATTACGCAATCACGAGAACCTTCACCGCCGAGGACGCTTGCGGCAACACGGCCACCGCCACGCAGCGCGTGACGTATACCGACACGGGACTGCCGGCCTGGACCTTTGTTCCGGCCGCAGCCACGCTGGAGTGTAGCGAAGCAATCCCGACGTCGCTCGCGACCGCGGAAGACGGGTGCGACGGCGCACTCGAGGTCACCGTCTCCGAGGTGCGGACCGTCGGCGCATGTGCCGGGACCGCTACCGTGACCCGGACCTTCGCCGCGACGGACGCCGACGGCAACCGAATCACCGCGACCCAAGTCGTGACCGTGGAAGACCGCCTGGCGCCGACTTTGGTAAACGTCCCCGCCGCCGCCGCCATCGAGTGCGGCGCGGCCGAACCTACGGCGCTCCCCACGGCCACCGACGCGTGTGATACGGCCCCCGTGGTTACGGTGACGACCACGACGACCGCCGGAACCTGCGCCGGAGAGTCAACCCTCACGCGCGTATTCACGGCCACCGATGCGTGCGGCAACACGGCTTCGGCCTCGCAGGTGGTCACCGTGCGCGACCGTTCGGCGCCTGTCCTGGCGGGTTTGCCCACGGCGACGACGATTGAATGTGGCGCAGCTGAGCCCGCGGGGCTCCCCACGGCGACCGATGCCTGTGATACCGCCCCCGTAGTAACGGTGGCGAGCACGACGAGCGTGGGGACCTGCGCCGGGGAGTCCATCCTCACGCGCGTCTTCACCGCTACCGACGCCTGCGGCAATACGGCTACAGCCTCACAGGTCATCACGGTCCGCGACCGCACGGCGCCCGTCTTTGCGAGCGTCCCCACGGCGACGACGATCGAGTGTGGCGCCGCCGAGCCATCGGTAGTCCCAACGGCGAGCGACGACTGCGACGCTACACCTTCGGTGACCGTTGCGAGCTCGAGTACAGCGGGCGACTGCGCCGGGGAGTCCATCCTCACGCGCGTCTTCACCGCTACCGACGCCTGCGGTAATACAGCTACGGCGTCGCAGGTCGTCACCATCGTCGATCGCGTGTCGCCCGTATTTGCTGGTGTTCCCGCCGACGTAACGCTTACGTGCGGCCAGGCCATCCCCACGGCACTCCCGACGGCGAGCGACGATTGCGATCCCGCTCCAGCCGTCGTGGTCGCCGAGGTCCGCGCCGACGGGGCGAGCGCAAATGCGTACAGCATTACGCGGACCTTTACGGCGACCGACGCCTGTGGCAACACCGCGTCCGCCTCACAGGTCGTCACGTATTCCGATACGGGCTTACCGGCCTGGACGTACGTTCCTGCCAACCTGCGCCTGACTTGCGGCGAGCCCGTCCCCTCAGTGCTTGCCACGGCTGAGGATGGTTGCGACGGCGAGCTCGGGGTGATCGTCACCGAGGATCGTTCCGCTGGCCCGTGCGCCGGTGCTACGGTCATCACGCGAACTTTTACCGCGCAGGATGCCGACCGCAATGCTATCTCGGCGGTGCAGGTCATCACGGTCGAAGACCGCCAAGCACCGACGCTATCCGATGTGCCCCCGCCGGTGACGATCGATTGTGGCGCCGCGGAACCAACCGCCTTGCCGACCGTGACCGACGTCTGTGACGCGACACCCGTAGTGACGGTGTTGAGCACGACGGTCGCCGGTGCCTGCGTCGGGGAGTCTATCGTGACGCGGGTCTTCACCGCCACGGACGCCTGCGGCAACACGGCTACGGCCTCGCAGGTAGTCACCGTGCGTGACCGTGAGGCCCCAATCTTGGCGGGTATCCCCGCGGCTATCACGCTCGAGTGTGGCGCTTCCGAGCCATCCGCGGTGCCGACGGCGACAGACGCTTGCGACCCTTCCCCGACGGTGACAGTGACCCGTTCCGAGATGGCTGGTTTGTGCGCTGGCCGCAAAACAATCTTGAGGTTGTTCACGGCGACCGACGCCTGCGGTAACACAGCAACCGCCACGCAGCTCATCACCGTAAACGACAAGACCAAACCGGTCCTGCTCGGGGTCCCGAGAAACGTGACCATCGCGTGCGGCACCCGTGAGCCATCGGCAGTCCCGACGGCGAGCGATGTCTGCGATCCCGCTCCGGTGGTGACCACGGTCCGCACGGAAGTTCCCGGCACTTGTCCTGGACAGAAGCTCGTGACCCGCGTCTTCACCGCCGTGGATGCCTGCGGCAACACGGCCACGGCCTCGCAAGTGATCACGGTAGAAGACGGAAGCAAGCCCGTGCTCTCGGATATCCCCGCCGCGGTGACCATCGAGTGCGGCGCCGCCGAGCCGACGGCACTGCCGGTAGCCACCGACGCCTGCGATGGTGCCCCCGTAGTCACGGTGAACAGCGTCAGCATAGCTGGGGCCTGCGCGGGCGAGTCCACCGTGACGCGTGTTTTTACGGCGACCGACGCCTGTGGCAATACGGCCACGGCCTCTCAGATCGTCACGCTCCGCGACCGAACGGCACCGACTTTCGTGGGTGTACCCGCCCCCGCCACGACCGAGTGCGGAGCGCCGGAGCCTACGACCCTTCCGACGGCCACGGACGGCTGCGACAACACGCCCGTAGTGTCGGTCACGAGTACGACCACGGCGGGGGCGTGCGCCAACGAGTCCATTCTAACGCGCGTCTTCACGGCGAGCGATGCGTGCGGCAACACGGCGACGGCATCGCAGGTAATCACCATCCTGGATCGCACGGCCCCGGAGCTGGTGGCGATCCCCGCGGCCGTTACGATCGAGTGCGGTAGCCCCGAGCCGACCGATGTCCCGAGGGTGAGCGACGTTTGCGACGCCACTCCCACGGTTACCGTCGCAAGTACGACGACCGCCGGTGCCTGCGCCGGGGAGTCGACGCTCACACGTGTATTTACGGCGACCGACGCCTGTGGCAACACCGCCACAGCCTCGCAAGTCGTAACGATCGAGGATCGTACGGCACCAACGCTGGCGGACGTCCCCGCGGGGGCCACCGTCGAATGTGGCGCGCCCGAGCCTACGACCCTGCCGACGGCTACCGACGCGTGCAACGGCGCACCGATAGTGTCCGTCGCGAGCGTCACCGTGGCCGGAGCTTGTGAAGGGGAGTCCGTCCTAACGCGCGTCTTTACGGCTACCGATGCCTGCGGCAATACGGCTAGTGCTTCGCAGGTCGTTACGCTGCGCGACCGCACCGCACCCACGTTCACGAATGTCCCGGCGGACGTGTCGTTGACTTGCGGCCAGAACGCGCCGTCCGCGCTCCCCACCGCGTCGGACGTGTGTGACCCAGCCACAGCGATCACCGTAAGCGAAGCGCGCACCGCCGGTGCATCGGCGAATGCTTACACGATTACTCGAACCTTCACGGCCACAGATGCCTGCGGCAACACCGCCACCGCCGTCCAGGTCGCTACGTACTCGGACACGGGACTTCCGGCCTGGACCTCTACCCCGTCGGACATCAGCGTCGAGTGCGGCGAGCCAACCCCGACGACGCTCGCGACCGCGGAAGACGGTTGCGACGGTGCGCTGGTCGTGACCGTATCGGAGGTCCGGACCGCCGGCAGGTGCGCCGGGGCGACCACGTTGACGCGGACTTTCTCCGCGACGGATGCCGACGGCAACCGCATCACGACGACGCAGGTCGTCACCGTCGAAGACCGTACGGCGCCAGCGTTGACCAACGTGCCCGCAGCGACCACCATCGAGTGCGGCACCGCGGAACCAAGCGAGGTCCCCACCGCTACAGACGCCTGCGACACCGCACCGACGGTGACGGTCTCGGTGTCCACGAGCGCCGGGGCCTGCGCCGGAGAGTCCATCCTGACCCGCGTCTTCACGGCAACAGACGCCTGCGGCAACACGGCCACTGCCTCGCAGGTCGTGACGATTCGCGACCGCGTGGCGCCCGTTTTTGCGGGTACACCCGCAGATGTTAGTTTGACGTGTGGGCAGCCTTTGCCGGTCACCTTACCGAGCGTCACCGATGCCTGTGACGCAGCGCCTGCGCTAGTGGTGACTGAGGCACGCACGGCTGGTACCTCCGTCAATGACTACGAGGTCACCCGGACGTTCACCGCGACAGATGCCTGTGGCAATACCGCGACCGCGACCCAACTCATTACCTATACCGACACCGGGCTTCCGGTCTGGACGTTTGTCCCGGCTGCAAAGTCGGTGGAGTGTGGCGCAGTGCTCGCAGTTGAGACAGCGACTGCGGAGGACGGGTGCGATGGCTCACTCGAGGTGACCACTTCGGAGGTTCGGACGCCTGGGGTTTGCGCTGGGACGGCCACCATCAGGCGGACCTTCGTAGCTACGGACGCCGACGGCAACCGGATCACGACCGAGCAAATGGTCACGATCGAGGATCGCGTAGCCCCCGTCCTAACGGCTATTCCCGCGGCGACCACGATCGAGTGTGGGACTGTGGAGCCGAGTGAATTGCCGATGGCCACAGACGCATGCGACCCCGCGCCCGCCGTGACAGTCGTAAATACCGTAAACGCCGGCACTTGCGCCGGGGAATCTGTCCTCACGCGAATGTTCACCGCAGCTGACGCGTGTGGTAATACGGCTACTGCCTCACAGATTGTCACGATCCGTGACCGGACGGCCCCCGAACTAAGCTCCGTCCCCTCCGCGATCACGATTGACTGCGGAACTGCCGAGCCGACGACGCTCCCGCAGGCGAGCGACGCTTGCGATGCGAGGCCGGTCGTAACGGTTGCCTCTGCGTCGAAAGCCGGGACTTGCGCCGGGGAGTCGATCCTGACCCGCGTCTTCACGGCGACCGATGCCTGTGGCAACACGGCTACGGTTTCGCAGGTGGTCACGATCCGAGATCAGAAGGCGCCGGTCATGGTAAATATCCCCGCCGCGGCTACGATCGAGTGTGGTTCGCCGGAACCAACGGCGCTACCGACGGCCGGCGACGACTGCGACGCCGCACCGGTCGTCACGGTGGCCATGTCTACGGTGGCCGGTGCATGTGTGGGTGAATCCATCCTCACCCGCGTGTTTACGGCTACGGATGCGTGCGGCAACACCGCTACGGCCTCGCAGGTCGTCACGGTCCACGACCGTACCGTACCAGCACTGGCGAATGTCCCCACGGCGACGACGATCGAGTGTGGGGCGGCCGAACCCACGACGATGCCGACGGCCAGTGACGCTTGTGACGCGACCCCGGTCGTGACGCAAACGAGCTCGACGACTGCCGGTGTGTGCGCCGGGGAGTCGATCCTTACCCGCACCTTCATCGCCACCGACGCCTGCGGGAATACCGCAACGGCCTCGCAGGTGGTCACGCTCCGCGACCGCACCGCGCCACTGCTGTCGAGTGTTCCCGCCAACGTGGCGCTTACGTGCGGGCAGGCTGTCCCGGTGGCTCTGCCGTCGGCGACCGACGCGTGCGATGGAGCCCCGGCGGTTACCGTCTCGGAAGCCCGCACCCCGGGCACCTCGGCGAATGCTTACACCATCACGCGAACCTTTACCGCGACCGACGCCTGCGGCAACAGCGCCTCCGCGTCCCAGGTGGTCACGTATACCGATAGCGGCTTCCCGACCTGGACGTTTGTCCCCAGTGCCGCCACGGTAGCGTGCGGGCAACCGATCCCCAGCTCGCTCGCCACCGCAGTGGACGGTTGCGACGGCGCGCTCGTGGTGAGCGTCACCGAGGTCCGGACCGCCGGGCCGTGTGCCGGGGCGGCCACGGTGACCCGCACTTTCGCCGCGACCGACGCGGACGGCAATCGGATTACCGCCGAGCAGATCGTCACCTCCGAGGATCGCACGGCCCCCGTGTTGTCCGCGGTACCGGCCGCTGCTACGATCGAATGTGGTCAGGGTGAACCGACGGCGCTGCCGACGGCGAGCGATGCGTGTGGCGCGGCCCCGGTCGTGACGGTATCCGCTTCGACGATCGCCGGGGCCTGCCCCGGGGAGTCGATCCTCACGCGGGTGTTCACGGCCACCGACGCTTGCGGCAACACGGCCACGGCCTCTCAGGTCGTCACGATCCTCGACCGCACGGCGCCGGTATTGGCGAACGTTCCAGGAGCTACCACCATCGAGTGTGGCGCGAGCGAGCCGACGGCCCTGCCGTCGGCTACGGACGCCTGCGGGGTGACCCCGGCGGTGACGGTCGCGAGCACGACGACCGCAGGTCGCTGCGCCGGGAGTTCCATCTTGACTCGCGTCTTCACGGCGACCGACGCCTGCGGCAACACCGCCACAGCCTCGCAGGTGGTCACAATCCTCGATCAGACCGCGCCCGTGCTGGCGAGCGTCCCGGCAAATACGGCGATCGAGTGCGGGGCCGCGGAACCGACCACGCTCCCGAGGGCTACGGACGCTTGCGGTGCTGCACCCGTGGTCACGGTCGCGAGTACGACCGCCGCCGGGGCCTGCTCCGGTACGTCGGTGCTAACGCGCGTCTTCACGGCTACCGACGCCTGCGGCAATACGGCCACGGCCTCGCAGATCGTCACGATTACCGATAAGACAGCACCAGTCCTGGTCAACGTCCCTACGGACGTGACGCTGTCGTGCGGCCAGGCGCTGCCGAGTGCCGTGCCTAGCGCCTCCGACGTTTGCGACCCTCGGGTGGCGATCACGGTCGCCGAGCTACGCACGGTGGGTGCTTCGGCGAACGCCTACACCGTGACCAGGACGTTTACGGCCACCGACGCCTGCGGCAACTCGCTGAGCGCGAAGCAGGTCGTCACGTACCGCGATACGGGGCCTCCGACCTGGACCTTCGTGCCGGTCGGCCTGGAGGTCGCGTGCGGCGGTGACGTACCGAGCGTTTTGGCGAAAGCCGTCGACCCCTGCGACGGCGAGCTACTCGTGACCTTCTCCGACGAGCAGACCGCGGGCGCCTGTGCCGGTAACCGCGCGATCAAACGCACCTTCGTCGCCAGTGACGCAGATGGGAACCTCATCACGGCCGAACAACTCATCGCGGTGGTGGACCGAACCGCACCGGTATTCACCGGCGTGCCACCCAGTGTAAGCATAGCTTGCGGGTCCGCGGAGCCGACCGCCTTGCCTTCGGCGAGAGACGCCTGCGCGGGCGCGGCTTCCGTATCGGAGACCAGGTCCTCGAGGCCCGGCAGCTGCCCTGGCGAGAGTGTGCTGACACGCGTCTTCACGGCGACCGATGCCTGCGGCAACACCGCCACCGCGAGCCAAGTGGTGACGGTGTTCGACCTTACGGCTCCGGTATTCGGGACCGTCCCGGCGCTCGTGACGGTCGACTGCGGGGAGGCGTCCGGCTCGGTGCCCCCGGCGGCTACCGATGCTTGCGGATCGGTCACCGTGACGTTCAAAGACCTGACCGGCGCGCGCGGCTGTGCGGGAAGCGGTGACGTGACGCGGGTCTGGACCGCGACCGATGCCTGCGGCAACACCAGCACCGTAAGCCAGACATTACGTACGGTCGATCGTACGCCACCGGTGTGGACGTCTGTACCGGGGGCTATTACCCTTGAGTGCGGAACTCAGGTGCCCGTGGTTTTGGCGAAAGCCGAAGACCTCTGCAGCGATGTCGGGGCCGTGGCCTACGTGGACGTCCGCAAGGACGGCGCCTGCGCGAGCAGCTACGAGATCGTGCGGACGTTCAGCGTGCGGGACGACTGCGGCAATGCCGCGACGACTTCGCAGGTCATCACCGTACGCGACCGCGTGGCGCCGGTGATGACCAACGTCCCGGCCGACATTAGTATCAGTTGTGATCAACCGATCCCGACCAACCTGCCGGTCGCGAGTGACGCCTGCCAGGGGATCATCGCCGTCGTGGAGTCGAAGGAGATCACGGCGGGCAGTTGCACCGATAGCTACGTACACGTGCGGGTCTTCACGGCGACGGACGCCTGCGGCAACAAGACGACGGCCCGCCAGCGCGTGAGCCGGTTCGACAACACCAAGCCGACCTTCGCGACGACGCTCTCGGACATTGAACTGAGTTGCGGACAGGCAGCGCCGAAGGTCACCGTCACGGCCACCGACAAGTGCGACGCCAATGTCGCGGTGACGTACAGTGAGCAGGTCGACGCCACGAGTATGGGGTGCGCCGGTGTTGGCACGTTGGTCCGCGTCTGGACCGCGACCGACAACTGTGGCAACGTCGCCACGATGCGGCAGCGCGTCATTACCGTGGACCGGATCGCGCCTGTCATGGCGAACCTCCCGCGTTCGGTGACGATCAATTGCGGCTCGCCGGTGACCGGCGGCAGGCCCACCGCGACCGATAACTGCGACAAGAACGTCCGTATCTACCACCTCGACAAGGAAATCCCCGCGAACTGCGGCTACACGATCCGCCGCACCTGGTACGCCGAGGACGCCTGCGGCAACTCGAGCACCGGGGTGCAGTCGATCCTCGTGGTCGACAAGGACAAGCCCGTCTTCGAGACGGTCGTCAAGCCAGAGATCACGGTCGCCTGCGGGGAGGCCTTCCCGGCGGTGAAGCTCGTGGCCAGGGACGTGTGCGACCAGGACCTCACCTACGAGGAGTCCAGTATCGAGCTCGGTGCGGGCAGCTGCCCGGGGGAGAGACTCGTGCTGCGGGTCTTCACGGCGACCGACGACTGCGGCAACCAAGCGGTGCTGTCGCAGCAGGTGACCGTGGTGGACCGGACGGCACCGGTATTATCCGGAGTGCCGGGGAGCATGGATGTCGCGTGCAAGGCCTACGACTACGCCAAGACCCAACCCACCGCCGCCGACGCTTGTAGCCCGAAGGTGACGCTCAAAGAGACGAGCGCCCCGACGCAGGTCAACCGCGACGGCAAGTTGATCGAGGGATTGATCAGGACGTGGACCGCGACCGACGCCTGTGGCAATAGTTCGACGGCTACGCAACTGCTGGTCTTCAGTGGGGCGGCGGCCAGGATCACGGTGGGCTCGATCGCTGGGCAGGTCGGTTCGACGGTGTGCGCG
Source organism: Saprospiraceae bacterium (assembly GCA_965215115.1). GTDB lineage: Bacteria > Bacteroidota > Bacteroidia > Chitinophagales > Saprospiraceae > CALDTK01. The sequence continues at coordinate 3,985,700 of OZ244050.1, forward strand.
GGCGACGTGGTCACGCTCACGGCCCCCGCCGGCGGCAGCAACTACGCCTGGAACACGGGCGCCACCGGGCAGGTCATCAAGGTACGCGCCGAGGTGACCCGCGAGTACGCCGTGAGTTTTGGCGGAAGCTGTGCCGGGCAGGCGAAGGTCGTGATCACGGTGGCCCCGCGGCCCACCTTCGCGGTCGCGGCCGTGCCGAAGATGTGCGAGGGGCAAACGCTGCAGCTCCGCGTCGATACCGACCTCAAGGCGGTCACGTGGACGGGGCCGCTCGGCTTCGAGGACGAGGGGGCGAGCGTAAGTCTCGACGACGTGTCCAACATGCAGAGCGGGTACTACTACGCCACGGCGACGGCGCCCTCGGGCTGCGCGCTGCGTGACTCGGTGTACGTCGAGGTAGGCCTGGGCAAGTGCGCGGAGGTCTGCGACAACGGCATCGACGACGACGGGGACGGCCTCGTCGACTGCGACGACCTCGACTGTGACTGCTGTACCCTCACGGAGGCCGTCCTCACGACGGAGTGCCGCGACAACGGTACGCCGAGCGACCCGAGCGACGACGTGTACGCCGTGTACGCCGACCTGAAGGGAGCCTACCTCAAGGGCCGGGCCTTCCGCGTGAGCGGGGACGCCGAGCTCGGCGCCATCTACGCCGGGCAGCCGGTGCTGCTCGGGATCTACCCAATCGGGAAGCCGTCGGTGAGCTTCGACTTCCGCGGGGTAGGCACGGCGAGCTGTAGCCTGGAGGCGCAACGGGTGGCCAGCCCCGGGAGCTGCACGGAGGCCTGCAACATCACGCTGGTCTCAGCCACGACCGGTGCGTGTGTCGACGGGCAGTACGACCTGCAGGTCAAGGTGCGCTACACCAACCCGCGCGGGGCCCTGCTGATCAACGGCAAGCGCTTCGAACTGAAGGGCACCTACGGGGAGGCGACGCTGACGCTACCGCGCCTGTCGTGCAGCGGTAAGCCCGGGGAGCCCCTGCGGGTAAGCTTCGAAGGCGACGCGGGTTGCGGGGCGAGCGGGACCTTCGACGCGGCCTGTCCGGACGAGGTCTGCCTGCCGATAGCGATCGAGTTGGGGGCACGCCCTTAAAGGCCGGGGCCAGATTGTAGAAATCCACCGCGGGGCGGGGGCGAATTGGCGCGGAGTTTGTATGACGGTAAATCGTCATATCTGTGTGGCCCGCAGTTGCGGGCCCGCCAAGCTCTTCCGTTTGATCCGCCCCCTGCCCACCCCCCCACAAGCAGGCCGCCTCGCGCTGCTATTCGCATGTGTCCTGTTCTGGGTCGCGGGGGCCTTCGCGCAGCACGACCTGAGCATCTTCCGGGTCTCGAGCGACAACTACCTCCAGCGCGGGGACATCGTGAGCTTCACGTTCGTGGTGACCAACGACCGCGGCACCGACGTGCGCGGGGTGGCGGTCCAGATCGACCTCCCCGACGGCCTCCAGTACCTGCGGCACTCGCTTTCGCAAAACTTCGACCCGGCTACCGGGCGCTGGACGATCGGCAACATCAGGTTCTTCCAGCCGCAGCGGCTCATCACGATCGACCTGAAGGTGGTCGGGGAGGGCGTCCAGATTGCGCTCGCCGAGATCGCGACGATGGACGGGACGGACTCGGACTCGACGCCCGGCAACGGGGTCCTCGACGAGGACGACATCGTGGCGGCCTGCGTGACGGTGCCGATCCGCGCCGAGTGTGGACAGTCCGTGAAGGTGCAGGCCCCGGGCGGCTACCCGGCTTACCGGTGGTACCACGACGGCGTACTGATGGCCGGCGAGACCACCAACGTCATCAACGTCGGCGGCTCCGGGCGCTACAATTTCGAGATCCCGGGTTCGACGTCTACCTGTGTGCTCGGGTCGTGCTGCCCGGCGGAGGTGACGTTCGACAGTATCTCGGTGACGCTTTCTCAAAAACAGCTTTGCACCGGGGGCTTCGATACCGTCCGGGTCGGGATGCCCGAGGTGGACACGGTCAACCTTACGCAGGTGTACGCGTGGAGCAGCGTCGACGATCCGGGGCTGCGCTTCCTGAGCTGCGTCGACTGTCCCGAACCGAACGTCGTCATCGACGGCACCTACCTCGGGGATAGCCTCCGCTACAAGGTCGGCGTAGTGACGCGCGATCGCTTCGGTAACGTCGTCTGCTCGGCGGCGGCCACGCTCACGATTCAGGTCTGGCAGGCGCCCGTGCTCACCTTCGACGCGCCGCAGTACGTCTGCGCGGATGTCTGCCACGACATCGGCGTCACGCCCGACCTGCCGACCACCTCCGTGGCCTGGGACGGTCCCAACCTGCGGACGCCCGACGGGCTGAGCATGACCTACTGCCCGCGGGCCGTGGAGACTTACCGGCGTGAGCGTTTCGTGGTGACGGCGCTCGGGGTCGACGGCTGTAAGCGCGTCGACTCCGTGTTCATCACGACGATGCCCGGGTTCGCGATCGCGGCCACCGGCGATCCGCGTCTTTGCCAAGACCTACCCGCCAAGCTCAGCGTAAGCGTCGCGCCCGCGCAGCCGGCCGACAGCGTACGCTACCTGTGGACCGAGTTCGCCACGAATCCAAACAGTGGCAACAACCTACTGGCCACCACCGCCGCCGCCATCACGACCGACTCCCTCACACCGGGCAGCTACGGTTTTCGCGTAAGCGTACAGCGCCTGGCCCCGAACGGCGAGTGGGTCTGCGGCTACGAGGACACGCACGAGTTCGAGGTCGAGTCCGACTGTAAGCAACCGCGCCTCGGGGGCTTCGCGTGGCACGACGACAATAGGGACGGCTTGCGCCAAAACTTCGAACCGCTCTTCGAGGGGGTTCGCGTCGAGCTCTTCCGCTCTGGAGGTGCGGCGACGGGCCTGACGACGCAGACCGACGCCCTCGGCTTCTACGAGTTCACGGAGCTCGCCATCGGGGACTACTACGTGCAGTTCGCGCCGCAGCCCAACTTCGGCTTCACGCAGCGCAACGTCGGCACGGACGAGTTCATCGACTCGGATGCGGACCTGACCGGACGCTCGGACGTCTTCCCCGCCACCTTCGACGAGGCGGTGCACCTCGTGAGTGTGGGTTACGTCGGGGACTGCGCCCTGGCCATCGTGGACTTCGCGGCTACGCCCAGTGACTGTGGCGACTCGCGGGGGGCGCTCTCCTTCGCGGTCGCGGGCGGGAGCGGACGCTATACCTACACGTGGTTGCCGGCCGTGAGCAGCACCACGCGTGCGGACAAACTACCGGCGGGTGCCTACCGGGTGACGGTGCGCGACCTGTTCACGGGTTGCGAACTGGTCGAGGTCCTCGAGGTGCCCGGGACGAGCAACTTCAACCTCACGGCGAGTAGCTCGCCGTCGGCGTGTCCGCTGGGCAAGGGCGGGTCCATCACGGTCTTCACCGACGGTGGGGTAGCGCCCTTCACGGTTGCTTACACGGGGGTCGACCAGGGCTCCGTCGAGGCGAGCCGCATGCCCTACACGATCCGCGACCTTTTCGCGGGCGAGTACAGCGTGAGCGTCACCGATGCTTCGGGTTGCCGCCAGCAGGTGATCATCGTCGTGACGGAGAACCCGATGCTCCTGGCCCTCGACACGACAGATGTCCGGGTGCCGACCTGCGCCGGTCGCGCCAACGGAGGATTCACCGTCCTGGTCGACGGTTTTGCCGACAGGTACACCATGCGCATCAACGGCCAGGTGGTCGCCGCCAACAGCACCGCCGCACAGATCATCGTGAACGGCCAGACGAGCGGGCCGAAGGTCGTCGAGGTGACCGACGTCAACGCCTGCGTCCAGCGCTTCGAGTTTACGCTGCGCGACGGCGGCCCGAGCATCTCGCTGGCCGACCTCGTACTCACCTCGCCGGCGTGCTACGGGGAGGCCAGCGGGACGATCGCCAGCACCAACGGTCGCGCGTACGAACTCCGGTCCGCGGACGGGACGGCCCTCGGGACGCTACCCGTCGGTGGCCTGCCCGCGGGCGCCTACACGCTCGTGGACCGGAGTGTGCCGGACTGCCGCGCGACCCTCGACGTGACCCTCGCCGAACCAGAGGACTTCACGCTCGCGGCCACGATCAGTGGCGCGGGCTGCGAGACGGCCAACGGCAGTATCGCGCTCGATCTCGCGGGGGCGACGCGTCCGTACACCGTGGTCTGGGCCGGCGGTCGCGGGGGTGCGCTTACGCAAAACAACCTGGCCGCGGGCGACTACGCCCTGTCGATCTCGGACGCGAACGGCTGCGTGCTGGACACTGTGCTGGCCGTGCCCGACATGTGCCGTCCGCTGGTGTGTCAGGAGTACTTCACCGCCGATACGGTGGTGGTGTACGCGGACGACGTCGACTACGCCTGGTGCCTGCCGAACTTCATTCAGCCTGTGGACCGGCGCTTCTTCGTGGACGGGGGCCGCGTCGAGCCCGCACTCTGCACGCGCTCGGAGTTGACCTACTACAACCTGGAGTCCTTGCCCGGCGACGGACGCGCGGGCCCGTACCTGATCGAGTTCTGGTACGGCGGCGACGATATCGTGGTGGCGGAACTCGTCCAGGACGGGGCAGGTTTTGCGGAAGCGCTCGACCGGGCCGACGCGTGGGGCCGCTGGCGCTTCGACGCCGACAACAACTTCCTGAGCGGGGGACAACCCAACCGCAGCTACGGAGAGATCGAGGTGACGCACGTGGCCTCGGGCGACAAGTTCTACCTCACCCCGAACCGCTTGCCGAACCAGATCTCCGGTACGCTCACCTTCGCGCTCGGGGGCTACACCGTCGTGACCGAGGACAGCCGCAACGGCTGCCGCGACAGCGTGTACCTGCGCGTGGAGCGGGCCGATCGCTGCCGCACGGCCTACGAGCCGGCACCGGTGCGGACCGCGACCCCGTACTGTGACCAGGTGGCCCCGGTCTGCATCGACGTGCCGTTTGCGATGATCGGCGAGTACGCCCTCCTCGTGGACGGAGCCCCGTACTCAGGATCGGCGGAAGCCTGCAACCTGGTCGATGAGTTCTACTACGACCTGGCGGGACTCGAGCTCCAGGCTGCCTTCCGGATGGAGAGCTGGATCGTGGACGGCCGCAGCCGCACGGCACGCCTCGGCAACGTGGCCGAGTTGGCGGCGCGGATGACGCAGTTCGATAACGAGGACTGGCGCTACGACGCCCGCCTCGGGGTGGTCCGCGGGGGCCTGGCCACGCGTGCCTACCGCAACCTGACGCTCAACGTCGACGGCCGCCGCGTCGTGCTCGCGCCGAAGCGCCGGATCTTCGACGGGACGCGCATCCTGCTCACGCCCGGCACCTACGTGGCGTCCTTGGTGGGGCCGGGTGGCTGCCGGGGGGACTTCGGCATTTCGCTGCGGTGTAGCGCGCAGGGCGTCCCGACGCTCGACACGCTGCGCTGGGCAGTGGGGGTAGGCTTCGTGGACAGCGCCTGCATCCCGACCGATCAGTTGAGTGGCCCCGTCGAGACGGTGGAGAACCTGTGCCCACGCGGTGACGGCGTCTTCGCGGCCGTGGCGCAGACCGACACGATGTGCTACCGCTACACGGGGCTGAACATCGGCACGGATACGCTCTGCATCCGCGCCTGTGACGCCGACGGGGTCTGCGATACGACCATCGTCATCATCGACGTGCGCGACCCGGCCGAACTGCTGTTCCCGCTCGCCGTGGACGACGTCGACTCCGTGAGCATGAACCGCTCCCGCGAGATCGAGGTCCTCGCCAACGACGACACCCGCGGGACGCTGACGAGCTTCGAGGTCGTGAGCTACCCCGAGCGCGGCCGGGCGCGCGTCGAGGGCGACGTGATCCGCTACACCCCGGAGGCGCAGTACTGCGGGCGGGACTCCCTCGTTTACGAGATCTGCAACGCCTCGGGCTGCGACCGGGCCACGGTCCTGATCACGACGCTGTGCGATGAGCTCGTGATCTACTCCGGGTTCTCGCCGAACTTCGACGGCATCAACGAGACCTTCACGGTGCTCGGGATCGAGCAGTTCCCGGGCAACCGCATGGAGGTGTACAACCGGGGCGGCAACCTGGTCTTCGCGATGGACGAGTACGACAACAGCTGGGACGGGACCTACTTCGACGGGGACGAGTTGCCGGAGGGCACGTACTTCTACGTCTTCGAGGACGGACGCGGGCGGGAGTACACGGGCTACGTGTACCTGCGGCGATAGGCATCATTCGGGACCGGCCGCACCAGCTGTCACGCCGGTCCTAACGCACGGCGCGGGCGCTAATAAAGCCGCCGCAGCGAGCGTTCGGGGGTGCCCGTCCGGCCTGCGTGAGCTTAACCGGAGGCGGGTATTCTTGCGGTCTTATGCTGATAACGCGTCATATGTCGGGGCGCAGCCTAGGGCGGGGGAATAGTTTAGTGACATATTTGAGGAGTCTGATTCTCAAGCCCTCAGCCGCCGACGGTTGTTGCGCGTCCGGCTCGTCACCTCGTCCTACTCAATGGCCAAACTCCTACTCGCCCTCTCGCTGCTCTCCGTTACGGTCGCGTCGCTGCGGGCGCAACAGCTGCCCTCGTTCGGGCAGCTGCAGGGTAGTGCCGAGTTGGTGAATCCGGCGGCCGTGTCGTCTAACTACCTGCGCTTCGAGCAAAATGTAAACCTGCAGGCGGTGTACCGCAACCAGTGGACCCAGATCGAGGGGCACCCGCGGACGGCGATGGTGACGGGCAGCTACCTGGCCGGTGGGTACGAGGGCGTGACGCCGCACCTGGGCCTCACGCTCGTCCAGGACCAGACGGGGCCGACGGGCTTCACGGGCGCTTCCGCAAAACTCTCCGGCATCCTCTCGGCCGACCCCTACGAGGGCGGCATTGCGCTCGGGCTGCAAGCGGGCTTCAATCAGTACCGCCTCAACGTCGGGGAGTTGGTGCTCCGCGAGGAGGAAACCGTCTTCCTCACCGACGATCAGTCGCGCGTGTACCCGGACGTGGGCGTGGGCGTGTTTGCCTACAAGCGCCGCGACGACAACGTCTACTACGCCGGGGTAAGCTCGCCGCAGCTCCTGTCGCTGGAACTGAACTACCGCGGCAACGAGGCGGAGATCAGCGCGCGGCGCTACCGGCACTACTACGCACAGCTCGGGGCAATCATCAACATCAGCGCCGAGAGCTACTGGGAGCCGACGGTGTGGGTAAAGCAAACCCCCGGGATCCCGGTGGACGTAAACGCGACGGTGCGCTACCAAAGTGATTTGTCGGTGTATACCGGCGTCGGGCTGTCGACCAGCAAGGTTTTTCACGGGGAGGTAGGCGTGACCCTCGGACAGGATGCCGAGCGCCTGCTGCGGGTAGGGTACGGGATCGACTACGCGTTCGCGAGCTACGGGCCTTTCGTCGGGGCGACGCACGAGTTTCAGATCAGCTATGCCTTCAATCGATGAGCAGGGGCCCCTTGACATACCTCCCCCGGTACGCCGCCGCGCTCCTGCTTCTCGTGGTGGCCTGCTTCGGGGCGGGCGACGCGGCGGCGCAGCCGCAGTTCACCTTTACGCCCGCTGAGCAAGTCGTCGCGCCCAACACCCAGGTGTGTATCCCGATCACGGTTCAGCGATTCGAGGGCATCCTGAAGTTCAGCATCCAGTTCAACTTCGACCCGAAGGTCGTGCGCTTCGACTCGATCCGGAACTCGACCCTCGTAGACCTCGACGACTTCAGCTACGCCTTACCCGCGCCTCTCGACGACAACTTCGTCATCAACTGGACCGCGCCGCGCTTCAGCAGTAAAGTCGGCGAAGACCTACCGGACGGCAGCGTCATCATGGAACTGTGTTTCACGACGAAAGAAGTCCCGGGAGAGTTTACCGACATCAACATCACCACCCTCTACCGGCCCAACAACAACCCGAACCCCTTCGTACAGGACGAGGGTAGCGCGGGTCGGGACATCGGCCTGATCAGTAACCGGGCCCGGATCGGGATCGAGCGCCTCCCGGCCGAGGTGGCGATCGGGAGCTCCAACGCGGCCAGCGGGCAGACGACGTGTATCCCGGTGACGGCGGTGGGTGGGTTCGACGAGGTCCGCACGGTATTTATGCAGTTCGTGTACCTCCCGAGCTACATGACCTTCGCGGGGGTGACCAACCTAAACCCTCGCTTCGGGACGTTCCTGGCGACCGGGATCACGCTGGCCGCCAGCGATCCGGGCGTCATCCAGATACGGGACTCCTTGCTGGTAGGACCTGGTATTACGATCCCCGCCGGCGAGAAGCTGTTCGATCTGTGCTTCACGGTAAAGGCACCCTGCGTCGATGACGTGAAGAAGTTCCCCGACCAGTTCAATCCCTTCAAGCTGGTCTTTAATGCGGCACCCCTATCGTACGTGCGGAAGACCGCCGCCCAGCCCCTCACGTACGTGGTGGGCAGCTCCGGACAGGTCGACACGCGCCGTTGCAACGATGACATCCTCATCAAGGGTGGGCTGGCCTACGGGGCGGTCGGTGATGTCGTGACGCTGCCGCACGCGGTGGCGGGGTTTCACGGACTGACGCAGTTCGACGTGGACCTCGACTTCGACGCCGCCGCCATGCGCGCCGTGGGGGCCAGCGTAGCCGCGAATGCGCCCCAGGGCTTCACGGCGGCCAGTGTCGACCTTAGCCAGGCGGCGTCCGGGAAGGTCCGCGTTCGCTTTAATAGTCCTACGCCTGCGAGCTTTCCGGATGGTGAGTTGCTGTTCTTCATCGATTTCGAGTTGATCGGTCCGATCAATTCGGTACACTACGTCGTCCCCGACCTCGCGACCGACAACATCCGGCGGCCCCCGGCGACGAAGCTGGAGCTCGCCGTAGAGGGTTTGCCGGGGCTCTACAACTACGGGAGCGTGATCATCCTCACCTCGGACCCGGTGCGGACCTACCTGAGTAGCGCCGAGGACAAGGTGGGGTCGACGGTGTGTATCGACGTGAAGGTCGACGGCTTCCAGGACATCGTGAAGTATCGGCAGGGCTTCTCGTGGGATGCGTCCGTGCTGCGACTCACCGAAGTCAAGAACCTAACCCTGCCCGTCAACGGTAACCAGAACTGTTTCCGGAAGCTCGTCACGAAGGACACCGTGCTCGGTGGCAGAGGGTACTTCGGGATCGACTGGTTCGCATTTGCTGCGAATTCCAAGGTGGTCCCCTGCGCCTCTTCCTATGCGGACGGCTACACGGTGGCCACGCTGTGCTTCGAGATCGTCGGGGATTCGAGCCGCTGCACGGCCATCACGCCCGCGGAATTCCCCCTGCCGCCGACGCAGGAGAATTTCTTCAGTTTCAGCACCTTCATCGGGACGGAGACCGTGCCGATTCCCGTGGGAATCGACCTCAACGCCGGGTTCGTGTGCGCGAAATACGAGAACGGCTTCACGCTCAAGCTCCCCGACCCGGCCGTGAATATCGGGCCCGACCCTACCTGTTTTAGCGTAGGCGTCGACAACTACAACCGCATCGACGAGTGGCGCGCCACGCTCGGTTTTGACGCAAGTCTATTCACCTTCGTCGAGCTGAAGCCTACGCGCAAACTCCGGGGTATGACCGTGGACCGGAGCCAGGAGGCGAGCGGGAGATTGACCTTCAGCGTCAAGCACGAAGGGCCGACCAACCTACTCACGCCGAGCAACGCCTTCGACCTGTGCTTCGTGGCGAAGCCCGGACCGTCGGCCTGCGCGCCGATCGACAGTGTGCTGCGGCCCGTGAAGCCGTACATTTTCGCGAATAAGGCCGAGCGCAACCTCCTCGTACGCCGCGGGAGCATGTGTCGCGTCAATCCGTTTGCCGCGATCGCGGTGGTGCCGACGGTCAAGGATGTCTCCTGCGACGGGCGCACCGATGGTGCGATCACCCTGGTGACGAGCGGCGGCGGGGGCGGGTTTACGTACGCTTGGACGGGTCCGGGTACGGTCGTCAACGCGCGAGACCAGAGCGGCCTCGCGCCGGGTACATACCGGGTGACGGTCACGGACCAGAGCGGCTGGTCAGCGCCCGTCACCCGGGACATCACCGTGGCTTCGAGCGGTCCAGCCCCCGTCGCAAATGCCGGCCCGGACGCTGTGGCTCCCTGCAACTCGACGGCGCCCGTAGTCCTCGACGCCGGCGCCTCGACGATCCCCACGGGTAGTACCCTGCTGTGGACACCGATCAGTGGGAACGCGTCCATCGTCGGCGGCGGTACGACCCCCACGCCATCGGTGAGCGGCGAGGGCGAGGTCCGCCTCACGGTGACCTCCCCGGGGGGCTGTTCGTCGAGCGATGTCGTGGCCGTAGCGCGCAGCAGTACAAATACGCTCAGTATCTCGCAGCGCAACGACATCACCTGCGATCAACCGACGGCGAGGCTGGTCGCCACCCTGACACCCGCCACGGCGGACGTGGACTACGTCTGGTCTACGGTGAACGGTACGCTCCCCGCCGCTTCCCTCACGACTAACGCCCTCGAAGTCGGGGCGCCGGGGACCTACACCCTCACGGCGACCGACCGGGTGACGGGCTGCACGACGATGCTGGACTTCGTCGTCGCAGACGCGAAGCCTACGCTCAGTGCGGCCATCGCTACGCCGGATACGCTCACCTGCGAACGCCCCACGGTGGACTTGCGCGGCACCGCGACGAGTTCGGCGACGAACCTGAGTTACGCCTGGACGACCGCCGACGGCAGTTTGGTCGGGAGCGCCACCGCGGCGACGGTGAGCGTGGACCGGGCCGGGACCTACGTGCTCACCGTCCGAGACCCGGCATCGGGTTGTGCGGTGACCCAATCCGTGAAAGTCGACTCTAGCTACTTCGTGCCCCAGCTTACGGCCAGTCGTGATACGGTGGTCGACTGCCGCAACCCCCGGCAAACCTTGAGCGTGACGGCAAGTGGCGGCCGTCCTTTCCAATACGCGTGGAGTGGCCCGGGCGGCGGCATCACCTCCGATATTACCCTGAGCAGTGTCGAGGTGAGGGCGGGCGGCACCTACGCCGTGACGGTGACCGACGAGCGCAACGGATGTACGGCCACGCGGTCGATCGCGGTGCGGGAAGACCTCACGCCCCCGGTAGTGGAGGCCGGACCCGACCGACAGCTCAGCTGCGACGTGACCGAGGTTCGTATCTCCGGGACGGCCAGTAGCAAGAGTGGTAAGCATGCCGTGGTGTGGACCACGGCGGGCGGGCGCATCCGGGGCCTGGGCGACAGCCTGAGCGTCGTGGCCGAGCAGGCCGGCAAATACTTCTTCGCCGCGACCGATAGCGTGAGCGGCTGCCGGGCCGTGGATAGCCTCCTCGTTACGCAGAGCCTTACGGCCCCACAGGCTTCGGCGGGTCCGAACCTCCAGTTGACCTGCACTACGTCCCAGGTCACCCTCGGCGGCAGTGGTTCGAGTGGCGCCGGTTTTGGCGTAAGCTGGACGACGGCCGACGGGCAACTCACGCCCGGCACAGAGACGAGCTTCCAACCCACCGTAAGCGAACCCGGGACTTACGTCCTCACCGTGACCAATACGTCCACTGGCTGCAGGGCGAGCAGTACGGCCGTGGTGACGCGTGATGTCGAGCGACCGCGCGTGAGTTTGCCCGATACCGTCCGCGGGTCTTGCGACCGGACACCCGTCACGTTGAGCGTCGGCGGCAGCGCCTCGGCAGAACCTGGCGCCTATACCTTTGTCTGGACCGGCCCGGCCGGGGAGACGCTGCCGAGCGGCCCCACGATCACCTCTGCGCTCGAGGGCGTGCACACGCTCGTGGTACGCAAGCGTGCGACGGGCTGTGATACGACCGTGAGTACGGTGGTCGCTTTCGCAAAACGCCCAACGGCTGCCTTCGCGGCCGATACGACGACTTTGATCTGTGGTCGCGACAGTGTCTTGCTGCGGGTGGCGGCGGCGTCGCTGGCCAGTGGGCAGCGGATAAGCTGGACCAGGGACGACGTGTTGACCAACGACGTACGTGCGGCCGTGGGTCCGCCGGCGGGCCGGTACTACGTCCGGGCCCCCGGCGTCTACCGACTGGTGTTGACGGCTGCGGACGCGAGTTGCGTGACGACGAGTGCGCCCGTCGAAATCGTCGACGCCCGTCGTGCCGTCCGCGCCGATGCCGGTCGGGATTTACAGTTGAGCTGCCGCGACAGCGTCGTCACGGCGGCGGCGCCCCCGTCGGGTGATCCGGCGCTGCGCTACGCTTGGGAGAGTCCGGACGGACACGCGATCGAGAACGCCGGGTCGCGGGAAGCCCGCTTCAGGACGGCCGGGCGGTACGTACTCACCGTCACGGATACGGTGACGAGCTGTTTCGGCACCGACGAGCTGATCGTTGGCGCCGCGGACAGGAGCGGCCTGACGCTGACGATGCCTGCGGACCTCACGCTGAGTTGCGACGAGACCACTACGCTCGGTCCGACGGCCGGTGTCCGGGTCGGCCCGGCGAGGTTCGACTGGCGGAGTTCGGCGCAGCCCGGGGTGACGATTGCCACAGATCTCAAGCTCGATGTCGCCAAGCCGGCGACGTACTCGCTCACCGTCACCGACGAGGCAACCGGTTGTTCCATCACCGACTCGGTCGTGGTCGGGCAGGCGGCCCCCTTTACGATCGTCCCGAATGAGCCGGTGCAACTCGCCTGCGACGAAACCTCCGTCGCCGTGGCGCCGGTCATTGACAATCCTTCGGGGTTGAACCTGGCCTACGCCTGGACGGCGCAGGGCGGCGGCGTCGTGGTCGGGACTAGCGACGGACCGAGTGCCCGGCTCCAGGCCGGCCGCTACGAATTCCGCGTCCGAGAGATTGGTGGTAGCTGCGAGGCGACGAGCTTCGTGACGGTGCTCGGGCCGGGGATACCCAACGTCGACGCTGGCCCGGACCTGGTCCTCACCTGCGCCAAGCCATCGGTGACCTTTGAGGCCACCGGGAGCGATGCCGCAAACTATACTTTTGCCTGGGACACGCCAGACGGTGCTATTGCCGCGGGCACCGAGACGCGACTGGCCGCGGTGGCCACACGCCCCGGCACCTACCGTTTGCTCATCACGAACGTGGTGACCGGCTGTCAACGCAGCGACGTGGCCACCGTGACGCTCGACACCGTGCGTCCGCGCTTTACCGTCGTCGACACCGTGTTCGGCAACTGCGACGGCGGACCTGCCCGGGTGACAATCGGCGGGGAGGCCTCGGTGGATACGCTGCTCTACCGATTCGAGTGGCGTGGGCCGGGCGGCGAGGTCATCGCTACGTCGGCCTCAGCAAGTCTGAGGGATGCGGGTTCGCACGTGGTCCTCATCACGAGCTTGCGCAATGGCTGCAGCAACTCCGGGGGTACGACGATGGCGTTTGCCGAGCGACCTGTGGCCAGCTTCACCGCGGATACGAGCACCTTCATCTGCGGTCGCGATAGCATCGCGCTCCGGGTCTCGCCCGCGAGCGCGGCGAGCCAACAGATTATCTCCTGGGAGCTCGCCAACGGAGACCTCGGCGCCGATCTCCCGGTGGCTACCGCGGACCCGGCCACCTTCCTCGCGACGAGTAAGGGAGCGTACCGCCTCGTGCTCACGGCCCCGGACGCGAGTTGCGTGACGAAGTCCGCGCCGACGGTCCTGTTCGAAAGCCGCGAGCGCCTCGAGGTCGACGCGGGGGTGGACCTGCGTCAAACCTGCCGGGACTCCGTCGTGGTGGCGCGCGAGGGGTCCGTCGCGAGTACCGCCTGGCGCCTGCAGTGGAGCGGTCCGGCCGGCGCCCCGATCGGGACGCCGAACAGTCTGCAGGCGAGCTTCCGCAGACCGGGGACCTACCGCCTCGTCGCCACCGATCCTGCGACCAAGTGCACCGGCCAGGACGACATCATCGTACGTGCCCCCGACCAAAGCACGCTGCGGGCAGCCCTCCCTGAGGACTTCACGCTCGGATGCGGCGCCAGCTCGATATTGAGGGTGGACTTCTCGGTGGGGGCCGGGCCGGCCAGCTTCCGCTGGTGGGAGTCGTCCGCGCCGACGGCGACCCTCTCGACCGCAGCGTCCCTGTCCGTGGACGCTGCCGGTCGGTACAAGGTCGAAGTCACCGACGAGGCCACCGGTTGCGCCGCGGTCGACAGCATTGACGTGGACCAGGTCACGAACTTCGTCCTGGGCACGGTCCCGACCTACGAGATGACCTGCGTCGATACGGTCGTGCCGATCAGCATCGCCATCAGCAACCCTTCGCAGCTAAGGCTCACGTACGAATGGCGGGCCAGTGACGGCGGGCAGGTCGTCGGCCCGACCAACACGACGAGCGCTCGCCTGCGCGCCGGCGTCTACACGTTCACGGCACGCGACGAGGAGGGCGCCTGCGAGCAAAGTCGCACGGTGACCATCGCCGCCTACGCCGGACCCATCGCGCAGCCGATCGCCGACGCCGACTACGATGCCTGCACGAGGGTGCTGACTTTGACGGGCAACGAGAGTGACTCGACGCGGGGTACGTGGCGCCTGACGCAGGGAACTCTGCCGGGCTTCGATCCGCGGCGCCCGCGCCAGAGCTTTAGCAATCCAGCGGTCGGGGAGTATGCGTTCACTTACCAGGTGAAGGGCAGTGTCTGTCCGGCTGCCCCGGCCGCACCGGTTGGCGTGAGGATCGAGCCGGAGCCGAGGGTCAATATCTACGATAGGGTAGAGGAGGCTTCCGCCAAAACCCGCGACACGACGATCCAGATTTTGCCGAGTGCGCGGGTTGATTTGGTGGCGAGGGTCATCTCCGCCGACAGCGCCGACGTGACGGCCAACCAGGCCAACCGCTTCGGCATCCGCAACTGGCGTGCGAAGACACTCACGATCAACTACCAGGTCTGCGACCGCAACTGCGCCACGCGCTGCGATACGGCTGAGATAATCCTGCTGCGTCGACCAGACACCGCCACCACGCGCATCCCTGATCGTGGCTTCCCGAACACGATCACCCCGAACGCCGACGGCCTCAACGACGTATTCATCATCGAGCCGCTGTACGAGCGCCCGGAGCTCTACCCCCGCGCCCACCTCACTATCGTCAACCGGTGGGGCACCATCCTTTACGACGCGCAGCCGTACGGCAACGACTTTGGTGGAATCTCGGACCAGGGCACGGTGATCCCGAACGGGACGTACTACTACGTCTTCGTGCTCGACCCGACGGACGGGGAGGTGTACAAGGGGCACCTGACCATCATTAGGTAACGCGGTGTTGCGCCGCTTCACTTCGCGCAAAGCTTGTTTTGGCGAAAGCCCGTACAAACATTCGAAAGCCGACTCGGGACCCGTGGGCACCGACTCGGCTTTCGATTATCCAGGGGATATAGGGTTCGACCGACCCTATGTCCACGTATAGTGTGCGGTCTTAGTTAAGGAATTCGTAGACTCCTGCGATTCCTTGTCCGCCGCCTACGCAGGCGGTCACCATGCCGTACTTGCCCTGGCGCCGACGCAGTTCGCTGAAGAGCTGGATGCTCAACTTCGCGCCAGTACACCCGAGCGGGTGACCCAGCGCAATCGCGCCACCGTTGACGTTGACGCGCTCCATGTCGATGTCCAGGGTCCGCACCACGGCAATTGACTGCGTCGCGAATGCCTCGTTGAGTTCGACGAGGTCGATATCGCCGATCTTGATCCCCGCCTGCGCGACGGCCTTCGGGACCGCTGCGCAGGGCCCGATCCCCATGTAAAGCGGGTCCACCCCCGCCACCGAACAGCTGGCCAGCCGGGCGATGGGCTCGAGGTTGAGCTCCTTCATGACCTTCTCGCTGACGACCAGCACGAAGGCCGCGCCGTCGGAGGTCTGCGAGCTATTGCCGGCCGTCACCACGCCCCGCATCGAGAAGGCCGGTCGCAGGCGGGCGAGCCCTTCCATGCTGGTGTCCGGGCGCACGCCCTCGTCCACGGTGACGGTGGTGCTCGAGGTCTTGCGCTTGTTGTCCTCGACGAAGACCTCCTGCACCTCGACCGGGACGATCTGGTCGGCGAAGAGGCCATCCCGGATGGCGGCTGCGGCGCGTTCGTGGCTACGGACCGCGAAGGCGTCTGCCTCCTCGCGCGTCACTTCGTACTTCTTGGCCACCGCCTCGGCGGTGATCCCCATGCTCACCACGTAGTCCGGCGTATCCCGTGCGACCTCGTAGCTCGGGGCGAGCTTGTAGCCCGTCATCGGGATCATCGACATCGACTCGGTGCCGCCAGCGACGTAGATCTCGCCCATACCCGCCTTGATCTTGGCCACGGCAATGGAGATCGTCTCGAGGCCCGAGGCGCAGTAGCGGTTGACGGTCATCCCCGGCACTTCCTTCCCGAGCGAACGCAGCGCGATCTGGCGACCGATCTGGAGGCCTTGCTCGCCCTCGGGATTCGCACACCCGACGATCACGTCGTCCACGCGGGCCGGGTCGAGTTCGGGCACGGTAGACAGGAGGTGCTTGATGACATCAACGGCGAGATCGTCGGAGCGGTAGTTGCGGAAGGAGCCTTTCTTGGCTTTGCCCACGGCCGAGCGGTAGGCTTTGACGATGTATGCGTCCATGATTTTTTAAGTTGTCGGTTTACAGTTCTCAGTTCTCAGTTGCTGCCGCTGCACCCAGCTATGGGGCTGCGGTAAGTATTCGGTTTGGTCATTCCAACGCTCGGTAGTACGCGGTAGCGCACGATAGCTGAGTGAGAAATGAGAACTGGCAACTGGGAACTTGCCCTAATTCCTCAGCGGTTTATTCGTCTGCAGCATGTGTTGGATCCGCTCCTGGGTTTTCTTCGTGCCGCAGAGGCTCATGAAGGCCTCCCGCTCGAGGTCGAGCAAGTAACGCTCGGAGACCTGTTGCGTTCCGGTGAGGTCGCCGCCGCAGAGCACCTCGGCGACCTTGTGCGCGATGAGCACGTCGTGCTCGCTGGCGAAACCGCCGAGCTTCAGCTCGTTGGCCGCCGCGAAGAGGGCCGCCATGCCGCCGCGACCGAGGACAGTGATGTCGGTGCGCTCGATGGGTTGGATGTAGCCGTCGCTGAGGCGCAGGACCTCCTCCTTGGCCTCGCCGATGTTGCGGCGGGTGTTGGCCACGACGCGGTCTTTGGAGGGGAGTAGGGTTCCGTTATTAAAGGCTTCGTAGGCGGAGGTCGAGACGTTGGCCAGCGCGATCGACTTGAACTTCTCGATCAGCGTCGGCATCATCACGTCGCCCTCGAAGTAGCTGTCGCTCGCGCGCAGGGCAAACTCCTTGGTGCCACCGCCGCCGGGGATGATCCCGACGCCGACCTCGACGAGGCCGATGTAGCTCTCCGCCGCGCAGACGGCCGCGTCGCAGTGCATGATGGTCTCGCAGCCGCCGCCGAAGACGTAGCCCTGCGTGGCCGCCACCACCGGGATCGAGGAGTAGCGGCAGCGCATGGTCGTGTTCTGGAACATCGCCACGGCCTGGTTCAGCTCGTCGAACTCCTGCTGGAAGGCGAACATCCCGACCATCATCAGATTCGCGCCCACCGAGAAGTTGGTCGCGTTGTTGCCGATCACGAGGCCCTTCCAACCTTCGGCCTCCGCGAGGTCGATGGCCTCGTTGATGCCGCGCAGGACGCCCTCGCCCATCGAGTTGGCCTTGCTCGTGAACTCGAGGCACAGCACGCCGTCGCCGATGTCGTGGAGGGTGGTCTCGGCGTTTTGCCGCACAGGCTTCTGCGCCCGGAGATTGTCGAGGATGATGAACTCGTCCGTCCCGGGTACGGGCTGGTAGGTCTTCGACTGCTGGTGGTAGTAGAGCCGCCGCCCGTCCTCCACCTTGTAAAAGCTGTCGTTGCCGGCGGCGACCATGTCCTGGACCCACTGGCCCACCTGCATGCCCTCGGCCTCGATGGCCGCGATGCCCGCCCCGACCCCGCCGATCGCGTCCCAGTACTCGAACGGCCCCATCTCCCAGGCGAAGCCGGCGCGCAGGGCGTCGTCGACGCTGTACAGGTTGTCCGCGATCTCGGGCACGCGCATCGACGAGTAGGAGAACAGCCCCGCCAGGCTGCGGCGCACGAGTTCGCCCCCCTGGTCTTCGGCCTTGAACATCGAGCGCACCCGCGGGGCGAGCTTGTCGATCTGTTTTGCGGAAGCGAGGCTCGGCAGGTCTACCGACACCGACGCGCGGTATTCGTTGGTCTTCAGGTCGAGCTCCTCGATCTCGGGGCGGCCCGTCTTCGGGTCTTTGTTGCCGGTCTTGCGGTAGAAGCCCTGCCCGGTCTTGTTGCCGAGGAACTTGTTGTCCAGCAGGAAGTCCATGTAGGTCGGCACCATGAAGGTCGGCGCCTGCTCGTCGGTCGGGGCGTTGGCCACGATGCCGCGCATGACGTTGGTGGCGGTGTCGTGCCCGACGAGGTCCCCGAGGCGGAAGGTGCCCGTCTTCGGCCTGCCGATGGCCGGGCCGGTGAGTTTGTCGACGACGTTGATCGGGAGGTTCAGCTCATCGGTGAGTTGGTAGATCTTCGCCATCGCGTAGACGCCGATGCGGTTGGCGATAAAGGCGGGCGTGTCCTTCGCCATCACGGTCTGCTTGCCGAGCACGCGGTCGCCGAAGTCCATGAAGAAGTCCAGCACGTCCTTGTCCGTATCTGGCCCCGGGATGACCTCGAGGAGCCGCATGTAGCGCACGGGATTGAAGAAGTGCGTCCCGCAGAAGTTTTGACGAAAGTCGGCCGAACGCCCTTCCGACATCTGCGCGATCGGAATGCCGGACGTATTCGAGGTGATTAGCGTCCCGGGCTTGCGGGCGGCGTCCACGCGCTCGAAGAGGCTCCGCTTGATGTCGAGCCGCTCGACCACCACCTCGATCACCCAGTCGTAGTCCCGGATCTTCGCGAGGTCGTCGTCAAGGTTGCCGACGGTGATGCGGTTGGCGAAGGCGTTGTCGTAAAGGGGCGCGGGCTTGGCCTTGAGGGCGGCGTCGAGGGAGGCCTGCGCGAGACTGTTGCGCGCGGTCTTGTCTCGGGACTTGGCCTCGGGGAGGTCGCGCGGGACGATGTCGAGCAGGAGGACCTCGAGGCCGACGTTGGCGAGGTGGCAGGCGATCCCGGTGCCCATGAGTCCGGAGCCGAGGACGGCGCAGCGGCGGATGTGACGAGTCATTTTGTTTCTTTGGTCGGTGGCGAAGAAAGGGATTCGCGGGCGCTTAGCGAAATTTCGCTGGGGGATACTTTTTTGGGTAGTGCGCCTTTCGGCAAAACCGGTGGTGAACGCGCGGCGAGTGGCCCCCGTACGGAGCCTTGCCGGACGCGGTTCAAGGGGATGCGTCCGACACGGGCGAGTGCGGCGGTCGGCTTTCGCCAAAACGCGGCACGGCCTTCGCTGCCCGAATCCACGCCCGGCCGGCGCCCCCGAGTTGTGCACACATGATTAGGGTTTGTAATGACGGCGCCAGTAGCGACGTTTGTCGGCCGTTAGCGCACCCCGCACCCCGCACTCAGGCACTCCGCACTCAGGCACTCCGCACTCACGCACCCCGCACTCAGGCACCCCGCACCCCGCACCCCCATGCTCGAATCCCTCCTCCTCCTCCAAGACGTCGACCCCGCGCTCGCCGAGCGCGACACCGAGGCGCAATCGCTGTACGACATCATCGTGTCCGGTGGCCCGATGGCCATCGCGATCGTCGCGACGCTGCTCGTCCTGTCGGTCATCGCGCTCTACATCTTCGTCGAGCGCTACCTCACGATCCAGCGCGCGACCACCGTCGACGACAACTTCATCACCAACATCCGCGGCAGCGTCCAGTCCGGCAACATCAACGGCGCCCTCGCGATCTGCCGCAACAACGAGACCCCGCAGGCGCGCATGGTCGAGAAGGGCCTGCTGCGCATCGGGAAGCCCCTGCGCGACATCGACGCCGCCATCGAGAACGTCGGCAACGTCGAGGTCTTCAAGCTCGAGAAAAACCTCTCCACCCTGGCGTCCATCGCCGGGGCCGCCCCGATGATCGGCTTCCTCGGCACGGTAACCGGAATGATCCTGGCCTTCTACCAAATGTCCACCGAGGAGAACGTCACCCCGTCCGTGCTCGCCGGCGGCATCTACCAGGCCCTCATCACGACGGCCTTCGGGCTCGCCATCGGGATCTTCGCCTTCGTCGGCTACAACATCCTCGTCGCCAACGTCGAGAAGGCCGTCTTCAACATGGAGCGCACCACGATGGAGTTCATGGACCTGCTGCAGGAGCCGGCTTGAGAAAAGTTGTAAGGTTGGAGAGCGGAAAGTGCCGTGCCACCGCCAGCTAGACCACCTAACGCCGTCGGCCGTTTGCCGTCCTCCGAGCAACTTTTCACTTTCCACTATCACACTTTCAAACTCTCCCATGGGCCTCAAGCGTCAATCCAAGGTCTCCGCCGAGTTCTCGATGTCGAGCCTCACGGACATCATCTTCCTGCTGCTGATCTTCTTCATGCTCACCAGCAAGATGGTCCGCATCGAGCCCTTCGAGCTGCCGGTGTCGGACTCGAAGACCGTGGCCGCGACCAGCGTCGTCGTCTCGATCAGCGCCGCCGACGAGTGGAAACTCAATAGCCTCAGCGTCCGCCCGGCCGCCCTCCCGGTCGCGCTCCGGCAGCAGATCGCCGAGGTCGAGGACAAGAGCGACGTCACCGTCACGATCGTCGCCGAGCGCGGGGTCCCCTTCTCGAAGGTCGAACAGGTGATGAAGCTCGCCGCCGAGAACCGGGTCAAGGCGATGATCGCGACGCAGCCGACGAGTTAGAGTGGGAGAGTTTGACGCTTTCCACTTTCCACCCTCCAACTTTCCAACTCTTAATGGCCCTCTCCAAGCGCTCCCGCGTCTCCGCGCAGTTTAACATGTCCAGCCTCACGGACATCATCTTCCTGCTGCTCATCTTCTTCATGCTGACGAGCTCGCTCGTGGCGCCGAACGCGCTCAATCTCAAATTGCCCGGGAGCGCCAAGGACAACCAACCGCCGTCCGACAAGGAGATCGACCAGGTGCTGGTGAAGGCGGACTGCGAGATGCTGTTCAACGGACAGGGCAAAGGGGCCGGGGGGCTGGAAACGGTTTTGCGGCAACGCGCCCGAGCCGACCGCAATTACTCGGTCCTGATCGCCTACGAGGCCAAGACCCCGACGGAGTGCGTCGTCACCGTCATGGACATCGCGCGCCGCCTCGACGTCAACGGCATCCTGGCCTCGCCGAAGAGTCGCTGACCGCGGCGGTGGATATTCTCAACCCCCGGTCCGATACTTCGCGGCCGACCCCCAAACGTTAGTTCGACATGCAGACCATCGGCACGTACTCCTACGAGGAGCGCTACAAGAAGCGCAGCAAAGCCATCGCCATCGCGGGCGGGGCCATCATCCTGTTCCTGATGCTGTTCCCCTTCCTCACTTACCCCGTGCCGCCGCTCGGGCAGGAGGGCATCCTCGTCAACCTCGGCGTCATCGACTTCGGGCAGGGCGAGGAGAACGGCGCCGCCGCCGCCGCCCCGATCGCGGAGCAGGCCCAGGAGGAGTCGAGCGTCGCCGAGCCCGTCGAGGAGCCCGAGCCCGAGATCACCCCGGAGCCTGTCGAAGCCACGCCCCCGCCCGCCGTCGAAGAGCGCCGCGAGCCCGTGAAGCCAGCGGCCACCCCCGACCCGGACCTCCTGCGCCAACAAAACGAGGCCGCCCTGGCGCTGCGCGAGCGCCTGCATGCCGAACGCCGCGCCAACGACGCCCGCGCCACCCAGGCCGCCGCCGAGCGGGCCGAGCGCGCCGAGCAAGCCGCACGCGCCGCCCAGCAGCGCGCCGCAGCCGAGGCCGAGGCCCGTCGCCAGGCCGAGGCCAAGGCCGCCGCCGATCGCCGCGCCGCCGCCGAGGCGAAGGCCGCCGCCCTCAAGGCCTCCACGGGGAGTCTCTTCAACGGTGGCGAAGGCAACGGCGGCGGGAAGGGCAACACCGGCAAGGCCGGCAACCAGGGCGACGCCAACGGCGACCCGAACGCCGGTGCCCTCCGCGGCCTCGGCACCGGCAGCGTCGGCGGTGGCCTCCAGAGCCGCGGCGTGATCTCGAGCCCCAAGATCAGCGACAGCTCCCAGGAGGCCGGTAAGGTCGTGATCACAGTCTGCGTGGACGCGAGCGGGAAGGTGTCCAAGGCCGACTACACCCAGCGCGGCTCCACGACCTCGAGCCCGCGCCTGGTCGAACTCGCGCGCCGCAACGCCAGCAACTACAAGTTCACCCCAGGGTCCACCGACCAGCAGTGCGGTGTGATCGTCTACGATTTCGTGGTCCAGTAGGGGTGCGGTAGCGGAGTGGCGGCGCTTCTTTGCGGTCATGAAGATGACCTACGGCGAGACGGTCGACTACCTCTTCGGCCTGCTGCCGATGTACCAGCGCACCGGCGCTTTCGTCGGTAAGTTTGATCTCGCCAAGACCTACGCGCTGCTCGAGGTCCTGGGCGATCCCCACCGCGGGCGGGCCTTCGTCCACGTGGCCGGCACCAACGGCAAGGGTTCGGTGAGTCACGCGATCGCGACGCTGTGCACTTCGATGGGTCTGAAGACGGGCCTCTACACGAGCCCGCACTACGTCGACTACCGCGAGCGCATCCGCATCGACGGGCAGATGGTCGAGGAGGCCTTCGTCGTCGATTTCGTCGACGCGCACCGAGACCTCATCGAGCGGACCGGCGCGTCATTCTTCGAGTTCACTGTCGCGATGGCCTTCGCCTACTTCGCGGAGCGAGACTGCAACATCGCCGTGGTCGAGGTGGGGATGGGCGGGCGCCTGGACTCCACCAATGTCATCAAGCCGCTCCTGTCCGTAATTACGAACATTGGCCTGGACCACACAGAGGTCCTCGGCGAGACGCTCGAGTTGATCGCCGCCGAGAAGGCAGGCATCATCAAGCCCGGTGTCCCCGTGCTCGTCGGTCGGCACCAGGACGAAACCTGGCCGGTGTTCGAGCGTTTTGCCGAAAGGCTCAACAGTCCCCTGCGCCTCGCCGGTGAGCTGGTCCAGATGCACGAGGACGAAGCCGCTTTCCGCTTCCGGGTCGCCCCCGCGGGAGAGGACGAGCCGTGGGGTGTTTTGGCGAAAGCCGACCTCAGCATCCGCGGGCCTTTCGCACAGGAGAACGTCACGACGGCACTCGCGGCCTTTGCGATCCTGCGCGAGGTCTACCCCGGGCTCACGCAGGTGCCGGACTACCGGGTGCTCACTCGCATGGAGGAGTTGTCGGGCTACCGCGGTCGTTACGTCGGCTTTCGCCAAAACGAGCAGTCCGCGCGCGTTATCGCCGACGCAGGCCACAATCCGGACGGCTGGGCGGGCATCGTCCCGGCCGTGGTCGCAGGGGCCGGGGGCGAGCACGTACACGTGGTCTGCGGCTTTGTCAAAGGCAAAAAACCCGAGCAATTCACCTCGCTCTGGCCCGCCGGTACCACCTTCTACATCGGTCAACTCGACCTCCCACGCGCCCAACCCCTCGCAGAAACCCTGGCCCACCTAAGCGACAGCGGACCGTCCGTCACTACGTACGCCACCATCGCCGAGGCCTACGCAAGCGCCCAAAGCGCCGCCGCCGCCCACGAACTCATCTTCGTCGGCGGCAGCAGCTTCGTCGTAGGAGAATGGATGGGAGAGTTAAAGAGATTTAAAGTGAAAAGTTGAAAGTTGGCTCAACGCAGTGCGCGGCGTTCGCAAAGCCACTTTTCACTCTCCACTCTACTCTTTCAAACTTTTACTTCCCCGCCGCCTGCTTCATCTCCCCCAAAATCGCGTCGGCGTCCTTGAAGCCCGGGCTGATCATGATGCGCTCCATGTTGCCGTTGAGGTACACGACGCTCGGGTAGCTGAGGCGACCGTCGAGCAAGGAGGCTGCCAGGGTGTGGACGCCGCGCTGGCCGGTCTTCTGGAAGGTGAAGGTGTTGCCGTCGTAGACGATGTCCTCCTTCTGCTCGGCGTCGAACTTGACGGCGTAGAAGTTGTCGGCCACGAACTGGACCACTTTCGGGTCCTTGAACGTAGTCTGGTCCATGCGCTTGCACCACCCGCACCAGTCGGTGTAGACGTCGATGAGGAGGGGCTTCGGATTGGCCTTGGTGGCCTTGACGGCCTGGTCCCAGGTCATCCACTGGATGTCGGCCGCCGCGTAGGCCGCGGCGTCGACGGCGGTAGGGGCGGGCGAGGTGGCGTTGATCGTGGTGTAGGCGACGCCGGCGGTGGCGACCACGCCCACGGTAAGGGCAATGAGGAGACGGCTCATGGTGAGGGAGGGTTTTGAGAGCATCAAAGTTGGGTACAAATAACGTGCTGTGCTGTTAAGTGGATGTCATCGATCGTGGGGGTCTGTCACAAGCTGACACCCCGGCCGTTTAGCGCTCCGAATCTGATTACTTTCGCCGCCCGAAACCGCAGCCATGAAGCTTGCTCTCCTCCTCGTCGCTGGGCTCCTGCCCGCCATTTCCTTCGCCCAAATGGACTCGCTCTCCTACAACTTAGGCATCTTGCTCGCCAACTCCGTGCAGTCGCAGGGCCTCCCCGTGACCAACGCCGACGACTTCGTCAAGGGCTTCAAGGCCACCCTCGACGGCAAGACCACGCCGGCCGACCTCAACAAGGCCCAGAACGCCATCCAGAACCACATGCAACAAGCCGAAATGTCTAAGTCACAAGCTTCCAAGTCCGAAGGGACCGCCTTCCTCGCCAAGAACGGCCAGCGCCCCGAGGTCACCACCACCGCCTCCGGGCTGCAGTACGAGGTGATCCAGAAGGGCGAGGGCGAGAGCCCCAAGGCGACCGACAAGGTCACCGTCCACTACACCGGTAAGAACCTCGACGGCTCGGTGTTCGACTCGAGCGTCGAGCGCGGCACGCCCGCCACCTTCGGGCTCAACCAGGTGATCGCCGGCTGGACCGAGGGCGTCCAACTCATGAAGCCCGGGGCCACCTACCGCTTCTACATCCCGAGCGACCTCGCCTACGGCGAGCGCGGCGCCGGCAGCGACATCGCGCCGGGTGCGACGCTGATCTTCGACGTGGAGCTGATCTCGGTTAATTAGGGTCTAGGGGTCTAGACCCTCTAGACCCATCTTCGAAGCATGCGCATCGACATCATCACCCTCCAGCCGCAGTTGCTCGACAGTGCCTTCGCGCACTCGATCCTGAAGCGGGCGCAGGAAAAGGGTCTGCTGGAGGTCGTGGTGCACGATCTGCGTCCGTACGGGAGCGGGAAGCACCAGGTGTTGGACGACTATGCTTACGGCGGGGGCGCCGGGATGGTGATGAAGCTCGAGCCCCTCGTGGACCTCACGGAACAGCTGCAGGCCCAGCGCAGCTACGACGAGGTCATCTTCTTGACGCCCGACGGTGAGACGCTGCGGCAGCCACGGTGCAATGCACTCAGCTTGCGCCAAAACCTCCTGCTCGTCTGCGGTCACTACAAGGGAATCGACCAGCGGTACCGCGACCACTTCGTAACGCTCGAGCTGAGCATCGGGGACTACGTGCTCAGCGGTGGTGAGTTGGCGGCGGCGGTGCTGACCGATGCCCTAAGCCGCCTCCTGCCGGGCGTGCTCAACGACGAGACGAGCGCGCTGACGGACTCCTTCCAGGATGACCTGCTCGCCCCGCCGGTGTACACGCGGCCGCGGGAGTTCCGCGGGTGGGAAGTGCCGGAGGTCCTGTGTAGCGGACACGCGGAGAACATCGAGCTCTGGCGATACGAGCAGGCGCTGAAACGGACGCAAGAGCGCCGGCCCGATCTGCTGAGTGATTGAGAGAGGTAAGCTCGGGATTCGGAGTGGCTCCTGAGCGCAAGGCACCCCGGCGGAGTCGCGCGCGGGGCGTACAGTGCCCCCGCTGTATACTTGCACTCCCCCGACCGACCGCAAGCCAGCGCCAACCCTCCTTCATGAACTACCGCGCCCCCCAGCGCCCGCCCGTCGGCATCGACGACATGGCGCTCTACGTCCCGCGGCACTACCTGCCCATCGTCGACCTCGCCGAGGCGCGCGGGATCGAGCCGGACAAACTGCGGCTCGGCCTCGGCCTGGAGGCCATGTCCCTGCCGGACACCTTCGAGGACGCAGCCACCTTGGCCGCGAACGCGGTCTACGAACTCATCGAGCGCAGTGGCCTGCGACCGCAAGCGATCGGGCGGCTCTACCTCGGGACCGAGAGCGCCCTCGACGGCGCGAAGCCGACGGCCACCTACGTACTGGAGTCCCTGCGCAACGTCTACAAGGCCGAGCACGGGGCCGACTGCCTGGACCACTGTGACGTCGTCGACCTGACCTTCGCCTGCATCGGCGCGGTGGACGCCCTCCTCACGACCGTAGACTGGGTAAAGGCCGGCGAGGGTCGCGTCGGGATCGTGGTCGCCAGTGATGTCGCGAAGTACGAACTCGGTTCGACCGGGGAGTACACACAGGGCGCCGGCGCGGTGGCGCTGCTCGTGCGCGAGCACCCGCGGCTGTTGGCCCTCCTGCCGGACGTAGGGGTCTGCTCGCGCGGGGTGCACGACTTCTTCAAGCCCGTACGTCAGGTCAGGCGCGTCGACATGGTGACCGAGGTCCTGGAGTTGCTCGAGGCCCAGCGACCGCAGGTTTTGGCGAAAGCCGACCTCGCCGACGGGGGAAGACTCCTCGATGCACACGGCGACGACTTCGCCCAGACCGGCGTCCTCGACGCGAACGACGAGTCCATCGGCGTCCACACGATGACCCCGACCTTCGACGGGCCGTACAGCAACGCACAGTACCAGGCCCGCGTGCGGAGCGCCTACGATCACTACGTGCGCCTGTCCGAGACGCCCCCCGACCAGCAGCCGCTGTTTGGCTGGGAGCGCGTCGTGGTGCACCTCCCCTACGCCGCCCACGGCCGCCGGATGCTGGTCGAACTCTTCGTCCTCGAGTTGTTGCGCCAGGGCGTCTGGGACGATCTCGCGGCCAGTGCCAAGCTCAGGCCCGCCCCCACCGAGACCAGCGGCGAGGCCTGGGACGCGTACCTACGCACGGTCGGGAAGTCGAGCCTGTACAAAAGCTACGTCGAGCAACAGCTCGCGGGCACGGCCGACGCCTCGGCGCTGGTGGGCAACCTCTACACCGGGTCTATCTTCCTGGCGCTGATGAGTACGCTGGCGCGTGCGGCGGAGCAGGAGTCGGGCCTTGTCGGCAAAACCTTTGGTTTCATGGCCTACGGCTCGGGGTCGAAGAGTAAAGTCTTCGCGGGCGTCGTGCGGGCGGAGTGGCGGGCGGTGGTGGACCGGTGGCGGCTCTTCGCGCAACTCGGGGCCCGCACGCCGATCGACTACGAGCGCTACGAGCGTTTGCACCGCGGGCGGCTGGTCGAACCGCTGGCCGAGCCGTCGGGCGTCTTCGCGCTGGACCGTATAGAGACGGAAGGCAACAAGAGAGGCGCGCGCTACTACCGTTTTGCCGAAAGGCGCGAAGACTAGCGGCGCGGGCGGTACGTGAGGCCGACGGTAGGGCGGAGCGAGATGTCGTTCGTGCGGAAGTGCTCCCGCTCGGCGACGATGCCGTGCAAACCGCCGGCGAGGTAGACGTCGAGGCGCTTACTGAAGCGGTGCGAGACGCCGAGGCGCGCCATGTACGCGCCTCCGAAAGTGCTGAATGCTTGCGCATTACTAACCAGCGTGTTGATGTGCTGGTAGCCGCCGCCCAAGCCCAGTTCTACGAAGAAGGCCTTCTTGAACCAAGGATCGTTGCCCCAGGTAGGACAGTCGCAGTCGCCCTGCATGTCGAAGAGGAAGGCGCGGTAGTTGAGCATCGCCGTCGCGGTCCACTGGTCGACGGCCGATGCAGGGGTCTCGTTGTCCGTCGGCGCTACGTGACCGTCTACGCGCACCCCGTAGAACGCGCGCAGGCCCGGGATACGGCGCATCGCACTGAGGCCTACGTAGGGCGCGAACGTCGCCTGCCTGGCGCCGTCGCGCAGCGGCACGGGTCCGGCGTCACTCCCGTCGCGCCGGTAGGCCGGCCGCAGATCGAGCCCACCCTCCACGTTAAATTCGTACTCACGCGGCTGGCGGAAGTCCTGCGCGGCCACGCCGTACCACAGTGTCGTAAGACCGATCAGGAGCGTCAGGCGTTGCAACATGCGCACTCAAACGTCAAACCGGTGCCCTCGTTGCGTGGACGCGTCGCGACACCCGCCCCGCCCCCCTACCTTCGCGCTCCGCTATGAAGACCCGCACCCTCCGCCGCAACAAGGTCAACGTCATCACGCTGGGCTGCTCGAAGAACCTGGTCGACTCCGAGAACCTCATCACGCAGCTCAAGGCCAACGACTACGACGTGGCGCACGACACCGACCGCGAGGCGCAGGTCGTGATCGTCAACACCTGCGGCTTCATCGACCTCGCCAAGCAGGAGTCGATCGACACGATCCTCGAGTACGCCGAGGAGAAGCGCGCCGGGCGGATCTCGAAGTTGTACGCCACGGGTTGCCTCACGCAGCGCTACCGCGACGAGCTGAGCGCCGAGATCAAGGAGGTAGACGGCTGGTTCGGGACGCTCGACATGCCGCACCTCCTGGCGACCCTCAAGGCCGACTACCAGAAGGACCTCATCGGCGAGCGCCTGCCGACCACGCCGCAGCACTACGCCTACCTCAAGATCAGCGAGGGCTGCAACCGGACGTGCTCCTTCTGCGCCATCCCCCTGATGCGCGGCAAGCACGTGAGTCGCCCCATCGAGAGCCTCGTGGCCGAGGCCAGGCACCTCGCGGCGCTGGGCACCAAGGAGATCATGCTCATCGCCCAGGAGCTCACCTACTACGGCCTGGACCTCTACCGCGAGCGCGCGCTGCCGCGGCTGCTCGAGGCGCTCAACGAGGTGGACGGCATCGAGTGGATCCGCCTGCACTACGCGTACCCGAGCAAGTTCCCGCTCGAGATCGTCGACGCCATCGCGCGCCTGCCGAAGGTTTGCAACTACCTCGACATGCCCCTGCAACACGCCTCCGATCGGGTGCTGTCCAACATGCGGCGCCAGATCACCCGCGCCGAGACCGAGGCGCTCATCAGTGAGATACGCCGCCGCGCCCCGGGGATCGCCATCCGCACGACGATGCTGGTGGGCTACCCCGGCGAGACCGAGGAGGACTTCGGGGAACTGTGCGACTTCGTGGAGCGGATGCGGTTCGAGCGCCTCGGGGTGTTCCAGTACAGCCACGAGGAGGACACCCGCGCCTACGACGTCGCCGACGACGTGCCCGCCGACGTGAAGGCGGAGCGCGCGCAGACCCTCATGGACCTCCAGCGCGAGATCAGTCTGGAGAAAAACGAGGGCCTTATCGGCAAAACCCTCCGCGTGCTGTTCGACCGCAGGGAGGGGGAGTTTTTCGTCGGCCGCACGGAGTACGACTCGCCCGAGGTCGACAACGAGGTCTTCGTATCGACCGAGGAGTACGTGCGCCTGGGTGACTTCGCGGAAGTCTTGATCACCGAGGCTACCGAGTACGATCTACACGGCACGCTCGAACCCGAAGCGCCGAGCCTCGTGGGGGAGGTATTGGAGACCGTCGGCAGGGCCGTGCGCCGCGTGCTGCAGTAGCCGCCCGCCAACATCCGCGCGGTCTGGGGGTTGGGTAGGGCATATGGCCAATCCGTCCCACGAGCACCTCCCCCGCGAAACCTGGTCATACCGCCTGCGCCAGCCGCCCTACCAGGCCGCGGCCGCGGCGGGGGTCATGATCGTCTTTCTGCTGTTTGGCTTCGGGTCGTCGCTCGCGGGCGCGGGACTCGGGCCGCGGTTCGGGTACCAGATCGCCGCGACGGCCTTGCTGCTGTTCGGGCTCGGCAATGCGTTGCTGTCCCTGGGGGCCCCCAACATCAACAAATACTGGTCGAGGAGTTTCGTGAGCTTCATCCTCCTGGCGGGGCTGGGGCTCCTGGTCGCCCGCTCCCTCACGGGACTGTGGATCTCCGAGGCCGGCAGCTACAAGTGGATCTACACCGTCCTGACCTTCGGGTACCTCGTGATCCTGAGCATCATGTCGGCCATCCGCGGGATCGTCAACTTCGCCGAGGGCGAGGAGTGGAGTCACCCGCGCAAGCGCGACGGGGAGTAGGGCCGGCGGGGAGTAGGCCCAACCTCCCGGGGGGCTACGCGGTTACTTAATTGGTTGTGCCGGTCGGCATCGCAAAGCTCCCTTATGAAACTCACCCTAGCCACCGCCGTAGCCGTCGTACTCGCCGCCTGCGGCAGCCCCAAAGATTCGAGCTTGAGTACCGCGCAGGTCGGTCCGGCCCCGGACGAGGGAGCCCTCCCCGGGGGCGGCAGTCAGACCTTTACTGATCTCGCGGGCGACACCGTCACCACGCTGACGCTCTCGGAGGAGGAGTGGCGCGCGAGGCTCACGCCCCAACAGTACACCGTCCTGCGGGAGGAAGGCACCGAGCGCGCCTTCACGAGTCCGCTCAACGAGGAGAAGCGCGCCGGTACCTTCGTGTGTGCCGCCTGCCAGCTGCCGCTGTTCGCGTCGGACACCAAGTTCGAGTCGGGCACGGGGTGGCCGAGCTTCTACGAGCCAATCGAGGCTTCGCACGTGCGCGAGGTAACCGACGACAGCTACGGCATGCGCCGCGTCGAGGTCGAGTGCGCGCGCTGCGGGGGGCACCAGGGCCACGTCTTCGAGGACGGACCGAAGCCCACGGGTCTGCGCTACTGCATCAATGGCGTCGCGCTCGATTTCGTACCCGCGGACTAAGCCCGGCGGTGCGAGCTTAGCGGCCAGATGTCATTCAAGATTTACACCAAGACCGGCGACGCCGGTGAGACCGGCCTCTACGGGGGCCAGCGCGTCCCCAAGGACCACGTCCGCATCGAGGCCTACGGCACGGTCGACGAACTCAACTCCCACCTCGGACTCCTCGCGGCCTACGTCGGGGCGGAGGTCCCGGAACGGTCGCGAGGCTTGCACGAGGAGGCCGCGCAGTTGCTGCTGAGTATCCAGAGCAAGCTCTTCACGATCGGGAGCCAACTGGCCACGCCGCCACCGAAGGAGTCGGCTTCTGCCAAAACCCTCCACATCGTGCCCGTCGGCGAGGTGGAGGTCGCGGAGCTGGAGCGCGCGATCGACCGCCTCGACAAGGACCTTTCGCCGCTGAGCAACTTCATCCTCCCGGTCGGGAGCCCGGCCGTGGCGCAGGCGCACGTCTGCCGCACGGTGGCCCGCCGGGCCGAGCGCTGCGTGGTGGCCCTGGACCGCGTCGAGCCCGTGGCACCACAATTGATTGTGTACCTCAATCGACTGTCGGACTACCTGTTCACGTTGTCACGCGGTCTGGCGACCTCCACCGGGCAGGCCGAACTGCCGTGGGTGCCGCTGTCGAGTTAGTAGTTGCCGGTATGAACCTCCCTCGCTCGAAAAAATTCTGGAACGAGTTGCCGCAGTGGGCGCAGTGGACACTGATCCTGCTGGTGTGGCTGTTGGTGAGCCTGATGTGCCCGCGGGGGGTGCGCTTCGACTACTCCTACGAGCAGGGCCAGCGCTGGCGCTACGCGGACCTGATCGCGCCCTTCGACTTCCCGCTCCGCAAGTCCGACGCCGAGATCACGGCCGAGCGACGCCAGGCCAAGGCCAGCACCGACCCGTACTTCCGCTTCGTCGAGTCCGAGGGCAAACGCGCGGCCCTACGCTACCGTGAGCGTTTTGGCGAAAGCCTCGCCGCCCTGCCCGCGAATACCGCCTTCGCCGAACTGCGCCAGCGGCCCGACCTGTACCTGCGCGCCGGGTCGCGACTGCTCGCGCGCGCCTTCGAACGCGGGATCGTCAACGAGGTACCGCAGCTCAAGAACCCCCCGAACGGTATCGTGCGCGTGGTCCGCGGCGGGACCATCTTCGAGGAGGCGCCCGACCAGCTGCTCAACGTCGAGGAGGTGCGGGCGCAGCTCAAGGACAGCCTGCGGCGCAGTGGCCTGCGCGACGCCGGGTTCCTGCTGCCGATCGTGCAGTCGGTGCTGGTGCCGAACGTGCTGTACTCCGACAGTCTCACGAATCGCTTCGCGCAGACGCGCATGGACCGCATCGTCGAGTCGCGGGGCATGGTCCGCAACGGCGAGGTCATCGTGGCCGAGAACGGCTTCATCACCGAAGAGGTGTTCCAGAAGCTGCGCAGCTACGAGATCCAGTACGAGTCCGAGGTCATCGACGTGGCCCGGCGCTGGGTCATGTTCCTGGGCTACGCGATGCTCGTGGGAGTGATCATGTCGCTGCTGCTGCTGTACCTGCGCACCTTCCACCGCGAGGAGTTCGCGCGCTTCAACCGGCTGGCGTTCCTCCTGCTGCTGATCCTCACGTCGACCTTCGCGGTGTATAGACTGGAGGCCTTCACGACCTACGGCATCTACGTGATGCCCTTTGTCCTGATCCCGATCATCGTCAAGAGTTTTTACGCAAGTGGGGTCGCGCTGTTCACGCACCTCGTCACGGTGCTGATCGCGGGCTTCATTACGACGCTCGGCTACGAGTTTACGTTCTTGCAACTGATCGCAGGCATCGTCGCGGTGCTGGTGCGGACCAACGTGCTCGACTCCGGGGCCAACATTCGGCTGATGGCCGCGCTGCTGCTCACGTACTTCGTCGGCTTCGTGGGGCTGGAGTTCGTCAAGGAGGGCAGCTGGTTCGAGGTCGACTGGGTGGCGATGATGTACCTGGTGTTCGCGCTGGTGCTGTCGCTCCTCGCCGGACCCCTGATCCCGCTATTCGGTCGCCTCTTCGGCTTCACGTCCGACATCGCCTACCGGGAGCTGGCGGACGTCAATCGCCCCGTGTTGCGGGAGTTGGCCCTGCGCGCGCCCGGGACCTTCCAGCACTCCCTGGCGGTGAGCAACCTGGCCGAGACCGCCGTCCGCGAGATCGGCGGGGACGCGTTGCTGGTCAAGGTGGCGGCCCTGTACCATGACATCGGCAAGACGGTCGACCCGCTGTACTTCATCGAGAACCAGTCCGGCCGCAACCCCCACGAGCAGCTCGACGAGAAGGAGTCGGCCCGCATCATCATCTCCCACGTAGCCGAGGGCGCGCGCCTCGCGAAGGCGTCCAACCTCCCGCAGGAGATCATCGACTTCATCCTCACGCACCACGGCACGACGCGCGTCGAGTTTTTTTTCCGCACCTACGTCAACAAGCACCCCGACGAGTCGGTAGACCCGGCCGCCTTCCGCTACCCAGGACCGTTGCCGACCACGCGTGAGCAGGGCGTGATGATGATCGCGGACAGCGTGGAGGCCGCTGGCCGTGCCCTCAAGGACCCGACCACCGAGGGGATCGACCGCCTCGTGGACGGCCTCATCGACGCCAAGATGGCCCTGGGGCAATTCCACCAGTGCGCGCTGAGCTTCGTCGAACTCGAGCAGTGTCGCGCGCTCTTCAAGCGCATGCTCAAGAGCATGTACCACGCGCGGGTGGAGTACCCCGAGCCGGAGGCGGTGGCCGTGGAACTCTCGGAGGAGGCCTAGTCGATGTTAGGAGTAGCGCTTCGGCCACCAGCGTCTGAGGCGTTCGAGCAGACCCGCCTCCGCCGGATTGTCTCCGGGGCGGTAGAACACCTGCGTCTGGGCCTCATCGGGTGCGTACGCCTGCTCGCTAAAATTGCCCGCCCCGGCGTGACTGTATTTGTAGTCCGCGCCGTAGCCCATCTCTTTCATCAGCTTCGTGGGTGCATTGCGGAGGTGGAGCGGCACCGGCAGGTCGCCGGTCTGGCGCACGAAGGCCATGGCCTCGTTGATGGCCGCGTAGCTCGCGTTGCTCTTCGGGGAGGTGGCGAGGTACACGACGCACTGGCTGAGCATGATGCGGGCCTCCGGCATCCCGACCATCTGCACGGCCTGCATCGTGGTCGTCGCCAGGAGCAGGGCGTTGGGGTTGGCCATCCCGATGTCTTCCGAGGCGCTGATGACGAGGCGCCGGGCGATGAACTTGATGTCCTCCCCGCCGGCCAGCATGCGGGCCAACCAGTAAACGGCCGCGTTCGGGTCCGAGCCGCGGATGCTCTTGATGAAGGCGCTGATGATGTCGTAGTGCTGCTCGCCGGTCTTGTCGTAGCGCGCGAGGTTGTTCTGGATGACGCGCTGCACGAGGGCGTCGTCGACGGGCACTGCCGTGGCGTGCGCTTCTTCGGCGACGAGCTCGAGGGCGTTGTAGAGCTTGCGGGCGTCCCCGCCGCTCACGCGTATCAGGGCGTCGTACTCTAGGATTTCGACGTTCAGCTTTCGCAAAAACTCGTCCCGGCGCAAAGCCTCGTCGATCATCGTGACGAGTTGTGCCTTGGTCAGCGGCTCGAGGGTGTACACCTGGCAGCGGCTCAAAAGCGCCGGGATGACCTCGAAGCTCGGGTTCTCGGTGGTTGCCCCGATCAGCACGACCGTCCCCCGCTCGACGGCGCC
The DNA here is from genome assembly GCA_965215115.1 of Saprospiraceae bacterium. Lineage (GTDB taxonomy): Bacteria > Bacteroidota > Bacteroidia > Chitinophagales > Saprospiraceae > CALDTK01. The sequence goes on from OZ244050.1 coordinate 4,020,015, forward strand.
GAGGAGGGCATCCTGCTGCGACTTAGAGAAGCGGTGGATCTCGTCAATGAACAGCACCGGGGCCGGGGTATTGAAGAAACGTTGCTTGCGGGCGCTCTCGATGCTTTCGCGCACGTCCTTGACGCCGGCGCTGATGGCGGAAAGTTCGAAGAACGGTCGGTCGAGCTGCCGGGCCATCAAGTGCGCCAGGCTCGTCTTGCCGACCCCGGGCGGACCCCAGAGAATGAGGCTCGGGAGGCGACCGGCGTCGAGGCTGCGCCGCAGGACACTGCCCGCCCCGACGAGGTGGGTCTGGCCCACGTACTCGTCGAGGGTCTTGGGGCGGAGGCGTTCTGCGAGGGGGAGCATAACGGCGGGTTTAGTTGAGGGTTTTGAAAGGTCTAAGGGTCTAGAGGTCTAAGGGTCTAGGGGTCTAAGCGGTGCAAGGTCGAAGCGGTCTTGGGGTCTTGGGGTATAGGAGTCTAAGGGGACGTGACGTCTAAAGCCGTCTTCGCTGGACCCGACGCCTGTGAAATACCGACGGCCTTACCGTCACGAATGCGGCCTCGACAGCACGAAAGCACAGAACGCCGTAGGCCAACGCCGCCCCCGGCCAACGCCGCCCCCGGCCCCTCACTCCACCTTGCTCCACTTCTCGAGCTGCCGCACGGCCGACCTAAAGTCCTTGGGCGGGTCCGCCGTAAAGTCGACCCGCTCTCCGGTCTGAGGGTGATCAAAGGCCAGTTGGTAGGCGTGGAGGCTCACGCGATTCAGGATCGGACGCTCGACGGCGCCGTTCTTGAGATTGAAGCGCTTGCCCTTGATTTGACTGAGGTAGATGGCCTCCGCCCCGCCGTAGGTCGGGTCGACCGCCAGGGGATGCCCGACGCTAGCCATGTGGACCCGGACCTGGTGCGTACGACCGGTGAACAGCTGGAGCCTCAGCAGGGCGTAGTCGCGGTACGCTTCCACCGTCTCGTAGGCCGTCGCGCTCGGCTTGCCGCCGTGGTGGTCGATGCGCATCTTGTTGCCGCCGCGTGGATCGGGGCCAATGGGTTTGTCGATCAGGGATTCGGTGGGGTAGGGGCGCCCACTCACGAGCGCCAGGTAGAATTTGTCGGCCTGTCGGTCCTGGAACTGCATACTCAAATTTCGGTGCGCCTCCGCGTTGAGCGCAAACACCAGGATGCCAGAGGTCTCGCGGTCGAGCCGGTGGACGATGAAGACCTCGCCGAACGCTTCCTTCAGGCGCCCGTAGACGTTGAGCTTAAACGGATCGAAGCGGTCGGGGATCGTGAGGACATCCGCGTCCTTGTTGACGATCAGGAAGTTGGGATCGCGGTGGACGATCTCGAAACCGGACTGGGGCATATCGCCGCAAGGTACTGGCCCGGCGTGCCCTCAGATCAGCATCTGGTCGTCCTGATCCTGTTCGACGGTCAACTCCACGTCGAGAGACGTGTCCTCGTCGAAGGCCGCGCCGCCGGGGGGCCGGGCGACTCTGGACTCAGCGCCCCTGGCGTCGGTCCGGTCGGGCGTCCGCCGGATGAGCTCATCGTCTTCGTCCTCGGCACTCGTGCGGCGTCGGTGCACACGGGCGCTCGCCCGGACCACCTCGCGCGATTGGGCCCGGAACAAGTTGATGATGCGGTAGTGCGGCTGGTCGAGCAGCGAGAGAAACTCCTGCTCCCGTTCGACGAGATCATCGCTCATCAGCAACCCGAACGCCCGGAAGCGATCCGTGTGGATCATGAAAATCCGCAGGATGGCCACCAGGGGCAGCGCCAGGATGAGACCTTCCACGCCCCACAGAAACCCACCTACGAACAGCGCGAGGATGGCCGCGAGGGGGTTAATCTGAATGGAGCTACCCACCACTTTCGGCGTGATGATATTCCCTTCGATCGTCTGGATGACCATGAAGAGCGCCACGACGGCCACCGGCTGCCAGGTTGTCGTGGTGGTACTAAGGGCGTACAGGAAGGGTAGCGCCCCGCCGATGAAGGTCCCGATGTAGGGGATCACCGCGAGAAAGGCCGCCAGGAAGCCCCAGAAGAAGGCGTAATCGATCCCGATCAGCATGAGGCCTGCGCTGTTGAGCATCCCGAGGATCAGCATCACCAGCCCCAGGCCCGTGAGGTACTTGTAGCTCATCCGCTGGGTGTCGTTGAAGACCAGCTCCATACGGGCCCGCTTGGCCGTCGCGAACTGTCCGAGGGCAAAGTGGTACAGCGGCGCGCGGTAGAGCAGGAACAGGAAGGCGTACAGCGAGCTGATCGCCAGCATCCCGATGACGCCAGCCCCGCCGGTCACGATCGAGCGGATGTAGACGAAGGGCTCGTCGAGCGCGTCCCCGAACTGTTCGCGGGCCCACTCGTAGCCCGTGGTCTGGATGCGGACCCCGAAGCTTTTCGCCACCGAAGTGACGATGCGGTCGATGCTCTCCTGGAACTCCTCGGTGATCGTCGGGAGGTCGTCCACGACCGACAGCGTCTGGAACGAGAACAGCATGATCGCCAGGGCGATCGGGAAGACCGCGATCACGAAGGTGATCACGATCGCGAGGATGGGGTAGTGCACGAAACGCTGCACCCAGTTACAGATCGGGCGAAGCGTCAGGGCGAAGACGCCCCCGAAGACCAATGGCAGTAGGATGGCCTTCGCGAGGATGATGAAGGCCACGAAGAGGGCCAACACCGTCGCGAAGGCAGCGATGCGGCTAAAACTGAGCGGAGGTAGTTCTTGGTCGTACGCTGGGGTCACGGTTTTTTGGTGACTTCGGTGTCCTCCTTCTCGGGCACCTCGTCGAGGAAGGCAACGAATTTTTCGTCGGCGTAGGTACCGTAGCCGCTGATGGCGTACCCTTTTTTCCCGTCCTTGGACTCGAGGCACAGCAGGATGCTCATGTCCCCCGGGTTGGACGCGCCCTCGAAGCGGTAGTGCTCCACGATGAGCATATCCTGCGGGTCGTACTGCATCGAGCCGTCCTCGGACAGCATCTCGCCATCCTTCCAGAGGAACTCCTCGGTGTAGCCGTTGGCGCGCACGCCCTGTTGGGCCTCGATGAGGGAGTCGTAATTGTGGCTATGCATGACCTTCTACTTTTTCGATGTTCTCGTCGGCGACCACGTCACTCTTCATGCCCTGCAGGAAGATGAACACGAAGACCATCCCGAACACGAGACCGATGATGATTTGGAAGAAACTGTACACCGCGACGTTGGCGAAGACCGTCTCGCCGGTGGTCCTCGTCACCCCGATCAGTGCGCCGACCAGAGTCATGGCCGCCATGAGGACACTCGCGATGGCCGAGGTCTGGAAGCCCAGGATCACGCCGTTCTTGAAGACCTCCCCGCCGGCGAGGCGCTTGCGGTACTCCCGGATGGCCAGGTAGATGAAGGGCGCGTACAGGAAGAACCCGTAGAGCCCGCGCCCGATGTTGATCTTCTCCTGTCCGGCCAGGATGATGAGCTGCACGATCCCGAGGGTGGCCCCGGCCATGAGGCCCCACTTCGTGGCCGCCGCCGTGACGTTGTACGGGCGGTTGCGCTCGCGGCGGTTAGACCCGTCGCGGTTGTCGTCTCGTTTGTGGCGGTCGGCCTGCTTGGCGCGATCCACGGTGTTGTAGGCATCTGAGGAGGCCATGTAGCTGTCGTTGGTGGTGTCTAGAGGAAGTCAGGAGCTCCGGGCAAAGTTCACCTATTTGGCGGTAGTGCGCCCGCGGGCGGATTCCACAATCGCGGTGGCCGCGGCGCGGGCGGCGTCGTAGGGCTCGAGCCGGCCACGGAGCCGTCGGTAGGCCTCAAGGACGGCATTCCTGCGCGCCGGTGCAAGTAGGCCGTCGAGTTCGGTGGCGATCCGCGGCGCTGTAACGTCAACCTGGATGAGCTCGGGCACGGCCGCCTGGTCCAAAATCAGGTTCGGCAACGCGATGTGGGGCACCTTCACGAGCCGCCGCGCGATCGCGACCGAGATGGCGCTCCCGCGGTAGCACACCACTTCCGGAACGCCGAACAACGCCGTCTCCAGGGTTGCCGAGCCGCTCGCCACGCAGGCCAGGTGCGCCACCGACAAGAGGTCGTAGGCACTGCGGACGTACCCGAGGCGTAGGTTCGGGTCCCGCGCCGCACGTTCGGCGATGATCGCGCCGAGGTCCAGGTCGGTGACCACGGGCGCGGCCGCGATCACGACGCGCCAGTGTTCTGAGTTTTCGCGAAAGCGCCTTTCGGCAAAACGCTCGGCGGCGGCGAGCATCACCGGCAGGAGGGCCCGGACCTCTTGTTGTCGACTGCCCGGTAGGAGGGCTAACGTGTGCACCTGCGCAGCGCTACCGTTCGCCGTCGGGCTTTCGCCAAAACCGACCCCGGGTCCTCCTCGCACCACAAGTGGCTGCGGCCGTGGGTGCTGGTCGACGCGCTTCGGGAGCGGGTGACCGGTGTAGGTGACCCCGTAACCGTAGCCGGCGTAGAAGTCCTTCTCGAAGGGCAGCACGCACAGCACGCGGCTCGTGTCCCGGATGATCTTGTGGACGCGGCTCCGGCGCCAGGCCCAGATCTGAGGACTTACGTAAAAGTCGACCCACAGGCCCCGCGCCGTGGCCCACTTCGACAGGCGTAGGTTAAAGCCTGGGTAGTCGATGCAGATGAGGGCCTGCGGCGCGAAGGCCGCCACGTCCGCCTTGCACGCGGCGAGCAGTCGGGTGATGGTGCGCAGGTTAGCGATCACCTCGACGAAACCCATGAAGGCGAGCGCGCGGATGTGTTGTTTTGGCGAAAGCCCACTGGCCTCGGCCATGCTGTCCCCGCCCCAGAACGCGAACTCCGCCCCCGGGTCGAGGCGCCGGATTTCGGTGATCAACAGGCCGCCGAGGTTGTCCCCCGAGGCCTCCCCGGCGACGAGGAAGTACCGCACCTAATCGAAGTCTCCGGTGAGCACGCCCCGCCCGTACGTGAAGAACCACCCCACGACGAAGAGCGCCGTCGCGATGAGGACCCCGCGCATGGTGGCCTCCGTGAAGCGCGTGTTGAAGCGCCAGAAGGGCAGCAGGTTGCAGCAGATCGCCAATAGCGCCATCGTGCGGTCCCTGAGGCGGATGCCCTCGCCGGTAGGCGTCGTGACGCCGAGGCCCTCGAGCGCCGCGAACAGCGACTCGAGCAGGATGTACCCGAGCACCGGCACCGTGACCCCGATCGCGAAGCCGATCAGTAAGCTGTTCTGGCGAAACATATGGGCGCGATTAAACCGGTTGCGACTCCAGCACCCGTAGTCCGGCCAGGGCCGCGTGCTGCGTGAGGTCGTGCATGCAGGGCACCACCGAGACGTAGTGCCGGTCGAGCGCGAAGATGTCCGTGCCCTCGACCACGTCGTTCGGGACGAACTTGCCCGTGAGCCAGTAGTACGACTGCCCGCGGGGGTCTGTGCCTTCCTGGAACTCCTCCACCCAGCGCGCGTCGGCCTGGCGGCAGACCTTCACGCCCTGGATCGGCGTCTCGCGCCCGGTCGGGATGTTGACGTTGAGCAGTTTCGCCTCCCCGAAGCCCCCCCCGAGGCCCAGTTCGATGATCTCGCGCACGAAGGGCTTGGCCGCCTCGAAGCTGGCCTCCCAGCGGTAGTCCAGCAGCGAGAACCCGACCGAAGTGATGCCCTCCAGCGAGGCCTCCATCGCGGCGGACATCGTGCCCGAGTAGATGACGTTGACCCCGGCGTTGGAGCCGTGGTTGATGCCGCTTGCGCAAAAACGGATGGTCCGGCCCCGCGCGACGACGTGTTTGGCGAGCTTGACGCAGTCCACCGGCGTACCCGTGCACTCGTAGGCCTCGATGCCGTCGAAGATGTCGACGCGCTTGAGCCGCAGCGGGTCCTCGAGCGTGATGGCGTGCCCCTGGCCCGACTGCGGGCTGTCGGGGGCGACGATGATGACCTGGCCGAGTTGGCGGGCGACCTCGACGAGGGCGGCGAGCCCGGGGGCGGCGATACCGTCGTCGTTGGTGACGAGGATGAGGGGGCGTGGGTGCATAGGCGGCGCAAGGTAAGCGGCGGCTGGGTGCATGTCTAGGTGGTCGGAGCGAATCAACATCACAGCCCGCTTGGATTATTCTCGCGGTTGTAGGGTAAAATTCCCCATGATTTGAATTTTGTCGTTACATTTCCCGCATGGGAACTCACTCGGCGCGGCAAGCAAGTACGCACACACGCAAGATCACGCTGTTTCGCTGCGCTGCGCTGCTCGGACTAGCGGTATTCATCGGGTGTGCCAAGGATGACCTGCCCGTTGATCCACAGTTATCGCCAGGCACTTCGACAAGTATCTGCGCCACCTCATTCAGTAGGAAAGAGGTCTGGCCATTTGACGGTGCTCAACTCGCCAGGCTACTCAGCGAGCTGTGCGAGGAGAGCGAGTCCTTTACGGCCATCAAGGTGGATGACCCTATACACCATGGACTGAAGGCTGTGGCAGTCACCGATAAGGACGGAAGAGCCACCGGAGCCATTGTCGCCAATTATTACACGGGCAACTACGAGTACTATTCTGTCGGATGGATGTTTGTGATCGCGCCGTACATCAAGAATTACAGCGACAACATCACTGTGCTTAGGGCATTTGATGTCTTGGAGCAGAATGCAAAGCTGGAAGGCATAACGGGACACTACTTGTTCAGTAAATTTGGGTTACGTGTTCAACAGCCGAGCACTAATAGTTCAAACTTGGAGGTTCTAAATGCTAGATATATGAGGAGCGATATTTGTAGAGACTTCTCAGACCCTATTGGCACTTATACATCTAAAATGTCAAATATGCCGATGCTCGACTACGATATGTACTTTGGGCAAAACGATGCCGGAAACACCCCTTCCGGTTGTGAAACCGTATACATTCCCTGTAGTCCGGGTGGATGGGGTACCTCCTCAGACCTGAGTGGGTATAGTGGTGGTAGCAATAGTAGTAACGGTGGAGGATCGAGTCCGTCCCCGGGATCGAGCACCAATACGGCTTAATTTCCAACGCAGAGCCCACCGAATACGGCGGGAAGTGGCACCCTAGACGCCAATACACGGGCTATGTATACGGCGGCGATAGACAATTTTGTGACAGTCGATGCGAAACTGAAGCGTTGCCTCGAGCAGATGAAGCAAGAGGATTTTGAGTGGTTGCTTGCTACTTTGGGGACTGCTGGGTCACTTGGAAAGAATGTGTATGATTGTACCGGGAAGACAGCTTTGGAGTCTGCTATTAGTGCAATCAAACAGGTATCGGAGAAAGGCCTATGCAGCAACTTTCCACAGTCTGTGCATAACGAGCTCATTAATACGAACTGGATTGATTTATCTGGACTTGATAAAGACTGCAAGTGCGTAGCGAAAGTCGTCCAAAAACTTATGGACAGTAAAAATTCGGGCCTTTGTGAAGCCGCGGGGATATTTGATGGGCTGAATACAAAGACTTACAAGCTAACTTCAGATGTTACTGATGCGCAATCTCAGTATACTAATGCAGGTTTTTGGTCAAATAATCCTAGTAGCCAAGCTATTACTTTTGAGCCTAACGCTTCAAAGAGTGTTTATACCGCCATCAACCCCAAAGTCTGCAATGGAACTTGGACAAACTATAAGGTGCCAGGAACGGAAGTTAATTCTGAGCTAGGAATTATGCGTCTTATCGTTCATGATGGAATTCATGCCACACTATATCAAAATGCCCAAAGTCAAATTGATAAACCACTCGATATTGTCACTAGCATAGACATCCAGCAATTTATCGAGCGAAATTACATCGGTCCTGATGCCAGGTTTTCATGCGCCCAAAAATAGGAAGCCCAGCATTACCTAATGATGCGAGATTATATAGACGTTATTGCTAGTGCATTAAGGGAGGCCGATGGTAATCGATTCGCTAAGGAAGCATACTACATTCACGCTGGAATTGGTCTCTTTGCGACTAATGCCGGTAATGTAAACGGCCGGGCCGTTATTTCGCATTGGCACCCATGCACTGATTATTTTTGGTCCCCTTCAGAGCGAGAAAATTATTTACGGCTAACTAATCAGATGATGTCCATAGCGAATAGACCGTACCTGCCGACAATATGTCCATGATGAATCTTAAGACCAAATCTACGATCTTAGATTTCTGCTTGGTGATAACCTGTGCCTGTTCATCGCCGGTGGACTCATCGGAGAAGAATGTCGTGGTCAAGGAACCAGACTTTATTCCGAGTCCATTACTGCTCGTGGAGGGTACGACTCCCTACGATACGATGCTCCGTGTTGCTAAGGAGATTACAGAATTTTCGTTTAGTTCTTACACTAAGCCATCGGTACCGGTCCTATACGTGCTAGAGAGAAGGCCGCTGAGGGGGAAGCGTTTATTTGAAGAAATTTCTGCGAGCTCAGATAGCATAGCGGTGATAGATACGAATCAGCAACTGATTATTAGTGAGCTAGGAATTGCAATATCTGAAAGTAACTGGGGGGGATATGTTTTGCAAATGCGAATAAAGCCCAATTTTGAATCCGAGGAGCCGCTTATAGAGAACGCACTTTTCGTCAGACCGAACGGATGGGGAACGTACGACACGATCGAACTCTCATTGTATCGCGAGGCCTATTATATTTGGAGGCCAAAAGAAGGGTGGTTTTGGCTATTGGATTGAAGTTTTAATGAGCTTGGATTCGAATTTTTTAATAGCGTGGTTGTTATGATATTATATTAAAAGCAAGTTATCTATTTCGATCAGAAAAACAATCTAGATCAGCTCATTGTATGATGCTTTTATTGCTTGTTGTTTTTCAGATCAGACTAAATTTCTGTACAATGTTTCTACTTTTGCGTCCATTGGGTGACAGTTTTCGCCTTTGTTTCGCATGGACACTGATGTGCTGATCTTTTTAGTTTCTCTGAACGCGAAAATTATCTAAGCAGGTTAACCAGATGATATCTACAATGAATTCGCCAACCCTGCAGGAGATATGTTTATACTGCGTCTTAAGTCCAAATCGGCAAGACTAGCTGTCGGATTAGCCTTTATCTGTGCTTCTGCAGCCCGAGGGGACTTACCAGATACGCCGACTGCAACCAACGAGCTAGACCCTGTTCCGAATTTAGTACCACTCGAGGAGAACAGCCCTCCATTTGATACGCTGCTACGCGTCGCTAAGGAGCTTATTGATTCTTTCAATGTCTTCTCCGCTAAATCTCCAATACCAGTCTGGAGATCTCCAATACCAGCTATATTTGTGGTACAGCGACCCCTTTACGAGGGCAAACGCATATTTAAGGAGATTAATGCCGACGCAGACAGCGTTGCGATCATTGATACGACCAAACAAATTATTATTTGTGAGTTGGGACTTGCAAAGTCGGGACAAAAATTGGGGAGGATATATATATCAAATGAGAATGAAGCCGAATTATGAGGGAGGAGAGGTGCTTTGGAACGGAGCTATGTTAGCGAGACCTAATGGTTGGGGATCTTATGATACGCTCAAGCTCTCATTATATCGTTCGACATCTTGTTTTAAGAATCCAGGTGAGGTGTTGTCTTGGATTATTGAATGAAATGGTAAAGTGATGCAGCGTGTTATTTTATAATTTTTGGCCAAGGGGTAAGTATAGTGCTGAATTCGAAATCTCCGCTTCACGAGCCTAGGCGCTTTGCACTCGAATGCGTTGGAACAAATAACCCGATCTATTAACAATAAATCGAGTTGCAAGATTTAAGGCCAACCTTGCAGATTAGTGACAAGTGCCATTCTTCGCAGATCACGTTCGGTGGTTTACTGAACGTAAAGATTTCTTACAGGAAGCAAAACAGCTGGTGCCCTCAAAGATTCAGCCGTACCCACGGAAGGATCGGTTCGAGAAACACTGTAAGGGCTAATTCGTGATCGTACTTTCTTGCTTGGCAATAGTCTGTGCTTGTGCAAACCCAGTGACCCTCGGAAACGGCCGCTGTGCCTGTCGAGCTGGACTCCGTTCGAGTTTCAATACTGCTTGCAGAGAGTACGTGTCTCAGCCCCCCCCACGACAATAGAATCGCACTCTGGTTCACCAACTTCTCCGCTGCCCTCCGCAACCGCCTGCCCCGCCCGTACCTTTACTACCCCATGGGCAGATTCGGAAAAACAGGCGTGCTGGTCGTCAATCTCGGGACCCCAGACTCGCCTACGCGCTACGACGTGTACCGCTACCTCCGGGAGTTCCTCACGGACCGCCGCGTGATCGACTACCCGTGGGTCGCGCGCCAGGCGCTGGTGCAAGGCGTCATCGCGCCGTTCCGCTCCGGCTCGTCCGCCAAGCTCTACCAGGACCTCTGGACCGAGGAGGGCTCGCCGCTGAAGGTTTTCGGCGAAAGCCTCGTGGCCCAACTCCAGCCCCGCATGGGCGCCGACTACATCGTCCGGCTCGCGATGCGGTACCAGGAGCCGAGCATCGAGGCGACGGTCAAGGAGTTACTCGCCGCGGACATTGACAAGCTGGTGGTCTTTTCGCTGTTCCCGCAATACGCCAGCGCCACGGTGGGCAGCGTCCACGACGAAGTGATGCGGGTGTTGCGTGAGGAGGACAACATCCCCGAGCTCGTCCTCATCCGCGACTACTACGACTACGCCGCGATGATCGAGTGCTTCGTGCGAAATGCGCAGGCCTTCGATCTAGAGAAGTACGATCACGTGCTGTTCAGCTTTCACGGTCTGCCCGAGCGGCAACTGAGGAAGGCGGATCGGCACGACCACTGCACCAAGGCAGCCGACTGCTGCGCGAGTATCGGGACGCACAACCAGTACTGCTACTCGGCGCAGTGCCACGCCACGGCGCGTGCTATTGCGGCGGGCATGGGGCTTCCGCCAAAACAGTACAGCGTTTGCTTCCAGAGCCGCCTCGGTCCGGAGAAGTGGGCCCAGCCGTACACGAGCAAAGTCATCGAACACCGCTACGCCGAAGGAGATCGCAAACTGCTCGTGCTGTGTCCCGCCTTCACGGCCGACTGCCTCGAGACCGTCATCGAGATCGCGGACGAGTACCGCGAGGAATTTATGGAGATGGGGGGTGAGGTGTTGGATCTGGTACCGAGCTTGAATGACATGCCGGCGTGGGTGGAGGCGGTGGCGGCGCTGGTGGAGGGGCGGGTGCCTAAAGCTCTGGAGATGAATGCGTTATGATGTGGGCGGCCTTTGCTGCATTCTGAGGTGAAGAAAAAGTTTGCACCACGACTATGCGGAACCGAGAGTTGTAGCTAGCTTCCCGCACATGGAAAAGAGCTACACGCACGCGTCCGCCTCAACACGGTTCGCGATGGCCTTATTGGTGTTGTATGTCTTCGCAGCGTCTTGTCGGGACGCGGAGAGCCTCAGTGTTGAATCCCAGATTGGTGTAACAACATCGATATGTGCTCTAAGTATAAACGAGGCTAACATTGGACCGTTTTCTCGCGAGCAACTTGCTCACTTGCTCAGCGAGATCTGCATTGCATATCCGGACCTCGAGGTTTTACCTGTTGATGACGCCCTCTATCCTCAGCAACTTGCTTTGGTGCTCATCGGTAAAGATGGTACGTCCACTGGATCAATTGTAGGTAATTACTTTACGGGTAACTATGAGTTCGTGTCTCGGGGTTGGATTATCGCAACATTACCTTACATAGATGATTATAGTGAGCATTCTACCATGCTTCGAGCAGTAGACATAATTATTGAACATTCTAACTTTGGAGGACCTGCAGAGCGTTATGTAATGGCAAAGTTTGGATATTCTCGTGCAAGCAAATTTGAGCCTAGCATTAATGATCAAGCACTAGATGGGCGCAATTTTACAACTGACTACTGCCGTCACTACAGAGATGATGGTACCCGTACTTCCGTAGTTACAGGATGGGAAACCGATCGGTACGGTGACCACGTATTCGGAGGCGGGGACGACGGAAGCGCCTACTCCAATTGTACTAAAGTTTTCTTGCCGTGCCATCTGATAAACCTTACTCCAAACGGAGGGTCTGGGATAGGTGGTTATGGTGGTGGTGGCACATCACATCCAACTATCACTGGACTTGCTTTTCCTTCCCGTAATCCCGCAAACCTTGGAGGCAGTGGAACCTTAGATGCATACTCAAGGCAGATGTTTATCGAGGCATTAGGGAATTTTGGAATCGTAAACAGTCGCTTCAGGGATTGTGCTCAAAATTTTACTCAAAATGACTTCGAATGGTTATTATCGGTTCTAAGTGAGGCAAGCACGCTTGGGGCTAATGTGCAAACATTAGACGGGAGGTCGGCACTTGAGGCAACTAAATCTGCTATTGCGACGACTTCACTAGGTTCATGTAGTGATTACAGCAATACTGTATCTCAAAAGCTTAAAGTCGAGGACTTTATCGTTTTATCTACGAGTTTTAAAAATAATCCTAAAGCAAAATGCACTTTTGATAAGTTACAAAACGCCGACCACGGTACATTCTGTAGCACATTAGCTCATTACGAAGGTGGGTTTTCAGATTACGATATTTATCTATACGTGGGGAATACCCCACCTTCAATCACTGCCAATGGGTGGACACAATGGGGGGATGAGACAGCATTGCAAGTTCCATACATTCAAATAACCTTGAAGGAAGCCTTCGTGAGGGATGCATCCTCTATCGAAATTGCCGCAACGATTTTACACGAAGCTATACACGCCGAAATTTTGAGGCGACAGAAGTCCTCCGGTGGTACAGTTCAGACCATGCTTCAAAACTATCCGTCGATGACACCTTATTGGTCTGGATCAAACGCAGATTTGAATCATCACGAGTATATAGCCGCTGTATGGCGGTCTAGAATTGTTAACTCCCTCAAAACTCTATATCCGGGATTAACTGATAGAGACTACGAGACCGCTACGTGGTCTGGCTTGTGGATGACGAACGAATTCGCCAAATCAAATTTTACTTTACAGACTCTGCGACAATCGCAAAGCTCACTGAGGTCTAACCCAAAGGCGAATAAATGCGAATAGTCTTAGCCTGCCTCTTTGCCATTCCAACACTTTTAAGTTGTGGCGTACGACAGATTGTCGAACTACCTCAAGGTAGTGTTTGGTTTAACTCGCAAGCAGGCTTATTGTATTTGCTTGGTGATAGTATTGTATGGCAGTCTTCATCAGGATTGGATGAGCGAACGTTTCGTCAAACTGATTCTTATATGTATTCTAGTAGAGAGACAATATCTAGCAATGGACTCGGTCCTGACTACCATCGTACCTTTATATTGAATATGCTCGCCTCTAATCCCTATGCACTTACTGTGTCTTTAGACTCTGCATGGTCGTCTTCAGAACCATTATCCTTTGTCCGTGTACCAGAGAAACCCCACTTATGTTTTGATACTGTTCCTGTTAGGGTTACTCAAGTCGGCGATTCTATAGATTCCGACACTTTATTCAGCTATTTACGTTCGTCTGCAAATATGATGCAAGATGGTAGTTATAGGTCTAAGCTTACAGTCGACCAGCAACTCTGGCTTCTCCTTTGCTCAGGACCAACCATTACTGACCGTTGGGCTAGCCACAGACGCTGCTACGAGTTTGGTGTCTCTCAAGCTATGCCAAACTACAAAAGATTGTGTCTCGCCAGACTACCAGCATATTTGATTGACATAGAATATATGATAGATGAAAATAGTAGGTAGTTTTGAATTGAGCTATAGCCCATCAGTCCCATTCTCCAACAGCAACACATCCACCCCTCGCTCACGCCACCTCTCCATCACTGCCCGCGCCTCCTTCGGCGGCGGCATCATAAAAGAGCCCAAGACCAGATCAACATCTCCGTCGCCTTCGAAATCCCCGGGCTCCATAATCAGCCAGCGGCCATCGCCCGCGGCGTCCAAACTACGTGAAGTGTAACTGCGGCCACGCCCGTCGTTTTCCAGCAAGACAAAACCCTCCTCGGGATTGCGCAAGTAGTCGGCAAAGAATGCCGTCGTAGCCAAATCTATATCGCCGTCTTGATCGTAGTCAGCGGCCGCGACACGTGTACAGCCGTACATCGGGAAGAAGTAGGTCTCCTCGAAACCGCGTTCGCCGTCGTTGCTGAAGACGCGCAGACCGTGGTACGGCTTCGCGAAAATGCTGTAGTCCGCATTGTCGCCATTCGCGAGCGCGATGTCGCGATCGCCGTCGCCGTCGAGGTCGACGAGCTCGAACCAACTCGATCCGTAGTGCGGCGGCAAGCGTACGAGGGCCTCCGTCCGAAAACCCAACTTCCCGTCGCCGTGGAGCGCATACACTCCTTTCGCCCCCTGTGACGCGAGCACGACGATGTCGAGGTGGCCGTCGCTGTCGAAGTCGAGTACCTCGAATTTGATCGTCCCCGGCAGCGGCAGCAAGCTCCGCCGCTCGTAGGTTGTGCCGTTCTGTACCAGCAGGGTGAGATTACCCGTGTAGTACCCGAACTCGCAGACCAGCACCTCCTCCACCCCATCTTCATTCAGGTCCGTGACCTCGGCAAACACCGGGCGGTGCAGCTCCTCCGCCACCGTAAGCTGCTGTCCGTTTCTCAGAAAATACACCTCGCCCGTCGGCACCTCCGACGGGTTCATGCCCCCGATCACGGTGACGAGCGTGTCCTGTGGCCTTTCGGCAAAACCCACCGCCGCGCCCGTACCCCGCACGGGTAAGGTTTTGCCGGAAGGCAGCGAGAAAAGCCCACCTGCCACGTCGCTCACGACCATGGAGCTTTGCTGCGGACTGTAGTGCGCGCCGGTGATGAAGGCGCGGTCGTTACTGTCTAGCCGCATTGCGCGCGCCACGAACCCGTTGAGCGGCTGGTGCCGCCCGATCCGCGTCGGGTCCACCGGGATGCTGTCGGGCGCAAGACCCACGATGTAGTCGTGGACCCGCCACCACGTCGCCGAGTCTACTGTCGGCTGCTCGGGATACGCCCCCGAGAGCGTGACGCGAAAGCTTTCCTCCATAGACAAGCCTTTCAGCGGATCGTTATCCCCGTAGGCGAGTCCGACGCGCGCGGCCATGTTGGGCAGGACGCTGCCGGTCCAGACCGACTTCGGGATTTCCTGGGGCGCGGGCGCGAGGTGACAATTGCCGCAGAGCTGCTCATGCTCCTCGGCGAGGGTGAGGGCCGGGGCTGGGTCTGGTCCGCAGGTGGCGAGCGTGATCGTCGCGAACGTGAGGGCGGCCAGGATCGGTAGGGGTCGAACGGCGTGCAAGCGCGAAAGGTAGCGTCCGGAGGGCCCAGGATCTAGCCGCATCTAATGCTCTGCGCCTCCAACCACCTCCCGCGTCCACGCTTGCCGCACGTCGTCCTCCCACACCGCGTCTAGCGGGAAGTTCAGAGCCGGGAGCCACGACGAGACCACGCGATCTTGTACCCCGAAGATGGTACCGTCGTCAAATAGCTGCCCGAGGTTCTTGAATAGCGTGAGCGTATCACTATCGGTATCGACCACCCAGTACTCGTACGTGCCCGCGATGGCGTATTCCTTCTTTTTCTTGCCGAGGTCTCGGTTGCGCGTCCGCGGCGAGAGTACCTCGATGGCGAGGTCGGGACGTGGGTAGAGCACCAGCTCGCGGTCGAAGGTGTGGTCGGCGGCGCGCCAGACGCAGAGGTCGGGCTCGAAGTTGTCGTGCTCCAGCTCAATCATGGCCTTCTCGACGCGCACGCGAAGGCGCTCGCGAAATAGGCTAAAGTTGCCGAGTATGTTGTCCAGCCCGTGCGTCGTCAGGTTGTGAATCTCGCGCGCGGGCGAGTGGTAGATGGCCTCCCCGTCGATCCACTCGGCCTTAACGTCGGGTGATAAGTCGTCGATGAACTGCCGACGGCGCAGCTGCTCCTCCTTATGCGCCAGGCGGAAGGCCTGCACGAAAGCGTCCGGGTCGCGCACGCGGCGTAAGGTTTCGAGCGCGACGGCGTCTGGGGAATTGTGATCGGTCTGCATTCCCGCAAGGTAGCGCGGATCTAGCGTTTTGGCGAAAGCCGCCCTCACCCCACCCGCTCCATCACCATCTCCCGCCACCCGACGCCGACGCGCGCGCGGTACGTATGGCCCTTCGGCCGCGCCTCGGTCACCTTCCCGTCCACGGTCAGGCGCCACTCCCCGAAGCCCTTCCCGTGCCACACGACCTCGTAGTGCTTAAACGGAAGC
This sequence comes from Saprospiraceae bacterium, assembly GCA_965215115.1. GTDB lineage: Bacteria > Bacteroidota > Bacteroidia > Chitinophagales > Saprospiraceae > CALDTK01. The sequence continues at coordinate 4,036,128 of OZ244050.1, forward strand.
CTGTAGCTACCCTCGCGCTCCACCGTGACCCGCGCACTGTCCTCGGCGCCGGCGTAGCGGAAGGTGCTGCGGAGGAACTCGCCCCGCTCCTGCGCGAAGCCCTCGCCCGCGTCCTGGTAGAGCTCCGTGCTCACTTCCTTCTGGACGTGGTAGACGTGCAACTCCGGGTCGGTCGGGTAGGGGAGGCCCGTCGACTGCCGGACGGGGTCGATCTGTAACACCGCCCCGCCGCGCACCCAGCACGGGATCATCCCCAGCTCCGTCGTGATCGAGTAGCGCTGCGCCCCCACGTAGCGATCGCCCGACTGGAGCGCGTACCAACGGCCCTTCGGGAGGTAAACCTGCTTCGAGGTTTGCCCCTGTTGCACTACTGGGTCGACGTATAGGTGTTGCCCAAAACGGAAGGCGTGCTTGTCGACCAGGCGCTGGTCCTCCGGGTCCTCCATGTAGCTCGGCACCAGGGCCGGCGTCCCGAGGCGGTGCGAGCGCTCGACGGCCGTATACACGCTCGGCAGCATGCGGTAGCGCCAGTGGATTGCCTCGCGGCAGTGCGCGGTGTACGGCTCGCCGAAGCTCCAGGGCTCCTGGTCGTGGCGATCTTTCTGGGCCGCCGCCTCGGCAGCCTCCTGGTCGGTCTGCGTGGCGCCGTCCTTGTTGGTCCCCATCGAGTGCGTCCGCATCAGTGGGTGCCAGATGGCGAGCTGCATCCAGCGCGTGTAGAGCTCCCCGTCCGGGTCGTGCTGGAAGCCGCCGATGTCCGAACCGGACAGCGAGAAGCCGCACAGGCTCAGTCGGATCACCTGGTGGTTGGCGATCTGGAGGTGGCGCCAGCTCGCGGTGTTGTCCCCGGTCCAGGTCGCCGCGTAGCGCTGCCCACCGCTGAAAGTGGCCCTCGTGAGCAGGAAAGGACGCGTATCGGGTTTTAGCGAAAGCAGACCCGCCACGCTGGCCTCCGTCATCTTCAGTCCGTAGACGTTGTGCGCGCGGTCGTGCGTGCTCGGGTGCCCGTCCATGTCGTGCATCACGTCGATCGGGAAGGTGCCCGCGTTGACCTTGAAGACCGCCGGCTCGTTCATGTCGTTCCAGAAGCCGCTCATGCCCTGCGTCACGTAGAGGTCCTCGTAGAGGCGGCCCCACCACTCCCGTACGCGCGCGCTCGTGAAGTCCGGGAAGACGCACTCCTCCGGCCAAACCGGTCCGCGCATCACCTGCCCGCTGGCCCGCGTGCACCACACGCCCTCCTCGGAGCCGTCGTCGTAGACGTGGTAACCCTTCGTGGCGCTGATCCCGGGGTCGATCATGCACACCGTCCGCATGCTCATCCGCCGGAAGTCCGCGATCATCTTCTTGAGGTTCGGGAACAGCAGCTCCGAGACCGTGAAGCAGCGGTACTCGCGCATGTAGTCGATGTCGAGGTAGATCGCGTCGCACGGGATCTCGAGCTTCCTGAACTGCGTGGCCACCTCCCGCACCCGCGACTCGGGGTAGTAGCTCCAGCGGCACTGCTGGTAGCCGAGCGCCCACATCGGCGGCAGGGGCGGGGTGCCGGTGAGCTTGACGTAGTCCGCGCAAATCTGCACGGGGTCCGCGCCGAAGATCATGAAGATGTCCAGGGCGCCCCCGTTGGCGTGGTAGCCGAACACCTCGGCGTCGGTGCTGCCGAAGTCGAAGGTGGACTTGTAGGTGTTGTTGAAGAACAGCCCCACGCGCCGGTCGCCGCGCTCGAAGAGCACGAACGGGATCGCCTTGTAGATCGCGTCGGACTTCTGGTCGTACCCGAAGCTGTCCGTGCACCACACCTTGTGGCGCCGCCCCCGCATGTCGAGCTGGCCCGGCTTGTCGCCCAGGCCGTGGAACGCGTCCCGCGGGTCGATCTCGAAGCTCACGCCCACGTCCACCAGGCCCGCCATGATGCTACGCGTGATCCGCGGGGCGGTGCGCATGTGGAGCAGCTCGCGCTCGTCGCTGTTGGACACCGCGAAGGAGCCGTCGGCTTTCGCCAAAACCAGCCGCCCGCCTCCGATCGTGAAGGTGAGCGAGTCATCGTCTTCGCTCATCTCCAGGGTCCCGTCGGCCACCGCGCCCCCGGGGATCGCGTAGGTCGGCACCGAGGTATCGACATCGCGCGGGACGTAGGTGACGCGGAGGACGTTTTGCCGAAAGGCGCACACTTCGACGCGCCAATCCCGCTCGCTGTGCCCCGTCCACTGCCCGTCCGCGAGCTCGCCCTTGATCTCTCCGACGGGCACGCGGTGGAAGACGTCCGCGTGCCGCGTCGACGGCGCCATGTGCTCGGCGTTGATCGCGTCGCGCCGTCGGATCTTGCGGAACTCGGGATTGGACAGGTGAAACTCTGGCATCGGGGTACGTTAAGTGGCAATGATACCGCCGAACGCCCGTAATGCTAAGCCGTCACCGCCGCGGCGCGCTCGAAAGTGTCGTGCGCGCGGGACAGGGCCCGCAGGCTGCGCAGTTGTGCCGTCGCCTCCGCGTCGCTTAGCCCGGTGGCCGCGGCGAAGTGGTCCATGAGCGGCGACAGGTACTCGTCGACGTGCGCCTTGTCGAAGTACAGGCGGCCCGTGCGCCGGACCACGAAGTCGCCCAGCAGCTGCACCTGTTCGTACGCGGTGGCGAAGTCGAGCTCGGCCGTCAGCAACCTGAGTTCCGGATCGGCGATGCTGCCGTCGGCTTTCGCCAAAACCCGCGGCACCTGCACGCCGTAGAGGTGGACGAGGTAATCGGCGCGCTCGGTCGGCAAACCGGCCTCGGCGAGCATCTCGCGCACCTCCGCGCGGTAGGCGACCACGTAACTGAAGTCGTGAAAGTCGTTGCCCCCGAGGGCCGTCTCGGCGGTCGCGGTCGCGCCCCCGCGCCCGAGGCGCCTCACGACCTTGTCCATGATCCGCTCCGACATCTTGCGGTAGCCGGTTAGTTTGCCGCCGGCGATGCTCAGCAAGCCGGATTCGGACTCGAAGATCTCGTCGCGGCGACTCATCTCACTGGCCGACTTGCCCGGCTCGTAGATCAGGGGCCTGAGCCCCGCCCAACTCGACTCGATCTCGTCGGCGCGCAGGTCGAGCTCCGGGAACATCGCGTTGACGCCGTGGAGCAGGTACGCCAGGTCGTCCCCGTCGGGCGTCACCTGGTTCGGGTCGGCCTCGAAGGGCGTGTCGGTGGTCCCGAAGTAGGTCGCGCGGTCGCGCGGGATCGCGAAGCACATCCGCCCGTCGGGCAGGTCGAAGTAGATGCTCTGCCGCACGGGGAAGCGCTCGCGCGGCACGACGAAGTGGACGCCCTTGGCGTGGAAGACGCGCTTGCCCTCCAGCGAGCGGTCGATCTCGCGGATGAAGTCGACCCACGGCCCGGCAGCGTTGATGACGACGGCGCCGTGGACGTCGAAGGTGCCGTGCCCGAGGCCGTCGCGCACGGTCACGCCCGCGACGCGCCCGCCGTCCCCGTGGATGAGCGTCGTGACCTCGGCGTAGTTGGCGCAAACGGCACCGAGGGCGGCGGCCGTCTTCAGGTTCTCGATCGTGAGCCGGGCGTCGTCGGTGCGGTACTCGGCGTACATCGCGCCGCCCTCGACGCGGGTCGGGTCCAGCATCGGCTCCGCGGCCAGGGCCTCCTCGCGGTCGAGCATGTAGCGCTGGTCCTCGCCGTCGACGCCGGCGAGTTTGTCGTACACCCACAGCGCGAGGGAGGTCGTGAGCCGGCCCATCTGTCCGTCCTCGATGATGGGGATGAACATCTTCTCCGGCTGCACGAGGTGGGGCGCGAGGCGGTGGACCGCGGCGCGCTCCTGGCCGACCTCACGCACGAGGGCCACGTCGAGTTGCTTGAGGTAGCGCAGTCCGCCGTGGATGAGTTTGGTCGACTTCGAGCTCGTCCCCGAGGCGTAATCCCCCTTCTCGACGAGGGCCACCGTCAGGCCGCGGGTCGCCGCGTCGAGGGCGATCCCGGCGCCGGTGATCCCGCCGCCGATCACGACGACGTCGAACGAACGCGCTTGTAGCGCGGCGATCATCTTTCCGCGCGGCGGCAAGGCGGCGTGGCGGGCGGCGGTATAATTCATCTTAGTAGGGGGTGTTTGGGGGTTTGTGCGTACAATCGGCCGATGCGATACAATGTTGTTTCGGCCGGGGAAGCCCTCATCGATTTAGTTTCGGCAAACTACGCCTCCGACCTCGGCGAGGCGTCCGGATTCGTCCCGCACGTCGGGGGCAGTCCCGCCAACCTGGCGAGCAACCTGCGTTGCCTCGGGCTCGACGTGGGCTTGATCTGCGCCGTGGGCGAGGACGCCTTCGGACGCAAGATCGCCGACGACTTCGAGCGCCGGGGCCTGCCCGTCGACCTCGTCCACCGCGCTGCGGGCCAGCCGACCACCCTGGTCACCGTCACGAAGTCGAAAGGCTCTCCGGACTTCGAGGTCTACCGCGGGGCCGATGCGCACCTGAACTGGTCGCCATTCGCGCTGGCGCTCGAGCGCGGGGCCGACCTGTTCCACACGACGTGTTTTGCCCTGAGCGCCCTGCCCGCCCGGAGTCACCTGTTGCGGGCCGCGGCGGCTTTCGCCAAAACCGGGAGCCGCCTGAGCATCGACGCCAACTACGCCGAGAAGGTCTGGCCCGACCGCGGGCGGGCCCAGCGCGTGGTCGCGGAGTACGTGCGGCTGGGGGCGATCGTGAAGATGAGCGAGGTCGACTACGAGCGGCTCTACCAAAGGCCCCTCGTCCTGTCCGAGGCCGGGGCCGCGGCTCAGCCCCTCTTGCACGCTGGCGCCAAACTCGTCTGCTTCACCTTCGGCGGCGACGGCGCGGTGGCGGTGCAGCCGGGGGGCCACGTCGACACCTACGTCCCACCGCCGCTGGACATCATCGACGCCACCGGCGCGGGCGATGCCTTCTGGGCCGGCTTTGTAGCCGCGCATCTAGACGGGCGGGACGCTGCGAACTGCCTTAGGGTAGGCTCCGCTGTCGCTGCAAAGAAATTGCAACAGCAGGGGCCACTGCGCGAGCAGGTGGCGTGGCGGGGGTGGTGAGGCCGCACCGTCCCGCCCTGCCGCCGTGCGCGCGTCCGTGCCGCCGTTCGCACAGCCGTCTGTACAGCCGTGTTTGCCTGGCTCCGCCAGGTGCCGAGCCCCACGGACGGGCCACGTCTGGCCTGCTGTGGACCTGGCGGAGCCAGGCAAACACGGCCCGTGCACCGTCCCGCCCTGCCGCCGTGCGCGCGTCTGTGCAGCCGTTCGCACAGCCGTCTGTGCAGCCGTGTTTGCCTGGCTCCGCCAGGTGCCGAGCCTCATGGACAGGCCACGTCTAGCCTGCTGTGGACCTGGCGGAGCCAGGCAAACACGGCTCGTGCACCGTCCCGCCGTGCCGCTGTGTGCGCATCTGTGTAGCTGTTTGTATAGCCGTCTGTACAGCCGTCTGTACAGCCGTGTTTGCCTGGCTCCGCCAGGTGCCGAGCCCCACGGACGGGCCACGTCTGGCCTGCAGTGGACATGGCGGAGCCAGGCAAACACGGCCCGTGCACCGTCCCACCCTGCCGCTGTGTGCGCATCTGTGTAGCTGTTTGTATAGCCGTCTGTGCAGCGGTGTTTGCCTGGCTCCGCCAGGTGCCGAGCCCCAAGGACGGGCCACGTCTAGCCTGCTGTGGATCTAGCGGAGCCAGGCAAACACGTCCCGTCGCACCGCCCCGCCGTCCCTACCGCACCACCTCGTCCCTACCGCTCTCGTCTACCGGCACCTGCTGGCCCGTAAGGCCGAGGGTGGGCGTGGCCCCGTCCAGGGCCGCCTGCACGTCCTGCCCGACCTTGTCCGTCGATCCCCGCTCTTTCGGCTCAATCGCCGCCCGGCGCCGCGCTCTCAAGTCACGGGCCAGGGCCTGCATGTCCTCGTTGCGGTCCGACTCGTCGACGATCTCCAAACCGAGGAGGGTCTCGATGATGTCTTCCTGCGTCACGAGCCCGGCCGTGCCCCCGAACTCGTCAACCACGAGCCCGATGTGCTCCCGCGACTTGAGTAGGTTGTCGAGCACCTGCGGGATCGGCGTCTCCTGTGCGTAGTTGGTGATGGGCCGCGCGATGCTCTCGAGCGTCGTGCCGCCCTGCCCGCGGTAAGCGTGGAGCAGCAGGGTGTCCTTGAGGACGTAGCTCGAGATCTGGTCCCTGGTCTTCTGGTGGATTGGGATGCGGCTGAAGGGTAGGGTAGCGTGCTCGGTGAGGTACTGCTCGATCGTCATCTCGGCACGGACCACATGCATCACCGTGCGCGGCGTCATTACGTCGTAGGCGGTCACCTCGCGCATGCTCAGGAGGTTGCTCATCACGTTGCTCTCCGACAGGTCTATCTGGCCCTCGCGGTGGCTCAGGGCCGCCAGGGCGGCAATGTCGCTGCGGCTCACCGTGACGGCCGCCTTGTCGCCCTTGAGGCGGCTCGTGATCAGCTCACTGAGCCAGACCAGCGGCGCGAGGACGGTCTGGATGATTTTGAGGGACTTGACCGTAAAGGGCGCCAGCGCCTTCCACCGCGTGGCCCCGTAAGTCTTGGGGATGATCTCCGAGAGGATCAGGATCGCCAGCGTCATCACGACCGGTACCACCAGACCAGTCACGAGCTCGTTACCGGCAAAGACCTTCGTCGCCTGCGCGCCCACGCCAATCGCGCCAACCGTGTGCGCAATCGTATTGAGGGTTAAAATCGCAGAAAGCGGCCGGTCGACGTCGGTCTTGTACTCCTTTAGCAACTTCCCGGTCGCCGTGCCCCTCTGGCTCTCGGTCTCGACGAAGCTCGGCGGAATCGTGAGCAGGGTCGCTTCCCACAGCGAGCACAGGAAGGAGAACGTGATGGAGATGGCGAAAAAGACGAGCAGCAGGACCATACCGGCAAAGCAAGTCTACACCCCGCAAAGTTCGACACGCCCCCGGCTTAGATCCTCACCCTCAGCCCGAAGTAAGCGCTGCGCGCCTCGGCGGGGATGATCCCGGGGCCGGGGTAGCCCTGCGCGCGGCGCGTGAAGTAACGCGCGTCGAGGAGGTTGTTGGCCCCGGCCTGCACGCGCCACCGACCCCAGGCGTAACTGGCGCTCAGGTCCACGACCGCGTAGGCGGGGATGGTCCCGCGCGTCGCGTCGGCCACGCGCGTGGCGTTGGTCGCATCGGTGAAGTGCTCGGCCACCCGCGTCAGCATCAGCTGCCCGCGCCACCTCCCGTACGCCCCCGCGATCCCCGTCTTGAGCGTGAGCGGCGGCACGAGTTCGACGTGCTTGCCTTCGACCGCCGGGCCGCCACTCGCGTAGCGGGCGTGGAGGGCGCTGAAGTTAACGAACGGCCGCAGGGAGAGGCCGCGGACGGCAGCCCAGCCCAGCACCGGCACGAGGTCCACCTCCGCGAAGGCCTCGACCCCCGCGACGTCGGCGGCGCCGATGTTGGTCCGCAGGCTCGCCAGGCGCTCGACCGACACCGGGTCCGGCAGCAAGACCTCGCGGATGCCGATCCGGTTGGCGTACCGCAGGTAGAACAGACTTACGTCAAAACGCCAGGTGCCCTCGGGGTGATTCCCGCGAAGCCCGAGTTCGGCGTTGTACCCGCGTTCGTCGGTGAGCGCGGAGTCGATCACGAGGTTCGGATTGACGATCACTAGGTCGCTGAAGTTGATGGCGCGGTAGTTCTGGCTGGCGTTGGCGTACGCCTCCAGGCGTTCCGAGCGGCGGTACGACAGTCCGAGCCCACCGAGCAAAAACCCGCGGGTGTTGCGCAGGCGTTCCTCGATCTGCTCGTCGAGCAAGACCTCGTTGCCGGCGCGCACCGTGCGGCGGTAGTAGCCGTCGGCGCTCGTCCTGATCCACTCGAAGCGCAGGCCCGGCGTCAGGCTCCAGCGCTCCCCGAGCTTGAGGAGCTGCTCGGCGAAGACGGCGTAGTTGCGGCTCGGGAAGTCGTAGTCCGAACGCTCGAGGCGCCCTGGATTGTTGAAGCGAAAATCCGCGTCCCGCCCATCGGTCCCGAGGCCCTGGCGGTGTTGCGTCGAGCCACTGTAGTAGCGGTAGCCCAGCAGGAGGCTGGCCGGCTGCCCACCGACGGAGTAGCGGTGGAGCAGCCGGCCCTCCTGTCCGAAGTTGCGGAAGCGCCCGCGGATCAGGTCGCGCTCCCGCCCGGGGTCCGGCCGGTTGATCGGACCGAGCTCCCCGAGGGCATCGCGGCGCGCGTTCAGGACGAAGGTCCGGACGTTGACCTTCGTCGTGGCCGACAGGGCGTGGTCGAAGTGCAGGGCCGCGAGGGTCCAGTCGACGCGGAACCAGTTGCGCTCGCGCTTCGACTGGCGCGGGTCCTGCGCGAACTCGAAGTCCAGCAGGCCCCCGGCCTGCCGGGCCAGGTATCGCATGTGGGTCACCTCCACGCCGAGTTCGGTGGCTTCGGCCAGGCTGTACTGCGCGTTCACGTGCGAGGTAGTCTGGGCGAAGCCCGAGTTGTCGCGCCAGGCGTCGGCGCGTTTGTACTGCCCGAAGCCGTAGTAGCGCAGGCGACCGAGCGTACCCGACACGGCGTTGAAGCTGTTCACGAGCCCGTAGCTACCCACCGTCTGCTCGCTCTCGACCGCGAGCGGCCGCCCGGTGGTGGCCTGCTTGAGTTTGAAGTTGAGCAGGCCCCCGAACTGTGTCCCGTACTGGAGACTGGCCGCGCCGCGGACGACCTCGATGCGCTCGAGCGCCTGGGCCGGCGGCGTGTAGTAGCTCTCCGGGTAGCCGAGGGCGTCGGCCGAGATGTCGAAGCCGTTCTGGCGCGCGTTAAAGTTCGAGGTTCGGTTGGGGTCGAGGCCCCTGGCCCCGATGCTGAGCTGCAGGCCTGCGGCGTCGTTCTCCCAGACCGTGAGCCCGGCCACGCTCCGGAAGATCTCCCGCGCGTTGTTGGTGGCCAGGTTGCCGTCGAGCTTTGACGGCAAGATGAGTTCGGTCTTGCGACCGGCGTAGATGGCGGTGCCCTCGACGTCGCGCAGCCGCCCGTTAGACACGCCGAGGCGCGAGCGGTCGGCCACGAGCACCTCCCGCAGTTTGACCGCCGTAGGCTCGAGGACGATCAGCGGGTTTTCGCGAAAGCGGCCCCACGGCAGCACCGCGGTCCGGTACCCGAGCACTTCGCACACGACCCTTGCGTAGTCCTCGCCCGCGGGCGGGAGCCGCAGTTGGCCCACGCCCGCCGCGTCGCTCACCGCCGACACCGAGCCCTCGTCAACGTAGACCAAGGCCCCGGCGACTGGCTCGCGGGAGTCGGCGTCGACTACGCTGAACTCGATGGTCTGCGCTCGGGCCACCACGCACCACAACAGCGTGAGCAGCCCAGTAGCGCATCGGCGCCAGGCGCGGTAGCGTGACGGCCGACTATTCATCCAGGGGGAGGATCCACGGTTTTGGCGAAAGCCCGTCCGAGACCGCGGCCAGGTCCGTCGTCGGGTCGATCAGTCTCCTCGCGCGACGGCCGTTGAGCGAGACCCAGACATCGGCGTAGACCTCGGGCGAGGTCCAGCCCCGCCGTCGCTCGAAGGACGCCGCGAGGTGCTGCGCGTACTGCAACACGAAGTCTGGCTGGATGGCCATCTGCTTGATTTGGTAGTCGCTGAGGTAGTCGCGGTTGTCGATCTCGACGCGCCGCCGCGTGGCCGCGTCCACCAGCGTGAGTCGGGCGTGGCCCACCTTCTCGACCAGCATCACGCGCCAGCCGAAGCGGTAGCCCTCCTCGGTCCAGTCGGTCCGCCCGGGGTAGGCGAGGCTCCGCAGCGGCAGGGCGAACTGCAGCAGGAAAAAGGGGATCAGCGCCCAGTAGGCCCCACTTGCCGACCCATTCGCCACGTTGAGCCTCGCGTCAGCGCCGAGCGTCGGATCGAGTGCCTTGCCGCTGGCCAGGAGTTGGTGCAGCTTTCGCCAAAACCGTCGGTGCGTCTCCGCGGCGAAGAAGACCGTGGTGCCGGCCGTCATGATGAGCGGGAACAGGCCAATGTTAAACATCGCCCACGTGGCCCCGTGGAAGACGACGACCGCGGCGTAGGCGTAGCGCCGGGTCCGCGGCCACAGCAGCCAGCCGACGATTGTGAGGTCGTACACGCAGGCCGCCCAGCTCGCGAGGTAGGCCGTGGCCGGGGCCGCGAGCAAGGGCCCGACGAGCGGCCAGCCGGCGTGTTCGGGTAGCCACACCGCCAGGGGCATCGCGCGCAGCAGCCAGTCCGCGTTGACCTTCGCGACGCCCGCGAAAACGTACACGAGCCCGAGCTGGAGCATGATCGCGTGTACGCACCAGGCCGGCACCCGGGCGCGGGCGGCGGTCCGGCCGGCGCCAACGTCGAGCGACATCGCGCCGGCCGCCGGCGTCAGCGCCAGCAGGCTGCCGAGCAGCACGACGAGGTAGTAGTGATTGAGGTAGTGCGTCGCGTCCAGCAGTTCGGCGTAGGCAAACGACGCGACGAAGGCCCCCGCGCTCCACCGGAACCGCCAGCCGAGTGCGACGGCCAGCGCGGAGGCGAAGATGAGGCCGTACAGCGCGTAAGCCCCCGGCGCCCCCGGTCGTGGCACCCAGCCGAAGCCCCAGAAGCTAAACTTGTAGCTCGTGTCGACCAGCAGCGTCTCGACCCAACCCTCGAGCCCGAAGCGCGCCGCCCCGAAGGCCGCGATCAGCCCGAAGAGCACCCGGAAGGTGACCAGGGGCCAGATGCCGACGGTGCCGTTGACGTAGGTGCGCAGGGCGCTCGTGATGCTGGTCATGGGCGGGCGGGGTCAGTCGCTGTCGCTCGGGTTGTCGAGGTAGGTAATCGCGACGCAGCTCACGGCGGGGAGGTCGGTCTTGAGGTAGACCACCTGCCTGCTCATGGCCGTGTACAGGGCCTGGACGCGGTCGCGGTCCTCGAGCACCGCGCGCGTCAGCGGGCCCCGGACCTCCTGCACGGCCCGCGCGATGAGACGGTACTGCTCGAAGATATCCTGCGCGAGGGCGGCGCCCTCGGGATTGGTAAGATGGGCGACGTAGGCGGCGAGGCTTCCGTCGTCGGTCGGGAACCCGAACGCAAGCGCGGAGGCGTCGAGCGCGACCCTCAGCAAGGCCAGCGATCGCCCGGAGTAGGGCGCCTGCGCGACGCGCGGTGTCGGGAACCCGAGACTCGCGCCGAAGGGCAGGCCGAGCTGATCGCGCCGCACGTCCTCGAAGTGCTTATTGATAGCGTTGATGAGGCGTGAGACGCCCGAGCCGGCGTCCGTGCCGACCTGTGAGCGAAAGTCTGCCGCGCCACCGTCCGCCCAGTCGCTACTGAGGGCCTCGATGCGCTCCCGGATGGCCCGCCCGTACGCGACCGCGAGGCGGCCCCGCTCCGGCGAGCGCGATAGTTGCTCGACGACGGCCGCACTGTCGCGGGCGAAGAGCAGGAACTCCAGTGCCGCAAAACCGCGGTCGAAGCTCGGGGCGGAGGTTGGGTCGAAGCCGTCCCCCCCGAGGGCACGCAGGATGCGGGTCGTGTCCGCGGGGAAGGGACCGACCTGCTCGTCGAGCGCGGCCGAGGGGTCGACGACGAGGCCGTAGGGCATAAGTCGTTGGTAGTCGAACCAGGCCCCGATCAGCGATTGCCGTGCGGCGCTCAGCGTGGCGGGGCCGGGCGCGGCCCCCAGGCCTACGAGGGACTCGTCGAGGGCGCCGACGCTGGTCACGAGGTCGGAGAGCCGGAAGCGGATGGCCTCCTCGGCTGTCGCCAAAACCTGCGCGCGTTCGACCGCGGAGACGCAGTCCGTGGCGACGGCGTCCCCCTTGTCGTTGCAGGCCACGCCGCAGGTCACGGCGCCCGCCGCGAGGCAGAACAGGACGAGGTTTTGGCGGAAGCTGGGATACGTCATGTCGGATTGGATTGGATGGGCGCCCGGGGGCAGCTCAGAGTTGGTCGAGCATGGCGGTGAGGCCGTAGCGCTCGGCGATGGCCCGGCGGGCGATGTCCATTTTCGCGGCGTCGATGCCGTAGAAGTCCATCGCCTCGAACTCGGCCGCCCCGGCCAGCGCCGTCACCCAGGCCCGGTAGTCGTCGCGCGGCATTTTGGTCGCCTCGTTGAACTGTAGCGCGTAGGCGAAGCCGATGCCCTCGGAGAGCACGTGCATGCGCAGGGCCGCGTTATCGGGGTTGGCCCTGGCGACGTTGAGGTAGTGGATGACGCTGGTGGCGGCGATCAACTCCCAGACCGTGCGCGCCTCCGCGATCGCGGCATCGCGCGCGGCGAAGTCATCGTTGAGGATGGCGGCGCGTCCCTTGATCAGCGCACCCATCAGGCGCTCGTTGGAGCCGATCGCGGCGTCGCGCTCGTCGGAGTAGCTCCCCCAGAAGACCGCGCCCACCTTGTTGGCCGGGAAGTCGCGCGGCACGCCGAAGTACCCGAACGCCTCGTCCCAGTGGTGCTGCATCGCCGTGCCCTGGCCGGGGACGACGGTGGTGTTGTCGGCCGCCATCTTCTCGGCCCCCATGTACACAGTGGTGGCCTGGTAGTAGAGCAGCGCGCCCATGAGCCCCTTCTGGATGAGCTGGGCGTACTCCACGCCGCGGGCGTTGACGAGGTAGGCGCGTTTGCCGTCGGGGGAGGTGAGCACGCCGGCCTGCCCGACCGCCGCTGGACCGGCGCTGCGGCTGGCGGCGGCGAGGAGGTCGAAGTAGCGGTCGAAGTCGGCCCGGACGGGCTCGAAGACCTTCGAGCGCATGTCCTTCGGGTAGGCGTTCGTGTAGCCGGCACCGGGGCCGTTGACGTACATGGCCTGCAGACGGGCTGCGTCTAGAGTCGCGCCCGTGCCACCGGTCGCCATGTAGGTCCGCAGTTCGCTGAGCTGCGCGATGCGCGACTGCTGCCCGGCGTAGTCTACATCCTCGAAGGCGTACGTGGTCGGGACCTCGTAGGTCGGGCCTGGCTCAACGGTTGCGTCGTCGGCATCGCAGGCCGTGAAAGCCGTGGCGGCCACGCAGAGGCCAGCGAGGAGGAGGGTAGTGTACTGCATCGCGTCGGCGCTTATCTAGATCAAATCCAGCGTCGCAAACCTACAGTTGGAGTGCGTGGGCATCCAAGGGTTGGGGAATTATATCTAGATTAAATCTACGTGAAGGGCCGAGGTTCCGCGTCACCGCAGGCGCGTGTATTGCTTTGCGGAGCATCGCAGACGATTCTCCCGGGACCGTGGCCTCCGTCGGTGGTGGAGCGCCGGGGACCATGTCGCTTGCGCAAAACGCGGCTTCGGGCGGCGCCGTCGGTGTTTGCGCACCGTGAGCGATGGGGCAGGGGCACTTGATCGCTGGCACCTGATCGCATACGCGTAGCCAATTCTTTGCCTTAGAAGTCTTTCCCGGGGCCTAGCCCACCGAGAGTTAGGCCGTAGTCCCTACAACGCCAAGATCTCCGCCAGCCTAATCATCTCCTCGCTCACGGGTTTGGCCTCCTCGATGGCCTGTTGGAAGGGCGTGAAGGCGATCTTGTCGTTGACCAGGCCCACGGCCTCCCCGCGCCGACCGGCGAGGAGCCCCTCCACGGCACCGTGTCCGAGGCGACTGGCTAGAATGCGGTCGATCCGACTCGGGGCCCCGCCGCGCTGGAGGTGCCCGAGCATCGCCACGCGCGCCTCCATCTGCGGGATCGCCTCCTGCACCGCGGCCGCGATCTCGTTCGACGTGCCGACCGGATTGCCCTCGGCGATGATGATGAGGCTGAAGCGCTTCTTGCGCCTGAGGCTCTTCTTCAGGAAGGAGATCATGGACTGCAGTGCGTCCGGACCGCTCTCCGGGATAAGGACCCGGCCCGCGCCCGTGGCGATGGCCGTGCTCAGGGCGATGAACCCGGAGTGCCGCCCCATCACCTCGACGAAGAAGGTCCGACTGTGGCTCTCGGCCGTGTCGCGGATGCGGTCCACACACTCGACGGCGGTGTTGACGGCCGTGTCGTAGCCGATCGTGAGGTCCGTCCCGAAGATGTCGTTGTCGATCGTACCCGGGACCCCGATCACGGGCATGTCGTACTCCTCGCCGAAGATCTTGCCGCCGGTGTAGGTGCCGTTCCCGCCGATCACCACGAGGGCGTCAATGTCGTGGGCCACGAGGCTCTCGTAGGCGTGCTTGCGGCCCTCCGGGGTCCGGAACCGGTCCGAGCGCGCCGTCTTGAGGAAGGTGCCGCCGCGCTGGATGATGTTGCCCACCGTACGGCGCTCGAGCTGCTCGAGGTCCCCGTTGATCATCCCCTCGTAGCCGTGGTTGATGCCGTAGACGTGGAGGTTGTGGTAAGACGCGGTCCTGACCACGGCCCGGATCGCGGCGTTCATCCCGGGGGCGTCCCCGCCGCTCGTCATCACGGCGATGCGCTTGATCTCTGAACTCATACGGGGTAGTGGACCTGCTGGTGGTACTTGGTGAGCGCCTCGATGGGCTTCTTGGCGATGTGGCCGCAGGTGAGGCCGTGCGCGGTGCAAACTTCGTGCACGATGTCCTGGTAGTGGTAGGCGATGCTGCCGATAAAGTTGATCGGCAGCGTCTTGGCGGCCTCGTACTTGAGCACGTGGCGCCTGACGAACTCACCCATCGACTCGACCACTAGGTTGCGCACGCAGTCGTGGCCGAGGTTGTCGTGAATGAAGGGGCTGAAGCTCGCCAGGAAGCGATTGGTGTTGCCCGGGCCGTACAGGGCGTCCCCGATGCTGCGGCGGTTGTAGCCGGTGCCCTCCTCGAAGAGCTCGCGCACCTCGGGCGTCAGCTCGCGGTAGCTGTAGGCCTTGATGAGACGTTTGCCGAGGTCCACGCCCGAGCCCTCGTCCCCGAGGAGCCACCCGAGATTGGTGACGTTGTCGACCACCTTGACGCCGTCGTAGAGACACGAGTTGCTACCCGTGCCGAGGATGCAGGCCACGCCCGGGTCATCGCCGCAGGCCGCGCGCGCCGCGCCGAGCAGGTCGTGGTGCACGTGGATCTCCGCGGAGGGGAAATTGGCGTGCAGGATCGTGTGGATCCGCTGCGCGCGACTGCTGTCCCAGATGCCGGTGCCGTAGTAGTGTACCCACAGCACCTTCGCCTGCGGGATGTCCTCCGGGCACACCGACGAGAGCACGGTCTGCATTTCGGCGTCGGTGTGGATGTTGGGGTTGACCCCGATCCCGGCCACGTCCCGCGTACCCATCTCAGGGGAGTAAAAGGTCCAGTCGGCCTTGGTGGAGCCTACGTCGGCGACGAGAATCATGTGCTACGGTAGTTAGGACAGAAAGGGCTCAAGGTAAGAGCCCCCGGGAATTGCCGCGCCCGCGCCCGACCTTCGCCGCAGATATGAAGCAGATCGCAGTCATCGGCGCCGGGACCATGGGCAACGGCATCGCCCACGTCTTCGCCCAGCACGGGCACCCCGTCACCCTCGTCGACGTCGACCCCGCCGCCCTCGAGCGCGCCCGCGCCACCATCGCCGCCAACCTCGACCGACAGATCCATAAGGGCAAGCTGACTACCCAGCAGAAATCCGAGACGCTGGACCGACTGCAGGTGTCGCAGGTTTTGGCGCAAGCCGTCCGGGACTGCGACCTCGTCGTCGAGGCCGCCACCGAGAACATGACCGTCAAGCTCGACCTCTTCCGCCAGCTCGACGGGGCGGCTTCCGCCAAAACGATCCTCGCCACCAACACCTCGAGCATCTCGATCACGCAGATCGCCGCGGCCACGAGGCGCCCCAACCAAGTGATCGGGATGCACTTCATGAACCCGGTGCCCGTCATGCGCCTCGTCGAGGTGATCCGCGGGTACGCGACCAGCGACGCGACCACCGCGGCCGTCGTACAGCTCAGCGCCGACATCGGCAAGACCGCCGTCGAGGTCAACGACTACCCGGGCTTCGTGAGCAACCGCATCCTGATGCCGATGATCAACGAGGCCATCTACAGTCTGTGGGAGGGCGTCGCCGCGGTGGAGGCCATCGACACGGTCATGATGCTCGGGATGGCCCACCCGATGGGGCCGCTGCAGCTCGCCGACTTCATCGGGTTAGACGTGTGCCTGAGCGTCCTGCGGGTGCTACAGCAGGGCTTCGGGATCGACCGGTACGCACCGTGCCCGCTGCTGGTCAACATGGTGGCCGCCGGGAGGCTCGGCGTCAAGACTGGGGAGGGGTTTTACGTGTACGAGGAGGGGACTAAGGAAAAGAGGTCTGCCTTTGCCTGAGCACTCGTCGGCCAGGTGGGTCAGTCTCCCTCGTCGGCGTCCACCCACCCCCAGTCGTACCCCGGGTCGGCGTCCCTGAACTCATCGATCTCGCGCCGCTCCCGCTTCGTCGGCCGTCCGGCGCCGCGCTCGCGCAGCCCGGGCGTGGCCCCCGTCCGCGACCAGGCGTCGAACTTGCTCAGCTCCTCGGCCGGGGTGACATCCCTGTAGCACGTCACCGCGATCGGGGCACCCACGCGCTTCTCGATGACGGCCAGCACCTCGTACTCCATGTCGTAGCCGTTGCGCCGTACGCGGAGGTGGTCGCCGGGCGCGACCGCGCTGGAGGCCTTTAGCGTCTTGCCGTCCGACTTGACGTGACCTTGCTTGACGACCTCGCTGGCGATGGTGCGGCTCTTGAACAGGCGCACGGCCCACAACCACTTGTCGATCCTGACCTTCTCCTTCGTCTCCGCCATAACGTGGGCGCCAAGGTAGCCACGCGACTTGGGCCCCGCCCGCGTACCTTGTCGTGGGTCCCGACCAAACCCCCGCGGCCCTACCCGGCGTTACGCCAAGCCAAAATCCCCCACCCCCTTGATCTGGTTCCTCTTCATTGCCGTGGTCTGCGTCCTGCTCGCCATCGACCTCGGCGTCCTCAACCCGCGTCCGCACGTGGTGCACGCCAAGGAGGCCCTCAAGTGGACGGCGCTGTGGACATCCCTGTCCTTCCTGTTTACCGTGTTCCTGTACTTCGGGTACGAGGGCCACTGGATGGGGCTCGGGGAGAGCGTCGGCATCGATGGCGCGAGCGGGCGCGACGCGGCCATCGGCTACCTCACCGGCTACCTCGTCGAGCTGAGCCTCTCGATGGACAACGTCTTCGCCATCGCGCTGATCTTCGCCGCCTTCGGGATCGCGCCGCGTTTTCAGCACCGGGT
Source organism: Saprospiraceae bacterium (assembly GCA_965215115.1). Taxonomy (GTDB): domain Bacteria; phylum Bacteroidota; class Bacteroidia; order Chitinophagales; family Saprospiraceae; genus CALDTK01. The sequence continues at coordinate 4,053,226 of OZ244050.1, forward strand.
GCTGTTCTGGGGCATCCTCGGGGCCATCGTCTTCCGCGGGCTCATGATCCTCGTCGGGGCGGCCTTGCTCGAGCGCTTCGAGTGGATCCTGTACGTCTTCGCGCTCATCCTGCTCTACAGCGCCTACACGATGTACAAGTCCGGCGGCGAGGAGGTCCGCCCGCAGGACAACAAGGTCGTCAGGTGGTTCAGCAAACTTTACCCGGTGAGCGACGAGCACCACGACGAGCGGTTCTTCATCGTCGAGCAGGGCGTCAGGATGGCCACGCCGGCCTTCGTCGCCCTACTCGTCATCGAGACCACGGACATCCTCTTCGCCTTCGACTCGATCCCGGCCATCTTCGGGGTGACGCGCGACCCGTTCATCGTGTTCACCTCCAACATCTTCGCCATCCTCGGGCTGCGCTCGCTCTACTTCGTGCTGGCCAGCATGATGGACCGGTTCCACCTGCTCAAGTATGCCCTCGTCATCATCCTGGCCTTCGTCGGGATCAAGATGCTGCTTCACGACGTCATCCACATCGAGGCGCAGTGGTCGCTGATCGTCATCGCGGCCGTGCTCGGCGGGGGCGTTTTCTTCAGCTTACGCCAAAACCCGACGAGCGTTGCCGAGGTCGAGGAGACCCCGGCAACGCCCGAGCACGCGGAGTTGAAGTGAGGGGGCTGGGGGGTCTAGAGGTCTAGGGGTCTAGGGGTCTAGGGGTCTAGCTGTTTAGGGGTTTGGACCGACAGTGTGCGCTTGTCAGGTGCAGGTTGTATCGGCGTAGACCTTTTTAGTCTTTGGTCCTGAGGCGCTCGGGCGGCCGTTGGCCAAAGCCCTCAGCCCCGCCCCATCCCAAACACCGCCGCCACCGGCAACTGCGAGTAGATCACCGCGGCCAGTTTTAGCGAAAGCGAATCGGCGATCGCGAAGGTCGACCCGAAGGAGATGCGCTGTCCCACGGTCTGGAAGCCGACCAGCAGCCGCAGCCGCTCGGCCGGGGCGTACGAGATGCCGACCTGGCCGTTGAGCGGCTCGGAGACGGCCTGCGAGGCGGCCACCAGGATACTCACCTTCTTACTGCTCTCGTAATCGATCCCGACCTGGAGGCGGCGCTGCGCCATCGGGACGAAGCTCCGCTCGACGTAGGTGTAGTGGGCCCCGGCGCGCAAGGTCGGGTTGATGCGGTAGGCGATGCCGCCCTCGGCAATCGGCAGTAGTTCGCTGCCGTACTCCGCGTAGTTGCCCGCGAGCACGCCGACGCGCAGGCCGACCTCGAAGTTGTCCGCGAGCGGACGGTTGGCCCCGAACCGGATCGCCGTCACGGCGTAGCCCGGCGGGGCAAAGTGCTGCACGCCCACCTGGAAGCTGGTGCCCCCCTCGCGGGTCTCGTAGCCGAGGTCGAGTCCGAACTGCGGCAGGGGCACCGGGCCCGTGAAAGTCGTGCCGTAGGCCTGCGCGGCGAAGCGCGACTCGCCGTAGGGCTGGACGGCCGGATTGCCGACGGCCCCCCACACCCGATCGTGCGCCACCGTGGCCTGCCCGAGGCCCGCCGCTTCCGGGGTCGGGATCTGGGCTTTCGCCAAAACCGCGGAGCCCGCGATCAGCCAGGCCACCGAGAGTGCTCTGCGCATCACAGTTCGAGTTGGTTGGCGGCCGCGACGCCGGCGTACCAGTCGGCGCTCGCGGTGCTGGTGCGGTCGAGGGTCCCGGGGTCGACGGCCATGAGCCCGAAGCGGTAGCTCGGCCCGAGGTGCCACTCGAAGCTGTCCCACGCACTCCAGACGTTGTACCCGAGCACGGGGATGCCCTGTCGAATACACCCGTGCACCGCCGTGAGGTACTGGCGCAGGATGTTTTGGCGAAAGCCGTCGTCGCTCGTACACACGCCGTTGGCCAGAATCCAGATCGGCTTGCCGCTGTCGCGGTGCGCCCGCTGGATGTTGTAGGCCAGGCCCTCGATCTTGATGGCGTACATGTCGTCGTGCAGGAGGCCCATTGCCTCGATGCGTCTCCTCTGGTCGACGACGTCGAGTGCGGTCGGGGCGAAGGGCACGTGGGCGAAGTAGCTCAGCCCGACGAAGTCCGTCGGCTCGAAGAGCTTGATGCAGCGCGTGTAGTACCACCAGTCCACGAGCTTCGCCGTGGCCTGGGCCCGCAGGCCGCGGCCTTCGAGGTATCCGCAGCCCAGACTGTAGCCCACGCGCGCGTCCGGGTAGCGGGCCTTGAGCTTTTTGTAGACGTGCAGGTGGGCCTGGCCCATGTTGCCGGCCACGCGCGTGGCCTTCGTGAGGCTCTTCTCGTACGGCGGCCACACGCCCCGGAAGTAGGCCTGGAGCGCGAAGGTGTTCGGCTCGTTGAAGGTGCTCCAGTCGTGGACCAGGTCCCCGAAGGCATCCATGACGCGGGCCGCGTAGTCGTAGAAGACCTCCAGGTTCGACTCCCACACCCAGCCGCCGGTCTTCTCGAACCACGCCGGGTGCGCGAAGTGGTGCAGCGTCAGCATCACCTTCACCCCGCGCTCGCGCAGGTCGGCGAAGAACTCGCGGTACTGCGCCACCATCCCCTTGTCGAACGCCGCGTAGGCCTGGCGCTGGAGCCCGGCCCAGTCGAGGCTACAGGTGTAGTTGGTCCCGAAGCGCGCGATGGTCTCGGCGTCCTCGGCGCGGCGCTTCTCGTGGTCGGTGGTGCGGTCGAAGATCCGGCCGTCGCGGGCGCGCAGGCCGCGGAAGTTGTGCTCGGAGGCCGTCTCGACCTGGGCGGCGGAGGTGGCCGTGCCCCAGGCAAAGTCCTCCGGGAAGGGAAGCGTCATGCGGGGCAAGGTAGCGAGGGGCGCGTGATGACGCGGCTTGGGAGTGTGGGAACGCCGAGCCGCAGGGACGGTTCGCGCGTCCGATCTTCGCGCCATGAAACTCCTAGACGGCGCCGCCCTCGCGACGCGCATCAAGGCCGAGGTCGCCGAGCAGGTCGCCTCCCACGTGGCCCTCGGCCACCGCGCCCCGCACCTGGTCGCGGTGCTGGTCGGCGAGCACCCCGCCAGCGCCTCCTACGTGCGCAGCAAGATCCGCAGCTGCGAGGAGGTCGGCTTCCGGAGCACCATCGAGCGCCTGCCCGACGGCGTCGCCGAGGCGGAGCTCCTGGCCCTCATCGCGAGGCTCAACGCCGACCCCGCCGTGGACGGCTTCATCGTGCAGCTGCCGCTCCCGCCCCACGTCGACGAGACGGCCGTGACGCTCGCCATCGACCCAACCAAGGACGTCGACGGTTTCCACCCAATGAACTTCGGTCGCATGGCCCTCGGTCTCGACGCCTACCTCCCGGCCACGCCCTACGGTATTGTCCAGCTCCTGGAGCGCTACGGCATCCCGACCGCCGGCCGACACGCCGTGGTGCTCGGGCGCTCCAGTATCGTCGGGACGCCCGTGTCGATCCTGTTGAGCCGCAAGGCCCGCACCGGCGACGCGACCGTGACCCTGTGCCACAGCCGCACCAAAGACCTGGCGCAGGTTTTGGCGACAGCCGACATCCTAATCGCCGCCATCGGACGCCCGAACTACGTCACGGCCGACATGATCAAGCCCGGGGCCGTCGTCGTCGACGTGGGCATCAACCGCGTCGACGACGCGAGCCGCAAGCGTGGCTACCGCCTCGTGGGCGACGTGGACTTCGCGGGCGCGTCCGAGAAGTGCTCCGCGATCACGCCCGTGCCCGGCGGCGTCGGCCCGATGACGGTCGTGAGCCTCCTGCAGAATACCCTCCGTGCCGCGCGGGGCGAGGTCTACAACGCGCACGAGACCTACCCCTCGGCATGAGCGGCGACACGCGCGTGTACGATTTCACAGGTGGGCACCTCGACGCCGAGACGCTCGTGGCGCTGCTGGCCGAGCTGCCGTTCGACGCCTTCGAGGAGGAGGGGGAGGCTGGCCGGGTGCGGGCCTACATCCGTGAGGCGAGTGTGCCGGTGGGTCTCGACGCGGAAGTGCGGGCGGTGGCGGGTCGCTTCGGACTCGGCGTGCGCACGGAGGTGCTCGCGGACCGCAACTGGAACCAGGTCTGGGAGGACAATTTCGCACCGGCCGAGATCGGTGGCGACTTCCTGCGGGTACGGGCGCCCTTCCACCGGCCCGATCCGACGTTCGGAATCGAGCTCGAGATCGTCCCGGAGATGAGCTTCGGGACGGGCCACCACGAGACGACCCACCTGATGGCCGAGCTCCTGCGCGACGAGACGCCTTTCGGCAAAACGGTCTTCGACTTCGGAACCGGCACCGGGGTGTTGGCCCTCGTCGCCAAACGCCTCGGCGCCGCCAGGGTCGTGGCCACGGACTACGACCCGCGCTGCGTCGCGAGCACCCTCGCGAACGCCACCCGCAACGGCGTCACGCTCGACCTCGTGGCGCTCGGCGACGCCGACGCCCTGCCCGACGAACGCTTCGACCTCGTGCTCGCGAACATCCAGCGGAGTGTACTTATCCCGGGGATGCCGGCGTTAGCTCAACGGCTCGCGCCGGGCGGCCAGCTCTGGCTGAGCGGCCTCCTCGAGGCCGACTTCGCGGACGTCGACGCGGCCGCCGCGCACGCCGGCTTGGGCCTGCGCGAGCGGCGACAGCGCGGCAAGTGGCTCGCGCTGCGCTACGGCCCCAAAACTCCTCTATGACGCTTCGCGTACGGTATCTCGTTTGTCTCCTGTCGCTCGCGACGCTGTCCCCGGGGCTGGCGCAGCGGCTGGACTCCTTCTCGCGACAATCGACCGCGGCCTTCCTCGGCGACTTCGAGCCCTACATGACGGCCGGCAAGCGGGCGTCCGCGGAGGCCCTCGTCCGGGACTTCCGGCCGCGGCTCAACGCCTTGACCCCGGAGCAGCAGGCGCAGGTCTTCACGGTCGCCAACGCGATGCTCGCGCAGCGCATGCCCGTCGCGCCGCTGTTCGAGGACTACCTCACGGCCCTGCTGAAGGTCCCGTTCGACGAGAAGGGCGCCCAGACCTTTACGGACTGGCACCGCGCCCTCGCCGAGATCCTCGGCGCCATCGAGGGGCGCAAGTTCACCAACTACAGCACCTTCCTCGACTTCTCGAAGTCCTTCTTCGGCAGCGGCGCCCTGCGCGACGGCGGGAGCGTGTCGTGGTACGCGCGCTCGAACAGCTTCGCCCTCGACATCGTCGGCGGGGAGCCCGTGCTCACGTTCGACACCGTGCGGCTCGTCGGCGCCCGCAAGGACGATAGCATCACCATCGCCGGGACCTTCGGGAAGTACTACCCCGTGCAGAACCGTTTCGTCGGCGAGCGCGGCCGCGCCTACTGGGACCGCCTCGGGCTCAACGACGTGTACGTCACCCTCGGCACCTACGCCGTCGACGTGACGAGCAGCCTCTACGAGGCCGACTCCGTGCGGATGTACAACCCGAAGTACTTCGGGGAGAAGAAAGTGATGGGCAGCTTCGCCGACAAGATCACCTCCAACGCCGACGAGACCACCGGGAGCTACCCGCGCTTTACGTCCTACGATGCGGTACTTCGTATCTCGGACCTGAGCGAGGGCCTCACCTACATCGGCGGCTTCCGGATGCAGGGTTTGACTGTTTTTGGCGACAGCCCGAGCGGCGAACCGGCCCGCCTCGAACTGCGCAACGAGGGCGGGAAGCTCCTCTACGAGGGCGTCGCGAAGGCCTTCGTCATCCGCCGCGGCGAGCGGGTGGTCGGCTCGCAGGTCAAGAGCACGTACTACTACGGTCGCGACAGCATCACGCACCCCTCGGTCAACGCCCGCTTCGACCTCGTCGACCGGACCCTGAGCCTCACGCGCGGCGACCGGGCCGCCGACCGCAACCCGTTCTACTCCTCGCTGCAGGACGTCAACATCGACGTCGGCGAGATCAAGGTCTTCGTCGACAAGGACTCGATCGTCATCGGGGAGGGCAAACTCGCCATCGCCAAGAGCAGCACCCGCGCCGACATCACGAGCCTGCAGTACTTCAGCGCCAGCGAGTACAACAAGTACCAAAACATCGCGACCTACAACCCACTCAACGTCATCAAGGCCGTCGCCGAGCGCGAGGGCCGCGTCCTCGACGGGGAGATGCTGGCCGGACGCATCGACGCCAAGTTTACCGTGGCCTCCGTGCAGACCCTGTACTTCGACCTCGTGCGCGACGGCTTCATCGACTTCGACATCGACACCAAGCAGGTCCGCGTCCACGATAAGCTCTTCCACTTCGTCAACGCCGCCCAGGGCAAGGACGACTTCGACAACCTCAACGTCACGTCCGACACCAAGGAGACCAACGCGACCTTCGACCTGCGGACCGGGAAGATGCTCGTCGACGGGGTGAAGAACCTGGAGCTGAGCCGCAAGCAGCGCGTAGCCTTCGTGCCGCTGGCCAACCAGATGGTGATGGGCGGGGACCGCTCGATCGACTTCGACGGGACGCTCTTCGCGGGCTACACCGTGCTCGAGGGCAAGGACTTCCACTACGTCTACGCCCCCAACGAGGTGAAGCTCGACTCCGTGCGCTACTTCGACGTGTACGTGCCGCAGCCCAAGCCCGAGGGCGCCACCGACGAGCCCGAGCCCCTCGGGATCGCCTCCCGGATAGAGCACGTGTCGGGTACGGTGCTCATCGACGCGCCGGCCAACAAGAGCGGCCGCGAGGACATCCCCATCTTCCCGAGCCTCCAGACCGACGCGCCCTCCTTCGTCTACTACGACCTGCCGAGCAACTACGACACGGCCTACGCGCGGGACAGCTTCTACTTCCAGCTCGACAAGTTTTCCTTCAACTCCCTCGACAAGTTCACCGACGGGGACGTGCGCTTCAAGGGCACGATGGTGAGCGCGGACATCTTCCCGCCCTACGAGGAGGAGATCTACATCCGCGAGGACGACCGCAGCCTCGGGCACAAGATCGAGACCGACCTCGCGGGCTGGCCGACGTACTCCGCGGCGGGCAACTTCCGCGGTGGCCTCGACCTCAGCAACAAGGGCTACCACGGCAAGGGCACGCTCAACTACCTCACGGCCACCGTCGCGAGCGACGACTTCCTGTTCCTCCCGAAGGAGATGACGGCCTCGGCCGACAACTTCGACATGGTCGAAGAGCGCCGCGGACCGGTCAAGACCCCGCAGGCCAAGGGCGTCAACGTCGTCATCGACTGGCTCCCGTACCGCGACTCGATGTACGTCGAGAGCGACGCGCCGCCGTTCAGGATCTTCGGCGACGGGACCCACACCCTCACCGGGGGCCTGATCCTCACGCCGACCGGCCTCAACGCCACCGGCGTACACGACTGGCCGAAGGCGACCGTGACTTCCGAACTCATCAGTTATGGACCCGCCTCGCTGCGGGGCGACACGATGTCGCTCGCGATCAAGGCCAGCGACGGGATTGGCGTAGCCCTCCAGGCGGACAACCTCGACGGCGACATCGACCTCGATAACCGCAGGGGCTCCTTCGTGGCCAACGACTCGGTGGTGACCGTCGAGCTTACCGCCAGTCGCTTCGCGTCCTCGATGAACGAGTTCGACTGGGACATCGACGCCGAGCGCATCGACTTCAGCAGCAAGCCCGGACAGACCGGCAGCTTCGTGAGTACCGACCCGGCGCGCGACAGCCTCAACTTCCGGGCCGAGACGGCGCGTTACGAACTCAGCTCGGCCTCGCTCGAGGTCGGGGGCGTCCCGGTAGTGGCCTCGGCGGACGCGCTCATCTACCCGTCGGACGGGCGCCTCAGCATCGGCAAGGAGGGCGAGATCGCGCCGCTCGTCAACGCCCGCATCCTCGCCGACAGCGTCACGAAGTACCACGTCATCGACAGCGCCACGGTGCAGCTCTTCGGGCGCAAGGACTACAAGGCCCGCGGGTACTACCGCTACGACCTGCCGAGCCGCCCGCAGCGCATCCTCTTCACCGACATCGTCGGCGAGCGCGTCGGCAAGGGCGCCCGGGCCGAGAAGGGGGCCGTGACGCGGGCCTTCGGGGAGATCTCCGAGGGGGACGGCCTGTTCATCGACGCCAGTACGCGCTTCCGCGGGACCATCGGCCTCGACGCTTCCCGCCCCGAGCTCGACTTCGACGGCTACGCGAAGCTCGACGTGCCCGGGCTCCCGAACGCCCGCTGGTTCAGCGTCCGCACGCTCGGCAACAAGGACGACCTGCGCCTGCCGTACGACCTCCCGAAGGCGCCCGAGGGCGATGACCTCCACACCGGCGTGTTCCTGAGCCGCGAGACGCAGTACGCCTACCCGACGCTGTTCGACCCGACCGACACCGGGCAGGACCGCGCCGTGTTCGACCTCAGCGCGGGTCTGCTCGACCACCGCCCCGCCACCAACGAGTTCGTCTTCGGGGACAGCCTCCGCGTGGTGGGCGCCTCCGAGCGCGGCAGGGTGGCCTCGGTCAACACCAACACCGGGGCCTTCAGCGGCAGCGGTCGCCTCGCGCTGGCCGACGCGCTCGACTATATCTCGGTGAAGGCCGCCGGGACGATCAGTACGGCTTTCGCCAAAACCGACTCCACCGCCACGGGCCCCAAGCTCGAGGTCGAGGCCCTGCTGTCGGTCGACCTCATCATCCCCGAGAAGCTGCTCAACCTCGTCGCCGCCGACATCCAGGCCTCGGGCTTCGACGCGCCCGACGTCAACTACGGCACGATGGCGACCTTCCTGCGCCCGGCCTTGGTCAACTGGACCGACGCGCCTGCGGACTCCTCGTCGATCAACGCCGTGAGGGGGGGCGGATTCGTTTTGCCGAAAGGCGAACCGGCGCACAGCTTCATCTTCCCACGCCTGCCGCTGGTGTACAACGGGGAGTACCAGAGCTTCTTCAACGCCAAGGACAAGGTCGATGTCGCGTACATCAACGGCGTGCCGATCCACAAGAAACTCGAGGCCTACATCGAGCTCAAGATGCCCGGCAGCGGCGACGACCGCCTCTACATCTACCTCAAGAGCCCCGGGGAGACTTATTATTTCTTCGGCTTCAAGCAGGGCATCCTCAACGTGGCGAGCTCCTCGCCGCGCTTCATGGAGAGCCTCGAGTCCCTGAAGAGCAAGGAGCTCACGCAGAAGATGGACGACGGCGAACTGTACGAGGTGGCGCCCGTCAACACCGGCACGGCCAACTCCTTCGTGGCGCGCGTGAAGGAGGCCCGCAGCGGGAAGTAACGTATTAGGGTTAGGGCCAATAAGTTCGGTACAATTTTAGCGAAGCAGCACGAGTGGAGTCTAGCTAGTGGTATGCCCCGAGGGGTCGTGCCTGGCTTCCGCCCCAAACTCGAGCTATGCGCCATCATTTACTTCTCCTCCTCGGCATCCTGTTGTCGGCCCTGTCGGCCGTCCCGCTCCGCGCCCAGGACTTCCTCCGGGCCGAGTACGCCGGGCCGACCGGGAAGCCCGCCGAACTCAACGTCTGCGGCGACACCGACGTCGCGATCTACCGCGTAGAGCGCGCCACGGGGGCGGCCACCTCGACGGGGATCGAGGTGACGGTGGAGCTGTTCAAGGGCGTGCGGGCCGTCGGCCTCGACGCCAGCAAGTCCAGCCCGGGGGTGAGCGTCATCTCGCTGGCCAACCCGAACCGACCCGTCATCTCGCTGCCGAGCATCTCGAGCGGCAACCCGCGCGTGGAGTTCGCGCTCGTGCTGCAGGCCCGCTGCGGCATCCTCGACACCATCCGCGTCAACAACACCCTCGAGGTGCGGGACGTGCTCAGCTTCCGCTTCCGGTCCGTGGGTCGCGACCGGGTCGAGCGCCACGCCATCGACCCCTACCTCGGGGCGATCACCTTTCCGGTGTTCACGATCAATACGGGCCTGAGCAAGTCCCCGCTGCGCGTCGGGGAGACCGTAGATCGCCGCGTCGAGCTGGCGAATGGTAGCTTCAACGGCTACGCCGATACGGTGGTCTACGAACTGGCCCAGGGTCCGGGGGCGTCCGTGCGCGAGATGCGGATCAACGGCGGTTTGGTGCCTTTCGGCAAAACAGTCCTGCCCTCGGGCGATACTTTGATCCGACTGGTGCTCTCGGGTGCTCAGTTCGCGGGCAATCGCAACGGCGCGAACCCCGGCAACGGCGACACCAGATTCGACCCGAACGAGCGACTCGTCCTCACGCAGACGCTCTTCATCCGGCGGTGTGCTGAGTCGCGCCTCGCGCGGCACACCGTCCAGTTCGGGTGCGACGGCAACACCTGCGCCACGACCGCGATCCAGTCGGACCTCCCGATCGGCAGCGGGCAGCCCGCGCTCCGCGTGACGCGCGCGCCGACCTTCCCGGCCCAGCAGGTGGGCTACTGCCAGCTCGGCGAGATGGATGTCTGGGTGACGAACCTCGGCCGTGAGTCCGACCCGACCTTCGGGCAGGCGCGCGACATCTCCCTGAGTGCCCTGGCGAGCTTCGGGGGACTGCTGGCGGCCAACAACTACAAGATCGCCCGCGTGGAGGTGGCCGGGCGCACGATCACCGACCTCGCGCCGGTCTTCGACCTGGATGCGGTCGGGGGGTTCGACACCGACCCCGATGGCGCCGGCGAGGGCCTGGAAGACCTCGACGGCGACGGCACCTACGATGACCTCGCGATCCTGGACAGCTTCCCGATCAAGATCTTCTACGAGTTCGACTGCTCGGCGGCGAGCGTGTACGACCCGGACGAGAACTGCGCCAACGACGCGTCGACTACGTTTCAGGTCTTTGCGTACTTCGACGACGCGTGCGGCAACCGCATCGAGGGCTCGGAGCCGTCGGTGCATTCGCCGCGTAACATCCAGGACGACTTCGAGCAGCGCACCCAGCCGGATGCCTTCGCGCTCGGGGCACCGTTCCAGGTCGAACTGGAATTCGGGCGCCTCGTGTTCGACTTCGCCACCAGCTGTAGCCCGGCGGCGGAGATGCGGGCGTACGTGGTTTTGCCGCAAGGCGTCACCATCGCCAACGCCAGCAGTGCACTGAACCGCGGCGGCGGGGCACCGATGCCCCTGCTCGGCGTGAGCTACCGGGGCGACACGGCCGTGCTCCGATTCAGTCCCGCCGCAGAGGTGGCTCTGTCCGGGGAGTACACTTTGACGCTCGGATTGAGCGCCGACTGTGCGGCCCCGCTGGGCGAGACGCTGTTCCCGACTACGGTCGCGTACTACTGTCCGGACTGCGACTGCGAGCACGTCTGGATCTGCGAGGAGATCGTGGGGCCGTGGATCCACAAGACCGCCCCGCCCTGCCAGGTGGCGGAGCTGTACCCCTGCCCGCAAGGTGTCCAGGGGACGAGCTTCGAGATCAACCGCACGACGCTCGGCTTCACCGACCCCGGGTTCACGACGCCGATCAGTCCGGCGGCGGCCAACCGGAAGGCGGCCATCCCCGCGGATAGCGTCCTCATCGCGATCGGGGGCGTGGTCGGCGACAACGTCGTCGGCAGCGACCTCGGCGTCATCATTCACTACTTCACGCCGACGCAGCGCGAAGACACCGCGGGGCTCTTCCTGCTCGGCGGCGGCACCTTGGAGTGGGTCGACGGTGGGACGGTACGGACGTGTACGCTCGCGGCCACCCCGCACACCCTCGAGACCCTCGACGACGAAACCTGGCAGCGCTTCGACCTCAGCGCCTGCATCGCGGCGAATGGCTGGACCCTGAACCCCGGGGACGAGGTCCGGTTCCGCGGCAGCTTCGAGATCAACCCCGAGGGCCCGATCGCGAGTTCGTACGAGTTCGTGGAGGACCTGCGCGGCGGGTTCTACGTAGGCAAGGGAGCCACCGAGGCGCTGTGTGATCAGTTCGGTGACGTGTTTCGGGTCGGTCGACCGCTCACGGTCTTCGGGACGGCCAGCAACGATCAGTACCCCAAGGGCTGTGCGCCGAGCACGCTGGAGTTCAAGCTCACGGGCGTCAACCGCGGCTACGCCGAGGAGTTCGGCAACGAGCACCGCCGCATTGCGCGTCTCGACAGCATCATCCTCACCTTCGACCCGGCCATCTTCACGGCCTTCGGCGACCTGAGCGTGGACCTGCTCGTGTCGGGGCACCCGACGCGCGGCAACAGCGCGTACGCGGTCCGTCCGCTCACGGACTTCCCCGACGGGCGCTACGTGCTCAACCTCGACACGCTCGACTACTCGGCCAGCCTCGTGGACAACTTCACGTCGCTGTACAGCATGCGCGTCAACCTGGCGCCCCACTGCGGGTCGATCCGTTCGAGCAGCGCCGGAGATGCCTTCTACCCGATGAAGTCGGAGCCCTACTACCGCGACCGCTACTACGCGATCGACATCGGGGACGGGCGTCGCGTGCTACCGGTGTACGACCCGGTGGACTTCGTCATGACCTACGAGGACCCAGCGCGCCTGCGGATGGACCAGCTCACCTCGGCCTACCAGCGCATCGTGAGCGACAGCGCCTACGTCACCATCGAGATCTGCAACACGTCGAGTGTGGCGGCGGCGGGCCGCAACTGGGTCACGTTCAACGACACGACCGTGCTCGCCGTGGAGGAGGCCCTCCTGCTCGACGATCGCGACAGCCCTATTAACCTACCGATCGAAGCCTTCCCCGGCGGACACTACGTGAACCTGGAAGGCCTCGGCGAGGTCAACGGGGTCAATACGAGTGCGCAGGTCTGTAACCTCGTCCGCTTCAAGGTGCGGGCGAATGGTTGTGGCGTCAACTCCGTCACCTTCGCCACCGGCTGGGCCTGCGAGTCCACCGTTCCCGTGGGGTGGAGCCCCGACCAGGACGCGTCCTGCGTCGACGACCAGGTGCTGTCGACCTTCGAGCCGATCGCGCCCTTCCTGGAGGCCGACCTCATCAGTCAACCCCTGAGCTCGGTCGACCTGTGCACCCCGATCGTGATGGAGTTCCAGGTCAACAATGCGCAGTTGGGCACGAGCTACGACGTGCTGTCGCAGTTCTACGTCCCGATGGGCCTGCAGTACATCCCCGGTTCGGCCGAGGTGGCCTACCCGCCGTCGGCGCCGTACCAGCCCGTCGTCAGTGATCTGGCGGCTACCCCGGCGACGGTGCGCGGGCTCGGCCTGGCCTTCGCGGACCTCGCGGACGTGCACCCCTACCTCGGGGCGCGTGGGCTGGCGGGCTTCAACGTGGCCTCGCCGAACGACTCGAGCCGCTTCGTGCTCCGGATGACCTTCGAGACGACTTGTGAATTCCGCTCCGGCAGCCTCGTGTTCTTCGAGGCCGAGGGCACGGAGGCCTGCGGGACGGCGACCAACCTGGCCGCGACCGAGAGCGCGGCCCTGCGGATCAACGGCACCGAGCCGGACGGGACGCACCTGTACGAAGTCGGTTTCGCGCCGAGCTCGCGAATCAGAGTGGCCCAGCCGGTCAGTACGCTGGAGGTGTTCGCGACCAACCGAGGGACGCAGCCGTCCGACGCCGACGACGTGCTGGAGGTCACGCTCCCGGCGGGCTACTCTTACCGGGGTGGCTCGGTGGAGGCTGTTTTGCCGCAGGGCTACACCGCCCCCGAGCCTTCCGTACGGCTGATGGGGAGTGTGGAACAGTTGGAGTTCGCGATGCCGCCGGGCCTGGCGCCGGGTGCGCAGGTGAGACTCCGGTTCGACGTGCAATCCGTGGGTGCTGCCTGCGGGGACGATGTCCGGGCCTCGATCGCGGCCTACCGCTACATGACGGCGGCCTGCGTGTCGCAGTCGACGACCTGCCGCATCCCGAGCGACGTCACGGTGGGGGGACTGCGCTACGTCGTGCTGCCGGTCGGCGACGAGTACTTCGCCGAGGAGACGACCAACCGCAGCACCTGCGACGGCCCCGATACCGAGCTGCTCGAATTGAACGTCGTGCTCACGCCGAACGGCTTCGTCCTGGGCACCGCACCGATCAACCTGGTCTTTTACGCCGACCTGGACGGCGACGCCCTCATCGGCACGGGGGATACGTTGCTGGCACTGACGACCGTACAACCCGGCGCCGGCGATGCTTCCTTCGTCTATAGGTATAACGATGTCGTCAACCGCAAACACCTCGGGGCGCTGTACCTGAGGATCGAATCGGCGGGCAGCGGATTGTGCAGTGACCAGATCATCGCCATTGGCCTCCCGACGCTCGACAATGCTGGCGCACAGGATAATTATACCGTGTGCTTAAGCGACGGCGCCGCGATGATAAGCCTCGGGGACGCCAGCTGTACCGGGGCCGACCGCCTCGACTTTTCGTGGACCAGCCAGCCTACCGGATTCGAGAACCTCCTCAGCGACGTGACGGCCGCCGCGCCGACGCTCCAAATTCCGTCGAACTACACTGGACCCGACACCCTGCGCTACATTTTGGCGAGCGACCGAGTCGGACTCGGGGTCACGACCGACACCGTCACTGTTACCATTAGTCCGGGCGTCGTGCTCGGGGCGGACACCGACCAGGAGATCGCCTACGGTGCGGCGGTGGTGTTGCAACCCGGCGTACTTACCGGCCGCTCACCGCTGAGGTACCAGTGGTCGCCGAGCGCGGGTCTGGACGATGCCGCGACGGCCCAGCCGGTGGCGTCCCCGACGGCGGCCACGGTGTACACGCTGGTCGTCACCGACGGCGTCGGCTGTACTTCGACGAACCAGCACACGGTGCGGGTGAGTAACCCCGTGGTGGCCAACCCGAGCGTCCGGGACACGACGCTCTGCCCGGACGCAGTCCTCACGCTAGACGTGAGCGGCGGGCGCGACGTGACGTGGGCGGCCTACGCCGACAACCCCGGCGGCGGGAGCGCGTTGAGCGCCACCACCGGGGCGCGGGTAGACTTCGGTCCGACGCAGCTCGAGGGGCGCTACCGCTACCTCGTGACCGTCGCGGATGACGCCTTTCCGGGTTTCCGGGATACGGTGACGATTACGGTCAACGTGTTGGCGACCGCGGCCTGCCGCGCGGGTTGCGTACTGCCGGTACTTACGAGCGAGGTGGTCGTCAACTCAAGCTGCGGCGCGGCGGACGGAAGCATCAGCCTAGGCTACACCGACGGCATCGCCGACTACACGACGTTGTGGCGGGACGCCAGTGGGCAAACCTTGCTCGCCGATGCACTCGGGCTGCGCGACCTCGAACCGGGCGCCTACACGATGACGGCGACCAGCACGACGGACGCGACCTGCGTTTTCACGAAAGTGGCCTACGTAGGCTCGAAAGACGCCCCGGGTGCCAGCGTAAGTGCCCTGAGTGCGGCGAGTTGCGGTGCCGCCGACGGCGCGGTGACGATTGCGACGAGTGGCACGGTGCGCTGGCCCGACGGTTCGACCGAGCCGAGCCGCAGCGACCTCGCTGCCGGGGTTTACTGGGTGGGCGTCGCGGCAAGCACGGCGCCCGAGTGCGCCCGCTACCTCAAGGTTACGGTGCCCTCGGGGCCCGGTTTGACCGTATCGATGAGCGTTGACCAGGCCCCGGACTGCGGGCAGCGCAACGGCCGCGTCACCCTGTCCACCGTTGGTGGGTCCGGGACCTACGGCTACAGCTGGTCGAGTGGCACTGCGACGAACGCCAATCTCGCGGCCGGTCGCTACAGCGTGGTCGTCACCGACGAGGTGAGCGGTTGCACGGGTGTGGCGACGTTTGTGCTGAGCGACGCCGCCTCGGCGGTAAGCCTGGCGGTAACGGCGATCAGCGACCAAACCTGCATCGGCGAGGCCGACGGTGGGGTGGCGTACGTACTGAACGTCGCCCCGGGGGCGGCCCTGCCCCTGGACAGTGTCTGGGTAGACGCCGCGGGCAATCCCGCTGTTAACGGTCGCTTCGCCAGTGGCGAGTACTGTCTCACCATCCGTGACGCCAACCGCTGCGTAGTGGCGGGGACCTGCGTCACGCTCACCCCAGCCCTGCCGATCGCGCTCGACCTCACCGTCGGCGACGCCTGTGGCGGAAGCGCCGGCGCGGTAGACATCCGCGTCACCGACGGCACGGGCCCACTCACCTTCAGGACAGACGACGGGCGGGAGACGACCGAACTCAGGATCGCCGATCTGGCCTTCGGTCCTCAATCGCTGGTCATCACCGACGCTGCCGGCTGTAGCACCTCGGGCGGATTCGAGATCGGGCGTTGCTCGCCCTGCGGCGTGTTTGGCAACGGTAGCCGCCGCGTGTTGCAGGCCGCCTGCGGGAGCGATGCCGAACTTTGCATCCCCAACGCGGCTGCCCGTCGCGCCGGTCTCATCGTGTACGACAACGGCGTCCGCTTCACCGGGGCACTCTCGACCTGCGCCAGCGACACGACGGCACTCGGCCTGCCGCTCGCCGTCGGCACTCACCAGGTCGTCGTGCACGATAGCCTTAGCGCCTGTGCGGACACGCTCACGGTCACCGTGGCCTGCGTCCCGACCGACACCCAGCGGGTGGTCGTCGTGATCGACAGTACGAAGCGGGTGTGCCTGAGTACCGCGGACCTCCCCGGCGGTGCCGTCACCTCGCTCAACAACGTGTGCCCCGACACGAGCAAGGCCCGCTACACCTGTACAAGCGGACTCCTGCCTCATCGTGCGTGGGGATTCGCTGGGCGTCCAGACCGGGTGCTGGGTGCTGTGCGCCGACAACGGCCTTTGCGACACGACGATCATCATCGTGACCGTGGTCCCGAACGATAGCGTACTCATCTACCGGGACACGGTGCGAGTCGGCGGGAGTGGGGCGTTGTGCCTCACGACGGCCGAGGTAGGTCTGCCGGGCGCGACGCTCACGATGACCAACACCTGCGTCGACTCCTCCGGGGCATCGGTGGACTTCGCCATCGACGCGGCCACGGGCTGCATCGAGTACGGGGGACTGGTGACGGGTGAGGAACTCGCGTGCCTCACGTTCTGCGACGAACTCGGCAACTGCCGTCCGGGTCGCCTGATCGTCACCGTCGTACCGGCGTCGCCGCCGCCGAGCAACAAGATGATCGTCTACGACACGGTGTTCGTCAACCAGGTCGGTAACTACTGCCCCGACCCTGCCCTGGGGGCGTTTACGGTGCTGTCCGCCACCGGGGTCCACGTGGAGTCGGTCGAGGACTCGACCGGTCGGTGTGTCGGCTACCGGGGCCTGAGCCTCGGCAACGACACGCTCGACCTGCGGGCGATCTCCACCGCGGCCGACACGACGCCCATCTGCGTGATCGTGTCGGTGATCCCGTACGCCGGTGGCGTGAGCGCCGTGGACGATGCGACCTGTACGATCCGCAACCAACCGAAGCGCCTCAACGTCCTCGCCAACGACGAGGTGTTCGGCGGGGTGGCGAGCTTCGAGATCGTCGAGCAGCCGAACGCGGCCGATGGCTCGGTGGTGGTCAACGCCGACAACACGATCACCTTCACGCCGGCCGCCGACGTCTGCGCCCGTGACGCGAGCTTCGTGTACCGCGTCTGCAACGGCAACACCGGGGCGGCCGGCGGCGGCTGTGCCGAGGCCCGGGTCACGATCTGCATCGAGTGCGAGGAGCTGACCATCTTCACGGCGCTCACGCCGAACGGCGACGGCAAGAACGAGACCTTCTTCGTCGCCAAGATCGAGGACTTCCCGAACAACCGCCTGCAGATCTTCAACCGCTGGGGCAACCTCGTGTACGAGAAGCTCGGGTACAACAACGAGTGGCGCGGGACTTACAACGGGGACCCGCTCCCGGACGGCGCCTACTTCTACCTGCTCGACGTCACCGACGACGGGAAGACGAAGACCTACAACGGCTACATCGAGATCATGCAGTAGTAGCAATAGCGTCGGAGCCGCCGAAAGCAAAGGGGAGGCCGATCGTCGATCGACCTCCCCTCTCTGTGGGGAGCCACCCATCGGACTCGAACCGACGACCTATTCATTACGAATGAATTGCTCTACCAACTGAGCTAGGGTGGCCTGGCAGCACGGGAGGCGTATACGCCGGGTGTGCTTTTCGGGTTGCAAGATTACGCGCCTTTCGGCAAAACTCGAGGCGGTGCTCGCGAGATTTCTTCCGCCGGTCTCAAACCATCACGAGCCCATCCAACCGCCGCTCGTCACGGTCGCTCCGCCCAGACCTGGACCAGCTCCACGATGCACGCCGCGGCCAGGTTCATGTCGCGCTCGCCGACCCACTCCCGGCGGCTGTGGATCATCTGCATGCCGGTGAAGAGGTTGGGGCACGGCAGACCCATGAAGCTCAGCCGGCTGCCGTCCGTGCCGCCGCGGATGGGCTCCTCGATGACGGGCAAACCGACGCGGCGGATGGCCTCGCGGGCGTTCGCCATGACCTGCGGATGTTCGGCGAGCACCTCGCCCATGTTGCGGTACTGGTGTTTGCGCACGAGGGTCACGGTGGCGCGGGGGTAGCGCGCGCGTGTTTTGGCGCAAGCCGCCTCCAGGACCGCCACGTGCTCGTCGAGCTTCGGGGTAGCGTGGTCGCGGACGATGAAGGTGAGCCGCGCGAGCTCTGCCTTGCCCTCCAGCCCGACGCAGTGCACGAAGCCCTCGCGGCCGCTGGTCGTCTCCGGGGTAAGCCGATCGTGGGGCAGTTGTTCGAGCAAGTAGGCCGCGGCGCGCGTGGCGTTGACCATCTTGCCCTTCGCGTAGCCCGGGTGCGCCGAGATGCCCTCGACCGTGATGGTCACCCCGTCGGCGCTGAAGCTCTCGCCTTCGAGACTCCCGGCCGCCCCACCGTCCAGCGTGTACCCGAAGTCGGCCCCGAGGGCCGCCACGTCGAGTTGGTCCACGCCGCTGCCGATCTCCTCGTCGGGGGTGAAGAGCACGCGAATCTTGCCGTGGGGCACCTCCGGGTGCCTCAGCAGGTACTGCGCCGCGTCCATGATGCTCGCGACGCCCGCCTTGTCGTCGGCGCCGAGCAAGGTATCCCCACTCGCCGTCACCACCCTGTGCCCGCGGTGCTCCCGGAGGTAGGGCAGCTCCGCCTCGTCGAGGCTTAGTTCGTCGCTGATCCGGATGGCACCCCCGGTGTAGTCGTGGACCTGCGGCACGACGCCCTCCCCGGTCACGTCGGGGGAGGTATCGACGTGCGAGCAGAAACACAAGGTCGGCAAGGGGTGGTCGACCGTGGCCGGGATGGTGGCCATGAGGTACCCGTGCTCGTCGAGGGTCACCTCCGCGGCGCCCATCTCGCGCAGTTCGTCGCGCAGGATCCTGAGCAGGTCGAACTGCCGTGCGGTCGACGGCTGCGACCCCGACGCCGGGTCGCTCTCGGTGAAGACGCGTACGTATCGCAGGAAGCGCTCCAGGGCGGTGTGGTCGTCGTGCCAGGTCATGGGCGCGAAGGTAGCCGCGCGCGGAGTGAGGCTTTCGCCAGAACCCGCCCCCCCTTGCTTACCTTGCTCGCACGTGAAGCTCGTCCACCGCATCCTCCCCGTCCTCGATCGGAAGTCCGACCGACTCCTCGCCGCCCTCTCGAGCGCGCCGCCCGAGCACCTCCATCGCGCGCCGGTGGCCGGGGCCTGGTCGCCCTTCAAGGTCATGCACCACGTGGCCCTCGTCGAGCGCGCCAGCGTAGACTACTTGCTCTACAAGTTCGGCCAGGACGAACCCCTCGTGCCGCAGAGCGTCCACACGCGCCTCCAGGGCAAACTCGTCATCGCCGGCCTGATGTCGCCGCTCAAGTTCAAGGCCCCGAAGGCGGTCGACGTGACGAAGCACGACTTGCTCGACGCGCCGACGCTCTCGGACCTCCGTCGGGAGGTGGCCTCCGCGCGGGCGGACCTCCGGCACCTCGTCGGGCAGGCGCCGGCGGAGTGGCTCGCGAGCGCCGTGTACCGCCACCCGCGCGCCGGGCGCATGAGCCTGGACGATCTGATGCTGATGCTGCTGGTCCACCACGACCGGCACGAGCGCCAGATCCAGCGGGGGCTAGCCAAGAATGCCCGCGATCACCGCCGTTGAGAAGCAGGCGAGCGTGCCGCCGATCAGCGCCGTGATCCCGAGTTCGGTGAGGAGTTTGCGCTGCCCCGGGGCAATTGCGCCGATGCCGCCGATCTGGATGCCGATGCTGGCGAAGTTCGCGAAACCACACAGGGCGTAGGTCGCGATGAGGCGCGCCTTCGGGGACATGCTCTGGGCGGAGTTGGCGATGTTCTCGAGCTCCGCGTAGGCGACGAACTCGTTGATGACGGTCTTCTGCCCGAGTAGCTGACCGACCAGCAGCATGTCCTCGGTCGGTGTGCCCAGCAGCCAGGCCACGGGCGCGAAGGCCTGCCCGAGCAGATACGTAAAGGTCAGCCCTTCGAAACGACCGCCCGTCGAGGCGCTGATCTGCTCGTTCCAGTTGCCGTCGCCCCCGCGCACGTAGTTGAAGGCCGCGTTGACCGCGTCGGTCCCGGCCACGAGGATGCTGTTGGCCATGAAGATGAACGCCGTGAAGACCAGCAGCATCGCCCCGACGTTGATGGCCAGTCGCAGTCCGTCGCCCGTCCCGCGGCTGATGGCGTCGAGCACGTTCGAGCCCACGTCGCCGGTCATGTGCATCTGGTCCTTGAGCGGACGGACCACGGTCTCGGGCAGCAGGATCTTCGCCATCGTGATGGCCGCCGGGGCGGAGATGATGCTGGCCGTGAGGAGGTGCTTGGCGTAGTAGCGCTCGAGCGCCGGGTCGCCGTTGCCGAGGAAGCCCACGTACGCCGCGAAGACCCCCCCGGCGATCGTCGCCATGCCCCCCACCATCAGACACAGCACCTCGCTCTCGGTCATGTCCTCGAGGTAGGGCTTCACGACCAGCGGCGCCTCGGTCTGGCCGATGAAGACATTCGCCGCCGCCGCCAGGCTCTCCGCCCCCGAGAGCCCCATGGTCCGCTTCATGAACCACGCGAACCCGTAGACGATCTTCTGCAAAATGCCCAGGTAAAAAAGCACCGACGACAGCGCCGAGAAGAAAATGATCGTCGGCAGCACCTGGAAGGCGAAAATGTACCCGAAGCTGTCGAGGTCCGTGATGAGGTTGCCGAACAGGAACTGCGCCCCGGCCTCCGTGTACGCGAGCACGCCCTGGAAGAATCCCGCCAGGAAATCGAAGAAGCTGCTGATGAAGCTGATCCGCAGGATGAGCACCGCCAGGATGAACTGGATCGCGAAGCCGATCCCCACCAGCCGCCAGTCGATCGCGCCGCGGTTGCGGCTGAACGCGAACGCCGCCCCGTAGCAAAATACGAATCCGATGAGCCCCCGCGCGAGGTCCACCGCCGTGGGAAGTCCTTCCATAAGTACCGCCGAAAGGTAACGGCCCACCGCCGGCGGGGCGAGTATGTTTGCCCACATGCCAAGGCCCTACACCGTCGGCGTCACCGGGGGCAGCGGCTCCGGGAAGACGAGCTTCGTGCGCGAACTCCGCGAGCGCCTCGGGGCTCACGCGACCTTCTTCAGTCAGGACAACTACTACGTGTCCACCGACCACATCGCCGTCGACGCCGACGGGGTCCACAACTTCGACCTCCCGGGTTCGATCGACTCGGCCGCCATGGCCGCCGACATCGCGCGCGTGCGCGACGGCGAGACGATCGAGCGCCAGGAGTACACCTTCCAGACCATTTACGCCGAGGGGGACGGCGGCGCCGTCTCGACCGGGAGGGTGGGGGAGAGTCTTACGCTAAAACCCGCCGAGGTCATCATCGTCGAGGGGCTTTTCGTGCTGCACGAGTCCGCGCTCAGCGAGTTGATGGACCTGCGCATCTACGTGGACGCGAGCGACGTCGCGAAGCTCACGCGCCGCATCAAACGCGACCGCATCGACCGACGCCTGCCGCTCGAGGACGTGCTCTACCGCTACGAGCGACACGTGCTGCCGGCCTACCGGCAGTACATCGAGCCCTACAAGCGCTCGGCCGACATCGTCGTCAACAACGAGACGGGGTTCGCCGCGGCGCTGGAGGTCCTCGTCGGACACCTGCTCTCGCGCTAGCGGAAGAGGAAGAAGTAGATCAGCGCCATCATCACCACGGTCACGACCGCGGTCCAGATATAGAACTTGCGTTTCTGCTCGACGTCCTCGGCGGTGATCGGCTCGGAGCGGCGGGGCGTGGAACTGCGGGGCGGGGTGACGCGGGTGTCTTTGTTGCGGCGGGCCATAATCGAGGGCGGGTTCTGTCGGTGAGAGCGGAGCGGAAAGTAAGGCTTTATCGGGGAGCTTCGCAAACGTCGGCGCCGCGGGTCGTGCTCGCGCGCGAGTCTTCGGCCGCGGCACGACCACTAGCGCCGCTGTCGGTACCACTCCCCGACGCGCTCGTCGACGAGGATGTCGCGCGGGCGCAGCGGCTGGACGAGCCGGATGCCGTCGAGGGTCCGGCAGCGACTGAGCGCCACGTAGGTCTGTCCGGACTCGAAGGCCCCGCGCCCGAGGTCGAGCTGCATCCGCTCGAAGGTCTTGCCCTGGCTCTTGTGGATCGTGATCGCCCAGGCCAGCTTCAGGGGGTACTGCTGGAACGAGCCGGTCACCTGCTCGGTGATCTGGCCGCTGTACTCGTCGACGGCGTAGCGGATATTCTCCCAGGTCTCCTGCGTCACCATCACATCCTCGGCGCGGCCGTCCTCCTCGACGTGGACCACGACCCGCTCCGGTTCCGCGCCCACCACCACGCCGATGGTCCCGTTGACGTAACGCTTCTCGGCGTCGTTGCGGACGAACATCACCTGCGCACCGGGTTTTAGCGAAAGCGCCAAATCCGTCGGCAAATTGCGCGTGTCGAAGTTGCCCTCGAGCGTGCCGACGTAGCGCCGCGGCTCACCCCGCACCTCGATTAAGGCCCGCTGGTTGATTGCGTCCGCGAGGCGGTTGGTACTCGTGAGCGTGATCGCCGGGGCCGTCCCGTAGCTGGCCGCGTCCACGTGGCGAGTGTTGAGGTCGATGAGGTCGTCCTCGTCGAAGTGTCCCTCGCGCACCGCGTCGAGCAGTCGCACGAAGAGCCGCGCCTTCTGGCGGAAGACCTTGTTGAGCTCTATCAACTCGAGCTCCGCGCCGCCGCCCCGCCACACGCCCGCGTCGAAGAAGTGCGGCGAGGGATAGGCGGCGTGCTCCCCCTCGAACAGCGAGCGCTCGCCTTCCGAGGCCACGACCGGCGGCAACTGGAA
Source organism: Saprospiraceae bacterium (assembly GCA_965215115.1). Classification (GTDB taxonomy): domain Bacteria; phylum Bacteroidota; class Bacteroidia; order Chitinophagales; family Saprospiraceae; genus CALDTK01. The sequence continues at coordinate 4,076,210 of OZ244050.1, forward strand.
CAGGTCTCCGAACAGCACCAGCTGTACGCCGCCGAAGGGCTCGCCCGGGCGGTCGCGATTGAGCCTCAGGAACTCGTCGACGCGGTCGAGCAGGTCCGCGCGCACCATACTCACCTCGTCGATGACGAGGGTGTCGAGGCGCTCGAAGAGCCCGCGCTTCTTGCTGCGTTTGATGTCCCCGCGCGTGAGCAGCTTGCCGGGCCACCCGAAGAAACTGTGCATCGTCTGCCCGCGCACGTTGAGCGCGGCCACGCCCGTCGGCGCCACGACGGCCAGCCTGCGCCGGGTCGTGCGGCGGATGAGCTGCAGCAGGGTCGACTTGCCCGTGCCCGCGCGACCGGTGATGAACAGGTGCTGTCCGGCCTCGAAGCGGTCGAGCGCGTACTCGAACTCGTCGGTGAGCTCCAGCGGGGTGAAGTCCTGCGCGGGGGTGGGTGGGGGTGGGGCTTGCGCCAAAACTTAAGCTTTCGGTCGCGTGAGGATCCCGTAGGCCGGGAGGTGGTCGGAGTACCCCCCGGCGTAGTCGTCGCCGACGAAGGTCCGCAGCGGGTAGCCCTTGTAGCGCCCGGCCGCCTGGAGGAGGTAGCCCTTGCGCAGGACGCGCGCGTCGCGCAGCGACCAGTCCTCGCCGTAGGCCGCGAGCCCCTCCGAGACGATCACCTGGTCGAACAGGTTCCAGGAGTCGCGGTACCCGAGGGTGCCCTCGCCGCGGCGGAACATCGCCGCCATCGGGTTGTAGAGCCCGGTCTGCCCGGCGTTGCCGCGGCGGTCCACGGCCCGTAGCGTGGTCGCGACGCTCGCGTCGGTCGGGTCGTCGTTGAGGTCCCCGACGATGACGATGTCGGCCATCGCGACCACGCCCCGGATGCTGTCCACGGCCGCGCGCACCACCGCGGCCGCCGCGGCGCGCCCCGGGCGGCTCACCGCCTCGCCGCCGCGCCGGCTGGGCCAGTGGTTGACGAAGAAGTGTAGCGTGTCGCCGAGCAGCAGGCCCTTGACGTAGAGTACGTCGCGCGTGGTCCGCTCCGTGCCGTCGTCGCGGGTCCCGAGCGAGACGTGGAGGGGCTTGCTGTAGACCGGCTCGAAGAACGCCCTGCGGTAGATGAGCCCGACGTCGATGCCGCGGGGGTCGGGCGAGTCGTAGTGCACCAGGTCGTAGCCCCCGGGCAGGAGTTGCGGCTGGGAGATCAGGTCGCGCAGCACGCGGGCGTTCTCGATCTCGGCCACGCCGAGCAGGGCGGGTCCGCCGGGGACGGCCTCGCTGCCGATGTCGAGCACGGCCGCGGCGGTGTGCATCAGCTTCTCCTGGTATCGCTTCGCCGTCCAGCGTTTGGGGCTGTGTGGCAAGAACTCGTCATCGCCGGGGTTGGCTGGGTCGTCGTCGACGTCGAAGAGGTTCTCCACGTTGTAGAACCCGACCACCGCGAGCTCCTGCGGGCCGCGCGGCGCCGGGTCGGCGTGTTCGCCTAGCTCGGTGACGCCGGCGCTGCGCGAGGTCTTCGATCCGCAGGCGCACAGGAGCGCGAGGCAGAGCGGCAGGAGGACGGACGTCGGGACGGGGGGCATGCGCGGGAGGACTTGAGGCGGCAAGGTATCCCCGCCCCCCCGAGCGCCTGCCGGACGTGGGGTGCACAAATGTGCACATCGGCACGCGGTGGACATTTGGTAACGTAGGCAAAATCTCGGGCGCTCTAGTTTTGCCGCCCAATTCGGCCGACTTGCAGCAACCTTTACGCCCCCTCCTGCTCACGCTCGCTATCCTTGTCGCGACCGCGGGCGTGGCGCTTTCGCAAACGACCGTCATCCGCGGGACGGTCCTGGCGCAGGGCTCGGCCGACCCACTCTCGGACGCCCTGGTGGCCAGTCCCGACGGGGCCTACTCGGTGCGGACCGACGCCGACGGCAGCTTCGCCCTCGCCAACGACGGCAGTGTGACCGTGGTCAGGATATCCCTCGAGGACTACCTCGAGAAGTCGGTCCAGGTCCCGGCCGCGACCCCGCGCGGGAGCGACGGCGACCCGGTGGCCTCGGTGGGGACCATCTTTTTGACGGCGGACGACTTCGACCGGATCGTGGTGCTCGACCGCAACTTCAACGCCGACGAGCAGCAGGCCGACGAGAACAGCATCGGCGCCAGCGGCACAGTGGCGAGCTTGCTTTCGGCGAGTCGCGACCCTTTCATCCAGGCCACGGCGTTTAACTTTAACGCGACCCGTTTCCGGATCCGTGGCTACGACAACCGCTACATCGAGGCCTTCATCGACGGGGCGCCCGTCAACGACCCCGAGGTAGACCTCCCGCGCTTCTACATCTGGAGCGGCCTCAACGACGTGACGCGCAACCGTTTCACGACGGCCAGCCTCGAGTCCAACCCGTTCGATCCGTCGAGCCTCGGGGGCGTCACCAACATCGACCTGCGGGCGGGGTCGCAGCGGACCGGCAGCCGCGTCTCGGTCGCGAACTCCAACCGCAGCTGGCGGCACCGCGTGATGGCGACCCACAACACCGGCTGGCTCGCGAACGACTTCGCGTTCTCGTTCAGTGGGTCGGTCCGCTACGCCGCCGAGGGCTACATCGAGGGCACCTACCAGCAGGCCTACGCTTACTACGCAGCGGCCGAAAAGCGTTTTGGCGAAAGCCGCCGCCTCAGCCTGTCCATCCTGGCGAGTCCGAGCCTGCGCGGGGGCACGGGATCGAGCGTGGCCGAGGTCTACGAAATCACGGGCGACAATTTCTTCAATCCCAACTGGGGCCTGCAGGACGGCAAGGTCCGCAACGCCCGCGAGTACCGCACCAACCAACCCGTGATCAGCCTCGGGTACGAGTGGGCCCCCTCGGTACGGACCAACTGGACCACCAACGTCGTGGGCATCGTCGGGCGCAACGGCCAGACCCGCCTCGAGCGCGCCGACGCCCCCAATCCCATCGGGACCTACTACCAGTACCTGCCGAGCTACTCCCTCAACGAGGAGTCGCGCCGGCGCGTGACCGATGCCATCCGGGCGAACCCCGGCCAGCTCCAGGTGCAGTGGGACAACCTCTACGCCATCAATCGCCGCCAGCGCGACGTGATCGAGGACGCGAACGGCGTCGCGGGGCTCACCGTCGCGGGGCCACGCGCCCGCTACTGGATCGAGGAGCAGCGCTACGACCCGCGCCGCGTGAGTGTGGCGAGTCGCTTCCGGCACGCCCTCACCGAGCAGTGGACCTTCCACGGCGGCCTCATCGCGCAGGCCTCGGGTGTGCACAACTTCCAGGTCCTCGACGATCCGCTCGGGGCGTCGTTCGTGCTCAACGTCAACGCCTTCGCCGAGCGCGACCTCGGCAGTCTCGAGCGGGCGCAAAACGACGCCGACCATCCGAACCGGCTCATCTTTCGGGGGGACAAGTTCGGCTACGACTACGACAGTCGCCTGCTGAGCGTGCGACCCTACGCGCAGGTCGAGTACACCGGCAAGGCCTTCGACGTGTTCGCGGCCCTGGCCAGCACGGTGGAGCAGCAGTGGCGCGAGGGCCACGTGCGCAACGGCCAGTTCCCCGACCGGAGCCTCGGCGAGAGCGAGCGCGTCAACTTCACGACCGGTACGGCGCGCGGTGGCGTGACCTACAAGATCAACGGCCGCAACTACCTGTCGGCCCGCGCGATGTACGCCACGCGCGCCCCCGACTTCCGCGACGTGTTCGTGAGCCCGCGCACGCGCAACGACGTGGTGCCGAACCTGGAGGAGGAGCAGATCCTGAGCTACGAGGCGAGCTACCAGTACCAAGCCCCGGGCCTGCGCGCCAAGCTGACCGGGTACCGGACGACCTTCACGGACCGCATGGAGCAGCGGCGCTTCTTCATCGAGACGGCCGACAACAACACGGGTTTCGGGACCTTCATCACGCAGGGCATCGACTCGGAGCACCTCGGCCTCGAGGCCGCCGTCGAGTACGACCTCACCCCGAGCCTGGAGGCGACCGTGGCCGTGGCGGCGGGGCGGTATCTGTACACGAATCGCCCCGTCGCCAACGCCTACGTCGATAACTCCGGCGAGCAACTCGTCACCGACCAGACCATCTACCAGCAGGGCTTTTACGACGCGCAGACCCCGCAGCAGGCCGGGTCGCTGTCGCTGCGCTACGAGGGCCGGCAGTTCTACACCGTGACCCTCACCGGGAGCTACACGCGCTACGCCTTCACGGACATCAACCCGACGCGCCGCACCACCGACGCGCTGCGCGGCCTGGAGCCCGGCTCCCCGAGGATCGCGCAGATCACCGAGCAGGTCGAGCTGCCGGCGGCCGTCACGATGGACCTCTTCGCGAGCAAGAGCATCAAGCTCGACGAAAATTTTCTCTTCGTGACCCTCGGGGTCAACAACCTGCTCAACGACCGAACCATCGTCACGGGCTCGCGCGAGCAGCTCCGTTACGACTTCGAGCGCCAGGACCCGAGCCGCTTCCCGGACCAGTTCTTCTACGCCTTCGGGACCAACTACTTCCTGCAGGCCACCTACCAATTCTAAGCCCAGCGCTATGTACCGGATGCTACTTCCCACTGCCTGCCTCGTGGCCCTGACTCTCCTCGGCTGCATCGAGAAGGAGTTCGACGTGCCGCCGCTCTCGGCGCAGGGCGAGACCCTCGACGCCAACGCCACGATCGCCGACGTCAAGGAGTTCTTCCAGACCGGGGCCTTCACGGAGATCACGGCCGACCTCATCGTGGACGCCGTGGTCGTGGCCGACGACAAGGGCGGCAATTTCTACAAGAAGCTCGTCGTCCAGGACGAGACCGGGGGCATCGAGCTGCTGCTCAACAAGACCGACCTCTACCTGGAGTTCGAGAACGGGCGCACGGTGTACATCAAGACCAAGGGCCTGTACATCAGCGAGTTCAACGGCGTGCTACAGCTCGGCGGCGCCCCGGTGCCGGACAGCCGCGGCAACAACCGCCTCGGGCAAATCGACAACGCCTTGATAGCCGAAAGCCTCGTCCGCGGGACTTTCGCGGGCATCCCTGCGCCTAAGAAAGTGAGCATCATCGAGCTCGGCCCGGCCAACGTCTCGACGCTCGTCCAGGTCTGCGACGTGCAGTTCACGGCCAACGACACGACCGGGACCCTCGCGGACGTCGCCAACCAGGGCACGCTCAACAAGCTGCTCGAGGACTGCAACGCCAACACCCTCATCGTGCGCACGAGCGGCTTCGCGGACGTGGGCCGCGTCGGCGTCCCCGACGGGAAGGGTTGCATCACGGGGGTGTACGGGGTGTTCGGACGCGACCGGCAGCTCTTCATCCGGGAGGCGTTCGACCTCGACCTCGGGGGCGAGCGCTGCGGCGGTGGTGGTGCGGCGGGCGCCAAAACCCTCACGCTGCGCCAGGTGCGCAACCTCTTCTCCGGGGCGGCGGTCAATTTGCCCTCGGGACAGGGCGTGCAGGGCGTCGTGATCTCGAGCGCGGAGTCGGGCACGACCGTCAACCGCAACCTCATCCTCCAGGACGGGGACGCCGGCATCACGGTGCGCTTCGCGGCGCCCCACGCCTTTAAGCTCGGCGACGAACTCTTTTTGGACGTGAGCGGCACGGAGCTCAGCGAGTTCAACGGGGCGCTCCAACTCAACAACGTGCCCCTGGCCCGCGCCCGCAAGGTGGCCAGCGGCAAGACCGTCACCCCGACCCCGGTCACGGTCGCGGCGCTGCTGGCCGACTTCGAGAAGTACGAAGGGACGCTGCTGGAGCTGCGACGCGGAGTCCTGAAGGCCGACCAGGGCAACTGGGCCTTCAACACCGAGTTTAGCGACGGTACGGGGACGGTCAACATCTTCACCTACGCCCAGGCCTCCTTCGCCAACGATGCCCCGACCACCGATACGGTCACGATCGTCGCCTACGCCAACGAGTTCAACTCACCGCAGCTGGTCCTGCGCACCCTCGCCGACGTGACCAAGGTCGGCGGCACGGGCCCGGGCGGCGGCGGCGGCGGCGGACCGGTGACGCCGCCCAACCCCGGCGCGGCGCTCACGACCCTCACGATGACCTTCGAGGGCCTCACCAAGGACGCCGACCTGGCGCTCCCGGGCTGGGTCAACTTCAACGCCGTGGCCTCGGGGCGGAAGTGGCGCTCGCGCATCTTCAACGACAATACCTACGCCGAGCTCAGCGCCTTCCGCGACACGGAGGCCAAGCTCGACGCCTGGCTCATCACCCCGGCCCTCGACTTCTCGAAGGGGCTGAAGCTCAGTTTCCGCTCTTCGGCGGCCTTCCAGAACGGCGACTTGCTCAGCGTGCTCGTGAGTACCGACTACGATGGCGCCGGGGACCCGAGCAAGGCGACCTGGACGCCCGTCAAGGCCAACCTGCCGGACGGCTCCCTGCCCAACTACACCTTCGTCGACAGCGGCGTGATCGACCTGTCGAGCTTCACGAAGATCGGCTACGTCGCCTTCCGGTACAACGGCTCCGGGCCGGACGGGAAGACCACTACGTACCAGGTAGACGACGTTACGATTAATCCGTAGTAAATTCGCCGCCGTACGATAGGTACGGGTAAGCACTCCGGTTGAGCGAATTTTACACAAAACTTTATAACGCTTGGCTATTGCTAGTGCTACTGGCGGGCCCGTCGTACGCACAGACGAGCGTTCCGGCGTACGAAGTGTTCTTCAATTACCCCGTCGCAACGGCCGCCGGCGAGGGTCCGGCTTTCGCCAAAACGGGCGACGGGTCGGCCATCAGTACCCGCCTCGTAGCCCTCTGCGATGACGCCAAGGCCACGCTCGACGTGGCCGCCTACAACTTCGACCACGCCCCGCTCGCCGCGGCGCTGCGCCGGGCCCAGACCCGGGGCGTGCGCGTCCGCGTCGTGACGGACGTCGACACCCAGCACCCATCGCTCAAGTCACCAACGCCTAACTACTTCTGGGTCGCGGTCAACGATCGCGGGCTGATGCACCATAAGTTCATGGTCGTGGACGCCGCGTCGGACGAGCCCGTCGTCGTCACGGGGTCGACCAACTTTACCGACGCTAACATCTACCGGTTTTACAACGACCTCCTGGTGCTACGGTCCAAGGTTTTGGCGAAAGCCTACACCGAGGAATTCGAACTCCTGTGGGGCTCGGATACACACGTCCCCAATGGTCGCCATTCGCTGAGCGGCGCGGCCAAGCCACGCCGTACGCCCCCGAGCTTCACCGTCGGCAACCTCAGCGGGACCCTTTACTTCTCTCCGAACGACGAGGTGAGCGACCGGATCGAGGCCGAGGTCGACGCCGCGAGCGAGAGTATCGCCGTGCAGCTCCTCGTGTTCACCTACGACGGCATCGGCGCGGCGATGTCGCGTGCGCTCGGGCGCGGCGTCCAGGTCATCGGCGCCGTCGAGAATGCCGACGACCCGAGCTCCGACGTCGACTTCGTGAATCGCCGCGGCGGCGACCTGCGGGCCCACCCCCCGGAGGAGGTCGTGCACCACAAGTACGGCGTGTTCGACGTCGCGAAGGGCAGCGGCGCCACGGTCGTGACCGGGAGCCACAACTGGACCTACTCCGCGGAGACCTTCCACGACGAGAACACCCTCGTGCTCACGGGTAGCGCCCCCCTGGCGGCGCTCTACTACGAGGCCGCCTACCGCCGCTACTGCGACCTGGCCGGCCCCGCGGAGTGCAAGCCGAGGATCAGCGGCGCCACCGCGGTGCTCGCCGTCGATGAACTCCGCGCCTACCCGAACCCGACCGTCTCGGGCCTCGACATCGCCTGGGCGGGGACCCCGGCCGCGATCGATACGTACCGCGTCGTCGACGCCGCCGGGCGCACCGTGCAGCTCGGGCAAGTCCCGCCCGCGCAGCCGCGGGTCCACCTCGAACTAGGTGGTCTGGCCCCGGGGACCTACTTTACGCAAATCGGCAACCAGGACCGTTGGTCCGCGCCACTTCCTATCCTTCTTAATTGATAAACGTCCTACATGCAAGTTGAAGCCAGTATCATGCCCCTCGAGTTTAAGCAGTTCCACGTCGCTTACGACAAGTGCTCCATGGGTCCGTCGACTGATGCCGTCGTCCTCGGGGCCTGGGCGGAGTGCAGCGGGGTAGAGAGAGTCCTCGACGTGGGCTGCGGCTCCGGGCTCATCGGCCTCATGATCGCGCAGCGCTGCCCGGACGCCCGGGTGGTCGGCGTCGAGATCGACGGCGACACGGCCGACCAGGCCACCGCCAACGCCGCGGCCAGCCCGTGGAACGAGCGCGTGACCATCGTCCACTCCGACATCCAGAGCTACGCGACGAAGACCGAGGACCGCTTCGACCTCATCGTGTGCAACCCGCCCTTCTTCAGCGGTGGTAACCTCACCGCCGGGGCGTCCCGCATGGCGCTGCGCAGCACGAAGAAACTGCCGCACGGCGACCTCCTCGCGGCCTTCCGGACCTTGCTCGCGCCCACGGGACGCGGCGTGGTCGTGCTGCCGTACATCGAGGGACTCCGCTTCTGCGAGCTCGCCCGTAGCTACAACCTCTACCCCGTGCGCATCCTCCAGATCCGCGCCGAGGACGAGCAGCCGATCGAGCGGCTCGTGATCCAGCTCGACCGCAAGCGCCAGGAGCCGATCCGCTACGACATGCCGATGCGCTACGAGGGCGGCGAGGCCCACCGCCAGTTCAAGCGCCTCACGAAGGCCTTCTACGCCGAGTTCTAGGTCATCGCAGCACGTACGTCCGCCGCCGGGCCGCTCGGTATACAGATCGTGAGCTTCGACTGGCCCTGGCCGGCCGACTACGGGGGCGTCATCGACGTGTACTACCGCATCGACGAACTCCTCGCGCGCGGCGTCCGCGTCCGCCTGCACGTCGTGGCCCGCGAAGACCGCAGTGCCGACGTGCCCGCGCACTGGTCGGCCGCGGGGATTCAGCTGTTCTTCCACCGCCGACGCGGGGCGTGGAGTGCGCTTTCGCCAAAACCTTACATCGTCGCCTCGCGCACGGTCGGTTCGCTGTTGCCGAACCTGTCCAACGGCGCGCCGGTCATCCTGTTCGAGGGCATCCACTGCGCCGGCTGGCTCGCGCATCCCCGCCTCGGCGAGAAGGCGCAGTGGGTGCGGGTGCACAACCGCGAGTCCGAGTACTACCAACAGCTCAGCGAAGCACCGACCACGGCGCTGCGGCGGCTCTACTACCGCGAGGAGGCGCGACGTCTGCGGGCCTACGAAGCGCGGGTTTTGGCGCAAGCCGACCTCCTGCTGCCCGTCAGCCCCCACGACGAAACCTGGTGTGACTCCCTCGGCAGCGGCGGTGTGTTGCTACACCGCAGTTACGTCGGTCCGGCCGCGGTCGAACTGCGGCCGGGACGCGGGGACTATGCGCTGTTCCACGCCGCGCTCCACGTCGACGACAACGAGGCGGCCGCGCGGCACCTGATGGACCTGATGCGCCAGCGACCTGCGTACCGGCTCGTGGTCGCGGGGCGTACGCCGTCTGCGGCCCTGGAGGCTTTCGCCAAAACCTGCGACAACGTCGAGCTCATCGCCAACCCGACCACGGCCAAGATGCACGCGCTGATCCGGGAGGCGCAGGTGGTGCTGCTGCGGGCCAACCACAACGCCGGCTACAAGATCAAACTCGTCGAGAGCCTCGCGATGGCGCGGCACGTCGTGTCCAACGCGGCGATGCTGCACGGGGCGCCGGGGCTCAAGCCAGGCGTGACGCTCGCCGAGACGGACGCGGATTGGCTCGCTGCCCTCGACCGGGTGTGGACGCTGGCGAGTACGGTCGCCGATCAGGACGAGCGAGCGACGCTGATGGCGCCGTACCTCCGTGGCCGGCTGGCTGAGGTGCTCGTAAAAAAGATCGCTGAGGCAACTTTCAGAAGAAACTGAAAGTATTGAAAGTGCGTTGAGGTGGGTATACCTTACCCGCTATGATAGACCCCGGCATCCTCAAACCACTGGAGTTAGACCAGCGCCTGGGCCCGGCCCTGCTGGAGGTCGCGCGCAAGGTCGTGGCGGGGGCGCGGCTCAGCTTCGACGACGGGATTCTGCTCTTCCACGAGGCACCGCTGGCCTACCTGGGTGTTTTGGCGAACGCCGTCCGCGAAGCGCGACACGGGGACAACACTTACTTCAACCGAAACTTCCACCTCGAGCCGACCAACGTCTGCCTCTACTCCTGCACCTTCTGTAGCTACTCCCGCCTCATCAAGAAGCGAGACGAGGGTTGGGAGTTGACGGCCGACGAGATGATGGCCGAGATCTACAAGTACGACGGCGAGCCGGTCACGGAGGTGCACATTGTCGGTGGTGTGCTGCCGCAGTACGACCTGGCCTTCTACACCGATCTCTTTAGGCGCATCCGTGCGCACCGTCCGGAGTTGCACGTCAAGGCACTCACGCCGGTGGAGTACCACTACATCTTCAAGAAGGCCCGGGTGAGCTACGCCGAGGGGATGCGGCTCATTAAGGAAAGTGGGGTAGGGTCGCTGCCGGGCGGCGGGGCGGAGATCTTCCACCCCGAGGTCCGCGACCAGATCGCGGGCGGGAAGTGCTCCGGAGAGGAGTGGCTCGCGATCCACCGCGAGTGGCACCGGCTCGGGATGCGCTCGAATGCGACGATGCTCTACGGCCACATCGAGCGCTACGAGCACCGCGTCGATCACCTCGAGAAGCTGCGCAGCCTGCAGGACGAGACCGGCGGCTTCCAGACGTTTATCCCGCTGAAGTTCCGCCGCGAGAACAACCAGATGTCGCACGTCCGTGAATCCACCACCATCGAGGACCTGCGCTGCTACGCCATCAGCCGGCTCTACCTCGACAACTTCGACCACGTCAAGGCCTACTGGCCGATGATCGGGCGGGAGGTGGCGCAGTTGCTGTTGTCGTTCGGGGTCGACGACATCGACGGCACGATCGACGACACGACCAAGATCTACTCGATGGCCGGCGCCGAGGAGCAGACCCCGGCGATGAGCACGGAGGACTTGGTGAAGCTCATCCGCGCGGTTGGCCGCAAGCCGATCGAGCGGGACACGCTCTACGGGGTCGTCAAAGACTATACCGGGGTCGAGTTCGCGAGCGATAAGGAGTTCCGGGGTTACCTATCCTTACCAGTGGTCAAGTCGCCAGCGGCGGGACAAGTTTTGGCGGAAGCCGAAGTCGACCAGGGCCCCGACAACCGACCAGCGTAATGGCGACCCGTAGCGTCATCATCGCGCGTCACGGCGAGACCGAGCTCAATCGCCTCGGCGTAGTGCAGGGCAGCGGGATCAACCCCGGGCTGAACGAGTTCGGGCAGGCGCAGGCGCAGGCGTTGCACACTGCCTTCGGCGGGCAGTTCGACCTCGTCGTGAGCAGTGGGATGCTGCGGGCCGCACAGACCGCGGCGCCCTTCCGGGAGGACGATGCTGCCCGTTACGCCGAGGTGCCCGACCTACGGGAGATCTGCTGGGGCGCCTTCGAGGGCAAGGTAGCCGAGCCGTGGATGCGCGAGGAGTACGCCGCCCTCATGGCCGCCTGGGAGTCCGGCAATTACGACGCGCGCCACCCCGGTGGCGAGAGCGCGCAGGAGCTCGGCGACCGACTGTGGGCAGGCTGGCAGCAAGTGCTCGCGATGGACTTCGCGCGGGCCCTCGTGGTGACGCACGGTCGGGCGATGCGCTGTCTGATCTGCCTGATCGAGGGGCGGCCGCTGTCGAAGATGAACGACTACGAGCACGCGAACGCGGGCTACTACGAGGTCTCGCTGAGCGGCGATACGGCCACCGTCGTGAGCCACAACAAGGTCGACCACCTGGCCGCCCTCACGCCCCCCAATCCTGCGGCATGAGTGGCGTCCGGACCATCGCGGTAAGTTACCAGAACACGCTGCCCCTGCGGGCGGGGATCGAGCGCCTGCACGAGAGCGGGGTGATTGACCTCGTGTTGGACAAGCCGAACCGCGGGACGCGTCGGTTTTGTGACGGGGAGTTCGTGCTGGGCCTGCTCCCGGTGGCCGCGCAGCTTGCCGTGCCGGAGGCGATGCCGGTGGGTAATTTCGGGATCGTGGCGGATGGTTTCGTCGGCAGCGTAGGCATCTTCTCGGAGCGACCGCTGCACGAGTTGGACGCGATCTACCTGGATCACGACAGTCGTTCGAGCGTGTTGCTCGCGCGTATCCTCCTGCACCACCACTGGCGGCTTTCGCCAAAACTGATTGCGGCCACTCCGGGCTACCGCGAGCGCATCCGGGGGGCCGTCGGCGGGGTAATCATCGGCGATCCGGCGATCGCGGCGCGGGAGCGGTTCCCGTTTTACTACGACCTCGGGGCGGCCTGGTTGGAGATGACGGGTTTGCCGTTCGTGTTCGCGGCCTGGCTGTCGGCCATCCCGCTCGACGCGGCCTTCGTGCACGCCTTCGACGACGCCCAGGCGGAGGGCGTGGACCGGCGACTGGAGCTGGCGATCATGCACCAGTTCGAGGTGCCGGGGTACAACCTGGTGGATTACTTCCTGAATCAGATCCACTACCACATCGACGAGGCGGCGCGGGCGGGGCGGAAGTTGTATTTGCAGCTGGGGCGGGAGTTGCTGGCGCGGGAGGCGGCGGGGGATGTGCAACGGCCGCGGCAGTTGGCGGGTCTGTAGCTTTGTCGAAGCGGGTAACGACGGGCCGGACGGACTCTGCGGAGCGCATCAAAAACCTTTGACACTTTTCTTGCCTAAATATTGCAGGAATGTGAAACGGCAGTATATTCGCTTACGACAAACGCGCTAGCCGGTCGCCGGCGCCTTCACTCTCTTCTTTCACTTCAACTCATGTTACTCATGTTACGAAACCCGCTGGTGCGGGGGGGGGGCACTGACCCTACTCCTCTGCGCCGCTCTCTCATCTTGTACCAAGGATGAGCCCATGGATGTCACCACATCCACAACCACCCCCGATGTCGAGCTTCAATTCTCGGCTATTGAGGAACTATCAGAGATCTCCATGGAGATCTTGCGCCAAGAAGACGTCCGCAATGAGGTCTTCGACGTGGCCATGCAGCCGCGATACCTCGACCGTTTCGTCGCGCTCAGCGATCTTCTTCAGCCACGGAGCGATGACGCCGAAACGCTCGTTCCTGCCCGCAACCCCGGGGCTTACCGTCGAGCCTTCGACGCTATATACGACGAGGCTACCTATCCAAGCCTCGCGCGGTACATCCGAACGGCTCAACTCGACAACAGGGGTGGTCCCGACCAGGAGCTTTACCTGTACTGTCCTTACTGCGCGAGCTACTCCCAGGCACAGGTAACGAAAGGCTTTACCGTGGCCCCAAACCTGGTCGTCATGTCTAGCAACGCCGAGCCTGGGTCGCAGCTACAGGCAGACGGCTCATATCGGACAGTGACCGTCACCGACGACTACGCCGCCACGACTCCAACGCTAATCGTGATGGGGGAACCGGACGGCGGGTTGGAGGCTGGCCCATTTGAGATCATAACGATCTGCAGCAACGGCGAATGCTGCGAATACCGGGTCTCAGAAGGTCCGAACGGTCCCGTTACTACTCTTCAGGGCTGCTATCCAGACGTACCGCCTTCCCCCCCGACCCCGCCCGCACCTCGCGGTTGGGAAGACTGTACGGGTTTCGATGGTGTTTGGACGGGTCGGATTGAGGTCACCAAACAGTACGATGGTGTGTTTGGCACTAACAATGGTGGTTCGGAGATGCGCCTTGGGCGAATCGGGCCAGAAAACATGATCGTGCAGACGAATGGCCACATTCAGGCTTCAGGATTTTCGGCTCTCGCTGGGTACTATGTGTCACGGGAGGCCATCCGGAGCAAGCGCATCTACAACTGGAACGTCGAGTTCGATCCTAACTGGACCTGCGAAGAAGCGCCGCAGAGATTTATCTACTACGAGGATGACCGGACCGCCAGTACCACTTTGAGCTTGTCGTTTACGCTAAGCGCCAAGATCAAGGTTGGAATTCTTGAAGTTGGTCCTGGCCGAACGATTGGCTTTTCGACCACGATCACATCTGAAGATCCAGTTATCTGGTCTCAGACATACGCACGTGACGAATTCTTTAGCGGTAACCGGCGCAGCAGAGGCTGCGGAGTCGAGTTCGGTTGGGCCAAATACAGCTGCAACGAAGGCTTCCTCACCCTGCCCGAGGTGTATAACTAAACTCAAGTCTTAAATAGCTTAGGGTCTCGCGAGCACCGGTCGTGAGGCTCTAAGCTGTTTTAATTACTGCCATCATGAAATTTAATGCTGTATTTGTAGTCCTCTCATTTTTGTGCACACAGCGGGCCACCGCTCAAGAAAATCTACCCTTGAACAGTGATTTGGCTATTGGGCGGCGGGGTTATTTTTCTCTGTTAGGGTCCGGGACGGTTGGTTACTACAAGCCTTGGAATTACAAGGATGTTGATGTTGCCAGGGACTTTCTAGGAATTTACTTTCTTAATCAGAAAAGCCCCCTAGCCACAGGTATACGATTTGCGTTTAGCCGGCATACGCGACGCGATAAGCTAGTGTGGGGCGTCTCATATTACCGTTATTCGAGTACGCTGCGGATTGACTCGCTATACGCTACGCTGTCGGACGGCGTACCGCTCGTATTTTTTGATGCACACACAATGCGTGACATCGGTAATACCTTTAGTGTTTATTTTGAACCTCGCCTGCTTAATCATCGCCGATTCAGTCTCCACGGTCATGTAGCGATTGGATATTTGGCATTTGCACTAGACGATATTACCATCCCCGTGGAAGGCGGTCCAATACAAATAGCGACCCGCCGTCCTGACAATGCAAACTTCGCCGAAATATACGGCGCTTACGGCGTGGCTACTCGCTACCGAATCAACGACTTTTATTCTCTTCACGCCAGTATTCGTCACAACGTGCCACCGAGCTTGGCTTTTTCCACAGAGACCGTTGACCTAAGCCTTGGGGTGGAGCTAAACCTCCGACCGGGTGGAGTCGCTACGAAATAGAAGCTACGCTGAATGTGGATGGGTCTCACAACCAACTCCCCCCCCCCCGCCTTACTCCCCCATGGAAATCGCAAACCTCGGCGGGGGCTGCTTCTGGTGCGTAGAAGCAGTCTTCGACAAACTTCAGGGCGTCGAGAGCGCCGTGTCCGGCTACATGGGCGGCACCGCCCGGGACGCCAACTACGAGGCCGTCTGCTCGAAGGCCACCGACCACGTCGAGATCGTGCGCGTCACCTTCGACCCAGCCGTCGTGTCGTACGCCGACATCCTCCGCATCTTCTTCACCGTCCACGACCCGACCACGCTCAACCGCCAGGGCAACGACGTCGGGCCGCAGTACCGCAGCGTCATCTTCTACGAGAACGCCCGGCAGCAGGCCACCGCCCGCGAGGTGATGGCCGAGGTCGCCGAGCTCTACGACGACAGGATCGTGACGGCGGTCGAGCCCGCGCAGACCTTCTACAAAGCCGAGGCGTACCACCAAGGCTACTACGACCGCGTCGGCGCCCGCAACTCCTACTGCACCTTCGTCATCACGCCAAAGGTGAGCAAGTTCCGCAAACAGTACGCTGACCGACTGAAGCCGGTTTAAGGTTTAGGGGTCTAGACCCTTCCCGAGCCCTTCCTTTGTTCGTCGACCTGCAGAATAGCCGAGATTAACCCGAGGTGCGTAAACGCCTGCGGGAAGTTGCCCAACTGCTCGCCGTTGATCGCAATCTCCTCGCTGTAGAGCCCGAGGTGGTTGGCGTAACTCAAGAACTTCGTCAGGAGGCGCTCGGCCTCGTCGAGTCTACCCACTTTCGCGAGGACCTCGATGTACCAGGCGCTGCAGATCGAGAAGTAGCCCTCGTCCCCCTTGAGACCGTCGGCGGTGCCCTCCTTGGGTTCGTAGCGCTTCACGAGGCAGTCGTCGACGAGGTGCTTTTCGATCTGCGCTAGGGTCGCGAGCCAGTTCGGCTCCTGAGGCGCGACGAAGCGGATGAGCGGCATCATCAACAGCGATCCGTCGAGCTCCTTGCTGTCCGGGTACTGCGTCCAGGACTTCAGCTCCTCGTCGAAGTGCACGTCGTAGATGCTCTGGTAGATCGCGTCGCGCTCCTCGAACCAACGGTCGTACGGCGCCGGGAACCCGCGGTGCTGCGCGATCCGGATCCCGCGGTCGATCGCGACCCACGCCATCACCTTCGACATCGTGAACTGCTGCTGGCCGCTGCGTACCTCCCAGATCCCGTGGTCGGCCTCGCGCCAGGACTTGCACACGAACTCGATGATCTCGCAGACCTCGAGCCAGAAGGCGTACGTGATCTCGTGGGCCTTCGTGTCGTAGAGGTAGACGGTGTCGATCAGCTCGCCGTAGATGTCGAGCTGGCGCTGGCCCTTGGCGCCGTTGCCGACGCGCACCGGGGAGGACCCGCGGTAGCCCTCGAGCGCCACCTCGTACTCGTCGAGGTCGGTGGTGCCGTCGACGCGGTACATGAGCGCGAGCTCGGAGGCGTCGTCGAGCTCCGAGCAGCGCGCCTCGATCCAGGACATGAAGTGCTGGGCTTCCTCCTTGAGCCCGAGGCGGATCATGGCGTACATCGTGAAGGCCGAGTCCCGGATCCACGAGTAGCGGTAGTCCCAGTTGCGCTCCCCGCCGATCTCCTCCGGCAGGCCGAAGGTCGGGGCCGCCACGCTGGAGCCGTACTCGGCGCTCGTGCAGAGCTTGAGCGTGACCGCGGAGCGGATGATGGTCGGGCGGTAGCTGCCCTCGTAGTGGATCTTCGCGACCCACTCCTTCCAGAAGGTCCGGGTGTAGGCCAGGAGGCTTTCGCCAAAACCCTCGACACCGTCCTCCGCGGGCGTGTTGCAGTCGCGACTCTGGAAGACGAACACGCGACTCCGCGGGACGCCCGCCCCGTCGGTACTGAGCCGAAACCCGAACGTGATCCGCGCTCCACAGTCGTGGCGCTCCTCGCCGCGCAAGCCTAGTAAGGTAGTGGAGTGTGGCCCGAGCGGAATCGAGAGCCCGCCGCCGTCCGCGTCGGCCGAGGCCTCGGTCGGCTCGGCCGCGTAGGGGTAGCGGGCTTCGAGGTCGAAGGTGAGGTCCGTCGTCCCCACCAGGGCCCGCACCATGCGCACCACCTGGCAGTGCTTGATGTCCTCGACCGGGGGCATGAAGTCCGTGATCTCGAGGATGCCGTCGCGGTGCATGAGGCGCGTCACGAGGATCGCGGTCTCCGGTTCGTAGTACTGCTCCGTGTGGAAGTCCTCGACCCCGACCGGGGTGATCGACCAGGCCCCGCCCCGCTCGGCGTCGAGGAGTTTCGTGAACACCGTCGGTGAGTCGAAGCGCGGGTAGCTCAGGAAGTCGATACTGCCGCGTTTGCAGATCAGGGCCGCGGTGTGGAGGTTGCCGACCAGACCGTAGTCGGCGATGGGGCTGTACTTACTCAAAGGGACATTAGTTTGACGATTCGCTGTATCCAAACGGCGGGCGCGCCGTTTAACCAGCCGTTAACCCACTACACGGGGGCTTAGGTTTAGGTAATGCACGAGCCCCCCGTACTTTCGCACACTCAAATCCAACCCAACATGATGATGAAGTCCCTCCGCTTCGGCTTCGTAGCCCTCTCCACCGTCGCGCTCTTCGCCAGCTGCGGCAACGACGCCGGCGACGAAGTCCGTGACGCCGCCCGCGACGCCACTGAGATGACCGAAGACGCCGCCGTGACCGGCGCCAACGCCCTCGACGGCATGGACGGCCTCAACGACGCCGTCCCCACCGGGCCGACCACGACCATGGCCTTCAAGGAAACCGAGTTCAACTTCGGCACCGTGGCCGAGGGCGAGAAGGTCAAGCACACCTACACGTTCACGAACGAGGGCTCCGAGCCGCTCGTCCTCAGCAACGCCGTCGGCAGCTGCGGTTGCACCGTCCCGGTCTGGCCCCGCGAGCCCATCGCCCCCGGCGCCAGCGGCGAGGTCGTCGTCGAGTTCAACAGCCAGGGCAAGGCCGGCGAGCGCGACCAGAAGGTCACCATCACCGCCAACACCAACCCAGCGCAGACCTTCCTGTCGCTCCAGGGTACGGTCGAGCCGCAGGGCTAGACGTAGCAGGTTCTACAGCGTCCGCGCTGAACTACGAGAGGCCCTCGCTTCGCCACTTCGGCGGGGCGGGGGCCTTTTCGTATGTGTCGACCGCCGTGACGCCACCGAAGTCCCGAACCCCGTCTCAAGCGCTCTAGGTCGGCAACAATCCTGCGATCGAGCGAATCTAGGTTTAGACACCCCCGCCTACACGCCCCGATGCGCAACTACCTCAGTCTCGTCACTTTTAGCCACACGATCTTCGCACTCCCGTTCGCGATCATCGGGTTTACCCTGGGGGTGCTGGAGCCCGGGGCCGGCTTTTCGTGGAGGAGTCTGGCGCTCGTCGTCGCGTGTATGGTCTTCGCGCGCTCGGCGGCGATGGCGTTCAATCGCCTGATCGACGCAGGTTACGACGCGCAAAACGCGAGGACCGCCATCCGCGACATCCCCGCCGGACGCATCTCTCGCCGGGCGGCCGGCATCTTCGTGGCCGTCAATTGCGTAACCTTCGTCCTCGCCGCGGGTCTGCTCAACGGGGCCTGTCTCGCGCTGAGTCCGGTTGCCCTAGCCGTCGTCCTCGGCTACAGCTACACCAAACGATTCACGTGGCTTTGCCACCTCGTGCTCGGGGTCGGGCTGGCGCTCGCGCCCATCGGGGCCTACATCGCGGTGACTGGGGAGTTCGGGGGCGTGTCCGTGCTGTTCGGCGTGGTGGTGCTGCTGTGGGTGGCGGGGTTCGACATCGTGTACGCGCTCCAGGACGAGGGTTTCGACCGCAGCATCGGGCTGCACAGCGTGCCCACGCGTTTTGGCGAAAGCCGTAGCTTTTTACTGTCGCGCGGGCTGCACGTGCTGAGCTTCGCCTGCCTGGTGCTGGCGAGCGTCCTGATGGCGCGTAGGTACCCGGAGGCCACGGCACTGATCGTCCTGAGTGCGGCCGCCTTCGGGGGCGCCCTCATTTATCAACATCGCCTGGTGCGGCCCGGGAGGCTCGCCCGTATTGACAGGGCCTTTTTCACGACGAACGGCGTGGCCAGCGTCGTGTACGCGGGCCTGCTGGTCGGTGGGCTCTGGCTGGCGGGTTAGATACATGATGATTACTGTTAATAGGTTGGCACAATAAGTGCACGGAGTGCGGGAGGCCCCTTTATCGTATGTGGCCGTGCTCGCTCCACAACCCCCCTCATGCCGACGACCCGCTACCGTAGCATCAGTCTACTATCGCTCCTCCTGGCCCTCGGGGCCCTGCCGCTCGCCGCACAGTTCGCCCAGACCAGCTACTCGCTCACGGCCGCGAACTGCGACGCCGAGGTCAAGGTCTGCAGCGGCTACTCCTCGCACCAGTTCGAGTTCCTCACGTTCACGCTCGATGGGGCGGCTTACGCCAAAACCTACGACGGGTGCGATCGGCAGACCTTCCGGGCGTACTCCCTCACCGACATGCCCGACGAGGGCTACAGCGGGCCATACCAACTGGTGTCGTGGGTGATCGACGGCGTGTCGCACAACGGTACGTTTAGCGAGCCGAGGGACCTGGTCGACATCATGCGCGACGCCGACCCCGACGGCGGGTGGCGCCTCGACCTCGGGACGAAGTCCATCGTCGGCGGCTCCCCCGCCCGGACCTACTCCGCGCTCGACATCATCCAGCAACCGACCAACATCGCCGCGGCCGTACCCCTGGTGGAGTTCAAAGACGAGGGCAAGGCCAGTTTCGATTTCGCCGTCGGCAGCCACGTCCTCGAGGTCCGCGACGGCGCCACGGTGCTCGAGCGCATCACCGTCGAGGTGGCCTGTACGCCGGCCGCGGGGGGCTACCGCGCGGTGACCTTGGACATCCCCGGCAGCGAGGTGCTGTGCTTCGACCTGAGTGCCCTGCGCGGACCGGTGGTCGCCAGCGGCATCACGATCACGCCGGCCGCCAGGCACAGCAAGATCGAACTCACCGACAACGATTGTTTTCGCGTAAGCGCCCTGAGCGTCGGCCAGGACTCGGTGAGCGTGCGCTACTGCGACGCCGGCAACAACTGCGCGACTCAACTGCTGGCCGTCGTCGCGAAACTCGCCACTCCCATCACCCCGGTCGTGATCCGCGACAGCGTGAGCGTCCCGGGGCAGGTGCGGACCGTTTGCCTCGACACGACCCAACTGCCGGGCAAGATCATCTCCGTCGTAGACCTCTGCGCGGAGCCCGAGCGCCAGTTAGTCGACTTTACCTACATCGCGTCGTCGCGCTGCGTCAAGTACCGCGGCATCAAGCCGGGCGGCACCGACTCGACCTGCCTCGTGCTGTGTGACGACCTCGGGTTTTGTGACACGACCAAAGTCATCGTCACGACCTTCGCACCGACGCCGCTACCGAACCAAACCCTCGTCTTCACGATCGACAAGGGCACCAGCGACCGTGTTTCATTGGATGTCGAGGGCTTCGCCACGCGCCCCGCGCAACTGTCGAACGTCTGCGAGGAGGCCTCGGGCCAGCTCGTGTTCTTCACGCTCGACGCCCAGGAGCTGTCGGTGGCCTTCGACGGCCTGGAGGTCGGCACGGAGCGCGCCTGCGTGCTGGCCGCGGCCAGTGACGGGGTAACGCAGCGCTTCGACGTCACCGTCAACGTCATCACGCGGACCCCGGCCCGGGACACGATCCGGATCAAGCGCGGGGATTCGCAGCGCTGGTGCTTCGCCGAGCCGGAGCTCATCGGTCCGGCCGTCCGGATCTACGACGCGTGCCCCTCGACGACGCCCCTCGTGACGACCGCGACCACCGACGTGCTCACGTGTCTGGACTTCACCGCGAACACCGTGGGCTCGCAGGACCTCTGCATCAACGTCTGCGACGCCACCGGGCGCTGCGACATCACGAACCTCGTCATCCTCGTCACCCAGGACGCCAGTCCGGATGCCCCGGTCGCCGTCGACGACGCGGCCGTGGTTCCGGCGAGCGGCACGGTTGTGGTGGACGTGCTCGCCAACGACGTGAGCGCCAGCGCCATCACCTCGGTCACGGTCGTGACCGGCCCCCGCGGCGGCGTGGCGAGTTTTGACGCAAGTCGCCAACTCGTGTACGTCCGCACGGCCGGGGTGCCCTGCGCGAATGATTCGCTCGTGTATCAGATCTGCAATGCGGCCGGGTGCGCCCGGGCGACGGTGCGGCTCGACCTCCGCTGCGAGGCCGGCCCCGGCCCAGGCCCCGGACCAAACCCCGGTCCACGTGGCCCGATCGAGATCGCGCGGGTGATCTCGCCGAACTCCGACGGCATCAACGACACCTGGGTCATCCAGAACATCGACCAATATCCCGATAACGAGGTAAAGATCTACAACCGCTGGGGATCGCGCGTTTACGCGACGAGGGGCTACGACAACACCTGGACGGGTGATTTCCAGGATGGCGGACCCCTCCCCGACGGTACCTACTTTTACGTAGTCGAGATCGAGGGCGGCTCAGCGATCTCTAACTTCTTAGAACTCCGCCGCTAGTCGCGGGCCTAAACCGCTGTCGATTAGCACAGTATTTGCCACTGCTGGGTCAAACCGGTCCATCCCGACCGACAGACACGCCTACGGTGGGCCCGAGGGCCCCGAAAACACACAAGCTCCGATGACCTATTTCCACAAACTCGCGCTCGGCCTCGGCCTGGCAGTATCCACCGCCACCGCCGCCCTCGCGCAGCAGGACGCGATGTTTACGAAGTACATGTTCAACTCGCTCAACTACAATCCGGCCTACGCGGGCTCGAAGGATTACATGAGCCTCGGCCTGATCCACCGCTCGCAGTGGCTCGGGATCGAGGGGGCGCCCAACTCGCAGACCTTCACGGGGCACACGCCGCTGAAGAACGAGCGCGTCGGGGTCGGGATGAGCCTCGCCAACGATGCCATCGGCCCGACCAACACCATGTCGGCCGCGTTTAGCTACGCCTACCGCATCCCGGTGAGCGATAACTTGCGGCTGTCGGTGGGGCTGCAGGGCGGCGTGGAGAACTACCGCGCCGACTTCTCGAAGATCAACCTCGAGACCGACGACCCGGCCTTCATGACGCAGCCCAACCGCTGGCTCCCGAACATGGGCGCGGGCCTGTTCCTCTTCGGCGAGCGCTTCTACGCCGGCCTGTCGAGCCCGCACCTCATCGAGTACGACCTGCGCGAGCCCAACGACCCGGACATCCCGGTCTACAGCCGGCGCTACCGCCACTACTACGCTTCGGTGGGTGCGGCCTTCCCCGTGCGCGGCGACGACATCGTCTTCAAGCCGAGCATGCTCGTCAAGAACGTCGGACTGTTCTCGAAGACGAGCAAGAACGAAGCCGCCCGCACGATCGGGGCCCCGACCGAGGTCGACCTCGACGCCAGCCTCCTGTTCTACCAGAAGTTCTGGATCGGGGCTAGCCTCCGCACGGCCGTCGAGGTCGTCACCGACCGCAGTTCCTTCGACTCGGCCGACCTGTGGTTTAGCGTCAACCTCAACAACGGCATGCGCCTCGGCGCCGCCTACGACTACCCGCTCACGGCCCTCAACAAGACCACCGCCGGTGGTTTCGAGCTCATGCTCGGGTACGAATTCAACTTCCTCTCCGACCGCCTGGTCACCCCGCGCTACTTCTAAGCGCCCCTACCTCCCGCCGATCCTTCCGTAACCTCACCCGCCATGAAGCTGCCTTTCCTCAGTCGCCTGTGCTTCCTGCTCGCGCTGCTCGCCTGTGTGCACGTCGCCGACGCCCAGACCAACCGCATCAAGCGCGCCCAGCGCATGATGGCCGACCTCAACTACTCCGAGGCGATCCAGCAGTTCAACCAGATCCTCGAGTCCAGCGACGACGCCGGCGCCAAGATCGCCCTCGCCGAGGCCTACCGCAAGATCAACGACCCGATCAACGCCGAGTACTGGCTCGGGCAGATCGTGCGGCTCCCGGAGGCGACGCCCGTGCACAAGCTCTACTACGGGCAGGCCCTGCAGCAGAACGGCAAGTGCGACCAGGCCAAGGAGTGGTTCGCGATCTTCATGCGGGAGCAGCCCGACGATCTGCGCGGCCAGTACCTCGGCCGCGCCTGCGACTACGAGCAGGAGCTGCTCACGCGCTCGGTCGGGGTCTACGACGTGCAACACCTCGACTTCAACTCGGCCCTCGACGACTTCGGCGCGGCGGTCTACGAGGACGGCGTCCTGTTCGCCTCCGACCGCAGCCAGGGCGTGGCCATCAAGCGCGACCACGCCTGGACGGGCAACCCCTTCCTGGAGCTGCTCTACGTCAAGACGATGCGCACCGACCAGGAGGACCCCCTCACGACCGTCTACGGCCAGCCGGACAAGTTTAGCAAGAGCTTCAACAGCAAGTACCACGACGCCGCCGTCACGATCGCCGAGGACGGCGAGCAGATCTTCTTCACGCGCAACAACTTCAAAGACGGCAAACTCGGCAAGTCCGACGACGGCATCGTGAAGCTCAAGGTCTTCTACGCCGACAAGGAGGGCCAGGAGTGGGGTGAGCTCCAGAGCCTGCCCTTCAACTCCGACGAGTACTCCGTGCTCCACCCGGCCATCAGCCCGAGCGGCAAGCGCCTCTACTTCGCCAGCGATATGCCGGGCGGGTTCGGCGGCATGGACGTGTACTACTCCGAGAAGGAGAACGGGCGGTGGAACCCGCCGGTCAACCTCGGCCCGAACGTCAACAACGAGGGCCACCAGGCCTTCCCGTCCGTGGCGCCCGACGGGCGGATCTACTTCGCGTCCGATGGCCACGTCGGCCTCGGCGGCTACGACCTCTACTACACGACCGAGAAGGCGGCCTTCGAGTTTACCCTACCCGAGAACCTGGGGGCGCCGCTCAACTCGACGGCCGACGACCACTCGATCCTGCTGCTCGAGGACGGCACCTTCGGCTACTTCTCCAGCAACCGCACCGGCGGCGCCGGCAAGGACGACATCTACTCCTTCGTCCGCACGGGCATCCCCGTCGAGGTCCTCGTCATCAACGCCGAGACCCGCGCCCCCATCGAAGGCGCGACCGTCCTGAACGGCTGCACGTCCGGCTCTAGCCTCACCGACGTCAACGGCAAGGCCGCCG
Organism: Saprospiraceae bacterium; assembly: GCA_965215115.1. Taxonomy (GTDB): domain Bacteria; phylum Bacteroidota; class Bacteroidia; order Chitinophagales; family Saprospiraceae; genus CALDTK01. The sequence continues at coordinate 4,100,277 of OZ244050.1, forward strand.
TGGACATGAGCGAGGCGGAGGAGTGCAAGTTCACCGCAAGCGCCGAGGGCTTCGAGGAGGCCAGCAAGACCGGCACCACGAAAAACTTCAAGGGCAACAAGCTCATCGTCGAGATACCGCTGAGCCCGCTCAAGGAGTACTCGGTCGAGGGCTTCGTGTTCGACGAGTCGACCGGGGAGCCGATCGAGGGCGCCTCCGTCACGCTCACCAACCCGCTCGACATGAAGGGCCTCGCGACCCTCACCGACCCCACCGGCAAGTACACCTTCGACCTCGAGACGGGCACCTGCTACTCCGTCCGCGCCACGAAGAAGGACTTCCTCTCGGCCCGCGCGGACAACCTGTGCGCCACCGACACCGCGCGCACGAGCGTGTTCGACGTCAACCTCTTCCTCCAGCCCACCATCTACGGCGGCCCGAAGGACGAGGACCTCGCGGGCACGCCGATCCGCCCCGACAACGACCCCGACGCACGCCTCTACCAGGATGGCAGCACGGGCCTATACATCGACTCCAAGACCGGTCGCCCGGCCGACGGCGAGATCAACGGACGGACCTTCAAGAATGGCACCGTGGTTAGCTCCGGCGGGAAGTTCGAGCGTGGCCTGAGCGACATCAAGGCCGGGGACGCCATCCCGTACCTGCTCCACATCTACTACGACTTCAACATGGCCACCATCCGCGCCGAGGCCCGCGAGGACCTCGACGGTCTCTACGCCATGCTCACGGAGAACCCCGAGGTCATCATCGAGATCGGCTCCCACACCGACGCCCGCGGTTCGGACGACTACAACATGCGCCTGTCGCAGCGCCGCGCCGAGGCCGTGGTCCGCTACCTCGAGCAGCGCGGCGTGGGCCGCGAGCGGCTCGTGCCCCGTGGCTACGGCGAGACGGTGCCGGTCAACAATTGCAACAACAACGTGCCCTGCTCCGAGCGCGAGCACCAGTTCAACCGCCGCACGGAGTTCCGCGTACTCGGCTGCAGCACCTGCGAGGAGACCGGCAAGAAGTCCCTCCCCCGCGAGGACGTCGAGGTGAGCCGCTGCCGCAACTGTCCTTTCTAGGGTAGGAGCGCAGGGCCGCGAACTCATCGCCATAGGGTAGGCAGCCGATCGGAGTGGATACACGCCGGTCGGCTGCTTACTTTTGCGGGTCCATAGTCGGGGGCTCGCCATCTGTGTGGTGGGCCTTTCGGCAAAACCCGCCGCCCCTATGCCCACTCGCGTCCTGTACTGTCTCTCGGTCGCCGTCGTTCTCGCCTTCGCAGCCCCGGACGTGACGCACGCGCAACGCATTAATCGCCTGGCCAACAAGGCGTTCGAGCTCGGCAACTACGCCGAGGCGGCGGAGGGCTACGAGAAAGTTTTGCGCAAGAGCGCCGACGACGCCGAGGCCCACTACCGGAACGCCTACGCCCTGCGCGTGCTCGGTCGCCTGTCGGAGGCCGTGGAGGCCATCGAGGCCGTACCCGCCGGCGAGGACCCGGAGGTGTTCTACCAGCACGCGCTCATCCTCACCGAACTCGGCCGCTACGAAGAGGCCGTCGCGCAGGTCTTCGAGGCCGCCCGGCGCAAACACCCCAAGGCCGACGCCCTCGCCACCCGCCTCTCCTACGCCCAGGCCCACGCGAAGGATCTGGCGGCCTGGAAGGTGAGCAACGAGTTCGCCAACGCCAGCGGGGACGACTTCGCCCCGGAGGCCTTCGGCGATTTCGTCGTGTTCGGCAGCGCGCGCAACGGCAACCCGACCGAGCTCTACCGCAGCATCCGCGACGAGAACCGATTCCTGCGCGTCCCCGAGCGGGTCCACCGCCTCGCCGATTCGGAGGGCGGGGAGGCCCCCGTGGCGTACGCGCCGAGCGGCGAACTCATCGCCTACACCCGCAACAACTTCGAACCCGGCGAGCGCCTCATCCCCGAGGCGGGCTGGGAGCTCAACGTCATGCTGGCCCTCCCGACGCAGGACAATGACTTCCTGCCCGGCAAGGCCTTCGTGCACAACGGCGTCGGCTACAATACCGGCTTCCCGAGCTTCAGCCCCGACGGCACGCGCATTTACTTTGCGTCGGACAGGCCCGGGGGGCAGGGCGGCTACGACCTCTACTACTCCGAGCGCGACGACAGCGGCTGGGCGGCGCCGGTCAATCTCGGTCCGGAGGTAAACACCCCCGGCAACGAGATCGCCCCGCAGACGGCCTCCGGGTCGGTCTACTTCTCGAGCGACTACCTGCCGGGTTTCGGGGGGATGGACATCTACCGCGCGGACATGGTCGGGGGCGTGGTCTCGTCGGTGAGCAACCTCGGTCCGGCGGTCAACAGCCCGATGGACGACGTCGGTTTCTCGCTCGCCGAGGGCGGTGACATCGCGTACCTAGCCAGCAACCGCAGCGGCGGCAAGGGCGGCATGGACCTCTACCGGGCCGTGCGCTCCGGGCAGGCCATCACGCTCGCGGTCGTCGACGGGAAAACCCGCCGCCCGATCCCCAACGCCGTGCTCGACTTCAGCGACTGCGGCCAGGGTGTATTCCTCACGGGCACCGACGGGGCGTACACCTTCCGCGCGCTGCCGACGCTCGACTGCCGACCGGTGGTCAGGAAGAGCGGCTACAACGCCAAGCAATTCAGCGTGGTCGCGGCCAACCTCAAGGACAGGCCCCGCATGGAGATCGTCCTCAACGGCGACGACAGGATCAGCGTCTACGAGGGGAAGGTAGTCCACAGCCGCACGGGTGATCCGCTGGCCGGCGTGAAAGTGTTCGCGCGTCACAAGTCCAAAGACTTCAATGCCGATGCCAGGACCGACGCCAACGGCAACTACGAACTAAGCCTCGAGCGCGCCGGGGAATATGCCATTGCCTACGTCGCCGACGCGATGGCATTCATCGATCGCGAGATCAGCACTTACGACTCCGATGGCAGCGGAGTGCTCTCGACCTTTGCCATGTTCCCGGCCGGCAAGGGCCCCGCGGTCGACTCCACACGCCAGATGACGGTCGGGAGCACCACCGAAGACGGCCCTGCGGTAGTCGCACCCTCCACGCCGGCACCCGCCGCGCCGCCGGTAGCCATAGAGGCCCCGGCGGAGCGCTCCACGCCGGTCGCCCAGCCCGGCTCCAATCTCGTGTCCTCCGGAACGGTCGCGCCGGGGGTCGCCGTCCAGGTTGCTGCGATAGCGTCGTCGTCGGCGGACCTGAGCGCCTACCGGACGCGCCTGTCGCAGTTTGGGGAGGTGTACGGCAAGGTAGAAGGGCCACTCATGCGCGTCCGCGTGGGGCCGTTCGACAGTCGGGACGCGGCCGTGGCGCGGCTCGCGCAGATCCGCTCGGCCGGCTACGCCGACGCCTTCCTCGCCTCGGAATCCGGCGGCGCCGCCGCTGGCCTGGAGCGCGAGCCCGGCATAGACCGCGAGACTCTTCAGCCCAAGGGCACGGGCTACCTCCTGCGCCTGGCTACGTATAGCTCGCTGAAGAACTTCGACCAGGCCAAGGCCGCGGCCCTCGGCGACCTGACTACGCGCCGTAGCAATGGCAAGGTCGTGGTGCTGCTGCAGGGCTACGCCACGGAGGCCGAGGCCCGTGACCGGCTGGATGCGGTGAGGCGCGGCGGCTACCCCGACGCGGTCATCGTGACCGAGGGCGAGGACGGCACCCTGACTGCGGTGCGCTAGGTTGGGCCCAGCGTGACGCGCCGCCCGGCCACGCTGCACGCCAGGGTCTTGTTTGAGTTTAGACACACGCGTCGGTGGGGCAGACCGTCGCAGACCCACTCGCACAGGTCGTCCACGAGGGCGGACTTGAAGCCGTACGGCGACAACCACTCCTGGAGTACGAAGCCAAGGCCCGGAATGGCGGCGAGCGCGGCACGGTCGTAGGTTGCTGTGGCGTCGGTCTGTGCAGGGAAGGTTTGTGCAGCGTCGGTCCCCACGGTGTCGCTTCGGGCTCGGGTAGCCTTGCTATCAGGTCTTGCCACTGCATCGACGCGGGCTTGCGCCAAAACCTCTTTCGCATGCGCCCCGGCGAAGGCCACGAGCTGCGCCTGTCGTTTTGCCGAAAGGCCGATGCCCCCGACGGCGCGTGGCTCGACTTGCGTCAAAACCGGTAGAACGTGGTGGCGGAACCGGTTGCGCGCGTAAGCGTCGGTGGCGTTGCTGGCGTCCTCGCGGAAGGCGACGCGGTGGGTTTTGGCGAAAGCCGCCAGTGCCTCCTTCCGGATGTCGAGCAGGGGCCGCAAATACCGTCCGTAGACGGGCTGCATGCCGACCAAACCCCTGCCGCCCGTGCCCCGCGCCAGGCGCATGAGGACGGTTTCGGCCTGGTCGTCGGCGTGGTGCGCGAGCACGGCGGCGCTGCAGTAAGCCAGCAGGCGCTCGGTGCTTTGCCGACGGTGGCGCCGGGCCGCGGCCTGGACGCCGGCCGTCGCATCACCGAGCTCCGGGCGCTCGACGTGACACTCGACCCCGAGGGCCGCGGCCCTGGCCACGACGAGCGCCTCGTCTGCGTCGCTGGCCCCGCCGCGGAGACCGAAGTTGACGTGAAGCACCTCGTACGGCAGGTCTGTCTCGGCTACGAGCGCCCACAGCACCATCGAGTCGAGCCCGCCACTCACCGAGAGTACGAGTGGCGCCGTGGCCGCTGTGGACGGCGCGTGCCGCAGTAACCACGTCCTGAGCGAGGCAGGGTCGAAGGGATCGGCGGGCGGCGAGGACACGCCGACAAAACTACCTTCTTCGATGCTCGGGACGCGATTCCCATAATTTCGCTCGCCGCGTAGTTTCACCACATGGTAAAGCCCCTCGCCACCGCACTCCTGCTATCGTTGATCGTTACGGCCTGCGACACCGACCCCAAGCCCGCCGCCGACACCGCCACCGACATGGCCGATACCACCAACCGCCCCTTCAACACCCCGGACTGGGCTGCGACCGCGACCCTCTACGAACTCAACGTCCGGCAGTACACGCCCGAGGGGACCCTCAACGCCGCCAAGCCGCACCTCCGAAGACTAGCGGACATGGGCGTCGACGTGGTGTGGATCATGCCGATCTACCCCATCTCCGAAACCAAGCGCAAGGGCACGATGGGGAGCTACTACGCCTCGTCGACCTTCACGGACGTCAACCCGGAGTTCGGGACCCTCGCGGACTTCCGCGGCTTCGTCGACGAGGTCCACCGCCTCGGGATGCACGTCATCCTCGACTGGACGGCCAACCACACCGGGTGGGACCACCCGTGGATCACGGAGCACCCGGAGTACTACACCAAGCGCGAGGGCACCGACACCATCCGCCACGCCTTCAACCCGGGGGACGCCGGCGGCGGGGACACCGACTGGTACGACATCGCGCAGCTCGACCACAGCAACCCGGCCCTCGACTCGGCGATGATCGAGGACATGAAGTTCTGGCTGCGCGACTACGACGTGGACGGCTTCCGGTGCGACGTGGCGGGCTTCGTGCCGCTGAGCTTCTGGTTCAAGGTGCGCCCGGCCCTGGAGTCGATCAAGCCCGTGTTCATGCTGGCGGAGTGGGGCGACGAGCCGCGGCACTTCCGGGCGGCCTTCGACATCAACTACGGGTGGGACTTCCACAAGCTCCTCAACGCCCTGGCCGAGGGCAAGGAGGACGCCGAGTCCGTGTGGCGCCACCAGGCCAAGGACACGAGCGAGTACGCCGACTACGCCTACCACCTCAACTTCACGAGCAACCACGACGAGAATTCGTGGAACGGGACGGAGTTCGAGCGCATGGGCGACTTCGCCGACGCGATGTTCGTCGTGGCGGCCACCTTCGAGGGCGCGCCCCTGGTGTACTCCGGGCAGGAGGAGCCGCTGCGCCGGCGACTCGAGTTTTTCGAGAAGGACGACATCGGCTTCGGGGACTACGCGAAGGAGGCTTTCTTCCGGCGTTTGCTTACGCTAAAACACCAGAACTCGGCACTCCACAACGGCGTCGCCGGGGCGCGGGCCTCGCGGGTGGCCCTCGGCGCGCCCGACGACAAGGTGCTCGCGTACGCCCGCCGCAAGGGCAGCGACGGCGTGGTGGTGCTCGTTAACCTCAGCGAGGCCAGCAAATCCGTCGGGCTCGCGGACGGTTTCGAGGCGGGCGACTACTACGACGTGATGAGCGGCGCCAAACAAACGTTAAACGGGGGTTCGGAGCTGCGCCTGCCCGGCGCGGGCTACCGGGTCTTCAGTACTTTGGCCCCCGATGACGCTCCCGCTCCGCAGAATTAGTCGCCCGCTACTCCTCGCGCTGATCGGCTCACTGGCCTTCGCGTGGGTCGGGGACGACGAATGGCAGCAGGGACAGGCGGGGTTCCTGGGGCAGTGGAAGGGCATCATCACGCAGGACCTCGGGCCGTCGGTGCGGTACTTCGACATGGAGATGAGCGTCGCGCCGACCCCGGACGACGCGGAGTTCTTCAACATCTCGTGCCACGTCATGGACGGGGATTACCACGCCTACATGAGCGGCACGGCGCGGGTGTTGCCGAACGGCGAACTCTACGTCAAGGAGGACGAGATCGTGCGGGCGGACAGCATCCCGGGCATGGCCTGGTGCCTCAAGCGCCTCGAGCTGCGCAAGTCGATGGAGAAGGGCATCCTCCACCTGCGCGGCAAGTGGACCGGCGATACCTACTTCGGGGCCTGCCCCCCGGGGAAGATGGACCTGATCCGGCCGGTGACGCGTACGTAGGGCCTCCTCGCGCGGCACCCCGAACCAGCGCGCTTCCCCTACTTTCGCGCGCCTTATGCAAATCGTCGAACAGATTCAGCGGCTCACGAGCGCGGCCATCGAGCGGGCTTACGCCAAAACCGTGGCGCCGGAGCAGGTGGTGGTCAATTCCACGCGCAGCGACATGGACGGCGACTTCACGGTCGTGACCTTCGCGCTCGGTAAATCGCTCGGCGATCGACCCGACGCCATCGCGGAGAAGGTCGGGCAGGCTCTGCTGGAACAGGCCGACGCCGTGGAGCGCTACGCGGTCGTGAAGGGCTTTCTGAATCTGACCCTGACCAGCGCGTTTTGGCGAAAGCTGATCATCGACGCGGAAGCGGACGAACGATTCGGGCTGGCCCCGCCGACCGGACTCAAGACCATGGTCGAGTTCGCGTCCCCGAACACCAACAAGCCACTGCACCTCGGGCACATCCGCAACATCCTGCTCGGCGACAGCGCGGCGCGGATCCTGGAGGCCGCCGGTCGCGAGGTGGTCCGCGTCCAGATCGTCAACGACCGCGGGATCGCGATTTGCAAGAGCATGCTCGCCTGGCAGAGGTTCGGCGGAGGTGAAACGCCCGCGACGAGCGGCGTGAAGGGCGACCACCTCGTCGGTAAGTACTACGTCACCTTCGAGCGGGCGTTCCGCGAGGAGTACGCGGCCTGGCAGGCGATGAAGATCGGGCAGCAGACCCTCAGCGGCGTCAAGACAAAAGACGGCGAGGATGCCGCCAAGGCCTACAAAAACACCTACTTCAACACCTACAGCGAACTCGGGAGGGCTGCGCGCGAGATGCTCCTCGCCTGGGAGGCCGGCGATCCGGAGGTGCGGGAGCTGTGGTCGCGGATGAACGGCTGGGTGTACGAGGGCTTCGACGCGACCTACCGGCGGCTGGGGGTAAGTTTCGACCGGCTTTACTTCGAGTCCGATACGTATCTGCTCGGCAAGGGCATGGTCGAGGAGGGGCTCGCGAGGGGGGTGTTTTTCCGCAAGGAAGACGGGAGTGTCTGGGTGGACCTGACCGACCAGGGCCTGGACCAGAAGATCGTGTTGCGCGCCGACGGCACCTCGGTCTACCTCACGCAGGACCTCGGCACCGCGCACCAGCGTTACGCCGACTTCGGGATGGACGCCATGATCTACACCGTGGCCGACGAGCAGAACTACCACTTCGAGGTGCTCTTCCGGACGCTCAAGCTCCTCGGCGAGCCCTACGCCGACCGGCTCGCGCACCTGAGCTACGGCATGATCGAGCTCACGAGCGGCAAGATGAAAAGTCGCGAGGGCAGCGTCGTGGACGCCGACGACCTCCTCGACGAGGTGATCGGCGAGGCCCGCGCCAACGCCGACGAGCGGGCCGAGCAGCAGGGCGCCAGCGCCGAGGAGAGGGCGAGGTCGGCCGAGCAGGTCGGCCTCGCCGCCATCAAGTACTACATCCTCAAGGTGGGTCCGAAGCGCAAGATGGTGTTCGACCCGAAGGAGAGTATCGACCTCCAGGGCGCCACCGGGCCCTACATTCAGTACAGCTACGTCAGGGCGCGGGGCGTGAGCGCGAAGGCGGCCGACGCGCTCGTGGCCGGTTCGGGCACCGCGGACGCGTACGCTAGCCTCCAGCCGGCCGAGCGCGAGTTGGTCAAGCACTTGCTCACGCTCCCGCAGGTCGTCACCGAGGCCGCCGAGGCGCTCGACCCGTCGATCGTCGCGGGTTATGCCTACAATCTCGCCAAGGGCTACCACCGCTTCTGGCACGACCACTCGGTGCTGTCGGCGGAGTCGCCGGAGGCACGTGCGTTTCGCGTGATGCTGAGTTCGGCTGTCGCCAAAACCCTCCGCACGAGTATGCATTTGCTAGGTATTGACTTGCCGGAGCGGATGTAGCGCGCACCCCGCCCGCGGGTTCCGACGTTGAAACCACGGTTTAACCCCTGATGATGATGAGTCTACGCGCGTTTTTGATGGTACTCCTCACGGTGAGCTTCGCGCAGACGGTTTTGGCGCAAGCCGCTAAAAAGGCCTCCGAGCCCAAGTCCGCCGGCTACGACATCGAGGTGACGATAGACGGCTTCGCGGGCGGCGAACTTTACCTCGCCAACTACTTCCTCGACAAGCAGTACATCGTCGACACGGCCGCGTACGTCAACGGCAAGGCGGTCTTCAGGGACACCGGCCGCCTCAAGGAAGGCATGTACCTCCTGGTTTTGCCGCCCGACAACGACTACGCGCAGTTGCTTATCGACGAGGATCAGGACTTTAAGCTTAGGACAAAAAGCGGCGACCTCACCGGCGGCATGAGGGTCGAGGGCAGCGACGAGAACGAGCGCTTCTTCGCGTACCTCCACCTCCTCGACGAGCTGCGGCCGCGCGCCGATAGCCTTCGGGCGATCGTCAACGACAGCACCTCGACCGAGGCCCAACGCACGGCCGCGCAAGCCGCCGTCGAGCGGATCGACGAGGGCGTCATCGCCGAGCAGCGGCGCATCAAGACCACGGCCTCCGGGTCGATCCTGGCCGGGCTACTGCGCAGTTTCGACGAACCGCAGATGCCGGACTTCACCGGCAGCGAGGAGGAGGTCCAACGCCAGCAGTACCTGTATTACAAGGACCACTACTTCGACGGCGTCGACCTCGCCGACCCACGCGGCCTGCGGAGCACCTACCTCGACCAGAAGGTCAACTACTACCTCGACAAGCTCGTCGTCCCCACGCCCGACAGCATCAACAAAGAACTCGATAGGCTGCTGGCCGCGATGGCGCCGGCGCCGGAGACCTTCCGCGCCTACGTGAGCAAGTTCCTCAACCAGTACGCCTCCTCGAAGATCGTCGGCCAGGACGCGGTGTACGCGCACCTCGGCGAGAAGTACTACATGGACGCCGCCCAGACCCCGTGGATCGACTCGACGACCCGGGCCAAGATCGAGGAGAACGTCCTGCGCCTCAAGCCCCTGCTCATCGGACAGCCCGCCCCCGAGCTCACGACCTTCCGCCAGGACGGGCAGCCGCTACGACTTCAGGACCTCGACGCCGCCTACACGGTACTGTTCTTCTTCGACCCGGAGTGCGGGGTGTGCAAGAAGCAGACCCCGACCCTGGTCGAGTTCGCGATGGACTACGCCGCCAAGGGCGTCAAGGTCGTGTCGGTGTGCACGAAGCTCGGCAGGGAGGGCGACACCTGCTGGCCGTACGTGGCCGACAAGGAGCACATGGCCGACGCGATCATCAACACCAACGACCCCTACCACCGCTCGAAGTTCAAGGTGAGCTACGACATCAGTTCGACGCCGCAGATCTACGTCCTCGACCGCGAGAAGCGCATCGTGAGCAAGCGCATCGCCGCCGAGCAGCTCGGGGAGGTGGTCGACAACCTGATGAAGATGCGCTCGACGGACACGGCCGGCAAGTAAGCCACCTAGCCCACGGGCACGCGGCCGTCGGGTTGGATCGTGAGGTCGGTGCCGCGCCGCGCGGCGGGCTCCGGCGGCAGGTAAGTAAAATCGATGTCGTGGTCCTCGGCGTGGAGGCGGAAGTCGTCGAAGACATCCTGGACGTCGGGGTCGATGACCACGGCGCGCCGCCCGTCGACCACCACCTTGGCGCCGTCGGGGAGGGCATTGAGCGTCTGTCCGATGCGGGCCTTATTTAGGAACGTGACGTGCTCCGAGAGCTCGAGCACGAGCGTCTCGCCGTCGCGGTGCTTCTGTCGCTCCGAGAAGTAGGGCGTGCGGAAGTTGACGATCAGCAGGAAGATGATCGACACGAGCAGGCCCACGCCGATGCCGGTGAGCAGGTCCGTGAAGTAGATCGCGACCACGGTCACGACGAAGGGCACGAACTGCCCCCAGCCCCGTCTGTACTGCTGCACGAAGTTCGCGGGCGCCGCCAGTTTGTACCCGACCACCATCAGGATCGCCGCGAGGCTCGCCATGGGGATGTAGTTCATCGCAAACGGGAAGATCAGCACCGCCAGGGCCAGCCAGAGGCCGTGCAGGACGCTGGAGACCTTCGACTCGGCCCCGGCCTGGAGGTTGGCCGACGAGCGCACGATCACCTGCGTGAGCGGCAGGCCGCCGATGAGTCCGGACAGGAGGTTGCCGACGCCCTGCGCGAGGAGCTCGCGGTTGACCGGCGTGATCTCTCTGTGGGGGTCCATCTTGTCGGTCGCCTCGACGCAGAGCAGGGTCTCGATACTGGCCACGATCGCGATGGTGGCCCCCGTGATCCACACGGCCGGTTGCCCGAAGGCGGACCAGTTCGGGGTGACCAACAGCGACTTGACCTCGGCCAGCGAGGAGGTCACCGGGATGTCGATGGTGTGGCCGGCGCTCAGCGCCCAACTCGTGCCCTCGTACGCGAAGAACAGCGCCACGCCCGCCAGCACGGCCAGGAGCTGACCGGGGATGTGCTTGAGGACGGGATTGCGCTTGATCCAGGCGGTTTGGAACAATAGAATCAGCAATATCCCGACCACCGTAATGAGGACGGCCCCCGGATTAACGAAGTCGAGCATCTTGACGAGCTCCGAGCTCGTCGTCTCTCCGTCGGGCTGCTCGTAGAACAGGTCACCCTCCGGATCGGTATCGTAGCCGACGGCGTGCGGGAGTTGCTTGAGGAAGATGATGACGCCGATACCGGCGAGCATGCCCTTGATGACGCTGTTCGGGAAGAAGTACGCGACGACGCCGGCCCGCAGTACCCCGAGTACGAGCTGCACCGCGCCCCCGATGATGACCGCCGTGAGGAAGGTCTCGAAGCCGAGGCCCCCGATGGCCTCGGCGACGATGACGGCCAGGCCCGCGGCCGGTCCGGAGACCCCGAGTCGCGACCCGGAGAGCGAGCCGACGATAAGGCCGCCGATGATGCCGGCGATGATGCCGGACAGTGGGGGGGCGTCACTCGCGACGGCGATCCCGAGGCAGAGCGGGAGGGCGACCAGGAAGACGACGAGGGAGGCGCTCAGGTCGCGCCCGAAGGAGGTAGGTAGTTTCAAGGGGGAGAAGATGGTAGAGTTGCAGGATGCCTCACGCTGGACGGCCGTGAAGGAGGTTCGGACTTTCGGGATTCAACCTACACCTCCGGCGGCGGGACCTCCTGGCCGAGCGCGGGGCCCGGGTACTCGCTCGCCCGGTGGTCGGCTTTCGCCAAAACCGGGTACCCGGGTAGCGATGGCTTCCGGCGGTGGCCCAGTCCCGGGCGGGACGCTTCGAGTTGCTGCTCCATTTCGCCGTCGGAATCCTCGCCACCGTCGTCGTCGGGTAGCTGGGTGTCCCCTAGCTCCACCGGCGCGTAGCCCGTGTCGACAAGTGGCATACCGGGCGTCGTCGCGGCGGACAGCGCCAGTCCGATGAGCATACCGCACAGGTAGCCCCAGAGGCAGACACTTGATCGCGGGGGAAGAGTAGGGAAACGCACCTGGGTAAAAGTAAGGCCATCCGCGTCGGTTGCGACCGGCAACACCGAGATCTAGACAACCGCCGACCGCCAGCGAGTGAGACGCTCGGAGTGTCGCGTCCGTGCTGCCCCAACAAAAGAACCTCGACTGACCTCTCCTACGGCATAACAAAACCTAAGACCTTGAAAAAATTCACCCTCCTCAACTTGTTCACCTTCTCGGTGGTGGCCACGGCCATGGCGCAGGATGATACGGCCTTCGTGACCGAGATCGTCGGCACGCCCAACTACCTGATCGTCGTCATCTGCGGCGTGCTGCTTGCCTTCGGGTTCCAGTACCTCCTCACGGCACTCTCGGTCGCGATCGGGCTCACGGCCGTGCCCAACGCCAAAGAGGCCTACGCCAAGGCGAAGGCCAGGCCCGACGACCCCGACCGGACGCGTTTTCGCGCCAGCGGGACCCCTCGGTACGTGCGCGAAGGCAACGTCACCATCGCCGTGTACGAAGACGACGACGACCACGACAACAAATACGACAACGACGGCGCGGACGGCGCCCCGATCGGGGTCACCATCTCGAGCGCGCTCGGGATCTGGAACGCCATCACGACCGCCATCGCGCTGTTCGCGGCTACGCTTCTGGCGCTCCACCTCAGCGCGGTGCTGAACGAGCACATCGCCATCACGCTCGCGCTCACCATCTGGGCCACGTTCTTCATGCTGCTGTTCTGGCTCGAGAGCCGCTTCGCGAGCACGGTCATCGGGGGACTCGTCTCCGCGGCCACGTCCGGGCTCAAGTCCGCCGGGGAGGCCGTCAAAAACATGGTGGCCCCCTCGCCGGTCGACAAGGTCGCCGATCGGGTCGAGTCTACGATGGCCGACCTCGAGAGCCACCTCTCCGACGGCTTCGACACCGATAAGCTCGTCGACGCCATCAACAACTTCGGCAAGAAAGTCGAGAAGAACACACCGAGCTACGACCAACTCAAGTCCGACCTCGAGGACATCGTCCGGTCCGGCGCCGAGGCGGGCCAGAAGGGCGGCGGCGGCAATCCGGCCAAGTGGACCGCCATCCAGAGCGTCATCCAGACCGTCACCGAGAACAGCGACGGCAGCGGCGGCGACGACTCCCCCGAGAGCAAGGAGCGCAAGCAGAAGCTCAAGGACCTCATGGCCGACCTCAAGGCGACCTACGACAAGGAGGGCCTCACGCAAGAGGGCGTGAAGGACGCCCTGAAGAACGCCGACGTCGTCGACGACGCCACGGTCGACAAGTACATGGACAAGATCGGCAGCGTGTTTAGCGGCAGCGGCGAGGCCGACTTCAGCAAGGAAGGCCTCCTGAAAAAGATGCAGGGCCTCATCGACGAGGGCGAACTCTCGGTCGATGATCTCTCGAAGGAGAAGGTCCGCGAGAAGCTCAAAGGTATGGACCGCACGAAAGTCACCGAACTCGTCGCGGCGAACACCGCGCTCAACAAAGACCAGATCGACAACTACGTCGACCAAGCTATGTCGGTACTGGAGATGGTCCAGGGCAAGCTCGCCGCGGTCGGGGTTACCGGTAACGCCAACGGCACCGGTGGCGCGGACGCGGGTGTTTTGGCGCAAGCCCAGAAACTCGTCATGCAGTACCTCGGCGGCACCGACGGCAAGGACGGCGGCCAGGGCGCCGGCTTTGATTTCAACAGCATCAAGAAGGAAGTCATGGCCGCGCTCGCGGACCCGAAAGACTCCGTGTCCACGGTCCGCAAGCGCCTCGCCTCGATGGACCGTGACACGCTCACCAAGACCCTCATCGACAACACGAGTCTCTCGAGGGCCGACATCGACGAGGCCGTCCACCGGGTCGACACCATGCGCGCCGACCTGGAGACCAAGCTCATCGAACTCGAGACCAAGGCAAGGGCCACGCTGCGCCAGACCGAGCGCCAGGCCGTCATCCAGGCCGAGCACGCGCGCAAAACCGCCGTCGCAGCCGCCTGGTGGCTCGTCGTCGCCATCGTGGTATCCGGGGCCGCGGCCGTAGCCGGGGCCTTCGTCTAGCCATCGACAGCGTATACATTGCGGGGCTCGCCCGACGGGGACATACCGTCGGACGGGCCCCGCTCCCGTATATGCACCCCCGCAATCGCTACACCGAGCCTTACGACCTCGCGGCACTGTGCAACGTCGTGCCGGCCCTGGCCGAGCATATCGTCACTTCGCCGGACGGCCGTAAAACCCTCGACTTTGCAGCCCCAGTGGCGGTGCTCCAGCTTAATAAGGCCCTCCTGCTCAAGGACTACGGACTGGACTTCTGGGACCTGGCCCCGGAGGTCCTGTGTCCAGGCGTACCGGGGCGACTCGACTACGTACACGTTTTGGCGGACCTCATCGGCGAGCGCGCGACCGATGTCCGTGGCGTAGACATTGGCACGGGGGCGTCTGTGGTGTACCCGATCCTCGGGGTCGGCGAGTACGGCTGGCGCTTCGTCGGTACCGAGGTCGACGTCCGGAGTCTCCGCGCCGCCGAGGCCATCGTGAAGTTCAACAGGGTCCTGCGGGGTCGCGTAGAGCTTCGGCAACAGCACCACCCCACGAGCATCTTCGAGGGTGTACTCCGCCCCCAGGATCGCTTCACGTTTTCGATGTGTAATCCTCCTTTCTACGCGAGCCCGGACGAGGCGGCGGCTTTCGCCAAAACCAAGGCTACCAACATCGGGCGCACCCGCGCGGCCAACAACTTCGGCGGCCGCGCCCACGAACTGGTGACGCCCGGCGGCGAGGAAGCCTTTCTGCACCGCATGATACTGGAGTCGGTCGCCTTCAAGGCACAGGTGGGGTGGTTCACGATGCTCGTCTCCCGCGAGGCCTACCTACCGCGGGCGAAGCGTGTTTTGGCGAAAGCTAAACCGAGCTCCATCGAGGTGCTGCCGCTCGACACGGGCAACAAGCCGCAACGCGTCCTGGCGTGGCGTTGGTAGCGGACGCTCCTGCGTAAAATCTAGCGTGCCCGTAAAAGAGGAACGATTTGCGCTCGGCGCTACTGCGGTGTAGTACGCATAAACCACACGCGGAGGTCCTTCTTGCCGAGCGACCTTACATTGCCGCCATGCCGCACGACCTTACCCTCGTACTCATGGCCGCCGGCATGGGGAGCCGCTACGGTGGCCTGAAGCAAGTCGAGCCCATGGGCCCCGGCGGGGAAAGCCTCGTGGACTACGCCGTCTTCGACGCACGGCGGGCGGGCTTCACGAAGTTCGAATTCATCATCCGCGAGGATATCGCACGGGACTTCGGCGAGACCGTCGGCGCCCGCCTGGCCCGGGGCGGCATCGAGGCAGGCACCGTCTGGCAACAGCTTCATGACCTACCGAAGGACCTTGCGCAGTATACGGACCTGAGTCATCGGTCCAAACCCTGGGGCACGGCCCACGCGGTCTGGGCGGCGCGCCACCGCGTCGACACCCCCTTCGCGGTCCTCAACGCGGACGACTACTACGGCCCCGGTGCGTACCGACTCCTCGCGGAGCACCTGCGCCGCGGCACCGGCGAGTACGCCATCGTTGGCTACAACCTGGCCGAGACACTGTCCGAGCACGGTACGGTGGCCCGCGGTATCCTCGAGAAGGACGACAACGGTCGCCTCGTCCGCATTGCCGAGCGGACCCAGATCGAGCGCCTGCCCGACGGCTCGGTAGTCAATCACGAGGCAGGTGCGGCCGACCTCCCGCTCTCCCCGGAGGCCAGTGTGTCGATGAATATCATGGGTTTCACCCCGGCAATTTTCCCACAACTCGAAGCCGCGCTCGCGACCTTCATCGAGTCCCACGGCCACGAGCCCAAGTCCGAACTGTACCTCCCCAACGTGGTCGGACAACTCGTCGCCGACGACGCAGCCGAGGTCCGGGTACTGGCCACGGACGAAGAGTGGTTTGGCGTCACCTACGCCGCCGATACGGACATCGTACGCGCGCGCCTCCGACAACTACACGCGAGTGGCGTCTATCCTGAGACGCTGTACGGTTGATCAGCACACCTACTCATTGTCCCAGCTCCGCCGCCGCATGATCACGTCGAGCAAGGCGGGCGCGAAGCGCTTGACGTAGATGCCGGCCAGCTCCGTGCCCCCGATCAGGATCTCCGGCCGTCCACGTAGTATTCCGTGCCAGGCCTTTTCGGCAAAACGCGCCGGGGCCATGCCGTTGGCCTGGTGCCTGTCCATCTTGCCCTGTCGCGAACCGTCGCCGACCACGGCGTTCTTACTGATGTCGGTGCGGATGTAGCCCGGGCTGATGATCGAGACCTTGACGCCCGAACCGGCCAGTTCGTAACGGAGGCTGTCGTAGTAGCCGTGGAGCGCGTGTTTGCTCGCCGCGTAGCTCGAGCGCAGAGGCGTCCCCATGTGTCCCACCACCGAACTCGTCGTCACGATGTGACCGCTGCGCTCGTAGACCATCCGCGGGGCGACCTGCCTGGTGAGTTCGACGTTGCCGAAGAAGTTGACCTCCATGATGCGGCGCGTTACCGCCAGACTCGTGTTCAGCGCCGTGTCGCGCTGGGAGACGCCGCCGTTGTTGATGAGGTAGTCCACGCGACCGACGCGGTCCGCGATGACGGCGAGTTCGTCCACCTCGGCCAGGTCCAACGCGACGACCTCGTGGGCGAAGGGCCGGGTGAGCGAATCGCGAAGGGCCTCTAGTTTGTCCTGCCGCCGCGCGGACAACACCAGGTCCGCCCCCTCGGCGTCCGCCCAGCGCGCGAGCGCCTCGCCGAGCCCCGCGCTCGCCCCGGTGATCCACACTTTCTTGCCTACCAGCTTCCCCCCGGACATACGCTCAGTTTGCGCCAAACATACCGGCGCCGAGGCGAAAGTCGCGTTCGCGGATCAGGAGCACCACTTCCCCGTCGAGGCTGCTCCCGAGACTGCCCTCGGCCCCGACGCGCTTCGCCGAGATACCGGTCTCGTCTACGGCGACCTGTCCGGGTTCGGCGCCCTCCAGTAGGAGTGCCTGGCCGAGGGTCCTGGCTTGCATTGCATTCGTGCTTTGGACCTCGGAGGGCAGCCCCTCGCGGCGGCTGCTCGCGTACACGATGGCCTGCAGGGCACGGTCTGCCGCCAGGGCCCTCGCGATCTGCCGCACGGCGGACTGGCCGAGCGAACTTAGCCGCGGCTGCCCGTCGGGATAAAGCAAGTGCTCCGAGAGGCGAACGACGACGTAGTCGTCCTGCCGCACGACGGATGCTTCCCTGCCGGTGAAGCCGACGATCGCGGACTTCAGCGCGAGGTATACGTTGTCGGAGTTCGCCTCCTTTGGGGCAGTACGCAGCTCGTGCCGGACAGTGGACCTGTCCCCGGCCGCAGTCGCGTCGTTAGGCTGCGTTGGTCGCTGGCTCAGTGACGTGGCTGGCAGCTTGGCCTGCGCGGCGGGCGCACTGATGGAGTAGGCCGGCTCGGGCATGGCCGAGGCCTCCTGAACGGTCTGGGCCAAGTAGCGATCGTAGCGCTCGAGCACGTTGGTGTTGGCCGTCTCCAACTGCGCGTACTGCGTGCGCGTACTCGACAGTTCGTTGTGGAGCAGCTGGTTCTTTTGCTGCAATTCTTCGTTGGCGCGGTAGGTGGCGGCGTAGCTGCGGTCCTGTCCGGCGATGGTGTCGCGGCGCAGTTCGGCCAGGTGCTCGAACTTATCTGCTCGCCTGAGGGTCGCCTCGTAGCGGTTCCAACTCACGCAGGAGCTCAGCAGCAGGGACAGTCCCGCGGGGAAGAGTAGGGGGAGGGTGGGTTTCATGGTTTTCTCGTTTCGGCGACCGCGCTGGGTCTGATCGTAAAATACGGAAACCCCACCCCGCATGATGCGAAGTGGGGTTCCACAGGTTTTGCCGAAAGGCGTGGAAAACTTCTGACGAAAGCCTCCCGGAGGGGGCTCGATTTACATCATGCCACCCATCCCGCCCGGCATCCCGCCGCCCATCGCGGCACCGGACTCCTTCTCGGGCTTGTCGTTGATGACGCACTCGGTCGTGAGCACCATGCCCGCGATCGAGGCCGCGTTCTCGAGCGCGATGCGCGTCACCTTGGTCGGGTCGATGACGCCGGCGGCCTTGAGGTCCTCGTACTTGTCGGTGCGGGCGTTATAGCCCTCGCCGTTAGTGGAGTGCAGCACACGCTGGAGCACGACCGAGCCCTCGACACCGGCGTTGTTGGCGATCGTACGCAGCGGCGACTCGAGCGCCTTGCGGACGATGTTGATGCCGATGGTCTCGTCCTCGTTGACGCCCTCCAGCCCCTCGAGGCTGTCGATCGCCTTGACGAGCGCGACGCCGCCACCGACCACGATGCCCTCCTCGACGGCGGCACGGGTGGCGTGGAGGGCGTCGTCGACGCGGTCTTTCTTCTCCTTCATCTCGACCTCCGTCGGGGCCCCGACGTAGAGCACGGCCACGCCGCCGGCCAGCTTCGCGAGGCGCTCCTGGAGCTTCTCGCGGTCGTAGTCCGAGGTCGTCGACTCAATCTGGGCCTTGATCTGGTTGATGCGCGAGTCGATCATCTCCTGCTGGCCGTTGCCGTTGACGACGGTGGTGGTGTCCTTATCGACGGTGATCTTCTCGGCCTGGCCGAGCATGTCCATCGTGACGGAGTCGAGCTTGTAGCCCTGCTCCTCGGAGATGACCGTGCCCCCGGTGAGGATGGCGATGTCCTCGAGCATGGCCTTGCGGCGGTCGCCGAAGCCCGGGGCCTTCACGGCTACGATCTTGAGGTTGGCGCGCAGGCGGTTGACCACCAGCACCCCGAGGGCCTGCGACTCGACGTCCTCGGCGATGATGAGCAGCGGGCGCCCCGTCTGCATCGTCTGCTCGAGGATCGGGAGGATGTCCTGCATCGAGCTGATCTTCTTGTCGTGGATGAGGATGTAGGGGTTGTCGTACTCGGCCTCCATCGACTCCGTGTTGGTCACGAAGTACGGGCTCAGGTAGCCGCGGTCGAACTGCATCCCGAGCACCTCCTCGACGTAGGTGTCGGTGCCCTTGGCCTCCTCGACGGTGATCACGCCGTCCTTCGAGACGCGCCGCATGGCGTCGGCGATGAGCTGGCCGATCTCGGCGTCGTTGTTGGCCGAGATCGCGGCCACCTGCTCGATCTTCGAGAAGTCGTCACCGACGGTCTCGGACTGCTGGGCGAGGTGGGCGATGACCTTCTTGGTGGCCTTGTCGATGCCGCGCTTGAGGTCCATCGGGTTGGCCCCGGCGGTGACGCTCTTGAGGCCGGCCTGGATGAGGGCTTGCGCCAAAACCGTCGCGGTGGTCGTACCGTCGCCAGCGGCGTCGGCGGTCTTGGAGGCGACCTCCTTGACCATCTGCGCGCCCATGTTGGCGATCGCGTCGTCGAGCTCGATCTCCTTGGCGACGGTGACGCCGTCCTTGGTGATGGTCGGGGCGCCGAAGCTCTTCTGGATGACGACGTTGCGGCCCTTCGGACCGAGCGTCACCTTGACGGCGTTGGCGAGTGCGTCGACGCCGGATTTGAGTTTCTCGCGGGCGTCGCTGTTGAATGTGATTTCCTTAGCCATGGCTAAACGTTTTCTAGAATGATGAGGGGGGTGGTGCGGTAGCACCTGAGATTTGAGGGCAACCGGGTGCCTAGTCGAGGACCACGAGGATGTCCTCCTCCTTGACGATGAGGTAGTCGTCGCCCTTGTACTGCAGCTCCTGGCCGGCGTACTTGCCGTAGAGGACGATGTCGCCCGCCTTGACGGTCATGGTGTGGTCCTTCTTGCCGGGTCCGACGGCGATGACCTCTCCGCGGAGGGGCTTCTCCTTGGCGGTGTCGGGGATGATGAGGCCTCCAGCGGTGCGCTCTTCGGCGGGGGCTGGCTTGATGACCACGCGATCGTTGATCGGTTTCATGTAGGGAGTTTTAGTTGCTTACGGTTGTTGCTCGCCGGCCACTGTCTTGCGGCCGACGCCACTAGTCCCATCACGAAGGGTGCCAGCGCGGTTTCGCTGCCAGGTCGTCAGCGCGCGGGGGCGCCTTTCGGCAAAACCGTCAAAGCGTGCGCTGATTTGTCATGTGGGTGCGGGGTGCCTGGGTGGGTGCGGGGTGCCTGGGTGCCTGGGTGCGGGGTGCCTTACACACGAAGACCCCAGTCGGCGTTTGCGGACTGGGGTCTTCGGATGGAGGCCTTTGCGAAACCTGGGGCGCTAGTTCTGGATCGGGAACGGGGTCGAGGTGGCTGCGCCTTCGACGCCGCCGACCACGAGGGTCGTGATGATGCAGAGGGCGAAGAGCGCGATCGCGAGGATCCAGGTCAGCTTCTCGATGAAGTCGGTCGAACGCGCCGCGCCGAACATCTGCGTGGCCTGTCCGCCGCCGAAGGAGCCGTCGAGCCCGCCCCCCTTGGGGTTCTGCATGAGGACGACGAGGATGAGCAGCGCGCAGATCGTGGCGATGATGACGGTGAGGATGGTGACCATTAGGCTTCTTGCTGTTGGAGGGCTTGGATTCGCGACGCAAAGGACGCGCTTTTCGCTGGATACCGCAAGCTCAGTTGTTCGTACATCCGGATCGCCTTGTCGGCGTGGCCCTGGGCGGCGAGCAGGTCGGCCAGCGTTTCGGAGGCTACCTCGGGCTCGATGAGCTCGGGTCGGGACTTGCCGGCGCCCTTGCGCTTCGACTTGGGCTCCGGCGGGTCGATCCCGAGCATGAGGAGTTCGTTCCACGAGGTGCGCGCGCGGCGCTGCTTCCAGACCTTGTAAGACTCAAGACCCTCGATGGGCGCCGGCTTCGGCCGTCCGTATTCCATGATCAAACCGTTGCGGTGTAGGTACCAGTCGGCGGTTGTAACGGCGGCGGCCCCGTCGAAGATACAGGCGGCAAGGTCGTACGCCTGCGTCGGACCGTTTGTCGTGGCGGTTCCTTCCGCCAAATCCGTACCGCTTTCCGGCAGCGGCTCAGGCGCGCCAGTCTGCGCGGTTACTTGGCGCAGTATCGCCGTGGCCACGCCAATCGCTTCGGCCACGGTGCTATTTATGTCTACCCCTTCCGAAGCTGTGGTTTCCTCGTGTTCGTCACCGCCTTCCGGTACTGTCTCACTGTATACGGGCGGCGCAAACTCGAAGTGAGCGTGGGCCTTGACCGGGTTCACGTCCCGCAGTGCGCGCTCGTCGCTCTCGACGGTGGCGTTGCGCAGGAAAGGCTCGGTGCGCGCGCGCCACAGGTCGAGGTCGGGCGCCTCGTCGAGCACGGCCTTGCGGTAGCGCAGCAGTCGCAGGGGGCCGCACCAGGGGTGCGCCGCGATCAGCTCCTCGAGTTCGGTGGCGTTCTGGCCGTCGAGGAGCCGCGGGCGGCGGAGGAGTTCGCCAAAGCGTTCGGGCGTCATGCGGGGTGGCGTCTGAGGGGTGGCCGCGAAAGTAACCAGCTCGCCGTGGCGATCTAGGCCGGCTTGGCGGCGACCACCTTGAGGGATTTGATACTGGCCCAGAGGCGCTTCTTCAGTTCCAGGTCCGCGGCGATGACGGCGAGCCTTTCGGCAAAACAGTAGCGCCGGCCCCCGAGGGGAGGCGTCCATACGTAAGGCTGCACGGCCGCGCCGAGGCCGATCTCGAGGGGGTCAAACCCGAAGCACACGAGGTGGTCGGTAAGGGCGGGCAGGGGTGCGGAGGCCAGCGAAGTGCCGGCGTCAATGCGGAGCGTTGCGCAGTCCATGCCCTGCGTGAGGCCACAAGCTTTGATGATGTTGTCGAGCGTCTCGATCTCTTCCGCGGTAGCTGCGGCCGGAGCAACGAAGAGGGCCCGGGCGGTAGGGGGGACGCTAAGGAGAGCGTGGTCGGGTATTTCGAGGTAAGTGTCCATGTTGGAGGGCGGCAGAACAAGCGGCAGACGAAAAGTGGCGCCACAAAGTAAGCGTCGGAGTCAGCGTAAGCCGAGCTCTAAGATGGTTGCAGGCTTGGTAAGATCAGGTCGCATTCGGCCCGAAGGCGAGCCCCGCAGTGGTTTGGCGGCAGCGCAAGGCGAGCCCCGCAGTGGTTTGGCGGGATTTATGCCGCCCCCCCGAGCCGAAGGCGAGCCATCGTAAACCGTGTAGCGCGGCGGCAGCGGAACATCCGGCGCTCGCCAACGACACCGACCCAGTGCCCGCTCCGCGGGTGGGGGCGGCATGGATTTATGTCTAAAAACTACGGCGATCGTACAGCGCAAGGCGAGCCCCGCAGTGGTTTGGCGGCAATTATGCCGCCCCCCCGAGCCGAAGGCGAGCCATCGTAAACCGTGTAGCGCGGCGGCAGCGGAACACCTGGCGCTCGCCAACGACGCCGACCCAGTGCCCGCTCCGCGGGTGGGGGCAGCATAAATGCCGCCAAACCACTGGGTGGGGGCGCCCCTGGATGCTTAGGGTAGATACGACACTACAGTACGGTGCCCTTTCGGCCCGTAGCGCCGCCATAAACGATGCCAGACCACCAGGCGCCCCCGCCGGTGCACCAAGCTCACCACCCCGGCTTCCCTTCCTTCTTGTTTACCGTCTCCAAATCGCCCAGGCGCATCCTCAGCGGAATCTTCCTGCGGTCCAAGTCATCGTCGAAGCGGCAGAAGAGGGCCCGGTGGACGGGGGGTGGGGTGCTGAACGGATGGCTACGGGTGAGCCCGACGGGAGTGTCGAGCACCAGAGCCCTGAGCGCAAGGGTAGGGGAGAGGTCGTGCTCGCGGGAGTCGCCTACGTCGGCGTGCAGCTGAACAACTGAAGTTCTTGTGGCCAGGGCACCCTGTGCTGCACCAGGCTCGACCCTCAGCTGAGCGTCGGCGGCGGACGCGAGCGCCAGGCCGATACACGTTACAATGCATTGCTTACTCCTCTTCATCGCCGCCGGCTTTGACGAGGGGCGTACGCTTCGACCCGGCGTACAGTGGGATCTGCCACAGCTCCACCGGGATGCCCCCGTTGTCGAGGGGCAGCTTGCGTTTTGGCGTAAGCCCCATCGCGTAGAGGCCGTCGATGAAGCCCGACACCACCCAGGCCTCCCAGTTCGGCCAGTCGTGCTTGAGGGCCGTGCCGATGTCCTCGTAGAAGGCGACGCCCGACTCGAGCGTGAGCCGCTCGTCGTAGGGGGGATTGAAGAGCACGATGCCCTTGTCGTACGGAGCCGAGACCTGGAAGAAGTCTGCCTCGTGGAGCTCGATGTGCTTGGCGAGTCCCGCCTCGCGGATGTTCTGCTCCGCGGCACGGATCGCGCGCCAGTCGCGGTCGCTGGCTACGATCGGGGCGATGGGGTGGCGGTTGATGCGCGAGAGGCCCTGCTGCCGGATGACGTTCCAGAGGCCGGCGTCGAAGTCGGGCCAGTTCATGAACTGGAAGAAGCGCCGCTCGCTTTGGGCCGGGATGTTGAGCGACAAGCGGGCGGCCTCCACGGCGAAGGTGCCGCCGCCGCACATCGGGTCGACCAGCGGCGTGGCCTCGTTGTAGTCGCTGAGGCCGAGGATGCCGGCGGCCAGTACCTCATTGATCGGCGCCACCACGTTGCGGAGGCGGTAGCCGCGCTTGAAGAGGGGATCGCCGGTACTGTCGAGCCACACGCTCCCGCGGCCGTGGTGGACGTAGGTGTGGATGCGCAGGTCGGGGCGGTCGCGGTCGATGTTGGGCCGGGAGTCCCCGACGCGCATCGAGTCCACGACGGCGTCCTTGGTCTTGAGCGTGACGATCATGGAGTTGTCGACCCAGTCGGTCTTGACGACCGTCGACGTGACGTAGATCGTGCCCTCGGGCTTGAGCAGCGTCGACCAGTCGAAGTCGCCGACGCCGTAGTACAGGTCCTCCCCGCTGGACGCGTCGCAGTCGAAGAGGTGTTGGTAGACGCGGAGCCCCGTGCGCAACTCGAGGTTCATGCGGTACAGGAGTCGCTGGCCACCCTCGCAGATGGCCCCCCGCGACACGGACTGAACCCCCTCGGCGCCGAGGGCCTCGAGTTCTCGCACCAGCACGGGTTCGAGTCCGGTGAAGGTCTTGATCAGGTATTTGGCCACGGGGCGAAGGTAAGCGGGCCTACCCTAGGACGGCCTCGGAGCTGCTGCGCTCGCTGGCGGCCACGAACTTGTAGCCCACGCCACGGATGCTCTGGAAGTACTGCGGGTTCTTCGGGTCCTCCTCGAAGTACTTGCGGAAGGAGAGGATGAAGTTGTCGATGGTCCGCGTGGAAGGGTAGACGTCGTAGCCCCAGACGGCTTGCAGGATCTGCTGGCGACTCACCACCTCGTTGCGGCGGTCGACCAGGAGCTTGAGCAGCATTGCTTCCTTCTTGGTGAGGTTGATGATTCCGCGCGGGGTGTCGGCTTCGTAGGTCTGGAAGTCGACCTTGTTGGGTCCGAAGGTGACGCTGTCGACGCCGTCCGCGCCGTCGGACTTCGTGCGGTGGAGTAGTTTCTCGACGCGCAGCAGGAGCTCCTCGAGCTGGAAGGGCTTCGCGAGGTAGTCGTCGGCGCCCTTCTTGAGGCCCTGGATCCGGTCGGCGCCGTCGGCCTTGGCGGTCACCATGATGATGGGCACCTTGGTGTTGGTCAGGCGCGTCTGCTCGGCGATCTGGTACCCGTCCACCTCCGGGAGCATGATGTCGAGCACGATGAGGTCGAAGTGCTGCTCCTTGATGGCCTTGAGGGCCTTCTTGCCCGTGCTCGCGGTGACGACCTCGTAGCCCTCGAGTTCGAGGTTGAGCTTGACGGTGTCTCGGATGCTTTGTTCGTCTTCGACCAGGAGAATGCGATCCATGCGGCGCGGGGTTTGTGAGTGTTAGGTGTTTTCGCCGAAGGGCAAACAGATAGCGAATACACTACCGCGCGGCGAATTATCGCGAATCTTGACCGAGCCCCCGTGGGCCCTGACAACCTCATTGACAATGTACAAACCCAATCCGGTGCCCTTTGTTGAACGCGTGTCCTCGTTGCCGACGCGGTAGAACTTGTCGAAGATCAGGGCTTTCTCCGCGTCCGGCACCCCCAGGCCGTCGTCGGAGATCTCGATGTGGAGGTCGCTGCCGCGCTCGCAGATCGCGAGTCCGACGCGGTGCCCCTCGCCGATGTACTTCACGGCGTTCTCGAGGAGGTTGCCGATCACGGAGTTGATCCCGTAGCCGTCGGCCAGGATCGCGAACTCATCGCCGTCGAGGTCGAGCGCGAAGTCGATCGCGGGGTACTTGATCGCCATGCGGTCGATCCACGCCCGCCCGATGGTCGCCAGGTCCAGCGGCTCCAGGTTGGGCTCGTAGCGGGTGTCGAGTTTTGCCGAGAGGAGCAAATCCTCGACGAGGCTCGTGAGGCGGCTCGTCTCGGCGAGGGCGCTGTCGGTGAGGCGCTGGCGCATCGGCTCCTCGAGGACGCGCTTGCGCATCGTCTGGAGCGCGAGCTGGATACCGGCCAGCGGACTCTTCAGCTCGTGGGTGATGCTCAGCAAGAAATTGCGCTGCTGCCGGGCCGCGGCCACCTCCTTGCGGTAGCTCCGGTTGACGAGGTAGATGCCCCCGGCCAGCGAGATCATCAGCACGAGGGCCTCCCCGAGGATCATCAGGGCCTGCCGGTCGTACTGCGACTTGAGCTCGACGTACTCCGGCTGGACGCGCAGCTGCTCGCGGTCGGTGATGCGGCCCTCGGCCACGAGCCCGATCTCGAGCAGGGCGGCCTTCGCCTCGAAGGCGTCGCCGTTCTTCGTGTACAGCAGCAGCGACCACCACAGCAGCGCGAACAGCAGGTAGACGATGATCGCGATCGAGAGGTAGCGCAGCTTGTTGAACCGCGACACCCGCGGGGCCGGGCGCCGGGGCGAGGCAACGGGGGCGCCGGCGTCGGCGGGCGCGGGGGCGGCGGTGGGGGCGGATGGCATGGCGACTACCTTTGCGGCGT
The DNA here is from genome assembly GCA_965215115.1 of Saprospiraceae bacterium. Taxonomy (GTDB): domain Bacteria; phylum Bacteroidota; class Bacteroidia; order Chitinophagales; family Saprospiraceae; genus CALDTK01. The sequence continues at coordinate 4,126,241 of OZ244050.1, forward strand.
GGAAACGAGCTTAATTGTACTACTGGCCGGGTGTTTCCTGGCCATCCTCGGGGTAAACGTCGTTTTCAGGGCGCGGGTCCTCAAGGCGTACAAGGAGTTGCAGCGCGCGGGCATCGAGTTCGACGCCAGCGACATGCTCAACGAACGCAGAATAGAGGCACTCGTATTAAGGTTCCCGGAGCAGGCCTCGGCCATCCGGCGCTTCACCGGTGGCATCCGCCGCTCGATGGCGATGTCGACGGGGCTCATCCTGCTCATCTCCCTTTTGGGGGCCGTTTTGATGTACTATCGCTAGGGTCGGCGTTCCTTCGCGCCCGATTATGGCAGAGCGAGTACGGCTGGCCCTCGGGCTCATCGGCGTCGGGCACCTCGGGCGCATCCACGCGAAGTGCCTGGCCGAACTCAGCGACGACATCGAGGTGGCGGGCGTGTACGACGAGGATGCCGCTTCCGCAAAACGCACCGCCGCGGAGTACGGCTGGCCGGTCTGCGAGAGCCTGGAGGCCCTGCTGGAGGTGCTCTGCGACACCGGCCGCGCCTACGCCGTCGACATCGTCACCCCGACCACGACGCACTACGTTTTGGCGAAAGCCGCCCTCTCGGCGGGGGCACACGTATTCGTCGAAAAACCCGTCACCGCGACCTCCGCCGAGGCGCGCGACCTCGAGGCCCTCGCCGCCGCGCGCGGACTCACCGTCCAGGTCGGGCACGTCGAGCGCTTCAACCCCGCCTTCCGCGCGGTGCAGGCCGCCGGCGTGAGACCCGTCTTCGTCGAGGCGCACCGCCTGGCGCAGTTCAACCCGCGCGCCCTGGACGTGTCGGTGGTCTTGGACCTCATGATCCACGACCTCGACCTCGTCCTGAGCCTCGTCGCCAGCGAGGTCGAGCACGTGAGCGCGAGCGGGGTCGGCGTGACCGGCGACAGCGTCGACATCGCCAACGCCCGCCTCGACTTCGCCGACGGGACCACGGCCAACCTCACGGCGAGCCGGATCTCGCTGAAGAACATGCGCAAGCTGCGCCTCTTCGAGCGCGACGCCTACGTCGGGATCGACATGCTCGACAAGACCGCCGAGATCGTCCGCCTCAGCGCCCACGACCCCGCCTCCCCGGGGGTGTTCCAGTTGCCCACGCAGGCCGGCCTGCGCGAGGTGACCCTCGAGCACCCGGAGATCGCGCCGGGCAACGCCATCGTCGAGGAGTTGCGGGCTTTCGCCAAAACCATCCGCACCGGCGCCGAGGCCGAGGTGGGCATTAAAGCCGGGAGACGCGCGTTGGAACTGGCCGAACGCATCATCGAGGACATGGCCGCCCGCAACGCCCGCCGTGCCGCGAGCGCAGTACCGACTTCATGATGGCCAGTATTCAAAGACTTATTTGCGCAGCCATCGTAGCCGCCGGGCTGCTGTCGACGTTCGCGGCCTGCGAGCCCGAAGAGCTGGACGTCGCCTACCTCTACATCGACCGGCCGAGCGTCGCCCCCGGCGGACGCGCGGAGCCCGGGGCCATCGTCGCGGTGCGCGTCGTCGTCGGGACGCAGAGCCTCGGGTTCTACCCGCTGCCGGCGCGCGTCCCGATCCTCGGCACCGGCGTCCGGACCATCCGCATCGAGCCCGCCGTGCGCCGCAGCGGCCTGTCGCAGGACATCCGCGTGTACCCACTCTACGAGCCGGTGGTCCGCGAGTTGACCCTCGCCTTGAACCAGACCGACACCCTGCGGCCCGTCTTCACGTACGCGTCGACGGCCACGGTCGGCCTGGAGGAAGGCTTCGAGACCGCGACCTCCGCCTTCGTGCTCGACCTCGCGGCAAACGGCTCGGCCCCCCTCCAGCAAGACCCCGACGATCCCCGCGTGGGTTCGGCGAGCGGCGTGATCACCCTCACGCGCGAGCGGCCCGTGTACGAGGTGGCGAGCCTGCTCGTCGAGCCGGACCGGGCGCGTGTACTCGACCTGTGGCTCGAGCTGGACTACCGGGGTGATGTCCCGCTCAACGTGTCGCTCTTCCCCGAGAACGTCGTCGCGCTCCCGCCCGGGACGCCCCTCGTGGCGCGGTACTTCCAGGGGGCCCGCCCGCGCGCGGACTGGACGCGGCTCTACTTCGACATCGTCGACGAGTCCAACGATGCCTTCGTCAACGTAGGTTTTCGCGTAAGCCTCCTCGCCCTCTACGACGAGGCCCTCGGCGGCACGCAGACCGTGCACCTCGACAACGTGAAGGTCGTCTACCGGTAGCGCATGATGCTCAGACAAAAGCGCCAGCGCGACACCCGGCTCTACCACACCGCCGACTACCTCGCGGCGGCCCTGGCGTGGGCGCTGTTCTTCGCCGACCGCAAGCGCGAGAGCTACGCCGTGGACCCGTGGCGCGAGAGCTTCGCGGACCTCAACTTCTGGGCGGGGGTCGTGCTGATCCCCATGGCGTGGCTGCTGCTGTACTCGCTGTTCGACCGCTACCGCGACATCTACCGCCTCAGTCGCCTGTCGACCTTCTTCCGCACGGCCCTGCTGTCGGTGCTCGGGGTGACGCTCGTGTTCTTCGCCCTGATCCTCGACGATATCGTGACGGACTACAAGACCTACTACCGCGCGTACTTCCTGCTGCTCGGCCTCCACTTCGGGCTCACGGTGGTCTTGCGGATGTGGATCCTCACGTGGGCCTCGCGGCGGCTCAAGTCCGGCGAGGTCGGCTACGCGACGCTGATCGTCGGTGGCAACGAACGCGCCGTGGAGCTCTACGGCGACATCAGCGGGCGGCCCAAGAGCCTCGGGTACGTGTTGCGCGGCTACGTGAGCACCAACGGCCGCGGGGAGCCCCTGGCCGAACACCTGCCGCGCCTCGGCAAACTCCCCGACCTGCGCGCCATCGTGGAGGGCTACAACATCGAGGAGGTCCTGATCGCGACCGAGAGCGCCGAGCAGCACCGCCTCCGCCAGACCGTCGACATCCTCTTCGAATACGGCGACAAGATCCTCGTCAAGATCATCCCCGACATGTACGACATGCTGCTCGGCAACGTGCGCATGAACAATGTCTACGGCGCGGTCGTCATCGAGATCCAGCAACACCTGATCTCCCGCGCGGAGGCGATCGTCAAGCGCGCCGGCGACGTGTCGTGTAGCCTCCTGGCCCTCGGGCTGCTCTCGCCCCTGCTGGCCTACATCGTGCTCAGGACCCGGATCAGTAGCAAGGGACCGGTGCTGTTTCGCCAGACGCGGATCGGGCGCTACGGGAAGACCTTCGAGATCATCAAGTTCCGCTCGATGTACACCGACGCCGAGGCCGGCGGTCCGCAACTCAGCTCCGACACCGACCCCCGGATCACGGCCTGGGGTCGCGTCATGCGGAAGTGGCGCCTCGACGAGCTGCCGCAGTTCGTCAACGTCCTGCGCGGCGACATGAGCATCGTCGGGCCGCGCCCCGAGCGCAAGTACTTCATCGACCGCATCATGGAGCACGCCCCGCAGTACCGGCACCTCCTCAAGGTCCGCCCCGGGATCACGAGCTGGGGCCAGGTCAAGTACGGCTACGCGAGCAACCTGGAGCAGATGCTGGCGCGCCTGCGCTTCGACATCCTCTACATCGAGAACATGAGCCTGGCCCTCGACATGAAGATCATCTTCTACACCCTGCTGGTGTTGGTGCAGGGGCGGGGGAAGTGATGGGGGTCTAGGGGTCTAGGGGTCTAGGGGTCTAGACTTCTAGACCCTAGACTCCTAGACTCTCTCCAAAACCATCGCACTGGCTCCCCCGCCGCCGTTGCAGATTGCGGCCAGGCCGTAGCGGCTTTCGCCAAAACCGAAGCCGTGTGCAACGCTGTTGACGATGCGCGCGCCACTCATCCCGAGGGGGTGCCCCAGCGAAACGGCCCCGCCGTTGGGGTTGACGAGCGCCGGGTCGAGGTCGAAGGCCTGCGCGAACGCGAGCGGCACCACGGCAAAGGCCTCGTTGACCTCGAAGACCCCCATGTCCGACATGGCCTTGCCGGCTCGTTTTAGCGCAAGCGGGGCAGCGAGGTTGGGCGCCAGCGGAAAGCGCATAGGTTCGCGCGCCGCATCCGCGTAGCCGGCGATCCGGGCGACGGGCGTAAGGCCGTATTCCTTCAGGGCCGTCTCGCTGACCACCAGCACCGCCGCGGCGCCATCGTTGATCGTCGACGCGTTGGCGGCCGTCACGGTGCCGTCCTTCGTGAAGACCGGCCGCAGGTTGGGTATCTTGTCGAACATGACTTTGGTGAACTCCTCGTCGCGGTCGATGACCAATGCATCGCCCCTGCGCTGCGGCAGGGACAGCGGCGCGATTTCATGACCGAGCCGACCGCTATCGGTAGCGGTCGCCGACCGGCGGTAAGACTCGGCGGCGTAGGCGTCCTGGGCCTCGCGACCGATCCCGCACTCGGCGGCGGTCTGGTCGGCGCTCACGCCCATGGCAACCTTGTCGTACGCATCTTGGAGTCCGTCGCGCTCGAGACCGTCGACGAGTGAGCCGCCGCCGAATTTGTAGCCAAACCGGGCGTTCGGCACGTAGTACGGGATGTTGCTCATCGACTCGAAGCCGCCCGCGACGATGACGTCGGCGTGGCCGAGCTCGATGGCCTGCGCCGCGAGGGCAATGGACTTCATCCCGGAGGCGCAGACCTTGTTGATCGTCGTGCAGGGCACGGTATGCGGGAGCCCGGCCCCGAGGGCCACCTGCCGCGCGGGCGCCTGGCCGACGTTGGCCGAGACGACGTTGCCGAGGATGACCTCCTCGACGTGGGCGGCGTCGAGCCCGGCTGCTGCTAGGACGGCCTTCACGGAGTGGATACCGAGGTCGACGGCGCTCAGCGAGGCGAGTTGGCCGCCGAAGCTGCCGATGGGGGTGCGGCGCGGGGCGACGAGGTAGGCGGAGGGCATGGCGTGGTTTGGTTTTACGTAGTTCGGGCGGGGTGCAAATTAGAGGTAATGTCTGGACTCGCGCCGCCCGCGCAGACGCGCGACCCCCGGGCGCAGTGTTGCCTGAGCGTATTAATTTTGGTAGCGACTTGCAAACAAGGACGTTAAACCGGCCGGCCGTGGCCGTGTGCTGTGCATTCGTGTAGCTTTGGCTGTAACCCGCGCGGCGGGGCCGCCCCAGTCCTACAAACACCCCGTTTATGTTCTCACGCCTCGTTGCTTTCAGTGTCCTTTGTCTATTTGTAAGCGGGACCAACGTATCGGCGCAGAGAGTAGTGGGGCGGGACACGATCTACGGCAACGAGTGGATCGACCGTGGGGCGGAGTACCTCAAAGTGGGTATCACGCAGACCGGGGTAATCACGTTCGGAGCCCAGCGCCTCGCCGATGCCGGCTGGGGCAGCGTCACCGGCAGTTCGCTTTCGCTATGGCACATGGGCCAAGAAGTGCCGCTCGTGGTCACTTCCGAGGGCGTCCTCACGCCAGCCGATCGCCTGAGCTTCGTCCACGACGCCGCCGAGGTCATCGCGTACGAAGCCGCCCAGGTCGAGGGTCCGCGACCCGAACTGCTGTCTACCGTGCGCCGCTTGGTGAGCGATACGGTGGTGTACTACCTCAAGCGCGGCGGCGGCAATCACGACCACTACCGCATCGTGGACGTCGGCCCCACCGACCTACGTGGCGCGGCATGGTCGGGTCGGCGCACCCTCCAGACCGGCTCTTTGGCAGGTTTTCACAAAGTGGACAGCGACCGGGAGGGTGCCAAGTACTCGTCCCTTCGGCGGGGCGAAGGCTGGGCGACCAGGCCCGCCGTCGAGACCACCGTGACGCTAAACCCCGTCGACGCCCTCCCCAACCCCGCCGCGCGGCTGTCGCTGCGGTGCGCGGCTAGCTTTACCGTCAATACGCACGTCCGCTCGATCGAGTTCGGCGGGGTGGAGCTCAGCCGCGACACCGTCGGATCAGCTGCCTTTCTGCAGGACGCGTTCGACGTGCCGCCCGCCGTCTCGCTCGCGGGGGCGAGTGTGGGCCTCGTCGTCAGGGGACTAGCCGGTACGACCGATCTGTACAGCGTCGGCGATGTCGCGCTCGAGTATTCGGCCAGCAACGTGCTGCGGGCCGATGGTCCCCTACGCTTCACGGCGCACAACGTGCGCGCGAGCGGCGGGAAGGTCGGCCTACTCGGTCTGGCGTCCGGCGCGAGTGTGCTGGTCTATCACCCGCGGTCCAAGACGGTCTTTCGGGTGGTGGGCAAAGACTCCGTCGCCCTCGTCATCCCTGGCCTGGCCGACGGTGACGAGCTCCAGGTAAGCCCGCAGGCCGAGGCCTCTCCTGCGACCGTACGCCCATTCACCCCCCCCGGGACATCGACCCCCAGACGCAGTACCTGGTCATTACGAGCAGGAAGACCTTCGACTGGGAGGACGGTGGCGCCGCGTGGTCCGCCTTTCGGCAAAACCCGGTCTACGGGGGGTACCGCGCACAGGTGGTTGCGTTCGAGGACCTCGTAGATCTCTACGGATTCGGGATACCGAATGATCCCCAAGCCCTGAGGGCCGCGATCACGAGCGCGGTCGCGAGAGGTGCGCTGCAACACGTGTTGTTGCTCGGGAAGGGTCGCCACTTCACGGCCGTTCGCACGCCGGCGCAGTTGGCGCAGCCCGACAACCAAACCTTTTACTGTCCGACCTACGGCTTCCCGGCCTCCGATATTCTCCTGGCCTACAACCCGCTGCTCGGGCAGGCCGTGGCCAACGTCGGTCGCGTCGCCGCGGAGTCCTCCGCCGAGAGCGCCATCGTCCTCCGGAAGACCCGCGCCGCCGAGGACGTCCTGGTCGGCGATCCGAATCTCGAGGCCCTTACCTGGATCAAGGAGGTGCTCCACATCTCCGGCGGGAGTGGCGCCAACGAGCAGGCCACCATCCAGCGCGCCATGCTCGGCATGGAGCGCGCCCTGTCGACCCCGGAGTATGGGCCCAGCTTCACGCGCGTCAGCAAGAGTGGGAACGTCCCCGTACAGACCGGCGACTTCGAGACCATCTTCAGGCGCATCAACGAAGGCGCCGGAATCGTGACCTTCTTTGGCCACGGTAGCCTCACGACCTTCGAGATCCAATTCAACCAGCCGGAGCGCTTCAAGAACGCCGGCAAGTATCCCACGCTGTTGGCCTATGGCTGCTACGCCGGGAACGCCTGCGTGCCTTACAAAACCATCGGCGAGCGCTTTCTCCTCATGGAGGACAAAGGGTTCTCGTCGTTCGCCGCGACCACGGGACTCGGGTACATCTTCTCCCTCCAGGACTTCGGGAGTAACGTGTACCGCGCCTTCGCCGGCGACAATTACCGCCAGCCACTCTCCAGGGCAATCAGGACCGCCATCAATGACAATCTATCGAGGAGTAACTACATCCAGCGCCAACAGGGCGAGCAGTTCCTCCTCCAGGGCGACCCCGCCCTCGTCGCTTACAAGCCCGCCGGCCCCGATATCATCGTCGACACGAAGACCCTGCGCGTCGGTCCCGAGCCGCTGATCCCCAGCGTGGAGGACTTCGAGGTTAGTGTCGAGCTGGTGAACTTAGGCCGCGGCATCGCCGACACCTTCGACCTCATCGTGGAGCGGTCCTCGCCACAGAGGCCGCGCGAGACCGTCGACACATTGAAGATCGCGGGTTTCGCACAGCGCAAGACCGTCCGGCTCAGCATCCCTAGCTGGAATCTCGACGGCGCCGGCCTCAACCAGCTGTACTTCACGATCGCAGGGGTCCGCGAGGAGGCGATCATGGCGGGTGCCTTGCAGAACAATTCCCCGGGCCCGGTCGGGTTCTTCGTCGCCGACGCTCGGGTACGGATCGTGTACCCCGTCGACGGCGAACGGATCGCGGGCGATACCGTGAGACTCTTCGCGGAGTTCGGCCGCCCTTTCGACGGACGGCAAGAGTTCACGTGGCAGCTCTCCGAGCGTGAGGACTTCGCGACCGTGCTCGCGACCAGCACCCAGACGGCGGGCAGTCTCTCGTCCTGGCTGCCGACCGTGACACCGGTTGCGGGCCGCCGCTACTTCGCGCGGTGCCGCACCGAGGTAGACACGACCTGGAGCAAGGTCACCTTTACCGTATAGGCGAGGGCGATACCGCCGGGATGGACCTTCAGACGCCATCTCAGTTTCTGGGTGGTACGCGACTGCGCCTCTCGCCCCTGCTGGACGGTAAGTGGGCTTTCGACACCCTCTTCCTGCACAAGGAGTTCCAGAATACCAACTACTCACCGAGTTACCGCCCGCACCTCATCACCGGATTCGAGAGTCCGTACGTGTCGATGCGGCCGTGGGACTTCGTCGACACCGCGGTGGCCTTACTCGTGGTCAATAACACGACCGGGTACGAGATCGGTAACACCGGGGGCAATTACGGCTCGATCGACTTCGGCACGTGGCAGCGCAGCTTCAGCTATCACGTCGACACGAAGGCAGCACGCAGGCGCGTGGTCAACTTCATCGACAGTGTCGCCAACGAAGGCCAGATCGTGTTCTTCTTCACGGTCATCAAGCGCGGCTCTAACCTCCAGCCCGATGCCTGGGTCGACGACAGTACTTCCGTCGGCGAACGCACCTTACTCGGGGTGCTCCGCGAGCAGGGTGCGAAGCGCCTCGACGACTGGATCGCGAAGGAGAGCGTGCCTTACACCTTCATCTTCCGCAAGGGCGTCGGACCGATCCTCGAAGACCTAGGTGAGTCCCCTACCGACATCACGAACTCCACCTTCGAGGTCCCCCTCCCGAACCCCAGCGGCAAGTACATCTCGCCACGGTTCGGGCCGTTCGTCGCTGCCCGGTCGGTTAGCTGGGCGGTGGATTCGCCACCGGGGGAAGAGGAGGACGAGTTGCGCGTCGAGGTCCTGGCCCTCACGCCCGCCGGCGATACGATCGCGATTACGTCCTCGGCGCAGTACGTCGGGAGCTACGAGATTCCCGAGGCATCACGTGGGGCGCACCCTTACTACCTCATCCGCGTGACGCAGAGCGACACCGACGAACGGACGCCCAACGCCGTCACGCGACTCAGCGTCGATGGGGACCTACGCCCCGAGCTCGTCTACGATCCCGACCTGGCCCTGCGCGGATTCGTCGATACCGTAGTCGCCGGGAGCACGCCGCAATTCGAGATCGGCCTGCGGAACGTCAGCCCGACGCCCATCACGCGGCCTTACAGCCTGCAGGTAAACAACGTGACCACCAACACTACCTACACCCGGGATACCCTCGCGGGGCTACCCGCCTGGGGGACGTCGGTCTGGCGTGGCACCTACGCTTTCCCGGACGAGCGCGCCGCGCTGAAGGTCGGTCTGGAACTCGTGGCGAGTCCCCTCGAGGGCGAGCGCATCGCGAGCAACAACATCGCCTTCACGGAGGTCCAGCAAAACGTCGACGAGGTAGCGCCGACGATACGGGTCCTCGTGGACGGCGAACAGTTGCGCGACCGCGACCTACTCGCCCCGAGCCCCGTGTTCACGATCCAACTCCGCGACGATCTGAAGCTCGATCCTACCTCCGGCGAGCTGCCCTCGGTGAGGCTCACCCTCCCCGACGGAACGGTGCTCGCGGCGGCGGATCTTCCGGGGCAACTCACGCCGATGGATGATGCAGCGGACGAAGAGATCTCGTTCCGCTACGCGCCCGGCCAGCTTGCCGATGGCGAGTACGCGATCACGGTGCGGGCCTCGGACACGCACGGCAACAAAACAGAGGCTGCTTCGCAGACCCTCAGGTTCGAAATCACCAACGCGAAGGCCATCAGTAACGTCCTACCGTACCCCAACCCGATGGTAGACCGCGTCCGCTTCCAGTACGAGCTCACCGGCGAGGTGCCGAGCGATTACCAAATCAACATCTTTACGACGAGCGGTCGCCTCGTGCGCAGCCTCGGGCCACCGGAGCTGGGCGCACTCAAGATCGGACGGCAGCTGACCAGCGGTGTCTGGGACGGCACAGACCAGTTCGGACAACGGCTCGCGCGCGGCACCTACCTCTACCGATTCGAGGTGGCCTCGACTTCTACCGATCAAGACTTCGAGCAGCGCTCCACCGGAGCCGACCGGTACTTCAAGTCCGGCTTCGGGAAGTTGGTCGTGTTGCGCTGAGTTTGCGGGGCGGCACTCAGGTTGTGCTCCGCGTGTTTTGTAGAATGTCTAAGAAGTCTGCCGCCATGGCGATGTGGTCGTAGCGCAGATCGGCGCTGCGTCCACCGCGGCCACTAGCGTGCTTTTGGATGGAATGACGTAAGGCGTCTCGCAGCGAATTAATATCGCCCGGTTCGAAGTAGTGCACTTCGCTGCCCTCACAAGCTTCCGGAAGGCCGCCCGCCCTGCTCACCACGGTGTGGAGCCCGCACTGCAGGAACTCTCGCGCCGTAATGCCGTAGGCCTCGTGGCGACTGGGGACGACCCCGATGTGACTCTCGCCGATCAGTTCGTGCAGCTGATCTCTGGTCGCGTGTCCGCAAAACACGACTTCGCACGCCAGCGTCTCTGCCAGCGCCACGACCCCGGGGTATCGTCCCGGGTCGAAACCGGCGAGCAGGACCCGTCCGATCTCGCAGCCCAAATCATCCAGCCGAAGAGCCGCCAACAGATCCAACACACCCCCACGAATCGGGTCCGACTTGACGAACAGCACCGTCGGCGCTCCGGGTGCCCGGCTCGCCCTCACCTCGACCCACTCCGACAGGTCTAGCGCGGGGTAAAGCACGGCGGGAGGCGCCACGAGGCCGTAGCCGGGTTGCACGACACCGGCCAGGTACCGCGAACAGACCACCACGCGATGCGCTCGCTTGGCCACCGCGCGCTCCATCGTACGCACGGCACTGCGCCAGAGCCACTTCTTCCGGGTCTCGTTTTGGCGAAAGCCCCTGTCAACGTTGTCGTCATCGTTGAGCATGGCTACGAGCTTCACCCCCGGAGCTCGGGTCGCGTAGGCCGCGAAGAGGGCCTGCGGTGCATCGTTGAACACTAAGAACTCGTAGGGCCACGTCCGGTAGACCCGCTCGGCTTCGCGCCAGTACCTCCAGGCGCGCAGGAGTTTCGATCCCGGCTCGAGCCGCCGCGGGTACCGAACGCTGATTACGTAGTCGGAAGGGTAGCGAGGGTCGGGATCCTCGGTGATCACGCGGAGTTCGACTTCGGGGCGCTGGGCGAGTGCGTCCCGCAGTAGCATCAGCTTGCGGGACGGCCCGTGCGTCTGTGAGGCCATCACGGTACTGACGAACAGAATGCGCATAAGGGTCAGTCGCGGATGGGGGCGGTGTCGAAGGCCGGACCGCGGGTCGCGAGCCCGATGGTGTCGTACAGGCGCTGGGTGCGGAAGTCGTCGTCGACGAAAGAGTCGAGCAGGGCTAGTTCGCCCGCCCTGTGGACGTCGTCGACGAGGATCGCGGCGGCGGGAGCGAGCTTGCCGTATAAAAAATCTCGGTTTGCGATACGAGCACGTTCGGTACCGGGGGCGTAGGCGTTCGGCCCGTCGATGACTACTAGATCGAATGAGGTGTCCCGGTGGCGGTCACCTACCGTGATGGGCCCGAATGCCCCGCCGTCGATAGTGGGTACGTGCTGAATTTCCGCGATGTGCCCGAGGCCCTCCTCGCTTAGTTGCTCCCAGGTGCGGTCCACCCATTCGGCGCTCTGCTCGATGGCGAGGATTTGGACTTCAAGTGAGTAGAGGTCGGCGGCTTTCGCCAAAACCAAGGTCGACACACCGCACCCGAACTCCAGGACGGCCTCGCGGCGATTGATCCGCAGTTCGTTGACGAGCAGCGCGAGCGCAACCGGCCGTAGCGACGTACTGCTCATGGGCGGAGGCTCCGTGAAACTATCCAGCAGGGGCCGCAGGTACTGCATGGCGAGCCCGTCGACCGCGGCCGCATCGGGGCTGCGGAACAAGAGTCGGGTAGCGTCCCGGTAGCGCTCACGCCATCGCATATCACAAGATTATAGGGCAGCGCCATCTACCAAGCCAGTATCCGCCGACGGCGGCGGTAAGGTATTCAGGCTGATGGCCCGAATGCGGAGCAAGGCATAACTCCCGTACAGGACGCCCAGCAAGACCAACTGCGCGAGCAGCCCAGGACGTGTGTCCGGCGAGACGAAGCTAGCCAGCACCACCGTGGTCGACATCGCGATCAAGGCCAGCAGCGCGGCCCACAGCAATGCGTAGGCGAGGCCGACGGCCTGGACGCTCGTTGACATGCCGCCTATCCGTCGGCGCCACAGCAGGTCCGCCACCATGACTCCGGCACCACCCAGCAGACTATAGATCCACATTGAGGTCATGAGATCTGCGAAGCGCGTGACGACCAAAAGCAGGAGTCCCAACCAGGTGGCGATCGTGCACTGGAACAACAGTTCGGCTTTGGCTTTCCCCAGGCCCAGCAGGTAGCTCCCGATCGGGTTGATGACGCTGTACGAGAATCCCAGGAAGCACAGGACGCGGACGAGTTCGCCAGCGTAGACGAGGCGGTCCCCGAGTATGAGCGCCGTCACCTGTGGGGCGTAAATCGCGAGCAACAGGTACGCCGGTGCGGTAAGCCCGACGATGCTTCGCAGCACGCGTAGGTACAGGGCCGAGACCCGCTTACGGTCGTCCTGCAGCTCGGCGTAGATCGGGAAGTACACCCTCGCTACGATCGCGCCGAGCAGCTTGTACGGCCGCAGGACCAACTGTTTAGCGAGTTCGTATTCGCCCAGTACGGGCAGCCCGAAACTGAAGAGCAACACGAACCGGTCCGCGCGGTGTAGCACCAGGTTGCCTAGCCCTGAAGCGAATTGGTAAGCTGAGAACCTTAACACCGACCTCATCTTCCACAGAGGTCTCATGCGCCAGCTCGTGCGGTTCTCGCGCCACGCGGGGACAGCCAGCAAGAAAGCGCTGTACGTAGAGGCCGTCACGAGGTAGCCGAAGACCACCGACGCGAGCGAGCCGGTGGAGTAGAGACCCGCGACCGCCGTCGCCTCCCCGACGAAGGCACTACCGATCACCACTTTCGCGAGCGTGGCGTGCTGGTGCTGCGCTTGCAGTAGCGCTTCGACGTGTTCGCCGGGCGCCCGTATAACCAGGCTGAACCCAATGCCTCCGAACAAGAGCAGTACCCCATCCGGCTCGAGTACACCGACGACGATCAGGGTTACGACGAAGGTTAGTGTGGCGATACCGACCCCGAGGTAGAGCAGGGTGTTCAGTTCGCGATCGGACAAGTCCCGGAAGTGGACAATCGCCGCCGCGATCCCGAAGCCATTGAATCGACTACTGCCCTGGGCGTAGGCCATGAGCAATGCGTAGACGCCGAGCTGGTCGGGGCTAAGCACCCGGGCCATGACGCCGATCTTGACGAGCGTCAACACTTGCACGATCACGGTCCCGGCGGCCACCCAGGTGAGTCGTGAGGCGACGGAGGTATGGCTCGGGGGGCTCAAGTACCGCAAGGATAACCACGGAGAGCATGTGGCCTACTTTCGCCGACGATGATCCCGAAGCGCGACGCGGACAGGCGGGCGTACCGCGAGTGGGCCGGGGAGCAAGTATACCTCCCGCTCTACTGGCAGCCGCAGTGGCTCGACACCGTGGCGCCGCTGGCCTGGGACGCTCGTCTGTACTATACCTCGCGCGGGAGGCTCACCGCTGCCTGGCCTTACTACACCCACGCGAGGGCCGGTCTGAGGTGGCTCGGACTCCCGCCCCACACGCCCTACGGTGGCCCGAGATTCCTCTACCCTTCCCCGGAAGCCTTGACACTGCCACACGGCCACGAGTATGGGGTGTTCACGGTGCACCAGCCGCAAGCGGCCTGGAGCTTCGGCCGTGCCTGCCGCGCGCTGGCCACGCAGTCGCTACACCTTGGCGCTGCCCCCGGCTACCCCGCCGATATACGTCGACTCCTTCGCCACGCCGAGCGGGATAGCGTCATTCGCCCACTCGACGGCCCGGTCGACCTCGACGCCCTCCGCGAAATCCTCACGACACGTAGCGAGTGCGGATCTCCGGCCGTGGTGGACGTGCTCGCGAGGGCGAGGGATCAGGGTTTCGGGCAACTCTGGGGAAGCCACCGCCGGAGTGACGGACGCCTGCAGGGGGCGGTCGGCTTCGTGCACGACGACCGGGTGGGGTACACCCTGCTGCTGGTGCGGTCGGCGGATGCCCTCCCGAGTACCAACACGAGCTTGACGAACCACTACATCGAGTACGCGAGAGCGCTCGGGATCGAGAGCATCGACATGCAATCCGGCTACCTACCCGGGGTGCGGGCGTTCGTAGCCAGCTTCGGGGCCGTGCCACAGTGGTACGGCCAGGTCCGGATCGCGAACACGGCCCTCTGGCGCGGTTTGGAGTTCCTACAATCGGTGCGCAACAAGTCGCGCATATGAACCTGCGAATCGCGATCGTCGAACTCTACCAGCACCAGGGCGACGTCGACTACCTCGCTACCGTACTTTCGCACCTGGGTCGAGTCACCCTATTCGTGACTCCAGCGTACGCGAAAACCTATGCGCCCGGGGGGGAAGTCGTGACGGTGTCCACCGCGGGCGGGCTGCGCGGCGCGATCCAGGAGTTGTCACAGCGAGTGCAGGGGTTTGACCTCGTCGTCAACGCCACCACGATGCTCGACTTCCGGGCGTGGCGGAGTCTGTCGACACCTGGCGTACCCTGGGTCACCCTCGTCCACAACGCCCGGTGGATGCTCTCGGAGCGGCTGGTCTGGGCGCCGCTGAAGCCAGTGCACGTTCTACGCCGACTCAAGTGGTCACTCACCGGCGAGCTCTCACACCGGCGTGAGATAAGCAGTCACTTCAGCGGCCTCGTATTTCCTTCCTCTCATATTGTGGCTCAGTTCGCCGAATCTGCGGGCAAAGCCAGCCTCGGGGTGCCGTGGGCCGTTTGGGGGAGCGCGGCGCATCAGCTAGACGCCGTGCCCAACGATGCGCCCCCGACGATACTGGTGCCGGGGACGGTCCTACCCGAACAGCGCGATTACCAGCTCCTGGGGCGGGCCTTGCGAGAGCTCCCCGCGGCAGTTGCGCCCATACACGTGGTCATCCTCGGTGAGGCAAGAAGTGCCGGGGCCCGTGACGCAATGAAAGCCTTATCAAGCGAGCTTCGCACGTCCGATACCCTCACCACCTTCGATAGACTGGTGCCGGACGAGGTCTACGCGCAGGCTTGGCGCCGCGCAACTTGTATCGTCTCACTCACCGGTCGCGACATGCCGTTCGCCACCACCTACGAGGGCGGGGGCTCGACCAAGGTGACCGGCATCGAGAATGACCAAATCCGCTACGCTCGACCGATACTCACGCCGGCGAGCTACCGTGGGATGCCCGAACTCTCTGCGTGGCAAACGACCTTCGAGACCGCCGAGGACTTACGTCGCCTCATCGAGGCCTCGATCGACGGAGGTCTTAATGCGCGGCCGGCCCCCGCGGGACTGAGCCTGGAGGACCACATCAGCGTCTGGCACACTTTCCTTCAGGAGGTCTTGCGGTAGCTGGCCACCCGATCGAGGCTACGCTACGCGCACGTCGAGCCGAGCCAGTGGCCGAGCATACTTAGCCGCCAGACAGCTTTGGCGCCACGGGGGCCGCGGAGCGCGGTTCGGACGGCGCGTCCGTCGGGGGGCGCGGTGTGGAGGTAGTCCGCGGCGATGGTCAAGCCTTCGCGGACGAATGCTTCGTGTTCGGAAAGTATGGTGGCCTCGCTGGCCGGAAGTCCCTTCTTGGTGCGCTCCCAGCGCAGTTCGCGAGGCCACATAGCCCCGAAGGCCGATTCTAGCAAACGCTTGCGTCGGTGCCCCCGCACGAAGTAGTGTCCGGGCTGCGCCAGGCAGAACTCCACCAGGTCCACATCGAGGAAGGGGCAGCGCGTTTCGACACTGTGGAGCATCGAGATGCGGTCCTCGTACCAGAGCATCGACTGCAGTTGGCGCCCGGCTACGTCGGCGCGCCGCCGTTCGGTCACCGCGTCGGGGCCTCGGTCGGTCTTGAGTTCGTCGTGAGGGTCACTTCCCACAAGCGCCAACGCAAGCCCTGCAGTGAGCGCCCCCGCCGCGCGGGCGTCGCGATACGCGCCCCATGCTGCGCGCAGCCCGCCGAGACTCGCAATCCTCGACCTCAGTGCCCAGAGTTTGGATGCCTGTAGTCCGCTGTAGTAGTGGTACCCGCCGAGCACTTCGTCGGCGCCTTGTCCGCTGAGCAGCACCGGTACGCCCGCTGCGCTCGCGGTGCTGTACAGGGCGTCGAGGGCCAGCAGGGAGGCGCTCAGCATCGGGGCGTCGAGACTGCGGTGGATCGCGGCGACGCGTCCCGGAAGGTTTGTGCTCCGCGTGGCGTTCGTGATGGCGCGCTCGGCGGCGTACCACTGCCTCACGGCGCAGGCCTCGTCCTCGACTCCGGCTTGCTCGTAGGTGAACGCAGGGATCTTTGGGAACGCCCGTAACATGGCGTGTAAGGTGCCGGAGTCCTTCCCGGAAGACAGCAGCAGGCCTACCGGTACGTCGGCGCGGAGGCGCAAGCGCAGGGAGGTTTCGAGCCTTTCGGCAAAACCCGCGACCGCTTCCCCGTAAGGCTGGATCAATACCTCGGACTCGCCGACGCGGTAGTAGACCCATTCGTTGAGTGCGTGCGTACGCAGATCGACGCTCACGAGGGACCCCGGGCGAACCTGTCGTACGTTCTCGTACATCGTCGCGGGCGCCGCCGGGTACTGGGCGTCGGCCAGGAACGCGCGCACCGACGACGCAGCCAACACCAGCGCCACCCCGAGTGCGTGTGCCTCGCTCGCGAAGCGCAACCCCGGCGCCGCGTCAGTGTATACAAGCGGCTTCTGCCCGTAGCGATCGCGACAGCACCAGACCTCGCCCGCGACCTCGTCGACGAACAGAAACGCCCAAAACCCGCGAAAACGCCGTACCGCCTCCCGGCCCCAGTAAACGAGCGCCGCGAACGCCACCGAGGAGTCGGACCGGACATCGCAAGCCTGGCCGGCCGCAAGTAGTTCGGCCCCCAACTCCACGTAGTTGTGTATCTCGCCATTGAAGACGAACGCGTAGCCGGGCCGCTGCATCGGCTGCGACCCGACGTCGGCCCCGCCGATGATCTCGAGCCTCGTCTGTCCGAGCGCCCAGTGCTCGCCGCTCGCTACCCCTTGCTGGTCCGGTCCGCGGTGGTGCAGGCGCCGCAGGTTTTGGCGAAAGCCCCGAAGATCAGCACCGGCCCCGGGGGCGAAGTGACCGGTAATCCCACACATCGCGCGATATTACGGCGCGCTGGCCCACCCGACTTTACTATGACCCGCATCCTGGCCGCCTTCGCGATCGACCGCCGCAGAGCGAGCACCGTGGGAATCTACGAGAAGTGTACGGCCCTCGTCGACGCGGCCCGGCGGCAGGGCTTCGCCGTGGACGCGTACTTCGCGGACGGTACGACGCTGTACGAGTACGCCGCGGCGGAGGACTTCGCGCCGGCCCCACGCGGACTCGCGGCGGCGTACTTTCGGTACGCGGGGTTTTGGCGAAAGCTGAACATCGTACTCAGGGTCGCCGATTACGACGTGCTGTGGTACCGAGCGCACCCCGCGAGTCGCGCGCAGCTCCGACTCATCGCCGCGGCGCATGCGCTCGGGTGTAAAGTCATCGTAGACCTACCGACCTACCCTACGACTTGGGAAGCGACTGGTCTTAACGCTTACCTGCACCGCCTGCTGAGCGCGAGACTCCCCGTCGCACGCGTCGATCGATTCGTGACGCTGTCGCCGGACTCCGAGATCGAAGGTCGGCCGACCATCCGGGTCCGCAATGGCGTATCCTCCCCCGTACTCCGTCGCCCGGACGAGCCTCCCGGGGGACCCTATCGCATTTTCGGCATCGGGCAGTGGGCCTACTGGCACGGCGTGGATCGACTGTTGACGGCGCTGGCGGCACCCGAACTGGCGGGCCAGTACGAACTTTGCCTGGCGGGTGTCGGGCCGGCGGTAGCGCAGCTCCGTTCGCGTGCGGCAGACCTCGGAGTGGCGGTTACGTGGTTGAGCGCACTTTACGGCGCCGCACGCGATGAGCGCCTGTCCTGGGCGGAGGTAGGGATCGGCACGCTCGCCACTCACCGCAAAGGGGTCTACCCCGATCAGTCCCTGAAGCACCGACTATACGCCGCCGCGGGACTCCCGTTCATCGCCACGGTGAGTGACCCGACCTGGGAGGGCAGCGCCGCGGTACTCCGACTCAGTGCCGACGAGGCCCCGCTCGACCCGTCCGAGCTGCGTGACTTCTTCGCGCGGGCGCGCAGCTGTCGATCGGCCTGGGGTGAGGAGCTGCGGACGCGGGCAGATGGCCTCACGTGGGACCACAGTTACGCCCCGCTCTGGAGTTACTTGCGGTCTTTCGGGAACTCACGAGCATGACCGAGATCGACTACTTCGTACACCCTACGGCCGTCGTGGACGCCGGCGCGCACATCGGCGCGGGTACGGCCATCTGGCACTTCTGCCACGTCTCCGCGGGTGCGCGGCTCGGGCCTAACTGCAAGTTGGGACAAAACGTGTTCATCGCCGACGGTGTCGTGCTCGGGTCCAACGTGAAGGTGCAGAACAACGTGTCGGTCTTTGCGGGCGTGACCTGCGGCGATGATGTGTTCCTGGGTCCGAGTTGTGTGTTCACCAACGTGCGCAACCCCCGCAGTGCCGTCGATCGGCGGGGGGCTTTCGCCAAAACGCACGTCGGCGACGGGGCGACGATCGGGGCGAACGCAACGATCGTGTGCGGAAACGACATCGGCGCGTATGCCTTCGTGGGCGCCGGGTCCGTGGTCACGAAACCCATTCCGCCGTTCGCCCTCGTCGTCGGCAACCCCGCGAGCCAGATCGGCTGGGTGAGTCGCGCGGGCGAGCGACTAGACTTCGACGCAGCGGGGCGAGCCACTTGTCCCCTAGCCCATGACCGTTATTTGCTAGTTGACGGACACCTGGAGCCTGCGTAAACGTGCGGCGCCGAGCCGCGCCACGAGGTCAAAATAGTGCCCGTGCACGAAGCGCTCGTCGTACCGCTGCACCACCTGACGCCGAGCCAGACGCCCCATGCCCTCGCGCTGCTCCCCACTCAACGTCGCGTGGTACCGAAGGACCTCCACGATGGCTGCCGCGTTCCGGACCGGGACGATGTAGCCGGTCGACTCGTGGCTGACGAGTTCGCCGGCACCCGGCACGTTGGTCGTCACGACCGGGCGCCCGCAGGCCATCGCCTCCTGGATCACTCTGTTGAGCCCTTCCCGGAAGTGGGTCGGGAGCACGATCACGTCGGCGGCGCCGATGAACGGGCGCACGTCCGGCACGGCGCCGTGGTACTCCAAGACGCCCGCGTCGATCCACGTCTGCAGCTCGACGGCCGATATGCCAGCCGGGTTGTGCTCCTCGAGGTAGCCGATCATGGAGAAGTGGAAGTCCTCCCCGATGGCTTTCATTAGCGTGGCGACCTCGGCGAAGACCCTAACGCCCTTGGTCTCCAACAGGCGACCGATAAACAGAACGCGGCAGACGGGGCCATCCGGCAAGGGCGTCGGGGTGAAGTCACGAACGTTGACGCCCTCCCCGGGGAGAATCCGTGAGGTGACCCCATCGAGCCAGCCGCGGGACTCGAAGAATCCGTAGTCGTGCTGGTTGAGGAACCACATCTCTGCGGAGTGCCTGGCCGCGTACGCGTACCCCGCCGACAAACAGTACCGAACGACCGTATTGGCGACCTCCGGGAAGCTACCGAGGCCGGGGACTATGCACACGGTCGGAATGCCGAGCGCGCGGGCGGCGTAGGTCCCGTAGACGTTGATCTTGATGGTGTACTGAAAGATGAGGTCCGGCGCGAGCCTCCGGTAGGCCCGCCGCAGCGCCCTGACCGTCCGCATCTCTTCGACGGGGTTCATGCCCTGGTGCGAGAGCTCGATGTCCGTAAACCGCACGCCGGCCGCGATGAGGGTCGGCGTGTAGGTGTCGTACGGCGCGATGACGTGGACCTCGAAGCCAGCCGCGAGGAATTGCCTGATGATGGAGCCGCGGAAGAGCTCGAGCCCGGTGCAGTTGTTACACGCGAAAGCCAGCCTGCGCATGTGGGCCGCTGGTGGCGGTACGACCCCCAGGCGACTGGACCGCAGTTCGGCAGAGCTGGTCGGGTGCGGCATTTACGTAAACCTTACGTCTTGAAGGGATTGCGTCAGCGCTTTGATCTCCTGCTCCTGGGATTTGGGATAGATCATCAATACGTCTTCCTCGTCGACGACAATGTAATCCTCTAATCCCCTAATCACGACCAATTTCCCGTCGTTGGTGCGTATCAGGTTATTGCTGGCGTCGACGACGATGGTGTTGGCGCCGTGGACGACGTTCGCGCGGTCGTCCTTGTCGGCGTAGACGTGGAGCGAGCCCCAGGTCCCGAGGTCCGACCAGCCGATGTCGCAGGGGATGGTGTAGACGTTGTCGGCGCGCTCCATGATGGCGTAGTCGACGCTGATCTTCTCGGTCGTGGGGTAGGCCTCGCCGATGAATGCCGCCTCGCGGTCGGTGCCGAAGCAGTCCCGCTGGGCGCAGAGCGTACCGTAGATCTGTGGGCTGTGCCGTTCGAAAGCCGCCAGGATGTCCGCGACCCGCCAGATGAAGATGCCGGCGTTCCAGACGTAGCCGCCGTCGGCAAGGTAAGCTTCGGCGGTGGGGAGGTCCGGCTTCTCGCGGAAGGCGCGAACCTTGTGGACGCCCTCGGCGGCGGCGGCTTCGGCGTACTGAATGTAGCCGTAGCCCGTATCGGGGCGCGTGGGTTCGATCCCCAGGGTGACGAGGCCGTGGTGCCTTTCGGCAAAACTGAGCCCGGTTTGGACGGCCTCGACGAAGGCGTCCTCCTTGAGGATCACGTGGTCGCTCGGGGCGATGACCAGGGTTGCGTCGGGGTCGCGCGCCTCGACGTGGAGCGCGGTGTAGGCTACCGACGGGGCGGTGTTGTTGCGGCTCGGCTCGCAGAGGATGTTGCGGACCGGGAGTTCGGGCAGGTGCTGGTGGACGAGTTCGCGGTAGGCCTCGTTGGTGACGACGAGGATGCGGTCCGGGGGGGTGACCTTCGTGAAGCGCGCGTAGGTCTGCTGGATGAGCGACTGGCCCGTGCCGAGGATGTCGAGGAATTGCTTGGGGCGTGACTCGCGGCTGGCCGGCCAAAATCGGCTGCCGACGCCTCCGGCCATGATGGCCACGTAGGGTTGCTGCATGGGGGGCGGGGTGCGGGGTGCTTAGGTGCGGGGTGCTTAGGTGCCTGGGTGCTTAGGTGCGGGGTGCCTGGGTGCGGTACTACTCGCGGTTGCCGTAGAAGTTTAGGACGGCTTGGGTGACGTAGTCGATGTCTGCTTCGCTTAGTTCGGTGTGCATTGGGAGGGAGATGACTTGTTGGCAGAGCATCTCGGTGACGGGCAGGGAAAAGCCGGGGGGGACGGTTTTGGCGAAAGCCCCCTGGCTGTACAGCGGGACGGGGTAGTAGACGTTGTGGGCGACCTGGCGCTCGGCGAGGTGGGCGCGCAAAGCGTCGCGGGTGCCGTCGAGTACGCGGAGGGTGTACTGGTGGAAGACGTGCGTGCTGTCGGGGGAGCGTAGGGGCGTCCGGAGGGCGGGGCAGTCGGCGAAGGCGATGTCGTAGGCGTCGGCGGCGGCGGTGCGGGCGGCGTTGTAGCCGTCGAGGCGCGGAAGTTTGACGCGCAACACGGCGGCCTGGAGGGCGTCAAGGCGACTGTTGACCCCGACCACGTCGTGGTAGTACGTCCGGTTCTGGCCGTGGTTGGCTACCTGGGTCATGACGGCCGCCAGGGCGTCGTCGTTCGTGAAAATAGCACCACCGTCGCCGTAGCAGCCGAGGTTTTTGCTCGGGAAAAAACTCGTGCATCCCACGTGGCCCAGGGTGCCCGTCTTGGCGGTTCGGCCGTCGGGGAAGGTGTAGTCGGCGCCGATGGCCTGGGCGTTGTCCTCGATGACGTATAGGTCGTGGGCTTTCGCCAAAACCAGCAGCGGCGCCATCGCAACGCTCTGTCCGAAGAGGTGGACCGGCACCACGGCCCGGGTCCTCGGCGTGATCGCCGCCGCGACCGCGTCGATGTCGAGGTTGAAAGTGTCGGGGTCGACGTCGACCATCACCGGCGTCAAACCGAGCAGGGCGATGACCTCCGCCGTGGCCACGTACGTGAAGCTCGGGACGATGACCTCGTCGCCCACGGTAAGCCCGAGGGCCATCATCGCGATCTGGAGCGCGTCGGTGCCGTTGGCGCAGGCGATCACGTGCTTGACGCCGAGGTAGTCCGCTAACTCCTCCTCGAACGACTTGACCACCGGTCCCTTGATAAACACCGTCGACCGCACCACGTCGAGGATCGCGTCGTCGATCTCCCCGGCCATCGCCTCGTACTGCGACTTGAGATCGACCATGGGGATGGGGCGGGTAGCGGTGGCGGTGGGCATGGCTAAGTTACCTGTGGGGCCAGGTCTTGGTTGAGGCAAGGACGCTGTCAGCGCCCGTGGCTAAGAGCGCGCTTACGCTGGTCCAAGACGCTACTCGAACTCGTTCTTGACGACGAATCCGGCCTTGCGCAATACCTGCGACTGGCGAAAGTGGTCGATATCCGCCTGGACCATCTCGGCGCAGAGTTGCGCGAGGTCGTACTCGTGCTTCCACCCGAGCACGGTCTTGGCTTTGGTCGGATCGCCGATCAGGAGTTCGACCTCGGTCGGGCGGAAGTACCGCGGGTCAATGGCGACGACGACCTCGCCGACCCTGAGGGGATTGTCCTCGTTGTGGTTGGCGGAGACGGTGGCCACCTCGTCGACGCCCTCGCCGCTGAACTCGAGCTCGATGCCGCTTTCGCGAAAACTCATCCGCACGAAGTCCCTCACGGTCGTCGTCACCCCGGTGGCGAGGACGTAATCGGATGGGGTATCGTGCTGGACGATGCGCCACATGCCCTCGACGTAGTCCCTGGCGTGACCCCAGTCCCGCTTGGCGTCGAGGTTGCCGAGGTAGAGTTTGTCCTGAAGCCCGAGCGACATCTTTGCCACGGCCCGGGTGATCTTCCGCGTCACGAAGGTCTCGCCACGCAGTGGGCTCTCGTGATTGAATAAAATCCCGTTCGAGGCGTGCATCCCGTACGCCTCGCGGTAGTTGACCGTGATCCAGTAAGCGTAGAGCTTCGCGACTGCGTAGGGCGAGCGCGGGTAGAAAGGCGTGGTCTCGGACTGCGGGACCTCCTGCACGAGGCCGTAGAGTTCCGACGTAGACGCCTGGTAGAAGCGAGTCTTGTCCGTGAGCCCGAGGATGCGGATGGCCTCCAGGATCCGGAGCGTTCCCACGCCGTCGACGTCGGCGGCGTACTCGGGGGCGTCGAACGAGACCTGGACGTGGGACATGGCCCCGAGGTTGTAGAGCTCGTCCGGCTGCACCTCCTGGACGATGCGGACGAGGTTGGTCGCGTCCGACAGGTCGCCGTAGTGGAGCTTCAGCCGAATATTGTCCTCGTGGGGGTCCTGGTAGAGGTGGTCGATGCGGTCGGTGTTGAACAGCGAGGCGCGACGCTTGATGCCGTGGACCTCGTATCCCTTGTCGAGCAGGAGTTGGGTGAGGTAGGCTCCATCTTGTCCGGTGATGCCGGTGATGAGGGCTTTCTTCATAGAGTTCTTCGCAAAGTGGAAGCGTTACGCAAGCTGTCGGTGACGCTCCCGGGTAATCGCACTCGGTGCGAGTATAGTGTCGTTCTCGTGGCCGGCGGTTGGGGCAGACGGCCGCGGCGTTGAGCGGTAGTCGCCTCGTTCAGCGGTGGCCGCGGGGCGCACTCGTATCGGGTGCCAGGTGCTTGGCCTCGACCGTGATCCCTAAACTAATCCCCAAGGTGCGCAGTTCGACCACGAAATTAGAGTTGCTCATCCCCGCCGAGATGATGCCGCGCGTCCCCGCGAGGGTGCCGCCCGAGATGACGACGGGGGTCCCGACGGTCATCTCGTCCATTGCCTGAGGGGCGAACTCCTTGCCGCCCCCGCGCAGTACTACTCTTAGGAAGGCGATCTCCTCGTCGGTCACCCGTCCAACCTCCCCGTTGAAACGCACGATCTCGAAGACGTCGGGGTCGCGCAGGACCTGCGCGTACTCCGCCCCCGTGATGCGGGCGAAGACGTAACTGCTGAACAGCGGCAGTTCGACGGTGCGTGTCTTGGTTTTGTAGTGCCGCACTTCGGTCTTCAGCGGGACGTAGGTCTCGACGCCCGCGGCGCTCAGGCGTCGGCCCACCATCTTCTCGCGCTTGTACATCGTCCGGAAGGCGAACCAGCGCGGGGGCTCCTCGGGGAGCGGGAGTTGGGGGAGCGTCGAGCGGGGTTCGGTCACGACGCTTTCGCGGATCGGTGGTCCCAGAGCAACATCGGCCGGGGGTTAAAATTATCCAAGGCCCCCGCCCCCGCCTCGACGAGGGAGTACACGACGAAGCGGACCTTCCGGTCGATGAGGTGCTCCGCTTTCTCGACGACCTTGATGAGGTAAGCCCTGTTGAGTGCCCCCACGAAGATCAAATCGATGACGCTGCTATCGATACCCTGGCTAAAGGAACCCGCGAGATACACTTGCTGAAGGTCGCCGAGCTGGTCTACGACCGCGTCCACCACCTGGTCGACGCCGATGTGCGTGCGCACCAATGCATGAAGGTTGTTGTAGAGTGGGTGCTCTCGATTGGCGCGGTACATCCGCTTGTTGCCCACCGTCTCAAAAGTAAGCAAGCCGGCCGCTACGAGTCGATTGAGCTCCACGCGTATCGCATTGGAGCTTTCCCCAAACTGAGTCTCTAAACCACGTAAATATCCTCTGCTGTCCTCGTTGAGGAAGAACTTGATTAATAGTTTAACCCGGGTTTTATTACTTATGATAGACTCGATCATATCGTGTGCAGTTAATATTTGCTCTCTGCTAGACCGGTAAAAAGAGTACAACGCACGTTATTTGCCTACGAACTTTGCCCAAAGGAGGGTGGCTTGCGTCTGGCTGCCGCCGTGTGGACGGTAAGGTCGTATGGCTTGGCGGGCAGGTCCCCGAATAATTTCGTAGCCCAGTCCACGTCACCGAAGAAAAGCGACAGTGCGGTGCCAGCTAATATGAGCGTATCCGTCTTAAAGCCTCTATTGTAATAGTACCAGGTTTCCACCTCACCCTTGTAGGGATAGATGACATCGCGGTAAAATTCGGCCGGGTCTGCCCCAACATCGGTAGCCGCCGTCACCATGGCCTCTTCGTCACGGTACACGAGACTCCCGATACCAGTGATCCCTGGCTTACTCAGATAAACGATGCGCTGCACCGCCTCACTGTAGAGATCAAAACTCACGGGCATCAGGGGACGCGGCCCGACGAGGCTCATCTCGCCGTTGAGGACATTCAGTATCTGGGGGAGTTCGTTTACCTTACTGCGTCTGAGCCAACCCCCCATCGGGGTCACCCGCGGGTCGTTGCGCAAAGTGATTGATCCAGTCCCAATGTTGGGACTGTTCCGCAGCATCGTAGCGAATTTGTAGATACCGAAGCGCTTATTGCGGTAGCCTACGCGGGTCTGTTTATAAAATACCTCGCCTTCGCCGGTGAGCTTGAGCCCGATAATGACCGGTACGAGCAGCGGACTCAATACGACGAGCCCAACGGTGGCCGCGCTAAAGTCCGCCGCCCTTTTGATAATCGCGTACAACATCACATTCGTTGATCCAGGCTTCGGCCGGTTTCTACGTGGGCAAACCCGGGGACGATCTTGCTGATGACCGCCACCACGTCTGCTTTCGTCGATTCCGCTTGCGCAAAAACGGCCTTCAACTCCGCGATGGCCTGTTCGATCTCGATGAGTTCGGGCCGGGGAGCGTTCTTGATGATTCCTAATTGCTTAAACTTGTCCAAGTCGAGACGCTCACCTTCGGTATAAAACTCTTCGTACCCTTTTTCGCCGCTCGTGTCGCTCGTGAAGTAGTACACGGGATACGGCCGCCCGGGCTCCCAGGCCGCGGCCGCCTCGCGTGCGGCCCGCTCCGATGGGTACTGTTTTGGCGAAAGCCCCTGCGCCTCGACGAAGCGATCGGCGATGTCCGAGAAGGTCATCATCTGCTCCTCGCCGAGCTTCGGGAACAGAATGTCTCCGGAGTCACCGCAGATGCAGGCCAGGAGGCAGAGCTGACCACTCTCGTCGGGGCTGACGAAGTACCGCAGGACATCACTCGGGGCGCTCAGGGGCTGCCGGCGCATCACTCGCTCGAGGAAGCCGAACAGTAGACTCCCATTCGAGAACGCGACGTTGGCAAAGCGGGCCGTCGTGATCGGCATCGCGGTGGAGTAAGCGAGGATCGCCTCTTCCATGAGTTTTTTGCTCGCCCCCATCACGTTGACGGGGTTGGCAGCCTTATCCGTGCTCACGCAAAAGAAGCGCTCCGGTTTGCGCGCCATGAGCTGGTCGAGCAGCCCCTTCGCATCGATCACGTTGTTGCGGACCATGGCCTCGATAGAGTAGTGGTCCTTCTCGCTGCGGACGTGCTTGTGCGCGGCAAAATTCGCGACGATGTGGAAGTGCGGGTCGTTGGCAAGTAGTTTGCGGAACACGGGCCCCGCGTAACTTATTGGATAAGTGCGGTACTCGTCCGGCACGGTAATCTCCGCACGGGAGCGCAAGTCGCGCGTGAGTTCCGTGAGGCCATTCTCGTTCGTATCGACGACGACCAGACCCGCAGGACGGTAAGCGAGTAGCGCTCGGATAAAGCTCGACCCAATCGTGCCGGCCCCTCCGATCACCAGCACACGGCGGCCGTTTATATTTGCATTTAATTCGTCGGCATTGGCCGCGAGGTCGTCCGCCAGCAAAGACGTCTCCCGCTTGGTGATGTGTTGACTAATGAAGGCGTTGAGGTCGAACAAAGCTTTGTATTTAATTCGCGTAAAACGCTCGCACCTTCGCGACGACTTGTTGCATGTCTTCTTCGGTGAGCCCTCCGCTGGACGGTATACTTATGCAAGTTCCGTAGACTTCGTTCGCCACGTCCCCATCCGATACGTACTGCGCGTCGGCAAACATCGGCAATTGATTCATCGGAACCCAGAAAGGACGCGACTGCACGCCCTGCTCATTGAGGTACGCCAGCAACGGCCGCATCCGCGAGGTAGACATGGTGAACAACCAGCAGTTGGGTTCGCAGTCGGGCAAAATTTCCTGGAAGGTAATATCGCCGACGCCTGCCAACTCCCGCCGGTAGAAGGCGTCCATGGCGCGCTTGCGGGCGACGATGCCCGGGAGCTGTTCCATCTGTGCGACGCCGATGGCCGCCAGGACATTCACGAGGCGGTAATTGTACCCGATGGCATCGTGGTAGTACTCCATCGGGTCGGGCTTGGCCTGCGTCGAGAGGTGCTTGGCGGCTTTCGCCAAAACCTCATTCGCGGTCGCGATGACGCCACCGCCACCGGTGGAGATGATTTTGTTGCCGTTGAAGCTGAACACCCCGAGGTCGCTGAAGCTGCCCGCGGGTCGCCCGGCGTATGTGCTGCCGAGCGCCTCGGTGCTATCCTCGACGACGGACAGGCCGTACGTTTTAGCGACAGCCAGCAGACGATGCACGTCACACATGTTGCCGAGTACGTGCACGGGCATGATGGCCGCGACGCGTCGTCGGTCACGCTTCCGCAAAACCTGTCCCCCGTCGTCACGGTCGCAGTCCTCCGCGAGGAAGCGCTCGAGCAGGTTGAGGTCCATTTGCCAGGTCCCCGGCTCTACGTCGATTAGCACGGGTTCGGCCCCGAGGTAGGCCACCGCGTTGGCGCTGGCGATGAAGGTGATGTTGGGGATGACGACGAGGTCGCCGCGCTCCACGCCTATGAGCTTCATCGAGAGGTGCAGTCCGGCCGTACCGTTCATACACGATACCCCGTAGGGCAGCCCCGCGAAGTCGGCGACCGTCTGCTCGAACTGCGTAACGTAGGCGCCGGCCGAGCTGATCCAGCCCGTATCGAGGCATTCCTTGACGTACCGCCATTCGTTGCCGGCGAGGTGGGGGACGGACAGGGGGATCATTCGATGATTAAGTGGAGCGGCTGAGCCTAGTCCGCGAGGGAGCTAATGACCTTGGCGGGGTTGCCAAAAACGGTGGTGTCACGTTTCACCGAACGCAGGACGATGCTACCGACCCCCACCACGGAGCGCTCACCGATGCGTTTGCGCGGGAGGATGGAGCAGTGGGGGTGGATCGTGACACCGTCGGCGATGTGGGTGAAACCGCCGACGAGGGTGAAGGCATTGATGTGGCAGAAGTTGCCGATAACGCAGTCGTGACCGACGCCTATGTGGGAGTTGAGCGAGCTGTGTCGCCCGATACGCGTGTTCGGGGCCACGCTGCAGTAGGGTCCGATGATCGTTCCCTCGCCGATGACGGCATTCCGGCTCACGAGGGCGTGGTTGTGGATGAGCGTGATGAACTTCGCCCCCCGTGCCCCGAGAAGCTCGACGTAGGCGGCGCGATACTTCTGATCCGGGAGAGTGCAGACGAAGACCTCGTTCTCGCTGGGCTGATACGAATCGATCAGACCTACGATCCGACCGGCAATACCGAAGCGATCTGCGTCGCTGTCGATGTAGCCGCCGAAGGTCCACTCCGTGCCGTAGCCTCCGAACGTAGGGAGGAAGTCACCCACCTCCCGGCCGTAAGCCCCGCCACCGATGAGGATGAGTTTCTTTAGTTCCGTACTGGGCGTCATGCCTTGGTGAGTATGCACGCCCCGAGCGATAGCCCCACCCCGAAGCCAACGAGGGCAATCCTGTCGCCAGGTGCGCTGGGTGAGGCGTCCTCGGTTCGCTTGAGGGCAATGGGGATCGTGGCCGAGACGGTGTTCCCGACGTCGGCCATGTCGATGATGAAAGCCTCCTCGGGGAGGCCCATCTTCTTGCGAAGGTGGTTGAGCATGAAGCTGTTCGCCTGATGAAAGACGAACTTCGATATGTCGGGGGTCCCGAGCGCGCTAGACGCCAGTACACGGTTGAGGATCGACGGAACGCCGTCGAGGGTAAAGGCGAAGATGCCGGGGCCGTCCATGTAGAGCTCGGCGTCGGTGTGCTCGTTGTCGAATTCGTCGGCGATGACCGTGGTCGAGGGCTCCGGCTGACGCCAGGCACCGGCTTTGACGATCAGCTTATCGTACCCGCTGCCATCCGTACCGTAGGCGAACGCTCCGATCTCGTATCCCTGCTCGACAGCAGAGATTAGCGTCGCCGAGGCACCGTCACCGAAGATGGTCTTCGAGCTCTTGTCTTTCTCACCGACGAATTTGCTGTAGGTCTCCCCCGTAAGCATAAGGACGCAGGTGGCCTGCCCGCTGGCAATCAAGCCCTTCGCGAGGCCCAGCCCGTAGATATATCCAGAGCACCCGAGGTTGAAGTCGAGCGCCCCGGCGTGGCTGGGTATCCCGAGGCGGTGTTGGAGTACGCAGGCGGTCGTGGGGAGGAAGTAGTCGGGGCTCTGCGTACAGAGCACGACGAAGTCCACGGACGACCTGTCGGTTTGTGTATCGTCGAAGAGTCGCTCCGCGGCGGCGAAGGCGAGGTCGCCCGAGGTCTCGTTATCGCCCGCGATGTGGCGACAGTAGATCCCTGTTTTGCGAGAGATCTTGTCCACGGACCACTCCGGGAACTGCTCGGTGATATCTTGGTTGGTCAGGGTGCCTGCCGGGACGTAGTAGCTGAGGGCGTTGAGGTAGACTTTAGGTAGATTCACGCGCCGGCGGGGTTGAGCGGAGTTAAGGTAATGCCCCCGTCGACGACGAGCGTGGTCCCGGTCACGAAGCCCGATGCATCACTGAGGAGGTAGACGGCGGCGTTAGCGACATCCGACGGTTTGCCCCAGTCGCCCAAGACGTACTTGGCCTTGTCGGCCGCGATGGCTTCCTCGGTGAGCTTGAGGGACGTGAGGTCGGCACCCTCGGTGGCGATCATCCCTGGGGCGATGCAGTTCGAACGGATCTTCTTGCTACCGAGGTCGGCGGCGATCCCGCGGGAGAAAGCCGTGAGCCCGGCCTTCGTCGCGCCGTAGACGAAGTGCGCCCTCGACGCCACGAGGGGCCCAGTGATCGACGTGATGGTCACGATACTGCACGCCCGGTTGATCTTCTTGCCCTGGAGCAAGTCCCGGAAGAGCTTGATCTGTGAGGTGAGATTGATCTCGAACATGCGATCGATCGCTTCGTCGGTAGCGCTGCGGAAGGTGTACAGGTCCATGATCCCCGCGCACAGCACGAAGCCGTCGAGTTTCGGCACGGCCGCGACCAGCGCGGCCCTGAAGGTAGCCTCCGTGAGGTCACCGGCGATACTGTCGTGGTTCTCGCCCGTGAGGGACTCCACACAGGTCGCGAGACGCTCTTCCGAGCGTCCCGTCACCACGACCCGCGCGCCGAGCTGGGCACAGGTCTGCGCGATGGCCCGTCCGATACCGGACGTGGCCCCCGTCACGAGGACTGTTTTGCCGCTAAGGCTAAAAGGATTTTCCATCGAACTCTATAACTTTAGCCACCTTGACATCGGAGATCGTCGTGATCAGGGAGCCCCACGACAGTCCGACCCCGAAGCCACTGAGCAGGTACTTCCGGCCCCCTCCCATCAACTCGTCGCGCAGGTTGGCCACCATGGTGATGGGCACCGTGGCGGAGGACGTGTTGCCGTAGTCGTGCAGGCTGTAAGGGACCTGCTCCGGGGCGGCTTTGAGTTTTTTGCGAATGCCCTCGAGCATCATCCGGTTGGCTTGGTGCAGGACGATGTAGTCGATGTCCTGCACGTCGAGGGCCTCGGCGGCGAGGTGACTCTTGAGTAATTTCGGTACCCGCCCTATGCCGAACGTGAAGACGTTCATGCCGTCCAGGTGTAGGTCTACGCGTCGCCGCGTGAGGCCATCTTCCGTGTGGGCGTCGAAGCTCTCGCGGGTGAGGCCTTCGCGGTAGCCCACGCCGGGGATGATGATGTCGTCGTAGCCGTCGCCGTCGCCGCCGATCATGAAGGAGTCCTCGCCGTCGCCGTGGTGGACGACCGTCGCCGTACCAGAGTCGCCGAACAGCGGCCAGGTACTCTTATCCTTGCGGTTGCAGCCCACCGTACTCGTGTCGCCGACCAGTAGCATCCCCTTGGCGCCCGGGAAGGCGCGCAGCATGCTCGAGAGCACGAAGAGTCCGTAGATGTAGCCCGAGCACCCTTCGGTAATGTGGATCGCGATGCAGGACTTCGGTAGGCCCAGTTTGTCCTGGAGGAGGTGGGCCGTGGACGGCACCAGGTAGTCGGGGGTCTGCGTGACGAAGACGAGGACCTGGATATCGTCCGCGGAGACGCCCGAGGCGGGGTCGGCGAAGATGGCTTCGGCGGCGCGTTGGCAGTAGTCCGCAGTGGTCGTCCCGGGGGCCGCGACGCGTCGGTACGCGATGCCGGTGGTCTCGATGATCCGCGCCATATCGACGCCGGGGAAGTCGAGCTCGGCATTGCTTACCCTATCGGTCGGGACACAGGCCACGATCCCGTCGAAGGCGAGGTGCGGGAGCTTGGTCACCTCCTGGCTCAAGAGTGGCGCGTTTCGATGAGCTCGAAGAGGTCCTTGACGGACTTCGAGCCCCGGATGTCGTCGCCGTTGAGCTCGACGCCGTACTCGTCGTCTGCCATCGCGATCACCGAGAGCGCAACCAGGCTGTCCCAATCCTCCAGACTCCGGAACTCGGTATCCATGTCTATGGCGACATCGTCGTCGAGGAGGTCGAACTGATCCTTGAAGTTGTTGAGGAACTCGTTTTTGTCAATACTCATGAGAAAGGGTTATTGGCGCAGTGCCAGGGACGCGGAGCCGTGGTGACCACGCGAGCGCAAATGTAGGGAAGATGGCTATTGGGTGCTGGCTGGTAAGAGACGTGTGAGCACACGCGATGAACGTCCAGAGCGAGCCGCGGTGTTTGTCGTGTCACGACCTTTAGCGCAGGCACTCCCGGACACGTTCCACGAAGATGTCGGTCGTGTAGGAGGTCCGCGCCACGGCAAGATTTTGACGTCCGTACTTTACGCAGGAGGCCATATCGCTGGCAAACGCACCCAGCACAGTGTGTAAGCTCGGTACGGATCGCGGCGCCACTTCTAGTCCGTTGACGCCGGGCGTGAAGATGTCGAAGTTGCCGCTGTGGTCGGTGGTCACCACCGCGCACCCGGAAGCATACGCCTCGAGGATACTGATTGGCTGGCCCTCGTAGGCGTAGTAGGTCGGGAGGCAGAATATGTGTGCCTCCGCGAGCAGACGCTGCTTCTTAGCCCCCGCGGCGAAGCCGTGGTAGGTGATCGTGCCGACACCCGCGATGCGGTCGATGAAGTTCCGCTGTCTGGTGTCGTCGTCGAAGGAACCCGCGAAGTGGAACGAAACGTCGCGCCGGCCCTCCGCGTGGAACTGAAGCGCGACGGTGAGCAGCTCCTCGTAGCCCTTGCCGGAAATCAGACTACTCAAGTAGAGGATGTTGACCTGCTGTACGTCCGCAAACTTCGCCTCGAGCTCTTGGTCGGTGATGAAGTATCGGTCCTGGGCGAAATTCGGGATTACGGCGAGCTTCTGCTGATCGGCGAGGAACGAGTAGGTCGACGCGTGTCGGTGGCCCAGCACGATGACGCGGCGTATGCTCGCGTAGGCCAGGCGATTGAGCCAGTACAGCAATCGGTGATCGCGACTCAGGATGCGCTTCATCCCCTGCCCGCCGTGCAGGTGCACTACGTATTTGTCGAGGTGGCTACGGCTCAGTAGGTAGATCAGCAGGTCTTTGCTGGTGCCCTGGCGGGACTCCGACAGATTGAAGTAAACGACATCGGCCTCGCGCGCTTTCGCACGGATGCCCCGCAGGAGCACCAACACCTCCAGGCCGCGTCGTAGCTTCCCGATAGGACCCGCGTCGGAGTTGGGTTTCGCCATGTCGATGACGGAAACCGCGAACGTTGGATCGGCTACGAGGGCCTCCAAGACGACCTGATTGGCGAGCGACTGGCCCGTGAGCGGGGGCGGGACCGGCGCAATCATTAGTACTTTAATTACGCGTTCGCCCCGTGCGCCGGCCTCGTTCTCGGGGAAGGAAGAGGGCCCCATTAGGCTTCGGCGGGAGTACGACCCGCCCCGAGGCGTGTCTCGATGAGCGTGGCTGAATGCGCGACGTGGTAGTTGGCGCTCAGGTAGGCACGCCCCCGGCGCCCCATGTCGTCGAGGGTGCCCGGGCGGAGGTCGGCGAGGGCTTTGATCGCGCCGACGGCCTCCCCGAGCTCGGCAGAGCTAAGCGCGAACCCGTACCCCCGCCGCACGGCGTCGGTCCCGACATCCGAGGAGTCGTCCGTGAGGCAGAGCACGGGCTTTGCGTACTCCAGGTAGCTCAGCAGGCGACTCGGGTAGTTCGGGATCGTGAACCTCGCGTCCAGCAGGATCAAGCCAATATCGGCATGGGCGAGTTGGGCGTCGTAGGCCGCTTTCGGCAGCGCGGACTTCAGTTCGAGATTCGGTGGCTCGTGCGTTTTGGCGAAAGCCTCCAGACTCCCGTACTCCGTACCCGAGCCGATGATCACGAAACGGACCCGCGGCTCGTCGGCGAGGTGACGGATGAGGTCGATGAGGAAAGGGATACCCTGCGGCTTGCCGAGATTCCCGCCGTACATCACGGTAAGCGGGCGCTCCGCGGTGTAAGCTTCGGGAGTGTCCGACTCGGTGCCGGTATCCAGGGCAACCGGCTCTATGGCGTTCGGGAGGAGGTGCACCTTGGCGGCGGGGACCTTCGGGTTGTGCGCCCGCACGTAGGCGACGTTGGCCTCCGACATGCAGCCGATGGCCTCGCAGCGCGTGTACAGTCGCCGCTCCATGCGGCGGTAATAGCGGTGGAGGATGCCCCCGCGGCGCATCAGCCCGATGTCGACGGCGTTTTGCGGGAAGATATCCTTGAGCATCAGGTAGCGAAACGCCCCCATCTGCCCGAGGAGGTCGAAGGTCTTGACGAGCGTAATCGGCGGCGTGGCCACGAGCGCGAGGTCGAGACGCTCACCGGGGAGGCACTTCCGGATGGCGCCGCGGAGGTCGTCGTCGTAGGAGAGCAGCGACCTAAGTTTGGAGAGCCGGCCGGACTTCTGGCCCCCGTGCGTCGGGAAGTGGAGAATCCGGTAGCTGCCCCGGTCTTCGAGACGTGTTTCGGCGCCGGCCCCGCTGGCGTTGGCGACGGTGAGGTGGTGCCCGCGCGATACGAGTTCCCTAACGAGATCGGCGTAGAGATTCCGCTCCGAGAGGTCCGCGAACGGGACGAGTGTCGAGAAGAAGATTTTCATGTCGCGTCTTTGCGCCACACGACGCGATTGACGTAGTCCACGTAGGAGACGATGAGCCGCACGACCTTGTCGGATACGTCCGGGATAGAGTAGTCGGCCACGTCGCGTACCTGCGCACCGGTGGCCTGCGCGTCCAGCAGGGCCAGTGCCTGTAGCGCGCGCTCGGCGTTGAGCCCGACCATCATGACGGCGGCCGACTCCATGGCCTCCGGCCGCTCGTGGGCCTCGCGGAGGTTGATGGCTTTGAACTTGAGCACCGACGACTCCTCGCTGATGGTCCCGCTGTCCGAGAGCACGCAGCGGGCGTTGATCTGGAGGCTCACGTAATCGAAGAACCCGAGGGGTTTGAGCTCGCGGACCAGCGGGTCGAGCTGCGCGTTGGTGGCCCTGAGTCGGGCGGCTGTCCGTGGGTGGGTCGAGATGATGATCGGGAGGCCGTACGTTTTGGCGACAGCGTTCAAGACCTCGACGCCGCGGGCCAGACTCGCGTCCCCGTCGACGTTCTCGGCGCGGTGGAGGCTCACCACGAAGTACTGCCCCCGCTCCAGCTCCTGCTCGTCGAGGATCGCCGAACCTTCGATCGCCTCGCGGTGGTGCGCGAGGACTTCGAACATGGGACTGCCCGTCTTAATGACGCGATCCGGCGGGAGGCCCTCGGCGAGCAGGTACTCGCGCGCGATCGAGGAGTAGGTCAGGTTGATGTCCGAGATGTGGTCGACGATGCGGCGGTTGACCTCCTCGGGGACGCGCTGGTCGAAACAGCGGTTGCCGGCCTCCATGTGGAAGATCGGGATCTTGAGCTTCTTCGCCGGGATGGCCGCCAGACAACTGTTCGTATCGCCCAGGATCAGTACCGCGTCGGGCCGCAAGCGCGCGAGTTCGCGGCCGACGGCACTGATCACGTTGCCGATCGTATCGATGGCGCTCTCGCCGGCGGCGTCGAGGAACACGTCGGGCTTGCGCAGCCCGAGGTCGCGGAAGAAGATCTCGTTGAGCTCGTAGTCGTAGTTCTGCCCCGTGTGGACCAGGGTGTGCCGAATGGCCACCGACTCGTCGAGCTTCGAGAGCACGCGCGAGAGCCGGATGATCTCGGGCCGGGTCCCGACGATGCTGGCGACGTGGAGCTGCTGGAGGTCAGACATTGACAAAGTAGGTGTCGGCGTCGGTGGGGTCGTACGGCTCGCTGATCCAGAATAGACAGACGAGCTCGCTCGAGCCGGTGTTGGTGATGTTGTGCGTGTGCCAGATGGGCATGTCGACGTAGCCGGGCTGGGTTCCGCTCAAGGCAAAACTCCTTACCTGCGCACTGCCCACACGGCGGATGTCGATACGGGCCTCCCCCTGGATCACGGCGAAGCGCTCGGCCTTGCGGGTGTGGAAGTGATTGCCGCGCGTGACCCCGGGGACGGTGGTCGAATACGAGAACTGACCCCGTCCGAGCGTCCTTGCCACCTCGATGAAGCTGCCCCGCTGGTCGGTGTGCTGCACGAAGGCGCGGTGGCCGTGCTGGGCGTACCAGTAGGTGTAGTACGTCGTGAACAGCGCCCGCGTCGTAGCGTCCCCGAGGTCGGGCACCGTACCCGTCTGGTCGAAGGCGTCGTGCATTTCCGTCAGGCGGGTAGCCAACTCCACCACCCCCAGCTTGTGGCGCGGGCTCACCCAAACCTCGCCACTCCGCTCGCCGTCGATGATGTCGTGCATATCGGAGATGAGCTCGTTGACGTAAATCATGTCGAGCTCGGCGTCCTGGTGCACCTCTGGCGTTTCGCCTTTTACGAGCTTATCGCAAAACGTGGCCACCACCGAGTTGTACTTCGGCTGCGAGAAGGGCCCGAATACGTTGGGGATCACCAGGTTGACGACCCGCGCTCCGGATGTTTTGGCGAAAGCCGCCAGCAGCGCCGCCCCCGCGCGCTTGGACTGTGCGTACAGGGAGTCCCGCGTGATGTGCGTCGACGAGGAGAAGAGGATGGTCGGCCGCGCGTCCGCACGTTCGCAGGCCGCCACGAGTCGCTCGACGAGGCGCACGTTGGTGTCGTGGAGGCGCTGCTCGTCGCTGTCGCGGTTGACCGCCGCGAGGTGCACGACGGTGCCGCAGGTTTTGACGAAAGTCTCCAAGGCCGCCTCGTCCGCAAAATCCGGCACGTCGTAGGTGAGCACTTCGCGCCCGCAAACGTGCTCGAGGTAGGCGTGGAGGAGACCCCCGACGAAGCCCTGGGAGCCGGTGATGCCGATGACGCTGCTCACTAGACGGGGACCGTGCGGTGGTTCATGGCCGCGTGGATCACGGGGAGTTTGAGCAGCAGCTCTTTGGTCCCCTCGACGTCGAGGCGCTCGGTGTTGTGGCTGTGGTACTCCTCCACCTCGGCGACGTGTTTGTCGCCCTGGTCGAAGAACACGCCGTAGTTCAGGTTGCGGGTATCGGCCGGGATGCGGAAGTAGTTGTCCATGTCGATCGCCTTGACCATCTCCTCGCGGTTGACGAGGGATTCGTACAGCTTCTCGCCGTGGCGCGTGCCGATGACGCGGATCTCGGAGCGGGAGTCGAGGAGTTCGATGATGGCTTTCGCCAAAACTTCGATCGTGGAGGCCGGGGACTTCTGGACGAACATGTCGCCGGGTTCGCCGCGGTCGAAGGCGAACATGACGAGGTCGACCGCGTCCTCGAGGGTCATCATGAACCGCGTCATCTCCGGGTCGGTGATCGTGAGGTCGTCCCCGGCGAGGGCCTGCTTGATGAACAGCGGGATGACCGACCCGCGGCTCGCCATGACGTTGCCGTAGCGCGTCCCGCAGAGCACGGTCGAGGTGCTCTGCCGGGAGGCCGCCACCATGACCTTCTCCATCAGGGCCTTCGACATGCCCATGGCGTTGATCGGGTAGACGGCCTTGTCGGTCGAGAGCACGACGGCCTTCTTGATCCCGTGGCGGATGGCGCTGTTGAGGACGTTGGAGGCGCCGAGGACGTTGGTCTTGACGGCCTCGAGGGGGAAGAACTCGCAACTCGGCACCTGCTTGAGGGCCGCGGCGTGGAAGACGTAGTCGACGCCCTGCATGACGGCGTCCACGCTCGTCGGATCGCGAACGTCGCCGATGAAGAAGTCGACGTTGCTAGAGCCGAAGGCCCGGCGCATGTCGTCCTGTTTTTTCTCGTCGCGGCTCAGGATACGGATGCTGCCGAAGCGCGCGCGATCGAGGGCCCCGCGGAGGACGGCGTTCCCGAATGAGCCGGTGCCGCCGGTGATGAGGAGGGTGGGTTTGGACATGGTAGTGATTCTACGCTGGCTGCAGGATGGCCTGCTTGTCGGCCGCAGCCGGATACTGGATGAGGACTGCTTTGTACTTGCCCTTGAACACGAAAAGACTCCCGGCCGCCGCCCCGATGATGGGGTGCTGGCGCACGAGCTCGGCGAGGTCGGCACTCGAGCCGGCCCCCCCGAGGACGGTCAGCGGCATACTGGTCGCCTCGCGGACCGCGCGCACGAGCTCGAGGTCGTACCCGGCCATCGTGCCGTCGCGATCGACGTTGTTGATGACGAGTTCGCCGACGCCAATCTCGTCTACGCGCCGGGCGAACTCCACGGCGTCGATGCCCGTGGACTTCGTGCCGTTGTGGGTACACACCTGGTAGCTCTTGCGCAGGAAACCCTCGCGCTTGACGTCCATCACGAACACGACGCTCTGCAGGCCGACGGCCTTCGACATCTCGGCGAGGAGCTCCGGGCGGGCAACGGCAGCGGCGCTCACGGCCACCTTCTCGACCCCGAGGTGGATCAGCTCGAGGGCTTCTTGCGCCTGGGTGACGCCACCGCCGTAACACAGGGGCATGCGGCACTCGACCGCGAGCCGGCGGACGAGGTCGAACTTCGGTCCGCGACCCTCGCGCGTGGCGTCGATGTCGATGACCATGAGTTCGTCGACCTGCTTCTCGTTAAAGATCTTGACCGCATTGAGTGGGTCCCCGACGTACTTGCCGGCGCCGAACTTCACGGTCTTCGTGAGTCCGCCCTGGTGGACGAGTAGGCAGGGGATGATGCGGGATCGGAGCAAGGCGCTAGTTGAGCTTGGCGAAGTTGCGGAAGAGCTGAACGCCGTTGTCGTGGCTCTTCTCCGGGTGGAACTGCATGCCGTATACGTTGTCGCGCCGGATGGCGCACGCGAATGGGGTAGGGTAGTCGGCCTCCGCGATAACGTCGCCACGGTCGGCGGGATCGAAGAAGTAGGAGTGCAGAAAGTAAAAACCGCGGTCGGTGTCGACGCCGTCGAGGATCGCGGGTGCGCCCACGGGGCGGATGCTGTTCCAACCCATGTGCGGGAGGTGGGGCTTGGTGGTGAAGTCGCTTTCGCTAAAACGCCGTACGGCGCCCTTGATCCACCCGAAGCCCGGGAGCCTTCCTTCCTCGCTCCCGTCGCCGAGGACCTGCATCCCGACGCACACCCCCATGATGGGTTTCTTACGCTCGAGGACCTGGTAGTTGAGCGTCGGCACGAGGCCCATGTCATCGACGAGTCGCATGGTCTCGTCGAAGGCGCCGACCCCCGGGAGGATCAAGCGGTCGGCGGCCTCCACGCGCGCCGGCGTGGTCACCAGCTCGAAGGGGATGTGGAGCCGGTGGTAGATGGTGGCGATGGCGTGGATGTTGCCGGAGCCGTAGTCGATGAGGCCGATCATCTGCGGATCGAGCGCTCGAGCCCGAGCAGGCGCATGGTCTTGGCGCCGAGCTCGAATAGCCACTCCTGGTTTTTGTAGTCCTTGTACGTGCGGCGGGGCATCTCGTGGAAGGCCTTTAGTTCATCGACGGTGATCTCGAGCTTGGAGGCGATGTACTCGAAGCTTGCGGCGGCCTCCTCCGCCGACATCGGCGGATCTTGGAGTTGTGCCAGCGCCTCCTCGCGCGTCATCTGTCCGGTGAGGATCAGGGAGGAGAACTGCACCCGCCGGGTGTCGAACCCGAAGCGCGTCGGCAGCCAGAAGCTCTCGAAGAAGCGCGTGAAGCGGCTCTCGTCGTGCTTGCGGGGGTAGGGGACCCAGCCGTACTCCTCGTTGAGGAACTGCATGGCCTCCGCCTTGATGTAGGGCAGGTAGTTGAGCGGTTTGAGCACACGGATCTTGCGTACGTACGGGAGGTAGATT
Organism: Saprospiraceae bacterium; assembly: GCA_965215115.1. Classification (GTDB taxonomy): domain Bacteria; phylum Bacteroidota; class Bacteroidia; order Chitinophagales; family Saprospiraceae; genus CALDTK01. The sequence goes on from OZ244050.1 coordinate 4,165,702, forward strand.
TTGTGCCAAAACACCGAACTGAACGGATACGTCGGTAGGGGCTTGGTCGCGTGGCGCCTCAGCAGGTCCCGGATGGCCACCATGTCGGTGCCGTAGTAGTAGAAGGCCTTCGGGTTATTGGTGACCTCCGTCGAGAAGTTGCCGCCGTTGAGGATGTATTTGATGTTGTGCTCGTCGGCAAAACGGTACAGCGTCGCCACGAAGGCGTGGTCCTGGACCAGGTCGAGGCCGCAGGTCCCGGACCGGAACATGGCGAGTTGGAACTCCTTGACCTCCTCCCAGTTGATGACCTCGGTGTAGAGGTCCAGACCGAGCTTCTCGATCATCACCTGGATGTTGTGTACGGCGAGGTCGGAGTTCCACCCGGCGTCGACGTGGAAGACGAGGGGCCGCAGGCCAAACTCCTTGACGACGAGGTGGAGCATGTAGGAGCTGTCGGCCCCGCCGCTCATCCCCATGATGCAGTCGAAGTCGCGGCCCTCGCCGTCGGCCTTGATCTTGTCGATGTAGCCCTGCAGTTCGGCGCGGCCCTTTTCGCCGGTGTCCCAGTTGGGCTGGACGTGGGTGTAAAAGCTTTGACACTGATCGCAAACGCCCGCCTCGTCGAAGGTGATCCCGGGGTCGGAGGTGTCCATCACGCAGTTGGTGCAGATCTGGTACGGCCGCTCCGGGAATCCGGGAGGTGGGTAGATGGTTTTGGTACTAAGCATGCGTTGAGGAGTCGCGGGCGCTAGAATTTCTTGGGTGTCTTCGTCGCCGGGAAGGAGTTGCCGCGCATCTCGACGGCGCTCTCGGTCTTGATGATGATCTCGTCGGCTTCCGGGCGTGCTTTGGCGAACTCGTTGTCGAGGATGTGGACGTCCTCCGATTCGGAGTTGAGGTAGATGGCGTGGTTGTAGCCCCAACGCAGGTCCGCCCCGTAGCTGCCGACGGTGTTGTCGGCGAAGGTCGTATTGATGAAACGGCCCTCCGCGAAGCAGGTCGAGATACGGCCGACGCGGTTGTTGACGATCGACGCATCGTAGACCGACGAGGTGCCCGAGGTCCGGAGGAAGCGGGCGCAGGCCCCGACCGAGTTCGACTTTACCCTGTAGTCGCTAAGGGTCATCGGTTCGCTCAGGCAATCGGATTCGAGGAAGAAAAGACACGTATCCGCCGTGTTGCCGCGGACCAAGGCACGGGAGACCGGCCGCGACATGGCGAAGTTGATCGGGTTCGAGCAGGAGTAGAACTCGTTATCGACGATCGCAATCGAATTGCCGGATTGGATCTTGATCCCCCTGGCGGCGCAGCCGCGGAACGTACAGTCTCGCACCTCGACATCGGTCACCCGACCGGCGCCCTGAATCTGGATACCGTCCCCGTCGTTACCATAAGGAGGGTTGTCGGCAGCGCTGGAAGCTCCGATGTTGTCGAACTCGCAATCGGTGATTTGGACGTGGGCGGTCGACTTGTAACCGCCGACGAAGATGGCGTCGTAGGAGTAGGTTACCCCGGGAGGGGTTTTGGCGCCGAAATTCCGAAAGGTAGACTTTGTCACGGAGGCGTTGCTCACGTCGGAGAGGTGTATGCCGGTGCCGTAGATCGATTCTATGTGGCAATCGCTAATGGATAGGCCTTCGCAGTTTCGGGCGGCCATGGCGTAACGCAGATTCTCTCGTTCGAGAAAGGCGCGAGGTTGGACCGGCTCGATGGGCGGGCCAGTGATGCGTAGACCAGAGATGCTGCAGTCGCGGCAGTTCTCGAAGGTCACGAGGGGCAATTCTGAGTCGTCGTCGAAAGTGAAGATCACGTCGGTAGCGACGACCTTCCGTTTGCTTCCCGAAATGACGAATCCTTCGTCGAGGTGGTAGGTGCCAGGGGGGATGCGGACGACTTGGGTGCTCTCAGTCCGCAGCAACCTTTGCCACTCCGGAGAACTCGCGCAGGTCAGATTGCACAGCACCATCATTAGAACCAGTGCAAGTCCGGAAGACCGAGAGTGTGTGGATTCCGTTAGGATAAAGCCAAGACTTTATGTACGAAGTTTACGAAATTGCTCACCATTGCGTTGATGTTGTATTTGTCGCGCACGATGCCCAGCGCTTTTTGACGCATCTCCTGTCGGGTTCGCTCGTCGCGGAGAAGGTTGTCGACTTCGTGAAATAAGCTATCGCGGTCGCCGTAGCGGTAGGTGGATCCGGCCCCTGATTGGGTGAGCGCAACGAACTCCGGGCCATGGTCCAGGTAGTTGTCGTGAGTCACGACCGGGAGGCCGTAGCTGAATGCGTGCATCATGCTCAAGCCAATGGCGTGGGGGTAGACAAACAGCTCGGAGGACAGAAAATAGGGGGCAATCCGATGTTCATCGAAAACGGCGCCAACGAAATTCACGTGTTCCAACATATTGAGCTCCGCTAGCCTGTCCTGGACGAGTGCTTTACCGGGACCATCGCCGATGATGACCCAGAGGAGACGGCTGTGCGCTGCTACGAGTCGGGGAAGGACTTCGACGAGGTCAGCGACCCTGTTCTCTTGTAGTCGACCACTCGTGATGATGAGTTGGCGCGACACAAAACCCTGGGATTGCCTCCAGGCAAGCAGCTTATCGTCGGTCCAGTACGCCTTCGCAGATTCGATTTCTTCGAGGTCGAGCGCATTGTCGATCGACATGACGACTGTTGGATCGAAGCCCTCGGCCCGCAAGAGGTCGACATCGTGATCGGTGTACAGCAGGAAGTGCCGAATGGGGCGCCAGGTAGCCGACCGTAGCTTCGAGCGCAGGCTTCTGTTCGGATGTGAGAGACTGCTCCAGATGGCTACGGGTCGATTAAGCAACCGGCGAATCGTCGCGACAAATGTGTAGACTGGGTGTCTGAGGTTACCGTCCGATACGAGCAGATCAAACTCCCGGCCCAGCAACCGTCTGATCGGAACGGCATGTAAGACCGCTTGCCCCTTGAGCATCCGTAAAACCCTCAGGTGGCAAATCTCGATCTGCAACTTGCCGCTGGTCTCCGGGAACGCGCCGTACGAAGAGGAAGCCTCACAAAAGACGACCACGTCTAGCTGCTCTGCCAGCTTACGGTAAAACCCAGCCCGATAAGGCGGAAGCGTGTTGGTCAACACGGCAACACGAGGTCTACGCTCAACAGGACTACCCATCAAATCTTGCCGGACGCGACCTCGTCGACGATTGCGTTGATTCTGGCCGTGAAGACCTCTTCGCTATGTCGCTCGCGGGCGACGCGAAAGTTGTGCAGGGCGAAGGACTCGAGTTTAGGGAGGTCCGAAAACGCAGCCGATAGCACGTCGCGAAGCCCATCAACGTCTTGTTGGGGAGCTTCTATACCATTGACCTGATCGGCGAAGACTTCGGGGATGCCACTGTGGAGGGCAGTGATCACGGCGCAGCCCCCGGCGTACGCCTCGACGATCGTGAACGGTTGGCCTTCGTATGGATAGTAGGTAGGCAGACAGAACACGTGCGATGCTGCGTACAGCTCGGCTTTGGCTTCCCCGCCTACCGTCCCGAGGTAGCGAATGCGTGAGTTCGCGTCCGTGGCCGCTTTCAGGACTATTGCAAAATCACCGTCTTCCACCTGGCCAGCGAAGGTTAGACAGGTCTTCGATTTGATTTGTTCGGGCAAGGAATTATAAGCGCGTAAGAGCTCTCTGTGTCCTTTGCCGGGTAACATGTTGCTCAGAAATAGGATTCGAAACTCGGAAGGTTCTCTAAAATTGGACTCGATAGCCTCCTGGGTAGTGTATAGATAAGACTCAGCGAAATTCGGCACCACGTGAATTTTGCTATCGTGGGTAACGGCGGAGAAGGTTTGTTTTTGGGCCTGTCCTTCGACGATCACGGCGCCGACGGTGCTTAGTAGTTTTCTATTGAGGTTGGTGAGGCGGGGACGCTGTACAGGATCATACAATCTGGCGAGGTTAGCGCCCCCGAGCATGTGTACGATCATACGATTGCGTCGCTTGCCGCGGATGCGATAGAAGCCGAGGTCTCGGAGGTTCCCGGCAATAGATTCGGCGTTAGATAGATAAACGACATCGACACGCTTCTCCGTCTTGTAAAACTGAAGCCAAGTCTTTAGGAAAAACAAAACTCTTTGAAAGGTCCAGTTCCCAGATTTATTGCTTCTCTTATTAAAGTTGATAACATCACATTGCCAGTCGTCACGGTCGTTAAAATGGTCGTAGACTTTTTCTAGAGGCAACGAATTGCCCGTGTACGGTGGGGGAAACGGACCCAGAATAAGTAGCTTCTTCAAGGCTTTCTTGTAAAGGCGAATTCGCAAAAGCTGTCCGAGACATCAAACAACAGGTAGCCGTACGCTTTCAGCTTGTCGATAGCGGTCTCGGTTTCGGGGATGCTATATTCTGGCATGAAGTGATGAAATTCGACCAGCAGCTGAGTCGGGAAGACCTGAGAGGCAATGATGTCATCGATGACGGAATACTCGAATCCTTCAATGTCGAGCTTAAGTAGGTCTATACTCTGTAGGTCGTTATCCATCATTATGGAGGATAGCCGTCGGACTGGAACCTCAACGGGGACTGAGCCACTCGTCGGTCGCTGCGTATGCGAGATGTAGGTAGGATTCTCTGGCTTGTAAAACGTAGCGTTTGCATCGCTGTCGCTGATGCCGACACTGAAGAATTTGAGCTCGTCGGGTGGCCGCTCAGAACTGACCCATTCAGCCACAGTTGGTGTAGGATCGAAAGCCAGAACTTTACAACCGTACTTCTGGATGACGGATAAATCAAAACTGATGTCATTGCCTATGCCGAAGCTGAGGACCACTGAATCGGCTGATAAACTATTCTTGATGATATTCCATCCGCCGTATTCGCTGCCATGCCGTTCGGTTTTCACGTTGACATCGATTACGTACATTGGTTGGGGCCTGCGGTACCGACGGTATACCCGTTTTAGCTTCGAAATGACATTCATGCGAGGGCAATGTTGGGTTGCGATGAACCAACCCTGTTGGTATTACTGATATGGGAGAGCGTGAATCCCGTAGTCACCGTAGCTATCAACGTGAGGAAGCACCAGATCTCGATTGCCTGAAACAAAGCTCCGGAAACTAGACCGCTGAGCAGGGCTGGACAAAACGCAACGAGGTAGATGTAGTAATTGGTCAAGTGGTTGACAAGTATGTAACGTACACTTATCAAACAACCAAAAATCACGGCCAACGCGAGGACGATGCCGACCACACCTAGCGCCATAGGCACCTCGATAATGATGTTGTGCGGATAGAAGTTGTCCCAAGTCCCTACAAACTGCTTTCCGATGAATGGCGAATCCTTAAAGTCTTCTACGGCAAACATTCTTTGGTAATCGCGGTACTCCAGTTGCTGCGTCTTTCGGGCTTCTGCAAACTGTGTGAGTCTGGTAATGAGATAGATCTTATCGGTATCAATATTATTACGTAAGCCTAGAAATATCACAAAGGCGCCGCATATGCCGAACGCTACGTATTTAAGCCCAGCGTATACTTTGTATCTAGCGTCATGAATCTTCAAAGCTACAACCACCAAGATGCAAATAATTAAATTTAGCACCGGACCGCGAGAAGCCCCGACGGCTATGAGTATCAGCCCAACTGCGCCTGCGACAAGCGCGAAAACGAGGTTAAGGCGTCCGTAAACGGCCCGATACAGCGAGAACACGACGAGCAGGGCGCCGTAGTAGCTGACCGTAATCGGATTGATGAGCGCCCCAGTATCGTCTCCTTCCGCTCGGATGGAGCCTCTTGCGGACAAAATATCCAGCGTAACGGTTTCGCTTCGCAGGACGAACAACGCTACAATAGCGATCCCACCCAGGAAAATCAAATGATAGCAGGCTCTCTCGATTTTGAGAGGGTCTAAGAGGTGCTGGTAGCACATGACGAGTAAGATCGGTAACAAGATCGCGCCGAACGCGAATCCATATACGACCACTGAACTATTTAGTCCAAAGACTACTCCTGTTGACAGGTCATGAGTAATTCTTACCGCATATACAACCCAAAAAAGTAATATAGCATTAAGTCCGTAGGATGTAGTCGCGGTGAAAAACTTGTTTCTAGTGAGAGCTAGAGTAACCCCGATCGCAGCTATTAAGGCCAACAATCCGCGTAGTCCCTGATTAAACACGGAGTTGGGAATACCACCGAATACAATGATAGCGGCACCGACCGGGTAATAAAAGCAGAGAATACTCAAGTAGTAGGCCATCGCCGTACTCATCAGCGGGTGTACAGCCTGGGGCGAGTCTATCGTGACCTGAGGACTATAGACTGGACTACTCATGCGTTGACTATAGCCTCTACGAACTTCTGAGGCGTGCGTTCCCGAACGTACTCCAGCTGTCGGATGCGCGATACGCAGTCTGGCTGAGCGAGCGCGATTAAAGATGCCGCAAACCCCGTAGCATCACTATCTCTGTCGAGTGTGTTGCCCAGTTGATATGCGTGTATGAGGTCGCCGATGAGACTCTGCTCGTAGGCCAAGACCGGCGTCCCGAGAAAGGCTGCATGTCCGAGAATACCACTGGTGCAGAACAGGTCCTCGTACAGGGTCAGCACTACATCGGCAGCGCTGATCTCTGCCCGAAGCCCGTCGAGGTCTACAAATTCGAGCTTGCAGGAAACAGCCGACGGTGTTTCCTCTGACCAAGCTCGCAGCTTAGTCTCCAAGGCTTCACTGGCACACCGACCCACGATTCTAAGTGTATACAAGTTTTTAGCAGCGTTCAGCTGCTGCAGCCACGCTGCGATCTTGCTCACAGACTTACGTTCGTCAATTGTGCCTATGATCAGCAGCGTCTGAGGCCCCCCTCCCGGGTGCGACCGGACAGCGGACCTGTTGAGCTCAGGATCGTAAGACTTGTAAAGAACCGGGTCCGGTACATACGCGGCTGGGCGAGCCAGCTTAAGACACGAGTTCAAGCGAGCTACCGAACTGGTGTCGTTCAGTATGCCCAGGCGTACGTTGCGGACCCTTCCAACTAGGGTAGCTGCATATCTTTTGCGCAGAGTCTGCAACCGCCTGCGAACGTCCATGAGCGTCGGCGGATTGTAGCGCTCGATCTGGTCGAACGGTGTGATTAGCAGAACCACTACAGTGCGAACCGTACGCAATTTGCGACGATACCGCCACACTCCTAACCCCAAAAGATCCCCACTAGGTAGGAAGAGGGTGCCGATGGGCGTCACACCGAGCTTATTTACCAATAGCCGCATTTCTGCAAGTGCCCTTTTCACGATACCCAACTGTTGAAGCGTGCTATATTCATCCTCTCCGAGAAATCTGTACTCTACGTTGGCAACTTCTCTCGTCGGATATAGGCGGTTAGCTACCACTATGAGTCTCCTATCCGTAACATGGGCCTCGTAATACTCTATAAAATGATCAATAAACTCGAAATGATGCCCGTATGGATCGCAATCGTATATAACATCACTCTCTACTGTCTTCACTTAGGGGTTAGTACGTGTTTGAGTATTTTGTCTAAGCAGTAACTGACTAGATCTACCGGTTAGACCGCTCGGCAGCTATAGGTTCGGCCACGGTAGCTACGCCAACCAAACGCTTGTTGATTTTTGTAACGGCCGGCAAAATAAAAAAGATCGTCATGAGTAGCATAGTCCCGTAGAGTAGACCTTGCAAGCCATACAGTGCAACTGCTGCAATTTTCCCTACCACCGTCAACGCGGCCGCTACTGGGTATAGCACTCTATACTCCCGGTATAGGGTTTCTGCCATCATGATGTAGCTGACGGCATGCGTGAAGAACATATACGGTATGTATATCGAGAAGGCTATCAGTATGGCAGTCGACAACTGCTCCCCTTCACCAAGCCAGACAGTAAGCACGGGATTAGTCGTCACGAAGAATAGTAGACCGGCCGCTACACTCGATAGGATGGTAACCTTCCCGACGGACTTGACAGTTCTCTCAGCCCATGCCCAGTCCCGCTCGGCGATTGCGTGGTTGATGGCAGGCAGGGTCGGCGATACCAGCGCAATCACAGGACTAGAGTACAGATTCATTAAGCGAATCCCGATCGTATAGATAGTAACCGACGCATAACCCACGTAATGGGCGAGCAAAATGTTGTCAATTCCCTGAAATACCGCAAACGCTCCGTGGATAGCGAAGAAGCTGAGACCTATAGACACGAGCTGTCGCGCTCTGCCGAAGTCAACATCCTTGGGCCGTGGCCGAAGTTCTGGCCGGCTAAAGCCAAACAGATTGATGCAATTGCACAGATAGGAGAACGCCAAGCTACCGTAGATAAGCAAGATCAGTTCAGCCGCCGTAGCGTCGAGGTAGATGCCTACGATCGTCATGATCACCGACAATACCGTCCCTGCGACAACCCATAGATTACTCGCGTGCGATTCCTGCAAGCCAACTTGAACTCTGTTCGCGACGCCGAGCGGGATGGCTATCGCGAAAGAAACCAGCGCCGCCAGGTAAGCATGGGCGAAGCTTTGACCTCCTGTGTTTGAAGCTAAGCCAAAATATCCGTACTCCAGTTCGACCCACAGCAATAAGGTGCCGATCAACAAGATCGCAATGGCGACCGCGAGCAACATCATGACGGTACTCGCGATAGCACCCCGCAATTTCTCTGGCTCCGCTTGCAGTTGCGGCACGAGGTTCTGTAGTCCATGTCCCACGCCGAAATCCGCGTAACCTGTAACGCCCAAGAAACCAACCACGGTCATCATTAAGCCGTAACCGCTCGTACCCAGGTGACTCAACAGAAGCGGAAGCGTGATGATTCCGCTCAGTGAGCTCACTACTTTGATAGCCAATCCGGTAACGAACCCTAAGCCTATCCTTTTGTCGCGTCCCCCCAGCAACCTAACCTGGTCCCGGAACCGTTTTATCACAGAGGTTGAACTGCGACAAACTGTCCTTGGACTTCCTTCGACCGTCGAGCCAGTGCTACACTGGTTTTGTAAGACCTATATAGCATCAGCGCAACTGCGACAAGGAACGCGCTTATCGCCGCCCCCTGCAGCAGGTACCTAATTCTGCTAGGCTGGTCGGCCGGTAGGGGAGTGAGGGGTTCGTTTACGATCTGAAAGAACGGAGTAATGTTCATCAGTGAAAACTCAGCTATTTCCAGGTTCTGCAGAATCTTCCCGTACGCCAGCGCAGCCAATGATGAATTTCTCTCCAGACGGTTTCTCGTTAGCTTGGACCTAGCGGTATTGATGCCTTGCTCCGTGTCTATCGTCGTTGCGATACGACTTGCAGAAGCGTCTATCAGCCCTTCCAGGCTATCAGCCTTGTGCTTGAGGTGCTGAAAGCTGCGGACCTGGGGCTCCGTCGTCTTTGCTATATAGTAGGTAGCCAAGTTATCGTAAATCCGTCTGGAAAGATGAAGACTCAGGTCCTCTGAATTTGTAACGGCGGAGATCGTCATAATACCTGAATCTTCGTCGGCCCCGAAGCTGACGAGGCCTGGCGTATTGCCAGACCCAATAATTCGATTCTTTACCTTATTCCTCAGCCAAGGCTCAAGACTCTCATTGCCTTTGCCTAATTCGGCGTCCGGTATCTCCGTTAATGGTTCGTCCCTGTACTCCCATTCCTCTATCGCGGCGTACCGGGCAATCACGTGGTTGCCAAGCAGGTCCAACTCCCCATCCACGACAACGCTATCGTATATGGATGGAAGTATGGTGGAATTACTTCTTGCAATGAATAAAATCTTATCCGGGTTGGCCTCCCCACCCGCCCCGCCAATTCCTGCAAGTCCGAAGCTGCTCAACATTGACGATAGCTGCCCGCCCCCCCCTGTCGACTCGTCCTGGTTTACCATGAAATCGAGCGTCGCGCGATATATTACGGCAGTCTTCCTATGCAGCACGTAAGCGATAGCTGTTCCCACGATGACGGCTACGAGCAATATCGTCCACTTGCTGAGGAGGAACCGAATCGCCTCCATCAGCGTAACGATCGCTTCTCCTAGCGAGCCGGCACCCACGCTCGAAGGGTTAGCGTTTTCGAAGGTCTGGTTTGCGGTTGTCATGTTCACGCGTGCACGTTGGCTTTCGCTATTTATGCTTACTGTTCTACTGCCACGTGGTCGAGGTAGTACTTATAGGTCGCCTCTATCCCATCCGACAGCGTCACCTTGGGTTCCCAGTCCAATAGCTCCCGGGCCGGAGTAGAGTCCATCAGTTTTCGCAACATCCCGATTGGCTTGTTGGGGTCGACCTCGAGTCCACCCGTGTACCCCACGACCTCCGCTATCGCCGCGTAGTATTCAGCTACTGTGTAGTCCTCGTTCAGGCCAACGTTTACGTTAATCGGGAGACCCTCCAACCTCTCAACCGCCTGCCCACAGGCCGCCGCAAAGTCTGGTGTAAACATAAACTCGCGTCTAATCTCCGGGTTGCCCCAGAGCTTGATCGTGTCTATGCCTTTGGTTTTCGCCTCGTGCATCCTAGCGATCACCGACGGAATCATATGCGCCACTTCCGGATCGAACTTATCGTACGGTCCAAAGAGGTTGCTCGGTAACAAGGTTCTGTAAGCGAGCTCAGGATACTCCTCATTGGCGATCTCGACCGCCTTCAGCGTATTCAACTTCGCGAGAGCGTAGCCTTCATTCGTTGGCTCAACCTTACCCGCCATTAGACTCTCCGTGCCGAAGGGCTGTGGGGCGTTAGGCGGATAGATACATGAGGAACTTATGTTCAGAAACCGCTGGACCCCGGCCGCGATCGAGGCGTGCACGACATTTAGTCCTACCAGCGTATTGTAGTACAGGAATTGGTAAGGCCGCTTTACGTTATCAACGATCCCCCCGACCAGTCCCGCAGAATGGATCACGGTGTTTACCTCATTCTTGCGTAGATACTCTATCACGTTCGGCTGATCATTCAGCTCCAACTCGGCACGCGGGGGCGTTAGCACCCGTGTATACCCACTTTGTCGGAGGTGATCCGTTATGTTCCTTCCCACCATCCCGGCTGCCCCGGTTACCAAGATCACTCTGTCTGTCTCATTCTTCATGCTCGCTTTTTTATACCTGCCCGCCGCTGTGCTTTCGCGGGCTCGCTCACCTGACGGTCCTGAGTATGAGGGCATAACTCAGACCAGCAACTAAGGCACTGGCGAGGGCTCCGGTCAAGGCCACCCAGTCCACAGGTTCCCGTACGGGCTTCGCCTTCTTGGGAGGTTTCATGTTCAAGCTTATGGTCGCACCCGGCCTTACGGTTGGGTACGAGCGAATCCCCAGAAATCCGCGGGTTCGCTTCAACTCACCATTTGCGTACCGTACGGTGAGCGATTTCTTTTCAGCTCTCTCCGCGAAGCCCCCGGCATACTCTTCGACGTACCGCTTTGCCGACAACGGCCCCCTGAAGGCCACGGCGAACCGGCCATTGCTAGTCAACGTGTCCATGACCGCTTCGGTCGCCCTCGTGGCGAAAGTCTTGATGACGACTACCTCCTGTGCTTTCGGAAGACTTATTTCGTCTCCATTCAGCAGAACAATGTTCTGAGGCCCCTTTGGGTTACGCAGTATCTCATCCAGATCGATAAGGACGAATCCAATGCCGCCACTCCTGCGGTAAAGCACGGTTCCCGACAGGAAAGCAGTGTTGGTGGGTCCCCCGGCCGCTCTGACGATATCGCTGATCCGGTTCTGTTGCTCGGTGATGGCATACGTCCCGGAGTGCCGAACCTCCCCGAGGATACTCACGGTCTGGGTCAACTCGAACTCAGGCAACAGCCGAACCACGATCACGTCGAAGGGTTGGAGCGTGTACTCCCCGAGGCCCGTAGGGGCGCGTCTAAAATCGCCCTCGATGGTCAATCTTTGACTAACCGTTTTGGTCTCGCCCGTCGTTAGGTCCACGCGGATGACCTCTACCGCCGACGTGTCCGCCCCGTAGGTCAGTCCGCCTGCCACGGTGATGAGCTCCCGGACCCCGAGCGAGGGATCGTAAGGGTAGTTCCCGGGATTGCCGACCGCTCCCTGAAGCGTGACGACGAATGGCCTCTCGAAGAACTCCCTCGGATACACGACCAAGCTATCTTGCGGCCTTAGAGATTGTGCGAGTCCCGCACGGTCGAAGGCCACGAGTCGGTACGCAGGCGCGAGCGACCTGTCGGCGTTTCGAGTGAAGATCACCCCACGATCCGCCGCCTGCGGCAGGCGACCGCCCGCAAGGAGCAAGGCTCGTTCGACAGTGAGGGTAGAGTCGGCCGAGTAGGGATAGTCCGCGACTTGTCTCCCAACGGCACCCGTCACGGCGACCGAGCTGCGACGTGAGAACAGTTCACTCGACAGGACCTCGATGTCGTCCCCGCGCTCCAGCGCAATGCTCGACGCACCCGCCGCGACTTGATCGCGGACGTTAAACGTAGACGTGACCACGGTGCCGTCGGCGATTTGCCGCCGCAGGACCGCGACATCTAGCCGCGCGTTCTCCCGCAGACGTGCATTGCCGAGGACGTCGGCAATGGTGAGGCCCGGGCGATACGTAAAACTACCGGGCAGCTCCACTGCGCCCTGAACACTTACCGCAACGAGCTGCGGCGTCTCAGTCGTCCGGACTTGCACGTTGTCGCCATCCTCGAGTTCTAGATCACGACCGGCCGCGATGTCGCTGTAGGCGATGCTGATGATCTCCTGGCGGCCCTCGATGAGCCGCGTGATTTGTATCAACTCCGGATACGCTCCAGCTCTGAACCCACCCGCAAACTCAAGCAAAGCCCGCACGCCTTCCTGCTCGCGAAGCTCGTAGATCATGGGCCGCTTGACAGCCCCCTCGAGGGTCACGAGATTTTGCGCCACCGGCACAAACAGAACGTCGTTGTTCTGAAGGTTCTCTTCCAAACCTCCCGTCTCGGATGTCGTGAGGTACTCGTATAGGTCTATCGTCGTGCTCGCCCCGCCGCGACTCCTGCGGATATTCCGTACCGAGCCACTCCGCTTGGGTCCGCCGGCCGCGACGAGTGCGTTGAGCGCACCATTGATCGCCGATAGGGAATACGTGCCGCTCTGGCTGACCTCGCCAAACACGTTGACACGTATCGTCCGGGAGCCATCGATACTCACCGTCAACTGGCCCGACGAGAACACGTAGTACTGCCCGAGCCTACGTCTGAATAGTTCCCGGGCATCCCCGAGGGTGACTCCGCGCACGAGGATCTTGGGTAAGTTGCCCGGCTGTACGAACCCTTCGCTGTCCACGGTCAGCTCGAAGTCGGCCTGGCTCGCGCCAAAGATGCTCACCCGTATCCTATCGCCCGTTCCGATGACGTAGGTGCTCGGCGCATCCACGCTTTCGCTTGCGCTAAAAACGCCCACTCCACCGTTGCGGAAGATATCGTGCCCGAAGATTGGCCTAAGGGCTCTGTCGGTGACGGCTCGCTGTCCCGCTCTTACCCTGGCCAGGCTGTCTTGAACCTTCAACTCCGCCAAGCTTGCCTGGGCCAGCGCATCGGCTTCGGTCCCGTTGGCAACCGACGGTACTGAATCTACAGCAGCAGCACTCGATTGCGGGCTAGTCCTTGCCGTGCCCGTGCCCCCGCCACCAAGCGGGTTGGCCGTCTTTTCGGTGACCAGCTCCTCGACGGCTGCCTCGATCTCGGGGCGCAGCAGAATTATATCCTGATCGGATAACGCGTAGATGTCGATACCGCGTTCAGCCAGTTTGAGGGTTACCTCATCCTCGGTCACGCCTCGCTCCTGGAGGTAGTCCCTAACTTCCGGGGGGACCTGACGCTGCGCCGTCGCGGTCTCTGGCATCACCCAGAAAAGTCCGGCGAGGCCGATGTACCAGACCCAAAGCGTCAAGTATTTATTTAGATTCTGCACTAGAGCTTCCAGTATCGTTTGCCCAACTCCTGACCCCATCGAAACATGCCTTTGAGGTCAAAAATAAGCGCATCAGGTGTCGAAAATGCTTGTACTTCGCTGCCCGTGAGCACTTTGTACTTTGCGTGAGCTACTGCCGCGATGATCACATCGTACTTACCGTTTGGATCCTTCAACGCTATCCCGTATTCCTCTTTGACGCGGGCGGGGTCCGCCATGACGTCGGAAACGTCGACCGACATCCGGTACTCCTCTAACTCGCGGACCAGATCGATCACCTTCGAGTTACGGGTATCGCTCACGTCTTCCTTAAAGGTAATCCCTAGCACCAGCGCCCTCGCTTGGCTAGGCGCCTTCTCTAGACCCGATAAAGCAATGATGATTTTTTTGGCGACCCACCCGGGCATACGGTCATTGACCCGCCGCCCCGCCGCGATCACCTCGGGCTCGATGTCGACCTCCCGCGCTTTGTGGAGCAGGTAGTAAGGGTCCACCCCGATACAGTGCCCCCCCACGAGCCCCGGTCGGAGAGGAATGAAGTTCCACTTCGTACCAGCAGCCTGGAGTACGCACTCCGTATCGATCCCGAGACGGTCGAACACAATGGCCAACTCGTTCATCAGGGAGATGTTGAGGTCTCGCTGGGTGTTCTCGATCACCTTCGCCGCCTCGGCGACTTTGACACTCTCCGCACGGTACACACCCGCGGTGATGATTCGTTCGTAGACCTTCGCCACCACGTCCAGGGCCGCCTCGTCGTTGCCACTTACAATCTTCAGGATCGTCGCCACGCTCCGTTCCTTATCGCCGGGGTTGATCCGTTCTGGCGAATAGCCAAACCGAAACCCCACGCCGCGCTCGAGTCCCGTGGCGGCCTCGATGATGGGCAGGCACACCTCTTCGGTGCACCCCGGGTACACGGTGCTCTCGTACACGACGTAGTCCCCCGCCGAGAGGGTCTTGGCCACGGTCTCACTCGCCTTGCGCAACGGCGTGAGATTGGGCGCCTTGCTTTCGGTAATATCGGTCGGCACTGCAACGATGTAGAAGCAGCACTGCGCCAGAGCGAGCGGGTCGTCACTGAACGTGATGTCCCGATTCTCGAAATCAGAAGCCTCCAGCTCTCCGCTGGGGTCCTCGCCAGCCCGCATCATCGCGACCCGTTCGGCGCTGATGTCGAAGCCCACGACCTTGTAGTGTTTCGCGAACTCGAGAGCGAGGGGGAGGCCCACGTAGCCTAACCCGATGACGGCTATCGATTGCTGGCGGGTCTCCAGCGCGCTAAGAACATCCATCGAGGGGCTCACGGTTGTAGTACTCATCTCGGCGTTCATAGCGTGCGTCCGCGGTTTGCGCAAGGCTTCGCCGTCGATGTGTCGGGGCAAGCCGCACACTCGTTCGGGAGATCTGGTATCGAGTTCAGGTCCAAATCGGCGGCAATGATACGCCTTGCGGAGGGTGCCGCGCACGGTCGCCCGTCGTTGATTGAGTAATTTTTTTACTCATTCTCTAATTGTTCCGACTACGACATACGTGCGCCCAGCCAGACAGTACGCCCTGTGCAGCGTAACGCCACGCGGTCTACGCCGACCTCCCTGCCTGAAGCTTGACCCCACGCTCACAGCTCTCGAGACGCCCGCACTTGCTGCCCGCTGCGGCCACACGACGCCGACCAGACATGCCCCCGTAATCGTTTGCCTCGCCTCGAGTACGTGCGAATGGTTCCAGGGAAGCTTCCACCTTTCCGGCGCCGGCGGTCGGTCGACTCCTTGACGTTCCGCGGCCGATCGAGTCCCTGTCCACCGCTGCAAGTCTTACCCGATCGCCTCCCACACCATCGATGCGCCAGCACGCAAACTCTCCACCTATCTTGTTATCTGCCCATAACCGACGCAAACCTCCACAACCGGCGCCGTGCCCATGGTCCTCCTCAGACTCTATGACGCCGCGCAGGAGGACGGTACCAGCGACCGCGATGGCGCCGTCAAACTAGCGTCCGCGCTTGGCGGAAATAGCCCCGGCGGTGCACTCGACAGACCCGTAGGTCTACCGGGTGGCGCATTCGAATTCTAAGTCTATCGAGTTTCTCGCCTGCCATCAACCTAATTCAGCGCCCGCTCAGCGTGCGGCCCACACCTTCAGCCCCCCGCCATCACCGGCGCCAGCCACTTCCGCATCACCGCCAGGTCCATCTCTTTGCGTCGGGCGTAATCCTCCACCTGGTCCTCGCCGACGTGGCCGATCAACCCGAAGTACTTCGCCTCCGGGTGCGCGAAGTACCAGCCCGACACGCTCGCCGCCGGGTACATCGCGAAGCTCTCCGTGAGCGTGATGCCCGTGTGGGCCTGTGCGTCGAGTAGGTCCCAGAGCTTCTGCTTCTCGGTGTGGTCGGGGCAGGCCGGGTAGCCCGGCGCCGGACGAATCCCGCGGTAGCGCTCGGCGATGAGGTCCTCGGCAATCAGGGAGCCTTCCGTCTCGTAACCCCAGCACTCGCGCCGCACGCGGGCGTGGAGCCACTCGGTGGTCGCTTCCGCAAAACGGTCAGCGAGGGCCTTGAGCATGATCGCGTTGTAGTCGTCGTCGTCGGCCTGGAAGCGCGCCACGTGCTCCTCGATCCCGATGCCCGCCGTCACGGCGAAGGCGCCGATGTAGTCGGTCGTGCCCTCCGAGCGCGGCATGATCAGGTCGGCGAGGCTCTGGTTCGGCTTCCCGGGCGCCTTCTTAAGCTGTTGGCGCAGCATCTCGAGTCGCTCGATGACGCGGCCGCCGCCGTGCGGATCGTAGATCTCGATGGTGTCGCCGACGCTGTTCGCGGGAAAGAGCCCGTAGACGGCCTTGGCCGTGAGCCAGTCCTCGGCCACGATTTGCCCCAGCATCCGCTGCGCGTCGGCGAAGAGTTTGGTGGCCTCCGCGCCGACCACCCCGTCGGTGAGGATCGCCGGGTACTTCCCGAACAGTTGCCAGCTCTGGAAAAACGGCGTCCAGTCGATGTAGTCGACCACCTCGGCCAGGCGCACGGGCACTGCCTCTACGCCGAGTTGGTTCGGCACCGGGGGCGCGTAGCCCGCCCAGTCGCCAACCCAGGTGTTGTTGTGCAGGGCCTCCGCGTAGGACAGCATCGCCTTCGTCTTCGTGCGCGCGGCCCGCTGTACGCGCGTGGCCTCGTAGTCGGCGCGGATGTCGAGCAGGTAGTCGCTGCGCTCGCTCTGGTTGTCGTTGAGGAGCTGCTGCGCGACGGTGACCGCGCGACTTGCGTCCAAAACGTGCACCACCGGTCCCTTGTACTGCGGCTCGATCTTAATGGCCGTGTGGAGCTTGGAGGTCGTCGCCCCGCCGATCATCAGCGGGAGGGTCATCCCGCGGCGCTGCATCTCCGCGGCGACGTCGACCATCTCGTCGAGCGAGGGCGTGATCAGACCACTGAGGCCGATGATGTCCACCTTCTGCTTGATCGCCTCCTCGAGGATCTTCGCCCCCGGCACCATGACCCCGAGGTCGACGATGTCGTAGTTGTTGCAGCCCAGCACCACGCCCACGATGTTCTTGCCGATGTCGTGAACGTCGCCCTTCACGGTGGCCAGCAGAATCTTGCCCTTGCTCGAGGCCTCGCCCTCCTTTTTCTCCGCCTCGATGTACGGCGTGAGGTGCGCGACGGCGCGTTTCATGACGCGGGCCGACTTCACGACCTGCGGCAAGAACATCTTACCCGCCCCGAACAGGTCACCGACCACGTTCATCCCCGCCATCAACGGACCCTCGATCACGTCGAGCGGGCGTTTTGCCGAAAGGCGCGCCTCCTCGGCGTCCTCCACGATGAAGTCCGTGATCCCGCGCACCATCGCGTGGGCGATGCGGGCGTCGAGGGACTGCTCGCGCCAGCTCAGGTCCTGCACGCGCACCTTGCCGCCGCCCTTGATCGTCTCGGCGAGGTCGGTGAGGCGCTCGGTGGCGTCGTTGCGGCGATTTAGGATGACATCCTCGACGGCGACGAGCAGCTGCGGCTCGATCTCGGCGTAGACCTCGATCATGCCCGCGTTCACGATCCCCATGTCCATCCCGGCCTCGATGGCGTGGTAGAGGAAGGCCGCGTGCATGGCCTCGCGCACGGCGTTGTTGCCGCGGTAGCTGAAGCTCACGTTGCTCACGCCACCGGACACCTTCGCGCCCGGGCAGCGGCGCTTGATCTCGCGCGTGGCCTCGATGAAGTCGACGCCGTAGTTGTTGTGCTCCTCGATCCCGGTCGCGACGGCGAAGATGTTCGGATCGAAGATGATGTCCGTCGGGTCGAACCCGATCTCGTGGACGAGGATGTCGTAGGCCCGGGAGCAAATCTCGACCTTGCGCTCGGCCGTATCCGCCTGTCCTTCCTCGTCGAAGGCCATCACCACCGCGGCGGCCCCGTAGCGGCGCACGAGCCGGGCGTACTTCCGGAACGCGGCCTCACCCTCCTTGAGCGAAATCGAGTTGACGACGCACTTGCCCTGTACACACTTGAGTCCGGCCTCGATGACCTCCCACTTCGACGAGTCGATCATGATCGGGAGGCGCGCGATGTCGGGTTCGGCCATCACGAGGTGCAGGAAGTCGACCATCACCTGCTTGGAGTCGAGCAGGCCCTCGTCCATGTTGACGTCGATGATCTGGGCCCCGCCCTCGACCTGCTGCCGGGCCACGGCCAGGGCCTCGTCGTAGGCGCCCTTGCGGATGAGCTTCGCGAAGGCCGCCGAGCCGGTGACGTTGGTGCGCTCGCCGACGTTGACGAAGTTGGTCTCCTCGCGGATGACGAGGGGCTCGAGCCCCGAGAGCTCGGTGTAGGCACTAGCGCCGGCAGCCTGCCCTGAGCCTGCCGAGTGCGGCAGGACGCGTGGTTTCGCAGTGGCTGCCGCCCGGGCGATCGCCTTGATGTGCGCGGGCGTGGTCCCGCAGCAACCGCCGACGACGTTGACGAGTCCGCTGTCGCAAAACTCGCGGATGAAGACCTGCATCTGCTCGGCGTCCTGGTCGTACTCGCCGAGTTCGTTGGGCAAGCCGGCGTTCGGGTAGGCGTGGACGTAGCAGTTGGCCACCTTGGCGATCGTGGCCAGGTGGGCGCGCATCTCCTCGGCGCCGAGGGCGCAGTTGAGACCCACGCAGAACGGCTGGGCGTGCTTGACGCTGATCCAGAACGCATCGGCCGTCTGGCCGGAGAGCGTCCTGCCGGATGCATCGGTGATCGTCCCCGAGAGCATGACTGGGATCCGCTCGCCGAGCTCCTCGCAGAGTTCCTCGATCGCGAAGATGGCGGCCTTGGCGTTGAGGGTATCGAAGATGGTCTCGACGAGCAACAGGTCCGCCCCGCCGGCGACCAGCGAGCGGGCCTGCTCGAGGTAGGCCACGCGCAGGTCGTCGAAGGTGACGGCGCGGTAGCCTGGGTTGTTCACGTCGGGCGAGATTGAGGCGGTGCGGTTCGTCGGCCCCATGGCCCCGGCCACCCAACACTCGCGACCGGTGGTTTTGGCGAAAGCCGCACAGGCCTCGCGGGCCAGCTTGGCGCTCTCGAAGTTGATGTCGTGCACGGCTGCCTCCATGTGGTAGTCCGCCTGCGCGATGGTGGTCCCGCTGAAGGTATTGGTCTCGATGATGTCGGCGCCGGCCTCGAGGTAGGCGGTGTGAATGTCGCGGATGATGTCGGGCCGCGTCACGGAGAGCAGGTCGTTGTTGCCCTTTAGGTCCTTCGGTGCGCCCGCGTACTGCGTCCCGCGATAGTCCTCCTCCCGGAGTTTGTGCCGCTGGATCATCGTCCCCATGGCCCCGTCGAGGACGAGGATCCGCTGCGCCGCCGCGTCGTAGAGGTCCTGGCGTCGCTGACTCAAGGGAAGGGTGTGGCTCATATCGGGGCGCAAAATTACGGGTTTCGGGGTGGGGGAGCGCGGCAGAAGGGTATAACCAGCGTAAGACCTGACGGTTGGTGGTCTGGCCGCGCCTACCGACGCTAGAAGAGCCGCTCCCGCCGCCAGGCGTTGAGGCTCAACCCCAGACTCACGCCGTGTTGCACCACCGCATCGGCCTCCCCGGCCTTGCGGGCGTACAGCTCGTAGCGCGCCTCCAGTTGCGCGCCCGGGAAGGGCAGGTACTTGACGGCCGCGCCGACGTGCGTGCGGTTGACGGGGGCCGTGCCGGCGATGACGTAGCCGTACTCGCGCGCGCGCTCCTCCGCCTCGTTGGAGTAGAGCACGTTGGCGCCAATGTTTGGGTCGGACGCGCGTGCGATGTCGTCCTGCTGGAGGTAGTCGAGTTTTGCCGAAAGGCGCCACCTCTTGGTCAACCACTGATCGGCAGCCAGGCTTGCCTCCCGCAGGCTCGCGCCCCAGGGATGCGCCAGGGGCTGGTTGTAGTGCGTGTACGAGATGGCGTCGCTGAGGTGTCCGTAGGTGAAGGGCCGCACGTAGTTGACCTCGCCCTGGAGGTTGAGGCCCGCCAAACCGAGGGCGTCGTACCAGCGGCCGCCGAGTTGCCAGCTGTACTTATTGCCCCACCACTTGTCCCCGTTGAGGAACAGCTCGTCGAACTTGAACTCGTCGAACAGGAACTGCCCGTACACCATCGCCGTGTGACCGATGATCACGTTGGTGTGCAAGCCGATCAGGGCGTTGTCCGGCGAGCCATTGTCCTGCTCCACGGCGCGGTAGAGGATGATCGGGTTGAGGTACTGCGCGTCGAAGCCGTTGTCGCGCTTGAAGACGGTCTGCTCGGTGAGCCCGAACTCCCAGGTCGGCGTGAGCTGCAGGCTGAGCGTGTGCGCGACCATGAACTTACGCTCGACGCGGTCGAAGGCCTGCGTGCTGTCCATCATCTGCGTGTAGAGGTTGCGGTAGTGGAAGCGCCAGATGCGCGTGTCGATCTGGGCGTAGAGGAAGGGATCGGCGAAGGCACTGAGCAGCACGCTCCTGTCGCCGACGCCGAGCGTGGGGTTGCCGTGCCCGAGACGCGCCTGGATGTGCTTCGTAAGTCGGAACCCCACCTCGCCCGTGGCCTGGAAGTAGTCCACCGCCCGCGGCAGGTCGTAAAGGATCGGGTCGAATCCCTTGTAGAACCCAACCCCCGGCACCTGCTCACCGTAGGCCCGCCGCCACTCCTCCTCCCAACTCTTGAGCCCCTCCTGGTTCTCGTAGATCGCCGTCTGGAACCAGACCCTATCGTCTACGCCGCCCGCGAGCCGCACGCCCCGGGTGCTGAGGAAATTGTAGCCGCCGCCGTTGGATTGCCGCCCCGTGCGGAGGTCGAGCACCGGGTTGACCAACAGCCGGAAGTTCTCGCGCTCGAGGTCGATCGCGTAGCCCTGCGTCTGGTAGAAATTACGACCGAGCCAGTTGCGCAGGGCGCCGCCGCCCTGCCGATCCGCATCGTCCGCGCGTGCCACTAGCCCGAGTCGCACACGCGCCCGCGACACGTTGGCGGCGTCGGCCCAGCTCAGCGCCGTCATGATACTGTCGTTGTCGCGCAGTAGGGTCGCGAGGTCCGCGTAAGACCAGCCCTGCATGCCGGCGTGGATGCCGCTGGCCCCGCGGTTGCGCAGCAGCAGCCGCCACGCGAGGTCCTCCTCGCCGACGATCGGCGTGAGGGGAATGAGTTGGGCCTTGGCGGCAAAACCCACCACCACCGTGAGGATGGAGCCGAGGAGGGTACGTAGCGCGAGTCTTCTGGTCATCGGCGGCGAAGGTAGCCGCTTACGCAAACGAAGATTTTTGCAAAATTTTGCCTCGCCACCTTGCAAATTCGACTTGGGCCGTCGTATCATTGCACTCCCAACGCAAACGAGCGGCGGGAATCAAATACCGCGAGGTGGAGCAGTTGGTAGCTCGTTGGGCTCATAACCCAAAGGTCACAGGTTCGAGTCCTGTCCTCGCTACATAGACGAAAGGCCCGAGCAGAGACGCTCGGGCCTTTTGCGTTTAGTCAATCCGGGGGCCTACAGTCCATCAGTCGCAGCCAGTCCTCAGTACTGAAACGTCGGGCACTTCACCTTGTGCCGCTTCCTCTTCGCGTCCCCCCACTCGAACTCCTGCACGATCGCCACCTCCGGTCCGCCGAACCCATCCGAGGCCACGGTGAGCCCCGAGATGTTGGCGTCGAACGACAGCACGACGCTCGTCTTGTCGTAGTCGAAGCGGGCCGCCAGATTGATCGCATCCACGCCGCTGCCGCCGCGCGCGACGTAGGTCCTGAGCCAGGCCCCGAAGTGCACCGCGATCTGTGAGTCCGTATGCAAGCCCCGATCCGCCTTGTAGCGCCAGAAGCTCCCGACCTTGATCTGTCGGTTCGGACCCTGGTGCAGGACGATGAGGCTGGGACGGATCGAGTTGAACATCCCGAAGTGCAGCTCACCGCCGGCGTGCAGGATCCACTTCGTGTACAGGCGGTCCCCGACGCTGTTGTCCGAGTCCCCGAGGAAGGTCACCTCGGGATTGTTGAGGTGGGCCCCGGCCACCCCCGCGAACCAGGCCAGCTTCTTACTCGGCCGCACGAACAGTGCCATCCCCGCGCCGACGTCCCAGAACGCGTTCTCGCCCCCGGCCGACAGTGACTCCAGCGGCTCGAAGTCGAAGCCCCGGGCCTTCGTCCAGTCGATACGCTGGCTGCTGAACACGTTCTGCATCCCGAAACTTAGGTAGGTCTTGCGGTCGAGCGCCTTGAGGTAGGCGACGTTGGCGCTGACCTGCTGGGTGGTGAAGTCGAGGTCACCGGCCTGATCGTTGTTGATGTGAACCCCGACCCCCAGCACGTCCGCCTTGTTCTGCCAGGCCTTCACGTCGGCCGACAGGCTCGTGGTCCGGTAGCCGTTCGTGAAGTTGGTCCACTGCGCCCGGTGGTCGAAGCCCACCCGCGCCCGGTGGTCCATCAGGCCCGTGTAGGCCGGGTTGGTCTGCATCGGGACGGCCGACAGGTTGGAGTAGTGGATGTCCTGCGCCCCGAGGCGGCCGCAGAGTAGCGCCAGTACCCCAAGGCAGAGGCCGTATCGGTAGAGCTGTTCCATAGTCGCGGGATTACCGTACCCAACTTGCAAGAATGTTGCCGAGAACGGCGCGTAGCGGGAACTAATCGGCTGCTATTCAACACATTACTTAAAGTCGTAATCCATTACCGGATCAGCGTCACGTTGCCCTCCTCGGTGAAGGGTTCGTCGTTGAGGCAGTGACCCTCCATGTAGTACACGAACACCCCGGGGTTGAGCGGAATCCCGCGGTGGGTCCCGTCCCAGAACTCGTCGATGTCGCCGGTCTCGTAGACGACCTCCCCCCAGCGGTTGTAGATCCGCAGGAGGATGATGTCCTTGAGCCCGGAGTACCGGATCTCGAACAGGTCGTTGGCCCCGTCGTCGTTGGGGGTGATGATGTTGGGGATCTCGATATCCGCAAACGAGCACTCGTCCTCGACGATGAGCGTGAGGCGCTCGGTGTCGTCGCAGCCGCTGCCGTTGGTGGCCTGCACCTCGTACACCGTCGTGATCAGCGGCCGGACCTCGATCTCGTCACAGGCGTCGCACAGCACGGTGTTGCCCTCGCGCCAGCTCATGCGCGCGGCCGGGTCGTCGGCGACGGCCTTGAGCGTGGTGCTCTCGCCGAGGCGCAGCTTGCGCTTGCTCACGATCTTGACCTGGACCGGCTGCCGCACGCGCACCTTCGCCCGCGCCGTCGCGATGCGCCCGGAGCAGTCCGCCGCCGAGACGGTGTACACGGTGGTCTCGAGCGGGCTCGCGACCGGGTTCGGGCAGGTCACGCAACTCAGCCCCTCGGCCGGCGCCCACCGGATCGGGCCGTTGTACCCGCGCGCCTGCAGCGTCACCGAACTCCCGGCACAGATCTCGGCATCGTCCGCGGCGAGGAGGACTTTGTCGGTGACGAATAGCTCCAGCACGACCGTCGAGTCGCACCCGAATCTGGTCTTCAACTCGGCTACGTAGGTGCCCGCCGTGGTGAGCGTCCGTCCGTCGAAGCGCATTGAGTCGCTGTGGCAGATGCTGAGCGTATCGTGGCGGGTCACGTTGCGGTGGACCACGAGGTGCCGCACGTGCGTCGAGTCACAGCCGTAGCGGTTGCTCCCGGTCGAGGGGTAGCTGCCGGATCGCGTGTGCCAAACCCCACCGACCTCGATGCCGTCGCCTTCGCAGACGTGGACCGTGTCACGGGTGGCAGTGCCAGGGTAGTGCTTGACGGTGAGGATCACGACCGAGTCACAGCCGGCGCGCGTCCGCAGGGAGTCGACGTAGCGGCCGGCGCGTGTCAAGGTTCGCGTCCCGAAGCTCACCGCCGTCCCACCGCAGACCGTCGTGTCGCGCACCTGGGTGTAGGTCGGGAGCACCAGCAGGTCCAGCACCACCGTACTGTCGCAGCCGCGGCGCGTCCGGAGCACACGCTCGTAGCGCCCGCTCGTCGTCAAGGTCCGCTCGCCGAAGGTCACGCTTTGTCCCGTACAGATTTCGCGGCGCAGCTGCGTCCGGGCCGTGTCTTTGACGCTCAGGTCCACCACGATCGTCGAGTCACAACCCCGCGCATCCTCGAGTTTCAGCTCGTGGCGCCCCGCAGTGGTGAGCCTATGCACGCCGATGCGTAGCGTATCGCCCGCACAAATGGCCTCCTCGCGCCGGACCAAGTTTTGCGGAAGCACCACCAGCGACAAGACGTGCGTCGAATCACAACCGTGCACGTTGGTCCCGCTCGTCACGTAGCGTCCGCCGCTGGTGTAGGTCTGTCCCGCGAGGGTGTAGCTTTCGCCAAAACACACTTCGGCGTCGGTACGGACCGTGTCCGCAGGCCTCACGAAGACATCGAAGACGATCGTCGAATCGCAGCCGAGTGCACTGCGCACGCGGATACTGTCGCTCGTGGTGCGGCTAATCCACCGTCGGCCGACCTGTAGGCTATCGCCCGCGCACAGCGTGTCGCGGACGAAGCTCCGAACACCCGCGATGACCGACAGCTCTACCGTGACGGTCGAGTCGCAGCCATTGGCCGACTGGCCGTGGAGAACGTGGCGTCCGGCCGTCTTCAAAACGGTGTCGAGTACCGCGAAACCTTCCCCTTCGCAGACGAAGGTCGTGATGCTCGTGTCGCTGTTGGGCAGCACGACGAGGTCGAGCAGGATCACGGAGTCACAGCCGAAACTCGTGCTGTACACCATCCGATGCCGCCCCGCCACCGAGAAGGCGTAGGCGCCGTCTACGTAGCTGTCGCCGGCGCAGACCTCGGCGCTGATCGTGCGCTCGACCCTCGGGTGTACGGTTAGTTTTAGCGCAAGCGTACTGTCACAGCCGTAGCGATTGGGCACGACGTGGAAGTAGTCCCCGCTGCTGCGGTACGTGCCGCCGTGGAAGCCGTAGCGCTCCCCTTCACAAATTTCTGCGTTCGTCCAGGTCGTATCCACGGGACTGTAGCGCAACCTGATCGAGACCACGGAGTCACAGCCGTTTGCACTGCGAAGCGTCCGGACGTAGTCGCCGGCGCTCGTGAATTGGTCACCCGCAGCCGCCAACGTCGCCCCGGCGCAGAGCACGGTGTCTATGCTGTTCCGCGAGACTGGGTTGACGTGGAGCGTGAGCACCACCGTCGAATCACAGCCCGAGCGCGTCTGGAGCGCGAGTCGGTGCTCGCCCGCGGTCGTGATCGTGCTTACGCCAAAACGGTAGCCTTCGCCTTCACAAATCGTGTCCCGCAGCGTGGTGTAGGCCGTATCGCGAACCTGGAGCTCGAGCACGATGGTCGAGTCGCAGAAGTTTGCCGCTGGGTAGGTAAGCGTGTAGACGCCGGCGGTCCCGAAGTTCTGGCCACCCAAGCTCAGGCTGTCTCCGGCGCAAATGCTGCGGCGCAGCGTATCGCGTAGCTCGGGGTACACGCTGAGGTGTAGCGTCCACGTCGAGTCGCACCCGTGGCGATCGGGGGACGTGGTGCGGTACCTGCCGGCGGCGGCGTAGGTGCGACCGGCGACGGTTAGGCTTTCGCCAAAACACACGGCGGCCACGGTGTCCTTACTCGTGTTGGCACGCACCCGTAGGTCGACCACGACGAGCGAATCACAGCGCGCCGCGCCCCGCAGCAGAAAGCTGTCCCGGGTCGTCGTCGCGAAGGTCCGACCGGCGGCCCGCAGGCTCTCCCCGAAGCAGAGGGTCTCGCTCACGACGGTGCGCTGCGGCCCGACGACCGTAAGGTCAAGGGTGATCGTCGAGTCGCAGCCGTGGCGATTGCTCGTCACGCGGACGTAGCGCCCGCTCGTGGCGAAGGCGGTGTCGGCCACCGGGTAGACTTCCCCGGCGCAGATGGTCGCGGTGAGGCTGGCGGTGCTCGGGCGGCGGTACACGAGCGTCACGTTGACCGTCGAATCACAGCCGTCGGCCGTGTAGAAGGGCAGGGGCCAGCGTCCGGCGACCGTGAGCGTGTGCCCTTGGTTGCGGTAGACCTCCCCCTGGCAGAGCTCCACGCGCAACTCCGTATCGTACCGGGGGGCGACGCGTAGGGTCAGCTCGACGGTCGAGTCGCAGCCGTAGCGGTTCGTGAGTTTTTGGTAGTACGTCCCCGCGGTCGTCAGGCGCTGTCTCCCGAAGAAGTACTGCTCCCCGAAGCAAACGTGGCCACTGATGCGGCCCGTGTCGGGCCGGCTAAGGCCCAGGCGCAGCGTAATGACCGAATCGCAGCCCGCCGCCGTACGCAGCGTCCGGACGAAGGTCCCCGGACTACCGAAACGCTCGCCCGCGACGGTCACGGCGTCGCCCTCGCAGACGACGGTGTCGATTTGGGTGCGGCGGGTCTGGACCTCCCGCAGGATCAAGGTTTGGGTGCTGTCGCAGCCCGCCCGGCTCGTATACCGGTGGACGTAGGTGCCGGGCGTGGCGTAGGTCGTATCCGCGAAGGCGTAAGTTTCGCCGGTACAAATCTGCGCATCTACGGACTTCGGAAACTCCGGTAGCACCAGCAGTTTTAGCGAAAGCGTACTGTCGCAACCGTAGGCCGTGACGAGCGTATCGACGAAGGTGCCGGAGGCGGCGTAGGTCTTCCCGAGCAGCGTGAGGCTTTCGCCAAAACACAACACCGTATCGAGGTCGACCTTCACGAATGGGTACACCGTGAGCGTGAGGGTGACGACGGAGTCACAACCGTAGTAGGTGCTCAGGCGATCGGTGCGCTGCGTGTTTTGCGTAAGCGTATCCCCGAGGTAGAACAGCGTATCCCCGCGGCAGAGCTCGATGCTCTGGGCCGAGGACCGGTGCGGTCGGATCGTGATCGGGATCGGGTTGGAGAGCGTCGAGCAATCCCCGCTGCCGAGTTCGGAAACGTTGTTGGCCACGTTGACGCGGTAGACCCCGTCGCGGCTCGGGTCGGCACTGGAGATAATGTAGGTCGGGTCGCCGACGACGCCCCCGATGTTGCCCCAGGTAGTACCGTCGGGGCTGAACTGCCACTGGTACACCGGCGTCACGTAGCCGCTGTCGAGCGTAACGGTGAGCGTGATGTCCTCGCCGGTACACCCGGCCTGGCCCGTGGCGAGCACGGGTTTGACGGGCTCGCACCCGGTGATGGTGATGCGGTGCCTAAAGTAGCTCAGGTTGCCGCACCAGTCCGACACCGTGTAGTCGCGGATGATCCAGCGCGTGGCCGGGCAGACCTGCGAACTGTCGCGCACCATGACCGCCACGGGGTTGAAGCCACTGCACGCGTCGGCCACGTTCGGGTCGATGACCGCCGGGATCGCGTCGTCGCAATCGAGCACTACGTCGGCGGGCTCCTGGAGCCACACCGGCGGCACGGCGTCCCGGAAGTAGTAGAGTTGCTCGTAGGTTGCGGTGCGGGCGCAGTTGTCGGTAGCGGTGTAAGTACGGTACAGCAGGCGCTCCCCGTTGCAGCCCGGGCCGGCGGCCATGCTGTCGACGAAGGTCATGACGAACCCGCAGGCCGCGACCACCGCCGGCTCGACGATCACCACCGAGTCGAGGCACGAGGCGAAGACCGTGTCGGGCAGCGGGACGAACACCGGCCCGAGCGAGTCCGTGATCGAGATGACCTGCCGCGCCGTGACCACCTGGCCGCACCCGTCGCTGATGCTCCACGTCCGGAACACCCGCTCGATGACGGGGCAGGTGCCCGTGGCGACGCTATCGACCACGTAGACCGCCGGCGGCACGTAGCAATCGTCGTAGAACTGCGGCGTCGAAGCTGGTAGCGGCTGGCCGCAGGCAATCGAGGTGTCGGCGGGGGCACTCAGGAGTTGCGGCGGCGTGTTGTCGATCAGGAGGACGCGCTGCGTGGCCGTGACCGTACGACCGCACAGGTCACTCACGGTCCAGCGGCGCACGACGTGGTAGGCGGTGTCACAGTTGCGCGGATACACGATGCTGTCGAGGACGACGGCCGGGTTGGGGTCGCAGTCGTCGCTCGCGGTCACGCGGGCCGGTGGCGCCGTCTGGCCACACGACAACAGGAGGTCGGCCGGTACGCCCATCAGCATAGGCGCGGCGGTGTCGCGGAGCTCGATGCGCTGGACGGCCGTCGTGCGGTTGTTGCACTCGTCCCACGCCTCCCAGGTCCGCACCACGGTGTAGTTGACCGAGCAGGTCGAGTCGACGGTCTCCTGCCGGAAGGACCAGTTGTAATCGGCGTCGCAGTTCTCCTTAAAGGTGATCGTCGGTACGGGCGGCACCCCGGCGCAGGCGGCGATGAGGGTGTCGCTCGGGATGTCGAGCGCGATCGGCCCGGTGGTGTCGACGACGCGGATGACCTGCGCTGCGTGCGTCGAGTCGCCACACTCGTCCCAGAAGACCCACGTGCGATTGATGACGTACGCGTAGTCGCAGGTGCCGTCGTCGCGGATGTCCTCCGTGAGGAAGTCGACGCGCTGTCCGCACTCGTCGGTCATGGACGGCGGGGCCACCGGCGGCACGTTGTCGCAGGTCACCGTCGTGTCCGTGAAGGCGAACTCGATCTCCGGCGGGGCCGAGCAGACGTAGTAGCTCAGACAGACCGTCTGGAACAGACCCTGGTCGTTCTGCACGGTGACCAGTACCTGGTCGAGGCCCTGGTGTTTCTCGGGAGCTTGGTACTTGAGGCAGGTCCCGCCCTCGAGGGTCACCGTTCCGTGCGTCGCTTTCGCGGCCGCGATCTTGTGTTCGGTGGCGCAACTCCGCACGTCGATACAGTGCGTCGAGATGCCGGCGCCGCAGAGGGTATCTACGAAGTAGGCCGTCGAGATGTCACGGGTCCGCGGGTGCCGTACCTCCATGCGGTCCTTGAAGCTGGTGAGGTAACCGTGCGTCCCGGTCTCCCCCGAGATGCCGACGAGGAGTCCCGCGGTAAATCGGTCCGTGGAGTTGATCTTGTTGACCGGCTGAAGGCAGCTATTCGTAAACGTGACCACGCTGAGGTCCGGGCGCCCGGGCACGGGGACAGCCGGGGAGCAGGCGGAGTAAGGTTGGTCGTTGAGCTTGAGCCCCGCCAGGCCGCTCGTGGTCGTGATGACGTACGCGACGTTCTCGGGCTTCGTGCCCGTCGCCCCGTCGAACCTCGGGAACTCGATCAGGGTGTCGCCCTTGCACTCGCCCACGGGGCCGCAGATGGCCATCCCGACCTCGTTGTTGCTGCTGATGCCCGCGACCTGGAAGGCGTAGAAGGGTTTGTTGCCCTTGAAGTGCTTCGGGGAGTAGTCGGCGCCGTCGAGCCAGACCTGGGTGTAGTCACCGGCCTGGAGGACGAGCTCGCTGTTGGGGTCGCCGTTGAGCCGTACGCGGGTGTTGTTCTTGTTCGCCACCAGGATCGCGTACTGCTGCACCTGGTTGCCCTTGCCGCGCACCATCACGTACTCGTCGCCCGTGAGGCAGTTGGGGACTAATTGGTCCACGCCCCCGTCCATGCCCCCGGTAAACTTGCCGTCGTTGACGGGGTACTTGCAGGCGCGGGTGTGCTGCGAGCCCGTGACTACGGCGATGGGCTTCGTCGAGGTGATCAAGCTCCCCGACACGGTCGTGTTGTGCCGGTCGTCCCGGATCATGTAGGTCTCGTTGCGGTTGAGGCGCCGCGTCACGGGACCTTTCAGACCGCCTTTGGCCGGGAACTTGAAGTCGATCGTGACGTCGGTATCGTCCTCGGTGGCCATCACGGAGATGAAGTGCCCCTCCGATTCGTTGGCGTGCTCCTGGCAGGTGTTGGTCTGGCTGCCGGCCCGGAAGACGCGACCGAGGGCCTGGGGGCCCTTGATCGTCACCAAGATCTTATTGAGCCTGGCGTCGATGCGGTAGATCGGCTGGATCAGCTGGTCCGAGGTGATGATCCAGCCTTTCGTACGCTCGACCTTGTCGTGGCCGAGGGTCTGGAGCTTGGTCGGGTCCAGGGAGATGATCAGCGGGTTGCCCTTGTTGACGACGAACGACTGGTTGTAGGTGGTCCCGTCGGCGGTCTGGATGTGGATGTTGGCGACGGGCGCGAGGGTCGTGATGACGAGTTCGGAGGGCGCGTCGTAGTATCCGTTATTGGGGGCCAGCACCGGGGGCAGGTAGTAGCGCTTCAAGCTGTCGCACTCGGATTCGACGCCGGCGAAGCAGTTGCACTGGGGGTCGTAGTCGTCGACGAGCCCGTCGTCGTCGTCGTCGACGCCGTTGGAGCAGCACTCGCACTTCATCTCGAGGATCTGCGTACCCGTGGTCGCGTTGCCGCACTCGTCGCGCGCGGTCCACGTCCGGATCACGCGGTAGATCTGGTCGCTGCAGGTGCCGTTGTCGGTCTGCTCGCTGTGCTCCTCGAAGGTGATCACGGGGGCCGGATCACAGTTGTCGCTCGCGACGATGTCCACGCCGATGACGGGCGGCGGCGGCAGCGCCTCGCAGTAGATGATGGCGGCTGCGGGAATGCCGCTCAGGGTAGGCGCCTGGCCGTCCTTGAATACGAAGCGCTGCTCGGCGGTGGTGACGAGGCCGCAGTTGTCGGTCGCGGACCAGACGCGGCGCACGATCTTGCACGTGTCCCCGCCGAGGCCCCGGAGGGTGTCTAGGCGCACGTTCAGGAGCACCGTTCCCTCCTTGTCGCTCGCCACGACGGCGGGGGCCGGCGGCAGGCCCGCCCCGCAGGCGAGGGTGCCACCGGGAGTGACCCCCGTGATCACCGGTGGTGTGTCCTGGTTGACGTTGACGATGTAGCGGGCCGTGCGCACGTTGCCGCAGGCATCGGCGGCGGTGTAGTTGCGGATGATGGCGTAGCCCCCGCAGGCCCCCGGGACGCTGTCGCGGACCGTGGTGAGGGTAGCGGTCGGGTCGCAGAAGTCGATCGCCTTCACGGCCGGGTCTGCCGGGGCGGCGCCGAGGGGCACGTTGACGTTGGCGGGGACCCCGGCGATGATCGGGGCCTGCGTGTCGGTCACGGTGATGCGCTGGGTGTGGACGGCCTTCGTGGCACAGGGGTCGGTGGCGGTCCAGGTGCGGACGAGGGTGTAGTCCTGCGCGCAGCGGCCGTTCTCCCTCAGCTCCGCGAAGGTCACCGCGACGGTTCCCCCGCAGCCACCGGCGGCGGTCACCTTTGGCGCGTTGGGGACGAAGCTACAGTTGACCTGCGCGTCGACGGGCCGCGTCGAGAACGTGATCTGCGCCTCGCCCCGCGTAGCCCCGGCGCCCAGGACCCATAGTATCGTGGCAAGCAGCGCGCACTTAATCCGTGAGACTCGTAGTTGTCGTGGCATACCCGTGGCGGATGTACCGGTAGCCTAGCAAGGATTAGACCGACATCTACCGGGTCTCGGGTAGGATTTGCCGTACCGTATCACGGGGACACGCGCCGCCTTCGTGGGGGTGGTCGAAGGTCCGATTTACCCTTTTTCGGGCATTCGGCTTTCGCCAAAACGCAAAGAGCCCGCCGACGTGATCCGTCGACGGGCTCTTGGAGGTGGAGAATATCGGAGTCGAACCGATGACCTCTTCCATGCCATGGAAGCGCTCTAGCCAGCTGAGCTAATCCCCCTTTTCGCTGTAAGCGGTCGCAAATGTAGGCGGGGGGTCGGGGATGTGCAAGCGCAGGCGGCGGTTTTTTCGGGAACCCAAACGTGGCATCGGTACTCTCAGCGAGAACACGGCCCGTCGAAGTCCTAGTCCGGTCCTGAGCAGCCTCACGACACTTCCTTACGAGCCGGTGCAGATCAGCGCGAAATTCACCGCCTGCTCCGAGGAGCTTAGCGATAACTACCCAGGCTCGGCAAAGACCCGGTTGATAGTCCGCCCTCACGCTTGAGCGCCGCCCCGCCCGTCACACCGGGTCCACGTCCACGTTGATCCGCACGTTCGACATGCCGCTCTCGGCGTGGACTTCGGCGGCCGCCTCGTCGAGGGTGTCCTTCGCGTAGCGGATCAGCTTACCGTCGCGCTCGAGCTTCAGCAGCACGTTGAGCAGGTACTGGTTGCGGACGCGGGAGACGTGCGGGATCGCCGGACCGATCACCCGGTCGCCGAGGCGCTGCTTGACGTAGTGCGCGTAGATCCTCGTAGCGTCGTTGAGGGTCTTCGGGTCGCGATGTTTTAGGGTCACCGTGATCATACGTACGAACGGTGGGTAGTTAAACTGTTGACGCTCCTCGATCTCGCGGCGGTAGAAGCTCTCGTAGTCCGCGGACCCGATCTCGCCGAGGACGGGGTGACCCACGTTATAGGCTTGCACGAGCACTTGGCCGCGCTGGTCCCCCCGCCCGCTGCGCCCGCTCACCTGCGTCAGGAGCTGGAACCCGCGCTCGGTGGCGCGGAAGTCGGGGAAGCTCAGGGATAGGTCCGCGTTGAGGACCCCCACCAGACCCACGTTGTGGAAGTCCAGGCCCTTGGTCACCATCTGCGTCCCGATCAGTACGTCGACCTTGCGCTCCTCGAAGTCCTCGATGATGCGGCCGAGGGCATTCTTACCGCGGGCCGTGTCGAGGTCGAGGCGACTGATCCGGAGGTCGGGTAGGTACACCTTGAGGTCGTCCTCGAGCTTCTCGGTCCCGAAGCCCTGCATCTGCAACTTCGTGCTTCCGCAGGCGGGGCAGGCCTTCAGGACCTCCTTCTGGTAGCCGCAGTAGTGGCACTGGAGGTTGTGACGGTGCTTGTGGTAGGTGAGCGTGACGTCGCAGTGGATGCACTCGCTGGCCCACCCGCAACTATCGCAGCGCAGCGTAGGCGCGTAGCCGCGGCGGTTCTGGAACAGAATCACCTGCCGCCC
This sequence comes from Saprospiraceae bacterium, assembly GCA_965215115.1. Classification (GTDB taxonomy): domain Bacteria; phylum Bacteroidota; class Bacteroidia; order Chitinophagales; family Saprospiraceae; genus CALDTK01. The sequence goes on from OZ244050.1 coordinate 4,198,727, forward strand.
CTCGCCGACGGTCGTCTTGATCGCCTCGATCAGCGGGAGCGAAAAGTGCGACTGCATCAGCTTCTGCTTCGTCTGATCTTTTAGGTCGACGATGCTCAACGTCGGGAGCTTGCTGGCGCCGTAGCGCTCCGTCATGGTGACGAGGCCGTACTTGCCGGTCTTCGTGTGCTGGTAGGTCTCCACGGCCGGGGTGGCGGTGCCGAGCAAGACCTTGGCCCCCCAGAGGTGCGCCAGGTAGATGGCGGCGTCGCGGCCGTTGTAGCGCGGGCTCGGGTCCTGTTGCTTGTAGCTCGGGTCGTGCTCCTCGTCGACGATGATCCACTTGAGGTTGCGAAAGGGGAGGAAGACCGTCGAGCGGGCGCCGAGCAACACCGGGGTCCCGGTGGCGGCGGACCGGTAGACCTCCACGCGCTCGTTGTTGTTGAGCTTCGAGTGGTAGACGGCGATCTTGTCGCCGAATAACTTCTTGAGGCGGGCCACGATCTGCGTCGTCAGCGCGATCTCCGGCAGGAGGTACATGACCTGCTCGCCCCGCTCGATGGCGGCCTGGATGATCTCGATGAAGACCCGCGTCTTGCCGGAGCCTGTGACCCCGTGCAGGAGCACCACGTCCCGTTCCTTGAAGCGGTCCGAGAGTTCGGTGAGGGCCTGGGTCTGCTGCGCCGACAGCGTACTGATCGCGGTGAGGTCGCGACCGTAGCGGTCGATGCGGCTGACCTCGCGCTCGTACAGCTCGAAGACGCCCTTGTGGGCAATCGCGCGGATGAGGCCGCTGTCGCAGTCGGCAGCGGTCTGGAGCGCCTTGCGCGTCACCTCGTGGCCGCCGCGTTCCAGCTGGATGTAGGCCATCAGGGTCTCGACCTGCTTGTTGCTGCGGCTCAGGAGACTGAACGCCTCGGCGAGTTGGTCCTCCTGATTTCGGTACGGGACGGCCAGCTTGACGTAGCGCTCGATGCGGGGGCGGTACTTCTCGTTCATCTCCTCCTTGAGGTAGAGGATGCCGAGTTCGAGCAACGAGTCGATGACGGGGTAGACCGTAAACACGCCCAAAATCTTGCGAATGTCCTCGATAGCGAGTTCCTTCTGGAGCATGAGCGCCTCGGTGACGAGGAACTCGCGCTCGTTGAGGTCGCTCAGGTCCTCGTCGAAGTCCGGTGCGATACAGACGCGGGTCTCGGAACTCAGCTTGAGGTTGGCTGGCAGGGCCGCGTTCATCACCTCGCCGATGGTGCAGGCGTAGTAATCCGCCATCCAGGTCCACAGCGCGAGCTGCGTCTCGTTGACGATCGGCTCGTCGTCGAGCACGGAGATGACGGCCTTCGGGGTGTGCGACTCCGGCATCTCCCGGTGGACGCGGCACACGAGCCCGCTGTAGAGTTTGTTCTTCCCGAACTGCACCTCGACCCGCACCCCGAACCGCACCTCCTCCAGGTGCTCCTCCTCGACGTAGTAGGTGTACGCCTTCGGCGCGGCCACCGGGAGGATCACGTCGACGAAGGTCCCGGTGGTCGGTACGAAGTGAAGGCCGTCGTTCATGAGAGCAAATTTAACACAATTTGTGTTGTGACGGTAGGGATCGCGGTCGAAGGAAAGCGTACGAGGCGTCTTCGCGTGGACTTGTTGGGCCTAACCCAGTTCGGAGTTCGAGCCTGGGCAGTGGGGTAGTGGCATCTTGGGGTAGTGGGGTACTCGCGCCGAAGCGGGTTTCGGTGGTCGCGGCCTAGCTCGGCCGCGCATTGACTGCGTCTCGCCTGGCTCGGGTAATTACAGTAACGCCCCAAGAGCGCAAGTGTAAATAGACACGTTCCCCCCAGCGCCTACAGACGCCAGGCCACCCAGCCTCCTGCCCTTCTATACCTACTATGCCAGTGCTGATCTCGCCCCGAAAGCACGTTTACCACGCGAAGGCTCGCCCCCCTCACCCAAACACCGACCGCGCCACTCGGTAGGTGTTCGCGTGCGCCTCCACGATCGCCGCGAGCCGCTCGGCGTAGCCACCGCCCATGCACACGGCCAGCGGCGTATCCGTTTTGGCGCAAGCCTCCATCACGACGCGGTCGCGCTCGCGGCAGCCCTGGATACTCAGGCCCAGGCGACCGAGCTTGTCTGCCTCCAGCACGTCCACGCCCGCCAGGTAAAAGACCTGATCCGGGGCCCGCTCGCGGATGAGGCGCGGGACCCACTCGCGGACGACATCGAGGTACGTGGCATCGCCGGTGTGGTCCGGTAGGCCGATGTCGAGATCAGAGGGGACTTTGCGCAGCGGGTAGTTGCGCTCTCCGTGGACGCTGAGTGTAAACACCCGCGGCTCGTCCGCAAACAGCGCCGCCGTCCCGTTGCCCTGGTGGACATCCAGGTCGACGATCAGGATGCTGGACGCCTCGCCGGTCGCCAGCATCGCGTTCGCGGCCACGGCGATGTCGTTGAAGACGCAGAACCCCTCCCCGCGGTCGCGAAAACTGTGGTGCGTGCCGCCGGCTACGTTGAGGGCGACGCCATCCGCCCTGCTCGCGCGGGCACAGTCCAAAGTCCCGCGCGCGATGACGAGCTCGCGGTCGACGAGTTTTTGCGAAAGCGGAAACCCTATCGCGCGAACTTCTTTGGCCGTGAGCGCTCCAGCGCGCAGTCGCTCGTAGTAGTCGCGACAGTGCGTTAGGAATAGCAAGTCGAGCTCGAGCGGCCGCGGCGCGAAGAAGTCCCTCGTCTCCGCGGTGCCCTCGTAGAGGAGTTGCTGCGGCAACAAGTCGTACTTAGCCATCGGGAAGCGGTGCTTGGGCGGGAGCGGCAGGTGGTAGATCGGGCAGTGGGCGATCCGCATAGCGCTACCTGAACAGACCGACGTCGCCGGTGACCACCTCCTCCTCGCCGTTGATCAGCTCCACCTTTACCTTGGCGACGAACACGCCCGTGTCCATGGTCTGCGCCTTCCAGCGCCCGTCCCACGCCCCGTCCGAATCGCCGGGCACGAAGTCGTACCGCTGGTGGACGGGTTCGCCCCACCGCGAGTAGACCTCGAAGCTCAGCACCCGCCGAACCTCCGGGCCCATCAACGGCATCAGCACGTCGTTGACGCCGTCGTCGTTCGGGCTGAAGGCATTCGGGATGAAGACGTTGAAGCCGGGTTCGACGAGCAGGTACACCGCATCCGAGATCTCGCAGCCGAGCGAGTCCATGATTTGCACCCCGACCAGGCCGGAGCCCGTCGGGAATACGGTCGTGAGCGCGCAACTGTCGCAGCTGAATGCCTCGCTAGGGTTCCACTGTATGACGGCGGGTGGGCTGTAGGGCACGGACAACTCGACGGGTTGACCCAGTCTCGTCGTAATCGTATCCGGCACGATCGGATTGGGTCGCGTCGGCGCGACGATGTCCACGAAGGTGTTTTGCGAGCAGCCCCGCTCCTGCAACAACTGGAACACGTAGCGACCCGAGGCCAGGGAGTCGACCGTGATCACGGAGTTGGTCACCGGGCGCAGGCCCGGCAGGTCGAAGCGGTACCGTAGTCCCGGCGGGGTGTCGAGCAGGTCGATCGACAGGCTCCCGAACCCATCCGGACAGATCGGATTCGTCTCGGTGATGACGTACTCGACCGTGTCGGCCGCCGCGACCCGGACGGTGCTCTCGCTGGTGCACCCGAAGGAGTCCGTGACGACCACGGAGTATTCGCCGACATCGGCGTCGAGGATCGTCCGGGTCGTGTCCCCGCGGCTCCACAGGTACCGAAACGGCGCCACCCCCCTGGTGGTCTCGACCGTGATGGACGGGACCGGCGACCCGGGGCACGCCTCGAGTTCGCCCGCGAGCGGCACGTCGATCCGGCTCTCGAGCCGCGAGACCTCCTGCCGCACGGTGAACGCCGCCTGCGGAGACGGGCGGCAGCCGCCACTCGTAGCAGCGACCTCGGTGATGCGCAGGTTGAGGTCCCCCGTGATGGGGAACGTCCGCGTCGAAGTGCCCGCGGGAAGCGTGATAGGCTCGGAGGCGCCCGAACCGTTTTGCAGCAATGCGGACACGGCCCTCGTCCCGGAGACCGTGAAGGCAACCTGCGCCTCGACTGCATTACAGGCAATCGGGTCGACCGCGAAAGACACCGTCGGCGGATCGGGGAACAGCACATTCACCGTTAGCAGACTATCGCACCCGTTCTTGGCCTTCAGGCGGACGACGCCCGAGGGTCTGGCCACGTTGAACACCTCATTGCCCCTCACGAGACTGTCCCCGCGGCACAGCTCCACGGTGATGCTATTGCGCGCCGCGGGTTTGAACGTGAAGAGTACGTCGTAGTCCGTACGGCACGAAGCATTACCCACACTGAACTGCGCCCCGGGATTGTCGACGTCGAACACGCGCCCGCCAATGGTCCGGGTCTCGCCCTCGCACAACTCCTGGCCCCGGATCACGATCTTATCGTCGACCACGAAGAGCACCGTAAGCGTAAGGGCCGTGTCGCAGCCGCCGCTGGGCGACTTCACGTTGACCGTCCGCACGTTGGCCGTGGGGTCGAATCGTACGCCGTACAGCGTCACGGGCGCCAGTCCGCACACGATGGTGTCGCGGGCGGCAGCGGGGCTTTCGCCAAAACGTATGGTCTGCAGCGCACTGGTCTCGATCGAGCAAGCCGGATCGAGCGTACCGTCGTTGCGGCGCACCCCGACCCTGCTGGCGAGGTACACTGTCCCCCGCGTCCGGTAGGGCGCAAAGTCGATGGGCAGCGAGCGGAAGCTGTCGATTAACACGCGGCGTTGCGGATCTGCGTACACGACGTAGATCTGACCGTCGCCGGGCCTCAGCCGCGCATCCTGGTTGTAGCCCGCCCGCGTGGAGTAGCCACCGGTGCAGAGGTCGACCGGACCGGCCTGGAAGGTCCCGGCCGAGGCGGGGCGACAGTTCGCCCCACAGCTCGTGACCTCCCTGTACTCGAAGCGCCCGCAGGACAGGAAGCCCTCGATGACGATGTCGGGCGCCGTCCCCGTGGGGATCGGTCCGAACGTCACGATCCGGCTTCCAGCCGTGGAGCGCGAAGGGGTCGCGCCCGTGAAGACGTAATCGAAGACCTCACCCGGGAGCGTGACGGCGACGGTGTAGGTGGCGTCATCCGGCGCACAGACCGGGTTCCCGGCCACCGCCTCGGAGGCGGGCCGGAGCCAACGCGCGGTGCCTACGGCGCTGCGGTTCACACACGGGTCGGTGATCCTGACCTGGCCCGTGCCATCGTCGGCGCCCGCGATGGCGTAGATCGTGAGGACGCGATTGGCGTAGGTCGCGTCGTACGGGAAGGACGGCGTGGCGGAGGTGGTCAGGGTGCCGTTGACGAAGTCGTCGTCGCTATCCAGTACGTAGCGCAGGATGTCTACACCGGGTGCAAGCTTGGCGCCGCTGGTTTCGGGGAACCTAATGGCCTCTCCCTCACAGGCGATGTAGTTGCCCACGTCGAAAGTCCCGGCGTTGGCCTCGCAGGCGACTTGCGAACAGGTGTAGTCGAGCGTCACGACGAGGTCCGCCGAGCAGGTGGCCTCATCGGAGAGGAGCACGCTCGCGGGGGTACCACTCGCGAGGTTCGTGACGGTCAGCAAGGTGCCGACGAGAGTGCCGAGGGAAGGTGTGATAACGCCGTTGTTGCTGTGGGTATCCATCACGACGGTGGCCGTGTAAGTATTGCCCGTGCAGCTAAAAGTAGGCGCTTCCGCCTTTAGCGCGCCGACATCTACCAGATTGAAGGTGAAGCTTGCCGAGTCGTAACACCCGCCGGATGGCGCGAAGGTGATTACCGTCGCGCCATCGAAACGGCCGGCGGTGTACAGCCCGGCAGGCGTCACGCCCGCGCCGCTCCAAACCCCCGTGGCGCTGGCCGGCAGGGTGAAGTCCGCGAGGTCGACGACGCCATCCTCGACGCAGACACTGTCCAGCGCGAGCGTCACCGTGGTAGCGTCGGTCTTCAGGAGAAAACGCTCCACCGGTCCGGCCGCGCAGGTCCCGGCCCCCGTCGGCGGAGTATACGTGAACTGGAGTGGCGCCCCGCTCGGGAAGGCCGCACTCGCGACACTGCTCACCGCCTCACCCCGCAGCGTCCACGTACCCCCCGGAGCCTCGTCCGGGTCGTAGGTCGCCAACACTACGTCCCCGCCGTCGGCGCAGAAGCTGAGGGTATCGACGCTCAGCTCCACCGAAGAGCGGACGAGGATAGGCAGTCTGATGATCTGAGGGCAGCTTTCGCCAAAACGGTACACGAGCGTATCGAGGCCTTCCCGCCCGTAATTGGCCGGCGAGAAGGTGTTGTCCGATACCGCCGGGCCCGACCAAACCCCATCGCGCAACGCTTGCGGGAGTAGCTCGTCCAGGTCGACACTCGTCGTCGCCAGGCAGAAGCGCCGCTGCGTGAGGCTGTCGCGGACGAGGCGGCCCTCCACGGTGAGCGTCACGCGCGTCGACAGGGCGCAGGCGGTATCCGGCGTGAAGACCAGCGAGTAGCGCCCACTGTCGACCCCGGATAGCAGTACGGAGTCGGCCGACAACGAGATGTCGGTGCCGGTCCAGGTCCCCCGCAGCGGAACCTGGTCGAAGAAGTCTACCAGTGCCACAGCGCCACTCCCGACGCAGACCGTCAAGTCACGCATTTGCGCGGCGTAGCCCGGGGCGATCGTCACGGTCGTGGTCGCGTCTGACGCGCAGCCGCCGGTGGGCTCGAAGGTGAGCGACAGGGCTCCGGCTGGGTACGAGCTAGCGTCTAGTATGCCGCCCGGCACCAACGTCCCAGCAATTCGCCAGGTGCCTGCTGGGAAAGCAGGATCGAGGAGGGCGGAGAGGTCGTAGTCGGTTTGGGACGCACAGACCGTCGCCGACTGTAGCACCGGCGTACCCGAGCCCTGCACCTGCACCACGACCTGCGCGGGCTGTGCGCACTCGCCGGTGGGGGTGAAGACGAGCGTGTACGACCCGGGACCGACGAGGGCCGGATCGAAGACCTGTCCCCTGATGCCGCGACTGCCCGACCACTCGCCACTCGGTAAACTCTCGTCCCCGAGGCTCGCCAGTGCAATCGGCCCGGCGGCCGCACAGATGGTCGTCGGACGGAGGACGGGCGTACTGCCCGCACGTACGGTGGCCAACACCCGCCGGGGACCTGCGCACGCGCCCGCGGGAGGGGTATACGTGAGCTCATAGACTCCGGCCGTCGCCCGCGAGAGACTGTCGTTGCGCACCCCGGGTCCCGACCAGGTCCCCCCCGTGAGTCCGGCGGGCGCGAAGTCGTCGAGCGCTAGCCCGGTGGCCGAAGCACAGACCGAGATAGGCGTCAACGTGTACACTCGTTCCGGCACCACCGTGACCAGCGTCGAGGCCGTGTCGAGACAAGCATCCACGGGGGTAAACAGCAAGCGCTTCGCACCCTCCCCCAGGACGCTCGGGCGAATCGAGTCCACCGCCACGCCATTGATTGACCAGGTGCCCCGTCCGGCCGTCACCAGGGCGCTATCGACCGGTATTGCGCCGCCGGACACGCAGAGCGAGAGCTCCCTCAACGCCGGGGCGGCACCCGTCGCGATTTGTATGGTGACCGTATTCTCTACCAAGCAGCCACCGGCCGGTTCAAAAGTCAGCACGTAACTGCCGTCCGCGAGTCCGGCGGTGGCCAGCAGGCTGTCGACGATGCTTAGGCCATCCCCGCGCCAGGTCCCCGCCACGCTCCTGTCGAGCAGCAGCGTATTGAGGTTGAAGTTGCCGGGCTCGGGACAGAGCGTTGCGGACCTGAGCCTGACGGGTTGACCTTCGACGATCCGCAGCAGCACCGAGGCCGTGTCGCGACAGTTGTCCCGACGCGCGAAGGTGAGCCGGAGCGGACCGGCGGGGTAGCGGCTCGGGTCCAGGGCCTTGAGGGTATCCCGTCCGATGAGCCAGTCGCCCACCAGGCTACCGTCGGCCAGGAGGGTGGCGAGGTCGAAGTCCGTCGCGAGGCGGCAGGCGCTCACGCCCCTCACCAGCACGGGCCTATCGGAGGGCAGGACGTTGATCTGGAGTCGCCCGGTGAACGTGCATCCGCCATTCGAGCTCGTGAAGTTCAGCGTCGTGCTGCCGGAGACGTTCGGGTCGAACTCGGTCACCAGGTTGCCGTTCGCGTCCGACCAGGACCCACCGACGGCGGCGCCCGTGGCGAGGGTCGAGAGCACCAGCGGGGAGGCGTCGCCGCAGAGCGTGATGGGCGCGAAGGCGATCTCGCCGCCCGCGCGAATGTTGATCACGACGCCGGTCCCGACCGCGCAGCGGGCGTCGGCCTGCGGCACGAACGTGACTCGCCGGCGCGTCGGCACCGCGGAGATCACCTCGGTGATCAGCGCGCCGGACTCGTCGAGCCAGGTGCCCGGGGGGCTGCTCGCGGGCAGTAGTAGGTCGAGCAGCAGGGCCTCGTCCGTGCAGATGCTCGTACTGTCGATGCGGATCCGGAGGGTTCGCACGACCTCTACCTCGGCGGTGGTCTCGGCTACGCAGCCCTCCGGACTCGTGAGCCGGTAGTTGAGCTGGGTCTGGCGGGGTCCGTTGATCCTGTAGCCCCCGTCGGTCACCCCGGGGCCCGACCAGCGTCCCCCTTCCGAACCGGGTGCGACGAGGTCCGCCAGGTTCAGGACGCCGAGCGAATCACAAACGCTCGTGTCGCGAACGTTCGCCACGGGCTGCGCACCGAGCGTGATGGTCGTTTTGCCGAAAGGCGCACAAGCCCCCGCGAGTCTGTAGTCGAGCTCGTAAGCCCCCGGCGCGAGCGACGACACGTCGAGTTGCCCGCCACTCACGTTGCTGCCGTTGCGCGACCAGAGTCCGCCGGCGAAACGCGGGGGCACGAGGCGATTGAGATCGAGGGTCTGGATGTCACCACACAGCGTCGTGTCCCGCAGAGGGACGTCGTCCGGCGGCGCTACCGTGATGATGATGCTCCGGGGCGCCGCGCAAATCGTCGAGGGCGGCGTGTACGTCACGGCGTAGTTGCCCGCCACCGAAACGTCGAGCACCGAGCCGTTCAGGCCCGGGCCACCCGCCCAGACCCCACCCACGACGATGACGGGTAGGAGTTCGTCGAGGTCCAGCCCGGAATCGCGCGGGCAGTAGCGGATCGTATCCCTGGCCGTGAGGTAGGGCACGAGTCCGAGCACCTCGATGACGGTCGACCCCTGGCTCGAGCAACCGCTGCCGAGCTTGAAGGTCACCTGGTTCGAGCCGAGCGTGAGCTGGCGTACGTCCAGGAGGTCGCCGGTGACGGCCGCCGCGGGGGCCACCTCCCAGGTGCCGCTGAGGCTGGGGTCGGGTAGCAACTGCCGTAGGTCGAAGGCGGAGTCCAGCCGGCAGACCCGGACGTCCTCGGCGAGCGTGATCCCCTGTCCCTCGCTTATGAGCAAAGTGGTTACAGCTTCCGCAAAACACACGTCGCGGGTCTTGAACCTGAGCTCCAGGAGTCCGGCACTCAGGCCATCCGTGTTGAGTAGGCCCCGGCTGATCGACACCGACGGTGGCCCGAGCCACTCGCCCCGTGGCGTGCCCGGGGGAAGCAACTGCGAGAGGTCGTAAGCGCCGCCGTTGGCGCAGACGGTGTCCTTCTTCAGGGTCAAAACAACCTCGTCGGTGAGCGTCACCGTCGCGAACGCCGCCTGCGTACACTCGCTCCCGCCGGCCGGCGTGAACCGTAGGCGCACCTCGGCGAGCGAGGCGTAGGCCTTCGGGTCGAGGCGCCGCAGCAGATCGACCTCCGACCCGACCACCGTCCAGACCCCGTCGCGGAAGCGTGGGTCGGCCAGGAAGAACAGGTCCAGTATCTCGCCCTGTCGACAGATGCTGGTATCGCGCAGGCGCGGCGTACCCGAACGGCCCACCTCGATCGTCACCCCGACGGAGCCTACGCACCGCGTTAGCGAATCCGCGAACCCGTAGCGCAGCCGGTAGCTGGTCGCCGGCTGCGCACCCGGGTCAAATACGTTTCCGCCGACGACGCCCGCTCCGGACCAGACGCCGCCCTCGAAACCGGCCGGCACGAGACCGTCGAGCTGTAGCGGTAAGGTGAACTCGCAAACGTCCTGATCCGCGATCACCGGTTTTGCGGAAGCGTCACGGACCAACACCGTCGTCACCTCGGCGGCACACTGCCCGGGGGCGAGGTACCGCAGGTTGAGATCGCCGGCGGGCAAACCGCGTAGGTCGAGGGTCGCCCCGTCGAGGTTGGCAGTGGGCACGCCCGACCAAACCCCGCCGCGCAGCGACGGATCGACGACGAGCGTGGACAGGTCGAAGGTGCTCTCCAGTTCGCACACCCGGCCCGCGAGGAGCGCAGGGGTGACGGGAGCGCGCCGGAAGGTGACGAGGCTATCGGCCACGGCGCAGACGCCCGCATCCGGCACGAACGTGAGTACGATCCGCTCGCCGGCAGGTCCCGTCGGTACCACAAAATCGGCGGTCGGGATCACGGAATTACGGAAGCGCCACGAGCCCTCGATACGTCCCAGCACGAGGCGGGACAATTCGATCGCCTCCCCGGCGCACACGCTGTCGGGAAGCTTGGCCGAGCCGGACGGGCGCCCTCGTGCGGACCCTTACTAAAAGTGTCCCCTCGGCGGCACAAGTCTCCCCGGAGGCAGGCAGGGCATAGGCAATTTCGTAGGAGCTCGTCGCGAAGGGTGGCGTGGGTGCGAAGAGCTTGTCGGGGAGGGGGCTTCCGCCAAAACTCCACACACCCCCCGCGGCGCCGCTCGGCTCGCTGGTTTGCAAGTTGAGCGGCAGCTCGGTCTCGCACACGTCACGGGGCGCGAGGCTGAGCGTTCGGCTACTGCTCACGCGCACCAGGGTCACGCCTGCCCGCAGACACGCGTCCGGGTCGGGCACGTACTCGAAGCTCACCTCTCCGGGCGGAGCGTCGGCAGGCACCTTCCAAACCCCGTCCGGGTACTCCGTGCCGAAAGCGTCGACCCACCGCCCCCCCGCTTGGGAGGGGTCGAGCAGCAGTGTATTGAGGTCGAAATCGGACCCCGCACAAGTCTGGACGCCGGCTGCGAGCGCCACCGCGGGCGCGTCCTGGATGCGGACCAGCACGGAGCTGGTGTCGGAACAAAGTCCGTCGGTGGTGTATACGAAACGTGCCTCTCCCGGGCTGTCCGCGGCCGTGAACAAGCTGCCGTCGAGACGGCCGTCTCCGCTGATCTGCGAGAACGTCCCGGTCGGGGCCCCGATCGGGAGTAGGGTAGTGAGCTCGAGGCTTGTCCCGGCGCAGAGCTCCCCGGGCGTCGCGATCCGAACCGGGGTGGCGCCCCTTGTCTCGAAACTGAGCAAGACGAGCCCGAGGCATGGGTCGGCGGGCCTAAACGCGATCACGACGGATTGCGCCTTTGAACCACTCGTGTAAAAGCGCTGGTCGTCGAGCGTCCCGTCCTCGTCGCTCTGGATGCTAAAGGTCCCCGCCAAAGTGCTGTCGGGCAGCAGGGCGCGAAGGTTGACCCGCGTGTTAAGACACACGGCGGGCCGGTCGATGCGTTGCTCGCTGCCCGGCTCGCGCACGCTGACCCGGAGCTCACCCCCGGCAGCGCAGTTGGTGCCGGAGGCTGCGAGTGCGTAGCGGAGCAGGTAGCCACCGGCTGCGTAGGGGCTCGTCGGCGCGAAACGCTTGTCGGGGAGGGGGCTTCCGCCAAAACTCCACACGCCCCCCTGCGCGTCGGCTGGTTCGAGGGCGGCGAGGTCGAGGGGCAGTCCTGCCTCGCACAGGTCGAGTGGGTCGAAGTTGATCGAGCGAGCATCTCGCACCTCGACGGTCGTGGTGTTGTCGAGCAGGCACTGGCCTGGCGCAGGGGCGAACGTGAAGGTGACTGGTCCAGCGGCCGCGTCGGCGGCGAATGCGTACTGGCCATCGGTGACCGCGAGTCCATCGGGCCCGGTCCAAGTGCCCGTCGGGCGGGGACCCGTGGGCAGGAGCGCGTTTAAATCGAAGCTTGCGCCGGGGCAGCTCTGCCCGTCCTGCCTGAGCACGACCGGCTCCCGGGGCACGACATCGAATCGCAGCTGCACCGTGTCCCGGCAGTCGCCCGCCTCGCGGAAGGACAGAGTGACGCGCCCGGCAATCGAGCCAGCGGTGTAGGTCTGGGCCGTCCTATCGATGGTCCCGCCCCCGCTCACGATCCTAAAGCTGTCGGTGCTCGCGGCGGCGTCCGGCAGCAGCGCAGTGAGATCAATGGTCTCCCCGAGGCAAACATCTGCCTGCGCCTTGACGCTAGACGCAACGCGGTCGCGGACCGAGAAGCGGACTTGTACGGTATCGGTACAGTCGCCGGCCTCGCGGAAGGATAGGGTGACGCGCGCTGGGCTTAGACCCGCGGTGTAGATCCCTTGCGCAATCGTCCCGCCCCCGGCAACGATCCTGAAGCTATCCGTGGTCGCGGCGCCGTTCGGCAGCAGCGTAGTAAGATCGATCGTGCCCCCGAGGCAGATATCCGCCTGGGTCATGGCGCTCGACTTGACGCGATCCCGGACCGAGAAACGTACCTGGATTGTGTCGGTACAGTCGCCGGCTTCGCGGAAGGACAGGGTAACCCGCGACGGGCTAGGACCAGCGGTGTAGGTCCCAGCCGTCCTATCGATCGTCCCGCCCCCGCCTACGATCTTAAAGCTGTCGGTACTTGCAGCCGCATTCGGCAGCAGCGTAGTAAGATCGATCGTGCCTCCGAGACAAATATCTGTTTGCCGCTCGACGCGCGACTTGACGCGGTCGCGGACGGAGAAGCGAACCTGGACAGTGTCGGTACAGTCGCCGGCTTCGCGGAAGGACAGGGTAACCCGCGACGGGCTAGGACCAGCGGTGTAGTTCCCTTGTGCAATGGTCCCGCCCCCGCTCACGATCCTAAAGCTGTCGACGGTCGCGGCGCCATTCGGCAAGAGCGTAGTAAGATCGATGGTTCCCCCGAGGCAGACATCCGCCGGGGTCATGGCGCTCGACCGGACGCGGTCACGTACCGAGAAACGTACCTGGACAGTGTCGGTACAGTCGCCCGCCTCGCGGAAGGACAGGGTGACACGCGCTGGTTCTAGACCGGCAGTGTAAGTCCCCTGCGTGACAGTCCCGCCCCCACTTACGATCTTGAAGCTGTCGACGGTCGCGGCGGCGTTGGGCAGAAGCGTAGTAAGATCGATCGTGCCCCCGAGGCAGATGTCGGCCTGGGGCTTGACGCTCGACTTCACGCGATCTAGGACCGAGAAGCGAACATGGATAGTGTCGACGCAATCTCCGGCCTCGCGGAAGGACAAAGTGACGCGCGACTCGGTCGCGCCGGCGGTGTAGGTCTTGGCCGTCCTATCGATGGTCCCGCCCCCGCTCACGATCCGGAAGCTGTCGACAGTGGCGGCGGCGTTGGGTAGCAGCGTCGAAAGGTCGATCGTGCCCCCGAGGCAGATATCCGCCTGGGTCATGGCGCTCGACTTGACGCGATCCCGGACCGAGAAACGTACCTGGATTGTGTCGGTACAGTCGCCGGCTTCGCGGAAGGACAGGGTAACCCGCGACGGGCTAGGACCAGCGGTGTAGGTCCCAGCCGTCCTATCGATCGTCCCGCCCCCGCCTACGATCTTAAAGCTGTCGGTACTTGCAGCCGCATTCGGCAGCAGCGTAGTAAGATCGATCGTGCCTCCGAGACAAATATCTGTTTGCCGCTCGACGCGCGACTTGACGCGGTCGCGGACGGAGAAGCGAACCTGGACAGTGTCGGCGCAGTCGCCGGTTTCGCGGAAGGACAGTGTGACACGTGCCGGGCTCAGGCCGGCAGTGTAAATCCCTTGCGCAATCGTCCCGCCCCCGCTCACGATCCTAAAGCTATCCGTGCTCGCGGCGCCGTTCGGCAGGAGCGTAGCAAGATCGACCGTACCCCCGAGGCATAGGTCTGATTGAGAATTGACGCTCGACCTGACGCGGTCGCGCACCCAGAAACGTACCTGAATTGTGTCGGTACAGTCGCCCGCCTCGCGGAAGGATAGGGTGACGCGTGCCGGGCTAGGACCAGCGGTGTAGATGCCACTCGCTATCACCCCGCCCCCGGCGACGATCCTGAAGCTGTCGATGGTCGCGGCGCCGTTCGGCAGGAGCGTAGCAAGATCGATGGTTCCCCCGAGGCAGACATCTGCTTGCGCCTTGACGCTTGACCGGACGCGGTCGCGCACCGAGAAACGTACCTGGATTGTGTCGGTACAGTCGCCGGTTTCGCGGAACGATAGGGTGACACGCGCTGGTTCTTGACCGGCGGTGTAAATTCCCTGCGTGATAGTCCCGCCCCCACTTACGATCCTGAAGCTGTCGACGGTCGCGGCGGCGTTGGGCAGCAGCCCGGCGAGGTCCACTGTGCCCCCGAGGCAAATGGCGGCCTGTTGCTCGACGTTCGACTGGACGCGGTCTCGGACCGAGAAGCGGACCTGGACGGTGTCGCGGCAATCGCCCGCCTCGCGGAAGGTTAGGGTGACGCGCGCTGGGCTTAGACCCGCAGTGTAGATCCCTTGCGCAATCGTCCCGCCCCCGGCAACGATCCTGAAGCTATCCGTGGTCGCTGCTGCGTTGGGCAGCAACTTCGTAAGGTCGATCGTCCCCCCGAGGCAGATATTCGCCGGGGTCATGGCGCTCGACTTCACGCGATCCCGTACCGAGAAGCGGACTTGAATTGTGTCGGTACAGTCGCCGGTTTCGCGGAAGGATAGGGTGACGCGCGTCGGGCTCGAGCCAGCGCTGTAGATGCCACTCGCAATCGCCCCGCCCCCGGCGACGATCTCGAAGCTATCTACGCTGCCACCCGCCGCAGGAAGAAGGGTACTTAGATCGACCGTGCCCTCGAGGCAGACATCCGCCTGGGGCTTGACGCTCGACTTCACGCGATCTAGGACCGAGAAGCGGATTTGCACGGTGTCGGTGCAATCGCCGGCCTCGCGAAAGTATAGGGTGACGCGCGTTGGCTCCAAAACGGCGGTGTAAATACCTTGCGCAATGTTCCCGCCCCCGCTGACGATCCTGAAGCTGTCGGTGGTCGCGGCGCCGTT
Source organism: Saprospiraceae bacterium (assembly GCA_965215115.1). Lineage (GTDB taxonomy): Bacteria > Bacteroidota > Bacteroidia > Chitinophagales > Saprospiraceae > CALDTK01. The sequence continues at coordinate 4,213,757 of OZ244050.1, forward strand.
CGGCAGCAACTTCGCAAGGTCGACCGTCCCCCCGAGGCAGATATCCGCCTGGGACTTGGCGCTCGACTTAACGCGATCGCGGACCGAGAAACGTACCTGGATTGTGTCGGTACAGTCGCCGGCCTCGCGGAAGGACAACGTCACGCGGCCCGCACTCGAGCCAGCGATATAGGTCTGGGCCGTCCTATCGATGGTCCCGCCCCCGCCTACGATCTTGAAGGAGTCCGTGGTTGCGGCGCCGTTCGGCAGCAGTGCCGTGAGATCAATGGTCTCCCCGAGGCAGATGTCGGCTTGCAGTTTGACGCCCGAGGCAACGCGGTCGCGCACCGAGAAGCGGACCTGGACGGTGTCGCGGCAGTCGCCGGCCTCGCGGAAGGACAGCGTGATACGCCCTGCGCTTGGACCGGTGGTGTAGACGCCCTGCGAAATGGCCCCGCCACCGCTCACGATCCTGAAGCTGTCGACGGTCGCGGCGGCGTCCGGCAGCAGTGCCGCGAGGTCGACCGTGCCCTCGAGGCAGATGTCGGGCTGTGGTTTGACGTCCGACCGAACGCGGTCGCGCACCGAGAAGCGGACTTGACGGTGTCGCGGCAGTCGCCGGCCTCGCGGAAGGACAACGTCACGCGGCCCGCACTCGAGCCAGCGAGCCGTCCTATCGATGGTCCCGCCCCCGCCTACGATCTTGAAGGAGTCCGTGGTCGCGGCGGCGTCCGGCAGCAGTGCCGCGAGGTCGACCGTGCCCTCGAGGCAGATGTCGGGCTGTGGTTTGACGTCCGACCGAACGCGGTCGCGCACCGAGAAGCGGACTTGCACGGTGTCGCGGCAGTCGCCGGCCTCGCGGAAGGACAACGTCACGCGGCCCGCACTCGAGCCAGCGATATAGGTCTGGGCCGTCCTATCGATGGTCCCGCCCCCGCCTACGATCTTGAAGGAGTCCGTGGTTGCGGCGCCGTTCGGCAGCAGTGCCGCGAGGTCGACCGTGCCCCCGAGGCAGATGTCGGCCTGTTGATTGACTTCCGACTTCGTCCTGGCTCGGACCGAGAAGCGGACTTGCACGGTGTCGCGGCAGTCGCCAGCTTCGCGGAAGGACAGCGTGACACGCCCCGGAGTCGTGCCCGTGGTGTAGACGCCCTGCGCAATGGCCCCGCCCCCGCTCACGACTTGGAAGCTGTCGACGGTCGCGGCGGCGTTCGGCAGCAACGCGGCGAGGTCGACCGTGCCCCCGAGGCAGATGTCGGCCTGTGCCTTCACGTCCGACTTGACGCGGTCGCGCACCGAGAAGCGGACTTGCACGGTGTCGCGGCAGTCGCCAGCTTCTCGGAAGGACAGCGTGACACGCCCCGGAGTCGTGCCCGTGGTGTAGACGCCCTGCGCGATGGCCCCGCCCCCGCTCACGATCCTGAAGCTGTCGACGGTCGCGGCGGCGTTTGGCAGGAGTGTAGTAAGATCGACCGTGCCCCCGAGGCAGATGTCGGCCTGGGGCTTGACGTCCGATCTAACGCGGTCGCGCACCGAAAAGCGGACCTGGACGGTGTCGCGGCAGTCGCCGACCTCGCGGAACGACAGCGTGACGCGCGTCGGGCTCGAGCCGGTAGTATAGACGCCCTGCGCGATGGCCCCGCCCCCGCTCACGACCCTGAAGCTGTCGACGGTTGCGGCGGCGTTTGGCAGCAGCGCGGCGAGATCGACCGTGCCCCCGAGGCAGATGTCGGGCTGTGGTTTGACGTCCGACCGAACGCGGTCGCGCACCGTGAAGCGGACCTGGACGGTGTCGCGGCAGTCGCCGGCCTCGCGGAAGGACAGCGTGACACGCCCTGCGCTAGGACCGGTGGTGTAGACGCCCTGCGCAATGGCCCCGCCGCCGCTCACGACCTGAAAGCTGTCGACGGTCGCGGCTCCGTTCGGCAGCAGCACCGCGAGGTCGACCGTGCCCCCGAGGCAGATGTCGGCCTGTTGATTGACGTCCGACTTGGTCCTGGCTCGGACCGAGAAGCGGACCTGCACGCTGTCGCGGCAGTCGCCCGCCTCGCGGAAGGACAGCGTGACACGCCCGGGAGTCGTGCCCGTGGTGTAGACGCCCTGCGCGATTGCCCCGCCGCCGCTCACGACCTGGAAGCTGTCGACGGTCGCGGCGGCGTTTGGCAGGAGCGCCGCGAGGTCGACCGTGCCCCCGAGGCAGATGTCGGCCTGTTGATTGACATCCGACTTCGTCCTGGCTCGGACCGAGAAGCGGACTTGCACGGTGTCGCGGCAGTCGCCCGCCTCGCGGAACGACAGCGTGACGCGCCCGGGAGTCGTGCCCGTGGTGTAGACGCCCTGCGCGATTGCCCCGCCGCCGCTCACGACCTGGAAGCTGTCGACGGTCGCGGCGGCGTTTGGCAGGAGCGCCGCGAGGTCGACCGTGCCCCCGAGGCAGATGTCGGCCTGTGCCTTCACGTCCGACTTGACGCGGTCGCGCACCGAGAAGCGGACCTGGACGGTGTCGCGGCAGTCGCCGGCCTCGCGGAAGGACAGCGTGACACGCGTCGGGCTCGAGACCGGTAGTGTAGACGCCCTGCGCGATGGCCCCGCCCCCGCTCACGACCCTGAAGCTGTCGACGGTTGCGGCGGCGTTTGGCAGCAGCGCGGCGAGATCGACCGTGCCCCCGAGGCAGATGTCGGGCTTTGGTTTGACGTCCGACCGAACGCGGTCGCGCACCGTGAAGCGGACCTGGACGGTGTCGCGGCAGTCGCCAGCTTCTCGGAAGGACAGCGTGACGCGCGTCGGGCTCGAGCCGGTAGTATAGACGCCCTGCGCGATGGCCCCGCCCCCGCTCACGATCCTGAAGCTGTCGACGGTCGCGGCGGCGTTCGGCAGCAGCGCGGCGAGATCGACCGTGCCCCCGAGGCAGATGTCGGCTTGTTGATTGACATCCGACTTGGTCCTGGCTCGGACCGAGAAGCGGACCTGGACGGTGTCGCGGCAGTCGCCAGCTTCGCGGAAGGACAGCGTCACGCGGGCCGCACCCGAACCAGCGGTGTAGGTCCGAGCCGTCCTATCAATGGTCCCGCCCCCACTCACGATCCTGAAACTATCGGTAACGGAGCCGGCGTCCGGCAGCAGCGCAGTGAGACCAATGGTCTCCCCGACGCAGATATCAGGCTGTGAATTGACTTCAGATTTTGTGAGCGCCCTAACGGCGAAGGTCACGGAGCTCGGCTTCGTGCAATCGCCCGCGGGCGTGTACGTAATCGTAACCGCGGTCTGGGCCGTGGGCGGGGCGATGTAGTTGCCGCCGGAAAAGGTCCCGCCCCCGGCCGTGACGCTGAACAGGGCCGGGTCGCTCGCGCCGGCGAGGAAGGCCGAGAGCGGGACGCTCGCCCCGACACACTGCTCGCCGGGGTTGGTGAGCGGGGCCTCGGTCCGGGCCTTGATCGCGAAGGTCACCGAGCTCGGCTTCGTGCAGTCGCCCGCGGGCGTGTACGTGACTGTGACCGCGGTCTGGGCCGTGGTCGGGGCGACGTAGTTGCCGCCGGAAAAGCTCCCGCCACCGGCCGAGACGCTAAATAGGGCCGGGTCGCTCGCGCCGGCCAGGAAGGCCGAGAGCGGGACGCTCGCCCCGACGCACTGCTCGCCGGGGTTGGTGAGCGGGGTCTCGGCGCGGGCCTTGACGGCGAAGGTCACGGAGCTCGGCTTCGTGCAGTCGCCCGCGGGCGTGTACGTGACCGTGACCGCGGCCTGGGCCGTGGTCGGCGCGATGTAGTTGCCGCCGGAAAAGCTCCCGCCCCCGGCCGTGACGCTGAACAGGGCCGGGTCGCTTGCGCCGGCCAGGAAGGCCGTGAGTGGGACGCTCGCCCCGACGCACTGCTCGCCGGGGTTGGTGAGCGGGGTCTCGGCGCGGGCCTTGATCGCGAAGGTCACCGAGCTCGGCTTCGTGCAGTCGCCCGCGGGCGTGTACGTGACCGTGACCGCGGCCTGGGCCGTGGTCGGCGCGACGTAGTTGCCGCCGGAAAAGCTCCCGCCACCGGCCGAGACGCTAAATAGGGCCGGGTCGCTCGCGCCGGCGAGGAAGGCCGTGAGTGGGACGCTCGCCCCGACGCACTGCTCGCCGGGGTTGGTGAGCGGGGTCTCGGCGCGGGCCTTGACGGCAAAGGTTACGGAGCTCGGCTTCGTGCAGTCGCCCGCGGGCGTGTACGTGACCGTGACTGAACTCTGGGCCGTGGGCGGCGCGATGTAATTGCCGCCGGAAAAGCTCCCGCCGCCGGCCGTGACGCTGAACAGAACCGGGTCGGTCGCGCCGGCGAGGAACGCTGATAGTGGGACGCTCGCCCCGACGCACTGCTCGCCGGGGTTGGTGAGCGGGGTCTCGGTGCGGTCTTTCACCGTAATATCCACGGTACTAGCGTCGGTACAGCCGCCCGGGGTATAGGTGAGTCTATAAGTGCCCGCCGTGCCCGGTACGGTGTAGACGCCGCCCGCGATCGTGCCGGCGTTGGCGGGGGCAGTGAACCTCGAGACATCGAGGTTGGTGCCGAGAGTGGCAAGAGTAACGGTGCCGCCGACGCAGACCGGCGGGGGAGGATTCAGGGTGACCTGGCTTCTGGCGGTAACGAATACGGTGACTTGGACAGGATTAAAGCACCCCTTTGGCTCATACGCGAGCTGGTAGGAACCCGGCGTACCGGGAGGCGTGTACAGATTTCCGCTAATCGAGCCTATGCCTTTCGTGTCGAAACTGTTAAGGTCAAGACCCGTTCCCAACGAAGTTAGATCCAAATCGTCCCCGAGGCACACCTGCGCAAGGTTCTTGATCGTAGGTGTGGTCTTGGTGTCAACCCGAACGACGAAGCTATTCGAACCACCGCAGCCCGTGTAACTGATCGTAATGTTTCCCGCCAACTGCGGAGCTGTGTACACCCCGTTTACGAACTCCCCCTGGCCTTGGCCTACGCTGAAGCCGTTGGGGTCCAATCCATTTCCAAAGATCGAAATCGGGTACTCTTCGCCGGCACAAAGGGGGAAACCCGGCGGCGCAGGGGTAGCCGGAGCACTATTGTTGACGCGAATACTGACCGTCGTGGGGTCTGAGCACTCGAGGGGTTGATAGACGATAGCATAAGTCCCTGGCGACGGCGGCGCTGTATAAATCCCATTGCTAATCGTCCCTTGACCCGGCGCAGCGGTGAACCTCGAAACATCGAGGTCTGTACCCAGTAATTGAAGGTCCAACGCGGCGCCTGCGCAGATGGCGGCTGGGTCTGCGATTGGGACTGGCGTGTTGTCTTTAACGATAACGGTATATTCGCCGGTAGCGACGCCGGCGCACCCATTGCTCGAAACACCTTCCATCTTGATCCGATAGGTGCCTATGCTCGCAGTTGAGAAGTTTGGTATATTCGATGGCCCGCTCACCGTAAAAGGCGGCCAGCTTTGACCATTTATCGAGAGCCTAATCGTGTAGTCGCTTTGGCTACCACCGACGTTAAAGGGGACCGGCGGCAGTTGAGCGTTCTGGCAGACGACCTTCGTCACCGTAGCCAGGCTCGCTACGGGACAGGTGACGAACAGGGTGGTGTTTATTGAGCGTACTTCATTCGTACAGCCGGGTTTGATACCTTTTACGTAAGCCTTAAAATAGAGGTCTCCACAGTCTTCCGGTACGGCGGTGTAGGGCACTGGCTCGATTTGAACAGGAGTTGTGCTTCGGACCCGGGGTGTTAAAGTTGGAACAGTGTTGCAAGCAAGCGGCCTCGAAGCTCCGTCCACAATCCACTGGGCAATCGAAGTGTTATTCCCTCCAGAAGAACCAATACTGTAACTGAGACTCTGGTTAGGCCCGGTACATTCGCTTCCAAAAGTTACTGGGTAGCTTCGGTTGCCAGAGTTGGTAAATGACCCAAATACATTCGATCCGTTAAGCCGCGCGCAACTGCCTTGGAGCACGTATACCGGGCTACCCTGGGCACAATAGCTAGTAAAATCTGGCGCAGCGTCCGCGAGTGAGCTTGGAAAAACAAACACATAAGCATTCGGCGGAATTACAGTGGATGGCCCAGCCGCGATACCACAGGTACCGAGCAAAGCAGGACTCGGATTTGGGGAAAAACCGCAGGACTGACCCGCGCCGATAGCTGTGCCGAATCCGAAACCACCATTTACGCCAACTATCAGCTCGTTGGTCCTAAATCCACTGCCGGACCATAATAACATCACCTCATTTTCTTCGGAGCCAGTTCCATAGGCAGGGTTGGATTGACAGGCATCTATAACGCCACCTATTACTGACGGCGGCAACGTACATCCCCCAGCCGTCCCTATTTGAGCCGTTCCTATTAAGCGTCCTTCATTCGGGGGTTCAAAATCGAACTGGTCACTGGCATACCACTCAATCTCCTGCAGACCAGGGATGAGATTAGCCCCGGGCTTGACGGTCAATATTGCAGTCCCGTTTTGTACACACACCTCCGTCGGCGTCACGACCGGGTCACTAATCACCGGACACTGCCCCCGCCCCCACACCGCCAATACCGAAAATAGGACAATAAGTAGTGCGCGCAGCATAGGCTCCCAATTCTGGAAAAGCACCCCCGCCGACATCCGGATGACCGAAGGTCACGGGTTTGCGACACGAAGGTAACCAAACCCCGCGCGCACCTTCCGCCACCTGGGTGTTAACCTTCCGTCGCGTTCGCCCGCCGTGTCGCCAACTTTCATTCGTGCACTTCCGGCGACACTCCCCACCTTCGCCGCCGAACCCCGCACCCGCCCCGCCCCATGTCCAGCCCCCCCCTCAGCGAACAGGAACTCGTCCGCCGCGACAACCTCGCGAAGGTCCAGGCCGCCGGCATCGAGCCGTTCCCCGCCGAGGCCTACCCCCCGACCCACCTCGCCGCTGCCGTCGTAAGGCGTTTTGGCGAAAGCCCCGAAGCAGACGACCTGCAACACGTCCGCCTCACCGGCCGCGTCATGATGGTGCGCGTCATGGGCAAGGCCGCCTTCCTCGAACTCCAGGACTCCTCCGGGCGCATCCAGCTCTACGTGAGCCGCGACGACATCGCCCCCGGCGACGACAAGGCCTTGTATAATGACGTGCTCAAGAAAGCCCTCGACCTCGGGGACTTCATCGGCGTCGAGGGCTTCGTGTTCGCGACCCGCACCGGGGAGACCACCGTGCACGTCAAGCACTTTCGCTACCTCGGCAAGGCCCTGCGCCCGCTGCCGGTCGTCAAGCGCGACGACGAGGGCCACGTCTACGACGCCTTCACCGACCCGGAACTCCGCTACCGGATGCGCTACGTCGACCTGACGGTCAACCCCGAGTTCCGCGAGATCTTCGTGAAGCGCAATCGCCTCGTGCGCGCCATCCAGGGCTTCCTCGACGAACGGGGCATGATGGAGGTCGAGACCCCGATCCTGCAGCCGGTGCACGGGGGGGCGGCGGCGCGACCGTTCAAGACCCACCACAACACCCTCGACGAGACGCTGTACCTCCGGATCGCCAACGAGCTGTACCTCAAGCGCCTCATCGTGGCCGGGTTCGACGGCGTGTACGAGATCGGGAAGATGTTCCGCAACGAGGGCATGGACCGGACGCACAACCCGGAGTTCACGATGATGGAGCTCTACGTCGCCTACCAGGACTACTTCTGGATGATGGACCTCACCGAGCGACTGCTGGCGAGCGTGGCCGAGGCCGTGACCGGCAAAACCGAGGTGACCTACCAAAGCAAGGCCATCGACTTCGGGACCGCGTTTCGGCGCATCCCCATCCTCGACGCCATCGAGGAGTACGGCCAGATCGAGATCAAGGGGCTCGACGAGGCGGGCCTGCGGGCTGTCGCCAAAACCAAGGGCCTCCACATGGACAAGACCTGGGGCTACGGCAAAATTATCGACGAACTCTTTGGCGAACTGGTCGAGGGCCAACTCATCCAACCCACCTTCGTGATCGACTACCCGGTCGAGATGTCGCCGCTTACGAAGAAGCACCGCTCCAAACCGGGCCTCGTCGAGCGCTTCGAACTGATTATCAACGGAAAAGAAGTAGCCAACGCCTACTCCGAGCTCAACGACCCGATCGACCAGCGCCAGCGTTTCGCGGACCAACTCGCGCTCGCGGCCCGGGGCGACGACGAAGCCATGGCCCTCGACGAGGATTTCCTGCGGGCCCTCGAGTACGGGATGCCCCCGACAACGGGCATCGGCATCGGCATCGACCGACTGACGATGTTACTGACCGACCAGGTGAGTATACAAGAAGTGCTGTTCTTTCCGCAGATGCGGAGGGAGAGGTAATTTTTTTAGGACACGAGGCGCACGAAGGAGACACGAGGAGCACGAGGCAGGACCGGCCCCTGCTTCGTGTTCCTCGTGTCTCCCTCGTGCCCTTCGTGTCCTTCCCCCTACCAGTTAGAGAAAGCCTTATTAAACACCTCTTCGCTCAGCCGCTCGAACAGCACCTCCACGAGTTGGTCCTGCACGGTGAGCAGATCGGTATTGCCGGGGAAGTTCTCGAAGTCGGTGAAGGTCTGTGAGTAGTTGTTTTTCGGCGTCTTGGTGTCGGTATAGTCGACCTGGACGCTGATCGTGAGGCGGTTGAGGTCGGCGCCCGTGGTTGGGTTCGGAGCCTCCGGGGTCACCGTGAAGCCGACGAGACTACCGACGAACTCCACGTCCGGGTCCTGCTCCGAGAAGGCCAGGCGCGTGTTGTTCGTAACCCTTTGCTTGAGGAGTTCACTGAAGAGTTGACCGAATGACGGCGGCGCCTGGCTCGTCGTAACCTCGAACTGGGAGATATAAAAAGAACGCGTATCGGGGCCGATACTGACGCCGTTCAGCGTGTAACAGCTTTCGCCAAAACTCGCGACCAGCAGCACGCCTAACATCATGGCTGTCTTACGGAGGACAGCCGGGACCAAACGCGTTTTGGCGAAAGCCTTAAATATCATACTGCTTGATTTTGCGGTACAACGTACGTTCACTAATCCCCAAATCCTCGGCGGCCTCGCGGCGGCGATTCTTGTTGCGCTCGAGCGCTTTTTTGATCATGACCTTCTCCATCTCCTCGAGCGAAAGGCTCTCCTCGACCACCTCGGCGGTACTGTCGTACGGGAAGTCGTGGGGGGCGTCGATGATGATGGGGCCGCCGCTGTAGTGCGCAGACTGCTCGCCGTTGGGGTCCCCGCCGTAGCCGTTGCCAAAACGACGGCTTACGCCAAAACTTGCCTCACGTGCGTCGCCGGCGTTCCCGGGGGCGGTGGCCTTGTAGTGTGGCTCCCGGGAGGAGGTCGCGCGCAGCCGCGGTACGCTCGCATCCTCGAGCTGTTCGAGTTGCGCGCGACTCACGCGGAGGTTGTTGTTGCTGATCAGCTCCGAGAGCACGCCCTTGAGTTCGTTGAGGTCGCCCTTCATGTCGAACAGGAGGCGATACAGGATGTCACGTTCGCCGAGTCCCGAACCTGCGTTGGCGGCGGCCTCGCCCATGTCCTCGAAACGTTTGGCGGGTAAGTTTCGCTCCTTCAACTTGGGGATGAGGGCATACAGGAGCTCCGCATCCACGCGGGGCTCGGTGCTCATGACACTGAGCTGCTCGGCGACGTTGCGCAGCTCGCGGACGTTGCCCGGCCAGGCGTAGTTCTCGATCACGAGGCGGGCGGAGTCGTCGAGGCGCACCGGTTCGGTGCGGTAGCGCTCCGAGAAGTCGAGGGCAAACTTGCGGAACAGCAGGTAGATGTCCTGCCGCCGTTCGCTCAGGCTCGGCACCCGGATGGGGACGGTGTTGAGGCGGTAGAAGAGGTCTTCGCGGAAGCGATTCTTGCGGACACGGTCCATCAGGTCGACGTTCGTCGCCGCCACCACGCGCACGTCGGTTTTGCGGGTCTGGCTCGATCCTACGCGGAAGTACTCGCCCGACTCCAGGATCCGTAACAGGAAGGCCTGCGTGTCCAGCGGCATTTCGCCGACCTCGTCGAGGAAGATCGTACCGGTGTCGACGGTCTCGAAGTAGCCCTTCCGATCGGTGGTCGCCCCCGTGAAGGCCCCTTTCTCGTGGCCGAACAGCTCCGAGTTGATCGTCCCCGACGGAATCGCCCCGCAGTTGACGGCAATGAAGGGGTTGTGCTTACGGACACTGAGCTGGTGGATGATCTGCGAGAAGCTCTCCTTCCCGACGCCGGATTGGCCCTGGACGAGCACCGTGAGGTCGGTCGCCGCCACCCGCATCGCCGTGTCGATCGCGCGGTCCAACTCCGGTGAGGTCCCGATGATCCCGAAGCGCTGTTTCACCCCCTGTAGCGTCATGGGTGCGAATGTAACCTGACAGCTTGACAGTAATACCGAATGTAGGACACGAAGCTCACAAAGAAGACACGAGGAGCGCAAAGGGCTTACCGGCGCAGTGGCTTCGTGTCCTTCGTGTCTTCCTCGCGTTCCTCGTGTCCTCCAAGACCTACTCCAAGGCCTACTCCAACACCGTAAACGTCGTCCGCCTATTCAGCTGGTGCTCCTCCTCGGTGCACCTGGTACACGCGCAGGTGGTCAAGGGCACGTCCTCCCCGAAGCCCGTGGCCTCCAGTCGATCGGCGGCGACGCCCTGCTCGATGAGGAACTGCACCGCGCTCTCGGCCCGGCGCTGGCTCAGGTCGCGGTTGTAGGCGTCCTGGCCGCGGCAGTCCGTGTGGGCCCCCATGCGGATGCGCAGCCCGGGGTTGAGCTGCAGGTCACGGGCCAGGGCACGCAGCGTCGGCTGGGCGTCGGCGCGGATGTCGGCCTTGTCGAGGTCGTAGTAGATGTTGTTGAGCGCGATCTCGCGGTTGGTGTACACCTTGTTGAGCTCTATCTCGAGCTCGAAGGTTTGGCCGGCGTCCCCGTTCAACTTCCGCAGGCCCTGGGTGCTAAACACGCCGTCGCGACTGAGGTACCCCGGTGCATCGGCGAGGAACCGGTAGCGCAACCCCGGTTCGACCGTGAGACTGTAGACCCCCGGCTCGTTTTGCGAAAGCGTACTATCCGCACCGACGGGCTCCACCCGCACGCTCGCCGACTCGAGGGGCTTCTTCCCGAGGACCCGGCTCGTCGGATCGGCCGGGTCGACGAGGATCGGCTCGACCACGGTGACGACGAGCTTCCACACCGGCACCTCCGCGGCAACCGTGTCCACCGGGTCCGGGTCGACGGGGCGCGGCGGGGGAGCGCCGAGGGTGTAGATCTTGTCCTGGCCGTCGCCGCGGTTGGAGGTCATCACGGCCAGCACGTCCCCGTCGCTCGGTGAGGCGCGCGGAAACGAAATCGCGAAGTCGTCCCCGCCGCCGTTGACCGGGGGCAGCAAATTGTACGGCGCCGCCCAGCTGTCCGACCCGAAGGGATAGGTCCGGAAGATGTCCAGGCCCCCGAACCCCGGGTGGCCATCGGAGCTGAAGTACAGCGTGTCGTCGCGCATGCTCGGCCAGTGCTCGTTGGCGGCGGTGTTGATGGTGCGCGGCAGGCGCGTCGGCGTGCTCCACTCGCTCGGCGGCACACGCTCGACGAAGTAGATATCGTAGCCGCCGATGCCGTTCGCGTCGTCGCTCGAGTAGTAGATCATCTCGCCATCCGCCGACCATGTCGGTTGAAGATAATTGAACTCGCCCTCCTGAAAGGCCAACATCTGCGGCTCCGACCAGGCGTCGCCCTCGCGCTCCGAACGCATGATGCGGCAGTAGCCGGGCTCGTCGCCCATCGGCGCACAGCGCGTAAACAGCAGCTCCTTCCCGTCGGGACTGATGGCCGCTGCGCCCTCGTTGAAGGGTCCGTTGATGCGGCCGGCGAGGGCCATGGGCTCCCCGCCCCCGAGGGGCTGGAAGTAGAGATCCGAGAAGGTGCGCCCCGTCCAGGCGTAAGGGTCGGCCGCCTTCTTGCCCGTCGGCGCGCGCTCGTCGGCGCTGATGAGCAGTACGTCGCCCTCCGAAAAATTCGCCGCGTACGTGCTCGCGCCGAGCCCGAGGTCGGTCTGGCCCACCGAGTAAAGCGCCTGCCGCGCCACGTCGAAGTCGATGGCCGACTGCGCCGCCTGCATCTGGCGCCGGTACTGGTACCGCGACCCGATCTCGCGCCCGAGTTCCTCGTACGCCTGCAGGGCCTCCTTGTACTGTTCGGTCTGCATTAAGCTCTGCGCGTAGCGCTCCAGCGCCTCCGGGCCGTACTGTAGGTCGTACGCCTGGCGGTACCACTCGCGCGCCTCCGCGGGCAGGTGCCGCTCGCGGAAACTCTCCCCGAGCATCCACGCGATCTTCCCGCGCTGCACCCTGGACTTCTCAGCCTTGTATTCCTTCTCCAGCAGCGGTGTCGCCTCGTGGAAGCGCTTGAGCTCGAAGGCCGTCGGCCCGTCGGTAATCTTGCGGGTGTAGTTGCAGGAGGAGACGGCTTGCGCCAAAACGAAAAGCAACGCGATCGCCGAGATAAGCCAGGCGCGTCGGTTGGCGGCCGCACAGTCCAAGCGGCGGAGGAGGTTTGCTGACATCGACTGCAAAAACGGGCGGAAAGGTGGCTTGTTGTGAGTTGCGCCTACCGCAGCGTACTCACGAACCTCCGCGCACTTCCCGCCACGTCGTCTTCCTCCAGCGCCCTGATGAAAGCGCTCCCGATGATGCCCCCGGCCGCCCAGCGCGTCGTCCGCGCCAGACTTTCCTTGTCGCTCAGGTTGAAGCCAATCAGGCGCGGACTCGTCAAATCCATCTGGTTGAGGCGCTCGAAGTAGGCGTCCGAGGTCCCGGCCACGCCCGCCCGCGAACCCGTCGTACTCGACGCCGACACCACGTACAAAAAGCCGCGACACAGGCTGTCGATCTCCCTGACCCGCGCCTCGGGCGTCCGCGGCGTCACCAAGAAGCTGATCCCCAACTCCCGTGTCTCCAACTCCGCCCTGAACTCGTGCCGGTAGATGTCGAGCGGCAGGTCCGGCAGTATCAGTCCATCCACGCCGGCGCGCACGCAATCGTCCAGAAAGCGCTCCCGCCCGTAGCGCGTCACCTGGTTGTAGTAGCCCATCAGGATGATCGGCGGCTCGACCTCCGCGCGGACCGACTCGATCTGATCGAAGATCTTGACCAGCGTAATCCCGTTGCGCAGTGCCTTCGTCGAACTGGCCTGAATCGTCTCCCCGTCGGCCAGCGGGTCGCTGTAAGGCATCCCGACCTCGATGAAGTCCACGCCCGCGTCGCTCAACGTCCGCAGGAGTACGGGCGTCGAGTCGAGGTGCGGGTAGCCCGCCGTGAGGTAGATGTTGAGCAGCGGGTGCGTCGGGGCTCCGGCCACGAGCGTCTCGGGCAGCGGCGCGAGCGGTTCGCCGAAGGGGCCTTGCGGCAAAACTTGCGTGCTGGCCTTCGCGAAGGCGGCGTCGATGCGGTGCATATGGGTGTGGGGTCTAGGGTCTAGGGGTCTAGGGGTCTAGGGGGGTGGTCAGTCTAGGGGTCTAGGGGTCTAGGGGTCCAGTAAGTCTAGTCTAGACCCGTAGACCCCTAGACCTCTAGACCCCTAGACCCCCAGACCTCTACCGTGTTTCGTGAAGCGGCGTCATCCCAAAATGCTCCGGGTCGGCCAGGTAGGCGCGGTAGGTGTCGAGGTCTTTGTCACCGCGGCCGCTGAGGTTGACGACGACGATGTCGTTTTGGCGAAAGCCGCAGCGCGCCAGGGCCGGGAAGACGTGGGCCGTCTCCAGCGCCGGAATGATGCCCTCGGTGCGCGATAGCTCCAGCGCCGCCTGCAGCGCCTCCCGGTCAGTCACCGCGATGGCCTCGGCGCGGCCGCACTGGATCAGGTGCGCGTGCATCGGGCCGATGCCGGGGTAGTCGAGGCCCGCCGACACCGAGTACGGCTCCACGACCTGCCCGTCCGCGGTCTGCATCAACAGCGTACGAGAGCCGTGCAGCACGCCGAGGGTCCCGAGTTGACTCGTCGCCGCACTGTAGTCGGTCTCGACGCCGAGCCCGGCGGCCTCCACGGCGATCAGGCGCACGCTCGGCTCGTCGAGGAAGTGGTAGTAGGCCCCCGCGGCGTTGCTGCCGCCTCCGACGCAGGCCACGACCGCGGCCGGGAGCTCGCTGCCGGTCTGCTCCTTCAACTGCCACCGGATCTCCTCCGAGATGATCGCCTGGAAGCGGGCCACCAGGTCCGGGTACGGATGCGGCCCCACCACCGACCCGATGATGTAGTGCGTCTCGTCGGGGTGGTTGATCCAGTCGCGGATCGCCTCGTTGGTCGCGTCCTTGAGTGTCCGCGAGCCACTGCGCGCCGGCCGCACCTCCGCGCCGAGCATCTGCATCCGCGCCACGTTCGGCGCCTGCCGCGCGATGTCGACCTCGCCCATGTAGACGATGCACTCCAGACCCTTCAGCGCGCACACCGTCGCCGTGGCCACGCCGTGCTGCCCGGCGCCCGTCTCGGCGATGATGCGGGTCTTGCCGAGGTGTTGCGCCAGCAAGATTTGCCCGACGGTATTGTTGATCTTGTGCGCCCCCGTGTGGCAGAGGTCCTCGCGCTTGAGGTACACCTGGCAGCCGTAGCGCTCACTCGCGCGCTTGGCGTAAAAAAGCGGCGTGGGCCTACCGACGTAATCACGCAGCAGCTGGGCGTACTCCGTCTTAAAGGCGTCCGTCGCGACGAAGTCGAGGTAGCTCGCGCGCAGTTCCTCGACGTTCGACCACAGCAGCTCGGGCACGAACGCCCCCCCGAAGGGACCGTAGTAGCCCTGCGGGTCGACGTGGTAGCTCACGTCGAAGGGGATGGTGGTCGGGTCGGCGACCCCCGCCTGGGTCGGGCGGTCAACGCGGTAGCTCATGGTGTAGGAATTCGTACAGCAGGGCCGGGTCTTTCTCCCCGGGCGCCCGCTCGAAACGGCTGTTTAGGTCAAAGCCCGCGAGCGCGGGGTGGTCCATCGCCGCCAGGGCCGCGGCGTCGTCCGGGCCGATGCCCCCGGCCAGCAGGAAAGGTTTGTCGTAGGTGTAGCTCGACAGCCACGCCCAGTCGAACTTCTTGCCCGTGCCCCCGCCGACGCGGTCGAACAGCAGGTAGTCGGCGTCCTCGTAGCGGTCGGCGCGCTCCAGGTCGCGCGGCCCCTGCACGTGGATCGTCTTGACGACGTCGCAGCCGCAGGCCTTCAGCTCCGCGACCATGCTCGGCGTCTCGTGCCCGTGCAGCTGCACGTAGTCGAGGTGCCACTCGCGCGACAGGGTTTGGATGTGGTGCGGGAGCATATCGCGGAACACGCCGACGCGCTTCAGGTTGGCCGGCAGCGCGAAGGGCTTCGGCCCGACGTAGCGCGGCGAGGTCTCCACGAAGATGAGCCCGCCCCAATGCACGGGCAGCGTCGCGATTTGGTCGAGGGGGGTGCGGGGCGTGAGGCCACAGATTTTGATGATCATAGCGCGGCGCGGGTTTCTCGTAGGAAAGCAGCTAGCGCCGCTCCGGGTTCGGGGGCCTTCATGAAACGCGTCCCGATAAGCAGACCCTCGTACCCGATCGACAGCAAACGCGCGGCCTCGGCTGAGGTGTGGATGCCACTCTCGCTGATGCGCGGCAGGTCGGTCGGGAGTTGCGCGAGCAGCGCCTCGGAGGTCGCCAGGTCGATCTTGAGCGTGCGCAGGTCCCGGTTGTTGATGCCGACGACGTCCGGCTCGATCGAGAGGTAGTCCAACTCGGCCGCCTCGTGGAGTTCGAGCAGGACCTCGAGTCCGAGATCGTGCGCCTGTCGGCAAAACGCTCCCGCCTCGTCGATACTGAGCCCCGCCGCGATCAGGAGGACCGCGTCCGCGCCGGCGGCTTTCGCCTCGTAGAGTTGGTAAGCGTCGACGATGAAGTCCTTGCGCAATAGCGGCAGGTCCGTGAGCGCGCGCGCGTCCCGCAGGTGTTGCAAGCTTCCGCCAAAACGCTCTTCCTCGGTGAGGATGCTTAGCGCCACGGCTCCGGCGGCGGTGTAGCCTGTGATGACCTCCGCCAGCGTGCCCGGACAGCCGTAGTCGCCCTCGCTCGGCGAGGCGCGCTTGTGCTCCGCGATCACCCGCGGGCCTTCCCCCTCGCGCAGCGCCCCGGCGAGTGAAACCGTCGTGTAGCCCAGTTCGCCGCGCGCGGGCCTGAGTTGTGCCGCCAGGTCGGCCAGCGGCACCCGTCTGGCCCGCTCGGCCACGGCCAGTCGACTGCGGGCATTGATTAGGTCGAGGACGCTCACGCGGCGAGGAGTTTTTGGAAGTTGGCAAACGCACGGCCGGACAGCAAGGTCTCGCGCGCCTCGTGGATACACGCCCGCAGGCTCGCCCCGGTCTTCACCTCGATCGCGAGCCCGGCGTTGAGGGCGACGGTCTCGGATTCGGCCCGGGTGCCTTCGCCGCGCAAGATGCGCAAGAACTGGGCACCCGGGTCGGGGGCCACCGTGATGTCTTCCGGTCGGGTAGGGGCCAGCGCCACGTCGCGCGGCTGAATCGTGTAGCGACCGTGGTGCGTGAAGCAGCGCACGGGCCCCGTGAGGGTCGCCTCGTCGTAGTCGTCCATGGCGTGCACGATGTTGTAGCCCCGGGCGTGGCCCGCGAAACTTTCCGCGAACGCCCCCTGCATCCGCGCGTCCGCCACGCCGATGTAGTGGTAGCCGGGTTGCGCCGGGTTGACCAGCGGCCCGAGCAAGTTGAAGATCGTCGCCACGCCGAGCGCGCGCCGCACCGGCCCCACCGGCGCCAGGGCCGGGTGGAACAGCGGCGCGTGCACGAAGGTGATGTTGGCCGCGTCGAGCTGTCGGCGCAGGCCCTCCTCGTTTTGACGAAAGTCGACCCCCGCCGCGCGCAACGTATCGCTCGAACCGTGCTTCGACGAGGCCGACCCATTGCCGTGCTTCACGACGCGGTGTCCGCAGGCCGCGACGGTGAGCGCCGAGAGCGTAGTCACATTGAAGGTGTCCTTGCGGTCGCCGCCCGTCCCCACCAGATCAATCGCGTCGTCGGCGTCGAGCTCGACCCTCGTCGCTCTCCGTAGCAGGCTTTCGCGAAAACCCGCCAACTCGCCGCCCGTCGGCAGTCGCATGCGGTACACGGCGAGCAGGGCCGCGATCTGCTCGGGGGCAAAGCGACCCGCTACGATCCCGTCCATGAGCGCCAGCGCGTCGGGCGCCCCGAGGACGTGCCCGGCGAAGAGCGCATCTAGTGTATCACGCATGGACGGGGGCGTTGACCTGGCGAAGCATGACCGCAAGCTCTAGAAAATTTCCGACGATGATTCGGCCGGCCTCCGGGGTCATGATGGACTCCGGGTGGAACTGCACCCCAAAGGCAGGGCCCTCCGTGTAGGTAGCCGCCTGGATCACGCCGTCGTCCGTGGCCGCCGTGACCCGCAGCGTGCTCGGCAAGGCCGCCTCGTCGATGACCCAGGAGTGGTAACGTCCGACGTCGAACTCATCCTCGAGACCCTCGAAGATCGGACTCGGGGCCGTAAGTCGGCAGGCGTGCTGGACGCCGTGCCGGACCTGCGCGAGCCGCCGTAGCCTCCCGCCCGCCGCCATGCCGAGGGCCTGCAGCCCGAGGCAGATCCCGAAGTAGGGCACCTGCTGCTCGAGACACACCGCGAGCGCCGGCAACAGCAGGCCACTGGTCTCCGGCAGGCCCGGCCCCGGACTCGAGATGACGGCCTGGTAGTCGATGAGCGCGTCGAGGTCGAGCCGCGTGTTGCGGACCACGTCGAGGCGGTCGAGCGCGACGCCGAGCGTGCGCAGCAGGTGCACGATGTTGTAGGTGAAGCTGTCGAAGTTGTCGATCAGCAGGATGCGGTCCGTCCTCATGGCTGTGGGTCGTTTTGGTAGGTGGCCGCCTGGCGGATGGCCTGGCGCAGGGCGTCGGTCTTGTGGCGCACCTCGGCGCGCTCGCCCGCGGGCGTCGACGCGGCCACGATGCCGCCGCCGGCACGGAAGTACAAGGTGTTGCCGTAGCTCACGGCCGAGCGAATGATGATGCAGTGGTCGAAGCCCCCGCGCGGCGACACGTAGCCGAGCCCCCCGCCGTAGGCCCCGCGGGCGGCGCCTTCGTATTTGTAGATGAGTTCGACGGCCTTAAATTTTGGCGCCCCGCTGAGGGTCCCCGCCGGGAAGACCTCGGTGTAGATGTCGTAGGGGTGGCGCCCGCCCTCGATCACGCCCGAGACCTCGCTCACGATGTGCATCAGGTGGGAGAAGTACTCGATGGTGCGCAGGCGGTCGACCCTTACGGGAAAACAACTCCGGCTCAGGTCGTTGCGCGCGAGGTCGACGAGCATCCGGTGTTCGGCGTTCTCCTTCGGGTCGGCGAGCAGACGTTCGGCGGCGGCGCTGTCCTCCGCCTCGACGCCCGTGCGCGGAGCCGTCCCGGCGATCGGGCGCACGATGGCGCGACCGTCCTTGACCGTGAGCAGCGCCTCCGGACTCGCCCCGAAGATGCGGTACTGCCCGAAGTCGAAGTAGAACAGGTAGGGTGAGGGATTGAGCCGCCGCAGCTGCCGGTAGACCACGAAGTCGTCCCCGGTGAAGGGCTGCAGGTGCGGACGCGAAAGCACGACCTGAAAAGTGTCCCCCATCTCGCAGTGCTCCATCCCCCGCGCGACCATCGCCTCGTAGGCGGCATCGTCGAGCGGGGAGTGCTCCTCGGCCGTCACGTCGAAGTCCCCCTCCGGCGGGGCGCCCTGCCGCCAGAGCGCAAGCAGTTTCGGCAACTCGGAGGCCTCCCCCACGGGCGCGAACTCGACGACGTCGATGCGCTCGTGGAAGTGATTGAAGACCAGCAGAAAGCGGAACAAAAAGTAGTGCAGGTCCGGCAGGAAGGCGTGTGCCCCCGCGTGTTCGAGTTCGGGCTCGACGAAGCGGTACGCGTCGAAAGAAGTAAACCCGAAGAACCCATCGATGCGCCCTGGGTCACCCTCGTAGTCCACCGAGGCCACCGCCCGGCGGAAGGCCGGCAGCACCTCGGCGGCCCCCAGGGTCTCGCTCGTCTCGCGGGCCGTGGTGTAGTCCGTCGTCGTCAGCTGGCCGTCCGCGTACCGCAGCTCGATGAGCGGATCCACCCCGATGATCGAGCTCGAGTCGCGGCGCTGCTCGAAGTTGTGCGACTCCAGCAGCACCGCCGGCGAGAAGTAGGCCCGCAGCAGCCGGAAGACCGCCACCGGGGTCGTCTCGTCGGCCGCGAGACTGGCCTTGTGAATCGTGAAGGTGGGCATTGCGAAAGTGGGAAAGTTCGAGAGTGGAAAGTGGGGAAGTGGCCGGTCGGACGTTCGCGCGCAAATGAACAGCGGCCCGCTCCTCGGAAGGAGCGGGCCGCTGTCGATGAGTCATGTCTGGTGGGTGACTACACGCGGGATGCCTTCCGGGGGAGGTATCGAGGGAGCCACCACCGGTTTTGCGAAAGCGTAATCACCGAGGGCAAATGTAGGCGCAAAGTGACTAGATCCCAACCCGGCATTTCGATGTCGATCGGACCTCTACTGCGGCGCCGTATACGGCAGTTTCTTGCTCGCGTTGCGCATCAACTGGGCGGTGACGGTCTGGGGCGTCGAGCCGAGGCCACCGGCTACGCTGTGGCTGTAGCTCCACAGCATCTCCCCCGACTGCTGGTCGATGAGCTTGAGGAAACCCGAGATCGTATTGGTGTTGGAGTAGCCGAGCAGCACGGCGGCCGCGATGGCGCCCCCGGTCGACATAGGCTTCTCCATCTGGAACGTGCCCGTGATCACGGCGTCCACGCCCAGGGCCGTGGCCATCTCCTCCGGGGTACCGGGGCTCTCGGGCGAGAAGCCCGCCCGCTGTAGCAAGACGTTGACCTTATCAACCTCCATGACGTCGACCATGAGCCGACCCTGCGACTTGCGTTTCAGTAGCCAGTCCGAGATCTCGTGCTGGAAGTTGTCGGACTCCAGGATCTGCTGCGCGGCAATGGCCTCGGCGTCGACCTTGCGGCGTGCCGCGATCGTGACCTTCGGCGGCAACACCGCGATGACCTTGTCGTCGCGGATGTGTCTGTACACGTCGGGCGACGTGTAGACATTGGCGCAGCCCCCGAGCAAGAGGGCCAGTAAGAAAAGGTGTACGGTTAGACGCATCGCGTGAGGGATTGTGCGTCAAACATAAACCTACGCCCGTAGCGAGCCCGTGCCGAGTGAGGTTTAAGACAACTTTAGATGTGCCGCGCAGCCTACGCATAATGTTTACGGTGCGCCTGTACCGAGCGATCAGCGCTCAGCGCTCCAACTCCCGCCGCACGCCCGCGAGCCGTTCGCCGAGGCCCTCGATCCGTACCTGCAGACCCTTCACCGCATCCCGCTCCCGATCGAGGTGGTGGTCGAGCTGCGAGAACTGCTCGTCGACGCGCTCGCGGATGAGCCGGACGTAGCCCTCGAGCTTGTCCCGCACCTGCGTGGCCAGCTTGTCCCGACCCCGCCCAACCTCCGCGCGGTAGTCCCGCATTACCTGGCGCCGCTTCACCGTCGTCGTGACGCCCGCGAAGAGCAGCCCCACCGCCGTCATGATGCCGCCCGTCACGTCGAAGGCCGCGGCCTGCGTGACGGCGGCCATCACGGCCCCGATCACGGCGATGCCGCCCCCTGTAAGCAGGTTGTTGCTCAGCTTCTCGCGGTCGGCGAAGAGGTCGCGACCGTCGAAGTTGTCGGATTTCGTGATGAATCGGTCGAAGGCCTCGCGCAGCTCCAGCAGGATGGCCGCGCGCTTGTCGGCCACGTCGGTGAAGAAGACACGGTCGCTCGGGAGGGCCAGTGCCTTTTGCTGTACCTGGAGGTGCACGGTCTGCGTCATGTTCTGCAGGCTCTCGGCCAGGTCGTTGACGCCGTCGGTGAGCCGCATCGAGAGCTGCTCGCTGAGGTCGGATTGCATCGTTTTGGCGAAAGCCTCCAACCAGGCCTTCGTGCCCGCCTCGGCCGAGAAGATGCCCACGACAGCGCGCTTCAGCAAGGTCGGGAAGGCCAGCGCCGATTCCAGTTCGGTCTCGCGGCCGCGGGTCACCTTCTCGTAGGAGGCCACGAGGTTCTCGACCAGCACGTCGATCTGGCGTGCGGCCTGCTCGTCGTAGCGCTTCAGGGTCTCGTCGATCTGTCCGCGGAAGGCGAGGTCGGCCGCGAGGGCCGCGCGGCGCTCGTCGAGCCCGCCCGACACCCGCTCCAGCATCTGGCCCGCCGTGTCGAGGGCGTTGCTGATCTTGAGGGTCGCGGCCCGCCCGCCCGTGATGTTGGCGTTGATGTAGCCGAAGAGTTCGTCGAAGCCACTCGCGGTGCGCTCGCCCTGCATCTCCTTGAGGGCACTCACCGCAAACACCTTCGGCGCCTCGACGCCCTTGGCGATGGCCTGCGCGCGGACGCCCTCCACGTTGACGGCCAGGTCGGCCTCCGGCAGGAGGTCCTTTTGCTGCAACACGAAAATCACCTTGCGCTTCCAGTCGCCGTGGATGTACTCGAAGAACTCCCAGGCGCTCTGTCGGTAGGGGTTCTTCGCCTCGAACACGAAGACCACCAGGTCGCTCCCCGGCACGAAGCGCTCCGTGATCTCCTGGTGGTGGGCGACGATGGTGTTGGTGCCGGGCGTGTCCACGATCGCGATCTCGCGCAGGATCTCGACGGGGAGGAAGATTTTCTTGTAGTGTTCGTTGACCTCGACGACGCTCTCGTGCTCGCCGTAGAGGATCTGCTGCACGGTGTCGGTCATCGGCTGCGGGGCCACCTTGGCGATCTCGCGCCCGGTGCCGAGCAGGGCGTTGATGAAACTCGACTTCCCGGCCTTCACCTCGCCGCAGATCACGAACAGGAAGGGTTCGCGAATGCGCTCGCGCAGGTCGTCCAGCACCTCCGCCATGCCCGGTTTCTGGATGTCGGTGGCGAGGCCGTGGAGGTCGCGCACGAAGGCCTCGACCTGCACGCGGGCGTCCTGGAGTTTTTGCGAAAGCAGCATAAGTCGTCGGGCTATCCGCCGCCAAGGTAGCTGGCGGCCCGCGGGCCACGGCACATGAGGAGGTCCAGCACCGAGACGTTGCTCTGCCACCCGGTGCGGTCGGTGAAGACCTGCGGGTACGCTGGCAGGCTGTCGACGGGCGACAGTGGCTCGGCGCGGGTGTCGACCGTCGGCAACCAGTCGGCGGCTTTCGCCAAAACGAGTCCCGGGTCTAGCTCGGCACGGACCCACGAGACGAGTCCCCAGTTCCATGCCCAGAGGGTGGGCGGCTTTCGCCAAAACGCTGTATGCAGCCCCACGCTGTACTCCTCCCAGTACGGCGCCGACGCGTAGGCCGCGACGATGCTGGCCCAGTGCCGCTTGCGCCAGTCCTCGGCGTAGCTGATGCGCACCTCCGTGACGGGGCACGCCTCGTGCTTGCCGGCCAGCAGCGGCACGCTCAGCAAATGCCTCCCGTGCGCCGTCGCGATCTCGCAGCGGTTGCGTTGCGTACGCCGCTGGTAGTGCTCGTTTTGCCGAAAGGCGAACCCGCCCGCCGCGTAGCCCCGGCGCCACAGGTCGACGCTGCCGAAGTAGGGCAGGGCACTGCGGTAGCGTGAAGTCGGATCGTCTAAGGCGGGTTCGTCGGCTGCGAACATGGGCGTATAGGTGTGGCGTTGGTGCGGCAAAGAACCTATACATGAGTCTTTCCGACCTCAACAACGACGGTGTCGCCCTCGACGGCATGGACCCCGTGGCCTACAAGAACGGCGACAGCCTGCTGGGCCTGGCCGAGTACAGTTCGGACCTCCGCGGCGTCACGTACCGCTTCGCCAACGAAGAGAACCTGGTCCTCTTCGAGGCCGACCCCGCGATGTACATCCCGGACTTCGCCGGGAGCTACCTACGCGACCCCGAGGCGCAGGACAGCATTAAGAACGATGGCTCGGCCCACGGCGTGGCCCCGGCCAACAGCCGGCTCGAGAGTCGCGGCATGCTCCAGGACGACATCCAGCCCCTCGGCGGACAGATCGACCCCGAACTCAAGGACAACCCCGGCTACGAGACCGACGACGAGGTAGAAATGAGCAACCTCTCGGACAGCAACTCCTAACGCGATATGCGGGAGGGTGACTATATTGTCCCCGATATGTCCAACAGAAGATCTACGGCCTGGGGCAAGGCCTTTATCTGGTTCATCGCCGTCGCGGTGGCCTGCCTCGTCGAGGGTGCCCTCCTCGCGGGATCGGCGTGGCAACCGCGCGACACCTACACCCTCAACCGCGCGCCACAGATCAAGGAGGTGGACGCCGAACCCGCCGTCGAGGTGGACGCCACGCGGATCATCCGCTTCGTGGCGACGGCCGTCGAACTCGCCCGCGCCACCAAGTAGACTTCCCCTACATCGATACTTCAGCCGCCCGCCCGCTACCGTTAGCGAGCGGGCGGCTTGCGTCTAGTTAGTCGCCAAAGCCCTCGCCAGGCCGGCCACGCTCATGAAGGCCGGGTTGGCCAATTGGTACGCGGCCGACGTGCCCGCGGGGCGCTCACCTTCCACCCGACTTACGAAAGCGGCTGCGCGCTCGTCGCTCCCAAGTTGCGCCGCCTCCTTGAAGTAGCGCACCCAGCGGTCCAGAGCGTCGCGCAGCTGGGCGCAGGCGCCTCCGAGTTCGCTGCCCTCGAATCCTCCGTAGTGGCTGCGGTAGGCCGTCCGGACCTCGGTGAGGGTCGCGAGCTTGTCGAGGCTCTCCTTCCAGAGCGCGATGTCGATGTCGGGTGGGGGGCACGGCGGCTCGATCGGTCCGCCGTCGACACGGACGCCGCCCACGTCCCCGAGGAAGACATCTTCGCCGACGCGCCACGCGATGTGGTGCTTGGCGTGGCCCGGGGTGTGCACGGCCTGCACGGCGACCCCGCCGATCTTCCTCGTCTCGGCGCTGTCCCAGGCCTGTAGCTGGCCTAGCGCAATGGGCTCCATCCGCCCCCACAGGCTGCTCATGCCCTCCGCGCCGTAGATGCGGGCGGCACTGCCCCACAGGCGCTCGGGATCGGCCAGGTGCTTGAGCCCCAGCGGGTGGACGTGCACCGTGGCCCCCTCGGCGGCGAAGCGCCAGGCCGCGCCCGCGTGATCGAAGTGGATGTGCGTGAGCAACACGTCCGTCACCGCTGCCCACTCAAAACCGAGCGTCTCGATCGCGGCCTGCAGGCGGGGCGTGCAGGTGTCGGGGCCGGGGTCGACGACGAGGAGGCGGTCGCCGGCCTCGACGAGGTAGCAGGCGATGACCTGGGCCTGCCCCATGAACCGGAGGTCGATGGTGTGGACGGTAGTGGGAGTCGAGGGCATAGCGCGTGACTAGTCGATGAGCGCCGGATCGAGTTCGAGCGTGACGGGCTTGTCGGAGCGCAGGCGCGCGGCCAGGCCGTGAGTCTTGCTGAGCTCGTACTCGAAGAAGTAGTTCATCGTGACGATTTTGCCGCGGTAAAAGCTTTCGCCAAAACGCCCGTCGCCCGCCGCGAGCCGCTCGCTGGCGGTCTGGCCCATCCGCAGCCAGTGCCAGGCGATGACCACGAGGCCGAAGTAGTCCAGGTACAGGGTCGCATCGGCGAGGTAGGCTTCCGGGCCTTTCTCCCGGAAGACCTCCCCGAGGTGTCGCGTGATGCCCTCCAGTTCGTGGGCGGCGGCACCGAGGGCCCTGGCCTCCGCGGGGAAGGTTTTGGCGCAAGCCGCGATGTCTTTCGTCATCCGCACCGACAGCGCCCGCAGCGCCGCGCCACCCTCCATCAGGACCTTGCGCCCGAGCAGGTCCATGCCGTGGATCCCGGTCGTGCCTTCGTAGATGGCGTTGACGCGGATGTCGCGGTAGTACTGCTCGATCGGGAAGTCGTTGCAGTAGCCGGCGCCGCCCAGTACCTGCATGGCCTGCATCACGCTCTGCGTCCCGTACTCACTCGGGAAGGTCTTAATGACGGGCGTGAGGAGCTCGAGCAGCAGGTGCGACTCCTCCTTGGCGTGACCGGCGCCGCGCTCGGCGAGGTCGGACCAGAGGCTCGCCTCCAGCAGCATCGCCATGCTGCCCTCGACGATCGACTTCTGCATCAACAGCATCCGCCGCACGTCGGCGTGCTCGATGATGTTGACCTGCGGCTGCTCGGGGTCCTTGGAGCTCGGGTGGCGGCCCTGGGGGCGCTCCTTGGCGTATTTGAGGGCCGCGTAGTAGGCGGCGGACGCGGAGCCGGTCGCCATGACGCCGGTCCCGATGCGGGCCTCGTTCATCATGCTGAACATGTACTTCAGGCCCTGGTGGGGCTCGCCGACGAGGTAGCCGACGGTGCCGTCGTTCTCGCCGTACATCAGGTGCGCCGCGACGTAGCCCTTCTGGCCCATCTTGCCGTAGATGCCCGCGGTGAGCACGTCGTTCGGCGTCCAGTCGTCCCCCTGCGGGCGGTGCTTCGGCACGACGAACAGGCTGATGCCCCGCGTCCCCGCCGCGGCGCCCTCGATGCGGGCGAGCAGGAGGTGGACGACGTTCTCGGCCGCGGCGTGGTCCCCGCCGGAGATGTAGATCTTCTGTCCGCGGATGGCGTAGGCGCCGTCGCCGAGGGGCTTGGCGGTGGCGGTGATGTCGCTGAGTGAGCTGCCAGCCTGCGGCTCCGTGAGCGCCATCGTCCCCTGGAACTGCCCGCCGTACATCGGCGGCAGGTAGCGGGCCTTGAGTTCTTCGGAACCGTAGTTGAGGATGAGGTTCGAGGCCCCGACCGTGAGGTGGGCGTAGGCGGCGATGTTGGCGTTGGCCGCCATGAAGATCAGCGAGCCGGCGTTGTTGAGCACCGTCGGCATCTGCTGGCCCCCGAGTTCGACCGGGGCCGTGGAACTCATCCACCCGCCCTCGGCCATGGCCTCGAGGCCGTCCTTGAGCACCGGGTGCGTCCACACCACGCCGTTCTCGCAGGTGGCCTTCTCGCGGTCCATCACCGTGTAGTGCGGGTAGAGGTGCGCGTCGCCGATCTGCTCGGCGGCATCGACGACCATGTCGAAGGCCTCGGCGTCGAAGTCTCGGTAGTCTTCGATCTCGGAGATGCGCTCCGGGGCGCGGAGGTGCTCGTGGAGCAGGAACTTGATGTGGTCGGTGGAGATGTAGTCGTGCATGTGTCGTATTTGGTATTGGGCGAAGGCCGAAACTAGACAAACGTAAACACTCCATCCCCCCGCAGGCCGTTGCGCAGGTCGAGCCCCGACATGGCGCGCTTGCCGGCGGGCTTGACCTCGAGAAGTTCGAGCAACTGGCCGTCGCCCGCGACGACGGCCGTCCCGGGGGCTGTTGCGTCGGCGGTGTCTTGTTTGGCGAGCGGGATGAGCTGTCCGGGGTCCCCGTTCGGGGAGGGCGCTTCGGTGGTACCCGGTTCGATGAGGCGGGTACGCAGCAGCTTGACGTCGGTACCCTCGAGCGTCGTCCACGCCGTCGGGAAGGGCGAGAGGCCGCGCACGAAGTCGTGGAGCTGGCGGGCGGACCGCGACCAGTCCACGCGGGTGTTGTCGCGCGTGAGCTTCGGGGCGTGCGTGGCGCGGCTGTCGTCCTGCGGGACGCCCTCGGCCGTGCCGCCCTCGATGAGGCGCAGGGCCTCGACGAGGGTCGCGGCCCCGAGGGCCATGAGGCGCGCGTACACCTCGCCGGTGGTTTCGTCGGGGCCGATGCCCGTGCGCGCCTGCAGCAGGAGACGCCCGGTGTCGATGGCGTGTTGGAGGAAGAAGACGCTTACCCCCGTCTCCGTCTCGCCGTTGGTGACGGCCCAGTGGATGGGCGCCGCCCCGCGGTAGGCCGGCAGCAGACTCCCGTGTACGTTGACGGTCCCGAGGCGCGGCAGCGACCACACGCTCTCGGGCAGCATCCGGAACGCGACCACGACCTGGAGGTCGGGAGCGAGGGCGGCGAGGGTTTTGGCGAAAGCCTTGCTCTTCAGACTCTTCGGCTGGAAGACGGGCAGTTGGCGCCTTTCGGCAAAACGCTTTACCTCACTGCTCAGCGTCTGCCGCCCGCCGCGACCGCCGAGCTTGTCGGGCGCCGTCACCACGCCGACCACGTCGTAGCCGGCGTCGAGGAGGGCCCCCAGCGAGGCCACCGCAAATTCGGGAGTCCCGTAAAACACGATCCGCATGCCGCAAAGCAACGCCGGGCCGGGCACACCGAGCCGCCGCCGCCCGAATCGCGTGGTGGTGGCCCGGTGCCGGTGGCTTACTTTCGCGGCATGAGACTGATGAAGGGCCTACTCCTCGGCGTGCTCGCGGTGCAGTGCCTGGTCACCGTCGCGCAGGACGCCGTCGTCCTCGAGGGCTACGTGTTCTCGGCCGACAACGCCGGCTACCTCAACGGCGCCACGGTGACGGTCCTCGACGCGGCGACGAGCCTGCTCTACGGCGAGGCCAGCACCAATATGGACGGATTCTTCGCGCTCGAGGTGCCGCGCGACAGGGACTTCCTCGTGCGGGCCCACAAGCCTGCCTTCGTCCCGACCGAAGGGGCGGCGAGTTCGAAGGGCCTCACCGCCGACAAAACCTTCGTCAAGCTCGCCCTCGAGCGGGCGCCCGGCTACCGGCTCGAGGTCACGCTCGCCCAGGAGCGCGAGGAGGGCCAGGAGGAGGTAGACGCCATCTCCGGCTCCCTGATCGAGGTCTACAACAACACCAAAGACGCCGAGGTCCTGACCCTCCGCGACCACCCCTCGCCCTACTTTAGCTTCCAGCTCGAGCAGGGGAATCACTACACCTTGCTCATTCGCAGTCCGGGCTACTTCACGAAGCGCATCGAGAGCTTCGTCAACATCGACGGCTGTATCCTCTGCATGGATGGCGTCTCGGAGATCGGCCCCGGCGTGAGCGACAACCTCTCCTACGGCAACGACGTCGGGACCCTGCTCGCCAACATCGAGCTGAAGCCCCTGCGGGTGGATGCGCCGGTCAAACTCAACAACATCTACTACCCCTACAAGTCCGCCGAGATCTCCGAGGCCGCCGCCTACGAACTCGACAAGGTGGTCGAGCTCCTCAAGGTCAACCCGAGCATCGTCGTCGAGCTCGGGAGCCACTCCGACGCACGCGGGGACGCGAAGTACAACCGGGGCCTCAGCCAGGAGCGCGCGCAGTCGGCCGTCGACTACATCGCCGGTAAGGGCATCCCCGGGGCTCGCCTCAGGGCCGTGGGCTACGGGGAGTCGCAGCCCGTCAACAAGTGCACCGACGACGTGGTCTGCACCGAGGCGCAGTTCGCCGTCAACCGCCGGACCGAACTCAAGATCACCGGCTTCACCGACGACCCTTTCGCCGGCAAACCCCTCGCCGAGATCATCGCCGAGGAGACGCTGGACGACTTGCTCGCCGAGGTCATGGCCACCCCGGAGGTGCGCATCCCGGAGGACACGGGCGCCGAGTCCGGCGGGGTCGAGGCTGTTTTGCCGGTAGATTCACTGCTGGCCCCCGCGGAGGGTGAGGCTTCCGCCAAAACGCGCAGACCCGCCACGGTCTCTAGACCGGAGGCGACCGCCAACGCCGGGAACGCAATCGAGGTCATCGAGCCGGGACCCCGTATGACCAGCGGTACCAGGCCCGCCGCAGCTACGCCCGCCGCCGCTACGCCCGCCGCCGCCGCGCCGGGCGAGCCCGAGCCGGAGGGTGCCGAGCCGATCCGCGTGATCGTCCCGGAGCAATCCCTCACCAACGTCACGCCCCTCACGCTGCCGACGGGCGCGAAGTTCACCGGCTACCGCGTGCTCGTCTTCCAGAGTCCCGTGACCCTCGCCGACGCGAACGGCGAGCTCTTCTTCAAGTTCGGTACCCTCAAGGAGGACCGGCTCGCCGACCAAACCTTCGGCTACATGTCCGGGGCCTTCAGCACCGAAGCCGAGGCCCGCAGCTACCTCGGCAACGTGGCCACGCTCTTCCCGGCGGCGCGACTCCTGCGCTACGTCAACGGCTACATCATCGAGAACTCGCAATGACCGAACCCAGCCGCCGCAAGCTCGCCTACGATGGCGTCGAGCTCCAGCTCTACGAATACTCAGGGGAGGGGCGCGATCGCTTAATGCTCATCAGTCATGGCCTCGGCGAGAACGGCCTGCGTTTCGCGCACGTGGCAGCCTTCTTCAACGCGGCCGGTTATGATGTTGTGGCCTTCGATCACCAGGGGCACGGCCGCAGCACCGGGGGCAGGGGCACCATCAGAAGCACGGAGAGTCTCGTCGGCGAGACGGCAGCCGTGCTGGCGGCCGTCAACAGCCCGCGCTACCGCCACCGTGTGCTGTACGCGCACAGCATGGGTGGCCTCCTCGGCCTCGCGGCCCTGCGTGACCGGTCTTTCGCGATCCAACTCTCGGCCGCGATCATCAGCGCGCCCCCGCTCGCGCTCGCCTTCGAACCCCCGAGAGTCCTGGTGGCGGTGGCCGGGCTGGCGGCTAGGTTGGTACCTAACCTCACGAAAGACAACGGCCTGGACGTCAACGCGATCAGCCGCGACCCGGCGGTGGTCGCGGCCTATCTCGACGATCCGACCAACCACCGCAGGATGAGCATGCGGCTCGCCAACCTCTTCCTCGAACTCCCGAAGCAGCTCCTTGCCGAAGCGCACGACGCTGGCCTGCCGATCTTGCTGATCCACGGCGACGCCGACCGCATCTGCGCCGTGGAGGGCAGTCGAACTTACGCCGCCCTAAACGCTTCCAGTGGGGTAGTCTTGCGGGAGTGGCCCGGGGGCTTCCACGAGATGCACCACGAGCCCGAGCAGGACGAGGTCCTGGCTTTCGCCAAAACCTTCCTCGACGAACACCTTACCTAATTTACGCATGACCGCTTCCGAATTCATCCACCGCCTCCCGCAGAAAGCCTCCCCCGAAGCCCTCGAGGGCGTCGACACCAACTTCTACTTCGACCTCGCCGGGGAGGGCGGCGGCCAGTACACCGTGGTCGCGAAGGATGGCCAGCTCGAAGTGCTCGACGGCAAGCACGGCGACACGAAGTGCAGCGTGACCGCGAACTCCGA
This sequence comes from Saprospiraceae bacterium, assembly GCA_965215115.1. Lineage (GTDB taxonomy): Bacteria > Bacteroidota > Bacteroidia > Chitinophagales > Saprospiraceae > CALDTK01. The sequence continues at coordinate 4,243,671 of OZ244050.1, forward strand.
GGAGTTCATGAAGGTGATCCGGGGCGAGAGCAACCCGATGATGGCCGTGATGACCGGGAAGGTCAAGATCTCGAACACGGGCGAGCTGCTGAAGTACGCGAAGCTGTTCGGGATTAAATTAGGTTAGGTGCTCGTCTGCACGAAGGCAGACTTGTGCCCTGTACGGTCTGTAAGGCACTCCGGCACGAGCGTGAGCGCTGTCGGTGGCTAACCCGCCCGCCTGTTATTCGGCGCTCGGTCCGACCCCTGTCGATCCCCACGCGCCTTCTGTAGAACGCTGTCGTTCTGCCTGTGTCCGACCATTACCTTGGCGACTCCGCTTCCTCAACTCCGCCACTTCCTCAACTCCGCCGCCACACGTGTCCAAGATCCTCAATGCCTTCCGCTTCGACGATGCCCTCGAGCCGGAGGCGGTCCAGGTCTACGCCCGTGCCCTCGAGGGCGTCGACGGGGCTGCCTTCACGTACATCGAGCTCCGCACGGCCGTACGCGCCCTTATCGAGAAGGGCATCAGCCAGCGCGACGCCATGATGTCGGTTTTCGTGACCGCCGAAACGCTCGGTCGCGATCGCCACAGCTTGCTCAAAAGCACCGAGGACCACCTGGCCGCCCTCGAGGCCGAGCAGGACAAGATCCTCGCCGCGATGGCCACGCGCCTCACCGAGGGCCTCACCGCCGAGCGCCGCGCCATCGAGGAGGTCCGCGCGCAGCAGCGCCAACTCCGCGAGCAGATCGACGAGCTCCAACGCAAGCTCGGCGCCGCCGAGGCCGAGGAGCGCCGTCTCACCGGTGAGTTGGGGCAGGTAAAAAGCAGGGTCGAGGCGCAGGGCGAGCGCCTGCAGGCGGCGTACGAGGCCTTCCGCCGGGAGATCTCGGCTGATCTGGCGGCCATGCGGGCGGCGTAGTCGAGGATAGGGTGGTCTTGCCGCGGGTGTTGCGAGGTGGCGGTGTGGCGTGTTGTCGGCGCGCCGGTAAGCCGTCGGCGAGTAGTTTGGATGTCTGCGTTCGTTAATTCGTGTCTATCCGTTCTTCGCCATCGACTCAGGAGAGGCGGCGTTAATGAGACTTAACACTAGCTCCAACGCATGGCGTTAGACGAGCCCCCCAGTGGTTTGGCGGCATTTATGCCGCCCCCCCGAGCCGAAGGCGAGCCATCGTAGTATCGTGTACCGCGGCGGCAGCGGCGGACCTGGCGCTCGCCGACGAAATCGACCAAGTGCCCGCTCCGCGGGTAGGGGCGGCATAATTGAGTTTTAAAAATTAAAGCGCCTGTTAGTAACTTTCGGTTGTCAACTTGCCGAGACTTACCTATGAAGCAGCTTCACCTTCCCCTCTCTCCCGAAGTCACCGCCGACCTTGAGCGCCTCCGCAGACATGCCACGAAGCCATACTTACGCGAGCGTGCCACTGCGGTCCTCAAGGTTGCCGCCGGAACCCCAGCCGCTGTCGTCGCCCGTACCCTCTTGTATGTCCCCCGCCGCCCCGGCACCGTTCGCAAGTGGTGCCACGCTGTGGGTAAACACGGCGCGGCTGGCCTGCTGATCGAACCTGGCCGTGGTCGCGAGCGCCGTTTTTCTGCCGCCGCCGCGTCCAGCGCCGCCGCGTCCAGCGCCGCCGCGTCCAGCGCCGCCGCGCAGTCAGGGATGGTGCGTCCGCGTCCAGCGCCGCCGCGTACCAGCGCCGCCGCGTCCGCAGTCATCCGCGGCTGCGGCGAGCGAGCCGCCGCCATTGACGCCCTCGCAAATGCGCTCGCGGCTGGTCCGCCGCCAGGCACCCGGGACCCCGCACGGCCAGCGTCGGCGACGTGGACCCTCGCCCAGATCCGCGACCACATCCCGCACGGCTTCCGGGGCCACACCTCGAGCGGGATGTGGCACTACCTCAAGGCCCTCGGGTTCTCGCGCCAGCGCCACCGCGCCTACATCCACTCCCCCGGCGGCGACTCCGACGCCGAGCTCGCCCTCGTCCGCCGCATCATCGCCGAGGACGCCGCCGCCGACCGAGCCCTCGTGATGTTTGCCGACGCGATTACGATCTACAACCACGCCGCCTGCGGGTACGACTACGCTCGCGCCGGCGCCTCGGCCCAGCCCCGCGCCAAACTCGCGCTCGAGGGCGAGCGCACGCTCCGGGTCGCCGGCGCGATCGACATCGGGACCGGGGCTGTCGTGACGATCCGGCGCGCGAAGATCGAGACGCACAACGTGGTACGGCTCCTAAGCGCCTGCGAGGCGCACGCCCGCGAGCGCGGGTACGAGCGCGGGTACGAGCGCGCGATCGTGATCTGGGATAACTGGCCCGTCCACCGCCATCCCGATGTCGTCGCGCAGCTCGAGCCGCAGCGCTACGCGCCGTTCGGGTACCGGCTCCCGAGGTCATGGGCGGCGGTAAAACCCTCGGCGAAGGCCCAGGCTGCCGACAAGCTCGCCGTCCAGGTGGTGTCCCTGCCGACGTACGCGCCGTGGCTCAACCCGATCGAGCGGTTCTGGAAGTGGATCGCGAAGCAATACCTCTACGGCCACCGGGATGCCTCGAGGTTCCAAAAGCTCAAGGACCGACTCGAGGTCGTGTTCGAGCAGCTCACCGAGGGCTCCGCGGAGGTGTTGTCCTACATCGGGCTGCAAGCCAAGGATGGGATTTACGCCCAGGCCTGCGAGAGCTACCAAGCCAAAGCAGCGCTTTAATTTTTAAAACTCAATCATGCCGCCAAACCACCACGGGAGGGCACCCGCAATAGCTCGGATTGACCTATAAATCTTATTGCCGCCGCCGAACCACCATAGAGTTTATCGACCGGCTAATCGCTCGATTACTTTTCGGCGCTGTGCTGCCGCCTCACCCGATCAGCCTTCGCCGTGACTTGCTCACGTAGGCCTTCCTTATAGGCGACCATCTTCTCTCTGACTTTATCATCCGCCACCCCCAGGATCTGTACTGCTAGCAGGCCTGCGTTTTTCGCGCCGTCCAGCGCGACGGTGGCGACGGGGACGCCGCCGGGCATTTGGAGGATCGACAGCACGGAGTCCCAGCCGTCGATACTGTTGCTGCTCTTGATCGGGACCCCGATCACCGGCAGGGGCGTGATGCTCGCGACCATGCCGGGGAGGTGAGCCGCCCCGCCGGCTCCGGCGATGATGACCTGCACGCCACGGCTTGCCGCAATTTGCGCGAAGTCGAAAAGCTTCTGAGGGGTGCGGTGCGCACTCACGATGTCTACTTCGTAGTCGACGCCGAACTCCACCATCACGTCGACCGCCGCCTGCATGACGCGCAGGTCCGAATCACTCCCCATCACGATCGATACCATGGCGCTAAGTTGTTTTGGCGAAAGCCCGCAAGACCCCGCGCACGGCGGCGGCCTTGTCGAGCGCATCCTCGAGCGTGTCGGCTACTACGTTGACGTGACCCATCTTGCGGTGCGGCTTCGAGATCGCCTTGCCGTAGAGGTGGACGTGGACCCCGGGCAGGGCGAGTGCCTCCGCCAGGCCGGCGTACTGCGCCGGTCCGCTCGCGCCGTCGTCGCCCAAGATATTGATCATCACGGCGGGCCGGTACTGCTGCGTCCAGCCGAGGGGCCAGTCCAGGATGGCGCGCAGGTGCTGCTCGAACTGTGAGGTCGCGAAGCCGTCCATGGTGACGTGCCCGGAGTTGTGCGGCCGGGGCGCGACCTCGTTGACGAACAGCGTGCCGTCGGGCAGGAGGAAGAACTCTACGGCGAGCAGTCCGCAGACCTCGAGGCTCGTCGCCAGGCTTTCCGCAATGGCGGCCGCGGAGTTGGCCACCGGATCGGGGATGCGCGCCGGACACACGAGCTGGGTCACGAGGTTCTGCCGTGGGTCGAAGTCCATCTCGACGACCGGGAACGACCGCACCTCCCCGGAGGCCCGCCGCGCGACGACTACAGCCAACTCCGTGACGTAGGGCACGAGGGGCTCGGTGAGACACGGGCCCTCGAGGAGCAGCGGCAGGTCTGAGGCGCCCCGCAGGATGGCGACGCCTTTTCCGTCGTAGCCGCCGGTGCGGAGCTTTTGCACGAAAGGGTAGGACAGCGTGCCGTCGTCGAGGGCCGCCCGCAGCTGCGTCGCACCCGCAAACAGCCGAAAGGGCGCCGTCGGGACGAGGTGCGTGACGAAGTGCTCCTTTTGCAGGCCCTTGTCCTGGATCACGGCCAGCGCTTCGGGACTCGGGCACACGCGCCGGCCGTGGTCGTCGCGGAGGCGGCGCAGGCCCTCGGTGCTCACGTTCTCGATCTCGATCGTGACCACGTCGGCGTGGCGCCCGAAGGCCTCGACGGTGCGGGCGTCACGGATGTCGCCCTCCGCGAAGGACTGCGCGTTGTACAGCGCGGGTGCGTCGGGGTCGGGGTCGAGACAGTGGACGCGCAGACGCAGGGCCTGCGCGGCCTCGGCCAACATGCTGCCGAGTTGTCCGCCGCCGACGATGGCGACGGTAGTCGTGTGTGGCCTCGCTTGCGTGTTCGGTCCCATCCGGCGCAAGATGCACGCGCCGCACCGTATGTCGGCAAAAGCAAACGACCGCCCCCGCCGGGCGGGGACAGTCGTCACGATAAACACACAGTAACACACAAGGCTCGCTACGAGCAGCTTGCGCCCGGCAAAGGTCCCGGCATCCGGCGTGCGTGTCTGTAATCGACTGCGGGTATTTTCGCCCTCATGGGCAAAACACGTTTCACCAACGCGCTGATCGTCAACGAGGGCCGGATGTACGAGGGCGAACTCCTGATGGACGGCCGGACGATCGCGGCCGTCGGAGCGACAGTGCCCGGTAAGGACGCAGTCACGGTCGATCTCGGCGGGAAGGTCCTGATGCCGGGGGTGATCGACGACCAGGTCCACTTCCGGGAGCCAGGGCTTACGCACAAAGCCGAACTGGCCACCGAGTCGCTTGCCGCGGCGGCGGGCGGGACGACCAGTTTCATGGACATGCCCAACGTCAAGCCGGCCTCCCTCACGCAGGCCCTGCTCGAGGAGCGGTACGTTTTGGCGGCAGCTAAATCGGCGGTCAACTACAGCTTCTACATGGGCGTGAGCAACGACAACCTGGCCGAGGTCCTGCGGACCGACCCCAAGACCGTCTGCGGCATCAAAGCTTTTATGGGGAGCTCGACGGGCAACATGCTCGTGGACGACCCGCGGACGCTCGAGTCGCTGTTCGCCGACGCGCCCACGCTCGTCGCCACACACTGCGAGGACGAGGCCACCGTCCGCGAGGCGACCCAGCGCGTGCTCGCCGCCAAGGGCCAGGACGCGAGCGCCTACGACCACCCCGACGTGCGACCGCGCGAGGGCTGCTACAGGTCGAGCAGTTACGCGGTGGCCCTCGCTAAGGCGCACGGTACCCGTCTGCACGTCCTCCACATCACCACCGCCGAGGAGGTCGAACTTTTTGACGTAGGCCCCGTGCGCGGCAAGTGCGTCACGGCCGAAGCCTGCGTGCACCACCTGAGGTTCGCGCGCGAGGACTACACCCGCCTCGGCAACGGCCTCAAGTGTAATCCGGCCGTCAAGGAGGTCGCGGATCGTGAGGGCATCTGGGCCGGCCTCCTCGCCGACCGCATCGACGTGATCGCGACCGACCACGCCCCGCACACGATGGCCGAGAAAGCAGCGCACTACTGGGAGGCGCCCGGGGGGGTGCCGCTGGTCCAACACAGTCTGCTGATGATGGACGAGGCGCGACGGGCCGGGCGCTTCGACTGGCCGAAGTTGGTCGAGAAGATGTGTCACGCCGTGGCGGACTGCTTCGATATCGTCGGGCGCGGCTACCTGCGGGAGGGCTACGCGGCGGACTTGGTGGTGTTTGATCCCGACCTGCCCACGGTCGTGGACGAGCACCCGATCTACAGCAAGTGTGGTTGGAGCCCTTTCGCGGGCTATAGTTTTCCCGGCAGCGTCGCGGCTACGTACGTCAACGGACGGCAGGTGTACGACGGGAAGCGCCCCAGGCACGTGAAGGGGGCAGGGCAGAGGCTGAGCTTCGGTAGCTAGTGAATGACGGGCGCTAGCTTGGAATAACTAATCACCGGGTACTAGTTGGCGATGTCCTTCATCTTCCCGAGCATCGTCGAGAAGGAGGTCGCGCCCTGCTCCTTCTGGTGGTCCTTGAAGAAGCCCGCGAACTGGTCGTGCGTCTCGAGGAGCTCGAGGTACAGATTCCCGGTGGCCTCGTCGTCGGCGATGGCGGCGGTCACGGCGTCTTCCTCCTCGTCGGTCAGGTCGTTATCGATGAACCGCCACAGGAGCTCCTCGGTGATCTCCTTCGGGTCGCGCTGCGGCTCTGGTGCTTCGGGGTTCGTATTCATCTTCCGAAGAATAGCACGTTGCGCGGGTTTGGTTCAAAACTAAGCCGCCGACCGCGGGCTTCAGACCTGCTTTAGCGTCCGTTGGCACGCGCGAAGCGCTCGAGCTCGCGCGAGGCCTCCTGGGCGCGTTCGTTGGCTTTGTAGAGCGCCACGGCGCTAAAACCGATCAGAAATCCGCTCGCGATCAACGCCCCTAAGCCAATCCAGACGTAATCTAGCCGCAGGCCCGCGATCCCGACGGCGCACAGACCGAGACCCACGACGATGACCCACAGCGATACATCCCGCACCCGCGTGGCCTCGCGCGTGGCCCCGCGCAGCTCCGTGTGGAGGGCGTGCAGGGCGGGCGTGTTCGGGGCCGTGGCGCGGGGGATCGGCGGGAAGTCGTACACCTCCTCGACGAGCGCGCGCACCGTCATGCCGTTGGCCTCGCGCTCGATGCTGTCGAGCTGCTGGAGTAGGTCCGCGGGGAGTGGGGTCTCGTCCGACATCGTATGTTTCAACGTAGGGGCGGGGCTTGGGTTGGGGAAGATCGTACTATTCTGCGTAATAATCTGCCAGGCGTGCGTCCCGTCACGGCGGACGCTCCCGCGCGTACTCGACGAGGTGAGCGGGCTGGTCGTGACCTCCGACAGCACCGCCACGGCCATCAACGACAGCGGTCACGCCGGGCGGCTCTGGCGCGTCAATCTGCACAGCGGCACCGCAGAGCGTTTTGGCGACAGCCTTACGAACGTCGACTGGGAAGCCATCAGCTACGACCCTGCGGTTCGGCAGTATGTGGTCTGCGACGTGGGTGACAACCAGCGCGCGCGTAACTCCGTACAGGTGTATCGCCTGGATGCCGGGGGTAAGCTGCTTCAGTCGTACGCTTTGACCTACCCCGACGGCGCCCACGACTGCGAGGCCTGTCTGTTTCGGGGTGACACCCTGACGCTCATCACGAAGGCCCAGACGCTGGGGGGCGGCAAGCGTAGATCGGCGTACGTCTACAAATCTGTACTGGGTCGCCGCGGAGAGGGGATGCTGCGACTAGCCGATAGCTTTGAGCTCGTTCGTAGGAGCGTGACGGACGCCGCCTGGTTGGATGGCGGGAAGGTGGCGCTCGTGGCGTACGACTTCCAACTGATCGGCCCGATCCCGTTCACGAGGACCAAGGTCTACGTGGGCAGACTCGATGACCTGGGTGCTGATCGTTACGTGAGCCGTCGCGTGAGGGCCCCTTTTACTGTCACGCAGTACGAGGCCATCTCCCGCACGTCCGACAAAGGCGGATTGCTGCTCGCTAGCGAACGCACCGTCATCTTCCCCGCGCGATGGCGCCGGGTATCATCGCCCCAATCATGGTAAAGTGAGTCCCCCGAACGTTAGGCTGCGCCGCCCCCGCACCACCGACGCCCCGGCCCTCGCCGGGGAGGCCGACGACATCGCCGTGGCGCGCACCCTGCGCGACCACTTCCCCCACCCCTACGACGTCGACGACGCGCTCGCCTTCATCGACAAAGCCCTGGAGCAGGAAGGCTCCCCGACGCAGTTCATCATCGAGGTCGACGGCGAGCTCGCCGGGGTGATGGGGCTCTTCGTCGGGGAGGATGTCATGCGCCGCAACGCGGAGATCGGCTACTGGCTGGGCAAACGCTTCTGGGGTCGCGGCGTCGGCACCGCCGCCGTGGCCTGGGCCGTGGACTACGCCTGGCGCGTCCTAGAAGTCGACCGCGTCTACGCCGAGGTGTTCGGCAACAATACAGCGAGTCTACGCCTGCTCCAGAAATGCGGCTTCGAGCTGGAGTACCGACTGCCGGCCGTCATCTACAAGGACGGCAAGGTCCTGGACCTAGTCGCCATGGGCATCAGGAAATGCCCAAAAGGTCACAGAACGTGATGCACCCAAACCAAGCCCTATGTCGCCCCCCAAGCGCACCCAGGCACCCAAGCACCCAGGCACCCAGGCACCCAGGCACCCCGCACCCAAAAAGAAAAAGGCCACTGCGACACCTCGTGCCACAGTGACCTCTTCCGATCTAGTGCCCAAGACTGGAGTCGAACCAGCACGTCCTAACGGACACTGGCTTCTGAGACCAGCGCGTCTACCAATTCCGCCACCTGGGCCGGGTGCGGGTGACTCACGTCGTACCGAAGGTGGGACTCGAACCCACACATAGTTGCCTATACAGGATTTTGAATCCAGCGCGTCTACCATTCCGCCACTTCGGCGCATCCGCCCCGGACGACACCGGGGCGCTGCTTCGCTCTCCGTCGAAAGCGGGTGCAAATGTAGCCGCACGATCGGAATCGCCGCACGCAAAATCGTTCGCCGCCATTCGCCGGTGCCACCTTTGCACCTTCGCAGCACTCCAGGTGTTGCCTCTCCCGTATGACCGACACTACCTACCCGCCCAGAGCCGAGACGGCTCCCCACCTCAGGCACTTGAGCCCCGATCAGCTCAACGCCCTCGTGCCGTGGCCCGGCAAACCTTACCCCCTCGGCGCCTCTTACAACCAGAAGGGCACCAACTTCTCGATCTTCTCCGACAACGCCACCGACGTCGAGCTTTGCCTGTTCTACCCGGACGAGCCCCAGGAGGAGGCGATCCGCTTCATCCTCACCGAGCGCACCGACCACGTCTACCACATCTTCCTGCCGGGGGTGCGCCCCGGGATGCTCTACGGCTACCGCGTCTACGGCCAGTGGGACCCGAAGAACGGCAAGCTCTTCAATCCGAGTAAGCTTCTGCTCGACCCCTACGCCAAGGCCATCGACGGGACGATCGACTGGTCGCCGGCGATGTTCGGGTACCAGATGTCGGTCGACTCGCCCGAACGCTACCTCAACATCGACGAGACCGACTCGGCGCCCTTCGCCACGAAGGGCGTCATCATCGATCCGCGCTTCAACTGGGAGGGCGACCTCCTGCCGGAGACCCCGATGCACGAGACGATCATCTACGAACTGCACGTCAAGGGCATGACGGCCCTGCTCGACAAAATCCCCGAGCGGGAGCGCGGCACCTTCGCCGGCCTGGCCCGCCCAGAGGTGATCGACTACTTCCTCGACCTCGGCGTCACGGCCGTGGAGCTGATGCCGGTCCACCACTTCGTCCACGACCAGATCCTCGTCGATAAGGGCTTGCGCAACTACTGGGGTTACAACTCGCTCGGGTTCTTCGCGCCGCACAGCGAGTACGCCGCCGACCAGGCCCCCGGGCAGCAGGTGCAGGAGTTCAAGCGCATGGTGAAGGCCTACCACGCCGCCGGACTCGAGGTCATCCTCGACGTGGTCTACAACCACACCGCGGAGGGCAACCACTTCGGTCCGACGCTGTCTTTCAAGGGCATCGACAACGAGGCCTACTACCGCCTCGTCGAGGGCGACCGGCAGTACTACATGGACTACACCGGGACGGGCAACACGCTCAACATGCTGCACCCGCGGGTGCTGCAGCTGGTGATGGACTCGCTGCGGTACTGGGTCACCGAGATGCACGTCGACGGCTTCCGCTTCGACCTTGCCTCGGCGCTGGCGCGGGGGCTTTTCGAGGTCGGGAAGTTGTCCACCTTCCTCGACACCATCCACCAGGACCCGATCATCTCGCAGGTGAAGCTCATCGCCGAGCCCTGGGACGTGGGCCCGGGCGGCTACCAGGTCGGCAACTTCCCGGTGCTCTGGTCGGAGTGGAACGGGAAGTACCGCGACAACGTGCGCCAGTACTGGAAGGGCGACGACGCGCGCGTGCCGGAGCTGGCCTACCGACTCACGGGCTCCAGCGACCTCTACGAGGCCGGCGGGCGCCAACCTTGGAACAGCATCAACTTCATCACCGCCCACGACGGCTTCACGCTGCGCGACCTCGTGAGCTTCAACGAGAAGCACAACGCGGCCAACGGTGAGGACAACAACGACGGCGAGTCCCACAACGAGTCCTGGAACTGCGGCATCGAGGGCCACACCGACGACCCGGCCATCAACGCCCTGCGCGCCCAGCAACAACGCAACTTCTTCGCGACCCTGCTCCTGAGTCAGGGCGTCCCCATGATCACCTACGGCGACGAGGTGGGCCGCACGCAAGACGGCAACAACAACGTCTACTGCCAGGACAACGAGCTGGCCTACTTCAAGTGGGACTGGACGCCCGAGCAGGTGGCCTTACAGACTTTCGTCAAAACCCTCATCGACATTCGCCGCACCAATCTCGTGCTGCACCGCCGCAAATTTTTCAGTGGCCGCACCGTGAGTAGCGCCAAGCGATCGGACATCTACTGGATCGGCGCGGACGGCCAGGAGGTCGGCGAGGAGTTCTGGTCCGACCCGGACACCCGCCACCTCGGCATCGTCCTCAACGGGGAGGCCCTCAGCGAGATGAACGCCCGTGGGATGCCGATCAAGGACGATATCTGGTTCTTGGGCTTCAACGCCCACTGGGAGGATCTGGAGTTCAAACTTCCGGGCAACCCGGCGGTGACGCGTTGGAAAGCGGTGGTGGATACGAGCCAGGCGGACGGCTTCGACGACGCCACCTTCGCGGCGCAGGACACCTTCACGCTCAGGGCCCGCTCGGTGGTCGCCTTCCTGCGCGAGCGGATCGAGGGCAGTCGCGAAGAACGCCGCCCCTGGCTCGAGCAAGTCAAACCCCTCCCGGCATGATCGCAGACAGCACACCGCAGCGCCGCCGGCCGGGGGTCTGGCGCGGGACGGACGGTTTTGACGTAAGTCTCTTCGCCCCCGAGGCCCGCGCCGCCACCCTGCACCTCGCGGACGGCGAGCGCGTCGTGCCGCTCGAACGTCAGCCCGACGGCTACCACACGGTCCGTGGGCTGGACCTCCGCGCGGGACAGTTGTACCGCTTCAAAACAGATCGTCACGACAGCCCCATGCCCGACCCGGCGAGCCTGTCGCAACCGCAGGGTGTGCACGGGGCCTCGGCCGTGGTAGACGTCGCCACCTTCGCACCGGACACGACCGCCTGGCGGGGCCACCCGCTCGAGGACATGATCCTCTACGAGTTGCACGTCGGGACCTTCTCCGCGGCGGGGACCTTCGACGGGGCCATCGAGCACCTCGATGCACTCGTAGAACTCGGCGTCAACGCGATCGAGCTGATGCCGGTCAACGCCTTCCCGGGCGAACGCAACTGGGGCTACGACGGCGTGTACTGGCAGGCGGCCCAGGCGTCCTACGGCGGGATCGCAGGCCTGCGCCGGCTCGTCGTGGCCGCACACGAGCGGGGACTCGCGGTGATCATCGACGCGGTCTTCAACCACCTCGGTCCGGAAGGTAACTACCTCGGGACCTACGCCACCTACCTCAACGAGCAGAAGCGCACGCCCTGGGGCCCGGCCCTCAATGCCGACGGACCGTACAGCGACGGTGTGCGCGACCTGGTACTCTCGGTGGCGGAGACCTGGCTCGTCGACGTGGGCGCGGACGGGCTCAGACTCGACGCGGTCCACGCGATCCTCGACAGCTCGGCGACGCACCTCCTCGCCGAGCTCAGCGACCGCGTGGCGGCGTACGGTAGGGCCGCCGACCGCACTTACGTCCTCATCGCCGAGTGCGACCTCAACGACCCGCGCTACACCCGGCCTACTGCGGCCGGGGGTCTCGGGATGTCCGGCCAGTGGGTAGACGAGTTTCACCACAGCGTACGCACCTTCCTCACGGAGGACAAGACCGGCTACTACGGGGATTTCGGGAGCGTCGACCACGTCTACCGGGCGCTGCGGGACGCCTACGTTTACACGGGGCAGTACAGCGAACACCGTAAGCGAAGGTTCGGGCGCCGACCCTCCGGGGCCGCGGTGCACCAGTTCGTTGTCTTCGGCCAGAACCACGACCAGGTCGGTAACCGTGCGCTCGGGGAGCGGCTCCACGAGCACCTCACCGCCGGGGAATACCTCCTGGTTGCCGGGATGTACCTCTGGAGTCCCTTCACGCCGATGCTGTGGATGGGGGAGGAGTACCGCGAGACGGCACCCTTCCCGTACTTCGTCTCCCACACGGACGAGGACATCCTCGATGCCACGCGCAAGGGCCGCGCCCGCGAGTTCGCCGCCTTCCTCGGGGACGGTGAGCACGTCCCGGACCCGGGCGCCAAACAGACCTTCCGCTCCGCGAAACTCAGCCACGACAGGCAGGGCGCGGTGTACGAGTTTTACCGTAAGGCAATCCAGACCCGCAAAGCGGTCTTCCCCACGCGCCTGCGCGGACTCGACGACCACACGGTTACGCTCCTCGATGATGAAGTCCTCACGTGGCGGATGCCCAGGGAGGACGGATCGGCGATCACCGTGGTCGCCAACCTCGGGAAGGGCCCATTCGAGCTCTCCGACCACGACGCCACCGCGGGCCTTTCGGCCGCCCAGCGCCGATGCTCCAGCGCGCCAATCACGTCGGCGCAACTGCCCGCCCGCAGCATCGCCCTCTGGCTGGAGGCCTAAGTAATACCGACCAACGCACCATGACCAAGCAGCCGCTCAGCACCTACCGCGTGCAGCTTCACGCGGGCTTCACGCTCCACCAACTCCACCAGCAGCTCGAGTACCTCCACGCGCTGGGGATCGACTGGATATACGCGAGCCCCGTACTGGCCGCCACGCCCGGCAGTACGCACGGCTACGACCAGACCGACCCCACGAGGCTCAACCCGGAAATCGGGACCGACGCAGACTGGCGGGCGCTGCACGAACACCGCCGCGCACTGGGCATGGGCTGGCTCCAGGACATCGTCCCGAACCACATGGCCTACAATCTCGACAATCCCTGGGTGGTCGAGTTGCTCAAGCACGGCGAAGCCTCCACGGTGGCCAAGCACTTCGACATCGACTGGCGCCACCCGAAGTACCGCGGGCAGGTGATGCTGCCGATCCTCGGGGCCGAACTCGACGAGGTGATCGCGGGGGGGCAGGTGGCCCTCACCCCGGACGCCGACGGGATCAGGGTGTACGACCAGGTGCTGCCGCTCAGCGCGCGCAGTCTCGGGAAGTTCGCGGACCTGAAGGCGGCCCCCCTGCGGGACGTGCTCGACGCGCAACACTACGCGCTGGCCTACTGGAAGGACACCAACACCCAGATCAACTACCGGCGCTTCTTCACCGTCAACGGCCTGATCTGCCTGCGGGCCGAGCGCAAGGAGACCTTCGAGGCGACGCACGCGCTCATCCTCGACTGGCTGAGGGCCGGGGACATCGACGGGGTGCGCATCGACCACATCGACGGTCTGCTCGACCCGACCGGCTACCTCAAGCGCCTCCGCGAGGCCGCCGGGGACGAGGCCTTCATCGTGGTCGAGAAAATCCTCGAGCACGGCGAGACGATCCCCGAGGAGTGGCCCATCGCCGGCAGCAGCGGCTACGACTTCATGGCCTACGTCAATCAGATGCTGCGGCACCCCGATGGCCACGAGGCCATCACGGCTACCGCGCGGCGATATACTTCCGACATCGAAGGGAGCGATCGTGCCGTGGCGCAGCAGGTCTTCGACAACAAACTCATGTTCCTGCGGACGCGCATGGCGGGGGAGCTGGACAACCTCGTCCACCACGCGCAGGGTGCCCTGGCCGGCCTGCCGCTCGGCATGGACGCGGCGCGGTTGCGCGAGACCGTCGGCGAGTGGCTCGCCGGCATGCCCGTGTACCGGGCGTACGTGCGTTTCGGGAGTTTTGGCGAAAGCGATAGAAACCTCCTCGTGTACGCCGTGGAGCGCGCCCTCGAGCTGGGCGCCGAGCAGACCGAAGGCCTCGGCCTGCTGCGCGGGTGGCTACGCAGCATCACGCGGCTCGACGACCGCACGGCCACGTTCCTCCAGCGCGCCATGCAACTGAGTGGCCCGCTGATGGCCAAGGGCATCGAGGACACGACCTTCTACCAGCACGTCGACTACCTGGCGAGCAACGAGGTGGGCGACAACCCCGATATCTCGCACGCGATGGACGTCGAGGCCTGGCACGACCGCATGTCGGAGCGCAGGCTCACGGAGATGAACGGCGGCTCGACCCACGATACCAAACGCGGGGAGGACGCCCGCGCCCGCCTGCACGCGATGAGTGCCGATCCGGCGGCCTGGGCGGCTTTCGCCAAAACCGCCGAGTCGCTGATCCCCCCCGGCGAGGCGCTCCCGGGCGATGTCTTCCTGTGGCTCTCGCAGTCGCTGGTCGGGGCCTGGCCGAGTCGGCGGGGCGCGAAGGGCACGGGCACCGAGGAGTTCGAGGAGCGCCTGGCGGCCTTCGCGCAGAAGGCCCTGCGGGAAGGCAAGCGCCACGGGTCCTGGGCGGAGCCGAACGCGGAGCTCGAGGCGCGCTGCGCGCGGGTGGTGCGGCACTGGCTACAGGATGAAGCCTTCCTGGCCGCCGTCGAGGCCTACGACGCGTCGGTGCGGCCGCAGGCCTACCTCAACGCCGTGCGCGGCCTCGTGCTGCGGTGTACGGCCCCGGGATCGCCGGACGTGTACCAGGGCGCGGAGTACGGCGACTACTCGCTCGTCGACCCGGACAATCGACGCCCGGTCGACTACCCGGCGCGCAACCTCAGCCTCGTCGCCTCCCGGCAGGTCCCGGTGTGGCGACTGTTCGACCCGACGGAGGACAGTTTCGAGTTCGACCGCGCGAAGCAGCGACTGTTGAATGTGCTGCTGGGCTTGCGCCAAAACAACCCTCAGCTCTGGCTGCGCGGGACCTACGTCCCGGTGGACGTCGATGGGGGCAACGGGCGGGTGCTGGCGTACCGGCGGGTCTTCGGCGACGACCAGGCCCTCGTCGTGCTGTCGATCCGCTCGCCGCGGGACCAGACCTGGCCGACGGCGGCGAGCTTCGAGGGTGCCACGATTGCGCTTCCGAGCTTCGGGGCGCGCGTGGACGCCCTGACGGGGCGCACGGTCGCTTTCCGGGACACCACCGCGATCAGCGAACTCCTGGTCGACGGCCCGGCGGCGGTGTTTGTGGCCGCGGAGTAGCTTCGGCCGCGACCAGTGACGCAGCCGCAGCGCCGCGCCCCGAGTATGGCGACTTCTCTACACAGTGACACGGATGCCCAGGTAGCGGCCTGGCGCAGCACCCACCCGTGGCCCGGCGAACCGTACCCCCTCGGGGCCACGTACCGCGACGGCGGCACCAACTTCGCGGTGTACAGTCTGCGCGCCACGGGGGTCGACCTGTGTCTGTTCAGTCCCGAGGAGCCGGGGGTAGAGAAGATGCGCTTCTCGATGCGCGACCAGACGGAGCACGTCTGGCACGTCTTCGTGCCGGGGGTGTTGCCGGGGACGCTGTACGGCTTCCGCGTCTACGGGGAGTGGGCACCCCAGAAGGGACGGCAGTTCAATCCCTTCAAACTGCTCGTCGACCCCTACGCCAAGGCAATCGCCGGCGGGATCGAGTGGGGCCCCGAGATGTACTCCTACGTCTACGACGCGAAGGGCGGCAAACTCAAGCAGGACAAACGCCGCAACGACCGTCACATCTGTAAGTCGGTGGTCGTCGACGACTACTTCGACTGGGGCGAGGACGCGCGCCCGCGCGTCCCCATGCAGGACACGATCATCTACGAGCTCCACGTCAAGGGCTTCACGCAACTCAACGACCGGGTCCCGCCGTCGCTCCGCGGGACCTACGCCGGCCTGGCGCACCCCGCGGTGATCGAGTACTTCCTCGACCTCGGGGTGACGGCCGTCGAGTTGTTGCCGGTGCATCACTTCGTCCAGGATCACCGCCTGCACGACCTGAAGCTCCGCAATTACTGGGGTTACAATACGCTGAGCTACTTCGCCCCCCACAACGAGTACGCGAGTCGCCCGGACGGCAACGACCAGGTGCGGGAGTTCAAGGCGATGGTCAAGGCGCTGCACGCCGCCGGCCTGGAGGTGATCCTGGACGTGGTGTACAACCACACCGGCGAGGGCAACTACCTCGGTCCGTTCCTCAACCTCAAGGGCGTCGACAACCGTGGCTACTACCGCCTCGACGCCGACGACCGGACCGTGTACACCGACTACACCGGTACCGGCAATACGCTCAACATGGTGGAGCCGCGCGTGCTCCAACTCGTCATGGACTCGCTGCGGTACTGGGTCACGGAGATGCGCGTGGACGGCTTCCGCTTCGACCTCGCCGCGGCCCTCGCGCGGGGCCTGTTCGACGTCGGCAAGCTGTCGGTCTTCCTCGACACCATCCACCAGGACCCGATCATCTCGCGCGTCAAGCTCATCGCCGAACCCTGGGACATCGGTCCGGGCGGCTACCAGGTCGGCAACTTCCCCATCGGCTGGGCGGAGTGGAACGGGAAGTTTCGGGACTGCGTGCGCGGGTTCTGGCGGGGCGCCGACGCGAAGGTCCCGGAGCTGGCCTACCGCTTCACGGGCTCCAGCGACCTGTACAAGGGCAACGGCCGCACGCCGATGGCCTCGATCAACTTCGTCACCTCGCACGACGGCTTCACCCTGGCCGACCTCGTGGCCTACAACGACAAGCACAACCTCGCCAACGGCGAGGACAACCGCGACGGCGACAACCACAACGAAAGCTGGAACTGCGGCGTCGAGGGTCCGACGGACAACTCCACGATCCGCAAGCTGCGCGCCCGCCAGCAGCGCAATCTCCTCGCGACCTTGTTCCTCAGCCAGGGGGTCCCCATGCTGGCGATGGGTGACGAGTACGGTCGCACGCAACTCGGCAACAACAACGCCTACTGCCAGGACAATGCCTTGAGCTACTTCGACTGGGAGTGGTCGGAGGGGCAGAGCCGTCTGCACCAGTTCGTCAAGGACCTCATCGCGCTACGGCGCGACAACCCGGTGCTGCGGCGCCGCAAGTTCTTCACGGGCCGGGCCCTACCCGACAGCGAGGTGAGCGACATCCTCTGGATCCGCCCCGACGGCCACGAGATGACCGACGCCGAGTGGCAGAACCCGCGCAACCGCTGCCTCGGGATCCTCC
The DNA here is from genome assembly GCA_965215115.1 of Saprospiraceae bacterium. GTDB lineage: Bacteria > Bacteroidota > Bacteroidia > Chitinophagales > Saprospiraceae > CALDTK01. The sequence continues at coordinate 4,260,913 of OZ244050.1, forward strand.
TCAACGGGGAGGCCATGGACGAGTACGACGCGCAGGGCGTCCGCATCCGCGACGATGTCTTCCTGCAGATCGTCAACAGTCACTGGGAGCCGCTGGTGTTCCACCTCCCGGGCGATCCGGAGAAGACGCAGTGGTCGCTGGTCGTGGACACGTTCGCGGGGCAAGTGGACAGTGCGCGGGTGTACCCGGCGGACGCGAAGGTGCGGGTGCCGGCGCGGTCGTTCATGATGTTTTGCCGGGTCGGGGCCGTGGGGTTCGAGTTGATGACGGCGGGCTGAGGGTGTCCTTTCGCTCAGTGCAACCGGCGCCAAAGGTTTTGCGGAAACGCGCCACCGAATCGCATGAGTCCAACGACCGAAACGCAAGGTGGCCACGGGCAGCGTCGGTCGGCTTTCGCCAAAACGCGCAGCGGCACTTCGTGATGTCGTGCCCTATACAGACCTCAGCGGCTTTCCCCCGTCACTTCACCGCGTACTTCCGCCTCGCGTCCTCGAGCTGCTGCGCCGTCAGGCCGGTGAGGGTCTGGAGTTGGATCTGCGCGCGGGCCTGGTTCGACTTCGCGGTCGCCGTCGCGGTCACCGCCTGGAAGAACACCTCGCTGGCCTGCGCCAGGTCCTCGAACTGCGCCTTGCCCTGCTCGTACAGGCTTTGCACCAAGGTGTAATTCGTCTCGGCGTCGACCTCGGCGCGGCGGCGGATGCGGAGCAGCTCACGCGTCGTCTCGACGAGCTCCATCGCGAGGGCGACCTCGCCGCGGACCTCCGGCTTGGCCTGGTCGATGCGCGTGCGCGCGATGTCGGCCTTGGCCTCGCTGAGGCGCACCTTCGCGCCGCGGTTGATGATGCCACCGGCGTTGATCGACACCCCGACGTTGAGCCCCGGGGCCTGGTAGACGTTGTTGGGCAGGATGTACTCCTGCTGCTGCCCGGAGATGTTGACGTTGGCGCCGACCTGCTCGAGCCAGGAGCGCTGCGCCAGGACGGTCTCCGCCTCGGCGACGATCACCTCGCCCTCGAGCTCGCGGCGTTCGGCGTTGTTGGACCAGGCCTGCTGCACGAGGTAGTCCTCGAGCGTCCGGGGGTTGGTCTCCAGCGGGGGCACCACCTGGTCGAGGTCGATCTGCTGACCGTACGCGCCCACGGAGCCGAGGCTCACGGCGGCGACGAGGCCAAGGGAAAAAACGGATGCTAACCTCATGATCGTGGCGTTCTGAACGTGCGCGGCGCGCGTGGCCGGCAAACGTAACCCTTTGCAAATATCAGACCGCCGCCGGCGCCGCCGCGCCGCGGCCCACGTAGCGCGATTTCGGCTTCTCCACCGCGTCCGGCTCGGCGAGCTTCTGTTGTTTGTCGAAGTAGTCCAGACGCACCAGGCACGCCAGCAGGATGTAGAAGATGATCGAACTCGGGAGCATCGGGATCGCCTCCTGGGGGTAGCTCGCGAGCGTGAGGCAGAACATCACCACGACGATGGCCACGCTCAGGTTCTTGATCACCGGATCACGGACCCTGAAGACCTGCCTGATCCCGCTGACGAGAATGACGCCGAGGAAGAGTTCGTAGATGAATAGACCTATCCACCCGGCCTCCACGGCGATCCTCACCAGACCACTGTCGTGCGCGAAGTGCGCCAACCAGAAATTAGGCGCGAAGCGCCGGCCCCACTCCCCGGTCGTCCCGAGGCCCGCGCCGACGGGGTGCGACTGGATGAAGGGTTGGACGAAGCGCTGGTTGTCGAGACGCACCTGCACGGAGGCATCCTCGCCGGGCTTGAAGGCGGACTGGATGCGGAACATCACCGGGTTGCTCGATGACTTGAGCATCGCCAGGGTACCGACGGTGAAGAAGACCGCGCACACGAGCAGCACGTTGCGCTTCGGCATGAGGATGACGAAGAAGAAGAGGCCTGCCGGCAAAACGACGATCGGCGTGCGCGACCCGGCGTATGCCATCGTCGCCACCATGCACGCGGCGGCGACGCCCAACACCACCCGCTGCCACTGCTTGTACGGTCCGAACATCAGGCTCGCGCACATGCACGTGAGGTAGGCCATGACGATCCCGAGGGTGGTCGGGTCGCTGAAGAAACTAAAGATCCTCGTGCGCCCCCACTGCTGGATAAGCTGTAGGCGCATCGGGTCGGCGTACAGCCAGGACAGCTCCTGGTCCGTGAAGCCAACCCACTCCTGCTTGAGGCCATAGAGCGCCGCCACGAAGCCGAGCCCCAGGATGAACTTGATCGCCCGCTTGACCTTCGGCAGGGTATCGAGCCCGTACACCGCGACGAAGTACAGGAACATCAGTCCCCCGAGCGAGCGCACCGTGTAGAGCCACGCCAGGCGGTGGGCCGTCGGCTCCGGGTTGATCGCCTGCACGGCGCAGTAGTAGATCCAGATCAGGACCATGACGCTGATCGGGTGTCGCGCCGCGGAGAAGTCGCGGGTCTTCGCGAGGCCGGCGATCATGCTGAGCGCAAAGGCGAACGTCAAACCGTCGAGGGCGACCCCGACGGGGGCCTCGGAGTACTTTCGGACGAACTCGATGAAGAACCCGATGACCACCGTGAAGAGCACCCCGATGTCGAGCCGCAGGAACCCGAAGACGACTATCGGGGCCACGGTGAGTCCGGCCATCCCGAGGACGGCCACCTTCCAGTCGAGCGCCGCGACCATGAAGCCGAAGAGCACCAGCAGCACGGCGGCCATGATCCAGGGCGCGTAATCGACGATCGCCGCGGAGGCGGTGTGCCGCGAGCGGCTCGTGGTCAACAAACTCATGGGCCTAGAGGAATACGCACTTCAAGTAATAACCCACCAGCATCAACAACACGAGCGCGATCGCGATGAACTGCTGGAGGCCTTCGACCCGGTCTGAGGGCGGTGTCATACGAATTGCTTTTTGTCTGGGGTGTCCGCTACCTCAAAGCCGGCAAGGTCTAAAAATTGTGCGGCCCGGTGCGCCCAGGTGTTTTGTGCCGCGCGGGCGACGTTTGCCGCGCGTTTGCCCTCGTCGTGTTGGTCGATGGTGTCCTCGACGAGGCTCGCCCACGCCGAGATCGGCGCGAGGGTGATGTTCTGACGGAAGTCCTGGATGTCCTCACTGAAGACCGTAGCCAGGACGGGCTTCCCGATGGCGAGGTATTCGTTGATCTTGAGGGGGTATATCGCCGCGGTCTGGTCGTTGATCGCGAACGGGATCATGCAGATGTCGAAGTGGTGGAGGTAGCCCGGGCACTCGCGCTGCTCGCGACGGCCGAGGAGGTGTATGTTCGGCTGGGCGTCGAAGGCCCGCCGCACGCCGGGATCGTCGTGGTTCCACGGTCCGACGAAGACCAGGTGCACGTCGGGTCGGGTTTTGGCGAAAGCCAGCAAACCTGCGTAGTCGATGCGGCCGTCGTCGAGGTTGCCGACGAAGCCGACGCGCGGGTGAGGGATGGGGCGCAGGTCCGCGGGCTGCGCCGGGTGGGCGTCCTCGAGGTAGATGTCGGCGGCCATGGCGTTGGGCAGTACGTGTACGCGGTCCGGCGTGATCGCGGGCGTACCCCCGGGCGTCTCGTAGCCGCGCAGCGTATCCCCGAGCTTGCTGCCCGTACCCAGGACCATGTCCGAGACGGCGCACTGCACGGCCTCGAAGCGCGGCCCGTGGCGCTTGGTGTACCAGCCCGTCGCCACGGCGTCGATGGTGTAGTAGATGCGCTGCAGCGGCGCGCGGTGGAGGTCGACCGTCACGAACTGCGTCGGGGCGAACATATTCATCCACACGAAGTCACCGACGCGGTGCTGGACCATGACGGCGCGTAGCGACTTATTGAGCGCCTTGTCGACCTGCGCGCGGGCGAAGTCATACACCCTCGAGTTGGGCGGCAGGGCGTTGACGGGCATGATCGGCGGTAGCTCCACGACGAGCACGACGGAACCGTTTTCGCCGTCCTCCGGGTAGACGCCCGCGGGACGGGAGCGCTTGCTCGTGCCCATCAGGAGGTCGCGGTAGGTCGGCGGCTGCGACACGTACCACACGCGCGTATGCACCGCCAGGGCGCGCGCGAGCCCCAGACTCGGGCTCGGGTACTCGTTTTCCCAGGGCTGCATGGCGAAGAAGACGATGTCCGGGAGCGGGGCATGACTCATGTGCGGAGTTTGAGGGCGCGGAGCCCGAAGCGGTACAGGGCTACGTAGGTGGCCGGCAGGGCGCGCGCGACGTTGGTGAGGCTTACGCCAAAACGCTTACGCAGCAGCATCTGCATGGCCACGAACATGATGGCGTAGGTGGTGAGCGTGCCGATCGGCGCGCCGATTACCCCCATGTTCGAGATGAAGACGTAGTTCGACACAACGTTAAGGAGCATCCCCGCCACGACGTAACGAAAGTTCAGCTCCGGGGCCCCGGAGGCGTCCAATAAGGTGCCAAACTGATTGGCGAATGGAATGAATAAGCTGAACAGCACAGTGACCTGCAAAACCGGGATCGACGCGGCGTACTTGTCCCCCCCGGCGAAGTGGACCAAGAACTCGGGCATCAGCCCGACGATGACCAGGGCCGGGAGCGTGATGCAGAGTATCCCGGCGACGGCCTTCTCGTACATGCGCGCCTGCGCGTCCGGACCGCCGTCGGCACTCGCGCGCGAAGACTCGGGAAACACGATCGCCGCCACGGCCAGCGTGGGCACGTCCACGAAACTCGTGATCCGAATGGCGAGCCCGTAGATGGCCGCCGGGCTCGCGCTCGCGAGCAGGGCCCCGAGCATGGCCGTGTCGACCTGCTTGTAGAGCATCGAACTCAGGTTGGTCCCGAACACGTACTTGCCGTAGTTGACCAGCCGGCGCGCCCAGCCCCAGTCGAAGCGCACCCGCGGAGGGAAGAACGACCGCGCGTACCAGAACGAGATGGCCGCCCCGAGGGTCGCGGCGACCAGCTGCCCGTAGGCGAGCACGGTGAGGACCTCGAGCGCCTCGGTGTCCACGGCGTAGTACCCGAGGAACATCGCCGCCGTGAGCGCGAACATCGTGCTGTACCGCAGGATCGTGGCCCAGAAGGGTCCGCGGAACTCGAGGTGCGACTGCTGGAGGTAGTTGTACTGCCACAGTGGGGTAGTGGCGAGGAAGGTGACGGCGTAGATCTTGGTCAGCAGACCGAGGCCTTCGTAGTGCAGCCAGCCCTCGAGCGCGTCGCCGGCCACCCAGAGGACCACCGAGCCCAGCACCGCGATGATGCCGTTGAGCAGCCAGGCCCCACCGTAGATGCGACCGTGCTGCGAGGATGGCGACGTGGTGAGGTAGCGGATGAGCGCATTCTGGATCAACCCACTGCGCGCCACCTCGACGGTGGCGACGAAGCCCTGAAAAAATACCCACACCCCGAACAGCGGCACGGAGGTCATGCGCGTGAGCATCCACAGCGACCCGAAGCCGAACACGAGCGCGGCGACGCGGTCGCCCATGGCGTAGAGCCCGCTGACGATCAGCTGCGCGCGGGTGCGCTTGGGGCCGGGGGCGGGAGCCTCCACCCCGGAGGCGATGGCGTCTACGTCGTCGATCGTGTCCGTGTGGGGGGCGGCGTACAAAGGTGGCTTCGGGTTACTTCAGGAGCTTGAGGTCGACGCGGTTGAGCACCAGGCCGAGCTGCTTGTCCCCCTGGGCGTCGAGCCAGGCGAGGGAGTCGCGGTCGGTGGCGTTCACTTTCTGCTGCGCGTCGACCACGCACACGATCCCCTCGGTGTACTCGGCGAGCTCGCGGCTGTCGGCGTAGAGGTCCATGGCGGAGGTTTCGAACAGGATGTAGTCGTAGCGCTGACGCAGGGCGATGAGCTTGTCGTCCAGGTCCGTGCCCGCGACCACCTCCATGAACGAGCGGTTGCCGCCGAGGTTACCGATCACGTCGATATCCGTGATGTCGAACCAGGCCGTGGCCCGCGGGAGCTGCTTCGGGTCGAAGCCCATTTCGAAGGGGTGCGCGATCGGCATCACGTTGTTGTGCGCGCTGAGCGTGTTGTGCTTGAAGTTCGTGTCCACGATCAGGACGCGGTTGTTGGCCTTCCCGAGGGCCGTGGCGAGCGCGGCGACCACCATCGACTTGCCGGCCTCCGGGACGAGGCTCGTCACCTGGATAATGTGCTTGCCGGATTGCTCGACCTCGTAGCGCAGCGACCTAATGCCCTCCAGCCACCGCCGCTCGGCCTCGGGGAGGGTATCGCGACCGAAGAGGCGCGAGAGGCTATATCTCTTCGCATCGATCTTGGTGAGGGTCACGATCGGGTCGCGCTTGAGGATGGCGCGCATCTGGTCGGGACTACGGAGGCGCTGGTCGAGGTACGTGAGGCCGAAGAGCCCGAGCGCCATGATCGTCGCCATCGCCACCGAGCTAAAGGCCGCCTTGAGGGGGATCTGCCGGCTCTCGTGCGACTCCGGGATCTGCGGCGGCTCCACGACGGCGAGCGGGTGCTCGTTGCGGATGTAGATCACCTCCATCTCGTCGCGCTTCTCGATGAGGTTGCTGTACTCGGCGCGCATGATCCCGATCTCGCTCTCGAGCTGCGAGAGGAAGGCCTCGTCGTTGACGAGCGAGGTGGCGCGGCTGCGGAGACGATTGCGCTCCCGCTCCATCGAGGCGACGGCGGCCTTGGCGGCGTCGAGGTCGATCTTGTAGTCGATCTCGCGCTCGCGTCCTTTCTCGGTGCGCTCCACGATGTTGTTGTCGTCGAGCCGCTGGAGTTGGGACACGCGCTGTGCGTAATTGTCGCGCTGGGCTTTCTTGTCCCCGATGCGACGTTCGAGGCTCGCCACGTCGACCCCCGGGTCGTCGAGCTGCTCCTGGAGGGCGAGGAGTTCCGACTTCGCGCGGTCGAGCTGGGAGTTGGCCGTGGCGATCTCGCCGCGGTGGCGCGCGATCTGGCGGCTGTTGTCGGAGACGCTCGCGCCGACGGTCGACACGGCGGTCCGGTAGCCGCTGATCTCCTTGCGGCGCTGCTCGATGGCCATTTCGATCTCGGAGATCTGCGAGACGACCGAACTCTGCTGCTCGTTGAGGTCGACGACGCTGTTGCCGAGGCGATAGTTGTCCACCACCGCCTTGAGGCTATCAATCTCGCGCTTCTTACGCTCCACCCGATCGGTGTAGAAGTCCAGATTGCGCAGCTCCTCCGAGCTCTGGTCGAGCTTGAAGTCCTTGATGAACATCTTGATGTACTCCGTGGTGAGGAAGTAGCTCAGCTCCGGGCTCTCGGTCTCGAAGCTGATGTCGAGGTAGTCGGTCTCCCCGAGGCGCGAGACGCTCATCAGCTGGCGGAGTTGGTTGAAGTCGTAGTCGTAGGCCGTGGCGAGGCGGTTGACCTCGGCCTCCTTGGCGGCCCCGGTGATGATATCGTCGGCGGCGTCGGCGGCCTCGCGGTTGACGAGCACCACCTTGGCGGCCTGCTCACGGTCGACGCCGAGGCTCGCGAGCACCTTGTCGTCCGGGTCGCGGAACGGCACCTCCGCCTGGAGGTCGTGCATCAGGACTTTCTCGGTGAGCTTACTCAGCGTCGCGCGACCGGTCATCTCGGTGATCATGTTCGCGAAGGCGTTGTCGACCTGGAACTTTTGCACGAAGTCGCTGGAGCGCGAGAGGCTCGCCCCGCGGTAGTCGACGATCCCGGTCTGGACCTGGGCGTTGGACTTGTACTTCGGCGGGAGTTGCAGCGTGACGCCCACCGTGACCACGGCCGCGAGCAAGGAGGCCCCGATGATGAGCCACTTGCGGCGCATCAGTGTGCTGATGAAAAATTCGATGTCCATTTCAGAGTAGTGTGTGTTCGCTGACCCGAGCCAGATGACGCAGGGTCGTAACTCAGTGTTGCAAAGCTATTGGGTTTCGTGAGGTCGGCGCCGTACCCGATCTCGGTTGATTGTTAAAGTAACGCGTACAATCACGACCTTCGTCGGGCGTGCAACAACCCTGGGGCCGCCGGCGTCGTATACCGGGTCCGGCCGCGAGGCCGCCCGCACCTCACTTCTCGCTCTCCACACCGGCCCCTGCGCCACCCGACGGGCCAGCCTTACCGCATGCAATTGTTGTCCCCGGCCTTGTTATGGGCGCTGCTCGCCCTGGCCATCCCGATCTTGCTGCACCTCTTCTACTTCCGGAGGTTCAAGAAGGTGGAGTTCAGCAACGTCCGCTTCCTCACCGAGGTCAAGGACGAGACGCAGCGGCGCTCGCGGATCAGGAACTTGATCGTCTTGCTCCTGCGCCTGCTGGCCTTCGCGGCCCTCGTAGTGGCGTTCGCGCAGCCTTTCGTCGCCGCCGAGGACGCCAGCGGCGCCGGCGCACCCGCCCGCGTGGCCATCGTGGTGGACAACAGCCAGAGTATGACGGCGCGCGCCTCGGAGGTGGCCCTGCTCGACAAGGCCAAACAACGCGCCCGCGACATCGTGCGGACCTACGGGGAGGCCACCGAGTTCCGGGTGATCACGAACGATATCGACGGGTCCTCGGCGCGGTGGTACGGCCGCGAGGATGCCCTCGGCGCCATCGAGGCCATCCGTTTTGGCGTAAGCCCACAAAGCGGCGCGCAGCTCCTGTCGAGGGTCATGAACGCCGCCAGCCCCGAGGCGACGCCGACCTACCTCATCTCGGATTTCCAGCGGACGCAGTACGACCTGGCCGACCTCACGCGCGACAGCGCCCGGGCCGTGTCGGCCGTCCCCATCGCCGCCGTCGAGGTGCGCAACATCTCGATTGACTCAGCCTACCTGCTCACGCCCTTGCTGCTGCTCGGGGAGCCCGTCGAGATCGTGGTCCGGATCACGAACCACGGCGACCGCGACGCGGAGGCCGTCAAGCTCTCCGCCCTCGTCGACGGCAGCGCGCAACCCTTCGGCCTGCGCGGCGTGCCCGCGGGCACGACCGTGACCGACACCCTCACCGTCTCGGCGACGAGGCCCGGGTGGACCCGCGCCGAACTCACGATCACGGACTTCCCGATCGAGTTCGACGACCGCTACTACGTGGCCTTCGAGGTCCGCGAGCGCCTCCGCATCCTCGCCATCGCCGACGGGGAGCCGCGGCCGCAACTCAGGGCGGCCTTCCCGGCGGGCTCGTCCGTAGCCCTCAGTACCGAACGCAGCGGCAACGTCAACTACAGCCAACTGCGCAACTACGACCTCGTCGTGCTGGACGGCGTTCGGCAGGTCCCGGGCGGTCTGACGCAGGCCCTCGCGGAGGCCGTGGCCCAGGGCGGGAAGCTGATGGTCTTCCCGGCGCCCACCGCCGCGGCGGGCGGGAGCGGGTACGCCGCACTACTCAGTAGTCTGGGTCTGCCCCCGTTGCGCGGCCCGGAGGCGGGGACTTTCCCGGGCGGGCGCGTCAACGTGCGGTCGTTCGTCTTCCAGGAGGTCTTCGAGCGTTTGCCCGACAATATGCGCCTGCCGCAGGCCCGGAGCCGCTTCGACGTCCGCGGCGGCGGAACCGAGACGCTGCTGTCGTTTCGCGACGGCCTGCCGTTTGTCGTCGGCAGGCCCTCGGGGCGGGGCTTCGGCTACCTGAGCGCGGCGGGGCTCGACCCGGAGTCGAGCGACCTCGCGGGCACGGCCGAGGTGTTCGTCCCGATGCTCTACCGCATGGCCCTCTCCGGGGGCACGGCCCGCCCCATCGCGTACACGATCGGGCAGTCGGGGGCCGTCTCGGTGCCGGTCGACGGCCTCGGGGAGGGGGCACTCGAACTGCGCTCGGGCCAGGAGAGCTTCGTGCCGGCGCAGCGGATGTTGGGGAGCGTGGCGACGGTATCGTTCGGGCAGGCGCCGAGCCGCGCGGGGCACTTCGAGTTAGTTACGCCGGCCGATAGCGTGCTGGCGGTGGTGGCGTTCAACTTCAGCCGCGCCGAGAGTCCGATGAGCTTTATAGACCCGGCCGAACTGGCCGACGCCGGCCTGGCGGTGTACGACGGCAACTCGGCGGCGGCGCTCCAGGCGGGGCTCGGGGCCGGGGCGCTCGGGAAGCCCTGGTGGCCGTACCTGGTCGTACTGGCCTTGATCGCCTTGCTGGCGGAGGCGCTGGTGCTGCGGTTCTGGCGTCCGAATGCCCCGGCGGGCGCGGCGGGCCGCGCGTCGGTCTGATGGCTTTGGGCGCATCCCCGCGCCCGAATAACTTCGCCGCCGTGCCGAGGGCGACGCTATTCACATCCGTACAGGTTTACGATCCGGAGGGCCCGCACCACGGCGCGACGGTCGATCTGCTCGTCGACGGCGGGCGCGTGCAGGTCAATCCGCCGCAGTTGCCCGCCGAACTCGAGACGGTAAGCGTGTCCGGCCTCCACGTTTCGGCGGGTTGGGTGGATTTCGGGGCGGCGGTTTGCGAGCCGGGCCACGAGGAGAAGGAGACGCTCGAGGCTTTCCTCGGGGCCGCGGCCACCGGTGGGTTTACGCAGGTCTTTGCGTATGCCGAGACGACGCCCGTGGTCGACAACGCCGCCGCTGCCCGGGGGCTGAGTGGGCTCGCCGACGAGCGTTTTGGCGTAAGCCTCCACCTCATCGGCGGTCTTAGTCGCGGGGCGCGGGGCGCGCAGCTCGCGGAGATCGGCGAGCTCGTCGGCGAGGGTATTGCGTTCTTCGGCGATGGCCTGCGCGCGGTGTCGGACGCGAAACTCCTGCAGCTCGCGCTCGCCTACACGCAGGCCTTCGACGCCACCGTGGTCGCGCAGCCCGGCGAGCTGCGCCTCGAGGGTGAGGGCCTGATGCACGAGGGGCTCGTGAGTACGATGCTCGGTCTGGCGGGCCTGCCGGCGATGGCCGAGTCGATCGGACTGGAGCGCAACCTGGCCCTGCTCGCCTACCGCGGCGGCCGCTTGCATTTGCCGCAGTTGACGCTGGCCAGCAGTGTCGAGCGGGTGGCTTTCGCCAGAACTGTCTACCCCGGACTTAGCTACGGCGTCGCGGTGACGCACTTGCTGCGCGACGACACGGCCCTGAGCAACTACGACGTCGACGCGAAGCTGCACCCGCCCCTGCGCGCCGCCGAGGACAGGGCCGCCCTGTGCGAGGCGATCCGCGTGAGGAGCGCCGACGTGCTGACCAGCAACCACCGCCCCCAGGACACCGAGTCGAAGCGCGTAGAATTTCCGTACGCTGGCTTCGGGGCGGCGACCATCGAGCAGAGCTTCGCGCTCGCGCGTACGGCGCTGGGCCAGGCCAGCGAAGCGCTGTACTACCTCGCGGTACAGAACCGCCGCTTCGCCGGACTACCCGAGTGCCGCATCGAGGATGGCGCCACGGCCGAACTCACGTTTTTCCTGCCTGACCGGGCTTTCGAGATGCCGGATCGCAGCCTGGCCGGCATGGGCGTCAACGTTTACGCGGCCGGGGCCACCCTCACCGGCGTCCCCGTCGGTACTTTTGCCGAAGGCCAGTGGCGCGAGAGCCGCTGGGTACGAGCGCTGGACCTCCTCACCGCCAAAACCGAATAGCATGATCGTCGACACTACCGATTATAACCAAGCCTCGGGCTTCGCGGAACCCACCTCCGTGTGGCCGAGCGCGTTGAAGTGGGGCGCGATCGCCGGGGCCATCGGGTGCGTCATCACGCTGATCAGCTACAACATCGGGATGATGGACGTCGGGGACGACGGGCAGCCCGCGAGCACCTGGCCCGTCACCATCCTCTCGATGGTCGTTTACGCCGTGCTGATCTACCTCGGGCTCAAGTCCTACCGCGACACCGAGAACGCGGGGTTCCTGACCTACGGCCGCGCGGTACTCTGGTCGCTCGCGTTTGGGGTTGGCCTCGGCGTCGTTTCTTCAATTTTTATCGTCATTTTTTACCAGTTCCTCGCGCCCAACTACCTCCCGGACATGATCGACGTACAGGTCGGACTGTTGGAGGAGCAAGGGGTCTCCGACGAGCAGGCCGAGACCATGGAGGCGGGGTTGAAGTGGGTCATGAACCCGTGGGTGATGGCGCTTACTGGCTTCTTCGGGTCCATCGTCTTACCGCTGCTCATCGGGCTCGGCGTCGGCGCGGCCCTCAAGACGCCCCCGCGCTACTAGCCTCCACAACCCAAGCGTCATCGGAAGCTCTGTACGGTCTGCGGTTCTGATCGGCTTCGCCGGGGGTGGGGTAGTGGTCTCGACGATGGCGGCGGTGTACGCCGCGGACCGCGGGCTTTTCCTCAGTCCGGTCTTCCAGTGGTCGCTAAGCCTGATCTATGCGTTGGCGATGGTGCTCGCCGCCTACCGCCAGCCGAGACTACCGAGGTTTACCGCGACCCGCAATGCCTTCGTGGCGTACGTCATCGTCCACGCGTGCTTTAGCCTGTACTACTACCTGCTGTTCGAGTACTTCGACGCGAGCCTGGCCGAATTGCAGAGCGAACTCTTGATCGAGAACGCCCGTAAGTACCTCGAGCAACGCCCCGGCGTCGCCGCCGACGATCCCGCCCTGACCTTCGCCCCCGAGAAGCTCCGCCAGACCGCCGGCGGGGCATTTCTCAATTTTATGCAGGGGACCATCTTTGGGGCGGCGTTTTCGTTCCTCCTGGGCTACGGCCTCGGACGCGCCGACGCCGACTAGCCTACACGCCGATGATTGACTACCCACTCGACCTCACCGTCGTCGTCCCCGTCTACAACGAGGAGGAGAGCCTCCCGGAACTGGAGGCCTGGGTGGCGCGCGTGTGCGAGCGGGAGGGCCTGAGCTACGAGATGCTGTTGGTCGACGACGGCAGTTCGGACCGGAGCTGGGAGGTTATCGAGGAGCTTAGCCGCCGCAACGACTCCGTGCGGGGCCTGCGCTTCCGGCGCAACCAGGGCAAGTCCGCCGCGCTCAACGCCGGCTTCGAGCGCGCCCGCGGGGAGGTCGTGCTCACGATGGACGCGGACCTGCAGGACAGCCCCGACGAGATCCCCGGACTCGTCGCGATGATCCGCCAGGAGGGCTACGACCTCGTGAGCGGCTGGAAGAAGACGCGCCACGACCCGCTCTCCAAGACGATCCCGAGCAGGTTCTTCAACCGCGTCACGCGCCGCATCAGCCACATCGAGCTCAACGATTTCAACTGCGGGCTCAAGGCCTACCGCAACGAGGTCGTCAAGCACATCGATGTCTACGGCGAGATGCACCGCTACATCCCGTTGCTCGCGAAGTGGGCCGGCTTCGGGCGCATCGGCGAGAAGGTGGTCGAGCACCGGCCGCGCAAGTACGGCGTCACCAAGTTTGGCCTGGAGCGCTTCCTGAACGGCTTCCTCGACTTGCTCACCATCACCTTCGTCGGTAAGTTCGGCAAGCGCCCGATGCACTTCTTCGGGACCTGGGGGAGCCTGGCGTTCCTGGCCGGTCTGTTCATCCTCTTTTACCTCACGCTCGGCAAGCTGTTCTGGGCGATGTACGGCATCGCCGACCGACCCCTGTTCTTCTTCGGCATCGTGCTGCTGATCGTCGGCACGCAGCTGTTCGTTACGGGCTTCCTCGCCGAACTCATCATCCGCAGCCGCCCCGAGCGGCACACCTTCCCCATCTCCGAGGACACGCTCACCGATCCGGCGCAGCGTGACTTCCTGGACATCGTCAGCGCCACCGAGGCGGCTGCCGCGCGGCAAACCGTGCGACGGTAGTGGGCTTGGCGCCAAAACGCGGGGGTCGGGCGCTGTTCCTCGACCGAGACGGTGTCCTCAACCGCCGCCTGGTCGGGGATTACGTGCGTACACCACGGGACTTCGAGTGGCTACCGGGCGTCCTGGACGCCTTACAGATTTTACGTCCACTGTTCACGAGGGTCGTGGTGGTGACCAACCAGCAGGGCATCGGCAAGGGCTTCATGAGTGAGCGGGACCTGGCGGAGGTACACGCCAAACTTCTCGCCGACGCCGATGCCGTCGGGGTCGAGATCGACGCCGTGTTCCACTGCCCCGCCCTGGCCGCCACCGGCGATCCCTGCCGCAAACCCGCGCCCGGCATGGGCCTCCGCGCACAGGCTGAGTTTCCGGAGATCGACTTCGCGGAATCAATCATGGTCGGGGACAGCCCCTCGGACGTAGGTTTTGGCGAAAGCCTCGGCATGCGCACCGTCGGCATTACGACCAGCTACGCGGACATCGGCGCGGCGCAGCACTTCGCCTCCCTGCTGGAGTTCGCGCAGGACTACGTGCGGACGCTTCCGTAGACGAATCCTCGGTTACCGCAGCCGCACCTCGGTGGCGCCGTAGTCGTACTTCGGGTGGTACTCATTCTTGAAGCCCTCCAGGTCGCCCATCATCGCGAGCTGCTGGTGGACGCGGTTGCGGAGCGCGCCCGAGCCCTTGCCGTGGATCAGGTACACCTTGTCGATCCCGAGGCGGATGGCGCGGTCGAGGTACTGGCGCACGTGCTCGAGCTGCACCTGGACGATCTCCTCGTTCGACATCCCGGTCTTGTCGTCGACGAGGTTCTCGATGTGGAGGTCGAGGTCGCGCGGGAACTCCGCGGCCGCCATGATCGTGTACGCGAGCACCTTCTTACGAGTCGCGAGTTTTGCGGCGACCTCGACCTCGGAAGTCGGAGCACCGATGGTGGCGGGGGCCTTCGGGGCCGGCGGCGGCGGTGGGGCCGCACGCACGAGCTTCGCCTTCTGGAACACGTCCACCACCGTGATTGCGTCGGGGTACCAGTCCACCGAGCGCACGTTCTTGTAGAAAGTCTTCGGCTTCAGGTTCACGTCCCGCTCCTGCATGGAATCGGTGCCGCTCGGGCCCTTGCGGCTCACCTGCACCTCGACGTGCGCGCCTTCGTTCATGAGGTCGCGGTAGAGGTGCCCGAGCTGCAGCCCGCGCGTCGGCCCGAGCACACCGTGGCGGCTCCACTGCTGCCCGAGGTGGCTGAGGAGCCTTGCGGCAAAAACCAAGACCTCGTCGCTGTGATTGAGGATCGCGACGTTGTAATCGAGTTCGCCGGCCGGCAAGAACGCGAGTTGGACCGCCGCGCCCGTGGTGGCGGGGTAGAGACGGATGTCGCCGGCCTGCGCCTGGGGCTGGGCCGTGGCGCTGGAGGTGGCGGCGGCGATGACGGGGTCGATCTCGTCGGCTTTCACGGCGAAGCGCTCCCGGTCGAGCGCGGCCTCGACGAGGTACTGCCCGTCCTCGAGGGCTCTGACGACCGTAGCGCGTTCGCGGGTGTTCTTGAGGAGGATCGTCTGGCCGGGCGCGAGTTTCATAAGCCCGCAAAGGTAGGCACGCCCGGAGGCGTGTATGTTCGCCGCATCGAAACTGATCGCTCTTCCGTGAGTCACCTTCGGTGGCGCGTCGCCCAAGCCGTCGAGCGGCGCTGGTGGCGGCGCTACCTGCGCGGCAGGGACCCGGTCGCGTACGCGCACTGGAAACGGGACTACTGGATCAGGTTCCTCGGCGCCATCGGGCTCGCGGAGACGCTCCAACCCGAACGCCAGTACGGTCTGCGCGTACTCGACGCGGGCTGTGGGCCGGCGGGGGTGTTCATGGTCTACCCGCTGGCGAGCGTCACGGCGGTGGACCCGCTGCTCGCCGCCTACGACGAGCTCCCCGCCTTCTCGCGAAGCGCCTACCCCAACGTCGCCTGGCGCGCCGAAGCCCTGGAGGCCTACCAACCCGCCGACGCCTTCGATCTCGTGTTTTGCCTCAATGTCGTCAACCACGTCCGTGATCTGGCGGCGGTGCTGGAGGTTTTGGCGAAAGCCGTCGCGCCGGACGGCACCGTGGTGCTGAGCGTCGACGCCCACCGACACGCCTGGCTGAAGCCCGTGTTCAGGGCCATCCCTGGCGATGTGCTGCATCCCCACCAAATGGATCTCGATGAGTACGTCGCGGCCTGTGGGCAGGTAGGCCTCCGGCTCATCTCGAAGGTGCTGTACAAGCGCGAAGCGATCTTCGACTACTGGGTGCTTTCGCTAAAACGTGCCTCACGGTAAGGGCCACGCGCAGCTCTACGTCACGACGCTACTTCCGCCTGAAGGTCGACACGCTGGCGATGCTACCGACCGGCGTCGCGATCACTTGATCGAGGACGAGTTCGGTCTCCGTGAGGCAAGTCACTTCGTAACGGAACAGCCCAACGGCCGAGGACCCGAAGTCGTCGTCCGGGAAGATGATCAGGCTATCGTTGCGGATCGCGATGGGGAGTGGATCGAGGATCTGTCGTCCGTTGTCGTCGAGGGGCGCGATGAAGGGACGGCAGGTGTTGAGGTCGGCCTCGCTGACCGTCATGGAGGTGCTGGTCAGGAAGGTGATCTCCTGCGGGCAGACCCCGGGGACGTCGGTCCCGCTGGTGCTCACCTTCTCGAGGACGTAGGTATTGCCCAGAAGATTGTCGGAGGTGACCCTGAGCTTGGCGTCGTCTTCGTCTTTCTTGCAGGCGCCTACGAGGAGGAGGGCGGCGGCGGTGGCATAGAGGGCCAGGGATCGGGAGAGGGTCATATCGTCGGGCACGTTTGGTGGCGCGGTGGGCGGTGTTGCGCCGGCAAACCTAGGCGCTTAGGCGCTGCGTTTCCGCCGAGGGACTTCCGAATCTGGCACATTACCGCTTTCGGGGGTCCCGCAAACGTCGTGTCACCTAAGATGACATCGGACGGGCCGACGTTATTACGACCTTCGCCACCGAATCGCCCGCATGGCCTACCACGTCAAAGAGACTTTCCTCACGCTCCAGGGCGAGGGTGCGCAGGCGGGGCGGGCGGCGGTGTTCCTGCGCTTCGCGGGCTGCAACCTGTGGTCGGGGCGCGAGCGGGACCGGCACAAATCGGTCTGTAAATTCTGCGACACCGACTTCATCGGGACGGACGGTCCGGGAGGCGGGCGGTTTGCGGACGCGACCGCGCTCGCGGAGCACGTGGCGAGCTTTTGGCCCGGCAGTGGGGCGCCGTACGTCGTGTGTACCGGCGGAGAACCCGCCCTGCAGTTGGACACGGCACTGATTGACGCGCTGCACGCCCGCGGCTTCGAGATCGCCATCGAGACGAATGGTACGTTGACCCTGCCGGAGGGCATTGACTGGATTTGCGTGAGCCCGAAGGCCGGCGCGCGCGTGGTCGTCGAGCGCGGCGACGAGTTGAAGCTGGTGTATCCGCAGGCAGAGGCGGCGGCGCAGCCGGAGGTCCACGAGCGCCTCGAATTTACGCACTTCATGCTACAGCCGATGGACGGGGCGAACCAGGAAGAGAACACACGCGCTTGCGTTGCCTACTGCCTGGCGCACCCGCGGTGGCGGCTGAGTGTGCAGATGCACAAGGTGGTGGGGATAGCGTAGTAGGGCGATTGCTTCGCAATCTAGATGGGCGGCCGGTGGCCTAATTGGGCGCTTTGCTAGATGGGCGGCCTGTGGCCTAGGTGGGCTTTGTTACCGTTGTGGGACGGAGTACTGTCGGGACAGTGGCCGGGCCGTGCTTAGGGAGCGCCAGTGCCTGGCGGAGAGAGAGGGATTCGAACCCCCGGTGCCTTTCGGCACAACGGTTTTCAAGACCGCCGCATTAAACCGCTCTGCCATCTCTCCGTGGAAAGCGCGAAGGTATGCAGCCACGCCACTTTTGTAACTTCGCGGGCAAATCTTTGCGCTCATGACCTACGCCAAACTCCTGCCCCTCCTCGCCCTCGGGGCCGTGGCCTGCAACAACGAAGCCGCCACCAGCGAGACCGACGCCGATGCCTCCGCCGAGGTCGGTATCTCCATCGAGGCAAAGGACCCCGGGACCGACTTCCCCGACGCGACCATCACCGACGTCACGTACGAGGGCGGGCGCTTTACGTACAACTACGACGCGGCGACCTACCGGCTCGGCGAGCAGACCCCCGACGCCGGGTCGACCATGTGCGCCAACTCCGACAAGGGGCAGCACATCCACCTCATCCTCGACAACGAGCCCTACATCGCGAAGTACGAACCGACCTTCGAGCAGGAGGTCGCCGACGGGGAGCACTACATCCTGAGCTTCCTGTCGCGCAGCTACCACGAGAGCATCAAGACCCCGGAGGCGCACCGCGCCACGATGGCCACGGTGGCCGGCGGGACCATGACGCAGTCGACGCCCATCGAGCAACCGATGCTCTTCTACTCCCGTCCGAAGGGCGAGTACGTCGGCAAGGATGCCCAGGACCTGCTGCTCGACTTTTACCCCGTCAACGCCCCGCTCGGCGATCAGTACAAGGTCAAGGTCGACATCGGGACCTTCACCCAGACCCTCGACGAGTGGCAACCCTACATCATCAAAGGTCTCCCGATGGGCGAGAACACCGTCACCCTTACCCTCGTCGACGCGGAAGGGAAAAAGGTCGACGCGCCGCTCAATCCCGTGTCGCGCAGCATCACTCTGGTGGCCGACCCGATGCCGGCGGAGTAAAAAATAGTTCGCCGCTCAGCGCAGGAGCGCGCCAGTTGAACGCCCCTTCCGTATATTCGCACCCGCTAAGCGCACTGCGACGGCAGGGCGTTTGACACGGTGGTTGTAGCTCAGTTGGTTAGAGCGCTGGTTTGTGGTGCCGGAGGTCGCGGGTTCGAGACCCGTCATCCACCCTCGTAAACGATAACGCCTCGTTGGTCTCGGACTGGCGGGGCGTTTTTGTTTGGACGCTGGACTGGCTTCGCCTGATGGAGGCTGGGCCGGCTCTGCGTAACTCTGCGGCCCCCGCGCCTCCTTGCTAAAGTCCCCTTATGCCCTTTACCCCTGCCTCCTTCGAAGCCAAGTGGCGCCAGACCTGGCGAGAGCGTGGCACCTACCGCGTCGACAACCCTGCCCCGGGCGCGGACGCGAAGCCCAAGTTTTACGTACTCGACATGTTCCCGTACCCGAGCGGCGCCGGGCTCCACGTCGGACACCCGCTCGGGTACATCGCCTCTGATATCTACTCGCGCTACAAGCGCATGGAGGGGTTCAACGTGTTGCACCCGATGGGCTTCGACAGCTTCGGCTTGCCGGCCGAGCAGTACGCCATTCAGACGGGCATCCACCCCGCCGAGTCCACGGCCACCAACATGCAGCGCTACCGCCAGCAGTTCGACCTGATCGGCTTTTCGTTCGACTGGGACCGCAAGGTCGAGACCTCCGAGCCGGCTTACTACAAGTGGACGCAGTGGGCCTTCGCGCGGATGTTCGACAGCTACTACGATGTCGCGGCCGGTCGGGCCCGCCCGATAGCGGACCTGGAGGCGGCTTTCGCCAAAACGGGTTCGGCCGGGATCACCGCCGCCTCGGATGCGACACGGACGTTTAGCGCGTCCGACTGGAACGGGTTTTCGCGAAAGCGGCAGTCTGAAGTGTTGATGGACTACCGCATCGCCTACCGCAAGCAAACCTTCGTCAACTGGTGCGAGGCCCTCGGGACGGTGCTCGCCAACGACGAGATCAAGGACGGCGTCTCGGAGCGCGGCGGTCACCCCGTCGAGAAACGCCCGATGCTGCAGTGGTGTCTGCGCACGAGCGCCTACGCGCAGCGGCTCCTCGACGACCTCGACGAGCTCGAGTGGACCGACAGCCTCAAGACCCAACAGCGCAATTGGATCGGGCGCTCGACCGGTGCGCAGATCCGCTTCGCCGTCGAGGGTAGCGACGCGCAGATCGAGGTCTACACCACGCGACCCGACACGATTTTCGGGGCCACCTTCATGGTCCTGGCCCCGGAGCACCCCCTCGTGGCCGAACTCACCACCCCGGACCAGCGAGAGGCCACCGAGGCCTACCGCGACCGCGCCGCCGGACGCAGCGATGTCGACCGCCAGGCGGACGTCAAGGAGGTGACGGGGCAGTTCACCGGTGCCTACGCCATTCATCCGCTTTCGCAAAAACGCCTCCCGGTCTACATCGCGGAGTACGTTTTGATGGACTACGGCACCGGCGCCATCATGGCCGTCCCGAGCGACGACGAGCGCGACGAGCGTTTCGCGCGGCACCTCGGGATCGATGTCGTCAAGGTGGTCGACCGGCCCGCGGGTTCGAAGCCGAGCGACAAGACGGGTACGTTGGTCAACAGCGACTTCCTCGACGGGATGGGGGTCGGGGAGGCCATCGCGGCCGCGACTCGGCGCCTCGAGGCGCTCGGCGTCGGGGAGGGCAAGGTCAACTTCAAGCTCCGCGACGCCAACTTCTCGCGCCAACGCTACTGGGGGGAGCCCTTCCCGATCGTCTACGACGCAGAGGGCATCGCGACGCGCGTCCCCGACGAAGACCTGCCCGTGGTGCTGCCGCCGCTCGACGACTTCAAGCCGACTTCCGGGGGTGCCGGCCCGCTTGCGCGGGCGACCGACTGGGTGCACGAGGTGCCGGGCTACACCCGCGAGACCGACACCATGCCGGCCGTCGCGGGGAGCAGCTGGTACTTCCTGCGCTACATGGACCCCGGCAATCCCGACGCGCTCGCGAGCCGCGGGGCGATGGACTACTGGCAGCACGTCGACCTTTACGTCGGCGGGACGGAGCACGCGGTGAGTCACTTGCTGTACGCCCGTTTCTGGCAAAAATTTCTCTACGACCTCGACGTCGTCCCCACGAAGGAGCCGTTTCGCAAGCTCATCAACCAGGGCATGATCCAGGGGGTGATCGAGACGATCTACTTCCACAAGGAGGACAAGTACTTCGCGAGCGCCGAGCTCGTCACCGACGCCAACCGCGAGGAGTTCGCGCCTAACTACGTGCTCGTCGACTACGTGAGCGAGTATGGTTTCGACGACCGCCCGAGCTACCTGAGCCCGGCGCAGATCGAGCAGTTCAGAGCCTGGCGACCGGACTACGCCGAGACGGAGTTTCGATTTGGCGAAAGCCGCGAGCGGTTCTTCACCCACTCCGAAGTGGGCAAGATGTCGAAGTCGCGTTACAACGTCGTCAACCCCGACGACATCATCGAGCGCTACGGCGCGGACTGCTTCCGGATGTACGAGATGTTTCTCGGGCCGATCGAGCAGCACAAACCCTGGAGCGTCAACGGCATCGAGGGGGTCGCGAAGTTTTTGCGAAAGCTGTACAGCCTGTACTACGACGAACAGGACCAGTGGCAGGTAGACGATAGTGCCGCTTCGGAAGCCAGTCTGAAAAGCCTGCACACCGCGATCAAGAAGGTCCGCGAGGACATCGAGCGCTTCAGCATGAATACCTGCGTGAGCACCTTCATGATCTGCGTCAACGAGTTGCGCGCGCAGGACTGCCGGAGTCGCGAGGTGTTGGAGCCGCTCGCGCGCCTGCTCGCGCCGTTCGCCCCGTTCTTCTCCGAGGAGCTGTGGCAGGCGTTCGGCCACGAGAGCTCCGTCCACGTCGCCGCGTTCCCACAACTCGTAGAGCGCTACTTAGTCGAGTCCGAGGTCGAGTACCCGATCAGCGTCAACGGCAAGAAGCGGGCGACGGCCAGGTTCCCCGCAGACGCCACGAAGGAGGAGCTGGAGGCTTCCGCCAAAACCCTCCCCGAGTTGGCGAGTTGGCTTGCCGAGGGGGAGATCAAACGCGTGATCGTGGTGCCGGGGCGGATGATCAATTTTGTGGTTTGAATCTGAGGGGTCTAAGGGTCTAGAGGTCTAGAATAGTCTAGCGGTCTAGCTGTTCAGAATCTAGACCCTAGACTACTCTAGACCCTAGACCCTAGACCCTAGACCCTAGACCCTAGACCCTAGACCACCCTAGACATCTCAACTGTTCTTCCCCACGCAATTCAAGTCCTCGAAGGCTTGCTTGAGGCGCGTTACGGACGACTGTTCCCCGGCGCGCAACCAAGCTCTTGGGTCGTACTGCTTCTTGTTGGGCTTGTCGGCGCCATCGGGGTTGCCGATCTGGCCCTGGAGGTAGTCGCGGTGCTTGTGCTCGTAGGCGCGCACGCCGTCCCACATCGCCCACTGCATGTCGGTGTCGATGTTCATTTTGACGGCCCCGTAGCCGATGGCCTCGCGGATCTCCTCCTGCGAGGAGCCCGAGCCCCCGTGGAACACGAAGTTGATCGGGTTCTTTTTCTCGAGGTTGAACTTCTCGCGGACGAACTCCTGGGAGTTCTTCAGGATCTCGGGCTTGAGGGAGACGTTGCCCGGCTTGTAGACGCCGTGGACGTTGCCGAAGGCCGCCGCGATCGTGAAGCGATCACTCACCTTCGAGAGCGCCTCGTAGAAGGCGGCCACCTCCTCGGGTTGGGTATAGAGGCGGCTCGAGTCCACGTCGGTGTTGTCGACGCCGTCCTCCTCGCCGCCGGTCACGCCGAGCTCGATCTCGAGGGTGATGCCGAGGGGGCTCATCTTTTCGAAGTACGTGACGCAGGTCTCGATGTTTTCTTCGAGCGGCTCCTCGCTCAGGTCGAGCATGTGCGAACTGAACAGCGGGTAGCCACGCTGGTCGTGGAACATCTGGTTGGCGTCCACGAGGCCATCCATCCAGGGGAGGAGGTTCTTGGCGCAGTGGTCGGTGTGTAGCAACACGGAGACGCCGTAGAGCTTCGCAACCGTGTGCACGTGGATGGCGGCGCTGATCGCCCCGACCACCGAGGCCTGCTGCTGGCCATTGTCGAGCGACTTACCCGCGTAGAAGCTCGCCCCGCCGTTGGAAAGCTGGATGATGACCGGGCTCCCGACCGCCGATGCCGTCTCGAGCACGGCGTTAATACTGTTGGTCCCGACCACGTTGACCGCCGGCATCGCGAAGGCGTTGTCGTTGGCGTAGTTGAGGAGCTCGGTGACGTCGTCGCCGGAGAGGACGCCGGGGCGGAAGCGTGTACGGGTGCGGGTGGCCATGAATGCGGAAAGTTTAGAAGTCTACGATGCCAAGGCGCGAATGTAAACAAGTGTCGCGCACCCAGCACCCCGCACCCCGCACCCCGCACCCCGCACTTACGCCAACTCCTTCGCTACCAAATACCGCTCCGCATCCAAGGCCGCCATACAGCCCGTCCCCGCCGCCGTCACCGCCTGGCGGTAGTGCTGGTCGGCGGCGTCGCCGCACACGAACACCCCGTCGATTTTGGTATTGGCCGTCCCCGGCACCACCTTGAGGTAGCCGTTGTCGTACATGTCGAGCCAGTCCTTGAAGATCTCCGTGTTCGGCTTGTGGCCGATGGCCACGAAGAAGCCCGCGATCTCTAGCTCGGTGACCTCGTCGGTGACGCGGTTGCGCACCCGCACGCCCGTCACACTGTCGTCGCCGAGGACCTCCTCGGTCACGGTGTTCCAGTGGACCGTCACGTTGGGCAGGTCCATGATGCGCTTCTGCATGATCTTCGAGGCCCGCATCTCGTCGCGGCGCACGATCAGGTGCACCTCGGGGCAGAGCTTCGCGAGGTAGCTCGCCTCCTCGGCGGCCGTATCCCCGCCGCCGACCACGGCCACCTTCTGGCCCTTGAAGAAGAAGCCGTCACAGACCGCGCAGGCACTTACCCCGTGGTTGGTGAGTCGCTGCTCACTCGGCAGGCCGAGCCACTTCGCACTCGCCCCCGTCGACACGATGACCGTGTGGGCGTGGATCTCATCCCCGCCCGAGGCCCAGATCTTGTGGACCGGCCCCGAGAAGTCCACCCTGTCTATGAGGTCGTACCGGATGTCGGTCCCGAAGCGCTCAGCTTGCTTCTGGAAGTTCATCATCATTTCCGGACCCATGATCCCGTCGGGGTACCCGGGGTAGTTCTCCACGTCCGTGGTGATCATCAACTGGCCGCCCGGCTCCTGCCCGGTGTACAGCACGGGCTTGAGGCCCGCGCGCGCCGCGTAAATGGCGGCGGTGTACCCCGCCGGACCGCTGCCGATGATGACGCACTCCAGCGGTTTGTCGTGCCCGAGATTACCGGCGTTGGTGTCGGGGGGGGCGGTGTCGAGGTGGGGGGCAGTCGCGGTGGCGGTCATCATCGAGGTTTGGATCAGTGCAAAACTAGCCCTTCGGCGGCCAGTCCTCTGTCAAGCTACTAACAGGCTAAGCCGCCGGAGGATGAGGACCCCGGCGCCGATATGACACCCGCGTCACCTGAGTTCCCTTCGCGCGGTCGATACCTTGCCGCGATGAAGCACCAGCTTTCCCGCCCGCAGGATTGGAAAACTCTGCCGAGTCGAGAGTTCGCCGATTGGTTTAATCAACTCGAGGGCATGCGCAGCCCGGTGGCTGTCGGGACGCGCAACGCCGCCGGGGTGGCCAACCTCGCCGTCTTCAACTCCATGACCCACGTCGGGGCCCGCCCGCCGCTCCTGGGACTTGTGTTTCGCCCCCTGACGGTAGATCGCCACACGTACGCCAACCTCAAGGCGTCGGGTGTGTATACGATCAATCACCTGCCCGCGCAGCAGGTCGCGGCGCTCCACCAGACGAGCGCCAAGTACCCCGAGGGCCGCAGCGAGTTCGAAGCCACAGGACTCCGAGAACTTCCCTCGGAAACGGTCGCTCCGTACGTGGCCGAGGCGACGATCAGTATGCAGCTACGTTTCGTCGAAGAGCACCACGTCGCGGCGAACGACTGCGTGTTCGTCGTGGGCGCCGTCGAGGAGATCCGCACTGCCGACGCGGTAGGTTTTGGCGAAAGCCCTCTGAATTGGACAGCGCTCGATGGGGTGGTGGTATCTGGGCTGTACAACTATTATAGGGTGTCTAAGCTGGGGCAGCACGCGTACGCTAAGGTTTAGGGGGGGGGGTCAAGACTTTCTCGTTAATCGCGGGTAACCCCCCCAGCCCCCCTTATTCATCCGGGCTGCCCGATCTTCGCTTCGCTCGATCGGGCAGCCCGGCTGAACAAGGGGGGAGGCGACCGTGCAGCACCGCTTTGCTCGCGTGGCCTACACCTGTGGCGCCCTCGCGCGACCACCTGTGGCGCCCCCCCGACGCTTGCCGAGGACGTTCGCCTCCCCCCTTGTTTTGGTTTCCTCCGCGGAGACGCGAAGCGAATCGGCGGAGGAAACCAAAATAAGGGGGGCCGGGGGGGTTACCCGCGAATGGATAGTCTTGCGCAGGAACCGGCTTTCGCCAAAACTTGCGCCGTGGTCCACTGTCTCAAAACACCTTCGCCAACCACCATACCCACCCCCCGCAAAAACCCTCGCGCATCTGCCTCAGCAGCGAGAGAACCAAATCAGCCCAAGCTCACAATCGCCCCATCAGACGCTCGAGCGTCTCGGCGGGGGTCTCCTGCGTGCTTGAGTGCACGATGTCCGCGGTCTGGTAAACCGACTCTCGCTTCGCGAGCAGTACTTCTACGGTCTCCTCCCAGTGGGGCGCGGCGAGTAGGGGGCGCTCGGCGCGCTCGGCCGAGAGGCGGCGCAACAGCTCCTCGGCGGGCACACGTAGGTAGACACAGGTGCCGGTGGCGATCATGAACGCCATGCTCCCGAAGTGCACCGGGGCCCCGCCGCCGGTCGCGATCACGGACCGCGGGTGACGCCAGGGTAGCTCGCGCAGGATCTGCGCCTCGCAGGTCCGGAACTCGAACTCGCCCTTCTGCGAAAACAGTTCCGCGATCGTGCGGCCGGTGCGCGCCTCGATCTCGGTGTCCAGGTCGAGGAAAGGGACGGCCAGCTCCGCGGCGAGCATGCGGCCGACGGTCGACTTGCCTGATCCCATCATACCGACGAGGAAGATGTGCGCACGGTCCATAGCGTAGTTTTGCGCCGTGAAGACGACCGACTCTACCGCCGGCAAAGTAATGGCGCCACTCTTCGGTGCGCTCGCCCTGTGTTTGGTGAGCTACGGCTTCGCTGCCTGCGGTAGCGACGAGCCGGCGGTCCCGTCCACCTCGGCGGCGCAGTCGGACGCCATCGTGAGGGTTCCGCTCAGCGGCGACGGCACGACCGACACGGCCGGAATGGCCAGGTTTAGTTTTGGCGAAAGCCGCTACGACTTCGGTGCCGTCGACGAGGGCGCTACCGTCGCGCGCCGCTTTACCTTCCGCAACGCCGGCGGGCGCCCCCTCATGATCAGTCACGCCTCCAGCAGCTGCGGGTGCACGGTGCCGAGTTGGCCGCGTACCCCGATCGCGCCCGGGGACACCGCCAGCATCGGCGTCGTGTTCGATACCGAGGGCAAGGCCGGGCCGCAGGTGAAGGTCGTCACCCTCACCGCCAACACCTACCCCAACACCACGACCGTCGAGCTCATCGGCACCGTGGACGCCGTCAACTAGCTTGCGGGCTCAGTGAATCCCCCTATGTCTACAGCCGTCTTCCTCCAGTCCATCATCCCGCCGAACCTCGTGACCCCGATCATGCTCGTCCTGATGTTCGGGGTGTTTTACCTGTTCATCCTCCGGCCGCAGACCCAGCGTCAGAAAAAGCAGGACGCTTTCCAGGGCGCCATCAAGCGCGGGGACCGGGTCGTGACCAGCTCCGGGATCGTCGGGCGGGTCTCGAAGCTCGACAAGGAGGAGGGCATCGTCACGATCGAGACCGGGAAGAACGTCTACCTCGACTTTACCCTCGGCTCCGTGAGCCGGGACCTCACCGTGGCTAAGTTTGGAGAGGCTGACAACGCATAGGCCGCAGCCCGTCAACCGCAGGGCGCTGCTCGGGTGCACCGTCGCGGCGCTGATCTTCTGGTGCTCCATCCGGCTCTCGGAGCGCTACAGCACCACCGAGACCATCGAGCTCGAGTACGCGCTGCCGGTGGGCTCGACCTTCGCGCAAGACCCGCCGACCAGCATCGAAGCAACCGTCACGGCTACCGGGTGGGACCTGTTGCGCGAGCGCCTCCTGCGTGGCAACCGCCGTATCCTGATCGACAGTATCGACTTGCGTCAAAACCCCGACGGTATCATCTCCCTGCGTCGCGAGATCGCCGAGGCCTTCGTCGGGCAGAACATCCAGGTCGACGCGGTGACCAACCCCCGCGTGGTCGTGCGCACCGAGCAGCTCTCCAACAAGTACGTTCCGCTCCAGCTGCGCAGCGAGGTAACCTACCACGCGGGTTTCTCGGCCGCGGGCCATCCGGTGCTCAGCGTGGACTCCGTGCTCCTTACCGGGCCCCGCTCGCGCGTCCGCGAGATCAACGTCTGGTTTACCGATACCCTACGCGTCAGTGGCCTGCGTGACTCCGTGCGGACCAACGTCGCCATCCGGGCCGATCCGGCCGGCGCCATCCAGGTCGAGCCAAAGTCTACCGGCGTGCTGCTGCGCGTCCAGCAGTACACCGAGCGCAGTCTGTACGTCCCCGTCAAGGTGGCCGGTTACGACGGGCCGGACTCCCTGAGCATCTTCCCGGCGCAGGTGTTGGTGACCTGCGCGATCGGTCTGGAGGACTACGAGCGCCTAAGCCCCGAGGTTTTCGAACTCGTGGTGGAGTTCGACAACACCAACACGCAGTTCGTCCGCGAGCTGCCCGTCATCGTCCGCTCGGTCCCGAGTTACGTGGTGACCACCACGGTCAATCCTCGGGTCGTGGAGCTCTTCGTCATCAAGGCAGTGCCCGCGCAGACCGAGCTCAGCACCGAGGCATCGCAGTAGGCCACGAGGCCTAGCTCAGAGGTCTAGCAGCCCGTCCGGCAGCTCCATAAAAGCGATCTTCTGGACGAAGTCGATGCCCTTAATAAAATCCTGGTTGAGGGGAATCAATACTTCGGCCTGGCCGTGCGTCACCTTCGCGAGCGTCTGGAGGGCGTAGTCCTCGACGGCCACGATCCGGCCGATCTCCCCGCGCTCCGTATCGATCATCGCGAAGCCGACCAGCTGGCGGTAGCTGTCGGAGGCGGCCCTGGCCTGCAGCACGGGCGTTTCGCTCACCTGCGAACGCTCGAGGAAGATCGAGGACCCGCGCAGTTGCGCGGCCTCCTCCTTGGAGTTGACCCCGTCGAGCCGACAGATCCAGTCCGCGCCCCGGAGTTGGAGAATTTCGTAAGGCAGGGCCCCCTGCGCGGTCTTGCCGATAAACAAGAAGTCTACCCCCTCCACGTCGTCCTCGTGACCCTCGTAAACCAACAGCTTGACCTCCCCGGCGTAGCCGTGGCTCTTGCGGATCTGCCCGATCTCGACTAGGTCCTTCACGGTAGTCTGCGCATCTCGAGGGTGAAGCCCCGCTCCGCCTTCTCGGACCACGGCCGGTCGCGGAGGTCTTGCGAGTCCAGGATCTCGACGCTGCGCGAGAGCAGTCCGTAGCCCCGCCCGTACACCTCGCGCACGCGCCTGAGCTCGATGCGGTTCTCGGAGTCGGCGTGCGTGACGAAGACCGACTCGACCTCGGTACCGTCGCCGAGGCGGTAAGCGCCGACGCTGTCGATGGTCGCGCCCCAGTCTTTGTGAATGGCGATGGGCTCCTCCTCGACGTTGACGACGAGACCGGCCTGCGTGAAGCCGAGCACGTCCCAGGTGGAGCCCGGGGTGAACGGAGCCGTGAGACTCAAATACGTGATGCCGCCGATGGCGCTGGTGATGCCGCGGCCCTCGCTCAGCAGTTCCCAGCGCCAAAACTGCTGTCCTCCGACCTCGTTGCGCTCGTTGCGCCTCGTGATCAAGAACAGTCGCTCACGCGCGCTGTCGGTCTCGGCGGGTTCGAGGGTCCACACCTGCGAGCTTCGTTCGACGGCGGTCCCGCCCGCCGCCGGATCGTAAGTCACGCTGTCGACCGCGAACCGAATCGCCGCATCCGTCCCCGGCGAGGCCATCGGGAGGTAGTCGGCGAGGTCGGGACCGGGCGGGCGCTCGGTCGTTTCCTTTTCGCAGGCGGTGAGCGCGGCTGTCGCCAAAACCAAACCCACGAGCTTCGAGCGGGTCATTTGCGGGAGGATTGGATGATGCCACCGCCGACGACGTCGTCGCCTTCGTAGATGACGGCCGACTGCCCCGGCGCAATTCCGCCGACGTTGGCCAGGAAGCTCACGTCGAACTGGTGGTCGTTGCGCTGCGCGATCTCCGCGAGGGTGCCCGCGTCACGGTAGCGAACCTTGACGGTGGCCTCGTAGTCGTCGGGTAGGGCAGCGTACTTCATGAGGTTGGTCTGCCCGACCGTCATGCCGTTGCGGATGAGGTCCTCCTGGCGCCCGAGGCGGACCTGGTTGGTGTCCGGCAGGATGTCCGTCACGTACATCGGTTCGCCGAAAGCCACGCCGAGTCCTTTGCGCTGGCCGATGGTATAAAACGGGTAGCCCTGGTGCTCCCCGACGATGTTGCCGTCCTGGTCGACGAAGAGTCCGCCCGCGACGCGCTCCTCGAGGCCCTCGACGCGGCGCTTGAGGAAGCCGCGGTAGTCGTTGTCCGGCACGAAGCAGATCTCGAAGCTCTCGGCCTTGCGGGAGAGCTCCTCGTACCCAAAGTCGGCCGCCAACTGCCGGACCTCGGGCTTGGTGAGGTGTCCGAGCGGGAACTGCGTCCTCGCCAGACACTCCTGCGAGAGTCCCCACAGCACGTAGCTCTGGTCCTTGTTCCGATCCGCGGAGCGGCGTACGAAACGCCGGTCGAGGTGTTGGTGCACCGTGGCGTAGTGGCCGGTCGCGATGAACTCGCAGTCCATCGCGTCGGCGCGCTTCAGTAGGGCGCTCCACTTGATGTGCGTGTTGCACATCACGCAGGGGTTGGGCGTTCGCCCGGCCATGTACTCCGAGACGAAGTCGTCGATGACGTGGTCGCCGAACTCCTCGCGGATGTCGACGATGTAGTGCGGGAACCCCATGTCGACCGCGACGCTGCGCGCGTCGTTGATCGAGTCGAGGCTACAGCACCCGGTCTCCTTGCGGGCGCCGCCGGAGTTGGCGTAGTCCCAGGTCTTCATCGTGATCCCGATGATCTCGTAGCCCTGTTCGTGCAACATCATCGCCGTGACCGTGGAGTCGATCCCCCCGCTCATCGCCACCAGTACCTTTCCTCGCTTGCTCATCGGATTTGGGATTCGTCGACGAAATTACGCGCTTAGAGGATAAAGGATGCCGAACGACCTAGCCGGCCCGGCGTCCGTCGCTGCGCTCGGGGACGCCAAACCGGCTACGGCAGAACGCGGACCTCACGGCCCGCTGAGTCCAACGTCCATCAGCGTAGCGGTCCATCCCCGCTTTACAGCTTCCTGATGTCGTTGTAGAGCGCGAAGGCCATGAGCATGAGGACAATCGCAAACCCGAAGGTCGTGGCGTACTGCATGAATTTGTCGCTCGGCTTGCGGCCCGTCACGACCTCGTAGAGCAAGAACATCACGTGGCCCCCGTCGAGCGCCGGGATCGGCAGGATGTTCATCACCGCGAGGATCAGCGACAGTAGGCCCGTCAGGCCCCAGAAGCTCTGCCAGTTCCACGTGCCCCCGAAGGCCTTGCCCATGCTGATGAAGCTCCCCACGGAGTCTCCGGCGTCGATGTTGCGGCGGAACATCTGCGTGACGGCCTGGCCCTGCTTGGCGAGTTTGTCCCACCCGGACTCGATCCCCGCCGGGAGGGCCTCCGCGAGGGAATAATCCTGGTGGGTAATCGTGTACTGCCCTTCGAGCGAAGGCCCGTAGCCGATCCGCTTCTGCGCCGAGAGAAGCAGCGGGAACTCGAGCGTGTCGCCCCCCCGCAACACCGTCACGTTGAGGCGATTGCCCGGCTTTTGGTCGGCCACGTACTTGACGACATCCTGGTGGAAGGCGACGGGCGTGCCGTTCAGGGCCACGATCTGATCGCCCTTCCGCAACCCGGCACTGTCCGCGGGGGAGTCCGGGATCAGGGAGTCCACGGTGGGCGTGAGCGGGAGCGAGTAGAGCCGCTTGTCCTTGTAGCTCTCCTTGCCGAGGTTGCGCTGGAGCGAGTCCGGCAGCACGATCGTGACCACCTCCCCGTCGCGTTCGACGCTGAGCTCGCGGGCGGCGTTAAAGAGGACCTCGGCGCGAACTTGCTGGTCGCCAAACTCCGTGAGGGTCACGTCCTCGATGGCGAGGACGCGGTCCCCGGTCCGCAGGCCGTATAGCTCACCCAGCTCCTCGGCGTAGATCCCCCGGGTCGCATCCTCGTTGCGGATGATGTCGGTGCCCCAGTAAAACAGGATCCCGGCGAAGATCAGGAACCCGAGGATGAAGTTGACCGTCACGCCCCCGAGCATGATGATGAGCCGCTGCCAGGCGGGCTTCGAGCGGAACTCCCAGGGCTGCGGCGGGCCGGCCATCTGCTCCATATCCATCGACTCGTCGATCATGCCGCTGATCTTCACGTAGCCCCCGAGCGGGAGCCACCCCACGCCCCACTCCGTCTCCCCGATCTTCTTCTTGAACAGCGAAAAGTAGGGATCGAAGAAGAGGTA
The DNA here is from genome assembly GCA_965215115.1 of Saprospiraceae bacterium. Classification (GTDB taxonomy): domain Bacteria; phylum Bacteroidota; class Bacteroidia; order Chitinophagales; family Saprospiraceae; genus CALDTK01. The sequence continues at coordinate 4,291,986 of OZ244050.1, forward strand.
AAATTTCTCGACGCGGCACCCGAACCACCGCGCCGGGAGGAAGTGACCGAGCTCGTGGAGGACGACTAAGATGGAGAGGCTCAGCGTCAGCTGCGCGATCATGACCAATACCTGCATGCATGGGGTCTTTGCGGACCGTCTATAACGAAGCGGCGAAAGTACGGATTTCGTGCACCTTCGCCCGAAGACTACCTTGTGTCCTCCCCGAGGCCCGGCGATGAAGCTACCCGACCACTGGTTTTACGGAAGTGCCGCCGACGGTCACGCTCGCTTTACGTTCTCGCCCGAGGAGACGACCCACGCGACGAAAGTGTTGCGCCTGCGCGTCGGGGATGCCCTGCAGTGGCTCGACGGCGCGGGGGGACGCTACCGCGGGCGCATTACCGACCTCGCGCGTTCGGGGATGTCGGCCACGGCGTCGACCACAGAGCTCGAGCCGGCCCCGGTGGCCGTGCGGCTCTCGGTCGGCATCCTTCACGACAGCGCGCGCCTGGAGTGGCTGATCGAAAAAGCGGTCGAACTGCGGGTCACCGAAGTCGATCTCCTTCGCACCACACGGGTCCAACCCGCTCGCTTCAAGATGGCCCGGTTGCTCGCGAAGGCCGTCGGGGCCATGAAGCAGTCCGGGGGCGCCTTCCTGCCCAGCATTAGCGTGAGCACTTTAGACGAGGTGCTAGCGGATGCGGGAGGGGGGCTTTCGCCAAAACCTACCGTCGGTGAGTCGCTACACGCCGCGGTGAAAGTCATTGCGCACTGCGACGAGTCGCTGCCCCGAACGCCGGTGGCGCAAGCGTATCGGGAGGGTCTGAGAAATTTCGTCACGCCCGAAGGCCCCGCCCTGCATCTGCTCATCGGCCCCGAGGGGGACTTCACCACCGAAGAAATCGCCAGGGCCGAGGCAGCGGGCTTCGACGCCGTATCCCTCGGGAGTGCCCGGCTACGTACCGAAACCGCCGCACTCGCCGCGCTGGCCGCCTGGGCGTTGCGGTAGCGCGACAAGGTTTATGTGGCTACCAAGGATAGGGCGGTGCATTTAGCTACACCCTCGATCTTCGGTTTCTGCTTTTCCGAGCTTTACACAACACCTGGCCCGGCCTTCGCGTACTTCATACCATGTTAAAAGCCCTAGGCCTCGTAACGCTGTGTACGGCAAGTTTTAGCGTAAGCGGACAAAACCTCCAGCTGGCCCTCCTCAAGTACAACGGCGGGGGCGACTGGTACGCCAACCCTACGGCGCTGCCGAACCTGGCGCGCTACTGCAACCGCGCGTTGGGACTCTCGCTGTCGGAGGAGTACGCCACCGTGGAGGTCGGCTCGCCGGCGCTGTTCGCGCACCCGTTCGTCCACCTGACCGGGCACGGCAACATCGTCTTCACGGCGGCGGAGGCGGAGAACCTGCGCAACTACCTCACCGGCGGGGGATTCCTCCACGTGGACGACAATTACGGTCTCGATCCCTTCATTCGCCCGGCGATGAAGCAGGTCTTCCCCGAACTCACCTTCGTGGAGCTGCCCTTCGACCACCCCGTCTACCGGCAGCGCTTCCCGATGGCGAGGGGCCTCCCGAAGATCCACAAGCACGACGAGAAGCCGGCGCAGGGCTTTGGACTCATTTACCGGGGCCGACTCGTGTGCTACTACAGCTACGAGACCGACCTCGGCGACGGCTGGGAGGATGCCGACGTGCACAACGATACGCCGGAGGCCCGGGAGCTGGCCCTGCGGATGGGCGCCAACCTCGTCGAATACGCCTTTACGCAGGGCGGGTAGACGAGGCCGTATCGACTCACGGTATTTAGAGCTGCGTCGCGGAGCGCGCGATCTTCTGCTCGCTGGGGTGGCGCTTGTTGAGCGGCAAGACCATGTGTGACTCTCGTGCCTTGCCGTTTTGGTTGATGGAGTCCTGCTGGACGCGACTCGTACCGTCGGTCTCCGAGACCCGGTCGCTGTACGTCATGACCAAGCCGATGAGGCCGAGCCCGAGGAGGCACACGAGGAGGAGTCTTTCGGCGCCCCAGAAGCGCCGGTCGCGATCTCGGTCTGGGGGGGCTGGTGGGTATGTAGGATTTGCTTGCTGCGTAGAACGTGCTTTCATAGGGCCTCAACGTGAAAACTGGGGTAGAGGGAGCAGCTTAGGCAGTTGGCCCGTTCTCCGCCGTTGGATTCACACTGGGAGCGAACTTAATACATATGGCAACTAGTCGCATGTGAAGTTTTCTCAAAATTGTAGGACGTAAGACAGGTCGGCGATCTATATACCCAGATCACGTGAGTAGAGCCGGTCTCGATTTGTGAACCGGCAGGAGTATGCTCAGCCGCCCTGGCTCGGTGCCAGGACGTAAACCTCGCCTACGTGCGAGCTCAGTCGCGCGATGTCCAGCGCTTCCGCCCCGACGCCGGTGTACAGGTCGAGCCGCTTGGCACCCTTGATGGCCGCCCCGGTGTCCTGTACTAGCAGGATCCGAGCTTCCTTGATGCGGGGGTTGCCTGCCACGGGCACCTCGGCCAGGAGGACCGCCCCCGGGGGGTAGTGCTGCGGATCGGCGGCGACACTTACCATCGGCGTGAGCGGTACGCCCGCCGAGCCCGTGGGTGCCGTCGACCGCGCCCCGAAGAAGATGTAGTTGTCACACAGCTCCAGCAGCTTGCCGCGGTTCGCCAGGTCTTCGGACATCCACTTGCGGATGCCTTTGACGCCCCTGCGCGCCACTTGGGGTTCGACGGTCTCGATGGCGGTCTTGATGCTCTTGAACGCTCGCCCGTTGCTGCGCGCGTACGCTAGGTAAACCCGCTCGCCGTCGGGGAAGGACACGTAGCCCGATCCCTGCAGCTGTAGCATGTATACGTCCAGGGGGTGCGCGACCCACGCCAGCGCGTGCGAGGCCAGGTCAACGACCCCGCCGCCGTCCAGCTCCGCGCGACTGGCCGACCGCGCGACTTCGGAGTCCGGGAGCCGCAGGACGGGATACCGATGCGTAGCCGTCTTGACGCGACTCGCCGTGATGTCCGGACTGTAGTACGCGGTGAACTCGACCTGGTTGCGCTTGGCGACACTCACGGCGGTCGGGGCGTACCCTCCGACGCCCTCCTCGAGGATGCCGTCGATGACGTCGATGAAGTCCTGCGTGGTGAGCTTCTCGCCACCGTACGAATAGGTCTTGTTGCGGTCTTGCTGCTGAAGCAGCTTGCGCTGGCCCCGGAGGGCAGTACGCAACTTCTCCGTGATCTTGGGCAGGCGCGCCACGAGACGCTGACCCTCGGTCGAACCGGTGCTCGAGTCGACGTCCGCGGCGCTCGCGACGGTGGTCTGCGGCGCGGTCGGCCCGAAGACGTAGGCCACGTCCAGGCCGGCATCCGGGGCTGCCGCCGGTGGGGTGGGCTTGTCGTGGGGCACGGAGACGGTAAGGCCGCCCAGCGACTTGCCTTGCTTCGCTGGCGTCGTGGTCTGGGTTCGGCAGGCGGCCAGGGCGATTGCCGGGGCGAGCAGCCAGAGGTTTGTGTTTTTCATAGGTTCTGGCCGTGGCCGTTAGCATATGACCCGGCGCTGGGACACCGGTGCTGGTGACGCATTCTCTACAATCGTAGTAGATACTCGCGCAAAGGCTTAGGCCTTTAAAGCACCGCAAACGTATAATATCTTTAGCTATGGCGACCTACGTTAACATTACGTGTGTACTCGTCGTCATTTGCCCATCGCTTCCGCGCTTTATGTGGATGCGTTTATGCGTCACCGCTCATCATTCGTCCCGGACGACAGTTTGGGCAACAAACCTCGGATGTCGGGGCTACCGTTTTGGCGAAAGCCGGCGGGTACTGGCCTTCGGGACGCCCGCGTCCACGTGGACCAGCCACTCCATCACGTCGGCGGCGTCGTCGATCTGCACGGTGTAGTAGCCGCTCGGCCAGGACTCGTAGTCGATCTCGAGGACGTTGACGCCCGCGGCGACGTCGCGCTCGTAGCTGTCGATCTCGACGCCGCGCAGGGTCTTGATGCGGACGGTGACCCCGTGGTGGTCCTTGCTGTCGAGCGAGATGTGGAGACGGGCCAAGGACTCCTCGTCGAGGGCCGACAAGATTCGGGTGCGCGTGCCGTGCGCTCGCCCGGCGCTGAGCCAGTCGCTGTCCGCGTACGAGCCGTCCGCGAAGACGACCCGCAGGCGGTAGGCGAGGTCGGGCCGGAAGGGCGTCGCGTCGATGTAGCGGTAGGCGAGGGGGTGTTCGAAGGCCTCGCGCTTCGGGTCTACGGTGGATACGGCCCGCTCGACCCCGTCGAGGCGCCGCAGCACGGCGTAGTAGTCCACCCCCCGGTCGTCGAACACGCGCCACTCGAGCGCCACGCCGCTGGCGTACCCGGCGATGGACACGGGCTCGGCGAAGGACACGCGCAGGTCCTGAGCCACGAGTTGCCCGGCGAGGATTAGGCCCGCGAGGGATAGCAACAGTCGGGGCATAGGTCTACCTTTCCGCATTCCCGCAGCAAATCGCGCTCCAATAATCTTCGCTATGACCTCGACGCTACGCCCCCGTTTTCTCGCGCTCGTTGCGGCACTCCTGCTGTGTACGGCTTGCGCCAAAACCACTTACACCGCGAGAAAGGTGGTGGAGTCGCAGCGCGGGATGGTCGTCACGGAGCACCCGCTCGCGAGTGAAGCCGGGCGGGACATCCTGAAGGCGGGCGGGAGCGCCGCCGACGCCGCGATCGCGAGCCAGTTCGCGCTCGCGGTCGTGTGTCCGCGGGCCGGCAACCTCGGCGGCGGCGGCTTCTGGGTCAACGCCCCCGCCGGGGACGCCGTGCGCACGCTCGACTACCGCGAGCGCGGACCGGGCGCCGCGACCCGCGATATGTACCTCCAACCGGACGGCAGCGTCGACCCAACGCGCAGCCTCGCAGGCCCGCTGGCCGCAGGCATCCCCGGCACCGTGGACGGGATGTGGCTCGCCTATACCTACGCGTCCAGGCTCAAGGATTGGAAACGATTGCTCGCCCCGGCCATCCGCCTCGCGCGCGAGGGCTACCCCGTGAGCGAGGAGGAGGCCGAGCGCCTCAATCGCTACCGCGAGGAGTTCGTCGCGCAGAACGACTTCGCTTTTCCCTTCGTGAAAGCCGATCCCTGGCGCGAGGGCGATAAGCTCGTGCAGGCCACCCTGGCGAATACGCTCGACTCTATCGCACGGCAGGGGCCGAGCTACTTCTACAGCGGTAGTTTTGCCGAAAGGCTCGCCGGCGAGGTCCGCGAGCGCGGGGGCATATGGACGGCGCGCGACCTCGAAGCCTACGCGACGATCTTCCGCGAGCCGGTCGAGTTTGAGTACGGGCCGTACACCGTGTATAGTATGCCGCCGCCGAGCAGCGGTGGGGTAGCGCTGGCGCAGATGTTTGGGCTCCTCGAAAAATTTGACCTCGCCGCTACCCTCAAGGCCGACACGGCCGCCTACTACCACCTCGTCATCGAGGCCATGCGCCGCGCCTACGAAGACCGCGCGGAGTACCTCGGCGATCCGGACTTCGTCACCGTGCCGATCGACTCGATGACCTCGGAGGCGTACCTGGCGAACAAGTGGGCCAGCTTTCGGCCCGACTCGGCCACGGACAGCGGTCTGGCGCTCGCGGCGCAGAAGAAGGAGGTCTACGAGACGACCCACACCAGCGTCATCGACGGCGAGGGCAACGCGGTCTCGATCACGACCACGCTCAACGGCAACTTCGGGTGCAAGACCTGGTCGCGGGTCGGGGGCTTTTTCCTCAACAACGAGATGGACGACTTCAGTGCGAAGCCCGGGGTGCCCAATCAGTTCGGCCTCGTCGGCGGGGAGGCCAACGCCATCGCCCCGGGCAAGCGCATGCTCTCGAGCATGACGCCCACTATCGTGAAGCGCGACGGCCAGACAGTCCTCGTGCTCGGGAGCCCCGGCGGCTCGACGATCATCACGGCCGTGCTGCAGGTAATCCTCAACGACCTGGTGCACGACATGACTTTAGAACAGGCCGTCAACCGCCCCCGCCTGCACCACCAGTGGCTCCCGGACGAGGTCGTCGTGGAGCCGAGCACCCTTAGCCCAAAGGTGCGGGCCGAGCTCGAGCGCAGGGGCCACGTCATCCGGACGGCGCAGAGCATCGGTCGCGTCAAAGCCGTGCAGAAGCAAGGTGAGAAGCTGACCGGCGTGGGGGATATCCGCAGTCCCGACGACTCGGCGAGCGGGTATTAGGTCGCGTGGTAGTCGTGGGTTGACTCGCCCGCAGTGTTAAGCGGCGATAGCTGCCTAGGAAGCTTGAAGGTCGCGACCCGAGAGTATGGGGTTTGCCGCCGAGGTCCTTCCAATCGCGCTTTCGCGTGATCCGGTGTGCTTTAACGCTTGCTTGTCTTGCGTTTTGTAACCCCCCCAGCCCCTAGGGCTGACGCAGGGCTGCCAGGTCGCGTCTCCGTCGATCCGGTCCCCTCGGCTGCTCGGCGGTTTTGTCGTTCATCTCACGGATGCCACCGTCGCGGTGTCGTGCACGCGCCTCTCCTCGACTCTCGCACCGGCCTATCTTTCGATCATGATCGACGCACCGCCACTCCCGCCTACACCTATGAAGGCCCGCTCACCGGCGTGGCCGCGTCCCCGACCCGCGCGACGGAAGCTCGTGCGCTACCCCCTACCGGAGGTGGCTCACCGCCACCATCAGCGGCGCCGACTCCGCCCGCGCGATCGCGCTGTTCGGCCGCGGCCAACTCACGTGGCTCGCGCGTACTACCCCTACCGCGGGACCCCCTCCCACGACACCGTCAACGCATCCTCGGGATGGTCGACGCGCGGCGTCGCCGCGTGGTTCGCCGCTTGGGTCCTCGCGCGCTTCGGGTGTGGCCCCGGCGAGCACCTCGCGATCGACGGCAAGCGCCTCGCCGGCTCGGCCGATCGCCGCGCGCAGCTCAAGGTCCGAGGGCGGGCGCTTCGCGAAGATCGTCGTCAACTGCCTCGCGGTCACCCGGGATCGTCCTCGGCCACGTCGATGTCTCGTCTCGGCGAGCGCGCGGGGCGCGCGTGCTCATCGACGGGCTCGCCGCCGCCGGCGCGCTCGGGGGCCGGTGCGTGAGCGGGGACGCCAACTTCGCGACGCGCGCCCTCACCGAGGCCATCGTCGGGCACCACGGCGACTACTTGTTCGGGCTCAAGGGTCGCAACAAACTCCTATTCGAGAGGCCTTCGCCCCCGAGGCAACCGCAGTGCGCAGCCCCCGAGGCGACCGCAGTCCCCGAGGCGACCGCAGTCCCCGAGGGGGTCCCCGAGGCAACCGCAGTCCCCGAGGCAACCGCAGCCCCCGAGGCGACCGCAGCCCCCGAGGCGACCGCAGTGCCCCGAGGCGACCGCAGCCCCCGAGGCTTTGGCCGAGTAGCGCCGTCGCGCCCGACGTGGCCGGGGACCCCGAGGCGACCGTCGCGCCCGAGGTTACGCGATCGACCGCGGTCACGGCCGCCGCGAGCGCCGTGAGTACCGCGCGTCGCGATCGCGGCTTCGACGAGCGCGAGGCCCGCAAGTACGCCGTGGTCGAGGTGACGAGCTATGTCCTGCGCGACGGCAAGGGCGTAAGCTGCGAGCGGCGCTACTTTGTCGCCGAGAAGACCCGGCGGCCGATCGAGAACGTCCTGCACCCGCGCTCGACGTCGGGTTCGGCGAGGACGCGAGCCGGATCCGGCGGTCAACCTGAGCCTCGTGCGCAAGCTCGCCCTCAACTTCGTGACCCCGGGCGGGGGGAAGCGTAAGGACGATGACGGCGTGAAACACCGCCGGTACATGGCATCGATCTCTAGCGAATTCCGTCAAGTTTGTGATGCGTCAGCCCTACCCCCAGCCCCCCTTATTCATCCGCGCTGCCAGATCGTCGCTTCGCTCGATCCGGCAGCCCGGCTGAACAAGGGGGGAGGCACCGCGCGGCTCACTTCGCTCGCGGGGTGCACGGCGCGCTAGTGCAACGATAGCCGGGGGCGTTCGCCTCCCCCCTTGTTTTGGTTTCCATCCGCGGGCACGCGAAGCGGGTCCGCGGATGGAAACCAAAATAAGGGGGGCCGGGGGGGTTACCCCACAAGCCAACCGTAAATCCCAGCGCCCGAGCGTCTACCTACCGACTCGTGTATACGCCTCGCCCCTGCCGCCCGCAACAAAAAAGCGGCGGCGCCCCCTGAGGTGCGCCGCCGCTTTTCGTTTTGGCGAAAGCCGCGCGGAAGCCCGAGCTTAGTGCACCACCGCCACCGGCTCCTCGGTCTTCGTGACGACCGTCCGCTTGGCGTTGATGTCCTTGATGGTGTCGTTGACGAGCGCCGAGGCGATGAAGATCGACGAGTACGTACCCACGGCAATACCGCAGAGGATCGCGAACGCGAAGCCGCGGATCGAACCACCGCCGGCGATGAACAGGATGAGCACCACGATCACGGTGGTGCCAGAGGTGATCAGCGTGCGGCTGAGGGTCGTGTTAATGGCGAGGTTGAACACCTCCTCCTTCGTGCGCCCCGTATAGGTGTTGATGAACTCGCGGATGCGGTCGAACACGATCACGGTATCGTTGACGGAGTAGCCGATCACCGTGAGGATGGCGGCGATGAAGGCCTGGTCGACCTCGACGGAGAACGGCAGCAGTCCCTGGAAGATCGAGAAGATCCCGAGCGTGATGATGACGTCGTGGAAGAGCGCCGCGACTGCACCGAGTGAGAACTCCCAGCGGCTGAAGCGGACGAAGAGGTAGAAGAAGATCAGGATGAGCGCCACGCCCCCGGCCTTGAAGGAGGAGTCCCGGATGTCGTCGGCGATGGTGGGGCCGACCTTGGTAGAGCTTACGATCCGCGTGGAGTTGACCTGGTCGGCCGTCCCGAAGGAGGCCTGGTCGATCCCGGGCTGGACGGCCACGACACCTTTGTATAGTGCCGCCTGGACGACGGAGTCCGTCTGCGGTGAACTCTCGTTGATGAGGTAGCTCGTGGTGACGTTGTAGGTCTTCGAGCCGTCGACGGACTTCACGACCGTGGACTGTCCCTCGAAGGCGTCGCTGAGGGAGGCCTCGAGTGCGTCGCGGGTGACGGTCGCGTCGACGAACTCGACGTTGTAGCTGCGGCCACCCTCGAAGTCCACCCCGAGGTCGAAGCCGCGCGTGAAGATCGAGGCGAGGCTCACGAGCACCAGGACGGCGGAGACCCCGTAGGCCACCTTGCGCTTGGCCATCCAGTCCGTGGTGATGTTCTCGAGGAGCGACTCCGACCACGGGGCCGAGAAACCGATGCCCTTCCCGGAGTCGGTGCGCCAGTCGAGGATGAGGCGGGTGACGAGCACGGCCGTGAACAGCGACGTGAAGATGCCGATGATGAGGACGACGGCGAAGCCCTTGATCGGCCCGAGGCCCCAGTAGTTGAGGACCAGCGCCGTGAGTAGGGTCGTGACGTTGGCGTCGATGATGGCCGAGAGCGACTGGTTGAAGCCGTCCTTGATGGCGACGACGGACGGTTTGCCCAGGCGCAGCTCCTCACGGATGCGCTCGTAGATGATGACGTTGGCGTCGACGGCCATACCGATGGTGAGCACGATACCGGCGATCCCGGGGAGCGTAAGCACCGTCCCGAAGCTCGACAAGGCCCCGAAGATGAAGAACACGTTGGCCAGCAGCGCGATCACCGAGACGACCCCGGCGCCGGAGTAGTACAGGGCCATGAAGAGCATCACGAGCAGGAAGCCCGAGGCGAGCGCGATCATCGAGCTGCGGATGTTCTCCTTGCCGAGGGTCGGCCCGACGACGCTCTCCTGGATGATGCGCGTCTCGGCCGGGAGGCGCCCGACCTCGAGGTTGGACGCGAGGTCCTGCGCCTCCTGGACCGTGAACCCGCCGCTGATGCGGGAGCGGCCCCCGGTGATGGGCTCGTTGATGTTCGGGGCGCTGATCACCTCGTCGTCGAGGACGATGGCGAACTGCTTACCGACGTTGCGGGTCGTGATCTCGGCCCACTTGCTCGCGCCCTCGGGGTTCATCGTGATGTTGACCTCGACCTGGCCGCCGTTGTTGATGTCGATCGACTGGTCGGCCTCGGCGATCTCGGTGCCGCTGAGGGCCGGCTCGCCATCGGGCTCGAGGCGTAAGGCATAGACGGCGTACACCCCGGTCGAACTCTCGTCCTCGTTGGTGAGGGGCTTTTGGCTGATTGCGAACTTGACGTCACTCCCGAAGGAGTTGTAGAACTCCTCCCGCTGAAAGATCTCGGCGAGCTTGGCCTTGTTAGCCTTGGCCACGTAGCCGACGGTCGCACTCACGCCCTGCTGCGGTCCGACCGGCTGGAGGATGTCGAAGAGGGGCCCGTTGCCGGCGGCGAGATCGGCGGCGCGGATCGTGTCGACGCGCGTGACTACGGAGGAGTCGACGTTGCCGAGCTCGTCGAGGGCGTACACGTTCTGCAGCGTGTAGCTGTCGTCAACCACGGCGGTGGTGTCACCGCCCTTGAGGGCCTCGTTGGCCGACTGCATGCCCTGGAAGAGGCTATTCTCGGCGTTCGTGAAGACATCGTAGAAATCGAGCGCGGCGGCGCTGCTGAGGGTCTTGCGGACGCGCGCCGGGTTATCGACGCCCGGGAGCTCGACGATGATGAGGTCGCGGGCGTCGTCGAGCGTGATGTTCGGCTGGATGACCCCGGTGCGGTCGATGCGCTGGCGCAGGAGGGAGTACGTCGTCTGGACGGTCTCGTCGGCGAGTTCACCGAGGACGCGGGCCACCTCGCCGTCGTCCGACTGGAACGTGATCTCGCGGTCCTTCATGGCCTCGGCGTCGCTGAAGATCGAGGCTAGCGAGCGGCCCTGGGCGTTTTGCCGGAAGGCCTCCACGAAGAGCGTGATGTAGCCGTCCTGCGCACTCTGCAGGCGCTGGTCGGCCTGGTCGAGCGCGGCCACGAAGACCGGGTCCTGGTTGTTGCCGCTCAGGTTCTCGAGGAAGCTGCGGAGGTCGACCTGCATGACGGCCGACATGCCGCCCTTGAGGTCGAGCCCGAGCTTGACCTGCTGCTCCTTGACGTCGGTGTAGGTGTAGTCGCGGATCCCGAGCAAGGACCAGACGTTCTCCCCGGACATGGAGTCGAGGTACGAGCGGTAGGCGTCATTGTAGACGCGCGTGCGCTCGACCTCGGTGAGCCCGGGCGTGACTTGGGCCTCTGCGTAGGCGGCGGCGTCCGACTCGACCCGGTTGGCCGGGACGAAGAAGAACAACTGGTAGATGCAGATGACGGTAAGTAGGATGAGGAAAAACCTCACGATCCCTTTCCCTTGCATAGACGAACGATTTACGGTAGCAAAATTTGGCCCGCGGGCCACTGCCCTGGAACCTTACGCGAAAAGCGGCGCGAAGATACACGGCAGCGACGGATGGAATTTCGGGTTTTGTTCACGGAAGCCCAACGCGAGTGTCACCGCTCCGACGCCACGGTGAACAGACGCCCGCGCTCCGGACTTACCCTAGGTACACCAAAACCCACCCCTACACCCATGGGCATATTCTCATTCATCAAGAACGCCGGAGCGAAGATCTTCGGGAAGGACAACGACGAGGCCGCGACGGCCGCGGCGGCCGCCAAGGACAAAGCCCACGCCGAGAACCTCGAGCGCCAGCGCGGGGTCGCGATGCGGAGCGTCATCGACGCCACCGGCATCCCGATCCAGAACATGGACCTCAACGTCGAGGGCGACAAGGTCACCATCTACGGACAGGTCCAGCAGCAGGAGCACCGCGAGAAACTCATCCTCGCCGTCGGCAACGTGACCGGGATCGCCACGGTGGACGACCGGCTCACCGTCGTGACGCCCGCCCCGGAGGCCGACTTCTACGAGGTCAAGAGCGGCGACTCGCTCTCGAAAATCTCGAAGCAGTTCTACGGCGACCCGATGAAGTACCAGCAGATCTTCGAGGCCAACAAGCCGATGCTCAAGGACCCGGACAAGATCTACCCCGGGCAGATGCTCCGGATCCCGAAGCAGTAAGCGCGGCCAGCCCGAGCGAATCGTACGGAAGCCACCCCTGGTCTAGACACCGGGGGTGGCTTCTTGATTTTTAAGGTCCGCGTAGTCGATCACAACAGGCTTACCGCCGCCGCGGCCGCGAGCTCTCCCGAGTGCATCGCGTGTTGGAGGCTCGGCGCCAGGGTGGCGTCGCCGGCGCGGACGATGCCGTCTGTGATGAGGTCGGCGGGGTCTACGGTCCAGCGGGCGTGGAGGGCGTCGGGCAGGGCGCGGGCGACCTCGAAGTGCCGTAGCGGCCTCCAGGTCGTCATCTCGTCGCGGAGCCACGGCGCCATCGACATCCGGACCTCCTCGGCGTAAAAGTCCAGGGTGCGGCCGAGGGGCGCCTGGAGGGACACGGAGAGGAGCGTTTTGCCGGAAGGCGCGTAACTCGCCTGCACGCTACTCAGATCGGTGATGATGCCGACGGGGCAGCCACCCGGTACGAGCCCGAGGGTCTTACTGCGCAGACTCTGCTGCTCGGCGCTGTAGTAGACCACGACGGTCGACTTCCAGCGCGTCTGCGTAAAGCTCGTCGGCCGCGTATCGATGACGGCCCCCGCCCTGAGCACATCGCCGCCTTCGAGCGTGACCGACTCGGCAGTGACGGACGCGACGGGTGAGGTGAGCCGTATTTGCTCAGGGGTTAGTCCGTCGGCGAGCTGCTCCGCGACGACCTGTATCCCGCCTTTCGGCAAAACGGCCTGTCCCTCGGCGAACATCTTGAACGTGAACAAGAACAGTCGATTCGACGACTCCAGGTCGCGCTCCAGGAAGACCCCGCCGTAGAAGGGGCGAAAAAAGCGGTCGACGTAGCCTGTCGAGAAGCCGTACTTCTTAAGGTAGGCCTGGGTACTGGTCTCCGGCAGGGCGAAAAGCTGCTCCGAGCTGCGGGTCCGTACGTAGGCGACGAGCTTCAGGGTCAGCAACTTGTCCAGCGGCGAGGCGACCGGCGACAGCAGGGACGACAGCAGGTGCTGCGGGCGGCGCAGGGGATCGGAGAGGTGGCTGCGTCGGCCTTTCGGCAAAAACACCTCCGCCCCGGGCTCGAAGGCCGCTACCTCCAGTCTGTCGAGATCGAGCCACCGCTGCACGGCGGGGTAGGCGGTCTGCAACACCTGAAACCCGTGGTCGAACGTATAGCCGTCCGCGTGCGTCGTGGCGAGGCGGCCCCCGACCCGGTCGCTCGCCTCGACGACGAGCGGCTCGTGGCCCGCCGCCCGCAGACTCAGCGCGGCCGTGAGCCCAGCCGCCCCCGCCCCGATGATGATGACGTCCGCGTCCACTGCGCTATGCCTTGTTGAGTGACCAGTCGTAGTCGTCGAACGCCAGCGTGGCCCCGGCGGGCACGTCGCGGTACTTGCCCACGAAGGCTTTCACGTCCGCGAAGTCCTTGCCGTACCAGTCGAAGATCCTCGACACGGTGAGTGTCTTGCCCTCGACCCGGGTGTAGCGCCCGTCGTTGATGAACTTCTGCGTCTGCTCGGCCAGCTGCCTGTCGAGTCGCTCGGGGTGGTAAGCCTCGTTGCGCAGCGGCGGGCAACCCTTCGCCGCGCAGTTGACCGCGAAGTGAATCCGCGGCTCCTTGAAGCGCGGACGGATGATGTCGTTCTCGATCTGGTTAAGGGAGTAGGTCTTGTCCCCGAGCTTGACGCGCTTCACGTCCCAAGTCTTGCCGCCGTCGAGGTCCTGGATGGACTTCAGGGGGTAGTTGTCGAGGATGAGCCGGATGGTGGCGGCGTTGTAGGCGTTGATCCAGTAGGCCAGGCGCTCGTCGCGCGACCACGCGTCGGTCGGGGTGCTGGCGCTGAGCGTCTTCAGGTAGGCGTCGAGCTGACGGCGCTCGGACTTGAGCCCGGCGTAATCGACGGCGCCGGTCTTGCTGACGTACTTCTTGAGGAGGGCGTCGAAGGCCTCATGGGTGGGGGCTTCCGCGGCGGAGCTGGCGGCGGCAGTGACCTCGGCGGCGGCCGGCGTACTCGGGCTGGGCTGCACTGCGGGGGCAGTTGTCGCCTGTTTGCCGGACGTCGCGGGCGGGGGCGCTGGTTCATTCGCTGGCGCAGTCGCGGTCGACTTGACAGTTGAAGGATTGGGTGCGGGGCGCGGCTTACTCGAAGCGGACGGTGCGTCCCTGTGGGGGCTTGCGGGAGTTTGCGTTTCTTCGACGCGCGGGCTAGTCTCCGCCATTACGGCCTGCTGAGACTCGGGCATCGCGATCTCTGTCGCCGCTACGTCCGAGGCCCAGTCGTTGGCCACGGCGGTCGTTTCCGCGGGGGCTTGCGCCAAAACTTCCGCTTCCGTACCCGCGTCCCCGCAGGACGCCAGGAGGGCGAACGCCACGGTCAAAAGTGCTAGGTGTCCTCGCTTCATGACAGCGAGAACGCACGTGCGCGCCGATGGGTTAGCCGCAGACTGTCGGCCCCCGCACCTCCCCGCTCCCGCAAAGGCTAGTAAGTTTGGCCCCCGAATGGAGATCCGCCTCGAGCACCTCACCAAACGCTTCGGCGAGCAAGCCGCCGTGGACGACGTCGGCTTCCGGGCCGGCGTCGGCGTGACGGGCTTCCTCGGGCCCAACGGCGCCGGGAAGTCGACCACGATGCGGATGATCACCGGCTTCCTCGAGCCCACGGCCGGTGCGGTCACCATCGACGGACAGCCGGCCTGGCCGAGCACCCCCGCCGTGCGGCGGATGGTGGGCTACCTGCCCGAGCACAATCCCCTGTACACCGAACTCTTCGTCCGCGAGTACCTGCGCTACACCGCCAAGGTGCAGGGCGTCACGAAGGTCAACGCCCGCGTCGACGAGGTCATCGAGCAGGTCGGCCTCACGAAGGAGGTCCGCAAGCAGATCGGCCAGCTCTCCAAGGGCTACCGCCAGCGCGTCGGCCTCGCGCAGGCCATCGTCCACGATCCGCCCGTGGTGATCCTCGACGAGCCCACCAACGGCTTCGACCCCAACCAACTGGCCGAGGTCCGCCGACTCATCGCGCGCCTCGGGGAGACGAAGGTCGTGCTGCTCAGTACGCACATCATGCAGGAGGTGCAGGCGCTGTGCCAGCGCGTCCTCATCATCGACGGCGGTCGACTCGTGGCCGACGACCCGATCGAGCGACTCCAGGACCGCATCGTCGGGCGGCACAGCGTGAGCCTCCTCGTCGAGCGCGTCGGCAACCTGAAGTTGCTCGAGGGCCTCAGGGGCGTCCGCGAAGTGCGGCGCCAAGGGTCGCGGATTACGATTAACGTGAAGGGCGAGGCCGAGGTCCGCCCGCAGATCGCCGAACTCGTCGCCCGCGAGGGCTGGGGTCTGCTCGAACTCAAGATGGAGGTCAACAACATCGAGGATGTCTTCCAGAGCCTCACGCGCCAAAACCCGCCCGCCTGATGGGGAGTATCTTCTGGCGTGAGTTCAGTGCTTTTCTGAGCAGTCTCATCGGGTACCTCGTCATCGGCGTGTTCCTCGTGCTGCTCGGGCTGATCCTGTTCGTGTTCCCGGACACGAGCCTCATCAACTACAACTTCGCGAGCCTCGACCAACTCTTCGACATCGCGCCCTGGGTCTTCCTCCTGCTCATCCCCGCGATCACGATGCGGACCCTCGCCGAGGAGCGCCAGCAGCGCACCCTCGAGTTGTTGCTCACGCAGCCCGTCACGACCCTGCAGATCGTGGCCGGCAAGTTCCTCGCGTGTTGGGCCCTGTCGGCCCTGGCCCTGCTGCCGACCCTGGTGTACTACTATACGGTGTGGGAGTTGGGCAGTCCGCGGGGCAACCTCGACAGCGGCGCCATCGCGGGCTCGTACCTCGGGCTCCTCGCGCTGGCCGGCATCTTCTGCGCCATCGGAATCTTCGCCAGTACGCTTTCGCAAAACCAGATCGTCGCCTTCGTGCTGGCCGCGTTGATGTGCTTCGTGGTGTACCAGGGCTTCGACTTCCTGAGCGGCCTGCCGGTCTTCGTCGGGCGCTACGACAACTTCGTGCAACTCCTCGGCATCGAGGCGCACTACCGGAGCATCTCGCGGGGGCTCGTCGTGCTCAGCGACGTGGTCTACTTCACGACGGTGGCGGGGTGGTTTCTGTACCTCTCCGTGCTCGTCATCAACCGCGTCCAACGATGAAGGGACTCAGCGACGGCCTCCAGGTGGTTTTGGCGACAGCCCTCCTCGTCATCGTCAACCTCCTGGCCACCTACCTGCCGGGTCGCGTCGACCTCACCGAGGAGCGGCGCTTCACGCTCACCCCGGCCACGGAGCGCATCCTCGGCAACGTCGACGAACCGGTCTACGTCGACGTCCTGCTCGAGGGGGAGTTCCCGGCCGGCTTCGCGCGCCTGCGCACCTCCGTGGAGGAGATGCTGCGCGACTTCTCGAACGTCAACGGCAACATCGACTACGGCTTCACGGACCCATCCGAGGGCACGCTGGAGCAGGTCAACACGGTCCGCAAGCAACTGGCCGAGGGGGGCCTCAAGCCGATCAACTTCCAGGTCCAGACCGCGGACGGGCGCTCGGAGCGACTGCTGTGGCCCTACGCGATCCTCTCCTACGCCAACCGGCGCGTGACGGTCAACCTGCTCGAGAACAACATCCCCGGCCAGTCGCCCGACGTGGCGGTCAACAACTCGGTGAGTCTGCTCGAGTACAAACTCGCCAACGGCATCCAGAAAATGCTCGCCGTCAGACGGCCCCTCATCGCGATGGTGCAGGGCCACGGCGAGCTGGCGCCGCTGCAGCTGCGCGACCTCACCGACGCGCTCGACCCCTACTACAGCGTCGGACGCGTCGACCTCGACACGCTCTACACCGTCGGCCCGGAGCAGATCGGCGCCCTCATCATCGCCGAGCCGCGGACGCCATTCAGCGAGCGGGCCAAGTTCGTGCTCGATCAGTACGTCATGCGCGGGGGCCGCGTCCTGATGATGCTCGACAAGCTCAGTATCAACCTCGATAGCCTCCGCGGCCGCCCCGAGTTCATCCCCCCGGACCACCCGCAGAACCTCGACGACCTCCTGTTTAAGTACGGCATCCGCGTTGAACCCAACCTGGTGCTCGACCTCCAGAACACACGGATCCCGGTAGTGACCGGGCAGGTCGGCAACGCGCCGCAGTTCGAGCTGCGGCCCTGGCCCTACCACGTGCTCGCGACGCCCTCGCCCCTACACCCGATCACGAAGAGCCTTCAGCCGATCCAGCTGTACTTCCCGAGCGAGATCGACACCACGGTCCGCACGAAGACCGCCGTCGAGAAGACGGTCTTGCTGTCGACGACGCCCAACTCGCTCGTGCGCTTCTCCCCGGCGCGCATCAGCCTCGAGGACGTGCGCTACTCCCTGGAGCGCGAGCGCTTCAACAAGGGCGCCGTCCCGCTGGCGGTCTTGCTCGAGGGCACCTTCAGTTCGCTCTACGAGAACCGCGTCGGGAGTGACTTCGCCGCCGGGCTCGCGCGCCTCGGGCAGGACTTCCGCGCCAGCGGCACCGGCGCCAAGGTCATCGTGATCGCCGACGGCGACGTGGGTAAGAATGCGGTCGACCCGGAGCAGGAGGCGTTCCGGCCCCTGGGCTACAACGAGTTCGAGGAGTACGTCTTCGACAACAAGGATTTCCTCGTCAACGCGATGGAGTACCTCCTCGACGACAGCGGCGTCATCTCGGCCCGCAACCGGGAGGTCAAGCTGCGCCTCCTCGACGGGCCCCGCGCCAAGGACGAGGCGACGTGGTGGCGCTTCGTCAACATCGGCCTGCCGCTGCTCGTGCTCGCGATCGCGGGCCTGGCGTACCGCTACCTTCGCCGCCGCCGTTACGCTTACTAGCTAGCCGCAATGACGAAAACGACTTGGATACTACTGGCCGCCGTCGGGCTCACGCTCGCGGCCTACGCCTACGTGCGGTACGCAAACGAGCGCGAAGGGGCCGTGAGCCCCGAGCGCCAGTTCGCGGTGGCCTCCCCGGACGAGGTCGGGCGACTCTTCATCGCCGACATGACGGGGCGCTCGATGGACCTGCGGCGCCAGCCCGACGGGCGCTGGCTGATCAACGACACGGCCACCGCCTCGCCGACCATCATGTACCAGGCCACGCGGACCCTGGCCGAGCTCAACATCGACCACATCCCCAACCGCGCCACGCAGCTCGCGGTGCTCAAGGAAATGTCGGCCAGCGCCCTCAAGGTCGAGGTCTACGACCGCGCGGGCGAGAAGATCCGCGGACTGCTGATCGGCAGCGGGACCCCGAAGTCGACGGGGTCCTACATGATGGTCGAGGGCTACAACGAGGTTTTCGCCGTGCGCCGCGGCCTCGTGACCGGGGTTATCCGGCCGCTCTTCGACCTGCGCGACATCGCGAGCTGGCGATCCACGGAGTTTATCGCCTACGAGCCGGGCGAGATCCGCAGCGTCGAGGTTCGCTACCCGCGGAGTCCGAGCGAATCCTTCCGGGTCGTGCGCACGGCGGATAGCCTTCGCCTCGATGCCCTCAACGAACTCACCGGTCTCACGCGCGAGCGCCCCGTGCAGCGCCGGCTCGAGACCTACCTCGAGGCCTACGCGAATATTCCGTTGTCGAACTACGCCAACGAGAGCATCTACCGCGACAGCATCTCGGCCATGGTGCCGGCCGTGCAGATCGTCGTCGAACTCGCGGACGCCCGGCGCGACACCTTCGAGTTGCAACCGATGCTACTGCTCAACGACAAAGGCGCCCGCGACGCGAGTCTGCCGTTCTCGAACTACTGGGTGGAGTGGGGGAGACGCAACTTCGTCACGGTGCAGGACCACCAGATCGGCCCGGCCCTGCAGACCTACCAAAGCTTCTTCGAATGAGCCATCTGCACTTGAGGCAGTCGGTGTTATGCTGGGCGCTCCTGGCTGCGGTGGGGCTCTCGCTCGGCGCGGGGGTGACGTGGGGCTTCTACGCCCACCGGGAGATCAACCGCCTGGCCGTCTACACCGTGCCCGCGCCTCTCACGAAGTTTTACAAGAAGTACAGCACTTTCATCAGTGCGCACGCCGTCGATCCCGACAAACGCCGCTACGCCGCACGGCTCGAGGGCGCGCGCCACTTCATCGACATGGAGCGCTTCGGGGACGGGCGCGTCGAGAGCCTCCCGCGGGAGTTTTACCAGTTCCACGACGAGTACACGACCCTGCTATGCGTACGGGGGGCCCGCGATAGTGCCGAGGTGAGCTACGTAGGCAACGAGCTGTTCGTCGGGGAGGCGGGGTACGTTTTGCCGAAAGGCGAATACGAGCGCTGGTACAGGTTCAACGTCGCGCCGGCGCACCCGTACGAGAAGGATACGCTCCACCGAGCCTTGCCGCGCGGCCTGGCCGAGTGCCGCTACCTACGCGTGGTCGATACGATGACCCAACACGGGGTGCTGCCTTACCATTTGGTGGCCATGCAGGCGCGACTGACGGCCGCCTTTCGGCAAAACGACGTCCAGCGCGCCATCCAACTCTCCGCCGAGATCGGGCACTACATCGGGGACGCCGCCGTGCCGCTGCACACCACCGAGAACTACAACGGCCAGCTCACGGGCCAGCGCGGGATCCACGCCTTCTGGGAGAGTCGCCTGCCCGAACTCTTCGCCGCCGCGGAGTACGACGTCCTCGTCGGGCGCGCGCGCTACCTCAACGACCCGACCGCGTTCTACCGCGAGCTCATCGCCGAGAGCAACAGCCTGGTAGACAGCGTACTGCTGATCGAGGCCGACCTGCGGCGACTCGTCCCGGAAGACCAACAGGAGTGCTACGAAGAGCGCCTCGGCGGCATCGTCCGCGTGCCCTGCGCCAGTTTTTCGCGACTGTACAGCGACCGGCTCGGCGGCATGGTCGAGTCGCGGTTCCGCACCGCGATCCGGGCCGTGGGTTCGGCCTGGTACACGGCCTGGGTCGACGCCGGGGAGCCCAACATGGACCTGAGTCTCGTGGACGCGGGCGCCCTCCAGCGCGACAGCACCTACCAAAGCGTCCCGGGTCTGGACGGACAGGGGCACTAGGCAGCTCCGCGAGCGAAGCGCTCAGTCGCTAGTCGGCGCCAGGTGACTGCCGAACTCCTCGATGTGCTCGGCGCGCAGCGTGTCGACGAGGCGTCGGTCGCGCTCGGGGTCGAGGCGGCGGTGGAAGCGGAGGAGGTGTTCGGGGGCCGCCTCGTTGTAGAGCTCGACGATGAGCTTGCGGCGGAGGCGGTCGCGCCGCGGGAACACCAGGCGTACGGGATTGTGGGCGTAGTCTGGCTCCTCGAACAGGTGCGGGTGGCGCCCGCGCTCGGGTTGGAGAAAGGACAGCATCTCGTCGGCGGTCCGCGGGATCGGCACCTCGGGGTAGCCCTGTTCGTCGAGGAACGCCCGGATGAGCCCGAGGGTGGCCCCGAGGCTCGAGCCCGCGAACGCCGTCGTGTACACGAGGCCGTCGCTCGTGCCGCCCATCACCTCCGAGCCGTAGGGCGGGAAATTTTCTCTGATCACCATAGTGTTTGCGGGGCGCGAAAATACACGCGGCCCCGACGCGGCCGGCGCGCCGCGGCCTCTGGCTCGATTCATTACCTTGGGCCCAGAAGACTGCTTTTTTATGAAACTCCTCATCACCGCCCTCCTGCTCACGTGGCTCGCCGGCGGCCTGGCGGCGGCGTCGCTGGTGTCGGTGCGGGTGACCAACCCTACCGAACGGACCTTCCGGATCTCCTACGAGACGGACGCGATCACGGGCAAGCGACGCATCTTCGAGGTCAAGCTCCGCGACGACAACACGGCCGCCTTCGAGCTCGAACTGCCCGGGCGTACCGAGTTGCTGATGCGCTACGCCGGGGTGGAGATCCCGCTCTACATCGGGGCCAACGACGAGCTGGGCCTCGAGCTCGACGCGGCCGGGGGGCTCTCGTCGGTGCGGTACAGCGGGGATGCCGCGGTGGACAACGAGTTTTTGGCGGCTTTCGCCAAAACCTTCCCCAGCGCGGGTACGGCGGAGCGCGGCGGGGGCTTCCTGCCCTTCCTCGTCGAGCGAAACGACCTCGCCGAGGCCGCCGTCGCGGACGTGGAAGCCTACCGGACCTACGTCGACGAAGGTCTCCGGCGCAAGCTCGAGCTCCTCGACGCCTACGGCGGGCGCGCCAGTGCACAGTTGCTCGCCAACTACCGCGAACGCGCCACCTACCAGGCCGAGGTCCAGAAGATCGCCTACCTCGTGCAGAACCAGCAGACGATCGGCCGCGACCGGATCGCCGCTACCGCGCAACGACTCGACCTCCAGGCCGTGCCGAGCGATGGCGACCCCCGCAAGCTCGAGAGCGAGGACTTCAAAAACTACCTCAAGGCCTACGGGCAGTACCTCATCCTCCCCAACCGCGGCGCACACGACGAGGCCACCGGCGACGAACTCTACTCCGCAATCAAGGACCGGATGGACCGCCGCTGGCGCCACTACCTCCAGAGCGAGATGCTCGTCAACGCCTTCGACTACCTCGGCAACCCCGACTTCGGGCTGGATCGCTACGTGGCCCTCAAGCGCGACGGCGTGCAGGAGGTGTTCCGCAAGCGCATCGAGGATGCCTACGGGGACGTGCTCAACTTGCTGCCCGGCGCCCTCGCACCCAATATCGGCATGTACGAAGTCGGCGGCAAGCCGATGAGCCTCACCGACCTGAGCGGCAGGGTGGTCTACATCTCGTTCTGGGCCTCGTGGTGCAAGCCCTGCATCGAGAACTTCAAAAAGTACGACCAGATCAGGAGCCAGTTGCAGGCCCGGGGCGTCGTGTTGCTCAACGTCGACATCGACGACGACGAGTACGACTGGAAGAAAGCCCTGGACCAACTCTCGCCCCGGGGCCTCAACGTGCGCAGTTCACAACTCAAAGACCTCAAGCGGGCGTACAACCTCGTGACCATCCCGGCCTACACCATCATCGACAAACAAGGGCGCATCGTCGTTTTGCCGGAAGGCCAAAACCGGGACCTCCTGGCGGCCTTCGACGAAATCCTCAAGTCTTGAGTACGGCCACCGAAGTGCCGCGCGCGTCGGGCACCGCGGAAGTCGAGCGCCCGGCGCGCCTGTACCGCATCCGCGAGCACGGCCGCTACGGCTTCATCGACCGCGCCGGGGACATCGTCATCCAGCCGCAGTACCTGGAGGCCGAACCCTTCGACGGCGACTTTGCCCGGGTGCGCTTCAACGACAAGCTCGTGCCGCTCGACAGGCTCGGGCGGCTCATCCTGAGGCAGGTATTCAATCAACTCGGACACTTTCGCGAGGGTCTGGCACGCGTGATGCTCGTGCAGAAGTGGGGCTACATCGACACCGTCGGCCGCCTGGTGATTGACCCGATCTACGATGCGGCCAGTGACTTTTCCGAGGGCTACGCCGCCGTTGGGCGCGGCGGGCGGTTCGGACTCATCGATCGCGCGGGTGAGGTCCATTTGCCCGCTGGCTTCTCGGCCCTCCGTGCGCCCAGGGGTGGGCTGCTTGCCGCGAGCGTAGCGAGCGGTGCGGGTCATGTGGACCTCGACGGGCAGTGGGTGGTGGCGCCGAAGTACACCACGAGCGGCGACTTCGACGACGACGTGGCCTTCGTGACGCTCGGGGAAGGGATTGGGTTGGTGGACTCACGTGGACGCGAGGTCCTAGCGCCGCGATACAGCGCCGATTCGGAGCTATACGACCTTTGCTTCTCGCACGAGAGGGTGCCGCTGCGCCGGGGGTCGAATGCCGGCTTCCTAGACCGTGCCGGCCGGGAGGCCATCCCCTTCCGCTACGAGGAGGCCGCTGCCTTCAGCGAGGACGGCAAGGCCGCCGTGAAGCGCGGGGGGCTGTGGGGTTACGTCGACGTGGACGGCACCGAACTGATCCACCCATTTTACGACGAGGCCCTGCCGTTTAACGAGGGCATCGCCGCCGTGCGGCGTGGCGACTGGTGGTCCTACCTCCGGGAAGACGGCTCGGAGCTAGCGACGCCGCGTTACGATTTCCTGGGCGACTTCCAGGACGGCCTGGCGCTCGTGGTCGCGGCGGGACGGTGGTCCTACATCGACCGAGAGGGCCGGGTCGTCTGGTCAGAGCCGCGTCCATAGCGCCGACCAGCGGTGCCCGGCGGCGTCACTGAGTTGCACCAGGTACGTACCCGCGGCGAGCGACGAGGTCGGGGTGGACTGCACGCCACCGCCGGCGAGTTTTTGCGAAAGCACCTGCCTGCCCTGCACGTCGTAGACCTGCAAATCGAGGAACTCGTTCCAGCCCCGGATACGCAGCTGCAGGAGGTCCGTGCCGGGATTGCTGAGCAAGGTCACCTCGGCGCCGGCGGGGAGGCGCTCGCGCAGGCCACTCAGGAGGTAGCCGCCCTGCGGTGGGGGTAGCTGCCGACTGGTGTATAGACGGTACTCACCGGGTTTGAGGCCGAGCTTGCGCTTTACGTCGGTCGTGGACGTGCTCGCGACGAGGCTCCCGCCCACGAAGTAGTCGTAGTACGTCCCGCCGTTGGGGAAGGTCACTTCGACGCTGTCTGCGGTGACGCCGAAGTTGCCCACCACTACGGCGTTCATGTCGGGATGGCGGATCGATAACTTCTTCAGCGCACCCTGGCCCAGGCCCTCGGCGAGGTTGCTTTCGCCGTCGATGAAGGTGGGGTAGTCGCGGCGCAGCTTGATGAGCGAGGCCGTCACGTTGAAAAGCCGTTTGTTGACCGGATTGTCGAGCAGGCTCCAGAGGATGGGCTTGTTGCCGGTGCGGCCGTTCTCGTCGATCGGGATCGGGTAGCCGTACTCCCCGAACTGCCACAGCATCTTGGCCCCGGGCGTCGTGTAGAAGAAGTTCGACGCCAGTTCCGCGCGTGCGTGAGCGGTCTTGTACTCCCTGGTATTGTAACCGTCGGCCTTGTTGCCGAAGGTCAGGATCTTGTACATCATCCGCTCCTCGTCGTGGCTCTCCATGTAGCCGACGAGGCGTGGGTTGTCGAAGCCGCGGCTCTCGGGCGTCACCCCGTACAGGCTGTTGTTGTCGTAGCCCATGGCCGCCTCGGCGTAGTTGAAGGTCATGTTGCCCCACACGAACATCCCGGCCGCGGTGAGTTCGCGCTCCTCCTGGTTCTCGGCGAAGTGCTCGAGGATGACGTGGGCCGTCGGATCGACGGCGCGGATGCTATCCTGGTAGCCCTTCAGGATCGCGACGCGCGAGGCGTCGTAGCGGCCCCAGGCGCCGACGTTGTCCGGGTTGTTGGTTTGGGTAAAGCCCTTGCTGAGGTCGAAGCGGTAGCCGTCGATGTGGTACTCCCGCAACATGTAGCGCAGGATGCGACCGGTGTAGCGTTTGGTGTGGATGCTCTCGTGGTTCATGTCCTCGCCCACGTTGAAGGGGTGCCGCGGGGTGCGGTTAAAGAACGGTCCGGCCCCGTCGGGGGCCGCGGCGGTCTCCTTCTGGTAGAGCTGCACGTAGGGATTTTGCCCGAAGCCGTGGTTGAACACCACGTCCACAATCACCGCGATCCCCACGCCGTGCGCCGCGTCGACGAAGGCCTTGAAGTCCTCCGGCGGACCGTAGTACTTGTCGAGGGCCATGTGGTAGCTCGGGTTGTAGCCCCAGCTCTCGTTGTTCTCGAACTCGTTGACGGGCAGCAGCTCGATGGCGTTGATCCCGAGGCGTTGGAAGTAGCCGAGCGAGTCAATCAGGGATTGGTAGCTGTGCTTCGCCGTGAAGTCGCGGATCAGGAGTTCGTAGATGACCAACTCCTCGTCTTTCGGGCGGCGGTAGTTATCGTTCTTCCACGTGAAGGCCTCCTCCGGGCGCACCCAGGTGGCGATGCCGATCTCGCGGGGGATCGCGAGAATGTCATTGAAGCCAACCCCGGTGATGAAGCGGTCGTTGTTCGGGTCGAGGACGAGTTCACTGAACGGGTCCGCGATCGGGGCCGCGTCATCGACGAGGTACTGGTAGGCGAAGTTGCCGCCGGCCGGGGTCGGCAGGTCGATGTAGAACCCGAGGCCGTTGGCGAGGGGGGACATCTGCCGCCCGGTGCGCAACTCGAAATCCTCACTGCTCATCCGAAGGATGGCCCGGCGTTTGCCGGGTGCGTACAGGTAAAAGCCGCTACGGCCGTTGGGCAGGGCCGTGTAGCCCGGCTCGAGGCCTGCGGGCACGGCGACGGTCGGGAGATTGGCCAGGCCGAAGTACGTCACGCGGGCACTCGCCGTGTCGCCCCCGGTGGAGGTGGCGAGTAGCTTCAGGTGGTGTACACCCGCCTGCACGTCGACCTCCTGGCGGAACTCCCCACCGACGTTGCGGACCAGGATCGACTGGCCATTGTCGAAGAGTTCGTACTTCGCCACGGGTTCGGAGCCCGTCCCGGTGACCAGGAGCTTGCTACCGACGTCGAGGAGGTTGTTGGTCCCGGTCGGGTTCTCGATCCGGACCTGGAAGGGCAGGTTGGCCGGCGCGATGTCGTAGTAGATGTCCTTGCCGCCGTCGGCCTTGCCCTCGCGACCGCCCGTGGCGTCCCGGAAGACGAAGGCGAGCTTACGCACGACCGTACCGGCCGGGTAGTCGTAAAACATCGGAATGTCCAGGGTGATGCGGTGCAGGTTGGGCGAGCCCACCACCCGCGTCATCTTCCACGCGGGGTTGGCCTGTCCCCAGGTCGTAGCGACGAACTTCCAGTCACTCAGGTCGACCGAGGCGCTGGTAATCAGGCCGGTGTGGATGTACACGTCGCAGTTGCAATCCTTGAGCCCGGCCGTACCTTTCGTCGCGTCGTAGGTGATGGTGACGGTGGCATTCTGCTTCGGGAAGGGCGGATCGACGGTGATTTGCGCGGCGAGGGTCTGCAGCGCCAGGACGCCTACGAGCGACAGGAGGTAGCTAAGGGCTTTCATGAGATTTGCACGGTTGGGGCTTCGGTAAAGTTGCGATGCCCAAGGCGTAAGCTCAAACTTGATTCGCGTCCGCGGGCCGGGGCGTCGGCTCGTTGCCGAACACCTTGACCGGGATGCTGTCCTCGCCGCCGTAGAGTTTGAGTTCGGTGATGTCGGCCGGGAGGTTGTAGCCCTCGTCGGAGAGCTTCTCCTTGACCGCGCGCATGAGGTTGCCGCGCTTCTCGAGCACGACGCGGCGAAAGTCCTTGGTCTCCATCCAGAAGCGGACCTTGATGTTGACCGTGCTGGCCGCCAGCTCGTCCACGCAGGCGAAGGAGTTGTGCTCATCGGTGTTGACGATCTCGGGGTCGTTCTCGACGATCTCCCGCACGAGTCGGATCGCGCCGTCGATGTCGTTCTCGTAGCCGATGCCCACGATAAAGTCTTGGCGGATGAAGCCATCCGCGGTGTAGTTCGTCACCGAGTTGGTAAGCACGTCGGCGTTCGGGACGTAGACATCCTTCCCGTCGAAGGTCTTGAGGTGCGTGTAGCGCAGCTTCAGCTCCCTCACCTTCCCGAAGTAGTCGTTGACCTCGATCGAGTCCCCGATTCCGAACGGGCGCGAGAAGGCGAGGATGATGCCGGCGATGAAGTTCTCGCCGATGTCCTTGAAGGCAAAGCCCAGGATGAGCGATCCCGCCCCGAGGGCCCCGAGGATGGCGGTCGCGATTCCGGTGAGCCCGGCGGTATTGAGCGCAAGCAAAATGACCCCCCCGACGAGGAGGATCTTGGCCACCTTGGTGAGGAACTGCGCCGCGATCGCGTCCTCGGCCGCGCCCATTAGGCGCCGCCGCACCACCCGCGTAAGGAAGCTCGCCAGCAGGTACCCCACCGTCACGATGATGATGGCCATCGCGATCCTCGGCAGGACCTCTATCGCGGATCGGTAGTATTCGGACAGGGTTACCTGTAGGTCGTCGGCGATGTCTTCCAAAAGTGGGCGGATTTACGAAAGCAGCGCTTTTGCACGGGCCGCGGTTCACGCCGGGGCCGCGGCGAGGGCCCTGTCCACGACCGCCTTCGGCTTCGCGCGCGCCGCCAGCACGACCCCGGCGATCACGAGGGCTCCACCGAGCATCTGCACCACCGAGAGGCGGTCGGGCAGGAGCCAGTACTCGAGCGCAATCGTGCACACCGGCCCCACGGCCCCGATGATGGCCGCGTCCCCGGCGCCGGCGCGCTTGATGCCGTCGGCCACGAGGTAGGTCGGCACCACGGTACACACCACCGCGATCACCGCCGCCCAGGCGTACACGGGCGTCGGCAGTCCGAGCAGGGCGTCGCCCGACAGGTAGACTTGCGTCAAAACGCCCACGCCCGCGACCACCATCGCGAGGGTCGTAAACCGGACCGTACCGTAGATCGGCGTCATGCGCCCGCTCCCGATCACGTAGCCGGCGTAGGTCACGGCGCTCACGAACACCAGCGCGCCCCCTTTCCACAGCTCCGACCCCACCGACAGGTCGCCCTCGCTAAACGCGATCACGATCCCGACGTAGCTCAGGCCCGTAGCAATCCACTGCGTCCGCGAGGTGGCGGTCCGGAACAGAAGTCGCTGTCCGATTAGCACGAGGGTAGGGTAGACGAACAGGATGATCCGCTCCATGCCCGCGGTGACGTACTGTAGCCCGAGGAAGTCGGTGTAGCTCGCCACGTAGTAGCCGAGCAGACCGATGGCCCCCGTGAGGAGTACAGCGCGCGGGCCCATCGGTCGTTGCGGCGTCGTAAACCGCATTTGGTAGAGCCCGATCCCGATGAAGAACGGCAGCGAGAAGGCCATCCGTAGTCCGAGCAAGGAGATCGGCGTGACCTCGTAGGCGTAGGCGAGTTTGATGAAGACGGCCTTCATCGAGAACATCACCGCCCCGGCCAGCGTGAGGTACACGCCGATGCGACGCGACCTCGCGGGGTCTGCCATCGGGACGCTCATCGGGTCGCGGGGTTACGCTCGGACACGGCACTCATATGATCTGCGGGAGGTCCGCCCCGGGGGTGACGCGGGGCGGCAGGTAGCGCGTGCGTTGCTCGGCGAGGTCCGCAATGGTTTTCTCTGCTTCCTGCAAAAGGCCGAGGTCTAGGCAGCGCTGCGCGGAGGCCAGGTCGTGCACCCCTTCTCCGTCGCGAAATTTGTAGGTCACCTCGACCTCGCGGTCCTCGAGCTTCAGCAGGTAGCGCCCGTGGTGGAGGAGGGTGATCTTGAGCCGCGGGTGCGGGAGGTTGCCGAGGGTGCGCATGAGGGCAAACTTAGGCGCGCGTGCGCTCGCGGATGAGCCGCGTGAGCAGTTCGTAGGCTTCCGCGGCGGCGGGGTGCCCAGAGAGCAGTTCGCGGTGGCCACGTAGCGTGACTTCGTCGCCGCGCACGGCGGGTCCGGTTTGGAGGTGCTGGGGTGGGGTAGTGGCAAGTTTCGCCAAGTGATTTTCGGCCAGCGGCAACAGGTCGCGGTAGTCGAGGCCGGCTTTCGCCAAAACCTGCTCCGCGAGGGTCCACAGGAGGTTGCCGAAGTTCTGCGTGAGCGTGGCGGCGAGGTGCAAGCGCTGGCGCTCGGCGTCGGTAGTGACGAGTTTTGGCGAAAGCCCACTGATCTGGGTAGCGATGGCGTGGAGGGTTTTGGCGAAAGCCGCATCGGATGCCTGGATCACGAGCGGGAGCTGCGCCCAGTCGGGTTCGGCCTCGTGCGTGATGCTCTGGATCGGCCAGGCGACGCCCGTTGGGAAGGGGGCCTCCGGTAGTGGGATCGTCCCGGAGCTATGTACCACCGCCAGCGATCCACCGGCACCGTAGGGCAGCTGTGCCACGAGCGGGGCCACGGCATCGTCCGGGACGCACAGCCACAGCACGCTCGGCCGGTCGACGGGCAGCGGGTGGCGGACCAGCGGGACATTGTGATCACGCGCCAGCACCCGGGCCGATGTCCCGTGCTCGAGCACGCCCCCGAAGTCCAGGTCGAGATCGTCCGCCAGGCGGTACGTGAGCCAGCTCCCCCAGCGGCCTGCACCCTGGACGTAGTGCGTCACCTCAGACAAGTTCGCGCTCCTCTACTGGCTCGGGCTCGATGCGGATAGGCTCCAGCGGCGCTACGTGACCCGTCCGTAACGCCCGCTTCTCTTTGATGCGGAACCCCATCGAGATCAACAGACCGAGCAGCATGACGATGCTCCCGATCCAGAACAAATTAATCCCCGGGAAGACCGTCGCCTCTAGCAAGACCCAGTCCGAGCGCGACGCGTTTTCGGCCACCTCGATCGGGACGGCGGCAAGCGTGGTCTCGGTCTGCTGCGCCAAGGCAAACTTCCCACGTCCCGTAGCCGGGTCGATAGACACGAGCCGCGCGTGTAGCCCGAGTCCCGGGTGGATGTCCTTGACCTGGAAAGGCGTGTTGTCCCGGATGAAGAACAGTGGCCGGAGGCTCGCCGTGGTGCCCCCCGCCTGCGCTACTGAGAGCTCGCCGACCACGGCCACGTCGCCCTCCTCCGACTGGTAGGCCGGGTGGCTGCCCTTCGGATCGAACCGCTCGAAGGTGATCTCGCGTCCGGCGAAGGTGGTCGTCTCGCCGGGGGCCAGGCTCACGAGCGAGTAGTCCAGGCTCGACTCGTCGACCAGGCGACTCGACAGGGCCTCCTCCGGGAGGCGGATGCGGGCGCTGAAGGCGTTGACCTGCGCCGGGTAGCTGTAGATGAGGTTCTCGCGCAGCACGACCACCGCGGTGGCCGTCTGGGCGGTGTCGAAGTTGAGCCGCCGGATCTCGACCGTGGCTCCGAGCGCTACGTCACCCGCGGCGGGCTCGTAGTCCGGGTGCGTCGGTTGGTCCGTGAGCGCGAGCAGGCGGACCTGGTGCCGCTCGAGGCTCGTGCTGTCCCCGACCACGAGGTCGACGCGCTCGAAGCGCAGGCTGTCCTCGAAGATCTTGGCCTCCTCGGCGCTCTGGTTGCCGGGCGGCATCCCGGTGATGTGCGTGAAGACATCGTGGTCCCAGTAGTGCTTCGTGTCCGGGTTCATGGACGCGAGCTTGGAGAAGTCGTTGGTGTAGAGCGCGTAGGGTCGCAGGACGAACTCCTCGCCGAGTTCCCCCTCGCGGCTCAGCTCGCGGTAGCGGATGGCGTAGTCGCGGCGGTTGCCGACGAGCGTATCGCTCAGGTAGGTGACTTCGTAGCCGTTGATCACCATGGGGAGGCCCTTGACGACCACGACGTTTTTGCCGATTTGCTCCTCGTCGAGCAGACCTTCCATGGCGAAGGTGTTGGACGAGATGTGGCGCTGGTTCAAACCGCTCAGCAGGACACCGAGCAGCAGCAGCCCGAAGCCGACGTGCGACGCCACCGAGCCGAGCCGCTGCCAGAGCGCCACATTACTGGTCACGACGTAGTCGACGTTGGAGAGGATAGCGAAGTAGGCCGTCGCCGCCAGGGCCGCGAAGTGCCAACCCTGCACCAGCAACTGCGAGGCCGTAAGCACGCCGAGCACGACGCTGATCGCCGCGACCGCGCCGAGCCGCATCAGTAGCGCCCGCCCGCGACCGCGCAGGCCGCGCCACCGCATGTACTGCGCCACCGCCGTAAAGAGCGCCATGAAGACCCCCACCCAGAGTTGGTACCGGTTGTAGTGCGCCACCGGCTCGTTGATCGTCAGGTGCCCGAAGTCGAGCCCGACCGCGTCGCCGATCTTGTTGATGACCGGCAGACTGCTCGACACCGTGATCATGCCCGCGCTGAAGAGCAGCACCAGACTCCCGAGGAACATCCAGAACTCCCGGCTGTCGGCCCGCTCCTCGACGGCCTTGCTCGGGATGGAGCCCCACCGCACGGCCAGCAGGCCAAAGCCGAGCAGGGCGAAGGAGCCGACCAGGAAGACGAGTTGCGCCTCGAGCCCCATCTCCGTGAAGGCGTGCACGCTCGTCTCTCCGAGCAGACCCGACCGCGTGAGTAGTGACGAGTAGAGAATCCCGACGAAGGCCAGGATGAAGAAGATGTAGCTGCTCTTGATGCTGTGCCCCGTGGCCCGCGCGACGAGGGTCGTGTGGATGCCGGCCACCATCAGCAGCCAGGGCACGAGACTCGTGTTCTCGACCGGGTCCCAGGCCCAGTAGCCGCCGAAGTTGAGGGCTTCGTACGCCCAGGCGCCCCCCATCAGGATGCCGATCCCGAGGATGCCCCCGCTGAAGAGCGACCACCGCAGCGCCGGCGCGAGCCAGTCCTGGTGCGCGCGCCGCCACAGTCCCGCCACCGCGAAGGCGAAGGGCACCACCGTCGACGCAAAGCCGAGAAACAGCGTCGGCGGGTGAATCAACATCCAGTAGTTCTGGAGCAGCGGATTGAGTCCTGTACCCTCGATGAGGCTCACGTAGTCCGCCTGCTGGAAGATCGGCGCGCGCATCGTCTCGCGCAGCAGCAGGAACGGCGAACTCCCGACCCGAAGCTCCTCGCCGAACGGCAGGTACACGCCGAGCAACATGCTGAAAAGCACCACCTGCACGGCGGCGATCACGCTGATCACCGGCAGACGCCAGGCCTTGTTCGTGTACCACACCACCATCCCGAGCACCCCGTGCCAGAAGAGCCACAGCAAGAAACTGCCCTCCTGTCCCTCCCAGAAGGCCGTGAAGACGTAGCGGAAAGGGAGGTCGTCGTTGACGTGCTGCTGGACGTACTGGTACTCGTACCAATGCTGCGTCATCATGTAGAGCAGCAGCGCGATCGTGAGCGCGACCGCGACGCTCATCGTCGCGTAGGCGACGCCCGTGAGCCGAGTCCAGCGCTCGCTCGCGGTTTGGGTGCCGCGCCATCCGGCAAAACAGGCCAGCCCGGCGGCGAGGAAAGCGATCAGCAGCAGCGCCCGACCGATCGCCCCCGCCGCGAGATGCTCATTGACGTATTCCATGTGGTGCGGGCGCTAGCTGTTGCCTTTGATGTAGATCTCCTCGTCCTTGTACTTGCTGGGGCACTTCATCAGCATGTCGGAGGCGACGAACTGTCCGCCGCGCATCGCGCCCGTGAGCACGATCTGCTCCGAGAGCTCGAAGTCCTGCGGCTTGGCGGCCGTGAGGGTCACCTTGGACTCGGTGCCGTCCACGTCGCGGACGTAGAAGCTGAAGGCGTTCGCGTTCTCGAGCGGGTCGAAGTCGATCGGCTTGTTCTTGACGAGCTGCCCGGCGACGCGGACCGTGTTCTCGGTCGCGGCGGCCTCCGCGAAGGTCGCGTAGGTGCTCATGTCGTCGGCGGCCGACATGATGATGCCGACGGCGACCACGATGCAGACCATGGCGATGATCGGGAGCTTCTTCATGGTGGCGAATTTACGGACCTAACCACCGCCGCCACCGATTGATTGTCGCAGGTGGGTAAGCATGTCGCGCGGGCGGGCCCCGGGCCCTACTTTGCGCCGTATGAGCACCCCCGTCGCGGTCCTGCAAGATGTCGCCGTGTTCCAGGGGGAGGCCTGTGTGCTGTCGGACGTGGCGCTCGACCTCGCCGAGGGAGAGTTCGCCTACCTGATCGGCCGGACGGGCACCGGGAAGAGCAGTTTGCTCAAGACGCTCTACGGAGCGCTCCCGCTCAAGAAGGGGGCCGGCGAGGTGGCCGGGTTTAACCTCCGGCGCCTCAACCGCCGCACCATTCCCGAGCTGCGCCGCCGCCTCGGGATCGTGTTTCAGGACTTCAACCTCCTCTACGACCGCGACGCGACCGCCAATCTCGACTTCGTCCTCCGCGCCACGGGTTGGCGCGAGCAGGGCAATAAGCTCAAGCGCGTGGGTGAGGTTTTGACGCAAGTCGGCCTCCAGGACAAGGCCCACGAGATGCCGCACCGCCTCAGCGGCGGAGAGCGCCAGCGCCTCGTGCTCGCGCGCGCCCTCCTCAACCGCCCCGCGCTCCTCCTCGCCGACGAGCCGACCGGCAACCTCGACCCGGAGACCTCGGACGACGTGATGCAGCTCATCTTCCGCCTCGCGGCGGACTACCGGATGGCCGTGCTCTTCGCCACGCACGACTACCGCATCCTCGAGCAGTTCCCCGCGCGTATCCTCCGCTGTAGCGCCGGACGCATACGGGATGAGCAGGATTTGATGATGATGTGAGGCGGCGCGGCGAGGTTGCGCGCACTACTCAAGGTTCATCGCCTCCCGCAGCTCCTTGTCGAGCTGCGCCTCGGACAGCTTGCGGACCAGCGTCCCGGATTTCGCCACGGAGATGCGCCCCGTCTCCTCCGAGACCACGAAGGCCCGCGAGCGGGTCCGCTCCGTGAAGCCGATGGCCGCGCGGTGACGCAGGCCGACGTTCTGCGGGAGGTCCGTGCGCTCGGTGACCGGCAGCACGCAGCCCGCCGCCACCACCTTCCCGCGCTCGATGAGGACGGCGCCGTCGTGCAGGGGCGTGTGCTTGTCGAAGATCGTGCGCAGCAGCGCGTCGCTGAGTTCGGCGTCGATGCGGGTGCCGAGCGTGTTGATGGGCTCGAGGGCGAGGTTGTCCGAGATGATGATCAGAGCGCCAGTCTTGCGGCGGGCGAGCTCCACGATGGCGCGCTTGATCTCGCCGAGGTGCGCGAGGGCCTCCTCGCTGAGGGCTTTGCGGCTGTCGCCAAAACCGAAGATCCGTCTGAGGAGCTGCCCCCTGCGCCGGATGGTGTTGTTGCCGACCACCACGAGGAAGCGCCGGATCTCGGGCTGGAAGATGATGATGATGACGATGACGCCGATGCTCACGAATTGCGCCAGGATGGCGCGCAGCATTTGCATGCCGAGCAAACCCACCACGAAGTACAGCACGTACAGGGTGATGACCCCGAGGAAGATGTTCGACGCCACGCTCCCGCGCACGAGGCGGTTGAGTTGGTAGAACAGGTAGCTCACGACCGCCACGTCTAGCAAATCCCAAATCGTGACCGGGACGAAGCCGATGCTCACGAGCAGCGCCACCGACAGGGCGGGCGTCACTGCGCGTTGGCCTCTAGCACGACGCGATACTCGACCCCCATCTCGTGGAACATGAAGGCCAGCACGTCGGTCGCCTCGTCGATCTGCATCCCGACCGGCTTGCCGGCCGCGTGCCCGCTGCCCTCGTCGATGCGGATCAGGATCGGCGCGGGACCCGTCTGCCGGTGCTGCAGCTCGGCGGCGAACTTAAAGCTGTGCGCCGGCACCACCCGGTCGTCGTGATCGGCGGTCGTGATCATGGTCGCGGGGTAGGCCGCCTCCCGGACGTTGTGCAACGGGGAGTAAGCCCGTAGGTACCGGAAGGCGTCCGCGCTGTCCGCGCGCCCGTAGTCCGCCGCCCAGGCATACCCGATGGTGAACTGGTGGTAGCGCAGCATGTCGAGCACCCCCACCGCCGGGAAGGCCACCCCGAAGAGTTCCGGCCGCTGCGTGATACAGGCGCCGACCAGGAGCCCGCCGTTGCTCCGCCCGTAGATCGCGGTGCGCCCCGGCGAGGTGTAGCCCTCGGCCTGGAGGTACTCCGCGGCCGCGATGAAGTCGTCGAACACGTTTTGCTTCCGCTCCTTGGTGCCGGCCTCGTGCCAGTCCTTGCCGTACTCGCCGCCCCCCCGCAGGCTCGCCACCGCCACGACGCCGTCCTGCTCGAGGATCGGGGAGACGAGGTCGAGCCGCATGACGGAGTGCTGCGGCTCGATCGCGATATCGAAGCCACCGTAGCCGTACAGCAGCGTGGGTCGCTGCCCGTCGAGTTCCAGTCCGCGGCGGTGGATGACGAACATCGGGACGCGCGTCCCGTCCTTGCTGCGGTACCACACTTGCTTGGTGTCGTAGCGACTTTCGTCAAAACCGTTATCGCTCGCGTGCCACACCGCCGCCTCGGTCGAACCCGGATCGAGCCTAAAGACCGTCCCCGGGCTCGTGAACGACGAAAAGCTGTAGAACACTGGCCCCCCGGACTCCGCGGCGCTCACCCCGCCGACGGTGCCGAGGCCCGGGAGGGCCACGGTGTCGAGTGGGGCGCCGTCCAGTGAGAAGACCTCCAGGCGCGAGCTTACGTCCTGTAGGTAGCGCGCGTACATGCGGTCGCCGCTCACGGTCACGCCTTTGAGGGGACGTCGCGGATCGACCGGGATCACGTCCTCGAACCCTGCCGCTGGCCGCGCGGCGTCGAGCGCCACCAGACGCCCGTTGGAGGCGCCGGCGTCGGTCCAGAACAGGAGACGCTCGCCGCGCCCGTGTACGAGGTAGTAATCGTCCTCGAAGTCGTCCACAACCGTCACGATCGGGCCGACCTTTCCGCCGGGCGAGAGCCTGGCCACGGCCACGCTATTGCCGCTCGTGCCCTGGCTACTCGTAATCACGAGCCACTGCTCGTCGTCGCTCACGCGAGCCCCGGCGTTGCGCTCCGGGAACTGTGGGTTGCCGAACACGAGTCGGTCCGAGGACTGTGGCTCTCCGAGTCGGTGGTAGTACACCTGCTGCCCGACGTTGCGACCGCTCAGGCGCGCCCCGCCGTCGCCACTGGGGTAGCGGCTGTAGAAAAACCCATCCCCCTGCCAGCTGATTCCCGTGAATTTGAGGTCGGCCAGGCTGTCCGGCAGCAGGCTCAACGTCGACAAGTCGAGCACCCGCGCGTGGTTCCAGTCCGAGCCGGCCTCGCTGACGCGGTAGGCCATGTACCGGCCCGCCCCGTCGAAGCTGTACCCGGCCAGGCTGGCGGTGTTGTCGTCGGAGAAGGTATTCGGGTCGAGGACGAGCTCGGGGTCCCCGCCCCCGGTGCGCTGGCGCAACAGTAGCGACTGCGCCTGCAATCCGTCGTTCTTCGTGAAGTAAAGCCACTCGCCGACGACTTCCGGCGTGCCGTAGCGCTCGTAGTCGTATAGGCGCGTGAGGCGTTTTTTGATCTCCGCGCGACTGTCGATCCCGCCGAGGTAGGCCTGCGTAAAGGCGTTCTGCGCGTCGACCCAGGCCGCGGTCGCGACGGCGGTGTCATTCTCGAGCCAGCGGTACGGATCCTCGATCGCGGTGCCGTGGTAGTCGTCGATGATGGTGGTGTCGCGCAAGGTCTCCGGGTAGGTGAGCCCGACTGCATCCGGCGGGTTTTGGCGACAGCCCAGAGAGACTGCGCCCGCCCACGCCAGCGCGGCGACCGCCACCGCGGTCCGGAGAGTAAACACCATGGCCGCAAAGGTAGCCGTGGGCCCGCGGCTTGCCCAAGGCCCGGCGCGCCGCCCGAACCAGGGTATCCGCGAGCGGTTATGCCAGGCGACCCCGACCAAACCCTCCCCACCGTACCGCAATGCCGAAGCCCAAAGCCGGATCCCAGACCCTATTGAACAACATCGAGCCCGACGACGCCACCGACAACACCGACGACACCGCCACCCTGGACACACACCCGGAAGTCCCGGGACGGGTACGCCCGGAGACCGTCGTCGTGCTCACCGCCGAGCAGCGGCCGCTGTTCCCCGGCCTGACGGTGCCGATCTCCTTCGCGCGCAGTGGTGCCGCGGAACTCATCGAGTCCATCGTCGGGACCGACGGCGGCTACTGCGGAGTCTTCCTCAGGGTGGACAGCAACGGCGCCGGCAGTAAGGGCGCCCGCGCGGACGGCTTCGCGCGGATGGGCTCGCTGTTCCAGATCAAGCGCGCCATGCCGCTCGGGCCGGACGCCATCCAGGTGCTCGGGCAAAGCCTCGTCCGCTGCGAACTCGTCGAGCGCGTCGGCGGCCCCGACGAGGCCCCGCGCTGGCGCGTCCGCTACCACGACGACCTCGCGAAGACCACGCCCGACCTGCGCGCCTACATGATGGCCATCGCGAGCGAGGTCAAGCAGGTGATCAGCATCAACTCCCACTTCAAGGAGCAGATCGACATGATCATCAACGACCTCAACTACGAGAAGCCCGGGCTCACGCTCGATATGCTCGCCAATATTTTGTCTTCCGACAAACGCGTGCTGCAGGGGCTCCTCGAGACCCTCGACGTCGGCGAACGCGCCAAGAGCGTCCTGCTGCTCGCCAAACAAGAACTAGAGGTCGCCAAGCTCCAACAGAGCATCAACGAACAGATCTCCGAGAAGGTCACCCGCCAGCAGCGCGAGTACTTCCTGCGGGAGCAGCTGCGCGTCATCAAGCAGGAGCTCGGCATGGACGCCGACGCCCCGGGCTCCGAGGCCGAGGCCCTGGAGGCGCGCCTCTCCGAGGTCGCACTCTCGGCCGAGGCGCGTCGCGTCGTCGACCAGGAGTTGCGAAAGCTCGAGTCGCTCAACGCCCAGAGCCCGGAGTTCAACGTGGCGCGCTCGTACCTCGAGCTCATCGCCGAGCTGCCGTGGGGCGTCTACAGTGAGGACAGCAGCTCCGTCAAACAGGCGCGCGCGGTGCTCGACAAGGATCACTACGGCCTCGACGACGTCAAGGACGCCATCCTCGAACTCATGTCGACCATCATGCGCCGCGGCAAGGTCGCGGGGTCGATCCTGTGTCTGGTCGGCCCGCCGGGCGTCGGGAAGACTTCCATCGGGCAGTCGGTCGCCGAGGCGCTCGGCCGCAAGTTCTACCGCTTCTCGGTCGGGGGCATGCGCGACGAGGCCGAGATCAAGGGCCACCGCCGTACGTACATCGGGGCCATGCCCGGCAAACTGATCCAGGCCCTGCGCCGCGTCGAGACCGCGAACCCGGTCATCATGCTCGACGAGATCGACAAGATCGGCACGAGCGGCCAGGGTGACCCGGCCAGCGCCCTCCTCGAGGTCCTCGACCCCGAGCAGAACAGCAGCTTCGTAGACCACTACCTCGACGTGCCGTTCGACATCTCGAACGTCTTCTTCATCGCCACCGCCAACACCCTCGACACCATCCCCCAACCCCTGCTCGACCGCATGGAGGTAATTCGGCTGAGTGGCTACCTCCAGCAG
This sequence comes from Saprospiraceae bacterium, assembly GCA_965215115.1. Taxonomy (GTDB): domain Bacteria; phylum Bacteroidota; class Bacteroidia; order Chitinophagales; family Saprospiraceae; genus CALDTK01. The sequence continues at coordinate 4,329,709 of OZ244050.1, forward strand.
GAAAAACTCGAAATCGCCAAACGCTACCTCGTCGTCAAGCAACTCCAGGAGCTCGGCTTCGCGAAGGGCGACGTGACGTTTACGCGCGCGGCCCTCGTCGCGATCATCGACTCCTACGCCCGCGAGGCCGGCGTACGCGGTCTGGAGAAACTGATCCGTAAGGTGCTCAGGAAGGTCAGCCTCCAGCAGGCGGAGGTCAACCAAGACCTGCTCCCGGTCAAGGTCGACGCAGCCGATATCGGGCACTACCTGGGCGCTCCCACGTTCAGCACCGAGGAGCTTTACAACCAAAAGGTACCGGGCGTGGCCCTCGGCCTGGCCTACACCGCCCTGGGCGGGGCGACGCTCTACGTAGAGGCCACGAGCGTCGAGTCCACCAGCCCGGCCTTTCGCTACACGGGCCAACTCGGCGACGTCATGAAGGAAAGCGCCGACATCGCCTACACATTCGTGCGAGCGACCCTGAGCGCCGCTGGCGACGACTTCTTCAAGACCCGGTCGGTCCACCTCCACGTGCCCGCCGGAGCCACGCCGAAAGATGGACCGAGCGCCGGGATCACGATGGCGCTGGCGCTCTACAGCCTCGCCACCGGGCGGGCCGTCCGCAAATCGCTCGCGATGACCGGGGAGCTGACGCTTACGGGTAAAGTCCTGCCGATCGGGGGCCTGCGCGAGAAGATCATCGGGGCGCGCAGGGTCAAGGTGAAGCACCTCATCTTCCCGGAGGCCAACCGCCGCGATTTCGACGAACTGCCGGCCTACGTGACGAAAGGTGTGACGGCCCACTTCGTGGACTTCTTCGACGATGTGCTCGAGGCTGCTTACTAGGACTCCTCAGAGCTTGGGGCAGATCACTTTGTAGCGGCTGCGGCCGGCTCGTGTCCACGCGAAGCTGAGTTCGTAGGCACCGCGGGCGTTGACGGCTCGCCCGACCGCCCCCGTGTTCACGTCGTAGCTGATGCCCAGGCTCGTGCGCGCGAACTCTACCTGCGCCACGAGCACGATGGCCTCCAGGCTCATCGAGCCTTCGTAGCGATTCGACAGCCGGCCGTAAGTGCCGAAGCGGAAGCCCGCGTCGCCTTCCTGACCAGATTGGTAGTAGAGGCCGGACCCCGCTTGGACCCGCCGCGCCTGCGCCTGCACGTCGATATTGGCCGACGGCAAGAGGCGCAGGCTGCGGCTGATAATGTACTCCCCGGCGACGAAGCCCGTGTACCGTAGTGGCAGACGATGTTCGGCGTTGTACAGCAGGCTCGGATTCGGCCAGTTGAGGTGCTGCCCCGCCAGTCCCACCATCCAACTGTAGTCCCGGCGTACGACCGACAAATGCCCGCCGGCACTCACGTCTAAGTAGGCGTTCCCGACGCCGTTGGCCCCGCCGGTGATACCCCCGCGGTTGATCGCGAGTGTGGCCGTGTCGATGTCGCTCGTGTACCAGAGTGCCGCGGGGTCGACGCGGAGTTGCCCGTACCCGACGCGTCCGCCGAACCCGAGGTAGGTCGCGTCCCGCCCGCGTCCGCCCCCGAGGTACTTCTGCATCGCGAGGGCCAGACCCCCGCCCGTGAAAGTGAAGTCGGCCTCGCCGCCCTCGTCGTTGATCGCATTCACGCCGACCCCGATGTAGTCGCGGTTGCCGACGGCGTAGCGCATCTCCGCCCCGGCGGCGTAGGTCCGCAGTGGGGTAGACCCCAGCACGCTCGCCCACTGATCGCGGTAGTTGCCGCTGAGCCGCAGCTCCCCGTCGAAGAAGCCCACCATCCCAGGGTTGTTGTAGGTCGTGCTCGCGGTGTACTGCGAGAACACCGGGTCCTGCGCGCGGGCCTGCGCCGTCAGGAGGGCGCACACGCTCAACACGATAAGTTTGGCGAGTAGTCTCAGTCTCATTGCCGCGGTTTGACTCGGCCCCGAACGGGGACCGAGGCAGCGTCGCGGCAGGGGGCCTACCGGACGAGGGTAATCGTACCCCGCGCGCGGTCGGTGGCGCCGGAGGGGAGCGTGGCCCGCACCTCGTAGAGGTAGGCGCCCGCCGGGGCGTAAGCCCCCTTGTACCTTCCGTCCCAGCCGCGTGGGGTGTCGACCTCGAAGCCGCTGGCCTCGAAGACCAGGACGCCCGCGAGGTCGTACACGGCAAATCTGTCAATTACTGTACCGGATCGACCGAAAACCCGCAGAACGTTGCTGCCGAACTTCGTGGACCCGCTCTTGAACACCTCGGGGACGCGGACCCGTGGCAGGGGCTCGCCGTCGCCGCCGCCGCCAGGTTCGGAGGGGCAGTCGGCCGACGAGGCGATGAGGCGATCCAACTCCTGATTGATTGCTGCGATGGCCTCCGCCGCACAGGTGTCGCACGGGGGCACGGTGCCCGTCTGGAGCCGCTCGCGCCAGCGTGTGGCCGAGCGCTCCGCGATCGAGGTCTCCAGCTCGACTCGCGCCTCGCCGCGGTGTTCTACGACGGATGCGCTCCCGAGCGAGGAGGAGTCGAACTCCGCGGGCAGCAGCGTGCGGATCGGCACGTCGACGACCTGAGAGATTTCGCAACCCCCGCCGTCGCGAACCGTGAAACTGTGTAGCCCGCTAGACAGCGTATCGATGCTAAAGGCCCCGCGAAACGCCCCGCCGTCGATGCTGAGCACGTAGGGCTCGGAGCCTCCGCTCGCGCTTACGCTCAGGATGCCGTTGCGGTCGCCCGGGCAGCGGGGTGGGAGGAGTTCGTGGCGCACCAGCAGCGGCGTCGGGGCCTTGATCGTTGCGGTAAATCGTGCTTCGCACCCGCGGCTATCGTAGACGATGCCGCCGTAGGTTCCGGGGTAGAGGTATTCGCGCCGCAGACCGGAGCTCAGGTCGTCCCAGATGGCATCGTAGGGTGCGAGCCCGTTGCTGGCCGTGAGCTCGATGGCGCCGTTGCCGTCGGTCGCGCAGGCGGGGGCTTTCGCCAAAACCTCCACCACCAGGTCCCCAGCCGGCGCCAGCTCGAGGGTGTCGGCGTAAGCGCAGCCACGCTCGTCGACGTAGTTCAGTACGTGCGTACCGGGGTCGAGCATCGACAACCGATCGAGCGCCTGATCTCCCGACCCGCTCCACGTTGCCGACGCCGTGGGTACGGCCCCGACGTCGACCACCGACACATCGTAGCGTGCCGGAGCGCAGGTCGCGGCGATCTGCTCGATCTGCAAAGCGGCACTCGGCGCCTCGGTAAGCCCATAGGTTTTCTCTAGCAGACACCCATCGGCCCCCCTCACGCGGAGCATGTAGCTCCCCGCCGACAGATCACCGAAGTATCCACTCGTATTGGTAGTGCCCGACAAGGTGTACGTGGGCGCGCCCTCGGCCCCGACGGCCACGAAACTCAGGCTACCGTCCGCGGCCCCGGGACAGCTCGGTTCGCGGTTGTCGGCCAGGCGCACGTTGAATCCACAGTTGCTCTGCACGTTGACGGGGAAGACGTACGACCGTACGCACCCGCCGTCGGTCACCACGTCGAAACGATACGCCCCGGACGCCTCCGGCCTGGCGCTGAAGCGATTGCCCCCCAACGCCAGCAAACTGTCGCGGGCCGGGCGCACGCTGTCCTCGTTGCTCGTGGCAAAGGCGATCGTCCAGCCCGAGAGTTGGATGGCGGCGGCCGTGCCGTAGTCGGCGACACCCACGATTTGCCAGGCGCCGTCGATCGATTCGCCGGCCAGTTTCGCCCAGGCGATGGGCTTGGCGTCCCAGTCCTCGATCCAGCTTACGTTCGCGAAGGAGTGCTCGACGAGGGGACTGAAGCAGACCTGCCGCCCGATTCTGGGCTTGCGCATCTTGCCTTTGAGGAGTTGGACCGTTTTGCCGGAAGGCGTCACCAAATCGAGGCGTTCGAGATCCCCGGCCACCGGGCTGATCGTCACGCAGACCTCGACCAGGCCCAGGGCGTAGTCCCCGAGCCGCGCCTGTCCAAACCCCGCGACCTCGAGTGCGGCAGCGTACCGCCGTGACTTGCGATCGACCCGCAGGCTCGACCACGAGCCCGTCGCGGTCTCTACGGCGGTGTTGCTGCGCGCCGACTCCGTGAGGTCGAACACGACGCTGTCGCCGTAGGTGACGAGCTGCGCCGCGAGGGTAGTAACCTCCGGGAGGCAAGGTGCCTGGGTTGTGGCCTCACTATCCGCAGCCGCGGCTTGCTCCGACGGACTAACCTGTGCACGACCGGCGCCGAAGACGACGGCGTACGAGAGCACGATCAGGAGAGGGCGAAGCATTCAGGATTCGGGTCGAGAGCGAGGTCAAAGATCAACGTTATCGCACTTGCAATGTTTCCAGCATCAGCATTTGCGGCCCTTTGGCCCGAATCAGCATCTGCGCGCGGTTGATCTCCGACCAGTCCGCACCGAATTCTCGTTGGAGCAAAGGCGCCAGGAGCTTGATTTTGCGCTCGTCGGGGTCCGCGCCCGAAATTTCCGCAATCAGTTGCTCGAGCGCGCTAGCCACTTTGGGGTACTCCGAGATGCGGGCGTCCTCCCGGTCGAGATTGGCCATCCCCGCGGCGGCGTCGATGGCGTCTTCGAGGTCGCCGAGCCGGTCCACCAGACCGATCGCGAGGGCATCCTCCCCGGTGTACACCCGCCCCTTCGCCAGGCGCGCCACCGTCTCGACCGACATGTTGCGTCCGGCGGCCACGCGGCTAATGAAGTGCTGGTAGATGTCCACGATGGACTCCTGGATAAAGCTACGCTCCTGGGCCGTGAACGGGATCACCGTCGAGAAGGCATTGCTGTAGCGCCCCGTGTTCACCGTATCGAAGTGTACCCCGAGCTTGTCGTTCATGAGGGGACTGAAGTTCGGGACGATCCCAATGACCCCGATCGAACCGGTGATGGTGTTCGGCAGGGCGAAAATGCTGTCGCTCGCCACGGCCATGTAGTAGCCCCCGCTCGCGGCCACGTCCCCCATGCTCGTCACCACGGGGATGCCCTGGTCGCGCGCCAGCTGTATCTCGCGCCAGATATTCTCGCTCGCCATCGCCGAGCCGCCGCCGGAGTTGATCCGCACGACGATGGCCTTGACCTCGTCGTCCTGCCTGATCTCGCGAAACAGTCGACTGTAGGCCTCCCCGCTGATGAATCCCGGCTGGTCCTCGCCGTCGACGATGTTGCCCTCGGCGTACACCACGGCGATCTTGTCGTCCGAGCCGACGTTCTCCGGCTTGAGCTGCGTGGCGTAGTCGTCGATGGTCACCGTACTGATGTCTTCGCCGTCGTCGAGCCCGAGGCGCTCCCGGATGTTGTCCAGGACCTGGTCTTTGTACCAGATGCCGTCCACGAGCCTGGCGGCCAGCGCGGCGCTATCGTCGCGCACGGTGAAGTTTTCGGCCAGCGCGTTGAGTTCGGCCACGGCGATCCCGCGGCTCGCGGCCACCTCCTCGGTGTAGATCCGCCACAGGTCCTCGAGGAAGATCCGGGTCTGGAGCCGGTTCGAATCCGAGATCTCGTTGCGGAAGAAGGGCTCCCCGGCGCTCTTGAAGTCGCCCGCGTAGAAGACGTTGACGTTGACGCCGAGCTTGTCGAGGGCGTCCTTGAAGAACGGCAGGGTAGCCCCGTAGCCACGGATGTCGACCGCGCCCGTCGGGTTGAGGTACACCGCGTCCCCGGCGCTCGCGAGGTAGTACCCGCCCTGGCCGTAGTTGAGCGCGTGGGAGACGACGAACTTCCCGCTTTCGCGAAAACGCTTGATCGCGTCCCGCAGGGTCGTCGCGGAGGCCGGCGCGAGGCGGGCGTTGTCGACGTCGAGGTAGACGCCCTTGATGTCGTCGTCGTCCGCGGCGAGCTCCAGGGCGCGCGTCATGTCGCGCAGGCCGTAGATGTGCTTGTCCTCGAAGCTGAAGGCCGCCTGCTGGACGTTGTCGCGCAGTTCGGGCACGGTGCCCGGGTTGAGCACCAATACACTGTTCGCCCCGACGCTCACGGTATTGTCCTCGAAGGACGCCGCGATCGACGAGACCGAGATCACCCCGACGAGTACCATCGCGCCGATGGCGAGGAAGGTCCCGAGACAGGAGGCGAATAAGAACTTCAGGAAGCTACCCATAAATCGAGTTTGAGGCCGGTATCCGTCCTGCGGTACCCCGCGGGGTCGGCCTTGCGGCAAAACTAGTCCGCCCCGCGCCTACGCGGCCCCCGACTCGACGTAGGCCCGGGTTCTCACGACGAGTCGCACCCATGGCGAATTGGCTTAATGCTTGCACGGTGTGTCGCGCGTGGTCCCCTGCCTGGGCGGGGGCCGCATCACCCATACGTACACCCGACGGGTGGGACGTGACACTCGATAGGTATGCCCCACAGTTCAGAGAGCCGATTCCTCCGCCTTTTGCCAGGGCTCGCAGGGCGCTCGTTGTCGACGGCGTTACTGGTGTTCGGCGTGGGGCTTTACGCGCAGGCGCAACTCGTGGTCCGCAACGCGGTCAACGCGCCGTACACGCCGGAGGCCTTGATCCGGGACGTCTTCCTCGGGGACGGCGTCGAGATCGTGAGCGTCAAGTTCGACGGAAAGCCCTCGGCCCTCGGGTACTTCGAGGACGGCGACGGCCCGGTCGGCATCAAGAAGGGCCTCGTCCTGACCACGGGCGTGGCGCAGAGCTCGCCGAACTCCGCGTCGAAGGGCGCCGACGCCACCAGCGAGGAGAACGCCCAGGACGACAACGCCTCCACGGTGCGGGACTACAACCTCGAGCAGATCGTCCCCTACCAGCTGCCGTCCAACCCGAATCCCAACATCCTCAACGTCGCCCGCTACACCATCACCTTCGTCCCCAAGGGCGATCGGGTGAGCTTCCGGTACGCGTTCGCCTCGGAGGAGTACCCGGAGTTCGTGTGCTCGGAGTACAACGACGTCTTCGGGTTTTTCATCAGTGGTCCGGGATTTGCGGGCCCGTACGAGAACGGCGGGGTCAACATCGCGCTCGTGCCCGGGACGAACCTGCCGGTGCGCATCAACTCCATCAACGGCGGCACCGAGGGCAACGCCGGCGACCCGGCCAACTGCTCCGGGTCGCTGGGGTCGCTGTCCAACGCCGCTTTCTACCGCGACAACACCGCACCGGGGGTCTACCCAGTCTACGACGGGCTCACGCGGGTCCTCACTGCGGAGGCGAGCGTCGTCCCCTGCCAGACGTACACCATCCAGATCACCATCGGCGACGTCGGCGATCCTTCGTACGACTCCGGGGTCTTCCTCGAGGCCGAGAGTTTTAGCGCAAGCCTGATCGACGTCAACCTGGAGACCCCAGCCCTCGGCAACGAACTCGCCGAAGGCTGCGCCCCGGCCGTCGTGACCTTCGGGTTCAACACCGCCTCGACGGTCGACCGGTGGGTCTCCTTCACGACCGGCGGCACGGCCCAGTCCGGTCTCGACTACAGTCCGCTGCCGGACTCCGTGCGCGTGCCCGCCGGCCAGCGCTTTGCGAGCTTCCCGGTGCAGGCCCTCACCGACAACCTCACGGAAGGCACGGAGACCCTCACCTTCGAGGTCCAGACCGACCCCTGCACCACGCGCTCGCTCACGCTCAAGCTCGTCGACCGCACGATCGTGCCGGTGCCGATGCTGCGGGATACCACGGTCTGCCCCGGGGCGCCCGTTGCGTTCGACGCCAAATTGTCACTCGGCGTCGACTCCGCGAAGACCTTCCGCAACTCCGTGCGGCTCACCACCATCTTCCCGGAGGAGCGCAACTACCGCGACATCAACGTGGCGGGTGTCGTGCCGGACATCCTCAACCGGGGCGCGCTCGCGAGGGTCTGCGTCACGTACGATCACCCGCGCCCGGAAGACCTCGACCTGTTCCTGTTCACCCCGGCCGGCAAGGCGATCGAGTTGAGCACCGACAACGGCGGCGCGACCTTCGGCAGCGGCGTCGTGTGCTTCACCGTAAATGCGGACCGGAAGGTCAACGATCCCACCAACCCGCTGCCGCTCAACGGAGACTACCTCCCGGAGGGGGACTGGCGCGACATCCTGAGTTCGGGCGACCCCATCAACGGCACCTGGCGCCTCCAGGTGACCGACGATACGAACGGCCAGATCGGCAACATCCAGAGCTGGTCCATCACCTTCAACCCGAAGTACGCCCTCACTTACAAATGGAGCCCGGCGGCGGGTCTGTCGTGTACGACCTGCCCGAACCCGGTCGCCTCGCCGACGGCCTCGACGACTTACACCGTCGACGTACGCGACAGCTACGGCTGCCTGGAGACACGTTCGGTACGGGTCGAGGTGCGGGCGCCGAGCGTCGCGCCGGTGGTAAGCTGCACGGCGGGTTTTGACAACGTAGTGTTCGACTGGCCGGCCGATGCGAACGCAAAGCGGTTCGAGGTGAGTGTCGACGGCGGGGCCTTCGTGGACGTCGGGACGGTTAGCACCTATAAGGTCGACGGCCTGGCGCTCAACCAAACAGTAAGCATCGTGGTGCGCGCGGTCGGCGAGTGTCAGAGCGCGACCGGCAGCGGTGCCTGCACGACGCGCAACTGCCCCGCCATCGCGCTCGGGGGCACGGCCACCGATGCCTCGTGTGGCGGCTACGCGGACGGGACCTTGACGCTCGTCGCGAGCGGTGGGGTAGCACCTTACCGCTACGTCATCGGCGGCGACACGCTCGGCACGGGGCAGTTTAGCGGGCTGCGGGCCGGGACTTACGACGCGCTCGTGCTCGACGCCAACGGGTGTATCGGGCGGGCCACCTTCTCCATCGGGCAGCCCCCCGCCATGACGATGGCCGTCTTGCAAACCCCGCCCACGATCTGTGGCGCCCCCGTCATCGCGACGGCCACGGCCTCGGGGGGCGGCGGCGCACCCTACGCCTTCGCCTGGAGCGACGGCCAGAGCGGCGCAGTGGCGAGTTTTGGCGTAAGCGGAACCTACTACGTCACCGCTACCGACGCCGGGGGCTGCCGGGCGATAGACTCCGCCGTCGTGACCTACCCAACGCCACTGCGACGTAGCCTGGACGTACGGCCCGTGTCCTGTGCGGGCGCAGCGGACGGCGGCCTTACGGTAAGTGCCTCGGGCGGGGTGGGTCCGTACCTCTACGATATCGCTGGCGGACTACAGCCCTCGGCGACGTTTGATAATCTAAGTGGCGGCATCGCCTACACGGTCCGGGTCGTCGATGCGCTCGGATGCACGCTCGACACCACGGTTACGCTCGCGGAGCCACTGCCCCTCACGATCAGTTTCGCCGTCCGCGACCTAGCGTGCTTCGGGGACGATTCCGGAAGCGTCCGCGCGGCGGTAGCCCATGCACGCGGAGCGGTCGCCTTCGCGTGGACCGGGCAGACCAGTACGCTCGACTCTATCGGGGGCCTGGCGGCCGGCAGCTACACGCTCACCGTCCGAGATTCGGCGGGGTGTACGGCGACGGCTACGACTACCGTGAGGCAGCCGGGGCTGCTGTCGGCCACGGCCACCCCCGATAGCGTACGCTGCAGCGGCACGAGCACCGGCGGGCTACGGGTGCGGACGCTCGGCGGCACGGCGCCATTTAGCTTCAGTCTCAACGGCGCTCCTGCGCAAAACGACAGTCTCTTCGGCGGCTTACCGACCGGTAGCTACCGCGTCGAGGTCGTGGATGCCCACGGGTGCCGAACCGAGGCCCGCGCCTTCGTCGAGGAGCCCGCGCCGCTCTCGGCCTTCCACCAACTCAGTGTCATCACCTGCGCCGGGGAGCGCAACGGCGGCGTGGACCTAACCGTGAGCGGGGGGACGAGACCCTACGCCTATGCGTGGTCGGACGGCGCGACGACCGAAGACCGGACCGGCCTCGGGGAGGGGCGCTACGACGTGGTCGTGACGGATGCGAAAGGCTGCGAGTTCACCTACGGGGTCACCCTGGATGCGCCGCTCCCGATTCGGCTCCGGGCCTCGCAGACCAACGTGACGTGCTTCGGCAAGCGCGACGGCGCCATTGCGCTCAACGTGATCGGCGGCCGGCCCGACTACGACTACGCCTGGACGGGCCCCGGCGGCTACGAGTTCTTCGGCCCCAAGCCAACACAACTAGCCGCGGGGGACTACGCGCTGCGGCTCCGCGATAGCTACGGCTGCGGCGTCGATACCGTCTTTAGCGTCACCCAACCAATCGCCATCACCTTAACCACCATCGTCCGCGATACCATTTGCTTCGGGGCGAGCAACGCGGAGGCCAGCGTCACGGTCGCCGGCGGGACGGCACCCTTCGCCTTCGCGTGGAACACCGGTGAGGTCGGTCCGACGGCGGTACGCCTGGCCGCCGGGCTCGCGAAGGTGCGCGTCACGGATGCCAACGGTTGCGTGTTCCGCGACAGCGCCGTGGTGAACAATCTCGAGAGGCTAAACATCGAGCTCAGCCAGCGCGCCGTCGCGTGCTACAGGGACAGCAACGGCCGCGTCGAGGTCGTGCGTCTGGCCTACGGGACCCGTGCGGCGCGCCTCGCCGGATTTTCTTACGCGTGGCGCGGCTACGGCGACTCCACGCGCTCGTCCATCTCGGGCCTCGGCGGCCGACAGGAGGTGTTCGTCGTCGCGACGGACGCACGCGGGTGCCTCGCCGAGGACTCGATCACGGTGGCCGAACCTGCGCCGCTGAACTTAAACGCCGTCGTAAGCCAGGATGTCTCCTGCTACCTCGGGCAAGACGGCCGTGCCGTCGTGGAGGTCGGCGGCGGCAATGCACCCTATACTTACGCCTGGCGCGGCAGTTCGGTGAGCTCGGCCGCCAACCCGACCCTGGGTGCCGGACGGCAGTCGGTACGGGTCGTGGATGCGAAGGGCTGCACCGACAGCACGAGCGTGATGCTGCGGCAGCCGGACAGCCTAAGGATCGGATTCGAGGCCGTGCAGGTCAACTGCTTCGCGGACAACAGCGGCAGCGTCACCGCCGCGGGCACAGGCGGTAACGTACCGTACGCCTACGCCTGGCGACACGGGCCGACGTCGCGCAGGCTGGACAGCGTCCGGGCCGGTGTGTACGTACTGAGTCTCGTCGACGCCAAGGGCTGTCGGACGCTCGACTCTGTCGCGGTCGTGCGCGACGTGGCCGTCGAGATCACGACCGAGGTCGTGCACGCCACCTGCGCAGGGGAGACCGACGGCAGCATCGAGGTCGTCGCCAGCGGGGGCCGCGGACCGTACCAGTACCGCCTCCGCGGCGAGGCCTTCAATCGCTTCGGCGACTTCCGCTTCCTGGCGCCGGGCGCTTACGTCGTGGAGGCCAAGGACCGCGACGGCTGCCCGAGCCCCGCCGCCGAGGTCACGGTCGAAGAGCCGCAGGCGCTCATCGTCGAGGCCGGCGGCAGCTACGAGATCGAACTCGGGGACTCGCTCGAGCTCTCGGCGCGCGTCTTCAACGCCCTCGGGGAGGTGACCTTCGAGTGGCTGCCCCGCGACTCCGGGCTGTTTGTCTGTCCGACCTGCCCGACCACTTTCGTGCGGCCGCGCTACCAGGGTAACGTCCGCGTGATCGCCACCGACCGGCGGGGCTGTACCGGGCAGGACGTGCTGCAACTCATGATCAAGAAGTCGCTCACGATCTTGGTCCCGACCGGGTTCACGCCCGACGGTGACGGTCGCGACGATGTCCTCGTCGTCCACGGTAAATCGGGCACGCGCATCAAGAGCTTCCAGGTCTTCAATCGGTGGGGGGAGCTCGTCCACGAGGCCGGCGGGTCGGTGGTCAACGCGACCGCCGGTGGCTGGGACGGGAGCTACCGGCAGCGGCGTGCCCCGGCGGGGACCTACATCTGGAAGGTCGAGGCCGAATTTCTCGACGGCTCCACGGAGGTGATCACCGGGCAGACGACCCTGATTCGGTAGGGCACGCTTGCCGTGGGCCTACCTTCGCGCCATGTCTAAGCTCCTCGTGGCCCTCCGGCAGCGTGCCTTCGAATCACCGCGGCAGCAGGTGCTGCTCAACGTGCTGTATACCTCGGGCCTGATCAAGGGCGGCAGCGCGAGTGCCGTCAAGCCCTTCGGACTCACGTGGCAGCAGTTTAACCTCATGCGCATCCTCCGGGGCCAGCGCGGGCAGCCGGCCTCGATGCGACTCCTCCAGGAGCGGATGCTCGACCCGCAGAGCAACGCGAGCCGCCTCGTCGATAAACTGGAGCAAAAAGGCTACGTAGTGCGCGAGACCTCGCCGCGGGACCGTCGCCGCGTTGGCGTACTGCTGACGACCCTGGGCGAGGAGGTTTTGGCGAAAGCCTCCACTGAGACCGCGGCCTTCGCCAACAGCCTCGGCCGCGGCATGAGCGCCGAGGAGCTGGTACTCCTGTCCGACCTGCTAGACCGCTTCCGGGAGCCAATGGCGGACGAGACACCGTCCGCGGACGTGCCTACGGCTTAGCCGCCAGCATCGCGCGCCACGCGAGGACCTTGGTCATGGCGTCGATCGGGGTAAGGTGATTGAGGTCGAGGTCCTCGAGGGCGGCGCGGAGCTTGGCGGCCTTCGGGTCGCCGGCCTCGAAGATGCTGAGTTGCATGGGGCGGGTGATCTGCTCGGCCTGGACGTTGACCATGGCCGGCGCCCCCGTCGCCAGTGCCCCCGCGTCGGTCTCGTCGCCGATGCCCTGCTCGACGCGCTGGCGCTCGAGCTGCGTGAGGATCTCGCCGGCGCGCACGACGATGGCCGTCGGCATGCCCGCCATACGCGCCACGTGAATCCCGAAGGAGTGCCGTGAGCCGCCGTCGACGAGTTTGCGCAGGAAGATGACGCGGTCCGCGGCCTCCTCGGTGGAGACGTGCATGTTGTGGATGCCGGGCAGGCGCGAGGCGAGGGCGTTGAGTTCGTGGTAGTGCGTCGCGAACAGCGTCTTGGGCCTGGCGGCGGACTGCTCGTGGAGGTACTCGGCGATGCTCCAGGCGATGCTCACGCCATCGAACGTGGAGGTCCCGCGCCCGATCTCGTCGAGGAGCACGAGGCTCCGCGGGCCGACGTTGTTCATGATCGAGGCCGTCTCATTCATCTCGACCATGAAGGTCGACTCACCGCCGGAGAGGTTGTCGCTCGCCCCGACGCGCGTGAAGACCTTGTCCACCAAGCCGATGTGCGCCTCGTCGGCCGCGACGAAGCTCCCGATCTGCGCCATGAGCACCGCGAGGGCGGTCTGGCGGAGGATGGCCGACTTTCCGGACATATTCGGCCCCGTGATCATGAGGATCTGCCGCTCCTCGGGGTCGAGGAGGATGTCGTTGGCGACGTAGGCCTCGCCGGGTCGCAGCCCTGCCTCGATGACGGGGTGGCGGGAGGCGCGTAGGTCGAGCGCGAGCCCGTCGTTGAGCCGCGGGCGCGTCCAGTTGCGCCGGGACGCGAGGTGCGCGAAGCCCCACAGCACGTCGAGGTGCGCGAGCAGGTGGGCCGTGTGCTGCAGGCGGACCACGTAGCCCTTGGCGTAGTCGAGCAGCCGCGCGAACAGCTCCTCCTCCCGGGCCTGGATCTTGTCGCCGGCCCCGAGGATACGGTCCTCGAGACCCTTGAGCTCCTCGGAGATGTAGCGCTCGGCGTTGGCGAGCGTCTGTTTGCGGTGCCAAACCTCCGGCACGAGGTCCTGGCCCTTGTATCGATTGGTGACCTCGAAGTAGTAGCCGAACACGTTGTTGAACCCCACCTTCAGCGAGGCGATCCCCGTCTGCCTCGCCTCGCGCTCGCGGAGCCCGTCGAGGAGGGCCTCCGCGTTGGCGACATCCGATCGCCAGGCGTCGAGCTGCTCGTCGACGGCATCGGCGATGAGGTTCCCCTTCGAGATTAGGCTCGGGGCCTCGGGCTGGAGGTCGTGCGCGATGCGGGCCGCGAGTTCGGCGCAGGGGTCGAGCTGGGTGCCGAGGTCCCGGAAGGCACGGTGCGGTGCCAGGAGCTCGACGACCCGCGGTACCTGCTCGAGGGCGCGCAGCAACTGGCACAACTCCCGCGGGGTGGCCCGCTGCGTGGCGACCTTCCCGACGAGACGCTCGAGGTCGCCGACGGTTTTGAGGTGGCGCTGCAGGTCCTCGGCGAGGGCCGGTTCGGCCAGCAGGCACTCGACGATGTCGTGCCGCCCCTCGATCTCGCGGCGGTCCGTGAGCGGGAGTAGCAGCCACCGGCGGATGAGGCGGGCGCCCATCGGCGTCTGCGAGGCGTCGAGTTCGTCGACGAGGCAGCGGCCCCCGGGAGTGCTCGCCTCGACGAGCTCCAGGTTGCGCACCGTGAAGCGGTCGAGCCACACGTACTGCTCCGGCAGCAGCCGGCGGATGGTGGCGAGGTGCGAGAGCTCGGCCTGCTTGGCCTGCCGCAGGTAGTGGAGCACGGCGCCGGCGGCGTTCTGGAGCAGCGGCTCGCCCTCCATCCCGAAGCCCCGCAGGCTCGCGACGCGGAACTGCTCGACGACCTTGCCGTGGGTGTACGCGGGTTCGAAGATCCAATCCTCCAGCGGGTAGGTGTAGTAGTCGTCGCCGTAGAGCTCGTCCCAGGTTTTGCGGAAGCCTTTCGGCAAAACGACCTCGGCCGGTTGCATGCCCTGCAGCAGCTTGTCGAGGTAGGCGCGGTCGCCCTGCGCCACCATGAACTCCCCGGTCGAGACGTCGACGAAGGCCAGCCCGAACCGGTCCCCGCCCGCGTCCGGGGCCACCGCGGCGAGGAAGTTGTTGCGCTTGCGTTCGAGGAGGTTGTCCCCCTGGACGATCCCCGGGGTGATGAGCTCGGTGATGCCGCGGCGCACCACCTTGCGCTCCTTGCTCGGCTTTTCTAACTGTTCGCAGAGCGCCACGCGGAAGCCCGCGCGCACGAGTTTCGGGAGGTAGACCTCGAGGGAGTGGTAGGGGAAGCCGGCCAGGGGCACGTCCGAACCGCCGTTGTTGCGGCTCGTGAGCGTGATCCCGAGTACGCCCGCGGCCCGCTCCGCATCCTCGCCGAAGGTCTCGTAGAAGTCCCCCACGCGGTAGAGGAGGACCGCGTCGGGGTGCTGGGCCTTCATCTGCGCGTATTGCCGCATGAGGGGCGTCACCTTGCCGCTCGTTTTTGCCATATCGAGGGCGGAAGGTAGCGACCGCCGGGGCGCTTACTTTCGCCAATGCCTACGTCAACCGAATTGCCCATGCGCCCGATCCCGAATCCTTTGCCCACCCCGGTCGCCTGCGCCGCCGCGCTGTTGCTGCTGGGCCTATGCGCTTGCAAATCGTCCCAGAGCGCGGGCGGGGCCCGGGCGGAGGACCAGTCCGTGGAGGCCACGCGCACGTCGGTGACCGAGCCCACCGGGGGTAGCGCGTCCGGTGGAAGTTCACCGGCGGCGGGCCAAGCCTTCGCGGACCTCACGTACTTGTCGAGCGATGAGCTCCGGGGTCGCTACACGGGCTCGGCGGGCAACCGATCAGCGGCGGAGTACATCCAGCGGTCCTTCCGAGCGAGTGGCGCCAGACCCGTCCCGGGCGCACCGGATATGTTGACCCCCGTCAAACTCGTCGAACGGACGCCCATCACGAAGGCCAGCATGCGTTTTGGCGAAAGCCCCGACCTACGAACGGTGAGCTTCCCGGAGGGCCTCGTGCCCCTCACGCGTTCGAGCGTAGACCTCGCCGCACCCGCCGTCTACCTCACGCAGCGACAGCTCGCCGCCTGCACCGCGGACCAGGCCCGCGGCAAGATCATCATCTCCGCGGCCGGCGGTGATGAAGCCCCGGCCGATCCGCGTACGTGGATCGCGCTGGCCCACGCGAAGCAAGCCCGACTCGACAGCCTCGGGGCCGTGGCCAGCGTCGAGGTCTACCGCTCGCAGGTGATACCTTTTAAGCGTCTGGTTGGGGGCGTGAACGGCGGCGGCATGGCGATCGACGAGGGGGGGCCGGACCTGATCCCGATCGTGTGGGTGGCCGCCGACACGGGCTTCTCCTACGCCCAGAGCTTCGCGAGCCCGAGGCAGGTCCAGCTTTTGGTAGACGGCGCGAAACAGGAGCGGCTTACCTCGCACAATGTCATCGCCACGCTCCCCGGCACGGACCCAAGCCTGGCCAGTGAGTACATCGCCGTCACGGCTCACTTCGACCACATCGGCGTGACGCACGTCCCGGGGGTCCGCGACTCGATCAACAACGGCGCCCGCGACAACGGCATGGGGACGGTAGCCCTCCTGGAAGTCGCGCGCCGCTGGAGTGCCAACCCCGGGAAGCGCCCGCTGCTGCTCATGGCCTGGACCGCGGAGGAGGTCGGGCTGCTCGGCAGTAGGTACTGGGCCGACCGCCCGACCGTGCCCCTGTCGATGGTACGGTTCAACTTCAACCTCGACGGCGCCGGCTACGACGACACCACGGGCGTGGTCTTCAATGGCTACGACCGCAGCTCGGCCCAGGGCGTCATCGACGCGGCGGTCGCGTCGACGGGGCTCAGGCCCATGCCCGACCCCATGCCGGATTACGGGCTCTTCCGCCAGTCGGATAATTATAGCCTGGCCACCAAGGGCATCCCGGCCGTCAACATGGCGCCGGGGTTCACGGGCTTCTCCGAGGAGCTGATGAAGTACTTCCACCAGCCCGCCGACGAGATCACGGCCGTGGACCCGCGCTACCTCCAGCGCTACTGCGATGCCGCCGTGGCGGCCGTGAAGGCGCTGAGCGACATGCCGGCCCTGCCGACGTGGGTACCGGGCGACGAGTACGAGGCCACCGCCAAAACGTTGTACAGTGAATAGGGGCGGCTTGGCGTTGGTCGCACTCTGTTGCTCGGTCGTGGCCCTGGCGCAGCCTGCCTTGCCGCGGGACGACTATCGCTACCGGGCGGACTGGATCACGCACCCGGCGGCCGCGCCGGAGGCATTCGGCGTGTACCTCTTCGAGCGCGAGGTCGAGCTCCCAGAGAGACCTACCGAGCTCTGGGCGCGGATCAGCGGCGACAACCGGTACCGGCTCACGATCAACGGCACGCTCGTCTCGGAGGGGCCGCACCCGGGCGACGTGCAGCACTGGCGCTACGCCCGGATCGACCTCGCGCCGTACCTCAGGCCCGGGCGCAACGTCCTCTCCGCGCAGGTGTGGAACTACGGGGCGCGCCGACCCGTGGCGATGATGTCCTTCGCGACGGGCTTCCTGCTCGAGGTCGAGGGCCCGGACGAGCACCGCCTGCGCACCGGCGGGGCCTGGACCGCGCGGCGCGACCTCCGTTACGGCATACACGACAATCCCGCTTTCGCCAAAACCACCTACGTCGTGGTCGCGCCGGGCGAACGAATCGATCCCGCGGCGGGGTACGGTCCGGTGGTTCCGGCGCTGGTGGCCGGGCAGGCCAACGGCTACGGCCAGGGGACCGACGGTGGACACAAGTTGGTCTGGGACGGGATGGGGGGATCGAGGGAAGGCTACGGCACGCCGCGAGAGCCGCAAGCCGTCGACCCGAGCGCCTTCACCTCCGAGCAAACTCTGATTCATACGACTCTCGTCCGCATCGACGACGATGAGCCGACAGGTGGACTATCTGATATCGTCATCCCCCCGCACACCCGCCGCCGACTGTTGTACGCGGCCCCACGGATCACGAATGGCTACCTCGAGGGCCTCGGGCTGCGCAATGCCGCAGGCGTGCCTGTACTCGTCACCTACGCCGAGGCCCTCATCGACGATCGAGGGGTCAAGGGCCACCGCGACAGCTTGCGGGGCAAACACATTTTGGGCATTCGCGATAGCGTGGTCTGCGCCGACGATCAGCTGTGCCGCATCGCGCCGCTCAACTGGCGCACCTGGCGCTACGTCGAACTCGACCTCACGACGCGTGATAGTGCTGTTACGGTGATGGGACACCTCGTCCACCGGGAGGTACACCACTTCGACACCTTCCACAGCCGCATCCGGTCGGAGTCCTCGCCTTCGATACAGCAGATCCACCGCGTCGGCCTCAACACCGCCGAGGCCTGTCTGGCCGAGACCTTTATGGACTGCCCATACTACGAGCGCCTGCAGTACGTCGGAGACACGCGTATCCAGGCCCTGATCCGGCTTTACGCCTCCACCGACGACCGTCCCGTCCTGCGCGCCATCCGTGACTTCGACCAGTCGCGCCTGCCCGAGGGCCTTACGCAGAGCCGCTACCCGAGCTGGCGGACGCAGGTCATCCCGCCGTTCTCGCTTTTCTGGATCGCCATGATCGGTGACTACTACCGCATCCGCGGAGACACGGCCCTGGTGCTGGAAATGCTGCCGGGCATAGGCCAGGTGCTCGACTGGCACGAGCGGCAACTGCGCCCGGACGGCCTCCTCGGCCAGACACCGCACTGGAACTTCGTCGACTGGACCAAGGAGTGGCCCTGGGACGAGTCGGTCCGCGTCGGGGGTGTGCCTCCGGTTGGCCCGGAAGGCGGCAGCGTATTACTCACACTCCAGTACGCCTACGCCCTGCGGCAGGCGGCGGAGCTCCTCGATGGGCTGAGTCCCACACTCGCCGCCGAGTATCGCGAGCGTCACGCGCGGGTGTTGACGGCTGTCGCCAAAACGTACGACGGGGTCCGCGGCCTGTACCCGGACGCGCTCGGAGTGGACAGTTACGCGCAGCACACGCAGATCATGGCGGCGCTGGCCGGCGTGTACGACGGCGACACGGCCGCGGGCCGCGAGCTGATGCAAAGGGTCCTGGCCGACGCGAGCCTCATCCAAACGACCTACTACTACCGCTTCTACCTCTTCGAAGCCCTGGACCGGATGGGCATGGCCGACCGTTACCTCGACCTGCTGGGCCCCTGGCAAACGATGCTCGACCTCGGCCTCACGACCTTCGCCGAGAAGCCCGAGCCGACGCGCAGCGACTGCCACGCCTGGAGCGCCTCGCCGAGCTACCACCTCCTCAAGATCGTCGGCGGCGTCGACGTCCGTGAGGGCGGACGCACGGTCGATTTCGCGCCGCAGCTCGGCGACCTCAGAGACCTTACGCTCAGCGTGCCGCACCCGGGCGGCACCATCGAGGCCGAGTACGCGGTGTCGCCCCGGGGCGCCCTTACGGCAAAACTCGTTTTGCCGAAAGGCACCACCGGCACCCTGCACTGGCGCGGCCGGACCAAAACGCTGGCGCCCGGCCCGCAGACCGTCCGCGTCGAGTAAGTTCGGCCCATGGCCCTGACTACGCTCGACTGGCTCATCGTCTTCGCTTCCCTGCTCATCTCCCTCGGGATCGGCCTCTACGCGAGCCGCAGCAGCGGTAAGGACGGCGCGGAGTTCTTCCTCAGCGGTCGCAACATGCCCTGGTGGCTGCTCGGCGTCTCGATGGTCGCGACCACGTTCGGTGCCGACACCCCGAACCTCGTCACGCAGCTCGTCCGCGAGGACGGCGTGGCCGGCAACTGGGTGTGGTGGGCGTTCTTGCTCACGGGGATGCTCACCACCTTCGTGTACGCGCGGCTCTGGCGGCGCTCGGGCGTCACCACGGACCTGGAGTTCTACGAGATCCGGTACAGCGGTAGGATCGCCGGCTTCCTGCGGGGCTTTCGCGCGGTGTACCTCGGGGTAATCTTCAACGTCATCGTCATGGGGACGGTCTGCCTGGCGGGCGTGAAGCTCGGCGCGGCGCTGCTGGGCCTGACCGCAGTGCAGACCCTGCTCATAACCAGCGTCATCACGGTGGCCTACTCGGCCTTCGGGGGGCTGCGCGGGGTCATCCTGACCGACTTCTTCCAGTTCGGACTCGCGATGGTCGGGTCGGTCGGAGCGGCGATTTTCGTGCTCGACATGCCGGAGATCGGCGGTCTCGAAGGTTTGCTCTCGCACGAGAACGTCGTCGCGAAGATTCCCCTCGTCCCGGACTTCGGGGACCCCTCGCGATACGTACCCCTCATGCTCGTGCCCCTCGCCGTACAGTGGTGGGCGAGCTGGTACCCCGGCGCCGAGCCCGGGGGCGGCGGCTACATCGCCCAGCGCATGCTCGCGGCGAAGAGTGAGGGACACGCGCTCGGGGCCACGTTTTTCTTCAACGTCGCCCACTACGCCGTGCGGCCCTGGCCCTGGATCCTCGTGGCCCTCGCGAGCCTCGTGCTCTACCCGGAGACGGCCGACCTCGCGAGCGCCTTCCCCGACCTGCCCGCGAGTCAAGTCCAGGCCGACCTCGGGTACCCGATCATGCTCAGGCTGCTGCCGAGTGGCCTGCTCGGCATCATGGTCGCCTCGCTCACGGCGGCCCTGATGAGTACGCTCAGCACGCACCTTAACTGGGGCTCCTCGTACCTTGTCAACGATGTGTACCTCCGATTCGTGAAGCCCGGCGCCACCGACGCCGAGCAGGTCACCATGGGGCGGATCACGACGGTGGGGCTCATGGCGCTGGCGCTGGTGTTCGCGCTGCTGCTGGACTCGGCACTTTCGGGCTTCAACATCTTGCTACAGATCGGGGCGGGCACGGGGCTCATCTTCATCCTGCGGTGGCTGTGGTGGCGCATCAACGCGTACTCGGAGTTGGCCGGGATGGTGATTAGCTTCCTGGTCGCTGTCTACTTCGCCTACGTCCACGAGGCGCTGGGGCTCGCGCCACTCGAGGGGCACGTCCAACTGTTGATCGGGGTCGGCGTGACGACCGTGGGGTGGCTCGCGGTAACGTTCGCGACGCAGCCCACGGACCCGCTCGTCTTGCAGTCCTTCGTGCGCAGGGTGCGCCCGCCGATGATGGGGTGGGGTGGCGCCGCGACCGTGGACGCCTACGCATGGGAAGGCTCCAAGATGTCGTCGGATGGGATAGCTACACCCAAGCGCACCAAGTTCGGCCTGCAGCTCTCGGCGGCGGCGCTGGGGGCGGTGATGGTCTACGGCACCTTGTTTGGCTTCGGGTACTGGCTCTACGGCGAGGTGACGCCGGCGCTCGTCGCGGCGCTCGTCGCGGTCGTGTCCGGCCTCGGGGTCTACGCCCTCGTGAAGCGGGGCCGCGTCTAGACCAACAGATTGCAGCCCCGCGCTACGCTGCGGTCGACGCGCCCGAGCACGTCGAACGTTCCGTCGGCGTGTACGCGGCCCAGGTCCTCGGACTGGACGAAGGCGCACGTATCGACGTTGGCGAGGTCGACGAGGTTGAGCGCGCCCTGTCCCCCCGGGTTTAGCAGCGTGGCCGGATCGGTGAGGTCGCGGGCGACGACGCGCAGGGTCGGCGCGGGTCGGAAGTGAGGCCCCGCGGTGAGGTAGGCCTGCGACGAGAGCTCGGTCATGCCGTACTCGCTGTAGATCGGGACGCCGAAGGCCGCGTCGAGGCGTTCGTGCAGTTGGCCTCGGGTAAGTTCCGGTCCGCGGCCTTTCATGCCACCGGTTTCGACGATGAGGGAGCCTTTCGGCAAAACCAGCGGCGCGCCCTCCGCGAGACCTAGCAGTGCATGGGTGACGCCCCACAGGAGCACTCTGCCGCCGCGAGCTGTAGTTTTGGCGACAGCCGCCCTCAAGCCTTCGGTATCGTCCAAGAAGAAGCCGGAGTCGGTCTGCGAGCGCGCGACGAAGTGGTCGACCATCGCCACCAAACCCGAGTCGCCGCGCTCGAGGTAGCCCGGGAGGAGCGCGAGCAGGGTGTACTCCGCGGGATCGGCGACGAGCGCACGGAAAGCTGCGAGACAGTGACGCCTGTAACCGTCGAGGCTGCGCACCGGCATCTCGCTCGTCCGGTCGCCGGTCGTGCCGCTGCTCCGAAACGTCGCCTCCGGGGTCCAGTGCCCGGTACGCAACTCGTGGCCGCGAAAAAGGCTGATCGGCAGGCATGGGATCTGCCGCCAGTGCTGCGGCTCGACCGCGGTTTGGTGCGAGAGCTCGAGCCAGCGCCGGTAGGTCGGGTTGTGGGCTCTCTGTAGCGCGAAGACCTCGAGGGCGTGCGCGCCGAAGGTACCGGGCGTCGTCGCGTAGATGCGCTCGCGAAAGCTTTTCGTGGGCAGTTGCACCGGGGGGCGTAGTTTCGGCGTTGCATGAGCATGCCGTCGCGTAAACACAGCTTCCCCCTCGCTTGGTTGTCCCTCGCGGTCGCGCTCACGGTCGGGGCGTGCCTCAGTCCGCCGGAGTACCCTATCGAGCCTGAGGTTACGTTCGTCGGCCTGTCGCGCGACACGATGACGCAGAACTTCAAGCCGACCGACAGCGTCACGGTCGTGGTCTCGTTCACCGACGGCGACGGCGACATCGTCTTCCCGGAGGGCGACACGACGCGCACGGTGTTCATCGTCGATCGCGAGACCCAGAGCCTGCGCGAGAGCTACAAACTCGACCCCATCGACGAGATCGGACTGGAGAATGGCATCAGCGGAGAGCTAAGGCTCGTGGTCTACACCACCTGCTGCGAGTACCCCCCCGGTGTCCCGCGCCTGCCCTGCGACATCAGTCCGGAGTTCCCGGTCGACCAACTGCTGCTCGATGTCTACATGAAGGACCGCGCCGGCAACGAGAGCAACCGCGCACAGCTCGCGCCGATCTACCTGCGCTGCGACCGGCGCTAGGGTAGGGGGGCGTCAAACCCAGTCGATACCCTTTCGTAGCATCGCCTGCGTGGCCGCCTCCGCACTTCCGGGTGCGACGGCGTGGTTGTAGGTCCAGTTGGCCTGCGGCGGCATGCTCATCAGGATGCTTTCGGCGCGTCCGTCGGTCTCGAGCCCGAACTTCGTCCCCCGGTCCCAGACGAGGTTGAACTCGACGTAGCGCCCGCGGCGCAGACCTTGCCAGGCTTGGTGACTTTCGTCAAAACCGAGGGTCCGTTGGGCGGTCGCCTGTGCGTCGTACGCCGGGACGAAGGTGCGGCCGACGGCCAGACTAAACCCGAGCAGCCTTTCGAACCCGGGTGCCTGGAGGCGGTCGTAGAAGATCCCTCCGACGCCCCGGGTCTCGCGTCGGTGCGGCAGGTAGAAGTACTCGTCGGCCTGGCGTTTGAAGAGCCTGTAGTCCGCGCAATCGGGGTGGGCGTCGCAGGTGGCCTCGAGGCGGGCGTGGAAGTCCCGCGCGAGCGCCCGGTCGACGTAGTGCGGGGTGAGGTCGATGCCGCCCCCGAACCACCACCGCCCGCCCTCGAGCTCGAAGTAGCGCACGTTCATGTGGATGATCGGCACCCAGGGATTGCGGGGGTGGAGCACGATGCTCACGCCGGTTGCGTAGAAGTCGCCGGCGCTCGACTGCAGGGCTTTGGCGGCCATCGGGGAGAGCGTCCCGTGGACGGCCGAGAAGCCGACGCCGCCCTTCTCGATGAGCGCCCCCGCGATGGTCCGCGAGCGACCGCCCCCGCCGCCGGGTCGCGTCCAGGGGTCCTCGGTGAAGACACCCCGGCCGTCGAGTCGCTCGAGACCCGCGCAGATCTCGTCCTGTAAACCCTCGAAGGCCGCCTGGGCCCGCGTCGCTTGCTGCGTCATCGCTGGCGAAGATGCACCTTTGGGCGTAGGGCGGGCGCGGTTCGTGCGTCAGGTCCCCACAACATTCCCCCGTGCCAAGCCCCGCCCCCGCCCCTGATTCGGAGTTGATCCTCGATCCGGACGGCTCCGTCTACCACCTCGGCCTGCGCCCGGAGCACCTCGCGCCCCTCGTCATTACCGTCGGCGACCCGAAGCGCGTGGCCGCGGTGAGCCGTCACTTCGAAGCGGTCGACTTTCGTCAAAACAGGCGGGAGTTCGTGACCCACGTCGGGCGTTTTGCCGAAAGGCGCATCATGTGCATCAGCACCGGCATCGGGACGGACAACGTCGACATCGTACTCAACGAGCTAGACGCCCTGGCGAACGTGGACTTCGAGAGCAGACTCCCGAGGGCGCAACTGCGGCAACTTACCTTCGTGCGGCTGGGCACGAGTGGGACCTTCCAGCGCGACATCGAGGTCGACACGCTCCTGGCCGCTAGTCACGCGGTAGGCCTAGACGGGTTGGGGCCTTTTTACGATTTCGCTCCGAGTATGGAAGCGTCCGTGTTGCGCGAGCGATACCCCGAATTCGCGGCGGCGGCCTACGGCGCGCCCTGCGACGGCGAATTGCAGAACGCCTGGGCCAGCAGTCACGCGGGCCACCGCGTCGGGCTAACCCTGACCTGCGCCGGGTTCTACGGACCGCAGCGGCGGACCTTACGGTTGCCCTTCCGCGGGCCGAGCCTTGCGGAGCTCGCCGACATTCGCTTCGACCACGGGCCCACCGCGGCGCCCGGTCGGTTCACGAATTTCGAGATGGAGACGGCCGGCATTTATGGACTCGCAGGGTTACTAGGCCACAGGTCGCTGAGCATCAGTGCGATCCTTGCGAATCGAGCGACGGGGGATTTCTCGTCGCGTCCGGCGGAGACGGTCGATCGGATGATCGACAGCTTTTTTGAGAGTGTGCGGGAGCAGCCGGGGTTGTGGTTCGGGGGGCTGGGGTAGACGGGCTGCGTTAGACGAGCCGCGTTTGCCTGGCTCTGCCAGGTCCACAGCCGTTAGACCGGGGCCTTACTATCGCTCCCGGCACCTGGCAGAGCCAGGCAAACACGTCCCGTGCACCTGCTGCCCCACCGTACTGCAGTACATGCAAGCCCCCCGCCGATCCGTAGAACGACAGGGGGCTCATATGTTTTCGAAAGCAAAAATGAGGCTCTTTTAGTTGGCCAACATCTTAGCGGCGGCCTCCTCGCTTTTCTTGAAGTCGGCCATGAAGCGATCGAGGCCGATGTCCGTCAGCGGGTGCTTCAAGAGCGCCTTCAGGGGCCCGAGCGGGGTCGTCACCACGTCGGCCCCGGCGAGGGCGGCGTCGGTGATGTGCTTCGGTCCGCGGATGCTGGCCGCGAGGATCATCGTGCTCATCGCCTGCTCTCCGTAGAGCTGGCTGATCTCCTGGATGAGGCCGACGCCGTCCCAGCCGATGTCGTCGACGCGGCCGATGAACGGACTCACGTAGGTCGCGCCGGCCTTGGCGCACATCAGGGCCTGCCCGGCGGAGAACACCAGGGTGCAGTTGGTCTTGATGCCGTCGGCGGTGAGTTGGGCGATGGCCTTGACGCCGTCGAGGGTCATCGGGATCTTGACGACGATGTTGTCGGCGATCTTCGCGAAGGCCCGACCCTGCTTGAGCATCGTGGCCGTGTCGAGGGCAGTGACCTCGGCGCTCACGTCTCCGTCGACGATCTCGCAGATCTTCGCGTAGTGCTCCGCGACTTGCGAAGTGCCCCCGACGCCCTCCTTGAGCATGAGGGAGGGGTTGGTGGTGACGCCGTCGAGGATGCCCATTTCGTGGGCCTCGCGGATCTCGTCGAGGTTGGCGGTATCGATGAAGAAGAGCATGGGGGGAGGTTTTTCGTGAACGTGTACTCGGTGCAACGTCAGAAGCCGCGATCTGGGTCGGTGCCCTAGCGCGCCGCCTTTTGCATCTGCTGCATCTGGCCCGGGGTGAGGTTCGACATCCGGTGCATCATCTTGCGCATCTGGTCGAACTGCTTGATGAACAGGTTGATGTCCTCGAGGCTGCGGCCGCACCCGGCGGCGATGCGCTTCTTGCGGCTCGTGTTGATGGAGTCCGGGTTCTCGCGCTCGTAGGGCGTCATCGAGTACACGATGCTCTCGACCTTGACGAGGGCATTGTCGTCGATGTCGAGGTCTTTGGTCATCTTGTTCATGCCCGGGATCATGTTCATGAGGCTCTTCAGGTCGCCCATCTTGCGCAGTTGCCGGATTTGCCCGAGGAAGTCGTTGAAGTCGAGCTTGTTGCGCTTCATCTTCTTCTCCAGGGCGGCGGCCTCCTTCTCGTCGAAGGACTGCTGCGCGCGCTCGACGAAGCTGATGACGTCGCCCATCCCGAGGATGCGCTGCGCCATGCGGTCGGGGTAGAAGACGTCGAGGGCGTCGAGCTTCTCCCCGGTGGAGATGAACTTGATGGGCTTGCCGACGGTGTACTTGACCGTCAGGGCCGCCCCGCCGCGGGTGTCGCCGTCGAGCTTCGTGAGCACGACGCCGTCGTAGTCGATGCGCTGGTTGAAGGCCTGCGCGGTGTTGACGGCGTCCTGGCCGGTCATGGCGTCGACGACGAAGAGGGACTCCGTGGGGTCGAGGGCCGCGTCGAGGCGCTCGATCTCGTCCATCATCGCCTCGTCGACCGCGAGGCGGCCGGCCGTGTCGACGATCACGACGTTGCACTGCTTCTGCTTCGCGTAGGCGATCGCGGCCCGCGCGATGGCGACGGGGTCCTTGCTCTCGGTATCCTTGTAGATGTCGACCCCGACCTGCTCGGCGAGGACGGTGAGCTGGTTGATGGCCGCTGGGCGGTACACGTCGCAGGCCACGACCAGGGGCTTCATCTTGCGCTGGGTCTTGAGGTGCAGCGCGAGCTTGCCGGTGAAGGTGGTCTTGCCCGAGCCCTGCAGACCGGCGATCAGGATGATGGCCGGGTTGCCCTTGGCGTTGATGCCCGTGGCCTGCCCGCCCATCAGCTCGGTGAGCTCGTCCTGGACGATCTTGACCATCAGTTGGCCCGGCTTGACGGACGAGAGGACGTTGGCCGTCCCGAGGGCCTTCTCGCGGACCTTCTCGGTAAATTCCTTGGCGATTTTGTAGTTGACGTCCGCGGCCACGAGGGCGCGGCGGATTTCCTTGATCGAGGTGGCGACGTTGATTTCGGTGAGCTTGGCGTCGCCGGAGAGGCTCTTGAAGGCACCCTCGAGGCGGCCGCTGAGATTGTCGAACATATGAACTTAGGTGTGTCGGTGCGCGAAGGTAGGGCCGCGGCGCGTGGTCCCGCGAACGGTGGGGCGCAGGTTTGGTCCGGGCCGCACTGTTGAAAGATCGGCTCGACACACGGGGGAGTTCGCCTAACTTGCAAGGACCTAAACCGCTAATGATGAAGGTCCTGCTCACCCTGCTGGCTACCGTCGCGTGGTTTGCGTTTAGTCACTACTGGTACACCTGCAGGCTCGTCGGCGCGTGTTACGGCTGCGCACCGAGCGTATTGACAGACGCCGGCGCCACCCCCACTGCCATCGACGGCTCGACGGCCACGGCGGCGATTAGGTTCGTACCCGCGACGGCCGAGCTCATCCGCGGGGAGGGCTTCGCAAACCTAAAGTCTGAACTGTCCGACACGGACGCCGACGGCGTGGTCCTCATCGCGACGGGCTACTACGACGTCGAGGACCCGGTACCGCCGGGGTTCGCCAACCTCGGCGAAGCGCGCGCCGCGGCCGCGAGGGAGAGCCTGGCCCCGGAGCTGCCCGCGGCCCGCTACAAACTGGTCGGGAGTTTGCGCCCCGAGGCAGAGACGGCGCTCCCGAACGTCGAGGGCGCGACGGTCCGCTGGGCCTCGGCCGAGGTCGCCGCCGCCACCCAGACCTCCGACGTCGCGCCGGTGGTCCAGACCTCCGTCGACGATGCCACGATCCGCTTCCCCTTCGACGACGCCGCTAAGTCTCTGGACCCAGCCTTGGACGTGTACCTCGATGCCCTGGCCGCCCGCCTGAAGGCCAGCACGGAACGCGTGCAGCTCACCGGCCACACCGACGACACCGGGGCCGACGACTACAACGTCGCCCTCGCGGACCGCCGCGCGGCCTTCATCCAGGAGCGCCTCGTCGCCCGCGGCGTCGACCCGGCCCGCATCACGCGGGCTTCCAAAGGCGAGCGGGAACCCGTGTCGAGCAACGCCTCCGAGGCTGGGAAGTCGCTCAACCGCCGCGTCGACATCACGATTACCAAAAGCCCGAACCGATGATCCAAGAAGTTGCCCAAGCCTGCACCCAGCACTCCGTCGCCATCCTCGTCATGCTCGGCACGGCGTTCGGGTTCGGGCTGCTGCTCGGCTATTTCCTGTGGCACAAATACGTCGCGCTCGCCGCGCAACACAGCGCCGAGCGGGAGGAGTGGCGCGAGAAGTACGTGAGCCGCGACGCGGCCTTCCAGCAACTCGAGCTCGAGCACCGCGGCACCGCCGACGACCTGAACAAGCTGCGCGACCGGCACACCGAGGTCGACCTCGAGGCCCGGAGCCTCCGCGCCGAGCTCGATACCCTACGCGAGACAGCCGCCCGCGGCCTCGGGAGTGCGCCACTCGCCGAGCGCTCCCCGAACGACAAGTACGCGGCCGTCGGGATGGTGCCGAAGTCGGAGTTGGTCGCCCTCCAGAAGCGCTACGATGCACTCGCCGTGGAGCTCGAGAGCCGCGACGCCGAACTCGCGATGCTGTCCAAGCGGCGCGCGACAATCATCGTGGAGGAGGCTTCCGCCAAAACCAGCGACGCGGCCCCCGATGCGACTCCCCCCGCTGCGCCGAGCCTCGCCGAGTCCTTCGTTTTGCCGGAAGGCGGCCCCGTCGAGCGACCACTTTCACCCGCGGTCATCGAGCTCCTGCGCTCGAGGCAGGTCTACGACTGGGCAGACCTCGCCGCGCTCGAACCAAGTGAACTACAGTCCTTACTCGCCTCGGCGGAGCACTACTACGTGCCCGCGCAATTCTCCGTCTGGATAGCGCAGGCAAGGCGGATCGTGGGCGACACGCGACCCGTCAAGACAGGCGAGTAGCGACGAGCGTCCGCCCGGTGGCTGTCCTAGTCCACCGTCGAGATCTCCCAGACGCCCTCCAGTTCGCGCGGCAAACGGTGCTCCTTCCAGGCGCGCGCGTTCGGGCTCCACGAGTCGTCTCCGCCGACGCCCTCCATCATGGCGTCTAAGTAGAGGTAGGTCGTACCGTCAAGCGGAATCTCGTAGGTGTGCGAGGCGGACTCCAGCGCCCCGAGGGGGAAGGGGTGCGCACTGAAGGATGTCTCGTCACTACGGATCTCGACATTGCCGAAGAGCGTGATCTGGTCGACATCCGAGCGGTTGCCGTATTCGGACGGCTTGATGTAGCTCCGCAGGGTAGACTCGGCCGTCTCCGCGACCGGGTACGTATAGTAGCCGAGCGGACTGCCGAGCTTACGGTCGACGTAGTTTTCCGCGGGGCCACGACCGCGGTAGCTGATGCGACCGCTGCCCTCGGCGAGCGGTACTTCGAGCCCGAGGCGCACCGGGACCCTACCGTCGTCCTCCACCGACATCGCGACCCGCAGGTAGACCTCGTCGTCGCGCACGACCGCCTGCAGCATCACCGCACCTAAGTCCTCGACGCGGTAGCCGATCTCCACGCCACTGCCCACGTCGACGATGGAGCGCACGTAGGCCGGTCGCACCGTGTCGAAGCCGTAGTAAAAGTCCCGGTGGCCCCTGAGGCTCATGATCCCCCAGGCCAGGTCATTGTCGGTCGGCGCGCGCCAGACCACCGGTTTGATCGGGGCTGCGAGCAATTGCTTGCCCCCCACGCTAAGGCCCGAGACCTGGCCCTTGGCGTCGATCTCAACGGAGACCTTGCCCTTCGTCAACGCCAACGGCGGCGTCACGGGGGCCAGCCTCTCGGCGGAAGCCAGCTCGTCGGCGTAGCTGCGACTCGGCGCGGACGAATTTGGAACCGCCGTACTCGCCGAGGTCAACACGGAACCGTCGGCCCGCAGGACAGTCAGCTCCAAGATCACGTCCCGCGACTTTCTCATCTTCCGGAGGTCCTTCGCGAGCGATACCGTCTGGCGTGCCCCGGGCGCAATGGCCGGGAGGTTCATCACTCCCTCCACCTTATCGGAGGCGGTATAGGCCTTGTACGCGAGGCGCAGGCCCTCGGTGCTACGGAAGTGGTAGCGACTCGCGATCGTCACGGCTTCGAGCGGGTCGGCGGTAGCAAACTCGATCGAGATGGGCGCAAACTGATACCTCAGCTCATTCATGGCCGGCTGGGGCGTCCCGTCGCTGTACACGAGGCCATTCGCGAGGAAGTTGCCGTCGTGGTAGCGCTCGCCGCGGTCGCCCCCGTAGGCGAAGTACCCGCGGCCACTCGAGTCGTTGCGCATCAGCAGGCCCTGGTCGCGCCAGTCCCAGATGAAGCCCCCCATCACGTTCGGCGTCTCGCGCATGAAGGTGGCGAACTCATCGAGGTGGCCCGTGGAGTTGCCCATCGAGTGGGCGTACTCGCACCACATCAGCGGACGCGGGTCGGGCCTCTCGGCGATGGTCGTCATGTCGGCGATGGAGGTGTACATACGGCTGCGCACGTCGACGTACGCGATGTCGTCGCGGCCAGTGCTGCCGTCCGGGGTGTAGGCCGACTCCGAGTGCAGGAACCGCGTCGTGTCTCTCGCCTGCGCGTAGCCCGCCGCCGCGGCGTGGGAGGGCCCGCTGCCGGACTCGTTGCCGAGGCTCCACCCGATGATGCTCGGGTGGAGCTTGTCACGCTCGATCATCCCCATCGTGCGCGCCACCAGGTCGGGTGCCCATTCGCCGTAGCCGCTCAGCAGTGACCCGAGTTTGTGGACCTCGTGGTTGGCCTCGTCGAGGACGTACAGCCCGATCGAGTCCGCGATGTGGTAGAGGTACGGATCGTTCGGGTAGTGGCTCGTCCGCACGGCGTTCAGGTTGTAAGCCTTCATCGTGAGGAGGTCGGCGAGGATCTCGGCCCGGGTGACGGCCTTGCCGTTGACGTGCGAGTGGTCGTGCCGGTTGACGCCGAAGAGCTTGACGGTGGCGCCGTTGATGCGCAGCCCGAACGGCCCCGTCTCGACGCGTCGGAACCCGGTCTGCGTAACGATCCGGTCCATGACCCGCCCCGCTCCATCCCGGAGTTCCACCTCGAGGCTGTACAGATTCGGCACTTCGGCACTCCAGGGCTTTGCGCCCGGCACCTCGATCGTCATCCTCGTGGGCCGCGGACGACCGTAGGGCCCGACGTAGACATCGCGACTGAAGATCCGGAGGTAGTCCTCCACCGGTAAGGTCGCGGTGTAGCTCTGGGTGTCCGCGGCTACACTCGCCTCACTGCCGCCCGCCGCGGTGGCGCCCGCGTAGCGGATGCGCGTGTGCAGGGTGGCTTCCGCCAAAACGCTAGGGTCGCGGTAGTACAGCCGGGGCACGACCGTCAAGACCCCACGTCCGCCGTCCGCATCGTAGTCCGCCCAGGCGTCGATGTCCTGGAGGCGTGTTTTGGCGAAAGCCCTCAGGACCACGTCGCGGTGGATGCCCGACATCCGCCAGTGGTCCTGGTCCTCGCGGTAGCTGCCGTCGCTCCAGCGGTACACCTCGACGCTGATCTGGTTGGGGCCGCCGTCGTAACGCAACAGGTCCGTCAGGTCGAACTCGCTCGGGAGACGCGAGTCCTCCGCGTAGCCGACGTACGCGCCGTTGACCCAGAGGTGGTAGGCGCTCTGCACGCCGCCGAACTCGACGTGGACATCCATGCCCCGCCACGTGGCCGGCACCTCGAAGGTGCGCCGGTACTGCCCGACGGGGTTGTGTAGGTGGGGGTCGGTGGTATCGGCGTCCGTCGGGACGAACGGCGGATTGACGGGCTCGAAGGGGTAGCGCCAGTTGGCGTAGATGGCCGTCCCGTAGCCCTTCATCTCCCAGTTGCTCGGCACCGCGATGCGGTCCCAGCCCCGCACGTCGAAGTCGTCCTCGAAGAAGGTCCGCGCGCGGGACTCCGGGCTGGCGTGTAGCCTGAAGGCCCACTCCCCGTTGAGGCTGCGCGTCAACGCCGCCGCGCCGGCGATGGTGCCGTCCGTCCGGACGCCAGCGGGGCCTCGTGTCGGACGGTTGCCCGGGGGGCGAGTTTGTTGATCGAGCTGGTGAGCGGGGATTGCCACGGCTCGCGCTGCGCGGAGGCGGTACCGAGCAAGGAAACGACTAAGGAGAAGAGGAGTAAGCGCATGGGCGAGCGAAGCTTGTGGCGCCGAATCTACGGGTCGCCGCGAGCTATAGTGTCCGGTGGAATACGCATGCTCGCCCAATCATCATCCTTTGCGATATTTACCACATATTAGCCGACTGAGTACCTCAGAAAAATTTTGAGTACGGGCACACCCGTTCTTCGATACGAACCGACGGTTGTGCCCCGGGCAACCCGCCCGTCCAAACCGCACGAATGTCTTCTTTCACGCTCCACCGAATGAGCTACACGCTACACATAGACGCCGGCTCCGCGCGACCGAAGTACCAGCAGATCGCCGACGCGCTCCTGGCTGGGATTACGTCGAAGAACCTCGGCATCGACGAGCAGTTACCGAGCATCAACGAGATTAGCGCGCAGTACGACGTGAGCCGCGACACCGTCGAGCGGGCCTACAAGGTGCTCAAGCGCGACGGCGTCATCATCAGCGTGCGGGGCAAGGGCTACTACGCCACCGCTGCCGAGCAGCGCGTCAACCGCAAGGTGCTGGTGGTCTTCAATAAGCTCAGCGACCACAAGCGCGAGATCTTCGAAGGCCTCGCCGAGGCCCTCGGCGACGAGGTCGACCTCGAGCTACAGATCTACCACGATGACTTCCGCAGCTTCGAGCGCATCATCGACCGCCACCGCAATCACTTCAGTGACTTCGTGATTATCCCGAGTTTCGTGGGCTCGTGCCAGCAACGCGCCCGCGAGATCGTCAACACCGTACTCGCGAACCGCAACGTCATCATCGTGAGCGCCGCCCTCGGGGGCACGCGCCCGGGGGTCGGATCGGTGACGCAGGACTACGAGGCCGACATCATCGCGGGCCTCGACGAGGCGCACGACCTGCTGGCGAGGTACCGGTACGTCACCCTGCTGTTCGATCCCGACTGTGCCGCCCGCGGGATCATCGCCGGGTTCCAGCGCTGGAGCGACTCCGCGACGCAGGCCACCGACGTCCTCACCGTCGATCAGGCCCCCGACCCGCTCGTCCCGGGCACGGCCTACGTCTGCGTCACGGACCGCCAGTTGGTACAGCTCGTCAAGGGCGCCCGCGACCAGAAACTACAGCTCGGTCGCGACGTCGGACTCATCGCCTACAACGACAGTGTCCTCAAGGAGGTGCTGGTCAACGGCATCACCGTCATCACGACGGCCCACCGCAAGATGGGGACGCGCGCCGCGGAAATGCTTACGTCCGGGAACACCTCCCAGGAGCGGGTGCCGTTCCGGCTCATCCGTAGGGCCTCGCTGTAGCTCAGGCGCGCGCAGCCGGGCGCTTCCGCAAAACGACCGCGAGGCTCCGCGGTCCCTGCGCGCCGATCACTAGGCTCTGCTCGATGTCCGCGGTCTTGCTCGGGCCGGCAATGAAGCAGCCGAACTTTCCGCTGGGGCGCACGCGGGCGTACGCTTCGTGCATCGTCTCCACGAGGGCGTCTTCGTCGAGGACGAGCACGAGGTGTTCGCAGGAGTAGGGTAGGGCGCGGTGGCCCATGTCGACCTCGTCGAGCCACACCGCGCCGTTCTCGATGACGCCGACCTGGCCCCGTAGAATGGCCTGGCCCACGCCGGCCAACTCAGGGATCGTCGCCACCGTTGAGCCCCGGACCGTGTCTTCGTACCCGGTCGTGCTTAGGAGTTGGTCGTAGTCGCCTTTCGGCAAAACCGCGTAGCAGGTCCCCGCTGGCCGCCCGAGTGCCGTAAGTAGCTCCCCGAGCGATTCGCCGGCACCCAGCAACACCACTTGGCTGGCCGAGAGTCCGGCGTTGGCCGCAAACCTGGCCGCGGCGTCCGTGCCGGTGTCGCGCGGGCGCGCCGAGGCGGGGTGCGGGCGCGGCGCCGGTTTGTTGGCCCGTACGCGGCCCAGGATCTGTTCGCGCATCAGGTCGGGTCTGCGTGGTTCTTGCGGTACCAGTCGGTGAAGCTGTCCCGCGGCGGGGTAGGCAGGTCGCGGGCCTTCCCCCAGGCGTTGGCGGGATTGTAGATCAGTGCCTTCGGGAGTAGCCTGATGGCCGTGCGGGCCAGCGCGCCGCCGAGCCCCAATCTGTTCCGGGCACTCAGGAGCCAATTCCCGAACCGCATCGCGAGCCGCTTCGCGCGCGGCATGTGCCCCGCGGCCGTAGCCACTTGTCGCCACTTGTAGAGCTGGTCGTGGATGTCGATCTTGACGGGGCACACGTCACTACAGGAGCCGCACAGCGTGGACGCGAACGGCAGATCGTTGTGGGTCTCGAGGTCGAAGCCCGGCGTGAGGATCGAGCCGATCGGCCCGGGGATCGTCGAGCCGTAGCTGTGGCCCCCGCTGCGGCGGTAGACCGGGCAGGTGTTCATGCAGGCCCCGCAACGGATGCACTTGAGCGCGTTGCGGAAGTCCTCGCGACCGAGGTGCTCCGCCCGTCCGTTGTCGACGATCACGACGTGCATTTCGGCACCGGGGCGCGGGCTCTGGTGGTGGCTGGTGTAAATGGTGATCGGCTGCCCCGTAGCAGAGCGACCGAGCAGACGCGTGAACACCCCGAGGTCCTCCCACTTCGGGATGATCTTCTCGATCCCCATGCAGTGGATCTGCACCTCCGCGAGGTGGGCGCCCATGTCGGCGTTGCCCTCGTTGGTACAGACGGTGACCGTCCCGGTCTCGGCGACGGCGAAGTTGACCCCCGTGATGGCCGCCTTACCGACGAGGAAGCGCGAGCGCAGGTGCTGGCGCGCCGCCTCCGTGAGGTACTTCGGGTCGCTGGCCCCGGCGTCGGTCCCGAGCCGGTGGTGGAACAGCTCGCCGATCTCCTCTTTCTTGAGGTGGATGGCCGGCATCACGATGTGGCTCGGCGGCTGCTCGAGGAGCTGGATGATGCGCTCGCCGAGGTCGGTGTCGACGACCTCGATCCCGCGGGCCTCGAGGTAGGGGTTGAGGTGGCACTCCTCGGTGAGCATGGACTTGCTCTTGACGACCTCCCGGATGTCCTTGGCGGCGAGTATCTCGTGGACGATGCGGTTGTGCTCCGCGGCGTCGCTCGCCCAGTGAACCCGGACGCCGTTGGCCACCGCGGCGGCCTCGAACTCGAGCAGGTAGGTGTCGAGATTGCTGAGCGCATGGTCCTTGATGTCGCTGGCGCGCTGGCGCAGCGCCTCCCACTCGGGGATGCCGTGGGCGGCTTTGTCGCGCTTCTGGCGCACGTGCCACAGGGCGGCGTCGTGCCAGGTGGTGCGGTCGACATCCGCGACGAAGGCCGCGGCGCGGTCGGCGTGCGGGGTCTTCGGCCGAGCTATCGGGGGGGCGGTGGGGGAGTCGGTCATCGGTAGCGACTAAAGGTAGGGCCGCGGGGGCTCTATTCGACTAACTAACAACTCCGCCACGTGCTTGACCTGCACGTTTACGCCCTGCCGCCGCGCCAGACCCTCGAGGTGCATCATGCAGCTCATGTCGGCACTCACGATGTACTCCGCGCCGTGGCGGACGTGGTCGCTGAGGCGGTCGCGCCCCATGCGGACGCTGAGGGCCTCCTGCGCGACGGCGAAGGTGCCGCCGAACCCGCAGCACTCGTCGACGCGGTCGAGCTCCACCAACTCGAGCCCCGCTACCTGCTCGAGCAGTGGCATGATCTTGCTGAAGGGTTCGGTGACGCGCTCCGAGTCACTCGCGAGGCGCAGGTGGCGCAGGCCGTGGCAACTCTGGTGCAGGCCGACGCGGTGCGGGAAGGCGGCCCCTTCGATGCGCGGGGTGCCCAGTACGTCGACGATGAACTCGCACAGCTCGTAGGTGCGTTCGCGGACGCGCTCCACGGCGGGCGTCTGCTCGAGGACATCGTAGTGGTGCCTGACGTGCGCGGCGCAGCTCCCGCTGGGGGTGACGACGTACTCCGCGTCCGCGAAGATCGTCACGTAGTTCTCGTAGGTCGTTTTGGCGAAAGCCTCCGCCCCCGAATTGGCCATCGGCTGCCCGCAACAGGTCTGGCCGGGCGCGTAGACTACCTCGCAGCCCAACTTCTCCAGCAGGCGCAGGGTAGCGACGCCCACCTGGGGGTAGAACTGATCGACGTAACAGGGCACGAACAAGTGGACTCTCATGGCTTAGGTCTCTGGTCTGTCGAGGGCGAGCAGGGCCCCGAGCGCCGAGCCGATCGGGTTGTCGGCCACGCTGATGTGCGCCTTCGGGAAGTTGCGCGAGAGCATGTCCTTAAACACCTCCGACTCCGCGAAGCCACCGTCTATGATGAGGTGTCGCGCGGCCACGGGCGTGGCGATGAGCTCGATCTGCTCGGCGAGCACGTTGACGAGCTCCCGCATCAGGCGATGGTAGGCCGCGTTGAAGTCCGGGTCGCTCGTGTGTTGCCCCGTGCCCCGCGGCAGGGCCGCCGTGAGTTGGCTCCACTTAAACCGCGGCCGCGCGCTCTCAGGGTCGAGTTCGGGTACGTAGCGCACCAGCTTGTAGGTCTCCGGATGGACGCCGTAGTACTTCGAGAGCTCCTCGACGCGTACGTCGTGCTCGCGGCCGAAGAACATCCTCGAGGCCTTGACGGCGCGGCCCTCGGGGTCCATGAACGTGAGGCAGTCGCGACCCAACTCGTAGGCCGTCAGCGGTGTGTGGTTGTCGGGATTGAAGTTGATCGCCCAGGTGCCGGTGCTCACGAGGATAAAAGGCTCGTGTTGCGTGCGCGAGTGCACCAGCAGCGCGGCCGAACTGTCGTGAATCCCGACGCCGACCTCGACGGCCTTCCCGTACGCATGGCCCGGTAGGGTAGTGTGCGCGCTACCGACCCTGGGCAGCAGGCTGTAGAGTTTGTGCACCGCCAGCCAGGAGTGGTAGCGGCGGCGGCCGAAGTCCCACAGGCAACTGTGGCACCCGACGCTGGTAAACTCGCTGGTCGCGACGCCCGTGAGCCGGTAGCTGAGGTACTGCGCGAAGTGCAGACTCGTGCGCGTCTGCCCGAAGGCCTTCGGTTTGGCGTGCTTGAGCCACAGCAGCTGCAGGCCGCTGTTGAGCATCCCGAGACTCGGCGAACCTACCTGCACGTGGAAGCTCTGCGGTCCCCCGGCGTTGCGGTAGACCTCGTGTAGGCGCGGGATGGTCGCCGGCTTGAGGTAGCTGTACAGCGGGGTCGTGGGCCGCCCGTCCCGGTTGAGGTGAACGAGGGTCGCGCCGTAGGTGCTGAAGTTGATACGACTTACGTCAAAACGCCTCATCGCGGCCCCGAGCGTCTCGTCGGTCCAGGCACAGATGGCCCCGAGGTCGTCACACGGGAAGCCATCGTCGTCGGCCGTCTCGGCGAAGGTCTCGCTCTCCGTATGGATCACGCGCTGCGCCCCGTCGAAGACGTAAACTTTCTTGTTCGTGCGACCGATGTCGAAGATGACCGTGTACATGGGCGGGGGAAGACTCTCGGGCTAGAGGCCACTAGCTACGCTGGTTTTGCCGCGCGTGCGAACCCGGTTCTCGCGGACGCCGGCGCGCCGGTAGGTCGCGAGCGGGTTGATGGCCGCGCCGATCCGCTCGCGCGAAGCCCGGACCAAGGGCCGAACGTCCGTGTCGAATGCACTACGCAACACCTCCGTGCAGCGCACCACGTCGTTCTCTTCCTGCGCCTCCTCGAGGGCGTCGTAGTCGACGAGCATGGCGTTCGCGTAGGCGGACAGGATGTTGTCGAGGCTCTGCATCAGGTCCTCGAGCGGGTCCTTGAGGTTGTGGCTCGCGTCTATCATCCAGGCGAGCGGCGGGTTGCCGGCGTCGTTGTGGCCCATGCCCCAGACGAGCTCGGTGAAGATGAGGAACAGCTGGTACGGCTTGACGGAACCGACGGTAAGATCGTCGTCGCCGTACTTCGAGTCGTTGAAGTGGAAGCCCCCCAGGCGCCCGAGTCCGATCAGTTGCGCGACGATCTGTTCGATGTTCGTATTCGGCAGGTGGTGCCCGAGGTCCACCAAGACGTTGGCCTTCGGTCCGAGCGTCCGACAGAGTTCCAGCGAGGTCCCCCAGTCGGGGATGGTCATCGAGTAGAAGTTCGGCTCGTAGGGCTTGTACTCGACGTACACCTGCCAGTCGGCTGGTAGCCCCGCGTAGATTTGCTCCAGGGAGTCGAGCGTGTGGCGGAAGGCGTTGCGGAAATTGAGTTGTCCGGGAAAACTGGACCCGTCCGCGAGCCACACCGTGAGCGCCTTGCCGCCGAGTTGCCGCCCGTACTCAATCACCTCCAAGTTATGCGCTACGGCCTGTGCGCGCACGGCGTCGTCGGTGTGGTTGAGCGATCCGAATTTGTAACTGTGCGCCTGGCCGGGCTGGTCCTGGAAGGTGTTCGAGTTGACTGCGTCGAAGGACAGCCCGAGCGACCGCGCTTCCTCCAACGTGGCCGCCGGGTCCGAGGGAATGTCCCAGGGGATGTGCAGGGAGATGCTATCCGCGGTGCCGGTGAGTGCGTGGAGCACGCCGACGTCCTGTAGTTTTTGCGAAAGCGTCGCCGGCTCGCCGCCGAAACCAAAGCGCCCGAAGCGGGTCCCGCCCGCGCCCAAGGCCCAGCTCGGTATGGCCACCTGGAACTCGCTCAGCTCGCTAATCACGGACGCCACGTCGATGCCGCGGCGGCCGAGTTGGGTCGACAGGAAGTCGAGTTGCTCGGCCTGCGCTGCGGAGAGTTGCGCGTTGTGGTCGGCGATCTGGTCGTGGAGCGTCATGGGGGGGTGTGGTGAGAGGTGAGGTCGTCGTGCCTTGTCTGTCTGGAGTTGGGTCAAACCGGGCGTCCAAGTTTTGGTGAATCTCGGTTCGACGACCTCCGTAGGTGCGCGGGCCTAGCGCGTGAAGGCCGCGGCTACGCCGCCGTCGACGTTGAGGATGTTGCCGGTTGACTTTTTCAGGATACCCACGAAGCTGAACACCCCGTCCGCGATGTCCTCGGCGGCGATGACCTCGTTGAGGAGCGTCCGCTTGGCGTAGTGCGCCGGGAGCTCGGCCACGGTGATGCCGTAGGCCTTGGCCCGCCCCTCGGCCCAGGCCCCCTCCCAGATCTTCGACCCACCGATCACCGCGTCGGGGTTGACGACGTTGACGCGGATCTTGTCCGGACCGAGCTCGGCGGCCAGCAGGCGGCTCATGTGCACCTGCGCGGCCTTCGCGGTCCCGTAGCCGACGTTGTTCGGCCCGGAGACGAGGGCATTCTTACTGGCGATATTGACGATGTCCCCGCCGAAACCCTGCTGCTGCATGATGGCCGCCCCCTGCTGGCTCACCATGAACTGGCCCTTGACGAGCACATCGTGCAGGAGGTCCCAGTCGGCCTCGGAGGTTTCGCCGAGGGTCTTGCTGATGGCCAGGCCGGCGCAGTTGATGACGATGTCGACGCCGCCGAACTCCAGGCAGGCCTTGTCGAGCGCGGCCTCAATCTGGGCGGCGTCCTTGACGTCGGCGGGGGCGTAGGTGGCGACGTCGCGCTTGAAGCCCCGCGCGGTCTGCTCCGCGCGGTCGGCGGCGACATCGCTGATGACGACGTTGGCGCCCTCGGCGGCGAGCTTCTCGGCGATCGCCTTGCCGATGCCGCCGCCGCCGCCGGTCACGAAGGCGACGCGACGGCTCAGCGGCTGCTCCTTCGGCATGCGCCGGAGCTTGTCCTCCTCGAGTTGCCAGTACTCGATCGCGAAGGCCTCCGAGCGCGGCAACGCCGTGTAGCTCGTGATGGCCTCGGCGCCGCGCATCACGTTGATGGCGTTGACGTAGAACTCGGCGGCCACGCGGGCGGTCTGCTTGTTCTTCGCGAAGGTGAACATGCCGACGCCCGGCCACAGGATCACGACCGGGTTCGGGTCGCGGATCGCGGGGCTCTCGGGCGTGGCGTAGGCGTTGTAGTAAGCGCGGTACCCCTCGCGGTACGCCTCGAACGAGCCCTCTAGCGCGGCGCGGGTCTGCTGCCAGTCGGCCAGGTCGGCATCGGCGGGCAGGTCGAGTACGAGGGGCTGGATCTTGGTGCGCAGGAAGTGATCCGGGCAGCTCGTCCCGAGTGGGGCCAGGCGGTCGAGGTCTTTCGAGTTGACGAACTGCAACACGCGCTCATCGTCGGTGAAGTGACCGATCTGGGGCTGCTCGGACGAGCACAAGCCCCGCAACACCGGCGCTAGCTTGGCGGCCTGCCGACTGCGGGCCGGGGCATCGAGGGATTCGCGCTTCGCGCCGCCGAACACCGGGCGGGCTTTGCCTTCGCGCTCGGCGATGTAGGCGCTGGCCGTCTCGATGACCTCGAGGCTATTGATGTAGCACGCGTAACTGGTGTCGCCCCAGGTAAACAGGCCGTGACTCCCCAGCACGATCCCGCGGATGCCGGGGTTCTGCTGGTAGCAGCGCTCGAGCTGGAGCCCGAGGTCGAACCCGGGGCGCTGCCACGGGACCCAGCCCATCGTGTCTCCCCAGATCTCGCGGGTGATGCGCTCGCTGTCGGCCGCGGCGGCCACGGCGATGAGGGCGTCCGGGTGGAGGTGGTCGATGTGGCGGAAGGGCAGCAGGCCGTGCAGCGGCGTGTCGATCGAGGGCGCGCGCGAGTCGAGGTCGAAGAGGGCGTGGTACGCGAGGGCCACCATGTCGTCCTCCATCGCGAGCCCCCCGTAGACGCGCTTCATGTCGTGGAGTTGCTTGACGTACAGCCCGGCGATCCCGTCCCTCTTCAGGGTCCCGATGTCGCCGCCGGAGCCCTTGACCCACATCACCTCCACCTCTTCCCCGGTGAGGGGGTGGCGTTCGGTGGTCTTGCAACTCGTGTTGCCGCCGCCGTAGTTCGTGATCCGCAGGTCGGCACCGAGGAGGTTCGAGCGGTAAAGGAAGAGGGCTATTTCGTCGCCGGCGAGGGCTGCGGCCTTGGCCTCGTCCCACAGGTAGTCGACGTACTTGAAGGTTTGGGTTTGGGCGGTCATACCGTAATCTGTATTTCGTTTCGGAGTGGTGGAAGGTCTAAACATAGTCCGCCGCGCGACATCGACTATCCCATACTGTGACGCCCACCGGCGCCGGAGCCCTTCGCACGGCGGTTCCTCCCGGAAGTTGCAGACCGCGAAAACCGTAAATTGTTTTGGCGCAAGCCGTCCAAACTACGGCGGCCAGCAGTCCGCAAGATCGCCGTGGCGTATGTTGCTCGCTATGGGAAGAGACGTGATCCGCGCGAAGTCCAGGTCAGTAGGGCAGGGTAGTGGTGGGGCAGGCCAGCTGCGATTAGCCTGCTGTGCCACGCTTGCGTTGGTGGTGCTGTCGGCGATCTGGAGCGGCGGGACGACTGCCGCAAACCTTCCTTTAAATATGTGCTCATGCGTGAGTCCGACCGCAGAGGCTGCGGCGGATAGTATGCCGCGAGGGATACGCTTAAATCAACTCGGCACCTTCCCCACGCAGTCCCTGCGGATTGCCTACTTCCCCGAGGCGGACGACGGACCGGCACCTTTAAGTAAGGAGGTACCCTACGCCGAGTTCGGCGTGACGATCTACCCGGAACGTGTACTGTGGCGCAGCGTGGCCCGGGACTCTATCACGGTCTTGACGATGGTCCAGGACGCTGAGACCGGGTCGGCGGGGGGCGGGATCGACCTGCGGTCGATGACGACCGGCAGTGCCGCCAATCCCTACGCCGGGGTGCTGCCCGCCGCCGTGAAGAGCTACTACTTCCAGCGGGCCGGCGTGGCGATCCCGGAGCGGTTCGGTGGCCCCTGGGCGCGGGCGGCGGGGCACCCCGACACTGCGGTGCTCTTCCACGCGACCTCAGGGCGCGCGGGCGAGCCGGAGTACGCGAGTCCCGGCGGCTGGTACGACGCCGGCGACTACAACAAGTACGTCGTCAACGGTGCCTTCTCGACCGGGATCATGCTCCAGCTCGCCGAGCAGTACCCACGGGTTTTGCCGGACGGCGCCATCGACTTCCCGGAGGCCGGCAACGGCCGTGGCGACCTCCTCGACGAACTCAAAGTCGAGCTCGACTGGATGCTCACCATGCAGGACCCGGCCGACGGGGGCGTGCACCACAAGCTCACGACCCTGAAGTTCGAGGGGATGGTGATGCCGGACCGCGCCACCGCCCAGCGCTACATCCTCGCCAAGGGCACCGCCGCGACGCTGGACTTCGTGGCTTGCTTCGCGCAGGCGTCGAGGGTCTACGCGAGGGCGGGGGAGGGGGCTTTCGCCAAAACTTGCCTCACCGCCGCCGAGCGGGCCTACGCGTGGGCGGTGGCGCACCCCGACGTGGCGTTTCGCAACCCGCCCGACGTGCACACGGGGGAGTACGGCGACGACGACTTCCGGGACGAGCGGCAGTGGGCCCTCGCCGAACTGTACGTCACGACCCAAAACGACGAATACCTGCGCACGCTCCTGGCCGGGCACGCCCCCTTGCGGATCCGATTCCAGGCGGGCGAGAGCTGGGTGGGGCAGATGTCCAACCTCGCGGCCTACAGTCTCCTCTCGCAACCGGCCAGTGAAGATGATGCCGAGTTCGAAGTGCCGGCCGACCTGCGGGCGCTCGTCCGGGATCAGGTCATCACCCTCGCAGACTCGCTGCTCGCGGTGGCAGACACCTCCGCTTTCCACCAGCCGATCAACGACTGGCACTGGGGTTCGACGAGCGACGTGCTCGGCGCGGCCATGGTCGCCGCGAATGCCTACCGCCTCACCGCGGAGCCGAAGTACCTCGCGGCCGTGCGCGACTGGACCGATTGGGTGTTCGGGTACAACGCCACGGGCCACTGCTACGTGACGGGTTTTGGCGAAAGCCCACCGATGAACATCCACCACCGCCCGAGTGCCGCCGATGGGGTAGCGGCACCGGTGCCGGGCTTCATCGTCGGGGGGCCGAACACCTACCAACAGGACACGACCAACAACGTGGTGTACCCCGTACCCCCGCACGTGCAGCCGATGCGCAGCTACGTCGACGTGGAGGAGAGCTACGCGAGCAATGAGGTTTGCCTAAACTGGAATGCACCGCTGGTTTACGTTCTGGGTTTCCTGGAGGCGACCCAGGATCGGTGAGGCCTAAGCCACGGGGGTGTGCTCGTCTTCTAGCTCCCGCTGTGCGGGGTTTTGGCGAAAGCCTAGATAGCTGCACACGAACCACAGTACGGTGCCGCCGAGCATCCACATCTTGAGGACCTCCTGCCCCTTGGCGGCCCCGTAGAACGTGATCGCCGGGAAGATGACCATGACGAGTCCGACGATGGCGAGGACCTGGAACAGCTTTCTCATGCGGCGAGGCTTGGGGTAGGATCGCGGTTGAGCAACCAAAAGATGAGGCCACACAGCAACCACGCCGGCAGCGTCATAAAGCTCAGGAAGATGTCGAACTGCAGCGCCACGGCGTAACAGAGCCCGACCGCCACCGCGTAGGCGATGAGGACCTTGGGATTGAAGGCCCGGCGGAGGCGCTCCGCGAGGTTGGCGCGCTCACCGTTGAAGTAGTGGTCGACGAAGATGATCGCCCCCATCGGGGCGAGGATGAAGCCGTACAGCGCCACGAAGCCGAGCAGCTTGAACGCAAACGCCGGAAAAAGTCCGGCGACGGTGGCGATGGCGCCGGCCAGCAGGGTAGCGTTGCGGCGGCTCGAGCCCGGGATGATGGCCTGGAAGGCGAGGCCCGCGCGGTAGATCGTCGGATTGGCGGTGGTCCAGCCCGCGACCACCACGCAGATGAGTCCGGCGATCCCGATCGCGTCGTTGACCATCGGGCCGGGCGCCACGGGTGGGGCCTGTCCGTTGCCGAGGTAGGTTAGGGCCTCGGGGGTCTCGAGGTAGAGCACGTAGAGGAGTCCGGCCGCGATCCACGCCATGTAGTGCCCGAGGTACATCCCGGCCGCGGTCGTCCACCCGGTGGAGGGCCTGTCGGCAAAACGGAAGACGGACATGTCGGCCATCCCGAGGTTCATCGCGGCGTTACAGAACCAGCTAAAAAATACCACGTGCCAAAAGGTGTACTTGATCTGCCCGCCCATCGGCGGTCCGCCCTCCCCCCAAACGTCCCAGAGTTCGCCGAGCGACCCGACGCCGAGGCGCGAGGCCGCGACGATGCCGCAGGCCAGGAAGATGAGCACCATCCACGGCGCGGCGTAGTTGGCGAACCTCGCCACGGTCTCGTACCCGCTCGCGGCCACGACCGCGATCACGGCCCCGACCCCGAGCACGACGGCCACCCACGTCGCGCCCGTCGGGTACACCGCGTCGAGGGCGGGCATGTCCATCCCGAACGGTATGCCGACGGCCGTGGCCGCGACCGTGATCATGGCCCCGGCCAGGAAGCAGAAAAAGACCCCATTGGCGACGTTGTAGGCCTTGACGAGACCCGTGCCGGCGATGCGCTCGAGCTGATAGTACAAGGTGTGCCGCACG
Source organism: Saprospiraceae bacterium (assembly GCA_965215115.1). GTDB lineage: Bacteria > Bacteroidota > Bacteroidia > Chitinophagales > Saprospiraceae > CALDTK01. The sequence continues at coordinate 4,373,644 of OZ244050.1, forward strand.
CGCACCGACAGCGGCGCGGTGACGTAGCGCCACGTGAGCACGGCGAGGAAGTTGCCGACCAACAGGCCCACGAGCAGGTCGAAGGCCCCGACGCCGGCGGTGAGGAACAGCGGTCCGATCATGAATTCCGTGCCGGCGGCGTGTTCGCCGGCGTACATCCCGAGGAAGCTCCGCCAGTCCTTGTGCGCCGAGGCCGGGACGCGCTCGCGTTCGTACTCGTTGACGACGGGGGGCGCGGGAGCGGGGGTGTAGATTTCGGCCATGGGCATCGTTTGGGAGAGGCAAGCTAAGCGACGGCGGGGCCGGGGGAGGACGAACTGTCGGGCACTGCCGCCTATTTAACATAATGTAAATTATAGGAAAACCGGCATGCGGCATGGCGCTGCCACCTCCGCGACTCGCCGACCAGGTCTCCCGGCGCCCGGACGACTACCTTCCCGCCATGCAGCGCCGCAGTTTCCTCCGATCCGGTTTGCTCACCGGCGCCGGCCTCGCCGCGGGTTGCGCCGCGCCCGGGGCCGACGCCCCGAACGTCATCGGCGCCCGGCCCAACGTCGAGTGGATCATGGTCACGACCTGGCCCCCGGGCTTCCCGATCCTCCAGGAGGCCTGCCAGCGACTGGCCGACCAGGTCGCCACCATGAGCGACGGGCGCTTCGTCATCAAGGTGTACGGCTCCGGGGAGCTCATCCCGGCCTTCGAGTGCTTCGAGGCCGTGAGCCTCGGTACGGCGGCCATCGCCAGCGGGGCGAGCTACTACTGGGCCGGCAAAATCCCGGAGGCCCAGTTCTTTAGCTCCGTGCCGTTCGGCCTCAACGCCCAGGGCATGAACGCCTGGATCGACCACGCCGGGGGCCTCGAACTGTGGCGCAAGGCCTACGCCCCATTTAACATAAGGCCGTACGCTGGCGGCAACACGGGCGTCCAGATGGCGGGCTGGTTCAATCGCGAGCTCAACGACCTGGGCGACTTGCGGGGCCTGAAGATGCGCATCCCGGGCCTCGGCGGCAAGGTCTTCGAGCGCGCCGGCGGCACCACCTTACTGTCGCCCGGGACGGAGCTGTACACCAACCTCGAGCGCGGCGTCCTCGACGCGACGGAGTGGATCGGTCCGTACCACGACTACCTCATGGGCTTCCACGAGGTCGCGAAGTACTACTACGGCCCCGGCTGGCACGAGCCGGGCACCGTGCTCGAGATCATGGTCCACGAACCGACGTACGCTACCCTACCGGCGGCCTATCGCTCCATGCTCGACACGGCCATCGCGAGCGTCAACGCCTGGACGCTGCACGCCTTCGAAGCCCAGAACGGCGCGTACCTACGGAAGATCCTAGACTACGGCACGGACGTGCGTACACTGCCGCAGGAGGTGATCGAGGGCCTGCGCCCCTTGGCGGAGGATGTCGTCCAAGAGCTGGCGGGCGCTAGTGCGCAGGCTTCGGCCATCTTCGAGAGTTACGCGGCTTTCGCCAAAACCTACCGCGGGTGGGTTGACCTGTCGGAGGGCGCGTACCAGCGCTTGCTACGGTAGCGGGCGCGTTCGACGAGCTCCAGCTCGTGCGCCCGTTAAGGCTGCAGCCGCTGATAACCTCGGTCAAAGCACACTAGTCTTCCCGTGCCCCGAAAGCGCTTTTCAGATGCTGGACACGTAGAAAAGCCCGTGGCCGAAGTCTAGGCAAATTAGGGGTCAATCGTCCGGGGAACACCGGCGGGCACGAGCTGGAGCTCGCCGAACGCCCGCCCGAACGCTTACCCCACCCGCGCCGACCCCAAGAACCTCACCAGCGCAGGGTTGCCCGTCTCCTCGTGCGTCGGGTACGACAGTCGCGCCTCGAAGGCCTCGAGCTCCGCCTCCGCCCCCGGCGGAAACTGTATCCCGACCAGCACCCGCCCGAACGCCGCTCCGTGGTTGCGGTAGTGGAACAGCGAGATGTTCCAGCTCGTCGGGACGGCCTCCAGGAACTCGAGCAGCGCGCCCGGCCGCTCCGGGAAGCGACACCGGAAGATCCGTTCCTCCAGCGGGGACTCGGCCGCGAGGTGCCCCCCGATCATGTAGCGCGTGTGCAGCTTCGCGGCCTCGTTGTGGCTCAGGTCCACGACGTCGTAGCCGGAGGCTTCGAGGCTCGCGAGGATTAGGTCGCGCTCGCCCTCGCCCCCCTGGAGTTGGATCCCCGCGAAGACATCCGCCATGGCTGATCCGGAGTAGCGGTAGTTGAACTCCGTGATGCTCCGGTGCCCGATCGCGTGGCAGAACTCCCGGAAGCTGCCCGGTCGCTCGGGGATCCGCACCGCGATGAGGCACTCGCGTACCTCCCCGACCTCCGTGCGCTCGACGATGTGCCGGAGCCGATCGAAGGACACGTTGGCCCCGCTCACGGTCGCCACCAGGACCTGGTCGCGGACCCCCTCGCTCGCGACGTACTTCTTGATGCCCGCCACCGCGAGTGCCCCGGCGGGCTCGATGAGGGTACGCGTATCCCCGAAAACGTCTTTTATGGCGTTGGCGATCTCGTCGACGCTCACCGTGATGACGTCGTCGAGGAAGGTGCGGCAGAGCTCGTACGTGAGCACCCCGGCGCGCTTCACGGCCGCACCATCGGCGAAGAGCCCTACCCTACCGAGGGTCACCAAGTGGCCCGCGTCGAAGGCTGCGCGCATGCAGGCCGCGTCCTCGGGCTCGACGCCGATGAGCTTGACGTTCGGACGCACGTGTCGTAGGTACGCCGCCATGCCAGCCGCCAGCCCCCCGCCGCCGACGCAGATGAACACGGCGTCGATGTGGCCCGGGTGCTGGTCGTCGATCTCGCGCGCGACCGTGCCCTGGCCCGCGATGGTGTCGGCGTCGTCGAAGGGGTGGATAAACGCAAACCCGCGTTGCGCCTCGATGTCGCGACTACACGCCAGCGCCGCGTCGAAGTCGTCGCCGAACAGCACCACCTCCGCCCCGAGGTTGCGCACGGCCTCCACCTTGATGTCCGGGGTCGTGCGCGGCATCACGATGACGGCCGGGAGGCTCAGTTGCCGAGCGGCCAGCGCGACGCCCTGCGCGTGGTTGCCCGCGGAGGCCGCCACGACCCCGGCCAGACTGCCCTCCTTGAGCAGTGCCACGATGCGGTTGTAGGCGCCGCGGAGCTTGAACGAGAACACGGGTTGCTGGTCCTCGCGCTTGAGCCAGACCTGGTTCCCGAGTCGGCGGCTCAGCAGGGGGGCGACGTGCAGTTCCGTCCGCACGCAAGCCGGTCCGACGTTGGCGATGGTCGTTTTACGGAAGTAGTCCTCCGCGAGGGCGGCGGCGGCTGCGGTGCGTTCGGGCATGCGGGGCAAATATGTCGAGCCTAGCGCAAGATGTCGGGGTAGAGGAACACAAACGCGAGCAGCGACAACTGAATCCCGACGTAGGGGACCACCCCGCGGTACAGATCGGCGGTACTGTAGTGCGCGGGCGCAGACCCCCGCAGGTAGAACAAGCTAAACCCGAAAGGTGGCGTCAGGAAGGAGGTCTGCAGGTTGATGGCCAGCAGCACGCACAGCCACAGCGGGTCCACCCCGAGCGCCTTGACGAGCGGGAGCGCCACCGGGACGACGATGAAGATGATCTCGATGAAGTCGATGAAAAACCCGGCGATGAATACGATCACCATCAGGGCGATCACGAACCAGAACTGGTCGAGGCCCGCTTCCTGCACCCACTCCACGAGGAATACGTCGCCCTCCAGGCCGCGGAACACCAACGCGAACGTGGTGGCGCCCAACAGGATCAGGTAGACCATGGCCGAGAGCCTGAGAGACTCCCGCGCCACCTCGTCGAACTCTCGCCAACTCCGTTTGCCGCTCAGGTAGAGCAAGATCAGCGCCAGCACCGCCCCGACGCCCGAGGCCTCGGTGGGACTCGCTGCCCCGGCGAGGATGCTGCCGAGTACGACTACGATCAGTACCAGCGGACCAGCAATCCCGAGCACCAAGTGTTTTGCGGAAACGCGCTCACCGGCCCCATCGCCAACTGCCGCGACGCTACTACTCCCCGTCCACCGCGGCACTGCTTTCGGCTGGAAGACTGCCGTCAAAACGAGTACTACCGCGTAGGCCCCGATGAGTAGCAAGCTCGGTTTGAGCGCCGCGGCAAATAGGTCGCCCACCGTGACCTGCATGACGCTGCCCAGCAGGACGAGGACGATGCTCGGGGGGACGATCTGGCCCAGCGTGCCGGCCGCCGCGACGATGCCCGCCGCGTAACTGCGCCGGTAGCCAGCCTCGTCCATCACCGGGAGCGCGATTAGGGACAGCGTCACCACCGACGCGCCTACGATCCCTGTACTCGCCGCCAGGAGGGCACCGACGCCGAGGACCGCCAGGCCCAGCCCCCCCGGCGTGCGCCCGAGCGCGGTGGCGGCCGCCCGCATGAGCGTGGCCGCGAGACCACTGCGCTGCAGGGCCAGTCCCATGAGGATGAACATCGGGACGGCCAGCAGGACGTAGTTGCTGAAGATGCCCAGCATCCGGCTCGGGAGGAACTGCATGAAGGCCGGCCCCAGCAAGACGTAGCCCGCCACCAGTGACACCCCGCCTAGGGATAGGCTCACCGGGTAGCCCAACAGGATCGCCACCAAGATCGCGGCGAAGACGATGAGCGCGAGCCAGGCCACCTAGGCTGCGCGTTTTTGGAAAGGCAGCCGAAGTCCGCCAACGGCACTCCTCAAACCCTCGAGCCCGAGCATCACGAAGGCAAGCACCAAGAATCCTTTCGGCAGCCACCGGTACGGGAGGCCACCGGGATCGGCACTCCCCTCCCCGATCGAGAAGCTGTTGACGGCGTAGCGTCCGCCGGCGTAGACCACGAATGCGCACCAGGGCAGCAACAACAGCAAGTGTCCCGAGCGTACGATGTTTTGCCGTAAGGCGGTGGGGAGCCTTTCGGCAAAAACCTCCACGCTCACGTGCGCCCCCACGCCCAGGGCGGGCGCTAGCCCGAGGGACACGGCGAGGCAGACCCCGTACCACTCCAGGTCCGGAAACAGCGCGGCCGTGATCCCGAAGGCGTACCGCAGGCTCACGTCAATCGCGAATACGACCGCCACGAGCAGCAGTACCCACGCACCCGCGCGCTCGCACAGTACCAAGAAGCGTTGCCACATGGCCGTAAAGTAGGAAACCCCACCACGTTTGCGCGTGGTGGGGTTTCGGAATGCCATCTGCGGGGGGCAGAAGCCGGCTGCGGGTTACTTGCCCCCGGTGGCCTCGAGGCGGCTCTTGTACTTGTTCGAGGTCTCGTAGTCGCCCTTGCGCGCGTAGATCTCCTTGAGGGCGATCATGGTGTTGCGGTCGTTCGGGTCGATCTTCTCGGCCTTCGTGAAGTAAGGGAGGGCCTCGTCGAAGAGCGTCGTGACCTCCTTGTTCATCTCCTCGTACTTGGCCTGGTCGGCCTTCGTGTTGCCGAGGTTCTGCATCTCGGAGTTGAGGGCCACGGCCTTGTTGAACTTCATCGAGCCCATCGAGTAGATCGCGTCGACGTTCTCGGGGTCGCGGTTGGTGGCCTCCGTGAAGTATTGCATGGACTTGGCGGTGTACTCGTCGGCCTTCATGGCGTCCTTTTCCTTACCGCTCAAGTTCATGTACACGTTGCCGAGCGCGGTGTACAGACCGACGTTGTCGGGCTCGGCGGCGATCGCCTGCTGGAGCTTCTGCTCGAGGGTAGTGAAGTCCTGCGCCTGGATGTAGTAGTTGATCTCGGCGAAGAGGATCTCGGAGTTGTCGGGGTACTTCGTCCGGCCTTTGTTGAGGATCTCCAGGCCCTGGTCCTTCTGGCCCTCAGCCATCAGCATGTTGCTGTAGTTGGCGAACACAGCGGCCTCGTCGTAGTTGGCGTCGTAAAGCTCCTTGTAGAGCTTCATCGCGTTGGCTTTGTCGCCGGCCTGTTGCGCGACGACGGCCGTGATGTACTTCTGCTGGTTGAGCTTGTCGTCGTCGGCGAAGATCGGGTCCTCGTTGTTCGCGCGGAAGTACGTGTCGACGTCGCCCATCAACTGGAGCGGCTTGTAGGCGTCTGCGTAGCGGGTGGCCCCGAGCATCGCGTTGCCCACCATGCCCATGTCGGCGGAGAGCTGTTGCATGGCGTCCTTGGCGGACTTCTTGTACGAGCTCTTGGTGGAGGTCTCGTAGGCTTTCTTATAGGCCGCCAGGGCCTCCTCGGCGGGCTTCGCGGGCACCTCGGTCGTGGAGAAATCCGGTGCGGGTGCAGCGGGATTCAGGACCTGGGCCTTCATGTGCTCCTCGTTCTTCGAGGAGATGTCGGCGGTGACCTTCTTGACGTCGGCGGCGTACACGTCGCCGAGCAGCATCCACGCGCCCGACAGGCTCGGGTCGAGCTTGGTGGCCTCCATCGCGGCGTCCATCGCCGCTTGGTACGACCCCATGTCGGTCATGTCGGCGGTGTACTTCGCGAGGGCTTTATTGCCCGACTTGACAGTCTTTGCGGCGTCCTGCGCGAAGGTGGCGAAGGTCATCAGGAGGGCCAGGAGTAGGAATGGAAGTCTTCTCATGATTGTGTTGGTTCAGGTGAAATCGAAAACAGGGTCAAGGTATATAAGGGTGTAGAGGGGGCATCTGTTTAACTGACGCTTAACCGCCCTCCCCTACTCCTCCTCGGAGTCGCCGTTGCTTGCGCCGTCGGTCGCGCCGTCGCTTGCGCCGTCGATCCCGTCGGTGAGGAGCTCCACGTCGAGCGTGTCGCCGTCGGCGTCGCTGTCCTCGTCCTCGCTGTACGGCACCACCGCCACGTCGGCGATCGAGTCGTCCGGCTGGACTTTGATGAGGCGCACGCCCTGGGTCGCGCGACCCATCACGCGCAGGTCCTCGACCTTGGTCCGGATCACGATCCCGCGGCGGGTCGTCACCATCAAGTCCTCGTCCTCGCTGACGCTCTTCATGCTCACCAGCGCGCCGGTCTTGTCGGTGATGAGCATCGTGCGCACGCCCTTGCCACCGCGGTTCGTGATGCGGTAGTCGGCCGGGTCCGAGCGCTTCGCCATACCGCTTTCGCTCAAAACGAGGATCGACTTCCCGTCGCCGTGGCTCACGCCCTCCTCCTCGGAGTTGTGGAGGGTCACCATGCCGACCACCGCGTCCTGCTCGTCCTGGAGGGATACGCCGCGCACGCCGGTGGCCGTGCGGCCCATCACCCGCACCACACTCTCCTTAAAGCGGATCGCGTAGCCATTGCGCGTCGCGAGCAGCACCTCGCTGTCGCCGTGCGTGAGCTTGGCCTCCAGGAGCGTGTCGCCCTCGTTGATGTTAATGGCGTTGATGCCCGCCTGCCGCACCCGCGAGTAGTCCCGCAGCGAGGTCTTCTTGACGACGCCCTTCCGGGTGGCGAAGAGGATGTAGCGGCTGTCGAGGAACTCCTCGTCGTTGAGGTCCGGGACGATGATGTAGGCCTTGACCTTGTCCTCCTTCGGGATGGCGAGGATATTCTGGATCACGCGCCCGGTGCTGGTCTTGGCGGCCTCCGGGATGTCGAAGCCCCTGAGCCAGAAACAGCGGCCCAGCTCGGTGAACAGCAGCAGGTAGTTGTGGGTGTTCGCCACGAACATATGCTCGACGAAGTCCGCGTCGCGCGTCTTCGAACCCCGACTCCCGCGACCGCCGCGGCCCTGGGCCCGGAACTCGCTCGACACCGTGCGCTTGACGTACCCGAGGTGACTGATCGTGATGACGACCTCCTCGTTGGCGATCAGGTCCTCCATCGCGATCTCGCCGTCGGCGAAGCTGATGTCGGTGCGGCGGGCGTCCCCGAAGCTCTCCTTGACTTCGAGCAGTTCGTCCCGCACCACGCCGCGCTGCAGCTCCTCGCTCGCGAGGATCTCCTCGAGGTGGGCAATGAGCTTCATGAGCTCGTCGTACTCCTCGCGGATCTTGTCGCGCTCCAGGCCCGTGAGCTTCTGGAGGCGCATGTCGAGGATGGCGCGGGCCTGGATTTCGGACAACTCGAAGGTCGTCATCAGGCCCGTGCGAGCGGTCTCGACGTCCTTCGACGCGCGGATCAGCTTGATTACCTCGTCGAGGTGGTCGAGGGCGATGAGCAGGCCCTCGAGGATGTGCGCGCGCTCCTGGGCCTTGCGCAACTCGTACGCCGTGCGCCGGATGACGACCTCGATGCGGAACTTGATAAACTCGGCGATGAGTTGTTTCAAGTTTAGCGTCCGCGGGCGCCCGTTGACCAGACAAACGTTGTTGACCCCGTAGCTCGACTGGAGCGGGGTGTACTTGAATAGTTTGGCCAACACCACCGAGGCCATCGCGTCGCGCTTCACCTCGACCACGATCCGCAGGCCGCGGCGGTCGGACTCGTCGCGCAGCCCCGAGATGCCCTCGATCTTGCCCTCGTTGACGAGGTCGGCGATCTTGACCATCAGGGTCGCCTTGTTGACCTGGTAGGGGATCTCGTTGACGATGATCGTCTCGCGGCCGCCCTGCTCCTCGATGATGGCCTTCGCGCGCACCACTACCCGCCCGCGACCGGTCTCGAAGGCCTCGCGGACCCCGGACATGCCGTAGATCGTACCGCCGGTCGGGAAGTCCGGCGCGGTGATGTGCTCCATCAGGGTCTCGATCGTGATCTCGGGGTCGGCGATCGTGGCGACGATGCCGTCGATGACCTCGGAGAGGTTGTGCGGCAGCATGTTGGTGGCCATCCCGACGGCGATCCCGGAGGCGCCGTTGACCAGTAGGTTCGGGAGCCGCGTCGGCAACACCGTCGGCTCCTTGAGGGTGTCGTCGAAGTTGAGCGAGAAGTCGACCGTGTCCTTCTCGATGTCGTTGAGCATCAGCTCCGTGATCTTCGCCATGCGCGCCTCGGTGTAGCGCATCGCCGCGGGGCTGTCCCCGTCCATCGAGCCGAAGTTGCCCTGGCCGTCGACCAGCGGGTAGCGCAGCGACCACTCCTGCGCCATGCGGACCATCGTGTCGTACACCGAGCTGTCGCCGTGCGGGTGGTACTTCCCGAGCACCTCGCCGACGATACGCGCGCTTTTCTTGTGGGCCTTGGTGTACGCGAGCCCGAGGCCGTTCATGCCGTAGAGCACGCGCCGGTGGACGGGCTTGAGGCCGTCGCGCACGTCCGGGAGCGCGCGCGAGACGATGACCGACATCGAGTAGTCGATGTAGGCCGATTTCATCTCATCCTCGATGTTGATCGGGATGATCCTTGAATTTGAAGACATACTAGAGTATCAGCACTTTGAAGTACGAAAACGCGGGATATTGACCAGTCTACACCGGCGATCAACCGCCTTTCGGATTAAGCCTTAAAGGTACGAAAACCCCAGCGAAACCTACGCTCCGCCTTCTCCACGGCGCCGGGGGCCCAGCCAAACGTGACACCCGGTCCACTTACCCGCGCGCATTGGCGCGCTATTGGTAAGACGTGGGGTACAGATGAGAAAAACACCACGCCTCCTGGCGGGTCTCGGCGCCCTCGCGCTCGGACTCGGCCTCACGTCCGCCGCCTCGGCGCAGACCACGTTCCAGAGCTCCAACGACCCCACCGCCACCATCGCCGTCGAGGTGCTGGAGGGCAACCGGACCCTCGTCACCGTGACGCGCGCCCTGCGCGAAGAAACCCCGATGACGCTTTCACCCGGGACCGTGTTGCGCGACAACGCCGGCGGCATCAGCTACGAGATGCGCGATCGCCACGTGCAGGTCTCCAAGAACGGCCGCCTCGAGACCGTTACGGCCACGTTCCGCGGCTTCGACGCCGGCGTGAGGCAGTTCGACCTCATCGACCCGATGCTCCAGCAGCGCTCGCTGTACATCACGCAGATCGAGCACGTCCCGACGGACGCCGTTGCGCTGGCGCAGTAGCGGCTGGTCGGTAAGGTTGCCTGTGCTCACCCTCCCCTACCGCCGGCCTTCGTTGCGGGCGCGGGCCAGGCCCTCGCGGTACACGTCCAGTGCGCGCTGGCGGGCGAGCTTGTGGTCGACCATCGGCGCGGGGTAGGCAGCCGTGCCGTACTCCGGCACGTACTCCTTGACGTACTTAAGTTGTGGGTCGAACTTCTTGAGTTGCGAGGTCGGATTAAAGACCCTGAAGTACGGCGCGGCGTCCGCCCCGGTGCCGGCGGCCCACTGCCAGCCGCCGTTGTTGCTCGCCAGATCGTAGCACAGGAGTTTGCGCGCGAAGTAGCGCTCGCCCCAGCGCCAGTCGATCAGCAAGTGCTTCGTGAGGAAGGAGGCCGTGATCATGCGGACGCGGTTGTGCATGTAGCCGATGGTATTGAGCTGTCGCATCCCCGCGTCGACCATCGGGTAGCCCGTCTCGCCGCGGCACCAGCGCTCGAAGTCGGCCTCGTCGTTGCGCCACGCGATCGCGTCGTACTCCGGGCGGAAGCTCTGCGTCGAGACCTGCGGGTGGACCTGCAGGATCTGGCTGTAGAAGTCGCGCCAGATCAGCTCCCCGAGGTAGGTCGCGTTGAGTCTGCGCGCGTGCCTGGCCCACTGCCGGATGCTAACCGTCCCGTGGCGAAAGTGCGGCCCGAGGCGCGAGGTGCCAGGGATGCCGGGGATGTCGCGTGTTTTGTCGTAGTGCGCAATGACGGCGTCACTGGGGTTCGTCGGCGGAATGGGCGTATCGCTTTCGCGAAAACCCAGGTCGGCCAGGCTAGGACAGGTCGCGCCGTTGCCGAAGTCCGAGGTTTTGGCGAAAGCCGAGGCGTACTTGGCGCAGGGGTAGGGCTTTAGGTAAAAGCTAACCGCCTCGCCGTTGGCGTCCTCGTCGATGCGGGTGTCGAGTTTAGCGAGCCAGGTTTTGCTGTAAGGCGTGAAGACCGTGTACTCGCCGCCCGCCTTCTTCTGGACCTCGCTCGCCTCGAAGATCACGTGGTCCTTGTGGAGGTGTAGCCGGGCACCTTTCTTTCGCAGAAGTTGGTCGATGGCCGCGTCACGGGTTTTGGCGTAAGCCTCGTAATCGCGATTGGCGTGTGCCTCGGCGACGTTGTACTTCTCGATCAGCGTGGCCCAGACCTTCTCCGGCGTGCCGTAGTGAACTTCCATCGGGTGGCCGCCGGACGCGAGCTCGGCCTGGATGCCGCTCACGGTCTGCTGCAGGAACATCACCCGCGAGTCGTCCTCGTCCTCGAGGACATCCAGGATGTGGCGGTCGAAGATGAACAGCGGGACGACGGGGTGGCCCGACTTCAGGGCGTGGTAGAGTCCGGCGTTGTCGTGTAGGCGCAGGTCGCGCCGGAACCAAAAGATCGTCACCGCCTCCTTCATACCTGCCGCAACGCGCCGCCGCGGGCGAGGTTTCGCCGCCCGCGCGATCACTCGAGCGTCACCGACACGCTGCAGACGGGCTGCAGGGCGACCCCCGCCACGGTACCCATCACGGTGAGCTCGTAGCGGCTCTCGGCGGCGTAGCTGAGCAGGGCCACCTTCGTGAGCGGGGAGCCGAGGGGGCCGAAGCGGTCGAGCCGTCGCTCGATGGCGGTACGCCTTTCGGCAAAACGCAGCACGAACGGCACGACGATCTCCTCGCCGGGGACGACGTCGAGCCCACATGGCACCTCGCTCTCGCCGAGGACGTACTCGTCGATGCGTTTGCGCTCGCCGCGGCCGCGGGAGTAGCGTTCGGTGAGGCGGAGCGCGAGCGAGGAAACGCGCTGGGGGCGAAGCGTGCTCAGTAGTATCCTACCGGCAATGACGCCCTCGCGGCGAGACACGGCGGGCGGGGCCTCGAGCTCGAGGCGGACGCCCTCCACGCCGAGGTAGGTTTTGATGCGGTCGAGCATCTGGCGAAGCTAAGCGCTCGTGCGGGCGGGCGGCGCGGTCTTAGACCATTCGCGCGTGCCAGCTGACGGACAGCGGTTTGACGAGGCCCGAACGCGCCGCGGCGACATCGGCGACGAGGGTGTCGACGACGGGCGTGGCGGGCGTGAGGGCGCCGTCGCGGTAAGCCTCCGCGAAGGCCGCCCGGTCGTAGGCCCGGACCCGGTCCCGGTCCCCGTCCACGACGAGGAAGATCATCCGGTTGAAGAAGTCGACATCGAGTGTTGCCCCGAGTTCCTGGAGCGCGCGCACCGAACTGTCGATGCTGCAGCCGCTCGCGCCGGCCGCGCTTTCGTCGACCCCGAGCACGGCCACGCGATCGAACAGGAGAGCACTGTACGCGGTGAGGCCCCGGCTGTGGCTCACCCAGCGCTCGGCGAAATCGGCGAGGTAGGTTTTGGCGAAAGCCGCCTCTGGCTCACTCAACTCGCGGTCGGCGTTGTAGAGCCAGAGGCGCGTGGCGTCGGGCCAGTCGGCGAAGGCTTGCGTGGCTTGGGTGTCGGTCATTTACCAGCGGTTGGCGTTGACGATGAGCTCGGCGAGGTCGTAGACCATGACCTCGTCCTGGCGCTCGGCCGCGGTGACGCCGTCGGTCATCATCGTGAGGCAGAAGGGGCAGTTGACGGCGATGGTCTTGGCGCCGGTAGCGAGGGCCTCCTCGGTGCGCTCGGTGTTGATGCGCTTGTCGCCGGGCTCGTCCTCCTTGAACATCTGCGCGCCGCCCGCCCCGCAGCACAGGCCATTCTGCTTGATGCGGTTCATCTCCCGGATCTCGGTGCGTAGGGCCGCGATGACCTCGCGCGGGGCTTCGTAGATGGCGTTGCCGCGGCCGATGTAGCAGGAGTCGTGGTAGGTGACGCCCCCGGGCCGAGTCTCGCCCTCGACGGTGAGCTGTCCCGACTTCAGGAGACCCTCGAGGAAGACAGTATGGTGAACGACTTCGTACTTACCTCCCAGGGCGGGGTACTCGTTCTTGAGCGTATTGAAGCAGTGCGGGCAGGTGGCTACGATCTTGCGGACGCCGTAGCCGTTGAGGACCTCGACGTTCTGCGCGGCCATCATCTGGAAGACGAACTCATTGCCGGCGCGGCGGGCGGGATCCCCGGTGCAGGCCTCCTCGTCCCCGAGGATCGCGAAGTCTATCGCGAGTTCGTTAAGGATCTTCGCAAAGGCCACGGTGACCTTCTGCGCCCGCGCGTCGTAGCTGCCGGCGCAACCGACCCAGAAGAGCACCTCCGGGACGCGACCCTCCGCGGCCAGTTGGGACATACGCGGAATGCGCAGGGGCCTCCGCACCTCCTCGGGCGCGGGCGTCGGTACCGCGTTGGGGTCGGCCGGATCATTTACGGTTGGGGAGAGCGGGGTCAAGTGTCGATGGTTTGAAGTTTGAATTATTGAAGAAGGGCGGAAGGGTATACATAATCGCGGGGAGCAGATCTGCAAAAGTTGGCGAGCCAGTCAGCACTTCCCCCTTCACCCACTCAACACGGCTCCCTCACGCCTCCACTTCTTCGGCCCACTTGTCGCGCGGGTCCGCGATGGCCCAGGCGCTGCCGCCGTTCTCGATGGCCGTGAACATCGGGAGCCAGTCGCCGGGTCCGGCCGCCTCGGTGAGGATTTCGTAGCGGCGCATCCGCAGGATGGGCTCGAGGGGATTGATGTTGATGGGGCAGGCCTCGATGCAGGCCTGGCAGGTCGTGCAGGCGTGGAGCTCCTCGCGGGAGATGTAGTCGAACAGGGAGCGGCCGTCGTCGAAGTTGTCCTTCGTGAGTACGGCGGTCGCTCCGTCGGCCGGGGGCTTGTCGGCGTGGATGTACTGCCGGTCGCCACTGTCGATCTTCGCGCCCACCTCTTCGGCGCGGGTGCGGATGTCCATCATGATCTTGCGCGGCGAGAGCTTCTTGCCGGTGATGTTGGCCGGGCACACCGCGGTGCAGCGGCCGCACTGCGTACAGGCGTAGGCCCCGAGCACGTCGACCCACCCGAGGTCCGTCACGTCCTTGGCCCCGAACTCCGGGATCTCGGCTCCGTCGTCCTCGGCGAAGGCGGCGTCCGGGTCCATCATCGAGGCCACCTCCCGCTGGACGTCCGGCATGTTGGTCATCTCGCCCTGGTTGCGCAGGCGCGCCCAGTACGTGTTCGGGAAAGCGAAGATGATGTGGAGGTGCTTGGAGATCGGCAGGTAGTTGAGGAAGGCGATCACGACCAGGAAGTGCAGCCACCACCCCAGGCGCTCGAGGACCAGCAGTGTCCCGGTGGAGAAGCCGTCGAAGAGCAGGGGCCCGAGCCAGGAGCTCACCGCGAGGATGCCCGTGCTCGGGAAGTGCTCCGGGTTGCGCTGCTGCAGCACGGTGTCCGTCCCGTTCATCGTGATGATCGCCAGCACGAGGACGATCTCGAGGTAGAGGATGATGTTGGCGTCCCTGTGGGGCCACCCGGCGAGCTCGGGTTTGTGGAAACGCGGGATGTACAGCGCGTTGCGCCGGATCAGGAACACGACCGTCGCGAACAAGGCCAGCACACTGAGTACCTCGATCGTATTGAGGATCACGGGGTACAGCGGCCCGAGGACGCCGACGAAGCTGCGGTGCGCGCCCGTGAAGCCATCTACGAGTATCTCGACGAGCTCGATCTGCGTGAACAGGAACGCCACGTATATAAAGAGGTGTAGCACCGCCGGTATCCAGCGCTTGAACATTTTCTTCTGCCCGAAGGCAATCAGCATCATGTTGCGGAAGCGCTCGCCGGGGGCGGACACCATGGCCTCGTCCTGCCCGAGGAGCACGCGCCGACGCAGCCGGGCGAACTGGTAGGCGCCGTAGCCGAAGCCGACGATGGCCACGATGGCGAAGAGGATAATCTGGATCATACGGTAGGGCTCGAACGCAGCGCGAAGAAACGGACCTTTGCGTCAACGTGTGGCGACGCCCTTCCACAAGACCAATCGCGGGGCGTTTTGTTGGCGAACCCACGGGGGCTTAGCTTTCCGGCCTCCCCTACGGCCAGCCCCCCATGCTCATCCTCGACCGCCCCCTCATCGAGCGCAAGCTCGCCCGCCTCGCCGCCGAGATCCTCGAGGTGCACGGGGACCACGAACGGATCCACCTGCTGGGGATCAACAACAACGGGTACAAGACCGCCGAGCTGCTGGCCGACACCATGCGCGAGGACATCCGGAGCTTCGCGCTGTCCTGCGAGGTGCTTGTCGCGCGACTGCGGATCAATCCGGCCTCGCCGCTCGACCCGGAGCCGAGGTTCGAGGGGGACGCCGCGCGGCTCGCCGGCGAGCACATCATCATCGTCGACGACGTGGCCAACACGGGTCGGACGGCCTTCTTCGCCGCCAAGCCACTGCTGGGTATCGTGCCGGCCAGTCTCGAGATCGCGGTGCTGGTCGACCGACTGCACAAGACCTTCCCGGTGAGCTCGGACTACGTGGGGGTCACGTTGAGCACGAGCCTCCAGGAGAACATCATGGTGTACTACGAGGGGGAGTGGCGCGCGGAGATCTTCTGATGCGTCAATCGACAAGGGCCGCCGTCGCGAGCTCACTGCGCCTCGCGGCGATGAGCTTCTTCAGGGCCGGCAGTCGCGCCTTCGTCTCTAGGTAGCCGACCTCGACGAGGGAGTCCGCCCGGGCGAAGTTGTAGATGTGGTAGCCGGTGAGTTCGAGGGGTTCGATGAGGAAGTCGCACAACTCGCGCGAGGCGGAGGAGTTGTGGTGCACCGACAGGTCGAAGACGCGGTTGCTGATCGTCCAGATGGAACTCAGGGGCCCGACCTCGGTCTGCTCGTGCGGCATGACGTTGCTCCCGATCAGTAGGTCGCACTCCTCGCGGATGGGGGCGGCGGGGAGGTTCATGTACAGTCCGCCGTCGATGTACTGCTGGCCGTCGATCACGACGGGGTGGAACAGCAGCGGCACCGCACAACTCGCCTGCACTGCGTGGATGAGGGGTCCCTCGCGGAAGATCCGCAGTTCGCCGGTCTGTAGGTTGGTGGCCGTCACGGCGAAGGGCCGCTGAAGGCAGTCGAAGTCGTCAGTCGGGAGCACCGCCTCCAGCTTCTCGCGCAGGAGCGTGAGCTTGATGAGGCCCTTGAGGGGGTTACCGATCCGCAGCAGCTTAAGACCGACACCCACGCGGGCGAACTGCTCGAGCTCCTCGATGCTCGCCCCGTAGGCGTAGAGCGACCCGACGATCGCACCGCTCGAGGTCCCGGCGACGACCTGCGGCTCGATGCCTGCCTCGACGAGGGCCTTGAGGACGCCGATGTGGGCCACGCCCCTCGCCCCCCCGCCGCTCAGGGCAATACCGATCCGCAGGTCGTTCGCAGGTTCCGTCATATCGTCTAGTAACGTACGACGATCTGGGTGGCTTGTTCGCCTGTCGGCAAAACGGCCCTCACGATCAGCAGACCGGCACCGACGCTGGTGTCCTCGAAGGTGTAGCGATCGAGACCACCGGTTTTGGCGAAAGCCACCCGACGACCGAGGGCATCGTAGAGCGTCACCGCGGTCGTCGGCTGGAGGAGCCGAAGCTGGATGGCCCGGCCCGTCCGCGACACCGCGAATACCTCCTCGGCCGCGACCTCGCGGACTGCGGACAGGGGCGAGATGTCGCCGGTGCGCCGCGGCAGCAACTGGTAGCCGCTCGTAAACGGCGAACTATCGTCGAACTGGTTGCCAATGCCGGTGAACCTCAACGACGTACCGCCGCCGACGGGCAGCTGCACTCGGTTGACACCCGCGAGGCGAACGATGGCCGTATCCCCCGGGGCCGTGAGCACCTTGAGGTTGTACGAACGATCCGACATCGGTTGGTACCCATCGAAGTCGACGATGCGGCCGACGATGCTCACGAGGCGGCTCTCGGTCGATTCGTCGAGTCTGATGACGGGGGTAGGATCGGGGAGGTTGGTCGTGTTGTTCAGCCGCTTAATCGAGGAGGGCTCGATCTGCGTGAGGCCGTTGAACTGACCGATGCGGCCCGCGATCTCGAGGCGGTCCCCCTCGCGGATCGCGTAGCCGAGGCTGTCGTTGGCCAGGAAGACGCCGATGCCGGCGGTGTTGTTGGCGTCGATCAGGGTGAACTGTAGCCCCCGGCCCCTGCGGAGGTTGATGCCGACGGCCAGTCCGGTGACGGTCGCGAGGGAGTCGTTGAGCCGCGCTACGCCTGCGGCGTTGTTGGCCCGCAGGCTCGCGATGGTGCGCACGGGGAACCTCACCGCCACGCCGCCGCAGTTGCCGGGGGTAAACTTGAACGGCGAGGCCAGTAATTCCTGGTTATTGACCATCACGCCGACCTTGACCGCCGAGGCCAGCCAGTTGCCGCCCTGGGTCGGGTCGGCGCTCAGGCCGCAGAGCTCGATGCTCGGCCCGTTCGAACCCGAGATCGCCGGCCAGGGGGCGCTGTTGAGGTAGGTGAACGCCACCACGGTTGCGCCGGTGGCATCCTGGAGCTTGACCTCGCGATTGCCGCCGTTAAAGAGGCCGCCGCCGGACCACTGGCTCGTCGGCTTCACCTTATAGACGGTCTCGAAGGCGCGCGCGTTGACGGCCGAGACGTAGAAAGCCTTCGGGGCGAGACTGCCCTTGAGCGTGTCGAGGGCATTGACGCCGCCGACGCTCAGGGTGTAGTTGGCCACGTCGACGGCGGTGGTGCCGGGGTTGTAGATCTCGATGAACTCCAGGGAGTCGACCCCGCCCTCGGGCGGGTTGTACATCACCTCCGTGATGACGAGCGACTGCGCGCCGGCGATGCCGACGGTGAGGGTGAGGGCGAGCGCGGTGAGGGTAGAGCGTACGCGCATAGGGGGGCGGTTTTATGGGGGACAAAGAAAGCCAAACGGGGTCGTCGGGGGCGCTGTGGGGCGGCGTGAGGAGGATTCAGCAAAAAAGACTTAACACAACAAAGTCATAGCGCCTTTCGGCAAAACCGCCTGAGGGCTCGCACATCTTCGGCGTGATGGCCCGCGGCTAGTGCGTTTCGGCGCCCGTATGAGCGAAATCCCGAACATCTAAGCGCGTGAGGCCGTGTGGATAACTCGCGCTCGGCGTCCGTTCCTTAACAGAGGCTTAAAACGCTCTGCGCTAGGTTTGCGGCGTCTTAGCAACTCTTACCCCAAGACACACGACTTATGAACCTGCGCTACACTACCCTGCTGACGCTGCTGTGTTGGCTACTTGCCCCGCTGTGGGTCGGCGCCCAGGGCGTCACGACGGCCAACATCGGCGGTCGCATCCTCGACGCCTCCCGCGAGCCCCTCATCGGCGCGACGGTCGTGGCCGTCCACGAGCCCACCGGGACGGTATACGGCAACGCCACCGACCTCGATGGCTACTACCGCCTCGCCAACATGCGCGTCGGCGGGCCGTACACGATCACGGTCAGCTACACGGGCTACGGCTCGCAGGAGTTTGGCGGGATACAGTTGCGGCTCGGCGAGAACCGCACCTTCGACGCCACGCTCCAGGACAACACCAGCGAGCTCACCGAGGTCGTCGTGTCGGCCCGGGGGGGGTCCAGCGGCGAGAACGCAGGTACGAGTACGCAGATCTCGACCGCCGACATCGAGGCGCTCCCTACATTGAATAGGGACCTGAACGACTTCCTCCGCGTGACGCCCCAGGCGTCGACCAGCGGCGAGAGTACGAGCTTCGCTGGGACCAACAACCGCTACAACGCCATCTACATCGACGGCGCGGTCAACAACGACGTGTTCGGGTTGGCGGGTTCGGGGACGAACGGCGGCCAGACCGGCGCAACGCCCTTCTCCATCGACATCATCGACCAGATCCAGGTCGTGATCTCGCCTTACGACGTCAGCTACGGCGGCTTCGTCGGCGGCGGCGTCAACGCTGTGACCAAATCCGGTACGAACAAGTTCCAGGGCACGGCCTACACCTTCTACCAGGACGAGAACCTCGCCGGCAAGACCAACCAGACCCTCGCGGACCGGCTCACCGAGCGCCTCCGCGTCAACAACCCCGGCTCGCCGGATACCACGTTCCAACGCACGCGGCTCGATCCTTCCTTCCAGAGCACCTACGGAGCCTCGTTCGGCGGTCCGATCCTCAAGGACAAGGTGTTCTTCTTCGTAAATACGGAGTTCCAGAACGACCGTACGCCCAACCCCTTCGAGTTCCAGCAGTACCGCGGCGCCGTCACCGAGGCCCAGGTCAATCAGCTCAAGGATAAGCTGATCGACGACTACGGCTACGATCCGGGGACCTTCGGGAGCGTCAACGACGAACTGAAGGGCGTCAAGATTTTCGCCAAGCTCAACTTCAACCTCAACGAGAGCAACCAGCTCGTCCTGCGTCACAACTACAACAAGGCCGAGAGCTTCGGCCGCAACGCCGGCAACTCCGGTACGATCAACTTCTCGAACAACGGGGTGTACTTCCCCAGCGTCACGAACTCGTCCGCCCTCGAGCTCAACACGACCTTCGGGACGGGAGCCTCCAACAACCTGATCGTCGGCTACACGCACGTCAACGACGACCGTGACCCCCTCGGGCAGGACTTCCCGAACGTGCGTATCAACGACGGGCGCAACTCGATCCGCTTCGGGGGCGAGGCTTTCTCGGCGGGTAACGCCCTCGAGCAAAGCGTCTTCACGCTGACCGACAATTTTAAGTTGTACCGCGGCAAACAAACCTTCACCTTCGGGACGCACAACGAGTTCTACTCCATCTACAATCTGTTCGTCCCGAACGCCTTCGGCAGCTACATCTACAACAACATCGATAGCTTCCTGCAGGACGGACAATTTGCCGAGTACCAGAACACGTACAGCCTGCTGGACGACGTCGCCGGTGACGGCAGCGCGGCTGCCGCTGACTTCAATGCCTTTCAACTGGGTTTCTACGCCCAGGACGAGATCAACCTCAACAACAACCTGACCCTCACCGCGGGCGTCCGTCTCGACATTCCTTTCATCCCGACCGCCCCGCTCGAGGTACCCGGCTTCAACGATACGATCCTCCCCAAACTCGCGGCTCAGTACCCGGTCGCCGCGGGCGCCCGCTCGGGACAGACCCCGAGCGGTGCGCTGCTGGTGTCACCGCGACTCGGCTTCAACTACGACTTCAAGAATGACTCGCGGACGGTACTGCGGGGTGGATTGGGCGTATTCACGAGCCGTATTCCGTTCGTCTGGCCGGGGGCACAGTATACTAACAACGGCGTCATCCTCGGGAACATCGACGAGCGCAACATCCCCGCTGCCAACCGCCTCTTCCGTCCGGATCCACAGAACCAGTACCGGCGCGAGGGCAACACCCCACAGGGGGGTCAGATCGACCTCTTCACCGAAGACTTCAAGTACCCACAGATCTTCCGCACGAACCTCGCCGTCGACCACGTGTTGCCGGGCGGGATCGTCGCTACCTTCGAGGGGCTTTTCAGCAAAACACTCAACAACATTCTCGTCACGAACATCAACTCCGAATCCGCCCCTACGGGTACGCTCGGTGGCGGCCCCGATGATCGCCCGGTCTACTCGCGCCGCCGCATCGACAATAGTGTCGGCGGGGATGTCTACGTCGTGAGTAACACGAACAAAGGCTATACTTACACGCTCACCGCCCAGGTCTCGAAGGATTTCGAGAATGGACTTACCTCGATGGTGGCTTACACCTACGGGGATGCGCAGTCCTTCAACGACGGTACCAGTTCACAGAATAGTTCGCAGTGGCGGGGCCAGGTCAACGTGGCCGGGCGCAACAACCCCGTCTTCGGCCGCAGCGACTACGCGACGGGACACCGCGCGATCGCGAGCCTGAACTACCGCGCCAACTGGGGCGGGAGCGATCTGTTCGCCACGACCTTTTCCGCCTTCTACGTCGGCGAAACCGGCAACGCGTATAGCTACGTCATCGGCGGTCGCCCGGCCAGCAACCTCAATAACGAGTCGGGCAGCACCTCACGCAACCGCAGTCTGATCTACATCCCGGCGAGCCAGAGCGAAATAAACCTCGTGGACATCAAGAACTCGGCAGGGGTCGTGACCCTCAGCGCAAACGAGCAGTGGGAGAACCTCAACCGCTTCATCGAGGACGACCCTTACCTGAGCGAGAATCGCGGTGGCTACGCCGAGAAGAACAGCAATTTCCTGCCGTTCCGCTCACAAATCGACGTCGCCATTCGCCAGAACATTGGCTTCAACGCGGCCGGGACGGCCCAGCGGCTCCAGGTCTCTTTCGACGTCTTCAACTTTGGCAACCTGCTGAACAGCAAGTGGGGCGTGCGCTACAACGTGCCCGGTGACTTCAACAACTACGAGTTGTACACCCTCACGGGCGGCAACCCAGATACCCCCCGGTACAACTACACCGGGACCGGTACGGGCAAGGAGGAGTTGAACATCAGCACCTTCGGTTCGCTGTGGCGCGCGCGTGTCGGCCTGCGCTACATCTTCAACTAGGCCCAGTTTTCGCTTACCTCAGCAGAGCTCCGCAGCGCCCCGGCGTTGCGGAGCTCTTTTTAGTATACAGATGCCCCAAGTCCTCCGTCCCTCGATTCTCTTTTGGACCGCGCTCGTCGTGCTCGCGGGCCTCGGCTGCTCTGCGCCGGCATCCGCGCGGGCGGACGCACCGCAGGGCGGCGGCGCCGTCGGTGGCGGAGGCGTCACGGGCGGGACGCCCCCGGGTGGTGAGGCCGGCAGTACCGAGGTAGCCCGCCGGACGCCCGCGGGCAAGCCTTCCGTCAAGAAGGGGCCTGCCTACCTC
The DNA here is from genome assembly GCA_965215115.1 of Saprospiraceae bacterium. Lineage (GTDB taxonomy): Bacteria > Bacteroidota > Bacteroidia > Chitinophagales > Saprospiraceae > CALDTK01. The sequence continues at coordinate 4,395,200 of OZ244050.1, forward strand.
CCCGGTTTCCCCTCCCAAACTTTTTGGCTCTTGGACGCCAACGGGGAGGGCGTGCCACTGATTAGCGCCCACCGCGGGAGGCCCGAGATCGATGGTTACCCCGAGAACTGCCTGGAGTCACTCCAGCGCCTTCTTCAGGAGGGATCGTTCATCGCCGAGATCGACATCAACATTTCCTCGGACGGTGTGCTCTTCCTGTTTCACGACGACGACCTCGCGCGTCTCACGCGCAACAAAGGCCTGGCCCGCGAGAGGACCTGGGCCGAACTCGACACCATGCGGCTCCTCGACCCCGCCGGTCGCCTCACCGCCTACACCATCCCGAGCCTCGACGAGGCGCTCGAGCTCGCCAAAGGCAAGGGCCTACTGTCCCTCGACCGCAAGCGGCCCGTGACCCTCCGCCAGATCAGCAACGCCGCCAAGAAACGCGGGATGCTCGCCGAGGTAAGCCTCATTCTGTACAACCTGGAGGACTACCGCGAGTGGGCCGAAATGCCCGAACTGGGCCCGATGAGTTTCGAGGCGCTAGACATCGTCAAGGTCGAGGAGCTCGCCCAGCGCAACCGCGAGCTGTACGCCCGCTTCGGGGTGTCCCCTTTTCGGGAAAACGGTACCCGGCCGACTTCAGGCTTCTTAGGTGTCGGGACACCGAATCAGCAAATGCTAAATACGGCCAGGGCCCTGCGGATCCGCGCCACCGTAGGCACGTTCGGCGCGCTGGACCGCCAGGCCGCGGAGGACGGCGGCGACACGTACCGGGCGCTGATTGCATCCGGGGTATCCGTGCTCGCCACGAATCGACCGCTGGCGGCGAGCGTGGCGATCTACAGCAAGGGGGGGCGGTCGTAGAGGCACTCCGTGGAGCCAATCATCGGGCGCCCTGTCGAGCGGTGTGCGGAGCCGTGTTTGCCTGGCTCCGCCAGGTCCCGGGGGCGTTAGTGCAGCCGGTCTTAATAGTTTGAAGTGGCTCGTTTCGCGGGCTATGGACCTGGCGGAGCCAGGCAAACACGGCTCAAGCGCCCCTGTCAAGCGCCTCCTTCTCAGGTCCCGGCTGCAGCCGGTCTTAATAGTTTAAAGTGGCTCGTTTCGCGGGCTGTGGACCTGGCGGAGCCAGGCAAACACGGCACGTCAAGCGCCTCCTTCTCGCGGCTCGTCATTCCCCAACCTTCCCCCCGAGAAAATTCTCCGCAATCATGCACCGCACGCTGCCGCCGCCGATGGATTCGATGGTGCTGATGGCGCTGTGGATGATCGGTCCGTCGGTCTCGAGCGCGGCTCGCTGGGGGGGCGTGAGCGCGGTGTAGGCGCGGGTCGACATGACCCAGCGCGGCCGGCCCGCGCCGTCGAGGACCTCGATGGCGTTGCCGGCGAAGTTGCTGATCTGCTCGGCGCTCAGCTCGATGAGGGCGTGGCCCGTTTCGCGGAAGCTGTCCCGCAGTCGATCGCGGTCTTCGGGGGCGCAGAGCTCGAGGCCAATGAGCACGACCTTTTGCCCGATCGCCATCACGACGTTCGTGTGGTAGATCGCTTGGCCCGCGGCGTCGGTGGCGTCGAAGGCCAGGAGCTCGAAGTCCATCAACTCGGCCCAGCGGCGGGCGAGGGGCTCCTGGGAGCGTTGACTGCGGGCCAGGTAGCAGACCCGATGGACGCGATCGAGGACCATCGAGCCGGTGCCCTCCAGGTACACGCCTTGCTCTTCGGCGGGCTCGAGGGCGATTTGGCGCCTTACGGCAAAACCCTCGTGCAGGGCGTTCAGGAGGGCCCCACCCCGCTCGCGGCGGCGCGAGGGCATCGCCATGGGGTAGGTGACGAGCGTACCGTCGGCGTGCGTGCTGAACCAGTTGTTCGGGAAGACCGCCTCGAGTTTTGGCGAAAGCGCACTGTCCTCGACGACGAGCACCTCCACGCCGGCCTCACACAGGCGCGCGACGATACCGTCGAACTCGGTTTTGGCGAAAGCCGTACTCTCCTCCAAAGACAGCCCCCGCGGGCGGGACATGTAGGCATTGTCGGAGGCGGACTCGCGGTTGTACCCGAACGCGGCCGGGCGAACCATGCAGATGCGGCGGGAGGACTGCGCGTGCGGCGTTGGTAAAGTTTGGCTGGGCATACGGGCATTTAGAGAACACGCCGACGGGCTCTCGACGTTGCGTGAAGAAACAACCCCACCATGAAAGCACTACGTGCCAAGAGCGAATACGAAGGAAACCCCGTGGGTATCGCCGACAAGGCCGCCAAGGCAATCTCCAAAGACCTCGACACCCACCTCGCGAGCTACGTCGTGCTGTGGACGCAGTACCACAAGTACCACTGGATGGTAGAAGGCCCGCAGTTCCGCGACCTCCACCTCTTCCTGCAGAGCAACTACGAGGAGGTCAACCTCGACCTCGACGCCATCGCCGAGCGCATCACGCTGCTGGGCTGTACCCCGAGCACGACCCTCGCGGCCTACGCCAAGAACAGCTACACCGAGGAGGAGTCCGAGGACGTGATGCACATCCGCGACAGCCTGAAGTTCTCGATGGACAACGAGACCAAGGTCTGTAACCACCTGCGCAACACGATCAAACTCTGCCTCAAGCACGATGACTTCGGGACGAAGAAGATGATCGAGGGCATGCTGGAGCGCGCCGAGAACCGCGCCCACCACACCGAGCACTTCCTCGGGCACGACAGCCTCACCGTCGGCTACATGCACAACGTCGAGGAAGCGGAAGAAGCCATGGTTGCGTAGATTTGCTATGTGACTACACAGCGACCCCCTTCGAAGCCCAGGCACCTCAGCGAGGGCCTGGGCTTTGCGTTTGTACTCCTCACGCTCGTGGGGTGCGCACGCCGCGGCATCACCTACGAGGAGTTGATCAACATCGTGGCCCAGAACGAGTGCCCGCGCAGTGAACTCGGCGCGACCCCGATGATGGTCGTGTTCTGGACGCCGGACACCCTGCGCTACGTGGCCTACCCCCCGGCCAACGCCGACCAGCTCGACAGCAATACGCTCTTCCAGCTCGGGACGCTCACCACGAGCTTCCTCGTGCCGCAGCTGCTCGACGGACTGGCGGCGCGGGGGCTCTCCCTCGATAGCACGGCCCTCGTGGCGGGGCGGTCGACGGGCTCCCCGTGGGAGATTACCTTCAAGGACCTGCTGTTGCACCACAGCGGCATCACGGTGTACAATGACAACTCGACCACCGTCGATGATCAGCTTTCGCAAAAACTCGAGCGCATCGACCGGCAGCCCGACCCCGGTACGGAACGGCCGTTCGCGTTCGACCACTGGAACTACACCCTGGCCCGCATGGCGATCGCCTCGCGGACGCGCGAGAGTGAGGTGCCGGAGTTTCGGAGCGCGAACCTGAGCTACGTCGACCGCGCCGACAGCAGCGTGCGCCGCAAGCTCGCCCCCTCCGAGGCGACGGCCCCGGCGGTCGCCCCGAAGCAGGCCACCGAGCTCTTCGTGGCGAGCACCGGCGGCATGGCGAGCGCGGAGCGGATGGCGAACTACGTGCGCGCCTGGGAAAGTCCCGAGCTCGACCGACTCGCGGCCGCGTCGACGACCGACGCGCGCCCCGGCACGGAAATCACGCTCGGGTGGTACCGCAACAGGCTCAAGAACGGCGAGTACGTGTACACGAACGCGGGCCGCACCCGCAAGCACGGCTCGGCGGTGGCCTTCTACCCCGCGACCCAGACCGGGGTCGTGGTCCTGGCCTCGGACAGCAAGTCGGTCGACTGCCTAGCCCTAGATTTGCTGCGCAACCTGAACGACAACTGGAAAAGCGAACCCGTGCCATGAGCAAATCGAAGAGCAAGCGCAGTGGCGTGGTGTACAGCACGGACCCTGACTACATCTACCGATTCGGCAATCCCCCGCCGCCAGAGTTGTTGCCCAAGGATCAGCAGCCGCTCCGCGTGCAGTTGGACAAGAAAGCGAGACGCGGGAAGGCCGTGACCTTAATCACCGGCTTCGCCGGACCGGAAGAAGACTTGGCGGACCTCGGCAAGGCGCTCAAGGGCCTTTGCGGCGTGGGTGGGTCCGCCAAGGATGGAGAGGTCTTGCTGCAGGGCGACCACCGCGTGAAGGTGATGGCGTGGCTGGAGAAAGGAGGGTACAGCAAGGCGAAGCAGGCGGGGGGGTGAGCTCTGTGGTGCGAGGACCCTATCGCTAAGACCGAAGCCACCGCTTGACTTCGCTCGTGCGCTTGCGTAGTCCGAGTCGAAGTGTGCTGGCGCGCAGTCGAGACCGGTCCGCTGCCGTCAAGGCGATGGTGCCTCCCCGTACGTACACCGTATCACTGTTGTCCCGGTACCACACCCTATACCCCGCGCCCTGCATCCAGCCCTCGATCTGCGCGAGGTAGGGATTGGTGTAGGCCTTGCCGTGCGTCTCGACCGAGACTACCGCCGGGAGGCTCACCATATGCTTGATGACGAACCACTCCGAGCCCTCGATATCGATGCTCAACAGATCGATCGTACCGTCGTCGACCGAGTCGAAGCGCACACAGGGCACCGTGATCGTGTCGGCGTCGCTCAGGGTGTAGCGGTCGTTGACCACCGAGGGCGAGGCCTTGATGTGCTCCGCGAAGGTGGACGCGCCACGGGTGACGAGGCGGAGTTGGCCGGGCTCATCGGCGACGGCCACCGGGTGCAGTTTGACGTTGGGGTAATCGCGAAAGAAGGTCTCGACCTTGGTCACGTAGTCCGGGTGCGCCTCCACGAGGGTGGTGCGGACACCCAGCAGGGCGTAGTCCACGACGTTGGACGTTTCCGGGAGGTAGACCCCGACCTCGGCGACGTGTTTTGGCGCAAAGCCCTTACGCTGGCAGCGTCGGTAAATTTCTTTCATGCGAACGGGGTCTTTGCGCCGGGGGCCAAAGCTAAACTTTCAGCGCCGCCGCCTGCCTTGACCGAGTCTCACCCAAATCCGATCTTCGTACCTGCCTCAGCCGGGGCGAAGTTCGTGTGCTCGTAGTGGTAGATATCGGCAAGCGTCATCGGGGCGGCGGCCGTGGCGCCTGCGTGCCCGAGGGCGTGTAGCAGCGCGGTAGACTTCGTTTTCGACAGTGGTTTGAACTCGTAGAAGGCAATCAGGCGCCCCTTGCGGAACAGCGCCTTGTCGATGCGCCCGACCTCGGTATTGAAGGTGCAGATGACCTTGATCTTGAGGAAGTCGCTGAAGAGCCCATCGGTGAGCTGGAGGATCGTGGAGACGACCGAACTCTGGGCGGAGTGCTCGCGCGAGTGAATGACGCGCTCCCCGTCCTCGATCACGAGCACGGACTGCTTCTGGGCAATGAGGAAGGCCACGAAGTTCGGCTTGAGCAGGGCCTGGACGAGGTCGTTGGGGATGTAGATGAAGTTGGTGCCCGGGTGCTCGGCGATGAGGTGTTTGATGTAGGAGGTCTTGCCCGTGCCCGGTGCGCCGTGGAACAGGAGGATGCCCGACTGCGGTGTACGCAGCGAGACCTGCACGGCCTCGTCGACGGGTCCGAAGTCGTCGTTGTACAACTTGGCCACGTCGAGTTCGACGGGATCGAGCTTGACGCTCTCGAGTTCGAAGCCGTGCGGGGTCTCGGTGAGGACCCGGAAGGCCGTATCGTCCTTGGTGCTGTAGCGGGTTTGGATTTCGCGGAGGAGGTTCGCGCAAACTTCCTGGACCCCGGCGTCGCCGTGGCGGTGGTACATCTCGATGTGGATGCGCTGGGCGTTGCCGGAAAGGTGGCAGATGACGGCCGCGTCGTCGTTGAGGAGCATGGCCTCCGGGACGTGGTCCTTGGTCTCGGGCGTCTCGATCCGCAGGTGGTGATACTGAAGCTGACCGGCGGCCTCTCCGAGTTGTAGGTTGCGCTGTACGACCTCCAGGCCGAGGGGGCTCCCCGTCAGCATGTCGACGATACCCTCGAACCCTTCCGGGTCTGCGGGCGCGCTCACGTAGCTCGACACCTGCGAGGCGAGCACCCCGTAGCGCCCGGCGAAATACTTGAGGAGGCTAAAGCCGTTGAAGGTCTCGAAGGACTGGAAGAGTACGTCGGCGTCGAACATGCGGGGCGGAAGGTAGAGCGGGGGGCCGCGTGGATAGGTGGCGAAAGGCGTGTTTTGGCGCAAGCCTACATTTTGAGCGCCGGCGTTGCTGTCCTGAGGCTTCATCCGCGACATCGCGCTAGCCAGAGAACATCGGCGAGGATTTGAGCGATTCACCCAACACAACACATACAAACTTTCGTCACTATATTATGCAAGCTTTCGCCCCCCTCAAAGACCTCACCGCCGCCTGCATCACGGACTGCCAGGCCTGCTACACCACCTGCGTGATTTGCATCAGCCAGCACCCCGGCGAGCAAATGATGGCCGGCTGCATCAAGACCTGCCTCGACTGCATCGCGACGACCCAGGCCGCGATCCACCTCATGAGCGCCACGAGCCCGCTGTACGCGAAGGCCTGCGCGCTGTGTGCCGACTCCTGCGAGCGCTGCCACAACGAGTGCAAAGACCACGACAACGAGTTCTGTAAGCAGTGCGCCGAGGCCTGCCGCAAGTGCATGGAGAGCTGCCGCGCGATGGCGGCGTAGGGAGTCGTCATCCCCGAGCAACGTGACCAGAGTTAGGACTGCATCCCCTCGACCGAGTCGCAGGTACTTCAGCAAACGCGAGTCGCGTCGAGGGCGCATCCACCGCGGTGCTCGTCGCTTCCCCCCCGGCGGTGGCGCCGGGATGGCTGGTGCTGCGCCTACCTTCCTCGCCATGCCCCTAGCCTGGTCCGAGACCCGCGGCCCCTTGGCCTTTGCCTTCTTGCGCGAATACGCCGACATCGTTAGGGATAACGCCGACTCCCGGTCGCTCTGGAACGCCCTCTTCCACGTGTCTTGGCTCAACCGGTGGCGCGTGGCTACGTTCGTGCGGTCAACGGACAAGCTCGTTGGGCGCGCGGGCGCATCGACTGCTCCTGGCCGGGCGCGCTGATCATCGAGCAGAAGAGTCGCGGGCGCGACCACGACGCGGCCACCGACTAGGCCTTCGACTACTTCCACGGCCTCCACGAGAGGCAGCTACCGATGTACGTCCTGGTCTCGGACTTTGCCCACTTCCGGTTGCGCAACGTCGAGACCGGCGTCACCACCGGTTTTGCGCTCGACGCCCTCCCCTACCACATTCAGGACCTTGCCCTTATCGCCGGCTACGGGATGCGCGCCCGACCTCGATAAGTCCCTCGTGCGGCTGCTGTTCTGCCTCCTCGCCGAAGAACCTATTTCCTGGAGCGCAAGAGCTCTCCAACGTACGAGCTAGCAACATCACCGACTACTCTCTATATCTACAGGCACACCTCTTCACGGGAGCCCTACCCCTCGATCCCGGCAGCCTCGTCGGAGCGCCGCACATTCGTTTCACTCGCGTACAGGGCGGCACGGTCTCGGCACCGTTAGCTCGACGATGCGTAACGCTTGCGTCCGATAAGTTTCCGCGGAGGTCATAAAGTGACTACCGGGAATTTGTAACCGTAGTCTGTAACAAGTTCCCCTGGCCTACCTCCGGTCGCTAGTTCGCCCAGCCCGGCTGCAGTCGCTGCGCTTCACCCCGGCAGACAATTCAAGACAGGTTTAGCCCCCTGGTTCACGGGGCCCCACTTGTCCTACGTAGCGGTGGCGGAACGTAAGAGGGTCCGGCGCTGTAGAGACTTGCCTCGTGGTGAGCTGTTCAGACGCCCAGGCCGACAGCGAGTGGGCTGGGCGAAGGAAAAAATTATGTAGCAGCTTCGTTCAAACGCTCAGTCATTTAAAATCTATCGTAACATTGCGATCAACAAATCAACTCGCCCGTGGGCCTCGTCGACACCTCCCGTTTCCCCCCTGCCCACAACCGCCTCGCCGAACTCGCGCGCGCCCTGGCGCACCCGGCGCGCGTGTCCATCCTACAGCACCTGCTCGACCGGCAGACCTGCGTCTGCGGGGAGCTCGTCGAAGAGATCGGCCTGGCGCAGCCGACCATTTCGCAGCACCTCAAAGAACTCAAACAGCTCGGCCTCATCCGCGGCGAGGTCGAGGGTACGCGCGTGTGCTACTGCATCGACGTAGTGGCCTGGGAGCAACTGCGGGCGCAGTTCGGTGACTTCCTCGGACAAGCAGTCGCCGGCTCCTCCGATTGTTGCTAGACCCGCTTTCGCTAAAACCTACGTCACCTACCACTATGACGATTGCCCTCTTCAGTGACATTCACGCCAACCTCCCGGCCCTCGAGGCCTTCTTCGAAAATCTCGACCGCCGCGACGTCGACGCCGTGTACTGCCTCGGCGACCTCGTCGGCTACAACACCTGGCCCAACGAGGTGATCGAGGCGATTCGCGCGCGCCACATCCCGACCGTCGGCGGCAATTACGACTTCGGGGTGGGCCGCGCGAGCGACGACTGCGGCTGTGCCTACACGAGCGAAGACGAGCGCTCGAACGGCGCTATCTCGATTGCGGTGACCAATGAACTCATCACGCCGGCGAACCGCGCTTACCTGCGCCACCTGCCGGCCCACCTCCGACTGGAGTTTCGGGACGGTGATGTGGCCTTCGACGTGCTCCTCGTCCACGGTAGCCCCCGGCGCATCAACGAGTACCTGTTCGAAGACCGCGGCGAGGCAAGCCTCAAGCGCCTGATGCAGAAGGCGAACGCCGACGTGCTCTGCTTCGGGCACACCCACCAGCCCTACCACCGCGTCCTCGCGGACGCCACCGACGGCGTGACCCGCTACCGCCACGCGATCAACATCGGGTCGGTCGGTAAGCCGAAGGATCGCGACCCGCGCGGAGGCTATGTCCTGCTCACGCTGGCCGACCCAACCGCGCCGCCCACGCGCGAAAGCGTCGGAGTGGAGTTCGTCCGCTTCACCTACGATGTCGAGCGCGCCGCGCGAGCCGTGGAGGCGAGCCGCCTGCCGGATGTCTACGCCGAGAATCTGCGGCGTGGGTACTGAACCGAGCCAAAGCCAGGAGCGACCGCTCTGGTCGAAGTGCTTGGCCGAGGGCGTGGGCACCTTCGTGCTCGTCTTCTGCGGCACTGGAGCCATCGTCGTCGACGGACTTTCCGGGGGGCAGCTTGGTCACGTCGGGGTGGCGCTCACGTTCGGGCTCGTCGTCACGGCGATGGTGTACACGTTCGGGGAGGTGTCCGGGGCGCATATCAACCCGGCGGTGACGATCGCCTTCTGGGCCGCGGGCCGTTTTGCCGCAAGGCGGATCCTGCCCTACGTCGGGGCACAGGTGCTCGGGGCGATTTCGGCGAGCCTGCTCCTACGCTGGCTCTTCCCGGATGCCCAGGGCCTCGGGGCGACGGTGTATGCTGGTCCAGTCGCGCAGGCCCTCGTGCTCGAGGCGATCCTCACCTTCGTCCTCATGCTCGTGATCATCCACGTGGCGACGGGCTCGCGGGAGGTCGGTACGCTAGCCGGGATCGCGATCGGGGCTACTGTCGCCCTCGAGGCACTGTTCGCCGGCCAGATCACCGGGGCCTCGATGAACCCGGCGCGCTCGCTCGGGCCGGCGCTGGTCGGCGGGGAGATGGCGGGACTGTGGTTGTACGTAGTTGGGCCGGTGGCGGGGGGCCTGCTGGGGGTCGGGGTGTGGCAACTGACGGGCTCACAGGTCCATGCCTTACGGTAGAGGCAGTGCCCTCCCCTACCAGCCAGCAAAAGCGACCGGCCGAATCGCAAGAGTCGGTCACGCAGCAGCCAGCACGTATACCAATACGCCCGGTACGATTGCGCTGAGGTTTGCCACGGTGTCGTTCGACGTTAGCACCGACCTGCTCGCGGATGCACCTCCTCGCTTTCGAAAAGCCGCGAAGATTATAGTTTAACCGCGTTGCTGAACAGCGTGAGCAACAGCGCCACAGTCCTTCGGCAACAGTCTGGCACCGACGCCGCGCCCTGCCGGCACCTTACTACCTGCGTGTTTTGCAGCATCCAGCACGCCGGCGAGGAGAAGACAGCCGGGTAGAACATTCCCGTGGAAAAGTTGCGGCCCGAGCTTGGGGCCGCGCTACCTCGCCTCCAACGCCTCCGCGATCTCGTCCCAGAGCGCCACCCTCGCCGATAGCGCCTCCGTAGCGGTCTCAGTGACCTCGGCCCAGCGCCGGTCGTCCTCGCCGCAGAGCTCGGCCACCATCCGCAGCGCGATCGGGCCGTGCTCGTCGCCGTCGAGCTCGATGTGGCGCCGGAGGTAGTACTCGAACTTCGGGTAGCGCTCGCCTTGCTGCCGCTCGGCGCGGGCGAGGACATTGAGGAACACGTCCGGCAGCAGGTCCTCGCGCCCGAACGTAAAGGCCGACGCGATGCGGTGCGCCTGCCCCGAGGCGATCGCCCCGAAGGTGGCCCCGAGGAACTGCCGCACACCACCGCTCGTGCCGAGTCGCGCGGCTGTCTCTGCGACGGAAGCCACGTCGGTGACGGCGGCGACGAGCCCCAGGACGGGCGCCGTGTCGGCATCGAGGTCGCCCATGGCCGCGAGGTACAGGCTAAAGTGGCTCGCGGCCCGGCCGTCCGCGTCGAGGTCGGTCTCCTCGTCGAGCACCACCTCGTTGACGAAGCGCGCCACCCGCGCGTCGGCGGCCGGGCGCCAGGGCACGCTCACGCAGGTGAGGTGCCGTTGGAGAGCCTTGAGGAGGCTCATGAAGTCCCACACGGCGTAGACGTGGCTTTCGCTAAAACGGCGGATGTCGTCGACGGTGCGCAGGAGCTCGTACACGCGGTGCCGAGCGAGACGCTCGCGTAGGGGCGCGATGGTCGCGGCCACGGCGTCGAGGCGGGCCTGGGCGGCGTGCGACAGGCCGAGGTCGTGGACGGGGTCGGGTGCGAGGTCGGTAGGCATGGAGAGCGTAACCGGCCAGGGCGTAGGGAGTTGAAGCGGTGGGGGGCTGGACGAGGCCCCAAACTCTCGGCGTCACACAACCTGTCCAGGCTTTCGACGTTTCCGACCGTATCCTCCTGCGACTACTCCATATCACCCTCGCGGCGCAGCTCCTGCTGAGCACCGTCGGCCTCGCCGTCGATGCGCACTACTGCATGGGGGAGTTGGTGGACATGCGGTTCTTCGCCAAGGCCGACTCCTGCGGCATGGAAGCCCGTTCACTGAGCGTAGGAAGTAACTCATTAAGCGTTTCTAAGACGCCCTGTTGCCAGGACGAAACCTCGTTTTACAAATACGAGCCTACCAAGGAGCAGCAGGGCAACCTCGCACTACCGACGGCTGCGATTGCCGCTCTTCCCGTTAGAGTTCCGACGGCTTTCGCCAAAACCCGACCCACCGGTCCGGTTCGCGGCGTAGACAACTACTACCGTCCGCCCCCACTGGAGCGCGCCGTACGGCAAGCCTTGCTGCAAGCTTACTTGATTTAGGAGAGATGCGGCCTTTGGAGGTTGGGCATCTACGGTGCTCGGCCTCTCGGCATATATGCCTTGCGGGGTGATGGGGCCGTTCGGCGAGCTCCAGCTCGTGGCCCCATCACCTCGCAAGGCGACTTCTCCCAGCCAGGCCTTACCCCTGGCGCCCCACCCTGCCCGTATGCTCTCCGGCATCATCCGGTTCTTCCTCGACAACCGGCTCATCACCTTCCTGCTCTTCGGCGCCCTCATCGGCTGGGGGCTCGTCACGGCGCCCTTCGACTTTCGGGTGCCGGGCCTGCCGCGCGATCCGGTAGCCGTCGACGCGATCCCGGACATCGGCGAGAACCAGCAGATCGTCTTCGCCGCCTGGCCCGGGCGCAGCCCACAGGATGTCGAAGACCAGATCACCTACCCGCTCGTGAGCGCGCTGCTGGGCGTGCCGGGCGTCAAGTCCGTGCGCTCGAATTCGATGTTCGGCTTCACGAGCATCTTCCTGATCTTCGATGAGGACGTCGAGTTCTACTGGTCGCGCTCACGCGTCCTCGAGCGCCTCAATAGCCTCCCGGGCGGGGTTTTGCCGGAAGGCGTCTCCCCCACGCTCGGCCCCGACGCCACGGCCCTCGGGCAAGTCTTCTGGTACACGCTCGAGGGCGCGACCCGCAGACGGGCGAGCCAGTGGGCGGCTTCGACCTGCACGAGTTGCGCAGCATCCAGGACTTCAACGTCCGCTACGCCCTCAGCGCCGCCGACGGCGTGGCCGAGGTGGCGACGGTGGGCGGGTACCTCAAGGAGTACCAAGTCGACGTCGACCCCGACGCCATGCGCGTGTACGGCGTCACGCTAGACCAGGTGATGCGCGCGGTGCAAAATGCCAACCTCGACGTGGGCGCCTCCACGCTCGAGATCAACCTCGCCGAGTACTTCGTGCGTGGGCTCGGCTACATCGAGAGCACCGCCGACCTCGCGCAGGCGGTCGTCCGCGAGACCGGCAATGTCCCGGTGCGCCTCTCGGACGTGGCGCGCGTCAACATCGGTCCGGCGCCCCGGCGTGGCCTGCTCGACAAGGAGGGCGCGGAGGCCGTGGGCGGGGTCGTGATCGCGCGTTTTGGGGCCAACCCGCTCGCCGTCATCGACGAGGTCAAGGCCCGCATCGCGCTCGTGGGCCCGGGGCTCCCGACGCGCACGCTCGACGACGGCCGCGTGTCGCAGGTGACGATCGTGCCGTACTACGACCGCTCGGGCCTCATCCACGAAACCATCGGCACCCTCGAGGAGGCGCTCACGCTGGAGATCCTCGTGACGGCGATCGTGGTGATCCTCATGCTCCTCAACCTGCGCTCGTCGGTGCTGGTGGCGAGCACGCTGCCGGTTGCGGTGCTGATGTGCTTCGTGGCGATGCGGTACCTCGGGGTCGACGCCAACGTGGTGGCGCTGTCGGGTATCGCGATCGCCATCGGGACAATGGTCGACATGAGCATCGTGCTCGTGGAGAGCATCGTGGTTCGCGTGCGCGAGGCGCGCCCGGGCGAATCGCTCACCGACGCCATCCACGCCGCGAGCGTCGAGGTGGGCGGGGCGGTGATCACGGCCGTCGCGACGACGATCGTGAGCTTTTTGCCGGTCTTCACCATGGAGGCCGCCGAGGGCAAGCTGTTTCGGCCGCTGGCCTTCACGAAGACCTTCGCGCTGATCGCGGCGATCGTGGTGGCGATCGCGCTGCTGCCGGCGCTAGCGCGCGTGGTCTTCGGACTGCGCATAACACGCCGCACGGAGGGGGCGCCGCCGGCCAGTCCGGCTACGAACGCTGCCCCGGCGGCGGGCACACCTCCCTGGCGCCTGGCGCTCTCGCTCTCGCTCGGCGTCGCGCTCATCTACCTCCTCGCCGGGCAGTGGATGCCGCTCGGCGTGGGCGCGAGCACCTTCGAGAACTTTCTTTTCGTCCTGCTGGCCGTCGGCGGGCTCATCGGCGCCTTCTGGGGCATCATTTACGTGTACGCCGACATCCTGCGGTTCCTGCTGCGCTTCAAACTGCTGTTCCTGGCGCTGGTCACCGGGATTGTCTGGGCCGGGGTTGTCGCCTTCCAAAGCGTCGGCGAGGAGTTTATGCCGGCGCTCGGGGAGGGCAGCTTCCTGCTGATGCCGACGGCCATGCCGCACGCGGGCGTGCAGGAGAACATGCGCAACCTCCGCGCCCTCGACATGGCTGTCAATTCGATCCCCGAAGTAGATGTCGTCGTCGGGAAGGCCGGTCGCGCCAATACCCCGCTCGACCCGGCCCCGCTGTCGATGTACGAGAATCTGATCAGTTACAAATCCGAATACCGCACCGATGCCGACGGGCGCCGCGTACGCTTCGCCTACGACGACGACGCCGGGGACTTCCGGCGCGACTCGACGGGGCACTTGATCCCCGACGCCGGCGGTCGCTACTTCCGGCAGTGGCGCGACCACATCGAGAGCCCGGGCGACATCTGGGACGAGGTCATCGCCGTGGCGCAGCTGCCCGGCGTTACCTCGGCGCCGAAGCTCCAGCCGATCGAGACGCGGCTCGTCATGCTGCAAACCGGGATGCGGGCCCCGATGGGGATCAAGGTGTACGGCACCAACCTCGACACCATCGAAGCCTTCGGACTGCGCCTCGAGCTCGCGCTGAAGAACGTGGACGGCGTCAAGGACGCGGCCGTCTTCGCGGATCGCATCGTCGGCAAGCCCTACCTCACTATCGACATCGACCGCGCGGCCATCGCGCGCTACGGCCTGAGCATCGTCGACGTCCAGCGCTACCTCCAGCTGGCGGTCGGCGGCATGACCGTCACGACCACCGTCGAAGGTCGCGAGCGCTATGGCGTGCGCCTGCGCTACCCGCGCGAGCTGCGCGACGACCCGACGGCGATCGAGCGGATCCTCGTGCCGGTGGGCGGCGCGGGCGGCATGAGCACAGCAGCAAGCGGCATGGCGGGGGCGGGGGGCGGCGGGGGCGGCGGCGGCAGTTCTGCAGGCGGCGGCGCGGCCGCCGGCCGGACGGTGCCCCTCGGCCAACTCGTGACCATCGACTACGCTTCGGGCCCGCAGTCTATCAAGAGCGAGGACGGCTTCCTGGTCGGCTACGTGCTCTTCGACCGCGTCGACGGCGCCGCCGAGGTCGAGGTGGTGCAGGCGGCGCAGGCCTACCTCGACGCGCAGATCGCGCGTGGCGACCTCCGGGTGCCGGCCGGGCTGAGCTTCCGCTTCGCGGGCAACTACGAGCAGCAGGTGCGGGCCTCGGCGCGGCTCGCGATCGTGGTGCCGATCGCGCTCGCGCTCATCTTCCTCATCCTTTACCTGCAGTTCAAGTCCGTGCCCGTGACGCTGATGGTGTTCTCGGGCGTCGCCGTGGCCTTCGCGGGCGGCTTCCTCATGATCGGGGCGTACTCCACGGAGTGGTTCCTCGACTTCGACCTGTTTGGCGTCAACTGGCGCGACCTCTTCCAGGTGCGGACGGTCAACCTGAGTGTGGCGGTGTGGGTGGGTTTTCTGGCGCTGTTCGGGATCGCGACCGACGACGGGGTGCTGGTGGCGACGTACCTGCGGGAGAGCTTCCGCCAAAACGAGCCCACGACGATCCAGGGCATCCGCGACGCCGTGGTGGAGGGCGGCGAGCGGCGCGTACGGCCGGCGATGATGACGACGGCCACCACGATCCTCGCGCTGCTGCCCGTACTCACGAGCACCGGCCGCGGCTCAGACATCATGCTCCCGATGGCGATCCCGAGCTTTGGCGGTATGGCGCTCCAGGTGTTGACGATGTTTACGGTGCCGGTGCTCTGGGCGCTGTGGCGCGAGACGCGCTGGCGGTGGCGCCACGGGGAGTGGGGCGGGTTCCTCGGGTTCGGTCGGGCTTCCGCCAAAACCGGAGCCACGGCACTCACGGGACTCGCGGTGGCCGTCGCGACAGCGGTGGGCACGGTTTTGCCGGAAGGCGCCACGGCCCAGAGCCTGCTCCAACTCACCGACACGCTGTACGCCCGCAATCCGGAGCTGCAGGCCCTCACGCTCGACTACCGGGCCGCACGCCTGCTCGGCGACCAGGTGGACGTGCTGCCCGAGCTGGAGCTGGGCGTGGGTGTGTTCGCCTCGCCGGTCGAGACGCGGGTCGGGCCGCAGCTCGTGCGCTTTAGTGCGACGCAGATGCTGCCGTGGCCAGGCCTCCTCGCAGCGCGCCGGGCACTCGCCGACGCGCGCGCGGCCCCCCTCGAACTCGAGCGCGCGGCTGCCGAACTGCGCCTGCGCTACGCCCTCTCGGCACGCTACTACGAGTTGAGCCGCCTCGACGCCGCCGTGGCCATCCTGGCGCAGAACCTGCGTCTGTTGAACAGTATCGAAGCCTTCGCCCGCGCCCGCGTCCAGGCCACCACCGGCTCGACGGTGGACGTGTACCGCGCGCAACTCGCCATCGCCGAGGTGGCCCAGCGCCGCGACCTGCTGTTGGCCGATCGCGCGGGCGCCGCCGCGCGGCTCGATGAGTTGCTGTTGCGCGACGGCAGCGTGGCACTCGTCGTCGATAGCCTCACGCGCAGCGTCGAGGGCGGTGTCGGCGCGCTGCTCTTCGACCCGGATGCCGCCGCCGGTGGCGCGATCGAACACTTGCGGTTAGACAGCCTGCTCGAGGGATTGGACGAGCGACAGCCTACGCTCCAGGTCTACGCGCGCGCCACGGAGATCAACCGACGCGCGCTGGCCGTGTCGGCGCTGGATGCGCGGCCGGACTTTGGCTTCGGCGTCGACTACATCGCCACCGGGCGCCGCGATGTCCCTGACCTCGTGGGCAACGGCCGGGACGCGATCATCCCGCGGGCCACGGTGCGGATACCGCTCAACCGCCGGCAGTACAGCGCCAAGATCGACGAGGAAGGCTCTAGGATCGCCGCCACGGAGAGTCGCCTCGCCGGGGCGCGCGCGCGACTCGTCGCCGAGGCCCGCAGTGCCCAGACCAACGCCGTCAAGGCCCGCATTCGCCTCGACTATCTGGCTGGGCAGCTCGCGCTGTTGCAACCGGCGATCGAGGTGGCCACCACCGAGTACAGCGTCGGCCGACGCAGCTTCGACGAGCTACTGCGCCTGCAACTCCAGGTCTACGACTACCGCCTCGAGGCCGTCGATGCCGGCGCCCAACTCCTCACCGCCCGCGCCGAGCTGGCCAGAATCCTCGCCCTATGAGCAAGATCATCGTCCGAGACCACTACCGGCCCTGGGCCTGGCTCGCGCTGGGGCTCGGGCTGCTGGGCCTGAGCTTCTGGCTGGGCGCCGCACTGTTCGGCGGCGGGCACGACATGGGCTCGATGGCCGACGCGCACGAGCGCGAGACGGTGGATGTCGGCACGGTCGATGGCCAAGTGTGGACCTGCTCGATGCACCCGCAGATCCAGCGCGACGAGCCGGGCGACTGCCCGATCTGCGGCATGGACCTCATCCCGATGGCGCAGAACCTGAATGCCGACCCGACGATCCTCACCATGTCCCCAGCGGCGGTCGCGATGGCGCGCGTGCAGACGAGCGCGGTGCGGACGAGTCTGACGGCCGCCGATGCCGGAGCGTCCGGGGCACCCGGGGCCGCGGGTGCGACGATTACCCTGAGCGGGCGGCTCGCGATCGACGAGCGCCGGCGGGCGGTGCAGTCGGCCTACGTCGCGGGGCGCGTCGAGCGGCTATTCGTCAATTTCGAGGGCGACCGCGTCAAAAGTGGACAGCCCCTCGCGACGCTCTACAGCCCGGAGTTGGTCACCGCGCAGCGCGAGTTGATCGAGGCCAGCACTTTCCGTGAGCTGAACCCGCCCCTCGTCGAGGCCGCGCGCCAGAAGTTGCGCAATCTCAAGGTCGGTGCCGCGGAGATCGCCCGCCTCGAGGCCGGCGGGGAAGTGCGCACGGACTTCACGATCGACGCCGACCAGTCGGGCGTGGTGGTCGAGCTCATGACGCGCGTCGGCGACTACGTGACGGCCGGGGAGCCGTTGATGACGCTCGCGCGGCTCGACAGGCTCTGGGTGCTGCTCGACGCCTACGAGGGCGACCTGGCCACGATCCGCGTCGGCGATCGCGTCACCTTCACGACGACGGCGCTGCCGGGGCGCACCTTCGACGCGCGGGTGTCTTTCATTGATCCGCTGATCGACCCGCAGACGCGCACGGCGACGATCCGCGCGGAAGTGGACAATGGGCGGGGGCTACTCAAGCCGGAGATGTTCGTGCGGGCGGAGCTTACCCCGAGGGCCGCGCCCGGAGGGCGATCTGTCGGGGGCACGGCCGCGCGCGAGCGCGGGGCCGGGCGTGGCGCGCCGGTGTACGTCCCGGCTACGGCCGTGCTCTGGACGGGACGCCGCTCGGTGGTGTACGTCGAGGTGCCCGAGGCCGAAGTCCCGAGTTACGAGTTCCGGGAGGTAACGCTCGGGGCGCGCGTGGGCGAATCCTATACCGTAACCGCCGGTCTAGCGCCGGGCGAGCGCGTGGTGACCCACGGCGCCTTCAGCGTAGACGCGGCGGCGCAGCTCAACAATCAGTTCTCGATGATGAATCGCACCGTCGGTATCGAGGGTGCCAAGCAGGCTGGCGTGGTGACGGGCGGCGCGTCCGAAGTGGCGTTGCCGGATTACAGAGCCGAGACGCCGGCGGCCTTCGAGGCGCAGTTGGCGGCTGTCGCCAAAACCTACCTCGCGATCAAGGACGCCCTCGTGGCCGGGAATGTCGCTGGGGCAACGCGCGCGGCAACGCGTTTTGGCGAAAGCCTCACGAAAGTAGACATGACCTTACTCCGGGGTGAGCCACACCTGTACTGGATGCAGCAGTTGGAAGCGCTGCAGACGCACGGTAGGGATTTGGCGAAGGCCAGTGTGCTCGCCGATCAACGCGAGCAATTCGGGTACCTCTCGCAAGCGATGATCAACACGCTGAAGGTCTTCGGCGTAAGCGGCCCGACGCTGTACGTAGACCACTGCCCGATGGCTTTCGACGGCAAAGGCGCCAACTGGGTGAGCGCACAGGAAGCCATCGCGAACCCGTACTACGGCGATGCGATGCTAAGGTGCGGGAGCGTCGTCGAGAGACTCGAATGATGAAACCGATAACGGAACGCAGAGCGCGCAGAGAGTCGCAGAGCGCGCAGAGTCGGCGGCGTTTGACTGGCTCCGCCAGCGCCGCTAAAATTTTTTACCCTTCAAACTCCAACTCTTCAACCTTCAACAACTCAATAATCCAACCCTCATGAAGACTTCCCTTTTCGCTTTCCTGGCCCTTCTCGCCCTCGGCAGCTGCGGCAGCAACGTCGACAATAACACCGAGATCGAACACGTCGACGGGGAGATCGTCGGGCGCAACGTGCCCATGCCCGATGCCGTGACCCAAGCCTGGAGCGCCTCGACGGCGGCCTACCTCGAACTCAAGGAGGCGCTCGTCGCCAGTGATCTGCCGAGTGCGCAAAGGGCCGCCGGCCAGCTCTCGGCAGCCATCGGCGGCGCCGACATGGCGGCCATGGGCGGGGCGCACGACACGTGGATGACGACCGCGCCGAGCGTGGGCGCGGCCGCGCAACAGATCGAGACCGCCAACTCGATCGAGGCCGCGCGCGAGGCCTTTAGCGCGCTCACCCCCCCGATGGTAGCCGCCATCAGAGAGCTCGGCGACGGCGGCCGGGAGCTGTTCGTGCAGCACTGCCCGATGGCCTTCGACAACGCCGGAGCCGACTGGGTGAGCAGCGAGCGCGAGATCCGCAATCCGTACTACGGCGACGCGATGCTCACGTGCGGTAAGGTGACCGAGGAGCTGTAACGTGACCCGCTACCTCATCCGCGACATGGTCTGTCCACGCTGCGAGTAGGCGGTGCGTGCGCTCGCGGGTGCACTAGGTCCGCGCGTGGTCGGCGTGGCGCTCGGGTACGTCGACTTCGCCGAGGAACTGGATGCGGCAACCTTGAGCCAGTTCGAGACCGGCCTCGGCGAGCTAGGCTTCGCGCGCATTCGCTCGCGGCAGAAGGTGGCAACGGAAGATTTAGAACTCGCCTTGCGGGCCCTCGTGCAGGAGCACCTCGCGCTGACGGCCACCGAACTCCGCGAACACTTGGAGCCGCGGCTCTCCCTCGGCTACGCGGAGGCCTCGGCGCTGTTCCGAGAGGCGACGCAGATCACGCCGGCCGATCGCTACAACTACCTCCGGCTGGTGCGGGCGTGTGAATTGTTACGCGAGGGAGAGCTGCAGGTGAGCGAAGTGGGCTCCCTGCCGGGCTACAACCACCTGTCAAGTTTCTCGCAGGCCTTCAAGCGCGCCACGGGGGTGAGCCCGCGCGCCTTCATCGATGGTGCCGTCGAGCGACTCCAATACGTAGGCTAAAGGCCATGCGCGCCGACTTACCCAGCGCCCGGTGATCCTTACCATCTGTTTGGCATCGCCAAACGAAGCGTCGAGTAGCGGCGATACTTGAGGCGTAACCATACGACACACCTACATGACTTCCTTCCAGCCCCTTTCCGACAAAGTCGTCGCTTGTATCCAGGATACGCAGGCCTGCTACACGACCTGCGTCATTTGCATCAGCCAGCACCCCGGCGAGCAAATGATGGCCGAGTGTATTAAGACCTGCCTCGATTGCATCGCCACGACCCAGGCCTGCGGTCACCTCATGGCCGCCCAGAGCCCGCTCGCCAAGCAGGCCTGCACCATGTGTGCCGACTCCTGCGAGCGCTGCTACAACGAGTGCAAAAAGCACGACAACCCTTCCTGCAAGCAGTGCGCCGAGGCCTGCCGCAAGTGCATGGAGAGCTGCCGGGCTATGGCGGCGTAAGTGGGTCTCACCACGAGACAACTGAACAGGACAAACCCTCGCAACTTCTGGCATGCCCAGGATTGCGAGGGTTTCGTAATACGGGTGTATCGCTTTCACGAGAAAGAAGCGATTGCCCCACTTAGTAGCAGCAGGGCGGCAAATACCAGCAGCAGCAGCAGCCTTTCACCTTTATATCCTTACGTTTCTTAGTCGCTACGCATTCGCGATCACGGACACGGAGCTAAAGCTCATCGCCAGCGCCGCGATCATCGGGGAGAGCAGGAGCCCGAAGACGGGGTACAGCACCCCCGCCGCGATCGGGATGCCGAGGGTATTGTAGCCGAGCGCGAAGACGAGATTCTGTTTGATGTTGCGCATCACGGCGGCGCTAAGGCGTCAAGCCTTGGCGATGCCCCGGAGGTCACCCTTGACCAGGGTGATCGCGGCGCTCTCGATGGCGACATCGGTGCCGGTGCCCATGGCCACGCCGACATCCGCCCGGGCGAGGGCGGGGGCATCGTTGATGCCGTCGCCGGCCATTGCGACGATGTGGCCGGCGGCCTGGAGCTTGCGGACCTCCTCGAGCTTGTCCTGCGGCAGCATGCCGGCCTTGAAATTGGCGAGTTTGAGTTCCGTGGCGACGGCCTGCGCCGTGTCGTGGTTGTCGCCCGTGAGCATGACGACGGCCACGCCGTGGTGCTGGAGCTCGCGGATGGCGCTGGCGCTGGTGGCCTTGATGCGGTCGCCGATCACGACGAAGCCGACCACCTCACCGTCCGACGCGAGGTAGCTCACGGTCTTGCCCTGGCGTTGGGAGGCCTGGGCGGCGCTCTCGGCCGCGGGGGTGAGGGGCGCACCGGCCTGCTCCATCATCTTCGGGTTGCCGAGGGCCAGCGCCCTACCGTTTACGTTTCCGACGACGCCCTTGCCGGAGACGGCCGAGAAAACCTCCGCAGTGCGTGACTCCGTTCCCTGATCGCGGGCGTAGACCAAGGTAGCCTCGGCGAGGGGGTGCTCGCTGTAGGCGTTGAGGGCATAGATGTCGGCCAGAATATCGGCATCCGACCGTTTTGCCGAAAGGCTCACGATGCGCTCGACGGTGAGTTTACCCTCGGTTATGGTGCCGGTCTTGTCGACGATGAGGGTGCCGACCTTGGCCATCTTCTCGAAGGCCTCGGCGTTCTTGATGAGCACGCCATTCTGGGCGCCCTTGCCGACCCCGACCATGACCGACATAGGGGTGGCCAGTCCGAGAGCGCAGGGGCAGGCGATGATGAGGACGGCGATCGCGTTCACTAGCGCGTAGACGTAGGCCGGTTCGGGACCCCAGACGGCCCACACGCCGAAGGTTGCAACGGCGATGAGGACGACGGCCGGGACGAAGTAGCCCGCCACGGTGTCGGCGAGCTTTAGGATGGGCGCGCGACTGCGGCTCGCGTCGTTGACCATGTGGATGATCTGCGCCAGCAGGGTGTCGGCACCCACCTTCTCGGCCGTCGTGAGGAAGGACTAGTTGCCGTTGATAGTCCCGCTACTCACGGCGTCGCCCACGCTTTTGTTGACGGGGATCGGCTCGCCGGTGATCATCGACTCGTCTACGGTGGTGCGGCCGTCGGTGATGCTCCCGTCGACGGGGACCTTGTCGCCCGGCTTAACGCGGAGCACGTCGCCGAGGGCGATATCGTCGATGGAGACCTCGACCTCCTGGCCGTCGACGAGTTTAGTAGCGCGGTTGGGGGCGAGCTTGAGGAGTTCTTTGACGGCGGTGCTGGTGCGGGAGTGCGCGCGGGCCTCGAGCACCAGGCCAAGCAACACGAGCGTAAGGATCACCGTGGCGGCCTCGAAGTAGACGTGCACGGCGCCGGAGACGGTCTTGAACTGCGCCGGGAAGAAGTCGGGGAAGAGCAAGCCGCAGACGCTAAACAGCCAGGCCACCCCGGCGCCAATCCCGATGAGGGTAAACATGTTGAGCCGCCAGGTGACGACGCTGCGCCAGGCGCGCTCGAAGAACATCCACGTGGCGTAGAAGACGACCGGGAGCGAGAGCGCGAACTGGGTCCAGTTCCACGTGCGCTGCTCGGCCCAGCCGTAGAGCGGATTGCCGGGGACCATCTCGCTCATGGCGACGAGGAAGATCGGGACGGTAAAGGCGGTCGCGATCCAGAGTTTGCGCAACAGGACACGGTAGCCTTCCTCCTCGGCCAAGACGTTCGGTTCGACGGGGACGAGGTCCATGCCGCAGGTCGGGCAGGGGCCGGGGGCGGCGCGGACGACCTCGGGGTGCATGGGGCAGGTCCACTCCTCGGCCTCGGCGGCGGCTAAGGTGTTGGAGAGGGTTTGCTCAGCGACGAGGTCCATGCCGCAGACGGGACAGTCGCTGGGTCGGTCGTAGGTCGAGGTGCCCTCGCAGTGCATCGGGCAGTAGAAGGTGCCGGAGGTGGAGGTCCGTATCGTTTTGGCGGAAGCCGGAGCGTCCTGGAGGATGGTCGCGTGGTGCTGAGTCGTGACCGGCGAATGGGCTTTGTGCGCGGTAGCCGGCTGGTGGTCGCCGTGGTGATCGAGCAGGCTGATGGTGTAACGCCCGCCCGCTTGCTGTAAGGCCTCCTGCAAACGCTCGAGCGGAACATGCGGACCCATCTGGATGACGGCCGTCTTTTCGGCTAGGTCGACCGCGACTTCCTCGACGCCGGGGACTTTGGCGAGGGCCTCGGTGACGTGGTTGCGACAGCCGTTGCAGGTCATGCCGTCGATGTAGTAGGTGTGGGTCATCATGGGGTCTCGGGAGAGTTGGCTTTTCGCAACCCGTTTACGATCAGAGGGTTGGGCTTGCTACTTGGACCGGGGGGGGATTTGGAAGGCTTAGGTAAAGATTAGTTCGCAATGGGTAAGGATTGGGTGCGGGACTGCCCTGTTTTGATGGCGTGCTTTGCCGTGGGCGCTTGAGTGGGGATGTCGCGCTGGGGGGATTGTGATTAGGGCTGCGTGGGGCTTTCGCCAAAACGTCTCGCGGGCAGGCGGCTTTGCTTGCGCGAGTTCCCACTTTCGCCAAAACAGCTAATCGGCAAGCAGCTGTCGCCAAATGTTACGCTAGGGCGGGGGACTTCGCCTGCGCGAGGGGCTCGCCTTGGTCCCTGCGGACATTGACTCGGAGCGCATGACGATCACGATCCGGTGCGGCATGGGTATCAAGGATCGGATCGTCCCGCTGCCCACGGGCCTGTTGGCGCCCTTGAGCGAGTACTACCGACCGTAAAGCCCGTAACCTGGCACTTCGAGGGCGAGACCCCCGGCGAGCACTACCCTCCGGGGGCCTGCAGAACGTAGTCGAACAGGCCGCCGAGCGTGCGCGGATCGCGCGAACGGGCTCAGCGCACAGGCTGCGGCGCTCGCACTCCGCTGCTCTGCGGCCGGCTCCCTCGACCTCATTGCTTAGACTTAGATGATGACACGGACATCCGCTTCCTCTAGGAGGTCCTGGGTCGCGACACCATCACGACCACGGGGTGGCAGCTACACGGGTCGTTGGCGCACGTGCTGGTCTCGCCGCTGGGTAGCCTGGAGGCGTAGTGGCGGATCTTTCGCCGTTCGGTGAAAACACGCCACCGGGTAGAGCGATTGGCAGGTTTGGTGTAGCTTTGGGCGCGAGGAGAGCCGCTGGACGGGGTGGCGTAGAGTGGGCCGTGGGGCTGGCTGTGCGTCACTCGAAGGGCGGATATTGGAAATCTATGCGTCACGGAGTGGCGGACAGCCTAATGTTGGGCGCAAAAAAAAACAAAACTGACCAAAATCTTTACCTTGCAGCACCATCGGTAAAATCCCTTGCCGATGCCACCTTAAAGATCTTCCATGAAACACGTCCTTTCCGCTTTTGCTATTTTGGTGCTGGTTTTGCCCTTTAGCACGCATGCGCAGGTAAATCCGAGCTCAGAGTACGTGCAAGGCTATTACAGAAATGATGGAACTTATGTCCAAGGCCATTACAAGACTGTTAAGAACTCGACGATAAACGACAACTACACTACTAAACCTAACATAAACCCTTACACAGGAACCAGAGGGACAATTGAACCTACTGCGTTACCATCCTACTACAGCCCCAGCACGTATACTTCTTCATCATACACCCCTCCGACATATACCCCTCCGACATATACCCCTCCGACATACACCTTACCGAAATACACCTTACCGACATACACCTTACCGACATACACCTTACCGACATACACCTTACCGAAATACACCCCTCCGACATACACCCCTACATACCCCTCCGACATATACCCCTCCGACATATACCCCTCCGACATATACCCCTCCGACATATACCTTACCGACATATACCTTACCGACATATACCTTACCTTATTAGGTAATAAAACTCAAAAAGCAAATTATGAGAAAAATTCTAAATATCCTTTTCATCCTCGTTTGGTCTACGAACCTCTTCTCTCAAGATAAAACGCTTGTCCAATCGGCTTTTCCAACGAAAAACAATGAAATCGTATATGAGGAAACCGTGAAAGTGGATTCTACCTTGGATGCTGAAACGCTTTATTTAAATGCAAGAGAGTGGGTTGCAATAAATTTCACTTCTTCTAAGGATGTAATACAAATGGATGATAAAAGGTCGATTATAGTTAGATCCTACATAGATGTAGGTCATAATATTGCAGTGTCGAATCCTAAAAAGTGGTTTACGTTAAGTATTGATTTTAGGGATGGCAAATATAGGTACAATCTTTCGAGAATAATTTATGAGTTCGACGTAATCCTCCCGGGAGCAAATAACCACTATGAGGAAAATTTTAGCTCCTGGCTGAAATATTCGTCTAACCCAAATACAAAGAAAAGAGAAAAAATAAACGCGCAGCTAGAAGACTACGCCTCAAATGTAAATGCAGAATTCCAAAGAGTCATAAAAAGCCTCAAAGATTCAATGTCGGATAATCCCAATGATGATTGGTGAGCTAATAAATGGACAACAACCCGCCGTGACTTTATTCGTCTCGGTGCCCACTGTGACGGCATTAGGTGCATTACCGAAAAGCAAAAAGCAATGTAAATTACTGACTTTGCCGCTCAGCCCATATTAACCTTTAAATAGCTCTACAAACGCCGTTTGGACAAATAGAGCGACTCAAAGTATCCATGTTGAAAAAGTCGAATGAGGCTTGCACACATCATACTCTAAACCATCGCCTAAAGTAAACAAGATCAAGCAATGTACAAAACAACAGCTACACGCCCGCGCCGGCTGGTCGCTAAGTCTGATTAGCGGCCCACCTTGTCACCCATTTGAATTGTGAAGCAAATTAAATATTAGGCCGAAATATATTAATGACTAAACTAATATTCAAAGATCTACTCAATGAAGTAGCAGCTAACTTAACCCCTGAGATTGATGAGTTGCTTCGCGGAGCCTTGGTCAATCAAAGCCACGATGCGGATTTCTTGCTGACTGTTGAAAATGGATACTATGATCCATCCGTCTTAACCTGGCAAATGGAGGTTGCGTACAGTCCGTACCTTTTAGGACCTGGTGAAGAAGTTTATTCTGATCAAACACATTATGAATTCATTCATGATTATCGGGAGTTAAGGATATCAAATTGTTCTTTCGTCGATCACTGTGCTGAATTAGAAAAGCTACAAGACCAAGCATCTAAAAATAGCTTTGAAAAGGGTGAGTCCCTTGAAATTCAGCGACAGATGTTGATTTATCTGAAAATTTGGGAGGCTGATATATTTATCAAGCGTTTATATCAGTCTGTGAGACTTTATCACGGGGAGCCGTATGATTGGCACTTTAAGCTAGGGATGGGCAAGCCATCGCCTAAGTTGACCGGCACCCGGTCTTATGTCATAAGAGAGTTAATAAGAGATAGGATTGTAGATAGCCTACCTTATCTGCACAAGATTATCAAGCGCTCATACATAGCGCAGCTACGAAACTCCATTGCCCATTCAAATTATGCAATTATGGGAAGAGATATTATCCTTGGCAATCGGGTTGAGGGTGATCGCTACAACAGCCTATACAAAGTTCCATTTGAAGAATGGATCTACATATTCAACGCCACTATGGTGCTGTACAACGAAGTTGTTAGACTGACGAATTTTGGAAAGCATATATATGCCGAGCAGGCCCGAAGTAAGGAAGGGAATTGGAGTGTTCGAGCTTATGAGCGAAAAGATCGCACCAAAATGAAGCTGTTTCCAGTAAAGCATATCGAAACTGGTGGAGCGTATGGTTTCTGGAGCTTTGTTGGACCCAACCAAAGCGAGTGACAACACTGCCTACAAGCCCACGCCGGCTAATCGTACGTCGCGCCGCGTAATCCCACACCGTCCTCCGCTCCAGCTTACTACAATCCTCGCGCTCCTGCCCCCGGGCCGTGAGGGCGACCCAAAGAACGAGACGACGCCTTTCTCAACTGCCCCCCCCCCACTCGACACCGCCGGCCTCCCCCCCGATCATGCCGCGGCGAAATACATCATCCACAAGGCAGTACTTAATCACGGCCCGCCGGTTTTACCGCAAGCCGCCTTCAAATTCCGCTTTCGCGACCGCATGTACCGCTACCAGCGAACCGCCGGCGCCTTCACCTACGAGCGCTGGTGGATCGACACCACGACCCTCGACACCATGCGTGACATGCTGCACAACGACGGCCTGGTCCGCTTCGCCAACGGTGTCGAGGTAGCGCTGGAAGAGAAGAAGGCCGCGGCGTACGGCGTGTCGGTCAACAGCGTCGTCTGATTCGCCTTTCTGGCGTGGGCGCTGCTCGACCCCGAGGCGCGCCACCTCGGTCGCGATACGATTAAAGAACGGGCGCTGGACCGGGTGGAGGTAAGTTTTGCCGCTGCCCCCGGGCACGAGGGTCACGACATGCACCAGGACGAGTATTTGTACTGGTTCGCCCCGCGACACCCACGAGCTTGCCTATATGTCGTACTCCCACGCCGACGAGAAGGCGCCGCGCCTGCGGGAGCCGCTTAACGAGCGTGAGGTTGGGAGGCGACCCCTGCATGTTTAGCTCACCCGGTCCGCGTCCGCCGCCTTAGGCGCACGATCCGGTTCTCGTAGTACACCCGCAACTCTTCCGCGAAAGTGAGCGGATCAGCGTACGTCGAGAGCACCTCGTACAAATGCCGCCCCTTCGCCGTCGCCAATTCTTCCCGAACGCGAGCGATCTCCTGCGCCAAGTAGTCGTCTTTCGACAAAACCTCCACCGCCGCCGCCGAGGCCCCGAGCGTGACGCCCGCCCGGCCGCCGAAGATGTGCGCGTGGTAGGCGCGCAGGGTCTGGAGGCTCTCCGACCGGTAGATCTCGATCAAACGCGCCGTCACCTCCGTCGCGGCGGCCGACCCGTCCTCGCGCATCGAAAACTTATCCGGGTGGACGTGAAGCATCGCCTCGCGGTAGAGGCGCTTGCGCTCCCGCGCATCGTCTGGCGATTCGACGGTGGCGGCAGGCGCTCGCTCGACTCGCGCTACGCCGGCCACCTCCCGGTAGTTCTTCCCCCGCCTTTTCTGCGCGAGGCGCTGGTCTTTCTTGGCCGCCTTCTGCTGTTTGTAGAGGGTGTACAGCTCCTGCGCTTCGACGATCAGGTCACCGAGGCTCGCGCGAAGTCGGGCTTCGAAGCTGCGGGTCTTGGTCTCGACTTCCGATAGCTCTGCCTGTAGTCGGGAGAGTTCTTCCCGGAGCGGGGGCTGGGGTGTGGCCAGTGGTGAAGGGAGCAAGGGCCGAGGTGTTAAAGGGCGTGCGGGGTGAGGGACCGGTGGTGTAAACGTACGGGGGGGTCGAGGCGAACTGGTTTGTATCGAAGCCTGATTCTTGTCGCCCAGCCCGGCTCGGGTCGCTTCGCTTCCCCTCGCCAGACAACTCAAGACAAGGCAACTCCCGCAAGCGGGTCCCTCTTATCTTTCGTGGCCCATGGCGGACCTACCGGCCCGCTGGGTGCCCAGAGCGCCTGTAAGTGGGCCGGTAGGTCCACCATGCGCGAGGCCAGTCCACACGCGAAGGCCGCAGGCCGACAGCGGGTGGGCTGGGCGATCTTGAGATTGTGGACCCGGACCCGGCTCGTGGGTCTATGTCGCCCAGCCCGGCTCGGGTCGCTTCGCTGCCCCTCGCCAGACAACTCAAGACAAGGCAACTCCCGCAAGCGGGTCCCTCTTATCTTTCGTGGCCCATGGCGGACCTACCGGCCCGCTCGGTGCCCAGAGCGCCTGTAAGTGGGCCGGTAGGTCCACCATTCGCGAGGCCAGTCCACACGCCGAGGCCGCCAGGCCGACCGCGGGCGGGCTGGGCGATTTTGACGTAACAGAAGCAAAAAAGGCTCACAATCAAACTTTTTGTGTTACCTAGCACCATGGCCCGCCGATACACCCCTGCGTACATGCAACTCGTCTGGTCGGTGAAGAATCGCCGCTGCCTCATTCACCCAGCCTGGCGCGGGGAGGTCGAAGCGATGATAAGCTGGTGGCTCAACCACTATAAGCACACCTCGATAGCCACTCGGTGCATGCCCGACCACGCGCACCTTCTCTTTCAATACCATCCGACGCAGTCGATCTCAGACTTGTGTATGGTCGTCAAGGGCGAGGTGACGAAATTCATCAAGTCGCGAGGCTTGTGCGACGAAATGGACTGGCAGGACGGATACGGCTTGTTCACGTACCAATACAGCATCGTGCCGGTAGTCAAGCACTATATCGAGACGCAGGACGAGCACCACCGCGAGGACTACCGCTTCCGGGACGAATACCGGCGTATGCTGGTTGAGGCTGGGCAGGAGTACCAGGAGTGGATGCTGTTCGAGGATGTGTTTGATTGGGAGGACTAGACACCGGCCAGCCCAGCCCGCCTCGGGTCGCTTCGCTTCCCCTCGCCAGACAATTCAAGACAAGGCAACTCCCGCAAGCGGGTCCCTCTTATCTTTCGTGGCTCATGGCGGACCTACTGGCTCGCTGCGTAGTGCTCGCGTACTCAATGGGCCGGTAGGTCCACCACGCGCGAGGCCAGTCCACACGCCGAGGCCGCAGGCCGACCGCGGGCGGATCTTGAGATTGTGGACCCAGCCCGGCTCGGGTCGTTTCGCCCCCCCGCAGACAGGAAGGGCACCAGTCTACGACCACACCTCCCGCAACACCGCCGCAGTCCCAACCCAGGTTTGGCGCTGAAGCAAAACCATGACTTCGGCCCTCGACTGCGCGGGCGCCGAGCGGGCAGCGCGCCAATCGTCGAGAACAATAGAGAACGACGCCGCAGTGTGTACCGAAATCAGCTCCAGTAAAAAGGTGTCACCGCTCATTACCGCTAGCGGAAGTTCGCTCGGTGGCGAGGTCACAAAATCCCGGACGTTCTCAGTGACGAGGTGTGTCGCAGCTACCGCGCAGGCGTCGAACAAAACTTGCTCGTCGTCACGATCCCGAAGGCGTACAGTGCGGCCCTTAAGTGGCTCCGACCGGTGTCGCGCCCCAGGAATGGCACTATTCATAGCTGTGAACCGTCGGAGTATCCTCTCCTCACGATCGCCTCCTTCGTGAGTGCCTACCAAATGATCGAGAGCTTCTTGCTCAACGTAGGTAGACCAGGCCACGTCAAAAAATTTGGCTTGCGCGAGCGTCAAAAGCAAATCTGTTTTCGTGATCGAGTACAGGAGGTTGGCATCGAGGAAGGCCTTCACGACTCCGCTGGAACCAGGTCCGACTCCGCCGCGTAGCCGATCTCACGCATGGTCTCCAGTGCCTTGCGGCGGTTGCTGAGGTCCAGTACCGCCGCGAGCGGAATACGGTGGTGCGCACCCACTTTCGTCGACGCGAGCGCTCCGTTTTTGAGGAGTAGCGACACGTACGCACGGGATACCCCCAGGAGAACCGCGGCCCGCGCCGGGCTCACCGCCTCCGGTCGCGTCACCAGGGCTACTTCTTCGCCGGCGTGCAGGGTATCCACCAGGGTGGTGATGAGTTGCCTGAACTTCTCCGGAAGGGCTTTCGCCAAAACGCCATCTTCGCGTAGTCGCCTCGCGAGGTCGGCGAGGTTATTTTGTGCGAAATCGGACGGCTTGAGAAGGGTAAGTTCCATGAGTCGAAGGTAGATCGCAAGTGTCACAACTGCAAGCGCTTTTCCGACTGGCTTTGCGCTCGCCAGCTCATCCTCCAATCTGAGCGGCCACATCGTCTCACTCGTGGAGCCGTCGCGCGTGACACCCCCCGACCTCTCCCGCCCCACCACCCCAAAGCCGGCTTGTTACCCGAACTCGCCCCCTAGTATGATCTACGTCGCCGCGGCCCTACGCTGGTAAGTATTGTCGGAGGGCGGGTAAACACGACCCGCCTCAACCCCGGTTACTCCTCCCAAACCCCGCCTTGATTCCGGAGGCCTCACAGATCAACCGCACCCGAGGCCTCGCACGTTACTACAACCCCATGAGCACCATCACCGACTCCCGAGCCGTCGACGCTACCGCCGGCTACACCGTCACCGGCATGACCTGCGGCGGCTGCGCAGCCGGCGTCAAGTCTAAGCTCGAGTCCCTCCCCGAGGTCGAGTCCGCCGACGTGCAGCTTGCGGGTGGCGCGGTCAGGCTTTGGCTAAAACGTCCCGTCGAGATCGAGGAGCTCCAGTCGGCGCTGGGGAGCGGGAAGTACCGCATTGCCCCATCAGCGGAAGTCCTACGTCCAGACGATCCTGCCCCCAGCCCCGCCACTGCGCCCCCTTCCGGGCCGCAGGCAAACTTCCTCTCCACCTACCGCCCGCTCTTACTAATCGTCGGGTTCATCGCCGGCGTGACACTCCTAGCGCAGTGGCCGCTCGGCAATTTTGACGGTACGCTCTGGATGCGGCACTTCATGGCCGGCTTCTTCATCGTCTTCAGCTTCTTCAAGCTGCTCAATCTGCGCGGTTTCGCGGAGAGCTACGCGATGTACGACATCGTCGCGGGCCGGTGGCGCGCCTGGGGCTACGTCTATCCCTTCGTCGAACTCGGGCTCGGGCTTGCGTACCTAACCAACGTTGCGCCGTTCTGGACCAACGTCGCCACCATCGTCGTCCTCGGGGTTTCGGCCATCGGCGTCATCCGGAGCGTTTTGTCCAAGCAAAAAATCAGGTGTGCCTGTCTGGGAGACGTGTTCAATCTACCCATGAGTACGGTGACGATCGTAGAGGATGTTGGGATGGTGACGATGGCGGCGTTGATGCTAGCCTGAATGATGCGCGACGCTTAAACCCCGAGAGCGCGACGAGACGATGCGATCGACGCCCACAGGACTGGCACGGTAATGCTAGCCTTTGCGCCCACGCACGTGCCGTAGCCGCCCTTGCATGTCGACGAAGGTGTCTACTTCCGTAAAACTCGCCGCTCGCAGCAGCTCCGCGACCCGCTCGGCCCACCGGTCGTTGCACTCGAAGTAGAGCCACCCGCCGTGGCGTAGGCCGTCGATTGCCTCACGCGTGATCGCCCGGTAGAACACGAGCGGGTCATTGTCCGGGACCCGGAGCGCGAGCTGGGGCTCGTGGTCCGCGACCGCGGGCGCTACCCTAACCCAGTCCGCGTCGGGGATGTAAGGTGGGATTGCTAACGATCAGGTCGAAAGCCTCGTCGGGTAAACTCCAGTCCGCGCTCAGCAGGTCCGCGTGCTGCGCCCGGAGGTGCTCGCACAGGTCGTGCTTGCGGATGTTTCGCCGGGCCACGTCCAGGGCGTACGGCGAAACGTCTACCGCCAGCCCGCGCCAGCGCAGCCGCCGCAAGGCCACAGCGACGGCGATGCACCCGGAACCGGTACAGAGGTCGGCAAAGTCGAGGCTCGTGTCCTTCCCGTGCGCCTCCAGTATCCAGCGCACGAGCTCCTCGGTCTCGGGCCGCGGGATCAGTACCCCTTCGTCAATCTCCAGTTCGTAGCCGTAGAAGTGCGCCACGCCCGTCACGTAGGCCAGCGGCCGACCGGCAATCAAGTCCGCGAGTTGCGTTTTGGCGACAGCCGCACTCGCCGACGGCACCTCCTCAGCTGATCTGCGGGACGCCCGCCCGAAGACATCGTCAAACCAGTCAAGCACCAGCCGCGCCGGTCGCTCCTCGCCGTTCGCCGCGAGCGCACGCTCGCAGTACGCCCGCAGCTGCCCCCAAGTCATCCCATGCGGGATTCGTAGTCCGCGTAGGTGAAGCGGCGCACGAGTTCCAGTTTACCGTTCGGCCGCTCGATGACGAGGTCCGGGTGCGGCACGCCGTTGAACATCGTCGACTTCACCATCGTGTAGTGGAGCATGTCCTCGAAGACGATGGTCTGGCCGACGGCAACATCCTCTTCGAACCAATACGCCTCGAGGTAATCGCCCGCCAGACAGCTCACTCCTCCCAGCCGGTAAGGGTGGCCTTTCGGCAAAACCGTTTCCGACGCCCCCCGCACCGCCGGCCGGTAGGGCATCTCGAGGGTGTCCGGCATGTGGCACGTGAAGCTCACGTCGAGCATCAAGGTCTTGATACCGTGATTCTCGACGATGTCGAGCACGTGCGCCACCAACACGCCCGTCTGCCAGGCGTGGGCGCTGCCGGGCTCCATGTACACCGCGAGGTGCGGGTGACGCTCGCGCAAACCTTTCAGTGCAGCCTGGAGCCGATCTAGGTCGTACCCCTCCCGCGTCATGAGGTGACCTCCACCGAGGTTGAGCCACTTCAACTTCGGCAGCCAGTGTCCGACGCCTCGCTCGATCTCCGCGATGAGGGTCTCGGTATTCTCGGCGGTGCTCTCGCACAAGACGTGGACGTGCAAGCCCTCCAGGCCGGAGGGAGGTTCGGCCGGAAGGTTCGGCAGTGTCTCCCCGAGGCGACCCGTCGCCGAGGCCGGATTGTAGAGGTCGGTCGTCACCGGACTGTACTCCGGATTGTAGCGCAGGCCCACGCTGGCTTTGCTCTCCTCCCACAGCGGGCGGTGGCGCTCGAGTTCGGACAGCGTGTTGTAGGTGACGGTGTGGGCAATGTCCAACACCTCAGCCATCTCAGCCGGGACGTAAGCCGGACCGTACACGTGGACATCGCCTCTGAAGTGTTTGCTCACCAACAGCGCCTCGTTCAGCGAGGACGCCGTGGCCCCCGGCAGGTACTCCGAGAAGATGTCGAAGGCTGGCCAGAAGGCAAAAGCCTTGAGCGCCAAAATGATGTGTACGCCAGTCTCCTCGGCGACGCCGGAGATGAGTTGTAAGTTTTGCCGCAAGGCCGCCTCCTGCAATACAAAGGCCGGCCGGTCTAGCTCTGAGTAGCCGCTCACGCTGCGAACTCTATGTCGGCCCCGACCTCCTCGTGCCACGGCAGTCCGTGATCACCGAGTACCGCCAGGAACGGATCTGGATTGAACTCCTCAACATTGTATACGCCCGCGCCGGACCAGTGCCCCTGCAACAGCATCATCGCCCCGGTCATCGCCGGGACGCCCGTGGTGTAGCTCACGCCCTGGGCCCCGGTCTCCTCGAAAGCCGCCGCGTGGGAGCAGTTATTCCAGATGTAGTAGGTCTGCTCCTCGCCGTCCTTGATGCCACGGATGCGGCAGCCGATGGACGTGAAGCCGGAGTAGTTGTCACCCAGCGAACCCGGGTCGGGCAAGACCGTCTTCAGGAACTCCAGCGGGATAATCTCTACACCCTGGTGCATCACCGGCTCGATCGACGCCATGCCGATGTTCTGGATTACGCGCAGGTGCGTGAGGTACTCCTGCCCGAAGGTCATCCAGAACCGCGCGCGCTTGAGGGTCGGGAAGTTCTTCGCGAGGCTCTCGAGCTCCTCGTGGTACAGCAGGTAGGAGTCTTTCGGTCCGATGTCCGGGTAGTTGATCACCTTCTTGTGCTCGAAGGGCTCGGTCTCGACCCAGCGGCCGTTTTCCCAGTACTTGCCCTTTTGCGTGATCTCGCGGATGTTGATCTCGGGGTTGAAGTTGGTCGCGAAGGCCTTACCGTGGTCGCCGGCGTTGGCGTCGACGATGTCGAGGTAGTGGATCTCGTCGAAGTGGTGCTTCGCGGCGTAGGCCGTGAACACCTGCGTCACGCCGGGGTCGAAGCCGCACCCGAGCACGGCGGTGAGGCCGGCGTCTCTGAAGCGGTCGTGCAACTTCCACTGGTGCGAGTACTCGAACTTCGCCTCGTCCTTCGGTTCGTAGTTGGCCGTGTCGAGGTAGTGGACCCCGGCGTTGAGGCAGGCCTCCATGATCGTGAGGTCCTGGTAGGGCAGCGCCACGTGGATGACGAGTTTCGGACCGAAGTCCTGCAAAAGCTTCGTGAGCGCCGGCACGTCCTCGGCGTCGATCCCGGCCGTGGTGATGTGCTGGTGGCCGGTGCGGGTTTTGGCGAAAGCCGCGATCTCGTCGCACTTCGCCTTCGTGCGGCTCGCGAACAGGATCTCGCTGAACACTTCCGGGTGCTGGGCACATTTGACGACGGTGACGCGGCCCACTCCCCCGGCGCCGATGATGACAACTTTAGACATATTTCCTGGCAATTTGCGGCGCCAAATTAGGGCTAACCGAACGGACCCCCGATGAAGACACGAGCAGTCGACCCCGCGTACGATACCTACGACCCGAACGGCATCGGCGTCGCCAACGGCAACTTCCTCGGGCTACCCTGGGTTCAGGCGCCGCGCGTGGTCTTGCTCGCCGTCCCCTTCGGCGTCACGGTGAGCTACGGCACCGGGACCGCGGGCGGCCCGGCCAACGTCCTGGAGGCCTCGCGACAGCTCGACGTGAGCGTCCCGGGGCTCGGGCGGCCCTGGGAGGCGGGCTTCGCCTGGCGCAACCTCCCCCTCGGCACCAGCGACGACGGCCTTGCCACCGCCCGCGAGGCCGTCGAGCGCTGCATCGCGCGACTCGAGCGCCGCGAGGCCGTCATGCCCAGCGACATCGCGCTCGTTGACGCGGCCAGTGAGCGGATGCTGGCGAATGTCGAAGCCGAGGTAAGTCGCGTCCTCGCGGCCGGACAGCTGCCGGTGCTGGTCGGCGGCGAGCACGCGGTGAGCCTGGGGGCGTTCCGGGCTTGCGCCAAAACCGGTGACTTCGGCATC
This sequence comes from Saprospiraceae bacterium, assembly GCA_965215115.1. Taxonomy (GTDB): domain Bacteria; phylum Bacteroidota; class Bacteroidia; order Chitinophagales; family Saprospiraceae; genus CALDTK01. The sequence goes on from OZ244050.1 coordinate 4,430,403, forward strand.
CTCCAAGTCGACGCCCACATGGATCTGCGGGTCGCCTACGAGGGCTTTCGCTACAGCCACGCCTCGGTGATGCACAATGCCCTGGCCGAACTGCCGCAGCTCGTCCGGCTCACCCAGGTCGGCATTCGCGATTACTGTCCACAGGAGCAGGCGCGCGTCGGTGCCGAAGCCGGTCGCGTACGCGTGTTCTACGACTTCGACTTCCAGGAGCGTCTGCTGCTGGGCACGAGCTTCAAGACCCTCGTCGACGAGATCATCGCCACGCTGCCGCAGCGCGTGTGGATCAGTTTCGACATCGATGGACTCGACCCGACGCTGTGCCCGAACACCGGCACGCCCGTGCCCGGGGGCCTCACGTTTGCCCAGGCGCAGTACCTCACGCGGGCGGTCACGGATGCGGGTCGCGAGGTGATCGGGATCGACCTCGTGGAGGTGGCCCCGGCGCCGTACGAGTACGAAGGCTCCGTGGCCGCGCGCCTCGCGTACGACATGGCCTGCCGGGTGCTAAACGCTGATCGAGGCCAGGGCCCCGAAATCCGTGAAGGTGACGTAGAGCACCAGTAGCCCCGCGGACATCAGCGCGAGTTCGCCCGGGAAGGCATAATCGCGCAGTGCGTGACCGCGGCGGCCGAGGAGATACACGTAGGCCAGGCGCTCGAACGTGTACGCGATCACCGTCCCGATGGCCACCCCCAGCAGGCCCAACACCGGCAGGAGCGCTAGGCTCGCAGCGACGTTGAGGAGGCTTTCGCCAAAACCTACCGCCACGAACTCGCGCTGGAGGTCCTCGCTGACCATCAGGGGTTGCGTCGCGATGAGGCGGCTCGGCAGCGCCAGCAGCATCGTGCTAAACACGACGTGCGCCGGGTGGAACGCCTCCCCGAACACGGCCCTGAAGGCGAACGGCGAGGCGACCATGGCGACCGCCGCGAAGGCCATCAGCCCCCAGTTGGCCCTGCGCGAACGACGTTTGAGCGCGCTGAGCATCGGCGCCGTCCCCTCGCCACCCTCGACGAGCGCGGTGAGGTTCAGGGCCGTGAGCACACCCAGCATGAAGGGGATCTCCTGGCTCCCGTAGCGCCAGATCGCCACGGCCTCCTCGGCGTCGGTGGCGTAGTGGCCGACGAGGTAGTAGTCGATCGCGAGGACCGCCAGACCGAAGAAGGCGTATGTGGTGAGTTGTCCCGTCTGCGAGAAGAACAGACCGCGCTCCGGTTTTGGCGGAAGCCGGGAGTCACGCGTCCTCCCGTAGCGCCAGAGCAAGAAACCGAGTCTCGGGAGGATGCTCGTGGCCAGTGCCCAGAGCACCAGTATTATCGGCAGCCCGTACCACAGCGGCACCACGAAGGCGACGACCTGCCACCCGTACGAGAGCGCCGCGAAGCCCAGCAGCCGCCGCTCGGCCGCATCCGCGATGGCCTCCTGCTCGATGAGGGCCCCGATGAAGCTCCCGAGCAAAAAGATCCCAAACGGCACTGTGTAGTCGAGGTCCGCGAAGTCGAGGAGCCAGCGCGCCAGCGCACTGCCGGCCGTGTCGAGCGTCCCGATGATGGCCAGGCCCGCCAGCAGCGTGAGCAGCGTCATCAGCACGAACCACCGGTCGGGGTCGGCGGTCCGCTGGCGGATCCGGAGGTACGCCGTGCCCGCGGCCCCGATCAGCGGGGCCGACAGCAAGACGCCGAGGTAGCGCAGCGCCTCGAACTGCCCGACCTCCGCCAGCGGCACGCTCGCCCGCGCGAGCGCGAGCATCATCAGGAGCCAACTGCCCTGCCGGATGACCTGGAAGACTTGCACCCCCCGGGCGAACGTCACGCCGGCGGGGTGTATGCCGCGTCGTGCTCCTTGAAGACGATCCCGTACGGACGGAGCTCCTCGAGGACCGGCTCGTACACCTCCGGGACCACCGGGATGGTCACCCCGCGGCTCGAGATCTTGTTCTGCGCCATGAGCTTCAGGAAGATCCCCATCGGTAGCCCGACCGTGACGGCCATGGCGGTGTGGCGCTCGGTGCCCTCCAGCAGCAGCGTCGACGTGCGCTTGCGCTGCTTGCCCTTGAGCGTGTAGATAAACTCGTGTTGCATCACGACCAGGTCCCGGTCTTCCGGCGCGAAGGCGAGGCGCTTCTCGACTAGGTGCTGGAGGATGAGCGCCGGGGTGGCCTGCGAGATCTTGATGCGGGTCTTGCGGAACAGCCCGAGCCAGTCGAGCTTGCGCATGATGGGGCTGTTCGGGGTCTGCCCGATCAGGGAGGCGATGCGCTCCTTGACGCTCCCGCCCGCCGGTTCGTGGGGGGCGTACGAGTCCATGAGTTCGTGGTAGCTCATCTGGTGCGAGGCCAGGATCGGGAAGTTGGCATCGGTGAGGCCGATGCGGACGAGCGCGTCCCACGCCGCGCAGAAGCCCGGGTAGCGCAGGGTGCCGCGTAGCAGCGTCGGGATGTCGTCGAGGCCGTAGATCTCGCGGTAGAGCAGCGAGTCGCGGTTGGGGTACATCTCCAGCGTACCGAAGTCCGGTATCTCCACCGGGGTCGTCGACCGGAACAGCCGGTGGTACGGGATGCACCGCAGCTTGCCCTCCTCCAGGAAGTGCGCCGTGCCCTGGCCGGCGAGCACGACGTTGCGCGGGTTCCAGGTGATCTTGTAGCTCCAGGGGTTGTTGTCGCTCTGCGGCGTGATGAGGCCGCCGGTGTAGCTGTGGAAGGCGTCGATCGTGGCGCCCTGCTCGCGCAGCTCGTTGATCGTCTTCATCGCCGACATGTGGTCGAGGCCCGGGTCGAGCCCCATCTCGCCCATGAACACGAGCTCTTTGTCGCGCGCCTCGTCGCCGAGTCGGTAGAGCTCCTTCGAGACGTAACTCGCGGTGATGAGGTGCTTGCGGAGGCGGATGCAGTCGTGGGCGACCTCGAGGTGGAGGTGGGCCGGCAGCAGGCTCACGACGATGTCGGAGCGGCCGATGAGGTCGCGGCGGTCGTTGACCTTGGCCACGTCTAGCCAGGCCGGCACCCCGCGCTCGTGACCGTTGATGACCTTCTTCGCCTGCACGAGGTTGTTGTCGGCCACCGTCACGCGCCAGCCCATCTCCTTCGACTGGTCGAGGCAATACTCTATGAGCGCGCCCGCTGATCGCCCGGCGCCGATGATGAGGATGTTGGTCATATATGGGCAGCCTGGGGAGCGGCCAATGTAAGACCTTCGCGGCCTTATGACCACCCGCCACCTCAGCATCGCCGTCGTCCACGCTTCCGTGTCGGAATTGTCCGCCGCCCAACAAAGTCTTTGCGCCGCGGCCCAACGTGCGACGGCCCTGAGCTACTCACCGTACAGTCGGTTCCGCGTCGGGTGCGCAGCCAAACTCGTGGGCGTCGACGAGTTCGTACCGGCCGCCAACCTCGAGAATGCCGCCTACCCGCAGTGCATCTGCGCCGAGGCCGCCCTGCTGGCCCGCGTCCACGCACAGTACCCGGGCGTCGCGATCGAGGCGGTGGCCATCGCGGTCGAGGGGGCTGCCGCCAAAACCGAGGGCGCCGGGCCCTGCGGCTCCTGTCGGCAACAGTTGTTCGAGGCGGAGCTGCGGCAGGGCAACCGACCGATAAAACTCTACCTCGTCGGGGGCGGGGGCGACGTGCGGATCATTGGGCGGTGCAGCGACCTACTGCCGCTCGGGTTCACGCTCAAAGATGCAGTAGACCTACCGGCCGGCCCGAACACTGAATATCGCTCTACGGTACTCTAGCTCCTGTGTCCTGAAGCCGACCGACTTTTCTACCCGGCGGTAACCCAGCCGGCGCGCCTCGTAGTCATCCGCCCGTATGGCGTGGTTCTGGTTAGGCCGACGCCAAATCCGCCTGACTATCTGCTCGCTCGCCCACAAGCTGCACGGCGCGTAGGGCTACCCCCTCGCCGAACAGACTCAGGCCCGTCCCCAGCAGCGCGAGGCCTAGCGTGCCCTGGCCGACCCAACGCATCGTGTCGGCGCCCCGGGCACGGCGGGTCCCGGCGTCCATCGCGACGCTCAGCCCGGCACCGATGACGGCGAGTCCAATACCGGCGTAGGCCATTCGCGAAGCTTCGAGTTGTTCGTGGTTTGTCATGAGTGCATCTTTCGGTAGTGTGCGTTAGCGGCCGCTAGGTCGGCCCCGGTGTCTACGCCGCGGTGCCCAGGAGCCACGAGCACGGCCTGCATCCGGTATCCGTGCGCGAGCCAGCGCAGTTGTTCCAGTTGCTCGAGCCGCTCTAGCGGGTGCGGTGGCAGCGCCGCGATGCGCTCCAGGGTACCGCCGCGGTAAGCATAAACCCCGACGTGACGATAGTGTTGGGGGGCGAGTAGCGATTGGCCGGGATTGCGGTCGCGCACGTACGGAATGGGCGCCCGCGAGAAGTAGAGGGCGCGGTCGTGCTCCCCCGTGGCGACTTTGACGAGGTTCGGGTCCGCGAGATCGGCTTCGTCGCGGATGGACTCCCGCGCGGTGACGATCGTCCGGGGCCCGGCGACCCGCAGGGCCTCGACCACCGCGCGCAGGGTTTGCGCTCCGACGAAGGGCTCGTCGCCCTGGACGTTGACGATGAGGGCGTCGTCACCGAGGCCATAGGTTTTGGCGCAAGCCGCCACCCGGTCCGTGCCCGAGGCCAACTCCGCGGCCGTCATCACCGCCTCGAAACCGGCGGCCGCGACGGCGGACACGACCTCGCGGCTGTCGCAGGCCACCAGGATGCGCCCGAAAACGTCCGCGCGCTCGATGTTCTCGCAGACGCGAACGATCAGGGGCGCCCCGCCCAGATCGGCCATCGCCTTGCGGGCCAGACGCTGCGAACCCAATCTCGCGGGCACGATACAAACCGCGCTAGTGGCCGCCCGCTCAAGATTTAACGCTTCGTTGCGATCGTCCATGTGTCCTTGCTTCGTGGCGGGGGCCCTACCTTGGAGCCCTTCAGGCAAGCAAATATGAAACACTACACCACACACCTGCTAACGGGCGCCCTCGCGCTGCTCGGGAGTCTCGCCGCGGGCGCCACCGCCGCCCCGCCGCCGGGCGACAGCATCACCTACCTCGGGGCCCACGACAGTGTCATGCTCGAGATCGCGAGCGACCAGTCGAAGTTCACCAAACACGTCTTCGCCCCGCGGCAGACGGTCTACTCGCTGAGCCGCTTCTACGCGCAGGACATCGACCAAGTGTACACCCTCAATCCCCAGCTCGCCGACCGCCCGCCGCTCGTGGGCGAGGAGGTAAAGGTCGCGGTGCCGAATGTTGCGATTACGAGGTTCCGCAACGCCGATTTCCGCCGCTGGCACTACGCCAAGGTGTACTACAAAGTGCAACCCGGCGAGACCATGTACCACATCGCGAAGACGGTGTTCCGGATGCCGGTCGATACGCTGCTCGCACTCAACGGTCTCAAAACGCACAACCTCGCCGCCGGGCAGTGCCTCCAGGTCGGCTGGATGTCCCTCGACGGCGCCGCCGCGCACATCAAGCCCCTGGCCATCCCGTCCCTGCAGAGTGTCAACCTTCGCAACGCCGATCAGTACGCCCGCCAGGGTGCGCCGACGCTGCCGCAACTCCAGCGCGGCGTCGCGACCTACACCCCCGGCACGGGCGATGCTTCCGGACAGCTCTTCGCGCTCTACAACGGGGCCCCGGCGGGGAGTCTCCTGCGGGTGGGCAACAGCAAGACCAACCAACACGCCTACGTCCGCGTGATTGGCTCCCTGCCGGACAACGTGCGCCGCGACAAGGTCGACATCGTGGTCTCGGGCACGGCCGCGAAGATCCTCGGGGCCAGTGATCGTAATTTCTACGTGACGATACAGTAAGGCTTTCGCCAAAACCTGCGCCGCGGGTCCCCGCCCACCGGGAAGTGGCGATCTTTGCGGGCATGCAGTACCACGAGAATGTCCTTACCACGATCGGGAACACGCCCCTGATCCGCCTCCGCAAGGTGACCGACGGCGTGAAGGCCCTCGTGCTGGCCAAGGTCGAGACGTACAACCCCGGGCACAGCATCAAGGACCGCATGGCCCTCAAGATGCTCGACGACGCCGAGGCCGCCGGCGACATCAGGCCCGGCGGCACGATCATCGAGTGCACGAGCGGCAACACCGGTATGGGCCTCGCGATCGCGGGGGCCGTGCGCGGCTACCGCTGCATCTTCACGACGAGCGACAAGCAGTCCAAGGAGAAGATCGACCTCCTCAAGGCCGTCGGCGCCGAGGTGATCGTGTGCCCGACCAACGTGACCCCGGAAGACCCGCGCAGCTACTACTCCGTGGCGCAGCGCCTCAGCGACGAGATCCCGAACTCGTTCTGGTTCAATCAGTACGACAATCTCTCCAACCGCAAGGCGCACTACGAGTCCACCGGGCCCGAGATCTGGGCCCAGACCGAGGGCAAGGTCACGCACCTCGTGGTCGGCGTCGGCACCGGCGGCACGATCAGCGGCACGGCGAAGTACCTCAAGGAGCAGAACCCCGATATCCAGGTGCTCGGGATCGACACCTACGGGTCGGTCTTCAAGAAGTACAAAGAGACCGGGGTCTTCGACGAGAAGGAGATCTACCCCTACGTGACCGAGGGCATCGGCGAGGACATCCTGCCGAAGAACGTCGATTTCGACCTCATCGACTACTTCGAGAAGGTGTCCGACAAGGATGGGGCCGTCATGACGCGGCGCCTCGCCCGCGAGGAGGGCCTGCTGCAGGGCTACAGCTGCGGCTCGGCCGTGGCGGGGCTCGTGCAGATGAGCGACCGGTTCAAGGAGGGCGACGTGGTGGTGGTCATCTTCCACGACCACGGCTCGCGCTACGTCGGGAAGCTCTACAACGACGACTGGATGCGCGAGCGCGGCTGGCTCGACGCGGAGGTCAAGGTCCAGGACGTGCTCCAGCAAAAGTCCGACAAGGAGTTCATCACGGTGTCCCCGCAGACGCTCGTGCGGGAGGTGTTCGCGTTGATGAAGGAGCGCGAGCTGAGCCAGCTACCGGTCTTCGACGGCGAGGACATGGTCGGGAGTGTAACGGAGAGCGCCGTGCTCACGTTTATCCTCAACAACCCGCTGGACAACGCCAACAAGCAGGTAGCCGAGGTGATGGGCAAGCCCTTCCCGATCGTCGAGGCCTCCGACCCGCTGTCGAAACTGTCCCGCTACATCAGTCGGGAGGTGCCGGCCGTCATCGCGCGCGAGCGCAGCGGTGGTCTGCAGATTTTGACGAACTACGACATCGTTAGAGCGCTCTGATGCCACTACCCTACCGCCTGCTGTTCGCCGTCTGCCTCTGTACCGCGGGTACGCTCGCGAGCCGTGCGCAGGACGTCCACCTCACGCAGTTCTACGCAAGTCCACTCACGCTCAACCCGGCGCTCACGGGTGGATTCGACGGGCAACTGCGGGCCTCGATCAACTACCGCGACCAGTGGCGGGGCCTGCTGCCGAGCCCGTTCGTGACTACGTCTGCCTCGCTCGACTTCAGGTTCCCGCTGGCGTTTAAGGGGCGCGACAATGGTGACGCGGCCTCGGTGGGGGTGGTCTTCCTCAACGACAAGGTCCGCGAGTACGACTTCTCGACCAACCAGGTGATGATCAGCGGGGGCTACCACAAGCTGCTCGACAAGCGGACCAACCAAATCCTCAGCGGCGGCATCGGCGTCGGGATCGGGCAGCGCAACGTCAACTACGGCAACCTCACCTGGCAGGACGAATTCACGATCCGCCCCAACGGCGAGATCGGCTACTTCGGACAGACCCGCGAGGCCCTGCCGACCAACAACATCACCTACTTCGACATGAGCGTCGGGGTCAACTACAGCTACGCGCCCCGCAACCGACCCGGGATCTTTGCGGGGGCGGCGATTCATCACCTCAACGAACCCAACCTCAGCTTTTACGGCCGCGACGACGAGGCCCTGCCCGAGGAGCCGCTCTACCGCAAGTACACCGTACACGTAGCGGGACAGCTGCCGATCAACGCCTCGACCCGCCTCCTGCCGCGGGTGTTGGCGCAAGCCCAGGGACAGAGCCTCGAGGCCCTGGCCGGCAGCAACGTACGCTTCTCACTGGACGACTTCGGCGAGACGGCCCTGCACGTCGGCAGTTGGGTGAGGGGAGTGCGCAACGTCGAGGGCTTCGGCGCGGATGCGGTCGTGGCCCTGATCGGGGTCGAGTACAAGGGCGTGCTGCTCGGCACGAGCTACGACATCGGCGTGAGCGATTTCAGTACGGGCAATCGCGGCCGGGGGGCGCTAGAGATATCGCTCGCGTTCCTGGGGAACTACGAGAACGATAGTTTGACCTGTCCTTCCTTCTAGGTGGCGCACGTGGCCGTGAGATCGTCGAATTGAAGAGAATTTAGCGGGTGAGCACTTGACTTGGGCCGCGGTGGCATAAGTAACCGCAGGCTAAAGGTCACGTCGCCCCAGGTTTTGGCGAAAGCCGCCCCGCTTTAGAACCCCACCGTCTCCACGACCTCCAGGCCGTAGCCATCGATGGCGATGCGGCGCTTCGCGCTGTTGGTGAGGAGGCGCACCTTGCCCAGACCCAGCTCGCGGAGGATCTGCGCACCGATCCCGAAGTCGCGCTGCTCCATATTGTCCTCCTCGGCGGCACCCGGATCGCGCTTTTCCGCCAAGGCCCTGAGCATCGAAAGCAGGTCGTCGGACTTCTCGCCGTGTCGCATCAGCAGCATTACGCCACGGCCTTCCTCCGCGATCCTGGCGAGGCTGCGCTGGAGCTGGTTGCTCTGGTCGGCGACGAGGACCCCGAGCAGGTCCTCCGCGCCGTAGGCCGACTGGACGCGCACCAAGACCTCATCTGCGGCGGTCCACTCGCCGAGCGAGAGTGCGAGGTGGACATCCTGGTTGGTGAGCTGCGAGAAGGCCTGCAGCTTGAACTTGCCGTAGCGCGTCGGCAGCGGCAGACTGAGTTCGCGGCGCACGAGGCGCTCGGTCTGCATTCGGTAGGCGACCAGGTCCTTGATGGCGATCATCTTGAGGTCGAAGCGCTCCGCGATGGCACTGAGCTCGGGCATCCGCGCCATGCTGCCGTCTTCGTTCATGATCTCGACCACGACGCCGACGGGCGGCAAGCCCGCCAGTCGCGCCAGGTCTACGGCGGCCTCGGTGTGGCCGGTACGGCGCAGTACGCCCCCGCGCTTGGCGCGTAACGGGAAGATATGGCCGGGGCGGGCGAAGTCCGAAGCGACCGTGTCGAGCGAGGTCAGCGCCCTGAGGCAGGTAGCCCGATCGTAGGCGCTGATGCCGGTCGTGCACCCGTGTCCGATCAGGTCGATCGAGATCGTGAAGGCCGTCTCGTGGAGCTCGGTGTTCTCCGGCACCATCGGGCGGAGCCCGAACTTGTCGGCCAGGGATTCCTCCAGCGGCGCACAGATCAGCCCGCGCGCGTGCGTCGCCATGAAGTTGACGATCTCGGGCGTGATGGTCGCCGCGCAAGTGACGAAGTCGCCCTCGTTCTCGCGGTCCTCGTCGTCGACGACGATGATCACCCTGCCGGCCTTGAGCTCGGTAATGGCCTCAGGGATAGTCGAGAGGCCGCGGAGGGTACTGGGCGCGAGAGTGGACTGCATCCGGCAAAAGTACGCCGCGCGCTGGGGCTGCCTCAACGCATAGTGCCCACCGGGGCCACGCTGCGCCGGCCGAGGTCCCGCACCTGGGAGGCGACCCCGAACCCGATACGCGCGCCGTCGAAGTTTTCGGTGATGAAGCGCTGCGCGTGGTCACCGAGGCGCTGCGCCCGGGCGGCGTCGTCGCGCAGGTACATGAGCTGCGCGATGAACTCCGCGACGGTGTTGCAGACCAGCACCTCGGCGCGGTCGGCCGCGTCAATGCCCTCGAGGCCCATCTGGGTCGTGAGCACGACCCTCCCGGTCGACATTGCGTCCAGAATCTTGACGCGCGTCCCGCTGCCGCTGAGGATCGGCGCGACCGTCATCGGGTAGCGCAGGAGGAACTCCGCGCTGTCGGGCACCTCGCCGTGGACGGTCACCCCGGGGATGGACAGGCGCCAGACCTCCGGTGGGGTCTTGCGCCCGGCGATGTGGAAGGTGAGGTCGGGGAAGGCACGGTGCAAGCCAGGCCAGATGTCCCGGAGGAACCACCGCAGGCCCTCGAGATTGGGTGCCCAGTCGAGCGAACCGATGAAACTGAGGGCAAAGGGCAACTCCGCCAGGGGCGCGGGTCTGCGCACGTAGCTCGGGCGTTCGTAGCCGACCGGAACCACGTGCGAGGGCCCGCGGTAGTCGAGCTCCGAGCGGATCGCCGTTTCGTCGCGCCGGGTGATCGGCAGCAGCACATCGGCCTTCGGGAGCCACACGCGCTCGAAGCGCTTCAGGCGCTGCGCCATGATGCGGTACACGGGCCGCAGGTAAAACCGACCGCCGAGGGCGAGGCGGTCCCATATCTCGTGCTCGACGTTGTGGGTCCGCAGCATGACCACTGCGGCGCTCAGCTCGCGGATCACCGGGATGTAGGTCGCGAGGATGGCCGTCTCGAGGATGATCCCGTCGTAGCGCTGGCGCCGGAGCATGGCCCGGAGGGCATCGCGGAAGCCGTCGCACTCGAAGCGGGTCACGTGGTAGCTGCCCGGCCGCGCGAAGCTCAGGCCTACCTTCCACCACACGACATCATTGTCGAGGTCCGTGCTCACGATTTGGTCGTAGTGCGGGAGGTCGACCGCCCCCGGGTCGTGGACGCGGTGCTTGCTGGTGTTAAAGGACAACAAGTCCACCGTGCAGCCGGCTTCGCGCAGGCCCAGGGCAAGCGCGCGAACGGCGACCGCTTCCCCGTCCATGATCGGGAACGGAAACTTCTTACAGACCTGGAGGATACGCATACTCGGGGGGCGGCGCGGGCGGGAGCTACTCGGGCTCGACCCTCGGGAGCCTATCGTTTGACTCGTCGGATTCGCTGTGGTCGAGGGCGGCATTTATTTCCACGGACGCGATCTCGTCGGAGGGGAGGTCGACGGTGAGCGTGTAGGTCGGGTGGGTCCAGGGCCAGGCGGCCGCGAGGGTCTGGCCTTCGGTGAGGGGGGCGTGTCCGCGCTGCAGGTCGAGGGGGACGAGGACCTCGTGTGCGTCGCCAGATTTCGCGCGCACGGTGACGGTCACGGGGAAGGGCATCAGGCCGACGCGCTGTAGCGTCACGGCGGCCTTCCCGCGGCCCGCTGCCTCCCAGCCCACCACGGCGTAGTCGATCTGGTGCGTCGTGTTGACCATGTACTCGTAATACCAGTCGAGCACCTGGCCGCTCTCGCGCTCCATGATGCGGAGGAAGTCGTGCCCGTCGGGGTGGCGCATCTTCCAGGTGTCGTAGTAGCGCAGCATCCCGCGGTCGAAGGCCTGCTCGCCGATGACGGTCTTGAGTTGATATAGGAAAAGCTCTCCTTTCGAATAACTGCCGACCCCGTAAGCTGCGTTGGTGGTGTAGTGGTCGGCGTGCGTGCTGAGGGCCTCGGCGCGGCCGCTGTTCGCGAACCGCGCGTAGCCGGTCACGGTGCCGGCGTGGGGATTGACCTCGACCTCCCCGCCCGGCAGCAGCCCTTTCGTCACCAGGTGGTTCATGATCTCGGCCGAGGCGTAGCTCGTGAAGCCCTCGTCCATCCAGGGGTAGAGACTCTCGTTGGTCCCGAGCACGAACTGGTACCAGCTGTGCATCATCTCGTGCACGGACACCCCGACGAGGCTACCCAAGGAGCGCTGCCCGGTGATGAGCGTCATCATCGCGTACTCCATCCCGCCGTCGCCGCCCTGCACGAAGGCGTACCGTTCGTAGGGGTACTGCCCGAAGTGCTCGTTGGCGTAGGTCATCGCCTCGTCCATGATCGGCAGGAGGAGCTCCCAGTTGGCCGTCGTCTGGTCGCCCGGCACGTAGACCGCCTCCAGGGTCACCCCGTCGGCGCGTTTTCGCGAAAGCGTGGAGAAGTCCCGGTCGGCCGCCCAGGTGAAATCGTGGACCTCGGGTGCGAGCCGCCGGTGCAAGGTCGTGCCGCCCCCGCCGCCGAGCTTGCCCACTTTCCTGAAGAAGGCATCGTTGCCGGCGGTCTTCGCGTCGGCCTCGTAGCCGGTGCCGACGAACTCATAGTCGCCCGGCAAACCGATGGTCACGTCGAAGTCGCCCCACACGCCGTAGAACTCCCGCCCGACGTAGGGATTCGGGTGCCACCCGTCCTCGTCGTACTCGCTCAACTTCGGGTACCACTGCGGCATCGAGTAGTCGATGCCCTCGGCGTTGTCGCGTCCGGAGCGCCGGATCTGGATCGGGACCTGGCCCTCGAACTCGAGCGCGAGCCTGACCGTGTCCCCGGGGTAGATCGGGCGGGCGAGCCCGACCTGCGCGATGGTCTCCTGCTCGTCGACGCTGAGGGCGGCGCCGTCTACGCGGAGGCTGGTAATGTGGAGGTAGCCGGCCTCGGTCTCGGTGAGTTTGCTGATCCGGTCCCCCACACGCCGGTCGGGGTCCGCGATGGTGCGGCTACGGACGTCCATCATGCTGCCCGGCCGAAAGGCGTTTGGGTAGAGGTGGAAGAACAGCTCACTCAGCGTGTCCGGGCTGTTGTTGGTGTACGTGATCGTCTCCTCGCCGCGGTACTGGTGCCTGGTGACGTCGAGGCCGGCGCGGATGACGTAGTCGGCGCGCTGCTGCCAGTAGCATTGGGCTTTCGCCAAAACCGCCCACGCGAGGGCTGCACACACTAGGAGAATTCGAGTCATCGGAGAGCTTGTCTACAAAACGGAAAAGACGTGGTTGCCGGGAGTTGAAACGAGCGAGACGCCCATGCATCTTGTGTAAACCCGTGGGTAATCGGTAAGGCCACGTGGTTTAGGCCAGCGCTTCTGCCCCGGCCTCAGTCCCGGCGCCGGCCCCGGCGAGCGGCTTATTGCCAAAGAGCCGCAAGAGGTTCGCGAGCGTGCTGCGGAGGTCCTTGCGGTCGATGATGAAGTCGAGGAAGCCACTCTCCAGCAAGAACTCCGCCCGCTGGAAGCCCTCGGGCAACTCTCGTTTGATCGTCTCCTTGACGACGCGCGGCCCGGCGAACCCAATGAGCGCGCCCGGCTCGGCGAGGTTGAGGTCCCCGAGCATCGCGTAGCTCGCCGTCACGCCGCCGGTGGTCGGGTCGGTCATGAGGCTGAAGTACGGAATACCGGCCTTGGCGAGGACGCTCAGCTTCGCGGAGGTCTTCGCCATCTGCATCAGCGAGAACGCCGACTCCATCATGCGGGCGCCCCCGCTGCGGGAGATGATGAGCAGGGGCGCGCGGTGCTCGAGGCACAGGTCGACCGAGCGGCTGATCTTCTCCCCGACGACGCTGCCCATCGAGCCGCCGATGAAGCTGAAGTCCATCGCCGCGATCACGAGCGTCTGGCCTTCGACCGTCCCGCTGCCTACCTGGATCGCGTCCGAGAGCTGCGTGGCGCGCTGGGCCGAGCTGAGGCGGTCCTCGTAAGACTTCAGGTCCGCGAACCCGAGGTAGTCCACCGAGTGGAGTTGCTCGAAGTGCGGGACGAAGTCACCGCCGAAGATGAGTTCGAAGTAGTCCAGGCTCCCGATGCGGACGTGGTGGTTGCACTTGGGACACTTGTAGAAGTTGTCGGTCAGGTCGCGCATCGTGGAGGTCTCCCCGCAGTTGACACACTTGTACCATAGGCCGTCCGGCGCCTCGCGCTTGTGCTGCGTCGCGGTTTGGATCCCGTCGCGCAGGCGCTTAAACCAACCCAGGCCACCCGTCGTCGTACTCATACACTCTGCTTGTATATTTTATGTGGCGCGGCCTAAACGTTTTGGCGAAAGCCGGCCGCCGACCCTCGCGCTTGGCACTCCCGGGCTCGGCGCAAAGCTATACGACTGCCACGAAGGGCTAGGCCCCGTGCCGGTAAGCCTTCACGGCCGCGACGAAGGCCTTCACCGAGTCGAGCGGCGTATCCGGATAGACGCCGTGCCCGAGGTTGGCGATGTGGCGGGGGCCGAAGGCTGCCAACATCTGGCTCGCGAGCGCCGTCACCGACGCCGGTGGGCCGTAGAGCGCACTCGGGTCGAGGTTGCCCTGCAGCACCGCGTCCGCGCCGTAGCACTCCCGCGCGCGCGCCGCACTCGTCGTCCAGTCGACCCCGTAGGCCTCCACCCCGACGGTCTTGAGCGTGTGCCCGCCGGTGCCCTTGGCGAACAGAATCCGGGGTACGCCGGTGGCTTCGAGGGGTTCGAGCGCGGCGAGGCTCGCCGGCAGTGCGAACTCGTTGTAGAGCTCTCCCGACAGCACCCCGGCCCAGGAGTCGAAGAGCTGCACGACCTGCGCCCCGGCCTCGATCTGGCGACGCAGGTACAGCGCGGTCGTCTCGGCGATGATGCCGAGTAGCGTGGCGCTCTCCACCGGGTGCTGCCGGAGCCACTTGCGCGCCAGCGAGAAGGTCTTCGAGCCCTTGCCCTCGATCATGTAGCAGAAGATGGTCCACGGGGCGCCCGCGAAGCCGATCAGCGGCACGCGCCCGGCCAGGCGACGACGACTCTCCGCCACGGCGCCGTAGACGTACTCCAGCGCGTCGGCCGCCTCGGCGGGCGGGCGCAGGGCGGCGATGTCGCCCGGGGACTCGATCACCTTCGGGAAGCGCGGCCCGAACCCGGGCACCATTTCGTAAGGCAGCCCGAGGCCCTCCGGCACCGTAAGGATATCGCTAAACACGATCGCGGCGTCGACGCCGAGGTGGTCGATGGGCTGCAGGGTGGCCTCGGCGGCGGCGGCGGGCGTCTCGACGAGCTCCTTGAAGTCGCGCAGGCTCGCGCGCAGCTGGCGGTACTCCGGCAGGATCCTACCGGCCTGGCGCATGAGCCACACGGGCGTCCGATCCACGGGTTTGCCCGCGAGCACGTCGAGGAGGAGCGTGTTCTGCGTCATGCGGCAAAGATGCGGGCTCGCCGTCCGCGGTGAGCGTCAAGATTGTCGGTCGCCGCGGGCGGATGGTGCGGGTCGGCTAGTTCGCCCCTACGCCTGGCTTGCCGGACTTCTCCTGGCCAGCGTCGAGCTTCCAGAGCGAAGCGTCGATGTCGTTGAGCTTGCCGTTCTCGCGGAAGGCCTCCCAGGAGCGCTTGTTGTACGCGGCGGCGGCCTCCTCGGCGGTCGAGAACATCCCGAGGTGATTGCTCTGCCCGTCGATCGAGATCACGGCCCGGAAGCGGTTGTTCTCCTGGTAGACCCCGGTGTACCCGACCTTGTTGCTCGTCTTGCGCTTGCGGCTCGCCACCGAGCGCGAGCGGTACACGAGGTTGTCGATGCGGCAGTCGAGCTTGTCGCCGTTGAGGGCCCCGACCACGTTGCGGCGCTCGGTCTTGTGTTCGCTCAGGAACTTTTCCGCGATGTGCTTGTGGAGGTAGATCGTCGCCGTATCGTACTTGCCTTTCTCGATGCGGCTCGTGCGTTGGTACACGGCGCACCCGCTGCTGTGGAGACGGAGGTTGTTGACGAAATCACCCGCGACCAACTCCGGGTCGCTGGTCAGCCAGTCGTAGACGTGGTCCTCGACCACCGCCGAGAGCTCGGAGTTCTTGAGTTGTATCGATTTCAAACTACAGGGTGTTAGACAGGCAAAGAGCTCACCTCCCGCGCGTAAAGGTAGTGCTAAGCAGATCAAAAATTTTGAGTTCGCCTATGTCAACTGTGAACAATTTAAAACTTTCGCCCTCGTGACCCCCGCCGCCCCCTCCGTATTTGAGCTGGCGTGCATGCGGCGCGCGGCCTACCTAGCGACGACCGCCGTCGGTACGACGAGCCCCAATCCCAAGGTCGGGGCCGTGATCGCCCACGGGGGGCGGGTCCTCTCCGAAGGGCTCTTCCGCGTCGACGGAGGTCCACACGCCGAGGTCGATGCCCTTTCGCGACTGCCGGTCGAGTCCCGGGCCCTGCTCCCGGAGGCGACCGTCTACGTCACGCTCGAGCCCTGTAGCATCTTCGGTCGCACGCCTCCCTGCGCCGACAGACTCCTCGCCGAAGGGGTCGGCAAAGTGGTGGTCGGGGCGCTCGACGCCACGCCGGGCGTCTGTGGCGAGGGCCTCCGAACGCTGCGCGCCGGCGGGGTGGTCGTAGCGTTCGGGCTCGGACAGGACATCTGTTTCGAGCTCGCACGCCCGCGCAACGTGTTCGCCGCGCAGGGCCGACCCTACGTCATCCTCAAGCAGGCGGTGAGCGCGGACGGGTTCGTCGGGCGCGAAGGGCGGCCCGTGCCGATCACCTCTGATATGGCCAACCTCATCAGCCACGGCTGGCGCGCCGAGTCCGACGCCATCCTGATCGGCAGCCGCACCTTCGCCACCGACGCGCCCTCCCTCACCACACGCCTCGTAGCCGGGAAGAGTCCCGACGTCGTGGTGCTAGACACGGGCGGGCGGCTTTCGCCAAAACTCGTCGCGGCGCACTTCACGGGCGGGGACACACCGCCGAGGCGACTGTTCTACGCTTCCGCAAAACCGGTCGCAGCGGCCGACGCCACCGCAGATGTCGAAACCATCCCTCTGACCGGCAATGCAATTGAGAACTTGCTCAGCTCGCTGTGCAGCCGCCGCGTCGGACGGCTCCTCGTCGAAGGCGGCCCTGCCACCCTACGCGTTTTCGCGGAAGCTGGTCTCTGGGACGAGTACCGCGAGTGGACCTCTCCGCAGCGCTTGGCCCCCGGCCAGGGCCGCGCCGTGCCTGCCTTCCGACCGGCAGGCTTGTTGCAGTCCGAACGCGGCGTCGGGTGCGACACGCTGCGCATCTACACCCGCGGCCCGCGGTAGGCAAGTTAAATACGCATTAAATCCTACCGCCGCAGGCCATACCGGCGCCCCCCGCCGCGCTTAACACCTGCCATGACCAGTCACGCACTCCCACTCCGCCACCTCCGCGCCAGCCTCGTTGCGCTGCTTCTCGGCCTCTTCCTCTCCCCCGCGCTGGCGCAAGGCCAGGCGCAGATCGAGTGGCTCACCTGGGGCGAGGCCATGGCGCTGCAGGCGAAAGAACCGAGGAAAATCATTGTCGACGTCTACACCGACTGGTGCGGCTGGTGCAAGGAGATGGACCGCAGGACCTACAGCGATCCCGCGATCGCCTCACAGATCAACGACTCCTTCTACGCCGTCAAGCTCAACGCCGAGCAGGCGGGCGAGCTGAAGTTCCAGGGTAAGACCTACGATCTCGAGTCGAGCGGCCGGCGCCCGACCCACGCCCTCGCCCGCGAGCTGCTCAACGGTAAGATGAGCTACCCCTCCGTGGTGTTCCTGAGCGAAGACACCGAGGTCATCCAGGCGGTGCCGGGGTTTCACGCGGCCGCGGAGTTCGAGAAGATCGTTCGGTACTTCGGTCAGGGCGTCTACCGCAGGCAGGCCTGGCGCGACTATCTCAGCGCGGGTTAGGCGAGCGTGTGTCGACTTTCGTCAAAACCAACTGCCGCGACTTCGCCGTGTCGAGGACTTGATCCCGAGCACCCCTAAGAGGCCACGCGTGAGTTCCCGGGCGACGGTGCGGCCGATCTGCCGGGTCGTCGTCGACGAGAGCACCTTCTCCATCGTGGACTTTTCGGCGCGCTGGCGGCGGCCGCCACTGCCGCTCGCGGTTTGACGGGCCTTCTCCCGCTGGGCCTGCAGCTCGGCCTGGTGCTCGGCGGCTTGGGCCCTCTCGAGTTTGGCGACCAGCATCTCCTTGGCGCTCTCGCGATCGACGGCCTTGGCGTACTTGGCCACGAGCGGACTGCGGCGCGTGAGCTGGTCGATCTCCGCGCGGTCGAGGATGTCCATCCGGGAGGCGGGGGCGCGTAGGAGGGTGTGGACCAGCGCCGTCGGTCGACCCTTTTCGTCGAGTACCGACACCAGGCACTCGCCGATGCCCATCTCGGTGAGGAGATCCTCTACCTTATAGTATGCGGTGAGGGGGAAGTTCTGCGAGGCGAGCTTGATGGCCTTGCGGTCCTTGGCCGTGAAGGCGCGCAGGGCGTGCTGGAGCTTGAAGCCGAGCTGCCCGAGGATGTCCTCCGGGACGTCGGTCGGGTCCTGGGTGATGAAGACGATCCCGACGCCCTTCGAGCGGATCAGCTTGATGATCGACTCGAGTTGGTCGAGCAGGGCGTCGCTCGCCTCCTCGAACACGAGGTGGGCCTCGTCGATGAAGATGACGAGTTCGGGCTTCGCGACGTCGCCGAGCTCGGGCATCGTGGCGTAGATCTCGGCCAGCAACTGGAGCATGAAACTGCTGAAGAGCTTCGGCCGGTCCTGCATGTCGGTGAGGCGCAGGATGCTACACACGCCGCGCCCCTGGGCGTCGCGCCGCAGCAAATCCGTGATCTCGAAGCTCGGCTCCCCGAAGAACGCCTCGGCGCCCTGGCTCTCGAGTTCGATGATGCGACGCATGATGGCGCCGGTGCTCGCCGAACTGATCGCGCCGTACTCGTCCTTGATCTCGTCCCTGCCCTCGTCGGTGAGGTACTGCAGGAGGCGCTTGAAGTCTTGGAGGTCGATGACGGGCATTCTGGCGTCATCGGCGTACTTGAACACCAGCGCCGCTACCCCACTCTGGGTGTCGTTGAGCCCGAGCACCTTGCTGAACAGCACCGGTCCGAACTCCGTCACCGTGGCGCGCAGTCGCACGCCCGACTCGCCCGTGAGGCTCAGCAGCTCCACGGGGCTCGCGAAGGGCTCGTAGGCCTCCCCGATCTTCGCGTGGCGCTCGCGGATCTTCGGGTGGTCCTTGCCGGGGGCGGCCAGGCCGCTCAGGTCGCCCTTGATGTCCATGAGCAGCGACGGCACCCCGGCGCGGCTGAGTTGTTCGGCGACGATCTGGAGGGTCTTGGTCTTACCGGTGCCCGTGGCCCCGGCGATGAGTCCGTGGCGGTTGACGGTAGCCAAGGGCATCCGGACCGGGAGCCGGGGGATGGCCTCGCGGTCGAGCATGGCCGTCCCCAGCAAGATGCTGGGCGACGCAAAGCCGTAGGCCTCTTCGATGGTGGCGCGGAAGTCTGCTGTCGTCATGGGGTGTCAATATTTGCTGAGGTTCCACTGCTCGAGACGCTGTCGGTAGCGGCGCTCGCTCGTCGGCCAGGCTCCGAGGTCGAAGGTGGCTTCACTGGCGGGGGTGGCGAGCGTGGTGAGTTCGGGGAAGAAATCGAGCCCCGTCTCGGCCTCGACCGCGTCGACGGTTTTGGCGAAAGCCGCCAGCGGTAAAGTCTGTAGCGCGTGCGGGACCACGAAGGCGATGCTCTCCCCGGAGGGCGCGAGGAGCACCTTGTAAAAGGCCTCCGGGACGGCCACGCGGTTGGCACCTATCCGCTGGGCCCCGCGGGAGATGATCGGCCCCGTCACGACGTAGAGTTCGCCCTTGTCGACGGCCCAGTCCCGCACGTTCTCCTCGAGTTCGCGCCAGACGCCCGCGTTGTGCTCGGCGCGCTGCGGACTGATGTTGCTGTAGTAAAAGCTCTCGCTCATCGCGCGGGCGTCGTAGTTGAGGTCGCCGGAGGGCGCGAGGTGCCCACGGCTGAAGCCGCTGCCGCGGTAGTCGTCCCGCTCGGCGCTACGGTCCTTGACCGCGGGATCGGGTCGGTAGTCGTCCGAGCGCCGGAGGCCCTCGGCCTTCACCTGCGCGGCCGTGAGGCGGTGGGCCACCCACCGGGCCTGCTCCCAGTCGTTGTCGTAGCCGAGGCTAAACGCGGCGTGGTCGATGACCTGGTCGCTGGGCCCCACCGGTAGGTAGAGCCGGACCGCCGCCGGGGGTACCTCGGCGACGGCGGGCAGGGGCGGCCGGTCGAAGACCAGGTACAGCACCAGCAGCAGCAGGCCCGCGAGCACGAGCGCGTACTGTAGGCTTGCGCCAAAACGCCCACCCCTGCGTCCGCTTCCGTGATTTCGCCTCAGCTTTGCCACGTGGGCAAAGTAAAACGAAAGGGTGTGCGTGTCGGACTCACCGGCGGGATCGCGAGCGGGAAGACGCTGGTGGCCGCGATGCTCGAGCTCTGTGGGGCGCCCGTAGCGTTTGCCGACCAGATGGCCCGCGGGATCATGGAGCGGCCGGGCCGCACCCGGGATCAGCTGCAGAGCCTGCTCGGGGAGGGCGCCTACCTCCCCGACGGTAGCCTCGACCGCAAGGCCCTCGGGGCCAGGATCTTTGCGGACGAGACCCTGCTCGCACGAGTCAACGCCATCGTGCACCCGGCCGTAGGGGTTTTGGCGCAAGCCTGGCACGACGAACACGCCTCGGCCCCGTACACGGTCTACGAGTCGGCCCTGCTCTTCGAGACCGGCGCCTACCGAGCCTTCGACGTGGTCGTGGTGGTACACGCCCCGCGGCTGGCGCGACTCGCCCGCGCCATGCGGCGGGACTCCGCGGACGAGGTCGCGATCTTGGCCCGGATGGACGCTCAACTCACGGATGCCGAACGCCTCGCGCACGAGGCCTACGTGATCGTCAACGACGGCAGTCGACCCCTCATCCCGCAGGTGTTCGAGCTGCACCAGCGACTGGCAGCGCTGGGCTTAACGCGGCACTAGGCGAGCCTACCGTGATCTGGGTACGGATGGCGAGGAATTATATACGTTGACGTATGTGTGATTTGGCTAATTGATAACGGTCTGCCGCTAAGTAGACTACGACCGTTGGCTCGCTGCAACGCCCCGTTTACCGGCCCACAGCGACCGTTTCCCGAATCCTCTGGCATCATTTTTCGACGAGTGTGCACGAGTACTAGGTAGCCTCCGAGCGGGAGGGCCTGAGTGCTTAGGGAAAACACACTAATTGAGATGAGAAAATCTACACGAAATAGGATGGTCCGTCTGTGGCCACCGCTCCTGTCCATCGCCACGCTACTGGTTGCAGCGGTGGGAAGTCTGAGGGCCGAAGTCCCCGCGGGCTGGACCTACACCGGCGAGGACGGTCGCGAGGTGGCGTTCGACGCCTGCGACAACGTCACCGACGGCGGCACGATCAGCGGCAACGTCCGCGGTTGCGCAGATCCCCTTTACCAGGTCCCGCAGCTGCGCAACGTCACCCTGCCCACGGGCGGGAGTGGCGCGCTCGAGTTTCTGTGGATGAAGACGACCACCAACCCCGCCGGCGGTCAGCCCGTGAGCTGGGACCTCATCGCCGGCAGCACCGCGGCGGACTACACCCCGGCCGCGATCGCGAAGACGACCTACTACATGCGCTGTTCGCGGCGCGCGGGTTGCGATAAGTGGGCCGGGGAGACCAACTACGTCACGGTGTTGATCGACTGCTGCGAGAACGTCACCGACGGCGGCCAGATCGGCGGCGCGCAGAAGAGCTGCGGCGTCCCCTACGATCCGACGGTGCTGTCGAACGTCGCTCCGGCCACGGGGGGGCTCAACAACCTCGTTTACGCCTGGTACAAATCGACGACCTCGACGGCTTTCACGCCCGGCAGCAGCGAGTGGGCGGTGGCCGGGTCGGTGACGACGCCGTACTTCGACCCGGGTTCAATCACCGAGACGACGCACTACGTCCGGGTCGCACAGCGCGACAAGTGCCCGGAGGTCGGCGCCTGGTCGAACGTCGTGACGGTCGTCGCTAATCCGCTCCCGGGCGTCAAGACCAACGTCGAGGACGTGACGTGTTTTGGCGAAAGCGACGGATCGATCGCCGTGACGATCCTCACCGCGGTCAACCCCGTGACCCTCAAGTGGAGCGACGGACCTTCGACCGCGACGACGCGCAACAACCTCGCCGCCGGCATTTACACCGTCACCGTCACCGACGGCGTCGGCTGCGACTACAGCGAAGACATCATCGTGGCCACGCCCGCGGCGGTGGCCGTGACCATCGAGGCCGTCTTCGACCGCTGCGCCTTCGCGGATGACGCCGAACTCAGCGCGACGGTTGTCGGGGGCAAACTGCCGTACACCTACCTCTGGAGCACGGGCGCTACCACACAGTCCATCTCAGGCCTGCCGGCCGGACGCTACGAGGTCACCGTTACCGACGCGAACGGCTGCACGACGAGCAACGCGCTCGATGTCGCCCCACCCGCCCCGATCAGCGCTACCGCCAGCGCTGCCCAACCTACCTGTGGGCTGAGCAACGGGTCGATCACCGTCGCCACCACGGGCGGCGTGGGACCTTTCGCATACGAGTGGTCACCAGCGGTCTCCATTTCGGACTCCGCGGAAGACCTCCCCGGTGGCACCTACACGATCGTCGTCACCGACGCCAACGCCTGCCAGGTCACGGTGTCGGCACAGCTCGACGTCATCGCGCCACTAAGCGTTAGCCTCGACGGCGACGAGGTGAGCTGCAACGGCGCCAACGACGCAGAAGTCCGGACGCAAGTGACCGGCGGCACCGCTCCGTACACTTACCTATGGGCCGGCGGCGAGACGACCGACAAGCTCAGCGGCGTCGGGCCGGGTCGCTACAGCGTCACCGTCACCGACGCCGCCGGCTGCACCAGCACTTCGGAGATCACGCTCGCACAGCCCAATGCACTCAGCGCCACGATCACGACCACGCAGCCGATCTGCTTCGAGGACGGCGGAACGCTCGTGGCCAACATCACCGGCGGCACCGCGCCGTACGACTTCAACTGGGGAGCGGCAGGACAGAACAACGAACAGACACTCACGAACCTACCGGCCGGCACTTACACACTCAACGTCTCCGACGCCGGCGGATGCACCTTCACGACGACGGCTACCGTCGAGGCCACTGTACTCCTGGAACTCACGAGCAGTGCCACCCCGGCCAGCTGCCCCGGCGAGGACGATGGCACCGCCGAGGTGACCGTCACCGGCGGACAGGCGCCCTACACCATCACCTGGAGCGACGACCGCGGCCAAACCACGGCCACGGCTACGGAACTGCTCGCCGGGACGTACACCGCGACGGTCGTAGACGCCCGTGGCTGTAGCAAGCTCGTGAGCGCGGAGGTGACCTTGCTGTCCACCGGTCCGATCAGCACCTCGGAAGTCGACCAGATCAGCTGCGCCGGCGCCGACGACGGGGCCATCCGCCTCACCACGACCGGTGGTCTGGCGCCGTACACCTACGCCTGGAAAGACGCTCCAGCCGCGACGTCCGACCGTAGCGGGCTCGCCGCCGGGACCTACGAGGTCACCGTCACCGACGCCGCCGGCTGTTTCGCCGAACTCAACTTCGTCATCGTCGAGCCCGAGGTCTTCACCTGTAAGGCCGTGCCGACGACCAACTTCGGTCGCTACTTCAACGTGAGCGCCTACCGCGCCGCCGACGGAGCAATCGCCGCGCAGACCGTCGGAGGGATCGCGCCCTTTACCTACAACTGGTCCAACGGTGACGCGGGCTCGAGCGCTTCCGGCCTGCGGGGCGGCGACTACTCGCTCACCGTGACGGACGGCAAGGGTTGCGTCTGCACCCACGACACCACTCTGGTCGAGCCGAGCCAGATCTCGGACTTCGTCTGGGAGGACACCGACGGCGACGGCATCCAGGACGCCGACGAGCCCGGGCTGGCCGGCATCCGGATCCGCCTGTCCGGCTCGGACTTCAACGGCATCGGGGTCGACTTCCAGACCACCTCCGACGCCGACGGGGCGTACAAGTTCGACAGGCTCCCGATGGGCAACTACGTGGTGCGCTTCAGCCTGCAGGGCTTCCAGGACTACCTGTTCAGCCCGGCCAACCGCGGCACGGACCGCACCAAGGACAGCGACATGGACCCGGTCCTGCTGCTGGCCCGCGCGGTGGTGCCCTCGCACGGCCACGGCAACTTCGACCTCGACGCGGGCTTCATCCCACGGACGAGCGTCATCACGATCAGCGACAAGGTCTGGTACGACGAGGACCACGACGGCATCCAGGACCCCTTCGAGGCCCCCGTACAGGGCGTGACGATGAGCCTCGTGCGCA
Source organism: Saprospiraceae bacterium (assembly GCA_965215115.1). Classification (GTDB taxonomy): domain Bacteria; phylum Bacteroidota; class Bacteroidia; order Chitinophagales; family Saprospiraceae; genus CALDTK01. The sequence continues at coordinate 4,454,255 of OZ244050.1, forward strand.
GTAGCGACGACGCGGTCGTCGGCACGACGGTCTCGAACGAGAGCGGCAACTACGCCTTCGAAGACGTGACGCCGAACACGTACTACGTCAGCTTCGACCAGTCGACCTCGACGGTGGCGTTCGACTTCGTCGCCGGGCCGCAGTACCGCGGCGTCGACACGACGGCCGACTCCGACTTCGACCCCGTCACCAAGCGCTCCAGGCTCATCCTCGTGACCCCGTCGAGCCCCGACATCACGGACCTCGACCTCGGCCTCCACGAGGACTGCGCTACCGTCGCCGACGGCGGCCGTATCCTCGGCGACGAGGAGGTTTGCGTCGGCAAGATCGCCGGGCCGATCACTTCCGCGAGCCCCGCCACCGGCAGCGTCCGCTACCAGTGGATGCGCAGCACGACGAGCGCCATTTACCGCGGACCGAACGACCCGGCCTGGGTCGCGATCACGGGCGCGGTCGGGGCTACCTACCAGGCGAGCTCCCTGAGCGTCACCTCGTACTACATCCGCCTGTCGCGTGACCTCAGCTGCGCGACCGACTTCACCGGCACGACCAACGTCATCACCAAGCAGGCGATTCCCAACCCGAAGGTGGCCTTCGCGAGTGTGACCGGCAACCGCGGCGCCACGTACGTCAACCGCCAGATCACCCTGGGCCTCAACGAGGTGATGACCGTGACGGCCGACAGCACCGCCCCCGGTCTGTACACCTGGAGATTCGGCGCGGACGCCACGCCGAGCACGGCCACCGGTCGTCTCGTCGGCGGGATTACCTACGCCAACACCAACGACTCCCGCTACGCCTACCTCGACATCACGAACGCGCAAGGGTGCGTGGGCAGCGACAGCTTCCTCATCAACACCCTGCCCTTCCTGACGCCCGGAGTGATCGGCGGCACCAACGCCTTCCAGGCCCCCGGCGGCAACACCGTCACCTGGTCGGCGATCAGCCTGCCGCAGGGTGCTTACTTCGACGTGGAGCGCGCCCGCAGTGAGGGTGCCTACGAGAAGATCGCTGCCGTAGCCGCCAGCGACCTCGGCACCTGGGTCAACTACGAGTTCAACGACGCCGGGGCGCCTTCCGGCAAAACCATCTACCGCGTCGTCCACCGGGCTCCGAGCGGGGAGTCGGCCCTCGGGAAGCCCGCCGTGGTCGCGGCCGAGGCGAGCCTCACGGTGCTCACGTTCCCGAACCCCGTGCGGGATCGTTTGCGGGTGGAGGTGCTGATGGGTAGCGACGCGGCCGCGGCCGAGTACACCCTCAGCAACGTCTACGGCGCCACGCTGGCCAGGGGCCAGGTGGACGGTGCCGCCGGGATCGACGTGAGCGGCCTGCCCGCGGGCTCGTACTACCTCACGGTGGTCGGTGCCGACGGGGAGACCGTCGTGCGTCCGGTGGTCAAGTACTAGTTCTATCTCGAACCGTTTTCCTTTTCTATCCTCCTCCGGGCCTGGTCCGGGGGAGGATTTTTACGTATCGCAACCTCCCTCGCGCGCGACTTGTACCTTCGATCCGCAAGCCACCCCGCCCACACGCCGCCGCCCCGCCAGCCCACCGCCCCCCCGCGCCTATGTCTACACCCGTCACGCCCTACTCCGAAGTCGCCGAAGGCAAGACCAAGCGCCAGCAGGTGGAGCGGATGTTCGACAACATCAGTCCGTACTACGATATCCTCAACCGGGTGCTGAGCCTCGGGATCGACCGACGGTGGCGCCGCACGGCGGTGCGGCTCTTGCCAAAACAGTACGCGATCAAGGTGATGGACATGGCGACCGGCACCGGCGACCTCGCCCTCGAGATCGTGCGGCAGCGCCCCGACGCGAGCGTGGTCGGGATCGACATCAGCCGCGACATGCTCGGGATCGGCCGCGAGAAGGTGGCGGCCGCGGGCCTCGAGGACCACATCGAAATGGTGGTCGGGGCCTCCGAGCGGATCCGCTTCCCGGACGACACCTTCGACGCGGCCACGGTGGCCTTCGGGGTGCGCAACTTCGAGGATACGGTGGGGGGCCTGCGCGAGATGTGCCGCGTGGTCAGGCCGGGCGGCACGATCGTCGTGTTGGAGTTCAGTCGGATACGTACGTTTCCCTTTAAGCAGGCGTTCAACCTGTACTTTGGCCGCGTCTTGCCCTGGATCGGACGCGTCTGGAGCAGCGACCCCCGCGCCTACGCCTACCTGTACGAGTCCGTGCAGGCGTTCCCGGATGGCAAGGATTTTGGTTCACTACTCGAACAAGCCGGTTTTGTGCAACCCAGCTGGCAGGTTCTCACGCTCGGCATATGCACGGTCTACACCGCACACGTTCCCTCTCCCTAGTCTTCGCGTGCCTCGGGCTGGTCGGCGCGTCCACGGTTTTGGCGCAAGCCCCCCAACGCGGCAACTACAACTACCGCGAGCACCAGAACAAGAACTACTACTTCGGGATCACGATCGGGTTCAACACGTCGAGCTACCGGCTGTACTACTCCGATCAGTTCGTCGCCGACGACGACGTCCTCGGGATCAGGGTCGAGCGCGAGCCCGGGCTCGACCTCAAGATCGTGTCCAACCTAAAGGTCGGCGAGTACATCGACGTACGCTTCCTGCCGGGGCTCGCCTTCGCCGGGCGCTCGATCGCGTACACGAGCGAGCTCGACGACCTGGAGGACCGCAAGATCTCGAGTGTGTTCGCGGAGTTCCCCGTGCAGGTGCGCTACAAGTCGGAGCCCTGGAAGGACATCCGGATGTTCGTGCTCGGGGGCGTCAAGTACAGCTACGACGTGGCCTCGGACTCGAAGACCAAGGACGCCGATGACTTCGTGAAGTTCTCGCCGAGCGACTTCCAGCTCGAGGTCGGGGCCGGGATGCAGTTCTACTTCCCGTACTTCATCTTCTCGCCGGAGGTCAAGTTTAGTCACGGCCTGGGCAACGTGCTGATCTTCGACAATGCCCTGCGGCAGAGCACGGTGCTGGACAAGGTGCTGAGTCGCGCCTTCACGGTGAGCCTACACTTCGAGGGCTAGGCCTGAGTGAGGTGATCGTTGTCGCCCAGCAGCACGCGAAAGCGGCTCGCCTCGGCCTGCATGAAGGGATAAAATTCGTCGAACGCTTCCGCGAAAACCCGTTCGTTGGCGCGCAGCGTGTCGATGACGCCCGCCAGGAGCTCCGGCCGCGAGAGCCGTCGGCCGAAGCGCTCGAAGACGTAGGCCTGCCCCTCGTAACTCCCGTACTGCCGCAGCCAATCCGAGTCGATCATCCGGGCGAAGCGCGCCCCGAGGCTCTGCGGCAAATGGTCTGCCCTCTGCTGGAGCGCGGCGTAGACCCGTTGCGTGACCTCCTGCATGCCCTCGTCGCAGAATCGGTGCCAGCGCGTGGCCAGGAGGTAGTCGGCGTAGATGTCGAAGATCACCGAGGCGTACTTGCCGTGCCTCGCGTGGAGCAGTCGCCAGCAGCGGCGGATGGCTGCGTGGTTGTCGGTGACGTGGTCGATGTGGCGGTGGAGCGCCACGCCGTCCTGGAGCTCGAGGGTGAGTTCGAGGCACTCGCGCTTGCGGAGGTAGTCGGCCGAGAGGTTGCCGACGATGAGGTCGGGGTTCGGGCCGGAGAGGTGGGCGTGGGCGAGGTGGTTCACGTGAGCGAAAGGTCGACAAATCTCGCGAGCCGCCACGGGGCCGTCGCGATGGCGAGGTGATCGAGGACTGGCTTACGCGCATTGACTACTTTCGCGCCCGCTTTCGCGAAAACCTGTGCTACGCGTGCGGCGGGTTTTGGCGAAAGCCCCAAAACCCCGTACCCCATGGCCCTCCAGTGTGGCATCGTCGGACTCCCGAACGTCGGCAAGTCGACCCTCTTCAACGCCCTCACCGCCGGTAAGGCGCTCGCGGCCAACTACCCCTTCGCGACCAAGGACCCGAACGTCGGCGTGATCAGCGTCCCCGACGAGCGACTCTCGAAGCTCACCGAGTGGGTGCGACCGAAGTCGGTGGTCCCGACCGTGATCGAGATCGTCGACATCGCCGGACTCATCAAGGGCGCCAGCCGCGGCGAGGGTCTCGGGAATCAATTCCTCGCCAACATCCGCGAGACGAACGCGATCTGTCACGTGGTGCGCTGCTTCGAGGACGACAACGTCGTGCACGTCGACGGGGGCGTCGACCCGGTGCGCGACAAGGAGATCATCGATACCGAGCTGATCCTCAAGGACATCGAGACGATGGAGAAGCGCCTCGACCGGCTCGGGAAAGCCGCCAAGGCCGCGAAGAAGGAGGACATCGCCGCCCTCGAACTCGGCAAGCGCCTGATGGCCCACCTCAACGACAGCAAGCCGGCCCGGAGTTTCGCGCAGGACGAGGCCGAGCGCGCCTTCGTCGAGGAGCTGTACCTGCTCACCGCCAAGCCCATCCTGTACGTGTGCAACGTCGACGAGAACTCCGTGACGAGCGGCAACGCCCACACCGAGGCCTTCCGTGCCGCGGTCGCCGACGAGAACGCCGAGGTGATCCTGATTTGCGCCAACATCGAGGCCGAGATCATCCAGCTCGAAGACGAGGAAGAGCGCGCGCTGTTCCTCGAGGAGATGGGTCTTTCGGAACCGGGCGTCAACCGCCTCATCTTTAGCTGCTACAAGCTGCTCGACCTGATCACCTACTTCACCGCCGGCGAGAAGGAGGTGCGCGCATGGACGATCCGCCGCGGCACGAAGGCCCCCGCGGCGGCCGGCGTCATCCACACCGACTTCGAGCGCGGTTTCATCCGCGCCGAGGTGATCCACTTCGCCGACTACGAAACCTACAAGTCGGAGGCCGCCGTCAAGACGGCTGGCAAGATGGGGGTCGAGGGCAAGGAGTACGTGGTGGAGGATGGGGACGTGATGCATTTTAGGTTCAATGTGTAGGGGGTCTAGGGGGTCTAGGGGTCTAGGGGTCTAGGGTGGTATAGAAGGTTAACTTCATTCTGCGTATCATTGCGGAGATGGCTTGGGGGGCTAGCAAAATTTTATTATGGATCGAGACGAAGTTCAGTGGCTTAATAACATGATAAGCGAGCCCAGAGTACCATACGGCACTCAACCAATATTTAAGTACGAAAAACTTCACGTTTATACGCTGGCGCGGCAGCTTCGCAAGCGATTTTACGATATTGCCAGGTCATTTCCCTCGTACGAGCGCTATGGATTGACCAGTCAGCTGCAGCGCAGCGCGATGTCGGTGGTGCTCAACATAGTGGAAGGCGTACTACGGACGACGGGTAAGGACCAGGCGAAATTTACATCAATCGCCTACGGCTCCCTGCACGAGGCCTTCGTCTGCGTCGGGGAAGCCGAGGACGAGCGCTACGTACAGATTGGCACACAGGATGGATTTCGTCAAGATGTCGATCAGCTGAGCCGTATGCTCCACAATCTCAGGCAGTTTCAGCTTCGCCCTGTAAAATCCTAAGCTCAGAAGCATCTAGGCCCCTAGACCCCTAGACCCCTAGACCCCTAGACAAATCTAGACCCCAACCTCGCCCCCCTGCTCCTCGCCCTCCACAAGCCCTTCGATGTCCTCTCGCAGTTCACGGCTGAGGTGCCTGGCCAGCGGACCTTGGCGGAGTTCGGTTTGCCGAAGGGCGTATACGCGGTCGGACGGCTAGACCGCGACAGCGAGGGTTTGTTGTTGCTCTCCGACGATGGTTCGCTCATTAAGCGCCTGTCCGATCCGAGGAGCCTTACGGCAAAACGCTACGCCGTCCAGGTTGAAGGCATTCCCAGCTCCGAGCAGCTCCGTGGGCTCGCCACCGGGGTCGACATCCGCATCAATAAGCGTATCTATAGCACCGCACCCGCCGAGGTCACTACCGTACCCGACCCGGGTTTTGCCGAAAGGCGCCCCCCGATACGCGTCCGGAAGTCCATCCCCGATAGCTGGTTGCAGCTCGCGATCACCGAAGGCAAAAATCGGCAGGTGAGAAGGATGTGCGCGGCGGTGGGCCTGCCGGTATTGAGACTAATCCGTACGCAAGTCGGTCGGCATTGCCTCGGCGAGCTAGCACCTGGCGAATGGAGAAACCTAGGTTAAAAGGATCGCCGGAGCCTCCCGACTTTAGGTCAGTCGCGAGGCGTGCGTTTCAAAGGCGTTGACGAGGGTGGCGAGCTGCTTCATGTGGCCGGCGCGCATGTGCTTCGAGACCGCCTGCTGCGATATGCCCAATGTTTCGCTTATGTCGCTTTGCTCTGCCGCGGGCCGGTGAAGCACGTGCCGCAGGACCTCCGCCTGCCGGTGCGTGAGCCGGGTCGTCATCAAGCCGCACAACTTAATCGCCTCCTGCCAACCAGCTTCCGCCTCGTCGGAGGTGAAATACCGTATCCGGTAGTCGGTATCCGTCATCGTCCGTAAGCCACGACCGGCAGCCCTGTACGCCGGCCCGGTCCGAACCGTGATCGGCAGAGACTTGTCTGGCCGCTCGCGCTGGAAGGCGAACGCGACCCTTGCCCCGGGCTTCCCACCCGCGCGAGCTAGCAACTCGAACAGCAGCGCGACCCGTAACGCGTGCACGGCCGCGCACTCGAGTTGAAACGAGTCCCCCTGCGAAACCGCAAATCCCATCACCCTCGCGGGAGCGGTTAGCAACGCCTCCAAGGCGTGCGCTAGAGCCTCGACCTCCTTCCCCGTCCAGAACTCGGAAGCGCCAATCAAGTCGGTCGAGAGGTATGCGTACATACGCGCAAGCTAAGACGCGTGGTTGTAACACAGGCCGACAACCGAATCCGGATGTTTCGTGCTACGCCGCCGCGTACGTCACCTCCTTCACTGCCCTGATGATCTTCTCCGCGTTCGGCAGGTACTCCTCGACGAAGGGCGCGGCGTACGGCAGGTTGGTGTCGGCGGAGTTGACCCGCGTCACCGGTGCGTCGAGGTAGTCGAAGGCGTACTTCTGGATCTCGTACGCGATCTCGGCCGAGATGCCGCCGAAGGGCCAGCTCTCGTCGATGACCACGAGCCGGTTGGTTTTCTTCACCGACGCCACGATCGTCTCGAAGTCGAGCGGGCGGATGGTCCGCAGGTCGATCACCTCGCAGCTGATGCCCTCGGCCCCGAGCTTCTCGGCGGCCTCCATGGTCGGGAGCATCATCTTGTTGAAGCTCACGAGCGTCACGTCGGTGCCCTCGCGGCGGACCTTCGCCACGCCGATCGGCACGAGGTACTCACCCTCGGGCACGTCGCCCTCGAAACCGTAGAGCTGCTCCGACTCCATGACGCACACCGGGTCCGGATCGCGGATCGCACTCTTGAGCAGACCCTTCGCGTCGGCGGGGTCGGTGCAGCTGATCACCTTGAGGCCCGGCGTGTTCGCCATCCAGCTCTCGAACATCTGCGAGTGTTGCTGCGCGAGCTGGCCGGCCGAACCACTCGGACCCCGGAAGACGATCGGGCAGGAGAACTGACCGGCCGACTGGCTCAGGGTCTTGGCGGCGTTGTTGACGATCTGGTCGAAGGCGAGCACGGCGAAGTTCCAGGTCATGAACTCCACGATGGGCCTGAGGCCGTTCATGGCCGCACCCACGCCGATGCCGGCGAAGCCGAGTTCCGCGATCGGGGTGTCGATCACGCGCCTCGCGCCGAACTCCTCGAGCATCCCCTTGGAGACCTTGTACGCGCCGTTGTACTCGGCGACCTCCTCGCCCATGAGGAACACCGTCTCGTCTCGTCTCATCTCCTCGATCATCGCCTCGCGGAGGGCGTCGCGGAGGGCTAGCATGCGGGCCATATCGTAAGTTGGTTTGGTAGGGGCGCGAAAGTAGGGCCGGGGCGGCATTGCGGCGGCCGCGCGTTTGCGTTGCTTTAACCGCCGAGTGGCGCCGGTGGACAACTAGCGTCCCGGTTTGTACGTATATACCACGTCCCGGTACGATTGTTGACTTTCCTTTGCCGTAAGTCGACCCGTCGTGCGTCATGGGACCCGATTGCCCGGAAAACTACCGCTATGCGCCAGTCCACCCTGAAGTCCCTCTCCGCCGCCGCCATGCTCGTCGGTATGCTCGCGCTCACGGCCTGCAACCGGGGCTACGGTTGCCCGAATGCCATGAAGGCCGACGTCGAGCAACCAAGCCGCGTCAAGTAGGTTGCTGCCGACATGGCCGACTACCACACCCTGCGCAGCGCCGCCGACCTCGAGGCCGTACTCGAGCTCTCGCACTCCGAGCGCGTCGCCATCTTCAAACACTCCACCACCTGCCCCGTGAGCTCGCTCGCGAAGGCCCGCGTCGACCGTGCCCTCCGGGCCGACGACCTCAAGGTGCCGGTGTACCTCCTCGACCTACTCCGCCACCGGAGTGTCTCCAACCTCGTCGCCGAAGAACTCAAGGTCCGGCACGAGAGTCCCCAGCTCATCGTCGTCGACGGCGGGCGCGCGGTCCAGCACGCCAGTCACCTCGCGATCGACCCCGCCGCCATCGTCCCGGCCACCGTCTAGCTGTTTCGACCGTGTCCGACCGACGCCGCGTATACCTTACCGACGACGGTAGCCCGAGCGTCTTCGCGGAGCGTTTTGGCGCAAGCTACCACAGCACCCACGGCGCCCTCCAGGAGACGCAACACGTCTTCGTCGGGGCGGGCCTGGCGCACCTCGCCACACACCGCAATCAAGTCTCGGTGCTGGACGTAGGCTTCGGCACCGGCCTCAACCTTCTGTGTAGTACGGCTTTCGCCAAAACCCACCGCCTCGGACTCGACTACACCGCCCTGGAAGCCTACCCCCTCGACGCGAGTACCGTGGCCACGCTACGGCTCGACACGCTCCCGGCACCCACGGGGACCCAGGAAGACTGGGCCTCCGCCGCTCGACTAGCCCACCAAACGCCCTGGGGCCAGACCGTCGAACTCGCCACGGACATACGCCTCCACAAACGTCACGCGAGCCTCCTCGACCTTCCCGACCGGGAAGCGTTCGACCTAATCTACTTCGACGCCTTCGCGCCGAAGATTCAGCCGGAGCTCTGGACCCCCGCCGTCTTCGCCCGCGTCTTCGCAGCCCTGCGGCCCAACGGCGTACTGGTGACCTACTGCGCCCAAGGCCAGGTCCGCCGAGACCTGGAGGCCACGGGCCTCCGCGTGGAACGCCCCCCCGGCCCCCCCGGCAAACGCGAGATGCTCAGAGCGACGAAGTAAACGCGTCGCCCCCCCCCCCGCAGTCCCCCACGAACAACCGCCACGGACCTTGCGCTCCATTGCGCAGCCGCAGGCCCTAGCGTCCCTCCCCCCCCGCAGTCCCCCACGAACAACCGACACGGACCTTGCGCTCCATTGCGCGGCCGCAGGCCCTAGCGTCCCACCCCCCGCAGTCCCCCACGAACAACCGACACGGACCTTGCGCTCCCTTGCGCTCCATTGCGGGGCCGCAGGCCCTAGCGTCCCTCCCCCGACCCTCACTCTTTCGGTTTCGCCAATCGGTACATCTTTACGCCCCGGGCCTCATCTTGGCCACGTAAAACTGTACACACGCATGCGGCTTGCTCTACACTGGCAGATATTGATCGGGATGGTGCTCGGGGTGGCCTTCGGGATACTCGCCGGGCAGATGGGCTGGGGGGGCTTCGTCGACGACTACATCGCGCCCCTGGGCACCATCTTCATCAACGCCCTCAAGCTCATCGCCGTGCCGCTCGTCGTGGCGTCACTGATCAAGGGCGTGAGCGACCTGCGGGACATCTCGAGCCTCTCGGCGATGGGCGGGCGCACCATCGGTCTGTACTTGGTGAGTACCGTGATCGCGGTCACGATCGGCCTCGTCGTGGTCAACGCTTTCGCCCCCGGCAGACTCATCGGTCCCGACACCCGCGAATCACTCGTCGCCAAGTACGCCGACCAGACCGCCTCCCGGCAGGCCGCGGCGAGCGACCAACAGAACCAGGGTCCCCTCCAGCCCCTCGTCGACGTGGTGCCGGAGAACTTCGCCGCCGCGGCCTCGGACAACGGCAAGATGCTGCAGGTCATCTTCTTCGCGCTGTTCTTCGGCGTCGCGATGATCCTGATCGACCCGGTGCAGAGTGCGCCCGTGAAGGCCTTCTTCGACGGCGCGAACGAGGTGGTGCTCAAGCTCGTCGACCTGATCATGCTCACGGCGCCGGTGGCGGTGTTCGCGCTCCTGGCCGCGCTCGTCACCGGTCTCAACGAACCGGACGTGCTGTACGCGCTCCTCGGCTACGCGGGGTGCGTCCTGCTCGGGTTGGGAATCCTCATCTTCGTGCTGTACCCGCTCACGATCAAGATTTTGGCCGGGGTGAGCTACCGGCAGTTTTTTAACGGCATGGGCCCGGCCCAACTGCTTGCCCTCAGCACGAGCTCCAGCGCCGCTACCCTGCCCGTCACCATGGAGCGCGTCACCGAGCACATCGGCGTCAGGGAGGAGGTGGCGAGCTTCGTACTCCCGATCGGGGCGACGATCAACATGGACGGCACCAGTTTGTACCAGGCCGTGGCCGCGGTCTTCATCGCGCAGGCCTACGCGATGGACCTGAGTCTCGCGACGCAACTCGGGATCGTGGTCACGGCCACGGCCGCGAGCATCGGGAGTGCCGCCGTACCGGGTGCGGGCATGGTGATGCTCGTCATCGTGCTCGAGCAGGCCGGCATCCCGGCCGCGGGCCTCGGGCTCATCGTCGCCATCGACCGCCCGCTCGATATGTGCCGCACGGTGGCCAACGTCTCCGGCGACGCGACCGTGGCAACCCTCATCGCCAAGATGCTCGGCAAGCTCGGTGTGCCGGTGCGCAGGGACTGGGACGATCACCTGGCGGAAGTCCTGTAGACGCGAGCATGGGTGTGCGTTTTGGCGAAAGCCCAAGGCGTTTTGGCGAAAGCCGCCCTCGATGCGATGTAGTTCGCACGCCCCGCGCGCAACGCTCCCGCAGACTATGCGTACAAACCTCCCATGAGTGAGTCTACCACATCTCAGGTCCTCGGCATCGGCAGCCGCGTCGTACACCCGGCCTTCGGGCAGGGCGTCGTCATCCGCGTGCACCAACTCGCGTACGAAGTGTGCTTCGTGAGTTTTGGCGTCAAGCCCGTCGGCAAGAACTACCAGGACTGGAAGATCGTCGAGGCCATCGAGGCCGAGGGCGACGTGTCCTTCTCGGACGCGGAGCGGAGCCTGCTGCGCATTTTGCGGACCTACAACGCCGTCGAGACTAAGGTCGAGCTCGGCGGCAAGTGGCACAAGGGCACCCTCGTGCTCAAGCCCGGCGAGCCCGGCATGGCCACGAAGGAGATGCCGATCGAGGACTTCTTCCACAAGATCGTCATGGTGCGCGACAAGCTCCGCGTCATGGAGCAGCGCATCAACGCGAGTCCGCTCGCGGACGAGGAGAAGGTCAACCTGCAGCAGTACCTCACGCGCATCTACGGCTCGCTGACGAGCTTCAACGTGCTCTTCGCCCAAAAGGGCGACAACTTCGTAGGAAGCGTGACGCGTTAATAAGTTCCCGTGGATGCCCGCGCCGCACGCGGTTATTTTGCGGATTGTTTTATGTCCCGATCCCTCCAACACCTCGTCCTGGCTTGTCTCGCGTGTTGCGTCTCGTCGGCCTGCATCGTCGTCAAGCCGAGCTTCGACAAAATACCCCCGGGGGCCTACCGCGGGGTCTTCTACCTCGACGGCCGACTCTCCGAGCGGCGCGTCCCCGATGACGTGGCGGCCAACTTCAACATCGACGAGGTGCCCCAGACCGAACTGCCCGTCAACATGGAGGTCGCCTACGCGGCCGACAGTTCGCTGCGGGTGACGTTCATCAACGGGGAGGAGCGCGTCGAGGCCAGTCGCGTCGAGTTCGAGCGGCTCCTCGGGTCGGCGCGCGACAGCCTCACGATCCACTTCCCCCTCAACGACAGCTACATCACCGGCTACCACGAGGAGGGCGTCCTCGAGGGCGAGTTCGTCGACGAGTCGAAGGGCCCCGCCTACCGCATCCCGTTCGCGGCCTTCTACGGACTGGACTACCGCTTCACGGACCTGCAGAAGCCGGTCGAGATGGACCTCTCGGGCCGCTGGTCAACGACCTTCAGCATCGAGGACACCGCCAGTAGCTACGCGGCCGTGGCGGAGTTCGAGCAGGTCGGCAACCGCCTCCGGGGTACTTTCCTCACCACCACCGGGGACTACCGCTACCTCGACGGCACGGTGCAGGGCGGGCGTTTCTACCTCAGCACCTTCGACGGCGGACACGTATTCCTGTTCGCCGGCAAGGTGCAGCCCGACTCCTCGCTGATCGGCATCTTCCGCAGCGGTAGCCAGTACAAGACCGTCTGGACCGCCGAGCGCGACGCCGACGCTACCCTACCGGATGCCTCACAGGAGACCGAGGTCACGACGGAGGGCAAGGTCGATATCGGCTTCTACGACGCTGAGTCCGGCCGTCCGTCGCGGCTGTCGGCCCTCCCGGGCGCGGGGGGGCAGTACAAGCTCGTCACGCTCATGGGGAGCTGGTGTCCGAACTGTCGGGACGAGGCCCTGTTTTTGGACAGCTTGCGCCAAAACAGCCGTTACGCGGGCAAACTCACGGTCGTGGGTCTGGCCTACGAGCGCTTTCGCGACACGGCGCGGGCGGTGGCGGCGGTAGAGCGTTTCCGTCGCTCGCTCGGGCTTGGCTTCCCGATACACGTCGCGGGCTTTGCCGACAAGGCCGAGGCGACGGCCAGTCTAGGCTTCCTGCGCGAGGTCAAGAGCTTCCCGACGATACTACTGCTCGACCCGCAGCAGCGCGTGGTCTACACCCATACCGGCTTCACGGGCCCCGCGACGGCTGAGTACGGGGCTTTCGCCAAAACCTTCTCCGCGGAGCTCGACCAAATCCTCGCGCTATGACCGACGTTACGCTAGCCTACCACCGCAGCGCCGAGGGCGAAGTCGATGTCCTGGCCAGGCACCTCGGCACCCGGGGCTACGCCTGCGAGCACCTCGTGTGCGACGAGGACCAGACCCCGCTCTCCGAGCGCCTGCTAGGCGTGGCGGGGCCGCTGTTGCTCATCGTCAACGACCCGTTCCTACACTCGGTCCACTGCCAACTCGGGATGCTCGACGCCTACCGGAGCCTGGAGGCCGGGGAGCACTTCCACCCGGTGCTGGCGAGTTCGCAGCGCGTGGGTCCGGGGGGCGTCCAGGTGCGGCTCCTCACCAGCCTCTCCCGCGTGAGCGACGTGATCCGGTACATGAACTACTGGCAGAACGACTACCTCGTGCGCCGCAAAGACGCCGTGCGCGGTGCCACGCCCGAGGCGCGGAAGGAGCTGGCGGGCGTGCGCCGCATCAGTCAAGAGATTGGGGAGGTCCTGCGCCTGGTGCGGGCCCGCAAGCCGGTCGATGTCATCGCTCTGAGCCGGGCCAGCCCGGAAACGCTTGCGGGGCTCCTCGGCGCACCCGGTGAGCAAGCCGAAGATCACGTCCACGATGAGGCCGTGGGGACCGTCGGTGACGCGTTCGTCGCGACCGTCGATGACACGGTTGTCGGGCCCGTCGTTAATACGGTCGTCGAACCCATCGGTGATACCTTCGGCGAGACCGTCGCCGAACCCGAGTTTGCGCTCGCCGACGATACTCCCGCGGAGGAAGGCGACGCCGGCGTGGAGTTTGAAGACGCATCTAAGTCACCCACCGAGAACGATGTACCGCCCGAGGCCCAAACGGAGCAAGCAACCGGTGAGGCGGTTGAGGCCTCGGCGTCGATCGACGCCGAGGCAGCCGAGGCCCCAGAGACGATCAACACCGAAGTGCCGCCTGCAGACGACGATCCCCGAGCCCTTGAGCAGTCCGAGCCTGCGGCACAGTCGGAAGAGCCTACGGAACAGTCGGAAGATTCTACGGAACAGTTGGAGGATTCTACGGAGGAGACTCGCGAACCCGCGCGGGGCGATGATGTCGATGGCTCGACAGAGACTAAGGAGGAATCAGAACCCGTAGTCCTCGGAAACGCTTTTGCGACCGCCGCCCAAGCAACTGCGGAGCCTTCAAATGTTAGCGTGGACATTAGCGATCAGGTCATTGCGCCTGCGCCCAGCGACGGGCAAGAAGCTGGCGAAGAGGTGTCGGATGATACTGATCTGGAGCTCGAGATTCAGCCCTCGCAGTTCGCAGAAACCCTGCCGGCTGATCATCCCGCCGCGACCTCGACGTTTACCGAGACGATTCCCGTGGCGGACGTTCCCCCACCTACGCCGGTCCCGACACCTGTGCCGACGCCAGTTCCAGAAGCGGTGCCTACAGCTGTACCAGCGCCCGATGCCGACGGCCAGGCCAACGTAGGCGAAGGTGAAGGTTCAGTCGCCTCCGCGCGTCCAGACGAGTTCACCGAATCTGAGGATCTAGAGACCCTCGCGCAGGAGGCCCAGACCCTCACGCGCGCCCGCAACCTGGAGACCTTCCTTGCCCACCGTGACAAGGGCGATACGGAGGAGGCGCTGGCGTTCGCGCGCTCGTGTTTGCGCAACGACGAGGCCGACTACCGGATGCGGTACGCACTGGCGGTCGGGCTACTCGAGGAGGCCGAGGAGGACGATGCCCACCTCGACGAGGCGGCCGAGGTGATGCGGGAGTTGTTTGCAAGCCCACTCGCCGCGCAGGCGCATCTGTGCCTCGGGCAGATTGGGGTAAGGCTCAAGGACTACGGGTCTGCGCGGCGCCACCTCCGGCGGGCGTACAAACTCAACCGGCGCGTCGATCCTGAGCTCGCCTACCGCCTCGGGGCGCTACTGCAAGACGAGTTCGAGCAGCCCCGCAAGGCCATGCGCTACCTCCGCATCGCCGCACGCCGATCGCGGCGCAACCTCGCCGATGCCCACTACCGCCTGGGGATGCTCGAGCTGCAAGGCGGGAAGCTCCGCCGCGCGGTGCGGCACCTAAAGACGGCCTTACAGCAAGAGGACGACCACCCCTTCGCAGCCTACGAGCTGGCGGTGGCTTACCTCCTCCGAGAGCGCCCGCTGCGGGCCCTCACCTACTTCAACCGGGCCGTCCGCACGAACCCCGAGCTCGACACCGAGCAGAACCGGGAGGCCTTCACCCCGGTCGACGCCGACGGAGAACCGACGCGGCTGCCGGAGAGCAGCACGGACAAATTCTTCGGCTTCGTACGCGAAATGGACCGCGGCGAGACGAACGACTCCGCGGCGCTGGACCTGCGCGACATCGGACCGATCACCGCTGCTGAGCGAAATACGCTGGCCGAAGCATCGAAGGCGAGCGAAGACTCCGAGCGAGCCGCGGAAAAGTCGGCGACTTTGTCACCGACGGTGCTCACCGTCCTCATCACGGGTGCGAGCTCAGGGATCGGGGCCGCCACTGCGCACAGGTTCGCCGCCGAGGGCCATCGCCTCATCCTGACAGGGCGCCGCGTCGACAGACTGCGCTCCCTGTCCGAGGACCTCAAGCGAGAGCACGGGACCCGGGTGCGGCTCCTGAGCTACGACGTGGCCCAGTTCTCGGCCGCACAGACGATGACCGAGGGACTCGAGGGCCAGTGGTCCGAGATCGATCTGCTCATCAACAACGCCGGGAAGGCCTTGGGCCTGAAGCCCATCCAGGAAGCGACCGCCGAGGAAATCGACGGTATGGTGGACACCAACGTCAAGGGCCTGCTGTACATGATCCGGCTCGTGAGCCCCGGGATGGTCGAGCGGCGGCGCGGCCACATCATTAACGTGTGCAGTACCGCCGGACACGAGGTCTACGCCGGCGGCACCATCTACTGCGCCACCAAGCACGCCGTGGACGCGATCACGCGGGGCGCGCGGCTCGATCTGTTTCGCCACAACATCCGCGTTAGCCAGGTCTCGCCGGCGGCTGTCGAGGGGACGGAGTTCTCGGAAGTGCGCTTCGGCGGTGACCAGGAGCGCGCGGCACAGGTGTACGAAGGGTTCCGGCCGCTCCACGCGGACGACGTTGCCGAGAGTATTTACCAGATCGCTACGGCGCCTTCGCACGTGAATATCCAGGACATCGTCGTGCTGTCTACGCAGCAGGGCAACTCGACGAACGTGGATCGGAGCGGGCGCTGAATGAGGCTTTGGTTGGCCCGTACCGGTGGTACGGACTGCGGTGGGGCGAGGTATGTTTGACTGGCTCTGCGGCGTCTACGGTCTTTGCGGAGGACTTGACGGATGTCTTGGGACCTGGCGGAGCCAGGCAAACACGGCTCGTCTATCGTCTCGTCTGGCCTGTCATAAGCCGTTGGGGTTTCCTATGCCTTTCCGTCTAGCTTGAAGATCGACTTTAGGTGCGTCGCTTCGGTCGGGTCCATTCGTCCGCTCAGGATGAGTCGTAGCTCCCGCCGCCGCAGTGCACCGTCGTAGCGCTTTTGCTCCTCGCCGGTAAGGGGGAGGACTTTTGGGATCGACACTTTCTCGCGTGTCTCCTTGTCGAGCGCGACGAAGGTGAGGTAGGCGTCGTTGCAGAGCCGCGCGTTGTGGCCCCGGACGTCCGCGCTGAAGACCTCGACGAAGATCTCGACGCTAGAGTTGAAGGCCCGCGTGACACGCGACTTGATGGTGATTACGTCCCCGACGGCGATCGGCTGCGTGAAGGAGACGTGGTCGACCGAGGCGGTCACGACGTGGTTCTCGCAGTGCTTCCCGGCGCAGACCGCGGCGGCGATGTCCATCCAGCGCAGGAGGTTGCCGCCCATCAGGTCGCCCAGGGGGTTGGTGTCGTTCGGCATGATCATCTCGGTCATGATCGTCTCCGAGCTCGATACTTGTTTGGCGCGTGGCTCCGTGTCTGGGGTCATGGCGCAAGGTTACTCGCCGCGGGTGCGGAAACGGTGGCGTCGCTGTAGTCGTAGCCGAAGACATCGGCCAGGTTTTGGCGCAAGCCCGCCTTGACCTCCCCCATGTCGAGTTTACGCCCCAACTCCACGGCGAGACTCGTCACCTCGTGTGCGCCGCTCGCGATGCCGCAGGGGACGATCCCGCGGAAGTAGCCGAGGTCGGTGTTGACGTTGAAGGCCAGGCCGTGTAAGGTCACCCAGCGACTGATGTGCACGCCGATCGCGCAGATCTTTCGCCAGGGCAAGGCTTGTTTTGGCGCAAGCCACACCCCCGTGTAGCCCTCGTAGCGCTCGGCCGCGAGGCCGTAGGTCGCCAGGAGCCGGATGACCGACTCCTCCAGCGACCAGACGTAGCGCCGGACGTCGTTAAAAAACCAGTCGAGGTCGAAGATGGGGTACGCCACGATTTGGCCGGGACCGTGGTACGTGATGTCGCCCCCGCGGTTGATGCGGTGGAAGGTGACGCCCTTGGCGGCCAGCGCGGCCTCGTCGAGCAGCAGGTGGTCGGTGGAGCCGCTTTTGCCCAGCGTGTACACGTGATCGTGCTCGACGAAGTACAACTCGTGCGTCGGCGCATGAGGCGCTTTGTCCCAACCGTGTGCGCGCTTGGTGGCGATGAGGTGCTTGTGGCGCTCGGTTTGGTAGGCCCAGGCGGTGGCGTAATCCACGTCGCCGAGATCGACGAATCGAACCTGCTGTCTATCGGTGCTCATTCAGTACGTCGGTATCCCCCGGGAGCGGCCCCCGCGCGAACCGCGCCGCTTGTTGCGGGCGGCGGGCCGACTCGCGGTGCTGCTGGTGCGCCCCCCGCGTCCCGGCTCCCACTGCGCAATGTCGACCATGGCATTCGGATATTCTACCCCGAGGCGGACACCGTACTCGCGCTGCTCATCCGCGGTGAGCAAGTCGGGCCGATGAATACGGTCCTTCGGCAACTGCGCGAGTTCTGGCAGCCAGTGCCGCACGAACTCCCCGTCGGCATCGTAGCGGGTGGCCTGGGAGAGGATGTTGAAGTAGCGGTCCTCGCGCGGGTCGGCGCCGACCTTGGCGACGTAGTTCCAATTGCCGTAATTGCTCGCCACGTCGTAGTCGACCAGCAGGCTCTCCATGTACTCGGCGCCCATCAGCCAGTTGAGCTTCAGGTCGTTGACGAGGAAACTGGCCACGTTTTGGCGACCGCGATTCGACATGAAGCCCGTCGCGTTTAGCTCTCGCATATTGGCGTCGACGAAGGGGACGCCGGTGGTGCCCTCGGCCCAGCGCTGGAACGTCGGGAAGTGATTGTTGGGCTTGTCCTCGATGATGCGGGCCTTGCCGACCATCACGGCTTTGGGTCCGCTGCGCTTGAAGATGGCGGCGTTGAACTTCTTGGCCATCAGGCGGAAGTAGTCCCGCCAGAGCAGCTCGAAGTAGATCCAGTAGGTGGAGTCGTTGGCGCCGCGCTCGGCCTCGTAGCGCTGGACCTCGTGCATGATGCGCTTGGGCGACAGACAGCCCTGCGCGAGCCAGGCGCTGAACTTGGTCGAGTAGTCCGAGCCGAGCAGGCCGTTGCGCGTCAGTTTGTACTGCCGGGCGGCGTCCGTATCCCAGAGGTAGTGCTTCAGGCGCGCCAGGGCCGCCGTCTCGCCGCCGACGTGGAAGATGGCGGCGCGCTCGTCGACGCGTCGCTCGTCGAAGCCGAAGTCGGCCAGCGTCGGTATCTCCCCCGGGTCGAGCCCCTTCGGCAAGGGGTTGAGCTTGTCGGGGGCGTCGATGGGCTCGCGGATCGGGACGATGCGCTCGACCTCCTTGCGGAACTGCGTGAAGGTGTCCGGGACGTGCGTCACGGGGAAGGGCAGATCGGCGGTGTGGTAGAGCAGCTTCCCGCGGTTGTAGCGGAGTTCCTGGCCGAGCGACCAGAGCCCGGCCTCGAGCTTGTCCTGCACGTTGACCTCCTCGGGGGTGCGCTCGCGATTGCAGTACACCCAGCCGCTCTCGACTTCCCGGGCGAGGTCCACGAGGACCTCCTCCGGCAAACCCCGCCGCACGACCAGGTCGCTGCCCCGGGCCCGGAGTCTCTCGCGCAGGTCACGAATGGCCTCGATGATGAATTGCGCCCGGTGGATGCCGACCTTGCGGAAACCAAACGCGTGGGTCGGGCCTTTGAAGTGGCGGTCGTCGAACACGTACACGGGCACCACCGGCGCCACCTTCGCCGCCGCCGCCAGACTCTCGTTATCGTCGAGCCGGAGGTTGATCCTGAACCATACGATTGCACGCTTTGCCATGTTAACCAAGTCTTTCCTTCCCAACAGGACACCGCGGGCATGGTTGTTTCCCGCGCTCGCGGCGGCGGTTTTTACCGGGGCCTGCGCCAGTGCCACGACCGAGGACGGCAACCCCGCCCAGGCTGCCGAACCGGGCGCGGCGCTCGTCGAGGGCTACCAGCGCCTGATGGACCTCCACGACGAGGTGATGCCCCTCGAGGCCGAGATCGCGCGCACCGGACGTGCCCTCGGGGAGTCCGGCGTCGACGCCGAGCGGGCGGCTTTCGCTAAAACACGCCTCGAGCGCGCCAGCGAGGACATGATGACGTGGATGTACAACAACGAACCCCTAGACGCGATGTACGGCCGCCTCGGGGACGAGGTCACCGCCGAGCACCTCCGGATCCGCGAGAAGGAGATTCGCGAGGTCGGCGACAGCATGCGCGTCGCGATCGCGTACGCACAAAGTCTCCTGCGATGAAGCGTTGGATGATCCTGCTCGCGGGCGTCGTGACGTGCTACCTCGTAATGGTGGGCTGCGACGACACGGACGCGACCACAGCTCAGCACGCCGGCCACGAACTACCCATCATTGGCGAGCGGGAAGTCGTCAACGGTGACACGGTGTACCACACGATCGGCGCGTGGTCCTTCTACCGGCAGGACAGTGCGCTGGTCTCGGAGCAGATGCTGCGGGGCACGCCCTACGTCGTGGACTTCTTCTTCACGAGCTGTCCGACGATCTGCCCCCGCGTCACCCAGAATATGCTGCGCATCGAGGAGCGTTTTCGCGAAAGCCATCCCGAGCTCAAGCTCGTGAGCTTCACGATTGACCCGCGGCGGGATTCGGTGGGCCACCTGCGCAACTACAGCAAGAATCTCGGCATCGGGAGTGCCGACCGCTGGTGGTTCCTCACCGGCGACAAGGCCGAGTTGTACGGCATCGCCGACGACTACTTCAGCGTCGCGATGGAGAGTACGGACCCGGCCTCGGGTGGTTTCGATCACTCCGGACGTATCCTGTTCGTCGACGGCGAGGGTCGCGTACGCGCCTTCGCCGACGGCACCGACGCGGAGGATGTCGACCAGCTCATGGACGATATTTCGAGTTTCCTCAAAACCGACCGTGGCTAGGTACCTGCTCGTAGTCATGGCCTTCGCCACCGCCACCGCGCTGTTCTACGCGTGCGACGAGCGGACCTACATCCAGGGGGAGGCGATCTACGAGTACAAGTGCGCGAACTGCCACATGAGCAGCGGCGAGGGTCTACTCGGCAACATCCCGCCCCTCGCGGGCTCGGACTGGCTCGAGCGCCGGCGGGGTGACATCGCCTGCATCATCCGCTACGGCTACGCGGATTCGATCACGGTTAACGGCATCCGCTACGGCGCCCCGATGGCCGGCCACCCCGAACTGAGCGAGACCGAGATCACGAACGTGGCCAACTACGTGCTCACGGCCTGGTACAACGACTACGAAGTGCTGCAACCGGCCGAAGTGACCGACGCGCTCGAGGCTTGCCGCGACTGGGAAAAGGTGAAGCTCTTGCCTAGTGCATTACCGGCGGCCCGGATCGACGCGGAGGAAGCGGCGGAGGGGGAGAGCTTGTTGGATACGAGTGATGAGTAGGGCGGGGGGGCTTGGGTGCCTGGGTGCTTGGGTGCTTGGGGTGCTTGGGTGCTGGGTGCCTGGGTGCTTGGGTGCTTGGGTGCTTGGGTGCCTGGGTGCCTGGGTGCCTGGGTGCGGGGTGCTAAACTTTGAGAGCTTAAAGTGCGAGCGTCCGTTCGAAGGTGTTTTGAATCGTTTCTAGCAGTGTGCTCCGGCTTTCGTGAGATTTGAATTGCGTCACGCGGGCGCATTACTTAGAAAAGACTACCACTTGAACGTCGCCCCTACGCTCGGGAGGATGGGCAGCTGATCGACGCGCTCGTTGTTGACGCGATCGATGAAGAAGATGTTGTCGCGGTTGTTGACGTTGGTGACGCTGGCGTTGACGTCGAGGCCGAGGTTCTTGCCGAACGTGAAGGCCTTCTTGATGGCCACGTCGGCGCGGTGGTAGTTCGGTAGCCGGTTGCCGTTGCGGATGTCGCTGAAGAGGATGCCGAGCTCGGGGTTGTTCTTGTAGATGTCGGTGTTGATCCCGTCGCGGAAGGTCTGCCGGCCGAAGAAGCCACGCGTGGCCGTGAAGGGGAAGCCCGTTCCGAAGTTGTAGCGAAGGCTCACCTCCCAGGTCTCCTCGGCGTCGAGTTGGTAGGCCACCAGGAGGTTGGCGTTGTGGCGGCGGTCGAAGACCGTCGGGTAGACCTGGGTCGCGTCCTCGCGCGTCACCTTACTTAGCGAGTACGTGGTCCACACGTAGAGCCGGTCGCGGTCGTAGGCGAGGCTCAGGTCGAGACCGTAGGCGCGGCCGATCTCGGATTCGTAGTCGGACTCGGTGGCGCGGCGCTTGTTGCGATTGAGGCTCAGCAACTGCGTAAACTCCTTGAGGTAGGGCTCGACGTTGAGCGTGATGCCCGGGGCCAGGTCGACCTCCACCCCGCCGATGGCGTGCCAGGCCGTCTGGAGGCGAGTACTGAGCGGCGTCGTCCCGTCGCGGCCGAAGAGCTGCTGCTCCGGTCCGGCGATGAAGCCCACGAAGAGATTGACGACATCCGACTCGGAGACACTGCTCAGCAGGTTTTGGCTGTAAAGCCCCCCAGCCGCCTTGATGCGGACGTTGTCGGCGACGTTCCACTTGAGCCCGAGACGTGGCTCCGGGCTCAGCTCGCTCTGGCTCGCGTAGTACTGAAGCCGGAAGCCCGGCTCGAAGACCAGCCGGTCCCACGCCCGCTTGAACGTAAAGTAGGCCGCGATCTCCGTGTTGTCGTTGGCGAGGTTGGTCGGCTGGTCAAAGCCGTTGACGAAGTCCAGGTTGGTTCGGATACCGTTGAACGCAAAGCCGTACCGGTAGGTGTTGCGCCCGCTGAAGCTCGAGAAGTTGAACTTCGCCAGGTAGTTGCGCAGCGACGAACTCCGCCCGGGTTGCTCCTCGATGTCGAGCTGGGTCTCGTAGTTCGAGAAGGCGAGCGAGCCGTCGATGAGCAGATTGGAGGCCGGCGGGATGAGCTTGAAGTTCATCCCGCCGCCGACGGTCGTCCAGCCGTAGTCCACCGCCGGGAAGGAGGCGTTGTCGGTGTAGTTGAACCCGAAGAAGTCCAGGCTCGACCCGTTCGCGCTCAGAGTCGAGACCTTGCCGTACAGGTCCGTAAAGCTGTAGGGCAGCCCGGTGCTGTCGCCCGCGTAGCTGTAGAGACTCTTGCTCGTCCGGTCGAGGTAGCCCTGCTTGGCGCTCAACAAATAGCTGATCGAGCCGCCCCTGTCCTCGGCGAGCTTCTTGAGCGGGCCCTCGAGCATCACGCGGCTCTGGAACGGGCTCACGCCCACGAGACCACTAAACCGCTTGCGGTTGCCGACCTTAGTGTTGATGTCCACGACGGCCGAGAGCCGCCCGCCATTCTGCGCGCCGAAGCCACCCGTATTCACCTCGACGTTGCGGATCGCCTCCGTCTCGAAGACCGAGAAGAACCCAATCGTGTGGAAGGGATTGAAGATCGTCACGCCGTCCAGCATCACGAGGTTCTGGATCGGGGCCCCGCCGCGGATGAAGATTTGGCCGCCCTGATCGCCCGTGGTCACGATCCCCGGCAGCACCGGGAGGTACTGCGCGAGGTCGGCGTCGCCACCGGTGCTCGGCAGCGTCTTGATGTCGCGCGCGGTGAGCGTCACTTGCGAGACCTGCACGTCGGTCCGGGCCTGCGTCCGCCCGGCGGTGACCTCTACGGTCGAGAGGCTCACGCCCTCGCCGATGGTGAGCTTGACGTACTGGATGGCGCCCTCGGCGAGGGTGACGCTCGCGCGGGCCGTGTCGAAGCCGACGTACGTGGTCTCGAGTTCGTAGCTCCCGGCCGCCATGTTGGTAAACGTGAAGAAGCCGTCGAAGTCCGTCACCGCGCCCGTGAGGGTACCGGAGATCACGACGGTGCCGTAGGCGATGGGCTCGCCGCTCTCGCGGTCGTAGACGTTGCCGCGGATGATACCCTTCTGCGCGAAGGCCGAGGACACGAGAAAGAACAGCGCTACGAGTACGGCTAAACGCATGAAAGACGAGCTTAAGGGCCGCCAAGGTAGCCGCCTAGGTCGGTCCGGGTGTTTGGTCCTGGACGCGTACGCGACTATTTAGCGCCTACGAGCCTCCGGGCGGTCTCGGTGAGGGCCCGCGGCACGAAGGCCCGCTTCGGGCTGTTCCACATGAGCTTGAGGGTTTCGGACACCGCGCTGCCCTCGTCGAGGAAGCTGAAGGTCCGCGCGGCACCATTGCGTGCGAAGAGGTCGAAGAAGACTTGGCCCGCCACGCCCGGCTCGTCGATGATGTACCCGAGCATCGTGCTATTGAACACCTGCTGTACCGCCGACGGGCGCCAGGGCCGCGGCGAGTCCGACGACAGGGCGGCCGCTACCTCGCCGGCGAACCGCGCGCTGCGCGTGAAGGCGTAGCCCGAGGAGGGCTGCACCCAGCCGCCGGCCGTCCCAATCTTCCAGACCCTTGGCTCGGAGTCACGCCACAGGGGCCGGTCCGTCATCGGGATCACCCCGTACTCGGCCTCGAGGATGTCGTAGGCGACGGCCTTGCCCGTTTTGCGGAAACGCTCCTCCATATAGGCGTCCAAGGCGCGGTCGTAGCGCGCGTGCGTCCAGGGGACCTTGCCGAAGACCGCCATCTCCACCAGGCCCACCGTCGTCGACTGCGGCAGTACGTAAAAGAACGCGACTTCTCCGTCCGCCTCGACGAAGTCCATAAACACCGCTGCGTCCACGTCGAGGACGTCGGACGCGAAGCGGACGAAGCGACCGCCGAAGTGCTGCAGGGTGGTGAGGTAGCGCGCGTCGCGCACGTCGATGACGGGGGGGCGGCTGTCGAGCACGTAGTCGACATCGAGGACGTGCACCGCACCTGTCGTATTCGGCCGGATGGACACCTCGACCTTCTGCGCGGCGTAGGACGCCACCGCCGTCACGGTGCCGGTGATCCAGTGTGCTCCGGCTTTCGCCAAAACATCCTTCGCGTAGGCGTAGAACGCGCTGCTGCGTACGGACTCGTACCAGTAGGGAGCCGTGGCGAAGCTCCGGCGCCGTCCGTCGGCAGCGAGTTCGACCTCGCCGTAGGTCTGCTTAGGCACAGACGCGGGCAACAGGGGCTCGCGGAGCCAGTAACTCCACGTGTGGTCGTTGCCGGTTTTGGCGTCCGGCTCGACGACGAACAGGTCACCCGCGCCCCACCCTCGCTCCACGAGACGTATCGCGCACCACAGACCAGCGGCCCCCGCGCCGACGATACAAACCTTGGGTCGGGAAGCGGTCACGGGCGCCATAGGAATGCGTTTTGCCGAAAGGCGTACCTACCGACTACCAGAAGAAACCCACCACGACCGCGGTGACGATCAGGAGGATCACCGCCTGGTAACGATAGTTCTTGTACCACGGCAGTCCGCTCAACTCCGCGGTCTCCTCCTCGATGAGGGACTTGTTCCACGTGTAGTCGCGGACCTTGTCCTCGAAGGACAGGTAGCGATTGCCCGAGGCCACGCCCGTGGTCCTGCCGGCGAACACGCCCGTCTCGATGGCTTCCGTGGTGGGGTCGAGGTCCTCCCCCTCGCTGGCGCTCGCCGTGATCATCGTGCCCTGGCCCTCCGTGAAGGCGCTCACGACGAAGTTGGTGAGCATGCAGAAGACGAAGAGGTAGAAAGTCCGGTGGAGGAAGTGCATCTGCGTGAACCAGTTCTCCGCCCCGGTCGCCTCCATGGTGAGGAAGATGACCGTGATGATGAAGCCCGCGATCAGGCTCGTGAAGGCGCCCGTCCCGTTGACGTTTTTGCTGAAAAGCCCCGCGATAAACGCCGCCGCCACCGGGGGCGCGATGAAGCTCAGCACGATCTGGAGGTACGCGAACAGCGACCCGAAGCGCTCGATCTGCGGCGCCCACAGACAGGCCAGCACCACGAGTACCAGCGTCGCGACCTGGCCCACGCGCACGAGCTGTTGCGAGCTGAGGTTTGGGTAGAGCTTCTTCACGAAGTCCATCGTGATCAGCGTCGAAGCCGAGTTGAAGGTCGCCGACACGCTCGACATCATCGCCGCGAGCAGACCCGCGAGCACGAGCCCGAGGACCCCTTTCGGCAGGAGCGTGAAGAGCAGCAAGGGGTAAGTCGCATTCGGGCAGTCGGCGAGGTTGGCGCAGATGTCCACGACGCCGTCCGCGTTGGCCGGCAGTTGGTAGTTGGCCGAACTGATGTCCACGCCGTTGAACATCATAATGGCGGCCGTGCCCGGCAAAACCATGATCAGCAGCACCGGTAGCTTGATGAGTCCGGCGAACAGCGCGCCCCAGCGACCGTGGTTGAGGTCCTTGGCCCCGAGCACGCGCTGGACCATGAACTGGTTGTTGGCCCAGAAGTAGAACCCGAGGATCGGGGCGCCCAGGAGCAGCCCCGTCCAGGGCATGAAGCCGTCCCCGCCCGTCCCGAGGAAGAACTCGCCCCAGGTATCGCCGGTGGGTCGGACGAGGCTCAGGACCTCCTCCGCGGTGGTGGGCTGGTACTCGCCCTCGGGTTTTGGCAACAGCCCCTCGGCGCCCAGTCGGTCGATCCCGCTCACGATCCCATCCCAGCCGCCGACATCCGAGAAGGCGTAGTACGTGATCATGCAGCTCCCGATGACGAGGAGGATCGCCTGCACGACCTCCGTCTGGATTACCGAGTTGAGGCCCCCGGGGATGGTGTACGCCGCCGAACAGATCGCGAGGATGGCCACGATCGCGAAGGTGCTCAGGTCCGGGAACAGCAACTTCAACACCACCGTGCCCACGAACAGCCCCGCCGCGGTGTCGATCAGGACGTTGCCGATGATCGTGATGAAGGAGAAGTAGTACCGCGAGGCCGTGTTGTAGCGCCGCTCGAGGAACTCCGGCATCGTGTACACCCGTGACCGCAGGTAGAACGGCAGGAAGAAGATCGCGAAGAAGACCAGGACGACGCTAGCGAGCCACTCGTAGTTGAAGACGTGGGTGCGCGTCATGAACGCGTCCCCGGCGAGGCCGACGAGGGTCGAGCTCGAGATGTTGGCCGCGAACAGCGAGATACCGACGATGGGCCAGGTCATGTCGCGCCCGGCGAGGAAGTACTCCTCGGAGCTCTTCGCCTTCGCCGAGTAGAGCCCGTACCCGATGATGCCGAGGGCGTAGACGAGCATCACGGTAATGTCGAGCGTCGAGAGGCTCAGGTCGAAAGTATCGGTCATTGATTCGGTAGCTTGTTCGGGCGCGGACCCGTACGGGGGTGTCGATGTTGGGCTGAATGTAAGAGCTTCCCCCAAAGCCCCCCGTTTTAATTGTGCACCACGGCGCCCGCGACAACCAGGGGCCACCCGCGGGGGTTAGCTACGGACCTATGGCCCCACGGCCCTGCAGCAGCAAATTATCTATGTCACGACCCTCCATCTCGACCCTCGGCCAACTTCGCGACTCCGGCTACGCGCCGACTTCCATCAAGGAGGAGCTCCGGCGCAACCTCATCGCCAAGATCCAGGACAAGACCAATATTTTCCCGGGGATCCTCGGCTTCGACGATACCGTCCTCCCTGATGTCGAGCGGGCGATCCTGTCGCGCCACAGCATCCTGCTCCTCGGCTTGCGCGGGCAGGCCAAGACCCGGATCGCGCGCCAACTCGTAGGTCTGCTCGACGAGTACATTCCCGTGGTCGAGGGTTCCGAACTCAACGACGATCCCCTCCAGCCCCTGAGCCGCTTCGCCGTCGACCTCATCGCGGAGCACGGCGATAAGACGCCCGTCACGTGGCTGCACCGCAGCGATCGCTACGTAGAGAAGCTGGCGACCCCGGACGTGAGCGTCGCCGACCTCATCGGCGACGTCGACCCCATCAAGGCCGCCACCCTGCGCCTGCCCTACTCCGACGAGCGTACCATACACTTTGGGCTCGTGCCGCGGGCGCACCGCTGTCTGTTCGTCATCAACGAGTTGCCCGACCTCCAGGCCCGCATCCAGGTGTCGCTGTTCAATATCCTGCAGGAGGGCGACATCCAGATCCGGGGCTTCAAGCTCCGGCTCCCGCTCGACATCCAGTTCCTGTTTACGGCCAACCCGGAGGACTACACCAACCGCGGCTCGATCATCACTCCGCTCAAGGACCGGATCCAGAGCCAGATCCTCACCCACTACCCCACCGACATCGCGCTCGCGCGCCAGATCACCCTCCAGGAGGCCCGACTTACCGACGACCAGCGGGACGCGGTCGAAGTCCCCGAGCTGTTGCTCACGATGCTCGAGACCGTCGTCATGAACGCGCGCAGCTCCGAGTTCGTCGACGCGAAGTCGGGGGTGTCCGCGCGCCTGAGCATCACCGCCTACGAAAACCTCGTCTCCGCCGCCGAGCGCCGCGCGATCCGCAACGGCGAATCGAAGGTGACCGCACGTATCCAGGACTTCTGGGGCATCATCCCGAGCATCACCGGCAAGGTCGAGCTCGTCTACGAGGGCGAGCAGGAGGGTCCGTACGCGGTGGCCCTCAAGCTCATCGGCGAGGCCGTCAAACAGACCTTCCTCGCGATCTTCCCCGACCCCCGCAAGGGCAAGGGCGAGCGCGACCCCTACGGCGTGGTGCGCGCCTACTTCGGCGGCGGCAACACCCTGTCGCTGCTAAGTGACTCGACCGAGGCCACGTTCGCGACCAAACTCCGCGAAGTGGCCGGCCTCGAGCGCCTTGTCAAAGCCGTCAACGTCGAGGGCGCCAACGCGGAGCTCCTCATGGAGCTCATCCTCCACGGCCTCACCGAGACCGAGGTCCTCAACCGCGATGTCATCGATCGCCAGATCAACTTCCGCGACATGCTCGCGGGCATGCTCGACGACGAGGACATCTTCGGGACCAACTAGGTCGCTGCCGCAACTACCGAGGGTCCGCGAAAGCCCGGGCGCAGTTCCGAACCTGCGCCCGGGCTTTCGGCTTTTACCTACCAACCCTCCGCCCGCCATGCGCCTCCAGATCCACCCCGCCAATCCACCGCAACGCAAGATCGACCAGGCCGTGGAGGTCATCCGCGAGGGCGGCATCGCGATTTACCCGACGGACACGGTGTACGCGCTCGGGTGCGCGATCGGCAAGCCGGACGCCGTCCAGAAGATCTGTCGCCTCCGGGGCCTCGATCCCGCGAAGGCCAACCTCTCGATCATCTGCCGCGACCTGAGCCAGCTCAGCGACTACGCCGCCCAACTCGACAATAGCCTCTTCCGCGACCTCAAGCGCCTGTTCCCGGGACCGTACACCGTCATCCTCCAGGGGACCAAACAGCTCCCCAAAATATTTAAGAACAAGAAGTCCACCATCGGCATCCGCGTGCCCGACAGCGAGGTGACCCGTATGCTCGTCGACGGCCTCGGGGAGCCGATCCTCACCACGAGTCTCAAGTGGGACGACGACGTGGTGGAGTACCCGACCGACATCGAGGACATCGTCGAGCGCTACGGCCGGGATGTCGATGTAATTTTGGACGCCGGCAGCGGCGGCAACACCCCCTCCACGGTACTAGACGCCACGAGTGGCGAGCTCGAACTGATCAGGGCGGGCCTCGGGGAGTGGCCTATCTAGTGAAAAAGTTGGTGGGCAATCACAACGCATCGCTCAACCCAATACCCTTGCTGCGTTTCCGCCCTGGGGGGATTCTCGGGGAGCTGATCGTGCGACGCCCACCGCGGGCAAAGGTAGTCCGCTACGCCTTTCGGCAAAACTTTAGCTGCGATTTCTTTAGCGCCGGTCGTGAAGCGCGAAAACTGCCCGCCCCGCTGGCCCAAAGCTCGACCCACAAAAAAAATTGGGCCACTCCTCTCGGAATGGCCCAATCGAAAAATCACACTTCTCTACATTCTTCGGGATCGGGGGCCGGTCCCGGGGGAAGACCCCAGCGCCCCCGTCCTGCTTAGTCTCGGGTGACGACCACCATCTCGGTCGAGAGGAAGCCCCCCGTCACGATCGTGATCGAGTAGGCGCCGGAGGCGTAGTCCTGCGTGTCGAACTCCACCTGGCGCTGGCCGGCGGGGACGTTACGGCGCGCCACCTGGCGGCCGAGCGGGTCGGTCACCACGAGGGTCACGTCGCGGTCGCCAAACTCGCTGAGGGACACCGTGAAGTGCTCCGTGGCTGGGTTCGGGTACACGTTGACGCGTCCCTCCTGCACGAAGCGCACCAGGCGCTGCTCGGAGGAGTAGTCGCTGTTGTCGTTGTACATCGCTGTCACGCGGTAGACGTTGTCGCCCTTGGCGGGCGCGGCGTCCACGTAGTCGAAGGTCTGCACCGCGTCACCCTCGCCGGCGGCCTCGACCGTGGCGATCACCTCGAAGCGACCGCCGTTGCTCGAGCGCTCCACCGTGAAGTACTCGTTCTTGAAGGCCGTGTTGTTGGTCCACTTCAGCGACACCTGCTGGTCTTTGCGGGTTGCCTCCAGGCGAAGGATGTCCGGGTTGATGCGCAGCCCCTGCACGTTGCCCTCGCAGTTGGTGGCGTACTCGATGAGGACCTTGAAGAGCTTGGCGCCCTCGGCGGTGCTCATGGCTGCGGCGTTGTCGTCGAGGTAGTACCCGATGCGCGTAGCCGGGGCTTTCGCGCCACCCGCCATGCGGTCGCCGGCATCGTAGACGAAGATGTTGACGCGCCACTTGTCACCCGCCTGGTAGGCGATCGACTTAGCGTCCGAACCCATCACCTTGCCCCAGCCGAAGTTGCTGTTGCTGTTGGTGAGCTGCTGGTGGCCGTTGAGCCCGGCGGCGAGTTTGCCGACGCTACCGTCCACGACCGTGGTCTTGGTATGGTCGCTCCCGTAGTCGGTACCGGCCGTGCCCATGGTCATCTTGAGGTCGTCGTACAGGTACGACTCCCAGGTGAGCAGCGGGATGGCGGTATTCGTGAAGCGATCCCCGATGTCGCTGCTGTTGACCGTCGAGCTGATGACGATGAGGCCCTTGCCCTGCGCCATGTCGAGGGTCGCCCACTTGCTGTCCTTGACGAGGACGTTGTAGCCGAGCGAGACGAGGTAGTGCTTGACGGCGGCGTCCCCGTTGTTGAGCGAGCTGTTGCCCACCACGAAGAGGATGTCCTTGTTGCAAGCCGCAGGCTTCGGCGCGTCGCAGTCCTTGTAGGGCGAGAGGTTCGCCCCGGGGATCACGTGGCGGGTGTGATTGGTCGGCGTCTGCCAGTACACGTTGAAGTGGTCGCCGCCGCCGCCCTCCTGGTGGAGGAGCTCGACGTAGTAGCGCTGACCCTTCACGAGGCGGACCTTCTTCGACACCTGTGAGGCGTACTTGTTGAACTCGGTCACGCCCGTCCAGCCGTTCACCTCCGCGATGGCCACACTGTTGCCGTCCGTAGCGTCGGTCGAGAGCATGAGCTTCGTCTGGTCGTCCCCGGTGACGGTGAAGACGTAGTCCCCCGTCACGTCGGGGTGGATGTAGCCCCGTACGCGGGTACCGTACTGGTCGGCCGTGTTGACCTCGCTGGCGAACTTAGTAATGTAGTCGCTGCGGGTAGGCTTGTGCGGGTAGCGCGGGTCCTTGAGCAGCGCCCAGATATCGTTGCTGTTGATCCCGGTCCACACCTCACGCAGGAGGCTTCCTTTCTGCGTTACGCAGTCGTCCGGTTTCGGGGTCACTGGCTTCTCGCAGGCCTTAATGTCGCCGATGTTCCCGGTGCCGATTAGCTCGAACTTCGAGCTGCCGGGCACCTTCCAGTACACGCTGGCGTGGTCGCCGCCAGTACCTTCCTTCTGGTGGAGTTCGAAGTAGTAGCCCTTGCCGGCTTCCAACTGGAAGGACTCGGACTTCTGGGTGTCGTACTTGTGGAGGTCACCGGGGTTGGTCCAGCCGTAGACGGCGGCCACGGTGTAGACGTAGCCCGCGCGATCGGCGGCGCGGCTGAAGAGTAGTCGCGTGTGGTCGTCGCCCGACACGGCGAGCTGGTAAGCGCCGGTCTTGGTGGGGTAGATCCACCCGCGGGTCCGGGTGCCGTAGTTGTCGCCGACGTGCGAGGGGATCTCGAGCTTCGTGAGCTTCTGGGTGTGGTCGGGGCTCTTCGGGTACTTGGTGGCCTTGTAGAGCCACGGCAGGTCGACGCCGCCGATGCCGTTGAAGCGCTCGTGCGTCACCTGGCCACGTGGGCCCTGGCATACCTGTCCGAGGGGACTGTCGTCACCCTCGCAGCACGCGCCTTTCTTGAGGCTCGCAGCCACTTCGCTCGCGCTCAGGGCGCGGTCGTAGATGGCCACCTTCTTGATGGCGCCGAGGAAGGATCGATCGAGGGTCATCTCGTTGAAGAGCGCCAGGTGGCAGTGCGTCCCCCAGTTCGAGAAGTCACCACCGCGGGTGCCGGAGTAGCTGAGCTGCCCGTCGACGTAGAAGTTCTCCTTGCCGTCGGCCGAGCGCGTGAACACGACGTGCTGCACGGTGCCGACTTTGACCGAGCCACTCGCCGTGAGCCGATCGGGCATCCCGTTGCCGTCGGTGTGGGTGGTCTTCAGGCGGAAGACCCAACGGTTGCCCTCCTGTCCGAGGGTGAAGTTGCGGGCACCCGTGTTCTCACTGTAGGTCACGACGCGCTCGGGTCCACTCTGGAGCTTGTCGGCGCGGACCCAGGTCTCGACCGTGATCGCGTTCGACATCTGGAGCGAGTTGCCGATGTTCTCGGCCGAGCCGAAGCTCTTCACGATGCTGTGTCCGGTGTTGACCAGGCCGCAGTCCTTCTCGTACTGGATGGTCTTGGTGTCCTTGATCTCGAGGTGGAGCGGATCGCCGAACCCGGCGCGATCGAAGACGTACTTGTCGTCCTCCGGGGTGAGGTTGTAGTAAGCGATCAGGCCGTGTGGGTTCTGCGGCTCGCAGCCGTCCGCTGGTGGCGGAGGCGTCGGCTTCACGGTCACGACGACGTTGAAGGCGCAGACGAAGGTGTTGCCGCTCGGGTCCCGCGCCGTGTAGGTGACCACGGTCCGGCCCTCGGGAAAGAGGTCGCCGGGCTTCTTGTTCGACGTCACGGTCACGGGCCCACAGTTGTCCGTGAACTTGGGCGCCGCGAAGTTGACCGCGAGCGGGGCCTTGGCGACGTTGAGCAGCGCGATGTCGGCAGGGCAGCCCGAGACCTTCGGCGCGGCCTCGTCGACCACCGTGATGGTGGCCTTGCAGTTGACGGTATTGCCGCGCCGGTCGCGCAGCGTGAAGATCACCTCGTTCTTGCCGAGGTTGGCGCAGGTGTACTCGACGAATGCCTTCTCGTCGACGAGGTACTCGAGGGCCGTGCAGCTGTCGAAGCGCTCGGC
The DNA here is from genome assembly GCA_965215115.1 of Saprospiraceae bacterium. Lineage (GTDB taxonomy): Bacteria > Bacteroidota > Bacteroidia > Chitinophagales > Saprospiraceae > CALDTK01. Next base: position 4,486,676 of record OZ244050.1, read on the forward strand.
GGCGAGCAGACGCGCGTCGACGCGGGTCTTGCCCTCCTGCGAGAGCGACACCTCGATCGACTTGCAGATCTTGTCGGAGGTCCCGTCCTGCACGGTGACCGGGCCGTTGCCCATGATCGGCTTACCGGTGATGGTGCCGTTGTTGAAGAGGATGCCCTCGTTGCTGATCCACTGGAAGTTGTTGATCAGGTTGTTGTTGACGAAGATCCCGCAGGCGAAGTTGTTGAGCTCGCCGCGGTTGTTGACGATACCGTTGTTGGTAAAGATCCCGGCGCCGGAGTTGTTGAGCACCCCGGTCGCGTTGTTGTTGATCGTGCCCGAGACCGAGTTGACGATGTCGCCGACGTTGTCGAGGAAGGCGTTGTTGACGAACAGCGACTCGTTGAACAGACTCACGCCGTTCTCGAAGAACCCATTGTTGACGAGATTCCGCTTGTTGATGATGTTGAACAGGTTCTGGATGTGGGCCCCGGCCGCGTTCTCGAAGCGGTCGTTGTTCTCGATGACGCCCCCGCTCTTGTTGGTCAGGCGGCCGTCGTTGCGGAAGGAGCTGTTGTTGACGATCCGGTCGACGCTCTCGATGAGGCCCGCGTTGACGAAGGCCTTGTTGTTGGCGATCGTGCCGTTGCCGTCCTGGATGATGCGGTCGTTGTTGACGAACGAACCGTCGTTGGTGAGGGTCCCGACCGTCTTGATGAGGCCGCCGTTCGTGAACGTGCCCTCGTTGTTGAGGTTGGTCCCGACGACGAAGTCGAGCACCCCGAGCGAGGCGATCGTGAAGCGGGCATCGGGCCCGTTGTTAACCAGGCCACGGACGATCACCGGGCGGTTGACGCGCGTGAGGCCGAAGTTCTGCAACGAGAAGGCCACCTCGAACTCGTCGCCGCCATCGATGTTGAGCACGCCCGGTTTCTCGACCGTGAAGAACGAACTCGTGGTGGTCGACCCGTCGTAGGTCGTGAAATTGCCGCTCACGAAGATGCGGCCCGGCACGTTGACGAGCGTGGCTTGCTGCAGGAAGCGCCCGCCCTCGTCGACGCGGATGACGCCGGCGTTGGTCATCACGGCGCTGCGGAGGTTGTTGACGATACCGCTGTCCTTGACGTTGATCGTACCGCCGTTGGGCGCGAAGTACACGCCGCTGTCGCGGTTGATGAGCGCGCCGAAGACATTGACGATGCCGCGGTTCTCGAACTCGCCCCCGCTGTAGATCGCGAGGTTGTTCTTCGCCTTGACCTCGATGGTGTTGCCGTTGAGCATCTTACCGCGCACCCCGATCCACCCGTCGGCGGCGATCGGTCCGGTGGTGCGGAAGAAGGCGTCCGGCGTCACGAAGATCGACCCGCCGTTGCTCACCGTGATGCTACCGAAGTTGAGCAGCGTATCGACGACGTTGACGCGGTTGTCCTTCGTGATGAGGGCCCCGCTGAGGCTCCACTCGCCCCGGATCGCGAGCGTGCCCCCGAGGGTGATCTCGCCGAAGCTGTTCATGTCGTAGTCGGCATCCAGGTTGCCGTTGACGAAGACCACGGCCCCACCGGGGATCACGGCGTCGTTGCCGGGGGCCGGTAGACCGTTCGACCAGTTGGCCGCGGTGAGGTAGTTCGCGTCTTGACTGCCGGTGAAGACCGTCTGCGCGATGGCCACCGTGGTCACACAGAGTGACAGGAAGGCCAGGCACACGTTCCGCAGCAGCGCGAAAGAGTAGTTGAGGTTCATAGAAAAGAGTGTAAGTGGTTGTTGGTAGACACGAGGGTGGCCGTCCGCACGGGGTGCGGGGGCTGAGCGTAGGCGATTTACAGGGGGTGGCCAGGCCGCTTTCGCGAAAACTTCTGGGCGCGGTAGCCCTAGCCGAAGAGGCGCTTTGTTGCCGTACAAAGATAGGGGCGTGCCCCAGGCGGACCAGGTGTTACTACTTCGCGGGTAGTCCCTAACATATTTGCGTTAATTACCCTACTTAACTTTGGGTATAATCCCGGTCCCCTCGCCGAAATACTCTACGAACTGCGTCATCTGCTGCGCCATCTCGCGGTTGTTGGTCGCGTTGGCGTAGGTGGTGACGAGGCCCCGCAGCGTCTGAAACATAAAGCGATCCATCTCCTGGACCTGCATATCCTTGGTCCACAGGTCGATCTTGAGGGTCTCCTTACGGTCCATGTCGAACACGCTGAGCAGCATGGCCTTGACGGCCTGCGGCTCGCCGATGTCCGTGCCGCTGAGCTGCATGTCGATCGGCATACGCTCCTCGTCGAGGGCCACCGAGATTTCTATTTTGCTCGTCTTACCTGCCATGAAGCTAAAGTTATGTATGAGAATTATTCGCGATTCGTAAGCTCTCCCGCGGCCCGCAGCATGTCCGCCCGCCGGTAGCGCCGGACGCTGGGTTCGGTTTGTTGTGCCCCGTCGACCATCGCCGTGGCCACCACGCGCGCCCCGATCGCCTGGAAGTCCGCCGAACGAGCGATGCCGATTGTCGACAAGCCGCCCAGGAGCGCTTCGGCTACCGACTCCCCGAGCCGACTCTCCTCGCGATCGCCGACCAACAGGCCCGGCTGGTAGATGTGCACCGCCCAGAAAGGCAGTACCGCCACGGCGAGTTCGAGTTCGCCCTTCGTCCTGGCGTACGGGACCCAGGACCCGGGGTCGGCCCCCAGCGCACTCACGAGACTGTACTGATCGTAGCCCTCTTGAGCGGCCGTTTTGGCGAAAGCCGTATTGATCCCCAGATCGACGAACCGAAAGGCCGCCGTCGAGCCCGCTCGTCTGCGCGTCGTGCCGAGGCAGGAGAAGAAGTCGTCGCCTTTCGGCAAAACGCGTGCAATGGCGTCCGTCATCCCGGCCTCCGCAGCGTGCGAAGGCCACGCACCCGCGAACCTGTCGAGCCGCGGCATCGGCGACCAGTTCACCCCGTCGGAAAGGCCCGCCGGGCGCGGACTCCGCGCCAGCACGTCGACGGCTACGTAGGCCGGGTGGGCGTCCAGCAGGGCGACGAGTTCGCGACCGACCAGACCCGTGGCCCCGATCACAGTCGCGCGTTTGTTGCTGATTCGTACCTCCATCGCGGGTGGCGTCGCTGCGGTGTGGCCTAGTCCCGCGCGACGGCGTCCTCGCCGTAGTCGTACGGGAGGACATGTGACTGTTTGACGGTGCTGAGGGTCATGAGGGTCTTGAGGCGCTCGATCTCCTCGATTTGGGAGAGGGTCTTGAAGAGCAACTGTTCGTAGGTCGGGATGTCGGCGCAGATGGTCTTCAGCAAGAAGTCGGCCTCCCCCGTGATGATGTAGCACTCGACGATCTCGGCGATGTGCTCGATCTTCTTGAGGAAGTCCGCCAGGGCGTTCTCGCGCTTCCACGCCAGGCTCACGAGGACGAAGGTCTGTACGTCGAGCCCCATGGCGGTCGGTTTGACCACGGCGTGGTAGCTCTCGATGATGTCGTTCTGTTCTAATTTCTTGACGCGCTCCAGGGTCGGCGCGGCGCTCAGGCCGATGCGCTTGCTGAGGTCGAGGTTGGTGATCTTTGAATTTTCCTGCAGAATTTTCAATATCCGCAGGTCGGTTTTATCGAGCTTTTCCATACGATGTGGCGATCAGACGCACTTATCCGCGGGCAAGGTAGCCAACGAGCGCAAGCTGGCCGACGAAAGTTTTGGCGCGCACCACTACGCCCCCCCGTGAGCACCTTTGCGGCATGTATGACCTGATCGTCGTCGGGGGCGGGGCCGCGGGCTTCTTCGCGGCCATCACCGCGGCGCAAAAGGCGCTCTCGCCGCTGCGGACCCTGATCCTCGAGCAGGGCCGCGACGTGCTCCAGAAAGTCCGCATCAGCGGCGGCGGCCGGTGCAACGTCACGCACGCCGAGTTCGACCCGCGCGCCCTCACCGCCCACTACCCGCGGGGCCGGAAAGAACTGCGCGGCGCCTTCCACCGCTTCGCCCCCGGCGACACGATGGACTGGTTCGAGCGGGCGGGTGTGCCGCTCAAGGTCGAGGGCGACGGTCGGGTCTTCCCCGCGTCCGACAGCTCCGAGTCGATCATCGCTGCCCTCACGACGGCCGTCGGGCGCGCCGGGGTCGAGGTGAGGCTCTCGAGCAAAGTGGCGTCGGTAGAGCGCGGCGCGGCAGGTTTTGCCGTAAGGCTCATCAGCGGCGAACGCCTTTCGGCAAAACAGCTCGTGCTCGCCACGGGCTCCTCGCCGACGCCTTACGGATGGTTGCGGGCGCTGGGCCTCCCGGTGGTGGCACCGGTGCCGAGCTTGTTCTCCTTTAACATCAAGCACCCCGCGCTCCACGGCCTGATGGGTCTCTCGATGCCGGATGCGAAGGTGGAACTACCGGGGCTGCCCTACGCGACGCAGGGCTCGCTCCTCATCACGCACTGGGGACTGAGCGGTCCGGCCGTGCTGATCATGAGCGCGCGCGCCGCCATCGACCTGCACGCCGTCCGGTATCGCCACCCCGTCGTCGTCTCGTGGACCGGCGCGACCCTCGCCGACCAGCTCGCCTACTTCCAGTCGGGACGCACGCAGGCCGGCAAGGCGACCCTGCGTTCGGACCTCGCCCTCGGGCTTCCGAAACGACTCTGGGAGTACCTCGTGACCCGGGCCGGGCTCGACCCGCAGCTTCGTTGGGGGGACCTCAATAAGCAACAGATGACGAGTCTCGCGCGGACGCTGGCCGCGGACCGCTACGATATCGACGGCCAGACCCGCTTCAAGGAGGAGTTCGTCACCGCCGGTGGCCTCGGGCTGGAAGCACTCGACTTCAGGACCTTCGGGGTCCGCGACGTGCCCGGACTATACGTCGTCGGGGAGCTGCTCAACATCGACGGCGCGACGGGGGGCTTCAATTTTCAGGCGGCCTGGACCGGCGGCCACCTCGCGGGGACGAGCGTTGCGCAAGTCCACGACGAACGGTAGTCTGCAACTACTGAACTGCGCGTCGCTACCGCGGCGCCGCTACTTGAAGAGGCTATCGTACTGATTGCCGCTCTCCCCGGAGGCGCGCGGCAGACGGTCGGCGCGGGGCGCGTCGATGTCGAGGATGTTGGCGTCGTCGTTGGCCTCCCGCAGGAGCGACATCTTTTCCTCGGGCGCGAGCAGCTTCGAGGCGCTTTCGTTCTCCCAGCGCTCGAGCATCTCCATACCCTTGTCCTCGAAGACGCCGTTCTGCAGGTCGACCGAGTCCATGAACGTCGAGCTCATCTCCATGAAGCGCTCCATCTCGCCCACCTTCGCGCTCAGGTCGTCGGCGATCGCCTCGAGGGCCTGGTCGTACATAAAGCGGGCGTCTTTGTCCTCGCCCATGACGCGGGCCGCGGACTGCATCGCGCCGTGACTGGCGCGGATGGCCTTGCGCTCCTGCTCCTTGACCTGCACCTGGTCGCGGACGTCCTCGATGAGGATCTCGCCGTTGCGGTACATCCGGTCCAGGACGCGGTACAGGATCTCCATCTTCTTGTAGAGCTCGGTCAGCTTTACGTTGCTGTCCTTGAGGCGGCCGGCGCGGCGGGTCTTGAGCGTGAAGACCTCCGGCTTCTGCTTGTCGCGGGCCTGGGACGCGATGCGCATGTTGGCGTCGATCTCGGTGCGGTTGGTTTTGATGAGTTCGTCGAGCTTGTGCATCTGCCCCCGCAGCTGGTTGATCTGGAGATTCATCTTCTTGAGATTGTCCTCGAGGTCGTCGACGTAGCTCTTCAGGATGCCGATGGGGTCGATCTTGACGAACATGCCCGTGATGCCGCGCATGGCGCTCTTGTAGCCGTACCACATGAGCTGGCGCATCTTCGGATCGAGGATCATGAATAGCAGTCCGAACACGATGGCCGCCGTCGCCGCCATGTAGAGGGCGTTCGCGAAGATCAGGCCCCACGGCAGCGTCACCGCGAGCCACGCGACGAGGGCGAGGAGCCCGACGGCAAAAATGGTCCCCGTCACCCCTTCGGGTCTTTTCCAGAACGACTTCGACTTTTGGTAGCTGCTGGGCAGTTGTGGACTCGTACTCATGGCGGGAAGGTAGATTTAACTACGCAACGCGAGGTTACGGAGATTGGGTCACGGCGCGCCCGCGGACTCGACGAGTCGGGGGGCTCCGTCGACGGGGGCGGTCCGCTAGCTTTGCGGCATGCCCCTACCCCACGTCCGCAATGAGATCGGCGCGCTCCGCGAGGTGATCGTCCACCGGCCCGACGGCGGCATCGCCCGGGTGACGCCGCGGCGCTCCAGCGAGTTGCTCTTCGACGACATCGTCTTCCTCCCGGCCATGATCGAGGAGCACGACGTCTTCACGGAGGTCCTGCGGCTCGTGTGCGGTACGGACAGCGTGTTGGAGTACGAAGACTTGTTGGTGGAGGCCTTGCGGCAAAACGCAGGTGCGCGGGCCTCACTCATCGAGGAGGTCTGCGACGAGGCCGGGCTCGACCGCAAAACGAAGGCGCTCCTCGGCGAATTCGACGACGAGGCTTTGGCGGCCGTGCTGGTGACGGGTTTTGCGGAAACGCTCGACAGGGTCTTCTTCGACCCGATCCCCAACTTCGTCTTCACGCGCGACCTGGCCATCGTGGTGGGCGGCTACCTCGTCCTGGCGGCCGCCGCCACTGACGCGCGCGCCAGGGAGAACGTCCTGGCCGGGTTCGTCTTCCGGAACCACGAGCGCTTCGGCGCGTACCGCGAGCAGGGCCGCGTCATCGACCTGAACGACGTCGAGCGATTTGCCCCGAGCCCACGCGGCGAGCACATCCGGATCGAGGGCGGGGACGTGATGATGCTGCACCCCGACTACCTCCTCGTGGGCATCAGCCAGCGGACCAACAAACACTCCGCCGACCTCCTGCGCGCCGCGGTCATGGGCGCCGGCGCCGTGCAGAATGTCGTGCAGGTGACCATCCCGGACGACCGTGCCTACATGCACCTCGACACCATCTTCACGCAGTTCGATACGCACCACTACGCCGCCTACGGTCCGATCATCATCGACGGCATCAGCTCGCGCGTGGAGGTGTACACGAGTTCGGGAGCCGTGCGGCAGTACGTGAGCGTCGCGGAGTTCGTCGTGAGCGAGGTCGACCCGGAGGCGGTGTTCGTGCGCTGCGGCGGCGGCGTGAGCCCCTTCCAGGAGCGCGAGCAGTGGACCGACGCCTGCAACCTCGTCGCCCTGCGGCCGGGCCTCGCCCTCACCTACGACCGCAACCGCGTGACGGCCGCGGAGCTGGAGCGCCACGGGTACCGCGTCACGCCGGCGCGGGAGCTCCTGCGGGCGGCCGCGGAGGGCTCGCTCGTCGTGGACGACCTTCGCGCCACCATCGTCGCCCTCCCGAGTGCGGAGCTCAGCCGGGCCCGGGGCGGGGGCCACTGCATGACCTGTCCCCTCCACCGCGCAGACCTTACCACCTCATAACGCCCCGTCCCAAGATAAACTCGGTGATCCAGCATACGACACACAAGCGCGTCCGCTACGCAGAGACAGACCAGATGGGCTATCTCTACTACGGCAACTATGCGTTGTACTACGAGATCGGTCGGGTCGAATTGTTGCGTTCCTTGGGGCTCACCTACCGCGAGTTGGAAGATGAGCTCCAGATCATGATGCCGGTCACGGCGATGCAGGTGCGCTTCGTGCGGCCGGCGCTTTACGACGAGATGGTCGACATCCGGACGGAGATCCGTAGGGTGCCCGGTCGCGAGATCGTGTTCCACTACGAACTCTTCGGGGCCGGTGGCAAACTCCTCAACGGCGCCAGCGTCCGGCTTTGCTTCGTGGCGCGGGGCAGCCAGGCGCGGGTCTCGGCGCCGAGCATCCTCACCGACTTACTCCTCCCCCATTTTGCGTAAGCGCAACAGCTGGATCGAGCGGCGCATCAGGGTACCGCAGGCCTGGGTCCACTGGACGCAGGCCACGCGGTGGCGCGGCTTCGCCAAACTCAGCCTCTACGAGACGATCGTGTTCGTGATCGCGGAGCTGCGGCAGGACGACGTGGTGGCGAAGAGCCAGTCGATCGCGTTTACCCTGTTCATTAGCGTATTCCCGGCGCTGCTCGTCATCTTTACGCTGCTGCCGCACCTGCCGATCAGCATCGGGGTCATCGACACGCTCGAGGACTACATCTACAGTGTGCTCCCGGGCCAGTCGTCCAAGCTGGCCATGGACCTCATCCGTGACATCCTCGAGCGGCCGCGCGGGGGCCTGCTGTCTTTCAGTTTCATCCTCGCGCTCTACTTCTCGAGCAACGGCATCATGCGCCTCATGCGCGCCTTCGACAAGGCGAGCTACCGGCACACCTTCCTAGAGCGCTCGATCGTCGAGACGCGCCTCATCGCGCTCGCCCTCACGGCGGCCCTCAGTGGTCAGTTGCTGTTGTCCCTGGCGCTCGCTACGTTCGGCACTGAGGTATCGCTGTACCTCCAGGAGGTCTTCGGCCTCAACGTCGGCTCCCGCCTGCTGATCAGTGCCCTTCAGTACCTCCTCATCGGCGGGTTCATCTACGTCGGGATCGCGATCGTATTTCGCTACGGCGCGGCGACCGTCACGCGCTTCCCGTTCTTTACCCCGGGTGCGTTCCTGGCTACGGGCATGATTTTGCTTACGTCGCTGGGCTTCGCGGTGTACGTCAACAACCTCGACTCGATCAACAAGCTCTACGGCTCGATTGGCACGGTTTTGATTTTTTTGATATGGCTACAGCTGAACATATTATGGATTTTGATCGGGTATGAGTTAAATGCAGGTATAGCGGTCATGCGTAATGTTAAGACGATGGACCGCGCGAACGCTGAAACCTTTACGTAGGCGTAACTTGTGGCCCAGCTTTTGGAAAGTTAACCACGAACAGCACTAAACACAAGCATGCGCTTCAATACAGCACCAGACGAGCGGCCGATCAGCGCCGCCGAACTGGGCAGCTACACCTTCTCGAAGGTCAAAACGTGGATCGGGGGTTACCGCAACCGCCCGCAGGAGTGGACGGAGCCGCTCAATTGGTACCCGAAGGGGGTCCCGGACTGGCAGGACAAGGTCGTGATCGGGGGCTACGGCCGCCACCGTTGCCACGTGGCGACCGGGGTCGACGAAGTGCTCTCGGTGCACGTCCTGCGCCAGGCCACCTTACACATCGCCAAGCTGGGCGGACTCACGATCAACGGTCTGTTCGCCGATCCCCTGGGGCTGGTCTGTAGTTCCGGGTTGAGCAACGAGGGCACCGTGGAGGTCGTGGGGAACCTCGCGCTCCGCAACACCAGCGACGGCGGGATCTACAACGGCGGGATCATCAGCAACCGCGGCAGCATCCTCGCCGACACGACTGTCACGCGCGACCTAGAGCGGTGGGGCAGGTACATCGAGATGGGCAGCCGGCACTACTTGGCTATGTAGTCGCGGCACGATTCAGCGGGAATGGCTTCGTCGAAATGAGACGGTAGCGCCCCACGAAGATGCTTAGGGCCAGGCGGGAGATGGACGGCTGACTGTTGGGTTCGGTCAACCACACTTTTGTGAAGCGCAGTTTGGTTGCTTGACCGAGCCGGGCAACGCCTTGGCGTCCCGGAGGCAAACGCACTATTGAGCGCCTCGAAATCAATAGCGAGCCTCTGCTACGCTAGACAGGGTGGTACGTGTAAATCCAGTGCGCTTTGGCGCAGGATCACCGAGACCACGCTAGACACTAGGCCAGCGCGGCCATGTCCCGCACCAAGATCTTACCCCGGTTGAAGTAGATCAGGTTGGACTTGCGCAACTCGTTGAGCACGAGGGTCACGGTCTGCCGGGAGGTGCAGGTGATGTTGGCGATGTCCTGGTGCGTGAGGCAGTGGCGGATGAGGTACTCGAATCCGACCTTCTGCCCACTGGTCTTGACGGTCTCGTGGAGGAAGTTGATGATCCGCGTGCGGGCGTCTAGCATGACGACGCTCGTGAGGCGGTTCTGGGCCGTCTGCAGCTGTTGGCTCAGGTTCTGGAGCAGCAGTTGGCAAAGGCCGAAATTCTGGCGCATCAGCAGTTGGACCTCCCCGATCGGCATGTGGAGGACGGTGTTCTCGCGCGAGAGACACTGCGCGAAGCCGTCACGCGGACCGTTGTTGCTCAGGGCGGTCTGGCCGAACAGGGCGTGCGGACGGACGACGGCCCGGATGATCTCGCGTCCGTCGGCCCCGGCGTACCCGAGCTTCACCTCGCCATCGACCACGATGTGGATGTGCTTGGCGTCCTCGCCGAAGCGGTAGACGAAATCGTACTTCTTGTAGCTCTTCTCTTGGGTGACGCGGGCGAGGCGAGTGGCTTCCTCGGGGGTGAGCGTCGAGAAGAGAGGGTATTCGAGGAGCTGGGCGCTTTGCATCGGGTGTCGTTTTGGTTGGTGTCAGCTGTATGACACCTGCCAAAACCCTATCCCCCAAAGGCGGGAAAAAAAATCCTCAGTTGAGATTGATCTGCAGCAGACTCGAGCTGTAGCTGCCAAACAGCCCGGCGCCGTTGACGACGTTGTCGGCGAGCGACTCCGATCCGGGGGCATTGGGCGCGAACTGTCTGCTGTCGCGACCGACGAAGTAGGTGTAGTAAGCCTGGCTGACGCTGCGCAGCTCCACTACCGCCACTGGTTTCTCGAACTGGGCCAGGTCACCGCGGTCGATGTGCAGCGTGGCACTGAAGCGCTCATTGCGGAACCCTTGGTCGCTAAAGAGCCAGGAGCCGCTCCCGGAAGCTACCGCTAGCCCACCCGAGACTAAGCTGGCGTGACTCGGGGAGAGGATCAAGTTCGCACCTCCTTCGGACGTGGCCTCCCGGACGCGAACGATCAGGTGAAAGAAGTTGTACTCGTCGATGGGGTCGGCGAAGTCGATGGGGACCTCCACCGAGGCGCCCACGGGTGCCCCGGGGACCGGCAGGGACTGATTGAATACCTTGAGGTCCACCACCTTCGGGACGGTGGTAATGCTGCGTAGCATCGCAAACCCGGGCGCCTGTAGCTCGAGCGTGTACGTCCCGCCTTCTCGTACGGCAAAGCTGTCGACCGTCAGCACGGCCGTCGAGTCCGTAAAGCGCGATACCTCCAATATGCCCTCCCGGCCGTCGCTGCCGCGGATGAGCCCCTTCGTGTCCTCGAGCCCCTCGCTATCGGTCGGGCGACCGAAGCTATCGATGACCTTCACGTCCACGGTCACCGTCGCCCCGGCACTGAGGCGACTCTCGATGACGATCTGCGCGGGCGCGAGTCCCTCCAGGTCCACCGCCTGCTCACAACCGACCACCCCGAGCGCGAAGACAGCGAGGAAGAGGCCGGGCGTGGATCGCATGCTAGAAGGTTCTGGAGAATCGGAGGTAAGGTATAAAAGGAGGGCTAAAGACTTCGGTGAATTCGTATGAGGACTGCCCGGGACCGGGTCTGTCTATGCGGCCTTGGTTGAGGAACAGCGGATTGCGCTGCATAGTTACGTTCTGGACCCCGAAGTTAATCGCCTGCGGGAGTTCGGACTCGACGAATCTGAATTTCGCGCCGAGGTCGAGCGTGAAGCTAGGACGTAGCGAGGTTTGGGGCCCGTCGTAATTGAGGTTGTTGGTGAGCGGCAAGTTAGTCTCCGGGAGCGGTACCTCGCGGTCGACCCGCTGGGGCACCCGCCCCGGCAGTCCGGAGCCCGCGCGGACGGTGCCCGCGAGGGTCCAGCGAGGCGAGAATCTATATTCGTTGAGCGCCGTAAAGGTGTGCCGCCGATCGAGGCGCGCGCGTTCGACGAGGCTCCGGCCCGACAGGGGTTCTGCGAACTGCCGGGTCGACTTGGCGAAGGTGTACGACGCGTCTAGGGCCCACTTGCCGCGCTCGATGTTGGCCTGGAATTCGAGCCCGCGCGCGGTGCCCCACCCCACCCTCACGTTATCGACCCAGTCGGTGTAGGACGTGTTGAGGTAGTCGTTACTGAAGCGCGTGAGTCCCCTGAGCTGCGTGTTGAATGCCCCCAGGCTCACGTTGACCCCCGCGCTCGGCTGGTAGTCGATCGAGGCGGCGAGTTGGTTGCTCTGAAGGGGTTTGAGCCCGCGGATGGTCGGGACCCAGAGCTCGCGCGGGAGCCCTGGGTTGTTGGTCCCGATCTGGTGAATGTACTGTCGGGTCTGGTCGAAGCTCGCGCTCACCCGCCACTGCTCCCGGAGCCTGTACGTAAGGCTCACGCGCGGCAGCGGCGCCTGGTAGGGCCGGTAGGCGCTCAGTTGGCTCGACCACCGGAACCCGAGCGAAGTGCTGAGGCGGTCACTCGGGGTATAGTCGAAGCTCACGTAGGTGCTGAGGTCCAGGGTGTGGACGGTACGGAGGGTCGGGACCGTCGACAAGCCCCCGCCCCCGCCATTCTCGTTGTCGGTCTCGTTGCGTTGGGCGCTGCTCGTGAGTCCGAATCGGTGCACCGTCGCGTCCACGCCGAGGGTCATGATGGCCTCCTTGGAGATGGCGTACTGGAGGTCGCTCTTCAGGCCGAAGTCACGTATCCGCGAGTCGAACACACTCCGGTTGGTCGTCACGACGATGCTGTCCTCCTGCTCGAACTGCTGGACCGTGGTCTCGATGGCGTCCGCCGCCGAGAAGCGGAAGTCGCTCGCCGTAAGGGTGGAGTTGATGAACCACCGGTCGCCGAGGATGAAATTGTGCCTAATGCTCCCGAGCACGTTCTGCCAAGTGCGGATGGAGCGGTCCGTGAAGCCGATGATCTCCGTGGGGTTGACCTGCGGGCTCGCCCGGAACACGCTCCCGGCGTCGGCGTACTGGTCCCGCCCGATGAACACGCTCGCGAAGATCTGGTGGCGCTCGGCGATCGGTTGGTTGATCTTCGCGGCGACGTCGTAGAAGCCGAAGTTGATGTCGGGTCGGGAGTCGTCGCGCACCTGGTCGTCGGGTCGCAGGAGGTCCAGCCAGAAGTCGGTAAGTCCGCGGCGCGCGCTCACGAAGTAGCTGCCCTTCCCGACCGGGCCCTCGGTGGTGCCCGCGAGGTCGGAGACGCCGAGGTTGATGCTGCTCGTACGCTTGAGGCGGTTGCCCTCGCGGAGGCGGAGGTCGAGGACCCCACCGACGCGATCGCCGTACTTCGCCGGGCCCGCGCCCCGGTGGAGCTTCCAACTCCGGATGGCCTCCCCGGGCACGATCGAGACGTAGCCCACGGCGTGTGACGGGAGGTACAGCGTGGCGTCGTCGAGGAGGGTGAGGTTGTGCTCCGGGTCCGCGCCCCGGAACGCGTACCCGCGGTAGCCGCCCGGGGCGGAGAGGATGCCGGGCTGGAGGCTCAGCCAACTGTTGAGGTCGCGGCGACCGTTGATCAACTCGGTGCCCTCGAGGACGCTGCCGCTGAGCGACTCGCCCTCGACGGTGGTGCCGGTCACGGAGCTCACTCGCCCGAGCACCTCGACGGTGAGTAGCTCGAGGTTTGGCGTAAGCCGGACCATCGCCGGCAGCTGCTGCAACCGCTCGACGGAGAAGGTGTCCGCCGGGTAACCGATGTAGCGAAATACGAGTCTCTCGGTCGGTTGCAGATCCGACAGCGAGAAGTAACCGTAGCCGTTGGTGAGCACGCCCCGACCCGCCTGCACCGCGTACACTGTCGCGCCGACCAGACGCTCGCGGGTGTGCTTGTCCTCCACGAACCCGACCACCGACCGGAGCCTCGGCGCGGCGGCCGTCACGACGTACTGCCGCCCCACCTGCGTAAAGCGTAGTCCGGCCGGCGTAAGGACGGCGTTCAGGTCGTTGTAGAGCGTGGTAGGCTGGTACTGCGCCGCCGGCCCCAGGTCGTCGAGGACCACCGTGGAGTAGGCGATGAAGATGTTGTAGCGCTCCGCGATCTCGTCGAGGGCTTCGATCAGGGTGTGTCCCTGGCGCCCCGGCTGCGCAGCCGCGGTGGCGCAGATCGAGAGCAACAGGGATATACCGACGAGCAGACGCATGTGAGGGGTGGCGGATTCGCCGTCGAAGAAGGGGGACTACACCCCCGTCGACGCGGTGAGGGTTTCGGGTCTAACGGTTTCCCACCGGGATGCGTTGCCGAAATCATCTACACGAGCCGCCCACCAACTGGATCCCGGTCGGGCTCTCCTCGATTTGCGCGCCGACGATGAGTTGGAGCGTACCCATGGCCTCGCGCGCGGTGCCGTCCTCGAAGGAGGCGGTGATGCGGCACGTGTGCAGGTGCGGCTCGGCGGTGAGGCTGAGCCCGTGGTACGAGCTGAGTTTCGCGAGGACCTCGCTGAGTTGGACATCCCTGAACCGCAGGTCCAGCGCCTCGACGGTTTTGGCGAAAGCCGTCGTCACGACCCCGTCGACTACCGTGGCGGAGCCGCCGGCGTAAAGGTCTACCCAGTCGGCCTCGCGCGTGCCGCGGACCCGGACGTGACCCTCGGTAACGGCCACGCGGGAGTCGCGACCCTCGGCGATCGTGAAGGCCGTACCGACGACGCGGACGTCGAGCTGTTCGGCGCGCACGGAGAAAGGTTTGTCGGTATTGGGCCTTACGGCAAAACCGACTTCGCCGCGCATCACCACGCTTCGGGTGTTGTCGGACTCCTCGTAGCGCAGTTCACTGCCCGGGGAGAGCAGGATGGTCGACTTGTCCGGGAGGACGGCCTTCATCGGGGCGGCGCCATCGTTGGCGAATTCCGCGGTTTGGTCACCCCAGCCCGCGAATACGTTGACGAGGAACAGCAGCGCCACGGCGGCGGCGGCCACCGAGGCCCACGTGCGCCACGTCCGGCGTTTTGGCGAAAGCCGCGCGCCAGCCGCCGGTCGCAACGGAATGACTTTCGCTTCCGGCCGGGCGGGGGCTATGTCCAGCTTCGCCGAGAGCGCAGCCCAGGCCTGGTCGACGTCGGGGGCGCCGGCGGTGGTGTTGTCGCCGCGCAGGAGATCGAGGGCGTCCCACAGTCGGTCGGCCGCGCGCTCATCGCCGAGGGCGTCGCTCCAGGAAGTGGGGGCTTTGTTGATCATGATACGGTTAGTAGACACGTGGGCGGGGCCGATCCCCTAAAGCGAGAGTGAATTTACGACGACGGCGGCCCAGGAGGCGGTAGGCAAATACTTACGGAGGAGTTTGAGCGAGCGCGCGAGTTGGTTCTCGACGGTCTTCGGGGCGATCCCCATCGACTCGGCGATCTCCTTGTGGGAGAGGCCCTCGAACTTGCTCAGCTGCAGAATCAGGCGGGCCCGCTCCGGCAGCATCGCGATGGCGCGCTCTAGATTCTCCTTCAGGTCGGAAAGATGGGGCGCCTCCGGCTCGGCAAACTGTTCGGCCGCCGACCAAAGCGCCTCATCGCCCGGGAGATCGACCCGTCGGCGGTCGCGGATCGCGTTAAGTGTACGCGTCACGACAGCGCGCCGCAGGTAGGCCGGGGGGTTGTCGAGCCCCGGGAGGCGCCCCTGCTCGTGGAGGCGGACGAAGACGTTCTGCACGATGTCCTCGGCCTCGGCCCGCGTGCCGCACAGCCGCTTCGACGCGGCCACGAGGCCGGCGTACTCGCTGCGGAAGAGGCTTTCGAAATCGGAGACGGGCAAGCGGTAGGGCGTTGTGGACGGGGGCTGGACCTAGCGAGCGCAAGTTCGTCGAAGCTTGCTTCACGTGGGTATCATTTCTTAGCGCCTACTTTGCGGCCACGCTACTCGACCCCGTACCTATGAGAATACTCGCTACCCTCTTCGCTCTCTTCAGCTCAGTCGGAGTGTACGCCCAGGAAGCCGCGGAGGCGAGGGGCTGGGACGAGGCCTTCAACGACGCGATGGCGCCGATCTCGGACGCCGTCGCCACGTTTACCTTCTTCCCGATCAATCCCTGGAGCGAGGCCGCGATCCGCATGCCGATCGTGATCGTGCTGCTGCTCTCGGCCGCGGTCATCATCACGCTGTACTTCGGGTTCGTGCAGTTCCGGTGCTTCGGGCTCGCGAAGCGGACCGTGCAGGGCAAGTACAGCCTCGGGGACGAGCCCGGGGAGGTGACGCACTTCCAGGCCCTCACGGCGGCGCTCTCGGGCACGGTCGGCCTCGGCAACATCGGGGGCGTGGCCGTGGCGGTGAGCATCGGCGGACCGGGCGCGACGCTCTGGATGATCATCGCGGGCCTGCTCGGGATGGCGACCAAGTTTGCGGAGTGTACCCTCGGGGTGCGCTACCGCGACGTCGGGCCGGACGGGACCATCTACGGTGGCCCGATGTACTACCTCAAGAAAGGCCTCGCCGAGCGCGGCATGGGCGGTGCCGGGAAGGTGATGTCGGTGGTGTTTGCGATCTTCTGCGTCGGGGGCTCCTTCGGGGGCGGCAACATGTTCCAGTCCAACCAGGCCGCGGTGATCTTCAATCAGCAGATCGGGGCCACGAGTGGGTCCGCGGGTTTCATCTTCGGCGTCGTGCTCGCGGTCATCGTCGGCCTGGTCATCATCGGGGGCATCCGACGCATCGCCTCGGTGACGGAGAAGGTGGTGCCCTTCATGGTGGGGATCTACCTCGTCGCCGCGCTCGTCGTCATTTTCGCCAACCTGCGCTTCGTCCCGGGGGCCTTTGGGCAGATCTTCTCGGGGGCCTTCAGCGCCGAGGGCATCGCCGGCGGCTTCATCGGAGTGCTGGTCCAGGGCTTCCGGCGTGCGGCCTTCTCCAACGAGGCGGGCGTCGGGTCGGCGGCCATCGCGCACTCCGCGGTGAAGACGAGGTACGCCGCCAGCGAGGGCCTCGTCGCACTCCTCGAGCCGTTCATCGACACGGTCGTCGTCTGCACGATCACGGCGCTCGTCATCGTGATCGCCAACGGCGACGGCGCCATCCTCCAGTACGGCGTCGAGGCCGAGGGCGTCGGCGTCACGAGCGCCGCCTTCGCCACGGTGCTGCCGTGGTTCCCGTACGTGCTCACCGTGGCCGTGGTGCTGTTCGCCTTCTCGACGCAGCTCTCGTGGAGCTACTACGGGCTGCAGGCCTGGATGTACCTGTTCGGCAAAAACCGCGCGGCCGACATTTCCTACAAAGTGCTCTTCCTGCTGTTCGTCGTCCTCGGGGCGAGCGTGAGCCTCCAGGCCGTGATCGACTTCTCGGACTCGATGATCTTCCTGATGGCGGTGCCGAACCTCATCGGCGTCTTCATCCTCCTGCCGGTGATCAAGCGCGAGTTCGAGGACTACCTCCACGACTCCCGCAAGATCGACGAGGGCATGCCGATCCCGCGTGAGCGCGTGGCCCGCGTGCAGTACGACCGCTCCGGGGAGCCGATCGCCAAAGACCTTATATAAGGTGGCGGCGCCCGGGCTCGCGCAACCCACGCACGAGTGCTACATCGCGCTCGGTAGCAATCTCGGTGACCGCTTGGCTCACCTGCGTGCCGCGCTCGCGCAGATCGACGTTCGCGTCGGTCCGATCGAGGCGGTGTCGAGCGTTTACGAGACCGCGGCCTGGGGCCTGAGCGCGGTCGAGACCTTCCCCTACCTCAATGCCGTGGCGCGGGTGTCGGTGGGGCTTTCGCCAAAACGCGTACTCGCCGAGTTGCTCGCCATCGAGGACGCCCTGGGTCGTACGCGCAGCTCACCGAACGCACCGCGGACACTGGACCTCGACTTGTTGTTTTGCGGAAGCGTAACCCTCCAAACGCCCACGCTCACCCTACCCCACCCCAGGGTCCACGAACGCCGGTTCGTGCTGGCGCCCCTTGCCGAGATCGCCCCCGACCTCGTGCACCCCCTCCTCGGCAAAACCATCGCCGCCTTGCTCGCCCAACTCGACGACCCGCTCACCGCCCGACCGTATGTCCCCTAAGCCCCTGCCGTACGACTACCTCGTAATCGAGGGCAACATCGGGGCTGGCAAAACCACGCTAACCGAGAGGCTCGCCGCCTCGCACGGGGCGCGGGTGCTGTTGGAGAAGTTCGGCGACAATCCCTTCCTGCCGCTCTTCTACGCCGACCAGGAGCGCTACGCGCTGATGGTGGAGCTGTACTTCATGGCCGAGCGGCACGGGCAGATGAACCTCGTCACCACGGAGCGGACCCTGTTCGACGAGCCGCTCATCGGCGATTTCCTCTTCCTCAAGACCTGGCTCTTCGCCCGCAAGACCCTCCGGGCGCACGAGCGGGAGCTGTTTCGCAAACTGTTCGAACAGCTCAACGCCACGCAGCCGACGCCGCAGTGCCTCCTGTACCTCCACCGCCCCGTGGAGGTGCTCCTCGACAACATCGCGAAGCGCGGTCGCGCCTACGAGCGCCAGATCTCCGCCGACTACCTCGTGAGCATCGAGCAGACCTACTGGGAGTACCTGCGCGCGGAGCATCGCTTCCCGATCGTCTTCGTCGAACTCGGCGACGCCGACTTCGAGCAGGACGCGGGTGTCTACGGCGCGCTGTCTGCAATCATACAGCAGGCGGTGCCGCCCGGGCTCAGCGTCGTGGATCTACGCTAAACTGTTCGTCGACCCGCCGGAACTCCAGGGAGTTGCCGATCAAGACCGGCTCGACCTGCGCGGTCTCCCGGAGGAGTTCCAGGACGTCGTCCCCGAGGAAGTCCTTGCGCCAGGTCTCGGTGAGTTTGCTGAGGGCCTCCTTGTCGCCGGTGTTGAGGTCGCGGATGACGGCCCGCGGCAGGACGAGGTCGATGGCGATCTCGTGCTGGAGGCAGTGGTAGCGCAGGTAGCGGTACAGGATCTCGGTCACGATCTCCTCGCGGAGCTCCCCGGAGGCCGGGGGGTTGAGCTCCGAGATGTAGCCTTTTTCCTCGGCGGTCGGGGGCTGATTGTAGAGCTCTTCCCACTCGTCGAAGTGCTTGAGCCAGGACTTGTTGCCGAGGTGGCGATTGTTTTGGATTCCGGCCCGGCCGCTCTTCATCGCGCGGACGATGGCGTTGAGGTCCTTGGTGTTGAGCACCATCTCGCGGCTGTGGTTGCGGCGCTCGGCGAGGTTGCGGCGCCACTCCACCATGCGGATCGTGAACAGCTTCTCGGCGCGGCGCATCTTGTAGACCCCGCCCATGGCCTTGACCTCGTCGAGGAGGGTCTTCTCGTAGCGCGAGGTGTCCTCCCAGGTGCGCATCTCCTCGACGAACCACTCGTAGCGCCCGAGTCCGCGGAGCTTGTCGCTCACGGTGGTGAGCATGTCTTTGAGGTAGACGACGTCCTCGAGGGCGTAGCGGAGGACGTTCTTCTGGATGGGTCGCTTCGACCAGTCGGCCACGGCGTAGCCCTTCTGAATACTGATGCCGAGGTGCTCCTCGAGGAGGCGCTTGAAGTTGACCGGGTACTGATCCGACAGGAAGCCGCACGCGAGCTGGGTGTCGAGCAGGTGGCGCGGCTGGCAACCGTAGTTCTGCGACAGGAGGCGGTAGTCGTTCTCCCCGGCGTGCGTGATCTTGAGGATGCCCTCGTCCTCGATGAGCTCGAGGAACCGATCGAGGCTCTTGATCGCGATGGGGTCGATGAGGAACAGCCCATCCGGGCAGGCCACCTGGATCAGGCAGATCAGCGTCTGGAAGCGCTTCTCCCCCATGAACTCGGTGTCGAACGCGATCCACTCGTAGGTTTTGGCGGAAGCCGCCCACTGGTCCAGGGCGTGCTGCGTGGAGAGGAAGGTGTAGTCGAGGGCGAGGTTTGGCGTTTGGGTGGCGTCGGTCATTCGCGCCAATATTACGACCCTCGGGAGTCGTTATACTTTGCGGACCGCAAATCCGTGCGCCAACCCACGGCGCGGGCCTTGCGTAAACACAGCTCTATGAAAGCTCTCAAGTGGATCGCGATCGCGGTCGGAACCCTCTTCGGACTGCTCATCGTCTTGGCCTTACTCGCGCCGTGGCTGTTCGGCGACAAGATTCGCGCCCTGGCCGACGAGCAGATCGCCGCCCACGTCGACGCCGAGGTGAACTACGGCGACATCGACTTCTCGGTGTTTCGGAGCTTCCCCAAGCTGGGCGTGAGCATCGAGGACATCAGCGTCGTCGGCCGCGGGGCCTTCGACAGCATCCACCTCGCCGACGTCGAGGAGCTCAGCGTCGCGGTGGACTTCTGGTCCGCGATCGGTGACGGTCCTATCGAGGTACGCGGCGTGCACCTCGTCCGGCCGCAGCTGCACGTGATCATCGAGCGGGACGGCACCACCAACACCGACATCGTCAGGTCGAGCGCGGAGCAGACCCCCGCCGAGGCGAGCGGCCCCGGCCCGAGCATCTCGCTCGAGGAGTACAGCATTACGGACGGCTCGCTGGTGTACGAGGATCGCCTCGGCGACCTCTACGTCGACCTGAAGGGCCTCCGGCACAGCGGCACGGGCGACTTTACCTCCGTCAGGTTCGACCTCGACACCGAGACCGACATCGAGGCCATCACCCTCTCGACCGGCGGCATCGACTACCTCTACCGCGCGACGGTCGACTACGATGCCATATTGGCGGTAGACACCGAGGCGGGTAAGGTAACGCTTACCGACAATGCGCTCAAGCTCAACGAGATGCTGCTCGACGTGGATGGTGTGGTAGGTCTGCCGGACGAGAAGGGCGACATCGCGACGGACCTAACGTTCGCGGCCCCGAAGCAGGACTTCCGGGCGCTGTGGTCGGTGGTGCCGGCGGCTTTCGCCAAAACACTCGACGGCGTGACGACGGCGGGTAGTTTTGACGTAAGTGGAACAGTGCGAGGCAGCTACGTGGCCGAGACGGGTGGCCTACCGGGCTTCGACGTCAAACTCGGCGTCCAGAACGGGAGCGTGAAGTATCCGGACCTGCCGAAAGACCTGCGCGACATCAACGTGGACGCCCACGTGAGCTCCTCGGGCGGCGCGCTCGGCGACCTCCTCGTGGACGTGCCGCGGTTTAGCTTCGGCCTGGGGGATAACCCGTTTAGTGGGTCTCTGAAGGTGCACAACGGGATGACCGACCCCGCTTTCGACCTGGTGGCCAAGGGTCGCCTCGACCTCGGCGACCTCAGCCAGGCGCTGCCGCTGGAGGGCGTCTCGAAGCTGGCCGGACGCATCGACCTGGACGTGACCGCGAAGGGGACGGCCTCCGGGGCGGCCAGCGGGGACGTACGCGCCATCGACGCCACCGGCGACGCGCGCTTCGAGGGGATCGAATACGTCGCGGACGGAATGCCGCCCGTGAGTGTCAATACGGGCGCAGCTAACTTCGACGGCAACAAGGTGACGCTCACCGGTTTTGCCGGTAAGGCAGGCAAGTCCGACTTTACCGCCTCCGGGACGCTGCTCGACCCCTTCTCGCTCGCGAGTGAGACCGGGCGCCTGGGTGGTGACCTTACCCTCGCGTCGCGCTTCTTTGACGCCAACGAATGGCTGGAGGAGACCCCGCCCGCCGATCCGTCGCCGACGGGCGCCGCGGGCGAGGCCACGATTGCCGTGCGTCCGTTCGACCGCTTCGACCTCGACTACTCGGCGAGCGTCGACCGCCTCGTGTACGACATCTACGAGTTGGATGACGTACAGGCGGAGGGCCACGTGACCTCGGACGTACTCACGATCCGGAGCTCGAGCCTCACGACGGCCGGCAGCGACGCGGCGATGAGCGGGAAGCTCTCGAATCTCTACGGCTACACCTTCGACGGCGGCGAGCTAACCGGCGACCTCGAGCTGCGGAGCCGCAGACTCGACCTGCTGGCCCTGAGTAGCATCGGCGTCGACCCGAATGCTCCGGCGGCGGCCCCCGGCTCTGCCGCGGAGGCCGAGTACATCCCGCTGCCGGAGCGGATGAGTATCAACGTCCGGGCCAACGTCGGCGAGATGCTCTACGACGACATCACCCTGCGCAACGTGACGGGACTGGTGGCCATGGCCAACCAGAAGGCCGCCATCCAGAACGCCAGCGGGGATCTGCTCGGGGGGAAGGTCTTGATCGACGGCGGGTACACCTACCGGGGCCCGAGCGTGGCGCCGAGCTTCGACGTCAAGTACGCGCTGCAGAAGATCGGCTTCAAGGAGGCCTTCGAGCAATTCAACACGATCCAGCAGTTGGCACCGGTGGCCAAGTACCTCACGGGCGCCTTCAACACGGACATGGTGCTGTCGTCGACGCTCGGTCGGGACATGATGCCGGTGCTCGCGGACCTGGACGCCGACGGCTTTATCAACACGATCAACGCCAGTCTGAGGGGCTTCGAGCCCCTGCAAAAGGCCTCGGGTCTGCTGGGCATCGAGGCGCTGTCGAACCTGGAGCTGAAGAACACGAAGAACTGGTTCACGATCGAAGATGGCTTCGTGACCGTGCAGCCGTTCGAGGCGTCGCTCGGGGGCATCAGCGCCACCATCGGGGGTACGCACGGGCTCAACCAGGCGATGGACTACGACATCGTGGCGTTGATCCCGCGTAAGCTGCTGGGCAACAACACCGTCGGGGCGGCGGCCAACAAGGGCATCGGTCTGCTCAACGACCAGGCCGGCAAGCTCGGCATCGACATGGCCGTCGGCGAGAACGTCCGCGTCCGCATCAAGCTCACCGGGTCGATCACGGACCCGAAGGTGGACTTCAAGCTCCTCGGCACCGAGGGCGAGGGCACGGTGAAGGACGCGGCCATCGCCGGCGTCAAGGACATTGCCAAGCAGGCCAAGGACAGTCTCGAGCGCGTGGCGCAGGCGCGCCTCGACGCGGCACGCGCGCAGGCGGAGGCGAAGGCACGGGCCGTGACGGACTCGGTGCGCAACGTCGCCGAGGCGCGCGTACAGGCCCTGGCCGACGAAGCGCGCGCGAAGGCGAATGCCGAGGCCCAGAAGTTGGCCGACCAGGCGAAGTCCAAGGCGGCCGACGAGGCGAGGCGCCTGGCGGAGGAGGCGGCGAGCAAGCAAGGCCGAGAGGCCGTGGACAAGGGTAAGGAGGCACTCAAGGGTTTGCTGAAGAAGAAGCCGGACTGAGGTGGCCTATCCCAGCCGGGTTTGCAGTTGCTTCAAGCACAAGCGTGGACGCGCGGGTGAGAATCAGCCCCGCACCCTGTTTGGAGTCCAGCCCGTGAGGCTACTTTGCCGCCATGCCAGACCTCAGCCCCCTCACGGCCCTCGGACCTCTCGACGGCAGGTACGCTGCCAAGACGGTGGCGCTGCGGGACTACTTCAGCGAACACGCGCTGATCCGCTACCGCGTCCGGGTGGAGTACGCCTACCTACAGGCCTTGGTCGCGCTCGACCTGCCGCAACTACGGGGCGACCACGACGCGGCGATGGAGAGGCTCGGCCGGCGCGTAGAAAGTTTTGGCGAAAGCGATAGTGCCGCAGTCAAGGCTATCGAGCGAACCACCAACCACGACGTAAAGGCGGTGGAGTACTGGCTCAAGGAGCGCGCCGAGGAAGCGGGCCTCGGGGACATCAAGGAGTTCATTCACTTCGGGCTCACGAGCCAGGACATCAACAACACGGCCATACCGTGGTCCCTCAAGGACGCCCTCGAGCAGTCGATCGGCAGGGAGGTGACGGAGGTGTTGCGGGAGTTACAGGTTTTGGCGAAAGCCTGGTCGGATGTCCCGATGCTGGCCAGGACCCACGGGCAGCCCGCCTCCCCGACGAGGCTCGGCAAGGAGATCGAGGTCTTCGTCGCGCGATTGGAGCAGCAACTCATCGAACTAAAGCTCCTGTCGCACCCGGCCAAATTCGGCGGGGCCACCGGCAACTTCAACGCGCACCACGTGGCCTACCCGGACGTGGACTGGCCGGTCTTTGCGGATGCATTCGTCGAGAGCCTCGGGCTCGAACGCAGTTCGCCGACGACCCAGGTCGAGCACTACGACGGCCTCGCGGGCGTGTGCCACCTCTTCATCCGGGTCTCGACCATCCTGATGGACCTGTGCCAGGACCTCTGGCAGTACGTGAGCCTGGAGTACTTTCGGCAGCGGACCGTGGCCGGGGAGGTCGGCAGCAGCGCGATGCCGCACAAGGTCAACCCGATCGACTTCGAGAATGCGGAAGGCAACCTGGGGCTCGGTAGGGCGCTGTTTGGTCACCTTGCGGAAAAACTGCCTATCTCGCGCCAGCAGCGTGACCTGACCGACAGCACGGTGCTGCGCAACCTCGGGGTCCCCTTCGGGCACTTCGTCATCGCGTGCCAGAGTATCCGCAAAGGGCTCGCGAAACTCGAACTCAACGAGTCTGCCCTCGCGGCGGCGCTCGAGGCCAACTGGATGGTGGTGGCCGAGGGCATCCAGACGGTGCTGCGGCGCGAGGGCTACGCGGCGCCCTACGAGGCGCTAAAGGCCTTGACGCGCGGCCACACGGAGGTCGGCGAGCGCGAGATGCGGGCCTTCGTCGACGGACTGGACGTAGCCGAAGCGATTAAACAAGAACTCCGCGCTATCCGTCCGGAGACGTACCTAGGCGTACGCACGGAAGGCTGAAGGTGCTTCACTGCTGAACCGGCCCAAATTACAGCTACACATGACGACTTACCAGAACAAACGCTACCTGCTCGCTTCTCGTCCCGAGGGCCTACCCACCGAGGACGCGTGGCGCTTCGACGTCGAGGAGATCAGCGAGGTCCCGGACGGCCAGCTCCTCGTCGAACAGCACTACGTGAGTCTGGACCCGGCGATGCGGGGGTGGATGCGCAACGTGCGTTCGTACATCCCGCCGGTGGAGATCGGCGCGGTGATGCGGGCGGGTTCGGTGGGTAAGGTCGTCGTCTCGAAGCATCCCGGTTTTGCCGTCGGGGAGACCCTGGTGGGGACGGGCGGCGTGCAGCAGTACGCGCTAACCGACGGGAAGGGCTGGGTGAGTACGAGCCTCGGGGACGAGCAGATGCCGAAGGCCCTCGGGCTGTTCGGGATGACCGGGTACACGGCCTACTTCGGGCTCCTGGACGTCGGCAAGCCCGAGGCCGGGCAGACGGTGTTGGTGTCGGGTGGCGCCGGCGCGGTGGGGTCGGTCGTGGGGCAGATCGCCAAGATCAAGGGCTGCCGCGTGGTCGGGATCGCCGGCGGGGCGGACAAGTGTGCGTACATGCGGGACGAGCTCGGGTTCGACGAGGCGGTCGACTACCGGGGGCCGGGGGTCTTCAAGTCCATCCGGGCGGCGTGTCCGAAGGGGGTCGACGTGTACTTCGACAATGTCGGGGGCGAGATCCTGGACTACGCGCTGGCTTGTCTGGCGTCGCACGCGCGGGTGGTCATCTGCGGGGCCATCAGCCAGTACAATGAGGAGGAGATGCGGGGCCCGCGCAATTACCTCTCCCTGCTCGTCAATCGCGCGAGCATGACGGGCTTCGTGGTGTTCGACTACGCGAAGCGCTACCGGGAGGCCGCGAACCAGATGGGCGCCTGGGTGAAGGCCGGGCAACTGAGCAGCCAGGAGGACATCTACGAGGGGATCGAGCGTTTCCACGCCACGTTCACGCGGCTGTTCAGCGGCGAGAAGCTCGGCAAGCTCGTGTTGAAGGTGAAGGAATAAGTGTGCGGGGCGCGTACTTTCGCGGCCCGCACCGGCCCTGGTGGTGGAACTGGTAGACACGCAGGACTTAAAATCCTGTTCCCTTTGCGGGAGTACGGGTTCGATTCCCGTCCGGGGTACATCTAAAACTGCAAGCTCGAAGCGCCCAAAGCGAACACGCGCCATACGTTCGCGAGCCTGCCTTCGCAGCACGCCCGCACAGCCCGCACCATCACAGCGCCTGCCCCGTCTGCCCCTCCAGTCGACTCAACCCGTAGATCAACGCCACGCCCCCGACGGCCGCCACGATGGCCGCGAGCAACAGGGCCGGCTCCTCGACCTGCGCCACGTAGGTCGCCGGCCACACGGGCGCCTCGGTCAGCACCTTGCGCACGCCCGCCTCGTCGACGATCGTCGCGCCCGTGGCGTCCGTGGCGTACGCCGTCACGACCCGCCACGGCCAGAGCTTGTAGAGCGAGCCGAGCATGAAGCCCGTGAGCAGCGCCAGCGTCGGCTGCGGGAACTTCTCGAACAGGTACTTCAACACCCGACTAAAGGTGACCAGGCCCGTGAGGCACCCCAACCCAAACACCACTACCACGGGCAAGGCCTCGAGGTTGCCACTCAGGACCTCCTTCACGCTCGGGACCACGTAACTGTACATACCCATCAACAGCAGGATGAAAGACCCGCTTACCCCGGGTAGCAGCAGCGCGCTGATCGCAATGGCCCCCGACACGAACACGAACCACAGCGCCGTACTCCCCTGGGCGGGGGCCCCCATCACGATGGCCAGCGCGATGCCGAAGCCCGCCAACAACGACACGATCTCCCCGGCCGACCACGGCGACACCATCCGCCCGATGTACCAGGCCGAGGCGAGGATAAGTCCGAAGAAAAACGCCCACACCACCGGCGGGTAAGCCTCGATGAGGTAGGTGATCGCGAAGACGCCCACCCCGAGACCTAGCGCCATGCCGACCAACAGGTTGAGCAGAAACCCTCCCTGGATCTCGGTCCACAGGCCAATCAGGCCGGCGGACTTGTACACCGGCAGCAGCCCCGGCCCGAAGGCGGTGATCGACTGCAACAGCCGTTCGTAAACCCCGGTCACGAAGGCAATCGTCCCCCCGCTGACCCCCGGTACGACCTCGGCCATGCCCATGCCCATGCCCTTCAGTGCGATCCCTACGCGTTCACCCAACATCGTCGTCCCTTTTTCGGGCCGCAAGGTGGGCAAACTCCCGCAGAGCGTCCGGGTTGCGTAACGCCCCCAGGTTGGCGACTTTCTCCAGCGGCTGTCGCTCGAAGAGCCGCTTGATCGGCGTCTCGAGGCGCTTGCCGCTGATCGTGTAGGGGATCTCCGCGACCGCCTCGATCCTCGTGGGCACGTGGCGTGGGCTCAGGCCCTCCCGCATGCCGCGTTTCAGGTTTTGGCGAAAGCCGTCCGAAAGCTCTCGACCCGCGGCCATGACGAGGTACAGCGGCATGTGGTCCTCGCCGCTGGCGTCTACGTAATTTATGATGAGGGCGTCCGCCACCTCCGGTACGGCGTCCAGCCAGCGGTAGATCTCGGCGGTCCCGATGCGGACACCCTGCCGGTTCAAGGTCGCGTCGGAGCGGCCGTAAATGAAGACCTCTCCCGCGCCGTTGACCTCGATCCAGTCGCCGTGACGCCACAGACCGGGGATGTCCTCGAAGTAGCTCTCGCGCCGCCGGCTGTCGTCAGCGTCACCGACGAATCCGATCGGCATGCTCGGCATTGCCTGGCGCACCACCAGCTCGCCCTCCTGATCGATCACCGGTCGGTGGTCCTCCCCGAAGGCGTGCAGGTCGCACCCGAGCGCCCGCCCCTGGATCCAACCCCTGTGCACCGCCGACCAGGGATTGCCGCCCACGAAGGCCGTGCAGACGTCGGTGCCGCCGGACATACTCGTGAGCCAGACGCCCGCCTTGATGTGTTCCGACACGTAAGTAAAGCCGTCCGCGCTGAGCGGTGCGCCCGTCGAACCGATGCTGCGCAACGGACCGAGGTCGAGTTCGTCGGCGACGCTGATGCCGGCCTTCCTGCAGGCCTGCAGGAAGGGTGCGGAGGTACCGAAGTGGTGAATCGGCAGTTCGGCGGCGAGTCGCCACAGGCGCCCCAGTCCTGGGTAGCCCGGACTGCCGTCGAAGAGCACCGGCACCGCCCCGACCAGCATACTCGCCTGCAGGAAGTTCCACATCATCCAGCCGGTGGTCGTAAACCAGAAGAAGCGTTCGCCGGGCCGCACGTCGGCCTGTAGGCTCAAATATTTGAGGTGCTCGAGGAGGCAGCCGCCGTGCGAGTGGACGATGGCCTTCGGTTTGCCGGTCGTGCCGGAGCTGTACAGTATCCACAGCGGGTGGCCGAAGGGGACGCGCGTGACGACAAATGCGTCCTCGCGCACGGCCGGCAGCGACTCCCAACTCAGCCAACCATCGAGCGGCCCGCGGCCCGCCAAATCGACCAGCACCTTATCCTTGACGGACGCGAGCCGCTCGGCCAGTTCCGCGATCACCGCCGTGCGATCCTGATATTTGCCGCCGTAGCCGTAGCCGCGGCAGGCGACGAGTACCTTCGGCTCGATCTGCTCGAACCGATCGACCACGGCGCCTACGCCAAAATCGGGGGAGCAACTCGACCAGACCGCCCCCAGTCCAGCCGCGGCCAGGAAGCACACGATGGCGTGCTCGGTGTTCGGCAGGAAGCCCACGACGCGGTCGCCGGAGGTCACGCCGGCTTTCGCCAAAACCTGCTGCACGGAGGCCACCTGGGTCCGCAGTTCGCGCCAGGTGATTTCCGCGGGGGCGCCACTCTCGCGAACGCAGACGAGCGCGGTCGCGTCGAATTTGGCGTGCCGAAAGATTTGCTCGACGTAGTTCAGTTCCACGTTCGGGAACCACTCCGTCGAAAGCATGTCCGCCCCACGGCGCACCGGCGTCTGCTCACCCCCGTGCGGTACGTCAAAATAATCTAGTAAGCTGAGCCAGAACCGGTCTACGTCCTCGACGCTCCAGCGCCACAGGGCATCGTAGTCGTAGGAGTCCTCGGCCGCGCCGAGGTCTTCGCCACGCGCGAGAAGCCAGTCGCGGTAGTGTGTTAATCCGCAGCTACGGAGCAAATCTTCGTCGGGCTGCCAGTACGGCGTGGCCGGGGCTACGTGGCTCGTCATGAGCGGCAAGATCGGCCGCGGTCGCGAGAAGCGCGCCGCGGCCACTTACCTTCCGGCCGTGCAGAAACTACTTATCGCCAACCGCGGGGAGATCGCCCTGCGGATCATGCGGACGGCTCGCCGCATGGGCATCCAGACCGTCGCCGTCTACAGCGAGGCCGACCGCATGGCCCCCCACGTCCGCTTCGCCGACGAGGCCGTGCTGCTCGGGCCGGCACCCGCCTCGAAGAGCTACCTCGACATCGAGCGCGTCATCGACGCCGCGCGCAGCACCGGTGCCGACGCTATCCACCCGGGCTACGGGTTCCTCAGCGAGCGGTCTGCCTTCGCGCGCGCCGTCCGCGAGGCCGGCCTCACCTTCGTCGGCCCGAGCCCGGAAGCCATGGACCAGATGGGGTCGAAGCTCGACGCCAAGGTGGCCGTGAAGGCCTTCGGCGTACCGCTCGTGCCCGGTCTCGACGAGCCGATCAGCGACGAGGCCGAGGCCGCGCGCGTCGCCGCGGAGATCGGGTACCCCGTGCTCGTGAAGGCCTCGGCGGGCGGGGGCGGCAAGGGCATGCGCGTCGTCGATGAGGCCAGGGACCTGGTCGAGAGCATGCGCATGGCGCAGAGCGAGGCCCTCAACGCCTTCGGGGACGACCGCGTCTTCATCGAGAAGTACGTCCGCGGCCCGCGCCACATCGAGATCCAGGTGATGGCCGATACGCACGGCAACGTCGTGCACCTCTTCGAGCGCGAGTGCTCCGTGCAGCGCCGGCACCAGAAGGTGGTCGAGGAGGCGCCGAGCGCCGTCATCACGCCGGCCCTGCGCCAGGCGATGGGCGAGAGCGCGGTGGCCGTCTGCAAGGCCTGTGACTACGTCGGCGCCGGGACCGTGGAGTTCCTCCTGGACGCCGATCGCAACTACTACTTCCTCGAGATGAACACCCGCCTCCAGGTCGAGCACCCCGTCACGGAGTGGACCACGGGCCTGGACCTCGTCGAGTGGCAGATCCGGGTGGCGCGCGGCGAGGCGTTGGGCTTTCGCCAAAACGACCTGACGCAGACCGGCCACAGCATCGAACTCCGCGTGTACGCCGAGGACCCGGCCAACGGTTTCCTCCCGGACATCGGCACGCTCGAGGTCTACCGCGAACCCGAGCTGCCGAACGTCCGCGTCGACAGTGGCTACGAGGAAGGCATGGAGGTGCCGATCTACTACGACCCGATGCTCTCGAAGCTCATCGTGTACGGCGACACCCGGGCCGAGGCGACGCAGCGCATGGCCGAGGCCATCGACGCCTACCGCGTCGAGGGAGTCGCCACTACCTTACCGTTCGGGCGTTTCGTGATGACGCACCCGGCCTTTACCTCCGGGGACTTCGATACGGGTTTCGTCGCGCAGTACTGGACGGGGGAGGCACCCGCGGCGGTGGGGGACGCTGAGTTGGGTGCTATCGCAAAGACGATCCTGGGGGACGCGATGCAGGTCGTGACGCTGTGAACCTTCTCACCGTGGCGGCTTACTGTCGAGTGAAAACGGTTACGCAAACACACTCGCCATCCCGTCAACCAGCACACGC
Organism: Saprospiraceae bacterium; assembly: GCA_965215115.1. GTDB lineage: Bacteria > Bacteroidota > Bacteroidia > Chitinophagales > Saprospiraceae > CALDTK01. The sequence continues at coordinate 4,516,744 of OZ244050.1, forward strand.
GACTCCCGGAGCGCGGCGGCCTCAAAATCGCTGGCGCCCGAGGCGTAGATGATGCCGCGACTCGAGTTGATGAGTAAGCCCCCACCTGCGATCGCGCCGTCGCGCAGGACCGCGCCAAGGTCCCCGCCCTGCGTGCCGATCCCGGGCACCAGTAAGAAATGCTCAGGCACCAACTCCCGGATGCGCGAGAATTCCCCCGGCTTGGTGGCGCCGGTGACGAACATCGTATTATCGGCAGTGCCCCAAGAGGCACAGGTCGTGAGGACGTGCTCCCAGAGCGGCTGGCCGGACGCCATCGGGCGCTGCTCAAAATCGGCGCTCCCGGCATTGCTCGTCAGGCCGAGGACGATGGCCCAGTGGCCCTCGACGAGGAAGGGCTCCACCGAGTCGCGGCCCATGTACGGCGCCACGGTCACCGCGTGACAGCCGTAGGTTTGGTAGAAGGTCTGTGCGTAACGCTCGGCGGTGTTGCCGATGTCGCCGCGCTTGGCGTCGGCGATGAGGAAGTGGGTGTCGGGAACGTGCGCACAGGTTTTGGCGAAAGCCGCCATGCCCGCGACCCCCAGGCACTCGAAGAAGGCAAGGTTGGGCTTGTACGCCACAGCCACCTCGAGGGTCGCGTCGATGATGCGGCGGCAGAAGTCGGCCACGCCCTCGGCGTCGCGCCGGATGCCGTCGGGGAGTCGCCCGAGCACGGGGTCGAGGCCGACGCAGAGCATCGAGCCCTTCGCGGCGATGCTGGCCTCGAGTTCGTGACGCTTCACGGCCCTAGCGTTCTGGCGCGGGCGCGATGTAGGCGGCGGCGGGGGTCATGCCGTTAACCGCGAGGATGCCCTTGATCTCGGGCACGCGGTTGAGGACGGCCTCCTCGACGCCGGCGCGCATCGTCATCACGCTCATCGAGCAGTGCGAGCAGGCCCCGAGCCAGCGCACGTGTAGCCGCATGTCGTCGTCGATCTCGACGATCTCGATGTTGCCGCCGTCGACGGCCAGGTGGGGGCGCACGACGTCGAGGGCGGTCTCGACGCGTTGGCGGAGGTCGGGGCTATGCATGGGCTACTGGACTTGGACGGCGATCGTGGGGGGCAGGGCTTCGTGGCGCAAGGCGAGTTGGCGCAGGAGCTTCGCGGCAATATCGGCATAGAAACCCGCAGCTACGTGGTTTGGGTCGGTGGCCGCGGGCACGCCCGCGTCACCTCCCTCGCCGATGCCCTGGACGAGGGGGATCTGGCCGAGCAGCACCGACTTCCCTTCGCGCGCGAGCCGCTTGCCGCCGCCGCGGCCGAAGAGCTCGTAGCGGCGGTCGGGCAGGTCGGCCGGGGTAAACCAGCTCATGTTCTCGACCACGCCGAGGATGGGGACGTTGACGTTCGGCAGGAGGAACATATTCATGGCCTTGATGGCGTCGTCGAGGGCGACCTGCTGGGGGGTCGTCACGAGGACAGCCCCCGTCACGGGCACGGTCTGCACGAGGGTGAGCTGTATGTCTCCGGTGCCGGGCGGCAGATCCACCACCAGGATGTCGAGCTCGGGCCAGACGACGTCGAGGAAGAACTGCCGGATGATTCCCGCCAGGCGTGGCCCCCGCAGGACGACGGCCTGCTCGGGCGCGATGATGCTGCCCATGCTGATGCAGGGCATGCCGTAGGCCTCGAGCGGGACGAGCTTCGGCTTGCCGTACACCTCCTGGACCTTCGGGCGCTGGCCGCGCAGACCGAGCATCGTCGGGATACTCGGACCGTAGAGGTCAGCGTCGATGAGGCCGACCCTAAGGCCGCGGGCCTTGAGGGCCAGGGCGACGTTGACGGCGACGGTGCTCTTCCCTACCCCGCCCTTCCCGCTGCCGACGGCGATGATGTTGCGGACCTGCGGCATGGCGGCGCCCGTGTCGCCGGGGCGGGCCTCGGTGACGAGGTGGACGTGCACCTCTACCTCCTTGCCGAGTGCGCCCTTAAGCGCCAACTCCGTGGTCTGGATGAGGGCGCCCTTGGCTTCCGGGGCCAGCCCGGGCATGACGAGCTTGAAGCTGACCTGCTGCCCTTTGATCGACAGGTCGCGGACGCGGTGTTCGGGCTGGATGGCGAGGCCCGTGAGGGGGTCTTGGACTCGGGCAATCGCGTCGAGGACTTGGTCTTGTGTCATTTGGTCGCGCAAATTACGCAAGCCCGCACCGCTGACCCGGGGCCGGGTAAATTCGCCACCGATATGCAGGTGCACAGAGACATGGCCGCGATGCCGCCCCTCCGCCGCCCCGTGGTCACGATCGGGAGCTTCGACGGGGTGCACCGCGGGCACCAGGCCCTGCTGGCCCGCATCACGGACTTGGCCACCGCGGCCGGGGGCGAGTCGGTCGTGATCACCTTCGATCCGCACCCCCGGACCATCATCGGCGGCGGCGGGCCGCCCGTGCGACTCCTGACCACGACGGCCGAGAAGATCGAGCGGCTGGCGGCCTGCGGGATCGACCACGTGGCGATCGTGCCGTTCACGCGCGAGTTCGCCATGCAGACGGCGGAGGAGTACCTCGACGACTTTCTCTTCGGGGTCTTCGCGCCGGATGACGTCGTCATCGGGTACGACCACCGTTTTGGCGTAGGCCGCACCGGCAACATCGAACAGCTGCGGACCGCCGCACAGGCGAGGGGCGCGCGCGTTCACGAGATCCCCGCCGAGGACGTCGAGGCGCTCGCGGTGTCGAGTACGCGCATCCGCCGGGCCGTCGACGCCGGCGAGATGCGGCAGGCGACGCGACTGCTCGGGGCGCCGTACATGCTCACGGGCCGCGTCGTGCACGGGGAGGCGATCGGGCGGACGATCGGCTTCCCGACGGCGAATCTCGACCTGGAGTCCACCGAGAAACTGCTGCCGGCGGACGGGGTCTACGCCTGCCGCGCGCGTCGCCTCGACCGAGCCGACGAGCAACTTTCGGCGATGCTCTACATCGGTGAGCGCCCGAGCCTGGCGGGGCGGCGGCCGCGCTCGATCGAGGCGAACGTGCTCGACTTCGAGGGGGATCTGTACGGGCAGATGCTGCGGGTAGAGCTGGTGGCGCGGGTCCGGGGCGACCAGGCGTTCGACAGCCTCGCGGGTCTGCGGGCGCAGATCGCGAAGGATTCTACGGCGATCCGCAAAATTTTGAAGGTTTGAGTGCAGCAGGGCAGGTCGCCGTGGTCATCCTCAACTGGAACGGCGCCGCTCACCTCGGGACGTACTTACCGAGCGTGGTAGAGTTCAGTGCCGGGGCGAGGATCGTCGTGGCGGACAACGGGTCGACGGACGGCAGCGAGGCCGTGGTGGCGGACTTCGCGGAGGTCGAGTGGGTAGCCTTGCGGCAAAACTTCGGGTTTGCGGAAGGCTACAACCGGGCGTTGGCCCTGATCGAGGCCGAGTGCTACGTTTTGCTGAACAGCGATGTGCGGGTCACCGCCGGCTGGCTAGATGCGCCCTTGGCGAAACTGCGCACGGACGCGCGCGTGGCGGCCGTACAACCGAAGGTCCTCGCCGACGCCCGTCCGACGCATTTCGAGTACGCGGGGGCGGCGGGGGGCTACGTCGATGCCCTCGGCTACCCATACTGCCGCGGGCGGATCTTCGATACCGTCGAGGAGGACCGCGGTCAGTACGACGACGCGGCGGAGGTAGACTGGGCCACGGGGGCGTGCCTGTTCGTGCGTGCGGAGGTCTGGCAATTGCTCGGGGGCTTCGACGGGGACTTCTTTGCCCACATGGAGGAGATCGACTTTTGCTGGCGCGTACGGCGGGCGGGCTTCACGTGTTGGGTGACGCCGGGGAGTGTCGTGTATCACCTCGGCGGCGGGACCCTCGCGTACGAGAGCCCGCGCAAGACCTACCTCAACTTCCGCAACTCGCTGGCGGCGATTTACAAAAACAACGGAGGCCTCCGTGCGGCGGGGACGATCCTCGTGCGGCAGGCGCTCGATGGGCTGGCGGCGGTGAAGTTTTTGCTCGGGGGCCGCGGCGGGCTCGCGCAGGTCGGCAGCATCGCGAAAGCGCACGTACACTTTTACGAGAACACGCGCCGGCTACGCGGACAAAGGCGGCGCTGGCCTGTTTTGGCGAAAGCCGCCCACGCCTACCACGTCGCGCACGGCATCGCTGTCGAGCCTTTGCGGCCGGTATCGTCGACGGGCCCCAGCACTTCGATCTTGGTGGACTACTACCTCCGTGGTCGGCGGACCTTCTCGCAAATCCACGGGCGGTAAGGATTATTTAGCGGCGGGCCTTGCGGCTGTGCGCGACGGGGCTACATTTGCACCCGCTTCGAGCAGTCGAGGCGCGCAGTGTACTCGCGGGTCGTTAGCTCAGTTGGTTTAGAGCGCTGCTTTGACAGAGCAGAGGTCACTGGTTCGAATCCAGTACGACCCACCGCCGCCCGCCGTCGCGGGGGGCCCATACATCGCGGGATGTAGCGCAGCCCGGTAGCGCACACGCCTGGGGGGCGTGGGGTCGCAGGTTCGAATCCTGTCATCCCGACCATACGAGAGGCGTGAATACCGGTGGTATCCACGCCTCTTCACTTTGTGCGCGCCTTTAGCCTGCTACTACCCTACTCGTAGTCGCTCACGTCGGCCGGGACATCGCGCCAGTGGTAGTGCTTCACCACGACGCCGTCCTTGAGGACCACGACGCCGGGGTTGCTGCGGATAATGGTCTTGAGGAGGATGTCGTCACCCTTGTAGATCGGGTGCGCAAACTGCACGGCGTGCTGGAAGTCGTCGATGCGTGAGTTGTCGGTGAAGGCCGTGGCCGCGAACACCTTCCACCCGGCGCGCTCGGCGGCGTCGGCGAAGGGCACGATGCGCTCCATCCACTTCCTTACGTAGCCCTGGTCCCACTTGGTGAGGTTGGCGACCTCGCTGCGCTCCCGGAAGGCCGCGAAGACCTTGGTGACCTCGCCGCTCGCGGCCGTGTCGGTGACGAACATCGAGTCCTGGACCATGCGGTTGCCCTGGGTCTCGCCGTCGTCGTAGAGCCTGTAGGCAACGATCATCGCGGTGTAGCCAGGCTCCTGGAGGATCTCTTCGGACATCGGGACGCCATTCACGTCCTCGAGCTCGAAGTCGCTCACCTTGGTCCGGGGGATGGTGGGCTCGGTGGTGATTTGCTCGAGGTCGAAGTCGGTCTCGGGGAAGTCCTTGTACTGCTTCATGTACTCGTCGTACGGCAGCTCGGTGTACTCACCGGTGGCCTTGCTCGTGATGCCGTAGGCGGTGATCTCGACGTTGGCCTCGGCCTCGGCCTCGGCCTCCCGCTTGGTCCGGATGTCGGTGCCCTCGGCGAAGGGGCGGAAGTCGTGCATGGGCAGTCCCCAGACGAAGTTGCTCATCGCGAACACACTCGCGATTAACACACTGCCCCAGCCGATGACCGCGCGGGTCGTTTTGCTGAAAAGCTGGTGCATCAAATCTGGCCAGATCACGAAGACCGCCGCCGGGACCATCAGAAAACAGTCCTTGAGGAAGCTGGTGTAAGGTTGGAGCTTGAGAAAATCACCGAAGCACCCGCAGTCCGTGACGCGCATGTTGGTGTCGGCGTACTTGCCCCACTCCCCGAAGGCAAAGAAGTTGCCCCCACTCGGCACGTAGCCCGTGAGGTAGGTGAAGCCCGTGAGCACCGTGAAGAAGGCCATGATGACGAGGAAGAGCCAGGCCGTGACCCTCGGACGCTCGCCGATGATCAGCAGCAGTCCCAGCACCACCTCCAGCACCACCATCGCCGTGGCGACGTACACGCTCACCCCACTGCCCCACGTAAACAGCGGCGCCAGGAAGCCCACGCCCGCCCCGGTGGCCGTCGCGCCGAACTCGTCGAAGTACTGCTCCATCTTGTAGGCCGTGCCGAGCGGATCGACGACCTTGACGTAACCGCTGAACAGGAACCACGCGCCGCAGAAGTTCTGCAAAAAGGACACGCCGATGTTGCGGGTCGCGCGCAACACGAAGTGCGTGAGCAGGGTAAGGACTACGGCGGCCAGCGCGATGCCGAGGATGAGAACGGTGAGCGTCATAAAGCGGGGATGGACAGGACTGGGCGCGGGGGTGCCGCAGGAGTCTGTACGGGAAAACAGCCGCAAAGGTCGCCCGCCCTACCCGAGCTTGATGAGCGCGAAGAGTGAATAATTTGCAATGTCGGCGTAGCCGCCGCGCACGCCCTCGCTCACCTCGGTCTGGCCCGCGTTGTCCTCGATCTGCTTGATGCGGTGGAGCTTCATGAGGATCAGGTCGGTGAGCGACGAGACCCGCATGTCGCGCCAGGCCTCGCCGTAGTCGTGGTTCTTGGCCTCCATGAGGCGCTCGGTCTCGAGGGCGGCCGCGTCGTAGAGCGCCAGCGCGCGTTCGGGTGCGAGATCGACTGCCTCCTCGCTGCCGAGCCCCTCCTGCACGAGCGCTAGGAAGGCGTAGTTGACGAGCGCTACGAACTCGCCTTGGATCCCCTCGTCGACGCGGGCCTCGCCCTGCTCGAGGCTCCGGATGCGCCTGGCCTTGATGTAGAGCTGATCCGTGAGGCTCGGCAGGCGCATGATCCGCCAGGAGGTGCCGTAGTCGCCCATCTTGCGGGCGAACAGGTCGCGGCACTGCCGACGCGCGTGGCGATACTCGGCGAGGGTGTTCGACATGGGCGGCAAAGGTAGCCCCGCGCGCCTAGCTTGCCGCCGTGGTAGCCCTGCTGTTCTGCATCCTCGCGAGTACGTTCATCTCGCTGCTGTTCAAGCTGTTCGCGCGCTACGGCGTCCGCAACCTGCCGGCGATCGTGGTCAATTACTTCGTCTGCGTGCTGTGCGGCAGCCTCTTCGAGGGCGAGTGGCTCGTCACCGCCGCCGTGTTCGACGCCCCGTGGATCTGGCTGGCGCTCGGGCTGGGGTTCTTCTTCATCGGCGGCTTCAACCTCAACGCGACCTCGGTGCAGCGCGTGGGCATCGCCGTGACGAGCGTCGTGCAGCGAATCTCCTTGCTGATCAGCGTGGCCTTCGCGGTGCTGTACCTCGGGGATGAGCTTTCGCCAAAACAGGGGGCCGGCATTTTGCTCGGGGTGCTGTCGGTGTTTCTGGTCGTGCGCTTGCGGCCGGGGGAGGAGTCGACAACTGGCGGTGAGGTCTCGGGAGGGCCGGGCGGAAGTCCCTCGCGAGCGACGTGGCTGTTGCCGCTCGCGGTCTTCTTGGTGGCCGGGGCCATCGAGAGCGGCCTGACCCTGGCGCAGCGCAACTACGGCGGGGGCAAGAGCGCGACGTACACGGTGACGCTTTTCCTGTGGGCCGGTCTGCTAGGGCTGGCCTTCGCCTTGCTGCAACCCAACCCCTCCGGCGAGCCGCGCTTCACGTGGCGAGACATAGTCGGCGGGGTGGCACTCGGGATCCCTAATTTCTTCAGCATCTACCTGATCCTCCTCGCCCTAGAAAGCGGGCTGGCCCCGGTGATGGTCCTGCCGGTGTTGAACGTCGCGACGATCGTGCTGGGGACCCTGGCGGCGGTGCTATTCTTCGGGGAGCGGCTTTCGCCAAAACAGTGGGCGGGCGTGGCGGTGGCGGTGGCAGCGATCGCGCTGGTGACGGAGTGAGGACGGCAGGAATGGCACGTTTTTTAGACCCAACGGGCCAAGATGCCCTCCCCCCGCCACATCGCTCTCGCCCTGGCCCTCCTCGGACTCCTGGCCTGCCGCAAGGACGGCGCCATCCCGGAGGCCGAACTCGCGGCGGAACTCACGAGAACGATCGAGCGGAGCACCGGCGGCTCACTCGCAGACCTGAGGTTCCCCGCCGAGGGCGACCTCGACGCCATCCCGCAGGACCCACGCAACCCCCTGACCGCCGAGAAGGTGGCGCTCGGGAAGTTGCTCTTTCACGAAACAGGGCTCAGCAGGCGTACCCTTCAGAGTAGCCTACGGGGCACCGTCTCCTGCGCCACCTGCCACAACGCCCGGGCGGGGTTCCAGTCAGGACGCGCGCAGGGGATCGGCGAGGGCGGGGAGGGTTTTGGCGAAAGCGGAGAAGCGCGCGCGCTCAGCACATCGTTCGGGACGGACTTCGCCGACGTACAGGCCATCCGCACGCCGAGCGTCCTCAACGTGGCGTACCAGCGCCAGCTCCACTGGAACGGGCAGTTCGGGAGCCGCGGCGACAACGCGCACACCGAGGCCCAGTGGACGGAGGGCACGCCGAGAGCGACCAACACGCTGGGCTACGAAGGTCCGGAAACGCAGGCCATCGCGGGCCTCGCGATCCACCGCATGGCCGTCGATCTGGAGTTGCTCGAGGCCCTGGGCTACACCGCGCTCTTCGATGCCGCCTTCGGGGACGTGGCCCCCGACGATCGCTACTCCGCTACTACCACCGGTCTTGCCATCGCGGCCTACGAGCGGGCCCTGCTCCCGACGCGGTCCCCGTGGCAATCGTGGCTCGCGGGCGAGGCGCTCGCGATGTCGGCGGCCGAGTTGCGCGGGGCGACGCTGTTCTTCGGGGACGCCGGCTGCGTCGACTGTCACGCCGGTCCGGCACTATCGAGCGAGGCGTACTACGCCCTCGGGATGTCGGATCTCGATCAGCACCCGGGACCGGTCGTCGCCGCCGGTGCCGATGCGAACGCGAACAAGGGCCGCGGGGGATTCACGCAGCGCTCCGGTGATCTCTACAAGTTCAAGGTGCCGCAACTGTACAACCTGGCCGACGCGCCGCACTACGGGCACGGGGCCAGTTTCCAGACGCTGGCCGAAGTGGTGGCGTACAAGGCGAGCGCCGTCGCGCAAAACGAGCGGGTGGGTGCGCAGCAACTGTCCAGCGAGTTCAGGCCACTACACCTCAGCGCTGCCGAGCAGGCGGACTTGGTGGCATTCCTGCAAAACGGTTTGCGCGATCCCGCGCTCGAGCGCTACGTACCGACGGCCTTGCCGAGCGGGAGTGCCTTCCCGGCGGCGGACGTGGTGAGCCTGTACGAGACTGCTGCCACGCGCGCGGTGGCAGGGGTGCGGGGCGCGCGGCTACCGGTCTCCGGGCCGGGCGCGCCCCGCACCCCTGCCACCGTAAGCAAGCGAGTACGATAAGAACCCACGACATCGAAATGTAAAACGAGCGACTGCTAGCACCAGGCAAGGTCTTAGTCAAGGCCGGCGCTCCGCGAAGAGACGAGGTCACCGACAGGTGGCCCCACCGTCGCTGAAGCCCGTCTGTCGAGGTGGACGGCGCGCCCGGGGCGGAGCCCGGAAGCCGCGCGCCGCCGACGCAGCAGCCTCACCTTACCTTTGCGCACGTGAACACCGATGTCCTCCACGCTCCCCTGCCGTCGGCACGCCAGGGCGAGACCTTCGCTCCCGTCACCGACGTGCCGCACGCGGGGCCGCGCTTCTACATCGAGAGCTACGGCTGCGCGATGAACTTTTCGGATTCCGAGATCGTGGCCAGTATCCTGGGGGAGGTCGGCTACGCGGCGACGCGCGACATCAAGGCGGCGGACCTGATCCTCATCAACACCTGCTCCATCCGCGAGAAGGCCGAGGACACGGTCCGCAAGCGCCTGCGGGTCTTCGACAAACAAAAGCGCGCGCGACCGGGGACGCTCGTCGGGGTACTCGGGTGTATGGCCGAGCGCCTGAAGGCCAAATTCCTCGAGGAGGAGCGCCTCGTCGATATGGTCGTCGGCCCGGACGCCTACCGCGACCTGCCGAAGCTCTTGGCCGAGGTCGAGGGCGGGGACCGGGGCATCAACGTGCACCTGAGCCGCGAGGAGACCTACGCCGACGTGGCGCCGGTGCGGCTCGACAGCAACGGGGTGACGGCGCTCATCTCGATCATGCGGGGTTGCGACAACATGTGCTCGTTTTGCGTGGTGCCATTCACGCGGGGCCGGGAGCGGTCGCGGGACCTGTACAGTGTTTTGGCGGAAGCTGAACAGTTATTCGCGCAGGGCTTCCGGGAGGTCACGCTGCTCGGCCAAAACGTAGATTCCTACAAATGGACCAATCCCGAGAACGGGCAAGTGGTCAATTTTGCGGACCTGCTGGAGGCCGTAGCGCTCGTCGATCCGCGCCTGCGCGTCCGCTTCTCGACCTCGCACCCGAAGGACATCACCGACGAGGTGCTGCGGACCATCGCGCGCCACCCGAACATCTGCAAGTACATCCACCTCCCGGCGCAGAGCGGCAATTCGCGCGTGTTGCACCTCATGAACCGGACCTACGACCGCGAGTGGTACATGGAGCGCGTGGCGGCCATCCGGCGCATCATTCCTGAGTGCGCGATTAGTTCGGACATCATCACGGGCTTCTGCTCGGAGACCGAGGAGGAGCACCGCGACACGCTTAGCCTGATTGAGTTCGCGCGCTACTCGATGAGCTACATGTTTTTCTACAGCGAGCGGCCGGGGACGCTCGCGGCCCGGAAGTACGCCGACGACGTGCCGCTTGCCACCAAGAAGCGGCGCCTGCAGGAGGTCATCGACCTGCAGCACGCCATCGCGCTGGAGGACAACGTGGCGGAGGTAGGCAGGGTCTACGAGGTGTTGATCGAGTGTACCGCCAGACGCTCCGACGAGCAGTGGCTCGGGAAGACTTCCCAGAACAAGAAGGTGGTCTGGGCGCGGGTCGCCGACGAGCGGCCGGGCGACTACGTGCAGGTCCGGATCGTGTCGGCGACGAGCCAGACGTTGACGGGCGAACTGGTTTTGGCGAAAGCCGATTCGCGCGCGGGCCACGCCGTCATTTTACTCGACTAGCGCACTCAGGTTCCCGGTCGGCACTTGGCGCTCGTCGCTTTCGACGAGGCCGTCGCGCATCCGGACGACGCGGTGGGCGTACTCGGCGATGTCGGGCTCGTGCGTCACGAGGACCACGGTGTTGCCGCGGGCGTGGATGTCGTTGAAGAGGGCCATGATCTCGATCGAGGTCTTGGTGTCGAGGTTGCCGGTCGGCTCGTCGGCGAGGATGATGGCCGGGTCGTTGACGAGGGCCCGGGCTACGGCCACGCGTTGGCGCTGGCCGCCGGAGAGCTCGTTGGGCTTATGGTGCATGCGGTCGGCCAGTCCGACGGCCTCGAGGACGGCGGCGGCGCGTTCGTTGCGGAGGCGGCGGCCCTGCCCGGCGTAGACCAGCGGCAGGGCGACGTTGTCGAGGGCGCTGAGGCGGGGCATGAGGTTGAAGGTCTGGAAGACGAACCCGATCTGTTTGTTGCGGACCTGCGCGAGTTCGGCGTCGGACATTTTGTCGACGCGCTGGCCGTTGAGGCTGTAGCTCCCCTCGGAGGGCGTGTCGAGGCAGCCCAGCAGATTCATCAGCGTCGACTTACCCGACCCGGACGGCCCCATGAGGGCGACGTATTCGTTGCGCTCGACGGAGATGCTCACGTTTTTGAGGGCGTGGATCGTCTCGGTGCCCATCGTGTAGGTCCGGCGGAGTCGGTCGGTGGCGATGATGGCGGAGGTGTGCGTGATGGTGGACATGCGGGCGGCGTTGGGTCGAATGTAGGGTGGGGGTATGGGGCGGCTTTCGCCAAAACGACGGAGGTGGCATTTCGTGGGACGAAATGCTCTGAGGGCGATTGCTTCGCAATCTAGAGGGGCGGCCTGCGGCCTAGATGCGCGATGCTAGCGTCCTGTGCAGCGTCCCAGCGTGACCTTAGTACAACCCAATTTGCGCAGCGCCCCTCTAGCGCAGCGCCTATATACCTTCCCCCCATGACCCAGCCGCCCAACGTCCACCCGAAGTACATCGCCGTGAGTGGCAACATTGGCGCCGGGAAGACGACGCTGTGCGGGAAGCTCGGGAAGTACTTCGACTGGGACGTGCAGTACGAGTCGACCGAGGACAACCCGTACCTCAACGACTTCTACGAGGACATGAACCGGTGGTCGTTCAACCTCCAGGTGTACTTTTTGCACAAGCGCTACAAGGGCATCGTCGATATCCTGAGTGGCGACAAGACCGTCATCCAGGACCGGACCATCTTCGAGGACGCCGAGATCTTCGCGCCCAACCTGCACCAGATGGGCCTGATGTCGGAGCGGGACTTCCGCAACTACTTCGAGCTCTTCGAGGCCATGCAGTCGCAGGTGCAGGCGCCGGACTTGCTCATCTACCTGCGCGCCGGCATCCCGACCCTGGTCAATCACATCGAGAAGCGCGGCCGTGAGTACGAGGGCTCGATCTCGATCGACTACCTGAGAAAACTGAACGGACGTTACGACGAGTGGATCGCCGGGTACACCGCCGGACCGAAGCTGATCATCGACGCCAATGAGCTAGATTTCGTCAACAAGCCTGCGGACCTAGGCCTGGTCGTTGAGCAAGTGCAGGGCCACCTCGGGGGTTTGTTTTGACGCGCTACGCGCTAATTGTGATGCTACTGCTTCACAACTAGGCCGCAGGCCGTCCCTACCTTCCCCCCATGTCCTACGTCAACGCCGGTGCCTACCATGCCCTCCTCGCCGCTACCGAAGCCGCGGGCGCTACCCTCGTGGCGGTGTCGAAGACCAAACCCGCCGCGGCCATCATGGAGCTGTACGAGATGGGGCACCGTCACTTTGGAGAGAACTACGTGCAGGAGCTAGTGGACAAGCAAGCCGCGTTACCCGAGGACATCCACTGGCACTTCATCGGGCACCTGCAGCGCAACAAGGTCAAGCAGATCGCGCCCTTCGTTCACCTGATTCACGGGGTCGACTCGCTGAGGCTCCTGAAGGAGATCCACAAGCGCGGCATGGAGATCGGGCGCATCGTCGACGTGCTGTTGCAAGTCCACGTGGCGCGGGAGGACACGAAGCACGGATTCTCGCCGGAGGAGCTGCTCAAGGAGTTCGAGGGCACCGAGATCCACCGCCAGGCCTGGGCGCGGCTGTCGGGGATCATGGGGATGGCGACCTACACCGATGATTTAAGCGTGCTCACGCCCGAGTTCGAGCAGCTGAAGCAGACCTTCGACACGATTCAACAGACCTACTTCGACCGGCGGCCCGAGTGGCATACGCTGAGCATGGGGATGAGCGGGGATTACGAGTTGGCGCTTGCGAAGGGGAGTAATTTGGTGCGGGTAGGGAGTTTGGTGTTTGGTTCGCGAGGCTAGGTCCGAGGTGTGGCGATCGAGTCGGCCAATACAAGGCTACGGCAGCTCCCGCCCCACCACGATCCACTCCTGCGCGCCGTCGTTATGGCGTCCGATTTCTTCCCACCCCAGCGCCGCGTGCGCCTTGCGCGAGCGCTGGTTCGCCTCCGCGATCTCGGTGACGGCGAGTCCGTAGTGCTCAGCCTCGGCGGCGTACCAGGCCTCGTAGAGCCGGCGAAACAAGCCCGTGCCCCGGTGCGCCGCGGCCACGGCGACCTGGCCCATGCAGACGTAATCGGTTTTGCCGACAGGCGTACCCCGCCACAGCATCGGCGCCACGACCTCGACGAACCCGGCGGCCGTCGGCATCGCGGACGCGAGGCGGGGGTCCATACTCAGCGCGTAGGCCACCACCGCACCCGCCCGGTCGACGGCGATCGTGTGCGGTACCGGGGAGCAAAACTCGCGCAGCACCGCCGCCGTGTGCCGCCAGCTGACGTAACCCTGCTCCCGGGCCACCTCCGCGGAGACGTTCGCGCGGTGGACCCGCGCCTGCAGGTCGAGTATCCCGGCGATATGCTCGGGGCGGCAGGGTAGGATGTCGATCATGGGGGAGCAGGTGCGCGCAAACAAACAACCTACCCGCCTACCGCTGGTTGGACCGTCAAGATGTCCTACCGCAACCTCCGAGCCGCCGTCGACGACCTCGACCGCACGGGTCAACTCCTCCGCATCCGCACTGAGCTCGACCCGAACCTGGAGATCGCCGAGGTCCACCGCCGCATCTTCGAGGCCCAGGGGCCGGCCTTGCTCTTCGAAAACATCAAGGGCAGTCCCTTCCGCGGGCTGAGTAACCTCTACGGCACCTTCGAGCGCACGCGCTACCTGTTTCGCGACACGCTCGACCGCGTGCAACGGATCGTCGAACTCAAGATCGACCCGGCGCGGCTCGCCAAACATCCCCTGCGCTACGCCTCGGCCCCGCTGACGGCCTACACGTCCCTCCCGAAGCGGCGCTGGCGCAAGGCCCCCATCCTGGCCGGCCGTACCACCGTGGGTCAACTCCCGCAGATCGTCTCGTGGCCCATGGACGGCGGCGCCTTCGTGACCATGCCACAGGTCATCAGCCTGCCGCCGGGCTCGCGCAAGGCCATGGACACCAACGTCGGTATGTACCGCGTGCAGCTCAGCGGGAACGACTACGTCCCCGACGCGGAGATCGGGCTGCACTACCAGCTCCACCGCGGCATCGGGGTACACCACCGCCAGTACCTCGACTCCCCGGAGCCCTTCCGCGTGAGCGTGGCCGTCGGCGGTCCGCCGAGCTACGCCGTGGCGGCCATCATGCCCCTGCCCGAGGGCCTGTCGGAATTCACCTTCGCCGGGATGCTCACCGGCCACACCGCGGAGTACGTCTGGGACGGGGGCTACTACCTGCCCGCCGAGGCGGACTTCGTCATCGCGGGTCGCGTCCGCAAGGACGGCCTCAAGCCGGAGGGGCCGTTCGGGGATCACCTCGGGTACTACTCCCTCAAGCACGACTTCCCGGTCATGGACGTGGACGCGGTCTACCACCGGCCGGACGCCATCTGGCACTTCAGCGTCGTGGGGCGGCCGCCGATGGAAGACTCGAGCTTCGGGTACCTCATCAGCGAGATCGTGCGCGACCTGACGCCGACGGAGTTCCCCGGGGTGCGGCAGGTCAACGCCGTCGACGCGGCCGGGGTCCACCCGCTCCTGCTGGCCGTGGGCTCGGAGCGCTACATGCCCTTTCGCCCGGACGAACGCGACCGTACGCGCCCCCCGGAAGAGTTGCTCACGCAGGCGAACCGGCTGCTCGGCTCGGGCCAGACCAGTCTCGCGAAGTTCTTACTGATCGCCGACGGCAGCAGTGATCCGACGGTGGACTGCCACGACGTGCCCGGCTTCTTACAGTACGTCCTACGACGCGTGGACTGGACCCGGGACCTGCACTTCTACACCAACTGGACCATCGACACGCTAGACTACAGCGGCGAAGGTTGGAATGCCGGCAGCAAAGTCGTCTGGGCGGCGCGGGGCGCGGCACGCAGGGCACTAGCTCGCGAAGTGACCTCGGAGATGTTGGGTGGCCTTGCGGCAAAACGCATCACCGTTCCGCTCCCCGGCGTACTCGCCCTGGAGATCGGCACCTTCGCGGAGGATCGTGCGGACGTGAAGGCACTGCTCGATCAGCTTTCGCCAAAACTCATCGAACGTTTTCCGCTCGTCGTCCTCGTCGATGACGCCGACTTTGTGGCCGCTACGTTTAACAACTTCGTGTGGGTCGCCTTCACGCGCTGCAACCCGAGTCACGACCTCCACGGAGTGGCGGCCACGACGATCCACAAGCACTGGGGCTGCGCCGGGCCACTCGTCATGGACGCGCGGACCAAACCGCACCACGCGCCGGGACTCGTGCCCGACGCGGCCGTATCGAAGCGGGTGGACCGGTTGTTTGGTAAGGGCGGGGAGCTATATGGGGTACTTGATAAGGTTTTTTAGCGGGGCATAGCGTTTGTGGCGGGCCGGTTGGTCATGGTTTGGCTTTGCTAGGCTTGGGGCCATGCCTGCGGAAGGTGAGGGGTAGGTGCTCTTGGGCGTTGCGTGGGGCTTGTGTGCGCAGGCGCGCTCACGTTTAGCAGAGGTGGCATGTGCATTGAGCTTGCGGAAAGTTCGGCTTCGCCGAGGGGGGCGGCATAAATGCCACCGAACCACTGCGGGGCACGTGTCGGGGAGCTTCGGTTATGGTCGGCTTCGCCGAGGGGGGCGGCATTGCTAAGATCTAAGTTAGGGCGATCGTAGGGCGCAAGGCAGGCCCCGTGGTGGTTTGGTGGCATGAATGCCGCCAAACCACTGTGGGGCACGTCTGATAGGCTGGCTTGTACAGGAAAAGCCCGTACAGCATGATGCTGCACAGGCTTTCTCCAATGCTTTTAGTCTTGAGCGCGTAGGCTACGAGGCCGAGAACAGTAGATCGCGGCAGACCTCCGTACTCACGAATTTCTCGACGTAGGCGTTGACCAGCGGGTTCTCCATCGCGCGGACGCGGTCGCGGGGGTCCGGGCTCGAGGTGACTACCGTGACTTGGGGTCGGCACGACTCGTGGTCGTTGAGCGCCATGTACTCCTCGAGGAAGGACCAGCCGTCGAGCTGGGGCATCTGCAGGTCGAGCCAGATGTGCGTCGGGCAGACCTCCTGGTTGAAGCGGGCGCGGAGGATGTACTCGATGGCGTCGCGGCCGTTCATCACCGACACCGTCATGGCCTCGGGGGCGGCCTTGCGGATCACTCGCTTGTGGAGGAAGTGAGTGGAGGGTTCGTCGTCCACGAGGAGCACGCGAATCGGGGTGGTGGAGGTCATCTTACTAAATCCTTCAGTGTTCTACACAGATCCCAACGTCAACAGTGTTAAGTTTGATCGAGGCACCACCAAATTGCCGCTCGTCCCGAATTCCACACCCGTGGACAATGCGAAGCGCGTAGCAAGTCAAAAGGCCCGAAGTACCTGTGTTTGTTGGCTCGGAGGCGCCTACCGACATTGCGGCGCGCCAAACGAGAGTGCATCATTTCGGAATGGAGAAGCTCGTCAAGGGTGGCGATGACCGAAGTCATACCCGGCCTAACGGCCCCGCTCAGACGACTGCGGCCACATCCGTAAGTATATGCAACAGTTTATTTACGATTTGCATGAGCCGCTACCTCTTTTACATCGATTAGGACTTCCCATGCCGGCCGCGGCGCAGCGCCGCTAGCTTCGCGCCATGGATCTATCGCAGGTGCGACTCGTCGCCGTCGACATGGACGGGACGCTACTCAACAGCCGACACGAGGTCTCCGCGGCGTTCTGGCCGCTCCACCGCCGCCTCGTCGACCTCGGCATCACGTTCGTGGCGGCCAGCGGGAGACAGTACGCCAGCATCCTCGACAAGTTGGGAACCATCGAGGCAGAGCTCACGGTACTCGCGGAGAACGGCGCTTACGCCCGGCACGGCGGCGAAGCGATCGTGAAGACGGTTTTGCCGAAAGGCGCCCTCCCCGACATCCTCGCGCGACTTTCCCCGCTCAGCGACGTACGGGCCGTCCTCTGCACGACGGACCAGGCGTACATCCACAGCCAAGACCCCGACTTTATCGCCTTCGTGTCCGAGTTTTACTCGAGCTACGTCTGCCTCGACGACCTCGGCACCTTCGACGGTGATTTACTCAAAGTGGCGCTCTACCACCCCGCGAGCAGCGAGACGCACATCTACCCGCACTTCGCCGACCTCGCCCCGGGACTGGTCGTCAAGATTAGCAGCCCGTACTGGGTCGACATCTCGCACCCCGATGCAAATAAGGGCTTTGCACTGCGAAAGCTCCAGCAGGCATTGGGGATAGACAAGAGCCAGACGCTCGCCATTGGGGACTTCCTGAACGACCTCGAGATGCTGGCCTGCGCGGAGTTTAGTTACGCCATGGAGAACGCCCACCCGAGGGTGATCGAGTCGGCGAAGTACCGGACGGCGGGCAATGATGCGCTCGGGGTAGAAAAGGTTTTGACGCAAGTCCTAGCCGCGTACGACGCCCTACCTTGAGCCCATGGACCGTCGACAGTTCGTCAAGCGCGCCGGCATCGGTGCCGCCGCCACGCCCTTCCTGCGCATGAACCACAGCTACGAGCCCCCCGCGCCGGACATCGTCGGCAGCGGATCGCACCGTTACAAAGTCGACCCCGCGTGGCACCAGGACCGTAGCGTGCCGATCAAGGACTGTCACGAGATGGTGCAGGCGCCGGACGGGCGCCTCTTCCTGCTCACCAACCACACGAAGAACAACGTCATCGTGTACGATACCTCCGGTCGGGTGCTCAAGACCTGGGGCTCGGAGTATCCCGGCGCCCACGGCCTCACGCTCTCGATCGAGGGTGGCGAATCCTTTCTGTGGATCACCGACGAGAAGACGGGCGCCGTCGCCAAGCACACGCTCGACGGCCGCAAGGTGCTCGACCTGAAGGTGCCCTTCGAGAGCGGCTACTACGCCAAGGCTACCGAGTACAAACCGACCGAGACGACCGTCGCCCCCGACGGCAGCGTCTACGTGGCCGATGGCTACGGCAAGAGCTACATCCACCGCTACGACGCGAGCGGCCGGTACCTGAGCAGCTTCGCCGGGAGCGGCACCGGACCGGCGCATATCGACTGCGCCCACGGCGTCACGCTCGACACCCGCACCCCGACCCCTACCCTACTCGTGACCTCCCGCGGCGAGCAATCCTTCAAGCGCTACAGCCTCGCGGGCGAGCTGCTCGACACTTACCACTACCCAAATCTGTGGGTCTGCCGCCCCGTCATCAAGGGCGAGCACACCTACGCGGCCGTCATCGTGACGGACACCTGGTACGGCTACGACGGCATGGTGGCGGTCTTCGACAAGGACATGCGGCTCGTGAGCGCGCCCGGCAGCGACAACGAGTTCGGCTACGACGCCAAGGGTGTGTTGACGCCCCCGAAGAGCGACGAGCTGACGTTCATGAATCCGCACGACGTGTGCGTCGACGCGGACGACAACCTATACGTCCCGCAGTGGTACTCCGGGCGGACCTATCCGCTGAAGTTGACCCGGGTCTAAGGCCACTGTTCGACTAGAGGCTCGTTCCGGCCTCCGCCACCGGCTGGTAGGCGGGCGTGTCCCACAGGTTGACCTTCGTTAAGTGCGGAAACCTTGCCGTCGTCGGCACCCCGGCGGCGGTGACGTCGCTGCCGGCGAGGTTCACCGAAGTGAGGTGCGGCAGGGCGGGCAACCCGGCCAGCCAAGCGTCGGCGTTGCGCAGGCCTCGCAAATCGAGCGCGGTGACATTCGCGGCGTAAATTTTCAAACCCGCCAGGGCTTCGTCTGCGTCCACGTTTACCTCCCGCAGTTGGGCCTCCAGCAAGTTGCTCTCCTGGCTCAGCGGGGCTATCCGCCAGACCTCCGGCACGGCGTCGAGCGCCACCGCGGGCGGGTTGACCTTGTCGACGTAGGGCAGGGGGCGGAAGTCCCGGCGGTAGATGCGCCGCAACGCCCCGATCGTCTCCTCGTCCGGCTGCCAGACTTCCACGGTGGCGGCGCTGTCGAGGTGCGCCACGAGCCAACTCCGCAGCACGAGCAGCTCATCGTAGCTCAGCGCAGCCCCCCGGCTCGGCATAAAGCGCGGGTGGTCGGTCGGGAGCGTGACGCGCTTCCAGAGTTCGCCACTCAGTCCGGCGCCTATCGCGTCGCCTTCCGAGCCGCCCTCCGTGAGATCGGCATACGAGGTCATCACCAATCCGCCACGGTCGAGCTCCGCGCGGTGACAGTCGACGCACTTCTCCACCAGGATCGGGTGGACCAGATCGGCGTACACCACGGTGCTATCGCGATCCGCTACGGTGAGTGGGGGCAGCGTGTCGAGGGCTTTCGCCAAAACATCCGGCGCGTACTGCTGGAAGTGATTCTCTCCGTAGGTCAGCGCCCCGCCGAGGTGGCCCGTCCATCCCGTCACGCTCAGCGTAAGAAAGGCAAGTGCCGCACTGCCGACGGTCACGCCGCGCGTGGGTGCAGCGAGTCGATGCCGTACGCTCAGCACAAACAGCACCCCAGCCAAGAACAAGGTGCCCAGTCCGAACCACCGGTGCGTGTCCCAGCTCGCCCCAACCGGACCCGCGAGCGACCAGCCGCTCACCACCGCCACCGCCGCACCCGCGAAGCCAAAGCCGTAAAGCCACGGCAGGGCCACACCGAGGTGCTTAAACCTCGGCAACAGCGTAAGTGTCTGCAGCAGCACCGCGACCATCAGCGCACCGATCGGCAGGTGCACCACCACCGGGTGGAAACTGCCAAAAAACAAGGACCAACTCTGCATAGCCTAGGCGAGTAAGTCGTGTTGCACGTGCCCGTGGACATCCGTGAGGCGGAAGCGCCGCCCCTGGTGCTTGAAGGTGAGCCGCTCGTGGTCGATGCCGAGCGTGTGCATCACCGTGGCCTGGAAGTCGTGGATGTGCACGGGCTTCTCGGTGATCTCGACGCCGAACTCGTCGGTGGCCCCGTGGACCAGGCCCGCCTTCACGCCCCCGCCCGCCATCAGCATCGTGAAGCAGCCCCCGTGGTGGTCGCGCCCGAAGTTGTCGTGCACCATCCCCTGCGAGAAGGCCGTGCGACCGAACTCCCCGCCCCAGATCACGAGCGTGTCGTCGAGCATCCCGCGCTGCTTGAGGTCTTTGATGAGCGCCGCCGAGGCCTGGTCCACCTCGAGGGTCTGCTGCCGCATCCGGTTGGGCAAGTCCCCGTGGTGGTCCCAACCCTGGTGGTACAACTGAATGAAGGGCACGTCTTTCTCGGCGAGGCGCCGCGCCAGCAAGGCATTCGCCGCGAAGGTCCCGGGCGTCCGGGAGTCCTCCCCGTACATCTCGTAGACGTGGTCCGGCTCCCCGCTCACGTCCATGATCTCCGGCACGCTGGTCTGCATCCGGAAGGCCATCTCGTACTGCGCCGTGCGCGCGACGATCTCCGGGTCGTTGAAGTCCTGCTCCTGCACGGCCTGCAGGGTCTTCCAGGCGTCGAGCTGCTCGCGGCGGAGCTCCTCCGAGACGCCGGGCGGGTTCTTGAGGTACAGCACCGGGTCCTTGCCCGCCCGAAACTGTACGCCCTGGTGCTCGCTCGGCAGGAAGGCATTGCCCCAGAGCCGCGAGTACAGCGGTTGCGAACCGACCTTGTTCTTCGTGACCAGCACCACGAAACTCGGCAGGTTCTCGTTGGTCGACCCCAGGCCGTAGCTCATCCACGCCCCCATGGCCGGGCGACCCGGGAATTGACTGCCGGTCTGCAGAAAAGTCACCGCCGGATCGTGGTTGACGGCCTCGGTGTACATCGACTTGATCACGCAAAACTCGTCCGCGATCGCGGCCATGTGCGGGAGGCGATCGCTGAACCATGCCCCGTTGCTGCCGTGCTGCGCGAACTCGAAGGGCGTCCCGACCATCGGGAAGTGCGCCTGCCCACTCGACATACCGGTGCTCCTAAACTTCTTGCGTACGCTGTCCGGCAGGTCCTCCCCGTGGCGCTGGTTGAGCAGGGGCTTGTAGTCGAACAGGTCGAGGTGGCTCGGGGCCCCGGACTGTAGCAGGTAGATGATCCGCTTGGCCGTCGGCCGGTGGTGCGGCACCCCGAGCACGCCGCCCCCGATCGATGCGCCGGCGCCGGCCAGCCTCTCACCGGCGGCTTTGGTCGCCATCAGTGGGTCGATCAGGCTCGCCAGGGCCAGCCCGCCGATGCCGAGACTCGTGTTGCGCAGGAAGTCACGGCGCGAGTACGACCGGTTGACGTCGTCGCAGAGGCCTTGGTGCTGGTGTGGAGGGTGGTGGTGTGGGCCGGGCTTTTTCATCGGGCGAGCCTTTGTGGGTTAGCGGCGGGTGTAGACCTCGTCGTGGTTGAGGACCGTGTTGGCGACCGTCGTGAGGGCCGCGAGGTGGGTGCGGTCGTAGGCGGGCGGCCGCGGGTACTGCCCCACGTCGAGCAGTAGCGTGGCGTCTTGGGGGCTTTCGCCAAAACGCTCCGCGGCGCTCGCGTAGACCTTCTGTAGCGCCTGCACCTCGGCGTCGGTGGCGTCGCGCCCGAGCACGCGCTCGAAAAGTTCCGCCAGGTCGGCGTCGAGGTCTCGCCGCTTGTCCGGATCGACGGCCTGCGCCAAAACCCTGGCCGCCTCGACGAACTGCGGGTCGTTGAGGAGGATGAGCGCCTGGAGGGGGGTGTTGGTCGTCTCGCGGTACACCACGCACCGGTCGCGCATCGGCATGTCGAGCGTCGTCATGGCCGGCGGCGGCGAGGTGCGCCGGATCACCGTGTACATGCTGCGCCGGTAGAGGCTGTCCCCGGACTGCACGCGGTAGTCGTACAGCGCCTTGGAGAAGCTGGCCTTCTCGAGCCAGAGCCCCGCCGGTTCGTACGGATACACACTCGGCCCGCCCAGTTTGTCGACCAGCAACCCGCTCACCGCCAGCGCGTAGTCGCGGATCATCTCGCCGGGATACCGCAGTGCCGTGGCGCGCGTGAGGTAGACGTTGTCGGGGTCGACCTTCGCCGTGGCCGCGTCGACGCGGCTGCTCACCTTGTAGGTCTCCGAGGTCACGATCGCGCGCAGGAGCGCGTGCAGGTCGTAATCCGACTTCCGGAAGCCGTTCGCGAGGTAGTCCAGCAGCGCCGGGTGCGACGGCAGCTTGCCCTGCATCCCGAAATCGTGCGGCGTCGAGACGAGGCCCCGCCCCATGATCATCTGCCAGTACCGATTGACCGCCACGCGGGCGGTGAGGGGGTTTTCCTCGGCGAAGAGCCACTGCGACAGGCCCAGTCGATTGTCGGCGTAGCGCTCCAGGTCGAAACTACCGATCGACTCCGGGGTCCCGGCGCTCACCTCCTCGCCGTACTGGTCGAAGACGCCGCGCTTCAGGACGTAGGCCGGGCGCTTGTGCCGCATCTCCGTCATCACCATCACGTCGTGGGTTTTGGCGAAAGCCTCCAGCTTCTCCTTACGCAGCGCGCGGACCTTGTTGGCCGTCTGTCGCCAGGCCAGCACCCGCTCGTGGTCGCGCTCGGCATCAGCATCGGGCGCGAGGTCGGGCATGGCCTCCTGGGCGAGTCGCGCCACCTCGAGGGCACTGAGTTGGTCTGCGAACACGTACACCTCGTCGATGGCGCCCTCGTAGATCCCGGCCTCGCCCTTGTAGTGCCGACCGGACACGGCCACGCGGATCGGGCGCGCCTCCGGCTTCTTGTAGCTGTCGTTGGTGATCGGGTAGGTGCTGCGATTGAGGCGATCGAAGTCGATGTCGGTCTTCGCGGGCTGGCCGTCGACGTAGATCCGCATCCCCCCGGCGCTCATGCTGCCGTCGTAGGAGGCGGCCACGTGCGTCCAGCGGTGGAGCTCGATGGGCCGCGCGGTGCTGATCTCGAGGTAGTTGCCGGGCAGGCTGTGCGTCACGCGCAGGTTGAGGCGCCCGTCGGGCATGATCTCGAAGTTGAACCCACGCCAGTCGCCGTTCTTATCGCCCGAGTTGCTCAGCAGACTTTGCCACTCGCCCTCCTGCCGCTTGGTCGTATTGACGAACAGCGAGAGCGTAAAGGCATCGTAGGCCTCGAAGGGCTCTACGGGGATGTCGACCGCGTCCCACTCGGTGTCGAAGACGTAGGCCTCGCCCTTGACCCCCGGCACGGTGTAGAGCGTGTCGAGCACGTTCGACTTAGGGAAACCGTCGGCCTGCTTACCGCGCACCGCGTCGAGCGGCAGGTAGGCGAGTGGCTTCGGCAGTGACGACAGGCCTTTGATGAAGCTCATCTGCCGGGCCACCGGCGCCCCGCCCTTCGACAGGTCGGCGATGCGCCGGTCGAGGTCGCGGAGGCGCCGCTCGGTGGCGGAGTCGGGGAGGCTCAACAGCGGACCGAAGTCGCCGTCGTCGCCGGTCATGCCGGCCTCCTTGACGTTGTTGAAGAAGGCCGTGAGTTGGTAGTACTCCTTCTGCGAGACCGGGTCGAACTTGTGGTCGTGGCACGCGGCGCACTCCATGGTGAGCCCGAGGAAGGCCGTGGCGAAGGTATTGGCGCGGTCCATGACGTACATCGTGCGAAACTCCTCGTCGTTGGCGCCGCCCTCGGCGGTCATGGGGTGGTTGCGGTTGAAGGCGGTCGCCAAAACCTGTTCGCGCGTCGCGTCGGGCATGAGGTCGCCGGCGAGCTGCTCGGTGACGAACTCGCGGTAGGACTTGTTTTGCCGAAAGGCGCCGATCACCCAGTCGCGCCACGGCCACATCGTCCGGATGCCGTCGGCGTGGAGGCCGTGCGAATCGGCGTAGCGCGCCACGTCCATCCACTCGGCCGCGAGGCGCTCGGCGGTCGCGTCGGTACCGAGCAGGGAGTCGACGATGCGGGCGTAGTGGGCGTCGGATGGGTCGCGGACGAAGGCCTGCGTCTGGGCGTAGGTGGGCGGCAGGCCCGTGAGGTCGCGGTACACGCGCCGGATTAGCTCGCGCGGGCGGGCGCGTTCGTTGCTCTCGAGACCTTGCTTGTCCTGGGTCTCGCGTACGAACGCGTCGATCTTGGCGGGCGCCAGGGCCTCTGCCTCGGTGACGGGCGGCAGCGACGCGAAGGCCCAGTGCGGGTCATATTGCGCACCGTCCTCGACCCACTTCACGAGGGTAGCCTTCTCGATGGCGGTGAGCGTCATGTGGCTCTCCGGGGTCGGCATGCGGTACTCCGGGTCGCGGCTCAGGATGCGGTGGACGAGCTGGCTGCTGCCGGGTTTGCCGGGGACGATGGCCGGGTGGCGCAAGTCGGTTTTGGCGTAAGCCCCCTCGGGCTGGTCGAGCCGCAGGTCGGCCTTGCGGGCGCGCTCGTCGGGGCCGTGGCAGCTCCAGCAGCGGTCGGACAGGACTGGCCGAACGTCGATGTTGTAGTCGAGCGTGGGTGGGAGCGTCGCGTAGGCGGCGGCCACGTCGGCGTCCATGTCGACCCCGCAGGCGATGAGGCACGCGGAGGTGGCCAGCAGCAAGGAGAGGTAGGCGCTGAAGCGGGGAAGGATCGGCCTCATAACGGTGGTTTGAGCCGAGCCAAGGTAGTTACTTTCTCTGGCCTTCGTGTAGGATGCACACGTAAAGCTAGGTGACGAGACGGAATTACCCAATAAAACAGGACTTGCGCCACCACGTTGCACTACTCTTGGCCAGGACCTTAACAGACTAGGGCTTATTGAATAGAGTCGGTAATCGCCTATACGCTGCTACCCCGTAGCATGACAGCGCCCGTTGGTGATGTAGGTTGGGCACTGTCAAAGTGAGGGCGGATACGCTCAATACCGAACGTCACTCGGCTTCGCCGACGGCGATGCGTAACCTGGCGATGCGTAACCTCTCGCAAAGTAGCTAGAGGACTCGGACGGGTACGTGACCTCGGTCGGTCACAGCTGATAGCTCACTGTCAAGCCAAATGACCAAGTGTGCCATCTTGGATTATTGGCTGTTGTGCGATATATAGTCGTCTTCATGACTTTAAGTGCGCTTTTCTGAAAGTCTAAACGAGCACCAAAGTTTATACGGCTTCCTACGAGCCGCGAATAAGCAACCCCACCCGCGAGACCGAGATCAAAGGGATTATAAACTATTGGATCATAGATTTCCTCTAGCTCGCTTCGTGTAGGATAGGTGCCAGTTGCTGTCCCTGCTGTAAAAGCTATAATTTGCTCAATGATGCTGTCACTATAATCATCGGGATATAATGTTAGCGCATTACGATTGAGGAGTACACCTGCAAATCCGCCAAAGCTTATGCTAATTTTGTTGTACTGGTTAATAGTTACAGTATATTCAGGTCTTACATGCAATTCGAGCATCCATGAATTTGGGATCTTTTTGTCCATGGACTTGTCGAACCCTCTTGAGCGATATCCGGTTGGAAACCTGCCAACAAACCCTTGAATTAAATTGTATCGCGTGATAGAACCATTAGTAGAGGCAAATTCTGTATACTCTAAAGGACCGCGCGTCCTAAGTGTCAATCCCGATTGAAGCCCAAACGAACGATAGATAGGTTTATGAACCACAAATCCTACGCTTCCATTAACCCAAGCAGGTGTTAAGTCATCATAAGAGCCAGCGGCCTCATTATTGGTGTCATCTCTTGTCAAATTTATGTTCCATTCCAACGACTGAGCACACCCTACCGCTAAGGTAGAACAGAGCAGGATAGACACGAATAACAATCTAATCATAGGGCAGTTACGCAGGTAGCGAAGTCAAGGCGCGACAGGGGCTTTACCGTGCTCTCCCGAAAAACCCTATTGGCAAGTTAGCCTAATGAAATTGCCGTTGCCCATTCCCTGATGCGATGTCCAATGACCGCTTTCGCCGGTTCCTGGGGAAACGTATAGTACCCCGTATCGCCTGGGATCAGTAGTAGAGTTAGTATACGGCAGCATAACCCACCTATTAAAAGTGACTTCTTTCCCAGACTTGACAATCCTGGCTGTATTCGCGAATTCCCACGTACCAGGTTCAAGCGGAGAGTAGCTCGTCGTAGAGGTAATGCCGTATGCGTACCTAAAATAATGATCTGTGCTATACTTATTGTTGCTAGCCTTCCAGCTTACAGACTCTGCGGTAAGTTTTTGCCAGGCAGGCTCAGTTGTGCCGTCTTGCTCGGCGCTGTCCCAATTGGACTGAGTGACATACGCGTATGTCACACTGTGACGGCGGTTTTCTCCAGGTCTTTTCTGTTGACCCGAATATACTCCTACGTAAAAAACATTTGTATTGGAAGTTAAGGCACAGTTAAGTGATACGGTCCAATCACGATTGTGAAGTCTGTCCGCACCTGCTCTGTTGTCGGAGTACACGTGGAATTCTCTGTGTGTAAGTTGCTCATCTGCGAAAACTGCAGCTAACAGTTTTTCCCGATTTGAGATGTGAGTACTCACCTCCAAGTCGTAAACGTTGAATCCGGCCTGATCGCCTATGTATAGCAGGCCACTCTGATCTGCGAACATGGCAATGGTAAGAGGCATGCCCCTAAGGACGATCAAATCACTTATCACCTCAATCCAGGGTCCTAACCGCATATCGTCTGGTGCCACTAAGTTCTGCTCGTTCTCGTCGCTAAGCTGCAAGTAGCGATCATAAAGCGTCTGTACGCCATTGGATCGGGACCACGCCTCGATGTCGATCCCATTGTAATCATCAAGCGCCAAGATCGCCATGCCCAAAGCATTTGCGTCTTCGAACTGAAAGTGTCCGTCAACCACCTGTAAGTCGAGGTGGATCTCCTTGGCCTCTGGTAGAGAGGATTCCGTCTTCATTGAGCACGGGTGCCGCCGCGACCTCCAATTCGGACTTGTCACAGCCAGAAAGGGTCAGCGCCAATAGCGCCGTGGTGGCAAATGCCACGGCGAGGCGCGTTAGCCTAGTGGAGAGGGAACTCTCAACCCCACGATGAGTATTGAACCAAAGCATACGGAAAAGTTGACATCGCTAGGAACCCTAGTACACTGCAAAGCTGGTTCGGGCGGCACCGTCCTTGTATGCACGCTAACAGGATTGACTGACCAGTCTGGAGCCTATTTACACTGCCGTGACTTGATAAAGGCCATTGTGTTGTACAGTCACCTACTCTGTCATGTTAATATGTTGACTTACAACACTTTATCTTGCTGGCTATGTCTATACCCTTCAACTAGAACGATTGATTCGCACTCCCCCCGCGAAGGCCATCCCTTACACTCTTTTCGTCCCCCGCATACAACCCAAGCCTCACCCCCAGCCTTTCTACCTCCATGCCCACCCACCCCTACTCCATCTCCAGCGCCGCGCCCCCCCGCCGCCTCGGCGAGACCCTCCTCGTCGTGGCCGCCGTCGGCATCGGCGGGGCCTGTACGACTTCCACTGAGCCGACTGTCGACGAGGTCTTCGAGGCCTACACCGAGGGCGTCGTCACCGAGGTCGTCGAGGTGGCCCCCGACGAGTGGCGCATCGCCGACGAACGCGTCGTGGCCGATACCAACGCCACCAGTCTCGTGGCCCGCCGCCTCGACGGCACGGTGGATACGATCAGCGGGGCGGCCCTCGACAACCTCGCCAACACAGCGCAACCCGAGCAGCAGCGCGCCGGCGGCGGCTTCGGGCTCGGGTCGCTGCTGCTGTACAGCTACCTCGGCCGGCGACTCTTCGCGGGGTCGGCACGGGGCTACGCCGGACCGTCGTCGCAGGCCTACGTCAACAGTGGCACCTTCAACCGCGTGCAGCAGACCACCGGCCAGCGCCTCAACGCCACCTCGCGGACGCGGACGGTGTCGCGGCCGGCGGGCGGGCGATCCGGCTTCGGGAGCGGGCGCGCAGGCCGGGGCTTCGGTGGGTAGGGGCGTCGTCGACGAACGGCTCGTTCCCACGCGTTGCCCGCGCCCGGAGCGCCTACGCGAACTGGGCCTGCGAGGTTTCGCGGCCTCCGTCGAGCCGGAGTACTGGGGCGAGCACGCGCTGCAGGTCACGCGCGAAGAGGCCACCGCCTACAGCGCCGCGGCCGAGGAACTGTACTCGCTTTTCGAAACCTGTACCGCGGAGTTGCTCGGCGGACCTTACCGGGCCGAGTTCGGGCTTTCGCCAAAACTCTGGTCCCTCGCCGCGCACACATGGCGCGAGCGCGAGCGCCACCCGCACCTGTACGGCCGGTTCGACCTGAGTGGCGTCATCGACGGGACCCCGGCCAAACTCATCGAGTTCAACGCCGACACGGCCACGGTTTTGGCGGAAGCCGCACGCGTCATGCGCTGGCAAAACCGCGGCTCCGCCGACTGGAACGACATCGACGGAGCACTGGAGCGCCGGTTCGGGGAGACGCTGGTCCCGGGCGTCGAGGGCGCGACCCCACTGGCGCTCGTGGTCACGCTCGGCTACGCCGAGGACGACGACAATGCGCTGGTGCTGCAGCAGGCGCTCACGCAGGCCGGCTTCGAGGCCCACCTCGCGCACCTCCCGAGCGTCACCTTCGCCCCGGGCGAGGGCGTCTTCCGCCAGCTCAACGCCGATGAGTGGCTCCGCTACGACACCGTGGTGAAGATCGTGCCGTGGGACTGGATCGACCGCGAGGAGCCGGAGTTGCTGGACCTCCTCGACGCCCTCATCCGCGGAGGAGAGGTGCGCGTGTTCAACCCGCCCTACGCCGCGCTGATGCAGTCGAAGGCGATGCTGGCGCACCTCCACGAACGCTTCGGGGAGCATCCGCACCTGCTCCCCGCCGGACTGGGTCTGCCGCCCGTCGCCGTCGCGGACTATGCCCTCAAGCCGCTGTGGGGCTGCGAAGGCGCGGACGTGCAGGTGCGCCGGGCCGGCCACGCGCCCGTGCGATCGGACGGCGATGGCACGGGCGGACCGCCGGTTTGGCAAGCGTTTACCGAACTCCCGCGCGACAGCGCGGACTGGGTCTACCAGGCCGGCGTGTACTGGGCGGGCGAACCCTGTGGCCTCGCCTACCGGCGCTCGAGAAACCTGATCGTAGACGCGGGGGCACAGTTCATTGGGCAGGTACTGGACTGAGCCCGAGCGCCTCGCCCTCCCTGAGCATCAACGCGTAGGCTGCCTCGCGCTCGTTGGCGATGTCGCCGTCGAGGACGGCCTCCCGGATGGCGTTCTTGATGGTGCCCACCTCGCGGCTCGGCCCGATCCCGAAGGCCCGCATGATGTCCTCGCCGGAGATCGGCGGCTGCCAGGCGCGCAGGTGGTCGCGGGCTTCCACCTCGGCGATGCGTCGGCGCAGGTCGGCGTACTGCCGTAGGTACCGGCGCACCTTGCGGTCGTCGCCGCTCGTGATGTCGGCCTCGCACAGCGTGAGCAGCGCGTCGATGTCGTCGCCGACCTCGAAGAGCAAGCGCCGGATGGCCGCGTCGGTGACGACCTCCTGCGTGAGCGCGATCGGCTGCTGGTGATAGCGCACCATCTTCTGCACGAAGCGCATCTGCTCGTCGAGGGGGAGCTTGAGGCGCCTGAAGATCTTCGGGACCATCTTCGCGCCCTGGACTTCGTGCCCGTGGAAGGTCCAGGTGCCGTGCTCGAAGCGTTTGGTGCGTGGCTTGGCGATGTCGTGCAGCAGCGCCGCCCACGTGAGCCACAGGTCGTCCGAGCGGTCGGCGAGGTTGTCGACCACCGCGAGCGTGTGCCAGAAGTTGTCCTTGTGCCCGACGCCGGCCAGGCGTTCGACCCCGTGCATGGCCTCCAGTTCGGGTAGGATCAACTTCAGCAGACCCGTCTCGCTCAGGAGCGCCAGACCGGTACTGGGTTTTCGCGAAAGCAGAATCTTGTTAAGCTCGGCGTGGATGCGCTCGGCGGTGATGATTTCGAGCCTTTCGGCAAAACCCTTGATGCCCGCCAAGGTCTCGGCGTGGATCTCGAACCCGAGTTGCGTCGCAAACCGAACTGCGCGCAGCATGCGCAACGGATCGTCGTCGAAGGTCTTGTTCGGGTCCTGCGGCGTGCGGATCACGCGGCGCCCGATGTCGCCGAGGCCGTCGAAGGGGTCGACCACCGTCCCGAAGTCCTCCGCGGCGAGGCTCATCCCGAGGGCGTTGATCGTGAAATCGCGCCGCAGTTGGTCCACCTCGAGCGTCCCGTCCTCGACGACCGGGTTGCGCGAATCGGGTGAGTAACTCTCGCGACGCGCCCCGACGAACTCGATTTCCTCGTCCCCGACGCGCACCATCGCCGTCCCGTAGCGGGCGTAGGTCTTGGGGGCCGACGTATCGGGCAGCCGCTTCGCGACCTCCTCGGCGAGCGCCACCCCACTGCCCACGCACACCACATCAATGTCCCCGCTGTGCCGCCCGAGCACCTTGTCGCGCACGAAGCCCCCGACGGCATACGCGGGAAAGCCGAGCGTTTTGGCGCAAGCCCCGATGGCGCGCAACAGCTTTTCTTCGTCCGGGAGTAAATCGATCGTCATGAGGGGCCGCAAAAGTAAGAGTTCGACACCACCCGCATCGCGTGCCGGGCGGGCCCCAACCGTCACGACCCACGACGCCCCCCCCCACCAGCGGGCCGTGAGGTCCGCCTCCTGCCCTAGCCGGTTTGCCGCCACCGAGCGCAGCGAATGGCGGCGGGCCGGCGAATGGCGGCGGGCCGGCTTCCCCCAACAAACCTTTAAGAGTTCAATAAGAGTTGCTCCAGCAAGCAACACCTAAATTTCCGCCTCCCCAACCCCAAACACCGCGCATATCACAACGCAACAGCTATGTTCTTCCTCCGATCTTTCATCGTCCTCGTAATCTTCTCGCTAACCCTCGGCTGCAACAACCGCCGACTGTACAGCAACGGAGCTATCCCGGAGCTACCGGACGACGCCAGGGTCCTATTGGTGACGCAGGACGCCCCGGCACAGCGCTTCGTCCTCCCGGTGTCGCAGGCGTTCAAGTTGATCGGCATGCAACCCCACATCGACGGCACCGTGATGCGCGCACTCAGCGGTCCGCCGCAGACCGTCCGCAGTTTCGATACCACCTTCCAATCGGCGACCCAGCTGCCCTATACCACCACCCTCTACCCCACCCCGCCCACCGAGCTCACGGCCCTGATCGCATCGCAGGGGACTGCCGGCGTCGAGATCAGCCTGGTCGATAGCAAGACGGGGCAATTGCTTTTTAACCTGTCCAAGGGGTGGACCCCCAGGCGTCGCCTGCCGGCGTTCCAGGACGAGCTCGTGAAGGAGTTGCGACTCGCGCAGGGGCGGGCGCGGGCGACCCAACAAGCATCGCGATGAAGTTCCAATTCTTGATTTACGGCTGCCTGTCTTGCCTGTGGGCTGCCGGATGCATTGCGCCTACCCAACTCAGCACCTTCGGTACGCTGCCCGGGTCGACCGCGCGGGGCACCATGCTGGTCTTACCCGCCGAGGGCACCTACGCGCAGCATAAGCCGGTGGTCGACGTGGTCGCGGCCGCCCTGCGGGAGGTGGGCTACACGATGTTTACCGACGGCACGATCGTGTCCCCGGTGCCCGGCCCGGAGGTCGTGATCTCGACCCTCGACACGAGCTACCGCCGCCGGACTACAATGCCGCTCCGGACCCAGCTCTTCGACGCCCCGATGACCGATTACGTGGTCGTGGTGACGGGCAGCGGGACATCAAACCGAATCTCGGCGTCGGCGGTCTCGATCTCCGACCGGCGCAGCGGTGAGCTGCTCTACACCCTCGACGTCGACTTCGTGCCCGCCCGCGCCCCCGTTGACGCGCGCGATATTCTGGCGATCAAATTCGAATAGGCCCAGGGGCGATTGCCGAAGCACGCCGCGCAGGTGTCCAATAAGTATGGTTTGCCGGCTGAGTACCGTGGCTACAACAACACGGGCCAGACGCCGAGAGAGCGGCCGCTCGACCGCAACTAGTGCTCGCCGCAATGACCTACCTAGCAAGTCGGTCTTCGAGGAGCTTTGACAGGGCTACGACCGCCTTAGCGAAATGCAGTTGCGAGAAAAAAGCAGCAACCGGAAGTTCGACCCCTTTGAGGGTCTCGCTTGAGATGAGATCATTCACTGTGTAGATGGCCTCGATCACATACGCGAAGTCCTCATTCAAATAGCGCTCGACAATCTCCTTTTTGGCATCGACGATCCAGTATTCAGCGATCCCACCCCTTGCATAATTCACGAACTTTATGCCACGGTCCCTTTCCTTCGTTTTTTTCGACAGAACCTCTACGACCAAGTCGCACGGAGGGTAAATGATCATTTCGTCATCGAAGGGCTCGGTGAGGTCGGTCCATACCGCCACGTCCGGTTCAAATAAATCGTCCTTGACCCTCATCATCGCTTTTTCAGACGAGACGGTGTCGTGGTCACTCCCGGCGAACCATATCCCGAGCAGTGTCTCGATGGCGTGTCTCGCAGCATTGTGCGCGTGGCGCGCCGGCGAGTGAAACACCGGCTCCCCGGCGATCCACTCCGCTTTTATTTCCGGGGAGAGTTGGTCGACGAATTGCTGTTTCGCCTCTTCGCGGCGGCGGACGGCGGCGTCGAAGGCCCGCTGAAAGGCTTCCGCGTCGTCGACGTGACGCAGGACATCCTCCGGGGAGTAGCGCTCTGGGGTGTAGGTCATGCGCACAAGGTAAGCTCCTCCTCGTGGGCGTAGTGCGCCTCGAGTTCGTCGAGGGTCTCGTACAGTACCGCCGGCTCCATCTCCGTGACGAGGGTTTGCCGGAAGGCCTTTACGCCGGGCAGGCCGCGGAAGTAGTTGCCCCAGTGGCGCCGCATCTCGACCACGCCGCAGTGGACGCCCTTCCACTCGACGCCGTGGCGGAGGTGCTGGCGCGCGGCGGCCACGCGCTCCGCGAGCGTCGGTGGGTCGAGCAGCTCGCCGGTGGCCAGGTAGTGCTTGATCTCGCGGAAGACCCACGGGTACCCGATCGAGGCGCGCCCGATCATGATGCCCTGCACGCCGTAGCGCTCGCGGTAGACGCGGGCCTTCTCGGGCGAGTCGATGTCGCCGTTGCCGAAGATCGGGATGTGGATGCGGGGGTCCTGCGCGATCTCGCCGATGAGGCGCCAGTCGGCCTCGCCTTTGTACATCTGCTTGCGGGTACGTCCGTGAATCGACAGCGCCTGGATGCCGACGTCCTGCAGGCGCGCGGCGACTTCCTTGATGCGGATCGTGTCTTCGTCCCACCCGAGGCGCGTCTTGACGGTCACCGGGAGGCTGCTGCGCTCGACGACGGCCTTCGTGAGCGACACCATGCGATCGATGTCCTGGAGGATGCCCGCGCCGGCCATCTTGCAGACCACCTTCTTGACGGGACACCCGAAGTTGATGTCCAGAAACTCCGGCGCCGTCGCGTTGACGATGTCGGTGGCCTCGAGCATCGAGTCGAGTTCGGCCCCGAAGATCTGTATCCCGATCGGGCGCTCTTCGTCGTAGATGTCCAGTTTTTGCACACTCTTGTCCGCGTCGCGGATCAGTCCCTCGACGCTGATGAACTCGGTGTACACCACGTCGGCCCCCTGCTCCTTGCACAGCGCCCGGAACGGCGGATCGCTCACGTCCTCCATCGGGGCAAGCAGGAGCGGAAATTCCCCAACCGCGTGCGTGCCAATCTTTACCATCCCGCGAATATCTTCCGCCCCGACGGAACGGTGCCCTACCTTCCGCTTAAACCCGACGTACACCTGACCCAATGGTAGCAGTTCTGATCGCCATCTTCGTCCTCGGCTACCTCGCCATCGTCTTCGAGCATCCGCTCAAGCTCGACAAGACCGTCCCCGCGCTCATCATGGGGTCCCTCATCTGGGCCTTCATCGCCACCGGCGGCCTCGAGGTCGTCGGCGCGGACCACTCCAACGCGGAGGCCGTCTCGGCGGTGCTCGAGAACAGCGCCATCGAGCCGCAGGCCCAGCTCTCGCCCGACGGCGACGCGACCGTCTCGACCGGGGAGGGCCACGGCGAAGACGAGCACAGCGCCATCGAACCGGTGCTCCTCCACCACATCGGCAAGGTGGCCGAGATCCTGTTCTTCCTCATCGGCGCCATGACGATCGTCGAGCTCATCGACCTCCACAAGGGCTTCGCGGTGATCACGAACCGCATCAAGACCACCAAGAAGAAGTCCCTCCTCGCCATCGTCTGCGTGCTGGCCTTCTTCCTGAGCGCCACCCTCGACAACCTCGCGTGTACGATCGTGCTCGTGAGCCTCCTGCGCAAGCTCGTCCCCATGCCCGACGAGCGGCTGTGGTTCGTGTCCCTGGCCGTCATCGCCGCCAACGCCGGCGGGGCCTGGTCGCCGATCGGGGACGTGACCACGACCATGCTCTGGATCGGGAAGAAGGTCTCGACCGTCGGGCTCATCGAGCACCTCATCATCCCGGCCATCGTGTGTACGGCCGTGCCGTACCTGATCGCGATCGCGCTGCCGGCCTTCAAGGGCCACGTCACGTCACTCGTGCACGACGAGGCTGCCGATGCCGCCGAAGAGCGTCTGCTTTCCAGCAAAACGATGCTCCTCGTGGGCGTCGGCGCCCTGATCAGCGTCCCGGTCTTCAAGACCATCACCCACCTCCCGCCCTACATCGGGATGATGCTCGCGCTCGGGGTCGTGTGGCTCGTGTCCGAGTTCGTCCACCCGGAAGAGAACTTCGACAAGGCCGCCCATGGCCACGTGTACAGCGCGCACAACGCCCTGAGCCGCATCGAGCTGTCGAGCATCCTCTTCTTCCTCGGCATCCTCGTGGCCGTGGCCGGGCTCGAGAGCGTGGCCGTGATGTCGCTCAACGGCGGCGGCGAGATGGTCGGGATGCTCCAGGGCCTCGCCGAGCGCCTCGACGCCTCGATCACGTTCTTCGACAGCCCCCTCGCCAACCAGAACATCGTCATCGTGTTGCTCGGCTTCCTCTCGGCCGTGATCGACAACGTGCCCCTGGTGGCCGCGTCCATGGGGATGTATGCCTTCGGCGAGGACAACACCCTGTGGCACTTCGTCGCTTACTGCGCCGGCACGGGGGGCTCGATGCTCATCATCGGCTCGGCCGCCGGCGTCGCCGCGATGGGCATGGAAAAGATCGACTTCATATGGTACCTCAAGAACGTCTCGTGGATCGCGCTGATCGGCTTCCTGGCCGGGGCCGGGGTGTTCCTCGTGCAGCAGCTCTTATTGTCCTAGTCGTCGCATTCGCGGCCTGCGCCACGGACCGCACCCCGGAGCTCCTCGGCACCTGGCAGGCGGCGGTCCTCCTGGAGGAGGGCGACACCGTCGACGTCGACCTCGCCAACGTTAGCCTCGCCTTCGCCCCCGACCAACGCTACATCTACACCTCGACCCTCGACCACCTGGAGTCCGGGGTGTACACTCTGGAAGGCGACTTGCTCACCACGACTTCCGAGGTGGCGGACGGCCCCGGGCCGCAACGCGTCCGCGTGGTGCTGTTGGACAGTGCCCGGCTTCAGCTCCTGATGATGGACAAGGGTAGAGAGCGGCGACTCGAGTTCGCGCGCGTCGGCCTCACGGCTCCCCCGCCGCCGCCGCCGGGCATGAGCGAAGCGATCGACTCGAGCCTGCTGTTCGAGGAGAACTTCGACGAGGAGGACTTCGGGGAGGGGGAGGCGATCGATGACCACGGCCACGAGCACTGATCGTCGCGGGGTATGCGCCGTGCTACTCGATAGCCGCGCCATAAATCCCGAGTCACGTTACGATTTTATCAATCGCCGCTGATCAGCACATATAAGTAGTCTACCATCGCTCGGGTATTCTGCGCCTGATTATAACCTAATAGGTGGAGTCAAGTACAGTTTTCTAAAGCATGCCTTTACGCTCTCACATAGCTTTGGTGCACCAATAACTTCCACCATGAATCAGTCCATGCGCACCACCACCTACCTATCCTTCGCCTTCCTCGCCCTCGGCGGACTTGCCGTCGATGCGGCCGCCCAGACGCCCAATAACGAAGACCTCGTCATCACGCAGATGGGACAGGGCCACAGCGCCAACGGCGAGATCAGCGGCAGTGTCAACAACTTGCTCATCAGTCAGGTCGACGCCAACCAAACCGCCACCTTCGAGTTGATCGGCAACTCGAACCGAGTCACCTCCGAGCAGGCCGGCGACGCCAACGGCATCGAGTTCGCGGCCACCGGTGACGGCAATACCGTAACCGTCAATCAGGACGGCATGAGTAATTCGGCGAGCTTCGACTTGAACACCGCCGCCTCACAGCTCGACGTCACCCAGGACGGGATGCAAAATTCGGTCAGCCTGTCCGTACTCGACGCCTCCGGCAAGGTGGCGAGTGTACAGCAGATGGGGTCCGACAACAGCGCCACGGTCGTCCTCAAGTAGGTCACCGTCTGCTCGGCGAAGGCCGCTACTCGCTTTACTCCACCGGGATTCGCTCCACGATTACCGCCAGGCTCCCCCCGAAGTTGATCTCCGCCGCGAGACCCTCCTTCGTCACGAGGGCCTCGGTGACGCGGACCTTGTTCGCGCTGCCCCGCAGGCGCACCCCCGGGATCACCTCCGCGCCGTTGAGCTGATCGGCGATGGCGAGCCGCGCGGCCTCCAGTTGGCCAGCGACCTGGTCGCCGATCTGTTGGTCCAGCGCCTTCACGATCCGACCGCGGAACAGGACCCCGATCGAGCGATACAGCAGGTTCCGCGTGTCGAGCGTCACGTCGACGTCCTTGAGCTCCATGCGCTCCGAGTCGGCGTCGAACACGGGGCGTGCCCGTAGGTAGGCCCAGCCGGTGTAGTCGCCCGTCATCCGCAACCCGATCACGAGGCGTTCGCCCTGCCCGTACACCTCCACCTCGCGGATCGTGGCGCTGCGCCCGCCCTGGCTGAGCGTCGTGTCGACCATGGCTTTCGCCAAAACCCCCCGCATGTCTTCGAACCCGAGCAGGCTGTGGATATTGAGGTCGAACCGATCCTGCGCGTCCGCGACGCCAGTGTTGGGGAAAAGCTTGGGGGTTTTGACGAAAGTCGGCGCGGCGCCCAGACCGAGTTCGGGTTGGAGCTCCACCTGCAGCACGGTCCCGATCCCGCCCTCGCGCTCGGTGAGGGCGGCCATCCCGAGGCTCCGGGGTTGGGCCAGGAGGTAGCCGCCGTAGTCGGCACTCAGTACCTGCGGCTGCGCCAGACCGGCGAGCGTCGCCTCGAGCGCGGGGCGCAGCGAGATGTTTTGCTGAATGCCCTCGTCGATGCCCGCGGCGATATCTCTTTTCGCCCGTGCGATGATCGAACTCGTCAGACCCTGAATCGGGATGTTCAGCCCCCCGACGTTGAGCTGCGGCTGCCGGGTCCAGGTGTACTCGAGCAGTTCGGTCCGCGAGGTGACCTCCCAAGTAGGCTTTAAGCCGATGACGGTGGAGAACTTGATCGTGAGTTCGCCGTCGGCCCTGAGGGTCGTAATCAGCGCGTTCTTGCGGATGGCGATCTTGAGCGGCACCTCGTAGTAGAGGCGGGGGACCTCGGAGGCGTTCGCCGGGTTTTGCCGAAAGGCCAGATCCAGTCTTCCCGCCCGCGAGACCTTCATATCTACGCCGTAGCCCCCGAAGTCGGCCTCGTCGATGAGCTGGGCCGGGAGCTGCGCGTTGACGACCTCGACGAGGGCGGCGCGCGTCACGTGGACCGGGATGTGGAGTCGGCTCGGGGCGGTGGGGGCCATGTGGTTGTAGGATTCGTTCGGGCGGTCGACATCCGCGGTGTTGGACTTACAGCCACAGACGAGGGCGACGGCCAAGGCGACGGCGATCAGGCAGGTCGACAGGGGCGGGAAACTCACGAGCTGCTGCATACGTAGACGCGAAGATGCGGGCGGCGGGACGGATTATTTTCTATTTACCTTCGCGCCGCTTTTGATGACCGCCCCCGAGCAACGCAAACCATCCGTATGGCCACGATCAAGGAAAACAAGAGCGCCGCGACCCCGGCGCCGCACAGTCCCACCCTCGGGACCGACATCGAGTACGCCGAGGTCCGCGCCACCGGGCAAAACGGTCCCAACTGGTTCGAGCGCAACGGCCAACTCGTCATCGGCATCGTGGCCGCGGGTCTGCTCATCGCCCTCGGGATCTTCCTCTACCAGAAGTTCGTGAGCGAGCCAGCCGCCGCCGAGGCCGCCGCCGACATGTGGCAGGCCGAGCAGCTGTTCGAGCAGGACAGCTTCCAGGTCGCGATCCAGGGCCGGCAGGGGGTCGTGCGCGGGTTCCTCGACATCATCGAGGACCACGGCTCGACGCCCTCCGGCAATCTCGCCAACTACTACGCCGGCGTGGGCTACCTCCACCTCGGCCAGTACGACGCGGCCATCCTCTACCTCGACGACTTCGACGCCGAAGGCACGCTCCTGCCCGCGACCAAGGCCGGGGCCCTCGGGGACGCCTACGCGCAGAAGGAAGACCTGGCCACCGCCGAGAAGTACTACAACGAGGCCGTCGACGAGGCCGACGACAACCTCGTCACCGCGCCGTACTTCCTCAAGAAGCTCGGGATGCTCCGCGAGCGCAACGGCGACAAGGCCGGGGCGGCCGAGCTCTACGAGCGGATCCGCGAGGAGTTCCCGAACAGTGAGCAGGCCTCCGACATCGAGAAGTTCATCGCGCGCGCGGGGGCGGAGTAGCCTTTCGGCAAAACCGCCACGCCCCTCCCCGAAAGGCGCTTCCCCCAACCGGGAGCGCCTTTCGTCGTTTACAGCCCTGCGGTCGGCGTCGACCGCGCCACCCCCCGCCCCCGCTTATGGCTTCCGCCCTGAAGAACCTCTCCGCCTACGACGAGTCGACCATGCCCGACGGGGCCAAATTCAAGATCGGCATCGTGCTCGCCGAGTACCACACCGACATCACGCACGCCCTCTACGACGGCGCCGTCGAGACGCTGCGCAAGCACGGCGTCCCGCCCGAGGCGATCTTCACGGTCCAGGTCCCGGGCGCCTTCGAGCTCCCCGCCGGCGCGCGCATGATGAGCAGCAAACACAAGTGTGACGCGATCATCTGCCTCGGGTGCGTCATCACGGGCGAGACGCCCCACAACGAGTACATCAACCAGAGCGTCGCGAACGCCCTCCAGACGATGTCCGTGGCCAGCGGGCGGGCCTACATCTTCGGACTGCTGACGCCGAACTCGCACGAGCAGGCCGTAGACCGGGCCGGGGGCAAGCACGGCAACAAAGGCGTCGAGTGCGCGATAGCGGCCCTGCGCATGGCGAGCCTCAAGCAAACGACCACCGAGCCGGAGAAACGGATCGGCTTCGGGGGCTAAGCCCTTCGCGCACCTTTACGACACCTTGTCCATGCAACTAGACTTCATCGACGCCGGCCGCTTCAAGCTCGACGGC
Organism: Saprospiraceae bacterium; assembly: GCA_965215115.1. Classification (GTDB taxonomy): domain Bacteria; phylum Bacteroidota; class Bacteroidia; order Chitinophagales; family Saprospiraceae; genus CALDTK01. Next base: position 4,556,133 of record OZ244050.1, read on the forward strand.
GGGGCCATGTTCGGGATCGTCCCGCAGACGATGTGGGCGAGCAAAAACCCTCCCGACGCGGACAACCTCTGCACCTGGGCCATGCGCTGTCTGCTGATCCGCACCGGCGGCCGCGTCGTGCTCGTGGACACGGGGATGGGCCACAAGCAGGACGCGAAGTTCAGGAGCCACTTCCACCCGCACGGGGAGCACACCCTGCTCGGCTCGCTCGCGGACCTCGGCGTCCAGCCCGCCGACGTGACCGATGTCCTGCTCACGCACCTCCACTTCGACCACGTCGGGGGCGCCACGCGTTTTGACGAAAGTCGCCAAATCGTGACCACCTTCCCGAATGCCACCTACTGGAGCAACGACGCGCAGTGGGCCTGGGCCGAGCGCCCGAACGCGAAGGAGGCAGCGAGTTTCCTTACCGAAAATCTCGCGCCACTGAAGGTCAGCGGCCAGCTGGACATGCTGCCTGTGAAGTGCGATAGGGACTTCGACTGGCTCCCGGGCATCAGCCTGCGGCCACTCTACGGTCACACCGAGGCGATGATGATGCCGATGGTCGAGCTCGGCGGCGGGCGGCGCTTCGTCTACTGCGCGGACCTCATGCCCTCGGTGGCGCACGTACGCCTGCCGTGGGTACTGGCCTACGACGTGCGACCCCTCTTGACCCTGGCGGAAAAGGAGCGGCTCCTGGGCGAGGCCGTGGCCGAAGGGTATACCCTGGGCTTCGAGCACGATCCGGTTTACGCTTCCGCAAAACTCGTCGCCGACGGTGGTGGTCGTGTGTCCGTCGTACCGCAAGAAACTTACCAGCCCGGGCAGCGCAGCGTTTAGATTACGGCAAACTTCGTGCTCCGCTATGTGGTACCGCGCCTTGCTTCTGAGCTTCTGTACCGTCGGCGCCGCGCTCGGGGCGGGCCTAGCGCAGGCCACCGATAGTATCGACATCCGAGGCTTCGGGCGGCGGGCGCCCGCGATCGATATCGACTCCCTGTTGCAGGTCTCCGGCACCGAGCCTGGGTTCAGAGCGCTGCGGGAGTCGTTCTACGTGGCCGAGAACGACATCCCGCTCGACGTGGCCGCCGGAGTGTACTACGGGGGGGCGGTGCAGCCGGATGCCATGGCGAAGGGCGATCTTGGCCGTGGTGCCGAGGCTATCGCCGGGGGCTTGGCCCGACTCACGCCGCCGCAGGCCCTCGAGCGCGTTCAGAACTTCTCCGACTTCACGTATCAGCACCCCGGCTGCCTGGAGTGTCATTACCGCGAGCACGAACTGTGGCTCGCCGTCGGCGACACCGCGCAGGCCACGAGCAGCTACGCGCGTTTCGTGACCATCGCCCGGGCCATCGCCTTCGAGCGCACGGGGGAGTCCTTCGCCGAGGCCTGGCCGGTCACCGCCGTGCGCGACGAGTACATCTTGCTTTCGCTGGCGGGCTGCGAACCCGATTCGCGCAGTCTCACCCACGACGCGGCGGGCGTACCGTACGATGTCTACCGGGTCGAGTGCGCGGCGCAGACCGAGGGCGCACCCGCGGTTTCGAAGACGATCTACTTCGACATTCGTATCCACTGGGCGACGCTTGCCGCGGGCTTCGGCGGCGTCACGACGGATATGCTCCGCGGCACGCCAGCAGGCAAGAGACGTGCCCGCGAAGAAAGTAAGCAAAAACGCAAACGGAAAGACCGCAACTAACTACCTCACCACGAGCGGCAGCGCGGCGGTTTTGCCGGAAGGCGCCCGAACCTCGACGGTGTAAAACCCGCTGGCTAGTGCGTCGATGACGATTTGCCCGGCGTACGGCCGCACCGGGACCACCAGCTGTCCGAGGGCATTGCGGACACCCACCGTACTCCCATCCGCCAGGCCGTCTACCCGAATCTCGCGGGTGGCCGGGTTCGGATAGAGCGTCGGCCGTCGCTCGGCGCTCGCGAGCTGCGTCACGCCGACGATGACCTCGGGGCGTAGCGCCACGGACACGTCGTCGATCGCCATGTCGCTGCGGAAGCTCGACCCTACCATTCCACGGAACCGAATATTGATACGCTGACCGGCGTACGCCGACAGGTCGACTTCGCGGAGGCGGAACGTGTCGTTGGTGCTGGATTGCTGCTCGCCGATGAGCGCCGGGGTCACGTCCCGGACGATACCCGTAGCCGTCTCGATGTCGACGTGGAGATCGCCCATCGTATTGCCGTACATGTGGTAGTAGAAGCTGAGTACCGGTCGCGCAAACCGGAGCGAATCCTCCCTCAGGAGTGTATCGATTCGCGGCACCGCGATGCAGCCGCTGCGGTAGACCGCGGGCGTACCAGCGGCCTCGCCCGAGGCCTCCACGTAGAGGTAGTCGGAAGCCGCCCCGGTGCTGCGGTCCGGGCGCCCACCTTCCGGCCCGGTCGAATTGCTGGGGGTACTACCGGATCGCAACACCCACGCCGCCTCGCCGGCGCCCGTGCCGTAGCGCCAGAAGTAGTCCCTCACGGCCTCCTCGCGCTCGAAAGCCTGCACGATCGGCAGGGGCCGCGGCCCTACGACGATAAAATTGCGCTTGACGCGACGTACCTGCTCGGTACCGTTGCTCAACGTAAGTGCCACGCTATACGTCCCGGCGGTAGGGAACGTGTACTCGAAACTCGGTCCCGTGCCCTCGACCGAGCCGTCGGCATTGATGTCCCAACTGTAAGCCGTGGCCCCGACGCCGACTGCGGTGAGGCGCACGCTCAGGTCGTCGTTGCAGAACTGCGCGCCGCCCGTCGCCGATGCGACCTCGAAGTCGCCCGTGAAGTTGTCGCACGCCAGGTCGATGCGATCCCAGGCTTCGCCGCTGTTGAACTTCATCGCCGCCATTTGCTCCACGGAGAAGCGCCGCCGGCAGCTCGCCCGCGAGTAGCTCATGTGGTTGCTCACGTCCGGGGTATAGGCAGCGCCGCTGGTGTCGGTGGCCGTTCCGCTGTAGACGCAATCGGTGCCGACCAGGGCCGTGCTCAGTTGCGGGTCCGCCGGCGTATCGCAAAAACTGTCGCCTGCGCTGGCGCAGTTACTGCCGTCGACGAGTTCGTCCGTACGGTCGCTGTTGCTGTACCCGTGCGTGTGCGGGAGCCCGTAGGCGTGGCCCACTTCGTGGGAGAGCGTCGAGCCGTTGAGGGCGCAACTGTTGTTCATCAGGATGACGTTGCGCCCGCCGTAGGGGTAGTAGGCGTAACCACACAGCGCGCCACTTCTGCCGGCGATGGTGTTGGCGAAGTAGATGTTCAGTCCCTCCCTGGTGTAGTACTCGTCGCGGAGTTCGCTCTCCTCTTCCTGCCTGAAGTCGTAGTACTTGGTGCTGTTGATGATCTGCGGGGTACAGGTCGTGAAGTACAGCCCCACCGAATCGTAGTCCGCGTTGAGCTTCGTCATGACCTCGAGGAGCCGGGCCTCGGTCAGTCCGCCGGTACCGTCGTTGCGCCGGAAGATGTACACGTTGACGGGCACAGTGTCGACTTCGACGTTGCTGCCACGTCGGCTCGCGGCGCGGGTCTGTAGCCTTTCGGCAAAACGGCTTCTGAAGCGCGCGAACTCCTCCGCCTTGACTTCGTGAGGCGCGCGGTAGCCTTCGGTGGCGACCGTTCCGCACGGTAGATCGTCCTGGGCGAAGGCTTGCCGCGGTAGCGTCACTGCCACGCCGGCGATAACGAGCATGAGGCTTATAGCACGGGAGGTAATCTTCATGTCGCGTTATGACTTCGGGAACGGGGGCAGCGCCGCAACTACTGGCGCTGTCGTCCAAATGTAAACAATTTGACGTAAGTCCGCAACGCGCCTCCGCAGTAGGTCCAAGTACCCATAATTCTGTCGCGGCCGGGGTCATCGAATACCCCAACGACGATCTGCAAGGTCCTGCGAGCCCACACCGAAGGCCCCTACTGCGGCTCGTGGCAGCCACCGTCAAACCTTCGCCGCCGCCACTGCCGGAGCCTTCACCGCCAAGAAGCCCCGCACCTTCTCGATGACGTACTCCACCTCCGCGGGGGTGTTGAGGTGGGAGAAGCTAAACCTCACGGTGATCATATCGTCGTCCGGGCCGTACATCGCGCTGATGACGTGGCTCCCGGCATCGGCCCCGGAGCTACAGGCCGATCCGCCGCTGGCCGCGATCCCGGCGATGTCGAGGTTGAACAGCAGTAGCTCGGACTTGAGCGTCGGCGGGAAGCTCACGCTGAGGACGGTGTAGAGGTTGGGCCCCTCGAGGTCGGTGTTGACGCGCAGGCCCGGCTCGATGGCGAGCAGTTTGTTGACGAAGTCCCGCCGCAGGGCCTGGATGTAGTCCCGTCGTTGCTCCAGCTCCTCGTAGGCCAGTTCGAACGCCTGCGCGAGGCCGGCGATCCCGTAGAGGTTCTCGGTGCCGCCGCGCATGTTGCGCTCCTGCGAACCGCCGTCGACGAAGGGCCGCACGATCTGCTCGTTGGAGATGTACACGAAGCCGACGCCCTTCGGGCCGTGGAACTTGTGCGCCGCGCCGGTGAGGAAGTCGATCCGCAGTTCCTGGAGGTCGATCTCGAAGTGACCCGTCGTCTGCACGGTGTCGCTGTGGAGCAACGCCCCGTGGGCCTTACACACGGCACTGATGCCGGCGAGGTCGATGAGGTTGCCGGTTTCGTTGTTGGCGTGCATGAGGCTCACGAGCACCTTGCGCCCCGCCAGTTCGGTGAGCTTGGCGTCGAGGCGCTCCGGCGTCGGCCGGCCCCACTCGTCGAGCCCGAGCATGTGGATCTTGACGTGACAGTTTTGCTGCACGTCCGTGAGACTGTGCAGCACGCAGTGGTGCTCGGTGGGGCTCGAGACGATGTCGGTGACGTGGAGGTCGCGCACGCTGCACTTGATGGCCATGTTGCTCGCCTCCGTGCCGCCGCTCGTGAAGAAGACCTCCCCGAGGGAGGCGTTGAGGCGGCGGGCCACCTTCTTGCGCGCCGCCTCGATGATGGTCCGCCCCTGGCGACCTTCCTTGTGGATCGAACTCGGGTTGCCGTAGGCCTCGCGCATCAGCTGGCTCATGGTGTCGATCACCTCCGGGAGCACGGGCGTGGAGGCGGCATTGTCGAGGTAGACGCGCATGGGGTGGGTTTTGGCGCAAGCCGTAGCCTGCGAGTGGGCAGCGATCGAAGGCGAGCGGCGGTCGTCGCACGCGGCGGGCAAAGGTCCGCAATGTTTGCTTACCCGAGGGCGGCCCTCAGGCGGTCCATCGCCTCGGTGGCGAGTCTCTCGGCCGCGGCGGCGTCGGTGCTCTCGGCAATGACGCGCATGATGGGCTCGGTGTTGCTGGCGCGCAGGTGCACCCAACCCTCGGGCAGGTCGATCTTGAGGCCGTCCTGGTGGTCGACCTCGGCCCCGGCGTAGCTCTTCGCCACGGCCGCGAGGGCCGCCGGCACGACGCTCGCGTCCGGCACGGCGATCTTGTCCTTGACGATCTCGTAGTCCGGGTAGCTCGCCCGCAGCGCGCTGGCGGTCTTGCCGGAGGTCGCCAGGTGACTGAGGAGCAGGGCGATCCCGACGATGCTATCGCGGCCGTAGTGGAGCCCGGGGTAGATGATGCCGCCGTTGCCCTCGCCCCCGAGCACGGCGCCAACCTCACGCATCTTCGCGACGACGTGCACCTCGCCGACGGCCCCCGCGGCGTAGGGCTGGTCGTAGCGTCGGGCTACGTCACGCAGGGCCCGGCTGCTCGACAGGTTGCTGACGACGGGACCCGGGGTGTGCGCCAGCACGTAGTCCGCCACCGCGACCAGCGTGTACTCCTCCCCGAACATGCTGCCGTCCTCGCTCACGAGCACGAGGCGGTCGACGTCCGGGTCGACGGCGATCCCGAGGGCGGCCTTCGGGCTGTCTGCGACGGCTTTCGCCAAAACGGCCAGGTTCTTCGGCAGGGGCTCGGCCTCGTGTTCGAAGTCTCCGCTCATCTCGTCGAAGAGCAGTTCGTAGCTGACGCCGAGGGCGTCCAGGAGCGGCGGCACGCTGATGGCGCCCGTGGAGTTGATGCAGTCCACGACCACGTGCAGCCCCGCCGCCCGGACGGCCTCGACGTCGACGAGCGGCAGCGCGCACACCTCGGCAATGTGCGCGGCGATGTCGTCGGTGGAGCGACGGTAGGCTCCCAACTCGCGAACCAGTGGAAATTGGATATTCCCACCGTCGATAATCTCGAGGATGGCCTCCCCGTCGGCGGCTGACAAAAACTCCCCCCGCTCGTTGAGGAGTTTGAGGGCATTGTAGTCGTAGGGGTTGTGGCTAGCCGAGAGCACGATCCCGCCCTGGGCTCCGTGCCGCACGACCGCCACCTCGACGGTCGGCGTGGTGGACAGGTCGAGGTCGATCACGTCGATGCCGAGGAACCGCAGCGTCGAGGTCACGAACTGCGCCACGACCGGCCCGCTCATGCGCCCGTCGCGCCCGATGACCACGGTGGGCCGACCGGCGGAGACGCGCCCGTTGGTTTTGACGAAAGTCCCGTAAGCGCTCACGAAGTCGAGCAAAGTTTGCGGCGTAAGGTCCCCCGAGGGGTCAGACGAGGTGCCGATGGTGCCGCGGACGCCCGAGACGGAGACTTTTAGTGCCATGGGCGGCAATGTAGGGATGGGAGCGTCAGAACACGTTGACCTCCATCTCGAGCGCGATGCCGAACTTGGCCTTCACGTCTCCCCGGATCTCCTGCGCCAGGTCGTACAGCTCCCGCCCTACCCCACCGCCGTGGTTGACCAGCACCAGCGCCTGCCGGTCGTGGACCCCGATGGCGCCCCGGCGGTGGCCCTTCCAGCCGGCCCGCTCGATGAGCCAGCCCGCGGGCACCTTCCTTCCGCCGCCCGGGAGCTCGTAGCTCGGCGCGCTCGGGTGCGCGGCGGCGAAGACCTCGTACTCAGTTTGCGTTAGCTCGGGATTCTTAAAGAAACTGCCGCTGTTGCCGATCTCGGCTGGGTCGGGCAACTTGGACCGGCGGATCGCCATGACGGCAGTGGAAATGTGTTTTGGCGAAAGCCGCTGCTGGCCTTCCCCCTTGCCCACGCCCTGCGCGGCCACGTGCGCGCTCACGTCCCCGTAGTCCGCGCGCAGGTCGTGCCGATCGACCGTGAGCCGGAAGGTCACCTCGGTGATGATGTACTGCCCGGCAAGTTCGCGCTTGAAGACGCTGTCGCGGTAGCCGAAGCGGCACTCGTCCGCGTCGAAGGTGCGCAGCCGGAGCGTCTCGCGGTGCAGGGCCCGCAGCGCCACGAAGCGATCCTTGAGCTCGACGCCGTAGGCCCCGATGTTCTGGATCGGCCCCGCGCCCACGCTCCCGGGGATGAGGCTCAGGTTCTCGAGCCCGCCGTAGCCCGCGTCCACCGTGAAGACGACGAACTCGTGCCAGTTCTCGCCCGCGGCCGCCGTCACGAGCGCAAGGTCGCCTTTCGGCAAAACCGTCACGCCGCGCAGGTCCAGGTGCAGGACGAGCCCGGGGACGTCACGCGTGAGGAGCAGATTGGACCCGCCACCGAGGACCAGCGTTGGTTGTTCGGCGCGCAGGGCCTCGCGGAGGCCACCCAAACTCGTGGCGCGGTAGTATCGCTCGGCGCTGGCCTCCAGCCCGAAGGTATTGAAGGGCCGCAGCGAAACTCCGTGTTGGAGCGTGTTCGGTGGCGAAGTTTGGGTCAAGGTCGGGGCGGCTTGGCGCTACTCGAAGGCGGGGACGAGGGTCGTGTCGACGGGCGCGAGTTCGTAGAGGGGGTAGCCCCAGTAGCCGGGGTTGCGGAAGACCGGGAGGCTACGCGTGGCGTTGATCTCCGGCGCCTCGCCGCCGTCCTGTCGGAGGCGCAGGAGGCCCTCGTCGGTCTCGACGTAGATGGAGTAACCGTCGGCGGGCTGGTCCAAGGCCTCGCGCGTGAGGCCCCTGCCGGACCACTCCGCGGTGACCTGCTTGACCGGCAACTGGAGCTCGATGGTCTGGTCGGCGCCGAGGCTGCGGTTGGTGACGAGCGCCAGCAGGGGCGCCCCGATCGTGAATAGAATGATGGCCGTGGCGATGGCCTGGAAGCGGCCGAGGAAGGTCTCGAGCGCGAGGCAACTGAGCAGTCCCACAACCAGTCCGGCGCCCGCCCCAACGGTGGCCGCGCGAATGATGAGCTCGCCGGCGTTGACGGTCGCGTCGACGGTCGGGAGCTCGAGCGACCACCCGATCACGCAGGCGACCCCACCCAAGAAAGCCAAGACCACCAGCGCACTTCGGAGCATACGGAGACGTAAGTTAGAGAAGACTAGACCTGTTCGAACTGGAGTTTCGCGAGGGAGGCGTAGAGGCTGTCGGGCCGGGCGTTGAGCTCGTCGTGGGTCCCGGACTCGACCACCTCCCCGCCGTCGATCACGAAGATGCGGTCGACGTCGCGCACGGTCGCCAGGCGGTGCGCGATCACGAAGCTCGTCCGGCCTTCCATCAGTCGGTCGAGCGCCTCCTGGACCACGCGTTCCGACTCGGCGTCGAGGCTCGAGGTGGCCTCGTCGAGCAGGAGCACCCTGGGGTCTTTGAGCAGCGCCCGCGCGATGGCGATGCGCTGGCGCTGCCCGCCGCTGAGTTTGACGCCGCGCTCGCCGACTAGCGTCTCGAGCCCTTCCGGGAAGCGCTCGATGAACTCCAGGGCGTTGGCCTGGTGGGCCGCCTCGGCGATCTGCTCGCGGGTGGCCGACGGGCGGCCGTAGCCGATGTTGTCCGCGATGCTGCCGGCGAACAGCAGCACCTCCTGCGGGACGATCCCGAGGTGCGAGCGGTAAGTGGGCAGGTCGATGTCGCGGATCTCGCGTCCGTCGAGCGTGATCGAGCCGCGGTAGCCTTCGTAAAAGCGGAGGAGGAGCTGGAGGACGGTCGACTTGCCGGCGCCACTCGGTCCGACGAGGGCGATGCGTTCGCCGGCGCGCACGGACAGGGACAGCTGCTTGAGCACCTCCATGTCGGGTCGGCTCGGGTAGCGGAACTGCACGCTCTCGAAGCGGATGTTGCCCTGGATGGCGGGTTCGGTGTGCGGGGTGCGTGGTGCGGGGTGCGGGGCTTCGGTGGGCTCGCGGAGGATGTCGCGGATGCGCTCGGTCGCGCCGATGGCCCCGACGAGCTCGGTGTAGAAGTTGCCCAGCCCCGCGATGGCCCCGCCGAGGATCGCGGTGTAGAGCGCGAACTCCAGCAGATCGCCGGAGGCCATCTCGCCGCTCTGCACGAGCGTGGCGCCCTGGTAGATGATGAAGAACAGCGCCCCAAATAAGAACGTGATGATGAAGACGCTAAAGGCCGCGCGCATCCTCGCGAACTTCAGACTCACGTCGACGGTGATGTCCTGCGCCGCGGAGTAGCGCCGGCGCTCGAGCCCCTCGTTGACGTAGGCCTTGACGGCCTGGATGCTCTGGATCGACTCGCCGAGGATGTTGTTGGTCTCCGCGAGGGCCTCCTGGCGCTGCTTGGAGAGCCTGCGGACGTAACGCCCGAAGAAGATGGCCCCGACGACGACCACCGGGAAAGTGAGCAGCATGATGAGGCTCAGCTTCGGCATCCGGAACACGATGAAGGCGATCCCGAAGACCAGGATGAGCACCTGCCTGAGGAACTCGGCGATCGTGATCGAGAAGGCGCTGTAGAGCTTCTCGACGTCGGCGGTGAGGCGACTGATGAGTTCGCCGCTGCGGTTTTTCTCGAAGAAGAAGATCGGCAGCGCGATGAGGCGCCCGAACACGGCCCGGCGTACATCGGCGATGCCCAGCTCACTCACCCGCGCGAAGAGCAGTACCCGGAAGTAACTCACGACGCTCTGCGCGATCAGGATGACGAGCATCGCGAGTCCGAGCGTCTGCACCGACCACCCGAGGGTGCCCTCGCCGTTGGCCGCGCGCACCATCTCCCCGATGAGGTACGGGAAGGCCATGAAGACGAGGCTGCTCAGGCTGAGCAGTACCATCCCAATGATCAGCGACCATTTGTACGGCCGGATAAACTCGAAGATCCCGAGGGCTTCTCTGAGCTGCGCCTTGGTTACGGTCTTGCGCTTCCCCGGGGCCACGGCGGCATCGGGGGCGGCGGTGGTGGCCAGCGGCGGGGGGGAAGGGGATTGGGCTGCGGCCATGTCACGCAAGGAACGAGTGGGTCCCGGTTTGGGTCGAGCGCCAAAGGTAGAGTAAGCGTCACGAGGTGGGTCGGGGGCGGGTCAGGAAATGGGGTGGGTAAGTGGGTGTGGAGAGGATATGATTGGGCCTTGCGGGGTGAGGGCGGGGCGAGTTGTGGTTGTTTGGCGCTGTCGGGTGTTCGGGGTCGTACGACGGGGCTCTGCGTAACTGCTCGTCACACGGGACCTGGCGGAGCCAGGCAAACACGGCTCGTCATGCCTGCCCATCCGCACACCGCAGGGCGATTTGACGTCGAGCCGTAAGGCAACCCGTAGCGGTCTTTCGTGCCCCCGGGGCGTGGTAGGTAGAACCGCGATCAAATTCCGGATCGGCCTGCCGGAAGTCTCGCCGGGCGGCTATCTTCGCCCCCGTCGCGGCATGGGGGGACGGCTTTCGCCAAAACTCTGGTGCGCGCGGTGAGTCGGTTCCGTAGTACAACGGATAGTATACAGGTTTCCGGAGCCTGGGATGGTGGTTCGATTCCACCCGGGACCACATGATGAGCCCGCGAGCAGCTACACGGAGCCGCTCGTGGGCTTTTTTTACGGCCTTTACGGCGCTCGCGGACCGGGTCAAACGCCGCTCACGAAAACAGGCCACCCGCCCGGGGGGCGAGCGGCCTGTCGGTTTGTTTCTCATTTACCCCTCGCCCGGCGGTCAACTCACGATGCCGGCGCGGCTCGGGATGGTCGTAAACTTAAGCTTTATCGACGGGTTCGGCTCGGCGGCGTCGGAGAGTTTGCCGTTCATCTCGGCGGCGAGCTGGCGGGCGTACTTCAACTCGCCCGCGTCGACGGCGGGGGCGTCCTGGCGGCCGGACTCGTCCACGAGCGTCAGGTTGGCGTTGTTGCCCTCCTTGGTGAGGGTCGCCTTGAGGGCGGTCGAACCGTGGCGAAACGCGTAGCCGACGAGTTCGGCGAAGAGCATCGTGAACGGGATCGCCTGGTCGAGCGGGAGGCGCAGGGGCATGGAGTCGACCTCGAGGCGACCGCCGTGCGGGGCGGTCAGACTCACGAGCGTGTCGTCGTACTTCTCGAAGAAGGACTCGACGGCGACCTCGAACCCGGTCCCGGAGTCGAACCCGCTCTGCATCATGGCCTGGATCCCGGCCTCGTGGGCGGCGAGTTGGTTGGGCCCGGAGCCGGGCTCGGCCACGGGGATGCGCGAGGTGTAGACCTTGAGGAGGTTGCGCAGGCGCTTCAGGGAGCCCGTCGCGGCGCCGGCGGTCTGCGTGCGGGCTTCCGCGAAACCCTGTTCGGCCTCGGCCTGCGCGGCGCGGGCCTTGGCGATGTCGTTTTTGAGCTTCTTGACCGTCGCGACGAAGATCAGGATCAGGGCCGCGATGATGGCCGCGGCGATCCCGATGGCGGTGTAGAGCCTAGTGTTCGAGGCGCTCCTGGCGGCGCTGAGCTCCCGGGCGATCTGTTCCTTCTCGGCCAGGGCGGCGGCCTCGGTCGCGGCGGCGGCCTCGGCGGCGGCCTGGGCGGCGGTGAGGTCGTCGGCCTGCTCGAGGAGGTCGGCCTCGGCGTCGAGGGCCTGGGCCTTGGCGAACTCCGGGATGGATTTCGTGCGGCGGTTGGCGGCCGAGTCGGCGCGGGCGAGGGTACGGATGGCGCGGGCCTGCAGGCGGAGGTCACCGCTGGCCTCGGCCGCGGCGATCGCGTCGCGGAGGACGTAGTAGTCGACGTTGTTGCGCTCGTAGCTGATCTCGGCCGCGCGCACGAGGCGCTCGGTCTCGGCGGTGGCCTGCGCTGTAGCGGGTTTTGGCGAAAGCCCAATCAGCAAGCACAGCAGCGGGACGATCGCGCGAGAGGCGGACAAACGGAAGAGCATAAATGGGGTGAGCATAAGGGGTACCGAGCCTAACGAGGCACGGGTGGGTAAGGTGTCTGGCCGACACACATGTTGATAACTTGACACACGACGACGGCGCGGTCGTACGATGGCCCGCGGGCTAGTCCTCGATGTTGTAGATCTGCGAGACCTTCGCGAGGATGGCGTCGAAGTCGATATTGAGGTCGACGATCTCCCCGGTGGCGAGGTCGAACACCCAGCCGTGCACGGTGAGGCCGCGGCGCTTGACGGCCCGCTGCACGACGGCCGCCTTGAGGGCGTTGATGGCCTGCTCCTCGACGTTGAGCTCGACGAGGCGCCGGTAGCGCTGCTCCTCGTCGGCGATGCCCTCGAGCTCGGCCATGTGCGTGCGGTACACGTCGCGCACGTTGCGCAGCCACGGGTTGAGGATCCCGAGGTCGGCGCTCTGCATCCCGGCCTTGATCCCGCCGCAGCCGTAGTGCCCGCAGACGACGACGTGGTCGACCTCGAGGTGGCGCACGGCGTACTCGATGACGGACATCACGTTGAGGTCCGTGTTGGGGACCATGTTGGCGATGTTGCGGTGGACGAACACGTCGCCCGGCCCGACGCCCATCAGCTCTTCGGCCGTCACGCGGCTGTCCGAACAGCCGATGTAAAGGATGGAGGGGTTCTGGCCCTTCGCGAGGGTCGTGAAGTAGTCGGCGTCCTCGGCGAGGCGCTCCTGGATCCAGGTCTTGTTGCGGGTGAAGATTGATGCGATGTCCATGGCCGCAAGGATACGGGTTTACGGCAGAGGTCCGCGACGCCGCAACCACTTAGATTGCCGAAAAGTGGAATGTATGTGCGCATAGATTCCACAATGGCCCGCTGAGCCGGGAGTATTCCGACAATTTGTTTCAACTTCGCCTCCGTGAACCCCGCAGCCCCGCCTCCACCCCGCGCCGTCGACGCCGACGCCGCCGCCGATCCGTATGGCAACGCCTTCCTCCTCGCCGACGTCGGCCGGCAGTACATGGGCGTGGTGACGTGGAGCCTCACCGCCGACGCTCCCCTGCCCGCCCGCCTGGCGCAACTCGCGCAGCAGGTCAAGGCCTACTTCATCGACCTCACCGAGTCCGGGACGCAGAGTTTCTCGAACCACTTCGCCCGCCTCACCTACGTCGCGCAGACCGCGAAGCTCGACCCGCGCCTGAGTTACTTCCTCCACCAGTTCGACCGCGAGGCCTCGAAGTCGCTGCGCGGCGAGGAGGTCCGCCTCGATCCGGAGACTTGCCTGTTGCTGGGCGCGAAGGCCCTCGGGGACGCGATCGTCGGCGTCACCAAGCTCGAGCCCCCGGCGCTGTGGGCGGAGCTGCTGCCGGACAGCTACGACGCCTTCCAACTGCAGGGCTACCGGGTAGCGGAGTACAAGACGCAGTTGCGCGCGCTCGTCGTGGAGGACCTGGAGGCCCAGCAGGTGCTACGCGTCCGCCTCGTCGACAGTCCCGGGCTCGACCACTACGTCCACTACGCGCGCCCGGGCTACAACGAGCGCTTCGTCGGGCCGGCCGTGGCGCTACTGCGGCGCTACTACACGTGGCCCGTGGAGGTCAACCTGCTGCACGTCGAGGTGGACCAGAGCGGCGAACTCAATCCGCAACACCTTATCATAGACCCGGACTTCCTCGTGGACGTGACGGCCGTGGCGAAGTGTTTCGACGTCGAGGGCGCCGAGCCGGTGAAGTATCTGCTCGGTCGCGTGACGCCGTTCACGTCCTCGGTCCCGGTGTTGGCCGGTAACGTCGCCAACCACTTCCTCGACAGCGCCCTGATCGACTGCGGGGACGACTTCGTGGACAGCTTCCGCAAAACTTTCGCAGCCTACCCCCTGGAGTACGCGAAGCTCACCGACGACGAGGTCCGCAAGTTGATGGAGGCCTGCGCGAACCACTTCAAGGTGATCGCGGAGGCCGTCGTCAAGCACCTGCCCGCCGAAGGGATCGCCTGCGAGGACTGCGTGGTAGAGCCCAGTTTCTACGCCGAGCGCTACGGCCTGCAGGGTCGCCTGGACGCCTTCCGCCCGCCCGTGCGCGGCGACGCCAACGCGGCGATCGTGGAGCTCAAGTCGGGCAGCATCTTCCGGCCCAACCAGCACCAGATCGTCCAGGAGCACTACGTCCAGACGCTGCTCTACGATCTGCTCGTCAAGGCGGTCTTCGGGGAGAAGACCAAGCCACGCAACTTCGTGCTCTACTCCCGCGACCGGGAGCGGCCCCTGCGCTACGCGCCGATCAACCGGTCGCAGCAGTTCGACGCGCTCGCGGTGCGCAACAAGATGATGGCCATCGAGCGGCTCCTCGGCGAGTCGCGACCCGGGGCGGAGTGCCCGCTGGACTGGCTCCGGCCCGAGCGCTACCCCAACATGAGCGGCTTCGTGCAACGTGACCTCCAGGGCTTCCACGCCTCCTGGAGCACGCTCTCGGACCTGGAGCGCGACTACATCCGCGCCTTCGTCGGCTTCATCGCCCGCGAGCAGCGCCTCGCGAAGGTCGGCGCCCAGAGCAACGACCGGATCACGGGCCAGGCCGCGCTGTGGCGCGAGGACCTGGAGGTGAAGGTGGAGGGCTACGCGATCCTGCACGACCTGAACCTGGTGGCGGTCGCGCAGAAGGAGGGCTTCCCGGTGCTGAGCTTTCGGCGCACGACGCAGGCCGACGGGCAGGCCGCGCTCACGAGCTTCCGCCGCGGGGACATCGTCGTGCTCTACCCCGGCGACGCCGCGCGCCGGGCGGTGCTGCACCACCAGGTGTTCAAGGGCACGATCACGCGGCTCACCAACGAGACGGTCGAGGTCCGGCTCCGCGCCACGCAGCCCGACCTCACGCGCTTCCAGCAGCACGACCGCTTCAACGTCGAGCCGGACCTGTTCGACAGTTCCTTCACGCGGCTGTACCAGAACCTGGCGGAGTTCGCTTCCGCAAAACCCGAGACCCGGGAGTTGGTCCTGGGCTTGCGACCGCCGATCCAGGCGGGCACCCAGCGGGTCCGGCGACCGGCCAGGCTCACCAAGGAACAGGCCGACATCTTCGAGGCGATCGTCAACGCGCGGGAGTACTACCTGCTGTGGGGTCCGCCGGGCACCGGCAAGACGAGCATGATGCTGCACCACCTGTGCGAGCACTTCGTCAACTCGACGCGTGAGCGCATTCTAGTCCTCGCGTTCACGAACCGGGCCGTCGACGAGATCTGCAGCGCGATCGAGCAGATCGGCGGCGACATCACGAAGAAGTACATCCGCATCGGGTCGAGCTTCGGGTGCGCCGAGGAGTTCGGGCGGCAGTTGCTGCAAGGTCGCATGGGTCACCTCCAGACCCGCCAGCAGATCCGCGACCTGCTCGACGGCCAACGCATCGTCGTCGGCACCGTGAGCGCGGTATCCGGCAAGGGGGAGTCGCTCTTCGACCTGCTCCAGTTCGACCGCGTCATCATCGACGAGGCCTCGCAGCTCCTCGAGCCCTCCCTGGTCTCCCTCATGGCCCGCTTCCCGCGGACGATCCTCATCGGGGACCACCGACAGCTGCCGGCCGTCGTGACGCAGTCCGAGCGAAACACCCGCGTGGACGACAGCGCCCTGCGGGCCATCGGCCTCACCGACCTTCGCAACTCCCTGTTCGAGCGCCTCTTCCACCGCTGCGAGTCGCAGGGTTGGCACTGGGCCTGCGGCCAGCTCACGCGCCAGGGTCGCCTCCACGCCACGCTCGCGACCTACGTCAACGATACCTTTTACGGCGGCTCCCTGAAGAACCTCGGGCAGCTCCCCCCGAGTGCGGACTGGCAGATGCTCACGAACGCCTGGGAGAAGCGCCCCGACGACTGCTCCGACCTGGAGCACGTCTTCTGCGACCACAGTTACGTCTTCGTCGACACCCCCGTCGACCTATCCGACAAGGCCTTCCGGACCAACCTCCACGAGGCCGAGGCGGTGGTGACGTGCATCCGGTCTTTGGTCCGCCTCCAGCGCTGCAAGCCGAGTACGCTGTACCCGAAGCAGTTGGGGATCATCACGCCCTACCGGGCGCAGATCGCCCGTATCCGGCAGGCGATCCAGGTCTCGGACCTCCCGCAGGAGTGGTCCGAGGTGACGATCGACACGGTCGAGCGCTACCAGGGCAGCACGTACGACTACATCTTGCTGAGTCTGTGCGCAAACCAGGGCTCGAACGTCGCGAGGTTGAGCAGTAAAAGTGCCGAATCGGACATTGATCGCAAGCTGAACGTGGCCCTAACGCGGGCAAGGTTGCGCGTCATCGGCTTCGGGAACGTGGAGCTGTTGCGCGGGTACAATGATGCGTATTGCAAGTTCATCGACTACTGTGCGGCGGGGGGGAGTTTGTGGGGTGGGTAATGGGGGGAGCGCCGGCGCGCGACTTGCCGCCTTGGCCGGGAGGCGCTTCAGTTCCTTGAGCGCCGAGCGCTTGACCTAGACGACGTACCCCCGGGACCGCCTCGGGGACCTCGTCCGTGCGCTCGTCCGCATTCTCACGCATCGAGCTTGCCGGCTTGGCGTAACTCAGCGAGGGCCTCGGCGAGGGGGACGGACTCTTCGTCCTTGCGGGACTCAGCCACGAGGCCGTCGAGGAGGTCCTCGATGTACTCGGCGTCAAACCGGTCGAGGTCGATCTGGGCGAAGCGTCGCTCGCTGTTCTCGTCGGTGAGGTAGCGGATGCCCTCCATGACGTCGGTGTTTTGAGTCTTGCAAGTAGTCTATCCGCGGGATGTCCGCCCTCACCCCCGCGGGTGCAACGCGCGTACCGCCCTGGCCAGTTCCTCTAGTCTGCCCACGCGGTACTGCTCGGTCGCCGTGGCCGTGTGGTGCCCGGCGGACGCCTGTACGACGCGCACGTCGTGCCCGGCCTCCAGCAGCCCCGCGATCACAATCTGCCAAATGAGCAGCGGCCGCAGCTTCTCGTCGTCGGCGCGACCCAGGTTGACGAGGCTCGCCGACTCGGCCGCTTTGCCGGTGTTGGTGAGCAGTAACCGGTCCGAGCGCTGGCCCCGGGGCGCGACGCGGCCACGAACAGCAGCAGTTGGGCCTTGAAGACGGCCGCGGCCGTTGCGCTCACGCTGAGCCGTTGCAAGGCTTTCGCCAAAACATTAGCGCCAGCTATCGCTTTGCGCCGCGTATGCAGGTAGCGCCCGAGTTCGGCGGTGAGGCCCTCGAGGTCGGCCTGCAGGGCCCGCGGATTCGAAGCCGAGCTTGTCGGTAGCCAGGCGGCAGGCCTTCTCGCACTCGCGGTAGTCGTACAGGTCGCACTTGAGCGTAAGCGTCCGATCGCCAGTTGAATTCGCAGCGTGATCTTCAGCGTGTCGAGCTGGTCGGCGCGCAAGCCCTTGACGCGTAAGTGTGCCGAGCGGCCGCGGTAGCCGAGGTCGTAGGCGTCGGGGGCCGGGGTGCCGGGGGCCGGGGCGACGCCGGGGGCGGGCACGGCGGCGGCGGGCGGCGTTTTTTCTTTTCCCGGCAGCGTCTCCGGGGCTTCGTGCTTAGTTACAAACAATGGAGCTTCGCGCAGCAGGGATTAATGGTTTGTAGTCCCTTCCTCGTGCATCACTGAATGGATCATCTCGAGGGACTGGGCGTGCGTTGGCGTAACTAATGAAGCCCCGCGTAGCAATGTTTAATGGGGCTCATAAATTGTTCTAAGCCACCTGCCTCGACGGGGTCTTGTCCTTGTGGAACGGGCACGCGAGGCGGAGCTTCTTGTCGGGCTTGAGGTGGTAGTGCGCGAGGACCTGCGCCATCGGGTGGGCGGCTTTGATCTGGGGGATCGTCATGCGGGGGACAGTTTGACAGCTAGGAGCCGCTCCCGAGGGAACGACTTAGCGACAAACATACCCAAGGCATTCGATACGCCAAAATGACTTATCAACTTTTTGCCGCCACCCGTACCTTGTTCGGGCATTACACACGCCTCCGGCGTTCGATACCTACGCAATGAGTTTCGCCAACCGCCTCCACGAACTGCGCCGCGACCGCGGCCTCTCCCAGGAAGACCTCGCCGCCCGCGTCGGCACCAAAGGACCCGCCATCGGCCGCTACGAACGCGGCGACGCCACCCCGACGATCAAGACCGCGACAAAGCTCGCGCGCGCGCTCGACGTGTCGCTCGACTACCTCACGGCCTTGACCGACCACGTCGCCGACCCGGACACCCGCGCCAGGCTCGAGGCCATTACTGCGCTCCCGGATGAGGATCGGCGGTTTGTGCTGCGGGCGCTGGATTCACTGGTACGCGATACGCGCGTGCAAAAGGCCTACGCTGCGTGAAGATGACACGAGTTAATCTGCTTTAGAACTTCGCTTGCCGGTCCTCTAATAACCACCACCCAAAGCCTAGGTCTTCTTTAACTCCTACCCACTGTCGGTATGGATTTGCGGCCAGGTCTTGCCCATTGCACTTAACTATGTATATGCTGGATTCGGCGAAGTAGCTGCGGTCTGGTATAAAGTCGAGTAGAAATTCTGTACATCCCAACTTGGTAATTTCTATTGACTGCACTATTCCGCTATCTATCATATTCGCGATAGATGGTGGGACGTAGTGGAAACAATGCTTGTCGTATATGCGGTATCTAGACAAAATGACCCTACTGTCTTCAACGCTACATTCGCTTTGCACGAGCAAAGAATACGCTTTCACGCCTTCACTCTCTGCGACCACAAACGACTCCCTATTTTCAGAGAATGCGCGCAGCTGATTAGTGAAGTCCTGCCCAGAACAGGAACCACAACTCAACACAGCTACGGCTGCTAAAATCCACCCAGTTCTACGAAGCGCCATCTTACTCAACGAAGTCTGGGGCTGGTGCAGGGAACGTCGATAGGTCGAGAGGCGCCTCCGTCCGGTTCTGAGGAACGAATCTTCCGGTTTGCATCATGTCTTCCCTCTGGCGTTGTGTGAAAGGAACTTGGACTGTGAAGGCTCCCTTAGGTGTTACAACCGCTCGAGACTGGCTATCTGGGAGCTTGCCTCGCTCACGTGAAGGAAGCAGATCAAAGTTAGGTGCCGCCTCTGGATCTGCACTACCTGCCTCTTCGAACGTGATAGCAATGACGGTATAAAGGAGCTCCCCTTCAATAGGCGTACGTTCTACGCCGACTCCTCCCGTTCCATTATCTACCCAATTCGTTTGTTTGAACCGCTGATGAGTATCTCCCGCAAAGTCGTTTGACGGAAGGTCGTCGTATGAGTAGCAGCTAGCCAATCCGCCTATGCACTGCGATACCTCAAGAGCGTCCATAGCCACTTCGCCTCGTATTAGAGTCCCGAAGTAATGGCGAAGATCAATCCATCCTCTTTCGTCTGTGTACACATAACGGACAAAGTCCCCATCACCCAATCTGTTACCGTTCCGGTCCATTGGATTGGCGAAAAATGCGTCTATTTGCTGAACGCTAGATATGTTATTGTCTCGAAACAGTTGAATTGCGGCTTGAATGGTGCCGACTAGTGGCCGAATCGGCTCTCTTCCATCTTCGTCCTTATAATTTAGTGGACTATTCAAAGAAAACGCGTAGCTGCTTATAGATGCGAACTTCCCCGCCAGCGGGTCCACACTCACAAACCCCTCTGCACTCCCCGACCGGGGTCCTGCCCGCGTCACGCCCCACGGCGCCACCGCCAGATCGTCGAGCGCGTCCGTACGTGTAGCCGCCTGCGTCACGGCCGTAAAGCTAGACCCGGGGCGACCATTTACGCTTACCGATGACGCCAGACCCGGAGCGCCCCCTCGTGAGACGCACCGGCGCGCTAGCGACGGGGCGGAACGCTTTCCAGCGCGTGCGGGCACTTGGTCGAGTCGGCGGTCCAGCCTTTACCGGGATCGCTGGGTTCGCTGACTTTTTTTTCTTCAACTGAAGCGCCGCAGGCACACTCCTGCCGAGACGCCCCGGCCCGCTCGCTACGCGGTTTCAATTGAAGAAAAAAGGACCTTAGAGCCCCGCGCACTCACCCCCGCGCAGACCCGCACGCGCACGCGGTAAGTCTTTGACCCACAGACTTCCGGGGTTATTTATCCCCGGATGACGGACGGCGATTAGGCACCGGGCCGCTTCAGCGGCGGTGACTAATCATCGTGCGGCATCTGGGTTAAGCGGGGGTTTGGGGGCGGCTTTTGTAAGCCCCCAACTTAAACGCCGCGCGTAAGCGCTCCGCTCGTTCCCTCGCCGTCTACCGGCGTTAGTCTATGATTAGCGGCCTGGATTATGCGGGCTGCTGCCAAGGGGCCAGAGGATGCTAAAACTCATAGCGGCCAGCGTCGCTTCAAGAGTGTATCTAGTACTATGAGCTTTCTTTTGTCAAATATTAATTGAGCTTCCATCCCATCTCCAGAAAGCCCTATGATTTCAGAACTGGTCCGATTGTTTTCGCGGGGCGTGATAAGTGAATATGGTGATACACAATCGCCGGAAAATCCAGAAATGGAATTGAGATTATGTAAAGATTTCGGCCCATCGCCGACCCACAAGATTACTTCGTCGTTCATTCTTAATGCAGTGGATTCGGGACTAGCAGACCGACTTATACACACCGTCAGCAAAACACCTGTGGTATCGGAGTATCCTAGGTCCGAGTAGAAATGGGTATAGCCCCCGTAAGCTCTAGTACACTGATTCGCAAATGTGTAAATGTGTCCTATCACGTCAGAGCGCACTGCACACTCAGGCTTGCAGGAAGAAGCGAATAGCACTAAGTAAATAATACTATTTCGGAACAATTTCAGCCCTATTAAATCCATCGTATTTAGTCTTTGTTCCCTTTGCGGGTGTGTACACTTCGAATTTAGCGTGATTAAAAGCTGGATTACTAAGGTATTGCCTTGCGCCTCTTGCATCCCCAGGGATTGTTGGATCTGCGGGCTGTAAAGAATATGCCGGGTTGTTCGGATCAGGGCCGTAGTATCCCGATGGCGTTTGTTGTCCATCGGGATGCGAATGAGAAAGCAAAATACCCTTCTCGCCGATTCTAGTTACAACAGTTGACAGGTCTGAGTGCGTGGAGAGTTGATCTTCTTGGTGACTAGTAGAAACAAACGCTGCGCTTTTTCCGTTGCTACCGAATTCCATGTAGCCAAATTCAACATCGGATTCTGCGGCGAATTCGTAAAGGCTATATGCTGCGCTAGGATTTGCTGATGTAATCACCGTAGACATGTTTCCGGTTCTTGCCATGGCTACGTCTACTGAGTTCTCTTTCAAAAACGACCCATTGGCCCCGTACGTGTAACTATTGGTTACCTCTCCGTTGGATCCTATCATTCGTACCTGATCTTCGCCCTCTGCCTTGGTAACACGAATAGCACCCGAAGATTTTTCAATATCTATATAATCCTCCGGCGCCATCCCCGTCGGATCGGTAAAGCTGATGGGGTTATTGAACGCATAAGCATACGGGCTATAACTCGGCATGCTGCTCGCCAGCGGATCGACAGACAGAAACCCCCCACCCCCACCACGACGACACCCCCCTACCGTCACGCCTCACGCCCCTCCTCCCCCTGCCCCACCACAATACTCGGCGCCAGCGCCTCCGCGCCGGGGGCGGCGTTCATCTGGCGCAACAACTCGTCCCGCTCCCGCTCGAACGCCTCCATCAGCTCCTTCGGCAAGGGATTGGCGCGCGGGAGGTCGATCTTGAGGTGATTGACCTGCTTGCCGTCCTTCCAGAACCGAAAACATACGTGCGGACCGGTCGAGAGACCCGTACTGCCGACGTACCCGATCACGTCCCCCTGCTGCACGCGGTCGCCGACGCGCAGGCCCTTGGCGTGACCGCGCATGTGGAGGTACTGCGTCGCGTGACGCGCGTCGTGCTCGATCTTGACGAAGTTGCCGTTGCCGCTCGAACGGCTCACCGCGACCACGGTGCCGTCGGCGACGGCCAGGATGGGCCGCCCGTAGGGCGCGGCGTAGTCCGTGCCGTAGTGCGGGCGGCGGTAGCGCAGGATCGGGTGGAGGCGGTCGAGGTTGTAGGCACTCGACACCCGCGAACCTTTCACCGGGTTGAGCAGGTACCCACGGGCCATGCTCTCGCCGGCGAGATCGTAAAAGCCGTTGATCCCGGCTTCGGGACGCGCGAAGTGCATCGCGACGATGTCCTTGCCGCGGTGACGCAGACGCACCATCCG
Source organism: Saprospiraceae bacterium (assembly GCA_965215115.1). GTDB lineage: Bacteria > Bacteroidota > Bacteroidia > Chitinophagales > Saprospiraceae > CALDTK01. The sequence continues at coordinate 4,578,247 of OZ244050.1, forward strand.
GACGCGCCCTTCGCCCTTCTCCTCGCCGGCCACGAGCTTGCGCTCGTAGACCATGTCGAAGCGGTCGTTCTTGTCGAGCTTGTTGAGCGCAATCGAGGACTCGATCGCACGCGTCACACCGTGGGCAACGCGGTTGGAGTAGCCCGCGCCGTTGACCGCCGCCCAGAGCGAGGACTCGATGTTGGCGTGGCCGACCAGCAACTCCGTGGTGACCTCCTCGGCGTGGATGCGGACCTCGCCGGTCGTGAAGTCGAAGACGACCTGCTCGTAGTCGTTGGCCTCGTACACGAGGTAGTCCGGCAATTCCCGACCGCCACTCAGGAAGGCGGTTAGCTTGCGACCCGCGATGAGCTTGTGCTCGTCGAGGATCGACAGGCCGTTGATCATCAGGTTGGCCTTGATCGCCTCGTCGTCGCTGAACTCCTCGATGAGTTCCGACAAGGTCATCCCGCGCTCGACCTCGGTGGCGACGATGGCGTCGAAGCGCTCCTGCTCGAGGCCGAACTTCATCGTCGGCACCACGAGCGTGAGGGAGCCGAGGGCTTCGTTGTGGTCAGGGGTCGAGGACTGGAGGCCGCCGGCGGCGAGGACCGTGAGGCCGGCGGAGAGGAGGGCGAAGCCGAAGCTCCGAATGGCTTTAGTACTGATCACGTGTGTCGTTTCCCTGCGTTCGTTCGCGTTTGCGAGGGCCGCGAACATATAATTTTGTTCACGGACCTGTGAACAATCTTTCGCAGTTCGACGCAAGAATGGGACCAACGCCGCCTGTTTTGCTGATAATCAACTAGTTACGACGGTACTTTTTAACCGGTAGCGTGGAGAATAGTAGATCGTAACCCTACCTTGACATTGACCGTAACCGGCACTCATGCGATTTCCGCCTGAAGCTGCCGCACGAAGTCGACCACGCCCCTGGTGGCCGGCGCAGCGATGATGCGGGCGCGGGGCCGGTCTAGCAGTTCGACGCTCACGGCGGGCTGGGGGTCGACGTAGGTCACGCTCGCCTCGGGCGGCGCACAGGCCAGCAGGCCGGCCGCTGGGTAAACCTGTAGGCTCGTCCCGACGATCAGCACGTAGTTCGCCTGCGACACGAGTTCGCACGCCTCCTCGATCGCGGGGACGGCCTCCCCGAACCATACGATGTGTGGCCGCAGCCTCGACCCCGCCGGGCAGCGATCCTGCGCCCCCATCGGCCCGTCCCAGTCGATCACATACGTCTCGTCCCTCGTGGAGCGGGCCTTACGCAGTTCGCCGTGGAGGTGCAGCACCTGCGTCGACCCGGCCCGCTCGTGCAGGTCGTCTACGTTTTGCGTAATGATGATCGTTTTGACGAAAGTCTCCGCCTCCGCAAGAGCCACGTGGGCCGCGTTCGGCGCCACGGTAGCCAACTGCGCGCGGCGCGCATTGTAAAACGCGGTGACCAGGTCCGGGTCGCGGGCCCAACCGGCGGGCGTCGCCACGTCCTGTATGGAGTGATTCTCCCACAGCCCGTCGTGGTCGCGGAAGGTCTTCACGCCGGACTCCGCGGAGACGCCGGCGCCACTGAGGACGACGAGGGTTTTCATACGCGCCCAAGGTATTGCGCGAGGTCGCCGGCGAGCAAGGCCCGCTCGCCGAACTCCGCCGCGGCCAAGTCTCCGGCGGCCGCGTGGAGGTACACCCCGAGGCGGGCGGCGTCCCAGGTCGAGAGCCCGCGCGCGAGCTGTGCGCCGATCACGCCGCTGAGCACGTCGCCCATGCCGCCGGAGCCCATGCCGGGGTTGCCGTGGTAGTAGTTGACGAGCGGGGGCGTGGCGGCTTTCGCCAAAACCGTGCACTGGTCCTTCAGCACGAGCACCGCCTCCGGGCGTTGCAACGACGCTACGTACGCCTGCGCCGCCGTCGCTCTTTCGTGACCGGCCGTCGTTCGGTTGACCAGGCGCGCGAACTCCCCGGGGTGCGGCGTCAGCACGGCGCGCTGGGGGAGTTTTGCCGAAAGGCCACCATCCGCGGCCAGCAGGTTGAGCGCGTCCGCATCGACGACGGTCGGTTGTTCGTCGACCGCATCGAAGAGCTCCCGCAAGAAGGCTGCCGTCTCAGGTGCGCGACCGATGCCCGGGCCCACGACGATGGCATCGTAGCGCGCCAGGTCCGGCACGGCGCTCAGGCAGTCGGCCCGCGGATCGGTAAGGGTCATGGCCTCCGGCAAACCCGTCTGCATGTAGGCCTCCAGCGCCTCGGGGACGTAAAACGTGACGAGTCCAGCCCCGGCCCGGTAGGCGCCGCGGCCCGCCAGCAGCGCCGCCCCTGCGTGTCCGCGGCTCCCGGCCACGACCAGCACGTGGCCCCAGGTGCCCTTGTGGGTGAAGCGGGGTCGCGGTCGCAGGAAGGCACCAAGGTTGTCACGCGTGATGAGCCGGGGCGACATCGCGTCGGCCAGGGCGGGCACCTCCCCCGCGGCGCACAGGCCGATGTCCAGCACCGCGACCTCGCCCCAGGCCGGCCCCGTGTCCCACAACAGCGCACTGTACTTGATCGCCCCGAAGGTGTAGGTACGCGTGGCCCGGACGCACGGCCACTCCGGGTGCCGGCCGTCGATCGATTGGCCACTCGGCACGTCGACGCTGACCACCGGGACGGCCATCGCGTTGACGGTCTCGACGGTTTTGGCGAAAGCCCCACCCAGCGCACGCGACGTGCCCACGCCGAGCAGGCCATCGACGACGACCTGGGCGGAAGAGTCGCTCGGGTACGCCTCGTTGCGGTAGATATTAGCATTCCCGTGCTCTTCGAGCATTTGCCACATTTGCCGTAGGTCGGGCGTGCCGGGGCTTTCGCCAAAACGGTAGGCGCGCACGGTGTACCCGAGCAGGCCCAGTTCGCCGGCGATCCCCGCGCCATCGCCCCCGTTGTTGCCGGGCCCAACGAGCACGTCGACGCGCCCGAACTGGCCCAGTGGGAAGTCGACCACGAAGCGCTCAACGAACGCGTCCACGGCGCGCGCCATGAGCTCGAAGGAAGTAATGCCCTGCGCCTTGATCGTCGCCGCATCCCACCCGCGGACCTGTGCAGGGTCGGTGATGACGGTGTCGGGGTGATGGGGGCGGTTGGGCATGATGAGGGGGTTGGGGTAAGGTAGGGGCACACAGGTGTTGGCGGGGGCGCTTTGGACGTGGTAGCGTGAGAAGGGGGAGGGAACCATTCTCTAAGTAGGCGAACCCGGCTGCACAGACGCGCGCACAGCGGCCCGGCGAGACGGTGCACGAGCCGTGTTTGCCTGGCTCTGCCAGGTGCGGGCACGTCCAAAGCACCGCCACGTCCACCGGCTGTGGACCTGGCGGAGCCAGGCAAACACGGCCCGTCAAACGCGCGCACGGCGGCCCGGCGAGACGGTGCACGAGCCGTGTTTGCCTGGCTCTGCCAGGTGCGGGCACCTCCAAAGCGCCGCCACGTCCACCGGCTGTGGACCTGGCGGAGCCAGGCAAACACGGCTCTACATACGATACGCGCGCGCAGCCGTCCGTCACGCCCCCCCCCGTGCGTTCCACTCTAACTCAAAGCGCAAAACGGCCACGCGGGCTCAGTCCCGCGCGGCCGTCTTACACCCTCACGCGAGTACCGCGCTAGCCTGCGCTCTTTACGGTCTTGATGATTCGCCCGGCGACCTTGTAGGGATCGGCGGCGGAGTTGGGGCGGCGGTCTTCCAACCAACCTTTGTAGCCCTTCTCCACCGTTGCGATCGGGATGCGGATCGAGGCGCCGCGGTCGGAGATCCCGAACGAGAACTGGTCGATGGACTGGGTCTCGTGCTTGCCGGTGAGCCGCATGTGGTTGTCGTAGCCGTAGACCGCGATGTGCTCCTTGACCACGGGGCGGAACGCCTCGCAGACGCGGTCGTAGTCCTCCTTCTTGCCGCTCGTGCGCAGGAGCGAGTTGGAGAAGTTGGCGTGCATCCCGGAGCCGTTCCAGTCGGCCTCCATGCCGAGGGGCTTCGGGTGGTAGTTGACGTACACCCCGTAGCTCTCGCCGATGCGCTCGAGCAGGTAGCGCGCCACGTGGATGTGGTCGCCGGCGGCGCGGGCGCCCTTCGCGAAGCACTGGAACTCCCACTGCCCGGGGGCCACCTCGGCGTTGATGCCCTCGACGGCGATCCCGGCGTCGATCATGGCGTCGAGGTGCTCCTCGACCACCTCGCGCCCGAAGGCCCGCTGCGCGCCGACCCCGCAGTAGTACGGGCCCTGCGGACCGGGCTGCGGCCCGTCGGCCGGGAAGCCGAGCGGCAGGTCGGTCTCGTAGTCGTAGAGGAAGTACTCCTGCTCGAACCCGAACCAGAAGTCCTCGTCGTTGTCGTCGATCTTGGCGCGGCCGTTGGTCTCGTGGGGGGTCCCGTCGGCGTTCATGACCTCGGTCATGACGAGGTAGCCGTTCTTGCGCTGGGGGTCCGTGAAGACCGCCACGGGGCGCAGGATGCAGTCGGAGTTGCGGCCCTCGGCCTGGTTGGTGCTGGAGCCGTCGAAGCTCCAGTCGGGGAGGTCCTCGAGCTGTCCGCTGAAGTCGGCGAGGAGCTTCGTCTTCGAGCGAAGCTGCTGCATGTCGTCTGAGCCGTCGAGCCAGATGTACTCAAGTTTGCTAATGGCCATAAGAGTGGTTGTTTACGGTGAAGTTTGAAGGCGCATCTGGTTAGGGCGATAACGAAGAACGGCCGGAGCGCTAGGGTACGCTCCGGCCGTTCGACGGCGAAAACCTCAGACACCACCCCCCGCCGTGTCGCAGTTGAACCGAAAGGCGAGGTAGGAGCGCTTGAAAAATTTCACAGCGGCAAACTTACACTTTCGCGGCCCGCCACCAAACCCGCTTGTCCACCGCGGCCCAATCCCCACGACCCATCACCCGCCTGGGGATAACTTGGCCGCCGATGCCGCAGCGCTACCGATTATTACTCTGCCTCCTGCTCGCGACCCCGTGTATTGCCCTGGCGCAGGAAACGACGTTCTCGGAGCCCGTCGACTCGATCCCCGACGCCTCGCCCCTCACGGGCTTCGACACCGAGACCCAGAACGAGGTCGAGCAACTCGACGACGGCTCCCTCGAGGACGAGAACGTCGAGGCCGGCGACCTGGAGCGCATCGCCGAGTCGCGCAACTACTACGCGAGCAACCCGATCGACCTCAACGCCGCGACCGCCGAGTCGCTCGATGACCTCAACCTACTCTCGCCGGCGCAGGTCGCGAGCATCCTCCGCTACCGCGAGCAGACCGGGGACTTCACCTCGGTACTCGAACTGCAGGCCGTGGACCTGCTCACCGTCGATGAGGTGCGCCAACTGATGAAGTTCGTCACCGTGCGCCGCGGCGCCACCACCACGCTGAAGACCCTCGGCGATCGCTTCCGGGACGCGAGTGGTTTCGCGGCACTGCGGACCGGGTACGCGAGCACCACCGCCAATCGCGACCTCTGGCGAGGTCCGCCGGTGCCGGTGTACCTGCGGGTCCGGCAGACGGCCGGGCGCCAACTCTCGGTCGGGCTCGTCGTCGAGAACGACGCCGGCGAGCCCTACGGTGGGCCGGACAACAAGCTCGGCTTTGACTACGTGAGTGTCCACGCCTACGCCGACGAGTTGCCGGGGCGCATCAAGACCATCGCCCTCGGGGACTACGGCCTCAACTGGGGGCAGGGCCTGATCAACTACTCCGGCTTCGGGACGGGTAAGGGCGCCTTCGTGATGAACGTCCAGCGCAACGCCCGTTGGCTCATCCCGCACGCCTCCGTGACGGAAACGGGATTCTACCGCGGCGCGGCCACGGCCGTGCAGTTCGGGCCCGTCAAGGCGATGGCGATGGTGAGCCGGACCCGCCCCGACGGCGGCATCGACACGCTCGATGCACTCAGCGGTGAGTTCGAGTTCGCGTCCAACCGGCTCAGTGGTCTGCACCGTACCCCCAGCGAAATCGCGGGGCGCAACTCCAACACCGCCGTCTCACTCGGGGGCGCGGTGGGCGTCGAACAGAGCTGGGGGCGGGTCTCGGTGCACTACCTACAGCACCGCTTCGAGGTGCCGTTTGGGGCGAGCGACCGACTCTACCAGCGCTTCAACCAGCGCGGGGACTTCCTCCAGAACGCGAGTCTCGCCTGGCAGACGTTCATCGGGAAGGTGAGCTGGTTCGGGGAGGCCGCCGTGGACGGCGGGCGCAACACCGCCGTCATCACGGGACTGCAGACGAGCCTTGACCGCCGCACCGACATCAGCATCGTGCTGCGGCGCTACGACACCGAGTACCGCGCGTTGTACGGCAACGTGTTCGGCAACTCGCGCCGACCCGACACCGAGGAGGGCCTCTACATCGGTTCGCGGATGCAACTCGCGCCGGAGTGGACGCTCCAGGGTTTCGTGGACGTGTACCGCCAACCCTTCGCCCGTTTTCGCGCAAGCCGCCCGAGCACCAACAGCGACGGCCTCCTGCGCCTCACCTACGACAAGCGCCGCACCTACAACTTCTACGTCCAGGTGCGCCACCGCCGCGCCGAACGCGACGAACCGAGCGACGCCGCCGGCCCGATCCGGGTCTTGCTACCCTACAACCGGACCTCCCTGCGGATCCAGGGCGAGGTCACGGCGAGCAAGCAGCTTTCCCTGCGCGCCCGCGTCGAGTACGCCCGCACCGAGGAGAGCGGCCGCGTCAGCGAGGGCACCGTCGTCTACCAGGACATTCTCTGGAAGCCCGCCGACCTACCCTTCTCCATCACGGGCCGCGTGGCGCTCATCAATACGGACGACTACGACAGCCGCATCTACGCCTTCGAGAATGACCTCCTGTACCGCTTCCGCATCCCGGCCTACTACGGGGAGGGGACGCGCAGCTACCTCAACTTCCGCTACCGCGTCGACCGGCGACTCACCGCCGAGCTGAGGGGGGCCCTGGGGCGACGCAAAGGCGCTCCCGACCAGACCGAGGTCACGACGCAGTTTCGGTATACATTTTAGCTTAGGACACGAAGATCACGAAGAAGACACGAGGTCCACGAAGCTGGGTGGCGCTGGTTTCGTGCGCCTCGTGTCTTCCTCGTGCGCCTCGTGTCCGATCATCCGTGTCCTACACCACCGGTACCACCTGCACATCCTTATCCCGCAAGTACCGCCGGATGATCCTCGCCGTTTCCGGGTTGCCGACCGCCGGCTCGATCACCTCCCTGAGCTTCTTCTGGCAGGGCTTGCTCACCTTTCGCTTCGGCATCGGGCGGTAGCCGAAGCCCCGGAAGCGGCCGTTCTCGACCAGGACTACGGCCTGTTCCTGCGGGTGGCGCCCGTCGTCCAGGATGAAGAAGTCCTCCCCGAAGATGGTCCGGATGCGCTCGCAGGCCTGCATGACGCGGGCGTTGTACTCCCCGACGGTCTCCTTGCCGCAGCATACCCCGAGGCAACTCTTGAGGTGGAAGTGAAAACAGGGCTGCCCGTGCTTGCCCTTTTCGAGGTTGACGTACTTGCCGCACAGCCCGAACTCGCGTTGCGCGTACTGGAGGGCGCCCTGGGCCCGGCCCTGCTTGCCGTACTCGGCGATGACGTCGAGGCACAGCATCTCCTCGGCGTTCGGGCGGCAGAGGCGCAGGTGGCAGATGCCCTCCTCGTCGCGCTCGAGGTGGAGCACGAAGGGGAAGAAGCGCCGCGTCTGCGCCCGGTTGATGCTCGGCTGCAGGCGCTTGATCTCGCGACTTTCGTGCAGCAGCGCCACCAGCTCGGACCCCGTCAGCTCGCAGCGGATCGAGTGGACTTGCTGGTGGAGCCGATTGCTCTTCTGGTCTTTTTGCGCGAAGTGCTCCAGGACGCGGCGGCGGATGTTCTGCGATTTCCCGACGTACACCACGTGCCCGGCGCGATTGAGGAAGTAGTACACCCCGCACTCGGCCGGCAGGCCGTGGATCTTCTTCATGCTGAGCCCGCCCGGCAGGAGGCTCTCGCGCATGGCGGTCTGCAACACGGCCTTCGCGTCGTCGCGGCCCTCGCGGTGGGAGAGGGCTTTCGCCAAAACCTGCGCCGTGGCCTCCGCGTCGTCCATGGCGCGGTGCGCACGCGCGAGCGGTATCCCGAGCCGGTCGCACAGCTTCCCGAGCGAGTAGCTCCCGGTGGCGGGCCAGCACTTGCGCGCGAGTTGCAGCGTGCAGAGTTGCTTGCGCGAGTAGGTAAACCCGAGGCGGCTAAACTCCTCCCGCAGGAAGGTGTAGTCGAAGCGGACGTTGTGCCCGACGAATACCCGGTCCTCGGTAAACTCGACGATTTGCTTCGCAACTTCGTAGAAGCGCGGCGCCCCCTCCAACATCTCGTCCGTGATGCCGGTGAGCTCCGTGATGGCGGTGTTGAGCGTCGTCTCCGGGTGGATCAGCGAGCACCACCGGTCCACCTCGCGCTCGCCGTCGTGCAGGATGATCGCGATCTCGGTGATCTTGTCGCGGTGGGGCCGGACCCCGGTCGTCTCGAGGTCGACGATGGCGAATTTTTTCATAGGGCTGCACGGCGCGGGCGTCGGATTCGCCCGGAGTGGTCGCCGGTGTGTTGCTTCGCGGCTCACTAGTTTTCCACGGCGTGAACTTAAAAGGATTTGTGGTTTTGGCGGCAGCCCTTGCCTGTGCTTGTGGCAATGCCCAGACCAAGGCCGATCGAAATACACCATCGCAGGGAGAGCGCACCGAGGCCGCGACCGACACCGGCCAGCAGCCCGACGAGGCACCGTCGCCGAGGCTCACCGTGGAGGAGTCCCAGGTCGGCGCCGCGCAGTGGTCCGAGGTCCTGGCCGCGATCGGGACCGGTCGCGCGGCCGGGGTCTTCAACCATACCTCCACCTCAGAGGGGCAGCACCTGGCCGATCGCCTCCTCGCCAGTGGCGTCCGACTCGTCAAGGTCTTCGCCCCCGAACACGGGTTCCGCGGGCTGGCCAGCGACGGGGAGAAAGTCAGCAACCAGGTCGACGCGAAGACCGGTCTGCCGATCATCTCCCTCTACGGCAAGACCAAGAAGCCGACCGCGGATATGCTCGCGGATGTCGACGTACTCATCTTCGACATCCAGGACGTGGGCCTCCGCTTCTTCACCTACGTCTCGACGATGCACTACGTCATGGACGCCGCGGCCGCGTACGGGAAGCGCGTCGTCGTCCTCGACCGCCCGAACCCGAACGGCGCCCTCGTCGACGGTCCGGTCCTGGACACGGCCTACCGCAGCTTCATCGGCATGCACGAGGTCCCGGTGGCGCACGGGCTCACCGTCGGCGAACTGGCGCGAATGATCAACGGCGAGGGCTGGCTCACCGACGGCCGGCAGGTCGAGCTCACGGTGGTGCCGGTGGCGGACTACAGCGTCGGCCAGGTCTACGAGCTTCCGCTAAAACCTTCCCCGAACCTGCCCACGCAAAACAGCATCTACCGCTACCCCACCCTGTGCTTTTTCGAGGGCACCGTAGCGAGCGTGGGGCGTGGGACGGACTTTCCGTTCGAGGTCGTCGGACACCCGAAGTACACGCCGCGGGACTTTAGTTTCACGGAGGCACGGTCCCGGGGCGCTCTACGCGCCGCTGAAGGGGGAGAAGTGCTACGGGGTCGACTTGCGTCAGGCAGGGGCCGGTCCGCCGAGACAAATCGATTGGGCCCTCCTGCGGAAAGTGGCCGCCCGCACGGACGCGACGCCCTTCATCGACCGCCCCGAGCACTTCGACGCGCTGGCGGGCAGTGATCGGGCACGGAGGTGGTTTTCGAGCGGGGAGAGTGCGGAAAGTTTTCGGGAGAGCTACCGCGCGGAGATAGAGAGGTATCTAGAGCGGCGGTCGCCGTATTTGCTGTACGAGCGGCTTTGACTTAGAATGGGGGGGGTTAGCAGAGCGGCTTTAGACTGTTACTGTAGGTAACACTGTCTCGTCGGGCGGGCGTGACGGGCCGTGTTTGCCTGCTTAGAGATGGGGCCCCTTCCCCAGGACTTTCCCGCCACTCGTAATGTAACCCCCCCGGCCCCCCTTATTCATCCGCGCTGCCAGACCTTCGCTTCGCTCGATCCGGCAGCCCGGCTGAACAAGGGGGGAGGCGACCGTGGGGCTCGCTTCGCTCGGGGGGCCTGCGGCACTCAGCTCGACGGTGCACGTGGGCGTTCGCCTCCCCCCTTGTTTTGGTTTCGGCCGCGGGGCCGCGAAGCGGTTCTGCGGCGGAAACCAAAATAAGGGGGGCCGGGGGGGTTACCCGCGAGTGAAGGGCAAAACCTCAGCCGTCAGAGAGGATCATAAAAGCGATGAGAAAGTCCTAGGGCCCCTCCCCCTTCTCTAAGCAGGCAAACACGGCTCGCGCACCGGCCCTACTTTCCTGCCCTGAGCACGTCCGCCACGTACGCCCACGTGCGGGCCTCGGCGTAGGTGTGCGCCTCGCCGGCGAGCGCGAAGCCGACGTGGCCACCTTCGGCGGGGTGCTCTAGGGTCACGGCGTCATTCGTTTTGGCGAAAGCCGTCTCGTAGCAGCGGCCACCGAGCATCGGGTCGTTGAGCGCCTGCACGATGAGGGTCGGGACCTCGAAGCGGTCGAGGTGCCGGATCGGGCTCACGTCGTAGTAGAAGTCCTCCGGGACCGAGCCCTCGGGGTAGTCGTGCAGCGGCAGCGAGAAGGTGCGGTCGAAGGCGTCCCAGTCGTGGACGCGCGCGAGGACGTCGAGGCCGGCGATCTCGTGGCGGCTGGACTTCTGTTCCAACTTCGTCGCGAGGGCCTTCCAGAAGCGGCGGGAGTACACCCGGCCGAGGGGTGTCTCGAGGGCCGCGATGGCGTCGCCGAGGTAGAGCGGCGAACTGTAAGCCACGACGGCGTCGAGGTGGTGCTTCGCCTCGGCGGGCATGCGGCAGGCGTAGTTGAGGCCGATGTTGCCGCCCATGCTAAAGCCCACGTAGGCCATCGGACCGCCGTGACGCTGGCGCAGGCGCTCGACCACGGCGTGGAGGTCGGGGTAGTCCCCGTGGTGGTACATCCGCCGCAGGCGATTGAGTTGCCCCGAACAGGAGCGGAAGTTGATCGCGCAGATGCGCCAGCCGCGATCGGCAAAGTAGCGGGCCATCCCGCGGACGTACGCCCGGTCGGCGCTGCCCTCGAGGCCGTGTCCGATGACCAGCACGCCCCCGGTGTTGTCGGGGAAGGAAAAGTCGAGGTCGAGGAAGTCACCGTCCGGCAGCTCCAGTCGTTCGCGCCGGAAGGCGACCGGCGCGACACGGCGCATGACGTTCGGCCAGACCGTCTGCAGGTGGCCCCCGACCTGCCAGGCCGGCGGACCGGGATATTGACTTTCGACGAAGGGCATCAGGACTCGGTCTGTGGCTCGAGCGCCTCGAAGAAGCCCGTCTTGCGGTTCTTGCGCACGCCGTCCCACCGGAAGTAGCGGCCGTTCATGACGACGTATACGCCTGTCGGCAAAACCTGCACGAAGCTGAGCGCCGAGCCGAGGTTGAAGAATCCATCCGAGGAGCTCCCGAAGGCGTACGGGATCATGGCGCCGGTGAGGACGATGGTCTTGCCCTCCGGCAAACGCGACGCGAGGTAGGTCGCGGTCTCGACCATGGTGTCGCTGCCGTGCGTGACGACGATGTGGGGGCTGTTGGAGCGTTTGATGTTGTGGGCGATGATCTGGCGGTCGGCCTCCGTCATCTCGAGGCTGTCGATCATCATCAGCGTGCGGACGTGGTAGGCGGCGGTGCAGCGGCCGCGGTCCAGCATCTCGTTGACGTGGGTCTCGTCGAAGACGAGCGTGCCGTTGATGTAGTCGTACTCCTTGTCGAAAGTGCCGCCGGTGATGAAGATCTGGATCATGCGCGGCGCAAAAGTAGGCGCTGAACAAATTGACCACGCCGTAGCTTTCTGCGGGTAGAGTAAACCAGCTGTTATGAGGACCGCCCGCCTTGTCCAACCCCTTATTTTTTCCGCATTTGCCCTCCTGACGATCGGCTGCAACAACCCGCAACAGCAGGATGAAGACCAGGCGCTCACCCCTCAGGATGGCGAGCGGCACCCCGGCAACGACGGCGGCTTCAGGGAGCGGGATTTACTCGACGACGACAGGGCCACGACCACCGAGGGAACGGTCGACAGCTACACCGGCACCGCCGACGACGATGCCGTCTACGACGCGACCGTCGGTGGCACGGAGGACAACGTCAACTTCACCGGCGATGCCATCAACCCGACCAACGACCCCGTCACCCCGAACGCCCCCCTCGCCGACGGTACCGCCGGTCAGCCCAGCCAGGCAGCCAACCGGAGTGCGAACAACGAGTCGATCCGCAACCGAAACGCCGGAGATGTCCCGGGGACAGGCGCCACCAACAGTGCCGACCGGCCCTACGGTAACAATGAAGCCAGCCCGAGCGCGAACATCGAGAACGGCGTCGTCACCCAGGAAGGGCTCAAGGAGTACGTCACAGCGGACATGGCGACCAACATGCCGGTCTACGCCCCCGGCGAGAACGACGCCGCCTACATCGGGCAGGTTTACGGTCGGCGCGGCAGCGACGGCCCCCGCAACGCTCCCGTAGAGGCGATGGAGGACGACGAGTACCGCATCAGTCTGTACGCCCCGGCGATGTCGGATGTCGCCGCGGCCAGCTACAACAACACGCAGACCAAGCTCTTCCCGAAGCCGGGCGCCCAGAACTTCGTGCGCTACCAGCCGATGCAGCTCAAGTTCGTCCCGCTGCTGTCGTGGAACGCCCCGGTGGACGGGACTACGGCCAGGGACAAGGCCGCAAAGGATAGCGCCCCGCGACTCGGGGGCGATTGCGCCAACAGCGACGACCCCGAGGGCTGCAGCAGCGCCGCCTTCGACAAGCAGTTCGGCCCGCTCCTCAACGACCCCCGCGTGGCCCGCAGCATCGCACAGGACAAGATCGACGCCTTCCGCTTCGAACTCGACGCCCAGGGCAGACTCGACCCCGGCAGCATCGTGGTGATGGCCGACGGCAAGCCCTGCACCGGCAGTGAGTGCGCCCGCTTCCGTTCGCTCGTGACCGGCGTCATCGCGCAGCAGCAGTGGACCGCCGCCACGAAAGGCGGCATGGCCGTGGCCACCCGGGTGATGGTGCCCCTGCGCTACGGCGTCGGGACCAATAAGAATATGTTGGAGTAGGGGTCCAGACCCAACCCTACCGCACCACCTTATCCGCGCAGTACGAGCTCGCGTACGCGTCCGGCTTGGCCTTGAAGACGAAGCCCATCCCGAGGATGTAACCCATCGCATCGGCGAGCGCCTTGTTGCTCTTGAAGCTCGGGTCGGTGTTGATGTCGGCGTGGACCTCGAGTTCGACGTCGTAGCGGTCGAGCAGGTCGCACATCTTGTACGCGATCTCCACGGAGCGGCCGACCTCGGTAATCATGCGCTCCTTGATGCTCATGTTGGCCGGCTGGTTGTAGTTGGCGATGAACATGAAGCCGCCCTTCTTCTCGCGCACGAAGACGATGACCGTGGCGAACTCCACGAGCTCGCCGCGCTTCTGGGAGTCGGTCCCGATGCAGACCTTGAGTTTGTTGCCCGCGGCGCGCTCGCGCACGATGGCGGCCTCGATGGCACTGAGGAGGTCTCCGTCGATGGAAGCGCCATTGAGCCGGCGCCACCGCATGTCGATTAAGGCTTTCATGCGTCGAAAGTAAGGCGGGCAATTACTACGGAGTAGCGTCACGGGTTTGCATTATGAACGGTTGTGTACAAGTAACACTGCCGTAACCGCCGCCGGGGGTCTTATCTGGGGCCCTACCTTTGCGGCGATGAAGTTCGGATCGGTGGTGGTCGCGTGTTTACTGGTGGCCTGTGGGGCTGTTGTCGAGCCGCCCGCGGGCGCTGATGCGCCGCCGACCGACGACGACGTTCGAGGCGCCACCCGTCGGTGCGGTCCCGATTGTCGTGGGCACGGACACGCTGCTATTCGACCGCACGCCCGTCACCGTGGCTCAGTTCGCGTCTTTCGTCGAGTCTGCCGCCTACACGACGCAGGCGGAGACCTTCGGCAACTCCGGCGTCTTCGATGTCGAAGGCCAGGCCTGGCGACTCATTGACGGTGCGTTTTGGCGACAGCCTTTCGGCAAAACCGCTGGCGACGCCCCCCCTGATCACCCCGTGACGCAGGTGAGTTACTACGATGCGGAAGCCTACTGCGCCTTCTACCGGAAACGTCTTCCGACGAGCGCCGAGTGGGAGGCAGCAGCGCGCGCCTCGCAACCGGCAGGGACCGTTCAGTATCCTTGGGGCGACAGCATCAAGAGCACGTCGGGAACCTACTACGCCAACGTCTGGCAGGGCATCTTCCCCGTCGTGCAGCGCGTCGAGGACGGCTACGCGTACACTTCGCCCGTCGGGGCCTTCGGGGCGCATCCGAGTGGGCTCACCGATATGGCGGGCAACGTCTGGGAGTGGGTCCAGGACACGATCGGCGGCGTGCGCGTCCCCGGCGACGACACCCACCACCTCGCCAAGGGCGGAAGCTTCCTGTGCGAACCGGGCTGGTGCCACGGCTACCTCATCACGGGCTCGACGCACAACTCCGCGGAGACCGGGCTCTTCCACACCGGATTTAGATGCGTGTGTGATAAAGAGTAGGACTCGGCGGGCGACATTTGCGCCGCCGTCGTACGCCACCGCCGGCGTTCGCGCACGCGCCCACCCCTACCCGCCCGTCGATGAATAACTCGTACTACGACCTGATTGACCAAACGTTCTACTTCCCGACGGACGACCTGACCCTGGAGGACAAGCGCCTGCACTTCCACGGGATCGACCTCGTCGCGCTGTTGGAGAAGTACGGTTCGCCCCTGCGGGTGTACTACCTGCCGAGCATCAAGCACAAAATCCAGGAGGCGCGGACCTACTTCCGGGACTCGATCCGGAGCCTGAAGTACGAGGGCAAGTATCACTTTGCGTACTGCACGAAGGCCAGTCACTTTCACTTCGTCATGCGGGAGGTGCTGGCGGCCGGGGCCTTGCTGGAGACGAGCTCGGCCTACGACATCGACCTGATCCGCAAGCTCCACCAGAAGCAGCGCATCGGTAAGGACCTGCTGCTGATCCACAACGGCTACAAGCCGCAGCGTTACCTCGACCGAATCCTGGGCCTGGTCAACGATGGTTTCAACAGCCTCCCGATCATCGACAACCCGACCGAACTCGAGTACTACCAGGAGCACCTTTCGCCCGACACGAAGATGAACATCGGCATCCGCCTCGCCACCGAGGAGGAGCCGAAGTTCGAGTTTTACACCTCGCGCCTCGGGATCCGGGCGGCGAGCGTGGTGCGGTTCTACAACGACCACATCGCCTCCGACGAGCGCTTCGAGCTCAAGATGCTCCACTTCTTCGTCGACACCGGGATCCAGGACACGAGCTACTACTGGAACGAGCTCCGCAAGGCGGTGCGGGCTTACGCCCTGTTGCGCAAGAGCTGTCCTACCCTAACGGGGCTCAACATCGGTGGCGGTCTTCCGATCCGCAACGGCCTCGGCGATCAGTTCGACTACTCATACCTCATCCGCGAGGTCGTGCGCCAGGTGCAGGACACCTGCAAGCGCGAGGGCGTCAAGGAGCCCGACCTCTACAGCGAGTTCGGCAAGTACACCGTCGGGGAGTCGGGCGCGACGCTCTTCGAGGTCATCGGCCAGAAGCAGCAGAACGACTCGGAGCTCTGGTACATGGTGGACAACAGCCTCATGACCTCGCTCCCGGACACCTGGGGGATCTCGGAGCGGTTTATCCTCCTGCCGATCGAGCACTGGGACGGTCCGCCGGTGCGGGTCAACATCGGGGGGCTCACCTGCGACAACTCGGATTTCTACAACGCCGAGAGTCACGGGGGCCAGGTGTACATGCCGAAGTTCGACATCTCGAAGAAGCGGCTGCGGCTGGGTTTCTTTCACACGGGCGCCTACCAGGATGCGCTGTCGGGCTACGGGGGGATCAAGCACTGTCTGATCCCGGCGATGCAGCGGGTGCTCGTGGACCGGGACGTCGACGGGACGCAGCGGGATTGGCTGGACGCGCCGGAGCAGAGCTCGGAGCAGATGTTGGACTTGTTGGGGTACTAGGGAGGGCGATCGCTTGGGTGCCCTTCTTTCGTACCCGGGGTCCTACCCGGGCCTTCGGTTGGATGGGCTCGTTGGTGTGGGTTCGGGGCTCGATTACGTTTGGGGGTTGGACCCCGGGCTACTCGTGGTTCGACCCCGCTGGGGTCGCGGGGGGGGGGGCACTTCGTTGGGCCACTGCGCTCAATACACCCATTCGTCAATGTGCGCGCGGAACACCTTCACCAAATTCCTCGCGTCGTCGATGGCGCGGTGCTGTGCGCCGTCCCAGGTGTGTCCGCTGGCGACTACGCTGCGGGCCAGGCCCCGGGGCTTCTGTAGCCGGTTGATCGCGCGGTACTGCTCCTTGAGGTTGATGTGGGGGCTCACCCAGTCGTCGTCCATGCCGTGGAGGGCGCAGTCGCGGCGCAGTTGCTTGGCGTCGAAGTCGCCCCAGCTGCACAGGAGGTACTCCTCGTCGTCGTCGTAGCCGATGAACTCGATGAAGTCCTCGGCGACGATGTCGAAGGGGTCCGCGCGGTCGACGTCGGACTGGTCGATGCCCGTGAGCTCGCTGCAGAAGGTGCTCAGGCGGGGGTGGAGCCGCGGCCGCACGAAGGCCTGGAAGCTCGCGAGCGCCTCCCCGTCGCGGCTCAGGCGGTAGGCCCCGAACTCGATCGTCTCTTGCGGGATGGACGGGGGGCGGTTCTGCCAGCAGGTGGCCTCGAGGTCGAAGACGATGTAGTGCACGCGGGTCGGGGGTTCGGCCGGTAAACTAACCATCAGCGCACCGGCGGTACCGTACTAACGAGTCCGGTCTACGGAAAGGTGAGGGCGCGGCAGAGGGCTTTCGCCAAAACGCAAAACCCCCGGGACGAGGCCCGCGCGGCCTAGTTTTGCGGAAACGCGCCAAAAGCGCCAGAACCGCCATCCGCGACAAACCTCCGAAATCGCCCCGCCCCCCATGGAAGAAGTCTTCGTACCCGAGGTCGCGGCCAGCTACCGGTGGATCAGCGCGGCCGGGATCCTCGTCGTCGTCGCGGTCGTGTGGACGATCTCCGCCTACCGCGGCCCGACGACGCGCAACTCCAAACTCGGGCAGCTCCTCGGACCGATGCTCATCCTGTTTGGCCTGAGCAGCCTCGTCATGGTCGGCCTCGACCTGAGCAAGTCGCCCATCATCGTGGTGGCCCCGGGCTACGCGATCATCGGCAACGATACCCTGCTGCCGGGCGGTCTGTCGCGGGCGTACCTCGAGCCCGTGTCGGTCTCCGGGCTCGCGGGGCGGGGCGGCACCCAGGACCTGGGCATCATCGAGTACACCGACGGCACGCAACTCGTGCTCGCGGCCGACGAATACGACACGCGCGCCGTCGTGGCGGCGATGCGCAAGCTGAAGGAGTAGGTCCGGCGGCTAGCGTGTCACGCTGTCGAGGATGGCGTGGAGGCTCGGGTACATCGCCCCCCGCACCTCGTCGAGCTTGTTTAGCGCCACCCACTCGGCGCGCTCGATGTCCTCCTCGGCCTGGGGGACGAGGGCTTCCTGCGTGGCGTGCATCTCGTACCAGTAGGTTGGCTTCAGGATGCGCTTGCCCTGCCGGGAGGCGTAGGTGTGATAGGTGGTCGGCAGTTCGCGCTGGAGTTTGAGTTCGGTGATACCGGTCTCCTCGGTCACCTCGCGCAGGGCGGCGGCGTGCTGCGATTCGCCCTTGTCGATCTTGCCCTTCGGCAGGTCCCAGCTCCCGCGGCGGTAGATGCACAGGAGTCGCTCCTCGTTGATGACGGCGCCCCCGGCGGCGGGGACGATGTCGTACAGCTGCTGAAAGTCGCGCCACAGGCGCTCGGGTTCGTCGCAGAGCACGAGTGCTCCCGCGGGGTGGCGACCGCCCTCGAGCGTGCCGATGACTTGCAAAAGGAACTTCGACTTGCCGTTGTAGCGCAGCGTGAGCTCGGGTTTGTCGACCGGGGCCACGGCGTCGAACCGCAGGGGGGAGTCGTTGACGTAGACGGTATACATTCGCGGGGCTTATGACTCGAATCGCCGAACGGATTGCAGCGGCGCTGCTGGAGATCGAGGCTGTAAAGTTGCAGCCCCACGATCGATTTACCTGGGCGAGCGGGATCCGCTCCCCGATCTACACCGACAACCGCGTGGCGCTGGCCTTCCCGCTGGTGCGCGACCTGATCAAGGACGGCCTCGCCGACGTCGTCAGGCGCTACGAAGGCGTGGACGCGGTGGTCGGCGTCGCGACGGCCGGCATCCCGCACGCCGCGCTCGTGGCCGATGTGCTGGGTCTGCCGATGGCGTACGTGCGCGCTTCCGCAAAACAACACGGCCGCAAGAACCAGATCGAGGGGCGGCTCGCCCCCGGCGACAGCGTGGTCGTGATCGAGGACTTGATCAGCACCGGGGGCTCCTCCCTGGAGGCCGTGGAGGTGTTGCGCGCCGCGGGCGTACGGGTTTTGGCGACAGCCGCCATCTTCACCTACGGCTTCCCCACCGCCGAGGCGCGTTTTGCGGAAGCGGACTGCCCCCTGCACACCCTCAGCGACTACCCTACCCTCCTACGGCAGGCCATCGACCTCGGCCGCATCCAGGACGCCGACCTCGCCGCCCTCGACGCCTGGCGCACCGAGACCAGCGCGCGACTCGGCCAAACCAATCCGGCCTAGGCGACCTCCCCCACGCGATGATCGACACGACTAGCATCTTCGGCGGCGAGCACCGCGACTTCCTCTACGCATACCTCAACCACAACTCGCCGACGGGCTTCGAGAGCGGCGGCCAGCAGATCTGGTCCCGGTACGTCTCGCAGTTCTGCGACGAGATGCACCTCGACAATTACGGGACCGCCTACGGGATCATCAACCCCGGACAGGACACGCGCGTCGTCATCGAGGCCCACGCCGACGAGATCAGTTGGTTCGTGAGCTACATCGCCGACGGCGGCTTCCTCCACGTCGTGCGCAACGGCGGTTCGGACGCGCAGATCGCGCCCTCTATGCGGGTGAAGCTCTTCGGAGAGAAAGGCGTCGTGCCGGGGGTCTTCGGGTGGCCCGCGATCCACACGCGCGACTCGGACTCGAAGCTCGTCCCGAGCATGGACACGATCTTCCTCGACGTCGGCGCGAAGAACAAGGAGGAGGTCCTGGCGCTCGGGATCGACGTCGGCACGGTGGCCGTGTTCGACGCCGACCTGATGGAGGTCGGGGAGAAGCACTACGTCGGCCGCGCGCTCGACAATCGCATGGGCGGGTTCTGCATCGCGCAGGTGGCGCGTTTGCTGAAGGAAAACCGTATCGAGCTGCCCTTCAGCCTGTACGTCGTGAACAGCGTCCAGGAGGAGGTCGGCCTGCGGGGCGCGCAGATGATCGCGCACCACCTCGACCCACACGCCGCGCTCATCGTCGACGTGACCCACGATACCAACACGCCCCACATCGAGAAGAAGAAGCACGGGGACGTGAAGCTGGGCCACGGTCCGAGCGTGACCTTTGCGCCGGCCGTGCACCAGAAGATGGTGCAGCTCCTGTTGGCTACCGCACGGGACAATGACATCCCCGTCCAGCGCGAGGCCTCGAGCCGCTCGACGGGCACCGACACCGATGCCTTTGCGTACAGTCGCTCGGGGGTGCCGAGTGCGCTGGTGAGTATCCCGCTGCGCTACATGCACACGACCGTCGAGATGGCGCACCGCGATGACCTGGGCTGCGTCGTCGGGCTGCTCTACCACGCCGTGCAGCGCATCGAGGCGAACCATGACTTTAAGTATTTCTAAAGCCGGTGTACGGGTGCGCGAGTGGTCGGGGTCGATAATTCGCGTATTGGTCCAAACACACCTGTGGGTGGGGTTGGGGGCGGGGGTGCAGACGTGGTTGGGGTTCAAAGCGGCCTTTGGCGGTCCGCTCACCCCGGATGAGCAGCTGTACGTAGGGGTGGCCGGCGTCGGGGCGGCGGGGTTTTATACGATCTACCGCGGTTGGGGGCGGAGGTTGAGCGAGCGGCAGGCGGCTTGGGACTGGGCGTTCACCCTGGGCATAGCCATGCTAGCCGTTGCTGGCATCCGCGTCACCGAGTTGCCCCCGGCATACTGGGCGCTTCTCGTCCCCCCGGTCGCCATCGCCGGAGTGTACGCCACCGCGAGGTACCGAGGCGGGAACGCGCCGTGGTTCGGGCTCGCGAAGCCAATCCTGCTGGCCGCGGTCTGGACGTGGGTGGTGGCGTACGTGCCGATGGTAAGGTCGGGCGACATCGACGTGCCGCTTCTGAGCTCGCGGGCGTGCTTCTTCCTGGCGATTGCCCTGGTGTCAGACCACA
This sequence comes from Saprospiraceae bacterium, assembly GCA_965215115.1. Lineage (GTDB taxonomy): Bacteria > Bacteroidota > Bacteroidia > Chitinophagales > Saprospiraceae > CALDTK01. The sequence goes on from OZ244050.1 coordinate 4,598,591, forward strand.
AAGACAACGACGCAGACTTCGACAGCGGCCTAAGCTCGCTGACGTGGCGGCTGGGGCGAAGTATTACCGTGGCGGTGACCTTGGCGCTGATGGTCGCCGCTGGGGCCTTGGCGCTCGTTGGTAACGCGGGCGTGGGTGCTGCGGCGGCAGCCTTCGCGGGCGCTGGCTTTCTCGGGGTGCTGCTCCTAGGGTACGCCTTTCGGCAAAACCCTCGGGCGTGGTACTACGATGGTGTGGTGGACGGGCTCTTGGTGCTCACCGGAGTGTTCTACCTGGCGCTGAGGGCTACGTGGGCGTCTGGCTAGACTACATATCCGATCCGACTGACGAACGCAAACTACTCCTCCCCCTCCACCTCCGCCGGCTCCTGCAGTGCCATCCTGGCCGCCCGCACGCTCCTTACCCCGCCGTCGAAATCTAGCTTCGACGCCTGCTCCAGGGGGTAGCCGGTCATGCGGTTGTGGTAGTAGTACAGCAGGTGGAAGTCCTTCGACACCAGGCGGCCGCCGTTGAGGCTCAGCGGGGGGCTCTGGTGGTAGAGCTGCATGTTCTCGACGCCGTCGGTGAGGACCTCCGCGGGGGAGCGGCGCAGGGGGGCGGAGAGCTTGATGCGACCCTCGGCCTCCAGCACGGTGAGCCGCGTCTGGACGCGCTCGATGACGGACTGCATGATCGACAAATCGAAGAGAAAGTCCTCCTCGTCGAGGCGCAGGACCCCGTACACGTCGAGGTCGGGGTAGAACTGCCGCAGGACCCGGAAGGCGACGTAGGCGACGACGTGGCTCGTGAGCGCGACGTTGTCGCGGTGGAAACGGTCGACCACGGCGCGGCCGAGCAGGGCGGTGTACTCGCGCTCGCGTTGCACGTCGCGCGTCATGGCCCCCCCGCGCAGGAAGTAGTCCCGCAGCGCGACCGTTTTGCCGGAAGGCGTATGACTCTGCCCCTGCGCGTCCATGAGGTTGCCGAGCACGTCGAGGGGCTGGCCCACGTTGATGTAGATCTCGCTGGAGCTGCTGAAGAGCTGCCACAGGAACTTGAGAAAACCCTTGTAGCTAAACTGCTCCGAGGCCGCGCCGAGGTACTGCTCCTTGCCGGTCTGCCGGAGGAACTGCTGGATCAGGAACTTGGCCTCCAGCACGAAGTGGTAGCTCACCACCAGCGGCACGACCACCACGCGCTTGTCGCTGCCGTCGACGAGGAGCTTGCGCTGCGCCTCGACGGCCGTGCCGAGCAGACCGAGCTTGACCTCGCTCTCGAGACTGCCGTTGCGGCTCCGGGTCCCGCCCGGGAAGAAGGTCGAGTTGTAGCCGCTGTAGATGGCCAGGCGACTGAAGCTCTTCAGCACCTCGAGGTACACCGGGTTCTTCTTGCGCCGGTCGACGCGGTAGGCGCCGAAGCGATTGATGAAGTACGCCACCCAGCCGGTGTTGAGCAGGTTGAGGCCTGCGCCAAAACTGCTGTGCGGGATGCCCGCGAAACCGTCCAGCGCGTAGCCGATCAGGATGCTGTCGAGGTTGGAGAAGTGCGTCGGGACGATGACCACGTGGTGGTCGACGAACAGCCTGCGGAGCTTGTCGACCTCCCCGCCGACGATGAGGCGCTCCCGCAGCGACACCTTCGCGCGGGCCAGGCGACGCAGGTTGCGCCCCCCGGCCGCGTTGAGGAGACGATTAAAGAAGACCGTCAGGAAGCGGCGCGCGAACTTGAAGGTCGGGATGCTGAAGTTCCCGACCACCTCCTCGGCGTAGCGACCGACGATCTCGCGGAGGATCGCCTGCCGCACGGCCTTGTCGTCCGGGGCCTCCGGGTCGAGCCCGCCCCTGACGAGCTTCTGCTCCATCCGGCGCCAGAACGCGATCTCGTTCGGGGGGTCCACCTTCCAGGCCTCGTTGCGGGTGCGGGTCTTCTCGGCGTAGATGACGCCCTGGAGCAACTCGATCAGGTCGGCCTCGCGGGCGTTGACCTTGAGGAGGGTCTCGGCCGTGAGCCGCGCAACGAAAGCCTCGCGGTCGGCGTGGAGCCGGTAGATCGGCCAGTCGCGCAGGTCGGGGTACAGATCGGGCAGGACGACGGAGACATCTTTCACGCGGGGGGTAAGCTGCTGGCGATAAAGGTAAGGACCTCCTCGCGGCCGGTGGCCTTGTTGGCGCTCGTCAGGAAGTACGGCGGCAGTTCGTCCCAGTCGGCCTTGAGCGCCGCGAGGGTATCCTCGAGGTGCTGGGCCGTAGCGCGCGTGCGGCCCTTGTCCACTTTCGTGAAAACCCACGCCTGTGGCACGCTATTCTCCCCGAGCCACGCGATCATCTCGCGGTCGATCTGCTGGAGCGGGATGCTGCCGTCGAGCAGGACGAAGGCACAGTGCAGCGTGGGGCGGGTGCTGATGTAGTCCTCGATCATCGTCCGCAGGCTCGCGCGGTGCTTCTTCGACACCTTGGCGTAGCCGTAGCCGGGGAGGTCGACCAGGCGCCAGGTCTCGTCGACGTCGAACATGTTCAGCATCTGGGTCTTGCCCGGGGTCGAGGAGGTCTTCGCGATGTCCTTGCGCATCGTGAGCATGTTGACGAGGCTGCTCTTCCCGACGTTGGAGCGCCCGACGAACGCAAACTCCGGCAAGCTCGGGGCGGGGGCCTTGGCGACCCCGGGGAAACTGCCGACGAATTCTACCTTCTGTACCTTCACGCCGCCAAGATGGGGTGACCATCCGGCAAAACCGTTGTCCCAGACCAAGTGCGCCTTACTCTCCTCTGCTCCGTTTTCCTCGCGCTCGCCCCGGTAAGCCTCGGCGCCCAGACCGTGCGGTGGGGCGTGCGCACGGGGGTCACCGTGGCGAGCACCCCGGACGACATCGAGCGCTTCGAGTTCGCGGCCCGCAACTACGCGCTGAGCATCGAGGACATCAGACTCGGGTTCCACGGCGGCCTCGTGCTGCAGGCCCGCCTGGGCAAGGTCGCCCTGCAGCCGGAGGTCCTGGTCCACTCCACCCGCACCGACTACCGCCTCGACGAACTCGTCGGCGGCAACATCGTCGAGACCATCCTCTCCGAGCGGTACACCAACGTGGAGATCCCCGTCATGGTCGCCTACCGCTGGGGGCCGGTGCGCCTCCAGGCCGGACCCGTCGGCCGCGCCTACGTCACGAGCCGCAGCGACCTCGAGGGCGTCGCCGGCTACGAGAAGGACCCGGCGGACTTTACGCTCGGCTACCAGGCCGGCATCGGGTTCGACATCCGGCGCGTCCTGCTCGACATCAAGTACGACGGCAGCTTCGACGACGAGCGCTACCGCCTCATGATCGGCGGGCGCGACCTGGCCTTCGGGCGCACGCCCGGGCGGACGTTCATCACACTCGGCTTCCTGTTTAACTAGGCCCCCCGCCCCGGCCCTACCTTCGCGGCCATGGCGCAAAAACTCGCGAAGAAGCAAATGGGGCTCGGGATCAAGGCCTTGCTCCAGGACTACGACCAGGCCCCGGCTCCCGACCAGCCGGCCCTCGCGCGCGAGATCGCCAGGGAGGCCTTCCGGATTCCGCTCGACCAGATCGAGGCCAACCCCTTCCAGCCCCGCGTCGCCTTCGACGAGGAGTCATTGCGTGAACTGGCCGCCAGCATCGAGACCCTCGACGTCATCCAGCCGATCACGGTGCGCCGCGTCTCCCGGGAGCGCTACCAGCTCATCTCCGGCGAGCGACGCCTCCGCGCCGCCCACCTCGCCGGCCTCGCAGACATCCCCGCCTACGTCCGCACGGCCGACGACCAGGGCATGCTCGAGATGGCGATCGTCGAGAACGTCCAGCGCGCCGACCTCAACCCCATCGAGACGGCCGTCGGGTACCAGCGCCTCCTCGACGAGGTCGGCCTCACGCACGATGCCCTCAGCCAGCGCCTCGGCAAGCAGCGCAGCACCATCACCAACGTCCTGCGCCTCCTCAAGCTCCCCCCCGAGCTCCAGCAGGCCCTCAAGTCGGGCCGCATCTCCGCGGGCCACGGTCGCGCGCTGGCCGGCATCGAAGACGTGGCCCTCCAGCTCGCCCTCCTGCGCTCCATCGAGCGCGAGGGGCTGAGCGTGCGGCAGACCGAGGCCGAGGTCAAGCGCTTGACGGCGCCTTCCGGCAAAACACCCCAAGCATCCTCGAATCACCTCACCCCCGTGCTGTCCGATCTGCAGCGCGAGCTCAGTTCGGACTTCGGCACCCGCGTCAAGCTAAAGCGCGACGCGAAGGGCCGGGGGCAGATCGCGATCCACTTCGGCAGCGACGAAGAGTTCAATCGGCTCGTGGAGATGTTGCGGGGGGAAGGTTGAGGCGACGAAGCTCGCCGCGGGCAGGCGACGACTCAGCCGCCGCTCGTATACAAGTTGCCCGCACGAATCGTTAGTCACGTCTAAGCACGTCCATGTCACTCCGAATACCCGAGGTCCTCACCGCTGCGTTCGTCGCGCTGGTGTCCGCCTCACTCCAGGCCCAGGTCCTTCCGCCGGACGAGAGCCTTACGGACGGTCCCACCACCGTGCGCACCGGCGATCCCGACACCACGTCCCTGCTCAACCGCGAGACCATCACCGCCGCGTCCCCGAGCGAGGTCCGCGGCCGCGGCATCGACAGCAGCTACGTCGACACGGTCGGGGTGGGGTTCTGGAAGAAGATCATGGCACCGGTCTACCCGAATCCCGAGCGCGCCGCGGCCTTTAGTTTCGTACTGCCGGGCGCCGGGCAGGTCTACAACAAGAGGTACGCATACATCAAGCTCCCAGTGATCTACGCGGGTACGCGTTTCTAATCTACCGGGGGGAGTTCAACCGGAAGCTGCGCAACGATTTCAGACAGCCCTGGCCCTTAAGCTCGATGATCAACCACACCAATTCTCGGCACGCGCTTCGATAGTCAAGCGGCATTGCGCACCAATCGCGACAAGCTCGACAAGAACTTCCAACTCGCCTACATCGGCGTCGGGATCCTGCACCTCGTCCAAACCCTCGAGGCTTACACCACGGCCCACCTGCTCAACTTCGACATGGACGAGAGCCTCACGGTAAGCCCCGTCCTGCTCCAGCTGCCCGGACCGGCGCCCGGCCCCGGCGCCGGCACCGGGCGCATCGCCCTCGGCATGACCTACACCTTCCCCTCGAAGTAAGGGTCGCGCATCTTCGTGTGCGGGAGGCCGACCTCTTCGAACGGTTCGCCGAACGCCTCCCAGCCGCAGCGCTCGTAGAATCCCTTCGCCGTGTCCCGCGCGTGGCAATACAGCGAAGACGCGCCACGGGTTTTGGCGAAAGCCCGACACGCCCCCACGAGGGCCCGCCCCACCGACCTACCCTGCGCCTGCGGGGCCACGGCCACCTGCCGCATCTTCCAGTGCCCCGGCTTGGTCTCGAGCAGGCTCGCCGTCCCGAGCAAAACGCCGTCGTCGAAGTAGCCGAAGTGCGTTTGGTCGACCTCCTCCTCGAGGGGGTCATCGACGATCGAGCGACCGAGCGGCCTGCGCAAGACCTCGTCGCGGAGGCGGATGGCCTGATCGTAATCGGGGGTCGCGAATTCGTAACGGAGCGTCATGCGTCGGGGAATACGGTGGGCAGGAGTCGGAGCGAGGCCGCCAGCGCCTCGGGGTCGATCGCGGGCGCGTCCACTTCCCGCAGGTAGGACAGGAGTCGTTCGGTGGGCATGTTGCCGGTGAGGGCGTCGGCGGCCATCGGGCATCCGCCAAAACCCCTCAGCGCGCCGTCGTACCTGCGGCACCCGGCCCGGTAGGCGGCGACGACTTTCTCGCGCCAGGTGTCGGGAGTCGTGTGCAAATGTGCCCCGATCTCGATGTCGGGGTAGGCGGGGATGAGTTGCTCGAACAGGTACTGGATGCTCTCCGGCGTACTGACGCCGATGGTATCCGAGAGTTGGAGCACGCGCACGCCCATCCCGGCCAGGCGCTCGACCCAGTGCGCGACGACCTGCACGTTCCAGGGGTCGCCGTATGGATTGCCGAACCCCATGCTCAGGTACACGACCAGTTCCTTGCCGTGCGCCCGGCAGAGCTCGTGGATCTCCGCGAGCCTTCCGACGCTCTCGTCGAGGTCGGCGTTGGTGTTGCGGATCTGGAACGTCTCCGAGACCGAGAAGGGGTAGCCGAGGTACTGCACCTGCGGCGTCGCGACGGCCTCACGTGCCCCGCGGGCGTTCGCGACGATGGTGAGCAACTTGGTCCGCGTCCGCGAGAGGTCGAGCGCGGCGATCACCTCCGCCGTGTCCGCCATCTGCGGAATGGCCTTCGGGGACACGAAGCTGCCCACGTCCAGCGTGTCGAACCCCACCGCCAGCAGTTGCTGCACGTAGGCCACCTTGCGGTCCGTCGGGATGAACTCGTGCCGCCCCTGCATAGCGTCGCGCGGGCACTCGATGATCTTCAGTGGGGCGCGCGGCACGTTCACGCCCCAAAGGTAGCCAACCCCACCGCGCCCCCGGCCGTTAAGCACGCGTATGAATCGACGAGCCCTCTTCTTCGTTCTCGGCTTCGGCTTCGCCGGCGCGGGGCTGTACGCCCTCATCATCAGCCTCGTCGGCCTCGACGTGACGTACCTCGCGTGGCTCTCGGCCTACGGCGGGCTCGCCGCCTTCCTCGGTCGCCTCGCCCTCATCATGGTCGGCGCCACCCTCATCGCCATCGGGACCACCGACTGGGACCGCGAGCGCCGGCTCATCGACGCCTACCGGAAGGAGCGTGCGCTCGGGGACGTAGACGTGCGGCGCAATTAGGCGGCTTTCGCCAAAACTCAACCCTAGTTCATCTCCTCCGCCTCCATCATCCCGATCACGCGGTACGTACTCCCCATCCGCCGCATCGCCTTCGACCACACCAGCGCCGGTTCGGTCCCGAAGATCAGGTCCTCGCTCAACTCGCTCGTCACCCAGGTCTTCTCCGCCATCTCCTCCTCGAGTTGCCCGGGCGACCAGCCGCTGTACCCCAGGAAGAAGCGCACGGTGTGCTCGTCGGCCAGGCCCTCCGCGATGAAGAGCGTGAGTTGCTTGAAGTCGCCCCCCCAGTACAGATCGCCGCAGATGTGGATCGAGTCGTCGAGCAGCTCCCCGAGCGTGTGCACGAAGTGGAGCGTGTCGCGCTGCACCGGCCCCCCCATCGAGACGCGGGCATCGAAGTTGGGGAAGTCCTCGAGGAGCATCGGCACCCGCAGGTCGAGCTGCTGGCTCAGCACGAACCCGACGACGCCCTCCTCGTGCACGTCGACCAGCGCAATCGCGGAGCGCTTGAAGTTGGGATCACGCAAGAAGGGCTCGGCCAGCAAGAGTTGTCCTGTCGAAAGCATGGTGCGGAGTGTCGTGCGGGGCTAACCTAACTGCTCAGTCAGGAGCGCACGGTCAATTTTACGTATCAGGCCACGCAAAATGTTGCCTTTCCCACCGACTTCGACGAAAGAAGTAAGTCCGTCCGCCGACATCCGTCGGATCGTTTCGCTCCAGCGTACCGGACCCGTCAATTGTTCTATGAGGTTGGTCCGGATCGCCTCTACGTCGCTGTGCGGACGGGCGTCGAAATTTTGGTAGACCGGGGCGCGCGGGACATGCAAGGTCGTCGCCTTGATGGCCGCCTCCAGGGCCTGCTGCGCGGGCGCCATCAGGGGACTGTGGAACGCCCCCCCGACGGACAGGAGGATCGCGCGGCTCGCGCCCGCCGCCTCGCAGGCCTTCATGGCCGACTCGACGGCGGCTTGCTCCCCGGAGATCACCAGCTGACCGGGTGAATTGTAGTTGGCCGGCACGACCGTTCCTTCGGTATCGGCGCAGGCGCGCTCCACTGCCTCGTCGTCGAGACCAATGATGGCGGCCATCGTCCCGGGGTTGGCCTCCCCCGCCGCCTGCATGGCCTCTGCGCGAGCGCCGATGAGGCGGAGGCCCGCGGCAAAGTCGAGCGCCCCGACGGCGGTCAGCGCGCTAAACTCCCCGAGACTGTGCCCCGCCACGGCCGCCGGTTGGAACAGCTGCCCCTCGGCCATGGCCCGGATGACGGAGTGCACGTAGATGGCCGGCTGCGTGACGCGCGTCTGCCGCAAGTCCTCCTCGCTACCGCTGGTCATGATTTCGCTCAGGGCAAAACCCAACACCTCGTCGGCCTCCGCCAAACGCTCCGTGGCCACCGCGCCGAGCTCACGCAGCCCCTCGGCCATACCTACGAACTGGGCGCCCTGCCCGGGGAAGACATATGCTTTCATAGCGGCCAAGGTAAAGGCCGCGCGGGGGCTTTGTCTAACGCAAGACGGGGTTCGCCGTGGTGCTGTGCCGTCACTGAGCTTGCCTACCCGTGCAGCTTCGCCGCTACCAACTTCAAGAACTCGTTGCGGGTCGTGTTTTGCAGGAAACTGCCACTGAACGCACTCGTCGTCGTGACGCTGGCCTGCTTCTGCGCGCCCCGCATCATCATGCACATGTGGCGACCCTCGAGGACGACGGCGGCACCCTGCGGCTCCAGGACCCGCTGGATCGTCTCCAGGATCTGGTGCGTGAGCCGCTCCTGGACCTGTAGGCGGCGCGCGAACACATCGACCACGCGCGGGATTTTGCTGAGCCCGACGATCCTTCCGTTCGGGATGTACGCCACGTGGGCGCGGCCGTAGAAGGGCAGCATGTGGTGCTCGCACTGGGAGTAGAACTCGATGTCCTTCACGATCACCATCTCGGAGTAGTCCTCCGTGAAGAGCGCGGAGCGCAGGATCTGGTCCGCGTCCTCGCCGTAGCCTTTCGTGAGGAACTGCATGGCCTTCGCGACGCGCTCGGGGGTCTTGACGAGGCCCTCGCGCGCGGGGTCCTCGCCGAGCAGCGTGATCATCTCGGCGGAGAGTTCGGCGAGGCGCTCGGTGGTGGCCTCGTCGTAGCGTTCTTGGTGTTCGTAGGCCACGTGGGGTTGACTTAGGCGGGTGGATGTTCGCCGAAGTACTCGACGTAGATGTTTTCGGTCTCGACGAGGCGCAGCTTGTAGAGGCGCGTACCGGGGTTGTGCTCCGCGGCGTAGGCCTCGACCGCGGGCGCGAGCCGGCCCCAGATCGCGATGGCGATATTCTCGGAGGTGGGCTGTGCGCCGGTGAGCCAGGCCACGTCGAGGTTGAGGTTGCTGTGGTCGAGCTGCTCGGTGACGTGCTCGCGGATGAGGTCCCCGAGGCGCTTCGCGTCGATGACGAAGCCCGTGTGCGCGTGCGGCTCCCCGACCACCGTCACGAAGAGCACGTAGTTGTGCCCGTGCCAGTTGGCGTTGGCGCACTTGCCGAAGGCCTCACGGTTGCGCTCGGGTGTCCAGGCCTCGACGTATAGTTTGTGGGCCGCGTTGAAGGTGACGCGGCGCGTGAGTTGGACCATCGGGGCGCGAAGGTAAGGGCGGCCGCGTTCGTCGCGGCGTCCGCGGCGCTAGTCGAAGACTACGCACCGGTGCGCACGGCGGGATTAAGTTTGGTCGGTGTTCGAAACGACGCTCTCCAAGACCGGCGCCCGCGAGTCCATCGCGGGCATCCCGCGGCAAGTCTGGCAGTTCGCCGGGCGCCGGGAGGTCTACCACGTGGCCATCTGGCTGGTGGTGACGGCACTGCTGCTGTACCTCGAGCGCCCGATCGACGGTAGCCGCGAGGTCGCGATGGTGGTGGCGCAGGTCGGGTTCTACGCCGCGATCGTGTACTTCAACCTGAATTACCTCTTCCCGGAGTTCCTAATTCAAAAAAGGGTCGGGCTGTACCTGTTGCTGTTCGTTTTGGCGGCAGCCATCATGACCCCCATCCGGAGCCTCGTCATCTACTGGCTCTACGTGCGGACGCCCTTCGACGTCGACGGGCTCCTGCGCATACAGTCGGCCATCTTCCTGAGTCACCTCGCCGCCGGGGCCGGGAGCACGATGCTCAAGATCGCCTCCGACTGGACGCGCAACAACCGCGAGAAGCAGAAGCTCCAGGCGCAGACGCTGCAGTCGGAGCTGAAGTTTTTGCGGACGCAGATCAACCCGCACTTCCTCTTCAACACGCTCAATAGCCTCTACGCGCTCACGCTCAAGAAATCGGATCGGGCCCCGGAGACGGTCCTGAAGCTCAGCGAGATGATGCGCTACATGCTGTACGAGAGCAACGCGCGCTCCGTGCCGCTCAGCAGTGAAGTCGACTACCTGCGCAACTACCTCGACCTGGAGCGCCTGCGCCACGGCGACAAGGCCGACATCCGCTTCGAGGTCGACGGCGAGGTGGGCGAGCAGGAGATCGCGCCGATGATTTTGGTGACTTTCGTCGAAAACGCGTTTAAGCACGGGCTCGGGAAGGTGCTGGGGGCGGGATTCGTCCACATCGTGCTCCTCGTCGAGCGGCAGGAGATCCGCTTCCACATCGAGAACGCCAAGCCGAGCGAACTCATCCGCACCGACGACCCCGGCGGCATCGGCCTCGTCAACGTCGAGCGACGCCTCGACCTGCTCTACCCCGGGCAGCACGAACTCCACACCCTCATCACCGACGACACCTACGCCGTCGACCTGTACCTCGACCTAAATACCGACCACCCGGCCCCCTAAACCCCCGCCCCCGGCCCCGGCCCCCACTCTCCACTTTCAACTCTCCGCTTTACAACTCTCCCCCATGAACGCCATCATCGTAGACGACGAACCCCTCGCCCAGGAGGTCATCGAGACCTTCATCCGCCAGATCCCCGAACTCACGCTCGTCGGCAAGGCCAGCAACGCCATCGAGGCCAACACCCTCCTGCGCGAGACGCCGGTGGACCTGATGTTCCTCGACGTGCAGATGCCGATGCTCAACGGCATCGAGTTCCTCAAGAGCCTCGACAAACCTCCCCTCGCCATCCTCACGACGGCCTACCCGGAGTTCGCCGTGGATGCCTTCAACCTCAACGTCGTCGACTACCTCATGAAGCCGATCTCGCTCGACCGCTTCGTGAAGGCCGTCAACAAGGCCGTCGGCCTGCACGGCGGCAAGGCCCGTGACGGCGGCGCCGAGGAGATCGACAAGGAGTACATGTTCGTGAAGGCCGACAAGAAGCTCGTCAAGGTCGACTTCGACGACATGGTCTACATCGAGGGCCTCAAGGACTACGTCATCATCCGCAACGAGGACTCGCGCGTCATCACGCTCCAGACCATGAAGAGCCTCGAGGCGCGGCTGCCGGCCTCGAAGTTCCGCCGCATCCACCGCTCCTACATCGTGCACCTCGAGAAGGTCCGCGCCGTGGAGGGCAACAGCGTCGAGGTCGAGGTCAAGGGGCAGCTCAAGCTGCTGGCCATCGGGAAGAACTACAAGGAGGACCTGTTGGCCCACATCAACTCCCTGAAACTGTGAGGTTTAATGGCGTCCGCCGCGGGGGGCAGTCCGGGTCCGTGTACCGACATTAAAAAATTATTGAGAATTTTTTGACACAGGCTTGGTGAACTCAAATTTTCTGACCTTTCTTGCCGGGGATATCGATTCTTCCAAACCACAACACAGCACCATGTTCGAGTCAGTAATGGCCGTCTTCGCGATGTTCTCCACGGATACGTGGAAGCACCAGGAGTTCTAGCCCCCGACGGAAGCCGCCCCGCCCAATGGGCGAGGCGGCTTCCTTTTTCTATCGTAGCGGATATATGACACTAACGCCCTCGCGGGGTACTTGTCTTTAGGTTTTTCAGATATATTAATATGTAGTCGCGGCCTACTAATGGACTTAGCCAACCAGTTCTAAAAGGTCGGAGTGTTCAAACTGCCTAAAGTCCACCGGGGCCACCTCGCTGACGCCTAGTTCCGGCATGTACACCCCGTAGATCGTATCCACCGCCGCCATCGTGAGCTTGTTGTGCGTCACGATGATGAACTGGCTCCCCTTCGAGAAGCGCTTGATGATGCGGTTGAACTTCTCGACGTTGGCATCGTCGAGCGGGGCGTCTACCTCGTCGAAGATGCAGAAGGGCGCCGGTTTGATGAGGTACAGCGCGAAGAGGAACGCCGTCGCCGTGAGGGTCTTCTCGCCGCCGCTTAGCTGACTGATGGTCTGCGGGCGCTTGCCCTTGGGCTTCGCGACGATCTCGATCTTGGAGTCGAGCGGCTCCTCCGGGTTGAGCATCACCATGTCCGCGGTGTCCTCGGCGTCGAAGAGGTGCCGGAAGACCTCGACGAAGTGCCCGCGCACGGCGTCGAAGGCCTGCAGCAACTGCGTGGTGGCGGTCTGGTCGATCTCGGCGACCGTCTGGCGGAGGTCCGTCATGGCCGCCTCGATGTCGGCCTTCTGCGCGGCGATGCCCCCGCGGCGCTCGCTCATCGCGTCGTAGGCTTCGACGGCGAGGGGGTTGATCTCGCCGAAGGTGTCGAGGCGCTGCTTTTGCTTCAGGAGACGGGCTTCGAGATCGGCGAGCGACCCGGTCACCTCGCGCTCCTCGGTGGTGGCGGCGGCGAGGTCGAGATTGAATTCGATGCGCAGACGCTCGGCGAGGGCTTCCAGCCTGAAGCCCAACTCGGCGCGGCGTTCGCGCAGGCGCGCGAGCAGGGCCTGGCCCTCGGAGAGTTGCTGTTGGGCCACGCGTTCGCGTTTTTCGAGCTCGACGATGACGCTGCGGCGCGCGTAAAAGTCGGCCTCGCCCGCCCCGAGCCTGGACTCCTGCGCGGCGCGGGTCTCGGTGCCGGTCTCGATCCTCTCGCCGAGTTGCACGATCCTGGCTTCCAGTTCGCCGACCTCCGAACCGTCGTTGCCGAGTGCGGCGCGACTGTCGGCGAGGGCGCGCTCGACTTCGTGCAACTGCCCTAACACGTAGTCCCGCTCTCGCCGGGTGGACTGCGCGTGGTTCTGTAGTTGAATCGCGCGCAGGTTGGCGGCGTTGAAGGCCGTGCTGGCGTCGATCAGGGCGGCGGCGGCGTCGCGGTTCGTATCCTCGAAGGCCCGTACGGACTCCTCGGCGGCGCTCCGGGCCAGGACCTGCGGCGCGCGCCGCTCGCTGAGCTCCGCGAGGTCCGCTTCGAGGGCGCTGATCCGTGCGGCCGCCCCGGCGTCGAGTCGCCGCTCGTCGTTTTGCTGGCTCGCGAGACTATCGAGTCGCGCGCTGGCCGTGGCGGCTTCGCGCTCGGCCTGCTGGAGGCGTTGGCGAAGCTGGCGAGTGACCTGTGGGTCGTGCTCCGCCCTGAGTTCCTGGAGGTGGCGCTCGGCGTTGCCACGCAGTAGGTCGAGTTGATCGGCCTCGGCGCTCAGGGCCTCGAGTTGGACGCGGAGGTCGGCGAGGCGCTGGCGGCGTCCGGTCTGGCGACCCAACTGCGCCGAGACCATCCCACCGCGCGCGCTCCACGCGGACCAGAGTTGACGACCTTCGACATCAGTGCGTCGCTGGCCGGGGGGCGTGGCGGCGAGTTGCGTGGCGGAGCGTACGACGTAGAGACCGTCGCAAACTCGCGCTAACAGTTGCCGGTAGGCAGGCTCGACGGTCACGTGTTCGAGCAGTGGCACGGCATCGGGCGGCGCCGGGGCAAGACCGTCGCGATGACTACCTGTGGGCGCGGAACCGGCTCGTGCCTGAGTAACGTGGTGACGTTCGTCTGACGCAGGTGTCGGTGGGGTGGTTAGCTCCGCGGAAACTAGTGCGGGGATGTCCGTGGTGGGGGTTTCGGTTGCCGTCAAAAAGAGAATGGTGGTCTGGGGCTGTGCGGCTTCCGCCAAAACCCGCAACCCTTCCGCTGCCGTGGCCGCGTCGGGAACGACGAAGGCCCCCAGCAACTCAGCCAGGGCGGATTCGACGGCGGGCCGGTAGGCGTCGTCGACGTGGAGGAGGTCACCGAACTGCGGGTAGCGCTCCTTCCACCCGAGCTGGATGGCGAGGTACTTGTCGGACTGCGAACTCCCCTCCGCCCGCTCGAGCGCGGCTTGTAGCATCGCGGCCTCGTTGCCGACGCGCTGTCGGTCGCTGGCGAGTTGGCGCAGCTGCGGCGCGAGGAGGTCGAGTTCGTCGCGCAGGGTCTGCTGCTCCTTGGCGCGGGCCAACTCTTGCGCCTCGGACTGCGCGAGTTGCCGTTGGAACTGCTCGACGCGATGGCTGGCCTCGATGTCGGCCGCGGCGAGGTCGTGTTGCTGCTGTGCGGCCCGGTCGCGACGCTGGGCGCGGGACCTGGTCTCCTGGACGATCGTATCGAGGCGACTCTGAAGCACGGCCAGTTGCTTGTCGGTGTCGAGGAGGGCCCGCTCGGCCGCCTGCAGGCGTTCGGCGTTCTCGCGGGCGCTTCCCCGCAGGTCGGCCACCTTCGCCTGCTGGGCCTCGTGGGCGGCCTGGGCCTCGATGAGGGTTTTGGCGAAAGCCGCCTCCTCCTGCTCGGCTTTCGATACCTGGGTTTCGCGGCGCTCGAGGTCGGCCGTGAGGCGTTCGCGTTCGCGCGTGGCGTGGGCCTGTTGTTCCCCGAGTTTGTCGAGGTTCTGGCTGAGGTAGGCGAGCTTCTGTTCGGCGAGCTGCTTATCGGAGATCGCGGTGCGGAGTTTGGCCTGGACGCTCCCGAGCTGGCGGCGCTGCTCGGCGAGGTGCTGCTCCTCGCTGAACTGCTCCTCGCGGCGGGACGTGAGTTGCTGGTCGGCGTCGGCGAGCTCGGCGACTTTGGTTTTGGCGAAAGCCTCGGCCCGCTCCAGCTCCTCGGCCACGTCGCGGCGCTGCTGCTGGAGGGACCGGCTGCTGAGGTAGGCGTAGTCGAGGCTGTTGCCCTTGTACTCCTCGCGGAGCGCGAAGTACTGCTTGGTGCGCCGCGCCTGCTTCTCGAGGGAGGACAGTTGACCGTCGATCTCGTGGAGGAGGTCGGCGACGCGGTCGAGGTCCTCCTGCGTGCGCTCGAGGCGGGAGAGGGTCTCCTTCTTGCGGACCTTGTAGACACTGATGCCGGCGGCCTGCTCGAGCATCCGGAGCCGGGAGTTGTCCTTGTCGGCGAGGATGTCGTCCACCATCCCGAGCGCGATGATGGAGTAGGAGTTGGATTCGATGCCGGTGTCGACGAAGAGGTCGGTAATGTCCTTGCGGCGGCAGGCTACCCCGTTGAGGCGGTACTCCGAGTCGCCGTTGCGGTACAGCAGGCGCCCGATGGTGACGGTCTGGAAGTCGGAGCGCAGTACGCCGCGGTCGTTGTCGAAGGTGAGGAAGACCTGGGCCACGTTGCCGGCCTTGCGCCGTTTGGTGCCGTTGAAGATGACGCTCGACATCTTGTCGAGCCGCAGTTCGCCCTTCTTCTGCTCGCCCAGCACCCACCGGATCGCGTCGACGATGTTGGATTTGCCCGAACCATTCGGACCGACGACCCCGATGACGTCCTCCCGGAAGTGGAGCACGGTCTCCTTCGCGAAGGACTTGAAGCCCTTGATCTCTAGTTTGACGAGGCGCATCTGCGCGGCAAAATTAGAGCAATGGGCGGGCGGGCCTGGGGTGGGTTGTGCACAAGGGGGGCGGCGGCCGGAGATAGAGTCTTGTGCCGGACTAAGAACTGATGACGTGGCCCGCCGTGCCAGCTTGGCGCTGTGGGTCTTTGTGCCTTTGTGCCTTTGTGCCTTTGTGCTAAATCACGTTAGCCCACCCACGCGCGGGCCGCAGCAGGCGTATCCAGTATCCAGTAGAACGTCCACCGAGGTCACGCACCACACTCCGCGAACCCGACACGCTACCGCTCTTCCGAGCCAAAGCCGAAGTTCCGAAAGTGCAGCACGCGGACGCTCGTGTTCTCCTGCCGGTCCGGTCGACCCTCCCCTGCCTTGCCGGCGGCGGTGAGGGGGTAGCTCGGTCGCATCTCGTACTTCGAGACCAGTCCGTCGTAGGACTTCGGCAGGTGCTCGGTCCAGCTCAATCCGTACTTGCTCATCAGCGGCAGCGCGTAGCTCACGGCGTCGTACCCGAGGAAGGCCGCGATCTCGGGCGGGGCATTGTACGCTAACGTGAAGCGGTCGACGAAGCGCTGGACGTCGTAGTCGTCGTAGTCGATCATCGGGCCGGAGGTGACGGTGACGCCGTGCGACTCCATCAGCGTCGGGTCGAGTTGCTTCATGTCCACCCACTGCGGGAGCCCGACGAGCTCCACGGCGCGACCGCGCTTGTAGAGCTGTAGCTGGCTCATGAAACCGTTGATGAGGTCGGGGTTGGAGTAAATGGGGAAGACGAATACCGAGGTGCCGTCGGCGGCGAAGCGCCCGTCCCAGTTGAGGCCCGTCATGGAGTTGCTCGAGGACTCGAGGCGCCACGTGCGCCAGGGGCTCGCCCTCGGGGCGAGCGCGCGCTGGCGGTCGAGCAGGTAGGCGACCATGCTGTTCTGGTCGCCGTTCGGCAGGCCGAGCAGCACGACCTGTTCTGGTTTGTAGGTCGCGTTAAGGTATGCGGCGATTTGGTCGAGGTGCGTCGGGAGCCCGGGGTTCATCTGGAGCAGCTGGGGGTAGTCCGTGGCGAGGTCGGCCGCGGCGCTAAACGGTACGATCAGCGGCAGGGAGATGGCTTTGGCCGGGGTGACGACTGCCTTGACGGCCGGCGTGAGGTAGGGCGCGATGAGGCACTGGCTCGCGCGGATGTCGGGGTCGCTCATGAGTCGCTGGGCGGACCCTTCGTCGCCCTCGCTGTCGAACACGTGGACCGTGCCCCGCTGCCCCCTGGCCTCGAGGTCGACGAGGGCGAGCTTGATACCGCCGAAGTACTGGATCGCCCAGTCGCTGTTGGGATGGACCTCGGACCTGCCGGTCGCCGCGAAGCGATCGCCGAAGAAGGGCATCATCACGGAGAGTTGCGGCACGGCCACCGGGCCGGTGCCCTGCTTCGGTTCGGTAGGTCGCGGCACCGGGGGGGCCGGGGGCAGGGAGCCGGGGTCGGGCTCGGTCGGGACGACGACGACGGCCGTGTCGATGGGTCTCGGCGGCTGCGGCGTCGTGCGCGGGGGCGTCGGACGGGTCGAGGTCGTGCGTTTGCTACCTTCACAGGCGCCGAGGAGCAGGGCCAGGCACAGCAACAGGAGCGGGGCCACCCCGCCGCCTGGGTTACTCCCACTCGATGGTCGCGGGGGGCTTGGTGCTGATGTCGAAAACGACGCGGTTGATGCCTCGGACATGGTTGATGATTTCGCCGGAGATGTCGGCCAGGAGGTCGTAAGGTAGGCGGCTCCACTCGGCCGTCATGCCGTCGAGCGAGTCGACGCACCGCAGGGCGACGGTCTTCTCGTAGGTGCGCTCGTCGCCCATGACGCCGACCGACTGGACCGGTAGCAGAACGGCGCCCGCCTGCCAAACCTTGTCGTACCAGCCGGACGCGCGCAGGTGCTTGATGTAAATCGCGTCGGCCTCCTGGAGCATGGCGACCTTCTCGCGCGTGATGTCGCCGAGGATGCGGATCCCGAGCCCGGGGCCGGGGAAGGGGTGGCGCCCGAGGATATCCCGCGGGAGCTCGAGCTCGGCGCCGACGCGGCGAACCTCGTCCTTGAAGAGGCTGCGCAGGGGCTCGACGACCTTGAGGTTCATCCGCTCCGGGAGCCCGCCGACGTTATGGTGGCTCTTGATCGTGACGCTCGGTCCGTGCACGCTCACCGACTCGATGACATCGGGGTAGATGGTGCCCTGCGCGAGCCACGTCACGCCGGTGGCACGTTTGGCCTCGACGTCGAACACCTCGATGAAGGTCCGGCCGATGGCCTTGCGCTTCAGCTCCGGGTCCGAGATACCTGCGAGCGCGGCGTAGAACTCCTGCCGCGCGTCGACGCCCGTGATCTGGAGGCCCATGTCGCGGTACGAGTGGAGGACCTCCTCGAACTCGTTCTTGCGGAGCAGGCCGTTGTCGACGAAAAAACAGATGAGTCGATCACCGATGGCGCGGTGCAACAGTCCGGCCGCCACCGTGGAGTCTACCCCACCCGAGAGCGCGAGTAAGACCTTGTCCGAGCCGAGTTGCGCCTTGAGCGCGGCGACCGTCTGTTCGACGAAGTGCTCCGGGGTCCAGTCGCCGGTACAGCCGCAGATATCGATGCAGAAGTTGCGCAGGAGCTGGAGCCCGTGCTCGGAGTGCGTCACCTCGGGGTGGAACTGGATGCCGTAGACGGTTTTGGCGAAAGCCCCCCCGGCCACGGACCCGTACGCCGCCACGGCGACGTCGTGCGTGCTGGCGAGTTGGCGAAAGCCCGTCGGCACGGTCGTAATGGTGTCCCCGTGGCTCATCCACACCTGGCTGCCGACGGGCACCTCCGCGAAGAGCGGGTCCGAGTCGTCGACGGCCGAGAGCCTCGCGCGACCGTACTCGCGCTTGTCGGAATTGGCCACCGTGCCGGCGTGCGCGTGCGCGAGCCACTGCGCCCCGTAGCAGACCCCGAGCACGGGCACCCGCCCGAGTACGCCGTCGAGCTCCGGGTGCAGGGCCTCCGGCTGCAGGACACTGAATGGCGAACCGCTGAGGATGACGCCCTTGGTGGCCGCGGTGAGTTCCGGGACCTTATTGAACGGCACGATCTCGCAGTAGACGTTGAGCTCGCGCACGCGCCTGGCGATGAGCTGCGTGTACTGCGACCCGAAGTCGAGGATCAGGATTTGCTCGGTCATCAGCGGGGTGTGTTATTCGATGAGGCCGCGGCCCTCCTTGACGATGAGGCCTTCCTTTTGCAGCGACTTGAGGAGTGCGTCGAGGACGCCGTTGATGAACTCCTTGCTCTTGTCGGTGGAGTAGGTCTTGGCGAGTTCGACGTACTCGTTGAGGGTCACCTTCGGCGGGATCTCGCTGAACTCGAGCAGCTCCCCGAGGGCCATCTTAATGAGGACCATGTCGAGCACCGCGACGCGCTCGGAGTCCCAGTTCTTGAGTACCGGCTGGACGTAGGCGAGGAGGCGTTCGTCTTCCGACAAAACGAACTTCAGCAGGTGTGCCCCGAAGGCTTCGGCGGTGTCTTCGTCGGTGCGGTAGGCCGCGAGGAAGGGCGCGTCGGCGACGCCGCCGGCGGTGGCCGCCCCGGGCAGGGACTTGAGGATCTTCTTGGCCGCGCCCACGACCAGCGACTTGTCGGCCTCCCAGCGGGCGTAGCGGTCCTCGATGAAGTCGTTGTAGGCCTCGTTGTCCATGAGGGCCTTGTGGGCCTTGAGCACGGCGGCCAGGTGCGCCTCGCGGCTCGGGTTCGCCGACACGACGTAGTCATCGTAGCCGTCCCAGGTTTTGGCGGAAGCGTAAAACCCGCGCAGCCGCTCCTCGTCGAGCAGCTCGGCGAACTTGCGCTTCTCGGCCTCGCGGGCGAGCTCGGGGGCGTTGGCGAGCGCGAGGACGACGGGGTTGTCGTAGAGGTGCGGGCGGAACAGCTTGTCGGCCTCGCTCGGGAGCAGTCTCGCGACGCGGCGCTTCTGCTCCTCGCGGGCCTCGCGCAGGACGTGCACGAAGGTGTACAGGTCGAACAGCAGCGTCCCGAAGCTCTGGTCGACCATGCGGCGGAAGCCCTGGAGGGCCAGGGGTGGCGTCAGTTCAGCGTCCTGCCGCTCGGCGTAGAGGAGCTGCATGACTTTGACGCGGACGTTTCGGCGGGAGAGCATGTCGAGGAACGGGTGAAGCGGCAAAGGAACACGGGAAAGGGGAGAGTGTGGCCCTGCGGGCCTTAATTTACCAGGGAGCCGCCGACGCGCCCCGCAGGCGCCGCGGGCCTCCCGCCGCAGGCCGCGGGCCTCACGCCTCCACGGCCTGCTTCTCCAGAAACTCCTCCGCCAAACTCAGGAAGTTCATCGCGCCCTTTGAGCCGGCGTCGTAGAGGATCACCGGCACGTGCAGGTTTGGCGCCTCCCCGATCTTCGAGTTGCGGTGGATGATAGTCTCGAAGACCTTGCTCCCGTAGTGCTCCTGGACCTCCTCGACGACGATGCGCGCGAGCCGCAGGCGCCGGTCGTACATCGACAACAGGATGCCCTCGATCTCGAGCCTGGGGTTGAGCTTCTGCTTCACGACGCGGATGGTGTTCTGCAGTTTGCCGAGGCCCTCGAGGGAGAAGACCTCGCACTGGACCGGGATCAGCACCGTATCGGCCGCGGTGAGGGCGTTGATCGTGACCAGTCCGAGCGACGGGAGACAGTCGATGAAGACGTAATCGTAGTCGTCGCGCACGGCCTCGACGACCTCGCGCAGGAGGAACTCACGCCCGATCCGGGAGACGAGCTCGACCTCCGCCCCGACGAGGTCGATCGAGCTCGGCATCAGCGACAGATTGGGCGTGTCGGTGGGGACGATCGCGTCCTTTGGCTCGACCTCGCCGATGAGGCAGTCGTAGAGGCCGTGCGTGAACCTATCGGGCGTGATGCCGACCCCGGAGGTCGTGTTGGCCTGCGGGTCGGCGTCGATCAGCAGGACGCGGTGCTCGAGGATCGCGACGCAGGCCCCGAGGTTGATCGCGGTGGTCGTCTTCCCGACGCCCCCTTTCTGATTGGCGACTGCGATGACCTTGCCCATGGAGTTCGTGCTATGCGCCGCCGAAGTGCGAGCGCGCGCGAAGGTAAGGGCCGGTCGTTTTGTGTCCGCCGGCGACCTTTTCAACCGCCGGGCTGTTCGTCCCGACATGATTGCCGTCATCCAAGGGAGCAACCGTCGCGACAACTCCACCCTGCCCTTCGCCCGCCTCATCACCGAGATCATCGCCGGCGAGGGGGAGGTGTCGACGCTGATCGACCTGGAGTACTTGCCGGGCGACATCCTCCACGCCGACATGTACGCACCGGACGTGGAGCACGCCTTCCTGGCGGCGGCCGAGCTTACGCTAAAACGCTCCCCGAAGTGGGTCTTCGTGTTCCCGGAGTACAACGGCTCCTTCCCGGGGGCGCTGAAGTTGTTCATCGACGCGCTGAGCGTCCGCGACTACGCCGGCATCTTCTCCGGGAAGACCGCGGCCCTCGTGGGCACGGCGAGCGGGCGATCGGGCAACATCCGCGGGCTCGACCACTTCACGGCCGTCCTGCAGCACATGGGCACCAACGTGATCCCGGGGAGTCTCCCGATCTCGCTCATAGACGGCCTGCTGGGCGGGGAGCCGTTGAAGGTAACTGACGAAGTGACGATTGAGACGCTGACGAAGTACGTACACCGGCTAATGGAGTCGCGGTCGGTACTGGCGGAAGTGTAGGGAGGGAGGTGTTTGCCCGTCTAGCGTCTCTGCCGAAAGCCTGCCCCTCCGCTACCCCACCACCCCCGGCCGCGCCTCCTCGATCAATACCCCCTCCCGCATCGTCCCTACCCGATCGGAGAGCTGCGCCAACTCCAGGTTGTGCGTCACGATGATGACGGTCTGCCCGAAATCTTCGCGGAGTTGGCGCAGGAGCTTGTGTAGGTCCTCGGCGTTGTCGTGGTCGAGGTTGCCGGTGGGTTCGTCGGCGAAGATCACGGCGGG
The DNA here is from genome assembly GCA_965215115.1 of Saprospiraceae bacterium. GTDB lineage: Bacteria > Bacteroidota > Bacteroidia > Chitinophagales > Saprospiraceae > CALDTK01. Next base: position 4,619,918 of record OZ244050.1, read on the forward strand.
CCGGTTGACGAGGGCCCGGGCCACGGCCACGCGCTGTTGTTCGCCGCCGGACAGTTCGCGGGGGCGGTGCTTGAGGCGTGCGGCCATCCCGAGGTAGTCGAGCCACCGGTAGGCTTCGGCCTCGGCGGCGGCGGGGTCTTTGCCAGCGATGTAGCCCGCCATGGCGGCGTTCTCGAGGGCCGTGAACTCGGGCAGGAGGTGGTGGAACTGAAAGACGAAGCCGAGTTTGCCGTTGCGGAAGGTGCCCAGTTGTTTTGGCGAAAGCCGGAAAGGGTCGACGCCGTCGATGGTGAGAGTGCCCCGGTCGGGCCGGTCGAGCGTCCCGAGGATGTGCAGCAGCGTGCTCTTCCCCGCCCCGCTCGCCCCGACGATGGCCATCATCTCGCCGGCGCCGACGCTGAGGTCGAGGCCCTGGAGGACGCGCAAACCCTGGTACGCCTTCGTGATGCCGCGAGCCTCGATCATGGCCGCAAAGTAGGGGCCCGCCGGCCTTACCTTCGGCCGCTCAAAAAACACAGCGCGCGATGGCCCAGGGGATTCAGGTGTATAAGTTCGGCGGCGCCAGCGTCAAGAGCGTGGACGGGATCCGTAACGTCGGGCAGATCGTCGGGCGGTACGGCCACCCGCCCCTGGTCATCATCGTCTCGGCGATCGGGAAGACCACCGACGCGCTGGAGGGCGTGGTCGAGGCTTTCGCCAAAACCGACTACCCGCTGGCCAGGGAGCGCTTCGAGGCGATCAAGCTGGCGCACTTCGCGATGGCGCGGGAGCTGTTCGGCGACGGCGAGGAGAGCCTGGCGCGCCTCAACGATGCCTTCGTGGAAGTGGACTGGGTACTGGAGGGCACCTACGACCAGGGCTACGACTACGTCTACGACCAGATCGTGAGCATCGGGGAGGTGGCCTCGAGCATCGTGCTCGCCGGGTATCTGCAGACGCTCGACCTGCCCGTGACCTGGATGGACGCGCGCGGCATCATCCGCACGGACGATCTGTACCGCGAGTCCTGGGTCGACTGGGCCGTCACCGAGGACCACATCGCGAAGCAAGTCGCGCCCGTGCTCGCGGCCGGGGGCATCGTCGTGACGCAGGGCTTCATCGGGTCGACGGCCGACAACGAGACGACCACCCTCGGGCGCGAGGGCTCCGACTACTCGGCGGCGATTTTTAGCTACTGCCTCGGGGCGCAGTCGATGAGCATCTGGAAGGATGTGCCGGGCGTGCTCACGGCCGACCCACGGATCTTCAAGAACGTCACGAAGCTCGATCACCTCAGCTACCGCGAGGCCATCGAGATGACGTACTACGGCGCGAAGGTGATCCACCCGAAGACCATCAAGCCGCTCCAGAACAAGAACATCCCGCTCTTCGTGAAGAGTTTCGTCGACCCGGAGGCCCCGGGCACGCGCGTCGACGCCGAGGCACCGCTGGCCTACCCGCCGATCATCACCGTCGAGCACGACCAGGCCCTGGTGCAGATCCAGACGCGGGACTTCAGCTTCGTGGCCGAGCACCACCTCAAGGACCTCTTCAACCTCATCGCCGACCACCGCCTCCAGGTCAACCTGATGCAGAACACCGCGATCTCCTTCGCGATCTCGGTCAACGACATCGACGACCGCGTGGACACGTTCGCCGCCGCGATCCAGAAGGACTTCCAGACCGACATCGTGCGCGGCCTGGAGCTCTACACGATGCGGCACGCGGACGACTACGTGATCCAGGAGCAGCGGCGCGGGCGGCTCGTGTTGATGGACGAGCGCGCGGGCAACACCGTGCAGATGGTGATGAGCACGGCGCCCGTGCCGACGCGGAAGGAGGCGGTGTGAGGGCGGGGCTGGGCGGGGGTTGTTTTGGGGGGCGGGGGCGCTGGGGCGGTTGTGAGCTACGCTGGACATGGTGAGCTGCCCGTGGCGCTCACGCGCTGCGTCAATTCTGGTGAGCTGCCCGTGGCGCTCACGCACCACGCCAATTCTGGTGAGCTACCCGTGGCGCTCACGCACCACGCCAATCAGATGCCGCACCTACGGCGCTATTTATGGGGCTTCGCTTACCCCAACTCCACCACGCCACCCCCTGCCGCCATCTCCCCAATCGGCTTGAGCGTTAGCTTTCGCGTGGCCCCGATTCGCTCTACCTCTCCGGCGGCGGACGGGTCGACGGCGATGAGTAGGCCGCCGCTCGTCTGCGGGTCGGCGAGTAGGTAGCGCTGCTCCTCGGTCATGGCGCCGAGGCGGTGCCCGTAGCTGCGCAGGTTGCGTTTCGTCCCGCCGGGCACGGCCCCGGCGCGGAAGTACTCGACGATCGCCGTGTCGTGGAGCAGTGGCACGGCCGCGAAGTCGAGTTTTGCCGAAAGGCCACTGGCCTCACACATCTCGCTCAGGTGCCCTAGGAGACCGAAGCCGGTCACGTCCGTCATCGCGTGTACGCCCGCCACGGCCGCGAAGTCGACGCCGATGCTGTTGAGTTGCGTCATGCTCCGGGGTCCGAGCTGCGCGTGCTCGGGCTTGAGGAGGCCTTGCTTCTGCGCGGTGGACAGAATACCGACGCCGAGGCCTTTCGTTAGGTAGAGCAGGTCGCCCGCCCGCGCCCCGCCGTTGCGCTTGAGCCGGTCCTCGCGCACGCGACCGTTGACGGCCAGGCCGAAGATCGGCTCCGGGCTATCTATGGAGTGACCGCCCGCCAGCGGGATGCCCGCGGCCTCGCAGGTGGCTCGTGCCCCGGCGATGACCTGGCCGGCCACCGCCGCCGGGAGCTTGTCGATCGGCCAGCCCAGAATCGCGATCGCGAGCAGCGGACTGCCGCCCATCGCGTACACGTCGCTGATGGCGTTCGTCGCCGCGATCTGCCCGAAGGCGAAGGCGTCGTCGACGATGGGCATGAAGAAGTCCGTCGTGGAGATGAGCGCCGTCCCGTCGCCGAGGCTGAGCACGGCCGCGTCATCGCGCTCGGCGTTGCCGACCAGCAAGCCCGGGAAAGCCGCCGGGGCCGTCCCGCTCGCACCAATGATCTCCGAGAGGACGTCCGGCGCAATTTTGCAACCGCAGCCCGCGCCGTGGGAGTACTGGGTGAGGCGGACGGCTTCGGAAGGGTTGGGTCTGCTCATGCGAAGGGCGAAATTAGGTCTGGGGAGTTTTAGGGCCTAGGTGGATGGGTGGATGGGGTGATGAGCCATCACTTGCGCTCGACTCGCGTAAGTTTATCCCTTACCAAGCACCCCCCGTCCATGTACCAAAAGCCTTCCGCCGCCTTCGTGGCCGCCTCCTGGATCGCCCTCGTCGCCGGGGCCATCGGCTTCATCGTCGGGCTCTGGCGCGCCGAGATGCTCCTCAACGAGAAGGGCTACTACTTCACGATCCTGCTGTTCGGGCTCTTCGGTGTCATCAGCCTGCAGAAGGCGGTGCGCGACAAACTCGAAGGCATCCCCGTGACGGAACTGTACTACGGCATCTGCTGGTTCGCGGTCGTAGCCGCCATCGCGCTGCTCGTCGTCGGGCTCTGGAACGCAGCCATTCTGCCGAGCGAAAAAGGCTTTTACGCTTTCGCCTTCCTGCTGGCCATCTTCGGGGCGATCGCGGTGCAGAAGAACACCCGCGACGCCCTGCAGTCCTCACCCCCGCTGCCGTGACGCGGGACGTGAGCGCCGCTACGCCCCGGCCGCTACTCGCCGGCCCACTCCTCGCCCAGCGCGTCTAGGTCCGCAAACCTCACCTCCCGCCGCAGCACCCCCTCCGGCGACTGTCGCGAGGAGTAGTGCGCGTAGGCCTTGTCGTAATACCCCAGCGCAATCTCGGCCGCCGTGCGCAGGTCCCCCCTGTCGACGGCGCTGATGGCGTTTTGCGCCCCCTCCAAACCGAGGCGCTTGCGCAGGTGGTGAAAGGTGTCCGCCAGTTGTGCCCGGGGGTAGCGCCCGTACTGCGCCACGATGTGGTCGAGCCGGTCTTCCTTCGGGACGACGATCTCGTAGCGCCGCGCCGCCGCCAGCGCCTCAACCAAACCTTTCGGCAAAAAGACCTTCCCGACGTTGCGACTCTCGTTCTCGACCCAGATTGGTCGACTTTCGTCAAAACCCGCCAGCGTCGCGTGAATCTCGTTCTCGGCCTGCTCCGTAGTCGGCTGCACGTCCCCCGGGGAAAGCCCGAAGGCTGATCCCTTGTGGTTCGCGATGCCTTCGAGGTCCAGCACCTGCGCACCGGCCCCCGCGAGCGCATGTAAAAGTACGGTCTTACCGGAGCCCGTCGAACCGTCCACGACGCGGAAGTCGTACGGCAGGGCATCGAAGCGCTCACGCACAAAATTCCGGTAGGCCTTGTAACCTCCCACCAATCGGTAAACCTCGAACCCTGCGGTGTCCAACAGCCACGCCACCGAACTCGAGCGCGAGCCTCCGCGCCAGCAGTAGACCCCGACGGCGGGTTTTGGCGAAAGCCCGCCCACGCCCACGCCCACGCCCTTGCTAAAGTCAGCGTCGCTGAGCCTGGCCGCCGCCTCGACGAGCGAACGCATCTTCGGTCCGACGATCTCCAGACCGCGCAGCAGGGCCTCCCGCGGGTCGACCTGCTTGTACAAGGTCCCGACATCGGCCCGCTCCGCATCCGTGAACAGCGGCAGCGACGCGGCGCCGACCACGTGTCCCGAGCCGTACTCCCCCGGCGAGCGCGTGTCCAGCACCGTGAGGCCCGCGCGCTGCCGCGCCAGGAGTTCCGCGACCTCGATCTCTCGTATCACGCTTGGCTAAACGCTCGGCACGCCCGGACGGCTCGCTTCCACCCTGCGTAGAGTTCGTCGACGTAGGCCTCGTCCTGCGAGACCTCGAAGGCCTCCGTGCCGAGGTCGAGGGCGTTGATTTGGTCGAGGGTCCACACGCGCGCGCCGAGTCCCGCGAGGAAGGCCGCCCCGAGGGCCGTTGCCTCGCCGAAGCTCCGCCGCACCACCGTGCGCTGGATGACGTCGGCCTGGAACTGCATCAGCCAGTCGTTGGCCGAGGCCCCGCCGTCGACCTTGAGCTCGACGAGCTCGAGGCCGCCGTCGGCCGACATCGCCTCGATGAGGTCGCGGGTCTGGTACGCGAGGCTCTCGAGGGTGGCGCGCGTGAGGTAGCGTCGGTCGGCGCCGCGCGTGAGTCCGAACACCGCGCCGCGGGCCTGGCCGTCCCAGTAGGGCGCCCCGAGGCCCGCGAAGGCCGGCACGACGTACACGCCGCCGTTGTCGTCGACGCTGCTCGCGATGCCCTCGCTCTCGGCGGCGTCACCGAAGAGCTTCAGGCCGTCGCGCAACCACTGCACCGCGGCGCCGGCCACGAGGATGCTGCCCTCCAGCGCGTAGTGCCGCTCGCCGTCGATGTTCCAGGCGATGGTGGTGAGGAGGCCGTTGTGGCTGCGGCGCGCCTCGGTGCCGGTGTGCAGCAGCAGGAAGCAGCCCGTGCCGTAGGTGTTTTTCGCCTGCCCCGGCCGGAAGCAGCGCTGCCCGAAGAGCGCCGACTGTTGGTCGCCCGCGACGCCGGTGATCGGGATGGCCGCCCCGAAGGTCGCGGCGTCTGTGACGGCGAGCTCGCCACTGCTCGCCGTGACGGTCGGTAGTTCGTTTTGGCGCAGGCCGAACACCGCCATCAGCTCCGCGTCCCACTTGCCGCCGTGGATGTCGAGCACGAGCGTCCGCGAGGCATTCGTCTCGTCGGTGAGGTGTGCGCGCCCGCCGGTGAGTTTGTGGATGAGCCACGTGTCGATGGTCCCGAAGCGCAGGTCGCCCTCGTCGCGCGCCTGGCGGACGGCCGGTCGGTGCGCGAGCATCCACTCCCACTTGCTGGCCGTGAAGTAGGCGTCGACGATGAGGCCGGTGCGCGCCGCGAAGGTCTCGCCGTGGGAGGCGCGCAACTCCGCGCAGCGCTCGGCGGTGCGTTTGTCCTGCCACACGATGGCGTGCCCGATGGCCGCGCCGGTGCTCGCGCGGTAGGCGACGGCGGTCTCGCGTTGGTTCGTGATCCCGATGGCGGTCACGTCGGTTATGGTTTTGCCGGCTTTCGCCAAAACCTCCGCCACGGTGGCCGCCTGCGCGGCCCAGATTTCCTCGAGGTCGTGCTCGACCCAACCGGGCTTCGGGTAGTGCTGCGCGAACTCCTGTTGCGCGAGGGCCACGAGTCGGGCGCGGCCGTCGAAGAGCAGACTCCGGCAACTCGTCGTGCCTGCATCCAAGGCCAGGATTAGGGGTTGCTTGTCCATTTTACGTAGTTCTTTGCCGTGAAGCTAACCGCCCATGACCGTTAAGCCGCCCGTCCGCGTCGATCTGTTGAGTTTTCGCGAAAGCGGCCAATTCGCCCCGAGAGACATCGCCTACGCCGAGGCCGAGCCCCGGTTGCTCGCCTTTGCCGCCGCCCCACCCACGCTCGAGGCTTTCGCCAAAACGATAAACACCCGTCGCGATCACCCCGTGGATCGGCAGGCCCTGGTCGATGTGCTCGCGGCGCAGTACAAAACATACAAGGTCAAGCCCCCCGGCAACCTCGCGCGCCTCGGCGACGGCGACACCTTCACCGTCGTCACCGCGCACCAGGCCTCGCTTTTCCTCGGACCGCTGTACTACGTCTACAAAATACTGAGCGCCGTGGCCCTGGCGAAGCAGCTCAACGAGCGCTACCCCGAGGCGCACACCGTACCTGTGTTCGTGCTCGGCGCCGAGGACCACGACCTCGACGAAATCGACCACACGTACGTCGAGGGGCAACGCATCCACTGGGACGCCCGCCAGACCGGCGCCACCGGCGCCATGCGACTCGATAATATGGGTGCCGCGCTGGACCAAGTCGAGCGGGCCCTCGGCGACAGCTACGCCGCGCAGCAGGTCATGGCTACGCTGCGCAAGGTGTACCGCGCCGACCGGACGCTCGGCGTCGCGACGGCGGCCTTCGTGGCCGAACTCTTCGCCGACTACGGCGTGGTGGTCGCCAACCTCAACGACCGGCGCTTCAAGCAGGCCTTCGCCGGGGAGATCGCCCGCGAGATCCTCGGACAGGAGAGCCGCGCGCTCGTCGAGGCCACGCAGGCCAGGCTGCACGACGCCGGCTACGCCGCGCAGGCCTACGTCCGCGAGATCAATTTCTTCTACCTCCAGGACGGGCGCCGCGACCGCATCGAGCGCGACCTGGACGGCTTCCGGATCGTCGACACGGCGTTGCACTTTACCGAGGTCGAGATGCGGGCCGAGATCGAGCGACACCCGGAGCGCTTCAGTCCGAACGTCGTGATGCGGCCCCTGCTGCAGGAGCGATGTCTGCCCAACCTCGCCTACGTCGGCGGCGGCGGGGAGCTGGCGTACTGGCTCGAGCGCCGCAGCCAGTTCGAGCACTTCGGACTCCCCTACCCCGTCCTCGTGCGCCGCGACTCGGCCTGGTGGATCGAGGCGGCCGCGGCGCGCAAGCTGGACAAGCTCGGTCTGGCGCCGGCGGACCTCCTCGGCGACACCGATGCGCTGCTGCGCCGCTACGTCAAGCAGCACCACGAGCGCAACCTGGACTTCACGTCCGTCGCCGCGCAGATCTCCGCGCTCCTCACCGACGTGAGCGAGCGTGCCGCGTCGGTCGACCCGACCTTGCGCCAGCGCCCCCTCGCCACCGCGGCCTACGTAGACAAGCGCCTCCGCGACCTGGAGACGCGCCTCGTGCGTACCCTCAAGCACAAGCACGAACGGGAGGTCGGCGCGATCCGAGAGCTGTCGCAGGTCCTGGTGCCGGGCGGCGGTTTGCAGGAGCGACGCGAGAGTTTCTTGCCGCTGTACGTCCGCTACGGCAGGGCCTTCTTCGACGTCCTGCTCGAACATTTCGACCCGCTCGACATGCGGCTCAAAGTCTTTACCGAGGTCCGGGCCGACTCCCTACCTTCGCGCCATGCCGAAGGGTAAGTTCGTTTTTGGGGCCGTAGTGCTGTTGGGATTCCTCTCGCGGGTGTTGCCGCACCTACACAACTTCACGCCAATCATCGCGATGGCCCTGCTGGCGGGGGCGTTTGCGTCGCGGCGCTACATCGGGGTCCTGCTGCCGCTGGCGGCCATGCTGCTGAGTGACCTGGTGATCAACAACACGATCTACGCGCATTACTACGACGGCTTCGCCGGCCTTGGTGCGGCGCTGGGGAATGGCTTTAGCTACGGGGCGCTGCTGCTCCTGGCGCTCCTTCCGACGCTTTTCAGCAAAACGACCCGCACCAGGTGGTCGACGCTCTTCGGCTTCGCCATCGGCGGCCCGGTGGTGTTCTTCCTCGTGTCCAACTTCGGGGTCTGGCTGATGGGCGGCATGTACCCCCCGACGGGGGCCGGCCTGTTGGCATGCTACGCCGCGGGACTGCCGTTCGCGCCGGCTACCTTCTACAGCACCCTTCTTTACGGAGCGGTGGGCGCGGCGACGCTCAAGGGTTTTGGCGTAAGCCCTGTGGATGTGAGGGAGGCACAGGTGGCCTAGGGAGCCATTGTCGAAGGTAGAGGGAGAGAATTGTCGAAGGTGCTGCAGTGAGCTGTCTTGGACATTTAAGGATTCTTGAGTGCTCAGGTTTCGGCAGCCTTCAGGATTTGGGCTTGTCACTGCGAACTGCAGTTCGCAGTGACAAGCCCAAATCCTGAAGGCTCTGGTACCCAAAGCCGCACTACATGCTAGTCTGCCCCGCCCCGAACCCCGCCCCACCACCATCCGTTAGCACCCTACCTTACGGCGCCTAACACTTCCGAAGCACATGACCCAATTCGCCGAGCGCATCGACTCCCTCGACCTCATCCGCACCTCCGCCCGCGACTTCGCCGAGACGTACATCCGCCCGCACGTCATGGAGTGGGACGAGGCCCAGGTCTTCCCCCGCGAACTCTTTACCGCGCTCGGGGAGCAGGGCTTCCTCGGGGTGTTGGTACCGACGGAGTACGGCGGCTCCGGGCTCGACTACCAGGCCTACATCACGATCGTCGAGGAGATCGCCAAGGTGGACCCATCTATCGGTTTGAGTGTCGCGGCCCACAACAGCCTGTGCACCAATCACATCCTGATGTTCGGCTCGGACCAAATCAAGGAGCGCTACCTGCCGCGGCTGGCCACCGGGGAGAATGTCGGGGCCTGGGGACTCACGGAACCGAACACCGGCTCGGACGCCGGTCGCATGAAGACCACCGCGGTGCGCGACGGCGATCACTACGTCCTGAACGGCGCGAAGAACTGGATCACGCACGGCCTCTCCGGCGAGGTGGCGGTGGTCATCGCGCGCACGGGGGAACTGCTCGACTCCCACGGTATGACGGCCTTCGTCGTCGAGCGCGGGACCCCCGGCTTCCGCGGCGGCAAGAAGGAGAACAAGCTCGGGATGCGCGCCTCGGAAACGGCCGAAATGATCTTCGAGGATTGCCGCATTCCCGTCGGCAATCGCCTCGGCGCGGAGGGACAGGGATTTATCCAGGCCATGAAGATCCTCGACGGCGGTCGCATCAGCATCGCCGCACTCTCCCTCGGGATCGCCAAGGGTGCCTACGAGGCGAGCGTGGCCTACAGCCAGGAGCGTGAGCAGTTCGGACAGCCGATCTCGGAGTTCCAGGCGATTGCCTTCAAGCTGGCCGACATGCAGACCAAGATATACACCTCCGAGGCGCTCACCCGTCACGCCGGCGGCCTCAAGGATGCCGGCGAGAAGGTGACCAAGATCGGGGCGATGGCCAAGTTGTTGGCCTCGGAGACCTGCGTGGAGGTAAGCACGGACGCCGTACAGATCTTCGGGGGCTACGGGTACACGAAAGACTACCCGGTCGAGAAGTTTTACCGGGACTCGAAGCTGTGCACCATCGGGGAAGGGACGAGCGAGATACAGAAGTTGGTGATCTCGAGGGAGGTGCTGCGGTAGGGCGCTGTGTGAGCTCTGCGCTCTCGGTGCTTGGCGCTCTCTGCCCTTGGCGCTCTCTGCCCTTGGCGGTTCGTGTAATCTGCGTTCGACGCTGGTCGGTGCTCCCAATGAGGCTTTCAGCTTGTCGAGCTCTTCCGCGCGTAGCTCCTCGGGCGCCGGCTACTGGACGACGAGGCGTCCGTGGCCTATCGGCTCTTGCGTCCGCGTCTTGGTCACGACCTCGTAGACCCCCGGCGCCAACGGCACGGTGATGCGCTCGCCGCCGGGCCGGTCGTGGGCCACGCGCTGGCCGAGCGCATTGTAGATATCGATTAGCATGTCTGGGGTGCTATTCGCCACGTCGAAGGTGCCCGAACTCGGGTTTGGTGCAAGGACGATGTCGGCGAGGGCGGGAGTGGCGTTGCGCAAGCCGACCGTCTGCTCGATGCGGAAGGCCTGCAGACCGCCGCGGCGATTGCCGACCAGGACCACGGGCAGCTGGCGGGTTACGTCGAAGCCGACGCAGGGGTCGAGGTAGGTTCCGCTAGGGACGGTAAGCTCAGCGTCTAGCGTAGCGTCGCCGCCTGGCCCGGGGGGTAGGTTAGTGTAGGCTACCATCCGACCCTGCGCCGAGCCGACGTACAGTACGGCGCGGCCGGCCACCGTGGCTACGGCCGGGCGACTGAAGGCAGATCCGTTGACCCCCGCCGTCCTCACGTCTACCCTGCCGTACAACTCGTCGTCGGCCGCGGCGCTGAAGCGCGGCTGGGTGCGGGTGCCTCGGTTGAGATACAGACTGAGCGTACCGCGTCTCACCCCGACGATTAGGTCGGGTAGGCCATCGCCATTGACGTCGCTCACTGCCGGGGATGCGTAGGTGCCGGAGACCGATAGCAGCGTCTGGTCCGCGATTTCGAAGCGGACCGTACTTCCACTGCTCACGTTGCGGGCGTACGTAATGCCGCCGTCGCTGTTGCCGATGAGTAGATCGAGGTCCCCGTCGCCGTCCAAGTCGGCCAGCGCCGGATCTAAGCCGATGACGGCGGGGCTCAGCAAGTCGTTGATCGCCTGGAGCCAGGCGGGATTCTGTTCGCTACAATCGACGCCGTCGCTGCACTGGTAGTAGCGCAGACTCGCCCGCCGACCGCCGGGGATGCTCGGCGTGTATAGGTAGTCCACCCCGACCAGCAGGTCTTGCAGTCCCGACCCGTCGAGTTGTCCCATCGCGAAGTGCGTCCCGGTCCCGTGGTCGAAGGCGAGCTCGGTAAGGAAGTCGCGTTGCCGCAAAACCGGCGCGGCCACACTACTCACCTCGTCGTAGAGCCACATGCAGTTGTAGTCTTCGCCGCCGCCCGTGTTGCTGGGCGTCACCAGGAAGTCCGGCCGCGTACAGGGCGCCGGACAGGGCTCGTCCTCGAAGAAGTACACGCCGGGGAAAAAGCTGAGATCGATAGGAGTGATCCCTGTGCCGGAGGGCCAGTTCATGGTCTGCGAACTGAAGTAGTCCGTTTTGCCGGAAGGCGTGTTGTACAGCGCCGTCACGAAGGTCGACGACACGTCCCCGATCAGCAGGTCGAGGTCGCCATCGCCGTCGAGGTCGTGCAGCGCCAGGGTCGAGCCGGGGTGTATCCCGCCAGTGGGTCGGGCGACGGTGCCGGTGTCGACCGGGCCCGTGAACGGGTTAAAACCGCAGCCCCCGGCGCTGGTCGCGAGGAGCAGTTGCGCGTTCTGGTTGTCCTCGTACACCCCGCCGTAGCACCTCGTCTCGAGCTCGAAGCGCAGGTAATCTGTGGGCTGGGTCCCGGTGCGCGTCGCGGTGTTGCGGTACAGGTAGATAAAGCTCCCGTTCGAGTCGAAGCTGAGGATGTCGAGGTCGCCGTCGCCGTCGATGTCCTGGATGGCCGGGATGTCGGTACGCGCGACGTAAATGAGTTGGTCGCCGTTGTCGGTGCGGTACCCGAGGATATCGCCGAGGCGACCCGGCAGCGCGACGGGCGAGAACTGGAGTCGCCCGTTTTGGCGAAAGCCCTTGTACACGAGTATCCCCTCGCGCCCGGTCTCCGAGCCGGAGGTAAACATGTCCGCCACGCCGTCGGCGTCGAAGTCGCGCAGCAGCACGAAGTTCTGGGCCGCGGGCCAGTCCCGCACGAAGCTGGACTTGTCGACGAAGTCGCTGGCTACGCGCCCGGCGTACCCGACCGCCACGTGGACATCGCCCGCGCGGTCGAAGAAGTAGAGGTCGAGCTGGCCGTCCCCGTCCACGTCGACCTCGCTCATCTGCGGGTTGTTCAGTCCGCCGAGCTGTAGCAAGGTCTGCGCTACCCCGCCCTTCGTGATCCGCGGCTGCCAGTCGTCCGCCGGGAGCAAGGCCAGCTGGGCTTTCGCCAAAACGACGGACGCGGTGGCGAGGGCGAGGACGAGTGATCTGAGCATGTCGGTTACCTTACCCCTTCAACATCCCGATCTTGAGGAAAGTCTACAGCGCCCTACAAATATGCCTGTCCGTGGTGCTTTGCGTCGCATTCCAGACCCTGGATGCGCAGTTGCCCGGGGCCGAAACCTCGGCGGCGATCGGAGTGGGGCCCGCGGACAGCGTCAAGTTCGACGACACTTGGCGGACGGGGGCCGACCTCGGGGTCCGCCTCGACGCGGCCGATGCGGCGGGGGCGCTGGTGCTGTACAAGACCACCGACGGCCGGGCGCACCTCGTGCACGCGAGCCGCCACGCCGGGGACGCCCTCAGGGTGCGCCGCATCCCGATGTGGCTCTCGGTGATCCCGCCGCTGGTCGCCATCGGGCTGGCGTTGCTGTTCAAGGAGGTCATCAGCAGTCTGTTCTTCGGGATCCTGTCCGGGGCCTTCATCGCGGGCGGGATGCGGATCGAGAGTCTGTACTACCTGCTGCGCAGCGTCTGGGACGTGGCCACGAGATTCATCATCGCCGCGCTCAACGACTCGGGCCACCTGTCGGTGATCGTGTTCTCGCTGCTGGTCGGCGGCATGGTGTCGGTCATCTCGCGCAACGGCGGCATGGCGGGCGTCGTGAGGCGTTTGGCCGTCTTCGCCAAGGACCGCGTGAGTGCGCAGATGTCGACCTACGTGCTCGGGATCGCGATCTTCTTCGACGACTACGCCAACACCCTGATCGTCGGCAACACCATGCGCGAGGTGACGGACCGTTTTGGCGTAAGCCGCGAGAAACTCGCCTACCTCGTCGACGCGACGGCCGCGCCGATTGCCTCGGTGGCCTTCATCACGACCTGGATCGGGGCCGAGCTCGACTACATCGACGGGGGCCTGCGGGCCATCGCCGACTTCCCGCTCGACGTGACGCCGTACGCGGTGTTCCTCAGTTCGCTGCGCTACAGCTTCTACCCGATCCTCACGCTGATCTTCATGTTCCTGTTGATCCGCAGCCGGCGCGACTTCGGTCCGATGGCGCGGGCGGAGGCGGCCGCGGCCCAGCAGCACGCCCGCCGCCTGGAGGCGCGGCAGCTCGAGGCCGAGGGCGAGTCGCCGGTGGTCGTGATGGACGGCGACGAGTTCACGCCCGTCGAGCGTGCGCCCCTGAAGGCCCGCTACGCCGTGCTGCCCGTGATGACGGTGGTGTTGGTGACGATGTACGGACTGCTCGATACGGGGCTCACGAGTCTGGCCGGGGGCATCGCCGAACTGGGGCTGCCGACGGCCTCCCTCGGGGACCTGTGGGCGGGCGTCGGCCGGGGCGGCACCGAAACGCTCGGTTTTTTCCGCAAGCTCGGCGTCGTGATTGGCGCGGCCGACAGCTACGTAGCGCTGCTGTGGGCGAGCCTCAGCGGCGTGCTCGTGGCCCTCGCGATGACGCTTGGGGCGCGCATCATGTCGCTCGAGAAGTCGATGGAGACGCTGCTGCACGGATTCGGGACGATGCTGCCGGCGCTGATCATCCTCACGCTGGCCTGGAGTCTGGCGAGCGCCACGGAGCAGCTGCACACCGCCGACTTCCTGACGGAGCTGATGTCGGGTCGCGTGTCGCCCTACCTCCTGCCCGGCATCGTGTTCGTGATGGCGGCGCTGATCTCCTTCTCGACGGGGAGTTCGTGGTCGACGATGGCGATCCTGTACCCCATCATGATCCCGGCCACGTGGAACCTCGCCACGGCGTACGGCATGGACCAGAGCCACGCCTACGCCCTGATGCTCAACGTGATCGCGACGGTGCTGTCGGCCTCGGTGCTGGGGGACCACTGCTCCCCGATCAGCGACACGACGATCCTGAGTTCGCTCGCGAGCCGCTGCGACCACCTGGCGCACGTCCGGACGCAGTTGCCGTACGCGCTGACGGTGGGGGCGTTCGCGCTCGTGAGCAAGATGGTCACGGCGTACATCGACGGGGGGTGGGCGCTGAGCATCGCGCTGGTGGCGGCGTCGACGGGGGCGTTTTACTTCCTTGATCCGTAGGTCGGGCGCGAACCCTCGACGTGCCCGTGCCTTCCGCGGTAGTATGTCACCCCTATCCTCACCGCAAACCAAGCTCCCGGAGACGACCTCGCCACCGCCCTCGCCGCCGCCCGCCACTGCCGCCTCTGCGAGCCGCACCTGCCGCTCGGCCCCAATCCTATTGTGCGGCTTTCGCCAAAACTCCGCATCCTCCTCATCAGTCAGGCCCCCGGCGCCATCGCGCACCGCAAGTCCATCCCGTACCTCGACCCGAGCGGGCGGCGCCTGCGCGAGTGGCTCGGCGTCGACGAGGCGCGTTTTTACGAAAGTGGCGAATTCGGCATCCTCCCGATGGGCTTCTGCTACCCCGGCAAGGCCAAGGGTGGCGACCTGCCCCCACGACCCGAGTGCGCCCCCGAATGGCACGCGCGACTGTTGCGGCATGCGCCAAAACCCGTGGTCACGGTGCTGATCGGCGGATACGCACAGGCGGCGTACCTCGGGGATCGACGCGAGAAAACCCTCACGGACACGGTGCGAAACTTCGAGGCCTACCTACCGACGTACCTGCCCCTCCCCCACCCCAGTCCGCGCAACAACATCTGGCTGGCGAAGAACCCGTGGTTCGGGGCGGAGGTGCTGCCGGTCTTGAGGGGGTTGGTGGGAGGACACGAGGAACACGAAGGAGACACGAGGAGCACGAAGCAGGGGGGCTCGTCGCGTCTGAGGGGTGATGATTTTTGAGGTCCTGCCGCCACACCATAGCCGCCACGCCCTCGTGCGCCTCGTGTCTCCCTCGTGCGCCTCGTGTCCCAAAAGCGGAGCCCCAGAAAAACCTTGCCCCTCCTCGACGGTTTCCCCCACGTGCCCAAAGCCACCGCCAAACGCGACCTCCCCACCAAGGTTTGCCCGGTCTGCCACCTGCCGTTCACCTGGCGCAAGAAGTGGGCCCGCGACTGGGATCAGGTCAGGTACTGCTCCGAGCGCTGCCGCCGGACCGCCAAACCCTCCGACACATGAGCGCCAGCCAAGATGCCACCGGGAAGTACAGGCCGGGCGTGCGCGACATCGACGACACCCGCATCGCGTTCCACCCGCTCAACATCATCATGATCCTCACCCTGGTGGGGATCGCGGTGCTGTTCCTGGCTTTCTCCGGGGCGTTCATCTACTCGCGGATCCAGGCAGCGCTCCCGCCGGTGGACGTGCCGTGGATGTTCATCGCGAACACCGCCGTGTTGCTGGCGAGCTCGTACACGATACACCTGGCCAAGAAGGCCTACAAAGCCGACGATACCGAGGGCTACAAGCGGTCGCTCATCCTCACGATGGGCTTGAGCCTCACGTTCCTCGTCCTCCAGATCATCGCGTGGCAGGCGCTCTTCGCGCAGAACATCTTCCCGCACACCAACAACTCCTCCGGCTACCTCTACGTGCTCTCCGGGCTTCACTTCGCCCACGTCATCGCGGGACTGCCGTTCCTGCTCGGGTTTTACCTCGTGGCCCGCAAGCGGATGCGCGAGCCGGTGAGTGTGCTCGTCTACTTCTCCGACCCCGAGAAGCGCCTCAAACTGCGGATGCTCACCATGTACTGGCACTTCATGGACGCTTTGTGGATCTACTTAGTGCTGTTTTTACTGGTCAATAGAGTGTTATATTAACGATCGTTCTGCTAGCAGCGATTCAATAACATTATTCTGCTGTTCTGGACAGACGCAGTAGGCCGTAGCGAATATTCGCCGAGCCCCTTCTACATCGTACGGTGATTCCCGCGCAGACCGGCTAATTTGGCCCCATGCGAGAGACCACCCTGGCCACCGCTCCTGCTGTCGGCACGAAGCCCCGAATCCTCAGCGGCGCCGGCGCCATCGTCGACGGGCTGCACCGCCACGGCGTCACGACCGTCTTCGGGTACCCCGGCGGCGCCATCGTCCCGCTCTACGACGCCTTCTACGCCGACGGACGGATCGAACACATCCTGTTCCGCCACGAGCAGGGCGCCATCCACGCCGCGCAGGGACGCGCGCGCGTCACCCGCGAGACGGCCGTCGTCGTCGTGACGAGCGGCCCGGGCGCCACCAACATCATCACCGGCCTCGGGGACGCCCTCCTCGACTCCACACCTCTAGTATGTATCACCGGGCAGGTGCCGAGCAGCCTCCTGGGCACCGACGCCTTCCAGGAGACGGACGTGGTCGGCTGCACGATGAGCGTCACGAAGTGGAACGTCCAGGTGACGCGCGCCGCCGACCTCCCGGCCGCCCTCGACAAGGCGTTCTACGTCGCGAATAGCGGTCGCCCGGGGCCGACCCTGATCGACATCACCAAGGACGCGCAACTCGAACTCTTCGACCTCTCGAGGGCGGCCCCGTTCCAGTCCCGCGCCTACGTCCCCAAGTCGCGCATCGACCCGCAGGCCATCACGGAGGCCGCCGAGGTCCTCAACGCCGCCGAGCGCCCGTTGATCTTCGCAGGTCACGGCCTCCAGATCGCGAAGGCCGTGCAGACGTTTCGCGACCTCCTCGAGGACTACGCCGCGCCGACGGTGGTCACGCTCCAGGGCCTGGGCAACCTCCCCGGGGGGCACCCCTGCAACTACGGCATGGCCGGGGTCTACGGACACATCGCCGCCAATCGCTCGATGGACGACGTCGACGTCATCCTGGCGCTCGGGATGCGCTTCGACGACCGCGTGACGGGCCGCATCGCCGCCTTCGCCCCGAATGCGAAGGTGGTCCACCTCGACATCGACGCCTCGGAACTCAACAAGAACGTCCGCTGCTCGGTGGCCGTCCTCGGGGACGTCGGCGAGGCCCTCGATCAGCTTGCGCCAAAACTCGCCAAACGCACTTTCCCGGAGTGGCACGAGCGACTCCGGGCGCTCGACCGGGTCGAGGACAAGCAAATCCGCCAGCGCGTCACCGCCGTACACCCGGGCCGGACGCCCACCATGGAACAGGTCGTGGCCGAGGTCTCGAAGCAGAGCGACACCGACGCCATCATCGTGGCCGACGTCGGGCAGCACCAGATGGCCGCGGCGCGCTACTACAATTATACCGTCCCGGATACCTGGGTTTCGAGTGGCGGCGCGGGCACGATGGGCTACGCGCTCCCGGCCGCGGTCGGGGCGCAGTTCGCGAAGCAGCGCACGCAGGTGTTCTGCATCGCCGGGGACGCCGGTTTCCAGATGACGGCCCAGGAGCTCGGCACCGCCCACGAGCACGCCCTCCCCGTCAAGGTCATCGTCATGGACAACGCCCGCCTGGGGATGGTGCGCCAGCTTCAGGACAACGTCCTCGACGGGCGCCAGTACGGGGTCGAGATGGTCAACCCGGATTTTTGCGTTTTGGCGAAAGCCTACCGCTGGGAGACGCGCCGCCTGTCCAGGAGCGAGGACACCGCCGCCGCCGTCTCGTGGCTCATCGAGACCCAGGGCCCGTGCCTGCTCCACGTCGACATCGACCCGGCCGACAACATCTTCCCCCTCGTGCCGGCCTCCGGGCGCCTCACCGAGATCCAGCTCCACATCGACGAGGCGGTATGAGCGCGGCCGACATCCCCTACACCTTCGTCATCTTCACCGAGGACGTGAGCGGCCTGCTGCAGCGCGTGGTCTCGATCTTCAGTCGGCGCCACATCAACATCGACAGCCTCACGACCTCCAAGTCGTCCTCGCCGGACATCTACCGCTTCACGATCCAGATCACCGTGACGCAGACCATGATGGAGCACCTCATCGGGCAGCTCAACAAGCAGGTCGACGTGATGCGGGCCTTCGCCTACGAGGCGCACGAGGTCGTGATGCAGGAGATCGCGCTGTACAAAGTACCCGCGGCGGCCTTCGCGAACAGCGACACCGTCGAACAACTCATCCGCGCCCACAACGCCCGCATCCTCGCCATCGAGCCGGAGTACGTCGTGATCGAGCGCACGGGCCACGTCCACGAGACCGAGGCCTTCCTCGAGGCCATCCGCCCGATCGGACTCTACGAGTTCGTCCGCTCCGGGACCATCGCCATCGTCAAGCCGATGGAAAGACTGAACACCTACCTGAAGGCGCTGAGCGCCGAGCAAAATTGAAGCAATGCCAACTCTAGATTTCGGTGGCGTGCAGGAGCACGTCATCACCCGCGAGGAATACCCCCTGTCGAAGGCCACCGCCACCCTCGAAGGCGAGCGCATCGCCATCATCGGCTACGGCGTCCAGGGCCCGGGGCAGGCCCAGAACCTACGCGACAACGGCTTCGAGGTGATCGTCGGTCAGCGCGAGGGCGGCGGGTCGTGGGACAAAGCCGTGCGCGACGGCTGGGAGCCCGGCAAGTCCCTGTTCCCCATCGCGGAGGCCGTGCAGCGGGCGACCATCGTGATGTACCTGCTCAGCGACGCGGCACAGATCGCGCAGTGGCCCACGGTCAAAGAAAATTTGAGCGCCGGGGACGCGCTGTACTTCAGCCACGGCTTCGGGATCACCTACCACGAGCGCACCGGGATCGTCCCCCCGGAGGATGTCGACGTATTCCTGGTCGCGCCGAAGGGCTCCGGCACGTCGCTGCGCCGCATGTTCGTCGAGGGGCGCGGGCTCAACAGCAGTTACGCCGTCTTCCAGGACGCCACCGGCAGAGCCCGCGAGCGCGCGATCGCCATCGGGATCGGCATTGGGTCGGGTTACCTGTTCGAGACCACCTTCAAGAATGAAGTCTACTCCGACCTCACCGGCGAGCGCGGCAGCCTCATGGGCGCCATCCAGGGCCTGTTCGAGGCGCAGTACGACGTTTTGCGGAAGCACGGACACTCCCCCAGCGAGGCCTTCAACGAGACCGTCGAGGAGCTCACCCAGAGCCTCATGCCCCTCGTCGCCGAGAACGGGATGGACTGGATGTACGCCAATTGCTCCACCACGGCCCAGCGTGGCGCCCTGGACTGGAAGGACAAGTTCCGCGACGCCGTCAAACCCGTGGTCGAGAGCCTCTACGAGGAAGTGGCCAGCGGGCGCGAGGCCCAGCGCTCGATCGATACCAACTCCAAGGCGGACTACCGCGAGAAGCTGGAGGTAGAGCTGGCGACTTTGCGCGACAGCGAGATGTGGAGGGCCGGCGCGGCGGTGCGGAGCCTGCGTCCGGAGCGGGCGTAGGAAAGTCCGTAAGTCCGAAAGTGTAAAGTGTAAAGTGTAAAGTGCCGTGCGAACGCTGTGGCGCGACGTGCTTCGGGTGGGTACGCGATAAGTCAACCTATCGACGGTCGCAGCGTATACCCGCGCGGACCTTACTTGCGGCTTATGGCGATCCGGGCTTTACTTTCAATCTTATTCGTATTCGCGGCTTGCGCCGCGGCCAGCGCTCAGAGCAGCTTCGGCGTACGCGTCTCCGGTGAGTTCGCCAACCGCACCGTACGGACGAGCCTCGAGGGCACCGACCCGCGCGAGGATGCCCTCACCGAGCGCACGTCCTTCGCTTTTCGGCCGGGGGTCGCCCTGGCGTACGAGCGGCAGTTCACACGTTTGATCGCCTTCAACGTGCAGGCGCGCTACCAGACGCTGGGGTACAAATTCGACGCCGGGACGCCGCCGCTCGACCCCGAGACCGGCGGGGCAAGCGACACCGAGTTCGCGACCCGCAATTTGAGGTACGACTTCATCGGCCTCGGGGTCGGCGCGGTCGAGACCTGGGGTTCGGGTCCGATCCGCTTCTACGCCGAGGAGTACCTCGTGCCGATGCTCTACCTGCGGACCAACGTCGAGACCACTTTCGACGGCATGCGGGACGTGACCGAGACCCGCAAGCTCGAGCGCGTCAACGACTTCCACCTCGGGGTGCAGGCCGGGGTCGGGATCGAGCACATGATCAGCGATATCCTCCGCGTCCGCGTAGGCCTGGTGGGCCGCTACCACTTCACGCTCACCAACGAGGATACGGACATCCGGGACCACCTGTACAGTTTCGGCCCGCAGGTGTCGTTTGCGCGGGTGTTCGGGAAAGCCCTGCCGCCGACGGGGAAGGCGGATGAGATTTATTATTAGGGGTGCGGGGTGCGGGGTGCCTGGGTGCCTTGGGTGCTTGGGTGCTTGGGTGCCTGGGTGCTTGGGTGCTTGGGTGCTTGGGTGCTTGGGTGCCTGGGTGCCTGGGTGCCTGGGTGGGTGCCTGGGTGCCTGGGTGCCTGGGTGCCTGGGTGCCTGGGTGCGCGGGATCGAGCTTTTTGGGGAATTGCCAGGCTGAGTGCTGGTGCGGCCGGGCATGCTGATAGCGGACCTTGCTGCCGATACATAAAATGCTAGCCTTGCTGAGGCATAGCCCATAAGATACCCTACGTATTCTGTAGAGCGTCCCACTGCAACCTTAGGGCGTAGGCCACGATACCCGCGGCGACGCTCACGTTGAGGGAGTGTTTTGTGCCGTGCTGCGGGATCTCTACCGCGCCGTCGACTACCGATAGCACCTCCGGGGAGACACCACGCACCTCGTTGCCGAGCACGATGACAATTGGTTGGCGGCGGGTAGGTCCGTTGGTAGGTGGGCTTTGTTCAGTTGGGACTTCGGTTTCGGATTCGCTTTCGCCAAAACCTAATGTCGCGAGACTTACGCTTTCCGTGGTCTGCTCGAGTGCGTAGACGGCGGACCCGTTTTGCCGAAAGGCGTCTAAACACATCATTGCACTCGGCTCGTAGCGCCACTCGACCGACGCTTCGGCCCCGAGCGAAGCCTTGAGAATCTCCCGGTGCGGGGGCGTCGGCGTGATGCCCGTCATGACCACCTCCGCGACACCGAAAGCATCGGCGCTCCGGAGCACGGCACCGACGTTGTTGCCCGAACGGACGTTCTCGAGGACGAAGACCACCGGCATGCGGGCGGCACGAAGCGCCTCGTCGGCTGCCGCGCGCCCCAGCTCCGCCTGCGACTTTTGCCTCACGGGACGATCAGGGCTTCGGCCGTCGCGGGAGCGTGTTCCCGGCGGGCGCGAAAGGCGACGGCGGCCGCCACGAAACTCACGAACAGCGGGTGCGGACGCTCGACGGTGCTCTTGAGTTCGGGGTGGAACTGCGCCCCGAGGAAGTACGGATGATCCTGGAGCTCGACGATTTCGGCCAGGCCGGTCTGTGGATTGACGCCCGTGACCTTGAGTCCGGCTTGCGCCAAAACCTCCTTGTACGCGTCGTTAAACTCATAGCGGTGACGGTGGCGCTCGTCGATCTTGCGCTTGCCGTAGGCCTTCGCCGCGAGGGACTTCGACTTTAGCTCACAGGCGTAGCTCCCGAGTCGCATCGTGCCGCCTTTCGTAGTCACGAGCTTCTGGTCTTCCATCAGGGCGATGACCGGGTCCGGTGTGTCGGGGTCGACCTCCGTGGAGGCCGCCTCCGCGATGCCGGCCACGTTGCGGGCTACCTCGACGGCGGCGCACTGCATTCCGAGGCAGATCCCGAAGAACGGCACCTTGCGCTCGCGGCAATACCGGATGGCCCGCAGTTTGCCCTCGATGCCCCGCTCCCCGAAACCCGGGGCCACCAGGACGCCGTCGAACTTCGCGAGGGCCTCCTCGACGTCCGCGTCCGAACCCTCGAGCGACTCGGAGTGGATCGGGCGCACCTTCACCTTGCACTCGTTGACGGCCCCGGCGTGGATGAAGGCCTCGTAGATAGACTTGTACGCGTCCTGCAGCTCGTTGTACTTCCCCACGAGCCCGATGCGAATTTCGGAGGTCGGATTTTTGAGCTTACTCAAGAAAGCATTCCAGGCCTTCATGTCCGCGGCCTTCCGGTCGAGGAGTCGCAGCTTGGTCATCACGATCGTGTCGAGGCCCTCTTCCTGCATGAAGATGGGCACGTCGTAAATGGTCTTCGCGTCGCGCGCCTCGATGACGCTCGCCACGTCGACGTTGCAAAACAGCGCCAGTTTGCGGCGGATGTCCATCGTGATGGCGTGCTCCGTGCGGCACACGAGGATATCGGGTTGGATGCCGGTATTCTGAAGTTCCTTGACGGAGTGCTGCGTGGGCTTGGTCTTGAGTTCGCCGGCGGCACTCAGGTAGGGGATGAGCGTGAGGTGGATTACGAGGCAGGCCTCCTGCCCGAGCTCCCAGCGCATTTGCCGCAGGGCCTCGAGGAAGGGCAAGGACTCGATGTCGCCGACGGTGCCGCCGAGCTCGGTGATGACGATGTCGTACTCGTTGCGGGCGCCGAGGAGCTGCACGCGGCGCTTGATCTCGTCGGTGATGTGGGGGATCACCTGGACGGTCTTGCCGAGGTAGTCCCCGCGGCGTTCGCGCTCGATGACGGTTTTGTAGATGCGCCCCGTCGTCACGTTGTTGGCCTGGCTCGTGGGCGTCCCGAGGAAGCGCTCGTAGTGCCCGAGGTCGAGGTCGGTCTCGGCGCCGTCGTCGGTGACGTAGCACTCGCCGTGTTCGTAGGGGTTGAGGGTCCCGGGTCGACGTTGATGTAGGGGTCGAACTTCTGGATCGTGACCGAGAACCCGCGCGCCTGCAGGAGTTTCGCCAGCGAGGCCGAGACGATGCCCTTCCCGAGCGAGGAGGTCACCCCACCGGTGACGAAGATGTATTTGGTCATGTCCCGCAGCGCTGGTTACGGGGCATAAAGGTACAGTGGCGGGGGGGCGGGTTTTGGCGCAAGCCGCAGTATGTGCGGATCAAATGTCCACACTGCACCTACGGGAGCGTTGGTGTGGCGCGCCTACCGCACGTACAGTCGGCGGCGGGCGTAGTCGATGGTGACGACGCGCTGCTGCATCCACTCCTTGCCGAGGAGGCCATCGAGCTGCTGCGCGCCGGCGTCCTGATGGTAGGCGCTTTCGCGAAAACGCGTTAGGTCCGCGAAGCCGTACGGCAGGTTCATCCAGTTGGCGCTCGAGGTGCGCGTGAGGCCGACGCTGCGCCGCGCGATGAGTTCGGAGGTAGCGCCAAGGCCCCGGACCTGCATGGCTGGCAATTCCGCGCTGTTTGGCCCCAGTCGCGACAGGTATTCGGCGTTGAGCAGGTTGACCCCGGACCCGGTATCGAACCCGAGCCAGGCGCGCGTGCCGCCGACCTCGGCATCGACGAGGGGCAGGTGGCCGAGGAACTCGAAGCCGAGCGCGATGCCCTGGGCTTTGGCCTCGGAGTGCTTCCGCAAAAACGTGAGCGTTCGCCGCGGGTAGTCGATCGTGAGGGGGAGTTGGCGCAGTTGCTCGTACCCGATGAGGCCAGCGATGGGTTCCCCGAGGGAGCGCTCGAGGTGGGCGAGGTCCAGCACGTAGGCGTGTACGTCGGCCTGCCGGATCGGGCCCCAGCCCAGACGACCCACGCGGCGCTCGCCGATCATCACGAAGCGATCGAGGGCGCGGGCGGAGTCCACGACTTCCTCGACGGAACCATTCAGAATGAGGCCCGGCGCGCCACTGTCGAGGACGTAGCTACCGGTGACGCCATCGACGCTCACCTGAACCACGATAAAAGGCCCGAGCGCCCGGAAGGTCGTCTCCACTGCGGCTGCGTCGGCGGCGAAGGCGATCGTCGTCGCCGCGGGTATCGACCGCAGGTGTCCGAGGACGCACACATCCACCTGGGCCCCACCGGTGGTGTGGAGAAGGAACGCGAGCGAGACGGTGGCGAGGAGGCGGGCGATCACGGCGGTGGGTTGGTCCGAGTTAACGTAGGGGCAAGCGTAAAGTTACCTAAAGTTAACGTGCAAGTAACATACGGCGCTCAACGCCTTCTCGACTTCTTTGGCCGGCGCGCGACGGGCGGTCTTTGTTAGGCCAATATTCTATTGCGTATTGTACTGGTTATCATCACTATCGACTCAATAACCGAAGCCCTAAAATTTTCGCGTGACGAGCGATGGTATGCGCGTGCACGACAAGTGAGGGGTGTGGGGAAGTCCGACGGCGGCGGCAGACACTTAACCTCACCGTAACCTGACGGAAAAGCACCACTATCACCTTTGCGGCCGACAAGCAGATCAGCTGTCAAGCCAAACCTACACACATGTTGCGAAGACTCTTTACCCTCCCCATAAGTCTTGCCGCGCTGTCCGCCACGGCGGTGGCGCAGAGCACGATCACCGTCACGGACGCGGACCTTTTGGCTGGCCAGACCTACAACTGGACAGCTAACAATACCTACGTCGTCAACGGCCTCGTCTACCTCGAGGCTGGCGGTACGCTCAACATCGCCCCGGGCACGGTGGTCAAGTTCCGGTCTGATCCTAATGGCGTGGCCGACGCTGATAACACTTCCGCACTCATCATCACGAAAGGTGCGAAAATTTTCGCCCGCGGCTTGCAGAACCGCCCAATCATCATGACGGCTGAGGCCGATGATGTCAACGATCCCAACGACCTGCAAGATCCGCTCAACGTGCGCGGGCAGTGGGGCGGCCTGATCATCCTCGGCAACGGTACCCTCGCTACGGCGGGTGGCGTCGGCGCGATCGAGGGCATCTCCCCGAGTGAAGTACGGGCGCAATACGGCGGGGGCACCAGCCCGAACGACGCCGAATCCTCCGGAGCGCTGCGCTTCGTCTCGATCCGCCACGGCGGCAAGGCCCTTACGACGGACAACGAAATTAACGGTCTTACGCTCGGCGCAGTCGGCCGCGGCACCGAGATCGACTACGTCGAGGTGTTCGCCAACGACGACGATGGTATTGAGTGGTTCGGCGGCACGGTCGACATTAAGCATGCCGCAGTGGCCTTCTGCGGGGACGACGCCTTCGACTACGACACCGGCTGGCGTGGGCGGGGGCAGTACTGGTTCTCGATCAACGCCTCCGACATCGGCGGACGCGCTGGCGAGCACGACGGCGCCATCCCCGACGCACAACAACCGTTTGCCAACCCGACGATCGCCAACGCGACTTACATCGGCGGCGGACTCAACGCTACGGTCGGCAACGATCTCCAGGACTACACCATCGTACTGCGGGACAACGCGGCGATGAAGTACTACAACTCGGTCTTCACGGACTTCCCCGGACAGTTCCTCGACCTCGAAGACCTCCCTACCGCGAGCGGGACCGACTCCTACCAGCGCCTCCTCGACGGGGACGTACAGTTTAAGGGCAACGTCCTGGGCGCATTTGGTCCCACGGGTACCCGACCGATCGGTGAGCTCCTCAAGCCGTACCCCAATGGTGACCAGCCTTCGCTCGCCAATACCTTGGCCCTCGTGCAGACCGGCAACCGTTACGTGGGCACGAAGCAAATCCTTCGCGGGATCAGCCGCGATCGCAACGCCGGCCTGGACCCACGGCCCGTAGCCGGTGCGGACCTCCTCGACGGCTCGCTCCTCGTGGACATTCCCGCCACTGCTGCCGGAAGCGGTAACTTCTTCGACGACACGAATTACGCCGGTGCCTTCGCCTCGGCCAACGGTACCTGGCTCGAGGGTTGGACAGCCCTGTCGACCTACAACGTCATCACTCCACGGACGCCGGCCACCACGGGCGTCATCGTCGACGGTGATCTCGTGGGCGGGCAGACCTACAACTGGGTAGCCAGCAACACCTACATCCTCAACGGTCTCGTCTACCTCGAGGCGGGTGGTACGCTCAACATCGAAGCCGGCACGGTGATCAAGTTCCGCGCCGACCCCGACGGCCCCGCCGACGCCGACAACACGTCCGCGCTCATCATCACAGCCGGCGCGAAGATTTTCGCCAATGGCACCGCCGCCCAACCGATCATCATGACGGCCGAGGCGGACAACGTCAGCGACCCCAACGACCTGCAAGATCCGCTCAACGTGCGCGGGCAGTGGGGCGGCTTGATCATCCTCGGCAACGGTACCCTCGCGACGGCGGGTGGCGTCGGCGCGATCGAGGGCATCTCCCCGAGTGAGGTCCGCGCTCGCTACGGCGGGGGCACCACCCCGAACGACGCCGAGTCCTCCGGACGCCTGAATTACGTCTCGATCCGTCACGGCGGCAAGGCCCTCACGACCGACAACGAGATCAACGGCCTTACGCTCGGGGCGGTCGGTCGCGGCACGGAGATCGACTACGTCGAGATCTTCGCCAACGACGACGATGGCATCGAGTGGTTCGGCGGTACCGTCGACGTCAAGCACGCCGTCGTTGCCTTCGGCGCGGACGATGCCTTCGACTACGACACTGGCTGGCGCGGGCGTGGGCAGTACTGGTTCGCGATCAACGCCTCCGACATCGGCGGGCGTACCGGCGAGCACGACGGTGCCATCCCCGACGCACAGCAGCCCTTCGCCAACCCGACGATCGCCAACGTGACCTACATCGGCGGCGGGCGCAATGCTACGGTCGGCAACGACCTGCAGGACTACACCATCGTACTGCGCGACAACGCCGCGATGAAGTACTTCAACTCCATCTTCACCGACTACCCAGGGCAGTTCCTCGACCTCGAAGACTTCCCACCGCGAGCGGGACCGACTCTTACCAGCGCCTCCTCGACGGGGACGTACAGTTCAAGGGCAATATCCTCGGCGCCTTCGGCCCGACGGGTACGCGGCCCCTCGCCGAGCTTTTCAAGCCCTACCCATCGGGCGACCAGCCGTCGCTTGCCAACACGATTGCCCTGGTCCAGACCGGCAACCAGTACGTCGGCAACCAGCGCATCCTCACCGGCATCTCCCGGACCAATGACCAGGGCCTCGACCCGCGGCCGGCATTCGGGAGTCCCGCGAGCAATCCCACGACCCTGGCGCCGATCACTTCCCAGGGAACGGGCAACTTCTTCACCGCCAGCACCTACGCGGGTGCCTTCGCGCCGAGTGGCGACCTGTGGATCCGCGGCTGGACCGCCCTGGACGTGTACAACGTCATCAGCAAGAAAATTACGTCGGCAGAGGAGATCGTAACCGAGAACACGGTTCGGCTTTCGCCAAACCCCACCTCGAACGGTGCTTACCTCGACTTCGATCTCGCCAACGCGAGTGACGTAACGATCAGCCTCCTCGACGTACAGGGCCGCCAGATCGCCACGCAGCGCGATCAGCTCGCCGAGGGCGCGCAGCGCAGTTTCCTCTCCACGCAAGGCCTACCGGCCGGCTCCTACGTCGTGCGCCTGGTCGCCGGCGACCAAGTGGTCTCCAAGCTCCTCATGGTAGGCGGGGAGTAACGAGTTCTAATCTTCACGGCGGCTTCTGGGCTCTTAGCGGGCCCGGAAGCCGCCTTTTTTCTTCGCTCCGCGATCACAAAAATTCCTTGATCGTGGAGTGCAATTCATCATTCTGGTAATTACGAACTATGCTTACTAAGCAAATTTTGCTCTGGCTCTCGCTTGTGCTGTCGGGTCAAGTGGTTTTGGCGCAAGCCGTCATCAGCGGCACTGTCCTGGACGACCTCGGCGAACCGACAATCGGCGCGACCATCATCGACGCGAGTGACCCGAGCCGCGGGACGACCACTGACTTCGACGGCAAATACCGCCTCGAGGTCCCCGCCGGCACCTACACCTTCACCTTTAGCTACGTCGGCCTCACCGACAGAACCGTCACCGAGGTCGTGGCGCAGGAAGGCAAGGTGACCTTCCTCGATGTCTCGATGCAGTCGTCCGAGACCGCCCTCGAGGAGGTGGTCGTGACGGCGAAAGCGCTCCAGAACACCGAGAACGCCCTCATCATGACGCGGCTAAAATCGGACCGCGTCCTCGACGTAATCAGTTCGCAGGAGATGTCGAAGCTCGCCGTCTCGAGCGCCGCCGGCGCGATGACGAAGGTGACGGGCACCACGGTGGTCGACGGCAAGTACATCGTGGTGCGGGGCCTGGGCGACCGCTATTCCACGGCCCAGCTCAACGGCCTGACCATGCCGAGCTCCGACCCCTACCGCAACTCACCGCAGCTCGACCTGGTCCCTTCGGGGCTGCTCGACAACATCCAGACCTCGAAGACTTTCTCGCCCGACCAGCCCGGGGCGTTTACCGGGGGGAACGTGGACCTCAACACGAAGGCCTTCCCGGAGATCACGACTTTCGCGGCATCGGTCGGGGTCGGCTACAATACCCAAAGCACCTTCAACGACGCCTTTCAGACCTACCGGGGCGGCAGCACCGATTGGTTGGGTTACGATGACGGGACGCGGGCGTTGCCGGGCCGCGTCCTCGAGATCGGCGCCAATCCCGTCCCCGCCGGGCGCGGGAGCACCGGTTCTGTGAGCATCCTGAACAACGCGGTCCGCGGACTCAACACCACCGACGAGGCGAACGCACTGCCGCTTAGCCTCGTCGAGGAAGTCACCGACATCATGCCGCTCGACTACGCTACGCAGAGCGCAACGGCACCCCTCGACCACAGCGTTGGTCTCAGCTACGGCACGAGCCACGACCTCGGCGGGAACCAACGCTTCGGCTACCTCGTGAGCGGGTCTTACAGCCGGGCCTACACCTACTTCGACGACGGGACCGTGGCCGTCTACCGGCTCGAGGACCCGACCGCCACGGGGCTCAATACCGACCTCAGGCTCCGGGACACGCTCTCGGTGGAGACCCCGACCGTCGCTGGCTTCGCGACCCTCGGCTACACCTTCGCCAAGAATCAAACGATCAGCGCGAACCTCATTTACAACCATACGGCCGATAAGTCCACGCGCGACCTGGCAGGTACGGCGCCCGTCAACAACGTGACCGGGGATCAGTACCTGCAAAACCGCGCGCTCTTCTGGCTCGAGCGCGAGAGCATCGCCGCCCAGGTCCGCGGCGAACACAGTCTCAATGCGGCCGCGGACCTGCGCGTCGAGTGGGCCGGCGGCTACACGCTCTCGAAGCAGCTCGAACCCAATCGTCGGTTGCTGGCAGCCATCGCCGATACGACGGACCCGGAGAACATCGTCTTCTCGATCCCGACGGCGTCGATCTCGCGCCCGCTCAGCTTCTTCCGCGACCTGCGCGACGATCAATACGAGGGCCGCGTGGACATCTTCAAGTCCTTTGACGCGGGCCACAAGATTCAGGCCGGCGGTGCCTACCGTACTAAAGAGAGGGACTTCTCGGAGTCGATCTACGAGTTGCGCGTCAACAACGAGCGCGACCTTCCCTTCCCTTACGCCGGCCGCGCCGAGGATTACTTCCGCGACGAAAACCTCGGCTACGGCCGTAATCGCCGTGAGCAAGAGCGTGTGCTAAACTACCTGGTTGACAATACCCTTCCCGCCAACAGCTACGACGGCCACGAACGCATCGGTGCCGCCTACCTGATGGGCACTTACAAGTTTAACGACCGCATCCGCGCCATCGCTGGCGCGCGGGTCGAGACCACGGATCTCCAGTCGATCAACCGCGCAGAGAACACGCCCGACAGCGTACGTATCGGTGAGATTACAGCAACGGACCTCCTCCCGAGCCTGAACCTCGTGTACTCACCCTTCGAGCGCCACAATATCCGCGCGAGCTACACCCGGACGATTGCGCGCCCGAACATGCGCGAGATTGCACTCTTCCCGAGCTACGACTTCATCGGTGGCCCTACCTTCTCGGGTAATCCCAACCTGGAGCGGACCAACATCACGAACTACGATTTGCGCTACGAGTTTTTCCCGCGTACCGGAGCCCTCGTGTCCATCAGTGGTTTTTATAAGGAGTTCAAAAACCCGATCGTGTCGACCTTCCTCGCGACGCAGCAGTTGGAGTTCTCGTACGTCAACGTCCCGGAGGCGCGCGTGCTCGGCATCGAGCTCGAGGGCCGCACGGACCTCGGGTTCGTCCACGAGCGGCTTACCGCCCTGAAGGTCGGCGCCAACGTAAGTCTCATCGACTCCGAGGCCGATGTCAACCCCGAGGAGCTGAGGCGCATCCAGACCTTCAATCCCGACTTCCCGGACACGCGGCAGCTCCAGGGCCAGAGCCCGTACATCGTCAACGCCAACGTGAGCTACGCCTCCGATCGCTACGGCTACGAGGTCGGGGCGGCGTTTAACATCTTCGGCGACCGCATCGCCTTTAACGGCAACGACGGCTCGCCCGATATTTTCGAGAAGGCACGCGGGAGCCTCGACGTGACGCTGAGTAAGAGCCTCGGCCCGCTGGCCGTTCGCCTGGTCGGCAGCAACCTGCTAAACCCGGAGTACAAGACCTCCGTCGACTACAACGGCCAGGAGTACGTCTACACGAGCTACCGCCGTGGGGCCAACGTTTCGCTCTCGCTCGGGTACACCTTCCAGAAGTCCTAAATTTCACAAAGGACACCTAAACCCTTAAGACTCAATTACCAGATTGATTTCGGCAGCCCGGGTCGCTTCACGCGGCTCGGGTTGTTTTTGCTTTCGCCAAAACGAGCCAGGCCGAGATTACTCCATTTAGCTGCGGTGCCCAGGTCTACATGCAGGCGAGTTTACCGCCACTTTACACATGCGTAACACGGCAACACTTATTCAGCAGTTGCGGACAACTTCGATGCCCCGGTGCTAGTCCGCAAGCTCTCAAGCCGTTGTATCCTTGCTCACGGCAGGCCGTAGCCCACGTATCCTCTGCCGCTAACACCCTTCCATGGACTCCACCTCAATCGTCATGTGGCTCGGCTTCATGCTGTCGGCCTACGCCGTGGTCGGCAACGACTCGATCCAGACCCTCGGCACCTTCCTCACCTCCAACGAGGACCGGCCCTGGTGGCACCTCTGGCTCTACGCCGGGGGCATCCTCCTGGTCACGATGGTCTACGGCTACATCGCCTACGATGGCGACGTGAGCTACGAGCGCCTCCAGGTCATCGGCGACGACGGCACCCTGCGCTACAAAGACCCCAGCGACATCGTGGGCTTCAACTGGGCCTACCTGCTGCCGCCGCTGGTGCTCATGGCCCTCACGCGCACCGGGATCCCGGTGTCGACGAGCTTCCTGATCCTGACCTTCTTCGCGCCGAAGGGCCTCGGCGACATGATCGAGAAGTCCGTACTCGGGTACGTAGTCGCCTTCTTCATCGCTATCCTGCTGTACTTCATCATCGCGCGGACGCTATCGCGCCGCTTCATCACCTCCAAGCTGCCCGCCGAGCGGCTCAAGCTCTGGACGGTGCTCCAGTGGGGATCGACGGGCTTTTTGTGGAGCCAGTGGCTCGTGCAGGACTTTGCCAATATTTACGTGTACCTCCCGCGGTCGCTCGAACGCTGGGAGCTGATCGTCTCGCTGCTCATCCTGCTCGCCTTCCTCGGGTACATCTTCGCCAACAAGGGCGGCAAGATCCAGGACATCGTGCGCGAGAAGACCAATACGCAGGACGTGCGCTCGGCGACGATCATCGACTTCACCTACGGCGCGATCCTACTCTTCTTCAAGGAACTCAACGACATCCCGATGTCCACCACCTGGGTGTTCCTCGGCTTGCTGGCCGGTCGCGAGATCGCCATCCGGTGGCGCCTTGGCGACCGCGACGACGAGGACGACTACCTCGACCGGGATGAGCCCGGCTTCGCGCTCGACGCCGACGGACGTGTGCACCCGATGTCGCTCGGGAAAGACACCTGGATGATGGTCGGGCGGGACCTGGCGAAGGTGGCGCTGGGCCTCGGGATCAGCGTGGCGCTCGTGTTTGCGATGGCTTATCTGACGGGGCGGCAGATGTTTTAGGCTGCGAATTTTATTTTGAGGAGTAGGCTGTAGGCGGGCTGGGTAGGGCTGGTAAGAGAATGGCTTCTCGCCTTGGCTGAGGTATCACTCGCGGGGTAACCCCCCCGGCCCCCCTTATTTTGTTTCCCGCCCCGAAGCCGCTCCGCGTCTCCGTGGCGGGAACCAAAACAAGGGGGGAGGCGACCGCCCCCGGCTGTCGTCGCGCGAGAGCCCCACGCCCGCCCCCATGGCGCGGGACCTACGTTCGCCCCCGGCTGTCGTCGCGCGAGAGTCCCGTGAATCCTCCGAGCACCACGGACCCCCACGTACGCCTCCCCCCTTGTTCCGGCGGCTGCGCAACCGAGCGTAGCGAGAGTTGCGCAGCCGCCGAAATAAGGGGGGTCGGGGGGGTTACAAACGCCCTAGCCAGCAGAATCCTAAGGTACCTAGCGGCACCACCAAATGACAGTGGTCTCCTGCCCCCCCTTCCAAGCAAACCAACACGGTCCCTGCACTAACTGCTACCCACGCTACATTACTCCACCACCACCTCCATATACACCGGCTGGTGGTCACTCCACCGGAAGTCCTGGTTGACGACTTTCGTCTTTACGGCGCGTAGGCCGGGGCTCAACAAGAAGTAGTCGATGGTGGTGACGAAACTGCTGTCGGCCAGGTAGGGGGCGTTGGTCTTGCGATTGGTGGGCACGGCGGCGTCGTAGACGAAGGTCCAGTCCTCCGCGGGAAAGTCGGCCGGGACGGCTTGTTGCGTGAAGCGACCCTCGGGGTCGCCGATGAACCGGTCGTACGGGAAGTTCGGCGGCACGAGGTTCCAGTCGCCGCCGACGACGACGAGGTGCCCGTCGGCGACTTCGTCCCGGAGGAACGCCGCGAGGTACTTGAGTTGGTCTCTCTTGACGGTCCCGTCGTCGTAGGCGCTGAGGTGTACGTTGACCACGGTGAGCTTGCGGCCGTCGGCGAGCTCGTGGCGTTGGACCAGCGCGCAGCGGTCGAGCTGGAAGAGGCGATCGGGCCACGGAAAACTGCCCGGCAAGCTGTGCCGATCCACGGCGAAGGGGGTCGCGCGGCTCAGGCTCAGCAGTCCGCTGTACACGTCGCCGTACACGTGCCAGGGCTCGAACACGGGTATCGGCACGCGCTCGTTGATGTAGTTCGGCGCGAAGGCCGCCGCGTAGGCGGGGTGGGTTTTGCGGAAACGCTCCAACTGCGGCGTGTGGTAAGAGCGGGCGCTAAAGCTATCGACCTCCTGGAGGAGGAAAAAGTCGGCCTTCATGCTCGACAGCTCCCGGGCGATACCGTCGGTGTAGCGCGCCACGGTCTCCTCCGGCATCCACACCGACATCCCGCGGCTCAGCCACATGTCGCCGGCGTCCATGAAGAACTCCGCCTCGGCGCCGAGCCCGGCGTAGCCTACGTTCCAGGTCACGAAGGACAGCACCGAATCCGCGATCGGCGCTTCCGGAGCCTCACCTTCGTCGAGCGTGACCGACGCTACGCCGGTCGGCTGCCAATCCACCGCCGTGCCGCGGGCCAGCACCACGATGAGGTAGACGAGCGGCACGGCAAGGATCAGTCCGAGTGCCCAGAGTGCCTTTTTCACGATCGGAAAGCTAAGCGATCGAGGCCCAACACTTCCGCCATGGTGAAGACTCCCGATTTGCCGATCAGGAATTCGGCCGCGAGGACCGCGCCCTCGGCAAAACCCGTTCTGTCGTGGGCTTCGTGGCGCAGCGTGATGGTGTCGGCCGTGGAGTCGTAGCGCACCTCGTGCAGTCCGACCACCTCACCCTCGCGAATGGACCGGATGGAGGCGCGCTCGAGGATGCCCTCGGCGAGTGTGATGGCGGTTCCGCTCGGGGCGTCGAGCTTGTGGACGTGGTGCGTTTCGGTGAGGCTGGCATCGTAGCCACGACCGTCGAGGGCGGCGGCGAGGAGGCGATTGATCGCAAACACGACGTTGACGCCGACGCTCATGTTGGTGGCGTGGAGGAAGGCCACGCCGGGGTGCTGCTCGACGTACCGCCGCACGGCGCCCGTGTCCCAGCCCGTGGTGCCGCTTACGACGGGGATGCCCTGCGCCAAGGCGGCCAGGCAGAGCTGCTCGGCGGCGGTGGGGACGCTGAAGTCGATGGCTACGTCGGTGGTCGGGGGGAGGGCGGCGGCGTCATCGGTCGTGAGGACGTGCGCGGTAATTTGATGGCCACTGGCTGCGGCTGCGGCTTCGACCATCTTGCCCATGCGGCCGTACCCTAGGAGTGCGATGTATGCCATATAAACACTAGCATTGCGCCTGGACGGCACCTTCAACTCTCCACTTTAAACTTTCCAACTTTAAGCGGCTACCAGGTCTAGCTTGCCCTGGGCGCGCTCCCAGGTGGTCATGGCCTCGGAAAGTTGCTGCTGGAGTTTGGCGTGCTCGGCGATGGTTTGCTTGGCCTCGGGCTTGTTGTAGTAGTCGACGTCCGCGAGTTTTTGCTCGAGTTTGGCGCTCTCTTTCTCGAGCTGGTCGACGCGGCGCTCGGCGTTCTGTATTTCGCGCTGGAGGTTCTTGTAGGCCTCGGCGCTCAGGCTACCCGCTGCGGCGCCGTGGCTCGTTTTGGCGGAAGCCGCCTGGCCGTTGCTGTGGCCATTGTTGGTGGCGGCGTTGCCGTTGCCGCTCGCCGTCGACTGCTCCACCTGGCGCATGTCCTCCATCTCGCGCTTCGCGAGGTACTCCTCGATGTCGCCGAGGTGCACCTGGACCTTGCCGTCGCGGAACTCCAGCACCTGGTCCGTAAGGCCCTGGAGGAAGTCGCGGTCGTGGCTCACGACCACCAGCGCGCCCTTGTAGTCGCGGACGGCCTCCTTCAACACGTCCTTCGAGCGCATGTCGAGGTGGTTGGTGGGCTCGTCGAGCACCAGGACGTTGCTGGGTTGGAGCAGTAGCGCCGCCATCGCGAGACGTGCGCGCTCGCCACCGCTCAGGACCTTGACCTTCTTGTCGTGGTCCGGCCCGCTGAACATCATCGTCCCGAGGATATTGCGCAGCTGCGTCCGCATCTCCGGCGGGGCCACGCGCTCGAGGGTCTCCAGCAGGGTGAGGTCGCCGTCGAGGGAGTCGCTCTGGTCCTGGGCGTAGTACCCGAGGTGGACGTTGTAGCCCGGGGTCACCTCGCCGGCGCTGGCGTCGAGCTGGCCGATGAGGATCTTGGCGAGGGTCGTCTTGCCCTGGCCGTTTTGCCCGACGAAGGCCACGCGCTCGCCGCGGCGGAGTTGGAAGTCGACTTTCGTCAAAACCTTCTTCTCCCCGTACGACTTGGCGATGTTTTCGCCACTGAGCGCAACGTCGCCGGCGCGGGGCGGCTCCGGGAAACGGAGCTTCATCGTTGCGTTGTCGACCTCGTCGAGTTCGATGCGCTCCACCTTGTCCAGCTTCTTCTGCATCGACTGCGCCATCTTGGTCTTCGTGGCACTGGCCATGAAGCGCTTGATGGTGCGCTCACGGTCGGCGATGGCGCGGGCCTGGTTCTTGGCCGAGTTTTCTAAAATCTCGCGGCGCTCGGCGCGCTGGGCCTCGTACTTCGAGAAGCCGCAGGCGTAGTCGTAGAGCTTCGCGCCCTCGATCTCGACGGTGCGCCGGGTCACGTTGTCGAGGAAGGTGCGGTCGTGCGAGATCGTGATGACGGCACCCTCGTACTGCATGAGCCACTTCTCGAGCCACATGATGGACTCGATGTCGAGGTGGTTGGTCGGCTCGTCGAGGAAGAGGTAGTCGGGTTTGGCGAGCAGCATCTTCGCCAGCTCGGCGCGCATCTGCCAGCCGCCCGAAAAAGTGCCGAGCGTGCGGTCGAACTCCCGCGGCCCGAAGCCCAGGCCGCGCAACACCTGCTCGATCTGCGCGTCCTGCTGGTCGGCGCCCATGAGGTGGATGCGCTCGTGCAGATTCGAGAGCCGCTCGATGAGCGCGACGTAGGCGTCGGACTCGTAGTCTTCGCGGGTCTCGAGTTGCTTCTCGACCTTTTTCAACTCGTCCTCCATCTCGCGGAGGTCGTCGAAGGCCGACTCGGCCAGTTCGCGCACAGTGCGCTCCTTGGGGGGGTCGAGGTCCTGGTGGAGGTACGACACGCGGGCCTCGTTCGGGATGGCCACGCTGCCCTCCATCGGGCTCAGCTCCCCGACGATGATCTTGGTGAAGGTCGACTTGCCGGCGCCGTTCTTGCCGACGAGGCCGATCTTTTCGCCGGGTTTGATGGCGAGGTTGACGCGGTCGAACAGCACACGGTCGCCGTACTGCAGGTAGATGGAGGACGCTGAAATCATTGCGGGCGCAAAGGTACGGTTTTGGCGCAAGCCCTACTGGCGGGCCTTCGCTAACGTAAACCCAAAGGTGGAGCCGAGATTCACGCCCGAGCGCACGTTGACGGTCTGCTCGTGGGCCTCGATGATGTGCTTCACGATCGACAGACCGAGCCCTGAGCCACCGGCGTCCCGACTGCGGGATTTATCCACGCGGTAAAAGCGCTCGAAGATCCTGGGGAGGTGGTCCTCGCGGATGCCGATGCCGTTGTCGGCGACTTCGACGAGGATATTCTTGTCCATGTCGTAGAAGGCCACCTTCGTGTTGCCGCCCTTGCGACCGTACTTGAGGCTGTTGTTGACGAGATTGATGAGCACCTGGCGGATGTTCTCGCGGTCGGCGCGGACGCGGTACGGCTGCTCGGCACCGGGTTTTAGCGAAAGCTGCACCGACTTGGCGGCGGCCTTCATGGCCAGCTCCTCGAAGACCTCCTCGACCAACTCCCGGATGTCGAACACCTGGATGTCGAGAAACTCCTTGCCGTTCTCGAGCCTCGAGATACTCTCCAGGTCCTCGACGATGGTGTTGAGGCGCTCGACGTTGTGGGCGGCCTTCGAGATGTACTTGTGGCGCACGGTCTCGTCGTCGATCGCGCCGTCGAGCAGGGTCTCGAGGTAGCCCTGGACGTTGAAGATGGGCGTCTTCAACTCGTGCGAGATGTCCCCGAGGAAGCGCTGGCGGTACTGGTCGAACTGCTTGAGCTGCGCCATTTGCTGGTTCTGCTCCTGGATCCACGTCGAGACATCCTGCTGGACCTGGTCGATGATGTCCTCGTTGACGTTGACGACGTTGGCCTTCTCGCCGGCGCTGAGCTTGTGCTGGTGGATCGTCTTGTAGACGAGCTTGATCTTGCGGTAGATGTAGCGCCGCAGGTAGGACAGGAACACGACGTAGGCCCCGAGCACCGTGACCGGCGTCGCGATGAGTACGGCGAGCCAGTCGGCCGTGTTGACGAGCGCCAACAGCGCGAGGACCGCCCCGACGACGAGGCCCGTGAGGCTCGCCGCGAACAGCGCGATCTGCTGCGGGGTCGCGTTCTTACTGGCCGGGGTCGCGTCCTTGCCGATGGACGGCATGGAGAGTCCGATCAAAACTCGAATTTGTAGCCGATGCCCTTGATCGTGCGAATGTACTGGTCGCCGATCTTCTCGCGGAGCTTGCGGACGTGCACGTCGATGGTGCGGTTGCCGACGATGACGTCCGTGCCCCAGACCTTGCGGTAGATCTCGTCGCGGTTGAACACCTTGCCGGGTTTGGACAACAGCAGGTGGAGTAGCTCGAACTCCTTGCGGGGCAGCTCGATGCGCTCGTCGCCCTTGTCGATGCACATGCCCTCCAGGTCGATGCGGACGTCGCCGAGGTCCACGGTCGAACTCTCGACGGCGGGGCTGCCGCTGCGCCGCCGCAGGATGGCCTTGATGCGGGCGACGAGGACGCGCGGCTTGATCGGCTTCGAGATGTAGTCGTCGCCGCCCTGCTCGAGGGCCGCGATCTGGGAGTAGTCCTCCTGGCGGGCCGTGAGGAAGGTGATGGAGGTCTGGTCGAAGGTCGCGTCGGCGCGCAGGCGGCGGCACAGTTCGACGCCGTCCATCTCGGGCATCATGATGTCGAGGATGATGAGGTCCGGGACGATCTTCTTGGCTTCGTGGAGGCCCTTGAGGCCGTTGCTGGCGACGTGGACCTCGTAGCCCTCGGCGGCGAGGTTGTAGGACAGAAACTCGAGGATGTCCGGTTCGTCGTCGACGATCAAAATCTTGGCGGCGGACATAGGCGTGTCGGGTGGGGGTCGGGCGGACGGGGCGTCGCAGTCACAAAACTAACCGCCGCGGGCCCGCCCCTACGTTAAGGATTTTACCGCGGCGTGAACCCCGTGTGAAGTAGCGGCCCTAAATCGAGCCTGTGCCGCGTCAGCCGGGCGTCCACCGAGTCGGTCGCCTCCTCCCAGAGCCGCACGTCCCGGTCGAAGCGATCGCGCATGTCGTCGAGCCACCGCGCGTCGATCCCGAAGCGGTCGTAGAGCTGGTCGTAGTACAAGACCGCCAGCGAGTCCCGCGTCGCACCGGAGTAGTCCTGGAGCGCACCCTCGAGCAGCATGACCTGCGTCAGGACCTGAATCTCCTCCTCGGTCGGGGCGGCGGCGTCGTCGGGGCCGCCGCAGGCCACGGCAAGGCCCACCAGCGCGAGGGCAACCATCTGGGTTCGCGGGCACTTCACCTCAGTGCACGTTGCTGGGCGTTAGGAAGAGCCAGATCTGTGGCCGGTTCTCGAGGCCGAACTCGGCCCACGTGTCGACGTGCGCCCTGATGACGACCGAGGCGCAGGTGGGGAGGTTGCCGATGAAATCGTCGGCGAAGGCCTGGACCACCGAGTTCATCCCGGGGTTGTGCCCGAACATCGCGGCGGTCTCGGCGTGGTCCGGGAAGGTGCGGATGGCGTCGTGGATGGTTTTGGCGGAAGCCTCGTACAGCTCCTCGTTGATCGACAGGTCGTTCTCGGGCACGCCGAATGCCTCGGCGTAGATCCGGGCGGTGGTGTAGGCGCGCACTGCCGGGCTCGTCATCATCGCCGTCGGGACGTATCCCCTCGCCACGAGCGCGGCCGCCATCCGGGGCGCGTCACCGCGGCCGCGCTCGTTGAGGGGGCGATCGAAATCCGCGAGCGTGGCGTCCGACCAGTCGCTCTTCGCGTGACGGACGAGGATGAGGGTCTTCATGGCAAACTGAGCTAGGTCGCGAAGGAACGACGCCGCCGGCGCTCGGGCCGCGGCGCTACCGTAAACTATTAACGAGCTTTGGCGCTGCTTAGGATTTGCTACACCCCGACCCCGACTCCCCTATGGACGCCCCCGGCTCCGGCTCCCCCACGCCCGATCTGCTCCGTCATCTACCGCTCGCCGAGGCGGTCGGCCAGTTCGACGAGGCCCTAATCGAGGCCGGGCAGCGCCTCCGCGACCGGGCCACGCCGCAGGTGATCAATGCCGGTAAGGGTCTCTGGATCTTGCGGAACGCCGAGGGCGCCGAGGCGAGCTACGAAGCGGAGCTGCTGCTGACGGGCCGTCGCGTGAAGGCCTACACGTGCAGTTGTGCGGCTTTCGCCAAAACCTACGTCTGCGAACACCTCGCCGCCCTGCTCGCGGTGGTCCAGCTCAGCAAACTCCCGAAGTCACGCCCGACGCAGCCGCGCTCGAAGGCCACCGTGACCACGAAGGCCCTCCTGCGCGGCGTCGAACACGCCGACCTGGTCGAGTTCGTCCTCGACCGGGCCCGGGGCGACAGCGACCTCGCGCTCGACCTGCGGGTCCGCTTCGCGCACCTCACCAACGTCGCCGACCGCTACGCGGGCGTCGTCGAGCGGCTGTTGTCGCGGCAGGGGAAGCGGTACAGCGCCAAGGAGCTCCGCAGACTCCAGCTCGCCCTCGATCACTTCGCCGGGTTGCGGGTGGGCTGGCTGGCGCAGGGGCACTGGCTCGACCTGTTCGAACTCGACACGACCCTCGCCGAGAAGCTCGTCGTGGTGGCGGACAAGCTGATCGACACCCGCGTCGACGCGGTGGCGTATATAAAAGGTCTCCTCGACGAACTCGCGGCCGTGGTCGGCGCCAGGCCCGCGCCCGTGATCCTCGAGCGCATCGAGGCCTGGCTCGACGACCAGCGCGAGCGCGGGGCCTACTACCGCCTCGACCTCGACGCGGGTTTCTACCCCCTCGCCGCGGCCCTCGGCGCCACCGCCAAACAGACGGCCGCCGAGATCGAAGGCGCGATAGAGCGTTTTGGCGAAAGCCCCGCCCGCCTGCGCACCTACCTCACGGCCCTGCGCGCGAGCGACCAAAACGACGCCGCGCGCGCGCTGCTCCTGCGCCACCTCGACCAGCCGCGGATGGTCTTCGAGGCCCTGGAGGCCGACGTGGCCACCGGTCACCTCGAGCGCGCCGCCCGCCTCGCCGAGGAGGCCCTGCCGCACACCACCGAGGCAGACCTGCGCACGCGGCTCCTGCGCTTCGTCATCGCCCTCGCGACACCTTTAAATAACGTAGCCCTCGTCGAGGCGCACGCCGAGGCCCTCCTGCTGGCCACCGGGCAGGTCGACGAGGTCGTGACGGCGATGGCGCCCCTGTCGGACGCGGGCCGCGCGACACTGGTGGCGCGGCTCCTACAGGCCGTCCAACGCGCGCAGGGGCGGGCCAGGCCACCGTCGCTACCCCGCCCCGCCACCGAGCTGCGCCCATCGCAACTCGCCGAGATCGAAGCCGACCTCACCTTGCGCCTCGGGGACGGCCCCGCCCTGGAGGCCCTACTCTACCGCAGCGACGACGAGCGCGTCGTGATGAAGTACCTCCCGGCGCTGCTGCCGCTCATCCCCGCCGACGACGTCGCCCTCCTGCTCGAGACCAAGATCCGCGAGCACCTCGACACGCACCTCGGGCACGTCCCCGCGGTCTACGTCACCGAACTCCTCGACGCCGTGGCCCGGCGCGACCGGACGCAACTCGTGCCGGTGCTCGTCGAGCGCCTCCGCGCGACCTACAGCGAGCGCGCTGCCCTACTCGACGCCTTCAAAGCGGCCGCGTTTTGACCCTGGAGCTCTGGTGCATCGGACGCTCGAAGGAGCCCTGGCTCCGGGAGGCCATCGGCGTCTACGCCAGACGACTGCCGCACCTCATCCCCTTTCATTACGAGGAGTTGCCGGGGCCACGGCTTCCGCCAAAACCTACCGCGGCCAAGTCGCTCGAGCTGGAGGGCGACTACGTCGTATCTAAGTTGAAGCCGACCGACCTGCTGTACCTCTTCGACGAGGGGGGCAAGTCGATGGACTCGCGCGCCTTCGCGGCGTACCTCGAGCGCACTCAGCACCAAACGGGCTCGCGGGTGATCTTTCTGATCGGGGGCGCCTACGGTTTTGGCGAAAGCCTCCGCGAACGCGCGCAGGGCACCGTGAGCCTCTCGCCGATGACGCTGAGCCACCAGCTCGTGCGGGTCGTGGCGATGGAGCAGCTCTACCGCGCGATGAGCATCTTGCGCAACCTTCCTTACCACAATGACTGATCCCGCCCTGCCCTACTTCGTCACCTACGCAATCATCGCCGTCACGGTGCTCGTGTCGTACCTCGGGTTCCAGAACCCGCAGCTTTTCCACAGCCTCAAGCACGACCCCTACGCCGAGCGCCAGCGCGGGGAGTACTACCGGCTGCTCACGAGTGGATTCCTGCACGGGAGCTGGTGGCACCTCGGGGTCAACATGTTCGTGCTGTTCTTCTTCGGCCGCTACGCCGAGGCGGAGGTCTGCGGCTACGGGGCGATCAACGCTTTTAGCTTCGGACCCACGGCCGGACCGTTCGTCTACCTGGCGCTGTACATGCTCACCGTCGTCATCGCCAACCTCGGGACCTTCTTCCGGTACGGCTCGCAGCCCGGGTACTCCGCCATCGGCGCGAGCGGTGCCGTGAGCGGGGCGACGACGCTGTTCGGGATCTTCCTGCCGTGGGAGAACATCTACCTCTACGGCATCATCGCCATCCCGGCGATCGTGGCCGCGGTGGGGTTCGTGGTCTACTCCCAGTACGCCTCGAAGCACAACGACGACGGCATCGACCACTCGGCCCACCTCTACGGCGCCCTCGCGATGCCCGCGCTCTACTTCGCGCTCAAGCCGGCGCTCGCCGCGCACTTCGTCGGGGCGCTCGTCAACAACTTCCCGTTTTGAACGACGGCCGCAACACCTGGCAGCGCCGCAGTCGCCGGACCGCCTACGAGAACCCCTGGATCAGGGTCGAGCACGACGAGGTCATCACGCCCGGGGGAAGTGACGGCGTCTACGGCGTGGTGCGCTTCGCCAACGTCGCCATCGGGGTCGTCACCCTGGACGCGGACGGCATGACGACGCTCGTGGGCCAGTGGCGCTACCCGCTCGGGCGCTACAGCTGGGAGATCCCCGAGGGCGGCGGGCCCCACGGGCGCTCCCCCCTCGAGGCCGCCGGGCGCGAACTCCGCGAGGAGACCGGCCTGCGGGCCGCGCGCTGGACCAAGCTCGTCGAACTCGACCTGAGCAACAGCGTCACCGACGAGACCGGGGTCATCTACCTCGCCGAGGACCTCACCGAAGGCCAGGCCGCCCCCGAGGACACCGAGGACCTCGCCCTGCGGCGGGTCCCCTTCGCGGAGGCCGTCGCGATGGTGCTCCGGGGGGAGCTGCGCGACAGCCTCACCGTCGTCGGGCTCCTGGCCGCCGAACGGCACCTCCGGACCCGCGGCGACGAGCGCGACCGGGCGCTAGTCCTGTAGCCACGAGTACCGATAGTCCGTCGGCGGGACCGCCGTCTCCTTGATGAGGCGTGGGCTCAGCCAGCGGTACAGGTTCATCGCCGACCCGGCCTTGTCGTTGGTGCCGCTCGCCCGCGCGCCCCCGAAGGGCTGCTGCCCGACCACCGCCCCCGTGGGCTTGTCGTTGACGTAGAAGTTGCCCGCGGCGTTGCGCAGGTGGTGCAGCGCGTCCTCGACGGCGTAGCGGTCCTGCGCGAAGACGGCCCCCGTGAGCGCGTACGGCGAAGTCTCGTCGACGAGTCGCAATGTCTCGAGCCAATCAGTCGGGTCGTATATATATACGGTGAGCACGGGTCCGAACAGCTCCTCCTCCATGGACTCGTAGTGTGGGTCGGAGGTGAGGATGACGGTCGGCTCGATGAAGTAGCCTACCGACTTGTCGTATGCCCCGCCGGCGATGATCTCGCAAGACTCATCGGCGCGCGCGCGGTCGATGTAGGCGCTGATGCGGTCGAAGGCACGCTCGTCGATGACGGCACCCACGAAGTTTCGCTGGTCCGTGACGTCGCCCATGCCGACGGTGGCGAGTTCGCCGAGGAGATACTCACGGATGTCGGGCCAGGTACTACTCGGCAGGTATGCCCGCGAAGCGGCACTACACTTCTGGCCTTGGTACTCGAATGCGCCTCTCAACAATCCCGTAGCCACCTGGGCCGCGATGGCGCTCTCGTGCGCGATGACGAAATCTTTGCCCCCGGTCTCGCCGACGATCCGTGGGTAGGTTTTGTACTTCGAGATATTAGCCCCGATCGTCGTCCACAGGGTCTGGAACACTTTAGTGCTTCCCGTAAAGTGTAGCCCCGCGAAGTCCGGGTGGGAGAACACTACCTCGCCGGCCTCCGGTCCGTCGGCGAGGACTAAGTTGATCACCCCGGGCGGGAGGCCCGCCTCCTCGAAGAGGTCCATGATCACCTCGGCGGAGTAGACTTGGGTATCGGCCGGTTTCCACACGCAGACGTTGCCCAGCATCGCGGGCGCCGCGCAGAGGTTGGCCGCGATGCTGGTGAAATTGAACGGCGTGATCGCGAACACGAATCCCTCCAGCGGTCGGTACTCGAGCCGGTTCCATATCCCCGGCGCCGACTCCGGCTGTTCGTGGTAGATACGTTCGGCGAACGAGACATTGAACCGGAAGAAGTCACACATCTCGGCCACGGCGTCGATCTCGGCCTGGTGGACGGTCTTGGACTGCGCGAGCATCGTCGCCGCGTTCATGCGGGCGCGGTACGGCCCGGCCAGTAGGTCCGCCGCCTTGAGGAAGATGGCGGCGCGCGTCTCCCAGGGGGTGTCGGCCCAGCGTTGCCGGGCGGCGAGGGCGGCGGCGATGGCGGCTTCGACGTCCTCGGGGCTGCCGCGGTGGAAGTGGCCCAGGGTGTGGGCGTGCGCGTGCGGCGGGGCCATGCGCACGAGCTCCCGCCCGCCGATGGCGCGGCCGCCGATGCGCTGGCGTACCGTGCGTTCGGCGTCGAGCATCCCGGCGAGGGCCACGTGGAGTTCGGCCAGTTCGGCCGTCCCGGGGGCGTAGGACAACACGGGTTCGTTGTAGGGCTGGGGGACTTCGCGGATCATATAGTGTGCGGTGTAGTGGTGACCTCGTCGCGCACGCTAGACAGCGTGACTCCGGGGGCCGCGAAAGTAGGCCTTTATGATTGCCTCTCGGCGCCACTACCCGCGGCTCTTCGGTGGCCGTATGCGGGGCGATAACGCGTGGGGGGCATCGTATCAAGTCCCCGCCGAATTAATTGTCCACTATTTTAAACTAAATTTGGCGGGAGTGACCTTCTCCGTATACTTTCGCGGTCTAAACACCGAAGCTAACCTAATCCTTTTCGCATCCCTATGGACTATACCTCCCAACTTGAACAACTCGACAATGCCTTCGTCGAAGGTACCCTCGACGAACGAGTCGCCGGCCTCGTCGACAAGTCCCTGATTAGTCACGTTCAAAACCTCATTACCCTCAAGGGTAAGAATGCCGCCACCAACCTCAGCTCCCTGCGCGAGTCATTAGGCGAGTCCGGCAACGTTGAACTCATCGCCCAGCGCTATATCGCGGACTCGGATACGAGCGTGTCGCTGTTCCTGATCCAGGGCGACAGCGACGATAAGCGCTTGAAGAGCCTCCTACTCCTGGCGCGCCGTTTCAACGACAAGGGCAAGCTCGTCGAGGAGGAGTACCTACCGGTCGGGTCGACGGCCGAAGCCCAGCCCTACTTCCC
This sequence comes from Saprospiraceae bacterium, assembly GCA_965215115.1. Lineage (GTDB taxonomy): Bacteria > Bacteroidota > Bacteroidia > Chitinophagales > Saprospiraceae > CALDTK01. The sequence continues at coordinate 4,664,566 of OZ244050.1, forward strand.
GGACGAGCGCCTTCCGGCAAAACAGGTCCAGCCGCGACTTTCGTTCGTGACCGCGACCCGCAAGCGCCGCGGTAAGTCCTCGAACGCGAAGCCCAACATTCGCCTCAAGGATACCGACCTCCACCGCCTCGCGATGGTCGGGCCGAAGGTGCTCAGCAACTTCAAGGAGGCCGGGATCGAAACCTTCCAGGCCCTTGCCGACGCCGGCGACGATCTGCTGGAGGCCGTCCGCGACGCGAGCGGACGCAAGCTTCGCAACTTCGACTTCAACTACTGGCGCGAGGCCGCCCGGCTCGCCGTCACCGGCCAGTTCGACAAAATCGCTCCGCCGCCGAAGAGCAAGGCGCAGAAGATCGGGAAGCGCGACGCCTCGACGGACTTCTCGCAGCTGCGCGACGACGACATTCAGTTCCTCCCGAAAGTAGGGCCGAAGCTCTTGCAGGCGATGCGCGACGCCGGCCTCGGTACCTTCAGCGCCCTCGCCGAGGCGAGCGACGAGCAACTCGAAGCCCTGCGCGAGCCCGCGGGCCGGCCGTTCGTCAACTTCGACATGACCTACTTCCGTACCGCCGCCCAGAAGCAAGTCAGCGGCAGCAAGACCGTACCGGCGCCACCGTCTCCGACCAAGTCCGGTTCCGGTAGCGCGGGTCGCCGCGGCGGGCGCACGCGTCGCGCCATCAACCCGAACGACATCCACAAGCTCCCGGGCGTCGGGGCCCAGCTCGTGGCAGCCCTCCATGAGGCCGGCATCTACACCTTCGCCGACCTTGCCGCCGCCGACACCAAGACCCTCCAGGCCGCCCGGGCCCAGACCCGCGGCAAGTACAAAAACATCGACCTCACCTACCTCAAGCGGCAGGCCAAGTACGCCGCCGCTGGCCAGTTCGAGAAAATCGAATACCCGGCCAAAGTGGAGAAGGCTACCAAACCGGAGAAAGGCGCCGACCCGACGGAGAACTTCCAGAACCGCCTCCGCGCCGCCAACGACAAGAAGATCGACGTGATCCCCGGGATCGGACCCGGCATCAAGGCCGCCATGCGCGACCGCGGCATCACGAGCATCTCCGAACTCGCGCAGGCCGATCCGGCTGTCCTCACCGAGATCGCCGAGGCCAGCGGCCGCCGCTTCTCCGGGTTCCCGGTCCAGTTCTGGATCGACGCGGCGCAGAACTTCGTCGCCGGGGAGTTCGACAAGATCCCGACGAAGGCCCCGCGGATCGAGCGCCCCAAGAAGGCCAAGCGCAAGAAAGGCGTCAAGCGCCAGCCCGGCACCCCGCGCGAACCCCGCAACGAGGAGGACCTCCTGGCCCTCCCGACCGTCGGCGCGACGATCGCCCGCGGACTCACCGACGCCGGGCTCAACACCTTCGGCAAGGTGGCCACCGCGAGCCTCCAGCAGCTCACCGACATCCGTGATGCCTCCGGGCCGCGGTTTAAGAACTTCGACGTCAAGTACTGGCGCAAAGTCGCCGGCATGGCCGCCGAGGGCAACTACGACTACCCGGAGAAGCCGAAGGCCGCCGCCAAGGTCAAGAAGGAGCGCCGGGCCCGCCAGCCCAAGCCCCTCGACACCTCCAAGCTCAAGCGCCTGGCCAACGTCGGCGACACCTTCGCCGCGGCCCTGCGCGCCAATGGCCTCAACACCTGGCAGGACATCGTCGACGCCGAGGTCTGGAAGATCCACAAGGCCGCCAGCGAGGGCGGGAAGCGCGCCAGGAGCGTCAACCCGGAAGACCTCATCCGCTCCGCGAAGGATGCCCTCAACGGCAAGTTCCCCGAGCGCCAGGCCCGCGGAGCCAAGTCCAAGCTGCCCGCCGGTCACGAGGATTTCACCCTGATCCCCGGCCTCGGGCGAGTGGTCCGCGACCGGTTCTACGAGGTCAACATCCGGACCTTCAAGGACCTCAACAAGGCCAACATCGGTACGCTCGAGGCCATCCGCGACACCGTCCGCGGTCGCGTGGCCCGCGCCAACGTCCGCGACTGGAAAGAGCTCGCCGGCTACGCCGCCAAGGGCGAGTGGAGCAAGGTGGACCCGAGCAAGTTCGACGACGAGGAGGCCCAGACCGAGAAGCCGAAGCGTCCCTCCGCCCCGAGCGACGGCGACGACCTGACGCTGATCAAGGGCATCCGCCACAAGCACCAGCAGATGTTCCGCAGCCGCAGCGTGAAGACCTTCGAGGCCGTAGCGGCGCTCTCCGATGACGAGTTGTCCGCCCTCCTCGACGACAGTGGTCCACGTACCGCCTCGGTGACGCCTGCCTCCGTCAAGGAGCAAGCCGCCATCCTCGCGGAGGGTGGCGACCCGAAGAAAGCCAAGAAGGCCACGGCCCCCAAGAAGCCCAAGGCCAAGGACGGCGACAAGGCGAAAGCAAAAGCCAAGAAGAAGTAGTCCCTCACCGGATACTCCTTCGCAGAGCATTCGAGGAGCCAGTCCCGTCACCGGGGCTGGCTCTTTTCTATTTTAGCTTCCCCTTCAGCACGGCCGGCACGAACTGATCTGCATCCCCTCCGCCCTTGATGATCTCGCGGACGATCGTACTCGAGATGTGGGAGAATTCCGGCTGCGAGATCAGGAAGATGGTCTCGAGGCCATCGCCCACGATCTGGTTGAGCTGGCTGATCGTTTTCTCGTAGTCGAAATCCGAGGCATTCCGCAGGCCCCGCAGCAGGTACTTCGCCCCGATGCGCTTGCAGTAGTGGGCGGTGAGTCGCTCGAAGTGGTCGACCCGGACTTTGGGCTCGTCCGCGAACACCTCCTCCAACCAGCCCAGTCGCTGCTCGAGGCTGTACAGGCACTTCTTCTGCTCGTTGACCCCGACGGCGACCACCACCTCCCCGAAGAGCGGCAGGGCCCGACGCACGAGGTCGACGTGTCCGGTGGTGATCGGGTCGAAGCTCCCGGGGAATACGGCGGTAGGCATGGGCGGTACGGATTACCGAGAGCGCCTCGCCTCGGTCGGGCGGAAGTTCTCAAAAAATCGGTCGCGACTCTTGGTGCCCTGGTCGCCCTTGATCGAGAAGACCTGCAGGTGGTAGTATCGGTCGCCGACGAAGTAGGCCCGGTTGTATACCGACTTCGAGCCCTCGTTGTAGTCGATGCGGAACACGTAACCAGGGTGGCTGTCCAGCGTGATGGCGTCCGAGAACATCAGCTCCCCGTCGACGCTCTCGGTGGCCGCGGACAGGGTCTCCGCGAAGAGTGCGTCACGCCGCGCGACACTGTCCTGCGGGAGGCTCCCCTCCGGGTAGTCGACCACCGTTAGGGTGTACAGCCGGTTGCCCGAGGCGCCGTCCGGATCGTTGAAGTAGTACCGCAAGATCGGCGTCAGGCCCCACTCCGTGGTCAGGGTGTCCGCCCGCTCGGCGTAGACGCCGGGGAAGTACGCTACCGGTTTCCGACTCTCCGGCAGCGTTACCCCGCGCCAGTCGACCTGCGCGCCAGCGGTGAGCGTCACGCTCGTGATCAGCGCCGCTAGGGTCATCGTCATCCATCTCTCCACGGACCCCTAACGCCCCAAACCCCGCTTTCGCTTGTCGCCGCGGGGAAGCCTTACGGTCGGGCTACTTTCGCGCCCCGATTCAAACCCCACTCATGGACGCCAGCGGAGCCAGTAATTTTATCGAGGAAATCATCGAGGCCGACCTCGCGAGCGGGCGCTTTACGGAGGTGCGGATGCGCTTCCCGCCCGAGCCCAACGGCTACCTCCACCTCGGCCACGCCTTCTCGATCAACCTTCAGTTCTCCACCGCGGCGAAGTACGGCGGCCGCACCAACCTGCGCTTCGACGACACCAATCCCCTCGTCGAGGAGCAGGAGTACGTCGACGCCATCCGCGAGGACGTGCGCTGGCTCGGCTTCGACTGGGACGACCGCGAATACTACGCTTCGGACTACTTCGACCAGTTGTACGCTTTCGCAAAACAGCTCATCGCCCAGGGGGACGCCTACGTGGACGACAGCGACTCGGCGACGATCGCGGCGCAAAAAGGCACCACCACGGAGGCCGGAACCCCCTCCGCCTACCGCGATCGCTCGCCCGCGGAGAACCTCGACCTCTTCGAACGCATGCGCGCCGGTGAGTTCGGCGACGGCGCACGCGTGCTGCGGGCCAAGGTCGATATGGCGAGCCCGAATCTCCTCCTGCGCGACCCGGTCATCTACCGCATCAAGCACGCGAGCCACCACCGCACCGGCGACGCGTGGTGCATCTACCCGATGTACGACTTCGCCCACGGGCAGAGCGACTCCATCGAGCGGGTGACGCACTCGGTGTGTACGCTCGAGTTCGAGAACCACCGCCCACTGTACAACTGGTTTATCGACAGGCTCGGTATCTTCCCGAGCCGCCAGATCGAGTTCGCGCGACTCAACTTCACCTACCAGGTGATGGGCAAGCGCAAGATGATCCAGCTCGTGCGCCAGGGCCTCGTCGCCGGCTGGGACGACCCCCGGATGCCGACCATCTCCGGGGCGCGTCGACGGGGCTACCCCCCGGCCGCCATCCGTGAGTTCTGCGACCGCGTCGGCGTGGCCAAGCGCGATAAGCTCATCGACATGGGTCTGCTGGAGTTCTTCGTTCGCCAGCATTTAAACGCTTCCGCAAAACGCCTCATGGCCGTGCTGGACCCCGTCAAGCTCACGCTTACCAATTACCCGCCCGGCCAAACCGAGCTGCTCCCGACCGAGAACAACCCCGAGGACGCGGGCGCCGGCGAACGGAACCTGAGTTTTGGCGCAAGCCTCCTCATCGACCGCGAGGACTTCAGACCCGAGGCCAACCGCAAATTTTTCCGCCTCAAGATCGGCGGTACGGTACGGCTCAAGAGCGCCTACATCATCGAGGCCACCGACTACACCGCCGACGCCGACGGGAAGGTCACGGAGGTTTTCGCGCGCTACCTACCCGAGAGCAAGAGCGGCGAGGACACCAGCGGCCTCAAGGTCAAGGGCACCATCCAGTGGCTCGACGCCGCCACGGCCGTGCCCGCGGAGGTGCGGCTCTACGACCGTATGTACACCGTGGAGACCCCAGAGGCCCAGGGCGAGGCGGAGTTTACCGACTTCCTCAATCCGGACTCCCTCACCGTGGTCGGGGGCGCCTTCGTCGAACCGGCTGCGGCCGACACGCCCGCCGGCGAAGCGGTGCAGTTCATTCGCAACGGCTACTTCGTGCTCGACCGCGACTCGACCGACCAGCACCTGGTCTTCAACCGCACCGTGACCCTCAAGGACTCTTACTCCAAGCCCGGTTCCGACGACTAGTCGCGCGGCGCTTACCTTCCCCACCGTGAGCCAACCCCGCCACCTCCTCGGCCCGCCGCGCTTCGGCCTCACGGTCGAACGCATCGCGCGCCACCTCCACGAGTGCTACGGCGACTTCGCCGACGCCTGCCTGGTGGGGATCCAACCGCGCGGCAGCGTTTTTGCCGAAAGGCTACACCTCCGGCTCCTGCGTTGCGCCCCGCAGCTGCCGCTCGGCAAACTCGACATCACGTTCTTTCGCGACGACTTCCGTACCGGCGTGAAGCCCCTGCGCCCCGACCCGATGGTGATGCCGTTCTCGACCGAGGGCATGCGCGTCATCCTCGTCGACGACGTGCTCTACACCGGGCGCACCATTAGCGCCGCCCTGAGCGCGCTGCAGAGCCTCGGACGCCCGCGCGAGGTCGAGCTCGTCGTCATGGTCGAGCGCCGCTTCCAGCGCGAACTCCCCATCACGCCCGACTACCTTGGCCTGTCGATAGACGCCCTCGACGAAGCCTACGTCCGCGTCCGCTGGACGGAGGTAGACGGGCGCGACGAGGTCGTCCTTTACCCCAGCAAAGCCGCCAGCAAAGCGTGAGCGCCCCCGAGTTACCCACCCGCCTCAGTACCCGGCACCTCCTCGGCATCCGCGACCTCACCGCGGAGGACATCGGTCTGGTACTGTCGACCGCGGAGGGATTTACCAACATGCTCCAAAGCCGCATCCGCAAGGTGCCCACGCTGCGCGACACGACGGTGGCGAATATCTTCTTCGAGAGTTCGACCCGGACGCGCATCAGTTTCGAGCTCGCCGAGAAGCGACTGAGCGCCGACACGGTCAATTTCAGCGCCTCGGGGTCGAGTGTCTCCAAGGGCGAGACCCTACTCGACACGGTGCAGAATATCCTGGCCATGAAGGTGGACATGGTGGTGATGCGGCACCCGGCCCCCGGCGCCTGTCAATTCTTATCGCAGCACATCGACGCCAACATCATCAACGCCGGCGACGGGACGCACGAGCACCCGACGCAGGCCCTCCTGGACGCCTACTCCATGCAGCGGCGGCTCGGCGACCTGCGGGGGCGGCGGGTACTCATCGTCGGGGACATTCTGCACTCGAGGGTGGCACTGAGTAATTTTTTGTGCCTCAATAAGTTGGGCGCCGAAGTTGCCGTCTGCGGCCCGCTCACGCTCATCCCGCGCTACGTCGAGAGCCTGGGGGTCGAGATCTTTGCCCACCTCGATGAGGCCCTGGCCTGGTGTGACGTCGCCAACGTGCTCCGCATCCAGCACGAGCGCCAGGACATCAACTACTTCCCGAGCCTCCGCGAGTACCACCGCCTCTACGGCGTCACGCGGGCGCGCCTGGCGAGGGCCGGCAAGCCCATCCTCGTGATGCACCCCGGCCCCATCAATCGCGGCGTCGAACTCGCCAGCGACGTGGCCGACGACCCCGAGCAGGCAATCATCCTCGAGCAGGTCGAGAACGGGGTCGCGATTCGGATGGCGGTGCTCTACCTCCTCGGCGCCTCCAACGAGCGCTAGGGGTGGATAAAGCGGCTGTATATCGCGTCGGTAGTGCCGGGCAACAATAGCGTAAGGTTTTCGTAAACACTACGTGGTGCGCTGTATGGAGATTTGTTCATAATTTCCGCAGACTACCCGAACTAGATTACGCTACCGCTATGAAGGTCACCCTTGCCGTCGTGTTTTGCTGCATCGCGCTCGGCGTGGCGACGGCGCAGTGCGGGGATCGATTCGCGGAGAACCTACGCGGACCCGAGGGCCAGCGGCTCGTCACCCATCCACAGATCCTGGTCGTGCGCGGCAGCTACGCCTACAGCATCGCCTTCTCGGCGACGCACAAGGGCGTCCGCGCCGAGGTCACGAGCCGCGGCGGGGAGCAGCCCAACAAAGGCGACGAACTCCTCGTCATCACGCGCGGCGGCGAGCGGCGGGTGTTTCAGTTCGTCGCTGCCCTACGGACGAGTTCACTCGGCGGCGTCCCGGTGTACAACAACGATCTCCAACTCGACCTACCGACGGCGCAGTGGATGGCCGCCAACGACATCGAGGTCCTCACGCTCATCAACCACGCCACCAACCAGGGCCGGCGCTTCACGCTACAGACCAGTCGCCAGGCCGAGTTGCGACAGTTGATCCAGTGCTTCACGAGTACCGTCGACCCGGGGGCCATCCCGAGCATCCCCGCCGTGGCCACGGCGATCCCGACGGTGGCCCGCAAGCCGCAGCCCGTCGTCGATGACGGTAGTGGCCTTTCGGCAAAACCCGGTACGACCACGCTCGCCAAACGCGACGAAGCCGCCCAGGAGACCGCCAAACAGGAGGTCGTGGACCTGCGTGAGCAGCTCGCCAAACTCAAGCAACAGCTCCTGGAGGAGATGGCCATCGAGAAGGCCAAGTCCGACCGGGCGAAGGGGCTGCTGGCCGAGGAGGTCGCCGATGCCCGCCGCGCCGCGGACGCCGAGCGCCAGGCCATCGCGGCCGAGGTGATGGCGTCTCGCCAACGTGCCAACCAGGCCATCACCGAGGCCAATACCGCCGCCGAGGCCCAGGTCGCCGTCTTCGCCAGCAACGTCTCCGCGGAGTCGACCGCGGCGGCCCAGGAGGTGCAGGCCGCACGACAACGCGCTCTGGTTGCCATCGAGACCTCCCGCACGCAGGCCGCCGAAGAGCTGGCCCGCATCCGCGCCGCGAACGCCCAGGCCGTCGCCGCCGAGCAGGCGAAGCTCTCGCAGGCGCAGCGTACTTACAGTTCGGAGGTGCAGACGGCCCAGGAGCGCAGCCAGGCCGAGATCATCGATATCCGGAAGCGACTCGAGACCCAGATGGCGGCCGCCAAACGCGAGGCCATCGCCTCTCTAGATAGCTCGCAGGCCACCGTGGCCGCCACCCGACTCGCGGCCGGCAAACAGGTCCTCGCCGCGCGCGAGGAGAGCCTGCGCAAGATCGCCGAGTTCGAGGAGGCCGCCGCCCGCGACCGCGAGCGCCGCGCCATCGAGGCGGCCGAGCTCAGGCAACGCCAGGCCGAACTGCTGGCCCACCAGCAGGCGGCCTTCGATCAGCGCCTGTCCGAACTGAGCGAAGAACTCGTCACCCAGCGCGCGGCCTTCGCGCAGGAGCTGGACATCGCCCGTCAGTCGAGCGAGACACAGAAGCGTACGCTGGCCGATTCGGTGGCACAGTCGCGCAGTAGAGCCGCCGCCGAGATCGCCGCCGCGCGTGCCGCCGAGGCAGAGAAGACCCAGCTCGCCGCGGAACAAGGTGTCGCCCGGCGCACCGAGATCGCCACGGCCGTCGCGACTACCGAGGCCGGGGCCGCCGAGCGCGTCAAAGCCATCCAGGCCGAGGAGGCCAGGGCCATCAAGGAGAGCCGCGAGGCCGCCGCCGCCCGCCGCGCCGAACTCGAGGAGGAGTTCAAAGCGTTCCAGGCGACCCTCGCCGAGCAGCGCAAGCAAAATGGCATCGACTACCAGGAGAAGGTCGCCCGCCTCGCCGCCGAGAGGCTCGCCCGCGACGAGGAGGCCCAGCGCGACGAGCGACGCTTGGCCGAACAGATGAAGACCCAGCGCGAGTCCATGCTCGCCGAGCTCGAGCGCCAACGCACCGCCTTCGAGACTGCCTTCGCCAACGACAAACGCCGCCGCGAAGCTCAGCTCGACAGTCTCGACCGGCTGCACGCCGCCCGCGTTGCGGAAAGTCGCAACCTCCCGGACGGCCCTGCGCCGTCCCCGGTCGCCGCCGAAGATCCCGCCGCCACCGAGGCCCGCCGCCGCCAGGCCCTCGAGCTCGAGGCCAAGCAATTGCAACAGGCGCGCCTCCGCACTACGGAGCGCTACGCCGGCGCGGAACTCGACCTCAAGCGTGACGCCGACGCGCGGGCTGCCCTCCTGAGGAAGTCACTGGCCTACCGCGACTCACTGGCCAAGCAGGCCAGCGCCGCCCAGGTGGCGTACCGCACCCAGATCAACGGCATCGAAGCCGAACTCGCGCGGCGCAGCAACGAACTCCAAGAGCAGGCCATCGCCGAGCAGGAGGCCCTGCTGCAAGACCTCAGCGACGTCCGCCGGGAGCACAGCGCCGCCCTCGCCGCCGAGAGCGAGAAGGCGGCTCGCGAACTGTCCACCCTCCAGCAGTCCCACACCGAGTCCCTCGCCAGGCAAAATACGTTTCACGATTCGGAGCGCAAGCGCCTCAACGACGAACAGACCGCCTACAAGCAGGGCCTCGCCGCGGAGCGCAAGACCGCCAAGGAAGAACTGTCCCGCGAACTCGCCGCCGAGCACCAGGGGGTGCAAGCCGAGAAGGCGACCCTCGCAAAGGAGCTCGCCGCCGAGCAAGCCGCAACCACGGAGCGCCTCGCCCAAATTCGTCTGGACCTCGCCAAGGAGGTCGCCGCCGAGCGCAAGCGTGCCGATCAGGAGATCAGCGACGTACGCGCCCAGGCTAGCCAATCCATGGCCGAGACCCAGGCCAGCTTCGACAAGAAGGAAAAGGAGCTTGCCGCCAGGCAGGACGCGCTCCAGGCGCAGATCAAGGGTAGCGGCGACAAGATTGCGCAACTCGCCGCCGAAGAGGTGAAGCTCAACGCTAGTTTGGAAAAGCTGCGTGCGGTGCTGGCTCTTGAGGAGAGTAAGTTGGTGAAGCCGGAGGAGGAGTAGGTGCCTGGGTGCGGGGTGCCTGGGTGCGGGGTGCCTGGGTGCGGGGTGCCTGGGTGCGGGGTGCCTGGGTGCGGGGTGCCTGGGTGCGGGGTGCCTGGATGCGGGGTGCTAGGGACGGGAGGGCGATACTCGGGCTTAGATGAGCTTAGGTCGGGTTTGGCGCGGCTTTCGGTGGCCCGAAAACTTGACGGTACTTTGGGCCTCTTGCCTTGAACTGCGCACGGATGACGGGGCGCATGAGTTTGTCCATCAGGCGGCTGTCGGTCGTGAACGTGATGTCTTCTACGATGGCTACCCGACCGGGAGCCTCCGCTTGGATTCGGTGCACGTGCCGCCAGAATTTGAGGGGCCAGGGCAGTTGCCGGCCTTCGTCCACGAACAGGGACTCCGCCGCTCCGCGCTCGTTGGCCGTGATCACGGAGCGCCACGTTTGGCTCAGCGGTGGGATCCCCAGCCGGATCACGACCCAGTCCCCGACCTGATTACCGTCGTAACGCAGGAGCTTGGCCGGGGGGAGTTTTGGCGAAAGCCGCTCGAACAAGTCCCGCGTAAAGCCGTCGAAGACCCCGGCGACGCTCCCGCCGACGTAGTGCGTGATGAGGAGGTGGGTCTTGGTCATCGTCGTCGTTCTAGAGTTCGTGGCGGTGCGCCTGGTAGTAGGCGGCCTGCGCCAGAACCGCCTCCTGTTCGTCCGCGCCCATGCGCTCCCAGAGCTTCACCATCTGGCCGATCCGACCGTTCCTGGCGAGCCGCGCCTGGTGGCGGTCGACGAAGGCCCAGTAGAGCGAATTGAACGGACAGGCCCGGGGTCCGTGGCGCAACTTGTAGTCGTAGTGACAACCCTTGCAGTAGTCACTCATCTTGTTGATGTAATTCGCCGAGGAGATGTAAGGTTTCGTGCCGACGATCCCGCCGTCGGCAAACTGGCTCATGCCCCGGGTATTCGTGATCTCGACCCACTCGATCGCGTCGATATAGACCCCGAGGTACCACGCGTCCACCGCGTCCGGGTCGACCCCGAGCAGCAGCGCGAAGTTGCCCGTGATCATCAGGCGCTGGATATGGTGCGCGTAGGCCCGCTCCAGACTTTGGCCGACGGCGTGCGCCTGGCAGTTCATGTTCGTCTGCCCGTCCCAGTACCAGTGCGGCAACTCGCCATGGTGCTCGAGGGCGTTCATCTGCGCGAACGCCGGCATCTTCGCCCAGTACACCCCGCGCATGTACTCGCGCCACCCGATGATCTGCCGGACGAAACCCTCGACCTGGTTGATCGTGATGCGCTCCGGCTGCCGCTCCCAGGCCTCCACGGCGGCAGTCACGACCTCGAGCGGGGTGATGAGTTTGCTGTTCAGCGCAAAGCTGATCCGCGCGTGGAACAGGTACGGGTCGCGCGTCGTCATCGCGTCCTGGTACGTCCCGAAGGCGACGAGTCGGAAACGTATGAAATCCTTCAGCGCCGCCAGGCCTTCCTCCCGGGTCAGGGGCCACTCCCAACCGTCCGGATTGAGGCTGCCCATCGTCGCCACGCCCTGTGCGGCGAGTAGGTCGACGATCGGCCGGGGGTCGTGCGCGAACGGTACCGGGTCCGGGACGCGGACCGCCCTCGGTAGGCGATTGCGGTTGTCGTGGTCGAAGTTCCAGGCCCCGCCCCTGGGCTGCCCGTCCGCATCCATCATGATGTCGTAGCGCCTGCGGATGTCGCGGTAGAAGTACTCCATCGTGTACCGACGCTTGCCGCCGAAGAACGCCGCGAGCTCCCCGCGCTTGGTCATGAAGTGCTCCGTATCCTCGACGCGGACCGACACCTTTCCGGCGAGACCCGTGTCCCCGCTGATCTCGGACGACAGATTCGCCAGCTCTCGGTCGAGCCGATACTCGTCCGGCAACATGTACGCGATCGTCTCGGCGCGCCACTCCCGGCCCAGGCGCAGCAGCTCGCCGGAGATCGACTGCGTGTTCTGCGGATCGTCGAGGGTCACGTAGTGCACGCGGTGACCCAAGCTTTGTAGCCTTTCAGCAAAACCACGCATCGCCAAAAAGTACGCGACGACCTTCTGGATGTGGTGCCGCGTGTAGTCCGTCTCCGCACGGACCTCGAACAGCGCGTAGACCACCCCCGGATCGACCCCCGCGAACCAGCTGTGTTGCTCGTTGAGTTGGTCCCCGAGGACGAGGCGGATCTCGCGGACCGGTCCGGTCGCAGGGTCGAGGTGGGGAAGTACGGACATAACGACGGCTTGCGCCACCGTCAAGCGACGGCGCCACCCGATGGTTCGCCGGAGCGGCGTGCGAGATTTACACGACTACTCCGCCAGTTCCGCTTCCGCAAAACTGCCCGCCTCCACGAGGAAGCCGTCGACGTCGGGTAGGCGACCGCTGCGGATGCCCTCGATGTGGTTCTTGAGGCGGGCGCTTACGCTGCCCGGGGCAACCGGCGGCAGGACCATCTCGTAGCCCTCGTAGGTGATCGACTCGACCTGGCTCACGACGGCCGCCGTGCCCGAGCCAAAGGCCTCCTGGAGTCGGCCGGCCTTGTGCGCGGCCACCAGTTCGTCGATGGAGACGAGTCGCTCCTCGGCGGGCTCGCCGGTGCTACCGAGGTGCTCGAGGATCGTACGCCGCGTAATCCCCCGCAGGATCGTGCCGGCGTCGGTGCTCGGCGTGACCACCTTCCCGTCGATGACGAAGAAGATGTTCATCGTGCCGACCTCCTGGACGTACTTGCGTTCCTTGGCGTCGAGCCAGAGGATCTGGTCGTAGCCCTGTTGCTGTGCCAGCAGGGACGGCAGCATCGCCGCGGCATAATTGCCCGCTGCCTTGGCCTCCCCTACCCCACCCTCGGCGGCGCGGATGTAGTCGGTTTGGGCGAGCAAACGCACGGGCTTGCTGTAGTACGGCCCCACCGGCGAGGTGATGATCATGAACTTGTAGCGCGACGCCGGGCGGACGCCGACGCTGTTGTCGCACGCGAACATGAACGGCCGGATGTAGAGGCTGCTCCCCTCCGCGGGCGGGATCCAGGCACTGTCCAGCTCGACGAGTCGGTGCAGCGCCGCGAGGAACGTTGCTTCCGGTAGCTCGGGCATCGCCAGGCGCGCGGCACTCGCGTTGATGCGCCGGGCGTGCAACTCCGGACGAAACAGCACCGCGCGTCCGTCGGCGAGTTTGGTCGCTTTCATCCCCTCGAACACGGCCTGCCCGTAGTGGAGCGCCGTGTTCGCGGGCATGATCGAGATCGGTCCGTAGGGCCTGATCTGCGGCTGCCGCCACGCGCCGTCGACGTAGTCGATCTCGAGCATGTGGTCGCTGAACTCCTTCCCGAAGGCGAGGTGCGCGAAATCGACTTCCGGGAGACGGGACTTCTCTACCGTCGTGACTGATATATCGTGATGCATGGCGGTTTGGTGTGGCTGGTCGCGCGAAGATAGCTGCACCCGTGTGTCGGCGCTCGGATGCTGCGGCGCCGTGCGGCAAAACGTCGGAGATCCGGCGCGCGCTTCACGCCTAATCGAGTGTGAGTAAGTCCCGAACCCCGTACAGGCGACTTCGCTCGAAGCCCTCCGCGAATTCGTAGCCCGCGGGGCGCCCGTACTCCCGGCACCGGGCCTCCAGGAAGTCGAAGAACTCCCGCCCCGACAGCGGCGTCTGCGGGTCGGCACTGTTGGGATCGTGGAACTGTGAGCCGAAGGCCTTGATGCAAGCCAGCTTCCGCGCGTAGACGTCGGTCACGTCCACGACGAGGTCGGGCCTGCGGTGGTAGTCCTGGATGTAGTGCAGGAGTTGGGCGGGGCGGTAGGCCTCCTGCGGTTGGCCCTCCCGGGTGCTTTCGATGCGACGCAGGCCACTGAAGAAGCAGGCGTCGGCGATGAGTTTGGCGGCGCGGCCGTGGTCGGGGTGGCGGTCGGAGAGGGCGTTCGCCAAAACCAGTTTCGGACGCGACCACCTGATCACCTCGATGACCTTGAGCTGGTGCGCGGTGTCGTTGACGAAGGCCCCGTCGGCCATGCGTAAGTTTTCGCGAAAGCTGGCCCCCATCAAATCCGCGCTCCGGGCAGCCTCCTCGTCCCGGAGCTCGGCCGAGCCGCGGGTGCCGAGCTCGCCGCGGGTGAGGTCGCAGATGCCGAAGGTGTAGCCGCGGGCGGCGTGCGCGAGTAGGGTCCCGGCGCAGGCCAGTTCTACGTCGTCCGGGTGGGCCCCGATGGCCAGGATGTCGACTTGCATGCTCGGAGTTTAGGCAGCGGCAACGCACGTAATGCCCTACCTTGACAGCAGTAAGCCCCTACCTATGGATCATGTTCTCGCAGAAACCCCCGCCACCTCGCTCGTCACCGCCCCCGACACTAGCACCGCCCCCGGCACCGACACCGCCAAGCCCGACACCAAAGCCTTCCACAACATCCACCGCCGCCTGCGTGCCGCCTTCGACGAGGGGCGGCAGCGCCCGTACGAAGCCCGGCGCCTGGCCCTGCGCGCCCTACGCAAGGCGATCGCGGCGCATGAAGCCGAACTCTTCGCTGCGCTCGCCGAGGACTTCGGCAAACCCGCCTTCGAGGCGTACACCTCGGAGATCGGGTTCTGCTACCAGGAGATCGACCACGCCCTGGCGCACCTGCGCAAGTGGATGAAGCCGCGGTCCGTCGGCGTAAACAAGATCCTCTGGCCCACGACGGCGAAGAGTCACCACGTACCGAAGGGTGTCGTCCTCGTGATCGTGCCCTGGAATTATCCGGTCAATCTATCGTTCGCGCCGCTCGTCGCGGCCCTGGCCGCCGGCTGTCACGTCGTCCTCAAGCCCGCCGAGGACACGCCCGCCACCTCTGCGGTCATCGAGGACATCTGCCGCGCGGCCTTCGACCCCGGCGTGGTCACGGTCGTCCAGGGCGCCGGCAGTGAGGTGGTGCCGGCGCTCATGGGGGCCGGGCGCTTCGATCACGTCTTCTACACCGGGTCGACAGAGGTCGGCCGCGAGATCGGCGAGCGCTGCGGCCGGGCCCTCATCCCCTGTACACTAGAGCTAGGCGGCAAGAGCCCGGCCATCGTGATGGCGGACGCGGACCTGTCCGTCGCCTGCGATCGCATCGTCTGGGGGAAGTTCCTGAACGCCGGACAGACCTGCGTGGCGCCGGACTACGTCCTGGTCGAGCAGTCGATCGAGGGGGCGTTTTTGCGAAAGCTCACCGAAAAGATCGAGGCGGCCTACGGGCCGAACCCACAGGCGAGCCCGGACCTCGCGCGCATCGTCAACCGCAAGCACTTCGAGCGCCTGCGTGACCTACTCGGCGCCGGGACGGTCGTCTGCGGCGGGCAGTACGACGCGGGCGAGCGATACGTGGCGCCGACGGTTATGACGAAAGTCGCCCTCGACAGCGACCTGATGCAGGCCGAGATCTTCGGTCCGCTCCTGCCGGTCATCGCCGTGGACTCCTTCGAGGACGCCAAGCAAATCATCGGGCTTCACCCGAATCCGCTGGCGGCGTACCTCTTCAGTGCGTCGCGGACGCTTGCCGATCGTTTCGTCGCGGAGATACCATTCGGCGGCGGCTGCGTCAACGACACCGTCATCCACCTGGGCATCCCCGGACTCCCGTTCGGGGGCGTGCAACACAGTGGGCTCGGGCGCTACCACGCAAACGAGGGCTTCAAGGCCTTCAGCAACCAGAAGAGCATCGCGGCGACCTCGACGTGGATCAACCTGCCCGTCAAGTACGCCCCGTACAGCGATCTGCTGCTGCGGGGCGTGAAGCGTGTGCTCGGTTAACAAACGCTTGCCACCGTCGTGCTTCGTGAAGCCTTTAGGAATCGCTATTTTTGGCACCGTATGCAGTCATATAGAATTCGACTACTGGCCCTCCCGCTCGCGCTTTGCCTCTTGGCCGTTGCCTGCCAACGCGACAATGAGAACTGGCAGGCCGACGCCCACCAGGCCGCCGCCCTCCACGACGCCATGCAGGGCGTCACCGACGTGATCGTCTACGACATCTTCAGTCCGCCGCAGGCGGCGCGGATCTACTCCTACGCCTCCATCGCCGCCTACGAGACGGCCCGCCACGAGGACTCCACGCTGCGGACGCTCAGCGGACAACTCAACGGGCTGGAGGTGCTGCCGCAGCCGGACCCGCTCGCCGATTATAGCTTCGACCTGGCGGCGGCCGTGGCCACGCTCGAGGTCGGCCGGGAGCTCACCTTTTCCTCGGACAAGATGGACCTGTTGAACGACTCGCTCGTGCGTCGCTTCACCGCCGTGCGGATGCCCGCGGAGGTCTTCGACCGTAGCGTAGCCTTCGGCAAGGAGGTCGCGCAGGCCGTGATCGCGTATTCCAAGTCGGACAACTACCTGCAGAGCCGCACCTTCCCGAAGTACAGCGTCTCCGATGAGCCCGGGCGCTGGCGCCCGACCCCGCCCGACTACATGGACGGCGTCGAGCCGCACTGGGGCAAGATGCGACCCTTCGTGCTCGACAGCGCCAGCCAGTGCCGCCCCATCCCGCCGCCGCCCTTCGACATGGCGCCGGGCTCGCGCTTCTACACCGACGTCATGGAGGTGTACGAGGTGCTCAACGACCAGACCGACGAGCGCAAGGCCATCGCGGCCTTCTGGGACTGCAACCCCTACGTGTCCCACCACCAGGGCCACGTCATGTTCGCGACCAAGAAGATCAGCCCCGGCGGACACTGGATGGGGATCGCGAAGCTCGTGGCCGAGAAGGAGCGAAGGTCGACCTCGGCCTCGGCAGAGACCTACGTCCGCGTCGCGGTGGCCCTCTACGACGGCTTCGTGAGCTGTTGGGACGAGAAGTACCGCAGCAACCTGGTCCGCCCGGAGACCGTCATCAACGAGCACATCGACCCGGAGTGGCTACCGCTGCTCCAGACGCCGCCCTTCCCGGAGTATACGAGTGGCCACAGCGTCATCAGCCGCGCCGCCGCCGGAAGTCTGACCGATCTGTACGGGGCCAACTACGCCTACGTAGACAGCGTCGAACTTCGCTACGGTCTGCCGGCGCGCTCCTACGAGAGCTTCTACGCGGCGAGCGAGGAAGCGGCGAAGTCACGACTCTACGGCGGTATCCACTACTCCCCGGCCATCGTGGAGGGCGTCAAGCAGGGGGACGCCGTCGCCAAGGTCATGCGGGCCAAACTCCGTACCCGCACGACGCCGCTCGAGGATGCGGTCTCGAGTGCGGTGGTGCGCTGATCCTTGCGCGCTAGTATTAGTGTAGCTGGTGCCCCATGTCGTCCCGCTTGGTCGCGAGGTAGCGCTCGTTCTCGGCTTGCCAGGGCATCTCGATGGGGACACGTTCGGTGAGTTCGATCCCGGACGCCAGGAAGGCCTCGACCTTGAGCGGGTTGTTGGTCATCAGTCGGACTTGCCGAACGCCCAGGCGCGTGAGTATCTCAATCGCGTCGCCGTAGTCGCGCGCGTCGACGGGCAGTCCGAGCGCGAGATTGGCCTCGACGGTGTCGGCGCCGGCGTCCTGCAGGCCGTAGGCCCGGAGCTTATTGACGATCCCGATGCCACGTCCCTCCTGCCTGAGGTAGACGATGACACCGCCCTGGGCGGCCGTCTCCCGCATCGACCAGGCGAGTTGGTCGCCGCAGTCGCAGCGCAGCGACGCGAACACATCCCCCGTGACGCACTCGCTGTGGATGCGACACAGGACGGGCGCGGTGAGGTCGATGTCCTTGGCGACCAGCGCCAGGTGCGGCATCGGGTCGTCTTCGATATCGGAGAAGGCCGTGATCTCGAACTCCCCGTAGGCGGTCGGCAGCCGCGCGGCCGCGAGACGTTGCAGGCGGTGGTCCGCGAGGTCCATACCATCAGGACTATCTCGGGATGGACTGGGCGATGGGGCGGACGACTTTGTGTTCACGGGCCTCTAACGAATTAGCTTTCGGCGCGGTTGTCCGTCGGGGACCCGCCCACAATCGCTTACCAGTATGCGCAAAGTTAGCTTCACCCTCCTCATCGGCATCGGCATGGCGCTCTTCACGCTCGCCAAGTACTACTTCAACACCAGCACCAACGAGATCACCGGCGAGAGCCAACACATCTCCCTCACGCCCGAGGAGGAGGTCGCGCTGGGCCTGCAGAGCCGCGCGCAAATGGCGCAGCAGCACGGCGGGCTCGACCCGAGTGAGCCCGACCAGGCGCTCGTCGATCAGGTCGGCGAGAGTCTCGTGCGCGGCAGCGTCGCGCAGCAGACGCCCTACCCTTACGAGTTTCACCTGCTGCGCGACCCGAATACCGTCAATGCCTTCGCGCTCCCCGGGGGGCAGATCTTCATTACGCGCGCGCTCTACACCCGCCTGCAGGACAAGGACCAACTCGCCGGCGTGCTCGGTCACGAGATCGGTCACGTGGTCGCGCGCCACAGCGCCGAGCGCATCTCGCAGCAGATGCTCACGCAGGGCCTGACGGGCGCGGCCGTGCTCGCGAGCGGGGGCCAGGGCGGCGGACAGATGGCCGCGGTCGTGGCCAACGTCGTCTCGATGAGCTACGGCCGCGAGCAGGAGCTGGAGAGTGACGAGCTCGGCGTCCGCTTCATGACCGAGGCCGGGTACCAGCCCGAGGCCCTCATCGGCGTCATGGACATCCTCGAGGCGGCCTCGGGCGGGAGTCGCCAGCCCGAGTTCTCGAGCACGCACCCCTCCCCGGACAATCGCCGCG
Organism: Saprospiraceae bacterium; assembly: GCA_965215115.1. GTDB lineage: Bacteria > Bacteroidota > Bacteroidia > Chitinophagales > Saprospiraceae > CALDTK01. The sequence goes on from OZ244050.1 coordinate 4,683,164, forward strand.
AGCGCATCCGGGAGGCGATCCAGAAATACGGCAACTGAACGCCGCTCACGCCCTAGCTTTGCGGACACCCCGGCCGCGTAGCTCAGGGGATAGAGCAGCTGACTTCTAATCAGCCGGTCGCAGGTTCGATTCCTGCCGCGGTCACTTCGGGACTCCGTGCCGACACACATAGCGTCCCGTCGGACGGGAGTGCACAATCCCGCGATCACTGTGTTCAGGCAGGTATGCCTGACCAACCGACCCTCCTCCCGGCGAGCGAGCAGCTCGACCCCGTCGATGTCCAGATCGAGAGCACCTGGAAGGCCGCCCTCGAGTCCGAGTTCCGACAGCCGTACTTCCACGAACTGATCGCCGGACTGAAGGCCGACATCGCTGGCGGCAATACCGTCTACCCGGCGGGCTCCAACATTTTCGCGGCTTTCGCCAAAACACCCTTGCCCGAGGTGAAGGTCGTCATCCTCGGGCAGGACCCGTACCACAACCCCGGCGAGGCGATGGGCCTGAGCTTTAGCGTCCCCCGCGGCGTACGGCGACCGCCGAGCCTCCTGAATGTCTACAAAGAGCTCAACACCGACCTCGAGATCCCGATCGCGAAACACGGTGACCTGACCGCGTGGGCGGAGCAAGGTGTGCTGTTGCTCAATAGCATCCTCACGGTAAGGAAGAACGCCCCGAAGTCACACCACAGACTCGGCTGGGAGCGCTTCACGGACGCGGTGATCAGCACGATCAGCCGCGAGCGTGAGCACGTGGTGTTCTTACTCTGGGGCAAGAGCGCGCAGTCGAAGGCGGAGCTGGTGGACCAGTCCCGGCACCTCATCCTGGAGGCCGCGCACCCGAGTCCGCTCGCGCGCGGGGCCTTCTTCGGGAGTCAACCCTTCTCGCAGGCGAACGCTTACTTGGAGCAACATGGCACCACACCCATCGACTGGCAGCTCCCCGATTGACGAGCCGAGGGCGGCGGGCCCGGTGCGCCTGGCCGCCGTCGCGTTTGGTTCCCTCGCGTTCGCCATCGCCCTCGGGGCCTTCGGGGCGCACGGGCTCAAGGCTGTCTTACCCGCCGACCGACTGCTCTCGTACGAGACCGCGAGTCGGTATCATTTTTATAGTTCGTTCTTCCTCGCGGCCCTTGCGGCCCTTCGGCTCGCGGTGCCGTCTCTAAGTGATAACGCACGAATTGTCTGGGCGCAACGGGCCTGGGGCTATGGCTCGCTCTTGTTTTGCGGAAGCGTATACCTCGTCTCCGTACGCGGGATCATCGGGATGGAAAGCGCGTCGTGGCTCGGCGCCGTGGCCCCGGTAGGCGGCTTCCTGTTGATCGTGGGTGCCGGGATGGCGGCCCTTGCCCTGTGGCGATCTACGGGCGTTTGAGACGGAGCCTGCGGTGGACTTAGTTCAGCTGCGCCTCGCTAGGCATACTGACCGGAGCCTCCTCCGCGTCGGCCTTGGTGCGGTTGCGGTACCATAGGTATCCCAGGCCACCGATGATGAGGTAAGGTGTCGCGAAAAGGTACAAGATGCCTTTGTTAAGTCCGTTGCCGGCCGTACCACCGTTTTTCATGTTTGTCGAGGCGCTGATCTTACACATCGGACACTGAGCCGAGGCCGTGAGGCAGGCGGCTGTCGCCAAAACGAATACCAGCGATAGTCGGACGAGGAGCTTGCGTACCATGGTAGAGTAACCTGCGGTGAGGGGCCGTGTTGCTAGGATGCGTAATACGGTCGCAACATTAGGTAGCAGATCGGCCCCGTGATGCATACGTAGAGCCAGATCGGGTACACCCAACGCGCCATGCGCTTGTGTTCTGTGATGAGCCCCGTGTAGGAGCGTACGAAGGTAAACAAGATCAGCGGCAGGCTCACGGCGGCGAGCACGACGTGCGTGATGAGCAGCACGAAGTAGGCCGTCCTCGCCGCACCGGTCCCCCCGTACGACGTCGGCTCGGTGGTGATGTGATACAGCACGTAGCCGAGGATGAAAAGCACCGATAAGAACAGCGCCAGCGCATTGGCCCCCCGGTGGGCCCTTACATTCTTGCGTAAGATGAAATAGAGGCTAAACAACAGGCACACCCCGGCCAGGGCATTGAGCGTCGAGTAGACCGGCGGTAGCCACAGGAAGTCGACCCCCTCGGGTAGGGAGAGCTTGACGTAGCGCATGACGACCACGGCCACCGTAATGAAGATCGAGATCCCCCAGGCGTAGGTGTCCAGTTGCTTGGCGAGTTCGGGGCGGCGCTCCAGCACGTCGGGGTAGCCAGCGGGTATCGACATCAGAGTTCGGGGTTGCGCTCCAGGAAAACGTCCTCGGTCCTGGGCCGCGGGATGATGAGGGCGACCTGCTCCACGAGGCGGACGGCCTCGGCGCCGCTGTGGATGTTGTAGCAGCGCCGCACCTGCCCGGCGGGATCGATCTACGTACGCCCGCTGCGGCAGCGGTACCGACTGGCAGTGCCGGGAAAAACGAGTGTCCGCACGGATCGCCCCGGCGTCTACCGCCGTCGTGGGCACGTAGCTCAACTGAGCGGGGTCATCGAAGAGTGGCACGCTCGCCTCGCCGATGGCCACGAAGCGTACGTCCGGATTGTCGTCGAACGCCTCGTGGATGTCGCGCAGCGATACGTTGATGCTATCGTCGCCGGTGGTCGGCGCGAAGAACACGATGTCGATGCTGCTGTCCGGCCGGGGGTAGTCGAACAAGTCCGCCGCCGGGCCGAGCGGCTCCATTTCGTTGCGCGAGTCGAGCTGGTAGTTCCACCCCGCCCGGAGGTACAGGAAGCTACCGAGCGGGAAGACGATCAACAGGAATCCCAGCAGCAAGAGCTGGACGGCGGGACGCTTGGGTGGAGGGGCAGGGTTCACGGTAATACCAAGGTCTGGGAGCCCTCAAAGATGTCGCCGGGGGGTAAGCTTGGAGGTCACGGCGCGACTACTGATCGACGTCGTAACTGCCCACCCCGTCGGTGCTCTCGAGTGGGTCGCCGTTGTCCTCGAACTGGATGATGTTGCCCTCTTGCTCCAGCGGCGAGACCGACGGGGCCGCCTGTGCGGGGCGCTCGTTGAACCGCTGCACCGTAGCCCGGCGCTCGCCCCAGAAGTTGCCCTCCTGAAAGAACGCGATCACCGCCCAGACCAACAGCAGCATGGGCATCAGGATCGTGTAGGACATCCCCTGGACCTCGTTGCGCAGGTGCATGAAGTCGAACACGATGAAGTGGGCCTTGTAAAGCGAGAATGCGATCAGTAGCGCACCCACGACGAATGGGACCCAATCCTGTCCCTCCATCCACCGCAGGCCAGGGATAAACCCTTTCGCGGCCAGCGAGAAAAAGACTTCGATCAGGGTGATCGCCGCGAGCAGCCCGAGTCCGCGAAACACGAACCGCTTGCTCTCTTCGTAGGTCATGTGACCGGCCATAGTGGTAATTTCGGAGGGCTAGTAAAACAGGTTTTGGCGAAAGCCGTAAAAGCAACGATCGACTGCCGCGCCTACAGCAGGTAGAACACGAGGAAGACGAACACCCAGACGAGGTCTACGAAGTGCCAGTAGAGGCCCACCTTCTCGACCATCTCGTAGCCGTTGCGACGGGCCGCGTACTGACCGGAAGCCGAGTTGAGCGCAATGATCGTCAGGATGACCAGACCGGAGAACACGTGGAAGCCGTGGAAGCCGGTGATGAAGAAGAAGAGCGCACCGAAGGCCTTGGGGCCGAACGCCTCCCGGACCGGCTCCCCGTCGGCGGGCGCGCGCTGGCCTTCGTTGACGAGGGCCCGCGGTTGCCACTCGCCGTCGTGCTGGTGGATGAGGTAGCTGTCGCCGGCTTCGAAGCGCTGGGCCTCCTCCGGATTGGCGTAAGGGGTACCGTCTGCGTCCTCCAGGTAGTAGCCATCGCTGAGGTGGGTGCCGAAGGGGTTGGTCGTGAGGGACATGTGCTCGTGGCCGATGAGGTTGGACCACTCCCAGGCCTGACAGCCCAGGAAAGTCGCGCCCCCAACCACCGTCAGTAGCATCCACTTCACCACACCGCTCTTGTTCTCGCGTTCGCCCTCCTGCACCGCGCGCACCATCGTCACCGAGCTCACGATGAGCACGAACGACATGATCGTCACGAAGATGAGCGGGGCGATATCGCCGGGGAAGAACTCGTGGAGACCGAAAGGCAAGGTCCGGAAGACGAAGTCCGGCACCGGCCACGCCGGCATGCTAAAGCGCAGTGCGCCGTACGCGATGAGGAAGCCCGCAAACGTGAACGCGTCCGAGACGAGGAAGTACCACATCATCAGCTTGCCGTACCCTACGCGGAAAGGCTTACCGGCACCGTCCCAGGTGGCGGTCTCCTCCGAGTGGTCGACGGTGTGCGTAGGATTCTCGATGACTGTAGACATAAGGTCGCGGGTTGGGGCCTCGGCGGGCCTGGATCAGCGCTGCAAAGCAAGGAAGACCAACAGATAAATCCAAAGGAAGTCCATAAAATGCCAGTAGGTCAGGGTGAGTCGGAGCCGCACGACGCGGTGCGGCGCGGCCACCACCGGCAGCTTGTAGCAGTGGATCAAAGCTACGGCGAGCGCGACGAGTCCACCGAGGATATGTGCGGCGTGTAATCCAGTGAGCACGTACACGAAGGCCGGCGCCGGGTTGCCCTTGAGTTGGAGGCCCGAGGCGTACATGACCTGCCAGGCCTGATACTGCACGATCACGAACGCCAGACCCAGTACCGCGGTGAGGGTCAACAGCGCCCGGTACGCGACCGCCTGCTCGCGCTTGAAGGTGTGGAACGCCCCCTGGATCGCGACCGAGCTGGCGATCATGATGCCGGCACTTACGTAAAACAGGCTGGGCAGCGGGAACTCCAACCAGTTACCTGCCTCCTGGCGGACGATGTACGCACTGGTCAATGCCGAGAACATCATCAGGATACTGCCGCACGCGATGAGGAGCCCCAGTTGCATGGGGTGCATCTTGTTTCGCTTGATCGCTATCGTCGCCATAACATCAGAGGAGCCAGCCTAGGCCAAAGACGAGCGGCAGGTAGGCCAGGGAGAAAAACATGAGCCGCAGGGCCGCGGGGCGATCGCGCTTGCGGAAGAGGTCGAACCCGAAGTAGGCGTACGCCAAACCGAGGCCACAACTCAAACCCGTCGCCACGGCACTAAAGGCACCGAGCTGGTACGGGAGCAACACTAGCCCGACCAGCAGCAATCCGTAGACCGCAGATTGTAGTCCGGTACCCGGATCGCGCTCGCCGTCCTCGGTTTCGGGCAGGAGCTTGAAGCCTGCTCTTTTGTAGTCGTCGAAGCCGAGCCAGCCGATCGCCCAGAAGTGTGGAATCTGCCACAGCACCTGGATCGCGAACAGCGACCACCCGAGTGCCGTCAATTGTCCCTCCGCGGCGATCGTACCGATGAGCGCCGGGATCGCGCCTGGGATCGTCCCCACGAACACCGCCGCCACACTAATGCGCTTGAGCGGCGTGTAGATAAAGGCGTAACTCAAGAGGGCAATCATGCCGAGCAGTGCGGCCAGGGGGTGTAAGGTCCCCAGGGCGATCATGCCCGCGACGCTGAGCAATCCGGCGATCAGCACGGCGCGCGACACCGACATCCGCCCGGTGGCCACGGGCCTGTCCTGCGTACGCGTCATGAGTTGATCGTGGTCCCGCTCGACGACTTGGTTGAGGACGTTGGCCGCCATCGTCGTGGCGAAGCCCCCGAGGATCACGGCGGCCAGTTGCGGCCAAACGATGCTGGGCGCCGCAATTAGGTAAGCTAGTCCGGCAGATAGCACGACCGTCGCCGACAAGCGGAACTTCGTTAGCGTCAAGAAATCGCTTACGAGACTGTGGCTCAACTCCGAAGAGTCCAGCGCGAGGTCTGTCGTACGGTCGGCTTGCTCGTTCATCGAGGCGTGGTCGGGTAAAGAAGAGCGGGCGCCGTGCGTTGACGGCGCCCGCTCCGAGGGTGGTCGTGTCCGGGGGCGTTAGTGGACCAACTTCTTGTCGGCTTCGCGCTCCGCGTCGGAGACCGGGATGTACTGCGGGATCGACTCCTCGCCGAACTTACCGTAGTCGTACGCCCAGCGGTGGACCGTCGGGATGCGCCCTGGCCAGTTGCCGTGGATGCCCTCGATCGGGGTCGTCCACTCGAGCGTGTTGGCGTTGTACGGGTTGCGCGTCGTCATCTTCTTACCCTTGTAAATGCTGTAGAAGAAGTTGACGACCATCAAGATCTGAAAGGAGAAGGCGACGAAGGCACCGATGGTGATGAAGGCGTTCATCGTCGCGAACTGATTCGTGAAGTCGTAGGTCGTGAAGGAGTAGTACCGACGTGGCACACCGGCCATCCCGAGGTAGTGCATCGGCCAGAAGATCGCGTAGGCGCTGATGATCGTACCCCAGAAGTGGATCTTACCCATCGTCTCGTTCATGAAGCGACCGTACATCTTCGGGAACCAGTGGTACACCCCGGCGTACATGCCGAAGAACGCCGCCACCCCCATTACGATGTGGAAGTGAGCCACGACGAAGTAGGTGTCGTGCATCCGGATGTCGATGGCCGAGTTGCCGAGCCAGATACCGGTAAGACCACCGGAGATGAACATCGACACGAACCCAATCGCGAATAGGTTCGCTGACGTAAACTGGATGCGTCCTTTGTACAGGGTCGAGATCCAGTTGAACACCTTCACGGCACTAGGCACCGCGATGATGAGCGTGAAGATCACGAAGAAGTTGCTGATGAAGGGGTTGACACCGGACATAAACATGTGGTGGGCCCAGACAATGAAGCTGAGGAAGGCGATCGCGAGGATGGAGTACACCATGGCCTTGTAGCCGAAGATTGGCTTGCGGCTCGTGACCGAGAGTACTTCGGAGACGATCCCCATCGCGGGCAGGATGATGATGTAGACCTCGGGGTGGCCCAGGAACCAGAACAAGTGCTGGTAAAGGAGCGGGCTACCGCCTACGTGGTCGAGTGCCTGCCCACCGATGAAGATCTCACTCAGGTAGAAACTCGTGCCCATACCCCGGTCGAACATCAGCAGCAGGAATCCGGAAAGAAGGACTGGGAAGCTGAGCAGACCGATCATCGCCGTCACGAAGAAGGCCCAGATCGTGAGTGGCATCCGCCACATACTCATGCCCTTCGTACGGAGGTTGAGCACCGTGGTGACGTAGTTGATACCGCCGAGCAGTACCGAAACCACGAAAAGCGACAGGCTAACCAGCCAGAGGGTCATACCCGCCCCGGAGCCAGTACTGGCCTGCGGCAGTGCCGAAAGCGGCGGGTAGGCCGTCCAACCGCCGGAGAATGGTCCGGTGGACAAAAATAAGCTAGCGAACATGACTGCTCCCGAGAGGAAGAAAAACCAGTACGAGAGCATGTTGAGCAGGGGCGACGCCATGTCGCGCGCACCCAGCTGTAACGGAATCAGCAGGTTCGAGAAGGTGCCCGACAGACCCGCCGTGAGCACGAAGAACACGAGGATCGTACCGTGCATGGTGACCATCGCGTAGTAGAACTCCTCGGAGAGCTTACCGGTACCCTCGGCGTTGATCGTGATCCACTTCCCAAGGAAGGGCTCGAGGAAGCCGATGTCCTCGGCCGGGAAGCCGAGCTGCAGACGGAACACGAGCGACATCGCCGCCCCGATCACCGCCCAGAACATGCCCGTGATCAGGAACTGCTTCGCGATGACCTTGTGGTCCATCGAGAAGATGTACTTCGTGATAAAGGAGGAGCGGTACTTGTCCTCCTCGTGGTGGTCGTGGAAGTGATCCTCGTACCCATCCTGCTCGATGAAGACTTGTTCGTTCTGAGGCCGTGTGATTAAGGTCTGCATGGATATATAAATTAAAGTACCTGGTTGACGGGGGCGGTAGGGCGGTTGGGGACGACGACCAATTCGGTGCGGCGGTTCTCGGCCCGGCCCTCCTCGGTGGCGTTATCGCCCGTGGGGACGGTCTCCCCGTAGCCCCGCACGTTCACGATTCGGTTGCCGGCGACACCTTTCCTGCGGAGGTAATCCGCGACGACCTGAGCGCGTGCTTGGCTGAGCGCGCGGTTGGCGGCCGGGTCACCGACGTTGTCCGTGTGTCCCGTTATTTCAAACGACAGGGAGGGGTTTTGTTGCAAAACCTCCACCACGTTGTCGAGCTCGAACCCGGACACCGGGGCAAGACGCGCGCTGCCGGTTTCGAAGGTGACGTTGTTGAGACGGACCACGCGGTCGGCGGAGTCCACGGCGCTGATCGCGGCGGTCAGGTTGCCCTGGACCTCGCGCCGCTGCATGTCGAGTTCGACCTGGACGGGCTGACCCTTGTACGGGTCTTCGTCGGTGTTGCGGATGCTGGCGAGGTAGGTGGATTGCTGCTCCTTCTTCCAGTCCTCGAACTCCGCGTGGCTCACGATCCGGACGATCTTGCGCATCGAATAGTGACCAGTGCCGCAGAGCTCCGCGCAGGCCAACTCGTAGTTGAACACCTCCCAGCGCAAGCCCGCCTCTGGGTCCTGGGGGTAGGGAACCTGGTAAGCCGGCTCTTGACGCAGGCGGTTGCGCATGCTGTCCGTCGTGATCACCGGGGTAAACACGAAGTAGGTAGGCATCCCCGGCACCGCGTCCATCTTGACGGTGAAGTGCGGCATGTAGAAGTTGTGGAGTACGTCCTTGGACGTGATCCGGACCCGCACCGGGACGTTGACCGGCAGGACGATCTCCTGGGGGATGAAGTCGTCGTGGTTCTTCGTATCCTCCCAGTCCTGCCCGAGGGCGTTGTTCGCCGAGATCAGTCGGAAGTCCTTCGTGCCGATGAGGTTATCCGCACCGGGGTAGCGGATGTCCCACGCGAACTGGTAGCCGGTCGCCTCGATCTCGATGTAGTCCACCCCTACCTGGCTCTCGCGACCGTCGATCACGTCCGGGACATCGGCCATGACCTGGTTCCAGGCGTCGAGGCCGCCGACGACGAGGTACGTCATGACCACCGTCGGGATGGCCGTCCAGATGATCTCCAGCTTGTTGTCGTGACTGATGTACGACGCCTTCTTACGCGCCGTCTCGCGGTACTTGTACGCGAAGTAGAAGAGGGCGACGTGCGTCAAAACGAAGACGATCCCGGTAAAGAAGAGCGTCTGGTTGATCATCGAGTCGATGACGCTTCCGTGTGCGCTCGCCGAGTCCCACGGACCGTAGCCGATGAGGTACTCGCGGTAGTAGAGCGCGGACCCGATGGTGAGCACCAAGAACGCCACCATGAAGACCAGGAACCCAATGCCGTTGCGGTCGGTGCGGCGGCGCGAGGCCTGCTCCTCGCCGCGGATGGCGGCGGCGAGTTCACGTACGCGGGCGATCTGGACCACGATAATGGTCAGCATCGCGAGGCAAATCAGGATGATAAGGGTGGTCATGCGGCAGGGGTTGATCCTGGTAGTAAAGGTAATATTGAAACTACCGCAACCCCGGGGAGTTGCCAGACTTGGCCCTGTCTAGACTCAATCCAGACAAAGCTGGTAGCGCTCTTGTCTAAACGTGGTGGTGCAGCGACTCCTCCAGGTACGGATCGTTGAAGGGCACGAGGTCGGCCTTGGCGAGGGCACTGAGGGTCACGAGGAAGAACAGCGACAGGAACCCGAGGAAGGTCCCGATCTCGATGAGGCCGGGGATGGTAAACCCGGCCAGGTGCACCTCTTCGCCGTGTGGGTTCCCGTGCGCAACCGCCCCCCCTGGGTAGTCTTGCCCGGGATGAACGCCGGCGTCCTCGCCTATCCCCCCGGTAATACCAGCGGCGTGGCCGGAAGCGCCGTGTTCCCCGCCGTGGTCGGTGTCGTCGGCCGCGTGCTCGGATTCACTATAGTCCACCGACCTGTCCGAAGGCACGATGCCGGGTTCTTCTCCCCTGACGATATCCTTGGGGATCGTCCTTTCTAAGAGTTCGTCTACCGAGTCCCCGGCGACGAGGTAGTCGGGCGCGGCCTGATCGCCGACGATCCCGTCCTGCGCCTCGAGCGTGAGCGCAGCGTCGTCCTCCTCGCCGTCCATGCCGGTCATGCCCGCTGCGGACGAGTGTACGTCGTTTGCGACGTACTCGGTGGTCGAGGTGCCGGTGTGGTGGTCGCCCGTCACCGAGGCCGCGTTGTCGTGGCTCTCGTGGTCGCTGTCGCCGTCGTGCATGGCGTGCACGGCGGTCTCGAGGATGCCGGGCTTGAGCATCTGGAAGTAGTCGAGCCAGTGGCCGAACACCACCATGATCGCCACGAAGGCCAGCGGACCGTACTTGCGCTTGGTGATGTTGGGCATCAACACGAAGAAGGGCAGCAGGAAGTTGAGGACGAGGTTCGCCCAGAACAGCACCGGAAACTCCGACATCCGCGTCTGGAAGTAGACCGTCTCCTCGCCGACGTTGCCGTACCAGATCAGCATGAACTGACTGAACCAGAGGTAGGTCCAGAAGATGCTGAAGGCGAACATGTACTTGCCGAGGTCGTGCAGGTGATCCGCGGTCACCTGGCCGAAGTACCCGAGGGTCTTGAGGAAGATGAGCAGCACGATCGTAAGTCCGACGGTGGCCACCAGCCACGACGCGGTCGCGTACCAGGCGAAGAGCGTAGAGTACCAGTGTGCATCCACGCTCATGACGAGCTGCCAGATGACGAATGCCGAACTAAAGGCCGCGATCGGTAGGAAGATGCCGGCCGTCTTGCGGTTGCGGCGGTGCTGCACGTAGTCCCGATTGCCCCGTGCATCCTCCTCGAGGGAGGTTTTCCGCATCGGGATGGCGAACAGGAAGTACCAGATCGCTCCGATGAGGAGCGCGGCTCCAGTGTACCAGTACGGGTTCAGGAAGGCAGACTTGGCCTTGAGCAGTTCGTCATCTGCCACGGCGACCGGGTCGGACCAGTGGTAAATGTGCGTCCACCCGGTCCATACCCCGATGACGATCGGCACGAGCAGCAACAGCGCTACGGGCAAGAACTCGGCGTACGCCTCCCACACGCGCTTAAACACCGTGTGCCACCCCGAGTACATCAGCACCTTGGCCGCCAACAAGAACAGCGACATAAACGCGATCCCGAGGAAGAAGACACTATTGTGCAGCCAGTTCGACCAGAAGCGGGCGTGCGTGGCGTCTTCGCCGTTCGCGAAAAAGGACAGCACAATGCACAGCACCCCGAGGCCGATGCCCCCGAACAGGAGGTTGCGGATGCCGGAACTCAGGACGAAGCGCGCGGGTCCTACCTCTGCGTGTTCGTGGTCGGAGTGGATGACTAAATCGGCCATGGGGCGAGCTTACAGCGGGTAAAGGGTTTTGACGAAAGTCGACCACTCAAGTAGCGACCCTCGGCACGGGTGGACGAGGACCTAGCGTCCTACTTTCTTGGTGGTGGGTTGGCCGGCCTTCCCGATCCGGGGACTCGTACCGACGGCACCGGTCGTGTCCTGCGAATTCGGTACGGCACCCGGCACAGCGCCGCCGCTCTCGCCACCGGGGACGACATCGGAGTTGGTGCTCTCCGAACTCTCGTAATCCGTCGGCTCGCGGCTGAAGCTCTCGAGGAGCCTCACGTACTGCGTGGCGTTCGCCCCGGCGATGGCTTCGTTCGGGATGAGGTCGTTGCCGTCCTGGTCGTACTGCTTCTTGGCCCACTTGGCCTGCAGGGCGCGGATGTAGTGGATGACCTGGTAGCGCTCCTCGTAGGAGATCTTGTCCTTGTAGGCCCCCATGGCGTTCTTGCCGTACATCACGGCGTGGTAGTAGACCCCGGCCGAGGTGTCGACCCAGGTTTGCTCCAGGAAGTTGCGCGGGGCCACGGGGTAGGCACCGTTCTCGTAGATCCACCCGTTGCCGCCGCCGTCGTCGCCGTGGCAGATGCCGCAGAAGGTCTCGTACAGCTCCTGGCCGCGCTTTAGGCCATCGGCCGTAATGGGGAAAGGGTTGGTCTGGAGGTCCTCGATCGCGCGCACGCGGTCGGCTTCGGTGTCGTAGTAGTAGTAAGGCGCCGAGCCGTTCATCGGCGTCGCGATGGCCTGGAGGCTATTGATGCCGTACAGCTCCCGGATGTGCCGAAGCTGCCCATCACTCATGGCACTCGCACTCGCGCTGCGGTCGTTGAGCACGTAGCCGGCATAGCCGCGGGGTACGGTGCCGTTGACGGGCAGTCCCGGCTGCGCGAGTTCGTAGCGCGACTTGACGCTCGCGCTGTCCCACTGGTTGTAGTAGTAGTCGAAGTACACGTTGGCCTCGTACGCGATGGAGTGCGCCATGTCGGGCATGTACTCGGAGCCGGTCTCGTTCTCGCCGGGCGTCGAGCAGGCCGCCAGCGCGAGGGCCGCGAGGGCCGTGCCGGTGCCGAGCGGGAGTTGCAGAGGTAGTCGCATGGTTAGAGGATTTTGGCGCTCGTCTCGGCGGCGCCAGTGAGGCGGAAGAACTCGGCGTACTGATCGCGGTCGGCGCTCGTCACGCCGTTGGCGCTAAACGCGAGGCAGAACATGTCGTCGGTGATGCGGTCATCGATGTTCTCCTCCTTGGCCCCGGGCCCGAGGCCATTGATGAGGTAGAAGCTTAACACCATCCCGATTGCCGAGAAGAGGACCGTGAGTTCGAAAGTGATGGGGATGAAGGCCGGCGCACTGAAGTAGGGCTTCCCGCCGAAGATGATCGGCCAGTCCCGCGTGAAGACCCAGGTCATGAACCCGAAGGCCAGCAGGGTCCCGCAGGCACCGTAGAAAAACCCACCGATGTGGAGGCGGCTCTCCTGCAGCCCGAGCACCGGATCGAGTCCGTGGACGGGGAAGGGGGTAAACACGTCGTGGATGTCGAGGTGCTGCGCGCGCGCCATGCGGACCGCCTCGATGAGTTTGAGCTCGTCGTCGTACAGTCCGTAGACGATCGGGATCCCGGCCGCGGTATCCGCGGGGACGGTGGCGTTCTCGGGGGCAGTCGGTAGCCCAGCGTAGAGGTTGGTGCGGGTGTCTGCCATGGTTACTGGGCGCGGTAGCCGGGTGTGTTGAGTTCGGTGACGTCGAGCTCGGGCTGGTGGACAGCGTCGTGCTTGACCTTGATGGCGTTGGGTCCTGAGTACTGGTCGCCGGACGACTTGAGGATACTCTTGATCTCCGCGATGGCGACCACGGGGGCCACGCGCGTGAAGAGCAGGAAGAGCGTGAAGAACAGACCGATCGTCCCGACGAAGATGCCGATCTCGACCCAGGTCGGCACGTAGTAGCTCCAGCTCGAGGGCAGGTAGTCCCGTGCGAGCGTCGTGCCGATGATGACGAAGCGCTCGAACCACATGCCGATGTTGATGAAGATCGACATGAAGAAGGTGAAGGTGATGTTGCGGCGCAGGTTCTTGCTCCAGAAGAACTGCGGCGAGATCACGTTGCAGGCCATCATCCCGAGGTAGCTCCAGTAGTAGGGCCCGAGGGCGCGGTTGTAGAACGCGAATTGCTCGTAGACGTAGCCCGAGTACCAGGCCACGAACAGCTCCGTGAGGTAAGCCACGCCGACGATGGACCCCGTGAGCAGGATCACCTTGTTCATCGACTCGATGTGCGCGATCGTGATGTACTGCTCGAGGTTGAGGACCTTACGGGCGATGAGCATCAGCGTCAACACCATCGCAAATCCGGAGAAGATGGCCCCGGCCACGAAGTAAGGCGGGAAGATGGTCGTGTGCCAACCGGGGATCACCGAGGTCGCGAAGTCGAAGCTCACGATGGTGTGGACCGAGAGCACGAGCGGCGTCGACAAACCGGCGAGGACGAGCGCCATGGACTCCCAGCGCTGCCAGTGCTTGGCCGCACCCGTCCACCCGAAGCACAGGACGTTGTAGATCTTGCGCCGCAGCCCCTTCGAGCGGTCACGCACCGTCGCGAAGTCGGGCACGAGGCCGAGGTACCAGAACAGCAGCGAGACCGTCAGGTAGGTCGAGATCGCGAAGACGTCCCAGAGCAGCGGGGAGTTGAAGTTGACCCACAGCGGGCCGCGGGTATTGGGGTAAGGGAAGATGAAGAAGGCCATCCACTGGCGCCCCATGTGGATGAGGGGGAACTGCCCGGCACACACCACCGCGAAAATCGTCATGGCCTCCGCGGCGCGGTTGACCCCCGTGCGCCACTTCTGGCGGAACAGCAGCAGGATCGCCGAGATCAGCGTACCGGCGTGGCCGATCCCTACCCACCATACGAAGTTCGTGATGTCCCAGCCCCAACCGATGGTGCGGTTCAGGTCCCAGGTGCCGATCCCGAACCAGACGACGACCACGACGCAGAAGCCGTAGAGGCCCAACAGCGCCACCGACAGCACGAAGGCCGTCATCCACGCCAGGTTCGGCGTGCTCTCCGTCGGGGCGCACAGGTCCTCCGTGATGTCGTGGTAGGTCTTGTGACCGAGGATAAGCGGCTCGCGGATGGCCGATACTGGTGCACTCATAAGATAAGGATTCAGGCTAAGTGGGGGGGACTAGGCTTAGGAGTGGGCTTCTTCGTGGCTCTCGAGCAGACCTTCGACGGCCGGGATGAGTGCGGGGTTGCGGTTGTGGACCTTGGCGGAGTACATCACCGATGGGGCGACGTTGACCTCCTCCAGGACGAGGTAGTTGATGGGGGCGTTCCAGACCTTCATGAGTTCGCCCTCGGGGTTGTTGCGATCACCGAACGTGATGGCGCCCGTGGGGCAGGCCGTCTGGCAGGCGGTCTTGACGTCGGCATCGCGCAGGCGACGACCCTCGACCTTGGCCTGGAGCTTACCCGCCTGAATGCGCTGGACGCAGAAGGAGCATTTCTCGATGACCCCGCGGCTCCGCACCGTGACATCTGGATTGAGCACCATGCGCGTGAGGTTGTCCGCCCCGAACGGCTTCTCGCCGCCGAGAGGCACGACCACGTCGCCCTCCAGCAAGCCCGGCTCGTTACCGATGAAGAGGTCGGCCGTGGAGTAGTCGAACCAGTTGAAGCGCCGGACCTTGTACGGGCAGTTGTTGGCGCAGTAGCGCGTCCCGATACAGCGGTTGTAGGTCATTTGGTTGAGACCCTCGGCACTGTGGTTGGTCGCGGCCACCGGGCAGACGTTCTCGCACGGTGCGTTGTCGCAGTGCTGGCACATCATCGGCTGGTAGACGACCTGCGGGTTGTCGATGTCGCCGTAGTAGTAGCGGTCGATCCGGAGCCACGTCATCTCGTGGTGACGCGCGACCTCGTTCTTCCCCACTACCGGGGTGTTGTTCTCCGAGATACAGGCCACGACGCAGGCCTGGCAACCCGTGCAAGAGTTGAGGTCCACGTACATACCCCAGTGGTGACCGAGGAGGTACGCGTCTTCGTGCCCTTCGTAAAGGGAGTGGCTGTTGAGTTTCTGGTGGTGCTCCCGCTCGTGCTCGAGCTTAGGGATGAAGGCAGGCAGGTCGGCGAGGTCCGCCTTGCGGATGATCGAACGCTCGGTGAGGTTGCCGCGGTAGCCGTCGGCGATGCCGCCGTAGCCGTTGAAGATGGTCCGCTCCTCGTCCACGACGATCGGCTCCTCGCCGTCGTAGCCGGCGACGCCCATCGTGTGGTGGTACTGAACCATCGCGAAGCGATCATCCGTGCGGAGGGCTTCGCTCACGGTGACACCCGTGGCGTAGGCCTGGCGGTTGCCCTGTGCGTCGACGCTCATGAACGGCACCATGTCGACGCCCACGCCGAGGCCAGCCTTACCGACGACGTTGCGCCCGTATCCCGAGGCAATCGCAACCGTGTTTGGCGCCATCCCGAACTGAATCACGCAGGGGACTTCCGCTATGTAGTCGTTCACTGCCAGGGCAACGTAGTCGGTCTTACCCTTCAGCTCCTCCGAGTTCAAACCATTTAATACGTCGTACTGTCGGCCTTCCGAGTACGAAACCGGAATCTGTAAGTAGTTGCCCCAGGTGGTCCGCGTCACGGGGTCCGGCACTTCCTGCAGCCAGGGGTTGTTGGCGTACTGCCCGGAGCCAATGGCGACCGATTCGGTGAATACGATCTCCATGACGTCCTCGGGTTCGGCTCGACGCACACCGCTCGCGCTCGCACCGCCGCCGACGGTCGATGCCGCGGCTGAGGTCGTACGCCCGACGACGACGCCGTTGCTCAGGGAGAGGTCCCAGAATGCATCGAAGTTGGCTAGTTGCGTCTGCTGCGTGAAGACGTTGTCTTGCCACTGCTTTCGCAAAAACGCGAGGTACGGTTGCTCGATCGACGGGTCGAGGTCCGGGCTCTGTCCCCAGGTGAGGAGGGTTTCGCCGAACTGGCGGCTGTCCCAGAGTCTGTGGATCGTGGGCTGAATCACTGTGAATACGCCAGCGATCGGCTCGGCGTCGCCCCAGCTCTCCAGCACGTGGCAATCCGGCGCGACGAAGTCACACAGCACGCTGGTCTCGGTGAGCGTGGTCGAGGTCGAGAGTTTGCGCTGGACCTTGGCCAGGGCGGCCACGAACGCATTGCGGTTCGGGTAGTCAAAGGCGGGATTGACGCAGTCGGTGAAGATCACGGTGCCCACGGTCCCACTCTGCATCTCGGCGATGAGCGTCGCCATGTCGGCGTCGACGCCCCCGCGGAGGTTGATCGTCCGGGCGGTGTCGATCGTGCTGCCGTAGGCCCCGATCATCGAGTTGATGCTGGCCACCAGCTGTTGCTCGGCCACGTTGTTCGAGCCACTCACCACGAGTGCCGCGCCCCGTGCAGCGACGAGGTCCGCGGCGGCGGTAGCGATGGCTGTTTTGGCGGAAGCCTCCAAAGCCGAGCTGCCGGAAGCACTGCCGCCGGTGAGCCCGGCCACTTGGTTGTGCAACTCCACGATGGCCTGCCCGATGTGGCTCGGCTTGACGCGAATACGGTGGTCGGCGTTGGACCCCGTCATCGACATCGTCGACTCGATCTGGTAGTGGCGGTTCATCGTCGGGCGAACCTGGTTGACGATCTTGCGGCGGCGCCCGTACTGCTCGTTGAAGAGACTCGGGAACACCCAGGAGCCCAGGAAGTCACAGTCTACCCCGACCACGACATCGGCCTTGCTGAAATCGTAGCCCGGGATCGCCGCCCGGCCGATGGTCTCGCGGTGGACCTGCACCAGGGCCGAGGTGCCGGCCGTGTCGTAGGTCACGACCCGCGTGTTCGGGTAGCGCTGCGTGAAGGCGTCGATGGACGCCTGGATCGTAGGACTGTACACGGCGCTCGTCACGATGCGCACGGCGCTGCTGGTCGGGATCTCCTTCTCGACCAGGAGGTCGAGCTCTTCCCAGGTCACGCGCTCCACCGTGGCGGGGGCACCTACTTCCACGGAGCGCCGGATGCGCACGGGGCCGGCGAGTCGCTCGGTGTCGTAGAGGCTCAGCACCGAAGCCTGCGCCCGGGAGGTAGTACCGGCGCCGAGCCCGGCGGCCGTCGCGATGCCGTTGCCCTCGATCTTGATGGGGCGTCCTTCTCTGGTTTTCACCAAAACAGGACAGAAGTCGTTGCCGCTCACGAAGCTCGACGCGTAGTAGTTCGCCACGCCCGGCACGATCGTATCGGGTTTGATGACGTAGGGGACGGCGTACTTGCGGGGGATCTCGCAGGCGGCGGCCACCGTGGCGGCCCCGAGCCCGAAGCCCATCATCTTGAGGAAGTCGCGGCGGTTCGACTTGAGGTCGATCCC
The DNA here is from genome assembly GCA_965215115.1 of Saprospiraceae bacterium. Taxonomy (GTDB): domain Bacteria; phylum Bacteroidota; class Bacteroidia; order Chitinophagales; family Saprospiraceae; genus CALDTK01. The sequence goes on from OZ244050.1 coordinate 4,700,812, forward strand.
GTCGGCGTTCTCGACTTGCTCCGCCAGGCTGCTGGCGGGCATCTCCGGCACGGCGTGCGCGGCGAAGTCTGACGCTTGGTCTAGTTGGCTCAAGCCAACCCAGGGTTGTCCTGCTTTTTTAGCGGTGTCGGTCACGCAGCTGTGGTTTTCCCGAAAGGGGGAAGGTGGATCTGAAAGGGGAGTCTAGACTTAGTAGTGGCACTTCTGGCACTCGATGCCGCCGATCTCCTCGACGGTGACCTGCTGGCGGGTCCCGGCGTTGAGTTCGTTGTGGTACTGCTCGTAACTCTTGTAGTAGGGGTTCTCCTCGAACTGCACGGGCGTCTGGCGGTGGCAGTTGATGCACCACCCCATCGACAGCGGGCTGTACTGGTACACCTCCTCCATCTCCTGGATGGGGCCGTGGCAGGTCTGGCACTCGAGCTTCCCGACGGCGACGTGTTGCGCGTGGTTGAAGTAGGCGTGGTCGGCGAGGTTGTGGATGCGCTGCCACTCGATCGGGCCGGCGATCTCGTCGTCGCCGTGCTCCTCGTTCGTGAGCGCCGCGACGATCCCGTCCCACTGCTCCTGCACGACGCGCTCGCCCTCGGCCCCGACGATGCCGCCGTTGTCGGTGGCGTAGTTGTCCATGATCCACTGCTTGTACAGCTGCTCGACCTCGGCGCGGGGCATGTCCTCGTAGTTGTCGATGAAGATGTCCTTCTTCGGGTCGTACCCGATCGACGCGTAGATCTTCGTGAGCTCGGCCGTGCCCCAGCGTGGCCCCTTCTTGATGGCGCGGTGGCAATTCATACAGGTGTTGGCCGCGGGGATCACGGAGTGCTTCGAGCGGCGCGCGCCGTCGTGGCAGTACTGGCAGGCGATCTTGTTCTCCCCGGAGTGCAGCGCGTGGCTGAACTTAATCGGCTGCGTCGGCTGGTAGCCCTGCTGGCGACCGAGACTGATGGCCTTGTTGACCGTCGTGTAACCCCCGAGCACGATGGCTGAGAACACCAGGAAGGCGATCAGCGCAGGCGAGGTAAGCGTATCGACGAGGGTGCGGCGCTTGTACTCCCGCCCCTCCGACACCGCCTGCATGTAGCGCATGTTGGTGATGACGCGGGCCAGCACGAAGCTGAGGACCACGAGGATGGCGAGGAGCCCAGCGTAAAGCCAGACGTTGGAGGTCTTCTGTGACTGGCTGCTCGCCAGGCTTGAGAACCGTGCCCTGTTCGTCGCCGGTGCCTACGTACTGATTGTTGATGTACAAGTAAGATCGACTCGATCTCCGCGTCGGCGAGACCGGGGAAGTTGGTCATCACCTTCGGGCTCCACTCGGCCCAGAGCGCCTTCGCCCGGGGGTGCCCCTGCGAGATCATCCCCTGCGAGTTGCGGATCCAGGCGTAGAGGTCCTGCCGCGGGAACTCACCCCAGCGCGCCTCGACGCCACCGAGCGCCGGGCCGGTGGCGTTGTCCTTCATGTTCTTCGAGTGGCAGGAGGCGCACTGGTTGCGGAACAGCGTCGCGCCCACCGCCGCGTCCGCGTCGTCTGGGTAGGGTCCTTGGGCGGCGAGGGTGCTGCTGCCCACCAGCGATACGACCAGCGCCAACACCAGGGCGCGGGGGATACGTAAAGCCAAGTGAATGAACGTGCTGGAAGCTGGCGTCATAATGTCACGTCGATGTCTAGCAAAGGTAATGGATGGGGCCGCTAGCAGTTTACTGGTAGACCGAATGCGCGTGGCTTACCCGGCTATTTAGATGCATTCCACCCAAAATGTTTGATTGCCGGCGCGAATGTACGACAGACTACACCGCCACCTTCGCGCGGATGTGCGGGTGGCTCTCGTAGTCCGCGACGCCGAAGTCCTCGTACCGAAATCCGTCGATGGCCTGGCCGCGGTCCGCGAGCTCGAGCGTCGGCAGCGCAAACGGTTTTCGCGAAAGCTGGAGCTCGGCCTGCGCGAAGTGGTTACTATAAAGGTGTAGGTCGCCGAAGGTGTGGACGAAGTCGCCGACGCCGAGCCCGCACACCTGCGCGACCATGTGCGTGAGCAGGGCGTAGCTCGCGATGTTGAACGGGACCCCGAGGAACACGTCCGCCGAGCGCTGGTAGAGCTGGCAGCTGAGCCTGCCGTCGGCGACGTAAAACTGGAACAGGCAGTGACAGGGCGCGAGGGCCATGTCGGGGAGGTCGACCGGGTTCCAGGCCGAGACGATGATGCGGCGGCTCTCGGGATCGCGTCTGATGAGCTCGATCGCCTGCGCGACCTGGTCGACGGTCCGGACCTGCCCCGCCTGGTCGACCCCCGTCCAACTGCGCCACTGCTTGCCGTACACCGGCCCGAGTGCCCCGTCGGCGCCGGCCCACTCGTCCCAGATCTTGACGCCGTGCGCCTGGAGGTAGTCGACGTTGGTGTCGCCGTTGAGGAACCAGAGCAACTCGTAGATGATGCTCTTGAGGTGCAGCCGCTTCGTCGTCACGAGCGGGAAGCCCGCACGCAGGTCGAAGCGCATCTGGTAGCCGAACACCGAACGCGTCCCGGTGCCCGTGCGGTCGCCGCGGTCCACGCCGCGGTCGATGATGTGGCGCAAGGCGTCGTGGTACTGCTGCATGGCGGCAAATTAACGCCGGGGCCCGCGGCCGCTACTGGACCACGAGGACGCTGGGGAGATTTTGGCGCTCCTTGAGCCACTGCCCGTAGCGGTTGAGGTCCGTCGGGCTCAGCGGCGTCTCGGTGCGGAGGCGCACCACCCAGGCCGGCGTCCCGCCGGCGGTGTCGAGGCTGTTGAAGTGACCGAGGCTCACCTGCGCCACCTGGGGGTACAGCGCCTTGCTCTCGGCGGTGAGTCGCGCGAGCGTCGCCGAGTCGAGCGCAAACGTCCCCAGTTGCTTGCGGAGCGCGTTCACGGTCTGCTGTTGCTGCGTCAGCTGGGCCTGGGTCTGGCGGTAGAGCTTCGCGAAGTCGACGGTGCTCTCCATGTCCGCGGTCGATTGGATGGTCTCGTCGTCGAGGTCGCCCGACTGCACCACGTCGAGCTCGATGCCGTCGAGGGCGTAGTCGCTCATCCTCTCGCGCCGCGTCTCGACCTCGGCCTCGGCGAGGGGCTTGCCCAGGAGCATGAGGGTGAGTTTGGGGCCATCACTTTCGTGAAAACCCAGGAGCTTCTGGCCGATGACCTGCGTGCCCGGAATGTCGAACTGCTCCCTCACGAAGTTGCCTACCCGCCGCTCGAGCACCGAGCTCTGCACCGTCGAGTACGCCGTGTAGAAACTCGGGATCGCCACCAGCGCCACGACGGCGTAGATCCAGCGCTTCGAGCGCTTCTCCGACTTCTCGTCGACGAAGGTGTGCTGCGTGAAGCGCATGAAGCGCACCAGGACGAAGGTCGCGAAGGCGATGAAGGTGAGGTTGATGAAGTACAGGTACAGCGACCCGGCGAGGAACTTCCACTGGTAGGTCGCGATCGAGTAGCCCGCCGTACAGATCGGCGGCATCAGGGCCGTCGCGATGGCCACGCCCGGGATGGCGTTCGACTTCTCGCGCCGCGACAGCGCGATGATCCCGACGAAGCCCCCGAAGGTCGCGATGAGGACATCGAACAGCGTCGGCGCCGTGCGGGCCAGCAGCTCACTCTGCGCATCTTCCAGGGGGCTCGCGAAGAAGTACAGCGCACTCACCACGATCGACGCCAGGGTCGCGATCCCCAGGTTTTTGGCGGAGGCCACCAGCAGGTCGAAGTCGTTGGTCGCCATCCCGCAGCCCACCCCGAGGATCGGGCCCATGAGCGGACTGATCAACATCGCGCCGATGATCACGGCCGTCGAGTTGACGTTGAGCCCGATGCTACAGATCAGGATGGCGAGCATCAGGATCCAGAGGTTGGCGCCCTTGAATTTAATGCCCGCGCGCACGTTCTCGAGGGTCATGCCCTCGTAGGCGGCGTCGTCGTCGAGGTCGAAGCGCTCGCGCAGCTTGCGGGAGATGACGCGGCGCAGGCCCTGGTCGCCAGGGGCGCCGATGTCGCCGTCGAGGAGGGGGTTGCTCATAGCGGGTGACAGGGCGCGACCCTGCCCTTACGGAACGCGAAGATGGTCCTAGATCGCCTGGTGGTTGAAGGGCTGGAGCACCATCTCGCTCACGACCCCACTGTCGGGTTGCTGGCACAGGAACCAGATCGCGCGCGCGGCCTCCTCGGCGGTGACGAACTTGTCGCGCTGCACCCGCAGGTCGATCTCGTCCCAGAAGGGCGTGTCGGTTCCGCCGAGGTAGAGGTTCGTGATCCGGACGTCCGTGCGGCGCAGCTCCTCGCGAATACTTTTTAACATTCCGTTGAGGCCATACTTACTGGCGGCATACGCGGCGGCCCCGGCCATCGGGGTCTTGCCGAGGACGCCCGGCAGGTGGACCACCAGGCCGCGCTTGCGCTCCTTCATGGCGGGCAGGAAGCCCTGTAGCACACTGAATGCTCCCTTTAGATTGACGTCGATCGAGCGGGAGAACATCTCGAAGGTGAGCGCGTCGAAGGGTTTGATGACGCCGATGCCCGAGGCGTTAATCATCACGTCGACGCCCTTCCCGTCGGTGGCGGCCTCGATGGCGGCGGCTTTCGCCAAAACATCCTGGTGGTCCGTCACGTCTAGCGTAAAGGTCCGGCCCTCAGGCAGCTTGTTCGCCGAGGCCAGTTCGGTGAGGGCGGCCCGGTCGCGCCCGGTGAGGTAGACGTTGGCGCGGCTGTTGTGAACGAGCGGCACGAGCGCCCGGCCGATCCCGCCGGTGGCGCCGACGATGACGACGTTCTTGTTCTGTAGGGTCTCCATACGGGAGGCGAAAGCGTCTGCCGGCGTGGTTTGTTTTGCCGAAAGGCCCCGAGTCACCTTTACGGCAACATGCAGCACCGACGCCCCATCCCCACGCCCCTCGCCTGCGCCGCGGGCGCCTGGATAATGGCGGCTACCCTGAGTCTGGCGAGCGCCTGCGGCTCGTCCGAACGGCCCCGCGAGTGCCTCGCCGGAGAGCCACGCGCCATCTTCGCGGAGAGCGACTCCACGGTGGTCGCGCACGACTTCCGCACCGACCGAAACACGAGCGACGAGACGGTGGCCTTCGACAACGGCCTGCTGCTCGCCGTCGCGCAGCGCGGCTGCGATACGCTCCAACAGGAGTTCATCATCGCGCACGACAGCCTCTCGGCCGACCCGCAAGCCTTTGTCGGACAGGCCATTGCGACCTTCTACCAGCTCTCCACCCTCTCGGCGCGGCTGGTGGGTTTCGCGGAGTACGGCAGGATTCTCGGATCGGTGCCGGAAAACTTTCCCCCGGGGGCGCCCGTCGATTTGGCACCCGGGCTAAGCGTCCGGATTGTGCGCCTCCCGACCCCTAACAAACCTTCGTGGAGGCTCATAATTACCCAAGATTTGGGAGTGGCCCAGGCGCCGCGGTGACGCCCGGTGACACATTGTCGCTTGCGAAAAATTCGTCATGGGTGCACCTTGCACGAGTATCAGTAAGTAGTGGGACCCCCGAGGACGTTCGAACGTCTTCGGGGTCTTTTGTTTGTGCCGCACCCCGCGACGCCTACCTTCGCCGCCCGTATGCAATATGATCTGATCGTCGTCGGGACCGGCCCCGGGGGCTACGTCGCCGCCATCCGCGCCAGCCAGCTGGGCATGAAAGTCGCCGTCGTCGAGCGCGAGTCCCTCGGGGGCATCTGCCTCAACTGGGGCTGCATCCCCACCAAGGCCCTCATCAAGAGCGCCCAGGTCTTCGAGTACATCCAGCACGCCGGGGACTACGGCATCAAGGTGGCCGACGGCCCCACGGCCGACTGGGACGCGATGGTCAAGCGGAGCCGCGGCGTGGCCGACGGGATGTCGAAGGGCGTGCAGTTCCTGATGCGCAAGAACAAGATCGACGTCGTCATGGGCGCCGGGCGCTTCATCGCCGGACCCAAAGTCGAGGTCACCGACAAGGACGGCAAGAAGTCCGTCATGGAGGCCAAGCACATCATCGTGGCCGTCGGCGGACGCGCACGCGCCCTGCCGAACCTCCCGATCGACGGCGAGAAGGTCATCGAGTACCGCCGCGCCATGACCCTCGAGCGGCAGCCCAAGCGCATGATCGTCGTCGGGGCCGGCGCCATCGGCACCGAGTTCGCCTACGTCTACTCCAGCATCGGCACCGAGGTGACCGTCGTGGAGTACATGGAGACCGGCCTCGTCCCCCGCGAAGACCCCGACGTCTCGAAGGAGCTCACCAAGATCTACAAGAAAAAAGGCATCAAGGTGCTCGCCAACACCAGCGTCGAGTCGGTCGACACGAGCGGCGACACCATTAAGGTGAGCGTCAAGGATCGCAAGTCCGGCAAGACCGAGGTGCTCGAGTGTGATGTCGTCCTAAGTGCGGCCGGCGTGGCCCCCAACACCGACGGCATTGGCCTCGAGGAGCTCGGCGTCGCGATGGACCGTGGCCTCATTACCGTCGACGAGTACTACCGCACGAACATCGCGGGCCTCTACGCCATCGGCGACATCACCCCCGGCCCGGCCCTGGCCCACGTCGCCAGTGCCGAGGGCATCCTCTGCGTCGAGAAGATCGCCGGGCAGCACGTCCAGCCGATCGACTACGACAACATCCCGAGCTGTACGTACTGCGTGCCCGAGGTGGCGAGCGTCGGACACACCGAGGCCAGCGCCAGGGAGGCCGGCTACGAGGTACTCGTCGGCAAGTTCCCCTTCTCGGCCTCGGGCAAGGCGAGTGCCGCCGGGGCGAAGGAGGGCTTCGTCAAGGTCATCTTCGACAAGAAATACGGGGAGTTCCTCGGGGCGCACATGCTCGGGGCCAACGTCACCGAACTCATCGCGGAGGTCGTGGCCGCCCGCCGCCTCGAGACCACGGGCCACGAGATGATCAAGACGATCCACCCGCACCCGACGATGAGCGAGGCAATCATGGAGGCCTGCGCCGCGGCCTACGACGAGGTGATCCACCTCTAAGAGCCGCCGGGCGTCAGTATCCCCGACTCGGCGCGGCGGATAACTGTTTAAACGTATCCCGTCCGTCGCGCGCCTTGCTTACGATGAGGACGGGGCCGGGGGCTGCGGTCGTCGAGTCTCCCGCACCCGAGCGCCTGGCCGTCGCCCAGAGGACAGGTAGTCCCGTGGCTTCCAGACGGTACGCCTCATCGCCGTGCTCCTCCTTCGAGCTCGTACCGTGGATGGCTGCCGACTTCGAGGCCTGCGCTTGGACCGCGCCTATGCCTACGCTCGCCACCCGACCGGGGGCCGGCGTCGAGAAGGTGCCCGCCACGGGAGCGAGGATGTAGCTCGTGTCCGGGTGGATACTCGCGGCGAGGCTCTCGACCCGCTGGCGCTGCTCTGGGGTGAGCTGCGGCCGCGGGGCGGGAGTGCCCCGGACCACGCGCGTACGTACGTCGCGGAGTTTTCGGTTGGCCTCGATGATGTAGGCCCTCTTTTTGCTAATCTGCTGGGCGATCTCGAGGGCGCGCTCGCGGGCCGCGTCCGTCGTGGGCGGGCTCAGGAAGCGCAGCTTGGCTTCCAGATCGCGGATGCCGTCCTCGGCGCCCATCTTGCCGGCCTCGAGGAGTTCCCGTTGTTCGATCGGGAGACTCGGGCGGGTCACGAACATAGATGAGGACACTGGCGCGTCGGGCGCGTCGGCGAGCGTGGCGACGAGACTGCGGAGGTCCCGCTCCCAGCTGGTCCCCATCGCGACGACGTCCTCGGCGGCGTTGCTGGCCACGGCCCGGAGGCGCTCGACGGGCTCATCGGACGCGAGGGTGGCCAATAGGTCGGCCCGGAGGAAGCGGTACGGGTCCGTGAAGAAGGCCCCGAGGGTGTCGCCGCGCTCGACCAGCGCCTGGTCGGCGGCGTACACGGTGTCCGCGTTGGTGAGGGCCGCTACGTAGATCACGGCGGGTGGGTCGCCTTTCGGCAAAACGACAGGCGCCGTGCGCTCGGCGGTGCGGGAGCTGCCGCGGGACTGAGGTGCACCGGAACCAGTAGCGCGTAAGCACCGCCGATGGCGAGGAGGGCCACGAGGGCGAGCAAGGGTCCGGTGGCGGCTTTCATCGTTCGATCCCGGTTTCGGTGGCCAACTGTAACGCGTAGGCGCCGCCGCTCCGTTTGAGGTAGTCGTGCGTACCGGAGGCTTCGATCTCGCCTGCCTCGAGTTGGACGATTTTGTCGAAGCCGTACGTGGCGCTCTGACGCCGCGCATTGCAGATGACCAGTTTAGTACCGGCGGCGGCGAGGAGTTCGTCGAAGACCAGCGCCTCGTCGTAGGCGGGGAGGGCATCCGTGAGTCCGTCGAGCACGTAAATGTCCGGATCTGCGTAGAGGGCGCGGGCGAGGATCGTTTTGACGAAAGTCGCGTGATCGGCCCGGCTGCCGTCCACGTCGACGCGCGTGGAGAGCCCGGCGGGCAGCGTCCCCCCGAGCAGGCCCACGCGGGTAGCAATGGCGTCGAGGCGCGTGTGGTCGATCTGCGCATCGAGCACGATATTCTCGGCCAGGGTACCCGACAGCAGCGGACTGGCCGGCGATAGGTACGCAACGGCCCCGAGTTGCGTGAGGTCGGTGCCGCGTGGCTCTTCACCGGCGACCGCGAGGCGCGCGTCGAGGCGGTTCTCGCGCCCGAGGCAGGCGTCGATCAGGGTCTGGCGCAGCTCGTAGTCCGTTCCCGTCAAGGCGAGGTGCGACCGGTAGGCGAACTCGAAGGCCTGGTGGTTGCCGAGCGGCGCGCGCCAGGAGAGCTGCAAGGTCTCGGCTTCGCGTAGCGTGGGCCGATTCGGCACGCGTGGGGCGGTGGTGCGCAGGTCCGCGAGTCGCGCCCGCGCGTCCGAGGTGCGCCCGTAGGCGTGGTAGGCGTCCGCGACGCTGCGAATCTCTACAAACACCACCCAGGTGAGAAACAGCGCAAACAGGAAGTCACCTACCTGCAGCCCCTCGTAGCCGAGGCGGTACAGCCCGAGGCACAGCAGGAGCGTCGCGCAGACCCAGGCAAGGGTAAGCTTGAGGTCCGTGCGCGCGACGACCTCCGCGGTCACCTCGTCGAAGGAGCGCGCGGCCCCGCGGTTGCGAACCTCGAGGCGAGACCTGAGCCAGTCCCCGGGTTTCCTACCGCGGATGAGCTCGGGCAGGAGGCGGGCGTACTCGATGAAGCCCTCCCGCTGCGCCACCTGCGAGCGCAACGCGCGCTGCTTGACGTCCGGCTCGGCGATGCCGACCGTGAAGGACGCAACGCCCACGGCGATGGCCGCCGCGGTGAGGCCGAGGCCGTACGCGGCGTCGATCCCGAAGGCGAACGTGAGGGCGACCACGGCCACGGCAGTTCCGGCGAAGATGCTGCCGAGTCGGTAGGCCCGCCAGAGCCGCAGGGTGTCGACATCCTCGATGAGGCGCGTCGCGAGGGTCGTGGCCCCCGAGCGGCCGGGCAGGGCCGCGTCTCCTTCGAGGCGCTGGGTCAGCGAGGCGATGTCGGCCGCGCCGGCGGCGTCGGCGTACTGGATGACCGTGCGGCGCAGCAGGTACCGCCCGAGGAGGGTAGCCGCCAGGACCAGCAGCAGCACCCCGAGATTGCTGAGCCACGTCTCGCGGAACTGGAGGTCGACCGCGAGACGCAGGACCCGCAGCAGTGCGTACAGTCCCGCCGCGACGAAGCCGCCGTACAGCAGGCCCGTGAGCCAGACCGGGGCCGGGGGCCGGGTGGGCTGCGGTGTGGTGTCGAACCGTTGCTCCGCGTCGGGGCGGGCCTCCCGCGGGCGCACCGGCGCGATCGGGGCGACGACGACGAGGCCCGCGCGGGAGCGACCGGCGCCCAGGCGATGCCCCTCGAACGTGTCGCGGTCGAGGGTTCGCTCGCCGAGGGCCGGGTCGAGCAGGTGGACCCCCTCCGGCGTGACGCGCGTCACCACCACGAAGTGATCGCCTTCCCAGTGCAGGATCACGGGCCACAGGTCGGCCGAGAGAAGGTCGTCGTAGCTCAGGTCGGCCGCGATGGCCCCGAGCCCGAGGGCCTCGGCGGCGGCGGTGAGCCCGGCAAGGTCGGTGCCGCGCTCGTCGGTGCCGGAGAGGTCCCGCAGGCGCTCCATGGGCACGGCTAGGCCGTGGTGCGCGAGCACCATGCGGAGGCACGTCGCGCCGCAGTCGCGCTCCTCGAGTTGTGGATAGTAGGGTGTGTTCAAGGTTGTCAACAAAACACGTCCCTAACGTTCCTACGGCACCAGGGGCCGAGCGCGGATTACCGTGCGGTGGGTATTTCGCGTCTCCGCGACACTCGCCTAAGCGAAGGCGTTGACGATGGCGACGAAGTCCTGGGCCTTGAGGCTCGCGCCCCCGATGAGTCCGCCGTCGATGTCGCGCTCGCCGAAGAGTTCGGCGGCGTTGTCGGGCTTGACGGAGCCACCGTACAGGAGGGTGGTGCCCTCGGCGAGGCTTTCGCCAAAACGCTCAGTGAGCCACCCGCGAATGTAGGCATGCATCTCCTGGGCCTGTGCGGCCGTGGCGGTTTTGCCGGTGCCGATGGCCCAGACGGGTTCGTAGGCGAGGACGACCTCGCGCATCCGTGACTCGTCGAGGGCCGCGAGCCCTTCCGTGAGTTGCTCGGCGACGACGGCTCGCTCCTGCCCGGCCTCGCGCTGCGTAAGGGTCTCCCCGAAACAGTAGATGGGTCGCAGACCGCCGTCGAGCGCGGCGCCGACCTTGTCGGCGAGCAGCTGCCCGGCCTCGCCGTGGTCGGCGCGGCGCTCGCTGTGGCCGACGATGACGTAGGTGCAGCCGACGGATTTGAGCTGGGACGCGCTCAGGTCGCCGGTGTGGGCGCCGTTCTGGTGTGGGGAGAGGTCCTGCGCCCCGACGAAGACATTGTAGACCGAGTCGGTCAGGACGTTGAGGGCGTTGAGGTGGATGGCCGGTGGACAAAACACGACCGGGAGCCTGACCGAGCGCAGGCCCTCGATGCAGGCGAGGGCGAGGGTGCGGCCCTCCTGGTAGGTGAGGTTCATTTTCCAGTTGCCGGCCACGAGGCGGCGGGATTCGGCGGGGGTAGACATGGGGGGCAATGTAGGGCCGGTCGGGACAAGGGCGCTAGGCCGAATGGGCGCGGGGCGGTGTGGGGTGCACGCGCAACAGTAGCACAGTCACGTGATCCGGACGAGGCGCTTTACTGGCGCTGTAGCCAGGAGGCGGGCTGGCGGGCATTGGTCCGCGGATGTCTCGCGACAGGGTGTTCCCAAGTATTGGCTGTGCGGGGGCGCTGGTCACCCCCTACTCTACTACTTTCGCCGCCGATGGGAGTTCGGAAGGTGTGGTTGGCTGGGGCCGTGATTGGTTTGGCGTGTTTTGGCGAAAGCCATGGCGTGAGTGCGCAGGCCCTCATCAACCTCGAGGCGGACTCTATTGATTTGCCGGCGGCGGTCGTGATCGGCAACAGGACCGAGGTCCCGCTGCAGAGCGTTGGGCACACCTTCGACGTGCTGACGCGATCAGACTTGGCGACGCTACCGATCAGCTCGGTGGCGGAGGCGCTGCAGTTCGTGCAGGGGCTGGACCTACGCCAGCGCGGGCCGCGGGGGGTGCAGGCCGACCTGAGCATCCGCGGGGGGACCTTCGACCAGGTGCTGGTGCTGATCAACGGCATCCGCATGGCGGACCCGCAGACGGGGCACCACGTGCTGAACATCCCCGTGCCGCTGGAGAACGTCGAGCGCATCGAGGTGCTCAAGGGCCCGGGGGCGCGGCTCTACGGCCAGAACGCCTTCGCGGGGGCGATCAACATCGTGACGCGGCACCCGACCGAGGAAGGGTTGACGGCGCGGGCGACGGGCGGTGACTTCGGGTACGCGGGTTTTGGCGTAAGCGGAACCCTGCGGCGCAAGGGCCTCACGCACACGCTGAGCTACGGGCGCGACATCGCGGCCGGGTACCGGGAGAACACGGACTTCGACGTGGCCAATCTCTTCTACCAGGCCACCCTGCCGACCGGCGGGGGGGAGTTCGAGTTGCTGGCGGCGCTGAGCGATCGCTCGTTCGGGGCGAACGGCTTCTACGCGAGTGCCGCGGCGACCCAGCAGGCGGAGGACATCCAGACCTCGATCGTGGCGCTCTCCCACAAGCTGTCGTGGGCAAAATTTAGCTTGAGCCAGCGCCTGGCGTGGCGGCGCAACCAGGACGAGTACGTCTTCGTGCGGCGCAACCCGAGCATCTACCGCAACCTGCACCTGAGCCATACCTACGGGTACGACGGGTACCTCGCGTACGACGGCGCCCTCGGGACCACCGGCCTGGGCGTCGAAGTGCAGGGCGTCGCACTGGCGAGTAACAACCTCGGTCAACGCGAGCGGGTGATCACGAACGTGCTGCTCGAACACGCCTTCGAGCTGCGGGGCAACAGACTCAAGGTGACGCCGGGGGCGACGCTCAACTACCTCAGCGACGCGGGGGCCCGCGTGCTGCCGGCCCTCGACCTGCTCTACCGCGTGAGCGAGGAGGTGAAGGTGTACGCCAACGCCGGCATGACCTACCGCGTGCCGACGTACACGGACCTTTACTATAATGACCCAGCGAATGAGGGCAACCCGGAGCTCGTCCCCGAGCGCGCGTACGCCTACGAGTTGGGCGCGCAGTACGATCTCGGGGCCTGGCAGGTGAAGGGCGCGCTGTGGCGACGCACCGGCACCGACCTGATCGACTACCAGCGCGACACCGTGCGCGGGGCGAAGTGGCGGGCGACGAACCTCAACGAGGTGACCTTCCGGGGGTTCGAGGCGTCCGCGAGTGCGCGCAGGCTCACGCCCTGGCTACCGCTGCTGTCGCTGGGGTACAACTACATCGACGGGGAGGTCGGCAAGACCTTCTCGGAGGTGCAGAGCCGGTATGCCCTGGACCAGCTGCGCCATCAGCTGGTGGCGCGGGCGGTGGTGAGCCTGGGGGAGCGTCTGTCCGTGAGTACGGGCCTGCGCTACGCCGACCGCGTGAACGACCCGCTGCCCAATCCGGACCCGAGCATTCGGGTGGCGCCGCGGGACTACACCGTCATTGACCTGCGGATGGACTACCGGCGGCGGGGGTGGAACGTTTTTGCGGAAGCCAGCAACCTGAACGACGAGTTCTACACGCAGAGCAACGGCGTCCCGCTGCCGGGGCGGTGGGCGCGGCTGGGCCTGGAGGTGAGGCTCTGAGGGGGCACTTGCGTGAAAACCGTCTGTATCCGTGACCCGACTGCACCCGCGGTCCACCTCCGACGTTGCGCCAGGCATGGAGTTCGGCAAGACGGAAGACTTAGGGAGTGTGGACTGGACCCTGCCCGGCGAGACGGACCTCTCGCAACTCACGTTTGCGCAACTCGGGCCGCCGGACACGTTCGGGGTATACATCGGTTCGACCGCGTGGGGGCAGAAGGGGCTCGTGGGCAACGTGTACCCGGCCGGGACGCGGCCCGGGGACATGCTGGAGGCCTACGGACGGCAGTTCAACACCATCGAGCTCAACACGACTTTTTACCGCGTGCCCGACCGGCGGCAGGTGTTGAAGTGGTACGCCGCGGTCCCGGACGATTTCAGGTTCTGCCCCAAGGTCAACAAGGCGATCAGCCAGGCGACCGATCTCGGGGTGCAGACCTCGCGGACGCTCGACTTCGTGAAGGCCATCCAGCACTTCGAGCACAAGCTCGGGCCTTGCTTCATCCAGTTGCCCGCCGACTTCACCACCGAGCGCTGGGGGGCGCTGGAGGAGTGGCTCGACGCCTGGCCACCGCACCTCCGGCTCGCGGTCGAGCTGCGGCACGAGTCCTGGTTCTGCACCTCGGTCGGCGCGGACGCCTTCGCGTCGTTTGCGGCGCGGGGCGTCGGCGGCGTCATCACGGACGTGGCCGGGCGCCGGGACGTGGCGCACATGCACGTCACTGCGCCGTTCGCGGTGGTGCGGTGGGTCGGCAACGTCGACGCCTCGGACGAGGGGCGGCTCGCAGACTGGGCCGAGCGCCTCACGCGCTGGGGGCGGCGGGGCCTGCGGGAGGCCTACGTGTTTACGCACCAGCCGGAGGAGCTGCCCTCCGCGGAGGCGGCCGCCCAACTCCACGCGGCCTTACTTGCGCGCAAGGCCGACCTCCCGCTCCGGAGCCGCGCACCCGCGTACGGTTTTGGCGAAAGCCGCACCACGCCCGCGAAAGGCCCGGGCAATGCCCAGGGCGAACTGTTTCTTTAGCCCCCACGTAACCCTAACCAGTGTCTACTACCTACAACCTGATCAAGAGCCCGAGCGGCGGCGCGGACCTGCCGTACATCCACCGCGACATCTCCTGGCTGAGCTTCAACGACCGCGTCCTGCAGGAGGCGAAAGACCCGCGGGTCCCGCTGCTGGAGCGCCTGAAATTCCTGGCGATCTACTCCAGCAACCTCGACGAATTTTTCCGCGTGCGCGTGGCCAACCACCGCAACCTCGTGCGGCTCGGGAAGCGGACCAAGAAGGAGCTCGACTTCGACCCGAAGAAGATCCTGCGCGAGATCCTGAAGATCGTGAACGATCAACAGGAGCAGTTCAGCAACATCTTCTCCGACGAGATCATTCCGCAGTTGGCCAAGGAGGGGATCGTGCTGCGGCGGCGCCTCGAGCTGTCGAAGAAGCAGCAGGCGTTCATCACGGACTACTTCCACGGGGCCATGCTGCCGTACGTGCAGCCGGTGCTGCTGGTGCGCGACAAAATTCGCCCCTTCCTCAACAATGGCACGCTGTACCTCGTCAACGAGCTGACCGACAAGGAGACCGCTGAGACGGCCTACGCGCTGGTGAAGGCGCCGAGCCAGGAGCTCGGGCGTTTCGTGGTGCTGCCGAGCGAGGGCGACGGGCACGAGATCATCATGATCGACGACATCGTGCGGCACTCGGTGTCGTCGATGTTTCCGGGCTACGCGATCGAGGACACGTACTCGATCAAGCTGACGCGCGACGCGGAGCTCTACATCGACGACGAGTTCTCGGGCGACCTGGTGGACAAGATCAAGACGAGCCTCAGCAAGCGACACGTCGGTCCGGCGAGTCGCTTCGTGTACGACCGGCAGATGCCGCGGGAGCTGTTGGCGTACCTGCGGGACACGTTCGACCTCGGGCGCTACGACCTGCTGCGGGAGGGCCGCTACCACAACAACGCCGACTTCTTCGCCTTCCCGAACTTCGGCCGCACGGACCTCCTCTACCCTCCGCGCCCGGCGATCACGCACCTCGCGCTCGAGGAGACGACCGACTTCTGGGGCACGATCGCGGAGGCGGACCAGCTGCTCTACTACCCCTACCACAGCTACAACTCCGTGGTGCGGTTCTTCGAGGAGGCGAGTACGGACCCGGACGTGACCCACATCAAGATCGTGCAGTACCGCGTGGCGAAGAAGTCCCGCATCATGGACGCGATCCGCCTGGCCGTGGAGCGCGGCAAGCAGGTGAGTGCCTTCATCGAGATCAAGGCCCGCTTCGACGAGGAGGCCAACCTGCGGTGGGGCGAGATGCTGAAGGAGGCCGGGGTGACGGTGCACTACTCCTTCCCGGGCGTCAAGGTCCACGCCAAGCTGGCCATCGTGCGCCGGCTCGAGAAGGGCAAGGCGAAGCTCTATACCTACGTCTCGACGGGCAACTTCCACGAGACGACGGCCAAGGTGTACACCGACTTCGGGCTCTTCACGGCCGACAAGCGCATCACCACCGAGACGGCGCGGCTCTTCACTTTCCTGGAGACGGTGCGCGTGCCGCGCACGGAGTTCAAGCACATCCTCGTGGGTCAGTTCAACCTACGGGGCGGCTTCGTGGACCGGATCGACCGCGAGATCATGAACGCGCTCGCCGGCGAGGAGGCGCGGATCTTCGTGAAGATGAACAGCCTCCAGGACACGCGCATGATCGAGAAGCTCTACGAGGCCTCGCAGGCGGGGGTCAAGATCCGGATCATCGTGCGGGGGATCTGCTCCTTGGTGCCGGGCCTGAAGGGCGTCTCGGAGAACATCGAGGCCGTGAGCATCGTGGACCGCTACCTGGAGCACTCGCGGGTGTTCATTTACCACAACGGCGGCAAGCCGGATGTCTTCATGAGCAGTGCCGACTGGATGACGCGCAACCTCAGCTACCGCATCGAGACGGCGGTGCCGATTTACGACCCGGTGATCAAGCGGCGCATCATCGAGCTCAACGAGTTGCAGTGGATCGACAACGTCAAGGCCCGCGTGCTGGACAAGGACCTCAAGAACGAGTACCGGCGCACGGGTTCGGAGGTGCAGATCCGCTCGCAGCTGGAGAGCTACCACTACATCCGGCGCCTCGAGAAGGCCGCGGAGGTGGAGCTGGAGGCCGCGCGGGAGGCGGAGGCACAAAGCTGAAAAATTCTGTCGGCGCGGCTTGCCGGACTGCGGGTGCGCGTCTTATGTTTGCGGCCGCTTCCAGCGAAAACGCAGATGTAGCTCAGCTGGTAGAGCGCAACCTTGCCAAGGTTGAGGTCGCCAGTTCGAACCTGGTCATCTGCTCGGAGAGCCCCGTTGACGAGAGTCGGCGGGGCTTTTTTGGTGGTGTGGGGTCTTGGGGTGGCTTATTAGGAATACCGATCAAACCCGCGGCAATAACTGTTAGTCGAACTCCTCTTTCAAACATACGTGCAAATTTGCTGTTGTGTAGGACATCATACTTAGTACGCTGTACCTCAACCCACCCCATACTGCACCCAAGCCCCCCCGTGCGTCCGCACCTCAACCCCCGCCACCCCATCCTCCACCCGGCCAATGACCTGCACCGGGATACCGAACGTTTTAGCGACAGCCAAACACGCCTCCACGGCGCCCGCGTCGACGTAGGCCTCTAGCCGGGTACCCATGTTGTAGACCTGGTACAGCTCCTCGGGCCCCATGTCATTCACCTCGGCGATGCGCGCGAACAGCGGCGGCAGCGGGAGCAAGTCGTCCTTGACGATGCGAAGCCCACGCACGAACTTACCGACCTTGCTCTGCGCCCCGCCCGTGTTGTGGACCAAACCGTGCAGCCCCGCGCCGAGCTCCGGGATGAGCCTGTGCAACAGCGGCAGGAAGGTCCGCGTGGGACTGAGCAGCAGCTTGCCGATCGAACGCTTGCCGAAGCCCGGCACGTCCAACTCGTCCGTGACGCGGTGGGGACCGGCGTAGATGTAGCGGCGCTCCGTGGCGGGGTCGAAGGTCTCGGGGTAGCGGTCGGCGTAGTCGTGGTGCAGCAGATCGTGGCGCGCCCCCGTGAGGCCGTTGCTACCGATGCCGGAGTTGTAGTCCTCCTCGTAGGTCGCCCGACCGTACCCCCCGAAGCCGACAATGACATCGCCTACTTTCGGTGCGATCCGGAGTACGTCCCTGCGCAGCATCCGCCCGTAGCCCGTGATCCCGACGTCGATCGTGCGCACGATGTCCCCGACGTCGGCCGTCTCGCCACCGGCCAGGCGCATCGGGATGCCGAGGCGATTCATGCGCTCGACGAAGGCCAGGTTCGCCTGGATCAACTCGGCGATGACCTCGCCGGGGATGCAGTGCTTGTTGCGCCCGATCGTCGAGGACAGCGCGATGTCCTCGGTGAGGCCCACGCAGGCCATGTCGTCGACGTTCATCACGATGGCGTCCTCGGCGATGCCGCGCCACACGGACAGGTCGCCCGTCTCGCGCCAGTAGAGGTACGCGAGGCTCGTCTTCGTGCCGGCGGTGTCGGCGTGCATCAGGGAGCAGTAGGCCTCGTCGCCGGTGGCGAAGTCGGGCAAGATTTTGCAGAAGGCGTCCGGGTACAGGCCCTCGTCCATCCCGCGCACGGCCGCGTGGACCTCCTCCTTCCCGGCGCTCACGCCGCGCTTCGCATATACCGACATGGCGGTGAAGGTAGCGGTGCCGACAGCGCCGATTTGTAGACCCGCGCCTGCACCTTTGCACGCGTGGGCAGTCCTTACCGAAGCTTCGAGCTCGACTTGTTAACCGAAGCTGCCCTGTTGCGGCGCCGAACGACGCGGGGCGGCGGCGACGAACTGTGGTGCCTCGTGCGCAGGCGCTGGGTCGTGACGCAGCCGGAGGAGCTGGTCCGACAGGCATTCCTGGCGAGGGTCGGTCGCGGTGAGTATCCAATTTCGTTGATGCAGTTGGAGCGCGCGGTGACGGGCTCGGCCAATCGTCTCGATCTGCTGTTATTAGATCGCGCTGGCGCGCCCTGGTTGCTGGCGGAGTTCAAGTCACCCGAGATTTCTCACCTGAGGGGCATTGTGCAGTTGGCGGACTACGCGCGCACGATCAGGGCGCCGTACTGCCTGGTGGCGAACGGGCGGGAGGGCGTTTGTGTCGGTTTGGACTACGAGCGTAAGCAAATAACAGATTGTGGTAGACTACCGGATTACCCTTTGGAATGAAAATCGGCAAGCGTGTTTCGGAAGATTGTGAGCTTGGTATCGTGGACCTTTAGCAACGGGACATCGCTCCCGGCAGCACAAGGGTCATAGCAGCGTGCTCACGGTAGAGTTATTGAGTCCGCTTGCGCCAAAACACTTTAGCCCCCCGACCGCACCCACGACACCACGACCTAGCACCACAGGTGCGCTCGCCGGGCTATCCCGACCCATCGAATCGATGGCAACCAATTGATGGCACCCAAAGCCAGCGCCGGAGCAACGCTCGGAAGCCACGCCCAAAATCCATACCCAGCACCTACCGCCGCGACCGAAAGAACCCCATGTGCCAGGGCTTCCACCGCCACGGCACCACGTCGTAATGCTGCGCATCCTGTACGCCCGGCTCGAAGAACACCACGCCCCAGCGGTACAGGTCGACGCTCAGCGTCACCTCGGGGCGGGTGCGGATGTACTCCCAGGCGCGTTCCATGCCGGGCGACCAGTGGATGTCGTCGAAGATCAAGACCGAGCCGGGGTGGCAGTGCGCGAAGATCTGATCGTAGTAGGCCTTCGTCGGCCCCTCGGCGTGGTTGCCGTCGATGAAGGCGACGTCTACCTTGCCCAGCGTGTGCAGCGCATCCGGCAGGCATTCGGCGAAAGTGCCGATGCGGACCTCGGTCTGCGATAGGGGCAAGACCTGCGCGATGGCTGTTTTGGCGAAAGCCGCCAGACCCGCATCCGCGTCGATGGTGATGAGCCGCCCGTCGGAGGGCATCCCGGCTGCGAGGTAGCAGCTGCCGATCCCTAGGTTGGTGCCGAGCTCCAGCACGGTGCGGGCTTGGCGCCAGTCGACCAGGTTGGTGAGGTAACGCCCGAAGCGGGGCGGGGTCGCACTCGAGGCCGCGATCGCGCGGACGCTGCGCACGTGGCTGTCCCCGACCTGCGAACCGGCACCCGCGTCGTGCAAGCGAACGCTCGTCCGGTCCGCGGCGTAGCGGGCCCTGAGCTCGTCGATCTCCCCGTAGGCGTAGAACTCCCGCCGGTCTTCGAGTACCTGGCCCGCGAACGCGAACGCCAGCGGGGCGTGGATGTCGTAGATGGTCTCCGCCCGCCAGGCGTACCGGGCCGCCGAGCGGAGGGCAGAAAGATTCACGGCGCGAATGTAGGCGCGCGTTATGCTCGCCGCCTGGCGAACGGCGTTCTTGTGCCGCGAACCGCCCCGCCTATGACCTGCCGCCCCCTGCTCTCGTCCTGCTTCGTACTCATGAGTTTGGCCGTCTTCGGACAGGGCTACAACACGGCGGGGGGGCTGCGCGTCGGCGCGGGGGCGGGGCTGGACCTCGTGCAGCGCATCGGTCCGAAGCAAAGCCTCGAACTGATTGCGCAGAATCGTTTCGGGACGGACGCCTTCACGCTCACGGCCGTCGGCCGGCGCCACGTGGCGCTGGGCCTCAAGCGCGTCAATTTCTTCGTCGGTGGCGGTCTGCACAAAGGCTGGGGCTACGAGGACGAAACCCGGAGCAAGCGCGGCGACCCCTTCGGGATCACGCTCCAGGGCGGCGCCGAGGTCACCTTCGGGCGCACCAACGTAGCGTTCGATTTCTTGCCGCAAATCCACCTGTCGGGGCGGGTGATCCCGGCGAGCTTCGGGTCGGCGGTGAGTCTGCGCTACGTGCTCATCAAGCGCAAGAGCAACGTCTCGATCCGGCGGCCCTGGGAGAGCAAAGAGGAGCACAAGGATCGGCAGAAGGCGCGCGAGAAGCGCCAAAAAGCGAAGGCGAAAGCGAAGCGCCGCGGCGAGACCAGGACCCTGCGCGAGCGCCTCGGGATCGACTAGGCGTCCGAACACCCGCGCGCCCCGTAAGTTAGCCCCCGCATGGAGAGTCTTCTGGCCGCGTTCGAGCCCATCCGCACCTTCGTCTTCGACGTGGACGGCGTGATGACGGATGCCAGGGTGCAGGTCACCGAGCGCGGCGAGCTGCTGCGCACGATGAGCATCCGCGACGGGTACGCGGTGCAGTTGGCCGTGCAGCTCGGCTACCGGGTGGCGATCATCACGGGCGGCACCTCGGAGGGCGTGCGGCTCAGGTTCCTGCGGCTCGGTGTCGACGACTACTACAGCGGCATCCGCGATAAGGCGCTCACGCTCGATGCCTACCACGCGCGCCACGGCCTGTCGGCGGCGCAGACCTTGTACATGGGCGACGACGTGCTGGACCTTCCGGCGATGCGGGTCGTCGGGCTCCCTTGCGCTCCGGCGGACGCGGTGCCGCAGGTCCTCGCGGCGGCGAAGTACGTGAGCCCCCACCGCGGGGGCGCCGGCTGCGTCCGCGATGCCGTCGAGCGCGTCCTGACTCTAAACGGCCACTGGCCCGCGCCGTGAAGCAGTTGCTCGGATGGTTGGCGTTGGTGCGCCCCCTCAACCTGATGATGATCGCGCTCACGCCGCTGGCCCTGTGGCTGTCGCTCATCGTGCCCCTGTACGAGGAGCCCGCGCTCACCGCCGAGCAGCTGTGGTGGCTCGGGATCGCCATCGCGCTCGTGGCCGGCGGCGGCAACGTCGTCAACGACATCGCCGACCGCACCATCGACGACCTCAACGACCGGCCCAACCCCCTCCTCTCGCAGGTGTCCGCAGCCGAGGCCTGGGGGATCTACGCCGCGCTCAACCTCGGCGCCGCCGCCATCTCCATCAAGCTCGCGGTGGACGTCGACTGGCTGCCCGGCCTCGTGATGCTCCCCCTGGCGATCGGGCTGCTCCTCGCCTACGCCTTCTACCTGAAGTGCCAACCGCTGCTCGGCAACCTCGTCGTGGCGCTGCTCTGCGCGGGCGTCCCGGGCCTGGTCCTCGTCGTCGAGCCGGCCCTGCTCGCGGGGCTCCCCGACCAACCCAACGCACACGCCCTCCTCGCGTACACCGTGTTTGCCTTCGCGGGGACGCTGATGCGCGAAACCGTCAAGGACCTCCAGGACCAGCACGGCGACGGGTTGGCCGGCTGCCGGACGCTGGCCGTGCGCTGGCCGGCCGCCCGCGTCCGGCGCCTCGCGAGCGCGTACGGCTTCGTGGGCCTGGCCGCCGTTGCCTACATCGGGGTCGTCTACTACCGCAGCGAGCTCCCGAGCGCCGCCCTCGGCTGGGGCTTCGTGTGGGCCTTCATGGCCGTGGCCCTCTGGAACATCGACATCCCCAAGCCCGACCTGCGCCACACCTATGCCTTCGTGAGTCGCCAACTCAAGTGGACCCTCGCGCTGGCCCTGCTCATCCTCGTCATCTACGGCCGCACGTCATGGACCATCGCCGTCTGATCCTCGCGAGCGCCAGCCCGCGGCGCCGCGACCTGCTCACGCAACTCGGATTCGCCTTCGAGGTGAGGCCTACCGACGTGGCGGAGGTTTTGCCGGAAGGCACCCCTCACGAAACCGCGGCGTGCTACCTCGCCGAACTGAAGGCCCGCACGGGCGCGACTCACCTCGCCGCTCGCGAACTCCTCCTGGCCGCCGACACGACGGTGCTCCTCGGCGACGAATTGATTAATAAGCCCATAGACAGCGCCGATGCGCGCGTCATGCTGCACAAGTTGTGCGGCCGCACCCAGCGCGTGATCACCGGCGTGGCCCTCGCGTGGCTGGCCGACGACGGCGCCTACGCGCTCGAGAGCTTCCAGGTGGAGACGCGGGTCACGCTCGCCGCTGCGACCGCCCCGGAGATCGAGGCCTACGTCGCGCGCCACCGCCCGCTCGACAAGGCCGGCGCCTACGGCATCCAGGACTGGATCGGCTGGGCGAAGGCCACGCGGATCGACGGCTCGTACAGCAACGTCATGGGGCTCCCGACCGCGGAGGTGTTCGCGGCGCTCACGGCGCTCGGCGTGGCGTACGAGATCTAGGCCTTCGCCTGCGCGCGGCGGGCGATCTCGCGCTCGATGAGCTGGTACTCGCGACTCGCCTCCCCGGTGATGCTCGTGTTCTCCTGCGCGCGGCGCACCAGGTACGGCACCACGTCCTCGACCGGGCCGTACGGCAGGTACTTCCCGACGCGGTAGCCGGCGGCCGCGAGGTTGAAGGTCATGTTGTCGCTCATGCCGTAGAGCTGGCAGAACATGAGGTTGGGGTGATCGCCGGGGATCGAGCGCTCGGCCATCCCGCGGATCATGCGCTCGGCCGACTGCTGGTTGTGCGAGGCGTTGACGAACTCGACGTTGTCGATGTGGTCGAGGCAGTACGCCACCGCCAGGTCGAAGTCCCGGTCGGAGCTCGCCTTGTCGGGCTGGATGGGGCTCGGGTAGCCCTGAGCCTCGGCGCGGGCGCGCTCCTTGGTCATGTACGCCCCGCGCACGAGCTTGGCGCCGAACACGACGCCCTGCTCGCGGCAGGCGGCGTGGTGGGCCTTCAGGGCCGCGAGCCGGTCGTGGCGGTACATCTGGTACGTGTTGACCACCACGGCGCGCCGCTGGTTGTAGCGCAGCATGGCCACCATCACGATCTCATCGATCGCGTCCTGCATCCAGCTCTCCTCGGCGTCGACGTAGAGCTGGACGCCCTTGTCGCAGGCCACGTGGCAGAGGCTATCGACGCGCTTGAGCAGGGCGCTGTGGGCTTCCGCCAAAACCGGCGACAGCAGTGCTCCGGCGCTGAGCTGCGTGAGGACGGCATTGTCGGTGAGGCCGCTGAGCTTCGTGCTCACGACCGGGATGCAGGAGTCGCGCGCGGCAAACTCGATGGCGCGGATGCACTCGTTCATCGTGTGGTTGTGCGCCTGCTCGTCCTCCTTGCCCTCGGCGCCGTAGTCCAGCACCGAGAGGACGTTGAGTTCGCCGAGCCGCGTGGCCACCTCCTGGACCTCGAGCAGGGTGCGCCCGCCGACGAACTGCCTGTAGATCGTGTCCAGGGTGATGCGCTCGGCGAAGGGCAGGCGCCACCGCACCGCGAAGCTCCCGAGGGCACTGCCGAGCCTGACGAGCGTCGGGCGGTTCATCAGCGCGAACAGGCGGCGGGTGCGCGCGAGTTCGGCGTCGGACTTGTGCGCGAAGGCGGTCTCGATGTCGCCGAAGCTGATCGCGGCGGTGGGTGCAGTGGTCATAGATCGATTAGGGTGCCGCATTCCAGATGGCCCAAGCGGCCTCGGCCTGTCCTTCCAACATGACGAGCCCGTTGGCGGTTTGTGCGCCGCGGAGCCTCGCCTCCCGCAAAAGTAGCGTCTCGGCGGGGTTGTAGATCAGGTCGATGACCACGTTGGCGTCGCTGAGCCACTCGGGTTGCACGCGCGGCATCTCGTCGACGTCGGGGTAGGCGCCGACGGGGGTCGCGTTGACGATGAGCCCGAGGTCGCCGTCGTACCAGAGCTTGCCGAGCATCCCGAACGAAAACGCCTGCTCGCCGTCGCCCGGGTGGCGTTTGAAGGTGAGGTGCCGCAGGCCGGCTTTCGCCAAAACGTACTTCACCGCCTGCGCCGCGCCGCCGTCGCCGAGGATGGTCGCGGGCCTCGTCCGCGGCTGCGACCGCAGGAAGGGGAGGAAAGGTTTTAGCGTAAGCTCGAAACCCACCACGTCGGTGTTGTGCCCGATGAGTCGGCCGTCCCGAAACTCGATGGTGTTGACGGCCTGGACCTCGTGCGCCGCCGCGCTCAGCTCATCGAGGTACGGGATCACCGCCTGCTTGTAGGGGATCGTGACGTTCATGCCGGCCAGGTCAGGATGGGCCCGCAGGAGCGCCGGAAAGTCCTCGATGCGCTCGATCTCGAGATTGTCGTAGACGTGGTCGCCGAGTCCGAGCTCCGCGAATTTGCGCGTGAAGTAGCCCTTCGAGAAGGTGTGGCCGAGGCTGCGGCCGAGCAAACCAAACATCCGCATGCGGTAAAGATGTTGCTACTGGTATGATCGGCAAACTACACCCCCTCCGCAACCCACTCTTCTCGCTGTTCGCCGCCCTGCTGCTGCTAGGCGCCTGCGCGAAAAACCCCGTCACCGGCAAGCGCCAACTGGCGATCAGCGAGGAGAGCGAGATCGCGATGGGCAAGGAGTACGACCCGCAGATCGTCGCCACGATGGGCCTCTACGACGATGCCGGCCTCCAGGAGCTGATCGAGCGCCGCGGCCAGAAGATGGCGAAGGCCTCGCACCGCCCCAACCTCGACTGGCACTTCAGGGTCGTCGACTCAGATGTCGTCAACGCCTTCGCCGTGCCCGGGGGCTACGTGTACTTCACGCGCGGCATCATGGCGCACTTCAACAACGAGGCGGAGTTCGCGGGCGTCCTCGGCCACGAGATCGGCCACGTCACCGCGCGCCACTCCGCGGCGCAGATCCGCAAGCAGCAGGTGGCGCAGGTGGGGATGATCGCCGGGGCCCTGGCGTCGAACACCGTGCGCCAGAACTTCGACGCCGTCAACCAGGGCATGCAGCTGCTCTTCCTCAAGTACGGCCGCGACGCCGAGTCCCAGAGCGACGCCCTCGGCGTGGAGTACAGCACCGAGCAGGGCTTCGACGCCAACTACATGGCGGGCTTCTTCAAGACCATCGGCCGCCTCCAGGCCGAGGCCGGGGTGGAGATCCCCAGCTTCCTGAGCACCCACCCCGACCCGGCCAACCGCGAGGAAAACGTCCGCTCCCTGGCCACCAAGTGGCAAAAGAAGCTCCCGGGCGAGGAGGACACCGTCAATCGCGACGGCTACCTCCGCCTCATCGACGGCCTCATGTACGGTGCCGACCCCGACCAGGGCTTCGTGGAGAACTCCACTTTTTACCACCCGCAGCTGAAGTTCAAGTTTCGGGTCCCGAGCGGGTTCGCGCTCGCCAACAGCCCGCAGGCCGTCCAGATGCAGTCGCAGGCCGGGGATGCCGCCGTCATCTTCACCCTCGGGCAGGGCGCCAGCCCCGAGGCCGCCGCGCAGGCCTGGGCGCAGGAGAACCAGGTCCAGCCCCAGCGCTCCGGCGCCACCACGATTAACGGGATGCCCGCCTACGTACTGTCGGGTCGCGCCGGCGACGGGCAGCAGTCGCCCTTCATCGATTACTCGGCCACCTTCGTCGCCTACGGCGGCAACATCTACAACTTCACCGCCTTCAGCCTCGCCACGGTGAGCAACCAGTACGCCCGCGTCCTCAACGAGCCCGTCTCCACCTTCTCCGCCCTCACCGAGGCACGCTACCTCAACCGCAAGCCCGAGCGCATCGCCATCAAGACGGTGGGCGCCAACACGACCCTCAGTGCCTTCCTCGAGCAGGCCGGCACGCCTTCGGACCGGATGACCGAACTTGCGATCTTAAACGGCATGGAACTCAGCGACCGACTCCCGGCCGGGATGCTCGTCAAGACCGTGAGCAACATGGCGCGCTGAGTCTCGGTACCTCCAAGTACTTACATGTCTCTACCCGACGAAGACGACGACGACCGCAGGACGCTCCGCGAGCAGCAGTTAGAGGCCATCTACACCGCGTCCCTGGACGCGATCATGGTCTTCGGGGAGGACGGCACGATCCTGGACGCGAACGAGGGCGCGAGCGACATGTTCGGGTACCCCGTCGGCCAACTGCGACAAATGCGACTCGTCGACCTCATGCCCGAGGAGTTCGTCGCCACCGAGTTCCGTACCCTCGCGCAACAGGGCCAGACGTCGGTACTTTACTTCCTCGATCGCCGCGTCGATCGTACGGGTAAGAACGCAGACGGGGAACTGTTCCCTTTCACGGCTCACGTGCGCTCGCTGAGCAGTGCCCCCCCGAAGCGCTTCATCGTCATCGCCGAGGACCGCACGATGATCCACAAGTCGCACCTCCGCATCGATAGCCTCAACGAGCAACTGCGGGCCACCAACGAGTCCCTCGAGGCCCAGGTCGTCGAGCGGACGCAACAACTCAACGCCTCCGTGACCGCCCTCGCGGAGGCCAACCGGAAGCTCGAACTCGAGGTCCGCGAGCGCGAGCAGATCGCCCGGTCGTTACAACTCCGCGAGGTCCAACTCGAACGACTGCTCTTCAAGGAGCGGGAGCTCAACGAGATCAAGTCACGATTCGTGAGCATGGCCTCGCACGAGTTCCGCACCCCGCTCACGACGATGCTCTCGAGCCTCGAGGTCGTCTCGATGGCCTCCGAGGAGATACCGGCCATCGTCGCCAAGCACCTCGACCGCATCCGCACCAACATCGGGTACCTGCGCAACGTCCTCGAGGACTTTCTTCAGCTCGGCAAGATGGAGACCAAGGGGATCGACCTCAACGTCCAGACCTTCGACCTGGGCTCGTTCCTGGATCACCTCATCGAGGACCTCACGATCGCCGCGGCCCCCGGACAGCCGCTGAACGTCAAGCTACGCGGGGACTTCGGCGAGACGCGCCACCTCAAGAACGGCCTGCGGATCATCCTCTCGAACCTCACCAACAACGCCATCAAATACAGCCTCGAGGACTCCCCCGTGGCCATCCTCGTCGAGCGCCGCGGCGACAGACTCCACATCGAGGTGTCGGACCACGGTATCGGTATCCCCGACCAGGACAAGGCGAACCTCTTCGAGCGCTTCTACCGCGCCAGTAACGCCGAGACGTACAAGGGGACCGGCCTCGGGCTCCACATCACCAAGCAGTACGTCCTCGCGATGAACGGCACGATCGACGTGCGCGACAACGAGGCCGGCAGCGGAACGGTGTTCACGGTGGACCTACCTTATCGACTGTCGCGCTGAACGTAATTCGGTGAGGTTTCAGCTTTCGCCAAAACGCTCCATCCCCCCTCCCATGAAGAAGATTCTGCTGATAGAGGACAACAACGAGGTCCGCGACAACATGTGCGACATCCTGTCGCTGGCCGGCTACGAGGCGATAAGCGCGGCCTCCGGGAAGGACGGCATCCGCATGGCCCGCAGCGAACATCCCGACCTGATCCTGTGCGACGTCATGATGCCGGACCTCGACGGCTTCGGTGTGCTCAAGATCCTGGTCGAGAGCGAGGATACGGCCCACGTCCCCTTCGTCTTCGTCACCGCCAAGAGCGAGCAGGAGGACCTGCGCCGCGGGATGAACCTCGGGGCCGACGACTACGTCACGAAGCCCTTCTACAAGGACGAACTCCTGCGCATCGTCGAGGTGCGCCTCCGCAAGCGCGAACGCCAGACGCACAAGGGCCGCGTACCCGACAACTGGACGGGCTTCCTGAGCAAGCCCGCCCTCGACGCTGCCCTCGAGAAGCTCTCCGCCTCCGGCACGATCAAGACCTACAAGCGCGGCGAGGCCCTCTTCCGCGAGGGGGAACAGGTCCGCGACATGTTCATCCTGTGTACCGGCCACGTCAAACTCCAGAAGACGACCGACTTCGACAAGACCATCATCGTGTTCGTGTTCAGCGACGGCGACCTGTTCGGGTACCCCGAGCTGATCGCCAACCGGCCGTACGAGCACGAGGCCACGGCCCTCACGGAGTGCGAGGTGCTGCACATCCCCGCGGAGAACGTCCGGGCCTGCATGGTGGCCGATACGAACGTAGCCGACATGATGCTCAGCCTCCTGGCCTCCGGGCTGCTCGACTCCGACAGACGGATGCTCGACCTGTCTTACGTCTCGGTGCGCAAGCGCTGCGCCAACATCCTGCTGCTGGGCCACAAGATCTTCGACGACAAGCCCTGGCCGATGTCCCGCGAGGAGCTCGCGCAGTGGGCCGGGACCGCCAAGGAGACCTTCATCCGCAACCTCACGGATTTCCGCGACGCCGGCTACATCGAGATCGACCACTCGCGCATCACGCTGACGAATGTCAAAGCCCTGCGAGAGCTGCCGTATTAGCGGCGCGGCGGACAACCTAAAGGCCTGTTCGTACATTTTAGTACGAATAAGGCGCCAAGGTCCCGACCTTCGCCCGCGCTTACGATACACGCTATGGATCAATCAATGATGGTGCTCGAGGAGCACGCCGCCTCGGACTACAAATACGGGTGGTCGAGCGACATCGACACCGAGACCCTCCCGCCGGGCCTCGACGAGGACGTGGTCCGGTTTATCTCCGCCAAGAAGCAGGAGCCGGACTGGCTGCTGCAGTACCGCCTCGACGCCTACCGTACGTGGCGCGCGATGACGGAGCCGAAGTGGGTCAACGTCCAGTACGAGCCCGTCGACTTCGAGGCGATCAGCTACTTCGCCGCCCCGCGCAAGCAACCGAAGCTCAACAGCCTCGACGAGGCCGACCCGGAGCTGATCGCCACGTTCAATAAGCTCGGCATCCCCCTCACGGAGCAGAAGCTCCTCGCGGGCGTCGCCGTCGACGCGGTGATCGACTCGGTGTCCGTGACGACGACCTACAAGGAGCGCCTCGGCGAGCTCGGGATCATCTTCTGCAGCTTCTCGGAGGCCGTGCGCGAGCACCCCGACCTGGTGCGCAAGTACATGGGCACCGTGATCCCCGTCAAGGACAACTACTACGCGGCCCTCAACTCCGCGGTCTTCTCGGACGGCAGCTTCGTGTACATCCCGCGGGGCGTGCGCTGCCCGATGGAACTGAGCACCTACTTCCGCATCAACGCCGAGAACACGGGTCAATTCGAGCGGACGCTCATCGTCGCCGACGAGGGCAGCTACGTGAGCTACCTCGAGGGCTGCACCGCCCCGAAGCGCGACGAGAACCAACTCCACGCCGCCATCGTCGAGCTCGTCGCCCACGCCGACGCCGAGATCAAGTACTCCACCGTTCAGAACTGGTACCCCGGCGACAAGGACGGCAAGGGCGGGATCTACAACTTCGTCACGAAGCGCGGCGTGTGCGAGGGCGACCGCTCGAAGATCTCCTGGACCCAGGTCGAGACCGGCTCCGCGATCACGTGGAAGTACCCGAGTTGCGTCCTCAAGGGCGACTACTCCGTCGGTGAGTTCTACTCCGTGGCCGTGACCAACAACGCCCAGCAGGCCGATACCGGGACCAAGATGGTCCACATCGGCAAGAACACTACCTCCACCATCATCTCGAAGGGCATCAGCGCCGGCCGCAGCCAGAACACGTACCGCGGGCTGGTAAAGGTTTTGGCGAAAGCCGAAAACGCCCGCAACTTCTCGCAGTGCGACTCGCTCCTGATGGGCGACAAGTGCGGCGCGCACACCTTCCCCTACCTCGAGGTCGACAACCGCTCAGCCCAGATCGAGCACGAGGCCACGACCTCGAAGATCGGCGAGGACCAACTCTTCTACCTCAAGCAAAGAGGCTTTAGCGAGGAAGACGCACTGAATACGATTGTGAATGGCTACTGCAAGGATGTCTTCGCGGAACTCCCGATGGAGTTCGCGGCCGAGGCCAAGAAGCTGCTGGCTATCAGTCTCGAGAATAGTGTGGGGTAAGGCTGTCACTGCGAACTGCACGCAGTGACCAAAAGAAAGAATATGCTAAGTATAAAAAATCTTCACGCCAGTGTCGAGGGCAAGGCCATCCTCAATGGCATCAACCTCCAGGTCAAGCCCGGGGAGGTCCACGCGATCATGGGGCCGAACGGCTCCGGCAAGTCGACGCTCGCCAGTGTCCTGGCCGGGCGCGAGGAGTACGAGGTCACCGAGGGCAGTGTGACCTTCGACGGGGAGGACGTGTTGGAGCTCGAGGTCGAGGAGCGCGCCCACAGGGGCATCTTCCTCGCCTTCCAGTACCCGATCGAGATCCCGGGCGTGACCAACGCCACCTTCCTGCGGTCCTCGATTAACGCGATCCGTACCGCGCAGGGCAGGGACGAGCTCAACGCCGGACAGGCGCTGCGGCTCATCAAGGAGAAGATGGCCGAGGTCGAGATGGACCCGAGCTTCCTGAAGCGCTCGCTCAACCAGGGTTTCTCCGGCGGGGAGAAAAAGCGCAACGAGATGCTCCAGATGACCCTGCTCGAGCCGCGGCTCTCGATCCTCGACGAGACCGACTCCGGACTCGACATCGACGCGCTGCAGGTGGTCGCGAGGGCGGTCAATAAGTTGCGCGGCCCGGAGCGCAGCTTCATCGTCGTGACGCACTACCAGCGCCTCCTCGACTACATCGTGCCGGACTTCGTGCACGTGCTGTACAACGGGCGCATCGTGCGCTCGGGCGACAAGTCCCTCGCCCTCGAGCTCGAGGAGCGGGGCTACGACTGGATCAAGAACGAGGTGGACGCGGCCGAGGCCGTCGCCGCCGCCGCCTAAGCCTTCCGCGATGCAAGTACTTACCGATACCGACACGATGACCACCGCCGAGCAGACGCCCTGGACGAGAAGTTTTGCCGAAAGGCCGGACCTCCAAATCGGCTCCCCGCGACTGGTGGGCTTCCGCCAAAACGCGATCGACAGGCTGCTGTCGAGGCCCTTCCCGACGCGCCGCGACGAGGACTGGCGCTACAGTGACTTCACGCGCATCCTCCGCGAGCCCTATAGCCTGAGCGCCGCCCTCGTGCCGGACTTCGACCGTGCCGACTTCGAGATCGACGACTTCGACGCCTACGTCCTCGTCACCGTTGACGGGGAGTTCGAACCGACGCTCAGCGACGCCGTACCCGGCATCACCGTCGGCACCGTCGACGAGCTCATCGAGGTGGAGCCCTACGCCTACTGGCTCGACCGGACCGTAGCCGAGCTCCACGGCGAGAGCAGCAATGCCTTCGTGGCGCTAAATGCGGCTTTCGCCAAAACGAGCCTCTTCGTCTCCGCGCCGAAGCACACGAAGCTCGACAGACCCCTCCACGTCATCCACCTCGCGAACCGGGCCAGCACCCAGCGCATGGTGTGCTCGCAGGTCATGGTGATGCTCGGCACGGGCGCCGAGCTCACGATCGACGAGACCTTCGGGACCCTCGGCGACGGGGAGCCGATCTTCCGCAATCACCTCGTGCGCGGGGGCATCAGCTCCAACGCGAGACTCAAGTTTCGCAGCTTCCAGGCCGAGGACCTGCGCGACGTGCACCTGTCCAACGCGAGTTTCGACCAGCAGGCCCACAGCTACTTCGACCACGTCCGCGTCGACATCGGCGGGCGGCAGGTGCGCAACAACCTCGACGTCATCCATAAGGCCGCCAGCCTCGAGAGCCACATGGCGGGGGCCTACTTTGCGCGGGGCACGCAGCGCATCGACAACCAGACCTTCCTCGACCACGCCTTCCCGCACGGCGAGAGCAACGAGCTCTACAAAGGCATCGTCATGGACCGCGCCGTGACGAGCTTCAACGGCAAGGTGATCGTGCGGCCCGATGCCCAGAAGACGAACGCTTTTCAGCAAAACGACAACCTCGTGATTGGCGACAAGGCCGTCGCGAACGCCAAGCCGCAGCTCGAGATCTTCGCCGACGACGTGAAGTGCTCGCACGGGGCGACGATCGGGCAACTCGACGAGGGGCCCGTCTTTTACCTCAACGCCCGCGGCATCCCGCGTGCGCAGGCGCTGGCCATGCTGCACCGCGGTTTCCTGCTCGAAGTACTCGACCGCGTGGACTCGGCGGCCGTCCGCGGCTACGTCGAGCGTTTGTTGCAAGCCAAGTTCGCCGAACAAACCTCTTAAAAATGTCCGCCACCACCGCCGCGGCGGCCTCGACGGCCGCACCGCAAGCCTTCCCGATCGAGCGCGTCCGCGCCGACTTCCCGATCCTCGCCACGGAGATGAACGGCAAGCCGTTGGTGTTCCTCGACTCGGCGGCCAGCTCGCAGAAGCCGCAGGTGGTCATCGACGCGATCTCGACATACTACGAGACCAACCACGCCAACGTCCACCGCGGGGTCTACGCCCTGTCGCAGAGCGCCACCGACGCCTTCGAGCGCGCCCGCGCCACCGTGGCGCGTCACATCAACGCCGCCGACGAGCACGAGGTGATCTGGACGCGGGGCTGCACCGAGGGCATCAACCTCGTGGCCAGCAGCTACGGCCAGCGCCTCAGGCCCGGCGACGAGATCGTGATCACGACCATGGAGCACCACTCCAACATCGTACCCTGGCAACTGCTGGCCGGGCGCACGGGGGCGATCCTGAAGGTGGTGCCGGTGTCGGAGAGTGGCGAGCTCGACCTGGAAGCCTACCGGGGGTTGCTCACCGAGCGAACAGCCGTCGTCTCGGTGGTACATGTGAGTAACGCCCTCGGTACGGTTAATCCCGTGGCCGAGATGACGCGCCTCGCCCACGAGGTCGGGGCCGTGGTCCTCGTCGACGGCGCCCAGGCCATCCCGCACGAGCAGGTCGACGTGCAGGCCATCGGTTGCGACTTCTACGTGTTCAGCGGACACAAAATGCTCGGCCCCACCGGGCAGGGCGTGCTCTGGGGTAAGCGCGAACACCTCGAGAGCATGCCGCCCTATCAGGGCGGCGGCGAGATGATCGACCGCGTCACCTTTGCGAAGACCACCTTCAACACGATCCCCTTCCGTTTCGAAGCCGGGACCCCTAACATTGCCGGGGCTGTAGGTTTGGCGAAAGCCATCGACTACCTGCGCGAACTCGGCCTCGACAACATCGAACGCTACGAGTCCGAGTTGCTCGCCTACGCCACGCAGCAGATGTCCGAAATCGAGGGCTTCCGCGTCGTGGGCACGGCGGCCGAGAAACACAGTGTCCTAAGCTTCCTCGTGGACGACATCCACCCCTACGACATCGGGACCCTGCTCGACAAGCAGGGCGTGGCCGTTAGGACGGGGCACCACTGCTGCCAGCCCCTGATGGAGCGCTACGGCATCCCCGGGACGGTCCGGGCGAGCTTCGCGATGTACAACACGATGGAGGACGTCGACCGTCTCGTGAGCGCGACCAAGCGCTCGGTAAACATGCTGCGATGACGCTCGAGGAAAGGCAACAGGAGATCATCGACGAGTTCGAGGTCTTCGACGACTGGATGGACAAGTACGAGCACATCATCGAGCTCGGGAAGTCCCTGCCGCTCATCGACCCGCGGCTGAAGGACGACCAGCACCTCATCCGCGGGTGCCAGAGCCAGGTGTGGCTACACGCCGACCCCGAGGGCGAGCGCGTCCGCTTTACCGCCGATTCGGACGCGATCATCACCAAGGGTCTGGTAAGCCTGATGGTGCGGGTGCTAGACGGCCTTCCGGCAAAACAGGTCGCGGCTGCGGAGCTGGACTTCGTCGACAAGATCGGCCTCCACGAGCACCTCTCCCCCACCCGATCGAACGGCCTGCGGTCGATGGTGAGGCAGATGAAGTTGTACGGTCTCGCGCTCGACGCACAGCAAAACCCCTCCCACCATGTTGGATAAGACACGCGTCCACGACGACATCGTGACGGCTATTAAGACGGTCTACGACCCGGAGATCCCGGTGGACATCTACGAGCTGGGTCTCATCTACGGCATCGAGGTCGGCGACGACGGCATGACCAAGGTCACAATGACGTTAACCAGCCCTATGTGCCCGGTGGCCGGGAGTATGCCGCTGGAGGTGCAGGAGAAGGTGATGGGCGTCGACGGCGTCACGGACGTGGACCTGGCCCTCGTCTACGAGCCCGTCTGGACCAAGGACAAGATGTCGGAGGAGGCGAAGCTCGAACTCGATATGCTGTAGGCGATGCGACTGAGTGCACACGACGAACACGGCATGCGGCTGCTGCTGCGCATCGCGCGCGGCGAGCCCGACCGCTGCATGACGACGGCCGTCCTCGCCGAGCGCGAGGGAATGAGCATGAGCCTCGCGGGGAAGGTGTTGCGGCTGCTGCGGGACGGGGGCTTCGTCGACAGTACGCGGGGCAACTGTGGCGGGTACGTGTTGACGCGGGCCCCGGAGGAGATTGCCGTGGCTGAAGTCTTGAGCGCGTTGGGTGGGCGGCTATACGAGGACGGCTTCTGCGAGCAGCACGAGGCCGGCGATGAGTTGTGTACGAACTCTGTGGACTGCGCCCTACGTAGTCTATGGAGTTTGGTACAATGGGAGGTAGATAGCGCCCTAGCCGGCGTCACGCTTGCGCGCATGCTCGGGAGTGAGCGCGGGGGCGGGGCCTTGGTGCTCGGTGGCCGCAGCGCTGCGGTCGCGGATGCCACTTTGGTGCGCGGGGTGTAGTTTTGTAGGTATGGCCAAGGAGCACGACCGCACGACAATGACCTTCGAAGACGACGGGACTTACGTTACGGCTACCGGACGCATCGTAACGCCCCCTTCGGCGTACATGAAGCGCGAGGGCGTTCAGCGCAACATCAAAGCGATCAAAGCGGCGGCTTTTTACAGAGAGCTCCTCGACCGTCAGACGCAATCGCCCTCTTAGGTGTGGGGGCACTTCCTCGGCCCGCTACTGGCGGGGTACTTCGTCGTTTGTTACGGTCCCAGATTTAAGCACTATCATTCGTACCTCGATCAGCAGCGGGTGCTTTTCCACAGCGCAGCAGTTGGCGTTGTGGAACGGATTAGTCTTCACGAGCAACTACGTAACGCTATGCGAGTCCTACCCGTCGGACCTCTTCCGCATAGTGATCGAACTGAAGGACATCACGACCTTCGCGACCTGGGACGCTGCGATCTACGACGAGCAGTTCCAAAGGAGCTTGCCTACCTTTGCGAAGTATTTGATCGTAACGCGGCCGCGTAGTTCAACGGACAGAATAGGCGTTTCCTAAACGCTAGATCCTGGTTCGATTCCAGGCGTGGCTACAAGATTGAAGACGCAAGAGAGCCCCGCCCGCTTCACAGCAGACGGGGCTCCGTACGTTTTGGCGTAAGCCGACTGGACTAGCTAGCGCCTAGCCCTTCGCGTCGACCTCCTCGAACTCGACATCCGTGACATCGTCCGCTGAAGTAGAGCCGCCGTTGGCCTCGCCGGCACCCGGGCCTCCTTGCGCGCCGTCGGCACCCGGGGCATTGCCCGCGGCGTACATCTTCTGGGTCGCGGCCTGCCAGGCGGCGTTGAGGTCGGCGGTCCCTTGCTCCACGCCGGACATGTCCTGCGTCTTGTGGGCCTCCTTGAGCTTGTCGAGCGCCGCCTGGATCGTCTCGCGATCGGCTGCGTCAACCTTGTCGCCGAACTCCTTGAGCTGCTTCTCGGTCTGGAAGACGAGCGAGTCGGCGGTGTTGAGCTTCTCGATGCGCTCGCGGGCGGCCTTGTCGCTGTCGGCGTTGGCCTCGGCCTCGGCCTTCATACGCGCGATCTCGTCCTGGCTCAGGCCCGTCGAGGCCTCGATGCGGACGTTCTGCTCCTTGCCGGTCGCCTTGTCCTTGGCGCTCACGTTGAGGATACCGTTGGCGTCGATGTCGAAGGTGACCTCGACCTGCGGGACGCCGCGGGGGCTCGGCGGGATGCCTTCGAGCTGGAACTTACCGACGGAGCGGTTCTGCGCCGCCATCGGGCGCTCGCCCTGGAGGATGTGGATCTCGACGCTCGGCTGGTTGTCGCTCGCCGTGGAGTAGATCTTGGTCTTCTTGGTCGGGATCGTCGAGTTGGCCTCGATGACGACGTCGTACACGCCACCCATGGTCTCGATCCCGAGGCTCAGGGGCGTCACGTCGAGCAGGAGCACGTCCTGCACGTCACCGGCGAGGACCCCGCCCTGGATCGCGGCGCCGATGGCGACCACCTCGTCGGGGTTGACTTCGCGGTTGGGCTTCTTGCCGAAGAACTTCTCGACGGCCTCCTGGACCGCGGGGATACGCGTCGAACCACCGACGAGGATGACCTCGTCGATGTCGCTGGTGCTCATGCCGGCGTCCTTGAGGGCCTCCTTGGTCGGTCCGAGCGTGCGCTCGACCAGGCCGTGGGCGAGTTGCTCGAACTTGGCGCGCGTGAGTTTTACAGTAAGGTGCTTGGGCACGCCGTCGACGGCCGTGATGTACGGCATGTTGAAGTCGTACTCCGTCGTACTCGACAGGTCGATCTTGGCTTTCTCGGCTTCTTCCTTGAGGCGCTGCAGCGCCATCGGGTCCTTGCGCAGGTCGATGTTCTCGCTCGACTTGAACTCGTCGGCGAGCCAGTCGATGATGAGGCGGTCGAAGTCGTCCCCGCCGAGCTGCGTGTCGCCGTTGGTCGACTTCACCTCGAAGACACCGTCGCCGAGCTCGAGGACCGAGATGTCGAACGTACCACCGCCGAGGTCGTACACCGCGATGGTCATGTCCTTGCCGGACTTGTTGAGACCGTACGCGAGCGCCGCGGCGGTGGGCTCGTTGATGATGCGCTTGATGTTGAGGCCCGCGATCTCGCCGGCCTCCTTGGTGGCCTGGCGCTGCGAGTCGTTGAAGTACGCCGGCACCGTGACGACGGCCTCCGTGACCTCCTGCCCGAGGTAGTCCTCGGCAACCTTCTTCATCTTCTGCAGGATCATCGCCGAGATCTCCTGCGGGGTATACTCGCGGTCGTCGATCTTGACGCGGACCGTGTCGTTCGAGCCCTTACTAACGGTGTAGGAGGCGTGCGAGACGTCTTCGGTGACTTCGCTGAAGCGACGCCCCATGAAGCGCTTCACGCTCGAGACCGTGCGCTTGGGGTTCGTGATGGCCTGTCGTTTGGCCGGGGCGCCGATCTTGCGGTCGCCGTTGTCCAAGAACGCGACGACCGAGGGGGTCGTGCGCTTGCCTTCGTCGTTGAGGATGACCTCCGGGGTGTTGCCCTCCATCACTGCTACGCAGGAGTTGGTCGTACCGAGGTCGATACCGATTATCTTACTCATGTGCTTTGGGTTTTTGCTGTTATGCCCTTAGCACATCAAATGGTACGCCTTTCGGCAAAACCTGCCGCATTTGCAGCGCCGCCCCGCGGACGCTTGCAGATACGTCACGTTTTGGCGAAAGCCGCCTGACAAATCTGCCGCGGCGCCTACTGGAAATTGAGTTCGCGCGTGGCCGAACCGAGGCGTAAACTGTCCGAGCTCGACGGGAGCAGCGTGCCGTTCGGGTCTTGGATCAGTTGCGTAATCGTGCCTACGAGCCCCAGTCCACCCTCGACGTTCGAGAAGGCAGGCAGCTCCTGGGTGGCGGTGATGCCGCTGTTGGCGCGGACCAGGCTCTGGTAGTCGAGGTAGCCCTGGTCGCCGCCCGTGAGCACGAGTTGGATATAGTCGAAGCGACGCGTGATGCTGGGGTCTCTCTGCAGGCGGGTACCGAGGAAGGCGTAGATGCCATTAAGTGGCACAGAGGCCGTGTTGGTGGAGGTGCTGAGGTTTTGGCCGGGGGCGTAATAGACCACCCGCTGCCGCGTCCCGCCCGGACCCGTCTCCGTGAAGGCAAAATTGAAGCCTAGCTCGAAAACCTTGATCTCCGCCCCGACCGCCTCGCGGCGCCAGCGAAAGCTGAAGTCGTTGCGCGAAGTAAGGCTGTAGGCGTCGGGGGGCCGGTTGTTGGAACCGAACGAGAGTGGCGTGAGGAGCGCGGCACCGGCGGCGAAGGTCCGCCCGCCGGGGAGGGTCCCCTCGAGAAGAATGCTGTCCCCGGGCTCGGCGGCGAGGGCGTCGAGGCTAAACCGGTACGCGATGTTGGCATCCGTCGGGAATCGGCCCGGGGCACGGACCACGCCCTCGTCACTGAGGTTGACGCGGCGCAGGGGCGTCGTGCGACCGTTGCTCACGTTGCGCGCCGTGACGCTGAGGTCCTCCCCGCTGAAGTAGACCGAGTCGGCGTTCTGCGCAGACTGCAGGGCGTTGCCGCCGTCGGAGAAGCGGAAGGTGCGCGAGATGCTGATCAGCTGCTCGTCGGTCGAGCCGTTGATGAGGCCGTAGACGACGGCCAGGCCGGGGTCGTCGCTGAGGAGCTCCACGTCGTTGTCGCACGCGCTCCACGCCGCGATGGTCGCGCCGAGCGCGAGAAGCCAGGCTCTGTGCATAGGTCGCAAAAGTACGAACCCCCGCGGGGCCCGCGCCGCCGAATCTCCCGGTGTCGCTTGCACTACTTTCGCCGCCGCAAACCCAAACCCCACCCCGAGCCTATGTCGGTCCACGCAGACGTCAAGCGCATCACCACCCACGTCCTCCAGGCGATGAAGGCCAAGGACGAGCCCATCGCCATGCTGACGGCCTACGACTACACGATGGCGCGCATCCTCGACGGCGCCGGCGTGGACGTGCTCCTCGTCGGTGACTCGGCGAGCAACGTCGTGGCGGGACACGAGACGACCCTCCCGATCACCCTCGACCAGATGATCTTCATGGCCGGCAGCGTCGTGCGCGGCACCGCCAGGGCCCTCGTGGTCGTCGACCTTCCCTTCGGGAGCTACCAGGGCAACAGTTCGCGCGCGCTCGACTCAGCGATCCGGATCATGAAGGAGAGCGGGGCACACGCCGTGAAGCTCGAGGGCGGCGAGGAGATCGGGGAGTCGATCAAGCGTATCCTCTCGGCCGGCGTTCCGGTGATGGGTCACCTGGGCCTCACCCCGCAGTCGATCTACAAGTTCGGCACCTACACCGTCCGCGCCCGCGAGGAGGCCGAGGCGGCGCGGCTGCGCACGGACTCGAAGCTGCTGGAAGCACTGGGCTGCTTCGGCGTCGTCCTCGAGAAGATCCCGCGCGGGCTCGCCGGGGAGATCAGTAAGTCGCTCACGATCCCGACCATCGGGATTGGCGCGGGGAACGCCTGCGACGGGCAGGTGTTGGTGACCCCGGATTTCCTCGGGCTCAACAAGGACTTCAACCCGCGCTTTATCCGGCGCTACCTCGACCTGGCCGAGGTGATCGAGGGCGCCACCGAGACCTACATCGAGGACGTGCGGGCGCGGCGCTTCCCGGACCAGAGCGAATCCTATAAATAGCCGGCGCGAGCCTTATGCCGACCAAGAAGATCCTCCTCCCCCTGGCGATCGTGCTGCTGCTCGCGGGCATCGCCGCTGCGTATTTTTTGTACGCGAACCAGCCGCTCG
This sequence comes from Saprospiraceae bacterium, assembly GCA_965215115.1. Taxonomy (GTDB): domain Bacteria; phylum Bacteroidota; class Bacteroidia; order Chitinophagales; family Saprospiraceae; genus CALDTK01. The sequence continues at coordinate 4,739,910 of OZ244050.1, forward strand.
CCAAACCGCTCGCCACGCGAGAATTCTTGGTCCGGCTGCCGACGGGCGGTTCGGTCGACAACGTGCTCGACAGCGTGTTCGCGAGTGGCGCGGTGGCGGACACGGCACTCGTGCGGCAAGCCCTCGGGCGGCGTGACTTCGGGTACAGGAGCGGGCAGTACAAGATAGACAGTGCCTGGTCGGCGAACGAGATCGCCGAGCACCTCGACGTCGGCGGGCAGGAGGCCACGCGCATCGTGCTTACGAATGCCCGCCTGTTAGGCAACATGGCTGCGCAGGCGACCCGCTTCGTCGAGATCGACAGCGCGGCCCTGGTCGACGCCCTGCTGGACAGCCTGTGGCTGGACTCGGTAGGCTACACGCCGCAGACCGTCATGGCGATCGCGATCCCCAACACTTATAACGTCTACTGGGACGCGACCGCGGAGAGTATCCGCGACCGCCTCCTCGCCGAGCAGCGGAAGTTCTGGGAGAAGGATGGACGCGGGGCGATCGCCGATAGCCTCGGCTACACGACTACCGAGGTGTACACCCTCGCCTCCATCGTCGAGTCCGAGACCCAGGCCAAGGCGGAGCGCCCGACGGTAGCCGGGGTGTACCACAACCGCATGCAGATCGGGATGAAGCTCGACGCCGACCCCACGGTCGTCTTCGCGATCGGCGACTTCACGCTGAAGCGGGTGCTGTTCGTGCACCTCGAGTACGACTCCCCCTACAACACCTACCTCTACCCCGGCCTGCCGCCCGGCCCCATCGCGATGTCGAGTATCTCCAGCATCGACGCGGTGCTCCACCCCGAGGACCACGACTACTTCTTCTTCGTGACGAAGGGCGATGGCACCGGGACGCATTACTTCGCGCGGGACATCCGGGGGCACAATGCCAACATTGCGCAGTTTCAACGCAACCTGGCGGAGCGGGGGATCCGGCGGTAAGGGCGGCCCCCCAGTCTACCGGGCTTCTACTCTGTGTACTCGAATACGCGGGTCGCCTTCGCCTTCAGGTCGACCGCACCGCCCTCGAGCGCTCGGTCCGTCATCACGTCGCGCATCTGTACCGGGACCGCGGTCTCGAAGTAGCGTTCGAGACTCACCGTCTTCGCGGATGGATTCGAGTTGTAGACCACCATCAGGCGACGGCCGGCGACGCCCTTTCGGGAAAACACGTAGACCCCGTCCTCCGGGACCCAGTGCATCATCGAGCCTTCGAAAAGATCCGGATTGGCGCGTCTGTACTGGCCCAACCGCCGGGTGAACGCTAGCAGATCAGTTTGTTTTGGCGAAAGCCCCTTGCCCTCGAAAGCACTGACGCGGTCGCCGGCCCAACCGCCGGGCATATCGACGCGCCCGCCCTCCCCGAAGCCGCCGCCCGAGCCTTCGAGCGCGAGCTCGGTACCGTAGTACAGCATAGGCGTGCCCCTGAGCGTGAGCAGGAGCGCGATGGCCGACTTTAGCTTCACCACGTCACCGCCGAGGCTCGTGGCCAGTCGCGAGAGGTCGTGATTGTCGAGGAAGGTGACCAGGGCGTTCGGATCATCGTAGACGTAATCCTGCGACAGCGTGAGCCAGAGCTTCCCGACCCCGCCGACCCAGCTTTGCTCTTGCTGGATGGCCTCCATCAGTGCGTCCTTGAGCTGAAAGTCCGTCACCGAGGTATTGCCGCCCGCGTCGACGGAGGTCTCGAGCCCCGGCACGAAGGCGGCCTGATTGGGCAGACCGTCCACCCACACCTCGCCGAAGAAGCTCAGGGTCGGGAAGGCGGCCTTTAGCTCGCGCGACCACTCCGCCATGAAGGCCGGATCGCTGTAGGGGTAGGTGTCGACGCGGTAGCCGTCGTGGCCGGTGGCGGCGACCCACCAGATGGCCAACTGCGTGAAGTAGCGGCGCACGTCCGCATTGTCCTGGTCGAAGTCCGGCATGTGCTTGTCGAACCAGCCGTTGAGCATCTGGCGCTGGTCGCCCGGGGCGGCGTGTGGGTCGAGTACGCTCGGGATGCGGAAGTTGCTGCGCGTAAAACTGTCCGGGAGGTGCCACCAGCTGCGGTCGGGCATGTCGGCGTAGAGGTGGTGCTCGTCGCCGACGTGATTGGGGACCATGTCCATCAGCACCTTGATCCCCCGGCCGTGGGCGCTGTCGACGAGGGTTTGGTAAGCGGCGTTTCCGCCAAAACGCGCGTCGACCCGGTAGTGGTCCGTGGCGGCGTAGCCGTGGTAGGACTCGTAGGGCTGGTCGTTCTCGAGCACGGGATTGAGCCAAAGCGCCGTCACCCCTAGGTCGCTGAGGTAGTCGAGGTGCTTGGTGACGCCCTGGAGGTCGCCCCCGTGCCGGAAGAGCACCTTGTCGCGGTCGATCCCCTGCTGCGTCATGCCCCTCACCTGATCATTGCCGGGATCGCCGTTCGCGAAGCGGTCGGGCATGATGAGGTAGACGAGGTCCGAGGGGCGCATCGCCTGCGGTTGTTGTGCCTGCGTGAGTGGAAAGGGGTAAGACTTACCGTCCGCGCGGCGCAGCTGAAGGGTGGTAGGTTTTGCGGAAGCGTCCACCAGCAAGCTCAGCTTCACGTAGTTGTCGTTCGCGTAGCCGCCGGTGCCGATGAGCCGGGCACCCTCGCCGACGACGCTAAAGGTTTGCGCCCCGACGCCCTCGTCGTAGATGATCACGTCGACCTGCTTGCGCGGGAGGTCTACGAACCAGCTCGGCGGCATCACGCTCGTGCCCCGGAACGCCGCCGCCCCGGGCGCCACGGGGGCGTACTCGCTCTCGGTCACGCCGGCCGGGAACTTCTGGAACCGCCCGCCCTCGTCCTGCGCCGACAGGGACGGGACCGCCACCAGGAGGCAGACGCCCGCCGCGAGCCACCGCTCACCGAAAGAAGCTGAAGAGGGTCTTGCCGTACTTGCGCAACTGCTCGAAGCGCGGGTGTTCACTGAAGTCATGGTTGGGATTGTGCTCGAGCACGAACAGGCCATCTTCGGCGAGGAGGTCGGCCGCGAAGAACTCGTCCGGGATCGTGTCCAAGGTAGGCAACGGATACGGAGGTCCCGCGAAGCAATACGTGTACCTCCCCCGGGCCCGCTCCAGGAACTTGAACACGTCCGAGCGCACGATCGTGATCCGGTCCTCGATCCCGAGTTGGCGACTCAGTTCCGTGACGAACTTGACCGCCGGCACGTGGGTATCGACGTAGGTCGCGTCCGGGCAGCCGCGGCTGATGCACTCGTAGCAGTGGTTGCCGGTGCCCCCGAAGAGGTCCAGCATCCGCATCTCGTCGAAGTCGATGCTGTTGCTGAGGATGTTGAAGAGCCCCTCCTTCGCGACATCCGTCGTCGGGCGCGTGGGCCATTTGTCTGCCGGCGGCGTGAAGCGTCGCCCCCGGAACTCGCCGGCGATAATGCGCATCCTAGGCGGGGTTTGACTCCTCGCGGAGGGCTTCGTCGTAGGCCAGCAACAACGCCAGGTCTGCCGGAAGCTCGGCCGTGGCGTCCCGTAGCGCCCGGGGCAAGGAACGCAGGTCGAAGTAGATGCTGAGTTGTCGGTAGAGCTGGCCGCTCTCTAGCAGGCTGCCGGCTACGTAGAGCGGGCAGGCCTCGCGGTCTAGTCCGAAGTGTTGGTAGTGGGCGGCCAGGTAGAAGATGGCATCCGCGTCGACGTCGACGTACTGCGAAGCCAGGTAGACCAACTTGCCTTTGCGGTAAAGCATTAACCACAGGACCCGGCCTACGAAAAAGCCGACCCCAAAACCCTGCTGCCCGACGCTTAGCGCGTAGCCCGCGGCCAGGAATAGTTCGGCGACGTGGTGGGGGGTAGCGTGCGCGGGGGCGTTACCGACGGTCGTCGCGAAGACGCCGATGGCGTTGAGGCGCTGTAGCTCTACGTGAGCGTACCGCTTCGAGGGCGCCAGTCCGGGGGCGTTGAGGAGGTAGGCCGCGGCGTCCGCCTCGCGGTAGAGTCGCGTCGGGACCATCTGCCAGTGGCGGGTCGTCTCGTAGTAGACGGGCGGGGCGTCGGCGTCGACTGCCGAGGGGTCCACCCTAGCGCCGGTGGGGTTTGCCGAAAGCGTCAGGAGACCCCGCTCGTGCAGGATACCGACGGCAGGGCGGAGGAGTTCAGGCGCCATCACTCCCAGTTGCCGGAGAGCGTGGGTTGGCTACGGCTACCGAACATCATGCTTTTGGTGGGATCGTAGGCGTTGTCGTAGCGCTTGTAGCGCTCGTCGGCGTACTTGCCCATGAACGATTTGTAGGGCGCGGACACCTGCACCACGTTCACCTGCGTCTTCTGGTAGGTGGTCGTGTCGGCGAACAGCTCGAACTCCGCGCGTGGGCTGCTGTACGGGATGTAGCGCAGGGAGTCGATGTTGATCCCGAGGGCCGCGGCCGTGTCGGCGGCCATCTTGTAGGTCGTGTCGTAGCGGATGGTCCCGGTGAAGTTCGGGTCGTCCGGGTCCCCGAAGACGCTCACGATCGGGATGCGGCCGTTGCGCAGGGTGTTCTCGAGTTCGTCGAAGGACTTCGCGTAGGCGCCGCCGGAGATGTCGCGGTAGATGGACTGCGCGCTGCGGATCTGCTTGAGGCGGCTCGAGACGGCGTCCCGGCGGGCGAGGAGCTCGTCCTGGAAATTGATCGGCTCCTTGATCGAGGAGTAGAGCACGTACCCGAGGTAGGCGGCGAGGGCGACGAGGACGAGGTTGATGACGATCTTCATATACGAACGCTTGATGTGGACGCGTGGCAATAATACTCAAAGCACTCCGGCCGACGTGCTCGACCTTCGCACAATTATACACAACCCCAGATGCACGAGCACACAACTGTGGTGGACGCACCGACGATTCTCGCGATCGAGAGCTCGTGCGACGACACCGGCGCGGCCGTCTGGCGGGCCGGCAAGCTAGTCAGTAACGTCGTCACCGCCCAACTCGAGCACGTCGACACCGGCGGCATCGTCCCGGAGGTAGCGAGTCGCGCGCACCAACATACCATCGTTCCGGTAGTCCGCCGGGCCCTGCGCGAAGCGGGCATCGTGGCGAGCTACCTCGACGCCGTGGCCGTGACGCGGGGCCCGGGCCTGATGGGCAGCCTCGTGGTGGGGGTGGCTTTCGCCAAAACCTACGCCGCCGCCCTCGGCCTACCCCTCGTCGAGGTCAACCACATGGAGGCGCACGTCCTGGCGCACTTCGCGACCGAGACCCCGCCCGCGTTCCCGTTCCTGTGCCTCACGGTGAGCGGCGGGCACACCCAACTCCTCGTCGTGCGCGGGCCCTTCGCCTACGAGGAGATCGGCCGCACCCTCGACGACGCCGCCGGGGAGGCCTTCGACAAGAGCGGGAAACTCCTCGGACTCCCCTACCCCGCCGGCCCGCACGTCGACCGACTCGCCAGGCAGGGCCAGGCCAGGTTCGCTTTCGCAAAACCGAATCTACCCGGACTGGACTTCAGCTATAGTGGCCTCAAGACGAGTATCCTGTATTTCCTCAGAGACCGCATCGCCGAGGAACCAAACTTCGTAAACGACCACCTCGCGGACCTCTGCGCCTCCGTGCAGCAGGCCATCGTCGACAGTCTGCTCGTCAAGGCCCGCGAGGCCCTAACACAGACGGGGATGACGCGCTTCGCCCTCGCCGGCGGCGTGAGCGCGAACAGCGGACTACGCGCCGCGGCCAAGGTGATGTGTGACGAACTCGGAGTCACGCTCCACCTCACGCCCATCTCCCTCGCGACCGACAACGCCGGAATGATCGCCGCGGCCGCCCACTTCGCGTACCGCGAACAACGATTCGCGGACGATCACCTAAAGCCAGATGCCCGGCTCAGCGTAGGCGCATGACCCGCCGACCCGCGTTGAGGGCAACCTACCCCCGAAGCCCCACGTGCTAAAGCCTGCAACACCGCCCAAGCCAAGCTACCTAAGCAGCCACCCTATCGCCGCAGGCAAAAGCACACTAAATCACCACGCACCACCGCCCCACCACCAGCAGCAAGCATCGTCCCCAGCGAGACCCCGCCCACCCCGTCAGCCACCCGCACGCCAAACTATGAATACCAGACACTAGACACTAGACAGAAGACTCTAGACACCAGACCCCCTAGACCCCTAGCCCTCCCCTAAATATCCCTTAACAACCGCTCCTTCGTCTTCTCAAAATCCTCCGCACTGATGAGACCCTTGGCGCGCAGCGCCGTCAGTTCTTCGAGCCGCGCACTCATCGAACCCGCCTTCGCGACGCTCTCGCTGGCCTCCGCGGCGGTCTCGACGATCGCATCCGCATCCCTGGTGTCGTCGCCGGAGTTACGCTGCCGCCGCACCATCGCCTCAAAGTCGAAGGCCGACTCCCCGGCCGCGTCCCCGGCCTCGCTTCGCCACTGCTTGACGGTCTCCTTGCCCTTCTCGAACTGCTCACGGTAGATGCGCTTGAGCCGGTCCACGTCGAGGTCGAGGAAGGTGCCACCGGCGCTGAGGTGCGTCTTGAAGGCCTGGCCAAGGCCGTAGCTACTCGCGCCCGCCAGCACGCCGCCCGTCACGCTTCCGATGAGGGTACCGGCTACCGGCACCAGCTTCACGAGGCTCGCCGCACCGGCGCGCGCGAGGGCGGCGGTCGTGATCGAGGTGACGAGGGCTTTGCCGCGCTTGGTCGAGAAGTCCACGCCGTACACCTCGCAGAGGTTGCGGACCATATCGAGCTGGACGGCGCTCACGGCGGCCAGGTCGGCGAGGGCCACGGGGATGGCCCCGGAGGCCATCGAGAAGAGTACGTGGTTGCGGATGACGGTGTCCGCGTGGCGGTCGCGTTCGGGATTGGGCATATCGATGATCTCTTGAGGCACAGCACAAATTACCCCGCAACGCCGAGATCTTCACGAAGGATCGACAAAAGCTCGCTCGCCACCGATGGACCGACCAGCGCGCCCTTTGTCCCGAACCCATTGCAGAGGTAAAGGCCCGGCACGGTCGCGTGGCGCATCGCGCGCGTGGCCCGGTCTTTCATCGTCGGGCGCACGGCGGCCAGGTACTCGACGCTGCCCCCGTCCGCCAGCAGGTCTAGCTCCCGCACGTCTCGCATGAACTGCCCCGCGACCGCCGGATCGGAAGCATCGACGCTGAAGTGGTCGGTGCTCGTGCCCCCGTACCAGAGCGCGGAGCCGTCCCCTACCGGCGACAGGAACATACCCCCGATTTTGGCGCCCGCTCCCCCGGGCCAGCCACGGTTCGGTAGTCGGATCGCCTCGCCCTTCGAGAGCCGCCAGGGTAGCTCCGACCACAGGTGCCCGTCCGCAGATCCCGCGCCCCGGCAGTCGATCACCACGTCGTAGGTCGTTTCGCGGAGCGTAGTCGTCGTGCCTTCCGAGCGGATGTCCCCGTCGCCGATACTGTTTTCCGAGAGGGCGTGTTCGCTTTTCAGCAAAACCCGGTACGCCTCGATGAGCCCCGCCACGTCGACGCGGTAGGCTCCCGTGGTCGGACCGAGCCACGTCGCGGCGAGTTTTGGCGAAAGCCCCAACGATCGGGCCTCGACTGGCTCACCGAGGAAGGGACGGTAGGCGTCGTCCTGGCGGCGCATGTCCCACTGGTTGCGATCCTTGACGGCGGACAGGTCCCGGTAGATGAGGAGGGCGTGGACCAGCGGCCTGCCGAGCAGCTGGGCCGCGTAGTCGTATAGGTCAAACGCGCCCAAATACTCACGGTAGTCCTCGACGAGGACGAAACGCCTGCCCGTCACCGGGTTGACGATTCCGGCGGCGGCGTAACTACTGGCCCGGGCGTGACCGCGGTCGTACACGTGGTGCGCGAGACCGTTTTGGCGCAAGCCCAAACTCGCGAGCGTACCGGCGAGTCCCTGGCCGAGGACTGCAATCCGGGGCGCGGTAGGTGAAGTCACGTCCCGGAAGCGAGTAGCGCCTCGCGGTCGGCCTTCTTCAGGCTCGCCCGCACCAGATCGTAGCTGGCCTTGATCCAGGCCCGGAGATCGGCCTCGGGCAGGTCGCGCTCCCAGTACACGGAGTTCCAGTGCTTTTTGGACATGTGGTAGCCGGGCTCGACGGCCTCGGAGCGCTCGCGAAGCAGGACGGCCTCGTCGGGGTCGCACTTGAGGTTAATGCGCGGCATATCGAGCGAGACGAGGGCGAACATCTTGGGTCCGACCTTGTAGACGGCGTTGTCGGGTCCGAAGGGTGAGCCGACGGTGACGCCCGGGAGGCGGCGACACATGGCGTCGATGGATTCGTGGTTGAGCATGCGGATTTCGTTGAGGCGCCGGGTAATCGTCTGTGAGGCTAGTCGTCGACGCTTGTGTAGAAGAGATCGTAGGATGACGTAGTTAGATTGTCACGCCAGCCTCGCAGCTCGCGATGAGTGGACAACGCAGCGAGCGCCCCCCTTACCCCTTCTCGTAGATGTAGTCCCGGATCTCCTTCATGAAAGCGTCCCCGTACTCGCGCAGTTTGTGGTCCCCGACCCCACCGATGAGTTTCATCGTGCCGGAGTCCGTGGGCTGCATGATGGCCATCTCTTCGAGGGTGGTGTCGTTGAAGATGACGTAGGGCGGCTTGCCCATCTCGCGGGCGAGCGTGAGGCGCAGCTTGCGGAGACGCTCGAAGAGCTCGCCGTTGGGGCCACTGCCGCGGGCGCGACCGAGGGCGGGCTTCGGCGCGGCGGCCTCGGCGACGGCGCGCTTCTCGCGCACGACGAGCTCGACCTGGCGCTTCCCGAACAGGACCTCCTCGCTGGCGGGGGTGAGCTTGAGGGCGTTGCGCTGGTCGGGCGCCGGCTCGAGGAGGCCCTGGTGGATGAGCTGCTCGATGTAGTAGTGCCAGTCGCGCACGGCGATGTCGCGCCCGCTGCCGAAGGTCTTGATCTCGTCGTAGCCGAAGGCGAGGATCTCCTGGTTGGTAAAGCCGCGCAGGATGTTGACGAGGGTTTGTTGCCCGACGCGCTGGCCCGAGCGCGCTACCCCACTGAGGGCCTTCTGCGCGATGAGCGTACCGTCGAATGGCTTCGGCGGATTGCGGCAGATGTCGCAGTGGCCGCAGCTGTCGCGGTAGTCGTCCCCGAAGTAGGTCAGCAGCAGGCGGCGCCGGCAGTGGACCGCCGTCGCGTACTGGTACATGCGCTCGAGCTTGGCGAGCTGCAGCTCGGTGGTACTCGGCGAGCCGTCGGCGATGATGTCGGCGAGGGTCTGGCGGTCGGCCCAGCTGTAGAACAGCAAGGTCTCCGAGGCGCCCCCGTCGCGACCGGCGCGGCCGATCTCCTGGTAGAAGCCCTCCAGGTTCTTCGGCAGGTTGTAGTGGATCACCCAGCGGACGTTCGACTTGTCGATCCCCATCCCGAAGGCGATCGTCGCGCACACGATCGGCAGCTCATCGCGGACGAAGCGCTCCTGCACGCTCGAGCGCACGCGCTCGTGGAGCCCGGCGTGGTAGGGCTCGGCGTCGTAGCCCTTGGCCTTGAGCTTGGCGGCGATCTGCTCGCAGGAGTTGCGGCTCAGGCAGTAGACGATGCCGCTCTGGCCGGGGCGCTTCTTCACCCAGTTGATGATCTGCTTGACGCGGTCGAGGCCCTGCCGCACTTCGAGGTCGAGGTTCGGCCGGTCGAAGCTGGTCACGAAGTTGTTCGGGTCCTGGAGCCCGAGCTGTTTGGCGATGTCGCGCCGGGTCACCTTGTCGGCCGTGGCCGTGAGGGCGACGACGGGCACGTGCGGGAGGGCCTGGCGGACGAGGTTGAGCTTGGTGTACTCCGGGCGAAAGTCGTGCCCCCACGACGAGATGCAGTGCGCCTCGTCGATGGCGATGAGGTTGATCTTCGCGCGCTGCAGGAAGCGTAAGGTCTCGCCGGCGAGCAGGCGCTCCGGACTTACGTAGAGCAGCTTGAGCCCACCGTTCGTGAGCTCGTCCTCGACCTGCCGCTGCTCCAGCCCCGAGAGCGATGAGTTGAGGTAGGCCGCGCGGATGCCGTTTTGCCGCAAGGCCTCCACCTGGTCTTTCATCAGGCTGATGAGCGGACTCACCACCAGCGCCGTGCCGCGCATCAGGAGCGCCGGCACCTGGAAGCAGATCGACTTCCCGCCGCCGGTCGGCATCAGCACCATCGTGTCACGCCCGCTCAGGACCGACTCGATGATCTCGGCCTGCATCGGCCGGAACGTATCGTAGCCGAAGTGGTGCTTGAGGACTTCCTGCGCGGCGGACAGAGTGGCGGTGGGGGGGGACGATACGCTAGACACCCACGCAAGGTAAGTCCGCCCGCCAAAAGCATCCCCCTTTCTGGGTTCCGCTAGAAGTCAAAGCCCGCCGCGAACTTCACCTGCGCCGGCGAACCATCCTCCGGGATGTGGTACCCGACCACGAACGTACCGAGGCTGAGGGGTCGGAGGATGACGCCGCCGCCGTAGCTAAAGTGGACCTTGTCACTCCGGAACCGGTCGTTCCACACCCGGCCCGCGTCGAAGGAGAGGAAGGCGCCGAACTTACTGTACAACAGCTTCCCGATCATCTGCCGGAAGTCGACGTTCGCGTAGGCGACCTCGTCACCGATGAAGCGCTCCCTGCGGAAGCCGCGCAGATTGCTGCGACCGAGGTTCTGGCCCTGGTAGAAGTAATAGTCTCCGCGGGTGATGCCACCGCCGAGGCGCCCGGCGATCATGGCGTTGCGCCAGAGGTGTTGGTACACGGCGATACTCCCGCTCATGGTCATGATGTTGTCCGGCTCGGGCTCGAAGCGGCGGCGGTACACGATCTCGGCGTTGGCGTGGATGCCGTCGCGCGGGAAGGAGTTCTTGTCGACGTTGCGGAAGCGGTACCGCAGACCGGCGCCGCCGTAGACGTGGGTCTCGAACACCGGGTCCTCGCTCGCGCGCTCGCGGCCGAGGATGCGATCGGGGTCGCGCTCCAGGGTGATGCCTTCGCCGAGCAGGGAGGCCGTGAGCGCGCCGTCGTGGTTTTCGTGACGCAGCGACAGGTTGGGGTACAAGCCGAACAGCTCCTGCCGCACGCGGAACTGCGCGTTGTCGCCGGACAGCGGCTGGATCGTCTCGTTGCCGAGGCCGAAGTAGTTGACCGCGAATGACGGCGTCTGGTAGGCGGCCTGGAGCCCGAAGTCCAGCCGGGGACTCAGGTCGATGACGCGGAGGCCGTAGTCGAAGCGCGTCCCGAGGCTGGCCGTGGCGAAGGTGGCGTTGAGCGTCTGGACGAAGTGCCGGTGGAAGGTGTAGTGGTGCCGCTGGTACGCCAGTCCGATCTTGAGTCCGTCGTCGGGGTTGAACCCGATCGCCGGCAGCAGGAGGCCGTAGTCGTAGTCGATCGAGCGGTAGTCGTAGTTGTTGAAAAGGTGGTTGCGCGTACGGTGGACCTCCGTCTCGCTGCCGACGTCCAGCTCGTCCTCGCCCGGCCACACGTAGACGCGCGTACGGCGGCGCAGCGCCCCGACCTTATCGTCGGTCTTGACGACGTCGTCCTCGGGCCCCGGCACGATGCGCACCTTGACGCTGCGCCCCTTCGATCTGCCGGTCACGACGTACTCGTCGTCGTCGCGGAGGCCGAAGAGCTGCACGTCTTTGGTCTCCCCGGGGAAGAACTCGCGGTGGTAGGTGCGGTGCACCTTCTCGCCCTTCTTCAGCTGGTAGACATCGACCACGACTGCGCCGTTCTCTTTGCGAGTTACCTCAAAACGGTCTTTCGCGTCCGAGCCCACGACGTAGACGTGCTTGGCGTGGAACTCGTAGATCTCCTCGGCGTACTTCGGCAGGTCGTCGCGGCGCTGCTTGAGGGCCCGCACGTAGCGCGGCTTGTACTTCGCGCGGACCTCCGCCGGCCAGTCGTCGAAGGCGCGTTCGATCTCCTCGTCCGTGAGGGCGGCCTTGAGTTCGCGCGCGGCCGCGAGCCACTGCTCGCGCGTCAGCTCGTTGAGGAAACGCGTGTCGAGGAAGCGCGCCTGGAAGGTGAAATCCCCGGGGTACTTCTGGCGCACGTCGTAGTTCTGCACCTCGCGCACGGCCGGCAGGGTCGTCCCCGCGAAGCGCAGCAGCTTACCGTCGATGTTGAGCATCGCCTGGTCGCGGTCGCGCGGGATCACGCCCCAGCTGCTCACGCCCGTGGTCGTGTCCTTGTACTCCGTGTAGCGCCACTGGTCGTCGTGGCGGTCGAAGTCGCCGAGGAGCAGGTCGAGCAGGCGCCCGCGCACGAGGGCCTCCTGGTCGATGCGGTCCTTGTAGCCCTCGCGGATCTTCTCGCGCACGTCGTCGCGCCCGTCGATCTTGCGGGGCTCGCCGAAGGGTCCGTCCGGGCCGATCCACTCGTCGACGGGGCGCTCCTCGAGGATGTAGAGGTCGTTGGCGAAGGACGCATTCAGGTCGCCGAGCGCGGGTTGCGCCGGCAGGTAGTACATCCGGGGGTTCGCGTGGGGGAAGTCGATCCCCTCGGCGATGGCCGCGGCGGTGAGGGCCGCGAAGGGGTTGGCCGTGAAGAAGACATCCTGCGTGAGCGTGATGAGCGGGCCGACGCGAAAGTTGGCCGGCAGCAGTCGGTTGGGGTCTTTGCGCACGCTCCGTAAGGCGTAGTCGCGCCCGAGGCTGTCGACGAGGCGCAGGCTGTTGGTCTGCCCCCCGCCCCCGCGGTCCGTGATCGTGACCCCGCCCGCGAAGTCCTCCAGTCGCAGTATCGGGTACTTGTACTTCGTCGTGAAGAGCTCGCGGTTGTTCTCCCCGAAGGCCCACTTGTAGAGCTTGCCGAACTCCCGGTAGCCCTCGAACGGCGCGAAGGCCATCGAGTCCAGGGTGGATTCGTACACGGCGTAGTCGCCGGTGTACTTCGGCTCCGCGCGGGTGTAGAGCTTCTTCGTGTAGAGCGTTTTGCCGGAAGGCGACCCATCGGCCTGCGTGATCTCGAGCCAGGCCTCGCCGTTGTCGTAGTAGTGCAGCGCCGCCAGCCCCGGCACGCCGGCCGTGAACTCCGTGCGCTGTCCCACCTTCCCGGGGGCGCGGTGGTACGCCGTCCCGCTCCCGATCACGGGGTGGCCCTCGTAGACGCCCGACTGTAGGATGTACTCGTGGCCCGAGACGAAGCTCACGGTCGTGTGGTCGTCGAAGACGCCCTCGAGCAGGTCTCGCAGCTCCAGCATCTTCGGGGCGTAGAGGTCCTGCGCCGTCCCGATCTTGCTGCGCCAGAAATTGGTGATGGGGCCGCCGAAGCCGTCCCGGAAGAAGCCCACGAAGCCATGCTCCCCGCCGCGCGGCCCCCGCGTGATGAGCGGGTGGTGCGTCGCGACGATGACGTGGTCGAAGGCGACCTCCTTGGCGACGTTCGCGAGTTGCCAGCGGAAGTACTTGCGCGACTGGGCGTCACAGCCCTCGTTGAGCTCGCGGTACTGCGACCAGTCGCTGATGAACCAGGTGCTGTTGATGACGAGTAGCGCCACGTCCGGGGTGAGCTCCAGGAGCACCGGGTCGCCGCAGCCGTTCTTCGGCAGCATCACGTTGTCGCCGCGGCGGTCCTTGAGGTAGTCCTCCTGGCGCTCGACGCCGTCCATCCCGTACTTCGCCCAGTCGCGGTCGCCGTGGAGCCACACCGGGGTGCCCTTGAAGTCCTCGACGAGGTCGAGTTGGAGGTCGAGCTGCGCCTCGGCGCTGGCGCGTCGCTTCTTCTCGTCCTTCGGGGGCATCCCGCGTTTGTCGAGGTTGTCGCCCAGGAACACGAAGGCCGTGTTGGTGTCGGCTTTCGCCAAAACCGACTGCGCCAGTTGCAGCGCCGGTGCCTCGGCGAGCTCCTCGGCCCCGCCGGCGCTCCCGGTGAAGTACACGGAGTAGGCCGGCGCCTCGGCCGGGAGCGGGGCCGCCCTGCCGGGCTTGAGCTTAGCCTGATCGTACATGGGCTTGTACCGGGCGCAGGCGGTGACGGAGAGGATGGCGCACGCCATCAGCGTCCAGTGAAGCTCTTTGGGCATATGGTCTCTGATCAAGATTTTGGACAACCCGCGCGGGGCGGATCGCAAAGTTCTGTCGGGCACAACGTCCGAGGGGCGGGGGCGGTTGGTTCGCCCGCCGACAGGCACCTTTGCCGTCCCTACAAACGTCGTCTCCTATGTCTTACCTAATACCCGTCCACGGGAAAACGCCCGTCCTCGGCGAGCATTGTCGCGTGATGCCGACGGCGGTGCTGACGGGCGATGTCGTGTGCGGTGACCATTGTACGTTCTGGTTCCACGCCGTGGTTCGCGGAGACGTCAACGCCATCCGCGTCGGCGACAAGGTCAACGTCCAGGACGGCGCCTGCCTCCACTGCACCTACCAGAAGTTCGCCCTCGCCATCGGGAGTCGCGTGAGCATCGGGCACCGGGCCATCGTGCACGGCTGCACGATCGAGGACGACGTGCTCATCGGCATGGGGGCCATCGTCATGGACGGGGCCCACGTCGAGTCGGGCGCCCTGATCGCCGCCGGCGCCGTCGTCACGCAGGGCACGCGCTGCGCCTCCGGGTGGATCTACGCCGGGACGCCCGCCAAACCCCTCAAGCGACTGAGCGAGGCAGCCTTTAGGCAGGAGGTAACGAGGATTGCTGAGGCCTATCCGATGTATGCGGGGTGGTATGAGGATTGAAAAGTTGGAAAGTGGAAAGTGCAAGGTTCGAGAGTGCACCCGTCGGGCACTTTCCACTTTCGACTCTCCCACTTTCGCACTCTTCAAAACCAAAGCGTACTGCGGTCCACCCCATCCGTGTAGTCGATGCAGATCTCCTCGCCGGCGGGAATCTTGCGGGTGGCGATGACGTGGAGGGTGCGCTCGTCGAAGTGCATCTCGTAGTCGGCGTTGTTGGGCTCGGCGTGGTTGTAGAGGGAGCCGTAGCCGAGGGCAATCGCGGTCTCGCCCTCGTGCTCCCAGAGGAAGTAGTAGTCGTGGAGGTGGCTACGGTGGACGTGCTCGAGGTCGCCTTTCGGCAAAACGATCACCGGGCAGACTTCGATGAGGGCGTCGGCGGGGATGTCGTGGTGACAGAAGACCCCGCGCCCGCGGCCGGGAACCTCCTTCACGTAAAGCCCTTCGAGACGATGCACGACCCTAACGTTTGCTCAAGGATACGCCGAACAGGATCAGCGCAAGGCCGGCGGCGATCGTCACGGTCACCACCTCGCCGTCGGCCAGGCCCCAACCAAAGGCCACGATCGGCACGAGGTAGCTTACCGTGCTCGCGAATACTGGGTCGGTCAGCTGGATGAGGCGGAAGAAGAGCCAACTCGCCAGGGCCGTGCCGAGCAGCGCCAGGAAGGCGACGGATGCGTAGGCGACGTAGAGCTGCTCCTGCGTAAAGGAAGCGTCTTCCGGCGCACCGAGCGGCAGACCCCCACCGAACGCCAGACCCGCCGCACCCAGGACCCCCAGCGGCACCATCGCGCCCGCGCTCACCTGCAGGGCGTTGGCATCGGAGAGGTAGCGCTTCACGAGGTTACTACTGATCGCGTAGCAGAGCGTAGCCGCCGTCGCGAGCGAGACCGCGATCACGGGCCAGTCCGCGCCGAGGTCCCCGCCGGGCAGCCCGAAGCGACCGCTCACGAGCACCAGGGCCCCGACCAGGCCCACGAGAACGCCGGTCACGCGCCAGACCCCGAGCCGGCTCCCGAACACGAGCGTCGCGATGACCAGCGTCATGATTGGCGTGAGGGATGACAGCCCAGCGGCCAGGCTGCTGCTCAACTCCCGTTGCGCGAGCGGGAACAGGAACGACGGCAGCCCGGTGCCGAAAAGACCGACCGTCGCGAGCGTCGCCCAGCGTTTTGCCGAAAGGCCCCTACAGTAGCGCAGCGCCAGCGGCACGAAAGCCACCGCCGCCAGGGCGATCCGCAGGCAGCCCACCTGCCAGGCTTCGAGTCCGACGAGGCTCTTCTTGATGAGTATGTAACTGCTGCCCCACACGAGGGCGAGGGCGGCGAGCGTCCCCCAGGCCTGGACGCGGGCGGGGAGGGGAGTCACGCTTGGTCTGTGGTGTCATGGTTCTGCAAGGCCGCAAAGATGCGACGACCGCCCGCCGCGGCCTTGAGCAAAACCCGTCTGCGATGGTTGGACTCGACATATGCATAGCGCCTTTACGCCCACGCAGACGGAATACCTTCTGGTCCTCGCAATCTCGTGGGCGCTGGTCGGCCTGATCCTCACGGTCCACTTCGTGCACTACCCGAGCTTCCGTTACGCCGGCGGCGAGTGGGGTGCGGCGCACGCGTTCCACACTTCGACCATCGGCCCGCTGGTGGGACCGATGATGGTCTTCGAACTGGGGCTTGCCGTCTGGCTGGCTTATCGCTCGGGCGGGAGTTGGGTGTGGGTGGTGCCGTTGGTACTGGTCGTACTTACATGGGTGAATACCTTTTTACAGGCGGTACCGCTCCACAACCAGCTCGGCGGTGGATTTGACCGCGCGCTCGTAGATCGCCTGGTCCGCGTGGACGGCATACGGACGGTATTGTGGGTAGCGAAGGCGGTATGGGTGAGTGTGGTATTCCTGAAGCACTGAACCGACCAGCTTAAAAACGAACCGACCCCCAAGCGCGAGCATGGAGGCCGGATGGTATAGCTTGGATGACCCCTGTGGGGTCGACTAGGCGTTCGTGACGACGGTCGGCTGCTGCTTAGGCTTCGCACTGGCGTCCTTTGCGGCGTTGCCGTTGCCGAGGCTCGCCACTGGCTTTGCTTCATTGAGCGAGGGCGTGTGCTCGCCCGACTCCGATCCGAGGTAGCTCGGCAGGTCCATGCCGGCCATGTCGAACAGGTCGCGCAGCGGCGGCACGGCCTTGTAGAGCCCGGCCACGAAGTTGGCCGTCGAGCCGGCGCCGTTGGCGTGACCGTTCGAGCCGCCCCCGCCGCCGCCCTCCCAGACGGTGACCTTGTCGATCTTAATGCCCTTGATGGCCTCGACCTGGGTCCGGACCAACTCTGGGAGCTTGTCGGCGATGAGCATCAGGACCGCCTCGCGGGCGTCCCCGCCGGCCGCGTCGACGATGGCCTTGAGGCCCTCGGCCTGCTTGGCGAGGACCTCGTAGTTGCCCTGGGCCTCGGCCTGGAGGCGTGCCAGCGTCGCGTCGGCCTCACCGCGGGCGGTGCGGCGGATCTTCTCGGCCGCGGCCTCGGCGGAGATCTCGGCCTGGAGCTTCTCGATTTCGGCCTTCACGAGCTCGTCGGCCTCGCGGGTGGCGCGCTCCTTCTGGCCGCGGGCGCGCTCGGCGGCCTCCTGGGCTTTGTACGACGCCTCGAGGGCGTTGGCCTGCTGGATCTTCTCGGCAGCGGTGGCGCGGCGGAGGGCCTCCGCCTCGCGCTCGCGGCGAAGGGCGTCGGAGGCGGCGATGAGGACGCGGCTCTCGTTCTCGCCCTCGGTGGCCTTGGCGTTGAACTCGGCCACCTTGATGCGCTCGCCCTGGAGGGCGTCGGCCTCGCCGATGCGCGAGCGGGCCTCGGCCTCGGCGACGGCGATGCGGCGGACGCGCTCGGCCTCGGCGACCTGGGTCTCGGCCTCGGCCTGGGCGGTGGCCACGCGGATGCGTTGGATCTTGGCCGACTCGGCCTCCCCGGACGCGGCCTCCGCCTCGGCGTTGGAGACCTTGACGCGCTGGAGCTGGCGGGCCTCGGCCTCGCCGATGGCGCCGGTCTGGTTGCGCTGCGCCACGCGGACCTTGGCCTCGTTGATGGCCTGGGCGGCGGCCTCCTTGCCGAGGGCCTCGATGTAGCCGGACTCGTCCTGGATGTCGGTGACGTTGACGTTGATGAGCTCGAGGCCGATCTTGCGCAGTTCGGTGCCGACGTTGTGGTAGACGTTGGCGAGGAACTTATCGCGGTCGGAGTTAATCTCCTCGATGTCCATCGTCGCGACCACGAGGCGCAGCTGGCCGAAGATGATGTCCTTGGACATCTCGCGGATCTCGTCCTGGTTGCGGTTCAGGAGGCGCTCGGCGGCGTTGGTCATCACGCCGGCCTCGGTCGAGATCGCGACCGTGAAGCGGCTCGGGACGTTGACGCGGATGTTCTGGCGCGAGAGCGCCCCGTGGAGGTCGACGTCGATCGAGATCGGGTGCAGGTCGAGGTAGGCGTAGTCCTGGAGGACGGGGATCACGAAGGCGGCGCCGCCCGCGAGGCACTTTGCGGAGCCGGAGCCCGTGCGACCGTAGATGACCAGGATCTTGTCGGAGGGGCACTTTTTGTAGCGCACCACCCAGACCAAGAACGATAGCAAGATTAGCGCAACGACCGCCGCGATGATGACGAAGGTGAGTGGGTCCATGGTGAGTTCAATTTGGCAAACAAGTTAGGCACTGTCGGGCAATCCCGCGGCGGGGGGCGTGATTTACCCGACGAACGTAAGGAGATACTCGGCTAAAGGTCGCCGGCGCCGAGTTCGGCGAGCGGGGCGACGAGTACGCGCCCCGGCGCGAGCACGTCCAGCACCTCGACCGCGGCCCCCGTCGCGATCGCCCCCCCGCGGGTCTCGGCCTCGACCTCGACGAGGCGCCCCCCCTGCATCACCTCTATCCTACCGACCCCGAGTCCGTCCGCCGGGATCGTGAGGTAGACCCGGCCCTCCTGCCCGAGCAGCGCCTCGTCGCGGCGATTGTGGTCCGCGTCGAGCCCGCGGAGCTTGGCGAGCATCCAGATCAACGTACTCATGACCGCGTAGCCGAACACGAGCGCCGCGACCGAGGCCCCCCACACCGGGAAGCCGTAGCTCAGCGCCAAGAAGCCCCCCGCCCCGAAGAAGGTCAGGAAGCTCAGCACGCCCTTGACGCTAAACGCCCCCGCGGCCCCGACGTCCCCGTCGAAGTCCCCGTCGACATCCGCGTCGAGGTCCGCGCCGACGATCGCCAGCGCGAGCAGCCCGAACAGTAAGGTCCCGAACCCGAGCCCCATCCCGGCGAAGACCTGCTCGACGACCGTGAGCCCCTGCCACCACTCTACCATGCTGCGTAGATAAGGCCCGGCCGCAAGATCGGTGCCGCTCCCTCACTGAACCGCCCCGCCGGCGCCCGCCGTTTACGCTTGCATGTTTAAGGGATTCTGGCAGGACTTCAAGGCCTTCGCCATCAAGGGCAACATGATCGATCTGGCCGTCGGCGTTGTCATCGGGGCGGCCTTCAACGGGATGCTCAACGCCATCGTCACCGGGCTCATCTCCCCGCCGCTCGGCTACCTCACCGGCGGCATCGACCTCGGCGACAAGCAGTGGACCGTGATCGCGCCGCAGCTCGCCGCCGACGGCACCGCCCTCGAGGGCACGGGACTCATCATCAAGTACGGCCTCGTGCTCGAGAACGGGATGGACTTCTTCATCATGGCGATGGTGCTGTTCGTCGTGGTCCGCTTCCTCAAGAACACCCGCGATAAGGCCGAGGACCCGAAGGACAAGTCGGTGCCGACCCCGAAGGACATCGAGCTCCTCTCCGACATCCGCGACGGGATCAACGCCCTCGTCGGCGAGCGCCAGGCCCCGAAGGCATAGCTTGCGCCCCGTGAAGTGGACATTGGTGTGTGTTTTTTGGCTGGCGGCTTTCGCCAAAACCGCTGGGCAGTCGGCCACCAAGTACAGCCCGGCCGAGGCGGGGGAGATCCTCGCGGAGTTCGGTGGCGCCCTGCGGACCTACCACCCTTTCGCCTACCGCGGGCGCGGCACCCAGCTCATCGACTCCGCCATGGCCGTGGCCCGCGCCCGACTCGGGGAGCGCAAGCCTGTGGACAGCCTCTACGCCGGGGAGGTCATCGCGCTGGCCGGCCCGATCCGCGCGACGATCGGCGACGGACACCTGCAACTGCGACCCACCCGCGACAAGGGTTTCATCGCCCAGCAGGCCAAGCATCGGTACGAACTGGCCCTGCGCCGAAGTGACGACGGGGCCCTGTTGCTCTCCGATTCGCTCGTACTGCGGGACTCGACCGTTTTGCCGAAAGGCGCCGAGGTCATCGCCCTCGAAAACAGGCCAACCGCCGGTCTCATCGCCGAGGTCGCCGCCTTCGTCGGCGTCGACGACCACGACCTGCGCAGCGCGCGCGAGTGGTACCCCGCACACTACCTCCCGACCTTCTACCAGCGCGCCTACGGCTGGCACGACAGCCTCCTCCTCACGACTGTCGACGGCGGCGGGGACACCGCGAGCGTCTTCCTGTACCCGAGGGACACCGAACGCGAGAAAGGCAAGCGAGAGAAGCTCGGCCGCCGCGCACAACTAGCCCAAAGCATCTACCTCGACACGACGGCCCTCGCCGGGGTCTACCGCCTCGGCGTGGCCTCGTTTAGCAAGGGTGAGCTCGGCAAGGCGGACGCCTACCGGAAACTGCGCAAACTCATGAAGCAGCTCAGGCGGGACAGCGCCACCGGACTGGTGATCGACGTACGCAGCAACACCGGGGGCAGCGCCGCGCTCGTGGACCACCTCTACGGCTTCATCGCCGAGGACCCCTACCTCATGCTCGACTCCATGATCGGGTACACGCCGCGGGCGTGGGGGAAGAACGTGTTCGAGCGCGTGGGCAACTACTTGTTCGGCGGCGTGCGGCGCGATGGGGATGTCTGGACGAAACGCAATTTACGCAAGCCCCGCAAGCCGAAGCGCCGCAACCACTTCGACGGCGACGTGGTGGTGCTCACCAACGAGATCACCTTCTCCGGGGGGAGCGTCTTCGCGCACTACGTGAAGTACTACCGCCGGGGGCGCGTCGTCGGGCAGGTGCCGGGCGGCTCGGCGGAGCGGATGTTCGCCGGGGACCTGTTCGAGGTCCTGATCGGACCGCGCGAGGAGTTCCGCATCAACATGCCGCTGTGGTACATGGACATGGTCGGTGACGCGCGCGGGAACGTGCAGCCCGACGTGATCGTGCCGCGCACGCGCGAGAACCAACTCGACGGCACCGACGCCCCGCTAGAGGCTGCCCTCGAGCTACTGAAGCCCGAGTGAGTCCCGCATGCCGGCGAAGCGGTTGCTGTTTTGTGCCCAGTAAGGCTCCTGGCGGCTCTCGGTGAGCTCGGCGCTCATCATGGTCTGGCCTTTTACAGTCTCGGTCCAGCTGAGCAGTTTGTGCGGGAAAATCGCCGCAAAACGGTACACCAAGCGGCGCTCGCTGCCGGGGTAGTCGAGGGTGAGGATTCGTTCGGTGCCGCTTTCGCGAAAACTCACCTCGGCCGTTTGCGGGGCCGTGTCTACGTGGAAGAGGCGCCCGTACTTCTCGCTCGGGATGACATCGGTTTTGCCGGAAGGCAGGTAAGCCGGATCGATCCGCACGACGTTGAGGAGCTCGTCCTCGAGGAGCGCGGCCGGGTAGGAGGACTTCTGGTCGCCTTCCTTCTGGAAGTAACTCCGGTGCTCGACCTGGTAGGCGCCCTTGCGGAAGTTGTACTGCGTCCAGACCTGGCCGCACCAGTCCTGGACGCTGGTGGTGGTCTTGAGGGTGTGTAGGTACTGGTTGCGCGACACCGGCGTGAAGACGGACTGCATGATGGAGTAGTCGTAGATCCCGGTCTCGAAACGCTCGATGCGGTTGAGCTTCAGGACGCTGATCGACGCTTCCTTGCCGCCGACGCCGTCGTCCTTGACCTGGGTCTCCGGGAGGAAGGGCTCGGTGACGAAGATGAGCACGGCCGTGCCCTCGCGGTCTTCGCCGTAGCGACTCTGGACGGTGGCGTACGTGTTGAGCTCGGCCTTGCCGGCGTACCAGTACGCGTCCCAGCCTTCCGGGCGGACCGCGGCGGCGGTGGTCGTGGCGCCGGGGGTCGTGGAGGCGTTCGCCACGCGCATGACGGCGCCCTCCGCGGGGGGAGACTCGACGGATGCGCCGTGGCACGCCACCAGTAGTGCGAGCACACCGCAGCTCAGGGTACTCCTCGTCGTGACCTCCATGCGAGAACTACGACGGCCCCGCAAGTTTGGTTGCCGCACCCCGGCAGCGGGCCGCTATGTTTGCCAGACGCCAAGCCCCCCGCCCCGTGAGTCAAGTCCAACTGTTTACCGGAGAGAGCTCCCGCTACCTCGCCGACCGCATCGCCGACTACTACGGCTCCACCCTCGGGGACGTGACCGTGCGGCGGTTCAGCGACGGCGAGATGCGCATCGTCATCAACGAGAGCGTCCGCGGGGCCTGGGTGTTCTTCATCCAAAGCACCTTCTCGCCGACGGACAACCTGATGGAGTTGCTGCTGATGATGGACGCGGCCAAGCGGGCCTCGGCGAGCTACATCACGGCCGTCATCCCGTACTTCGGCTACGCGCGGCAAGACCGCAAGGACAAGCCCCGCGTCCCGATCTCGGCGCGCCTCATGGCCGACATCCTCCAGACGGCCGGGGCGAACCGCGTGATGACGATGGACTTCCACGCCGACCAGATCCAGGGCTTCTTCAACATCCCCGTCGACCACCTCAAGTCCGAGGCGATTTTCATCCCGTACCTCGTCGAGCACATCGACCTCGAGAACGTCACCTTCGCCTCCCCGGACGTCGGGGGCGTGAAACGTGCCCGGACCTACAGCAATCACTTCCGCCGGGAGTTGGTCATTTGCGACAAGGTCCGCACCGAGGTCAACAAGGTCTCCGAGATGACCGTCATCGGGGATGTGGAAGGGGCCGATGTCATCGTAGTCGACGACCTCGTCGACACCGCCGGCACCCTGTGCCGCGCCGCCGAGGTCTTGATGGAGAAGGGGGCCAAGAGCGTCCGCGCGCTGTGTACGCACCCCGTCCTCTCCGGCGACGCCTACGAGAAGATCGAGCGCTCGATGTTCACCGAGGTCATCGTCTGCGACACGATCCCACTCAAGAAGGACAAGCCCCGCGACAAGATCCGCGTCCTGAGCACCGACAAGCTATTCGCCCGCGCCATCCGCAACACGCACGAGCACAAGAGTATTAGCGCGCTCTTTATCGAGGAGTGAGGGAGTTCTCAGTTCTCTGTTCTCAGTTCTCAGTTCTCAGTTCTCAGTTCGCTGCCGCGTAGGCCCGGCAGGACCTGCACGTATGACGGGCACTGAAAACTGAGAACTGAAAACTGAGAACTGCCTTAATTCACCCTCACGTACCCGCTGTACAGATTGCCGTTCCCGTCGTCGAAGACGTAGAGGTACTCGTCCTCGGGCTTGGCGAACTTGCCGTCGGGTAGCTTCCCGGACCAATCGTTCTGGTAGTTGTCCTTGCGGAAGATGGGGCTGCCGGCGCGGTCGAAGATGGCGAGGGAGTTGTTCGGGAAGTTCTGTACGCCCAGGATCGTGAAGGCCGCGTAGTCGTTGGCGGACTTGCCGACCGAGAACTGCGCGATGATCGTCGGGGCGTCGCACATGATCTCGACCTTGATCCGGAAGGTCTCCATCCAGTCGCCGTACTTGACGGAGTAGATGAACTCGTCGGCCGCGGCGCAGAGGTCGACATCGGGGTAGAACACGAAGCTGTGCTGCTTGAGGTCCACGCGGACCTCCCCGCGCGCGGGGTACTGATGGATGTGGATGTCGGCCTCGGCGGTGAGCTCGTCGTCGGGCCAGCCGGCGATGTCGAAGTAGCTCTGCTTGTTGCGGTACACCACGACCGTCTCCTCCTGGTCGGGCTGCAGCGGCGAGTGCGCGGCCCCCAGACCAGCCGCGGCCGCGGAGTAGGTGCAGGCGGCCACCGCGAGGGAAAGGAGGGCGTTCGACTTCATGCTGGGAGAGTTTCAAAAGCCGTGCTAGAAAGGGTTCGAGCATCGGTGGCGCCCGTGCCCGGTGGCCGAGTGGCACCGGGGGCGCGGCGACTGGGTTAACTCACCTCCTTGCCGTCTTGTTTGGCCACCCGGGCGCCGCGGCGATCGTCCGTGCGGTGGACGAGCATAAAGTAGTGCTCCCGGATCTCGAGGTAGCCGAACTCGTAGCAGAACGTGTACTGCTGGCCCTCGCGGCTCGGCAACTGGTGGGTGTTGTAGTTGAAGTTGAAGCCCAGATCCTCGAGGCGGGTCCGCGTGGCGTAGTTCTTCCCGTCGGGCGTGAGTTCGATGAGGATGCGGCGGTTGCGGCGCAGCACCTTGTTGATCTTGCGCATGAAGGCATCGTTGATGCCGGACATGTGGTTGTGGAAGCCGTTGCGGCACTCCGAGTTGCAAAAGCGCTTGTCCGACCGCCCGCGGATCACCTCGCCGCAGTAGTCGCAGTGGCGGGCGGGTTGGGTCGACAGGATGGCCATGAGTGCGAATATCGCCAACGCCGTCGATTGGTCAACCCACCGCGGCTACATTAGCGCAATGCAGGTAGCGCTACGACTTTCCTCCCCCGCACTGGCACTCACGCTCCTGCTGGCGGGCTGTTCGCGCAACGTCGCCCTCGAGGCCGTCGCCCGGGAGGGGCTCTTCGCGACTGACTTCACGGGCTTCATCCTCGTGGACCCGGCCACCGGTGAGGTCCTCGCCGAGCGGGACGCCGACAAGCTCTACACCCCGGCCAGCAACACGAAGTTGCTCACCACGGCCACCTGCCTGGCGTGGCTGCCGAACGATTCAATCCCGGCGCTGAGCTACCGCTACGACGAGGATACGCTGCGGCTCTGGGGACTGGCCTACCCCGATCTGGCCGCCGGTGACGTGCCCTACAACGCCCGGATACGGCGGGTCCTGCGCGAACACCCCGGCCCGGTCGAAGTCGGTCTCCACGGCTACGCTACCCTACCGCGCTTCGGGGGCGGCTGGATGTGGGACGACTACGTGAGCGACTACATGCGGGAGCGCTCGGGTTTGCCCGTGTACAGGAACGCTTTGCGGGCTTGGCGCCAAAACGGGACCTGGTCCTCGCAGCCGAGCTTCGTCGTCGTCCGCGAGTCCGGGGTTTTGCCGCAAGGCGAACTACAGCGCGCGGAGGCGAGCAACCGCTTCGAGGCTTCCGCCAAAACTCGTGAACTCGACACGCTCACCGCCCCGCTGTACGGGGCACAGGACCTCGCGGCCCAACTGCTCGAGGACTGGTGCGGTCGCCCGGTCCGCTACCACTCCGAGGCCCTGCCCGCGGATTGGCGCACGCGCGTCTGGCCCGGAGCGCCCCGCGACTCCCTGCTGCGCGCGATGATGCTGCCGAGCGACAATTTCGCCGCCGAGCAGTTGCTGCTCGCCGCCGGTCTCTACGCCCACGGCCTCACCGACGGGGACGCCATCCGCGAGCGCTCGGCGGCCGAGGTGTTGCGACTCGCGCCCCCGAGCCTCTACTGGGCCGACGGCAGTGGCCTGAGTCACTACAACATGGTGGCGCCCCGGGCGCTGGTGGGGCTGCTGTCTAATCTGTACCAAAACTACGAGTGGCCCGCGCTGAAGCGCCTGCTCGTGACCGGCGGCGTCGACGGGACCGTGGCGCGGCACTACGCCGGCGGACCCGGGCGCGGGCCCTACGTCTGGGGCAAGACCGGGTCCCTGCGGCACAACCACTGCCTGAGTGGCTTCCTGCGGGCGGACTCCGGGCGGATGCTCGCCTTTAGTTTTATGCACAACCACTTCGCGGGTTCGAGCGCGGAGTACAAGGCCGCCATGGAGCGGGTCCTGGTGTCGATCCGAGACCAGTACTGAACGTGGCGACCCAAACTACCTCGAAGCTCCTCGGCGACCTGCCGCCGGCCTGGGCGCAGACGCTCGCGGAGTACGCCGGCCACATGCGCGTGGAGAGGGGCTACTCCAAGCACACCGTGGAGGCATACCTGCGCGACGTGCGGAAGCTGATCGAACACCTGGCTGCGGACAGTGCGGAAGCGGCGGACGTCTCGCGCCTCGCGATCGGCCCGGACCGCGTCAAGGAGCGCCACGTACGGTCCTTACTGAAGGAGTTGTACGAACTCGGTCTGGCGCAAACGACGGTGGGGCGGGTGCTCTCGGGCATCAACGGCTTCTACCTGTACCGGCTGCGCCAGGGCTACCAGGAGGCTTCGCCGACGGCGCAGCTGGAGTCGGTGCCGCTTCCGCGAAAACTTCCTGTCGTACTGGAGGTAGACGAGGTGCGGGCGTTGATTGCGCAGATCGACCACAGCACGCCGGAGGGGCTCCGCAACCGGGCCATCGTCGAGTTCCTGTACGCCTGCGGTATGCGCGTGAGCGAACTCACGCAGCTGCGACTGGGCCAACTGTTCCTCGAGGCGGGGTTCATCCGCGTGATCGGCAAGGGCCAGCGCGAGCGCCTGATCCCGATCGGCGACGAGGCCGTGCGTCACTGGCGGATCTACGAGGAGCACGTCCGGCGGGGGTTCGACGGAAAGGCACTCCCCCAGCCCGAGGTCTGCTTCCTGAACCGGCGCGGCGCCCCGCTGACGCGGAACATGATCTTCATGATCGTGCGCGACCTCGGACGCGGGGCGGGCATCGGGCGGCCCGTAGGTCCGCACACGCTGCGGCACAGTTTCGCGACCCACCTGATCGAGGGCGGCGCCGACCTGCGCAGCGTGCAGGAGATGCTCGGGCACGCCAGTATCACCACCACGGAGCGGTACACCCACCTCGATATCTCGCACCTACGGCAGGTGCTGGAGACTTGTCACCCGCTGCTGCGCTGAGACTCGTACGAGTCTCACAAAAAAACGCCCCCGCGACGAGGTCACGGGGGCGTCCTGGGCTTGGATGGATTGAGCGTCTGGTGCAGCCTAAGCGCCAGCAGACGTAATTACTTAGGCGCCTTGGAACCTGCGGACTTAGGATCGCGCATCGGCGCGGGCGCTACTTCCGGGGCGGGCATGTCCTCGATCATCTCCTCGACGGCCTCGGTGGCTTCTTTGACCTGCTCGTGCTTGGCGTCGATGATCTCCTCGACGTACTCGTCCATCTCCTCGATGAGTTCGGCGTCGGCCTCTTGGACGATCTCGGCGGATTTTTGGTTAATCTTCTCGCGGTCCTCGCGCAGTTCCATGCGCTCCTCGGCGATCTTGGTGGCCTCGGCGGTGTAGTCGTCGTTGATCTTCGCCCTGCGCGCCTCGTCGCGGCCGGCGGCCTCGAGTTGGGCGTCGCGCTCGGCCTGGCGCTCGGCGAGCTCGGCGTCGAGGGCGGCCTCGCGCTCGTCGACGCGGGCGAGCTTGGCCTCGTTGATGGCCTTCGTCTCGGCGATCTCGCGGTCGCGGCGGTTGAGGTCTTTGGTGAGGTCCTCCGAGGCGTCCTTCACTTCGTTGTTGAACTCGGCTTCCTCCTCGGCGAATTCTTCGGCGACCTCGC
Source organism: Saprospiraceae bacterium (assembly GCA_965215115.1). GTDB lineage: Bacteria > Bacteroidota > Bacteroidia > Chitinophagales > Saprospiraceae > CALDTK01. The sequence goes on from OZ244050.1 coordinate 4,767,040, forward strand.
GGGTGGCCGTGGTTTCCATCTCGGCCTGTGCGGCGCGAGTGGTTTGGGCGTGGAGACCGGGGACGGCGCCGGCGGCGGTAAGGAGTAGGGCGATCGCGGTGGTGGCGAATGATTTCATGTGGATGGGTTTGTGGTATAGCAACGTCCGAACGAGGGGCAAAGGTTTGTTTTCGAACGAGTCCGGGCCTGCGTACGGGCGCCCGGCCGAACCGATTACAAACCGAGGCCACCCAAGGGTATAGGCAAGGGGCCCGGTTATGAGTTTTGCCGAAAGGCGAATGGCGTACGCCTTACTTTCAGGCTGTGTCTATCCCCGAGCGTGCCGCGACGGCCGCGCTGCATGTGGTGTTTGCCCTCCTCCTGACCACCGCGTACGCCGCAGCACAGGAGTGTCACCAGGTGGACCACGCGCCCGGCCGCGGAGCACAAACCCTCTACGACTTACAGGAATACCATCCCGCGGACTGCGGAGCCGACGCAAACGAGATCCGAACGGCGCCCCCGACGGACGTGGCCGGCTGGAGGAGGATCCGCGAGGAGTACTACGGCAGCGACGACGGCGCTTGTCACTGGTTCAAGGTCTGCGTGCGGTTCGACCGTCGGGACACGGTATACCTCGAGACGGGGGTACTCCACGGCAGCGAGATCTACGTCTTCCGCGACGGAGCACTGGAGGCGGAGCTCTCGATGGGGAATGCCCTCCCGTTGGCCGAGCGGGCCAGCGCCCTGGTGTGGTCGCGGACCTACAGCAACACCGCGAAGATGGCCTTCGCGCCCGGGCGCTACGACATCGTGTACCGCACCCAGAATCCCCACGGGCCCAGTCTGTTCGCGACGTTCGCCAGGAAATCCCTCACGATCCACGGCGCGGCGGCGATGGAGGCCGACGCCCGGCGCCACCAGGTGATCTCGGCCTTCGTGCTGGGCTGGATGGTCTTGCTGGTGATCTACCAGCTGATGCTGTATTCGTTGAGCGGTCACCCGTTGACGAAGTGGTTTTTGTACTTCTCCGTGAGCCAGACCCTGTACCTGTGCTACGAGGACGGGATTGCCGTGGCGCTCCTGCCGGGACTGGTGTTCGACGAAATCCTGTTGATCCTCACCGCGGTGCTGACGCCCTACCTCTTCTTCCGCTTCATGCGGGCGCTGCTGCTCGAGTTGGGTGCCCGCCCCCGGATCGATACGATGCTGCGGTGGTTCGGGTACGAAAAGCTGGCGCTCGGGTGCGTGTGGATGGGGCTTTACTGCGCGAGTCTCGCCAGCGTGGGCGCGGCGGCCAACGCCCTCGGCTACGTCGGCATCTGGTACCGGGCCGTGTTGCTGCTGCAGATCCTCGCCACGATCCCGGTGTTCGTGATGACCTACCGCGACTACGACACCGCCGCAGTCAAGGCGATTACCGCAAGCGTCCTGGCACTCGCTATTTGCGTATTCCTGTTCTTCTCGAAGAGTTTCCTGGCATTGTTCGCCGGCGTTGCCGCCGTCGGGGCATACTTATCGCTGATCTCTCCGATCCATCAGTACCTCACCGAGATAGGGGCGTCTCTGATGTCGCTGGGATTCGGCCTGGCGGTAGTCTTGTTGGTCCGCCGTCGCGAGCGCGTCCGGGAGCGGACCTTCGGGGAGGAGTTGCTGCAGGTAGAGATGTCGGCCCTGCGGGCGCAGATGAATCCGCACTTCCTATTCAACGGCCTCAACTCGATCAAGCTGTTCGTGATCCGCAACGAACCGAAGGCGGCCTCGGACTACCTCACGAAGTTCAGCAGACTCATCCGGCTGATACTGGAGAATAGCAAGCGGGCCCTGGTGCCGCTGAGCCTCGACCTGCAGGCGCTCCGGATCTACGTCGAGCTCGAGAGCCTCCGGTTCACGAAACGCTTCGAGTACGAGTTCCGCATCGGCGCGGAGGTCGACACGGACTACGTGATGATCCCGCCGATGCTGGTGCAGCCCTACGTCGAGAACGCCATCTGGCACGGGCTGCTCCACAAGGAGGACGGCGTCGGGCGGCTCTCGATCTCCATCCGGGCGACTCCCGCCAACCGGCTCGTGATCGCGATTCGCGACAACGGCGTCGGCCGCAGCGCTGCCCTACACGCGAAGAGCCGCTCGGCGACGCTGAAGAAGAGCCTCGGGATGGACATCAGCAGCGAGCGCCTCAAGAAACTCGGCGAGGCCTACGACTTCACCGCCGAGGTGACCGTGACCGACCTGACGTCCGACGGGCAGGCAGTCGGCACCGAGGTGATCATCTCCCTCACCTACCTCACGGACCACCCGCAGGCCAAGAACGCCCCCGGGCCCGGTTCCAGGACACAAACCCTTACGACATGAAGACTACCGCCCCCGACGCCCTCACCGCCGTCATCGTCGACGACGAGCCGCACTGCATCGAGACCCTGGAGTGGGACCTCAAGACCTACGCCCCGTCCTGTAGTGTAATGGCCACCTTCGTGGACCCCAGGATGGCCCTCGCGGAGCTGCCAGTCCTGTCTCCGGACGTGCTGTTCCTGGATATAGAAATGCCCCACCTTAACGGCTTCGAACTGCTCGACCGCCTTCAGGAGCTGACGAGCCACCTCATCTTCACGACGGCCTACAGCCAGTACGCCGTGAAGGCCTTCCGGCACTCCGCGGTGGACTACCTCCTGAAGCCCGTCGACGGCGAGGAGCTCGCCAGGGCGCTCGCGAAGGTGAACGTCGACCCAGAGCGCACCCGGGACCCGAATGCCCTCAAGGTGCTGTTCGACCAACTCAGCCTCGAGGAGGGTCGCTCGTCGAAACTCTCCCTGCCGACCTCCGACGGGTGGGAGTTGGTCGCGATCGCGGAGATCGTCCGGTGCCAGAGCGACGGCAGCTACTCGTACATCTACCTCGCGGACGGCCGCCGGCTCACGATCAGTCGCAACCTAAAGCAGTTGGAAGACCCGCTGAGTGCGTACGGGTTCCAGCGGGTCCACCACCGCCACCTCGTCAACGTGGCCCGGATCAGTAAGGTGATGCGCAACGGGTGCCTCCTCCTGTCGGACGGCAGCGAAATCGTCGTCTCGCGGGCGAAAAAGGACCAGGTGATGCGGCTGATACAGTGAACCACATCGGCGCGTCGCACTTTTGTGGACATGAAGCTGACTCATCTCGTGGCGGCGGCGCTGGCCGGTGCCCTCTGCACGCCCGCCTGCCAGTCCACCAAATCGACCACGGCCACCCCATCCACGCCCACGACGGCAACGACCGCGACCGAGGCGCCCGCCGCGGAGCCACCGGCGGCAATGGAGGCGTCGAAGCCCGGCCGCGGTATCAACCTGGCGTACATGGACACGTCCGTGGCCCCGGGGGAGGACTTCTTCCGGTACGTCAACGGTAAGTGGCTCGACGAGACGGAGATCCCGGCGGACCGCGAGCGCTGGGGGAGTTTCGATGAACTCCGCAAGACGACCGACGCGCAGACCCTGAGCGTCCTCGAGCAGGCCGCCGCCTCCGGGGCCTACGGCGCCGATACCGACCAGGGCAAGGCCGCTACGTTCTTCGCGCTCGCGATGGACACCGCGACGCGTGACGCGCAGGGGATCGCGCCGATCGAGGATCGCCTCGAGCGGATCCGGGGCCTGAAGACCTACGCCGACGTGATCGCGTACGAGAAGTCGGTTTTGCCGAAAGGCGGGAGCTCGCTGCTGGGCTTCGGGATCGGGAGCAACCCCAAGAACAGCAACGCGAAGGTGATCTACTTCGGGGGCGGCTCGCTCGGACTCCCGGACCGCGACTACTACCTCGACACCGACACCGCGAGCGTGCGGCGCCGCGAAATGTACGTCGGGCACGTGGCGCGTATGCTGCGTTACGCCGGGTACACGGCGGGGGAGAGCAAGCTCGCCGCCCCGCGCGTCATGGAGGTGGAGACGCGGATCGCGGAGTCGAAGCTCGACAAGGTGGCCCGGCGCGACCCTTACAAGCGCTACAACCCGCGTTCGCTCGCGCAACTCCAGACCGAGGTGCCGGCCGTGGACTGGGCGACCTTCTTTACCGACAATGGCCTGGCCGCGCCGGACACGGTGATCGTCGGTGAGGTGGCCTACCTCGAGCTGCTCGCCGAGGCGATGCCTTCCGCGGCGGACGCGAAGAAGGGTATGGGTCCGGCTTCCGCCAAAACCGGCCGATTCGACATGCAATCCCTGCGGGACTACCTCACGTGGCAGCTCATCGACGGGGCGGCCAACTCCTTGAGCACCGAGATCGAGCGGGCCAACTGGGAGTTCTACTCGCAGGAGCTCCGCGGGGCCAAGCAACAGCGCCCGCGCGAGGAAACCGCGGTGGCGAGCGTGAACGGCGTCCTCGGCGAGGCGGTCGGGAAGCTCTACGTCGACGAGTACTTCCCGGCGGAGGCCAAGGCCAAGGCCGAGGAGATGGTCGGCAACCTCATCAAGGCCTACGCGGCGCGCATCCAGCAACTCGAGTGGATGAGCCCGGTGACGAAGGGGGAGGCCCTCGGGAAACTGGCCACCTTCCGCGTCAAGATCGGCTACCCCGACGAGTGGAAAGACTACTCCACGCTCGAGGTCAAACCGGCGAGCAAGGGCGGGACCTACCTGGCCGCCCGGGAGGCCGCGCGCCAGTGGAACTTCGAGAAGGACGTGCGGGAGGCCAACGACCCCGTCGACAAGGACGAGTGGTTCATGAGTCCGCAGACCGTGAACGCCTACTACAACTCGGCCTACAACGAGATTGTGTTCCCGGCCGCGATCATGCAGCCGCCGTTCTACGACTACCAGGCCGACGCGGCCGTCAACTACGGTGGCATCGGCGCGGTGATCGGGCACGAGATCAGCCACGGCTTCGACGACAAGGGCTCGCAGTACGACAAGGACGGCAACCTGAAGTCCTGGTGGACGGACGCCGACCGCACGGCCTTCGACGCGCGCACCGGGGCACTGTCGGCGCAGTATAGCAAGTACGAGCCGCTGCCCGGCGTGAAGGTCAACGGCGACTTTACCCTCGGGGAGAACATCGGCGACCTCGGCGGCATCAACGCCGCCTACGACGCGCTCCAGATTCACCTGCGGGAGAACGGCCACCCCGGCCTGATCGACGGCATGACGCCCGAGCAGCGGTTCTTCGTGAGCTGGGGGACGATCTGGCGGACGAAGTACCGCGACAAGGCCATCGAGAACCAGGTCAAGACCGATCCGCACTCCCCCGGTGAGTACCGGGCGATTGGCCCGGTGCTGAACCTCCAGAGCTTCTACGACGCCTTCGGCATCGAGCCCGGCGATGCTGGCTACGTGGCGCCGGAGGATCGGGTGGTGATTTGGTAGGGCGCGGTGGTGGGACGTGCAAAGCGCAGGCCGTACCTTTAGCGGCAGCTAAACTTGTAAACCTCAATTGTTTCCTATGAAAAGCTGGCTCGAACACCGTCTCGACGAAGCCGCGCGCGGGGCGGGTGGGCAAAGGACCATCCGAGGTTGGACTCTTGAGCCGATCAGAGATGTTTGGGGGGGGCGAATCGCTCATTCTTCACAGGTCAACGGTGGTTCAGCGTGCATAGGAGATACGCGGATAGCGGTCTGGATGCTCGTGGAACGTGTTCTTGCTGGCCATGCCTACGTAGAGATCGCGAATGGCTACCCGGACCTATCGGTTCAAGATGTGGAAATGGCTATGCATTATCTTGCCGTCAATCCCGCAGAGGTGCTGGCGGACCTGCGCGATAATGAAGTAGGTAATTTTGCGGAGGTTTTTATTCGCGAGAGTATGCCCGAACTTAAGTGATGCGGCTACTAGCCGATGAGTGTCTGGACTTTAACCTCGTGAGTCTGCTCCGCGCCGCGGGATTTGATGTTCTTACCATTAGAGATTTGGGGCTCGACAATCAAAGATTTACAGATCGTGATGTCTTGAAGACGGCGAATGAGCATCATCGATGCGTAATTACCGTAAATTACAAACACTACCGTGCCCTCTTTCACGAGGGACTGGCGCAGTGCCTAATCATCGTACTACGTTACCCCGCCTGGATGAAGACTGAGCAGCTGCACGAGCTAGTCGTCGATGAGCTCGCCGGTTGCCAGGCAAGTCCAGTGCGTCTCATCCGCATTGGGTTCGGATTGACGCCGCCTCCACCTCAGGTTTCAATGCGCTAAACTCGTGCTATACCCTCGGGCGACGTCATGATCGAAAAGCTAGCAGCAGTTCGCACAAGTGCCCTCGGCGTAGGGTAGCCCTCCCCGAGCCGACCCAATAACTGCTTTCCGCACCGAATCACCGCCGCCACTCATACCAAGCTCGTCCTAAACTCTCGGGGCTGCGGGCCATCAATACAGTGACTCAGCGCCAGACTTTGGGGTACTAGATCTCCGACATGTTCCGGAGCTCACCGTGGGGGCTTACCTTCGCTGAATGGCTGTCACTCTGAAACCCTACGAGGCGTTGGATACCTACCTCGAGCAGCTCGAGCGGTACCGTATTTGGCTCAAGGAACTGCGAGAGGTAGACACCCCCGTGGCCTACGGCGTCGTAATAACCCCGGGGGTCGTGGGTGGGTCGGCGCGGATCTTTAACGCGCGGGTTCCCGTCCGACAATTGGTCGAAATGTTCTTAAACGGTTACAGCGAAGACGACGTGGCGGAAGCGCTACCGGACCTGCCGCCCGGAGCATACAGTTCAGCCCTGCACTACTACGTGGATCACCGCGAGGAGATCAACCGAGAGCTTCACGAGGAGGCGCGCGTCTTCGCATCGGCATGATTCGACTCCTGGCCGACGAATGCTTCGACCGACGGATCGTAGAGGGGCTCCGCCTTAGCGGACACGACGTGACGACGATTCAAGAGCTGGGCCCCGGCGACATGGCTTACCGGACGACGAGGTGTTAAGTCTCGCCCTAGAACTCGGAAGGGCCCTCCTGACCTTTAACCGCAAGGGTTTCATCTGTCTCCACCACGCTGGAGCCCATCAGGTGAAGCTCGTCAACCCCCCCAGATAATCCGCAGCACCGAGTGCCGGCGGCGGTCCCTCTCACGCAGGTGTCCCGCCACCCTACCTTCCCACCATGTACAGATTCGCTATCATCGGCCTCGGGAAGATCGCCCGCAAGTTCGCCACCGACCTGAAGCTCGTCGAGGGGGCCACGCTCGAGTCCGTGGCCTCGCGCTCGCAGGCGCGCGCGGACGCCTTCGCGCAGGAGTTCGGCGCCCGCTACGCGGCCGGGACCTACGAGGAGTTGTTCGAAGGCCCGTACCTGCACGCGGTCTACATCGCGACGCCGCACCCGGAGCACGTACGACTCGCCGAGATGTGCATCGAGCGCGGTCTGGCGGTGTTGTGCGAGAAGCCCCTCGGGATGAACTACGCGCAGGTCGAGGGCCTCGTCGCCCTGGCGCGCCGCCGCAAGGTCTACCTCCTCGAGGCGCTGTGGACGCGCTTCCTGCCCACCTTCCAGGCCGCCAAAGACCGCATCGACGCCGGGGCCATCGGCACGGTGGAAGGCCTGCGGGCCGACTTCGGGTTTAAGCTAGGTCCGCAGAGTTCGGCACGGATCACGGAGCTCAGCCTCGGCGCCGGGGCCCTGCTCGACATCGGCATCTACCCGGTGTTCCTGGCGCAGGTCCTCCTCGGAGCACCGACGGAGATCACGGCGGTCGCGCGCCTCGACGCCAACGGCGTCGACGTCGACGACACCATCGTCTTGCGTTACGCCGGGGGACAGATGGCGACGCTGCACTGCACGCTCCTGGCGCGGACCAAGACGGAGGCGATCGTGTACGGCAGCGCGGGGACGCTGTTCTGGGACGGACTGTGGTACCAGCAGTCGAGCTTCACGATCGTGCCCGACGACGGCGAGGAGGAGCGGCGCTACGTCCCGAAGGCCCGCGGCCACGGCTACGCCTTCGAGGCGCAGGCCGTCGTCGAGGACCTGCGCGCGAAGCGCACCGAGAACGAGTTGTGGAGTCTCGACGACACGTTGCTCCTCCACCGTACCCTCACCGAGATCCGCCGCCAGGTCGGGATCCGATACGCCGAAGACCAGTGAGCGAGCTCAGCGACTTCTTCCGGAAGTTCTACCCGCCCGACAAACCCCGGGAGGCCATCAGCGAAGACTTCGTCGATCGTTTTGACGGAAGTCTACCCCCCGCACTGCTAGAACTTTTTCTCGCCGAAGGCCTCGGTAAGCACCGCGAGGGGCTGCTCGAGCTCATCGATCCGGCTCACTACCAACAGACCTACACTGACTTCCTCGGCGGGGAGGCCGCCGGCCGGACGCCCTTCATGCTGAACGCCTTCGGTGAGCCCGTCGCCTACCGCCGGATCAGCGCCCGCGAGGGGGAAATCAGTATCCTGCACACCTACGGACCACAGCTCGAGGTCCTCGCCTACGACCTCGGTGACTTTTTTGACCGCGTCCTCGGCTCGGACGATGGCCTCCGGCAGGTGGTCAATATCTCGCTGTTTGGGCAGCTGAAGTCCCGGCTCGGTCGCCTGAGGTCCGGGCAGGCGTACGGGTTTGACCCCGCGCTGCTCGCCGACCAACCCGCGGGCACGAAGGCGGACGCGAGCTACTTCGAGGTGGTAGAGGCGCACGCACACATGGCCCTGCTGCTGCGCCGCGCACAGGACTGAAAAATTTTTTCGCCTTTCGGCAAAACGAGAAACGCTGTGGCGAGTTATGTACCTATCAGTACACAATTCATCCGGCGTACGCGCCACAACCCACCTTCCCCATGTCCACCCTCCTAGGAAAACTCGCCCTCGTCACCGGCGGCAGCCGCGGCATCGGCGCCGAGACCGCCCGCCGACTCGCCGCCGAAGGCGCGACCGTCGCCATCAGCTACAACGCCAGCCCCGACCGCGCCGAGGCCGTCGTCGAGGAGATCGAAGCCGCCGGCGGCACGGCCAAGGCCTTCCAGAGCGACGCCTCCGACGCCGCCGCCCCGCAGCGCCTCGTCGACGCCGTCACCGCTGAGTTCGGCCAGCTCGACATCCTCGTCAACAACGCCGGCGTGTTCATCGGCGGTCCGATCGCGGAGGCCGGGCCGGAGAGCTTCGCGCAAAACTTCGACACCAACGTCCGCGGCGTCTACGAGACGACGCGCGTGGCGGTCGGCAAGATCAGGGACGGCGGCCGGATCATCAACATCGGCAGCTTCCTCGGGAGCACGTCGATGCCGGGCGTGAGCGCCTACAACGCCACCAAGGCCGCGGTCGACAGCTTCTCCCGGACGTGGGCCAAGGAGCTCGTCGGTCGCAAGATCACCGTCAATACCGTGAGCCCGGGCTCGATCAACACGGAGATGAACCCCGGCGACGCGGAGGTGAACCCGTCGGCCGACTACCAGCGCACGCTCAATCCCATGGGTCGCTTCGGCACCGCGGCCGACATCGCGCACGCGGTGGTGTTTTTGGCCGGACCGAACACCGACTTCATCACCGGCATCAACTTGCTGGTCGACGGCGGCGCGAGCGCGTAGGCACCCCGGTGAACGGCTAGTGCTTTAGCTCGGGGGCGTGGTTTGCGTAGTGCGCAGATCACGCCCTCGCTGTAGCGCGAGTTCGGCCCGGTCCCGCGAGGGTCCTTACCTTCGGGACGACACGCCACCGAGACGACGCACCCACACCAAAGATTATGGCCCGCCCGCGCACCTTCGACGAAGCTGAAGTTTTGGCGAAAGCCCGCGATCAGTTCTGGCTCAACGGCTACACCGCGACCTCGATCAGCGACCTCGAGCGGGCGACTGGGCTGCAGCGAACGAGCCTGTACGCTGCCTTCGGGGACAAGCGAACTTTATTTGCCCAGGTACTCAATCACTACCAGGAGGACAACCTCGACTACCTCCGGGAGCTAGCGGCTTCCGCCAAAACCTGGCGCGCGTGCACCGACCGACTCTTCCGGGAAGCCGTCGAACGCCTGAGCGCCGAACGGCCCTGCCGCGGGTGTTTAGTCGTAAACACGACCGCGGAACTCGCGGCGGTCGACACGGCCGCGGGTGCCTTCGTGAGCGACAACCGCCGACGCTTCGTCGAGGCCATCCTGCCAGTCGCCGAGCGAGAACCCTCGCTGAGTATGCCCCCGAGGGCAGCCTGTGACTACGTGTTCACGCTCTACTCCGGGCTGGCCACATTCGCCAAGTCTGGCGTGAGCCGCGGGGAGCTCGAGGCGGTGGTGAGGGCGGGCCTTCGGGTTTTTGCGTAAGCGCTAGGCGAGCACCTCCAACGGCCGCGGCAGGTCCTGCGGGAGGTACAGCGACCTAAAGTCGGTGGGGAGCCCGGCACTCGCCCGCGCCCTGCGAAACTCGCCGCAGCCCTCGTACACCAGGACGCCATCCTCGAGGATGTTGCGCACGAAGTCCTCGTCCTTGTACGGACTCACCTGCACGATGCGCGGCTGGACCGTCATCGGCGAGTTGGACAGCACGGTGTACAAGATCGTGACCTTGGGGTCGAAGATGTCGGGCGCGCCAAACACGGCGATGTCGACATCCGAGAACCAACGGTGATCCCCGCGGGCCCTGGATCCGTAAATCACCACGTCGTATTCGGGGGTGAGCAGGGTAGCCGCCTGGCCGACGAACGAGAGCTCGTCAATCGGCATGCCGACGGTGGGCAAGTGTGCGGCGGGCCTCATGTGGGCAAGTTACCGAGGCGATCGCGAACGTAACGGAGTTCGGCGACGAAGCCGTCCAGGAGGGGCTCGATTTTATCGAAGTACACGACGGGGCGGTAGGTGTGGATACTCACGTTCCGGGCCGCTCGCCAACTGGAGTAATCTGCACTCGAGGCAAGCCCGAACCCCATCGCAAGCCAGCTCCGGTGAGCGTCTCCGAAGCTCAGGTCGAGGATGGACGCCTCGGGCTCGGACTGTTGCTTTACGACGACAAACATCAGCTTGATCAGAAGCTCGTAAGCGATCTCAAAACGTTTGACGGCGGCATCCTGGTAGATCGAGACATCGCCTCGGACGGTTGGCGCCCGTAGCGCATCGAGTACGTCGCTCAGGTTCGCGATGGCCTTCGCTAAATCATTCGTCGTGTCTGCAATCGTGCGCTTCGCCATGATCGCGCTAGTCGAGCTTCAACACATCCAGGAAGGCCTTTTGCGGCACCTCCACGTTGCCGATTTGGCGCATCTTCTTCTTGCCTTTCTTCTGCTTCTCGAGCAGCTTGCGCTTACGGGAGATGTCACCGCCGTAGCACTTGGCCGTCACGTCCTTGCGCAGGGCGCTGATCGTCTCGCGCGCGATGATCTTGGCGCCGATCGAGGCCTGAATCGCGATCATGAACTGCTGGCGCGGGAGGAGCTCCTTAAGGCGCGAACACATCCGGCGCCCCACGGAGTCGGCCTTCGTGCGGTGGACGAGCGCCGTGAGGGCATCGACCGGCTCCCCGTTGAGGAGGATGTTAAGCTTCACCAGGTCCGAAGCCCGGAAGTCGATGATCTGGTAGTCGAAACTCGCGTAACCGCGGCTGATGGACTTGAGCCGATCGTAGAAATCGAACACGATCTCGGCCAGCGGCAGCTCGAAGGTGAGTTCGACGCGGGTCGTCGTGAGGTAGGTCTGCTTGAGGAGCATGCCGCGTTTGTCGAGGCACAGGGTCATGATGGCGCCGATGTACTCGGGCATCGTGATGATCTGCGCGCGGATGTAGGGTTCGCGCACCTCCCGCAGTTGCGTCGGCTCGGGCAGGTCGGAGGGGGTCCGCACGTGCATCTCCTCGCCGCTCGTCGTGTAGGCGTAGTAGTTGACGTTCGGCACCGTCGTGATGACCTCCTGGTCGAACTCCCGACTCAGGCGCTCCTGGATGATGTCGAGGTGGAGCATCCCGAGGAAGCCACACCGGAACCCGAACCCGAGCGCCACGGAGCTCTCCGGCTCGTAGGTCAGGGAGGCGTCGTTGAGCTGGAGCTTCTCGAGGCTCTCGCGCAGGTCTTCGAAGTCTTCGTTCTCGACCGGGAAGATCCCCGCGTACACCATCGGCTTGACCTCCTCGAAGCCGTGGATCATCTCCGTGGCAGGATGGGCCACCGACGTGATCGTGTCCCCGACCTTGATCAGGGCACTCTCCTTGATGCCCGTGATGACGTAACCCACGTTGCCGGCGCTGAGCTTCTGCTTCTCGACCTCCTTGAGCTGGAGGATGCCGACCTCGCTGGCGGCGTACTCCTTCTCGGTGGCCATGAAGCGGATGAGTTCGTTCTTCCTGATGGTGCCGTTGAGGACGCGGTAGTACGCGATCACGCCGCGAAAAGAATTAAAGACGCTGTCGAAGATGAGGGCCTGGAGCGGGGCGTCCGGGTCGCCCGTAGGACCGGGGATCCGCTCGACGATTGCTTCCATGATCGCGGGTACGCCGAGGCCGGTCTTCCCGCTCGCGAGCACGATGTCCTCGCGCGTACAGCCGATGAGGTCGATGATCTGGTCGGACATCTCCTCGATCATCGCGGACTCCATGTCGACCTTGTTGAGGATCGGGATGATCTCCAGGTCGTGCTCCATGGCGAGGTAGAGGTTGGAGATCGTCTGCGCCTGCACGCCCTGGCTCGCGTCGACGAGCAGGAGGGCGCCCTCGCAGGCGGCGATCGAGCGGCTCACCTCGTAGGAGAAGTCGACGTGGCCCGGGGTGTCGATCAGGTTGAAGGTGTAGCGCTCGCCGTCGGAGGGGCGGTCGTAGTACATCTGGATGGCGTGGCTCTTGATCGTGATCCCGCGCTCGCGCTCGAGGTCCATGGAGTCGAGGGCCTGGTGTTGCATGTCGCGCTCGGCGATGGTCTTCGTGAACTCGAGGAGCCGGTCGGACAGGGTCGACTTTCCGTGGTCGATGTGCGCGATGACGCAGAAATTACGGATGCGATCCATCGGGTTTGCCATAGCCGGCAAATGTACGGCGGCATGATATGGTTGCGCGGCGTTAGCGTCGCAGCGGCTACTTTGCGCATCGTTCGCGCAATCCCAGAAGTCATTGGAAACCTTACCGGCCACGTACCACCCCGCGAGAATCGTCTTCGACTCGGCCGTCTCGGTCGACAACGTCATCTTCGGCTTCGAGGGTGGCCAGCTCCGTGTGCTGCTCGTGCGCCGCGGGATCGAACCGTTTCTGCACCAGTGGGCCCTGCCCGGGGACTACGTCGGTGACGCCGAGGACCTCGACCAGGCCGCGCAACGGGTCCTGGTCGAACTCACCACCATCGAGGACGTCTACCTCGAGCAGGTGCGCAGCTTCGGGACGCCCGGGCGCCACCCGGCCGGGCGCGTCCTCACGATCGCGTACTACTCGCTGATCGGCTCGAGCGACCACCCCGTGAGCCCGAGTGGCTGGGCCGAGCAGGCGCAGTACTTCGACATCGACGACGTGCCGCCGCTGGCCTTCGACCACGCCGACATCCTACGCACGTGCCACGCGCGATTGCGCGAGCGCGTCCGGCAGCGGCCGATCGGCTTCGAGTTGCTGCCGCGCTACTTCTCGCTGTCCGATTTGCAACGGCTGTACGAGTGCGTCCTCGGGGAGGCCCTCGACAAACGCAACTTCCGCAAGAAGATCCTCCAGACCGGCGTGGTCGAGGACTCCGGGTCGCTGCAGGAGGGGGTCTCGCACCGGCCCGCGAAGCTCTACCGCTTCAATGTCGAGAAGTACCAGCGGCTCAAGGAACAAGGCTTCAGTTGGGATGTGTAGGTGAGATCGAGCGTTTGATCGTCATCGACACCCGCACGGTCTCTACCTGTTCGGCGGTTAGCAGCCTGAGCTTCGCCAGGCGCTCGGCCGCCTCGACGCTGTCGCGCACGAGGTAGAAGTGGCGCCCCGGCTGGCGCGCGAAGAGCTTGGCGATCCGGCGGGCGTTCGCGTTGTTCTTCACGTTGCGGATCACGATGGCCTCGATGCGCTCGGGGTACTCCTGCGCGGCGGCGTAGTAGATGTCGGCGTCGGCCTCGCCGGAGTCGCCGACGAGGACGAACTTGACCGTCGGGAAGTCCCGGAGGAGGCGCCGGAGCGTGAGCTCCTTGTGGGTCCCGCCCCGCGGCGAACCTTCGTACGGCAACCCTACGTCCCGCAGGAAGATCGGACCCTTCGGGAAGGTCTTGACGTTCAGGAACTCCTTGAGGAGCTGGTACAGGTTCCACGGACTGTTCGACAGGTAGAAGATCGGGTTCGACTGGTCACCCGGGTTGGCGCCCTTCGACAGACCTTCGAAGAGTTCGGCCGCGCCGGCGAAGGGGACGCGCGTGTAGGCGTTGTCGGCCAGGGTCCTGTACAGCGCGCGCAACTTGAACAGGGATGTCACGCCGGTCTGGAGGATCGTGTCGTCGATGTCGGTGACGACGGCCAGCTCGGAGGTGCGCGTGAGATCGGTGACGGTCCCGTGGAACGTCTCGTCCGGGACCTCGCCCGCCGGAACGCTCACGATCCGTGCCGTGACCCGCTCCCAGGACTGGTCGTCGAGCGTCTCGGCGATCGGCTCGTGGATCGTGAAGTAGCCCTCGCTGTCGGTGGTGCGCCGGAACGCACGACCGCGGTACTGGACCTCGACCTCGGCACCGGCGATCTCGTCGGTCTCCAGTCGCCGGAGCGCGTTCACGAAGTTGGTCCAGCGCCGGTCGGCGGAGTCGACCTCGATGTTTTCGTACTCCATCACCCGCCCCTGGATGAAGACCCGCTCCGAGGATCGGTACCCACGGTAGATCTCGACGACGAGGGGTTCTTCGGGACGGCGCGCGCGGCCCTTGACCCAGCCGCGCTTGAGGTCCCCGAGGATTTTGCCGATACGATTCAATAGTCTGGCTTTGGTGGTGTAGGTTTTGGCGAAAGCCGAACGCCCCCGGGGAAGTTCAGTCGCGCGCGTACAACAGCCGCCGGTCAATACCGCGATGCTGCGTAGCACGAGTCGCCTTCGACTTTCCAAACTTCGTCTCTCACCCGCTCACATCCCCGGGTAGTCCGAGATCAGTCGCGCGAAGACGCCGTTGCTCCACCCGAAGCCATCCTGGTTGGGGTACTCCCCGCCGCCGGCGATGATGGTCGTGTCGGAGACGTTGTACTTCTCGACCACCTTGCCGGTGTTGGCGTACACCTTGCGCCCGCCGGCGAGCCAGCGCGTCGCGATCTCGGCGGCGAGTCGGTCGTGGCCGTACTTGCGCAGGCCGTCGATGGCCATCCACTGGAGCGGGGGCCAGCCGTTGGGCGCGTCCCACTGCTGGCCGCTGGTCACGAGGCTCGTGACCAGGCCCCCGGCGCGCAGGAAGTCCCGCTCGATGACCTTCGCCACGGACGCGGCCTGCTCATCGGTCGCGATCCCGAAGTAGAGCGGGTACACCCCGGCGAGCGTGACGGCCGGGGTGGTCTTGCCGGTCTCGAGGTCGTAGTCCATGAAGAAGCCCTTCGACGGGCTGTAGAACTCGGTGAGGATCGCGCGCTTGCGCTCGTAGGCGAGTTTGGCGTAGGCGGCCTGCCGCTCGGTGTCGCCCTCGAGAGCGTAGGCCCGGGCGATCAGGTCCTCCTGGAAGTAGAGCAGGCTGTTGAGGTCGACCGGCGCGATCTCGGTGGTGCGGATCGAGGACAGGAGTTGCGGGTCGGCGAACCACCGGGAGCTGAAGTCCCAGCCCGATTCACAGGCGGCGCGGAGGTTGAGGTACAGTTCGGCGGGCGGGCGTGGCGTATCGCGGGTGAGGAGGCTGTCCTCGGCGTAGCCCTCGGGGCGGGGCCGGGGGCTGTTGTCGTAGTAGCGGTTGACGACGAAGTCCCCGGCGATCCTGGCGACCCGCAGGTGGGCCTCCCCGGGTTCGGTGGCGCGCTCGGCGCCGAGCATCCAGAAGTCGTGCTCCTTGACGAGGGCCGGGAGGTACTTGACGAGCACGCTGTCGTCCTCGGCCCTGGCGAGCAGCGCCACCATCGGGGCGAAGAAGGGCGGTTGCGAGCGCGTGAGGTAGTAGCTGCGGTTGCCGTTCGGGATGAAGCCGTAGGTCTCGATGAGGTACGAGAAGTTGTCCACCATGTGGTGCGCGTCCTCGAAGCGGTAGTCCGCGAGCATGCCCTGCATCGTGAAGTAGCTGTCCCAGTAGTAGATCTCGCGGAAGCGTCCCCCGGGCACGATGTAATCGTAGGGCAGCGGCAGCAAGGTCCCCCCGCGGGCCTGGTTCTCCTCTTCGCGCGAGAGAAAGTTCCAGAGCCGCTCGATGTGCTTGTCGAGATTCAGCGACGCATCCGAGACGAACACCTGCGCGTCGACGGCCGGCATCTCGAAATGTGTTTTGACGAAAGTCGCGAGGTCGAAGCCCTCCTGAGCCTTGCCGCTCCGGTACTCGGCCATGATGTCGTCGACGCGCCCGACGGGCACCATGTCGACGAAGGTCTTGGAGTCCTCGAAGATGCGGCTCATCTGCACGTCGACGAAGAGCTCGCCGTAGGCCTCGACGGCGTCGATGTAGAGGGGGGCGTCGGTGACGGGGGCGGGGGCGTTGTGCACGGCGGTCGTTTCGTTGTTACAGGCGGCGGCCACGGCGGCGGCCAGCGCCACGGCGAGCGGCGCGAGGGTGCTGTATTTCATGGTGGGAATGTAAGTCGCGCGGGGGCTGCGGCGGCGGGGGCACTTTACACAGCGCCGGGAGGGCGTCGGGGCTTTCGCCAAAACACAAGATGACGCTGCGGGAGTACCGCCGCCGCGTACGCGCTGCTAGTTTTGCGCGCCCACCGCACGAACTATGAATTGGACCCTACCCGCCGCCCGCAAGACCCCGTCCTACCTCGGGGTCGAGGGGGGCAAATTTCGGCTTTCGCCAAAACGCCCGAGCTGCGTGAGTACGCAGGACCCCGGCAACGACCTCGAGGCTTTGCGCTACGAGGGCACCGCTGCGGCGGCGAAACAGCGCCTCCTGCGCCTGCTCGACGCCGACCCCCGCGCCACGGTCATCACCGTCGGCGAGGACTACGTCCACGCGGAGTACGAGGCGATGATCTTCGTCGACGACGTCGAGTTTGCTTTTGACCGGGACGGGCCATTGATCCACATGCGGAGTACGTCGCGGGTGGGGTACGGGGACTTGGGGGCGAATACGCGGCGGTTGAGGGGGATTGCGGCGGGGTTTGGGGGGCGGGGGTGATGGGAGTGATCGGGGGTGGCCAAAAAGGCAGTGCGCTAGGAAAGGTTCAAAGCGGATACGCTGCGGTCAAGTGTAGGCGCGGGCTATATGTCTCGCTTCGGTCATTCATAGGGGGGGTGGCCGGCATAGGGGGGGTGGCCGGCGCCGATAAGGGGAGGACGCGCGACTCCAGGTACCCCCGCGCCGGTGTCGGGAGCGCCGTGCCAGCACACATCGTCTGGAACACCTTTGCGGGCACGACCGCGCGCGCCGCGTCATCGGCGGCGACGCGGTTCGCGCTCGAGGCCGGAGCGGCCGGAGCGCTCGAGCTAGCCACCGGCGGCAGTGCCCCGGCCATCGCATCCGCCCGCAGGATCGCCTCGTGCGTTGTGCACCCGTCGGCCTCGGCGACCAGTTCGATCACGTGGAGGTGTCGGCCGTGCGTACGGCACCCGCCCGCTAAGCAGTACACTGTTCCCGTCTCGGGCTAAGTCTGCAAGGAAGGCGACGCGTTGTCGTGGAACGGGCACCGCATCCGGCCGCGCGCGTCCGGGGTCCAGCCGTAGTGTAAGAGCTTGCACGAGAGCGGGAGGCGGGCCTTGATCTCGGGGATCTGCATGGGCGGTAAGTTTGCGTGTGGCTTTTCAAAAAGCCGCAGACGTACATCAAAGTTGTATATCGCAATACATACGAGCTGCGTTACTCAACTAACGCCCACCAAACGTGTCGGATCACTACTTTTGGAGCATGCCCACGATCTCCGACGACATCGCCGACGCCCCCGCCGCCTTGCGTCGCGAGCGCGGCCTCACGCATGCCCAGATAGCGGCCCTCCTCGGGACCCACCGCACTTCCTACTCCAAGATGGAGGCCGGGACCCAGGACGTCCCCCTGCGTGGGCTCGTCAAGCTCGCCCGCGAGTTCGGGATCACCGTCGACGAGGCCCTCGGCCGCGCCCGCCCCGCCGGCGTCGGCACCCTCGAGCCCTCCTCGGCCGACGCCGCCCTCGCCGAGCGCCTGCGCCTCGTCGACGAACTCGACGACGACGACCGAGCGGTCCTACTCAGGCTCATCGATACCTTCGTCTCTAAGCAAAGATTCAAAACCTTCGTGCAGGAGAACATAGGAGCGCTATAGATGCAGGTGTCCTATCAGGCGCGTTTCTAAATAAAGTGCTCCACACACCGTTGGCTCGCCCCTTAGCTCAAATAACGATAAATTTCTAAGGTAGATCGTTCAATTCCAAATGTGACTTTAGATTGTTTATATCACTCCGATTAACCATCAGTATACTCGTCCGGTCCCTTATGCGAGATATAGCCAATGTACACTTCCCTTTTATCGCACTTTCGTATTGCTGGACGACTTGGTACGCAGCACTATCGATGGAGGCGTAGGGCCTTTGAACGTATTTGCCTCCTGTTGCCTTCCAACTATAATTTGACTTATCGAGGATGGTTACATTGTAAACAGTTCCAAGATAGAATTGCTTCAGAGAGAATATTGTATCGTATCGCTGATCTGGTACGTTGCAAACCATCAGAATACCTTTATAGCTTCCTAAGGCTGGCTCATTGACCAGGGATAAGCCCTGAGACATTGTCTGTGCTTCGGATACGTCTTCCTCGGAGGACGTTTGATCGGGCATCATTGCAGCCAAGACCTAAGCAAAGGCTAATGATCACTGCGACTCTCATTAGTTCGGCAGTTTTCGCATACCTAGACCTGAATATGGCGCTACGTAACCCATCGGTTGCATCATTGCAGCCAAGACCTAAGCAAAGGCTAATGATCACTGCGACTCTCATTAGTTCGGCAGTTTTCGCATACCTAGACCTGAATATGGCGCTACGTAACCCACGTTACTTATGGGGTGTGGGGGATTGCCTCCCCGCACTGTAGAAGCCGAGGAATAAATAGTGTATCCGAGTGGGGACGCAATGAATTGAGCATGTCCAGAATCCGATACCCTAGAACGCCCCACACCTTGATAGTCTGCCAGCGTCGTAGGCCCTACCGAGGGAGCGTTAACTGTCGCGATGTCATTTGCAACACCAAGACGAAGACGTCCGCTCTCCGTGTGTGTGTGCCCAAATCCCAATAAGGTTCCAGAGACCGAGTGTTCGGCGGTGTTTTGAATAGTCGCGCTGTTGGTAGTCGCATTCAATGCTCTAATCGATTCAACAGACAGTTGCCTGTTTGAAGAGCTATATGTCAAGGCAAATGCTGCTTCTTTACCTCCGCTTCGCGAAGATGAAACAGCTTGAAAGGTAGCCATTTGCAACCTCGTACTACTTCCAATATAGGCCACGGAGTTACTTCTAACCGTGCTGGCTCCTACCTCGGTCGGTAACGTACCGGATTCAGTCGCAGCAAGTGCTAGGTGTGCAGCGGACCCCTCGTCGACGAAGTGTTCTTCGTTTGGCTTTGAATCGTTGATCTGACCCAAAAACGCTCCAGACATATTAAATACTCGCGTTGTGTCCGCGCTCATCCCCGTTGGATCAGTGAGGTTGATCGGATTGTTATGCACGTAGTGGTACGGGGTATAACCGGGGAAGGAGCTCGCCAGCGGATCGACGAAACGATATAGCATCACTCATCAAGCATGTGTCTAAGCGCCTTTCCGTTGACTTGCCATACTCCTTTTTCATTGTATACAAATCCTTCTTTGTATAAATTTATGTACGCCTTTACGAGGCCCTCAAGACTCATACTAATATATTCTGGTTCGTATCCGTGCGGATGATACCATATAGCTCCGTACCGGGGATGACTTTGATCATTGTTGAAGAAGTAATAATCTCCCCCGTGATCCATGAGAATGAGTACCATGTCATTTGACACATCTGTATCATCATCATAGTCCTCGCTAATCATGCCCCAAACGTCATACTTACTCATTAACTCGTCCGACGCATACCTGGAAAGAGCAAACAAGTTAGGAAGAATTTCATAGGACCCTGGCGATACCAGCGATTCATTCAAGATTTCTAGTGCCAAAAACCATTCCATAAGTATGTCCAAACTGTGTAGGCTACCCAGACTTGTGCCCTCGTTAACCAACCCTCGTTCTGAGGCGTTTCTTACCCACACCCTAAAACCGAGGAGTTGCTGTAGCTGCGCAATTTGTTGAATCATCGAATCTAAATTGGATCTGTCCACATTCTTAGTTGATTGAGGGAAAGGTAGCGTCAACCGCAATGGTAGAAGCTTACAGCTACAGAAAAAAACCACCACAACCACATACAAACAGTGACTGGATCTCATAGTAGTACGGGAGCAGGCCACACAGGAGCAAGACCTCTAAACCACTTTCGAATTGGATTTTCTTCCATCCGTTTTGTTCGAGATGTCTTCTCCTGAACCTCTGCAGGAACTGATTCAGGATATGGCACCTTATGAGTTTTGCTTTTAGGCACAGGCAGAACCAAAAACCTATCTCCATCTTCGATTAGTCTGTAGAGCAGGCTCAGCTGCCCCCCTTGCAAACTGTTTTCATATGAAGGGACCAATGTGACCTGTGCACCGGTGCCCCCTTCTTCTGTGCTAGCGTACGGGTACTCGTCCCTTTGCATACCAGGTTGCGTTTGAGTGCCCATTGTGGCCTCACGTCTTCTGCGGTCACGTGCGTCTTTGTCGTCATCGTAAGTAAGGACTTGAGGCTTATTAGCTTTAAATGCATCGTTAGTAGCCTCGTAAATGGTAGGAGTAAACTCTTCGAACACTAAATGAACAGCGGACGCTTCTGAAGCCTTAAGACCCTCGAAAGCTATCCTAGCATCTTCCCCAGTATAACGTATCCTATCTATCAAATCTTCGATCTGTTTACCGTCTGGGTCGATTGAGCTGATAGGATTATTAGCAACATACGCATAGGGAGAGTTGCTAGCATAGCTCGCCGCCAGCGGATCCACGGCCGACCAACGCCCCACCGCCGGATCGTACCACCTCGCGCCGTAGTCGTGCCACTGCAACCCAATCTCGGTCACCTCCTCCTTCCCGGTGTAAGTGAACTCGTAGTCCTGCCCCCGCGCACTCGCCTGGTCGTCGATCCGCAACCCGAACGGGTAGTAATCGTCTACCTGCTTGACAACCGCCTCGTACACCGGCGGATCGCCCGGGTCGCCACCGACGGTGTATTGCCCGTCGCGGGAGTCGAAGTACCGATCGCGCAGGACCACGCGCGAGGAGCCGAGGTGGTCGCGCAAGACGAACTCGTACGTCCAGGTGTTGCGACTCGTCGGGTTGTCGAACCTCGCCCGACCGTGGGCGTGGCGCACGGCGTACGGCGTCGCCCCGCGGTACTCCACCGCACCGTAGGTCGCCTCCTCGCTCTGGAGCGCGCCCGAGGTCGAGTACGCGCGCTGGCGCCACTTGCGCCCGAGAGCGTCATAGGTGAGCTCCAGGCGCCCCTGCGTGGTCGTGATCGTCCTCGGCATCGAGAACAGGTCGTAGGCGACGGTGATGCCGCGGGCCTGGTCACTGAGGAGCTCACCGGCACCCGAATAGGTCATCGCCCCGGAGCCGTTGCGGCCCGCCGGGTTACCGGTGTTGTCCGAGACGTACGTGAGGCGCTTGCCCGTGTTGATGGTTGTGTACCCGTAAGCGCCGTGGTCGATGAAGCCATAGGACGGCGCCGCGGCACCCGGGTTGTAGGGCGTGAGCGGTCCGATCCGCACGACGTACGTAAGGTTTCCGTCGGCGTCGTAGCTGTAGCCCGTGTTGTAGCGCGAGCTGGCTGACCACCCGCTCGCCTGGTGGTCGACGAACCCGGCTCCCGTGAGGCGGCCTACGTTGTCGTAGGTGTACCCATAAGCCTGCGCCCGCCGCCCGCCACTCTGCCAAACCGCCTCTGTGATCTCGCCACTACGGCGGATCGGCGCGGAGGTGACGCGGGGCTCGTGGTGGTACTTGAGCGCGAGCCCGAACACGTCCGGTAGCACCGACGGTACGTAGCCACCGGGTCCCGGCCCCGAGGCCCCGGGGCCCGAACTCCCGCCCGCGGCCGTCGCCGCCGCGGGCGCAAACCCCACCGACGCCGCCTCGGCGGACCGGTAGGAGACCGTCCCCTGGACCAGTTCCTCGAACACTGGCGCGAGCCCTTCCGCGACCACGCGCCCCACCGCCACGCCACTGAGGTCTAGTGCGGCCGTATCGACGGCACGCGCGAGCTTGGCCGCGAGCCGCAGGGCGAGTTTGGACACGGGGACCGCGTCATCGACGAGGCCCTCCTCGCCGTAGCTCCACAGGTCGGACGCATCGACGGTAACCTCGTAGACCTTGCGGTCGTAGGCGAATCCGCGGACGAGCCCCGGGGCGGTCTTCTCGGTGAGGAGAATCGGGACATTACGGTGGAGTCGCTGCCGCTGCGCGGCGCCGGTGTCGTTGACGACGTCGTACGTGAGGCGCAGCTGGAGCAAGCCCGCGAACGCGTCGCCGGACTCACCCCCGGGCGCATTGCGCTTCCCGTTCCTCGGCTCTCGCTCGCCTACCGGCGCGGAGGACTCCTGCCCAAGGAGGGTCGCGGGTTGAAAGCGGGCCGTGAGCTGGACGGGGTGAAAGGCGTGGGTCGGTTTTGCCGGGAGGCTGTCGCGCCACCACGAGGCCGAGAGCAGTCCGGCGGCCGGGACCTCGGTCGGCATCTCGTGCCCGAAGGCCGCGAGTCGGGCCTCGGCCCGCGCACGGGCTTTAGCGTTGCGCGCCTCGGCGGCGGCCTTTTGGAAGGCCTGCGCACGGAGCGTCAGCAATGAGACCGCGCCATTTTTGTCGTGTGCACCTTTGTCGGTGCTACACCGCACGCACGTACCGTCTTTGTCGTAAACGTCGAACGGGACACGGAACCGGACGTCGCGCGCGCGATCAAGGAACTCGACGTAGTCGAGGGGGATCCCGGAGGTAAGCGTTGCCCGGCCGGTGGCTGCGTCGAAGCGGAACCGCTTTGCGGTCACGGGGTCGGCATCGAAGACTCTCCCGAGCGTCTCCCAGACCGCGGGCATGTCGGCAGCCGGCAGAGGGTACGCCATCGGGACGGACTCCCCGCCGCCGGTGCGTACATCCACGACGAGGAGGTCCGCGCTACTGGTTTTCGTGGTTTTGGCGGAAGCCGCCAACGACGGCTCCCCCGCGCCCCCCGGCGCGAACGCCAGGCTCGAGGACCCAACCTGGCACCCGATGCACTCGGTGGTTGGGGCCATCATCCGCAGTGGGGCCCCGCTTGACTCGGTGATTTGGTTGATGGTCGACAGCTGTCCTAGGACAGTATAGGTATAGTCAACGTCCTGGAGGCGTTGCGTACCGTTGAGGCTCAATCGGAGTAGCTGAAGCTGATCTAGTGCGTTGTAGTCTTGGGAAGCCACTTGTTTATAGCGGGTCTGGCCACCGGAGGTGATCGTCTGGTCGGAGCGCTTGAGTCGGAAGGCGTGGTCAAAGATAGAGGCGTCGCTAACGTCGACCGCGACGCCCAGCGAGCTTCGGTGTTGCTGAACGACGGATTCCACTCCCCCGCTGGCGTGATAGGTGTAGTTATAGGTATCCGTGACGCCCCAGGGCAGTGTTGTACGCTGGGTCTTCGGTCGTCCGAATTGGTCGCGCGCGAGTACAGTCTCAATGACGCTCCCGGACCCGTCTTGCAGTTTGCTAACGACTTCATAAGGCTGTCCAAGGGAGTGAATGCCGTAAGATGCCGACGTGAGTGGGTAGCGGTAGCGGATTTGCTCGACGCCGGAGATGGAGACGGTCTCAAGCTCACCGAACTGGGTGTAGGTGTTGACGCGAGTGGCGTTGTTGGGCTGCCGCACGGTGTGAAGGCGGTCGTGAGCATCGTAGGTATAAACCTCGGGGAGGGTCTGCGCTGGGACCTGCTTAGAGTACAGACGTCCCTGGGAGTCGTAATCGTAGACGAACCGCTGGCCCCCCGGCGAGGTGACCGTGTTGAGCGGCCCGTACGGATGGTAGGAGGTGGTGGTGGTGAGTGCAGTGGCGTCCGCGTCCTGGACCGTGCGGACGGTACGCCCGAAGCCGTCGATAACCACCGACGAGACAATGTTGTCGGGACTCGTCGTCCGGACGGTGGCCTCTGAGGCGGTCTGGGAATGGGCGATCCCTACGGTCGTACCGTCGGCGCGCACCTCGGAGGTCTTACGGCGCAGCGGGTTTGACTCGTAATAGTGGTTTGTCCATGCAGAGCCAAAAGAGTGGCTCCGCTCGACCTGTAGGAGATTATTGTAAACTTGCTCGGCAACGATTACATCTGAACCCGTCGGAGAATACCCTTTGCGCAAGGTCAGTATGGGCAATCCGAAACCGTTGGCTCGCTGTTCGGTAATCTGGGGAGACCCACCGGGAGACGTGGCCGTGCTGGTGGTTACTATGGTCTGTGAGGATGGCCGGAATTCATATACCGTAGCTAAGGATCCAAGCAGGCCCTGACTCGCTCCGTATGTCGAAACCAGAGTTGCCCGGTTGAGCCCATCGTAGAGTACGGTACTGTAGGAGCCGTTGAAGCCGTTGCGGCGGCTGAGCAGCCGCAAGTCGTTGAACTGTAAACTTACCGTCCGAGGGTTCGTGGTGCCGATGGTGATGGTCTGGGGGAGAAAACGCCTCGGGGCGGAGGGGTAAT
This sequence comes from Saprospiraceae bacterium, assembly GCA_965215115.1. Classification (GTDB taxonomy): domain Bacteria; phylum Bacteroidota; class Bacteroidia; order Chitinophagales; family Saprospiraceae; genus CALDTK01. The sequence continues at coordinate 4,791,714 of OZ244050.1, forward strand.
ACGAGATAGAAGTAGTCTCTGGCTGGTCGCGCGACCAGACGACATCGGGGAGGTGATCCGTATTAACGTAAGTAAGCCGTTGCGTCTGGACCCACATCGAACGTCGGAGTTCATACCTAGACGCAGGAAGGATCATATTATTTGATAATGCAAAGACGGTCTCCGTTCCAGAAATAGCGATTCCGGTGGTCGAGCTCCGGAGCGGCACGCCTACCATGTTGCGGGCAATCATCTCGTTAACGACGCTGAGCGACTGGCGCTCTGGCTTGGACTGAGCGTCGTGGGGGTAGATATACGCAGTGGTCTGCGTGAGGCCACCAGAGGCTACGGCAGTCGAGACGACGTTGTGGTGGCGGCGGGGTAGGTCGTAGGTGTATGTCGTAGTCTTGGTAAGCGCGCCGACCGAACTGCTCGAAGAGTTCAGCTTAACGTCGTACTGATTCCAAATTCTATACCCGCGCACCGGCGCCGAGCGGACGACAAAAGTGTGGGTTGCAGTATTGGTTTCCTCGGTGTACCAGCGGTCTTGCGTCGTTCTGTAATGCGTGCTTTGGGCAGAACCGACTGTATAGCTGGTGGCCGACTGCGAGACAAGCGTTCCGCTAGGAGCACGGGCCTCCTCGCGGACGGCCATCCCGAACGACGGTGGGTACTGTTGCCCGTCGGGGAACGGGAGCGTGCTACTGAAGAGGGTGTGAGCCCCTATGTTTGGGATCCCTCCTGCCGCAGCCACGTTGTAGAACGTCTCGGTCGTGGAGTTATCGGAGTGGACTGCTTTCACTGAGCTATAACCCACGTGGGTGCCGTTAACGATGTGCACTGGCTCCGAGGAGGCAGAGTGGAACTGGAACCCTGATTGGTTGGGCCTGCCGAACGCGCACGGCCAGTAGGGCGACTCCTCCGAGGTGCCCATGTAATTCGTCACGTACACCGGGAAGGAGAACAGTTTAAGGCGATTCTCGCCGTTTACGCGGGAATAGTCGTATGTTGTCGATGACGTCAGACCGTTCGCGGTTTCTGTGACGGCTTTCACGCGCACGCCGCCCACGTAGATCCTCTTAGTCTCAGTGTAGGGTGCGTATTGTTTCACGTCTGCGCTCACAAACTCGGGCCTGCGATTCCCCTGTATTTGATTGATCAATTCGACAGTGTACTCTCCCGGTAATGTGCCTTCGAATGCCGCCCGCTCGTACGGAAGGTTGTATGGCCTATCGATAGTCCTGGTTCTCGTCTGTAAATTTCCAGAGGATCCCACGGTAAATCTATAGGATAGGTCGGCCCCGGCCGGAACGCCATCCCTCGCCACTTCGGTACGGCGGCTTTCAGTTCCATCAGGTCTCCTGAGTATAATTGTATATGCGAAGGAGTTGTAAAGAGGATGGCCGCAACTGGAAGCATCTGAAGTGATACGAACGTTGACGATGAGTTCCGTAACCTTATAAAGGTCTGCCTCCGAGGTCGGAACCGAGGGCAAGGCTACGACGGTGAAGCGATTCGTAGAGATCGGTGCACCAATTATGCGACAGGCGGTATAATCGGAACTAGACGCCGCATTCGCCACCGCCACTTGCACCATCCGGGTAACATCCTGTTCGACGTAGTGCGTCTCCAGCGCGAGGTCCGAGTTAAGACCGCTTGGGGTGGTCCAACCTTTTAGAGAGCCCAATTTACTATTGTCGGGTGAAGCTTCGCGGTTGGTCAAATAGATATGGCGATTCGACGGGATTGAAGCCATCAATCCTCGTCCGGCCGAATTGACCGCGTCGATTTGTGAAAGGTCTGGGTAAACCCCAACGGTATAACTCCTAGTCGCGAATCCCCAGTGATCGTGAGAGTTCGACAGTCGAGACGGCAGGGTGCCCTCGTAGCGAAACGTATAGGAAAGGCTATCTGCGGGGGTCTGGGTACTAAGTTGAGTGAAGCGCGCGAGCACGAGGCGGAGACGATCCGCCGACGCCGTTTCTATGGTGCTGCCTGCTACCTCGAACTCGTAGCCGGCTGGTCCGCATACTCGCATAGCATTTCCGGACAGGGTGTATGAGTAGCTCAACCGGTATTCTTCTAACGGTGTCGCAATCCCGATTACCTTAACCCGGACACCTGCAAGGGCGTACGGGCGGCGACTGACCTCGAGCTGCGTCGGATGCCAAAAGCCGTATGGTCCCTCAAACTGGCTAAGGTTGCCGTCGGGCTTTCTCAGGTCCTTTCGGACGGACCCTTCGAGAAACTCGACTTCGTGCGTCCGACTCTTAATAGATCGCAAGAGTTGCTCCCGGAAGACCGTGAGGCCGTAGTTATCACAGGGGCCCGGTAAACCGTCGATCCCCCCGTCCCTCGTCGTAGAGGGTTTCGAGAGTGAGTATTCCGCGTAGACAGTCGAATTGTACTCAAGGTTGACCTCAGCGCCACTGTTAGGGTCCACGACCCGCACCAAGTGCCACCCTGTCTTCAAGGGATCCCACGACCGGGGCTCACCGAACCCGCGAGCCACTGTGCTCCAACTCATATCATACGCGGTCGCTGTTGTCACCGGGTGCTTTCCGAACCAATACATAATACCATCTGGGTCGGTCGCGACGAAGGATTCTAGCTTAGGACCCGGCACAATCTTAATGTCTGAAAGCTCCGCTTGAAGCACGGCGCCATTCTCGGCGAACCTAAACGATCCGCTGTACTTTCCGAAGGAGAAGAAGTAGATGTCGGATTCGGTGTCCCAAACGCCCGCTGCGAGTTCCTTCGCGAGGTTGTCCCTAGTCGTCAACCAACCAGAGCTACTAAATGAAGAATCTCTCGAGTTGCAGTCCTGCGGTGCGTTAGGTGGAGTGGAGTACTCCAGACATGGAGCATATGGCCTCGCGCCCAAGCACTCTCGCTGGTAGCGGTGAAAGTCCTCCTGCATCGCGTCGTACGCTGCCCCCTTCGCGAGTCCCCCATTGAGAAAACCAAGGCTGGGACTTCCACCCGCATTCAGAATTCGGTACCCTCCCTCATCCGGCGATCCCTTGATCGACCGCGTGATTGCCCCCCCGGCGCTCAGTGACCACCCGGACCCAACCCAACTCGGAATTTCCGCGACGCGCACACCGGAGACACGATTCGTGACCGAGATCGGTAAGGCAATCGCACCATCACTCACTGTATAAATATTGATGGGCACTGATGTGCCTCCTGAGAATCCAGGGGAGGGTGCCGTGATGCGCTTCGCTAGTTCATAAGCGTTCGCCGGCTGCGGGACGGCGACATCCGCAAAAATGGTGGGACCTTGCTGTTGCGCAGCGGCCTCACCGAAAATTAATAGCGTTACAACCAGCTCGAAAAGCGAACGAAGGACGAACGGCATGGTCGAAAAGTTAGCGTTAGGAAAGCATCTAGAGGTTTCGCATTGGCAAGGGGGAGGCCACGAGGAGCAGGACGAGCTAAAGTCGCGGCTGCGGAGATCAATCGCTCACGATCGGCACAACGATCGCACAAGTCGCGGCGCCCTTCACGACCCTGATCACGTACACACCGTCCGGGAGCCCCCGACAGCTGTGTTCGAATTTAGCGGTGTCTCGATGGAGCAGCCGCCCGGCAACGTCGTAAACGCTGACCTCCGCCGCGTCGTCGCCAACGTAGACGGTCGAACTCGCCACCCACGCAGTCTCCGCCCCGCAGCTGATACCGCGCCAGGTCTCGGCACTGCGCGTCGCAGGCTGCGGGTAATGTGGCGCAGATAGCCCCTCAATTCCGAAGTACTCCGAGTACTCTCGTTCGATGTGGATGAGGCCCCCGTCATCGGTATAGACCTTCGCGTCAACGCGGTGGAGACCCGGCGCTGTGGGGACGACGAAGTCGCGAATGGCGGCGTAAGTCCCGCGCTCTTCCCAGACGGGGGTCGAGCAGTCGCGCGCCGTCGGGTATACCAGGGTGGAGAGCGTGAACAGGGTATCGGAGTCGGGTCTAGCGACCACGACTACACTGGCGAAGGCGCTTTCACAGGCCGCACCCAAAACCCACAAGACGAATGAGAAGAAGCTTAGACGAGTCATAGCCACGCTATTTTAGTGCAAGCTAGCGACAGAAGTCGGTCTGACAATGGCCTGATGAACTTTTTTTGAAAAAAAATCTGGATTTGGCCATGAGGGCACCTTACCGTAAGGGCTTCGTGAGGCAAAGGCGCTCCTAAAGCCTGAGTGATAAAATTTGTAGCGCGTTGATTCTAAGGAGTTTGAGCTGCTTAGCGAGTTTTCATGCGGGTCCAAGGCCGAGATTCCAGTGTAGCTGGTTCCGCGTGCTCGCGATACTGATCGACACTTGCCCCCCCAAGACTACGGCTCTTGCGCAAGCGTTTACCCTCTAAGAGAGCCCATTACGCGGTTTTGGATCGCTTTCCCTCATCAGACAAAGCCAACCGTGACGCCGAACGCTTTCCGTTGAGCGACGTAAGCTCATACACTTTAGGCCAAGTTCACCTAGCTGCACCATTTGTCTGAGGCCCTTCATCTATCGCAACTAAAAGGCGTTTTGGCGAAAGCCGCCTGCCACTGCTGTAAATGGTGAAAGCGCACGATAATTTTGGGGATTACGAAGCGCCCCCGACCCACATGCGGTCGACCCCGCACGGAGTACGGCGAATTTGGCGCCAATGCACGATGGCTAAAAAGTCTCTCGACCAGCTTTTCTTCGCCGCCGTGATCGACCTCATCTCCGATACCGTCACGCAGCCCACGGCCGGCATGCGCGAGGCCATGATGACCGCGCCCCTCGGGGACGATGTCTTCGGGGAGGACCCGAGCGTCAACGCCCTCGAGGCGCGCGTGGCCGCGATGTTCGGCCACGAGGCCGCGCTCTACTGCCCGAGCGGGACGATGACCAACCAACTGGCCATCAAGCTCCACACCGAGACCCTCGACGAGGTGATCTGCGACCACGACTCGCACATCTGGCAGTACGAGAGCGCCGGCTTCGCTTGGCACTCCGGGGTTAAGGTCCGCCCCGTGGAAGGGCGCTTCGGCAAGCTCGAGGCGCCGCAGATCCAAGCGAGCATCAACGGGGACTTCGACTGGCTCGCGCGGACGCGACTGGTCGTGCTGGAGAACACCTGCAACCGTGGCGGGGGCTCGGTCTACCGGCTCCCGGAGGTCGACGCGATCCGGGGCGTGTGCGACGAGCACGGCCTGAGTCTGCACCTCGACGGCGCGCGACTGATGAACGCACTCGTGGCCACCGGCGAGGCCACCGCGGACTGGGGCGCGCGCTTCGACAGCATCAGTCTGTGCCTGAGCAAGGGTTTGGGCGCACCCGTCGGCAGCGTCCTGACTGGCTCACGTGAATTCATCAAACGCGGACGCCGCTTCCGCAAAATCCTCGGCGGCGGTATGCGGCAGGCCGGGATGCTGGCTGCGGCCTGTTCGTACGCACTCGACCACCACGTCGAGCGGCTCGCCGACGACCATACGCGGGCCAGGGCCCTAGCCGAGGCCCTGGGCACCTGCGCCCAGGTGACCGCGATACGCCCGGTCGCGACCAACATCGTCATCTTCGACGTCGACGAGGCCCTGGGCGGGGAGGCGGTCCGCCAGGCGCTGATGGAGCGTGGGGTGCGGGCGAGTGGATTCGGACCGAACACGATCCGGTTGGTAACGCACCTAGGAATTGGGGACGACGAGCTGGAAGAAGCGATTGGAGCGCTGAAGCGTGTTTTGGCGTAAGCCGGCCTCAGCCCTCGACCTCCCGACGATTCAGCTCATCCCGGATCTGCGCGGCCTTCTCGTAGTTCTCGCTCGCGAGGGTCTCGTCGAGCAACTGCTTCAGGTCCTTGATGGAGTAGCTACTCAGCTTGTCGGACTTGCTACCGACGGTTTTGGCGACAGCCGTCTTCGAACGCTCGCTGCGCTTGCGGCCGGGCTTGGTCTCGCGGTCGTCCTCGTCCTCGATCTCGACGCCGGCCTGCTCCAGGATCTCCTCGAAGGTGTAGATCGGGCACTGGAACCGGACCGCCATCGCGATCGCGTCCGAGGTGCGGCTGTCGATCTCGATGGTCTCGCCGTTGCGCTCGCAGATGAGCAGCGAGTAGAAGACGCCCTCGACGAGGTTGTTGATCACGATTTCCTTGAGGTCCACGTCGAACTTCTCGAGCGCGTTCTTGAACAGGTCGTGCGTCAGGGGCCGGTTGGGCGCCATACGCTCCATCGCGACCGCGATGGCCTGCGCCTCGAAACCCCCGATGACGATGGGGAGGCGCCGCGGGCCGTGCTGCTCGCCGAGGACCACGGCATAATTATGGGACTGCGCGACGCTGTGCGACAGTGCCACTATCTCTAGCCGTATCTTTTCCATATCGTCGTTATACCCGTAGCAACGTGCCACCGGGCCGCGGGTTTACCGCTGGCGGGGCGGCCGCGCGGCGGGAGCGCGAAGGTAAGGCACGGCCGCAAGCTGTGTCGCCCGAGTCTCCGAACCCGCACCGACTACAGTCCCGCGGCCTTGGCCGCCTGCCAGTGGCGCTCCATCTCGTCGAGCGTCATGGTGGACAAGCGGCCCCCGGCGCGTGCCTCGATGTACTCGAAGCGGCGCTTGAACTTCTGGTTGGCGCGCTCCAGGGCCGTGTCCGGGTCCACGTCGACGAAGCGTGCGTAGTTGACCAGTGAGAAGAGCAGGTCGCCGAACTCCTCCTCGACGCGCTCCGCGCCGTGCTCTTGCTCGACGGCCTCCGTGAGTTCGGCGAGCTCTTCTTCGACTTTCGTCAAAACCTCCCGCGCCTCGGCCCACTCGAAGCCGAACTGCGCCGTCTTTTCCTGTAGCCGGAGCGCCTTGACGAGCGACGGCAAACCCCGCGGCACCCCGCCGAGCACCGTCGACTTGCCCGCCTCCTTGAGCTTGAGGCGCTCCCAGTTGCGCTTGATCTCCTCGGCGTCGGCGACCTCGACCTCGCCGTAGATGTGGGGGTGGCGCTGCACGAGCTTGTCGGCCTCGCGGTGCAGCACCGAGGCGATGTCGAACCGGCCCTGCTCCTGGCCGATGAGCGCGTAGAAGACGAGGTGCAGCATTACGTCGCCGAGCTCCTCCTCGACCGCGGCGGCGTCCGACGCGACGATGGCATCGGCCAGCTCGTAGGTCTCCTCGATCGTGAGCGGGCGCAGCGTCTCCATGGTCTGCTTGCGGTCCCAGGGGCAGCCGGCGCGCAGCTCGTCCATCACGTCTAGCAGGCGCCCGAACGCCTGTAGCTTCTCCTCCCGGCTCGCGACTCGTCTCATGGCGGCAAAGATGACCCCGCGTCGGTAACCTACCTTTGGGTGCACGTGTTAGCATGGCACGTCCTAAACCGCTCTCCATGGAACTCCTGGCCATCATCGTCATCATGTTCGTCGCCTTCGGGCTGTCCTTTTTGCTGATCAACGTCCGGCAGATCTTCACCGGGCAGGAGTTCCGCGGCACCTGCGCGTCGAACAACCCCATGGTCAAGGACAAATTCGGCGACTGCACCACCTGCGGGGCGAAGGTCGGGCAGGAGTGCGCCCTCCCGGAGCCCAAGGAAGCCACGGCCTAACGCTGCAGGCTAACGGTGCGGAGAGCCACTTCACCAACCTTGTCCGAAGATCAGCCCCCGGGCTAACAACTCGGCCGCGCTCGGGCTTACCGTACGTATGCTCAGCCCCCGTCCCCGCAAGATTGCCCCGAAGCAAGCGAGCACCCTCGGGACGACCACGCCCGTGTTGCTGAACACGGTGTACACGCGGCTGCGGGCCCTGGCCAAGGGCCTGCGCCACGCCTGCGGCGAGAGCGCCGTGTCCGGGTTGCACCACTGGATGACCTCCTACGGGGCGCGCCTCGATGCGATGGCCGAGCTCCTGCAGGACGAGGGAGCCAAGCACCGCGCGGCCTGCGTGGATTCGGCCGCGAAGATGTTCCTCGAGGAAACCTGCGCCGGCCCGTCGAAGCTCCTCGTCGAGGTCCAGCTCATCCAGCGCGCGATGCTCGACGACTACGCCCACCTCAGTATGCGTCTCGACATGGACGAGGAGCTCTACGCCCTCATCCTCGAACAGGAGCGTGAGCTGCACGACGTCTACGACGACATCGAGGACCTGCGCCTCGAGTACGATGCCTACGGCGAGCCGTAGGCGCACGCCCCCGCCGACCGCGCACACGCCCCCGAAATACACGATCGCATCCGGCGCGGTGGCTACCTTTGCGCGCTTATGCTAAAGCTCGATCTCTACGTTCGCTTCGCGCTCATCGCCGGGAGCCTCATCCTCGGCGTCGTTTTGAGCGTGTGGCAGGGCTTCTGGTACGGATTCCCCTTCTTCTTGGTGGCGCTCGTCCTCATTGCCGGCTACGTGCTCCTGGGCACGATCCGCAGCGCGTCCGAGCTTTTGCAGGAGCAGAAGATCGACGAGGCCGAGGCGCGTCTGGCACTCACGAAGTACCCGCAGTACCTGTTCCCGGCCAACAAGGCCTACTACTACATGATCAAGGCCAACATTGCGCTGGTCCGCAAGGACCCTAAAACGGCCGAGGGCTACCTCCGGGAGGCCAGCAAGTTCGATATGCCGAGCGGGAACGAGTCGGCCGTCATCGAGCTCCAGCTCGCCAACATCGCCGCGCAGAAGAACAACTGGCCCGAGGTCAACCAGCGCATCCAGACCATCCGCAAGCTCAAGGTCACCGAGCCGATGATCGTCGAGCAGATGGGCATGCTCGAGAAGGCCTACCGCAACCGCGGCAACGTCAAGCTCGCCCAGCGAATGGGCGTCGGGGTCCAGGGCCAGGGCAGCAAGCGCCGCCGGCCGAAGATGCGCTAGGTCGGCACTCGGTTTTTGACGCGACCTACGACCAGCGCCCCGAGAAAAAACAGGGCCACGCCCGCCATGACCCAGCCGATCACGTCGCCGAAGCGGACGTACAAGGTCTTGCCCGAGAGCAGCTCCACGCGCTCGATCAGCACGGTCTCCTCGTCGTAGTTCGTCTCCGCGACGATGCGCCCGCGCTCGTCGATGAAGCCGCTCGTGCCCGAGTTGGCCGCCTGCACTACCCAGCGCCGGGTCTCGATCGCGCGCAGTCGCGCGAAGTGCCAGTGCTGCCGGTAGCCCGGCGACTTGTCCCACCAGCCGTCGTTGGTGGGGACGACGAGTAGGTTGGCCCCCGCGTCGACGAAGCGACGGACGTAATCCCCGTAGATGCTCTCGTAGCAGATCAGCGGTGCCGCCACTACCCCACTGCGCAGTTCGAAGACCTCCGGGGCGTCATTTCGCCCCAGGCCCGCCGTCGTACCCCCGAGGCTGGCTACGAGGGGTTCGAAGAAGAACAGCAGCTTGCGGTACGGCAGAAACTCCACGCCGGGCACGAGCTTCGATTTGTAGTAAAACTCGGGCTCGCCCTCGGCGTCGACGAAGGTGGCCGAGTTGTGCGCGATGTAGTAAAGGCTCTGCTCCCCGAGGTGCTGCGTCCGCAGCGCCGGATCGTCGGTCGGTCCGGCGAGCCGTCGGTAGCTCGACAGCCCGGTGATGAGCGCGGGCCGCAGCTGTGGGTTCTCCCCCGCCGCCCGGAGCCACCGTCCGTAGAAGGGCTCCGTCTGCACGAGGGCCTCGTCGACGCCGCTGAAGCTCGTCTCCGGGTAGACGACGAGTTGCGCGAGTTCGCCCAGGGCCTCGGCCGTGAGGACCTCGAAGGTCTCCAGCTGCTCCTGCTCGGTGACGCGGAACTTGCGGTAGTGCGGTTCGAAGTTCGGCTGCACCGCCGCCACCGACACCGTCGGGGCTTCGAGCGTCTCGGCGTAGGCGTACATCAGCAAGGACGCTACCAGGGGCGCGACGAGGACAACAACCGTTTTCGCAAGCGACCGAAACACCGGCAGGACCTCGTACTCACTCCCGGTCGCGCTCCGGTTGGCGTAGACCCGGTACAGCAGTACGGCGCTACCCCACACGTGGAGGCTTCCGCCAAAAACCCCCGTCACCGAAAACCACTGCGCCAGTGCCGGGGCCGTCGCGAACGTATGGCCGACGCACAGCCACGGCCAGGCGATTTGCCAGTTGAAGTGCAGGAACTCGAAACCGATCCAGAGCCCGACCGCCCCGAGCAACCACCACCTGGGCATCAGCCGACGCACCTGGTACACCAACAGCACGACGGTCGCCATGAAGACCGCGTTAAGAAAGTTGGCCACCACGCCCGCGGCGATGGCGGTGTTCGCGACCCACCAGGTGGCTACGACGTTGAAGAGCACCATCGCGTGGTAGGCGTACCAAAACACCTGGCGTTTCGTGACGCTCGCCCCGGCGAGCTCGTCCACGAACACGAGCAGCAACACAAACCCCAGCACCGGCGCCCAGATCGACCCGTACGGCGCGAACGAGATACCGAGCAACAGCCCTACCCCACTGCTGTACTTCAGCCACCGGAGGCGTTCCGGGTGCTGGCGCAGCAGCACGATCCCCCCCCAGGCCGACAGCAGCAGCAGCAGCGGCCAGTTGCCCCAGAGCCTCTCGTCGGCCTGCAGGAAGTACATCCGCACCGCCGCCACGAGGGCCACGAAGAAAAGTACGTAGGCCGCCCGGCGCCGGTATTGGATCACGTTCACAGTCGGCAAAGAAACCTCCCGCGTGAGATGTCTTACCGTTTATACCGCCGTCAATCCGGAGTAAGCTCCTTGGCCGCGGCATCGGTCGCCTTCGTGGCCTGGTGGCGCGCCCACTCCTCCTCGCTCCAGGCCTTGCGGGCCTTGCGGTTGCCGTAGTCGACGTCGGTGTGTTTTGGCGAAGGCTCCTTCCCGGCCAGCGGCACCCCGCGCGGACGGCACGGCCCGCGGTAGTCGCCGTGGTCGCGGTGAGCCTGCCACTCCTCGGCCGGCACGTTGATCGTCCGTTTGTTCTGGTGGCAGATGGTGGCGTGCGCCTGATCGCCATCGTGGTCGCGGTACGAGCGCGCGCTGAACGGATCGGCACAGGCCACCGCGAGCGTGGAAAGCGACGCGACCACTAAGAAGTAGCGTAAAGATTTTACGAAGACGTGCATGGACGGAAGCCTTGTGGGGGCTTTCGCCAAAACCAGTCCAACCTTTTGCTAGAGGTACTAAGAACCCAGTTCGTGTCGCCGGTCGGTTAAGGTCGGCCGTCGACTCGGCGCGGCCCTAGCTCACGCGCATCCCCGGAGCCGAACCGGCGGGCGGGGCCACGAAGGCCAGGCCGCCCTCCGGCGTATCCGCCATCAGGATCATCCCCTGGCTCTCGACGCCGCGCAGCTTGCGCGGGGCGAGATTGGTGAGCATCAACACCTCCTGTCCGATGAGCGTGGCTGGTGAAAAGTGCAGCGCAATGCCCGACACGACGGTGCGCTGCTCGGTGCCGAGGTCGACGGAGAGCTTCAGCAGTTTGTCGGCCTTCGGGATCGCCTCGGCCGCAGTGATGCGCCCGGTGCGCAGGTCGAGCCGGGCGAAGTCCTCGAAGTGAATTTCGGGCCGGTCGGGTGTTTTGGCGACAGCTGAATCAGCGTTCGCGTCGGTATCGGTTGGTGGCATCTTGGGCTGTGGATTGTTACTGTCTCGTGCCACGATGGCGGCGAGCTTGTCTTTCTGGACCTGGACCATCGCCATGCGACTATCGTCCTTGCGGTCCTGAATTTTCGCGAACAGAATCTCGGGCTCTCCGAGTCGGTGGCCGGCGGTAAGGAGCGGCAGTCCGCCCGCGATGCGCTCGGACACCTGCGCAAACGTAAAGGGTGCAGTCTGCAACAGAGCGCTGAGGCGAGCCCCGGTGGTCGGTACGAAAGGTGCGAACAGCACGCTCGCCAGCGCCACGGCCTGGCACGCGACCATCATGGCCTCGGCGATCTTCGGGTCATCGGGATTGGCCTTCGCGAGCGTCCACGGTGCCCGCGCCTGCAGGTCGGCGTTGGCCCAGTCGATGAGCGCGATGGTCGAGGCGAGCGCATCTTTGAAGTTAAAGGTCGCCAGGTGGGTGTCTACTTCCGTAAAACGCCGTGCGAGTTCGTCGAAGGCCTCCCGCGGGAGCTCACCGGCGGGCACCCGGCCGTCGAAGTACTTGTGCACGAGGACGAGGGTCCGGTTGACGAAGTTGCCGAGCTTGTCCGCGAGTTCCTTATCGTGGAAACCTACGAAGTCGTCCCAGCGGAAGTCGGCGTCCCTGTTCTCGGGCGCGTTTCGCAGCAGGGCGTACCGCATCGCGTCGACGTGGTTCGGCAGCGTCGCAAACGCTTCCAGGTACTCGTCCATTGTGATGCCCCACCCGCGCGATTTCGAGAATTTGTCGCCCTCGAAGTTCAGGAACTGGTTCGCCGGGACGTAGGAAGCGACGTTGAAGTCCCCGAGCGCCTTCAGCGTGGCCTGAAACGTGAGGCAGTGAAAGACGATGTTGTCCTTGCCGATGAAGTGGATGAGCTCGGCCTCGCCGCCCTTCCAGTAGTGCCGCCAGAGGTCCGGCTCGCCGCGGTCGATGGCCCACTGTTTGGTGGCCGAGATGTAGCCGATTGGGGCGTCGAACCAGACGTACAGCACCTTGCCCTTCACCTCCTCGGCGGAGATGTGCCCGGGGACCGTCGGCACCTGGATACCCCAGTCGAGGTCGCGCGTGTACGCACGTGGCTGGAGGCCCGCGTCTAGCCAGCTCAGGCACTGCCCCGTGACGTGGTTGCGCCACTGCCCCGGGTCGTGATGCTTACCGCCGTCCACTAGCCCGCGCTCGATGTACGCCCGCAGCCAGGCTTCGTGGAGGTCGAGACGGAAATACCAATGTTTGGTCTGCCGCAGGACGGGCTTCGCGCCGCTCAACTTGGACTTCGGCTCGACGAGCTCGGTTGGGCTCAGGTCCCGGCCGCAGTTCTCGCACTGGTCACCGTAGGCCTCGCCGTAGCCACAGTTCGGACAGGTGCCCTGGATGAAGCGGTCGGCGAGGAAGGTGTCGAATTCGGTGTCGTAGTACTGCTCGGTGGTGCGCTCGTCGAACTGCCCGCCCTGCTCGATCAACTGCGCGAAGAGCTCCTGCGAGGTCTCGTGGTGCAGCGCGGAGGAGGTCCGGTGGAAGATATCGAAGCTTACGCCAAAACGCTCGAAGGCCGCCCCGTTGAGCCCGTGGTAGGTGTCGATGATGTCTCGCTCGCTGCGGCCCTCCGTCTTGGCCCGCATGCTGATGGCCGCGCCGTGCTCGTCCGAACCGCAGACCCAAACCACGTCTTCGCCCTTGGACCTCAAGTACCGAACGTACACATCGGCCGGGAGGTAAGCCCCGGCCAGGTGACCCAAATGGAGCGGCCCATTCGCGTAAGGGAGGGCGGAGGTGACGAGCTTAGGCTTTGACATGTCATCAGGTAAGGCGAGGGCTAATCCGATTGGCTCGCAGCGTGAAACCGCAAAGCAACTACGCCACGCCCGCATAGTGCTACAGTCACCGGCCAACTAACACCGGTCCGCGCCGAGTATAGTCTTGCAAGCAAGGAGGGCAGCCGACACGCTAGTCGACTGCCCCCCTCAATAGTCTCTAAAAATGGACGACGCGCGATCGCGCCGAGCGCCGCAGGCAAAGCGCCGCAGGCCCCCCGCCGGAGGCAATGCGCCGCAGGCACAAATACCCTATCCCCCGAAATCGTCAAACGCGATGTTCTCGTCCGGCACCCCGAGACTGTCGAGGGTCTTCAAGACCGCCTGGTTCATCATCGGCGGACCGCAGAAGTAGTACTCGATCTCCTCGGGCTCCTCGTGCTTGCTGAGGTAGTTGTCGAGCAACACCTGGTGGATGAAGCCGGTGTAGCCCGTCCAGTTGTCGCTTTCCTCGGGCTCGCTGAGCGCGATGTGGTATTCGAAGTTCGGGAACTCCTTCTCGATCTCGCGGAACTGCTCGGTGTAGAACAGCTCGCGCTTCGAACGCCCGCCGTACCAGAAGCTCACCTTCCGATCCGTGGTCTTGAGGGTGTGGAAGAGGTGGAAGAGGTGACTGCGCAGGGGCGCCATGCCGGCGCCGCCCCCGATGTAGACCATCTCCTTCTTGGTCGGCTTGATGAAGAACTCACCGTACGGACCGGAGATCGTGACCTTGTCGCCGGGCTTCTGATTGAACACGTAGCTCGAGCAAACGCCGGGGTTGACGGGCATCCAGCCGTTGGAGGCGCGGTCGAAGGGCGGCGTCGCGATACGGATGTTGAGCATCACGATGTCGCCCTCGGCCGGGTGATTCGCCATGGAGTAGGCGCGGAACTGTGGTTCCTCGTTGACCATGGTCAGGTCCCAGAGCTTGAACTTGTCCCAGTCGGGCTTGAACTTGTCCGGTCCGGCCTCGGGGTGGTGCTCCGGGTGCGGGGTGATGTCGAAGTTCTTGAAGTCCACCTTGAGGTTGCCGGGTACGTCGACCTGGATGTAGCCGCCTGACTCGAATTCGAGCTCTTCGCCTTCCGGCAAACGGACCACGAACTCTTTGATGAACGTAGCGACGTTGTAGTTCGAGTCGACCGTGCACTCCCACTTCTTGATCCCGAAGATCTCCTCGGGGATGCGGATCTTCATGGCCTGGCGCACCTTGACCTGGCAGGCGAGTCGCATGTTCTCGGCGACCTCGCGGCGGGAGAGGTGGTTCATCTCGGTCGGGAGCACGTCGCCGCCGCCCTCGTCGACGTGGCACTCGCACATGGCGCAGGTCCCGCCGCCGCCGCAGGCCGACGGGAGGAAGATGTTGCGATCACTCAGGGCGCTGAGGAGGCTGGAGCCCGGGGACACCATCAGGGGCGATTCGGTATCGCCGTTGACGATGATCGCGACCTCGCCCTGGGCGACGAGCCGCTTGCGGGCAAACAGAAGGAGGTAGGCCAGTCCCGAGATCAGGGCCATGAACATGACCGTCAGGACGACGACGCCGAGTATGGTATCCATGTGATGCGTTTCTTAAAAGACCACCGGGGGCGGTGATTGGTTTGCTGAGCGCGGGTTTTGCCGAAAGGCGCGGCGTGGGTTTTGCCGAAAGGCGTCACTCCCCGGCCGTGAGCGCCGCCGGATCAATCCCGAGGAGGCTCATGAAGGCGATGCCCATCAGGCCCGTCAAAATGAAGGCCATGCCCAGGCCCCGGAGCGCCGGCGGGACCGCGGAGTACTTGATCTTCTCGCGGATGGCCGCGATCGCGATGATCGCCAGGAACCACCCGAAGCCACCACCGAGACCGAAAGCTACCGAGTTGACGAAGCTGTACTCCCGGCTCACCATGAACAGCGAGCCCCCGAGGATGGCGCAGTTGACGGTGATCAGCGGGAGGAAGATCCCGAGGGCGTTGTAGAGGCTCGGGTTGAACTTCTCGAGCACCATCTCGACGATCTGCACCATCGACGCGATGACGGCGATGAAGAGGATCAGACGCAGCACCGTGAGGTCGAGGTCGAGACCGAAGCGCGAGAACACGTTCGTCCCGGGGTCGAGCAGGTAGGTGGTGATGAGCCAGTTGACCGGCATCGTGATCCCGAGCACGAAGATGACCGCGAGCCCGAGCCCGAAGGCCGTCCCGACCGACTTCGACACCGCGAGGTACGAGCACATGCCGAGGAAGTAGGCCAGCACGAGGTTCTCGATGAAGGCCGACTTGATGAAGATGTTGATGAATTCGCCCATGGCAAAGAGAATTACCAATTCACAGTTTTCAGTTCTCAGTGGCCGTCGTGCGGGCCGGTAGAGACATACTGAGAACTGAAAACTGAGAACTAAAAATTGATTAACTGATGTCGACGAGCTTCGGGTCGTAGCTCCGCTGAATCCAGATCATGATCCCGATGATGAACATGGCCGCGGCCGGGAGCACCATGAGGTTGTTGTTGGCGTACCACCCGAAGTAGCTCCCGAAACCAGCGGTGGCGGCGGTGTTGATCCAGTAGTCCTCCCCCGCGCCGATGAACGGCATGTAGAACCCGGAGCCGGCGAAGAGGGTCCCCTTGCCGAACAGCTCGCGTACCACGGCGACGATGATCAGGATGGCCGCGTACCCGAAGCCGTTACCGACGCCGTCGAGGAAGGAGCGCCACGGGCGGTTGGCCATCGCGAAGGCCTCGAGGCGACCCATCACGATGCAGTTGGTGATGATGAGGCCGATGAAGACCGACAACTGTTTGTAGACCGGGAAGGCGAGTGCCTTCAGGCCGAGCTCCACGATCGTCACGAGGAAAGCCACAATTACGAGCTGGACGATGAGGCGGATTTGCTTCGGGATGCGTTCCCGCAAAACACTCGTCACCAGGGACGAAAAGCCGCACACGAAGACTACGGCCACCCCCATCACCATCGACGGCACCACGAGCGTGGTAACGGCCAGGGCCGAGCAGATGCCGAGGACCTGGATGAGGATAGGGTTGTTGTCGAGCAGCGGGTCCTTGAGCAGGACGCGCTCCTTCTTGCCGAATAGCGGTTCGGTCTTGGGCTTGACGACGACATCCTGTTTCGCGGGTGCCGCAACGGTTGCTTCTGCCATGGTGTGATTGATTGGGCGCCCGGGTCGTCGGCGCTAAGCGTTGTTCTAGTTGAGCAGCAGGCCGACTGGCTGGCTGTTGTCGGAGGTTTCTGCCTTGATTTTCTCCAGGTAGGGGAGGTAGTAGCGGATGCCGCGGTTGAGCATCTCGGAAACGCCGTTCGCGGTCACGGTCGCGCCCGAGATGCCGTCCACCTCGTAGGTCGGATTCTGCGCGCCGCCCTTCCGCACGATGACACTCGTGTAGGTGCCGTTGTAGTCGTAAATCTGCTTGCCCTCGAATTGCGCGGCGAACTTAGGGTTGTCCTTGATCTCCGCGCCGAGTCCCGGGGTCTCGCCCTTGTGGTCGAACGAAGTTCCCGCGATGGTATTCAGGTCGCTCTTCAGGGCGATGTTTCCCCAGATCTCGTCCCAGAGGCCGTTGCCGCGAACGCTGAGGATGTAAAAGTCCTCCTGGCCGTTGTTGTAGACGTAGAGCGGGAACTGGCGCTCGTCCTCGGGCTTCTTGCGCTCCTTGGCCATGTCGACGTTCTCGATCTTGGCGCCCTCGACGATGGTACCGGCGCTGTTGATCACGTAGGTCGTCATGTTGTCGTCGAAGATCTCCTGGACCTCGGCGTCGGACATGTCGGCCACGGACTTCGGGAGGTTGCCCCCGAGGGAGGCTAGGATCGCGCGCTTGTTAAACACGGCCTCATTGCGCTCGTGGACGGGACGCAGCCCGAAGAACATGAGACCCAGCACGATGGCCACGACGCTCGTCATGGCGATCGTGAACATGTATATATACTTGTTGTCGTTCATGTGGTGAGTTTAGGCCGTAGCGGCTTGTGGGACGGGGGTCATCTCCTCCTCCTCGGTGGTGACCCCGGCGCGCCGGAGCTGCAGGCGCTTCTTGCGGCGGTTCATGTTGCCCTCCACGACGTAGTAATCGATCAGTGGCGCGAAGGCGTTCATCAGCAGGATGGAGAGCATCCAGCCCTCGGGGTAGGCGGGGTTGGCGACGCGGATGAGGAGGCCGATCGCGCCGATCAGGCCGCCGTAGATGTACTTGCCCGTATTGGTCGAAGCGGCAGTCACCGGGTCGGTCGCCATGTACACCGCCGCGAAGAGCAGCGAGCCCATCAGAAACTGATTGTACCATGCGACCTCCATGAACGGCGTCGCCCCCCACCAGTTGAAGATCATCCCCATGACCGCGGCGCCGGCGAAGACGCTGAAGGTGATGCGCCAGCTGGCCACACCCGTGATCATGAGCAGGCCGAGCCCGAAGGCGATGAAGACCTTGTTCATCTCGCCGATCGAGCCCGGGATGTTGCCCCAGAGCATCTGGCCCGGCGTGTACACCTCGGTGACGCGCTCCCAACCGCCCTCGTAGGCCAGGCCCAAAGGCGTCGCACCTGTGTAGCCGTCGACGATGGTCGCCCCGGCGTTGAACGTCGGCCAGCCTAGCGGACCGAAGATCCAATCGTTGAAAAAGGTATTCTCGAACCAGCCGTAGGTCGGCGTGGCCCCCGCGACGATCTGATCGAAGCCCGCCACCCAGCACTGGTCGCCCGCGATCTCGGTGGGGTACGCGAAGAAGATGAAGACCCGCGACAGCAGCGCGATGTTGAACACGTTCATGCCCGTCCCCCCGAAGGCCTCCTTCCCGATGACGACGGCGAAGAAGATCGACAGCGCCAGGATCCACAGCGGCAGGTCGGGCGGGATGATGAGCGGGATCAGCGCGCCGGTCACCAGGTAGCCCTCCTCCACGGAGTGGCCCTTCTTGGCCGCGTACCAGAACTCGATCCCGAGCCCGACGGCGTTCGACACCACGAACAGCGGGATGAGCTTGATGAGACCGTAGGCGAACTTGAGGTTGACGCCCTCGAAGAACCCCGTGTGCTCACCGAGGGCGACGAAGTGCTGGTGGCCGATGTTGTACGTCCCGAACAGGTACAGCAGCTGCATCCCGATCACGACGTGGACCATGAGGCGCTTCAGGTCCATCCCGTCCCGCACGTGCACGCCGTTGGCGGTCGTCGTGTTGGGCGTAAACGCAAACGTGAAGAACGCATCGTAGGCCGTGTGCAGGAGCGCCTTGTCCTTGCTCGGCTGGTTTTTATGTAGAAACTCCGCTACCTTTTTCATCTATCGATATTGCTTTTGGAGTGGCGTCCGTGGCCCCCGTAGGCCGAACAGACGCTCGGATAATCGGTTGTCGCGTCCTAGCCCTGGGCCCGCATAGTGTCGAGGCCCTGACGCAGGATGCGCTGGAGGGGTTGCTTGCTCGTGCAGGCGAACTCGCAGATCGCGATGTCCTCCTCGACGAGTTCGTAGAGGCCCAGTCCCTCCATGCGCTCGAAGTCGTTGGCCATGATGGCCTTCATGAGGTGTTGCGGCAGGATGTCCATCGGGAGCACGGCCTCGTACTCGCCGGTCACGACGAAGGCCCGCTTTTCGCCGTGGGAGTTGGTCGTGGCCTTGTACTTGTAGTCCTTGCCGAAGAGCTTGTTGGGGAAGGTCCCCGAGCGGCTCGGACGCGGATCGACGGGCAGCAGCCAGCCGAACAGTTCGAAGTAGTTGCCCTCCTCGATGGAGGTGAGTTGGTCGTCGTAGAAGTTGAGGTAGCCATCCTTGGGCTTCTGCACCCCACTGAGCACGTCGCCGCTGATGAAGCGGACCTCCTTGTCCGGGTACGCGATTTCGCCTTTGACCAAATCCGCGATCGACGCGCACATGTAGGTCCGCAGGTGCCGCGGGCGCTTAAACTCGTCGCCGGCCAGGGCGATGACGCGCTGTCCGTAGAAGGCGCCGTGGAGGAAGAGCTCCCCGATCGCGATGACGTCCTGCACGCCGGTGGTCCAGACCACCTGCGTCGCGTCGACGGGGTCGACGTGGTGAATGTGGATCCCGACGTTGCCGGCCGGGTGCTTCCCGCGGAAGTAGTGCTTCTCGACCCCGAAGGCGTTCGCGAACACCGTCGGCGGCGTGGTGTTGCCGTCGAGCCCGAGGTGGACGCGGCCGGGGGTCAACTTGCTGAGCACGTCGAGCCCGCGCTGGAAGGCGACACTGTGTCCCTCGGCGATGAGTGCCAGGTTGGGTGCCTGCGGAGCCGTGTCGAAGGTGCTCACGAAAATGCTCTTCGGCTTCTCGTCCGGATCGGCCACGACGTTGTAAGGACGCTGCCGCAGCATCGGCCAGACCCCGGCCTCGAGCATGAAGTCGACGATCTCCTGGCGGTCACCCTCGAGCGTCGGCACGACGTCGTGCTTGCGGAAGCGCTGCTCCTTGTCGAGCAGGATGACCACCTCCAGGATGGCGCGCTTCTCGCCGCGGCGGATGTCGATGACCTCGCCGCTGGCGGGCGCGACGTACTTCACGCGCCCGGCTTTCTTGTCGTAAAACAGCTCGTCGCCCGCGGCCACGCTGTCCCCGACGTTGACCGCCAACTTCGGCAGCGGCGACATCCCGATGAAGTTGGGCGGCTGCATCGCCACCGTGGTCACCACCTTGTCCTCGATCTCGGGGCTCGGCTCGCCGAGGAGATTGACGTCGAAGCCCTGCCGCAGGTTGATGACGCGGTTCTTCTGGACGCCCTCCGGGAGTTTGCTCGGAATGAGCTCGTCCCGCGAAGGGATGATGGCGAAGTGCTTGCCGGTTTTGTCGGCGCCCGTGATCCGGGCCTCGAGCCCGAGGAAGCTGTTGGCGACCATGAAAATGACGATCAGGATGAGCGCCAGGACGGTCCCGAGCAGCAGGACCTGCGTGAGGTTCGAACCGGAGATGGCCTCGTCGGCACCCTGGGCGTACCCGAGGGCCGGTAGGAGGAGCATTAGTGCAATGCCAGACAATCGCGTAATCCGCATAAGTCTACACTAGGGGTTGATCGTGCGGCGGCGAAGATACACCCCACAGTTTGTTGGCGACGAGGACGCTATCCACGGGCAAAATTATTTAGAGCCGTTCCATAGGGCGGAGCGCGAGCGTCGAGCCTCGGGGGTCTCGTGTTACGACCGTGCTACACGACACTCGACGGGCGCGGCGACCCTTGCAATTCCCTGTTCCAGCTTCGCCACCCCACCACCGCCATGACCGTGTAGATCACGAACGTGCCCGCGAACACGACACTGCCGCGCTCGAGGTAGATCCAGACGTAGGCCGCGTCGATGACGATGAAGTACAGCCAGTTCTCGAGTTTGCGGTCGATCAGCAGGAAGGTCGCCAGTACGCTGAAGACCGTCGTGAGGGCGTCGGGGCCGGCCAGCTGCGCCGAGGTGTGGGCTTTCGCCAAAACGTACAGACCCACACTCAACGCTGATCCGATCGCGAGCACGATCAAGTGCGCCCGCGCGGGCATTCGACTGATCGTAGGTGCGGTGTGGCCTGTTTTGGCGAAAGCCGCCGTGCGCCCGAACCAGCCCAACCAACGCGCCAGGCCGACCACCGCCATCACCGCGTAGAACACGTTGAGCGCCGCATCAAAGAGCAGCCCGTAGGCATACCATACCTGATACGCCCAGATCAAACTGCTCACGAAGGCCAGAGGCCAACACCAGGCGCTGTTGCGCGCGGCCAGCGTCACGTACGCGAACGCGAGCCCACAGGCGAGCCACTCGATGGCCGGCAGGTTCTGCGCGGCCCACCACGCGGCCCACTCCCCGCCCACTACTCGGCGATGTCGAAGGTGTAGAGCACCTGTTCGACGATGCCGTTGCCGCTGGCCGCGCTCTGGTCGAGGATGATGTCGATGGTGATCAACTCGCCGGCCTCTTTGTCGGAACTGTCGAACACGGCATCGACGTACCCAGTGGCCCCCGGGGCGATCTCGCCGCGGGTCCAGTCCAGGGTCGTGCACTCGCAGGCGCTCACGATCGCGATGCTCGCCGGGACCTCGCTCACGTTCGTGAAGGTGTAGCGGTGCTCGCGGCGGTCCCCGCGGGTCACCGTCCCGAAGGCGACCTCGCGCTGGTCGAACCGCAGGATCGGGGCGCCCGCCAGGTCCTTCTCGTAGTACAGCGAACTCATGTCGGAATCGACGAGCCCCTCTGCGGTCGGGGCTTCCGGGCGGATCGTATCGCGGGCCGCGCCAAGGCCGGGTGAGGTCGGGCGTTCCCGGACCGACGGCACCGATTGCTTCCCGGAACTGCGCTGCGGCTTCTGCGGCTCCGTAGGCACCGTGCGCGTCTGGCGCCTGACCTCGATCGTGGTCGGCCCCTCGACGATCTTGAACTCCGTGCGGCGATTGAAGCGGTGCTCCTCGTCGGTGCAAGTGACGTTGTTGGCGCACTGGTTCAGGATCTGGGTCTCGCCGTAGCCCTTCGCCTGCAGGCGAGCGCGGTCGATGCCCCGGGTCACGAGGTAGTCGACGGCGCTCTGCGCGCGACGCTGACTCAGGTCGAGGTTGTAGGCGTCCTTACCGCGGGCGTCGGTGTGGCTCCCGAGCTCGACCACCATCTCGGGGTAGTCGGCCATGATGCCCTCGATGTAATCCAGATCGGGTTTGGCGGCGGCGAGGATCTTGTCGTCGTCGTAGTCGTAGTAGATGTTCGCGAGGCGGATCGGCTGGTTGAGCGTCAGCTCGATGGTCTCCGTGCCGGGCGTCTCCTCGGTGTCGGCCTCGCGCTCGAGCACGAGCGTGCGCGAGAGCGTGGTCGGCTCCTTGACGCCGACGGTGTTGAACATCGTGCTGGCCGGTACGTAGCCCGGCAGCCGCGCGATCAGCACGTAATTGATGTCGTCGACGAGGGTAAAGTCGAAGCGATTGCCCTTCGGGTTGAGTTTGCGCGAGATGACCGTAGAATCGCCGTCCGTCACCTCGACCAGGTCGACCGTCACGCCCGGCAGCAGCCCCCCGTCCCCGTCGAGCGTGAGCGCCAGCAGGTCGATGATGATCGGCTCGACGTTGAGCACGAAGATGTCGTCGCAGCAGGTCTTCGACTTCACCGAGCGCGTCGGCGGGCGATTGCTCGTCAGCACCCCCTTCTTCCCGGTGCCGTCGAGCTGGAAGTAGCGGTCGTCGTAGCTCGAGTTGAAGCCCTTGCCCATGTTGACCGGCTCGCCCCAGGCATCGCCCGACCACTCCGCGCGGAAGATGTCGAAGCCCCCGAGCGTCGGGCGGCCCTCGGTCGAGAAGTACAGCGTACCGTCGCGGTAGTAAGGCGTCACGTCGTCGTACGGGGTGTTGATCACCTTACCGAGGTTGACGGGCCGCGCGTAGCCACCGCCCTCCTCGGAGGCGTAGTACAGGTCGAACCCACCCTGGCCCCCGGGCATATCGGCGGCGAAGTAGATGACGGGCTTGCCGAAGAGCTCCCCGAAGGCCGGGTTCTTCGCAAGGTAGTCGCCGTTGACGTTCTTGAGTTCCGTGGCCGGGCCCCAGCCGCTACCGGACTTGTTGGCCAGAAAGATCTTCGAACTCTCCTGCCGGCGGCCGTCGAGCTCGGAGCGGACCAGCAGCATGCGCTCGCCGCTCGGGTCGAGGGCCACGTTGACGGTCTGGAAGCCGTCGCGGTTGACGTTCTTCGGCAGCGGACTGCCCTTGCGGAAGTCGCCGTCCTCCTCCTGGGCCGCGCTGAAGACCCGGATGTCGGCGTTGTCCTCACCCGACTCGGCCACGAGGCCGCTCGTCCCGAAACCCGCGTAGTAGAGTTCGCCCCCGGCGGCCATCACGGGGGAGTACTCCTGGTTGCTCGTGTTGACGGTGCGCCCGGCGTTGGTCACCTTGATGCGCGGCGGCTCCGTCATCGTGAGGGCCATCTGCGCGCCCGCGATCTCGATGTCGGCCAGGGCCACGAGCGGGTGTTTTGGCGCCTGACGCCTGAACTCCTTGTAGTTCTCGACCGCCTCGCCGTAGAGCCCCTGCATCTTGAGGCTCTTCCCGATGTAGAAGTACGCGTCCGCCATCTCGTCGCTGGTATTGCGGCGCATCGCGCGCTCGAGGTAGCTCTGGGCCTTGGCGTAGTCGCGCAACTCGAAGTTGAGCATCCCGATGCGGTAGGCGAGCTCGCGGTCCTTGGTCTCCTCGTAGGCGTTCTGGAACCACTCCAGGGCGCTGTACGGTCGGTCGGCGGCGAGCTCCTCCTCGGCGACGCGCAGTATGTCGACCACGCGCGACTTCGTGAGCGGCTGCGCGGCGGCGGCGGCGCCACCGACCGACAGCGCCAGCCAGAGGCAGATCAGGGAGGAGAGTCGGGCCATAGCGCTGTGGGCTTACGTGTGAGGGTGCCTACCCTAAATCAGATTTGGGGGCACAGTATTACCCGCTCGACCTGCGGTTGTTTGTAAATCTTGATCAAATACTGCACGCCGATCTCGATGCCGCGCTGGAGGCCCTCGGCGTTGCTCTGGAGCTGGTTGGCCGAGATGTCGAAGGCCGCGGCCACCTTGAGGTCGCCGATGTCCACGCCGACCATCGGGTACACGAAGCGCGCCGGGAGCCGTACGCCGAGGCCGGCCTTGACGAGTCTGTTCTTGTCCTCCCCGAGGTAGAGCCCCGCCATGCCCTGCACCTGCGCCGCGAAAAATCCCCCGCCCGTGGTCTGCACGAAGGCCTGCGGCTCGATGACGTACCGTTCGTTGACGAGCTGGCGGTAGGCCGCCTGCACACTCACCGTGGCCGGGCGATTGCCGTCGGGCTGCGTGAGCGTGTACGTCGGACCAATCAGGTGGCGCACCGTGGCCCCGATGCGGAAGTTGCGCGCTTCGTCGAGCCTGCGGGCGAGGGTTACGCCAAAACCTAGGTCGAAGCCGCCGTTGTTGAGGTCCGGGTTCTGTCGCTCGACGCCGTTGCCGATCCCGAGGCCGCCGCCGCCCAAACCCGTGGCCTGCTCCTCGGCGAGGACGATCTCGCGGCTGCTGAGGTCGGCCCTGCGCGCGAGGATCCCGCCCTGGAGCCCGAAACTAAGCACCGTGCGGTCTTCGCGCCCCTGCGCCAGTATCCGGTGGTAGCTCGCCGACCCCATCGCCGAGGTCGTCTGTAGCCGCGCCTGCCCAGCCACGTCCTGGATGACCGTGCCGCCGACGCCCAGCCAGGCCTTCTTCCCGAGCATCACGATCGGTGCGTCGATATAAAAGCCCGGCGTCTGGTAGTTGCGGGTGTTCCCCGGCGAGGTGTTTTGGTCTCGGTACAGCCCCCCGACCCGGGCCGTCCCCTCGAACCCGCCCGTCATCGCGGGGTTGACCCACGTCGGCATCAGGTCCAGCAGACTGTAGTGCAGGTCCTGCGCCCCGAGCCACGACGCGCTCGACAGGCCGACCGCCAGACATAGGAATTTCGTAAACTTCGGTAGCATCGGGGGGAGTCTTGTGACAAGGTTACGAAAAACCGGCGTCTACGTTCCGGATCGTTTCCCAACGGTCGCCCGCGCGACGTGTCCGTCGCTGAGCAACTCCCGCATCTGTGACACGATCTGGCCCGCGCGCTGCTCGCGCATACACTTGAAGTGCCCCAGCGGGCAGGCGGCGTACCCGATGCGGCTACACGGGCGACAGCCGAGCCCGAGCACCTCCGCGCTGCGGTACATCCGCTGCGGTCCGGCCGGGTAGTACGGGTACATCCCGATCGAGGGCGCGGTGTTACCCCACACCACCACCATACGCTTGCGCAGCGCCGCGGCGACGTGCATCAGGCCGGTGTCGCCGGCGATGACGGCCTCGGCTTTCGCCAAAACAGCGATCGAGTGCCGCAGCGGCAGGGCGCCGCAGAGGTCGAGGACGCGCGCCTCGCCCCCGGGGCCGCTCCCCGATCGCGAGGCAACTTTCGTCAAAACCTCCGCCGCGAGCTGCAACACGTCCTGCCCACCCAGCAGCACGATCGGGCGCCCCAACCGCAGGATCACCTCCGCCACGAGTTCGGCGGGCATGCGTTTGGTAAAGTGCGTCGCCCCGAGCACGATCGCGATGTAGTCCTCGGAGAAGTCGCCGGTGTGCGCCTGCGCCGCCGCGGTCTCCTCCGCGGTCGGGAAGTAGTCGAGCCCGCGTCCGTCGTCGACGACACCGGCCGGCCGCAGGGCCGCGAAGTAGCGGTCCACG
Source organism: Saprospiraceae bacterium (assembly GCA_965215115.1). Lineage (GTDB taxonomy): Bacteria > Bacteroidota > Bacteroidia > Chitinophagales > Saprospiraceae > CALDTK01. The sequence continues at coordinate 4,817,160 of OZ244050.1, forward strand.
AGGTGCTGGGTCCCGAGCAAATCGACGCCGCGCGAGAGTAGCAACTTTTCGACGTTGCGCTTGCGGAAGCCGATCGTCTGTACCCCGAGCCTGATGCGCAGCAGGTGACTCCGGATGCTGCCGTGTAGGTCGACGACCAGGTCGTAGCCCTCCGATCGCAGCGCGGGCACGATGCCCTCCGACCAGAGGTGGAGCTTCGATATGTACGGCACGTGCGCGACGATGGGCGCGAAGGCCGCCTTCGTGACCAGGTGCACCTCGGAGCCCAGTTGCTCGTGCAACACCCGCAGGATAGGCGTCGTGACGACGAGGTCCCCCATGGCCGAGAGACGGACGACGAGTATCTTGGGTGCGGGCGTGGTCGGCATGTCTTCGGCGCAAAGAACGGGTGGCGGCGGTCACGCCCCGAGCGTATCGTCGGCACTTCGGCTAGACCTGCTACTGCCCCTTCAGACGCCGGATGCGCTTCGGGCCGAAGTAGAGCCACAGCCCGCTCACCACCAGGATGATGAGCCCGAGCCCGAGCACGTTCATGCTCGCGAGCTTGAAGGCCTCCGAGACGATGGAGCCGTCGTGGATGCGCTCGATCCAGTCGGCGTTGCGCCGGGCGACGCTCTTGACCTCGCCGCTGATTCCGTCGACCTGCACCTCCCAGTCGCCCTCGGCAAACAGCACCTTCACCGAGTTCTTCGACGGCCGCACGTCCATGCGGTCGACCTCGTCGGAAGCACCGGCGGGCGCGTTTTGCCGAAAGGCCACCTGCGCAGCCGTCCGCAACTCTTCCAGCGAGCGCCACTCGGACAGCTCCCCGGCCGAACCCTTCGCCGTCGGGGGCTGCAGCCAGTCGACTTGCTTTTTCCAACCCAGCAGTACGCCCGTCACCGCGCTCACGGTCACGAGCACCGCCAGCGCGAGACTCGCGTACCTATGGACGCGCCGGGACTGGCGGACGCGCCGGGCGCTGCCCTGGACCCTGGTCGTCACGTTCGCCTCACTCACCCCTCAAAAGTAGTGGCCTCGTCGCTATCCTCCGAGTGCCACGCGAGGTGGATGAGGGCGTCGCCCTGGTTGACCACCGGGCTGTTGTCCTGCCCGATGACGAGCCCGGCGCGCGGGCTCAGGACTTCCTTCTCCCACCGGCCGTAGGGATCTCGCAGGTAGCCGAGGAGCTCTCCGGCGGCCACTGCCCCGCCGGAGGCAACCGTGTAGTCGAACAGGCCCGCGCGCTCGGCCCGGAGCCAGCGGTGGCGGTCGAACCACTGCGTCTCGAAGGCGTCCGACGCCTCGGCGGGCTCGGGGCTGAGCATCCCGACGGCGATCAGGAGGCGGCGCACGCCCTGCTTGGCCTCGTCGATGGCCTCGGGGTTGAGGCGCATGTTTTCCCCGCCCTCGAAGACGAGTATCGACTTGCCGATGAGGTGGGCCGACTGCCGCAGGCTCTTGTCGATCATGGCGCTCGCGAGCGAGACCGGGGCCGCGAAGGCTTTCGCCAAAACCCTCGCCTGCGGGTCCTCGGCGGCGTAGCGGACCTGGGGGTAGTTGTACACCGCGTTGCCGCCGGTGTGGAAGTCGACCCCGAAATCGATCAGCGGGATGACGTCGTGCCGCAGGACGTAGGCGACGCGGGCGGCGAGACTCCCGTGCATCGACCCCGGGAAGGAACGGTTGACGTCCTTGCCGTCGGGCACGTCGCGGGCGTAGTTGAGGAAGCCGTACACGTTGAGGAGCGGGATCGCGACCACGGTCCCGGCCAGCAGCTCGTCGAGCACCCGCCCGCAGATGAGTTGGCGCACGATCTCGATGCCGTTGACCTCGTCGCCGTGGACCCCGCCGAGCAGCAGCACCGTCGGACCTGCCGCGGCGGCCTTCGCGACGTGGGCCCGGATGCGGATCGGCGTGCCGGACGGGAGCTCCCCGACGTGCAGCTCGCGCCAGGCACGCTCGCCGCGGGCGACGGAGTCGAAGGGGTTGGCGGGCGGCTGAGACATGGCGTGGGGGTTAGCGGTCGGCGGATAGGTAGCGGATGATCGCCCCGGCCACGTCGACCCCGGTCGCGCCCTCGATGCCCTCGAGCCCGGGGGAGGCGTTGACCTCCATCACGAGCGGCCCGCGACCGGCGCGCAACACGTCGACGCCGGCTACGTCGAGCCCGATGGCCGCGACGGCCGCGAGGGCGGTGGCACGCTCGACCGCCGATAGCTCCGTCGCGAGCGCCGTGGCCCCGCGGTGGAGGTTGCTGCGGAACTCCCCCGCGGCCGGCGTCCGCTCCATGGCCGCGACGACCTCGGTTCCGCACACGATGATCCGCACGTCGGCGCCCCCGGTTTCGGGGATGTATTCCTGCACGAGGACGCCCTGGTGGAGGCTCTCGAACGACTGCAAGATACTGAGGGTGGTCTGCGGGTCGCGGCTGATCATGACGCCGGCACCCTGGGTGCTTTCCAGCAGTTTGATGATGACCGGGTGGCCGCCGAGCGCAGCCACGATGTCGTCGACCTCCGAGAGGTCGTGCACCATCGCCGCCGGGGGCATCGGGATTTGGCTGGCCCGCATCGTGGTCTGGGCCAGCCACTTGTCCCTTGCGGTGAGTAAGCCCACCGCGCCCGGCGAGACCTTCGCTCCGGCGGAGGCGAACTGGGCCAGTAGTGCAGCGCCCAGTCGCGTGTACACCGGGGAGAATCGCCCGATGACCAGGTCGGGGCACCGCAGCGGCTGTCCGCCGAGGCTGAACGTCACGGAGGCCTCCGCGAGGACGACGTTGATCCTGGTCGGGTCTAGGATTTGCACCTTGAGCCCTTGCCTACGGGCTGCTTCGGCGAGCCGCTCCGTGGAGTAGAGGTGGTGGCCGCGGGACAATATATAAAGGAGCATACGCGACGGGTCCGGGGGCGGCTGCGCGCCGGGGGGACGGGTCACAGCGCGGGCGGCAAAGTACATTGGCCGGCGATGACGACACTCGACGAAGCCGCGCCGGCGCTCAACGACCCGCGCACCATCCGCGGGTGGGCCATGTTCGACTGGGCCAACAGCGCCTACGCCCTCGTGATCACCGTGGCGATCTTCCCGGCGTACTACTCGGCGCTCTCGGACGAGAAGGTGCGGCTGCTCGGGATGGACTGGGAGCTCGGTAGTCTCTTCTCGTACGCCCTGAGCGCGGCCTACCTCCTGCTGGCGGCAGGCTCTCCCCTGCTGTCGGGCATCGCCGATGTCGGCGGGAAGAAGCTCACCTTTCTACGGAGCTTCACCCTGGTAGGAAGCCTCGCGTGTATCGGGATGTGGTTCTTCGAGGGCCTCGAGCAGTTGGGCTTCGGGACGCTGCTGTTCGTGCTCGCGACCATCGGGTACTCCGGGGCGCTGGTGTTCTACAATGCCTTCCTGCCGCAAATTGCCTCGGCCGACCGCTACGACGCCGTGAGCGCGAAGGGGTTTAGCTACGGGTACATCGGCAGTGTCCTACTGCTGATCGCGAGCCTCGTGATCATTTTGCGGCCCGACCTCATCGGCCTGTACGAGCTGACCGGCGTCGCAGCCGTCGACGAGCCGGCGAGGGACGCAGTCGTCCCCACCGCCACGCGGATCAGCTTCGTGATGGTCGGGCTCTGGTGGCTCGGCTTCGCGCAGTACGCCTTCGCGCGGCTGCCGAAAGACCGAAAGGTGGCCCTGCCGCCGGGTTGGCTGGAGCGCGGCTACGTCGAGATCGCGAAGACCTGGCGCAAGGCTTCGGCGCGACCGGCGCTGATCCGCTTCCTGGCGGCCTTCTTCTTCTACAGCGCGGGCGTGCAGACGGTGCTGTTTCTCGCGAGCACCTTCGCGGAGCAAGAGTTGGGCTTCGGGACGGTGGAGCTTATTCTCGTCGTGCTGATTCTGCAAGTCCTCGCGATCGCGGGGGCGTGGCTCTTCGCCAAGGTGAGTGAGCGCTACGGCAATATCCTGTCGCTGATCGTCATGCTCGGGATTTGGACGACGATCTGCGGTTTGGCTTACTTCGTGAATGGCAAGCCGTTCTTCTACGGCATCGCCTGCCTGGTGGGGGTGGTGATGGGCGGGGTGCAGAGCCTGAGCCGGAGTACCTACTCGAAGCTGATCCCGCGGGGCGAGCAGGATACGACGAGCTATTTCTCGTTCTACGACATCCTCGAAAAGCTGTCGATCGTCGTGGGGACGTTCAGTTTCGGGCTCATCAATCAGGTCACGGGCGGGATGCGGCTGAGCATGCTGACGCTGATGTTCTTCTTCCTGATCGGCGGAGGCATCCTGCTCACGCTACGGGGCAAAAAGCTGCGGGGGAGCGTGGCGGGGGTTTAGGATGTGATAGAACGTTCGGACTTGCGGCCGCGCTAGAGCAGGGGGAGCAGGTGGCCTAGCGGCGTGATCGAAGGACAGGCCCGCCACTCTGCGAGTGAGACGTTGGCCAGCAGCTAACGTCGCTTGCCGACCTTGCGGGACCGCGGCTGATCAGATCGACGCGCCGCGAGGTCTGCGCTTGCTCGTCACCACCTTTCCGCGAGCTCCGCCGGGTAGGAAGTGAGGTGCCGGCAGACCTTCCGTTTTGGCGAAAGCCGTGTAGCGCTCCCGACGCGTGCGGTGGTCGTCCTCCACGACGTTCTCGAGGGCGCTGGTCCAGAAGGGGGCGTCGAGGTAGCGGCGGATCGTCGCGATGACCTGGTCGCGGTGGACGAGGTTGGTGGGGGCGTCACCGTCGATGAGGTCTCGGCGGCCGGCGAGGTAGCGGCCGGGGTGTCGGTCGCCGCCGTAGAGGCCCGCGAGGCGGAGGACGACGTGCGGGCGCTGGGACTGCGACTGGATTTGGGATTCGGCGAGCGCGAGCATCATCGCCCGGGGCTCGGCGCTACGCAGCGGGGTGTCCTCGTCGACGGTGCCGGCGAGGTCGCCGTAGACTCCGGTCGATGAACAGAAGACGATACGCCCGGACGGCATGTTGCGGCGGTAGGCCAGGACGGCCGAGAGCACGGCGCCGGGGTACTCGCGCAGGGCGTTCGGGCCGCGGCCGGGCGGGACGTCGAGCACCAACTGATCGGCCGTCCACAGGAGGTCGTCCTGGGCGTGGAGCGGGTCGATCAGGTTTTGACGAAAGTCGCCCAACGGCAGGCGCAGCACGGTGGCCTCGATGCCCGCGGACCTCAGCACGGGCAGCTTCTCCGCCGATGTCGTCGTCCCGTAGACCCGGTAGCCCGCGGACAGCAGGTTTTGCGAAAGCGGTAACCCGAGCCAGCCACAGCCCACCACCGCGACGGAGCCCCTATTCATACTGGTACTCGTAGGCGCCGATGTCGGGCGCGGTCGCGTCACGGGAGCGCCCGGGGAGATCGGTCGTGACGCCGGGCAGCGGCAGGGCCTTCATCTCCGCCACGCTCAGGGTGTCGAGCTGGAAGCTGTCCTGCCGGGCGTTGAGGAAGAGCTTCTCTGAGGCCAGTGGGTACAAGCAGTCGACGCAGTCGTTGCGGAAGGTAGGGAAGTTGCGCGGGGCCTCGTCGAGCCGCAGGACGACGTTGCGGAAGTCGTACGAGAAGGGGGTCGCCTCGTCGAAGTTGACCAGGCCGAGGGCATTCTTCGCCGAGCCGTAGACGATCGAGTTGCGGACCCGCGCCGCGAGCGGTGCGAGCAGCGTGTACCTGGTCCCGTCCGACCGCTCGTACTCCGCGCCGTTGGCGAGGCTCAGGGAGGCGTTGCGCCCGCCGTAGTTGACCAGGGTGCAGTAGTCGAACTGGTAGGTCCCGCCCTGCTGCGCCCGGAACGCCGCCCCGCCCGTATCGTGGATCAGGACGTTCTGCGCCGTCACGACGGCCTGCCGCCCGAGGATGCCCTCGCGGGCGGTGTAGCGGACCTTGGTGTTGGCGACGGTGAGCTGCGCGGCCGAGTCGACGTAGATGCCGAAATCGCCGTTGCGCACGTCCGCGTGGCGGATGACGTGCGGCCCGGTGCCGGACAGGAAGTACAGTCCGCTGTACTGCCCGGGGCGCTGCCGGAAGCCCTCCTCCAACCTGTCGGACGCGATCAGGACCGGGCGCTCGGCGGTGCCCTCGACGCGGAGCCGACCGCTCCCGAAGAACAGAATCCGGCCGTCGTTGAAGATCGGACGCCCGGGTGTGAGCGTGTCTTGCACCAGGCCACCGTGGACGTACAGTCGTGCGCCTGCCGGCAAAACCATCGTGCACGAGTCCACCACGAGCGAGCCGTAGAGCACGTAGGGTTTGGGGTCGTCGAAGGTAGCCTCGCCGAGGTCGCAGGTCAGCAGCCCGAACTGGCCCCGGCGCCGGCTGCGGGGCAGGTAGTTGGCGTTCTGCCCGTAGGCGACCAGGAGGATGGACTGATCGTCCGTCGTGGCGCGGACCACGACCCTCCCCTCGAGGATGAAGGGACTGCTGGCGAGCGGCTCGTTGGGGTCGACGGTCACCTCCGCGAAGACGTACAGGCTGTCGTTGGGGGCGATGAACACGTCCTTCAGTTCGCGACCGCTCACCCCGTCGACGTTGATGCGGAACCGACCGCCGTCGCCGTCCTCCACGCGCACACTCGCCAGCTGTAGCGGTCGGTCGTAGGGGTTGAATATCTTGAAGAAGCGCGTCGCCGAGCCCACTTCCGTGAAGACGGTATCGAAGGTAAGGGTGTCGGCGCTGATGCGGACCTGAGCCCCGGCGTCGGTCAGGAAGTCCTCCTCGAGGGTGCACCGACTGGCCGCCACCGAAGCGGCCATCATGAAGAAGTATAGTACGAAACGTCGAAAATCACTCATAGACAGGTCCGGCAAAGCAACTCAACGTCGCCGGGGTGCGGTATGGGGTACGCGCGGGGCAGGATAATGTGTCGCGGTCGTGCCACCCGCCGGCGGTGCCCCGCGTGGTGCCGTCCGAAGGGGGTACAAACTCCTACCTTGCCGACGGCGAGCCGCGGCGCCGCCGAAGTACCCCCTACAAAAACTTAGTCCTTGGTCGTCGATGTCATCATTCCCGCCTTCAACGAGGAGGGTGCCATCGCGCGGGTGGTCGCGGAGCTGCCGAGGGCGCTGATACGTGACATCCTGGTGTGCGACAACAACTCCACCGACGCCACGGCCGCGCGGGCCAGTGCCGCCGGGGCCATCGTGGTGCCGGCGCTGCGGAAGGGCTACGGCAGCGCCTGCCTCGCGGGTCACGCCTACATCGCAGCGCGGCCGGACGGGGCGATGCCCGACGTGGTCGCCTACATCGACGGGGACGGCAGCGACTACCCCGCGCAGCTCCCGCGGCTGCTCGCGCCCCTGCTCGCCGGGGAGGCCGAGCTCGTGATTGGTTCGCGCGCCCTCGGCCGGCGGACCCGGGGCTCGATGCAGCCGCACCAAATCTTTGGCAACTGGTTGTCTACCCGCCTGATCCGCCTGTTTTGGCGGGTACGCTTCACCGACTTAGGGCCGTTTCGGGCGGTACTGTACGAGACGCTCCTGCGGCTCGACATGCGCGATCCGGACTTCGGGTGGACCGTCGAGATGCAGGTCAAGGCCGCCAAGGCGGGCGTACGCAGTGTCGAGGTCCCGGTCGACTACCGCACGCGGAGCCACGGCGTCAGTAAGGTGTCGGGCTCGCTGCGCAATAGCTACCTCGCGGGCAAGAAGATCCTGGGCACCATCTTTACACAGCTTTAAGCCGCCTGCATGCAAATCGTCGACTACGTATACGGCACGGTACTCGGGGCCTACCTCCTGGTGCTCGCCTACGTGACGGTGTACTGCCTGCTGCAACTCCACCTGCTGGTCAACTACCTCCGGTCGCGCCGCGAGCCCCGGGCCGCGCCACCGTCGCCGGCCAAGTGGCCCCACGTCACGGTGCAGCTCCCGCTCTACAACGAGCGCTACGTGGCGACGCGCATCATCGGCGCCGTGGCCGCGTTCGACTACCCGGCCGACCGGCTGCAGGTCCAGGTCCTCGACGACAGCACCGACGACACCGTCGACATCGTGGCCGCCTGCGTCGAGGTCTGGCGCGCGCGCGGCCTCGACATCGTCCACGTACGCCGCGAACGGCGCGAGGGCTACAAGGCCGGCGCCCTCGCCGACGCGATGCACGCCGCGACCGGCGAGTTCGTCGCCATCTTCGACGCCGACTTCGTGCCGGCGCCCGATTTCCTCAAGACCTCCCTCCCCCACTTCCGCGACCCGCGGGTCGGGATCGTGCAGAGTCGCTGGGAGCACCTCAACGAGGACTACTCGATCATCACACAGATGCAGGCCCTCCAGCTCAACGTCCACTTCACCGTCGAGCAGCGGGGGCGGCGCGCCGCGGGGCTCTTCGCGCAGTTCAACGGCACCGCCGGGGTCTGGCGCCGCGCGTGCATCGAGGACGCCGGAGGCTGGCGCGCCCTCACCCTCACCGAGGACCTCGACCTCAGTGTCCGCGCGCAGCTGCGGGGCTGGACGATCGAGTACCTCGAGGACAACCTCGCGCCGGCCGAGCTCCCGATGGAGATGAACGCGCTCAAGGGCCAGCAGCACCGCTGGATGAAGGGCGGGGCCGAGTGCTCGCGCCTGCTGCTGCCGCAGGTCTGGGGGTCCGAGCGCTTGTCGCTTTCGCAAAAACTACACTCCTCGGCGCACCTCCTCGGCAGCACCATCTTCGTGTTCGTGTGGCTCATCGGCGTGCTGAGCGTCCCGACGATGTTCGCCGTGGTGCACTTCGGCATCAACCCGACCCTGTTTACCGTATTCCTCGTCGCCACCCTGGCCGTCGGCGCGGTCTACTTCGTGGCCAACGTCCAGCGTTCCTGGAAGCGCCTGCAGCACGCGGAGGCGGTCTGGCGGTTCCTCGTGCTCTTCCCGCTCTTCCTGTCGCTGAGCATGGGGCTCAGCCTCCACAACGGCTTCGCGGTACTGCAGGGGCTGTGGGGCAAACGTTCCGAGTTCGTGCGGACGCCCAAGTTCGCCCTCGGCGACGCCGGCGGTCTCGCGCAGCAGGCACTGGCGAACAACGTGTACCGCCGCCGCCAACTATCGTGGATCACGGTGGGCGAAGGCCTGCTCGCGGTGCTCTTCGCGGGGGCCACTGTCTGGGGCCTCACCTCCGGACACAACTTCTTCGTGCTCTTCCACCTCATGCTCACCTTCGGGTACGGGATGATCTTCGTGCTTACGCTCCGGCACACGCTCTTCGTCCCGAAGGCCGCCGGGGTCCACAGGTCGGTACCGCACGGCGCGGAAGCTTCCGTGGTCGCGAGGCGAAAGGCGGCGAGCTCGGTGGAGGCGGATGTTTAGTCCGTTCAGCGAGCGGGACGCCCGTAAGATGCTGGCGGTGTTCGTCCTCGGGTCGGGCGTCTGCCTGGCGTTCGTGCCCGCGGTGCTCTACCTGCTGTTCGGGGTCGAGCGGGACGAGACCCTCGGCCTGCTTCTGGCCGTGGCGCTGTGCTACCCCGGGTTTCGCCTCCTCTCCGCGGCGGGTGACGCCCGCAAGAATCTCACGTTCTCCCTGGGGCTCGGCCTTCGGATCGCTGCCGTGTTCGCGTTTCCGCTACTCTCGGACGATATCTACCGCTTCCTCTGGGACGGGGGCCTGTGGTGGTCCGGGCTCCACCCTTTCGCGGCGACGCCGGAGGCACTGGCGGCGAGTTCGGAGGGGGCGGCTTTCGCCAAAACCCACGGCGACTGGCTCGCGAACATGAACAGCGCTGGGTACTTCACCGTCTACCCACCGCTCAGCCAACTCGTCTTCGCGATCGGCGGACTGGCCCCAAACGCTTTCTGGGGCAGCGTCCTCGTCAAGGCGGTTTTACTGGGCGGCGAGCTCGGCGTGTGGTGGCTCCTGTCGCGCCTCACCGCCCGCCTGGAGAACCCCCGGGAAATCGTCAACTGGTACTGGCTCAACCCGCTCGTCATCGTCGAGGTAATGGGCAATGCGCACTTCGAAGGCCTGGCGCTGGCCGGCGTGCTCGCGGCCCTTTACGCGCTCAGGAGGGCCGGGCTCGGGTGGGCGCGGCAAGGTTACGTCCGGGCCTACTTCGACCACCAGAATATCTACGGGCCTAAGTACGGTGCGAACATGAGCGTGCGGGTCGGACCGGGACTCCGCCCCGCCGGGGTAGCGGTCGTACCGATTCCCGGCAGCCGACGCTGGTGGCGCTGGATACTCCTCGCCGCCGCGGCACTCGCCGCGGCCACCATCGTGAAGCTCGTCCCCCTGCTGCTCGCGCCCGCCTTTGCGCTGGTCGTACTCTGGTCCTGGACGCACTGGCCGCGCTACGACAACCTCTACTATAACTTCCTCGGCAAGCGCTGGAAGGCGACCGTCCGTGCGATGGCGGGCACGCCGACGAACCGAGCTTTAATCATGATTCCGCCCGTGCGAGCTGAACGTCGATCTGCAACAAAACCTCCCCCCCGGCAAATCAGGGTGCCCGATGCACACCCCGAAGACACGACGAGCCACACGACGAGCCCAACGTCGAACCACACGGCGAGCCACACGACGAGCCACACGACAGAGCCAGCGACCGTGGATCAGACAGATCCCCAAACCACCGAGGATGAATACATCCTCTCAGGCGAATGGCCCTACGGTCACCCTTACGAAGTCGTCCCCCCGAGCCCCGCGGAGCTCGAAGCCCTCCGCGAGGAAGTTTCCCGGCGTCGCGCCGGATCGGGTACGGCTACGGACCAACGTTGCACTGCCGCCCCGGCGCCACCGCCACCGCCACCGCCGCCGACAGTTGCGGACGAGCTAGCCGCGCACGGAGCTTCGTTCCCAGAAAGCACTCCCCCACCCGAGACCGGGGCCCGCGAGGCCGCCAAACAGTCGTCGATCGACGGCGGCTTCCGACGCGTGGCGTTTCCGCTCCTCCAGGGTCACCGCCGCTGGAACTGGACGAGCGGCATCGGTTTTGGCGCAAGCCTCGTCGCCCTGGTCGCGCTCGCGATGACCGTTACGCTCATCGGTAGTGGGGTGTCGGGTTTTGGCGAAAGCCTCGACCTCTACTTTCGGAGCTTCGAGTTTAATGGCAGCCTCTACGCGGTCGCCAGTGCCCTTGGGGTTTGGTACAAGGGCTTTAACTGGATTGCGGTCGTCGGTCCGGGACTCGGGCTCGCGGCCGGGGCGGGCATCCTGGCGATCAGCGTGTACCGCAGTTGGCACGGGCTCGATTTCGTCACCACGTTGCTGTGGTGCATGACCGTCTACCTGGCCTGCGCGACCACCGTCCACCCGTGGTACTTCCTCTACCTCCTCGGACTCGGGGTGCTCACCGCGTACCGCTGGCCCGTCCTGCTCAGCTTCACGGCCTTCCTGAGCTACGCGGCCTACGCCACGACCGAGGTGGTCGTACCGACCTGGGCCCTGTGGCTCGAGTACGGACCGGTGGTGGTGTACGCCCTCGCCGAGACCGTAGCCTACAGCGGTCGACCGCGGGGGCCGTTGCTCAGGCTTAGCCGCAGTATCGCCGGCTGGCGCTAGTGGCTTCACAGTAGCCACCCGGCCGCGGCAAACACGAGGTACTCCGCGAAGAACAGTGCCCATATCCCGAGGTAGAAGCGGCGGATGGCGCCCGGGCTGTCGAGGTCGACGCGGCGCACACTCAGGAGGAAGGCCCCGAGGAAAGCGAGGTGCGCGATGCTCAGGAAGATGGTGGCGCCGCCGAAACGCGCAACGAGCCAAGGCACGAGCGCGGCCACGAGAAGCACCCCGCCCAGTGCCGCGGCGCCACTCCGCAAAACGGCCGGCTTCCCGAGTCGCACGGTGAGCGTCTCGACCCCGAAGGCCTTGTCGCCCGCGTCGTCGGGGAGGTCCTTAAACCACGCGATCGCGACGCTGTAGGCGAACATCACGAAGACCAGCAGCCAGACCAGCGGCGGCAGATCACCGATGGGCGCCCCCCAGGCGGCCACGTGGGCGAAGAGTAGGATGTTGACGATGAGACTGCGCACGGCGATGATGCAGAAGGCCGCCCAGAAATTGAAGCGCTTGAGTCGTAGGGGCGGCAGCGAGTAGGCGGTGCCGAGGAGCAGCGACAGGCCCACCGTCCAGTGGAGCCACCGTGAGCCAAGCAGTGCGGTGACGAGGAGGCTTACGCCAAAACAGGCCCACACCACGACCTGACCCGTCCGTACCGTCCACGCCCCCGAGGCCAGCGGCAAGTAGGGCTTGTTGATCCTGTCGAGCCCGATGTCCGTGAGCTGGTTGAGCCCGACGATGTAGACGTTGGCCGTGATGCAGGCTACCCAGGTGAAGGCGAGCGCGACGGCGCCCAGGCCGAGCCCCGCACCGACATCGGCGAAGGCACCGGCCACGGCGGGCCGGAAGACCCCACGTGCCATGACCCACAGGCACACCAGACTCAGCGTGGTGCCGATGATGGTGTGGGGCCGGCTGAAGCGCCAAAACTCCCTCAGGAAACTCACCGGGGCAAGGGCTTTCGGGCGGTGAGGACCGCGAACTCGATGAGTCCCGAGTGGAAGCCCGCCCGCATGTACTGCATCGCCCAGGCCCCCTTGATGCCCGCCGGGCCGCTCCTGACCAGCCCCAGCAAATTGCGCGGACTGAAGGCCGTCTTGATGACCTCCATCCAGAACGGCGCGACGGCCGCGCTCCAGTCCGTGGTCCGAATGTCTGCGAACCCCAGGGCCTCACCCGCGGCGACGAAGTCGGAGACCTTGGCCCACGGTGGGAGATGGTAGAGGTCGGCGATGTTTTGCAGCAGTTTGCGCTCGGCGGCACTGAGCGCCGGCGGCGTCTCGCGGTGGCACCACGTCACCATCGCCAGGGTGCCCCCCGGACGCAGGAGCGCGTAGAAGTGCGCCATGAGCCGTGCCTTGTCCGGCATGTGCTCGGCGCTCTCGAGGCTCCACACGACGTCGAAGTGCCCGGGGGCGTCGAGATTGTAGATGTCCTGCGCGCGGAGTTCGACGAGGTGATCACAACCCTCGGCGGCGGCGCGGCGGTTGCCCTCGGCGGCCTGGTAGGCGCTGAGGGTTAGGCCGAGCACGTTCGCGCCGTAGCGACCGGCCAGGTAGCGGGCACTCCCACCGACGCCGCAACCGGCGTCGAGGACGTTAGCGGGCAGGCGGTCGTCGAGCTGGGCGAAGTCGATCAGCTGTTCGATCAGGTCGAGCTGTGCCTCGCGGCGGGGCTTGCGGGTCTTGCCGTCGTCACCGTAGTAGCCGTGGTGCATGTGGTCGCCCCAGACCTCGAGCCACAGCGGCGAGGTGTCGTCGTAGAAGCGGGCGATGCGTTGGTTGAGGGTAGGCAGGGGGGGGGGGAGTTTGGAGGGTGGGAGATTGGGTGCTTGGGTGCTTGGGTGCTTGGGTGCTTGGGTGCTGGGTGCCTGGGTGCCTGGGTGCCTGGGTGCCTGGGTGCCTGGGTGCCTGGGTGCTTGGGTGCTTGGGTGCTTGGGTGCTTGGGTGCTTGGGTGCTTGGGTGCCTGGGTGCTTGGGTGCCTGGGTGCTTGGGTGCCTGGGTGCTTGGGTGCTTGGGTGCTTGGGTGGGAGCTAGTATCTCTGATTTGCTCTAGGGTTAAGCATACTAGGGTTTCCCGGGCTTTAGCATGGCCCGCCGGCAAAGCAGCCCAGAACCTGCTTTACGCCTTATCCCCATGCGGTGCCGGCTGATGAGCCTCCGGCCAGCGCTCATCGCCATCGACATCTTCTACGAGCGCATTACCATCCCCACCAAAAATTAGCGACGCCAGTCCCGCCACGGCTACGCCTGCTAGGCCAATCAAGACGGCTTTCTGCGCGGGGGTCAACGGCTCGCGGGGGTCGTCCTCGCCCTTGATCGCGGCGATGGCCTTGGCGCCGAGCGCCATCGGGATGAACAGGCCCCCGGCCGCGGACCCGACGATGACGCGGCCGATGGTCTTGGCGCCCGCCGCGATGCCGTGCAGTTCCTCGTCCTGCGGCTCGTCGATCTCGGGCGCGTGATACGGGCCGTCCTTTGGCTTATCGCCCGCGATGGCGAGCGCGAAGTGGCTGTCCTTGCCGGAGTACCAACTCGGGTCGAGGTACTCGACGCGTACGTTCTCGAAGCCCGCCCGCTCGAACCACCGGCGGTACTCCTCCTCCTTCGGGAAGAGCATCCACGTGTTGGCCAGGAAGCGGCCCCAGGACGTCGGGGGCTCGATGGGCCCGATGATGGTCGCGCGGCCCCCGGGTTTGATCACGCGGTAGGCCTCGCGGACGCCCTGCGCGGGGTGGGGCCAGTACTCGATGCTCCCGGCCGAGACGTAGCGGTCGTAGTGGTTGGTCCGCATCGGGATGTCCTCCGCGTCGCCGAGCTTGAACTTGACGCCGCTGAGGCTGTCCTTGGCCTTGGCCTTCGCCATCTGGTGGGGGCTCTGGTCGATGCTGGTGACCTGCTTGGGCTTGGCGAACTTCAAGATGCCCTCGGTCGTGAAGCCCGTCCCCGAGCCGACGTCGACGATGCGGTACTTCGAGCCCTTCGGCGCCTTGAGGTCCGCGATGGCGAGGGCCTTCTCGCGCATGGGCACCGTCCAGAACAGCGGATTGACGAGGTCGTCGTAGAAGATGGACAGGAAGCGGTAGAACCAGTAGGCTTCCTTCTTGTGCTGCATCAGGCGCATGGGGCGGTCGGTTGGTGAAGGCGGAAGGTAGAAGGAATGGGGGGTTCGCAGGCGGGCGCGCGGACACGGTAGGTCGCTCGCCGCCGGACCTGCGGCTACTGCGGCCTGATCTCGAACGCGGGGTCGTCCGCCTGCCACGGCCACACGAGACCCCGCGCATTGGCGGCCACGCGCGTCGAGTCCCAGAGGTGTTCGACGAGCCAAAGCGCCGGCTCGTAGCTCATCGCCCCGCCGACGCTCGTGAGGTACTTCCCGTCGACGACCAGTCGCTTGTCGAAGCGCACGTCCACCGCGGGGAAGGTTTTGGCGAAAGCCGCCCTATCGGCCGGGAAGGTCGTCGCCGCCCGACCGTCGAGCCCGCCGGTCTGCGCCAGCGCAAAGGCGCCGTCGCACACGGTGATCACCCAGTCCGCCCTGGCCGTGGCGCGGCGGACGTAACCCATGTAGGCCGTGTCCCGCAGGTCGCGGTCCATGCTGCCCTCCGTACTCGGGATCACGACGATGTCGGCCGCGGGGGCGGTCGCAAAACTGAAGTGCGGGTCGATGCGCAGGCCCTCGAAGGTGACGAAGGCCCCGCCGCTGGCGTTGACGATGAAGGGGGCAATGTAGTCGAGGGAGTCGCGGTAGACCGTGTGGTGGAGCACGTCGTACGGTGCCATCAGCTCCGAGTTGTAGACGCCGTCCGCGACGACGAAGGCAGCCGTCCGCACCCTGGCGTCCGGTGCACCGGCGAGAGTATTCGGGGCGAGCAACCCGGGCGACGCGGTCTGCGCCGCTGCGTCATCGCCCGGGTTGAACTCCCGGTAGAGCCTCACGACGACCAGGCAGATGAGGACGCCGTAGAAGACCTTACGCCACTCGGACACGGGCGTCGATTGGGCGGGCAGGCGGGGCCTCCTCGGGTGCATTGACGTGCGTGATCGTGAACACCGGGCAGATGGCCTCGCAGGCCATGCAGGCGATGTCGCACGTCTCCCCGACGGCGATCGTGTCGAACTCCGAGACGAAGCCCGCCGGCTGCGGACACACGGCCACGCAGGCGCCGCAGTTGATGCAAGCGTTCCACCCGATCGAAAAGACTACTGGAGGGTGTTTCAAATCTTCTTGTATTCACTGTTGGGCGAGAAGTAGCTGCTCATCGTGGCGTAGAGGCGCCGGTCCCGCACCGGGATATCGTCCTCGCGGAAGATGCTCGACTTCTCGCGGTAGAGTTTCCACATCTTGTCGCCGACGGCGGCGAGCCAGGCGTCCTGGTAGGTGGACGTGACCTCGGGCGTGAAGGACTTGCCGGCGTGGACGGCTTTCGCCAAAACCTGCGCCGCTATGCGTCCGCCGCTCAGGGCGGTGTGGATGCCGCCGCCGGTGATGGGGTTGACGTGCCGCGCGGCGTCCCCGACGAGGATCATGCGGTCGGCGTACTGCGTGGTGAGGGGCGCGGCCAGCGGCACGCCGCCCCCCTGGACCTCCAAAATTTTAGCCTCCGCGAAACGCTCCCTGAAGAAGGAGTCCTCCATGAATTGCCGGAGGTGCTGTTTTGCCGAAAGGCGTGTGGTAGTCGGCGTGACGCCCAGGCCGATCTCGGTGTAGCCGTGGCCCTTCGGGAACACCCAGGCGTAGCCGCCGGGGGCCCAGGCGTCGCCGGTCACGATCTCGAGGAGGCCGTGGCTCTCGACCCCGTCGCAGACGTACTGCAGGCAGGCCGCGAGTTCGCCGTTGCGGATGTGCGTCCGCAGCCCGGCCCACTTCCCGACCTGGCTCTGGAGGCCGTCGGCGCCGACGACGCAGCGGGTGCGCACGCCGATGAGCTGTTCGTAGTGCCGCAGGTGTACGGTGGCGAGGCCGTCCTCGTCGCAGGTGTAGCCGACGGCCTCGGTCTTGAGCCTCGCCTCGACGCCCGCGCGGATGGCGAGGGTCATGAGGTGCCGGTCGAAGCGACGGCGGTCGACGACGTACCCGAGGGCCGACGCCAGCGAGCCGGCGCCGTACTCGTCGGCCTTGAGCTGGCGGTAGTCGATGGTCGTGGCGTCGCCGGCGTCGTTGTAGATGCTGAAGCCGTGGATGGGGGTCTGGACGAAGTCCGCCTCGGGCGCGATGCCGACCTCCTCGAGGGCGTGGCGGCTCACGGCCCCGGAGCACTGGATGGGCGCGCCGAGCTCCTGGCGTTTGTCGACCAGCAGGACGCTACAGCCGGCCTCCGCGGCGAGTCTGGCGGTCGTGCTGCCGGCTGGTCCGGCGCCGACGACGATGAGGTCGAAGAATTCCACGGCTGCATGATACGCTGTCACGGTGCGGCCAACGCACGAGGCTTGCGGATTGATTAAATTTGACACTACATTCGCCCCCACTTCGGTCTGCTAGCTCAGTTGGTTTAGAGCGCTCGCCTCACACGCGAGAGGTCACTGGTTCGAATCCAGTGCGGACCACCCCCAAGCCCTCGCTGGCCCATACCTTGGCCGCCCATGCGTAACTGGGAGTACAAGCTGGCCAACTACAGGCGAGCGCTCGCGACCTTGCAGTCCCTGCGCGGGCGCGACCCCGCAGCGTTATCCGACCTAGAGGTGGCCGGGGCGATCAAGCAGTTCGAGTACACCCAGGAGCTCGGGTGGAAGGTCTTGCACGCCTTCCTCACCGACAGCGGCGCGTCCGACCTGATGCTGGCCTCCCGGCCGACGATCGATGAGGCTTTCAGAGCCGGGCTCATCGACGAGTACAAGGTCTACCACGAGATGATCGACCAGCGCAACAAGACGGCGCATATCTACAATGAGTCGGTCGCCACCGAGATCCTCGTGGCCATTATTCCGAAATACTTGCCCGCATTAGAGCAGATTCTGCAAACCCTGGAGGATGAGCGTGCTTAACTACCCAGCCACGATTCACAAGAGCGACTTGGCCCCACCCGAATACGATGGGATCGTACGTGTGTTGGCCGCTTTGCCGGGCGTCGAACGAATCATTCTCTACGGTTCGAGGGCCCGGGGGACCCACCGTTACAATTCAGACGTAGACCTCCTGCTGGTCGGCAAGGGTTTAGGTTTCCAAACCCGCGCCGATGCCTACCGCCTGCTGTACGACCTGTGGATACCACACGGGTTCGACATCATGATCGACGCGTGGCTGGTAGACCCCTTGCTCAGCGCTGAGATCGAGCGGGACGGGGTTGTCCTCTGGGCGCAGCACCCGGACTAGAGTCCCGCCAAGCTCTCCTCCAGCGCCGCCACCCGCGCCTGCCCATCACTCAACTTCTTCCGCTCCCCGGCAATCACTTCCGCGGGCGCATTACCGACGAAGCGATCGTTGCCGAGCTTCTTCTCGATGCTCGCCACGAAGCCCCGCTGGTGCGCGAGTTCCTTCTCGAGGCGCTCGCGTTCGGCCCCCAGGTCCACCGTGTCGGGTAGCGTTAAAAAGAACTTGTCCGTGCCCACCACGAAACTCACCGCACCGTCGGGCTCGGTTTTGGCGAAAGCCACCGCACTCACGTTGGCCATCTTCTGGAGCATCTCCCCGAGGCCAGCGTCGGTGATCGCGGCGTGTTGCGCGTTCGTCGTCGCGATCGGCAGCTCTTCCCTGGGGCTAAGACCCTTCGAACTCCTCTGCTCCCGCACCCGACTCACGATGTCCTTGACGGCCTCGACGCGCGCGATGAGACTTGCGTCAAAACTCCCGGCCACGGGCAGGGGCGCCACGCATAAGTCGATCTCGCGCTCGGCCAACCGGTGCCATATCTCCTCGGTGACGAAGGGCATGAACGGGTGCAGCACGTTGACGAGATCGCTGTAGATTTCGACGGCGGCGGTTTTTACCTTAGCGGCGATAGGCTGCTGGTAGCCGGGCTTGATCATTTCCAAAAACCAGCTACAGAAGTCGCCCCAGATGAAAGCATACAGGTTGCCCAGCGCGTCATTTAAGCGGTAGCTCGCGTAATCAGCCTCGACTTGTTTTAGCGTAAGCTGCATCTTTTGCTGAATCCAATCGATGGCGAGACGCTCGACGGGTCCGGCAGGCACATCGACCGTGTCCCACATGTCGATAAGCTTCAGGGCATTCCACATTTTATTGCAGAACATCTTACCTTGGTTACACAGCTGGCTCTCGTCGAGGGTCTGTTTGGTCTTCGGGTCGATCGGCGCGTCGAAGATGATGTCGCCGCCGGCGCTCGCCGCGCTCAGCATGCCGTAGCGCACGCCGTCGGCGCCGTACTTGTCGAGGAGCGCGAGGGCATCGGGGGAGTTGCCGAGCGACTTCGACATCTTGCGCTTCTGGGCGTCGCGCACCATGCCGGTCCAGTACACGTGCCTGAAGGGCATCCGTCCCTCGTACTCGGCGCCGGCCATCATCATGCGCGCCACCCAGAGGTAGATGATGTCCCAGCCGGTGACGAGGACATTCGTTGGGTAGTAGTAATCGAGCTCCGCGCGGTGGGCCGGGTCGAAGCCGTCGAACACGCTGATGGGCCAGAGCCAGCTCGAGAACCAGGTGTCGAGCACGTCCTCGTCCTGGCGGAGGTCGGCGAGCGTGAGGTGGTCGCCGAGGGCGGCTTTCGCCAAAACGAGCGCTTCCTCGACCGTAGGCGCCACGAAAGGCTGCGCGTCCTCGCCCGCCCCGCCCGTTCGATCCACGACGAACCAGGCCGGGATCCGGTGCCCCCACCAGAGCTGCCGCGAGATACACCAGTCGCGCACCCTGTCCGGCCCGACCCACTGCCGGAACATGTTGAAGAAGTGCGGCGGGTGGAACTCCGTCTCGCCGTCGGGATTGCCCTCGCGCTTGACGCCCGCCATGGCCTTCGCGGCGAACTCGTCCATCCTCACGAACCACTGCAACGTGAGCCGCGGCTCCACCACGGCCCCGGTCCGTTCGGAGCGACCGACGCTCGTGTCGTAGTCCTCCATCTTCACGAGTGCCCCGTCGGCCTCCAACTGCTCGGCGGCTAGCTTGCGGGCCCGCTCGCGGTCGACCCCGACGAAAATCCCGGCCGCCTCCGCGATCGTGCCGTCGGCGTTGAGGATGTCGATCACCTCGAGGCCGTGGCGGAGGCCCACCTCGTGGTCGTTGACATCGTGCGCGGGGGTGATCTTGAGGGCGCCGGTCCCGAACTCCCGGTCTACGTAGTCATCGGCGATGATGGGCGCCGTGCGACCGGTGAGCGGCACGTGGACGCGCTTGCCGACGAGGTGTCGGTAGCGGTCGTCCTCGGGGTGCACCGCCACCGCGGAGTCGCCCATGATGGTCTCCGGTCGCACGGTGGCGACAGTGAGGTACTCGTCCGAGTCTTCAACTCGGTAACGCACGTGGTACAGCGGTCGGCGCTCATCGGCGTGGATCACCTCCTCGTTCGAGAGCACGGTCTGGGCTTCGGGATCCCAGTTGGTCATCCGCAGACCGCGGTAGAGCTTGCCTTTATTGAAGAGGTCGACAAAGACTTTGGTCACCGCCTCGCTCAGACTCGGCTCCATCGTGAAGCGCGTCCGGCTCCAGTCGCACGAGGCCCCGAGGCGCTGTAGCTGTGTGAGGATGATCCCGCCGAACTCCTCCTTCCACTCGAAGGCCTTCGCCAGGAACTCCTCGCGCGTGAGGTCGGACTTCCGGATGCCTTGCTGGCGGAGGCGCTTCACCACCTTGGCCTCGGTCGCGATGGAGGCGTGGTCGGTGCCCGGCACCCAGCAGGCGTTCTTGCCGGACTTGCGGGCGTGGCGGATGAGGATGTCCTGGACGGTGTTGTTGAGCAGGTGCCCCATGTGGAGCACGCCGGTGACGTTGGGCGGCGGGATGACGATCGTGAAGGCCTCGCGTTGGTCGGGCACGCTCGTGAAGTAGTCCTTCTCGAGCCAGTGCTGGTACCAGCGCGCCTCGGTGGTGTTGGGGTCGTAGTGTTTTGCTAGGGGCATGGGGGCGGCGAAGGTAGGGAGGGAGCCTACAGGTCGCGATCCACTATGCCAGCGACCTTCATGATGTTGCGCTGCGTGCCTGGTCTAAGATCACGGTTAGCGTGTACAGGAACTGAAATCGAGATTTCGGCCGAGTCGAGGGAGTATATGATGACTTCCGCGAATGCGCTCCAACCGCCATCCCCGAGCCTCTAGCAGTTTGCAAAAGGCTTTGCCGCTGATCGTCTTCAGACCGTGACGAGGCGCCGCTGCCCTTTGACTTCGCTGTTTCGTAGGCGCATGCTACTCTGCGCTTCGAGCCAGCCTTCGATAGCCTCCCGGAGATTGGTTAGCAGCTCCTCCTCGGTGTCTCCCTCCGTGACGCATCCAGGGAAGGCAGGCACCTCGGCCCAGTAACCGCCGTCCTCTTCGTGAATAATCGCTTCGATCTTCATGCCTTAAAGTTACGTGCTTCCCTGTAATGTATCTTACTCTACCCCCACCCCGTCAAATACCCCCACGCTCACCTGCGCGCTCAGCAAGTCCTCGAAGGTCTCGCGCCGTCGCACCAGGTGCGCCTCGCCCTCGTGGATCATGACCTCGGCCGGGCGCTCGCGGGCGTTGTAGTTGCTCGCCATCGTCATGCAGTACGCGCCGGCGTTGTCGAAGCACAGGATGTCCCCTTCGCGCACCTCGCCGATCTGCCGGTTGTTCCCGAACGTATCCGTCTCGCAGATGTAGCCCACCACCGTATAGATGCGCTGCTTACCGCCCGGATTGCTGATGTTGGAGATGAAGTGGTAAGAGTCGTAAAACATCGGTCGGATGAGGTGATTAAGTCCTGAGTTCAATCCCACGAATACCGTGCTCGGCGTCGGCTTCACGACGTTGACCTCGGCCAGGAACTTGCCCGCCTGGCTGACCAAGAACTTGCCGGGCTCGAAGACGAGCGTGAGGTCGCGACCGTAGCTTTCGCAAAAACCCCGGAAGCGCTCGCTCATCATCGCGCCCATCTCCTCGATGTCGGTCGAGATGTCGCCCTCCTTGTAAGGCACCTTAAATCCCGACCCGAAGTCGACGTACTCCAGGTCCGGGAACTTCGCCGCCACGTCGAGCAGGATGTCGGCCGCCGTGAGGAAGGGCGCCACGTCGAGGATATCCGAACCGGTGTGCATGTGGATCCCGACGACGCGCTGCCCCGTCGCCGCGACGATGCGCTCGACGTGGGTCATCTGGTAGATCGAGATCCCGAATTTCGAGTCTATGTGACCGACCGAGATCTTGCGGTTGCCACCCACCATAATGTGTGGATTGACGCGCACGCACACGGGCACGTCCGGGTGGGCCGCCCCGAGTTGCTCGAGCATCGAGATCGAGTCCACGTTGATCTGGACCCCGAGCCCGATGGCCGCCTCCATCTCCTGAAAGCTCACGCCGTTGGGGGTAAAGAGAATGCGACTTGCGTCAAAACCCGCCGCGAGTCCGAGCTTGATCTCGTTGAGGCTCACGCAGTCGAGCCCGGCGCCGAGCGTGCGGACGAACTTCATGACCTCCAGGTTGGACAGCGCTTTGCACGCGAAGTGCAAGTCGAGCTTTGGCACGTCAAAAGCATCGTAAAGACGCCGGTACTGGTGCTCGATGACGGCCGTGTGGTACACGTACAGTGGGGCGCCAAAGCGCGCCGCGAGGGCCGGGAGGTCGACGGCGGACCAGGCGGCCTGGATCGCGTCGGACGCGGGGTGGTGCTCGGACATAGGCGCAAAATTACACCCCTCGCACCGGGTCGCCCACCATTCTACCGCGGGCCCGCATCTTTACCGCCGTACCCGCCCGCGCCCATGTCCGACGCCGAACTCATCACCGCCTGCCTCGCCGACGACCGTCGCGCGCAGCGGACCCTGTTCGACCGGTACAGCCCGCGCCTCAACGCCATCGCGTTCCGCTACCTGCGGCGCGTCGAACTCGCGGAGGATGTTTTGGCGGAAGCCTGGATCAAGATCTTTAAGAACCTCGACCGCTTCAACCACGAAGGCAGTTTCGAGGGCTGGCTCAAGCGCATCGTCGCGAACGAATCGCTGATGTACTTGCGTAAAAACCGCCTCCCGACCGCCGAACTCTCCGATGCCGTGGTCGCGATGGCGCCCTCGGACGCGCGCGTCGGCGACGAACTCGAGCAGGAGGACGTCCTCTCGATGCTCGACACGCTCCCGGAGGGCTGTCGCCAAATCTTCGGCCTCTACGAGCTCGACGGCTACAAACACCGCGAGATTGCCGAGCTGCTCGAGGTGAGCATCAACACTTCGAAAAGCCAACTGATCCTCGCGAAGAAAAAATTACGCGAAGCCTACCAGGCTCTCAGTCGCCGCGAAGGCCCCGCCCTGCGACCCGTTCCGAGCCACGCCAACCCCACTACGACCCGCCCCAACCCCTAAGCCATGCGCCATCCCGAACTCAACGAAGACCAAGTCACGCAGCTCGTCCGCGACACGGACGCACGTGCTGAGCACGCACCCTCCGCCGCCGTTTGGGGGAGAGTCGAGGCCCACCTCGACGCCGCCGCACAGCCTCGACTCCGCGTCGTGCACCGCGCCAATCGCGGTCGCATGCGGGTCCTGCTCGCCGTCGCGGCGTGCCTACTCGCCGTGTTCGGCCTCACCTGGTACACCACCACCACCCCCGACCAGGACGGGGCCGTCCTGTCCGAGGTCGACATCCAACGCACGATCGAGCGGGGACAACTGGATGGGCCCCTGGAGCTGGAGGGGGAGACCACGACGCTGCGGCGGTCAATTTACGATGGCGTCGTAGTGAAGGTCGGGGAGCTAAGGACGGATGCCTTGCAGGTGTGTGAGGCGTGCTAGTGGGTGCCTCAATCACGAATCGACTTTTGGCCGCGTGAACTTAACAAGAATCAGACTCCATAAGACGGCCTGAAGAATCCAGAACCCCAATTCAAGTGTACCATGGATAGCAAAAGTGCCAACATACCAATATACCCAAATTACAGCTAGACTTACTGTTAGCGCAATTGCAAATAATTTAGCACGGTTCATCACCAGTTGCAGTTTGGGTTGTTTGGGTTCTGAGCCAGATTACAGTTTATCGCAGCGAAGGTTGATCCAACTCCCACTACAGTAGCTACGTAACCAACATTTGGGACTGTAGCGACACCGCCTGTAGCTAATTCAGAGATTATAAAATAGTAGACGAATCCAGACACTGCTATTGCTGCGGCTGAATTGGCATCTCCCTTCAAAGTTGATTGAATACAATTCTCGCAAGGCGGATAGTTACAGTTACCCTGATAATACCCCAGAGGTGCCGGTGGGTTGCACAACCCTTGCCAGCCAGTCCTACCACCTCCAGAACCATTGCTTCCCGTGCCTCCCCAACCACCGTTGCCACCGGCACCTGAACATTGGCTTCTTGGGTTTGGACCACAGCAAGAGTATGCATATCCAAGACTGAAGCAGTCGCCTACGAACCTTGATTGAACCGTAGAACTGGGAAATGTACCGGCTAGCACATCTGCGACACCCAATCCATTCTCGTTTGGATACCACAAATGGCTGCTATAGTACAAAGTAGAGACGTAGCTACGGTACATCACTCTGGCTAAGGGCCCATCCAATACGCTGAGCTCCGCTTGTGTTGCCATGGCGGGGTTGTCACGACCATCTCGACGATTCCATATTTGAAACGATAATGCTTCGGCTAACCGTCGACTCTTAAGGGAGTCTAGGGCTTTTAGGTCTTGATCTGAGAGAAATTTTTCCAGAATTTTGAAGCTGCTTGGATCACTCCAAAGAGCAGACAATTCCCTGGGGATAGCAAGATCATTTGCCATTTGAGCTGGCAGCTCCGCTCCCGGATCGACAATACCGCGCTGAACTTGTCTTGCATAATCTAGGATCAGCCGATTATGATAATAACCTAAGCTGTCGTAATATAACTCTGGGATACCATCCATAAATTGAGCTGCCCGTAACATTTGTTCTTGAGACAAACTGGAGACGACAGCCTCTAAGTCGGCACCGTATATCTGGGTAATGCCGCTTGGAACAGATTCCGCATTTCTAGCATCGCTGTCATCTAATTGACAGGAAGCCAATGCAAATACGATACACGAAAGTACCCAAACAGTCCTATAAAGGTGCGCTAGCTTAGGAACGTGTGAACAGAGCCGTCTGTGAGATGACAGCCCGTGGCCAGGAGCCAGGAGCCAGGAGCCAGGAGTGGTATCCATGGGGCCGAATATACAAAATTTCTTGAGATGCAAAAAAAATTTCACTCCAGCGGCCGCTGTACCAACGCCCCCGCGTCGGCCGGGTCCAACACCCGCTCCACCAATTGTCGGATGAGCTGATTGCGCACGCAGCCGGTGTGCCGCACGTAAGAGCGGTAATAGTGCGGCACCGCGCCCAGACTCGACTTTATCGTCGTGGCGGTCCGTCCGAAATTCAAGCTCCCGCAGCCCTGCGCGATCGCCTCCTCCAGCAGGGCGAAGAGCATATTGAGGTACAGTTGGTGCCCGGCGTTGTAGCCCTCGTCGACGGCCGCCAGGTGGGCGAGTCCTTCGCGGCCTTCTAGGAACAGCGTCGCGAACCCAACTACTTCTCGCTCGTCGAAAAACCCGAGCACCGTCACCTGCTCGGGCAAGCTCGCCTTGAGGCGCGTGACGTAGCCCGGGGCCACGACGAAAGGCGCGTAGCTCGTCCGTCCCATGAGCCCGTCGTACAGTGACTGAATCTCCTCACCGTAGCGCGCTACCTCGGCGGTACTCAGCGCGCGCACCGCGATCCGGCCGAGCTTGCCGCGGGCCCTCCGAGCCCGCGTGCGGTACTTGCTCGGCAGGGCGGCGAGGTAGTCGTCGAACGTCCGCCAGGCCTCACGAATCGGCATGGTCATCTCGGGTAGGGCTTCTAGGGTGGTCCATTCAGAGTCACCTAGGCGGGCTGCGCCGCCGATATCTTTCATGAACCACGTCCCCTCCCGCTCTAGCGCCCGACTTACGGCGGCCAAGGTTGCGCCGAGGTCCTCCCCCGGCGAGGCTACCGCGCCGTACTCGCCGCTGAATAGCGACTGTCCGAGCTGGTAGGCCGTCGCCCCGATGGCCACCGCCACCAGCCCCGGCCGCACCCGCGCCCCGAGTTGCATGTCGGCCACGGACAAGGTCTGGCACAGGGCCTGCGCGACGACTTCCCGCCCGCGCACCACCTGCAGGTACTCCGTGTTCGGACCGCCGGCCCCGCCCTGCGCCACGGAGGCGAATGCCCGCAGCCAGTGGCTCTGCATAAAAGCGGGTAGCCCGTCGAAGGCATCCCAAGCGTAGCGCTCGAGATGGCCAGTGTTGCGTAGGACGCGCAAGCGTTGACCACGCAGCCCCAGCGGGCATTCCTGAACCTCGGGCGCGATCCCACCTGTCGACAACGTTTCGATGCCACAGCAACCGGACGCGGGTGCGCTTAGTTTCGCCTGCCGCCAAGCCTTCGACAATCCTCTACCCATGCGTCAACTACACCCCACGGCCTTCCGCGTCGAGTCTACCTCCTTATGTGTTGCGCTCTGTGTGGCTAGCGTCGGCCTCGCCGCCTGCGCGGGGCAGCGCATGGCCGAGGACTCCGCCACCGACGCCGAGGTGGCCAGTGAACCACTCGCGGAGGTTTCTTACGTATCGATCTACCAGGGCGCCTGCTTCGGGACCTGCCCCGTGTACACGCTCGCCATCGACGGCGAGGGCGCCGCAGATTACGATGGCAAGCAGTTCGCGCCCTACCAGGGGCTCCACCACGCCACCGTTCCCGCCGATACGCTCGCGAAGATCAAGACCCTCGCGCGGCAGGTTTTGGCGAAAGCCGACTCCCTCCCCCGCGAGATCGAGACCGGCATCGCCGACTACAGCGAAACCGTCATCCGGATCGGCGGCTCCGGGGACACGATCACGTTCAGGGGCACGACGCAGTTCGCCGAGGAGGTCGACGCCCTGCGCGAGTACCTCGTGCGCGTCGTGGACGTGCTGTCGTTCACGCGCGACACGGCCGCCGCGGCGCCCCCGCCCAACAGACTCAAGATCGTCCTCGAGTCCGCCGACCAGATCCAGGTCGTCCAGGAGGACTACTTCCGGCAGAGGTTCCGCGTCGTCGAGATGTCGAGCCCGTCGCCGCCGACGTTTATCGTGAGTTTCGACCCGTACACGATGAGCGCCGAGGAGATGGTCGCTTCCATCAAGCAGAACAAGTTCGTCAGGAGCGTCACGGTGGTGGGCGCGATGGACACCGAGCCGAGCATTGCCGACTAGGCTTTCGCCAAAACCCGCCCTACCGCGCGCTCCCCCGCCGGTAGGGGATGCTCAGGAACCCGAGGCTCGAGGGCTTGACGCGGATCGAGAACGTGAACTGATTGCCGAACGCCGGCGACCAGAAGAAGTCCATCTCCCAGCAGTGGAGGTCGCGCCCGAGCGAGAGCGTCGGGTAGGTGATGCGCCTCTGTTCGAGGTCGTAGCCGATGGTGATACTGCGGATACTCCACTTCTCGGTGATCGGGAGGGGGCCACTTACGTTGACCGTGTTGGCGGTCGTGCGCCAGCGCCCGTCGCGATTGCGGATGCTGTAATTGCGGGCGTAGTTGTAGCTGATGCTGAACTTGTTGACCAGGCCGAAGATGGAATTGGCGGGCAGGGGATTGTCCTTGCCGACGATGAGTTCGCGCGCCTGTTCGAGGTTGAGCCCGGCGGCCACCCCGAAGCTGAAGTTTTCGATGCGAAAGGGGAACTTCCCGTTGGAGGCCAGCGTCTCGTTGATCGGACTGAGCGCGTCATTGAGCTCGTACACCCCGAGGCTCAAACTGGACAGGTTGACGCGGATGATCTTCTGGAAGAAGCTCGCCTGCGCGCCCGACACGTTGACGTTGGACCACTTGAGGGAGTCGCGACCGGGATTGTACGAACCGTTGAAGTTGAGCGAATTGATCAGCGACAGGATCCGCGTCGTGGAGTCGCCGCGGGTCTGGACCTTGCTCTCGATACGGTTGCCGAGACTATAAGAGATGTTGAAGCTCTGCTCGTCGGGCAGACTGCCCGGACTGAAGGGCTGCGTCGGGAAGCGCAGATAGCTCGACGTGAGGCCCGTGGTCGGGTCGAATAGATCCTCGTAGTACTCGAAGGGTCGGCGCGAGTAATCGGGCTGGTAGCCGGCGCTGATGGACGGCGTCACGATGTGTCGTATCCCGCGGAGGGCCCCGAGGCGGAAGCGGGCCGTCCCGAAGATCTGCGTCGAGAGGTTGACGCTCGCCGAGAAAGCTTGAGCAGTGTTGATGCCGCCGGCCCCCACGAGGGTGTCGACGCGGGTACTGAGCGGCACGTCCTCGAAGGTGAAGACCGTGTCCCCCTCCACGATTACGAAGCTCGAGTCTCGCCTAGTAGAGTTGCGAAAGAACTGCCGCCGCTCGTCGAGGTAGTACGTCTGCTGGTAGCTTATGTTAGGACTCAGGCGGAAGTACTTCAGGACGTTGATCGGCGCCGACGCCCGCACTTGCTGCTGCCCGCCGAACACGGCATCCTGCAGGGTACTCCTCTGGAATATCGTCGTGTCGGTGGTCTGGATGTCGCCGAGGACCCCGGCGTTGTAGTCGATACTGAACTTGCGGTACCACGACCGGCTGTTGCCGGCGTTCGCGAAGGGGAACATCTGCCCCGTGCGGAACTGCAACTGCGGCGCGCGGACGTTGACTAGGCGGGTGTTGAAGTTCTGCGTGGCCTGCAGGCCTCCCGACAAATTCCAACTCGGGTGACGCGGGAAGCGCAGCGAAGCGTTGACCGTCGAACTCGCGGTGTTGGTGACCTGGTTCAGGGCGCTCGCGTAATTGCGGCGACCGTTGTTGTTGGTCTGGAAATTGACGTTCGCGCTGAAGTTAAAATACGGGTTGGCCTTCTGGTCTTGCGTGTGGTTCCACACCAGGCGCCCGCTGTTCGCAAACGTCTCGGTGCCGTCGACGGGGGACTCCGCGCGGTTGCGCGAGAAGTTGAGCGCGAACTGCCCCTGGTAGCGGTAGCGCCGCGAGTACTGCGTCGAGACATCCGTGCGGAGGGTGCCCTTGAGGAAGAGGTCCGTCGTGACGGCCGTGTGGATGTTGTCGCTCCACGGGAAGTACCACCCGACGCCCTCGAACCCGAACCCCGACTCCGTGGTGTAGGTATAGTCCGAGGGGAAGATCAGTCCGGAGCGCTCCGTGCTCCCGATCGGGAAGAAGCCGAACGGGAGCCACAGCGGCGTCGGCACGCCGCCGAGCTCGACGTTGCTCGGCCCGACGATGACTTGCTTGCCGGGGATCACCTTCTGCTTCGACGAGCGAATCCCGTAGTGCGGGTGGTCGAGTTCGCACGTCGTGATGATGGCGTCCTGGTTGTAGACGGTGTTGTCGGCCCGGCGGGGGTCGCGCTCGTCGGCGGCCACGATCTTGGTTTTGCCCCCGAGCACGTACAAATCGCCCTGCTGCGTGACGGCGTCGGTGATGATGCCCTTGCGTGTGGAAAAATTGTACCGCAGGCCCTGGGCCGTGAAGGCCTGCGGCCCCTGCGAGAAGCTCGGCAGACCTGCCTTCTGCCCGGCAGAGTCGAGCCGCGGCTCCGCGTAGACCACGTTGGTCCCGTAGTCGATCTCCATGTAGCCCGCCGTGAGCGTGATGTCGGTGTACTTGACCTCGGCCTCGCGGTAGAGGCGGATCTTCTTGTCGGCGATGCTGTAGCGCATCGAGTCGACCATCTTGTAGTCCACTCGCGCGGCGATCGCGTCGGGGCTCAGGCGGTAGACGCGCGGCGGGCGCGTCGAGTCGCGTCCCAGGCTATCGATGGTCAGGCTATCGGTAGTCACGAGGCCCCCGGGCGAATCCACCGCGAGGGAGTCCTTGCCGAAGGTGTCGCGTGCAATACCTTGTGGCCCGAGACGAAGCGAGGTCCGGAGGGTATCCGCGGGCGGAGCGCCGGGGGCGGGTGGGTTCGGGGTTGGGGCTTGCGCCAAAACGCTCCCCACCGCCGCCAGCCAAACGCACGCGAGGAGCAGGAGGCCTCGCGGTCCGGTGGACTGGCGCCAAAATTGCACCGCGCCACCCCGGGGCGACTCGTCTCTACACTGGGTACACCTACGCGACACGTCGTGGCGGTTGAGCCCGCAAGCAAGGGGGAATGAAGAAGGGATGGCTAGGGACGATAGTGGTGTCAACGGGGCTCGCCTTACCGGCGCTGGCCGGGGTTTTGCCTTTTAACGACACCTTAACGGCGCGCGATTCGCGGCAAAGAAACGCGCCCGAGGCCTTTGCCACGGTGGCCGATCCGCACCTCGGCGCCGACGGCGTCACGACCATCGTCATCGACGCCGGCCACGGCGGACACGACGGCGGCTGCTCGGGTGCCGCGCACGGCGCCCGCGAGAAAACCATCGCCCTGCGGCTCGCCCTCGGGCTCGGGGCCCGCCTCCGGGAGGTGTACCCCGACATGCAGGTCATCCTGACGCGCGACAAGGATGTCTTCGTCCCGCTCCACAAGCGCGCCGCGATCGCGAACGCCGCCCAGGCCGACCTCTTCATCAGCATCCACTGCAACGCGATGCCGAGCGGGAACTCGGTGCACGGCTCGGAGACCTACGTGATGGGCCTCCACACCGCCCAGCACAACCTCGACGTCGCCAAGCGCGAAAACGCCGCCATCCGCCTCGAGAAGCAGTCCGAGCAGCACTACGACTTCGACCCGGACTCCCCGGCCGGTCACATCATCCTCTCGATGTTCCAGCACGCCTTCCTCGAGCAGAGCACGGCGCTCGCGGCCAACATCGAGGACCAGCTCGCGGCCCGCGACGGACACCGGAGCCGGGGCGTGAAACAAGCCGGGTTCTTGGTGTTGAAAGAAACCGCCATGCCGAGTGTTTTGGTGGAAACCGGATACCTCACCAACGCCACCGAAGAAGCCTACCTCAATTCCGCCGCAGGCCAGGAGGAGACGGTCGAGTCCCTGTACCGCGGCGTCGTGCGCTACCTGCGCCAGCGCGGCGGTGAGGCCGGGGAGTCGCGCCCGGTGCTGGCCGCCGCCCAGACCTCCGGACCTGCCCACGCTGGCGCGCTGGCGTCGATGTCGGAGCCCGGCAGCCCGATCGTGGCGCCCGTCGGCGATACCGACGCCGGCGGGGTGGCCTTCTACGTGCAGCTCGCGGCGGCCGCCGAGCAGGTCAACACCAGCGGCCCGAAGTGGACCCGGCTCGGGGCCCAGATCCGCTACGTGAGGGAGGAGGCTCTGCTGAAGTACCAGGCCGGCCCGTTCGCGACGCGCGAAGAGGCCATGCGGGTGCACCGCGTGGCGCGCGGCAATGGCTTCCCGGATGCCTTCCTGACGGCCTACCGCTACGACACGAAACTGTCCGCCGCCGAGATCGCCGCGCACCAGCGCTGAGGGCGGAGAGGCCTGCGGCCACTGCGGCGTGTCGTGTCGAGGGGTCACCGGCGAACCCGCCGCGCTAAACCCGCCGCGCAACACCGGCGTTGACCAGCCGTATCTCCGGGCAAGTCGTGGCGTACGTCGCTTGCGCCACCGGCAGACCGTAGACACATGAATAGACCTACCAAGATCGGCCTGCTGGCCATCGTCACGATCGTCGTGATCTTCATCGGCTTCCGCTTCCTCAAGGGCGCCGGTGTGTTCAACTCGCAGAACTCCTTCAGCATCATCTACGAGGAGGTCGACGGCCTCGGGACGGGCGACCTGGTGGCGATAAATGGCTTTCGCGTGGGGCTCGTCACCGACATCCAACTCAACCCCGACAACGTACGCTCCCTGATCGTCACCATCGGCGTCGACGAGGACCTGCCGATCCCGAAGGACGCCACCGCCCTGATCGAGAGCGACGGACTCCTCGGTGGGAAGTTCATCTCGCTAATGTTCGACAGGGCCTGCGAGGGGGCCAACTGTGCGGTGAGCGGCGACTACCTCACCGCCGACGATCAAACCTTACTCGAGGGCCTCATCGGTGACCCCGCCGAACTCACGCCCTACTTCGACCTCCTGCGTACCAACGTCGGCCCGGTCATCGACTCGGTGAGCTCCCGGACCGACACCAACGGCGTCGGTCGGACCCTGCGCAACTTCGAGACCACGAGCCGCAACCTCGCCGCGCTCACGCAGAAGATCGACCTCCTGCTCTCGCGCTCGAGCAATGACCTCTCGCGCACGCTCAACAGCGTGGCCGGCATCACCGCCAACCTCGAGCGCAACAACGCCAAGATCGGCAGCATCCTCGCCAACGTCGACTCGACGACGCGCAACCTGTCCAGCGTCGACCTCGGCAAAACCCTCCAGGAGGTGGAATTGGCGCTCACGGACCTCCGCAAGACGCTCGACTCCTCGAGCGGCGCCATCGACAACCTCAACCGCGTCACCGAGAAGATCGACGGCGGCGATGGCACACTCGGGAAGTTGATCAACGACCCGACCGTCTACAACAGGGTCGATCGCACCGTGGCCAACCTCGACCTGCTCCTACAGGACTTCCGCCTCAATCCCAAGCGCTACGTCAACGTGAGTGTCTTCGGAAAAAAGCAAAAGGAGTACGACCTGCCGGAGAATGACCCGGCGGAGGGAGTCGTGCCTAGTGTGGAGAGTGAGCCTGCCGAGCCGAAGTAGGGAGGCTTAGGCGTGGTGGGTGTGGGGGGGGTGGGCTGTGTTTGCCTGCTTAGAGAAGGGGCCCCCACCCCAGGACTTTCCCATCACTTGTATAGTCCTCTTTAGGCGCTGAGATTTTTCCCTTTACTCGCGGGGTAACCCCCCCGACCCCCCTTATTTTGGTTTCCTCCGCGGACCCGCTGCGCGTGCCCGCGGAGGAAACCAAAACAAGGGGGGAGGCGAACGCCCCCGGCGATCGTCGCGTGAAAGCGCCACAGGCGCAGGCCCCCCGAGCAAAGCGGTGCCCCACGGTCGCCTCCCCCCTTGTTCAGCCGCGCTGCCGGATCGAGCGAAGCGACGATCTGGAAGCGCGGATGAATAAGGGGGGCCGGGGGGGTTACCCCAAGAGTGACGGGAAAGTCCTGGGCCCCCACCCCTGCTCCAAACAGCCAAACACATCTTGCCCCCTCCACCCAAAAGACAGCCCTCACGCCCGCCGCCGGCCCGCATAGGCCCCGCTTCGTATTTGTTCGTTCTCCACACTCTGCTTGCGCAAATTTTACATAATGATTTTTTGCGTACGCCTTTGAACATCAGGTCCGTGGATAACCTTGTTAAAAGGGAAGCACCGCACGATGACCGACACTTTTCCACACACCGATCCACTCGATACCTCGATCACCGAGGAGCTGCGGATCGACCTCGTGGCAGAAGAACTGGCAGTCTCTACGAAGACCGTAGAAGTCGGCCAGGTGCACATCAACAAACGCGTCCTCACCGAGGAGGCCGAGCTTACGCTCCAGCACCTCGACCACACCGTCGATGTCGAACGCATC
Source organism: Saprospiraceae bacterium (assembly GCA_965215115.1). Lineage (GTDB taxonomy): Bacteria > Bacteroidota > Bacteroidia > Chitinophagales > Saprospiraceae > CALDTK01. The sequence continues at coordinate 4,850,054 of OZ244050.1, forward strand.
GCCGTCAACGAGATCTTCGAGACGGCCCCACCGAGCGTGCGGACACTACCCGACGGGACCGTCGTCTACAGCGTCGTCCGTGAGGTGCCCGTGGTCGTGACGCGGTACGAACTCATCGAGGAGGTGCACGTGCGGTCCGTCAATACGGCCCACGACGAACACTTCGTCATGCCCGTGCGACGCGAGCAACTCGACATTACCAGAACACCTAATCCCCAGGCGACCTCAAAGCCCATCCGGCAAACGGAGGCCTAGCCCTGGCGACCAAAACCCTTTTTTTTCCAACCCTAAATTTTTCGAATCATGGATAAGCAAACAGTAATCGGCGTATTCGCCACCAAATCCCAAGCACAACAAGCCGTCTCCGCCCTCAAGAGCGCCGGCTACGACGACGCGCAAATCGACATGATGGCGCGCGACAACTACTCCGACGCCAGCATGCGCGACCACCGCGACAAGGGCGTCAGCGGCTTCTTCAGCTCGCTGTTCAACGACGACGAGCGCGACGACCGCTACCGCAACCTCCACGACACCGCCCGCCGCGGCAACGTCGTGACCGTCCACACGAACGCCATGGCCAAGGCCGAGCGCGCCGCCGACATCCTCGACGAGTACGGTGCCATCAACGCCGACGAAGCCAGCACCACGCTGCGCAACAAAGGCGTGGACTACGAGGACGCCGACACGACGCTCGACGTCATCAAGGAAGACCTCCAGGTCGGCAAGCAGACCGTCGCCACCGGTGGGGTCCGCGTCCGCAGCCGTGTGGTCAGCCGGCCCGTCGAGGCTTCGGTGCGTCTCCACGAGGAGAACGTGTTCGTCAACCGCACGGCCGTCAACAAGCCCGTTGACCCGAGCGCCCTCGACACCTTTAAGGAAGGTACGGTCACGTTGACCGAGACCGCCGAGGTACCCGTCGTCAGCAAGACCGCCCGCGTCGTGGAGCAGGTTTCGCTCGGCAAGGAAGGCTCGGAGCACACTGAGACCATCCGCGAAAACGTCCGCGAAACCGAAGTCGATGTCGAGCGCATGGCCGCCAACACGACCGGCACCATCGGCAACGCCACCAACGCAACCGCCAACACCGTCGGGCAGAAAGTCGACAAGGCTGGTAACAGCATCCACAACGCCCTCGACCGCGACAACGACGGTGAAGTCGTCGACCTCAACGACAACGACGGGCGCATCGGCTAGACTGCACAGGCAGCTCTTACCAACCAATTGACGCAAAGCCGCCACTACCTCTAGCAGGTAGGGCGGCTTTGTCGTTTTGGCGAAAGCTCACTGCACACTACGCCTACCTTGCCGCCCGTGAGCATCGACGCGTGGGACAAGTGGGCCGTCCGGGCCTGGCACGAGGGCTGGCACCCGGCGGCCCTCGACGCCGTCGCGCCGATGTGGCGCGAGAAGTCCACCTGGGTCCCGCTGTACGTCGCGCTCCTGGCCTGGCTCCTGTGGCGCGACCGGTGGTGGGGATTCTACAACGCGCTCGCCGCCGGTGTCGGCGTCGGACTGGCCGACTTTACCTCGGCCTCGGTCATCAAGCCACTCGTCGGGCGCGTTCGTCCGTGCAATCTCGCCGGGCTCCGCGATCACCTCGACCTGCTTACCGGCTGCGGACCCGGGGAGAGCTTCCCGAGTGCCCACGCGGCCAACCACTTCGCGCTGGCCGTGGTGCTGGGCGTAACGTGTTTTGCCGAAAGGCCCCTCCTCAAAGGCAGTAGCCTACTTTGGGCGCTCAGTATTGCCGTCGGACAGGTGTACGTGGGGCGTCACTACCCCAGCGACGTGGTGGCGGGTGCTGCGCTCGGCGCCTTGATCGGCTACCTCGTCGGCCGACTATTTCTCTACTTGCAGGCGCGTTTCCGCAAAACACCCCACCGCTCGGCGACCGCCCCGTAGCCGATTCTGCATCTGGCCGGTTGCTAGCCGTCCGTCACCACACTCGCCGCCTTGGGTCTCCTCCAGTACGCTATCCTCATCGGGGCCGTTCTCCTTGGCGCGGGACTCGGGCTACGGATTCCGTCGCTGCGCGAGCGCTACCTCCACCTGGTGCTGTCGTTTAGCGGGGCGTACCTGCTGAGCATCACGGCCATCCACCTGCTGCCGGAGGCCTTCGTGGGCGGCGACCCGGTGGTTGGCCTGGCGCTGCTCGGAGGATTCTTCCTGCAAGTCTTGTTCGAGCAACTCAGCAGCGGCGTCGAGCACGGGCACATCCACGTGCACGGCGGACCCAAGATCGCGCTGCCGCTCCTGTTTGGCCTCAGCCTCCACGCCCTGATCGAAGGCACGCCCCTCACCCTGGTCCAGGATGCGCTGCACGGGGAGCACCAGCACAATCACCTCCTCACGGCCATTGCGATGCACAAGGCGCCGGCGGGTTTCGCGCTGGCGGTGGTGCTGGCGAGTGTGGGCTTTCGCCAAAACAAAATCTGGCTCCTCGTACTCACCTTTTCGTTGATGTCACCGCTCGGGTCCTTGCTCGGGCAGGCGCTCGTCCCGCCCGCCTTGGTCCCGGTGGCCCTCGGGGCGGCCGTCGGGAGTCTGCTGCACGTGAGCACGACGATCCTCTTCGAATCCGACGACGCGCATCACCACAGCCTCTCGGCCCGTAAACTACTTACGATCCTCGGGGGTATTGTCGTAGCGCTGCTAACGGCCTACGTATAACCACGTATAGATTGCACTACATTGCAGCGCCTACACAATCGCAAGCAGACCCACGGGCCCAGCCTATGATCTTTCGTTTTTTTCGCCAATCCCTGGCCCTCGTTCTGTTTGGCTCCGCGGCGATCACCGCCGCGGGCCAGGTCAACGTCTCGGGACTCGTCCTCGACGAGACGGGGGAGCCCCTCATCGGGGCCAACGTCATCGTGGCGAATACGGCCTCCGGGACGACCACCGATTTCGACGGCCTCTTCAAACTCGAGGTCCCGTCGCTGCCGACGCGCCTGGTCGTGTCGTACATCGGCTACACCAACGACACGGTCGAGGTCCAGTCCGCGAGCGCGCAGCTCAACATCGTCCTCGGGGACAACTCCACGCAGATCGCCACGGTGGAGGTGACGGGGCGCCGCATCTCCGAGAAGCGGCAACAGTCCGCCCTCACGATGGAGACCCTCGACAACATCGCCATCAAGGAAACCCCGGCGGCCAACTTCTACGACGGCCTCGGGGCCCTCAAGGACGTCGACCTCACGGCGGCGAGCCTCGGGTTCAAGATCATCAACACGCGCGGGTTCAACTCCACCAATCCGGTCCGCTCCCTGCAGATCATCGACGGGGTCGACAACCAGAGCCCGGGGCTCAACTTTTCGCTCGGCAACTTCCTCGGCGCCAGTGACCTGGACGTCAACGCGGTGAATATCATCGTGGGGGCGAGTTCGGCGTTTTACGGACCGAATGCTTTTAATGGGGTGATCTCGCTCGAGACGAAGGACCCTTTCCTACAGCAAGGCCTCAGCGCCACCATCAAGGCCGGACAGCGGAGTCTCATCGAAGGTGGCTTCCGGTGGGCGCAGGCTCTGGAAAACAAAAAGGGTGAGGAATTCTTCGCTTACAAGGTCAACGCTTACGGCTTCCGGGCCGACGACTGGGTAGCGGACAACTACGAGCCGGTCGACGGGACGGATTCGCCCCGAGACAATCCGGGCGGATACGATGCCGTCAATATCTACGGGGACGAGTTCGTAACCGGCAACCAACGCGACGACATCCTCGGCCTGGGCCGTTTCCACCGGCAGGGCTACCGCGAGATTGACCTGGTAGACTACAATTCGGAAAACCTGAAGCTCAACCTCACGGGTCACCTGAGGCTCAAACCAACCCAGGGCCTGTTCAGTCCCGAGGTCATTGCCTCGACGAGCTACTCCACCGGAACGACGATCTTCCAGGGCGACAACCGCTTTAGCCTGCGCGACATTCAGTTTTTTCAACACAAGCTCGAACTCCGCAAGCGCGATAATTACTTTTTGCGGGCCTACGTCACGCACGAGGACGCAGGCAACTCCTTCGATCCGTACTTCACGGCGCTGCGGCTCCAAGACTCCACGCAGGGACCGGGGGAGTATTCGCAGCGCTACCAGGCGCTGTACCAGGCCCGGATCGTCCCGAGGATACAGACGAGTTTCCCGGATCAACTGCCGGTCATTACTCAATTCCCACGTCCCGGCGGGGGCTTTGACGCGGTTGCCTTTCGCGCGGCCCTGAAGAACTTCGAGTCGACGATTACGGACAGCCTATTCCTGTACCACGACATCGTGCGTGGCCTGTTGGATGCCAACGTGCTAAACTTCCCGAACTCTGAGGCTTACTTCCAACCTGGCACTGAGCGTTTCCAGGGGGCGTTCGACGATATCACCTCACGGTTCACCACCGAGGGCGGGACCCGATTCTTCGACCGCAGCGCGCTCGGCCACCTGCACGGCGAGTACCTGTTCAACGATGTCGTGCAGCCTACGGATGGCCTGCTAACGGACCTCGACCTCCGCGTGGGGGCCAACTACCGGTTGTACCTGCCGAATAGCATGGGGACCTTGCTGCAGGATACGGCTGGCCGCAGCATCGACACCTACGAGTACGGCGTGTACGGCGGCGGTACGGCGACCCTCGCGGAAAAGTGGAAGCTCTCCGGCAGTTTGAGACTCGACAAAAATAAGAACTTCGACTTTCTGCTGAGCCCCGCGGCTTCTTTGGTCTACGTGCCCAGCGAAACCACTACGCTACGCGCGAGCTTCTCCAGCGCGATACGCAACCCAACATTGGCGGATCAGTTCCTGTTTTACAATGTCGGTAGGGCGATCTTGCTCGGCAACCTCAATGGGATCGACTCCCTCGTCACGGTGGAGAGCTTCCTCGATCGCCTCAACTCAGGCAACAACGCGGACCTTCAATACTTCAACGTCGACCCCATACGCCCCGAGAAAGTAAAGACTTTCGAAGTCGGCGCACGTACGACGCTGTGGGAGAAGGTGTTCCTGGATGCTACGTACTACTACTCCTTTTACGACGACTTTATCGGGTTCAATATTGGCCTAGAGACAGACTTCGTCAACGGGGTCCCCGTCGGGACCCAGGCCTACCGCGTAGCCGCTAATGCTCGCGATCGTGTGACGACGCAGGGCTTCTCCATCGGGGGGAGCTATTACTTCGGGAAGTACTACACCGTAAACGGCAACTACTCCTGGAACGTGTTGAACACCACTACCGATGACCCTATCATTCCAGCGTTCAACACGCCGGAGCACAAGTACAATGTGGGCTTTGCAGCGCGGGATATACCACTCGGCCAAGGACGGCGCGCGATTCCCGTAGGTTTCAACACGAACTACAAGTGGGTAGATGGGTTCCTCTTCGAGGGTTCGCCGCAGTTCACGGGCTTTATCCCTGCCTACGGATTACTCGACGCCCAGGTGAACGCCCGCTTCGACAAAATCGACACCACGCTCAAAATCGGGGCTAGCAACCTCCTCGACAATCAAGTCTTCCAAACTTACGGAGGTCCCCGAATCGGGAGACTAGCCTACGCTTCCCTCCTGTACGAGTTCAAAAAATAAACCATCACTTTTCAGCAACTTAATTGTAATCGATGAAACAAGTTCTACTCTTCTTTGCCATCGCCATTTGCGCGACGGCACTACAGGCGCAGAAGCGCTACCTACAGCCGGTGTTCCAAAATGTGACCGTCTCGCAGCCGACGCAGTACCAGAACAACTTCTCCATCATCCGGGCCATTCTCACGAGCAATCCCGCCAACGCCGGTCAGGTCCCCGACTTCTTCCAGGCGTACACCCCGACCGGAGACACCGAGACCAACCGCCCGGTCGTCATCATCAATACGACCGGTTCGTACTTCCCGCAATTCGTCGGCGGCGGAATCTTCGGGACGCTTAACGACAGCGTCGTCGTCAACACCGCCAAGCGCTTCGCGCGCATGGGATACGTCGCGATCGTATCCACCTACCGCCAGGGGTGGAACCCCACCGCCACCGAGGTCAACGCCCGCACGGGTAGCCTCCTCATCGCCAGCTACCGCGGGATGCAGGATCTGCGTTCGATGACGCGCTTCCTACGCAACTCGGCCGCCGGTAGCAACCCTTACGGCATTAACCCGAACGCCATCATGGCCCTTGGCTACGGAACAGGCGCGTACAACGTCTACACCAACAACTTCCTCGATACCCCGGAGGAGGTCAACACGCTGCCCAAATTCATCAACACCGCCAGCGGCAACCCATTCCTGGACGTGAGCCTCTACGGCAACCCCGACGGCACCACGATGGGTCAGCAGAACATTCCACAGAACGTTGGCCCGAACAGTCGGATCAACTTCAGTGCTGCAATCGGTGGCGCCCTCGGCGACTCGACTTGGATTGGTAATAACCCCAGCGAGGAAGCCCCCATCGTAGCGCTTCACTCCGTACGGGACGAGAATGCCCCGTATGCCGTGGGCGATGTCTTCGTTCCGGTGTCCCTGACCGAGCGTCTGTTCGTGATCCGCGTAGACGGACCCCGCTCGACGATCAACCGTGCCAACCGACTCGGTGTGAACGACCCCCTGAAAGAGGTCAACGCCGTCCTGCGCGCCGCGAACGACTTCCTAACCGTTCGCGTGGCCGCACTGCGTACGGTGCCGTTCACTACTCGCGACCAGATTACGACCACGTTCGCGGTAGAGAACTTCTACCCCTTCGTATCCGACCTGTCGCTGAACACCGCGAACACCTACAATTTTATTGACTCCACTCAGCTCGTGACTGCCGTAGCGGCGTACGATTCCCGAACTGGAGTCGTCGGCGCAACGGCCGCCCAGCGCCTCGCTGCTGAGCGTCGCAACAATCCAAACATCACGAATCCAGTCCGTGCCAGGCGGGTACTCGATACGATCATGTCGTTCGTCACCCCCCGCGCATTCATCGCGCTCAAGCTCGGGACCGTAGAGGAGGTGCGCCAGGTCGTCAACGTCGTCGACATCGAACCACAGGACGTGGGCTTCGCGGTCTACCCCAATCCCGCGAGCGACTACGCGACCATCGAGGTCAACGCCGATGTCGAGCTCCAAGTCGTTGCGCTCTACGACGCGCAGGGCCGTCGGGTATCCTCGGCGACCATCTCAGGGAGTAAGTACGGCATGGACCTTACTCGCTTGCCCGTAGGCCTGTACTACATCTACGCGCAGACCAGTGAAGGGACCCTGTCGCATCCCGTCATGGTGACGCGGTAGTCCGCAGGCAGATCGCCTTTCGGCAAAACGTCCAGACCCGCTGGCGCACCAAGTGCGCCAGCGGGTTTTGCTTTTAAATTATACCCGTAAGTTCGATCGATTACAAGTGAGAAGCCGCCGTTAGACGGTGCGCAACCACCCCACCACATCAATCCCATCCGCATAATCTGTTAACCCCGGCCGCTGCCCCGCCCCCGGCGCCGTGGTCTGAATCCCCGGCACCTCCCGCGCGCTCACGACCTGCTGTAGCTCCCCGCGGACCTCGTGCAGGTGGATCGCCAGGTTCGCCAGGTCGTCGTAGCGCTCGTAGTGTAGCGTGGCCAGGCGCGAGTGCAGGTCGCGGCTCTCGACGACGAGGATCGCGCCCGTCATCAGGAACGGCGATCGGTTGATCGCCATCAGGGCGTAGTTGTAGTCGAAGTTGTTCTTCCACTTCGAGTGATTGGCCAGCAACTTGTGCTCGTGGAGCGCGTCGAGCAAGGGCGTCATCTCGTAGCCTTCCGGCACGTACACCTTCCCCACCGAGCGGCAGCCCATCCCGAAGTAGGCGAAGACATCGTCCGCGAGGGCGGCCAATTCCCCGGTCGTCTCGTTGCCGTGGAGCACCGCGACGCTCGTGCGGTTGCCGCGGATGATGTGCGGGTACTTCCCGAAGTATTCACGGAAGTAGCGCGAGGTATTGTCCGAGCCCGTCGCGATGACGGCGTCGAAGTTTTTGAGTCTTTCGACAAAACCCGTTCGGCCAGCGAAGCCCGGCTCCAACTCCTCCAATTTCTTCGCGAGGTGCGGCAGGAGATAGGGGTCGTTGCTGCTTAGCTTGACCTGCGCCCGGTGCCCGGTGACCAGCACGGACAGCCAATCGTGGAACCCGACGAGTGGCAAATTGCCCGCCATCACGAGGCCGACGGTTTTGCCGGAAGGCGTATCCCCCACCTCGTACTCGTCTAGCCACGCCCGTAGCTTCGCGCGGTCGAGGTAGTCCTCCGCGATCGCCGTGAGCATCCGCCACTGATTCTCGGCCGTGAACCAGCCGTTGTGGTGCGCCGTGCGCTGGACGTAGGCGTCGAGCAACTCCGGTCTGGAGGTGATGTAGTCGCCTATTTGGCCGAAGGCTTCGATTCGCTGCGCTAAAGTCATGGACAGGGATAACGCAGGAGGGGGCGTTTGGCTCGCGGCGCAGGTTCGACTGCCTCCGGGCAGTCGAACGGCGCTCACTCCTCCTCCAACAATACCTCCTTGCGACTCGACAAGTAATTGCGCCAACGCTCCAGCGCAGCCGAAAAGTCGTCCGGCAGCGGGGCCTCGAACTCCAACCGCAGCCCCGTGATCGGGTGCGTAAACCCGAGCGTCCGCGCGTGCAAGGCCTGCCGCGGCATCACCTCGAAGGTGTTCTCGACGAAGCGCTTGTAGTTCGTAAACACCGTCCCCTTGCGAATCCTGTCCCCGCCGTAGCGCGAGTCGTTGAAGAGCGGGTGGCCGATGTGCTTCATGTGCGCCCGGATCTGGTGCGTGCGACCGGTCTCGAGCCGGCACTCGACGAGGCTCACGTAGTACAGGTCCTCGAGGGTGCGGTAGTGCGTGATGGCGTGCTTGCCCTCGTCGGACTCCTTGGTGATGGTCATCCTCCGTCGGTCGCTCACGTCACGGACTAGGTTGGCGTCGATCGTCCCGCTCGCCGGATCGGGGCTGCTCCACACCAGCGCCACGTACTTCCGATCTACCGTGTGGTCGAAGAACTGCTTCGCGAGGTGCGTCATGGCCCAGGGCGTCTTCGCGATGACGAGCAGGCCGGAGGTGTCCTTGTCGATGCGGTGGACGAGGCCCGGCCGGTTGTCGGGATTGCCGTCGGCAACGGGCAGGTCGATCTTGCGGAGGTAGTGCGCCAGGCCGTTGACGAGCGTCCCGGTCCAGTTGCCGACACCCGGGTGGACGACGAGTCCCGGGGGTTTGTTGATGACCATCACCTCCGCGTCCTCGTAGACGATGTCGAGGGCCATTGGCTCGGCCTGGAGCGTACCCGGCTCGTCGGAGTAGACCGGGATCAGCATCTTGATCTCGTCGAGGGGCCGGACGCGGTAGTTCGGCTTCACCTCGCCACCGTTGACGGTGATCGTACCGGCCCGCAGGCCGTCCTGCACCCGCGTCCGTGAGATGCGTACCGTTCGGTCGATGATGAACTTGTCGATGCGCAGCTGCTCCTGCCCGGCGTCGACGCGGATGATACGCTCCTCGAAGAGCTGCTCCTCGCCGTCGTCGTCGGGGCGGTCGTCTGTACTGGGGTCGGTCTGGCTCATGGCGGCGCAAAGCTAGGCCGGCGGGGTCGCCCTGCCGCGCGGGCCGAGCTCGATGGCCTCCGGCCGCTCGACCTTCCCGGCGTTGACCTCGAAGCGCAGCATCGTGCGGATTTTGTGAAAACCGTAGATCCCGCAGGCCCCCGGATTCATGTGCAGCAAGCGGCGCTTGCGGTCGGGCATCACCTTGAGGATGTGGGAGTGGCCGCAGACGAAGAGCTGGGCTGCGCCATTCGCGTCGAGCACTTGGCGGGCGTGTGGACTGTAGCGCCCGGGATACCCGCCGATGTGCGTCATGTACACCTTCAGGCCTTCCACCTCGAAGAGGAAGTCCTCCGGGACCTCGCGCCGCAGCCTGGCGTCGTCGATGTTGCCCCACACGGCGCGCAGCGGCTTGAGGGCGGCCAGGGTCTCGATGATCTTGCCCGGTCCGATGTCCCCCGCGTGCCAGACCTCGTCGGCCTCGGCGACGTGCGCGAGGATGTCGTCGTCGAGGTAGCCGTGCGTGTCGGAGAGCAGCAGGATCTTCACGCGATCTGAAGGACGAGCTTCCCGCATTGTTCACCGGCGGCCATGCGGTCGAAGGCAGTGTCGGCCTCCGCGAGCGGGCGGACGCTGTCCACGACGGGGCGGATCTGGTGTCTTTCGACAAAACCCAACATCTCGACGAACTCCCCCGGCGAACCCATGGTCGTGCCCGCGATCGTGATCTGCTTCCAGAACAGGGCCTGCGGGGAGATCGGGGCGAACTTGCCCTGCGTCCCACCGTAGAACGCCATGCGCCCCCCGGGCCTCATCGCGGCGACGAGCTGCGAAAAACCCTCCCCGCCCGCGCCGTCGACCACGATGTCGATGCCGCCGGTCATCTCCTTGAGTCGCGCAACCCAATCCGGCTCCGTGTAGCGTACGCCACCCGCGGCGCCGAGGGTTTTGGCGAAAGCTAACTTCTCCTCACTGCTCGTCGTGACGAACACGCGGCACCCCATCGCGACGGCGAACTGGATCGCGAAGGTCGCTACCCCACCCCCGGCGCCCGTCACGAGCACCACCTCCCGCGCCCTGGCCGCCCCCCGGGTCTTCAGCGCGCGAAAGGCCGTGAGTCCGGCCAGTGGCAGCGCGGCCGCCTCGGCGTCGGTGAGGTGCGAAGGGCACGAGCGCACGTTGGCCTCCGGCACGACGACGCGCTCCGCGAAAGTCCCGTCGACCGGGGTCCCGAGGATGGTGTAGTCCTTCGACTGAAAGGCTTCGTCGTGGCCCCAGTCCAGTCCCGGCTGGATGATGACGCGCTGCCCGTCGTGCATCCCGACGCCGTCCGAGCCGAGCACCACGGGGGTGCGCACCCCGGGGTACTGCCCGCGCGTGATGTAGAGGTCGCGGTGGTTGAGCGCCGCGGCCAGCAGGTCAATGACGACCTCGTGCGATCCAGCCACTGGCTCAGGGTGTTCGCAGAACGTCGGCCGCTGCTCAGGGGCCTGTAGTACGAGTGCCTTCATAATTGCCAAGATAGCCACCCATGGCCCGCCACACCAACGCCCTCGTCGACGAGACGAGTCCCTACCTGCTGCAGCACGCGCACAACCCAGTGGACTGGCGGCCGTGGGGTCCTGCGGCCATCGCCGAGGCCAAGCGTCGCGACTGCCTCCTGCTCGTCTCCATCGGCTACGCGGCCTGCCACTGGTGTCACGTCATGGAGCGCGAGAGTTTCGAGGACGAGGAGGTAGCCGCGGCGATGAACGCCGGGTTCGTCTGCGTCAAGGTCGACCGCGAAGAACGGCCCGACGTCGACGACATTTACATGGCGGCCTGCCAGCTCTCCGGCGGCGGGGGCTGCGGCTGGCCCCTTAATGCCGTCGCGCTCCCCGACGGTCGGCCCGTCTGGGCGGGGACCTACTTCCCGAAGGAGCGCTGGCTCGGCGTGCTCGACACGTTTGTGGGCTTGCGCCAAAACGAGCCACAAAAGTTAGCGGCGTACGCCCGCCAGATCGCGGAGCAGCTCGAGCCCGAAGCACCGCTGGCCACAACCCCACTCCCGGCAACACTGGACGCTCAGGTCGGCGTCCGCAATGCCGAACGCATCACCCAGTTAGCCGATCCGGTCCACGGCGGTTTTGGGGGAGCCCCGAAATTCCCCCTGCCGATCGGGTACTCCTTTCTACTCGACCACCTCGCGTTGCGGCAAACCCCAGACGCCCACGGCGAAACCGTCGCGAGCGTCGTCGAGGAGGGCCTGCTCGCCATGGCGCGCGGGGGCATCTTCGACCAGATCGGCGGCGGTTTCTCGCGCTACAGCGTCGACGCCCGGTGGCACGCGCCGCACTTCGAGAAGATGCTGTACGACAATGCGCAGTTGGTGAGCGTGTACGCGCGGGCGTTCCAGCAAGCGGACAGTGAAATCGCCCGAGTAGAATACCGCGACGTCATCGAATCGACGCTCCGCTTCGTCGCGCGCGAACTCACCTCGGCGGAGGGGCTGTTCTACTCCAGCCTCGATGCCGACAGCGAAGGCGTGGAAGGAAAGTTTTACGTCTGGACGTACGGTGACCTTGCCGCACTCGTCGACGAAAACGAACTACCGCTGCTCGAGAACGTCTACGGCGTGACCCAGGAAGGCAACTGGGAAGAGGGCGTCAACATCCTCCACAGACGCAGCGGCTGGTCGGACTTAGCAAGTGAGGCGTGGAACCATGAGCAGGGCGCTGGGCTGTCTTCGGGAGCGCTACGCGATGTTTTGGCGAAAGCCGCAGCGAAGCTTTTGGCCGCTAGAGATCGCCGCGTCCGCCCCGCCCTCGACGACAAGATCCTCGTCTCGTGGAATGCCATGATGGTGACGGGGTATGTCGACGCCTACCTGGCCCTGCGCGACCCGAACTACCTCGCGACCGCCGAAGGGGCCGCGCGTGCCTTAGTGTCCGGCTTTCGCCAAAACGACGGACGCCTGCTGCGGACCAGCGCCAAGGGCCGCACCCACGTCAATGCCTTCTTGGACGACTACGCCCACCTCGCCGAGGCTTGCCTGCGTCTCTACGACGTCACCTTCGACACCCACTGGCTCCGGGACGCGCGAGCAGCCGTGGACTACGCGCTCGCCCACTTCGGTTCGCCGGACCGTAATCTCCTTTTCTACACGTCCGACCTCGATACCGAACTCGTCACCCGCCGCTTCGAGACGGACGACAACGTAACGCCCGCCAGCAACTCCGTCATGGCCGACGTGCTGCTTACCCTCGGGACGATCGTCTCGGATCAGGCCTACGTGGCGCGGGCCAGGGCGATGCTCGCCGAGATGATGCCCGTGCTCGAGGCCGGGCGCCACTCGCTGTATGCGTCGAGGTGGCTGCAGCTACACGATAAACTGAGCTACCCGCACTTCGAGGTGGCGATCGTGGGGCCGGCCGCACGAAAGGCGCGGCTCGAGCTGGCGCGGTATCGGCTCCCGCAGGCCACCCTAGTCGGCAGCGCGTCGGACAGCGACCTGGAGTTGTTGAGGGGGAAATTCAGAAAAGGGCAGACGCTCTACTACGTATGTCGCGAAGGGGCCTGTGAGGCACCGACGGAAGCGGTGGCGGAGGTGCTCAGGCAAGTGGGCGTGGACGGGTGACGGGCCGTCTCGACGAGCGGCCGTGCGCGCGTTCGGCGAGCCGTGTTTGCCTGGCTCCGCCAGGTCCACAGCCGGTGTACGTGCCCGCACCTGGCAGCGTGAGATGGGGTGGGGGCCCCTTCTTTAAGCAGGCAAACACGTCTCGTGCACCGTCTCGTCTAGCCGCCGTGAGCGCGTTTGTAGAGCCGTGTTTGCCTGGCTCCGCCAGGTCCACAGCCGGTGGACGTGCCCGCACCTGGCAGCGTGAGATGGGGTGGGGGCCCCTTCTCAAAGCAGGCAACCGCGTCCCGTGCACCTATTCGTCACAGCGGCAAACGGGCACGCTGCGTGCCCGCCCGGGCGATAAACTACTGCTCGTCCAAGCGTAGATCACGGACCAGCCCCTGTAGATACACCTCGGCCCCGGCCTTATTTAGATGTTGGTAATCACCAAAGTAACGGGGTTCCGCTATCGTCTCAGCGTAGTTGCGCACTGGCAGTCCTGCGGCTGTCCCGAAGGCCTGTGCCAGCGAATCCAGGTTGCCCACCTTGCGTGCGAAGGGCGGGAAGTAGGGATTGACCACCAAGTGGACCTCCGTGCCGGCCCCTCGGTAAGCCGCGATCGTCGCCAGCAGCGGGGCGTTGCGCGACCCTACGTAGTCCATGCGACCGGACGTGAGGGCGACCGTGTCGCGGATCATCTGCGCAGCAATCGTCCGGTCGAGCAGCCAGTCCTCATCTGATCTATTTAGGTAGTACAGCATGCGCTGGGCAATCTCACCCCCGTAGCGCGTGAGGTGCGACAGACGGTTGCCGTAGTAGATGCTGGGCTGCGCGGCGTACACGAGGCTGTCGAGCCCGGCGGAGTACGGGCCGTAGAGTTGGAAGTCGAGCGCGAGACTCTCGTTGTCGCGGTCGACCATCGTGATGTCGACGATAAGGTGCTCAGGGGCCGGGTAGGCCCTGCGGTAGTCCTCGAGCAGGACGGCCGCGATGTCCGGCGGCATGGCGTTGTAGCTGAGGTTCAGGGTCGACTTACCCGTGAGCTCCTCGAAGTAAGGCTGGTAGAAGGTCAGTCCACGGCTATTTCCGATAAACACGACCTCGGCCGCGGCGCGACCGGTGTACAGGCGCGAGTAACGGAACTGAGAAGCCTCCGTGAGTCGCGCCAACAGCCCTCCGGCAAGCCGGTCGCCGACGAAGATCGTGACGAGCGCTACCGGTATCCACATCAACTTCTTCATGACCTAGAATTGGAAATAAATGAAGGCCGAAGCGGAGAAGACCCCGAACAAAGCGATGAGCCAGATCAGGCCGGCGTAGCTCGCCACCCGAAACACAGGGCTCGTATCGACGAGGCGCCACAGCGTGACGCGCTCGTCGATGAGTTCGATGACCAGCAGCAGTCCTATGAGCCCGAAGCCCTTCAACACGGTGAACTTGTTGATCACCGACCCGAAGTCCCAGCCCGCGGGCGAGAATATTCCGCCGAGTACACCGTGCGCCACGGTGAGCTGCTCGTTCATCGGGATGTTCGGTGCGCCGGCCCGGAAGTAGACCCACGCTACGCAGGTGAAGAAGTAGACGATCGCGACGTTGATCGGGACCTGCATCCAGGCCGGCGCCCGGAGGGCCGACCACAATCTCTGCCAGTACGGCGACAAGACCCGACCGACGACCTGGTAGGCACCGTGTAGGAAGCCCCACAGCACGAACACCCACGCCGCCCCGTGCCACAGGCCCCCGAGCAACATCGTGATCATGAGGTTGCGCCACGTAAACCACTTCGAGCCCCGCGAGCCGCCCAGCGGAATGTACAGGTAGTCCCGCAGCCAACCCGACAAGGAAATGTGCCACCGCTGCCAAAACTCCGAGAAATTCTGCGAGAAGTACGGCTTGTTGAAGTTGCGCGGAAAGTCGAACCCCATCACGCGCGCCAGGCCGATGGCAATGTCGGAGTAGCCCGAGAAGTCACAGTAGATCTGAAAACTGTAGAACACCACCCCGATCGCGAGGTGCATGCCGCCGAACTTCCCCGGGTCCGCGAAGCACTGATCGACGTACGGCCCGATCGCATCCGCGATGGCCACCTTCTTGAAGAATCCCCAGATGATCTGGCCGACGCCCACCTGGAAGCGCGACCACTCGAACTCTTTGTCCTCGCCGAACTGGTGCAGAAAGTCACTCGCCCGCACGATGGGCCCGGCCACGAGCTGCGGGAAGAAGCTAATGAAGGTCGCGAACCGCACGAAGTCACGCTCCACCGGGATCTGCCGCCGGTACACGTCGATCGAGTAGCTCATCGACTGGAAGGTGTAGAAGCTGATCCCGACCGGCAGAATGATGTTGAGCGTACTGAGCGACCCGTCGTAGCCGAGACTCCCCAGCCCGAGGGTAGCCGACTCGATGAAGAAGTTGAAGTACTTGAAGAACCCGAGGAAGCCCAGGTTCGCGACCAGACTCAACTGTAGCAGCCTCCTTCGCCTCGTCTCGTCGCCCTCGCGGTCGAGCGAGAGCCCGAGGTAGTAGTCGATGCACGTACTCACGAGGATCAGACTCAGGAAGCGCCAGTCCCAAGCCCCGTAGAAGATGTAACTCGCCACGAGCATCACCCACAGCCGCACCCGCCCCTTCGTAGCGAAGTAAATCGGGAAGAACAGCCCGACGAAGACAAAGAAGATGACGGAGTTGAATACCATTCGCGCGGGGCCCGTGGCCCGGGCTTACTGGGCAAAAGTCGTACCGCGCCGAAGCAGCGGGCGCAGGCCCGTAACCCATTTCTGGTAGCCATCGCCCCGCAAGTGTACGCCATCGTCGGTTAGACCGGCCGGGAGTACCCCGTCGACGCTACCGAGGGCCGCCGCGAGGTCCATAAACGTGAGGTTATGATCAATCGCCAAGTCGCCGATGCGGGCGTTGAGCCGCTTGACTTCCTCCGGCTCGATCCCGGTCCACCGGACCTCGTTGTTGACGCCCGGCAGCGACACCAGCACGATCCGTGGCCGCTTCCCCTCCTCCGAGACGGCCAGCAGCACGCCGATGAGGTCCCGGTACATCTCGGCGGCGCCCTGCGCGTCGTGGAACAGCAAGTCGTTCGTCCCGACCTGGACGACGATCGTGTCGCTTAGGTGAAGGGGCAAGGTTTTGGCGAAAGCCGCCAGACCAGCCGCGCCAATGCCCGGGACCCCACGATTCGCAATACCTCCACCGCCCAGCCACTCCCCCCACTCACCCTGAGCCACGTGACTATCGCCGAGGAAGACCACACTCCCGGGGGAGATCGGCAGTAGCTCCAGCTGGCTGACGCGCTGCGTCACCGTGGGCCAGGGGGCGAGCGTGTGCAGCCGATGGGCAGTGAAGCGCCACCCCCCCAGCCGGTGCACGGACCAGGCCGCGGCACCGAGGGCCACGAGGTTCAGCAAAAGGGACAGCAGCAGCCAACGTCGCCTACGCACGGGCTAGCTCTTGAGCACCTCATCGATCGAGACATTCACCTTGTGCTCGGTGTGCTTGAAGTTCTTGTCGGGATTGCCCATCCGCAGCAGCGCCGTCACCTGGCGGGCCACGAAGAAGGGTACGCCGTAGAGGTTGGCCCAAAGCGCTTGCGGCGCGCGACTCAGGTACAGCGTCCACAGGATGTTAGCCACGAAGAGGTACAGCGCCCCAAACGTGGCCACACCCGTCCAGACGAGGAGGCTTTCGCCAAAACCCCACCCAAATCCAATGCACATGATCCCCACCAAACCACTGAGCGCCACGTGTATAAACAGCGGCGGCGAAATCGTCACGAGGCCGAAGAACAGCTGGTTCCACCGAAGGCCGAAGAGCCCCCGCCGCAGTATGCCGAGCGAGTTGGGCACGTTCTGGAAGTAGCTGTACAGCCAGCGGCTGCGCTGCGTCTCGACCGCGTCCCCATCGGAGACCTTCTCGTCGAAGATGATCGCGTTCCACGCGTAGGCAATCTTGTGGTTCTCGCGAAGCAGGAAGTTCTGGAGGATCTTGTCCTCCTGGAGCATCTTCTTCCACTTCTCCTTGCCGGCCGTGATGTCGGGCCCGTGGAGGTACGCCCAGTAAAGCTCACGCTCTACGGCCATGCCCGAGCCCGAGATGACGGCACTCGAACCGACGCGGTAGGCCCCGAAGCGCTCGATGTAGTTCTTGTAAAACTCCCCGACGGCATCCGCGGCCGCGATCGGGGAGTCGATGTTCTTCGCGGTGCGCTGCCCCTGCACGGCGAGGTAGCCGGCGTTGGCGTAGTGGTTGAGCTCCTCGAGGAACCGCGGGTGCGCCAGGTTGTCCGCGTCACACACCACCACGTAATCGTGGTTGCGCTCGAAGGACTCCATCGCGTGGATGAGGCTCTTGGCCTTTAGGTTGAGGGCGGGCCTCGGCTCGAGGATGACCACGCGCGGGTCCGCAAACCGGAACCCGACCTCCGGGCAGTTGTCGGCCACGAGGTAGACTACGAACCGCTCGTGCGTTTGGCGCAGGAGGCTCTCGATCAGCGGCCGCGTGATGTCGGCGTTGCGGTAGGCCGTGATCACGACCCCGAAGTCGTAGCGGCGGTGCGGACCCCTCGCCTCCGTGCGCTCCCGTCCGCGCAGGGCCGTGACGAGCGTCGTGACGAACGGCAGGATCAGGAAGAAAATGCAGAATGCCGCGAGCGCCAGTAAGACATAGGTGAGCGGTAGCATGGGGTGTGTTTCGAGAAGCGTGTGTAGCGCCAAAATTAGGCCGACTCCGCGACCGCCAGCGGCGTGGGCGGGGTGGGCGGCTTGAGGAAGGGCGGCCATCCGGGATTCGCGGCCTCGACGGGTTGGTCGCGAAACGCCTCCCAGAGCGCCCGTACGTGTGCCTTCCGACCCGCGAGAAAGTGCCGCACCCCGTGTAGCGGTAGCACGACCGTCAGGTAGAACGCGCCGAAGAGCCCACCTTGCAACGCACTCTTATTACGCCGCACGTACAGTATCCGCGAGCGGTTGATCCAGTAGGTCTTGAAGGCGCTGTCGATGCCCGTGGTCACGCTCTCCCGGTGCCAGATCGCGCGGTCCGCGTCCAGCATGATCTCGAAGCCGGCTGCCCGTATGCGGTCGCACCAGTCGAGTTCTTCGTAGTACAGGAAGAACCCTTCCTCGAGGAGGCCGACCTGCTCGATGACCGCCCGACTCACCAACATCGCCGCTCCGTGGGTGTAGCGCACGGGTTGCAGCCCACTGCCCTGCGAACCGGCGGGCGCCCCGCGGTGGAGCGTGGTGTTGCGTCCGGTCCAGCCGCTCACCTCCGTGGCGCCGGCGTACTGGATGCTCGGGGTCGCGCCCGTCTGGGGGTAGTCGTAGATGACGGGGCTCAGGGCACCGAGTCGTGGGTTTTCGCGAAAGCGCTCCACTAAGCCCTCCAGTACGCCCGCGTCGATGAGGGCGTCGTTGTTGAGCAGGAAGACGTAGTCGGCGGAGGTCTGCGCGATGGCGAGGTTGTTACCGCCGGCGAAGCCGAGGTTCTGCTCGGAGCGAATGGTGTTGATGAAGGGGTAGGCTTGCGCCAAAACACCCGAGCCGTCCTCCGCGCTCGCGTTGTCGACCACCCAGACCTCGCACCAGGAATCGAGGCCAGCGCGCCGCAGGCTCTCGAGCATCTCCGCCGTGAGGGCGGTCTGGTTGAAGTTGACCGAGATGATCGCGACGCTCGGGCGGGCGGCACGTCCGTCGGCGCTAGACATTGGCGTCCTGCTTCAGGGCGCCGAAGGTCTTGAAGAGGATCTTCAGGTCCTCCAGGGCGCTGTAGCTGCGGGCGTACTCGATGTCGAGACTCATCCGGGACGCCACGTCCATGGTGTCCTTCCCGCGGCCGGAGGTTTGCCACTTGCCGGTGATCCCGGCGGGCGCCAGGAAGCGCTCGCTC
The DNA here is from genome assembly GCA_965215115.1 of Saprospiraceae bacterium. Lineage (GTDB taxonomy): Bacteria > Bacteroidota > Bacteroidia > Chitinophagales > Saprospiraceae > CALDTK01. Next base: position 4,869,042 of record OZ244050.1, read on the forward strand.
CAGGCCTCGCTCGTGAGTTGCTCCGCCTCCCTGAGCGGGAGGGGGCGGTTGCCGACGATGCTCATGTCGCCGCGCAGGACGTTAAAGAGTTGCGGCAGCTCGTCGAGGGAGGTGTTGCGGATGATGCGCCCGATCCACGTGACGCGGGGATCGTTTTTGACCTTCAGGAAGATGCCGTCGCTGCCGTACTGGTTGAGCTCCTTGAGCTGGTCCACCTGCGCGTCCGCGCCGGGGATCATCGAGCGAAACTTGAGGAAGTCGAACTCCTCGTAGCCGGTCCCGATGCGCTTCGAGCGGTAGATGATGTTGCCGGGGCTCGTCAGCTTGATCGCCAACGCGATCAGGAGCATCGGGATGGCAAAGAAGGCGATCGCGCCGATCGAGAACACGATGTCGAAGATGCGCTTCCCCCGCGGGATCGCGAAGGCGTCCTCCTGGGCGGGTGGCGCGCACTCATCGAGAAGGAAGAGTCGGTACTCCCGGATCTGGCTGATGCGCGTACGCAGGACCCGCCACGACACCGGGGCGCGGTAGCAGTCGTCCACGCCGTTGCGCAGGAAGGTCGGACCGTGCTGGCGGCCCGTGCGGTCGATCGCGATCACGGGTACGTTGCACAGCTCGGGGTCGCGCCGGAGGTTGTGTACGAACAGGAAGCCCTCGCGGCTCAGCAGGTCGGCGTCGCAGATGACGGCCTTGGAGTCACGCAGGGTCGGGTCCTGCTCCTCGAGGTAGCGGAAGGCCTTGAAGGTCGAGTCGAAGGGAGTGATGTCGAGGTCCGCGTCGGAGTTGAGGTCCTCGACCGAGGCCTCGATGTTGCCGCTGAGGCCCACGATGACCACCTCCACCTCTGCGGACAAAACGTCATATAATGTCATGCGCCTATGGGATGTGGGGGGCACTGAGATTATTGTTTGTTCGTGGGGGGCGAATGTGGTGCAGCGAAGTTACGCTGCCTGGAGGTGGACGTACGGGGCCGTCACCTCGGCGAGGGCGTTGAGGACCTCGTCTGGGTTGTACGGCTTGGAGAACACGTACTCGATGCCGATCGAGTTGCAGCGCTCCATGACGGACTTATCGACCCGGGATGTCATCGCGACGACAGGGAGGTCGCAGAAAAGTCCGCTGAAGTGGAGGTTCTGGGCCACCTGCCACCCGGAGACGCCGGGCATCTCGAGGTCGAGCAGGAGGGCATCGGTCTGGTTGCCGGCCTGGAGCCAGCGGAGGGCCTGGATGCCGCTCGCGACGGCGGTGACGCGGTAGTGGCGCGATAACCAACTGAGCAAGAACCGTCTAAACACGGGGTGGTCTTCCAGGACGAGAAGGTGTGGTGTAGAGTTTGAGGTCATGTGTTTGCGTTGTGGAGATTGCCGTCGCCTCTAAGGAGGTTCACTATTGGGGAGTTGTTTGGTAGACACCACAAATATAGCCCGCCGGATTGTTTGGCGCCATCGCCCGCCCGTCCCCTACATCCGGTATAATACCGCCGGAAGGCGCCGGACGGCATGTGTACCGGTCTGAAAATCAGCCTGGATTTATAAACATGTAAATTTATACCCTGTATCAGTTAGTGTACTCCAACCGACACACCGGCGAGACGGGCCTCGGCAAATCAGCGCGAGTGTAAAGACGCGTACACAACGTTACTTTAACGCCTCGCTCGCATAGATTATAATTTACGGACTTATAATAGTAATGCATAAGTGGGATCACCGGGGGCCGGTCTCACGTTCGATCCGCCGGCGTGGTTTGGCTGTATAGTTGCAGTACGGCGCCCGCTACCTTGGCCCCTAGTTTACCGCCCCGCCATGATCACCCTGCTCCAAATTTGCTTCTGGCTCGCGCTGTTCATCGTTTTCTACAGCTACTTCGGTTACGGGCTGCACCTCTGGCTGCTACGCCGGCTCTGGCGCGGGGCCAGCGTCCACCGCGCCCCCAGCATCCATAATGATGCCGAGTGTCCCGCGGTCGCGCTCCTGATCGCCGCCTGGAACGAGGAAGACTTCATTACCGAAAAATTGATAGACACCAAGGCCCTCGACTACCCCCCCGGCAAGCTGAGCGTCTACCTCGTCACCGACGGCTCCACCGATGCCACGGCCGCGATCGCGCGCGCCTTCGACATGGGCCCCGGCCGTCCCCTCATCGTCGAACACCGCGACGGGCGCAGCGGTAAGCAGGCCGCCATAGACCGTGTCCTCCCGACCGTGGAAGCCCCCATCGTCGTGTTTACCGACGCCAACACCTACCTCAACCCCGAGGCCATCCGCAACCTCGTGCGGCACTACAAAGACCCCAACGTCGCCGCCGTCGCCGGGGAGAAACGCATCATGCGCAAGTCCGTCGATGCCGCCGCCGGCGCCGGGGAGGGGCTCTACTGGCGGATTGAGTCGACGCTCAAGCGCTGGGACTCGGAGTTCCACACCGTCGTCGGCGCGGCCGGGGAGCTATTTAGCGTCCGCCGCGCGCTAATCCCCCCGGTCCCCGCCGGTATCCTCGTCGAGGACTTCTACACCACGATGAAACTCTGCGAGGCCGGCTACCGCGTGGCCTACGCCCCGGACGCCTACGCCGAGGAAACCTCGAGCGCCAACGTCGCCGAGGAGATGAAACGCAAGGTCCGCATCGCCGCCGGCGGCCTGCAGGCCGCGTCACTGCTCACCGGCCTCCTCAACCCGACGCGCGACTGGCGGCTCACCTTTCAGTACGTCGGCCACCGCCTCATGCGCTGGACCGTCGGGCCGCTGTGCATCCCGATCGTGCTGGTCCTGAATGCCGTCCTGGCCTACCGACTCGGCGGACTCTACACCTGGTTGCTCGTAGGCCAGGGGCTTTTTTACTGCGCCGCGGCCCTCGGCTGGGTGCTGGAGTCGCGCGCGATCCGCTTCAAGGCGCTGTTCGTCCCGATGTACTTCACGATGATGAACGTGGCGGTCTTCCGCGGGGTGGCTCGCTTGCTGAGACAGGAGCAGTCGGTCAACTGGGAAAAGGCCAAACGCGCGCCGGTAGCCGGGGCCTAAGCTCCTCACCGCGGGCTCGGCCACACCGTCTAGCGCTGGTTTTGGCGAAAGCCCGATGCACCACCCTCCCGACGCCCGCCCGGGGTGCCTTGCGTCGGGGGGCTGCCCCCCAACTTGCTCGCGAACAACAGAATCGGTATCCAACCTACGATCGGGAGGTAGTAGCACAGCAGCCAGGGCTGGCGCGCCAGGATCCTGAAGACCGACAAGCCGCCGAGCTCCAGGTCGACCTCGCAGTGGCCCCCGCGCACGCACCGTCGTTCGAACTCCCAGAACAGCAGCGGCCACCCGATCGGGAGCCACAGCGGGAAGAGTCTGTAGTGTCGCCGCAGCTGTCGCCAAAACGTGCGCCACCCGAACGGCGAGCGCCCGTACCTCTCCTCGGCCTCCTCGAGCTCGCCCTGGAGCCGCTCCTGGAGCCGCTCGCGGATCTGCCCGATCTCCTGCTCGGTGACCTCGTCCGGGTCGGTATCGGTGAGGGACCGCCACGCGATCCGGGATTTGCGCACGAACGTAAGATTTGCCGGGAACGCCATGTAGAACACCCAGGGCTGCAGCACGATGAGCGGCAGCAAGACCGTGAGCGGGAGGAAGGGCAGCCCCAGCAGGCGCTTGCCGACGCGATTCAGGGTCTGCGACCGGTAGGCGAAGGGGTGGATGTACTCCCCGTTGATGCTCGCGAAGTGCACGATGTCCGTGCGGTACTTGAGCGCCATCCGGACCACCGAACTGCTCACGCGCTGGAGGCGGTAGCGTTTGTCGAAGCCCTTCCCGATGCCGCCGAGGCCCTCGGGGTAGATGAGCACGTGGCCCTCGCGCAACTGCATGGCGGCCTCGAAGTTCTTGAACGTGGCTTCGATCCCGCCGGAGCGCGTGAGGATGTTCGGGACCTGGTAGATGCTCAGTAGGCCCACCCTCGTAAAAAAAGGCGTGATCAGGGTCCGCAGCGTCTTGTCGTACTCGTAGTCGAAGCGCCTGAACAGCATCGCCACGAAGGCCACCGCGTCCCAGGGCATCGCCATGCCGGAGTGGTTGCTCACGAAGATCAGCGGCGCGTCGGGGTTGTTGCGCTCCTCCCACTGCTCGAAGCCCACGAGGCGCGTCCGGAAGTAGACATCGTTGAGGAGGTTGCAGACCTGGCGCGTGAACGCCTCGCTGACGCGCAGGTCGAAGCGGTCTATCTCGCTGAGCCGGTCGCGCTGCGTGTCTACCGCCATTGCGGCGTCGAAGTAACGGCGCGCGAGTCGAATGTCGACGCCTCGGCGAAGAGGACTTTGTCGGGGTTGAGCAGCCCGAGTGGGTCGAAGGCCTCCTTGATGGCGCGCTGGAGGCGCTGCTCCGCGGGCCCGAAGACGATGTCGAGGTAGCCGCGCTGCACGAGCCCGATGCCGTGCTCCCCGCTGATCGTGCCGCCGAGCGCCCGCACGGCGACGAACAACTCGCGGATCGCCAGCGGCAAACCGGTCGTCCAGACCTCATCCGACAGCTTGCCCTTCATGATGTTGACGTGGAGATTGCCGTCGCCGGCGTGACCGTAGCAAACCGACGTGAAGCCGTAGCGCCCGCCGATCTCCTTGACCTTCGCCAGGAGCGCGGGCAGCTCGGCGCGCGGCACCACGGTGTCCTCCTCCTTGTAGGCCGAACTCAACTTGACGGCCTGCCCGACGTTGCGCCGCAGGTTCCAGAGCTCGCGCTTCTGCGCGTCGTTGTCGGCGAACAGCACCTCCCCGGCGCCGTGGCGCTCGAGTACCTCGGTGATGGTCGCGCAGTCTTCGTACAGCGGCTCGAGGCGGTTGCCGTCCACCTCGATGAGCAACTGCGCCGCGGTGTCGTCGTCGAAGGCCAGGATCTTGTCGACCCCCGTGTAGGCCGCCGCCAGTTCGACCGCGGAGCGCTCCATGAACTCCAGCGCGCTCGGGACGACGCCGGCGCGGAAGATGTCGGCCACCGCGGCGCAGGCGTCTTCGGCGCGGCGAAACGGCACCAGCAGCAGTAGGTCGAAAGTATGTTTTGGCAGCAGCCGCAACACGATCTCCGTCACGATCCCGAGCGTGCCCTCGCTGCCGACCATCAATTGCGTGAGGTTGTACCCGGTGCTGTTCTTCAGGGTGTCCGCCCCCGTCCAGATGACCTCACCCGTCGGCAACACGACCTGTAGGTTGAGCACGTAGTCCTTGACGACGCCGTACTTGACGGCCCGCGGCCCGCCGGCATTCGTGTTCACGTTGCCCCCGATGGTACACCAGCCCCGGCTCGCCGGATCGACCGGGTAAAACAGCCCGCGCTCGGCCACCGCGTTCTGGAGATTCTCCGTGATGACCCCCGGCTGCACCCGCACCTGATGGTTACGCTCGTCGATCTCGAGGATGGCGTCCATGCGGGCGGTACTCAGCACGAGCCCTCCCCGCGTCGGCAGGCACCCGCCGGCCAGCCCGCTGCCCGCCCCCCGGGTCGTGATCGGGACCCCGTACCCGGCGCAGAGCCGGACGACCTCCGCAACCTCCGCCGTACTCCTCGGCGACACGACGACCTGCGGGAGGTACACCAGGTCCTCGGTATGGTCGCTCGCGTAGTCGGTGAGCGCGGCTTTCGCCAAAACGATCTGATCGGTCGCCAGCGCCTGGTGCAGCGACTCGACGAAACCTGCGTCTAGCGCCGGGGCTTCGGGGGCGGGGGGGAGGTAGGACATGGGCGGGGGGAAAGCGTGCAAAGTACGGAAACGCAAAGCCTACGAGAATCTGCGACGGCCCCGACTACGCTCAACGCGGGGCCCTGACCCCGGGACGCTGAAGCGCGATCGTATCCGTGAGCGTCGCCAGGAAGGCCTTCAGGTCGGCGCGGTCGGACGCCGTGAGCTTGAACCCGGTAATCTGCGCGTCTCGCGTCGGGGAGTAGTGCCCCCCGCTGCTGTAGTGATCGAGGACCGCGTCGAGGTCCGCGAGGCGGCCGTCGTGCATGTAGGGGGCGGTGAGCGCGATGTTGCGCAGCGTCGGCGCCCTGAACTTGCCGTAGTCGCGCAGCTCCCCCGTCACGATGGCGCGACCGCGATCCTCGAAGTCGGCCACCGTCTCGGCGGCGACCAGGCCATTGTTGCTAAAGCGATTGTCGCCGAACAGCGGGGCGTTGTGGCAGTGCGCACAGCCGGGGTGTTGGATGTCGGGTTCGGTGAAGAACAGATCACGCCCGCGCTCGGCCGAGCTACTGAAGAATCCATCGAGCCGGTGGCTGACGCGGTCGTACTCGCTGGAGGCGCTGATCAGCGAGCGCTCGAACTGCGCGATGGCCTTCGCGGCGGTGTAGCGGTCGATCTCCGCGCTTCGCTCCAACCCGAAGGCCGCCCTGAAGGCCTTGCGGTACGTCGGACTCCTGCGCAGACGGTTCTCGATCTCGATCCAGTCGCCGGCCAGTTCGATCTGGTCCTCGACGGGGTGGAGGCTCTGCTCCTCGAGACTCCCGCTGCGCCCATCCCAGAAGAAGGTCGTCTGGAAGGCCACGTTGATCAGGGACATACTCGACCGCGAGGTCGTGAGCCCGTCGATACCCTTACTCACCGCCAGGCCGTCGGTGTAGGCGAGTTCGGGTTTGTGGCAGGTCCCGCACGAGAAGGTGCTGTCGCGCGAGAGGATCGGGTCGAAGAACAGCAGCCGCCCCAGCGCTACACCGGCCTCCGTGGCGACGTTGCTGTCCGGCTGCGCCATCCGGGGGAAGTACGACGGCACGGCGTAGTCGTAGGTGGTCGGCGCGTAGGCGAACTCCAGTAGCGACACGTCGACGGTGTCCTTCACCGTGGTCGCACCCGGATCGCCGGTATCGTCCGGGTCGCAACCCTGGAGCCCGAGGCCAGCCCATAGCACCCCCACCAGGAGGTAGCCTACCGAATGGCCGAGTGGCCGCGCGTATGTGCGGGAGGAGGACAATCGTATCGCTTATCGCTCGCGGGAGAAGGCGCCGGTGGCGTTTTCCATGATCCGGGTGGCGGCGGTGTTCTTGTGATCGGCTGCGCCGAGCAAGCTCAACGGCTGCTGGCCCCGCAGGCCGAGGATCTGGGCTACGTCCACGCGCAGCGGCAGGCGCGTGCCCGCGGCACCGACCGCGAGGGGCGTACGCACGGTGATGCGCTCGGTGTACTCGGCGGACTTCCCGATGTGGTACACGAAATTCTGGTCGAAGCGCGCCCTGCCGTCGGCCAGCGTGTCGGAGCGGCCTTCGATCTTGAGGAACACGTAGCTGCCCCAGTCTACCCAGTACTCCGAAAAATTGGCGAGGGGCGTATTCGGCGCAAAGTCCTGCGGCTGCTGGGCGTCCTGCTCGGACGTGAGACCGAGATTGAACTCGATGCCCGTGTACTCGCCCACCGGCACGTCGTCGAGCTTGAGGCTCGCCTTGCCGTCGGCCCCCAGCTCCAGGTAGAGTACCTCGGCCACGTCGGTGGCGAGTTCGCCCTGGTCACCCGCGGAGAGCAGCTGCACGTCACTGAGGTAAAAGCTCACGCGCGAGAGCCGGAAGCCCTCCGCGACCCCGGGCGCGGCGTAGGTCCTGGACTCGAGCGCCAGGGGCTCCGTGCCGACCATCCCCGCCAGGGAGAGTTCGACGCTGGCCGTATCCGCGGTGGCCAACGGGTCGTCGTCGCCGCACGCGGCGCAACTCAACAGGGCCAGCAGCGGACAGAGGAGTCGAAGGTGCAGCATAGGGATAGTTACTTTGGGCGGGACTTATACTCACCTCGAGACCGACACACTCACGATCTGCGCGCGACTCAGGAACGAGGCTACGAACTCGTCCGCGCTCACCGCCCCCCCCGGCAGGTCAACCAACGGTGAAACGGGAAGCAGAAGTGTGAGGTTTAGGTTGTACGCGCGATCCAAGTCCGTGATTGTCGGCAGTGCGTAGCGCAGCGGCACGCTGGCCGGCCCCGACACCCAGGTCGAGTCCGCGCGACCGTCCGCGGTGAGCGTGCGCACGTAGGCGCTCCGGTACCCGCCGAGTCTTCCGGGGCTAAAGTCGAACAGGAGGCTATCCTGCCCGAGGCCCAGCGGCAGACCCGTGGTCTGGGCGTCGGGCTGCCCGGCGGAGTACTCCCCCGGCAAGCCAAACTTCGCCCGCAGCGCCACGACCCTGCCCTCCTCCAACAGCTGTCCGGTCGCGATCTGCGCCCTGCGTAACGGCGCGGCTCGCAGCAGTGAGCGACGCTGAAACTCGAAGTTGGCGGACGTGTTTTGGCGAAAGCTGAACGTGTCCGCCAGCGGGTACACGCGCCCGTCCTCGAACTCGATCTCGAGGTCGTGCAGGAAGTAGACGAGGGCCGTCAGGCGCACGGTGTCGCCGTTGCGCCGCACCAGTGGCGTGTCCGCCGCGATCCTGCGCGTCACGTTGCCGACCACCCGCCCGGGGAGTTGCTGGAGAATGAGTCGGGGGTAGGTACAGCAGTCGTCACAGGCCTCCTCGGCGTAGATGTCGATCGTGAGGGCGCGGTAGTCGAGGCAGCCCTCCCGCACGTCGTCGCAGGCGGCCAGCGCCACCGCTAGCCCGAGCGCCAGCGCGAGCGCCCGCCACCCTACTGCATCGAGTCCCATAATTGCTTCGTGTAGGCCTTGACCTGGACGCTGAAGTCCCGGTCCTGGATCCAGTGGTAGTAGCTCGGCTCCTTTTTGAATACCTCGCGGGCGCGCCGCCCCTGGTGCTTCCCGAAGTTGATCACGATCTCGCCGGCGTCATCGCGCCGCAGGCGGTTGGTGGCGTCGAGCTGTCCCGGGCGCACGCTGAGCTCGTGGAGCTGCGACACGCTGGGCTCCACGCGGCCCTGCGGCACGTAGCGCGCCAGTTGGCCCTCGACGATCTTGACGGTGGCCTCGATGTCGGCCATGGCGTCGTGGGCGTCCTCCATGTCCTCGTCGCAGAAAAACTTGAGGGCCCCGGCGAGGGTCCGCGGTTCCATCTTGAAGAACACCTCCATCGCGTCGACGATCCGCCGCGACTCGGCCCCGAAGTCCCGCCCGCAGCGGTCGAACTCCTCCATCATGACCGGGAGGTCGAAGCGCCCGACGTTGTAGCCCCCGAGGTCCGCCCCGGCGAAGAACTCACTCAGCTCATTCACGACGGCCGCGAAGCGCGGGGCGCCGGCCACGTCGGCGTCGGTGATCCCGTGCACGGCCGTCGCCTCCGCCGGGATCTTGACGCCCGGATTAACGAGCATCTTCAGGCGGCGCGGCTCGGGGACGCCGGGCTCGTAGCGCAGGGCCCCGAGCTGGACGATGCGGTCGGTGACGACGTTGACGCCCGTGGTCTCGAGGTCGAAAAAGACAATCGGCTTGTCGAGGGTCAGGTGGCGTAGGCGCATAGCGGAGGTTGATAGCGTGATTGACGTGAAGACTTACTGCCCGGCCACCGACTTAACGTAGCGCGTGAACTCCCCAACGTACCGGATCTCGTAGTTGCCGCTCGGGGTGGCGAAGATGAGGCAGCCGGGGAGTCCGGCTTTCGCCAAAACCTGCACCGCGTCTTCGGCCGACGCCATGCACGCCGTGGCGTAGGCGTCGGCCACCGAACAGTAGTCGGCCACGACGGTGGCGCTGAGCAGGGTGGAGCTCCGGGGCAGACCGGAGTGCGGGTCGAGGGTGTGGACGATGGGCTTGCCGCCCCGCATCCGCACGTTGCGATAGTTGCCGCTCGTCGCGATGGCGCGGTCGGTGATGGCGACGACCAGCTCCATGTCCGACAGCGAGGCCTCCGGGTCTGGGGTGTTGATCCCGACCGTCCAGGCGTCCCCGCGGGGGCTCTGTCCGGCCGCCCGGGTCTCGCCGCCGATCTCGACGAAGTAGGAGCTTGCGCCAAAACGCTCGGCGAGTAGGTAGCCGACCTGGTCTACGGCGTAGCCCTTGGCGATGGCCGAGAGGTCGAGGCGGACCCCGGGCTGCGCGGCGTACAGCAGGTACTGATCCCCATCCGGGAGCGTGTCCATCCGCACCTTCGCGATCCCGACGAGCTGCCGGAGCCGCTCCACCTCCGCGAGGTCGATCTCGGAGTCGTCGACGATCTTCGAGCCGAAGCCGTAGTACTCTACCAACGGCCCGACGGTGGGGTCGAAGAAGCCATCCGTAATCTGCACCGGGGCCTGCGTCAAGAACAGGTTGGACGCGAAGTGTTCGCCGGGCACAGTGTGAAGCCGCGCACCCGCGCGCTCCCCGTCGACGACCGGGAGCCGAATCGAATCCCCATCGTTGAAGCGGCTAATGAGGGACTGCGGCTCGTAGGTGCTCACCTCCGCGTTGACGGCCGCGAGTAGGGAATCCACCGCGCGCTGCACCGACGTATCGGCGCCGAGCCCCGGGACGATCAGGCTGTAGGTCGTGCCCATGGTCTCGCCCTGGAGCCGTAGGTCCGGCGCGACCCGGTCCTCGTTTTGGCGACAGCCGCCCAGCGCCAGCGCAAGCGCCGCTAGGCAGGCAACGATGCCCTTGCTCCAGATGAAGCTGTCCCAGACGTATTTGCCCCATCGAGCCACGGCGGGTTGTCCTGGCACTACACCTGCCTTACCTTGTCGGGACCGGAACGGGATTCGCATACGCTAGAGCGAAGGTAGCCGTTTTGCCCGCAGCCCTCCCCTCCCCCACTTTGCTCAGCCCGCTCATGCGAATCGCCCTCCTCACCGCCGTCGCCACGCTCGCCACCGTGGCCTGCGAACCCGAGGAGCGACCGGCCTTCCGCGCCACGGTCTGCCTGCAGCTCACGCACCACGGCGTCACCCCCGACGACGCCACCGTTTACCGCGCCGCGGCGAGCGACTTCCCCGGCTACGGCGCCGATATGTTGGCGCGCTTCGACGTGGCCCGGGAGATGTCCGCGGCGGGTCGTGTCTGCTTCGACGACGTCAACGTGGGCTCGCACTGGTTCGCCGCCGAAGGGTGGGACGAATTCATCCGCGACTCGGTGCGCGGCAGCAAGCAACTCGACATCACGACACGGCAGGCGAGCTACGAGCTGGAGCTGCAGGTGAGTGAGCAGCACTGAGGGGGAGAGGCAGGGTGCGGCTGGTACGAATTGGAGAAAGGCGTGCTGGCTTGGTCTACCTCGCTTGGTGTGAAGCGCTTCGTGTGGACCAAACTGGGCTGCTGTGGACCTGGCAGCGTGAGAAGGGGAAGGGGCCCCTTCTCTAAGCAGGCAAACACGACCCGCCGTACGGCTCGTCAATGCGCGCCATCAGTATTCCCTAAATTACTTGCCCGAACCCCTCTCCAACAGACGCACCCTGCGCCGCTACGGTCTCTGATTGCGCTCCGTGAGCAGAGGCTTGCAATCCTGTTGCTTGCAGCTCTTCTCCCGCCAGTCGAGCTCCTCGGTGCCCGGGACCTCGGCGTTGGAGAAATTTTGGGCAAACTGAGCGTTGGCCGCATTCGAGGTCGTGGCCACGCGTCGGTCGAGCAGGTCGAAGACATCGTCGAGGCCGTCGGCGTCGGCGTCGGCGCCCGTCGGTTCGGGACCGTCGTAGAGGCCGTTGCCGTCGTAGTCGTGGCCCTCGGCCAGGTCGGAGGTGCGCTCGTTGTCGGAGTTGAGGTCGAGGTAGTCCGGCTCGCCGTCGCCGTCGCTATCCGCCGCGATGACGCCGTAGCTGCCGTTCTCGAAGAAGTCGAACGCGTGATCGATACCGTTGCGGTTCGCGTCGTATAGGTCGGGGAAGACGTACCCCGCCGTGGACTGGCCCTCGACGAAATCCGGGATGCCGTCGCCGTCGGAGTCGACGTCTACGAAGTTGCGCAGGCCGTCGCCGTCGCGGTCGCCGAGGGGCCAGGCCGTCCCGGTCGTGACCTCGGGCCAGCCGTCGGGGACGCGGTTGCCGACCAGGTAGTCGCGCTCGTCGTGGAGGCCGTCGCGGTCGAGGTCGAGCATCGAACTCGGCACCCCGGCAATTTGGTAAGGCACCTGGCCGTCCAGCTCCGGATCGTCCCCGCCGGCCTCGATGATGTCGAGGACCCCGTCGCCGTCGGCATCGAGGTCGAGGTGATTGGCCAGTCCGTCGCCGTCGAAGTCGAACTCGCCGCAGACGGTTTTGACGAAAGTCCCGCAGCCGGAGAAGTCGGGGTCGATGTAGTCGAACAGCCCGTCGCCGTCCTCGTCGGCGTAGGGGTCCGAGGGAGCCTCGTCGACGTTGGCGATGCCGTCGTTGTCGGCGTCGAGGTCGTAGCGGTCCGGGACGCCGTCGTCGTCCTGGTCGGAGCCGGCCTGCGTGAAGACGGGCTTCGTGAAGTCGTCGTGCCCGAGCACGGTCGCGACCCGGTCGAAGTCCTCGGTGTACAGCGGCCGCACGGCGCTCACGGTCACCTCGCCGTTGGCGTCCTCCCAGACGCCCGTCTCCTGCACCTGGGCGACGGTACTGAAGCGCCCGTCGGTCAGGGGGTAGTACAGCCCGATGTCGGCGGCGGCGTCCCCGCGGGGCCGGTCGATCATATAGTAGTACTTCTCGTTGATGCTGTTGAGCACCGGGTGGCGGTTGGCGAGGTCGAAGCCCGCGCCGCCGTCGGTGCGGTCGTCGGAGGCCTTTACGTTGGCGAAGCGAACGGCGAACTCGGCCTCCCCCGGGACGACCGGCGTCACGTACACGGGGCGGTAGCGCTCCTCGGCGGTGCGGTGGACGGTCCCGGTCGAGCCGACGGGAAAGACGTAGGGCTCGGGGCGGTCGGTGTGGCGCACGAGGTAGCCGCCGATCGAGTCGGACGAGACGTAGCCCTCGTCGCGCGTGATGGCGGAGGGCTCGGCGTTGCGAATGGTCAGGAGGTGGGACTGCGTGGCCCACTCGGCGTCGTTGATGCCGATCTCGCCGGCGACGCTCACGTGGGTATTGCGCTGTACGACGCGCTCTACGCGGTCGGTGAGCGTGACGCTCGGGAGGGCGACGGTGCCGGTGCCGGTGAATCGCTGTCGCACGCCCTCCAGTACGAAGACCCCGGACAGGGCGTCGGCGTCGTCGGACGCGGCGGTGTTGCTGGTCCAATCTGCTGAGAAGTGGAACGTGCCGCCGTTTTGGAGGATTCCGTCGTTGAGGTTGTTCACGCCACCCTGCACGAACACCACCGCGCCTGGCGATAGGTGTACGACGTTGCCGTCGTTGTGGAAGATGGTCTGAGCCGCAACCTGAATGCTCGCTAACAAGCAGCACGCTATGAGCACAGGGCTCCTCGCGTACCACATGGGGGGGTAGTATAGCTTGCTTGAGGTGTTAGATTCTTACCGTGGCTCTTTCAAATATGATGCCAAAAATTAATACGATGCCGTAGCGTTTTGGCGAAAGCCTCCCGCTTGTACGCAGGCCCGCGCAGAAGGTTGTACAAAGTTGCGGTACGTCATCGTGGCCCGGGGCTACTGTCGCACACTCGATACGGGTCCCTGGTCCAGTGCAGGTACGGACGCGGCCCGGAGCGCGGCCTCCAGGTCGTCGAAGCGCACCGTGAGTTCGTGGAGCTTGCGCTCGAGGTCGGCCTTGTCGTCGATGACGTGGGCGAGTTGGCTATTGAGGTGTAGGTTCTGCTCACGGAGGTCCTTAACGAGGGCTAGGAGCAGGGCCGACATGGCCGGCTGGTCGACAGTGGCCTTCGCGCCTTCCCCCTTGACGACGGCCGGGTGGAGCCGCGCGAGGTCTTCGACGGGGATCGCGTAGGTCTTGCGGCCCCCGCCGGGGGTGAGGACCACGGCTGTGAGTTCGTCGAGGTAGTCTACCGCGCCGACGATCGGGGCGGGCGGCGTGGCTGCGGAGGGGTTCTGGGCTTTCGCCAAAACACTCACCGACGTGATGAAGCAGCAGGCCAGGAAGGCTCTTCGGAGTCCGTTCATGTGTATAAATCTCTGGCTGGTGCCGTCCAAAAACGGTGCCCCAACAAAAGTCCTCCCGGTCGAATCTTGCTTTTTGGCAATCGTTTCCGCCTGAGTGCCTGCCCCAATCCCCCGACAAGCGAAGAGCCCGGCCCCACTGACGCGGGGCGGGCTCTCCAAAAAACTGCTTAGAAGCTGGCGTGTGTTTTCTCTCTTGTCAATCTGTTTAGTGCTCCGCAGCTTGGACGCGCTTGCCGGCTTCGAGGTGGCGCAGTACGGTGGTCATGTTCTTCTGGAGTTCGCGGGTCTCGGCCGTGAGGCTGTGGACGTCGCGCTCGAGTTCGGTCTTGGCGGCCTTCATGTCGGCCAGTTCCGCCTCCAGGCGTCGGTTGCGGGCGTCGAGGTCGGCGTTGGCCTCGCGTAGTTCGTTGGCGGCCGCGAAGAGGATACCGGTCAGCTCGCGCTCCTTGAGTTGGAGAAAGCCATTGAGTTCGGTGACGGCGTGCGGGAACACCTTGCGGACGTCCTGCGCGATCAGCCCGTAGTGCGTGGCCGTGTCGAGGATGATGCCCTGGGCCTCGGCGGCGGGCTTGTAGCGGTAGGTGACGTTGCGCAGTTGCGCGATGGCGTCGAGGGCGCCGGTCATCGGGGCGAGGTCACGCTTGAGGCGCTCGTCGGAGGTGATGGTGCCGGTGGCGGGATTGTAGGGGGTCCACGTGGCGTTGCCGGCGGCGTCGGAGGTTAGGATGTGGTTGGCCGCCGCGCCGGTGGTCATGCGGAAGGTCGCGGTCGTGACCTTGCCGTCGGTGGTGACGTTGCCCCCGAAGATCGTCGTGCTCGTACCCGGGCTCCCGACGTAGGTCCCCCCCCGCACCGTGAGCATGTTGCTGGCCTGAGGGGCGATCGCGTTGACGGATCCGTCGCCGATGACGACCTGGCCCGAGGCGGCGAGGAGGATCCCGCGCCTAACGTTGTCGAAGGCGAGGAAGTGATTGTTGGTGGCTAGGTTTTGCGTAAGCTTACCTGCCGCCAGTCCGTTCGCCGTACCGATCTGGTTGATGGTGATCTTGCGAACGTTGCCCCCCGTGGTGACGGACACGACCTCGTCGGAGTCGGCCCCGGCCGGGAGACCCTGGAAGATCATCGAGCCGTTGACGTGGAGCCGGGCGCTCGGGGCGGTCGTCCCGATGCCCACGAGATCACCGGCCACACCGAGCCCGACGCTCGTCCCGGTGCGCGTCCACGGCCCGGCCAGGCCGCTGAGGTCGACCGTCGGGGCGCTGCCGGAGATGCTGAGGGTTCTGGTGGCGGCGTTGTAGCTCAGGCTCTGGTTGTCCGTATTGGCGGGGAGCGTCACGGAGGGGCTGTTCGTGAGCGACAGCACGTTCCCGGAGATCGACAGTTGCTGATCGTCGATCGAGGCCTCGGTCCCGAGGTTGACCGTCGAGCCGCTCTTGCTGATCGTGAGCAGACCCGTGCCCGGATTGTAGATCAGGGTTTGGTCGTCGGTGTCGACCAAAGTCGGGACCGGCTGCGCGAGCAGTTGGCCGTTGGGCAGGGCGATCACCATGCGGGTGCCCGTCCCGGACAGTGTCCCGACCTGGACGATGCCGTTGACGTACAGGCGGCTCGTAGCCTGTAGCGCGCCGGCGCCGGTACCGTTGCCGCCGATGACGACCTGATCCCCGCCGTTAGTCGTGGTGATGCGGTTGAGGCTCCCGTCTCGGGTCCAATAATTGTCGAAGGTCGGGATGGCCTGCCGCGAGAGCACACCGGCGTTGTTGGCGACGACCATCTGTGTGCCGGTACCGCTGAGGTCCTCGAGGCGCACCGCGCCCGCGCCGACGTGGAGTTTCATGCCGGTCGCGGGCGTGACGCCGATGCCGACGCTGTTGGCACCGTCGAACAGGCGCACGCGGTTGCCCGTGGTCTCCTCCCAGGGTCCGCGGAGGTCGACGTACGGGATACGGCGCACGTTGCCGCCGTTCTCGACGAGGATGTTGTTGCCCACCGCGCCATTGGGGATGTTGTCGAGGTTGGTAGAGCCGTCGTTGTTGATGCGGATGCCCTGGTTGTTGCCGCCCCGCAGGTACAGCAAGTCGGCGGCCCGCAGCATTAGGTCGTCGTCCCCGGCGACGCCGCCGATGTCGCGCAGGAAGCTGTTCGGCTCGGCGAAGTAGAGCCCGCGCCCGTCCTCGACCTCGATGTCGCCCTGGACGTAGAGCTGGCGCGCGGGCTGGAACCCGGCGGCGAGGTTGTACCCGATCGCCACGCGGCCGTTCTCGCGCCGCATCCGCAGGAAGGTCGAGTCCGAGCCGTTGGCGATCTCGAGGTTGTTGGTGTTGCCCACCCACCGCAGCGACATCGAGTTGTAGTTGTCGGCAAAAGTGTTGGTGGAGGCGTTGTCGCGGAAGCGGATCGCCGCGGTGCCGCCGTTGGTCGTGTTCTGGATCGTGAGCTCGAGGGCGTTATTCACACCCAGACCGTTGGCCCGCGCCAGGTGCAGCGGCGTGCGCGGGTCATCGGTCCCGATGCCGACGAAGTCCGCGAGGTTCTTTTGGAAGATTTCGTTGTTGGACGGGTCCCGCACCCAGGGGCTCTCGAAGGCGCTCGCGGACACGCGCCGCAGGTCGCCGTTGCCGTCGCGCACCACTACTTCGTCGCTGGCGCTCCCGACGGGCATCTGGTCGATGCGGATGGTGTTGTTGAGCCCGGCGATGTGGAGCTTCTGCTGCGGGGTCGAGGTCCCGATCCCGAAGCGGTCCCCGCCGTTGACGGCGTACGTGAACTGGCTGGCCACGTCGCGGGCCCACAGCTGCGCGGCCGGGGCCACGGTGTAGAGCTCGCCGTTGGCGTCGGCCATGACCTGGCGGTTGCCCCCGGCCACGGCGAGGTCGTTGAGGCGCACCTTCCCGTCGACGTGGAGTCGGGCCGCGGGCGTGGCCACGCCGATGCCGACGAAATCCGCGCCGGCCGCCAGGCGCACGTGCCCGGCGCTGGCGTCGCGGCGCCAGTAGCTCTCGAAATTGCTGAGGTCCTGCGTCGCGAGGGTCCCGAGGGCGTCGGCGACGACGATGCGGGTTCCGGTGCCGCCGAGGCCGTCGAGGCGCACGGGCCCCGTGCCGACGTGGAGCTTGACGCCGCTGTCGGGCGTGCGTCCGAGGCCGATTCGGTCGGAGGCTGTCGCCAAAACCAGTTCGCCGGCGCCGGCGCGGGCCCAGTAGTTAGTAAAGGTGCTCGCGGGCAAGGCGCGGAGGTTGCCGCCGGCGTCGGCGACCACGAAATTGTCGGTCGCCGCGCCGGGGGCGAGGCCCTCGATCCGGACCGAGCCGGCGACGTGGAGCTTGGCCGTCGGCGTGGCGACGCCGATGCCGACGTTGTCGGCCGAGTTGACGAGCGACGTGAAGGCCCCGGTGCGGCTCCAGAGCGCGGCGTCGAAGTCGCGTGTCCGCAAAACGCCCGCCGCGTCGGCGATGACCATCTTGTCGGCGCCAGTCCCGAGGTTCGGCACGGTCACGAGGCCCGAGTTGCGCTCGACGCGCAACTTGACGTCGGTAGAGTTGAGGTCGCCGCGGACGAACTCCACGGCCTCGGTGCCGGCGGCGTTGTACTTGAGCGACATGGCGTTATTGGTGCCGATGTTGCCGCCGCCCTCCATGAACTCGACCCCGGACACGCCGTCGCCGAACTCGTTTTGTACGCGGAGCCGCACGGGATTGTTGACCCCGCCCTGCCCGAGCTTCGAGACGTGTAGCGCGGTCTCGTTGGCGGGATTCGCCGTGCCGATCCCGACCGACTCGGAGTCGCGCTCGAAGGTCATCAGGCGGTTGGTGCCGGCGCCGTCCTCGATGTAGAGGTTGTTGTCGTTGCCGGCGTAGCGCATGCGGATCCCGGCCCCGTTGTCATTGTTCTCCTGGAAGAAGATGGCGGTCTGGCCGTTGCCGTTACTATTGGTGAGCCGCAGCTCGACGGGCGTACCGTTGGTGGGCATGTTCTGCCGCACGTGAAGCGAGGCGTCCGGGTCGCCCGTCCCGATGCCGACCTGGTCGTTGCCGTTCGTGAGGTAGGTCTCCTGATTGGCGGCGTCGCGGTCCCAGAGCCCGGTCGAGCTCCCGCTCATCACCTGGAGCGTGCCGTCGGGCGCGGCGGTCACGATGCGGTTGCCGGTGCCGGCGAGGTCGAATACCTGCACCTGGCCCGCGTTCTTGATGCGGAAGCGCTCGGTTCCGAAGTTGGTATTGCTCGGGTCGTTCGACGCGCTCTGGGTGTAGAAGCGGAAGTCGTCGTTGCCGCCCGTGCCGGCGGTAAACACGAACTCGTCGTCGGCGCGGATGATCACGCCACCGTTGATGTGACCGAGGAGGTCGCTGTTGGAACCGTTGGTCCGCATGTAGATGTCGTCGGCGGCCTCGAAGCGCAGGTCGGTGGCGCCGCCCTCGCCGTTGGCCTGCACGTCCCCCGTGATCGCGGTGCCGTAGAGGCTGCTCCAGGTGATGGGGCTACCGTTCGGGAGGTTGACGCGGCTTTGGTGGAGCGAGAAGCCGTTGGTGCCGTTGATTGCGTTACCGCCGAGGTTGATGTTCGTCGTCGCGGTGTGATTGCCGAGGTTGTCGCCTCCCGTCGAGGGACTCGTCCCGGGGGCGCCCCCTAGCCGGAGGCGGCCGTTTGCGTCGGCGAGTACCATCTGGTCGGCCCCGCCGCCGGTCTTTAACTTCTCGACGAAGATTTCCCCGTCGGCCCGGAAGCTGACCACGGGTTTGGAATTGTTGATTTCGTTACAGATAGTCGACCCGCAGGGGTTACCCCAGATACTGAATCTGTCCTCGGGGTTGTCGAGGATATAGAGACGAAGGTCGCTATTTTCGCTTCCCGTATACACCGGCGCGAACACAGCCCCGTCATTGCCAGCGAAGCCCGTACTAGTGATCCCGGTGATGTTGTTGTCGATCCAGGTCGGGGTTAGATTCCCAATCTGGAGCCGGCCGGAGAGCATGGTCGAGTTCTGGGGCGAGAACCTGAGGCCCGCGGTGGTGCCCGTGTTCGATAGCGTGAACCCGTTGGTCGCCAGGTTCTGCGTCATCTGGTGGTTGCCGAGGTTATCGCGGATTTGGGTAATGGGCTGCTTGCGCAAGTCGCCATTGTTGTCGACCGTCACCGCGAAGTCGGTCGTGTTGTTGACCGTCGGCATCGTCGTGATCCGGGCGTCGCCCTCGACGTGGAGCTGCGCTCGCGGGGCGCGGGTGTTGACGCCGAGGCGGCCCGAGGGCATGATCGCGATGTCGTCCTGGAAGTTCCCGACGGCATCGTTCTGCACCCCGATTTCGAGCAGGGAATTTTCGGTCGAGCCGCTGTTCGCACTGCCGTTGTCGCTGTAGTTGATGTAGGCGTAGTCGGAGCCACGGTTCTGACGCGAGCGGAAGACGATGGAGCTGCTGCCGCCGTTGTCCTCGTGGTCGAGGACGATCGAGCCGGCGTTCGCGCCCGCGGGCGTGCCGGGGGTCTCGACGATGTGGAGCTTGCCGAGCGGGGCGGCCGTCCCGATGCCGACGCGGTCGGCGGGGTTGCGCAGGAAGGTTTGGTCCCCGCCGCTGGTCGTACGGTCCCACGGCCCCTCGAAGGTCTGCTGCGGGAGCTTGCGGAGGTTGCCGAAAACGTCCGTGGTCACGAGCTGGTCGGCCGTCGCGCCATTGGGCAGGCTCCGGATGCGGACCTGGCCATCGACGTCGAAGTCGGTGCTCGGGGCGTTGGTCCGCACGCCGACGCGGCCCGCTCCGGCCGACTTCACCGTGAGCACATCACTGTCGTCGGCGTTGTTGCGGATGCTCCACAGGTCGTTGACGCGGGTGTAGAACTGCCCGACGGCCGGCGAGTACACGTAGTTGCGACTTTGCGTAGCCGTCGCCGAGAAATCGCCGAAGTAAAGCCGCTGGTTTTGGCGAAAGCGCCCGTGCGCCGCAAAGTCCATCCCGTAGCTCTCGTCCGGGTTCGTCGTCGCGATGCCGATGCCGCCGGCGGTGTTGCCCTCGATGGTCATGAGCTCAACGCCGGCGCGGCTCTGGAAGCGGTACAGCGTGTTGACGGTGTGGAGGAGGTTGTTGTCGTCGGCGACGGTGACGCGGTTGAAGGCACTCGCGCCGTACTGGAAGTAGTTGCCGACCCCGAGCCGCATGGCGCCGTTGACGTCGAACTTGAAGGTCGGATTCGTGGTCCCGATGCCGACGTTGCCGATGTTCTTGTTGTAGATGTTCGCCCCGTTGATCGTCCAGTCGTCGTCCTCGAAGGTCTGGAACAGCGCCGAGGCCGGTACTTTGCGCAGGACGCCATTCGCGTCGGCGGTCACGAGTTCGTCGTCGGGCGCCACGCGGTTGAGGTCGCCCGGGGCCAGATCATCGATGCGGACCTTGCCACCGACGTGGAGCTTGACGTTGTTGTCGGTCGAGGTGCGCCCGATGCCGAGGTTGAGGTTCTGCCCGTCGAAGTAGGCGATGTTGGTGTACGTGTTGCCGGCTTTGTGGCGAAAGTGCAAGTCCTGGTCCTGGCCGTCGCCCCACAGCACCATGCCGTCGCTGCCGTCGGGGTTGGGCTCCATGCCGAAGTGCACGAACTCCCGGTTGTCGACCACCTGGACGCCGCGCACGGTATTGATACTCGGGTTGTAGTCGTCGACGATCCGCAAGATCCCCTCCGAGGCGGCCTCCCCGGTGGAGTTGCCCTGCAGCAGGCCCGCCCCCACGACGTGGAGCGTGGCCCGCGGGTCGATCGTCCCGATGCCGACGTTGCCGTTGCCCCGGATCGCGACCCGGTCTTCGCGCGTCACGCCCGAGCCCCGCGTCGAGAACAGGAATCCCCCGTCGACGGTCGAGTGGTTGAAGTCCGTCTTCTCGAACACGAGCGCGTCGCGCGTCCCGCCGAAGGCGTCGCGGTCGGTGTAGAAGCGGGCCCCGTCCTGCGTGCCGACGCCCTCGAACGGGACCTCGTTCCCGAAGCCGATGCCCCAGCCGTAGCGCGTGCCGCCCGTGGACTGCAGGCGGATCCCACCGTTGCGGACGTGGATCTTGTCGAGCGGATTGGTGAGCCCGAGGCCGATCTCGCCCTCGCGGCTCACGACCACGTCGTGGAAGGGCGCGAGTTCCTTGGCGCGCCGCGCGAAGATGTAGTCGTTAGAACTGTGGTTGGCCCACTCCCCGGCGGTCTGGTTGAACACCGTCGCGCTCACCTTGCGCAGGTTGCCGGCCGCGTCCGCGGTCACGATCTCGTCGCTGTTGATGGGGTCGTCGTTGAGGACGCCCAGCGGGAGCGTGCGCACGCGCCCCCGCCCGTATACGTCGAGCGCGCCCCGGATATCGGCGCGGCCGAAGACATCGAGCACGAGGGAGTTGCCGGAGTTGGTCCCCATGATCACCGAGCCGCCGTCGGCGTTGAGGTTGAGGCGCCCCGGGGCGTTGCCCTCGAAGGCCTGAATCTCGTTTTCGTCCATGCCGATGAACGTATTGCCGGACCCCATCCGAAAGCCGGTCGTGGCGGTGGCCGTGACGAGGTCCCCGCCGAGGTTGACGTGGAGCCCGGCCAGCGGGGCGGTCGTCCCGATCCCGAAACGTCCGCCGTTGGTCACCACCACGTCGTTGCCACCGGCCTGCGCGCGCCGAGCGTAGATGTGCGTGGAGCCGTTGTAAGTCCACTCGTCCGCTATCGTGAGGTCGCTGATCGGACGGTAGCGCAGCTTGCCGCCCGCGTCGGTCACGACGACGTTCGTCTCCGAGGTGCCGAGCCGCAGGCCCTCGAGCCGCATGGCGTCCTGGGTGGGGGCGCTGGTCTTGACGTGGAGCGCCACCGTCGGATCGGGGGCGATGGTGCCGATGCCGCTCTGCGCGGAGGCGAGAGTGCCGCCCAGCAGCAGGCCAGCGACAATGAGGGAAGACTGAAAATTCATGTGGGATGCATGTCCACAGTGTCGGGGCTTTCGCCAAAACACTCCGTGCCGTAGGGGACCCTATGTAGGGATGTCATGAGCACCTGGGCCACGGGGGGGATTACGACATGCGTCGTGGGCAGGCTACTGTACGGTCGGGGGGACCTCGCTCAGATATGGTGACTTATTCAAATAGGATGCCACACATGGTGGCGGGGGAGTATATGTGAAGGGATATGTGGACCGGCTGCGCGTGATGGACGTGGGACCGGTCCATCAGCCCAGCGGTCCCCAAAACACAAAAAGGCCCACCACCGTCTCCGGTAGCAGGCCTTAATGCTTCATAGTGCGGAGGACCGTGCCCCCCGCCGACTACTGTTTGCCGTCCATGACGGCGAGGTTGTTGGCGGGCAACATAAAGTCGGGCGCCTCGGCCATCGCGAGCTGGAAGTACTCGCGGGCCTTGTCCTTGTCGGCGTGGACGTCCTTGCGCAGGACGCCCTTGATGTTGAGCAGCGCCGCCTTCATCGGGACCGACTGCGCGCGGCCGTTGCTGAGGTTGATGTTCACCTTCTGCTCGCCGAGGTCGGCGGCCAGCATGTTGTCGACGGAGGCCTCGGCGACGTCGAACTTGTTGAGACCGTACTGGATCGTCGCGATCTGGTAGGCGTAGTACGGGTTCGGGTCCACGTTGAGCAGCGTCTGGTAGCTCGCCAGCGCGTCCTCGAGCAGGCCGAGGCTGTTCTGCGAGACGGCCTGCATCTCGAGGTAGCGGGCGTCGCCGGCCTTGTCCCCGAGGAGCTCGGTCGTGAGCGAGAGCGAGGGTCCGTACATGCGGCCCGTGAAGTACAGCGTCGCGAGGCTGTCCTTGACCGCGGCGTTGCCGGGCTCCATGGCGAGCATGTTGTGGAGCGCGTCGTACATCACGGCCGCGTCGCCGACGCGCTTGCCCTGCGTGTAGAGCCGGATGTCGAGCGCGTGCTCGCCGGGCTTCGCGAAGGCCTTCGACCAGTTGGCGGTCTCTTCGGCGGTGAGTTCGACTTTACCGCCCGTCTGGCAGGCGCCGAGCGTGAGGGCCGCGGCGGCCCCGAGGGGGAGGAAGTACTTGAGCATGTGAAGGGGGAATTCGGGTGATGTTGTTGACCCTCCGTCCTTCAAATAGGATGCCAAACAGTAGACATTTTCGTAATGTGTTTTGGCGAAAGCCGGACGCAGCACCGTTCAGAGGCTTTCGCCAAAACCCTACACCGGTCTACGGGCGCATCGCCGCGCAAGCAATACGAGGCCCCACACAGCTCGACGGCCCGGGGCCAAACGAACCGGTGCCCCGCGGAAACGCATCCCGCGGGGCACCTGAAAGCGCGCACTCGTTTTGCCGAAAGGCTACGCCCCCCGCGCTCAACGTGCCAACTCCACCCAGCCCGTCAGCGGCTCTTCGCCTGGGAGCTCCACCAGGTAGAAGTACGTCCCGCTGGTGAGCGTGCGATCGGCCCACGTCCCCATCCAGTCGTTGCGGTAGCCGGTCGCCGTGAAGACCAGGTTGCCCCAGCGGTTGTACACCGTCACGACGCTCTCCGGGAAGTCCTCGATACCCTCGATCCGGAAGGCGTCATTGATGCCGTCGCCGTTGGGCGAGAACCCGCGGTACACCTCCACCGCGCCGCACCGCACCCGAATCGAGACCGTGGCCTGGTCGCAGGTCGTCCCCCGGCAGATCTCGTAGAGCAGCGTGTCCGTAAAGTCGCAGGCGTCGGCGTCCGGGCGGTAGCTCAGGATACCGTCCTGGCCCACCGTCGCCGTACCCCGACTCGGCGGCGAGATAATCCTGATCGTATCGAGCGGCCCTTCGAAAGTGTCATTCGCGGTGAGCGAGGACGACAGGTCCGTATTGCGGACGATGCGGAAGCGATCGGCCTCCGCGAGGACCGGCCCGACCGGCGCGGGCCGCGTCACGGTGACGTCGAGGAAGGTCGTGTCGCACACCCCGAGCGCGTCGCAGGCCACGAGGCAAAGCCGTCGCGTACCCGGGCGCACGCCCCGCAGCGTGACGCAACCTACGACGGCGTCGAAGTCCACGCCCGCGATGCTGTCCGGTGCCGGGCAGGCGTTGGTGAGCGTCACGATGGCCCCGTTGAGTTCGGAAGCGGCGACGCAGTACAGCAGGTCGGCATCCACCTCGACGCTCACCGCGTCGACCTCGCTGTCGACGCACTGCAGCGTCAGGGCGATGTCCTGCTGGCAAGTCCCCGCCTGGCTCGAGAACCGGAGATTACGCACCGGCGCCCCGAGGGTCAGGCGTAGGGCCACCCCCGCGGCGACGGTCTCGCGGCCGGCGCTGATCCGCTGCGCCCGCAGCGTCGAGAGTTCCGTGATCCGCAGAACCCCGTAGTCCCTGTCGGGGTCACCCCCGGCGATCGTTCCGGCGGCGGCATCGTAGCTCCACCGCGCGCCGGCGTCCCACAGCGTAAGGCTGTCCGCCAGGGCATCCAGATCGGCGACCGTCGCGGCGAAGAACGTCTGGCCGATGCGGAAAGAATCCACGCCGAATGGTCCGGCGCCGGCGTCCGCGACATCGTACACGATTCGCTCGGCGCTACCGCACTCGCCGACGGGGCCGGCGTACGGTTCGCCGTCGACGGTGATCGTGAAGCCGTCCAGGGCGCCCACCGTCGTCGGCAGGCACACGCTCACCGAGCCCGTGTCACAGGCCACGAAGCGCGTGAGCGTCGTGGTGCCGAAGGGCAGCTGGCAGTCCGCGTCGCAACTTACCGTCACGGCAAACTCGCTCGAGCAGTCGCGGACCGTGTCGCGGGCGGCAATCCGGTACGACCCTACCGGCAGCTCCAGCGAGATCAGGCTGCCGCTACGCACACCCGCTACGGGTACGCCGTCGAGCGTCAGGCGGACCGTACCCAAATCCGTCACCGCGGTCGTGAACTCGAAGCGCGCCGTCGAATCACAGTTGCTGAGCGCGAAGTCGAGCGGCGTCGTCGGCGTGAAGTCCTCACAACTCGGGCTAGCGCCCACGGTGAACACGAGTACCGTCGTGTCGCAAACCGCGCCGCTGCAAACGATCAGGCAGGCGGTGTCCTGCCCGACGTAGCCCGCCGTGGGCCGGTAGGTGTAGCAGGCCTCGGAGGTCTTGAGCAGGGCCCCGTGCCGGGCCGGGCCGCAGGTGCTGCTGCTCGTCGGCGCGCCCGGTAGCTGCGCAACGTCGACGCAGTAAGGGCCGTTGAGTCGGTTGGCCCGCACGAGCTGCCGGACGGTATCCCGGACGGGCCGAATCGTCACGGGGGCACGAACGACCGTAAAGTAGATGATACTCGAATCGCAGACCGCCCCGCTGCACAGCAGCACGCAGGCCGTGTCGCGCCCGACGAACCCCGCATCCGGGAGGTAGGTAAAGCAGCTGTCGCCGACGAAGGTGATGTTGCCGCTACGGGGCAGTCCACACGAGAGCAGATCGGTGGGTGCCCCCGGTAGTTCGCGGGTCGACAGGCAGAAGACCTCGCTGAGCGTGTCACTCGTCACCGCCACCCGCAGGGTGTCGCGGCGGGTCCCGCTGCTCGGCGGCCGTGCGCTCACCGTAAACCGTAGCACCGTCGTGTCGCACACCGCCCCGCTGCACAGGACCACGCAGGCTTCGTCCGTGCCGACGAATCCCGCCGCGGGGGTGTAGGTGTAGCAGAGGCTCGACGCAAAGTCGAGCGTGCCGTTCGCCGGCGAGCCGCACGAAACTTGACGGTCCGCGGCTCCGGGCAGTTGGGCTTCCGACAGGCAGAAGAACTGGCTGGTCGCCCCCGACACGACGGTGTGCAGGACGGTGTCGCGCGTCGGCGACGCAGTGGGCGTGGAAGTGATATTCAGCAGGACCACGGTCGTGTCGCATTCCAGGCCACCCTGGGCGCAGATCACGACGCACACCTCGTCCGCGCCGCTCGCGCCGCGATGGGGTGTGTAGGTGTAGCAACCGCTCGACGAGAAGCCCACGGCGCCCTGGCTTGGACCGCCGCACAGCGCGATGCTGGTGGCGGGCCCGCTCAGTTCGATTACGTCGAGGCAGTAAGGACCGTTGATCTGATCGGCGTTCACCTCCTGGCGAACGGTGTCGCGCCGGGGCCGACTCTGCGGCTGGCGGTAGATCAACTGCTGCTCGCCACAGCCCGCGTCCTCGTTTACGACGGTGACCATGTAGCGGCCGGCCGTCGGGATAGACACAACCGCCCCGGGCACGAACCGCGTGCCGCCCGGCTCGGTCGTCGTCGTGGTCTCGAGCGGGAGTTGCTGTACGGACCCGGTGGCCAGGTCGAAGACGATCATCGGTGAGTAGTTGCCCTCCTCGACGTCCGAGACCAGCGCCGCCGCATCGGCGTCGTAGGTCCACGTGGCGTTCGGGTCGTACGCGCTCATGGAGTCCGCCAGCGCCCGCAGGCCCTGGGCCTCTACCCCACTCACGAGCGCCCCGCCGATGTCCCAGCCCTCGATACGGATAGGGTTGGCCTCCTCGAGGAAGACCGTGGTGTAACTCAGCACGGTCTTCGATCCGCCGCCGCCGCCGGTCGTGACGCTCGTCCCGCAACTCGGGCTCGATTCCGGCGTAACCACCCGACCGTCCACGCTGATTACGTAGGCGCTCAGGTCGACCCCGTCGCCGAGGCAGACACTCGCCGCTCCAGCACTCGGCGGCAGAAGTAGGCTGTCCTGCGCCAACACGTCCGACGAACACGCCACCGTCGGCGTGACGATGAAGACCACCCGCTGGCAGTAAGCAGGGTCACTCACCGCGCACCACTCCACACAGACCTGCCCTGCTTGCGTCGCCCCGGTCTGCGCCCGGATCTCGACGCAGGTTCCGCCGGCCGCCGAGGCGCTGAACGCCCCCTGTGTGCCACAGAACTTCGGTGCCTCGTAAGGTCCGCCGAAGGGCACACTACCGCAGGCTAGCACGGGGCTTTCGCCAAAACTCTGCACGCGCACCGTGTCCGTGACGAGCGCCCGGCGCGTGACCTCGAAGACGATGATCGTCGTGTCGCAGGGTGCGCCCCCCGGGAGACTACAGGTCAGCAGGCACATGGTGTCCCGCCCGACGAACCCCAGTCCGGGTTGGTAGGTGACGCAGGCGCCGGCGTCGACACTCGCCGTGCCCCGCGCAGGTGATCCGCAGCTTCGTACGTCATCGCGCAGCGCCTCGAACGCACAGGTCCTTGGGCTCGTCGTCTCGTAGTCCACCGCGACGACGATGGTGCGCTTCACGCCGTTTGGTAGGTCGGCGCCCACCTTTACTGTGAGTGCATCCCGACAGCCGTCCGCAAGGCCCGTGGCCGTGATCACGTACGTGCCGCGCCCCGGCAAGTCGATGCGGGTGCCCATGGGGAGGTCCACCGGATTGGCGACCAACTCGCTGCGTGTACCCGTAGCGTCGTGAAGGATGACGAGCGCCCCGTAGTTGCCGGCCGGCCGCCCACCGACGATCTGGACGTTGCCGGCCTCGAGTCGCCAGTCGCCCTGCGGATCGCTCTGGTTCATGAACGCCACCAGGTCCGCCATCGACGCGAAGTTCGTGTCGAACGACTGCCCGTCCACCGACCAGTCAACCAGCGTGTAAGGCCCCTCGCGGCCCTCTTCGTAGAGCGCGGCGTAGCTGTAAATCACGCGGCTTTGCACGTCGCAGCCCACGCGGGGCCCGGTGTACGGGCGCCCGTCGATCGAGAGCGCGTAGTCGGCGAGTCGCGCGGGCGGCACGGCGATACAGTAGGCCGTTGGGTTGCCGCTGTCCGCGACGCTGTCGCGCTCGGTGCGGAACAGCTCCACATCACACGGCTGGCGGACCGTCACGATGAGCCGCGTCGTATCGCAAACGCCCTGGGCACAGTGTACGACGCAGGCCTCGGCGACGCCTGCGAAGTCGGCTGCGGGACGCAGATTCACGCATCCACTCCGCAGAGGCTCGACGCTCACGCCGTCGGGTTGCGCCGAACACATCTGCGCCGAGACGATCGGGCGCCCGATTTGCAGGACCGCGTCGAGGCACACGAGCGTATCCCGCGGCTCGATCGTGACCCGAACCGTGTCGGTCGTCACGCGGCGAGTAGTGCCCGTGACGACGGTAACGATCGTGCGCTGGCAGACGGGACCGCCGAGCTGGCGCGTGTCGTCGCAGACCTCGATACAGATGTCCTCGCTTCCGCTAAAACCTGCCGCGGGCGCGTACGTGAAGCAGTACGCCGAGACCTCGGTGACCCGACCGCGCGGCGTACCGCTACAGATGGTGGCCGTCTGCGGTCTTCCTACGAGACCGCCGTTGTCGACGCAAAACTGCCGACTCAGGGTCTGGGCCTTCGTGTAGACCGTGTCGCGCCGTAGCGGCAACACCGGCTTGATGAACAGCGTGAGGGTATCGCGGCAGTTGGTCCGCGGATCGAAGATCGTGTACGTGTGGAAGCCGGGCCCCCGCGCCGTGACCTGGGTCCCGTTCGCGATGGCCTGGTAGTTGACCGCCACGGTGCGCCGAATCTGGTCGCCGATGTGCAGTACGCGCATGGTGCCGTAGCGCGCCCCCTTCACGCCGCCTACGATGTTTTTCGTCACTGCGTCGTTGAACCAGTTGCCCCCGGGGTCGAAGGCGTTCATCTGCGCCACCAGGGCGTTGACGTTCGCGAAGGTGTCCCGCAAGATTCGCCCGTTCACCGTCCACTCCTCGAGCACGTACGGTCCGCGCGCACCCTGGTAGGGGAACGTGAAGTACGGGTAAAAAACGAGCGAATCGTAGTCGCAGCCCTGGGCGAAGGCGGTGAGGCGCACGCCGTCCAGCGAGCGCTCACTCCGCAGCGCCGTGCGGTAGTCGAGGTCGGCGCAGAAGGCCACGTCCCCACCGTTGTCGAGGGCCGCGAGCGTGTCCTGGGCGATGAGCCCCGAGCACTGCTGGGCCACGGCCGTCCCTACGGAGAGCGTGACGACCAACAGGGGCAGCAGAGCCGCCCGCACGCTTGCCCACGAACCGCGGCGTAATCTATTTCGAATGTCCATGAGGGTGCCGTTCGGTCTCCGCATGTAGGCCTTGGCGCACTTGACGGAAGTTCTTAATTCGTTGGGAACCAAAAAGCATACCACTAACCCGGTAGCGTAATTCACCCAGCAGCCTAGCCACGCGCGTGGCGGTGAGGCCGCCTGTCCCCTACCTGCGAACGTTCGCGAGCAGCGCGCGGGTTCGGACCCCGATCTCGAAAGAGAAGCCGTCCGAGTAGCGGCTCGGCGTCGGGTCGGGGGTGCGGTCGTGGGCGTCGCGGTTGTACTCGCACGAGACGCGCTCGATCCGGGGGCTGGCCGGCACCGAGAGCCAGACCGTGCCCTCCTCGGGGACCTCGAACTCGTCGTCCGCCCCGTGGCGATGGACCGCGCCGGCGTTCGCGAGCTGGTAGCTCGTCAGGACTTGCCCCTCGCCGTCGAGCACGCGCATCGTCACCTCGCCGGCGGCCTGCGCGCCCGAACTCGGGACCCCCATCGCGACGCGGTCGAGGTCGAGCGACCACTGTCGCCCCGAGCGCCGCATCGCCATCAAGACCACGGGCTCGTAGCCGTAGATATTCTGCCGCTCCACGGCGGCGAAGCTCTCGGTGCCGCGCTTGCGCGTCATCACCTCGTAGCGCTCGTCGATCAGCTTGCGGCACGCGCGTTGGAACGGGCGGACGCGGTCGTCGCCGTCGTCGTGCATGATGCACGTGGACTCGAACGACCAGTAGCGCTCGCGGTTGGTCTCGTCTACGAACACGCGGCAGCTATCGGGACTCAGGCCCCGCCGCAGGTTGTGCTCGCGGCACGCGCGGGCGTCCTCGAAGAAGGTCGGCTCCTCGGCGCTCCACCAGCTGCGCTTGTACACGTCGGCCAGCTCGTAGCAGTCCGTGGCCGGGAAGCCGTTCGAGCGATTCCACGCCGCGCAGTCGCCGCGCTCCCGGAAGACGTTGCTGCCGGCGTGCGACTGAAAGCAAGCGCAGCCCTCGTACTCGTCGGAGAGGTGGAAGATCGCGTGTCCGGACTCGTGCACCGCCGTCCCCCAGTTTTGCGCCTCAGCGCTGAAGAGATTGTTGCTCAGGGAGTGGAAGTTCTCCATCATGAGGCTCCGGTCGGTGTAGTTCTCGCGGTGGACGAGACAAAACGCGTCGATGCCCGGGATGCTAAAGTCTTTGAGGAATGCAGGGATGAGCGACTCGTTGGTGACATCCGCGGAGAGGGCCCGCCCGTCGGCCTCGCGGTCGGTGGTGTAGAAGGCCCAGTGCTCGCGGTGCTCCCCGTAGGCCGCCGGACTGAGGAATCCCTCCAGCACCATGGCCTCGACGTCCTTGCGGTAGCGGGCCGTATCGCCGCCGTAGTCGACATCGCGGAAGAACCCGATGTCGATCAGTTCGCTCATCGGCTGCCGGGAGGCCGCGAACAGCAGCACCTTGTCCCGCGGCCAGGGGGAGGTCCCGACGTCGGTCACGCCGAGCCGGTCCGTCGCCTCGCCATCAGCGTCGATCACGCGCCAGATGTACTCCAGGCGCGTGCGCGGCCCAAACCCGGCTCCGTACTCGTAGGCGAAGTCACCCGACTTACTCCCGGCCTCGGCCTTCACGCGCGCGGCCAGGCCCCAGGCCCCGCCCGGGCGTCGGCGCTGGCTGTGGAGCCCGGCGTCGTTGCGGTAGAGTTCGAATTCGTAGAGGTAGAGTTCGGCGTGGGACAGGGCGGTCGCGCTACTCACGCTTGCGCTAAAACGCATGGCCTCCCGGTCGTAAGCCCTCAGGGGACTGTGGCTCCAGGATTCGAAGACGCTCGGGCCGTTTTGGCGTAAGCTGACCATCGCGGGCGCCGGCACCGAGGCCACGTTACGGGAGGCTCCACAACTCACGACGACCGCGGAAAAGAAAAGAAGAGTGATCCGCAGGAGCATGGGCAGGGTTCGGAGGTGGCGTGCTCCGTCCAAAACAAATCATGTGCCTAACTCTCGAATCTTGAGCCAGTAACGCTTGCGCCAAAACCGATATGGGCGCGCATCTCCTTGGTCTTCAACGCGCTGAGTCGCGGGGCCGCCGCCCCCGGGTCAGCTCCGTATCGCCTCGACGGGGTCCATGCGCGAGGCCTGCCACGCCGGGATCACCCCGGCGAACATCCCGATGACGATCGCGAGGATCAGCCCGAGCACGACGTTGCCCGTCGAGAGCGCCATCTCGTAGGGGAGGGCTTGGTTGAGCGCCAGGACCGTGAGGAAGACCAGCCCGAGCCCGATGACGCCCCCGAGGATGCAGAGCGCCACGCTCTCGATCAGGAACTCGACGAGGATCACGCTGCGCGAGGCCCCGAGCGCCATCTTGACGCCGATCAGGCTCGTGCGCTCCTTGACGCTCACGAACATGATGTTCGCCACCGAGAACCCCCCGACGAAGATCGCGAAGCCGCCCACGACGAACCCGACCACGTTGAGGGTCCCGAAGATGGCGTCGAGGATGCCGGTGAGCATGTCGAGCGAGTTGACGCTGAAGTTGTCCTCGGCGATGGGCTTGAGGCGGCGCTCGTTGCGCAGCGCGACGGTCACGAGGTCCTGCAGCTCCTGGCGCGAAGTCCCGGCGGTCGGTTTTGCCATGAGCGAGCTGAAGAAGACGTTGGACTCCAGGTTGACGGCCTTGGCGACGAAGTAGTACGGCAGCACGAGGGCGCCGTCGAAGTTGAATACCTGTAGCAGGTCCTCGCCCGACTTGGCCAGCACCCCGACGACGGTGAGCTTCTGTCCGAAGACGCGCACCTCGCGGCCGACCGGCTCCACGGCTCCGAAGAGGTCCTGCGCCGTCTCGTACCCGAGCACCACGACGTTGGCCCCGCGGGCGTACTCGACCGGCGTGATGTCGCGCCCGTCCTCGAACTCGAACCCGAAGAAGTCGCCGACCTCCGGCGAGCCGGCGACGCTGAAGATGCCCGATACGGAGTTGTCGCGCCACCGCAGCGTGCGCCCGCCGACGATCCCGTAGTACCCGGCCTCCCCGCGGCTGCGGAGCGCGTCGGCGAGGGCCTCGTACTCGTCGTAGGTGAGCGGGGGCCGCCGCTGGAACTTCAGCCAGTCGTCCCCGGGGTCGGCCCAGGGCATGCGCTGCACGTAGAAGGTGTTGTCGCCGAGCTTCGAGAGCGACCCGACGACGTTGCGCTGGAGGCTGTCGACGGCCGTCTGCACGGCGACGATGCAGAAGATCCCGATGGCGACGCCGACGAGGCTGAGCCCCGTGCGGAGCTTATTGCCGGTGAGTTGTTGCCAGGCCTGCCCCAGGGAGGAGACCACGGAGCGGAGCAGTGCGACCATCGGCTGGCGAAGCTACCGAACGGCCGCGGCCGGCGGCGCGCGACTCGACAAAAGCGCCTATTCGAGCGATGAACGGGGCGCCCGCACGAACGGCCCGCGTCGTGCTACCTTCGCGGCCCAAAAAACGAGCACCCCCACGTCAATGAGGACCAAGCTATCCCTGTTCGAATTCGAGCTCCCCGACGGACTCATCGCCAAGTACCCGACGGCGCGCCGCGAGGACTCCCGCCTCATGGTCGTCGACCGCGCCACGCAGACCATCGAGCACAAGATGTTCACCGACGTCCTCGACTACTTCGACGAGGGGGACGCGTTCGTGTTCAACAACACCAAGGTATTCCCCGCCCGTATGCTCGGCCGCAAGGAGAAGACCGAGGCCGACATCGAGGTGTTCCTCCTGCGCGAACTCAACCACGAGCAGCGCCTCTGGGACGTGCTCGTCGACCCGGCCCGCAAGATCCGCGTCGGCAACAAGCTCTTCTTCTCCGACGACAGCGACAACCCGCTCCTCGTCGCCGAGGTGGTCGACAACACGACCTCGCGCGGGCGCACGATCCGCTTCATGAACGAGGAGCCCGACGAGGAGTTCCACCGCCTCCTCCACTCCCTCGGGTCCACCCCACTCCCGAAGTACATCGACCGCCCCGTCGAGGACATGGACGCCGAGCGCTACCAGACCATCTTCGCCAGTGAGGAAGGGGCCGTGGCCGCGCCGACGGCCGGGCTCCACTTCTCGGAGGCGCTCATGAAGCGCATGGAGCTCAAGGGCATCCAGGAGGCCTACCTCACGCTCCACGTCGGGCTCGGAACCTTCCGCGAGATCGAGGTCGAGGACCTGTCGAAGCACAAGATGGACGCCGAGTACTTCCGCGTCCCACAGTCCGCCGTCGATGTCGTCAACGCGTCCAAGCGCGCCGGACACAAGGTGTGCTCCGTCGGGACGACCGTGATGCGCTCGATGGAGAGCTCGGTGAGCGCCGACGACCTCCTGGCCACCAACGAGGGCTGGACCAATCGCTTCATCTACCCGCCGTACAAGTTCCACGTCGCGGACTCGATGATCACCAACATGCACCTGCCGAAGTCGAGCCTCCTGATCATGGCCTGCGCCTTCGGGGGCACCGACCTCATTATCGAGGCCTACAACGAGGCCGTCAAGGAGCAGTACCGCTTCTACAGCTACGGCGACGCGATGTTGATCAAGTAGGCTTTCGCCAAAACGCTCAACACGTGGGAGAGGCCGTTGCGTACAGGACGCAACGGCCTCTTTTGTTTGGCACAGTTGTCGGGGCGGAACCTAATGTTTCGCTAAAACTTTGCAATTCTCGCGCCGGACAGACACCAATCCCTCGTCGATAGCGTATCTTATCGCCGGGCTCGACGCCCCTCGCTCGACTCACCCCTCAGCCGTCAACTCCTAAATGAACAGTCTCATCCTCGCCTGGGCCACCTGGATCCTTACCGTCTTCCTCCCGGCGCAGCGCACTGAGGTCACCTTCTACGAACAACGCTTCGACGTCCACTACAACGGACGCTCGCTGCGACAAGACCCGCTCGAGCTCTCGGAGGCCGGCCTGCGGACCTACCAACAGACCGTCGAGCAGCAGGACTGGTCGGAGACCCTCGCGACGCTCAACGACAAGCGGGCAGAGTGGCGCCTCAACGACTGGCTGTACTACCGACTCGTCGACGCGACGGTGGAGAAGTTCGCGGTGTCGCTCTCGGAGAACGAACGCCGCGTCCTGAGCGCCAACCTGCTCGCGGCCTCGGGCTACGACGTGCGGCTCTGTTACGACAGCACCCAGGTCTTCGTGTACGCCCGCACCGAGGAGCCGCTGTTCGAGGTCCCGATCATCACCGAGGGCGCAGACCGGTTTGTCAACCTCACGGCGGCCCTGCGGCCCCGCGACGGCATCACCCGCAGCCTGAAGTTCCACCCCTACATCCTCGCGCCCGAAGGTGAGGCCTTCAGTTTTAGCCTCAGCCAACTGCCCGCACTCCCCTCGCGTCTGCAGGAGCGGGTCTATAACTTCAGCTACCGCGGACAGCGTTACAAGATCCACGGCGCCAGCGACCGCACGGTGGTTGCGTGGATGTCGGACTACCCCATCTTCGCCGAGGGGAAGTACGTCGAGACGGCCCTCAGCCCCGCGACGGCCGAGCGGCTCTACGACGAGCTCCGCCCCCTGCTCAAGGACCGCAGTCAACTCGAGCAACTCGAACTCCTGGCGGCGTTTACGCGGGGGGCCTTCGTCTATAAGGAAGACAAGCGCAGCTACGGGTACTCCAAGCCGATGATCCCCGACGAGGTGCTCCACTACCCGGTCAGCGACTGCGAAGACCGTTCGGCGCTCTACTTCGCGCTCGTGCGGGACCTCCTCAACCTGCCCGTGGTCGCGATCGCCTACAATGACCACCTCAGCGTGGCGGTGGCGTCTAACTACCTGAAGGGCAACGGTTTTAGGCACGAAGGGCGCAACTACTACGTCTGCGACCCGACGGGCCCCGCCAACAGCAGCGACATCGGCAACCACCCCTACGGCTACGAGCGCCGGGGCTTCAAAGTGGTGGCGAGCTACGTCCCGATCCACAGCTAGCCGACGCGGCCAAAGCCGTCGAAGATACCTACGTACAAATCGCCGCGATTGTGTTTATTCGCGCACTTTTACGAGGAGCCCTCAACCAGGCGGCACCCCTAGGCATTCCCCGCATTCACAACCCCACGCTCGCACATGTACTGGACGCTCGAACTCGCACATCACCTCGAAGACGCACCGTGGCCCGCCACTCGCGACGAGCTGATCGACTACGCCTTCCGCTCGGGCGCCCCCCTGGAGGTCATGGAGAACCTACAGGAGATGGAGGACGAGGGCGAGGTCTACGAAACGATCGAAGACGTCTGGCCGGACTACCCCCGCAAGGACGACTTCCTCTTCAACGAAGACGAGTACTGAGGCTGCTGGCGCGACGCCGAGCAGTTTTGGCGTAAGCCCCGAATCGCGCTCACGAAGCCGCTAACCCACCCCGGGTTAGCGGCTTTCGTGTCTCCGCCCCGGCCGCCCGGGCGCCGGTAAAGCCCGGATCGCTTAGTTTGGCGCGCCATGGGGATCACGATTGCGATAGACGGACACAGCTCCTGTGGGAAGAGTACCCTCGCGCGTGCACTCGCGGCCGAACTGGGATACATCTACGTCGACTCCGGGGCCATGTACCGCGCGGTCACCCTGCACTTCCTCCGCAAGGACCTCCACCTCGACGACGCCCGCGCCGTCGAGCAAGAACTCGCCAAGATCGAAGTCGACTTCGTGACCGACGGCGGCCGCCAGTACGTCCGCCTGAACGGCGAAAGGCTCGGGGAGGAGATCCGTACGATGGCCGTCAACAGTCTCGTGAGCCCAGTCGCTACCCTATCGGCGGTCCGGGCTTTCCTGGTCGCCAAACAGCAGTCGCTCGGCGAGCGCGGAGGCATCGTGATGGACGGGCGCGACATCGGGACGGTCGTCTTTCCGCACGCCGAGCTCAAGCTCTTCGTCACGGCCCGGGTGAGCGTGCGCGTCGTCCGGCGTCACGAGGAACTCCTGGGGCAGGGCAAGACGGTCACCCCGGAGGCCGTCGAACGCAATCTCCTCGAACGCGACCGCATCGACTCCACGCGGGAGGACTCTCCCCTGCGGCAAGCCGAAGACGCGATCCTGATCGACAACACCAACCTAAACCGTCCCGAACAACTGGCCATGGTACTCGCGCTCGCGACGATGCGGGCCTAGACCGACGTGCTTTCGTCCGTCGATTAGCCGCGACGTGGGCCCGGTGTCGACTTATCTGTTGATCTCGAGGGGGATGGTGATCGACTCCCCTTGCGAGGTTCGGAGCTGCACTACGTAGACACCCACCGGTAGATCACTCACGGGGTACAGCGACCGGAGCGCACTAAAAGCCTTGACGCTCCTACCGGCCACGTCGTACAGCTCCACGCGCTCTACATCCCCGAGCTCGCCCCGCAGCGCGAAACTTTCAGTAGTTGGGTTGGGCCAGAGCGTGATGGCCTCGGTGACCTCCGTCTCGGCCGTCGGGCTACTCCTCTCGGTGACGGTGACGGTGGTCTCCGCGCCGGCGGCGCAGCGCGCCGCGTCGACGGTCGTCATGCGGAGCGGGAAGGTGCCCACGCGCGCGGGCACGATGTCGACCGACTCGGTACCGTCTCCGACGACGCGATCGCCGAGGGTCCACACGTAGCTACTGCCGTACGGGAATTTCGCGTCGCGGGCGGTGAAACGCGTCCCCACGGTAGGTGTCTTGTCGTCGACGACGAGCTCGCGCGTACTGGCGGTCCGGGTGGAGTCCGGCTTGAGGACCACTGGGATAGCCGCGCACCCGTCTTCGTAGCCGATCTCCCAGTCGAAGAAGAAGAAGCTACTCGACTTTAGCGCGGGCGTCTCCGACTCGATCTCCCGGAACTCGACGAAGTCGACGACGGAGGTGTTGACCACGGCAACGTCCGTGCGGTAGGCGAGCTTAGGCGCGCGCACGACCTCCAGCACGTACTCGACGCCGGCCTCCACGATGAAGTAGGTCTGGAGTTCGTTGACCCCGGCCTGCAGGGGGGTATTGTACTGGCCGATGATCTGCTTATTCTCGGCGAGCTTGAGGTCGAGACCGACGCGCCCGCTGGTGAGTTGATTGATGGTGAGCTTGCGGATGATACCGTCGCGCAGGGCGCGGAAGCGTACGCTACTGCCCTTCCCTTCCTCGAACACGAGATCGCCTGCGTCACCCGGGTAGGCAGGGCCACCTCCGCGGCGGTACTCGTTGATTCCGAAGAGCCGCAGGTCTTGGTCGAGACTCGGGATAATGAATTTGGGCTGGGCCCCCGGCGGTACGAAAGTGTTGTCCTTATCGGGCGAGAAGAAGGTCACGGACCGATCCCCGATGGAAGAAGTGAGCGTTAGCTCGACCGGGGAGCCTAGACAAAGGGTGCTATCGGGTTGGGAGACGACCAGCGCCGGTGGCTCATTGTCCGTGAGGCGAAGGTTCCAGCTGGCGCCGAGGTCGAGGCGCCTATCGGTGGGCATCCCGTTGACCTCCAGGATGCGAAAACTCACGAAGCGGCTCCCGGTCGAGGTGTTTTCGGGGCGAAGGGTGAGTCGCCCCGTGCTATCGGCGGGGATCGAGAGATCGACCCGTAGCACCCGCGCCTCATCGCTCACGCCTTTGAGTTCGTACTTAATAGCCTTGATCGCCGAGGTGCTCCCGTTCGCGATATCGACGGAGAGGCTGAGCGGCCCGGCGCACTGCCGCAGGACCCCGCCCGAGGCCACCACGTTGACGTTCATGTCGGGCAGCCGTGGCGCGACGGCGGTGTTGCCCTCGGCGACGAGGTACTCGAAGGCCGCATCGACGTCGATGATCCCGCGGCCGAAGGTGTTGTCCTCGCCGGGTTCACCCAGGTCCCGCGCCGAGAAGTAGAGTGCTTTCAGGATGGCATCGCCGTCGAGCTCGGGGAAGGCCTCGTGGAGCAGCAGCACCGCGCCGGCCGTGTGCGGGGAGGCCATGCTTGTGCCGGATTTCGTGCCGTAGCCCCCGCCCGGGAGTGCCGAGCGGACGTTGACGCCCGGGGCGGATACCTCGGGCTTGATGTCGAGGGCATCCGTGCCCTGGACGCAGGTCGCGGGACCGCGGCTCGAGAACTCGGCGATCGGTAGGCTCGCGCGGTTTCCGTCGAGCGCGCCCACCGTGAAGGCGTTCGTGATGTTGGCGTTGTAGCTGTGCGGCGGCGTAATGGTCGAGGGCTTCGGGCCGTCGTTTCCGGCGCTCCAGACCACGGCCACGCCGGCGGTCTGCAGGTTGTCGAGCACCCGGGGGTACGGATTGCGCTCGGTGCACTCGAAGTCGCGGATGCTCGGGTCGAACCAGGAGTTGTTGATCACGAAGGGGCGGTCCGTCGTGGAGGTCGCGTCCCGATCGGGGTCGAGGGCCCACTCGAAGAGCTTCAGGTTGTCGCTCGCGCCGAAGCCACACAGTACGGCCCCGCCGATCCAGTGCGCGTTGGGGGCTACGCCGATGGTGTCCTTGGTGACGCGGTCGAGGCCTACGATCGTGCCGGTGACGTGGGTACCGTGGTCGCCGCAGTCGTCGGGCTGCTTCGATACGCCGTTGACGAACCAGGCCTCAGGCCGCCCGTCGTGTCCGGCGTACTTGTAATTGAGGGCCGGGTGGTACGGATCCACGCCAGTGTCGGACGTGAGGGACACCCCACCGAGACCCGTGTACCCCCGCTTCCACATCGCGGGGGCCTTGATGGCCTTTAGACCCAACTCGGCACCGTTCGGCGACGTGATCGTGACCTGGGTCTCCACCTGCTCGTAGATCCAGGGCAACTCCAGGTTGATCGCGAGCACGTCGGATCGTTGCGCGATCACGGCAATGGCCTCGGGGGTCGCGTCGAACCCGACGAGGTTCACGATCCAGCGCGCCTGTATACGATCGACCCCATCCAGATCAGCGAGTGCGTTGACCAACGGCGCCTGCGTGGCTTCGTGCTCCGACTTTAGGTAATCGACCACGCGGTCGGCGCGCTGCTCGCGCGTGAGGCCCTTCGCCGAGGCCTGGGCCCTCACCTTGTGGGCGTCTGCCTGGAATTTTAACAGCACGTGGACGCGGACGGTCTCCCCGGGCGACATAGTGGCCAGCTTGCCCTGCAGCGCCGGCGAGAGCTCGGCCTGCGCCACGGCAACTTGTGACGCGAGCACGCAGCAGAGGCAAAAGAGTAAACTCCGGAAAGGGGACGAGTGAGGTATCGCTTCTGCCATGCCGCCAAGATGCGACAGAATCACCCCCGGGAGGCCATCGATGCGGAGTCGCCTTTCGCTGCCTACGCTTTACACCGACTTTTGTCAACCGTCTGACAATGCCACGTCTACCCTAGCCCTTCCGAGTAGACCGAGCTAGGGGATCGCGGCCACCGTGTCCTCCTCCAGTCCGCGCGCGTCTCGTCCGTAGAGCGCGAGCTGCTTGCCGACCTTGCGCCACGGCTTGGCGTCGTAGAGCTCCGCGGCCTTCGCGCGCCAGGCCCAGTTCTTGACCGTGGTGCCGGGCGTGTTGACGCGACCCTTCCGGTCGAGCCCGATGACATCCTGCGCGGGGAGGATCGCGAGGTTCGAGCAGGAGCGAAGCAGCAGCTCGTTGCCGAGGCGATGCACCTTCTTGGCCTTGACCTTGCGCCCGGCATATTGCCTGAGGTGCTTGCGCGCGGGCTTGTCCGCGTCGCGCTCGTACCAGCCGCGGAAGGTGTTGTTGTCGTGGGTCCCGGTGTAGGCGACGGACCGGGGCACGTAGTTGTGCGGGAGGTGCGGACTGGTGGCGTCGCCGCCGAAGGCAAATTGCAGGACGCGCATCCCGGGCAGCGCCCACTTCTCCATCGCGGCGTGTACCTCGGGGAGTTCGGCGCCCAGGTCCTCGGCGATAATCGGCAGGGGGCCGTGGGCCTTCTCGAGGGACGCGAAGAGTGCGTCCACCGGGACGCTCGCGTAGGTCCCGCGCTTGGCGGTTTTGGCGGAAGCCTTGATCTCGTACGCGCGCACGAGGCCGATGAAGTGGTCGAGCCGCAGGAGGTCGTACCCCTTGAGCGCGTGCCCGATCCGCTCGACCCACCACCCGAAACCGTCGTCCTCGAGGGCGGGCCAGTCGTACACCGGGTTGCCCCACAGCTGTCCGTCGGCACTGAAGTAATCCGGCGGCACCCCGGCGACGAGCTTCGGCTTACCGGATTTAGTGAGCTTGAAGATGCCTTGGTGCGCCCAGACGTCGGCGCTGTCGAGGTGCGGGTAGATGGGCAGGTCGCCGAAGAGCCTCACGCCCTGCTCCGTGGCCACCTGCTGCAGGGCGCGCCACTGCCGCGCGAAGCAAAACTGCCCGTAGACGATCCGGTCGATCGCCGGGCTCTCGCGCCGCTCCGCCCGCCTAGCCTCGGACGGCCACGAGGGCCAGTGGATGGACCCGTGCTCGTCGGCCAGCGCGCGCCACGTGGCGTAGTCCTCGACCCAGTCGTTCGACGCGCGCCAGGCCCCGAGCTCCTCCTTCTCCCCCGGGCTAATGGACGCGAACGACAGGTCGATGGCGCGCGTGCGGTAGGTTTTGGCGGCAGCGTAATTGACCTTGCGCTTCGCCTTCCCGCCTTTCGGCAAAACCTGCTCCAGTTGCGAGGCCGTGAGCGGCAGGTCCGCTACCGACACGTAGACCTCGTCGCCGGCGAAGGCCGACTGCGCCGCGTAGGGACTGTAGCCGAAGGCCTCCGCGGTCGGGTGGAGCGGCAGGATCTGCCAGGTGTCGAAACCGTGATCCGCGAGCCAGGCGATGAACTCGCGCGCGCCATCGCCGAGGTCGCCGCAGTAAGGGGCACCGGGGAGGGCGGCGACGGGGAGGAGGACTCCGGCCGAGCGTTCGTCAATCATACCCCAAGTATCGCCGAATGGTCGACGTTTGTGCAGCGGCGCTTCGGGCCCGGGGCCCGACCTTCGCGCCGATGCTTCAGTTACGCCCCCGCGCCGCGACCACCTTCGAGATCCACGGCGCGGCCCTGCGCCAACTGTTGCGCGACCTGCAGTTGGGCTTCCGGGCCCTGGCCGGTGGGCAGGACCTACACTTCGGCCTCGGGGCCGACGTGGCGACGCTCGGGCCGGGGCTCGCGGTCCGCACCGAGGGCGGGATGCTCCCGGGCAATCTCGGTGGCTACGCCGAACTCGAGATCGCGCCCGTCGCCAAGCCGGGCGGTAAGCCCACCGGCCCGGCCACGCGCCAGACCGTGCGCCTGTCGCAGGGCAAGAGCGACAGCTTCGTGTCGGTGCACCTCGACTACCTCCAGGCCGAGGCGCCCGACGAGGCTGCCGCCACCGCGGCCGCGGCCCTCGGGAGCGTGATCGAGCGCTGGGCGGGACGTTACAAGTTCAAGTCCTCGCGCGGGGCCCTCCTCAACCACGTCATCCGGACCGACAGCGCCCAGCGCTGCGCGGAGCTGTCGGACTACATCATCGACGACCGGCGCGAGTACTGCATCGTGGTGGTCACCGAGCAATTCCGCACGGGCGCCCCGGCCTGCAACCCCGGCGCGCTCTCCGCGGAGCTCGCCGGATTCGCCACCGTGTGTGCCCTCAGCCAGGACTACACCCGCCGCCTGGGCGAAAACCTCGGCGGCCGCGACTACGCGGTGTTCGACGGGGCCGTGCGCGTGTACGCACCCGACTACCGCGCCGGCGATAGCTACCAGACCAACCCCCTGCTCCTCGGCGCGGACGTGGCGCGCATGGCGGACGACGGCACGCTCCCGGCTCACCTGTTCGACTGCGTCCAGGCGCACCTCAGCAGCCGCAGCTTCGCCCCGCCGGAGGACTTCAAGCGCATCCGACGCCTGCTCACCACCGCGGAGTACCGGGGCGAGGCCAAGGGCGCCGAGGCCCTCAACCTCCTCGAGGCCGAACTCGCCTACGCGGATGCCCTCGGGATCATCGCGGAGCTGCGCGAGCGCGTACGCTTTCTCGAGGGCGAACTGTCCCGCAGCACGGACGGCCCCCACGCGGACGCGGAGCCTTCGGCCGCGGTGCCGCTGGACGAAGTGCTTCTGGAAGCGCTCATCGACATCCCGGAGGTCAGGGTCTGGAGCAGCGCCATCGAGTCCGCCTCCAAGGTCGGCGCGCAGGGGTACGTCGAGTCCACGGTCCGCAAAGCCCTCGCCGGGATCACCGAACTCGCGCGCACCCTCTCGGCAACCGAGGACTTCCAGCTCGGCCAGCAACCTTACTACTGGTTCCGCAACCGTAACCTCACCTACAAAGC
This sequence comes from Saprospiraceae bacterium, assembly GCA_965215115.1. Taxonomy (GTDB): domain Bacteria; phylum Bacteroidota; class Bacteroidia; order Chitinophagales; family Saprospiraceae; genus CALDTK01. The sequence continues at coordinate 4,910,917 of OZ244050.1, forward strand.
CTCCGAGTCGCAGACCACGATGGCGCTCCACGGGCAGACGCGCCACTGGACCGAGGGCGCGACCACGCGCGAGGTGCAGTCGCACCTCACCCTCAACCCCAATACCGACCGCTGCGTCCAGGTGTACTTCGACGCCGACCCGGGGGCGCGCTGCGTACACGTGGTTTACCTCGGGGCACACCTCCCAACGGCAAGTCAAACGCACAACAATTGATAGACGCCTTTCGGCAAAACGGCTGGGCGCCTAGCTGCGGCTCCGCTCACCGTGCACCGCGACGGCCCCGGCGGCGGCGCACCAGACCGGGATCACGAGTACGCCGACGACCGTGAGCATGAGGCCAACGAAACCTGCCCCGATCCCGGTGGCCAGCCCGCGGTGGCGCCGGAGGTACGCGAGCGACGAGGCGTAGTCGTGCGTCCGCTCCAGGGACACGTCCAACACACCGGCCCCGGCGAAGTAGCTCTGCACCACCAGCAGCAGGACGGTGGTCACGACATTGACCCCGGGAATCAAACTCAGGGCCAGCAGTGGCAACGAGAGCATCAGTTCCCGCGCCACTAGCCGCAGGTTGAGCCGCGCGCTGCGCTTGAAGGTGGCCTGGCCGGGGTCGGGCGCCCCCGCCGCTTCGGGAGAGCCGCCGACGTGCGTTTTGGCGAAAGCCGCCCCACCGTCCCGCTGGTGATGGAACTGTCGATAGTGCGACTCCACGTGCCGCGCCACCGTCGACATCCACGGGCTTGCCACCACGAGGATGATGTGCTTGTAGCTCAGGTAGCCCAGCGCCAGTAGACCCAGGAAGACCACGACGCCGACGAGCTTAGACACCCACGGTGCCGCCCCGGCGAAGAGTCCGTGGTGCAGCAGCGTCACCAGCCAGTATCCGAGCCCGGCGAAAAGCGGCAGGACAATGGCGAACACGCCGAGCGACGCGACGGCCGTCAGACCGACGTAGCGCCACAGGCCGAGCTTGCCGATCAGCGGAAGGGCCTTCGCGTAGGCGGCCAGTCCCCGCAGGAATCCCGTCATCGGTCTAGGCTACCGCCGGCACGTAGTCGACCAGCGCCGCGAGCAGCTTACGGACATCCGCCACGGCGGGGACCTGGAACCTGGCGGCCGTCTTGCCCTCGCCCACCTTGATGGTGTAAGCCCCCGGCGGCATCGCCCGGAAGGTGTCCTCGTCGGTGTGGTCGTCGCCGATCGTGAGCGCAAAATCGTAGTCGCCCTTGCTCACCCACGTCGCGGCGGCCTTGCCCTTGTTGACGCCGGCGTTCTTGATCTCGACCACCTTGTGGCCCTCGAGCACCTGGAGGTCCAGGTTGGCCGTCAGGTAGGTGAGCACCTCGCGGAACTCACGGACGCGCTTGGCGCCGAGGTCCTTGTCGGCCTTGCGGTAGTGCCACGCCAGCGAGTACTCCTTCTCCTCGACGAAGCTCCCGGGCGTGCGCTCGACCATGGCGTCGAGCACCTCCATCACCTTGGCCTTCCACTCGTTGGTCATCCCGGGGGCCTCCGACCACTTGCCCTTGCGGCGGCGCCACACCCCGTGCTCGGCGGCCATGTCGATGCCGAGGTGCCCGAGCCACTCCTCGAGGGTCTTGTGGTCGCGGCCCGAGTTGACGATCAGGGTGTTACGTTCGGCTTTCGCCAAAACGTCCAACAGTTCCAGCAACTCCGCGTCCGGTTGGACGGCCTGGGGGTCGGACTGGAAGCTCATCAGCGTCCCGTCGTAGTCGAGCATCAGGAGGCGGTTGGTGGCCTTGGCGTAGGCCGCCTTCATCTCCGACATCTCCGCCGGGGTGATCGTGTTGGTCTTGGACTGCTCGGTCTCCATCGTGAGGGCGTTGAGGTCTTTCATGAAGGCGCTGGCCCAATTGCCAACGTTGTACTTCCGGAGGCGCTCCTGCATCTTGCGCAGGCGTTCGGATTGCTCGTCGCTCGGCATAGATAGGGCCTTTTTGATCGCCGCCACCATCTCCTCGGAGTCCTGCGGGTTGACCAGCAGCGCATCCGTCAATTCGTTGGCCGCCCCGGCCATCTCGCTCAGGACCAGCACCCCGCAGGCGTCGCGCTCCTTGGAGGCGACGTACTCCTTGGCGACGAGGTTCATGCCGTCGCGCAGGGGCGTGATCAGGGCCACGTCGGCGCGCTGGTACAGGGCCGTGAGCGCACCGAAACTCAGGCTCCTGTACAGGTACTGGATCGGGGTCCAGTCGAAGGTCGCGTGGAGGCCGTTGACCTCCCCGACCAGGGTCTCGACCTCGTGCTTGAGGTCCTGGTACTGGTCGACGCTGTCGCGCGAGGGCACCACGAGCATCACGAAGGTCACCTTGTTGATGAAGTCGGGGTGCTTCTCGAAGAAGCGGCCGATGGCGTGGATGCGCTGCGGGATGCCCTTGGTGTAGTCGAGGCGGTCGACGCTGATGACGAGTTGCTGCCCGGAGGCCATCGCGCGGATCGACTTCACGGCGGGGTCGTCCTCGGCGGGGTCGAAGTAGGCGTACTTGTCGTAGTCGATCCCCATCGGGTACACGTCGACGTTGACGGTGCGCCCGGCCATGTTGATCCGCCCGAAGGCATGCTCGTGGCCCTCGATGCGGTAGGCCGCACTCAGGAAGTGCCGCATGTACCCGAAGGTGTGGAAGCCGATCAGGTCGGAGCCCAGCACGCCGCGCAGCAGCTCCTCGCGCCAGGGCAGGATGCGGAAGATCTCGTAGCTCGGGAAGGGGATGTGGAGGAAGAACCCGATGTTGACCGACGGCACGCGCTCGCGGATGTAGCCCGGCAGCAGCATCAGCTGGTAGTCGTGCACCCAGACCGTGTCGTCGGGTTCGAGCGTGCGGACGATGGCCTCGGCGAACTTCGCGTTGACGGTCTGGTAGGCCGTCCAGTAGTCGGCGTGGGTGTAGTCGGTGTACTGGGTGAAGTAGTGGAAGTGCGGCCAGATGACCTTGTTGGAGAAGCCCCCGTAGAAGTCGTCGATCTCCTGGTCGGTGAGGAACACCGGGATCAGGCCGGTGGCGGAGAGGTCCTTGCGGATCGACTCCTGCTCCCACTCGTTCTCGATGGCCTTCCCGGGCCAGCCTACCCACTTGCGCTCCCAGCTGTCGTCCAGGGAGTTGAGCCCGGTGGCCAGCCCGCCGGCGCTCGGGAAGTAGATCAGTTCGCCGTCCGCGCGGTCGATGGTGACGGGGAGGCGGTTGGAGACGATGATGAGGCGGCCCATGGGGAGGATTGAGTTGAGGTACGGGCCAACTTACTCAATCCTCCCCCAACCGCGCGGGCGATTAGGCCGCCGTCGGGCGTCGGACGCGCTTAGTTTTGAACAGGTTCGCCACCTCCTTCTCGCCCATGAACCCGAGATCTACGAAGCTGGTCTTGACGAACTTCTTGATGTCCTGGTAGTCGCGACCGCGCTTGTCGGTGTAGCGCTTGAGCAGCGACTTGACGTACTGCAGGCTCAGGCGGCGCACCTCCTGCTTGAAACTCTCGTTGCCGAAGATCTCGAAGTGGGTCGAGAAGAGCTTCGTGAGTTCGAAGAACTCGGAGTAGGTGTCCTCGTCGAGGTTGGAGATCAGTTGCCGCAGGTACCGAAGGACGGTCTGCCGGACGCACTCGTTGACGTTCGACAGGCCCTCCTGCTCGCGGACGAAGAGCCGGATGGCGTCCTGGGCCTCGAGCGCGTTGACGCCGCTGTCGTGGATCGTGGTCGCGAGGGCGTAGTACTGCTGCATCAGTCCGTCGCCCGTGACGCCCACGCGCAGCGCCATGCGTCGGTCGACCTCCGGGGTGATGTCGATCCGGTCGTCGTGGTGGAGCTCGGCGAGGAAGTCGAAGTACCGCTGCACGAACTCCGGCTCCGCGCTCAGGTCGCGGATCTGGGTCCGGAGGGCGTTCTCCTGCTCGTCGGGTACGTCCATGAACAGGCACGTGAGGGCGATGAAGTGCTCGAACACGCGCTCCTGCCGGAACTCGGGGTTCTCGAGGAAGTCGAGGATCGGGTCGACGAGCGAGGCATTGTCGAGTTCGCGGCTGAAGCGCGTCCGGAGGAACTCCTCGAGGGCCGGGTAGTCGGTGGCCAGTTCTTCGGTCGTGACCGGGAAGGCCGCCGCGGCGTAGTTGTCGTAGGCGAACTGCCGCTTGTAGCGCTCGTAGACCTGCAGGCGCTGGGCGGCGGTGTGGAGGCTCTGGTCGTGGTGCTGCTGGAAGAAGTTGCGGGGGTGCTTGTTGGGGATCTCGTTGAGGACGGTGGACACCCAGACGTTGGTGCTCAGGGCCAGCGCGACGGTGATGCCCTGCCCGATGCGGCGCTCGAGCTCCGTGAAGCCGTTGCTGCCCGCGATGGCGAGCAGGACCTTCTTGAGGTGCGCCTGCGGGCGGTAGTACTGCCCTGAGTCGGGATTTACGCGTGGCCGCAAAACGGCGTACCCGAGGAGCTTCGGCATGAACAGTCCCTCGAGACCCGGGTCGAGCAGCCCGAGCTCGAGGGCCTCGAGCTGGAGCGGGTAGAACGCGGCGGCCTCCTCGTGGAGGGCGGCGATCTCGGGTTCGAAGGCTTCTTTGAGGGCGTTGTACTCCGCGGCCTCCTCGGACTCGAGGTAGGCGTCGAGGAGTTCGGACTCCTGGATAGCGGCTTTGATTTCCTCGATACGCTGTTGGTACTCGGGGGCGAGGGCTTGCATCATGACTGTCGGTTTGGAAGGTGCGATATAAAAAACCTGGTCATCCCCACGGTGGGAATGACCAGGCCTGAAGGGGTTTTGCCGAAAGGCGCGCGGCACTCCGGGAGCGGCGCACGCCGGGGCAATTTAAGCAGGGACGTCGGTCTTTCCGTCTTCCCGGACCTGCTCCTCGGTGGAGGCGGGGCTCTCGTCGGTGGTGACGGTGGCCTCGGGGACGGCGACCATGTCGTCGGCGGTGGCGGCCTCCTGCTTGACGTCGACCTCGGCGGGCTGCGGGGCGGGCTCGGCGTTGTTCTGGGCAGTGTCCACGGCGGACTGTAGGTCGGGCTCGGCCTTGTTGACGGCTCCGTCGGCGTTCTCGGCCTTCGGCGAGGCGGCGTCTTCGAGTTGCTCGGCGGCCGGGGCGGAGGTATCGGTGGTGGGAGCTTCCGTAGCGGCTGTCTCGGGGGCAGGTGCTTCCGCAACCGGTGCTTCTGCGGCTGGTGCCTCCGCGACGACAGGGGTGTCTTCGGCGGGGGCGGGCGCGGCGGCGGGGGCGCTCTCGGACTTAGGCGCGGGGGCCGGGGTGTCGGTGGGCGTCACGTAGAACTGCTCGGCGGTCGGGATCTCGGGGACCTTACCGGCTACGCGACGGCGCTCCTGCTCGGCCTTGCGGTCGGTCTCGGCGAAGCGCTCCGTGAAGCCGGCTTCTTTCTTGTCGATCCACTCGCCGAGCTTGGCGTCGGCCTGCTCCTGCGTGAGGGCGCCCTTATCGACCCCGCGCTGGAGGTGCTTGCGGTACATGACGCCCTTGGCGCGCAGGATGGCCCGCACGGTATCGGTGGGCTGGGCGCCCTTGAGCAGCCACTCGTAGGCCGCGTCGCGGTCGATGTCGATGGTGGCGGGGGTCGTCATCGGGTTGTAGGTCCCGACCTTCTCGATGAAGCGGCCGTCGCGCGGGCTGCGGGCGTCGGCGATGACGATGTGGTAGAAGGGCTTTTTCCGTCGCCCGCGACGCTGGAGTCTGATCCTGACCATGTTGTTCTGTAAATTTTATGGGTCAACCATACCCGGTCTTTGGGAAAATCCCCGGCCGGGCTTACAATCGGGGCGCGAAGGTACGGCGGGCCGGGGACTTGGGTGAGGGAATGTCGAATGGAGTGTGCTACTGCTCCGCTTTGTGGTGGATCATAGAGGACTGCGCGCGTACCGCCACACGTGCGAGGCGATGGGTGGCAGGCTAAAGCAGTAGAAACAGGAATCGCAAAGCACTGATCATCAGCATTTTAAAGCTCTAACGACTACCCGCAAAATTATCCGAAAATATTCTGTTGTAGAGGGAACTTCGGGGGGGGGCAGGGTTTTTTAGAAGAACCAAAACCGCTTTCCATGAAAACCCTACTCTTCCCCCTCTTCACCCTGCTCGTGCTCACGAGCGCAGTGCCCTCTCCCGCGGTGGCCGTAGATGTCAATGGCTACCGGTGGTCAGACACTGATCGGTGCGCCTCCAACAACTACGAGGACTTCCGGAGGTGCTCTTGCTACCACCTAAACAGATGCCTGCCCGTTAAGACCGAGGATACGCCTTAGCCGTAGTCCCTGTCAACTCCTTCAGAAACGCAATGCGGGGCGGCTACGGCGAGACCACTTCAGAGTGGACTGCGTGTAGCCGCCCATCATTACCTTACGCCCATGCGACCAATCCCCCTTCAGGAAATCAGGAGACATCTCATTCTACTAAGTTCGATCCTACATCTTGCGGGAGTTGGTATCCTGCTCGCGCAGCCACCTACGGACACTAGCCTCGTCGCAACTTACAGCGGGAAGATGGGCGTCACGGCTGGGAGTGGCATGTCGGTGGCCGTGCTTTTGGTGAGGGGCCGGGAGGCCTCGTTTTGGTACCCTCAATACCCGGACGAGTCTTCGTCGGCGTCCTTCGGTGGTGGGGCTTTCGACTACGTGCAAGGTGACTCGGAGAAGCGCATAGTCTACACCAACATTGTCGATTCGACAATTCTCTGGAAGACGAACTTCTGCGACAACACCAAACCACCCTGGTGCATCCTACAGGATACCATCGGCGTTCACACGCCCACCTGGACACTTACGGGCGAAACCGCTCTGTGTGGTGGCACGCTACTATGCGCCACAGCCACCACGACCTGGGCGGGACGAACCTACCGAGCACGGTACCTGCCAGCCATCGCGACTCCTGTCGGGCCGTACAAATTTCACGGACTGCCCGGACTTCTGTATGATGTCAAAAGCGGAGACGGCCTCGTGCACTTTAGCCTCACCGGGCTCCGGGCCGCAACCGCCGACGATCGCGTGAGCAAGCCAGAGATTGGCTTACGGATCGACTACCCCGAGCACCGCGCTCGTCAGACGCTGATCAGTCGGCAAGTTGCCGCTGAGTACGGCGAACAGGCTGCCGGAGGACCGGTCGACAATTACGAAATTGAAAAGGCGAAGTGGCGCGACTACACCGTGCCTCTTAAGTCGCCCCGTCGATAGCTTGCACAGGTCTTCCGCCCTACTCGTAGCCCTATTCCTGCTAGCGCCCGGTGCGTGGGCGCAGGCCGACTCCGTATGTCTGCGTGTGGTGACTGGCGACGGCGCACTCCTTGATCAGTACCTCGCCGCGGTCTATGCCGGCCCAGGTGTTCAAGTCGTAGGCCAGGCGTTCGCCGTAGACACCGGCGCGGTATGCTTGCCCGTGGGTGGGGGTACGCAACGACGCTTGTCCGTCCTCAAGGCTGGATACGACCGGTTCGACGTTGCACTCACGCAATTGAACGTCAAAGGCGGCGTGGCCACGATCACGCTCACCGAGGACACCGCGAGTAAAGATGCCGAATCGGAGGTGCGCCTGGACCCTGCAGGTGACCCGCTTGAAACCGACGAGCCGGTGGGGCTCCCCAACGACACCATCACCCTACCGGAGGCCCTCCTCCGCGTCAAGCGTCGCGCGCGCCTCGTGGGCAACAATGACACGACGAGCTACCTCGCGGCCGACCTCCGCGACACCACCGACAGAACCGTAGCGGACCTGCTCGCCAAGATACCCGGGATGCAGCTTCGTGAAGACGGGCAGTTGGCTTACCGGGGCAACAACGTCTCGAGGGTCCTGATAGACGGTAATGATGTGTTCGGGACGGGCGGCTACGCCGAACCCGTCCGCCGGCTCGGCAGTGGCCTCGTGGCCGAGGTTAACGCTATCGAACGGTTTCACGAAGATGCCGTGCTCGCGATGTTGGAGCCTTCTAATGAGACGGTTATCGACCTGGTCTCCTCCGAGAGCTACCGCGGCAGGTTCGTCGGCGAGGCGCCCGTGGCCGCCGGCGCGGCCACCAGTGGCGAGCCACGCTACCAAGCGGGGGTCAACGGGACCTTCCTCACGCGCCGGCGGTCGCTCTACGTCGACGCCAACGTCGAACGGCTCGACCGACTCATCACCAACAGCCCTTCCACTTTCACGTTCGACCGATCCCTCGAGCCCATCGGGCGCCTCCCACAGGAGGCGCCAGCGTTGCGGCCCCCGCGAGTATTGGTGCGGACGCTAGCCCCGACCGCGCTCATCGGGGATGCCATCCGGCGGGGCGCGGTCCTCAACTACCACCACCGCTCCGCCACCGGTGACCGCTTCGTGGCCCGGGTAAGCCACAGTTCGGCAGCTGATGTCCTCGGTGCGACCACGAGCCTCACGGCCCGCGAGACCGACGCCGGGAGCATCGCCTACGACCTTACCGAGCAGCGTGCCACGATGATGCGGCCTAGCTCCTGGCTAGCCGACCTCACCTACGACGGCACGGCGTCAAACCGCCGCCGCACGTGGAAGATCGTGGGCCTCGTACGCCGCTCCGAGCAATCGTTCTCCGATGAGCTTCGGCTCTCAGACCCCGCCGCTCAGGGTTTGCCGGAGTTGTTCCCCCTGGGAAGTTCCGGGACTCAGTTCACCGGGGTCTTAGGGCTCCGCGTGAATCAGCGTCTCGGCTCCGCGCTGGCCGGGCAGGCCTTTGTCGATGGTGGGGCGGCCTCGGTACGTGAGGAAGCGAGCCTTCGACTCGCGGCCAATTTTACGATCGATAGCTCGCTCGCCTTGCCGGCCGGACAGCGCGTGAGCCAAGCTACCGACCTCGACTATGCTTTCTGGCGGGCTGGGGGCAAGGTCTTCGCGCGCGTCGGCGCCGCCCTGCTCGACCTACAGGTAGTCTCGGGGCTGCATCGGTACGCGACAATGACGGAGATTGGTCTCGACGCAGAGCGGCCAGACGCCTTCGCGGTCCACCCCACCTACCGCATCACCGACGTATCGGCCGGGGTGTCCGCCCCGCTGTCGGCACGGTGGCGCGCCCGCGCCGCGCTCGGGGCCAAGCGCCTTGCCGGACCTTTCGCGGGCGGTCGTGACGCACGGGTCATGGCGGTCGGTTACGACCTGTCCGCCGAGCGTGTCGCCGGTAAACGCCCCGCCCTCAGCCTCGTCGCGCGCCGCAGCCTTACTCTACCGACCCCCGCGCCGCGCCTCGGGCTTCCCCAACTCCGTGACCCGCTCTCGCTGTCGCGCGAGCTCATCGTGCCCACGGCTCAAGTCCAGGAACTCGTCACGGCGCGCTGGCGCCGCAGCTACACGAGTGGAAAGGGCAACGCCGCCGCGGAGGTGACTTACGTCTGGCGACAGCGCGAGCTAGCGGCAGTCTACCGCTTGGACGGTCGGGCGCGGGAGCTAGGCACTGGCCGCGTGCTCGGCGGAAGCAGCGTCTTCGTTCAGACGCGAGGTGACCAACACCTCAGCAAGGCACAGAGCATCGTCGAGTGGCACGCAGGAGGTGTGCGTCAGCGCCAGGAAGTGAATCTCGAAAGCACGCACGGCAGTTACACCCGTACCGAAGTGACAGGTGAGGTGCGCTATTATTGGTTGAAAAGCGCTGGCTTGCTGCCCAAGCTCGAGCTCAGCGCGGCCTACAGCGAGGTCGGCGGCGCTCTCCGAGCCCGGACAGGCTTCGTATCAGGAGAGGTGAGCCTGAGGTTTCGTGTGAGCGGCATTTTCGTTACGCCTTCCTGCGCACTTCAGTACGTACTCGTGGAACAGCAACTCTTACGTGCCTTCCTAAACGGGGGATTGGATATCGCGTATCCACTGCGACGACGCACAGAAGGCTTCCCTCCAAACCTGACGCTGTCGGTCCGTAATGCATTCAGACAGTCGACGGCGAAGATGAGCACTTTCGAGTCCCCGTTTTTGGTGGTGACCGAGACGGCCACGGCGCCGATGTCGATTTGGCTCGGCTATCGCATACCCCTTGCACAGCAACGCAAATCAATGTAAAGGACGTAGCTTTTCTTAACGATGAGTGATGTAGGCCCCTAAATTCTCCCCTCTGAACTCTAAACTCCCCCCCCTCAAAACCCCACCTGCACCCGCAAATTCAAGCGCCGCCCCGTCAGGTAATTCGGCACCGCGTACTGCTGGCGCAGCAAAATCGTCCGCACCCAGGTCTTGCTGGCCTCGTTGCGGATCCCGAGCACGTTGAAGACCTCGAGGCTCAGGTAGGCGTCCTCCGTCATGCGGAGGAAGTGACGCGGCTTGCGGCCCCGCCACTCGGACTTCCACAACTGCGCGGCGAAGCCCACGTCGACGCGGCGGTAGGGCGCGAAGCGGAAGGGGTTGCGGGTCTCGGTGTTGTTGTCGGGAATGCCGAACGGCAGGCCCGTCCCGATCGTGGTCGTGAGGTTGACCTGGAGGTTCTCGTTGCCGGGGAAGTAGTCCTGGAAGAAGACGCTGAAGGTCGCGACCTGGTCCGTAGGCCGGGGCACGGTGTTGACGCCGCGGGTGAGGAAGGTGCCGAGGGAGTCGACCTCCCCGGTGAGCTCCACGTGCCGTACGCCGTCGAGGGACTCGCGGGCGCGCAACAGGCCGACGTTGAACCAGCTCTCGGTGCCCTTGATGAACTCCCCGTTGAGGCGCATGTCGAGCCCGGCCACGTAGCCGGTCGCGTCGTTGACGCCGGAGTAGCGGATGCGGACGTTGTCGACGTTGTAGCTCACGAGGTCGGCGAGCTGTTTGTAGTAGGCCTCGGCGATGAAGCGAAACGGCGCCCCGGTGCGCTTGCTGTTGTAGTCCCACGTGAGGCCCGCCACGGCGTGGACGCTCTTCTGCGAGACGACGGCCTCGCTGAGCGCACCGCCCGGCTTGCGGCGCTCGCGGTAGAACGGCGGCTGGTAGTAGAGCCCGCCGGCCAGGCGGTAGCTGATGTCGCGCTTGCCGTTGAGGGGTTTGATGAGCAACTGCGCGCGTGGCGTCACGTAGGTCTCGCCGTTGTAGGTCGTGTGCCCGGCGCGGACCCCGACGTTGAGGCGGGTCTCGACCCGCTCCTCGGCGCGCCAGGTCCAGGTGTCCTGCACGAAGCCGGAGAGGCTCGTGTTCTCGATCGTGGAGCGCGACTTGATCACCTCGTCGAGCAGGACCGCCTCCCGGTCAAAGGGCAGCGAGAAGCCCGCCGAGTCGATCCGCTCCCACTCGTTGATGCGGTCGGCGATGTCCTCGCGTTTTGCCGTAAGGCCCCACTGCACGAAGTGGCTGACGGTATTGTTGTCGTCGTTGTCGCTCTGCAGCTCGACGCCGCCGAGGTGCGTGAGGTTGATGACGTTGCTGTACAAGTAATTCCGGATGTACTGCTGCTGTACACCCTCGCCGATCGAGCGGATGGGCGTCCCGAAATCGTCACTCGCCAAGTCACCGCTTACCTCGTTGAGGCTGTAGGCCCCGATCACGTCGAAGCCCTCGATCTCGCGGATGTGGAACCCCGAGGCCAGCAGCTTCAAGAACATCGGATTGCGGTCGCGCTCGGGCAGGTACGTGAGCGAGACGCCCCCCATCGAGGTCGTGAAGACGTCGGCCTCGCCGCCCTCGAGCGCCGCGTTCAGCTGGAGGGCCTGGTTGATCAGACCGAAGCCCGTACTCCGGCTCTCGGGCGCGAAGGAGTACTTGGCGCTGTTGTGGTTGAGCAGCACCCCGACCTGGAGGGTGCGGGTGAGGTCGTACGTGAGGTAGGCCTGCAGGTCGACGAACTGCGGCACGTACTCCCCGGTCACGTCGAGGCTATTGAGCAGGTAGCGCGTCGTCTTGTAGCGCGTCCCCACCAGGTAGCGCAGGCGCCGGTAGGTATCCTTCCCGAGCGCGGCCGAGCCCTCGACGTGGGCGCTGGCCCCGAGGAAGCTCGCATTCACGCTGCCCCGCAGACTGTCGGGCCGTTTGTAGCGCACCGCCAGTACGCTCGAGAGCTTGTCCCCGTAGCGGGACTCGAACCCGCCCGAACTGAAGCTCAGGCTCTGCGCGAGGTCGAGGTTGGCGAACGTGAGGCCCTCCTGCTGGCCCGTGCGAATGAGCTGCGGGCGGTAGATCTCGAAGTCGTTGACGTACACGAGGTTCTCGTCGTAGTTGCCGCCGCGCACGTTGTACTGGCTGCTGAGCTCGCCGCCGGTCCCGGGGCTCACGCCGAGGGCGATGGCCGGGAGCACGGACTCGAGGTTGCCGGTGGTCGACGGGAGGCGCCGCAGGTCGTCGAGGTTTTGCTGGATGGCGCCGCCCTCGTCGAGCTTATTCTCGCGCACGATCACGTCCTCGCTGAGGCTCGCGCTCGGCACCATGTCGATGCGGATCTCGCGGGTCTGCCCCGGCCCGAGGGCGTCGAGCGTGAGGCGCCTTTCGGCAAAACCTACCCTGCTGATCACGATGACGACCTCGGTTTCGGCCGGGACGCTAAGGCTGAACCGGCCGGCCACGTCGGTCTGGGTGGTGGCCGAGAAGTCGGCGAGGTACACGCTGGCCAGTTCTACCGGCAGGCGGCCGTCCCGTTCGACGACCACACCGGTCAGCGTGGCCTGCGCGGCGAGTTTTGCCGAAAGGCCCCCGCACAGCACGCACAGCAGTAGGAGGGAAGCACGACGAAAAAGTGTAGCACGCCTCATACCCACTGGCTCACTTGGTGCCCGACGTCCTTGAGCTGGCGGACCACCGCGCGCGGGTCGGCCGCGCCGTAAACGGCACTCCCGGCCACCAACACGTCGCCGCCGGCCTGGAGGACCTGCTGCGCGTTCTGCAGCCCGACCCCGCCGTCTACGACGACGCGCGCGGCGAGGTTGCGCGTCGAGAGCCGCTCGCGCAGGACCTGCAGCTTGTGGAGCGTGCGGTAGATGAACTTCTGCCCCCCGAAACCCGGGTTGACGCTCATCACCAGGACGATGTCGAGGTCCTCCAGGATGTCGTCGAGGAGCCTCACGTCGGTGGCGGGATTGACGGCCACGCCGGCGAGGGCGCCGGTCTCCCTGATCTGCTGCACGGTGCGGTGGAGGTTGGGGCAGGTCTCGTAGTGGACGGTGATGTGGTCGGCGCCCGCCGCGCGGAAGGCCTCGATGTGGCGCTCGGGCCGCTCGATCATGAGGTGTACGTCGATGGGCTTGCGGGTGAGCTCGCGGGCGTACTTCAGGGTGGGCAGCCCGAGGGAGATGTTGGGCACGAACTGCCCGTCCATCACGTCGTAGTGGAGCCAGTCCGCGGCCGAGTCGTCGACGAGGGCGCAGGCGAGGTCGAGGCGGCCGAGGTCGGCGGCGAGCAGGGAGGGCGCGACTAGGTGGTGGGGCATGGGCGGGCGGTGTGCTGAGGGGTCTCGGGCGGGGGAAGGTCGGGCGAAATAGCGTCGCCGCGGGCTGCGCTACTCGCGGTCGACGATGACGACGCGCTCGTCGGGGATCCGCGGGCGCAGCAAAAGTGCGAGGAAGACGTTGGCCGTCGCCACGACATCCTTCTCGCAGTAAATGGCGATCCGCTCCAAATCATTGTCCTCCCAGAACACCCGACCGACGTCGGCGCCGGAGATGTCGCCCTTCGGACTCGGGACGCCGAACAGGGCCGCGAGCAGCTTGAGGCTCGTGTAGCTCTTGCGATCCCCGAGGCTCCACATCTCCATGGTGTCGAGGAGGTGCTTGGCCTCCCAGGGCTTCTTGCCGCGCAGGTCGATGAGCTCGGGCAGGGGCATACCGTTGATGAGCATGCGGCGAGCGATGTAGGGGATGTCGAACTCGCGGATGTTGTGGCCGCAGAGGTGCCTGAAGGTGCTGCGGCCCGTGAGCAGCGCGTTGAACTCCTCGAGCAGGATGCGCTCGTCCGGATCGGCGTAGCTCTTGATGCGGAGCCTCTGCTCGTCGCCGCCCCCGGTGAGGAAGCCGACGCTAATGCAGACGATCTTGCCGAACTCCGCGTAGATGGCGGCCTTCCCGACGTAGGCCTCGTCGGCCTCGGCGTCGGTGACCTCGTCGACGCGCATGATCCGGGGGGCTTTCTCGCGCCAGAGCGCGGCGAGGGTCGGGTCGACCTCGTCGAGGGTGGCCTCCTCGGAGACGCACTCGATGTCGAGGAAGAGGACGGTGCTGAGGTCTAGTCGGTCGTACATAGGTGGCGAAGATGCGCAGCCGCCGGGACGTGCGTACGACGGGGAGTTTCTCCACGCGCCCGCGTTCATAACTTGTAGATGATTGCAGGTAGTCCGTTGGCGCCAAGTCCGGTGGAATCGCGTTTACCTTGCAGCCGAATCGCATTTGCGACCTCCGGAGTACCCGTGGATTTGTCGGCCAGGAGATACTTTCCATACTGCCACCGCCGAATCCACGTTTGTTCCCGCGTTGCCAAGTCGTCATTGACCAAAACACATTACCATGTCCGAGATTAAGACCAACAAGTCCTCACCCATCATCCCCATCCTCATCGTCGCCATCGTGGCCCTCCTCGGGGCCCTGGGCTACATGTGGAAGACCAAGTCCGACATCCAGACCAGCTACACGACCGTGGCCGAGAAGTTGGACGAGACCGAGCAGCTCAAGCTCCAGCTCAACACCCAGTACTACGAGTCCCTCAACGAGCTCGAGAGCATGCGCGGGACCAACGCCGAGCTTAACGCCCTGATCGACTCCCAGAAGGCCGAGATCATCGCCTCGAAGAACCGCATCGACGTCCTCATGAAGGACAAGCGCAACCTCGACGCCGCCCGCAAGGAGATCGCGAGCCTCAAGTCGAGCACCGCGCGCTACGTGCAGGAGATCAACGAGCTCAAGGAGGCCAACGGGCTGCTCACCGAGCAAAACGCCACCCTCTCCACCGAGAACCAGGGCCTCCAGCGCACCGTCGCCGACGTCAACGCCGCCAACTCCGAGCTCTCGACCGCGCGCGCGCAACTCATGAGCCAGAACGAGAACCTGAGCGCCGAGCGCAAGGTCCTCACCGAGAAGGTGACCATGGCGAGCTCCGTGAAGGTCAACAACATCAGCTCGACCGGACTGCGACTTAAGGACAACGGCAAGACCGTGCGGAAGAAGTACGCCAAGAACGTCGACCTGCTCAACATCTGCTTCGAGACCACCGGCAACCAGATCGTCCAGCCCGGCAACGAGGAGTTCTTCGTGCGCATCATCAACCCCCTCGGCGAGACCCTCGCCATCGAGGAGATGGGCTCGGGCGTGCTCGTCAACGCGCTCACGAAGGAGCAGGTGCGCTACACGAAGGCCGTCGAGCACCAGTACAACAACGACGTCGGGGAGGTCTGCGTGACGTGGGACGCGCCGGCCGCCCTCGCGAAGGGAGAGTACGGGGTCCAGGTGTACAACAAGAACTACCTCGCCGGCGAGGGCAAGTTCACGTTGAAGTAGCCCGAGGCCCCTCAGTGCCCTTACGAGAAAGCCCCGCAGCAGTAATGCCGCGGGGCTTTCGTGTTTTGACGCAAGTCGACCACGGCCCGTGCTCCCGGCGCTCAGTGGCCGGCTTTCGCCAAAACCTAGGTCACGCAAAATCGTTATCCCGACATGCCGGAGTACACCCCGAAAGAGTCGACCAACAAGATTGACCCCGACAAGGTCGCCGCGAATCCTGGGCTCCTGCCGTACGCGCACCACGTCGGCTCGGCGATCATCGCGCCGATCGACCAGGGCCGGTCGCGGGGCCTGGCGATGTCGGCGATGTACGAGCAGACCGGCACCCAGCTCACGCAGATCCGCGAGCAGGTCGAGCTGCTGATCGCGCAGGCGCAGAAGGTGCACGACCGAATTGCCGTGAGCGAGAGCATCTACACCGCCGAGGCCGGCTTCAAGGCCATCATCGGCCAGACCTGCTACCTCTACCAGCGCGCGAGCGGCACCCGGGTGCTGAGCCTCGTCGGGCCAACGGAGTGGCGCAAGGGCGCCCCGTTCGAGTATATCGCCACCGTGAAGAAGCTCAGCGACCACACCTGGGACGTGCTCGAGCTCAGGGGCGAGTTCGACATTCGGCAGCCAGAGACCGTCGAGGTCGAGGAGGGGGCGGCGTGACGAGTGGGCGTACGGCGGCGTGGGTTCTGGTGGTCCTACCGCTGGCCATGGGCGGCGCGTGTTTTCGCGGAAGCGGCACAACAAACGAAAGCTTCAGCCTGATCGAGTCGAGCGTGGCGCTCGTCCCGGACCCAAGCTCCGCAGCTTACGTCGGTAGCGTCTTGGTCGTAAATCGCTCGGCGCGCCCCATGACCGTCGACAACGTCCGCACGGACTGCGGCTGTACCGTCGCCGACTGGTCCGACGCGCCCACGCCCGGCGGCGACACGCTGACGCTGCCGGTGGCGCTGAAGTGCCGCGGCCGTGGCGAGCAGGCGCACACGCTCCAGATCTGGCTCGCGGGCGTACGCAAGCCCCTCATCGCGACGGTGGTGGGGGCCTGCGAGTGAGGCGTTGGTCGCCGGTGCCCCGGTCCCGGTCGATAGCGCGCGCCAACTGCGGCCGTGCCGACTACTTTCGCCGCTTCAATCCGCCACACGCGACTATGGGTGTTCTGTTGTTTCTGCTGCTTAGCTACCTGGTGCTGTGCTACGGGCTGTCCTCGGTTTTCGCGAAAGCCGCCCGCAAGAACCCACCCACGAGCCTGAGCAGCAAGGACGCCTGGATTCCCGGGAAGAACTTCGCGATCTGGGCCCAGCTCGTCGGTCGCAAACCGACCTACGCGCTCCTGCTGCTCGTCCCGATCGTCAACGTATTTATCTACGCGGCGCTCTGCGTCGACCTCGCGCGCTCGTTCGGGCGCTACGGCTTCGCGGACGCGGCGCTGGCGGTGCTGTTCTCCCCGGTGTACTTCACCTGGCTCGGCCGCGCCGACGACGCCGACTACGAGGGCCCGGTCCTCACCGCGGAGGCGGCCTACGTGCACCAGGTCGCCGAGGCCAGGCGCCGCGGGGAGCAGCAGAAGTACAATCGCCTCACGGCCGAGAACCCCTACCGGAAGGGCGGGACGCGCGAGTGGGTCGAGGCCATCGTGTTCGCGGTCTCGGCGGCGGCGCTCATCCGACTCTTCGTGTTCGAGATGTTCGTCATCCCGACCAGTTCGATGGAAGGTAGCCTGCTGGTCGGCGACTACCTCCTCGTCTCGAAGGCGCACTACGGCATCCGGACCCCGCAGACGATCGCGATGATCCCGCTGCTCCACAACCGCCTGCCCTTCGACGCCGGGGAGAGCTACTCCGACTGGCCGAGCCTCGACATGCACCGCCTCCCGGCCCTGGAGTCGATCGACCGCAACGACCCGATCGTATTCAACTACCCGCTCGGGGACTCGGTGTACATCCTGCCGGGGCGAACGTGGTCGGCCGAGGACGTGCGCCTCGGGCGCATCTACCCACAGCACGTGCCGTACTTCCAGCGTGGCCTGGCCCGGCTCGTGACCCGCCCCGTCGACAAGAAGGACCACTACGTCAAGCGCTGCGTGGCCGTGCCCGGGGACACCATCGAGATCCGCGACGCCGATCTGTACATCAACGGGCGCCGCTCGGAGGACTCCGAGCACATTCAGTTCAGCTACCGCGTCACGAAGCCGGCCGACCTGCGGCTCGACCTCGCGCAACTCGCCGACTGGGGCATCTCCTCCGAGGACCTCGGTAGCCTCTCCGGTGCGGCCGCAGACCTGAGCAGCGCCGAGTTGCAAATGGTGCTGAGCGCCGGTCAGATCGAGAAACTCAAGAGCCTCAACCCCGCCATCGAGGTCAAGAAGATCATCGCCGCACGCGATACCAGCGGCCAGCAAGGCTTCGGGCTCTTCCCGAACGACCCGACCAACTTCCAGGGCTGGACCCGCGACAACTACGGTCCGCTGCTGATCCCGAAGAAAGGCATGACCGTCGCCATCGGACCGAAGAACATCTCGCTCTACCGCCGCGTCATCGGGGTCTACGAGGGGCACGACCTGGCCGTCACCGCCAGCGGCATCACCATCGACGGGCAGCCGGCCACGAGCTACACCTTCGCCCAGGACTACTACTGGGGCATGGGCGACAATCGGCACATGTCGGAGGACAGTCGCTACTGGGGCTTCATCCCGCACGACCACATCGTCGGCAAGCCGCTGTTCATCTACTTCTCGACGAAGAATGCCAACCTCGGCGAGGGCGTGCGCTGGACCCGGATCTTCAGTGGCGCCACACAGATGGATTAGGCAAACGGCGTTGGTACAGCAAAAGGGTGCCCATTGGGTGCTTCGCTCGATTGTCGCATCTTGCGCCCGTTATGTCGCGCCCGCGACCTATTTAATACTTACCCCTTGGCGGCCCGGCGGCCGTCGAATCCTAAGCTATCATGCCCGCACCAAACAACAAGCTCACGCGTATCGGCGTGTTCTACGACGGCAATTACTTCCTGCACGTCTCTAACTATTACAACTACAACCACGAGCGCAAGAGCCGCATCAGCCTGTCCGGACTGCACGAGTTCATCCGCGCCAAGGTGGCCGAGGAGGAGAACTCCGAGCCGCACCGCAGCAGCATCGTCGAGTCGAAGTACTTCCGGGGGCGCCTTTCGGCAAAATCCGCCAGCCAGAAGAACAACCGCCTCTACTACGACCGGGTGTTCAGCGACATCCTGATGTCGGAGTACGTGCAGTCGCTCCACCTCCCGATCCGCAACAACCACGGCAAGTACGAGGAGAAGGGCATCGACGTCCTGTTCGCCGTCGAGGCCATGGCCCTGGCGGCCCTCGGGCAGATCGACGTGCTCGTCCTCGTGGCCTCCGACGGGGACTACGTGCCGCTCGTGCGCAAGCTCCCGACCCTCGGCGTGCGCACGATGGTGCTGAGTTGGAACTTCGAGTTCGAGGAGCCCGACGGCCGCATGTCGGTGACGCGGACCTCGCAGGACCTCCTCCAGTACTGCACCTACCCCATCGACATGGTGACCATCATCGAGGAGCCCCTCGAGGACGAGGAGCGCCTCGTGGAGGACCTCTTCATCAGCAACGACACCCGCCGCGAGGAGCAGCGCGAGTACGACTCCGACCGCAACACCGCCGAGCCCACCGAGTACCAGGACGACGAGGACCCGCAGGACTCCACGGTGATGAGCCTCAAGAACGGGTTCGGGTTCATCGCCTGGCCGGACAACAACCTGTTCTTCTACCACGGCGACGTCGAGGGCATCGACTTCAAGGCGCTCCGCATCGGGGACCCGGTCCGCTTCGTGATCGCCAAGAACGACCGCGGCGAAAACATCGCCAAGCGCGTGAGCCTCCTCAGCACCGCGGCGGTCGGGGCCGGCGGGGAGGGCGACTACGACGACTTCGAGGATTGAGCCCAGCGTACCTTGGCCTCCGTGAAAGTACCCTACGCCACGATCCTGTTGCTCACCGTGGCCTGCGCCGCGTCTAAGACGGCCCAGACTGCGGAAGAGGCATCGCCCGCGAGCCCCACGGTCGGGGTCACGTCCGGGGCAGTGGGTGGTGAGGAGTTTACGGTCGACTCGACACGCTCGGCGATTCGGTCCCCGGCCGCCGTGGCGCTGGCTGAGTACCGCCGCGAGGCCATCCGGAAGCTACGGGCTGATCCGCGGGGCCCGCTCGACAGCGCCGGGGTATTCGACCTGCGGTTCTTCGCGTACAACGACACCTTCGACCTCGCGGCGGTGTTCCGCCCGAGCACCGACACGACCCTCTTCCGGTTCCCGACCTCGGACGGGGGCACGCGCGCCTACCGGACCTTCGGGAAACTCATCTTCCGCGTGTCGGATGAGCTCTACAGCCTCGACGTATTCGAGTTGCCGGGGCTCCAGCGCCACCCGCTGTACTTCGACCACCTCTTCCTGCCCTTCTTCGACGCCACCAACGGCGAGCAGACCTACGGCGGGGGCCGCTACATCGACCTCGAGCGGAGTGCCTTCGCGAAGGGCGACTACCGCCTCGACTTCAACAAGGCCTACAATCCCTGGTGCGCGTACGCCGAGGGCTACAGCTGCCCGGTGCCGCCGGCGTCGAACGCGCTGCCGTTCGCGGTGTACGCCGGGGAGGCGGCTTTCGCCAAAACCCACGATGGCGTGCCCCACGAAACGCCCTGAGTTTGATTCGGCAACCACGGTGAGCCTCGCGGCCGAACGACTGTCGCACCGGGTGTAGCTTCGCCGATCCGCGCAGCAATCCACTGGCGCGACGTGTGTCTGCGCCGGCGTGACCGGCGCGGCCCCCAACCCCTGGCATGAGTCCCGAGCAGTTCTTCGACATCTTCCTGGAGGAACTCCGCTCCCTCCCGGAGCTCTCGCGCTACTACAAGTACCACAGTTCGGTCAGGGACTTCGAGTTCCGCAAGGCTTACTTCCTGCAGCGCCTCGAGTACGTCGCGCGCCACGTCGAGGCACACGCCCGCGAGGTGGAGCACGAACTGAGCATCTGGGACCTCGGCTGCGGCTACGGCACCACCTGCCTCTACCTCGCGATGAACGGCTACCGCACCTACGGGTCGACCCTCGAGTTTTACTACGACTTCCTCCCGCGCCGCCGCGCGTACTGGGCGCAGTACGGCGACAGCAGCCTCTTCACCGCCAGCTACGAGGACATCTTCGACGCCCCGCCGCCGGCCGGGACCTACGACTGCGTCATCGTCCAGGACACGCTCCACCACCTCGAACCCATCGGCGAGGCCATCCGGATCATCAAGCGCGCCATGCGCCCGGAGGCCATCGCGATCTGCATCGAGGAGAACGGCGAGAACGTCGTGCAGCGCCTCAAGCTCTACCGCCAGCGCGGCAACCAGCGCATCATCACGTACTGGGACGAGAGCCTCGGGAAGGAGGTCACGATGGGCAACGAGAACATCCGCGGGATCGCCACGTGGCGCAAGCTCTTCGCCGACGAGGGCCTGCGGGTCGACCCGGGCGCGACGCAGTACATCCGACTCTTCCCACCGCTGCTCTACGGCGGCAAGCCCGGTTCGGCCGTGGCCCAGAGAGAGCAGGCCGTGACGAGCAAACTCCTCCGTAAATACTTCTTCTTCGGCATCAATTACGTGGTGCGCTAGGCGCAATCTGTCACGGGACGGGCGTTTGGCCGGAGCGCGAGCACCTTCCCCGCTCATCACCCGTTAGGTTTGCCGTATGCCCCGCGGAGCCCTACGAACTGCTGTCCTGTTGCTACTCGCCGTCGGCATCGCGGGGGCCGGTCGGGCCCAGGGCGCCTACCTGCTTCGCTACGAACCCGGGTCGCGGGCGGCGGCTGTCCTCGACAGTCTGGGCTTTCGCCAAAACACGCTAGACGGTGACCGACAACTTAAGGAAGTCCCTCCGGCAGGTACGCGGCGCCCGAGCGGCCAAACCAGCCCGGCTACCGCAGCAAGCTCAGCCGAGGCCCAGCGACAGGCCAACCGTCTTACCTCAGACTTCGTACCCTTCGAAAACCTCTCCGCCGACGAAGGTCTCGTAGCCGTGAGGCGCGGTGTCCCGGCCTCATTCTGGACGAATATCCCGGGCGTCATTGCCGTGGGCGAGGGCTCGGCCGTTTTCCCGAAAGGGGGACTGCCGAACGACCCGACCTTCCCCGAGCAGTGGAACCTGCGGCGCATCGAGGCCGCGGGGGCCTGGAACTACTCGACCGGCGGCTTCACCCCCGGCGGGCGCCAGATCGTAATCGGCGTCATCGAGGCCAATGGCTTCGACCTCAACCACCCCGAACTCGTCAACCAGTACTACCGCAACCCCGGCGAGGTGCCTGGCAATGGCATCGACGATGATCGCAATGGCTACATCGACGACGTGACCGGGGTCAACTTCATCAACGGCCAGACGGCCTTCCGGCCGGACTTCCACGGGGTGCAGGTCTGCGGGGTGCTCGCCGCCGAGTCCGACAACGGCCAGCAGTCGACGGGGCTCAACTGGGCCGCCAAGCTCCTCCCCTTCCACGTAGATAGCGTGTACAAGTGGGCCCTGGCGCTGGACTACCTCACGACCCTGCGGCGGCGCTACAACGAAACCGACGGCGCCGAGGGGGCCTACGTCGTGGTGGCGAACTGCTCGCTCGGCAACCGGGCGAACTGCAACAACGCCTTCAACATCGAACTCAACGCCGCCATCGACCGCGCCGGGCAGGCCGGGATCCTCGTGGTGGGCGCCGTCGGGAACGACACCGGCGACGCCGAACGCCAGAGCGACATCCCGGCTTCCTGCAACAGCGACTTCCTAATCACCGTCACGGCCGCCGACCGGTCGGACGTCATTCTCGCGGGGGCGGGGTTCAGCGCCCGGCAGGTCGACCTGAGCGCGCCGGGGGCACCCTTCGGCGGGCTGAACTTCTCCGCGTCGAGCTCGAATACCTTCGGGCAGACCTCCGGGGCCACCCCGCAGGTGGCGGGGGTCGTGGCCCTGCTGTACGCCGCGATGTGCGAGCGGACGGAAGACGAGTCCTTGACCGCACCGGCGCAGGTGGCCGCGCGCATGAAGTCCACCATCCTCGAATCCGTAGACCGGATCGACGCGCAGTCACGGATGTTGAGCGCCGGCGGACGACTCAACGCGCGCCGGGCCGTGGAGTCCATGCTCAGAGACGAATCGTGCGACGAAGGGAGCTTTATCGTGAGGTTCGAGGAGGGCACACCCCCGCCGGCCCGTCTGCTCGCCGCAACGGGGGCCGCCCGGTTGAGCGATACGCTGAGCGCGGCGTGGCACATCTACCGCTACCGCGAGGAGCGCCCGGGCTCGCTCACCGCGGGAGGACTATCGATGCTGCCGACGGTAGCGTCCGCGGAAGCGGAGGTACGCCTCGTGACCACGGGGCGCAACTTCGGTTTCGGGGGGGATAATGGGTACCTCGACGAGATTGCCCAACCGGCGCTGGCGTCCCAGGTCGAGTCTGGCGATAATCTACCTGGATCGGACGGCCCCTTCGCCGCGGTATTCGACATTGGTTTTGGCGAAAGCCGGACGCCTGTCACGGGTCCACGACTCAACCCGCGGGCGCCGTCGATCGGGTTGCACGGCACCGCCAGCGCAGACATTACAGGTACCGTGGCGGCCGACCCGACCCAGGCACGCGTCCTGAAGTACGCCGGCTACCGTCGCGGGGATTGGATAGCGGCCGCGGACGACGTCGCCGCGCTGCGCCGTGCGTACGACGGAGGCCAGGCGAGCGATGGCCGCAGGGTCGTCACGTTGGCTACGGGCTTGGATCGGGTCTACCGTAACAGCGACGCAGCTGGCGCCACGGCGGTCACGAGTTTCGTACTCGACGAATTGCTGACGCTGGGGGTCATCCCCGTTTTGCCGCAAGGCGTATACTCCGACGCGCCCGACGAGCTACCGATCCTACCTCGTGGCACCCTCCTCGGCAGTGGGCTCGACGGTCCGGACGGGGTGCAGCGGGCGCCCGTCTTGCTTGCCCCGAGTGCCGACCTTGGCTTTTGCTTATCGGAGGTGCCGACGCAGTTCGATGGCTACCTGGCCGCCGCCGCGCAGGTAGCCGGCGGCATCACGCTGTTGAGTAAGCTCGACTGTCCGGGCATTGCGTTCGCGAGTCCCCGCGCGGAGGCCGACAACCTGATCGCCGCCCTGCTCGGCGGCGCCTACGAGACCGACGCCGCCGTGGCGCTCGACCTCGGGATCGCCGCGCGCCTACGCACGGAACTGTGCAGCGGGCGCGAGCTGGTTGGTGCCTCGCTGCTGAGTGTTTTCCCCAACCCGATCGGCGCGGAGCGGCGCGTCCGGATCATCTACGCGGCGCAGTCCGAGGGCAGCGTGACGGTCTACGACATGGCCGGCAGGCGCGTCGCCGAGCGATCGATCGCGAGGCCGACCGAGGGTTTGGGTCAACTCTCCCTGCCGCTAGACCTCCTACCGGCGGGCGTGTACGTGCTGCGGTTGCTGAGCGGCGGTTCAGTCGAGAGCACTCAGATCGTCGTGCTGTAGCCAGTACGTGGCGGCCGATCGACCCACGAGCGGGCGGCTCAAAAATATTTGTCCCAGGGGTTTTCAAGTTTGGCGAAGCGTCCTATCTTTGCAGCCGCTTGAAACTAGCCCCCGCGGCTATCGTCAACCGGCCCTGTAGCTCAACTGGATAGAGCACCGCACTACGGATGCGGAGGTTTTAGGTTCGAATCCTAACAGGGTCACCCCCAAAACTGGACGCCATGTCGAAAGTATGTCAACTCACCGGGAAGCGTCCCGCCAGCGGCAACAACGTATCGCACTCGAACCGGAAGACGAAGCGCCGCTTCCTCCCTAACCTGCAGGGCAAGTCGTTCTTCATCCCCGAGACCGGCCAGACCGTGCGCCTGAAGCTCTCCACCAACGCCATCAAGACGATCAATAAGCTCGGCATCTACGCCTACCTGATCAAACTCAAGCGCAAAGGGGTGTCCACGGGCGTGAAGCTCGGCAAAGTTTAACCCCGGCCCCGCCCCCATCTCTAAGTCATGGCTAAGAAAAGCAAAGGCAACCGCCTCCAGATCATCCTCGAGTGCACGGAGCACAAGGCCTCCGGTGCGCCGGGTACGAGTCGCTACGTCACGCAGAAGAACCGGAAGAACACGCCCGATCGCCTCGAGCTCAAGAAGTTCAACCCGATCCTGCGTCGCATGACGGTCCACCGCGAAATCAAGTAACCAGCCTCGCACGCCCCCGCGCGTCGTCGCTTCACAAATAAAGCCCCATGGCAAAAGTATCCAAGAACGCCCGCGTCGCCCAGCGTGCCGCCAACGCCGGTTCGGGCCGTGACCACGTCAAGGTCATCAAGTCGGTCAAGAACCCCGTCACGGGCGCCTACTCCTTCAAGGAGCAGATCGTCCACAAGGACAAGGTGCAGGAGTTCCTCTCCGCCAAGTAAGCGACCGCGGCTGCGTCGTCGATACGGAAGGGCTTTCTCTACGGGGGGAGCCCTTTCGTCGTTTGATCCCACGCCGGTAGCAGGTTCAGCTGATTTGTGAGGCGCCCTACCTTCCGCCCCGACGGTCGCTCATTCGGGTGCCCGATGCTCGGCGCGTCCGACCTCCGCGCTCGCGGCGTTTAGACTTTCGTCAAAACCCTCTACCCCTACCCCACAGCCCCCACGCATGAGTTTCCTAAAGCGCTTTTTTACACCCGAGAAGAAGGTCGACCTCGACCAGGGGTTGGAGAAAACGAAGACGAGCCTCTTTGGGCAACTCAGCAAGGCCGTGGCGGGCAAGTCCACCGTCGACGAGGGGGTCCTCGACGAACTGGAGAGCATCTTGATCGCCAGCGACGTCGGGCTCGACACGACCGTCAAGATCATCGATCGCCTCGAGGCGCGCGTGGCGCAGGACAAGTTCGTCAATGCCTCCGAACTCAATACGCTCCTCCACGAGGAGGTGGTGCGCCTCATGACCGCGGCCAACACGGCCGACTACGAGGACTACGAACTCCCGACCGACACCAAGCCCGCGGTCATCCTCGTGGTCGGGGTCAACGGCGTGGGCAAGACCACGACCATCGGTAAGCTCGCCAATCAGTTCAACTCCCAGGGCAAGCGCGTGCTCCTCGGCGCGGCCGATACCTTCCGCGCGGCGGCGGTCGATCAGCTCAAGATCTGGGCGGAGCGCAGCGGCGCCGACTTCTTCGGGAAGGGCATGAACGTCGACCCGGCCTCGGTGGCGTTCGAGGCGACCGACAAGGCCGTGCGTGAGGGATACGACGTCGTGCTCATCGATACGGCCGGCCGACTCCACAACAAGGTGGGCCTCATGAACGAACTCGGGAAGATCCGCCGCTCGGTGGAGAAGCGCCTGCCGGGTGCGCCCCACGAAGTGCTCCTGGTACTCGACGCGGCGACCGGGCAGAACGCGTTTGAGCAAGCCCACCACTTTACCGAGGCAACCGAAGTCTCGGCCATCGCGCTCACGAAACTCGATGGCACCGCCAAGGGAGGGGTCGTGATTGGGATCAGCGACCAGTTCAAAACCCCCATCAAGTACATCGGCGTGGGCGAGCGGATGGACCAGCTGCAGATCTTCAACAAGCGCGCCTTCGTGGAGAGCCTGTTCGGAGGGCAGATGATCGGGAAGTCGTAGGTCGGCGCGCTACTCCCGCAACAGTGCACGCTTCAGTTCACCGACGCGGTCGCCGCTGCGGCGGATGACGACCTGTACGAAGGCGTTGGCCTCGGCCTCCGCGGGGGCGGCGGCTATCGTGCCGCTGTCGGTCTGGAGAGCCGTGGCGCGGACGAGCTCCGGGGCCAGGCCATGACCTTCGACCAGGTTACTCACGATGGCGAGGGCCTGTTCGGCGGCCCTGGCCCTGGCCGAGGCCGTACCCTGTAGGTCGCGCGGCGCCACGATCACGTCGATCCGTAGGTCGGGCTGCCCGCCGAGCGCGCTGGCGAGCATGGCCAGGGCCGCGTCACCGGCGGGCGAGATCCGCGTCGTGCGGCGCTCGTCGAAGAGGGCGGCCTGGTCGATGCGCAGGGTAAGTTCGGCGTCGCTGCGGACCATCGTCAGCTGCCCCTGCGGGAAGGCCGCCGCCCGCTCCGTGACGCGTTGCTGTAGTTGTTTCAGGCGGGCCTCCTCGGCGTCGATAATCGAGAGGGCGGCCGAGCGCTGGGCGTCGAGGCGCTTGCGGTCGCGCGTAAGGGAGTCGATCAGGAGGCGCTGGAGGGTCTGCGTATTGACCAGGTCCTGGCGCTCCGAGAGATTGCCGGTTTGCTGGTTGAAGGCCTTCTGTCGCTGCGCGTCGTACTCCCGGGTCACCCTCGCGTACTCGGACGCGAGCTGATCGTAGCGGGCGATGGCGTCCGCGAGATCGGTTTTGGCGGAAGCCGCCTCACTCTTCGCCGACTCCTGCACCAGCAGCGACTCGAGGTATTTCCCGCGCCCGACGCAGCTGGACAGTAGGAGCAAACAGGTGAACCCCGCAAAGGTCGAGATCGAACGATCACTCGGAAACCACATAAACCAGCGCTTTACAACACCCCGCAAGGTCCGCAAACAAATGATGCCGTGCACTACGTTGAATCGTGTATATCTCATAACCCCGACTAAATCATGGCCGACCGCTCCTCCCGCTTTTCAGCAAAACGCATTACCAAGTCCTTCTTCTTCCGCCGCCTCCTCGTACGCGCGAGCGGCATCATCGGCAAGCCCTTCCTCCTGTACGAGGTGGCGAAAAACTCCCTCGAGAAGGCCAACAAAGACTCCAGCATCAAGGGGATGGCCAGCGAAGGCATCGCCAGCGTCCGGCGGCTGATCCGTCTCGTCAAGGCGTACGCGAAGGGCGACTACCGCGAGGTCTCCAAGAAGAACGTCATCCTCACGGTCGCCTCGCTGCTGTACTTCGTGTCGCCGCTCGACCTGATCCCCGACGCGATCCCCTTCGTCGGCTTCCTCGACGACATCACCATCATCGGCTACGTACTGAGTATGCTCGGCGAGGAGCTGACCAAGTTCGAGGCCTACGAAAACGAGCAGAAGGCGAGCGTCGCCGACGGCGGCCGGCTAGACGCGCCCGCGGCGTAGCCCGGAGCCGAACGTTCACCCCGGATCGGCGTTGCGTGCTGGTATGGAAACGACCTCCTCCAACCTCAGTCTCTACTTCCTCATCGGCGGCATCGTCCTGATCGGGATCCTCGCGCTGCTGTACCGGCGCTTCTACAAGTCCGAAGGCACCGACGAGCTGAACTGGGTCAACAAGAGCAACTACAACATTGCCTCCTCCGAGGAGGAGGTCGACACGATCGAAAATTCCTCCCCCGCCGAGGCCGCGGAGATTGCCCACAAGATGACCGACGGCGACAACCCCGTGCCCCCGTCGGAGCAGGAGTTCTACGCCCTGAATGATAAACTCGGGGGCGCGGGCAACACCGACGAGGTGAAGGATGCGCTGCGCCACCCGGAGGGGTAGAGGTGCTGAGGTGCCTGGGTGCGGGGTGCCTGGGTGCGGGGTGCTGGCTGAGGGCTAGTTTTCTTGGTATCTTTTGATGGCCTCGGTGAGCTTCGGGACGACGTCGAAGAGGTCACCGACCACGCCGTAGTCGGCTGCCTTGAAGAAGGGCGCCTCCGGGTCTTTGTTGATGACGACGATCGTCTTCGAGTTGTTGACACCGGCCAAGTGCTGGATGGCGCCGGAGATCCCGATCGCGATGTAGAGATTCGGACGCACGGCAATCCCGGTCTGCCCGACGTGCTCGTGGTGCGGGCGCCAGCCGGCGTCGGCCACCGGGCGACTGCACGCGGTGGTGGCGTGGAGTTGGTTGGCGAGCTGCTCGATGATGCCCCAGTTGCCGGGGTCCTTGACGCCGCGCCCGGCACTGACCACCAATTCGGCTTCCGGTAGCGGGGTGACCCCCTCGACCCGGTCGACGGACTTCACGCGGACCTTCGCCGCGGGTAGCGTCACACTGGCCTGCTCCACCGTGCCGGGTTTGTTGGTCTTGGCGGGCGGTAGCGTGTTGCCCATCAGCGAGATCACCGCCACCGGGGTCTTCACGTCGACACTGGCGAGGGCCTTGCCGGAGAAGACGGGTTTGTCGAAGCTCATCGCCCCCGGACTGCCTTTCGGGAGCGCGTTGACCCCCGCCACGGTGCCGGCGTCGAGCTTGACGCCTACGCGCCCGAGGACGCTCTTGCCGGTGCTGCTGTGCGGCATGACGACCAACTTAGCGTCGGTCTGTCTGGCGACCTCGGCGATCGCGGTGGCGTAGACCTGGGAGTCGAAGCTGCCGTCGTAGGCGACCTGCACGACGCGGTCCGCGCCGTACTCCCCGAGGGGGGCTAGGTCGGCCGCAGGCCCGACGACGAGGGCCACGAGTTCGGCACCGAATTGATCGGCGGCCCGGCGGGCGTAGGTGACCGCCTCGAGGGTGGTCTTCTTGAATTTTTGATTGCTGCTCTCGGCAAAAACGAGTACCGACATTGGTGTGGAGTTTTTTTGGTAAGGGGGTTGGTCTAGATGACCTTGGCCTCCTCGTGGAGGAGGCGGACGAGTTCGTCCATATTGTCCGCGTCGACCATGTGGACCGAGCCCTTATTGTCGGGCAGGGTGTACTTCGAGACGGAAGCCTTCGCGGACGCGGACGCCGGGGTGACCACGTCGAGGGGTTTCTTCTTCGCCATCATGATGCCGCGCATGTTGGGGATCCGCTGCTCGGCCATGCCCTTGGCCGCGCTGATCACGGCCGGGAGGTCGACCTCGAGCGTCTCGACGCCGCCCTCGATGTCGCGCTTGACGTTGGCGACTGCGCCGTTCACCTCGAGCGTGCTCGCGTAGGAGACGTAGGGCTGGTCGAGCAGTTCAGCGATCATCGCCCCGACCTCGGAGCCGTTGTAGTCGATGGTCTCCTTGCCGGTGAGGATCAGGTCGAAGGATTGGTCTTTGGCGTAGTCGGCGATGGCCTTGGCGACGGTGTAGGTGTCGGGGGCGTCGCTCTCGACGCGGACGGCGGCGTCGGCGCCGATGGCGAGGGCCTTGCGGATGACGGCCTCGTTGTCCTTCGGCCCGACGTTGATCACGGTCGTCTCGCCCTTACCGCCCTCGGTGAGCTCGATGGCGCGCACGAGGGCGTACCATTCGTCGTAGGGGTTGAGGATGAACTGGACGCCGCTCTGGTCGAAGGCGGTGCCGTTGTCGGTGAAGGCGATCTTCGCGGTCGTGTCGGGCACCTTGGCGATGCAGACGAGAATTTTCATGCCGGGGAAAACGGTTTGGTGAACGGGCGCGCCCGCGGGTGCGGGGCGCGAGCGGCCCAAATATAGGCCCACTCGACAGGCGTTTTGGCGTAAGCCAGCGAATTTTCGCTGACCGCCGACACAAACCTGGGCAAAGATTGACAGACGGCACTTCTTTAGCTAGACCATTTCCAGATAACTTCGCCGCCATGACGCAGGGTGTTGCTCCAGATTCGTCGCCGGTGGCGCCGACGCCGGCCCTCAAGGCCTCCGAACTCCTCGAGCGCCAGCGCGGGCGCGTGTGCGGCTTCTCGGACGAGTGCTTCGCGCAGAAGTTCATGTGCATGGGCGTGCGGCCCGGTAGCAACGTGGCACTCGTCCGCAAGGCCGCCTGGGGCCGGGCCTGCTACTTCGAGGTCGACGGACGCCGCCTCGCCGTCCGGCGCGAGGAAGCCGCGTGCCTGCTGATCCAGCGCATCGCCGACATCCTCTGAGCCGACCGCAGACCCCTCACTCCGGCGCGAGGCGACCCTCGCCGAGCACCCCGCAACCTCCACCCGGTTTGTCGACCCCCCGCATCGCCCTCGTCGGAAACCCGAACAGCGGCAAGACGAGTCTCTTCAACCAACTCACCGGCCTCAGGCAGCGCACGGGCAACTTCCCCGGGGTCACCGTCGAGCACGTCGTCGGGAAGATGCGCCTCGACGAGCTCGAGGTCGAGGTCACGGACCTGCCCGGCACCTACAGCCTCCACCCGAGTAGCCTCGACGAGCGCGTGGTCTTCGAGGCACTCCTGGGTTACCTCCCGGGCGTCGAGCCGGACGCCGTCCTGTACGTCGCCGACGCGGCCAAGCTCGACAAACACCTCCTGCTCCTCAGCCAGGTGCTCGACCTCCACTACCCCACCGTCGTGGCGCTCAACTTCGCCGACGAACAGCCCGCGGGGTCGAAGCACTTCGACCTCGACGAGCTGCGCGACATGCTCGGCGTGCCCGTCGTGAGCGTGAGCGCCCGCACGGGCGAAGGCCTCGCGGAGCTCCGTAGCGCCCTCGGGGAGGCGATCCGCACGGAGCAGGCCGTCGAGGCGGCGGGGGAGAGCAACTGGTTTGCGCTCGCGGGCCAGGAGCAACAGCTCATCGCCCCCTTGCGCGAGGCCAACTACGGTCGCTCGGACTTCGCGCGCCTGCTGAGCGTCCACCACGCCACCGAGGTTCAGCTTCCGCCAAAACTCAAGGCCGCGGCCATGAGCGCCGGGGGCGGCCTCGGGCTCGCGCCCTGGCACTCGCTCGGGTCCCAGGTCCGCGAGACGATGCAGCGCTACGATCGCTTCCTGCCGAAGTTGCGCGCCGCCGAGGACACGGGCGAGGGACACGAACTCACCGACCGCCTCGACGCGGTCCTCACGCACCCCGTGGCCGGTCCCATCCTCTTCCTCGCCATTTTGCTGCTCGTCTTCCAGGCCATCTTCGTGTGGTCGAGCCTGCCGGCGGACCTGATCGAGCTGGCTTTCGCCAAAACGGGCACGCTCGTACGCGCGGTTTTGCCGCAGGGCTACCTGGCCGACTTCCTCGTCGACGGCATCATCGCCGGACTCGCGGGCATCATGGTTTTCGTGCCGCCCATCGCGCTGCTGTTCCTGCTGCTTAGTCTCCTCGAGGAGGTGGGCTACATGGCGCGCGCCGTGTTCCTCTCGGACCGCCTGATGCAACGCTTCGGGCTCAACGGCCGCTCGCTCGTGGCCCTGACCTCGAGCGGGGCCTGCGCGATCCCCGCCATCATGAGCGCGCGCACGATCGCCAACCCGAAGGAGCGCCTCATCACCATCCTCGTGGCGCCGCTGATCTCCTGCTCGGCGCGGATCCCCGTGTACGCGATCCTGATCGGCTTTGCCGTGCCGGCGGTCACGGTCTGGGGCGTCTTCAACGCGCAGGCGCTCACGTTCGTCGGCATCTACTTGCTCAGCGCCGTCTCCGCGCTCCTGGCCGCGCTCGCCTTCAAGGCCTTACTCCCCGACACGGAGCGCAGCTACCTCATGATGGAACTGCCCACCTACCGGATGCCCGTGTGGCGCAACGTCTTCACGACGGTCTACGTCAAGACCAAATCCTTCGTCCTCGGCGCGGGCAAGATCATCCTCGCCATCAGTATGGTGCTCTGGGTGGCGGCCAGCTTCGGCCCGGGCGACGCGATGGCCGAAGCGGAGGCCGCCGCGGTCCGGGAGGCCGAGGCAGTGGCCGACGAGGCCGTGGCGGACCTCGTCGCCAACGCCCGCCTCGAGGCCAGCTACGCCGGCGTGCTCGGCCGCGCCATCGAGCCCGCCATCCGTCCCCTCGGCTACGACTGGAAGATCGGCATCGCCCTGCTCAGCAGCTTCGCCGCGCGCGAGGTATTCGTCGGGACCATCGCCACGCTGTACGCCATCGGCTCCTCGGACGACGAGGTATTGATCACCGAGCGCCTCGCCGAGGCCAGGCGCCCGGACGGGACCGTGGTGTACTCCGCGGCGACGGCGGCCTCGCTGATCGTGTTCTACCTGTTCGCCATGCAGTGCATGAGCACGCTCGCCATCACGAAGCAGGAAACGGGCTCGTGGAAGTGGCCCGCGATCCAGTTCGGGTACATGACGGTACTCGCGTACGTAGGTGCGCTGCTCACCTACCAGCTGTTCAGCTGATCCCGAGTTATCCACACTGTGGACAAGCCAAGGCTCGCAAACCTCGCAGGTCGACCCACCTTGCGTTTTGCAGTAATGCGAACCCCACATGGACACGCTCGACTTCTTTAGTCTCGCCATCGGCCTGGCCGTCGGACTGGGCCTGGCCTACGCCTGGTTCCGCGACCACCTCCCGCGCTCGGCCGTGGAGGCGAGCCGCGACGAGGTAGCGCGACACCAGGCCCTCGCCGAGGACCTCCGCAAGCAGGGCCTCCGCCTCGCGGCCGACCTCGACGACGCCCGCTACGCCGTGGCCGAGCAGAAGACGGCGCTCGCGAAGGTTACCGGGGAGCACCAATCCCTGCGCGAGAAGTACAGCGCCCACCAGGCCGAGGCCGCCGCCGAACGCCGCCAGGCGCAGGAGCGGACCGCCCAGGCCGAGACGAGCCTCGCCGCGGCCCGCCAGGCCCACGCCCAACTCCAAACCCGCTACGAGCAAAGCGCCCGCGAGCTCACCGAGTCCAGAGCGCAGCTCGAGGCCCTGCGCGAGCGCCTCGCCCAGCAGCGCGAGGAGTTTGCCACGCTCCAGAAGCACGCCCGCGAAGAATTCCAGAACCTCTCCCAGAGCCTCCTCAAGCGCAGCAGCGCCGACCTGCGCGAGGCGCACGAGCACGGCCTGAAGCAGTTGCTCGACCCGGTCCGCACCAAGCTCCAGGAGTTCCAGCAGACCGTCGAGCGGAAGTTCGTCGAGGAGGGCAAGGAGAAGTCGATGCTCCGGGTCCAGATCGAGCAGCTGACCACGCTCAACCAGGACCTCAGCCACGAGGCGCGGCAGTTGACCAAGGCCCTTAAGGGGGACTCGAAGACGCAGGGTGACTGGGGCGAGCACCGCCTCGAGCGCCTGCTGGAGGCCGCGGGCCTGCAGGCCGGGACGCACTTCGACACGCAACTCAGTTTCGCGGGTGGGGACTCCGCGCGGCAGCA
Source organism: Saprospiraceae bacterium (assembly GCA_965215115.1). Classification (GTDB taxonomy): domain Bacteria; phylum Bacteroidota; class Bacteroidia; order Chitinophagales; family Saprospiraceae; genus CALDTK01. Next base: position 4,944,130 of record OZ244050.1, read on the forward strand.
ACGCCCGGATTGCATCGTGAAGCTGCCTCAGAACCGCTGCATCATCATCGACGCGAAGGTGAGCCTGACGGCCTACGAACGGTTTTGCGGAAGCGAGACCGACGCCGAGTCCCGCGAACACCTCCTGTCGCACGTGCAGTCGCTGCGGATGCACATCAAGGGCCTTTCGGCAAAACGCTACCAGGACCTGCACCAGGTCGAGTGCCCGGACTACGTGCTGCTGTTCGTCCCGCTCGAGCCCGCCTTCATCGCCGCAGTCCGCGAACGCGGGAGCCTCTTCACCGAGGCCCTCGACGCGCAGGTGGTGCTCGTGTGCCCGTCGACCCTCCTCGCCACCATGCGCACCGTGAGCCACATCTGGCAACAGGAGGACCAGCGGCAGAACGCACAGCAGATCGCGCAGGTGGGACGCAAGCTTTACGACAAGTTCGTGGGCTTCGTCGAGGACATGAACGCCGTCGGCAAGCAGCTCGACGGCGCGCGGGGCGCCTACGACGCCGCGATGCGCAAGCTGAGCCGCAGCCCGAAGCCGAACACGACCCTCGTGGCGCAGGCCAACAAACTACGCGAGCTCGGGGTCAACGGCAAGACCCTGCTCGTCGAAGAACCCCACGCGGGCTAGGATGTCGCGGACCTCGCCCCGGAGGCCGGCAGCTACCTCGGGCGTGACGCTGCGCAGCTTGGCGGACTGTTGCCACAGCGTAAAGGCGTCGCGGTGCACGAGGTGGAAGTAGCCCAGCGCCCCGAACACCGGCGGGACCAGCAGCGCGAACCACCCCACGAAAACCGCGAGGATCGCGGTCCAGACCAGCCAGTAGACCAGGTTGACGGCCAGCCCCAGCCCGAAGCGCACCGAACTGTAGAACTGAGGATTCCTGACCATCCGCTCCGTGCGCCGCTGCGTGAAGGCCGCCGGGGGGAAGTTGATGATCCAGCCGGCGAGCGCGACGGTCCCGAGCGACCACAGCAGCGCGGCCTTGCCCATGCTCGCGTACTCCGGCAGCGCGACGCCGCTGTCGCTGAGTCCGTGCTGCGCGAGGCTCGCCAGGTAGCCGTCGAGGTCGCGCTCGAGCCGCCCGGCCTCGAAGTCGTCCATGGCGTTGAGGGCCTCGATGGCGCGGTACTGCTCGCGTAGGTACGGGCTGCGATCGCTGCGGGGCCACAGCCCGGGGTCGGGGCGGCGGTGCTTGACGAGCGGAAGGAGCTTGTCGGCCAGGGCGTCGCGGCTGGGGTTCTCGACGTGGATGACGTGCTGGCGCAGGCGGCGGTACAGCTCGTCGGTGACGGCGTCGACGGTGCCCCGGGGGTCGGTCCCGAAGGCCTCGGCGTAGTCGGCGGCGCGGATGGCCTCCGCGAAGGTGATGGTCACGGAGCTGCGGAAGCCGTTGCTCTCGGTGTAGTTGACGGCCGTCGGCACGATGGCGACATCCTTACTGCGGTCTTTCCCGTAGGCCTGGAAGAGCATCCTCGCCGTGCCCCGCTGGATCGGGCGCAGGCGGCGCTCGTGGCGGCACACGCCCTCGCTCAGGATGATGGTCGGCTCGCCGTCGAGAATGCGGTCGGTCGCGAAGTCCATCGTCTCGATGTTGCCCCGCAGTGCGTCGCGGGCGGAGGCGTCCCCGCCCTTGTAGATCGGCAGGTTGTGGATGGCGTGCAGGAACCACCGCACGGCCGGGCTCACGAACTTGTCCCCGCGCAGCATGTACCAGCAGGACTCCCCGACGTGGGTCCCGAGGATGATCGGCTCGAGGAAGGCCGTCGGGTGATTCATGCCGTAAATGACGTGCCGCCCCCCGGGTACACGCGCGCGCCCCTCGATGTACACCTTGCGGAAACAAAACCAAATCCCGAGGCGGGCGTAGAGACGGAGGACGTGGTGGATCATGGGGGGCGGCAAAGAAAGGAATTCCCCGCGGGGGTCGGTATCGCAGGCGCGTGAGCGCGAGGTGGTCGTGATCGCGGGCCCGACCGCGAGCGGGAAGACGGACCTCGCCATTGCGCTTTCGCGAAAACTCGCCGCGCCCATCATCAGCGCCGACTCGCGGCAGGTGTACCGCGAGCTCAACGTCGGGGTCGCCAGGCCTACCCCCGAGCAACTGGCCGCCGCGCCGCACCACCTCATCGGCTACGTCGGCATCGCGGACGCCTACAGCGCCGGGCGGTGGGCCCGGGATGCGAGGGAGACGCTCGAAAGGTGTTTTGCGGAAACGCGTACCTGCATCATCGCCGGCGGGTCGGGGCTCCACGTGCGGGCACTCCTGGACGGACTGCCGGACATGCCGCAGGTGCCGGCCGAAGTGCGCGAGCACTACGATGCCGTATTCAGAGACGAAGGCCTCCCGGCGCTACAGGATGAGCTGCGGCGTAGGGACCCGGCTTACGCCAAAACCGTCGACCTCGGCAATCCACACCGCCTCCTCCGGGCGCTGGCCGCGATCGAGGCCAGTGGCGAAACCTTCACCGCGCTGAGGGCCCGCCCCCGCACGCCCCTACCCTACCGACAGCGCTGGATTGTGCTCGAGCCGCCGCGCGACCTTTTGTACGAGCGCATCGATCGACGCGTCGAAGCGATGTTCGGGGCCGGCCTTCTCGAGGAGGCGCGGCGGCTCTACGACGCTCGCCACCTAGACGCCCTCCAGACCATCGGCTACCGCGAACTGTGGCCCGTGATCGAGGGGACCGCGACGGTGGCCGAGGCAATGGCGCGGATACAGCAGTCCACCCGGCAGTACGCGCGGCGGCAAATGACGTGGAATAGGAAACTGGAAGGACTGCGGATCGAAACGGCGGACGTAGAGGCCGTACTCGCGTGTCTTCGCTGAGGATTAAGGTGGTGCGGTGCCCCCGTTTCTTGCGTCTCGGGACGGAACTTTGCGCCTTCGCGGCCGATTGCCTTACGGAAGCCCCCCACCCTATGCCCGCGCTCTGGACCCCGCTCCCCGACCTCGCCCAACTCAACGCCCTCCACGCCGGTACCCTCGGTGAGGTGGTCGGCATGGAGTTTACCGATGTCGGGCCGGATTTCTTGCAACTCAGCATGCCGGTCGACGCGCGGACCAAGCAGCCGGCGGGGCTGCTCCACGGCGGGGCCAGCGCGGCGCTGGCGGAGACGGCCGGTTCGGTGGCGAGCAACCTTTTGATCGACCGCGAGACCCGGGCCGCCCTCGGGACGGAACTCAACTGCAGTCACCTGCGGGGCGTGCGCAGTGGGTCGGTACACGCCCGGTGTACCGCCATCCGCGTCGGGCACACGCTCCACGTCTGGCGCATCGACATCTCCGACGACGACGGACGCCTCGTGTGTACGGCGCGACTGAGTGTCATGATCGTGACGCGGTGACGGTTACGGGGTCTCGCGCACCCGTTACCCGTATCTTTGACGTTCGGATTCGACACGGCCCCGCGGGGTTGGTTCAGCCCCCCCGGTATTACACCTTACTTCATGCGTCTACTGTTTCTCTTTGTCGCCGTTTGCCTACAGGCGGGCGCCGCCCTCGCGCAGCGTAACTACAACCTCGAGCTCCAGGCCAACGTCCGGATGCCCGCGGGGGAAGAAGGCAACGACTGCTGGGGCTACACGGACGGGTTCGGTCGTGAGTTCGCGGTCATGGGCACGACGCGGGCCACCTACGTCTACTCGCTCGAAGACCCCACCAAACCGATTCTGCGGGCGCGCGTCCCGGGTGTTATCTCTGAGTGGCGCGACATAAAGACCTTCGGCACCCGCATCTACGTCGTCGCTGATCGAGGCAAGGACGGACTGCTGGTCATCGACATGGCCAGGGCCCCGGACACGATCACGCACACGTTCTACAAGCCGAGCGTGAGCATCGGGACCCAGGTCACGACGCTCGAGAAGGCGCACAACCTGTACATCAGCCAGGAAGGACTGCTCGTACTCGCGGGCTCGAACATCCACAGCGGTGCGCCCCTGTTCTTCGACCTCAGGGTCAACCCCACCGAACCGCCCTTCGTCGGTGCGGCGCGACAGGTCTACGCACACGATGTGTTCGCCGAGCGCGGGCGCCTCTACTCCTCGGACATCAACGCGGGCCAGTTGACGGTGCACGACTACACCGACCCGGGTGCCATCAAGGCGCTCGGCTCCGTCACCACGACCTTCAACTACACCCACAACGCCTGGCCGACGGCCGACGACCGCCACGTCTTCACGACCGACGAGCGATCGCAGGCGACCGTCGACGCCTACGACGTAAGCGATCCGACGGCCATCCGTCTCGTCGACCGCTTCCGGCCCGAGGCCACGTTCGCCTCCGGGAGCATCCCGCACAACACCCACGTCAACGCGGACTTCCTGGTCACGAGTTGGTACCGCGACGGCGTCGTCCTCACCGACGCCTCGCGTCCGCACAACCTCATCGAGGTCGGGCAGTACGACACGTACCCACAGGGGGGCGGCAACGGCTTCAACGGCTGCTGGGGCGCGTATCCGTTCTTTCCGTCGGGCCTCGTCATCGCCAGCGACATCGAGTCGGGGCTCTTCGTCTTCAGGCCCAAGTACGAACAGGGTTGCTACTTCGAGGGTACCGTGCAGGACAGCGCCAGCGGGGCGCTGCTCTCGGGCGTGACGGTCAACTTCGACGATCGTGCCCCGCAGCGCACCGTCACCGGCCTCGACGGCACCTACGCCACGGGCATCTACCTCGAGGGTGCCTACGAGGTGACGTTCTCGAAGCCCGGCTACATCCCCTTTACTACGGTCGTCCAGATGCGCCGTGGGGTGCTCGACTTCCGCAACATCAAGCTGCTCAAGATTACGCCGGTCAACTTTAACGTGACGGTCCTCGACGCGGCCGGCCAGCCGCTGCCGCAGGCGAAGCGCTCGATCGAGGTCACGCGCGTGGAGGGGGATTTTAACCGCTACGACATTGCAATCGGGCAGTGGGGGTACAAACCGTTCTTCATTAGGGATACGGCCTTGCGGCAAAACTCGACCGTCAATCTGCGCGTCGTGCTGCAACCCGGCTACGAGGACGACTTCTTCTTCGACCTCGGGTGGGTAAGTAGCGGGACGGCCATCCGTGGCCTGTGGGAGCGGGGCGTCCCCAACGAGACGACGCTCGACGGACAGGTCGTGCAGCTCGGCAAGGACATCGATGGGGACTTCGGCGAGCAGGCATACGTCACGGGCATCGCCGGGGGCGCGGTGGGGGACCACGATATCGACGGCGGTACGGCGATCCTCACCTCACCGGCGTTCCCGCTCCCGCGCAACGCCGACGCCAGGGTAAGCTTCGCGTACTACTTCTACAACGGCGGCGGCGCGGTGACGCCCAACGATACGCTCATCGTGGAGTTGGTCGGCGGCGGCAAGACCACGCGTTTGCTCGAGGTCCGCGCGACGACCACGGGCGGCTGGCAGCGCTTTACCTCGGCACCGATCCGCGGGCTCACGGGGCTCACCGGGGGGTCGGGTCCGCGGACCGAGCAACTGGAGGACTACCGCCTGGTGGTTCGCAGTGGCGACTTCGCGCAGAGCGGACACATCGTGGAAGCGATGTTCGATGGCTTCCGCCTCGTAGAAATCGCGGCTCCCGCGTTGAGCGTTAGCGCTACCTCGGGCTGCGCACCCCTCACGGTAACTTACTCCGTACCCGCCGGTACGACGGCCCCGACCTTCGTCGTGGAGGGCGGCACCAACACGGTGGTCAGCGCCAACAGCGTCACGACCACCTACGCGAGCGCCGGTACCTACGCCGTGCAGGTGAGCACGACCGGTGCCGATGGGGTCGTGACCAAGTTCGACTACCCCGCCGCCGTGACGGTAGCGAGTAAGTCCGTGGCGGACTTCCGTGCCGAGACACAGGATGCGTTCGAGGTGAAGTTCGTCAACGCGAGCCAGGGCGCCACCGGCTTCGCGTGGTCCTTCGGCGACGGCGCGACCTCGACGCTGCCCGACCCTACCCACCAGTACGCTGACGCCGGTGACTACGTCGTGACCCTGGTGACGACGGCGCCCTGCGGCAACGACACCACCACCCAGACCGTGCGCGCTCGCGTGGTCGACGTGGCGGAGCTGGAACAACTGGCGGGCCTGCGCGTCGTCGCCAATCCCGTAGCCGCGACGCTACTGCTCGATTACGCCCACGGCGAGCCGCTCGACGTGCAGCTCCTGGATGCAGTGGGGCGGATTGTGCTTTCGCAAAAACTCGCCGGCGCGGGTCGGCACGAGCTCGCGGTGCAGCACTTGCCGGACGGCGCGTACTTCCTGCGCACGGTGCAGCATCCCAACGCCGGCGCCACCGTCGTGGTCCGCCACTGAACCGGCCCTACGTGAGGTCCGCCGCTGCGATCGATCGACTCCTACGCCCGGGCCCCGAGGTGCCGGGACTACAGTGGGGACAGACGCGCCGTTCGGGCGGGGCATCTGTGGTGCCCTACGCCTCCTTCAACCTGGCGCACCACGTCGGGGAGCCCCCGGAGGTGACGCGTGCGAATTGGCAGGTTTTGGCGAAAGCCGGCGGACCTACCCGTGGAGACGTAGCGACGTGTCTCCAGGTCCACGGCGACGACATCTTCGAGCCCCGCGCCGGGGGAGACGCACCGGAGGTATCGGCCGACGCCCTGATCTCGCTCGATCCGGCCGTCGGGGTCGGGGTCTACACAGCGGATTGTGTCCCGGTGCTCTACGCGGTCGCGGATCGCGGTGGCCTCGCGGCGGCGCACTGTGGCTGGCGCGGGGCGGCGGCCGGGTTGGCGGGCAAGACTTTGCTATCCCTGGCTCACCGCGCGGGTGTTGACCCGGGCGCGGTATCGATATGGCTCGGACCGAGTATCGCGCAGTGCAGCTACGAGGTCGGACCAGAGCTGTGTGAGCGCTTCGACGGGCAGTTTTTGCGAAAGCGTAACGGTAGCAAGTGGGAGCTGGACGTTGCCGGTGCGGTCGTGGCAGACCTCGAACGGAGCGGCGCCGGCGGCCACATGATTACGCGAAGTGCGGTCGACACCTACGCCGATGCGGACTGCTACTCCTACCGTCGCGACGGCGCCACCACGGGCCGGATGCTAAGCTTCGCGCGCTGGCTATAGGACTGAGCGCGTGTTGAGATGACGCAAATGCAGAAGGCCCGAAACACGAGCTTTTGCTGGTATTCCGGGCCTCCCCGAGGTGTACTATGTAGCCCGTAGGGGAATTGAACCCCTGTTGCCAGAATGAAAATCTGAAGTCCTAACCACTAGACGAACGGGCCGTGCCTGGAAGCTTTTTCCAATCGCGGTGCAATGATACGCCGGGGCCCGAGACACTGGCAAGCCTGGGGGCGAATAATTTCCGGGCGCTGACGCAGGTCGCCCGACCCGTCGCACGATCTGCGGGGCCCTCTCGCCGGCGTAGTCGCTTTTCGACCGAACGGTTTGTCGGGTAGTCCGTTGTCTTACATTCGCGCACAGCAATACAACCCAAAACCCCTTCTCCTATGCCTACTCGCGTAGCCATCAATGGCTTCGGCCGCATCGGTCGCCTCACCTTCCGCAACCTCGTGACCGATCCCGACGTCGAGGTCGTGGCCATCAACGACCTCACCGACAACGCTACCCTCGCGCACCTGCTCAAGTTCGACAGCGTTCACGGCCGCTTCGACGGCACGGTCACGAGCGACGACGACAACCTGATCGTCAACGGCAAAACCATCGACGCCTCCGCGGAGCGCGACCCGAGCAAGCTCAAATGGGGCGAGATGGGCGTCGACGTGGTGCTCGAGTGCACGGGCATCTTCGTGTCGAGCGACAAGGCCAGTCTCCACCTCCAGGCCGGCGCCAAGAAGGTCATCATCTCGGCCCCCGGCAAGGGCGGCGACATCGAGACGATCGTCATCGGGGTCAACGACGACAACATTCACGCCGACAAGAAAATCTACAGCAACGCGAGCTGCACCACGAACTGCCTCGCGCCGATGGTCAAGGTCCTCGACGACGCCTTCGGGGTCGAGAAGGGTCTGATGACCACGATCCACGCCTATACCGCCGATCAGAACATCCAGGACGCTCCCCACCGCGACCTCCGTCGCGCCCGCGCCGCGGCCCTCAACATCGTGCCGACGAGCACCGGGGCCGCCTCCGCCGTCGGACTCGTGCTCCCGCACCTCAAGGGCAAGCTCGACGGCATCGCCATGCGGGTCCCCGTCCCGACCGGCTCGGTGACCGACTTCACGGCCATCCTCAAGGGCAGTCACAGCCTCGAGGAGGTCCACGCCGCCTTCCGGACCGCCGCCGAGGGTCCGATGAAGGGCATCCTCCACTTCTCGACCGACGAACTCGTCTCGACCGACATCGTGGGCGACAAGCACAGTTGCATCTACGACAGCGGCCTCACGACCGTCGACGGGACGATGGTCAAGGTGGTCGGCTGGTACGACAACGAAGCCGGCTACTCCGCCCGCCTCGCGCAGCTCACGACGATGATTTAGGAGTGCGGTCTAGGGGGGAGTCTAGAGGTCTAGAGGTCTAGAGGTCTAGAGGTCTAGAGGCATCGGACTGCTAGGCCCTTAGACTATTCGATTGCTAAACACCCTAGACTGCTAGACCCCTAGACCTCCTAGACCCCTAGACCCAACACCCCCCCCCATGGCTTCCTTCTCCGACCTCGATGTCTCCGGCAAGACCGTCCTCGTACGGGTAGACTTTAACGTCCCGCTCGACGAGCAACAGCAGATCACGGACGATACACGGGTCCAGGGCGCCGTCCCGACGATCAAGGATCTGCTCGACCGTGGCGCGGCCGTCGTCCTGATGAGCCACCTGGGGCGACCGCTGAGGTCAAAGCTTCCCGATGGATCGGTGGACACGAAGGCATTTAGCGTGGCTCCGGCAGCGAAGCGCCTCGGTGAGCTCCTCGGGCTCGTCGTCATCACGGCATCGGATGTCGGCGGCCCCGACTCCGTGGCCAAGGCGAAGGAGTTGCGCCCGGGCGAGGTACTCATGATCGAGAACACCCGCTTCGAGGCCGGGGAGGAGAAAGGGGATAGGTCCCTTGCGGAAAAACTCGCCGCCCTCGGGGATGTCTACGTCAATGATGCCTTCGGCGCCGCCCACCGCGCCCACGCCTCGACGACGACCGTGGCGGAGTTTTTCGACAGCAAAAACAAAGCCGCCGGGCTGTTGATGGCCAAGGAGCTCGAGGCCGGGCAGAAACTGCTGGACGACCCGCAACGGCCCTTCGTCGCCATCACCGGCGGGGCCAAGGTGAGCGACAAGGTCTTGCTCCTGGAAAAGCTCCTCGACACGGCCGACGAGGTGATCGTGGGCGGGGGCATGGCCTATACGTTTACGAAAGCACAGGGCGGGACCATCGGCACTTCGCTGGTGGAGCTCGATCTGGTCGACAAAGCCAAGGAGATTCTGCGACTCGCCAAGGACAAGGGCGTCGGCCTTCACCTCCCGATCGACAACGTCTGCACGCAGGAGTTCTCGGCCGACGCGACGGCGGCGACCTATCCCTCGATGGAGATCCCCGACGGCTGGGGCGGGCTAGACATCGGCGTGAAGGCGCGCCAGCAGTTCGCAGACGTGCTCGCGAACGCGAAGACGATTCTGTGGAACGGTCCGATGGGCGTCTTCGAGTTCCAAAAATTTGCAGCCGGGACCTACGCCGTCGCGGAGGCGGTCGCCAAGGCTACCGACAACGGGGCCTACTCCGTGATCGGCGGTGGGGACTCGGCGAGTGCCGTGACGCAGGGCGGGTATGCCGACCGCGTGAGCTTCGTATCGACGGGCGGCGGGGCGATGCTGGAGCTGCTGGAGGGCAAGACCTTGCCCGGGGTGGCGGCGCTGGAGGGGTGAGCTCGCGACACGAATCCGCACTACGCATACTGCCCTTCGTAATACCGCTGGTAACTCCCGCTCGTCACGTTATCTAGCCAGGTCTCGTTGTCGAGGTACCACTGCGCGGTGAGGCGGAGGCCTTCCTCCGGATACACCTCCGGCTTCCACCCCAACTCCCCTTGCAGCTTGCTGGAGTCGATGGCGTAGCGGCGGTCGTGGCCCGGGCGGTCTTTCACGAAGGTGATCGTCTGGCGACTCGTCCCGGCCGGGCGGCCGAGCAACTCGTCCATCACGTCGCAGAGTTGGTGTACGAGGTCGAGATTCTTCATTTCGTTGTTGCCGCCGATGTTGTAGGTCTCCCCGGGGACACCCTTGTGGTAGATCGTGTCGATGGCCGCGGCGTGGTCCTTGACCCAGAGCCAGTCCCGGGTGTACTTCCCGTCGCCGTAGATCGGGAGGGGCCGGCCGTGCTTGATGTTGTTGATCACCAGCGGGATCAGCTTCTCGGGGAAGTGATTGGGGCCGTAGTTGTTAGAGCAGTTGCTCAGCACCACGGGCAGGTGGTACGTGTGGAAGTAGGCCCGCACGAGGTGATCGCTCGAGGCCTTCGACGCGGAGTAGGGAGAGCGCGGATCGTAGGGGGTCTCCTCGGTGAAGAGGCCTTCCTCGCCGAGTGATCCGTAGACCTCGTCGGTGGAGACGTGGTAAAAGCGCTTGCCGCCGAAGTCCCCTTCCCAGGTCTTGCGGGCGGCATTGAGTAGGTTGACCGTCCCGACGATATTCGTCATGATGAACGCGGTCGGGTCCGTGATCGAGCGATCGACGTGCGACTCGGCGGCCAGGTGGATCACGCCCGTCGGCTGCTCCTCGGCGAAGAGCTCGTCGACGGCCTCCGCGTCGCGGATATCGACCTTGCGGAAGCGGTAGTTGGGCGCACCCTCGACGTCCGTCAGGTTTTCGAGGTTGCCCGCGTAGGTGAGCGCGTCGACGTTGACGATCTCGGCGCCCGGGTACTTATTGACGAGCAGCCGCACGACGTGCGAGCCGATGAAGCCGGCGCCGCCGGTGACGAATACTTTCCCTTCCATGATGGTTACGCTTCGGTTTTGGCGAAAGCCCGTGGCTCCAACTCCCCCCGCTCCTCGGCGCGGGGCACGGCCCACTTAAAGTATTCGTAGGTCAGCTTCAGGCCCTGGGCCCGCGGGTACTTCGGCGTCCACCCTAGCAGCGCCCGGGCCTTCGAGATGTCCGGCTGCCGGACCTTCGGGTCGTCCTTCGGCAGGGGACGACGCACGATGTGGGCCTCGGGGTTGCCGACGAGCTCCAGGACCTCCTGGGCGAACTCCCCGATCGTGATCTCGTCGGGGTTGCCGATGTTGACCGGCATGTGCTCGTCGGAGTGCAGCAGGCGGTAGATGCCCTCGACGAGGTCGTCGACGTAGCAGAAGGCCCGCGTCTGCGAACCGTCCCCGAAGACGGTGAGCCCCTCGCCGCGGATGGCCTGGCTGAAGAAGGCCGGCAGCACGCGCCCGTCGTTGACGCGCATCCGCGGGCCATACGTGTTGAAGATGCGCACGATCCGCGTCTCGAGGCCGTGGTAGGTATGGTACGCCATCGTGATCGCCTCCTGGAAGCGCTTGGCCTCGTCGTAGACGCCGCGCGGGCCGATCGGGTTGACGTTGCCCCAGTAGTCCTCGGTCTGCGGGTGGACCAGCGGGTCGCCGTACACCTCCGAGGTGGAAGCGATCAGGAAGCGCGCGCCCTTGTCCTTGGCGAGGCCGAGCAGGTTGTGCGTCCCGAGACTGCCCACCTTCAGGGTCTGGATCGGGAGCTTGAGGTAGTCGATCGGCGAGGCCGGACTGGCGAAGTGGAGGATGTAGTCGAGCTGGCCGGGGACGTGCACGAACTTCGACACGTCGTGGTGGGCGAACTCGAAGTGCTCACCGCCGAACAGGTGCTCGATGTTGGCCAGGTCGCCGGTGATGAGGTTGTCCATCCCGATGACGTGGAACCCCTCCTTCAGGAAGCGATCGCAGAGGTGGGAGCCGAGGAAGCCGGCCGCGCCGGTGATGAGGACGCGCTTGCGAGCCATAGTGTAGAAGTGTGATGCGGTAGTGCGCCGCGAAGATAACGGGTCGCCCCACGCCGCGCAGCCCACTACCCGCCGCGCCGGCCCGCGGGGGCGATAACAGTGCGGCCGTCTCGTACCTTCGCCGCCGAGCCTATGATCAGAGCCTGCGCCATCCTGCTGTCGTGTCTGCCGCTGCTCGCCGGCGGACAGTCCTACCTCGGCGTCGGTGCCGACTTCGGCGGGTTGGTGCGCCGCGGCACCTGGGCGGACACCTACGGCCCTACGCTCCTGTCCGGCGTCCGCGTGGAGGCCCTAAATAAGAAAGGCCTGCTGCTCAATCTCCAGGGCGAGATCATGTTCGGCAACACCGTCAAACTCGATCCCATCGGCCAGCTCCGCACCGAGGTCGGGATCCTCGGCGACGAGGCCGATCGCGCGCGACCGGTGGATGTGCCGCTGCGCTCGCGGGGTTATCGATTCGCCGCGACCGTAGGCTACCAGGGGCTCTTCGGCCAGCGGATGCTCGGCTGGCGAGTGCTCGCGGGGCCGGCCTTCACGAGCCACAAGATCCGCATCCAGGACGATGCCACGCTCACGACCTCCAACCTCAGTACGGACTACAAACGCGGCTACGACCGGCGCGCCGGTGGTTTCGGAGGCTACGCGGAGGCGGGACTGATGTACACGCAGCCCGACCGGCAATTCACCGTTTTCCTGATGGGCACGGCGTCCGTGTTCAACGCGGAGCCGCTTCGCTCGACGCAGTTCGACACGCAGGCCGTGACCCCGCAGGCCGGCACGGACGTAGGCCTCGGGCTCAAAGTGGGCATCGCGACGGCGCTCCTGCGGCCGGGGGGCGTCCGCGAGGCCGAGGACATCTACTACTGAGTGCCGGGGCTCCTCTATCGCGTCGGGATGCGCGGGTTACGTTTTGGCGCAAGCCTCGCCGCCCTCGTCCAGCCCAAAGCCCGCCTCCGCGTCGAGGGTGCCGCGAACGCTCTGGCGACCCTCGCCCCTACCCCGCCCGACCGGGATTGCTACTGGATGCACTGCGCCTCGGTCGGGGAGTTCGAGCAGGGGCGCCCCGTGTGGGAGGAGATCCGGAGGCGTGAGCCCGGCGCCCGGTTCGTGCTCACCTTTTTCTCGCCGAGCGGCGTGGAGTGGTTCGGCGGCAGGGGCGATTTCGGCGAAGTGACCTACCTCCCCTGGGACACCGGCGGTGCGGCGGCGGCGTTCGTGGGGCGGCTTTCGCCAAAACTCGCGCTCTTCGTCAAGTACGAGTGGTGGCTTGGCTACCATGCGGCCCTGCGGGAGCTGGGTGTCCCGACCGTGCTTTTCTCGGTGGCCTTTCGGCAAAACCAGCCGTTCTTCCGCCGCGCCCACCCGCTACACCACGACTACCGCGTCGCGCTCGGGGGCGTGAGTCACGTGTTCGTCCAGGGCGAAACTTCGCTCGAACTCCTGCGAGGCCACGGCTACACGACACCGGCCAGCCGCGTCGGGGACACGCGCCTGGACCGGGTGCTGGCCGTACGCGACGGCCCTTACCGCGAGGCGCGACTGGAGCGGTGGACACAGCCGCCGGGCGTGACGATGGTGGCGGGCAGTACCTGGCCGCCCGACGAGGCTATACTATATAAGGTGTTGTCGGAGGCGCCCGCGCTGAGGCTCGTTTGTGCGCCCCACGAGGTTGACGCCGCGGCTCGCGCACGGCTGCTGAGCGTTTTCGCGGAATTTGATCCGGTGCTTTTCAGCAAAACGCAGGACGACTGGTCGGCGGCGAACCGGGTGGTCGTGCTGGACGCGAAGGGTGTTTTGGCGAAAGCCTACCGCTACGGCGACCTGGCCTACGTCGGGGGCGGCTTCGGGAGCGGCATCCACAACACGCTCGAGCCGATGGTTTATGGACTGCCGGTGGCCTTCGGGCCGAGGTACGCGCGCTTCGACGAGGCCATCGCCCTGGTGGCGGAGGGCATCGCGTGGCCCCGTCGCGACGCGGCCGACCTATGCGCCTTCGTGCAGCGCTTCGGGGACGCGGCCGCGCGGCGGGACGTTTTGGCGAAAGCCGAAGCCTACCTCGCGCGCAACCGTGGTGCCTCGGCCGCTATCATTGCCTACCTCGTCAACGAGCGACTCTTATGATCGACCCCACCATCGCCCGCCGCCTGCTCGGAATCGTAGACCAGTTCGCCACCAAGCGCGTGCTCGTGGTCGGGGACGTCATGCTGGACGAGTACATCTACGGCGAGGTGGACCGCGTGAGCCCGGAGGCCCCCGTGCCCGTGGTCGCGCTCGGGAGCCGCGAGACGCAGCCCGGCGGGGCCGCCAACGTGGCCCTCAACATCGCCGCCCTCGGGGCGCGCGTCGAACTCGTGGGACTGTGCGGCCGCGACGAAACCGGGACCCTCCTGCGGCAGACCCTCGGCGCCTCCGGGATCGACGGCAGTGGCCTGGCGCAGAGCAGCGACCGCCGCACGACCCGCAAGACCCGCATCATGGCCCAGGGCCAGCAGCTGCTGCGCGTCGACACCGAGGACGACCACACGACGACGCCCGCGGAGGTGGCGCTGCTGTGGTCACGCCTGGAGGCGCTGATCGACACGCGGCCGGACGTCATCGTGTTCGAGGATTACGACAAGGGCGTGCTGTGTGGCGAACTCATCGCCAGGGTGGTGGGCGCGGCGGGGCGGCTGGGTATCCCGACGGTGGTCGATCCGAAGTTGCGTAACTTCTGGAGCTACCGGGGCGTGAGTCTCTTCAAGCCTAACCTCAAGGAGATGCGCGCGGCCCTCCCCGGGGCGGACATCGACCCGTCGGACGCGGCGAGTCTGCGGCGCGGGCACGGGATGCTGGCCGAGCGCCTGGGGCAGGCCGGGTCCCTGATCACGCTCGGGGCGCACGGGGCCTTCCTGAGCTACGGCGAGTTCGAGGGTCGGCTGCCGGCGCACCGCCGCCGCATCGCGGACGTCTGTGGCGCGGGCGACACGGTGGTGGCGACGAGTGCGCTGGCCCTGGCGGTGGGGGCGAGCCACGCGGACCTGCTGGAGTTGGCCAATCTCGGCGGGGGACTGGCGTGTGAGTACGTAGGGGTGCACCCGATACGGCGGGAGGACTTTTTGCGGGGCCTCGGCCTTGACGATCGGTAGCTGGCGGGGCCGCGGGACGACAATCTGCCCTGCCCCAGGGCGACGAATCGGGGGCGAAGTGCCCTCCCGACCGAAGGAGCACGACGGCGAGCGGGGTCGGGGGGCTATGATCTTCGGGTTAACTGTAGGTGAAGCGTAATATGTTGGCGCTTGACAAAATGACGGGGGGTAAAGTTTGGTGGGGGCGGCGGTGGCCGTATCTTGGCGCTTCACAAACACCACCTCCATGGCTAATTTTACAAGAAAACTGACCCTCGGGTTGTTCGCGAGCGCCCTATTCGCCGGCCCGGCGATGGCGCAGGTCGAGACCCAGCCGGCTGATCTCATCGGGCCAACCACAATCGCCCTCGAAGGCGGTACGGACATTCAGGCTACCCCCTACCAGCCGAGCAACTTCGATGCTGTGATCGATAGCTCGATCTACTACGAGGATTTCCGTGACGGTCTCGCGGGCTGGACCTTCGAGAAGGTCAATCCGACGGATAGTCTGCTGTGGGAGTACCTTACCAAAGACAGCCTTTCGGTGCGGACGGGACAGGCGCGCTACTCCGTGTTTCGCTCACCGACCGTGCGAAACGGCTTCATGTGGTTCGACTACCTCGAGTACTCGAACCTTACCCCTAATCCCGGCCCCCCTTACAAAAACCTCATCCAGACCGCGGTCTCACCGGCGGTCGACTTGACGGCGGCCCAGGCGTCTAACAAGTACGCCTTGTTCTGGTACAGCTACGATCCGCGCCTCAACATCCGCAACCAGCAGATCAAAATTGTCACGCCGACGGATTCCGCCGTGATCTGGACGATCCCTAACTTCTTCGACCGTCCCAACACCGCGCCTCAGCGTACGCTCTTCGCGCGCATCCCGGAGCGGTTCTACGGCAAGACCAACGTCAAGTTCAAGTTCGTCTACGACGGCGACTTTTACGGGTGGGCCATCGATGACATCTACATTGGGTTGCTTCCAAACAATGAGGTTAGCCTGAACGACGCATTCCTTGCGAAAGTCCCTAACTACGTGACCCCCCGGTCGCAGACCGCCGGGCAAAACATCTACTTCGTCACCGACGTACAGAACCGTGGCGCAAACCCGCAGGCACCGAAGGTGATCGTAAACATCCGCCGCCGCCTTACCGCGACGACGAGTGAGCTCTACTACACCGACAGCCTTCAGTACCCTACGATCCCGGCCGACTCCGTGCTCGAGAACAACGTGTTCGAGAAGTTCGTAGGCATGCCTAAGCAAGCGGGCCAGTACACCGTCACCTACGACGTATTAGTCCGCGGAGCCACCGACCCCGACGCCGACCTCGGCAACAACCGGGGCAGTTACACCTTCTTCGTCGAGGCGGGGGTCGATCCGGTGGACTACTGGAAGACGCCAGCGTTCGGTGGCGGTTCTCGCCCAGGTGATGCCGATGGAAGCAACGATTATGAGTTGGGCAACATCTTCTATACGCCTAACATGGGGACAAACGGTATCCGTGTCGATACCGTGTTCGGTGGCGTCCTACCGCGTGACTTCGGGGACACCCCCGGCGAAACCTTCTACGAAATCCGTACTTACGGCTACAAGGGAGACAAGAACAATGACGGTATGCCGAGCTTCGGTGACCCGGGTAGCGATGCGGAGATGATCCTCCTCGGGACTCGTTTCCTCACTATCCCGGCAAGGTTCCCCAATCGCGATACGGCATTCCGTCTTGCACCGGGCGAGGACAACAACCTGAGGCCAGTCCCGGTCACGATCCCCGCCGGCCAAGGCTACATCGGGTATGCTGTCGGAATAAGCTTCGTCGCCTCTCAGGCGCAGGGCACCGCCCCTGATCGCTTCTTCCTCGGGACGAACTCCCAATTCGACGGCGGTGCCGCAGGGCTCGTGCGTGACTCGCTCGTACGCCGTGGCATTAAGCAGCGTGGCGAAGAGTACAACTCTTACGCTAACTTCCGGTCCGCGACACCTACCCCACGAACTACGTACGATCCGTTCGGAGCGATCTCGTGGGCGATCAACACGAGGATTACCCTCCTCGACTCGACCTCGAACGTTAGCAACGAGCTGCTCGCCAACGAGTTTGCCCTCTCTCCAAACCCCGCCAGCACCGAAATCAATATGTCGTTCGACTTCGGCACCACGGGCAAGGTGACCTTCGTCGTCACGAATGGTTTGGGGCAGCAAGTCATGCACCTCAGCGAGCCCACGACTGCCGTCGGTCGCGTCACGATCCCCGTACAGTCTCTTAATCAAGGCGTCTACTTCGTCACTGCGAAAGCCGAAGACGGGGCAACGGCCACGAGGCGAGTCTTGATCCAGCGATAGCGAGATACTAGTCCTCAATCGCCCTCTACCGGGCTACTACTTCCGAAGCCCCCGTCACACCCTGTGTGGCGGGGGCTTCTCGTTTCGGATACTTGCGCTCGGGTACGCGTACTGTGTTTGCACTTAAGGAGGCATTGAGTCGTCTCAAAGACTATGCGCGGGATACTATTGAACAATCCGACTGCGAGTTCACGTTATCGTCGCTTACCTTATACTAATTCCATGATTAAGGTCTCTACCCTCCCCTACCTCTTTCTCGGTATGCTGTTCGCACTCGGCGGTACATCGTACGCGCAGTTAGCTCCCGAGGGACAACTCTCGCGCGAGTACAACGGTCCTCTTCCGAAAACCCGCACGGCCACCGGCTCTAGTACCGGTGGTCCGTCGGCGACCCCGCCCCCCGTAGCACCCGGCACTCCGCTCGCCGACACGCTTTATAGAGAGACCTTCACGGGGGGCCTCGGGGCCTGGCGTCGGACCAACGCCAACACCAGCCGCCCCCTCATTTGGATCCACCGCGACCCACGCACGGCTGCGCGCAGGGACACCCTCACCGGGGCCTACACCTACCTGCGGTTCGTCTCCCCGACCTCGGCCACGGGCTTCGCGATGATCAACTTCGATTCGCTCGACTCGGACGAAGGCGCTAACGCCGGCCTCGACGGACCGAACGTCGACCAGAGCCTCACCTCCCCCGTGATCGACCTCCGCAACTCCACCGAACAACTCAGTATTCAGTACTGGCAGATGCTGCGGTACTGTTGTGCCCCGTCCGCCAACCCGGCGTTCGTCTCCTTCTCGAGCGATGGCGGCGCTACCTTCGCCGACGAGGTCCTCGTGTCGCCGACGCTGAACGTCAACAACTACTTCGGACCAATCACCCGGGACGCCCAAGGATTCGCCGTGAGTTCGGGCGAGCGAAACTTCGTCAGCATCCCGAAGAAGTACAACACCTCCAGCAACTTCGCCTTCCGTCTTCGCTACAGCGGGGGCTATTACGCCTGGGCCGTGGACGATATCATCATTACTGCCCTGCCGAACAATGAGCTGTCGCTAAACCCCGACTTCATCGCGGTGGCGCCCAACTTCCGCACTCCCCGTTCACAGGTGGAGGGGCAGAACATCTACTTCGTTACCGATGTCCAGAACAACGGCGCCCTCGCACAGTCGCCGAGGGTCGTCGTGACGATCCGTCAACTGGGTCCCGCCGGCGCCAGTACGATCTACTACACCGATAGCCTCCAGTACCCGACCATCAATGCGGACGAGACCCTCGAAAACAATGTCTTCGAGAAGTTCACGCCCATGCCCTCCGAGGCCGGTCAGTACCGAGTGACCTACCAAGTGGTGAACAGGAGCAGCCAGGACCGGGACTTCCTCCCCGACAACAACACCACCGCCTACGACTTCTTCGTAAGCGCCTCGGACTCGCTCGTTCGGTACCATCGACTGCCCTTTCTGCGGGGGGCGTCCACCCCCGCCGAGACCGCGGGCTCCGGCGATTTCGAGCTCGGGAACATCTACTATACCCCAAACCTCGGGACGGAGGGCATGCGACTCGACACGATCCGTGCCGGATACTTTCCGCAGGGATTCGGGGACAACAGCGGGGATGCTTTCTTCGAACTGCGCACCTACGGATACAAAGGTGACCTCAACAAGGACGGAATCCCGAGCATCGGGACCGAGACACCGACCGCCGACGACGAACTAGTACTGCTCGGGACGCGGTTCTACACCATCGACCGCAATACTCCGGAATCCTTCACCACCCTCGTTGCCCTCCCGGGGGAGGATAAGGACCTAAATCCAACCAAAGTCATTATCCCGGGTAACCAGGGCTACATCGGGTACGCGGTAGGCATTAGCTACGTCCAGGCGCAGGCCCGTGGCACGAACGAGGATTTGCTCTTCATCGGTAACGACGGCCAGTTCGACGGAGGCGCGGCGCGCCTGGTGCGTGACTCGCTCAACCGGCGCCTGGGTCGCCCGCTCGGGGAGGAGTACGCTACTTACGGCAACTTCCGCTCGGCTGATCAGCCCGCCGTGGTCTTCGATGCTTTCGGGGGGGCCGGATTTTTTCTAAACACCGACGTGACGTTCTTGGATGCGCTCGTACCCACCCGAGACGAACTCGTGGCGAGGGAGTTCCGGCTTTCGCCAAACCCCGCGAGTACCGAACTCCAAGTCGATTTCGACTTCGGCGATCGTGTCGGACGGATAGAATTCACCGTCACGAATGGCGTAAGTCAACAGGTCATGCACATCAACCAATCAGTAAGTGCGAACGGACGCGTCACGATTCCGGTAGCCTCGCTGAACCAGGGCGTTTACTTCGTCACCGCCACCGCCGCCGACGGCGCCTCGACCACGCGGCGAGTCCTCATCCAGCGCTAAGGCCGGGACTAAGCGCCCCGCCAGCTCGCCCCTCCAGGAACCCCTCTCCTTACGTAGTTTAGGAGAGGGGTTCTTTTTATGACTGCTAGTAGCCAGCGTCGCGCCCCACTCGCCCGCTACTTCATGCCTCGACGAATCGCACCCGCCCCCGCACCTGCGCCAGCCTCCACAAGTCCTCCTCGACCACCAAGCCAATCCGTGGGTACCCGCCCATCGTCGGACCGTCCACGAGACTCACGATGAGCTGCCCGCCCGGTAAGACCTGCACCGTGCCCGGCAAGGTCGGTGAACTCCTAATCTCGAGGTCCGGGAAGGTCGGGAGCTCCGTCGCATCGAGCGCGTGCCGTAGTCTGATGCCTACACGATCGCTCTGGGGGGCCACCGTGTAATCCATATGCACAAGTAGCTGGCCGGTACCGGCGGGGCCTTCGCGTCCTAGCCATTCGGCGAAGAGGTCCGCTTCCGGACCTGGGTAGAATCGGATCTGGCTTGGTCCACTCACGGCGGGCGTAGGCTGAGAAGAGACCACTTGTAGCGTAGTCATGACTGAGTGTACCAGTACGCGCTGTCCTTTCTGGATGACACTTCCCGCAGGTCGGAACGCCGCGCCCAGCAAGACAGGTGATGTAGATCCCCGCCACCGTTCCACCGCCCACTGGCCCCCGATCGCCAGGTAGCCGTAGCGCCCCTCGGCAAAGTCGGCCACCGTGATGATCGCACCGGCGGCACAGGCTACCGTCCTGTCGAAGGCCAGCACCACCCCGTCGATGTGCAGCGTCGCCCGCGCGCCCGTCCAGGCAAGGACGCAAGGCCCGTCGACGCTGAAGGTGGCGGTGGCCAGGCCGAACTCCAACAAGGGCGCGAAGTCCGCATTTCCCACGAGCCGATTGGCGAGGATCCCGGACGCTCGATCCGCCGGCCCGCCGAGCGGCAGCCCCGCCGCGCGCTGTCCCGGTCGGCCCTGATCCTGGATGGTGATCCGCCCGAAAGCCTTCAGGAACGTCACCGTCATCCTCGGTCACGCTGCACGAAAGAGACCTCGTCGCCGACCTCGAACACGCTGAGCTTACGGGCAGTTTCGTCGAGTAAGCTTGCGCATGTCGTGCCCAGCAGATGCCACCCGCCCGGGCTCGCGTGTGGGTAGACCGCCGTTTGGCCCTCGGCAATCGCGACGCTCCCCGGGGCCACTCGCACCCGCGGGATCGACCGGCGCGGGAGCCGTAACGCCGGCGCGAGTCCGCCCAGGTAGGCGAAGCCGGGCTGGAAGCCGATCGCATCGACGCGGTACTTGCCGGCTGTATGCAGACCGATGACTTCGGAGATCGACAGACCACAGGTTTTGGCGACAGCCGCCAAGTCAGGGCCGTCGTAGTCTACCTCGATGACGTGCTCGCGGGCGGTGGGTGTTGCAACAGCCGAGCTATCGCAAATCTCGCGGTACGCATCCCGGACGAAGGCCTCCACATTCGCGCGGGCGGCGGTCGAGCGCCAGGTGACGAGGAGTTCGTCGTAGGCCGGCACGACTTCGACAAAGATGGACGAACGCTCCAGCCGATCGCTAAGCCCTTGCATCAGCGCGAGCCGCTGGCCGTACCCTAGGTCGTCGCCCCGCCTTCATGCAGCAAGTTCAACAGAAATGCACGCGGGCCGTAGGGAGTCAGTATCAACCGCATCATTCGTCGTGGTGGTCCAAGGACCTCACCGCGATACCGTTCGCGGCGAATGCCCGTCGTATTTCCGTGACCGCTGCCAGCGCGTGGGGGCCGTCGCCGTGGACACAGATGCTGTCCACGGCCTCGTGTCCGCCGTCCCCGCGCCAGGGCTAGGGCCTGGCTACGCATTTCCGTTTCGTCGACGAGCAAGGCCCCGGGTTGGTTGCGGGGTGCGAGTCGTCCGTTGGGCAGGTAGCGCCTGTCGGCAAAACCTTCGCTCCAGCAGGTGACCCCTTCCGCCGCGGCGAGGCCGTAGAGCCAGGAGTGTCGTTGGTGCAAGAGGGCGACGCGGTAGGTTTTGGCGAAAGCCGTCAACACCTCCGCTGGCGTGCCCTCCTCGGCGCAGGCGTGGTACAGCGCCCCGTGCGGCTTGAGGTACGCGACCCTACCCCGCAGCCGGGCGGTGGCCTCGAAAAAGTGCTCGAGCTGCGCAGCGATCGTCTCCCGCAGGGCACGTTCGGTCATATCCAGGGCGTGGCGCCCGAAACTCGCGCGATCCGGATAGCCAGGGTGCGCGCCGATGGTCACGCCTCGCGCCACAGCCATGCCTATCGTGCGGACGGTAAGGGCCTCGCTACCGGCATGGGCGCCACAGCAAATGTTGGCGCTCGTGATACAGGCCATCAGCGCGGCGTCCGTCGCGGCGCCCTCCCCCAGGTCGGCGTTGAGGTCAATACGCTCGGACATTGGCGGAGGAGTTTGGCGCCGTTCGGCAAAACCTAAAGTAGTCCATACAGTGTCTTGGCGGATAGGATCAGGGTAAGCAGTAAGATGGCCCCCCCGAGGCCATTAGCGAACCAACCGTTGCGCCGTTCGCCCAGTAGCGCGCGATCGTTGGCGATCCAGACGACGAAAGCCGCGATGATCGGCAGCAATAGACCGTTGGCCGCCTGGGCGAGCAAGATAAGCGCGACCGGGCGCGTGCCAAACAGCACTACGGCGAGCCCGAACGCCAGCACCGTCGCCCACGCCGCCGTGAAGGCACGTCCATCCGTGTCTCGCCAGCCGAAGAGGCCCGACAGCGCGTAGGCCGCGGCCAGGGGAGCGGTGAGCGCGCTGCTGAGCCCCGCGGCGAAATACCCGAAGCCGACCACGAACTTGGCGGCCGGCCCGAGGGCCGCGCGGAGGGGTTCGACCAAGTCGAGGGCCGACTGCGGCGCCGGCGCAGCTACCACGCCACCCGCCTCACCGAGTCCTCCGACCCCGGCGCCGGTCGTAGCGGCGGCGAGCACGGCGATCGCGAGCGTAATGACGGAGCCGAGGGCGATCGACAGGTGGGTGTCCCAGCGCGCACGGCTCAACTGCGATCCGTCCGCGTAGTGATCCCGCGCCGTGGCGGCGTGCAGGAAGAGATTGTACGGCACCACCGTCGTGCCGATCAGACCGATCAACTGTAGCTCCGCGCCACTCGGCAGACGGTAGGGCACCAAGCCGAGCAACAGGGCCGCCCAGTCTACCGGCACGACGAACAGTGCCCCGAGGTAGACGAAGCTCATCGCCACCACCGCGAAGCTCAGCGCCAGCTTAATGCCCGTCTGCGCCCCGAAGTGCAGCAAGGCCGCGGCCAGGGCCCCGATCGCGAGGCACACCGCGACGCGCGGCAGCGGGTCCGGGAGCACGAGTTCCAGCCCGAGTACGGCACCCGTGAGGTTACCCCCTTCGTACGCCGCGTTCCCGACGAAGATCGCGAGCACGATCAGGGCCGCGGCCGCGTAGAAGAGCCAGGACCCCGCGAGGCGCACCCGGATGGCCTGCCCGAGGTCGCGGCGCCCGACGACCCCGATCCGCATCGCCATCTCCTGCAGGACCATCGTCGCGATGGCCGAGGTGGCGATGCCCCACAGCAGCACGTACCCGTAGGTAGCCCCGGCGAGGGTAGCCGTGGTGACGGTGCCCGGACCGATAAACGCTGCGGCGATGAGGGCCCCGGGTGCGATGCGCATGGGGTAAGGATACAGCGAAAGTAGCGCTAGCCAGACCGCAGGGCCGCGCCGCGGCGACTAGGCCCGCGAGATAGGGGTCACCCCCGCCGCCCCGGCGACGACCTCCCCGAGCGTCACGCCGAGGTCCCCGAAGTAAGGGTCGTCGTTGGCGGCTGCCTGGTAGAGGCTCAGTGGCGCGGCCAGCGTCAGCCACAGGTTGACCGGCACCAACCCGGCCGCCACCTTCCCGTTGACACCGAGGGCGCGGTAGAAGGCCAGGTGGCACACGAGGAAGTCACTCACCGTCCAGGCGGCCGCCATCACCGGACTGCGCTCGTCGAAGTAGACCCTGGGGAAGGTGCTGTATAGCGCGGTGTGCACACCGAGGTAGGTGAGCAGTTCTGTGCGCCGTTTGTGCCCGGGCCTCAGGAGGAGGTGTTGCGCCGCGAGGGCCAGGCCGATCGTGCTCACCGTCCAGGCGATCGGGAAGACGTAGGCCGGGGGCGCCCAGGGGGGCTGCTTGAGGTCTTGGTACACTTCGTCGTCCTCGCGCCGCGTGGTCTTGCGGCGACGAAGTAAAGTCGGCAGCGCCATCGCGGCGCCGGCGATCGCGACGCTGACCAGTAGGGCGGTAGATCTTTTGGGCATCCTGGGTAGCTGGGTTTAGATGATCTCGACCTCGAGGAGGTGCATGGGCCACTCCCAGGGCTCGAGCGCGACGTAGTTCCACTCCTGGTTCCAGTAGTAGGTCTCGCCGTTGAGCAGGTCGCGGCACCGCAGCTGGCGCGGGCCCGCGAGCCCCATCTTCCAGAACGGCATCTGGACGTAGCCGGCCTGCATGTTGTACGGGTCCCAGTTGACGATACACCACACGACGCTGGTGCCGTCGGTAGACTGCTTGACGTAGCTCTGGAGCATGGGGTTGTCCGAGCCGGAGAAGGTCACGTTGAAGGTCTCCTGGAGGGCCTTGTGTGCCCGCCGTGCCTCGTTGAGGCGGGTCATGAAGTCGGTCAGGCGGTTGCGGGCGTTCCAGTCGTAGTGCCGGAGCTCGTACTTCTCCGAGTTGTGGTACTCGTCCTTGCCGGTGTCGGCGCCGGCGTTCTCCATGAACTCGTAGGCCGGTCCGTACACGCCGAAGTTGCTCGACAGGGTAGCGGCGAGCGCGAGGCGGAGCATGAAGGGCCCCTCGCCCTGCCCCATCAGTTCGTGGGGGAGGATGTCGGGGGTGTTCGGCCAGAAGTTCGGCCGCATGATCTCGCGGCTGTCGCCGGTACTCAGCTCCTCGACGTAGGTCCGCATCGCGGTGGGGTCCTTGCGCCACACGAAGTAGGAGTAGCTCTGCGTGTAGCCGACCTTCGCGAGCTCGAGCATGACGGCCGGGCGCGTGAAGGCCTCGGCGAGGAAGATCAGGTCGGGGTCGACGGCCTTGGCCTTGGCGATGAGCCACTCCCAGAACCGGAACGCCTTCGTGTGGGGGTTGTCGACGCGGAAGACCTTGACGCCGAGTTCGTTCCAGAACAGCACCACGTCGAGGAGCGCCTCCCAGAGGTTCTCCCAGTCCTCGGACTCGAAGTTGATCGGGACGATGTCCTGGTACTTCTTCGGCGGGTTCTCGGCGTAGGCGATCGTGCCGTCGGGACGCCACACGAACCAACTCGGGTGCTCCTCGACCCAGGGGTGGTCCGGGGCGCACTGGAACGCGAGGTCGAGGGCGACCTCGATGTCGTAGTCGCGCTTGGCGACCGCGACCAAGTTCCGGTAGTCCTCGATGGTCCCGAGCTCCGGCGCGACGGCCTTGTGACCGCCGTGCTTCGAGCCGATGGCCCAGGGGCTCCCGGGCTCGCCTTCTTGCGCGGTGACGGCGTTGTTCTTGCCCTTGCGGTTGAGCTCACCGACGGGGTGGATCGGCGGCATGTACAGCACGTCGAACCCCATCTCCGCGACGCGCGGCAGCAGACCGACGACGTCGTTGAGCGTACCCGGGCGATCGGGGTCCGGGCTCGCCGAGCGCGGGAACAGCTCGTACCAGGCGCTGAAGAGCTCCCTCTGCCGGCCGACCCACACGAGTAAGTTGTTGTCGTACACCGTCACGAACTGCCTCACGGGGTAGGTGTCCACGGTTTTGGCGAAAGCCTCACCCCTGGCCGTACGCAGCGCCTCCTCGTAGGCACCCTCGTCGGCGAAGAGTTCGGCGAGCCGCTTCAGCTCTGTGGCACCGGCCCCGTCGGCGTCCTTGGCGGCCTGCTCGAGCCAGTGCGCACCGATCTTCAGCTCGACGGACATCTCCTGGCCGGCGTCGGCCTTCTTGACGAAACCGGCGTGCCAGTGGATGAGCTGGTCGACCCAGCCCTCGAGTTCGTACTTGTAGTGCCCGCGCTCGGTGACGTCGAACGAGCCGACGTAGCGGTCGTTGCCGAGCTCCGTCATCCAGGCCGTCGCCCAGTCGGCGGCGTCGAGGTGCTTGTAGCGAATCGCGACGCGGATGTGGTCGTGGCCGTCCCCGAAGGCTACGCACTTGACCTCGACCCGCTCGCCGACGACGCGCTTGACGGGGTAGCGCCCGCCCTCGATCTCGGGGGTGACGGAGTGGATGATGACGCGTTGACGCATAGGGGTAGCTGAGGTGAGAAAGGCCGCAAAGTAGGGCGCACTTTATTCGCGGAGCCGCCTTACCCTTACATCGTATGCTGATTTCCCTCATTTCCGACCCCCACATCGCCCCCTCGCCCGAGGACTCCTTCGGCGTCGACACCCAGACCAACTTCGCCCGCGTCATCGCGCGCCTGCGCGAACTCGGCCCGGACCACGTCGTCCTCATGGGCGACTACTCCCTGCGCGAACCCCGCGCCCAGGACGTGGAGTGGGTCGCGTCCCGGGCGCAGCTCGCCGACGCGCCGGTGTGCGCGATCGTCGGCAACCACGACGACGCGCTCCAGGTCGCGCACGCCTTCAAGTGCGGCCCCTCCCTGGTCGGCAACCAACTCTACTACCGCCAGGACCTCGGCAACGACCGCGCGCTGTTCCTCGACACCGCCGCCGGCTACCTCGACACCGAGCAGGTCGACTGGCTCCGCCTCGAGGTCAGGGCCGCCAAACGCCGCGTGCTGGTCTTCATGCACCACCCCCCGGTCGAGATGGGGGTCAAGTTCATGGACGAGAAGTACAGCTTCAGCGACGCCGACGAGGCGGTCTACAACGCGCTGTTCGCGGGGCCAGTCCCGGTGCACGTGTTCTGCGGCCACTACCACACGGCGCGCACGACGCAGATCGGGATCCACAGCGTAGACCTCTGCCCGAGCACCTACTTCCAGATCGACCCCGGGAAGTCGGACTTCGCCATCTCGCACACGATGCCAGGCATACGCCACGTCGAGTTGCTCGCCGACCAGGTCCGGACGTGGATCGAGTTCCTCCCCACGCAGTAGTCGCGTGGCGACTAGGCGTGAGCCGTCACGCCGACCTGGGCACAGTCGTCCCGCACGGGGCAGGTGCTACACTTCGGCCGTGTGCTCACGCAGGTGTTTTTGCCGAAAGGCATCAACACACGGTTCACGTCGACCCACAGCCCGCGGGGCACGATCGGCTCCAGGGCCTTTAGGGTCTTCTCCGGCGTATTAGTCCTGACCAGGCCCCAGCGATTCACCACCCGGTGCACGTGGACATCCACGCTGATGGCCGGGACCGCGAGCGCCACGCCCAGGGCGAGGTTGGCACACTTCGGGCCGACGCCCCGGAAGGCCGTCAGCTGCGGGAAGGTGGCGGGCGTGACCCCGTCGTACTCCTCGACGATCGCCCGGCTCAACGACAGAATCGTATCGGCCTTCTGCCCCGGGTAGGTGCACTTGTGGATTAGCTCCACGAGTTCCTCGCGGTCTAGTTCGAGCATCGCACGCGGCGTACGGGCCCTCGCGAAGAGCGCGACGCTCGCCGGGTAGCTCGTCTCGTCGTAGGTCCTGATGCTGAGTACGCAACTCACCAGTTGCTCGTAGAGCGACGCGTAGCCCGCCTGCGCGAGCCCGAACATCGCCGCGGGCGGGAAGGCGGCATTGTGGTCGGCGATCGCGGCGAACATCCTCGGGAGGTCGAAGCGGGGCGCGGGTGCGGCGGCGGGCGTGACGGTGGCCATGCCGGGGGCAACGCGGAGCCGCGTCGGCGTGTGCGCCATGCGCCTTTCGGCAAAACAATGCAAGGCCCCCAGGCGCTGTTTGGCTATGGCTAAGCCGCAGGCTAGTACCCAGATCAATTCGGCCCCCGAGGGCGAGCACCGCAGCGCCCTCGAACTGGCGGCTTGGCCGGAGGTGAGCCAGCTGGTCCGCGACGCCTTCGAGTCCGTCGGACACCGCATGTCGTTCGAGAAGGGCCACTGCTTCTTCGAGGTCGGGGACGAGAACTCGAGGTTCATCTTCATCGAGGAGGGCGAGGTCGACGTGCTCGACCGCCTCGACGACCACGTCGTCGGCCGCGTCGGCGCGGATGCCTTCGTCGGTGAGCTCGGCCTGCTCATGGGCCAGAAGACCTTCCTCGCCGCCGAGGCCCACACCGCCGGCAAGGCGATGATCATCTCGCGCGACGAGCTCCTGACCCTCGTCCAGACCGTGCCCGAGGTGGCCGACTGCATCGTCGGGGCCTTCGCGGCGCGGCGTAAGATGCTCATCGAGCGCGGCGAGGGCGGCCTCACGATCGTCGGCTCGGACGACGACCCGGTGACGGTGCGCCTCCTGGAGTTCACGGGCCGCAACGGCATCCCCGCGCGCTTCATCGACCGCGACGACGACGAGGAAGGCGAGTTGAGCGACTTGCGTCAAAACTGTGACCTCCCCGCCGACGGCACCGCCGTGATCACCGCCCGCGGCAAGGTGCTCGTCGACCCGGACCCGTGCGTACTGGCCACCCGCCTCGGGCTGGACCTCGGGGTCGCCGCCGATGACCTCTTCGACGTCGCCATCGTCGGCGCCGGGCCCGCGGGGCTCGCGGCCGCGGTGTACGCCGCGTCCGAAGGCCTCCGCACCGTCATCGTCGAGGACACCGCCATCGGCGGCCAGGCCGGCACGAGCTCACGGATCGAGAACTACCTCGGCTTCCCCGGCGGCATCTCCGGCGGGGACCTGGCCTTCCGGGCGCAGGTCCAGGCCATCAAGTTCGGCGCCGCCATCGCGGCCCCGCGGCGGGCCACCGCCCTCCTCGAGGACGGGGACCACTGGTGCCTGCGCCTCGAGAACGACGAGAGCATCAGCTGCCGCGCCGTGATCCTCGCGTGCGGGGTGCAGTGGCGCAAGCTCAACCTCGACCGCCGCACCGAGTTCGAGGGCCGCGGCATCTACTACGCCGCCACCGAGCTCGAGGCCCGCTTCTGCCGCGACACCAACGCCATCATCGTCGGCGGCGGCAACTCGGCCGGGCAGGCGGCAATGTTCATGAGCCGGTACGCGTCCTGCACCTTCGTCGTGATCCGCGGCGAGGGCCTCGCCGAGACCATGAGCTCCTACCTCAGCGAACGGATCCACTCGGACGAGCGGATCCAGCTCGTGACCCAGACCGAGGTCGACGCCCTGTGTGGCGACGACCACCTCGAGGAGGTGGTGCTCCGCAACAACGCGACGGGCGAGCGGCAGCCCATCAAGTGCCGCGCGCTCTTCAGCATGATCGGCGCGGAGCCGAACACGCACTGGCTCGCCGACGCCCTCGCGCTCGACGACCACGGCTTCATCAAGACCGGCCACGAGGTCGGGGCGCACGGGATGAGCACGAGCGCCCCGGGGGTATTCGCCGTCGGGGACGTCCGCGCGCAGAGCATCAAGCGCGTCGCGAGCGCGGTCGGCGAGGGGAGCGTGGTCGTGAGCGCGGTCCACGGCTACCTGGGCGATTTGCCGAGTTGAGGCGTTAGTCCCACATGGAGACCCTCGCGACCCCAACCGCAGCCCCGCAGGCAATCCAGCGCCGTGACCACCGCAAGCGCGCGCGACGGCTCTGGCCGGGGCTCTTCGTCGCCTGGACGCTGGCCACCTTCGCCGCCAATCGCACGGCGAGCGTTAACACGGGCGCGCTTCAGTTCGACGAGGCCGTCACGTCCCTCATCATCGGCGCCATCACGGCCTACATCATGGCCGCCGTCGAGACGCGCCCGCTGTCGCACCGCGTCCGCCGCTCGGGTCGCGGCGGTGACCTTCTGCTACGAACCTTACTGTACGGCGGCGTGGCTTTGCTCACCGTCACGATCAGCTACTACACGCTCCAGCTGCTGTTCCCGGTCACCTTCCGCGCCGTGTCCCGCCCGCCGCTGCTCGACATCCTGACCTATTCCAAGTTCTGGATCTTCATCGGCCTGCTGCTGCTGGCGAGCCTGGCGATCAACTTCTTCCTCCACCTCCGCCTCGTCGTCGGGGCACCGCACCTCCGGGCGCTCTTCTTCGGGCGCTACCGCGAGCCCGTGTTGGAGCGGCGGGTGTTCGTCTTCATCGACCTCGTCGACTCGACCGCCATCGCGCAGGAGGTCGGCGCCCTACAGTTTACGCACTTCAAGCACGACTTCTTTTCCGACCTGTCCGACGCCGTGCTCGACACCGACGGGCAGATCATCCAGTACGTCGGCGACGAGGTGATGCTCAGCTGGCGCGAGGAGGAGGCCCGGGCCACGGGCGGTCCGCTCAATTTCCTTAGGCTCGCGCGCGAGCGCCTGGAGGCACGCGAGCACCACTACCTGCAGGCCTACGGCTTCACGCCCCGCTTCCGCACCGGCGTCCACGCCGGACAGGTAGTCGTGGCCGAGGTCGGGGACATCCGCCGCGACATCGTCTACTCGGGAGATGTCGTCAATACGGCCGCACGCCTCCTGCAGGCCTGCCGCCCGAGCGGCGTCACGCTGCTCATCTCCAGGGAGGCACACGATTTAATGCCGGAGGCCTTTCGGCAAAACTTCCGACCCCGGGAGGCGATCGAGTTGCGGGGCAGGGCCCGGCCGCTGAACGTACTGTGCGAGTGCTAGCCTCGTGCCTCGCGGCGGCCCTACCCTACCGGGCCCGCTTGGTGCGCCCGGGCCAGAGTCCGCGGAGGGCTGCGCGCAGCTGCGTCATGAACTTCTCCGTCTCCCGCGGGGCCCCCTCGGTGTACATCTCGGGCTCGGGGGCGAGTCGGTTGCCCGTGAGCGCCATGAAGCGGTCGAGCTCCCGTTCCGGAATATATATTTTACCCCACCCGCGCCCGATGCTCGTGGCCCCCGCGTAGGCGCTGGCGTAGTACTTCTGGAGCCGGTGCGGCATTTGGGCCTTGAGCACCTTCGCGTAGGTCTGCTCGCCCTCGAGCGGCAGGTCGAAGTAAAAGACGTAGTAGTGTCGGGGGGCGGGAGTGGGCTTCACAACTTACTCCTCCAGGGCCGCGAGGTACTTCTCCGGATCGGCCGCGAAGCGCGATTTACACGCCTCGGAGCAGAAGCCGAAGGTCACGTCCTCGAAGGTGGCGCGGACCTGCGCGTCCTGGGCCACCTTCATCTGGCAAACGGGGTCGATGTAGCCGGTCACCGCGTCGATGGCGGGACCGGCCACGGTGGCGGCGGCAGTACCGGCGGCGGCGCTCGGGGTCGCGGGCGCCGTCACGGCGTCGGTCGTGCCGGCGGGGTCGAGACTCTGCTCCGAGGGGGCGGCGCTCCCGGTGGCGGGGAGGTCCTCCATCGAGGTCGGGGCGTCGGTCTTGCAGGCGGCGAAGGCGAGGAGGGTAGGGAGGGCGACGAAGGTGAGTAGTCGTGACATGTGGTGACGGTGATGGTAGATATGAGGCGAGATACGGCTAGTCCGTAAGGATTTAGTTACTCGTTTGCGCGGGCCGCACTTCGATCTTGGAGGGTAGCGTCCGGGGGTTCATGTTGACGAGGTCGACTACGAGCTTGCCGATGTCCTCGGGCTGGATCTTCCAGGCGTCCGCGTCGTCCGGGGTGTGGCCCGCGAAGTGCGTCGCGACCGAGCCCGGCATGATCGTCGAGACGCGCACGCCGTGCTCGCGGAGGTCGAGCATGACGGCCTGCGTGAAGCCGACGAGCCCAAACTTGGACGCATTGTAAGCAGCGCCCTTGGGGAAGAAGTTGGTCCCGGCCAGCGACGCGATCGTGACGAGGAAACCCTTGCTTTTCTTGAGTTCCGACAGGCTCGCCTGCACGGTGTGGAACACGCCCGTTAGGTTGATGTCGATGGTCTGCTGCCAGTCCTCGGCGCTGAGCTCCCCGATGGGCGCGAAGTGGCCTACGCCGGCGTTCGCCACGACGATGTCGATGCCGCCGAAGCGTTGCGCGGCCTGCCTGACGACCTCACGCTGCGCGGCGGCATCCCGCACGTCGCAACTCATCCCGAGCGCCTGGCCGCTGCCGAGTTCGCCGAGCCGCGCGGCGGCCTCCCGGACCTCGTCGGCGTTGCGGGCCGTGACGACGACATTGGCGCCGAGCGTGACCAGGGCCTCGGCTACGCCGTAGCCGATGCCTTTGCTACCGCCCGTGATCAGGGCGGTCTGTTGGGAGATGTCTTTCATACGTGCATGCGTCTAGGACCTGTCGGCCTGTTGCTATTGCTAAGAAGGTCCCCGCGGCGCCGATGGTTGTCTGCCGGAAGCCACCGTGAATCTACGCCATCGCTACCGCCCCGCGGGGCTGCGCGATGCGCCCGGAAGACGTGTCCCGCGACGCCCCCGTCACCGAACTCAGTACGTTGATCTCACCCCTGAGCCGCAGCGCCCCGAGCAGCGCGAACGCCAGCGCCTCCTTGTACTCGATCAGCGAGGTCGTCGCCTCGGCGAGTCGGTAGCCCGCCGGCAGGTTTTGGCGAAAGCCGTCCATCAGAAACGTATTAAAGGCCCCGCCGCCGGTCACCAGGACCTCGCCACGCCCCCCGGCAGGGAGCGCGCGGGTGAGCTGCTGTACGATGTGCGCCACCGCCGTCGCCATCAGGTCACCAACCATGCTTCTGTCGGTATTTGCGGCGTTCAGCTTTCGCCAAAACGAGGGCCATACGCTCTCCTCGAACCACTCCCGACCCAGGGATTTGGGCGCGGGCTGCGCGAAGAACCGGAGGCCTTCGAGCGTGTCCAGCAAAGCAAGATCGACCCGGCCTTCGGAGGCCAGCGCGCCGCCGTCGTCATACGGGCGCCCGAGCTGCTCGGCGAGGCGGTTGAGGAGCAGGTTGCAGACCGTCACGTCCGCCGCGATACGCCGCCCGCCCCGCTCGAAGCTCAGGTTCGCGAAACCCCCGAGGTTGATGCACACCGAGGCCGCCCCGAACAGCACTCGATCAACTAGCGGCACGAGCGGCGCGCCTTGCCCCCCGAGCGACACGTCCGCGGTGCGGAAGTCGCCCACCACCCGCAGGCCCGTCAGATCGGCGAGCACCTGGGGATCGCCGACCTGCGCGGTGTAGGCCTCGGAGGGAACGTGGTGCACCGTGTGACCGTGACTCGCGACGGTGATTTCTTCAGGGTCCCCGCTCAAGAACTCACCGACGAGGCCCGCGAGGTAGACGGCGTAGTCGTGGTCCAGGCCCGCGAGTCCGCCGCGCGGGAGGTCGATGGCCCGGTCGAGCCGCTCGCGCCAGGACGCCGGGTAGGGCACCGTGCTCGCGCGCAGGATTCGGTAGTCCCAGGCGCCCCCGTCGACCTGCAGATCGCACCGACACAAATCGACCCCGTCGAGACTCGTCCCCGACATCACCCCGAGCATAGCGTACTTCATGGTAGGCAAAGTAATCTTGCCGCGACCAAGTTCCCGCTATGCGACCGACAGAAGGCCCCTCCCCCTACCGCCACCTCGAGCGCATGAGCACCGCGGAGCTGCTCGCCAACATCAACGCCGAGGACGCGACCGTCGCCGAGGCCGTGCGGCGAGCCCTCCCGCAGATCGAACGCCTCGTGGACGCCACTTACGCCGGCCTAGCCGCGGGACACCGGCTGTTTTACATCGGCGCCGGCACGTCCGGGCGTCTGGGCGTGGTCGACGCCTCGGAGTGCCCGCCGACCTTTGGGGTGCCGTTCGACATGGTGGTCGGCATCATGGCCGGGGGCGATGGGGCCATCCGAAAAGCCGTGGAGGGCGCCGAGGATGACGATCGACAGGCGTGGCTAGACCTACAGGAGGCCGGTGCGGCGTCGGGAGACATCGTCGTGGGCCTGGCCGCCTCGGGTCGTACACCATATGTAATAGGCGGTCTCCGCGACGCGGCCCGCGCGGGACTCGTCACCGGCTGCATCACCTGCAACCCCGGCACCGAGGTGGCGGCGGTGGCGACTTACCCCGTGGAGGTGGTCACCGGACCGGAGTTCCTCACGGGCTCCACGCGCATGAAAGCCGGCACCGCGCAAAAGCTCGTCCTCAACATGCTAACCACGAGCGTGATGGTCAAACTCGGACGCGTGATGGACAACCGGATGGTGGACATGGCGCTGTCCAACGACAAGCTCTGGGAGCGGGGCTCGCTGATGCTACAGGAGGCCTTGGGGATCAGCGACGGCGCCGCCCGGGCACTGCTCGTCGAACACGGCAGCGTCCGGGCCGCCCGCGCGGCCGCCGAGGCGGCGCGGCGCCCGCGGGCCTAGCGATTGCCCGTCGCCAAGGTTGCGAACACGAAATATTTTGCCTTTTGTACTCCCCGAGCACCTCAGCACCTCCGGAAAAGACTTGCTTTGCCGGTAGCCTATGGACCCTACTCTACACCCCGGACGTACCGCGCTGCTCCTGGTCGACACCCAGAACGACTACTTCCACGCGGACGGAGCCATGCGCCGCAACGGACGGCAGCTGAGTGCCGGTCGATCCTACATCGAGACCCTCATCAAACTCTGCGATACGAGTCGGCTCGCGGGCGTGACCCTGGTCGGGTGCCAGTTCACGATCATCGCCGATACCCAGAACGAACCCCTCGTCCCGGCCTTCCTCAAGCGCCAGGGCCTAAACACGGTAAGGGGCGACTTTCAGGTGGGCAAGTGGGGCCACAACCTCATCGAGGAGGTCAAGCCCGTCCAGTACGAAATCGACAAGAGCGGTCCGTCGGCCTTCTTCCGGACCGAGCTGGAGATCGTACTGCGGCACAAGCACATCGACACCGTCGTCATCGCGGGGCTCAACAGCTCCTTCAGCGTCGTCGCCACCGCGTACGACGCGATGAGCCTCGGGCTTCGCGCGGTGCTGGTCTCGGACTCGAGCACCGACTACGACCTCGGGGCGCACGCCGCGCTGATGGCCTCGCTCAAGGGCGTGTTCGACATCCGGACCACCGCCGAGCTCCTTGCGGAACTCAAAGCCGGCGGAGCAAAATCTTGAACACCGGAATCCGTAGTCGGCTACCTGTCAGGGACTTGGCTCCGTTCGGCGCATCGCTAGACTAGTTATTTCCCTGTCGAAGCCTTGTTTGCCGTTCTGATCTCCCCCGCGTTTCGTTTCTTGGACCCCGCACTATGAGTCTGCGAAGCGTCCCCCCGACCCCTCGCGATGGCTTCGCTCAGCACTTATGACCCAAACACGAATCGTAAAAATTGCCGTCGTCGACGACCATCCCATCGTCTTGGCGGGGCTCCAGGCCACCCTCGCGAATGAGCACCGCGTCGAAGTCGTGACGACCGCCAGCAGCATGGCCACCCTCATCGTCCAGGGGCCCATCGTCGCGGATATCCTCCTGCTCGACCTCAACATCCCCGGGGAATCCTACCGCGAGAACATCGCCGCCGCGCAGCTGCGGTGGCCGGACATGACCGTGGCCGCCTACACTTCTTACAACTACCCCGACCTCGTCCGCGAGACGTTGAAGCTCGGGTTCTGCGGGTTTCTCCTGAAGCAAGTCTCGCGCGAGGCCCTGATCGAGGGCATCCTCGCGGTCTTCGAGGGCGAGCGCCACGTGAGCACCGAGAAGAAAACGTCGCCGCCGAGTGTCGCCGCCCGCAAGCCCCGCAAGGGCGACAGCCCGCACGACGACTTCCAGAAGCGACTCCTGCTCTCCAAGCGCGAGAAGGAGATCCTACACCACATCTCCAAGGGCTCCACCTCGCAGCAGATCGCCGACGAGCTGTTCATCAGCCGCTACACGGTCGAGACCCACCGCAAGAACATCCTCCGGAAGCTCAACTTCAACACCTCCACCGAGCTCGTCAAGTTCGCCGTGCAGCAGGGCTTGGTGTAGTCGCGCGACCGCACAAACGCGCCGACCTTTTCCCTGGGTCCCCTGGGCCGCTTACTCCGCGCGGTGAACCGTTGCTCCGATGCCGTGCGCCTCGCGGAGGGCCCGCGCGAACTGATTCGCCCGTTGCGCATCCCGGAACCGCCCCGCGACGACGGATTGGCCGCTCAGGCCTGGCACCACTTCCACGCTCACTCCCTCGTAGCCCAGTTCGGTCAACTCCCGGAGCCGGGACGAGGCCGCGTCCGCGCTGGGGAAGCTGCCGGCAATTACGAGGAGGTCCGCCCCGAGGGCCGTCGTGCTTTCGCCGCCGCGTGTCTCCCGCGGGGGCGCAGGCGTCGTCGGCGACCCCGTACGCTCGCTCGGGACCGAGCTGGCGCGCGGGGCGGGGTCCGCACGCAGTCGCGGGCGCGAGGGCACGAATCCAATCGAGAGTTCGGCTCCCCTTCCCTGTGCGTCGAGGATCACGACCTCCGTGCGGCGGTTCTCGCGGTGCTGAGCCGCCGAGCACGGCACGCCGTCGCGGCAGCCATTCTGCAGCCGCGACTCCCCGTAGCCCTTGGCGACGATCCGATCGGCGTTGATCCCGGCGGTGGTCACGAGGTAGCTCTTGGCCTCGTCCGCCCTGCGCTGGCTCAACTCCTCGTTAAAGGCGGCGTAGCCGATGGCGTCGGTGTGGCTCCCGAGTTCGACCCGCATGTCGGAGAAGCGTTGCATGAGTTTGGCGAGTTCGTCGAGGTCCGCGCGGGCGTCGGCGCTGAGGCTCGACTCGTTGAGTTCGTAGAACACGGAGGGCAGCTGGAGTCGCGTCCCGGCCGACAGGGGGTTGCCCGCCAGTTGCACCACCGGTCCGGCGCCGGGGCCGGCCAGTCCGGCCGCGAGGTAAATGGTCACAGTCGTGAGCGCCGCGCCGTTGCCGCAGTCCGCGCCCTCCGTAGAGTACGCGACGGGCCTACCCTTGAGCCCACCCGCCGTGGCGTTGATGGCGTAGGTTTCGCCGCAGGGCAAGCACACGACGGCGGTGCCGTCGGCGGCCGTCACGGCGTCGGTCCCGATGGCCGATCCCTCGTCGTCGCCCCCGACCGCCGCCGCGGCCGTGGAAAGACGGGCGCCCGCAACCGGCAGCAGACTCCGCTGATCCAAGACAGATATCCGCACCGAACTGCAAGCGCGTTTTGGCGAAAGCACAATCGGCAAACTCGTCCCCTTCGTCCGCAGGACCAGCGGAATCTGTACCGACTCGTAGCCCTCGCGCCCGACCTCGAGGAGGTACGTCCCGGCGACGGTCCGGATCTTGCCCGAACCACTGATGTCGGTCATGTAACTCTCCCCGCCGACCATCTGGAGGGGGTCCCCGTCCACCGACACGATCCCGGTCTCGAGGGCGGTCGTAAGGCTCGTCTCGTCGGTGTTGAGGTAGCTCACCGCGGCCCCCTGCAAGGGCCTGCCCGTGATCGCGTCGGTGACCTGGATGTTGAGCTCGGCACTCTGTCGGTTGGTCGCCGACCCGATCACCTCGAAGCTGTAGATGTCGTCCTCGCCGACGCCCCCGGCGCGGGCCGAGCTGAAGTACCCACGCTCGTTGTCCTCGGCCACGATGAGGCCGAAGTCATCGGCCGGCCCGTTGAAAGGATCGCCCAGCGCGATGGGGTCCTGCCAGACGCCGCCCTCCTCGCGCGAGTACACGATGTCGAGGTGCGCGGCGGCGCCGTTCTGCCCGTCTACGGTCGTGGCGTAGTAGAGCGTTCCGTCGGGGTGCAAATACGGAAAGCCTTCGTTGCCCCCGGTATTCACCCCGAGACCGAGGTTGAAGGGTTGGCCCCAGCCGTCGCCCTCGCGGCGGACGCCCCAGAGGTCGAGCCCGCCGAAGCCACCGTCGCGGTCGGAGACGAACGCCATCCACGACCCGTCCCGCGCCAACGCCGGGTGGGCGTCGTTGCTGGTCGCATCCGCGAACGGGAGCTCCTCGGGGGCGCCCCACCGACCGGAGGCCAGCTTGGTGCTCACGTAGATCTGTAGGCGCCGCGCCACCTTGCCCGCCGCGCGCCCGCCGTCGGCGTTGCGCGTGAGGTACATCGTCTGCCCGTCGGCCGAGAAGGTGACCGGACCTACGTTGGCCTTGCCCCTGAAGTCCGGCGCGAACTCACCGACGGTGGTTAGCTGCCCGTCGGCACCCGCGTTGGCGAGCCAGAGTAAGGTGAGGGGTGCCTTGCGCTTGTTCCCCACTTTGAGGCGCTTCTTCAGCTTGCCGGCCGTCGGACTTACGTACACTAGGCCACCTTCGTAGAAGCTCGGGCCGTAGTCGGTACCCGAGGTGTTGACCTCCAGCTCGCTGCGGAGTACGACGCGGTCGTCGCTGAGGACAATCTGGCCCCGGGCCGCGAATGCCCAGCAAGTAATGACCACGAGCACGACCAGCCGGGTCACGCCGGCAATAGAGATCCTGTCCGACGTACGAGTTCCCACTCCGAGTATTCCGCTCCGCATGCGGCGGTAAGGTAATTGCCCGCCCGACTGCCCCAAGTCCATTCCTCCGCGCAGCTACCTTCGCGCCGTGGCGAAGAAATCGAAGTTTTACGTAGTCTGGGTGGGGGCAAAGCCCGGGGTCTACCGGACGTGGCCGGAGGCGAGTGCGCAGGTGGCGGGCTACCCGAGCGCGCGGTACAAGTCGTTCGCGAGCCTGTCGGAGGCCGAGGCAGCGTTTCGGTCCGGGGCCGCGGCGGCTGTCGCCAAAACCAGTCCCGGCGGAGCCAAGAGGGGCCCGAGGTCATCTTCGGACGGCGGCCGCGGCGGGAGCGTCGGCGCGATCGTGAAGCCCAGCCTCAGCGTCGACGCCGCCTGTTCGGGCAACCCGGGCAAGATGGAGTACCAGGGCGTCGACACCGAAACCAAGGAACAGATTTTCCACCAGGCCTTCCCGCTCGGGACCAACAACATCGGCGAGTTCCTCGGGCTCATCCACGGCCTGGCGTACTGCAAGGCGAAGGACCTGCCCGACCTCCCGATCTACACCGACTCCCGCATCGCGATGGGGTGGATCCGCAAGGGCAAGTGCAAGACGACCCTCCCGCGCGGCCCGAAGACCGAGAAGCTCTACGACCTCATCGACCGCGGCGAGCGCTGGCTCTCGCAGAACAAGTGGCGCAATCCCGTCCTGAAGTGGGAGACCAAGGTCTGGGGGGAGATCCCGGCGGACTTCGGGCGGAAGTGAGCCCGTCTTCCTACCCTACCGCGCCGAGAACTTCAGGCGGTAGTCGGCGTCGACGTTGCCCTTCCGAATTTTCTCGAGCTTGCCGTTGATGAGGCGGCGCTTCAGGGGCTTGAGCTTGTCGACGAACAGTACGCCGTCGATGTGGTCGTACTCGTGTTGGATCACGCGGGCGTTCATCCCCATGAAGGTCTCGGTGTGCTCGACGAGGTCGGCGTCCAAGTAGCGCAGCGTGATCTCGCGCGGGCGCTCGACGTCGCCGCGGAGGTGGGGGATGCTGAGGCACCCTTCCTCGTAGCTCCAGTCCTCCCCGCGCTCCTCGACGACGTGGGCGTTGATGAAGGCGGTCTTGATCCCGGGCTCCGAGCTG
The DNA here is from genome assembly GCA_965215115.1 of Saprospiraceae bacterium. Taxonomy (GTDB): domain Bacteria; phylum Bacteroidota; class Bacteroidia; order Chitinophagales; family Saprospiraceae; genus CALDTK01. Next base: position 4,983,190 of record OZ244050.1, read on the forward strand.
TCCTTCTCCTGGTCCTCGAGCTGCACCGTATCCACGAGGAAGACCCGCACCGATTTGCCGATCTGCGGGGCCGCCAAGCCGACGCCGTTGGCGTGGTACATCGTCTCCCACATGTTTTCGAGCAGCTCCGGCAACGCGGGATCGGCGGGGTCGATGTCGTTGGCGACGCGCTTGAGGACGGCTTGCCCGTAGGCGTATATCGGGAGGATCATAGGGGGGACGGCTTACCAGATTCCGGCGTCGCGAAGGTACCGTTCGAGGACGATGCCCGCGCTCACCGAATCGAGGGCACCCTTCTCGGCGCGGCGCTTCCGACCGACGCCCGTCTGGATGAGGTGCCCGGTGGCCTCGCGGCTGCTGCCGGCCTCGTCCTGGAACGCTATCGCGACCCCGGGCAGGACGGTGCGGAGCCTTTCGGCAAAACGGTCGACGTGCGCCTGGATGGGGTTCGGACTTCCGTCAAAACGCGTGGACTCCGTCAGGACGACCGTGTCGAGGCCTTCGGTTTTGGCGAAAGCCGTCACGTAAGCCTCCAGGAGCTCCGGCGCGACCCACGGCCGCGGGTTCACGCTCATCCGCAACTCGTCGGTCACGGCGATCCCGCAACGTTTGCGCCCGTAGTCGATGGCCATAATCCTCCCCATAACTAGGCCCTGTCTTTCGGTAGGTGCTCGGTCCACGCCGCGTCTGCCAGCAGTCGCGCACCCTCCTCGATGAACTGCGCCCCCGTCACCGCATCACCGTGCCGGCCGAGACCTGCCTCGAGTGAGAGAACGTGCTGGAGGTTGCGCGCCTGCCTTAGGTGATCGGGGGCTACGCTATAAGGCTTCACGATCAGTCCGGCGACGCCGGCGCTCACCGCGGCAACCGCGCGCGTACTCGCGTCGATGAGGTACGCCTCCGGAGTCTGCACCACGTCAGGACGGGGGCCGATCTCGACGTACACCTCGAGGGGCAGCGGATCGACCTCACCGGCGGTGCACACCCTCGTCCACAACAGCCGCAGCGTCGCAATCAGGATGACGGTCTGCAGGTACTGGACCGGCGCGGCCACACTGATGGCGAATCGACCTGCGCCTCCGGGTCGGGTACCAGCGATTTGCTTCCCGAGCGCTGTCTGCATCGCTCCGAGTGCGGTGTATACAGTGGCCCGCAGCGAGTCCGAAACCGAGACCCGGCGCCCGTGACTGAGGAGCGGCCACGCCTCGACGGCACCCGCGCGGAAATCGTTCGATCCGGACGCAATCTTGGAAGGCGACAAGGCGAGCACCCTCGCCCGCGGACGCTGGTCGGTTGGGATGACTTGCGCCAGCGTCTCCAGACTTAGCTCGCCGTAGACGATCAACTGTACGAAGTCAAACTTGACCTGCGCCCCCGCGCCGACCAACAGCGGAAGTTGCGTCGCGTCGATGGCCAGTCCCTGGGCGCCGCCCTCGAGCTCGGCCATGACGGCGGCCAGGGCTAGGTCCTGCCCGAGGGGCGCCAGGTTGGATACCTGCGTCCAATTGGCCTCGCGCGGAGTCATTTGCGCTACGGCCGCGCCTGCCGCGTCTGCGTCCGCGCTCTGCGCGAAGAAGGGCGCAAGCGCGAGGCCGTCCCCGAGCACGACGTCGAAATCGGACGCGGGTCGCCCCCGCCACTCTTTTTGCGCGCGCATCGCCCAGGCGGCCTGGTCTTGCCGCGGCATCCCGGCCAGTAGTTCGTCGAATGTCACGGCGGGAAGATACCAGCGCCCGGGCTCAACCCGCGCGCGGCCCGACTGCGTTCTCGTGGGTATGCAGCAGCGCGTCTACCTCGACCACGCCTCCACGACCCCGGTGGCCCCGTCGGTGCTCGAGGCCATGCTACCGTACTTCGGCACGGCCTTCGGCAACGCCCACAGCCGCAGCCACGCCTTCGGCTGGGGAGCCGCCGCCGCCGTCGACCTCGCCCGCGACCGACTCGCCGAACTCCTGGAGTGCCGCCCGGAGGAGTTGACGTTCACGAGCGGTAGCACGGAGGCCATCTACCTCGCCATCCACGGCGTGGCCCGGCGCTACACTTTCCGCGGGCGCCACATCGTCACGACGACGACCGAGCACGCCGCGGTGCTGGCGGCCTGTGCCGACCTCGAGCGCGAGGGCTACGGGGTGACTTACGTCGCGCCCGATGGCCGGGGCCTCGTAGATCCCGCTTCGATTGCGGCCGTGCTGCGCCCGGATACGGTGCTGTGTAGCGTGTTGTGGGGCAACAACGAGACGGGGGTCCTCCAGGACGTGGCCGGCATCGCGGAGGCCTGCCGTCGGGCCGGGGTCTTGCTGTTCGCCGACGCCACGCAGGTCGCCGGCAAGTTGCCGTGTCACCCGCGCAGCCTCGGCGTCGACCTCCTGGCACTCTCGGCACATAAGTTTTACGGGCCGAAAGGCGTCGGCGCACTGTACGTGAGCGGGAACGGTCCCCGCGTCGCCCTAACGCCCCTCGTCGGTGGCGGCGGACAGGAAGGGGGCCTGCGCGGGGGGACACTCAACGTCCCGGGCATCGTCGGACTCGGCGCGGCGGCTGTTTTGGCGAAAGCCGAATCCGCTGCCCAGGCCGCGCGACAGACACGCTTGCGTGACGATTTCGAAAGACGACTCCTCGGCGCGCTGCCGGCCCTGCTCGTCAACGGGGCCGGGGCCCCGCGGCTCCCGCACATCAGCAACGTCTCCTTCCGCTTCACGGAGGCCGAGGCGCTCCTCACGGCCGTGGACCGCCGCATTGCCGTGAGCACGGGCAGCGCCTGCGCCTCGGCGAGCCTCGACCCGAGCCACGTCCTCCTGGGCATGGGCCTCTCGGAGCAGGACGCGAAGGCCGCACTGCGCATCAGTCTCGGGCGCGACACGACGGCCGCCGACGTAGACCTGGCCGTGGAACTGCTACTGGCCGCCGTCCCCAAACTCCGCGCCGAGAGCCCGCTCTGGGGCATGCACGAGGCCGGGATCCTCGCCTGACAACCGCGCTCGGCATCGGCAGGTTAATTTTGCCACCCCAACCTACGTACGCTATGCTCTTCGTCGACGACACCGCCAAGGCCCAGATCGAGGCCATCCGCCTGAAAGACGGCCTGAGCGACGGTCACTTCGTGCGCGTGAGCGTCACCAGCGGCGGCTGCTCGGGTCTTACCTACCAGCTCACCTTCGACGACGAGATCAAGCCCGACGATCAGCTCTTCGAGGACAACGGCGAGCGCGTCGTGACCGACCTGCGGTCCTTCATCTACCTCGCCAACACCAAGCTCGTCTTCTCCGGGGGCCTCAGCGGCACCGGGTTCACCTTCGAGAACCCAAACGCCGCCCGGACCTGCGCGTGCGGGGAAAGCTTCTCCCTCTAGGCCTTGGGTCTTCCACAGCGCGTCCTCCTCCTCCAGCCGGCGTTCATCGGGGACACGGTGCTCGCCACGGGCCTGGTCGAGACCCTGTGCCACGCCGGCTACGTCGTCGATATCCTCGTGCGCAAGGGCAACGAATCGCTCTTCGCGGAGCACCCCCACCTGCGCCGCGTCCTGGTCTACGACAAGCGCGCCCGCAAGTACGCCGACTGGTGGCGACTCCTGCGCGAGATCAGGGCCGAGCGCTACGACATCGTCGTCAATACGCACCGGTTCCTGATGCCCGGACTGTGGGCGGCGCTGTCGGGCGCGCCGAGGCGGTTCGGCTTTCGCCAAAACCCGCTCGCCTTCACGTTCACCCACGTCGCCGATCACGACATGGTGAGCGGCCCGCACGAGGTGGAGCGCAACCACCAGCTGCTCGCCCCGCTCGGGATCGCACGGCTTGCGCCAAAACTTCACCCCCGGGAGTCCGACTACGCGATCGCCCGCGGGGCGCAGCGCCCGTACGTCACCGTCGCGCCGGCCTCGATCTGGTATACGAAGCGCTACCTGCCCGAGTACTGGGCCACGCTGATCGCGAAGATCCCGGCGTCCGTCCAGGTCCACCTCCTCGGCGGCCGCGACGATGTGGCGCTCTGCAGGGAGATCGCCGAGGCGAGCGGTCGACCGTGTTTCGTACGCGCCGGCGAACTGCCGCTCCTGGCCTCCGCGGCCCTCATGGAAGGCGCGCAGATGAACTACGTCAACGACTCGTCGCCGCTCCACATCACGAGCGCCATGAATGCCCCGGTGACGGCGTTTTTCCTGTCGACGGCGCCGAGCCTAGGGTACGGCCCCCTGAGCGACATCGCCGTAATCCGGGGGCCGCGCGAGCCACTCGCGTGCCGACCCTGCGGTACGACCGGTAAGGAGCGATGCCCGCTCGGGCACTTCAAGTGCTCCGACATCGCGCCTGAACCCTAGGCGCTCGCGTCTCGGCTGCCATCCCCGCCGGCCCAAGAATTCGGCGAGGAGTCCGTCGCGAGGTAGCGTTCGAAAAACGCGGACCCGAGTCGGGCGGCCGTAGCCGAGTTGCGGTTGAGCAGCGCCGCCACGTCGTAGCGCGTTTTGGCGAAAGCCACCTGCCCCTTCCTCAGCAGCTGGAGCACCGGATACGGCGAGCGGTGCACGTAGTGGCTCGCGTCCGATGGGTCTACCTCGGCAAACGTGTAGCGCGGGTGGAAGCTGGCCGTGACGAAGACATCCGGGAAGGACTCCTCGAGCAGGCGCTCAGCGGTCTCTTGGAACGCACCGAACGCGGCCAAGGACTCGAGCCCCGCGGGGCCGATGAGCAGGGTGGTCTCGGGGAGGGCCGCGGAGGCCATCTGGGCGGCGCGCCTGTAGACGGCAGCTAGAGCGCTGGCCCTGTCGAGCGGGAGGATCTCGAGGAGGACATCGTCCTCGTCGTACGGCCGGGCCGCGAATGGGCAGAGGCGATGCGCGATGACGACCTCTTCGATCCACGCCCGCGTGAGCCCGAGGACGAGCTCCCGATCTACGGCGGGCAACGATTTAGAGGGCCACGACCTCGGCCTCGATGGCGTGACGGTCGACGACCCGTGAGGCGAACGCCTTGTGGCCGTGGGGGGCGAGCAGGTAGAGTTTGCCGTTCTGCGCCGAGGCCACGGAACTGAACAGCTTCCACTTCGAGACGCAGGTGTTGATGTCGTCGTCCTTCTCGGCGAGCTCGAAGTAGTACTTGCGGCGGCTCTTGACCGCGGTGATGTCGGGGGTGACGATGAGGCCGCCCTCCTCGTCGCGGCGGAACGTCGTCGGCGCGTCGTAGCCCTCCACGTTGGCGCGGATCTTATCGAAGCCTTTACCCTTGACCCAGCCGATGGCCTTTTCGTAAAGTTCTGGATCCTTTGCCATATGGGTAGTTTGTAACGGACGAGTGAGTGGAGCGGCGAAGGTACCTAAATCTAGGGAAGGTTGATCACGAACTACGCGTCCGATTGTCGGTTAGGGCCCTAGCTTCGCGCCTCCAAGCAACGACCTACGCCATGAGCACCGAGACCAGGAAATCACACCGCCGCGACTGGATCATCTTCGCCGTCTCGCTCGCGGTGACGCTGTTTTTGTTGATCTTTTACGCCACCTGGTTCTGGGTCACGCTCCCGATCGTGCTGACGTTCTTCGTGCGGGCGATCGACTACATCTAGGGAGTGGGCCGGGGGCGGTGGCGGCGTACTGGCCGTCGGCTCCCCGCTAGCGCCGCGCGGACGGCGGCGCGGCGCGGTCGTCGATGGGCGCGGGCCAACTCGGGTCGTGGGCGCGGTCCGAACCGGATGCCGGCGCCTGATCGGCGTCGCCGTCGTTAATATCGTCGTCGTTCATATCGTCGTCCGCTTTGCCGGTCTTTGCTTCGGCTGCCTTGCTGGACACCGTCGTGCCCTCCTTGCTGTCTTTGCGCTGCTTCTTCGCCAGCTTGCGCTCCTCGCGCTCGGCGGCGGCCTTCTCGAGGCGCTGCGTCTTGCGGACCACGCGGACGGCGTTCTTGCTCGGCAAGACGGGGTGACCGTTGTTGCGCGCCAGTACCCAGATGAACTCCGCCCCGAGGAACACGATCTGCGAGGAGTAGTACGTCCACACCAGGAGGGCCACCAAGGACCCGGCCGCCCCGAAGCCCGAGGTGATGCTCGAGTTACCGATGTAGTAGCCGATACCGAAGCGACCGATCGAGAACAGGATCGCGGTGAAGAGCGCGCCCCAGAGTACCTCCCGCCAGCGCACGGTGACATCGGGGAGCTCCTTGAAGATGATCGCGAAGATGCCCCCGGTGAGGGCGATCGAGATGACGCTACTCAGGACCGCGAGCGTGATCTCGCCGACGAGCGAGAAGTAGTCCCCGATGGCGCTGCTCAGGCCGACGGCGAGGGCGTTGATCGCGAGGGAGACCAGGAGGATGAACCCCAGGCCGAGCACGATCGCGAACGAGGTCGCGCGTGCCTTGAGGAATCCCACGACGCCGTTGGCCGGTTTGCTCTCGATCTCCCAGATCTGGTCGAGGCTCAGCTTGAGCTGGTTGAACGCACCAGTCGCACCGAAGATCAGCGTGCCGACCCCGAGGATCGTGGTGAACACCGAGTCGTTCGATAGGTAACTGGCCTTCACGATCTCCTGGACGGCCTCCGCGGCTTCCTTCCCGAGCAGATCGGCGAGCTGCGCGTAGACCTCCCCCGAGATGGCGTCGCGCCCGAAGAAAAAACCCGCCGTACTGATGATGATGATGAGGATGGGCGCCAGCGAGAACGTCGTATAGTAGGCCAGGGCCGCGCCCTTGGTCAGGCCGTCGTCTTCGATGTAGGCGTTGACGAGGTCGCGGGCGAAATAATAGATCTTCTTCATAGAGGTAAAGTACAGATTGGCACGAGGGAGATGTGTCACGATTGCGCCCCCACACTCCGGGAGCCGGCCCCCCGGTGGCTAAGTACGGCTTTGTCGGCGTCCGTCCCGAACTCTGTGTAGATTGAAGCGTCAAACAGGAGCGCGTTGTTTAGTTTTGGCGAAAGCCGCCCCCGCCGCGTTGGCGCCCGCAACGCCAGCCGTCGCGCCCGATCGTCCGTGGGTTCACCCGGGCCGTAAGTGAGTCACCCACCGCATGGAGAGTCCCGTCGCCCACGACCACGCCGCACCGGGCAAGACCCCGGGCCCCGGGGAGCGCATCAAGCTCGTGCGGCAGCGGCTCGGGCTCTCGCAGAAGGACTTCTCCGCGCGGCTCGACCTGTCGCAGTCGACGCTCTCCCAGATCGAGAACGACAGGTACTTCCCGAGCTACGACACGCTCTACTACATGACCGCCGAGCTGGGCGTGGACTCCAACTGGCTACTCTGCGGGCAGGGCGTCCCCTACCGAACTACCGCCCCGCCTGAGCGCGCCCCCGGCGTCGGCTTCCCGGCCGTCGTCGAGAAGGCACGCGCCGGGTACTCGGGCACGGACCGCGACGAGCACTGGGTCTCGGGACTCTCTCGCTACCAGGTGCCCGGCTTCCGCCCCGGGGCCGACATCGTCATCTTCCAGGTGATCGGCGACAGCATGATGCCCACGCTGGAAGACCAGGACTTCGTCCTCGCCGAGCGCCTCACCGGGGCGCCGGAGTCGTCCGCGGGGCACAACCTCGTGATGGTGGTCCGGGACGAGATCTACGTGAAGCGCCTCGCCAACTTCGACCTCGCCTCGATGCGCTACACGCTCACCTCCGACAACCCCAAGTACCCGACCATCGAGGTCGGCCAGGACGAGGTGATCGAGTCGTGGGTGGTCGTCGGACGCATCACGCGCCACCTCGCCCCCACCCTGCTCAACCAGGACTTCCGCATCAAGCAGCTCGAGGGCGGGATGCAGGACCTCCAGGCGCAGCTCAGCGCGCTGGCCGCGCGGATGCCGGGCGAGCGCGCTCGATGAGTCCGAGGGTGTACGTCTCGTAGTCGGCGAGCGCCTCCACGGGCGCGATCGCGTCCCAGGGCTCGAGCGGCAGTTCGCCCCTTTCGGCTTTCGCCAAAACGACCGGGTGAATGTAGTACTCGCGGCACACGCTGACGGTGTTGCCGAGGGCCTTGGCGACGGCCTTCACCATGCGCTTGTCGGCCTTGCCCTTACCGGTGGCCGCGACCTCGGCGGCGATCTCGGGGTAGAACTTGACCGCGAGACTCGTCCCGCCCCAGGTCCGGAAGTCCTTCGCGCTGAAGGCCGCCCCGAGGTGCTCGTGGAGGTAGTCGTTGACGTCGCCGCTCTCCAGGCTGTGCCGCTTGCCGTCCGAAGACTTGTAGTCGAAGAGCCGGTGCCCGGGCAAGTCGGAAACCTGTTGGAGCATGCGGCGGAGCTTCTTGTTCTCGACGGCGACGTGGCGAAACTTGTTGCTCTTGCCCTTGAAGTCGAGCGCGAGGCCCCCCGGTTGGCGTTTGAGGTGCTTGCGCCGCAGCGTCGTGAGGCCGTAGGTCTGGTTCTGCGACATGTAGCGCTCGTTGCCGACGCGGAGCTTGGTCTGGTCCAGGAGGTGCACCATGAGCGCCAGCATCCGCTCCTTGTCCCAGGTCCGCCGCCGGAGTTGCCGCGCGACCTCCGCGCGGAGCCCCGGCAGGCCGGCGGCGAACTGCGCCATCTTGCCGAACTTCATCGACTGCCGGTGCGCGACGTAGTCCGGGTGGTAGATGTACTGCTTGCGGCCCTTGGCGTCGCGGCCCGTGACCTGGAGGTGGGCGTTGGGCTCGCGGGCGACCCAGACCTCGCGCCACTGCGGCGGGATGACGTGGGCCCGGACCCGTGCCCAAACCTCCTCGTCGTCGCAGGGCTCGCCGGTCACCGCGCAGCAGAGCCGATCACGTGTTCCGTCGCTGAACGTAAGTCCACCCTCGCCGTCGCTCACGAGGGTGAGGCCCTTCGGTAAGACGTCTACGCTCGGTTGCTCCATGGGTCGTCGTGCTTTTGTGCTCAGGACAAGCGCGACGGCGATCTTGTTCGGCCGGGGTCCGCGAGCCTCAGACTCGCCTCGAAAGCCTCGCGCCAGGGGTGCCACCCGTGCCACGGACCGAGGTTGCTGTTGTGCCAGATGCACCGCAGACCCGAGCCGTAGACCTCGGCCACACGGGCGTACTCGCTCCACTCGGCGATGGCGCGTTTTGGCGAAAGCCCACCGTAGTAGCGGGCCGTGACATCCATTGCGTGCGGCGGCACCAGCAGCAACGCCGTCGAGCGCTCCCGGCGCAGGTCGTACCACGCGAACGATCGACTCGAACCCGTGCGGTAGCCAGCGGTCTCCGCCCACATCAGGCTATGCTCCTCGCGGACGCCCAACTCAAGCAGGGCGCGGAAGGTGTCCGGCAGGCGAAGCCGCAGGAAGTGCTGGCGGCTAATCACCACGGGGCGGTCGAGTGCCTCCCGGAGCGTCCGGAGTTCGGCCTCGAGGAGCTCCGGCCGTTCGGAACTGTGGTAGCTCGGGTGGATGCCGACGCGCCCGCGCTCGTTCAGCTTTCGCCAAAACGGGGCCCACCGCGGGTGACCCTGCCGCCAGCCCGGGTCCACCTTCGTACCGTAGCCGACCAGGGTGAAGTAGTCCTGCGGGAGCGCCAACTCGTCGGCGGCGTCCGCCATGTAGTCGAACGTGTCGTAGGGGTCTGGCTCGCCGCGGGCCCACTGCTTGATCTGCCCGAGGTTGAGCGACCCGCGCGTGTCCTGGTAGTAGCTCGCGCGCAGCACCGCACGTACGAGGCCGAGCCTACCCCGCAGCCAGGGCTTCCCGACCACGGCCGCGGGGGCGTCGACATCCACCGACAGCCCGATCCGCTCCTGCACGAAGCTCGGTCGGCCTAGCTTCCCCCCCGCGTGCCAGAGTTGCGTCGCCAGGGCGAGGGCGAGGGCGTCGGCCACCGGCCGGTGGGAGACACCCCGCGTCACGAGGGGGTGGGCGCTGGCCGGGAGGCGGCCGTGGGCATCGCGCGCTTCGATGCCGTACTCCGCGTACAGGCTCAGGCAGTAGAATATTCCTCCGAGGACATCCAATCCGCAGGGGCAAACCTGCCCGAGGACCTCGGCCCACTCGACGGTATAGCCGGTGGCTCCGGCCCCCTCGAATAGTATCGTAGACGCCCGCACGTCCACGGTGCCGCCCGGCAACGGCCCAGCGGGCGGTCCGGCGCGGAACCTCAGTACGACCGAGCGCGGCGGGGGCTCGCCGGTGATGCTGCGGCGGTTGCCGTCGATCCAGCGCCACCCGAACCAGGCACAGAACACGTCCATGACGTAGCCGAGCCGCGGGGTGGCGGGGGGGGCGTCCAGGGCGATGGTGAAGGCGGCGGCGGGGGTGGACAAGGGGTACAGTATTTGCGGAAAATGTCGGCCAAGACCGGTATGGCGAGCTTGAGGTATATTTTTCGTATCAATACTCGGCTTCCGCCAAACGTCTACGCGATTTGTCCGTTATTTACCCAATGATGGTAAGATTACTCCGTCTCTGCGTTTTCGTCCTGTTGGCGGCCGCGTCCTCCGAGGTGCTCGTCGCCCAGGAGACCCTGTTTCCACGCAGCAACCAGTCCGTCGATGTTGGCATCGTCTACGACCGCGAGGCTACCGGAACGCTGGGCATCCACACCAACGGTGCCTACGCCGGCTTTACGGTCGGCAAGTTGAAGACCTACTACAAGACCTCGTACTACGGGGGTAGCATCGGGGTCATCAAGCACCCCCGCGAGGCGAAGACCTCCGAGCGTTCGGTGCAGTTCGGCCAGAACTCCGGCAGCTTCGTGTACGGCAAGCAGAACAACCTCATCCCCGTCAGGGCATTCAAGGGCTGGAAGCGCTACTACTCTGGGAAGGATCGCCGCCGGGGCGTGGCCGTGGGCACGAGCTTCGACGTCGGCGTCACCGCGGGCATCGTCAAGCCCTACGTCCTGGAGATCACCGGCGACGTGAACCCCAACGCACAGTTCTTCACCTACGACGAGAACCCGCAGGGCTTCCTCGAGCGCGAGCGAATCAACGGGACGGGCGGCCTGAAGCGCGGGTGGAGCGACGCCTCCATCGTGCCCGGCGTCAACGCGCGGGCCGCGGTCCACCTCGACTGGGGCGCCTTCGATGAGTTCGTCAAGGCCATGGAGGTCGGCATCATGGTGGATGCCTTCCCGAAGGCAATCCCGATGCTGATCGACCCGGCCGACAACACGCCACTGTTCGTGAATTTCTTCGTGAGCGTGCACTTAGGCAAGCGCCGCTAGTACCTAGCGGCCGCCGGGAGCGCGTAGGTCGCTCCTCTGTAAACGGCCGGGCTGGCGCGCAACAGCCGCCGGGGTGGCCGGTTGATCTTCTCACATGGTCGAACTACCCATCGTCTCGTCGGACTCGGCGACCGCGGACGTATCCCACGTCACCGAAGCGACCCCTGCGCGGGTACGCAAGCCGGATTGGCTCCGCGTCAAGCTGCCCATCGGCGAGGACTACAAGCGGGTCCGTCGCCTCGTCGACGAGTACAAACTCAACACGATCTGCCAGAGTGGCAACTGCCCGAACATGGGCGAGTGCTGGGGGGCCGGTACGGCCACCTTCATGATCCTCGGCAATACCTGCACCCGGTCGTGTAGCTTCTGTGCCGTAAAGACCGGGCGCCCCAACGAGTACGACGAGGACGAACCCCGCCGCGTCGCCGAGGCCATCGACCTAATGGGCGTCAAACACGCCGTGATCACGAGCGTCAACCGGGACGAGCTCAAAGACCGCGGCGCGGAGATCTGGTACCAGACCGTACGTCTCGTCAAGGAGCGCACGCCCCGTACGACCATCGAGACCCTCATCCCGGACACGCGCGGCAACTGGGATGCGCTCAGCCGCATGATCGCGGGTGGTCAAGAAGTCGTGAGCCACAACATGGAGACCGTCGAGCGGCTCTACCGCAAGGTCCGACCACAGGCGCGCTACGCCCGTTCGCTACAGCAGATCGAGCGGACCAAGGCGGCCGGCAAACGAACGAAGAGCGGCATCATGGTGGGCCTCGGGGAGACACCCGACGAGGTGTACGCCATCATGCGCGACCTGCATCAGCACGGCTGCGACGTCTTGACGATAGGGCAGTACTTACAGCCGACCAAGATGCACATCGAGGTGGCGGAATTCGTGACCCCGGCCCAGTTCGCCGAGTACAAAGTGGTCGGCCAGGAGATCGGGATCGCCTTCGTGGAGTCGGGACCTTTAGTGCGCTCGAGCTACCACGCTGAGCGGCACCTGTGATTCGGCCGAGCTTCCGTATCGACAGCCACGGCGCGGGCCACGCCTAGCGACTTCCGTCGATGGCGAACTTGAGTTTGCGATAGATTTCGGTGTTTTCGTAAATGCCCGAAAACGCCTCCGCCCCGGGGCCCTCCGCGAAGACCGGCACCATCGTCGCGGTGTGGTAGTCGCTCGTAAAATCGTAGATCATCGCCTCGGGCGTCGAGCCGTTGTTGACCGCGAAGCCCCCCGTCTCGTGATCCGCAGTGATGACGACGAGGGTGTTGCCGTGGGCGGCGGCCCAGTCGAGGACCACGTCGATGGTTCGAGAGAAGTCCTTGACCTCGTTGACGATGTAGTCGCCCTTGTTGGCGTGGCCGCCCCAGTCGATCTGCGACCCTTCGATCATGAGGAAGAACCCCTGCGCCAGGGTGTCGCGCTCGTCGAGGTAGTCGAGGGCCATCTTGCTGGCGGGCGCGAGGTAGGTGCGGCCCTGGTCGGCGGGCAGGGGGTCGTTGTCGGCGGTGAAGTAGCCGTAGGTCGTTTTGGCGGAAGCCGTCAACTGCTCTAGGGTCTTGTCGAAGTAGCTCTCCACTACCCGCCCGCGACCGGTCATCTCGGCGACGAGGTTGCGGCCATCCTCGCGCTGCTGGAAGAACTTCTGCCCGCCGCCGATGAAGAAGTCCACCTCGGCGCCGACGAGCTGCTCGGCGATATTCTCGTAGCTACCGCGCAGCGCCTCGTGGGCGAAGAAGGACGCGGGCGTCGCGTGGACGATCGTCGAGGTGACCACGAGTCCCGTGGGCATCCCCAGGCCGTGGGCGTACTCGAGGATCGTCGGGCAGGGCGAACCGTCGGGCTTGACGCCGATGGCCCCGTTGTAGGTCTTCTCGCCGCAACTGAATGCCGTGGCCCCGGCGGCGCTGTCGGTGACGAGGTTGTCCGAACTGCCCGGTTTGTGCAAGCCGACGACGCTCATGCGCTCGAAGGCGATCTTGTTGCCGTTGGCGAACATCCCCGCCGAGAGCTGGCTCAGTCCCATGCCGTCGCCGACCATGAAGATCACGTTGAGCGGCTTCGGGATGGGCATCGCCTGCCCCGCCGTGGTGGCCGCGGTCGTCGTCGTCGTTCGCAGCGGGCTGTCATCGGTGACGCGGGCGGCGGTGCTGGCCTGTTGTTGACACGCGCTAGAGAAGATGGCGAGTGCCCCGAGGAAGATAACGCGTCGGAAGGAAGCTTTGTCGAGGTTGCGGTCGGTCATGACAAGGTGTATCTCTTCCCGGGCAGGGCACGGACCACACCCCGGAACTCGAGTTCGAGCAATGTGCTCGCAAGTTGACCACTCTCCAGCGAAGCGCGGTGTGAAATCGTGTCGATGTCCATGTTAATCTCCTGCTGCAACAGCGAGACCACCGACTGTTCGATGGGACTAAAACTCTCGAGCTGCAGTTGCTGCGCCGCTTCCGCCCCACCCGACTTTCGTCCGTCGTGCTCCCACCCCAGGTGGTAGGCGATGTCCTTCGCGCAATCGAGCAGGGACGCGCGCTGTGACTTGATGAGGAGGTTGCACCCGCGGCTCATCGCATCGGAGGTCCGGCCGGGCACGGCGAAGAGCGCCCGGTTGTAGCCCTCGCACAGCTTGGCGGTGATCATGGACCCGCCCTCCTCGGCGCTCTCGATGACGACCACGGCGTCGGCGAGCCCGGCGATCACGCGGTTGCGTTGCGGAAAGAACTCCCGGCGCGAGCGCATCCCGCTGGGGTACTCCGTGACGAGGGCGCCGTCGCGGAGCATCTCGACGGCGGTGCCCTTGTGGCCCGAGGGGTAGATCTCCCCGAGGCCGTGCGCGAGCACCCCGAAGGTGGGCAAGCCGCGGGCGAGGGCCGCCCTGTGCGCGACGATGTCCACGCCGTAGGCCAGGCCACTGATCACGGTGGCGCGGTAGGTCTGGAGCTCCTCGACGAGCCTCTCGCAGGCGGCGACCCCGTGCGGCGTCGGCTTGCGCGTACCGACGATGGCGACCGTGCGCTGGGGGGAAAGCCCGGCGTTGCCACGTTTGTACAGCACCACCGGCGCGTCCGCGAGCTCATCGAGCCGCCGCGGGTACGCGTCGTCGAGGCAGTCGACGACCTCGATCTCGTGTCGCTCGACGAAGCGGGCTTCCTTCTCGGCTGCCGCCAAAACCCGACCGTCCAGGAGTTGGTCGATGGCCGCCTGGGGGATCTTGAGTCGCGTGTACGTGGCGCTGTCCAACTCGAAGCAGGCCCGGAAGCTGCCCGCCGCGGCGAGGAGCTTCCGGGCGCGGATCGGGCCGACGCCGTGCAAATAGCTGAGCGCTATGGCGTAGAGTTGTTCGTCTTTCATTTCGATTCGCAGGAGCCACGGGGAGCTCTTGGAAGCGCAATGTAAAACAAATTGTTCTGTAAGCGCGTCGCGATTTATCGCGTCAGCTGGAGGTAGCCGCTTCGGGACTCCCCGTTGCCGAGGTCGATGACGTAGAAATACGTGCCCTCGTCCAGTGGGCGGCCCCCGACCTCGCCCCGCCAGTCGTTGCCGTAGTCGCGGAACTCGATCAGCAAGTTGCCCGAGCGGTTGAAGACCGAGATCTGGTGCTCGGGGTACTGCCCGAGGCCCAGGACGGTAAACTCCTCGTTGACGCCGTCGCCGTTGGGGCTCATCCCGTTGTAGATCAGGAGCTCGTCGCAGTAGACCATGAGCTCGACGGTGGTCGAGTCGCAGACATCGCCCTGGCAGACCTCGTAGGTGAAGATGTCCTTCGCGCAGTCGCCGCCGTAGTGGAGGTACTCGATGGCGGAGTTGCCGACCACCTGCGCGCGCCCGAAGAAGGGCTCACTCACGAGGCTCAGGCTCAGCGGCTCGTCGGCGAGCCCATCGTTGCGCAACACCTCGAGCACCTTGAACTGACCGAACTCCAGGGTGTCGCGGTCGGCGACGACGTCGAGCTCGCGGCGGGCCGTGCTCCGGAGCTGTAGCGTGATCGAATCCACGCCGCCGTCGAGGTAGGTGCGCCGTACGCAGATGCGCTCCTCGCCGGCCTCGTAGGCCTGGAGCGTGAGACACTCCCCCTCCCACGCCACGGCGACCAGCTCGCCACTGGCACCCTTGCAGTCGTTCGTGACCCCGACCACGATACCGTCCTTGCGCGCGGCCGGGAGGCAATACCTCCGGGGCTCACCGACGGTGAGCTCGAGGGTCTCGCGTCGGTTGGCGACCCGCGCCTTCGTGACGCCGATCGCGATCGAGTCCGCGCAAGCGCTGCCGGAGTTGGCGCCGCGGGTGACGCGCACGACGTGGTTGCCCTCGGTGAGGCCCACCGCGTAGGCGTCGGACGTGCGTTCGTAGAGGAACTCGACGGGTCCCCAGGTCCCGTCGGCGCGCTGGCCGAAGAGCCGGTCGGCTACGTCCGGTCCGTCGACGCTCACCTCGGTGGCGGAGGCCGCGAAGGACGCTTCCGCAAAAACCACCCGCGCCGCGGACGCTACGTCGCCGTTGCTCACGTGCACGGTTTTGCCGGAAGGCGTACGGAGCGCCTGGTACGCCGCAGTCGCGGGGTAGGTCCGGAAGGTCGGGCGCTTGACCCGCGTGACCTTGCTTACGACTGCGCCGTCGACGCTAAGCTCGTCGGTCTCGGGGTCGAATCCGGCGGGCAGGATGAACGACGCCTCCGCGGTGCCGATGGGCACGATGCGCTCGGCGTCCCCGTTAACCCAGAGGTCCAGCCCGCAGGACACCTCCGCGGTCCCCACCGCGATGACGACGTCCACGCAGTCTCCGGCCGGGCCACAGGCCTCGAAGGTGATCTCGATCGGCCGGGGCAGCGGTCGCTTGGCCGAGAACACGAGGGCCGTACTGTCGCCGGAGTACCCGACCATCAGATCTTCCTTCTTCCAGATGTTCGGCCCGCTCCTCGCCATCAGGTCCTGGTGCTTCCAGGTGTCGGTCCGCAGCGCGTAGCCGGTCGGGACTTTGGTACGGGCGAGGGGCATCACGAAGTCGTCCCCGAGCTCGATGGTGATGGTGCCGCCCGGGATGATCACGCGGGGCTTACACTTGAGCTCGGCGTCGATCGTGGCCTTGCACGACGCCGAGGCCACGCTCACCGTACTGGTCCCGACGCGCAGGTACAGCTCGCCGTAGGTGCTGAGCGTGGTCTGCGTTGGCTGGAGGCTCAGGGTCTGCTGGGCGGCCGTGCGCAACACGAGCTCTCCGATGCCCGGGCCGGCGGCGATCAACTGGTTGTTGGCCCAGTCGACGTAGATGTCGAAGCCGGACTTGCGGAGCTGGGCTACGATGGCCTGGAGGCTGCCCGTCGAGCCGGTGGCCTTCGCGACCCCGACCCAGGAAGCCACCGTGTAGGTGCCCGTGAGTCCGCGATCGGCTACCTGGCTCAGGCTGTACACCGCGCCCGGGCGGGACCCGGTGGCCCTGGACAGCGACGTTGCGGTGCCGCTCGTAGCATATGTCTGCAGGCCCGGGCGAGTGAGCCCGAGGGGCACGGTCTGCGGGTCGCAGCTTTCCGAATTCACGAGGAGCTTCGCACTGGCGACCAGCGGCGCGCAGGCGTAAGCCACCGCGCGGACGACGTACACCCGTTCGCGGCGTTGGTCTCCGGTGACCCGCGAGAACAGCAAGGTCCGCGTCTCGGCCTTCGCGAAGGTGGCCACGTAGCCCGTGCCGAGCTGGGTCCACGTCACGCCCGCCGGCACGGTGTAGCCCTCGAGGTCGGCGAGGTAGAGCGGCTCCCCGACCTCTATGTCTCTGTTGAGGGTGTCGCGGAGGGTCTTCTGGGCGCTCGGCTCGACGACCGTAACGCGGGAGGTATCGGCGCAGCCCGCGGCGTTAGACGCGACGAGGGTATAGCGTTTTGGCGAAAGCCCGGCCGGCAGCTGGAGGGCCCAGCCCCGTGACCCGTTGACGATGACGGGCTTTAGGTCGAGCAGCGTGTTGGTGGCCA
This sequence comes from Saprospiraceae bacterium, assembly GCA_965215115.1. Classification (GTDB taxonomy): domain Bacteria; phylum Bacteroidota; class Bacteroidia; order Chitinophagales; family Saprospiraceae; genus CALDTK01. The sequence continues at coordinate 5,000,248 of OZ244050.1, forward strand.
GGTGGCGCATGCGCAGCCGCGTGGGCTCCTGCGTGAAATCCTCGACCTCGAAGAGATTTTGCGCGGGCAGGACGCTGACCTTGGCCCCCGGATCGGTGGCGCGGATCAGGTCGGCGGCCTGCGCGAGGGTGCCCGCGTGTCTGTTGGAGATGACGAGCTTTCCGGCGGCCTCGTAGCGCTCGATGCGCCAGCCGTCGTCGGTATAGTTGGCCGGCAGTCCCCGCAGCGAGAACTTGGCCACCTTGTAGGGGTCACAGCCCTGGCTCGGGGTCGCGAGGGTCTGGCCGTTGAGCGTGTAGGTGAGGCTCGTGACGAGCGTGCGGGCGCCGGCGATACAGAGCGATGGCTGGCCCGTGATCGTTGCCGGGATTTCGTAGCCGGCTTTCGCCAAAACCTCGAACGAGCAGGCGTTGCTGGCCGGGATGCGGACCAAGGTGGTGTCGAAGACACTCCGGTCGAGGAGCCTGTACTCGTGGATGACCGTGATGGTCTTCGCGGCGTAGGCCTCCGTGGGGCGCGTCACCTCGTAGCAGTTCGAACCGGTGGGCTTGAGCGTGAGCGGGCCGGTGTTGTCGATCAGGCGCGAACTGAGGATCGGGGACTGCACCTGCAGCACGTTCGTGAGGCACACGCTGCCGGTACTCGGCGCCAGGACCGTGTCTTTCTTCGGCAGGGCCAGCACCTGGAGGCTCGCCGGGCGGCAGGAGCCCCCCTCGCAGACCTCGAGGCAGGGCGCGGCTACCCCGGCCCACTGTCCGGTGGTTTGGGCGCTGAGGCACACCTCGCCATTCGGCGCTTTGTTGTTGTCCATCTTGATCGTCGCGGGGACCTGGCCACCGCACCACTTGACGGTCGCGTTGCCGGTGGCGGTAAGGCATTCACTGGTTTTGCCGTAAGGCGAAACCACCATCACGATCCGCCGGGCGCAGTCGCGGACCTCGACGCGGATCGACTCCCGCTGTTCGCAGCCGCCCGCCGTCTTGGTCGTGACGGTAAGCGTGGTCGATTCGGTGAGCGTGATCTTCGGCGAGGCGCACTCGCGACAGCTGAACACGGCATTGCCAGACCAGGCGTAAGCGACCTTGGCGCTGGTGGCCGTGGAGGCCGTGAGCGTGAACGCCTCCGCTGCGCAAGCCTCGCGCGCGCCGGTGACGGTGGTGAGCGGGCAGTTGCTCAGCAGCGCAACGTCGCTGTCGTCCTCGTCGAGCGCGCGCGGGAGGCGGCGACCGCCGTCGACGACGGCGTCGTTGCTCGGGTCTTCGTCGGGGGTCGAATCAATGTCATCGAGGGGCTTGGTCCCCGAGTAAAAGGCGGAGACCTCGGCGAAGACGCGGTAGTCCTCGGTGGTGCCGCCGGGCACGGTCTCGAGCTCGAACGTGATCCGCGCGGAGTCGCCGGGGTTGATCACCTGGCGGTAGGTGCGCCGCATCCGGTCCGGTGAGATCTGCCAATCCTTGGCGCCGGCTTGATCGGCGAGCCGCAGGTAGGCACTCGTCGTGAGGTAGTAATCCGTGCTGCTCACCGGGCCGCTGCCCTCGTTGAAGAGCGTGAGGGTCATCGCGTAGTTGTTCGCGCCCCGCGGGCTGGCCCCGAAGGCGAGTAGGAGCGCCACGTCGGCGGCGCAGGGCTGGCGCTCGATGACGACCGGACAGCAGTTGCCCGCGCTACAGGTCTCGCCGTCGACCGCGAACCGGTACGCGCCGCTGCCCTGCGGGTGGAGCGTGTCGGACTTCGCGTACAGCAGGGCGGTGTCGTTGCGGTACCAGATGTAGGTCTTGCGACCGCTCGGCGCGCGCAGGACGGCTGTCTGCCCGCAGTCCACCTTGATCGGAATGCTGAGGCACACCTCGTGCTGGTCGTCTTCGTGGCTGAGTCCATTGCCGGGGGCGGAGTCCCAGTCGGGTCCGTCGGCCTTGGTCAGCTCGGCGGTGAGGACGTGGACGCCCCCCACGTTGGGCTGCACGACGACCTCGAGGCTGTCGCGTTGGCCGGGGGCGAGCGTGGGGACGGTCCACTCCTGGCGCGCCTCGTCGAAGGAGCGTGGTTTGTCGAGGTAGTCGACGTAGAACAGCCCGGGACTCATGCGCAAGTGGACCACCGACCCCTTCCGGGTGCCGGTCCCTTCGTTGAGGAGGTACACCTTCGCGGTGATGGCCTGATCCGCGCGGGCGACTCCGCCGGCGAGGGTCACGCGTACGGAAAGGTCCGCCTGTGCGCTCGCGAGTTGGACGCAGCACGAGAGGCAGAACAGGAGGCCACTACGGATAAGATTCGAGGACATAAGCGGCGCGCTTCCGGAAACGAGAGGACCACGTTCGCACGGCAAGGATGGTGCCTAGTCTGGGGCCCGGCCAGGGGGGCTCCGAGCGGTGACGCGCGCGCTGGCCCGTACCCACGGACACGGGTGCCGAGTGCGCCGGCGCGGGGGGCGCTTCTGGAAATGGCGTGAACTCCCCCGCCAAACGGCTACATTTCGCCGTCGGGAAGTTTTACCTATGCCTAAACCCACTACGTCCATCGAGCTCCTCGCCCCCGGGTGCACCGCCGAGGAGGTCTTTTGTTCGAGTTCGTTGAACGATTGGAATACCAAAACCGGGGTAGCGCGCCTGCGCCGCAAATCCCCCGGTCTCTACGGCGCGAGGGTGCCCTGGGCCGGCGAGTGCGTGCAGTACAAGTACCACCTCGGCTCCTGGGAAACCGAGGAGGTCAACGAGTGGGGCAACCGCCGCGCCAATCGCCACTACGCGGGCGAGGGTAAGGTGTACGATACCGTCCCGGCCTTCCTGGACGACAACCGCAACTACGACGAGGCCTTCCTCCCGCGCATCGAGCCGCTGCCTTACAACCTGCCGCTGCCCAGCGCGTTCGCCACGCGTCGCATCGCCGCGCTGCTGCCGTACGACTACGACCGCTGCCAGCGCTCGTACCCCGTCATCTACCTGCAGGACGGGCAGAACCTCTTCGACGAGTACGCGCCGTTCGGCAACTGGGAACTCGACAAGCGCATGGCCTGGCTCGCGGAGCGCGGCTGCGGGGAATTCATCGTCGTGGCGATCGACCACGCCGCCGAGAAGCGTATCCAGGAGTACGCGCCCGGCCACAAGACCCGCATCGCGCCCGGGCAAGCCGATGCCTACGGCGCCTTCCTCGTCGATCACCTCAAGCCCCTCATCGACCGCACCTACCGCACCCGCGCCGAGCGTGAGTCGACGGCCATCGGGGGCTCGAGCCTCGGGGCGCTCGCCAGTCTGCTGGTCGCGATGGCGTATCCGCAGGTTTTCGCGAAAGCGATGCTCCTCAGCCCCAGCATCTGGGTCGACCCGGGGCTCCCGAAGGCCTGGCCGGACCACTCCCACGGCGAGACGAGCATCTTCCTGTACGGCGGGATGCAGGAGTCGAAGGGGAGCGCGGCCACCTTCAGCGGGCTCTACCGGGATTTACAGGCCATACACCACCCGAAGCGCCGCGTCTACGTCCACGGGCACTTCGAGCCGCTCGGGCTCCACAACGAAAGCGCCTGGGGGGCGGTCTTCCCCCTGGCGATGACGACGCTGTTTCGGTAGTGACGCATCTTCAATACAACCAATATGCAAGTACAACTCAGCAAGGCAGGTGCCCCCGGCCGTGGGCAGCGGATTAGCCTCATCACCAAGGCGCGAGTCGAGGCGGATTTTGCCAATGACCTGGGGGCGGCTTCCGCCAAAACCGTCGGTAGTCTCGCTCCCGATCCCGGCGATCCTAAGCGTCTACTGCTGGGCATCGGCGACGGGGGCGTCCGTGACTGCGCCCTGAGCGGTCGCAAACTCGTAGCGGGTCTGCGCGACACCCCCCAGGACCTCGTCATCGAAACCGGCGAGCTCGGCGAGGAGGGGCTCAAGGCCTTCGTGCGCGGGCTGTACATCGGCACGCACCAAACCGACCTCTGGAAGGGGGAGCGGCCGGCGGCCCCGCTGCCGGATACGACCATCTCCGTACTCACGCCACGCCCGGAGGATGCGCAGGCCAGCCTCGAGGAGGCCGCGGCGCTGGCGGCCGGACAGCTCGCCGCCATGCACCTGGTCGATCGCCCGGCCAACGCCAAGCGCCCGATGGACGTGGCGAGCTACATCACGGAACTGGCCGCCGAACATGGTTTCGACGCGGAGGTCGTCGAGGCGGAGGCGCTCGAGATCCAGGGCTTCGGTGGCATCCTGGCGGTCGGGCGCGCGAGTGACCACCCGCCGTGCCTCGTCAGGCTGAACTACGTGGGAGAGGATAGCAAGTACCACCTCGGGCTCGTCGGCAAGGGCGTCACCTTCGACACCGGGGGCATCAGCATCAAGGCCGGCAAAAACATGGCTTTCATGAAGAGCGACATCGGCGGGGCCGCGGCCGTGCTCGGGACCTTTGTCGCCGCGGCGAAGTTGCGGCTGCCGGTGACGCTCACGGGCTTGATCCCCCTCGCGGAGAACGTCATCTCCGGCAATGCCTACCTGCCGAGCGACGTGATCCGCAACTACGGCGGGAAGACCATCGAGATCACCAACACCGACGCCGAGGGCCGGATGCTGCTCGCGGACGCGCTGGCGTACCTGCCCGAGATCGCGACGCCCGACTTCACGATGGACGTCGCGACCCTCACCGGGAGCGCCGTGCAGACCTTTGGCTACGAGTGCTCGGCGGTCTTTACGAATAGCGACGAGGCCTTCGCGCAGGTATCCGCCGCCGGGGACGCCGTCGGGGAGCGCGTGTGGCGCCTGCCGCTCTGGGAGGAGTACGAACCGGAGCTCAAGTCCGACGTGGCCGACATCAAGCACTACCACGACCTCCCGATCGCCGGGGCCATCAACGCGGCCAAGTTCCTCGAGTATTTTGCTGCCGACAAAACCCGCTGGATGCACCTCGACATCGCCGGGGTCGCGTTTGCGGCTTCGGGCTTCACGAAAGACCGCGCGGCCACGGGCTACGGCGTGGCCCTACTCACTCGCTACCTCCAAACCGTCAGTCATGTCGCATAACTTCCTGTGTATCGCCGAAGAGCTGAAGGGGACGACCTTTTTGCGGACCCTCAAGGAGGCCGGGTGCAAGGTCTTCCTCGTCACGCGCGAGAAGTCGCAGCACAAGCCCTGGCCGATGGAGTACATCGACGAGCTCTTCGTGCAGCCGAACTCGCGCGACAAGCCGCACGACCGCCAGACGATGATCGCGGGCACGGCCTGGCTCATGCAGGAGCACGGCATCGACCGCGTGGTGGCGCTGGACGATTTCGACGTAGAGGACGCGGCACTGATCCGGGAGGAGTTCCGCATCCCGGGCATGGGCCAGACCACGGCGCGGCACTTTCGCGACAAGCTGGCGATGCGGATGGTGGCCAAGGAGCACGGCATCCCCTCGCCCGCCTTCAGTGCGATGTTCAGGCGCCAGCAAGTGGAGGCCTTCTGCAACGCAACGCCCGGGCCGTACGTCATCAAGCCCCGCAGCGAGGCCTCGGCGCTCGGGATACGCAAGGTGGCAGGTGTCGCGGAGGCGCTCGAGGTGTACGACGAGTTGGGCGAACAGGCCTACCGCTACCTGATCGAGGTGTTTGCGCCCGGCCAGGTCTTCCACGTCGACGCGTTGATCCGCGAGCACAAGATGCAGTTCGTGCGCGCGAGTGGCTACGTCGACCCGCCGTTGAGCATCGTCCAGGGCGGGGGCACGTTCCAGACGCGGACGCTGGACAAGGACTCGGCGGACAGTAAGGAGTTGGCGGAGTTGACGGCCAGCGTGATGAAGGCCTTCGGGTTGCGTTTTAGCGCAAGCCACACGGAGTGGATCCGGGATGCGGAAGGTAGGTTCCTCTTCCTCGAGACCTCGAGTCGCGTGGGCGGTGCGCACATCGGCGAGATGGTGCAGCACGCCACGGGCGTCGATCTGTGGGCGGAGTGGGCGAAGCTCGAACTTGCCGAACTGACCGGCCAGACGTACGCGGCGCCGCGGGACAACGGGCGTTTTGCCGCCATTACGATTCGTACGGTCGGCGTGGAGTGGCCGCAGTTTCAGGATGTCGAGCTCGGTGTCGACGTGCAGCACGTGCCTAAGCGCTACCACGCGGCGGCGGTGTACAGCTCGGACGTTTTGACGAAAGTCGAAGCAGCGCAGACCAAGTTGTACCAGGAGCTGCGACAGCGATTTGGCTAGGGGGCTTTCGCCAAAACCTATGGGCTGTCTTGCCGGGTGGCTAACCCCGTGCTACGTCGCTGCGCTTGCGCGAGAACTCGGCGCGGGTCTGGCGCTTGACCTGCTTCCAGAGGCGAATGATCAGCGTGATGGGCAGCAGTACGGCGGCGATGAAGGTCCCGGCGCACGCGAAGACGGTCATGTCGCGCAGGTAGGTCCCCCAGGGGATGACTTCCTCGCCGCTGGCGTGGGCGAACATGGCGTCTAGTCCTTCGGCGTCGACGAGGTTTTGGACGTTGTTGAGCGTGAGGGCGGCGTACAGGAGGATCGGGACGCAGAGGATCGTCAGGACGCCCTTCATGTAGCGCGGCTGGAGCCAGAACACTCGTTGGGAAAACAGCAGGATGCGTCCGAGGGTAACGAGGGCGAAGACGTTGAGCGCGATGTCGAGGGCGTAGGCGTACGGGCCGAACTTCGCGTAGGGTGGGATGCAGAGGGCGGCGGCGATGGCGATGGCGAGGCCGATCCAGAGGAGCTCGAGGTACAGGGCTTGAGCTTTCAAAGGCGGGAGGTTGCGAGTGGGAAGGTAACGCCTTGAACGACGAAAGGGCCGCCCGGCGCTTAACGCTGGACGACCCTCCCGGTCTTACGAAGGCGGCGGCTACCTACTCTCCCACCCGCTCGGGGCAGTACCATCGGCGCTAAGGGGCTTAACTTCTCTGTTCGGAATGGGAAGAGGTGGATCCCCCCCGCTATAACCGCCTTAAATCTGTGGACCTCGTACTGACCCATTAAGGGTCAATACCGGTGCGAGACATTTCTCGCTGGTCCTGTATTGCGGCACAACCTCGGACAAGGTCGTTTGACAAGGATATTGGAAGAAGTGCCGAGCGTTAGCTGCGGCGAATCGATTTTGTAATGACGGTAAACGTGATTGCAAATTAAATTAAAGGAAGCTTTCGGGCGATTAGTACTACTCGGCTGCGTATGTTACCACACTTCGACCTGTAGCCTATCGACGTGGTCGTCTCCCACGGCCCTCCGTGCCGTAGAGGCACCGGAGCACTCATCTTGTGGCCGGCTTCGCGCTTAGATGCCTTCAGCGCTTATCCGTCCCGCACATAGCTACCCGGCACTGCACCTGGCGGCACAACCGGTACACTAGCGGTGCGTCCGACGCGGTCCTCTCGTACTAGCGTCAGCCCCACGCAATGCTCCCGCGCCCGCGATAGATAGAGACCGAACTGTCTTACGACGTTCTGAACCCAGCTCGCGTGCCACTTTAATGGGCGAACAGCCCAACCCTTGGGACCTTCTCCAGCCCCAGGATGTGACGAGCCGACATCGAGGTGCCAAACCTCCCCGTCGATGTGAGCTCTTGGGGGAGATCAGCCTGTTATCCCCGGAGTACCTTTTATCCTTTGAGCGATGGCCCTCCCACGCGGGACCACCGGATCACTTGAGCCAGCTTTCGCTCCTGATCGACCCGTCGGTCTCCCAGTCAAGCACCCTTCTACTCATACGCTCCGCGCCTGATTGCCGGCCAGGCTGAGGGTACCTTTGCGAGCCTCCGTTACGCTTTAGGAGGCGACCACCCCAGTCAAACTACCCGCCACACACGGTCCCCCACTCGCCGTAGGGTTAGAATCTAGGTACAGGGAGGGTGGTATTTCAAGGTCGACTCCACGAGGACTGGCGTCCCCGCTTCGTAGCCTCCCACCTATCCTACACACCCTGCACCCAAACCCAATGTGAAGCTGTAGTAAAGGTTCACGGGGTCTTTTCGTCCCATCGCGGGTAATCGGCATCTTCACCGATACTTCAATTTCACCGAGCTCACGGCCGAGACAGTGCCCAGATCGTTACACCATTCGTGCAGGTCGGAACTTACCCGACAAGGAATTTCGCTACCTTAGGACCGTTATAGTTACGGCCGCCGTTTACTGGGGCTTCAGTCAAGACCTTCGCACCATCACTGGCACTAAGCCCCTCCCTTAACCTTCCAGCACCGGGCAGGTGTCAGACCCTATACGTCGCCTCGCGGCTTTGCAGAGTCCTGTGTTTTTGCTAAACAGTCGCCTGGGCCTCTTCACTGCGGCCCCGCCACAAGCACACACCCACCGATGGTGGGGGCGCGCCCGGCGGGGCGACCCTTCTCCCGAAGTTACGGGTCCATTTTGCCTAGTTCCTTAGCCGTGGATCACTCGAGCGCCTGAGGATACTCTCCTCGACTACCTGTGTCGGTTTGCGGTACGGACCGCTCCCTGGCTACCACTTAGGGGCTTTTCTCGGGAGTCCGCTTGGGGTCACTATCGCCGCCGCCCGTGGGCATTGGCGTACTATCGGGGCTCGGCTCCCGGCGCGTACTTAACTACGCCAGTCAACGCCTACCCCCCTTCAACCCGGACTTCCGTCACCGGGCGAACCTTACGCACCTCCGTCCCCCCCTCGCACACCAGCGCGGGTACAGAAATATTAATCTGTTTCCCATCGGCTCTCCCCTCTCGGGTACGCCTTAGGCTCCGACTAACCCGGTTCTGATTAGCATCGTCCCCGGAAACCTTAGTCTTGCGGCGCGGGGGTTTCTCGCCCCCGTTATCGTTACTCATGCCTACATTTTCTTTTCCGCCCGCTCCAGCCGACCTCGCCGGCCGACCTTCCCCGCGGGGCGGAATGCTCCCCTACCACCTACTACCCACCAATGGTGGGTCACGTAGGTCCACGGCTTCGGTACCGGACTTATGCCCGAGTATTTTCCGCGCGGGAACGCTCGACTAGTGAGCTGTTACGCACTCTTTAAATGGATGGCTGCTTCCAAGCCAACATCCTAGCTGTCAAAGCGCTCCCACATCGTTCCGATCAACTCAGTCCAGATTTAGGGACCTTAGCCGGTGGTCTGGGTTGTTCCCCTCTCGGCCGCGGACCTTAGCACCCGCGGCCTCACTGCCGGACCAATCTATCGAGGCATTCGGAGTTCATCTGGGGTTGGTAGGCCGCGAAGCCCCCTAGCCCAATTGGTAGCTCTACCTCCTCGACAGTCTCGTCGGTCTCGCGACCTAATGTCCGACGCTGCACCTAAATGCATTTCGGGGAGTACGAGCTATCTCCAAGTTTGATTAGCCTTTCACCCCTACCCACAGGTCATCCGAAGACTTTTCAACGTCTACCGGTTCGGGCCTCCAAAGCGGGACTACCGCTCCTTCACCCTGCCCATGGGTAGATCACTTGGTTTCGCGTCTACCCGGACGAGCTCGACGCCCTCTTCAGACTCGCTTTCGCTGCGCATACCCACCACGACGGTGGTCGTACTCGCTGGCCCGGGGTAACTCGTAGGCTCATTATGCAAAAGGCACGCCGTCACATCGACCACCCATGACAGGCGTGATGCTCCGACCGCTTGTAGGCGCACGGTTTCAGGGTCTTTTCACTCCCCTCGTCGGGGTCCTTTTCACCTTTCCCTCACGGTACTCGTCCACTATCGGTCTGTCGGGAGTATTTAGCCTTACGGGATGGTGCCCGTGGATTCGAACGGGGTTTCTCCGGCCCCGCCCTACTCAGGTGCTCAATACCGCCACACAACTAACCCGTACGGGGGTCTCACCCTCTACGCCGTAGTTTCCCAACTACTTCCGGTTCGTTGTGTCTTGGATGTCTTGAGTCCTACAACCCCGGCGCACTTACGCACGCCGGTTTGGGCTCGTCCGCGTTCGCTCGCCACTACTTGCGGAATCATTGATTTATTCTCTCCTCCTCCAGGTACTTAGATGTTTCAGTTCCCTGGGTTCGCCCCCGCAAGCACACGCCTGCGGGCCCTCACGATCACTCGTGAGTGGGTTGCCCCATTCGGATACCCGGGGATCAAAGGTCGCTCGCACCTCCCCCCGGCTTTTCGCAGCTAGCCACGTCCTTCCTCGCCTCCGACAGCCTAGGCATCCCCCGTGCGCCCTTGTTCCGCTTCCTAGCTCTCGACACCTATACCCACCTCACGGCGGTACGGGTGCTTCACTACTCACGTTCAAAGTCGCTCGTCTGGCCTCGCGGCCAGTAAGCTTACATTATCGATTAGCGTAGACCCGGCCACTGGTGCCGGGCGTTCCGCTCTCTTCTTCCTCCATCCTTGTCAAAGAACTTGTTCTAGACTTGCGTCCGGGAATGAATCCTCGGCTGCGCCTGGTAGTCCCGAGCAGATTTGAACTGCTGACCTCTACATTATCAGTGTAGCGCTCTAACCAACTGAGCTACGGGACTGTGATGTCAACGCGCACGTGGTGGTGCTAATCTGATGATGTAGCGCTCCGCCTCCGCGTAGGAGGCCATCCGCTGAGCTTCAGGACCGGGGCCGACTCGCGTCGGCCTTCGTAATCGTCGAGTTCCGACTTTCGTCAAAACGGAAGCACTGCGCGTTCGCAGTCCTCGGTGGTGGAGAATATCGGAGTCGAACCGATGACCTCCTGCGTGCAAAGCAGGCGCTCTAGCCAGCTGAGCTAATCCCCCGTAAAGCCGACCGCGGTAGACGTGGTCGGGTGCCTGTCGATGTAGATCGCCGCCGCGGCCTAGGACACGTAGGAAGGAAGATGAGAAGGATCGCGAAAAGCGAGACCGGAGGCGGTCCGCTGATCGGTGATCGTACGGTTGTGCGATGGATCGCGGCGTCTAAACTAGACACCGGATCTGGTTGCTTTAAAAAGAGATATTCCAGCCGCACCTTCCGGTACGGCTACCTTGTTACGACTTAGCCCCAGTTACCGGTCTTACCCTAAGCAGCTCCGCGTACGGTCACCGCTTTCAGGCACTCCCGACTCCCATGGCTTGACGGGCGGTGTGTACAAGGTCCGGGAACGTATTCACCGCGCCATGGCTGATGCGCGATTACTAGCGATTCCACCTTCACGGGGTCGAGTTCCAGACCCCGATCCGAACTGGGACCGGCTTTGCAGGGATTGGCTCCGCCTCGCGGCTTCGCGACCCGCTGTACCGGCCATTGTAGCACGTGTGTAGCCCCGGGCATAAAGGCCATGATGACCTGACGTCGTCCCCACCTTCCTCACCGCTTACACGGGCAGTCTGTCCAGAGTCCCCACCACTACGTGCTGGCAACTGGACACAGGGGTTGCGCTCGTTGCGGGACTTAACCCAACACCTCACGGCACGAGCTGACGACGGCCATGCAGCACCTTGCTTCGCGTCCCGAAGGAACTCCCCCTTTCAGGAGATGGCGCTCGCATTGTAGCCCGGGTAAGGTTCCTCGCGTATCATCGAATTAAACCACATGCTCCACCGCTTGTGCGGACCCCCGTCAATTCCTTTGAGTTTCATCCTTGCGGACGTACTCCCCAGGTGGCTCACTTATCGGTTTCCCTGGGGTGCGCACCGCTGTCCCGCGGCACACACCGAGTGAGCATCGTTTACGGCGTGGACTACCGGGGTATCTAATCCCGTTCGCTCCCCACGCTTTCGTGCCTCAGCGTCAGTTAAAGGCCCAGTCGGCTGCCTTCGCAATCGGTGTTCCACGGCATCTCTATGCATTTCACCGCTACATGCCGCATTCCGCCGACCTCATCCTAACTCAAGCCCGTCAGTATCCGAGGCGGTCCCAAGGTTGAGCCCTGGCCTTTCACCCCAGACTTAACGGGCCGCCTACGCACCCTTTAAACCCAGTAATTCCGGATAACGCTCGCACCCCCCGTATTACCGCGGCTGCTGGCACGGAGTTAGCCGGTGCTTATTCTGGTGGTACCGTCACACACTCACACGTGAGTGCCGTTCGTCCCACCCAAAAGCCGTTTACGACGCGGAGCGCCTTCGTCCGGCACGCGGGATGGCTGGGTCAGCGTTGCCGCCATTGCCCAATATTCCTTACTGCTGCCTCCCGTAGGAGTCGGGTCCGTGTCTCAGTACCCGTGTGGGGGTCCACGCTCTCACGCCCCCTAACGATCAATGGCTTGGTGGGCCACTACCCCGCCAACTACCTAATCGTACGCACGTCCATCGCCGAGCAGATCGCTCTTTTACTCACGGCACCATGCGGCCCCGCAAGACCATGGCGGTTTACTCCCAGTTTCCCGGGGCTATCCCCCTCTCGGCGGTAGGTCACGTACGCGTTACTCACCCGTGCGCCAGTCTCAGCCAGATAAATCCAGCCTACCCTGCGACTTGCATGTATTAAGCCTCCCGCTAGCGTTCATCCTGAGCCAGGATCAAACTCTCCATCGTTGTGCTCGAAAGCTGTACTCTCGACCGACGTGAGCGTCCCAGCCTCTAATCAAACTTCTCGCTCGACCCCCGCACGACTTCACAGCCGGCCGAGGTCGCCTTACTCATCTTCCTCCCTAGTGTCAAAGAACCTACGCGATCGGTCACCTCCGAGGTGACCGCGGCTCGCTATCCAGCCTCTTTCGGCGGGGTGGCAAAGATAGGCACGCCGTCCATTTCTCCCAGTATTCTAGTAGAAATTTTTCCGTCGCTCGTTCGCTCCGGCGGCTGCTTTTCGTAAGCGGCTGCAAATGTAGGCCGCCCCACGCCACTCCTGCAAGCCTCGGGTCCGAAAAAAACTCAAAGGATATTCAAACGGTGCCGCACCGCGCTCCCGAGCATCAGCGAGACCTTGGCCCTGTTGGGCACGCGCACGCGCTCGCGGCGGATGCGCTCGATGTCGGCGCGCTGGATGCGGCGCAAGAGGTCCTCGAAGTACAGATACGCAATGTGTACCCCGAGGCGCGACGCCCGCGGCAGGGCCCTGATCCCGACCAGGGCCGCGGCGAAGTCGTCGGCGATCTCCTGCTCGATCGAGCGCTTCTGCTCGTGCGTGAAGGTCCCGAAGTCGACCCCCGGGAAGTACACCCGCCCGCGGTCGTGGAAGTCGCTCGAGATGTCGCGCAGGAAATTGACCTTCTGGAAGGCCGCCCCGAGCCGGCGCGCCGGGTCCTCGAGGCGCGCGTACTCCGCGGGGTCGGCGTAGGTGAACACCTTGAGGCACATCAGGCCCACCACCTCGGCGCTACCGTATATATACGTGTCGTACAGGGCGCGCTCGTAGGTGCGGTGCTCGATGTCGAGCTCCATGCTGTACAAAAAAGCGTCGATGAGGTCGGTCCCGATGCCGTACTTACGCACCGTCTCCTGGAAAGCCTGCAGGACCGGGTTCAGGCTGAGCCGCCGGTCGATCGCCCGGTAGGTCTGCTCCTTGAACTCCGCCAGCAGCTGCGCCTTGTCGTGATCGTGGAAGGTGTCCACGATCTCGTCGGCGAACCTCACGAAGCCGTAGATCGCGTAGATCGGGTCGCGCAGCGCCGCGTCGAAGAGCCGGATCCCCATCGAGAAGCTCGTGCTGTAGCGCCGCGTGATGTGTTGAGCGCACTCCAGACAGACCTCACTATACAGCTGCTGCGGGTTCATCTACGGTCGGTTTTGACGAAAGTCGAATGTCAACGGCCCCGAAGGCCTTGAGGATCTCACGCGCGACGACCCTCCCGCTGATGATCGACGGCGGGACACCGGGGCCGGGCGTGGTGAGTTGGCCGGCGTAATAAAGGCCTGCAACTTTGGTAGATCTCATTTTGGGCTTGAGGAAGGCCGTCTGGCCGAGCGTGTTGGCCAGACCGTAGGCATTGCCCTTGAAGGCGCTGTAGTCGGCGATGAAGTCTGCCTCGGCGAAGGTGCGCTTGTAGATGATCACGTCGCGGACCCTGACCCCGGAGATGCGCTCCATGCGGTCCATGACGAGGTCGAAGTAGCGTTGCCGCAAAACCTCATCGTCGCCTCCGAGCCCGGGCGCCGTCGGGATCAGGACGAATAGGTTCTCGCAGCCGGCGGGCGCCACGCCTGGGTCCGTCACGCTCGGCGCGCAGACGTAGAACAGCGGATCGGTCGGCCACTGCGGCGTGGTGTAGATCTCCTCGGCGTGCCGGTCGAACGGTCGGTCGAAGTACAGCGTGTGGTGCTTGAGGCCGGGCAGCTTTTCACTGAGACCTATATAATAGAGGAGACTCGACGGTGCCAGCTGGCGGCGCTCCCAGTAGTCGCGCGAGTACTGCCGGTCCTCGGGCGCGAGCAGGTGCTGCTCGACGTGATGATAATCGGCCGCGCCCACGACGGCATCGCAGGCCATGAAGCCGGTCGCGGTCTCGACGCCGGTCACCCTCCCGTCCGCGGTGACGATCCGGCTTACGGTCTGGTTGTACAAGACTTTTGCCCCCTGGTCTTTCGCCACCCGGACCATCGCCTGTACCAGACTCTGCATCCCGCCCATCGGGTACCAGGTCCCGAGCACGAGGTCGGCGTAGTTCATCAGCGAGTAGAGCGCGGGCGTATTGGCGGGCGTCGCGCCGAGGAAGAGCACCGGGAACTTCAGGATCTGCCGCAGGCGCCGGTCCTTGAACTGCCGCTCGACGTAGCGCTCCATGTCGGTGAGCATGTGGAGTTTGAGGGCTGCCGCCAAAACTCGCGCGTCGGCGAACTCGAGCAGATTGTGGCTCGGCTTCTCGACGAACTCCGACATGCCGACCTCGTACTTGTACTCGGCTTCCGCCAAAAACTTCGCGAGGCGGCGCGCACTGCCGGGCTCCATGCGATCACAGAGGGCGTAGAGCTGCTCGAGCTGGGCGGGCACATCGACCGCGTTGCCGTCCCCGAACACCACGCGGTAGCTCGGGTCGAGTCGCCTGAGCTCGTACTGCTCCGCGACGCTCGTGCCGAAGTCCTGAAAAAAGCGCTCGAATACGTCCGGCATCCAGTACCACGAAGGCCCCATGTCGAAAGTGAAGCCCTCCGCCTCGAAGCTACGCGCGCGACCGCCGGCCTGCCCGTGTCGCTCCAGGAGCGTGACCCTGGCCCCGCCCCTCGCGAGGTAGGCCGCCGCCGAGAGCCCGGCGAAGCCTGCCCCGATGACGATTACGTGTTTGTGGTCTGCCATGGGTTTCTTTAGTCCGGGGCCGGGGCGGGTTGTCGTCCCGCTTACTAAAGCATCTGGGGTTTATTCGGTTGAGGGGTGGGGGAAACGAGATCTGTCACGAAGGTCCTGGCTCTGAAGCATCGGCCTACTTCGGTTTACGCGCTCCAGGCGGGCGTTCGACGAGCTCTGCTCGTGCCCGCTACACGCCTATCGGCAATCCGGCGGCGGGCGTTCGACGAGCTCTGCTCGTGCCCGCTACACAGCTATCGGCAATCCGGCGGCGGGCGTTCGACGAGCTCTGCTCGCGCCCGCTACACGCCTATAGGCAATCAGGCGGCGGGCGTTAGACGAGCTCCGCTCGCGCCCGCTACACGCCTATCGGCAATCCGGCGGTGGGCGCGCGAGCAGAGCTCGTCTAACGCGCCCGCGCTCCAGGCGGGCGTTCGACGAGCTCTGCTCGCGCCCGCTACACGCCTATCGGCAATCCGGCGGCGGGCGTTCTATAGGCAAGCAGGCGGTGGACGCGCGAGCAGAGCTCGTCTAACGCGCCCGCGCTCCAGGCGGGCGTTCGACGAGCTCTGCTCGCGCCCGCTACACGCCTATCGGCAATCCGGCGGTGGGCGCGCGAGCAGAGCTCGTCTAACGCGCCCGCGCTCCAGGCGGGCGTTCGACGAGCTCTGCTCGTGCCCGCTACACGCCTATCGGCAATCAGGCAGTCGGCGCGCGAGCAGAGCTCGTCTAACGCGCCCTCGGAAGGCTTCAGCCTTTCTTCAGCCCCCTATACCCGCCCTCCAAATCCACCACCCGCACGAAGCCCAGCGAGTCCAAAATCTCCGCCGCCCGCCCACTCCGCCCCCCGGCCTGGCAGTACACGAACACCGGGCGGTCACGCTCGAGCTGTCCTACGTTTTGCCGAAAGGCGGCCGAACGAAAGTCCATCGGTACCGCCCCGTCGATCATGCCCCCGGCCTGCTCGCCGGCGGTGCGGCAGTCGATCAGGTAGGCGTCCGGGCGCTGGGCGTACTGCGCGAGGAAGGTCTCGCCGTCGAGTAGCTCTACCCGACTGCTCACCAAGGTGTCGGATTGCGCGGCACAGGCCTGCGCGGCGATGCAGAGCGCGCCGGCGAAGGCGAGGTAAATTACTTTCGTCATTGGATAAAGGTAGCCGAGCGCGCCACAAAACGACACAGCCCCCCGGTGCAAGACCGGGAGGCTGTCCGTAACGGCTGCGGGTCGGCGGCCAGAGAAAGAATATAGCCTAGGCGCCCTTCTCCTCGTCGGCGTTGGCGTCGTCGTCGCTGTTCTCCGTGCCGATCTGCTGGCGCAGTTGCGAGAGGACGTCGAGGTCGCCGAGGGTGGCGCGCTCGACGGACTGCTGCGTGCGGCGCACCGTGCGGCGAACGTCCTCCTGCTCCTCGCGCTCGACCTTGCGCTCCTCGTCGCGGGCCTCGCGCTTCATCGAGTCGACGACGCGCGAGTGCGAGACCATGATGCGCTTGTCGTCGCGGTTGAACTCGACGACCTTGACCGTGAGCACCTCGTCGACCTCGGCGATCGAGCCGTCTTCCTTGCGCATGTGCTTGAGGGGCGAGAACGCCTCCAGGCCGTACGGCATCTGCAGGATCGCGACGCGGTCGTCCTTGCGGATGACGGTGGCCTCGTGGAAGGACCCTTCCGGGAAAACTTGCGCGAACGTGTCCCACGGGTTCTCCTCGAGTTGCTTGACCCCGAGCGAGATCTTGCGGTTGTCGCCGTCGATGTTGAGCACCTGCACGTCGAGCTCGGCGCCGACCTTGGTGAACTCCGACGGGTGGTTGAAGCGCTTGGTCCAGCTGAGGTCCGAGATGTGGACCATGCCGCCGATCCCCTCCTCGAGCTCGACGAAGACGCCGTAGGGGGTGAGGTTCTTGACGGTGACGTGGTGGCGCGACCCCTCGGGGTAGTGGGTGTAGACCCGCTCCCACGGATCTTCCTGGAGCTGCTTGATCGACAGCGACATCTTGCGCTCGTCCATGTCGATCCCGACGACCTTCGCGCGCACGGTCTGGTCGACGTTGAAGTAGTCGCGGGCGTTGACGGGCTGGTTCGACCAGGTCACCTCCGAGATGTGGATCAGGCCCTCGACCCCGGGCTTGATCTCCAAGAAGGCACCGTAGTCTTCGATGTTGACGATCCGCCCCTCGACCTCGGAGCCCTCCGAGATCTCGTCGGTGATCGTGTCCCACGGGTGCGGGTGGAGCTGCTTGAGGCCGAGCGAGATGCGCTTCTTGTTCTCGTCGAAGTCGAGCACGGCCACGTTGAGCTTGTCGCCCACCTCGAGGATCTCGCTCGGGTGCTTGATGCGGCCCCAGCTGATGTCCGTGATGTAGAGTAGGCCGTCGACGCCCCCGAGGTCGAGGAAGGCCCCGAAGTCGGTGATGTTCTTGACGATCCCCTCGAGCACCTGGCCCTTCTCGAGGCTCGCGATGATGGCCTCGCGCTGCTCGGCGAGGTCCGACTCGATGAGGGCCTTGTGGGAGACCACGGCATTCTTGATGGATTCGTTGATCTTGACGACCTTGAACTCCATCGTGCGACCGACGTAGGCGTCGAAGTCGGTGACGGTCTTGATGTCGATCTGCGAACCCGGCAGGAAGGTCTCCAGGCCGCCGGCGTCGACGATGAGGCCGCCCTTGGTCTTCGAGGCGACGGTACCCGTGATGATGGTCCCGTTCTGGTACGAGTCCACGATCCGGTCCCACGCGCGGAGCAGCTTGGCCTTGCGGCGGCTGAGCACGAGTTGGCCGCGGTCGTCCTCGAGCTCCTCGACGTACACCTCGACGGTGTCACCGATCGTGAGGTTGGGTTGGTCGCGGAACTCCGAGCGGCCCACGAGGCCGTCGGATTTGTAGTTGATGTCGAGCACGAAGTCGCCGGCCTGCTCGGCCTTGATGACGCCCTTGATGATCTCGAACTCCTGCACGGCGGTCAGCGAGCCGTCTACCTCCTGGATCATCGAGGCGCGCTCGGTGTTGGTGTAGCGGTTGGAGGCCTTGTTGCCGAGCTCCCAGTTGAAATCGTCGTGCGCGTGCTCGGCGGTGTCTTCCTCCTCGAAGAGGTTGATGTCCTCGGTGTCGTCGTCCTCCTCCTCGTCGGGGGTGCTGTCCTCCTCGACCATGACGGTGCGCCTGCGGATGGACTTGTCCTCCTGCTCCTCGACGAGCATGACGCCGGAATCCTTCTTGTCTTCGCCCTCTGGGCTGATGGTATCTCCTGCCATGACAGTAGATGGGTTTGTAGGGTCCGGGCGGCCTGCACAGGTCTAGTGCGGCTTTCGCCAAAACCCGAGGTTATTGTTTTCGGGGCGCAAAGGTACGCGGGGGGATTGGTATGAGTTGGGAGGAAATTTGAGTCGGCGGCCCGGGGTGCGGAGTCGCCGGCCCGGCGTCGGTCGCTGCGCTCCGCGACGCCAATCCGGCTAGCGCAGGACGCGGACCTCACGGCCCGCTGAGTCCGGCATCCATGAGGCGCAGCCGGTCTCCATGCTAAAACTCCCCTTCCCTTGCGTTAGATTGCACCGCCACCAAACAAACTTCCGTGCAGACGAATACGACTACCCCGCAGCCCTGGCTCGCGAACTACCCCAAGGGGGTACCCGCGCAAATCGACTACGCGACCCATCCGACCCTGATCGACCTGGTCGAGGAGGCGCTGAAGGAGTTCAGCGGGCGAAAAGCCTTCACGCTAATGGGCAAGTCGCTTACCTACAAAGAGATCGACGACCAGTCGACGGCGTTCGGGGCGTACCTGCAGAGCCGCGGCCTGGAGCCGGGCGACCGCCTGGCGATCATGTCGCCCAACTTGCTGCAGTACCCGATCGCCCTGTTCGGGGCCTTCAAGGCGGGAATCATCGTGGTCAACACCAACCCGCTGTACACGCCGCGGGAGATGCAACACCAGTTCAACGACTCGGGCGCCAAGGCGATCCTCATCTCGGAGACCTGCGCACACAACCTCGAGAAGATCCTGCCGGACACCTCGATCAAGGTAGTCATCACGACGAGCGTCGGGGAGTTGCTGGGCTTCAAGGGGAAGCTGGTCAACTTCGCGGTACGCAACGTCAAGAAGTTGGTGCCGAAGTACAACCTCCCCAACGCAGTGGTCTTCAAGGAGGCCGTCGAGGGGGGACGGAAGTTTCAGCTCAAGCGACACGCGGGCAAGCCAGAGGACACGATCGTCTTGCAGTACACGGGCGGGACCACCGGCGTCAGCAAGGGCGCCATGCTCACCAACGCCAACCTCCAGGCCAACGCCCTCCAGGTCAAGGCGTGGATGGGGCCGACGCTCGGCGGGGAGACCAATCTCACCGTGCTGTGCCCGCTGCCGCTCTACCACATCTTCGCCTTCACGTGCAACTGCGTCACGATGGCGCTCTTCGGCGCCGAGCAGGTGCTGATCGTCAACCCGCGCGACCTGTCCACCGTCGTCGACGCCTTCAACAAGCAGCCGATCACCGCGATGACCGGGATCAACACGCTCTTCAACGCGCTGGCCAACTCCGAGGAGTTCGCCAAGGCCGACACCTCCCACATGAAGCTCGCCTTCGCCGGCGGCATGGCGCTGCAGAACTCGGTCGCGGACCGCTTCAAGAAAGTCACCGGCTGCACGGTGATCGAGGGCTACGGCATGACGGAGTCGAGTCCGGTGGCCACGACGAACCCCCTCGACGGCAGTCACCAGCAGGGCACCATCGGGCTGCCCATCTCGGACACGATCATGCGCGTGGTCGACGAGAGCGGCGCCCCCGTGGACCACGGCGTCGTCGGCGAGCTACAGATCAAGGGCCCGCAGGTGATGGCCGGCTACTACAACCGCCCCGACGAGACGGCCAAGACCCTCACAGCCGACGGCTGGCTCTCGACCGGGGACATGGCCACGATGTCGGACAAGGGCTTCTTCTCGATCGTCGATCGCAAGAAGGACATGGTCCTGGTGTCGGGCTTCAACGTCTACCCCAACGAGGTCGAGGACGTGATCGCGTCCCATCCGAAGGTCCTCGAGTGCGCCGTGATCGGCGTCCCGGACGAGAGCTCCGGCGAGGTGGTGAAGGCCTTCGTGGTCCGCAAGGACAAGTCCCTCACCGAGGACGAGCTGGTCGCGCACTGTAAGGAGAGTCTCACGGGCTACAAGCGCCCCAAAGCGTACGAGTGGCGCGACGAGCTACCGAAGAGCAACGTCGGGAAGATCTTGCGGAAGGACCTGCGGGCGTGAGGCCCTACGTAGTGGCGCTAGGCTCCGCGCTGGTGCTGTGTTTGGCGGCGGCTTGCGCCAAAACCGAGGACGCGCCAATCAGACAGGCGGACTTGGTCTCCCCGGGGTCGACGCTGGTGGCTTCCGTGAGGCTCGACGGGGCCGGCGGACTGACCTACCGCATCGGCACCGCGACGGACACGCAGTTCTACATGCGGCCGTCCCCAATCGGGATCGCGCTCTACGGTGCCGACTTCACGGACTCGCTGGCGGTGGTCGCCGTCGACGAGACCGACGCACGCAGCGCCTACACCCTCACCACCGGCAAGCAGACCGCGGTCGACAAACCCTACCGAGGCCTCAGCCTGAAGCTACGCAACGCCCACGCGCAGGAGGCCACGCTCGAGACCCGGCTCTACGAGGATGGCTTCGCCTACCGCTACCGTTTCGACGATCTGGACATCGACAGCCTCGTCGTCACACAGGAGCGCGCGGCGTTCGTTTTGCCGCAAGGCCTCACGGCGTGGCGCCAGGACTACGACACCGTCACGACGTATTCCCCCGGCTACGAGCAGTACTGGGACGCGGTGCCCGCCGAGCAGGTTGGGCCCAGCGACCGCGGTTACGTGCTGCCGCTCTACGCCACGGGGGCCGACCGCCACCTCCTCATCCACGAGTCCGGCCTCGTGGACCAGTACTACGCCTCGCACCTGCGCAACGAAGGTCCGACCTACCGCCTCGTCCCGCCCCTGGAACAGGAGGCGAATGGCCTGTACGACACCGTGGCGCGGCTCGGGGACAAGCGCTACACGCCCTGGCGGATCATCGTCGCCGGCGCCACCCCGCAGACCGTGCTCGCGACGACCCTCGTCACCGACCTCGCGCCCCCCCGGGCCGACGGTGATTTTGGCTGGGTCGAGCCCGGCCGCGCGGCCTGGAGTTGGTGGAGCGACTGGGACAGCCCGCAGGACTACCGCAAGCAAGTGCGTTTCGTCGACTTCGCCGCCGAGCAGGGCTGGGGGTACGTCCTCGTCGACGCCAACTGGGAGCGGATGCGCGGCGGGGACGTGACGCAGCTGGCGGCTTACGCCAAAACCAAGGGCGTCGGCCTGCTGCTGTGGTACAACTCCGGGGGCCCGCACAACGACGTACCCGAGGGCCCGCGCGACTTCATGCACCTGGCCGAACCGCGGCGGCGGGAGTTCGCTCGGATCGCGGCGATGGGGGTGGCCGGCGTGAAGGTGGACTTCTTCCAGAGCGACAAGCAAGGCGTGGTGCGGCAGTACAGCGAGATCCTGGCCGACGCGGCCGAGGCCAGGCTACTCGTCAACTTCCACGGCTGTACCGCCCCGCGGGGCTGGCAGCGCACGTGGCCGAACCTCGTGACTATGGAGGCGGTGGTGGGGGCGGAGAGCTACCAGTTCAAGGCCACCTTCCCGACGCGCACCCCGGCGCAGCATACCGTCTTGCCCCTCACGCGTAACGCCGTGGGCCCCATGGACTTCACGCCGGTCACGTTCACGGACCGCAAGTACCCGCACGCGACCACGCAGGCGCACGAGTTGGCGCTACCGATCCTCTTCGAATCAGGCATCGTGCACTACGCCGACGACGTCGATCAGTACCGAGCCCTGCCCGAGGAAGTCCAGCGCTACCTAGCGACCGTGCCGACGGTATGGGACGGAGTGCGCTACCTCGGAGGTGAGCCGGGCAAGTGGCTGGCGCTGGAGCGGACCAAAGGCGACCAGCGGTACATCGCCGTCGTCAACGGTACGGCCGAGGAGATGACCGTGCCGCTCGAGCTGCCCGCAAGCGATTCGCAACAGACACCTTGGGTTACCTTCCGTGACGCACCCGAGCTAGAGGTAGTCGTGGTCGATGAGGCCTTGCCCACGGAAATCGTCCTTCGGCCGTACGGTGGCTATGTGGCCTTTCAATCCCTAGCGGACTAAGCAAACGAACACGGCTGCACACACCGCTCGTCGCGCGTCCCTATCGCGAGCGAAGCAGCGTCGGCGCCGTTCTACCCCCGCTCCGCGAAGTACGTCTGCGCTCTTGCGTAGTCCTCCGGGACGCCGATGTCAATGAAGTAGCCCGTGAGCGGGACGCCTTGCAGGTGCAGTTTGTCCGTGTGCTGTTCGAAGAAGTCTTTTTCGATGGAGAAGCGGCCGCTGAGTCCGGCTTTCGCCAAAACGAGAGGGCTCATGAGGTACACCCCGGCGTTGATGAACCCGACCGAGCCCGGGGTCTTCTCCGAGAAGCCCGTGATCCGGTCGTGGCTGTCCATCGCGACCAGTCCGTAGCGCCCGGCGTCGTGAACGTCGTGGAGCGCGAGACTCACGTCGGCCTTTGCGGTGAGGTGGGTTTTGGCGAAAGCCCTCAGGTCACACTCGAAGTAAGTGTCGCCGTTGACGACGAACGCGGCCTGGGTCGCCTCGGCCGGCGGGAGCTGATCGAAGGCATGCAGGATGGCGCCACCGGTCCCGAGCGGCTCGGTCTCGTGGCTGTAGACCAGGCTCATGCCCTCGTGGCTGTTGCCGAGCGTCTGCTCTACTTGGTGCCCGAGGTGACCGACGGCCAGCACGACGCGTTCGATCTCATGCTCGGCGAGCCAGTCCAGCACGTAGGTCACGAAGGGTCGGTCCCCGACGGGCGCCATGGGCTTGGCGACATCCTTGACGACGGATCGGAGGCGGGTCCCGAGGCCCCCGGCGAGGACGACGGCGGTGGTCGGGAAGAAATCGGCGGGCATAGTGGACTATTTACGAGGAAACAGGGTGGCTTCCACGATTTCGCAAACGCAATGTCCGAGCAACATGTGCACTTCCTGGATGCGGGGCGTGTCGGCACTCGGGATATTGATGACCAGGTCGACGAGTGCGTCGAGGCCGGGCGTGGAGGCCCCCGTGAAGCAGACCGTCCGCGCGCCGAGCTCCCGCGCCACCGCGAAGGCCGTGAGGACGTTGGTGGACTTGCCGGAGGTCGTCAGGCCGATCAGGAGGTCGCCGGGGCGCAGTTGCGCGCGGGCGAGGCGCGCGAAGACCTGGTCGTAGCCGTAGTCGTTGCCGACGGCCGTGAGGTAGCTCGTGTTGACGTGCAGCGCCTCGGAGCGCAGGGGCGGGCGGTCGTAGTAGAAGCGGCCGGTGAGCTCGGCGCTGAGGTGTTGCGCGTCCGCGGCCGAGCCCCCGTTGCCGCACCAGAGCACCGTGCCGTCGGCGCGCAGGGCCTCGACGCACCAGTCGGCGGTTTTGGCGACAGCCGCAAGAAGGTCCTCCTCGGAGAGTACGGCCTGCTTGAGGGCGATGGCGCTGGCCACGCGCTGGGCGATCAGGGTAGGGTTGTCCACGGCGCCAAGGTAGCCGCACGGACGCCGGCGGGGGAGCGGGGGCGGCGGGGCAACACATTGGCACTATTTAGGATACGTGACGCCGTCCCAGCGACCGCTTCGCCGCCTATGGCCACGGTCGCGGGGTGCACCCCCGAAAGGACCCGAGCGCTATGGCGACTACGATACGAAAGCCCGAGCGTAGGTCCTGGGAATGGTTGGCGAGCGCCGGGCTCGCGATCGGCTACGGGACGGTGGTGTGCCTCCTGGTAGAAGTCTGGCTCGCGCTCACCGAGCGGTTCGACATCTATCGCCCGCTCGACCTCGAGGGGGCCGTCGTGTGGAGCGTCGCCGGGCTCGGGGTCCTGACTTACTACTTGCTCTGGAACCTCTTCGCCCAGGCGAGCGCAATTTCGCCGTCCGGCGGGAGCCGCGGGGAGTGGGCTGCGGTAGCGGGGTTTTGCGGCTTCTCGGTGGCGGTGTACGCGACGCTCCCGACCTTTCTCCCGCCCTGGGTCGGACTGGCGGTAGCGGGGGTGGTGACGCTGAGTGCCTGGGCGATGCAGCGCCTGCAGCTGATGGCGGTCTCGGCGGCGATCGCGCAGTTGGTGGTGGGATCGGTCGTCGTGGCGACGCTACTGCTCTGGACGCACGAGGAGGCCAACAGCGGTCTGCACACGCGCTACGCCCGGATGCTCGCCGAGCGCACGGACGTCTACGCCGAACGCGAGATCGGGGGCTTCGTGCGCGACTACGACATCACCGCCGCACGCAAAAACCCGGGCTCGTACTGGGAGCAACGCTACCTGCGGTGCGCGTACCTGGCGTCGAACTACTTCTACGAGGCGATCCTCAACCCGCGCGCCGACACGATCGACATCGAGCACAACCTGTCGGCCTTCACGACGACCTTCGCGATCGAGGGGGAGCAGGTCCCGACCTACCGCGTGCGGACGCCCTACGGCCACACGCTGATCTTCCGGCTCAACAAGACCTTCCGTTACAGCATCTACTCCGGGGCCGTGCCGTACAAGCGGCTCAGCAAACTCGACCGGTACCAGTACGCCGTGGTTGATCGCGGCGAACTCGCGCTCGCCAATGCCGGGACCTTCGACCTGGCCGTGCTCAAGGTGCCGCTCCCGGGCGTCGGGCAGACCGTCAAGATCGCCGCGGACCGCTTCGACGGGCGGATCTACCGCCACGATGCCGATACCTACGTCCTCATCGGGGAGCCCCTCTCGGAGTTCCTCGTGTGGAGCAGCAACCTCTCGCTGGTCCTCGCGCTCTTCATCGCGATCTCGATCTGCGGGGCGGCCGTCCGCCTGCTGTGGCGCTGGCGCGGGCTCGGAGTCAACTGGCGCTCGCTGTCGCTGCAGTACAAGATGCAGGGCATACTCCTCGGGACGACCCTCTCGCTGTTCGTCGTCGTGAGCGTGGCGACGTTCGTGTTCCTCCACCAGAACAACGCCCAGGTGGCCTTCGAGCGCCAGCTCAACCTCGCGCGCTCGGTGCGGACCGACCTGATCGACCTGCTCGAGAGCCGCGGCGAAGGCCTGGCCGACCTCACGCCCCCGCAGCTCCGGCGACTGTTCGAGCGCAACCTCGTCGACGTCGACGTGTACAGCGTCGAGGGGCAACTCCTCGGCAGTTCCATCGCCTCGGCCGCCAATAGCCCCGCCGTGCGCACCCTCGCGCCGCAGTTGCTACAAACCTACGAGTCCGACCCCTGGGCCGTGCACCTCGCCCCCGACGTACGCGGGGGCCGCCACTACCTGCGGACCTTGTTCGGCCTCACGGCCCGCGGGAAGCTCTCGGGCATCGTCGCGCTCAACACCCCGCGCGCCAACTCCGGTACGGCCCAGGACATCCCCATCATCATGGGCAAGCTGCTCAGCGTGTACCTCGTGCTCCTCCTCGTGAGTTGGGCCATCGGGTTGCTCCTGATCCGGATGCTGTTCGAGCCCATCCTCGCCCTCGCCAACCGGCTGCAGGACTACGACCTCGGCGCGGCGAGTGCGCCGCTGTCGTGGGAGGGCGACGACGCGATCGGGAAGCTCACGCAGGCCTACAACGAGATGGTCGTCAAGGTGGAGCAGAGTACGCGGGCCCTGGTCGACAAGGAGCGCGAGGGCGCGTGGCAGGTCATGGCGCAGCAGATCGCCCACGAGATCAACAACGCGCTCACGCCGCTGCGCCTCAACACGGAGTACATCGTGCTGACGCTCAACCGGCAACCGGGTCCCGAGCTCGACGGTGCGCGGCGGATGAGTTCGGGGCTCATCGAGCGGATCGATCACCTCAGCAAGGTGGCCACGCAGTTCAAGTCCTTCGCCTCCCTCGACACGCCGCACCTGCACGATACCGCCATCGCGCCGCTGCTGCGGGATTTCGTACAATCACGGCAGGGTCAGGTTCAGTCGCGGCTCATCTTCGTCGACTTCCCCGGCACCGACGGCCTCCAGGCGGCCGTGGACCCGGTCCACCTCACGCAGGTGCTCCTCAACCTGGTGACCAACGCCGACCGCGCGATGAGCGAGGAGAAGGTAGGGCAGGTGACGCTTTCGCTAAAACAAGCCGAAGATCGCCTGCTCATCGAGGTTAAGGACAATGGTCCCGGCATCCCCACGGAGTTGCAGGCGAAGCTCTTCGACCCGCGCTTCACGATCACGTCCTCGCAGACGGGTCTCGGGCTGGCGGTCTCGAAGCGGATCGTGGAGTTTTTCTCCGGGACGCTGAGCTACGAGACGAGTCCTTTCATCGGGACGACTTTCCGGATCGAGTTGCCCATCGTGACGCCGGCGGCGCGGCAGCCGAGGCGGGCGGGGGTGGAGGTGTAGGTAGGGGCCGTGGGCGGGCGTGGCGGGCTGTGTCGCGGGACGGGTGTGCCATGCCTATCCACCACTACTCTTCACTCCTCCGCCACACCGCCCGCCCCTCCTCTCACCACAGACTCCGCCACCACCTCGCCTTACGCCGTCCAGCTTACCATGCCCTCGCCTACGAAGATGAAGGGCCGCACCTCCCCGCCAAAGGCGCAGAGCCGCTCGGCCACGCGGTGGCGCGTGGACCCCGGGCAGTAGAATGTCATGAACCCGCCCCCGCCGGCGCCGCTGATCTTGCCGCCCGTGGCGCCGGCGGCCAGGGCGGCGTCGTAGAGCTCGTCGATGACGGGGTTGCTGATGCCTGTCGCCATGCGCTTCTTGTTTTGCCACCCGAAGTCGAGGAGTGCCCCGATCTCGGCCAGGCGTCCCGTCAGCAGGGCCTCCTTCATGCGGATGGCCTGCTGCTTGAGGGCGTGCGCGGCCTCGACGCTCGCATTGGTGGGGCCTGTTTTTGCGAAAGCCGCCGTCTGCCGGTCGATAATCTTGGCGGACAGCCGGCTCGTGCCCGTGTAGTAGAGCAGGAGGTTGTGCTCGAGCTCCTTCTGGGTGCTGCGCTTGACGCGTAGCGGATTGACGATCACCTTTTCGTCGGCGTAGAACTCCATGTAGTTAAAGCCCCCGAACGTGGCCGCGTACTGGTCTTGGCGCCCGCCCGACATCCCGAGGTCGACGCGCTCGATCTCGTAGGCGAGCCTGGCGACGTCGTACTCGCCGAGCGGGAGCTTGAGCCACTCCGCGAAGGCCCCGAGCACCGTGACCGTGACCGTCGAGGAGGTGCCCATCCCGGAGCCCTTCGGCGCGTCCACCTCCGTGATGAGCGTGAAGCCCTGCGGCCGGAGGCCGTAGTCGCGCACGAGGCGGTTGTAGACGCCCTTGAGCAGGTCCAGTTTGCCGTCGATGGGCAGTTGGTCGCTGGCGTCGAGTTCGACCGTCTCGTTGAGGTCGCGGCTGTCGAGCAGGATTCTGCCGTCGCTACGCGGCTCGATGCTGGCCGTGGCGAAGAGGCTCACGGTGGCGTTGAGGATGGCGCCGCCGTGGACGTCGGCGTAGGGGCTCACGTCGGTGCCGCCGCCGGCGAGGCCGATGCGTAAGGGGGATTTGGCGCGGTAGATCAAGGTTCTGTTCTCAGTTCTTAGTTTTCAATTCTCAGTTGTCAGTATTCGTTCGAGAGCCGATGCCGTCGTCGACGAGCCGCACGAGGGCTTCGACGAGCGCGGGCCAGGCGTATTGCCGCGCCAGCTCTCGCACGTTTTGCCGAAAGGCGTCTCGCGCTACGTCTGACAAGATCAAAAATCGTCTGATCGCCTCCGCGATCGCCGAGGGCTTTACGTCAACCACGTACCCGGCCTCGCCGTCGGGCACGATCTCGGGCAGGCCCCCCACCCGCGTCACCACCATCGGGACGCCAAAGTGGTAGGCCATCTGCGAGATGCCCGACTGCGTGGCCGTCTTGTAAGGCTGCACGACGAGTTCCGCCGCGCTGAAGTAGTAGCGCACGTCCTCGTTGGCGATGAAGTCGGTGCGCAGCACGAGGAGCTCAGCGATGCCGAGACGCGCGATCTGCGCCTCGTACGCCTCGCGGTTGCCGTAGTACTCCCCGGCGATGATGAGGCGCGTATCGCGGAGGAGTTCGGGGGCGGTGTCCCGCAAAACCGCCACGGCGTCGAGCAGCAGGTCCAGCCCTTTGTAGTCGCGGATGAAGCCGAAGAACAGCAGGTAGCGCAGGGCGGGATCGAGCCCGAGGTGAGCGGTGGCCTCAACGCGTGGCGCGGGCTCGCCGAAGTTGTCGTACACCGGGTGCGGGTGGTAGACGACCCGTTGGTGCGCCTTCGCAAAACCCGCCATATCCGCCTCGACGCTGCGGCTCATGACGATGAAGTCGTCCACGGCGCCCGCGAAGTAACGCGCGAACGGTCGGTCGCCGAGGCGCCGCTCGTGGGGGATGATGTTGTCGACGATCGAGACGACGTGGGCTCCGCCGCGGCGCGCGATCCGCAGGGCCGTGCCGAGCGCCGGCCCCATGAAGGGCAGCCAGAACTTGCAGATGACCAAGTCCGGCCCGAGCGACTCGATGTAGCGACCGGTGGCGAGGTAGCTGAGGGGATTGACGCTGTTGAGGAGGCGCCTTACGGCAAAACCCGTTGGCGCCGCCCGCTCGTCGGTCTGGGACTCACCCGGGAACAGGAAACCCGGGTACTGCAACGTGAACGTGACGACCTCCACCTCGTGCCCGGCCTCGACGAGGACTTCGGCGAGTCGCTCGTTGAAAGCCGCCAGACCCCCGCGGTAAGGGTGGGCCGTGCCGAGGATGACGATACGCATACGGGCGCGAAGAAACGAAAGGGGTCTAGGGGTCGTCTACCTCGACTTCTAGACCGCATTAGCGCCCCCTCGCGAGCAAATCGCGGATCTCGGTCAGCAAGGTCTCTTCCTTGGTCGGGGCCGGCGGCACCTCCGGGGGCGCGGCCTCCTTCTTGCGCAGGAAGTCGTTGTAGGCCTTGATGACCACGAACAGGACGAAGGCGATGATGAGGAAGTCGATGACTTTCTGGACGAAGAAGCCCCAGTTGATCGTGACGGGGGCTACGTAAACATCAGTGCCCTCGACGCCGACGCCGTCCTGGAGCGTGAGCGCGAGGTCGCTAAAGTCCACCCCGCCGAGGGCGAGCCCGATGGGCGGCATGAGGACCCCGTCGGTAAAGGCCGTGACGACAGCCCCGAAGGCCGCCGCGAGAATCACACCGACGGCCAGCTCGAGGACGTTGCCTTTGGAAATAAACTCCTTAAATTCTTTGAACATCTCAACACTGTTTTAGCGAAAGCGGAGTGCTTTCGAGCGTGAGATTACGGTGTGACGATTAATCTGCAAATGGGTGTAAACAAAAACATCTGCGCCCTCGAACACAGTCGGTCGAGAACGCAGATGTGCGATGGCCGCGCGGTATCGCCGGCTGGGAAGTATTCGGGCCACAGCTACACCGCCGCCCCGGCCGCTACCTCGCTCCGGATCTTGTTCAACGCCGAGCCCGCCGTCACCCAGTCGATCTGTGCTTGATTATAGGTGTGGTTGAGCTTGATCGTGTCGTGCGTACCGTCGAGATGGTCGAGGCGCATGTGGACCTGCTTACCGGGGGCGAACTTGTCGAAGTCCAGAATCGTGATCTTGTCGTCCTGCCGCACCTTGTCGTAGTCGCCCAGGTCCGAGAACGTGAGCGCGAGCATGCCCTGTTTCTTGAGGTTGGTCTCGTGGATGCGCGCGAAACTCTTCACCACCACGGCCTTCACGCCCAGGAAGCGCGGCTCCATGGCGGCGTGCTCGCGGCTCGAGCCCTCGCCGTAGTTCTCCTCCCCGAACACCACCGTCCCGATGCCGGCCTTGCGGTAGGCGATCGCGCTGTCGGGTACGGGCATGAACACCGGGGCCGCCCCGGTCACGCTACCGACGTTGAGCCGCTCGTGGGCGTAGTTGGCCACCTTGTTGGTCTCGCCGTTGTAGTAGTTGATCGCGCCGATGAGGCAGTTCTGCGAGATGTTCTCGAGGTGCCCGCGGTACGTGAGCCACGGGCCCGCCATCGAGATGTGGTCGGTGGTGCACTTGCCCTTCGCCTTGATGAGCACGCGCATGTCCGTCACCTCGTCCTGGGTGATCGGGCGGAAGGGCTCCAGGAGCTGGATGCGGTCGGACTCCGGGTCGACGATCACCTGGATGCCCGATCCGTCGGCGGCCGGGGCCTGGAAGCCGGCGTCCTCGACGTCGAACCCGCGCGGCGGCAGCTCCACGCCCGTCGGCGGGTCGAGCATCACCTGCTCGCCGGCCTCGTTGGTGAGGGAGTCTTTGAGTGGATTGAAGTTTAGCGTACCGGCGATCGAAAGCGCCGTGACAATCTCCGGACTCGCCACGAAGCCGTGCGTGTTCGGGTTGCCGTCGTTGCGCTTCGAGAAGTTGCGGTTGAAGCTCGTGAGGATCGAGTTCTTGCGCTTCGGGTCGTCGGTATGGCGGGCCCACTGCCCGATGCAGGGCCCGCAGGCGTTCGCCAAAACGACCCCGCCCATCTTCTCGAAGTCGGCCAGTTGGCCGTCGCGCTCGACGGTGAAGCGGATCAGCTCGGAGCCCGGCGTGACGGTGAACTCGGACTTGACCTTCAGGTTTTTGGCGACAGCCTGCTTGGCCAGCGAAGCGGCGCGGTCGAGGTCCTCGTAGCTGGAGTTGGTACACGAGCCGATGAGGCCCACTTCCAACTTCGCCGGGTAGTTGTTGTCGGCCACGGCCTTCGCGAACTCCGAGATCGGCCAGGCGAGGTCGGGCGTGTACGGTCCGTTGACGTGGGGCTCGAGGGTGCTGAGGTCGATCTCGATCACCTGGTCGAAAAATTTCTCCGGATTGGCGTACACCTCGTCGTCACCGGTGAGGTGCTCGGCGACCGCGTCGGCCAACTCGGCCACGTCGGCGCGGTCGGTGGCCTTGAGGTAGCGGCTCATGGCCTCGTCGTAGCCGAAGGTCGAGGTCGTGGCCCCGATCTCGGCGCCCATGTTGCAGATCGTGCCCTTGCCCGTGCACGAGAGGCTGCGCGCGCCCTCGCCGAAGTACTCGACGATGGCCCCGGTGCCGCCCTTGACCGTGAGGATGCCGGCCACCTTGAGGATGACATCCTTGGAGGAGGTCCAGCCGCCGAGCTTGCCGGTGAGCTTGACGCCGATCACCTTCGGCATCTTCAGCTCCCAGGCCATGCCGGCCATGACGTCGACGGCGTCCGCGCCCCCGACCCCGATGGCGATCATGCCGAGACCGCCGGCATTCGGCGTGTGCGAGTCCGTCCCGATCATCATCCCGCCGGGGAAGGCGTAGTTCTCGAGCACGATCTGGTGGATGATCCCGGCGCCGGGCTTCCAGAAGCCGATGCCGTACTTGTCGGAAATGCTCGAGAGGAACTTGTAGACCTCGGCGTTCTCGTCGTTGGCCTGGGCTAAGTCGACGTCGGCGCCGTCCTTGGCGAGGATGAGGTGGTCGCAGTGCACCGTCGAGGGCACGGCCACCTTGTCGCGACCGGCGGTCATGAACTGCAGCAGGGCCATCTGCGCGGTGGCGTCCTGCATGGCGACGCGGTCCGGGGCGAAGAACACGTAGTCTTCGCCGCGGCCGTAGTTGCGCAGCGGCGAGTCCGGGTGGAGGTGCGCGAAGAGGATCTTCTCGGTGAGGGTGAGCGGGCGCCCGAGGGCTTTGCGGGCCTCGGCGAGGCGGGTGGGGAGCTCGGCGTATACCTGCCGAATAAGTTCGATGTCGAACGCCATAGACGCGGGAATTTTCGGTGGCGCGGCTGGGCTGATCCCCACCGGGCGGTACCGTCGGCGAAACTACGCCTTCGCGGGCACATGGGTTGAGTCGCCGGCCCGGGTGTGGCTAACTTGTGGCCGAATGTACGATGTCGTGATTGCGGGCGCGGGCCCGGCCGGTGCCGCCTGCGCCCTCGCCCTCTCCCGGGAGTCGGGCCTGCGCGTCGCCCTGCTCGACAAGGCCGGTTCCTTCCCCCGCGACAAGGTCTGCGGTGACGCCGTCCCCGGGGCCGCCGTGCGCGAGGTGGCGCGCCTCGGCGAGCGCCTCGGGCTCGACCTCGCGCCACCGGAGCTCCGGGCCGAGATCCGCCACGCCCGGTTCTTCGGCAACGACCCACGACCCCTCGAGCTCACGTGGTTCGTGCCGGCCTACAATGCGACGCGCGAGCGCTTCGACGACTACCTCTACCGGGCCGTCG
The DNA here is from genome assembly GCA_965215115.1 of Saprospiraceae bacterium. Taxonomy (GTDB): domain Bacteria; phylum Bacteroidota; class Bacteroidia; order Chitinophagales; family Saprospiraceae; genus CALDTK01. Next base: position 5,032,462 of record OZ244050.1, read on the forward strand.
AGCGACACACGGCCACCGAGACCTACCTCGGGGCGGCGGTCCAGGGGGTGGTTGGGATTCCGGGCGGCCTCAGGGTCGAGACTGAGTCCGGTGGCCTGGACACTCGACTACTCATCGGCTGCGACGGGGCCCACTCCGCGGTGGGGCGCGCGCTCACCGAGACGCGCCTCGATCGTCACCACCACCTCGCGGCCGTGCGCGCTTACTACCGCGGCGTCACCGGGGCTGCGTCCGCGACCAACGACATCTACTTCCTGCGGCGGTGGCAGCCGGGCTACCTGTGGGTCTTCCCGGTGGGCGACGGGCTGTACAACGTCGGATTCGGCATGTCGTCGGCCGCGATCGCGGCGCGCAGGATCAACCTCGGGGCCGCGCTCGCGGAGGCGCTCGCGGAGCACCCGGCCCTGCGGGCGCGCTTCGCCGGGGCCGAGCAGGTCGGTCGCACGGTGGGATTCGGCCTGCCGATCGGCTCTCGGGCGGTGCCGTGCCACGGGGATCGCTTCATGCTCTGCGGGGATGCGGCGGCGCTGATCGATCCGATCGGCGGGCACGGCATCGATACGGCCATCCGCAGCGGGATTCTCGCGGCGGAGACGGCGGTGGAGGGCTTGCGCCAAAACCGACTAGACGCGGGCGACCTCGCGCCCTACGCCGCGGCCCTCGAGCGGGAGATGCGCCCGAAGCTGCGACGCAACGGTTGGGTGATGCGACTGGGGGGCACTGCTCCGTGGCTGTTCGACGTCGGCGTTCGCATCGCGCGCGTGCCGGCGCTGAAGCGCATGGCGCAGGGGTGGCTGTGACCACCGGGCCCGGGCAAACTATGCTCAGAAATTTTTCGGTGCAACCCACTATAACTAAAACTATAGTCGTAGTTTTGCCGGCATGAAGCGACTTACGCGCGGCGAGGAGCAAGTGATGCAGGCCGTCTGGGAGATCGGCCGCGGGTCGGCCGGAGACGTGCGGGAGGTTTTGGCGAAAGCCGGCAACGAAGCCAAGCCGACCACCGTGAGCACCGTCCTGCGGATCCTCGTCGACAAGGGCTTCCTCACCTACGAGGCCTTCGGGCGGACCTACATCTACGAGGCGGCTGTCGCCAAAACCGACTACTCCGCCTCGCGCCTGACGAGCTTCATCGAGCGCTTCTTCGGCGGGAGCCCGGCGCAACTCGTGAGCTTCCTGGCGCAGCGCGAGGACCTGACGCTGGCGCAGATCGAGGGGCTGCTGGACGGGGCGAACGATGGAAAGTCGGCCGCCGAGGACGACTCCGCAAACACGAGCGAGCCATGATCCAGTACCTCACCAACGTCACCTTCATCTGGGGCATCGGCCTGCTGGTGTACGCGGCCCTGTTGCGCCCGCTGGCGAGCCATGGGTTCAATCGGGCCTACCTGCTTTTGACGGTTGTGTTGGGCGTCGGGATAGCCGGAATGCCGTTCGGTTGGAGCTCGGGCCCAAGCGGGTTGCACGCCCTGCGCGAGAGTACGTCGGTGTGGCTCGCGACCCTGACCGTATATCCCGATGGCGGGCCAGCTGCCGCGTCCGGTGGTCCCGCGTTGCCGAGCGACTGGCTTGCGTGGGTTTACGGTGCGGGCCTCGTGTACAGCGCTGGCGTCACCGCGCTCGGGGCCTGGCGACTCGCAAAGTGTTTTGGCGAAAGCCGCCCCGAACGACTGGTCGGCGGAATGCTCATCCGTGAGCTGCCGAGCGTCGCGGGACCCTTCTCCGTCGGGAGGCACCTCTTCGTGAAGGACTGGGACGCCTACAGCGAGGCGGACGCCAGGGCCCTGATCGCGCACGAGGCGGCCCACCACCGTTTGCTGCACACGATCGACCGGATCGCGATGACGATCCTGAGGACGGTCTTTTGGTTCCACCCGCTCGTCTACATCCTAGACCGCGAACTGCGCCTCGTGCACGAGTACCACGCCGACGCCGAGGCCCTCGCGTCTACTGAACTGAACAGCTACCGCCGGCTGCTGCTGGCCCACCAACTCCACACCCGGCAGCCGCTGTTGGCCGCCGCCTTCGCGCAATCGCCTTTACAAAATCGCTTCGACATGATGACCAAGACCTTTCACAACGAGCAGAGCTGGCGCGTGGCGCTGGCCACCGTCGCTATTCTGTTAACCGCCATGGCGTGTACGAAGGAGAGCGTCGAGGAGCAGGACCTCGTCGAGCTCCGCGCCGCGCAGTCGGAAGGCGTAAGTGCCGATGAAGGCATGGGCCTTTACGCGGCCGGCGTCGAGAGTGGCGAATACCAACTCGCCGTCGACACGATCATGGTCTTCGATCCGGAGACCAAAAAGCAAACGGTCACGTCGATTTTGCACATTAAGGATCGCGAAGGGAATATTTTGCAGAGTTTCCAGCAGACCGCAGGACCCAAGGACGGTAGCCACGGGGGCACACAAACCTTTCACGCTGAGCGCGTCCGCGGCCAGCAGGTCTACAAAGTCGTAGAAGTCATGCCGCACTTCCCGGACCCCACCTGCGTGAGCACCGACCGTGCGTGCTACGAAAAGGCCCTCCTCCAAAACATCTACGCCAACGTCCGTTACCCGAAGGCCGACAGGGACGCCGGGGTCGAGGGCAAGGCCATCGTGCAGTTCGTCGTCGGGACCGACGGCGAGATCCTCGAACCAGAGATCGTGCGCTCGCCGAGCCCGTCGATCTCGGAGGAGGTTTTGCGGGTCGTACGCCAGATGCCCGCCTGGGTGCCGGGCAAGCACGGCGGCCGCGACGTGCAGGTCAGCTTCGTACTTCCCGTACAGTTCGCGCTCGAGTAAACCCTGCCGCGTACGGGCGAGCCACCCCAGCCCGCGGCCGCGCTACCGCTACCGCCATTGTGGCAATTGGTCGTGAATGCGCCCGTGGCGCAGGCAATCCCTGGGGACTTATCGCAGTTTTGCAGTCCGATCTCGCGCGCCGCCCTCCGCGGCGCTCCGAGCTTCAAGTCGACCGCATGCACATTTCCTCCGTCCGCCTTTCCGTAATTTGCCTGATGCTCGGCCTGCTGGCCCCGGTCGCGACGCGCGCCCAACTCGACGCGGGGCTCCTCGTCGGGGTCTCCACCTACGAAGGCGAGCTCACGCCCAACAAGCGCACCAGGCAGATCGCGCGATCCGGTCCGAGCGCGGGCGTCTTCGGTCGCTACCAATTCGCCCCCTGGGCAGCCGTGCGGGCGCAGTACCAGTACCTACAGATCGAAGGCTCGGACGCGGACCGTGAGTCGTCCCGGTCGCGCAACCTGAGTTTCTTCAGCGACCTCCACGAGGTCGGCGTCATGGTCGAGTTCTACCCGATGTCCACCGAGCGCGTGGTGGCGCCCTACGTGATGTTCGGCGTCGTGGCCACGGCGCACAACCCGAAGACGCAGTCGCTCACGGGCGTCGTCGAGCTCCGCGGCCTCGGCACCGAGGGGCAGGGCATCGACGGCTTCGGCGAGAAGTACGGGCGCTGGATCGGGGCCGTGCCCATCGGCGCGGGCCTTCGCTTCAACCTCACCGACCGCCTCATCCTCGGCGTCGAGGCCGTGGGCCGGTTTACGTCCACCGACCACCTCGACGACGTGAGTCGCCTGCGCTACGTCGCCGACGAGGTCCTGACCGAGAACGGCGAGACGGCCGTACAACTCGCCTACCGCACGGACGAGTTCACGACGGCCCCCGGGGAACAGTTCCCGACCGCCACCACGATTCGCGGCAATCCCGAGACCGACGACACCTACTTGTCCGGCCAGGCCACGATCAGCTACCGCTTCGGGGAGGTACACCCGCGCAAACGCAGCGCCCGCCCGCGCAACCGTAAGATGGCCTGCCCGACGTTCTAGCTAACGTGGGAGCGTCACGCAGAACTCCGCCCCGCCCCCGGGTCCATTCGACACGCTGAGCTGCCCGCCCAGGCCCCGCAGGAGTTTGACGCAAATGGCCAGGCCCAGCCCGCGGCCATCTTCCTCGGTGGCGTTGGCGCCGCGGCCGAAGATCTGGAAGATGCGTTTGCGGTCGTGCTCCGGGATGCCGGGGCCGTTGTCCACCACACAGATTCGGAGCTTGCGGGGGTGGGCTTTCGCCAAAACCCGAATCACGGGCTCCGGCTTATCGTTGTACTTGATGGCGTTGGCGATGAGGTTGGCGAGCACGTGCCGCATCGGCGCGGCCGGCACCATGACCCCGGCGCACTCGTCGACCTCGAATTCGACCTTGGCGCCCGCCGGGACGATGACCAAGGTCGGCAAGGACGCAATGACGCGGTCGAGGCGGACCGGCTCACGGTCCGCGGCCTGCAGGGTGCCGTCGTGCAGGTACTTATCGATGTCCTCCAAGACCCGCGCCGCGCGACGGCCCGCGAGGCGGCACTGCTCCAGCATGTCGCGCGCCCCGGCGGGGAGGTCGGCGAAGTCCTCGAGGATCAGCTCCGCGAAGGCCGACTGCTGCCGGATGGGCGCCTTGAGGTCGTGCCCGACGATGTACCCGAACTGGTCCAGGTCCTCGTTGATGGTCCGCAGCTCCTCGGTCGTCGCCTCGAGCTCCTCGACGCGCTTGCGGAGCTCGAGCTGCGAGACGACCTGGCGGCTCAGCGACCGCAGGGCCGCGAGCTGGGCCTCGTCGAAAGAGCGCGCCGCGACGTCGAACACGCAAATCGACCCGAGCGGTACGCCCTCCGGCGACACCACCGCCGTCCCGGCGTAGGCGCGCAACTGCGGCCCGGCCACCACGTGTGGCGCCTGCGCGAAGCGGACGTCCAGCGTGGCGTCCTCGACGACGAAAGGGGTCTGCGGATCGGCGGCGACGTAGGTGCAGAAGCTGAACTCCATCGGGGCCTCGCGGATGTCCGCCCCGACGGCCGACTTAAACCACTGACGCTCGCCGTCGAAGAAGGTGATGGCCGCGATGGGGACCTTGCAGATGTACGCAGCCAGGGCCGCGAGATCATCGTACGCCTCCTCGCGTTCGGTGTCGAGAATCCCGTATTGCTGTAGCTGCCGGTGGCGCGCGGCCTCGGTGGGGGAACTCGGGAGGTGGATACTCATATAGCGATAGCGTGCCGGGGGGCGGCGAAGATCGGTTGTGCTTAGCTTGCGCAGCCATCTTTAGCGCCCTGCCCCCGGCCACCCACGGACACCCTCGACGATATGCGTAACAGCGTCTCTATCCCTCCACACGGCGTGCCAAAGGGCATCGCGTGGGCTACGTTCGTACTTACGCTGTTGAGCGTAGCCGCCTGCATCGGCAAGGGCGCCCCCGAGATGCTCTCCTACCCCGCCGGCCACGAGGCGTATCGCTACGTCGGTCGAACGGGTATCGATTCCAGCGGCGCCTACGATTTGATGGGTTCTGCGGCGTACGTCGAGTTCGAGTACACCGGAGACAGCGTGTCGCTCGAGGTCGCCACCGCCGGCGGGCCCAACGGCTACTCGTTCGCGACGGTCGAGGTGGACGGCGAGTACCTGGGTCGCTTCAAGATTCCTACGGACACCGTCACGTCCCTGGGCTTCGCGACGGGCTCGTCCACGCCGGGGCCACACCGCCTACGCCTCTCGCAGGCCTCCGAGCCTTGGGTGGGGCATCTGCTTTTCTATGCGGCTGCCGCCAAAACCATCACGCGCGCACCCGACCGCGAGGCGACGGTAACCTTTTTCGGGGACTCGATCAGCGCCGGGGCAGGGAGCGACACGACGGGCGTCGGTTGCGACGAAGCGCACTACGGCGATCAGGCGAACGCCTTCCTGGCCTTCCCGGCACGGGCGGGGCGCCTGCTAAACGTGGACTACGTGGTCCACGCGCAGAGCGGTCGCGGGCTCTACGTCAACTGGAACGCCGAGGACCCGCCCCTGCCGGCCCTGCTCGACCACCTGTCGATGGACACGACCGACACACGCACCTACGATCTAACGGCCGAAGACCCTATTGCCGCCGTGGTCTGCCTCGGGACCAACGACATGAACGGCGGGGAGGCCCGCGCGGACACGCCCTTCGACAGTACCCACTTCGAGCAGGTGTACGTCGGTTTCGTAGACCGGCTCGTGGCCGCCTATCCGCGGGCCGCGATCGTCCTGGTCACCACGCCGCTGTCCGGTCCCCCGCAAGCGGCAGTGCTCGAGCGGATCCTCGCCCGGGTCAAGCAGCACGCCAACGAAGCGCATCCAAATGTGCGCGTCGGCATCGCGAACGTGACAGGCTACCCAGTAAGCGGCTGCAGCCGCGTACCTCACCCCAACATCACCGATCAGGCATTGATCGCCGAGACAGTAGCCGCGGTAGTGCGGGAGGTGACGGGCGCGAGCTTCGCGCGCTAAATGGGCGCTGCGCTAGATGGGCGCTGCGCGAGTTGGGCCTCTCAGGACGCCCACCCCTTTGCGATCCTTGCGGTCCCTCGCGCCCTTTGCGTCCCATCACGTGAGTACAGCACGAAAGCAAAGCCCATCTAGGCCGAAGGCCGCCCACCTAGCGCGCCACCTCCACTTCCGGGTGGTAGATCCGCACCGCGCCATTGCCCCGGTGATTACCCGGCACCACCAGCCCGCCCTTGGTGCTGTAGTCGCTCCAGTCCATCACCGTGCTCGGCTCGGCCTGGCCGCCCTTGCGGTAGACCCACTCCTGTAGGCGGTAGTCGGCGTCCACGTAGAGGTCGTAGGCGTCGCCGGGGGTGTAGCCGCCCTCCGGTCGGTACTGCACGGTGAGCTTGGTGCCGATGGCCCCGCTGATGGGCATGGTGTCGCGGTAGGTGACGGCGGACTCGTAGCCGTCCTTGCTCCACACGAGGTAAAAGGGCATCAGGAGCCAGTAGCTGTCGTTGATGAAGGCGCCATCGGTCTTGGCGAGCGTTGAGTCGAGGTCGGTGTTGCGCCGGTAGGCCACCGCGCCGGCGTCCGTGTGCTGGACGACGCTGTCTTGCTGCGGGAACCACGACCAGCGCCGCTGCGCACGCGTGGTGTCGTTGACGTCGACGAAGAACGTGAAGTCGAGTTGTCGGACGTCGGGCCATTCGGCAAAACCGTGGGCAGCCGCCACGCTATCGGCGAAGGTGACGGGCGTGAAACCGGCAGTCTCGCCTTCGGGGGCGCCGTCCCCCGGACTGGTACAAGCGAGCGTGCAGAGCGCGAGCGCCACGGACAGCACGGGGTAGAGGCGAGGAAAGAGCGAGGGAGGCATCTGTTTGGCTTTAGGATGCGAAGGTGTCGCAAATCGGCGGGATAAAAGGTTTTGGCGAAAGCCGCCCCACCACCGGCCTGACTCAGTGAAGAAACGCGACCTTCGCGCTTTGTGTCGGCGAACTTTCGCACGGCTCGCCCCCCGCGACCAAACTCGGTTTTCGAATGCGTAGACTCCTTATGGCGGCCTGTCTCACGGCGCTGGTCGGCACCGTGCTCCGGGCGCAGCAGCTCATCGAGGGCACCGTCACCGACGAGGCCGGGGCCCCCATCGCGAATGCGAAAGTCCTTGCGCCGGGCATGAGCGACGCCGCCACGACCGATGCCGCCGGGGCCTACGCCATCACCCCCCCCGAGGGCACCGCCCAGCTCACTTACGCGAGCCGCGGCTACAACACGCTCCAGGTGCCCATCGGCACCATCGGCCGCCTCGACGTGACCCTCACGCGCGGCATCGCCCTCGACGAACTCATCAGCCTCGGGACCAGGAGCATCGTCCGCACCGAACTCACCTCCGCCGCGCCGGTCGACGTGATCGACGTCGCGGAACTCGTCGCGCGCACCGGCTACACCGACCTCAACCAACTGCTGACCTACGCGAGCTCCAACTTTACCGCCAATCCCCACGTCCTGTCCGGCGCTAACGATTTTGTTGACGCGGCCTCGCTGAGGGGGTTTGCGCCGGATCAGATGCTGGTCCTCGTCAACGGCAAACGCCGGCACAAGAGCGCACAGCTCAACCTCGCGCAAGCCTTCGGTCGCGGGACCGTCGGGACGGACCTCAACGCCATCCCGATCGCGGCCGTCGAGCGCATCGAGGTCTTACGCGACGGGGCCGTGGCGCAGTACGGTTCGGACGCCGTGGCGGGGGTGATCAACGTGATCCTCAAAGAAGCGACGGGTCTGCAGGTCGACGCGATCGCCGGCGCGCGGGTGAGCAGGGGAGTGCCGACCGGCAGCGACGTCCGGCGGCTGCTTAGCGACAACGACGGGGAGGTGGCCCAAGTCGGCATCAACTACGGGGCGAGGCTCGGGGGCGCGGGCGGCTTCCTCAACGTCACGGCCCTCGGGGACGTCCGCGAGCCGACCAGTCGCGTGACGGCGTTCGCGGGCAGTGCCTTCAGCGGGTTCAACTTCCCGAACGAGGGCAACGACCCGCGGGCGGACATCACGGAGAGTGAGCTCGTGAGGCGCGGACTGACGCGGGCCGACTTCAACTCGCGCGTGGGGCAGGCGGCGATCCGCAACGGGAGTTTGTTCGCCAACCTCGAGATCCCCGTCGCGGCACGGACGACGCTGTATGCCTTCGGGGGCGCCAATTATCGCCTCGGGGAGACGAAGGCACGCTACAGCTTGCCGAACGCCGTCGGGACCGTCGCGGCGCTTTACCCAAACGGGTTTTTGCCGGAGATCAACGGCGTCATCCAGGACCAGTCGGCGACGGCGGGTCTGCGGCAGCGTCTCGGCAAGTGGGATGTTGATCTGGCGCACGCCTACGGCCGCAACGCCGTCGAGTACGAGGTGTCGAACACGAACAACGCGAGTCTCCAGGGCACCAGCCCGACGGTGTTCGACCCGGGGGAGTACGCTTTCGCGCAAAACACGAGCACCCTCGACGCACGGCGCTACTTCCCCGGGGTACTGTCCGGCCTGCAGGTCGGACTGGGGGCGGAGCACAGGCTCGAGGCCTTCCGCGCGATCGCCGGCGAGGAGCCGAGCTACCGCGACTACGGTGCGGCGAGCAGGGTGATCGGGCCCAACGGCGACACCGTCCTCGTGTTCGATGGCGTCGGTCCGGTAGCCACGGCCTTCGACGAACTCGGGCGGCGGCGTCCGGGCGGGGTGCAAGGCTTCGACGCCATCCGCCCGGAGGATGCCGGGCTCACGACGCGCCAGAGCATCGGGGGCAACGTGGACGCCGAGGCGAACCTCACCGATAAGCTCACCGTGGGCCTCGGGGCGCGCTACGAGCAGTACACCGACATCGGGAGCGCCCTCGCGGGAAAACTCTCGGCGCGCCTCCTCGTCAACCGGGACTTGAGCTTTCGGGGTACCGCGTCGACGGGGTTCCGCGCGCCGAGCCTCCACCAGGTCGCGTACCGGGCGAGCCAGCCGGGCTACGCCAACGGGAGGGCGATCCGGGCCGGGGTCTTCGCGCCGGGCGAGTCGGCGCGCGCGGCACTCGGGATCGAGGACCTGCGCGCGGAGCGCAGCCGCCACTACTCCCTCGGGGTGGGCGGCCGACTGTTCGACGGGATGCTCGGCGTGGCCGTGGACGCGTTCCAGGTGGAGGTCAATGATCGGATCGTCCTCACGGAGCCCTTCGGGGGCACTGAGGGGCGACGCGACATCACCGCGCTGCTCGGCGAGGTCGGCGCGACGCAGGCGGCGTTTTTCGCGAACGCGGTCGACACCCGGACGCAGGGTTTTGACGTACGTCTCAGCCACTACGGCACGGCGGCCGGCGGATCACTCACCGTCGAGAGCACGCTCGGCGGTAGCTACCTAGACGTACGTATCCAGCGCGTGCGCACGTCCTTGCCACTCATCGGCGCGGAGGATACGTACATCAGTAGGAGCGGTCGGGAATACGTCGAGCGCTCCGTGCCGAGGCAGCAGATCTACGGCAGCGTGACGGCGAGCTACCGGCGGCTCGAGGTGTTTGCGCGCGGCGTATTCTTTGGTTTCGTCGTCGAGGCCGCCGCGGGGGATTCACCCAGGCAAATCCTCAACGGCCGCTACGTGGCCGACCTGAGTCTGGTCTACCGCCCGACCGCCGCGGTGGCCATCACGCTCGGCGCCAATAACTTGTTAGACGCCTATCCAGAGCGCCTCGACCCCGGTACAACGGAGGAGGGGCGGATCGTCTACTCGCGAACGACGCAGCAGTTCGGAGCGGCGGGGCGGTTGGTGTTTTTGCGGGTAGGACTACGCCTTTGAGGGGGAGCTTCGCGGGACGAACGACTCGGACTAACGCGAAATCTAGTCCTCCGCTTCTTCGAAGTCTTCCGTATCCATGGGCTCCTCGCGCTCGCCGGCGGGCTCGTCCTCGCCGGTCATGATGGCGACGGTGCGGTCGACGCCCCACTCCTCCTCGTCGGGCTCCTTGAGCCACTCGATGTCGCGGACCTTGATGGCGTCCCCGGGGCTGCCGTTCCAGCGGGCGTCGAGGCCGTAGCGCTGGAGGGTGGCGGTGATGAGGTTGCCGACCTCCTTGACCTGGACGGTGGCCTTGGTCATGGCGCCGAACGCGAGGTTGAGCACGGGCTTCTCGGGGTCGATGGCCTTGTCGAGGTGGCCGGTGTGGTAGTAGACGTAGCCCTTGGGCCGCACGCCGCGCTCGCCGAGGCTCTTGAGGGCGGCGGTGAGCTCCTCGACGGCGTCGTCGTCGTTGAAGCCCGCGCGGTGGATGGCGATGATGCGGCGCTCGGAGAGTTCGTCGAAGGCGTTGGCGAGGCGGTCGAAGTCGGAGGCCTCGTCCGGGTCCCAGTCCGCGATCTCGTCCTGGCGCGCGGCGTACATCTTGTGGACCTGCTCCCCGATCCACTTCGGGTCGAGGTCCTCGTCGTAGAAGGTCTCGAGGACCTCCTCGAGGAGTTCGTCCTCCTCCATGAAGCCGAAGATGATCTCGCGCTCGATGATGTCGAGGGCTTCTTGCTGTAGGTCGGTCATGGGGTCGGGGCTTGGGCTGGGCGCAAAGCAAATACGAAAGGGGGACTTAATGCGGGCGCTGTGCTAGTTGGGCGGCTGCGCCTAGTTGGGCGCTGTGCTAGTTGGGCGGCTGCGCCTAGTTGGGCGCTGCGTTGGGGCCCGTAGCGGCGCTAGGGCTAGCGCCGGGCTCGGGAGCGGGGCCTACGGCTTCAGGCGCTGGGGTGATGTCGAAGGCAGCCTGGAGATCATAAGGCTGTCGCCAAAACGTGACTTGCATCTTTACATCGCCCTCCATGAAGTTGAGCAACGCCGGGGCTGCGGTAACCATTACGGGGCTGGCGGGCTTTACCTTTGCGCCCGTTTTGACGAAAGTCGCCACGGCCAGCGTCGGTACGGCCACTTTCCACTCTTCACTCCCCCACCCTCAAACTTTGACCCATGCTCACCGTCCAGAACGTTGCCCTCCAGTACGGCAAACGCACGCTCTTCAAGGATGTCGACCTCAAGTTCACGCGCGGCAACTGCTACGGCGTCATCGGGGCGAACGGGGCCGGGAAGTCGACCCTGCTCAAGATCATCTCCGGGGACATCTCGCCGCAGCGCGGGCAAATCACCCTCGAGCCCGGCAATCGAATGGCGGTGCTATCGCAAAACCAGGCCGCCTTCGACGAGTACCCCGTGCTCGAGACCGTGATGCTCGGCCACCGGCACCTCTACGATCTCAACAAGGAGATCAACGACATCTACGCCGACCCCGACGCGACCGAGAAGGACCACATGCGCGCCGCTGATCTGCAGGCGGAGTTCGGGGAGATGGGCGGGTGGACCGCCGAGTCCGACGCCGCCACCCTGCTGTCGAAGATGGGCGTCACCGAGGACATGCACCAGCGCCTCATGGCCGACATGGAGGGCACCGACAAGGTGAAGGTGCTGCTGGCGCAGGCGCTGTTCGGCGAGCCGGACCTCCTGTTGCTCGACGAGCCCACCAACGACCTCGACGCCGACACCGTGCGCTGGCTCTCGGACTACCTGGCCGACTTCAAGAACACCGTGATCGTCGTGTCGCACGACCGCTACTTCCTCGACATGGTGTGTACGCACATCGTCGACATCGACTTCCAGCAGGCCAACATCTACTCGGGCAACTACACCTTCTGGCAGAAGACCTCCGAACTGGCCGCCCAGCAGCAGGCCAACAAGAACAAGAAGACCGAGACCAAGCGCGCCGAGCTGCTCGAGTTCATCGCCCGCTTCTCGGCCAACGCCTCGAAGTCGAAGCAGGCCACGAGCCGCAAGAAGGCCCTCGAGAAGCTCAACGTCGACGAGATCAAACCCTCGAGCCGCAAGTACCCCTACATCGCCTTCAACCCCGAGCGCGAGCCCGGCGACCAACTCCTCAAGGTCGACAACCTGAGCGCCCGGGACGGCGACGGCAACGTGCTCTTCGCCAACGTGAGCTTCCAGGTCAACGCCGGCGACAAGATCGGGATGCTCTCGGCCAACTCCCTGGCCCTCGAGGCGATCTACGAGATCCTGAGCGGTCGTCGCAAGCCCGAGACCGGGAGCTTCACCTACGGCCAGACCATCACCCAGGAGTACGTCCCGAGCGAGAACTACGCCTACTTCGAGGACCAGGGCGGCGTGTCGATCATGGAGTGGCTGCGGCAGTACTCCGACAACAAGGACGAGACCTTCATCCGGGGCTTCCTCGGGCGCATGCTCTTCGGCGGGGAGGAGGTCTACAAGGAGGTCAAGGTGCTGTCGGGGGGCGAGAAGGTGCGCTGCATGATGTCGAAGGCGATGCTCGGGCACCCGAACTTCGTGTTGCTCCACGAGCCGACCAACCACCTCGACCTGGAGTCCATCACCGCGCTCAACGACGCGCTCACGAGCTTCAAGGGCAACCTCATCATGAGTTCGCACGACCACGCCCTGATGCAGACGGTCGTCAACCGCGTCATCGAGATTGGGCCGAATGGCCAGGTAGACTACCTCGGCACCTTAGAGGAGTACCTCGACTCGGACAAGCGCGTGGAAGCGCGGCAGCGGCTTTACCCGGAGGCAGTGGGAGCATAACCAGGCACCTTAAGACCTCGAGCAGAAGCGAAGAGGAAAGGTCAATATACCGGGATCTCAGGTAGTATCCCGGCGGATGGGTTCTCGTTTATGAACTGATCTTTCGCCAGTATCGGCGAGTAACCCTGTTTTCCTCACGCCTTACATCGTCCAGACCGTCGCTCGGGGTTTGCGGTACGATTTAGGATGTCGTGCGGGCATGAAGTCATCGCTGCTCACCATGGTCAACAAGATCACTCCACAGGTCAACCTCCGCCCGGCCGGCGTCTGGGACTTTATGTCGCACCCGGGCCACGGCGCCGCGTCCGAGGGCCGCATCAAGGAGTTCGAGCGCCTCTGGCTCCTCGCCGAGCGCGAGGCCTTCGCCGCGGGAGAGTCCCTGTCCGCGAACGCCAACTAGACCGAACGCAGGTCGTCGGCCCAGCCGTCGGCACCTAACAGGCAGCAGCGCTTGGCAGGCGTTAGCGCTTGCCACGCAGTGCGTCCAGCAGCGAACTCCGTCGCTCGGCGGGGGTCCCGCCCCTGACCTGCCCGAAGAGCCCCTCGGAGACCTCCTCCTTCAGCACGCGCAGTCGCATCTTATCGTCGTACTTCGACGGGTCCCACCAGCCGTAGTCGTCGCCGTCGTCATCGTCCTCGTCGCCGTCGCTGTAGGGGGCAATCTCCTCGCCGAACAGCTCCTGCAGCGCATCCGTGATCTCCTCCGCCGCCGGGAGCTCCAGGCCGAAATCCTCCCCGAGTTCCGACACCGCGAGCGCGTGTAAGTCGTGCCGCGGGTCGCGGGCGGCCTCCACGAGTAGCTCCAGGGCTTCCTTCTGTTCCAGGGTCTCCGGCGGGGCGATGCCCGTTAGTCCGAGGCACTCCGGCAGCTCCCCTTCCGCATCCAACTTCTCGACCAGGCGCAGCTCCCCGCCCCACAGTCTGCTGAAGTCATAGGTGTAGGTCGCCGTGTGGCCTACCTGCCCGATCAGTTGCCGCAGCGTGACCTCGTCGGCGTGCCGGTACCGGTGCCCGTCGTGCGTGATGCCCGCCCCGGCGAAGCTCGGCTCGATCCCGACGGTGAGGCCCGTGCGCACGAACTCGAACGAGGCCATGTCGTTCCACCCGAGCGCGACCTGGAGGCACAGGTGCACCTCGTACAGCGTATAGTCCTCCGGGATCGCCAGCTCGCGCGTCACCGGGGTCGACAAGCCTTTGAGCGTAAACAGGACGTGGAATAGTTGGGGCATACCTATAGTAACGCCCGTGCCCAGACCTAGTTAAGCCCCGCCCAGGTTTCGCAGGAGCCGCTGCGTCGCCTCCGCGATCGCCCACTCCTCCCTGGTCTTTACCACGAGCGTTCGCACGGTCCCGCCGTCGTCCGGGCTTACGCCAAAACACGCCAAGCCGGCACAGATCTCCTCGCGGATCACGCGCGCGTTCTCGCCGACGCCCGCCGTGAACACCAGCGCGTCCAGACCGCCGAGCACCGCGACGTAGGCCCCGACCGTCTTGCGGACGCGGTAGACGTACATCTCCAAGGCGAGTTTTGCCGAAAGGCTCCCCCCCTCACGAAGCCTCAGCAGCTCCCGCATATCCGCGGCGCCCCCGATCCCGACCAAACCGCTCCGCTTGTTGAGCGCCCCATCGATGTCGGCCTGGGCCAAGCCCCGTCCGTGCAGATAGCCCGCCAGGCCAGGGTCTAGGTCCCCGGGCCGCGTCCCCATCATCAGGCCGGCCAGCGGCGTTAGCCCCATCGACGTGTCGACGCAGACGCCGTCCAGCACCGCCGCCGCCGAACAGCCGTTGCCGAGGTGCAGCGTCACGAGCCGCGCGTGCGGGTGGCCGGCTTGCGCCAAAACCTCCCGCGCCCGCTCCGAGACGTAGGCGTGCGACGTTCCGTGGAAGCCGTACTTGCGCACGCCGAAGTCCGCGTACCAGGCCTGCGGCACGGGGTAGCGATACGCCCGCGGCGGGAGGCTCGCGTGAAAGGCCGTGTCGAAGACCGCCACCTGCGGCAGGTCGCGCCCGGTCGTACGGCGCAGCGCCGACCGGGCCGCGCGGATGCCGGCGAGATTGGCGGGATTGTGCAGCGGCGCGAGGCTGGCCAGCTGCTCGATCGCCGCCTCGACCTCGTCCGTGATCAGCGTCGGCTCCCGGAACCGCTCCCCGCCGTGGACCACGCGGTGCCCGACCGCCTCGATGGAGGCCAGCAAACCCCGTTCGCCGAGCTCGTCGAGTGCTTGCCCCAGGGCCGCCCCGTGCGTGAGCCCGGCCTCGCCGATGCGCTCGACGAGTCCCTCGGCCACGGGCTCGTCCCCGCTCGCGAGGTCGAAGAGGCCAAACTTCAGGGAGGACGAACCGGCGTTGAGGGTGAGCAGCATCGCCGGGCAAGCTAGCGCATCAGCACTACACTCCCGGTGCGGTTGAGCTCCTCGTCGTTGCAGGAGTAGGCCACGCGCCACAGGTACACCCCCGGCATGGCGGGTTCGCCCTCGTAGCTCCCGTCCCAGCGCCGGAACGGGTCCTCGGTCGCGAAGACGCGGTTGCCCCACCGGTCGTAGACCTCGAAGACGCTGAACTCCTGCAGCGTGGCGGCATTGCTGATCCCGAAGGCCTCGTTGCTCTCCGGCCCGAGTCGGTTCGGCGAGAAGGCCGCGGGCAACAGCAGCTGCGTGCAGTCGAAGTTGTCCGGGTCGAACACCTGCACCAGCACCGAGTCACGCGCGCGGCAGCCCGACTGCGGGTAGCTCAGCTCGGCGAAGTAGGTCGTGCTCGAACTCGGCTGCACGAGCGGCGCGGCGGTCGTGGCGCCGTCGACGATACTCGCCTCCGGGGTCCACGCGAAGTCGTCGGCGCAGGTGCTCGGGATGCGCAGGCGCACCTGCTCGCCGGCGTTGATGACCGGGAACGCCAGCGGCGCGATCAGGTCGACCGGGGTGTAGAAGCTCTCGATCAACTCGCGCTCGAGCGATCCTCGGTACAGCCTCACCTCGTCGATGAAGCCGGCGAAATTGCTGGCCGTCCCCGGGCAACTCGCGCGCGCGATCTCGAGGTTGGCGCTGTTGGCGATGTTGAAGCGCCCCTGGCCCGCGAGCCGGGCGACGCGTACGCCGTTGAGGAACACCTGGAGCTCGGAGCCGCGGCGCTCCAGCGCGAGGTGCTGCCAGCAGCGCGACTTGTTGAGGGGGATGCGGTTGTTGGCCCCGCCGAGCGAGCGCCCGGCCGTCTCGGAGAAGTTGATCTCGAGGGCGTCGAGGGTCGGGAGGTACTCCACCGCGAACGCCTTCTCCGTGGTGGCGCAGTCGACCTGCTTGCGGATGAGCGTCTGCCGCGGGCTCACGCCGGTGGGGTGGAACCAAAATGCCAGGACGAAGTCGTTGTTCTCGAACAGCTCGTTGACCCTCGGCGAGGCCACGCTCAGGTAGTCGGCCACGCCGTCGAAGCGCAGCGAGCCGCCTACCGCCCCGCAGGCCGCCGTCGGCGCACCGGACACGATGGCGTTCTTGGCCTCGTCCCCCTGGCTCTCGTTGGCGGTCCCGTCGTCGAAGTTGTAGATCGCCACCGGCACGATGACCTGCGCGGGGGCGACGGCCGAAGAGACGGCAAGACAGGCGGACAGAAAGTAACGAAGCATCGGCGGGTACGGCACGGGCGGGAGGGGCCACCCCTAACGGCGGGGGCCCTGTTTCATTTTACGAAGGCACGGTCTTCGGGGTTACCCGCCGCCGAAAAGCGCGCCCATGTCGGGCATCCCCCCGGGCATCATCCCGGACATCAGTTGCTGGGCTTCGTTTTGCTCGGTCTCAGCCGCCTTGGCGAGGGCCTGGTTGAGGGCCACGACGAGGAGGTCCTCGAGTTGCTCCGCGTCGCCGTCGGCGAGGATCGCCTGGTCCACCTTGACGCCGATCACCTCGCGCGTCCCGGACACCGTCACGCTCACGCCCTCGGCGGATTCGGTGATGCGCAGGGCGCCTAATTTTTGCTGGAGCGCCTCCTGCTGCTGTTGCATCTGCGCCATCATCTCCCCGAACATAAGCTATCGTATTGGTGGCGTGAAGGTAGGGGCGCCGCGAAAGAGTCGCGGCCCGCATCTTCGGCCCATGGACAGCAACGCGGCGGTGGGGATCATTGGTTCGGGTTCGATGGGCTCCGGGATCGCGCAGGTGGCCGCCGAGGCCGGGCACGAGGTCCTCGTGTACGACAACAACCCCGCGGCGCTCCACCGCGCGGACCTCGCCCTCCGGGAGCTCTTCGCGGGCCTAGTCGCGAAGGGGAGGCGCACCCGCGCGCAGGCCGACGCCGTGCTGGGGCGCATCGCGTACGTCGAGACGATGCTGAGTCTCGACCGCTGCGGCCTCATCGTCGAGGCCATCGTCGAGGATCTGTCCGTCAAGCAGCGCCTCTTCGAAGAGCTGAGCCACGCCGTGGCGCGGGACTGCATCCTGGCCACCAATACGAGTTCGCTGAGCGTGACCGCGATCGCGGCTTCCGCCAAAACCCCGGAGCAGGTCATCGGTCTGCACTTCTTCAACCCGGCGCCCCTCATGAAACTCGTCGAGGTGGTGCCGGCGGCGCAGACCGGCGCGGCGACCGTCGCTACCTGCAGGACCCTCGTCGCCGCCTGGGGCAAGACCGCCGTCGTGGCCCGCGACACCCCCGGTTTTATCGTCAACCGCGTGGCGCGCCCGTACTACTCCGAGGCCCTGCGGCTCCTCGACGAGGGGATCGCTACCTGCGCGGAGATCGACGCCGCCATGGAGGCGGTCGGCTTCCGGATGGGGCCGTTTCACCTGATGGACTTCATCGGGCACGACGTCAACTTCCGCGTCACCGAGGGCATGTTCCGAGCCTACTGGGGGGAGCCGCGCTACCGGCCGAGTTTTTCGCAGCAGCAACTCCTCGACGCGGGCTACCTCGGCAGGAAGGTGGGCCGGGGCTTCTACCGTTTTGACGAAAGTCGCCAACCGATTCGTGCGGCTGTCGCCAAAACCTCCGCGCAACTGAGCGCCCTGAGTGATCGAGTGCTGTGCGTGCTCATCAACGAGGCGTACGACGCGCTCCACTTCGGCGTCGCGAGCGCCGCGGACATCGACGAGGCCGTGCAGCTGGGCGTCAACTACCCGAAAGGGCTGCTGGCCTGGGGGGCCGAGATCGGGACCGAGGAGATTACCGCACGGCTCGACGCACTTTTCGACCACTACCACGAGGAGCGCTACCGGGTGAGCGCAGGGTTGAGGCGGGCGTCGTCGACGTAGTCGGTCGGATATGGGCGATTAATGTTCAGTATTGAACACCCGGCCGTTATGGCGTTACTCTGTGTAGGCCCCCCGACGACAAGGTCGGTCGGGCAACCCTTTCGCGCATGGCCCTACCGACTACCCTCCGACACTTCACCATCGCCGCTGCCCTCCTGGCGGTAGCCCCCCTCCACGCCCAGATCGAGTTCGCGCAAGAAGACGGCTACGTCGAGATGACCGCCGAGGAGTTCAGGTCGCTGATCGGCAAGATGCAGCGCCTCCGGGCGCAGCGCGCGCAGCAGGTGCAGGCTATGCAGCAGCAGGAGCAACGGTACGCCGCGACCCAGCGCACGCCACAGCCCCAGTACCGACCTCAGTACCAGCCACCGCAGACGCTGATCGTCCCGCAGGGCGGGTCCAGCGTCGACAACGGTCGCCTCGCCGAACTCGAGCGCCAGACCGCGATGCTCGCCGAGGAGATCCGGCTGCTGCGCCAGGACTTGTACGCCCGCTCCGCTCCACGCGCCGGCGCCGTCGAGCCCACCCGCATCGACACCGTGCGCGTGGCCCAGGTCCAACCGCGCCCGACGGAGCCGTACCGCCAGGTACCGCCGACGAACACCTACGACACCGACGCCCGCACGCGCTACGAGCGCCAACTCGACGACGAGCGCCGGCGCTACGACCGGGACCTGCGGGACGAACGCGACCGCATCCGCGACCTCGAGCGGGAGATCGCGAGTCTGCGCGGACGTGACTACGACCGCGGTCGCGACACCCGCGTCGTGGCCCCGTCCGTGATCCCGGTCCCGACCAACAACTACCGCCCCGACACGGTGGTCCGCAACGTGCCGGGCGTCACCGCGGCGGAGTTGATGCTGATGCGCCAGCAGGACAGCCTCGCGAACGCCCTCGCGCGCCTCCGCGCCGAGATGGCGCGGCAGCCCACCCGGGACACGATGTACCTCGACCGCCCGATGGTGGTCCGCGACACGATCCGCAAGACGGATGTCGTCACGAAGACCGTCGTCGAAGACCGGGTCGACCTGGCGGCGGTGCTGTTCGCCCACGACTCCTCGGTGCTCGACGCCACGGCCGAGAACCAGATCCAGAGCGCCGTGCAGGCCTACCGCCGCGAAGCGGACGCGACCCTGCTGCTGCGTGGGTTCGCCAGCAGGACCGGCAGCGTCGACTACAACCAGGCCCTGTCCACGAGGCGCGCCTTGGCCGTCCGGGATAGGCTCACCGCCGCGGGGGTACCCGCCGACCACATCCGCGTCATCGGCAACGGCATCGACCCCGGCACCGATCTCGCGGAGGCGCGTCGCGTGGAGATCCAGCTGCTGCGCAAGCCCAATCCGTAAGCCCATACGCCTTTCGGCAAAACCCATTACCTCACTTACACTTTCGCGCGGCCGATCGGTCGCGCTGCCCCAGAACCAAAACTTCATTAGATGAAACCGACGATACTCAAGATTTGCGGCCTCGCCGTCGCCACCCTCAGCGTCGGCGCGGCCGGCGCCCAGGTCACCGGCCTGAGCTACACCCTCGCCCCCCGCGTGGCGTACCTCCTCCCCGGCGACAACTCGGGACTCGACCGCACCTTCGCCGTCGGCGGGGACCTCGGCTTCTCCTTCGGGCAGTTCATCGAACTGCGCGGTACCTACCTCCAGAGCATCGGCGGCGAGACGAACCTGGAACCCCTCGGGATCGACCTCATCAACAACAATCGCCCCGACGCCCGCGAGGTCGAGCTGAGGCGCATCGGCGGTGACGTCAAGTTCAACATCGGCAAGGGTGGCTTCCTTCCGTACCTCACGCTCGGTACCGGCATCCAGCGCCTCAAGCTCGACGGCGGCAACGAGAACGAGAATATCTACGGCAACGCCGGGGTCGGCTTCGTGATCAGTGCCGCGGACCGCTACACTTTCTTCGCGGAGGGTCGCTACACCCAGTACCGCAACAATGCCCTCCGGGCCCTGCTGACGGCCGACGAACTGGCCGAGCGCGGGCTTGCCCTCACCCCGGGCGCCACTCGCCGCGTCGGCAACTACAGCGTCGAGGCGGGTCTGGCGTTCTACCTCGGCGGCCGCCGCCCCGGCGAGCGCACCGAACTCGACGAGGCGTACGCCGATCAGTTCGGCGACGGCTTTCGCAACCTGAGCCTCGAGATCGAGCCGAGCCTCTCGCAGATCAACTTCGACAATAGTCTCCCCTACCGCGACACCTACCTCGGCGGCGCTTCGCTCGGGCTCAACTTCGGCCCCCTCGTCGGCATCCGCGGGTACTACTACCGCGCGATGCAGGACGACGAGATCAACCTCGACTTCGACGACCTGGCCATGTACGGGCTCGACTTCCGCTTCAACCTCAACAACGTGAGCACG
The DNA here is from genome assembly GCA_965215115.1 of Saprospiraceae bacterium. Classification (GTDB taxonomy): domain Bacteria; phylum Bacteroidota; class Bacteroidia; order Chitinophagales; family Saprospiraceae; genus CALDTK01. Next base: position 5,052,945 of record OZ244050.1, read on the forward strand.
GGCCTCGTGCCCTTCCTCATCGTGGGCGGCGGCTACCTCGACGCCGACGATACGTACATCGGGCGCGACGACCTAGCCGGGGTGCGTTCGCAGGGCTTCGCCACGGGCGGTGGCGGCATCGTGTTAGGGCTCGGCCGCAACCTCCGCGTCCGCGGCAGCATCAAGGCCCTGCTCACGTCCGGTACCGACGTCGAGGACCTATCGAACGCGGACCAGATCACGACCAGCACGCAGTACACCGTGGGTCTCGACCTCGCGCTCGGCCGCCGTGCCGCCGACGGGGACGCCATCGCGGAGCGCAAGCGCGAGGAGGCCCTCGAGGAGCAGCGCCAGCGCAACGCCGTGCAGGCCCGCGAACTCAGGCAGAACTACGAGCAGCGCCTCGTCGACACCGAGGAGCGCCTCAACGCCGCCTACGCCTCGCAGGACTCCGCACAGATCGCCGCCCTCACGAAGGTCCAGGAGGAGACCGCCGAGACCATCGCCGAGCTGGAGGAGCGCGAGGAGCGCAACGCCAGGCGGACCGACCGCCTGCAGGATAGCCTCAGCCGCCTCCGCGACCGCGGCGACCGCAATGACCGTCGCTACGCAGAGGATCGCCGCTACGAACTCGACCGTCGAGATGCAGAACTGCGCCGCCGCGACTTCGATAGCCGCCGCTACGAGTACGAGGGTAGGTACGACAGCGACCGCCGCTACGACGACGACCGTCGTCGTTACAGCGACGACCGCGACGACCGTGACGACCGTGACGACCGCGGTACGTCAGGTAGCCGGGAGGGCATGATCCGCATGAGCGTGGCCGAGTTCGAGGGGCTCATCGAGGAGATCTTCGAGAGTTCCACACCGCTCGGGAACGAGGGCATGGCCTACCCGATGGCGCCGAACACCTCGGGTGAGCAAGTCGCGCCGAACCAATACCGCCAGCCGTCCGGCACGCAGTACGTCGTGCCGAACAACGCTACCGGCGTGCAGGCGGATTCGGCTTTCGCCAGAACCCAACGCGAGAATGCCGCCCTGCGCCGGGAGTTGGAGCAGATGCGCAGGACCATGAACGGGCCCCAGCCGGTACGCCCCGACACCACGACCCGCAGGACGACGCCGACCACGACGCCGCCGCGGCAGCCGAACACGCAGCCCAACTCCGGTAACGCAAATCCTCAGCGTTCGACCTCGACCCCACCTGCCACCGACGAAGACGACGCCTCCACGACGCAAGTCGTCAAGGAGGAGTTGTCCAAGGTCTTCGGCGAGTCCGAGGCCCAGGAGACGGCCCGCGAGCGCCGCAAGCGCGAGCGCGCGGAGCGCCGAGCCGCGAAGGAAGCCGCGAAAGCAGCCGAGTCCCCGAACTAAGGCGGGACGGTGCACGAGCCGTGTTTGCCTGGGCTCTGCCAGGTGCCGGGGGCGTTTGAGGCGTCCCGTCGGAGTGGCTGTGGACCTGGCGGAGCCAGGCAAACACGCCTCGTCTTGACGGCGCGGCGTGGGGCACCGGCGGGGCTGTGTCGTCGGAATTGGGCGGGACGGTGCACGAGCCGTGTTTGCCTGGCTCCGCCAGGTGCCGGGGGCGTTTGAGGCGTCCCGTCGGAGTGGCTGTGGACCTGGCAGCGTAAGAAGGGGGGGGGCCCCTTCTTTAAGCAGGCAAACACGGCTCGTCTTGACGGCGCGGCGTGGAGCAGCGTACAGGGGTGCCGCTTTCGCACGGCGGGCTACACCCACGGTGCTGCAACTCTTACCCGGATGTTTACCTTGTCCGCCCCGGAGGATGCTGCGCCCGATGCGAAGCCACGCCCCCGGCTTAGATTTAGCCCGTGCCCCAACCGCTTACCACCGCCGACCTCAACGAACGCATCGACCGTTGCTGGGACGTCCCCGACGAGGACCAGCGCCACGCGGCGCTCGCCGAGGAGGGGCGCCTCATGGCGGAGCGCTTCATCGAGTACTCCGACGAGCACTTCGCGATGCTGACGACATCCGGGCGCAAGCTCGGCCCCGTCGAGCGCGCCGAACACCTCTTCGCTACCTTCGAGACCCCGGAAAGCGCGAAGCGACTCCTGCTGCTGTGGCGCAACGTCCTCATCGAGTGGGAGCGCTACATCATGGCCCGTACTGAAGACAGGGCGACCGCCGAGACGGGGCAGGTTTTGGCGAAAGCCTCCCGCGAACAAATGCACCGGGCCGCGGACTACTACCGCGAGACGCTGGTCGGGCGGGAGCACCAGCGACTGCGCGAGGACGCCCAGTACCGCGACAGCCGGCTGTACCAGTACAACCTGCTCGACAACCCCTGGCCCACCTACCGCGCGCAACTCAGCCGGCTGGCCGACCAGATGACGGAGTTGCACGAGGGTTTTGACGAACGTCTCCAAGTCTCGCAGGTCTTCACCGAGCTGCGCGAGTACGTCACGGGCCTGCCGGAGCAACTGCTCCGCGACCACGGGGCCCTCGTGTCATCGGTGACGCAGGCCATCGCGACGGTCCGCGACCCGGAGGCGACGAGCGTGGCCAAGATCTCGACGGCGCGGCTGCAGAGCCTGGAGGTCCTCGAGACCGTCGACGCGCGCCTGGAGGTGATCAGCCACCGCGCCACGAAGATCATCGACAAGCTGCCGGAGCGGGCGCACCTCTACACCGTGAACGCCGACGGGGAGCTGCGCTACCGCGACCTCGACATGGAGTACGTGGCGGGGCAGTGGATCTCGGCGGAGCTCCTGCCCGAACTGCAGCGCGGGACCCGCCTCATCGAGACCTCCGCGGCCGAACTCGGGCGTACGCTGCTCGATATCCGCAACCGCGTGGCCCTCGCGCGCGAGACCGAGTCACCGGTCGGCGACAACACCAACGAGGCCCAAACCGTGGAGCGTCTGGCGAGCCTCCTGGAGGGCGTTCACGAGCGACTGCTGCTGCAGCGCCCGGAGATCGAGTTGGTCGGCGAGCGCGTCGTGGCCCTGGCGGACAAGGAGCTGCGCCTGAGCCGTGCCTACGAGGCGAACTCGCCCTTCCTGGAGGTGAGCTTCGAGGGGAACGTGTTGCGGATGCGCCGGGAGCAAAACGTGGTGTTCGGGCGGACGATCGAGTGGCTCCGCACGCGCCTGTCGCAGTTGTCCAACCGCATCAGCGTCGCCTTCGACATCGAGGGCCTGAGCACGGGCGAGAAGATCATCCGCACGATCCGGAGCCGGCGGCCCGACCCGGCCAACGACAGCTACACCTCCGTGGTCTCGACGCGGGGCTTCATCGGGGAGGCCTTCCACGCCGGCCGCGAGGTAGAACTCGGGCGGGCGATTACGGCGATCGAGGCGTGGAACAACGGCTTCCGCGGATCGATCCTCGTGACCGGGCAGCGCTACTCCGGGAAGACCCACTTCGTGGAGCTGATCGCGGGTCGCTACTTCGAGCAGCGCGTGATCCGGCTGCGGGCCAACCGCCAGATCGACTTCGCCGGGCGGCGCCTCGGCCCGACGGGCAACCTCCGCGAGGCCCTGGCCTTCGTGCGCAAGTACACCAGCGGGCAGCGGCTGTTGGTGCTCATCGACGACCTGGAGCTCTGGACCGACCGCGACCACTCGCTCGCCGCCAACGCGGACGCCCTCCGCGAGGCGATCGACACGATCGGCAGCCGACTCATCTTCGTGGTGACGACCTCGAACTGGATCATCGGTCACCTCTCGGCCGCGACCGACCTCGCCGGCGCCTTCCAGGTGCAGATCAACCTCGACGCGATGGAGGAGAAGGACTTCGTCGCCACGGTGTTGACGCGACACGCGGCCACGCACGTGACGGTGGTCGACGATCGCGGCCAGCCGCTCTCGGTGCGGGAGCTGCGCCGCTACGCGAGCCGCGTGCACACCGTCGCCCGCGGCAACGTCGGCGACGGCCTGCGGCGCTGGGCCCGCTCGATGGAGATCGTCGATACGACCAGCGTCCGGCTCGTGCGCACGCCCAACTATCCGCTGCCGAGATTCCTGACCGCCAACACGGGCGTCTTGCTCGCGGACATCAAACAACAACGCTACACCAACGAGTACAACCTGCGCCGCCGCTTCGGCCCGGCCTTCGACCGCGAGTTCAGGCCCGTGCTCCAACGCTTGCTCGGGCTCGACCTGCTGCAGCGCCACCGCTCGGGCACGCTGGCCATCAACCCGGTGGTGAGCAACGAGATCGCGCGCCTCCTGGAGCGCGACGGCTACTTACTGGCGACTAGCCCCGCCGCAAAACTGCTGGCCTGATGGAAGGATGGTTGGCACCGCTACTGAGTTGGGAGCAGTTCTGGTCGACGGGCCTTACGCTCGTCACGATCTACGTGCTGCTGGCGCTCCTCCAGCGGCGCCTCGACTCCGGGCTCTACCTCCGGGACATGGACGCGTTGGTGCGGGCGTCGGTGCGGGTGACGCTGCTCGTGCTCGACCCGCTCATCCTGCTCGTGATGCTCGGGCTCTTCGTCGCGCTGTGGCCGGCGGTCCACGGGACGATCGTGCTGCTGCTGGTCGTGTTCGCCTACCGACCCCTCAAGGAATACATCGCGGGGCGCATCGTGCGCTTCGACCCGGCCACCACGATCGGGCGTCACCTGATCCAGCGCAAGTCCCGCGGGGTGATCAACGGCTTCGGGCTCACGGGCATCTACCTCCAGCAGGAGGAGGGGCGCACGCGGATTCCGTACACGGAGCTCTTGCACGGCGGCTACACCGTGGCCGTCGACCCGGAGGTGAGCGCGTACTATCACCTGCTCATCACCCTGCGCGACGAGGCCGAGGACGAGGACGACGAGGACGAGTCCGACGCGGACAAGGCCCGCTACCGACGCCGCCCCGAGACCAACGACCTCGACCTCATGACGCGCCAGCTCCGCAATCGCCTCGTCGAGAGCCCGTACGTTCGGCGGGGCTTCTCGATCGCGCCCCACGCCGGGGGCGAGTCGGGGCTCGTGCTCGATCTCGATGTCGGGCTCCACCGCGGGGACCACGTCCGTCACCTCATTCGTCAACTCCGGGAGTCCGGCTTCGAGGCCTCCCTCATCAACCGCTAGGCGGCTCCGCACATGGAACAACTAGGTGCCTACACCCTGATCATCATCGCGTCCCTGATCGTGATCGTGAGTTTTCTATTCAGCGAGATCTCGCGGCGCACGAACGTGCCGTCGGTGCTGATGCTCATCCTCCTCGGCGTCGGGCTCAAGCTGGGCTTCCCGGACATACTGGACCAAGTCGACTTTTCGGCCGGCCTGGAGCTGCTCGGCATCGTCGGACTGATCATGATCGTCCTGGAGGCGGCCCTGGAGTTAAAGCTGGCCAGACACCAGCTCATCCCGATCGCGAAGGCCATGGCGGTGGCCTTCGTCGGACTGATGGTGAGTTCGTGGGTCGCTGCCGAGGTGTTGAAGCACTTCATCGACGGCATGGACAATACGTCCGCCTGGCTCTACGCCGTACCGCTCAGTATCCTCTCGAGCGCCATCATCATCCCGAGCGTCGGGGCCCTGCGCCGGGACAAGAAAGAATTCCACATTTACGAAAGCACCTTCTCGGACATCCTCGGGATCGTGGTCTTCTACTTTCTGGCAGGCCCGTTCGAGGCGCGGGAGTCGGGCGGGCACGAGCAGGGACTCGGGGAGTACATCCTGATCCTCGGCGCGACCGTCGTGGCCGCGCTGATCGCCAGTTACCTCCTCGTGCTGGTGTTCCAGCGGCTCCGGTCGCACGTCAAGCTCTTCCTCCTGATCGCGGTCCTGCTGCTGGAGTACGCGATCGGCAAACAGTACCACTTGTCGAGCCTGATCATCATTCTCGTGTTCGGCCTGATGTTCGCCAACGTGGGGCTGTTCTTCTTTGGGCCCTTCGCGAAGTTTCTGAAACCCGAACGCGTGGCGGAGGTCTTCGAGGGCCTACACGTGGTCACCGTCGAGACGGCCTTCGTGGTGCGGACGTTCTTCTTCGTCATCTTCGGTCTGACCATAGATCCGGCGAGTCTGCTACACCTCGACGTGGCGCTGATAAGCATGATCATCATCGCTTCGATCTACGTGATCCGCTACGTGCTGTTGAGGGTCACGATCGGCAAGGACATCCTTCCGCAGCTGTTCGTGGCGCCGCGTGGCCTTATTACGGTTTTGCTCTTCAACGCCATCCCGGCGGCGGCTATCGTCGAGGGGTTTCAACCGGGGATTCTGCTGTTCGTGATCATCTTGACGAGTATCATCATGACGATCGCGATGGTACGGGATCGCAAGCGCGCGGGGACGGCGATCCGGAAGGCGCAGGCGACGCCGGTCGATATCTCGATCTGGCAGGCGCCGACGATTCAGAGTGTCACGGTGGAGGAGGGGGCGGCGCATTAGGGTGCCTGGGTGCCGGGGTGCCTGGGTGCCTGGGTGCGGGGTGCCTGGGTGCGGGGTGCCTGGGTGCGGGGTGCGGGGTGTTTTGACGTAAGTCGTATTTATAATGGGTAGGCGCCTACGGGTGGCTGCTCTTCGCGAGTGTCCGCATACCACGTCATGAGTTTACGCAAACTGGCTTCCGAGACGGCGGTGTACGGGCTCTCCTCTATCGTGGGGCGCGCGGCGTACTTCCTGCTGACGCCGCTGTATACGGGGGTCTTCCTCGAGGCCGAATCGGGGGTAATGACCTCGCTGTTCGCGACCATCAGCTTCGTGTTGGTGCTGGCGGGGCTGCGGCTCGACGTGGCCTACTTCAGGTTCACGGGCAAGGAAGAGGAGGCGCGGCTGCTGGGGACGGCGTCGAGCGTGACCGCGCTGGTGAGCTTTGTGCTCGCGCTGCTGCTGGCGGCTTTGAGTGTGCCACTGTCGAACTTGTTCGGGTATCCTGAGTACGGGCACCTGTTCGTGCTGGCGGGCGGGATCATCGCCCTCGACGCACTCTCGGAGCTGCCGTTCGCGAAGCTGCGGATGCAGGGGCGGGCCTGGCGATTTGCCGCCGTGCGGCTCGGGGGCATCGCGGTCAACATTGCGCTGAATGTCTTCTGGCTGTATCTGCTGCCGCAGTGGACGGGCGCTCCGGCTTGGTTGAGCCTCGGGGCGGCCGGGGTCACCTTTGTGTTCCTCGCCAATCTGGCCTCCTCCCTTCTGGTCCTCGTGTTGCTAACCAAGGAGTTACGTGGAGCGCGCTTCGGGATCGACCGCGATTTGCTAGCGCGGCTCTGGTCCTTCTCCGGCCCGCTGGTCATCGTCGGGGTGAGCTTCATCGTCAACGAGATGCTCGACCGGCTGATCCTGCCGCTGGTCTGGCCCGGGGGAGCCGCCGAGGGGCTCGCCCTGCTCGGGGTCTACGGACAGAACTACAAGCTGGCCGCCCTGCTGGCGCTCTTCACGCAGGCCTTCCGCTACGGCGTGGAGCCTTTCGTTTTTCGCGAAAGCGGCAGTGTGGACGCGCGCGAGAAGTACGCGAAGCTGGCGCACTACTACCTCATCGCAGCCTGGGTCGGCGTACTTACGGTGACGCTCTTCCTGCCGGTCTTTAGCCAGGTCTTCCTGCGGGCCCCGGGCTACCGCGCCGGCAGTGACGTGGTGCCGATCCTGCTGGTGGCTAACCTGATGCTGGGGCTGTATTACAACTTCTCGGTGTGGTACAAGGTGACCGACGACACGCGCTTCGGGGCGTACATCGGGATCGGGGGGGCGGGGATCACGGTGGTGCTCAACCTGCTGCTTATCCCGCGTTTCGGCTTCTACGGTTGCGCCTGGGCGACGCTGGCGTGCTACACGACGATGGCGGCGGCGGCGGTGTGGCTGGGGCAGCGGCGCTATGCCATCCCCTACCCTAGCGGTCGAATGGCGCTGTACAGCGCGGTGGCGTTGGTGTTGATGGCGCTGAGTTGGGGGCTTGCGCCAAAACTCGCGAAGCCGGTGCTGGAGATGTGTATGGCTGGGGGCAGTGCGCAGGAGTGGGCTGTGTTGGGGGTAGTGAATGCGGGGTTATTGGGCGTGTTTTTGGTGGTGGTATGGATTCGAGAGCGGGAAACGACGAACTCGGAGAGCGGCGAAGAGATTGACCGGGAGCTTATCTAGCGTACCAGATGAACGCTGGACAAGTTCAGCATTGCTTTGCCGCCGTGGTCTTACCACACTAAGATCTATTACCCTCCACAGCTAGCAGGTGTGCAGTTTGGAACAAAGGTGTATGGTTCGCTCCTCGACGGGTTGCATCGGGTCGAGTCAAGTCCTGATAGACGGGAAGGGCAGCAGGCTGGTGTGTAGGCGGACGGGAAGTGATTCTTCGTAACGTACTGGTAGGAGCTGTTAGATTGTATAGCACGGTAGTGCTCGGGAGGATGGCAGAGGCAGGGTTTACTGTACGGACCGAGGTTAATCAGGGGCGGCGGGGCCGTCCGCAACGCTAGCAGAATGATTATGCGCATGGGGCGCAGGGGGAGGGAGTAGGTTCGGCTTTGCGGAAGTTCCTCAAAATTTTCTAACCCAACGGGGAACTTTTGCTTAGGGCCTGGGGTTGAGGGAGATTATGGGCGGCTCGAACCTCAAACGGAGCGCCTCATTTAACCCTTTTCAAGGGAGTCTTGCACAAAAGTATGCCATGGATTTAGTTATACACCGAGGAGTGTCTCTGGAAGGCGTAGGCTTCGGTCCGCTGGTACGGAGTGGGTTCGCGCGCGGGATGATATGCGTATTGTGGGCGATGACCGCGACGACTGCTGGCCAAGCGCAGTGCCTAACCGACGATTCACAGTCTTATCAGGGTCTAACGAGGGTCGGAACTAACTGGCAAGGATACACTGACGGAATAACCGCATTGCTTTACAGAAAGGGGCAATCGACGAGTGGAAATTTAGCACCTCTGTTGACGGACCCTATCTATGAGTGTTGCAAGGGGCAACTATTACTTGCCTATTCCAACGTAGAGCTTAGTGCTCGGACGATACGTTTTGAAGTTGTAAGGCCTTACGATCCTGCGGAGTTTAGTGTCGTCAATGCGCCTGGTATATCTATAATCGGCAATGGAGTAGCTGGACCCATATCACAAGGGAGTTTCTTCACCGACGGAACAGCTAGGACGACAGATATCTTCTTTATTACTGTACCAGGCGACAATGGCTCCCCGGCGGGGACCTGTGGCAGCCTAATAATTAGTTACCCAGTCGCAAACCAGTATGCTAAGGCAAACCCAGCCCGAATCGATAGCCGACTTACCGTCTGCAGCAATAATACCTGTACAGGCGGAGTAGTAACGACTCTTTGGCCGTTTAACATTAGAGATGGGAAGGGCTTCATATGGCCGGTAACCCAAACCCGGTACTTTTCCAATCAACAGGTAGATGAGTTCGCCTTGGCTAATGGGGGAGCAATTGTATTGAATGGCACCTGCACCTACAAGCAGGATTACTGGCAGACTGGCACGATAGGCAATAACGGACCTACATTCGTGATGACCCCAAGTGCAAGATTAAGTTTTGAGCGTGGCCAGTATCAATCAACAAATCTAACAATACCCCAAATATGGATGATTCCATGTGAATTGCAGCGCCACAATGGAATCAGTGTCGGTGAAGGCGTAACATTAAATATACAAGAAAGCACAACAGATGGAGTTCTAATATCATATTCAAACACAGGTATTACGGTCAAGCAGGGAGGTGGTTTGAACCTCAACGGCGGGCATATATCGCTCGCCACTACAGGAGTGTCGATCGCAAACGCTTCTACTACTTCGATAAAGAACGCGGATATAGACCAGATTGTAGAAGATCAATATTTAGTTCGCAACCCAGTTGGCTTGGGCATAGTGAATACAAATGGAGCGGACGGCATTAAGGTATATCAAGACACACGGACTCTACCCGGACAGCCAGCTTACATCCTATACGTAGATCTATTGATAGAAGATACCAGAATTAAGTCATTCGCTGATGGGATCGATCTCTCGGGGTTTGATCCCGAAGGCATTTATACAACAATAAGAAGAGCGAATATACAAACAACCAACCTCGGCGTGAACATATCAAATTTATGGTATTCAGATGTGCTTATCGACAATTCAGATATTACGAGCAGCACCTATAACGCCTTTGCAGTAGACATGGAAGAGTCGACGCTAAACATCCGAAACTCGAGGCTTACGACTTCTAACACATCGATCAAAGCGACAACACTTTATCCTACATATACCGGTATAAATGACAACACTATTGTAGCGACAGAACATGGTATAGATGCACGCGGGGCCAGCCACACATTCCGAGCCTACAGAAATACCATTACCCTTGGATCTAACCCCGGATCAACATCAAACTATGCGGCAGGTATAGGGCTATACCAAAGCGTTAATAACCAAAACATCATTGATGGCAACCAAATTACTTTACCGCCTGGCAGAAAGGGTATTGGGGTGTCAACTGTTGGATCCGGACAGACGGCCATTGTTAACAATGCAGTTCGCACCAAATACTCGCTTGGGGCTGGCATCGCAGTAGAAGGCGGGCAGAACAACGAAATCTCTTGCAATTTGGTAAAAAAAGACGCAAATGGAGCCAGTCCTCTCGACCATTCTGGGGTAGTCACCCAAAATATCAATAATGTTTTTGCTAACTGCAATACGCTAGAAGATACCAAGTACGGACTCCAGATGCTTGGTGTAAGTCCGCTTGGTCACTACAGAGCGAACACTTTCAGAAACAACACATATGGTCTTGCGGTGGGGTTACCATATACTGGGTCTGGATCATATCAGGTTCTCATTGGAGGAGTACAGAGTTTTAGAGATAATTTGTGGTATGGTAGCAATACAGGAGCAATACATTATGCGGATCAGCAATATAAAATGTCTAATAGGTTCTTTCTGCGGCACGCTTTGCCGTATTACCCAAGTGTAGGCGTTGATAATGATTGGTTCGTATTGGGCTTTACAGGCGCGAATCCACAGGCTTGTCCCGGGGGATGCGCCAGCACTCCGCCAGGCTGGTTTGACTCGCCTCCGCCTGGCGAAGAAGAAGGAGGTGCCGCTAGAACACAGGCTGCTAGGAGCGGATACGCATCGGGGAAGCTTAGTGAAAGCGGAATAAATCAAAGCACAACAAACGAGTTAGCAAGAATCGAAGCGTTCGTTGTTGGGTATAACAAAGAGCCACAAGATGCAACAACGTACAATAAAACACAGGAACTATTAGTCTCTTATTGGAATTCCAAAGAAATAAGCGTAATCTCAAACAAAGATTTTCGATCATTACTCTACGGCGAGAAAAAATCACGGAGATTGTACAGCAGAAGGAGTCAATCCACAATTGACAGCCTCGTAGCAGAAATTCGCAAGATTCGGACATCTGACGAGATGGAAAAGATATGGCAGGATGCTCTAATACTGGTTTCAAAAAGCTATCGAACTGCCGGTTTGGGTCCAGAAGATTCTCTAGCAGTCGATCGGATTGCACAAATGTGCTCTGAAATCGACGGTCCTGGAGTAAATATCGCTCGACTGATAAGCACAACTCCATATCACGATGTCTTTAATTGCGCCACAAACGTCAAGAAGCTTCATCTAGAGTTTGAAGAACTTCCTACCTTATTTACCATGTCACCTTCGTATACAATAAGTGGCTCTGTTCTTACCTTCTCAAAACCTTTCGAAGGGAGCCTACAACTTTTCTCATCTATTGGGAGGGTTGTTTCAGTATACCCAGCCGAGCTGCGAAGCTCTCTAAAACTACCTGACAACCTACAGCCAGGCGTTTATTTTATCGGATCACCGTCTAACAGCGATGGTGTTTCAATTAAGCTAATCATACATGAATAAGTTCATTCATTCATACTATGTTACTCTTAGCTTAGCCACGGTTGTTGTAGCTCTTTTACCACGTAACATTTACAGTCAGTCCACATACCGTCCCGACTCAATATTTACCTTTGGCAGCAGTCCGAGCCCAGTTCCAGAGTTTGGCCTCACGGATCTCACCTTTAGCAGATCGGGTCCAACATTCATGGCCAAGGACTCACAAAGCCAATTCACTTTCTCCTTCTCGGATGTCAATTATGTTCATCCGAAATTTAGATTGTATGGTAACGGGTGTGCCCTAGTGCGCGACATCACTGATACGGTCGATCAGCACACGCGATTTGCGCCCAATAGCTTCCACGCAAATTATTGCCGCACAGTGTATAGAGCAGGTAGTGGCTGGCAATTCATACTGCCGCTTGGAGAAGATGTACTGTTGTACGGTAGCGAAATGTTACAAGGAGAGAATTCTACGCAGGCCTACTATAGCCATGTCGTTGGATACGGGCTGAGCTATTTAAGTATTGATAGGCTAGCCAATAAAGAAAATATCACGAAGCAGGGAGCTGTGCTAAAATCTCATTCTTACATCAGTCACGACACTTCATTGCACGAAACATTTGATCACGTATCCGACGGCGCCGGAGGCTGGTGGGGAGTAGCTAGAGCAGAGTTGAGCCCTCATTACATTCGGTGGCATCTGACCTCAGATACAATTTTATCCCTAAGCCCCGTTGCCATAGGGGTCGTCTCTGGGATAGACGATGTATTTGGCACACGTCTTCAATTTAACGCACAAGGTACTGCCTTTGCTTTCGTAGGTTCAAAGCACGGTATCACCCTCTGCCATTTCAACCGTGAAACAGCGGATATCACCTTCTGGCAGCATTGGAGCAACTCCTTTTACCCCGATTGGGTGCTAAGGAGAACTCCGATGGCGTGCGAATGGTCGGCAGATGGGCGTTTCCTGTACGTGGCTTTGAATAAAGCACTATATCAGTTTGATACTTGGGCTGATGATATTGAGGGAAGTGCAGTAAGGATTAGTAGACCATTCGACGAGTACCCAAATGCTAAATTCTACGATCTCGAGCGAGGTCCAGACTGCCGCATCTACGCTGCCTCCTTCGGGCAAGCACAGAGTCTTAGCGTCATCGACAGACCTGGACACAAGGGCGTCGCGTGCAACCTGAAGCCAAAGGGCTTATATATGCGCCGCTACGTCGACGGGCACCTTCCCGAATTCCCTGATTATAGCCTCTGGGCCAAGGACCGCGTCGCTCGGGGACTAGCCCCAGTCATCGACACCGCCGTCTGCGACTCGAGTATTGCGCCCTATCCTTATTTCGACTGGACGAGCGCGGTGGAAGAAACAAACGTGACGACCTCGGTGGAGGTGTTCCCCAATCCTATTTCGGGCAGCGGTACGCTTACAGTCCGGGCGAGGGATCCGCTATTGCTGGACGAGGGAGAGGTCTACCTGTTGCGGTTGATCGACGGACTCGGGCGGGAGGTCGTGGAGACGCGGGTGGCGGACTTGTACTACGGGGAAGTGGAGTTGGCCTTGCCGGATTTGCCTTCGGGACTGTATGTGTTGCAGGTGTCGGGGACGCGGGTGCAGGGGGTGATGACGACGGGGGTGGTGGTGCAGTAAACTGTTTTTGTTTTAATCAGCAATTCTTTTCTGGTGAGCCGGGCTAAAGCCCGTGAAATCCTGATTTTTCTTGTTGTTGTCGTGCAATCACATTCTAGTTGACCCGTTCCTCGCACTAGTAGGTGTATGTTTTGAGGTAGTTATATATATCGCGCCAGTTGAAGATCAGTACGACTAGGAGGGAGAGGGCGATGGCGACGAAGGCGAGTCGCCAGGCGCGAAAGTGGCGGCGGAGGCGATTGCGGCGGGAGGTGTAGCGGGCGCGGGAGAATTTCATGGGGGACGGACAGACTTTACTTTGTCCAACGTTTTGCCGAAAGGCGGATGGCAGCGTACATCATAGCTTCATCAGGCACCTAGATCCTAGGCACCTAAACCTTCACAGGTCGTCGTGGATCTCCCAGTAATTCTGATTCTCGATCTCCTGCAAAATCGTGAGGTAGTTGATGTAGCGCAGCTCCGAGACCTCGCCGGCGTCGACGGCGGCTTTGACGGCACAACCGGGCTCCTCGCGGTGGAGGCAATTGTTGAAGCGACAGTTTTGCGAAAGCACGAAAAATTCGCGGAAGTTGGTCGCGATGTCCTTGGGCTGGAGGTGGTTGAAGCTCATCAGCTTGATGCCGGGCGTGTCGATGAGGCGTCCGCCAAAACTCAGGGTGTGCATCTGGGCGAAGGTGGTGGTGTGCTGACCCTTGCCCGACTGGTTCGAGAGCTCGCCGACGCGGGCGCCGAGGCCGGGCTCGACGGCGTTGAGCAAACTCGATTTGCCGACGCCGGACTGGCCGCTGATGAGGGTGGTCTTGTCCTTGAGCAGGTCGCGCAAGGTCTCCGAACCCGTACCCTCGGTGGCGCTCAACAGCAACACCTCGTAGCCGATGCCGCGGTAGAGCTCCGCCAATACCTCGTAAATCTCCATCGCGGCCGCGTCGTAGAGGTCGGCCTTGTTGAACACGATGGCCGTCGGGATGTCGTAGGGCTCGGTGCTGAGCAAAAAGCGGTCGATGAGGCCCTGCTTGAGCATCGGCTCGACGACGGTGGTGACGAGGATCGCGAGGTCTACGTTGGCGGCCAGGATGTGGACCTCGTGGAGGCGGCGCGGGCTCTGCCGCAGGACGTAGTTGTCGCGTCGGATCAATTCGGTGACCGTGCCCGTGCACTCGTCGCCCTCCTCGTCCTCGAGGACGCCAACGTAGTCCCCGACGGCGATCGGGTTCGTGGTCCGCAGGCCGGCCATGCGGAACTTGCCCTTCGCGCGGCAGCGCCACTGCTCGCCGTTCTCGAGTTCGACCTCGTACCAGCTCCCGGTAGACTTCGTGACCAATCCTTTCCTCATCGCAGGCGTCAACGCTCGACGGCCGCGGCCGGGTTGACGCTGTGCACGGCGGCGCACAGTTCGCCGATGAGCGTCGGGTCCTGCTCGATGGCGTTGCCGACGACGATGACATCCGCGCCGGCCGCGGCGTCCTGGCGCGCTCGCTCAGGGTCCCGAATGCCGCCGCCGACGATGAGCGGGGCCTCGATGGCGCCGGAGACGCTTTCGATGAGCTCCAGCGGCACGGGTTGCTTCGCGCCGGAGCCGGCGTCGAGGTACATCAGTTTGAGGCCCAGCATCTCGCCCGCGACGGCGGTGCACATCGCGATGTCGGCTTTGTTGGCCGGGATCGGCGTCGTGTTGGACATGTAGCTCACCGTGGTGGCCGTCCCGCCGTCGACGAGCATGTAGCCGCAGCTCATGATCTCGAGCGGACTGATCTTGAGGTAGGGCGCGGCGATGACGTGGTTGCCGATCAGCAACTCCGGGTTGCGACCGCTGATGAGACTGAGGAAGAGCAGGGCGTCGGCGCGGTAGCTGAGTTGGAAGCTGCTGCCCGGAAAGAGGATCAGCGGGATGCCGCAGCGGTCTTTGATGCCCGTGAGGACGGTATCGAGTTGGTTGTTGACGATGAGGCTACCGCCGATGAAGAAGTAGTCTACCCCGGCCTCCACGGAGCGCGTCACGACCTCGTCGAGGCGCCGGGTCCGCAATTTGTCGGGATCGATCAAGACCGCGAGCTTCTTGTGGCCCGTGGCTTTCGCTTCGATTAGTTCCGGGAGGATTCGCGCTGGGGCACTGTACATCTGGGGCGGAAGGTAGGGATTTAGGTGCTTGGGTGCTTGGGTGCTTGGGTGCTTGGGTGCGGGGTGCGACAAAGGACGACGGCCAGATACGCGATTACTCACAGTCCCCACATCCGCCCCGCGTGCCAAAAGCTCATCGCCCGCAACTTGCCTCCGCTCAGCTCCCCGAAGAGCACCAACTCCTCCGCCCCCACGCAGGCCAATACTTGCAAGAGCGCCGCCTGCCCCGCGTCCGCGCCGATCTCCTTGCGCACCAGGTCCAGCGCCACTCCCTCGCCCGCCCCGTCTACGATGCGCACGCGGTGCTCCCCCGCCCTCGTCCTCGCTACCGCTAGGCGCACCGGACCAATCGCCACGGGGAAGGACCGTCGCCAGGGCTGCCGCCTCAGACACGCCGCCTGCCAGGCCCGCTGCTGCGCCCACGACCCGAAGTGATGTGGGAGGTCGCCCTTCGCGTGGATGGTCACGCCTTCCGGCAAAACCAACCGCCCCGGAAGTCCGTCGGGGTAGACGTGCATGCTGGTCTCGGTCCACTCCCCGACCGCCAGGGTACTCGGCGGCGGCGGCGATCCGTAGCTGTACGTGTGCTGCACGCCCGCCGCCCCGGGCGCCGTCCCCCGCCAGTGCGTCCGGCGGTAGAAGAGGGCGTCCTCGTTGCCGGTCTCGACCCCGACGCAGGTCCAGCGGTCGGCCTGCCGCAGGCCGAGGGGGTCGAGTTTCGCCGCCTGGAAGCGGTAGCCGAAGGCGAAGGCGATACCCGCGAACTGCCGGGCGTCGAGGCGCTCGTGCTGTTGCGCCATACGACCGAGCAGATGCCAGTACCCGAGGTCCTCGCCGAGGCGCGCGACCCAGTCCGGCGTCGCGCCGACCTTCCCGATCCACGCACGCATCGCCGCGGCCGCGCCCCCGAGCTGGTCGTCGGTGAGTCGCGCGGCCAGGGGTTCGAGACTCGCGTACGGATCGGCTTCGACGTGGACAACCCCGAACAGCACCTGGTCCTCCAGCCAGCGCTCGAGCCGCTCGATGCCGGCGAGCATGTTCGTCCAGCGGGATTCGGCCATGCCGATGGCCTCGAGTTTTGCCGAAAGGCTCACCGCCGCGGCCGGGGGCACTGATTCGCGCGCGTCGCGAAGCGAAAGTGCCTCGGTAGCAACATCCGGTTTTGCCGAAAGGCCACCCGCCACCACCCCCGTGGGCTCAGCACCGCCGCTCGCCCCGACGCCCCCGCCGTCGCTACTGGCCATCCGCACGTGCCGCCGGCGCGAAATCTAGCAGCAGCCCGAGGTGATGCGCGCCACCGGCCCGGTGCTGCACCGTGTGGCCGTAGTCGAGTTGCCAGCGCCGCGTGTTGATCGCCAGTCCGTAGCTAAAGCCGGCGAGACTGTTGAACTCACCGACCTTGCCCTCGCGCTGGCGCTGCCCGTCGTAGCCGGCGCGCAACTTCAGCGCCTCGCGCTTCCCGAGACCGAGTTCGACGTTGAGCCCGAGGTGGCGACCGAGGTTGTCGAGCCCGCGCGCTACCCGACCGCGCTCCCCGCTCTCCTCGCCGAAGATGTTACCCTCGTCGCGCAGGCTCGGGTCGTCGTAGAGGAGGTTCCAGCGGTCGATCTTGCGGTAGCGGATGCCGACGCGCAGCGGTAGGTACCGAAGCCGACGACTGACGGCGATAGAGACGTCGACCGGCAGCGGCGCGCGCGCGGCGTCGAAGTCGTTGAGCATCAGGCCCGCCCCTACGAACTGTAACCCGATGAGCGTCCGCCCGCTCGTGTCCGGCGAGTACAGCGCCCCCCCCGAGATGGCGAAGCCGAAGGAGTTGTAGCTCTCGATGGACTGGCTCACGAAGTCGACCCCGAGCCCCACCCTGAGTCTGTCGAAGACCTCGCGCGCGGCGCTCACGCCGGCGGTCAGGCCGCTCGCCCGGAAGTCCGCCGTGCGCACGCTGGCCTCGTCGCGCCCGGTGAAGTCCCCGAAGCCGGCGTACTGCAACTGCGCCGCCGCGTCGATCCCGAGGCGATCGAGGCGGCGGCCCACGCCGAGGAAGCTGCGCCCGACCCCGGTCGGGAGGAAGTCCTGCCCGACGTGGACGACCCTATCGGTCTCGGCATTGAGGGTGGCCGGATTGAATCGCGACAGGAGCGGATCACGCGCGTCGCCGACGAGTTGCCACCCCCCGAGCGCCGTCGTGGCCGCGCTCGGGGGCAGCGCCAGAAACCCGAAGGCGTAGCGCCCGCCGATGACCTGTGCGGCGGCATCCGGTTTTGCGGCAGCGCAACACACCAGCGCCAGCGCGGCGAGGGAGACTCTAGTGTGCGGCATTCGCGGTCGCGGTTTCGGACGCCCACATGGTACGGCAAAGCCCGCGGTCGCACTGCATCCGGCGTTCGAGTTCGCCGTTCTCGTCGTAGAGTAGCAGCTCGCCCTCCTCCTTATCGCCGGCCACGTAGCGGCCCTCGGTCTTGAGCTTCCCGTTCGGGTGCCACTCCCGGAAGGGGCCGTCGGACACGTTGTCCGCCATCGTCACCTCCTCCTTCTTCGCGCCGTCGGGGTAGTAGCCCGTCCAGGTCCCGGTGGCGAGGTCGGCGGCGTACTGGCCCTCGAGCTCGAGTTGGCCGTCGGGGTAGAACGCGCGGTAGGGTCCCTCGAACTTACCCGCCACGTGCGTCTCCTCGTACTGCTTCGCGCCGTCGGGGTAGTACAGCGTCCGCAGGCCGTCGAGGTAGTCGTCCTTGTAGTTGGCCCGCTCGATCAGCTTGCCGTCGCGGTCGAAGGTCTCGTAGTCGCCCTGGCGCAAGGAGTCGTCCTTGCCGCGGTAGTAGCGCTCCGTGACGATGCCGTCCTCGTTGCGGACCTCGACCCTCTCCAGGTCGGAGCAGGCGCCGAGGGCGAGGATCGCCAGGAGCGACAGACCGCCGGGCGTAGCAAAAAATCTCATGCGTCGGCTAACGTCCGCGCGGGCTCGTTGGTGCCTCATCCGTTGAACTGATTCATGGCGTGATTGAGGCCGAGGGCCCCGAAGGCGAGGCTGGCGTCGGCGGCTTTCGCCAAAACCTCCGGTAGCGTCTTCGCCTCGGCCTCGGTCCACCGCCCGAGCACGAAGTCGATCTGGCGTCCGGGCGCGAAGTCACTCCCGATGCCGACGCGCAGCCGGGCGTAGTCCCCGCCGCCGGTCACCGCGTCGATGTCCCGGAGGCCGTTGTGGGTGCCGGGCGAGCCCTTGCCGCGCAGCCGCAACACCCCGAAGTCGAGCGCGAGGTCGTCGACGATCACGAGGAGGGCCTCCTTCGTGAGCCTCTCCTGCTCGAGCCAGTAGTGGACGGCCTTGCCGGAGCGGTTCATGTACGTACTCGGCTTGAGGCACACGTAGGTGCGGCCCTTGTGCTTGACGCGGGCCACCTCCCCGAGCCGCTCGGCCTTCCACGCGCCCCCGAGGCGGGCGACGAGGGCGTCGAGGGTATCGAAGCCGATGTTGTGGCGGGTGTGGGCGTACTCGGCGCCGATGTTGCCGAGGCCGGCGAGGAGGTATTTCACGGGAAAGTGTTCGGGGAGGCTTCGCTGCGCTCACCAGGATGTGATGCGAAGACGCGAAGGTCGCGAAGGTTCGCGAAGGCTGGTAGGTTCAGGGGGGGGCGTGGGCTAAACAGGGCAGGGTGCTACGGCGTTTCGCGGAAGCAATTATAGGCGCGGAGACACGGAGCGTCGCGGAGGGCGCACCGTTTCGCGTCGCGAAGGCACGGAGCAGAGTAGGTCGCGCCCGTATCGCGCAAGGGATCGTTCCGCTCCGTGTGCCTGGAGGCTTTTCAGATAAGTATGTCTGGTTGCTTTGGTCGCAGACTCACTTTCAAAATTGGAAAAGAAAAAGCTCGACAAAGCGCAGACCGCCTACAAGGCGATGGTCACGGATGCGGACCTATCGGTAGGACTTACCTCGCAGCTCGTCTCCGGGCAGCGCTGGTTCCCCGACGGTCCCCTTCGCGGTCCTGCTCCGGAGCGCGGTCGACGCGATTTTCGAAGGTAAGGCCGAGTAGCACTTGGCGAACGAACGCCTCGACGGTAACCCGGACGCCAACATGCGCAATAACTATACGAAGAAGACGCCCACCACTGAGTTCGTGAGATTAAAGTCAAGAGCCCTTGCGAACGCACGGGGGCTTTCGAACGGCAACTCGTCCCGATGTGCGTTCGCTCGGTGCCGCGCGGGCTTGACGAGCAGATCATCGCACAGTACGCCCGAGGTAACTCCCTTGAGGACGCCCGGCTACTGGTCGAGCGATTCTTCAGGGTCGAGGTCTCGGCCAGGTACGTCGCCTCGGTCACCGAGCAAGGTCTGGGACGAACCCCGAAGCGTGACGCGCGAGTCCGCTCCATGAGGAGTGAGCGGTGATCTACCTAGACGAAGTGTTGTTCCGCGTCCCTTCCGAGGGCACGGGCCTGCGGGGGAAGGGCTCGTCGTTCGGGTCGCGAGCGTCATTCACGGTGTACGCGATCGACTTCGTCGGCGAGCGCGGCATCCTCGGGATCTACATCATGGAGTCCGAGGCGGCGATGGCGTGGGGGCGGATCCTCGGGAATCTCCAGCGCCGGGGCTTCCGGGAGATGTTCTGCTTCTGCGTCCACGGCCTGAAGGGCTCCGGGGGGAAATCCGCGAGGTGTACACGCGCAGCCTCGTCTAGCGTGGCATCATGCACCAGGTACGGCGCACGACGCGGTTCTGCGCCAAGATCGACAGCAAGGAGGTCTGCCGAAACCTGCGGCGCATCTACACCGCCGCCGCCGAGCCAGCAGGCCCGCACGGCGCTGGAGGCCTTCGGCGAGCGGTGGGACGCGAAGTACCCGAAGGTCGCCGCGTCCTGGCTCGGGGACTGGGACGAAGTGATGGCGTACGTGGCGTTCCCGAAGACGCTACGTCAGATCATGTCCACGACCGACCCCGTGGAGGCGGTCCACCAGATCGTCCGCAAGCCCATTGTGGGCAAGGAGGCCTGAGCCCTGGGGCAGGCACTCGTTAAGCAGCTGTACGTGAGCCTGATGCACAACACGAAGTCGTGGCAGCGACGGGTAAACCACCGGAAGGCGATCCAACTGGTATTCGAGCGCCACGACGACATGCACTAGGCGAAGTACCTCCCAGAGGCGTGAAGCTGGATTGCTCCGGGGCGCGATGCGCGGGCCTCCCAGAAATATGGGGGATGGGGTGGGCTGAGACTGGGGTTTGGCGCCTTTCGGCAAAACGGAGGTCGGGAACCTTTCGGGAAAACTTGGAATAGTGGAACCTGGCCGACAAAAAATTTTGTGACGCAAATCGCTTGACTGCCGTAGATAGCAGGCTGAAACCCACACCACGTGAGTGACGCCCGCACGAAGCAGTACTACATGCACCGTATTAGTCACGAAGGTGACGTGGCGCGCAAGCTCCTAGAGAAAGGTTGGCTGAGTATTGGCTACGGTGGATCCGGCACACGGGCCTTCGCTGAGTCTGCAAAGCGTGGTGACGCCGACGCGTACGGACGTTTTGAGCGAGATCTGTACGCGCTGCACAACGTCAAATTCCGCTTCCGCGGTTGGCTATTCAACTTCATCGAGGGAATGCAGGTCGGAGATGTGGTGCTCGTCCCGAGCGCGAGGAGCTTTGGTGCTTACGAGATCACTGGCGACTCGATACCGAAAGAAGATTGGCCTGAAAACGTCAGGGCGATCACTGGCAACCGAGACCTAGGCTACGTCCGCCAGGTGAAGGAAGTTGCAGCCGGCACGAAATATGTCGCTAAGATGTACGCGACGGACCGGCTCAACAAGAAGTTCAAATTTCAAGGCCCAGGACTGGCACTCACGGACCTTAACGACCTCGTAGAGGAAGCTCTATTGCGCTTTGACGAGAAAAATCCAATCATCCCAGGCCGAGAGCTATCGGACGATTTAGCGGCCCAGCTCCTTCAAACGGTACGCGAGAAGTACAACGACGCACAGTTCGAAGAACTCGTCAGGACCTACTTCGAGCAATTAGGGGCGGTTGCAGAAATCCCGAGCAAGCAATACAAAGGTGGCTTAGCCATAAAGATGGGCGATGTCGATGTGATCGCCACCTTCGAGAGCCTACGGACAATTTACTACGTGCAGGTCAAGAAGCACGATGGGAAGAGTGGCGAATGGGCGGTCTCGCAGGTCCAAGACTTTGCGGACGGTCGGGCATCGATGGCCGACGAAGACGGTGGTCCGGCGTATGCGGTGGTGCTGTGGGCGCTGACGCTGGCAGACTCCTTTAGTGACAAGGCGCCAGCGAGGGCTGCGGAGGCCGGCAGACTGCCGGTGGTGTTAGTGACTGGTCCAGAATTTGCACGGATGTTGTTGGGGGTGGGGGTTTAGGTGAAAAAAAGCCTAGTTTAATCATCAAGCTATCTAAAAATTAGTTAAACATGGATTATACAGAAGACAGTCGTACATTGTCAAAAAATAATGGTATCCCTGAACGCCGTGCGGATAATTCAAGCGACGAGCTTGGACCAGCGGATATCCAGCAGCGTAACCTTTACAAAATGACGGCAGACAAGATTGTCCAAACGCTTTCAAAGGTTAGAAATAAGGAGTCCTTAACCTCGAAGCGCTGGCTCTGGGAACTGCTTCAAAACGCAAAGGATATACCTAATAGATTTGGGGCAGTTCGCGTTGTAATTGAACTCAGTGGGGATAAAGTAAAATTTAGCCATAATGGTGATCCATTTACGTTAAACAACGTCATAAGTTTAATACAACAGGTGAGTAGCAAAAGCTCAACGAACGAAGATGAAGAGGTTACCGGCAAATTCGGTACAGGTTTTATAAGCACTCACATTATATCCCCAAAAATATTGGTCCGCGGGGTAGTTAATTACAAAGGGGCCTATAGGCAATTATCAATGGAACTCGACAGAGAAGGCAACTCTTCGGAAACTTTAATGCCAAAAATTGAGAGTGCGCTTAGATTTATTGACCAGATTGAGGATGAAATGCTGTTTCATGTAATTCCAGACTATCAGGAGTTACGACACGAGTCTTCAATGGATAGCTCGTTTACTTATGAGCTCGGGAACGAGAAATCCAAAAGCTTCGCACTTACAGGCATTACAGATCTTCAAAACACGATGCCACAAACGTTGGCAAATGTTACGTTTCTTGGTGCAATAAAGGCAATAACTCCTGACGGAATAATAGAATACAAAAAAACCAAAATACAGTTCGAGCCGCACATTACGGGATATGAGATCGAATCAACGGATGCCGAAACAAAGAAATTTTTAGTTTTCGGAGGGGAGGATATTTCATTGATAGCCGAGGTAGTATCATGGGAGCCACTATCTCTGGAAGAAAATTTCGCGAAAGGACCTAATCTATATAGGGATTTCCCACTCATAGGGTCAAATAAATTTCACTTTCCTTTCATCATTAGCAGCAGCTTTTTCAATCCGACGGAGGACAGAGATTGCCTAGTATTGAATTCTGCCGAAGATGACTCCTTAAAGAACAGGGAGCTTATAGAGAGCGCAATCAGTCTAGCTATAGAATTTTCCAAATGGCTGATCGATAAGCAAGCCCAAAATTTGTATACTTGCTTTCATTCGAGAATTCCGGAACCAAAAGAAGACTGGACAGAAGAATCTAAGTTATGGTTCACCAATCTACAGGTAAAGTGGCGCAATACATTACGCGGTATGCCATTGATCGAAACAAGTTCTGGCTTGAGGTTGACGGTCGAAGAGAGTATATTTCCTGAATATGGGGATTCTGAAGATGCAAGGTTAAAGTTTTACGATATTGCTTTGGCGCTCTATGGCGAACATAAGATCCCGTCAAAAAAATTACTGCTTGGATGCCTTCAAGCCCTTGGTCCAAAATCAAAAGAAGCCCGCCAGACTTGGGGCGAACAACTTTCGCTAGGAATCGATGAGCTTCTAAGATACATATCCTCGTTCGAAAATGAGGCGAGCATTTTAACAAAACATTTTTCTCAAGATCGAGTAGCCTTCTCGATGTGGATATCTGAGGTACTGGGTTTCGTCGAGACACATGGCGAATCTTCGCTCTTAGATGTGTACGCAATTATCCCATCTCAATCGGGACAATTTCTTCGCCTAAAAAATGTATATGCGGAGGAGCATGGTGAACTCTTGTCTGATGATTTAATCGACATCCTAGCAATCTTTGGCAGTAATTGGAGATTGGATCTTAAGTGCCGCGACATCAGCCTGCCGTTTACAACTAAGGTGCGAACGAGAATTGATCTATCGCAAGCAATAAATGGATTTCTTAAAGATCAGAGCGGAGGCCGGCTGTCGAGTTATACATTTTTACGGAGAGAAAATGCCAAGACAATCTTACAAAACTTGCTTATCCTTCGTACTATCGAATCAAGTAACGATAGCTTTCGCTCGAATATGTATGATCTAGCGGCAGAACTATACAACTGGCCGACAGTTCGAAAGATATCTACTGGTCTATCTAACTTCGACTTTGAGCATGCTTGCCATCGTTTAATCGAACAGCTAAACTCAGACATTGAAAGCTATAGCAATCTAGCAGAAGTTCCAATTGATCTTCCCTTTCGCTGGATAAACCGGTACCTATTGTTGCTTGACGGTTCCACTTTGTACAAGAACCATCTAGATGAGAACAATATTATCCCTAACGAGTTGGAAGTCTTCGGTACTCACAGCGCATTACTAAATTTCGGAGATCTTGCTGAGCCGCTCGATGACCTGCTGCTCCAAGTTCTTGACGAGCTTGCACCCCACTTAGAACTGAGTAACAAGCTGGCGAATAGGCATTTAGCTATACGTCTTCCCAAAACTTACTCAACTCGCGATTTGGCTGACGCTATACAAAGCAAAGTCAACGATATAAGATCAAATGTAACAGACAGGTTGAGCAGCCACAAACAACCACTTCTTAGATTGATCAAATGGTGTAAGAATAACGAGGATCAGGAGCGCCAATATTTTCCTAAATTTCAGGCTATACGAGATAGTATTTTCGTTCAAATTTCGCTTGGCGACCCCCAAGTCAGCGACAACATCGTGAGACTTCTCTCAAATGGTACGGACCTTGAGGCCATAGTAGGTCTGATCGACAGTGGTGTAGATCTCAAAGATGCAACCGCACGTCTGAAACTAATGGAAGGCTTAAATTTGCAGGAGTTGGAGGGGCTTGTAAAGATTAGGCAGGAGGAAAAAAGAAACTTCGAATTTCTTTTGCGAATAGGTACCTCTGTAGAAGAAGCACTTCTATCGGCACTGGAAAGCCTTGATCTTCCCTATCAAGTGCATCATACTGGTGTCGGAAGCGAAGATTTTCAAATCGAAAATAGGGGTAATGGGCGTATTTTTCGACTTGAACTCAAGTCATTATCCGCAGGCAATCTCGACCAGCCAATTAGTCTTTCTATCGCTCAATCGCAACAAAACGTTCGCTCTGATCAATTTAAGAGTTATGCCGTGTGTGTGCTAGTTCGTCCTTCAGAGCAAATTCCGATCGATGCCGATTATATTAAGGAGAATTTAATGCTAACGTTAGGACTTGCGCCGAAGCTTAAGGATGCAGTAGATGATTATACGAAATTTAGCAATCTGCTAAGTCCGGACCAGGACATCCAAATCGTATTTGAAGACCACAAGCAGGTAAAGATCAGAATAGCCCACAACGTTTGGCGACCCGAGGCTAAAGCTTTCCGTGACCTTATTGAGCAAATTCATAGCTACCTAAACTAATTCGCTAACACCCTCAATTTGACTTCAGAACACCAGTCAGAAAATTTAGTTGAATGAGACATTCATCAGCGAATACATCTTGTCTTGGGTCCGACAAACCGCTCAGTTTCGCAAACGGCGTAGCTGCCGATCCACTAATGATGGAGATAAGCTAGTAACTACCCGCTTCTCGCTCCAACTTTAGCCAACGCATGACATCCCCACCACCGTCCCATGGCACCACAACTACTACTCGGCTTCAACCAACTCCTCGAGGCCTACTACCTCGAGCACACCGTCCTCCACGACACCGTGAGTCTCGCCATCGAGCGCTACGAAATCAAGAAGCTGCTGGAGCCGACCGGCTATACCTTCGAATATTTCTGTAAACTCGTAAGCAGCCACTGGCGTGAAGCGGTGATCGTGTCGAGCGTCGGCGGAGAGCAATTTATCGCAGCAGCAGCCCTGCAAGTCGCAGCGGGGTTCAAGTCGGATGAGGTGGACCTACCCACAGACGCGCGATACACCGACTTCCTCTTCGAGTTGCTCGGGTGCGAAGGCGACTCGGGCGGGAGGAATGCGTACTTCTACGGACTCGCCAAGGAAAACAGCAAGCGGCAACACCCGGGGACGAGCAAACAGGACTACCTCTGGAAAGCCGTGCGCTCACACTTCAGTCGGAAGTGGGGGCTCAAGCTCTACCTACCACCTGAACGCCTCGGCCGCGATCGCTTCATCCAGTACCCGAAGTCACACTTGTTGTTCAGAGAGGCTGAACTGAAGGCCTTCGCCGAGTCTATTGAAGCCTCAGGGCGGTATGACGACCACTTACAGGCAAGCCTCGTCACCGCCCACGCCTTCCGGACGTGGGCGTCTATCGGGAAGCACTTCCCTCCCTCCGCAAAGAACCGAATCTATCACGAGCAGGTCGAGGAGAAGTACCCCCTTTACGAAGCCCAAGCCGCGCGCTACCTCGTTCGTCGGGCGGAACGCCGACTGGAACGCGAAATTGCGGAAGGCGAATCCGCCAAGACATCGCAGCTTCGACACTTACGCGCTAAACGCGCAGGCTTCGATCCCTACTTCTTAGAGGAGGATGGAGACGGCGGCTACGAACTGTTCCGCGATTTCACGTTCGACTTCATCGAACCTGGCGACTGGGCGAGCGCCTTTCCGCCCGACGAAACCTCGATGCTTTTCTGTGCAGACCCCGAGCAAGACAACGATGCGCTTCACTACCTAGGACCAAAGCCACGGCCGACGTACGCCAACAGCTTATACATCGCGCTCCTTCTCGATGACATTACTCGTAAGGTAGAGCTGCGTAAATACTCTTGCCTCAACGACGTCGATCTCGACGGTCTAGTCGAGCAGTTTTCGGTTTTACGGACACGCCTTCCTCGCGTCACCCTTACCGGAGGCCTGCGCACAACGCGCGAAGCGGATTACTTGTTTGGACACGGTCCGCAGCTAGTTTTGCCGGAAGGCGACCATCCGCATACCATAAAGCATCTGGATTCTGGTGAGTCCATTTACGAACCCGTGCAAGCGCTAGGCGGCTGGTGGCTCGCGCAAATCGGACCCGCGCGAACCCGCTTCAGCATCAACGCGCCCGCCCCAAAAGCTGTCCCCCTCCCCACCCGCGTATTCGATCTCGCTACCTTCAGCTACTCCAGAACCGAACCGGCGATAGCCGCCGGTTTCTTCGCCGCGCCACGTCCGTTACCAAAACCAATCATCGACCTGCTTGCGGGCACCGATGTAATGGAAGTCGAGGCGCCCGAAGCGACCTTCGCTCCGACGCTGCCAGGCGGACATGCGATAACCCTTGTTGAACAGCTGCCGCCGATCGACCGTACTACCGATGAGCCGATTCACCATTCAAATGAAATATTAAAAGAGGAAGAGAGTGTCGTACTTGTCCAATTGCCACCTACTGGTCTATTACGCAGTTTTCCGGTGCACGTTAGTAATTGGGTAGGAACACCACTTGGCTGCGTCGAGCAGATCGGCGACATGCTCCAAGCCTGTTACCCCGAATCTCGCGAAGGCCTAAAGGAAGACCTTTACAAAGCACTCGACCAACTTAAACCTCTCGTCGTCGCCGATGTCGCGCAGGTGGTTGCCCTCGCCAAAACGACAGGCTCCGCTATTACCCACGTTTCGCTGCCGATGCACGCGACGTCTCAAGTCAACGACTTACACCAAACGCTCATCCGACACGCCATCAAGGATGCACGTCGCTATGGTGGCGAGGCCAATCGATTCGTGTTTGCGGTGGTCGACCTTACCCAGAGCTCGCAAGCGCTCGCCTGCATGGATGCGATCGCGAGCCGCTACGGCATTTGCCAGGAAAAACCAATGCCAGGGGAGACTGAGTTGCCGCCAAACTTGTATCTCACCTTCGTTTTGAATAGCGAAGCCCGCCAGTACCTCCGTCGATACACCAATGATCACTGTCCTGTCTGTTTCGTCAATGGCGGCTGGGGCCAACCCGTCCACGGCGCACTCAAGTTGTACATGCCCTCCTGCTTCTTCCAAAAGACAAGCACTCATGGTTAAGCAGCCTCCCGTCACCACCCAGGCCGCAGACGACTTCTACGATTACCTTTCGCATCGCGCCGACGAAGACCTGAGTTACCAGAAGCTGGCCAGAGACGCCGCACGCATCATCGATACCTTGACGACACGCCGAAATGCAGCTGCGGAAGCTATCAAGACCGCAGCCGCCTTCAATCAGCTTGCCCGTCCTCTCCTCCGCACAGGCGCGCTATCGTTTCGCGGCAACGGCACCTACGGGCTTACCGCCACCCAACACATCCGCACTCGGCGGGGTGATTACATCTGTATCAATGCGCCTTTCGGCAAAACGCTAGACGGCGCGACATCTCTCGCCCCAGGAGTAGTGCGCTTGTCGAAGGCGCCTCAAGACTTACCGGGACAGGCCACGACCTTCGACTTGTTGTCACTACTTCGAGGGGTCCCCGCACTAGACGAACTCGTTCGCTCCAGCGATGAGTGGGAAGAACACAAACGCGGTACGCCAGAGGACCACTGGCTGCTGGTCAACAGTAAAAAACCCTGGAGCGAGGTATCTAGTCGCCTCGACCACAACCGTGTGCTCGTCTTCCAGACCGCCGAAGAATCCGCCGCACCACGCGTCCTTCGCCTCGACCGTAAACTCTACCACATTCCCGCCGTCAAGTCCAATCCCGCCGCCTTCCCACTCACGCTGCTGCTCGAATCATGCACTCGCGAAGACACATCGAAGATGTTTGTCCGCGACACTAGATCCATGACCGTTACCTCGCCCTACTTCCCCGCCGAACTCGAGCGAGCGCTCTGGCTCGGCGCGCTCCTCGAAACGGAGACGGCGGTAGACGGTTTTGCCGGAAGGCGTACCTACCCCCTGCCGCCGGCCCACCTTGCGCAACTCGACCGCATCCTCCTCCGCTAAACAACCTTAAGCCCTCCTACTTTGCGCGATCCTATCCAACTCCACCAGGAACTCCAACAACTTTACCGAAAGTTCCTCGACACCGGTTTGCCGCTGCGCAATCGCTCGCTGGCTCGCGAGCGTCGAGATCTTTTTGAGCAGCCAGGCACCATTTGCCAGGAGCCGATCATTGAGCTAGTGCCGACGTATCCATCTGCCGCCACACTCGACGAGGCTGCCACCGAGGGCATCATCTCGGAGGACTTCGCGGCCTTTGCGCAAATAGGGCTTTTCCCGCCCGCGAACGGCGAGGCGCTCACGATGTACACACATCAGTACGAGAGTTTGAAGGCGGCGCACCTGAGCGCGAAGCGTCGCGAGGAAGACGAACGGGCCAAACATCTGCTCATCACTACCGGTACGGGTTCTGGCAAGACGGAGAGCTTCCTGATGCCGCTGCTGGCAGATATCCTCGCGGAGTCGGAATCGTGGGACGTTCGAGGAAAGACACCTGCCGTGCGAGGTCTGCTGCTCTATCCGCTCAATGCCCTGGCCGAGGATCAGGTGGTGCGCTTACGCAAAACCCTCAACCAGGTGGCCGCCGTGGAGTGGCTAGACGAACACCGCGCGGGTGAGCGCATCACGTTTGGTCGCTACACCGGCGCGACACTCAAAAAGCAAAACGGCTCGGTGCAGAAGCTGCTGCCCAAGCAAAGTTTGGCGTACAGCAAAGCACTCCGGCAGTACGAGGCCTCCGGTAAGGGCAACGCCACGGACCGCGAGGACGCCTACCTCTACAATACAGCCGCTGTCGACGCTCCCCAGACGGCCGAGCTATGGCACCGCACCCAGATGCAGGATGCGCCGCCGGACCTGCTCATCACCAACTTCGCGATGCTCAGCATCATGCTGATGCGCGACGAGGAGCAGACCATCTTCGAACAGACGCGCGAGTGGTTGGCGGCTGATCGCGAGCGACACCTCTTCCACCTCGTGGTTGACGAACTCCACAGCTACCGCGGCACACCCGGCACCGAGACCGCCTACACTATCCGTCTCCTGCTCCGACGCTTGGGTCTCGCCCCCAACTCCCCGCAACTTCGCATCCTAGCGTCGAGCGCCTCGATGAGCGACAGTGAGGCCACTTGGCGCTACGTGGGCGGTTTCTTCGGGCTTTCGCCAAAACAGGCCAAGCATCAATTTGCTTTAGTAACGGACCCCGCGAGTGATCAGCGAGATAGCCAATTTGGGAAAGTACGGCTTTCGCTAAAACAGGTTTTGGCGAAAGCCGTAAACGCCGCAGACAACACGTACGATCCATCTCGCACAGCTACCGAAGAAACAGCCGAGCGCGCCAGCTCATATCTTAAGGCGCTCAAACAAGTTATCCAGCGTCTCGACCACCCGCCCACCTTATCAGAACTGGCCTACCAGCTCTTCGGGGAAGACGGTACTGCCGACGAGCGCGCACACGGCACGCAAGTCATCATCGCGACCATCGGCCAGGCGCGCAAACCGAACGGCGACGCAGAGGCGAAAATCCGTACGCACCTCTTCTTCCGCTCAATCGACCACCTCTACGCGTGTTCGAATCCAAAGTGCAATCAGGTGCCGACCGAGAACGGTTTTGAGACCGCGGAGCGCGGGATCGGTAAGCTCTTCCGAACCCCAAACAATCGATGTGCCTGCGGAGGCAAAATATTGGAACTGAACCTGTGTCGCTATTGCGGTGAATCGTTCTTGCGCGGATTGCGGCGCGAGCGCCCCGGCAACGATTTCGAGATCTACCTCGAGCGTTCGCGCCTCGACGAGAAGGAGCTCCCGATCCTGATGGTCCCCGGCCGGATCACCGAGGGCAACGATCAGAATGCGAACCCCAAGCCGCCAGAAGGTTGGCACTGGGGCAAGTACAACAGCAAAACCGGCGATCTTAAAGGCGACGTCAAAGGCCGTGTCGATGTAACCTTCTACCGCCTGGCCACCGAGGACGTAGGTAACAAGCCGTCTCAGTGCCCCTGCTGCGAGGTCAAACGCCAGAAGTTTAGCCCGATCGCACCACACCGCATCGGCAACCAGCGCGTGAGCCAGGTGCTGGCCGACGGGCTGTTCCGCGAACTTCGCAACCAACGTTCGGCCAAGGACAAAGCCAAGGACAAAAAGCCCAAGCTGATCGTGTTCAGCGATAGTCGCCAAGGTGCTGCAAAACTGTCGGCCGGGATTGAGTTGAATCACTACCGAGATACGCTGAGGCAAAAAGTCTTGCAGGCACTAGCGAAGCAAGATGAGGACGTGAAGCGCGTGCGAGGGCTGAGTGATCTGGACCGAAAGCTAGATCGCGAGGAGCAGCAATTTCTCAACTCACTATACGAGAGGAGTTCGGGTCCTCTTCGCGAGGCGATCGACGCCGTCCGTTACGGCGATGAGCATGCGGTTCAGCTTCTAGATTCACTCAATCACGCGGCCCCAACGTCCATCGCGGACTTCCAGGAAAAGGTCGAAGCGGAGATTCTTGCGCTAGGCAGCAATCCCGCAGGGCCAAAGCCCAGCATCGTCAACAAAGATCAACCTTGGTACACCTGCTACGACTGGACGCTACCCTACCCCGGAAAGATCAATGGTTCCTCAGAAGGTGAGACCCGTCAAAACATCGCGGCCAGCTTTGAATTCGAGTTGCTCACCGTGCTTTTCGCGCACAATCAGATGTCGTTAGAGTCGCTCAAGCGTGGCCACGCCCGCATCGTGCCGACAACAACGCAAGGCTTGTCGCCGCGACGAGTAGAATACCTGAACTCCATCATCCGCATCCTCGGCGAGAACTTCCGCATGGTCGGCATGGACCAAAAGTGGAATGTCGATGGATTCCCGAAGCGACTTACCGACTATACATCTAGCGTCTACGCCAGCGAAGACCTTTTCCGCGGCTGGCCTTCCGCTGGCGGATTGAGCCGGGAGGCCACCAAGCATTGGCTGCTTGACGCAAAGTTGGTCTTGTCTGAAAGCCAAGTGCTCATTACCGGCAAGAACCTGGAGGTCATCCCGGCACGCATCGGCGACACCTACTACACGTGCGAGCGCTGCGACGCCGTGCACCTCCACGCGAGTGCAGGCGTCTGCACCAATTGCTACCACTCAAAATCGCTTCAACCGAAGACCCTTACCCAGGACGACCTCGACGACAAGAGCAACTATTATCTCTATCTCGCTGGCCAAGAATCCTTCCGCCTCCACGCCGAAGAGCTCTCCGGCCAAACCGATTCCGCCGACAAACAAGCGCGACAGGCCGCCTTCCAGGGCATCTACGAGGACATCGACTACCAGCGCCCGACAGAGATCGATCTGCTGAGCGTGACCACCACGATGGAGGCCGGTGTCGACATCGGCGGACTTTCGGCAGTGATGATGGGCAACGTCCCGCCGCAGCGATTTAACTACCAGCAACGCGTCGGACGCGCAGGTCGATTTGGACAGGCCCTTTCGGTAGCGCTTACGGTGGCGCGACACAACAGTCACGACCAAGTGCACTACGTCGCGCCGCAGCGCATGGTGGCGGGCGATCCGCCTGCACCCTACCTCGACTTACGTCGCGCCGAGATCGCGCGGCGGCTGATTAATAAGGAAGTGCTGTACACCGCCTTCCGCGAGTGCGAAATCTCGCAGTCGAGCGGCAATACTCACGGTGGCTTTGGAGACGCAGCAGACTGGGATGCGAAGCGAGAGCAGATCGTGACTTGGCTGTCCAACAGTGAGGCCACCTGCACAGAGATTGCACGAGACCTCCTGCAAGGCACTAGCGAGGAGCTTGACCCGGCCACCATCGCAGCTGAGGTCCGCCAACAGCTCATTGCTAACGTAAACCTCGTCGTCGACCGCAGCGATCGCTACCCACAGCGCAGTCTCGGAGAGCGCATGGCCTCGGCTGGCTACTTCCCGATGTTCGGCTTCCCGACGCGCTCCCGGACTTTTTACACTAAGCGGCCGAAGGGTCGGAAGGGTGCCGACCAGTCCATCACTCGCAACCTCGACATGGCCATCGCGGCCTTTGCGCCGGGCACGACGCAGATTAAGGACAAGAAAATTTACAAGTCGCGGGGCCTGGTCGGCTACAAACCCTCCGGCGGCAAGGAAGCCTGGGCCTACGTCGATGGTCGCGGCGAGGTCCACGAACACATCAAACGCTGTACCGACACCGAGAGCTGCGGCGCGATTACCGAAGATTCGCAGGACAAGCTGCGCGATTGTCCGGTCTGTGGCAAGGAGTTAGAAACTGTACGCGCCTGTTCGCCGATCGGTTTCTACGCCGACTTAAAAGCGGAGGACTACAAAGGCCAGTTTGAATATACGGAGACGCACGTCCAGACGGCGCTCGATCCGTCTTCAGAGTTGAAGGAAAGTCGCGATCTCCCGTCTTCAAATTTGAGATTGAGCAGCAACTCCGTGCCCCACAGTGGCATCGTGCACGTACTCAACGACAACAACGGTGAGTACTACTTCCTCAAGGCCAGCACCTTCGAAACCAACGAAGGCGATACCGTCGAAGGGCACAAGTGGCAGGTGGTGAGCGCCCGCGAGGAAGGCGCTATTCCTTATGCGCTACTGGCGACACGGCACACGGGCGTACTTACCGTCGGGCTCAACGAGCTACCGAACCACATATCATTGGATGCTAGCGCCCGCGCCACCCAGATTGCCTTCCTCTCCTACGCATATCTCCTTCGCCGCTCCCTCTGCGCTGACCTCGACATCGAATCGCATGAGCTAACCGCGGGATACAGGCGCGTTCCGCAGCGAAACGAAGCGCTTTCTGAGCCCCAGGCCTACTTCTCTGAAACCCTCGACAATGGGGCCGGATACTGTAACTACCTCAACAGTCCCGACGGCCAAGCCGTGACGCTAGCAGCGTTCGTGACCGCACTCGCGCCGGGGGGCGAGCAGTACAAACACCTCTTGAGCGACTACCACGAGTCCTCCTGCGACCGCTCCTGTTACGATTGCCTCCGCGAGTATGACAACCAGCGCGAGCATGGTGAACTCTTTTGGCGCCTTGGATTAGATGTGGCGCTATTGGGTGCCGGAGATGCCGATGCTTGCCAGTTAACAGCGCCCCACTGGGCGAAGCTGATGGATAAGCTAGCGGCTGGTATTGCGGCGCGTGGTGGTGGGCGCGTCAAGCACCACGCAAACTCCAGGACGCCGTACGTGCTTAGCGGGGAGGCTGAGCCGATTCAAGTGTTTGTGCACCCGCTGTGGTCCGACGAGTTCCGAGAAGCGTACATGGCGGACCTGCGGACGGAAGTTGGTGGGGCTTTAGTTGAGGTGTCTGTACTTGATGCGCTGGTAGCGTCGGCGGTATAACAGTCAACCGCCAGCAGGCCCGCACGGCGCTGGCGGCGTTCGTGGGGAAGTGGGACGGGAGGTACCGGAAGGTCGCTGGGTCGTAGACCGCGAGCCGAGACGACCTGATGGTGTACGTGGCGTTCCGGAAGGCGCTACGTCAGATCATGTCCACGACCAACCCCGTGGAGGCGGTCCACCAGATCGTCCGCAAGCCCATTGTGGGCAAGGAGGCGTGGACCCCGGGGCAGGCACTCGCCAAGCAGCTGTACGTGAGCCTGATGCACAACCTAAGTCGTGGCGGCGACGGGTAACCCACCGGGAGGCGATCCAGCTGGTGTCCGAGCGCTACGATGGCGGCTGCGGGGCGAAGTACCTCCCGGGGGCTTGGAGCTTAACCCCGGTTAGAGGGTCTTTGCGCACCCCCGCCCCCGTAACCTTTGATTGCGAAATTAAGGAATTCACATCCAATCAAGAAAGCCGGAACACTTAAATAAATACTCCCCGGAGGCACGGTGAAGGGTTACCCACCAGCGCCCCCCGCACCGTTACTCTGCGAGGCTCTGCGACTTCTGCGTTCCGGTCCAAACTCAGGCGCGGAGCGACCCCACCAGCCCCGCCACCGCCCGCCCCAGCATCTCGAACACCCCCGCGAACCCATCGTCGTCCCAGTACGGATCCGGCACCTGCTCATTCCAACCCGGCCGCTCGTAGTTCATGATCATCCTAACCTTCGCCCGCTCCTCGTCCGTACGCGCCAGCGCCCGTGCGTTTTGGAAGTTGCTGGCGTCCATGACCAAGATCAGGTCGAAATCCTCGAAATCACCCTGCTTCAACTGCCGCGCGCGCTGGTCGCCGATGTCGATCCCGCGGCGCGCGGCCTCGGCGACGCTGCGCGGGTCGGGCGCCTGGCCGACGTGGTAGTCGCCCGTCCCGGCGGAGTCGACCGTCCACGCGAGGCCGTCGCGGCGGATGCGCTCGGCGAGGATGCCGTGGGCCAGGGGCGAGCGGCAGATGTTGCCCAGACAAACCATCAGTACGCGCATAGGCGGGCAATTTAGCCGCACCTTTGCCGCCAGTCGCCACCGCGCATGAAGATCATCATCGCCGGGGCCGGGGATATCGGCTTCCACCTCGCCGAACACCTCGTCTCCGAGAACCAGGACATCACCCTCATCGACACCAACGCCGAGGTGCTCGACCTCGTCGGCACGCGGCTCGACGTGCTCACGATCCGCGGGAACGCCGCCTCGATCGGGACCCTCCGCGAGGCCAACGTAGCCGCCGCCCAGCTCGTGCTCGCGATGACGACCTCGGAGACGACCAACATCATGACCGCGACCCTCGCCAAGCGCCTCGGCGCCAACCAGGCCATCGCGCGCGTCAACAACTCCGAGTACCTCGAGGCCAGCCAGCGCGAGATCTTCCGCGACCTCGGCATCGACACCCTGATCTCCCCGAGCCAACTGGCCTCCAAGGAGATCGAGCGCCTCGTGCGCGCGGTCACCTTCACGGATGTGTTCGACTTCGAGGACGGCAAGTTCACCCTCGTCGGCATCACCATCGACGCCGACAGCCCCCTGGCCGACGTGCGGCTGTCGCAGTGGCCGAGCCTCGGGGAGTTCGCCAAGGAGCTGCGCCCGATGGCGGTTTTGCGGAAGCAGAAAACGATCATCCCCCGCGGCTCGACCGTGCTCCACCCCGGCGACCACGTCTACTTCATCTCCCGCCAGGAGACCCTCGCGCACCTCGCCGACCTCGTGGGACACGTCCCGAAGACCATCAAGCGCATCATGATCGCCGGGGGGACGCCGCTCGCCTTCGAGACCGCCGTGCGCCTCGAGCGCGACTACATGGTGACCCTCATCGACGAGGACAAGAAAGCCTGCAAGGGCCTCGCCGACCGCCTCGACCGCTCGATCGTCATCAACGGCGACCCGACCAACCCCTACCTCCTGCGCGAAGTCGGGATGCAGCGCGCCGATGCCTTCCTGGCCCTCACCCCCAACGCGGAGGCCAATATCATCGCGAGCCTTTCGGCAAAACGCAACGGCGTCTACCGGACGGTGGCCCTGGTCGACAACCGCGAGTACGAACACATCTCACAGAACATCGGCGTCGACACGCTCATCAACATGAAGCTGGTGGCGGCCAACAACGTGCTGCGCTACGTGCGCAAGGGCAACGTCGAGGCAATCACGAGCCTCCACGGCGTCGACGCCGAGGTGATCGAGTACGTCATCAAGCGCGACAACCACACCGTACGCAATCCCATCAAAAACCTGCACCTCCCCGATTCCGCCCTCATCGGCGGCGTAATCCGCGGGGAGAGGACCTACGTGCCGGACGGCAACTTCCAGCTGGCCGTCAACGACAAGGTAATCGTGTTCGCGCTCTCGGACTCGATCTCGAAGCTCGAAAAAGTCTTCCGGTGAGGTTTAATCTGGCGGGCATCTCCTCGGTCCTCGGGGTCCAGCTCCTCGTGGTCGGCGGGCTGATGCTCACGGCGCTGCCCTTCTCCTTCTACTACGCCAGCGGCGACCACTACGCCCTGCTCGGGAGTGCGGGCCTCACGATGGCCCTCGGGGCCGGGCTGCTGTACTGGCGCCGCGGGGAGATCCCCGAGGTGAGCAAGCGCGAGGGCTACCTCATCGTCGTGCTCGGGTGGCTGCTGATGGTGAGCTTCTCGATGCTGCCGTACCTGTTCTCGGGCGTGATCCCCGAAGTCGGCAACGCCTTCTTCGAGACGATGTCCGGGATGACCACCACGGGGGCCTCCATCCTCACCGACATCGAGGCGACGCCGGCGGGGATCCTGTTCTGGCGCTCGATGACGCAGTGGATCGGGGGCATGGGCATCATCGTGCTCACGGTGGCGCTCTTCCCGCTGCTCGGCATCGGCGGCGTCGAGCTGTTCGGCGCCGAGGCCCCCGGACCGACCTCGTCGAAGATCCACCCGCGGATCCGCGAGACGGCCAAGCGCCTCTACTACCTCTACGTCGGGCTCACGGCCCTGGCCACGGTAACCTACCTGCTCGGGGGGATGAACTTCTACGACGCCATCAACCACGCGCTCACGACCATGGCCACCGGCGGCTTCAGCACCAAGAACGCGAGCGCGATGCACTGGGGCGACGCTCCGTTCATCCAGTACGCGATGATCTTCTTCATGCTCGCGGCCGGGACCAACTACGTGGTGATTTATTACCTCTTCAAGCGGCAGTGGGCCCGCGCCTGGGCGAGCGACGAGTTCCGCGGCTACCTCCACATGCTGGCCACCCTCACGGCCATCGTCACGGCGGTAGTGTACTTCCACGTGGGGCTCCCACTGGAGCAGAGTTTTCGCGACAGCCTGTTCCAGATCGTGAGCGTCATCACGACGACGGGCTACGTCTCGGCCGACTACACCGCCTGGACCGAGAGCATGACGATGCTGTTCTTCGTGATGCTCTTCATCGGGGCCTGCGCGGGCTCGACGGCCGGGGGCATCAAGGTCATCCGGCACCTGGTGTTCTTCAAGAACACCTACTTGGAGTTCAAGCGCCTGCTGCACCCGCGGGCGGTGGTCCCGCTCAAGCTCGACGGCGCGGTGGTGGCCCCGAAGATCCTGACGCACATCCTGGTGTTCCTGCTCATCTTCCTGATGACGTTCCTCCTCGGGAGTCTGGCCGTGGTGAGTCTCGGGATGGACTTCCTCAGCGGCATCGGCGCGGTGGCCACGAGCCTCGGCAACGTCGGTCCGGGCATCGGGTCGGTGGGCCCGGTGGACAACTTCGGCCACGTCCCGATGGCCGCGAAGTGGGTGCTGTCCTTCTTGATGCTCCTCGGGCGGTTGGAGCTGTTTACGATCTTGATCTTGTTCACGCCTTACTTCTGGCGGGACTACTGAGGGTGCGGGACTACTGAGGGTGCGGGACTACTGAGGGTGCGGGGTGCGGGGTGCGGGGTGCGGGGTGCGGGGTGCGGGGTGCTTACGGCGGGCCTACTGATTGGCAATTCGACGGATTAGAGTGAGCGATAGACAGCTTTCGCCAAAACTTGGCCTAGATCAGTTAGCGCGCAATCAAGATCCGCCTATGGCGAGGGCGGCTAGTCACAATGAAACCACCCAGGCCGCCCTCAATGTTGGAGGATATTATGTTGGGCTCGACAAGAATATTATCCGCGAGGCTACTCGCAATCTGCGACTCCGCGAGGTAGTCAAAACCCGCCCGGTTAATGGTATAGAATGTCATATGGGCCACCGTTGAATCACGTTGCGTGCGATTGACCAATGTAGTCGAACGCTGAAAGCGGACACCGTCGAACGCAGCATCGGAAAATACATAGTAAGGTCCGTAGTGTCTTTCAGACAGCAAGTCGACATCCTGAAACAGAAGAACTTTACGTATCGAGTCTGTAGGCGGAAAATCGGGGTCGCGACGTAGCGCCGCGGCTGATCCGCGTAGCAGATAAAAGTCAGCTCCTCGCTCGTCATTGAGTGTAATGCTCAAGTTCAATCGCTCAAACGAGCCTCGGTCAGACCGGAGGGCAAGATCAGGAACCGGAGGAAGAGGAGGGATGACGGATTGTGACTTTAGGACGGTACCGTCCGCGAGTGAGATGGTGAGACTGCATGGAGTTCCCTGAACAAAGAGCGCGGAGTCTAGAACGGCAGTATAATAAAAGACTGTAGCTGCCCCAGCGCCTAAAATGTCTAGCTGGGCTTGACGGGCGTCGAGGACGAGTTCGGTGCTACCTACGGTGAGGCGGACATTCGCGTTCGGAACAGTCACGGGCGCCACTGATTCGTTGAGCTTACTGGTTCGGGTAAGGTAGACGTAGCTAGTATCGCTCGGGAGAAACAATGCCTCAACAGCGAACAGCGGATCGCCAGAAGCATTCGGTACAGTAATCGGCGAGTCAAAAAGACTACCGGAGCATGCAGACAGAACGCTAAGCAGCATGACCAGCGAAATGATTTTCATTGCTGCTGAAATTTAAATGAGTAGCCAACAGACGGAATGAGGGGAAGCAGGCTAACTTCACGCAGTTGAGAGACCACCCGCTGGGTGATCGGGTCAACGATGCGCTTCTCGCGAATGAAAGACGGATTCTTATGCCAGTATGAGTTGTACAAGCCGAATGTCCACGTGCGCTCTCCCCACTTTTTTGGTTTGGTGAGTGCTATACTTAGATCTAACCGGTGGGTATCACTCAGGCGGTAGGCGTTTTTTGTAGGGGCTTGGGGCGTGGGGTCAAATCGCAGTTCGCGTTCTCCGTCGAGGAAGCCGTCCTGAAAATATAAACCCGTAGACTGTCGGTACTGCGGCAGGGTATAAGCGTGGCCGCTGTAAAAGACCCAGGAGCCTGATACCGTAACACGAGGACTCAACGCGTACGATATGAGCGTGCTAACGTCGTGACGCCTATCATAGCGGAATGGAAAAACCCGTCCTCGGTTCAGCTCGGCAAACTGCCTTTCGTTGCGACTTAGCGTATATCCTAACCAACCAGTCAACCGCCCTACCGATTTCTGTGCTAGGAATTCTACACCGTAGACTTTCCCAGTGCCTTGAGTGATGCGGTCCTCCCAGGAACGTCTACTATCGATATCCAGGAAATCTTCCCCAGCTCGGTAGTTGACGGTATTGTCGATCGTTTTATAAAAGCCCTCGACGGTAATGTCGACAGCGCGCACTGCCTGCGTAACGAAGGCCAGGCCGAACTGAGTGGCGTCCTGCGGCTTTATCCGCTTTGTGCTCGGGAGCCAGGCATCGTTTGGCAAAGAAATCGTCTCAGTCGTCAACAAGTGGACGTACTGGCGCATGGATGCATAACTGGCCTTCAGGGCATAATTTGGTGCTAGCTTATACCTAACACTAAGCCGTGGCTGTAGCGAAACGTAAGTGGTGTCAATGTGATAGGAACTGAAGTGGAGCCCATAGTCAATCCCGAAATTCGGAGTTGGCGACCATTCATGTTCCACGTAAATTGCAGACTCAAATGCTGTGCGTTTACCTTGGGCGCTCGTCGTGTCTATGCTAGCATCCTCTGACATCTGTGTTATGCTTAACTCACCTGGGGAATAACCATGATAAGTTAGTACACCACCGACCCGAATTTGGCTATTTCGCGTCGCGGCGTGTGTAAAGTCATACTTAACAGAGTAGTCGGAGACGGCGTTGGAGAACGCATAAGAATTCTCACGCTGATTTGTTCTGCTGGTTCGGGCGTTCATTCCTAATATGGCCACACCATAATTGCTATAGCTCAGAATAGCGTTACCAAAGGTCTTTGGTGACAACTGGCTGCGCAATCGAATTGCCGCAACTGTATTGCCCCACTCCAAACCACTGTAGTTAATCTCAGATGAGTTCAAGCGCTCAAGTCGGTCTCCTGTTCTAAACACGTCTTGACCTGTATAGCCGGAGAAATACACTGAGTTCCTCGCATTGATATCGTATCGATACTTTACGAAGAGGTCATAAAAGTTTGCTCGAAAGATGTCTCTGAGTGGCGAATCCCTATCGCGATACGCAAGGTAGGGTTTGATAAGCGCGTCGGCATATGACCGGCGCGCACTTACGAGTAGACGGGACTGTTTACCGAGTGGCCCTCCAATGGTGAGGCGGCTAGAAATAAGACCAACACCACCTTCCACACTCCACCCCGTGGCTGGCCCGTCACGCATGTTCACTTGCAACACGCTGGACAGGCGCCCACCGTAGCGAGCTGGGAACCCTCCTTTCGTTAGTGACACATCCTGAATAGCGTCTGCATTGAAGACGCTGAATAGCCCCAGTACGTGACTTATATTATAAACCGGCACTCCATCCAGAAGAATAAGGTTTTGGTCGGGTGAGCCGCCCCGCACATAAAGTCCAGCTGTACCCTCCGTACCACCGGACACCCCAGGCATGAGCTGAAGTGTCTTGAGGATGTCGGTTTCTCCGAGCAACACGGGCGCTTTCTTGATTGTTTCGATGCCAACATTCAGCGTTGACATGGCAACTCGATCTACCTCGCTGTAACCGCTCCTAGTCGCGACGACTTCTGCTCCTGGAAGCAGACCGTCCGGTGTGAGAACTATTTGCATCGGCATCGGGAGGTCCACTCTCACTTGCTGAGATCTGTAACCAACAAAGCGGACTTCTACGATAGTGACCGCGATCGGCGCTGCAATGCTGAAGTACCCGTACTCGTCGGTAACGGTTCCTACTCCTCGCGATATCTCTAAGGTGGCGCCGATCAACCTTTCTCCGGTAAGAGAATCTGTAACAACGCCATAAAGTTGCGCTTGCGAATAAACAATAATGCAAACACAGGTAAACCACGAAGTAAACAATACCTTTTTCACCTACTGGTGTTTCGATCAGCGTTTAACTTATACATCAAAGTCAAACCGGCATCAAATCCCTGCCATTCAGATCTGAGGTCAGTAGCCAGTACTGAATAGCCAGGCTCATAAATATTCGTGATGCTTCGGTAGATTCCTAGGTCTACACGCAAAGAAACTGTTTGGGTAAAACTTTTAGACAGACCTGCCCTAAGTTGCCCAATTGAATGCATCTTTCGAATAGGAGCAATAGCATAATCCTCTAAATCGAAAGGGGTCTTAAAATCAAAAACGAAATACTCCCCAGATTTAGGGTAAATCGACTTTCGATTGACAACGTAAAGTATATCAACACCTGTAGCTACAGAAATTGTAATAGTCTTAATTTCGACCTGATATCTAGCAAGTATGCGGATCGGCACAATATGCAGAGGTGAAAACCTTACGGTGCTATCAA
Source organism: Saprospiraceae bacterium (assembly GCA_965215115.1). Taxonomy (GTDB): domain Bacteria; phylum Bacteroidota; class Bacteroidia; order Chitinophagales; family Saprospiraceae; genus CALDTK01. Next base: position 5,094,704 of record OZ244050.1, read on the forward strand.
AAACCGTACCGTCAAAACTAGCAACAGGAAAACTGTTAGTCGGGAACGTATTGACTAATCTCACAAAATCTCCATCATCTTCGTTGATTTGGAAAACGTATTGTTTTTCAACGAGTGGTCTAGCTACATATCCAACGCCAACTTCAGCTAATAACCTAGGTGTAATACTATGTTGATATGACAATAAGAACCCAGGGCGTGTGGACAGATTATCATTAGGAATACTGTTCGAAGTTGGCGCGTTCTTTTGGATCTGCCCACGGTCATTCGAAAAGTCCGCATAAGCACTAATACCCAAAGATTGTGCATTAATCACAACACCGAACACTAATAAAACAATAACCAGGCAAATTCTAAGCATAGTATCGGTTTAAGAAGAGGTCTACGTCAACCAAAGCATCGCAAACGTAGACCCCTAAGCGTTAAGCTCCCAAGTAGCTTAGAAGCACGATAGTCGGACATAATTGCCGACCCCTAAACCTTGATGCGTAATAAAAGACCCACCGCTCGAAGCTGGACTGTTGTTCGCACCGGATACGATGTCGGTGTAGAAGCCTGACCAACCTGGAATGTCATCGAACGGAGTAGGACCGTGAATAGTAATGACATACGATGTCGTAGATATATCAGTGTCATTGTTCACATTGTAAAGCGCGGTTGAGAGACCTCCCGATCCATTGCGGAATCCCCGATTGAATAGCATTCGATGCGAATGTATGGTTGAGTACCGATTGTCGCCATTTCTGCCCTTGAAGGACTCACTTTGCATGACAATCGTGGTGGTAACAACCCACTCGGAGGTTACGTTAGGATCTCTGACGGCGTCCGTAACAAGAAAAAAACGAGCATTCATGTCTCGCCCGTTTCTCGAATTGAGTCCATTACTTGAGGTGAACCCAAAGTTCTGACCGAACGCAGACGCAGGACCACAGGCCAGCACGCCGCGGACGTCCCTTTCCTTCAAGGAGTTGCGCTCATCGAAGAACACCGTGCTGCCGTCCGGAAGCGTTGAACCGCTGCGAATAGCAGCACCAAACTCCTCGGCCATCGATTTAGGAGACGTAGCCTGCATTTCCGCCGAAATGTAAGTGACCTCGTTCCCAATTTGGATGAGACCATTCACGTCCTGGAATTTGGCAAAGTGCAATGGGATGCCCTCGATATTTACGGACTGATACTCATCCACGCTCAGGCGGGGATTCGCTGCTGCGATGTCGGCAGCGGACGTAAGTCCAGCTTTCAAGGCTGTCTCTGCATCAACCTTGGCCAAGTAAAGGCTCTGGAAGTTGTGCTTGCGAGCCCATGCTAGGTAGGACACGGTGTTGACGTTGTTGAAGATCTCCATGGCCTTCGTGAGATCTTCACGTTGGGCGAAAGAGAGGCGTCCGTTCTCGAGGGTGGGCTCGTAGTCCACTTGGACCAGTGGTTGTACCACTTCGACTTCGTTGGGGGCCTGAACTTCGGACAATTCGGTTTTGTCGCAAGCAGCGAGGCTAGCAAAGCCAATCGCAACCAGGGCATAAGCGGCGTGCCGGAAGCGTCTGCCGATAGTCCGCTTGGAACTCTGGGATGCGGTTAAGGGGTGAGGGGTGAGGGGTGAGGGGTGAGGGGTGAGGTTGTTGAAGACCATGGCGATTAGCGGTTTAATGCTATATGCAAGATTACAACCGAGTTTCCGACACTTGTATATCGTATGGCGGAGCAGCCTACACTTTTTAACAGAATTTTAACACTTACCGTATACTAATCGCATTTTAGCGTCACACCGGTCATAAATTCTGATTTTGTGCGCTTCTACCAATCAATATGCTGCCATCTTCCCTTTGCAGCGCTAAATCCGATTCCGAATACACGTGCCACATCTAGACACAGGCTCCCGTCCTGGCGATCACGCCAGCCACGAACTCCGCGTCCGCCCCGACGCCGCCGAGCAAGGAGGAAGACATGCGGCGCATCATGTGCAGACCTATCCAGTAAAGCCCTTTGACAGGTGAGACGCCTTTATCGTGTACGGGCTTGCCGTCGGCATCCAGCGCCCCGGGGACGTGTAGAAAGGGGTACTCGTTGGCGTAGCCCGTCGCAAACACGACGGCGTCGATGCCCTCGATCAATTCGCCCTCGCTCGTGACGAAGACGCCCTCGTGGTAGCGCTCGATCCGACCGCAGCGTTGCACTCCAGTCCGCCGGGCCATCTCATCGGCGCCCTCGCCCACGCCGATCTCCCCGGCGCCGGGCTTACCGGCCACGCGCTTCCCGACGAAACTGTCTACGTGGAGTTGCATCAGACCCAGACCGTAGAGGTAGTCGTATACGTCGCGCCCGAGGAGGGTGCGCGGGAGGACACCGGGGTCGCGGCCCGCGAGGACGACTTCGTGGTTTGCACTCAGCACGTCGGCCACCTGCGTACCGCTCGCGCCCGCGCCCACGACGAGGACGCGTCCGGCGGCGGGGCCGGGCCACCTGTGGAGGTCGCGCAGTTCCGAGGTGTGCCGCTGGGGAAGGCCGGTCGGTAGCCTTTCGGCAAAACGCGGGACCCGCGCCGTGCGGTAGGCCCCCGCGGCGACGATGACGCTTTCGGCTACGAAGGTTCGGCCGCGGGCGATGGTGACGCGGAAGCTGCCGTCGTGGCCGTCGCGGACCACGTTGGTGACCTCCGCATCGAGTTCGACATCGAGGTCCTGCGTTTTGGCGTAAGCCGCCAGGTAGTCACCGACCCGCAGGCGATCGGGCAGGCCGTAAGGGTCGCCGGGGAAGGCTAGGCCGGGCAGGCTGCTGTAGCGCGTGGGGGTGAAGAGGCGCAGCCCCTCCCAGCGTTGACGCCAGTTGTCGCCGAGGGCGGCGTGCGCCTCGAGGACCTTGGCGAACAGGCCGCGCCGCCCGAGGTGATAAGCTGCGGCGAGGCCCGCCTGGCCGCCGCCGATGATGATGGTGTGCACGTGCGCTGGATGAGACTCCCGAAAACAAAAATGCCTCCCCCGTAAAGTGACGGAGGAGGCATTTGTTGTGTTTTGGCGACAGCCGTTTAGATACCGGTGGTCCTGCCGGTCACCAAGTGGATCACGAGGAGGATGATCCCGATCACGCCGAGGACGTAGGCGATCGTCATCGCGATGTCGGCTACCCCGCCGATGCCGAGGGCAGCGGCAATGAGGGCAATGACCAAGAAGATGATGGCGAGACGTAGCATTGTGGGTTGGGTTTAGGTTCGGTTGCTAGATGTCAAAACCGCGACACCGGTTCACCTGTAGGCCCCGCGGTGCCGCAGCGGGTTCTCCACCGCAGGCCCCTCGCACATCTTCGGCCGGGGTCGGTTGTGACACGGGACCGCCCCACCGCACCCCGACGCCGACGCCGACCCTATGCCATCTACCGTCTACATCTCCACCATCGAAGCCGACGCCGGCAAATCGCTCGTCTCGCTCGGGCTCGTCGACCTGCTCCTGCGGCGCTCGCCCAAGATCGGGTACTTCCGCCCGATCGTGTCCTCGACCGAGGATGCGCACCTGCAGTTGCTGCTCGACCACTTCCGCCTGCCGCAGACCGCCGAGGAGACCTACGCCTTCACGTACGCCGAGGCCAGTCGCTACCTGGGCGCCGGGCAGACCGACATCCTGCTCGACGGTATTATCCGGCGGTACAAAGCCCTCGAGGCGCGCTGTGATTTCGTCCTCATCGAGGGCACGGACTTCTCGGGCGAGAGTGCGCCCTTCGAGTTTGACGCTAACGCGGCCATCGCGCGCAACCTCGGGTGTCCGGTGCTGCTGGTCGGCTCCGGGCAGGGTCGCAGCCCCGGGGAGGCGGCGCGGCAGTTGCGCGTCGCAATGGACAACTTTCAGCAGGAGGAGACCGAGGTGATCGGCGCGATCGTCAACCGCGTGCCCGCCGAGCACGCCCCGGCCTACCTCGCGGAGTTGCGCGCGAGCCTCGGGGGCACGGGCAAGCACAAGGAGCTGGCCGTGATCCCGTACGACGATACGCTCGCGAGCCCGACCGTGCGCGAGGTGGCCACGCAGCTCGGGGCGAGTATCCTCTACGCCGCCGACGACACCCTCGAGCGCCCCGTGCGCCGCTTCTCGGTGGCGGCGATGCAGCTGCCGGGCCTGCTCAACTACGTCACCGAGGACTGCGCCATCATCACGCCGGCGGACCGGGGCGACATCATGGTTGGCACGCTGGTCGCGCACCGCTCGCCCAACTACCCGAGCATCTCGTGCTTGGTCGTGACCGGCCCCTTCGACATCGACCCAAACATCGTCAATCTGCTGGAGGGCAACACCTTCGGCGTGCCCGTGCTGCGGGTCTCGACCAACAGCTACGAGACGGCCGTGGCGCTCAACGGCGTGCGCGCGCGCCTGTCGACAAAGGTGCCGGAGAAGATCGAACTGGCGCTCAGGCTCTTCCACGAGTCCATCGACACGTCGCACCTCCAGAACAAGATCGTCGACTTCGTGGCGCGGGGCATCTCGCCGCAGATGTTCCTGTACGCCCTGCGGGAGCGCGCCGCCGCGACCCGGCGACACATCGTTTTGCCGGAAGGCACCGACGAAAGAATCCTCCGGGCAGCAGCCCTCCTACAGCGCGACCAGCTCGTCGACCTCACGATCCTCGGCGACCGTAAGGCGATCGAGAAGATCGTCGCGACCCACCGCATCGACCTGGACCTCGACCGCCTCCGCGGCGTCGTCGACCCGGAGACCGCGCAGCAGCGCCCGCGCTACTCCGAGGCGCTGTACCGACTCCGCAAGCACAAGGGCATGACCGAGGTCGTGGCCGCGGACCTGATGCTGGACGTGAGCTACTTCGGGACGATGATGGTGCAGCTCGGCGAGGCCGACGGCATGGTGTCGGGCGCGGCGCACACTACGCAGCACACGATCCGGCCGGCGCTGCAGTTCGTAAAGACCAAGCCCGGCGTTAGTCTCGTAAGTTCGGTGTTCTTCATGTGCCTCCCGGACCGTGTCGTGGTCTACGGGGACTGCGCCATCAATCCCGACCCCAACGCCGAGGAGTTGGGGCAGATCGCGGCCACGTCGGCGGACACCACGCTGGCCTTCGGGATCGAGCCCCGCGTGGCGCTGCTGAGCTACTCGAGCGGGACGAGCGGCGAGGGCTCGGATGTCGACAAGGTGCGCGAGGCGACGGCTTTCGCCAAAACCCTCCGGCCCGATATACCCATTGACGGCCCGCTCCAGTACGACGCGGCGGTGGACTTGGCCACGGGCCTCAAGAAGGCCCCCGGCAGCGAGGTGGCCGGCAAGGCGAGCGTCCTGATTTTCCCGGACCTGAACACGGGCAACAACACCTACAAGGCCGTCCAGCGCGAGACGGGCGCGATTGCGGTCGGGCCGGTGTTGCAGGGTTTGAATAAGCCGGTGAATGACCTGAGTCGCGGGTGCACGGTGGAGGATATCGTGAATACGGTGCTGATTACGGCGATACAGGCGGGGTAGGGGGCGCCGTTCGACTGGCTTAGAAAAGGGGCCCCTCCCCCTTTTCACGCTGGGCAGCGGCGCTCACGCCGGGGGGGGGGCCGCGCTGCCCGGAGGCAGTCGAACGCGGCCTACCGCTCCACCACCGCCGCCTGCCGCACGTCATACCGGTACCGCCCGATCGTCCCATCCTCGATGTGCCCCACTGCCGACTCGATCGCGGCCAGCGGCACCAGAAACCACTCACGCGGATGCACCGCCACATCAAAGCGATCCCGCAATTCCACATCCAGCCGGGCCTCCGCGAAGAAGCGCTGCACCAGCGCCTCGAGCTTGTGCGGCACAATGTTGGCGAGCTTATAGGTGGCTACCACGTCCACGTCCGCGAGCAGGTACGTGGCGTCCTGCGCGGCACCCGCGATGCGGGTTTTGACCTCACCGGTGGTGACGCCGATCTTGTGCACCAGGTCCCGGTGCTCCGCGATCCAGGGGTGGTCGGACTGGCTGCGCAGGACGTACAGCCGACCTGTCGTCAAGTCGTCTTCGTCCTCCGTGCCCGCGAAGAGCGGACCTTGGTCATTCAACCGCAGCCGGCGACTCGTATCATCCTTGTTCAGCGCCCGCTGCAGCGATCTGCGAAGTAGGTCCGACTCCGTGCCGTTGTCGTAGATGACCCGCAGCCGACGGTCGCGGCGCCCGTGCTCCTGGACGAACTCCTTCCCGACCGCCGCGACGAGCGCCGTCTGTCCGTCGACAATGAACAGGTCGTTGAGTTCAATACTCGCGTCTTCCTTGTACTTCGTCGTGGCCCAGGCGCCGGTGTCTAGCCCGAGCCGTGCGCGCTCGAAGACGGGGGCGAATCGCTCGAAATCTCCGCAGGGCTGGCGTTGGGCCACCTCCTCGGAGCTGGCCTTGCGCTCCTCGCTCGAGCGGACGTGGACCAGTTTGCTTAGCTCCTCGGGGGCGGGCGCGACGCCGAGGGCCGCCAGAATGTCCTCGTCGGTGTCGAGGGCCGGGGGCGGCTCGGTTTTGGCGGAAGCCGTCTGTAGGAGTCCAGCCGGATCGTAGGCGGCGAGCAGCTCGCGGTACTCGGTCAGGCCGCGGATGCGCTCGAGGCGCACGGCGTACATGCGTTCGAAAATGTCTAGCCCCACCCCATGTTGCGGCACGCGGCCCTCGCGCTCCACCCAGCGGGTGATGTCCTCGAAGCCCGCCAGCACGCGCTCCTCCTCGCGGGTGAGTGGGCGCACGGGCTTGGCGCTCGTATCGACCCCGAGACCGGCGAGGAGGTCGAGGTCGGCGTCCGTGATCTGATCCTTGGTCATTTTGCGTTCTTTTCGATGGCCTTGCGCTGGAGCAGGGCAATCGCCTCGGCCATGAGCCTTTCGTAGGGGTCGGCGGCGCTTAGCGCGGGCAGGCGTCCGCGTTCGCGCTTGAAGACCACGGCCCGCTTGGCGTATTCGCGGGCCTCGTCGAGGTCCATTTTCACGCGTTTGGCGGCGATCTCGGCCTCTACCTGGCGCAGGCGCTCGGGGTCCATGGCTTTCGCCAAAACCGCGTACGCCTGCCCGAACGGGTTGATCCGGTCGATGAGGTCGATGTCGAGTTCGGTGACCGAGAGGGCGAACTTGCGAATGCCGTCCACGAAGGCGGTGTTGGCTTTCGGGAGGCTGTCGCCAAAACCAGCTGGCGCCCCCGCTTCGCCGTAGCCGGTGGGATTCTTGGGATCGGCTTCGTACCCGACGCGGTCGTCCCGCAGCAGCGACGGTTGTTGCGCCTGCTGCACGAGGTTGATGGCGGCCACGGCGCGCTGGCGAAGCGCCTCGCGATCCTCCTCGTCGACGTTCGGGTAGCGCTCGGCGATGATTTTGCCCATGCGCACCTGCGTGAGCTCTTCGGGGATCGTGTTGGCCTGGTCGAACATCCCGCGCTCGAGGGTGTGCCTGTCCTGCACGAAGGTGGCCACCAGGTCGGTGAGGTCTTCCGTGCAAATGCGTTTGCCCTCGGCGGTCTTCGGCTCCTTGAGACCCTTGATCTCGACCTGGACGCGGCCGGTCTTCGCGTCGACGCCTACGTTGCTGCGCTTCGGGTCGTAGCCGTCGGGGCCGTAGTCGACGCCTTCCAGCGGCCGGGACTGCGGGTACTTCGGGGTGAAGTCGAACTTCGGCGTGAGCACCTGCTCCATGAGCAAACTCGCGGCGATGGCCTTGAGGGTGTCGTTGACGGCCTCGCGGACGGCCAGCTCGGAGGCGTCGGGTTCGGCGATGAGGTTCGTGAAGCGCGTGACCATTTTGCCGGGCGCATCACGCGTGGCCCGCCCGATGATCTGGATGATCTCCGTGAGGCTGGAGCGGTAGCCGACCGTGAGCGCGTGCTCGCACCACACCCAGTCGAACCCTTCCTTGGCCATACCGAGAGCGATGATGAGGTCGACGTGATCGCGGTCGTGTTTGTGCGCCGGATCACGGAGCGCCCGGGCGACGCGCTCGCGTTTGGTGGGTTCGTCGTCGACGAGGTCGGCGACGCGGAGGGTTTTGCCGGAAGGCGTACGCACGAGGTAGAAGCCCGTGGCCTGGTCGACGCCCTGCCACTCGCCGAGCCGGTCGATGATGTGCTCGACCTCCTTGGTCTTGTCGCGGGTGCTCTCGCGGGAGTTGACGTTGGGGATGTGGAGGATGGTCTTCTCGGCGGGGTCGAGCACGGCCATGATCTCGTCGGCGTAGCTCCCGGAGTAGAAGTAGTAGCCGATGTCGAGGCGCTTCAAGTGCTCGTAGCCATTGAGCTGCTCGTAGTAGGTGTAGGTGGTGACGGCGAAGCGGTCCTCGTCTTCGGGCAGCAACACCGCCTCGGCGTCGCCGCGGAAGTAGGAGCCCGTCATGGCGACGATGTGGAGCCTATCGCGGGCGATGAGGGCGCGCACGTGCTCGCCGAGGCGATTGTCGGGATTGGCGGACACGTGGTGGAACTCGTCGACGGCGAGCAGGCGATCGTCGAAGGCCTCGACCCCGAGGGCGTCTACGGCGAAGCGGAAGGTGGCGTGGGTGCAGACGAGGGTTTTGTCGGAAGACTGGAGGAACTCCCCGACGGCGCGGACCTTGCTACCGTCCTCGCCGGCGGCCTCGCAGAGGTTCCAGCGCGGCTCCACGTGCCAGTCGTAGGCGAAGCCCCAGCGGCGCAGTGGCTCGTCGTGGAAGCTGGCCCCGATCGAGCGCTCGGGCACGGTAATGATCGCCTGGCGCAGGCCCTGGCGGTAGAGCTTGTCGAGGGCGATGAACATCAGGGCCCGGCTCTTGCCGGAGGCCGGGGGCGACTTGATGATGTGGTACCGTTCGCCGCGGCGGGCGTAGGCGCGCTCCTGCATGGCGCGCATGCCGAGTTCGTTGGCGGTAGTGGAGGTGCCGTTGGCGGCGTAGGGGACGGAAACGCCGGGGAGGGCGGGCGCCGTTCGACTGGCTCCAGCCAGTGGCGCTTTAGAATAAGCTTTGTCACTCCCTGCCAGGGCCAGCACCGTTTCCAAATTTCGCGGTGACGAAGTCTCAAAAGTGCGGTAAAGTGGCTCCTCTCCTGGACGCTGCACGCGAGCCTGCCAACCCTCGTCATCGATCTCGATCACGAAACTCGTACCACGGTGCTTGAACGCGAGTTCGATGTTATTGCCGGCGCCGGGCGTTAGTCGAACATCGTGCTCTCCCAAATGCCCCAGGGCCACGACGGTCTCACGCGAGCAGTCAATGACCGATCTCTCAGGCGCAGTAGCGCCGTAAGAGTCCCAATCGTCTGGGAGCGTGGCGAACCTTTCGAGTTCGTCGAGGAGGCGAGCTGTGGAGGCCGGGAGGGCAGTAAGGGTCTGCGACGCGGTAGGCATAGTGCTAAAGTAACCCGCCGAGACGCGAGGCGGCGTGTATGGTCAAAGATACCGCGAGCTCGAGCGCCGTTCGACTGCCTCCGGGCAGCGGCGCTCGAGAAGACCTTTTATAAGCACGCAGCCGCGCTGCCCGGAGGCAGTCGAACGCGGCTACCAACTACTCCGCTCCACCACCACCGTCTCCCCATCCGCACAAAATCCCACGAAGTAGTGCTCCGCCTGCTTGTATTCGTCGTCTCCGTCAAAGGGTGACTCCAAGTTGTGACGCCAAGTAGTATCCGCTAGCACCGCCTGAGCCTCAGCAGACAGGTCGCTATGGTGAATAGCCGAGCCCGTCTGCCAGCCTCTTTCTATCAACCGCGCCCGCAAGGCCTCGGAGTAGCGCCCCTCCATCTTGGTCACCGCCACCGAAGCAAGCGCCGTTCGACTGCCTCCGGGCAGCGGCGCTAAAAATAAGCAAATCACAGCGCCTGTAGCCGCGCTGCCCGGAGGCAGTCGAACGCGGCCCACCTGTAGCCGCGCTGCCCAGCTACGGCAAGCAGCGGAAGCCAAGCGAGGAAGGTCCAGGCGGGGTGCGGTAGGTACGCTTTCGCGAAACGGTAGGTGGCGTAGGAAAGGAGTGCGAGGACGACGGCGCCGGCAAGGAGAAGGCCGCCGTAGAAGAGGAGGAAGTCCATCGTCACGAAGGTGCGTTACTTAGGGCGCGTTTGACCGACTCCGTCGGTGCGCCCTCAGCCCGACGGCACTACACCATGGCACACCGACAAAGTCGGCTACATGCGCTAACTAACCTGCTAGCGTGATGTATTACACCTCCTTACATTTCCCTAATGAGCTACGACGCCTACGTACCCTGCGGCTGCTACCGCGACGGCCTTACCGTCGACCCGCCCCACAAAGAACATGTCCTCTTCGAGGAAGGCATCTGGGACCTCAGGGCAGGACTGTGGGAGGAGTTCGAAGAAGACGACTACTGGGAGATCTACCTAGCTTTCGAGAAGTGGAAATCAGACGCCTGCCCCCACAAAGACATGATACTCATGAGCGAGTGGCTCGCCAACACCATGGGTGCCATCCGATTCGGACGCGCGCTCAGCATCGTTCCCGACCTCAGTAAAATCCCCATCCTCCACAAGAAAGTCATCGCGTACAACGACGGTGGGCTTTCGCCAAAACAGTGCCGCGATCTCCTTACGGAAATCGAGATCGTCCGCGAGCACGGCAACCGCAAGGCCCTACAGATCGGGCTCTACCGGGTTGGCGAGAAGTACCCCTCCTACACAACTCTCCCCGGCCAGCGTACCACCTTCGAGTTCGGTCCTGGCCGAGAAGGCCGAGTTCGCCACACCTGGCTCGACGAGACCGGCATTATCGTTTACGAGCCGATCGACAGTGAGGACTGGTCGAAGGGCGGTTACGAGCTATTTCACTCGAAGAAGTTTGCCGAGGTAGCCTACGAAGAGCCGCAGGGCGAATACGTCGGTGCCTGGGTAGACGTAGACACGAAGCATGCCTACGCCAGAGTGAGCCTCATGAGCCAAAGGCATAGGGACGATGGCGCTCAGGACATCGTCTACTTCGATGTTCGCGAGGAGGAGGTCTCCCTCGTCAAGGACATCGAGTGGCAGTTGGACAAGCTGGAGCGGCTGGCAGTGGCGGGGATTGAGACGGGGTATGGGGTATACTGGGCGTAAGGTGCGCCGTTCGACTGCCTCCGGGCAGCGGCGCTAAAATAATCGTATCTCAGCACCTATAGCCGCGCTGCCCGGAGGCAGTCGAACGCGGCCGCTACCGCAGACACCTCTCGTCCACCCAAGTATGCGGCCACTCCCGCCACTCCCCCACGAGTCCCGCCGCAACAGGATTGCGCAGCACGTACCGCAACACCTCCTCAAACGTCCCGTACCGCACGTACCGATCATAAAACCCGTCGTCCCATACGCGTGGCTCCCATCCGCACGCCTCCTGAATGCGCCGTGCCGTAAACCGTTTGTGCCGATTGACCAACTGCCCGATCTCCCGCTCCGCCACACCGTTGGCCCCGCGCAGAATGACATGGACGTGATTGCCCATGATACAAATGGCATACACGGCGATCTCACCGCGCTCCATTAAGTCCAGCCAACTCTGAATGACGATCCGAGCGGCCCGCTCGTCCGCGAGAATGTATTTCGATTGATCTTGCGCATCGAGGAGCTGATCGTATACAGTAAAGTGCTCGTCCAAGAGCCTTTGTATCGTAGCCTCATCTACATGCTGCTTTCGCAAAAACTTAAGCTGTTCGATGAGCTCATCGTGGAGATGCCGCAGTTCTCCGACCGGCGCGCACCCCTCGACGCGGTACACGAGGTGGATCGGCCGGTCGCAGAGGTACCCATGGGGGATGCCATTCTTGGTCCAGTATAATCGCATCGTGGGAAGGTAGCTCGGGAGCGCCGTTCGACTGCCTCCGGGCAGCGGCGCTAAGATTCTTCCGTTCGACTGCCTCCGGGCAGCACGGCTCGGGCGCGCTGCCCGGAGGCAGTCGAACGCGCCCTCGCCCTAGCCGCGCTGCCCGGAGGCAGTCGAACGCGGCCGCGCCCCTACCCCACCATCTCCTCATACATCCGAAACAACACCTCCAGCCGCTCCGTGTCATTGCGAAACCGCCGCCCGATGTAAATCCGCTCCAAGACCTCGTCGTTGCGCTCGTGCGCGCGGCGGACCTCCGGGAACTCACGGTCCATGCGCCGCGGGTCGTACATGTCGGCGATCGTGGCGGGGAAGTAGCGCTCGCGCGCCAGCAAGATCTCCTCGGCGCAAGTCGTGAGGTCGGCCTTGTTCTGGGTGGTGAGCGTGGGGACGGGGAAGGTGTTCCAGCCTAGGGTGTTGGAGTAGGAGAAGTCGGTTCGCATACGAACGCAGACAGTTGCAATCCAAACCCAGTGGAGGCGAGAGGCGAGAAGAGATAGATTCCAGTTAGGCGAATTGTATATCACGTAACACTTAGCCCCAACAATTGTATTATCAGAGACTAGTCCGAATGGCAAATACTCGCGTGTTTCTGAGGTTATTGCGGGAATTACAAAAGCTGTTCCTTCTTCATGTGAGATATATACAAATTTATGTGGAACATCTTTAAATGACCTAGCCTGGGAGCCTCCTCTATAGCGCACTGATTTTACATTACTGAGCCGTTCTGATATATAAGTGTTCGATTGAAAATTTTGAAGCTGATCATCATCTATCCATATGCAGAACTTATGTAAACCACGCAAAAACTCCCAAGCTCCTATAAACCGCCTAATGGGCGCGTCGCCATACTGCGTTGACTCCAAGATTAGGTTTGCTTCATCTCGTTCCATTAGCAAATGTCCGCCGTCATTTGGCAAGTTCCCTCTTGACATTGCCCCCTGCTGGCCTGAAGCCTTTGAAACAGAATGCACTATAGTGTCACTATTTGGAATTAGGTATGGAGAAATTTTACTGCACATCAATTCTCGCTTTTCGCCTTCTTCACTTGAGTAAAAAATCTTTGCTGCTTCTATTGGCAAGCGTTGCAGCCCTATAATAACAACCGTCACTCCCGCTTTATCGCTGGCTAAATTAGACCATTTGAAGCTGCTGTGGGCAAAATTTATAGCGATCTTCTCATTCAGAATTAGAGGCCAAAATATTGGAACCATTTGACCCTGGCAAAGGCTATTTGTAGATACTAATCCCGCCTTGCTCCGATTTCTGCTACACATGTCGGCAGCCTTCATGAACCACCCCGAGACATAATCGAATGACTTCCATTTTTTAGTTCGATCACTAAAAATCATCTGCATGTCCTTTTTTTGATTTGGCGTCTGCGTTGTATTGCCCACATACGGCGGATTCCCACACACATACACCTCCCCACCCTCATTCTCAAATGCCACCGCCGTCTCCTCTACCTCCTCGAAGAGCTCCGTCGGGGTGGAAGCGCTCGTTTTGCCGAAAGGCGGACACACCGTCGCCCAGTCCAGCCGCAGAGCATTGCCGCACACGATCCAGTTGTCGCTCTGCAGCGGGAGGAACTCCGAGAGCGCGAGCGTCTCCCCGCGGTGCAGCACGTCGGCCTGGAACTTCGCGATCACCAGGGCGAGGCGCGCGATCTCGGCGGCGAAGTGGCGCAGCTCGATGCCGCGGAAGTTGGTGAGCGGGATCACCGTCGGCAGGTCCGCCTCGCCTCGCCGCCGGTTGATCTCGGCCTCGATGCGGCGCATCTCCTTGTAGGCGATCACGAGGAAGTTGCCCGAGCCACAGGCCGGGTCGAACACGCGGATGCGGGCCAGGCGCCGCCGGAGGTTGAGCAGTTTGCGCTTCGAACCCTGGTCCTGGCCCTCGCCGGCGGCCTCGAGGTTTTGACGCAAGTCGTCCAAAAACAGCGGATTGAGCACCTTGAGGATGTTCGGCACGCTGGTGTAGTGCATCCCGAGACTCGCGCGCTCGTCGTCGTCGGCGACGGCCTGGATCATCGAGCCGAAGATGTCGGGGTTGATGGCGCGCCAGTCGAGGTGCCCGATGTGGATGAGGTACGAGCGGGCCACTTTCGTAAAACGCGGCACCTCGAAGCCATCGGCGAACAGCCCGCCGTTGACGTACGGGAAGGGCTTGGCCCAACTCGGGACACCCGCCGCGTCGCGCTCCTTGTGCGGGGTGGCCATGGCGCGGAAGAAGGCCGCGAGCACCTCGTGGCTATTGGCGGCGTCGGCGGCGCTCATGCGCTCGAACTGCTGCGTGAAGACCCCGTCGGCGATGATGTTGGTGTCCTCGGCGAAGAAGCAGAAGATAAGGCGCGCGAAAAAGTGGTTGAGGTCTTCGCGGCGCTCGGCCGTCGCCCAGGCGGGATTGTCCTTGAGCAGCGTGACGTAGAGCTTGTTGAGGCGGGCGGTGGCCTTGATGTCGAAAGCGTTCTCGCGGATGGCCTTCACGGTGGAGATGCCCGCGAGCGCGAGGAAGAACGCGAAGCGGTCGGCGAGTTGGGCGTAGGCGCAAACGAGGGTCTCGCTCTCGACGAGGTTCTCGGCCTCGATCCACTGCCCGTCTGTAGCGAGGATGAATTTGGCCTTCTGCTTGGTGGTTTGGGGGCTGTCGCGCAGCTCCGCCAAAGCCTGCGGCACCTGTCCCGGGGCGGCTACCTTGAGGTGAATGTTGTTGCGCTGCAGCACGCCGCCGACGTCGCTCTTGTTGGTCGAGCCCGTGTTGGTGCTCCGGAGCCGCTTGACGGTCGTCTCCTTCTCGCCGAAGGCCTCTAGGAACGCGAACGGGAACTCGGCCGCGTCGAAGGGGGCGGCGGCGAGCAGGGAGACCTGCTCTTCTATCTCGACGGCGTTCATGGCGGGAAGGTAGTGCGCCGTTCGACTGCCTCCGGGCAGCGGCGCACTGTAGCCGCGCTGCCCGGAGGCAGTCGAACGCGGCTACCGTCCCCCCGCCACCCACGGCCCTACGCTCCTGCGCGGCAACTCCACCACGTGCTCTTCCGCAAGTCTGCGCAGCTCAGCCACCACCTCGGGATGCGCCGCCGCGCAATCGTCGCGCTCCCCAGGATCGGCAAGGAGGTCAAAAAGCGCGATCCCGATCGAGTCGATCCGCGCCCGACCCTGGTTCCCGCCCGCGCCCGGCTCCACGATCGTGACGTAGTCGTGCGGCAGATGCAGTTTGTAGCGTCCGCGACGCACGGCCTCGAGCTGGCCGTCGCGCCAGTAGAAGTGCGCGTCGGTGCGCTCTGGGGCCGCTCGGGGGTCGCGCAGGACGGGCACGAGGCTCTGGCCGTCGACATCGGTGGGCGCCGGCACGCCGAGTAGCTCGGCGAGGGTCGGCAAAACGTCGAGCAGGCTCGCGCGGTGGTGCGCGACTCCGCCCGTGGGTACGGTGCCCGGCCAGCGCCAGAGCATCGGGACGCGCACGCCGCCCTCGAAACTCGTGCCCTTGCCCTCGCGGAAGGGGCCCGCCGAGCCCGCGTACTCGCCGCCGTACACCAGCCACGGTCCGTTGTCGCTCAGGAAGATGACCAGGGTCTCCTCGGCGATCCCGAGGCTGTCGAGTTTTGCCGAAAGGCGCCCCACGCCGGCGTCTACTTCGGCCAGGGCGGCGGCGAAGGGCGTGGGCGCTCCGGCGAAGGCCGCCGTGCCGTGCAGCGGGACGTGCGGCAGGTGGTGCGCGAGGTAGAGGAAGAAGGGTTCGCCCGCGCGGTGGGCCGCGTCCACGAAAGCCAACGCGCGGCGGTGGTAGGCCTCGGTGAGGGTATCCTGCGCGGGGTTGACGGACAGCACGCGCTCGCCGTCGAAGACGGGCAGGTCCGGGTAGCCCGGCGGCAGCATGTCGTTGCTATAAGGGATGCCGAAGTAGCTGTCGAACCCGTGGGCCGTCGGCAGGGTCGCCTGGAAGTGCCCGAGGTGCCACTTGCCGATCATCCCCGTGCGGTAGCCGGCGTCGCGCAGGAGTTCGGCCACGGTGGTCGTCCCCGCCGGGTCGAGTCCGACCTGGCGATCGGTGGTCCACTTCGGTCCGGCCGGCCCGAGCACCATCGGGATCCCGACGGCCGGCGGGTAGCGTCCCGTGAGCAGTGCCGCGCGACTCGGCGAGCAGGTCGGGAAGGCGTACGCGTTGGTGAAGCGCGTCCCCTCGGCGGCGAGGCGGTCGAGGTGCGGCGTACGCACCGTCGGCGAGCCGTGGCACCCGAGGTCGCCGTAGCCGAGGTCATCGGCGAGGATGAGGATGATGTTCGGGCGCGTGGGTGCGGCGGCTTGCGCCAAAACGAGTGGGCACGCGAGCAGCAGGGCGAGCGGGAGGAGGAGGATGCGTTGGGTCACGAGGTGGAAGGTACGCGGCCTCGGGTGTGAAAGTGTGAAAGCGGTGCCGCGCTCTTTAGCGGGCCTACAATCGCCGGGTAAACCCAAAGCTCCGTGTTAGGCGCCGCGATGCGGCTACCTGTGTGCCGTCACAGCCGCATCGCGGCGTCTGTTACGGGATATCGCCGGGTAAACCCAGGGCTCCGTGTTAGACGCCGCGATGCGGCTACCTGTGCGCCGTCACAGCCGCATCGCGGCGTCTACCCAGGAGGCCAGGGTTTACCCGGGCCGTTCCCCGGGCCGTTCCCCGGGCCGTTCCCCGGGCCGTTCCCCGGGCCGTTCCCCGGGCCGTTCCCCGGGCCGTTTCCCCGGGCCGTTCCCCGGGCCGTTCCCCGGGCCGTTCCCTCGGGCCTCCAACCCCGCGTTAGCTTCCGCAATCAATCCTGGCTACCTTGCCGAATACCAAATTCTCTACCCATGGCCAATACGTATCATCAACTCGGCGTGCACTTCGTCACAGCCGTTAAACACAGGCAATCCCTTATCGACAGATCATGGTTACCGGAAATATACGCCGTCTCAACCACCATTATTCAAAATCGAAAGCACAACATGATCGCTATCGGAGGTGAACCAGACCACTTACACCTCTTCGTTGACATGGATCCGACAGACGCGGTATCTGATCTCGCGGGGGCGTGGAAAGCCCAAGTGTCTGGGTTCATAAGCCGCAGATTCTCTATCGATTTCGAATTCCAACGCGGGTATGGCGCATTCAGCGTTGGCAAACGGGATTGGACTACGGTTAAGTACTACGTTAATCACCAGTACGAGCACCACAACAAACAAACCTTTGAGAAGGAGTACCTGCGAATGCTTCGGGAGAACGAGGTTGCGTATGATCCGAAATACTTGTTCATGTGGCACGAATTACCATCGGAAGGTGCAGCGTAGCATAAAAACGGTGACTCTGCCGGGCCGCCGGGCCGCCGGGCCGCCGGGTCAAACCCGCGCCTGGCTACCCATGCACCGTCGCAGCCGCATCGCGGCGTCTACCACGGAGGCCAGGGTTTACCCGGGCCACCCGGGCCACGCATCCCCACCCTACCTTCACCCCACCATGCCCCTCCACCGCGCCGACACCACCCGCTTCCTCCGCAAGCTCACCGCCCGCCGCGTCTGGAACGCCACCAAGGTCGGGGCGAGCTACTACGCGACCCGGCTTACGCGAAAACCCATCCAGTGGGGCTCCCCCATCACGATCTCCGTCGAGCCCACCACGGCCTGCAACCTGCGCTGCCCGGAGTGCCCGAGCGGCCTGAGGCAATTCAGTCGCCCGACCGGCAACCTCAAGCAGGACTTCTTCCGCGACACCATCGCGCAACTGCACCGCGACCTGGTCTACCTCATCTTCTACTTCCAGGGCGAACCGTACATCAACCCGGGCTTCCTCGACATGGTGCGCCACGCACACGACCGCGGCATCTACACCATCACGAGCACCAACGGCCACTTCCTCAGCCCGAAGAACGCCCGCGCCACCGTCGAGAGCGGCCTCGACCGCGTCATCATCTCCGTCGACGGCACCGACCAGAAGACCTACGAGGCCTACCGCAAGGAGGGCAAGCTCGAGAACGTCCTGCAGGGCGCGCGCAACCTCGTCGAGGCCCGCGCGCAGGCGGGGGTCAACCACCCCCACATCATCTTTCAGTTCCTCGTCGTCAAGCCCAACGAGCACCAGATCCCGGACATCTACCGCCTCGCCCGCGAGGTCGGCGTCGATGAGGTCAAACTCAAGACGGCCCAGGTGTACGACTTCGAGTTCGGCAACGCGCTCATCCCGACGCAGGAGCGCTACAGCCGCTACGCCCGCCAGCCCGACGGCCGCTACCGCATCAAGAACCAACTGCTCGACCACTGCTGGAAGCTGTGGCACTCCTGCGTCATCACGTGGGATGGCCTCGTGGTGCCCTGCTGCTTCGACAAGGATGCGGAGTTTAGGCTCGGGGACCTGAAAGCCAAGACCTTCAAGGAGATCTGGCACTCGAAGGCGTACGATCGCTTCCGGAAGTCCATCCTCCGGGGCAGGGAGAATATCGAGATCTGCAAGAATTGCACGGAAGGGTGCAAGGTCTGGGAGTCGGCGGGGGTGTAGACCGGTGGGTGGGGGTGTAGACCGGTGGCGTGTCTCTGAGACGAGCGAGGGGCGTCACTTATCGCTATCCACTGGCACGCGCGGCAGCAGACGGCGACAGACCAGGTTGACCACCGAAGGCCTGCGTCCTCACCCTCGCCCCGCGTTTTGGCGAAAGCCTAACCCTTACTGGCGGGGGCGGCTTCCGCCAAAACCCGTTGGTACACCTCCTCGCTCACCTCCGGGTCGTACTTCGCGTTCATCGCGAGCCACGCCGACCTCGCGACCCGGAACACGTAGACGAACGTGACCGCGGCAACGAGGCACAGGACGAGCATGCTCGTCCCGAGGCTCCACCCCACCACCCAGTGCAGGACGATGACCAGGCCGAGGAACGGGAAGCAGAACAGGATGTAGCTCAGGAACATGGCCCCGTAGTAGAACCCCGGCTCGGGCCAGTAGTCCAGTCCGCACCGCGGGCACTCGCGGTGCATCTCGAAAGGTTCGGTGAACGAGAAGGTGGCGTGCGGGAAGAGCTCCCCGACGCGGCAGCGGTTGCACTTGAGCTTCACGACGGTGGCGAGCCAGCTGTGGGTTCGGGTGGGCTTCATTACGGATAGGGGTCGACGGGAACAGTGTGTTAACGCAAGCGAATCGAGGGCTTTGTGTCACGACCGTGTTGGAGTTATCGCCTGCGTGTTAAGTTTTCTACCATGCGAAGGGTAGTTCCGATCCGTCGGCGGTGTGACAAATATTTAGTACTATACATTACGCCATGTTTAAATATGTAGTAGTGCTCCTGTCGCTCTCCGTGGCGACCAATTTACAGGCCCAAACGGCGAACGACGTGGTCCGTCCGTACGACTCGGATTTCGGCCAGGGGATCAATTTCGGCTGGTACGCCGGGTGGACCGACGACAACCTCGCGCGACTCTCGACCGGGACCTACGACAAGCGCGTGCTCGGCGTTGGGGTCAACGCCGTGCGCCCGGGGCTGTTCGCTCACTTCCTCGAGCAGTGGGGCTACAAGGTCCGCGAGGACGTGTTCAAGACCTACTTCGACCTCGGCGCCAAGGACAACGTCGTCATCGTCGGCTTCCCGAGCGACGAGCAGCAGGGCTTCGAGGAGTTCTGCCCGGGGGTGCGCTCCAAGATGTTCAAGGGCATGTGGGAGCCGATCTGGGACGACGGCAACGGCACGCCCTACAACGAGGCCAACGCCTACGCGGCCTACCTCTACAAGGCCGTCCAGGTGTACGGACCCTACATCCGCTTCTACGAGATCTGGAACGAGCCCGACATCGGGGACGGCCCCAACGACGGCTGGAAGAGTCGCCGCTACGAGGGCAACTGGTACGACAACGCCATCGACCCGTGCCAGCTCCAGATCAAGGCGCCCCCCCAGGCATACGTGCGGATGCTGCGGATCTCGTACGAGATCATCAAGCGCCTCGACCCAGACGCCTACGTGGCCGTGGGCGGGCTGGGGTACCCGAGCTACCTCGACAACCTGCTGCGCATGACCGACGAACCGACGAGCGGTAAGGTGACCCCGGCGTACCCCCTCACCGGCGGCGCCTACTTCGACGCCCTCAGCATCCACGTCTACCCTCACCTCGGGGAGACGGTCAAGCAGTGGAACCACCCCGCCGGTCGCTTCGACTACACCCGCAACTCCGATAACTTGGTGGATGGTTTCGTCGAGAGGCTCGCCGACTTCGAGTCCGACCTGGCGCTGTACGGCTACGACGGCAGCAAGTACCCCCGCAAGGTGGCGCTCTGCACCGAGGTCAACGTCCCGCGCCGCCACTTCCACGACCCGGGGGCCGTCCACTCCTCCCCGCAGATGGCGCGCAACTTCATCCTCAAACTCTTCGCCCGGGCCCAGGCCCTCGGCGTCGCCCAGGTCCACCCCTACCAAATCTCCGACAACCGCACCGAGGCGCAGGCGACGGGCGAGTTCGACCTGATGGGTTTTTATAAGAGCATCGCGAACAAGAACTTCAACCAGGTCGAGCGCACCGAGCAGGGGATCGCCTCGGCGAGCTACGCCGAACTGCTGCGCGGCGCCAAGTACGACGCGCAACTCACCGCCGGTCTCCAGCTCCCCGCCGGAGCCGAGGGCGTCGGCTTCCGCCTGCGGTCCGGTCGCACCGGCTACCTCGTGTGGGCGCGCACGGTGCGCGACGGCCAGGAGAACAACACCCTGAGCTACACCCTGCCCCCGTCAATTGGCTCCGGCACCCACGTAGCGGCCTACTGGAACTACAACCTCACGGGCGACCGGAAGATCGTGCGCGGGACGATCACCCTCAGCGGCGCGCCTACGTTCCTGATCGACTACGACGAATTCCGTGACGTGAGCGGGCTCTTCGACCTACAGCCGGGCAACGCCCGCAACCTCGTGGCCTGGCCCAATCCCCTCCGCGCCGAGGTCGGCGAACTCAACGTCCAACTGCCCGCCAGTCCCCGCGCGTGGCAGGTCGAGGTCTTCGACGCCCTCGGTCGCACGGTGTCGGTCGCGTCCTTCCCGGCCAACGGAAAGGACGTGAGCGTCACGCTCGAAGGCACGAAGCTCGTGAGCGGCACCTACCAGATCACCGCGACCGGTGGCGACGAAAGACTCGTCGGTAGCTTCGTCGTGGTCGACTAGTCGACGTCGCCTCCGGCGTCGAGCATCTCCCCGACCTGCATGATGCCCTCCATGGGGATCTGGAGCCAGTCGGGGCGGCTCGCGCGCTCGTAGGCGAGTTCGTAAAGTGCCTTGTCGATGAGGAAGAAGCTCAGCAGCGTCATCCGGTCGGCCGCGTCGGCGGGGAGGTAGGTCGCGTCGCGGGCGGTGTCGAGGTAGGCGGTCAGGAACAACCGGGACGCCGTAGCGTACCAGGCCCTGGCGCCGTCCGTGGCGATCGCGTCGGTTTCACCGGACTGGTTGACGTGGGCGTAGGGCGCGTAGTGGAGACTGCGCAACATCCCCGCCACGTCTTTAAAGGCCGGGTGGCGCCGCCGCCGGTAGTCGAGGCTGTGGAGCGGCTCGCCTTCGAAGTCGATGATGACCACGTCCTGGTCCGTATCGAGGACTTGCCCCAGGTGGTAGTCCCCGTGCACGCGGATCGAGCCCCCCGCCACGCTCGGCAGTTCTTGGTCGAGCCAATCGTAGAGGCGGCCGAGGGTGTGGGCCAGCGCAGGTTCGGCCTCCTTCTGCTCCTGCGTGAGGCGGTGTCGGAGTTGGGTTTTTGCCGTAGCCCAGTACTCGTCGCCCAGGTCCTGCGGCACCATGGACTCATCGGCCGCGGCGGCGAAGTGGAGGTGCATCTCGGCGGTGCGGCGGCCGAGCAGCACGACCCGGTCTACAGTCTCTCGCCCCATGTCGGCGAGGAGGTCCGCGGGCAGGTCCGCCGGGCGCAGGGCCGTCGCGAGCGAGCTTTCCTCGATGGTATAGCGCTCGTGGCCCCGCGCGCGGTAGGTTTTGGCGAAAGCCGCCACCCGGCCCAGCATCGTCTCCCAGGTCTCGCCGTTGTGGTCCACGCGACCCAGCATCAGCGCGAGGCTCGACGGCTCGGCGTCCCCTTCGCGGTGGTAGTGCAGCGCCCCCCCGAAGGGCGGCACGGAGTCGAACCCGCGATCCGCACTGAGGTAGCCGATGAGCTCGGCGTCGGGGTGCAAGCCGGGCTCGGTCTTGCGGAAGAGCTTCAGGAAGCCATCCGGCCGGTAGATGACGACGGTATTGCTGGAGTTCTGCGGCGGCAACTCCGTGCTCTCGGCCGTGGGCGAGGCAACCAGCAGTGGTCCGCGCTCGGCGATCAGGCGACCGTCCGGCCCCGCGATCGTCTCGCCGCTGGCGAGGAAGGCGTACAGGCTTTCGCGAAAACTCGCGAGGTGGACCGCGTCAATGAGGTAGCCGCCACCGCCGGCATCAGCCTCCACGATGGTCGCGTGGGCAGGCAGGCCCACTACCGTCGTCACGGAGGCCAGCGGCAACACGCGCACTTCCTTTAGACCACTGGCGAGCGTGAGGTGGAGCAGCGTAATCACGGCCCCCTCGCCGAACGCCGGTAGCACCTCGATCTCTAGGTCGGTAACCCCCTGCCCCTTGCTCGTGAACCACCGCTGTTGCTCGAGGTAGGCGGGGAGACGCTCGCGGAGCTGCGCCAGGCGGGCGGCGGACTGTAAAAAATCGACGGTGGCATTACTGAACATAGGACGGATCGTAGGGATGACTGCGCCAACATAACCCATCCCGGTCGGCTTTGGCTCACCACCCCTACCCTACTCCCCTGCCTACTCCCAGGACGCCACCGCCTGCCGGTAGGCGTAGATCGCCTTCGCGCGGGCGAACTCCACCTTCGCCACGGTCTGGAGGGCCTTCTGGAGGGACTGCTCGCGGCTGTTTAGCAAAAATTGCGTGCTCTCCCCGAGGGCGAAAAGTTCGCGCTCGGCGGCGAGCAGGACGCGCGACTGCGCCACGAGCCGCGCCACGTCGGCGAGTTGGGCGTCGAACGCCCGCGCGGCCTGGAGGTTGGCGTTGGCCTTTACGTCGAGCTCCTGGCGCTTGGCCTCGAGCTTGGCGCCCGTCTCGGCCACCTTGAGGTCGGCCATCTGCAGCTGCCCCCGCGCCTGCCGGTTGAAGATCGGGTACCGAAACGTGACCCCGACCTTGTACGCGCTCGTGAGGAACTGCGCCTGGTTGCCTTCCTTGTCCTCCGGCATGAAGTCGAACCCGTCCCCGAGGAGGCTGTACGCGGCGTCGAGGCGGGGCTTGGTGTACTCGCGGTAGAGGCGGCGGTCGAGCTCCTGCTGCGCGACGAGGCTGCGCAACTCGGCGAGCTGCGGGTGGCGGGAGACGAGGGCGGTGTCGACGGGGAGGCGCGGGCGCAGGTCGACGAGGTCCATCGCGGCGCCTTCCGGCAAAACCCAGTACAGCGCACGCAGGTTCTGCGCGCTCACCGTCACGTCCACGAGGGCTTGCTGCGTGGTGAGGAACTGATTCGCCAGCGCGATCGTCGCCTCGAGCGTGTCGACCGCGGGGCGGTCTCCCTGGAGGTAGAGCTCGCGCGTATCGCGTAGCCGCTGGTTGATGAGGGCCTCCGTCTCGGCGCTGATCTCCAGCACGCGCGTGGCGTAGGCCCAGAAGGCGTACGCGACGGCGACGTCGTACCGGAGTTCGTTGCGGATCACCTCGGCGGCCGCGCGGTTGAGGTCGACGGCCAGCCGCCCCTGCTGCACCCCGATGCGGTACTTGTCGGTCATGAGCCCCTGCAGCAGGGGGAGCTTGACGGCGAGGTACCCCTGTCCCGCCTCCGGCACGGTGCGGTCGTCGCCCACGAACGCCCCCTCGGCCCACTGCCGCCCGCCCTCGAGCTTGAACCCGTAAGGGCTCTGCCACGAGAGGCCGGCGTCGGCGTACTGAAAATACTCCGTGCCGAGGTACTCCTTGCGCTCGAAGTCGCCCTGGACGGTCGGGTCGAACGCCCCGCGGGCCGCGAGCAGGGCCGCCGGGCCCCTCGCCTCCACGGCGTCGGCGGCATTCGCGAGCGGGTGTTCGGTCATCACCCAGTCCATGACTTGCTCGAGGCGTAGCACGACGGTGGGCGCCCCGGCCGGTGGCGCTCCTACGAACGGTACGTTGCCGCCCGCTGGTGCCACCCCCGTCGAGGGGGTCCCTCCACCGGCGGCGGGGGGGGCGCCCGGGCTAGGCACCGCGGGGGTGACCGGGGCGGTGGACGGCGACCCGGCGGACGGCGACCCAACGGCGGGCGAGCCGGCGGCGGGCGCTCCAGCGGCAGGCAGGCCCGCCGCGGGGGCCCCAGTTGCGGGCCTCCCGGCAGCAGGTAAACCGGCAGCAGGCGTCCCCGCCGCGGGTGCGCCCGCGGCGGGACGTCCTGCGGCAGGCAGTCCGGCCGAAGGCGCAATTGCCGCCGGCTGCCCCGCCGCCGGCAAACCGGCACTCGGCGTCGTCGCTCTCGCGGGTGGCAGGGCAGCGGCCGGTGGAACGTCCCCGGGGGCGAGCCTCGCCGGGGCGAGGTCCGAAGGCAGTCGCGTAGTCCCCGGGAGGTCCGACCGCGGCGTGCCTATGTCGGACGGGATGGGCGCGGGGGCCGTCGGCTGCGGATCGGAGGGGATGGTCAGCGAATCGGGGCGCGTCGGTACCTGCGCCCGTAACGAACACACGGTGAGCGCCACCGCGAGAATTCCCGCCGCCGCCCGCACCAGATCGCGGACGCCGCCCCGCCCCCGCAGCGGACAGGGGTTCGCCAGCGGTACGGACGAGGATCGCGCAGACGGCAACGTCATTTCACCAGGGTTTTGGCGGGGGCCTTTAGCTTCAGTCCATCCTTATCCGGATCGACGTCGTCGCGCTCGTAGTAGTCCGGCGGGAAGGCGTTGAGCTGGCGCCAGAGCTCGTACCACACGGGCACTCTGTTGAGCAAGGCCACCCCCTCTGCGCCGGAGCCCGGGCGGAGAGCCTCGGGCCAGTCCCGCGAGTCCTCGCTCGGCGCCACCAGGACGCGGTACCGCCCCTTCGAGTCAATGATGTTGTCGATCGCCTGGATCTCCCCGACGAAGGTGCCGTAGCTCAGGCCCGGCCACCCGCTGAAGACCACGGCGGGCCAGCCGTCAAAAAGGAAACGAACCTCCTGGCCGACGCGCACCAAGGGCAGATTGAAAGGCTCTACGTAGATTTCGACCGCGGGCCGGAAGGTCGTCGGCAGGATACTCACCACGGCCTCCCCTTCCTTGACCGTCTCGCCGAGCCCCGGCGTGAGCACCTTGGCGACGATGCCGTTTTGTGGGGCCAGGATGTAGTTGTAGTTGCGGCGCAGTCGGTAGCTCGTCTCCTGTGACGACAGTTTGGCGACATCTCCGGTGGCCGTGTAGTAGTCCGTGAGGGCGCTCTGCCGGTCGCTCTCGATCTTGGCGAGCTTGCCCTGGTACTCCGGCTGCACGTTGTCGATCGCGAGTTGCGCTTGCTCCACGTCGGTACGGGCCTGCTCGAGCTTATTGATCGTGGCCGTCAATTTGGCCAGCGCCTCCTGGGCCTTTAGGCGCTTGCCCTCCTGGTCGGTGAGGGGTTTGAGGCCCCGGCGGTAGAGGCTATCGGCCCGCGCGAGCTGGTACTCGGCCACCTCGACCTGCGTGCGCTGCTGGGCGAGGTCCGCCTCGAGGGTCTCGACGTAGAGTCGCGACTGCTCCAATTTGTTGCGCGATTGCCGCAGCTTGAGGGCCTGCTCCGAGCGGAGGTTTTGAGCTTGACTCTCCAGGGCCTGGGCCTTGAGTAGGTAGCCCTCGGCACTACTGGCCTTGGCGTCACGCGTCTGGCCCGTTCGCTCTACGAGTTCCGGGTCGAGGTACTCCGGCTTGGTCTCGCTGAGGCGCGCGATCGTGTCGCCAGAGGTGACGGTGTCGCCCTCGAACACGAACCACTGCTCGATGCGCCCGGGGATCGTCGAGTGGACCGTCTGCGGGCGCGAACTCGGGTCGAGGGCCGTGACGCTGCCCTTGGCCCTGAAGTTCTGCACCCACGGCAAGAACAGCAGCCCGATCGAGACCACTATCGCGACGCCGACCCACCAGCGGAACATGTGCTGCCCGTTAGGAAGTCCGATCCTGCGGAGGGACTTGAAGTCGTACTTGGCGATCGGGCCATCGACGCGTACGCTCGAGAGGTTTAGCATAAGACAGGGAATCGTAAGTATTAAGGTGCTGGCGACGGGGAGGGTTGAGGCGCCTTTCGGCAAAACGCGCGACGGGTCACCCGTTCCACACCCCGGCGACTTTCTCGCTCTGGAGTACGTCGGCGGCGTCCCCGTTGGCGATGAGGCGACCGTTGTGCATGACGGCGATGCGGTCGCACGACTCGGCCACGCGGCGGCTGTTGCTCGCAACGACGAGGGTCCAGTTGTGTTGCCGGTCGACGAGGTTGGCGATGATCTTCTCGGACAAGGTCGAGTCGAGCTGCTCGATGTGCCCGCCGATCACTAACAAACGCGGCCGCCGTACGACTGCGCGCGCAATGAGTAGGCGGATGCGGATGGAACGGGGTAGGTCTAACCCCTCGGCGACGAGGACGGTCTCGAATCCATCGGCTTGTTCGGCGATCCAATCCTTGAGTCCGGCCAGCTCGATGGCCCACTGGATGTCCTGCAGGGTCACCGTCGGGTGCCCGAGGGAGATGTTATCCGCGACGTTCGCGTTGATCACCTCCTCCTGCGGGGTGTAGTCCCCGATCGCCCAGCGGAGGCTGTCGAGATCGAGGTTGCCGATGGGCGTCGAGTTATACAGCATCCGCCCCTCGAAGTCGAGGCGGATCCCGGCTAGCAGCGCGCAGAGGGTGGTGCGCCCAGAGCGGTTGTAGCCCGCCAGGCACAGGCGTTCGTTGGGCTCGATGTCGAGGTCGATGTCCGCGAGGGCCAAGGTCCCCGACCGCGGGTACGTGAACGAGAGGTGCGTGAGTTCGACGTGCATGCCCCGACCTGTGTCGATCTGCTCGAAGTCGAGCGTCCCGCCGCTCTCGAGCGCGAGGTCGGTGACGGTGGCTATCTTTTCCACGCCCGTAAGGGTGTCGTATACCGTCTCGAAGCTGTAGACCACCTTCTCGGCATTGCTCACGATGGCGAGGATGACGAGTTCCGCCGCGACGAATTGCCCGATGTTGATCTGGTTCTCGATCACGAGGTAGCCCCCGAGTAACAGGAAGCTGAGCGTCGCGAGTGCCTGCAGGCCGATGAGCAAACCGTAGTGCCACAGCAGCAGCCCGAAGTGCTTGGCGCGGTAGTCGAGGTAGCCGGTCAGTAGGTCGTCCGTACGGCGGAGGGCGAGCTGGGCGCCGCCGGCGAGCTTGAAGGTGTTGTTGGCGCGCGCGACGTCCTCGAGCCAGCTCGCCACCTTGTATTTGTACTTGCTCTCCGTCATGCTCGTAGCCAGGGACGGCCGGCCGAGGACCACGACCGTGGCGATGATGCACAGGACGAACACGAGCCCGAAGACGGCGAAGAAGGTATTGTAGAACGCGATCAGCACGATCCCGAAGATGATCTGCATCACGGCCCCCGAGAAGTCGAGCAGGATCTTCGGGAGGCCCTTCTGGATGTTGACCACGTCGAAGAAGCGGTTGACCAGTTCGGGCGGGTACGAATCCTTCAGGGCCTCGGCGCGGATACGCGGCAATCGGTAGGCGAACTCCAGCGCCGCCCGCGTGAAGGTCCGACGCTGGAGGCTCTCCGCGATGACGGTCTGCATCACCTTCAGTACGCCCACGAAGGCCGCCGCGACCGTGACCACGATGGACAGCACGACGAGGGAAGCGTTGAAGTCCCCGCCGGCGATGAGGTTGATGATCGCCTGGACCCCGAGCGGACCGGCCAGTGAGATAATGCCGATGAGTACGGCGTAGAGGTAGATGTACCCGATGTCCCGGCGGTCGGGCGAGAGGAGTCGCCAGAAGCGCTGGGCAGGGTTCAACGAGGCGGCAGCAGAGTCGGCCATAGGCGTGCAAAGATGAATGATAGTAATGCTATCATGCAAATATAGTTTTGCCTACTTTTGCGATAGCACTATGGCGATCCAGGTATACATCTCCCCCAACGAGTCCCTCTTCCTCCGCGACCCGCAGGCCACGGCCCTCGGGAAGCAAATCATCACCGCCGCCATCGTGGCCCTCGACGAACTCGGCCTCGAACGACTCACGTTCCGCAAGCTCGCCGCGGAGGTCGGGTGTACCGAGGCGAGCATCTACCGGTACTTCAGCGGCAAGCAACAGCTCTTACTTTACTTGGTGAGCTGGTACTGGGACTGGGTCCACCACCTGATCCGGTCTGCGGCCCAGAAGGCCTCCGGGGCCGTCCCGAAGCTCCGGGCCGCCGTCACGGCCCTCACGCGACCGATGGTCCCGAACCCGGACGTCCCCTACGTCGACGAACGTATCCTGCACCACGTCGTGATCACCGAGGGAATGAAGGCCTACTACTCCAAGACGACCGACGCCCACAACCGCGCGGGGGTCTTCCTCCCGTACAAACAACTGGTGGAGACCCTCGCCGACCTCATCGCCGCGGTACGTGCCGACTTCGAGTACCCCCGGACCCTGGCCACGACCCTCTTCGAGATGGCGCACTGCCAGATCTACTACGCCGAACACCTCCCCCGCCTCACCGACATGAGTACCGAAGGTCCGCTCTCGGATCAGGTGGCGCTGATGCTCCAGACCTGGATCGACCGACTGCTACTGCTCGAGGACGAGCGCGAAACACATCCCGCCACCCCATCGTTGTCCTACTAAATCCCACATTATGAGAGGCTTCCTTTGCGCGATCCTCGTCTCGGGAAGCCTCTTCGCCGCCGCGCAGCTCGCAAGCCCGCTCGTAGACGACCTACTCGTCGGTATCACGCCGATGGACTTGCGAGCCCATCCATCGATCGGCGGCATCCAGGTGATGTGGGCCGCGGGCGACACCGTGGGTTTGGATCGGTACGAGGTCCAACGCGCCAACGAATTCGGGGACTGGTCGACGGTTCACCGGCTCCCGGCCCGTCGGGCGCTCGTTTTCCTCGACGAATCCTTCGACGATCCGCAGCCCTTCACGGGCTTCAACGCCTACCGCATCGCTCGTTTCACGTCGAGCGGCGAGGTGGTCTACAGCGAGACACGTGTACTGACCTACCTGGGGCTAAGCAGTGTACGGCTGTATCCCAACCCGGTGCTCGCCGGCCAACCCGTGTACCTGGAGTTCCTCGGCCCGCCCCTCGACGAGTTCCAACTCGAGCTCGTCGACGACCGCGGCAAGCGACTCTTCTACCAAAACTTCAGCGGGACCGGGGAGCGAGAGCAGGTGTCCTTCGTGCCGGATGTGCCGAGCATAGGGACCTACGCGGTCCGGCTATACTCGAATGAGGTCCCGCTGGAGTCGTGGCCCCTGAAGATTAGGTAAGCGCCGCGCGCTCCGTGATAGACTTACGTCAAAACGGCCCCTCGTCACGAGGACGAGAGGCCGTTTTGACGTAAGTCTATGCCCTGTGCTACTTCGGCGTGGTCGACTGCACGATACCGGCGAACACCTCCGGGTGGTTCATCGCCAGGTCGGCGAGGACTTTGCGGTTGAGGGTGTTGCCGCCGACGTTGAGGGCGTTCATGAGGCGGCTGTAGGTCGTGCCGTTCTGGCGGGCGCCGGCGTTGATGCGCGCGATCCAGAGGCGGCGGAAGGCGCGCTTCTTGTTGCGACGGTCGCGGTAGGCGTACACGAGGCCCTTCTCGACGGCGTTCTTGGCGACCGTGTAGACTTTGCTCCGGGCACCGAAGTAGCCGCGGGCCATCTTCAGGATTTTCTTGCGGCGCGCGCGCGAGGCGACGCGGTTGGTTGCTCTTGGCATCCTATGGGTGTTTAGTGCGACGTAGGGGCCGACGGCAGGGGCCCGGCGCTCAGACCTACGTCCTCGTTAAAAGATGGTGAATTGGCTTACTTGCAGAGGAGGCGCTTGAGCCGCGGCGTGTCCGCGTCCGAGGCGATCGTCGAGCCCTGGAGGTGGTGCTTCTGCTTCTTGCTCTTGTTGCGCATCATGTGCGACGTGTACGCTTGGAAGCGCTTGATCTTACCCGAACCAGTCAGCTTGAACCGCTTTTTGGCACTCGAGTGCGTTTTCATCTTTGGCATGACCGTATCGTTTAAGGGGCCGCGAAGATAGACGTTTTGGCGAAAGCCGCACGACCCAAAATCGCAGGGCCCACCCGGGCCTATTCGTCCTCGTCGGAGTCGTCGTCGTCCTCGTCGGTGGCGACGTTGGCCGGGGCCTTGTGACTGGCCTTCTTCTTGACGGGCGCGATGATGACGTGCATGCGGCGCCCCTCCATCTTCGGGAGCTCCTCGGGGAGGCCTTCGTTGGCGAGCTCCTTGATGAAGCGCAGCAGCAGCAGCTCACCGCGGTCCTTGAAGACGATCGAACGGCCCTTGAAGTGCACGTAGGCCTTGATCTTGGAGCCCTCCTCGAGGAAGCCGCGCGCGTGGCGGAGCTTGAAGTCGAAGTCGTGGTCGTCGGTGTTGGGGCCGAAACGAATTTCCTTGATGACCGTCTTGACGGCCTTGGCCTTGATCTCCTTCTCCTTTTTCTTCTGGTCGTAGATGAACTTGGAGTAGTCCATGATGCGGACCACGGGTGGGTCGGCCTTCGCGCTGATCTCGACGAGGTCGGACTCGAGCTCCCGGGCCCAGCGCTTCACGTCGCGCGTGTCGTAGACGTTGGATTCGATGGTGCGCCCGGCCACCTCGGAGACGTCGGCCAGGTTGTCCCCGACGAGGCGGACCTCCGGTACGCGGATGAAATCGTTGATGCGGTGCTTCGGCTCATCACGCCGTACTATGTTCGACCTGCGTCGCCCGCTGCTTCTTCTTCTAGCCAAGTAAAAGGTGGTTTGTTGAAAATGTCGACCCGGAGTCCCGTTCGGGGGCGTCGCGGTCGCGTCAAAGTTAGACGGTAAAAAACGACGCAGCGCATCTCCCGCGAGAAATCGGGAAATGCGCCGCGTCGAAGGTCTCGGTGCCGTGTGCCGCAACGGGCATCTACTCGGTCTGTTCGCGCTCCGAGGCGACCGCCTCGGAGGCCTTGACGACCAGGCCGTCCTTGGCCTCGTTGAGGACCGCCTCGAAGGCGGCACCCTCGCCGGGGTTGGTCTGGAGGATGAACTCCGCCAGGGGGTCCTCGATGTACTTCTGGATCGCGCGGTGCAAGGGGCGGGCGCCGTACTGCGGGTCGTAGCCCTTGCCGGCGACGAACTCCTTGGCCTCGTCGGTGAGGACGAGCTCGTAGCCCATGCCCTCGAGACGCTTGTAGAGGTCCTTGAGGGTGATGTCGATGATGCTGAAGATCTCCTTCTTGTCGAGGGAGTTGAAGATCACCACGTCGTCGATGCGGTTGAGGAACTCGGGAGAGAAGGTCCGCTTGAGGGCGGCCCCGATCACGGCGCGCGAGTTGTCGTCGGCGGAGTCGAGGCGGGCCTTGGTGGCGAAACCGACCCCCTGTCCGAAGTCCTTCAACTGGCGGGCGCCGATGTTGGAGGTCATGATGATGAGCGAGTTCTTGAAGTCCACCTTGCGGCCGAGGCCGTCGGTGAGCTGCCCGTCGTCGAGCACCTGGAGCAGGATGTTGAAAACGTCCGGGTGCGCCTTCTCGATCTCGTCGAGGAGGATGACGCTGTAGGGCTTGCGGCGCACCTTCTCGGTGAGCTGGCCGCCCTCCTCGTAGCCGACGTAGCCCGGAGGCGCACCGATGAGGCGGCTCACGGTGAATTTCTCCATGTACTCCGACATGTCGATGCGGATCAGCGAATCCTCGGAGTCGAAGATGTAGCGCGCCAGGGCCTTGGCGAGTTCGGTCTTACCGACGCCGGTGGGGCCGAGGAAGATGAACGAGCCGATGGGCTTGCTCGGGTCCTTGAGGCCGACGCGGTTGCGCTGGATGGCCTTGGTGATCTTCTCGATGGCCTCGTCCTGCCCGATGATGGCCTCCTTGAGGTCGCCCCCCATGCCGACGAGCTTGCCGCTCTCGGACTGGGCCACGCGCTGGACCGGGATCCCGGTCATCATCGCGACGACCTCGGCGATGTCTTCCTCGGTGACGGGGTAGCGCTTCGTCTTCACCTCCTCTTCCCACTCGACCTTCGCGAACTCGAGCTGGCGCACGAGCTTCGACTCGTCGTCGCGCAGGTCGGCGGCTTGCTCGTACTGCTGCTCCTTGACGGCGGTGTTCTTCTTCTCCTTGACGGTCTCGATCTGTTGCTCGAGCTCCTCGATGTGCTTGGGGACGTGAATGTTCTTGAGGTGGACACGGGCGCCGACCTCGTCGAGGACGTCGATCGCCTTGTCGGGCAGGAACCGGTCCGAGATATAGCGGTCGGAGAGCTTGACGCAGGCCTTGATCGAGTTGTCGTCGTAGCTCACGTTGTGGAACTCCTCGTACTTCCCGGAGATGTTGTGGAGGATGTGCACGGCCTCCTCGGGGCTCGGCGGATCGACGACCACCTTCTGGAAGCGGCGGTCGAGGGCGCCGTCCTTCTCGATGTGCTGGCGGTACTCGTCGAGGGTCGAGGCCCCGATGCACTGCAGCTCCCCGCGCGCGAGGGCGGGCTTGAAGATGTTGGAGGCGTCGAGCGAGCCCGTGGCCCCACCGGCGCCGACGATGGTGTGGATCTCGTCGATGAACAGGATCACGTCGCGCGTCTTCTCGAGCTCGTTCATGATCGCCTTCATGCGCTCCTCGAACTGGCCGCGGTACTTGGTCCCGGCCACGAGGGCGGCGAGGTCGAGCATCACGATGCGCTTGTTGAACAGCGTCCGCGACACCTTCTTCTGGATGATCCGCAGGGCGAGGCCCTCGACGATGGCCGTCTTGCCGACGCCCGGCTCGCCGATGAGGATGGGGTTGTTCTTCTTGCGGCGGCTCAGGATCTGCGAGACGCGCTCGATCTCGTTCTCGCGACCGATGATCGGGTCGAGGCGACCGTCCTCGGCGAGGCGCGTCACGTCGCGACCGTAGTTGTCGAGCACCGGGGTCTTCGACTTACCGGCCGTGCGTGAGCCACCGCGCTGCGAGCCGCCGCGCCCGCCGCCCTCCTCGTCGTCGTCGTAGCCCTCGGACTCGGTGGCGTTCTCGACGAAGGGCTCGGCGAAGCCCTCGGCCTCCATGCCGGCGTACTCGACCTCCTTTTTGTAGGAGTCGTAGTCGATGTCGTAGCGGTGGAGGATCCGGCGCGCTGGCGAGTCCTCGAGCTTGAGTAAGCTCAGGAGCAGGTGCTCGAGGTTGATCTCGTCCGACCCGGAGCTCTGGGCCTCGAGGAAGGTGAGCTTCAGGACGCGCTCGGCCATGCGGTTGAGCGGCAGTTCGCCCATCTTGAGCGCCTCGCCCGCGGACGGGCTCTTCGAGATGGCGTTCTCGACGGACTTGCGGAATTCGCTGAGGTCGGGCAGCATCCCCGAGAGGACCTTGACCGCCAGCGAGTTTTGCTCCTGGACGACCCCGAGCAGCAAGTGCTCGGTGCCGATGTAGTCGTGGCCGAGGCGGATGGCCTCGCTCCGTGACCGAGCGATCGATTTCTTGACTTCGGGTGAGAACCGTCTGCTGTTCATATTATTTTTTGGTGTGGTGGGCGAGGGACCCAGGGGGCGACTCGCCGGGGTATACGCGAGACGGTGCTAATGTCCAGCGGGAATCTATGCGGAAAAAACGTGCCACTCAAGTAAAAGCAGCGATTCGACGGCTCGCGCGCCACATTTGACGCGAAAGCCCACGGGCCGCTGCCAAATTTCGTAGGACACGTTTGTCCGACTTGACAGCCTGGCAGACCCCTCCGCGGGGACCAGACCTCGGGTATGGTAAGGGATTGCGCGCGACCGGGGCTGAGGTAGCGCTCCTACGGGGATTAACATAAATTCTCGTGTACTGTTGCTACCTCGGGCGTCGGCGGGGGCACAATTTTGCGGCCGGCCGACCGTGAACCAACTTACGGCCTACAACCTAAACCGAATACAATGAAGTACGAAGTCGACAAGCAAGAGAGCCACACCGTGATGTCGCTCAAGGACACCAATGTCAATTCCCTCGTAGCCCCCAACCTGAAGAGCGAGTTCGTGGTCCTGTCCAACGAGGGCGTCCAAAATCTCATCATCGACCTCTCGGCGGTCGAGTACATCGACTCCTCCGGCCTGAGTGCCATCCTCACCGCCAACCGCGTCTTCAAGGCCAACGGCGGCACCCTCGTCGTCACCGGGGCCACGCAGCCGGCCGTCAAGAAGCTCATCGAGATCAGCCGCCTCGACACCGTCATCAACATCGTCCCCACCGTCGAGGAGAGCGTCGACTTCATCCACATGGAGGCCGTCGAGCGCGAACTCACCGACGAGGGCCCGAGCGACAACTAAGCGCCCGTGTTGCCCCTGCGGCTTCACGTCTTAGGGACCACCGCCGCCAGACCCTTCCCGGGTCTGTACACCTCCTCGGTTTACGTTGCGCGGGGAGGATCGAGCGTGCTCATCGACTGCGGGGAGGGCATCCTCACGCAGGTGCCCCCGAAGGCCACCGGCCAGCGCGGCCTCGACGCGGTGTGCATTTCGCACCTCCACGGCGATCACGTCTACGGGCTCCCCGGGCTGCTGTCCAGCATGACGCTCGCCGGGCGTACGCGACCGCTATCGCTGTTGGGACCGCCTGCGCTCCGTGACTTCGTTTCTGCCGTCCTCGGGCTGACGAGTTCGCACGGGTCTTTCGAGTTGCTGTACCCCGTTTTGCCGAAAGGCCCCTCCTCAGGCGCCGTCCTCGAGCTCCGCGACCTCGTTATCTATACGCTGCCGCTCATTCACCGGGTCGAGGCATACGGTTTTTGCGTAAGCAGCCCTACTCCCCTGCGGCGACTCCGCGCGGACGTGGTCGAGCGCTACGGTATTCCTTACGACCTTATCGCGGACATAAAGGCGGGGGCCGACCTCCCGACGGACACGGGCACCATCCCCAACGCCGCCCTGACCCTCGATCCGCACCCCCGGCAGACGGTGGCCTACCTAACGGACACGAGTCCCCTCGACGGGTGGCCCGGGGGCTGGCCCACGCCGGACCTCCTCCTGCACGACGCCACCTTCGCGCCCGAGGACGAGGACCTGGCACAACAGACGGGACACGCGACGACGCTGCAGGCGGCGGCTTTCGCCAAAACGATCAACGCCCCCACCTTGCTCCTCACGCACGGCTCCGTACGGTACTCACCCGAGGCCCGGGAAGCGATGGCCAGGGCCGCGGATGCCTCACTGAGTAGCGGCGAAACGGGCCGCACCTCCGCCCGCTGGGCCTCCCAGGGTGAGGTCATCGAGCTGGGGGGACGGTGATCGTCGCCTTGCGCCTGTATACATAGGTAATTTAATCAGGTATAGTCTTTGCCTACATGCAGCAGGCAAAGCCCTAGCTGTGCGTGCCCCTCTCCCATCAGTCCGTAAACGACTGTGGTTCAGGGACTCGTGGAGCGCCGAGGGGTTTTGTCCAAAACTGCTTAGCGAATGACTGCTGGTTTCTACACCTCCGCCCTCCCCTGCCCCACCCTGCG
This sequence comes from Saprospiraceae bacterium, assembly GCA_965215115.1. Classification (GTDB taxonomy): domain Bacteria; phylum Bacteroidota; class Bacteroidia; order Chitinophagales; family Saprospiraceae; genus CALDTK01. The sequence continues at coordinate 5,130,006 of OZ244050.1, forward strand.
CAACGTCGTCCGTGGACTTCTGGCGACCTTCTTTTTGCTGGTGGGCATCGCGGCCGCCTGGGCCTCGCCCGAGCACACGCCCCGCCGCGGTGGCGCCGACGGTGGTCCGGGCACCTCCGCGGTGGAGGAGTTCCAGCCCCCGCAGTCGTTTATCGTCCCGGGGCCCAACAAGCGCGTGGAGTTCATCTACCGCGGGCTCAACAAGCTCCTGCCGGCGCGGGTCACGATCCCGGAGGCCGACAACGTCGAGCGCGTCTACATGGAGGTGGTCTACAAGGGCAAGCTCCCGGGCACCGGTCTCCACAAGGCGATCCAGGCGAGGCTATCGACGGGGGACGAGGTGACGCTTACGCCAAAACTCATCAAGGGCGCCTGGGGACAGGACGGGGTCGCGGTATTCTTCGCCGAGGTCGGCAAGACCAGCCGCGTCGACCTCAACTTCGAGGTCGAGGAGAGTTCGGCGCAGAGCCTCTTGCTTTACGTGCTCCGCAACACTCCGTCGAGCGCCTACCAGGCCGGGGTCTACGCGAGCGTCTACGGTTACGCCGAGACGAAGACCTTCGAGATCCCCGTGCCCAGGGACGCGCGCAGCCGCGACATCACGGTGACCCTACCGATCAGCGAGATCACCACCGACGGCCGCGTGCTCGACTTCGTCATCAAGGCCGGCAAGACCGAGAAGGGCTTCCGCCGCCAGTGGAACACCAACTACCCGTTCCGCAACGAGTGCTGCATCGACACCGTCCAGACCACGCTCCGGGGGGTGACCGGTGACTTCGACAAGGTCACCGTCACGGTGATCAGTCCGAACGGGTCGCAGCGGCCCTCCGGGCAGAGCTACGTGCTGTCGGGCCTGATCCAGGCGGAGGTAACGCCGACCTGCGCCCCGCTCAAGGTGGAGCTCCCGCGGGACATCTGTACCGACAACACCGTGGTCATCAACTCGGTGAGTCCGGGCAAGGGCTACACGGCGACCTGGGACTTCGGCGAGGGTGCGCACCCGCAGACGGCGACCGGCTTCGGGGAGCGGTTCCTGATGTTCGAAAAGACCGGTACGCAGCGGATCACCGTGAACGTAAAGGGCCCCGACTGCAACTCCACGGAGGTCTACACGGTCGAGGTCGAGGAGTGCAGCCGGACGACCTGCGCCCTGCAGGGCGTGAAGGTGATCCAGCACCCGGCCTACGGCAAAACCGACGGCGTCCTCGAACTCAACATGTGCGTGGCCTGTGGGTCGAAGCCCCCGTACACGATTTACTACACCTACCGCGGGAAGCAGGTCAAGGTCGAGAACGTCGACCAGACCTCCCCCCGGCTCACGGGCCTCTCGGACGGCACCTACGACCAGATCTACGTCGTCGACGCCAACGGCTGCCAGACCAACGTCACCGGTCCGATCACGCTGTGCAACGGCGGCTGCGGCACGGCCAACACCTGCCCGGATCTCGCGTGCACGCTCACCGGGTTCAACGACGGCGGGCGCAAGCGGGTCCTGTGGCTCCCGAGCGTCATCGCGGCCGACCCACGGTGGCGCTGGGAGGACGGCACGGGCACCTTCAACGTGACCGGCGACAAGACCGCGACCATCACCGGGCGCGTCGTCTCGCTGGCCGACCCGAAGTGCGGTTTCGAGGTCAACGTGCTGCTGCGCAACCGCCGCACCTGGGCGGAGTGGTCGGGCCTCGGCCGCATGTGGAAGGGCAACCCCACCCGCATCAGCAACAACCAGCAGACCACCTGGGACTACTACGAACTGGTACCCGATCAGTCGACACTGAAAGGTTTCGGTTGTTTCAGTGGCACCCTCAAGCTCACGCCGCGCCCGGCCGATTACTCGAAGGGCTTCCAGGTCGGCGAGGGCGCGAATGACCAGAACCTGAGCCCCGGGATCAGCGGCTGGTTCGCGTACGCCGGGACGCTCAACGGCAAGTCCGTGAGCGGCGAGGGCGACATCAACGCCGAGGGCACCTGCCGCTTCCAGGACCTCACCCGCAACGCCGTCCCGATCCTCTCCTGCGCCGCGGACTTCGCCGTGGGCTGCGGCGGGAGCGCCGACGCCGCCCCGAAGCCGACGATCAACTGCGGCAACCCGAACGACTACAAGCTCACCTCCGTCGACCGCGAGGTCTCGAAGCGACCCCGCAAGATCGAGCGCACCTGGACGGCGACCGGCCCCGGCGGACCGGCGACCTGCGTACAGGTGCTCACGTTCGGAGACGACGGCCCGCCCGTTTTCACGAAAGTGCCCACGGGCGGCAAGATGAAGTGCGGCGAGGTCGCCGCGCAGACCGCCGAGGCCACCGACGCCTGCGGCAGGGTGACGATGGACTTTAAGGAGTCCCGCTTCAACGAGCGCTGCGCGGGCAACTACGACCTACGCCGCGTGTGGACCGCTACCGACGAGAGCGGCAACACCGCCTCCGTGGAGGTCATCATCAACGTCGTCGACGAGACGGCCCCGGAGTTCGTCGCGCCCCCGGCCGACATCGTGCTCGAGTGCAAGGACCCACTCCCGACCGACGCCCCCGGCGCGGTCGACGACTGCGGCGGCAACGTCAAGGTCGACTACGAGGTGAGCCCGTGCCTGTCGGCCACGCCGATCTACAGCTGGCAGGACGGCGACCTCGTCTACCTGACCGAGGGGCTCGATCCGAGACTGAAGTACCCGGGCACCGTCAAGGACCTCACGCTCACGAGCGTGTGCTCCGATCTACCCGAGCAGCGCAAGCGTTGGCGCGTGTCGAACCCGAACAACTTCCCGGTCTTCGTCAAGCGCGTCGAGGCGTACAACAAGCGCGTCTACGGTGGGCTCATCGTCCCGGCGAACGCCCAGGTGTTCTTCTTTACCCGCAACGAGAGCGGGGCCAACACCACGAAGATCTACTGGGACAACGCCAGCGGTGCCGAGCAGCAGGCCGTCAAGGCGGCCGGCAACGAGTCCTGCACCCTGAGCCCCGCCGAAACCTGCACCTGCCTCATCGTCCGCAAGTGGACCGCCAGGGATGCCTGCGGCAACGTAGCCACGTACGAGCAGAAGGTGTGGCAGCGCGACACCAAGGCACCCGTGCTCCACAACGTGCCCGCCGACCAGACCTACGCCTCCGCGGACAAGGTGCCGGCCCCCACGGGCGTCACCGCCGACGACGGGTGCACCAAGGCGACCGTCAACCTCCAGGAGTTCAAGATCCCGAGCGACGCGACCAGCTGTGAGGAGGCCGCGATCTACTACCTCACCGGCGCGAAGAGCGACGGCCTGCCCCTGCTGACGCTCGGCGGGCGCGACTTCGTCATCGGCGCGGAGCCGCTCAAGATTCGGACCTTCTGCAACGGGACCGCGAAGGTGTTCGGCATGGTGGTCGACGCGAGCTCGCGCAACTCGCGTTTCGCCGTCGAGATCAACCTCCGGCAGCGTCGGACCTACGCGCAGCACACCGCCGCCGGCGGCACCGCACCGGACGCCTGCGCCAGTGCCGATAAGGCCAAGTGGCTCTTCTACGAGGTCGACCCCGCCGGCAGCGAACTCGTCGGCGAGGGCGGCCTGGCCGGCGTGACGCTGTCGATCAAGAGCGGCAGCAACAACGCGCTGCAGTTTGGCCCGGGTGCCAACCGCGTCAACTGCAAGCTCGGCGCCGCCGCGGACCTGAACTACAACGTCAAGGGCGGCAGCTTCCCCGGGAGCACGGGCCAGTTGCGGACGGCCTACCTCCAGGTGAGCCTCAAGACCCCGGCCGCCTGCGCCGGCAACCTCACCATCGTCCGGATCTACTCCGCCGAGGACGAGTGCGGCAACCGCACGCTCGAGCGCCAGGTGATCCGCGTCCGCGACGAGACCAAGCCGACGATCAAGGGCGTACCCAACAACCTCACGCTCGACTGCGGCGAGGCGATCCCGCCGGCCAACGTGACGGCCAGCGATAGCGACGGCGGCAGGGTGGAGGTCGTCCTCGACGAGCGGTCGACCGGCAGCTCCTGCAGCCGCCAGATCGTCCGCACCTGGACCGCTACCGACGCCTGCGGCAACGCGACGACCGGCCGGCAGACCCTCACCATCCAGGACAAGCAGGCCCCGACGATCGCCTTTAACCTGGCGGCCCTCCAGGGCAAGAGCAACGGCGATTTGTTGGTGGTGAGCTGTAGCAACGTCCCGCAAATCGACAAGAGCACCGTGCGCGTGTCGGACAACTGCGATAAGGCTCCCAGGGTGGAGTTCAAGCAGGAGTCCATCACCAAGGGCAACTGCGCCGCGAACGGCTTCAGCGAGCGCCTCAAGTACACCTGGACCGCGACCGACAGCTGCAATAACGTAACCGTCATCGGGATCTTCGTCGAGTTCCACGACGACGAGAAGCCGACCTTCACGGAGGTCCCCGGCCCGATCACCGCCGCCTGCGGCGAGGGTCTGCCGACCACGAAGCCCGTCGCCAAGGACAACTGTGGCGCGGCCCCGGCCGTGGTCGAGACCTCGCGTCGGACCAACGGCGCCTGCGCCGACGCCTACACCATCACCCGGATCTGGACCGCGACCGACGCCTGCGGCAACACGGCCTCCGTGACGCAGACGGTGACCTTCTCCGACCGCAAGGCCCCCGTCATCACGGCGGTGCCCCCGTCGGTGACGCTCTCCTGCGCGGCGGCCTTCCCGACCACCCAGCCGAAGGTGACCGACGACTGCGACCAGGACGTGAGCATCGTCGAGGCCAAGACCACGAAGGCCGGCGGCTGCGCCAACGGCTACAGCGTGGTCCGGACGTGGACGGCGACCGACAACTGTGGCAACACCGCCACGGCCAGCCAGACGGTGACGATCCAGGACGAGCAAGCCCCGACCATCACCTTCAACAACGCCAAACTCAAGGGATTCACCGACGGCCAGGAGCTCGTGGTCGACTGCGGCAGCGAGCCGACCTTCACGAAGGACGACGTCACCGCCGCGGATGCCTGCGACACCAAGGTGGAGGTGCGCTATGCGCAGCAGGCCAGCGCCCAGACCGGCTGCGACGCACAGGGTTTTTTACGGCAGATCACGGCCACCTGGACAGCCACCGACGCGTGCGGCAACACGACCGCCATCACCGTCAAGCTCAAGGTACGCGACAACCAGCAGCCCATGCTCACGAGCGTACCCGGCGACATCACGATCGCCTGCGGGCAGGCACTTCCGACCTCGAAGCCCGTGGCCCAGGACAACTGCACCGCCGCGGCCGACCTCAGGGTCGTGGAGACGAGCGTCCGCAAGGACGGCACCTGCGCCGATGGCTACACCGTGACGCGCACGTGGACGACGGTGGACGCCTGCGGTAATTCCGCTTCCGCAAAACAGGTCATCACGGTCAAGGACGAGCAGCGTCCGGTGCTCGCGGCCATCCCGCCGAGCGTGACGCTGAGTTGCGAGGACGCGCTCCCTACCACCCTACCGACGGCGAGCGACAATTGCGACAAGGAGGTCGAGGTCAAGTTCGTCGACACGAAGACGGCCGGGGGCTGCGCCTCGGCACAGACCATCACGCGGGTCTTCACGGCGACGGACAACTGCGGCAACACGGCCACGGCCAGCCAGGTCATCACCGTGCGCGACGGCAGGGCCCCGACCCTCGCGCAGGTCCCGGCCAACGTCACCGTCTCCTGCGCGGCGGTTTTGCCGAAAGGCGAACCAGTGGCCAGCGACAACTGCGGCGCGAAGCCGACGCTGACCCTCGTCGAGAAGACGCGCCCCGGCAACTGCCCCGACCGCTTCGACATCGTCCGTACGTGGACCGCGACCGACGCCTGCGGCAATACCGCCACGGCCAGCCAGGTCATCACCGTCACCGACGCCGTAGCGCCGAAGTTTGGTGCGCTTCCGCAAAACGTGACGGTGAGTTGCGACGCGCCCGCCCCTACGACGAAGCCGAGCGCCACCGACGACTGCGACAAGGACGTCAACGTGGCCGTCACGCAGACCACCCGCCCGGGCGCCTGCGCGAACGGCTACGAGATCGTACGACTCTTCACCGCCACCGACAACTGCGGCAACAGCGTGACCGCGACCCAGGTCGTCACCGTGACCGACACGAAGCAACCTGTCTTCGCCAACGTCCCGAAGGACGTGGCCATCGGCTGCACCGCGAGCGTGCCGCAGGACCGCCCGACGGCCACCGACAACTGCGACGGCCAGGTGGAGGTCAAGGAGACGCAGACCCGCGAGGCCGGTAAGTGCGCCGGGAGCTACCGGCTCGTCCGCACCTTTACGGCCGTCGATAAGTGCGGCAACGCGGCTAGGGCCACGCAGACCATCACCGTCGACGACGAGGACGCCCCCGTGTTTAGCTACGTGCCCGCCGGCATCGAGTTGGCCTGTAGCGAAGCACTCCCGAAAGAGCAGCCGACCGTAAGCGACGTTTGTGACGCCAAGCCCACCGTCACCCTCACCGAGACCCGCCGCGCCGAGAAGTGCGCCGGGACCTACGAACTCGTCCGCACGTGGACCGCGACCGACCACTGCGGCAACAGCGCCACGGCCTCGCAGGTCATCAAGATCAGCGATCGGACCGCCCCGACCTTTGCCGGCGTCCCGGCCAACGTCGTCATCGACTGCGACGCTGCCCTCCCGAAAGACGCCCCGACCGCCACCGACAACTGTGACGCCAAACCGAAGCTCACCCTCGCCGAGACCCGCCGCGACGGCAGCTGCCGGGACGGTTACCAGGTCGTGCGCCTCTGGACCGCGACCGACGCCTGCGGCAACACCGCCACCACGCAGCAGGTCGTGACCGTGCGTGACGTGAAGGCGCCAGTGTTGGCCGGCGTCCCCGCCGACATCGAGATCTCCTGCGACGGCGTCCTGCCGCTCACCGAGCCCACGGCCAGCGACAACTGCGACAAGGAGGTCAAGATTGCCGAGACCACCCGCCGTGAACCGGGCGCCTGCGCGGACAGCTACAAGCTCATCCGCATCTGGACGGCGACCGACAACTGCGGCAATACCGCAACGGCCAGCCAGGTCGTCACCGTTACCGACAAGACGGCCCCCGTCTTCGCGGGCATCCCGGCCGCCATCACGATCGGTTGTGACGCTACCCTCCCGAGCGCCGCCCCGCAGGTGAGCGACAATTGCGACAACGAACTCGCGATCAACGAGACGCAAACCCGCCGACCGGGCGCGTGCCCCGAGGCCTACGAACTCGTCCGCCTCTGGACGGCGACCGACAACTGCGGCAACACGGCTACGGCCTCGCAGGTCGTGACCGTCACCGATAGCCAGCAGCCCGCCTTTGCCTTCGTCCCCGCCGCCGTCACCCTCGACTGCGACGCGGCCCTGCCGAACACCCAACCGGAGGTGACCGACAACTGCGACCAGAACGTCGAGCTCAGGGAGTCGCGCGAGACCAAGGCCGGCGCCTGTCCCGGCGGCTCGACGGTCGTGCGGACGTGGACCGCGGTCGACAACTGCGGCAACACCGCGGTCGCCTCCCAGGTCGTGACCTTCGTCGACAAGCGGGCCCCGATCTTCGCGAACGTCCCGCAGGCCACGACGATGAGCTGCGAAGGCACCCTGCCGACCGCGCAGCCGATCGCGACCGACAACTGCGACCCGAGACCAAAGATCACCGAGACCCAGAGCACGAAGCCCGGCAACTGCGCCGGCAACTACGTCGTGACGCGGGTGTGGACGGCGACCGATGCCTGTGGCAACAGCGCCACCGCCAGCCAGGTCATCACCGTGACCGATACCAAGAAGCCGACTTTCGTCGACGTCCCGGCCGCGCTTACCCTAAGCTGCGAGGAAGCGCTACCGACGGTTTTGGCGAAAGCCACCGACAACTGCGACGCCAAGGTCAAGGTCACCGAGACGCAGGTCCGTCGCGACGGCAACTGCGGCAGCGGCTACACCGTAATCAGGACCTTCGTCGCTACGGACGCCTGCGGCAACACGGCCTCGGCCCAGCAGGTGGTCACGGTTCGCGACCAGAAGGCCCCGGTCTTCGCGGGCGTGCCGGCGGCCGTGACGATACCGTGCAACGGCGCCCTCCCGACCACGAAACCCACCGCCACCGACAACTGCGCGAAGAGCGTCGCGATCACAGAGACGCAAGTCACGCAACCCGGCGCCTGCGAGAACAACTACGCGCTGATCCGCACCTGGACCGCGACCGACGACTGCGGCAACACCGCCACGGCCAGCCAGGTCGTCACCCTCGAGGACACCGCGCCACCGACCTTCGTGAGTGTCCCGAAGGAAGCCACGGTCGAGTGTAGCGATGCCCTCCCGAAGGAGTACGCCACCGCCAGCGACAACTGTGACAAGGAAGTAACCGTGACCGTGGCCGAGCGCCGCGAGAACGGCGCCTGCGCAGACAGCTACGTCATTTACCGCGTCTTCACGGCCACGGACAACTGCGGCAATACGGCTACGGCCAGCCAGAAAGTCAACGTCCGCGACACGAAGGCCCCGACCTTCCTGAGCGTACCGCCCGCCGTGACCATCGCCTGCGATGCGCCGCTGCCGATCAAACTCGCGAGCGCGACCGACAACTGCGACCAGCAGGTGACCGTCACCGAGGCCCAGACCCGCGTCGACGGGAAGTGCCCCCAGGGCTACCAAATCGTGCGGACGTTTACCGCGACCGACAACTGCGGCAACACGGCGACGATCAGCCAGGTAGTCACCGTCACCGACGATAAGGCGCCCGCGTTCGCGAGCGTCCCCGCCGGCGTATCCATCACCTGCGCCGAGCCCCTCCCGATCGACGCCCCGATCGCGACCGACAACTGCGACAAGCAGGTCAAGGTAGTCGAGACGCAACGCAACGAGCCCGGCGCCTGCGCCGGTAGCTACGCCGTGATCCGGGTCTGGACCGCGACCGACGCCTGTGGCAACAGCGCCACGGCCAGCCAACGCGTCCAGCGCACCGACAAGCAGGCCCCGACCTTCGCGAGCGCCCCGGGCGACGTGACCGTGAGCTGCGACCAGCCGCTCCCGACGGACCTCCCCGTCGCCACCGACGACTGCGACGCGAAGCCCGTCGTCACCGAGACCAAGCGCGATGAGCCCGGCACCTGCGCCGGGACCTACCGCGTGGTCCGGACCTTCACCGCTACCGATGCCTGTGGCAACAAGGCGACCACCCAGCAGGTGGTCCAGGTGGAGGACAAGCGCCCGCCCGTCATTACCAAGGTGCCCGGCGCGGTGACGATCTCGTGTGACGCCCCCGTCCCGACGGACGCCCCCGTCGCCTCCGACAACTGCGACCCTAAGGTGACGATCACCGAAAGTCAGGAGTTCCTCCGCAGCGCCTGCGCCGGCAACTACCGCATCGTGCGCAAGTGGACGGCTACGGACGCCTGTGGCAACACCGCCACCGCGACGCAGCTCGTGACGGTACAAGACCTCACGGCCCCCGTCTTCGCCGCCGTGCCTGCCGCCGTCGCCATCACCTGTGATGCGGCGCTGCCGACGGCACTCCCGACCGCCACCGACAACTGCGACCAGACGCCCCACGTCTCCGAGACGCAGAGCCGCCTGCCGGGCGGGTGCGCGGACAGCTACGTGCTCGTACGTCTCTTTACCGCTACGGACGCCTGCGGCAATAAGGCCACGGCCAGCCAGCAGGTCACCGTCTCCGACAAGACCGCGCCTAAGCTCGTCGGCGTACCGGCCAACGCAACCTTCGCCTGCGACGGCGCCGTCCCGACCGATAAGCCGACCGCGACGGACGATTGCGATGCCCAGGTCGACGTGACCGAGGCCACCGAGACGATCCCCGGCGCCTGCAAGGGGTCTTACGTCCTGATCCGTACCTGGACCGCGACCGACAACTGCGGCAACACCGCCACGGCCAGCCAGCGCGTCGAGGTGGGGGACAAGAGCGTCCCGACCTTTACGAGCGTGCCCGCGGCCCTCAGCCTCAACTGCGGCGAGGCCCTCCCGACGGATCAGCCGGGCGCCAGTGACAACTGTGACTCCAACGTGGGCATCGTCGAGACGAGCGCCCGCCAGGAGGGCAGCTGCGCCGACGCCTACAAGGTAATCCGCACCTGGACCGCCACGGATGCCTGCGGCAATAAGGCCACGGCCAGCCAGGTGATCACCTTCGAGGACAAGGTGGCTCCCGTGTTCGCCAACGTGCCACCGGCCGTCACGCTCTCGTGCGAGCAGCCGATCCCGACCACGCAGCCGCGGGCCACCGACAACTGCGCCACCGACGTGACCATCACCGAGCGCTCCGACCGCAGGCGCGGACAGTGTGAGGACGGCTACACCGTGACCCGCATCTGGACGGCCACCGACGCCTGTGGCAACTCGGCCACGGCCAGCCAGGTCGTCACCGTCCAGGACAAAACCGCCCCGACCTTCGCGCAGGTACCACCGAGCGTGACGATCGCCTGCGGCGGCGAGATGCCCAACGCCGAGGCCACCGCGACCGACAACTGCGACACGCAGGTCAAGGTCACCAAGCGCGACACCCGCGTGGCCGGCGCCTGTGAGGACAGCTACACCATCGTGCGCGAGTGGACCGCCACCGACAACTGCGGCAACACCGCCACGGCCAGCCAGGTGATCACCGTCACCGACGCGACCGCACCCGTCATGGCGAGCGTACCGCCGGCCGTGACTGTGTCCTGCGGCCAGGGCTTGCCGACCAGCAGGCCCGTCGCCACCGACGGTTGCGACAAGAAGGTCGACATCGCCGAGGCGCAGGAGACCCTCCAGGGCCCCTGCCCCGACAGCTACACCGTGATCCGGACCTGGACCGCGACCGACAACTGCGGCAACACCGCCCGCGCGTCGCAGACCGTGACCGTGCTCGACGACAGCGCGCCGCGCTTCACGAAGGTGCCGGCGAGCCGGACCATCAACTGCGACCAGGACCCGGGCGACGACGAGCCCGTGGCCGCCGACGACTGCGACAAGGACGTGGCGCTGACCATGACCGAGACCACGAGCGGGACCGACTGCAAGAGCGGCATCACGCTCACGCGCATCTGGACGGCGACCGACAACTGCGGCAACACCGCCACGGCCAGCCAGACCATCCGCTTCGAGGACACCGAGAAGCCCGCGTTCGGGAAGCTCGACCGCACCCTCACCGTGGAGTGCGACCAGCCCGTCCCGACGATCTACCCGAGCGTCACCGACAAGTGCGACCGCGACGTGGACATCGCCTTCTTCGACAAGCGCGAAGACAAGCCCTGCGGCGCCATCGTGACCCGGACCTGGGTCGCGACCGACGACTGCGGCAACACGGCCAGCGCCACGCAGCTCATCGTCATTAAGGATTCACAGAAGCCCCTCCTCACCGGCGTGCCCGCCGCCACGCAGATCGCCTGCGGGGAGACCCTCCCGGCCGTCGACGTGACCGCGTCCGACAACTGCGCCGCCACCCTACCGGTGGCCTACGAGCAGGTCGAGGTCCCGGGCCGCTGCGCCGGCGAACGCATCATCTACCGCGTCTGGACCGCGACGGACGCCTGCGGCAACGCAACCGTGGGTTCGCAGGAGGTCGTCGTGACCGACGGCAGCGCGCCGACGCTGGCCAACGTGCCCGTCGCCGTCGAGCTGGGCTGTGGCGCGGCGCTGCCGACGACGAAGCCAACCGCTACGGACGACTGCGGCGGCGACGCCCCGACGATCAGTTCGGAGGACAGGACCGAGCCCGGCGTGTGCGCGAGCAGCTACCGCGTGGTCCGCGTCTGGACGGCGACCGACAAGTGCGGCAACGCCACCACGGCCAGCCAGGTCATCACCTTCCGGGATGCCGTCGCGCCGGTCTTGAACCAGGTGCCCGCCCCCGTGAGCCTCGCCTGCGGACAGGCCCTCCCGACCGCCGGGCCGACGGCCACCGACGACTGCGACACCGCCCCCGAGGTCAGGCAGACCGACGAGACGATCGCCGGGGACTGCGCCAACCGCTACCAGATCCTGCGGACGTGGACGGCCGTCGACAAGTGCAACAACACCAGTACCGCCACGCAGCTGATCACCGTCACCGACACGGAGGCGCCGACGTTCGGTACGCTTCCGCAAAACCTGAACCTCGGGTGCAACGAGCCGGTCCCGAACGACCAGCCGACCCTCACCGACGGTTGCGGCGGTACGCCGACGGTCTTCATGGCCGAGGAGCGCACCGAGACCGCCACCGGGTACGTGCTCACCCGCCTCTGGACCGCCTCCGACGCCTGCGGCAACACCGCCACGGCCAGCCAGGTGATCACCGTGAAGGCCGGCGGCAGCCCGACGTTCACCTTCGTGCCGGACGACCTCACGCTCACCTGCGGGGCCACCGTCCCGAACGCCGAGGCCCTCGCGAGTGACGCCTGCGGCGCGCCCGTCGAGGTCGAGGTGACCGAGAAGCGCAAGGACGGCAAGTGCGTCGGCAGCTACGTGCTCACCCGCACGTGGACCGCGCGCTCCGCCAATGGTAAGACCGAGAAGGCCACGCAGACGATCACCGTAGCCGACGACGCGCCGCCGGTTTTCACGAAAGTGCCCTCCGACCTCCTACTCACCTGCGGGGAAGCCCTCCCGACCGAGCTGCCCGAGGCCAGCGACCAGTGCGGCGGCCGCGTCCGCGTCACCGTCGACGAGGACCGTAAGGACGGATCGTGTGCGGCCAACCGCAGCGTGGTCCGCACCTTCACCGCCACCGACGACTGCGGCAACGCAGCGACCGCCACGCAGGTCATCACCTACGGCGACACCGAGGCCCCGACCTTCACGTACGTACCGACCTCGGAGGAGTTCCAGTGCAGCGTCGGCCAGCCGAAGGACCGCGCCCGCGCCACGGACAACTGCGCCAAGAACGTGACGATCACGTTTGCGGACGTATCGCCGAGCACCGACTGCGCCCAGCGCCTCCAGCGCGTCTGGACCGCGACCGACGACTGCGGCAACACCGCCACGGCCGTGCAGCAGATCCTCCTCCAGGACACCGAGCGCCCCGTGCTCGCCAACGTGCCGAGCAACGTATCGGTCGACCTCACGAAGGGCGACAAGCTGCCCGCGGCCGCGAAGGTGGTCGCGACCGACAACTGCGACGCCTCGCCCGAGGTCAAACTCTCCGAGCAGACCGTCGCGGGCGCGGGTTGCAACTACGTCATCGTGCGCACCTGGGAGGCGATCGACCGCTGCGGCAACACCGCCCGCGGGACACAGCGCGTGAGCGTCACCGACCAGGGCTCGGCGAGCATCGCGGTCGAGCCGACCACCGACTGCGCACCGGCCTCCTACGGGGTCCGCTCCGTGACGCAGCCGACGGGGGCCACCTACCAGTGGACCGCGACGCGGGGCCGCTTCGAGGACGCCACCGCGGCGGAGACCCGCTTCGTCCCCGATGGCCCGGGCGACTATACCATCCAGCTCCGCGTCAACTCCCAGGCCTGTGCCGGGACGGCGACGGCCGAGATCAAGGTAGGCTCGAAGACGCTCGTCGTCACGGGCAACGGCCCACTGTGCGTAGGCTCCGAACTCAAGCTGATGGCTACGGCTGGCGCCAAAACCTACGCTTGGACCGGTCCCAACGGCTTCACGTCCGCCGAGCGCGACCCGTGGATCCCGAACGCGACGACGGCCATGTCGGGCGAGTACCGACTGGTGGCTGATTTTGGCGACTGTCGTCAAAACGCGAGCGTCACGGTCGTGGTCGGCGAGACCCTCGAGGTCGAGGTCGTGCTCCCGGAGAAGGTCTGCGGCGGTTCGCCCTTCACCCTCGCGGTGAAAGGTGCTATCGGCGCGACGTGGACGGGGCCGAACGGCAAGACCTACGGCGGGACCACGGTGACGATCCCGGTGGCAGAGTTTGCCGCGCACGCCGGTAAGTGGAGCGTGACCGCGACCAACGATACGGACTGCAAAACGACCGAGACCTTCACGCTCACGGTGGTGCGCCCGCCGGTGACGAGTGGCATCTCGAACGGCCCGCTGTGTGCCGGTAGCACACTCGTCCTCAACGCCAGCGGCGCCCGCACCTACGAGTGGAGCGGCCCGGACGGCTTCACCCAGTCCGGCGACCGCGTCACCATCGATAACCTCGACTACGCCGCCGGCACCTACGCCTTCTACGTGACGGGTACGAACACGAACGGCTGCGCGAGCCGCGACACCGTCGACGTGGTCGTGACCGGTCGGGCCACCGTAAGCATTTCGGGACCGGATAGCCTGTGTGCCAACGAGCCACTCCGCATCGTGGCCACCGGTGGCACGGAGTACCTCTGGACGGGTCCGGACAACTACACGGGCCGCACGGCGGGCATCGACATCCCCGCCTTCAGCGCCGCCAAGGCCGGCACCTACGAGTTGACCACGCAGACCAGCAATGGCTGCACGGTAAAACGTAGCGTGACGGTAGCCATCAAAGCAACCTGCACCGGCACCCCCGGCACCCCCGGCACCCCAGGCACCCCAACCTGCACGCTCCCGGCGCTCTCGGCCGTCCTCACGACGGACAGCAAGTGCGGTTTCGCGACGGGCAGCATCACCATCCCGGTCGACCGCCCCGAAGACTACACCTGGAAGTGGCTACCGGCCAGCGACTCGCTCAACCGCGCGACGCGCCTGCGCGCCGGTGCGTACGTCATCGAGGTAAGCCTGCGCGGCAACCCGAGTTGCAAGCAGACCTACAACGTGACCCTCCGCGACGAGGGCGCCTTCGCGGTGAGCGCCGAAGCCAGGGCCGCGGGTTGTGACACGCTCGGCTCCGTGACCTTGCGCCCGAGTGTGCCTGGCAACTACACCGTGCAGTGGGCCGACCTGGCCGGCAGCACAGCGACGCTGAGCCGCCAGGATCTTGCGGCCGGCAAGTACAGCTACACCGTCACCGACGAGGCCAACTGCTCACAGACCGGTGAGGTGACCGTACCGAGCGCCTGTGCCTGTACGGCGACGGCCTCGGTGATCCGGGCCGATAAAGCCTCGGTGTGCCTCAGCGGCGCTACCCAGATCGGGCTCGTCAAGGTGACCCCGGGCGCGATTCCCGTCAACTACGTCGAGCGCTTCGTGCTGGTCGACGTCGCCACGGGCAACATCCTGCGCGTGAGCCCACAGTTCACCTTTACCGTGAGCCAGCCGGGCAGCTTCTCGATTCACCAACTGATCTACCGCGAGGCGGACGTGCCGACGGCGCTGCTGGCCGCGGGTGCGAAGGTCAAGGCGCTGGAAGACTTCCTCTCAAGAAGTGCCACGACCGTGTGTGCGGCCTACACGTCCTTCGGGGCGCGGGTCACGACGGCGCAGTGCTGCACCCAACCTGCTTTCGCGGTGGCCGCGACCACGGACGCCAACTGTGGCGCAGCCGACGGACGCGCACAACTCAGCTACGCCAACCCTCAACCCGGAGACATCGTGCGGTGGACCCCGGCCGTCGGCAAGGCTGCCGATCAGCAACAGAAGCTCTGGACGGGACTACCGAGCGGTACTTACCGCGTCGAGGTCATGCGGGCGGGCGATACGACTTGCCGCCGGGCGATCAGCGTGACGATCGGCAACAGCGCCGTTGCGGTGAATGCCCCCTTCGTGGAGGCGGCCACCTGTGGCCTTGCCGACGGAAAGGTGACTTTCCCGGCTTCGGTGATCGCGTACGGCTACACCTGGAGCGACGGCGGGTCCGGATCGACGCGCAGTGACCTGCGGGCGGGCCGGTATACCGTGACCGTGAGCGTCCCGGGCACGGACTGCGAGGAGGTTTTCCTGGTCGACGTGCCGGGCAAGGCCGACTTCGAAGCCACGGCGACGATCGTCTCGGCGCCCGACTGCGACGGGGCCAACGGCCAGGTCCGCATCGACGTGACGGGCGGCAGTGGTGACTTCGGGTTTGACTGGGGGCCGGGTCCGGTCCGCGCGGACCTGAGTGCCGGTCGCTACGCGGTCGCGGTCACGGATCGCCGGACGGCCTGCGTCGACACGCTCAGATTCGTGCTCGCGGGTGCTGCCCCGGGCCGGGCCACCGTAACGGCCAGCGATGTCGCACTGGCGTGTTTTGGCGAAAGCAACGGCAAAGTCGACTACAAGGTCACCTACGAGACGGCCTTCCGGCTCCCGCCGACGATCACCATCGTCGACGAGCAGAACCGCACCGTCAAGCAGGGCGAACTCTCGCCCGGTAGGTACTGCATCCTCGTCAAGGACGGCGAGGCTTGCCTGGCCGGGAGTGCGTGCTTCGAGGTCACCGCGCCGCAGCCGCTCGCCGTGGCCGTCCAGAGCCGCGCGAGCGACTGCACTCGACCCGGATCGCTGAGCCTCGTGGCCAGCGGCGGGCGGGCGCCATACAGCTACGACTGGGCGCACCTGCCGAACGCCAACAACCCGGCAACGGTGACCGGGCTCGCGCCGGGCGACTACAGCGTCACCGTGAGGGACGCGAACGGCTGCACCAACGCCATTACGGCGCTGAGCGTGGCCGACAGTTGCACGACCAACCCACCGACGCCGCCGACGCCGCCGGGCCTCACGACGACTACCGATACCCTCCGGGTGCGCGTGGTCGAGACCCAGACGAAGGAGGTCTGCTTCGCGTTCGAGCCGAACTTCCCGCGGGCCAATCTCACTTGCGTGCTGGGTGACGGCTCGACGACCGGCCAGAGTGCCTTCGGGACCTGGACCCTGGCCCAGACGGGCTGCCTTACGTACGTGGCCGGCCCCCGGATCGGCACGGGACTCGACACCATCACGGTGATCGCGACGAGCGGGCCTACGGCGGACACGGTGGTGTACCTCATCGACATCGTCCGCGGCGGCGGCGCCTCTACCGTGACCCTCGACACGATCCTCTTCCGGGAGGTGCGCGTCGGGTTCAGCGGGCGGGATTGCTTCGAGGAGCTCGGGCTTGGACTCGCCGCTCCGGTGACGACGGTGCGGGACGTCTGTACGACGACTCAGAATGAAGGTCGCGCGGACTTCAGCTTCGACGTCGCCACGCAGTGCTTCCGCTACCTGGGCCTGCTGCCGGGCGTCGATACGCTCTGTCTGGAGGTTTGCACGGCGGCTGGGTGTGATACGCTGCGCCTGGTGGTAGAGGTGCTTTCGCCAAAACCCGATACCCTCACGCGGCAACTGGCCGTGGGAGATGTCGGCCGCGTCTGCCTCGACACGAGCGAGTTGAGTGCTCCACTTACGGAACGATTTAACTTCTGCGAGGCGGAGAGCGGGAGGCTGGTGCGTTTTGCGCTCGACGCGGACTCCCTGTGCGTAAGCTACGGTGGGCTCGCCGTCGGGACCGAGCGGGCCTGCTACGTGGTGTGTAACGCCTTCGCCTGCGACACGACCTTCGTGATCGTGACCGTGAACCCTATCGCGACCGACACCCCGCCGGTGGCCGTGGACGACATTGACGTGACGGCCATCAACACGCCGGTCGTGATCAACGTGTTGGCCAACGACACGATCAACGGGACGCTGATCAACATCCTCCCGCAGACCCTGCCGAGCAATGGCAACATCTTCATCGTGGACGAGGGCATCTTCCGCTACACGCCGGACCGTGGGTTCTGCGGGCGGGTGGACAGCTTCACGTACGCCATCACCAACGGCGTCGCCTTCGACACGGCGACGGTCCGCATCCAGGTGACCTGCGATGAGCTCGTGATCTTTAGCGGCTTCTCGCCGAACGGCGACGGCGTCAACGACGACTTCCGCGTGCTCGGCATCGAGGAGTTCCCGAACAACCGCTTCATCGTCTTCAACCGCTGGGGCAACGAGGTCTTCAACCAGGAGTCGTACGACAACTCGGTCGGCAAGGCCTTCACGGGTCGCTGGAACGGCAAGGACCTCCCCGACGGGACCTACTTCTACGTACTCGACCTCGGCAACGGGGAGGCGCGTTCGGGCTACCTCCAGATCGCCCGCTAAACGACTGAGCCCCCGGGCGCTACCTCTGATAGGTAAGTGTCCGGGGGCTCGTTTTACCCAGTTTCGGTAAGCGTGCCTGGACTGATTTTTGGATGTGTACGCTCCTACGATATGAAGAATCTACTACACTTCAGCAAGGGCATCGTCGCCGGGGCACTCTGCCTGGGCCTGGCGTCCGCGGCGCAGGCGCAGCAGGACCCGATGTTCACGAAGTACATGTTCAACTCGCTGGCGTTCAACCCGGCCTACGCCGGGACGCACGACTACCTCAGTGCGACGGCGCTGGTGCGCGACCAGTGGCTGACGTGGAACAAGGGCAACGACTCTTACGGCGGGGGTGCCCCGATGACCTACACGGCGAGCGTGGACTCGCCCGCGTGGGAGAACGTCGGGCTCGGCGGTTACGCGAGCCAGGACCGCATCGGCGCGACGAAGTTCACGAGCATCGAGCTGAGCTACGCGTACCGCTTCCGCCTAACGGAGGCGCTGCAGCTTTCGCTCGGTCTGCAGGGTGGGATCTCGCACCTCGGCTACGACTACACGGGCCTGCGGATCAAGGACCCGGGCGACATCAACTTCGACCAGCAGCGCGGGACGGGGCTGCGGCCCAACGCGGGTGCGGGGGCTTACCTGTTCGCCGACCGGTTCTACTTCGGGGCCAGCGTACCGCGTCTGTTCTCGTCGCAGATGATCGACTTCAAGGGGGAGAACGCGATGTCGGCCTCGGAGCAGCAAGTGGCGCGCAACTATCGCCACATGTACATCGCGAGCGGGGCGGCTTTGCCGATCCGTGGTCGCGACATCGTCTTCAAGCCGTCGATCCTCGTGAAGGGCGTAGGTTGGTTCGGCGATTTCGCGACCAGTTCGCAGACCGTGGACGTGGTCCGCACGCCGACCGAGGTCGACGTGGACCTGAGCCTGCTGTTCAACAAGGTGCTCTGGGTCGGGGCGAGCTTCCGCACCACGGTGGACTACGTACTGCGGGACGAGAGTTCGCACGACTCGGCGGACCTCTGGACGGCTTTTTACCTCAAGAACGGCCTTCGGATCGGGGTGGCCTACGACTATAGCCTCACGCGTTTGCAGCAGTTCGGCAACGGTTCGGCGGAGGTGATGATCGGGTACGACATGAACTTCAAGCCCGACAGGATCGTGACGCCGCGCTACTTCTAGTCGTCCGGCGAGATTTCGGCGGGCTCGGCTTGCAGGTTTTGGCGCAAGCCCTATATTTGCGGCCGCTAAAGCGCGCGTGGCGCCGCGGCGAGCGGACCTGGTAGCTCAGCTGGTTAGAGCATCGGACTTTTAATCTGAGGGTCGTGGGTTCGAGCCCCACCCGGGTCACGTCTTAAAGCCTCACTGCTCGCGCGGTGGGGCTTTTTTTATTTACCGAGCTCCGGCCTACGATAGTCCAGCGTGCCCTACTGATACCCGGCCGCCTGCAGCTCGAACAACTCGGCGTACTTGCCGCCCTTGGTCAACAACTCGGCGTGGCTGCCGACCTCCTCGATCTCGCCGCCGTTGAGGACCAGGATACGGTCGGCCATCCGGACGGTGCTGAAGCGGTGACTGATGAGCACGGCGGCCTTGCCCTGCAGCAGTGCGCTGAACCGTTCGAAGACCTCGTGTTCGGCCCGCGCGTCCAGGGCGCTCGTCGGCTCGTCGAGGATGAGCAGCTCGGCGTCCTTCATGTAGGCGCGCCCGAGGGCGATCTTTTGCCACTGCCCCCCGCTGAGCTCGACGCCCCCGTGGAAGCGCTTGCCGAGCACCTGCTCGTAGCCACCGGGGAGGGTCGAGATGACGGTGTCGGCGAGGCTCTTCGACGCCGCCGATTCGACGTGCGCGCGCTGCGTCATCTTTCCTACCTCCCCGACGCCGATGTTGTCGCCGGCGCTGAACTGGAAGCGGATGAAGTCCTGGAAGATGACCCCGATCGCGGAGCGGAGACTCTCGAGTTGGTAGTCGCGCAGGTCACGACCGTCCAGCAGGATCCGGCCCTCGCTAGGTTCGTAGAGGCGGGCGAGGAGCTTGACGAGGGTCGTTTTCCCGGCCCCGTTCTCGCCCACGAGCGCGAGCTTCTCCCCGGGGGCGAGCGTGAAGCTGATGTGCCGCACGGCCCACTTCTTGGAGCCCGGGTACTGAAACCCGACATCCTCGAACACGAACCCATGACGCACCGGCCGCGGGAACTCGAGCGCGGTGTCGTGGTCGGCGATCATCGGTTGGAGGTCGAAGAACTCGAAGAGGTCCTTGAGGTACAACGCACTCTCCGAGATGCGGGAGAGCCTGGCGACGAGGCCTTGCAAAAGGCTCTGCAGGCGCTGAAAGCTACCTCCGAGGAAAGTGAGCGTACCGACGGTGATCAAGCCGACCGCCGTCTGCCAGAGGATGTACACGTAGGCGCCGTAGTAGGAGATCGTCCCGATGGCGCTCAGCAATCCCCCGAACGTGGCCCGCTCCACGGACAGCTTGCGGTTGGCGTTGTAGAACTCATCCGACAGCGTCTCGAAGCGCGTGGCGATGAAATCGCTCAGGCCGAAGAGCTTGATCTCCTTGGCGGTCTCGTCGCTGGCGCCGATGTAGCGCAGGTAGTCCAACTCGCGACGCTGGGGCGTCCACGACTGCGTGAGGCTGTAGCTGTTGCGATTGAAGTGGCTCTCGCCGAGGAAAGCCGGTATGACCGAGATCGACAGAATCAGGATGAGCCAGGGGCTATAGACGATGATGCCGACCATCAGGAACACGAGCGTCAAGACGTCTTGGACTTGCGTCAAAACTTGCCCCATGAGCACCGTCCGCGACGTGGTCTGCCGCCGGGCGCGCTCGAGCTTGTCGTAGAAGTCGGCGTCCTCGAACTGGTACAGGTCCAGCTCGGCGGCTTTGCGGATGATCCGCACGGAGGTCTCGTTGGCGAACAGATCGCCGAGGAGGTTTTCGCCGAGGGTCATCGCGCGACTGATCGCCTCACTGAGGAGCGCCAGGCCGAGTTCGATGGCGACGAGCCAGATGATCGTCGAGAAGTCACCGCCGCCGTAGGTCGGACCGGCTGCGAGTCCGCTGAGTCGCACGATCTCGTCGATGATCAGCTTGCCGACGTAGAGCATCGCCAGGGGGATGCCGGCCTGCACGAGCCGTAGGACGAAGTTGACGATGGTGAGCCGGGGCGCTACGTCGTAGACGAGGCGGAAGAAAGCCGGCAGGTAGCGCAGGGCGCCGAGCTGTTCGGCGAGGGTTGGCTTCTCGGTGACGGGGGGCTGGGGCGGTGGCACGCGGGAGTAACGCGCGGGGCGGGGGGTTGGGTGGCGCGCGGCTACCGGCCTCCGTGCCGGGCGCGCCACTGGAAGTCTTCCCTGGGCGGGGGTGTCGGGTGGCGCGCGGCTACCGGCCTCCGTGCCGGGCGCGCCACTAGAAGTCTTGCCTGGGCGGGGGTGTCGGGTGGCGCGCGGCTACCGGCCTCCGTGCCGGGCGCGCCACTAGAAGTCTTGCCTGGGCGGGGGTGTCGGGTGGCGCGCGGCTACCGGCCTCTGTGCCGCGCGCGCCACTAGAAGTTCTCCCTGGGCGGGGGTTTTGGGTGGCGCGCGGCTACCGGCCTCCGTGCCGGGCGCGCCACTAGAAGTTCTCCCTGGGCGGGGGTTTTGGGTGGCGCGCGGCTACCGGCCTCCGTGCCGGGCGCGCCACCCAAAACCCGCCCCGCGGGTGCGTAGGATGTCGCGGATGACGTAGCCGTTAAGTTTGGGGCTGTAGCGGTATGCTAGTTGCGCCCGGCACGGAGACCGGAAGCGGCGCAGTACACGATTGCGCCCGGCACGGAGACCGGAAGCGGCGCAGTACACGATTGCGCCCGGCACGGAGACCGGAAGCCGCGCAATGCGAAAGCGCCGCCAGCCCGGAGGCGAACGGCGCTTTCGATAAGCGTTTTGGCGAAAGCCTCGAACTCCTAGTACGACCAGAGGTCCTGCTCGAAGTTGAAGATCTCCTGCTTGATCTTCTGGCCTTCGAGCAGCATGTCGACGCCCGTCAGGTAATCCTGGAGGCGACGATCCTGCACGTTGGACTGCTTGAAGATGTAGCTCGAGAAGTAGCGCATCTCGAAGAGGTCCTCCCAGCTGGTCGGACTCGCGTCGTTGGCGTCGTTGAAGACCTTCTGGCGGGCGAGCATCTGGCGCGCCTCCGGGTAGTAGACCCAGAACATCGGGTTCTCGTACTGGAAGTTGCCGTTCTCGTCCTTCACGTCCTGGAGGGGCGCGATGCCGAGGATGCGGACCTGCATCGTGGAACTTTCCTCGTCGAAGAACCAGACCTCCTTGAGGCGGAAGCGCTGGATGTCGTTCGGGTCGAGCTGGTTCTGCACCACCTTGATCGTGGTCTCGTAGGTGTCCGGATCGAAGACCGACACGGTGTCGGTGCTGCCCATCTTGCTGGCGACCTCGTCCATCGTGAGCGGGTAGGAGAACTTGTCGTCCTCGGTGCTGTAGACGGTGATCTCGCCGTTGGTGGCCGCGTTGAGCAGGATGCTCGCGAAGGGCATCTCGGGGTAGGTGAACGCTTGGTTCATCTTCTCCCGGACGTCGATCACGCGCCACACGCGCTTCTCCCAGAAGATGTCGGCCTCGCGGACGGGGTCGTACGGGAGGACCGGCTTCTCGTTCATGGTGGTGCGCTGGACGATGTCATCGAGGGGGCCCTGTTGGATGGGGCCACTGGACTCGGTGATGACGGTTTCCGGGATTTGCGCTTCGGCCGTGGCCGCGGTGCAGATACAGGCCAGGGCACCTAGAAAGAGACGGAACTTCATAGCGGGAGTTTACGAGGGGTACAACGGCGGGGCGGCCGCGAGTATTGGCTTGCCGACCTAGCGAATCTGGAAGACGAGGCTGTTGAGCTTGCGTCCTGCGTTATCGCCCGGGCAACGGCCCTTCACGTTGTTGAAGTAGTACGTGTCGCCGGGCTTGGCGGCGCGGGCGAGGCGCTCGGCGTCGGAGCCGTAACGACCGCCGGGGTTGACGACCGACACCGGGTCTTGGCGCTGTGGTACGCGGACCATCTCGAAGCCCTGGATTTCACACCGGGCGTCGAAGTCGAAGTTCTCGAGGATGGCGGCGAGACCGCCCTGGGCACCGAACTCACCGTTGCCCATCGTGCCCGAGTCGTTGTTGCCGAGCTGGGCCTTCGGATCGGGGATGCGCTTGGCGCGGAAGTCGAAGCTCCCGAGCGTCATGCCGTCACCCGTGACCGTGATCTTGGCATTGCCCTGGCTGTTGGCCTTCACGGTGTACTTGGGGTAGCTGCCCGAGATCGAGATCGGACCCGAGGTCGTGACGCGCACCGAGTTGGAACTCACGCCACCGGCCGAGACCGTGAGTGGGTTGTCGACCCCCATGTAGAACACGTTCATCTTGTCGGCCGAGACGGCTACCGAGCGGGAGCCTACCTCGTAGGTGAACGAACTCGTCCCACGGTCGACCTTGCCGGTGAGGGGGTTACGGACGCTGGCCGTGAGGGCCACCGTCTTCGGGCCCGAGCCGGAGGCCGAGATGGTGTACTTCGCCTTGCCGTCCGGGCCGACGTTGAGGGTCTGGCCGTTGGCGGTGATGGTGATGTTCTTCGGGTCGAAGCTCGACGAGTAGCTCCCGACGGAGATCTCGGCGTTGATGGACTCGCCGCCGACGACGTAGCTCTTGTCGGCGTTGATGACCGGGAAGAACTTATCGAAGACGAGTTCCTTGCCGCCGACCTTACCGGCCAGCTCCGAGACGGCGTACGCTTCGGCGTTCTTGGCGTCGGCTTGGTACTTGGTGAGGAGCGGGAGCGCGGAGATGAGCGGGAGTTGCTTGAAGCGGTACTCCGACCACGACTTCTTGTCGGAGCCTGCCTGCGCTTTCCACTCTTCATCGGTCTCGGTGTTGAGGACGATGGTGCTCTCGAAGATGGCCACGGCCTCGTCGATGGCGGCCTGGTCTACCTCGGCGTTCTCGCCCTTGGTGAAACCGACGGCCTTGGCCGTCTCTGGGTCGCTGAGCGTCTTGCGGTAGATGTCCACGAGCTTCTGGCGCGTGGTCGCGATGTCGGCGCGGAGCTTCTCGCCCTCGCCCTCCATCGTGAGGATACGCGTGGTAACGTCCTTGTTCTTCTTGCCTTTGTAGGTCTGCTTGGGCGTACCGTAGTACATGTAGTCGCCCTCGCTCAGCGTGCCGTCCTTGTCGCCGACGTCGTCGATGAGGCGGGTCTTCAGGGCTTCGACCGAGGCGATGAACTCGGCCGAGGCGGCGCGAATCTCCTTGACGCCGGTGCTGAGGCCGCGGAAGTTGGCCTTCGACTCGTCCTTCAGGGCCGCGTCGAGTGATTTCTCCTGCGCGTCGATGGCGAGGTTGGCCGTCGTCGTGGACTCGACCAGCGAGCGGTCGATCACGTTGAAGGCGTTCATGATTTCTGCGGAGACGTTCAGGGCGAGCATCGCCGTGAGCACCAGGTACATGAGGTTAATCATGAGCTGCCGCGGCTCCTTTGGGATTGACATCTTTATTCGTTGTTGTGGTGGGGAGGAGGACCCGGGGCCGGGGCGTGGGCGCGGGTGTGGCGGGTTTTGCCGAAAGGCGTCAAACCCACCGGCTCACGCGCCGGCCCCCGGTACCGGTCTTACTTGGCGGCGACGGCGGTTGGGGCCGAACCCATGGCGGTCAGCATGTTGCCGTAGACGCGGTTCAGCGAACCGAGGTTCTTGTTGAGCGCGGCCATCTGGTCCTTGTACTGCTTCGTGTCCTCGAGCGAGGAGCCGAGGTTGACGACGGCCTCGTTGAGCTTGCCGTAGAAGTTGTTCATCGAGGCGATCTGGTCCTTCGTACCCGAGAAGTCGACCTCCTGGAGGGCCTTGAGGCTCGAGAGCGACTTCGACATCACGCGCAGCTCCCCGAGCATGCCGCCGAGCTGCTGCTCGACCACGTCGCCGTTGAGGGCGGCCACCGGGGCACCGGCACCGGCCGAGGCCGCGATCGGGGCTACGTTGGAGTTGTAGTTATCGAGACCCGGGTACAGCTTCTCCCAGTAGTAGTCTTTGTCGGGAGGGAGGATGCCCAGCATGATGAACAGCCCGGCCTCGGTGAGGAGCCCGATGGTGAGCATGAGGTCGGCACCTTCCCAAGAGTTGATCTTGAAGAGCGCGCCCACGAGGACGATGGCGGCCCCGATGCCGATGATGAAGTTCTTGGCGTACTTAAAGCCTTTGGATTTGATAAAGCTCATAGCGGAAGGTGTGTGACTTGACGGTGTGTTTACTGTGGTTTCCGGCGACCTGCCGGGTGACTTGACGATGTGTACGAGAAACGTGCCAACCTACCCGTTTATGGTAGGGACGCGTGACACTTTTTTGTGTTACGTGGCTCGCGCCGAAACGTTCGGACCGGGCGTAAAACGACAATAGCCAACCCGTTACCCGTTAGAACAGGCGCGCGGATTAGCTATTGTGGGGGGAGGTAAAATGAGGGCTAGAAATCGTTGATCGAGCGACCGAGGAAGCTCAGGGCGCAGCGGAACCCGACGTAGCTCTTCGTGGTGTCCTGGTACTCCCAGTCGCGGGTACCGGTCTGGAGGAAGTAGCTGATGTCCTTCCAGCTGCCGCCGCGGATCACCTTGCGCTTGTAGGACTCCGGGTCCTCGTCCTGGGCATCGTAGCGGATGTCGGGGTTGAGGTCGTGGAGGAAGGCGTAGGCGTTCTCGTAGTAGGCGGTCGAGGTCCACTCGGCCACGTTGCCGGACATGTTGTACAGGCCGTAGTCGTTCGGGTAGTAGGCGTCGGCCTTCACGGTGTACTGGCCGCCGTCCTCGGGGTAGTTGCCGCGCCCGGGCTTGAAGTTGGCCAGCAGACAGCCTTTGCCGTTGCGGGTGTAGTAGCCACCCCACGGGAAGGGCGCGAGGTCCTTGCCGCCGCGCGCCGCGTACTCCCACTCGTGCTCGTACGGGAGGCGGAAGTCCTCCGAGTTGACGCCGTTCTCGTCTTGGTAGGCGTTCCAGAGGTTGGTGCGCCAGAACGAGAAAGCCTTCGCGCCGTGCCAGTTGACCCCGACCACGGGGTAGTCGTCGAAGGCCGGGTGCGAGAAGTAGTTGCGGGTCATCGGCTCGTTGTACGAGTAGGCGAAGTCGCGGATCCAGACGAGGGTGTCGGGGTAGACGTTGACCGTCTTGCGCTCGATGAAGCTGTTGCGCGGGGCGCCGGTCTTGTCGTGGGCCGCGCGGCCCCAGTCGTACCACTCGTAGGTGTACTGGAGCTTGCGGGTGTCGAACTCCTGGCGCCCGGCGAAGCGATCGTCGCCTTGGTAGTAGAGGTCCTGGAGGGTCTCGTCTTCCCAGTCGATCTCGTACTCCCAGTCGATGCGCTGCTCCCCGGTGATCTCGTCCTCGTAGAAGTGGTCGAGGTAGGTGTGCGCGATGGAGTCCTTGACCCACTGCACGAACTGGCGGTACTCGTTGTTGGTCACCTCGGTGTCGTCCATGTAGAATCCCGAGATCGAGATCGACTTGGGGGTGTTGAGGAAGGTCCCGCTCACGTCGCGGTCGGAGGCGCCGATGTGGAGCGTCCCGGACGGGATGTAGACCATGCCGTACGGATTGATCCCCTTCCAGTCGGGCCGGTCGCTGACGCCGGTCAGCTGTCCGTTCTGCTGCGAACCACAGGCGGCCAGGAGCGCCACGGAGGCGAGGGCGGTCAGGAGGTTAAATCGTTGCTTCATCGTAAGGTCCGGATTTCGGAGGATTCGGTCGCCCGGGGTGCGCGACGTAAGAAAGCCAAGGCGGCACAAAGCTAACGCATCGCGGCGACGCGAGGTCAGTAGCGCGGTAAAGCGGGCCCCTAACCCACGGATATCAAAAAGCTTGCCTATATGACCCAGGTTCATAAACGGGGATTGTAAATAAGCGGCGGGAGTCTGCCCTTGCCGATGGGGTTTGCGAGTTCGAAGCGGACCGTGATCTCGTGCGACCCGTCGTGGGCCTCACTGAGTTCGGACAATCCGACATCGTAGGCGTAAGCGAAGGTGAGCACCGGGGAGGCGCGCCACCCGAGCAGCAACGACGCCGCGTCGATGCTCGGAGCGTTGAACCCCCTGAACGCCGCGCCCGCGCCGATATTGCCGTTGTACCACCCGAAGGCCGATACCTGCGTCTGCGTCGTACGGGTGTCGTTCTGGACGATGGCGGAGAGTTGGAGGTCGAGGGCTTCGTTGATGGGGAGTGTCGTGTTACCGAAGGCGAGGTAGGTCCGCGGCCACGTCACTGATAACGCGTCGTACGCGTCGCTTGGTGCATTAACGTCGAGGACGCTCACCCCCACCTGCGTTTCTCCGAAGCTTACGGCCACCCCGGCGTCAAAACCGAGTGTGTTGGCCGAAATACTGCCGTTCGGCAGAATGACATCGCGGTGCTCGATGAGCCCGGTGTAGCGTCCGTCGTCGGTGCGGAGCTCGTCGCCGTTGATGCGGGCGTTCTTGAGGCTTGCGCCAAAACCTGCACTCACGCGCAAGTTGTCGCGTCGCAGTACGGCGAAGGCCAGCGAGCCGCGCGCCTGCGTCACCTCCTGCACGCCGATTTGGTCGCGCTCCACGGCCAAGGCCCCGCCGGCGTTCACGCGGTAGACCGGGGAGGCCACCGTGATGCCGATGGTGTTGGGGGCGCCCGGGAGGTTGTTGTACTGCTGCCGCAAAAACCCCGTCGCGGAGAGGGTGTAGGCGTTGGCCGAGACGGCGGGGTTGAGCCTCGCCGGACTCATCGACCACCAGGACTGCTGTGGCCAGCGCTGCGCATCGGCCGTGGCGGGCGCAAGCAGCGCGACGCAGCCCACGAGCGTTAGCCAGCGGAGCGCCGTCGGTCGGGGGTGCGGGGGCGGGGGGGAGAGTAGGTTGCGGATGGGGGAGTCGCCTTTACGTAGCCTCAACAATGTAGTACGCCGCCGTAGTATACAGGTTGCGTACCCCGGGAATCGCGGCGAGGGGTTTTGGCAGCGCCATTGCCTTCAGGCCGAATTTCATGGCATAAATCGGATTGAACAGCCACAAGGTTCGCTCGCGGATGCGCAATCCGGATCGCGCGCACAGTCTCTCGAAACGCTCGATGCTGATCCGGGTTCCGCGGATGCTCTCCAGTTCGTCGACGATGTGACCCGACTCCCCGGCGGCGCGCAGGTAGCGTCTATATAAGGTCTCGGGCAGGAGGTGCAGCCACGGCACGCGCGTCACCCGCGGCGACCGCGCGATCTGCTGGTGCCCCCCGAAGGGCATCAGCCAGGGCGGAAACCCGAAGAAGATCACTCCCCCCGGCGCCAGGAACGCCCGCAGCCGCGGCAGCATCCGCTCTTGCTCGGGGATGTGCTCGATGACGTCCTTGAGGATGATCAGGTCGAACCCGCCGGCCCCGAAGTCCGCCGGGTCGACCTCGTATATATCGTCCGTCCGGATCTGCGCCCGCCCCGCGGCAATTTCGCCGGCGAGAAAGTCGCGCGCCACGTCCGCGCGCCAGGTCTCGAGTTCGATGCCGACCGCCGTGTGGCCGGCGTCCAGGAAGGCCTTCAGCACGCCCGCCTCGGCGCACCCGACCTCGAGCACGCGCCAGGGCCTTGGCCTCGCGAGCGCGGCGTGTGCCCGCGGGAGGATGTACTCCGCCGCCGTCCGCCGCTGCATCTCGAAGTAGCGCGCCTTGTCGGTGTGGAACTCGAACATCGGCCGCGAAGTAACGCACGCGCCACGCTCCCCCGGCGGTGGCGATGGTCATTCCACGCGGCCCGCCAGAAAACCAGGTTATGTTTTACACATTTTGTGTCACCCAACAAATTGTGTTTACCTTGGCAGCCGCAAACACGACCCTACATGCCGACCCGCCTACACACCCCTACCCTCCCCCAGGGTCCTTACTTCCGCCTGAGTCTTTTGGGCCACAAAGTGCTGGACCTCGTGGGGTCGACCGTCTCGCCGAAGGGGGTTCTGGCCAGGCTGCCGCTGATTCGCTACACGCTGCTGGTTACGGTGCTTCTGGCGGGCTACCAGTACGCGACGTTCCAGACTGCGGACCTCGGCCACGCGGTCGAGGCATTCGTCACGCCCCAGCCCGCCTTCGCGACCGCGAGTGTCTTCGCGAGCACTGCGCCCAACGCGGGTGCCGAGCGGGCCGCCGCAGACGTGGTCCTGATCGATCACTACCGCAAGCCCGTGGCCCAGCTTTCGCTAAAACTGGACCTCGATCGATCGGTCCTCATGGCGATGGCGCTCCTACGTAGCCAAAACTTCACCCCAGCGGCGACCCCCGACCTCCCGGGCCTCGCCGGCACCCTCGCCGCGAGCGCGCGCGAGCGGGGCGCCGTAACCCCGGGGGAGTGGCTCTCCGCCGCCGCCGACACCTTCGAAGACCCCGCCGCCGCCGAGGCGACCATGGCCTACTACTTACGCCGCTACGGACTGTAGCGGGATACGATTCATAGTTGTTTCTCATTTTGGACAGCCGGCGCATAACACGTCGGCTGTTTTTTTTTGCGAGCGTGCCTTGCGAGGAGCGTCATTATCAGCGGCTAGGCGGGACAGTGCACGAGCCGTGTTTGCCTGGCTCCGCCAGGTACGGGCACGTCCAGCGCGCGGGCACGTCCACCGGCTGTGGACCTGGCGGAGCCAGGCAAACACGGCCCGCCAAACGCCAGCACGGCCGCCCGACGAGACGGTGCACAAGCCGTGTTTGCCTGGCTCTGCCAGGTGCGGGCACGTCCAAAATGCAGGCACGTCCACCGGCTGTGGACCTGGCGGAGCCAGGCAAACACGGCCCGTCTAGCTGCTTTACGAGCGCGCTAGTGCGAGCGCAAGACGCCTCGAATTCAGACCTCCGTACTCACAGCCAGCCAAGACCCTAACAGCAAAATCCCTTCCCCTACCGGTTGATCACGTTCTTGAACCGCGGCCGCCGCGGCGCCTGGTCCCCCAGCCTCGCCCGGCGACTCGCCTCGTAGTCGGAGTAGTTGCCCTCGAAGAAGACCACCTCCGAGTTGCCCTCGAAGGCGATGATGTGCGTGGCGAGCCGGTCCATGAACCAGCGGTCGTGAGAGATGAGCAACACCGTCCCCGCGAAGCTGTCGAGCGCATCCTCCAAGGCGCGAAGCGTATTGACGTCCAGGTCGTTGGTCGGCTCGTCGAGCAGCAGGACGTTACCGCCTTCCTTGAGGGTCATCGCGAGGTGGACGCGGTTGCGTTCGCCGCCGGACAGCACGCCGATCTTCTTCTGTTGGTCCGGCCCGGCGAAGTTGAAGCGACCGAGGTAGGCGCGGGCGTTCAGCTCCTGGGTCCCGAGTTGGATGAACTCGTTGCCGCCCGAGACGACCTCGAAGACGGTCTTGTCCGGCAGCAGGGCCTCGTGCGACTGGTCGACGTAGCTCATCTCCACGGTGTCCCCGATCTCGATCGTGCCCCGGTCGGGGACCTCCTCCGCGGTCACGATCTTGAAGAGTGTCGACTTACCGACCCCGTTCGGACCGATGATGCCCACGATGGCGGCGCGCGGCACGGAAATGTTGACATCTTCGAAGAGAACCTGATCCCCGAAAGCCTTGCTCAGCCCCTTGATCTCGATGACGTTGTCGCCGAGGCGCGGGCCGGGCGGGATATACAGTTCGAGTTTCTTCTCGCGCTCGCGACCCTCCTCGCCGGCCATCTTCTCGTAGGCCCCGAGGCGGGCCTTGCTCTTCGCCTGGCGGGCCTTGGGCGACATGCGCACCCACTCGAGTTCGCGCTCGAGGGTTTTGCGGCGCTTGGATTCGGTCTTCTCCTCCTGCTCGAGACGTTGGGCCTTCTGCTCCAACCAGCTCGAGTAATTCCCTTTCCACGGGATGCCCTCGCCGCGGTCGAGCTCCAGGATCCACCCGGCCACATTGTCGAGGAAGTAACGGTCGTGCGTCACGGCGATCACCGTGCCCTTGAATTGCTGTAGGTAGCCCTCGAGCCACTGGACGCTCTCGGCGTCGAGGTGGTTGGTCGGTTCGTCGAGCAATAGAATGTCCGGGTCGGTGAGGATCAAACGCGCCAGGGCCACGCGCCGGCGCTCACCGCCCGAGAGGACCCCGATCAGCTTGTCCGGATCGGGACAGCGCAGCGCCTCCATGGCCGTCTCGACGCGCTGCTCCACCTCCCAGGCGTTGCGGCGCTCGAGCTCATCGGTGAGGTCGCCTTGCTTCTCGATGAGCTTCGTCATCTCGTCGTCCGACATCTCCTCGGCGAAGCGCTCGTTGATGGCCTCGTACTCCTTGAGCAGGTCGTACAACTCCCCGAGGCCCTCCTCGACGGTCTGCCTGACGGTCTTGGTCTCGTCGAGTTGCGGCTCCTGGTGCAGGTGCCCGATCTTGTACTCCGCGTCGAACTCGATCTTGCCCTGGTAGTTGGTGTCCTCCCCGGCGATGAGCCGGAGCACGGACGACTTACCCGATCCGTTGAGACCCAGGATCCCGATTTTGGCCCCGTAGAAGAAGCTCAGGTTGATGTTCTTGAGGATCTGCTTGCGCCCGCCGTCGACGAATTTGTTGACACGGGACATCCCGAAAATGATACGCTCGTTGGCCATGGGGGGAAGGTAGTGTGGGGCGGGGGTGCTTGGGTGCTTGGGTGCTTGGGTGCTTGGGTGCTTGGGTGCTTGGGTGCCTGGGTGCCTGGGTGCCTGGGTGCCTGGGTGCCTGGGTGCCTGGGTGCCTGGGTGCTTGGGTGCCTGGGTGCCTGGGTGCCTGGGTGCCTGGGTGCTTGGGTGCTTGGGTGCTTGGGTGCCTGGGTGCCTGGGTGCCTGGGTGCCTGGGTGCCTGGGTGCCTGGGTGCCTGGGTGCCTGGGTGCCTGGGTGCCTGGGTTAATTGTAGAACCCGAACGCGTCTGGCGTCCACTCGATCCGCACTGCGCCCCCCGAATCGATTATCACGACGATGATCCCGAACTGAAAGTCGCCCTCGTACTCGTGGTCCTCCATGTAGCGCCCCGCCGCCCCCATGATGTTGCCTTGCTTGCGGCGCGTCACCGCCTCCCGGGCCAGGTCCACGTCGTCCCAGTGGCGCGTCTTGACCTCGACGAAGTGCAGCGTCTGGCCCTCCCGCGCGATCAGGTCCACCTCCGCCCTGCTCCACCGGTAGTTGCGCTCCAGGATCTCGCAGCCGCGGCTCTCAAGATAGGCCGCCGCCGCCGCCTCGCCGAATTGTCCCGTCTCTAAGTGATCCCTCGCCACGGCAGCCCTGTTACATTTACCGCACAAGCTACCCAAACTCCCCCCACCATGCCCGCCAGAATCCAGCTCGACACCACCCACCTCAAGCCCTTCCTCGACGACGAGGAGCTCACCATGCTCGCGCCCCTGGCCGAGCTCGCGGACCAGCGACTGCTCCAGGGCCACGAAGGCGCCGGCGCCGACTACCACGGCTGGATCACGCTGCCGCGCGACTACGACAAGGAGGAGTTCGCGCGTATCCAGAGCACGGCGAAGCGGCTGCGCGAGGCGGTCGACGTCCTGGTCGTCGTCGGCATCGGCGGCAGCTACCTCGGTACGCGGGCGGCGACCCATGCCCTCGGCGATAGTTTTGGCGACAGTCTCACCAAAGCGCAGCGCGGCGGCGCCCCACTCATCGTCTACGCCGGCACGCAGATCAGCACCCGCTACCACGCACAACTGCTGAAGTTCCTCGCGGACAAGACCTTCGCCGTCAACGTGATCTCGAAGTCCGGCACCACCACCGAGCCGGCGCTCGCCTTCCGGCTCCTCCGCAAGGAACTCGAGAAGCGCCACGGCGCCGAGGACGCCAAGCCCTTCATCGTCGCCACCACCGACGGGCAGCGCGGCAAACTCTTCGAACTCGCCAAGCGAAAAGGCTACGAGCGGTTCGTCGTCCCCGATGACGTCGGCGGGCGCTACAGCGTCATCACGGCCGTCGGCCTGCTGCCGCTCGCCGTGGCCGGGGTCGACATCGCCGAACTGATGGCCGGCGCCGAGGAGGCCCGCCGGGATGCGGATGCGCCTTTCGGCCAAAACGCCATCCTCCGCTACGCCTGCACCCGCCACGCGCTCTACCAGAAGGGCAAAGCCATCGAGCTGCTCGTCAGCTTCGACCCGCGCTTCCAGTACGTGGCCGAGTGGTGGAAACAACTCTTCGGGGAGTCCGAGGGCAAGGACCACAAGGCGCTCTACCCGGCGAGCGCCCAGTTCACCACCGACCTCCACAGCCTCGGGCAGTACATCCAGGACGGCCGTCGCCACCTCTTCGAGACCGTCCTCCTCGAGACCGGCAGCGCCGAGGAGATCACCGTCGAGACCGTCGACGGCGACCCGGACGGCCTCAACTACCTCGCCGGGAAGAACATGGCCTTCGTCAACGAGAAGGCCGCCGAGGGGACGCTCGCCGCCCACGAGGACGGCGGCGTCCCGAGCGTCACCCTCGCCATGCCCCCGCTCGACGCGAAGACCCTCGGCTACCTGTTCTACTTCTTCATGCGGGCCTGCGGCGTGAGCGCCTACTTGCTCGGCGTGAACCCGTTCGACCAGCCCGGCGTAGAGGCGTACAAGTCCAACATGTTCCGACTGCTCGGCAAGCCGGGAGCGTAGATGAGCTTCACCCCCGCCCCGCGCCCCTACCCCAATCTCCTGCGCGCCGTGGTCGACGGTCTGGAGGAGACCTTCCTCGACGGCCGCTACGCCGACCAGGTGGTGGCGGATTTGCTCAAGCGCGACTCGCGCTGGGGTTCGCGCGACCGTGCTTTCATCGCCGAGACCCTGTACGACATCGTGCGGTGGAAGCGGCTCCTGGCCCACGTCGCCGACGACGAGCGGGCGCCCTATCTACTGGCCGCGTACTGGTGGTGGCGCTACGGACAAGTTTTGGCGACAGCCGAGCTGCCCCACCTCGATGCCCCCACGGCCACCGAGCGGCTGGCTTTCGCCAAAACCATCCGCGCCCTCCGCGAGAGCATCCCGGACTGGCTCGACCTGTTAGGTCTCGAGGAGCTCGGCGACGCCTGGGAGCCCACCATGTCCGCCCTTAACGAACCGGCCTTCGTGTACCTGCGCACGAACTTCCTCAAGACCGATCGCGACACCCTCGTGCGCGAGCTCAACGCGGACGGCTTCAGGGTGGAGGCGGACGACCGGACGCCGGAGGGCATCCGCGTCCTCGAGCGGCGCAACCTCTGGGCCACGCGCGCCTTCAAAGCCGGATTCTACGAAGTGCAGGACATCGGCTCCCAGCGCGTTTCGCACGGCCTGCAGGTCGAGCCCGGGATGACCGTCATCGACGCCTGCGCCGGGGCCGGGGGCAAGACCCTCCACCTCGCCGCACTCATGCGGAACACGGGCACCCTCATCGCACTCGATACCGACGGCCGCAAGCTCACCGAACTCAAGCGCCGCGCCCGGCGGGCCGGGGTCCAGAATCTCGAGACGCGCCTGATCACGAGTAGCAAGGTCGTCAAGCGCCTCACCGACCGCGCCGACCGGCTCCTGCTCGACGTGCCGTGCTCGGGCCTGGGCGTCCTGCGCCGCAATCCGGACGCGAAGTGGAAACTCCAGCCGGGCTTCCTCGGTGAGGTGAGGTCCTGGCAGACTGACATCCTGGAGCGCTACCCGCGGATGGTCGGGCAAGGCGGGAAGGTGGTGTACGCGACGTGCAGCATCCTGCCCTCGGAGGGCGAGGCCCAGGTCGCGAAGTACCTCGCCGCCCACGCGGACCGCCGCCTCGAGGCTTCCGAACGGCTCTCGCCGCTCGATCGCTACGACGGTTTCTACTGGGCGCGGCTCAGCGCGCGGGCCGAGGCTGGGTAGCGGGGGCTCGGTAGTGCTCAGGGCAGCAGCCCGCCGACCTCGAGTTCGATACTCACCTTCGCGCCGGCGGACACGACGACGGCGCGCGTCGCTGCGTTGACGGCCAGGTCGGAGATGCGCGGACCGACGATGTCGAGCTTCTGGTCGCCGTCCTCGTCGGCGTAGTCGACCACGACGAGTTCGTACTCCCCGGCGGGCAGGTAGCTGAGTCGGAAGTTGCCCGCTGCGTTGACGTCGGCGGAGGTGATCGAGTTTTCGTAGTCGTTCTTGGCCTCGTCGGCGAAGTCCACGGCCCGCTTCGGGTAGGCGTACACGACGCGGACGCCGCCCTCGGCCCTCGTCTGCGCGTGGTTCGACACCCGGCCGTCGACGCTCCCGGAGCGGTTGCGGTCCACGATCCGCAGGCTGCGCGCGAGCCGTTGCGCACTCACCATCGAGTACCCGTCCTCGCTGTACTGGATCGCCTTGCGCAGGTCGAGGTCGACGACGAGCTCCGTGACTTGCACGGGTCCGACGGCGAAGGTGCCCGCGACCTCGACCGTGACGCTGCGCTGTCCGAACCCGAGCGGGAGGGTGCGACCGTCGGCGGTCTCGACGTAGCACCCGAGGCCCTGGCCGGTTTCGCCGAACTCCGTGTCGAAGGTGAGGCTAAGGCCGCCGTAGGTGCCCGCGGTCACGACCTGGTCGTTGCCGACCTGGACGGTCCGCCCCTGCGTGTAGTTGGAGATGTCGATCGTCTTGCGGCCCTCGAACTGCGCGGTGGCCTCCCCGCTGATCCCGATCCGGGTCAGGGTCACGTAGGCGGCGGCCACGTTGGCGTCGTCGATGGCGGCGTCGGTCATCTCGACGCGGAGGCGCCCCCGTCCGAGTTCGTCGTCGCGCTCGGCGGCGACGCCGTCCCGGTCGCAGGCCACGAGGAGCACACAGGAGCAGGCGAGCCCGAACCACGTCGAGCGTTTGGTGAGGATGGATGCCATGTTTAGGGTAGTGTCGCGTTCGGTTACGCTTTCGCAAAACCTGCGCCACATTGGCCCGGTCGCGGCGCGGCCCGAGGCTCGAATTCGGCAATCGCGACCCGGGGCCCGTCGAACGGTAGGACCTTACCGGAGTTGCGCCGGACCACCCGCACCACGCGACCGACGCCCCGGACATCGACGCTAAACTTTGCTCTTGGCACGTACCACTCACGAATTCGCCCATCGGTAAAACACGGGCGCTAACCCGTCGAAACCACCGAGCCAGCGCCACTCCACGTGCTCGAAGACCCGTTCGCCGCCATCACTTTTAGGCCAAACCCCACGGCGCCCTAACCAGCTAATCGCATGGTAGTCAAATAGTTGAAGTTGCATCGTTCGTGTGCTCCCCTGCCCCCCACGAGCCGCTACCCGATTCCTGTAATGGCGCCGCCCTGGCCCACCTCCGGATCTTTGTAGCGTCCTGAGAAACGGATGGTCCGCGGGTCTACCCCGCGCACGTAACGCCACTAAAAGAACAACATGCTCACCCGACGCCCGCCGTCGAGCCTGCGGGCGACTGCCCTGCTGCTTGCGCTCCTCGGTTTTACTACCACACCCGACGCCGCCGCCGACACGGGCGTCCTCGGTGCCCTGCCGACCCAGATCTTCGCGAGCGACTGCCAGGGGAAGGCCAGTTTTTGCGTAAGCACGACCGACCTCACGACGCTCACGGCCAACGGTCGCGTCGTCGAATCGACCCAGACCTGTGCCGAGCGCACCTTCCTCCGGGTCGACCTCGCCGAGGCTTTCGCGGGCCTCGGCGCCGGACCTTACGAAGTGGTGTGGCGCGTCGGACCCGCCGCCTACCGCGCTCGCCTCCAGCGGCGCGATTCGCTACTCAGATTCCTACAGACCTCCGCCCCCGAAGCGGCGTGGCGCAAGTACGGCAAGGGACAATTCATCGGCTTGCCGTCGCCGCGGTACAAAGAGCTCGTCATCGTCGACGCCGGCACTTCGGCTTCCGCCAAAACGACTTTCGACAGCCTCCGGGTGGCCACCGACCGCGCGTACGAACTCAGCGTGGGGACCTACCAGTTGATCGCCACCACCGCCGGCGGCGCCGATACGAGCGTGCTTCACGTCCTGTGCACCG
This sequence comes from Saprospiraceae bacterium, assembly GCA_965215115.1. Classification (GTDB taxonomy): domain Bacteria; phylum Bacteroidota; class Bacteroidia; order Chitinophagales; family Saprospiraceae; genus CALDTK01. The sequence continues at coordinate 5,166,728 of OZ244050.1, forward strand.
CCAAGGAGCAGCGTAGCGTCACCATCCTTAAGGGCGTGAAGGGACTGCACTGCCTGACGGGCACCGAGCCGGCCGATACCTACACGCTAACCGTAGTGGAGACGCCCTCGGTGACGCGGGTGGGCGTAGTGAAGGTAATCGGGCCCTGCCTGGAGTTCGAGGGGAAGTCCGTCGGGACGACGGTAGGCGTCTTCGAACGCTGCCACACCCCCACGGGCAGGTGCGACCGCTTCGAGATCACCTTCAAAGTCACCGGTGCGGGTCCGGCGGCCAAACCCATCCTCCGGGACGACTACGCCGCCCTGGCCTTCAATGGACAGGACATGATCCAGGTGCTCGGCAACGACCAGCTCGACGGCGAGGTCACCTCGCTGGTCATCAGCACCGAGGGCAGGGGTGTGGCCCGGGTCGACGAGCGCAACCGCATCCACTACGATGCGCCGGCCGACTGGTGCGGCAACGACAGCCTGCGCTACATCGCGTGTACGCCCGGCGGCTGCGAGGAGGCGACCGTCCGCATCCAGGTCACCTGCGAGAAGCTGATCGTCTTCACGGGCTTCAGTCCGAATGGCGACGGCCTCAACGACCACTTTACCGTCCTCGGGATCGAGAATCGGCCCGACAACCAACTCGTCGTCTTCAATGAGTACGGCCACGAAGTGTACACGCAGAAAGGCTACAACAATGACTGGGCGGGCCTCTCGCACGGGTCGCTCCTGAGCAGCGGGACGTACTACTACGTGCTCACGGTCAAGGATTACGCGATGCTGAGCGGGTACGTACAGCTGCAGCGCTGAGGCGCCGCGGGCGTCGGAGAAGCAAGCCCCAAAGAATTTTTAGTACGTTAATCGAAGCCCCCTTCTCGCACGTGCGCGAGGGGGCTTTTTTTGTGTAATCGAACTGCGGCAAGGGCCTACCCCACGCCAATCTCCATCCCGATCGTCTTACGCTGCCCGGGACTCAGCCGCACCTCCTCCTTCGCATCCCGGAAGGCGTTCACGCCACAGCTCATCGGCTCGATCGCCAGGCAGTCCTGCATCGGGGGCACGAACAACTGGGTGTAACGCACGTCGCCGAATTGTTTTAGCGAAAGCCCGTAGTCCGGTCCTCGCAAAGTGACCTGCCGCTCATTCGGGTCCGTGAGCGCGAAGCAATCGTCCCAGCTCAGGTCGATCGGCGTGGCGCGTTTTGGCGAAAGCCCCTCTTGCAGGCGTCCGGTCGGCAGGGCCTTCGCGAGTTCGACGTGTCGGTTGGGGGGCATCTCGACGTGCCACAGTCGGGGGCCTTTCGGCAAAACGAAGTACGGGTGCCAGCACATCCCCACCGGGACGTCGCGATCGTCGAGGTTGGTGGCCGTCAGGGTCCAGGTGAAACGCTCGGTGCGCTGGTCCAGGCCGAGGGTCAGGTCGAACTGGACCTGGAACGGGTAGCCCGCGTGGGCGGCGGCGGCGGAGAGGTAGCGTAGGGTCGCCGTGCCGGTGTCGCTCCCGAGTTGGACACTGGTCAATCTGAAGGCCGTCGCGAGGCCGAACCCGTGCAAGGCGGTCCCCGTCGCGGGATCGTTGATCGCGAAGGCGTACGGCTCGCCGCCCCAGGCGTACTCGCCGTCGCGCAGGCGGTTCGGGAAGGGCAGGATGGCGAGCGCGAAGGAGTATTTGTTGCGCGCCAGCTCGGCGGCGGTCGTGTTGTTGGCCAGGAGGTCGCGGCCGCGCAGGCGCACCTGGTGCACGTAGCCGGCGGCCCCGGGGATGAAACTGAAGGCGTTGCGCTCGTCGCCGACGGTGATCAGGGAGTGCTCGCCGAATGGTTTTCGCGAAAGCTGAACGGGCATAACGGCTGCATTACGGATGGGGCGCCAATGTAGGCCCGTATCCCAGCCCCGGCGAATCCCGTTCAGAGGGAGTCATTAGTTTCGCCCACAAGCCACGCCCGACATGTCACAGCAGCCACTCGCCTTCACGCTCGTCAAAACCGTGGTCACGGCCCAGGACGAGGGGCGCGCGCTCGACCCCGCGATCCACACGGCGTGGGACCTGCTGCGCGAGGAGCTCGGGGCGCGCGTGGTCGCCGTCGAGCGGCAGGTGTCCTGGGGGCCGGACCACCAGGAACAGCTGCGGCAGATGATCGACGCGCTGCGGGACTACTTCGAGAAGGACCCGGCGCTCGAGGGCGAGATCAGCACCCTGCTCGACGAGCGCAAGCGCATCAACGCCCTGGCCGCGGTCGCCTACCCCGAAGCCCCGGAGGCGGACGGCGCGGAGACTCAGGTCGATGAGGAAGAGCCGGACGCCGTGGAGCCGGACGCCGTGGAGCCGGACGCCGTGGAGCCGGACGCCGTGGAGCCGGCAGCAATGCCGGAGGTCGAGCCCGACCTCCCCGCGGTCGACGATCGGGGTGACGAAGTCCCGGAGGACACCGCGCGAGCACCGGGGCCCACTGAACTCCCGGCCGACCTTGCCGCCCTGGCCGCGATCCCGATGATCATCCTCGACGAGGATATGACGGCCGAACTCGAGGCCGACGAGCGCACGGCAGGCGCTGCGCCCGAAGTCCCGGCCCACGACCATGACCACGACCAGGACCACGACGAGGCCCTGCCCATCGTTATGCCCACGCTCACGCACCGTGATCCGGCGGCGATGTTCGTCCCGCGCGACGGCACCGAACCCATGCCGACGGTCGAGAAGCTACCCTACACCGCGATCCCGGCGGAGGTCGTGCCCCCCCGGCGGGGCACCTCGCTGGCCTGGTTGTACTGGCTACTGGCGGCAATCGCGGTGGCGCTCTTCGCCGTGGCGCTCTACTTTATGCTGCGCGAACCGCAGACGGACCTGGTGACGGACGTGCCGCCGGTCGAGGCCGACGTGCCCGAAACCCTCGCCGTACCCACCGCGCCCCGCGTCGCGGACCTGAGGGAAAGCGGCGACGTGTCCGGGGCCCGCCGCGCACAGGCCGACTACGTCTCCGCACTCGGGGCCTCGAACGCGCCGCCTGCCCTAAGGGCCGAGGCCCTGGCCGAACTCGCGCAACTCGCCATCCTCGCCGACGCGCCACTCGACGCGGTCACGACCCAACTCCAGAGCCTCGAGCTCACGAAGGAAGTCGCCGGCGACGACAGTCCCGCGGCCGGCGCCTCGCACCTCGTCCTGGCCGACTACTACCTCGCCAACGGCGAGCGCCAGATGGCGGATGCCCACTTTAAGCAAGGTCGCCGCCTGCTCACGATGGGGGGCGCCACCCCGACCCCCGAGCAGCAGGCGCAGCTCGACAAGCTCCTCACGCAGCTGAGTGCACAGTAGCCGTTCGGACGGGAGCTAGCGTAGGTTTTGGCGAAAGCCGCCACGTGCGAGGGCTAGGGCGCTTTCCAGTAAAACGTACTCTCCGGATCGCGCTGCTCCCATCCGCACCTCAGGGCACTGCCGTCGGGCAGGAGCTGGAGGAAGTCCGCGCGTGAGACCTCGACCTGCATGACGGCGAAGTGCTCGAAGGCGGTGCGGTCCTGCTCCTCGGTGGTCTTCGGCCAATCTTCGGGTAGGTCGCTACCGGCGGCCGGGAGCTGCGTCCCCGGCGGGTGTCGAGTGAGGTAGTTGGCGCGGGCCCTCGGCGAGACCTCGTCCCAGAGATTTTCCCGGGTGCTGCGGTCGCTCAACTCGCGGTTGGTGCCGTAGAGGCGTAGCTGCCGACCTTGGTCGCCGTGGAAAAACAGGAGCACTACGCGCGCGTCGAGGTTCAGTTGCGCGACCTTCTCGGAACGCCGATCCGTGTACCAGCGCACGGTGCCGGCGTCGAGGTCGGCGTCCCGGAGCACGACGATGCGGTTGTCGAGTGCGGTGGCGAGCGCGGGCCAGTGCCAGGGGTGCCGCGCGGAGGCCACGCCGTCGGCGATCGTGCGCTTCACGGCGGAGAGGACTTCCGTGGCGGACGTGAGGGGGGCGCTCATGGGCGGGGGGGATAAGCTCGGCAAGGTAGGAGCGCGACGGACGTAGGTTTGCGCGCCCCAAGCCCAAACCATGTATCACGAATTCTTCCTCGCCATCCTCGGGGCGCTCTTCTCGGTGGTCAATCCCCTCGGCGCCGTGCCGGTGTTCCTGGCGCTCACGCCCAACTACACCACGGCTGAGCGCAAGGGGACCGCCCTGCGGACCGCGATGTACTTCGCGCTGCTGCTGACGGCGTTTTATTTCGGGGGCACCCTCATCCTACAGTTCTTCGGCATCTCCCTGAGCGCCATGCGGATCGCCGGGGGGCTCGTCATCCTGGCCTCGGGCTACGGCCTGCTCTACGGCAAGATGGAGGACTCGCGCGCGGTCAACAAGAAGGTCAAGGCGGAGGCGCTCCAGAAGGAGGACATCAGCTTCAGTCCAATGGCCATGCCGATGCTCAGCGGCCCCGGCTCGATCTCGCTGCTGATCGGATACTCGGGCCAGTTCCCGGCCATCGATCAGCGCCTCACGGTCGTGGCCGTCATTGCGGTGCTGGCGGTGATGATCTACGGCATCCTCGTGTCCTCGCCCAGGCTCTTCAACATCCTCGGGTTCGCCGGGCTCCAGGCCATGACGCGGATCATGGGCTTCATCGTCATGGCGATCGGCGTGCAGTACGTCATCTCGGGCGTGGTGCAGCTGGCGACCGAGTTCCTCGAGGCGCAGTGAGTGCGGGAGTTTAACGCTTCGCTAAGGGGACTTTAGCTGGACGCTAAAACCTGTGGCGGGTAGGACGAAATAAGTTTGGGGCACACCACCCAACCCTCCGTCATGTGCCGCCACACTACTCCCCTCGCGACCTTCGCCGCCGTGCTGTTCACGGTCTTGCTCGCCGCCTGCGGACCCGCCAAACTCCTCGAGCGCGACCGCCCCGGGGCGGCGTTCGAGAAGGCGATGAAGAAACTCGAGCGCGACCCCGGCAAGTCCGCCGAGCTCATCGCCGTGGCCGCGGAGGCCTACGCACAGCTGCAGGCCGACGACCAGTACGCCCTGGCCGAGGCCCGTACCGGCGGCCGGGACAACTACGGCGAGCAGGCTATCGCCGTCCTCACGCAGCTGTCTGAGCGCCGCGAGCGGGTGGAGCTGCTGCGCCGCCGCCTCCGGCGCGTGGCCGGCTTCCGGGCCTGGGACCAGGAGCCCGACTACCTCGCTGAGCTCGCGCAGGCCAGGGTCATTGCCGCCAGTCGTCTCCTCGTCGCCGCCGAGGAACTTCTGCCGGCAGCCCGCGCGGGCGATCGCTTCCGGGCGCGAGAGGCCTACGGCTTGCTCGAGCGCCGCGACCGCTACGCCAGCGCCACCGATGTCCCCGCGGCTCTACGCGACGAACTGCTCGACCTCGGCACGGTGCGCGTCTCGCTCGCCGTCGACGGTGACGTACGCGGTCGCGAAGCCGCGTTGGGGGAGCGTTTCCGCAAAACCTTCTCGCGGGACTGGGTCGAGACGGCCTTCGCCCACGAGCGTCCCGGCAACTGGGCCGACCTCTACGCCTACCTAGACGTGGCCTCACCCCCCGCGCTCCGCATCCACGAGACCGCCGAGGTCACGCGCTACGAGCGAGAGCTGGTCACCTACCGACAGCGCGGCGTCGACACCGCCGGGCGCGCGCTGTGCGATACCCTCCGCGAGACGGTCCGCGCCGAGGTCGAGACCGTCTGCCGGACCTTCGAGCAGGCCGTCGGCGCGACGGTCTACGTCGAGCTCCCCGACGGGACACCGCTGCGTGAGTACCGCCGCGGCGCCTCCGCGGACGCGAGCTGGACCGGGGTCGACATCCGTGGCGACCGGCGGGCCCTGGAGGGCGTGAGCCTCCCGACCGCGTCGATCACGACCTTCGGGCTCCTCGACGAGCGACGGCTCCTCGACGCGGCGTACGCACACCTCGGCGGTGCGCTCGGCAAGCTAGACGCCGATGAGCTCCTCGGCGAGCGCCGCCTCGCGAGTACAGAATAGGTGGTAGACGCGGGGGGCGGCGGTGTGCTCGGGGCTTAGTTAATTTTGCATAGCTTCACTACACCACCCGCTGCATGTCCGTTTCACACCTCTTCCGATTTGCTCTTTTCGCATCGGTGATGACGGTGGTCGCGGGCGCGACCAGCTCCTGCACCTGCCTCACCTGCGACGACGAAGACGAGCTGCAGGTCGCCGACCGCGCGAAACTCTGGACCGACAGCATCCAGGTGTTCCGCGAGCGTATCCTCGGGATGCTCGCCAACGACGGCGAGTTGTTCACGGTCACGGAGAGCGAATTCGTACGCCACACGATGGTCAACGACTCGACCCTGATGGAGATCGAGCGCAGGCCACTGCTGCGCCAGTACGCCAACTCCGGACAGCCGGCGCTGCACCCGGTCGTGTTCGCGCGAAGCATCCGGGACATCGGCAACGGCGAGGAGCTCATTCAATTTTCGCTCGTCCAGAACGCCGCGGCTACGCGCGTACTCTCGATCGACAGCCTCGGGGTGGAGCCGCTGAGCGCCGTGTTCGGGGGGGAGTTCGTCGGGGCGTTCGACCGCACGGGCACGGTGTACCTACAGCCGGTCTACCGCCGGGACACGCGGCGGGTGGCGGTGCTGCGCTTCGAGCTCAAGACCAATACCGCCTTCACGGAGTTCGTGTCGATCCGCTACACCGGCCTGATCGACTTCCCGAACGTCCGCCAGACCGAGCGCGCGGTCTCGACGATCAAGTGGCTCGACGGGAACTTCTACATGGCCACCAAGCAGGGCGCCTACCTCATCACGCGCACCGGCGTCGCGGAGCGCATCATCACGCCCTCGGCCGACGTCCGCGACGTCTTCCGCTACGAGGGGGTCTACTACGCGACGCAGAGTTCGACCGGGCCCCTGTACGAGAGCCAGGACGGGCTAGCGTGGACGACCTCCGGCATCGTGACCGACCTGCGGCTCGTGCGCGTCTTCGGGGACCAGCTCCTGAGTCACGACTTCGAGGGTTGGCGCTGGAACATCACCGCGGACATCACCCAGCAGAGCAAGCCGCTCGCGATCAACGAGAGCTTCCCGATCGAGAACGACAAGTACTTCGGGCTCGTCAACCTACGCGGGAAGTTCTACATGAGCATCGACAGGCGCATCGTGAGGGGTGAGGAACTCAGGGAGCTGCCGCGGTAGGGTCAACCGTTGCCGCCTACCCACGGCCTGCACCCGTCAAGTGGTACAATCCTTGCCTTTACCAGCGCGAACCACGCCCCGACGTTTGCTTCCCTCCCGCCCGCTCTCCCGGCTCCGTACGCTCGGACTGTGCCTCCTGTTGGGCGCCGCGGGACGGGTTTTGGCGCAAGCCGACATCACGGAAGTACTTGCCGACGCCGCCACCGCCGAGACGGCGAAACCGGACGACTCCCTCGACCTCGTCGGACACCTCATCGGCCAGCTTCGCGACGGCCACGTCCGCGCCTTCCGGGACCTCTCGACCCTCGTCGACCAGCCGCTCTCCGGCGCGCGCGCCCGCGAGGCCCTCGTGAAACACACGCTCTTCGAGGGCGACATCGACCCGGCCACCGCCTCGCGCCAGGCCCTGCTCGACTTCTACTACGCCCACGCCGACTCGCTGCGCTACAGTGAGCTGCTGGCCGGCTACCTCGTGCGCCCGCTCGAGCGCCAACCCGTCAAGTACGAACTCAACGGACTCGACGCCCACCAGCGCTCCGACCGCTCGATGCACCTGCGCAAGTACGTCCTCTACACCGAGCAGGCCATCGAGCACCGCAGCGTCGTCGACCTGCGCGACCTCGCCGAGAAGATCGCCGACCTCCACCTCATCGAGGGGCAGGCCTTCCTGCTGGACTGGCTCGACGGGGAGGCGGCGCGGCTGCTGTCCACCGACCTAGACGCCTTCCTCCACTACCTCGAGCAACTCCTGACGCGGCCGAGCCCCGAGGTGGCCGAGGCGATCTTCGAGGCGGAGCGCCGCGGGTACCTGCGCGCCGGGTCGATGGCGTACTACCTCAGTCGCCTGTGCAACGTCCCCTTCAGCGCCGCCTGGGACACGAAGGCCCACCGCGCGCATTACGACAACTTGCTCGACTCCCTCGGGGGCATGGCGCGCGTGCGGGAGTTCGGGTACGAGACCTCGGTGGGCTTCAGCGCCAAGCACTTCCGCGATCCGGTGGACTACTTCGGCCGCATCCTCGCGCGGCGGGCCTCCCCGGGGTACGTACAGCACAACGCCCTGCTCGACCTCGCGGCCACGCACCACCCCAGGGCGCTGTTCTACATCAGTACGCAGTTCCTGGCCGCGCGCCAGGGACGGCCCACGGCCTACCCGGCGGTGTACTACCTGTACCTGTTGCGCAAGCTCGCCAACCTCGGGGTGAGCGTCCAGGATGCCTCCGGGGAGATGGTCTACCAGCTCGAGGTGACCGGCGACCGCACCGCGTGGATCAACTTCGTGCGCTACTGGGCAACGCGCTACGAGGACTACGACTTCGACGAGCACCGCGGGAGCTTCATCAATCGCCACGACCAGACCCTCGAGACCGAGAACCTCGAGCGCCTCTTCCGCCTGCTCAATTCGGAGAGCAGCGCCGTGGCCCTCCAGGCCTACACCCGCCTCACGCGCGCCGACCCCGTGGAGGTGGGCCTGCTGGTGCTCAAGTACAAAGACCTCCTGCGCTCCACCAATCCGCAGGTGCCGGCCCTCAAGGATGGCCACCTCGAGAACACCGCGCAGCTCACGGCCTACTGCCTCCAGAACCGCATCGACTTCGAACCCGCGCCCGGGCTGCGCCGTCGACTCGACAGCCTCCTGCTGCCGCTCGACCCGCGGGCGCGCATCAGGCTCGAGAACGGCATCCTCGCCGACGCCAGGCTCTCCGAACTCACCGCCATCGAGTACTGGGCCGCCATCCACCAGTACGACCTGGAGGCGGGATTCTCGGTCGGGCGCGTCCTCGACTACGCCTACACCTACCACTGGGACGAGCTCACGGCCTCCGACGCGCAACTGCGGCTCTTCCTCAAGAAGGCCGTGCTGTTCTCGCGCATGGAGGGCATCGGCATCAGCGACAGCTACCTGATCAAGTTCGCGAGCATCGGGCCGCTGGCGCGAAAACGCATCGAGGACCTCATCCGCAGCGAGTCCGACAAACACATCGCCCGGACGCTCAAGCGCCTCCTCGCCATCGACCAGGCCGTCCAGGGCGGCCTGAGCGAGGTCGACGACTTCCTGGAGTCCCCGGAGGTGTTCACGCGCGAGGAGGCCCTCGAGCTGCCGGCCCCGACGCTCGAGCAACTCAGCGAACTCCTCTGGCGCACCTCCGACGCGAGCACCGCGAAGGCCCGCAGTCTCTACAACGCCTACCTCCGACAGCACCTCACGCTCGGGATCGTGCCGGACCTCATGAGCCTCCTCATCCGCGAGGACCACCCGGAGATGGTCTCGGGGCTGCTGTCCAACGTCTACCACTACACCTGGGAGGACCAGACCCAGGTGCAGTCCGTCTCGTGGCTGTCGCACTGGCAGGCGCATAACCCCACCTACCGCACGTGGGGCCAGGCCTTCTACCGCGAGCACGTCGCCAAGCTCCGCCGGGCCGAACGCGTCACCGGCGTGGAGCTCAACGCCATCCTCACGTCGCCGTACTTCGACCAGGCCGACCGCCCGCTCGTGCTCGCGTCCCTGCCGAAGCTCGTGAGCCCGCGGCAGCTGTTCATGCTCCGCTTTACGCCGGCCCCGTCCTGGGCGGAGCACACCGTCCTCGACGAGCTGCCCCTCAAGTACAAAGACCTCCAGGACCTCGACAAGCTCTTCGAGACCGTCGAGCCCGGCATCCTCGTCGACTACATTCTGCGGCGCGCCAGCGACCTCGACCCCGAGACGATGGGCAAGCTCGTCAACGAACTGATGCGCAAGCCCTGGATCGACAACCTGCTCGACAGTCCCGATTTCGCTTACGCCAAAACCTTCACCACCGCCCTCGAGACCTACCTCGAGCAAAGCGCCTACCTCTCGGAGTTCGAGGAGCAGTACACCACGCTCAACCTCGCGCGCCTCGCCTTCATCGGGAAGAGCTCCATCGAGCGCCTCCAGGCCAGTCTCGCGCTCGAGGTCGACGCCCCGGCGCGCTTGCGCATCCAGGAGACGATCCTCGCGCGCGTGTCCTACGCCGAGCTCGCCGAGATCGTGGCCCTCTACCCACGGCTCCAGAACGCCAGCGGCAAGCGACCCTACAATTTCCTCAACCGCGACTTCGGCCTCCCGATCTTCGACCTCACCGCCTCCTCCGACGTCGACACCTTTGTCGAGCGCCACGCGCGCCTGCGGCCGCGCGACCTGTACCTCGCGTACCTGCGCGACTTCGGCCTCGAGCTCGTCACGCCCGCCGGCGAGCTCGACTACGTCAAGATCTACCGCATCCTCACCTACGACATCGTGCTGCCGTTCATCGGCGGCGGGGGCAACCGGCGCGACTGGTATACCTACGGCGTGATCCGTCTGCTCGAACTCGACGAGGGCACGCGGCTCGGCTTCCACGAGAAGCTCAACGAGAACCAGTGGTTCTACTCGTACACGTCGAGTAAGCGCGCCGATGCCTGGTCGCACTACCTGCTCAAGACCGGTAAGGTGACCGCCGCCGAGGCGCACATTCTGCCGAGCTTCAATACGGCTAGTGCGGAGGAGGAGTAGCTCCCGCCCAGCGCTGCGGGCGACAATAACGCTTTTTTAGCCTTCGCCCGTAGCTAAATCGCCCCCCGTCGCGTTTGCACACCAGACAAACCCGCTCACATGCGCTACGGCCACCCTACCTACCTGCTCCTGCTCCTCCTCCTCGTCCTAGGCTTCAGCGCCGAGGCCCAACGCGGGGGCCGCAACGACGGCAGCAACCGACGTCCTAACCCCCGCGCGAACGAGCGCGGTCGCAGCGGCAACGATCTGTCGGACCTCAAGTTCCAGGATCGGCTGTGGTACGGGGCGGGCGGGACGCTCTTCTTCAACGGCGGCAACGGCGTCTCGTACACCACCATCGGCCTCACCCCGCAGATCGGGTACAAATTTAACGAGGTCCTTAGTGCCGGCCCGCGCTTAGGCCTCACGAACACCTTCGTAAAAGATTTCGCCGTATTTGAAGGCAATTTGAGGGGACCCGTGGAGCGAAGGCGATACAGTCTGCTAGAATACTCGGTCGGTGGTTTCGTGCGGGCGCGTTACCGCGCGCTCTACATCCAGGGGGAGTACAGTGTCTTGTCTTTTCAATACGCGCCACTCGTTAGCGTCAGTGGCTTCTCCGTAGCGGTGATCGGCCAGGATGAGGAAATTATAAAAATGCGTGAGGCCGATAGCCAACTCCAGATCGGCGTCGGGTACAACCCCGGCGGCGGCGGCGTCGGCTCGGATATCGGGATCTATTACAACCTCTTCGACTACGTTAACTCAGTGCGCGACGCGATCGAGTTCCGCATTATGCTCACGTTCAAATACTAGCGCCTCTCGCTAGTCGCCGGGGCCGATATGGATCCGCGCCCCGGCCATGACCTGGAGGCCGGCCTGTGGGTAGACGCCCTTGTAGAGGTACGTATCCCCGTTTTCGAGAGTGCTGTACGGGTCGGTAGGCCGCGGATCGAAGCCCGGGCTGTTGTAGCGGTAGCTGTAGCCATTCGTGATCGGGTGGCCGTTGGTGAGGTTTTGGAGTTGTAGGGTGAACAGCGTCCGCGGAAACGTAGGCGGCGCAACGCGAAACTCGAGGTCCACACGACCGTAGGCGGGTAGCTCGGCGGCGGCACTGCCGGAGTTGTCGACGTACTGCTTGCCGACCGCACTGCCCCAGAGGGCCACCTCGTACCGGGTTTCGTCCGCGCCGTTCATGCTGTAGGTGAGTCCGAGGTTAGCCACGACCGCCGGCGAGAACGCAATCGGCACGTCCTCGCGCAAGATGACATCCTGTACGCCCGTCGCGAAGTTGTCCACGCGCTCCTCGTAGCGCGCGATGCGGTTGCGGCTCAGGGCGAGGTTGCCGTCCGCGCGCCACGCGGTCGTGTACTTGCCAGTCGATCCGGTGGCCAGCACGTACGCCGCGCTCATCTCCACGCCGAGGCGGTAGGAGTCGTCGGTGTTGACGCGGATCGCCTCGCCGACCTCGTTCAGGGCTCCCGTCAGGACGAGCTGATCGTCGTAGCGCATGTAGTAGCCACCGACTTCGTAGCTCAGCCGCTGCCGCGGGGACGACCGCAGCCCCCCCTCGAAATTGTACAGCTTCTCCGCCCTCGGGGTCATGCCCCGGGGCGCGTCCTGGAAGTCGTTTCGGTTGGGCTCACGCTGGCCGACGGCTGCGGAGAAGTACAGATCCGTCGGGGCTTGCTCGGAGGCGCCGGGGAGGCCGACGAGCTGCTGCGTGTAGCCGAGCTTGGGGTTGAAGAAGGTGTTGCGTCCGGTGGCCCCCAGGTTGGCGTCGGTCGGCCGGAACGTCGCGTCGTAGCGGACGTGCCGCACCTGGAAGTCGACGTAGAGCAGGCCCCGCGGGGTGAGCCGGTAGTTCGCTTTCGCAAAACCGTTGACATCGTCTTTGGTGGCGGCGTTGCGGTAGTACTCCCCGGTGGCCGACCTCGCCAGGCGTTCGTCGGCGACCCCGATGACGGTCCCGAAGTGGTCGCCGTCGTAGCGCGAGTAGCCGGCGCTGAAGGTCGTAAATAGTTTTGGCGAAAGCTGCCCACTCACGGTCGCGATCGCGCCGTAGAAGTCGTTGTCGAGCCAGAGCCGCCGCGCGAGGTCGGTACGGAACGTGTCGACCCACCGCCCCGGGAAGTAGTCCCGCAGCTCCTCACCGTTGCGCCACTCCTGATAGTAGCCACGGCCCTTGGTGTAGTGCCCCGTCAACTGCAGGAGCCAGTCGTCCGACAGCGCCTCCGAGAACAGCAACTGCCCGTGCGTCTGGCGGTAGTTGTCGGTCTGGTCGTCGTAGAAACTCCCGTCCGAACGCTGTCCCGCGGGATTGTAGGTCCGCAGCACAGCGTCACGCGCGTAGGACTCCGGGATCCCGAACCAGCTCTGGTACGTGACCTCGTGGCCGGTCCACCCGATGAACTGCAGTCTGCGCGTATCGCTGATAGCCCAACTCGACCCGAGGTAAGCGCTGCCCAATCTGCTCGAGGCCCGGTCCACGAAACCGTCGCTGCGGATGTAGCTCAGGCGCGCCTCGGCGCTCAGGCCGCTCGCCGACTCCCCGGTGTTGGCCTTGAGCATCCCGCGTGCCGTCCCGAAACTGCCCCCGCCGAGTTCGGCCGTGAGCGAAGGCCTCGCGCTCGGGGCGTTCGTCACCATGTTGAGGTTCGCCCCGAAGGCCCCGGCGCCGTAGGTGCTCCCGCCCACGCCGCGCTGGAGCTGTAGCGAACTCGTGCTGCTCACGAAGTCCGGCATGTTGACCCAGAACACGCCCTGCGACTCGGCGTCGTTGAGCGGCACACCGTTGATGGTCACGTTGACGCGCGTCGCATCGGCGCCCCGGATGCGGATCCCGGTGTAGCCGACGCCGTTGCCGGCGTCCGAGGTGTACACCGCGCCGGGGGTCCGCCGCAGCAGAAAGGGGATATCCTGGCCCGGGTTGGCCGCCGCGAGACTATCGCCGCTGATGTTCTGGAACGTGAACGGGTCCTCGGACTTCGCGCGCACGGCACTCACGACCGCGGCGGCCAGCAACTCCTGGGCCGGCCGTAGGCGGACCTCGCCCTCGCTGCCGGCCTGCAGGTCCACACGCTGGGGCGCGTACCCCACGTACCTCACGCGGGCCGCGCGCGGGATCGCGTCGAGGTCGCTCCAGTCCACGACTCCGCGGCCGTCGGTGACGCGGATGTCGAGGGGCGCATCGGCGGCTGGCCCTTCGCCAAACAGTTCGACCGTCGCCCCGATGACGGGGAGTCGCTCCTCGTCGAGGACGCGCAGCGACGCGATCGGGTCGCCGGTCTGCGCGCGCGACGCGCCGGTGGAGAACAGTACTGCGAGAAGGAGGAGGGGGAGCGTCCGGGGGCTTCGCATGTTGCACGGGGGTATGGCAACACCGGAGGGAGACGCCCGCGCGCCACACAGGTGCGGCCAGCGAGGCACAGCTTCCTTGTCGGCACGACCCGACCAGGTTCGACGGGTGTAATCTCAGCCCCGTAGGGCACCCCGGTGTCGGGGGCGAAGATACGCGCGGAGACGCAACCGACGCGCAACCGACGTGCTGTCGACGTGCTGCCGACGTGCGGAGCTCAGGGGATCGTACGGAGGCCTTTGAGGGCGTCGAGCGTATTGGCGAGACGACTTTCGTCAAAACCCCTTACCTCGACGACGCGACAGCCGAGGGTGTCGACGCTGCGCCGCAGGTCGGCGAACAGTTGCTCCCGGCGGTGCGGGTCTTCGCGGAGCGGATCGTAGACCCAGGGGAGGTCCGGGCGGCAGAGGATGTATACGTCCGGGCAGCGCGAAGTCATCGCCTCCCGCAGGAACGTGGGCGGCGGACCGAATTTGTCCCCGTGCCACAGCGCGAGCACCTCGATGCCTGTGTCCTGCACGACGACCGGCTCACTACCCGCCGGCCATCGCGCCTGCTGCTGCGCGGCCCGGACGAGGTGCCGGTCCGCGTCCACGAAGTGCCGAAAGTCGGCCCGGACGGCCAGGCGGCCCGCGGCCTCCAGGTACCCCCGCGGGTACTCCGGGACCCACACCCCGCCGAAGTGCGCGGCGAGCTGGCGACTGAGCGTCGTCTTGCCCGTACTTTCGGGCCCCGTGACAATGAGGTGAGGCACGGCGGCGAAACTAGCCCCCCCGTCGTTTGGTTGTTTGTTGCCCCGCCCCCCGCAGGCCATGCACGACATCGAACCTTACTACCAGTGGCGCGACCGCTACACCTCCGAAGACGACCCGCTGAGTCCCTTCAGCGGGCGCGTGTACTCCGAGTTTACGTACACCAACAAGGTCTACAACTACTTCCTGCACCCGCAGTGGGACGACTTCGGGAGCCAGACGCTATACGCCAAACAGCTCTGGGGCGACTACGAGGAGGGTTACGCGATCATCGAGCTCATCGGGGAGTGGAATGACTTGCTGTACAACGACATTAAGTTCTTCAAGGAGGAAGTCATCGACGTAATGATCGAGGCCGGCATCTCGAAGTTCGTCATCCTCTGTGAGAACGTCCTCAACTTCCACGGCGACGACAACTGCTACTACGAGGAGTGGGCCGAGGAGGCCTCCGAGTCCGGCGGTTGGATCGCCTTGATCAATACCCTCCCCCACGTCAACGACGAACTCACCGACGCGATGGTCGATCACTACGTCCACTACGGCGAGCACTTCAGCAATTTTCCGTGGCGCCCGAAGAAGCCCAAGCAGATCATGAAGCTGGTAGAGGAGCTGATGCGGCGCACACCGGCGAGATTGGGGTAGGGCCGTGCGCTCGCCACTACCTTCGTCCCTATGCCCCTACCGCAGGATCACCCCTACTACAAACCCGAGGACAAGATCGAGATCGACCCCAACGCCCCCGGGGCCGAGAAGTCCACCGACCACTTCGACCTCGAGAAGGCCCTCGAGGGGCTCGGCCAGGCCATCGTCCACGACGAGGACCATCGCTCGGGCTTCGTCAACGTCGTCGGCCGCCCCAACGTCGGTAAGTCGACGCTCGTCAATGCCCTCGTCGGCGAGCGGATGAGCATCGTGACCGCCAAGCCGCAGACCACGCGCCACCGCATCTTCGCGATCCTGAGCGGGGACGACTTCCAGGTCGTGTTCAGCGATACGCCGGGCCTGATCGAGGAGCCGCACTACGCGATGCAGCAGCGGATGAACGCCGCGGTGTCGAGCGCCTTCGAGGACGCGGACCTGATCCTGTTCGTCGCCGTCCCGCAGGAGGAGTACGCCGACGACCACGTGCTGCTGCGCGCCATCCGCGAGGCCGAGGACGCGGAGGTGGTCGTGGTCATCAATAAGCTCGACACCGTCGCGGTCGACGAGGCGGAGGTTTTGGCGAAAGCCTACGCCGAACGCCTCGGCGCCAGCAAGTACGTGCTCACCAGCGCCCTCGAGGGCCGGGGCGTCGACGAGCTGCGGGACTACGTGCTGGCCGTTTTGCCGAAAGGCCCCCCGTACTACCCCAAGGACCAGCTCACGGACCGACCCGAGCGCTTCTTCGTCACCGAGATGATGCGCGAGCAGATCCTGGAGCACTACTACCAGGAGATCCCGTACTCCGTGCAGCCCGTCATCGAGGGCTACGAGGACACGGTCAACAAGTACGGCAAGCCCCTGGCCCGCATCCGGATGGTGATCTTCGTCGAGCGCGAGAGCCAGAAGAACATCCTCATCGGCAAGGGCGGCCGCGACATCAAGGAGGTGTGCTACCGGGCGCGCCTGCGCATGGAGGAGTTCCTGGGTCGGGCCGTGTTCCTCGATACCCGCGTGAAGGTGCGGGCCGGCTGGCGCGACGATGAGCAGCAGCTCAAGAGCTTCGGGTATTAGGGTGTGCCCGGGTGAGGGTGTTGGATGGTGTGCCCCTCGGATGCCCGACATGGATGCCTGTAGGAACTGGGGCGGGGAGGCCTTTGGGTGCAGAACCTAGCCGTATTCGTAAAGGTGCTGTGCGTTGCCGTAGCAGTCTCGGCTGCGGCCGCCAGGCGGGCAGGTCACGGCTTGCGCCAAAACATATTACACTTTCTGCGTATATCATTGCAGTGTATCTTGTGTTAGGCAATACCTTTGCCCGTAGCTGCGACACCTCTGCCTACTATCAGCTGGGTGTCGTCTAGCCTCAGAGTGAGTGTATAGCCTACCGTTTGCCCCGCCGCTGTGTTCCGCGGGTCCTACCCCCCTCCACGCGCGACGGCCAGTACGGATCTCCTCATCGCAACCCGTCTTTCGGGAAAAGTCACACTATGAGACTTCCTACCCTCAAGGTTTACCAGCTCCTCGTATTCCTTACCCTGCTCGCCACGAGCTCCAGGGCACAACTGTCCATCAACGAATTCATGGCGTCCAACGGCGCTACCCTCGCCGACGAGCGGGGCGAGTTCGGCGACTGGATCGAGGTCTACAACGCGGGCGCCGGCGATGTCGACCTCGCCGGATACTACGTCTCCGATGACGCTACCAAACCCAGGAAGTGGCGTATCCCGGGCGGCCAGCCCGCGCGATCTACGGTGCGGGCCGGGGGCTACCTCCTGCTCTGGGCCGACGGCGACACCAAGCTCGGCGCCGACCACGTCGACTTCAAACTCGGGGCCAGCGGCGAAGACATCGTCCTCACCGCGCCCGACGGCCAGACCACCGTCGATCGCTACACCTTCGGGGCCCAGCTCCAGGACGTTTCGTTCGGCCGCACTAAGGATGGCGGACCAACGTGGGATTTCTTCGCGATGCCGACGCCGCGGCGCGCGAATACGACGCCCGCCGGGGCGCCCGTCGCCGAGCCGGTGGTCTTCTCGGTGACCGGGGGGCTCTACGCCCAGCCGCAGACGGTGTCGCTCGCCAGCGCTAGCCCGAAGGCCAAGATCTACTACACGACCGACGGCCGGGAGCCCGGTCGCGGCGATGCGCTGTACACGCGTCCGATCGTCGTGGCCACCAACACCCCGCTGCGCGCCAAGGCATTCGTCGATCCGCTGGTCCCGTCGGCGACCACGACGCAGACCTACCTATTCAATACCGAGCACACCTTCCCGGTCGTGGCCTACACCGCGGACCCTTTCGACCTCTTCGATCCGGCCAAGGGGATGTACACCAATTTCGAGCGCGACATCGAGATCACCGCCAACGCCGAGCTCTACGAGCCGGACGGCACCCAGGGGTTCAACCAGCGTTTCGAGTCCGAGATCAACGGCACCGGCTCGGCGAAGGCGCCCCAGAAGTCGCTCGCGCTCAAGGCCCGCGCCAAGCTCGGCAAGTCCACCATCGACTACCGGATCTTCCCGGACGCCGAGCGCGACGAGTACCGCACCCTGATCCTCCGCAACTCCGGGCAGGACAATAACATCACGATGTTCCGCGACGTGCTCGCGCAGAGCCTCGTGCTCGACGTCTCGGACGTCAACGCCGGACGGACGCTGATCGAGCGCCCGAAAATCTACGGCCAGGACTACCGCCCGGGCGTCACCTACGTGAACGGCGCGTACTGGGGGATCCTCAACATCCGCGAGCGCACCGACAAGGGCTACATCGAGACGCACTTCGGGCTCGACGAAAACGAAGTCGACTTTATCGAAAACGCGAATGAGGTTCGCGAGGGCACGATCGACGCGTGGAACGAACTGCAGACCTTCCTCGAGCGCAACGACCTCACCACGGCGGCCAACTTCGCCTTCGTCGACGCGCGCGTCGACCTCGACCACTACATCGACTACGTGGCCTTCAACGTCTTCATCGACAACCAGGACTGGCCCGGCAACAACGTGCGGCGCTTCCGCGAGCGTAAGTCCGGCGCCGAGTGGCGGTGGCTGAGCTTCGATCACGACTTTTCGTTCGGGCTATTCGTCCCCGGGCAGCCGTGGAACTCCGGCTCGAACGACGCCAACGCCCTGCGGCGACTCCTGCGGCCGAACGGCTACGACTGGCCCAACCCCGAGGACGCTACCCTGCTGTTCCGCCGCCTCATCCAGAACGAGGCCTGGCGCAATCGCTTCGTCAACCGCATGGCCGACCAGCTCAACGTCCTGTACACCGAGCGGCGGATCATCGGGCGCATCGACGGTTTCGAGGCGCAGTACGCACCCGAGATCCAGCAGCACGCCGACCGCTGGTCCGAGGGGTTCCTCAACTGGGACCAGAATGTCGAGCTCCTGCGCAAGTTCGCCCGCGGCCGCGCCGACAAGGTCCGCCAGCACTTCCGCACTGAGCTCCCGGGAATCGGCGCGAGCGTGCCGCTCACGGTGCGGATCAGCAATCCCGCCTTTGGGGAGGTTGCCCTCAGCACCATCACGGTCGCCGGGCCGAGCGCAGACTTTACAGGGCAGTACTTCACCGGCGTCCCGGTGCCCCTGCGCGCCTACCCCTCCCGCGGCTACGTGCTCACCGATTGGACCGGCGCCGTGACGGGCAGCGCCGCCGACACCGAGGTGCGGCTAAGCGGGCCGGCCACGGTGACCGCGACCTTCGGCAAGGGCTCCACCGCCACGGCGGGCATCGTCATCAACGAGATCAACTACAACTCCGCCGACGATCGCGACGGCGGGGACTGGGTCGAGCTGCACAACCCGACTGCCGCGACGGTGGACGTGTCCGGTTGGTACTTCGAGGACGAGAGCGGCAATTTCTTTGGGCTTCCCGCCAAAACACTCCTCGCCCCGGGGGGCTACCTGGTGTTGGCGGAATCAGTGAGCAAGTTCCGCACGCAATTCCCGAACGTGACGAACGTCCTCGGCGACTTCGGCGACGAGGAGAGGGGCTTCGGCCTCAGCGGCGGCGGCGAGCGCATCACGCTCAAGAACGCCGACGGTACACTGATCGACCGGGTAGAGTACGACGACAAGGCTCCGTGGCCGACCGCCGCGGACGGAGACGGCCCCACGCTCCAACTTCGCAGTCCTGCCTTGGACAATGCCCTCGGGGGGAGCTGGGATGCGCTGGCTCCCACGCCGGGGCGGCTCAACGGCAGCACCGCCGCCCAGACGCAGACCATCACCTTTGCGCCACTCCCCAACGTGACGACGGCCACGACGACCATCACCCTTGAGGCCAGTTCGACTTCCGGGCTACCCGTAAGCTTCGTCCTCGTGGAAGGACCGGCGCGATTGAGCGGAAATGTCCTCACCCTCGACGGAACCGCCGGCCGCGTGACGGTGCGGGCCCAGCAGGATGGCAATGCCGACTTTGCGGCGGCGGCCCCGGTGACGCAGTCCTTCCAGGTCAGCACCGCGCCCGTCACGCCACCGACACCCCCGACGGCGGGCTACTGCGCCAGTGACGGCACCCAGCCCTGGCTGGAGTGGATCGCCGGCGTGCGCCTGGGCACCATCTACAGTTCGTCTAGTAAAGACGGGTACCGCGACTTCACGGCCATGAGTACCACTTTACAGCCCGGATCACGGCAGAACATCGAGCTCACCGTCGGCTTCAGCTACGAGACCTTCGACGAGTACCTCAAGGTCTGGATCGACTTCAACCAAAATGGCGTCTTCGAGGAAGGCGCCGAGGCGGTCGTCGCGCGGGTCCTCTCCGACGTGCGGCCCGGGACGGCGAGGGCCTCGATCCTGGCGCCCGTCGCGGTGCCGACCAGCGCGAAGGCCGGCGCGACCCGGATGCGGGTGGCGCTACAGCGCGGCGGCTACCCGCCGGCTTGCGGCAACTTTGCCCTGGGCGAGGTGGAGGACTACACCGTCGTCATCGGCGGGGGCGGGGCGCCGAGCACCTTGTCCGTGACCGACTGTCCGAGCGATGTCGTCCGCGAGCTTACCGCCGGACAGTCTGGCGCCGCTGTGTCTTGGGAGCTACCGACCGCGACGACGACCTGTGCCGACGGCGCCATCCAGGTGGTCCAAACGGCGGGTCCGACGCCGGGCTCAGTTTTGGGCATCGGCGCGACAACCGTTAGCTACCTCGTGAGCGACGCCTGCGGAAACCAATCAACCTGCTCTTTCACGGTGGAGGTCAAGGCAGCCACGCCGACGACGCCACCCTCGGCCTGTATGCCGACCTCGGCCTTCCCCTGGCACGAGTGGATCGCGCGCGTCCGCCTGGGCAGCCTGGACAACGTCTCCTGGAAGACGCCGTACTCGGATTTCACCGGCGTCATCACGCCCCTCACCCGCGGGCAGACTTACCCCGTGAGCCTGACCACGGGCTTCAGCTACTACACGCAGAACACGTACTTCAGCATCTACGTCGACTACAATCGCGACGGTACGCTCGACCCGGCCTCGGAGCTCGCCTACCGCGGGACCTTGCCGGCCCCGACCGACGGTACGCCGGCGGCGACCCTGGAGGGTGTGCTTACCGTGCCCACGTGGGCCCGGGATGGCCAGGCCCGCATGAGGGTGGTCATGAGTCCGGACTACGACCAGTCACCGTGCCGCGACATTGCCTTCGGCGAGATAGAAGACTACACCGTCCTCATCGGATCGTCCGGGGCCGGGGGCGGGACCACCGCCCGACTCACGATGCAACTCGGCGTCTCGGTCTACCCGAATCCCGCGAGCGCCGAGGTCACGATCGACCTGCCCCGCGACTTCGACCTCGCCCGGGCGACGGTCGTGACTGCGAACGGGCAGACGGTACGGACCTTCGGTGGCCAGGCCGCACAGACGCGGTACACCATGGACGTTTCCGACCTCGCGGCCGGGGTCTACTCCGTGAACCTGCTCGCGGTCGACGGACGGTCCAGTACGCACCAGTTGATCGTGAAGTAGGGTCGGCATCGGCGCCTGGGCGGCGTGCTCGTTTTGGCGAAAGCCGGCATCCCCCGTCCCTGCCCCATCTTTGCGGCTATGAGCAACATCGTCGCCATCGTCGGTCGTCCGAACGTCGGGAAGTCCACTCTCTACAACCGCCTCGTCGGCGAGCGCCGGGCCATCATCGACAACGAGTCCGGCGTGACGCGCGACCGCCAGTACGGCACGTGCACCTGGAACGGGAAGACCTTCACCGTCGTGGACACCGGGGGGTTCGTGCGCGGCTCCGAGGACATCTTCGAGGCCGCGATCCGGGAGCAGGTCCAGATCGCGATCGCGGAGGCGGCCATCATCGTGTTCGTCGTCGACGTCGAGACCGGGATCACGGACCTCGACGAGGAGGTGGCGCGGATGCTGCGCCCGGTCGACAAGCCGAAGATGCTGGTCGTCAACAAGGTCGACAACCACCAGCGCCTCCTGGAGGCCAACGAGTTCTGGAGCCTCGGGTTCGACGAGACCTACTTCCTGTCGAGCATGTCCGGTTCGGGCACGGGTGAGTTGCTCGACTCCGTGACGGCGCAACTCACCGAGGACAGCGTGCCCGAGGGTCTCGACCCGACCGTGCCGAAGCTCGCCATCGTCGGGCAGCCGAACGCCGGGAAGTCGAGCGTCGTCAACGCCTTGCTCGGCGAGGAGCGCAACATCGTGACCGCGCTCCCGGGCACGACGCGCGACTCGATCCACACGCGCTTCACGAAGTTCGACAAGGACTTCTACCTCATCGACACGGCCGGGCTGCGCAAGAAGGCCAAGGTCCACGAGGACCTCGAGTTCTACTCCGTGATGCGGGCCATCAACGCGATCGAGGACTCGGACGTGTGCATCCTGCTCATCGACGCCACCGAGGGCGTCGAGGCGCAGGACATGTCGATCATCCGCGTCATCCAGAAGCGCAACAAGGGCCTCGTGATCGGGATCAACAAGTGGGACCTCGTCGAGAAGGACACCAACACGATGCGCGACTACGAGAACGCCATCCGCGCCCGCATCGCGCCGTTTAACGACGTCCCGATCGTGTTCACGAGCGCCACCGAGAAGACGCGCCTCCTGCAGCTCATCGAGCAGGCCCTGCGCGTCTACGAGAACCGCAACCGCAAGATCGCGACCTCGGAGCTCAACCGCCTCATGCAGGAGGCCTTCGAGAAGGTGCCCCCGCAGGCGACGCGCGGACGCACGGCCAAGATCAAGTACGTCACGCAGCTGCCGACCTACTACCCGGCGTTCGCTTTCTTTACCAGCAACCCGAAGCAGGTCAAGGAGTCCTACCGCGGCTACCTCGAGAACCAGCTCCGCGAGTCGTTCGACTTTAGTGGCACACCGATTGGGGTATTCTTTCGGGAGAAGTAAGGGTTCAGTTCCCAGTTTTCAGTTCTCAGTTCTCAGTTCCCGTAATGCCTGCCGTACTACCGGACCTGCGCGGCAGCGAACTGAGAACTGAGAACTGGCAATTGAGAACTCAGAACTGAGAACTTGCAACTGAGAACTACAAACCATGATCACCGACACGCCCATCCCCGGCCTGAAGATCTTCGATCCCAAGGTCTTCGGCGACGCGCGCGGCTACTTTTACGAGGTCTACAGCGCGAGGCTCTGGGCGGGGGCCGGGGTGCACGATGTCTTCGTGCAGGACAACCAGGCGTACTCGAGCCGCGGGGTGCTCCGCGGGCTCCACTACCAGCGCGGCGAGGCGGCCCAGTCGAAGCTCGTGCGCGTCATCGAGGGCGAGGTGCTGGACGTCGCGGTGGACTGCCGGCCCGACTCCCCGACCTACGGGCAGCACTACAGCATTCGGCTCAGCGGTCAGAACAAGCGACAGCTGTACGTGCCGCGGGGGTTCGCGCACGGCTACGTGGTCCTGAGCGAGACCGCCTTGTTTGCCTACAAGTGCGACGGCTACTACGCCCCGGGCGCGGAGGGCGGGCTGCGCTACGATGACCCGGGACTGGGCATCGACTGGCAGATCGAGCCGGAGGCGATATTGCTGAGCGAGAAGGACCGAGTTCTCCCGACCTTTGGCGAGCACTTGGCGGCTTTGTGATAAAAGGATGGGCTGGTGGTTTGATGGGTGGATGGTTTGATGGTTGGATGGGTGGATGGCCGTTCAGTCGTGCCGAGCACAGCCACCCATCAAACCATCCACCCATCCACCCATCAAATTTCACTTCTCAAAGATCCACCCATCGAGTCACCCACCCACCTCCTACCCCCTATGAAGATCCTCATCACCGGTGCCAACGGCCAGGTCGGGATGGCGCTGCGCCGCCTGCTCGCCGACACGCAGCACGAGGTCGCGTTTACGGATCGCGACGAACTCGACATGCGGGACGAGGACGCCGTGCGCGCCTTCGCCCTGGCGTTCGCACCGGCCGCCATCGTCAACTGCGCCGCCTACACCGCCGTCGACCGGGCCGAGTCCGAGGTGCAGGCCTGCGTCGAGATCAACCAGGACGCCGTGCGTGTTTTGGCGCAAGCCGCCGCCGAACTCGACGCTCGGCTCGTCCACATCTCCACGGACTACGTGTACCACAACGGCGTCAACCGCCCGATGCGCGAGGACGACCCGACCGATCCGCAGAGCGTCTACGCGCGCACCAAGCTGGCCGGCGAGCGCGAGGCGCAGGCGGCTTTCGCCAAAACGATCACCCTGCGCACGAGCTGGGTGTACGGTCTGGAGGGCCACAACTTCGTGCGCACCATGCAGCGCCTCGGGGCCGAACGCGAGACCCTCAACGTCGTGAGCGACCAAATCGGCGCCCCGACGTTCGCCGACGACCTCGCCGCGGCCATCCTCCGCATCGTGGAGACGCCGGACTTCGCGCCGGGCACCTACAACTACGCCGGCCTCGGCGTGGCGAGCTGGTACGACTTCGCCCGCGCCATCATGGAGGCCTACGGGCTTCACTGCGACGTCAAACCGATTCCGACGAGCGACTACCCGACGCCGGCCCCGCGGCCGGCCTACAGCGTCCTGGACCTCGCGAAGGCCCGCCACGCCGGCCTCGCGATGCGTCACTGGCGCGATGCCCTCGCGAGCTTCGTCTCGCAAGAGACAGTCGCGACGCACTAACGGACACCCTCCCCGGCGTTACCTTGCGGCACGTGATCGAATACTCCCCCCTCCGACGCATCGTTTTGGCGCTGTTGGCGCTCGTCTGCGCCCTCTCCGCCGGCGCTACCCACAACCGCGCCGGCGAGATCCGCGTGAGGCAGGTCGGCCCGCTAACCCTCGAGGTCACGGTCGTCACCTACACCGCGTTCCAGGGCAACTCCCGCGACGCGGACCGCGACGCGGTGGTCGTGAACTGGGGCGACATGACGGCCGACTCGGTGCTGCGCGCCAACGGACGCCTCGACGGTCGGTTCCGTAAGGGCGAGCCGATCGGGACCAACATCCAGGTCAACTTCTACACCGCGCGCCACACCTACGGCGGGCGTGGGTGCTACGTGATAGGGATGGGCGACCCGAACCGCGTCGACAACATCCGCAACATCAACAACGGCGGCTCGGTCGATGTCGAGTTCTACATCCGGACCCAGTACTGCTTCCTCAACGCCGACTTCCAAGGGCCCAACAGTACCCCCGAACTCCTCCAGGCCCCGATCGACGAGGGCTGCGTCGGACAGACCTTCACCCACAACCCCAACGCCTTCGACCCGGACGGCGATTCGCTGGCGTACCGCCTCGGGGTCCCCCTCCGCGGGGAGGGCGTCCCGGTGACCAACTACCAGCTCCCGGGTGAGTTCGGCGGCAACCCGGGGACGAACAACTTCTCCCTCGACCAGCGCACCGGGACCATCACCTGGGCGACGCCCCAGCAGGCGGGTAACTACAACGTCGTGATCCGCGTGATCAGCTACCGCGCCGGCCAGGCGATCGACACGACGGTGCGCGACATGCAGATCACGATCCGGACCTGCGAGAACCGCCCGCCCGTGGTCGAGGTCGCCAACGAGTTTTGCCTCGTCACCGGCGAGACGCTTACCCTCAACCCGACGGCGACGGCCCCGGTCTTCGACGACGGGCAGCAGGTGCGGCTCACGGCCACGAGCCCGACGCTCACGCCCGGCTTCTTCGCCCCGGCCACCTGGAATGGCGACAGCCTCTACCATCCGCAACCGTGGACCCGGGAGTACCGCTGGCAGACGGCCTGCGAACACGCGGCCCGCTTCCCGTACCAGGTCATCTTCAAGGCCACCGACGACGCCGCCACCCTGGGGCAGCCCAACAACCTCAGCCGGCTGGAGGTCGTGACGATCAAGGTGTCCGCCCCGCCGCCGCAAGACCTGCGCGTGTCGGCCGACAATGGACTCGTCGACCTGTCGTGGGAGGCGCCCTACGTCTGCGAGGACGCGCGCGAGCGCTTCTTCTTCGGCTTCAGCGTGTGGCGGCGCGAAGGGTCCAACCCCTTCCCGTACGACAGTTGCCGCCAGGGCCTCGACGGGCGTGGGTACAGCCGGATTGCCATCGCGCAAAAGACCCAGAGCAACGGTAGGTACGTCTTCGTCGACGACAACACCGAGCGCGGCCGCACTTACTGCTACCGGGTGTTGGCGCAGTTCGTCCGCTACACGGCGACCAACAAACCCTTCAACTCCGTAGAGTCCCTGCCGAGCGCCGAGGTCTGCATCCAGAGTTCGCGGGACCTGCCCTTACTCACCAAGGTGGACGTCCTGAGCACGGACGCGGCCGCCGGTTCGATCGACGTGCGGTGGACGCCGCCGCTGCCGAGCGACCTCGACACGACCGTGAACCGCGCGCCTTACACCTACACGGTGCTCCGGAGCCCCGGCGTCGGCACGAGCAATTTCGTCGCCGTGCCCGGTACGGAGCGGACCTACCCCTCGTACGCCGCGCTCACCCGCGACACACAGTACGTCGACACCGGCTTGAATACCCTCTCGCAGGGCTATACCTACGCTATCCGGTTCGCGAGCGCCGGGCAGACCACGCCGCTGCCGCCGCTCTCGTCGTCGAGTGTCTTCCTCACCGCCGCCCCCGCCAACCAGGCTACGCGGCTCTCGTGGACGAGCAGCACGAGTTGGGAGAACGTCTCGTATGCGGTCTTGCGACAAAACGCCGCGGGCCAGTTCGACACCCTCGCGCGCGTCACCGCGACGAGCTACCTCGACCGCGACCTCGTCAACGGCCGGGAGTACTGCTACAGGATCGTGGCGGTCGGGACCTACGGCGTGAGTACGATCTACAGTCCGCTCATCAACAACAGCCAGCGCAGTTGCTCGGTGCCGAGCGACGTCGACGGTCCGTGTCCGCCGACCTTTACCGTGCAGACGATCTGCGACGAGCTCTCGGCGAGCAATACGAATCCACCCTACCCCACGACGATCACCTACGGTTTTGGCGGAAGCTGCACGCCCGCCCCCGACCTCGCCGCCGTCCGGGTCTACAGCGCGTCGGACTCCACCGGCGGCGGTCGCGTCCTCCTGGCCGAACTCCCCTACCCCGCCGAGCAGAGCTTCACGATCCGGGACGAGCAGCAGATCGCGCGCTGCTACGTCCTGAGTGCCGTGGACAGCATCGGCAACGAGGGCGAGTTTACGGCGCCGTTCTGCGTGACGAACTGCCCGCTGTACCAACTGCCGAACGTGTTTACGCCCAACGGCGACAACCAGCACGACGTGCTCCGCCCGCGCATCAACCGCTTCGTGGAGCGCGTCGAGATCGCGGTCTTCAATCGCTGGGGCGTCAAGGTCTACGAGAGCGAGGACCCGCTGCTCGGCTGGGACGGGACGACCCTCGGCGGGGAGCCCGTCAACGACGGGACGTATCTCTACAAGTGTCGCGTCTTCGAGCGCCAGGCGGACGGCAGCGTGGTCGAGGTCGGGAACGCGCCGCTGAGTGGCGCCATCGAGGTGCTGCGCGGGGGATAGGCCACGGATGAGGCGGCTTTCGCCAAAACCTGCCCCACGCTCGACGGTTTCCTGTTCGGTCAGTACTGAAGGGAGCGCATGTTCACGGGAATCATCAAGGCCATCGGCGAGGTGCGCGCGATCGAGCGCGAGGGCACGAACGTTCACTTCACGGTCGCTTCCCCCATTTCACGTGAGACCAGCGTCGACCAGAGCGTCGCGCACGACGGCGTCTGCCTCACGGTGACGCGGCGCAACGAAGAAAGCCATACCGTGACAGCGATCCAGGAGACGCTCGATCGCACGACCCTCGGCGAATGGGCGGTCGGGACGCGCGTCAACCTAGAGTTCGCGATGCAGGCCGGGGCACGCCTCGACGGGCACATGGTCCAGGGCCACGTCGACTGCACGGCCGAATGCACGTACGTCGACGACGTAGACGGCAGTTGGAACTACCGCTTCCGCTTCGAGCCGAGCGAGGAGCGCGTGCTGGTGGACAAGGGCAGTATCTGCATCAGCGGCGTAAGCCTTACGGTGGTGAAGCCGACGCGCGACAGTTTTGGCGTAAGCATCATCCCTTATACTTATGAGCATACCGGCTTTCGGGACCTGCGGGTGGGGAGTTGGGTCAATCTGGAGTTTGATGTGATTGGGAAGTACGTGGTGCAGTACGCGCGGTTGTATGGAAAGTAGGACAGGGAGGGCTGGGGCGGGGAATAGGACACGAGGGGCACGAGGGAGACACGAGGGGCACGAGGGCTGGGGCGGGGGGCGGCGGCGCGGTGTGGGTTCTGTGACACGGCGGTGGTCGTCTTGCTTTCCGATGAGCCAAACCTGAGGGGTGGGACGGTGGTTACCAACACTATGCGTACGAGCACATTGATTCAGCAGGCCGTCGGGGTAGGTCTGATCGCCTCGCTGGCCGCCTGCCACTCCAACTCCGTCAAGACGCTTGGCGGCAATGACAAAGACCCTATTACGCGGGCCGTCGTCACGGGGTACGTCTTTCAGCCCGAACTGATCGACGCCACCGATGAGCGCGTGGCTGAGCTCAAGGTGCCGGCGGGCTTCAAGATCGCCAAGTACGCCGATGGGCTCGGTAAGCCGCGCATGCTCGCCGTGCGCGAGGACGGCACGGCCTACGTGACGCGCCGCGAGGGCGACGTCTGGATGCTGCGCGACGCCGACGGCGACGGTAAGGCCGAGACGAAGAAAAAGGTCCTCGACTACAAGGGCATCCACGGGCTCGCGCTGCGCGGCGACGACGAACTTTACCTGGTGGCGGTCAACGAGGTCGTCAAGACGAGGCTCAAGCCCGACGGTACTTTCGGGGCGCTGGATACGATCGCGAAAGGTTTGCCGGAAGGCGGACAGCACGCCAACCGCACCATTGAGTTCGGGCCCAACGGTAAGCTCTACGTCTCGATCGGGAGCACGTGCAACGCCTGCAAGGAGACCAGCGACCTCAACGCCACCCTCGTCGAGATGAACGCCGACGGCTCGGGCCGGCGCATCTACGCCAAGGGCCTCCGCAACACGATCGGCTTCGACTGGCACCCGGCCAGCGGGACGCTCTTCGGCCTCGACCACGGCATCGACTGGCTCGGCGACGACGCCCAGCGCGAGGAGCTCAACGAGATCAAGGAGGGCGCGCACTACGGCTGGCCCTACGTGTACGGCGACGGGCACGTCAACCCTGCCGACGAGCCCGACGACGAGAGCATCGAGGCGTTCAAGCGCCGCGTCACGACGCCCGTGATGACGTACACGGCCCACAGCGCGCCGCTCGACATGGTGTTCTACCGCGGGGGGCAGTTCCCGGCCGAGTACAGGGGCGACGCCATCGTGACGATGCGCGGGAGCTGGAACCGCAGCAAGCCCTCGGGCTACAAGCTGGTCCGCATCCGCTTCGACGAGCAGGGACGGCCCGTGGCGTTCGCGGACTTCGTAACCAACTTCCTGCGCGACGGGGACAAGAAGCAGATGGGGCGCGTAGTGGGTCTAGCGGAGATGCCGGATGGGTCGATGCTGGTGACGGATGATAACAATGGGGTGGTGTATCGGGTGAGTTATGGGGGGTGAGGGAGTTTGGGGTCTAGGGTCTAGGGTCTAGGGTCTAGGGTAGAATTCTTGTTTCGCTACTAAAGACTTGCAGCATGACAGGTTCACCTTACGGACATCAGCAATTCCTGCGCGACAGCGGCACATTGACTTTTGGCGTCGGCGCTGCCGGTTTTGCCGGAAGGCGTAGGGTGGCTTTCGCCAAAACCTGTGCTGCCGGCACCTAAGCCGACGGGACAACCGATGCCGAAGTTGGAGGAACCCCTCGGCTTGCCGCCGGAGCAGCGCATCGGCGTGACCCTCGTCGGGCTCGGCGCATATGTCCTCGGCCAGATCGCGCCGAATCTGGCGAATACGCAGTACTGCAAACGCGCTGCGCTCGTCACTGGCAACCGCGACAAGTCCCAGACCGTAGCGCGGGCCTACGGCATCGCCGACGAGCACCTATACAGCTACGACGACTTCGCGCGAATCGCCGAGGACGCCAGCGTGGACGTGGTCTACGTTATCCTCCCGAACGCCATGTGCCGCGAATCGTCCCGAACACCAATCAATTCGCCGCCATGCTCGACGAGATGGGCGCCTCCATCCGCGAAGATCGAGCGCCGAAGACGGCCGGCGAGGAAGGCCCGAAGGACATGCGGCTGATGGGAGCCATTTATAGGGCGGCTGAGACGGGCAAGGAGGTGAGCGTGTAGGGGGCGCTGCTGAGGGCGCGCAAAGGCAGCCAGCCAAACGCCCCAAACGCCCCCTACCCCACCACCGTCGCCACGATCTCCCGCGCCCCGCCCCGCTCCCGGTACTCGCACAGGTAGATCCCCTGCCAGGTGCCGAGCAGCAGTTCGCCGTTGCCGAATGGCAGCGCCAACTGCACGCCTGACAGCATCGCCTTCACGTGGGCCGGCATGTCGTCCGGGCCCTCGAGCGTGTGTCGCATCCCCGGCATGCGTTCGGGGGCGAGCTGGTCGAAGTACAGGTCGAGGTCGTGCCGCACGTCCGGGTCGGCGTTCTCGTTGAGGCACAGCCCGGCGGAGGTGTGCCGCAGGAGGAGCAGGAGGAGGCCGTCGCCTTTCGGCAAAACGAGCTGCGACATCACTTCCCGAGTGACGAGGTGAAAGCCCCGGGGTTTTGGCGAAAGCCGGAGTATCGAGTGCTGAATCATGCCTCGGGAAACATGCGCGCAGGCCGCGGATAGTTCGCACATTCGTCGCCCGGTTCCCGTTGCACCAGACCTTATGCACCCAACCATCGCCGTCGCGGGCGCCACCGGAGACCTCGGCCACCGCATCGTGGTCGCCCTCGTGGCACGGGGCGCCGCCGTCCGGGCGCTCATCCGCCCCGGCACCCCCGAAGACGACCAGGCCAAGCTCACGCGTGCCGGCGCCCGCCTCGCGATCGCGACCCCGATGAACGTCATCGAGATGCGGCAGGCGCTCCTCGGCGCGGATGGTGTCGTCTCGGCGCTCAATGGCCTGCGCGACGTGATCATCGACCGGCAGACGGTGCTACTGAACGCCGCCGTCCAGGCCAAGGTCCCGCGCTTTATCCCGTCGGACTTCTCGGCGGAGTTTCGCCACGTGGCGCAGGGCACGAACCGCAATCTCGAGCTGCGCCAGGAGTTCATGCTCACCGCCTCGGCGGCGCCCATCGCGGTGACCTCGGTGCTGAACGGTGCCTTCATGGACATGCTCGGTGCCGAGATGCCGATCATTCAGCCGGGCATCAAGCGCGTCCTGTACTGGGGCTCGGCCGAGCAAGCGCTCGACTTCACCGCCAAGGACGATGTCGCCGCCTACGTGGCTGCCGTCGTCACGGACCCGGCGCCCACGCCCCGCTGGCTGCGGATCGCCGGCGAGACCACGACCGCGAAAGGGCTGGCCGCCACGATGACCGCGGTGACGGGCGACACCTACAAAACGCAGTGGGCCGGCAACATGACCACGCTCGGTACGATGATCCGTGTCGCCAAACTTGCCGCCGGGGATGACGAGGTCTTCCCTACCTATCAAGGGATGCAGTACATGCGGGACATGTTTAGCGGGAGGGGCAAGCTGAAGGCGCTCGATAACGAAAGATATCCTGAGTTGACTTGGACGGGGGTAGCGCAAGTGATGCGGGGGAGGAACTAGAAGAAGGAATGACGTCCGTCGGCCCGCGCTTCGCCGCGGCGTTAAGCGCTTGAGCAATAGGCTACGGCTACGCAATTACGGACCGACTTCATCCTTTCCGCCGAGTGTAGTACAGCATGTTGCTCCTCGAAGCATAGCTGCGGCGCCCGCTCACCACTTCGAGACGGTGGCGCCACCGGCCCTAACCGCAACCTGTACCCCACCTCTAATCCAAACTCGCTATCGCCGCCTCGACCTGCGTCAAGGTCGCCGATCCGTAGCTCAGCTCGACGTTCGGGGCCTGTCGGCGGTCGGGAGTGACGGTGGTCACGGCCAACTTCAAGCCCTCGGCCGTTACGCCGTAGCTGATCACGCGCACGGGCTCCGGCGAGGTATACACCACCGAGGCCCGGGTACCCGGCGGGTAGAAATCAACGGTGGCCTGTTTTGCGGAAGCGAAATACACCCCGGCGTTGAGCGGGCGGTCCGCGAGCAGCTGGAACTCCCCGGGCGGGACCGGGTGATCGCAGTTGTGCCACTGCGGCGTAGGTGTGCGGATCTGGAAGTCGTACGTCGAGGCAAGCTCGGCGTTGTACTGTTCCATCTGGCGCACACGTGCCTGCTGTTCGAGGACTCTACCGCGTTCGAGCGCCCGTCGTTCGCGCTCCTGCGGGGGCAGGTTGGCCTCCGCGTGCTGCAGGTTGATGGCGGCGATCCGGTGGTTGATCCTGTTGACCGCGGCGATCCGGTCCACTACCCCCAACTCCTCGTAAAGCGCCTGCTGGTGCGCCGCGAACGAAAGCCCCACCGTGTCGCCGGGCAAACCCGCGCGGGCCGAGTCGTCATCGGCGTAGGCTTTCGCCATCACGACCTGGGGATCGGCACGGGCCATATTGACCCTAACCGCGTAAATCGCCGCCGCGAAGTCACTGCCCCGCTCTTTGAAGTAATCGTCCAGATTGGCCTGCAGTTGGAGGGCCGCCCGGACGCGGTGATTCAGGCGGACGTAGTCGGCGCAGATTTGGAGCCGCCGGGCCAGCACCTCTTCGACCGCCCCCTCGTGTGCTGCCTTACGGACCGGAACCTCGTCCCTGAATCGAGCCACCGCCGACCGCCACTTTCGCTCCGTCTCGAGCCGCGCCGAGAGGCTCTGCGCGTAAGCAAGGGAATCCGCGATGAACGCCTCGTCGGCCTCGCGCTGCAAGCGGGCGGCAGACTTCAGCAGACGCCCCCCCGAGACAGTCTTACGCGTGGGCGGGGCCGGTACGTAGGGCGGTAGGGGCAGACCTTGCTCGGGGTCGAAAGCGGCAGGGAATGCGGGGAGTTTAGGAAAATTAACGTGCGCGAGCTGGAGCGCCCGCGGGATCTGGATCCCGCGCATCAGGCGATCCGCCGCCACGATCAGTGCCTTGCGTGCCGCGACGGAGTCCGGGTGCATCGGCACGAAAGGCACCGCAGCGTCGCCCCCGAAGCCCACGCGCGTCGAAGCACTTACTAGTTCCCCTTCCGCCAGCGCCCAGTCCATCGCGCCGCTGGCTTCGCGCGTGCCGACGTAAAGGCGCATCGCCCCGTCCACGGCGGCGGTGGGTAGCGTCACGTCGATCGCCTCGCCCGGGCGCAACCGCAGTTCCTCCCCGCGGTAGCGGCCGGTGACGCGAAC
This sequence comes from Saprospiraceae bacterium, assembly GCA_965215115.1. Classification (GTDB taxonomy): domain Bacteria; phylum Bacteroidota; class Bacteroidia; order Chitinophagales; family Saprospiraceae; genus CALDTK01. The sequence continues at coordinate 5,199,774 of OZ244050.1, forward strand.
CATGCCTCCGGTGCGGAGACGTCCGCTGCGGCCGTTGGTATTGAGGCGGTGCGCGACCATCGACGACAGTCGTGTTGCCTCCTCGAGCTGCACTTCGACCTCGGCGCCATCGGGCAGCGAACGACCGTCGGCATAGACGAAGGCCCGCGGCGGGACGCGAACGCTGGCGCCCTCCGGCCCGGTCACGGTGCCCCCGGTGGCATTCGGTAAGGTAGCCCGCGCGCTGTAGCGGTCGGCGACCAGCTCCTGGAGTCGCTCCGTGCTGCCGATCCGCTCCGTGGTCAGGGCGATCTCGACACGCCGGTTGAGCGCGTGCGCCTCGTTACGTTCGCCGGCCACTTTCGGGCGGCTTTCGCCAAAACTCGCCACGCGGAAATAGTGCTCGTCGAGTCCCGCCGCCGAGAGCACCCCCCGGACGGCCGCAACCCGTTTTGCCGAAAGGCGGCTGTTGTAAGCATCGCCGCCGCGCGTGTCGGTGTGGCCGTAGAGCTGTACCCGGTAGGCGTCATCGCTGAGCGCGCGCGAGACGATGTCCGCGAGTGTGACCGTCGCGCGGGCATCGAGGTGGTCGCTGTCCGAGTCGAACGCAACCGTAAACACGGTGTCGCGGATCTGCCCCACCGAGCTTAGCGGAAGTGACAGACAGAGACAGGCCAGCAGTCGGAGGTGGAGCGTACTAGACATTTAACGATTTGGCGACATGTGGAGCACGGAGAGGCCGGGCCCACAAAGCGCGCCGTGCACGTACAACGGGCACGTAAGGCAGGCACGTATGCCGAGTACGTACGAGGGGCGCGTGTGCCGAGCACGTATGCCGTGAACGCCGAAGGCCACCGCCGCCCCAAGGCCACCGCCGCGCGAAGCGCCAACCCCTACCTTCCACCCCTATGACCGAATTCGCCGCCGAACTCACCGGGACCTTCCTCCTCATCCTCATCGGCTGCGGCGTCGTGGCCAACGTCCTCCTCCCGGGCACGAAGGGCCACGACGCCAGCGCCCCGTGGCTCGTGATCACGACGGCCTGGGCGCTCGCGGTCTACGTCGGCGTGGTGGTGGCCTCGCCCTACAGCGGGGCGCACCTCAACCCCGCCGTGTCGGTCGGGCTCGCCGTGGCGGAGGACTTCCCGTGGGAGAAGGTGCCCGTCTTCGTACTCGCGCAGCTGATCGGTGCCTTCCTGGGCGCCGCCGCGACCTGGCTCCTCTACCGCGACCATTTCCTGGTCTGCGACGATCCCGGCGTTAAGCTCGGCGTATTCGCCACCGCACCCGCCATTCGCAACTACTCGTCGAACTTGTTCAGCGAGGCGATCGGAACCTTCGTGCTCGTGTTTACGGTGCTGTACTTCACGGACGCGACCATCACCGGCGACGACACCACCGTCGTCGGGCTCGGCTCGCTCGGGGCCCTCCCGGTGGCCCTCGTCGTGTGGGCGATCGGCCTCGGGGTCGGCGGCACCACCGGCTACGCCATCAATCCGGCGCGTGACCTCGGACCGCGACTCGCGCATGCGCTGCTGCCGATCCGCGGCAAGGGCAGTAGCGACTGGGCCTACGCCTGGGTGCCCATCGCGGGACCGATCATCGGCGGCGTCATCGCGGGTGTCGCAAAGCAAGTCCTCGGCTAGGCTACCGACCGATGGGTTACACCCGTGGCACGGCCCCCCGCTCGCTCGCCAGCGCTTCCTGCAGCGCCCGCACCAGCCACCGCATCTCGGCCTCGACCTGCGTACTCGTTTTGGCGTAAGCCGCCCGCTCATCCTCGGTCCCATCGCTGAGCCTCGGGTCTATGTACGGGACACGTGTTTGGAACCCTACCCCGGGCACGATCGGACAGCTCGCGTCGGACGCCGCGCAGACCATCAGCGCGACGACGTTGGTCGGACCACTTACGCGCGGCACGGCCTCCTCGACGGTCTTGGACCACAGCCGCCGGTCAATGCCGTGTCCCTGGACCCGAATCGCGGGGTTGCCGAGGGTATGGTCTCCGCTTACGCTAAAACCACTATCGAGCAGCGCGTGGATCACGCCCGGCGCCACGGCCGTCGCCTCGGTGCCCGCCGAGGCCACGGCCACTTCCGTCAGGCCCACTTCGGCGAGGGCAACCGCCAGCCAAACCTCCGCGAACTGGCTCCGGCGCGAGTTGTGCGTACAGATCGCCACCACGCCGGCGTGCCTGTGCTTGAGGATGCGCCGCGCGATCGCCCCCGCGCACGCCCGCAGGGGCGGCTTGCGCGTAGCTTCAACGGGTTGGCGAATCGGGAGGAGGCGGGTCACGGGGGCGCAAGGTCGGGTATACCACGTTACCCAAACGTCAACAGTACTTACCTTTTGGTAATGCCCCGCCAAGCCGGGCCGTCCCAACTACGAATCCGCAGGGCCGACCTCAAGCGATGAAATACAGGGTTTCGTGCCCCGCATCCGTCAACTCATACACCGTGCGATCGCCCACCGCCGCGGCGAAGTCCCCGATCGAGAGCGGCTGGTGCACCTCCAGGATCAGCTGTCGACTTCGCGCGAGCATCCGCTCGTCGTCACTCCCGACGATGGCCCCTTCGGCGCCCTCGATGTCGACCTTGATCATGTCCACCCCGTCGATGCCGTGCTTTGCGATGAGTTCGCCGAGGCTTACCGCCGGCACGACGGCCGTGCCGCCCCCCGTCACCCGCGTTCGGTAGCTGTGCCCCAGGCCACTAGCCTCCAACAGCAGACTCGGCTCCGTCGGGTGGTAGGCGGCCTCCTCGAGGTGGACATCGTAAAGGTCTGCGGTGTTGCGCCGCCACAACTCGGCATTGTCGCCGGCGGGCTCCACCGAGACGACACGCGCCCCGGGTCGCATCATCTTCGTCCGCAGCGCAAACAGCCCGACGTGCGCCCCGAGGTCGATCACCGTCGGCTCGGGGGCCAGTTGCCGCAGCGCCGCGTCGTAGCCGCGCCCGAGGAAGATCTCGTAGTACACCGGCAGGTCCATGAGCCGCAGGTGCAGCGTCCGCCCGCGCAGGTACTTCGTCTCGAAGGAGTGCCTCCGCTGGCTCTGCGCGACCTGCGCCCGCCCCCGCGCCGTACGCACCGCCACGGAGTGCCGGGCCATGAAGGCCATCAATCTCGCGGCTTCCCGGTGGGTGGTACAGACGCCCGTGCAGTGCTCCCACTTCGCTGCCTGCCCGGTGATCGCGACGGTGCGGTGCTGATGGCTTATGTCCATGGGGGCAAAGTACGGTCGGTCCTCGGAGTGGCGCCCAACGGCGTGGGGGTCCGCCTTTCGGCAAAACAATGCTTGCGTCCTCCCACGTGCTTTAACCTACAATATTGTCGACCACCACACATCGCCATCACTTCCTTTTGCCGTCGAAGCGGCAAATCGGGTCGTGACCGTGCACCGCAAGGTGGATCGGTTTAGGTTTGACCTTCACGATCTACGCATCTTATGAACTTTCGCAACTTCTCCTGCCTCGTCCTTTTCTCCCTCACCGCTTTCGCCTGCAAGGGCGACGACGATGACGCCACCGGCGGCGATATCGAAGGCACCTGGAAGCTCGAGGCCTCCCGCGGCGAAGTCCGGACGAAGTTGGGCGACCAGGACATTAGCAACGTGACGACTTACGTCTCCGGTGACGTGGTGATCACCTTCCGTTCCGACGGGACCTTCGAACAAGCCGGCACCGGGACCTACCGGCAGGACATCACCGTCAACGGCGAGACTTCGACGCAAACCTCCTCAATCAACTCCGCGCAGACCGGCAACTACACCGTCTCCGGCAATACCCTCAGCGGCTTCGGCGTCAGCGCGCCCGCCGGATCGCCCACCCCCGTGGCGGCCGCCGAGTTGAAGTTCAGCGTGCGCGGCGACATGCTCACCTTCGATGGTCCGAACCTCTCCCAGACGATCCCCGACCCAAACGGCGGCACCGCCTCCGTCACGCTCACGGGAAGCAGCGAGTACGAGCGGCAGTAAGGATGTAGCGTGGCGGTCTCGATAGCCGGGGAACCAAGGTGATGATCGACTCGGCGTCGGAAAATGTATTGAGCATTATCTCGAGCCGGCGTAGCCAGCGTGCCGTCATTCCGAGCCGGCGTAGCCTGGCGTGAGAATCTCATTGCCCGGAGCTGGACGAAGCCTCATAGGGATTGCCGCGCCAGTTCGCCGACTCGCAAGCTCGTCGGCTCACGGCTCGCAATGACTGGAGCCCCTTGGCGGCGAGCTGGGCATCTCACAAACTCTTCGTTCAGACTTTCACCCGTTAGATTGCAGGTTCACCTCCTGTCTTGCGGGTCGCAGTGGCCCAATGTCTTGAGCAATGCTGGGTCCTAAGTCCTATCGTACGTAGGAGTTCGAAAGCGCGTCGCCTAAACTGCTTGCGCACCTAAGCGAAAAGCCCCGCCGCGCATCTCTGCACGGCGGGGCCCTCACGTTTTGCCGAAAGGCGAATACTGCTAGGCTGAGTAGCGAGCCAGGTTAGGAGCCGAAAGCAAAGCCAACCGTACGGCTACTTTTGACTTTCCACTTTCCACTCTCCAACTTTACTCCGCGTACTCCTCCTCGACGTAGGCCGCGGCGTTGTCGGCCAGGCGCTGGTCGCGGGCCTTGGCCTGCTCCTTGGTCAGCACCTGGAGGTCGACAAACGAGCGCTGGCCGGTACCGGCAGGGATGCGCTTCCCGACGATGACGTTCTCCTTGAGGCCGTTGAGGAAGTCCTGCTTCGCGCCGATGGCCGCCGTCGAGAGCACCTTCGTGGTCTCCTGGAAGCTCGCCGCCGAAATCCAGCTCGTCGTCCCGAGGCTCGAGCGCGTGATGCCCTGGAGCATCGACGACGACGTGGCCGGGATCGCGTCGCGGAACTCGACCAGCTTCTTGTCCTCGCGCTTCAGCATCGAATTCTCCTCGCGGAGCTGACGCACGCTGACCAACTGCCCCGACTTCATCGTCTCCGACTCGCCCGGATCGAGCACGAACTTCTTGTCATAGATCCATTCGTTCTGCTCGGCGAACTCCCACTTCTCCACGGCCTCCCCCTCGAGGAAGGTCGTGTCGCCGGAGTCCTCGATCAGGATGCGGCGCATCATCTGGCGCACGATCACCTCGATGTGCTTGTTGTTGAGCGTGATCCCCTGCGAACGGTAGACCTCCTGCACGCCGTTGACCAGGTAGGTCTGCACGGCAAATGGTCCTTTGATCATCAGGATATCCCGCGGCGCGATCGCACCGTCGCAAAGGGGCGTCCCGGCGCGGATGAAGTCGCCGTCCTGCACCAGCACGTGGCGGCTCAGTCCGACGAGGTACTTGCGCACCTGCCCGTCCTTGGCCTCGATGACGACCTCGCGGTTGCCGCGCTTAATCTTCGACCCGAAGCTCACCACCCCGTCGATCTCGGTGACGACGGCCGGGTTCGATGGGTTGCGGGCCTCGAAGAGCTCCGTGACGCGTGGTAGACCCCCGGTGATGTCCTGGATACCGCCGGAGCTGCGCGGCATCTTGGCCACGATCTGCCCGACCTCGATCGACTCACCGTCGCTCACGCTCAGGCGCGAGCCCACGGGCAGGTTGTAGTTGCGCTCCTCGGTGCCGTCGGCGGTGCTGATGCGCACCGTCGGCAAGACCCGCTTAGAGCCCTTGGACTCGATGATGATCTTCTCCTCTTTGCCGGTCTGGTCGTCGCGCTCCGTGCGGTAGCTCACGCCCGACTCGATGTTCTCGAAGTGGGCCACCCCGGCGAACTCCGAGATGATCACCGAGTTGTACGGGTCCCACTCACACATCGTGGCGCCCTTCTCGATGTCCTGGCCCTCCTCGACGAAGAGCGTCGAACCGTAGGGCACGTGCTGCGTGATGAACACCTTGCCGGTCTTCGGGTCGACGATCCGGACCTCGCCCGTGCGCGAGAGCACGATCTGGGTCCGGTCGGCGGCGTCCTTCGTGCGGACCGTGCGCACGTCGTCGAACTCGATCTTGCCCTGGTACTTGGCCGTGATGCTGGACTCGGTCCGGTTGACCGCGGCGATACCGCCGACGTGGAAGGTGCGGAGCGTGAGTTGGGTACCGGGCTCCCCGATCGACTGCGCGGCGATGATCCCGACGGCGTCCCCGCGCTCGGCCACGCGGCCGGTGGCGAGGTTCTTGCCGTAGCACTTGCGGCACACGCCGCGGACGGTCTCGCACGTGAGGACCGAGCGGATCGTGACGGCCTCGACGCCGACCTTGTCGATGTACTCGGCCATCTTCGGCGAGATGTACGACCCGGCCGGGAGGATGACCTCGTCGGTCTCGGGGTGCTCGACGTCGTGCAGGAGGTAGCGGCCGTCGATGCGGCTCTCGAGGCTCTCGACCACCTTGTCGCCCTCCCGCAGGGACGAGGTCTCGATCCCGCGCAGGGTATCGCAGTCCTCCTCCATGATGACGACGTCCTGGGCGACGTCGACGAGGCGACGCGTGAGGTAGCCGGCGTCGGCGGTCTTGAGGGCCGTGTCCGCCAGACCCTTACGGGCACCGTGCGTGGAGATGAAGTACTCCAGGACCGACAGGCCGTCGACGAAGTTGGACAGGATCGGGTTCTCGATCACGGCCGCGCCGGTGTCGCCGGACTTACGCGGCTTGGCCATCAGGCCCCGCAGTCCACAGAGCTGCTTGATCTGGGCCTGCGATCCACGCGCGCCCGAGTCGAGCATCATGAACACGGAGTTGAAGCCCTGCTTGTGCTCCTTGAGCTCCTTCATCAAGTTGGACGTAATGCGGTTGTCCGCATTGTTCCACTTGTCGATCACTTGGTTGTAGCGCTCGTTCGAGGTGATCATACCGGCGTTGTACGACTCGATGATCTCGTCGACCTCCTCGGTGGCGCGGTCGAGGGTGGCCTGCTTCTTCGACGGCGTGATGAGGTCGCCGAGGTTGAACGAGAGTCCGCCCTTGAAGGCCCACCCGAAGCCGATCTCCTTGACCTTGTCGAGGAAAGTAGCCGTGGTGCCGAAGTCGGTGCGGTTAATGATCCCCGCGACGATCCGCTTCATGGAACGTTTCGTGAGCAGCTCGTTGACGAAGGGTACCGACTCGGGAACGGCCTCGTTGAACATCACGCGACCGACGGTGGTCTCGATGCGGCGCTGGACCATCTTCCCGTTCTCGTCCTCGACGCGGACGCGGCAGTTGATCACGGCGTGGAGGTCGACCTGGCCCTCGTCGTACGCGATGATGACCTCCTCGGCGGAGTAGAAATTGCGCCCTTCCCCGCGGACCTTGAGGTCGCCCATCGAGCGGCGCTCCTTGGTGATGTAGTACAGCCCCAGCACCATGTCCTGCGACGGCAGGGTAATCGGCGAGCCGTCCTGCGGGTTGAGCATGTTGTGGCTCGCGAGCATCAGGACCTGCGCCTCGAGGATCGCGCCCTGGCTCAGCGGCACGTGCACGGCCATCTGGTCACCGTCGAAGTCGGCGTTGAAGGCCGTACAGACGAGCGGGTGCAGCTGGATGGCCTTGCCCTCGATGAGCTTCGGCTGGAAGGCCTGGATCGAGAGGCGGTGCAGCGTCGGTGCCCGGTTGAGCAAGACCGGGTGACCCTTGAGGATGTTCTCGAGGATGTCGTAGATTACGGGGTCCTTGCGCTCGACGAGTTTCTTGGCGCTCTTGACCGTCTTCACGATCCCGCGCTCGATGAGCTTGCGGATGATGAACGGCTTGAAGAGTTCGGCGGCCATCCCCTGCGGGATACCGCACTCGTGCAGCTTGAGGGTAGGACCGACGACGATCACCGAGCGACCGGAGTAGTCGACGCGCTTGCCGAGCAGGTTTTGGCGGAAACGCCCCTGCTTGCCCTTCAGGATATCGGACAGCGACTTGAGCGGACGCCCACCCTCGGCCTTGACGGCGTTGGACTTGCGCGAGTTGTCGAACAGGCTATCGACCGCCTCCTGAAGCATGCGCTTCTCGTTGCGCAGGATCACCTCCGGGGCCTTGATCTCGAGCAGGCGCTTGAGGCGGTTGTTGCGGATGATGACGCGGCGGTAGAGGTCGTTGAGGTCGCTCGAGGCAAAACGCCCACCGTCGAGGGGGACGAGCGGACGGAGCTCCGGCGGGACGACGGGCAGGTAGTGGATGATGGTCCACTCGGGGCGGTTCTCGCGGCGGGTTTGGCCTTCGCGAAAACTCTCCACCACGCGCAGGCGCTTGAGGGCGTCCGACTTACGCTGCTGCGAGGTCTCGGTGGCGGCCTGGTTGCGCAGGTCGTAGCTGAGCTGGTCGAGGTCGAGGGTCGCGAGCAGGTCGAAGATCGCGTCGGCACCCATCTTGGCGACGAACTTGGTCGGGTCCGAGTCGTCGAGCTGCTGGTTGCCCTCGGGCAGCATGTCGAGGATGTCGAGGTACTCCTCCTCGGTGTAGAGGTCCATCTTCATCACGCCGTCGGCCTCCTTGACGCCGGGGTTGATCACCGCGTAGCGCTCGTAGTAGATGATCGACTCGAGCTTCTTGGTGTTGAGCCCGAGCATGTACCCGATCTTATTCGGGAGCGACTTGAAGAACCAGATGTGCACGACGGGCACGACGAGCTTGATGTGGCCCATGCGCTCACGGCGGACCTTCTTCTCCGTGACCTCGACGCCGCAGCGGTCGCAGACGATACCCTTGTAGCGGATGCGCTTGTACTTCCCGCAGTAGCACTCGTAGTCCTTGACGGGACCGAAGATGCGCTCGCAGAACAGACCGTCGCGCTCCGGCTTGTAGGAGCGGTAGTTGATAGTCTCGGGTTTGAGCACTTCGCCGTAGCTGCGCTCGAGGATCTCGTCCGGGCTCGACAGCGTCAACGTGATCGCGTTGAAGTTCTGATCGAGGACCGGGGTCTTTTTGGATAACGCCATTGCGTGATTTTCTTTGTATGATTTGCTTAGGGCTTTCGCCAAAACCTGAGGAAGAGTTCTCAGTTGACAGTTCTCAGTTCTCAGTCTTGTGACTGTTGCGCAACTGAGAACTGAGAACTGTCAACTGAGAACTCACCTCACTGCTCGAACTTAATGTCCAGCGCCAGTCCCCGCAGCTCATGGACGAGTACGTTGAAGGACTCCGGAATCCCGGGCTCGGGGAGGTTGTCCCCCTTGACGATCGCCTCGTAGGCTTTCGCGCGACCCTGGATGTCGTCCGATTTGATCGTGAGGAGCTCCTGGAGGATGTTGGAGGCGCCGAAAGCTTCCAAGGCCCAGACCTCCATCTCGCCGAAGCGCTGTCCGCCGAACTGCGCCTTACCACCCAGCGGCTGCTGCGTGATGAGCGAGTACGGCCCGATCGAACGGGCGTGCATCTTGTCGTCCACCATGTGGCTGAGCTTCAGCATGTAGATCACGCCGACCGTGGCCCGCTGGTGGAAGCGGTCGCCCGTCTCCCCGTCGTGGAGGAAGGTCTGCCCGAGGCTCGGGAGGTTGGCCTTCTGGATGTACTCCTCGATCTCCTCCTGGCTCGCGCCGTCGAAGATGGGGGTCCCGAAGGTCATCCCGAGTTTCTCGCCGGCCCACCCGAGCACGGTCTCGAAGATCTGCCCGAGGTTCATACGGCTCGGTACGCCGAGTGGGTTGAGGACGATGTCGACCGGGGTGCCGTCCTCGAGGAAGGGCATGTCCTCCTGGCGCACGATCCGACTCACGATGCCCTTGTTGCCGTGGCGACCGGCGAGCTTGTCACCGACCTTGAGCTTGCGCTTCTTGGCGAGGTAGACCTTGGCCAGCTTGAGGACCCCGGCGGGGAGCTCGTCCCCGATCGAGATGTTGAACTTCTCGCGCTTGTAGCGTCCGACCTCCTCGTTGTACTTGATGTTGAAGTTGTGCAGCAGGCGGCTGATCAACTGGTTGTCCTCGTCCTTCGTCGTCCAGCCCGAGTAGTCGGCCTTGAGGACATCGATGTTGCGCAGGATCTCCATCGTGTACTTCGCGCCCTTCGGCACGATCTCCTCGCCGTAGATGTCCTTGACGCCCTGCGACACGCGGCCGCGGACGATGTTGGACAGCTTGTCGACGAGCACAGTCCGGATCTCGTTGACGCGCACGGCGTGCTCGTCGTCGAGGCGCGAGAGCAGTTCCTTCTCCTGCTCCTTCTGATCTTTGTCCTTCTTGGCGCGGGCGAAGAGCTGCTTGTCGATAATGACGCCCTTGACGCTCGGGGCGGCCTTCAGGGAGGCGTCCTTGACGTCGCCGGCCTTGTCGCCGAAGATGGCGCGCAGGAGCTTCTCCTCCGGGGTCGGGTCGGACTCGCCCTTCGGCGTGATCTTGCCGATGATGATGTCGCCCTCCTGCACCCAGGCGCCGATGCGGATGATGCCGTTCTCGTCGAGGTCCTTGGTGGCCTCCTCGGAGACGTTCGGGATGTCGTTGGTGAGCTCTTCCTCGCCGAGCTTGGTGTCGCGCACGTCGAGTTCGAAGTGCTCGATGTGGATCGAGGTGAAGATGTCCTCGCGGACGACCCGCTCCGAGAGCACGATCGCGTCCTCGAAGTTGTATCCCTTCCAGGGCATGAAGGCCACCTTCAGGTTTTGGCCCAGCGCCAACTCGCCCTTGTCGGTAGCGTAGCCGTCACAGAGCAGGCTGCCCTCCTTGACGCGATCCCCCTTGCGGACGATCGGCTTGAGGTTGATGCAAGTGCCTTGGTTGGTGCGCAGGAACTTGGTCAGCGTGTAGGTCTTCGAGTCGCCCTCGAAACTCACCAGCTGGTCCTGCTCCGAGCGCTCGTAGCGGATCGTAATCTGGTTGGCGTCCACGTACTCCACCACCCCATCGCCTTCGGCGTTGATGAGCATACGGGAGTCCTGGGCCACCTTGGCCTCCAGGCCCGTACCCACGATCGGGGCCGCCGGGCGGAGCAGTGGCACGGCCTGACGCTGCATGTTCGAACCCATCAGGGCGCGGTTGGCGTCGTCGTTCTCGAGGAAGGGGATCAGCGACGCGGACACACCGACGATTTGGTTCGGCGCCACGTCCATGTACTCGATCTCCTCCGGCTCCAACACAGGGAACTCACCGTGCTCACGGCAGGCCACGCGGGCCGTCTGGAACACACCCGTGTCGCCGTCGATGACGGCGTTGGCCTGGGCGATCTTGAGGAAGTCCTCCCCCTCGGCGCTGAGGTACTCGACCTCACCGGCGACGTCGACCTTACCGTTTAGCACCTGGCGGTACGGCGTCTCGAGGAAGCCCATCTTGTTGACCTTGGCGTGTACGCACAGCGTCGAGATCAGGCCGATGTTCGGCCCCTCCGGCGTCTCGATCGTGCAGAGGCGACCGTAGTGCGAGTAGTGCACGTCGCGCACCTCGAAGCCGGCGCGCTCACGCGAAAGGCCACCCGGTCCGAGTGCCGAGATCCGGCGCTTGTGGGTAATCTCGGACAGGGGGTTGGTCTGATCGAGGAATTGGCTCAGCTGCGAGGTCCCGAAGAAGGAGTTGATGACGCTCGACAGCGTACGGGCGTTGATGAGGTCCACTGGCGTGAAAACCTCGTTGTCCCGCACGTTCATGCGCTCGCGGATCGTGCGCGCCATCCGCGCGAGACCCACGCCGAACTGGGCGTAGAGTTGCTCGCCGACGGTGCGGACGCGACGGTTCGAGAGGTGGTCGATGTCGTCGATCTCGGCGTTCTGGTTCATCAGACCGACGAGGTACTTGACGATCGAGATGATGTCCTCCTTCGTGAGGACGAGCGTATCACCCGCCGCGTCGTTGCCGAGCTTGCGGTTGATCTTGTAGCGGCCGACCTCCCCGAGGTTGTAGCGCTTGTCGCTGAAGAACAGCTTGTCGATGATCCCGCGCGCGGTGTCGTCGTCCGGTGGCTCGGTGCCGCGGAGCTGCTTGTAGATGTAGTTGACTGCCTCGATCTCCGAACTGGTCGGGTCCTTCTGCAGCGTGTTGTAGATAATGGTGTAGTCCTGTCCGACTTCGGACTTCTGCAGCACCACCTGGGCGATACCCGAGTCGAGCACCTTCTCGATCGCCTCGTCGTCGAGGATCTGGTCGCGCTCGAGGATGATCTCGTTGCGCTCGATCGTGACGACCTCACCGGTGTCCTCGTCGACGAAGTCCTCGGTCCACGAGCGCAGCACGCGGGCGGCGAGCTTGCGGCCGTGCGATTTCTCGAGTTCCTTACGGGTCGCCTTGACCTCGTCGGAGAGGTCGAACAGCGTCAGGATGTCCTGGTCGGTCGCGAAGCCGATCGAGCGCAGGAGCGTCGTGACCGGGAACTTCTTCTTACGGTCGATGTACGCGTACATCACCGTGTTGATGTCGGTGGCGAACTCCATCCACGCCCCCTTGAACGGGATGACGCGGGCCGAGTACAGCTTCGACCCGTTCGGGTGGTAGTTGAGGCCGAAGAACACCCCGGGCGAGCGGTGGAGCTGGCTCACGATGACGCGTTCGGCACCATTAATGATGAACGTCCCCTTCGGGGTCATGTACGGGATGTTCCCGAGGAACACATCCTGGACGATGGTCTGGAAGTCGATGTGCTCCGGGTCGTTACACGAGAGGCGCAGTTTTGCCTTGAGCGGAACCGAGTAGCTTAGCCCGCGGTGGATACACTCCTCCAGCGAATAGCGCGGTGGGTCGATGTAGTAGTCGAGGAACTCGAGGTTGAAGATGCTACGGGTGTCGGAGATCGGGAAGTTCTCCTTGAAGACGCGCGAGAGGCCTTCGAGGTGACGGTTCTCGGGCGTAGTTTCGAGCTGGAAGAACTCCTGGAAACTCGCGAGCTGGATACCGAGCAGGTCGGGGTAGGCGGGTGCGAGCTTGATCTTCCCAAAGTTATAGCGTTCGGGGGTAGACCCAAGCTGGCCATTGGTAACCATGCGGAATAAGCTTAAAATGCGAGGAAATAGCCGCTCGTCACGGGCGAGACAGCGGCCGGGGGCGCTAAGGCGGCGCAAAATTACACCGAAACCCCGAAAGTATAGGCCCCATATAACGATAGGCCGGGCCTAGGGATGTCCCTAGACCCAGCCTGAGCGTTAATTCTATGTCAATTGAGGGGTTCGCCTGCGGGAGGCATAGAATCGGGGGTGTCAGTGAGGGAAGGAGGGTCCGGGGTGGATTACTTCACCTCGACCGAAGCACCGACGCCCTCGAGGGCGGTCTTGAGGCTCTCGGCTTCTTCCTTGCTGACACCTTCCTTGACGACGGCCGGGGCCGAGTCGACGAGGTCTTTCGCCTCTTTGAGACCGAGACCCAGCAGGCCCTTGATCTCCTTGACGACACCCAGCTTCGCGCCACCGGCGGAAGTCAGCGTGACGGTGAATTCGGTCTGCTCAGCGGCGGCGGCGCCGCCTTCGCTGTCGCCTCCGCCGGAGGCTGCGACGGCCACAGCGGCTGCTGCGGGCTCGATGCCGTACTCATCCTTGAGGATGGTAGCGAGCTCACTCACGTCTTTGACGGTGAGGTTGACGAGCTGCTCGGCGAGTTGTTTTAGATCTGCCATGATGGACTGGTTTTGATGCTACACGTGAAAGAAAAAAAGCACGGTTAGCTTGGAAGCCTTGGGAAAGTGGGAGAGTTAGAAAGTGAAAAGTGGACAGTGGCCGTCGAAGCTCTCCCGTACGGCCTATCCACTGAGAGAGCCGCTAAGCAGCGGCCTCGCCGCGCTGCTCGAGCGTCTTGAGGAGGCCGCTGATCGTCTGGCCGCCCGACTGGAGGGCGCCGAGGACGTTCTTGATCGGGCTCTGGAGCAGGAGGATGACGTCGCCGAGGAGTTCTTCCTTCGACTTGATCTTCGTGAGGGCGTCGATCTGGTCGTCGCCGACGTAGATCGCGCTCCCGATGTAAGCCGCCTTCAGGAGGGGCTTGGCGTGGGTCTTGCGGAAGTCCTTGATGAGTTTCGCGGGCGCCTTGGCGTTTTCCGTAAACATGATCGCCGACGGGCCCTTCAGCGCCTCGTAGATCTCGTCGAGGTTGCGCTCCTCGGCCACGGCCTCGAGGGCCTTGCGGGCGAGGGTGTTCTTGACGACCTGCATCGTGACGCCGGCCTTGTAGGCCTCGGCGCGCAGGGCGTTCGAGTCGGCCACGCTCATCTTCGAGGCGTCGGCGATGTAGAAGTACTCAGCCTCGGCGAACTTCACCTTCAGTGACTCGAGGACGTCGTTTTTCTCTGTTCTGGTCATGAGAATTGCGTTTTGTGAGTCACCGACTAGCGGTAAACCTTGGGGTCGACTTTGACGCCCGGACTCATCGTCGAGGCAGTGGTGATGGACTTGAAGTAGATGCCCTTCGCGCTCGAGGGCTTGATCCGCGAGATCGTCGAGAGCAGCTCGTGGGCGTTGTCGCGGAGTTGGTCCGGCGAGAAGCCGACGCGACCGATGCTCGAGTGGATGATGCCGGTCTTGTCGACGCGGAAGGCGATCTTACCGCCCTTGACATCTTCCACCGCCGCGGCGATGTTCGGGGTCACCGTACCGGTCTTCGGGTTCGGCATCAGGCCACGGGGACCGAGGGCGCGACCGATGCGGCCGACCTTCACCATGACGTTCGGCTGCGCGATCGCGACGTCGAACTCGAACCAACCCCCGGCGATCTTGTCGACGAGTTCGTCGAGACCTGCGTAGTCGGCACCGGCCGCCAGGGCCTCCTCGACCTTGTCGTCCGTGCAGAACACGAGGACGCGCTTCACCTTACCGGTGCCGTGCGGGAGGGTGACGGTGCCACGCAGGGCCTGGTCGGCCTTACGGGGGTCGATCCCGAGGCGGATGTGCAGGTCGACGCTCGCGTCAAACTTCGCCGTATTTACCTCCTTGATCAGGGCCATCGCCTCGTCGAGCGGGTACAGCTTGGCCGCGTCTACCTTCTCGGTAGCGGCGCGGCGCTTCTTTCCAATCTTAGCCATAATAAAATTTAGGTGCGAACGCCCGTGTCCGCTCTCGCGGCGGCGGGCTCCCTATGAGTGATGTGATTAAGCCTCGACCGCGAACGGGGCCTCGCCCGTGATGGTGATCCCCATCGAGCGCGCGGTGCCGGCCACCATCTTCATCGCGCTCTCGATCTTGAAAGCGTTGAGGTCGGCCATCTTGTCCTCGGCGATCGCGCGGATCTGGTCCCAGTCCACGGAGCCGACCTTGATGCGGTTCGGCTCGCCGGAGCCCCCTTTCAGCTTCGAGGCCTCGAGGAGTTGGACGGCCGCGGGGGCGGTCTTGAGGACGAAATCGAAGGATTTGTCCTTGAAGACCGTAATGACGACCGGCACGACCTTGCCGCGCTTGTCCTCGGTCGCCGCGTTGAAGCGCTTGCAGAACTCCATGATGTTGACGCCCTTCGAACCGAGGGCCGGTCCGACCGGGGGGGCCGGGTTGGCCGCGCCGCCCTTGACCTGGAGCTTGATAAAAGTTTCTACTTCCTTTGCCATGAGTTTGATCCTTGTGGTCGAGCGAGTAGCGCGAGTCTACCCTCCCACGGTGAGGCCGTCGCCCGCATGGCGCGACGGCGGTGGTTACATCTGCTTTTCTACCTGGTTGAAGTTCAGTTCGACCTCCGTGCCGCGGCCGAAGATCTTGACGATGACCTTGAGCTTCTTCTTCTCTTCGTAAATCTCCTGCACGTCGCCCACGAACCCGTTGAACGGTCCGTCGACGATCTTGATGGTCTCCCCGACGAGGAAGGGCTCGATGAGTACGTCCTCGGCTTCCTGGTTCTCGTCCACGTTGCCCAGCAGGCGGTTGGCCTCCGCCTCGCGCATTGGGATCGGGTTGTTCTTCCCGAGGAAGTGCATGACGTTGGGCAGGCCCGCGATCACGCCGACGGTCTCGCCGTTGAGGAAGTCGTCGACCGCCTCCACGAGGATGTACCCCGGGAGGATGTTGCGCTCCGTGATGACCTTCTTGCCGTTGCGGAACTTGAAGATCTTCTCGGTCGGGACCACGATGCTGATCACGTCCTCGTTCCAGCCGTTGCGGTTCACCTCCTGCTCGATGCGCTCCTTGATGACCCGCTCCTTACCGGAGATCACGCGCAGGCTGTACCAGCGGGTGTCTTTCTTCTCTTCGGTGTCGGCGGTGGTGTCCATGTGGGGTGAGGGGTGCGTGCGGGGTAGGTTTTGGCGAAAGCCCCGGACTACGAGTTGAGCTTGTAGATGGTCGACAGCACGAAGTTGGCGATCGTGTCCATCCCGAAGATGATGAGCGCGAAGATCAGCGTCGCCACGATGACGACGATGGTATCGCTCTGGAGGTTGCCGTACGTCGGCCAGGTCACGTTGTTGACCAGCTCGTTGTAGGCTTCCCGGACGTAATTCTGTAAACTTCCCATAAGCGTTATACCGCTGTACGGTCGCTGTGTTTCACGCCTTTCGGCAAAACGCCTTTCGGCAAAACTCGCACTGAGACGAACGACTTGCACGGGCGGAGAGACTCGAACTCCCGGCCGTCGGTTTTGGAGACCGATGCTCTACCAACTGAGCTACACCCGTAAACACGAAGATTTAGCGCCTTCGAGAAGGCGCTAAATCCCCGGGGTTGGGAGCCTGCGACGGCTCCCGATCGTGCGAAGTTACGCGAGGATCTCGGTAACCTGGCCCGCACCTACCGTACGGCCACCCTCGCGGATGGCGAAACGGAGGCCTTTCTCCATGGCGATGGCGTTGAGGAGGTTGACCTCCATGGAGACGTTGTCCCCCGGCATCACCATCTCCACGTTCTCTGGCAACTTGCAGTCGCCGGTCACGTCCGTGGTGCGGAAGTAGAACTGCGGGCGGTAGCCGTTGAAGAATGGCGTGTGG
This sequence comes from Saprospiraceae bacterium, assembly GCA_965215115.1. GTDB lineage: Bacteria > Bacteroidota > Bacteroidia > Chitinophagales > Saprospiraceae > CALDTK01. Next base: position 5,216,485 of record OZ244050.1, read on the forward strand.
CGACCGCCCTCGTCCTTGGACAGGACGTAGACCTCGCACTTGAACTGCGTGTGTGGCTTGACGCTACCCGGCTTGCAGATCACCATCCCGCGACGGATGGCGTCCTTGTCGATACCGCGCAGGAGGATACCGGCGTTGTCGCCGGCCTCACCGCGGGTAAGGAGCTTGCGGAACATCTCGACGCCGGTCACGGTGGAGAGCAGCGGCTTGGAGCCCGCGGGCGCCATACCGACGATCTCGACGGGGTCACCGACGTTGGTCACGCCGCGCTCGATGCGCCCGGTGGCCACCGTCCCACGGCCCGTGATCGAGAACACATCCTCGATCGGCATGAGGAAGGGCTGGTCGATGAGGCGCTCCGGCTCGATGATGTCCGTGTCGCAGGCCTCCATCAACTCCATGATCTTGGCCACGGCGTCCGCGTCCCCCTCGAGGGCCTTGAGGGCCGAACCCTGGATGATCTTGGCGTTGTCACCGTCGAACTCGTACTGGTCGAGCAGCTCGCGGACCTCCATCTCGACGAGCTCCAGCATCTCCGGGTCGTCGACGAGGTCGACCTTGTTCATGAAGACCACGATGTTCGGGACGCCTACCTGGCGGCAGAGCAGGATGTGCTCGCGGGTCTGGGGCATCGGGCCGTCCGTGGCGGCGACCACGAGGATGGCGCCGTCCATCTGGGCGGCACCCGTGACCATGTTCTTGACGTAGTCGGCGTGACCCGGGCAGTCGACGTGGGCGTAGTGGCGGTTCTTGGTCTCGTACTCGACGTGGGCGGTGTTGATCGTGATCCCGCGCTCCTTCTCCTCGGGAGCGGCGTCGATGGAGTCGTAAGAGCGCTTCTGTCCGAAGCCTGCGTCGGCGAGCACACTCGTAATCGCGGCCGTGAGGGTCGTCTTCCCGTGGTCGACGTGCCCGATGGTCCCGATGTTGAGGTGCGGCTTGTTCCTGGAAAATGTTTCCTTAGCCATGGTCGTGGTTTGTTACCGTTTTAAAATAAGGAGCGTGAACACCGAAGCCCCGGGGGAGGGGCTCGGCCGGCGCCCCGCTACCGGAGGGAACCTAGTTGTTGAATTGTCGTCGCCGCGCGGGCAGCCCGGGGTGGGGCAGCCTGAGCGGCGCTGTGAGCCAACGGTGAGAATTGAACTCACGACCCCTTCCTTACCATGGAAGTGCTCTACCCCTGAGCTACGTCGGCGCTAAGAAATGCGACGGTCACGTTTGACCGATGATCGCGCCCCGCCGGGAGACGGCGGCGGAGCGGGAGACGAGATTCGAACTCGCGACCCTCAGCTTGGAAGGCTGATGCTCTACCAACTGAGCTACTCCCGCAAAAGCGTGGGGGTGATAGGATTCGAACCTATTCAGCCGAAGCACTGGATTTACAGTCCAGCCCACCTCTCCCACTGTGGCGCACCCCCGTATGATCTCGTGTAAAAGTTTGAGCCAGTGGACGGACTCGAACCGCCGACCAGCTGATTACAAATCAGCTGCTCTACCAACTGAGCTACACTGGCATCGGCTCAGCCGGCCCTGGCGGGCACGCTCAACAGACCATTTCTAGCCCAATAGATCCACACAAGATCCTGTATGTCAAAGAAGTAGCCGGTCGCGAAGGCAAGGTCCCCAAAAGAAAACCCCACCTCGGTTTTCGCTAAGGCGGGGCGAAGATAGTATTTTCTCTTGTTTCGCAGGACACGTAGGGTGAAAAAACTCACCCCGCCCGCGCCGGGCCCGGGCTCGCGGGTATCGGCGGGGCGCCCGCGTCGTGCCTAGTGGTTGGAGTGCTTCTCCTTCCACTTGATGAGCTGGCGCTCCATGGCGCGGCTGGCCTTGTCGAGGGCCTCCTCGTAGCTGTCGGCGTGCTCGGTGCAGAACAGGCGCGTCGTCGGGATATTGACCCGGAACTCCGCGGTCGCCTCGCCGGCCGGGTCGTTGCCGGACTTGAGGAACACGTCGACGTCGACGATGCGGTCGTAGAACTTCTGGAGGCGCTCCACCTTCTGCGTCGCGAAGGACTTGAGGTCGGGGTTCCCGTTGTCCGGGAAGTCGGCTAGCTGAATCTGCATGTATTGGGTTTGCTCACGTAACCCCGCCGCCGCGCTCTCAGTTCGGGCCGCGACGCCCCGGCGGCGCCCGGTGCCCTCCCCTACTTGCCTTTGCGCTCCTTGTAGCGCCGCAGTTGCCGCTTCATCTTGTCGGTCAACAAATCGACCGCCGCCTCGAAGGTGCGCTGGCTCTCGCTGCCGACGAGCGTGGCGCCGGGCACGTGCAGCTTCACCTCCGCGATCTTGTCGCGGACCTGCCCGCTGTTCTCGAGCCGGAGGGTGATGTCGCAGGTGATGATCCGGTCGTAGACGTGGGAGAGCTTCTGGAGTTTTCCCTCGACGTAGGCGAGGAGCTTCTCGTCGGCTTTGAACTGTGGGGCAACGGTCTGTACGGTCATAAGGCTGGAGTCCTGGATTTGGCAGAACGGGCCTAAGCTACCCTATAACGGCAGCTCGCGCAAGGCCTATGAATTATTCTGCTTATGCGACGAATCACCACTCGCGCGTGGGTGTGCCTTCGCGTAGACCTCCAGCAGTCGCTTGGCGCTGGCGTGCAGGTAGACCTGCGTCGAGGCGAGGCTCGCGTGCCCCATCAACTCCTGCACACTACGTAAATCGGCGCCGCCGTCCATCAGGTGGGACGCGAAGGCGTGACGAAGCAGGTGCGGCGAGCGACCCTCTACCCAGCCCGCGCTCTCGAGGTGCTTACGGACGAGGTTGTAGACGGCCTTGGCGTAGAGCGGGCGGCCTTTATCGGTGAGGAAGGCGCTCGCGTTTGGGTCCGTGCAGACTTCGGGCAGGCTTTCGCCAAAACTCGCCTCCCGCAGGCTCAGGTAGTGGTCCCACTGCGTACGCAACACCTGCGGCACCGGCAGTAGTCTGGTCTTCCCCCGCTTGCCGGTGATGCGCAGCTTGTCGGCCCCGGACGAGATGTCGGCCAGGGTCATCGACAGCAACTCGGCCCGGCGCAGACCTAATAAGTAGAGCGTCAACACGACCGTCAAATCGCGCTGCCCGCCATAGTCGTCCCCGAAGGCGTCGGATTTAAGCCACTCCCCGAGATGTACTTCGTCCACGGCCGGTGGCAGATGGTGCGGCTTCTTCGGGCTCGACAGCAGTGCGGTCGGGTCGTTCGACCAGCCGAGGTGCTCGACCCCGAACGCGAAGAAGGTCCGCAGGCTGGTGAGTTTTCGCGAAAGCGTAACGTTGGCCACGCCCTGCCCCGAGAGGTGCAGCAGGAAGCTACGCAAATGCGATGGCCCGACCGCATCCAGTGCGATCGGGCCATGGAGGTCCGCCAGGTAGGTGAACAGTTGGCGAACGTCGGCGAGGTAAGCCTGCGTAGTCAGGGGCGCGAGGCGGCGCTCGTACTGCAGGTAGTCACCGAAGACCTCGATCTCTGTGGACACGCCGCGGAGGTTTAGCGCGAAGCTAAGACAGCGCACACGGAGCCGGCGGTCTTACGAGCCGTAAGTCTGCTTCTTGTAGACGGCGTTGAGGACTTCTTCGCGGCGCTTGACGCTCGGCTTCGTGAAGTACTTGCGGTCGCGCACGGAGCGCATCAGGCCGGCGCGTTCGAATTTGCGCTTGTACTTCTTGAGCGCGCGGTCGATGCTTTCGCCCTCTTTTACATCGATGATCAGCATAGGCTTACGTTCGGATTGGGTTTTGAGCCGGCAAATGTAGGCATTCGCCGGGAGGTGAGCAAGGGTAAAATGTTGGGGGCGGGGATTTGGTTCGGGGGGATTGGGATGGCGGGGTGGGTATTTGTGCTGGGCGGGGTGTAAGCCGTGTTTGCCCACCAGCCCTTCATCCGGCTTGCCTCGTCTCATAGCACCCGCACCTCCCTACCGAAAGGCCAGCTCTATCTGCTGCCGATACGCTTGTATCGTGTTGTGCAAGCCCATGTACAGGGCCTCCGCCACCAGTGCGTGCCCAATGCTCACCTCGGCCACATGCGGCACCTCCCGACAGAAAAAAGAAAGGTTGCGCTGGTCCAAATCGTGTCCAGCGTTGATGCCGAGGCCGAGCTCGTGCGCCCTGATCGCCGCGTGCCGGTAGGGCGCGACCGCCCGTTCGGCGTTTTGGCGAAAGCCTTGGGCATAGGGCCCTGTGTAGAATTCGATGCGATCCGTGCCCGTCTCGGCCGCGGCTTCTACCTGGGCCCGGTCGGGGTCGAGGAAGAGGGACAGGCGGATGCCGGCCGCGCGGAAGGTGCGGGCGAGGTCGCGGAGGCGGGCCTTCTCCTTGATCGCGTCCCACCCGTGGTCGGAGGTGAGCTGGCCGGGGGCGTCGGGGACGAGGGTGACCTGCGCGGGCCGGTTGTCGAGCACGAGTCGCACGAAGTCCTCCGAGGGGTAGCCTTCGATGTTGAACTCGGTGGTGACGGCTTTCGCCAAAACGGGGATGTCGTCGCGGCGGACGTGGCGCTCGTCGGGTCGCGGATGGACGGTAATGCCCTCGGCGCCGAAACGCTCGCAGTCGAGCGCGACCTGGAGCAGGTCCGGCACCCGGCCCCCGCGCGCGTTGCGGAGGAGGGCAATCTTATTGATGTTTACACTAAGTCTGGTCATCTTGGCGGGCGCAAAGTGAACGACAAAGGTAGAATGACCAAACAGGAGGAGGAGGAGGACGCCGCCGAGACCCGGCGCAGGATCTGGGTGACGCTCGCGTACGTGATGGCGGGCACGCTCGTGTCGCAGGTCGCGGTGGTGTTGATCCTGTTGGCGCTCGGGTACTCGGTCACGGACCTGCAGGGTGGCTTCCCCAAACTGGCCCCGGCGCAGCTCATGGTGATGCTGGCGGTGTCGCAGTTGCTGAGCTACCTGCTGCCGGCCTACCTCGCGGCGCGGTCGCTGTTCGGCAGGGACTGGGTGACGGCCGTCCGGCTCCGACCCGCTCCGGCGCCCCTCAGGCTGGCCACCGGGCTCCTCATCTTCGTGGCGACCATCCCGTTTACGGCCTACCTCGCGCAGCTCAATCTGAGCGTGGACCTCAGCGAGTGGCAGGCCGCCATCGAAGGAGATGTCGCGGAGGTTTTGGAGGAGATCATCGTCAACACCTCGTTGCCCGTATTCTTCGCCGTGCTGCTGGCGGTGGCCGCGTTGCCGGCCGTCGGCGAGGAGATGGTCTTCCGGGGCCTGCTCCAGCCCGGCTTCATCGGCATGACGGGCAGTCCGCACTTCGGTATTTGGACGACGGCGGCCTTCTTTGGCCTGGTCCACCTACAGTTCGCGGGCCTACTGCCGCGGATTTTCCTCGGCGCGGTACTCGGGTTCCTGGCGTTCAACAGTAAGCGACTCTGGATACCGATCGTGGCGCATGCTTTATTCAACGGTACGCAGGCGGTGGCGGCGAGGCTGGGCGCGCTAGATGTCGTGGCCGAGGCTGGTGAGGCAGCCTCCGAGCATCCGTCCGTCTGGTGGGGGCTCGCCAGCGCGGCCCTGGCCGCGTCCGCGATGCACTACGGGCTACCTTATACAAGGCCCGGGGGCGCGGACACTGACGGGGACGGCGACGACGACGGTGATGCCCCGGGGTCCGTCCTTTTCGACGACGCGCCCGGGCGCTAATCCCCGCAGCCTGTTAATTTGGCCCCAGATGCAGGGATTACGTACGCGGGCGGTGAGCGCCGTCATCTTCGTCGCGCTCATCGTCGGTGGCTTGCTCGGGGGGCCTTACTCCTTCGTGGTCCTCTTCGCGATCGTCACGGCGCTGTGCCTGCTGGAGTTTTACAAGATGGTGCTCGACCGCTACATGCGGCGCGACCGGATGCGGATCGCGCTCGGGGTCGCGCTCGGGCTGGTGCCCCACCTCATCGCCGCGGCCATCATGCTCGACTGGCTGCCGACGCGCGATGACCTCCTGCTCGTGATCCTGCTGGTCTTCTTCCCGCTGCTGTTCATGACCTTCATCTACGAGCTCTTCGCCGGCTCGCGCCACCCCTTCGAGAACGTCGCGATGCTCGTCACGGGGATGGTCTACATCGGGGCGCCCTTCGCGATGCTCGACTTCGTGGCCTTCCGGACGGGGGCGTTCGACTGGCAGCTCGTGCTCGGGGTGCTGATGCTCACGTGGCTCAGCGACACGGGTGCCTACCTGGCGGGTAGCACGATGGGCAAGACGCCGCTGTTCCCGCGGATCAGTCCGAAGAAGACCTGGGAGGGTTTCGCGGGCGGGGCCTTACTCGTCCTCGCGAGTTCGCAGGTGCTCGCCGTGCTCATGCCCGTGCTCGGGCACCGCGAGTGGCTCGTGATCGGGATCCTCGTCGCGGTCTTCGGCAGCCTGGGGGATTTAGTGGAGTCGATGCTGAAGCGCAGCCTGAACGTAAAGGACTCCGGCGACCTTCTCCCGGGACACGGCGGTATCCTCGATCGCTTCGACGCGTTTATCTTCTTGCTGCCGTTTGTCTCCGCTTACCTCATCTTCGTGCGGTAGTCAACCAGCGCCGGGCGCACCCGTTGAATCTGGAGGTTAGGAATTACTTATATGTGGAAGATCCATCCGGAAGGTCAGCGAATGTTAGCGGTCGCTGCACTATTCCTGCTCGTCCTCGGGGGATTGGTCTTCTGGCTGATGCCGCGGTTCATCTGGCCCTTCGCCGTGCTGGCGGTGCTGATCTTCGGTTTCATCGCCTACTTCTTCCGCAATCCGAATCGCGAGGTGTTGCTGACGAGCGAGACCGTCGTCCTCGCGCCCGCCGACGGCCGCGTGGTCGTCATCGAGGAGGCCGACGAGAAGGAGTACTTCAAGGATAGGCGCCTCCAGGTGTCGATCTTCATGTCGCCCACCAACGTCCACGTCAACCGCTCCCCCATCACCGGGGTAATCAACTACTTCCGCTACCACGAAGGCAAGTACCTCGTGGCCTGGCACCCGAAGAGCTCCGAGCAGAACGAGCGCACCACCGTGGTGATCGGCAACTCGCACGCCGAGATCCTCCTGCGCCAGATCGCCGGGGCCATGGCCAAGCGCATCGTGAGCTACTGCGACGAGGGCACCGCCGTCGAACAGGGCGTCGACATCGGCTTCATCAAGTTCGGGAGCCGCGTCGATATGTTCCTCCCGATCGGCACCCGCCTCGAGGTCGAGGTCGGCGACAAGGTCAAGGGCAACGTCAGCGTCATCGCGCGCCTCTAGGCCAAGGGCTCCAGAGCTGGCTCCCCGGCGCCCCGGCGTCCTAGACAGCAGCAGTCCGATATTACGCCTTACGGCAAAACGCGTCACCCGACCGCCAATCCTCGCACCCCATCCGCACTTACCCAAGCGTGCCTAACTGCCCCCGCCAAGCGCACCCAGGCACCCAAGCACCCAGGCACCCAAGCACCCAGGCACCCAAGCACCCAGGCACCCAGCACCCAAGCACCCAGGCACCCCCCAAAAAAAAAGCCCCTGCGATCCTTCTGTTTCGCGGATCAGGGGGGATCACCGGTCGACGTCGGGTGCAGGAGCACTAAACAGATTGAGAAAACTGTCCCGGTGTACGCAAGCCCACCAAACGGGGTTCAGTTTTGGCTCGACCGTCGACATTAATTTTCAGTTCGCCCACCGAATCGGTAGCGTTATCGTGACCTCGGTGCCGCAAGGCCGCCCGTCGGCTTGACGTAAGTCCTTGAAGATCACCTCCGTAGACGCCGTGCCGTCGTTGAGCAACTCGAGACGGTGGCGCGTAATGTCAGTCCCTAACGATTTGTGATTTTTTGGCACGGCCCGCCGCGCGGCGGCCTCACGACCGACGCCGTTGTCGCGGATCGTGATGCTCAAAAGCTCCTCGTCATCCTCGGGGGAGTCGAACGCGAGCGAGACGTGCCCGCTTTCGACGAGGCGGATCCCGTGTTCGAGCGCGTTCTCGAGGTACGGCTGCACCAGCATCGCCGGTAGCCGGATCAAGTCCGCCTCCAGGTCCTCTCCCACGGTAATCGTGTACGTAAAGGAGTTCTGGTAGCGCAGGGCCTGGTTGAGCGACAGGTACCGATCGAGGAACTCGATCTCCTCCTCGAGCGAGATGCTCTCCCGCTCCGAGTACTCCAGGCTCTGCCGCATGAGCCGTGCGAACTTGGCCAGGTGCGCCGCGGCGTCGGTGGCGCGGTGGCTCGTGATGAACTCCTGGATCGCGTTGAGGGCGTTGAAGATGAAGTGCGGATTCATCTGCGCGCGCAGGGCCTTCAGCTGCAATTGCGTCGCGCGCAGCTTCAGGAGCTCGCCCTCCTGGCGCCGCTGTTCGAGTTCGTGGCGCAGCTCCAGTTCGGAGATCCGCTTGGCGCTATTGACGATGTCTACGGCGCGCTGTAGCTCCTCGTAGTAGAGGCGGTACTCGTAGGCGACGTCGTACTCGTCCCGGCGGGCGTGGTAGTCGGCGAGCCTCTCGCTCACGAAGGCCTGGCGCGAGGTGTCGTCGCCGTTCTGCGCCTGCTCGAGGGCGACGCCGAGCATCTGGCCCTCGACCTGGGCCTGCCCGCGGGCCGCCGCCATCTCGGCGCGCCACACGTACACCATGGCCAGGTCGGGGTAGGCGTTCGTATTGGCGGCGCGGTAGTGGTGCTCCGCCTCGTCGAAGAGCCGCTCGGCCTCGTTGTAGCGCCAGTCGCGCGAGGCGTAGTAGCCGAGGTTCGCCAGCGCGGCGGCCTTCGCGAGGCGGTCTTGCTCACTGGCCACCTCGACGGCCCTCCGGAAGTTATCCTCGGCCTCCGCCTGGGCGTTGACCAGCATCAGCGCCCGACCGAGTTCGAGGTAGTGGTAGGTGAGTCGGCTGCGCAGGCGGTAGCGCTCGCAGATCGACACCACCTGCCGGTAGGCCGCTACCCCACGGGCGTAATCCTGGCCGGCGGTGTAGAGCTTCGCGAGGCCCGCCTGCAGGAGCGATGCGTAGTAGGCGATCCGGACGGGCATCTTGCGCGGCGCGCTGGCGTGTTGGAGCCGTTGCGCTTCCGCAAAACTCGCGAACGCGGCTCCGGTGTCGCCGAGGCGCAGGTGCAGGAAGCCTTCGCGGGTGAGGAGGCGCCACGTCGCGTCGGGGGCGAAGTCGCGCGCGATCGCCTTCGCGGCGTCGAGGAGGTCGGCTACCTCGGTGACCTTGTCCTGGTTGAGCAGCGGGCCGATGAGATCCGCGATGAGCTCCGCCTGTTTTGCCGAAAGGCTGGCCACGATGGCCCGGTCGAGCGCGGCGGACAGCTCCGTCACGGCGAGTTCGAAATTGAGCTCCTGGTTGGCGACGTTGCCGAGCAGCTGGCGACTCCCGATCTCGAGGGGCGCGGAGGAGATGGCGAGGTCGTCCACCAACGAACGAAACGGCAACAGCAACTTACGCGCTGCCCCCGGGTCGGTAAAGGCCAGGTCTTCGGCCGCGACGAGCGTGTGCTCGAGGACGGCCTCGTCGGCGCGCGTCGCGTCGGCCGCACGGTAGGTGATGGGTCTCACGAACCCAAAGCTACGCGGACGCCGTACAACGGAGCGGACCGACCCGCGCGCCGCGCGCTACTGCGGCAACCAGCCCCCGCAGGTGAGGAGCGTCGGCTGGGCCACCTTGAGGCCCTGCCCCCCCTTGAGGGCTCGCATCCGCTCGGGGTCGAGGGTGCGGAGTTGTCTGCGGAGCTCCTCGATCGTACGCTTCGTCGTCGAGACCTGCTCCCTTTTGCGCCAGTTGAACATGTGTGGTAAGTTTTCTCGCGACACCGCAGTTCGATGTCGAGGGCTAATGTATCCAATCACATGCAAGAAGCGGGCCATATGTTGGTAACCAAGATTTTTTGCTCATTTTCCCCTTATCCAGGTACGTTGGCGCCGAGCGTCCGCATCCGGTCCATGAAGGGCGTGCGCCGCCGCCGGCTCACGAGAATCTCCTTCTTGTCGGTCATCACGACGTGGCCGCCCTCGCCCTTGACGAATTTCGTCATGTAGTTTAGGTTGATAATGTGTGACTTATGGACGCGGAAAAAGTTCTCGTCCCGGAGGAGATCTTCGTAGTGCTTGATCGTCTTCGAGACCGTGAAGCGCCGCCCGTCGTTCGTGTGGATGTGGGAGTAGTTGTCGTCGGCCTCGATGCGCAGGATGTCCGCGATCGCGAGGAAGTACATCCCGTCCACCGCGGAGATGGTGATCTTGTCGAATTTGCTCGTATTGAGGTTCTGCTGCAGCAGCTCGAGTCGCTCGTCGAGGAGCTCGCGGGGCTGGAGCTTCAGGCGGTCCACGGCCGCGGCCAGGGCGTAGGGGTCGATGGGCTTGAGGATGTACCCGATGCTCGCGTACTCGAAGGCCTTGATGGCGAACTGGTCGAAAGCCGTCACGAAGATGGCGTTGAACCCGAGCGGCTTTACCTCATCGAGGAGACTAAAGATCTGCCCGTCCGGCAAGTTGATGTCCAGGAACGCCAGGTCGATGCGGTCGCGGCACTCGGCGACGAGGGCGGCGGCGTCCTCGAGGGTGCCCGCCTCCCCGATGATCCCGACCTGCGGGCAGTGCTCGGCGAGCATGGCCTTCAGGTTGATGAGGCCGCGGACTTCGTCCTCGACGATGATGGCGTTGATCGATTGAGGCATGTGCGGGTAGAATTTGTTAGCATCGCGGTCGTGGCGGCACCAAGTTAGCAGAACTCCGCTGAGTATGTTAGCGGGCGATGATCAAGCCCGATTCAACACAGCCCCGCGGGGACTGGCGACAGCGGATGCACGCGCTCATCTTCGAGGCGGACACCCCGTCCGGGCGGGTCTTCGACATTTCCCTGTTGCTGCTCATCGCGTTCAGCGTGCTCGTCGTCATGCTCGAGAGCGTACCGCGTATCCAGAATCGGTACCACGATCTCCTGATCACGCTCGAGTGGGGCTTCACGTTCGTCTTTACCGTCGAATACCTGCTCCGGCTAATAGTTGTCAAACGCCCCCAGGCCTACGCGTTTTCGTTCTTCGGCCTCGTCGACCTCATGGCCATCCTCCCGACCTACTTGAGCCTCTTCGTCTTCGGCACCCAGGCCCTCACCGTCGTGCGCGCCATCCGCCTGCTGCGCGTATTCCGGGTGCTAAAGCTCGGCCACTACATGAACGAGAGCGAGGTGATCAGCAAGAGCCTCAAGGCGAGTCAGCGCAAGATCTCGGTGTTCCTGTTCGCCATCACGATGATCGTCTTCATCGTCGGGGCGATCATGTACGTCATCGAGGGCGAGACCAACGAGGGCTTCTCGTCCATCCCGCTGGCCGTCTACTGGGCCATCGTCACGCTCACCACGGTCGGCTTCGGGGACATCACCCCGCAGACGAGCCTCGGGCAATTCATCAGCGCCATCGTCATGATCCTCGGCTACGCCGTGATCGCGGTGCCGACCGGGATCGTCACTGCCGAATTCGCCAACCAGAGTCGCAAGACGAAGGACATCTCGACGCAGTCCTGTCGCTACTGCGGGGCCGCCGACCACGACCCGGACGCCGAGTACTGCAAGCACTGCGGACACTCGCTCCACGAATGAAGTAATCAGCTTCGAGAAGCTTCCGACACGATCTCCCCGTATTCCCCGCGTTCCCCGTGCCAGCGTGCAAGAACGGCTTTCGCCAAAACACTCGTCAGTCACGTCGACCTTAGGACTTCGCCGACGCCAGTAGCTTCCTGATGGCAAAACGCCCCGTGCCGTGCGCCGCGATCAGCATCAGCGCCCCCGCGATCGCGAGGTAGCGCATCAGGCTCAGCAGCGTCTCCCGCAGCTCTTCCCCGCTCACCTCCCAGAACGGATTGATCGCAAAGCTCACCGGCAGCCAGTAGCACAGCAGCAGCACCGCCGCGAGCCGACTGCGGTACCCGAGCACCAGCAGCAGACTCCCGAGCGCCAGGCAGAACGCCGCCGCCCAGAGCATCAGCTCCGGTTGCCACGTGAGGCCGTAGCTCATCATCTTGAGCTTGGTCCGCGCCGGGCGCGCGATGCAGTCGTAGGCCTCGTTGACGAAGAAAGCGCCGACGGCGAGGCGGCCCACTAGGTCTAGGTAGTTCTTCATAAGCGGCTAGGCGGGGACGCGGGCGGCGATGGTTTCGGCGACGCGCTGCCCGTCCATGGCGGCGCTCAGGATACCGCCGGCGTAGCCGGCGCCCTCGCCGCAGGGGTAGAGCCCGCGCACGTCCGGGTGCATCAGCGTGTCCTTGTCGCGCGGGATGCGCACCGGGGCGCTCGTGCGGCTCTCGACTCCGATCAGCTGCCCGGCTTCACTCGTGTAGCCCGGCATCGAGCGCGCGAGTCGCTTCAGGCCCGCCGCGAGACGCGCGGCCACCGGTCCGGGCAGCAACTCGTGGATCGGGGCGGCGAAGACCCCGGGGATGTAACTCGTCGCATTGAGTTTTGGCGAAAGCCGCCCCTCCAGAAAGTCCGACACCCGCTGTGCAGGTGCCCGCTGCGTACCGTCGCCCGCGCGAAAGAACCGACGCTCGACATCGGCCTGGTAAGCCAAGCCAGCCAGGGGTCCACGATCCGCGTACGCCGCCCAGTCTTGCTCGTCGACCGCGGTCACGAAACCACTGTTCGCGTAGGGGCTGTCGCGCCGCGAGAGCGACATCCCGTTGACGACGTGCTCCCCGGGCGCCGTCGCCGCCGGCACCACGAGCCCCCCGGGACACATGCAGAAGCTGAACACCCCGCGGTCCGCAACCTGCGTAGCGAGACTGTAGCTGGCGGCGGGCAGGTTCTCGTGACGAACGGGCGGTCCGTACTGCTGCTGGTCCACCATCGCCTGCGGGTGCTCGATACGGACGCCGAGGGCGAAGGGCTTGGCCTCGAGGGTCCACTGCTTACGCAAAAACAACTCGTAGATGTCGCGAGCGCTGTGACCCGTGGCGAGGATCACGCGCTCGACCGCGAGGGTCGTCCCGTCCGCCATCTCCAGCGCCCGCACGTGTCCGCCCTCCGTCGATACGTCCACCACCCGCGCCCCGAACCGCACCTCCCCACCGTGGGCCTCGATCGTGGCGCGCATCGCGGCGATGATGTGCGGGAGCTTATTGGACCCGATGTGCGGGTGGGCGTCGACGAGGATGTCGGGCTCCGCGCCGTGCTCCACGAGCACCTGCAGCACCTTGACGATGTTGCCGCGCTTGTGCGAACGGGTGTAGAGCTTGCCGTCGGAGTAGGTCCCGGCCCCGCCCTCGCCGAAGCAATAGTTGGAGTCGGGGTTGACGGTGCCCTCCTGCTGAATGGCCTTCAGGTCGCGCCGGCGGGCCCGTACGTCCTTGCCGCGGTCGAGCACCACGGGGCGCAGGCCATGCTCCAGGCAGGTGAGCGCCGCGAAGTAGCCGGCGGGACCCGCGCCCACGATGTAAACCGTGGGGCCTCCTGCGGTTTGCCGGTAGGGCGACCGGTACCGCGGCGCGGGCGGCAAGCCCTGGCCCTGCGCCACGCCGACGCGGAGCCGGAAGACGGGCTCGCGACCGCGGGCGTCAATCGATCGCCGCAGGAGCGTGTGCTCGAAGTCCCCCCTGGCCTTCGCGGCCTTCGCCGCGGCCGCCCTCAGCGCCGCCTCGTCGGTCACCTGGTCGGGACTGAGCTTGATCTCTACTTCTTTGTACATGCGAACGTTGCGGACAAGACCTCGTCGGAGTGCGACACGACCGGCAAAGGAACGTCACGACGCGCGAAGGCCCGACTCGCCCGACTAAAGGTCTAGTGCTCGATCGGCGCCTGCGTCGAGTCGACGGCCACCCCGACCTCGACCGGCGTGGCGACCAAGGGCACGGCGGTATCAGCGGAGACGCGGTGGAACGGCCCCGAGCCCTCCCCGACGAAATCAGCCGGCAGCAGCACCTTGACGTTGATCTCCTCGCGGCAGGTCCCCTGCTTACTCACGAGCTCCGCGCGGGAGGGCTTGACGTTGACGAGGTTGAGGGTCGTCCCGTCGGTGCCGGCGCTCACCAGGTAGCGCCCGTCTTCGCCGGTGAGGAAGTCGAACAAACCTTTGCTCGCGTTGAAGAGCCGCACGTCCGTCTGGACGAGGATCGTGTTGCCCGCCCAGGACTCGACCGTGACGTTGTCGACGAGATTGATCTGGATGGCCTCGGCGCCCTCGACCGGGAAGCTGCTGTGCATGGTCTTCGAGAACTGCGCCACGGCAGGACTCACGGAACCAACAAAGACGAACAAGCAAGCGGCGGCAAGGCGGAGGACCATGCCACGAAGAACGCCTCAAACCAGCAGCTCGTGCGCGCGCTAGGCGTTAAACTCCTGCGAATCGATCTCGTGGGTCACCTCGCGCAGGCGCGCCAGGCGCCGCAGTAGACTTTCCATCCTGTCGAGCGCCAGCATGTTGGCTCCGTCGCTCAGGGCCTCCCCGGGCCGGGGGTGCGTCTCGATGAATAGACCGTCGGCCCCGGCGGCGATGGCCGCGCGCGCGATCGTCTCGATGAGGGCCGGGCGCCCGCCCGTCACCCCGGAGCTCTGGTTAGGTTGCTGCAGACTGTGCGTACAGTCCATCACGACCGGGCAGCCCGTCTCGCGCATCGTCGGGATCCCCCGGAAGTCGACCACGAGGTCCTGGTACCCGAAGGTCGTCCCGCGCTCGGTCAGCCAGACTTCGCTACCGCGCACGCTCGCTACTTTCTCGGCCGCGAAGCGCATCGCCTCCGGACTCAAGAACTGGCCTTTCTTGATGCTAACCGCCTTACCCGTAGCCCCTGCGGCCAGCAACAGACTGGTCTGCCGACAGAGGAAGGCCGGGATTTGCAACGCGTCGACGTACTGTGCCGCGAGGGCCGCGTCCTCGTCGGCGTGGATGTCGGTGATGGTCGGGAGGCCATACCGCTGCCCGACCCCGGCGAGGAGCTCGAGGCCGGCCTCGTCGCCGATGCCCGTGAAGGAGCTCAGCGCCGTGCGGTTGGCCTTGCGGTAGCTCGACTTAAACACCAGCGGGATGTCCAGCTCGCCGCAGACGTCCCTGAGCCGGGCCGCCGTCTCGTCGAGGACGCGCTCGCCCTCCACCACGCAGGGTCCGGCGATGAGGAAGAAGCGGTGGGCCGGGACCTGGAGCAAGGACATAACGGAGGGGCTTTTGGAACCGCGAAGGTAGTCCTGCCCCCCAGCCGCGCTAGAACTTCACCGTCACGCCCCCGGATAGCAGCGCGAGGTTGTTACCGAGTTCGGCGTACGCCGCGAGGTTCGGGATCACGTCCGCGCTGATGCCCATGAAGCCGATCGCGCCGACCTGCGGCCCGGCATCGAAGAAGGGCGTGGCCCTGTCCGCGAGGTAGGCCGCCTCGTCTTCGACGACGAAACCCTCCGGGAAGCGGTGCTCGTAGCTCGGGGTCGAGGTCGTGACGCCCAGTTGCAGACCGCCGTACAGGTTGATGATCTGCTTTCGCAAAAACACGCCCTTGAGCCGCACCCCGTAGTGCCGACTCTGGCTCGTCTCCTGCGAGACGACACCATTTTTGTCGACGAAGGCACTCGGGGTGAACACGGCCTGGCCGAAGGCTGCCCCGAGGAGCAGACGATCGCTAATCGCATAACCGATCGAAGCCTGGAGCACGGGTTGGGTCTGCTGGGCCCCCGTGAGGATACCCGCCGTGAAACCCGTTCCCGCACTCACCTCCCAGCGCAGCAGGCGGCTCGTGGTGCGGTGGGCACTAGTGCGCGTGTGGGTCGTGGACTCGAGCTGGCGCGAATCCTCCTGTGCGAACAGGCTACCGTGGAGGAGTAGGGACGTGACGACGAGGAACGCATAGTGGAGACGCATACCTCCGGACAGGCAAAGGCCGGGCCGGTTTGCGCGCTCGTACGACGTAATCCGAATCCCGGTCGTTCACAAAATCCAGGCGTTGGGGTTGAACTCACGCTTCAGGCGCGCCAGCATCGCACTGGCCTCCGCGGGGGAGACATCGCTTACGGACACCCCGACGCGGGTGAGTTTGCCCGGTTGGTCTACGTACGGCAGGAGGCCCTTTGCGGCCAGGCGCTCCGTGAGGCGGGCGGCGTTGTCGTTGCTCTCGAAACTCCCGAGGATGATCACGACATCGCCTCCGACCTGCCGGGCCTTGGCGGACTTAGCGGGCTTAGCCGGCTTGACTGGCTTGCCAACCTTAGTGGCCTTAGCGGCCTTGGCTGGTTCAGGTACGGAGGCGAGGTCTGCGGGATCGATGCGTTGTGCATTCCGGGGTAGACGGTTGACGTTTGACGGGGGCGTATTCGCGCGGGCGGTGGCCGGCTTCGCGTCGGCAGGCTCGGCCGCGACCGATTTTGGGGCCTGCAACGCTTGGTTCTGCATCGAGGGCGCGCCGCCGGCTCCACTCGGGCCATACGCGGCGTTGTACTCAGGGGCGACGAAGTCCTCGGCCACGACGCCTACCGGAGCGCTCGACGCGTCGAGGGGGCTGCGGTTGAGGCGGTCCTGGCTCACGGCGACGGCCTGACCATCGTCCGGCGCGTCGATCTGCTCCGCGAAAGCCGAGCGCAACAGCGCCAGGCCAACGACGACCAGTCCGAACATGGCCGCATACCGGAGGAGCTTCGCGAGAGGGAAAGGCTGGCTCCTTCCCGAGGCTACGCCCTGGTCCTCGTAAGCCGCATCCCCGCTCTCGTCCGTGCCATCCGCCTCGGCGAGGGCGACGACCTTTGCTTCCGCTCCGGGGAACGCTCCTTCTACGGGTTCCTCCGCGGAGACGCTCGCGTTTCGCTTGGGCAAAGGTTCCACGGCCACGGCCCCGCCCCGCCAGTACGCGGCGGCCAGGGCGGCTTCGTACGGCAGCCATTCGACGAGGCCACTGGCCTCATCGAAGCGCAGCAGACCGAGGTCGCCGATGCTTACCGCCTCCCCGGCCTCGAGCGTCGCGAGCCACGCGTCCTGCGTGGCGCTGGCCTCGGCGTAGGTAGCGCCCGTGCCGACGAGCAGGTCCGCGAAGGTCTGCGCGTCCGGGTGCGCGGGCCGCGTCCACCGGACCTCGAGGCGCGGGGGGTCGACCTCGCGGTTGACGTGGTTGATCCACGCCGGCACGTAGATGCCTTCGATGGTCCCGAAGCCCGGGAGGGAGAAGTGCTGTCCGTCGACGAGGGCGGCCGCGGCCAGTGAGCTAGAGAAAGCATCCATAAGGGTCAAAAGTAATGTGTACCGGTTTCCAGGGATGCGCACGCTTTCCCCAGACCCCGCTCGCCGCTGTGGATATGTAGCGCGCGTGCCACAATCTACGGGGTGTACGAGTCGTGGCACCCGAAGGATATCCCCGGCGCGACCCCGGGGGTTTATTTGCCGCAATGACGTTAGCAACCGAACTGAAACGCGAGAAGTCGGCGCGCCTCTTCGAGGAGGCGAAGGGGTACTTCCCGGGCGGGGTCAACTCCCCGGTGCGGGCCTTCAAGAGCGTCTCCGGGCCGCCGGTCTTCGTCGAGCGGGCCGACGGGTGCTACCTGTACGACGTCGACGGCAATCGCTTTCTAGATTTTTGCGGCTCCTGGGGGCCGATGATCCTCGGGCACAACCACCCCGCCGTGCGCGAGTCCATCGTGGCGGCCGTCGCGCGGGGCACGAGCTACGGCACGCCGACGCCCTCGGGCAACGCCCTCGGGAAGTTGCTGCTCGACAACAACCCCTACCTCGACCGGATGCGCTTCGTAAGCTCCGGCACGGAGGCCGTGATGTCGGCGATTCGCCTGGCGCGCGGCTACACGGGACGCGAACTCATCCTCAAGTTCGAAGGCTGTTACCACGGGCACGTCGACTCGCTGCTCGTGAAGGCCGGCAGCGGCTTGGTCACCTTCGGGGAGAGTTCTTCGGCGGGTGTCCCCAAAACATTCGTCGACAAAACCTTGGTGTTGCCGCTCGCGGACACGGCGCGCGTGCACGATCTCTTCCTCGAACTCGGTGACCAGATCGCGGCCGTGATCGTGGAGCCCGTGCCCGCCAATAACGGGCTGCTGCTGCAGCGGAGACAGTTCCTGGAGTGCCTGCGGCTACACTGCTACAGCTCGGGGGCGCTGCTGATCTTCGACGAGGTCATCTCCGGGTTCCGGGTTGGCTTCACGGGGGCCGCCGGGTACTACGGCATTGAGCCCGACGTCGTCACCTACGGCAAGATCATCGGCGGCGGCATGCCCGTCGGGGCGTACGGCGCGCGGGGCGACATCATGGGCGCGGTCGCGCCCGAGGGGCCGGTCTACCAGGCGGGGACGTTGAGCGCCAACCCAGTGGCCATGGCGGCGGGGCTCGCGACGCTGCGCGAACTGCTCGCCCCGGACTTCTACCCTGGCTTGCGCCAACGCACCTTACGGCTGGCCGATCAGATCGAGGCCTACGCCGACGACAAGGGCTACGAGCTCACCGTGCCGTCCATCGGGAGCATCTTCTGGTTTTGCTTCGACCGCGCCCGCATCGAGCGCGCGGACCAGATCCGCCCGGAGGGGATGCAGCGCTTCCGCACCTTACACCACGAGTTGCTGCAGCGAGAGGTATACCTCGGGCCCAGCGGGTACGAGGTCGGCTTCGTGAGCGCGGCCCACACGGACGCCATCATCGACGAGGCCGTCGGCAAGATGTGCGAGGCGCTCGACATCGCGTTCGGCTAGGAGCGCAGGGCGGTGGCCACACTTGCCGCGTGATGCGGGCACGCCTCGCCGCTCCGTACATCGGCCGCCCCGGCCGCGGCAATCATCCGGCTCGCGAGGGGTTCTACTTTTCTGAGGAGCGTGACGAGCGCCGGCACCTGCAGGGGTTTGGTCATGAACTCGTCGAGCCCCGCGGCGAGGCACTCGACGCGGCCTTCCTCGCTCGCGTTTGCGGTGAGGGCACAGATGGTGACCGGGCGCTCGAAGTAACGGTCGCGGATCTCGCGCGTGGCCTGGAGGCCGTCCATCTCGGGCATGTGGATGTCCATCAGGATGAGGTCGTACGCCTCGGCACCGAAGCGCTCGACGGCCAGTCGGCCGTTCTCGACGCAGTCCGCCTTGTAGCCGAGCTTAGTGAGCACGGTGAGGATGAGCATCTTGTTCATGGGATTGTCCTCGGCGACCATGATCTTGAGCGGGTGCTCGGCACCGAGGTCGAAGAACACCGGCCGTGGCTTGGCTGGCACCGAAGCAGCCGGGGGTGTTTCGGCCACGTGCCCTAAGTTCGGCTGGAGTTCGGGGGCAGTAGATGCATTGGCAGGAGATGCGTTATCAGTAGAGGCGTAGGCAGTAGCTGCGTGGCCAACTGTGGCCGCCAGCGATTGCGTTGTCTCCTCCGTGGCTGAAGACCCGGGCCCGGTGAGCCTCGCGGCGACGGAGGCCGGTTCGTCGTCCGGGGTTGCGGTTGCCGCGCGTTCGGCCTTCGTGGACCGCCACTCCGCGGCCAGTTCGACGATCCGCTGGGGGCGCAGGGGATAGGTGAGCGCCTGTTCGTGGGGCAATAGCCCGAGGTCGGTGGCCTGGTGCAACGTCCGCACCACCGCAATCACGCTCCCGCGCCTGTGTGCGAGCCGGTAGGCTTCGTTTTGCCGAAAGGCGTCCAAGTCCTCGGCCGTCGTATAGCCGTGTAGTAAGACATCCGCCGCGCCCGAAAAGACGTCTCCCGCGGTGGGGAGCGATGGATCGGCGAACTCTCCACCGCTGAACAACTGCGTCAACTGCTGCCGGAAGGCGGGATGCGCACTCGACGGCGATACGTGAAGCACGTCCTCGCTCGGGATTAACGGCGGCTGGACTACGTGCCGGCCCGTGAGCCGCAGGGGCAACTGCAGGGTGAACGTCGAGCCCTCCCCGAGCGTGGACTCCAGGGCGACGTGGCCCCCGAGGCACTCCACGTAGGTCTTGACGATGGCCAGGCCCAGCCCCGTCCCCCCGAAGCGACGCGTATTAGAATTGTCGGCCTGCTCGAAGACGTCGAAGATCCTGAGGTAGTCCGCGTCACTGATCCCGATGCCGGTGTCGCTGATGCGGACGCGGAGCTGGTCACCGCCGCCGCCGCCGCCGTCGTGGCGCCCCTCGAACCTCACCTCGACGTGGACTTCCCCACTCGGGGTAAACTTGATGGCGTTGCCGAGCAGGTGGCTGATGGCACTACGGAGTTTCTGGGCGTCGATCGAGACGTGGACCGGGAGCGGGTCGATGTCGTAGCCGAAGAACAGGCCCTTCTCCGAGGCGTAGTCGGCGTAGGTCGCCACCAACTCGTGGACGAGGTCGGGGAGGTTGGCGAGGGCATCGCGGCGCTTGACGGAGCCGTTGTCGATCTCGGCGAAGTCGAGGATGTCCCCGACGATGCCGTGGAGGGCATTCCCGCCGCGCTGGATCGAGGTCGCGAACTCGCGCTGCTCGTCGGTGAGCGGGGAGTCGAGCAGGAGGTTGCCCATCCCGAGCACGGCATTGAGGGGCGTGCGGATCTCGTGGCTCATGTTGGCGAGGAACATGGACTTGGCCGTGCTGGCCTTCTGGGCCTTGTCCTGGGCGATCTGCAGGTCGCGCGTGCGCTCGGTGACGAGCTGCTCCAGCTCCCTGGCGAGCGTACGTTGCCGCAGGGTGTACCCAGACACGACGCAAAAGCCGACCAAGGTCGAGAGCGTGACGATGACGAAGAGCCCGAAGGCCGAGGTCCACCAGAAGGGCATGACCCGCAGCGACAGCACGTGAACGCTGGCGCTGTAGCCCTTCTCCCGCGAGATGACCCGGATGGAGAGCTCGTAGTCGCCGGGCTGCATGGGCGCGAACACGGCCAAGCCCTCGGCGGAGCGGACCGGGCGAACGGTGGCGCCGTCGATAGTGAAGGCCGCGATGAGGTGGTCGGGCGCGAATCCCGGGAGGGCGTAGTGGACGTAGAGGCTATCGCCCTGCCAGAGGCTCCGGCGCTCGCCGACGCCGACGCGGCTCCCGAAGGAGGCCCCGGGGTGCGTCGCGACGATGATCCCGGGCCGCAGGGGCATGTAGTCGTCGGTCGGGCTGTCGAGCTTGACGACGCGACCGCCGTTGAGCAGGAGAACGTCGCCATTGTCGAGGGTCGTGAGGCCGCGGGGCTGGAAGTCGAACGAGGTCCAGTTGTGGGCCCCCTCGACGGTGTGGAGGTTGCCGTCGCGCAGGAAATACGCACCCTGGCCCTGGACCGTGAACCAGAGCCCCCCGTCGGCGAGGGCGACGCTGCGGATGTCGGCGTCGAGGAGGTCGTGCGGCATTGGGACCGCACGGTAGCCCCGCGCGCGCGTCCACTGCAGGAGCCCGCGACTCGTGGCGACGTAGATGAGGGAGTCACTCGCGGGGGCGATCTCGTGGACCTCGAAGCCCTGGTGGTTGGCGGCCATTTCGACCTTGCCGCCGAGCTTCATCCAGAGGTTGTGGGCCGCGTAGTAGTAGTACAGCGGGCTCGCCCCGCGCCGCGCCGCCGCGTACAGCCGGCCCCGCGGCGCCTGCCGAACGCACGCCACGGAGCCCTCGAGCCCCGTCGAATCCAACTGCAGGCCACTCGCCCCGCGGGTGATCTTGACGAGACCCGAGTTGCGCCCCGAACCGGGGTTGAACGTCGCCCACAGGGCCTGATCGGTGACGTAGAGGTCGGAGAACTCCATGCCGTAGCCCACGACCGAGCTGAGGAGCTCCGGGGGGCCTCCGGGGTTGAGGCCGAGGACACGCCCGTCCGAGGTCCCGACGACGATGCGGCCGGCAAAACTGGCGACGCAGGTCGGGACGCTGTTGCGCATGTAGTTGTCGAAGGTCGGCCAGCTGCGGCGCGGGGTCGGCCCGGCGGCGGGGTCCGTGCCGTAGACCTTGACGGCGTCGGGCTGGCCGACGACGAGCTCGGAGCCGGCCGCGCCGATGGCGCTCGTGAGGGCGGCGTCGATCTGGACGGGGATCGTGACATTCGGCAGGCTTTCGACGCTCACGATCCCGGTCTGCGTACGGACGATGGCCCGCGAGCCGATGCTGTAGAAGCTTCCCGCGCCACCCACCGCCAGGGGAGACGCGCTTTGCGCATCCGAGCCACCGAAGTGCATCGGTCGCCACTCCGAACCCGCCTGGAGGTCGCAGTACATCAGTGGCTCTCCGGGGCTCAGCCGCAGGAGTCGGTTGCCGACCACAGTGAGGTCGCACTGGCTCGGGACGTCGACGATGCGGCGGATGCGGTACCGCTCGGCCTGGTTGAGCTGCAGGAGGTGCACGGCCCCCCCGCCGCGGAAGATGATGTCCCCGCCGGAGGTCGTCGCGACGGGCGCCAGGTCCGTCATGTCGGTCGCGAGGTGCGCCACCACCTGGCGGCGCCGACCGACGGCGAAGACCTCGCCCGCGGGGTTGGCCACGAAAGCCCCGAGGGGGGAGACCCCGAGCAGACGCATCCGACCGGACGTGGTCTGGTGAAACTTACCGCCGCTGCTAACGAGTATCCCGCGGTTGGTCTCGAGTACCACCTCGGGGTGGCGCTGTAGGGTTTGCGAGCCGACCTCCATGAGGTAGGTGGCGCGTGTGATCGTGTACGGCGTCCGCAGGCGCCCGAGCAGCAAGCGCCTGGCCGGCGCGCGGAACCGCCACTCGAAGGTGAAGATCTCGGATTCGTTGGCGAGGAGCAGCTCGCCGTAGAGCGTCGTTAGGACCTTCTCACCGGGCGCCAGCCGGTGACTGAGCGCCCACCGCTCGCCGTCGTGGACGGATATCTCGGAGACGTTGCCGCGCTCGGTGAGGATGTACATCCCGCCCCGCGGGCCGTGGTAAATGCCCTTGATGTCCTGACTGGGTACGTCGAGTTCGTCGAGCCTGTGCGCTACGACGGACTGTGCCGCGAGGCCCGCGGCGACGAGGATAACAGCAAACAGGAGGCTTAGGCGCCGTAGGTCAACCCGCATCGAGGTCTCACGGCTGCAACAAGTATACCAGCCGCACGGTCCGGCGCCTAAAGCCGATCGGGCAGTCGACCGCCTAGCCCTTCGGCAGCAGGCTTTCGGCCATCGCGACGGCCTCGCCGAGTTTGTCGCTGCGCGTCCCGCCCGCCGAGGCGAAGAAGGCCTGCCCGCCGCCGCCGCCGCCGATGTGGGCCGCGAGCGACTTCACCATCTTGCCCGCGTGAAACGCAGGGTCGTCGGTGAGGGACCGCGAGATAGCGACCAGCAATTGGGGCTTGTCGTTGCTCACCAGACCCAGCACGATCACGGCGGGCGAAAGCTGGTCTTCTAGTTGAAAGGCGAGCGACTTCGCGGCCTTCGCGTCCTCAATCTGGAGTTCGGCGGCCACGAAACGGAAGCCATCCATCTGTTTGGCGCCGGCCACGAGGTCTTTGGCGGCCTGGTTGGCCTGCTCCTGGTGAAGGCGCTCGACTTCCTTGCGGGCGGCGCGCAGCTCCTCCTGGAGGGTATCGACCTGCGCGACGAGGTCGGCGGGATTCTTCAGGTTGCTGCGCAGGGTCGCGAGCGTGGCGAGCTGTTCGGCGACGTAGCGGTCGGCGCCCCCGGCGGTGAGGGCCTCGATGCGCCGGATCCCCGCGGCGACGGCCCCCTCGGAGATGATCTTGAAGAGCCCTATGGCGCCGGTGTTCGCGACGTGCGTCCCGCCGCACAGCTCGCGCGAGAAGCCCGGATCGAAGGTGATCATGCGGACCGTGTCGCCGTACTTCTCCCCGAAGAGCATCGTGGCCCCGGCGGCCTCGGCCTCGGCGATCGGGATCGAGCGCGCCTCCTGCAGGGGGATCATCTCGCGGATGCGCGCGTTGACGATCGATTCGACGACCGCGAGCTCCTCGTCGCCGACCTTTGAAAAGTGACTGAAGTCGAAGCGCAGGTAGTCCCCGTTGACGAGGCTCCCGCGCTGCTGGACGTGGTCGCCGAGCACCTCGCGGAGCGCCGCCTGCAGCAGGTGCGTGGCCGTGTGGTTGCGCTCGGTGCGGCCGCGCAACGGTGCGTCGACGGTAGCCGTGACCGGCGCGGCGGGTTTTGCCGGAAGGCGCCCCACCGTCAGCACGATCAGCTCATTCTCCCGGGTGGTGTCGAGCACGGGGATCGTCTCGTCGCCAATCACCAGCGTGCCGCGGTCCCCGACCTGGCCGCCGCCCTCCGCGTAGAAGGGTGACTCGGAGAGGACCACCTGTTGAATCTCGCCCTTCTTGGTCGTCAGGGTGCGGAAGCGCAGGATGCGCACGTCCGAGCGCTCGAGGTGGTCGTAGCCGACGAAAGTGGTCTGCCCGTCCGCGACGACGGTCCAGTCGCCGACGGTGCGTTCGCCGGCGGCGCGGCTGCGGGTCTTCTGCGCTTCGAGGGCCTGCTCGAAGCCGACCATGTCCACGTCGATCCCGCGTTCGGCGGCGACGAGCTGCGTGAGGTCGATCGGGAAGCCGAACGTATCGTAGAGCTCGAAGGCGCTCTCGCCGTCGATGTTGCCGGCTTTCGCCAAAACGTCCAGGCGCTCCAGTCCGCTGGACAGGGTCCGCAAAAATCCGCGCTCCTCCTCGAGCACGACGCGCGTGACGAACGCCCGCTGCTGATCCAGGACCGGGAAGACGTCCTTGAACTGGTCGGCGAGGGCGTCGACGAGCAGGTACAACAGCGGCTCCCGCCGGTCGAGGAAACTGTAGTAGTAGCGCACGGCCCGGCGGAGGATGCGGCGGATCACGTAGCCGGCCCCGGCGTTGGCCGGGAGGCTCCCGTCGGCCACGGCGAAGCACACCGCGCGTAGGTGGTCGGCCACGACGCGCATGGCGACGTCACTCATCGAGGCGTCGTCGTAGCGGTTGGTGTAGGTTTTGCCGCTCAGGCGCTCCACCTCCGCGATGAGGCCGCTGAACACGGAGGTCTCGTAGTTGCTGGTCTTCCCCTCGATCGCCATGCAGAGGCGCTCGAAGCCCATGCCGGTGTCGACGTGGCGCGCGGGCAGGGGCTCCAGCGAGCCGTCGGCGCGGCGGTTGAACTGCATGAAGACCAGGTTCCAGATCTCGACCACCTGCGGGTGGTCGGCGTTGACGAGTTCGCGGCCATTGACCGCGGCCCGCTCCCCGGCCGAACGCAGGTCGATGTGGATCTCGGAGCAGGGCCCGCACGGTCCGGACTCCCCCATCTCCCAGAAGTTGTCCTTCTTGTCGAAACGCAGGATCCGGTCTTCGGCGACGAACTGGCGCCAGAGCGCGGCGGACTCGTCGTCGGCGGCGAGGTCGTCGGCGGCGTCCCCGGCGAAGACGCTCACGTAGATGCGGTCCTCGTCGAGTCCGAGGCGGTCGGTGAGCAGCTCCCAGGCCCAGGCGATGGCCTCGGCCTTGAAGTAGTCCCCGAAGCTCCAGTTGCCGAGCATCTCGAAGAGCGTGTGGTGGTAGGAGTCGCGGCCGACCTCCTCGAGGTCGTTGTGCTTGCCGCTCACCCGCAGGCAGCGCTGCGTGTCGGCGACCCGGGGGACGGCGGGGGCCTTGGTGCCGAGGAAGTAGTCCTTGAAGGGGGCCATGCCCGAGTTGACGAACAGCAGCGTGGGGTCGTCCTTGGAGACGAGCGGTGCCGAATCGACGATGCGGTGCTGCTTGTCGCGGAAGAACTCGAGGAAGTGCTGGCGGATCTCGGGGGCGGTCATACGCGAAACGAACGGCTGGTAAACGGCGCGCGAAGGTAGCCCGGGGCGGGGCTGCGTCACGGCGATACGGTGCGGCCCGCGACCAAATTGTTGCGAGCCGCCGATGGGGTCCGAAACTTTATGCGCTGGCCACGGGTACGGCGGCCGTTCGGCGGTGGTAGGGCTGGAGCGCCCGTAAATACTGGCACCTCGACTACCCTTGGCTCGCCTTACATACTAATTTCGAGTAATATCAAGCCTCATAAAAAAGCTTTCGGTCTAACATTTGCTTTATGATCTAAATCGGGTACATTCGCGGCCACCCCACCTTCGCGGGGGACCCAGGTTATCGAAATCGCCTAAAACATCAACCCATATGCAGCAACCACCCAAGTTCGTGTACAACGAACAGACGCTGCAATACGAGAGATTTCGCCTCCCCGTCAAGGTCCGGGCCTTCCGATCGCTCCTCTTCCTCGTCGTGTCGGTGGCCTGTGGCTTCGGGATCAGCGAGTACAAGGACGCGGTGTTCCCCTCCGAGCGCGAAGAGGCGCTCCGGGCGGAGGTCGGCTACCTCGAGGCCCGCTTCGCGTACCTCAACGAGGAGTTGGCCACGATGAGTAAGGTCCTCGAGAACGTCCAGGAGCGCGACGCGAGCGCCCACCGGATGGTGTTCGGGATGAACCCCATCGACGGCCACGTGTGGGAGGGCGGCGTCGGCGGTAGCGCCCGCACGGCCGTCCGCGGCACGAGCGAAGCCATCATCGAAGACGCCGAGCGCCGCGCCGACAAGCTCAAGCGCCAGCTCGTCCTACAGAGCAAGAGCCTCGACACCATCACCGCGATGGCCAAGGACCGCGAGACGATGCTCGCGTCGATGCCGTCGATCAAGCCCGTGCGCTCGGACAAGCTCGCCAAGAGTATCCGAATGTTGTCCGGGTTCGGGATGCGCGTGCACCCGATCTACAAGCGGGCCAAGATGCACACCGGGCTCGACTTCACCGCCCCGCAGGGGACACCCGTCCAGGCCACCGGCGACGCCGTCGTCGAGACCGTCGTCACCGATCAGTCGGGCTACGGCCTCCACATCGTCCTCAACCACGGCTACGGCTACCGCACGCTCTACGGCCACCTCAGCAAGACCATCGTCAGGCAGGGCCAGAAGATCAAGCGCGGCGAGGTGATCGGCATGGTCGGCAGCACGGGCACCAGCACCGGGCCGCACCTCCACTACGAGGTGATCAACCGCGGCAACAAGGTGGACCCGATCCACTACTGCATGGACGGCTTGTCGCCGCAGGAGTACCAAGACCTGGTGAACGACGCGGCGGCGGCGAACCAGAGCTTCGATTAAGGACCTTCGAACCGCTACGCTGGCGGCTGCGCATGGCCGGAGCCGGATTCAGCGGGCCGTGAGGTCCGCGTTCTGCGGTAGCCGGTTTGGCGTCGCGGAGCGCAGCGACAGACGCCGGGCCGGCTCACTCACGCCGCGCCGGCTTACTGACTCACGCCGCGCCGGCTTACTCACGCCACCACCTCCGGCCGCCAGGCAACCGCCCCGATGCGGTCCGACCCCTCCGCAAAATCCCGCTCCTCGTTGCTGGCGACGATCAACGTCCGCTCGCCTACCCAATCCTCCAGCAATCGTCGGTACCAGTCGACGCCCTCCGCGTCCAGGTTGCTCGTGGGCTCGTCTAAGAATACTACGGAGGCCTCGGTCGCCATCGCGAGGAGGAGTTTCAGCCGCTGTTTCATCCCCGAACTATAGCTCGCCACTGTCTGGCGGCGGATGCCCCGGGTCCACGCGACGCGGTTCCACAAGTCCGCGGGCAACAGGTTTTGGCGAAAGCCGCGTAGGCGCTCGTGTAGGACAACGAGTTCATCGCCCGAGAGCTCCTCGATGAGTTCGACGTACGGCCCGGTTAGGCTCACGCGTCGGTAGACGTCGTCGAGGTCGAGGCGGTGGCCACTTTCGTGAAAACTTACCGTGCCCTCACTCGGGAGCAGGTGTCCGCACAGGAGTTTGACGAGTGTCGACTTGCCCGAACCGTTGGGGCCGAGGATGGCGGTGTGACTGCCGGCCTCGAAGACGTACGAGAAGTCGCGGACGATGTCGCGGCGGGTGAAGCGTTTGTACAGACCGCGCGCCTCAATCCTCAACGGTCGCATCTTGCTTGGGGCCGCGGATGATGCCGCGCGTGGACGCCCCGACGAAGTCGACGATCTCGCGGGTGATCTCGGGATCGGTGGCGTCGAGTTCGATGGCCTCGAGGGCGTCGGCGCGGGAGAGCCCGGAGCCGAAGAGGTGCTTGTAGGCATTCTCCATGACGAGCATCTGGTCGCGCGTGAAGCCGCGGCGCAGCAGGCCGATACGATTGATCCCCATGTACTGGCCCGGGTCGCGGGCCACGGTCGCGAAGGGCGGCACGTCCTTGCGGACGATGGTCCCGCCGGCGACCATGACGTGGGCCCCGACCTTGACGAACTGCACGATGCCGGTCATGCCGCCGATCACGGCGTGGTAGCCGATCTCGACGTGGCCGGCGAGGTTGACGTTGTTGGCGAGCACGACTTTGTCGTCGACGAGGCAGTCGTGGGCCACGTGCACGTAGGCCATCAGGAGGCAGTCGCTGCCGATGCGGGTCGTCCCGGCGGCGGCCGTGCCACGGTTGAGGGTGCAGTGCTCGCGCACGGTGGTGCGGTCGCCGATGACGAGCGTGGAGTACTCCCCGACGAACTTGAGGTCCTGTGGCTCGGCCCCGATGACGGCCCCCGGGTAGATGACGCACCCGTTGCCGAGTCGGCTGCCCCGCATCACGACCGCGCCCGGGTGCAGGACGCAATCCTTCCCGATGACGACGTCGTCCTCGACCGTGACGAAGGCCGCGATACGGGTGCCCTTGCCGATCTGCGCCGCGGGGTCGATATTTGATAAAGGGTGGATCATGCGGTCGTCGGGCGCTTAACGATTTGGGCGGTGAGCTCACCCTCGGAGACAACGGTATTCCCGACGTAGGCCGTGCCCTGCATGTGGCAGATCCCCCGGCGGATGGGACTGAGGAGTTCCATCTTGAGGATGAGCGTGTCTCCCGGTCGGACCATACCTCGGAACTTACAGTTGTCGATCTTGATGAAGTACATATCCCACTGGCCTGGGTCGCCGGTGATGCTGAGGGCCAATATACCCCCGGTTTGCGCAAGGGCTTCGACCTGGAGGACGCCGGGGAAGACGGGGTTGTTCGGGAAGTGCCCCTGGAAGAGTTGCTCGTTGAAGGTGATGCTCTTGATACCGACCACGGTCTTGTCCGTGAGCTCGATCACCTTGTCGACCAGCAGCATCGGGAAGCGGTGCGGGAGGTAGCCCATGATGGCGGTCGTGTCGAGCACGGGGGCTTGGTTCGGATCGTAGCGCGGGATGCCCCGGAGCTTGCGCTGCTCCTTGAGCTCGGCCTTGATCCGTTTTGCGAAAGCGGTATTGACGGCGTGGCCGGGCTTGCGGGCGACGATCTTGCCCTTGATCGGACTGCCGACCAGCACCAGGTCCCCGATCACGTCGAGGAGCTTGTGGCGCGCGGGCTCGTTCTGGAACTTGAGCTTGGTGGTGTTGAGCACCCCGAAGCTGTCGACCTTGACGTCGTCGCGACCGAGTCGCGCCCCGAGGGTAGCGAGTTCGGAAGGGGTCACCTCCCGCTCGGCGATGACGATGGCGTTGTCGAGCGACCCCCCTTTAATGAGGTCTTGACTGAGCAGTTTCTCGATCTCGTGGAGGAACACGAACGTGCGCGAGTGCGCGATCTCACCGCCGTAGTCGCTCAGGTCGTTCATGGTCGCGTACTGCGGCCCGAGGACCTTGGAGTTGAAGTCGATCATGGTCGTGACCTCGAACTCGTCGGCGGGCATGGCGACGATCTCGGCGCCGGTGAGCTCGTCGCGGTACTCGATCGGGTACTCGACCTCGAAGTACTCGCGCTCGGCGTCCTGCTCGATGAAGCCGACCTCTTCGAAGGCGTCGAAGAACGGTCCGGCCGAGCCGTCGAGGATCGGGACCTCGGGGCCGTCGAGGGTGATCAGCACGTTGTCGACCTGGTGGCCGGCCAGGGCGCTGAGGGCGTGCTCGACGGTGGCCACGTGGGCCTCGCCCCGGGCGAGGGTCGTGCCGCGGTTCGTAGCCACGACCAGGGAGACATCGGCGGGGATGATGGGCTCGCCCTCGAGGTCGACGCGCTGGAACTTGATGCCGTGGTTGGCGTCGGCGGGGTGGAACTCGATGGTGACGTGTTTGCCGGTGTGGAGGCCGATGCCACTCAGTGTCACCTTAGCCGCCAGGGTGTGCTGTCGCATAAATGGCGGCGAAGATATGTGGCGGGGGGTAGTGCGGAGCCCCGGTGCGTCGTCGCGGACTCGGCTTGGCCGCGGTCGCGGCTCAGTAGCTGTCGGCCAGGCGCTCCTGCAACTCCCGCAACTCCCGCTCCAGGTTGCGTACGCGCTGCTGCAGCTTATCGACGTTGCGAATGTTCGCCTGGTCCTTGGCCCATTCCCGGAAGGGCTTCGCGGGGCTGCCGAAGACCTTTTGCCCGGGCACGGCGAGCGAATCCTTGATGCCGCTCTGCGCGGCGATCTCGACGTCGTCGGCGATGTGGATGTGGCCCGCAGTCCCGACCTGGCCGCCCATCGTGACGCGCTTCCCGATGCGCGCGGAGCCCGCGATCCCGACCTGGGCCGCGGCGGCGGAGTGCTCGTCGATGGTGACGTTGTGGGCCACCATGACGAGGTTGTCGAGCTTGACGCCGCGGCGCAGCACGGTCGAGCCCATGACGGCCCGGTCCACGGTGGCGCAGGCGCCGACCTCGACGTCGTCCTCGAGGATGACGTTGCCGATGTGCTGGATGCGCGTCCACGCGCCGGTCGCCGGGTCGCGGGTGTGCCCGAAGCCATCCGCCCCGACCACGGCATTGGCGAGGAGGCGGACGCGGTGGCCGATGAGGCAACCGTGGAGCAGTCGCGCGCCTGTTTGCAGGAGGCAGTCCTCGCCGGTGCGGGCGCCGCTGCCGACGAAGGCGTGGGGCTCGAGGATCGTGCGGGCGCCGACCACGGCTCCCTTCCCGACGTAGACGAAGGCCCCGACGTGGGCGTCGGGGGCGACCGTGGCGCCCGCGTCGACCACGGCACTCGGGTGGACCCCCGAGCTAGGCCTGGGCAACTGCGCAGCGTAGAGTTCGAGCAGTCGCGAGGTGGCCACCTGTACGTTGGGCACCTTGATCAGCGCCGCGCGGATGGCCCCCTCGGGGACGAAGGTGGCCGGTACCAACAGCGCCGTGGCGTCGGAGGCATACGCGAAGCTCCCGTACTTCAGGGGGTTCGATAAGAACGCCAACTCGCCCTCGCGGGCATCCTCGATGCGGCCGATGCCGACGAGCCGACCGCTCCCCTCCCCGACGACCTCCCCGCCGAGCATCTCGGCTACCTGCGCTACGGTGAACTCCATTCGGGCGTGAATGTAAGGTGACGCGGCACACCCGCTACCTTCGCCGTCATGTCCACCGAACACACGGTCCGCATCGGGACCCGCGGCAGCGACCTCGCCCTCTGGCAGGCGCACTTCCTCCAGGCCGAACTCGCCAAGCTCGATCGCGCCAGT